>NZ_CP151967.1:0-4800000 GCF_038593145.1 Paenibacillus sp. FSL L8-0340
GTGGACAGCCATACTTCCGAATTATGGCAGCAAATATTATCGATTATTCAAACCAAATTAAGCAAACCGAGCTTCGATACATGGTTTAAGGCTACGAAGGCATTAACTCTTAGCCAGCACGCCATTATCATCTCGGCACCTACAACGTTTGCCGTAGAATGGCTGGAAAGTCGCTACACCAAATTGGTAGGAGCTACGGTTTATGAAGTTACCGGACAACAGGTTGACGTCAAATTTGTGATTGAGGAGAACAAGCCCGTAGAGCCTGTAATCCAGCAAATGACGCCTTCTCCCGCAGTATCGCGTGAAGAAGCGCAGACTCATTTGCTTAATCCCAAATACACTTTCGATACGTTCGTTATCGGCTCCGGCAACCGGTTTGCGCATGCAGCCTCTCTGGCTGTAGCGGAAGCGCCTGCCAAAGCGTATAACCCCTTGTTTTTGTACGGCGGGGTGGGTCTCGGGAAGACTCATCTAATGCATGCCATCGGACACTACGTCCTGGAACATAACCCTAACAATAAGGTTATCTACATCTCGTCCGAGAAATTCACGAATGAATTCATCAACTCCATCCGTGACAACCGCGGTGAAAGCTTCCGTAACAAATACCGCAACGTTGACATTCTGCTGATTGACGATATTCAATTCCTGGCCGGCAAAGAGTCAACGCAGGAGGAATTTTTCCATACGTTTAACGCTCTTCATGAAGAACGCAAGCAAATTATTATCTCCAGCGACCGTCCCCCAAAGGAAATTCCCACTCTGGAAGAACGGCTTCGTTCCCGTTTTGAATGGGGACTCATAACCGATATTCAACCGCCTGATCTGGAGACGCGGATTGCCATTTTGCGCAAGAAAGCCAAAGCGGAGAACCTGGATATCCCCAATGAGGCCATGATGTACATCGCCAACCAGATCGATACGAACATTCGCGAGCTTGAGGGCGCATTGATCCGTGTTGTTGCCTATTCATCGCTTACCAACCAGGACGTGACCACTCATCTGGCAGCCGAAGCACTGAAGGATATCATTCCTTCCAGCCGGCCGAAGATGATCACCATGAACGATATTCAGCAGAAGGTCGGCGAATATTACAATTTGCGCATGGAAGATTTCAAGGCGCGCAAACGCACCAAAGCCGTAGCTTTTCCACGTCAAATCGCTATGTATCTCTCCCGTGAATTAACGGATTATTCGCTTCCCAAAATCGGAGAAGCTTTCGGGGGACGTGACCATACGACAGTTATACATGCCCATGAGAAGATTACGCAGCAATTAAAGGTAGACCAGGAGTTGTACAAAGTGGTAAATAATCTTGCGGAGAAAATTAAAAATCCTTCCTAAGAGGAACAAAGAGCCTATGCACAATCTATACACATGTGGATAGGCTTAATTTTATGCTGTTTCTGGGGTTATCCACATAAACGGCGCCCCTACTACTAATACTATTAAATAACTATAATAATTCATCTTCTAAGAGCAGGTTTCGAAGAGGACTTACGTACACCTATTTCCCAATTTTTCAGCTAGGAGTGAAATCATGAAAATCAGCATTCTTAAAAATGAACTCAACGAATCAATCGGGCACGTATCCAAGGCCATCTCCAGCAGAACCACGATCCCCATTCTGACCGGCATTAAGCTGGAGGTAAGCCATCAAGGCGTTACCCTGACTGCAAGTGATACGGACATTTCCATTCAGTCCTTCATACCTGCAGAGAACGATAGCCATACCATCGTAAAAGTGGAACAGCCAGGAAGCGTTGTGCTTCCAGCCAAATTTTTCGTCGAGATCATCAAGAAGCTTCCCTCCAAAGAAATTCACATGGAAGTCAAAGAGGGCTTTCAAACCTATATCTCTTCCGGTTCCACGGAGATTCAGATCGTCGGTCTTGACCCCGAGGAATTCCCGGTACTGCCCAGCATCGAGGAGAACGAAACGATCTCAATTCCAGGTGATTTGCTGAAAAATATGATTAAACAAACAGCATTCTCCATCTCCACCCAAGAGACAACGCCTATTCTGACAGGGATTCTGTGGAATCTGAGTGAGAATGAATTTAAATTTACAGCTACCGACCGCCACCGTCTGGCCACAAGAGCTGCGCATCTGGAAGGGACCGAGAATGTCCAATTCGCCAACATCGTCATTGCCGGCAAAACGCTGAATGAGTTAAGCAAAATCATTCCGGACCAGAATATGCTGGTGGATATTGTCGTGGCCGATAATCAGGTGCTCTTCAAAATCGACAAGGTGCTGTTCTATTCGCGGATTTTGGATGGAATTTATCCGGATACTTCTAGAATTATTCCGACCAACTACAAAACAGAACTAACTTTGGATACAAAAAAACTCAGCGAATCAATTGACCGCGCTTATTTGCTGTCCCGTGAAGAAAAAACAAACATTGTCCGTATGCAGACACTGGAAAACGGCGACGTTGAGATCTCTTCCAGCTCGTCAGAGCTGGGGAAGGTCCGTGAAGAACTGGAAGTGCTTGATTTCAAAGGCGAGCCGCTCAAAATCTCCTTCAACTCCAAATATATGCTCGATGTCCTGAAAGTTGTCGAAAGCGAGCAGCTTGTCATCGCCTTCACCGGTATGATGAGTCCGATTATTCTTAGACCGCTGGATGACAGCCGCAGTCTGTATGTCATTCTGCCGTACCGCACAACAAATTAAACGCCGCTGTTCACGGACCTGTGGATAAGTGGCGGAAAGGATAAAAAACATGAAAAAAATACTTATCCACAGTGGATATATTAAGCTGGACCAGTTCTTGAAGCTTTCGGATTGCGTATCCACAGGCGGCATGGCGAAGGCGCTGCTGCAGGAAGGCTACGTGAAGGTTAACGGGGAAAAAGAAGAACGACGTGGCAGAAAGCTTTATCCGGGTGATACAATAGAGGTTCAGGACAACGGCGCATTCGAGATTGAAGGCGGCGGAATAAAAGAGTAGTTCACCCAAGGAGGCAGAGGTTCGTGTTTGTTAAAAATATCGGTCTGCAGCATTACCGTAACTACGGGCTGCTGCGTCTGGAGAACCTGGGCGATGTGAACCTGATTCTCGGTCAGAATGCCCAGGGCAAAACAAACCTCATGGAGGCTCTGTTCGTCCTGGCGATGACCAAGAGCCACCGTACCTCGAAGGACCGGGAACTCATTTCTTTTGATGCTCCCGGAGGATCCGCGCAAATTGTTGCCGAGGTGGAACGTAAATATGGCGATTTGAAGCTGGAGCTAACCTTGTCCGCCCAAGGCAAAAAAGCCAGAATCAACGGGCTGGAACAGCGCAGGCTCAGTGAATTCGTCGGCTCGCTCAACGTGGTGATGTTCGCTCCGGAAGATCTGGAGATCGTCAAAGGGACACCTGGAATACGGCGCCGGTTTCTTGATATGGAGATTGGCCAGGTGCAGCCAAGTTATCTTTTCCATCTGCAGCAATACCAGAAGGTGCTTCTGCAAAGAGGCAATCTGCTGAAGCAGCTATGGGGTAAAGAAGCAGCAGGCAAGGAGCTGTTGGACATATGGGATGCCCAACTTATAGAGCATGGTGTTAAAATCGTCAAAAAAAGGAAACAATTCATAAAGAAGCTGCAAATCTGGGCAGAGAGCATTCACCGGGGCATTACGAACGGCGGGGAAGAGCTGAAATTGCTGTACGTCCCCTCTTTCGGCGAGCGGGACGAGGAAGATGAAGCTGTCTTATTAGACAAATTTATGTTAAAGTTATCACAAACAAGAGATCAGGAAATTAGGCGCGGCATGACGCTGACGGGTCCCCATCGGGATGACCTGTCCTTTTTTATCAACGGAAGAGAAGCTCAGGTCTACGGTTCTCAGGGGCAGCAGCGCACGGCAGCTTTATCGCTCAAGCTGGCGGAAATCGAACTGATCCATGAAGAAATCGGGGAGTACCCTGTGCTGCTTCTTGATGATGTTTTGTCCGAGCTTGATCCTTACCGCCAGACTCAGCTTATAGAAACCTTTCAAAGCAAGGTACAAACCTTCATCACTGCCACCGGTGTGGAAAGTTTAAGTGCCGATAAATTAAAAGGCGCAAGCCTATACCATGTTCATGATGGAAAAGTGGAGTTATAAAGAGCGGAGGAAGAGAATGTATATTCATTTGGGCGGAGAAAAGATTATTCGATCCTCAGAGCTGATTGCTATATTTGATATATCAATTGAGAAGTCCTCGAAGGTGTCGAAGCAGTTCATTGTTCATTCCCAGCAGGATAAAAAACTGGAACGAATCGGTGAAGAGGAAGCGAAGTCCATTGTCGTGACCAAAAATACTGTGTACTACTCCCCTATTTCCTCCTCCACTCTCAAAAAAAGAGCCAAAATCTTGTTGGAAATATAAGCTTTTCAGGTTACAAGAGATAATCAGAAAGAAGTAGGTGAAGGCATGTCAATGAATCAACCGACATATGATGAGAGCCAGATTCAGGTACTGGAAGGGCTGGAAGCTGTTCGGAAACGTCCCGGCATGTACATTGGCTCCACTAGCGCTAAAGGTCTGCATCATTTGGTTTGGGAGGTCGTCGATAACAGTATCGATGA
This sequence comes from Paenibacillus sp. FSL L8-0340, assembly GCF_038593145.1. Taxonomy (NCBI): domain Bacteria; kingdom Bacillati; phylum Bacillota; class Bacilli; order Caryophanales; family Paenibacillaceae; genus Paenibacillus; species Paenibacillus sp. FSL L8-0340. Next base: position 4,571 of record NZ_CP151967.1, read on the forward strand.
GGCGCTGGCAGGTTTTTGCGACCGGATTCAAGTGATGATTCATGAAGATAACAGTGTGACCGTTATTGATAACGGACGGGGTATCCCTGTCGGTGAGAACGTGAAGCTGAAGAAATCGACACTTGAGGTTGTAATGACTGTCCTGCATGCCGGTGGTAAATTCGGCGGTGGCGGATATAAGGTTTCGGGCGGTCTTCACGGTGTAGGGATATCGGTTGTGAACGCATTATCCGAGAAGGTAGTTGTAACCGTCAAACGTGACGGCCACGTCTACCAGCAGGAATACAGACGCGGTGCACCGCAATATGATATCAAGATTATCGGAGATTCCGACGAGACGGGTACCACTACAACCTTTCATCCAGACTCGGAGATTTTCACCGAAACGACAGTCTTCGAATACAACACGCTCCTTACCCGTATCCGCGAGCTGGCGTTCCTTAACAAGGGAATCGAGCTTTCACTGCTGGATGAGCGGACGGGGGTTTCCAATACCTTCAAATACGATGGCGGTATCGTAGAATATGTGAAATATTTGAACGAGAAAAAAGAGGCGCTTCATGAAGATCCGATCTACGTGGAAGGCTCACGGGATATGATTGCGGTTGAAGTAGCTCTGCAATATAACGATTCGTACACAGAGAACATTTACTCTTTTGCCAACAATATCAATACACATGAAGGCGGAACACATGAATCCGGCTTTAAGAGTGCATTGACACGGATCATCAATGATTATGCCCGCAAGACCGGCGTGATCAAGGACAGCAGCAACAATCTGACCGGAGATGACGTTCGTGAAGGATTGACGGCGATTATTTCCGTGAAAATTCCTGAGCCGCAATTCGAAGGGCAAACGAAGACCAAGCTCGGCAACAGTGAAGTCCGCGGGATTGTAGAATCCCTGTTCGGTGAGAAGCTGCAGGAATTCCTGGAAGAGAACCCTGCAGTTTCCCGGCGGGTGCTGGAGAAGTCACTGCAGGCTTCACGTGCCCGTGAGGCTGCCCGCAAAGCCCGTGAACTGACCCGCCGCAAGAGCGCTCTTGAAGTCAGTGCCTTGCCGGGTAAGCTGGCAGACTGCTCATCCAAGGACGCTTCGATCAGTGAGCTGTATATCGTCGAAGGTGACTCTGCCGGTGGATCAGCCAAGCAGGGCCGGGACCGTCACTTCCAGGCGATTCTGCCATTGCGCGGTAAAATCCTGAACGTAGAGAAAGCACGGCTTGACCGTATCCTATCCAATGCCGAAATCCGGGCGATTATTACTGCTCTGGGAACCGGGATCAGCGAGGACTTCGATCTGTCCAAGGCGCGTTATCACAAGGTTGTTATTATGACTGATGCGGACGTCGACGGAGCCCATATCCGGACTCTGCTGTTGACCTTCTTCTACCGCTACATGCGGAAGATTATCGAAGCTGGCTATATTTATATCGCCCAGCCGCCGCTGTTCAAAATTGAGCGCAACAAAGTCATCCGCTATGCTCAAAGTGAGAGAGAACGCGATGAGATCATTGCTACCTTTGGTGAGAATGTTAAGGTAAATGTTCAGCGCTACAAAGGTCTGGGAGAAATGAACGCCACTCAGCTTTGGGATACCACCATGGATCCTGAGAGCCGCATGATGCTGCAGGTAACGATTGATGATGCCATCTTGGCTGACGGAATTTTCGATACGCTGATGGGCGATAACGTTGAGCCGCGTCGCGAGTTCATTCAGGAACATGCCCAATCTGTTCGGAACCTTGATATTTAATCATATGCGCACACCGGTCCTCATACAGGGCTGAAGCATATGTTCTTAGCAAAGAACCTCCAGTTTCCTATTCCTTGGCGAATAGAAGCCGGAGGTTCTTTTGGTTAGGTAGTCTTTTGCTCAGGAGAGGGGTTACCGGCGGGAGACGGCTGTTTTTCTTCTCTTTAACCGTCCATACGCCACAGCATAACGATGAATTTTGCGGTAAACAGATTTGTCGTGAATTAATTTAAAGGCAATGATGGAGGGAAGGGTGTTCACTTCAAGCAGCCATACATCATGATGCTGATCCAGGGCGATATCAAGCCCGATTTCTTTAAGCCCAGGGTAGGCTGTTTCAAGCTGCATGGCAATTTTTACACCCAGGGATTTTAACGACTGAAGAGTGGATGCCATCTCTGCCGGGCTCATATGTTCTTTAAACAACGCATTGACGGTAAAGACACTGCCCCCATTATGATAATTGGTCACAATCTTTTGCGGAGCGGCGACTCTGCCCAGCATTCCGGTTGTTTCCCACCCTCCATCCGGTCTTTTTTGCGTTAGTACGCGCAAATCAAACGGGCGGTCAGCATGCCGGAGCAAATCAATTCCCTGTTGGATTAAGTAGGAACGTCCTCTAATCTTCGGCTTCAAAGCATTATGCAGTTCCTCCGTTGTGGAGAATGCTTCTGCCTCCAAACCATGACGCAAGATATACATTATTTTTTGTTCAACCGCGGCTTCACTGCTTCCAGTACCGTAATCCCCGTTGACCGGCTGCTGTCCGCTGGGACTTAAATTCACCATACGCTGCTCGGCTCGCATCACACCATTCCCATAAGTCCCGCGGTCAGGTTTTATATATACCGTCCCGTAGGTTTCGAGCAATTCGTTAAGAGCGGCCAAACTGTACTTTCGTGTTTCCGGGATGAAGATTGCCAGTAGGCGGTTTTGCAGGATAACTTTAGTTTTTGCCCATTTGCTGGAGACCCGTTGAATCCTCATTATCTTCCTCCTTTAAAAGTTTTGTGAGCGTAACAGCATTGAATTCTCCTCGTACAAAACTTGCTCCGAAAGCATAAACTTAAAGTTTTGTGGGTTGATCTGAGTGATGAATCTGGAAAGCTGAAATTTTAGGACAAGCTAACTAAACAATGTTATAATATAAGGATATGGGGTTATGTCTTTTTGGACAAAACCAGGGCCATATAACCAATCTTCTTGTCTTTACAGTCTATGTAACGAAGACATTGGCGGAAAGGGCATTTACCCCTGACTGTGCCAAAAGAAATGAATATAGAAGATATAAATCTATAGTGTTTAATTGTGCTGCTTTTGTGAAAGTAATATAATAAAGGGTAGCGGTTTTTAACTGAAGGAGGTCCAGCAACTCATGGCTGAACAAAATAACCCGCAAATCAAAGATCGGGACATTGGTGAGGAAATGCGCGAATCCTTTATGGATTACGCAATGAGCATCATTGTAAGCCGGGCTTTGCCAGATGTGCGGGACGGACTCAAGCCTGTTCACCGACGCATTTTGTTTGCGATGTCGGAACTTGGAATGTCTCCGGATAAACCTCACAAGAAGTCAGCGAGAATCGTCGGTGAGGTTATCGGTAAGTATCATCCTCACGGGGACTCCGCTGTTTATGAGACGATGGTACGGATGGCGCAGGATTTCTCCATGCGCTACATGCTCGTAGACGGTCATGGGAACTTCGGTTCCATTGACGGAGATATGGCGGCAGCAATGCGGTATACCGAGGCACGCCTGTCCAAAATCGCCGGAGAAATGCTTCGCGATCTCAACAAGGAAACAGTTGATTTCGCACCTAACTATGACGGTGAAGAGAATGAACCTGTAGTTTTGCCTGCGCGTTATCCTAACCTGCTCGTTAACGGGGTATCCGGGATCGCTGTAGGGATGGCTACCAACATTCCTCCGCATAATCTGGGTGAAGTCATTGATGGCGTACAGGCGATGATCAGGAATCCAGAGATCACACCTATGGAGCTTATGGAATATATTCAAGGGCCGGATTTCCCTACAGCGGGCTATATTTTGGGCCGTGAAGGTATTCGCCAAGCTTACCGTACAGGACGCGGATCAGTTACGATGCGTGCTAAAGCAACCATTGAGGAGAACAATGGTAAAGCGCGGATCATTGTGCATGAACTGCCTTATCAGGTCAACAAAGCGAGATTGGTTGAAAAGATTGCAGAATTGGTACGTGAGAAACGGATCGAGGGAATAACTGATCTTCGTGATGAATCCGACCGTAACGGTATGCGCGTTGTAATTGAGATGCGGCGTGATGTCAATCCAAGTGTCGTACTCAATAACTTGTACAAACATACTGCCATGCAATCTACATTCGGTATCAATATGCTGGCTATTGTAGGCAACGAGCCGAAGATCCTGAATCTTCGCGACGTGCTGTATCACTACTTACAGCATCAAATCGAAGTTATCCGCCGGCGGACGATCTTTGATCTGAAGAAGGCTGAGGCACGGGCGCATATTCTGGAAGGTCTGCGTGTTGCACTGGATCATCTGGATGAGGTTATTGCGCTGATCAGGGCTTCCCGTACGACGGATATCGCCCGTGAAGGCTTGATGGAAACATTCAGCCTCAGTATTGAGCAGGCTCAAGCAATTCTCGATATGCGGATGCAGCGCCTGACCGGATTAGAACGGGAGAAAATTGAGAACGAGTATAATGAATTGCTAGTCAAGATTGCCGAGTATAAGGAAATTCTGGCCAATGAGCATCTCGTGCTGGATATCATCAGCAGCGAGCTTCAGGAAATCCGTGATAAATTTTCGGATGACCGCCGCACCGAAATCACTGTCGGCGAAGAAAGCATTCTTGACGAGGATCTGATCCCGCGTGAAGAGGTTGTCATTACGATTACGCATACCGGTTATATCAAACGTCTGCCGGTCAGCACGTATCGCAGCCAGAAGCGTGGAGGCCGCGGTGTGATCGGGATGGATACCAAGGATGAGGATTTCGTGGAGCATCTCTTCGTGAGTAATTCCCATAATTACCTCATGTTCTTTACCGATAAGGGCAAAGTGTACCGGATCAAGGCTTATGAGATTCCTGAGCTTGGACGTACTGCACGGGGGACGCCGATTATCAACCTGATTCAAATTGAACAGGGTGAGAAGATCAGTGCAGTCATTCAGGTAGAGGAAGCGGATAGCGACAAATACCTGTTCTTTGCTACCCGTGAAGGGATCGTGAAGAAAACGCCGCTTGAAGATTATAACAACATCCGCAAAGGCGGATTGATTGCCATTAATCTTCGTGAGGAAGACTCCTTGATCGAAGTTAAGCTGACAGACGGAGAGCAGAATCTGATTATCGGTACTGCCCGCGGCATGTCTATTACCTTCTCCGAGAACGATGTACGTTCTATGGGCCGCAGTGCAACAGGGGTCAAAGGGATTAACTTGGACGACAATGACCATGTGATCGGAATGGACTGCGTGGACAAGGAGCTTGAGGTGTTGATCGTAACGACTAAGGGTTACGGCAAACGTACACCTGCCAGCGACTATCGTTCACAAACCCGTGGCGGTAAGGGAATCAAGACCATTAATCTTACGGATAAGAATGGACCGGTTGTTGGCTTGAAGGTTGTTAAGAAAGACGAAGACCTGATGATCATTACAACGAGCGGAACCTTGATTCGTACGAGTATGGATGGGATTTCTACCATGGGCCGTTATGCGCAGGGCGTTAAGCTGATTAATATCCGTGAGGATGATGCAGTAGCCACCCTTTGCAGAGCCGATAAGAATGAGGAAGACGAATTGTCCGAACTCGAGGACGGCGAAGAGAGCCAGGTTACAGCAATAGATGAAACTGCTGAAGCCGCTGAGCCTGAAATGGACGCCGGCAATGACGAGGATATTCTCGAATAGCACCCTATAAAGAGAGCACAGGCTTCTTATAAGAAGCCCGTGCTCTTTTTGCTTTTAAATATAATTTTTATGGATTGCCGATACACTATCTAGCCGCTTGCAACTATCCATACTATAATTAGAGAATCAAGTACTCCGGTGCTGCCTGGCGGCACACCAGTTAGCCGGTAATGTTCAGTCTCTATATAGAGCAGCATTCCTGAGCGCAAGTGTCATGAAGTAGAGGGGCTGAGTGGATGCCAAATATATCCGTAGCAGAAGTTAAACCAGGTTCAAAAATTATCAAAGATGTAGTTACCCCTTTAGGAGGAGTATTATTTCCCAAGGGAAAAATAATACTGCCACGCGACATTGAGATTCTGCAGGCTTTTTTAATTCAACAGGTGGAGATTGAAGGCAACCAGGGAGAGGCTGTACCTGCTGAAAATGTTAAAGCAGCCGCGAAGACGTTGCCAGTCAAGGCAGGAACACTCATTAATGAGTCAGTGCTGGCCAAGAGCAATTCCTCTTTACATGATGAATATGAGAAGATGCTGATTTTGATTAAGCAGAGCTACCGTTCTGTTGCTGCTGCCTCGATACCCATTTTTGAATTACGGAGTCAGTTGGAAGCATTGATCGACAATTTAAAAGATTATCATGTCTTGAAGTTTGCTCCACGGATTCTGCAGGATGAAGATTATAACTATCACAATGCAGTGCTGTCGGCATTAACCTGTTATAAAATAGCCCAGTGGTGCGGATATCCGCAGAAAGACTGGATGCAGGCCGCATTTGCCGGTTTGCTGCATGATATCGGTAACGTTAAAGTAGATGGGGCACTGCTGCACAAGCCGACTCCGCTGAACGGAGCTGAATTAGAAGAAGTCCGCAGGCATACCACTTATGGATACCAGCTGCTGAGAAATGTTACAGCTATTAACGAAGGGGTTAGACTTGCAGCACTTCAGCATCACGAAAAAATAGACGGTACTGGTTATCCGCTCCATCTGGAGGGCAGCCAGATTCATATCTACGCCAAGATCGTTGCTGTGGCTGATATCTTTCATGCTATGACCCTGGAGAAGGCATACAGAAAGGCTCAATCGCCTTATCTGGTATTGGAGCAGCTACAGACCGAAAGCTTCGGTAAGCTGGATCCGGTTATCGTTCAAACCTTTATTCAGAAAACAACAGATCTCTACAATGGCACAAGAATACGATTAAGCGACGGACGTCATGGAGAGATTATCTTTACAGACCGCAGCAACCCTACACGCCCTATGATCCAGGTGGAGGGAAAGATCGTCAACCTGATGATGGAACGTGAGCTATACATTCAGGAGATCATTGCCTAACCCAAGGGATGAGTCCAACGAAAGCTTTGTTATCGCCCTTTAAGCTGGTGCCTTTGCAGTAGGGGGCGGTACAAGCTGTATACTCCAGAAAGAATTTTATAAATAATGCTTGCAATGCAGACCTATACATGATATATTCTATTTCTGGCCGCGAAACATCAACGCCTGGCTCGGAAAAGAAGTTAAAAAAAGAGCTTGCATTGATCGGCTGAATGTGATATATTATAAGAGTTGCTGGTGACGAGATAATCGGCACTGACAACGAGCTTGATCTTTGAAAACTGAACAACGAGTGAGTATGGAAATCACGCAAGTGAGATCCAAAACTGATGAGTTTCACAGCGTATTTATACGCTTTAGAAATTTCATCGTGAGAATGTAAATTCTCGTCAGATGTTTCAAATTGAGCAATCGCTCTTTCTAAATACCAATTTGGAGAGTTTGATCCTGGCTCAGGACGAACGCTGGCGGCGTGCCTAATACATGCAAGTCGAGCGGAGTTATGAAGGAGCTTGCTCTGGATTAACTTAGCGGCGGACGGGTGAGTAACACGTAGGCAACCTACCTCTTTGACTGGGATAACTACCGGAAACGGTAGCTAATACCGGATAATTCCTTTGTTCACATGGACGAAGGATGAAAGGCGGAGCAATCTGCTACAAGGAGATGGGCCTGCGGCGCATTAGCTAGTTGGTGGGGTAACGGCTCACCAAGGCGACGATGCGTAGCCGACCTGAGAGGGTGAACGGCCACACTGGGACTGAGACACGGCCCAGACTCCTACGGGAGGCAGCAGTAGGGAATCTTCCGCAATGGGCGAAAGCCTGACGGAGCAACGCCGCGTGAGTGATGAAGGTTTTCGGATCGTAAAGCTCTGTTGCCAGGGAAGAACGTCCGGTAGAGTAACTGCTACCGGAGTGACGGTACCTGAGAAGAAAGCCCCGGCTAACTACGTGCCAGCAGCCGCGGTAATACGTAGGGGGCAAGCGTTGTCCGGAATTATTGGGCGTAAAGCGCGCGCAGGCGGCTATTTAAGTCTGGTGTTTAAACCTTGGGCTCAACCTGAGGTCGCACTGGAAACTGGGTGGCTTGAGTACAGAAGAGGAAAGTGGAATTCCACGTGTAGCGGTGAAATGCGTAGATATGTGGAGGAACACCAGTGGCGAAGGCGACTTTCTGGGCTGTAACTGACGCTGAGGCGCGAAAGCGTGGGGAGCAAACAGGATTAGATACCCTGGTAGTCCACGCCGTAAACGATGAGTGCTAGGTGTTAGGGGTTTCGATACCCTTGGTGCCGAAGTTAACACAGTAAGCACTCCGCCTGGGGAGTACGGTCGCAAGACTGAAACTCAAAGGAATTGACGGGGACCCGCACAAGCAGTGGAGTATGTGGTTTAATTCGAAGCAACGCGAAGAACCTTACCAGGTCTTGACATCCCTCTGAATCCACTAGAGATAGTGGCGGCCTTCGGGACAGAGGAGACAGGTGGTGCATGGTTGTCGTCAGCTCGTGTCGTGAGATGTTGGGTTAAGTCCCGCAACGAGCGCAACCCTTGACTTTAGTTGCCAGCAGGTAAGGCTGGGCACTCTAGAGTGACTGCCGGTGACAAACCGGAGGAAGGTGGGGATGACGTCAAATCATCATGCCCCTTATGACCTGGGCTACACACGTACTACAATGGCCGGTACAACGGGAAGCGAAGCCGCGAGGTGGAGCCAATCCCAGCAAAGCCGGTCTCAGTTCGGATTGCAGGCTGCAACTCGCCTGCATGAAGTCGGAATTGCTAGTAATCGCGGATCAGCATGCCGCGGTGAATACGTTCCCGGGTCTTGTACACACCGCCCGTCACACCACGAGAGTTTACAACACCCGAAGTCGGTGGGGTAACCCGCAAGGGAGCCAGCCGCCGAAGGTGGGGTAGATGATTGGGGTGAAGTCGTAACAAGGTAGCCGTATCGGAAGGTGCGGCTGGATCACCTCCTTTCTATGGAGAATCGTTTCCTGCAACGGAAACATTCAAATCGGAAGCTTAGCTTCCAAAACTCAGGTTTAGGCCTGTTACTCACTCGTTGGTCAGTTTTGAGAGTTTAAGCTCTCAAGTAGTACCTTGATCCTTGAAAACTGGATACCGAAACGAATTTGCGTTTTAGAACATCTTTTAGCTGAAACTTGTGTAAACAAGTTTTAATTATAGCGATGCTAGCGATTTTCCTAACGGAAAACGCATTGGTTAAGCTAATAAGAGCACACGGAGGATGCCTAGGCGCCAGGAGCCGACGAAGGACGTGGCGAACAACGAAACTGCCTCGGGGAGCTGTAAGCAAGCTTTGATCCGGGGGTGTCCGAATGGGGAAACCCAGCTGTGGTAATTCGCAGTTACTTCTCTCTGAATACATAGGAGAGATAGAGGCAGACCAGGGGAACTGAAACATCTAAGTACCCTGAGGAAGAGAAAACAATAGTGATTCCGTCAGTAGCGGCGAGCGAACGCGGAACAGCCTAAACCAAGGGGCAAGCCCCTTGGGGTTGTGGGACGTCTCACATGGAGTTACAAAGGAATATGGTAGGCGAAGAGGTCTGGAAAGGCCCGCGATAGAGGTAAAAGCCCTGTAGCCTAAACTGTGTTCTCTCCGAGACGGATCCCGAGTAGTGCGGGGCACGTGAAACCCCGTATGAATCCAGCAGGACCATCTGCTAAGGCTAAATACTACCTGGCGACCGATAGTGAAACAGTACCGTGAGGGAAAGGTGAAAAGCACCCCGGAAGGGGAGTGAAATAGAACCTGAAACCGTGTGCTTACAAAAAGTCAGAGCCCGATCTAGGGGTGATGGCGTGCCTTTTGTAGAATGAACCGGCGAGTTACGTTTAACATGCAAGGTTAAGGTGAGAAGCCGGAGCCGCAGCGAAAGCGAGTCTGAATAGGGCGACTTAAGTATGTGGACGTAGACCCGAAACCGTGTGATCTACCCCTGTCCAGGGTGAAGGTGCGGTAACACGCACTGGAGGCCCGAACCCACGTATGTTGAAAAATGCGGGGATGAGGTGGGGGTAGCGGAGAAATTCCAATCGAACTCGGAGATAGCTGGTTCTCCCCGAAATAGCTTTAGGGCTAGCCTCGGTGAATGGAGTGGTGGAGGTAGAGCACTGATTGGGTGCGGGGCCCGCAAGGGTTACCAAGCTCAGTCAAACTCCGAATGCCATTAACTTCTTGCCGGGAGTCAGACAGTGAGTGCTAAGATCCATTGTCAAAAGGGAAACAGCCCAGACCATCAGCTAAGGTCCCCAAGTGTGTGTTAAGTGGGAAAGGATGTGGAGTTGCACAGACAACCAGGATGTTGGCTTAGAAGCAGCCACCATTGAAAGAGTGCGTAATAGCTCACTGGTCGAGTGACTCTGCGCCGAAAATGTAACGGGGCTAAACACACCACCGAAGCTATGGCTAGATGCTTTGCATCTGGGGTAGGGGAGCGTTGTATGTGGGTTGAAGGTGTACCGTAAGGAGCGCTGGACAGCATACAAGTGAGAATGCCGGTATGAGTAACGAAAAGATCAGTGAGAATCTGATCCGCCGAAAGCCCAAGGTTTCCTGAGGAAGGCTCGTCCGCTCAGGGTAAGTCGGGACCTAAGGCGAGGCCGAAAGGCGTAGTCGAAGGACAACAGTTTGAAATTACTGTACCACCGTAATCCGCTATGAGCGATGGGGTGACGCAGGAGGGTAGTGACGCGGACTGATGGATGTCCGTCTAAGCAGTGAGGCTGGTGTGTAGGCAAATCCGCACACCGTTAAGGCTGGGCTGTGATGGGGAGCGAAAATTATAGTAGCGAAGGTCATGATCTCACACTGCCAAGAAAAGCCTCTAGCCAGGAGAAGGTGCCCGTACCGCAAACCGACACAGGTAGGCGAGAAGAGAATTCTAAGGCGCGCGGAAGAACTCTCGTTAAGGAACTCGGCAAAATGACCCCGTAACTTCGGGAGAAGGGGTGCCTCGGTAGGGTGAATAGCCCGAGGGGGCCGCAGTGAAAAGGCCCAAGCGACTGTTTAGCAAAAACACAGGTCTGTGCGAAGCCGCAAGGCGAAGTATACGGGCTGACGCCTGCCCGGTGCTGGAAGGTTAAGGGGAGCGGTTAGGAGTAATCCGAAGCTGTGAACCGAAGCCCCAGTAAACGGCGGCCGTAACTATAACGGTCCTAAGGTAGCGAAATTCCTTGTCAGGTAAATTCTGACCCGCACGAATGGCGTAACGACTTGGGCGCTGTCTCAACGAGAGATCCGGTGAAATTTTAATACCTGTGAAGATGCAGGTTACCCGCGACAAGACGGAAAGACCCCATGGAGCTTTACTGCAGCTTGATATTGAATTTGGGTACGATCTGTACAGGATAGGTGGGAGCCGTAGAGGCAGGAGCGCAAGCTTCTGCGGAGGCGCCGTTGGGATACCACCCTGATCGTATCTAGGTTCTAACCTAGTGCCCTAATCGGGTACGGGGACCGTGTCAGGCGGGCAGTTTGACTGGGGCGGTCGCCTCCTAAAGAGTAACGGAGGCGTTCAAAGGTTCCCTCAGAATGGTTGGAAATCATTCGAAGAGTGCAAAGGCATAAGGGAGCTTGACTGCGAGACCTACAAGTCGAGCAGGGACGAAAGTCGGACTTAGTGATCCGGTGGTACCGCATGGAAGGGCCATCGCTCAACGGATAAAAGCTACCCTGGGGATAACAGGCTTATCTCCCCCAAGAGTCCACATCGACGGGGAGGTTTGGCACCTCGATGTCGGCTCATCGCATCCTGGGGCTGAAGTAGGTCCCAAGGGTTGGGCTGTTCGCCCATTAAAGCGGTACGCGAGCTGGGTTCAGAACGTCGTGAGACAGTTCGGTCCCTATCTGTCGTGGGCGCAGGAAATTTGAGAGGAGCTGTCCTTAGTACGAGAGGACCGGGATGGACGTACCGCTGGTGCATCAGTTGTTCCGCCAGGAGCATGGCTGAGTAGCTACGTACGGACGGGATAAGCGCTGAAAGCATCTAAGCGTGAAGCCCCCCTCAAGATGAGATTTCCCAATCAGTAAGACCCCTTGAAGACGACGAGGTAGATAGGTTGGAGGTGGAAGTGCAGCAATGCATGGAGCTGACCAATACTAATCGGTCGAGGGCTTATCCAACAAATTAAGACGCAGATTCGTTTCGGATTCAGTTTTCAGGAATTAAGGTTCCTGAAGCATTTACGCTGTAAATGCCCGTTTGGTGGCGATAGCGGAGGGGTTCCACGCGTACCCATCCCGAACACGACCGTTAAGCCCTCCAGCGCCGATGGTACTTGGACCGAAGGGTCCTGGGAGAGTAGGACGCCGCCAAGCACACAAAGCCATTGTTGAGTTTCTCAACAGTGGCTTTTTTGTTATTTAGAGTGTAAGAGATAGGTATAGAGGAGCATATATTTATAAAACGCTTACAATGGAGTGACATTTTTGTTACCGAAGCCACAGCAGATCAAAGTATAATAGAAAAGTGCAAATATTAAGAAGAACCTTAATACGAATGAACTACTGATAAATTCTAAATTTGAATTTTCTTGCGTCTTTAGATGCATGGTAGAGGTAAGGAGGATTTAAGGTATGAAGCGAACCCGGCCCATGTGGATATTATTTATTGTTTCTATAGTTTGTGTAATGCTGGTTGGTTGCGGTACGAAAGAGCCTGCCTGGGATGCCTTTGAGGGTGCGCTTAACGAAAAAAGCTTTCCGGTACCTAAGGACGCCAGTTCTCCTGATCGGACCACTACCAATGTCGCTATGGATTATGTTCGTTATTCATTGCCCGGACTTAAAGAAAAGGATGGCGTAGCAGAGCCTTATTTGGAAGCCATCAAGGCTTGGGGATGGGAAGAACAACAGGATGATGACTCAGGAAGCTCGCGAGTCTTTGAAAAGGATGGACTCACAGTTCACCTAACGATCCATGATGACTATTTCGTTGTGATGATTCCGAAGGAGAAGAAAACATAGTTAAAGAGCTGGAGAGTAAATAAATAACCGCCGTCTATTAGGACGGCGGTTATTTATTGTAGTGTGAGCATTTCATAGCTGTATGTATGTGGCTTGTTGATTACTGAGAGTAATAAGAAACATCAGTGGATGTGAACTTAAGCATACCATTTTTCTCTTCACGATTTAGTCTCAGCAGCGTATAAAGACGGGGGAAGAGCACCCATAGATGACAGATGATCAAGGATACTGTAAATGCCGGCGGAGACCATACAATAAACAGCGCGGCGATGCACAGGCCGATCCAAAAGTTATGCATCTGCACTTTACGGAAGATACCATAGCTGATGTATTGATCAGGCATATAACCAAGCCATGGCAGGCGATAGGATAATCTCCACCGCTTGGCGATGGGATGCCCGGTAATGACCAGAACTGACCGCGAGATTACATATTGAATCCATATCACAACAGGTGCGGCAATAATCATGAACAGGATACTCCACCAGGAAAGGAACACTGTTTCCAGCACTACGAAAAAGAGGGGGAGCGCAATATATATCCGTAGCTTAACAGGCGTGAGATTAATCTTTTTGATAAGCTTGTATTGATAGAATGTGGCTGCGCCTTTGGTGTTAGGTTCCATAAAGAAAGGTTTGACCTCCTCACTTAGTTCTCATGTTACTAATATCGGCGAATGACAGCAATTTATTAAACTTCAGCATCAGGTTCACCTTTAGACAAATGACGGAATATATATATTATAAGCCTTGAAGGATAGGAAAAAACTATGAAAGGGTTTAAAATGATAGAAGGTGTAACATACTGTTCTTAAAAGAGTCAAGGTGGGATGGTAATGGAACAGCAACCCGGACAGCCCTGCATCATTTGCGGACAAGTGAAAGAGGAAGGTATTGTGATTGTCTCGCATTTCATTTGTGAGGATTGTGAGAGTGAAATGGTGCATACAGAGGCGGAAGATGCCAAATACCGTTTTTTTATTGGACGGATGAAGAAGATCGGATTGCAGAAGAACGCTTGAGCAGAACACAGGTATGGAATGAAGATGGGGTAAAAAGAGCAGGCGGTGGTTATGTGTCGCGTTGGCTGCATAAGAAGGCTTCAATATAACGGCTTCCCCGTCTTAAAGGGCGGGAGGAGCCGTTTTGTTGTTGTGAAGAGGCTTTTGTCCAGAATAATAGGCGTTTGCACATATTTGCGTTAAAATAGAAGGTAACCCCCAGGGAAGGAATAGATCATGAACAATTTACAGCCTGGCAGGGCACCTGTATACGAAATGTTGGAACAATATAGAGTAAAGGGTAATATATCTTATCATGTGCCGGGCCATAAGAATGGTGAGGCCTATAGCGGATTCGGGGGCGCAGGATATCTAAATGAGATCATGAAATACGATGTCACAGAGATTTCCGGAACAGATGACCTTCATCATCCTGAAGGGGTGATTAAGGAAGCACAGGAGCTGGCAGCGGACTGTTTTGGGGCGGAAGAGAGTTTTTTTCTCGTTGGCGGCAGCACTGCCGGTAATCTTGCCCTCATCCTGACGGTATGCCCCCAGCCGGGGATGACCATGATTCTGCAGCGCAATGTGCATAAATCGGTCATTCATGGACTAATGCTGGCAGGTGTCCAGGCAGTTTTTCTGGAGCCGCTGCTGGATACGGACAGCGGCCTTGCGGTCGCTCCTGCGGCTGAGACGGTGCAGGCTGCCTTGGCAGCCTACCCGGAAGCCGCAGCTGTGCTGGTCACCATGCCGAATTACTACGGCATGGGCAGCGACCTGGCGCCCCTCGCTCAGATCTGTCACGACAGCGGTGTTCCGCTGCTGGTTGACGAGGCGCATGGGGCGCACTACGGACAGCACCCCGAGCTGCCGGCCGGGGCGCTAATGTGCGGCGCGGACGGCGTAGTGCAGTCCACGCACAAGATGCTGCCCGCGCTCACCATGGGCGCCATGCTGCATGTGCAGGGCCCGCGGCTTGACCGCACCCTGCTTAGGCAGCGGCTCGCGATGGTGCAGAGCTCCAGCCCATCCTACCCCGTGATGGCTTCGCTCGATCTGGCCCGGCGGCTGGTGCACAGCCAGCGCGCAAATGCCTTCACGGCGGGGCTCGCCGCCGTAGACGTCCTGCGGCACGGCCTGGCGCAGCTGCCGCGTTATGGGCTGCTGCAGCCAGCGGTGCCGCTGCAGCCTTCCGGCGGTGCAGGCGCAGCCGCCGGCACGGGAACGCCGCCGCATAGCGGGGCGGCGTACAGCATGCAGGACCCCTTCAAGGCCGTCATTTATGACGCCGCCGGGGGCCTGGGGGGCTTCGAGCTGCAGCGCAGGCTCGAGGAGAAGGGCATCGTGCCGGAGATGAGCGATGCCCGGCACGTAGTGCTGGCCTTCAGCCTCGGCTCGAAGGCAGAAGATGCGGCAGCGCTGCTGTGCGCGCTGCAGGAGATTGGTGCGGACATGCCATGCCCGGTGCCGCAGGCATCTGGGGCTGCTGCTGGTCCGGCATCTGCGGTTTTTAAGGCTGCTGCGGACCAAGCACCTGCAGCAGCCTTCACTGACAGTCAGGCAGAGGGAAGCATAACTCCTCACAACAATAATTCCACGTGGAACAATTTCCCCACGTCTCTGATTTCTGATCCGGTTCCGTTTTCATTGCAGCCGGTGCTTGAAAGTGAAACAGAAAGCGTCCGCTTAGAATATAGTATAGGAAGAGTGGCGGCAGAGATGGTTATTCCTTATCCGCCGGGCATTCCACTGCTCTATCCGGGCGAAGCAATAACCGAAGCTATATGCAGCCGGCTGAGTGGTCTCAGTAAAGGCGGAGCCAAATTTCAGGCCTGCGCTGATCCGGTATTACAGCATATCAAGGTATACAACATTCAGAAGGGCGGAGAAGTATAAGTGGCACGAGAAGGTTTCTTCATTACTTTGGAGGGAGGCGATGGCTCGGGAAAAACAACAGTACTGGGCCGGGTGGCGGCATATTTGCAGAATCACTCCATGCCCTACCGGATTACGCGTGAACCCGGGGGGATTGAAATCGCCGAGAAGATCCGATCCATCATTCTGGATCCCGCCCATACTGCTATGGATGCCCGGACGGAAGCGCTGCTGTATGCAGCGGCAAGAAGCCAGCATCTGGCGGAAGTAGTTGAGCCTGCACTCAAGGACGGGATTACCGTGCTTTGTGACCGGTTCGTAGACAGCAGTCTCGTGTATCAGGGTTATGCGAGAGGACTTGGCATTGAAGAGGTCCGGAGCATTAACCGCTTTGCTATTGGGAACCGGATGCCGGATCTAACCTTTTATCTGGATGTGGACCCGCAGGTGGGGCTGTCACGGATCGCTGCCAATCAGGAACGGGAAGTGAACCGCCTTGATTTGGAAAACATGGCTTTTCACCAAAAGGTTCGTGAAGGGTATCAGCTCGTTATTGCATCAGATCCCCAGCGGATTGTTGTCCTTGATGCCAATCGTCCGATTCATATGGTTGAACAGGATATCGTTCGTACGCTGAAGGAGCGCATTTTAAAGGATTTTTAGCGCGCTTTGTCTAATATTACTTAGGTGTGAACTTATCACATCACCTTTGGAGAGGTAACACTCCAATGTATCGCCTACAAAACTTTTAGGAGGGAACGAAGATGAACTTAATCATCGCAATTATCCAGGATAAAGACAGTAACCGGTTGTCCAGTGAGCTGGTCAAGGCAAACTTCCGTGCAACCAAGCTGGCCAGTACAGGCGGATTTCTACGCGCAGGGAATACCACATTTATGATTGGTGTAGACGATACTCAGGTAGATGCTGTACTTAGTGTTATCCGAAATAGCTGCAAGGTGCGTGAGCAGCTTGTTACTCCGGTAACTCCTATGAGCGGTACGACGGATTCATATTTACCACTTCCTGTAGAGGTACAGGTAGGCGGAGCAACAGTATTCGTGCTTCCTGTTGATCGTTTTGAGCATTATTGAGCATAATACCGGTGCAATCCCATGATAAGGACGGTAGATACCTTTGAAAATCAATCCGGGCTACAGGCCCCTAAAAAGCGAGCTGCCGACTAACGAAGAAGGTAGAAGGCCCGTTCAGCAAAAATCATTCACTGATGTATTCCATCAGCAGGGTGAACAGAAAACGATAGATGAGCTTAACCGCCAGATTAAAGATATCCAGCAGCAGGGCGATCGGCTATCCAAATCCATGACGGTCCGCGAGCTGGCGATTTACCGCAATATGATCAAAAAGTTTCTGGAGGAGACTGCGCGCCGCGGAGTCATTCTGAAGGATACGAAGGGCTGGGACCGTCGCGGCAGGAGTAAAAGGTATAAACTGCTGGAGGAGATCGATGCCGCGCTGCTGAACTTGGCGGATGACTTGCTGGAAAGTGAGCATGGCCGTATTGATCTGCTGGGACGGGTTGGAGAGATCCGCGGAATGCTGATTAATCTTGCTTTTTAAAAGAGTTGGAGGAATTTATGCCTTTTCATGATATATTAGGCCAGGAGGATGCCAAACGCCTGCTGCAAAATGCATTGCGCAAAGAAGCGGTCAGTCATGCCTATCTGTTCACCGGACCTTCCGGGAGCGGACAAATGAAGACAGCACTGATGTTCGCGCAAGCCATATTTTGCACCGTACTCCAGGACGATGCCTGTGGTGAATGCCTGGAATGCCGCAAGGTTGAGCATGGCAACCATCCGGATTTAACCCTGCTGAAGCCCGAAGGGGCAAGTCTTAAGATCGATCAGATCCGTGAGCTGCAGCGTGTTTTTTCTTACCGATCGGAAGGAATTAACCCGAAGGTTTATATTATAGAAGGAGCGGATAAAATGACGGTGCAAGCCGCCAACAGTCTGCTCAAATTTTTGGAGGAGCCACCTGCTCCGGCAGTAGGCATTTTAATCTCCGATAATAGCAGTTCCCTGCTACCAACGATTCAGTCAAGGACTCAGCGTATTCCGTTTAGCCCGCTGCATCCGGATATTATGCTCCAGGCGTTATCCGGCGAGGGGGTTCCTGTGCCGCTAGCCCGGTGTGCAGTATCGCTGACTTCAGGTCTTGATGGCTGCAGGGAACTTTTGGCACAGAATTGGTTTGCAGAAATGAGAAATCTAGTGTTACAATTAGCTAAGGAGTCTTTGGGCAAAGGCAGCACTGCCGTAGCAACCGTAGGGCAGAAGCTGTTCAAGGCCGGGCTCGGTGAACATTTGGATATTCTTTTCAGCATGTTCCATCTTTGGTTTAAAGATATGCTTTACTTCCTGTACCGAAGACACGAAAGCATCGTTTTCATAGATCAGTTAGACTTTATTTCCAGACATGCCCGTCAGCGGAGTACGGAACAATGGGTGGCTTATATGGAATTCGCGGCGGAGAGCAAGCGGAGGCTCCGGTCCAATGCCAATGCCCAACTGTGTCTGGAGCAGTTCTTAATCCGACTGGAAAGTTAAAGGGTTAGTTATGATATATCCTCTATATGTCGCTTCAGCCTGGAAGTATGGGTTTAACGGATAAGGAAGGACAAGCATGGATCATCAGAGAGCGGACTTGCTTAAGGGTTCCTTTACCGGCAAACAAGGGGGTTAATTTTTGTACAGCGTAGTAGGTGTCCGCTTCAAAAAAGCGGGTAAAATATATTATTTTGATCCGCTTGATTTCCCGATTGAACGCGATCAATGCGTTATTGTTGAGACGGCAAGAGGGGTTGAATACGGTAGAGTTGTCGTTGGCAAAAAAGAGGTGCAGGAAGCGGATGTTGTATTGCCTCTCAAGAAGGTCATGCGTATTGCCGGAGAAACCGACGCACGTGTGGTTGAAGAGAACAAAGGTGCAGCCAAGGAAGCTTTTACCACCTGTTTAAATAAAATTCGCGATCATGGGCTCAAAATGAAGCTAGTGGATGTGGAGTTCACGTTTGACCGCAATAAGATTATTTTTTATTTCACTGCCGAGGGACGCGTCGATTTCCGCGAATTGGTCAAGGACCTGGCAAGTATTTTCCGTACCCGGATCGAGCTGCGGCAGATTGGTGTGCGTGATGAGGCTAAGATGCTGGGTGGTCTGGGGCCTTGCGGACGAGTATTGTGCTGCTCCTCCTGGCTTGGAGATTTCGAGCCGGTGTCGATCAAGATGGCTAAGGATCAGAACCTTTCGCTTAATCCGACAAAGATCTCGGGTTTGTGCGGACGGCTGATGTGTTGCCTGAAGTTTGAGCATGATAATTACGAAAGCACGAAGGAAGAAATGCCGGCGGTAGGCAAGATTGTCGTAACCTCACTCGGTGACGGCAAGGTGGTAGGAATTAATGCCGGAACCCGCACGGTTCATGTACAGCTGTTTGAAGTGGGCAAAGTTAAGGAACTTCCAATGGATGATGTTGTCGTCAAGTAAACCATATAAGGTTACTTTCGGGGTGGAAACTTGGAGAAGATAAATATATTTGCACACATGCAGGAGATGGAAGCGCAGATGGAAAGCATGCGCGCAAGTCTCGGAGATTGGAAACAGACGGTTAAGGAACTGATGGAAGCCAATCAAAGGCTTAGTCTGGAGAATGAACAGCTCCGCAAAATATTGAAGAGGGACGCACCTTTGGACCCTGCCGTTGATACTGCGGAGGCGGAAGCTCTTTTGGCCGCCAGAGAGGGAACAGAAGAGGTAGTTGGGGAAGGTTATGACAATCTGGCCCGGCTGTATCATGAAGGCTTTCACATCTGCAATGTCTATTTCGGCCATTTGCGCACAGAAGGTGATTGTCTGTTCTGTCTTTCTTTTCTTAATAAATGAGGATATCCAGCCGTAGGAGATTTACGCCTACGGTTTTTTTTGAATTTAAGGGCGTAGACTGATGAAAGAAAGGCACAGGCTCAGGCAAAACTAAGCGTATGCTTCCGAAGCGAGTTTTGTTTCGCAGGATTTCATTGAAGTATATGCTCAGGCAAAACTAAGTCTATGCTTACGAAGCGAATTTTGTTTCGAAGAATTTCATTGAAGCATAGGCTCAACAAAACTTTTAGGAGATTACAATGACGAATTTTTCTAACGAAATACCTGTTCCTCTACTGCTGCCAACGGAGCGGGTGGATGATTTATTGACTCATGATCTGCGGATTATTCAGAGTGATGAAGTGTTCAGCTTCTCAATGGATGCCGTACTGCTGGCCCGGTTTGCGGGTATACCGCCACGCGGCAGAGTACTTGATCTTTGTACTGGCAATGGAGTTATTCCGATACTGCTCACTACACGTACCAAAGCTTCTATAGAAGGTATTGAAATTCAGCCGCGTCTGGCGGATATGGCACGCCGTAGTGTAGCCTTAAATGGACTGCAGGAGCGGATTAAGATACATGAAGGGGATTTACGCGAACTGCATAATGATGCTGGATACGGTGTATACGATGCGATTACCGTTAATCCGCCGTACATGCCGCTTAACGGAAGCGATCTCAAGTTGAATACACATCAGGCGATGGCCCGCCATGAGCTTGGCTGCACGCTGGAAGAGGTGATTCAGGCATGTGTAAGACTGGTTCGCACCGGAGGCAAGGTAAGTATGGTACACAAGCCACAGCGTCTGGTAGATATTATCAGCCTGATGAGACAAAACAGACTGGAGCCGAAGCTGATTCGTTTCGTGCATCCAAGAGCACATTTGGAAGCCAATATGGTATTGATTGAAGCTGCACGCGATGGAAAGCCTGAGGTGCGTTTACAACCGCCGCTGATCGTATATAATGAGGACAATCAATACTGTCCAGAAATTATGGATATTTATTATGGAAACAAAGAGGGTAAATGATGACTATAACATGCCAAAGCAGCTTTCAAAACAACAATGATGGAATTAAACCGCCAGGATGCGGTTGTCTTTATCTGGTCGCTACGCCAATCGGCAATCTGGAGGATATGACTTACCGTGCAGTCCGCACTTTAAAAGAATGTGATATTATTGCCGCCGAGGATACAAGACAGACGCGTAAGTTACTGAGCCATTTTGAAATTACGCCTTCCATGCTGTTCAGCTATCATGAGCATAATAAGGCTGCCAGTGGACCGGAACTGATCCGCTATATAATAGAAGGTAAAAATTTGGCGCTTGTCAGCGACGCCGGTCTGCCGGCAATTTCCGACCCTGGAGCAGATCTTGTAGCATTGGCTGTCAGCCACCATATTCCGGTCATTCCAATTCCCGGAGCTAACGCGGCTTTGTCAGCTTTGATTGCCTCCGGCTTGCCGACTACAAGCTTTACCTTTGTCGGGTTCCTGCCCAGGGAGCGTAAGGATATCCGTAGTGTATTATCCGCTGTTCGTTCTGTGCAGGGGACTTTGCTGTTTTATGAATCTCCGCACCGGGTAGCCAAAACCTTGGTTCATCTGCAGGAGGCATTCGGCAACCGCCGGGTGGTGCTGGCCCGTGAACTGACGAAGCGTTATGAGGAGTTTCTGCGCGGCACGATTGAGGAATGTTCTGCTTGGCTGGCCGAACATCCGCCGCTTGGCGAATATGTAATCGTGGTTGAAGGGGAAAGCAAAGAAGAGGCTGAGATTGCTGAATCCTCCTGGTGGCGTGAGCTCAGCATTGAGCTGCATGTCGCTCACTATGAAAACGCAGGAATGGCACGGAAGGAAGCTATGAAAAAGGCCGCCGCAGACCGTGGCTTGGCCAAACGCGATATTTACAATGCATTGTTGGACAGGGAGTAAAGGGCGTTTGCCTCCGTAAGCGATTCCCGCAGGGAGAGCGGGCAAAAGCAGAAAAAGCAGCTCACCAGCCAGCAGCCAGTAACCGCTAAAGTCACTGGCCCGTGCCACCGTAAAGCGATTCCCGTAGGGAGAGCGGGCAAAAGCAGAAAAAGCAGCTCACCAGCCAGCAGCCAGTAACCGCTAAAGTCACTGGCCCGTGCTACCGTAAAGCGATTCCCGCAGGGAGAGCGGCTTTATCGCCCAACCGTTGCAGGGCAGCGCCTTCGCGCAGCCGCCATAGGCGCACGGCCTATGGCGAAATCCCTCGGATGGCAAGGCCCTGAGGGCGTGCCCGAAAGAGGGCCGGTCCACCGTCACAGTTACTCCTTTACGCGCGGCCACAAATTAGACAAGCTTCCGGGTGTCCAGAGGGCCGGGGCCCTTGGGGCCCTCCCTGTAGGGAGGGTTTGGGAGGGTAAAAAAGCATAAAAAATACCTCCCGCATCAACGGGAGGCCAAGGAGATATAAAAAGGTTAGAATTAACAATTTGATTAGTTCCTATTATAACCTATTTGTTCTAGTTTGTCACAGGGGTAGGGATAGCAGAAATGCATTCATGACAAACTATTTTTCCTTTGAAATAGGTTACATTCTCAGCATTGCCGCAGAAAATGCAAGCTGGCTCGTATTTTTTAAGCATGATCCGCTCACCGTCCACGTAAATTTCGAGCGCATCTTTTTCTCCAATGCCCAGGGTACGGCGCAATTCGATCGGAATAACAACCCGTCCAAGCTCATCTACTTTTCTTACAATTCCTGTTGATTTCATCATTACAATCGTTGCTCCTCTCAATGTTCAAAAGCGTCATTATTCGACATTGTTCACCGTTTTATGATATTTATAATACCAACCATTCCCAAAACAGTCAACCTTTTTTGAGGCTAATTTTAAGGAATTTTTTAATAAAACTTTTATATCGCCTACATTACACATAAATTCATACAAATGCAGATAAAATTAAATTGTCGATTTGTAAAACGATAAAATGACACAATTCGACAAAGTGCGACATAATTCATTATTATACTACCTATTACCTCTTATTTCTAATTATATTATTCGAAGGAGTTGAACACATGAAGCAACCGCTGACAGAAGAGAAGGTTTTCAAAGATCCGGTTCACAACTATATTCACGTGCAGGACACAATTATCTGGCGATTGATCAATACCAAGGAATTTCAGCGTCTGCGGCGCATCCGTCAGCTTGGCACCTCCTATCTAACCTTTCACGGTGCAGAGCATAGCCGATTTTCACACTCCCTGGGTGTCTACGAAATTACACGCCGTATCATTTCGCAGTTCGAGCGAAGCGGGTATAAGGATTGGATGCCGGAGGAGAGCCTGCTTACTCTATGTGCAGCGCTGCTGCATGATTTGGGGCATGGCCCGTTCTCCCATTCTATAGAAGAAGCCTTTGAAATGAACCATGAAGACTGGACCTGCCGGATCATTCTGGAGGACACGGAGATCACCGCGATTCTGCGGGATGTGGCAGAGGATTTTCCCGGCAAGGTAGCATCGGTAATCTCCAAAACTTATGAGCATGAAATTGTAGTCAACTTGGTTTCCGGCCCTCTGGATGCTGATCGCATGGATTATCTGCTCCGCGATGCATACTACACGGGAGTAAACTATGGGACGATTGATATTGACAGGATTCTAAGAATGCTGCGCCCATACCATGGAAGGGTAGTGGTTAAGGAGTCAGGGATGCACGCCATCGAGGATTACTTAATGTCGCGCTATCAAATGTACTGGCAGGTATATTTCCACCCGGTCACACGCAGTTCCGAAATCATTTTGCGGCAAATTTTCCGCAGAGCCAAAGAACTGTACCAGAGCGGTTATGAATTCCGGTTCATGATTGATCCTTTAGGTGATTTGTTCCGCGGAGAGGTCACGGTGGAGCAATATCTGCTGCTAGACGAAGCTATGATCCAGACCGCCTTCATGCAGTGGACTTTGGAGAAGGATGAGTTGTTAAGCGACTTGTGCAGCCGGTTTATTCATCGTAAACTGTATAAATATGTAGAGATGGAGAACCTTGATTCCGAGACGATTGACGAAATACGCCGCAGCTTTGCCGTGGCAGGGCTAGATGCCGATTATGATCTGGAAATTGATTTTCCAACAGATTTGCCCTATGATGTGTTTCGTCCGGGACAAGGCTTTGACAGCAAGCAGATTCTGCTGCTTGACCGCCATGACAAACTGAGGGAGATCTCTGAAGTTTCAGATATCGTACGCTCCATCAGCGGAATTCACCGCGGCCGTTATCACCTGTATTTTCCACAGGATAAGCTGCAGAAAGCCCTTCCAATGCTGCCTACTTCAATCGCAGAAATCTTTGCAAAGTAATCCAAAAATACTTGGAATTCATCATAGAAATTATGACAGAAAAGGGGATGTAACATGCAATTGTTCGACACGCACACCCATCTGGATGCTCCGCAATTCGACGAGGACCGCGAAAGGGTAATCGCCAATGCGCTCGAGGCAGGAGTTACCAAAATGATTAATATTGGCTTTAACAGGGAAACAATCCCAACGACCATGAAGCTTGCTGAAACCTATGACTATATTTATGCAGCCGTCGGCTGGCATCCGCAGGATGCCATAGACATGAGGGACGGTGATCTCGAGTGGATCGCCTCACTGTGCAGTCATAAAAAAGTAGTCGCCATCGGAGAAATTGGGTTGGATTACTATTGGGACACCTCTCCCAAAGAGGTACAGCATGAAGTGTTCCGCAAACAAATCGGACTAGCCCGTGAACTGAAAATGCCGATTTGTATTCATAACCGTGATGCTCATGAAGATGTGGTGCGTATTCTCCGTGAAGAGAAGGCTGATGAAATAGGCGGAGTGATGCACTCCTTCTCCGGAAGCTGGGAAATAGCCAAAATGTGCCTGGATTTAGGCTTTCACCTGTCCTTCGGCGGCCCGATTACATTCAAGAACGCCAGAGTGCCAAAAGAGGTGCTGGCCCAGACTCCGATGGACCGGCTGCTGATTGAAACGGACTCGCCTTATTTGACACCGCACCCTTTCCGGGGCAAGCGAAATGAGAGCGCACATGTGAGATTAGTAGCAGAGGCTGCCGCGGAAATAAAAGGGATTGATTTACAGGAATTGGCGGAAATTACGTATGCGAACGCACTGGAACGATTTGGAATTGTCTGAAATCGGGAGTAAAAGCGGTGAAAAATGAAGTATAGCCGATATATTAAACTTTTTTAATTTAAAAACGGCTGAATATTACAATATTTTAATCATTTTTTTGCGTAAACGTGGTTGAATCGTCCTTTACAACATGCATCAAAACAGGATATCATCTTTTCAGTGCAGTGAGCTGTTGTTACTGTGACAGTCACTGAATCATGGATCGTCTCGCTGAGTCTCCGTATGGAGAACGGGGGAACCAATAATGCCTGCCGCATGTCCGTACATAGAGTACAACACAGAAATGCCGCAGAATTTATTTGATTTCTTCACGTGGTCTTTGGGGTGAATTTGAGGGCAACCGCCGTGAGCGGGTGACCTAAGATAGGGCGTCTCTCTTATGCCCGAACCCGACAGCTAACCCCGTAAGCGCAAGTAAGAGAGGAAACCTCGTGCATAAACATTCCCGCGTATTCTGACATCCGGAGAAGCCACGAAAGAGTCCTCTGTGAACTCTTTTTTGGGCTTTTTTTGTTTTGAATAATGCGAATGTTCCCAGCATACTGTTATATAACAGGTATCTGGAGTAATTATGCCGGGCAGGCGATCCATGAGCAGGAAACGCTAAAGCAATGCGGGCGTATCCTGTTGCAATCTCAAACCTAGTTTCGTCAGCAATCATTCAGTCACCTTGATATACAACTTGACGACGGGGCTATGTAAGGAGGATGGAGAGAGTGGGCGTATTCCAACCAGAAGTATCCCATGATTCGCAATCATCCAGCAGGTCTTTCGCATTACGGTGGAAGCAAGTGAATCCTCGCTTACTTTCGCTTGCAGGTGCGGTATCAATCGTTATCGCGCTGCTCATTCTGCTGTACGTACACGGTCAGAGCAAGAAAGAGATATTTTTAGTAATAGACGGGAAAGTACAGACGCTGGAAACGCGCGAAGCGCTGCTCAGTGATGTGCTGGCTAAGGAACAAATTTCGCTGCAGCCGCATGATGAATTATCTATTGGCCTTAGTGATGAGATACAGGACGGCGACCGTGTCGTGATCAATCGTGCACAGAAGTTTAGTCTCACTGCGGATGGAGCAACAAAAACAATGTACACCACCGAAGACACTATCGGTGACGCCATTAGCAAACTGGGTTTAAGCCTGGAGAGCAGTGACAAAATATACCCTTCGCTTGACACCACAGTATCGGCCGGCATGGAAATTAAAATTGTCCGCATCAACAAGCAAATTGTAGAGCGGAAGCATAATTTGCCATTCCAGGTCATTAAGACCTCAGATCCTTCCCTGAACAAGGGGACCGTAAAAGTGGCACAGTTAGGCGCACCAGGCGTCATGGTCCAGCATATCGAGAAGGTCTACCAAGATGGAGAACTGGTCTCTATGCGCATGATTGGCAAGGAAGTACAGACGGTTACCAAACATAAAATTGTTTATGTTGGTACGAAGCCCCTGCCAAAGCCCGTTGTAGCTGCTGTGACAACTTCCAAAAAAAGTACGGCATCCAAAACAACCAAAGTTTCCGCAAAAAGCAGTAACGTCGTGCACAAGGCAGGCGTAGATTTCCAATACAAGAAGATGATCAAAAATGTGTCGATGACAGCCTATTCTTCGGAAGAGCCAGGCATTGGGACCCGCACGGCTTCTGGCACACGCGTAACAGAAGGCCGGACAATAGCTGTGGACCCGAATGTAATTCCTATCGGCTGGTGGGTGTACATTGAGGGATTAGGGTTTCGCCGAGCAGAGGATACCGGCGGTGCCATCAAAGGCAACAAGTTAGATGTTTATTACGATTCACTGAGCCATGCCCGTAATTTCGGCCGCAAGTCCCGGACTATTTATGTGATCGGTCCAGTGAAGCCGGAGTTGAATTAACGTGGTCCGCTTTTGCAAATTAACGGTTTATAAGCTATAGTGAGGGTAGCACTGACAGAACGGGCTGCCGCTCATCACTTATACATTCTTTAGCCAAAAAGAAGGGGAGCGAATCCTCTTCTTTTTGTGTTTTACAGGAAGGAGCAACGTGTATGATTAAGGAATTAATTGTGGTGGAAGGCAAGAGTGATACGGTTGCCGTCAAGCGGGCGGTGGAGGCCGATACGATAGAGACTGGCGGTTCAGCGGTAGACCGCAAGGTTATCGCCAAGATAGCGCTGGCAATGGAACGCAGAGGCGTGATCATCCTTACGGATCCCGATCATGCCGGCGAACGCATCCGCAAGATTGTTTCCTCCAAGGTGCCAGGCTGCAAGCATGCATTCATCCCGGAGAAGGATGCCACACGCAAGGGGGATATCGGTGTTGAGAATGCATCACCGGAAGCGATCCGTCATGCGCTGCAGCATGTACATACCTCCTTTGAGGGGGCCCCTGCCCTTATTGGGCTGGAGGATCTTATGGAGGCGGGCATGCTGGTGCATTCGCGAGCGGCTGAGCGCAGGATGGCGCTTGGCAACGTGCTTGGCATCGGGTATTGTAACGGCAAACAGCTATACAAGCGGCTGGCTATGTTTGGCATCACGCGGGAAGAATTCTCCGGAGCTCTCGCACAAATTGATCAGGGAGGCATTACCTCATGAGTGGCAATAACAAGATCTCATCGCCAGTACGGACCAAAGAAATTATTCAGCGCTACGGTTTTTCGTTCAAAAAAAGTCTGGGACAGAACTTTCTGATCGACCAGAATATCCTTGATAAAATAGTGGACGCAGCAGAATTAACTGACTCTGCGGGCGCCCTGGAGATTGGTCCGGGTATCGGAGCACTTACTGAACGGCTGGCCATGGCTGCGGGTGCGGTGACTGCTGTAGAGATCGACCGCAGACTGATTCCGATTCTGCGGGATGTACTGTCTCCGTACCCGCATGTCAAAATTCGCAATGATGATGTGCTGAAGGTAAACCTCCAGGAACTGTTCACAGAGGATTTTGCAACCGTCGACAAAGTAAGTGTGGTTGCCAACCTGCCGTATTATGTGACAACTCCTATACTGATGAAACTGCTGGAAGAGAAACTTCCGCTGGATAATATCGTGGTAATGATCCAGAAGGAGGTTGCTGAGCGTATGGCGGCTTCTCCGGGCGGCAAAGAATATGGAAGCCTCAGCATAGCCGTGCAGTACTACAGTGAGCCTGAGCTGGTCTGTATTGTGCCGCGTACGGTCTTCATCCCGCAGCCGAATGTGGAATCTGCTGTAATCCGGCTGAAGGTCAGAGAACGTCCTCCGGTGGATGTAGCTGATGAGAAGCATTTCTTTGAGGTGGTCCAGGCTTCCTTCACCCAGCGGCGTAAGACAATAGCAAACAATCTCAAGGCCCGCTTCTTCCCTGGAGAAGGCCGTGAACGCCTGGAGGCTCTGCTGGCTGAGGCTGGCATAGAGCCAACCCGCCGCGGGGAGACGCTGAGCCTTGCGGAGTACGCCCGGCTTAGCGCTGTGCTGCTGGCGGCAGGAATCGCCTAGAGTATGCAGCGTGAAACATCGCGCTTTATCTTTTGAAAATGCGGCTGTTGAAGAACCAACCATGACCTTTGCCCATACGATGGGGATAGAGGTGGTGTTGTCATGAATTTAGGAGACTTGGTCGTCCGCAAATCTTATGGTGGAGATGTAACTTTCCGGGTGGAGAACATCGTGCAGAGTGGAGCTGTAATCAAAGGCACAGAATTCCGCCTTTTGGCGGATGCTCCCCTGGACGACTTGGTTCAAGTGCCGCCTACCCGTATTACAGAACGGGGACAGCAGGCACAGATCAAAGCAAAGGAATCATTGACAAGGTTGCGTAAGGACCGTCAGGAACAGAGCCAGCGCAGCGGAGAAACTGTTGCCGGAGGCTGGCCGCAATCCCCCAAGGAGGCGGCTTATTTCGAGGTGCCGGGCAAAGTGCTGCATTTGGACGGCGATGCGCTTTATTTGAACAAAAGTCTTAGCTTGTATGAACAGCTGCGGATTCCCGCGGAAGGGCATCATGTTCATGAGTCCAAAATGGCGGAGACATTATACCGGCTTCTGCCTCGTGTGCGTCCGGATATCGTAGTTATAACTGGCCACGACGGGGTGCTGAAACAGCCGCATACTTATGATCTCTATAGTCTTAGCAGCTACAAAAATTCGCAGAACTTTGTGGCTGCTATTGGGGTTGCAAGGGAATATGAACGGAACTTTGATGCCCTGACCATTGTGGCGGGAGCCTGCCAGTCGCATTTTGAGGCACTGCTGGGGGCGGGGGCCAATTTTGCCAGCTCACCGGGGAGAATCCTGATTCATGCGCTGGATCCGGTCTATATAGCAGCCAAAGCCTCTTTTACCTCGATCCGTGACACTGTCAGTCTAGGCGATGTACTGAATCATACCATCAGCGGCAACCAGGGAATGGGCGGAATAGAGACACGCGGCAGCTTCCGGATTGGAATGCCTCGCCTGCAAAATCTTTCCGCGCTGAAAGTTACCCCGTCGGCGATATAGTATCATGGTCCCGGAAAAGCCGTACGCAATAATTTTCCAGAATGGCAGGAACAAAAAAAGGAAAGGATAAGCATAACGCTTTTCTTTTCCTTTTTTTGTTGTGGAAGCCGGACAGGCGGCGACAGCCTCCGGTATATTATTACCGATAACAAGGCGCCTCGGCCGGGAGTCTTTCGTTCTAAAAAAATTCCGTTGACAACTTTTTTGGCATCATCTATAATTATTTATTTGCTTTGACAATGTTTGTGAAAAGTTGTATAATGGACAAGGAAAGAGGTGGTCGTCAGGTAATGGCTAATAACGCGCTGTTGGAAATTAAACGCAGTCTCGAAGCTCACGTCGGTCATAAGATCACGTTGCGTGCAAACGGTGGACGTCGTAAGACCGTTGAACGCACCGGTGTCCTGGAAGAAACGTACCCTTCTGTATTTATTGTCAAACTGGATCAGGAGCAGCAAACCTTCAAGCGTGTCTCCTATAGCTATGCCGATATTCTTACGGAGTCTGTGGAGATCACAGTTTGCGAAGACGATGGGCAAATGCGAATTATGTATATTAAGGCTTAAGTGTTACGGACAGTCTCCTATGGGGGCTGTTTTTTGTTTTGTGAATATAACAACAGTGTGAACGGTTTCTTCGCGGGTTGAATGATCATTGCCCCGGTACAGCATACTAAAGGAGCAATAAGCTAATCATCTACTACCCTAAGGAGGAATTCCGCTAATGAGCCGCAGAAAACGAGGCATGATGTCGGAGGAACTGAAGACGGAATTGGCTAAGGAGCTTGGATTCTACGAAACGGTAGAGCGGGACGGCTGGGGTGGAATCCGGGCCCAGGATGCAGGGAATATGGTGAAGAGGGCGATTCAGCTTGCCGAGCAGGCTGCCCGGAAGTCTTAACCGCTTATGTGCTGAAAAATGGTAATAAAAAAGGGGAACCGTCCTTGCGGCGTTTCCCTTTTTGGCCTGTCCAAACTTTTGATAATGGACTTCGTTACAAGTTTCTCATATAATATGTTAAGTTGTTTTTACGGGAAAAGCTGAAGGTGGGTGAACGCCTTGAAAATGTATGAGAAAGCGCCGGCCAAGATCAATTTGATGCTGGATGTGCTTCACAAGCGGCCTGACGGATTTCACGAAGTGGAAATGATTATGACCATGGTGGATCTGGCGGACCGTTTGGAGCTATCA
Source organism: Paenibacillus sp. FSL L8-0340 (assembly GCF_038593145.1). Classification (NCBI taxonomy): domain Bacteria; kingdom Bacillati; phylum Bacillota; class Bacilli; order Caryophanales; family Paenibacillaceae; genus Paenibacillus; species Paenibacillus sp. FSL L8-0340. Next base: position 35,169 of record NZ_CP151967.1, read on the forward strand.
GAGATGAAGAGAGACTCGATTATTATATCAAGCCAGGCGGGATATATTCCGCTCGACGAGAAGAACCTTGCCTTTCAGGCTGCGAGGCTTATTAAAGACCGTTATAATGTGAAGAGCGGTGTACATATCCATCTGGACAAAAGAATTCCGGTCGCTGCCGGCCTTGCCGGCGGCAGCAGCGATGCGGCAGCAACGCTGCGCGGCCTGAACAGGCTCTGGCGCCTTGGTATCCCGGCGCAGGAGCTGCAGGAACTGGGCGCCGAGCTGGGCTCGGACGTGCCGTTCTGCGTCACAGGAGGCACTGCCCTGGCAACGGGGAGAGGCGAGCGGCTGACTCCGATTGAGAATCCGCCGCAGTGCTGGGTCGTCCTGGCGAAGCCACCGATTAATGTATCGACGGCTGAGGTGTACGGACGTGTACGGGCGAATGACATTGCGGTGCATCCGTCGGCAACGCGGATGCAGGAGGCCATTGCAGCGGGCGACTTCAACGCAGTCTGTGCGGGGCTAGGCAACGTCCTGGAGGATGTGACGCTGAAGCTCCATCCAGAGGTGCAGCAGCTGAAGGAAGCCATGATGAAGCTGGGTGCAGATGGAGTGCTGATGTCCGGCAGCGGACCGACCGTCTTCGGTCTGGTATCCAAACAGTCGAAGGTAGCCAGAATTTACAATGGACTGCGCGGATTCTGTAAGGAAGTTTACGCGGTACGTTCGCTGAGCTGAAGAGCTTCCAGAGAAACGGCTAGCAACTGTCAAAGGCAGAGCAGCCGTTTCTTCTTGTGTAAATCCGTACAAAAGTGATATTATTTTATAATAATATTCGGTTTTGGCGAGGAGCATTCCGTGAAAAAACTTAAAAGAAGCCAACGTTTGGTAGACATGACCCAATTTTTGCTTGAGAAACCGCATGACCTGCTGTCGCTGTCAACATTTGCAGACCGGTATGGTGCGGCAAAGTCATCCATCAGCGAAGATTTGGCTATTATAAAAGAAGTATTTGAAGGCGAAGGCATGGGTGAGCTGCAGACACTGGCCGGAGCGGCAGGCGGGGTGCGTTATATTCCTAGAATGCCAACAGAGATGGCGCTGGCTTTCGTTAACCGTTTGTGCGGACAGCTGGAGCAGAGCGACCGGATTCTGCCCGGTGGTTATTTATATATGTCTGACTTGCTGGGGCTGCCTTCTCTGATGGAACAGGCCGGAAAGATCATTGCAACGGCTTTCTACGGGGTAGAGATTGATGTAGTGATGACCGTGGAAACCAAAGGCATTCCGCTGGCTTATGCAACAGCTGCACAGCTTGGGCTGCCGGTGGTGCTGGTGCGCCGTGACCATCAGGTGACCGAGGGCTCTGCGGTTAGCATCAACTATGTATCGGGCTCGCACAAGAGCATACATACGATGTCGCTCTCGAGGCGGGCGCTGCGTGAGAAGTCGCGGGTGCTGATCGTGGATGATTTCATGAAGGCCGGCGGTACCGTACGCGGTATGGTCGATCTGCTTGGCGAGTTCAATGCCGAAGTGGCCGGTGTAGGTGTACTCGTGGAATCAGGTGCGGTGGAGACGGAAGAACGTCTTTTGCATGACTATGTATCTCTGGTGAAGCTGAATGAGGTGGATTCCAAGGTGCGGCGGATTTCAGCGTATCCGGGTAATTACTTCTCCTCCTGAGCTGGACAGTTACTTTGCGTTAAGAAACAGTAAAATGTCGAAATCGTAAGGGATTATTAGAAAACCCCGCGAATGGTGTCGAAATCAATGGTTGCGCAAAAATAATCTTCATTATCAGGCATTTTTTGGAATCAAAAAGAAGGAATTCGCTTTGCTGTGTGGAATTATACACCAAGTCTCTGATGGAAAAAGGTGGTGAACACACACATGCAAATTACGGATGTCAGACTCCGCCGCGTCAACTCTGAGGGGAGAATGAAAGCAATCGCATCCATTACAATCGACAACGAGTTTGTTGTTCATGACATTCGAGTCATCGACGGTAATAACGGGATGTTCGTTGCTATGCCCAGCAAGCGTACACCGGACGGCGAATTCCGCGATATCGCACACCCGATTTCTTCGGGAACACGCGAGAAGATTCAATCTGCGGTTCTGGCCGAGTACGATCGCGCCGCTACGGAAGAAGAAGAGGTCATCGAAGAGGGAGCTTAAGCCTTAAGCTGACTCTGATGTCCAGCTGCCCTCCCAGGGCGGCGTAAGGTCAAGCCGTTTTTAATTGGGGTTCGAAGAAAAGGGAACCATGCTCACATGGTTCTCTTTTCTTTTTTCCCGATATGAGATATATTCAGTAGTGAGCTCAAGAAGTGGGAGGTTGGCATTCTTGAAAAGAATGGCTGTTGTACTTGCCGCAGGTCAAGGCAAGCGCATGAAATCTAAATTATATAAAGTGCTGCACCCCGTCTGTGGCAAACCGATGGTAGGGCACGTACTTGATACAGTTAAAGCGACCGGAAGCCAGCGTACCGTCGTTATTGTCGGATATGGCGCAGAGCAAGTAAAAGCCCATATAGGCCAGGATGCGGAATATGTGCTGCAGGAAACCCAACTGGGTACCGGTCATGCCGTCAAACAGGCTAAGGATCTTATCGGCAGCGAGGAAGGCACAACCATCGTGATTTGCGGTGATACACCGCTGGTCATGGCGGAAACGCTGGAAGGGCTTATGACACTGCACGAAGGGCAGCATGCGGCAGCAACTGTACTGACTGCTGTGATGGATCAGCCTGCAGGCTATGGACGGGTTATCCGCGGGGAAGACGGCGGTGTACTGAAGATTGTGGAACAGAAGGATTGCACCGCTGAGGAAGCAGCTGTAGGCGAAATTAATACAGGTACCTATTGTTTTGATAATGCCAAGCTGTTCGCGGCGCTGGAGAAGGTCACCAACAGTAATAACCAGCAGGAATATTATTTAACAGATGTAATCGGCATACTCCGGGCACAGGGTGATATCGTTCTGGGATATCAGGCTCATGACGCTGCGGAGTCTATCGGCGTTAACGACCGTTTGGCTTTATCCGAAGCAGAAGGTTACATGCGCCAGCGCATCAACCGGCAGCATATGCTGAACGGTGTAACCATCATTGATCCGGCTTCCACCTATATAGGAGCCGATGTCATCATTGGATCAGATACCGTGTTATATCCGGGTACCCAGCTGAAAGGCAAAACCGTCATTGGTGAAGATTGCGTGATCGGGCCTTTCAGTGAAATCGAAGACTGCGTGATTATGGACGGCGCTGAGGTGAAGCATTCCGTACTGAATCAGGCACAAGTCGGCGCACGGACTACCGTTGGGCCTTTTGCCTATTTGCGTCCGGGCACTGTACTTGGTGAGGAAGTCAAAATAGGCGATTTCGTGGAAATTAAGAATGCAGTGATCGGCGACGGCTCCAAAGTATCGCATTTGAGCTATGTCGGCGATGCCGCTGTAGGTAAGAATGTAAATGTTGGCTGTGGTGCAATTACTGCCAATTATGACGGATTTAATAAATCCAAGACGACAATTGAAGATAATGCCTTCATCGGCAGCAATGTGAATCTGATTGCACCGGTCACCGTAGGCAAAGGCGCTTTTGTTGTTGCAGGGTCGACAATCACAAGATCTGTTTCGGAGAATGATTTGGCCATTGCCAGAGTAAGACAGGAGAACAAGCCGGGATATGCCGAGAAGATCCGCTCCCGGGCCAAAGCAAAGAAAGACCAGTCAAGTCAATCGTAAGGGCCACTGCCAAAGCGCCGGATAGAGCTGAGATCTCTTTACCGGCGCTGCTTGGAAGCTAAATTCCGTCACGGAGGGTTTATATTTTATGACTTATTGCGATTCCAAATTAAAGATTTTCACCTGTAACTCCAATCCTAAGCTGGCTAGTCAAATTGCTGATTATATCGGAATTCCGATGGGTGAATCACATACCACAAGCTTCAGCGACGGGGAGATTCAGGTCAAGCTGTCTGAGAGTGTCCGGGGCTGCCATGTCTATATCGTACAGTCGACTTGTGGTCCGGTTAACGACAATTTGATGGAGCTTCTGGTTATGGTAGACGCGCTCAAACGCGCTTCCGCGAAAAGCATCAATGTGGTTATTCCTTATTACGGATACGCTCGTCAAGACCGCAAGGCGCGTTCCCGTGATCCAATTACGGCCAAGCTGGTAGCGAACCTGATCGAAAAAGCAGGAGCTCACCGTGTTATCACGATGGACCTTCATGCCATGCAAATTCAAGGCTTCTTTGATATTCCGGTGGATCATCTGCTGGGTGTCCCGATTCTTGCCCAGTATTTCCGTTCGAAGCAGATCCAGAATCCGGTTGTGGTCTCCCCGGACCATGGGGGTGTTGTGCGGGCTAGAAAGCTTGCCGATTTCCTTAACGCACCTCTGGCGATCATCGACAAACGCCGTCCGGAACCCAATGTCAGCGAAGTCATGAATATTATCGGTAACATCGAAGGCAAAACAGCGATTCTGATCGATGATATTATCGACACGGCCGGAACGATTGTACTGGGAGCCAATGCCTTGATGGAAGGCGGCGTGAAGGAAGTTTATGCTTGCTGTACCCACCCGGTATTGTCTGGACCTGCGCATGAACGTCTGGAAAATTCACCAATCAAAGAAATTATCGTGACGGATACCATTCCAATCCGCAGCAGCAATCCGACCTCGAAGCTCAAAGTGTTGTCCGTGGCTCCACTTATGGGTGAGGCGATTATTCGTGTTCATGAGGAGCTGTCCATCAGCAAATTGTTCGAAATCGAATAGTATTCGGGTAGTGCTCTTGTAGTGATATGACTGCCGTTCCCGCCTATATTCAAAAAGGGTTACACCTCCGTAACGGAAGATGTAACCCTTGTCGGCGTGATGACCCCCAGCTTTGCTGCGGCATTAATACCCTGGCCGGGAGATAAAGGTGAACAGGCTGCGGTTGTAAAGAGTTCCTTGCAGCTCAACAAAGCCTTCATCCGCCGCTGTAACTACACCGATGGCTACGTGCACATTGTCTCTGTAAATTTCGACAGGCACAGCATATTGGATGTGGTACTGGAAATGGCGCTGAAGCGTTAAGATGTCGCCCTGATGTGGCATCGTTCATCACCTGTCTTTGGAGTAAAGTGGCCCTAGGCTGCTCTAGAAGTAAGCCTAATAAAATTCATTGTACCAAAAACGGAACTCTTCTGCTTAAGAGAACCGGATGGAAAGGATAGGCCATCATGAAATGGATTGTTGGACTCGGAAATCCGGGACCGCAGTACGCCAAAACCAGGCATAACGTCGGTTTTATGGCGCTTGACGAGCTAGCGGCCAGAAACGGAATCACCTTTAACCAGAATAAGTGCAAGTCCGTAATCGGTGAGGGCGTCATCGGGGGAGTCAAGACAGTTCTGATCAAACCCATGACCTTTATGAACCTGTCCGGAGAAGCGGTTCGTGCATATATGGAATATTATAAAGTGAATTTAGAGGATATGATCGTTGTCTATGATGATCTTGATACAGAAATCGGCAAAATCCGGCTGCGTTATCAGGGAAGTGCCGGAGGCCATAACGGAATCAAGTCGATCATACAGCATACAGGCACGCAAAGCTTCAACCGTGTGCGGATGGGGATCTCCCGTCCTGAACCGGGCTTTGCTATTGTAGATTATGTGCTTTCTACCTTTCCCAAGAAAGACGGAGACAGGCTGAAGACCATGATCCTGGATACCTGTGATGCCCTGGAGTTCAGCCTGCAGCATACCTTTGAACAGACCATGGCCAAATTCAATGGCTAGCCGCCCGCTCCCGCCGCATCTTTAGGCTAAATACGGCCGGGCCGGGGCATACTGAAGGGTATATACTAACTTCAGGAGGCATATAGATGGCAATACACTACGTATGCAGGCACTGCCGGACATTTCTGGGAAGCATCAATAGAAGTAATATCACAGAAGCGCAGCTTGGTCTGCATTCTTTGACCCCTGCGGAGCGCAGAGATATCATAGCGTATGATTCAGAAGGTGAGATCACGGTAAAGGTTACTTGCGATTACTGCAAACAGGCCTTGGAGAACAACCCTGAGCTCAGCCTGCTGTCCAGTCCGCTTCAGTAAGGTGGAAGCGCCTGTCTCTATCGTCATCCGCAAGCCTTGGCCTTATCGCTGAGGCTTGTTTTCAATTCTAATCATAATAGGTGCGGCGGCTTAGGCTGCTGTCAGCCTGTTCAGTAAGAGAGGTGTCTTTTGTTGTTACAAGGTCTTATAGAAGCTTTTTCCAAAGATCCTGATTTTCAGTCTGTCACCCGCGGTGTTGCCGTAGGGATGAAGGAGCAGCTAATATCAGGTTTGTCCGGTTCGGCCAGACAAATTATGCTGGCGGCGCTGCATGAAGAAACCGAACGGCCGCTGCTTATAGTCACCCATAATATGTTCTCGGCCCAGAAGATGGCTGAGGATTTGCAGGAAGCGCTTTCTCCGGATCGCGTGCTGCTTTACCCTGCCAATGAGCTGGTTGCCGCTGAAGCGGCTGTCTCCAGCCCTGAGACGCTCGCTCAGCGGATAGATGTCCTGACCAAATGTGCGCAGGGCTTCCGTGGCGTTGTGGTTGTGCCTTATTCCGGCGTCCGGCGTCTGCTTCCATCGCCGCATGTGATGGCAGAGGCACAATTAACCGTTTCACAGGATGGAACCCTCTCTCTCGATGATTTTCTAATGTCAATGATTATGATGGGTTATGAACGGGTTGAACGGGTAGAGAACCGCGGTGAGCTTAGTGTTCGGGGGGGCATTGTCGATTTCTATCCAATGACCTCTTCACTGGCTTATCGGGTAGAGCTGTTTGATGATGAGATCGATTCGATCCGAACCTTTGATCCTGCAGACCAGCGATCCATCGACAAGGTGCGCAGTGTGAAGATCACACCGGCTAAGGAGATCATCGCAGACCAGTCCCGCCAGGATTCGGCAGCCTCTGAAGCGGCTGCGATGCTGGAACGCCAGCTTGAGAAAATGACCGACCGGCAGGCAAAGCTACGTTTGCGTGAGGAAATGGGCCGGGAGCTGGAGATGCTGCGGCAGGGCACCTATTTCCCTGAAGTCTATAAATATATCAGTCTGTTATATCCTGAACGCTGCCATTTATATGATTATATGGCACAGGATACTCTCCTTATTATGGATGAGCCGGCCAGACTGCTGGAAACGGCGAAACAGCTGGAGCGGGACGAGTCAGAATGGAACCTGCATTTGCTGCAGAACGGCAAGAATCTGCCTGATCTTCATCTTTCTGTAGATAATGAGGCTATCATGTACCGCCGCCCATTCCAGAGTCTGTTCATGTCGATTTTCCTGCGCCAGGTTCCACATATCCAGCCGCAGAACATCCTTGGATTTATCAGCCGCGGCATGCAGGATTTCCACGGCCAGATGAATGTGCTGAAATCGGAGATGGAGCGCTGGCATAAGTCGGGTGTGCAGGTCGTGATGCTGGCGAGCAGCGAGGAGCGGATGGAACGGGTCCGCCGGGTGCTGTACGATTATGGCATCGAAGAGCCTACTATTGTCCACGGGAATCTGGGCTCCGGTTTTGAGCTGCCTTCCATTCATCTTGCCGTGATCACTGAAGGAGAGATGTTCTCCCAGAAGCAGCGCAAGGCGCGCAAGGTTTCCAAAGGAATTGACAATGCAGAACGGATCAAGAGCTATACCGAGCTCAAAATCGGCGATTACGTGGTACATCAGAATCACGGTATCGGCAAATATATGGGGATTGGCACACTTGAGGTCAGCGGAATTCACCGGGATTATATGCATATTCTATATGCCGGTGGCGATAAGCTATCTGTACCGATTGACCAGATAGATCTGATTCAGAAATATGTCGGATCGGAAGATAAAGAACCGAAGGTATACAAGCTTGGCGGAAACGAGTGGACGCGAGTTACTAATAAAGTGCGTTCTTCTGTTCAGGATATCGCGGATGATCTGATTAAGCTGTACGCCGAACGCCAAAGTGCTCTGGGTTATGGTTTTGAGAAGGATACGCAGGAGCAGCGTGAATTCGAGGAAATGTTCCCGTATGACGAAACCCGAGATCAGCTGCGTGCTATCGAAGAGATCAAGAAGGATATGGAGCAGAACCGTCCGATGGACCGGCTGCTATGCGGAGACGTTGGCTATGGCAAGACGGAGGTGGCGATCCGGGCAGCCTTCAAATCAGCGATTGAAGGCAAGCAGGTTGCCGTGCTGGTGCCGACCACAATCCTCGCGCAGCAGCATTATGAAACCTTCCGTGAGCGGTTTGCCAATTATCCGCTGAACATTCAGGTGCTGAGCCGCTTCCGCAGCCGCAAAGAGCAGAATGAGACCATTAAGGGTGTCCGGCAGGGAACGGTAGATGTAGTAATCGGCACACACAGGCTGTTGTCGCAGGATATGGTCTTTAAGGATCTCGGTCTTTTAATTGTTGATGAAGAGCAGCGCTTTGGTGTAACCCATAAAGAAAAACTCAAGAAGCTCAAGACCAATGTCGATGTGCTCACCTTGACTGCAACGCCTATTCCACGGACCTTGCATATGTCGATGCTTGGCGTGCGGGATTTGTCAGTCATTGAGACACCACCGGAGAACCGCTTTCCCGTGCAGACGTATGTGGTTGAACATAGTCAGACGCTTACCCGGGAAGCGGTGGAACGTGAGCTGGCCCGTGGAGGACAGGTCTATTATCTTTATAACCGCGTTCAAGGCATTCAGGAAATGGCCGCCCAAATCTCCATGCTCGTTCCGGAAGCAAGGGTCGGCATTGGCCACGGCCAAATGTCGGAATCGGAGCTGGAGAAGACCATACTCGATTTCCTTGACGGAGAATACGATGTGCTGGTGAGCACAAGTATCATTGAGACTGGGGTGGATATTCCGAATGTCAATACGCTTATTGTCCATGATGCCGACAAAATGGGGCTATCGCAGCTCTATCAGCTGCGTGGACGTGTAGGACGCTCTAACCGGATTGCCTATGCCTATTTCACGTATCAGCGGGACAAGGTGCTGACTGAGGTCGCGGAGAAGCGCCTGCAATCCATCAAGGAATTTACGGAGCTTGGCTCCGGCTTCAAAATTGCCATGCGCGACCTTTCCATTCGCGGAGCGGGCAATCTGCTTGGTGCGGAGCAGCACGGGTTTATCGCTTCCGTCGGTTTCGACCTGTATTCGCAAATGCTGGCGGAAGAAATCCGTAAGCGTAAGGTCACTGTACTGGGAGAAGAGGATACTTCGCTGAAGCATGGCAATACGGTCATTGATTTGTCAATTGATGCGTATCTTCCATCCGAGTATATCTACGACAGCATCCAGAAGATCGAAATTTACAAGAAGGTTGCGGCGGTTTCCACTTTTGAGGACGCTGGGGAATTGGAGGATGAACTGCTTGACCGCTTCGGAGAATTGCCGGAGGCCGTAGTCAATCTGCTGTCCGTAGCCCGTCTCAAGGTATATGGAAAGCTCTATGGATTGGAATCAATGATCCGTCGTGGTGACGATGTTTCGTTGAACTTCCATGAAGGGAGCACCGGGGCCTTTGATACGGCCAAGCTTGCCAAAGTTGGAAATAGCTTTGAAAGACGTGTACAATTTGATAGGGATGCAAAAGCCAGTATCCGCATCAAGTCGAAGGATCTTGACGATAAGGCGCTGCTTGATCTGTTAGAGCAGTTTCTGGCAGCGGCCAAACAGTCTCTAAAATTGAAGGGAGAACTACATGATGTCGTTAAATAAAACAAAATCCTGGAAAGTGCTGCTGGTCTCACTGGCAGCGGCTCTTTCTTTCTCTATGCTTTCTGCTTGCAGCAGCAACAACAATAATAAAAATAATAATGCAGCTGATGATAGCAGCACAGCGTACGCTACCTACAAAGGGGGAACCATTACTGAGAAGGAATTCGATTTAGACACCCGTGTCATGAAATTCCTCTCCCCTCAGCAGGCCCAGTACCTGGAGATTGATACCTTCAAGGAATCTATTCTGAACCAGGAAGTGGCCTTTGAGCATCTGGCCGGCAAGGCAACAGATGAGGCTAAGAAGCAGGCCGAGAAGGAAGCCGATGTGCAATTAGCTGATCTTAAGAGCCGTTTGGGTGACACCTTTGATAGCGTATTAAAGGAGCAGAATCTGAAGGAAGACGATGTGCGGACTTATATGGTGCGTGTGCTTACGGTTTTTCAGGATATGCTGCTCAAAGTAACCGATGACCAAGTAAAGAAGGAATTTGAAGTAATCAAAGGCGATTTCACTGTAGCTACTCTTCGTCAGGTGTTGATCGGACTGACCGACGCCAACAAAAAAGAGCGTACCGAGGAAGACGCACTTAAGCTGGCTAAGGAGGTAAAGGCTAAGCTTGACGGTGGAGCGGACTTTGCGGAAATCGCCAAGCAATACACCGACGATACCGCGTCTAAGGAAGCTGGCGGCCAGCTGAAGGAAGTATTTCTGGGCAATTATTCGGAGGAGTTCAAGGCAGCAGCCCAGACACTGCCGCTGAATACAATCAGTGATCCAGTGCTAACAAAATTGGGTTATTACATCATTAAGGTGGAGAGCCGTACAGAAGCAACCTTTGACAAGCTGACCGGTGAACAAAAGGAAGCAATCAAAAGCTCGCTGGCTTCGCAGAGCGTGGAGTCCTTCCTCGAAAACAATCTGAAAGACCTGGAAATCAAAATCAATCTGCCGAAAAGCTCCGCTGCTGCCTCTGAGTCCGGAACAAACAGCGGAACTAAAGCTACAGAAGCTCCAAGTGCCTCACCAGAGGCTACACAAGAAGCCAAATAAACCATTTGCACGGACAAGCCATCCTGACGCTTCAAAGCGAGGGATGGCTTTATTTTGTAAATTATAATGTATAATTATGTTAAAAATAGCACATAACGGGGAGGGGTGCGCCGGAAGTCTGCGGATTAAGGATATTTAATGTTATACCTTCCAGAGGATGTATAAGGAACTGGGAAGAGATGAATACTATGGTCAGATATTACGATAAATCACTGGGATTATCCATTCCCTTAATGGACAGTAGTTGGACCATACTTCTTAAGAAAGCGGGGCAACATGTGAAATGAAAGCTACTGGAATTGTACGTCGTATTGATGACCTCGGTCGAGTTGTTATCCCTAAAGAAATCAGACGCACACTACGTATTCGTGAAGGGGATCCGTTGGAAATTTTCGTCGATCGCGACGGTGAAGTCATACTGAAGAAGTATTCCCCCATTGGTGAGCTGGGCGATTTCGCCAAGGAATATGCAGAGTCGCTTTATGAAGGCACCGGGCATATTACAATGATTACTGACAGGGACACTTTTATCGCCCTTGCCGGAGGCTCCAAAAAGGATTATCTCGAGAAACAGGTGGGTGTGCTTCTGGAGAAGGTAATGGACAGCCGCAAGACCGTGCTCGAAACGAATGCAGGCAGCTATGACATCGGTAAAGATCATGCAGAATTAATATCGAGCTATGTAGCTGCTCCCATCATCTCAGGCGGGGACCCCATCGGTTGTGTAGTGCTGCTGAACAAGGATGATTCGGTAAAAATGGCGCAAATGGAAATCAAAATGGCCGAAACGGCAGCCGCTTTTCTGGGCAAGCAGATGGAGCAGTAACAGCTTTGATACTATGGACCCCGCTTTCCTTTTGGTATGATACAAAGGGAGGGCGGGGTTTTGACATTCCATTTTGGAAAAGATAAGAAGATGCGGATTGCAGAAAAATGCGGCCGTCCGTGTAAATGCAACCAAAACCGCTTCTACTTACGCGCCTCCATGCGTTATAATATAGAAATTCATCCCATTATGGCAGTTATCGCTGTAGAAGCAGGTACTTTTATGAAATCTGGTACACAAGGCTCTAAATTACTGCAAGGCGCATTTATTCTCAGCGCAGCAGCCATTCTCTCCAAACTGATCGGTACGCTGCAGAAAATTCCGCTGCAAAATCTGGGGGGAGACGCCGTGTTCGGCATATACAACACGGTTAATCCCCTGTACACGATGCTTATAACGATAGCTATGCTGGGTCTGCCGTCTGCAATCGCCAGATTCGTGGCCGAGTCCTCGGCCGACAGAGATGAAAGCGAAGGCCGGAGGGTTCTGCTGCTGTCAGCGGCCATTACAGTCATCAGCGGCCTTGTGATCGGGGCCCTTGCCTATCTTGGGGCTCCGGTTATCGCCGGGTGGGTCGGCAACTCCCATGTCATTCCCGCGCTGCGCTGCAGCGCATTAGGGCTTGCTGTTGTTCCGCTTATGGCCGCATTGCGCGGTTATTTTCAGGGACTGCATAATATGGTCCCTACCGCGGTGTCGCAGGTTGTCGAGCAGTCGGTGCGGGTAGCTGTCATGATCGCACTGCTGCTGTATCTGACCGGGAAGGGAGCAGATGCGGCCACCATCGCGGCGGGTGCGCTGATTGGCTCGGCTGGCGGCGGAGCGGCCGGTCTGATTGTCATGCTGCTGTATTGGCAGAATTACCGCCGCCGTGTGAGCGTAGCGCAGCAGTCGGCTGAGCTGGCGATATCAGCTGCCGCTGAAACCGCCTGGACCCGGAGTTCTGCTGCGGACAATATCCGGGAGCAGACAGGAGCCAAGGCCCGCAAGCTGCTGGGCTATGGTATTCCAGTCATGCTCGGAACGCTGGCTATACCGCTTATCGGGCTGGTCGATGTATTTACCGTCCCCCGTTTGCTGTCGTCAACTGTCAGTGAAGCGGCGGCGATGGCGCAGTTCGGCATCTACAATCGCGGCCTGCCGCTTGTTCAGATGGTAACGATGCTGGCCACTTCGTTATCAGTGGTCTTCATCCCGGCACTCGCGGAGGCGAAGCACCGCGGAGATCTCGGGCTGATCCAGACCCGCTGCAGCCTGTCGCTGCGCTGGTTCTGGCTGCTGGGCCTGGCCGCTTCGGTTGGCCTGGCCGTCCTTGCAGAGCCGGTCAATGTGGCTCTGTACGGTGATGCTGCCGGCAGCGGCACGATGACCTGGCTGGCCTTTACCGCCGCTGGCGGTACGGTCAGCATCATCTCCTCCGCGCTGCTGCAGGGCCTGGGCGCCGTGCGCGCGCCGGCGATACATCTCTTGGCCGCCGCGGTGCTCAAGGCGGCCCTTAACCTGCTGCTGATTCCGCAGCAGGGCATTACCGGCGCAGCCATCGCCAGCGTGGCCGCACATCTCTTCGCAGCAGCGCTGAATGTGCTGCTGCTGTACCGTATGGGCCATCTGCGGCTGCGCTTCGCAGATGCCCTGGTGAAGCCCGCGCTGCTGCTCGCGGGCCTTGGCCTGGGCGCCGCAGCCGTAAGCCTCGGCGTTGGCAGTGCGGCCGCAGCCATCGGCTTCGGCGGCGGGCGTACCGCAGCCCTGGCGCAGAGCCTGCTCGGCGTGCTGGCAGGCTGCGCCGTCTTCGCGGCCGGCGCTGTTGCCCTGCGGCTGCTCAGCGAAAGCGAGCTGCGCCAGCTTCCGGGCTTTGGCCCGCGGCTTGCGGACAAGCTGAAGAAGCTGCGCCTGTTCCCTTAAGGCGCAGCTAGGGGTTCCAACCGTTATCTCTTAAGCATGAGATTACTATATTGCAGTACATACAAAGCTGCCTTAGCCTCAGCGGCAAGGCAGTGCAGAAGGAGTGGAGACAGGTATGAGCGCAACATTAACCGTGGTTGGCCTCGGTTCCGGCAATCCCGACCGGCTGACCCTGGGCATTATCAAGAAGCTGCAATCCGCATCCGCCGTTTATGTCCGGACCGCAGAGCATCCGGTGATGGCAGCTTTAACAGAGCTTGAAATAGCTTCTCAGTCCTTTGACGGGCTGTATGAATCGCTGTCCTCGTTTCCTGAGGTGTATGAAGCCATTACGGCGAAATTAATCGAGGAAGCGCGTTCCGCACCGCAGGGTACGGAAATTGTCTATGCCGTCCCGGGGCATCCCATGGTTGCAGAATCGGCGGTATCCCTGCTGCGGGAGCGCTGCCCGGGCGCGGGAGTAGAACTGCACATTCTCGGCGGGGAAAGCTTTCTCGATGAGGCATTCGTACGGCTTGGCTTCGACCCGATTGAAGGGTTTCAGCTTCTGGATGCTTCCGGTATCCGCAGTTCCCAGCTTCAGCCGGAGCTGCATACGCTGATCGGCCAGGTCTACGACAGCTTCACGGCTTCCGAAACCAAGCTCTGTCTGATGGATTGTTATCCGCCGGAGTATGAGGTAATCGTAGGACATGCTCTTGGAGTGGATAAGGAAGAACGTATTCTCCGGGTACCGCTGTATGAGCTGGACCGCCTGGAAGGGTACGGCAATCTCTCGCTGATTTATGTTCCGGCCAACCGCGCTGAAAGTGCACGAAAACGCACATTCGCCCGCTTACATGAAATTGTCGATACGTTGCGCAGTCCGGAAGGGTGTCCATGGGACCGGGAGCAGACGCATGAATCACTGCGCAAAAATCTGATTGAGGAAACCTATGAGGTTCTGGAAACGATTGATGAGGATGATCCGGACCATATGAAGGAAGAGCTGGGCGACCTGCTGCTGCAGATCCTGCTTCATTCCCAGATGGAGGAGGAGCAGGGCACCTTTAATGTCTATGATGTCATTGAAGGATTGAATGACAAGCTGATCTTCCGCCATCCGCATGTCTTCGGCGATAAGAATGCTGCAGATGCCGAGGAAGCGCTCCAGAACTGGGAGGGCATGAAGGCCGAGGAAAAACGGCTTAAAGGCGTAACACCGGAAGCAGAATCCGCGCTGAGTGGTGTTCCCCGTGATTTGCCTGCGCTAATGAAGGCCTACAAACTGCAGAAAAAGGCCTCAAAAGTAGGATTCGATTGGGACAACGTTGGCGATGTGCTGGCTAAAATCCGCGAAGAGGTTGATGAGCTTCAGGAGGCTATCGAATCCGGCGCACCGGCGGAGGAGCAAATGCTGGAGCTGGGGGATTTGCTGTTCGCCGCGACCAATGCTGCACGCTTCATCGGTGCGGACCCGGAAGAGGCGTTAACCCGTACCAACCGCAAGTTTGTATCTAGATTCCAATATATTGAGCAGCAGCTGCTAAGCCGGAACACCCGTCTATTGGACAGCAGTCTAGAAGAGATGGAAGCGTTGTGGCAGGAGGCAAAGGTCAAGGAGCAAAAAAATTGATTCTGAGCATCTCTAATATAGGCGTCGCTTTCCCAGCCTTTTGCAGTATAGGGGCTGCAGGAAGAGGCAATGATGTGAATGGGGCTTAACTCTCTGGTTTGGAATGCGGTGAGAGGTTTATAATGTAATAGTGCCTGAGCCTGGACTGCTCTCTTAATTTTAAAAAAATAGAGTGTTTGCGGCAGGAATTTCGGGCGGCATCCAGAATATCTTAAAGACGAAATGACGATTCGCGGCATATCCTAGCAGCTTATCGCGTTTCATTTATTTTTTTGTATCCTAGGAGGAACTTCAAATTATGAACAAGACAGATTTGGTAAACAACATTTCCGAAAAAAGCGGATTGGCAAAGAAAGATGTAGAAACCGTATTGAACGGCGTGCTGGGTGAAATTACAGATGCACTGTCCAAAGGCGATAAGGTCCAATTGATCGGCTTCGGTACTTTCGAAACCCGCAAACGTTCCGGCCGCACCGGCCGCAACCCGCAATCGGGCACACCTATTGAAATTCCTGAATCCACTGTACCGGCCTTCAAGGCTGGCAACAAGCTTAAAGAAGCCGTCAACTAATGCGCCTGGACAAATTCCTGAAGGTATCCCGTTTGATTAAGCGCCGCACTGTGGCCAAGGATGTGTCCGAACAGGGCCGGGTGCTGATTAATGGGAAGGAATCAAAACCGAGCAGTACGGTAAAGATCGGCGACGAGATTACAGTGCAATTCGGTCAAAAGCTAGTAACGGTCAAAGTGGAGAAACTGGTGGAAACGACCCGCAAGGATGAGGCCGCCGGCATGTATACGCTGCTCCGTGAAGAGCCTGTTGCCAAAAGCAACGGTCTCGACTGGTAAAAGCGCTGTAAGGATAAGCAGATCACAAGCAAGAGGGTGTTCCTGTAGCCAGAAGTGGCCGGAATACCCTCTTTGTTTTTAATAATAATAGAACTCTGTTGGCTTCGTGCAGGAGCTCTATCGGTCTTTTGAAATTCTAAAAGCCTCTGTTCTATAACCTCTTCTTCCACCATAGATTAGAAACAAGAAGGAGGGGTACATGCTATGATCGAGCCAGTCAAAGTCAATAAACAGCACGATCTGCACATGCGCAGTCGCAAGCAATTGGAGCTAACAGGCGTGCAGAATGTGGAGAGCTTCGACAGCGAGGAGTTTCTGCTACGCACGGAACTTGGCCATCTCACCATTCGCGGAAATCATTTACATATCAAGAATCTAAGTCTGGAGAATGGGCTTTTGTCTCTGGAGGGCAACGTCCATTCCCTGATTTACCTTGATCCCGGAGCACAGAGTAAAAACAAAGGCATCCTCGGCAAACTGTTTAAATGAATCCCGCGATTCAGTGG
This sequence comes from Paenibacillus sp. FSL L8-0340, assembly GCF_038593145.1. Lineage (NCBI taxonomy): Bacteria > Bacillati > Bacillota > Bacilli > Caryophanales > Paenibacillaceae > Paenibacillus > Paenibacillus sp. FSL L8-0340. The sequence goes on from NZ_CP151967.1 coordinate 51,683, forward strand.
ATCACCCTGCTTTACATGATGCTGGCCGGCACAGCCATGGGACTGGCCTATGACAGCTACCGGGTGCTGTCGCTGAAATTAAGCTTTCCCAAATGGCTGAATGCGCTGCTGGATCTGCTGTATTGGATGTGGGCGGCACTCCTCGTCTTCCGGATGCTTTATGCCGGGAATCAGGGACAATTGAGGTTTTATGTCTTTCTTGGCCTCTTTCTAGGCGTATGGATTTATTTTTTACTCTTCAGTGTTACGGTGCGGCATTTTGTGGTAATGTTAATTCAGTCGATTCAGTATACGTGCAGGCTGCTATGGAGAGCTGTAGAAATCGTAATAGGCATGCCGCTTCGCTGGCTTTGGCGCCTCCTGAGGGGGACGCTGCTGCTCTTGTGCCGGATCCTGTTATTTATCCTGAAGCTGCTGCTGCGTCTAACGAAGCCAATTTGGGTACTTCCAGTAAGATGGATCTCTCCGTCTTTGTCCCGGCTCTATCACAGTGCCTGGATGGTGAGATTGTCTGAGTGGTTGACTGCATGGTGGAAACGCTGAGATTGAACTGGGGGTAGGCTGCATGAACAGATTTTCTGCAGAAGAGAAGAGTAGCAATAACAAAGGCTTGGCTGCAGGCGCGAAGAGAAGAAGATTCATATGGGCGGTCATGGTTACAGTTTTTTTGGGCTGGGCCGGTTATATTTTCTTTGCCCAGAGTGCGGCAATTGCGGACAAGAGTGAACAGCTGGCCAAGAAGCAGGCGAGCAGCGAGGGAGTTACGGCTTCTCTCAATCAACTGAAATACGAAGTGTCACGACTTAACGATGACGAGTATATCGGCCAATTGGCGCGTAAATGGTACAATATGTATCCGTTAGGGGAACAGCCTATTCGTCCCGAGCAATCAGGACAATAAAGCAGGCCAAAAGAGGCTTTCGCTGTGTTGCCTTGCTTTGCTCTTTACTGTATAATCAAATCACCGCAGACTGGATGGACTTTATATTCGTCTGTATATTTTTAAGGGAGGATCATTTTATTCTATGGCAATTGAAGTGGGCACCAAGTTAGAAGGCAAGGTGACAGGCATCACGCATTTCGGAGCATTTGTGGATCTGTCAGGAGGTGTCACAGGTCTCGTTCACATTTCGGAAATCGCCGATAACTACGTCAAGGATGTTAACGATCATTTAAAGATTGGTGATGTAGTAACTGTCAAGGTGATCAACGTTGACAAGGACGGCAAGATCGGGCTTTCCATCAAGCAGGCTGTAGATAAGCCGGCATCGGAAGTACGTCCCCCTAGAGCTCCAAGACCAGAACGTCCAAGCGGTGGAGACCGTTTCGGCGGCGGTGGCGGCAGTGGTGGAGGCGGCGGCGGTGGTGGTGGTTTCAATCGTGAACGGGGAGGGCGTCCATTCAAGCCTGCAGCCGGTAAACCTTCATTCGAGGATAAAATGTCACGCTTCCTGAAAGACAGCGAAGAACGGATATCTTCGATCAAGAAGAACACAGAAGGAAAGCGCGGAGGCCGTGGAGCCAAACGCGTATAATCTACTTGCACATCATAAATAACCGCAGGGGCTTTCGCCCTTGCGGTTTTTTTGTCGTTGCCCGGCAAATTGCCGACAGCATCTATCTCATTCTCACATAACACCAGAGCAATCGCTGACGAAAATCTGCCGCTGGCCTCTGCACAGTCTTGCGGCAATCCGATGGTCGAGTCTATCAATCCAATGCCCCGCATGGGATCGAGAGGCTTCGCGGGTGCTTTGTCGGGACAGGCTTTTTTGTCGGAAATTTTTTACAGTTTGCTCTCTGTTTCTGACAAACTTTCTTAAGACCCCCGCTATATAATGAGAACCATAAATTCTTAAACGGGTGGTGCAGAGGAATGGATAAAAGCAATGTGGTCAATTTGCCGGAGTGGACAAAAGCGGGAAGCAAAGACAAGGAGCAGAAGGAAGCCTGGGGCATGCGTCTAAAGAGCTGGGGTAGGAATCAACCGCTGCTTCAGTTTTTAACAGTGAAGAAATGGATGCTGCTGTTGAGCTTAATGGGCTTTATGCTGGGACGGGCAATGATTTTGGACGAGCTGTCACCCTTTGCTGTAGCTTACTTTGCTGTCATTGTGTTTATGCGTAAAGACTCCATACTTCCGGTGGCTGCAGCCACGATCCTCGGCAGTCTGTTCACCCCGTTCCCCGGAGCTGTAGTGATTGCCGCAGAGCTAATTATCTTCTACCTGCTGTACAAAGGTTTTGAGAGCTTCCAGCGGATTGATCTGTCCTATGCGCCGCTGATGGTATTTGTATCCTCATTTATGGTCGGACTGTTCCGGATTATTATGGGTCCCTCGATCGCCTGGTACCCGCTGATGATGTCGACACTTGATGCGCTGCTTGGCTTTGTGCTTACACTGGTATTTTTGCAGGCGCTTCCTTTGTTTACTTACAAGCAAAGGAGCCGGGCGCTGCGGAATGATGAAGTTCTCTGCTTGATTATTCTGCTGGCTTCCGTCATGACCGGCCTTGTGGGCTGGACCATAAACGGCTTGTCGCTGGAACATATTCTGTCACGCTTTCTTATTCTATTGTTTGCTCTCGCCGGTGGAGCTCCGCTCGGTGCTGCCGTCGGGGTAGTCACCGGCCTGATCCTCAGCCTGGCTGATATCGGAGCCATTTATCAGATGAGTCTCCTGGCTTTCTCCGGAATGCTGGCCGGGATGATGCAGTCCGGGCGCAAAGGGGCAGTCTCGATCGGGATGCTGCTGGGCTCAACTATACTTTCGGTCTACTTCTTGGGCCCGGGTGATGTGATGGCTTCAACTTGGGAGACTTGCGCTGCCGTGCTGTTGTTTCTTCTAACACCAAAGGGGATTATTTCTGCCATCGCCAAATATGTGCCGGGCACACCGGATCACAGCCGGTCACAGCATGAATATGCCCGAAGAGTGAGAGATATTACAGCAGACCGGGTAACCCAGTTCTCGCAGGTATTCCAGCAGCTGTCGAGCAGCTTCGGGCAGATTCCCCGGGCTGGGGAAGCCGGTAAAAGTGAACGTGAAATGGAAGACTTCATGAGTACCGTAACTGAGGGTGCCTGCGCCGGCTGTATCCGGCGTTCGCATTGCTGGGACACGAAGTTTTATCAGACGTACAGGTATATGACAGATATGATGACGACCGTAGAAGAATGCCCGGACATCACCGCAGCCCAGCTTCCGCCCGAGTGGAGCCGGATTTGCGGCAAGACAGGGGAGGTGCTGGAAGTGATGAAGGGCCAGTATGAGCTATACCAGCATGATATGCGCTGGAAAAGACAAATATACGACAGCCGCCAATTTGTTGCCGAGCAGCTTTCGGGTGTATCTCAGGTGATGGAGGATCTGGCGAAGGAGATCAAACGTGAAGGCCAGGCAATGTACCGGCAGGAGGCCCAGATCCGTGAGGCGCTGGAGAAACTGGGGTTGTCCATTCATTCGATTGAGATTTTAAGCCTTGATCCCGGCCGGGTAGAAATAGAAGTGGTTCATGCTTATACCCGCGGCTTTGATGAGTGCCGCAAGATGGTTGCGCCGCTGTTATCCGATATTCTGGAGGAGAATATTGCAGTCGTAAGTGAAACCGCAGTGCATCCCCGCGAGGGACTGTCGATGGTCACCTTTGGATCTGCCAAAGCTTATGAGGTGAATACTGGAGTTGCGGGGGCAGCCAAGGGAGGCGATATGTTCTCCGGCGACAGCTTCAGCACCGTAGAGCTTGGAAATGGCACATTTGCTGTTTCCATCAGCGACGGGATGGGTAACGGAGAGCGTGCCCGGATGGAGAGCAGTGCCGCGTTATCTATGCTGGAAAAGCTGCTGCAGTCCGGTATGGACGAGAAGCTGGCGGTAAAGTCCGTAAATTCCATTCTGCTGCTGCGTTCTCCGGATGAGTTCTATGCGACGGTGGATATGGCGCTGATCGACCAGTATTCGGCGCATACTACTTTTATGAAAATCGCGTCTGCGCCTTCCTTTATCCGCAGGGGGAGCGAAGTTATCCCGATTACTTCGAGCAATCTTCCGATCGGAATCATAAAAGACATTGAGGTGGATCTGATCAGCATGCAGCTGCGTCCGGGTGATATTCTCATTATGATGACCGATGGTATTTATGATGCGCCCGGATATGCCGTTAATAAAGAAATATGGATGAAGCGGTTAATCCAGGAGCTGGAGGGAGATGATCCTCAGGATATGGCCGACAGCCTGCTGGAAAAGGTTATCCGTTATCAAGGCAATGAAATCCATGATGACATGACCATTATCGTCAGCCGGGTCGATCATTATCATCCGGAATGGTCCAGCCTGCATATGCCTGGCATCGGCCGGATGGAGCGGCCGCGCACGGTCAGCTAGTAAGGTAATCTATCATCTAACTCACGTTATTCTTTCGTGAGCTATATATGGAAGCAATGGAGTATCCTAATTCGGCGGGGCCTCATCTACTCCGCCGCCCTTTGCGCAGCCCCGTTTCAAAAGCCGCTGGCTCAGCGGCGTTCTTTTTCAGATTTCAAACATAACGTGAATCTATGGGACGGAGAGGAATTTTGGAGCTGGAGAAGCGTCAGCGTTCGCCTTTGTCCCCGGATTTGCACCATGTGGCCAATTCAATAAATCCGGGGACAACAGCGATCGGAAGCCCAAAAGTTCCTCGCAGTTCCCCGAGTTCACTATTGTTTTTATCTGAATATCTCCGCTAAGCGGCGTTTGAAATCTCTCAACCTTGGATATGCTAGAAACAGATAACAAGGCAAAGGGGAGTGAACGGTCATGAAGCAAATTCTGCTCATTACGGACGGATGTTCCAATGTGGGGGAGAGTCCGGTGATGGCTGCGGCGCATGCCCGGCAGGAGGGAATCACCGTTAACGTGGTTGGCGTGGTCGATTACGGAACCATTGGCGAGCTGGGAAGCCGGGAGATTTCCGATATTGCCAAAGCAGGGGGCGGACTGAGCCGGATTGTCGGAACGCCGCAGCTGGCGCAGACCATCCAGATGATGACCCGCAAAACTGTGGTTCAGACCATTCAGCAGGCGGTTAATAAAGAGGTAAAAAAAATACTCGGCGAAGGCTCGCTGGAAGAGCTGCCGCCGTTGAAACGTTCGCAGGTCGTTACCGTCGTAGATGAGCTGACAGAAACTTCGCCGCTGCGCATCGCACTGCTGATTGACGCAAGCGCAAGTATGAAGCCTAAACTGGGAGCCGTAGAGGATGCTATCCGTGATTTGGCCCTCAGCCTGGAAGCGCGGGAAGGAAGCAGTGAGATTTCCGTGTTCCATTTTCCCGGGCGCTCGAGCAGTGAGGAGGCCATGCTGGATATGGACTGGACGAGTAATGTGTCGCAGGTCCGCTCGCTGTTCTCCAAGCTGAAAATGAGGGGAGCCACGCCTACAGGTCCGGCTATTTTCAAGGTGCTCGAATATTACCGTTGTGATACACTGGATGAACACCGTGACCGCCTTCCGGGCAGGGATCACGATGAAAGAGAAGGGATGATTGGTGGGTATGTCGTCTAATCCGCCCTACCCTGCCGGTACCGTTATTAGCGGCAAATGGCGGGGGAACCGTTATGTCATTGAACGGATGCTGGGAAGAGGGGCCAATGGAACCGTATATCTCGTGCAAAGAGAAGGCAGACGGGAGCGGTATGCGCTCAAGATCGGAAACGATACGCTTGAGCTGCAGTCGGAAATCAACGTGCTGACCTCGCTGCAATCCTGCCGGAAGCGAAGTGAGTTTCGCGCCCGCCGTGAATCTACGCTGTCCTCTTACCTGCTGGAGTCGGATGATTTCAAAGATGGAGAGCATACCCCTTTTTATGTGATGCGCTACGTTGAAGGTAAACAGCTGCACCATTTTTTGGCTAAAAACGGGATCTCCTGGCTGGGTCTGGTTGGACTGAAGCTGTTAGAGAAGCTGCAGACGCTGCATGAATGCGGTTTTGTGTTTGGTGATCTCAAGCCCGAGAATGTAATGGTATCACATTACGGCGAAGCCGAACTGATCGACTATGGCGGCGCAAGTCCCATGGGACGCAGTGTGAAGCAATTTACCGAATGGCATGACCGGGGATTCTGGAATGCAGGCAGCCGTACCGGCGACGAGAATTATGATCTGTTTGCTTTTGCCGTTCTCTGCCTTCGTTTGCTTAATGAAGACGGGCTGAAAGCCGCTGCCCAGCAGCTGCCGCAGACAAGAAGCGTCGATGAACTGATTAAGCTGGCCAAAAGTTTGCCTGACAGGAAGCTCTCCTCTTGGCTGTGTCTTGCACTAAAAGGCGGATTTCCCGGTTCGGCGCAGGCTGCTGAGATCTGGAAGGTTCATATATACGGAACGCGCAAACAGCCGAAGGATGCCATGGCGACCCCGCGCTGGCTAAAAAGTGCGTTTGGGTTATCGTTATTTGTGCTGGCTTTTACGATTTATTGGGTATTGCGTTTTTGATCTCATACATATACCGGAATGCTGGCCATGCCGGTCAAAGATTGTGTAAATGATAGGGCAAGAAAGGGAGCACCGTATGGAGCAAATGAATGAGCTTGTGGAATCCGTATTGGAGTCTGCAGCCGAGCACAGGCTGTGGGCGCCCCATGACACCATAGTAGTCGCAGTTTCCGGAGGGTCGGACTCTGTGGCTCTTTTGCGTATTCTGCATGAAATATCTGTGAACCGGATACCGCTAAAGCTGGTATGTGCCCATGTAAACCACGGGTTCAGGGATGAGTCGGTTGAGGAGGCGGAGTTCGTCCGGCAAATGGCCGGGGAGCTGGGGGTGCCTTTTGAGCTGGCCGAATTTGATATCCCTTCCCTCGCCAAAGGCAGCGGGCTTGGCCCCGAGGGGACGGCACGCGAGAAACGATATCAGTTTCTGATCGAGACTGCGCACCGCTATGGCGCACGCTCTGTTGCGCTGGCACATCATGCCGATGATCAGGCGGAGACGGTGCTTATGCGCCTGTTGCGGGGCAGCGGACCTTCCGGTCTGGCCGGAATGCGCTGGAAGAGGACAGAAAAAAAGGTGGAACTCATCCGCCCCTTCCTGCGTATTAACAAAACGGCTCTTGTCGGGTTATGCCGGGATGAAGGGTTTCCCTACGCCGAAGATGCCAGCAATCTGCTGACCAAATATAAGCGGAATGTCATCCGGCTGGAGGTGCTGCCTTCACTGGAAAAGTACAACCCGAAAGTCAAACAGTCGCTTCTGCAATTGTCCGAAATTGTCGGAGCCGAAGATGAATTTATGGAGGCGAACGCAGCAAGATGCTTCGATGAGCTGGTTTTGATGAAGCATGGAAAATACACCTTTAAGAGAGCTTTGTTCGCGGCCATACCCTCCGCTTTACAACGGCGTTTGATTAAACTAATATTAAATTATCTGTCGGCGGATTCATCGACCCTGGATTTTTCCAAGATCGAGGCTGTACGCCGGGGAACGCTGCAGGAACACCCCACCGTATGGAGTTTAGATTTGGGTGGAGGTCTGATCTGTGTGCGGCAATATGATACAATTTTGTTCTCGTCCAAGCCTCCGCAGCGGAAGGTTAGTTATACATATCGGATGTCTTTGCCTGATTCCCGGCTTTTGCTGACGGAACTAGGAAAAGTAATGACGATGACGGTGCTGGAGAAAGAAACTTTTTTAGTACAGGGGGAGGACTATGGGAAGATGTCGGCTTGGTTTGACAGCGATGAGCTGGTCCTGCCGCTGACCATTCGTTCCCGATTGCCTGGAGATACCATAAGGGTTATGGGATTAAACGGAAGCAAAAAGGTAAAAGATATTTACATTGATGATAAAATACCTTCTTCCGAACGCTCTGAGATTCCCCTTGTTTGTGATGGTTTGGGCAATATCGTCTGGATTCCGGGCGTTAGGCGCTCGATGCATGCCGCAGTAGGGCGGCACACGGCCTCGGTTCTTCTCTTGTCTCTGGAGGATATGGAGCAGCACGAAGAAGCGTAATGGTCGAAGTTAGTCTTTCATAGTATAACTTAGGAGGTTCGCAAGTTGCAGAACGATATTCAGGAAATCTTGATCAGCGAAGAAGAAATCCAACAAAGAATCAGGGAGCTCGGCGCCCAGCTGAGCGCAGAATATGCAGGACGTACGCCATTGGTAATTTGTGTGCTGAAAGGCGCGTTTATCTTTATGGCGGATTTGGTTAAAGTCATTACAGTACCTGTTGAGATGGATTTCATGGCTGTATCCAGCTATGGAGCATCCACCAAATCTTCCGGTGTAGTCAAAATCATCAAAGATTTGGATGCGTCAGTTGAAGGACGCGATGTTCTGATCGTCGAAGACATCATCGACAGTGGTCTTACACTCAGTTATTTAATTGAAATGCTTCAAGGACGCAATGCTGCTTCCATTTCTGTGGTTACCCTGTTTGATAAACCGACAGGACGCACCGTTAATCTCGAAGCTGCCTATACCGGCTTTGTGATTCCTGACGCTTTCGTAGTCGGCTACGGACTCGACTATGCCGAGCTGTATCGGAACCTCCCTTACGTCGGTGTACTGAAGCCTGAAATTTATTCCAAATAAGCTAATCGACAGCCTTAGATCCACGGATCAGATTTCCGGAGCACTGAGCATTTGAGGACTCTGGGCAGGCTATGGTACAATAACTTGAGCGTTGTGAGAGGAGGTAGGGGATGAATCGGTTCATCCGGAATTCTGGTTTTTATTTGATTTTATTTTTAGTCGTGGTGGGCATTGTCCAGTTTGTGAGCAATGGAAATGAATCCGCCGATTTCCCTAGATACGATGAGTTAAGGCAGGAATTGAAAGACAATAATGTGAAGAGTATGACGATTCAGTTTGAAGGCAATGCTTTTGCCGTTACTGGTGAATATAGAGAGCAGCCGTCAGATGCCAAATCGAAAAATTTCTCCACATTTGTTCCTCCTACAGACAAGGCTCTTGATGAGCTTATTGGAGCCAGCGAATCCTACGGTGTAGAGCTGGTTACGAAAAAAATGGAAGGTGACAGCATTTGGCTGACATTCCTTTCTTCCATCATTCCGCTGGTTATTATGTTCATCCTGTTCTTCTTCCTGTTCAATCAGGCACAGGGTGGCGGCGGCAAAGTAATGAATTTCGGCAAGAGCAAGGCCCGGTTATATAATGAAGAGAAGAAGAAAATCAGCTTTGAGGATGTTGCAGGGGCTGATGAAGAGAAGCAAGAGCTGGTGGAAGTCGTGGAATTCCTCAAGGATCCGCGTAAATTCGCAGCTGTTGGCGCGCGTATTCCTAAAGGGGTTCTCCTTGTAGGTCCTCCAGGGACCGGTAAAACCTTGCTGGCCCGCGCAGTTGCCGGTGAAGCAGGCGTTCCGTTCTTCAGTATTTCCGGTTCCGACTTTGTGGAAATGTTCGTGGGTGTCGGTGCTTCCCGTGTACGTGACTTGTTCGAAAATGCCAAGAAGAATGCACCATGTATCATCTTTATTGATGAGATCGATGCAGTGGGTCGTCAGCGCGGCGCCGGACTTGGTGGCGGACATGATGAACGCGAACAGACACTTAACCAATTGCTTGTAGAAATGGACGGTTTCGGCGGCAACGAAGGCATTATTATTGTCGCAGCTACCAACCGTGCAGATATACTTGACCCGGCATTGCTTCGTCCGGGACGTTTCGACCGTCAAATTACAGTTGACCGCCCAGATGTTAAAGGCCGTGAAGCTGTACTTAAAGTTCACTCCCGCAACAAGCCGCTTACGAAAGACGTAAGACTTGATGTTATCGCCAAACGCACTACCGGATTTACCGGTGCCGATCTGGAGAACCTGCTGAATGAAGCGGCTCTGCTCGCTGCACGCCGCAACCGCAAGGATATTACCATGCGTGAGGTAGATGAAGCGATTGACCGTGTAATTGTAGGTACCGAGAAACGCAGCCGCGTGATCAGCGACCGTGAGAAGCGTATTGTAGCTTACCACGAAGCCGGTCATACGATTGTGGGTTACTTCCTGGAGCATGCAGACATGGTTCACAAAGTTACGATTATCCCGCGCGGACGCGCAGGCGGATACGTCATTATGCTTCCTAAAGAAGACCGCATGCTTGTTACGAAGCAGGAATTGCTTGATAAAGTAACCGGACTCCTCGGTGGACGTGTTGCCGAAGAGATGTTCATCGGTGAAATCGGCACAGGCGCATACAGCGACTTCCAGCAGGCTACGCGTATTGTCCGCAGCATGATTATGGAATACGGTATGAGTGATAAGCTGGGACCTATGCAGTTCGGTACATCCCAAGGCCAGGTCTTCCTGGGCCGCGATATCGGGCATGAGCAGAACTACAGTGATTCCATCGCTTATGAAATCGACCAGGAGATGCAGAACTTTATCCGCAGCAGCTATGAACGCTGCCGGGAGCTGCTTACCAAGCACTCCAAGGAAATGCACCTCATTGCCAACACCTTGCTTGAGAAAGAAACGCTGGAACTGGATCAGATTAGAGAATTGATCGAGCAAGGATATCTGACTGAAGACGGTAAACCGGAAGAGACTCCGGGTGTGACACACGAAGCCGGTGAACCCGTTATTGATTCTATTGGTGATGTGCGTGTCCGCATTCAAGGCAAGGACGACACCTCTTCTACAATTCCTGATCTGACCAAGGATATTCCGAATAATCCGGAGTCCGGGGATGGAAATGATTCTAACGACGGCAATAAAGACGGCGGCGGAGGCCTCGTCTAAAGAGCCCCTAAACTGAATGAAGCTACGTAAGCTCGTCCGGAGAACCTTAAAGTTCTCCGGATTTTTTTCGCCTTTAGGCTTCCTACCGTACAGCTTGATCGACTCCCGGTTACATTGACAGAGGGTGGAACCTTGTGTACATTAGTGATTAAATATTAAATAAATGGATAACTATCTATAGCAGAGCTGAGTGGCTGTGCAGATCCGCAAGGAACATATAATCTATTCGAAAGTAGAGCCGGCGTACGCCGTGAAGAAATAAGGGGGAGAATTAACCGTGGAAGCTCTGGCGCTTGAGCGCAAGCAGGAACAAAATCGCGAACTTCGTGTGCGCCTCGAACAGCTGAAAAAAGAACGGAATGCAATCATTTTGGCTCATTATTATCAGCGTGATGAAATTCAGGAGGTTGCCGATTTTCGGGGGGACTCTTTTTTACTCGCTCAAAAAGCAGCGGAGACCGATGCAGAAGTGATCGTCTTCTGCGGTGTTCATTTCATGGGGGAAAGCGCTAAGATTCTGGCGCCTAACAAAACTGTGCTTATTCCTGATGAACGCGCCGGTTGTCCGATGGCCGATATGGTCAATGTGGATGGCTTGCGCAAGCTGAAAGCACAGCATCCAAATGCTAAAGTGGTGACTTATATCAACTCGTCGGCTGAAATTAAAGCAGAGACTGATATTTGCTGTACCTCTGCCAACGCTGTGAAGGTCATCGAATCACTCGATGCGGAAGAAATCATCTGGGTGCCGGATAAGAATCTGGGTCAATACGTCCAGGACCAGACGGGCAAGAAGCTGATTATCTGGGAAGGCTATTGCAACACTCACGATATGCTTACCGTTAAAGATGTAGTGGAAATGAAAGCGAAATATCCGGAAGCCGAGTTTGTGGTGCATCCGGAATGCCGCCCTGAAGTGGTTGCCATGGGCGATTATGTAGGCAGCACCACCTCGATTCTTGAATATTGCCGGAAATCGGACCGCCGGCAGTTCATTGTTGGGACAGAAGACGGTACCGGATACCAGCTCCGCTTGGATAGTCCGGATAAGGAATTCCATTTTGCAACGAAATTTCTCGTATGCCCTAATATGAAGGTCAATAATTTAAAGAAACTGGTCAAATGCCTGGAGACGATGAAGCCGCAGATTTACGTACCGCCTGCTGTCGCCGACAAAGCCAGAACTTCCCTAGAGCGCATGCTACAAGTCCGGTAGCATGCGCTACTCTTTCGTTGAAACAGGTGAAAAGCGGTCATGATTCCACAGTATTTGGTTGATTTCGACCTTCGCGAGCTTCCTACAATAAAGACGGATTGCATTGTTATCGGTTCAGGTATCGCCGGATTGTTCACGGCTATTAAAGCGAGTGAAGACCGGCATGTCATTATGATTACTAAGAAATCGCTGATGGAGAGTAATACTAGATATGCTCAGGGAGGAATTGCCGCTGTAATAGCCGAAGATGACTCTCCGGCATATCACCGGCAGGATACACTAATGGCTGGTGCAGGGCTCTGCTCCTCGGCTGCTGTTGATGTATTGGTGAATGAAGGACCGGGCGGGGTACATGAGCTGATCCGGCTCGGCACCGTATTTGACAAGGAAGATGGCATATTGGCTTTGACTCAAGAAGGAGCACACAGCCACCGGCGGATTCTGCATGCCAACGGGGATGCTACGGGCTTTGAAATTGTGCGTGCACTCTCTGAACAGGTTACTGAACATGACAATATTGAGGTATGGGATGATCATTATGTCATTGATCTCGTTACCGAGGGCGGCGAATGCCTTGGGGCACTGGTACAGAGGCCGGGTGGAGGCAGATTGTTCCTGCAGGCTGATGCAACGATTCTATGCTCCGGGGGGGCGGGACAATTGTACCGCTATACTACTAATCCGGAAGTTGCAACCGGAGACGGCGTAGCCATCGCTTACCGGGCCGGAGCCCATGTGCGCGACATGGAATTTATCCAATTCCATCCAACGGCGCTTAGTTATCCGGGAGCCCCGAGGTTTCTGATCTCGGAAGCGGTACGCGGCGAGGGCGCTGTGCTGCGCAATATCAATGGAGAGCGGTTCATGGAACGATATCACGAGCTGCTGGAACTGGCACCCCGCGATATCGTGGCCCGGGCCATTGTCAATGAGATGGAGCTGACCAAATCAACCTTTGTCTATTTGGATATTACGCATGAATCGGCCGATATGGTCAAACATCGTTTCCCCACGATATATGAGACATGTATGGGCTACGGACTGGATATTACAACGGACTGGATTCCCGTGGCTCCTGCTGCGCATTATATGATGGGGGGCATTAAGACCGATCTCAACGGAGAGAGCAATATCTCCCGTTTATTCGCCTGCGGTGAGGTGTCTTCCACCGGGGTACATGGCGCCAACCGCTTGGCTAGCAATTCTTTGTCCGAGGCCATTGTGTTCGGACGGCGGATTATTGAACGCATTCGCCAGCTTCCTCCGCTCCGGCGGGAGACGATTTCGGCAGGTAGTCAGCAAGGCCGTGTTGAGTCTCCTACACAAGCTATTGTGGAGCGGCGGCTTAAGCTGCAGAAGGTAATGGTCCGTTACGCCGGATTGCGGCGGAATGAAGAGATGTTGTCTAAGGGGCTGGAGGAATTGAAACGGCAGCTGCCGATTTTTGCTTCGGCGCTGACCAAACGTGAGGAGTACGAGTTCGCCAATATGCTGACCTGCTGCCTGCTGATTACGGAATCGGCTTTGGCGCGGGAGGAGAGCCGCGGAGCACATTACCGTGAAGACTATCCGCTGCGGAATGATGCAGAGTGGCAGAAGCATCTGCTCCAGATTCGCGAACTGGGAATAGTGGAGGAATTAAGTGATGATGTTTAATGGATATAATGAAGAGCTGGTACAGGCAATTAAAGGCTGGCTGCAGGAGGATGTCGGTTCCGGGGATATAACGACCCGTACGACGATACCTGCAGGCCATGAGTCCAAGGGTATTATTCACGCCAAAGAGGACGGCATTATCTGCGGAATCCCTGTAGCGGAGCTTGTGTTTGAGATTGTAGATCCGTCGCTTGTGTTCACGGCACTGGTGCAAGAAGGCCAGAGTGTGTCCAAGGGAACGGTCATCGCAGAAGTTGAAGGCAGCACGCATGCGATCCTCACGGGGGAACGGCTGGCACTTAATTTAATGCAGCGGTTGTCCGGCGTGGCTTCACGTACCGCCTCCTTCGTTCAGGAGCTTCATGGCTTGCCGACGCGTCTGGTGGATACGCGCAAGACAACACCCGGTCACCGGATGCTGGAGAAATACGCTGTACGGGTCGGTGGTGGAGCGAATCACCGGTTCGGATTATATGATGCGGTAATGATTAAGGACAACCACATCAAAGGCGCTGGCGGAATCCGTCAGGCTGTAGGACGTGCACGGGCTAATATTCCGCATACAATGACGATTGAAGTAGAGACGGAAAACCTTGAGCAGGTGGAGGAAGCACTTGTTGCCGGAGCCGATATCATCATGCTTGATAATATGTCTCCTGAGCTGATGAAGGAAGCTGTGAGAAGAATTAAGGCCAAATCGCCTCATGTCAAGACTGAAGCATCGGGTAATGTATCTTTGGAAACGGTTCGCCGTATCGCGGAGTCCGGCGTTGATGTAATTTCAGTGGGCCGTCTCACCTATTCTTTCTCCAGTCTGGATATCAGTCTGGACCTGAATGCGAAGAAGGAGGGCCCGCTGTCATGATGCTCGCCGTCGATATCGGCAATACCAATATTGTTCTCGGGGTGTACCGGCAGCGTGAGCTGCTGCACCATTTCAGGCTTAATACTGCACGCCAGTCCACTGTGGATGAGTATGGAGTTCTGATCCATAATCTATTCAGCATGTCGGGACTTTCGGTGAAGGATATCGAAGGGGTTATTATCTCCTCGGTAGTTCCGCCGCTTGTTCAGGTCATCGTGGAGATGTGTGTGAAATATATTGGCAAGGATCCGCTGCTGGTAGGTCCAGGAATCAAGACAGGGCTTAACCTGCGCTATGAGAATCCGCGTGAGGTAGGTGCTGACCGGATTGTTAATGCAGTTGCTGCCATTGAGCAATATAAATGTCCGCTAGTTGTTGTTGATTTCGGAACTGCGACTACCTTCGATTGCATTGACGCAGGTGCCAATTATCTTGGCGGGGCGATTGTGCCGGGACTCGGCATTTCTACGGAGGCTTTATATCAGCGGGCTTCCAAACTTCCGCGGATTGAGCTGGAGAAGCCGAAGAAGGTAATCGGACGGAACACAGTCCACGCTATGCAGGCAGGGATTATTTTCGGCTATGCCGGGCAGGTTGAAGGGATTGTAAGGCGCATTAAGCTGGAAATGAATGCGCCGGTGCTGAAGGTCATCGCTACGGGTGGACTTGCCCCGCTCATTGCCGGTGAAACGGATTGTATTGATGAAGTGAATCCAATGCTGACGCTGGAAGGTTTGCGTATTATTTATGACCGCAACAAATAAAATAAAGAAGCCTTAAAGGGCAGGAGATAGGAGGAGTATGCACCCGATGGATAACAAAAAGGACCGGCTGGTCCGGGGAACGGCGCTGAATGGCAGAGTCAGAGCTTTTGCTGTGCGCACGACAGCGCTGGTTGATGAATTGCGGCGCAGACATGATACGTATCCAACGGCTACAGCCGCACTGGGCCGTACAGTTACCGCTGCAGCCATGATGGGCGCAATGCTCAAAGGTCAGGAGAAACTCGCCGTAATGGTCAAAGGCAATGGACCGATCGGACAGATTACTGCAGAATCAAATGCTTTTGGAGAAGTACGCGGTTATGTGACCAACCCGCATGTTCATCTGCCGAGCAATAGTCTTGGCAAGCTGGATGTCGCAGGCGCCGTGGGTACGGAAGGGTTTATTGATATCAGTAAGGATTTAGGCATGAAGGAGCCTTACCGGGGAAGTGTGCCGATTATTTCCGGTGAGCTCGGAGATGATTTCACGTATTACTTTGCAGTTTCCGAACAAACACCGGCTGCGGTGGGTCTTGGTGTGCTGGTTGAAACCGATAACTCCGTGCGCGTAGCCGGGGGATTTATTGTACAACTGCTTCCAGGGCTTACGGATGAAGAGATCACCGAGATTGAGCGGGCGGTAGGGTCGCTGCCTTCAGTAACCGCTTTACTGGAAGAGGGGCTGGAACCCGAAGAGATGCTCCGTTATCTTTTACCGGATGCAGTGATTATGGATGAGCTGGATATCAAATTTGTCTGCCAATGCTCGCGTGAACGGGTGGAGCAGACACTGGTCAGCTTGGGTGAGAAAGAGCTGGAGCGTTTGATTGAAGAAGATGATCAGGCTGAGGTTGTCTGCCATTTTTGCAACGAGGCCTATGTTTTTAATAAGGATGAATTGCAGGTTATCCTGGATCAAGCGAAATCGTAGGGCTGAGGATGATGACAAGACAGGAGCGCGCGCTGCGCAATGCCGTTATTCTACTGGCTGTCGCGACTTTGATGCTCGGAGGTCTTTTATTCTGGAGTTTGCGGGCGATGTCCATTCTTAAAGGAGAGCCGGCGGACGGCGAGTCCTCGGACATCGCCTCTGCAGGAGGCCAACCGGTAACGGATCAAGCCTGGGTGGATGAACTCAAAAAAAAGTACGGTAATGATGTGCTGCTGGGCATGCTTAATCATATTGTAGTCGACAAAGAAGCCAAGGCTCTTGGTGTTGCTGTGACAGATGTGGAGATTGAGCAGGAATTGAAGCGCAGCATGACCGGTTACGGTTCGGAAGAGCAATACTATGCCCAGATGCAGTCGGAGCTGGGGCTTTCCCGTCAGGAAGTGCGTGAAGAAGCAGTGTATCGCCTGACTCTTCAGGCAGTTGCAACTGCAGGCATTACCATTACTGATGCGGAAATTGATAATTATTTAGCGGAGAATTCCGAGCGGTTCACACCGAGGAAAGAAATGCAGCTCTCGATAATCAAAGTGGCCACCTACAGCGAAGCTGAGCGTGTAATGGACCGGCTGGAGCAAGGAGAGGACTTTGCTGCACTTGCCAAGGAATTATCCATAGATGAGGAAAGCCGGGGACGAGGCGGCAGCATCGGAACCGTGGAAGAGGAGGATCCCTTTTGGCCGGAGGATCTGCTGAAGACGGCAGCGCAGCTGGACGAAGGAGATATCGCAGGTCCCCTGCAGACGGGCGATGATTATGCCATTATCCGGCTGGAGAAAATGATTGATCCCAAAAGCCAGGATCAGACGGAAATCCGTGAGCAGGTTCGGCGGGAGCTGGCCCTGGAGCAGGCAGCTCCATTACAGCAGGTGGAGAGTGATTTGCGCGCTAAATATGATACAGCGATATATATTGACAACAGCCTGCAAGATTGATAATATGAAATTAAATGGAAAACCTACTGTTTTAGTCGGAAATAGATAGCGGCAGATCATATTTGACCGCGGAACAGCGCTATAACTTGGTGCTGCGGTGTTGAATCTCCTGGTGCACACCCGGAATTACAAGCTGAAGACTTATATATGTCACAAGTTATGCACCCATATATCATTTATCATTCCAAGGAGGTTTTTACATGGCTAAAGTCGTCAACAGTGTAACAGATTTGATCGGAGGCACACCGCTCGTTCGTCTCAATCGTATTGTTCCTGAAGGATCAGCGGAAATTTATTTGAAGCTGGAATACCAAAACCCGGGCTCCAGCGTTAAAGACCGCATTGCCCTCAGTATTGTAGAAGAGGCTGAGAAGGAAGGTCTTCTGAAACCAGGCGGCACGATTGTAGAAGCAACCAGCGGCAATACAGGTATTGGCCTTGCGCTTGTAGCTGCAGCCAAAGGTTATAAGGCTATTATTGTTATGCCGGAAACGATGAGCCTTGAGCGCCGCAATCTGCTGCGTGCTTACGGCGCAGAGCTGGTGCTGACTCCAGGATCGGAAGGTATGAACGGTGCGGTTAAGAAGGCGGAGCAGATCTTAAGCGAGAACCCAAGCTTCTTCCTGGCTGAACAATTCAAGAACAAAGCCAACTTGAAAATCCACCTTGAAACAACCGGCCCGGAAATCGTGGAAGCCATTGAATCCATTGGTGGACCGCTGGATGCTTTCATCGCTGGTGTGGGTACAGGGGGAACTATCTCCGGGGCAGGTGAAGTGTTGAAGGGTCAATATCCTGATGTGAAGATTTATGCGGTAGAACCAGCTGCTTCGCCAATTCTGGCCGGCGGCAAACCGGGACCTCACAAAATTCAGGGGATTGGCGCAAACTTCATTCCTGAAATCCTCAACCAGGACATTTATGATGAGATCATTCACGTAGAGAATGATGAAGCATTTGAAACTGCCCGTCGCGTGGCTAAAGAGGAAGGCGTGTTGTCCGGTATTTCTTCCGGTGCAGCTGTATTTGCGGCTCTCAAAGTAGCTAAAGAACTGGGCGCAGGCAAAAAAGTGGTTGTGATCATCCCAAGTAACGGCGAACGCTATTTGAGCACACCACTGTATAACTTCGAAGCATAATTGCTGACTAAGCAAATAACTAAGAGTCCTCGCATCCGCTAAGACAGGGATAACGAAGGCTCTTTTTTGTGCATGATGAAAGATATAATCCTTCCTGTGCTTCCACAGCAGATGAGGCTGGAGTCAGTTGAAGCAGATTTTTTCAGAAAATCCATGGTTCAGGCTTTTCAAAGCAGCACGAAGTACAGTATACTGACAGGCAATAAACTTTAGATTGCTTAATGCAAGCAGCGCAGCTTCATAGAACTTAAGCGAATGCTTACGAAGCAAGTTTTGTTACGAAGCAAATTGAAGAAGTGCAGGGCTTCACAAAACTTTTAGGAGGATGGCTTTGGAAATCATAACGGCTTGGCAGGATTGGGAGCAGTGGGCACAAGAGGACTGGAGCCTCCTCCCTTTAATTATAAAATCACCGCAGGACAAGGAGGGCTTGCCCTCTTCCTGGATGAAGGCCTGGCAGCTGGCCTCCCCCTATTCAGTGGTGCTGGAGAGCGGGAAAGGCGGACGATACACATACTTGGGGTTGCAGCCCGTTTCAGTACTAAAAGGAAAAGGCGGGGATGCCGAGGTGCTCAGCTTGTCCCCGGAGGCAGCGGGAACGAATGAACCAGTACCGCAAGCTGTGGAGCTGCAGGGAGAGCCGCTGAAAGTGCTGCAAAACTGGATGAGCGGCTTCACTTCGCCCAAACTGCAGGTTGCCGGCCTGCCCCCGTTCCGTGGAGGCTGTGCGGGGTTCCTCAGCTATGATGTAGTCCGCTCTCTGGAGCAGCTCCCTGTGCTTGCCCAGGATGATCCCGAATTTCCGGACTATCTCTTCATGCGGCTGGAAGAGCTGTGGATCTATGATCATCTTGAGAACACGCTCTATTCCATCGTGCATGTGCCGGTTGCTGCGGCCAGCTCGTCTGAGCTTGCCGCTCTGAAGTCACTGTATCAAGACGCAACCGTCCGGGCAGAAGGAATGGTGGAACAGTGGCATCAGATCTGCTCTGCTCCCGGCCTGGAGGAAGACCGCGAAGAGGAACGTGGAATTATCGCTGCTGTTGAATCAAGCGCCGACCTGTCCGGTGAATGGCCAGGCATGACCTCTGCTTTCTCGCCCGGGCAATTCCAGCAGGCTGTGCTTCACGTTCAGGAATACATCCGCCAGGGCGATGTATTCCAGGTCAACCTGTCGCTGCGCAAGGAGGCGCAGCTGAATTCCTCGCCGGAGGATGTGTATGAATGGCTGCGCAAGCTCAACCCGTCCCCGTACATGGGGCTGCTTCGCTCGCCCGGCTTCGCTCTCTCCAGCGCTTCGCCGGAGCTGCTGGTCAAGCTGCACGGGGACAAGGTCAGTGCCCGCCCCATTGCCGGTACCCGGCGCAGGGGCCTGACTCCCGCGGAGGATGCCGCCATGGAGGCGGAGCTGCGCGGGAGCGAGAAGGAGACCGCCGAGCATATTATGCTTGTCGATCTGGAGAGAAACGACATCGGCCGGGTCGCGGCCTATGGATCGGTCAGCGTGCCGGAGCTGCTGACCGTGGAGCGATACTCGCATGTCATGCATCTCGTCTCGCAGGTCGAGGGCAGCATCGCCCCCGGCAAGGATGCTTATGATGTCATGGCCGCCTTGTTCCCCGGCGGTACCATTACCGGTGCACCCAAGGTGCGGACAATGGAAATCATCGAGGAGCTGGAGCCGGTACGGCGTGGTCCATATACTGGATCACTGGGCTGGATTGACTATAACGGTAATATGGAATTAAATATTATTATAAGAACACTGGCAGTGAAGGACGGAGTCGGTTATATTCAGACGGGCGCGGGTATTGTGATTGATTCGGATCCGTACCGCGAATACCGGGAATGCCATAATAAAGCCAAAGCGGTCGTGAAGGCGGTTCTCTGCAGTGAGCATCAGCAGGAATTGCGGACGACCGGCGGCGCCGAAGGGGGAGCAATACAATGATCTTGGTCATCGATAATTATGATTCCTTTACGTACAATCTGGTACAATACCTGGGGGAGCTGGGGGAAGAAGTGAAAGTATTCCGCAACGATGAAATCAGCATTCAGGAGATAGAGGCGCTGGCTCCGGACCATATTTTGATCTCTCCCGGACCTTGTACGCCGAACGAAGCCGGCATCAGTCTGGAAGTGCTGCAGCATTTTAAGGGGATCATACCGATCTTTGGAGTCTGTCTCGGACATCAGGCTATCGGACAGGCCTTTGGCGGCAATGTTATCCGTGCGGAGCGTCTGATGCATGGCAAAACATCGCCGATTCACCATCACGGCACATCCGTATTTGAAGGACTGGAATCTCCCTTTACCGCAACCCGGTATCATTCTCTGATTGTAGAGCGTGAGAGTCTGCCGGAATGTCTGGAGATTACAGCCGAGACCGCGGAAGGCGAGATTATGGCGCTGCGCCATAAAGAGTACCCGATTGAAGGCGTGCAGTTCCACCCTGAATCGATCATTACGGATCATGGGCACATCATGCTGCGCAACTTTCTGAAACGGAGAGCCGGGGAAACGGCATGAAATATATAGGGCTCAACAATAGCGTAGTTGAGGCTAAAGACGCCGTGGTCTCCACCTTGGATCACGGTTTTTTATACGGTATGGGCTTGTTTGAAACCTTTCGCACCTATAACGGCGTCCCCTTCCTGCTGCGCCGTCATCTGGACAGACTGGCTGATGGCTGCAGGCAGCTAGGCATTCCATTTGTACCGGATGAAGCGTCCCTGCGGGACTGGATCACACGGGTGATGGACAAAAACGCACTAAAGGATGCCTATATACGGTATACAGTTACAGCCGGGGAAGACATTCTTGGTCTTCCGGCTGGTGACTATAGCCGCCCGAATCATTTGCTCTATATCAAAGAATTGCCGCGCCAGCCAGCCGCTCTCTACAGTGAAGGCAAAGGACTGCAGCTGTTGCAGCTGCGTCGTAATACCCCCGAAGGACCGGTAAGGCTGAAGTCACTCCACTATATGAACAATATACTGGCCAAACGGGAGCTTGCCGGATATGCCTCTGCGGCCGGCGGCACGGAAGGGCTTATGCTGACTGCAGAAGGGAACATTGCTGAGGGAATTGTGAGCAATATTTTTTTTATCTGCAATAAGGTGCTGCACACACCTGAACTGGCCACAGGCATCCTTCCGGGAATTACCCGGGAAATGGTCCTGAAGCTGGCTCCTGCCGCCGGACTCCGCGTGGAAGAGGGATTGTACCGCTGGGAACAGCTTCAGGCTGCCGATGAGGTGTTTCTCACCAATTCGGTGCAGGAGATTGTCCCGGTTACCACACTGTGGCACGGTGATGAGGCGCTGACTGTAGGCACAGGGCGCTGCGGGGCATACACGGGGCAATTGATTACTTTATACAGGGAAAGGATGGGAGAGCCGGTATGAGACCCGTAATCTATAAGCGGACCTACCGCTGGAACAACAGCGAGCTGATCCTTGGTGACCGGACGTTAATTATGGGCATTTTAAATGTAACCCCGGATTCCTTCTCTGATGGCGGACTATGGAATGAACCGGATCAAGCGGTAAGACATGCGCTGCAAATGGCTGCTGAAGGTGCCGATATTATCGATATAGGCGGAGAGTCAACCCGTCCCGGTCATCAACCGGTAAGCCTGGAAGAGGAGCTGGCCCGTGTACTGCCTGTTATTGAGAGCATTCACCGCGCTGCGCCTCAGTTGATATTATCCATAGATACCTATAAGGCGGAGGTGGCACGTCAGGCGATTCGGGCAGGGGCCCATATCATCAACGATATTTGGGGGTGCAAGGCTGATCCTGATATGGCGGCTGTGGCTGCTGAGGCAGACTGTCCGATTATTTTGATGCACAACCGCCACGACCGGAATTATCAGAATTTGGCCGCGGATATGGCAGCTGACCTCAATGGCAGCATCAGCCTGGCGCTCGAAGCCGGTGTGAAGCCGCATAATATCATCCTTGATCCAGGCATTGGCTTTGCCAAGGATTATGCGGAGAATTTGCAGGCGATGATGGTGCTGGATGAACTTACGATGCTGGGTTATCCCATGCTGCTTGCCACTTCCCGCAAAAAATTCATCCGTACCGTGCTGGACCTCCCGTCTGATGATGTGATGGAGGGAACCGCCGCTACCGTTGCATTCGGCATTGCCCAAGGCTGCCAGATTGTGCGGGTGCATGATGTGGCCACGATGAAACGTACCGTACTTATGTGTGATGCGATGCTCTATGCCGCCTCTCCGCGGGTGCATGAATAGATGGCTATTGCTGAACGAACTATTTTGTATTAGAAAGCAGGGATCAGGGTGGATAAAATGAAGCTGCACCGCATGGAGTATTATGGATATCATGGTGTGTTCGAAGAGGAACGCAAGCTTGGACAACGTTACTATATTGACCTGGAGCTGGAGCTTGATCTGCGGGGGGCTGGTCTTCAGGATGATCTGGACCAAACCGTAAATTACGCCGAAGTGCATGGGCTCGTCAAAAAAATTGTCGAAACAAAGTCCTTTAAGCTGATTGAAGCTTTGGCGGAACATATTGCATCCTCAGTACTGGACACTTATACTGTTATCAATGCAGTAACGGTCAAAGTGACTAAGCCGCATCCGCCGTTCGACATTCATTTTCAGGGAGTGACTGTAGAACTGCATAGAACGAGAAAGTGAGACAGGGCCCATGACTATACACTCCACCTCTGAGGTATCAGAGGCTTATATTGCTTTAGGGGCCAATTTGGGTGACCGCGAAGGCACCTTGAAGGAAGCTTTGAACAGGCTGGATCATTATGACGGGATTGAAGTTGTACGCTGCTCTAATGTATATGAGACAGAGCCTGTCGGCTATCTCGACCAGCCGCAGTTTTTGAATATGGCAGCCGCCCTCCGCACCACGCTTGGGCCGGAGAACTTGCTTCATGTGATGCTCGACATTGAAGCGCAGCTAGGCCGGGTTCGTGATATCCGTTATGGCCCGAGAACAGTGGATCTTGATTTATTATGGGTAGAAGGACAGAGCTATGATACGGCAGATTTAACGCTTCCGCATCCCCGGATGCTGGAACGGGCGTTTGTGCTGTTTCCGCTTAGTGACATCGTACTGCCGGATGAGGATTCTTCTGGACTCCGGGGAATCATTACAGCAGCGCTGCAGGATATAGACGGAAAGGAAGGAATGCGCTTGTGGACATCAAACGTATGGGAACGCGGGTCAGAGCATTCCGAAAGCTGAAAGGATACACCCAGCAAGAGTTGGCGGATTCTGTCGGAATTTCACTGGCTGTGCTAGGCGCAGCCGAGAGGGGAAACCGGCATTTGGAAGATAAAATTTTAAATAAAATTGCGGATGTTCTTGAGGTTTCAGTCGAAGAATTGACCAATCCCTCTACTTAGGAAGACGTCCATTCATTAAAAATGGAACTAAAGGAAGTGAAGAATTGTGCTGAAAATTGGCGGCATTGAAATGAAGAACCAGGTCGTTCTGGCTCCTATGGCCGGTGTATGCAATCCAGCGTTCCGGCTGATTGCAAAAGAATTCGGCACCGGCTTGGTATGTGCGGAAATGGTCAGTGACAAAGCTATTCTGCACGGTAATTCTCGTACGCGTGAGATGCTGTTCGTGGATGAACGGGAGAAGCCGCTTAGCCTGCAGATTTTTGGCGGAGACCGTAAGTCGCTCGTTGAGGCGGCCAAAGTTGTGGATAAGGAGACCAATGCCGATATTATCGACATTAATATGGGGTGTCCCGTACCGAAAGTAACAAAATGTGATGCCGGGGCCCGCTGGCTGCTGAATCCGGACAAAATCTATGAGATGGTCTCGGCGGTTGTAGAGGCCGTTGACAAGCCGGTTACCGTAAAAATGCGGATCGGCTGGGACAGCGAGCATATCTTTGTAGAAGAGAATGCCCGCGCAGTGGAACGTGCCGGAGGCCAGGCTGTCAGTGTGCATGGACGTACCCGTGAGCAGCTCTACACCGGCCATGCCGACTGGAAGTATATTAAAATGGCTAAAGAGGCTGTTTCGATCCCTGTCATCGGCAACGGCGATGTTAACACACCTGAGGATGCCCGGGCCATGCTGGATCAGACCGGCTGCGACGGGGTTATGATTGGACGCGGCGCGTTAGGTAATCCATGGATGCTGTACCGGACCATTCAATATTTGAGCACAGGTGAGCTGACGCCTGAACCGGGAGCGGAAGAGAAGATCAAAGTGGCGATTCTTCACATGGACCGTTTGGTGGCCCTTAAAGGCGAGGCGGTAGCGGTTCGTGAAATGCGCAAGCATCTAGCCTGGTATTTAAAAGGTCTTAAGGCTGCTGCCCGCGTAAAGGATGTCATTATGGAAGAAACCAAACGCGATGAAATGGTGCGGATCTTGAATGATTTTGTCGCACAGCTTAAAGATGAAGAAGAACAAGAGGGCCGTAATCCGTCTCTCTCGGCAGTTTAATCACCGTCTCCACTGGCTTTAAGAGATAACACCGGAACATTATATGGGGCGTCATTGACATTTTGTAGCGGTTCCAATATAATTTCACAGTATAAAATCGCCGTTACAGCAAGGGCAATGCAGCATGGAGGGTTCTTATCCCTCTGGATTCGCATATAGTATGGTGTTTTCAATAAATGTATACGACAGGAGAATCGGTTGAGATGAGCGATAAAGAAGTCATCCTTACGCCGGACGGACTTAAGCGTCTGGAAGAAGAACTGGAGACCCTCAAATCCGTGAAACGCCGCGAAGTGGCCGAACGGATTAAAGTGGCGATTGGCTACGGAGATATCAGCGAGAACTCCGAATATGAGGACGCGAAGAATGAACAGGCCTTTATCGAAGGGCGTATTATCACTTTGGAAAAAATGCTCCGCAACGCTCGCATCATCAATAGCGATGAGATCGTTACCGATGTGGTAAGTATCGGGGTTACTGTAAGCGTTGAAGATATGGAATATGGCGATGTGATGGAATACACAATCGTTGGTACAGCCGAATCCGATCCGCTTAACAATAAAATCTCCAATGAAAGCCCGGTAGGCAGAGCTATTATCGGTAAGAAAATCGGCACTGTTGTAGATGTTAGTGTACCTGCAGGAGTCATTCAATATAAAATTCTTGATATCCGAATGAAGTAATCTACAGGCGCTTTGCGCCTGTGAATAGACATGCTGCCCTCGCACAGAGAACTGCACTGCACTGGCAGAAGAAGGAACAGGGCCCGGAAAGCTTCCTTAGGGAAGCTTTTTTCTAAATAAAGAAGAGATATCGCCCGAAAAATATGGCTGAACACATATAGCTTATATTTTGTACTGGAACGGACTGCCCTCAATTATGGAGGTGGAGCCGTTTCTTCTTGTGTATATGACATGAGGCATTAGAGAGGATGAGGAACATGACTGAGGAAATGAATACCGTGGAAACCACGGAAAAAGAGCTTAGTGAGCTGTTGCAGATTCGCCGTGCTAAATTGGACGAGCTGCGGGCACTGGGAATTGACCCGTTTGGCAAAAAATATGACCGCACAGCAGGTGCCGGGGACCTTCTGGCTAAGTATGACGGACAAACAAAAGAGGAATTGGACGAGCTGGCTCTGGAAGTCAGCATTGCCGGTCGGATTATGGCTAAACGTGTCATGGGTAAGGCGAGTTTTGCCCACATTCAGGATCTTAGCGGCAAAATCCAAATTTATGTGCGCCAGGACAGCATCCCTGAGGCACAATACGCAGCCTTTAATGTTCTCGATTTAGGCGATATTATCGGAGTGCGCGGTATCGTGTTCAAAACAAAAACTGGCGAAACCTCTATTAAAGTGTCCAATCTTGAGGTTTTGTCCAAATCTCTGCTGCCGCTGCCTGAGAAGTATCATGGCCTGAAGGATGTTGAGCTGCGCTACCGCCAGCGTTATGTAGATCTGATCATTAACCCTGAAGTACAGCAGACCTTTATTGCCCGTTCGCGGATCATCCAGTCGATGCGCCGTTACCTGGATTCCCTTGGCTACCTTGAGGTTGAAACCCCAACACTTCATGCGATTGCCGGCGGAGCCGCTGCACGTCCGTTCATCACCTACCACAATACGCTGGATATGCAGCTGTATATGCGGATTGCGATTGAACTGCATCTGAAACGTCTGATTGTCGGCGGACTCGAAAAAGTTTATGAGATCGGCCGTGTATACCGCAATGAGGGCATTTCGACGCGTCATAATCCGGAGTTCACCATGATTGAGCTGTATGAGGCTTATGCCGACTACAAGGATATTATGCATTTGACCGAGAGCATGATCGCCCATATCGCCCAGGAGGTTCTTGGCAGCCAGAAGATCAACTATCAAGGCCAGGAAGTGGACCTCTCACCAGGATGGCGCCGTGTGACCATGGTTGACGCCGTTAAGGAAGTAACGGGTGTGGACTTTGGTGTTCAGATGACGGATGAGGAAGCACAAGCTTTGGCTAAGGAGCACCGTGTACCGGTTGAAAAACATATGACCTTCGGCCATATCCTGAATGCCTTCTTTGAGCAGTTTGTTGAGGAAACATTGATTCAGCCTACATTTGTAATGGGTCATCCGGTTGAAATCTCGCCGCTGGCCAAAAAGAACGATCAAGATCCGCGGTTTACCGACCGCTTTGAGCTATTTATCGTCGCACGCGAGCACGCGAATGCCTTTAGTGAGCTGAACGACCCGATTGACCAGCGTCAGCGCTTTGAAGCGCAGATTCAGGAGAAGGAGCAGGGCAATGATGAAGCCCATGAGATGGACGATGACTTCATCCGTGCTCTGGAATATGGTATGCCTCCTACAGGCGGACTGGGAATCGGTGTAGACCGTCTGATCATGCTGCTGACCAATGCTGCTTCAATTCGTGATGTTCTGTTGTTCCCGCATATGCGCAACAAGACTGATTAATTTCAATGTTTTATTTCACAGAGCCAAGGGCCGCTGTATTATACAGCAGTTCCTTGGGCACTGTGGGTTTAGAATTGGTGTAATGGACTACAGGGTATGCGGGAAGCGGTGTATCCAACCTAGTTTAAAATAATGCTTGCAATGCAGAACCATACATGATATATTCTATTTCTGGCCGCGAAACATCAACGCCGGGCTCGGAAAAGAAGTTAAAAAAAGAGCTTGCATTGATCGGCTGGATGTGATATATTATAAGAGTTGCTGGTGACGAGATAATCGGCACTGACAACGAGCTTGATCTTTGAAAACTGAACAACGAGTGAGTATGGAAATCACGTAAGTGAGATCCAAAAATTAGAGAATGTAAATTCTCGTCAGATGTTTCAAATTGAGCAATCGCTCTTTCTAAATACCAATTTGGAGAGTTTGATCCTGGCTCAGGACGAACGCTGGCGGCGTGCCTAATACATGCAAGTCGAGCGGAGTTATGAAGGAGCTTGCTCTGGAATAACTTAGCGGCGGACGGGTGAGTAACACGTAGGCAACCTACCTCTTTGACTGGGATAACTACCGGAAACGGTAGCTAATACCGGATAATTCCTTTGTTCACATGGACGGAGGATGAAAGGCGGAGCAATCTGCTACAAGGAGATGGGCCTGCGGCGCATTAGCTAGTTGGTGGGGTAACGGCTCACCAAGGCGACGATGCGTAGCCGACCTGAGAGGGTGAACGGCCACACTGGGACTGAGACACGGCCCAGACTCCTACGGGAGGCAGCAGTAGGGAATCTTCCGCAATGGGCGAAAGCCTGACGGAGCAACGCCGCGTGAGTGATGAAGGTTTTCGGATCGTAAAGCTCTGTTGCCAGGGAAGAACGTCCGGTAGAGTAACTGCTACCGGAGTGACGGTACCTGAGAAGAAAGCCCCGGCTAACTACGTGCCAGCAGCCGCGGTAATACGTAGGGGGCAAGCGTTGTCCGGAATTATTGGGCGTAAAGCGCGCGCAGGCGGCTATTTAAGTCTGGTGTTTAAACCTTGGGCTCAACCTGAGGTCGCACTGGAAACTGGGTGGCTTGAGTACAGAAGAGGAAAGTGGAATTCCACGTGTAGCGGTGAAATGCGTAGATATGTGGAGGAACACCAGTGGCGAAGGCGACTTTCTGGGCTGTAACTGACGCTGAGGCGCGAAAGCGTGGGGAGCAAACAGGATTAGATACCCTGGTAGTCCACGCCGTAAACGATGAGTGCTAGGTGTTAGGGGTTTCGATACCCTTGGTGCCGAAGTTAACACAGTAAGCACTCCGCCTGGGGAGTACGGTCGCAAGACTGAAACTCAAAGGAATTGACGGGGACCCGCACAAGCAGTGGAGTATGTGGTTTAATTCGAAGCAACGCGAAGAACCTTACCAGGTCTTGACATCCCTCTGAATCCACTAGAGATAGTGGCGGCCTTCGGGACAGAGGAGACAGGTGGTGCATGGTTGTCGTCAGCTCGTGTCGTGAGATGTTGGGTTAAGTCCCGCAACGAGCGCAACCCTTGACTTTAGTTGCCAGCAGGTAAGGCTGGGCACTCTAGAGTGACTGCCGGTGACAAACCGGAGGAAGGTGGGGATGACGTCAAATCATCATGCCCCTTATGACCTGGGCTACACACGTACTACAATGGCCGGTACAACGGGAAGCGAAGCCGCGAGGTGGAGCCAATCCCAGCAAAGCCGGTCTCAGTTCGGATTGCAGGCTGCAACTCGCCTGCATGAAGTCGGAATTGCTAGTAATCGCGGATCAGCATGCCGCGGTGAATACGTTCCCGGGTCTTGTACACACCGCCCGTCACACCACGAGAGTTTACAACACCCGAAGTCGGTGGGGTAACCCGCAAGGGAGCCAGCCGCCGAAGGTGGGGTAGATGATTGGGGTGAAGTCGTAACAAGGTAGCCGTATCGGAAGGTGCGGCTGGATCACCTCCTTTCTATGGAGAATCGTTTCCTGCAACGGAAACATTCAAATCGGAAGCTTAGCTTCCAAAACACTCACTCGTTGGTCAGTTTTGAGAGTTTAAGCTCTCAAGTAGTACCTTGATCCTTGAAAACTGGATACCGAAACGAATTTGCGTTTTAGAACATCTTTTAGCTGAAACTTGTGTAAACAAGTTTTAATTATAGCGATGCTAGCGATTTTCCCTCTGGGAAAACGCATTGGTTAAGCTAATAAGAGCACACGGAGGATGCCTAGGCGCCAGGAGCCGACGAAGGACGTGGCGAACAACGAAACTGCCTCGGGGAGCTGTAAGCAAGCTTTGATCCGGGGGTGTCCGAATGGGGAAACCCAGCTGTGGTAATTCGCAGTTACTTCTCTCTGAATACATAGGAGAGATAGAGGCAGACCAGGGGAACTGAAACATCTAAGTACCCTGAGGAAGAGAAAACAATAGTGATTCCGTCAGTAGCGGCGAGCGAACGCGGAACAGCCTAAACCAAGGGGCTTGCCCCTTGGGGTTGTGGGACGTCTCACATGGAGTTACAAAGGAATATGGTAGGCGAAGAGGTCTGGAAAGGCCCGCGATAGAGGTAAAAGCCCTGTAACCTAAACTGTGTTCTCTCCGAGACGGATCCCGAGTAGTGCGGGGCACGTGAAACCCCGTATGAATCCAGCAGGACCATCTGCTAAGGCTAAATACTACCTGGCGACCGATAGTGAAACAGTACCGTGAGGGAAAGGTGAAAAGCACCCCGGAAGGGGAGTGAAATAGAACCTGAAACCGTGTGCTTACAAAAAGTCAGAGCCCGATCTAGGGGTGATGGCGTGCCTTTTGTAGAATGAACCGGCGAGTTACGTTTAACATGCAAGGTTAAGGTGAGAAGCCGGAGCCGCAGCGAAAGCGAGTCTGAATAGGGCGACTTAAGTATGTGGACGTAGACCCGAAACCGTGTGATCTACCCCTGTCCAGGGTGAAGGTGCGGTAACACGCACTGGAGGCCCGAACCCACGTATGTTGAAAAATGCGGGGATGAGGTGGGGGTAGCGGAGAAATTCCAATCGAACTCGGAGATAGCTGGTTCTCCCCGAAATAGCTTTAGGGCTAGCCTCGGTGAATGGAGTGGTGGAGGTAGAGCACTGATTGGGTGCGGGGCCCGCAAGGGTTACCAAGCTCAGTCAAACTCCGAATGCCATTAACTTCTTGCCGGGAGTCAGACAGTGAGTGCTAAGATCCATTGTCAAAAGGGAAACAGCCCAGACCATCAGCTAAGGTCCCCAAGTGTGTGTTAAGTGGGAAAGGATGTGGAGTTGCACAGACAACCAGGATGTTGGCTTAGAAGCAGCCACCATTGAAAGAGTGCGTAATAGCTCACTGGTCGAGTGACTCTGCGCCGAAAATGTAACGGGGCTAAACACACCACCGAAGCTATGGCTAGATGCTTTGCATCTGGGGTAGGGGAGCGTTGTATGTGGGTTGAAGGTGTACCGTAAGGAGCGCTGGACAGCATACAAGTGAGAATGCCGGTATGAGTAACGAAAAGATCAGTGAGAATCTGATCCGCCGAAAGCCCAAGGTTTCCTGAGGAAGGCTCGTCCGCTCAGGGTAAGTCGGGACCTAAGGCGAGGCCGAAAGGCGTAGTCGAAGGACAACAGTTTGAAATTACTGTACCACCGTAATCCGCTATGAGCGATGGGGTGACGCAGGAGGGTAGTGACGCGGACTGATGGATGTCCGTCTAAGCAGTGAGGCTGGTGTGTAGGCAAATCCGCACACCGTTAAGGCTGGGCTGTGATGGGGAGCGAAAATTATAGTAGCGAAGGTCATGATCTCACACTGCCAAGAAAAGCCTCTAGCCAGGAGAAGGTGCCCGTACCGCAAACCGACACAGGTAGGCGAGAAGAGAATTCTAAGGCGCGCGGAAGAACTCTCGTTAAGGAACTCGGCAAAATGACCCCGTAACTTCGGGAGAAGGGGTGCCTCGGTAGGGTGAATAGCCCGAGGGGGCCGCAGTGAAAAGGCCCAAGCGACTGTTTAGCAAAAACACAGGTCTGTGCGAAGCCGCAAGGCGAAGTATACGGGCTGACGCCTGCCCGGTGCTGGAAGGTTAAGGGGAGCGGTTAGGAGTAATCCGAAGCTGTGAACCGAAGCCCCAGTAAACGGCGGCCGTAACTATAACGGTCCTAAGGTAGCGAAATTCCTTGTCAGGTAAATTCTGACCCGCACGAATGGCGTAACGACTTGGGCGCTGTCTCAACGAGAGATCCGGTGAAATTTTAATACCTGTGAAGATGCAGGTTACCCGCGACAAGACGGAAAGACCCCATGGAGCTTTACTGCAGCTTGATATTGAATTTGGGTACGATCTGTACAGGATAGGTGGGAGCCGTAGAGGCAGGAGCGCAAGCTTCTGCGGAGGCGCCGTTGGGATACCACCCTGATCGTATCTAGGTTCTAACCTGGTGCCCTAATCGGGTACGGGGACCGTGTCAGGCGGGCAGTTTGACTGGGGCGGTCGCCTCCTAAAGAGTAACGGAGGCGTTCAAAGGTTCCCTCAGAATGGTTGGAAATCATTCGAAGAGTGCAAAGGCATAAGGGAGCT
The DNA here is from genome assembly GCF_038593145.1 of Paenibacillus sp. FSL L8-0340. Lineage (NCBI taxonomy): Bacteria > Bacillati > Bacillota > Bacilli > Caryophanales > Paenibacillaceae > Paenibacillus > Paenibacillus sp. FSL L8-0340. The sequence continues at coordinate 83,440 of NZ_CP151967.1, forward strand.
TGACTGCGAGACCTACAAGTCGAGCAGGGACGAAAGTCGGACTTAGTGATCCGGTGGTACCGCATGGAAGGGCCATCGCTCAACGGATAAAAGCTACCCTGGGGATAACAGGCTTATCTCCCCCAAGAGTCCACATCGACGGGGAGGTTTGGCACCTCGATGTCGGCTCATCGCATCCTGGGGCTGAAGTAGGTCCCAAGGGTTGGGCTGTTCGCCCATTAAAGCGGTACGCGAGCTGGGTTCAGAACGTCGTGAGACAGTTCGGTCCCTATCTGTCGTGGGCGCAGGAAATTTGAGAGGAGCTGTCCTTAGTACGAGAGGACCGGGATGGACGTACCGCTGGTGCATCAGTTGTTCCGCCAGGAGCATGGCTGAGTAGCTACGTACGGACGGGATAAGCGCTGAAAGCATCTAAGCGTGAAGCCCCCCTCAAGATGAGATTTCCCAATTAGTAAGACCCCTTGAAGACGACGAGGTAGATAGGTTGGAGGTGGAAGTGCAGCAATGCATGGAGCTGACCAATACTAATCGGTCGAGGGCTTATCCAACAAATTAAGACGCAGATTCGTTTCGGATTCAGTTTTCAGGAATTAAGGTTCCTGAAGCATTTACGCTGTAAATGCCCGTTTGGTGGCGATAGCGGAGGGGTTCCACGCGTACCCATCCCGAACACGACCGTTAAGCCCTCCAGCGCCGATGGTACTTGGACCGAAGGGTCCTGGGAGAGTAGGACGCCGCCAAGCACACAAAGCCATTGTTGAGTTTCTCAACAGTGGCTTTTTTGTTGGGTTAAAGTGCAAATGGTGGTAGTTAAAACAATATATAGGCTAATCCCACGCCCTGAAACTACGAATGTACATATACAATAAATGGGTTCTTACAGTGATAATGTCCACTGGATACGGACTTTCGTCCAAGAATTCGCTTACCCGGTGACCGTTTTCCGATTCCCTCCTCCGATGATGTAATATTCTTGACAGGCCAAAAACCCTTTGCTAAGATGGCAATAATATATTTTTGGACAAGCATCTCAAACCTTAATTGAAGATACGGATATGTATAACTTCGCTGTTTAGTTCGGTGTCTATCGGATATGGACTTCAAACCGGAGTTTCTTCATTTATAAAGTTTGTGGGCGGTTAGAATAAAGATAATCGAGGAGGAATGACCCAGGTGTGGGAAGATAAGTTTGGTAAAGAAGGTTTGACGTTTGACGATGTGCTGTTGGTGCCGCGCAAATCCGAGGTACTGCCGAAGGAAGTGGATCTTGCCACGGTACTGAGCAAAAATGTGAAGCTAAATATCCCTCTGATGAGTGCAGGCATGGATACAGTCACAGAAGCAGCTATGGCGATTGCAATCGCCCGCGAGGGAGGCATTGGCATTATTCATAAGAATATGTCAGTGGAGCAGCAGGCTGAAGAAGTAGACCGCGTAAAGCGCTCCGAGAGCGGTGTTATTACTAATCCCTTTTCTCTAACGCCAGAACACTGGGTCTCCGACGCTGAAGTCCTAATGGGTAAATACCGTATTTCCGGAGTACCTATCGTTGATGAAAGCAACAAGCTGGTTGGGATTCTGACCAATAGAGATCTGCGTTTCATCCATGATTTTAATATTCAAATTAAAGAAGTGATGACCCATGAGAATCTGGTCACTGCTGCGGTTGGGACTACTCTCCAGGAAGCAGAAGGTATCCTTCAACGCCATAAGATCGAGAAACTGCCGCTTGTAGATGAGAACAACATTCTTAAAGGTCTGATCACGATTAAAGATATAGAAAAAGCAATTCAATTCCCGAACGGAGCAAAAGATGCTCACGGCCGTCTGCTGGTAGGTGCGGCAATTGGTATTTCCAAAGATACTTTTGAACGTACAGAGGCGTTAGTGAAAGCCGGCGTGGATCTGATTACAGTAGATTCCGCACACGGACATCATATTAATATTATTGATGCTGTCCGCAAATTGCGTGAACTGTACCCGGATCTTACGATTGTTGCCGGTAACGTGGCAACCGGAGACGCAACCCGTGAATTGATTGAAGCTGGTGCTTCTGTAGTCAAAGTGGGTATTGGACCAGGATCAATTTGTACCACACGCGTAATTGCCGGTATCGGTGTTCCGCAAATTACGGCCATTTACGACTGTGCAACGGTTGCCCGTGAGTACGGCATTCCAATTATTGCTGACGGGGGTATCAAATATTCCGGTGAGGTTACCAAAGCGATTGCTGCGGGAGCATCTGCGGTTATGATGGGAAGCCTGTTCGCCGGAACGGAAGAAAGCCCGGGCGAATCCGAGATTTACCAAGGACGTAAATTCAAGGTATACCGCGGCATGGGCAGTATGAGCGCCATGAAGCAGGGCAGTAAAGACCGTTACTTCCAGGATGATGACAAGAAGCTTGTTCCAGAAGGTATTGAAGGTAGAGTCGCATTCAAAGGTTCTCTCTCCGATACAGTTCATCAGCTGATCGGCGGGCTTCGTTCTGGCATGGGGTATTGTGGAACGAAGACACTGGAGGAACTGCGCAATGATACATCTTTCATCCGGATTACAGGAGCCGGATTGCGCGAAAGTCACCCTCATGATGTACAAATCACCAAGGAAGCTCCCAACTATTCCCTATAATTAGGCGGTTTCGATAAATTACGGACAGACAGGACTAAATTCGTCCTGTCTGTCTTTTTTTGCAGGTACCCCTGTGTTAGAATAGAACAAGCAATGGATATGAGGATCAAAAGGAGAGTAGTAATCATTGAAGCACAAGCGGAAATTTAGCAGTAAACAATTTGTAATTAAGACAGCGACAGTAGGTCTGCTTTTAAATATGTTAGCTTCTCCAGTACATTCGGTGTTCGCTGATGAAGTGAAGACACCGGCAACGACAGAAAAGGGTACTGCCGCTGGCACTACTGCGGCGAAAGCTGCAGTCAAGATTCCTAATATAGAATCACTGAAGCTCGAAGTAGATTCGGCAGTGTTGATCGAACCCACTACAGGCGAGGTTCTTTTGTCCCTGAATGCCGATAAGCCTCTGCCTCCGGCAAGCATGACGAAGATGATGACCGAATATCTGGTTGCAGATGCCGTGAAGAATGGCCAGATTTCCTGGGATCAGAAAGTAGTTGTTCAGGAAAATGCCTCCAAGCAGATCGGCTCGCGTATTTTTTTGGCTGAAGGCGATGAACATACGGTAAGAGAGCTATACATAGCGATGGCCGTTGGTTCTGCTAATGATGCCACCGTAGCGTTGGCTGAGCTTGTTTCGTCATCGGAGCAGGAATTTGTAGCTCTAATGAATGAAACTGCAAAGAAGATGGGAATGAAGACGGCTTACTTTATCAATTCTACCGGTCTTGACCGTGCCGATATGCCAGCTAAGTTCCAGCCCAAAGTCGATCGTGAAACCGTAATGTCAGCCATGGACGCAGCGATTCTTGCCAAATATATCGTAACGGACCACCCTGATTTCACAGAATTCACAACCATTCAGTCTTATAAGTTCCGTCAACGGGATGACAAACCGATGGTTAACTACAACTGGATGCTGGAAGCGAACAAGGATATCGCCAACTTTAAGGCATACGCTTATCCCGGCCTTGACGGGCTGAAGACAGGACATACCAACAATGCCGGCAACTGTTTCACTGGTACGGCTGTTCGCGACGGCATGCGGCTGATCAGTGTCGTTATGGGCGCCAACTCGGAAGCACACCGTTTCACAGAAACCAAGAAAGTACTTGATTTTGGCTTCAATAATTTCGAAATCAAACAGGTAGTGGCCCCTAAAGCCGTGATTGCCGGCAATGAAACAGTGCCCGTGCAAAAAGGCAAAAAGAAAGATGTGTCCATCGTTACCGATGCCGGAGTTACTTTTATCGTGCCTAAAGGAACGGTTGCACCACAGATTAACACGGCGGTTGCGGTTAATGATGCAGCAACACTGGTAGCCCCAATTGCCAATGCTTCCAAAGTGGGCAAGGTTACTTACTCCTACAAGGTTGAAGGCATGTCTCAGGTTCAGGAGAAAACGGTCAATCTGATTACCGCAGAGGAAGCGGAGAAGGCTGGCTGGTTCAAGCTGCTGATGAGAGCAATTGGCGATTTTTTCAGCGATTTGTTTACAGGAATTAAGAACCTGTTCTAGGGCAGTAATGTCTGGTGCAGTGAATAATTCGAGTAAATAGGTTGTATATATAGCCGCCTTGCGGTAAAGTGGCAAGTTAGATAAGATCAATCGGGAGGCTTGAATCATGGAAACTGGAACATCGCGAGTTAAAAGAGGCATGGCAGAAATGCAAAAAGGCGGCGTCATTATGGACGTCATGAATGCAGAGCAAGCGAAAATTGCCGAGGCTGCGGGTGCAGTAGCTGTAATGGCTCTGGAACGTGTACCCTCTGATATCCGCGCAGCAGGCGGTGTAGCCCGGATGGCTGATCCTACAATCGTAGAAGAAGTTATCAAAGTGGTGAGCATTCCCGTTATGGCCAAAGCCCGTATCGGTCATTATGTAGAAGCGAAGGTTCTTGAATCTCTGGGCGTAGATTATTTGGATGAAAGCGAAGTGCTCACGCCTGCCGATGAAGTATTCCATATCAACAAACGTGAGTTTACAGTCCCTTTTGTCTGCGGAGCGAAAGATCTGGGTGAAGCGCTGCGCCGCATTAATGAAGGAGCTTCGATGATCCGTACTAAGGGTGAACCGGGAACGGGCAACATCGTGGAAGCCGTGCGCCATATGCGTTTTATCAACAGCCAGATCCGCAAGGTAACCAACTTGTCCAAAGACGAGCTTTTTCACGAAGCTAAGACTTTAGGTGTTCCTTACGAGCTGCTGCTTGAAGTTCACGAGCTCGGCAAGCTGCCGGTTGTTAACTTTGCCGCAGGGGGTGTAGCTACTCCGGCTGATGCAGCCTTGATGATGCATCTTGGTGCGGATGGCGTATTCGTCGGTTCCGGTATATTCAAATCGGACAACCCCGAGAAATTCGCCCGGGCGATTGTAGAGGCAACTACTCACTTCACTGACTATAAACTGATCGCTGAAGTATCCAAGAACCTTGGCACGCCAATGAAGGGGATTGATATCGCAACTCTGACTCCGGCTGAACGTATGTCGGAGCGCGGCCGTTAATAGAGAGAAGGTTGTCCGGATGAAAATAGGAGTGTTGGCGCTTCAAGGCGCCGTAACAGAACATATTGTCAGTATAGAGAAGGCCGGGGCTGAGGGCCTGCCCATCAAGCGTGTAGAGCAGCTGGATGAGGTCCAGGGGCTCATTATACCTGGTGGAGAAAGTACAACGATAGGCAAGCTGATGCGCAAGTATGGCTTCATAGAAGCGATACGCGATTTTGCAAGCTTGGGCAAGCCTATTTTTGGAACATGTGCCGGCATGATTGTACTGGCGAAGAGAATCGCCGGCGGTGAGCCCGGACATCTCGAACTGATGGACATTACCGTTGCCCGGAATGCCTTTGGCCGCCAGCGGGAAAGTTTTGAATGTGATCTGGAGGTTAAAGGGATAGATGAGCCGGTGCGTGCCGTCTTTATCCGTGCTCCTCTTATTAATGAGACGGGTCCGAATGTGGATGTGCTCACGGTTTACAAGGATGAGATTGTAACTGCGCGTGAAGGCAATCTGCTGGTCTCCTCCTTTCATCCGGAACTGACAGAAGATTACCGGCTGCACCAGTATTTTGCCGATATGGTAGAGGCAAGCCTGGCAGCCAAACAATAGAACTGCATATAAGAACATTCTGACTCTTTCAGTGCTGCAAAACAGCAATTTGAAAGAGTTTAGGCTGTTTTCAGGAGGGAAACTTTGTGCTAGATGTAAAAGTATTGCGCAGTGATTACGCAAAGGTAGAAGAGGCGCTTAACAAACGCGGTAAATCGCTCGATTTGATCGCCGGATTTCCGCAGCTGGATCTGCGCCGCCGTGAGCTGCTGCAAGAGACAGAGGGTTTGAAGAACCGCCGGAATATTGTTTCCGGTGATGTTGCTAAGAAGAAGAAAAACGGCGAACCGGCTGATGATTTAATTGCAGAGATGCGGACCGTTTCTGACCGCATTAAAGAACTCGATGATGAAGTGCGTGTTCTGGAGACTCAGATTGACGAACTGACGATGAGTATTCCGAACATTCCGCATGAATCTGTACCAGTAGGTAAATCCGAGGAAGAGAATGTTGAATTGCGCCGCTGGTCGCAGCCAAGAGAATTCGGATTTACACCAAAATCACATTGGGAGCTGGCACAACAGCTGGATATCATTGATTTTGAAGCTGCTGCTAAGGTAACCGGCTCCAGATTTGTTTTCTATAAGGGACTTGGAGCGCGTCTTGAACGTGCCCTGATTAACTTTATGATGGACCTTCACAGTGGAGAGCATAATTATGAAGAAATGCTGCCGCCGTATATCGTCAACAAGGATAGCTTATATGGTACAGGCCAGCTTCCGAAGTTTGAAGAGGATCTGTTCAAGTTGCGGGATACAGAGTACTACTTAATTCCTACGGCTGAAGTCCCGGTGACGAATTATTATCGTGAGGAGATTTTGACAGCGGCAGACCTACCCAAATATCATGTCGCTTACAGCTCCTGTTTCCGTTCTGAAGCAGGGTCGGCAGGACGTGATACCCGCGGACTTATCCGCCAGCACCAGTTCAACAAGGTGGAGCTGGTGAAGCTCACCACCCCTGAGACCTCGTATGAGGAGCTTGAGAAGATGACTGCGGATGCTGAGCGTGTACTGCAGCTTCTGGGGCTGCCATACCGTGTCCTGGGCCTGTGCACGGGAGATATGGGCTTTACTTCGGCTAAGACTTACGATTTGGAGGTTTGGCTGCCGGAGAGCGGCATGTACCGTGAAATCTCCTCTTGCTCCAATACTGAGGACTTCCAGGCGCGCCGGGCGAATATCCGTTTCCGCAAGGAACCCAAATCCAAGCCGGAGTTTGTTCATACGCTGAATGGCTCTGCACTTGCTGTCGGCCGGACGGTCGCCGCTATTCTGGAGAACTACCAGCAAGAAGATGGCAGTATCCAGATTCCAGAGGCCCTTCAGCCGTATATGCGTAATGTAAAATGTATTAGTCCTAAAGTTTCTTAATAAAACAGTTGCTTATTGTTTGTATTGTGTGGTACAATTCCTAATGCATGTGAAATTTAGATGCATTGGAGAGGTACCGAAGCGGTCATAACGGGGCGGTCTTGAAAACCGTTAGGGTGCAAGCCCACATGGGTTCGAATCCCATCCTCTCCGCCATTCCTTTTAATTAAATAAATTTACAGATAGAAGTCGCCTTCCTTGGAAGGCGGCTTTTTTTATACAGCAGGTTGAGAAAAATAAGGTTGTGGAATTTAATTTTTTAAATATTCCTTTACAGGAATATTCTCATAATGGTATATTTATATCGAGCAAGGGAATACAAAAGCCAGACACTTAATGAAGGGTACGTACCTTCACAGCTAAGAATGGATGATGACTATGAATTCGAATGTCATGAGTGCCTTGGCAGAGCCTAACCGCCTGCAGATTGTTGAGCTTTTGCGCGAACGCCCGCTAACTGTAGGGGAAATCGCTGAAAGGCTGCAACTGCGCCAGCCTCAAGCATCCAAACATTTGCGTGTTCTAAGTGAGGCTGGCATTGTGGAGGCCCGGGTGGACGCTAACCGCCGGATCTATAGCCTGCTGCCCGAACCTTTTCAGGAGCTGGAGGATTGGCTGAGCAGCTATCGTCACATCTGGGAGGAACGGTTCGACCGGCTGGATGACTACTTACAGAAAGTACAAGGTAAGCAAGCAGTAGAAGAGCAGCAAGATTGAATAAGAGATGATGGATGAGCTTTGCGAACGCTGTGGTAGAACTGTCTTAACCCACTAGGAAGATCGAGGAGGAATTTAAAATGGCAAATGAAATGGTATCCAAGGTAGAGGATAAGGTGCTTATTCTGGAACGTGAGTTCAATGCCCCTCGGGAGCTGGTATTTCAGGCGTTTTCGCAGGCAGAGCATCTGAAGCATTGGTGGGGGCCTAGAGGCTGGACGCTTCCGGTATGCCATATGGATTTCCGTGTGGGCGGCGTTTGGCATTATTGTATGAAGTGCGAGGACAAGAACCAGGGCGATTTCTATGGCATGGAATCATGGGGCAAGGGTGTATACCGTGAGATCGTTGCACCAGAGAAGATCGTGTATGTAGATTATTTCTCCGATGCGGAGGGCAACGTTGCAGATAATATGCCTGAGACGCTCGTTACCTTAATCTTCGTCGAAACAGAAAATGGGACTAAAGTCATTAATCGCGCGGAATATGCTACAAGAGAAGCATTGCAGCAGGTACTGGATATGGGTATGCTGCAGGGTATCACCGATACCTGGAACAGACTGGTTGAGCATTTGAACTCGATCCGGAAGATCGGTTAAAGGATAAAAGTCCTGCATATACGAAGGTCATTCCTCTTAGGAGGAGTGATCTTTTTTTATTCTTATTTTTGGAACCTGTTCCAGAGGGAATAAAAACCCTCTTTTCTCCGCAATGTATTAAAGAAGGGAGGCTGATAAGAACAATGAACCGACAATTGCAACTGGACCAGCAAAGCCTGGTTACCGCATGGCAGGAGCGTCTGCCTGCACTGATGGAGGATGGAGACAGCTTTAGTGTGCAGGGAGATGCAGCTGACCAGAACAGTCTGCTGATTCATTTCAATGCGGCAGGGCGGCAGGATTATTCTCTTGATTTTCGCTGCACTTATGTCGATAGCCGTGAAGTGGCTGTGAATCTGATTGATGCCGAGCAAGCCGGACGGCATACCGATGAGCGTACCGATGCCGTACAATTACTCGCTCAGCAGTATTCAAGACAGATTCATGAATGTGCACAAGCGCTACAAGATTTGACTAATCCATAGGGAGGGAATTAAAAATGAGCAAGCCTAAAAGTATGCCGGTTCCCGGGGTAGACACCAATCACGAGCCTAGAGGAGAACATCATTCTTCAGCGCCCAAGCCGCTTTCCGGCTCCAAAAAGGTCAAACAGGCTAACCATGTAGATCATCATAATCCGCAGGGATAACACCTCCGGAAAAGAAAGGAGAAATGAACTGTTTCCCCTTTTTGCCAAATGGTTTATCATTAGGAAGGGGAAACAATTTTTTTACATGGGAGAGGAGAACAACAATGAACAAAAAATGGGGGTTATCCGCTTCCGCATTGCTGCTTGCAGCTGCAATTATTTTGCCGGGATGCGCGAACAAACAAGAGGCACCAAAAGAGGCCCTGAAATCGGCCGCCGCTAAAGCGACTGCATTGACTTCATATGAAATGAAGAGCAAGCTAGTCATTAACAACCTGACTGTGGAAGCCGGTGAAGGTACAACGGATGCCACGACAGGTATGGTGCTCAGTATGCTGAAGAACGCTGATATTTCCGTGAATGGGGTATACCAGGCGGATCCGATGCAGACAGAAATGACTATGGTACTGAACCTGAAGGGCGATATGGCGATGTCCTTTAACATCCCTATGGTAATGACCGCAGAGAAGATGTACGTCAAAGTACCGTCGATTCCGTTCTTGCCGCTTCCGGAGACAATTGTAGGGAAATACGTAGAACTTGACCTGAAGGAACTGGCAGAGCAGGGCGGCACCGAATGGAGCCCGGCTTCAGTAGACACGCAAAAAATGCAAAAGCTCTCCAATGAAGTGGTAAGCACACTGTTGGCTGAGTATGATGAAGAAAAATATTTTACCGACATCAAACCTAAAGATGCAGCATTACCGGAGGACGTCAAGGCTAAACAAGTGGTTCAGTTCCAGGTGACCAATGACAATGTCAAAGAAGCACTTACAATCCTCGTGAATAATGCACTGCCGAAGATTATTGATATTGTGGGTAAGGAAGAATACAAGACTATGCTGCAAATTGACGAGGCTGATTTAGCCAAAGCCAAAGAAGAGCTGCAGTCCAGTGAGACCCGTGCTGAGGTCGACAAAGGATTGGCTGATTTGAACAAGTATCTGACGATCAACCAATTCAAACTCGATACCGCGATCGACAAAGATAGCTTCCCTGTATACCAAAACCTGCTGATGGATATCATCGTCAAAGATCCTGAGCAAGGAACGAACGTCAGCCTGTCATTAACCGGAAGCAACCAATACAGCAAAGTTAATGAGAAGCAGACCTTCACGATTGGCATCCCGCAGGGCGATGATGTAGTTACAATGGAAGAGCTGCAACAGCAGTTCGGTGGAATGGGCACTTATTAATCTAAGCAGCATAGAAATCCCGCATGCGTGCGTATTGTTCGCGCTCATGCGGGATTTTTTTGTTCAAATATAAAAATTTATATGCTTTTGAGGACGGCGAACCGTTTCCACTGGTTTACATAGTTTGGCTGCAATATGTAGTGAGGGCTAATGCTGTCCCTTCTCCGGATAGTAATCATCGCTCAGAATAGCGTAGGTGCGGTGGTCCTGCCACTGGCCGTTGATTTTAATGAAACGCCGGGCAATTCCTTCTGCCTGAAACCTGTTCTTCTCCAATACACGGCGGGAGCCTTCGTTATGCAGCAGGATGCAAGCCTGTACCCGATGCAGCCCAAGAGCATGGAAGGCATACTCCAGGATTAAGCCTACAGCGGCGCTGGTATACCCTTTTCCTTGTACCTCATGGTCAATAAAATAGCCGATATCGGCATACTGTCCGACGCCACGTACCACATTGGAAATGGTAACCTGCCCAATTAATTGTCCGTCCAGCAGAAAGATGCCAAACATATAGGCTCTATCCTGACGGGCATCCTCCAAACGCTGGCCAACGAGCTGCTTCTGGCTTTCAAGGGTAAAATAATCGTCCTCGCGCAGTGGTTCAAACGGCTGATGCTGTACCTTGTTGCGCAGGCGCAGCTGAAGCAGCTCTTCCGCATCATGGAGCTGCAGCAGGGAGAGATAGATACCTTGAGACGTATTGTACAGTTTAAGAGACATATAATCCTCCTTGGTCATTTTTGCGAATAACTATAGCTTGGACGGCTTCTGGCGCAAGCGGCGGAAAAAGGAAGTCAGCAGATCCGCACACTCCTCCTGCAAGATCCCTTGAATGACTTCGGTCCGGTGATTGAACCGCGGTTCCTCCAGCAGATTCATGAGGGTGCCTGCACAGCCGGCTTTAGGGTCTGTTGTGCCATATACGGTGAGAGGGACTCTAGATTGAACCATAGCCCCCGCACACATCGGACAGGGCTCAAGGGTAACGTAGAGCCGGCAATCGAGCAGCCTCCAGGAATTCATAGCTATACTGGCCTTGCGGATGGCTACCATTTCAGCATGAGCCGTGGAGTCCATTGTGGTCTCACGCAGATTGTAGCCGCGCCCGATGATTTCGCCATGGCGGACAATTACTGCTCCGATGGGAACCTCGCCCAGTGCTTCTGCTTTGCGGGCTTCCGCAATCGCCTCCCGCATCCAATATTCATGAGCCTCCCGCTCTTCGGGCGGCAGTTCATCAAGTAATATATTCAAGTGCATCTTCCCTTCTTATTCTGTACCTTGTGCAACGAACAAATATTCGTTCTGAACAAATTGTGTATAAGTCTGTGGATAACCGCCGACTTATACACAATATTGTACACATTAGAATTTAATAAAATGTTTATATGTGTATATCCTGTGGATTAACCTTATGTTTTTCTTATCCATTGTAGAGAAACTCCCTATAAAATTCAATGCTTCGCAAAATATGCCCCGTCTCTGAAATGTCTTTTCAAATGGATAGGCAAAAGGTATGATATTCATGAACACTCCGCTAGGATTTACCAGCGGATAAGAGGTGAAAAAGCAGCTTGTCCATAAAAACGAAATTATCGGCTATTATTTTTGGTTCGGTACTGCTGATCTTGGCGCTCAATCTTACACTGAATCTTTACGCGGCCCGTGATAATCTGCGTATTGAAAGTGAAAATAATATGAAGATGACCGCCATGCAGATTGCCGTTTCAGTCGAACAGAGCAGCTATAGCTCGAACTATGTGCAGTATCAGCTGGCTCAGAACCTGCGGATGACCGCCATTCTAGCCTCTGAAGAGCTTGACCCGGATATCAAGAATGTGAAGAATGAACAGCTGGTGTACCTGGCGGATAAGCTTGGTGTGTCTAATATTTCACTTCTGGTCAAGACTGATGATGATATAGTGGTTGCCAAATCGTCTGATCCTAATGAGATTGGACTGCCTACCAAAGGAATGGGGTATTGGTACGTCGCATTTCTCGAGCTGTTTGCCGGTCAGAAAGTATCCGTTCAGCAGGGGCAGAGCCTTGAGAATTTCTGGTCCGGACCTTTTGAATTTTCGACTTCCAATCCTAAGTTCATTGAAAAGTGGGGATATTATCACGATGCCTCGACTAACTACATCATAGATCCTTACATACGGAGTACAGCAGTGAGTGATTACGTCAAAATTATGAATCCTGATGAGATCGTTCAGCAGTCCAAAGAGGTCAATCCGGGACTTCTGGAGGTCACAGGAATCAATCCCAAAACCTTTGCCTCTGCAAGCATGATGCCTAATGGTGAAGACCGCGTGAATGAGAAGCTGCGCAGCCGTCCCATTAAATTCGGCACCTATATCTTTGGCAATGTGGAAGAGGATAAGTCGGCGATGATGGCAGCCCTCGGCAAAGGGCAGCCGGTCACGCTGGATACGGAGGCTCTTGGCAAAAGAGTGCTCAAAAGCTTCATCCCGATCAACCAGCCGGGTGCTGATGATTATGTCGTCTCTGTAGTCATGGACTATTCGGTCATTTCTTCGGTCATCAAAGACCAATTGTTCAATAATATCACTACTTCATTGTTGCTGCTTATCATTTTTTTCGTGTGCAGCTATGTGCTTGCCGGTGTGGTAACGCGTCCGATTCAGGATATTCTGGCCAAGGTCAATGATGTGGCAAAAGGCAAATTTGAGCCGCCGTTAAAGGTGGACAGCCGGGATGAGCTGGGACAGCTGGCCCACAGGATTAATGCGATGACCTCCCATCTTTCCCAGCATACGAACCGGTTAGGGCAGACGCTGGAAGAGAACCGGGCGGTTAAGGAACATTTGGAATCGGTGATCAACGGCACCTCCGATGCGATTCATACTGTAGATATGGATGGACGGATCACCAGTACGAACAGAGCATTTGAGGATCTGTACGGCTGGAGTGCCGCAGATGCCCTGGTTAAGCCGCCTTATCTGGTACCGGCTACGGTGCAGAAACAGGAAGAAGAAAGGCTTAGGGAGCTGAAGAATGGCGCTGTTCTGCCTCCGGTAGAGACTGTAAGGCTGAAGCGAGACGGTTCGATGGTCGAAGTCAGTGTCAGCACCTCGATCATTCGCGACGAAGAGGGACGGCCACAGGCCTTTGTCCACGTATCCCGTGACATGACAGAGCGCAACCGGATCGAAGAGCTGCTGAGACGCTCTGAGAAGCTGACGACGGTAGGACAGCTTGCCGCCGGGGTTGCCCATGAAATCCGTAATCCGCTGACAACGCTACGGGGATTCCTGCAGCTTCAACAAGAAAAGCAGGTGCTGGTCCCGCTGCATATTGACTTAATGCTCTCCGAACTGGAACGAATTAATCTCATTGTGAGTGAATTTCTGATATTGGCCAAGCCGCAGGCAGTTCACTTTCAGCAAAAGGATGTCCGGCACATTCTAAATGATGTAATTTCCCTTCTGAGCAGCCAGGCCCATCTCTTTGGCATAGAGTTTGAGTCACGGTTCGCAGAGCTGCCGGCAACGGTGCATTGCGAGGAGAACCAGCTCAAGCAGGTGTTTATTAATATCGTCAAGAATGCCATTGAAGCCATGCCGGACGGCGGAACCATCACACTGGAGCAGTATATGGATGAAGACTCTGTTGTTATTGTGATCTCTGACGAGGGAGGCGGCATTCCCGATTATATGCTGCCCAAGCTGGGCGAGCCGTTCTATACCAATAAAGAGTCAGGGACGGGACTTGGGCTGATGGTCAGCCAGCGGATTATCCAGGCTCACAAAGGCAGTCTGGAGATTCGCAGTGAATACGGTTGCGGGACGGAGGTTATTATTAAACTGCCCGCACCAGTTGAGCCTGCTGCAGAGCAGGGCATGAATAAAGAACGGAGTGAAGACAATCATGAGAATTAATAAATTCATCAGTGAGACAGGCTATTGTTCACGCCGTGAAGCAGACAAGCTGGTGGAAGGCGGCAGGGTTACCATTAACGGTGAGCCGGCCGTACTCGGCAGTCAGGCCGTTCCTGGCGATGAAGTACGGATTGATGGCAAGCCGCTGGAAACGGGAAGCCAGATCGTCTACATTGCGCTTAATAAGCCGGTGGGCATCACATCGACCACGGAAAGCCACATTCAGGGGAATATTGTTGACTTTGTCGGACATCAGGAGCGCATCTTTCCGATCGGCCGGCTGGACAAGGACTCAGAGGGGTTAATTTTACTTACCAATGATGGAGACATTGTTAACAAGATATTGCGGGCCGAAGGCAAGCATGAGAAGGAATACGTAGTCACTGTAGACCGGCCTGTCACGCCTTCCTTCATTTCCGGGATGTCGAGTGGAGTGAAGATCCTGGGCGGCAGAACGCTGCCCTGTGAAGTGACAAGAATGACAGAGCGGGTATTCCGCATCATCCTGACTGAAGGCAAGAACCGGCAAATACGCCGCATGTGTAGCGCCTTTGGTTATGAGGTCAGAAAGCTGCAGCGCATCCGGGTTATGAATATCCGCCTTGGGACGCTGCAAACCGGAGAGTGGCGTGAGCTGTCCCCTCAGGAGAAGCAAGAACTTGGGGAAATGCTAAACTATGAGCTGCAGTAGCCATTAGAAAGTGCTGCCGAAGAAAGCAAAGAGCTGTTCCAGAAGATCTCTCGCGGGATCGTTGGAACAGCTCTTTTATCTGAGTGCCTATTATTGGTTAGGGAGGGTAATGCCCTTTGGTTCAGTGACTTCTTGATATTTGCGCAGAATAGAAACTTCTACGCGGCGGTTCTTGGCCCGTCCGGCAGTAGTGTCATTGGGTGCGATTGGATGGTATTCCCCATATCCGATAGGACTGAATTTAACGGGATTCAGATTCGGATTCAGCAGCAGGATTTTCATGAAATGCAGTGCACGGTCTACGCTGAGGTCCCAGTTAGATGAATAGCTGGTATTGGAAATCGGAATATTATCCGTATGCCCTTGTACAAGGACGTCATAATCAGGGAATTGCTGCAGCATGTTCGAGATTGATTTGGCAAGCTGGCGGGAATCATCCTTTACGTCTGCCTGTCCTGAAGCAAAGAGGGCGTTGTCGCTGATGGTAATCATCAATTGCGATTGATTCAACTTGGTGCTGAGCAAATCGGTCAGCCCGTTCTTTTCAATATACTGATCAAACTGCTTTTTTAGTTTCTCCAGATCCTCTTGCTCTTTCGCCCGCAGCTTGGCCATGTCGGATTCGCCGGTATTCTTATCAATAACACTGTTCATTTTATCTTGCTTACCCTGATCAAGCTGGGTATTTGTCGGGGCATCGGAACGATACTCCAGAACACCGCCACCACCACTGAGCGCAGAGCTAAAGGCATCAGCCATGTCTTCAAATTTCTTGGCGTCTGTAGCACTCATGGCATACATAACGAGGAACAGCGCCACTAGGAGCGTCATCAGGTCGGAATAGGGTAATAGCCAGGATTCATCGGCATGCTCTTCGTGTTCTTCATGCCTAGTCTTTTTGCTCACTTGAGCCGCCTCCCTTTTCGATTAGCTTGACACGTTCAGAAGGTGTTAGGAAGACGGAAAGCTTCTGATTGATAGCGATTGTGGATACTCCGGATTGAATAGACAGCAGACCCTCTACCATCATCAGCCGGATTTCAATTTCACGCTTGGAAATTCTTTTGAGCTTGTTGGACATCGGATGCCACATTACATAACCGGTGAAAATACCGAGCAATGTAGCAATAAAGGCTCCGGCAATTGCGTGCGCCAGAACGTCCATATCACTCATATCCGCCAGAGCGGCAATCAGCCCGATAACGGCACCCAATACCCCTAGGGTAGGAGCGTACATCCCCGCTTGTGAGAAGATCAGGGCTCCCGCTTTATGCCGGTCTTCTGTAGCATGAATATCTTCCATTAACACATCGCGGACAAATTCCTGGTCGTTGCCGTCGATAATCATCCGCATACCGTTACGGAGGAAGTTATCTTCGATCTCATCGACCTTGGACTCCAGCGCCAACAGACCTTCGCGCCGTGTAATGGAAGCCCATTCCATGAACATTGTAATCAGTTCAGCTTTGCTGACCATCTTTTTCTTAATAAAGAGGATCTTGAACAGCTTGGGTACATTCTTGACCTCCGACATGGGAAAGGCCACAAAGATTGAGGCAGTCGTACCAAGAAAGATAATGACATAAGCTGCCGGATTTTCCAAGCTGGTAAGCGGGGCATGTTTGAGCATCATTCCCCAGACAACTGCGATGAGACCAAATACTAAGCCTAGTAATGTTGAAATTTCCATTATGCACCTCGTCCATGAGAATTAAGAAGTGATCCGTTCAGACCGCATATTTCATCCTTGAACAGCGGCGGGACACCCTGCACGTAACCAAATCACGTATATTCTTATTTATCGTCAGTATTCCGTTTTTTGTGAAGTCATTTTTTCGGCTATAATGATAAGGTAAGTTATTATTCATCTGTGAAGAAAACGGAGTGATACACGTGGGTGTGAAACATGGCAGAGATTACAGCGAGATTCTTAGTGATTTGACGGAAGCAGTCGGACGTATTTCTGACGGGTATGTGTTTTTTGAGATGGAGCCGGATGAGTGGCAGGAACTGCCGCAGGAATCCAAGCTGGAGGTATGGGAAGCGCTCGCAGAGGATCTATTCTACGCGCTGGGCAACGAGCCTGTTATTCAGGTAGGCAGTGGTGTGGTTATCTATGACAAGGAGACGCACCGTATCAATATTTTGCTGGGTGAAGAGGATTTGGCTTCGGTTGTACTCATTTAGAGCAGCAGAACAGCAGAGTAACAGGAGGACGGTTTGCCCCCTGTCTGCGGCCCGTGGTAAAATTGAAGATGCCGAGTACTATTTGCCGGGATCTTAGAATACATTAAACCGAAAAAAAGCCTTCATCCTGGCGCATCCCTTGGACTTTACCGAAGCTGAGGGATGTTTTGTTTAAGGGATATGGGGAGCTGGGCTGTACGGACTTTACGGCTAACTTAGTAAGGGAGGAAACAAATTGCATTTTACGGAGGAAGAGCTGCGTGAGCAGGTAAGTAAGCTGGAGGGCTGGAAGCTGGAGCCGAATATGATGGTGCGTAAATATATGTTTAATGAATATATGAAGGGTATCGCCTTTGTGGATGAGGTGGCTGCGATCTCGGAAGCCTTCGATCATCATCCGCATATTACAATTGATTACAAAACGGTAATTCTGCGCTTGTCCGCAAAAGAAGAGAGCGGGCTTGCCGCGCTAGAGTTCCGCCAGGCGCATGAATTTAACGAAGCTTTCGACAAAACGCGTTAGGCGCAGGAGAAACCGACCTATCATAGGAATAGATATAAAAATGCCCGTGCAAGGATGTCTGAATATCCTTTGTACGGGCATTCTGTATTTTTAAGGTCAGGTTTATTTCTTCTCTGCAAGCCACATGGCAACATTCGCAATCTCTTCGGGAGCAAGCTTATCCTTGAAAGACGGCATTTGGCCGCGTCCCTTCGTAACAATGGTGTAGATTTCTTCTGCGTTATGCTGGCCGCCTTCCTGCTGCAGACTAGGGCCTAGACCGCCCTGTAGCTGATCACCGTGGCAGGTAATGCAGCTTGCCTGTACAATCGCTTCGGCGCTGGTGGCATCCAGTGTGACTTGCGGCATCGTCGGGTTATTTTCTTCGGCTACCTCTGCTTTGCCGGGCAATGTGAACAAGAGCACTACCGCAAAGGCACAGGCTGCGAAAAACAAACCGCCCATGATCCATTTCTGCATCTTCATCCGTCCCCTCCATGTAAGCTGCTTCCTACATTATATAGGATGGTGAAGCGTTATCATAGCATTTGTGTCAAAAAAGTGGACGATTTCAACACTAAAATTTTCAATTTAATGGAACGTTATGTTGTTTATCATAGACCATGCAATAAAATGGCTTATTTCCGGTTGGAGTAAGGCGTTCATAAGTATCCGTGATCGTGAAGCCGCATTTTTGGTATGTTCGGATCGCCCGCTGGTTCCAGGTCAATACTTCCAAATCAATCTCCCGCCCGGGATACCGCTTTAGCGCGGCCTGAACGATGGCTTCCATGAAAATGTGGCCAAGACCGTGTCCGCAAAGCTCGGGGCGCATTCCAATACCCAGCCTGACGACACCCTCCATCGGAAACAACTGCGCAAAGCCGCAAAGGATGCCTTGCTCGTTGACCACGGAAACATACTGGTCCCTGCGGAGCTCTGGATCGCCAAATTCAATGCCAAGCGCCTCCATTTGGGACCAAGGCATCCATTCGTAAATATTATAAGGCGCTTTGTAATTCCATGCGGCGATGTCTTCAGCATGGCTGATCTCCATGGGAACCACATGGAATGTAACGGGGGAGCTAATCATAAGGCCACCGGCCTCCTTTCATAGGGAGCAACAGCACTAGCTATACCTAATTATATCCATAACTGGCCTGATTCGACTCAGAAATTTCCTGAAAGGCGGAAACTTGACAAAGTGGTAAAAAATATTTTATGAAATGGAGGAAATTTGGGTAGATTTATGTTTTGCGGATATTGAGAGGGGTAAGTAATTTTATAGACAAAAAAAACAGGCCCCCTCCAGATTTCGGCAAAAATCATGGAAGAGTGCCCGTTTTACGACAACTTATTGCACGTCATCATTGTCTTGGGAATCAGAAGTAACGGATTGGTAAGCATCTGTACTCATGATCCGTTTGGCGCCAACGTAACGGTTGACGTAGTAGCTGTCACTCATCGTGCTGATGGTTACACCACGGGAGGATGAAGCATGTGCGAATTTGCCCTCACCGACATAAATGCCGACATGGGATACACCTTTACCGCTGGTATTATAAAATACAAGATCTCCCGCTCTCAGATCGTCCCGGGAAATGGCGGTACCCATTTGGTATTGGGAACCGGATTGGTGTGGCAGATTGATACCGATCTTATCAAAAACGTACATTGTAAATCCGGAGCAATCAAAGCCGTTGGTCGATACACCGCCGGATACGTATTTACTTCCGATGGTCTTGTCGATGACTTTATCCATTTTGGAATCCGCGAAAGCGCTTCCTGCTCCGATGGTAAGCATAATGGAAAAGCTTAGTACTGCTGCTGCTAACTTCTTCTTCAAAAGTGAATACCCCTTCCAAATGCCTACGAGGTTAGCTTAAGGGTTCGGTTGAAGGTCCCCTATGACCCCTCTGTGAATAGGAGGTCAATTCACCCAAAATCGGTTCCCCCGTTTCCCTAATGGTTAGGGAACTCGGCATGACTGTTGATTAGGATTAGCTTGTTAACCAATACATGACAAAACCTTTGTAAAACCCGATTGAATAATTACAAAAATGTTACTAAAAACTCACTGCGATAATTGTAACAAAGACTTCGCCAGTTGGCAATCACTTAAAACATATTAATGCATAATATTTACGCTTTTTAAGAGTTGATTTTGCTAAAAAGGTCTTATATTTACACGCTGAGTAAGCTTTAACTTAGATTTGTTGGGATTTTTAGTAAAAAGGTGTTTCACAGGCCTCAAATACGTGTAAAAGGTAGAATAAGGAAGACAAAAAGGAAAAACCCGGAAATGATTACGGCAATAATCAGTTTCCGGATTTCTATAAGTTACAATTATTTATTGGAGGATGGAATTCCTGAGGGATGTCAATCGTAAGCGATAGCTTTGTAAGCTGTTGTGCTCATTACTCGTTTGGCTCCAACGTAGCGGTTGGCCCAATAGGATTGACTCATTGAACTGATAGTTACACCACGGGATGAAGAGGATTGGGCGAATTTTCCGTTGCCGACATAAATACCGACATGGGAGACTCCATTGCCAAGGGTATTGAAGAATACCAGATCGCCTGAACGGAGGTTACTCCGTGATACGGCGGTTCCAACGCTGAATTGTGCTTTGGAAGTGCGGGGCAAGGTAAGGCCAACGTTCTTAAATACATATTTGGTGAATCCAGAACAATCAAAGCCGGCAGTGCTTGTGCCCCCGGTTTTATATGTCGTTCCGAGTGTTTTTGTAATAACCGTATCCATTCTGGAGTCGGCGAAAGCGCTCCCTGCTCCAAGCGTGAACACCATCACCAGCCCTAATGCTGCTGCGGTGCATTTCTTCTTAAAATTATGACTTTTCAAAAGATGTACTCCTTCCAAGGCCTGCGAGGTTAGCTTAAGGATTCGGTAGAAGGTTCCCCTATGACCCCTCTAAAGCGAGATCAATTCACCCAAAATATGGTTCCCCCACTTCCCGGTGCCGGGAATTTGGCGTTTTATGCACCGAAACAGTGACGTGTCGACAAGGTTAAATGCTTAAAGGTACATTCATTTGCTTCAAATTAGTTTCAAAAGATTACAAAGTTGTTACTACTGGTACAGGCATCATTGTACCAGAGGATTTACAGTTTTGCAAATACCCTAAATCACGTTGTAACCAAAAGAAGAGTCCCGCCCTTTATCTGGGGCAGTGACTCTTCTATTATGCCAAGGGACTGGCGTAATTATTGTGGAAATGTTTTACTGCACCAAAGGTGATACTGCCCCGCTAGGCTCCACATTTTGAACAGCGTTGAGGGAAGCGGTGAAAATTGCCGGAACAGCAGTGCGGGCAGGCCTGGACAGAAAAGTGCGGTCACTCCAGAGAGCAGCAGCAGAAGCAGGCCGCCGGCGCCGAACAGTGCAGATATACAGGTGGAAGGGAGGATTACCCTCAGGCCAACCAGCAAGGAAGAAAACATGCCTGTTCCTCCGGTGAAGCCAAACTGCATGTACAGCAGCAGAATGCGGATCAGGTAGAAGTACAGGAGCCAGGCCAGAACATAAGGAACCAGTCTCAGCAGCAGAGTATAATCGAGAATACCGCTGAGGAGAAGCCCATACATTTTGGGGAGAAGCCAATACAGCGGTGTTGCGGCCAGAAGCCATTCCGCTAGACTGAACAGCAGTACGGGGAGTCCGTAAAGCTTCATTCCGGGAAAAAAGAACATTCCCCGCTCCCCTTTGCGCTCCTGGTGCAGCTCATGCAGCAGCCCTGCGCGGATAAAGGGGGAGCATAGCAGCCGTAGCGCTGAGAGGGCCAGCAGCAGCCAGAGCCAGCGCAGCACCCCGGGGTCTGTGCTAAGTGCAGTCTGTCCTTCGATATAATACAGCAATCTGCCTATTCCGCTGCCGCCGGCGTGTGTATCGGGATAACGGAGCAGCACCGGGATGAGGGCTGACCTGACGAATCTGTACAGGAAATAGCCCCAAAGCAGCCGATAGATAAAAAGCAGAATCAGAATATAAAATTGCTCTTTCATGCTGTACCAGCCGCGAACTATCGATCTTTTCACAATCCTTCACCTCACCAGACAAGAGTTCCGAGCAGGGTTTCAAGCAGCTTCGTTGCGCTAAGCGTCCAGCGGGAGAGCGTCTTTCGCTCCAGCTCCGCCAGTCTAAAATTGTTGAGATGCTTACTCTCCAGCAGAATGGAGTGCTCCGGATCAATCTCTGCAGACAAAAGAGGCGCTTTGTAGGCTAGCTGAAAGGTGGTTTCCTTCTCTGTCCCATTCCAAAACTGCTGGACAGTATAGCCATCCAGGAAGGTGAACTTTATGGGGACGTCACCATACTGATTTCCTTTATTGCTGACCGCTACTGAGCTTTCGTAACGGGCATTATCATCGCCGCCCTCTTTTTTTGGGTCAGAGATTTTAATGTGATCAATTGAAAAATCCGGAGAACCGCCGCTGTATACATATTGGTCGAAGTAGGCTTGCCAGGATTTTTTGGTTACCTTCTCCACGATTTTCTGAAAGTCGGCGGTAGAAGGATGCCGGAAGCGGAACTTACGGGTATAGGCCGCCATTATGGCATCCATCGTCTTGGTTCCGACCTGCTGTTCGATATCCTTCAGCACCAGCTTGCCGCGGATGTACACATTTCGGGCATAGGCATCGGCAGGAGTGTATTTCCAGGTTTCCAGGTTAAGCGGCTGGGAGGATGTCACCAGGCTGGCCTGCAGGACATGATTGGATGATACCCCATACTCCTGCTCCATTAGCCTGTCTTCAGCGTAGGAAGTGAAGCTTTCGTCCAGCCAGGCCTCCTCGAATTCATTGCTGGCTAACATCCCGTAGAAATATTGATGGCCGATCTCATGAATGACCGTGCGCTCCAGAGAGGTGCCTGGAGAAGCCTCGGCCGCGCCAAAAGCAGTAACCAGTGTGGGATATTCCATCCCGCCGGCGCCGTTGCCCTCTTTGGGAGGTACGACGATGGATAATGTAGAGTAAGGATAAGGTCCGTACCATTTGCTGAAATTGGTCAGAGCGGCCTTCGCTGCCTGGAAATAACGCTCCTGCAGATGTTTATGTAGCGGGTCCAGATAAAGCTTGATTCTCACGCCCGGTACATAGTCTGTAGAGAAGGCCTCTTCGGCTACCACAAAGTCCGGGGAAGCGGCCCAGGCGAAGTCATGGACATCATCCGCATAAAATTGATACACCTTCTGATCCTGCTTCAGCTTGGCGCTCTTGACCGGG
This sequence comes from Paenibacillus sp. FSL L8-0340, assembly GCF_038593145.1. NCBI lineage: Bacteria > Bacillati > Bacillota > Bacilli > Caryophanales > Paenibacillaceae > Paenibacillus > Paenibacillus sp. FSL L8-0340. Next base: position 106,244 of record NZ_CP151967.1, read on the forward strand.
AACCCGCTTGCGCCAACGATATAATTGGGGGGGACGGAGATGGTTACATTGTAGATACCGAAATCGCTGTAAAATTCGGATGTTCCGTGATATTGGTGCAGATTCCAGCCTTCCTCATGTACACCCCGGGTACCGGCAGGTTCATAGACGCTCAGTTTGGGAAACCATTGCCCGGCCATCACGAAATTGCCGGCGGAACCCATGCGGGCGAATATTTTGGGCAGCTTAACTTCAAACTGGACCCTAAGCGTAACACTTTCCCCACCGTTAACCGGCTGCGGGAGATGCACCTTTACGAGTGTCTTGTCATTGCCATTGCCATCATCAGGCTGCACGTATTGCAGCCGCTGCATGAGCGAGACTCCATCCGTAGTCCGGAGATCGGTCAGGGTTATGCTGCCAAATCCGTTCGCTGGCATGGCATCACCCCGGAGTTCGCCTCCAGATTCTTTCATAAACGTAGTATCTTCAGAAGCAAATGCGTTTGGATAAAGATGAAAGTAGAGTTCTTGTACCGGTTTTAGGCCCGGGTGAGTCCAGGTCACCGTCTCTGAGGCTCTTAGAGAGGTGGTGTCCGGCAGCAGCTGCACGTCGATATGATACTCCACTACCCGCTGGCTTAACGCTTCTGAGACCGGAAGGGGAGTGCTCTGGGGAAGAACGGGCTGCACGGCTTTGGGCTTAGGCAGGGCAGCGGGGGACTTGGCCTCTTTTTGAACAGCAGCAGTCAGAACGGCAGGGCTGTGCTCTGCACCATACCCTGAAAGGACCCCTATTCCCCCTCCCAGCAGAGTGAGGGCGGACAGGGCCGCAAAGACGATAACGTACCTTAATGACAGTGGCTTCATACTGTGATTCCTCCCGTGACAAGCATCTACGGGATGTATATGTTTGCATTCGCCGCATTATTAGCTAAAATTAAATTATTAGTGAAAGGGAAGGATGTGCACTTGTGGATAACATACAACCGGAGGGCAAGAAACAGATTGCCTTAAATATTGTGAATGCCAAGAGCAAACATAAAGGCTTCGGCGCAGGCTCCATTGATTTGAACAATGTATCGCCCGTTATTATTGACGGCGGTGAAGCAGTTATCGATATCGGTGCCATGCATGCCAAGAGCAAGGTAGAGAAGGGGATTAAGTTCTCCATGAACCGCGAGGATGTGCCGGCGGGCAGACAGGTTTGGGTTGTCTGGGTAGCTGTAGACCGTACGGCGGAGGGCCAGTTCTACGGGGGCATTACCGCTTGCGAGATGTGGATTGATACAGAGGCACGGCGCGGCTGGAAAATTCTTGCCGATCATGTGAACAAGCTGGATGCTGCTCTGAAGCGGAAGATCATTCTGGAGGGGCTCGGTACGGTGGAAAGAGCGGCGCTTAAATCATTGCTGATTTCTCATAATGAAGCTTGGTGGAATGCCTCTCCGGAAGAGCTGAAAGCGGCGCTGTCGGAATAGGAGATGTCCCCCGCAACATACTTTGATTCAAGCTAAAAAGGCTTGGCCCTCCCGAAACGGGAAAGGCCAAGCCTTTTGAATGCTCATGAGGGATGAATCAAGATGTTTGTGTTCTTTTATTTGCCTGCTGCATTGATCTTGCGCTTTAGCTGGCTGACTCTGGCCTGGCTGATGCCAAGAACCTCGGCAAGCTCCTTCTGGTTGGCATACGGATGGTCCGCGATGGCCTTCTCGAGACGCTGGCTCATTTCCTCTGTTTTTGTTCTCCGGCCGCCACGCAGTAATGCAGTGTTGTCTTCAACAGGACTTACCGGTTGCTCTGCCGCATCGGAAACAAGCCCGGGATCCCCCAGCTCTTTGAGGCAGCTGTTGCAAATAAACTGATCTTTAAAGTAAGTTACATGGTCAAGGCTTCTGCAAAAAGTGCATTCTGTAGAGGTGTACTTTCTGAGCACAATAATCTCTTCATTCAGAATGAAAAACTCGATAGGATCCCCAATGTCAATATTACGTGTCATGCGGATTTCTACAGGAACCACAATTCTACCAAGACTGTCTAAACTCCGGATCATGCCTGTATCTTTCATCTCATGTCCCTCATTTGCATCTTTATATTTTTGGTGTGGATATCTATGATTATAACAGTAATTGTAAGTTAAGAGAACGGGGGAAGCGCATACATTTATAGGAATTTGGAGATTAAAGAGATGAAAAGCCTCTGCCGGCGGAGGTCCGCTGGCAGAGGCTGATTAGGGTTCATTATTTTTTACCCAATTCCGGGATACCGAAACAGGCAGGGAAGTCTTTAAACTCTGAAAGAGCTGGCCTGCTTAGCATTTACCGAAACGTAAGGATTGTTCCTGAGATAGAAACGCCAGGGCAGCTCCGCATATTCTTCAGCATAAGGAATATTGATGCGGGGAGCCTGTACAATATCAAGAGTTTCGGGGCTTGCGCCTTGCTCCAGCCAGAGCGGCCCGCCCGGTACGTCCAGGCGGATTTCATTCAGGCTTTTGTCGATCCGCAGCGCCCGGCAGAGCTTGCCCGGACCGCCCGACAGGTCGGCCGGCTTCTTGACGGCTATGCCCCGGTAAGATGCCATCCGCTCCGCATCGGCGGGAGTGAGCGGCTCCACCGCGCGGATCAATACCGCATGCGGATCGTCTTGCGCGGCGGTAACCACATTGAGGCAGTGGTACATGCCGTATATGAGATATACATAGGCGGTGCCGCCGGAGCTGAACATCACTTCGGTTCTGGCGGTGCGGCGGCCTCCATAAGCATGGCTGCCTTTGTCTTCGGCGCCTCCGTAGCTTTCCGTTTCCACGATGCGGCAGCGTATATCCCCGTCTTCCGTGCGCCGGACCAGATGCTGGCCAAGAAGAAGCGGCGCGGCCCTAAGCGCTGTATGCGCATAGATCTCCGGGGACAGAAGTGGAGAAGAAGGGAACGGTTCCCTGCCGCTGGCAGCGTTATTCGCATTCATAGATTGATGGCACCTCTCCCTGGCGAAGCAGGGCTTAAAGCCTGTGCTTCTGCCGTTCATTGGTCCCATCGTAGCGCAGACGGGGCAATGGCTGCAACAGGGATCAGTTCATCCACCAGCGCTTAATGTCGCTCCACAAGGAATGTTCATCCTTGGCAGGGACTGCGCTGTCCTTTGATCCGCCGGATGGAGCGGTGTCTTCGCCTGCACCATGCTGGTCACAATATTCCGTAGGTTCTGTACCGCTGATGAAGGTTTCCAGCTCCTTCTCGGGGCAGGCGGCCGTGGCCAGCTTACCGGATTGCGGGTTAATGTACACGCTAACCACGCCGTCGGGAATCGGAAAAGTTTTTGGCGGGACGTTTGCCAGTGCTTTTTCCGTGAACTCCGCAAAAATTGGCGCAGCCCGCCTTCCGTCAGACGTGGCGATCTCACGCCCTTTATCATAGCCTACCCAGACTACGGTAGACAGCTCGGGGGTGAAGCCGACCATCCAGCCGTCGGTGTCAGTGGTGCCGGTCTTGCCGGCCACGGGACGTTTGATAACGGAGGCGACACGATTTCCCGTTCCGCCGCTCTCGAATACACCTTCCATCAGCCGGGTCAGCACATAGGCCGCTGCCGGCTCGACAACCTTTTGCCCCCGGCCCTGCGGAGCCTCATAGAGCAGATTGCCTTTGGAGTCGGTAATCTTGAGGATAGCCGTCACAGGCAGCTTAGTCCCTCCGCCGCCAATCACCGCAAAGGCTGAGGCCATCTCCAGCGGACTGACCGGCGAGGTGCCGAGCGCTAGTGAGGGCACGCTTTGCAGCGGGCTGCCGATACCCATATTAGCGGCCATTTCGGCGACCTTATCCGCCCCTACCTTCATAATGGTATTCACGGCATAAATGTTGTCAGAGGCGGCAATCGCCTGACGCATATTGATCTCTCCAAGATATTTGTCGCCAAAGTTGCGGGGCTGATAGGTTTTGCGGTTATTGTCGTAATGGAACAGCGTCGGCTGGCTGTTAAAGACAGACAGTCCGGTCATCGTCTTGGACGAGAGTGCGGTTAAATACATAATTGGCTTAAAGGAAGATCCCGGCTGGCGCGTTGTGGCTAAGGCATGGTTGAACGGGTTGGTGCGGTAATTTGTGCCTCCGACCATCGCTTTGATATAACCGGTGCGGGGGTCGATGGAGACAAGGGCGGTCTCCAGCTCACTGCTGCCGTCCATTCCTTTATCGACAGCATCCTCTGCCGCCTGCTGCATATCGGAATCAAGGGTGGTATAGACCTTCAGCCCGCCCTGGTCCAGCTCATCGCTGCTGATATGCAGGGTGTCGATGACAAGACTGCGCACATAATCGCGAAAATAGGGTGCGGCCACAGTGGTGTCCTTCTGACCCTGAGGCTTGAATTTCAAGCCTTCCCGGGCTGCTGCCTGGGCCTCCGCATCGGTAATATCGCCAACATTGGCCATAGCGGACAAAATGATGCCCTGCCGCTTCTTGGCATTCTCCATATGCGTATACGGCGAATAGTAGGTCGGGCCCTTGGGAATCCCGGCAAGCATGGCGCTCTCGGCCAGATCCAAATCCGCCGCAGCTTTGCCGAAATACATTCGTGCAGCCGCTTCAATGCCGTAGGCTCCATGTCCGTAATAGATTTCATTTAAATACATGTTCAGGATTTCGTCTTTACTAAACTTCATCTCAAGCTGCATCGTATATAAAGCTTCCTTCGCCTTACGGGTCCAGGTCTTCTCATGGGTCAGGTAAAGATTGCGCGCAAGCTGCTGGGTTAGGGTGCTGGCCCCCTGCGTGCGTTTGCCCGCCTCCAGATTGACGAGTACAGCCCGGGCCATACCTTTTAGATCAAAGCCGGAGTGGTCATAGAACTTACGGTCCTCCACGGCCAGGGTTGCCTGTATGAGCAGCCGAGAAATCTCTTCCAGCTTTACAGGGTCCCGGCTGCGCCCGTCGTTGGTGAAGGTGGCCAGCACATTGCCCCGGGAATCGAGCAGCTTGGAGCGGATATCATCTCCGATCGGAGGAAGGTCTTTCTGATATAGATAGCCGATCAATGCCCCGGAAGCGAGCAGCAACAGTACGGTCATGACGGCCAGCAGCCGGAACAGCCCGCGGAAGCGGTGTTTCTTTGCCTTGGGTTTATCAGAATCGCGCGGCATGGCATCAGGCTCCTTCTTTATAAATATCTAAATTATAGGAAACGACGGCTGTATTCTTATTTCCTCATTAATTTTCATTATGGGGAAGGATGGGATCAGATATTCAGGAGACCTGTACTTTGCATCAAAAGAGACAAGAGGGAGCCGTTTGAAGGACGGTGACCAAATTGTCTTCTTTTTGTGATTTTCTCTGGTGGATCGAGCAGCGGCGGGGGAGTATAACAGAGTAGTGTTTACAGAAAAGGGTATATATCTTACAGGAGGTGTTCTCATGAATTGGACCCATAAAATACACCACACGGCCTTAACGCTCCTCTCGGCGGGCCTTTTGGCGGTTTCCGGCTGGGGAGCATCCGCTTCACCGGCGCAGGCAGCGTCAGTACCGGCACCTGCCTGCGGCAGCGGCGATCACGGATTGTTGCAGGAACTGCAGGCGAAACTGAGCAGCACCCAAAGCGCACCGCCCAGCTTTAACGATCTCCAATTTCTTGGCGCAGATACAGGCCGGGCGGCAGGAAACGGCTTTATGATCGGTACGTCAGATGGCGGTTGTCACTTTCAGGAGATCTACAAGGGACAATGGAACTTCCGCCAAATGGATTTCCCGGACAACGTCAAAGGTTGGGCACTGGCTTCAGTTCAAGACGGTTCAGCGGTCTATCTGATTACAACCTCTGACGGAGGCTCTACCTGGAAGAGACTTTTGGACAAGGCGGTAACTTTTGAGCGAATTGATTTTACAGACAGGATGCACGGCTTTGGGTACAACCGGACCTCTTCCTACTACACTGCGGACGGCGGCCTTAGCTGGAGCAAGATCTCAACACCGGCCCACACCAGCGGCGCAGAGTTCAGCAGCCGCAGTAACGGTTGGGCAGTTGTAACTGCACCGGGTTCCGGCTACCGGATCATGAAGACTACGGATGGCGGCTCCACTTGGAAGCTTAGCCTGAAGTCCGCCTTTGCCTATCCTGAATCAGGACGAATCTATGCGAAGGGTGATCAAGTATACGCCTTGCTATACGGGGGGAGCGGTATGTCGCAGACCTCTTATTCACTGTATGCCAGCGGTAATAAGGGCAACAGCTGGCGCAGAGTAATTGCCGAGGATTCGGCTGGGGGCGGACCTGCGCCGGGCAGCGGCGCCGAGCCGCTCAAGACGGGACCTGCTTCCGGCAAACCGGGCAACATGCAGCTGGTCGGCAACAGCACCGCTTTTCTGTCCGGCTTCTCTCCGGCGGGAGAGAAGGTAGCCGTTGGCAGGACTTATAACAGCGGCAAGCAGTGGTCAAATCAGCCGGCCATTCCTGGGGTTGACGGTATGATTTCTTTTACCGGCAGCAAAGTGGGCTGGATGGCCATGAAAGGCGTCAATAGTTCCTCCCTGTACGCTACGGAAGACGGCGGTACCACCTGGAAGCTGAAATTGACTTTTAAAGGAACAGAATAATTATCCGGCAGCGGGACCGCATGGTCCTGCACGGATGGCGGCTCCTCTGGGGGCCGCTTTTTGTATTTCGAACATCTAGTTACTACCCCGGGAAAGTGTGTTTTTTTCGCCGGTATGGTAAAATTTTATGTACTTTCTAAGGTAGGCGCCCGGCGTGTGAAAGGGTTGCTTATCCAAACAATCTTGAATAACCATTAGGAGGACTTCCAATATGGCTTTTCGCGTATCTGCTGTGCAATATCATCTGCATACGATCTCTTCATTTGAGGAGTTTTCCGCTCAATGCGAGCACTACATAAAGACAGCGGAGGAGTATAGCGCCGACTTCATCCTGTTTCCCGAATTTTTAACGACGCAGCTAATGTCCATAGGTGATGAGCAGGGCAAGGCCCTGGGAATTAACGACCTGCCGCAGTTTACCGGCCGCTACCGGGAAATGTTCTCTGGTTATGCCCGGAAGTACGGTGTACATATTATTGGCGGAACCCACGTACTGCGCAGAAATGGCAAGCTGTACAATGTGGCGCATCTCTTTTATCCGGATGGAAGAATTGCCGAGCAGGCCAAGCTGCACATTACACCTGCGGAAGTTGAAGGCTGGAATATGGGGGCGGGAGAAGGGCTGGAGGTATTCCAGACCGATAAAGGCACCATCGCCATGCTGACCTGCTATGACATTGAATTTCCGGAAATTGTACGCATGGCCAGAGCCAAAGGTGCAGACGTGATTTTCTGTCCCTCCTGTACGGATGACCGCCATGGATTCCACCGGGTAAGATATACGAGTCACGCCCGCGCGATTGAGAATCAGATCTATGTGGTGCTGACGGGGACCGTAGGCTCCTTGCCGACTGTCGACCTGATGCGCGCCAATTTCGGCCAGGCAGCGGTCATTACGCCGAATGATATTCCTTTTCCGCCGCAAGGTCTGCTCGCCGAAGGTGAAATTAATGACGATATGATCATTACCGCCGATCTGGATCTGGAGCTGCTGTACAGTGTGCGCGAGAAAGGTTCTGTAACGACGTGGCGGGACCGCAGGACAGACCTCTACACAGATTGGAAGTAAGGAGTGGAGCACGGTATGTACTACAAAACCTTTTATGCTTTTGACGGAAAAATCCCGGTGCCTGCGGTTATCCGCCAGTATACCGAAGACGATTTTGCCGAGCTGATCACCATTCAGTCCGAAGCATTTCCGCCGCCTTATCCTGCTGAATTATGGTGGAACCGGGAGCAGCTGCTGAATCATGTGACGCTTTTTCCGGAAGGCGCGCTCGCTGTGGAAGTGAACGGGGAACTGGCTGGCTCGGTGACAGGGCTGAAAATTAATTTTGAGCCGGAGGGTGAAGGGCTTCATCATACGTGGTCGGAGGTTACAGCAGACGGTTATATTACCACGCATCAGCCGGATGGAAATACGCTGTATATCGCCGATTTATGCGTACGTCCCAAATACCGCAAGCTGGGACTCGGCAAGGAACTGGTGCAGTCGCTGTATCACGTTGTGGTGGAGCAGAAGCTGGAGCGGCTACTGGGAGCGGGAAGAATGCCCGGCTATCATCTGCAGGCTTCCCGGATGCCGGCGGAGAAGTATCTGGCCGAAGTGGCCGCCGGCACACTAGCTGATCCTGTGATTACCTTCCTGCTGCGCTGCGGGCGGACGCCGGTCGGGGTCGTAGCCGATTATCTGGACGATGAAGAATCGGGCAATTTCGCTGCACTGATGGAGTGGCGCAACCCCTTTGTTTCACGTGTATGAAGTCGTAGTGAATTCATAACCGGATGGAGGAGGAAATGGAATATGGAATATATAAGAATCACCGATATTGGGGACCCGTTGTTCAGACAAGTGCATCAATTGCTGGCAGAGGTGTTCCCACCGGAGGAAGTGCTGGAGTATAGCTTGTGGAAAGCGCCGCTTGAAGATCCCGGGATTCGCGTATTTGCCGCCGTCCATGACGGAGCTGTGGTGGGCACAACGGAATACCGTTATTATCCGGACTGGAATGTGGCAATGACCGACTTCACCATCATTGGCCGTGAGGGTCTGGGGATCGGGCGTTTTCTGGCCCGGAACCGGCTGAAAGACTTGAACAAGATTGCTGCGGATAGCGGCAAAATGCTGTACGGTATGTTCGCAGAAATCTACGATCCTTACCGGGCCGAGCATCATGAGTTTGGAGGCGTTAAGCCGATGGATCCCTTTGTACGCCGTGAGGTGCTGTCGCACTTAGGCTATAAACGTCTTGATTTTCCTTATGTACATCCCTCGTGGACGGGCGACGGGGAAGCGGTAACCGGACTGGATCTTTGTTTCATGCCCGCAGATGAGGAGCAGGACCGGCTGGATGCATCTTTGGTTGGCAATTTCCTGACCCGCTATTATGCTGTGCTGGAGGATAAGCCTGAGGCCTGGCTGTCGATGGTGGAAGGTCTGCGTGCCCAGGATAAGCTTGAACTGCTGCCGCTTTAATTATTCCTCATGGCGAATTAGCCATTGAATTGCTCTCTTGAACTGGATATAGTGTACAATGGGAAAGCGAATATGACTTTGATTAAATATAAGAAAGAATAAGCGAGGAACACGTGATGGCTGAAGTACAGTCCGACAAATACGGTGTTTCCGTGACACTGGAAAGCCTGCAGGACGGGCAGCGAAATGTTGTAAAAGCAGCCGGAGAAGTTACTGCCAGAGGGCCGCAGCTATATATCCGTTATGAAGAATCCAGTCAGGGCCCGCAGGGCGAGGCTGTCTCCGTCCGCACCACCATAAAGATTTCAGACAGCGAGCTGAAGCTGATCCGTCACGGCGGAATCCAGTCCGAGCAGTCTTTTGCGCCGGGGCGCCGCCTGCCGGGATTCTACCGCTCCCCTTACACACAGTTCAATCTCTCTACAGAAACACGGAAGCTGGATATGGTCCGGAACGGGCGGTCGCTGACGGTTTCATGGGAATATGACCTGTACGTTTACGAGGAGTTATCAGGACAGTTCGCGATCAGTTTGCATATACAGGAGGAACCACAATCATGACACAAAGTTCAAATCCGCTTCAGCTTGCCAATGAACGGGTGAAAGAAGCCATCGCCGATGCAGTTGTTGCCGCAGGCCTGGTGACCAGAGAAGAGCTTCCCGCTATCGTGCTGGAAGTGCCGAAGGACAAAGCGCATGGCGATCTGGCAACCAACGCCGCGATGCAGCTTACCAAGATTGCAAAGCGTAATCCGCGCCAGATCGCCGAGGCGATCATTGAGCACCTGGATACGGGCCGTGCTTCTATTGAAAAAGCAGAAATTGCCGGACCCGGCTTCATCAACTTTACTTTGTCCAAGAGCTACCTTTATCCGGTAATCGCTCTTGCCCACGAGCAGGGTGACAACTACGGCCGCATAGATGTTGGCCAAGGGCAAAAGGTTGAAGTGGAATTCGTCAGCGCGAATCCTACCGGCAGCCTGCACCTGGGGCATGCCCGCGGCGCTGCTGTCGGCGACGCACTCTGCAACGTGCTGGATTATGCCGGCTACAAAGTAACCCGTGAGTATTATATCAACGACGCCGGCAACCAGGTGGCCAATCTGTGCAAGTCGATTGAGACCCGCTACCTGCAGGAGCTGGGCCAGCCGGCCGAAATGCCGGAGGACGGCTACCATGGCGAAGACATCAAGGGATTCGCTAAAGAGCTTGTGGCTGAGAAGGGGGATTCTCTGCTTGCGTTGACTCCGGGGGACCGTGCCGCTTTCTTCCGCACTTACGGTCTGACCAAGGAGCTGGACAAAATCAAACGCGACCTCGGCCGCTTCCGTGTCAACTTCGACATCTGGTTCAGCGAAACCTCGCTGTATGAGAATGGACAGGTGCTGCGCTCACTAGATGAGCTGCGCGACCGCGGAGAGGTATACGAGCTGGACGGGGCAACCTGGCTGCAGACGACCAAATATGGCGACGACAAGGACCGCGTACTGATCAAGAACGACGGAACCTATACCTATCTCACGCCTGATATTGCTTACCACAGCGATAAATATAGCCGCGGCTACGATAAAATGATCAATATCTGGGGCGCTGACCACCACGGCTACATTCCGCGGATGAAGGCCGCGATGTCGGCCCTTGGCAACGATTCGGAGAAGCTTGTGGTGCTGATTGCCCAAATGGTCAGTCTGTTCCAGAACGGCGAAAAGGTCAAAATGTCGAAACGTACCGGCAAAGCGGTTACGATGGAAGACTTGATGGAAGAAGTCGGCCTCGACGCGATCCGTTATTTCTTCACGATGCGCAGCATGGATTCGCATCTGGACTTCGATATGGACCTGGCAATTTCCACGTCCAATGAAAATCCTGTATTCTACGTTCAATACGCGCATGCGCGGATCTGCAGCATTTTCCGCCAGGCGGAAGAGCAGGGCATCACATTGCCGGATTACACCGATATCGATTATACGAAGCTGACGGCAGCTCATGAATATGACCTGCTCCGCAAAATCGGCGAATTACCGGCGGAGATTGCCATTGCTGCCGAAGGCTATGCGCCGCACCGCCTGATCCGCTATGTCTACGATCTGGCTGCGCTGTTCCACAGCTATTACAAAGCCGAGCGCGTGATCACCGAGGATGCCGCACAGACCGTGGCCCGTCTCGCCCTGCTGGGCGCTGCGCGCACGACGATTGCCAACGTGCTGCGCCTTGTCGGTGTCACTGCACCTGACCGCATGTAGCTGCAGCTTGCGCCAGCAACTTAAAAGCTCCGCCTTCCGGTGAAAGGAAGGCGGAGCTTTTGGCGTGAGGCAGTACCGGTGCCGCCGGGTCCTGCCTTGAATAACGCCGGGCCGGGGACCGCCCGCAATCTGGGCGGCCCCCGGTCCGGGCTGGTTGCAGGCCCCCGTGCCGAGGGGCCTGCTGCTGCGCGCCGCCGCAGAGCGCCCGGCGGCAGCTGCCGCCCGTTGCCTACGCCTTCGCGGCGGCGGCAACGGGCTTCGCCCGTGCGCCCGCCCGCAGCAGGCGCAGGGCATCGGCCGCGCCGCCGCCCAGGGAAGCGCGGCGCTGGCCCTTGCGCAGCCGCACCGGCGAAGCCGTGCGGCGCAGCAGCAGCTTCAGCTCGCGCGGCGTAAGCGACGGCCGCAGTGCGAGCAGCAGTGCAGCGGCACCGGTGACATGTGAGGTCGCCATGGAGGTGCCGCTCATCTCTTTGTAGCCCTCCCTCAGCCAGCAGGAGGGCACGCTTTCGCCTGGTCCGTACACATCGATGTACGGACCGCGGTTGCTGAAGGCCGCTACGCGGTGCCTTCTGTCCAGAGCGCCGACGGCGATCGTCTCGGGGTAACGGGCGGGATAATCCCCGCCCCGTTTGCCGTCATTGCCGGAGGAAGCGATGATGGCGATCCCGGCCCGATAGGCCTTGATCACCACATCATGAAGTGCTTTACTTCTTGTTTTCATCCCGAAGCTCATATTGATAATGTCGATCTTGTTCTGTACACACCAGTCGATCCCGAGGACAATATCTGACACATAGGCGGAGCCGCTGTGGTCAAAGGCTTTGACCGGATACACCAGTGCCCGCGGGGCTACGCCCATCATTCCGCGAGTGCCGCCCGCTGCGGCCAGTGTACCGGCAATATGAGTGCCATGCCCGTTATCATCGAGCGGCAGCATGCCTCGGTGCAGCAGATTCACGCCGGAGGCCAGGGAATGCTTCAAATCGGGATGGCGGTAATCGGCTCCCGTGTCAATGACGCCTATTTTCACATGCACTCCGGTTGATTTGGACCAGGCCTGGGGAGCATGTATCGCCTTCACCCCCCATGGCATGACGGCGGTTCCGCTCTTGTCCGGGGTCACGGAGTGGACCTGTATCCGCAGGTCATCTTCAATGCGCAGCAAATCGGAGAATTTATCCATCAGTCTTTCTGCACCCGCAGCAGGCAGAAAGAAGGCCCGAATCAGCGGGGAAACCTGGACCTGCCGCAGCCCGGGCCGCTTTTTCTTCAGCGCCTTCCACTGTGACAGCGCTCCGGCATACTGGCGGGCATCGTTGAAGGTAACAATACGCCGCTCAGTAGTATTTTTGGGGGCAGCCGATATCTCATCAAGCAGCATCTGCCAAAATCCGTAATAGTCCATAAGTTATACGCCGTCCCCTCCTCGGTGCCGTGCTGCCATATTGTATGAAAGAAGGCGTACGTCCGAATGGGAACTTGCCCTTTTTTAGCGAAATGGGCTGCCCATCGTGTCAAAAGGCGGCGCTTCACATAAAATAAACGGAAGAGATCTAAACCTCTCTTTGCAACATCCCGTAAGGAGCCGATCCTTGGCGTGGATACAGTCATGCGCGGAGGAATTTCCTCCGCCTTTTTTAGCAAATTAGAAGTATAAGCTTGGCGCTATACTATCTTCATATTCTGTTGTACTTAACACAATTTCCTGGCGTTGGGACAGCCGGGTACATATGATCAGATCGAACTGCTTCGTACGTGCCCGTGCAAGCAGTGACTGAGACATCCGAAAGCGCTTCAATCCTTCAGGGACGCCAGAAACAATTCTCCATACCAGGACCGCAAAGCGAATCTTCCGGCCTCTCACCGCAATTGACTTGCAATTTGCTGGCAAATAGGTTTTACTTAGGTTTGTTAATGGATATGATAAATTAAGCATGATTTGTAATGTGAACAATGCGTGAGAGGAAGTGTCCTTTAGTGAGTACGCCACTCAATTTAAAGCTGGACCCTGAGAAAGTTAAAGAAATACCGATGGTGGACCTGGCTTTCCTGGTGCTTAAAGCAGCCAACACACCTTTTTATTACCGTGACCTGATGGTTGAAGTAGCCAAGCTGCGCGGTATGACCGAGCAAGAAAGCCAAGATACTATTGCCCAGTTATATACCGAGATTAACATTGACGGGCGTTTTGCCTGTGTCGGAACCAACCTGTGGGGGCTGAAACGCTGGTACCCTCTGGAACGCTCCGATGATCCTGTCGGCAATACCAAACGCGTTCGTATCATCAACGATGAAGACGACGATTTGGAAGATGATGATTTTGCCGAAGAAGAAGAGAACTATGCTGCTGAGGAAGAGGACTTCGACGTTATCGACGAAGATCGCGACGACCTCTATTCAGACGACGACAGCGAAGAAGAAGTTGACGAGGATGTTGTCATTGATGAAGATGACATTGACGAAGACGAAGTGGATGAAGATGACTCCGAAGACGGCGAAGGCGAAGATGCCGACGAGGACGAGAAGGACGAATTTTAGAATAGTGCACTAGGGCAGAATTCCTCCCTTGACATGGGTAGGACCGTCAGAGTAAACTATTGCATGGGCTTATAATGAACGTTAATATTATTTTCTAAAATAAAAAGTGCCCCGGCTCTACGGGTGTCACTTTTTTGTTTTTTTAGATGGTTTTTCCGTGATTGGATGAACACATCCCTGGTTTTTTGGGATGGCAGAAGTAACTTTTAAGTTCCCCGTTTTGATGATGGAAAAAAGGGTTACGATAAACAAATGCGTCGCCTGAATTTCTGGACTTTATTTAGGAGGGTTTTACAGTGACAAAGTATATTTTTGTAACGGGTGGCGTTGTGTCTTCCCTGGGCAAGGGCATCACCGCTGCTTCGCTGGGCAGGCTGCTCAAGAACAGAGGTCTGAAGGTGACGATCCAGAAATTTGATCCTTATATCAATGTAGACCCTGGAACTATGAGTCCTTATCAGCACGGGGAAGTATTTGTCACCGATGATGGTGCGGAAACTGACCTCGATCTTGGACACTATGAACGGTTTATTGATATCAATCTGTCTAAGAACAGCAATGTGACGACAGGTAAAATTTATTCCTCCGTAATCAGCAAAGAACGGCGCGGGGAATATTTGGGCGGCACGGTTCAGGTTATTCCTCACATCACGAATGAAATCAAGGAACGGGTATACCGCGCCGGCCGCGAGACTGGCTCTGATGTAGTTATTACTGAGATCGGCGGTACTGTGGGTGACATTGAGAGCCTTCCGTTCCTGGAAGCTATCCGTCAGATTAAGGGTGATATTGGCCGGGAAAATGTAATGTATATCCACGTAACCTTGATTCCTTATATTAAGGCTGCGGGTGAAGTAAAGACAAAGCCGACACAACATAGTGTCAAGGAGCTGCGCAGCATTGGGATTCAGCCGAATGTGATCGTGTGCCGTACGGAATATCAGCTTTCTGATGACATGAAAGCCAAAATCGCCTTGTTCTGTGACATCGACGCCAATGCAGTAGTTGAGTGCCGTGATGCTTCCACACTGTATGAGGTTCCGCTTAACCTGCGCGATGAAGGTCTGGATGAGATTGTGGTTAATCATTTGAAGCTGACTACACCTGCGCCGGATATGCGTGAATGGGAAAGCATGCTGGAGCGGATCCAGAAGCTGGAACACACCGTGGAGATCGCTATTGTCGGCAAGTACGTTGCTTTGCATGATGCATATCTGAGTGTGGTGGAGTCGCTTTCGCATGCAGGTTTCGCAGCCAATGCGGAAGTGAAGCTCCGCTGGGTGGACGCCGAGATGGTGACCGACGAGAATGTGGACGAACTGCTTGGCGGAGTAGGCGGCATTCTGGTGCCAGGCGGCTTCGGCGACCGGGGGATTGAAGGTAAAATCTCCGCAATCCGTTATGCCCGTAAGCAGTTGATCCCGTTCTTCGGGATTTGCCTGGGAATGCAGGTTTCCGTTATCGAATACGGCCGTTCCGTGTTGGGACTGGCAGGGGCGAACAGTTCGGAGATTGATCCGACTACATCGCATGCGCTGATTGATCTGCTCCCTGAGCAGAAGGATATCGAAGATATGGGCGGCACCATGCGTCTTGGACTGTATCCTTGCAAGCTTTTGCCGGATTCACTGGCTATGTCCTGCTATGATGATGAATTGGTCTATGAACGCCACCGTCACCGGTATGAGTTCAATAACGCCTACCGCGACGAAATTGAAAAAGCGGGTCTTGTGATCTCCGGGACTTCACCTGATGGACGTCTGGTGGAAATTGTGGAGCTTCCGGGTCATCCTTGGTTCCTGTCGGTACAATTCCATCCGGAATTCACTTCCCGTCCGAACCGTCCGCAGCCGCTCTTCCGTGAATTTGTCAAAGCTTCACTGACTCATTCCGAACAGCTGTAATTCATATGTCAAACCGGCCCTCACGGGTCTTTGAAAGCCTCCATCTGGAGGCTTTCTTCAAAATATGGGGCAGTACAGGTTGTGCGCTATACCTTTTCCTTCATCTCTACAGAAACGGATGTCGTCCTTCGTTAAGGACGGCAAAGCCGTTTTTTTTGGTTATAAGGGTTTGTATACCTTTAATGCTGTTGAGAAATTTAATTTTTATAGTTTTGAATTTACCATTCCCGGGTAGTCAGTATTAACCATTATATGGATTGTATTTACCCATTTTATCCAATTAGCAGGATTTTGGCTATAAAGCACGAATTATAGGTTTCGTATAGACTAAGTTGTAGTGGGCCGTTAGCTGTGCGGAGCGCGGTATAGTCAATCTGCCTTAAATCTGGGAGGGTATGATATGGAAAAGAAGAAAGTTTTAATTGTCGACGATCAGAACGGAATCCGGATTCTTCTCATGGAAGTCTTTAATAGCGAAGGGTATACCACTTTTCAAGCAGCTAACGGAAAATTGGCACTGGACATTGTTCGTAGTGAATCCCCAGACTTGGTTCTGCTTGATATGAAGATTCCGGGAATGGACGGACTCGAAATCCTGAAGCATTTGAAGGAGATCAATCCGGCCATAAAGGTGATTATGATGACTGCCTACGGAGAGCTGGATATGATTAAGGAAGCGACAAAACTCGGAGCACTGATGCACTTTACCAAACCTTTTGACATTGATGAGATGCGGGTAGCCGTGAACATGCATCTTAACAGCAAGTCGATAGACCAGTGCAGCTAGTGTTGGAATAGGCGGTTTGGGATGCTCCTGAAATGGACAGTCTAAAGAGGATGAGTTCCGCTAAGGATATGGGCTGGATGAATATCGTCCCACCGGGACATTTTTTTGTGTGCCCTATTTAGTATTTAACACAGGATGTGCTATAATAAGCCTGTATGTGATGTCGGCTTATATATAAGCAACCAACATTCTTAGGAGGATTGAAACCATGCCATTAGTATCTATGACAGACATGTTAAACAAAGCACTTGAAGGAAAATATGCAGTAGGCCAGTTCAACATCAACAACCTGGAGTGGACTCAAGCGATTCTTGGTGCCGCAGAAGAAGAGAAATCACCGGTTATCCTTGGTGTATCCGAAGGCGCAGCTCGTCACATGGGCGGATTCTACACTGTTGTAAAGATGGTTGAAGGTCTTGTTCATGACATGAAAATCACCGTTCCTGTAGCGATTCACCTGGATCACGGTTCTAGCTTTGACAAATGTAAAGAAGCCATTGATGCCGGATTTACTTCCGTAATGATCGACGGTTCCCACCACCCAATCAGCGAAAACATTGAAATGACTAAAAAAGTCGTTGACTATGCACACGCTAAAGGTGTTTCTGTAGAAGCCGAAGTAGGTACAGTTGGCGGACAAGAAGATGACGTTATTGGCGGCATTCAATATGCTGACCTGAACGAATGCGTAAGCATCGTTAAAGAAACCGGCATCGACACTTTGGCTCCGGCACTTGGTTCTGTACACGGTCCTTACCATGGCGAGCCTAACCTCGGATTCAAAGAAATGGAAGAAATCCGCAATGCGGTTAAACTTCCACTGGTTCTGCACGGTGGTACAGGTATCCCTGAGCACGATATCAAGAAATCGATCTCCCTGGGTACTTCCAAAATCAACGTAAACACTGAGAACCAAATCGCATTTGCTAAAGTAGTTCGCGAAGTTCTTGCTGCTAAACCTGATGCTTACGATCCACGTACATTTATCGCACCAGGCCGCGATGCCATCAAACAAACCGTTATTGGCAAAATCCGCGAGTTCGGATCCAGCAACAAAGCGTAATTTATTTCAGCCCTTAACGGACGAGCTACCCTTGTTTAGAGTGCTCTTTCCTTTGTGCATCTGCACAGATTAATATCTTTATGCACCGGGACAGGTTATTTAACGCTGTCCAGTTGAATAGTTTGATATGGAAAGCACACCGCTTAGCCGGTGTCTTTCCATTTTATTCACCAAAAATGCCACAGCAGGTATTGCCGGATAAGTTGCAATACACGTAGGGGGAACCAGATAAATCTATGGAAAAATTAATGATTGGCGGTGGACGTCCGCTAGAGGGCGTTGTAACCATCAGCGGAGCGAAGAATAGCGCAATTGCGCTTATTCCTGCGGCGATTTTAGCCGAATCTGAAGTTGTTCTGGATAATTTGCCCTCCCTTAGTGATGTGGCTGTTTACTCTGAAATTCTGGAAGAGCTTGGTGCGACTGTGTCGTGGTCAGGCAACCAGATGAGAATTGATCCCTCCCGTATCGTCTCCATTCCAATGCCTAATGGCCCCGTCAAGAAATTGCGGGCTTCATATTATATGATGGGAGCACTTCTTGGAAGATTCAAAGAAGCGACAATTGGTCTTCCCGGCGGCTGTAATTTTGAACCCCGCCCCATTGACCAGCATATTAAAGGTTTTGAGGCGCTGGGAGCGACCGTAACCAATGATCATGGTTCGATTCATCTTTATGCCAAGGAACTGCGCGGTGCGAAAATTTATCTGGATGTGTCCAGCGTTGGAGCGACCATTAACATTATGCTTGCGGCTTCACGGGCCAAAGGCTCTACAATTATTGAAAATGCGGCTAAAGAGCCTGAGATTATAGATGTAGCTACCCTATTAAACTCTATGGGCGCAGTTATTAAAGGCGCCGGTACCGAAACCATCCGGATCGAAGGTGTTACGGAGATGCATGGCTGCCGTCATTCCATCATTCCCGACCGGATTCAAGCTGGGACATATATGATTGCTGCTGCAGCGACGCGCGGCAACGTGTTAATAGATAACGTTATCCCCAAACATTTGGAGGCATTAACCGCCAAACTGCTGGAGATGGGCGTAGAAATTGAAGAACTGGACGAAAGCATTCGTGTTATCGGCAGAGCCCAATATGAGCATGTCGATGTTAAGGCTTTGGTATACCCCGGTTTTGCCACCGATCTTCAATCCCCGATGACAAGTATATTGACCCAGGCTGAGGGAGTTAGCGTCCTTAGCGATTTTGTCTACAGCAACCGGTTTAAGCATGTACCGGAACTCGTGCGGATGGGCGCAAAGATCCGCGTAGAAGGGAGATCCGCCATTATTGAAGGCGGCAGGCTTAACGCTGCTAAAGTAAAGGCTGCCGATTTGCGCGCGGGTGCGGCGCTGGTCATTGCCGGACTGACTGTTCAGGAAGGCATTACCGAGGTGACGGGTGTGGAATATATTGACCGCGGATATGATAATCTTGTTAGCAATCTCCGTAATTTGGGTGCCGAGGTCTGGCGCGAGAACGAATAGAAATTGAGGTTGCCTGAGGAATTGGGAGGAGTAATATTTGCCTCTTAACTGCATATCTCCTTCCAATTTGGGTAATCCTATCCTAATGAGCAATTTAATAGACTCATATTTTGCCCGAACTCATACAAAAATTGAATAGGTGGTTATTACATGGATCTTCAAATTTCCGATCTGGAAGAAATGAAGCTGACCGATCTGTATAAGCTGGCTAAGAAATACCAGATTCCCTACTACGGAACGCTCAAGAAACGGGAACTGATCTTTGCGATTCTTCGTGCACAGGCGGAGCAAAGCGGGCTCATGTTCATGGAAGGCGTACTGGAAATTTTGCCTGAAGGTTATGGTTTCCTGAGGCCGATTAACTATTTGCCCAGCGCGGAGGATATTTATATCTCGGCTTCGCAAATTCGCAAATTTGATTTAAGAAGCGGCGATCTTGTTTCCGGGAAATGCCGCACACCGAAAGAAAATGAACGTTATTTTGGATTGCTTCAAGTAAATGCCGTGAATGGCGAGAATCCTGCCAGTGCAGCGGAGCGCTTGCATTTCCCGGCGCTGACACCTCTTTATCCGCAAGACAAGCTGCCGCTCGAAACATCCCCTACTCATTTATCTACCCGAATAATGGATTTACTTGCTCCTGTAGGTTTGGGGCAGCGCGGTTTGATTGTAGCACCTCCCAAGGCAGGAAAAACGCTCCTTCTGAAAGAAATAGCCAACAGTATCTCCACTAATAATCCCGAGATTGAACTGTTTGTATTGCTGATTGATGAACGTCCAGAAGAAGTAACTGATATGCAGCGCTCTGTAAAAGGCGAAGTGGTTGCATCCACATTTGATGAGCTTCCGGAGAATCATATTAAGGTAGCTGAGCTTGTCCTGCAGCGGGCACTGCGTTTGGTTGAGCATAAAAAGGATGTTGTTATTCTGCTGGATAGCATTACCCGGTTGGCGCGCGCCTATAACCTTGTGGTTCCTCCTTCTGGCCGGACACTTAGCGGGGGGATAGATCCTGCGGCGTTCCACCGTCCGAAGCGTTTCTTTGGCTCTGCGCGGAATGTAGAAGAAGGCGGAAGCCTGACGATCCTTGCAACAGCGCTGATTGATACCGGATCGCGTATGGATGATATCATTTATGAAGAATTTAAAGGTACGGGCAACATGGAGCTGCATTTGGACCGCAAGCTGGCGGAACGCCGCATCTTCCCGGCAATCGACATCCGCCGTTCAGGCACACGCCGCGAAGAGGTGCTGCTGAGTAAGGAAGAACTCGATACCATTTGGGCGATTCGCAAAAATATGAACGAGTCGTACGATTTTGTAGAGGGATTCATCAAAAAGCTGCGTGACACCAAGACCAATGCCGAATTCCTGGCGTCTTTTGATGTGGCCGGAGGCAAAGAGGGTTCATCGGCAAGCGGTACAGCCAGCAATGGCGGGACTTCCAATAGCGGCTCGTCGGCGCGCCGGACAACACGGCCCAAGACACCTACTGTTCCTACAACCTGAGAATTGATATAAGAGGAGACTAACATGTATTTGGTATATGCCGACGGGCAAGGAAACGTATATGATCATCCCGAGCTGTACGGGCTTGCCCGCAGCGGAGATATGATTGTTGAGATGCTGGAGGAAGAATTGATTCCGCTGCCGGAAGGCGCGACACTGGTAGGACTGCCTAATACGCGGGCAGTGGGCATGAACCCCGAGACAGGGGAAATGCTGCCGTTGCCGGAAGGTTTGCAGGCTGTAGGTGCACTGTTGCCGCAGGGTTTTACAAGGCTCTGTCTTCCTGGTTATGTCAAGACAGACAAGTCATATAAGCTTCCGCTGTTCGGATATTCCGCTGTAGTGTGGAAGGATGGCGGCTTCTATGTAGCTGCTGATCTTACGGATGATCCCGAACAATGGAACCCTTTGAATTGTGACCGGGAGAATGTGGAAGCCGGAGTCGGTGATTTGACCGCCAAGTATCCGGAGAACCGTCTATATGATCATCTTTCCAACTGCGCGCTGGGCTATGAATGCCTGACTTCCTCAAATACCTTTTTAGGTCGTTGGGAAGGTGCAGTTCCGGTCTCCTATTCTTGCAATGCCGGGTGCTTTGGCTGTATTTCCGAACAGCCTGATGACAGCGGGTTTGTATCGCCGCAGACCCGTATGAACTTCCGGCCTACGGTGGATGAAATTTCTCAAGTCATGCTGGAGCATCTGAAGACGCCCCAGTCCATCATCAGCTTCGGTCAGGGGTGTGAAGGCGAGCCTTCCACACAGGCCAAATTAATCATTGAGTCTATTCGTGAAGTGCGTTCGGTTACCGATATGGGCTACATCAATATCAACACCAACGCCGGGCTGAGCGACCATATCCGCGGGATTGTTGACGCAGGGCTTGATTTGATGCGGGTGAGTACGATCAGTGCCTTGGATGACCATTACAACGCTTACTACAAGCCTCGCGGCTACACTTTGGCGAATGTGGAGAAGTCGCTGAAATACGCTGCGGCCCAGGGTGTATATACGTCTATCAATTATCTGATTTTCCCCGGGGTCACGGATCGCGAGGAAGAAATTGAGGCCATGGTGGAGTTTGTAAGACGAACGGATCTGAAACTCATTCAGATGCGTAATCTGAACATTGATCCCGAGAGCTATTTAGAACTCATTCCTCCGGCGCAAGGCGAAATTCTGGGTATGAAGACCATGCTTGAGATTTTCCGCGAGGAACTTCCGGGTGTGGCTATAGGCTCCTTCACTCATGTCCCTCCAGCGGATTTGGCCCGTGCCAAACAGCGCAGAGTCCATATGTAGCACGGAAATATGGGCTTTAAATATATTGCAGACTTCTACCTTTCATGCTAAAATACCGTTGTATGTTTAATAACTCTGGGTCCGCATGAGTCCTAGGGCATGAGAGGTGAAATTGAAATGCAACAAGCAATCCAACCAAAGTACAACCTTACTAAGGTAACCTGCGCATGTGGCAACACATTCGAATCCGGTTCTGTTAAACAAGAGCTGCGCGTCGAAATTTGCTCTAACTGCCATCCGTTCTTCACTGGCAAGCAGAAATTCCTTGATGCCGGTGGTCGCGTTGATAAATTCAAGAAGAAATACGGCATCTAATCAGCCTTGCCTTTCAGTGGCATAAGATTGGACTGCCCCTTGGCTTTTTAGCCAGGGGGTTTTTATATACTAGAGGAAAATAATGCCATTACCGCTTGTCGGGTTGATTTTTACCAGGCGGTGAGCTATACTTATCTTCGCCGTGCTAGACGGGGAGGTAGCGGTGCCCTGTAACTCGCAATCCGCTGTAGCGAGGTTGAATTCCTGTTAGAGGTGCTGTCGATGTGAGGCCTTGGTCCCTATGGACTGTGTTGACGGTTGGGTCCTCCGCAATGAGTGCTTGTGAACCTGGTCAGGTCCGGAAGGAAGCAGCCATAAGCAAGTTTACTCTTGTGCCGGAGGGTGGCCTAGCCCGAGCAGTCTTGTAGGGTTGCCGCTTGGATCGCAGCCATCAATAACAGGTGCACGGTTTTATATTATAAACATATCGTTAATGATAGCGTCTTTGCCACAAGCAAAGATGCTTTTTGTTTTTGGTCAAAGTCTGGGGAATATAGTATAATAAATTAGCGACAAATGCCGGAAAGCGGCAGCCTAAGAAAGGGTAATGCATAGTGGAACATATCGCGCTGTACCGTGCTTGGCGGCCGCAGTCGTTTCAAGACATGGTAGGACAACAGCACATTATCCAGACGCTGCAGAATGCGATTCGTGAACAGCGGGTTTCGCATGCCTACCTGTTCAGCGGCCCGCGGGGAACCGGCAAGACGAGTGCTGCCAAAGTGCTCGCCAAAGCGGTCAATTGCGAGCGCGGTCCGGGTCCGGAGCCATGCAATGAATGTCCATCCTGTGTACGGATTTCTGCTGGCAACGTAATGGATGTGCAGGAAATTGATGCGGCCTCCAACCGGGGTGTTGAAGAGATTCGCGATCTGCGGGATAAGGTGAAATATGCGCCTACCGAAGTACGCCGTAAAGTGTATATTATTGATGAAGTGCATATGCTGACAACAGAAGCGTTCAACGCTCTGCTAAAGACGCTGGAGGAGCCGCCGCCCCATGTCATGTTCATTTTGGCGACGACAGAACCTCATAAATTGCCGGCAACGATTATTTCCCGCTGCCAGCGTTTTGACTTTCGAAGAGTATCGCTCGAAGAGCAGACTGGCCGGCTGACTGAAATCTGTGAGAAGGAAGGCATTACTGCAGATGTAGATGCATTGCAGTACATTGCCCGTCTTTCCGATGGGGGGATGCGCGATGCTCTCAGCATACTGGACCAGATTTCTTCCTTTACAGACGGAAATGTGACTTACCAGCAAGTGCTGGGGATGACGGGCGGAATTCCTTCTGAGCAGTTTGCCCGCCTTGCAACAGCCATTCTAGAAGGTGATATGGGTCTGCTTCTGGAACTTGTCGAGCAGCTTATGCACGAAGGCAAAAGCGCCGACAAATGTCTGGAGAACCTGCTGTATTATTTCCGTGATCTGCTGATGATCAAGATGGTGCCGGGCGCGGATCAGCTAACAGACCGGGTTCTCAATCCGGCTGAATTCCGCGATATGGCAGCAGCGTTCTCCCGGGAGCGGCTGTTTGAAATTGTCGAGACCCTGAACCGCTATCTGGGAGAAATGAAATATGCTACTCATCCGCAGACTTTGTTTGAAGTGGCGCTGATGAAGTTATGCAGCCTGCAGCAGGGCGGAGGGGCTCCCATTCTGGCGGCTGCCCCTGGCTCAGCGACCTCCCTGCAGCCTTCAGGGGGCAGCTCCTCCGTGGATTCGGGGGAACTGGAGCTTCTCAAGCGTCAGATTGCCGCATTGGAGAAGAAGCTCGAGCAGGCTATGCAGTCCGGGGGGATATCCGGTAACGGCTCAAGAGATCAGGCTTCCGCCCAGAAGCCAGCCCAAAGCTCGGCTCCACGAATCTCCTCACCCTCCAAGCTGCCTCCGCAGCTGGATAAATTCATCGCCGGTAAAGACAGTGCTGATTTCGCTTCGGTGTTTAAACAATGGAGTGTCGTCTTGCAAGGGGTGAAGGAGGAGAAGGTAACCGTGCATGCCTGGTTTGTTGACGGTGAACCTGTGTCTGTAATGGAAGATGCGGTGCTTGTGGCCTTTAAGAACACAATTCACCGGGATACCACAGAGAAACCGGCTAACAGACAGGTGATTGAGAATGTGTTAGCTGCACGGCTGGGTAAACCCTACCGTCTGGTCACGATACTTCTGCGCGACTGGAATGAAGCGGCGCAGAAGTCTGCTGCACAACCGGGCAAGGAGGAGCTTCGTCTCGAGCATGAGCATGAAACTGCGGAGACAAAGACTGAACCATGGATTGACGAGGCCATCCAGCTCTTTGGAGAAGACCTTGTTGTCATAAAAGAGTAGCATTTAAGCCTATGAGCGCAATAAGCGCATTCCAAAGGAGAGACGACTTATGAATAATATGAACCAAATGATGAAACAGGTTAAAAAAATGCAGGAGCAAATGCTCAAAGCCCAAGAAGAGCTGGGAAGCAAGACGATCGAAGGTTCTTCCGGCGGCGGCGTGGTTACCGTTCAAGTGAATGGCCATAAGAAGCTGCTGTCCATGCAAATCAAACCTGAGGCTGTTGATCCGGAAGATATCGAAATGCTGCAGGATCTTGTCATCACAGCTGTAAACGACGCCCTTACCCAGGCTGAAGAGCTGGCTAACAACGATATGGGTAAATTCACCGGCGGAATGAAGATCCCTGGCTTATTCTAGGCCTACTCCACTCCAGACCAAAGGAGAACCATCAATTTGTATTATCCAGAACCGCTAGCCAAGCTGATCGAAGCTTTTACACGTTTGCCCGGGATCGGCCCGAAGACAGCAGCCCGGCTGGCTTTTCATGTACTCAACATGAAAGAGGATGAAGTTATTGATTTTGCCAAAGCGCTTGTCAGTGTCAAACGCAATCTTCATTACTGCTCGGTCTGCTGCAACATTACGGACACCGATCCATGCCGTATATGTCAGGACAAAACCCGAGATACCTCAGTGATCTGTGTGGTACAAGACTCCAAGGATCTTGTAGCCATAGAGAGAACCAAGGAGTTCGACGGCTACTATCATGTGCTTCAGGGTGCAATTTCACCGATGGAGGGCATAGGTCCTGACGATATAAGACTCAAGGAACTGTTGACCCGTCTGAGCGACGAGAGAGTGAAAGAGCTTATTATGGCCACTAACCCCAATATTGAGGGTGAAGCTACGGCCATGTATATCTCCCGTCTGGTCCGTCCGTTCGATATTAAAATCACCAGAATAGCCCATGGCTTGCCCGTGGGGGGCGATTTGGAGTATGCGGACGAGGTTACCTTATCCAAAGCTTTGGAAGGCCGTCGTGAGCTCTAAGCAGTTCTGACATCATAATCAGCAAAGGAAGCCCGTGAGGGCTTCTTTTTTGTTTACGAGGGCGCATACGTCCTTTTAACGATACATTACATACAAGATAAGCTATGAACCGCCATCTTACCTTGTGGGACTTTTTTAGTTCTAAGTTTGTCCCCATCTTTATATGAATGAGAATATGCAAAACGCGGAAGCTGCGTTATCAAAGCATAGAATTATTCTTGAGGGGGAATCGCAAATGGGTTGGTGGGGCTCCAGAAAGCAGCGAAACGATGCAAAAGATGTTCAAGTGTCAGACTTGGATGAGCACTGGAATGTATTCCTCGACGTGTGCAAGGCACAAGCGGAGTGGCAAAGAGCTTATTTGATGTTTGATGAGGCGCTGGGACAGGATCAAATTGACTACGCGATATATATTCTGGAGGCAGCAGAACGCAAATATCAGATTCATCTTAAGCATGCTAAAAGCTTGGGGCTTAACCGCAGTCTATTATAAGCTTGGACAAGATATGTAAAGGGGGAGCACAATGCTAAGATTGGCTGCAATGGGTGTATTGATATTATCCGGGTTATTATTGATATTAATAGTTTTTCGTAAAAAATTGGGCTGGGCCTGGCTCAGTTTGTTTGGAACTCATCTTATTCTTGCTGCACTGGGTATTTATATAGTGAATTTCTCCGGATTGCTTACGGAAGTTTATCTTCCCTTAAACCCGGCAACCATAGGCGCCGTAACGGTTCTTGGACTTCCGGGAGTCCTGATGCTGCTCGGTTTAAAAATAACTTTGTTTTAATGGTTGACGCATGTTATTAATTTATGATACATTAAGTCTCGGCCCTTTGGACAAGATATCACTTGATAACTTGCCAATAAGGAAAGCGGAAAAAGAAATTAAAAAAAACGCTTGACTGAAGCAAGGGTGCTGTGATATATTATAAAGGTCGCTGCTGACAAGCAACGACGACGAAAAAAGAGACATTGATCTTTGAAAACTGAACAACGAGTGAGTGGGAAATCACGCAAGTGAGATCCAAAACTGATGAGTTTCATAGCGTATTTATACGCTTTAGAAATTTCATTGAGAGAATGTAAATTCTCGTCAGATGTTTCAAATTGAGCAATCGCTCTTTCTAAATACCAATTTGGAGAGTTTGATCCTGGCTCAGGACGAACGCTGGCGGCGTGCCTAATACATGCAAGTCGAGCGGAGTTATGAAGGAGCTTGCTCTGGAATAACTTAGCGGCGGACGGGTGAGTAACACGTAGGCAACCTACCTCTTTGACTGGGATAACTACCGGAAACGGTAGCTAATACCGGATAATTCCTTTGTTCACATGGACGAAGGATGAAAGGCGGAGCAATCTGCTACAAGGAGATGGGCCTGCGGCGCATTAGCTAGTTGGTGGGGTAACGGCTCACCAAGGCGACGATGCGTAGCCGACCTGAGAGGGTGAACGGCCACACTGGGACTGAGACACGGCCCAGACTCCTACGGGAGGCAGCAGTAGGGAATCTTCCGCAATGGGCGAAAGCCTGACGGAGCAACGCCGCGTGAGTGATGAAGGTTTTCGGATCGTAAAGCTCTGTTGCCAGGGAAGAACGTCCGGTAGAGTAACTGCTACCGGAGTGACGGTACCTGAGAAGAAAGCCCCGGCTAACTACGTGCCAGCAGCCGCGGTAATACGTAGGGGGCAAGCGTTGTCCGGAATTATTGGGCGTAAAGCGCGCGCAGGCGGCTATTTAAGTCTGGTGTTTAAACCTTGGGCTCAACCTGAGGTCGCACTGGAAACTGGGTGGCTTGAGTACAGAAGAGGAAAGTGGAATTCCACGTGTAGCGGTGAAATGCGTAGATATGTGGAGGAACACCAGTGGCGAAGGCGACTTTCTGGGCTGTAACTGACGCTGAGGCGCGAAAGCGTGGGGAGCAAACAGGATTAGATACCCTGGTAGTCCACGCCGTAAACGATGAGTGCTAGGTGTTAGGGGTTTCGATACCCTTGGTGCCGAAGTTAACACAGTAAGCACTCCGCCTGGGGAGTACGGTCGCAAGACTGAAACTCAAAGGAATTGACGGGGACCCGCACAAGCAGTGGAGTATGTGGTTTAATTCGAAGCAACGCGAAGAACCTTACCAGGTCTTGACATCCCTCTGAATCCACTAGAGATAGTGGCGGCCTTCGGGACAGAGGAGACAGGTGGTGCATGGTTGTCGTCAGCTCGTGTCGTGAGATGTTGGGTTAAGTCCCGCAACGAGCGCAACCCTTGACTTTAGTTGCCAGCAGGTAAGGCTGGGCACTCTAGAGTGACTGCCGGTGACAAACCGGAGGAAGGTGGGGATGACGTCAAATCATCATGCCCCTTATGACCTGGGCTACACACGTACTACAATGGCCGGTACAACGGGAAGCGAAGCCGCGAGGTGGAGCCAATCCCAGCAAAGCCGGTCTCAGTTCGGATTGCAGGCTGCAACTCGCCTGCATGAAGTCGGAATTGCTAGTAATCGCGGATCAGCATGCCGCGGTGAATACGTTCCCGGGTCTTGTACACACCGCCCGTCACACCACGAGAGTTTACAACACCCGAAGTCGGTGGGGTAACCCGCAAGGGAGCCAGCCGCCGAAGGTGGGGTAGATGATTGGGGTGAAGTCGTAACAAGGTAGCCGTATCGGAAGGTGCGGCTGGATCACCTCCTTTCTATGGAGAATCGTTTCCTGCAACGGAAACATTCAAATCGGAAGCTTAGCTTCCAAAACACTCACTCGTGTTCAGTTTTGAAAGAGCAAGTCTCTTTCGTATGCGTTTGGTGGCGATAGCGGAGGGGTTCCACACGTACCCATCCCGAACACGACCGTTAAGTCCTCCAGCGCCAATGGTACTTGGACCGAAGGGTCCTGGGAGAGTAGGACGCTGCCAAGCGGACAACCAATTCGTTGGTTGATTCAAAAATGTTATATATGTTATATGGGCTTTTAGCTCAGTTGGTTAGAGCGCACCTCTGATAAGGGTGAGGTCGGTGGTTCGAGTCCACCAAGGCCCACCATATAACATTAAATTCCTTTATGGGGCCATAGCTCAGCTGGGAGAGCGCCTGCCTTGCAAGCAGGAGGTCAGCGGTTCGATCCCGCTTGGCTCCACCAAAATGATTTAAACTCAATACTTCTTTAAACTTGATCCTTGAAAACTGGATACCGAAACGAATTTGCGTTTTAGAACATCTTTTAGCTGAAACTTGTGTAAACAAGTTTTAATTATAGCGATGCTAGCGATTTTCCTAACGGAAAACGCATTGGTTAAGCTAATAAGAGCACACGGAGGATGCCTAGGCGCCAGGAGCCGACGAAGGACGTGGCGAACAACGAAACTGCCTCGGGGAGCTGTAAGCAAGCTTTGATCCGGGGGTGTCCGAATGGGGAAACCCAGCTGTGGTAATTCGCAGTTACTTCTCTCTGAATACATAGGAGAGATAGAGGCAGACCAGGGGAACTGAAACATCTAAGTACCCTGAGGAAGAGAAAACAATAGTGATTCCGTCAGTAGCGGCGAGCGAACGCGGAACAGCCTAAACCAAGGGGCTTGCCCCTTGGGGTTGTGGGACGTCTCACATGGAGTTACAAAGGAATATGGTAGGCGAAGAGGTCTGGAAAGGCCCGCGATAGAGGTAAAAGCCCTGTAACCTAAACTGTGTTCTCTCCGAGACGGATCCCGAGTAGTGCGGGGCACGTGAAACCCCGTATGAATCCAGCAGGACCATCTGCTAAGGCTAAATACTACCTGGCGACCGATAGTGAAACAGTACCGTGAGGGAAAGGTGAAAAGCACCCCGGAAGGGGAGTGAAATAGAACCTGAAACCGTGTGCTTACAAAAAGTCAGAGCCCGATCTAGGGGTGATGGCGTGCCTTTTGTAGAATGAACCGGCGAGTTACGTTTAACATGCAAGGTTAAGGTGAGAAGCCGGAGCCGCAGCGAAAGCGAGTCTGAATAGGGCGACTTAAGTATGTGGACGTAGACCCGAAACCGTGTGATCTACCCCTGTCCAGGGTGAAGGTGCGGTAACACGCACTGGAGGCCCGAACCCACGTATGTTGAAAAATGCGGGGATGAGGTGGGGGTAGCGGAGAAATTCCAATCGAACTCGGAGATAGCTGGTTCTCCCCGAAATAGCTTTAGGGCTAGCCTCGGTGAATGGAGTGGTGGAGGTAGAGCACTGATTGGGTGCGGGGCCCGCAAGGGTTACCAAGCTCAGTCAAACTCCGAATGCCATTAACTTCTTGCCGGGAGTCAGACAGTGAGTGCTAAGATCCATTGTCAAAAGGGAAACAGCCCAGACCATCAGCTAAGGTCCCCAAGTGTGTGTTAAGTGGGAAAGGATGTGGAGTTGCACAGACAACCAGGATGTTGGCTTAGAAGCAGCCACCATTGAAAGAGTGCGTAATAGCTCACTGGTCGAGTGACTCTGCGCCGAAAATGTAACGGGGCTAAACACACCACCGAAGCTATGGCTAGATGCTTTGCATCTGGGGTAGGGGAGCGTTGTATGTGGGTTGAAGGTGTACCGTAAGGAGCGCTGGACAGCATACAAGTGAGAATGCCGGTATGAGTAACGAAAAGATCAGTGAGAATCTGATCCGCCGAAAGCCCAAGGTTTCCTGAGGAAGGCTCGTCCGCTCAGGGTAAGTCGGGACCTAAGGCGAGGCCGAAAGGCGTAGTCGAAGGACAACAGTTTGAAATTACTGTACCACCGTAATCCGCTATGAGCGATGGGGTGACGCAGGAGGGTAGTGACGCGGACTGATGGATGTCCGTCTAAGCAGTGAGGCTGGTGTGTAGGCAAATCCGCACACCGTTAAGGCTGGGCTGTGATGGGGAGCGAAAATTACAGTAGCGAAGGTCATGATCTCACACTGCCAAGAAAAGCCTCTAGTCAGGAGAAGGTGCCCGTACCGCAAACCGACACAGGTAGGCGAGAAGAGAATTCTAAGGCGCGCGGAAGAACTCTCGTTAAGGAACTCGGCAAAATGACCCCGTAACTTCGGGAGAAGGGGTGCCTCGGTAGGGTGAATAGCCCGAGGGGGCCGCAGTGAAAAGGCCCAAGCGACTGTTTAGCAAAAACACAGGTCTGTGCGAAGCCGCAAGGCGAAGTATACGGGCTGACGCCTGCCCGGTGCTGGAAGGTTAAGGGGAGCGGTTAGGAGCAATCCGAAGCTGTGAACCGAAGCCCCAGTAAACGGCGGCCGTAACTATAACGGTCCTAAGGTAGCGAAATTCCTTGTCAGGTAAATTCTGACCCGCACGAATGGCGTAACGACTTGGGCGCTGTCTCAACGAGAGATCCGGTGAAATTTTAATACCTGTGAAGATGCAGGTTACCCGCGACAAGACGGAAAGACCCCATGGAGCTTTACTGCAGCTTGATATTGAATTTGGGTACGATCTGTACAGGATAGGTGGGAGCCGTAGAGGCAGGAGCGCAAGCTTCTGCGGAGGCGCCGTTGGGATACCACCCTGATCGTATCTAGGTTCTAACCTAGTGCCCTAATCGGGTACGGGGACCGTGTCAGGCGGGCAGTTTGACTGGGGCGGTCGCCTCCTAAAGAGTAACGGAGGCGTTCAAAGGTTCCCTCAGAATGGTTGGAAATCATTCGAAGAGTGCAAAGGCATAAGGGAGCTTGACTGCGAGACCTACAAGTCGAGCAGGGACGAAAGTCGGACTTAGTGATCCGGTGGTACCGCATGGAAGGGCCATCGCTCAACGGATAAAAGCTACCCTGGGGATAACAGGCTTATCTCCCCCAAGAGTCCACATCGACGGGGAGGTTTGGCACCTCGATGTCGGCTCATCGCATCCTGGGGCTGAAGTAGGTCCCAAGGGTTGGGCTGTTCGCCCATTAAAGCGGTACGCGAGCTGGGTTCAGAACGTCGTGAGACAGTTCGGTCCCTATCTGTCGTGGGCGCAGGAAATTTGAGAGGAGCTGTCCTTAGTACGAGAGGACCGGGATGGACGTACCGCTGGTGCATCAGTTGTTCCGCCAGGAGCATGGCTGAGTAGCTACGTACGGACGGGATAAGCGCTGAAAGCATCTAAGCGTGAAGCCCCCCTCAAGATGAGATTTCCCAATTAGTAAGACCCCTTGAAGACGACGAGGTAGATAGGTTGGAGGTGGAAGTGCAGCAATGCATGGAGCTGACCAATACTAATCGGTCGAGGGCTTATCCAACAAGTAAGACGCAGATTCGTTTCGGATTCAGTTTTCAGGAATTAAGGTTCCTGAATGAATTTACATGGCACCAACTTGTTTGGAGAGATACCCAAGTGGCTATAAGGGGACCCTCTGCTAAGGGGTTAGACTGCGTAAGCGGTGCGAGGGTTCGAATCCCTCTCTCTCCGCCATTTCAAATTCATAATATTGTTAGTGTGGCGGCGTAGCTCAGCTGGCTAGAGCGTACGGTTCATACCCGTGAGGTCGGGGGTTCGATCCCCTCTGCCGCTACCATACAACCCGGAGGCTTAGCTCAGCTGGGAGAGCATCTGCCTTACAAGCAGAGGGTCGGGGGTTCGATCCCCTCAGCCTCCACCATTTTCACAATTCAACACCGTTTCAACATTTTTACACCGTGCCGGTGTAGCTCAACTGGTAGAGCAACTGACTTGTAATCAGTAGGTTGGGGGTTCAAGTCCTCTCGCCGGCACCATTATTTCTACAAATGCGGAACCGTGGTGTAGTTGGCCTAACATGCCTGCCTGTCACGCAGGAGATCGCGGGTTCGAATCCCGTCGGTTCCGCCATTTTTTATGTTTTATGGCTTTTTTTATGGCTCGGTAGCTCAGTCGGTAGAGCAAAGGACTGAAAATCCTTGTGTCGGGGGTTCGATTCCCTCCCGCGCCACCATATATGGAGGCTTAGCGAAGTGGCCAAACGCATCAGACTGTAAATCTGCTCACGTACGTGTTCGGTGGTTCGAATCCATCAGCCTCCACCAGTTTTATGAGCCATTAGCTCAGTTGGTAGAGCACCTGACTTTTAATCAGGGTGTCGAAGGTTCGAGTCCTTCATGGCTCATCCCAATCAGAAAGTCATCACCTTCGGGTGGTGGCTTTTTTGTGTTATCGTCATACCGCATGAAAATGAAATTGCTGACAGCGAGTTTAAAATTTCTGTCTCCGTTTAATTATAAGTTTATAACACTGAGCAGAAATGAGGGGATTCCCGTTATATATGATGCAATTATTGTTGGAGGCGGTTTTGCCGGCCTGCAGGCAGCGATTCAATTGGGACGTTACTCTACGCACCATGTGCTTCTGATAGACGCGGGAGGGGGAAGATCTAACATTTGCCGCAATTATCATAATATATTGGGCTGGCCAGAGGGAATATCCGGTGAAGAGCTTAGGGCAAGGGGGAGGCGACAGGCTGAAGTTGCCGGTGTGGAGTTTGCTGCGGATAGGATTACTAAGGCAGAGAAGCAAAATGGTTTGTTTCAGCTGAACGGTTCCGAGAATCAGTGCTATAGTTCCAAGACATTGCTGCTTGCAACAGGTGTAATGGACCGCTTTCCTGAGCTGCCGGGGCTCGCAGCTACACTAGGGAAAACGGTATATGTATGCCCGGATTGTGATGGCTACGAAATTCAGGACCGGCAGACCCTATTGCTGGGCTCAGGAGACGCAGGGGCAGATATGGCTTTTGTTTTGCGCGAGCGTACGGGTGATCTGACTTATATCAATCATGAATGCCAGCCGGTATCGGCAGAAAACCGCCAACGTCTTGATGAGCAAGGGATCTTATACGTAGAGGAAGCAGTTGCTCGAATTGATGAAGAGAATGATGGAATCATTAAAGCGGTAATCCTAGAGAGCGGAGATACTTTGCTTGCAGAGCGAGGGTTCATCGCCTTTGGGAACAATGCGGTACATTCGGAACTTGCGGCAGAGCTTGGGGTGAAGCTTCATAAGAACAAGCATATCGAAGCTGATAAGCGTTCATTAATGACCAATGTAGAGCATTTATGGGTGGCTGGTGATGTTGCTGTTCATGCAGAGCAAGCTACAGTTGCAATGGGGGAGGGAGCGTTAGCCGGTATTTGGATGCATAAAGAGTTAAAGAAGATATCGGTAAGCTTGCCGCTGTCTAAGCAAAAACATAGCGAAATAGTAAAACAAAATAAATGATTCCTCAAATTGTCGATTGTGTCTTAGTAATCGGAGGGACCAGGCCGCATAATGTTGTGAATTATGATAAAATAGGCGAAAAGAGCAAAAGTGGTGGAGTATGGTGACGATGGATAGTGAGGCATTGCGTCAAAAATTGGAGCAGCTCACCGGAAAAAGAACCGGAATCAAACAACTCGGGAGGCAGCATTCAGCTTCTCTTTTTGGCATAGGCAAAGAAGAGTTGGATCAGCCGGTCACTCATGAAGGGCATCTCTGGGTACCATTGTATGAGAACGAGGGAAGAATAACTGCGATTTGGGTAGAGATGGATGGCCTTTCGGCTCTGGAATTGCAATTGGTCAATTATGCGGCACGGAATTTTGCTGTCGCGCTCAAGGCCACAGGGTTAAAGGAAGAAGGAGAAGTAGAGGCCCGGCAGCTGAGCAACTGGCTGAATTCGCAGCTCGAGCAAGAGAAGAATGATGCAGAGATTCCTGACGAAATCACTCTGAAGGGACGTTTGTTCGGCGAGATGATTCCTTTTCTGCTGGTGAGTGAGAATGTCCACAATCCGCAGATCTCTTACCGTTCGCTTATGAAGCTGCTGCGTAGTTATTTTGAGAACGAAATATTGCTGATCCCCCTGCAGGAGAAGGAATGGTTAATTTTAGCCCGCAAGGAATTACTGACCGGCGGGGATGATAAGGACGATGAGGAAGAGAGTGCAGATGAGCTGCTGTCACAGACTTGTATGGGGCTGCATGAGCTGATTGCCAGTGAGTGGGTAGGTGTATTCCATCTGGCGGTTGCACCGGCGATCATCCCGGTAAAAGGTTTGACAGGCTCGGTTGCGCTGCTGCGGGAAACGATTGTTTTGGGACGGATTTTTCAGGTTGGCGACTATATTCATCTCCCGTGGGAGCTGCACATGGAGCGGCTGGTGAACAGTATCCCTGATGAGCGGCGCAGGCAGCTGCTAGGACAGATCGGTGACTATACTTCAGTGCTGGCGGATAAGGAAATGCTGCTGACGCTGGAAACCTTCTTCGAGATGGACTGCAATGTCAGTGAGACCGCGAAAAAATTATACATCCACCGCAACACGCTCCTATACCGGTTGGACAAGATCAAACAGGAGACCGGAGCCGATGTACGGAGCTTTGGCGACGCAGCAATTGTAAAGTTAACCATGTTATTGTATAAAGTGACGAAAAGAAAATAGGATTTTTGTGAACGTTGCAAATAGCCAGCGAGGCACGTCTGGGGTAAGATAAATGTACAAGAAAGCGATTTATTTATAATCAACTAATAACTCGAGGGGGAAATACAATGGCAGGCGTACGTTTAGAGCATATTTTCAAAAAATACCCGGGTTCCGATAAAGCAACAGTAATCGACATCAATCTTGATATTAAAGATAAGGAATTCCTCGTACTGGTTGGACCTTCCGGTTGTGGTAAATCCACTACCCTGCGTATGATTGCTGGTCTGGAAGAAATCTCCGAAGGTAAAATGTACATTGGCGACCGTGTAGTCAATGACGTTGCACCTAAAGACCGCGATATCGCGATGGTATTCCAATCCTACGCCCTGTACCCGCATATGAGCGTGTACCAAAACATGGCTTTCGGTTTGAAACTGCGTAAAGTGAAGAAAGAAGAAATCGACAAGAAAGTTCGCGAAGCTGCGAAAATTCTCGATATCGAGCACTTGCTTGAGCGTAAACCTAAAGCACTGTCCGGTGGTCAACGCCAACGTGTCGCTCTAGGCCGCGCTATCGTCCGTGATCCGCAAGTCTTCTTGATGGATGAGCCACTTTCCAACTTGGATGCT
Organism: Paenibacillus sp. FSL L8-0340; assembly: GCF_038593145.1. NCBI lineage: Bacteria > Bacillati > Bacillota > Bacilli > Caryophanales > Paenibacillaceae > Paenibacillus > Paenibacillus sp. FSL L8-0340. The sequence goes on from NZ_CP151967.1 coordinate 141,744, forward strand.
AAACTTCGTGGTCAAATGCGTGCTGAAATCACAAAACTGGTTAAACGCCTTGAAACCACTTGTATCTACGTAACGCATGACCAGACAGAAGCTATGACGATGGGTGACCGTATCGTAGTTATGTATGATGGTATCATTCAACAGGCAGCTTCTCCTGAAGAACTGTACAATGAGCCTACCAACCTGTTCGTAGCCGGATTTATTGGTTCCCCAACTATGAACTTTATCAATGGTACTCTGTCCGATGTTGGCGGCGCTGTCCGCTTCCGCGCTGAGAACCTTGATGTTGAAGTTCCAGGAGGCAAAGCTACAATCCTGCGCAGCAAAGGCTACATCGGCAAAGAAGTGATCATGGGCGTTCGTCCAGAAGATATCCATGAAGAACCAGTATTCCTGGAAGCTTCCCCGAACACAATCTTCACTTCGCTGGTAGATGTTACGGAAAACCTTGGTCATGAAATGCTCCTTTACTTGAGCGGTCTGGGCAGCAACACTGTAATTGCCCGTGTAGATGGACGTTCCACTACCCGTGAAGGCAGCAAGCCTAAATTGGCAATTGACATGAACAAAATCCACATCTTTGATAAAGAATCCGAACTTAACGTATTGTTGGGCTAAGATAGAAATATCTTTCCCTTTAAAGAAAGCCGCCTGAAAGGGCGGCTTTTTTGTCTTCTTGGAGCCTTCCGCTAATGACCTCCTAAGCTATAGGAATAGATGGGCAGAATATAAGCAGGTTTTGGGTTCAACTCCTTATATACCAATGGATCTAAGGGCAAGGTAGCAGGTATTAAGATTGCATTAAAGGGGATTATCAATTAAGATAGCAGGAGAATTACCTACGGATGGAATGGAAAGAGTTGTTAACCAAATGTAGGAAAGCGGACATAACCGTTAGGTGACGAAAGGACGGACATACATGGCTAAGAAGGTAAAAGTATCGGAATTGGTACAGCATTTTCAATTAGAGGTTGTTTCCGGGCATGAAGGTCTGAAGAGACCGATTACAGTGGATGACTTGAATCGGCCCGGGCTGGAAATAGCAGGTTATTTCGAATATTATCCGGAAGAACGAGTACAGCTGCTGGGCAAGACAGAGCTGGCCTTCTTTTCTATGCTTTCGGAGGAAGAGCGCAAGAGCCGGATCCGCGGGATCTGCAAGGATAATACACCCTGTATTGTCATTACAAGAGCGTTGGATGTACCGCAGGAGCTGATTGACATCAGCAACGAAAAGGGGCTTCCAGTGTTGCGCAGCTCGATGGCTACAACGATTTTTTCCAGTAGACTGACCAGCTTCCTTGAAGGCAGACTTGCTCCTACAGCAACCATTCATGGCGTTCTCTGCGATGTATACGGTGTAGGCATGCTGATTACAGGCAGCAGCGGCATTGGTAAAAGCGAAACGGCACTTGAGCTCGTTAAACGCGGACATCGCTTGATCGCGGACGATGCCGTGGAAATCCGCCAGACCTCCGATAACCAGCTGCATGGTACGGCACCGGAGCTGATCCGCCATTTGCTCGAAATCCGCGGTGTCGGAATTATAAATGTAATGACACTCTTTGGTGCAGGCGCAATCCGCAATCATAAGCGTATTACGCTGGTGGTTCGGCTGGAAGCCTGGCAGCAGGACAAGCAATATGACCGGCTTGGTCTGGACGAAGAAACAACACGGATTATCGATACGGATGTTCCTCTCGTAACGATTCCGGTACGGCCAGGACGAAATCTTGCAGTTATTATTGAGGTTGCGGCCATGAACTACCGCTTGAAGCAAATGGGCTTTAACGCGGCTCTGCAGTTTACCAATAAACTTACAGCTACCATATCTGAAGACATGGATGATCTGGACTAGGAGTGTGAGAGAATGTTTTTTTCATTAGCGATTAATCCCATTGTATTCTCCATCGGTTCACTACCCGTTCACTGGTATGGTTTGATCCTGGGGTTCGGCGCACTTGCCGGATTATTCCTCGCGATTCAGGAAGGCAAACGGTTTAATATTTCCCAGGAATTCTTTATGGATATGCTGCTGCTTGGAGTGCCGTCAGCAATCATTGGCGCACGGATATATTTTGTAGCTTTTAAATGGGAGGACTATAAGGATAACTTTATAGATGTCTTCAAAATATGGAACGGCGGAATTGCCATCTATGGAGCCTTAATCGGGGCCATTATTTGCGCCATTATCTATTTCCGCTATAAAGGGTACCCATTCTGGCGTGTTGTGGATATTTGCGCGCCTGGACTGCTGGCCGGACAAATGATTGGCCGATGGGGCAACTTTATCAATCAGGAGGCTTATGGTGGGGTTGTAGAGGAGTCGTTCCTGCGCGATAAGCTGCATTTGCCTGACTTTATCGTCAATCAAATGTACATAGAAAATGCGTTCCATCATCCAACCTTCCTGTACGAATCTCTGTGGAGCCTGCTGGGTATTCTACTCCTTATGGTGCTTCGCCGCCAGAGGTTTGTCCGTGCGGGTGAAATCTTCTTATCCTACTTTATCTGGTATTCAATCGGCCGTTTCTTCATTGAAGCCTTGCGTACTGACAGCTTGGGCTTTACCGGCAGCAGCGGTGTAGCTTCATTCGTCAACGGCCTGTGGAGCCCGATGAAATGGATGGGCTTTGAACAAGGGTACTTTGATCCTGCCTATGGAAATATCCGTATCTCGCAGCTGCTCGCTTTGCTGATTATCGTGGCTGCCGTAGTACTTATTATTGTGCGCCGGGTAACCGGCCAATCTAAGGCTCATTATTCCGATCCTATTGTCAGCACCAAGCCGGTCGCGGCAGATTCTGTGGTCCCGGAGAATGCAGTCAACACACCGCAAAAAGCCCCGCAGGCGGCACCGCCTGACAAGGTCAAGTCTGAGGATGCGGAACCGAAGGAGTAGTAACCCGATGATAGAATGCGTTCTTTTTGATCTGGACGGAACGATTGTGAATACCAATGAACTGATTATTGGCTCTTTCATGCATGCGCTGAAGGAGAATAATCTTCCGTCTCTGACCCGGGAGCAGATTATCCCCCATATGGGAACAACACTTCATCAGCAGCTGAGCGCGTTCTCCGGCCTTGAGGATACAAGCGTATTGGAGAAGTCCTACCGTTCTTACAACTACGCGCATCACGATGAGCTGATTGGTTCTTTTCCGCGTGTGAATGAAACGATGGAGGAGCTGTCGCGGCGTGGGATTAGAATGGGGATTGTAACGACGAAGATTCGTCCAACTACGCTCAAGGCACTGGAGATGTTCGATCTGCTGAAGTATATGGAAACTATAGTAACGGTTACTGATGTGACAGAGCCTAAACCGCATCCAGAGCCGGTGCTGACAGCTATCCGCAACTTAGATGTTGACCCGCAGCATACCTTGATGGTAGGCGACAGCATTGTAGATATCCAATCGGCCAAAGCGGCCGGTGTGCCTGTAGCAGCTGTAGCCTGGTCACTTAAAGGGGAAGAGACGCTGCGTAAATATGAGCCGGATTATATTATCCACGACATGACGGATTTATATGAGATAGTCCGGCAAGGGACGAAGGAATCGTGAGAAACCTAACCCGCTATCCGGTGGAGGGGCATAATTCACTCTGGTACATTTACCGAACGGTCAGCCCATGGAAGGGCGTCCGTAATTTTATTTTTATCCAAATTGCCCGGTATTGCCCCATCCTTCCGCTCAAGAACTGGATTTATCGCCGGATCCTTGGCATGAAGGTAGGTAAACATACGGCATTTGGACTGATGGCAATGGTGGATGTATTTTTTCCGGAGAAAATTACGGTCGGCGAAAACTCCATCATCGGCTATAACACCACCATTTTGGCACATGAGTACCTGATTAAAGAGTATCGGCTCGGTGAAGTCATTATTGGTGAAAATGTTCTGATTGGTGCCAATACAACCATTCTTCCCGGTGTAACGATCGGAGATGGCGCGGTTGTGGCGGCGGGTTCGGTTGTGCATAAGCATGTGGCGGCTGGCTCGTTTGTCGGAGGCAATCCGCTGCGGGAGCTGCGCCCGGAGGACTCGTCAGAACGGTTAGACCGTACAGAGGACTATAGTTAGAAACAAACCGCTTACGTATTTTACTTGTCCAGGATGCATTTTGATGTCTTTTGGGTATAGTTACGTAAGGCGGTTTTTTTCGTTATAGAGGAGCAGCGACAGATAAGTTACAGGCATCGTATCTCTTTGCATAGTCAATCTGAAGGAGATGAGAGATTTAAAGTGAATTCCATCAAAAAGGAAAGGCTGCCCCAGTTGGATATTTTCCGGGCTTTGGCCATACTCGGTGTACTGCATGTACATGCCACATCGTTTGCAGCAGGAGAGCAGGCACTTCAATCGCCTTATTATGTTTGGATCAACGGGGTCAATATTTTTTTTAGATTTGGGACCCCCTGTTTTATTTTTCTTAGCAGTTTTGTTCTGTTCTATAATTACTACGGCCGTCCGGTTACCCGCGGGCTGATGCTTAACTTTTACCGCCGGAGACTAACGTATATCCTTTTGCCTTATCTGCTGGCCTCCATCGGATATCATCTATTGGTTCTCTACATAAACGGCCAATTACTTGATGATCCGTTAACGAATCTATCCTCTTTTATGTACGCCCTCATTACAGGCTCTGCCTATACTCATTTGTACTTCGTATTTATCAGCATTCAGTTCTATTTGGTCTTTCCGCTAATCCTGCAACTGATGCAGAAATCAAAAACAATGGTCACCTGGGCTATACCGACCGGTCTCATCATTCAGTGGGCTTTTGTATTCCTGAATAAATATCAGCTGCAACTTGTGGATAAGGCCAGCTATGCTCCAACGTATATGGCTTACTACATGATGGGGGCTTATCTTGCGATTCATTTTGACAAAATCAAGCCTTGGCTGGAACGCCCCTTCAAAGCGTGGTCCAACAAACAAACCGGAGAGACCCTTGTGCTATGGGGCAGTTGGCTCGCTGCGGCCTTCATTCAGATTCATCTATGGTATCAAGGCCGGCATTTTGGCCATTGGGTCAACTCGCTGTGGTACGAGCTGTTCTGGAATGTTCACTCTATGTTATCGGCGCTTGTACTGCTCCATGCCACCTTCCTGATATACCGCACAGCTTCCCGCGGGGTTAATGCCTTTATGACGAGGCTAGGAGAAATCTCCTTTGCTGTGTATCTGCTCCATCCGCTCATTCTGGTGCTGTATCGCCGGTTCCGGTATAACATTCCATTGGATTCCTTGGCCTATGTATTATTCGTACATGGAGGGCTTATAGTGGCTCTGGGGGTAAGCTGGGTGGTCGTTCAGATCTCGTTCCGCCGAATCCGGTGGTCCTGGATCGCATTCGGAAGTGTTCCCCGCTCGCTTGCACCTCAACCTAAGCGGGAGCCGGAAGCAGTGCTCACTTTGGATAATAGCCACGGAAAGGCTTAGCGAGTGTTTAAACAGCAAAAAGCCATCCGCATGAAGAATGCCAATGGCTTGATGTTCCCGGTTATCGGGCACTAGGATCGAACAGTTACGGGTGTATGCCTTACTTCCCAAAGGTGATATCAACTTCAAGCAGCTTGTCTTTCTCCTGCCCCAAAGTGACTGAACCTCCGAACAAGGCTGGAATGGACTCCAGTGGAGCGGCCATGATCCCGATCTTGTTCTCAACGGGGGCAGCCAGCTTGACCGTTTGTCCATCGAGCAGGGCTTCGTCCGAACCTACAGTCAGTTCCGCAACGCTGTCTCCCTTGGCGAGAGTAATCAATTTCTTATCGATATCATAATCGAAGGCAATCCCCAGCATCTGCGCATAGAGCTTGAGAGGAGCCATAATGACATTCCCAGTCGTTGGCGGAAGGAAACCGAAGCTTTGCGGCTCACCGTTCAGAGAGAGATCTATGGAATAGACTGTACCCTCCTCTGTATTAACGATTACATTCTCAGCCTGCCGCTTCAGCAGTTGGATCCCCTGTTCCAGGTTATCTGCTGTGACCAGATGGGTTCCTTTAGAGATTCCATCCACGATTAAGGAATTAACTACGCCGGAGTGATGGGACAGATCCTTGTAAAGATCAAGGTTATAGGTGATGTCGCTATCTGTCTGGAATTCATAAATACTAGCATTGGAATAGGAATTAAGCTTATCGAACATATAACGTTTCATTTCCAGCTGGTTGCCGTAGCGTTCCGGGTTGGTCTTATACCAGACCTGCTGCCGCAGAATCGAATATGGCGGATAGTAGAAATAAAACTTCGTTTCCGGATGGGCTTTGACTATGCTGATCACATTCTCATCAAAGGTTTGCTTAACAGAATCCAGCGGATCCTCATTATTTCCATACGCGACCTCCTTGTTCCGTGCTGACTGCCAGTTCTTAATGACTAAGTCGCGTCCATAGGTAACTGACTTGTCCCAGTTGTACAGTAGTTCAAGCGATGACAGCTGCAGGTTGGCTCGTCCTTCTGACTTACTCAAGGCTGTAAGCGCCGACTTAATATTAGTTTCATTGAAGACATATTTGTAATCGTTAAGCGGATTGCTATCGTACAGATATGCGGGGAATTCTTCATTCCCGGTTGCATTGTTAGTGCGGAAGGCGAAATAATCGATTCCCCATAATACTTGTTTGACCTGGCCTGTTTTGAAGGCTACTTTTGCAGTCTGATACTGCTCTCCGATGGTCGAGCCTTCAATAGACAACTTAAGAACGTCGCCCTTCAACTTCTCGCCTACATCAGAGGGGAGGAAATTCTCCGTCATGGAGCTGCCGAGAACGATGGTATCATATTTGTAGTTACGGGCTAGACCTGGGTTCTGGTATCGTTCCTGCCAGGATAGTTTAGGAGTATAGAAGCTGGCCTTGCGGTAGAACTGCAAGGGATCGACAATATAACTAAAGGTACCAATCAGAACAGCGAACGCGATAACCATAGTTATAAATTGAAATATAAATTTTTTGTATTTCGTTTTTTTATGCCTCAATTCAATAAATCTCCTTTATCAGTTGAAATGGCCGGGATCAGAAGCTGAAATAGAGAAACTCGCTGATTTTGTTGAAATAGACGACAGCAATACAGAACAAAGCGGCGGCAAAAATGGCGGTTTTCCAGCCCGGCTTGAATCCTTCCAGCATCTGCATGGAGTTGCGGCATAGCACAGCCACAATCATGAAGACAGCCAGTCCCAATACAATCGTCTTGTCCAATGAAGCGATGCCGATTCCGTTAAGGCCGACCATTCCTTTCAACACCTTGATGGCATTGTCCCAACTGGTTGCCCGGAAGAAAACCCAGGTAAGATTAATAAATTGGAAAGTGATAAACCAAGCTACCCATTTCGGCAGTTTGATGTTGGCTTTTTGCCAAATCCGGTGGATAAACTGGGCAAATCCATGCATGAATCCCCAGAAGACAAAGGTCCAGCCCGCCCCGTGCCAGAGACCGCCGATGAGCATGGTCAGCATGGAGTTGATATGGGTGCGTGTAGTTCCTTTACGGCTGCCGCCCAGAGGGAAATAGATATACTCCCGCAGGAAGCGGCTCAAGGTCATATGCCAGCGGCGCCAGAAATCCTGAATGTTCAAGGATTTGTATGGTGAATTAAAGTTGATGGGCAAAATGATATTAAACAGCAGGGCAACACCAATCGCCATGTCCGAATACCCGCTGAAATCATAATAGAGCTGAAGGGTGTAGGAAAGTGAGGTTGTCCAGGCTTGAATAAAATTCAACTGGGACAACACATCAAATCCATTGCTGGCTACGGGTGCAAATGAATCGGCGATAACCACTTTCTTAAATAGCCCAATGCTCAGCAGAAAAAGGCCTTTGGCCACGTTGCTGTAATCAAAACGTTTGCCCCGTAAACGGTCGAACTGCGGCATCATCTCCTTATGATGGAGAATCGGACCTGCAATCAGATGCGGATAAAAGGTTACAAACAATACATAGCTGATCACATTATATTCTTTTGCCTTACCGCGATAAGCGTCGACCAGGTAAGCGATCTGTGTAAAGGTGAAAAAGCTGATTCCGAGCGGAAGCACGATCTTGAGCAATGGAACATCTGTATCGAACAGAGCGTTGACATTGCCGATAAAGAAATCGGCATATTTATAATAGATAAGCAGCAGCAGATTCATGATGATGGCGAAAGCCAAAGCTAGTTTGCGCTTTCGTTCTGTGGCATTCTGCATATGGGAGATGGTTCTGCCCATAAAATAGTTGAAGGCGATGGAACCCAGCAGCAGCGGAAGGTAGCGCACATCCCACCAGCAGTAGAAGAAAAGGGAACTAAGCGCTAGCCAAAGCTTGCTGGCGTAGATCAAACGAAAGCGATTTAATAGAAAATAAACTATCACAGTAACCGGCATGAAAATAAATATAAATTCGTAAGAGTTAAACAGCACTTCTTCAAACACCTCTTCATAATTTTCGACTTCAAATAGCTGGTCTATGGCCCTAAGTTTCAATATACTAAAAAAACGTCTAGCGGGTAAGTCCTTACACGGCAAATAATAAGAAATAATCCTGAAAATTGACAAAAAACGATGTGCGGCAAATATTCCATATTTTAGTTTTTTTGTCAAGTGACATTGAGGCGAGCCGATATCAGGAAGATCTATTCAAAGATATGAGATTGCCGAATGTATAACATCTTGCCGGTATCATCAGCCAGTACTCCTTTATTCCCCCGACTGTTCACGCTGAAACCCGGCGATGGCCTCATATTGACTTTCCAGACTACGGAAGACGGAAATATAGATGGGCAGCAGCTGCTTGTACACTTTGGCATGCTCCTGGATCGGCTGATGCTGATGGGTGGAGCCGATCATTTCGAATACATGATCAAGGGAGTCGATGCGCCGGATAGCATAAAGACCAAGCACAACTGCGCCAAGGCAGGAACTCTCAAAGCTCTCCGGAACGACAACCTCCTGATCGAAAATATCGGCCATCATCTGCCGCCACAGGGCAGAGCGGGCGAAGCCGCCGGTGGCGAGAATCTTGTTCGGGCGGCCAATGCGCTCCTCCATGGCCAGCAGCACGGTGTACATATTGAAAATGACCCCTTCCAGCACTGAACGGATCATATGCTCCTTGTGGTGATTCATCGTCAGGCCAAAGAAGGAGCCCCTGGCGTCCGGATTCCATAGCGGTGCGCGTTCTCCAGTCAGGTAGGGATGAAAGAGCAATCCGCCGCTGCCGGGAGGCACCTGTTCGGCAATGCGTGTCAGCACTTCATAGGGATCAATGCCGAGGCGTTTGGCAGTCTCCACCTCGGAGGCGGCAAATTCATCACGTACCCAGCGGAACAGCATGCCGCCGTTATTCACCGGACCGCCGATGACCCAGTGTTTCTCGGTCAGGGCATAGCAGAAGATTCGCCCTTTGGGATCGGTAAGCGGACGGTCCACTACGGTGCGGATCGCTCCGCTGGTTCCGATCGTGGCAGCGATAACGCCAGGCTGTATGGCACCTACCCCAAGATTAGAGAGGACCCCGTCGCTGGCGCCGACAATAAATGAAGTAGAGGAGAGCAGGCCCAGTTCTGCTGCCAGCCCCGGGAGCAGCCCCTGCATGATATGGGTGGTAGGGACGGGGCTCGACAGGCGCTCCCTGGTAATGCCGGCAATGCTCAGTGCCTCTTCATCCCAATCCAGCTTCTCCAGGTTGAACATGCCTGTAGAAGAAGCGATGGAATGGTCGATCACATATTCTCCGAACAGTTTGGCGAAGATATATTCTTTAATGGAAATGAATTTATAGGCCTGGCGAAAAAGCTCCGGCTGCTCTTCGCCAAGCCACATCAGCTTGGTGATCGGAGACATCGGATGAATAGGGGTTCCTGTACGCAAATATAATTCATGTCCCCCGAGCTCGTTCTTAAGACGGGCAGCACAAGCAGCGCTGCGGTTATCCGCCCATGTGATGCAGGCGGTAAGGGGCTTGCCCGTATTGTCTATGGCAATGACACTATGCATGGCTGAACTGAAAGAGACAAACAGCACCGCTTCAGCGGGGACAGCACTGTCCCGCATCACCGCCGCAATGGTTTGGGTTACTGCATTCATAATTTGTAACGGATCCTGCTCAGCCACAGATGGGGAGGGCTGGTGCAGCGGGTAACCCTGATTGGACTGTGCTGCGATTCGGCCATTTTCTTCGAAGAGGACTGCCTTAGTGCTGGTGGTTCCAATATCAACGCCGATCATATAGGATGTATTCAACGGTTAGTCCTTCTTTCTATTGGAAAATAGATACTTGGAACACTGGAAGCAGGGAATAAAGTACAATTATATAAGGTTATTATATTATCCGGTATACGCTGAGGCAAAATTCAGGTAAACCTCAGGCTGGTGGTTAAGATATTTTGTCTATGGTGTAAGGTTTTATTGACGCAAAAGGATGGATCATGATACGATGTTGCAAATGCTTTACTTTGCTACCACTGTACCACAGTAAAGTATACGATATGTAAAACGATATATAACTTGCATGATATCTGATGAGGTGACTAATGAAGATGTCCAAACCTAAGGGATTCGAGAAGCCGGCTGGTGTGCGCGACTATCTCCCGCGTGCAGTAACGAAGCTGCGCAAGATTGAGAACGACGTGCTCCACTGCATGAGCCGCTGGGGATACCAGCAGATGATTACACCCACACTTGAATATTACGATACGGTCGGCGTGGCCAGTTCCACATCAGACCAGAAGCTTTATAAATTGCTTAACAACCGTGGTCAGGCCCTGGTGCTACGGTCCGAAATGACAGCACCGGTTGCGCGCGTGGTTTCATCGTTACTGAAGGATGAGCCACTTCCGCTCCGCCTTTCTTATCATGCCAATGTGTTCCGGGCAATCGAAGAGGAAGCCGGCCGGGAAGCGGAGTTTTTCCAGACTGGTGTGGAGCTTGTAGGCGATGATTCGCCTGAGGCGGATGCCGAGGTCGTGGCGCTGGCCATTTCGTCGCTGCAGGCAGCGGGCGTCAAGTCTTTCAAAATCGCGATGGGACATGTCGGATTCCTGGACGGACTCTTCCAAGAGGCGGTCGCCGGACTGCCGGAAGCCCAGGAGGAGCTCAAGAGCCATCTGCTGAACCGCGATTATGTTGCTTTCCGGGAAACCCTCCGGCGGCTGGACCTGACGGAGGCCCAGAAGCGGGAGCTGGACGGGCTGCTGCGGCTGCGCGGCGGCAAAGAAATCTGCGGGCAGGCACTGGAGCTCAGCAGCCATCCGCTGGCCCGGACCTCTATTGAGCATCTGTGCAAGGTATGGGAGGTGCTTGTCTCTTACGGGGTTTCGCAGCATGTGCTGATTGATCTGACGATGATCGGAGATTTCTCTTATTATACAGGGATGACCTTTGAGGGTTATGCCTCCGAGCTTGGGTTCCCGGTATGCAGCGGCGGGCGGTATGATAATCTGCTTCAGCAGTTTGGGCGCCCGATTCCTTCGACCGGGTTCTCACTCAAAACGAACCGGATTCTGGACGGAGTATCCGGCATGCCGGAAGAGGTGGAGCGGCCGGTATTGATCCAGTACGATGCGCTGCGGCGGACCGAAGGGCTGGAAGAAGCCGCGCGGCTGCGCGCACAAGGCCGGATTGTTGTAACCAAGCTGGCAGCGGGGCCGGAAGAGCTGAAGACGGTGAAGCGGCTTGACACAGAGACGGTGGAAGCCGGCGGTGAGCAGTATGGTGAAATCTATACATTTGTGTCTTTTGTCAGCGAGCACGGCTAAGCGGAGAAATTGCGGCTATATAGATTGAACTTCTTCGGATTTCTACCGCTAATTGCGGTTAAGATCAGGAAATCCGAAGACAACAGCGGCCGGAAGTCCAAATTAAGTTCAATTTATATAGTGATCGGTATAGCGAGAGAACAGAAACGAACAAATTGCAGAGGGAAATGGAAACGGAGGCTAATGATGATGGCGCAGATACTGAAGGTAGCTATGCCGAAAGGCCGAATATACAATAAAGCGGCAGAGTTGTTCCGCCAAGCGGGGCTGCCGATTCCGCCGGATGGCGAAGAGTCGCGCAAGCTGGTGATCTCACTGCCTGAGGCGGGCATGGAGTTTATTCTTGCCAAGCCGGTGGATGTGCCTACCTATGTTGAATATGGTGTGGCGGATATAGGCATCGTGGGCAAGGATGTGCTGCTGGAGGAAGAACGCGACGTGTACGAGCTGCTTGATCTGGGCATCGCACGCTGCCGGATGTCCATTATCGGCCTGCCGAACTGGCAGCCAGGGATTCAGCAGCGGGTAGCGACGAAATACCCGAATGTAGCTTCGCGGTATTTCCGTGAGCAGGGCCAGCAGGTGGAGGTCGTTAAGCTGAACGGCTCGATTGAGCTTGCTCCGCTGATTGGCCTTGCCGACCGTATTGTCGATATGGTGGAGACCGGGCAAACCCTTAAGGATAATGGACTGGTGGAAATGAAGAGCATCTTCGAAATCACAAGCCGGCTGGTTGCGAACCGTGTAAGCTACCGGATGAAGAATGAGCAGATTCAGCAGCTATGCGACCGTCTGCAGGCAGTTATTGCAGAACCGGGGCTTCAGTTACAATAAAATGAGTGTGGATGTTCAAAGGGGGAACGAGCGGTGAAGGTCCAATCGAGCAGGGAATTTAATCTGCAGCGTGAAGTGGAATACGGAACGCCGGAGCAGAACAAGGCCGTGAAGCAAATCGTAGCTGACATCAAACAGGAGGGCGACGCTGCGCTGCTCCGCTATACGGAGCGGTTTGACGGGGCGGCGCTGACACCGGCGCAGCTGCGGGTAACCGCAGAAGAGCTCCAGGCGGCTTATAGCCGGGTTGAGGAATCGTTCGTAACCGCGATTCGTGCAGCCGCGGTCAATATCCGGGCGTTTCACGCCCGTCAGAAACGCAGCTCCTGGATGGATCTGCAGCCGGACGGTACGATCCTCGGCCAGATCATCCGCCCGCTGAAGCGGGTGGGCGTATATGTTCCCGGCGGCAAGGCAGCGTATCCGTCCTCGGTGCTGATGAACGTGATTCCGGCCCAGATTGCCGGAGTGCCGGAGATCGTGATGGTCACACCGCCGTCCACCGGCGGCAAGGACGGCATTGATCCTTACATCCTCGTTGCTGCGGCGGAAGCCGGTGTGAGCGAGGTCTACCGCGTGGGCGGCGCGCAGGCGATCGCCGCGCTAGCCTTCGGCACGGAATCCATCGCGCCGGTCGATAAAATCTGCGGCCCCGGCAACATCTACGTTGCCCTGGCCAAGCGCGAGGTCTACGGCGCGGTCGATATCGACAGCATCGCCGGGCCCAGTGAAATCGTCGTACTCGCCGACGAAACCGCAGAGCCGGCCTACATCGCGGCTGATCTGCTCTCACAGGCCGAGCATGACGAGATGGCCTCGGCCATCCTTGTGACGCCGTCGCAGAGCCTCGGAGAGGCCGTAGCGGCCGAGGTAGAGCGGCAGCTTCAGGAGCTGCCGCGCGAGGCCATCGCCCGCGCCTCAGTGGAGAACTACGGCGCAATCATCGTCGTAGACTCGATGAAGGAAGGCATCTCCGTAGTGAACCGGCTGGCGCCGGAGCATCTGGAGATTGTCGCCCTAGATCCCATGGGTCTGCTCGGCAGCATCGAGAATGCCGGAGCGATTTTCCTGGGACCGTACAGCTCGGAACCGGTCGGCGATTATTTCGCCGGACCGAATCATATTATACCGACCAATGGCACCGCGCGGTTCTCTTCGCCGGTGGATGTGGATGATTTCATCAAGAAATCAAGCCTGATTTATTACAGCAAGGAAGCGCTGCTGCGTGATGGAGCAACCATTATCGAGTTGGCCAGACGCGAAGGGCTGGAAGGTCATGCACGGGCGATAGAGATCAGGCTGGAGAATGAAGCGAAGGGCGGAGAAGAACATGGAGAATAACAATAACGAACAGGCTGTTCGCAAAGCAGGTCTTAGCCGTAAAACAAACGAAACGGATATCACGCTGTCCCTGGCTGTGGATGGAAGCGGCATTGCCGAGCTGGAGACCGATGTGCCTTTTCTGAACCATATGCTCGATTTATTCACGAAGCACGGCCAATTTGACCTTTCTCTGGAGGGCCGGGGGGATATTGATATTGACGACCACCACACGGTGGAGGATATCGGCATCTGTCTGGGACAGGCGCTCCGCGAGGCACTGGGTGACAAAAAAGGCATCAAGCGTTATGCGAGTGTGTTCATTCCCATGGATGAAGCGCTGGCCCAGGTGGTCATCGACATCAGCAACCGGCCGCATTTTGAATACCGGGCGGCTTATCCGTCGCAGCAGGTAGGAAGCTTCTCTACGGAGCTGGTTCATGAGTTCCTCTGGAAATTCGCGCTGGAGGCCCGGATTACACTGCACGTGATAGTACACTACGGCTCCAATACTCATCACATGATTGAGGCGATATTCAAAGCGCTGGGACGGGCGCTGGACGAAGCAACGCAGATTGATCCGCGTGTGAAGGGTGTGCCATCCACGAAAGGAGTGCTGTAGCATGACCATTGCTATCGTCGATTACGGCATGGGCAATCTGCACAGTGTCAGCAAGGCGGTGGAACGTCTCGGCTACGAGAGTCTTGTGACAGGCGATGCCGGGGAAATTCTTGCGGCAAGCAGTGTCATTCTGCCGGGCGTCGGTGCCTTTGGCGATGCGATGGAACAGCTGCGGAGCAGCGGGCTCGATCTTGTGGTTAAGGAGGCCGCCGCCGGGGAACAGCCGGTGCTTGGCATTTGTCTGGGCATGCAGCTGCTGTTCAGCAGCAGCGTGGAGCACGGTGAGCACGAAGGGCTGGACATCCTGCCGGGATCAGTGGTGCGGTTCACCCCCCGTGACGGCTATAAGGTGCCACATATGGGCTGGAACAAGCTGAGCTTCCGGCAGCCGCAGAGCCCGCTGCTTGAGGGGCTGGAAGAGGGGCATGTGTATTTTGTCCATTCCTACCATGCAGTGGTTGGACAGGAGAACGATTTGCTCGCCGTAACCGATTATGGGCATCCGGTCACGGCGGTGGTCGGGCGGGACAATGTCTTCGGCATGCAGTTCCATCCGGAAAAGAGCGGGGAGCTTGGCATGAAGCTGCTGGGGAATTTTCTAAAGCTTAAGGGAGAGCGGGCGTAAGCCCGCTATAAATATATTGTAATGAAAGCGGGGAACGCCACATGTCTTCTTTTATCGTGTATCCGGCGATTGATATCCGGGATGGAAAGTGTGTAAGACTGCAGCAGGGTGATTACGCTCAGGAAACGATCTATAATGACAGTCCGGTGCAGGTCGCTAAATCATGGGAAGAGCAGGGAGGCCGGTTCATTCACCTCGTGGATCTGGACGGCGCGAAGGCCGGACATCCGGTCAATGACGCCATCATCGGTGCCATTTCCAAAAACGCAGGTGTGCCCGTCCAGGTGGGCGGCGGACTCCGCAGTCTTGCTGATGTGGAGAAGCTGCTCGGTCTTGGAGTCAGCCGGGTCATTATCGGGACGGCGGCCATCAATGACCATGCTTTTACGGAGGCTGTGCTCGCCAAATATGGTGATAAGGTAGCTATCGGCATTGATGCCCGGAATGGCTACGTAGCTACGCATGGCTGGCTGAACACCTCCGAGGTGCGCGCCGAGGATTTGGCTAAGGAGCTGGCAGCCAAAGGCGCGGAGACGTTTATCTACACGGATATCTCCCGTGACGGGATGATGCAGGGCCCGAATATCGAGGGAATCGTGGCCATGGCTGCTGCCAGCGGCAAAACCGTCATCGCCTCCGGCGGCGTTACGAGCCTTGACGATCTGCTGCGCCTGAGCGTACATAGCGGCAGCGGAATCGGTGGAGCGATTGTAGGCAAAGCGCTGTACACCGGCAACATCAAGCTTCCCGAGGCGCTGCAGGCGCTGGGACGTCCAGCAGGACAGCTGTAATATAGGGCAAAAAATTGATCGAAGAGAATTCGAGGCGGATGCCCTCAGAACCCTTTGAAGGAGGGACTTCATAATGTTAGCCAAACGTATCATCCCCTGTCTGGATGTGAAAGACGGGCGGGTAGTCAAAGGCGTTAATTTTGTCAATCTGCGCGATGCCGGAGACCCGGTGGAGCTGGCGGCGCTGTATGACCGTGAAGGTGCGGATGAACTGGTGTTCCTGGATATTTCCGCCTCGGTGGAAGGACGGGCGACCATGGTTGAAGTGGTCCGGCAGACGGCTGGCGAGATTGCCATTCCCTTCACCGTTGGCGGGGGAATTTCCACTCCAGACGATATGAAGCGGATTCTGCGTGCGGGCGCGGATAAAATCGGCATCAACACGGCGGCGGTCAACAATCCGCAGCTTATTCTGGAAGGGGCCCGCCGCTTTGGCTCCCAGTGTATTGTGGTGGCGATGGATGCCAAATATAATGAGGATTGGGGCGAATGGGAAGTGTACACGCATGGCGGGCGCAAGCCTACCGGCATCCGTGCGCTGGCCTGGGCTAAGGAGGCCGAGAAGCTGGGCGCCGGCGAAATACTGCTGACGAGCATGGATGCGGACGGGACCAAGGACGGCTTTGATTTGAAGCTGACCGCAGCGGTCTGTGATCTGCTCAGCATCCCCGTAATTGCCTCAGGCGGTGCGGGCAAGATTGAGCACTTTTATGATGTATTTACTGAAGGCAAAGCCGATGCGGGACTTGCGGCGACCATTTTTCACTATAAAGAGATCGCGATTCACGATTTGAAGACAGAACTGAAGCAAAAAGGGGTAGAGATCCGATGAGCCAAGAACAAGAGAATAGAACCCTGATCCAAAAAGAAGCAATCGAGGGCATCCGCTGGAATGAATCCGGTCTGCTCCCTGCTGTCGTGCAGGATGCCGGCACTTTGGAAGTATTGATGTTTGCCTATATGAATCCGGAGTCGCTGCAGCTCTCGCTGGAGAGCGGCCAGACCTGGTTCTGGAGCCGTTCACGCAGTGAATTGTGGCATAAAGGGGGAACCTCGGGCAATACCCAGGCCATTACCTCGATCCATTATGATTGCGACAGCGATACTCTGCTCGTAAAGGTTATACCGGAGGGACCCGCCTGTCATACCGGTGAAACCTCCTGCTTCTTCCGTGAGATTCCACTGAATGCTTCGGCAGCAGCAGCGGCACCAGTCGCTAAGGCAGCTGAGACAGAGCCTTCTGCAAACCTTGCAGATAGCGGACGTTTTGCTGTACTGGGTGAACTGGAGCGGGTCATTGCCGAGCGGGAAGCCGAACGTCCGGAGGGTGCTTATACGACCTATCTGTTTGACAAAGGCGTCGACAAGATTCTGAAAAAAGTAGGCGAAGAGGCTTCGGAAACGATCATCGCCGCCAAAAATAAAGACAACGCCGAGCTGCGCCTTGAGGTCAGCGACCTGATCTATCACCTGCTGGTGCTGCTCCAGGAGCGCAAGCTTCCGCTCGATGAGATTCTGGAGGAACTGAGCGCCCGCCACGAACGGCCGCGCCGGGACTAAGGGGGCTTTCCGCATGCATATTGATTACCATACCCATCATGAACGCTGCGGTCATGCGGTAGGGAAGCTGGAGGAGTACGTGCAGCGCGGCATAGCGCTGGGGCTTCAGCAGCTTGGGTTATCCGACCATTTGCCGCTCATTCATGTCAATCCGGAGACCTATTATCCTGAAATGGCCATGCCGCTTGCCGAGCTTCCGCGTTACGTGGAGGAGTGCCTGAACCTGAAGGAGCGCTACCGTGGTAAGATTGAGCTGCGGGTGGGGCTGGAAGCCGATTATATCGAGGGCTATGAAGAACAGATTCGTGAGCTTTTGTCGCCCTATCCTTGGGATTATCTGATTGGTTCGGTTCATTTTCTCGGGGAGTGGGATATCACGGATCACCGGCAGACCCATGGCTGGGAAGGCAAAGATGTAATGGAGGTATACCGCAGGTATTATGATGCTGTGCGGAAGTCGGCGTTATCGGGATTATATGATATTATAGGACATATGGATGTAATCAAACGATTCGGCTATGGTCCGCAGACACCGGAAGGCAAAGCTGAGGTTAGAGAGCTGGAGCTGGATGCACTGAGGGCAATTGCAAGCAGCGGCATTGCCATGGAGCTGAATGCTTCCGGGCTGAGCAAGCCCTGCGCGGAGATGTTTCCGGCAGAGCATGTGCTGCAGCAAGCGCTGGCACTCAGTATTCCGCTTACCCTGGGCTCTGATGCCCATGATCCGGCAAAGCTGGGAGATGGCTTGCAGGAGGCGCGAAGTCTGCTGTGGCGCACTGGTTTCCGTGAGCTGGCGGTATTCGAAGGACGCCGCCGTACATCCGTTCAGTTTGAACTATAAATTATGATCCCCAGGAGGGTACTATGCATCATCATCAATTGCGTATTTTTTCCGGTTCGTCGAATCCGAAGCTGGCCGCAGATATTGCGGAGCGTCTGGGCGCCCCGCTGGGCCAGATTAAGCTGACCCGCTTCAAGAGCGGCGAGATTTATGTGCATTATGAAGAGAGCATCCGGAACTGTGACGTATTTTTGGTGCAATCCCTCGCACACCCGATCAATGAGCTGTTCGTTGAGCTGCTCGTCATGATTGATGCCGCCAAACGTGCATCGGCAAGAACTGTGAATATCATTGTGCCTTATTACGGATACGCCCGGCAGGAGCGTAAATCTGCTCCACGTGAGCCGATTTCGGCCAAAATGGTCGCGGATGTGCTTACGACTGCAGGAGCGACCCGTGTCATTACCATCGACCTGCATGCAGCGGCTATACAAGGATTCTTCAATATTCCGGTCGATCATCTGACGGCGCTTGATCTGATCAGCGGATATCTGAAGGTGAAGGGACTTTCCGATCTTGTGGTAGTTTCGCCGGATGCCGGGCGTGCTTCCATGGCGGAGAAGCTGGCCAGCCGGCTGGATTCACCGTTCGCGATTATGATCAAGAAACGTCCGGCCCATAACGAATCAGTAATCACGCATGTTATCGGCGATGTTGAAGGACGAACGCCGATTATTATTGAGGATCTGATCGATACGGGCACGACGATTGTGAATGTGGTGGAAGGCCTGAAGGAGCGGGGAGCCAAGAACAGCATCGTGTGCGCAACTCACGGTTTATTCTCCGGTGACGCGCTTGTACGCATGGACCATCCCAATATAGATGAAGTGGTAATCACGGATTCCATCGCGCTTCCGGATGACCATTCCAACCGCTTTAAAGTGTTGTCCGTTGCACCTATGCTGGCTGAGGCGACACGCATTATCATCGAAGGCGGTTCTATAGATAAGTTGTTCAGAGACGCGGGGATTTAATTTCCCGCGTTTTTTTGCTGATGTTCTCATTCATTCCTGTGAACCTCTCACGGCTGCAAGCTTTTTCCCTCCAAATGGTTTCCCTTACGCTTGAGAATCTCCCTGCCACATGTGGTATACTATTTGGAGACAGTCGGGACCATAAATGGAAACGAAAGAACACTTAAGATGGGAGTTCAGGGTGCCGCAAGGCGCCGCTCTCCTATTTTTCGTGAGGATAAGGAAGCTTACAAAGGGAGGTGCCTTGCTTCCATGATTGAGAGAACTTCAGAGAATGTTGCGGAAGGCAGTAATGTTATTTCCGTCACTCTGGATGCCAATTTTTTCTTTGAAAGAGCCGTACGGTCGCTGGACCGCTTTCAATATGATAAGGCATTAAAGAATTTTCGCAAAGCTGTTGAATATGAACCGGAAAACCCTGTGAATCATTGCAACATGGCGGGTATATTATCTGAGATGGGCGATTATGAAGCATCGAATGATATTTTGATCCATGTGCTGGAGAAGATTGACCCTGCAATGACGGAATGTCATTTCTATATGGCTAATAATTTTGCCAATATGGAAAGTTTTGAAGAGGCCGAGCGGTCGCTGGTCACGTATCTCGAGGAGGATGCGAGCGGCGAATATCTGGCAGAGTCCGAGGAACTGATGGAGCTGCTGCAATACGAGCTGAACCGCCCTGCCCCGCTGATCCGGATCCGCAGCCGTGAAGGCGTGGTCGAGCATGACCGGGCCCGCACGCTGCTGGAAGAGGGGAAGTTCCCGCAGGCAGTTAAGATGCTAGAGGAGATCACTAAGAATACGCCGGACTTTCTGGCGGCTCATAACAATCTTGCTCTAGCCTACTTCTACATGGGCCGTTTTGCCAAAGCGAAGGAATGCCTGTCCGAGGTGCTGGAGCAGGATCCCGGCAACCTGCATGCGCTTTGCAATATGGCCATCTTCATGCAGTATGCGGGAGACAAGGAACAACTGGCGGTCTTGCTGCGTATGCTTGAGGCGACAGTGCCGTTTCATCAGGAGCATGTGTTCAAAATGGCCACAACGATGGGCATTCTAGGCAGGCACAGAACAGCCTATGGCCATTTCCGCCGCCTGCTGAAGGATGAAGAGGTGGGCGGAGACGCGGGTCTCTATCATTATTGTGCAGCGGCCGCCAGCAACAGCAGCCTGTACAATGAAGCGCTGCGCTGCTGGAGACAGGCAGCCAAGCTGGATCCCGAATCGGCTGTGCCGGGCTTCTTCCTGTCACAGCTGCAGGGGGCGCAGGCCGAAGGCAGACCGATGCCTCTTGTCAGCTACAACTACCAGCTGCCATTTCAGGAGCAGCTCAAGCAGTGGCAGGGCAACACGGACAGCTTTACCGAGGAAATGCGGAACAATCCGCTGCTGCGCGCTTCGTTCTTCTGGGCGCTGCGTTATGGTGATGCCAACACGAGGCTGCAGGTGACCGAAGCGCTGCGCTGGATCGAGGACGAAGAGATGTCCGAGGTGCTGAACGGGCTTCTGGCGCAGGAGCCGCTGCAGGAAGATAAGCTGCAGGAGGCGGCGCTGCTCAGCCTGCAGCGGCTGATCGGTAGCAGTCCGGATGCGAGTGCTGCTCCCCAGGAGGAGCTGCCGCCGCTAAGCCATAAAGGGCCGCCGGAATGGAAAGAAGACTGGCAGCGGATATTGGACCATACGGCATCAATGATGGACCGGCGGTATGATGCCATCCAGAAGAAGGACGCCGAGCTCCTATGGAAGCAGTTTGTTAGCGATTTGTATCCCGATGTGCCTTACTTCCGCCATACGGGGGGCTGGGCCGCAGCTCTGGAATATCTGACTGCCAAACTGCATGACCGGCCGATTACCTATCGCGAGGTGGCCCAGCATTATGGGGTTTCTGCCTCCATGGTAAGCCGGTATGCACGCCGTATCAGCAACGAATGTGATATTCCCGGGAGCTTGCCCGGGCAGGAGACCCTGCCCTCGTCAACGGAGAATATCTAGATATTTGCAATATTACTGCAAGGAAATATAAGCAAGGAAGTATAAAGTGAGTATTATACTGCATCCTTTATATTATTCACCTGAAACGCATCTTGGCTTCCTAGAAGCCCTACAGCCGTTTCTTCCAAATAAATAACCCACTTGTAAGGAGGCCAAAGTGATGTACAAAACGATTGTAATCGGAACAGGCCCGGCCGGGCTGACTGCCGCGATTTATTTGGCGCGTGCCAACCTTAGCCCGCTCGTGATTGAAGGCTTGCAGCCGGGGGGACAACTGACAACGACGACAGAAGTGGAGAACTTTCCAGGCTTTCCTGAGGGAATCCTCGGTCCTGACCTGATGGATAACATGCGTAAGCAGGCGCAGCGCTTTGGTGCGGAGTTCAAGAACGGCTGGGTGGAATCCGTGGATTTCTCGCAGCGCCCCTTTAAAGTAACTGTAGATGGACTGGGTGTGCTGGAGGCCGAAACAGTTATTATCTCGACTGGTGCCTCGGCCAGATATTTGGGCATCCCGGGTGAGCAGGAGAATGTAGGACGCGGGGTCAGCACTTGTGCAACCTGTGACGGCTTCTTTTTCCGCAACAAAAAGATTGTCGTGGTCGGCGGCGGCGATTCCGCAATGGAGGAAGCCAGCTTCCTAACCCGGTTTGCCTCCAGCGTAACCTTGGTTCACCGCCGTCCGGAGCTTCGTGCTTCGAAGATCATGCAGGACCGGGCGCGCGACAACAGCAAGGTAGCCTGGGCGCTTAACCGCACGCCGCTTGAAGTAACGGTCGGCGATGCCGGGGTTAAAGGGCTGACAGTCCGCAACAACGAGACAGGTCTTGAAGAACTGGTGGAAGCGGACGGTGTATTTGTAGCCATTGGACACACACCGAACACAGCGTTCCTGGGCGGGCAGATTACTACCGATACCAATGGGTACATTGTGGTGAATCCGGGTACGACGGAAACGAACATTCCGGGTGTTTTCGCTTGCGGCGATGTACAGGATACACGTTACCGGCAGGCAATCTCCGCAGCGGGAACCGGTTGTATGGCGGCGATGGATGCCGAGAAGTTCCTGGAGGGCACCATGGTGCATGACTGGAGCGAAACGCTGGATAAATAAGTACAGCTTCTTCTAAAATATCTATTGAATAGGCAAGCCGGCTGGTCCCTCAATCAGGGACCAGCCGGCTTTTTCTTTTATCTTCAGAGATGTGCGGACCTTCGGATTGAACTTTTTTTCACTTAGTGATTGCAATCACTATTGCCCCCTATCGGCTATGCTAAGCTGTTGTTGAGAAGGATTCTCAGTAGGGAGAAGATGCATATGAACAAAGTGCTGAAGATGGATGAATCCATATTCGAGCTGGTGAGCCGGCATCCCGAGGTTGTGGACATTATGACAGAGCTGGGCTTTCAGGATATTGCCAAGCCGGGAATGCTGCAGACCGCAGGCCGTTTCATGACCTTGTCCAAAGGAATCAAACTGAAGAAAATGAATCCGGACGCCGTAAAGCTGACGTTTCAGCGCCATGGCTTCGAGATTCTTGAATAGAGATTATCTGCAAGACGATATGATAAAAGGAGCGGAATTCCAATGAGTGAACTAATTAACAACCGCGAAGTAGATGTGCCTGAGCAGACACGCCGGCAGGCGATGCTCAAAGAAATTATAAAGGAACTTCATGCCGGGAAAAGTGTGGAAGAGGTCAAAGCACGCTTCGCAGAAGCGGTAGGCGATGTTACGGTGGCGGAGATTTCCGCGATGGAGCATTCACTGATGACGGAGGAGGGTATTCCTGTAGCGGAGGTCCAGCGCCTGTGTTCGGTGCATACGGCCATTTTCAAAGGCTCCATTGAGCAGATTCACCGTTCCTCGAAGCCGGAGGAGCAGCCTGGTCACCCCGTGCATACCTTCAAGCTGGAGAACCGCGAAATCGAACGTCTGGTCAACTTCCGCCTGGAGCTGCATGCCGGTAAGTTTCTGAAGAACGCCAGTGAAGAAATCATCTTCAAGCTGCTGGAGGATCTCAGCCTGCTGCTGGATCTCGACAAGCATTACAGCCGCAAAGAGAACCTGTTGTTCCCGTATCTTGAGAAATACGGAATTTATGGCCCGACCAAGGTTATGTGGGGTGTGGACGACGGCATCCGCGCGATGATAAAAGAGGCTAAAGCTGCACTCAGCCAGTATAACGGCCAAGCCGAGGACATCGGAGTTATGCTTACGAACATCATCCAGGAAGTAAATGAGATGATCTTTAAGGAAGAAAATATTCTGCTGCCGATGGCGCTCGACAAGCTGACCGAAGATGAATGGGTCAAGATAGCCAGAGAAAGCGACGAGATCGGCTTCTGCCTGACTGCACCGGAGCAGGAATGGATTCCTGAGCGTGCTGACGAACCGGAAGGAGCTGCAGTGCAGAGTGAAGCTGTAGGCGAAAGTCCGCAGGGCTTTATCCGTTTCGAGACGGGCCTGCTGTCGCTCCATCAACTGGAGACCGTACTGAACCATCTGCCCGTCGATTTAACGTTCATTGATGAGAATGATGTAGTCCGCTATTTCTCACATGGCAAGGAGCGGATTTTCGCCCGGACCAAAGCGGTTATAGGCCGCACGGTGCAGAACTGCCATCCGCCGCAAAGTGTGCATGTGGTCGAGAAATTACTGGAAGACTTTAAGGCAGGCCGCAAGGATGCCGAGGATTTCTGGATTGCGATTAAGGATAAATTTATCTACATCCGTTATTTCGCCGTTCGTGATGAAGCGGGCCGCTACATGGGTACGCTGGAGTTCACACAGAATATCGCACCGATTCGTGCGCTGGAAGGGCAAAAACGCATATTGTCAGAATAATGACAAGATTGATTTACTACACCTGTTCCTCGCCGGTTAACCCGGCAAATCCACCTGACTTCCCGCCACTAAAGGCCGGGAAGTCTTTTTTGCAACCGCAAAAACCTGTTTTAGTTCTAATTAATCCCGGCTCTGCATTTCTTAACTATGCCATGTGCATTGTCCATGTATCTTGCCTGGCCAATAAATTCATGTGCTCTGGATAGCTTAGCTTTCAAATTAGCCGGGTGTGTCGCCTTTCCTTGACCGCAGAGAAAGCT
The DNA here is from genome assembly GCF_038593145.1 of Paenibacillus sp. FSL L8-0340. NCBI lineage: Bacteria > Bacillati > Bacillota > Bacilli > Caryophanales > Paenibacillaceae > Paenibacillus > Paenibacillus sp. FSL L8-0340. The sequence goes on from NZ_CP151967.1 coordinate 166,158, forward strand.
TCTATTATAGTGGGTACGTAGGATTAACTATTTTAGCATAGAAAAAGGTGGCTTGTTACATGTCTGAAAATATCTACGTTGGCGTGGATTTAGGTGGAACCACGATTAAGGTTGGAATCTGCAATGCCGAGGGGAATCTGCTGCACACTTATGAAGGTCCTACAGGGACTGCGGATGGCGTCGATGCCGTCATCGATAACATCGAGAAATATGTGCGCCAGATTGTGGAGGACTCTCCATACTCTTGGGATCAGCTTGCCGGTGTAGGAGCGGGCCTTGCCGGCTTTACGAACATTCGTGAAGGAATCATCATCCTTGCGCCTAACATAGGTTTTAGAGATGTGCCGATCCGCTCCATTCTGGAGAACCGATTGAACAAGCCTGTGAAAATAGACAATGACGCGAATGTGGCTGCACTGGGCGAAGCCTGGAGCGGTGCGGGACGCGGCATTGAGAATTGCGTCTGCTACACACTGGGAACGGGTGTTGGCGGCGGCATTATCATTAACGGTAAGGTGTATCAAGGATTTGCTGGTCTCGCAGGTGAACTGGGCCATATCTCTGTAGTGCCAGACCTGGAAGCGATCCAGTGCGGCTGCGGCAATATGGGTTGTTTGGAAACCGTTTCCTCTGCTACGGGAATTATCCGTATGGCCAATGATGCTGTAGCACGCGGGGACCGCACCACTCTGTCATTGGTAGAGAAGATTGCGGCGAAGGAAGTATTTGATGCGGCAAAAGCGGGCGACGAAGTTGCAATTCGTATTGTTAACCGTGCAGCGTTCTATCTGGGCAAGTCCATTGCGGCGGTAGCTGCGGTGCTTAACCCTGAAGTGTTTATCATTGGCGGAGGTGTCTCCAAGGCGGGGGATATTTTGTTTGACGAGGTCCGCCGTGTATTCGCCAAGCTGACTCCCGAGCCATTGCAGAAAGGCGTTACCATCGTTCCTGCGGAACTGGGGAATGACGCTGGTATTATTGGGGCTGCCGGCCTTTTGTTGCGTTCTTAATAAGCTGGAATTATTCATATACTAATTTTAGGGAGGGGACGCTTTAATGACCGAATTGGAGCAATCTCCGTCGGCTAGTGCCACCCTGATCATTATTACGGGTATGTCGGGTGCAGGCAAGACCATTGCTGTACAAAGTCTGGAGGACCTCGGGTTCTTCTGTGTCGATAATCTGCCGCCGGTGCTGATCCCGAAATTCGCCGAGCTGATTGAGCAGTCGAAGGGGAAAATTGCCAAAGTGGCGCTCGTAATTGATCTGCGGGGGCGGGAGTTTTTTACGGCTTTGTCAGAGTCGCTGGCCTACATCAAAAACGAGTCAACCATCGGCTGCGAGATTCTGTTTCTCGATGCAACGGATTCTGTGCTTGTCCAGCGCTACAAGGAGAGCCGGCGGCATCATCCGCTGGCTCCCAAAGGGATGCCGCTTGACGGCATCCGGCTGGAGCGCCAGATGCTGGAAGAGCTGAAGGATTCCGCTACACTGTGTCTGGACACCAGCAGCATGAAGCCGGTGCAGTTGAAGGAGAAGATCGTATCGCGGTTTTCGCATCTTGGAAAAAGCACACTCTCCGTTAACATTACCTCGTTCGGATTCAAGTATGGCATTCCGATCGATGCAGACCTCGTATTTGATGTCCGCTTCTTGCCTAACCCACACTATGTGGATCAACTGCGGCCCAAGACTGGCCAAGACAGCGATGTCTACGATTATGTAATGAAATGGCCTGAAACGCAGACGTTTCTGACCAAGCTGCTGGATATGCTTCATTTCCTAATTCCGCAATACCGCAAGGAGGGCAAATCCCAGATTATTATCGGCATCGGCTGCACGGGCGGCAAACACCGTTCGGTAGCGATCGCGGAATATTTGGGCAAAATGCTTGGAGTTAGCGAGACGGAATCCGTAGCGGTTAGCCATCGGGATTCCGAGCGTGATCGGCATTAACGAGAGAAGGGATCATTAGTGGCTGAAGAACAAGGGCAGCGTCCGCGTATCGTCGTGATGGGCGGCGGTACCGGTCTATCTGTCATGCTTCGCGGTTTGAAGGAAAAGCCGCTTGATATTACGGCTATAGTTACTGTGGCGGATGACGGGGGCAGCTCCGGTATTCTGCGCAGCGAGCTGCAAATGCCGCCGCCAGGCGATATTCGCAATGTGCTCACGGCTATGGCTGATGTAGAACCGCTGATGGCGGAGATTATGAAATACCGCTTCAGCAGTGGAGAAGGACTGGCCGGACACAGCCTCGGCAATCTTATTCTTGCGGCGCTTACGGATATCTCCGGTGACTTTGTCACCGCTGTCCGTGAGCTTAGCCGGTTGTTCGCCGTTCGCGGCAGAGTGCTGCCGGCTGCTGGGCACGCTGTGGTGCTGCATGCGGAGATGTCGGACGGCACGATTATTACCGGCGAGTCCAAAATCCCGGAGGCCGGGGGACGGATCAAACGCGTCTTTCTGGAGCCTGCTGATGTGGAACCGCTGCCGGAGGCGCTGGAGGCCATCCGTAATGCAGATGCCATCCTCTGCGGCCCCGGAAGCCTGTATACCAGCATTCTTCCCAACCTGCTGGTGCCGAAGCTGGCGGAGGCTATTGTAGAATCCGAAGCGATTAAGATCTTTGTCTGCAATGTGATGACCCAGCCGGGTGAAACGGATAATTACACGGTCAGTGATCATCTTCAAGCGGTGTATGATCATGTCGGCCTGCACTTATTCGATTACGTTATTGTCAACGACGGGGAGATCCCAGAGCAGGTTCAGGTCAAATATGCGGAAAAAGGCGCCCGCCCGGTGCTGCTTGACCGGGATGTGCTGGACGGCAACGGTTATAAGGTCATTGCGGATAAGCTAGTCTTATTCAAGACTTATCTCCGGCATGACACGAATAAACTCAGTCACCATATTTACCAGTTAGTGAAGGACTGGAAATCCAGATAGTTCTGGTTTGATTTTTGGATGAACATGAAAGAGGTGAGCCCCTTGTCTTTTGCGGCCCTTACAAAAAAAGAGCTGACGATGGTGGAGAGCCAGCCTTGCTGCGAGAAAGCGGAAATGTCAGCGCTGATCCGAATGAATGGTTCGGTGCAGCTTTCGAGCAAAAAGGTAGTTCTCGACATTTCGACGGAAAACGCCGCGATTGCAAGGCGGGTATATTCTTTACTTAAGAAATATTACCAGGTCCATATCGAGCTGCTCGTGCGTAAAAAAATGCGTTTGAAGAAGAATAACGTTTATATCGTAAGAATCCCAAACCGTGTTCAGGAGATCCTGAAGGATTTGCGGATTGTTTCCGAAGGTTTCATCTTTACCGATGGGATCGACAAGGAAATCGTCGGTAAGAACTGCTGTAAGCGCGCATATCTGCGTGGTGCATTTATGGCGGGGGGATCGGTCAACAACCCGGAAGGTTCTTCCTACCATCTGGAAATCGCCTCCATGTATGAGGAGCACTGCAAAGCGCTGGTGGATCTGGCTGGGGAATTTCACCTGAACGCCCGATGCATAGAGCGCAAGAAAGGCTTTATCCTATATATCAAGGAAGGCGAGAAAATCATTGAATTTCTCAGTCTGATTGGAGCGCATCAAGCGTTGTTTAAATTTGAGGATGTGCGGATTATGCGTGATATGCGTAACTCCGTGAACCGGATCGTCAACTGTGAAACAGCGAATTTGAACAAAACGATTGGCGCTGCGGTGCGGCAAATTGAGAACATCAAGCTGCTGCAGCGTGAAGTGGGACTGGAAAGCCTGCCGGATAAGCTGCGCGAGGTCGCTGAAATCCGTTTGGCACACCCGGACATCAACCTCAAGGAAGTGGGCGAGATGCTGAAGGGAACGGTCAGTAAATCCGGTGTAAACCACCGTTTGCGCAAAATTGACGAGCTGGCTGATAAGCTTCGGGGAAGCTGATTATTTTTTTTCTAGTGTGGATGAGGTTATAATGATATAATATTATAAAATTAATGTGAAATTTTTGGGCAGATCTCAAATAGGGGGTAAGCGTTTCATGACAAAGCACCCGGTAGTTGTACGGTTGAAGACGGGGCTCCACGCTCGGCCGGCAGCATTGTTCGTGCAAGAAGCTAACAAGTTTTCGTCGGAGATTTTCGTGGAAAAAGACGATAAAAAGGTTAACGCCAAAAGCATCATGGGCATTATGAGCCTGGCGATCAGTTCCGGCACGGAGATTTATATTAGCGCGGATGGCGCCGATGCGGATCAAGCTGTAACCGCTTTGACTAGTCTTGTAAGCAAGGAAGAGCTTGAGAACCAATAATCTTGCAAGTTCTTACTTATTTGTACACCAGAAACGTTGCTGCGCTCCCTCTCCGGGAGACGGCCAGTTTAAAAAGCCCCTTTGCGGGCTTTTTTTATTACCTTGTTTAGGGAATTTGAATTTGATGAGACTAGAAGGAGAATGAGCATGCACAATCAGGTGACTTTAGCAGAGCCGACAGTAGAGCTGGCGCCGCAGTACTTGGCATTTTACGAAGAATGGCTGGCAGGCGGAGAGATATTCGTCCCTTGGGTAATTGGCATTGATCCCACCGACTTCGCGGCTATGGTCCGGTATTTGCAGGATAACGCGGATGGCGTAAATCTTAAAGAAGGCTGGGTACCTAGTTCTACATACTGGTTGGTGAATGCCGATTCCAAAGTGGTGGGTGCAGTAAATATAAGGCATCGCCTGACTGAGAAACTGCTTCAGAGCGGGGGACATATTGGATATGGGATACTTCGCTCTGAGCGGCGCAAGGGATTGGCAACCGAACTTCTGAGACAGGCGTTGCTGAAGGCGGGCGGGCTTGGGATTGCCAAAGCGCTTGTCGTTTGCGATGACAGCAATATCGCTTCCGAACGGACGATCCGCAGAAACGGCGGGCTGGAGGATAGTTCATACATCGAAGAGGACGGCAACGTGATCCGGAGGTTCTGGATCGAGACGTGAAATGCAGGCGGAATGTAACCTCTGCAAATTTTTTCTTCAAAAGCCTTGGGGGATATGCAACTTTTGCCAAGCAGTTCCGTCTAGAGGGTACCAACAATTTTTGGAGAATGAAAGGGGATGGCAAGGATGAAGAAATGGGGCAAAACAGTCGGTACCGTATTGCTGGCGGGAAGTTTATTGGTAGGGGGTACGGCGTTAAGCGGAGTGCTCCTGGCTCCTGAAAAGGCTTACGCTGCTGAGGACGTGCAGAGAAATGTCGTTAGTGTTGTAGGTAAAGGCGAGCTTTCGATCAAGCCGGATATCGTGTATCTGTCGATTGGCGTCAGCACTTCTGCTGCAACAGCTGAAGAAGCACAGAAGTCCAATGGAGCCAAAATCACCAAGCTGACCAACCTGCTGAAAAAAACCTGGGGTATTGCGGATAAGGATATTCAGAGCACCCAATTTTATGTGCAGCCTAATTACGCCTACACTGAAAAAGACGGTCAACAGGTTAAGGGTTATAACGCCCAGCACACGCTGCAAGTCTCTTACCGCGATCTGACTAAGGTCGGGGGACTGCTGGATGCCGCTTCTACAGCGGGAGCGAACAACATCGGAAGTGCTCGGTTTGCCATTGAGGATCCTTCTGCATTCGAAGCACAGGTTATTGAGAAAGCAATGGCTAATGCAGATGTGAAGGCAGCTGCGATTGCCAAAGTGGCCAAACGCAGTCTGGGCCAGGTCGTTACGGTAATCCAGAACGATGACGGTAATAATCCTGTTGTCTATATGGAGAGTGCCCAAATGTCCAAAGCATCGGCCGATATGGCTGCAGGCACTTCGGTTGAAGCGGGAGAGGTTAAAGTATCTACCCAGCTTAGTGTAATGTACGAGCTGAAATAAGTAGCAACGGGTGAGGCGTTGCTTCCGCTGTGATGGCGGAGGCAACGCCTCTTTTTGCTTTTGAAGTACAGAAGCAGGTGTGAAATCTCTCAATTTGTTTAAAGTAATGTAATAAGACTCGTAATATTTGCAGGGAAACTTTAAGAAACTGTAAGGAGCGTTGTAACAACCACGGTTGCTGTTTATTCTATAATGGGAAGAGTCAATCATCGTATCAGCGGAAGGGGAAAAAAGTATGAAGTATATGTCGAAAGAACAGGCCCGGAAATGGGGCGCAGGATTAATGGCAGCAGGATTGCTGCTGGGCGGAGCTCTTCTGCCTGCAGAGACGAGCCAGGCCGCAGCGGCCAAGACACAGGCTAAGGTCAATTCATCACTTGTTGTATTAAAAACAAACGGAACGATTTCACAGCATACCGGGATCGTAAGCGCAGGAAAAGTATGGGTGCCGGTTGCTTTTATGCGTGATTCTCTGGGTATGCCGTTGACTTATGATAAAACGGAGAAAACTTATACGATCGGGAACGGAATTACACGAACCAAGCTGATGGTCTCCGATTACGGCACCTCCATCACGGTCAATAATTATTTCCTGGGAGAGTTTGAAGGCAAGATTATAAATAACCGTCTGTATGTTCCCTTTGATCTGCTTAGCGATTATTTGGGCTATAAGGGGGATTGGAATGCTGCCTCCGGACGGTTAAATGTGATAAAGAAAACACAAAATCCGATTACGGTAACGACTGAAACTTACAGCAAGGACTACAAGGACGCGCCGATCAAGCTGGATTACCCGCAAATCAGCGGTTTGGACAATGCCAAAGCGCAGGCAGCGATTAATAATACCCTTAAGCAGACGTTCCTAAAGTATGCGGAAGGGGCTGAGAAAGAAATTGCGATTAGAGCCAAAGATGACCGCCCCTATGAATACGAAGGAGGATACGTGGTTACGTACAATCAGGACGGGGTGCTCAGCCTTGTGACCAGCCAGTATGGGTATACCGGCGGCGCTCATGGAATGACCTACCGTAATGCCTTTACCTTCTCACTCAAGGACGGAAAGCAGCTATTGCTTGGAGATTTATTCGGAGCCAACCCCAACTATAAAAAAGAGCTTAATGCAAAGCTGGCGAAGCTGCTGAAAGCAGATGGCGGGTATCTTGGCGGCTTCACCGGCCTGAATACGGAGAAGGATTTCTATTTGAAAGACGGCAAGGCGGTCCTTTTCTTCCAGCTGTATGAATACACTGCGTATGCTGCCGGATTCCCTGAGTTTACTTTCACGTTCAAGGAGCTGCTCCCCAGCGGAAGCAGTCCATTTGCCGCATTGAAGTAAATACAGTGACCTGACTGCGAATCCGCCAATGCCGGATACGGACATTTCTCCGTTACCGGATCACCTAACCGTTCATAAGCTAAAGGAGAAACCAGCTTAGGAGCGGGGAGGGAAAGTAACGATGAGTATTCAGTATACGGCGATTGGCGATTCGTTAACGACAGGATTTGGAGCTCTGCCGGGCAATGGGTTTGTTCCGGTCTACCGCCGGATGGCCGAGGCGCGGCTGCGGGTACCGATCGAATTATCCAATTTGGGAGTCAATGGTTTGACCACAGATGGATTGGAGCAAAGGCTGAAGGCGGATTACAACTATCGGCTTGCCATCAGCGAGGCCGAATTGATTACGATGTCCATTGGCGGCAACGATTTGATCAAGTCGGCCAAAGCGGCGGCCGGCCGGCCGGGCGATCTGGCTCCGGTACTGCAAAAAGCGCTACGGGAATGCAAGCGTAATTTGAATGACATTATGGGCACGCTTTCGCAGTTGAAGGCGGGCATGCGGAGACCCTATATTATCAGAATAGTAGGACTGTATAACCCCTATCCCCAGTTGACGGAAGCGACGGATTGGGTGCGGCAGTTTAACCGCTATGCTGCGGGATATAGCAGCCCGGTATGCCGGTTCGCCTCTATATATAATGAATTTGCCGGCAACGAGCGCGGGCTGCTGTCAATAGATCATTTGCATCCTCACGGAAGAGGTTACCGTGTTATCGCCGGGAAGCTGGATGCGTTGGGGTATGGGCGTCTGGGTTAATTCTTCATCAATAGAATAATGCACCTGGACTATAAAACAGCAAAAGAGGCTGGCGGGGATCACTTAGTGGTCCCAACCAGCCTCTTTGTTGTTGCATGTATTAAACGCCGGCAGGCAGCGTTTTCTCGATAACTTTATCGACAATACCATATTCAGCTGCTTCAGCTGCAGTCATGAAATAGTCGCGGTCGGTATCCTTTTCGATCCGTTCCAGCGGCTGTCCTGTGCGCTCGGACAGAATGCGGTTCAGCTTGTCGCGCAGCTTGAGGATGCGGCGGGCGCGGATTTCGATGTCCGTAGCCTGACCTTGAGCACCGCCCAGAGGCTGGTGAATCATAATTTCACTGTTAGGGAGTGCAAAACGTTTGCCTTTGGCACCGGCGTTCAGCAGGAAAGCTCCCATCGAAGCGGCCATACCTACGCAAATCGTCGATACATCCGGTTTGATGTACTGCATTGTATCAAATATAGCCATACCCGCTGTAATGGAGCCACCAGGGCTGTTTACATACAGGTGAATATCCTTCTCCGGATCCTCGGCAGCCAGAAACAGCATTTGCGCGATGATGGAATTGGCTACCACGTCATTAACCTCCGTTCCAAGGAAAATGATGCGGTCCTTCAGCAGGCGGGAATAGATGTCATAAGCGCGCTCACCGCGGTTGCTCTGTTCTACTACCATAGGAATATAACTCACGTGGAAAACCTCCTTGAATTGGTTCTTCGAATGTGTTCATTTTTACTGTTACCGTATTAACCACATGATAAACAAATTCAAACAAAAAGTCAAAGAAAGTCAAACTTAGTTGCAAAAAAAGAGCCATCACCTGGCTCTTTGGTTAATTATTAGTATAGGTGTTGCTAAATTATAGACAAATAAGAAAAAAATGGCGCGCCCGCCAAGAATCGAACTTGGATCTCAGGCTTCGGAGGCCTACGTCATATCCATTGGACCACGGGCGCAACAGAAATTATTATAATACACTTATTATTCAAATGCAATGGGTTCATCCTGTTGTTTAGAAAATATCTTTCCCCGGATCTCTGTGATGATGTATAAGATGAAAAGAGGTTGAGAATTATACTCTCGGGAGACTTGCACTCCGCGTAATATTTGGGTAGAATATGGGTGGGACTTAAAAAGTTAACCCGGGACATTTTGAGACCACGAACAAGGGAATAGAGAAAGACGAAGTTGCAGGAGTGAAAGTATGCGTAATTTATTAGAAATCCAAAAGCAGCTTCTGCCTGATCTCATGGAAACCCTTAAGAGACGGTACACGATTCTACATCAGATCATGCTGTCCGATATTATCGGACGCAGGACGCTCGCCGCTTCGCTTGATATGACTGAGCGGGTACTGCGCGCCGAGACGGATCTTCTGAAATCGCAAGGGCTCATTGAGATCGAGAGTGTCGGCATGCGCATCAGCGATGCCGGGCGCAGACTGCTTGACCTGCTGGAGCCGATCGCCAAGAGCTTGTTCGGCCTGGATGATCTGGAAGAGAAGATTCGCTCAACGTACGGTCTTAGTAAAGTCATAGTAGTGCCTGGCGATTGTGAGACATCGTTGTTTACCAAACGTGAGCTGGGCCGGGCAGGCGCCAAAGCGTTGCTGGGTGTGCTCCGTGCAGGCGATACGATTGCTGTCACCGGCGGTTCGACACTGGCCGAAATGGCCGATCAGCTGACACCGCCGTTATCCCATTCCTATAAGAACGCCTGGATTGTTCCGGCGCGCGGAGGACTTGGGGAAAGTATGGAGATTCAAGCTAATACCATTGCTTCGACGATGGCCAAACGGCTTGGAGCCAATTATCGGCTGCTGCATGTACCCGATCTGCTCAGCGGGGATGCTTATCAATCGCTGGCGCAGGACTCCAATATTGGAGAAATCGTGCAAATCATCCGTAGATCGCGTATTATTGTTCATGGAATTGGCGATGCCATTGAAATGACCCACCGCCGTAAGCTTGATGAGACTACGGTCTCGGAAATACAGGAAGAAGGCGCGGTTGCCGAATCGTTCGGCTACTATTTCAATGAAGACGGCCAGGTTGTCCATACCATGCTGACGATGGGACTGCGACTGGAGGATATTATCCGGACGGAAGTTGTCATCGGAATCGCCGGAGGCAAACGCAAGGCGAAGGCCATTCATGCGATGCTGCGGTTTGGGCAAGAGGATATACTCGTCATAGACGAGGCAGCGGCTGTCGAAATCGGCAAAGAAATTGACGCACAAATACAGCAGGTCCTATAGCATCCAGTTTCTGGAGAGCATTCGCAGTTATTTTGCATTATACTTAACATTGTTGTCTTGACAAGCTTAACGGCCTGTCTTGAATAAATAAAACGAAATCTAGGAGGAACTATTCAATGAGTGTAAAAGTTGGTATTAACGGTTTTGGACGTATTGGACGCCTTGCATTCCGCCGTATTCAAAATGTAGAAGGTATCGAAGTGGTAGCAATCAATGACTTGACTGATGCTAAGATGCTTGCTCATTTGCTTAAATATGATACAACTCAAGGTAAATTCCAGGGTGAAGTTGAAGTTCACGACGGATTCTTCAAAGTAAACGGCAAAGAAGTTAAGGTTCTGGCTAACCGCAACCCTGAAGAACTTCCTTGGGGCGACCTCGGTGTTGACATCGTTCTGGAATGCACAGGTTTCTTCACAACTAAAGAAGCAGCTGAGAAACACTTGAAAGGCGGAGCTAAGAAAGTAGTTATTTCCGCTCCAGCTACAGGCGACATGAAAACTGTCGTTTACAACGTTAACCATGACATTCTGGATGGTACTGAAACAGTTATCTCCGGCGCATCTTGCACAACTAACTGCCTGGCTCCAATGGCAAAAGTGCTGAACGACAAGTTCGGCATCGTTGAAGGCTTGATGACAACTATCCACGCTTACACTGGTGACCAGAACACTCTTGATGCTCCACACGCTAAAGGCGACTTCAGACGTGCCCGTGCTGCTGCTGAGAACATCATCCCTAACACTACCGGTGCTGCTAAAGCCATCGGCCTGGTTATTCCAGATCTGAAAGGCAAACTTGACGGAGCTGCTCAACGTGTGCCTGTAGCTACAGGTTCCCTGACTGAGCTGGTTACTGTCCTTAACAAGAGCGTTACTGTTGAAGAGCTGAACGCAGCAATGAAAGAAGCTTCCGATCCAGAAACTTACGGCTACACTGAAGATGAAATCGTATCTTCCGACATCAAAGGCATGACTTTCGGTTCCCTGTTCGACGCAACACAAACTAAAGTCCTGACTGTTGGCGACAAACAACTGGTTAAAACTGTTGCTTGGTATGACAATGAAATGTCCTACACTGCACAACTTGTTCGCACTTTGGAACACTTCGCTAAACTTGCTCAATAAGATCGTTTTTATATAAGCAGCATCTATAGAGCGGAAACAGAAGTTCCTTGTTTCCGCTCTTTCTAAATGGATTCGTGAGTGAACCAATATGGGTGTGGAGGAAACTAATCATGAACAAAAAGAGCGTCCGTGATGTAGAAGTAGCAGGCAAACGCGTATTCGTACGCGTCGATTTCAATGTGCCAGTGGAAGACGGTAAAATCACTGATGATACACGTATCCGCGAAACACTTCCAACGATTAAATACCTGATCGAGAACGGTGCAAAGATCATTCTGGCCAGCCATATGGGCCGTCCTAAGGGTCAATTCGTTGATTCCATGCGCCTTACCGGTGCTGCTGTACGTCTGTCCGAGCTGCTCGGCAAACCAGTTGCCAAAGCTGATGAGGCGATCGGCGATGCTGTTAAAGCACAAATTGCTGAACTGAACAACGGTGATGTACTTGTGCTTGAGAATGTCCGTTTCTATCCGGGTGAAGAAAAGAACGATCCTGAACTGGCTAAGCAGTTCGCGGAACTGGCTGACCTGTTCGTCAACGACGCATTCGGCGCAGCTCACCGTGCACATGCTTCGACTGAGGGCATCGCTCACTTCCTGCCGGCTGTATCTGGTCTTCTGATGGAGAAAGAATTGTCTGTTCTGGGCAAAGCTCTTTCGAACCCTGAGCGTCCTTTCACTGCCATCATCGGCGGTTCCAAGGTTAAAGACAAGATCGACGTTATCGACAACCTGCTGACTTTGGCTGACAATGTACTGATCGGCGGCGGCCTTTCCTATACATTCACTAAAGCTCAAGGCTTCGAAATCGGAAATTCCTTGGTAGACAACGACAAACTTGATGTTGCTCTTGGATTTATCGAGAAGGCTAAAGCACTGGGCAAAAATTTCGTACTTCCGGTTGACGTAGTTGTAGCCGATAAGTTCGGCGCAGATGCCAACACCAGAATTGTTGATACAACTGACATTCCTGCGGGTTGGGAAGGTCTGGACATCGGTCCTAAAACTCGTGAGATTTATGCCGATATCATCAAAAACTCCAAGCTGGTTGTATGGAACGGACCTATGGGTGTGTTCGAAATCGACATCTTTGCTGAAGGTACAAAGGCTGTAGCACAGGCTTGTGCGACAACCGAAGGTTACACTGTAATTGGTGGCGGTGATTCCGCAGCTGCAGCAGAGAAATTCCACCTGGCTGACCAAATGGATCATATCTCCACTGGCGGCGGCGCATCACTCGAGTTCATGGAAGGCAAGGCACTTCCTGGCGTAGAAGCACTGAACGACAAGTAAGACGTAGAAGGTAGAAGGAGGCAATCCATTACTATGAGTAGAACACCTATTATCGCCGGGAACTGGAAGATGTTCAAAACCGTTCCGGAAGCAGAAGGCTTCATCACTGAAGTCAAAGGCCAAGCAGAAGTAGCAGGCGTAGAGACTGTTGTTTGCGCTCCATTTACTAACCTGCCAGCACTGGTAGCAGCAGTAAAAGGCACAAGCATCAAGATCGGTGCACAAAACCTGCACTTCGAAGATAACGGCGCTTATACAGGCGAAATCAGCGGTGTAATGCTGAAGGACCTTGGCGTTGATTATGTTATCATCGGGCACTCCGAACGTCGCGCTTATTTTGGCGAAACGGACGAAATCGTCAACAAAAAGATGCATGCGGCATTCCGTCACGGCATCACTCCAATTGTTTGTGTAGGCGAAAAGCTTGAAGAGCGCGAAGCTAATCAAACAAAAGATGTGTGCAAAGTTCAAACCGAAGCTGCATTTGCCGGTCTCAGTGCCGAACAGGCTGCTCAGGTGGTTATCGCCTATGAGCCTATCTGGGCGATTGGCACAGGCAAATCCTCCACTTCCCAGGATGCCAACGAAGTTATTGCTTATATCCGTACCCTTGTAAAAGGTCTGTATGATGAAGCAACTGCTGAAGCTGTGCGTATTCAATACGGCGGTAGTGTGAAGCCTGAGAATGTAACGGAGTACATGAGTCAAAGCGACATCGACGGCGCTCTTGTCGGCGGTGCCAGCCTGCAGCCAGCTTCCTTTGTTTCACTCGTTGAGGGGGCGAAGTAAGAATGTCAGCACCAAAACCTGTAGCATTAATCATCATGGACGGTTTCGGTTTGCGCAATACGACTGAAGGCAACGCTGTTGCTCAAGCCAACAAGCCTAACTATGACCGTTATCTGAAACAATATCCGAATACCACACTGACCGCTTGCGGCGAGGCTGTAGGTCTGCCGGAAGGACAAATGGGTAACTCGGAAGTAGGACACCTTAACATCGGTGCCGGACGTATCGTATATCAGGATTTGACCCGGATTGACAAGTCTATCCGTGACGGAGAATTCTTTGATAACGAAACGCTGGTTGCTGCTGTAAGAAACGCCAAATCAACCGGCAAAAAGCTTCATCTGTATGCACTGGTCTCCGACGGAGGCGTACACAGTCATATCAGCCACCTGTTTGCCATGCTTGATCTGGCCAAGAAAGAGGATATGCACGAAGTGTATATTCACGCATTCATGGATGGCCGCGATGTACCTCCTGACAGCGGACAAAAGTTCGTTCAGGATCTCGTAGCCAAGATTGAAGAGGTTGGCGTAGGTAAGATTGCTACGGTATCCGGGCGTTACTTCGCAATGGACCGTGACAAACGCTGGGAGCGTGTAGAGAAAGCCTATCGTGCTATGGTATATGGCGATGGTCCGAAATATACTGATGCCCTGCAGGCGATCACAGCCTCCTATCAGAATTCCGTGTATGATGAATTCGTTGAGCCTAGTGTTATTGTAGACAGCAACGACAAGCCGGTTGCGGTAGTGGAAAGCGGTGATTCTGTTGTGTTCCTGAACTTCCGCCCTGACCGTGCGATTCAGTTGTCCCAAGTCTTTACCAACTCGGATTTCCGTGGTTTTGACCGGGGGCCTTTGTTCCCGCAAGGCCTGCACTTCGTATGTCTGACTACATTCAGCGAAACGGTGCAGGGCTTCGTGGCCTACTCACCGAAGAACCTGGATAATACCTTGGGTGAAGTGCTGGTACAGCAGAACAAGAAGCAATTGCGTATTGCGGAAACTGAAAAGTACCCGCATGTAACCTTCTTCTTCAGCGGCGGACGCGATGAAGAGCTTCCTGGGGAAACCCGCATCCTGATCAACTCTCCTAAAGTAGCAACTTATGATCTTCAGCCTGAGATGAGCGCATACGAAGTGGCGGCGGCCTGCGTAGCGGAAATCGAAGCGGATAGACAAGATGCTATTATCCTTAACTTTGCGAATCCTGATATGGTTGGACACTCCGGCATGCTGGAACCAACAATCAAGGCCGTTGAAGTGACGGATGAATGTGTGGGTAAAGTTGTGGATGCCGTTGTAGCCAAAGGCGGCGTGGCAATCATCATTGCCGACCACGGCAATGCGGATATGGTGTTTGACGAGAACGGACGTCCATTCACGGCTCATACTACCAACCCGGTTCCTTTCATCGTAACTACAGAAAATGTTGTGCTGCGCGAATCCGGTATCCTTGCTGATGTGGCACCGACGATTCTGGATTTGATGGGACTTCCGCAACCAGCGGAAATGACCGGACAATCTATGATCGCCAGCCGTAAATAAGCAGGATTTAAGCTTCACCATCAATACCAAAACCCATGATAAAAGGAGATTAACTTACATGACTATTATTTCTGATGTTTACGCTCGCGAAGTCCTCGACTCCCGCGGTAACCCTACTGTAGAGGTTGATGTTTATCTGGAATCCGGTGCTAAAGGCCGCGCTATCGTTCCTTCCGGCGCTTCCACTGGCGCTCATGAAGCTGTAGAGCTTCGTGACGAAGACAAAAACCGTTACCTGGGCAAAGGCGTTCTGAAAGCTGTTGAGAACGTAAATGAAATCATCGCTCCTGAAGTAATCGGTATGGACGCTCTTGACCAACTGGGCATCGACAAATTGATGATCACTTTGGATGGTACTCACAACAAAGGCAAACTCGGCGCTAACGCAATTCTGGCTGTATCCATGGCCGTAGCCCGCGCTGCAGCAGCAGCTCTGGATGTACCTTTGTATGTATACCTGGGCGGATTCAACGCTAAACAGCTTCCAGTACCAATGATGAACATCGTTAACGGCGGCGCACATGCCGACAACAACGTAGACGTTCAAGAGTTCATGGTTCTGCCAGTTGGCGCACCTAGCTTCAAAGAAGCTCTGCGTACAGGCGCTGAAATCTTCCACGCTCTGAAATCCGTATTGAAAGCTAAAGGCCTGAACACAGCAGTTGGCGACGAAGGCGGATTCGCTCCTAACTTCACTTCCAACGAAGATGCACTGTCCTCCATCATGGAAGCTATCGAAAAAGCCGGTTACAAACCAGGCGTTGATGTATTCCTTGGTATGGACGTTGCTTCCACTGAGTTCTTCAAAGATGGCAAATACCACCTGGAAGGCGAAGGCAAATCCTTCACACCAGCTGAATTTGTTGACCTGCTCGCTTCTTGGGCTGATAAATACCCAATCATCACCATCGAAGATGGCTGCTCCGAAGATGACTGGGAAGGCTGGAAATTGCTGTCCGAGAAACTCGGCAACAAAATCCAACTCGTTGGCGATGACTTGTTCGTAACCAACACTGAGCGTCTGGCTAAAGGTATCGAAGAAGGTATCGGTAACTCCATTCTGATCAAAGTTAACCAAATCGGTACTTTGACTGAAACCTTCGATGCTATCGAAATGGCTAAACGTGCAGGTTACACTGCAGTTATCTCTCACCGTTCCGGTGAATCCGAAGACAGCACCATCGCTGATATCGCTGTGGCAACTAATGCCGGCCAAATCAAAACAGGTGCTCCTTCCCGTACAGACCGTATCGCTAAGTACAACCAATTGCTTCGTATCGAAGATGAACTGGGTGAATTGGCTCAATACAACGGCCTGAAATCCTTCTACAACCTCAAAAGATAATTATTTTTGAGTCAAGCTTTTCAAAGAGTCTGCCGATTTCGGGCAGGCTCTTTTTTTGTTTGGAATTGCATCTGCCGCTCTGAATAGGTATTCTATATATGTAGATATTTGGAAGGAGCGGATTGAATGAATGCTATTGTGGCAGGAATTGCGATCGGAATACTGATTGTAATCATAAGCTTAGTTTTTACACGAATCCGGGGACTGCATTCCGGGCTCACGTTTTATCCGGGGATTGTCGGCTTGGTTGGCGGTGCAATCTTGCTCGTGCTCAGTTTTTCAGTGATTGGGGGCTGGGAAGGGATTGCCTATGCCTTTATTTGTGTTCCTATCATTGTGATTTCTGCGCTGTTATTGCTGACTCTTACGTTTTTCAGGAGACAGGCTTAACAGATTGACACTCGGTATCTCCAAACTAGATTCGTAGTCAGAAGGTTGTATTCATACGGTAGCTATGATAAAATAAAAATGCTGTTTATGAAACGTATAACCTAATTTAGCATAGATAGTGATGCTTGGACGTAGGAGGTGGAAGTGAATGGATATCTTTTTGAAAGTAGTTCTCCTGATTTTTTCCGTCGGTCTGATTGCGGTCGTTCTTCTGCAAAAAGGGAAAAGCGCAGGTCTCTCCGGTGCCATCTCCGGCGGTGCTGAGCATCTTTTCGGTAAAACTAAAGCACGCGGTATGGAGCTTGTACTGCAGCGTGTAACGGTTGCACTGGCAGCTGGATTCTTCATTATGGCGATCGTTGTTGCCATTGTAGTTGATTAGGACGTCTACAATAAGCCTTCGCACTGTTCTGAATAGAATGGGGCGTGGGCTTTTTTGGTGCATTTTTTTGGACTGCGTTAACTTCGTGATAATCATTACAGGGATGCTCTGGATTGATTTCGTGTATACTAGGGTATGAAGTATATAAAGGTAAATTTTACTTGAATGATTTCGGGTGAAGCAGGACAACACATACATATATGCCAGCAGCGCTTAAAGGCTGCGGAGGGCCGAGGTGACTAACTTGATAACACAGGAAATATTGCTTGATTTTATGCGGGAGACCGCTTATAAACCGCTCACTTATGACGAATTGGTAAGCCACTTCGAGTTGCAGGATAGCGCGTCGTTTAAAGCGTTCGAGGATTTGCTGCTGGAGCTTGAACAGGACGGGAGAGTCGTGCTGACCCGGAATGCCCGTTATGGCGTGCCGGAACGGATGGATTTATTGCGCGGACGGCTACAGGCACATGCCAAGGGGTTTGCTTTTCTAATCCCCGACGACCGTGATCATCCCGACGTGTATGTACACGCCAACGATTTAAAGGGTGCGATGAACGGGGATATCGTACTGGTGCGGATTACTTCGAAAAGTCCGTCCGGCGGGCGGATGGAAGGCGAAGTGGTGCGGATCGTGAAAAGGGGTGTGCTCCAGACTGTTGGGGTATTCCAAAGCCTGGAGACCTACGGTTTTGTGCTGCCGGATGACAAGCGGATTAACCGCGATATCTTTATTCCGAAGCAGTCCTTTATGGGAGCGGTCGACGGTGAGAAGGTTGTGGTCCGCATTGTAAATTACCCGGAAGGCCGTGCTGCGGCTGAAGGGGAAATCATTGAAATTCTGGGACATAAGGACGACCCGGGTGTTGATATTTTATCCGTAATCCGTAAGCACCAGCTGCCTGAGACTTTCCCGTCTGAAGTGATGACTGAAGCGGAGCAGGCGCCGGATTCCATTACCGATGAAGAAATTATCCAGCAGGGACGCCGCGATTTACGCGGGCTTAACATTGTCACCATCGACGGTGAGGATGCCAAGGATCTGGATGATGCTGTCAATGTGGAGCGGCTGGAGAATGGGCATTATAAGCTGGGCGTCCATATCGCCGATGTCGGCTATTACGTGCGCGAAGGTTCGGAGCTCGACAAGGAAGCTTATGACCGCGGATGCAGCGTGTATCTGGTGGACCGGGTAATTCCGATGCTGCCGCACCGTCTCTCTAACGGGATATGCAGTTTGAACCCGCAGGTGGACCGTCTGACGATGTCCTGTGAGATGGAATTTAATGAGCATATGAAGGTCGTGAAGCATGATGTCTTTACGAGTGTAATCCGCACCAAAGAAAGAATGACTTACTCCAATGTCCGCAAAATCGTCGAAGACGAGGATCCGGAGCTGCTCGAGCGGTACAGTCCGCTGATCGGGGACTTCCGTCTGATGAAGGAACTGGCCATGAAGCTGCGCGATGCGCGGATGCGGCGGGGAGCGGTTGATTTTGACTTTGAAGAAAGCAAGATCATCGTAGACGAGAACGGCAAAGCTGTTGATATTGTAAAACGTGAGCGTTCAGTAGCCGAGCAAATTATCGAAGAGTTCATGCTGGCGGCCAATGAGACGGTAGCCGAGCATTTCCACTGGCTAAAAGTGCCGTTCCTCTACCGGATTCATGAAGATCCGGACCCGGAGAAGCTGCAGAACTTTATGGCCTTTGCCGCCAATTTTGGCTACCACGTTAAGGGACGCGGCAATTCTGTCCACCCGCGCGCGCTGCAGAGCCTGCTGGAGGACATTCAAGGCACCAAGGAGCAGACCGTCATCAGTACGATGATGCTGCGCTCCATGAAGCAGGCTAAGTATGATGCGGAGAGCACGGGCCATTTTGGACTTGCAGCGGAATACTACTCCCACTTCACATCGCCGATCCGCCGGTACCCCGACCTTGTCATTCACCGCGTGATGCGCGAGGTGATCGAGAATGGTGGAGCCCTAAGCCAGAAGCGTCATGATTACCTGTCCAGCCGGATGCCTGACATCGCGCAGCAGTCCTCTGAACGCGAACGCGTAGCAGTGGAAGCAGAGCGTGATACGGAGCAGCTGAAGAAAGCGGAATATATGCAGGATAAGGTCGGCGAGGAATTCGAGGCGATGATCAGCAGTGTAACCAGCTTCGGCATGTTCATCGAGCTGGAAAATACCGTCGAAGGCTTAATCCGTCTCAGCGCGCTTAGCGATGATTACTACCACTTCGACGAAGCTCACATGGCGCTCATCGGCGAGCGCACCTCCAAGGTGTTCCGCATTGGCGATGAAGTGAAGATCCGTGTCGCCAAGGTCAACATGGACGACCATACGATCGACTTCGAGCTGGTCGACATGAAGCCGCGTGCGGCGGGCGAGCACCGCAGCTATAGCGGACGCGGCGGTAAAGGCGGCCGTCCGGGCGCCGGCGGCTTCAGCAAGCCGTCCGGTGGAAAGGCCGGCGGCAAGGGCCGCACCGGCGGTAAAGGCAAGCCCGGCGCTGTCGGCGCGGGCAAGGGCAAATCCGGCGGCGCGCTGAACGCCGGCAGAGGCAAGTCCGGCGCGGTGGGAACCGGCGCCTGGGAAGCGCCGCGCACAGACGCGGCGGCCGGTAGCGGCGCGCCTTCAGGCGGACGCGCCAAGCGTGGCAGCGGCGGCCCTGCAGAGGCCGCACGCCGGGCTTACGCCGCCCTGAACGGCGAAGCGGGCGGCAGTGCGCCGCGCGAGCGCAGCGGCGGGGGACGTGGCCGCGGCGGAGATGCCGGAGGCGGTGCCGGGGGACGCGGCATTAGCTTCGCCTTCGGCTCCGGCAAGGGCGGCTACGGCGCGCCAGCCGGCGGCGCAGGCGAGCAAGGCGCCGGCGAGCTGCGCGGCGTTGACGCGAACACCCGGTTCAGCAGCCGGGAGGATCGCGGGTTCGAGAGCCGCAGCGGAAGCACAGAAGGCAAGGATAAGGGCCGCCGCAAGAAGAAGAACAAGAGCGGCGTGTTCATTGGCCCTTCCGTGACTCCAGGCAACGTGGAGACCTCCGACAAGGTAGCCGCTAAGCGCAGCGACAAAGGCAGCAATGCGGAAGGCGCAGTACGCCGAAAGAAAAAGAAGAAAAAACCTCAGGAGTAAGCTGAGATAATGAAAGGCGCTGTTCCCCGTGAAGGGAGCAGCGCTTTTTTTGCTAATAAAGAATTTTATGTTCAGGGTCGCCCGCAAAAGGAATGCAAAAACTTCCCAGTCAAAGTCACCCTACATTGGGATTAACGTCATCGCCACTAATATCCTATGTGGTGTTGTGCCAGGCTGTAATTTCTATTTATCCATCATATTGTATATAAATTATCTCCAAAGCGCGTCTTGCTGACATACATATGTCAAAATGCCTGGTGGTGAATGGGCGCTGCTTCCTTGCGTTCCCCGGAGCGCTTTTGATACAATATAGATCTGACGTTTGGATAATCAAACTCACCTGCTTTTTAAGGCAATTTGATTATCTCTGCTTAGGAATACGATTCAAGGAGTGACTCTCATGGGTAAAAAAGCAGACGGGAAAGTGCTCGCCCAGAACAAAAAAGCTTCCCATGATTATTACATCGAGGACACTTACGAAGCAGGCTTGGTGCTGACCGGCACAGAAATCAAGTCGCTGCGTAATGGACGCGCGAATATTGGCGATGCTTTTGCGACGATTCGAAACGGTGAGATTTTCGTGCACAATATGCATATCAGCCCTTTTGAACAAGGGAACCGCTCCAATCCTACCGACCCGACACGTACGCGCAAGCTGCTGATGCATAAAGAGCAGATTCACAAGCTGCTGGGACAGTCCAAGCGTGAGGGATTCACCATCGTGCCGCTGAAGGTGTACGTCCGCAACGGGTACGCCAAGCTGCTGATCGGCCTCGGTAAAGGGAAGAAAGAGTACGACAAACGCGATTCTGCCGCAAAACGTGATGCTCAGCGCGATATTCAGCGTGTGCTGCGCGACAAGCAAAAGATCGCAAGATAAGCCTGGGCAGGAGAATGCCCAATGTTCCAGATTCCACCTTCAATTCCTTTAACCTTCGTGTTATAGTGTTGATAAATGTGCTATACTGTGTAAGTAAAGCTTAATGCTTCTTTGCAGTCTTCTTGAAGAAGAGACTGTGGATCGGATCACTTTTGCTCGCTGGTCCGCTTAATCCGAAGCGCCCTTTTAATGAGGGGCCGTTCTTGGATTCGACGGGGGTAGTTCGAGCATGAGTAGCGAGTAGTGGGGACGCGTCCGCTTCATCAACGCTAAAGCCTATTAAACGGCAAACAACAAACAAACTACGCTTTCGCAGCCTAAGAAACTGTGTGCGTGCTTCTACCCTGCATCGCCCATGTGACAGGGATAGGGGCTAACAAGTAGTGGGATACGCTGTCTCATCTCCGCCTGCGGTGAGCTGAAGAAGACAATCAGGCTGACCCGAAGGGGACCCGGTTACGGGGGGCTTCTAGGGTGACATCAAATCCGTGACTACACTCGTAGAAGCTTATGTGCCGTTATCTTCGGACAGGGGTTCGAATCCCCTCGGCTCCATATGGAGTAAATTAAAAGACACCTTAATCGGTGTCTTTTTTCATTTCTGAAGTTATTGACCGAAATCATATGGATGAACTTCCAAATACGTTACTGATTCTGAAAGGTGCTGATACACCGCAATAGGAGGTGGCTGGAGATGAACGAGCCGGGGTGGATATAGGGGTTCATATGTTCGTAAAAAAGCGTTTATTTCCTTCAATTTTTGTGTATAATTAAGATGATTGTCCAATTTGTTCCAAAGGGGATGAAGAATGATGTCAATCCGCTTGAACCCGTATTTTGTCTTTAATGGAAACACAAGAGAAGCTCTGTATTTTTATGAAAAAGCGCTGCGCGGGAACGTGGTCGGGATCATGACGTTCGGGGATTTACCGGAAGATCCGAATCATCCGCTGACCGATGAGATGAAAACCCTTGTGATGCATGCGCATTTGAAGGTTGGTAATGCAGATCTCATGTTCTCCGATACTTTTCCGGGTACGTCGCATCAGGCGGACGGTGACACGGTTCAGATTGCCATTCATCCTACAGAAGAGGCAATTGCACGGGAGATTTTCGCCGCACTGGAAGACGGTGGTCAAGTGGTCATGCCTTTGCAGAAGACGGATTGGAGCCCTTTGTATGGGATTGTTAAGGACAAGTTCGGCGTTACTTTTCAAGTGAATGTCCCAGGGGAGTAACCTCAGGGATAACATTTATGCAGTGTTCACTCTACCCACAATACCGCTTACTGTTTCCGGATGGACAGGACAGCTGAGGAGGAATGACTTGTGACAAATGCGAATCAGACAATCGTGCCGCATATATGGTATGACAAAGAAGCGGTAGAAGCAGCTAATTTTTACGCTTCTGTTTTCCCCGAATCCAAGGTTACGAGTGTTACGACAATTCATGACACACCGTCAGGTGACTGTGATCAAGTTTCATTTGAAATATGGGGACAGAAGTTTATGGCCATCAGTGCAGGTCCCTATTTTAAGTTAAATCCGTCAGTGTCTTTCTTCGTTAATTTTGATCCGTCACGCGATAAGGACGCAGCTGAGAAAATAGATGAGGTCTGGAACAAGTTATCTGAGGGTGGACAGGCGCTAATGCCGCTAGATAAGTATCCATTCAGTGAGCGGTACGGCTGGATTCAGGATAAATATGGCGTGTCCTGGCAGCTGATGCTTACAAATCCTGAGGGTGAGGAGCGTCCGGCTATCATCCCGTCTTTTTTGTTTGTAGGTAATCAGTACGGTAAGGCGGAAGAGGCTATGTCTCTCTATTTATCTGTATTTGGCAACTCGCGGCAGGGAACGATTGCCCGCTATCCTAAGGGCTTGGAGCCTGATCAGGAAGGAACCATTATGTTCT
Source organism: Paenibacillus sp. FSL L8-0340 (assembly GCF_038593145.1). NCBI lineage: Bacteria > Bacillati > Bacillota > Bacilli > Caryophanales > Paenibacillaceae > Paenibacillus > Paenibacillus sp. FSL L8-0340. The sequence goes on from NZ_CP151967.1 coordinate 189,168, forward strand.
CTGACTTCATGCTGGAGAAGCAGTGGTTCACCGCCATGGACAGTGCGCATGAGCATAAATTCAGTTTCAACGAGGCGATCTCCTTTATGGTAAAATGCGATTCGCAAGAGGAGATTGATCACTACTGGGAGAAGCTTTCTGCAGTTCCCGAGGCTGAACAATGCGGCTGGCTGAAAGACCGGTTTGGCGTGTCGTGGCAGATTGTGCCAGCCGAGATGGACGAGATGCTGGAAAAGGGAACACCGGAGCAAATTGCTCGTGTTACGAAGGCTTTTTTGCAGATGAAGAAATTCGACCTTGCAGCCTTGCACAAGGCTTATAAGGGCGAGTGAAGCATAAACTCTACCCTCCGCCAAATTTACTCGCATACCCAATGATCGCCCAGCGTAAGGACGAGAGATTAGCATAAAACCTCCGACTGGGGTCGAGCGGAAGAAGATAATCAGGCTGATCCAACGTATAGCCGGTTACGGGGCGATACTCGGGTGACATCAAAACTGTCACTACACTCGTAGAAGCTTATGTGCCTTATTTTCGGACAGCAGTTTGAATCCCCTCGGCCCATACCATTCCATTCCAAAAAGCATCGATCCACTAGATCGGTGCTTTTTGCATGTGGAGAGCGGGTCGATTCTGCGACCAGCGTGAAGGTGCTTTCTGTGTGAGAAGCACGTTTATTTCAATTATTCATGTACAATTTACGAAATAACTTGGCCGCGGATTTCTCCATTTGGATTTTGTATGGTGTGTACATTGACATAAGCATTGCCTCTTTCAAATTCACGGACTAGATCGCGGATCGTCTTTCCATCTAGAGGGCCGATTAAATCATTGCGAGTCAGAGTCCCGCGAATAACTCCTCGTCTTACGGAGATTCCAAATTTCGACGGGCCGAATAGAAAGGCGACTATAGGACCGTTTTCATTTCTTCGTCCAAGATGGATATGGGCTTGGGTTACTCGGTTTATATTTCGGATGACAAGTCTAAAAAATAATTTATCACCAGCACGGTTAAGCTGAAAAACAGTATTTCCAGTAGAAATTGTCCTTACAGGAGGTACTTCGTTTCTTCCATTCAAGAAAGCCCTAAACGTTTTGATATTCCTCACCCCTCTTCGTTGATACGGTATTTTATTCCGTACGGAAGGAAGGGATTGTTCATCCGTCTAAGGTTTGATTGATTTTTTGAAATGAATAGGGCGATACTCGGGTGACATCAAATCCGTGACTACACTCGTAGAAGCTTATGTGCCGTTATCTTCGGACAGCAGTTCGAATCCCCTCGCCTTAATCGGTGTCTTTTTTTATTTCAGCGGCTGTTTTGAACATGTCTTTCATACAAAAATCCTCTCCTTGTTAAAGGGTTGTCTCGTGCAACCATTCTAAGGAGAGGCTTATTTAACAAATGTATTAAAATCTGCCGTAGAACGCATTCCGGTAAATGTCTGCAAGCTCTTTGACTAGCGGCATGCGGGGATTGGCTGTGGTGCACTGGTCCTCGAAGGCGCGGTCGGCCAAATAATCGACCTTTGATTCGAAATCGGACGGAGCGAAGCCAAGATCCTGGAATTTCTCGGGAATGCCAAGCGATTGGTTCAGCTTGCGGATAGCCATAATCAAGCTGTTAACTCCCTCTTCAGTGGTGCGTGCTTCCATTCCCAGCATTCTGGCGATTTCTGCATAACGTTCATCGGCGATGAAATAGTTATATTTCGGGAACGATGCAAATTTTGACGGCTTCGTGGCATTATAACGGATAACATGCGGCATCAGAATTGCGTTCGTACGCCCGTGCGCCGTATGGTATTCACCGCCCCATTTATGCGCCAAGCTGTGGTTGATGCCGAGGAAGGCATTGGCGAAAGCCATCCCTGCGATTGTTGAGGCATTATGCATTTTCTCACGGGCAACCGGGTCCGCCGTATGGAATGATTTCTCCAGGTACTGGAATACGAGCCTTATGGCATGCAGCGCAAGTCCATCGGTATAGTCACTGGCCATGACGGAAACGTAGGCTTCAATAGCATGCGTCAGCACGTCCATCCCGGTGTCTGCGACCGCCGCTTTTGGCAGGGAATAAACAAGCTCCGGATCAATGATCGCCACATCCGGCGTCAGTTCATAATCCGCAAGCGGATATTTCGTATGTCCTTCTTTTTTATCAGTGATTACCGCAAATGAAGTTACTTCCGAGCCTGTTCCTGAGGTTGTTGGGATCGCGACAAATTGGGCTTTGATGCCTAATCGCGGATATTTGTAGACCCGTTTACGGATATCCAGGAACTTCTGTTTGATCGAATGGAAGCTGGTATCCGGGTATTCGTAAAATAACCACATCGCCTTCGCCGCGTCCATGGGTGAGCCGCCCCCCAGTGCAATGATGCAGTCCGGCTGGAAGCTCTCCATCATGCGGGTTCCGCGTTCAACCGTCTCTACGGACGGATCAGGCTCGACATCCGCAAAGATCTCAACAGAAACTGGCTCGGTACGTTTTCGCAAGTAATATTCGATTTTTTCCACATATCCGAGCTTAACCATCATGGCGTCAGTAACAATAAGCACCTTGGAGATGTTAGGCATTTTCTCGAGATACTGCGTGGACCCTTTTTCAAAATAGATCTTGGGCGGAATTTTGAACCACTGCATATTCACCCTCCGGTAGGCGACACGTTTGATATTGATCAGGTTAACTGCAGTTACATTGGAGGTGGTTGAGTTTTTGCCGTAGGATCCGCAGCCTAAGGTAAGTGACGGTAAATTGGTGTTGTAAATATCGCCGATAGCCCCTTGTGTTGAAGGAGAATTGACAATCACACGTCCAGTCTGTAACCGTTCCGCGAAGGCCTCAATCACTTTATTGTCCTTAGAGTGAACGACAGAAGAGTGTCCCAAACCGCCAAATGCGACGATTTCCGCTGCACGGTCAATGCCTTGTTCGGCAGAGGTTACTTTATAGCATGCCAGAACCGGGCTCAGCTTCTCAGCAGACAGCGGGAAGTCCGTTCCTACGCCCTCCAATTCGGCAACAAGAATTTTCGTATGCTCAGGAAGCTGAAGACCGGCCATCTCGGCAATTTTGTAAGCAGGCTGACCGACAATAGCGCCATTAACTGAACATTTCTCCCCGGTGATAACGAGACTCGAGACTGCCTCTGTTTCCGTTTTATCTAAAAAGTAGCACCCGTTGTCTATCATCATTTGGCGAACCTGATCATACACCGGTTCCTCAATGATGAGGGCTTGCTCGGAAGCACAGATCATCCCGTTATCGAATGTTTTGGAAAGAATAAGATCGGTGACCGCTTGTCTGAGATCGGCTGTTTTTTCAATAAAGCAAGGTACATTTCCGGGTCCGACGCCAAGTGCCGGTTTGCCTGTGCTATAGGCGGCCTTTACCATGGCGGAGCCGCCTGTGGCCAGGACCAGAGCTACATCCGGATGGTTCATGAGCAGCTGCGTCGCTTCCAGCGACGGATGCTCGATCCACTGTACACAGTGTGGCGGCGCTCCTTCTGCTACTGCTGCATCCAGCAGCGTTTTTGCCGATTCGCTGCTGCATTTCTGCGCGGAAGGATGAAAAGCAAAAATAATGGGATTTCGCGTCTTCGTGGCAATCAGTGTTTTAAAGATCGTTGTAGAGGTCGGATTCGTAACAGGTGTTACGCCTGCGATAATGCCAACAGGTTCCGCTACCCGCTGATAATTCTCATAAAGATTTTCCTCAATAATTCCGACGGTTTTGTTATGTTTGATACTGTTATAAATATACTCTGAGGCAAAAAGGTTCTTAGTGATTTTATCTTCGTACACGCCGCGTCCGGTCTCTTCCACGGCCATCTTGGCAAGCAGCATATGCTTGTCCAGTCCGGCGAGTGCCATTGCTTGTACAATGCGGTCAATCTGTTCCTGATTCATGGAAAGGTACGCTTCTTGCGAAGCCCGGGCACGTGCAACCAGACGGTTGACCTCTTCCTGGGCGGTAAGTTTTTTATCGGTGATGCTTTCGTTATTTTCTGCCTGGCTTTGTACAGCCATCATTTTTTCCCTCCCTGGCATCTACACGTGCTGCTTATATTCAGGTTGCATCAAAACAAGCCTTTTCAACAAACACAGTTTTACCTGCATTTCGTGTTATTATCCCCGTTTCCAGTCTCTACTGTTTAGGTCTTGTGTAAAAGTGGCGATATCCTCCATAGTATCCATTGATATACCTCCTTTATATTAGTCAAGGCGGATCATACTAAGCACAGCCCATAAACCCATGGCAAAGTAATAAAGGAGGAAATGTCACGATGCAGGCATGGGAAGACTTTAAATCAGGAAGCTGGCAGGAAGAGATTGATGTCCGCCAGTTTATTCAGCTCAACTACGAGCCTTATGAAGGAGATGCGTCTTTTCTGGCTGGTTCCACGGAAGCCACGCAACAGCTCTGGGAAGAGTTCATGGAGCTCGCGAAGCAAGAACGTGATCAAGGCGGAGTTCTGGATATGGATACTGAAGTGGTTTCCAGTATTATTTCCCATGGCCCCGGCTATTTGAATAAGGAGCTTGAGGTCATCGTGGGTATTCAAACGGAGAAGCCATTAAAGCGGGCCCTTCAGCCTTACGGCGGGATCCGAATGGCTAAGAATGCTTGTGAATCTTACGGTTATGAGCTGGATCCGGAAATCGAGCATATATTCTCCACTTACCGGAAAACTCATAATCAAGGCGTATTTGACGGCTATTCACCTGCCATGAGTCTAGCCAGAAAAGCCGGCATTATTACAGGGCTCCCGGATGCGTATGGCCGGGGACGGATTATCGGCGATTACCGGCGAGTTGCCTTATATGGCACGGATTTTCTAGCCAAAAGCAAAAGAGAGGAGCTCTCCTTCTTCGACGAACGCACGATGACTGAAGATGTAATTCGGGCACGCGAAGAAATCGCGGAGCAGCTGCGTGCCCTTACGGAACTGAAGCAGATGGCGGCCAGCTACGGATTCGATATTACCAAGCCGGCGGAGACCGCGCAGGAAGCTTTTCAATGGCTGTACTTCGGGTATCTTGCCGCGATCAAGGAGCAGAACGGGGCTGCAATGAGTCTTGGCCGCACCTCCACCTTTCTGGACATCTATATAGCGCGTGACCTGAAGGAGCAGAGGCTGACGGAGCAAGGGGCGCAGGAGCTCGTCGATCATTTTGTCATGAAGTTACGTATGGTAAAGTTCGCAAGGACACCGGAATATAACGCGCTGTTCAGCGGCGATCCGACATGGGTCACCGAGTCCCTCGGAGGCATCGGCCTGGATGGTCGTCCGTTAGTCACCAAGAATACTTACCGGTTCTTGCACACGCTTGAGACGCTTGGTCCATCGCCGGAGCCGAATTTGACCGTACTCTGGTCCCATCGGCTCCCTCAGAAGTTCAAGGAATATTGTGCACGCATGACGATTCAGACCAGCTCTCTTCAATATGAGAATGATGATTTAATGCGGACTTATTTTGGCGATGATTACGGGATTGCCTGCTGTGTGTCCGCAATGCGGATCGGCAAGCAGATGCAGTATTTCGGCGCTCGGGCGAATCTGGCAAAAGCTCTGCTGTATGCGATTAACGGCGGGATGGATGAGCAGATGAAGGTGCAGATAACCCCGCCATTGCGGCCGATTCTGTCGGACAAGCTGGACTTTGACGAAGTGATGCCCGCTTTCGACCATGTGATGGAATGGCTTGCGGAACTCTATATCAACACCTTGAATGTAATTCACTACATGCATGATAAATATTGTTATGAACGTATCGAGATGGCGCTTCATGATCAGGAAACGATGCGGACCATGGCAACCGGGATTGCGGGTCTTTCGGTCGTAACCGACTCGCTCAGTGCCATTAAATATGCAGATGTTCGGCCAGTCCGGGATGAGAACGGTCTTGCTGTCGACTATATAATTGAAGGAGAATATCCTGCTTACGGAAATAACGATAACCGCGCGGATGAGATTGCGGTAGATCTCGTCAAACGGTTCTACCGCAAGCTTAAGAAACAATCCACCTACAGACAGGCTAGGACCACGATGTCGGTGCTGACCATCACATCCAATGTGGTATATGGTAAGTTGACCGGGAACACCCCGGATGGGAGAAAAAAGGGCGAGCCATTCGCCCCGGGAGCGAACCCGATGCACGGCAGGGACCGAAAAGGTGCGATTGCTTCATTGGCCTCTGTAGCGAAACTTCCTTATGAGTACGCTTTGGATGGCATATCGAATACGTTCTCGATTATTCCTGGCGCTCTTGGGAAGAACGAAGAGGATAGGGTCCGTAATCTGACCGCGCTGCTTGACGGGTATACAGCGAAGGATGGCCATCATCTTAATATAAATGTGTTTGACACCAAAACCTTGCTTGATGCGATGGAGCATCCAGAGGAGTATCCGCAGCTCACGATACGAGTGTCAGGCTATGCGGTTAATTTCATCAAACTGACGAGAGAGCAGCAGCTTGATGTCATCAACAGAACCTTTCACGAAAAAATCTGACGGGGGACGCGCTATGGAGCAGCACGAAGGCCGCATTCATTCCATTGAAACATCCGGTATGGTAGATGGCCCGGGGATCCGGTTCGTTGTTTTTATGCAGGGATGCTTACTGCGCTGCCAATATTGCCACAACCCCGATACCTGGACGATTGGGAAAAGCCAACTGGTAACGGTTCAGGAATTAGTTGAGGAAATTCGCGGATATCTCCCCTTCCTGCAGTTTTCCGGGGGCGGAGTAACGGTTAGTGGCGGAGAGCCTCTATTGCAGGCTGATTTCACGATCATATTCTCGACTTTGCCCGTTTTCTCTCAGAAACTAATATCCCCGTCTGGATCAGACATGTCCTAGTTCCCGGACTGACTGATGATGAATCGGATCTTCGGAACCTGGCCGACTTTATTAAAACCTTGCGCAATGTAGAGCGGGTTGAGGTCCTGCCTTATCACGAAATGGGAAAGTACAAGTACGAACAGCTTGGTTTGAAATACCCTCTTGTCCATATCAAGCCACCCGATGAGGAGATCATTCGAATGGCGAGGGAGATATTAGGTGCACATTAGCACTGCTTCTCTGTCATCTTCGTATATTGGGCGGCGGATCTTACTGAATCCAGCCCCGGTTCTAAATGGAGTAAAGTAGAAGACACCTGAATGGGTGTCTTTTTTCATGTTTTCGGGAGTTATTCAAGGGTATGTGGTGGTTGCAGAGCCTTGGCAACGCGGGGTGCGGACTCATCATGAGTATACCCCGATTAATATCGCTCGACCGGCAAAATGCATTGACAGTGATTTTATGGTGTGGGAATATTGACTATATATCATTCCAATATATTGAAGGAGTTGTTAAGGTTGTCAGCTGATCTAAAACAACCTTTTATGGATAGCTTGATGAATGAATCACTAACGAATTTACAAGCCATTCCGAAAAGTGATTTGCATAACCACGCCGGACGTGGAGGGACGATTCAATATATTGGCGTATGGGCCAACGTTAGAATTCAACCGCCTTCAGAACCCTTTCAATCATTGCTTGGAATGCAAAGCTGGTTTGTTGAACATGTAAAATGCCATTGTCCCGGTATACAAGGCTATTTGAAACGTATCGAAGCTTCCTTTGTTCAGGCGGCTGAAGATCACATAGAGAGATTGATATTAAGCTTCGGAATAGACGAGATTGATACTTTGGGAGGAATGGAACTATTTTCGCAAATAATTGACGATCTTCATCGCGTTTTTGCTCCCAAAACACGGTTTCTACCGGAACTAGCCTTAGATCGGGCCTGCAATATCGATGAAATTTACGGACGGATCGATGAAATATTGGCTTTCCGGTGGTTCCGGTCTATAGATATCTGCGGTGATGAATTTGCTCAGCCTATTGCATACTTTAAGTCCATCTACAGAGCCGCAAAATCTGGGGGTCTAGTTTTAAAAGCTCATGTGGGGGAATTCGGAACTGCTGATGATGTAAGGGAGGCCGTTGAAGAGTTGGGGCTCCAAGAGGTTCATCATGGGATCGCGGCAGCCCGCTCACCTCAGATTATGAGGTGGTTGTCCGATCACAATATTCAATTGAATGTCTGTCCAACAAGCAATATTATGCTTAGTGTGGTGGAGAATTACGGCAGCCATCCAATTCGCAAGCTTTATAATTTTGGAATCCCGGTGACGATTAATACTGATGATTTGTTAATTTTTAATCAAAGCGTTTCTCAAGAGTATATGAATTTGTATAAATCCGGATTATTAACCGCGGAGGAGCTAAATGAAATCCGTCTGACAGGTCTTAAAGAATAACAACTAGTTAAGAGATTTTAACTACACTCGTAGAAGCGTTATCTTCGGACAGGGGCTCGGAATCCCGTCGGCTCCATATGGAGTATCAGAAAAGCAAAGCGACCTATAATGGTCGCTTTTTTGTGTTTTTTCTTATAATTTCGTCAGGGACAACAATGTGTTTGAATAAACTTAGCTAATACCTGGAGTTCATATTTATGGTTAACCGCGAAAGGGATGGTTCTGACCTTTAAATGCCAAGAAACATCTTTGCTTTCATAACCGATGAGTGCCCATCGCCAACATCATGAGCTGGATCGCCGGTGCCGGAAACACCAAAATCAATGATGCCAACGACTTTGTTGGATGCTTCTAGGATGTGGTACGGAGCTACCAGATAAGTTAAGAAAATCAATTTCACGATAGCTATCTTAGCAAGTTGATTGGTTTCAAACCCTCCAGTAAGACACCACCCTATAGATCATTTGTTATACTGACGTCCTAAGATTTATTTAGGGAGGTTAGAACATGGTATTGAAGGTTGGGAATTTAACCGTTACATACGGTCAGAAAAAGGCTGTCGATCACATTAGCTTTGAAGTAAAGTCGGGGCAAGCATTTGGATTACTAGGTGCGAACGGGGCGGGGAAATCTTCAACCATTGCTGCAGTGCTTGGTATTGAAAAGAGCACTTATGATGAGCTTGTTATCATTGGTAAGTCACCAATACGCGATCGAAAGGAGATATTTGAACAAGTTGGTGTGCAGTTTCAAGAAACCAATTTCCAAGATAAACTAACCGTTTCCGACGCATGTGAACAATGGCGATCACTCTATAAAACAACAGCTGACTTACCTGCTTTACTACAAACCTTTGGGTTGGCAGATAAGGAACAGCAACTAGTTAAATTACTTTCTGGTGGGGAGCGACAGCGACTGGCCGTACTCCTTGCCCTAATTCCAGAACCGAAACTTGTGTTTTTGGATGAACTGACAACAGGGCTTGATACAAAGGCACGTCGTATGCTGTGGAAGCAGCTCGCAACAATGAAGGAAAATGGTCTGGCGATTGTATTAACATCACATTACATGGATGAGGTTGAAGCGTTATGTGATGAGATATTAATTCTGCGGGAGAGTCAAACCGTTTTTCATGGGACCATTCAGGAAGCGTTAGTCGTTAGCGGGAAAACAACGCTCGAAGACGCATATTTATTTTTGGCCGGTGAGGAGGAATACTGGGGATGAGTACAATGTTTACGCTCTTAAAAATAGAAGGTAAGCTGGTATGGAAAGGCATTGATATTTTAATTTTCGGTATATGCTTTCCGGTCATTTTAGCGGCTTTGTTTGGTTACGTGCTTAGTAAAGATGCATCGGCAGGTTCATCTAATTTTGAATTATCTTACGCAGCCGTTACCACTATTGGTGTGCTTGCAACGGGCGTAATGGGGCTACCATTAACCATTGCTGATTATCGGCATCGGGGTATTCTGAAGCGGTTCCAAGTGACACCGGTATCACCTTTACAGATTTTATTCGCCCAAGGTATCATTCAGCTTTCCTCTGCCCTTGTTTCATTTATGGGTGTTACTCTCGTATATTATTTATTTTTTGATTATCAAATAGTAGGTTCCTGGTTTATATTTTTGAGCGTATATGCCTTTGTTATTTTAGCCATGTACAGTATTGGCACTTTAATTGGCAGTGTCGTACCTGATCAAAAAGCAGCTAATATGTGGAGTTCTATTGCGTACTTTACGATGTTATTGTTCTCAGGTGCGACCATTCCATATGAAGTGATGCCACGCTTCGTTCAATGGATAATGGATATATTACCCTTGTCACATGGGATTCATTTATTAAAGCTGGTAAGTACAGGTAGAGAAACCGAGGGGATGACAGTGCCGTTTTTGATTTTAGGCATTGTTACTGTGATCAGCTTGGTTGGGTCATTCAAATTTTTTAAGTGGAAGTAGGGTTGAGGGATGTACCAAACCAAAGAAATTGCAGCAATTGTCGGGGTACATCCCAACACTGTACGGATTTATGAAGAATGGGGATATATCTCTGCTGTTCCGAGAGGTGTGAATGGCTACCGCATTTATTCCGACTTGCATTTATTTCAACTAAAAATAGCTAGAATCGCTTTTCGTTGTGAAATTGTTCAAGGGCGCATTCGGGCAAAGGCTAGAGCCATAGTTGAAGCTAGCGGTAAAGCAGATTTTACTCAAGCACTAGAATATGCACAAGACTATTTGTCCCATCTAGAAAAAGAATATAACCGGGCGCTAGAAGCTATTGAACTTTCGGAGCAGTGGATATGTGGAATCAAATCTACATCTACTCAAACGTATACACGCAAAGAGACTGCCCGGGTTCTGGATCTCTCAACTGAAGTGATTCGAAATTGGGAACGCAATGGATTAATAACAGTCCATAGACTTTCCAATGGCTCCCGGGCATATACAGAAAATGAAATAAAACGATTGAAAATTATTCGGACCTTAAGGACGGCACATTATTCAATAAGTGCAATCCTTCGGTTGATGAATCAAGCAGAGAACATGAGGTGGACTAATCTTAATATTAAGAAAGTGCTCGACACACCAGAAGATCATGAAGACATTATTTCAGTGACAGATCGCTTAGTCTATTCATTGGAACAAGCCATTGAGTCTGCAAAGGAGCTTATATGGATACTAAGGGCAAAACTGAACGTAGAGATATGACATTGTAGTGGTGGAGCCAATTGCTACATATTGATTACCTACACGTTCTTTCAGAAACTCCCCGGCGACTTTAGGATACATCTTCTCAGTGATAACACCTTTAGCTATGTGAATATTGTGCCCCCAAACCATCGTTTTTCCGCCCAATTTTTCTTGAGCCCACACAGCGTGCTCGGCTAGATACTGATCATGCGGCTTCACCATGCTTGGATAGTCAGCCGGAATCACCATCGACAGTTAAAGGTAAATTATGGTATGTTCTTCGTGTAATTACTGTAGTAATGAGTTGAAGGGGGATAATTTTAATGGAGAAAAATGTGAAATTAGTTTATTGCATTTTGGGTGGTCTTGTACTTACTTTATTAAATCATCCACTACTTAGTTACGCAAAACTTGGTATGTTTAAAAGTGGTTATGGTGAAAATATATTTGGTGTGTTGTTAGTTTCAATTACTGACCTATTGTCATTAGTTGGATTTTTTTTATTGATTTTATTTTCTGCTATATTAATAATAAAAAACATGGATTTTAAGGATAACTAAATAGCATGAAGTCAGATTAGCTATAAATTAAGTGCAGCTACTTTTTCACTTGGAAAATACAATATAACAAGCCTTTTCACCTGGGAGAGAGGTACTGAAGATGAATGATCCGGGTTTGGAGAAGGCATGGATACCCTTCAATATTTGAGTCAGGATTCAGACGCCAGACGATTGTATGAGGCCAGACAGAAGTATTTGCATGATGAGGAAACTATGCTCGAAAGTGCACAAATGGCAGGTATAAAGAAGGTAGCAAAGAATATGCTGAACTTGAATCTGGACATAGCGACCATTATAAAAGCCACTGGATTAACGGAACAGGAAATTAATAGCTTGGGGAAGTAAATAATTAGGGAGCATCCAATTGAGCGGATGCTCCTTTCTTATTGAAGAAATTCTGTGGTGTAACTTTCGTTGCTTAATAACCTATCTAGGTGCGTGATTCTATCCTGCATCGTCCATGTGACAGGGATAGGAACTAACAAGTAGCGAGACAGGCTGTCAGTTCTCGACCCCTGGGGTCAGCAGAAGCTGATAATCAGGCTGACTTAACGTATAGCCGGTTTCGGGGTGATAATCGGATGATATCAAAACTGTGACTACACTCGTAAAAATCTATCTACCGTTCTCCTGGAACAGGGATTCGATTCCCCTTTCCGTATACAGTGAAGACACCTTAAATGTTTTTTTTCAATTCAACCTTACGCCTAGGCGTACCACATATATTCTGCAAATATGCTACGCTGGTTTATATCATTTTTAAATCCTGAATCTTATAGAGGAGGCCCCCATGCCAAGCATTCTCGAATCCCTATACCACGGTAGTTTGTTCCCTAACGAGCACGTTATTCCCAAAGATTCTAATTATCGCCCGTTAAACAAACAAATCATCGAGTCTATAGAAACTTGGAAAAGCAAGCTGTCCGAAGGAGATTTTGAGGAGCTGGAGTCTTTATTGGAGTTGTATTCGCAAGTGCAGGGGATGGATATGACGGCTGCGTTTGTGTGCGGACTCAAGACCGGAGCGGCGATGATGATTGAAATTCTAGTCGATGATTAAGAATGGCGAAAGCCCTGTTCTTTAGGGATTTCCGCACCAATCAGATCGATCAGCTGCCCGTTGTAACACAGTGATCCTTTAATAAATCGTTGGCACCATTCCTCCGTCCATACGGATTGGAGAACCTTTAAATGCTGAAGCATAAGGGCTGCATATAAAGGCTGCTAGTCTTCCGATTTCGGCCGGTCTGATAAATCGTTGAATCTCAGACTGAGGCAGGTTTGCGGCCATAAATTTTTTCTCTTTTTCGGGAAACGTTATATTGTCCTCGGCGTAGACTCCCTCAATGATCTGATGCACATTTTCAGAAAGTGTTGGTCCAGGCATTATCGTATTGACGGTCACTTCCGTTCCTATGGTTAATTTTGATAAGCTTTTTGAAAGTGAGAGCAGCATTGATTTGGTCATGCAGTATTGCGGCATTTGACCTGAAGGCATTACGGCTTCTTCGCTCGCGATAAAAATCATGCGTCCATAATTGTTTTCCAGCATTTTAGGCAGATAAAATTTACATAATCCGTTTGCAGCAAGCACATTCGTACGGAAGTATTTATCCCATATTTCATCGGTTACGTCATCGTAACTCATGATTTCATATATGCCCATATTGTTAACCAAAATGTCGACATGAGGATATTTTTCAAACAAGGCTTCTCTCTGCGTAACATCCACAATATCTGCAGTGGCATTTTGAGGAGAAGTAGCCGGAAATTTCGAACGAATTTGGTTTACCGTTTGTTCTACCTCTTCGTAGTTTCTTCCATTAATCAGTACATTCACGCCTTCTTTGGCCAGTTCAATAGCAATGGCTTTACCGATACCCTTCGTTGAACCTGTAACTAAAGCTGTTTTATTGTGTAATCCCATATCCATGATACATTTCCCCTAAATGAAGTTATATAGAACCTCAAGAATAATCTTGCGTTCCGATAGGGATTATAATACCTTGTTTGGGCGGCTCAGTAACTAGCTCACAGCGCCAATCTTCTTGCATCACGCGCCAATTTATTTAAATTTTACTTATTGTGAGAGCCTGCATTCTCCGAACGCCAATGAGAGGGCGTTTCGCCTTCCCATATACGGAATGCGCGGTAAAACGAATTCTGGTTCTCGTATCCCACTAGGCAAGCTACTTCTTTAATATCCAGTGACGGGTCAGCCAAATATGTCCTTGCCTGCTCATGCCTGGCCTGCGTTAACAGATGCTTGAAGCTCGTGGCTTCTTCAGTTAGCCGGCGCTGCAGCGTCCGATCGCTCATATTAAGCTCCTTTGCGACAGACTGTATGTCAAGAAGCCCTCCCATAAGGCTCCGCTTGATGATCCATTTTACTGTCTCAGTAATAGAAGTAGTGTTTTGCTTTTCATTCAGCGTCCGGTCTAAGACAGGTGTCAAAATTTCCAGCAGTTCTTCGTTATACGTTGCAAAAGGAATGTCCAAGTCTTGGCGCCGCAGTGTGAGCCGGTTCCCGCTGGTACCGATTTGGATTGGACAGCCGAAATAAGCCTCCAGCGTGTGCACATCGCCCATGGGACGTGAAAATTCTACCCTTCGTGCATTCAACGCTTTGCCTGTTCCCCGGCGCCCAAGTTCCAGAAGATACGCCAGTGTGATCCCGACCAATACCTCCGGACCGGACTCTTCCGTATGCTGCCACTCCAGCTCGATGGTGCATTCCTCACCCTCCTCCATGATAAGCAGCTTTTCAGGGGGACACATTTGTTTATACCTGGCCATGCGGCAAAGAGCATCCCGATAATCACGGGCGTGGTAAGTGGCCAAGACGTCAGGCGGGAATTGTGCCGTTTCAAAGACAGATACAAGTCCAATGATCGCTTTGGCAATATCCCCTATGAGATCCGAAAAAGCCTGCCAGATCGCAAAATACTCTGCGGCAGTGACTTTAGGTTCAGTAATTACGGTAAGCGGCAGCCCGGCTCGCCGAGCTACATCCCTTGGAGCAACCCCTAGCTGCTGTAATCCGGACCAAAAGCCAGAAGGAAATTTAATATATTTCGTGGTATGTAACTTCATATACAGGTCTCCTTTGCTGATTACACGGATGTGCCGCTGAATAAAAAATAAAAACGCAATAGCCTTATGCTAACATATGAACACCAAGCATACTCTCTAGTCTGTTCAAAAGTCTACTCTGCCGATTCCTTGTGTATTGCTGTCATTATGTCCGGTCCATGGGATTAAAATTTTAATGGTTCTCTATAAATTGGGGGGTTGCCTTAATGTACACATTAACCCTTAAGCTGAAAAAGACCCGGTCTGTTACATCCAAATACGAGCATGAAAGGAGTGTCACCATCATGTCTTTTTCTATAAAAGAGGCTTCGGAGCGGCTAGGTTGCCCTGCACATAAAATTCGTTATTACGAGAAGGAGGGGCTGCTCCCTTATATTCAAAGAGATGAGCATGGAAACCGTCAGTTTGAGCAAGAACACCTGGATTGGATGAGACTGATGTCCTGCTTCCGGGCAACAGGAATGAAGATATCTACATTGAAGCATATGGTCCGCCTTGCTTTAGACGGCGATTCAACCATTCCGCAGAGAAAAGCGATTCTGAGCGAATATAAAGAGGATTTGCAGCGGCGTCAGTACGAGCTTGCTGAAGCACTTGAGGCAGTGGACAACAAGCTTGTCATCTACGAGGAGATAGAAAAAGGAAGACTTCCTTCTGAAAGTAAACTGCTGAGCCAAATGGATAGTGCCAGCAAACAATAATATTGAATAGATGGAGAGGTATCAAGTTATGAAGCAAAGAATACTAGGAAACAGCGATATAGTCGTTTCTATGATTGGACTGGGAATTATGGGCATGTCTCCTGGCATGTATGGAGAAACCAATGATGAGGAGTCCACCAAGACGATTCACCGCTCGCTAGAAATCGGAGTTAGTCTGCTTGATACCGCCGATGTGTACGGAAATGGGCACAACGAGGAGCTTCTTGGGAAAGCTATCAAAGGCCGCCGGGATCAGGCAATTATTGCAACCAAATTCGCATATACCCCTAACTATGAAAGTTTGAACGGTCAGCCCGCTTACGTAAAAAAGGCCGTAGAAGAAAGTCTCCGCCGGTTAGGCACAGACTATATTGATCTCTACTACCAGCACAGGGTAGACCCCAATATTCCCATCGAGGAAACCGTTGGCGCTATGACTGACTTGGTTAAAGAAGGCAAGGTACGCAGTCTCGGCCTGTCTGAAGCATCTGCTTCTACGCTTCGCCGTGCGCATGCAGTGCATCCCATTTCTGCATTGCAAAGTGAATATTCTCTATGGAGCCGGGACATTGAAGATGACGTTCTCCCCACTGCCAGAGAACTCGGCATTACGCATATCGCTTACAGTCCGTTAAGCAGAGGTTTTATATCCGGTGAAATTCGGAAATTCGAGGATTTGGATGCAAATGATCTGCGCAGATATATGCCCCGGTTCCAAGGCGATAATTTCCAGAGGAATATAGAAATTGTAGATAAAATCAAGGAAATCGCCATCGAGAAAAATTGCACGCCTTCACAACTGGCTATCGCATGGACGATCGCTAATCACGCACTGCCAATCCCGGGAACGAAACGAATCAAATATTTGGAGGAGAATGCAAACTCCGCAACTATTGAGCTGACTCCTAAGGATTTAGCGCGGATTGAAAATGTAAGCCCCAAAAACGAAGTCCATGGAGCCCGTTATATGAAAGAACTGATGTCGCAACTGAATGGCTAACAATCATCTCATATTTCACTAGGGACCAAAGAAAGCAACCTCTGTCCGAAGCGGATAGAGGTTGCTGCTGGTATATATGATGAGCTAAGCTGGCTGATCAAATGGAAGGAGGGCTTTACCCCATAATGACTAGCACGTTGTTTTCCGCCTTCATTTTGGCGATTGGGATCAGGTCCCCTTGAATTTCTTCACCGTTAATGACGATATGGGTAACCCCTTTTTGGACGCCGTTTTTGTTCTCCACCTGAATGTTCAGCTTCTTACCGCGGAATTCCCGCACCATGGAGAAGTCATTCCAGCTGGAAGGAACACATGGGTTGATGCGAAGGCCATCCATCTGCGGCTGAACTCCCATGATGCCCTCCACCAGAGAGACCATCACAGTCGAGGCGGTGCCGGTGAGCCAGTGGACATGGGCCCGGCCTTGATACGGGCTGTCTTTGGACTCGACGAACTGACCATGCACGTAAGGCTCCAGTTTGCGGATTTCGGCTTTGTCGTTCATGCTGGCCGGACTGCAATTCAGGAAATATTCGAACGCGCGTTCACCGTTGCCGATCATGGTCTCTGCTAAGATGAGCCATCCCTGCGGCTGGCTGAAGATACCGGCGTTTTCCTTGGTGGAGGCGTTGAAAAGCGCCATCAGGGCCACTGGCGGACCGTACTCCCGGAACGGCGGGTAGAATATCATAGTGCCGTAATCGGTACGCAGATTGTCGTACACTTTGTCCATCGCGAGCTTTGCCTGATCCGGGCGGGCGGCGCCGCTTAATACGGACCAGCTTTGCGGATTGAGCCAGATTTTTGCTTCATTATTCTCCCAGGAGCCGATTGTATAGTTGTCTTCGGTGAACCCGCGGACGAACTGATCGTTCTCCCAAGCATGCTTCTGAATGTTCCCGTCGAGCTCATCAAGCAGGCCCTGTGCCCACTTTATGTCGTCCGGCTTGTTCTTGTTGTGCGCGATTTCCATGAACACTTTGAAGGCCATGTACAGCTGGAAGGCGACGAATAGCGACTCACCTTTGGCTCCGAGACGCAGACAATCGTTCCAGTCCGCATGAAGCCCGACCGGCATGCCATGTGCACCCATACGATCCAGGCTAAATTGGAGGGCCTGGCGCAGATGCTCGTACACCGTGCCTTCGCCTTTATCCGAATAAGGTATCAATTCATCTGTAAAGTCCCAGTTGCCACTTTCATTCAAGTATTTAATGACGGTTGGGAACATCCACAAGGCGTCATCGGCGCGATAGTGGGGATGACCGGTTTCCCGTACGTATTCCGGGTCGTCTGGTGTGCCTTCATGACCAGGGTTATGATCAAACTTCACCAGTGGAAGTCCACCGCCGTTGGATACCTGGGCTGAAATCATCAGTCTCAGACGCTCTAGGGCCATCTCATGATCCAGATGAATGATACCTTGAATATCCTGTACGGTATCCCGATAGCCGAGTCCGTTACGGAGACCGGAGTATTGGAAGGAGGCTGCACGAGACCAGATGAAAGTGATGAAGCATTGATATGCGTTCCAGGTATTGATCATGTTGTTCAGATTATCGCTTGGTGTCTGGACTTGGAAGCGGTTAAGCTTGCTGTGCCAGAATGCCTTCAGTTCTTCGAGTTCCTTGTCCACGACAGACAAATCTTTGTAGTGGCTAAGAATTTCGGACGCGCCTTTCTCATCATATTGTCCCAGAAGGAATGCAATTTCTTTCTCTTCTCCCGGCTGCAGCTCCACGTTGATCTGCAGAGCACCGCAGGAGTTGGTGTTGTAGTTTAATGAATTGCTACATTGGCCGTTTGCAACGGAGGCCGGATTGCCGTAGCTGCGGTAATCGCCGAGGAACGTATCCCGGTCGCCGTCGTAAGCGGTTACCTCTGCGCCTGCAGCACCGAAGAATCTCCAGCTCTGATCCTCGGGAACGTTTTCATTGATGGATTGAAGGATCATATTGTTTTTGTAGTAGGTCCGGGAGATGAACAGCGTGTACTGAAGGTTGACGGTATCCTGCTCGTAATTGTTATTGTTGGTTAATTCAACAAATCCGAAGAGAGCCAGCTTCCGCGCTTTGGAGTCATTATTGCGGACCTTCATGCGCCATACCTCGTAGGTTTTGTTCAGCGGTACATAATACAATGATTCTGTATGGATATTGTCGTAATCCGAGACGATGTTCGTGTATCCGGTTCCATGATGGCATACCGACTTGTACTGATCCAGATCTTTACCCACGGGCTGCCAAGAACCGGACCAATAATCCCCGTTTTCCAAATCTCTCACGTAAATGTAGCGTCCAGGCTCGTCCTTTGAATTAAAATGGTAGCGGACATGCCGCCCGTTGGCTCCAGATTTTACAAAACTGTAGCCCCCTGCGTTTCCTGAGATAATGGCGCCATATTCCGGCGAGCCCAGGTAGTTCGCCCAAGGGGCAGGCGTATTCGGTTTCGTAATGAGATACTCTTTGTTTTTTTCGTCAAAGTGACCGTATTGCATAACCATTCCTCCTATAAAGTGGATGATGGGCAGGGCAATAAACGCGCGTTCACAAACGGGTGAAGTTTCCCGGCCCCATTTCATTATAAGATAGTTTTAATCAACCTATAACCCCATATTTGTGAAAAATCAACAAAGAATATCAAACTAGTTATGATGTGCCGAAGGACTTTTTTTTCGTAATACGCAAAATTTAGTTTAATATGTCGTTTTTGATGGTAATGTATGTTTATTGTGTGGTTATTTAATGAATCAACTAAGTTTTTATGTATTCTGTATATGCATTAGGTCCACGGAAGCTTGTACATAGATCACATTTAGTGTTTATTTGGGTTGGGAGTTAATCTAACCTGCGAAAGGATGATTTTATGAAAATTGATGTCCAAAGGGAGAGCGGAATTGCCCGGGAGATCGGCCAGCATGAAGTTTCTCTGGGCGCAATCAAAGAAAATCTCGAGTTGTACAAGGAAAGTTTGAGAAAAAGCTGGGATGCAGATGAAACTATACATATGACACATGCTATGGAACTGATTCAAACGAGTATTGGAAGGGTCGCATCAAGTCTTAGAGCGATTGAGTCGGATATTATATCTACGGCAAATGCGATAAGACAAGAAGAAGATGCGAAGGAGGCAGCAGAAATCGCAGCTAGAGAGGCAGCAATGAAGCAGCTCAAGAATAGTCCGCATACTAAATAAAGTCTGTGCCGGGAGGACACTGTATTGAATACCATTTTCCTAGATGAGAATCTTATTCAACTTGCATCAACCCATCTTTCTAAGTACACCTCTGACTTATCTGACGCAGTGAGCAGACTTTCCCGGTTGCTTGGTCAAATTGACAACAGAGTTCTGTCGCGGAGTGATGTAGGCAGCCGGTTAGGGAACCTGTGTAAAGAGCTGGGGGATTTACAGGAAAAGCTGGGGAATTTCAAGAGGTTTGTGGAGAATGAAAGTGGAAAATATTTTGATATTGAAGATTATTTGGTTAAAGTGGGATTGTCATTCAGCTCAAATCCCATAGACCAGTATGAATCTCAATTGGCTGGCGATCCTTTCTTTCTGCTGGCCTTCCGCAATGCCGTGAATGATGTATTCTCTGGCATTACGAACTCGGATACATTACTCCGGTATAAAGATTTGCAGTTTAAAACCGTTAAAAAAGACGGGAAGATTCTCATTCAGCTCGTCAATGCGGAAATGGTTACGGGCAGACACTATATGGAGTATAGAGACGGGTTGGTCCGGCTCTTGGGCGGAGAAAGTGGAACCTTCAAGAAGCGATACGTGAACCGGTTAATTAACGGGGATGGAATACCTCTGTATGTTGACGGCCATGGAGTTATCCAAGACAACATGGACCGTTTTAATAGACTGGCTCCTGTTGAACAATTCATCAATGGAAGAAGCAACAGATTACAAAATATGAAGGATGTATTCAAATCTTCTTATAAAGACGGGATGACGCTCTGGGATGATTTTAACTGGAAAAACACGACGGTCTTGTCTAAGGGCGGAAAGTTTCTAGGTGCGGCCGGGACGGTTCTGGCGGTAGGAGATAACTTTGTGGAGACCTTCAGAGACGGCGGGAAGTGGGATTTTAACTTGAAGAACACGGGTACTTTTGCTGTGAACACCACGGTGGATGTTACCGCCGGTGCGGGTGCAGCAGCAACTGGTGCCGTTATCGGCTCGTTTGTGGTACCACCCTTGGGAACTGTAGTGGGGCTCGCCACAGGTGTAGCTATAAACTTTGCCCTCAATGCCAAGTTCGGAGGTCCGCCGCCGAAAAGTGTAGTCGATCATACGAAAGATGTGGTTAACGATGCCGTTGATGCTACTTGCGACGCTATCAGTGGTGCTGTATCAAACATCGGAAAGGGCTTGAACAAATTGATCTGGTAGGAGGCTCACATGTTAAAGCAATATAACGAGGAGTACTTCGCTAAAATAAAGGAAGCCGCCCGTGAACGCTTGCGTCCTGATAGCGTATCTGTATTTATTATAGCTACCTTAGTGTTCAGTGCTGTAATGATCGCGGTTTCGCTTAATGCGGTTCTCTATGGTGACAACACCGATTCTACATGGATGATTTATTTAATTGTAGACATAGTCCTCTGGGCATTCCATTTGCTGGCTGCACTTTTATTTTATAATGTGAAATGGGCCTACAAATATCAAAAAATCCAGTCCTACATACTATGTTTGATTACCCTGAAATTTTCGCTTGAGATCTATTTGGTTTATTTTCTTATGTGTGAAGACAGGGGAGCGGAGCCGTTCATGACATCACTCGGTCTGCTGATGTTGTTAGGCGGAATTCTTTTTCTGTTCCTCTCGACCTGGCGGGCAGTACATCGGGTAAAAAAGGGTCATTTACGAAGAGGCGAAAAAGGATTATATAATTTTGGAGGGTCCAAGTCGTACATAAGTTTCCCTGTTATTTATCTCGGAGCCGTTATTGCCGGATTTGTGCCTAGGATGTTCGCGGATAGCAGCAGTTATACATCCTTTGAGCCTGTAATTGCCTTGGTGCTTAGTGTACTTATTCAGTATCTCACCGCAATGTTCTTGCCTGAATTCATCCTGCTGGCATACTGCAAAGGGCGGTTCCAATCTTTTCATATCCAACCACCCAACCAGCGTAAATCGAAGCAGCAGAAGCCACGGGGGGGACACAAGGCATGAAAATAAAGCGGACTCCGATTATATTCCATAACGTCATCAGTTGTACCAAAACCTGCAAAATAGAGGAATGGCATCAGCTCGCCAAAGAGCTTCGTAACTCCATTGTAAGCAGCGGCTTATATGGTACAGGTCCGATCATTTATCAAGTTTCTGGTCTGAATTTGGACGTAGGGGAGGCTGACTATTCCTTCTACATTCCTGTTAATGCACCTGTAGAGATGGAGAAAAATGAGGATTATCACTTTACGGAAACTTTGAAATTTACAGACGGGCTGCTCCTCAGACACGCTGATCTCGACGAGGATATCGAAGAGTCCTACGCTGTTCTGCGGTCATGCGCCGAATCCTATCAGCTAACGCTTGAGGAACCCTTTTACAATATCTATCTGGACGTCTACGGAGATGGAATTATTGATATCTTTGCTCCGGTCATTAAGGAGGGATAGTGTGGTAAATCCAAAGGATTCGATAAAATACACCAGTGTTGTCTCTAGAAAATATCATTTCTACTATAAGGATCTGGAGCAGCATCTATCTGATTTTATGAGTGATGTATTCCAGCTGAAGGCTACGATTAAAGGTCCCTTGTTCTATTCTATAAACAATATTCCACTGGATGAAATGCTGCATGCTGAATTTTTTATTCCTATCCACGAGGATTATCTGGACGTGACAGAAGATATGCATTTCCACAGTTATTTCTGCATCGACCGGATGATTTCTACTTGTGATCTTGCCGATTATGAAGCAAGTACGGAGACCGCTTATGGAGAGCTGCTTCACTATATGGAGAGCAATTATTTGCGCCAGACGACTCCCATTTTTCATATCGTTTCCGGGGACCGGACATTACCCTATTTGTTTATCAAAATCGGAGTCAGTGCTCAAAGTGCTGAGGAAATTTGGCTGTGAACGGCGGTACAGGACGGTTATCAGCGAATTGAACCGCATGTAGAAAGGATGCAAGGATATGGCATTCAATCCAGAAACCAATGAAGAATTAGTGATTGACGGGAAGGTTTATGTTGTTCAGGGGCATCCGCTCATGAGTGAGATCCCCTACGGCCAAGAGGGCAGGCAAGGTACGGTGTATAAACTCACCAGCATTCAAGACGGCATTTCCAAAGCGCTGAAAGTATTCAAACCCGTCTTCCGGCAGCCTTCTAATGTATATTTGTCAGAACAGCTTGCGGCCTTTTCAAAAATTGATGGACTTCAGGTCTGTGAACGGGATGTATTGATTCCTCAGCGGGACGTGCAACTGTTGGGAAGTCACCCGGAGCTGCTGTATGCTGTTCTTATGCCATGGATCAATGGTCCGACCTGGATGGATATCATACTGGAAAAGAAAGATATTCCTCAAGAAACGGCGCTTCATACCGCCAGGTCCTTGGCTGAAGTGTTATCTTTCATGGAGCAGCGCGGGTTGGCGCATGGGGATTTATCAGGCTCTAACGTTATGATTCCCGGGCTCCTGCATGAGATTATGCCCTTAGTCAAATCATGCATTCAGCTGATCGACATAGAGCACATGTATGCGGTCCACCTCGACAGGCCTGAATATATGACGATGGGATCACCCGGATACTCTTCCGGGAGAAGTGATTATCAGCATCTTTGGAACAAGTATGCAGATCGTTATTCCGGCAGCATCCTGCTCGCAGAGATGCTGGCATGGTTCCATCCGGAGATTCGGGAAGCGGCATGGGGTGAAAGTTATTTTGACCCCGGGTTGATGGAAAATGATCAGGATAGAGTAGCCTTAATTAATAGAGTGTTGACTGAAAGTTACGGCGGCGAGGTTGCGGGTCTTTTCCGTAAAGCATGGGAAAGTGACGCGCTATATCAATGTCCAGCATTCGGAGAATGGTATATTGCCTTATCATCGGTCAGCCTTGGCTACACGGACTCCTCCGAAGAGGTCCGGGCGGAAGGAACAATGACTTCAACGGCCCTCCCATCCGTTCTTCGTCCGACTCCAATGGAAGAGTTGTCAGAATGGGATGAAGCGCCGCTGGGTAGAGCAAGAATGCTGGAAAGTTCAGGGGATTTACAGGGGGCCTTGGCGGCTTACACAGCATTGCTTGCCGGTCCCGTTGCTGATTCCTCTGTCCGCCATGAAATCGAAGTTTCCATACAGGTGATTCAGTCTCTGCTGGCTGAACAGCATTCGAAAGAAACTGCGCCGGAACAGGAGAAACCGCGCCCGCTGGCAGGCAAGAAATGGCGGCTTGGAATGCTGATTGCCTTGGCGGCAGCTATTGTGCTCGGCGGCAGTCTGACTGTAAGGGGAATGATGGGCGAATCGGAGCCTTCTAATGAGGCTGCTGACGTTGCCGCTCAAGCAACGGTGCAGCCAACGGCAACAGCCCAGCCAACGGTTGCCGCCAGCCCGTCGGCGGCTGCCCTGGCGCCTGTAATCACGGAAAAGCCGACAGCCCAGCCGACGGTTAAACCAACGCCGAAGCCGACAGCCCAGCCGACGGTTAAACCAACACCGAAGCCGACAGCCCAGCCGACGGTTAAACCAACGCCAAAGCCGACAGCTAAACCAACAGCCAAACCAACGTCGAAACCGACAACTAAACCGGCGGCAACCGCCAAGTCAGCAGCGAAGAAGCAAAAAATCAAAGCGCTGGAGGATAGCATTCTTTATGCCTATAACGTTGAAGATGATACGGAAAAGGTTATCCGTCTAGCTAAACAACTAAAAGCACTGGATAGCAATAACAAGCTGGCACGAAGCATGCTAAAAGAGCTTACAGGAGAGTAGTTATACAAAAGTACATATAACATTTAGGAGGAATAGATATGAAGAAGTTTATCTCAGGCTTTATCTGCGGGGGATTATTATTCGGAGGTGTTACCGTATTTGCGGCAGATTTAAAGGGAGCCCTATTCAACATTAATAGTGTTGAGGTGGATGGCACGAAGATTACGGTGAATAGTAAAAATAAACCTTTTACATTCCAAGGCTACGCTTATTTTCCCAGCTATATGCTGCCTGAGCTGGGTTATGAACCTTCGCGTTCCCGTGACGGGAAGACTGTAATCTTAAATTCAACAGGCAAGAAGGTTTACGCAACCACCGGCACAATTGAGGCAGGCAACGATTACCTGATCGGAGCCCCTGAAGTAGTTAATACGAACGCAGAGAGCAGCATTATGTACGACGGCAGCACTGTGATTAAAGAGCAAAACGGGACCACCCATTTGAATTATATCTATACGATGCTTGGAGACTATACTCCGGATAGCAAGGCACAAGCGAAGATTACCTATCAACTGGATGAAAAGTACAGACAGTTTAATGCGAAAGCGGCTCTAATTCAGCATAAGCTAGGAAGCGTCAGCACGCAGCCGGTCACGGTAGATGTTTATCTTACAGATAAAGGCGGACAAACGACCTTATACGGAACGTATACATACGCGTCCACTCAAGAACCCCAAAATTTGATTGTGCCGCTTCGTTATGTGGATAAGATTACATTTGCAATAAGCAGTATCGGCGCTTCTAAAGTGGAATTTGCCATGTTTGATCCAGTATTTATTAAATAGTATTCCTGCAGGAAGTTAGTGCCGGCTATTTGGTGGATTTGAATAGGGAGTGAAGATACGCATGCAGCTATCACTGCTTAAAGACACGGTCATCTATACTTGTGTTCTTCCCGAGAAACAGAAGGGACAATACTGGATCACTCAGAGAAATGAACAGAATTATGAGGAGAACGTTATCGGTATTGAAGGCATTGAGGGGAAATGGATTCTGAAGTCCAATAAACAGGCCGTTATTCTGGACAGCAACAAATCCACCATTAAGGAAATTGCCATAGAGCCCATGAACATGTACTCCATTCATCTTATCCGAACGAATGAGTATGTAGTGCTCTTCTCTGAGCCTGTCTCCCGTGACAGGAATACCTTTAAGAAGCTGAAGTTTCATGCAAACAGCAGAATAACGATTGGACGGGCAGAGAATTGTAATCTGCATTATGCCAATAAGTATACCTCATCCATTCATGCTGAACTGTTGATCAACGGCTCTACCCTGACGATTCAAGACCAGAGCAGCGCAAACGGAACGTTTGTGAATGGGAAACGGGTCACCAGCAAAGTGCTGAAACTAGGAGATGTCGTCTATATTATCGGTCTCAAAATTATTATTGGGCCCGATTTTATTGCCGTGAACAATCCGGACGGTCAGCTAAAAATCAAAGGAGCTGCGTTTCAGCCGTATATCAAGCAGACAGCAGCTGTGGTTGAGGAGGAGGAATTGGAGGAGATCGCTGTTTCCCCTGAATTCTTCTACCGTTCTCCCCGGTTCAAGCGGGATATTCAGCAGGCGGAATTTGTAATTGATCCTCCACCCTCACTCGGCAATATGGAGCAATTGCCAATTATGCTGATGCTGGGTCCGTCCATCACTATGGGGATGGCTTCACTTTTTACAGGGTTGTTTGCCCTCCAGAATGCACTCAGTTCCGGGGGGAATGTCAGAAATGCAATGCCTACTCTAGTAATGTCTATGAGCATGCTGCTAGGTACAATATTATGGCCTGTCTTGGCCAGAAGACATGAGAGCAAGCGGAGAAGCCGGCGCAATCAGGAGAGAAATGTGAAATACAAGGCATATTTGGGAGAGCTCCGGCAAAAAATTGCAGTTGAGTGTGCCTATCAAAGCGATATTCTACATGAGAACCTAGTGACTGTAGAAGATTGCGTTGGCCGCATAGAACAAAAGAAACGTGATTTATGGGAGCGAACCCGCAGGCATAATGACTTTTTATCGCTTAGACTGGGACTGGGAACCGTTAACCTGCAGGCAGAAATTAAGCATCCCGAAATAAGATTCAGCTTGGATGAAGATGAATTGCGGAACGAATTAGAAGAGTTCATTAAAGAACCGAAGCTCCTCAAAAATGTGCCGTTGCCGCTGTTATTGACAGAGGATTGGATAGCGGGAATTATCGGCACGAGGGAAGCCGCCGTTAGGCTTACGAAACAGCTGATCCTGCAGCTTACCGCACTTCACAGCTATGATGAACTAAAGCTCGTCTTTCTTTATGATACAAAAGAACAAGATACTTGGGGATTTGTGAAATGGCTGCCGCATGTATGGAATGAAGAGGGCAGTTTGCGGTTTGTGGCAACGGAGCTAAATGAAGTGAAAGAGCTGTCCAGTTATCTGGAAAAAGAGCTATCTGCCCGGGAAATGCTCTCATCTGATGAAGAAATACGGGAGTTGTCGCCATATTACGTGATTATAGCTGCGGACAAGCAGCTGGCGGGCAAAGCTGAAATAATCAACGGATTATTAAAGCAGAAAAAGAACCTCGGCTTCAGCATTTTGCATCTTTATGATCAGCTCATGCATCTTCCCAAAGAGTGCTCCCTGGTGATTGAGTGCGACGGTGAAGATTCGAATATTTTTGACAAAGATAATATTTCCGGGAAAGCTGTATCTTTCCGCCCTGATCCCTATGAGATCCGTAACGAGCTTGCGCTTGCTGTCCGGCTGGCTAACATCAAGCTTGACACATCAGGATCTAAATATAATCTGCCGGATATGTTAACCTTCCTCGATATGTTTGGCGTCGGAAAGATAGAGCATCTTAACGCCTTAACCCGCTGGAAGGATAACGATCCGGTATTGTCACTGGAAACTCCCATTGGTGTGGATACCTCGGGAGCCTTATTTCAACTGGATCTGCATGAAAAATTCCATGGTCCACATGGGTTGATTGCCGGAATGACAGGTTCGGGTAAAAGCGAATTCATCATGACCTTTATATTATCACTGGCAGTGAATTATCATCCTCATGAAGTAGCCTTTATCCTTATCGATTATAAGGGTGGCGGGATGGCAAGCGCATTCTCTAGCCTTCCTCATCTGGCAGGAACGATTACCAATTTGGACGGCGCTGCGGTAAAACGTTCGCTGATTTCAATCCAAAGCGAGCTGAAACGACGGCAGGCCATATTTCAGGATATTCATAGCCGGCTTGGTCTCAGCAACATTGATATCTATAAATACCAAAGGCTTTACCGGGAAGGGCAGGTATCCGAACCGCTTCAGCATTTGTTTATCATTTCAGACGAATTTGCCGAACTTAAAACCCAGCAGCCGGAGTTTATGGAACAGCTGGTAAGTGCTGCGCGAATCGGACGAAGTCTGGGCATCCATTTGATTCTAGCTACTCAGAAGCCTGCGGGTGTCGTAGACGACCAAATTTGGAGCAATAGTAAATTCCGTATTTCATTGAAGGTCCAGGAGAGGGCCGACAGTATGGATGTAATCAAAAGACCGGATGCCGCCGAATTGTCCGTTACTGGAAGATTTTATGTGCAGGTAGGCTTTAACGAGCTGTTTGAACTAGGGCAATCTGCATGGGCCGGCGCACCGTATGCTCCATCGGACCGGATGGAACGTACACCGGATCACAACCTCACGATAATTGATACGCTGGGCCGTATTGTAAAGCAAACAACTGTTAATAAACGAAAAATCAGACAGGCTAATCCAGAGAAGCAGATTAGCAGGATTAATGAGTATCTATCCCACATTGCTGCCGAAGAAGGCATCAAGATCCGGCCGCTGTGGTTGGAGCCGATTCCTGCTGTTATTTATCTGCATGAATTGAAGAAGAAGTACCCTAACTCCCTTTCTTTTTATGGTGAGATTAATCCTGTAATCGGCGAGGTCGATGATCCGGTGAACCAGAGACAACTGCCCATGACCTTCCCGCTCTCCCGGGACGGTAATGCGCTCGTTTATGGTACGGCCGGTAGTGGAAAAACAGTCTTTCTGACGACACTTATCTTCTCCTTGATAGAGCAGCATACTCCCGAAGAAATCAATATATATATTCTGGACTTTGGTTCGGAAACGCTGGGAGCCTTCTCAGAAGCACCGCATGTGGGTGATGTAGTCTTCTCTCACGACAGTGAAAGGGTTAATAAACTTTTCCAGATGCTTCAGCAAAAAATAGAACATAGAAAGAAGATGTTCTCACCGTATGGGGGCGACTTCGGTTCTTATAATCGTGTATCTGCGGAACAAGAGCCTTCTATATTAGTCGTCATTCATAACTATTCCGTATTTACCGAGCTTTTTGAGGGCAAGGAAGAGGTGATCTCGCTGCTCAGCAGAGAAGGTCTGAAGTATGGTATTTATTTTATGCTGACTGCACTTAATACGGGAGCTGTACGGTACAAAACCTTGCAGAATTTCAAGCAGCTCTACGTGCTCCAGCTGAATGATCCATCCGATTATTCCGGTGTGCTCGGCAATGTGGGAGGCGTGTACCCTTCCAAATTGAAGGGCAGAGGCATCTTCAAGAAAGACAACGTCTATGAATTTCAGCTGGCCCATATTCAGGCAAACGGCAACAATCTGCTGAATGAATTGCGAAGCAGCTGCAGCAGCTATGCGAAACAATGGACGGGAACAACTGCTGAACAGATACCGATCTTGCCGGACAAGGTGGATCTGGCCTTCCTTAAGAAAGATATTCATCGCTGGAAGGACGGATTGATTCCTGTGGGGGTGGAGAAAGACAGCCTAAAGGTATCCTACATGGACCTCAGCCAAAGCTATATTCAGTTGGTAGCTTCCCGAGATCATGATATGACTACTTTCATGCAGGGTTTGGTCGAGGTGCTCTCTGAGCAAGGCGCTTCCGATTCGGAGCTGCTGGTGCTTGATGCCAATAGACAGCTTACGGAACACTTTCAGGGTAAATGCCGCTATATCAATGACCATAACGATGCCGCCGAGGGGGCGGTTATTGAACTGTTCAATATGCTGGTGCTGCGGAATAACGCCTTTAAGGATGCAGTTGCTGCAGGCCAGCCGGTTCCTGTATTCAATAAACTGACGGTAATTGTGCTGTCGGTATCGGCCTTGCTGTCCAGGCTATCCGTAGATGCCAAGGATAAGTGGAAAGTTCTGCTTGAGAAAGGGAGCGCCGCCTATCAGGTACATTTTATATTGGCTGAACGGGCTGCTAATATCGCGACGTTCTCCTATGAAGCTTGGTTTAAAGAGCATGTGGCTGGAGGTGAGGGGATATGGATTGGAGACGGTTTTACCGATCAGTACCACATGAAGCCGGCCCGATTCAGCCAAGAGATGTACCGCGAGATTGGCGACGGCTTCGGGTACGTGGTGCATCGCGGGAAGGCTGTTCTGGTGAAACTGCTGGCTGCCAGTGCGCTCGTGGAGGAGGAGGTCCCCGTTGGATAAGATCATTATTGAGCTCTATATTCCGGCAATCAGCCAGACACACGATGTAATCATTCCTTTAGATCTTCGTCTGCATGAGATCGAAGGCCTGCTGGCAGCTGCAATCATGGAGCTGTCGGGAGGGGTCTATATCAGATCAGAGGATACCGTCATCTGCGATAAACAGACCGCTACAGTGCTTGATATTAACCTATCGGCAAGGGAGCTGGGGTTAAGTAACGGCTCCATGCTGATGTTAATATAAATTTTATGTTTTTTTAATCAGAAAGGAGTAGAAATAATGTCGAAAATTACAGTGGATCCTGCACGGCTGGAATCAGCAGCACAGAAGATGGATGGCCAAGCGTCTGAGTACGCCACGCAATACAAGAAGTTATTCACAGAGGTAAATGCAATGGGTGCCGCTTGGAAAGGGGCCGACAATACGGCATATGTTACCCAGATTCAAGGCTTTGAGGAGGATTTTAAGAATATGTACGATCTGCTGCTTAAATACTCCGAATTTCTAAAACTGAGCGCCAAGATGTACCGGGATACCCAAAGTGAAATTATCAATTCAGCTAAAAAATTAACTAATTAAAAAAGGGGGCTGCATATATGTCAACGGAAGGAATTCAAATTTCTCTGCCTGAGGTAGCGAATACTGCCGGAACGATCCGATCCATTAATGAAAATCTCAGCGCCAGACTGGACGAAATTAAAATGGAGATGAACGCACTTGCCTCCACCTGGCAAAGTGATGCGAGCAATACCATTCGTGAGAAATTTAGAGGAATGGAACCCCGCTTTGAGGAATATAAGAACGTCATTATCTCCTATGCTACTTTCTTGGATACAACAGTAAAAGGATATGAAGATACGGAAAACGCGATAAAAAACAATGCGAGCCAATTCAAATAACAGCTTCTGAAGCAAGGGTAATGGACAATGTCCGTTGCCCTTATTAGCACTGAACCAGGGATAGGAGAAGGAATATGTTGACTAACGGAGAGATTCTTGGAGGAAGATATCTGGTAGAAGAGCTTATTGCCAGAGGTGGCATGGGTGCTGTATACCGGGTACGGGATACCAGATTGAATCGTAAGATTTGGGCGGTTAAGGAAATCATTATCGATTCTGAAACCGATGGCAGCAGCTTTCTGGAAGAAATACGGATTCTCAGCAATCTGTCCCACCCGTACATCCTGAAGATAGCGGATTATTTTGAGCCGGATGCTGAAGGAAGAAGTTATCTGGTGATGGAATATGTGAACGGGCACACGATTGAAGAGATATATGGGGATAACAAGACGCCGATAACGGTGCAGCGCGCGCTTAAATATGCCGTGCAGCTGTGCGAGATTCTGAATTACTTACATGAACAGCCTAAACCGGTGATTTTTCGTGACCTAAAGCCTTCAAATATTATGGTGGATGAATACGACAATTTGAAGCTGATCGACTTCGGAATCGCAAGGACTTTCAAGAAGGGACAGTTAAAGGATACGGTTGCATTAGGTACACTGGTGTTTGCAGCACCGGAGCAATTGGAAAATGGGCAGACGGATTTCCGGACCGACTTGTATTCAATGGGTGCCACTCTTTACTTCATGCTCACAGGTGGAAAATATTATTCTTCCGTTCACTCTACCTTTGCGCTCATTTCTCCTGAGGTTCCATTAGAATATGTGAATCTGCTCAAAAAATTACTTGAAACGCAACCGGATCAAAGGGTTCAAAGTACGCGCGAAGTGAAAAAACAATTAGAAAACATCTCTAAATTAATGATCGGTAAAACACCGGTCGTTGAACCGACGGTTATGATCAATAATCAGGATGGGGCTTCACCAATGACTGGAGATTTAACCGGGGGATTAGTCCCCAGGGAAAAATATACAGTACAGGCTACGCAAAGCACTCCGGCATTGATTATTTACCTCATTGATGTTAGTGCTTCAATGGGGTTGGAAATGAATAATGTCAGAAGAATAGATTTGGTGAAAAAAGCATTGGTTTCTACCATAAAGCAAATGGTCTACCGCTCCACTAAGGGTAGCCGGATTGCAGCACGTTATCGGATCGCTATTCTTCCTTACAGTGACGAGGTAGACGATTTGCTGGGAGGCATCAAGGCGATCGATCAAATTGCCAGGACGGCGACGCTGCCAGAGCTTACACCGATGCGATTTACGGATACAGCACTTGCGTTTCAAAGAGCTGAGGAATTGCTTCTGGAACAGTTGCCCCTTATGCAGAAGTGTCCGGCTCCATTGATTTGCCACATGACTGACGGTGTGCATACCGGGGAGGATCCCGAACCGGTGGCCAAACGGATCATGGAGATGAGTGTGCCTGATGGGAATGTGCTTATTGAGAACATTTTTATTAATGATCATTTTCTTGAAGAGCCTGTTAACGACCCGCGGAACTGGAAGGGGATTCTGCCCGGAATGAATCTGAAGGATGACTATGCGCTGAAACTCAGAAACATGTCTTCTGCACTTCCGGAAAGCTACCGTAAGATGATGACTGAATTCTCTTATACTCTGCAGAGCGGAGCTCTGATGATGCTGCCTGGCAGCAGTCACGAAATGGTGTCTTTAGGCTTCCAGATATCTGCGTCTACTCCGATACGATAGGACAGTGATGCTAGAGATGAGATTATTTCAGATTGACCAACGATTGGAATATCCTCTGTCGTCACTGCAAGCAGGACTGTTTTCCATACGCTGCACCTATGCCCGTTCCAGAGAGTCACGGCAGGGAGATGATATGGGGCAGGACTATATAACCTATAGAGTAACGGATGACAGCATCCTGTTCTGTGTATGTGATGGGGTCAGCCAGTCCTTTTACGGAAATTTAGCAGCAAAATACCTAGGGGATTCTCTGCTGCAATTCATGTCTGAATCCGATTGTTTTAATTCTGCGGACAGCGAAGTTGTAAAGTACAAGTTATCTTCAGGCTTGCAGCAAATGACCGCCCCGGCTACAAATATGATCAACCATTATGAACTCCCTTCGCATATTGGCGGCCTCTTCCGTGAAGTACTGGAGGAGAAACGCTTGAAGGGCAGCGAGACAACATTTGTATGCGGGAAGATTAGCTACACGGCTGACAGTAACAAGGGTCAGATCACCGTAGCCTGGCTGGGAGATACAGCTATCCGTCTCTTCGATCATGGAACTGAGATTCCAGGCTTAGTAAGCGGATTTTCCCAATGGAACCGTTGGTCGACTTGTCATGGTGTTATGGGAGAAGGACCTTCTATTCTGTCTATGGATCTTGCAAAAGGTTCCGGTAGACCGAATTGTATACAAGTATTCACGGACGGACTAATGGGGTACAGGAATTGGAAAAGGTATCCGGAAAACGCGGAACTTCGACAGATGATCGAAACGTCGTATAACCATGTTGCCAGTGATGATGTTTCTTTTTTGGAAATTCGCTGGAATTAATTGTTGGTTAGTTCTAACCATTTGAGTAGGGCTGCCAAATAAGTTGAGAAAATAAACTATACATAAGTAAAACGGACATTTGTGGTGATCGTCCTTTATTTAAGTATAATACAAAATATGGTAAGCGGGATTCTGATAATATACTTTTAATCTGGATGTGGTCCATAGAATGAAGCCCTAAGAGCAAGATGGCCAGCAATAAAGCTTTGATGCTCCGCAGGGGCCGGATACGAAACGGGACAGCTCCGCCTCTGCCATCGCCGCCTGCGGCCTGCTGGAGATAGCCGGACAGATGGATGCGGGCGATCCGGAGCGCCAGTTTTTCCTGGACGCTGCGGAAGCATCAGTGAAGTCACTGGCAGAGCATTATTCCACTCGGGGTGCCGAGGAAGCGGAAGGTCTGCTGAAGCATGGTTCGTACTCCGTCAGAGGTGGCGAGTCCCCGGATGACTACACCATCTGGGGCGATTATTACTATCTTGAAGCATTGATGCGGCTGGAGCGGGGCATTCCGGGATACTGGTACG
The DNA here is from genome assembly GCF_038593145.1 of Paenibacillus sp. FSL L8-0340. NCBI lineage: Bacteria > Bacillati > Bacillota > Bacilli > Caryophanales > Paenibacillaceae > Paenibacillus > Paenibacillus sp. FSL L8-0340. The sequence goes on from NZ_CP151967.1 coordinate 222,927, forward strand.
AGCGGTAGGCCGGAAGCAAGCTTGCTCTTTCAAGCTGGAGAAGCATAAGCAAGAGCACCTGGATGGGTGCTCTTTGTGTTTTTAGAGCAGAAGCCTCCACTGAAAAAACTACCTGCTGGCGAAACGCCTTTCTATGCGTGTGATCAGAAAATGTGTACTGTAAATTGTCCTTATCGTTCTCGCTGAAACGAATCTCGTCCTTGTAAGGGCGACGCAGTTGTTTCTACTTGGTGCAATTCACGCCGCTCCTTGCTCTTCAGTCGTGCAGTTTGCGCCTGTTTAGCTGTGAGCGCCGGTACCGCCGCAGTGCCCCCGTCCATTTCCGGAAGTTGCTTCCAGTAGCGTTTGGGCATCAGGGAGGAACGCAGCCGGTCGTTGCGGCGCTCCTGAATACCGATGGCAGTATAGAACTTCTTCCATAGGCGGCGATAGGCCTCCTCAGCCGCATCCGGCTCCGGGGGTATCCATTCCTGCAGTGGAATAATGGCCTCTTGCCCGGGCTGATGGATCAGTGCCATGCTATGGGTCTTGTCATAGATCATGAAGCTTTCGCCCTGAAACCGGTCGCAGAAATGCTCCTGAATGACAGGGAGCACGTAGTTGCGGGGTTCAATCACCGCTGCCATGACCGGACCGTAAACGGAAAACCGCACAAAGCCGAGAAAGAGATGCCCTTCCCGCCGCAGATGCTGTACCGCCTTCTGCAAGGCGTTCACGGTATCATCGGCAAGCATGTCCATAACTTTGCGGCCATGCGTGAAGCCGAGATACAGAAAGTTCAGCAGCAGCAGTTCCTTGTCTGGCGTACATGTCCAGAATCCTAAACGGACAAGCTCTTCGGCCTCAGGACAGATGCGCAGAGGTATGGAGCGCAGCACCCGGCCTGCTTTGGCGTTGTCGGTCTCAATCCATTTGGATTCCAGCAGCATGCCTTGCCCTTCACCCTCCGAATGTATGGTGAGCGGAGTTTCTTTCCATTGGTAGCTCTCGAACACGCAGCATAGCAGGCCCTCAAAGCTGCCGTCATAGGTATAGGCCAGAGCGGCCGTCTTGAACATCAGGAGGATTCTCCTTTCCTCAGTTCTGCCGCTCCCGCTGCAGGCAAGGCTGCCAAATACGTGTCATCGAACAGGGAAAGCTGCTCGTACTGCGGCTGTAGAAACGGGGACAGCTCTTGGCCGGACATGAGTGAACGAAGCAGGGTATGCTCGCCGACTTTTAACCCCTCCAGCATTTTTCCCTTACAGGTAATGAAAAATTGAGCGCGCTTCAGCACGACACCGAGCTTCTTCAGCGCGTAAAAATCCAATGTCCCCGCCCGCCGGGCTTTTACAATCCGCTGAGCACTCCTTACGCCGATGCCCGGTACACGCAACAGCGTTTCGTACGGCACGCGGTTGATTTCGACCGGGAACTGCTCGCGGTGATTGATGGCCCAGCTGCATTTGGGATCAAGCAGCGGATTGAAATTGGGCGCTGCTTCATCCAGCAGCTCCTTGGCCTGAAAGCCATAGAAGCGCAGCAGCCAGTCAGCCTGATAGAGCCGGTGTTCCCGCAGGAGCGGCGGTTTGGTGTCCAGGGAAGGCAGCAGCGAATGCTCTACCACGGGGGTGTAGGCAGAGTAAAAGATACGCTTTAGCCCATACTTCCGGTACAACCCTTCCGTGAGGTTAAGAATCTGGTAATCGGTGTCCGGTGTTGCGCCAACGATCATTTGTGTACTCTGCCCGGCCGGTGCGAAGCGGGGAGCATGGTTGTATTTGACAATGTCTGAAGAATTCTCATTTATCTTCTCTTTAATAAGGGCCATCGGTTTCAGAATGGACTGTTTGCTCTTATCTGGTGCAAGCCGGCCAAGACTCTCCTTAGAGGGCAGTTCGATGTTAACGCTCATGCGGTCGGCGAGCAGGCCGAGTCTGGACAGCAATATATCATCTGCACCGGGAATCGCCTTCACATGGATATAGCCCCCGAAGTGATGGACATTCCGCAGCAGCTCCAGAGCGGCAATCAGCTGCTCGGTTGTATAATCGGGGTTACGCATAATGCCGGAGCTGAGAAACAGGCCTTCTATGTAATTGCGGCGGTAGAACTGCATGGTGAGGTCTGCGATTTCCTCCGGTGTAAATGCAGCCCGGCGTGTCTGGTTCGATTTGCGGTTGATACAATAGGCGCAATCATAAACACAGCTGTTCGTCATGAGCACCTTCAACAGTGAAATGCAGCGGCCGTCTGCCGCAAAGCTGTGGCAGATGCCCATACTGACGGCATTGCCCATACCTCCGGCCTGACTTTTGCGGTCCGATCCGCTTGAGGTACAGGCCACATCATATTTGGCCGAAGCGGTTAAAATTTCGAGTTTATCCATGATATCCACGTTCATATCCCCCTCACTTGGGAAAAGTATAACCCGAACAAGTGTTCTTGTCAAAATCAAACAAATACATAAAAATACACATATAAGGGTGTCCTTTCGTGTCAGCGCATATGCGTCGCAGCGCCGTGCAACAAAGACGCAGGATTTTGCAAGAAAACGCAATACTATAGTTTTAGCAAGGTTTTGCTTATAAGATTAGTTGTGAAAGGAGGATGCAGCATTGAACGTTATATTTGAAGCCGATTCAGCATTAGACCGGGGTGTCGCCAAAGTAAGTACCCATCCTGCGGAAAAGGAACATTGGGGGAATATTAAAGAGGCTATTCATACTGCAGAGAAAAAGCTTGTAGTGATTAACGCGAAAAATGACCGCCATGTTCAAATCGGGTGGAGTACGGTTGCTGTAATTGAAGCGGAAGACCGCATGTGCAGCGTACGTGTAATTACCGGAGAAAGGTATTTGCTCAATAAACGGTTGAAATATGTCGATGAAAGTCTGGATTCAGCCCTTTTTATGAAAATCAATAATCAAACCATTATCAATACGGGCTATATTAAAGAGTTTTCATCCACTGGCAACGCAAGGATTCAAGTGGTGCTCACGGATCATTCCAGTTACTTTGTCAGCCGCTATTACATTAAACAATTCAGGGGGAGATATCATGATTAGCCAGTTCAAGCATTCTTTTTTTCAAGTATTTACGGTGACATCCTTATGGGTAACGTTACTGTTAACGGTGTTTTATAGGGACCAACCGATCAGTATGGTATACCTGTGGCATGTTGCGGGGATTGCTGCAATATCGGCCGTATTATTTGGAATAATGTACGATGCCCTATGGAATCATTTCACCTTAAAGCCGTTCTGGAATATTCTGATTTCCTCCATTATTACGATAGCGGGCGGAATGCTGATTGTCTGGTTATTTTCACAAGATATGTTTCACGTTATTCTGCCCTGGTGGCCCGGAATGCTGTTATTGTCGGTTGTAATGCACACCATAGCTTTTTATTTCTACGCTAGAATAGACAGCCGAAAAAGAGTGGAAGAGCTGAACAAGATACTGAAATAGGCTGCAGCGGAGCGGGGGCTAAAAGTGTTATTCCCAAGGAATCAGTTACTCCTGGCTCTGCAACCCTAGCCAAAATGTATGCGCATTCCTACTTATGCTATAATAGCATCTAATAGTAGATTAGATTGATGGTTTAGGCTGAGTGGGTTTGCCGATTTGTGAAAATTAGGTCAGGGGTGTTGCAGGGATGAGAGGATATAACATTTGGCGTCCGTTGATGCTGATATTGGTTGCGCTGCTTACGAGAAGTGTGGTTACGAACCTGTGCCTTCTGTTTGGCATGGACAATGATTCGGCGACCAGCGTCGGCATGATCGGCGCGATTATAGCTGCGTTTGTGATGTATAACCGGATGACGAAACAACGGCGTAAAAAATAAAAATCAGGCCGCCGGGGACCTTGTCCCTTGGTGCTTTTCCTAAACACCCGCTCCTGGAGCGGGTGTTTAGGAATGTCTGGTGGATGAACAAGCCGAATATTCACAATATTAAATGATGAAACTTTGCTTTTATAGAAGCTGAGCTTGTATATTAATATTAAGTTGTTGAAATTAGTATAGAGATGACAATAGGGAGAGAATACATTGAGCACACAAAGTTTTGGAGTTCCATTAGAAGGGTTTGCTGAATTCAGCAGAGTCGCCGCCGCAGAAGGTGCAGTGCTGTTAAAGAATGAAGGGCAAGTTCTTCCGCTTCAGGCAAGCGACAACGTTGCCATTTTTGGCAGAACCCAGGTGAATTATTATCGCAGCGGAACCGGTTCGGGCGGCAGTGTCCATGTTTCACATACAACCAACCTGCTGGATGGTCTCCGGAATAAACAGAACATTTCCATTAACCAGCCATTGGCAGCTGTATATGAAACGTGGATTGAGAGCAACCCGTTTGATAATGGCGGCGGGGGCTGGGCTGCAGAGCCGTGGCACCAGAAGGAGATGCCTTTAACCGATGAACTGGTGTCAGAGGCAAGAGCTAAATCCAATAAAGCTATCGTAGTGATCGGACGTACGGCCGGGGAAGACCAGGATAATGCCAACGAGCCGGGAAGCTACCAGTTAAATGATGAAGAAAAAGCGATGTTGAAGCAGGTGACGGCCTATTTTGAGCAAACCGTCGTGGTGCTGAATGTCTCCAATATTATCGATATGAGCTGGTTGAACGATGAAGGTTATGCGCACCCCATCCCTTGTGTGATTTATGCTTGGCAGGGCGGTATGGAGGGCGGCAATGCGATTGCCGATGTGCTGGCCGGAGAAGTGACACCCAGCGGTAAATTAACCGATACGATTGCTTATTCCATCGAGGATTATCCCTCGACCCGTAATTACGGCAATGAACTCAAGAACTTCTATCAGGAAGATATTTATGTGGGCTATCGTTATTTTGAGACGTTTTGCCCGGAGCGGGTTCAATTTGAATTTGGATATGGTCTATCGTATACCCGGTTTGAAGTGAAGCCGGAAGAAGCCAAAGTGATCACCAAGGATGGAGAAGCCTACATTGCTATTGAAGTGAACGTATCGAATACGGGAACTGCCTTTGCGGGAAAAGAGGTCGTTCAGGTCTATTATGAAGCGCCCCAAGGCAAGCTGGGCCAGCCGGCCAAAGCTTTGGCTGCCTTCGTGAAGACACAACTTCTCCAGCCGGGTGAATCGCAGCGTCTGACTGTACGCTTCCCTGTTCATTCGATGGCCTCTTACGATGACGCCGGGGTGACTGGTCATGCTTCTGCTTACGTGCTGGAAGCCGGGACATACCGCCTTTACGTAGGAACCAGTGTTAAAGCGCTGGCCGAAGTTGGCGTGGCAGGACAGAGCGGTTACAGCGTGGAAGCTCTTCAGGTTGTGGAGCAGCTGCAAGAGGCGCTGGCGCCGACAGAGAGCTTTACAAGAATGCACCCGGGAGCCCGCAAGGCAGACGGCTCTTATGAACTTGCCTATGCAGAGGTGCCAAAACAAAAGGTTTCTATGGCAGAACGCATTCAGAGCAATCTCCCTGAAACCTTGGCGCAAACCGGTAATCAAGGATATAAACTAAGAGATGTCCATGAAGGAAAGGTTAGCATGAAGGCGTTCATCGCCCAGCTTAGCGACCAGGATCTGGCGGCGATTGTCAGAGGCGAAGGCATGAGCAGTCCGCTCGTTACACCGGGTACGGCTTCGGCTTTCGGTGGGGTAAGTGATCAGCTGTTCAGTTATGGAATTCCGGTTGGCTGTACCGCAGACGGCCCGTCAGGCATTCGCATGGACAGCGGGCAGAAGGCGACACAGGTTGCCATTGGAACCTTGCTGGCAGCAACCTGGAATGCTGAATTGGTTGAAGAGCTGTACGTCATGGAAGGCCGGGAGCTGTTAAGCAACAGTGTAGATGCCTTGCTGGGACCGGGTCTGAATATTCGCCGCAGTCCATTGAACGGGCGCAATTTTGAGTATTTTTCGGAAGATCCGCTGATTTCAGGGGTTTTTGCTGCAGCCTGCACCCGCGGGATTATGAAAGGCGGATCGAACGCTACACTGAAGCATTTCGCCTGCAACAATCAGGAGAAGTACCGCAGTAAGGTGGATGCGATTGTGTCCGAACGGGCGCTCCGCGAGATTTATCTGAAAGGTTTTGAAATCGCGGTAAAACAGGGCGGAGCCAATTCGGTTATGACCTCCTATAATCCGGTGAACGGGCATTGGGCGGCATCTAACTATGATTTGAATACAACGGTTCTTCGCGGAGAATGGGGCTTCAAGGGCATCGTGATGACCGACTGGTGGGCGATCATGAACGATGTCGTGGATGGGGGTCCTGCTGACCGGAGGAACACAAACTGGATGGTCCGTGCACAGAATGACCTGTATATGGTCGTCAGCAACTATGGTGCGGAAACCAATGTCTGGGGAGACAACACGATTGAATCCCTGGACAATGGCACCCTGACCCGTGGAGAGCTGCAGCGCAGCGCTATCAATATTTGTGAGTTTCTGATGCAGGCACCCGTGTTCTCCAGAGAACAAGTGATTGCAGAAACGGTTGATGTCTTCAAGGCGAATCCGGCTCTTCCCGCTGGGCAAGCACAAACTGTAGCTGACAATGCAGTGGTTCAAACGGCTGCAACCGGTTCGACCTTCATAAAAGTTGACCAAGCGGGTGTATACCGGATCTTTGCAAGCGTCATGTCTCCGGATACAGAACTTGCCCAGAGTGCAAGCAATATGACTCTAAACGATCAAGTGGTGACGACTATTCAAACCAATGGAACGGACGGCAGATGGATCACGCTAAAGCTCGTGAAGATTGAGCTGGAAGCAGGCCTCTATGAAATGAAGTTTGATTTCGTCAAACCAGGCATGCAGATTAACGCGATCGAATTCAAACAAGTGTAAATGCTGCAAAGAAACTAACCATATGAAGTACAGGAGAGTGCCCCTAGGGGTGCTCTCTTTTTGTTGATTCCTGAATAATATAATGGCACTTTGATAATGAGGGATTTATCCGTCTAATTCTAGTCTGAAATCTTTAAAATCATTATTATTCTTCAGCCCAGCGGATTGTTTATGGATGTCCTGTTATGCATACATTGGGGAATGACAGCAAATAGTATACTCAGGAGAGGAGGCTAATCATGCTAAAACACTGGATAAAAAATGTGTTGAGACCAGCGAAAGGTTCCAGCCAAGATGCGGAAAAATCCAAACATCAGGCCTTAAACGAGCCTATAAATGCTTCATTAGCCAGTACCCTATGCACACTTAAAAATAGACTGGGTCAAAGCCCTGACTTTACCATCCGGGAATTTTCCGATAATCCTGAGCACACCGGGCCTCTTGCCGTTTGTTATATTGAAGGGCTAATCGACCCAGGTCTGTTATCCGATCTTATTGAAAGCTTAGTTAAAGAAATAGCCCATACATCCTCTAACCGGTTAGAAGAACATCTTGCAGCTTCTTTATTAAAAAAAACACTGCCTGCAGGAAATATTCAAATGATTGATTCGCAAAATCAGATCTATCAAGCTGTCCTTACAGGCAGTGCCGTCATTATAATAGATGGTTTACAATCTGCTCTGGCTGTCTCCATTGCCGGCGGGGTCAGACGGGCCGTGGAAGAACCCACTTCGCAAGGGGTGATCCGGGGGCCGAAAGAGGGTTTTACAGAGGATATCTCAGTCAATATCACTCTGATCAGAAGGAAGCTGCGGACACCTGATCTTAAGTTTGACAGCCACATTATCGGACAATATTCGCAAACCATTGTCATTGTAACCTACATAGAAGGAATTGCCGATCCCGGTGTGGTTCAGGAGATCACTAAGCGGCTTCAGACCATTGATACAGATAGTATCCTTGAAAGTGGCTATATCGAAGAATTCATTCAAGATGCGCCGCTTACTCCCTTTCCTACAATGTTAAATTCAGAACGCCCGGACACCGTTGCTGGAAGCCTTTTAGATGGACAAGTAGCGGTTTTGGTGGATGGGACACCGTTCGCATTAATTGCCCCGGTAACTTTTTATAATTTTTTTCAGACAGCCGAAGATTATTACCAGCGCTACGACATTTCATCTTTTTTGCGGGTGATCCGTCTGTTATCATTCCTGGTTTCCTTGCTGCTTCCTTCCTTGTTCATTGCCTTGACAACGTTCCATCAAGAAATGATTCCCACCATCCTGTTAGTAACTCTGGCCGCCCAACGGGAAGGGGTTCCTTTTCCAGCTCTGTTGGAAGCCTTGCTGATGGAATTAACCTTTGAAGTGATTCGTGAAGCAGGCGTCCGGATGCCCCGTGCGATTGGTCCAGCCATATCCATAGTAGGAGCTCTGGTTATTGGCCAAGCAGCGGTAGAAGCAGGACTGGTCTCCGGCGCAATGGTAATCGTTGTCTCCTTTACTGCTATATCCAACTTTGTCATTCCATACTTCAGTATGGCAACTGCCGTACGTTTATTGCGTTTTATTCTCATGCTGCTGGCAGGAACTCTCGGTTTATTCGGAATTATGGCAGGGGTTGTTCCTATTTTAGCTCATCTGCTCTCTCTAAAATCGTTCGGTATTGACTATCTATTGCCATACAGTCCATTTTACAAGTCAAATATGAAAGATCTGCTTATTCGGGCACCCTGGTGGGCAATGAAAACAAGACCCAATATAAAATCCGGAACTAACAAAAAAAGACAGGCTCCTCACCAATATCCTGTCGGTTCGAACAACATTGTCCGCAGTGCAGACGAGCCTGAACCAAAAGCTTAAAGGAGAGATCTATGTGCACCGATGCTGGGTAGTTGCCATTTTGCTTGTTGCAGGTCTAATGCTTGCAGGGTGCGGAAACCGAATTGAAATGAACGAATTAGGAATTACAACAGCAACCGGATTTGATGGGCAGCAGGGGGACTGGACAATTACATACCAGCTCATCATTCCACCGGCAATGTCTTCCGGCGCAGGCGGATCATCCGGTGCAGGGGGATCTCAAGCCGCTGTGCATACCTTCTCGGCACATGGAAAAACCATCAGAGAGGCTGTAGCGACCAGCACCCAGGAAAATCCGCGTAAGCTGTATTTTGCACATACCAATATTCTTATCATTGGTAAACAAGCAGCAGAAACCGGAATTGAAGAAATTCTGGACACTTATTATCGTAATCCTGGAGCACGGGAAACAGTTAAAGTCTTAGTTGCCAATGGCGAAGCCAGAGATTATTTGAAGAAGCTGATCCCCCCGGAGAAGCTTCCCGGCAGAGCGTTATCCAACATCCTGCAAAAAAGTGAGCAGTTAAGTTCGTATTACCCTTCGGTATCCGTACATGAATTGGCTCTGGGCATCAGTTCCGACAGCGGCGCTGCTGGAGTTCCAGAAGTATCTATCACAGGCACTGACAGCTCAAATTTAGAGTCAGCAAATGTATTCCAACAGACCTCGGCCAGCGGCAAACTAAAAATTTCCGGGTTAAGTGTCTTCCAGAAAGCAAAAATGGTTGGAACACTGGACCAAAACGAGAGTGTGGGACTCTCCTGGCTAACCAACCGTATACATACGACCACTCTAAGCTATAAAAGTAAGGATGCCGATGTGTCCGCTTTCCTGATCCGAAAAGCAAAGGTAAAAGTTACACCGGTAAAAGGGCATGTGCATTATACGATAAAAGTCAAGGCTAAAGTGGTTGTAGGTGAGATTTTGGGGACCACTACACCTGAAGATCTTTTAAAAACGCAGAGTATTAACAAGTTGGAGCAGCAGGCAGAGAAGATTATTGGCTCGCAAATCCTGGAAGGATGGAAAGCGGTACAGCGTTTAAAAGTCGACCTTGCGGGAATCGGCAATAAAATACACCGTAAATCCCCCGAGGATTGGAAAAGTTTAAAAGAAACTTGGCCCGAGGAAATTGCTAACATGGACATTGACATCGATGTAGAAGTGAACCTGAAACGGCCCGGTTTATTTCAGGGTTCATTTAGCCGGCTGCTCGAATCCGAAGATGATTAATGACCACATAAACATAAACAGGAGATGAAATAAATGAGCCAAAGCAGTACAATTCGGGTATCGGAGCTGGTCATATGTATTTCATTATTCGAGGTTGGCAGCACAACCTTATTTTTCATGGGGGGAGAGGCTAAGCAGGATGCCTGGTTAGCCATGCTGGTAGGGGCATTGGCCGGTCTGTTCGTGCTTCTAATACACTTGAGTATTCATCATCAGGAGCCCCTTTTAGATCTGTTCCTATTGTTTCGCCGTTATATGGGGAAATATCTCGGAACATTCCTGAACCTTCTGTTTGTGGGCTATTTCGTTTATGAAGTATCACGAAATTTACGCGATCTTGGCGAAATCACTATAATGACATTGTTAAACCAGACATCGCTATGGATTATCATGCTGATCGTCATCCTTGTTGTTTCCAATACCGTCCGTTATGGATATAGAGTAATGTTTCTGATGTGCGTCATTCTTTTTCCTGTTGTGTTAGTTAGCTATGCCCTAATCAGTATTCTGATTCCTGTCACCGGCCTTTTCCACTTCCAATTTATGCTTCCAGTTTTGGAATCCGGGTGGAAGCCCGTTCTTAATGCGGCAATACCGGAGATTGTCTCTTTTCCGTTCGGACAGACTGTATTATTTCTAGTTTTTTATCCCTATGTCCATACAGGAAGAAAACTCAACAGAGCTGTGATTACCTGTTATGTCATTACGGCACTCTCACTGACATTTATTAATCAACTGAATATTTTTGTTTTGGGTCCAAAAATTGCAATATATAGCACTTTACCTCTACTGGAAACCGTGCAATTGATTGACTTTGCTGAAGTATTTGAGCGGATGGATGCGCTGTTCACCTTGCTTCTCTTTCTTGGATTAATTGTTAAAATGGCTGCCTTTTTTAATGGTGCCGTAATCGGACTCGAAAAAATAACCGGTGTTGGTTATAAAAAGTGGGTGTTGCCTGTCGCATTTCTAGTTTACGGATTGTCCTTCTTATCTCCAAATTATACCCATCATATCGTTGCAGGCAGACAAATTGTTCTAAATTACATTTTTCCAGTTTTTCAGATCATTCTACCCTTATTGCTTCTTATCATAATCCTTATCAGAAAGCGAAAAAAGCGGACAAACCGTCCAGCTCATGAGAAAAGTTGAGGATCTCTAGCGGCTGAGAAAGATAAGATATTGTTTTACAATAGATGTGCTATTACAATGTTAACTGATTAACCGTAAACTAGTAAAAAACACCTCCAGGGTGTCTTTTACTTACTCCATATGTATGAAAATAACAGCATATAAGCTTCTACGAATGCAGTCACAGTTTTGATGATACGCCAAACAGTCATTACTTCTGTACTGAGTGCTGAATAAGAATATCAGCCATCTTTTCTAAGGAATACTCATTCCCATCCGGCCTATCCTTCGAGTAACGTTTTGTTGCATCTTTCTCCTGATTTATCTTGATCGCCCCATTCATTCAGATATCCTATCTTATCACGCTCAATAAAGAACACAACATAAAAGGTCCAAAAGACACCTCCAGGGGTGTCTTTTGTTCTTTAAGGAATTATATGCTGTGCGATTACAAGTTCTCATCTTTGATGGCATCAATCACATTCTCCTGCCGTATCTTTGCGCCGGTGATTTGGTAGGCCAGTCCTACACTGCCTGCGGCAAGGATAAAGCAGCCTGCTAATTGAAGCCAGGGGATTCCGGCCAGAAAGTCCTTCCACGTAGCGGCAATTGCGTAATGCAGCATAATACCGCAGACGCCGGCCAATATCGGTATAGACAGCAGGGAGGGCAACAATCCAAAGTATAGTCCTTCCAGCCGCAGCATACGTTTCATACCCCGGGGAGACAAGCCCATACTGCGAAGGACCGCGAACTCCCGTCTTCGGGCTGAAAGGTTGCCGGACACGGTGGAAAAAGCACCTGTGATGCCTATACAGCCGAGCAGGATGGCAAAGCCGCCGACCAGAAGCTCGATGGAACGGATGGCGTCCCGGTTGCTTTCCTCCCGGCTGAGCAGAGTGGTAATGCTCCAATCTTCAGGTGGCAGGTATTGATTCAGGATCTCACCGGCCTGCTGCCGGGCCACAGCCAGCTGTTCCCGGGGAATGTTCATCTTAAAGGTAATACTCTGGTAATCCAGCGCCCGCTCCATGCTGAGTTTCTGAACAATACTCTCATAAGTGTCCATCGGCACGATCACTACCAGATCCAAGGGATAGTGATGCTGGTCGAGCGCCGGATATTGGCCGGTCACGGCACCGATTGTAAGCTTATACTGCCCACCCGTACGCGGCTGGTCAGGGAAATGATCTTCTTCTACAATCATTGAATCGCCAGCGGCAAGCTGAAGATATTCCGTTTCCGGGATGTTGTACTTTTCGATAAAAGAGGGAATATTGCCGCTGGTCCGGTTAACTACTATAGCCTTGGACTGGGTCTGATCAGCAAACAGGGCTGCGTCTACCCCAATCCGGGCACAGTAAGCGGCAAAGGAGGCGCTATCCAGTCCTTTCAGCTCCAGAAAAATTCGCGGCTGCCCATCCTCTTGCAGCAGATTGGTAGGGAAGCTGCCGCCGGAATTACCGGGATAGTAGCTGTCCTGAAATCCACCGGCAGCGGCAAAGGCCGGATGGATTCGCTGCTTATCCCATTTAAGGGAGTGTTCAGCCCCCCGGTAAACCACCTGCTGCTGAACACCGGACAAGCCGGACAACTGCTTCATCATAGCCGGATCGGGCTGCGCCACGGTGGTCATGGACAGTTCGAAAGTGTATTGTTTCTGGGCCAGTGCCAGCTTCTGGTCGGCTATCCAGATGACCGCGAAGCTTTGAAAGCCTACGATTAGCGTAATGAACAGCGTGAGCGAGATTATCGTCGTGCGATAGGCTTTTTTGTTGGCTGCAAAGGCGCTGAACGCAAGCCCTCCCTCAGCACTTAGTCTGTTATGTAACCAGCGGTATTCGCGTGTCTTCCCCGCCTTCCTTGTAGCCGGGACATTTCGGATGGCTTCTATCGGCAGCAGTCTGGCCAACTTCCGGGCTGGCGTCCATGCGGACAATAATACGGTAGCAAAGCTTGCTGCCCCTGCAATGCCTACGATGGGCCAAGAGAATTCAATGCGTAAATGGTTGTTTGCAGAATCGGCTAACAGGGCGTCGATCGCTTTGATAATAACGGCCATTCCGGCATAACCAAGCAGCAGCCCCAGGGGGATTGCGATGCAGGCCAGTCCCAAGGCTTCATATAATACAATGCGGCGAATTTGCTTCGGCGTTGCGCCAACGCTTTTGAGAATACCCAGTTGCCTGATTTGGCTTGCCGTTGTAGCTGTAAAGGCATTGTAGATCAATATGGTGAAGAGGAGCATCACCAGCCCCATCGTCAGGAGGGCGGAGAGTGCATAGCCGGAGGTTAGGGCAATTCCGCCATGGACACCGGGCCCCTTGAGTCCGTATAAGGCCAGAAGCGGTGTGTTGTAGGTGATGGCGTAGCTTCCGGCAGCATTCGGCTTCTGGCCAATATTCCCGGCCAGCTGCGGAGCCGTTTCATAAGCATCAGAGATGTTACGTAGCCGCACGGAGACGTTAAACAGCTCTTTCGGTGAAGCCGTCTGCATATCCGCGAAGCCATAGGCAGAGTAACAGGGATAAGAGGATACGGAGGATTCATTGATCGTTCCCGTAATGATGAAGGCTTGTTCACCAGCAGGCTGAAAGATTTCACCTTGGAGCCGTGGGGCATAGTCCGCCACCTGCCTTCCATCCAGCATACGTTGCCCTATGGGAAGCTGAAGGCTGTCTCCTATCTGGTATTGGGGATTCTCGGCAAAAAACAATTTGGATACGATGATCTCGCCCTTCTTCTTTGGGATCCTGCCTTCCAGTAGTCTTCCTGTACGCGGGCTGTTCTCCCAAGCGTCAACGCTCAGCTGTACCAGATTCAGATAAGGCCGCTTTGTGCCCTCCAGCTGTAGCGACTTGTGCTGCGATTCCAGATAGACCTCATCCACCTGCGGATGGAGCTGAATATATTTCAGCTGTTCTGCCGGAACCGGTTGTCCTAAACGGGCATGCCAATTACCGCGGTCCTTAACGGTCGTATCCACCTCGTTAAGCCACTGGGAATAAAGTAGAAAACCAGAGGCGCAGAGTAAGGTGGCAGCGATCAGAATGGCCGTGAAGATGAACATTGTGCTGCGCTTGTTCGCCCTGAGATGGGAGCGGACGTAGTCTCCGATGATAGTATTCATTGCCGGATCACCTCGTCGGAAACAATGCGGCCGTCTTCCAGGGTGATAATGCGGTCCGCTTCCAGCGCAATCTTCTCGTTATGGGTAATGAGCAGAACGGTCTGATTGAATTGCTGATGGGACAATTTCAGCAGCCCGACCGTTTCCTCTGTATTTTTCCTGTCGAGGTTTCCGGTCGGTTCGTCCGCCAATAGAAGAGCAGGTCTGTAAATCAAGGAACGGGCGATAGCCACACGCTGCTGCTGCCCGCCGGACAGCTGGCCTGGCAGGTGGTCGAGCCGTGATTCCAATCCCAGGCTGCGGATAATGTCCTGCAGCCGCTGTTCATCCGGCGTTCTTCCGTCCAGAAGCATCGGCAGTACAATATTTTTCCGGACACTTAAGGCAGGAATAAGATTATAGAACTGGTAGATCAGCCCGACCTTCCTTCTGCGGAATACCGCTAATTCTTCTTCGTTCAGCTGTGCAATGTTACGGTCCTCAATCATGATCGTACCGCTGGTCGGGCGGTCTACGCCGCCCAGCAGATGCAGCAGGGTGGACTTGCCGGAACCCGAAGCGCCGATAATGGCGACGAATTCGCCTTTTTGTACCGACAGCTGAACGGAGTCAAGGGCGGTAACGAGCGATTGTCCCGAACCGTAGGCTTTCGTTAAGTTCTCACAACGTAATATTTCCATGGGTGGAGCCTCCTTTGTACGGTCCACTCTACCAGCCCCGGGTGACATTCCGGTGACGGAGGAAGATTAATGAGCATACCACTTGATGACAAAGCGGGCTCCGCCCCCCGGCCGGTTCTCCGCATGGATGCTGCCGTTCTGCCGCTGAATGATGGAATGGGCCAGCGCAAGTCCGATGCCAACGCTATCCTTGCGGGCATTGCTCCCTCTGTAAAAGCGTTTAAATATATGCGGAAGTTCTTCCGCAGGAAATCCCGCCCCGGAATCCTCCACTATAATTTGCGTGTACACGGGGTTCTGTGCGTAAGATACAGTGATGTTGCCGCCAGTTGGGGTATGCTCCGAACAGTTCATCAGAACATTGAGCAGTGCCTCCGAGCTCCAATGGTAATCTCCGCGGTAGCTGATGGCGGGGCTGGATTGAAGGGTCAAGGTTTGCCTTCTGCCGGAGAGGATATTCTCCAGAGGTTCAGCGGCGCTGGCCAGCATCGTGTACACATCCACCGGAAGCTGCTGCAGTTCCAGCGTTCCCGCATCCAGCCTGGACAACGTCAGCAAGGAGGATACCAGACGCTCCAGGCGGGTTAGCTGGCTTTGGATTTTCTCCACATATAAGGCGTCTGCGCTGTTCTGCCTGCTGTCAGCCAGTAATTCAGCCATCAAAGAGACAGAAGTCAGCGGGGTCTTGATCTGATGGGCAATATCGGACAGATTGTCGGCGAGCGATTGCCTTTCCAGCACGGCTGTCTCACGGGTATGCCGCAGCTCTACAACAGTCTTATATAATTCGTCTTCCAGGAAAGAGTATTCATCCTCACCAGTCCGGGGCAGAATTTGGTGCTGTCCCTGATTAATGGAATAGAGATAGGCTGTCAGTCCTGCGATTCTTTCCTTTCTTTTGTTTTGTAATCGATACTGAACTGCTGCAAACAGCAGAAACAGGAGCATCCACAGGCCCACACTTCCCGTGATGATCAGCAGGCGGTTCTTGTTATTAAAGGTGTGGAGGGTATACCCATAGCGGTGCAGAAGTTCGGTACCTGTCTGCAAAGCGGCGGCATTCCCGTCATGCAGTCCCTGTACTAAAGTCTGTTCCAGCTCAGGGTGGCGGCTGTAGGATGTCCCGGTGAGCTGCGCCGTTTGGGTGTATTCAGCCTGCGAGACGAGCCGGGATATGCCAATCCCCATAACCAGTCCGGCAAACAAGGCAGCGGCGAAGGCCAGAAGGAGAAACCGGCTGTACCTGCGTCTATTCATCATCCGGCTCCAGGCGGTAGCCGATGCCGCGAATCGTCTTGATGCTGGAGGAAGGGCCTAATTTCTCCCGCAGCCGCTTTATCATCACGGTCAAAGTGTTATCGTTGACAAAATCCCCGTCCGCATCCCATAATTTCTCAAGCAGCACTCTGCGGGTCAGCGTCTGATTTTTGTTCTGCAGAAGCAGCAGTAGCAGGCGGTATTCACCGGCGGTCACCGGCACCTCTGTTCCGCCGCAGAATACCTGCGTTTTGACCGGATCGAGCAGAAGTGCTCCGCAGGTGAGGCGGGCTGCCGCAGGGGCGGTGCTTCCTGTCCGGCGCAATACGGCCTGGATGCGGGAGAGTACCACACTAAGCTGAAACGGCTTAACGATATAATCATCAGCCCCCATATCCAGACCCTGCACGATATCATGCTCGTCATCCCGTACAGTCAGGAAGATTACCGGAATATCGGACATCTGTTTGACGTAAGAGCAGAACTCATAGCCGTTGCCGTCAGGAAGATTCCAGTCCAGCAGGATCAGATCATGGGGGCTGGCGGTCAGCATAGCTTTGGCGGTACTGACCCGATCGGCATGTTGTATACCAAAACCCTTTTGCAGCAGGAATACTTTAAGTCCAAAGGCAATAGTTTCGTCATCTTCAACGATTAGAATTTGTTGTTGTCTCATGTTTCTAGTATATCTATTTTAGTTTTTGGAAGGAAAGTATATCTTTAACTATATCTGCGATGATTATATTGCTGCCAATGCAGGTAATATATACAAATAAGCCTCTGTTAAAAGGTAAGCCAAACCACACGATATATACTATAAACCGATGATAGGGTGAGGACGAATGAGAAAAACAATGATATTGACTCTATTGACCTGCAGTTTAGTATTTGCCGGTTGCAGTAATAATGCAGACAGCAAGGTAAATTCGGCAGAGCCGGATCAGAATGCGCAGCAAACAGCAACAGCAACAGCACCGGCTACAACGCGAGAAGCAACCCCGGCAACAACCCCGGAAGCCACACCGGAGGAAACGTCGCCTGAAACCGGGCAGGAGCCTGCCGCCGGATCGATGAAGCAGGACTACTTGAAGAAGCTGGATAAGATTGAAGAGGGGCTTACAGATTTGCAGGCTTTATCAGATGAAGGGACAACGGCGTCGATGATCGAGGCTGCGGACAAGGAGTACGGACGGTGGGATGCGGCTCTAAATGAGATTTACCAGGAGCTCAAGCGGCAGCTCCCGAAAGATGAAATGGCCAAATTAAAAGAAAAGCAATTAAAATGGATCACAGAAAGAGATGAAACGGCGGCAAAGGCAGCGGCAGAATTTGAAGGCGGAACGATGGAGCCGCTGGAATATGCAGCGACCCAGTCAGGGGTGACGAAGGAAAGATGCTATGAGCTGGTTGAGCTGTATATGAAGTGAACAGAATACTATCGCAAAAAAGACACCCCCGGGGTGTCTTTTTAAAAATATAGAATTTATATGCTTCACGTATAAATTATCCTTCTATTTCTCGCTGAAACGGATGTCATTCTTTGTTCAGCCCCTAAGCTGCTAAACCCCACCGCCTCCCCCCATCAATCCCTTAAGCCCACTCATAAACGGTCTGATTGTCTTAATCATGCTGTAGCCCATCTTCATCACCGGCATAGCTTTCTGAATCATTCCGAAGAAGCGGAGCCCGCCGCCCATCAGTCCGCCCAGGCCTCCGCCAAGCCCCCCGCCGGGTCCTCCGGCAGCGCCAGCACCCGAGCCTCCGAGCAAGGTTCCGAGCATCGGCAGAAATGCTGAGGTTGTGGCCTTTTGCGAACGGGAGGTGGAAGCTCTGCGTGGTTTATGGTTACTGCGCCGTTTGGAGAGAATCAGCGCCCCCTGATCGAGTCCGGTTATCCATCCTACATAGGTACGCCCGTCATGCAGCGTAATGCAGACCTTTCGGCCCTTCAATCGTTTTGCCTGCTTGCGCACTCTTGCTGCTGAATTGCCCATTTGCAGATCACCTCATTGTTCTATTTACTCCTATAGTACACAGAGGATTGGATACGGCTTGTGCTAGTTCCACGAGTATAGCAAAAAAAGTTGAGAAATAACCGCCTAATGAGGTAGTATAGCTATATGGTATTTATTTTTATAAACTGATTCATATTTATATTAAATAAAAGGTTAGGAGAGACCCTAATGACTAATTTCCGCGATCAAATCATTGCACATTACAAATTCGAGGATGCAGACCGTATCGCTAAAGACAGCTCTGGACAAGGGCGGGATGGAGAGGCCTTCGGCAAGGTGGCGCCGGTAATCTCCAAGGTGAGCGGCAGAGTGGCTGCAACGTTTGCCGGTGGCGATGCAGGAACCTCGTATGTCCGGCTTCCGGCGGACTTGCTTCAAGATGTAAGCGACAACACGGGGATAACCGTTGCTGCATGGGTGAACTTTGCCAAGGGCTCTAACGTATGGGAGCGGATCTTTGACTTTGGCAAAGGGGAGAAAGGGCCTTATCTGTTCCTGACACGTAATTTGCGCGGTACGTTGTCTGCCCAAGGCGATTTGGCCGTTGATCCGGGCAGAGGATTTGCCGGGGGCGAGTGGATGCATATTGCCATGTCGGTAACGGGTACGCAAGGCGGCACTTTAAGCAGTGCGGGTCCGGTGGTGTATGTGAACGGTGAAGCCGTTGCTGACGGCTCGATCAGCCAGACCTCCAGCGGCAACTATGCCCAACTGCGCAGATGGTTCGCGACCTTTACGGATTCGGACAACTACAGCAGCAATTTTATCGGCCGTTCGCAGTTTGCTGCGGATGCAGACTTTGCCGGCTCGCTCTCGGATATGCGGATTTATAAAGCGGGCTTGTCGATGGATGAGGTCATTGAGGTGATGTGCGATTCTTTGAGTAATGAAGAGATCGTAAGGCTGGCCAGAGACAAGTATCTTGCCTTCCCCACGACCATAATCACTAAGGACTTGTCACTTCCGGCTTCGCTGATGGGCGGAAAAGTTGAAGTGAGCTGGAAATCTAGCCAGCCTGCAGCGCTTCTGGATAATGGACAGGTTCAGGAAATAAGCTCTGCTGAAGCGGCAACCCTTACCGCAGTTCTGACCCGGGGGCCCGTCTCTATGGAAAAAAGCTTCGACGTCTCGGTGCTGCCGCAGGACCTGCCTCCATACACACTGACCATCCACGGAAATAAGGAAATCCTCGATGTCAGCGAGGTGATGTACGGCTTGTTCTATGAAGACATTAACAACGCAGCAGACGGCGGAATTTATGCTGAGCTGGTGCAGAACCGCTCGTTTGAATCTTTTGCTTTTGATACCTATTCCCATACTTCCGGGGAATGCGGCTGCTCCACCGGCCGGAACCGCGAGCCCTTATTCGCGTGGTCCGGAGATACCGGTAAGATGCTCCCGCAGCACAGCGGCGGACTAAATGAACATTTTGGCGTAAAGGACCCGGAAGTAAATGCTTATTATGTGACAGTGGCAGATGGTGCCGTGATTCAGAACAAAGGGTTTGCTGATTCCAACGGAAATTGTGCCATGTCCATACTAACGGGCGCGAAGTACGATTTCACAATCTGGGCGAAGGCAGAGTCAGCCGGTACAATTACGCTGCAGCTTCAGGGAGCGGACGGAGCAGCGATCAGTGATTCCGTAATCGTAAAAGTGGAGGGCGGAAACACCTGGAAGAAGTATGGAGTGGATGCCAAGCTTGTGCTGACGGGTTCGGCCACGGCTCTTGGCCAGCTGGCGCTTGCTTTTGCGGGTGAAATTTCGATCGACATGGTGTCCTTGGTTCCGCAGGATGTATGGGGAGCAGGCGAGGAAGAGCACTCCCGGTCGGCTCACGCCAACTATACGGGCAACCCGAACTACCGGCTGAGAAAAGATCTGGTGAACGCGCTTGTAGGCATGCATCCGAAATTCCTGCGTTTCCCCGGCGGGTGCATCTCTGAAGGCTCCTTTATTTGGGAGAATGTGTATGACTGGAAGGATTCCATCGGAGCGGTTGAGCTGCGCAAAGAAAATTACAACGTATGGGGCTACATGATGACTATGGGCCTCGGCTATATGGAATATTTCCAGCTGGCAGAAGACCTTAATGCAACTCCACTTCCGGTGATGGCTTGCGGCGTGCTGTGCCAGGCGCGTTCGGACTACGCCCATCCGGCCGGAGGCGAATTACGGGAGTATTACATCAAGAACTTTACCGACCTGATCGACTTCGCCATCAGCATGGACTTCGAGAACAACGAATGGGCGGCTATGCGCAGCAAGATGGGCCATGAAGCTCCGTTTGATCTGCGTTATCTGGGCGTAGGCAACGAGAACTGGGGTACAGAGTTCTTCGCCAACTTTGAAGTGTTCAAGACATCAATAGATGCCTATATGGAGCAGAACTATCCGGGGCATGAACTGCATATTATCTCCACGGTTGGCGCGCAAGCGGACGATGATGCGTACCAGCAGGGCTGGAAGTTCCTGAGCGGCAATCTCAGCGGATCGGCTGAGGTAGCTTTTGCCGACGGGCATAAAGTAATTGAAGAAACGGTAACCTGGTACGGGCAGCAGAGCAACTACATGGACACGATTGCCGATGAGCATTACTACCGCTCCAATGACTATCTGCTTGCGAATGCCGACCGGTATAATTATTACTATAGAGCGTATAACGCAGACGGCAGCATCGACTGGAAGGAAACCTCCAAGGTATTTGTCGGGGAATATGCTTCTACGGACAAAAACACACTGGCTGGCGCAGTAGCAGAGGCAGCGGTTATGACCGGATTTGAAAACAATGCGGATGTTGTTCTGCTCGCCGCTTATGCGCCGCTGTTCAACAAGGTGCTGACGGACGGGACCTACCGCTGGACACCGGACTGCATCTGGTTCGACGATGAGACGGTCTGGTTCACCCCGAACTATTATGTGCAGCAGCTGTATGCCAAATATTTGGGCAATAAAGTACTGGCAACCTCCTTCTCTACGTATAGAAACGGCAAACCGGCAGCACTCCTTCCTCATGGCGGAATTGAAGTGGCGGCAGGCAATGCTGATATTCTGGTGAAGCGCTTGACCGTAACGTCGAATAAGGATGGCTCTGTGCTGCTTGATCAGGACTTTACACAGGCGCTTAACCAGGCTTGGCAGACCATTCCCGGCTCCGCAGGGTATACCGTTCTGGATAAAGGGCTTGTGCTTAAAGCTCAGGCCAGCGGGCTGAACGGCCTTTACATCCTGAATGACAGCTGGACCGATTACAAGGTGGAGGTTGTTGCTTCGCGAATCGCGGGGGAGGACGGTTTCTACGTGGGCACAGGGCTGACTGACATTTCGCCGGAGAACAAGGATGTCCTCGAATATGCTATCAGCTATGGCGGCAACGCTACCGGTGTGAAGGTGTACAAGCAAGGCGTGGAAGCCTATACCCTGGGCGACTACTCTTCCAGCACGGCGGCAGGCAATCTTAGAGCAGCCAGCTATGAGGAGATTTCCGACAACACGGAATACACGATTACAGTGAATTACGGTGGTGAAACCGGAGAGAGCCTGATCTGTTCTTATACGGACGGCAGAGCAGCCAGCAAGGTGCTGGACTACAAGCTGGAGGCGTACAACAGAGAGATCTTCAACTCGGTTACAAAAGACGCGAAGCATGTGTATGTAAAGCTTGTGAATGCCGATGATGTAGACAAAATAACGCAGCTGCAGCTTGAAGATTTGAAGGTCGGGGCAGCCGCGAAGCTGATCACCTTGACCGGCGAAGCCCAGCTTGTGCATGTGCCTAATGTAAACCAGAAGAACAATGAGCGAATCGTGCCTGACGAGCGGGAGATTACGTTGAACAGCAGCAATATTGTTCTTAATCTGCCTGCTAACTCGGTGAATGTGCTGGTGCTGGATCTTAAGGCATAAAGAAGCATCTGCTCTGTACTATGCAGGCTTTAGCCAGTATTTGCCCACGTGATCCTCAAATAAGCTGAACAAAAGAACCTGTCGCCCAGTTCAAGGGCCACAGGTTCTTTTATCATTTGTTCCTGTACTTTCTATCTTATGAAGAAAAAGTCTTTAAGCCTCTGCATGGTGCTGGCTGTTCTCCAGGATCTCTTTAGCCAGCTCATCTCCACGGTGTTCAAGCATGCTTACGGTTTGCAGTAGCTCCGCCTGCCGGCTTCGGTGCTCATTCGTCCAGAACGGGCGGGGGGATAAGCCCGGCTCTATAGAGGCCGGATCGGTCATTGCCTTGTAAAAACCTTCGAGTAAGGCGTCGATCTGTTCATACACGCCGGCCATTTCAGCCAGCGCGCCGGCTTCGGCAGGATGCTGCAACAGCGGCAGCGAGGCTTTTAAGTAAGCTGCGGCGCTTCTACGGGCATCGGTTAGCGCCATCATGCAAAAGTGGTTTACGCCGAACCTGCGTTCAAAATCATAGGTTTCTGCATCTTGGTACCACCGGCTGCTGAGCAGACCTTCGCACCATGTATCCAAAGCCTTATAGCCGAGCCGGTAGCCTCTATTGTCATCGGCCCTCATGGAGTCCAGCTTGACCCTGAGTGAAGTATAGAAGTTGTCCAGAGCTGACGGTACAGGAGCCTGGCTGTCAAAGCGCATTAGCATATAAGGCCAATGGTCCACATATAAATAGCCCTTGCTGACCTTCATATCGCTCTGAAACTCTGGATCGTCGTGCAGGCCCTCGAACGTTTCCCCGTCAAAATAGCTGCGGCACAGCAGGGTATCCCCATTGTCCAAGTACCCTGTAATTACGCCCCACTCGGGGGCAACCCTGAGGTTGATCGCTATCGGCAGCTGATGCTTCCGAATGCTGTCCATTAGTTGTTGCTTCTCCTGTTTGCGCTCTTCCGGTGTAAGCCGGTTCGCCCGGCTGGCTGTAAGACCATAGGCTTTATGGGCAGCAGCTGAAAAATCATAGGCTACGAGCGCATCGGCTGAGCTATAATCCCACACAGGTGTGAAAGAAATTCTCCAGCATGCCCCGGACACCCCCATTACCTGCTCATAGGTAGTCTCAATCCCCCTTGTGCTCAAAGACAGATAGAAGGCTCCTGCCCATGAGCAGTCCATTCCCTGGCCGAAGCCAAGTCGGCCTACATTCTCAACAATGTAATGCTGCCGGGACGATTGGATGGCGAAGAGGCGGGTCCGGTCCGGGCTGTAGTGAATCTGCTCACCTTCGGCACAGCTTACCGCATGAATACCCTCGGCATTCAAGTAGAGGAGCAGCAGATAATCGTTGCCATCATTGTCGATAAGGCTTGGGAAAAGCTCGTGGCTGACCGTGAAATGCTCCCACTGAAAGAACTCATAATGCTGCATCTTCTTTAAAACATTCCGGTGGATCAGCTCATTTCCATAGGAGGCGTACACAAATTCCAGTCCGCTTTTGCCGGGGGTATACCCTTTGGAATGGACATCAATCGTCAGAAGCTGTTCTTTTAGCGCATAGGCTGAATAGATTCCGGCAGGCGTCTCATATCTGACAATCAGCACCTTGGAGCGGTCGCCGGACAGACAGCCGGGGAAGATATGATCGCTGACGGTGAAGGAGAGTCTGTTGCCGGCTACGAACTGGTTCACAAAGTGGGTGACATCATGGGAATCCCGGCCGTCTGTGTATACGGCGGAAAGTACGACTAATTCCTGGGGCAGCAAAATGCCGTCAATGGGGTGGCCCAGTACAATGGACAGCAAAGGCAGGGTGGCGGTTTCGGGCAGGGACTTCCCTGTTTCCCATTTGGAGACGGCTTGAGCCGTGACATTGAGCTGTTCGGCCAATTGTTCTTGGGACAGCTGTTTTTCTTTGCGGAGCATGGCGATGCGTTTGCCGACTTTTTCGCTACTGATCATAGTTACCTCTCCCGAAATTGAATTCGACGTCGTAATTTCATTATAATCCCGGACTATGGAATAACCATGGATTCAAGGAGGGGAGAGGGAGGGCGTTTTCCAACCGGCAGTTGAGCCGGACGACAGTCAAGGGCATTTTTTTATAGGAGATGCGTAACGTTCGCAATATTTTTTAAAAACTTTTGTATGTTTGGTTGCGTCTATTATAAATGGGTCTAAAAAATGGGAGGTATGTAGAAATATGAAAAAAATGATAAGTGCTTTATTAGTAATGTGTTTAGTGTTTTTGTGTAGTTCAATACCAATATATGCAAAATCACCGGTTACTCTTATTATCAATAGTGAAGTAGTTAGTTCAGATTCACCACCTATGGTAGTTAATGGAATAACTATGGTCTCATTAGATTCCCTGAGAAAGTTAAATCTTAATTTGAATTGGAATTCAATAAATAAAATAGTTACTGTAACAACAAAAGTGAACCAGGATAAGTTAGTTCTTAAAGCAGGAGAGAAAGAGGTAACATATGGAGGGAATACAATAAAATTGGAGTCCCCTGTTCAAGTCAAAAATAAGCGGATTATGGTTCCTTTACGTTTTATTAGTGAAGCCTTTAAAGCAGAGGTGAAATGGGTTAAAGATGCAAATGAAATAATTATTCATAGTTGGGATAAGATAAATACCTATTCTACCTTATATCAGGGCGATGATTTACTCGCTGCTCGTAAAATCGCCCTGTCTCTTCCTTTGATTGGAGAAAATAAACTATCCTCAAGTAAAGAAATGTCATCCCATCAGTTGTATTTCCCTGAAGGGGAGGTCTTGCGATATTACCACGTATGGGGAAATTTAGTTTCCTATTATGAGATTAAAAATGATCTAACCTATTTAGTTTGGGAGGGAGTAGAGGAAGTAGGCAAATCAGGTGTGTATTCAAAAGAGTATGGAAAGCGACCTGAACCAGAAAAAAATGAGGTTTACTTTGATCTTGCGAGAGATTCAAAAGATGTAACCTATGGTAGAGTGGATTCAAAAGATGTTTTAAGAAGCATGCGAGACGATAATTCGAATTTATTAGTTGGAATGATTCAATCCATTCCTGATGAAATTCGAACGGATAAAGTTGTGAATTAGATGATGGTCTACTTTCTCTTTATTTAGCTTTACTTTAAACTGAAATATTCTTAAAATGGATGTATCAACTAAAAAAAGTAAAGGGTGGATTAAATTGAAAAAAACATTAATTTCGATTCTTAGCACTTTCTTTATTTTATTTTCATTAAACAGTATAGCTAGTGCAGCAAAGCCTATTCAGTTAAATGTAAATGGAGCCCTTTTAACTGATTTGGCTGCACCTTTGATTAAAAACAGTATTAGTTACGTTCCTATTCGTACTGTTCAATCTTTGGGTTACAAGGTGAATTGGGACAGCAGGTCCAAAACAGTATTAATTATTAACAAGGCCACCTCTGATAGATTGAGTCTTGTCATAAACAGTGATGTTGCGATGATGAATGACAAAAAACTAGACTTAGATAGGCCTCCTCTTGTGAAGGGGAACACAGTTTATGTTCCTCTGCGATTCATCAGCGAAAATTTCGGAGTGCTTGTCGATTGGGATTCAAAAAATAACGGTATTGTGCTTGTTTCTCCAGATCCTGAAACTCAAACCCAGATAAAAAGCGGCGATCTGGCTAAAGCCAGATTAGCTGTTACTGATATGCCAAGGGTTCAATTTTATATATCCACTGTGCGTCCGGAAAGTCATAGTTACAGCTATATTTTTAATGAAAAGGACTATTCTAAGTTCTATTTCATTTTGTATACTAGCATTTACTATTACGAGATGAAAAACGGATATATGAGCCTTGTTTGGGAAGGTCAAATGGTGGCTTCAAATCAGAAGAACTCGTCTAGTCCGTTGGCTAAATTTTTTAATACAGGCATAGATACTCTTTGGGGTGTGCAGCCTAAATTAATGTCTCGGCTAATCTATTTTAATGATGAAAAGTTTGTTTACGATAAAGGAGAGTATGGGATTATTGGTATGGATGGATCGGCAGAGTTCTCTCATACGGTTGCAAATCCTAAACAATTGAGCGATATTATTATTAATTTTCCGGAAGAAAATTAATGAAAACAGGGAATTCGGATAATTTCGAGTTCCCTGTTTTTTTAGTGGTTAGCCCTTCTCCTTGAGCGCTTCTATAGGGTCTCAGACACTTTCTTTTAACTCTTGGACATTATCCATGGATTCAAGGAGAGGAGAGGGGCGGCGTTTTCCAACCGACAGTTGAGCCGGACAGTCATGGGCATTTTTCCAGAATAATCAGCTCCCCGTCCCATTCAGGAACAAACAGCTGGCCGTCATAATAATCGAGGCTGCATATTCTCGGCAGCTGAAGGCTGAAGAGATCGGGAGTATCCAGAACATGCTCCGCTGGAGAAACGATGTGCGGGGTTCCGGCAATGGTGGTGATGATCCCGGAGCTATGGTCAACCCTGCGGACGACATGATTTTGCGTGTCTCCGATATACAGATTGGAGGCTTCGTCGAGAGATAGTGACCATGGCCCGTCAAAATGTTCTCCGCTGCTTGAACCGAAGGTAGCCTGGAGCGCAGATCCCCCATCACCGGTGTAACCGCCGCGGCCCGTTCCCGCAATCACCGTGACTTCTTCATTGACGGGGTCAATCCTGCGCACACAGTAGTTTTTGCTGTCCAGCACATACAGGTTTCCATCCGCTCCCCGTCTTAAATCATAAATCCAGTTAAACTGCACCTGTGTAAAAGATACTGTGCCCGCCTGAAATCCCGGTTCACCCGTTCCTAGCGTAGTCATTAAATTACCTTTCAGATCAAATTTATGGACCCGGCAGCCAGTCACTTCATTGATCCACAAGAAGCCGGCAGAATCATACTCACAATTCCCAATATCCTTAAACCCACAAGCCGCTCCATCTATCAGCAACCGGGCTTCTCCGGCAGCAGGGTTAATTGCGAACACTTTATTATTTCCGCTGCTGGCGACGATAAAGGTCTCCTTATCCGGAAAGGTAATATAAGTAGGGTTGAGGATATCCGCATAGATATGCCTAACATGCTCTCTGACGATCTGATTTCCGGCCGTCCAGTTCAGAGTGTCCGTATCCGTCGCGATTTCCCCAACCCAGTGTGTATCATGGTCTAGAATATACCGGGTACCCTGTGGATTATGAAAGCCAAAGTGGCAGTAGCCGTCGATAAGCTTCCGTTCTTTTCCGAAATGCAGCCGTTCTTTAATTCTCCAGTTCATCCAATCACCCCCGCTTCTTGGGTTTTTTCTTGATCAGGATCATTTGCTCAATATCTTTAAGTTCATCTATAGAATGCACTTTAATCCATAGCCATCGTCCATCGTGGAATTGAGCAGCAGCGTCATACACCGACTTGAAAGTTGTCCCGAACTCTTCCATTCTAGCCGTGTACGCTTCGATCTCCTTTTTCCCGAGTACAAGCAGAACGGTAAAGCCCTCTTTTTCCGGAAACATAGCAAATAAGGTCTTCCCGCTCCTGCGGTATCTCACATTCCAGCCATAATTTTTTCCGCCAAAATTGAGTTCTGGCTGGTGATCGTAATTTTGTTCGGCAAAGCGGCTGAGTTCGATCCATGCTTGCTTGGCCTCTGCGCCAATAAACGTATAGATCTGTTCTTCCGTAGGAACAACTTCTTTATCACATAATCGCTGGCTACTCACTCAAGAATCCTCCTTAATTTGTTCTACTAAGGCCGCAAACCACGAGTCTAGCTCCTCCGGTTGAATGGATAGAAGTTTGTGCTTATCTACAATGATTTGGTCTTTCGTAACGGAGGTAAAGCGGACAAAAGGTTCTCGCGACAACATGGATAAACCCATGCGATCCGTCCATTCCTTGATGGGGAGACTGTCTTTAGGCAGCAGAAATTTCAGCAGATCATAGAAGCTTTTGTGCATTACATTCAAGTTGTAGCCCGGACATTCCTTACTGATGATATAAGAATCGACTTCCCGCCAAAGGTGCTCGATTATGGCTTGTCTTACAATCAGGCTCTCCTTGGAGAGGTCCCCGGTGCTCATCATCTCCTTGAGTCTTGTTTCCCAGCAGGCCGGAGTCCATGGCAGCGTTCTGCTCATGTGGACCAGCCATTTCTCATGCGGCACATATTCACGGTTGGCAATATATAAGGCCTCCAGCAAGCGGATCGCTGCCATATTGAGCATGGAGTGGCCCTGCACGGGATCACCTCTGTGAATCCAGATATCCCCGGCCAGCCGAAAATACCACCAGCAATTGAATAACAACCCTTCGGCATGCAGCGGCTCTGGTGTATGCGCCAGCTTTTCTGACATCATTTCGGCGATTTGCCCCGTGGGATCGTACAGGATTTTTGCATAGGATAAATCCCACAGCGCCACACTCTCCCAAGACCGCTGCTGCTCTTCTTCCAGATCTGAGATCTTGATGTCATACAGATAGCTGCCGATCCTGGTAATACCTAGGGGGATAGGGGATTGCCCACTGTTCCACAGCTCATACGGGGAGGACTCCAAGTAGAAAACCAAATCGATCTCCGATAACTCGTCGGCATACCCGCGGGATAATCCGCCGTTCAAGGTGATGCCCAGGACGCCGTCCAGAGATTCAAAATCCTTCATTCTGCTATCCAGTTCCGCGAAGAATAAATGAAGTTTGTTGGTGCTTGTTGCCGTTACATAAGGCCTGCTCATACAGAATCACCTCGTTATTGATCTGTGACCAAATGGGAAATCGTTAGTAATAATATATAGCTATGAAAGCGGTATACCTATGATATTAGTCTTAAACGTTAGGCCTTTCATTGGAAAATTTAAATGCTAAATAAAAATTAACTTGCCCTTCTGTTAAATTCATGATATATTAATTCCTGCACTGCAATTAACATTACTTTGCGGTCATGGCGGAATTGGCAGACGCGCTGGCTTCAGGTGCCAGTGGTAGCAATATCGTGGAGGTTCGAGTCCTCTTGACCGCATACCAAGAATGAAAGCTTCTGAATTGTCCCTACGGACAGCTCGGGAGCTTTTTTTCATTGGGTTCAGCGGCTAAAATGAGCTTCACTCATCTTAGTAGGACAACAGGGTGGAGCTTGGACTGGACGAGGCCTGATGCTTACGGAAGGCAGATGGAGACATGCCGCTAAGCTTATTGAATACGCGGTTGAACTGGGAGAAGCTGTTGAATCCGCACTGCCCGGCGATGTCGGAAATCTTCTGCCGGGTGATGATCAGCAATAAAATGAAGAGACTGCCTCACCCGCTGCATCATACGCGGGTGGAGCAGTCTCTTCTGGGTTAGGGGAGGAGTTGCTTATTGCGCCGGAGCGGGAACTGCTGCGGATGGGAAGAAGTTCGGCAGATACTCCTTATTCGCTTCCAGCATTTCATCGAGCATAGCGATAGCTACTTCGACCGAAGGGACCAGCGGATGGTGAGCCATCGCTTGAATAGCCAGGCTGCGGTCACCGCTTACGGCGGCATCAATCGCAAGCTGCTCGTAGGTTTTGACGGCATGGATGAGCCCTTTGGCCATCTGCGGAATTCTGGTCAGCGGCAGCGGCAGCGGTCCGGTCTTGGTCACGACACAGTTGACCTCGATACTGGCATCCTCTGGAAGAAAGTCAAGGATACCACGGTTGGCGACATTAAGAGTCTGGATGTCATTGGTGCCGTTGTACAGCGAACGCATCAGGTTGACCGCCGCCTCGGAATAAAAGGATCCGCCGCGCTGCTCCAGCTGCTTCGGCTTCTCCTTCAGCTCCAGATTGCTGTAGATCTCAAACAGCTCTTCTTCCACACGCTTTACCACTTCGGCGCGATTTCCGCCTTCCTTGAACGATTTCTGCTGCTCTTCAAGCATCGCATCGGTCATATAGAAATATTTCAGATAATATGAGGGCACGGCGCGCAGTGATTGCAGGAACTCGGGATTCCACTCCCGTGCGGGCACATTCTTTGCACTGTAGCCGGCGGTGTCGGCCAGCATGTCATCCAGCTTGTCTTCGCCTTCGACATCAATGCGGGTGATCCAGTGCAGATGATTTAGGCCGACAAATTCGGCATAGATCCGGTCAGGTGCGACGTTATATTTGGCCGATACCTCCTTGATCAGCCCGATGGGGGCATTGCAGAGGCCGATGCTCTTCACGTTCGAATATCTCAGTACGGCTTCGGTCACCATTCCTGCCGGGTTAGTGAAATTCAGCAGCCACGCGTCAGGCGCTAGCTCTTCGATATCCCGGCAGATGTCCAGGATGACGGGGATCGTGCGCAGCGCTTTGAGCATTCCGCCGGGGCCGGTCGTTTCCTGGCCGATAACGCCGTATTTCAGCGGTATGGATTCGTCGCGTCCCCGGGCATCCAGCATGCCGACGCGGATTTGTGTGCTGACGAAGTCCGCGCCTTCTATGGCTTTGCGGCGGTCGGTGGTGAGGTGGACTTCAATCGGCAGGCCGGACTTTTCGACCATGCGTTTAGCCAGACTGCCGACAATGTTCAGCTTGCGTTGTCCTTGTTCAATATCCACGAGCCAGAGCTCGCGGACCGGGAGCTCCTTATAATGCAGAATGAATCCTTCTACCAGTTCCGGTGTATACGAAGAGCCTCCGCCGATAACGGCGATTTTCAGTCCTTGCTTAGCTGTCAAGATAAATCACTCCTGTCTTGTTGTGATAGGGATAAGTTCGAAATCCTGAAACACACGCATCTTC
Source organism: Paenibacillus sp. FSL L8-0340 (assembly GCF_038593145.1). Lineage (NCBI taxonomy): Bacteria > Bacillati > Bacillota > Bacilli > Caryophanales > Paenibacillaceae > Paenibacillus > Paenibacillus sp. FSL L8-0340. The sequence continues at coordinate 253,680 of NZ_CP151967.1, forward strand.
TCATAAATATCGCTGGTAATGGTGAGGCCGTCACTTTCCAGGGCTGACCAGACAGCACCGACCACAGGCTCGGTGGATAAGGTGACTACTGCAGCAAGCGGAGCCGCTTCTTGTACGGCCTGGCTGATGGGTCCACGGATCCAGCCGCGGTCGCCCCGGGTGAGCAAGCTTCCGACAAGCACTACGTCGAAGGCGTCATTCTCCATGCCCAGCTTGTGAATGACTGCTGCGGCAGCTTTGCCCAGCTCCATGCCTTGGTGCTGCAGAATCGCTAGCGCGGCAGTATCTCCCTCGGCGGCTGCCGGGAACAGCAGGCGGGCAGCGTCAAGTGGCACATGCTTGCCGTAATCAAGAAAGTCATTGTACATATCATCCACCCGCTCATAGCCGAGCAGCTTCAGCAGCGGCGCAGTCAGAAGGGTGGGGGATTCCCGGCCGTCCCAGGCGCGGATAACAGTGCGGAACACTTCGATATTCAGCGAGCCGCCGCCGCCGAAGTCGCCGTACATGTAATCGAAGCCGCCGCATTGATAATGCTGGCCCTGCGGATTGCGTCCGGCGGCGTTGGTGCCTGTACCGCAGATCAGAGCGACCCCGTAAGGCCGGCCCGTACCTGCCCTTAGTCCAATCATCGGGTCGCCGCTGAGTGTATAATTTGTAAATCCGATCCCGCGTATCATCGGGTGGAGGATATCATAATCCGTCTTCCGGTCGGCGCCGGCAAGCCCTAGATAAGCGTGCTTGATATCGCCAAGCTGCAGCCTGGCTTCCGCCAGTGCGGCGAAGGAGGCTTCGCGAATGCTCGCAGCGGCTTCCGCAGCGCTAATCTGGTGATTGCCGTTGCCGCTCCTGCCCTTGCCGAGCACATTGCCGTGCTCATCGCAGAGCAGGGCATAGGTTTTGCTTCCTCCCCCATCGATCCCCAAATAGTAAGTCAATGGTCGTCACTCCTAAAGTTTTGTGAGCATCACTTCTCTGAATCTCTTCATACAAAACTGGCTTCGAAAGCCTGCAGGTGGAATGATTGCAGGTGCGGTTCTACCTGGAAGAGGTGGAGTCACGTACAATCAGCTCCGGATCAATCCGGATGTTAGCACCGCGTTTCATATTTCCGTTGATGCGTCTGAGCAGCATATCGGCGGCGGCAAGCCCGATCTTATCCGCCGGCTGGCGCAAAGTTGTCAGATGCGGGCGCAGCTGTGAGGCGATATAGTGGTCGTCATATCCGACGATGGCTACCTCTTCCGGCACAGAGATGCCGGCCTCCATCAGCGCGTTGATCAATCCCAACGCGATATTGTCATCCCCGGCAAATACAGCCGTGGGCAGCTTGCCCGCCTGCAGCCAGCGTTTGCCGGTGTCATAGCCCATGCCGATGTCGAAATCGCCATGGACAATCTCAAACGGCTCCAGCCCTTTCTCCTGCAGGGCCTGCAGGAAGCCGCCGCGCCGCTCCCGTGTGCTGCGGAACATCTCATTGCCGCAGAGGTGGGCGATGGAGGTATGGCCAAGCTCAAGCAGATGGCTGCCCGCCGCATAGCCGCCCTTGAAGTTATCAATGGTGATGGAATAGGCGTCATTCCCCTCCTGCTGATTATCAATCAGCACATAGGGGATTCCGCGCCGTTTCAATTCCACAATATAATTGTCTTCTTGCATCGGGGAGAGCAGAATCAGGCCATCTACCCGGTCCTCCTGAATCAGATAGTGGTTCTCATTGAAGTCGATGCCTGTCGAGATGGAGATGGCCAGGTAGTAGCCGTGCAGGGCAAGCACGTCATTCAGCTCCTTGACCACGGCATCAAAGAAGGAATCCTGCAGTGTAGTTACGATAAGGCCGATAATCCCGGTCTTGCCGCTGGCAAGGCTGCGCGCAGCCGCATTGGGCCGGTAATCCAGCTCCTTGATTGCATCCAGCACCTTCTGGCGGTTATTCTCCCGCACCGTCCCGGCGCCATTCAGCACCCGGGAGACGGTGACAACGGACAGTCCCGATTTTTTGGCTACATCAAAAATACTTACTTTCATCGCTAGCGCTCCTTGCGGCGGATTTTCCGAAGCTATATTCTATCTCCAGTATACAAGGCTTATCGAATCTCCGCTAAACGTCTTATCTCTTAATAATTTCGGTAACTTTCTTCTGGATGACCGGCATCACTTCTTCAAGAGTTTTGTGTCCGGTCTCGACAGGCTGCAGCTCATTGATGAACATATCATTGATCTGCGAATATTTAGTGATGAGATGGTTGTAGGATTCATAGCCATATTTAACAGCGCCTTCGTATACCTTCTTCACATCCGCGGGATCAATGCCGTCAAAATGCTTGTAGTAGGCTTCTGCAGCTTCGGTATTCACAGGCGGGTTGCCGCCGCTCAGCTCAATCGATTTCTCCTGAACTTCAGTCGTCAGGAGGAATTTAATCCATTCAAAAGCCTCCTTCGGATGTTTGGAGTCCTTCAGAATCATCAGCGGGTCAACGAACAGTGTGCTGCGCACCTTATCATTGCCGCCCCATGGCACTGCGGCTACGCCGATGTTGAACGGGAAATCATTGGCTCCCGCGAGGTTCCACGAACCGCCGATCGACATGCCGATTTTGCCTGCGACGAAGGGATCGCCGTTCTGGCCGGCTACGCTTTTGCTCCACTCGGAACTCGGCGAGACTTTATCCTTGAAAATCAGATCGAACAGCTTTTGGTACGCGGCAATAACCTCCGGAGAATCGAAATGAGTTTCGGAAGGAACGCCGCCGTTGGTCCAGGTGTCCTCGGAGTAAGGCTCCGCCCCAAAATAAAGCGGGCGCATATCCCGCTCGGCCCAGGTAAAGTCGACACCGTATTGTGTTTTAGCGATATCGTCGGAGACGAGCGTCATTTTTTTTGCTTCCTCGACCATCTTTTCAAACGTCCAGCTCTTATCTTCATAGTCGCTTGGCGGATAGGACAGCTTCGCAGCATCGAACATATCTTTGTTATAGAGCATCAGGGTAACATACATATTGACCGGGATGCCGTAGGTACGGTTGTTTACGGTGTAGATCTTCATCAGGTTATCCGGTATGTGGTAATCTCCGGCTTTGAAGCCTTCCTCCGCCATCAGGTCAGTCAGATCAAGCAGCATGTCTTTGTTGTAATATTCCGCGAACCCGCCGTAGCCGTAGTGGCTGGTGACATCGGGAGATTTGCCTCCGGCAATCAGCGTCTGGAGCTTGCTGTCAAACTGCTCATAGGGCGCCTTTTCCACCTTGACCTTGATGTTCGGGTGCTCCTTCTCGAAATCGGGAATCAGCTTCTCGATAAAGGTGCGGTCTTCTGAATCAATCGTGTAATGGGTAATGGTCACTTGTTTCTCTGAACCGCCGGAGTCTCCGGTGTTCTTGTTTCCCGGGGCCACATTGCCTGCCGACTTGCCTCCTCCGCAGCCAGACAGCATCACCATCAAGGCCATGGACGCTGCAAGCAGCAGTGCGAATGACTTCCTTGTACTGTTCCTTTTCATGAGCGAATCCCTCCATCATTTCAAGTATATTTGGCCGCCAAGAGTACAGCGGAGATTACTTGATACCTGTCAGTACTATGCCTTCCACGAACTGCTTCTGGGCCACCGCAAACAGGGTGACGATTGGAACCATAGCCAGCACGGAGGCGACCATCAGCAGATGCCAAGGCGGGATGCGGAACCGCGACGAGGTGAGCGAGGCCATGCCGACCGGCAGTGTGAATTTGTCCGAGGAGCTTAAGTAGAGCACCGGTGTGAGCAGATCGTTCCAGCTGTATATAAAAGCAAAGATGGCGACGGTCGCCAGTGCCGGTGCGGACAGCGGCAGCGCAATGGTACGCCACATCTTCAGTTCGCCGCAGCCGTCGATCCGTCCGGCGTCGAACAGCTCCTCGGGCAGCGTGGAGAAGAATTGCCGCAAGAGGAAGATGTTGTAGGCGGAACCGAAGAATGCAGGCACGACCAGCGGCAGGAAGGTGTCGATCCAGTTCATTTTGGAGAAGAGCACGAACTGCGGGATCATGATCGCCGGATAAGGCAGCATCATCGTGCTCAGCAGCAGGGCGAACCAGAGCTGGTTGCCCCGCCCTCTGTATCTGGCGAAGCCGTAGGCCACCAGTGCCGAGGAGAGCAGGGTGCCAATGACGGTGAGTCCGGCGATGATCAGGCTGTTCTTATACAGTGTGCCGAACTGCAGCGTATCAAAAATCTCCGTGTAATTGCTCCAGGCCCAGCTCTCCGGGAGAAAGGTCGGCGGAAATTTCAGCATTTCCCGCTTCGATTTCAGGGAGGTCGAGACCATGAAGAAGAGCGGAAGCAGCATAAGGAAGGTGGTAATCAGCAAGGTAATGAAGCTGGCGATCTTTACGGGATCCGCTTTCCGCCGGGAATGGGAAGTTGGCACCCGGGGGCTGGTGGCCTTGACGGTACTCATCGGCGTTCCCCTCCTTCGTAATGAACATAACGGTTGGACAGCTTCATAATGATGGCCGTGAACACCAGAACGACGATCAGCAGCACCCAAGCCAGAGCTGACGAGTACCCTGCCCGGTATTCCTTAAAGGCGGTGTTGTACAGATTGTAAACATAGAACCAGGTGGAATAATTGGGACCGCCCTGTGTCATGACGAACGCTTGGGTAAAGACCTGGAAGGAGTCGATCAGGCCCATAATCAGCTGGAAGAGCAGCACGGGAGAGATCATCGGCAGCGTAATGTTCTTGAAAATTCTAAAGCGGCCCGCACCGTCCAGTCTGGCGGCTTCAATTAGGCTGGACGGCACGCCCTGCAGCCCTGCAAGGAAGAGAATCATACCGGACCCGGCTGTCCAGAAGGACATGATGATCAGGGCATATAGTGCGGTGTCCGGACTCATCAGCCAGGCCGGGCCGTGAATGCCAAACCAGGAGAGCATGTAGTTGAAGAGGCCGATCTGTGGATTGAAGATCCAGTACCAGAGTAGAGACATCGCGACGCCTGACACCATACTGGGAAAATACATTGCTGTCCGGAAGAAGCCACGCAGGGGAATCGTCTGGTGCAGCAGCAGCGCAAAGCCGAGAGCCAGCAGCATCTGTACCGGAACACTGATAAAGGTGTATCTAAGCGTGACCGTTACCGACTTCCAGAACAGATCATTGTGAAACATTTCAGTGTAGTTGGCCAGGCCGATAAACCTGGGAGGGTGAATAATGTCGTAATCGGTGAAGCTGTAGTAGAGCGATGACATGATGGGGTACAGCGCGAAGACCAGGAAACCGATAAGCCAGGGCGAAATAAACAAATACATGTAGAACGTCCGACGCCTGCTCTCACTCTTAATCACAGACACACCAACCTTTCGATCTTAAAAGTATAAGCGCTTTAACTTTTGTCGTAAATAAATGTCGTAAAAAGGCAATATTACTGTATTTATTATTTATAAAGTTTAATCGCTTTAACTTTTAAATCCACCTGATGACATTATCATAGTGGATGAACCGGAAATAATCAACCCTTATTTTATTGAATAAAGCGCTACCAGTCAAATAAAATAACATTCGGTAAGTTTTTTTATACTTTGTTGCTGAAAAAACATGGAGATTTCATACAGATGTAAGGTAATATAACTCCATAGTGTGAGTTGGGCGGGGTTTGTTTGATGCCGATTTGTTTTCTTGACTAGAATCCACTGCTAAAGTGGAGCTTTTATTCCATGGATTGCCGATATTACTTCAAAAAAACAGGTACCATCCTTATAAAAAGAACGGTACCTGTTACGTATCATTTCAAAATTCTATTTCTCGCCGAAACGGATACCGTCCTGTTGAGGACGGTCCGTTTCCACTTGTTTACCGCGTGTTCCCGTTCCACTGCTCATCGCCCGAAAGATACTTCCCGGTCAATACGGACAACAACTCGATGCCAACCTGATTCTGTCCGCCTTCAGGGATGATGAGGTCGGCGTATTTCTTGGAAGGCTCAATAAACGCCTCATGCATTGGCTTTACCGTCGTCAGATATTGCGTGTGAATGGAGCGGATGGTCCGGCCGCGTTCTTCAATATCCCGCAGCACCCGGCGGAGAATACGCACATCCGGATCTGTATCTACAAATACCTTGATGTTCAGCTGTTCCCGCAGCTTCTCATCGGAAAGCACATGCAGCCCTTCGAGAATGACAATGTTGTTGGGCGCAAGCTCAACCGTCTTGTCAGTGGAGCGGGCGTGAACTGTGAAGTCATACACTGGAGCGTACGCAGCTTGTCCGGCTTTCAGACAATCCAGGTGCTCAATCAGCAATTCCGTATCGAAGGCCAGCGGATGATCGTAATTGATTGCTCCGCGCTCAGCCATGCTGAGGTAAGAATGGTCTTTATAGTAGTTATCCTGAGATATGAACGTCACTTTGTCTGTTCCCAGACGGTCAATGACGGAGCGAGCTACTGTCGTTTTGCCGGAACCGGTCCCGCCGGCGATACCAATAATAAGCATGGTGTTTTAATAAACCTCCCTAAGCGATTGCCTTTGCAATTTCAATATTGTAGCACAGCGGTCAATTTATTTCACCTCGGTACCGGGAATAAAACGTGAACATTCAAAAAAATCAGGAGTTTTGGCCTGAAATGATATAATTTAAGATATTTGATGCAGATGCTGGCATAAATGAAGGGGGAATTTACCGGGATGAGTGAGACGAAATCACTGCTTGAAGCCTTTAACGCCACGGCTATGAAGTTGGCCGGACACGGGAAACGCGACATTGAAGTATTGAAAGAGGCCTTTGCCGGCGTGGATGGACATACGGACAGCGATATTTACGGAGGAGGCAGGCTGATTGAGGATTTCCAGGCCGAAATGGCGGATGTTCTCGGGAAGGAGACGGCGGTCTTTTTCCCCAGCGGGACCATGGCCCAGCAAATTGCTCTAAGAATCTGGTGTGGCCGCAAAGGGATGAAGACGGTAGCGTATCATCCTTTATGCCATCTGGAAATTCATGAGCAGGACGGGCTTAAAGAGCTGCATCATATCGAGCCGCTGCTTCTTGCGGATAAGGACAGCTTAATTACACTGGATGATGTGAAGAACATCGGAAGGGACATTGCTTGTCTGCTGCTGGAGCTGCCGCAGCGCGAAATCGGCGGTCAGCTGCCCGAGTATGCAGAGCTTGAAGCCATCTCCGCCTATTGCCGCGGGCAGGGCATTATTCTGCATCTTGATGGCGCGAGATTGTTTGAGGTGCTGCCGTATTACGGGAAGACGGCGGCTGAGGTATGCAGTCTGTTTGACAGCGTATATATCTCCTTCTATAAAGGGATTGGCGGTATCGCAGGTGCCATTCTCGCGGGTAGCAGGGAGTTTACAGAGGAATCGAAGATTTGGAAACGGCGGCATGGCGGCGATTTGGTCAGCCTTTACCCGTACATTGTCCCGGCCCGCTATTATTACCGGCAGAGAGCCGGTAAGATGGGACAATACTATGAGGAGGCCAAGGAGTTTGCCGCTTTGTTGGGCGGCTGCCATAAGATGTCCACGCTTCCGCAGCAGCCGGTCTCGAACATGTTCCATGTCCATTTTGCCATAGCCAAGGAGCAGCTTGAGCCGATACTGGTTACAGTGTACGAGCAAACCGGAGTGGGGCTGACTGCATCGCTGAGGGAAACAGGGGAAGCCTCCTGCTTTTTTGAGATGCATATCGGTGACCGCTATGGCAGTATCCCCAAAGCAGAGCTTGGCGCAGCGGTTAAGCTGCTGAATCAGCTGATAAAGCAAGCGTAACAAGCTTCAAATGGCATCCTCCCGATGAAGGAGGGTGCTGTTTTTTTGTCCTGCAATAGTTTGCTTTTGACATTCTATAAAGGGTATTGGTTACACGAAAAAAAGACACCCCGCAAGGTGCCTGGTTACTACATTGGTATGGGCGCATTCGAAGTTAACGGTTGAGCAGCGAGCGAACGAAGGATACCCGCAGCAGCTGTTTTTTCATCAGTTTGGTGCGGAACTGGCGTTTCAGCTGGCTGTAAGCCTTGGGGGAATGGCTGCTGGCCCAGCTGTACATGAACTTGAAGTCGGTATGACTTTTGGCCGAATTCATCAGGTAATAAGAGATCGTGTCATACACATTGTGGTTGAACCACTCGTTCATTTCCTGCTTATTGTAGCCGTAGCGTTCAATCGCCATATTGCGGATAAGCCGCTTCTCCTCCAGGTTCTCAATCAGGAACGACTGGCTGAGATGAAAGGTGATGTTATTGCCATGAATCCGGTACACCCCGGCCAAACCATCGATGAACCCGGCATCGCCGATCAGCAGGGCACGCAGGTAAATCGAGGCATCGTTGACCATGTTCATGTTCAGGATGTCCATGCTCATCAGCGCTTCGCGTTTGAAGACTGTGGTTAGTGTAGAGGCAGGCTTGGGATAACCCTTCTGCTCGAAATTCATGAAATAATCCTTCTTGCCGGTAATGCTGGCCAGCTGCAGGCTGGAGATCGTGAGCTTCCGGCTTTTGGAGTATTCCAGAAATACGTTTGCGGCCACAAATGATACCTCAGGATGCGCCAGGTGAAAATTCACAGCTCTGCTTAAATAACTGGAATCAATCAGATAGTCGTCATCATCGAGGAACAGAATATATTCACCGTCTCCATGAGCGGCAAAAGCCTTACGCCGGTTATTCCCCGGCCCGCTGTTAGTTTCATTCTGCATGAAGATGACACGCGGGTCACCGCCAAAATTCGTGTGCATCATCTCGCCCGTGCCATCACTGGAACAGTCGTCAATGACGGTAATTTCTTTATTGGGATAATCCTGCCGGAGAATACTCTGAATCGCCTGATGCAGGAAGTCTTTTCTATTATAAGTAGTGATAATAACGCTGACCTTCGGATAAGCAGCAGGATCGGCGGATTCAGGCAGCAGGCTCTCTGTTTCCCCGGCTCCGCTGCTGAGTCTGGCAAGCTGCGTAAGCAGTCCCTCAATCGTATTCAATTCAATATGAAATTGGCGCAATAAATAGTACTCCAGCGCATCCTCAGACGCTCTCCCCGCCAAATAAGCCTCGATCACTTCAGTCAAGGTTGCCAGATGTTCCTGGATCGCAGGTGCGCTTTCCTTGCTGCTAATCTCCCGACCCCGGCGTACAATGGCTTCGCGTGATAGCTCTTCGGCGGAGAAATGCTGAATATCGTCATGGAGCTGATGGAGTAATCGGTAGCCGGCCTGTTGCAATTCCTCGCTGTGATCCATATTCAGCCCTCCTCAAAGTTTTGTTAGCTCCTGCTTCCTTGATGTACTTCGTGCAAAACTCGCTGCGGAAGCATACGCTTGGTTTTGTGAGCATCTGCTTCATTGATGTACTTCGTGCAAAGTCGCTGTGGAAGCATACCCTTGGTTTTGTTACAAGAATCGAACTGAGAAATGACTCTGCAGCGCGGCAAGTTGTATAAGTGTATTTAGTGCAACTATATGGAGCCTAAACAGCGATTTTTGAGTAATAAGTGCATTGTATACAGTTATAAATGGCAATTGGGTTCATTTTACTTAGTTTGACTCTATTTAAGTGTACAGAATACAATTATTTCAGTATCGGCCCCAAAATACCAAGTTTTAGTTGTACGAAATGCAGCTAAGGCTTAGGCATTTAGTAAGTCAGCCCCCTCATCTTACGCAACTCCCGCATCCCGCGTGTCCGCATCCGCGCATCCGCATCCTGCGCACTCGCATCCCGCATCCTGCGCACTCGCATCCCGCGCACCCGCATCCCGCGCACCCGCATCCCGCGCGCCCGCATCCTGCGCATCCGCATCCGCGCATCCGCATCCGCGCACCCGCATCCCGCGTGTCCGTATCCGCGCGCCCGCATCCCGCGCGCCCGCATCCTGCGTGTCCGCATCCGCGCATCCGCATCCGCGCGCCCGCATCCCGCCCGTCCACACATCTCATACGCGCTGCGCCGCTTAATTAAGCCTGCCCGGCCGTAACCTTGCGCTTCAGCTTGAGCTTCGTACGGAAGCCTTTGAGATAACCCCAGGTATAGAGGAATACCTCGCGTTCCATCAGCGATCCGACCAGGAAATAGATGGGCAGAGTGATGATGCCGAGCAGCACGGCCCAGAGAATCACACCGGTGTATGAGGTGATGCTGAGGTCGAGCTTGGTGGTGACAAAAACGATGGCAGCGAAGACCGCAACGTTGGTCAGCCATCTGCGGAAAGTGATCCATGGACTGCGCTCCAGCAATACCCGGCTGGCATAGACAACAATATCAATGGAACGGTACAGCAGCGCGGCGATGGTGCCCATCAGCACGCCATAAATTCCGAAGAAGATGACGAAAATGATCGAAGCCCCCAGATTGATCGCCGACTCCATAATAGAGCGAAACTGGGTGTTTCTGAAATGTCCGGCAATCGTGATGATATTGTTGGAGGTGGTGCGGGCATTGGTCAACAATTTAATCACCACGAATAGAACCGGCAGCCAGGTATTAATATAGTTCACATCGTTGACGCCGGCCGTGTACAGTTTCATGAACGGAAGGATGATGATATAGACGACGGTCAGAATGGCAAAGATGAGGCCCATGAAATAGACCTCGTAAGCATCATAGAACTTCACGAAAGCCTCTTTGCCCTCATGGTAGCTCTGCCCCAAGGCGGCCTTTATACTTCCGTTGACGGTCTGAACGATGTTGTCAACAATGGTGAAGATCATGTTGTACATCACATAGATGCTGACGATCTTCAGGTTCGTAAATATAGTCAGAATCAACACGTCGGTATTGCGGAAGATGAGATAGGAAATCTCATGCACCATAACCGAGTTTTTCTGGCCAATGGCTGCAAAATCCGGCTTGTGGCTGAGGTCGATCCACTTATAATATTTCTTCGAATAGAAATAGAAAGCGACGATCTGCAGCAGGGTGAGCACGAAGAAGGAAGCCTGCACGGCAATGATGTTCACACCCTGCAGCAGCAGGATGATCCGAACGACATTGTTCAGAATATTTGCGATGGTGACGATGGACGTCTCCACATAGCTTTTGCCCTCGGCGATCAGCAGAATTCTGAATTTGCCCTGGAAGTAATAGTTGATGGCCCCGCCCAGACCCGAGAATAAAATAATCGCCATGATGCTCACTTTGTTGATCTCCGAGTGGATGACCAGCGGATAAATGACTGCAAGCAATACGACGGAGATAAAATAGTACATTCCCGTTTTTTTATAATAGCGTGAGGTTGCCGCGAGAATCGAATTGATATGACCCCGGTCATTGCTGGCTATCGGCTTATACAGAGCCTGCAGCGAAGCTGCACCGACCCCGGCTTCAAGCAGGGCGAAGTAACTGATGATCTGCACGATGGATGCAATGAGACCATTGGCTTCGGAGCCGTAGTTGACCATAATCAGTCTTGGAATGAAGAAGCCGAGAATAATTGTGATCACCTGGCTGGTAAGGCCAAAGCCGAGGTTCAGCAGGCTCCGTTTAGCTTTCATAGCTTCTTCTCCCTTCCATAAACGGTGCCGGTGACAGATAAGCGTCCAATTGTTCAAAATGCTTTTCTGCCTGATTTGCCTGTAACGTCACGTCAAGCCGGTTAGTGGCCATACTGTCATACACCTCTTCCGGTGTAAGCTCGGACAAATGGGCGAAATCGGTGTATTTTCCGGTAAAATAGGCATCCTGCATGACATTGACCATCTTGCTGCTGTAGGCCACCGGGAAGACAGGCTTGTCAAACACCCAGCCGAGAATCATCGCATGGAACCTGGAAGCGACAATACAGCTGGCACCTGCCAGTGCGGCGAGGATGTCATCTATGTTTGTTTTATAGAGGTGAACATGGGTCTGCTCCTGAAATTCTGCCGGAATCAGACCGAGAATTTGCCCAATGGCTTCCTGGTCGCCTTCATGCTGGCAAAATGACATGAAATGCACGGCATAACCCTGCTTGATGAAATAGACTGCAACATCTTTCATTTTTTCATAATAGAGGTTGTCAAAACCGCTTAAGTTCTTGGACGACGGCTTAATCACCGAAATCGCAATCGTTTGGCCCGCTGGAGGTTTTTGTCCGGATGAGGTTTCGTTTGCCTTATATTTCAGCTGGAAGATAATATCCGGAGCCATTCGGACATTGCCCAAATCCTTAAATAAATCATAGGAGTATTGCTCTCTGAAAGAGACGTCGGTATATTCCGGGAATATCCGCCGGTGCACCTGGTAATACTCATCATCCGTAAAGGGACCGAAATTGGCGCCCATCAAATAATACGGCTTGCTCTTGTTGCGCATGGCTTCCGCGTTCGCCACATATTCCGCCCAGTGTTCTCCCTGCATAAAAATAGACCCGCCGATATGCACGGTTCCATCTGACTGATCACCCAGAAATCTCTGCAGAAAGTTGTTATGCAGCTTTAATTTTCGGAAGACATAATTAATTCCCCGGAACAGGATGGAGTTCGAAGCATAGACCTTGAGGTTCTTGATGTCCTTGAATACCAGTTTATATAAACGGGGAGCAATGATCATAAAACGGGTATCCGGATACCGTTCGCAGAGTACCTTGATAAACAAATCATCGCCCAAATTGAATTCTGTATATGCGCTTACCATCATCTTCTTCATATCTTAATTTCCTTTCTGGTGATCATGGTTTTGAGCTTATGTTTGAACTGGAGCCAGCTTCTGTCCATGTGGATCAACCGCGCATATAAAGCCGGGGAAATTAAGAAGGCTTTGATTCTAAAAGCGAGCTGTCTGTCATCCCCGCTGTAGCGTTTCATAATGAGCAGCATCTCGTCGTTCAAATGAGGGTAGGTCTTCTCAATGTCATGAAGCAGGTCACGCATGCGGATTCCCGAAGTGCCGTTCAGGCAGGTCTTGAGATTGTAAAAGTAGTTCTCCGTCATCTCCCGGGTCAAGAGGAGCTCTGAGATGGTGCTGGCCTCGCTGAAGGGATGGGCTTTGAAGTATTCATCCACCCGCTTGAAGGCATCGACAACATCGAATTTGTTCACATTATATGTGCCTGTAATGGATGACGTCCTTTGCACATAATAGGATAATACGTCGGGGATCGAGATCACCCGGGACGCTCTGGATAAGGCTTTATAGATAAATTCCTGATCCTCTCCGTTCACACAGCGCTCTGTGTAACGGATGTCGTTCTCCAGGAGAAAGCTCCGCTTGAAGGCAATGCTTCCGGTCCAGATTCTCAGGCTTTTGTGTACAAAAATATTCTGCAGCGCCTCGCTTCCCGTAGTGTCGGACTGACCGGAAGTGAAGCTTACAATTGTCGACTGATCCTCCCGGACGAGGTTGTAGCCCCAGCAGACCACATCCGGACCCGTGGTCCGTGTGGCGCCCTCGATACTCAGCGTGAGGTTGACGTCGGCATAATCGTCTCCGTCCAGGAACAGCACATAATCTCCTGTAGCTGAAGCCAAACCGGTGTTTCTTGCAGCGCTCACTCCAGAATTAGGAGTGCGGATCAGCTTCGAACGTAGATCAGGATGCTGCTCCAGGAAGTCAGCGGCCACCTCATACGTCCGGTCTGTTGAGCCGTCATCGACCATAATCAGCTCGAACCTCTTCCCGCTTTGTTCCAGGAGTGAGAGCAGCAGAGGTGTTAAATAACGTTCTAAATTGTACATGGGCACTACAATACTCACACTCATGCGACCACTCCCTTCCTGAGGTTTGATGGATTAACCGGCGGTTTGCCTGGAGAATATTTCTCTCAGCCCTTTTTTGTAGCCGCTGATGGCAGCTGTATTCTTCTTGGGCTGTTCCCGCAAAATCAGATAGAGCGTCGTCCAGACCAGGGCGAGATAACCGACAGGTCCCGAACGTTTATCCTTGAGCAAATGCACATGGTTCAGCACTCTCATATAAGCTACATTCTCAAGATTGTCTCTGGAGGCCGGGGACTCATGATGCAGAAGTTTAAGTTCGGGATTGATATAAAGGGGGCCGGAACCTTGCGCGATACGGGACATAAGAATGTCTTCACCGACGCTGTAGCTTTGGAGCCAGGGGACGGGTTTGATGTCTTGAATGGCCTCTTTCTTGAAGGACATGTTGCAGCCGTGCTGGAACTCTGTCTTGAAGATCTTCCGTGCCTTATGCCAATTGTACATGGAGCCGGCCTGGCCGCTTAAGGAAAGCTTGCCGCTCGATAGAGATTGCTGGAAGGAGAGCAGACAGCGGATCGTGCCGAGGAAGCTGTTGCGCATCCCGATGGCGACCCCGCCGACACCTGCGCAGTCCGGATGGTCGAGGTAGGTTTGGATTAAAGTGGCCAGATAATGATCGGGGATTTCGACGTCGTCATCAAGGAAGAGGATCTTGTCCATGGTAGACAGCTCCACCGCCTTGATTCGGGACAGCCATAATCCCCGCTCAGTTTTGCTGTGGTACAAAAGGGGATAACCGCAACCGGCCAATAAGGCTTCGAACCCCTTAAGGGTTCCTTCGGGAATCTCTCCGTCATCAATGATAATGACCTCTATAGGATACGTCCGGCCTATGCTTTGTTTAGTTATAGAATGAATGCACCGTGTCAGGTCCTGTACCCGGTTCCTCGTGCAGATAGCCACTGACAATCCTTGCATATACTCCACTCCCTTATCCGATTCTCCCATCTATATTAATCATAATAATCTTGGGATTATAAGCTAACTTAAGCTTACTATTGGCAGAGAAAGGTTGTATATACTACTTTAGTTTACTTATTGGCCGCCATGGAGCAGTAACAATTTTTTTGAATTTAACAATAAATTCTATAAATTCGACATAATCAGCGCTATCTAAAATTCCGATAATTAGATTATAAGCATTTTCCAGACTAAGCCAGGGAGGGCAGACCAGACATAGTTGAATAGCAAGGACATCTTAGAAAAGTGGGGCTGAATTTGTGGGAATAAAAAGAGGATCAAAACACTTGATCATGGCTTTGGTTGTCATTCTGATCATTAGCAATTTTTACGGTATACCCTATGTTGCTCAGGCACAGACTTCAATACCGCTGGATACCATTCTCGAGGACACGCTGGAACCTGCGGGGAAAAACATTTCAGATTTAAATCAAAGCGGAGTTGGCATCACTGAGGTGGATAACACCAACGGGCAATGGCAGTACAAAAACAACTCGGGCGTATGGCTGTCGATTGTAGCTCCTGGTCCGGGCAACATGGTTGTGTTAGGCAGCGGTGTAATGATCCGGTTTGTTCCGAAGAAGGATTGGAATGGAACTGTAGGCATCAAGTATCGCGACTGGTTGATTCCAGCGGAATCCGGCGGAAATCCTCCTAACTATGTAAATGTGAATGAGGCCTATACAGGAAAAGAATCGGCTTTTGGGGAATTTGAGGAAACCGCGCAGATCAAAGTCCTGCCTGTTAACGATACTCCTTATATTTCCGAGTCTGGGGGCAATGATTACCTTGATTTTGACGGTAAGGGATACGTAACCCTTCCCGATCTGGACATATATGCTAATTCCCTAACGATTGAAACGTGGGTGAATGCCAGCAGTGCTCCATCATGGGGGCGTATCTTTGATACCTCTTATGGTCCTGATAATTTTAATTTGCATTTTACCTTTGAAGGAAATACAGGGAGAATAGCACTTGAAGCGTTGCCGCAAAAGGGTACCAGAGTTAAAGCTTACCTGGTGAGGACAACGGAGCGATTGCCTTTGAATCAATGGGTTCATGTGGCCGCCGTATATAATCATGTGGAGAAAAAGGCCTATATTTACTGGAATGGAATTCTGAAAGGCAGCGGATTTATGGATCTGACGGACATGGCTAAAGCCAAGGCGCAGAACTCCAATCTGCCGAGAGCTTATAACTTTATAGGTGAGAGTACATGGTCCCAGGATGCCAATTATACGGGGGGCATGAGAGACTACCGGATATGGAATAAGGCAAAGACCCAGGCGGAGATTGAAAGTCAGATGAGCACCAGTCTGAGCGGAGCTGAAGCGGGTCTGATGGCCAACTACAAATTCAATAATCCAAGTGCTGGAGCGGTCGCCAAGGATTCCTCCACGGGAGCAAGAAATGGCAGCATTGTAAGTGGCAGATGGCAGTCCGACACAGGGTTCAACACCAACGTGGTAACACCGGTGAACACTCCTGTATCTAAGCCGTTTAAACTGACTGATGTGGATGACGGCGACATGCTGACGCTTTCTGCGACCTCGTCGAATACGGCCCTTTTGACGAATGGCAATATCACCTTTTCAGGGGAAGGCCCGGAAAGAAGTATCCATCTTACTCCGGCAGCAAACATGACAGGCGCCTCCACCATCAAAGTCACAGTAAACGATGGAATTACTTCAAGTAACAGCAGCTTTTTATTGAGTGTTGTGGCCGGGAAATTTGATCTTAAATTCATTTCGCCCTCTGTGGGTGTGATGGCACCTGCTTTTAACCGGGGGATTATCTACAATAAAGTGCATGTTCCCAACAAAAGCGGAAGCAGTCCGAACAACAGTATCGATATAATGTAGGAGCGGTGAATCCTGCTGATGTAAATGTAACAGCGTACGCAGACAATGGATCTGGCGTGACGGTAGCAGGCTCCTACCCTACGTTTACTGTCAGCGGCCTGATTGTGGGTGTATATAAGCCCATAAAGATTAAGGTAGCCGATAAATTCTCATCTAATTTCAAGGAATATCAGCTTGATATCATCCGTTATCCAGGAAATGATGCCAATCTGGCTGCAGTGAATGGACTGGCTTTGTCCAGCGGCGGGCAAGCTATTGCGCTGTCCCCAAGCTACAGCAGTAATACGTCCAACTATACCGCTACCGTCGAAAATGATGTAAGTTCGGTTAAAGTGGAACTGAAAAAGTCGAATCTGTTCTCTACAGCGACATTAAACGGTGGAGCTATTGGTTCTACGGAATCTGTTGATGCTACTGGGAATGTCAGCTTGGCCTACGGGAAGAATCTGATTTCCGTTGTAGTAACGTCAGAGGACGGAAAAACAAAGAAAACCTATGAGGTTGTGATTGTGAGAAAGCTGTTGGGGGATGCTTCTCTGACTAATCTGACCGCTTCCCCGGGCGGACCTTCGCCAGTCTTCAATACCAATCAGGCGGACTACGCAATGGAAGTCGCAAACGCAGTAACGACTGCGGAATTCACTCCGGCAGCCGCATTCGGTGCAAGCATTAAGGTGAATGGCGTGGATCACCCGAGCGGTACACCTTTTCTCATTACGGGTCTTGCAGCAGGAAATAACAAGTACTTGATCGAGGTAACGGCACAGGATGGAGTGACGAAGAAGTCTTACAGTCTGGTTATTCTGCGTGCACCTTCGGATGTGGCAGATCTTTCGGGTTTGACCGTCTCTTCGGGAACGTTGTCGCCTGTCTTTAATAACAACGAAACGGGATATTCGGTTGAGGTTGCTAATGAGGTATCCTCGCTGGAGCTTACTCCGAAGCTTCTGGATGCTGCGGCAAGCCTCGTAGTGGACGGCAATATTCATATTGATGATACTGCTTATACTAAGAACTTAAATGTGGGTCTGAACACGGTTGAGATCGTGGTTACTTCACAGAGCGGTGTCCGTGTAAAAACAACCCTTGTAAATATTATCAGAAAGGCTTCTTCCAATGCCGATCTGTCCAGTTTGGTCCTTTCAGAAGGAGGAGTCGATCCTTCTTTTGACAAAAATCAAACCGGGTATGGTGTGACCGTGGCTAACAGTGTCTCTCAGCTTACGATTACTCCTACTCCTGAGGATGCAAACGCAGAGATCAGCCTGAGTGGGAATGTAGCGGCGAATGCTCAGCCAAGACTGGTAAATCTACGGGTTGGTGTCAACGAATTCAATATTTTGGTCAAGGCTCAGGATGGGATAACGTCAAAAAATTATGTATTGACGATTGTCCGTGAAGCTTCCTCCGATGCGGATTTGACCAATATCACTTTGTCCGGCACAACATTATCTGGAGGTTTCGACCGCGGAACCTCGACCTATTATGAGTATGTGCCGAACAATGTTACCAGCATGGCAGTTGCAGCAACTACAAGTGATGAACAGGCAACCTATACCATCAATGGGCTGGAGTCGGCAGGAGGAGTGCCTATTCCTTTGGGGGTAGGAGGAAATGTAGTTACAGTAGTTGTTACAGCGGCTGATAAAGTTACTACCAAGGAATACACGGTAACTATCGTCCGTGCAGCTTCGTCGAATGCGAATTTGCTCGAGTTGACGATGACTGACTTAACGGATAATGCGATTACCCTTACATCCATTCCGGGTACTTTCAATTATAGCGGCACGGTCGAGGACGAAGTTTCTGTAGCTAAGCTAAGTGCAGTTGTTGATGATGCAAATGCAAGCACCTCTGTATTTGTGAATGGGGTTTGGATCGAAGACCTGAACGCTGTGCCTCTGACCACAGGTTTGAATGTTATTGAAGTTAAGGTCACAGCTCAAGACGGAAGCATGCAGGTATACACCATTAATCTGGTGCGAAATCCAAGTAAAGATGCAACTCTGCTGAATATGGCGATTTTCCCCGGCGAATTAACACCGGTTTTCCAGGCAGGCATCAGTGATTATTCGGTCAATGTGGACAACAATGTAAGCGACGCCGATTTTTTAATTAGGACTAATAATGAGCTGGCAACCTACATCTTAAAGAAGAATGGAACCTCTACCGGCGTAACAGGCGACCGCGTAGCACTGGATGAGGGCACGAATCAAATTACAGTAGAGGTTACGGCTGGTGATGCCAGCACTAAAAAAACCTATTCCGTTACTGTGAATCGTGCCGTTCTGCCAAAGGATTCCTCTCTTACTGATTTGACCGTCAGCTCTGCAAGAGGAACAGAAGCTCTGAATCCCCAGTTCTCCGCAGAAGTCTTCAAGTACTTCTTGCCGGTACCCTATGAAGTGGATCGGGTTGAACTGGATGCTGCCAAAGGGGACATGGATGCACGGATAACCGTAAATGGTGTTACGGCAGATAGTCCGATGCCTATTTCGCTGGTGGAAGGGCTGAACATCGTAAACCTGAAGGTTACAGCTCAGGATGGAAAGACAGAAACTGTGTACAAGGTGGAAATCACCCGACAATCACGTTCGTCCGATGCTACTTTGGGGAGTATCGGTGTAGATGTCGGAGCTTTGGACCCGGCCTTTGATCCTGCCGTTTCCGATTATACGGTAGAGGTAGGAAATGATGTGAACTCCATCGTCTTGAGTCCGATAGTGGCTGATGGAAAGGCGAAAAGCCAAATCACTGGAAGAGACGGGGCCTCTCTAGATCATCTGATTGAAGGGGACAACGTATTTGATATTCAGGTCACTGCTGAGGATGGGACTGTAAAGATATACACAGTTAAAGTTATTAAGGCCCAGCCTGTAGCTACACCAACGCCAACAGCAACGCCAACGGCAGAACCGACAGCGACGCCAACGGCAGAACCGACAGCGACGCCAACAGCAGAGCCGACGGCTACGCCAACGGCAGAACCGACGGCCACGCCGACACCGGCTACGCCAACACCGGCCACGCCGACACCGGCTACGCCGACACCGGCCACGCCGACACCGGCTACGCCAACACCGGCCACGCCGACACCGGCCACGCCGACACCGGCTACGCCAACACCGGCCACGCCGACACCGGCTACGCCGACACCGGCTACGCCGACACCGGCCACGCCGACACCGGCCACGCCGACACCGGCTACGCCGACACCGGCCACGCCGACACCGGCCACGCCGACACCGGCTACGCCGACAGCTGAACCGGCGGTACCAGCCGCACCAATTGCGACAGCGTCGACAGAGCGGATAACTGTGAAGGTAGAATCGGGACAACTGGGTCAAGGTTCAGTGCTGGCTGAAACGGTTATCCAACGCACGCAGGATTCAAGTGGAATCCTGCATGATGTAGTCAACTTCACCACGGATCGGGTGGAGGAGGTTGTCCGGAAAATTGCCGGATCCTTGGATAATACGGCCCGGATTATGATCCCTGATGAGAAGGATCAGGTTGCGGATATTAATGTAAATGTTCCTAAAGATGCGATTAAGACGCTCGGCGGCTCCAACGTGAACATGGAGATCTTCACGGAGAACGTAAGAATTCTCATATCACAATTATCACTGGATAATTTCACTGAAGATTTATATTTTCATGTAGTGCCGATTAAAGACCAGACGTTGCGCAAAGAGGTGGAAGACCGGGCAAGAATCGAGCGGATTGTCAGAGAAATCGCAGCTGACAAACAAATTGATGTTGTCGCCCGTCCGATGACGATCGAGACCAATATGCAGAGTAGACCGGTTACATTAACGCTCCCTCTGCGTGACGTGCAGCTGCCAGCCAATCTCTCGGAAAGAGAAGAATTCCTGTCCAATCTGGTCATCTTTATCGAGCATAGTGATGGCGATAAGGAACTGAAGAAGGCGAAGGTTGTTGATTACAAATCCGGCGAACTTGGCTTACAGTTCGAGGTGAACAAATTCAGTACCTTCACCATTCTGAACATGGAAGGCTGGGAGCAGTATTTGGCGGCAACAGAGGCAGCGCAGCAGCAACAACAGCAGCAGCTGAACCAACACAAAGCCTTCATCAACGGCTTTACAGATGGAACCTTCAAGCCGAACCATTCCATTACCCGTGCGGAAATGGCCGCGATTCTGGCGAGAAACCTTGGCTATGACGCATCCGCTGCGCCAGCTGCTTCCACTTACCCGGATGTGAAGGATAGTCACTGGGCGAAGGGGGCGATTCAATTCGTCAAGGAGGCAGGGTTGATGCAGGGTAACGATAAAGGCCTGTTCCTCCCGGATGCTCCTATCAGCCGCGGAGAGATAGCGGCCGTTGCATCAAGATATAAGAAGCTGGATACTGCGGCTATTACATCCGGCGGGTTCAAGGATACGGCTAGCCACTGGGCCGCCAGAGAAATTGAGGCCGCAAGCAAGGCCGGCATCCTTAACGGCTATAAGGACGGTACGTACCGTCCAACCGGTAGCCTGACACGCGCTGAAGCTGTAAAGGTTGTCAATCGACTGTTCGGACGCGGACCGTTATATGGTGTCACCACACCAAGCTGGCCCGACGTCCCAACGACACACTGGGCTTATGCTGAAATTGAGGAAGCTTCCAATAACCACACGTTCACAGTGCGGATTGAAGGTGGAGAAACGCTTAGTCAATAAAAGCATATAAGTACGAAGAAGGCCGTAGCCCATCAGTGGGCTAACGGCCTTCTTTTTTTAAAAATTTATATGCTTCACGCTATAAAATATCCTTCTATTTCTCGCTGGAAATACGGAAAGCTGTTATGAAGCATGCAGGTATTAATTAATTTCTATCGTCAGTGAGCTGGCGAAATGTTCTCCTGGCGACAGGGTGATAATACCTTCTTTTTCCGAAAGCTCGCCCTCGAAGACATCGCTGTCTGCGAATCCCTGCCAAGGCTCGATGCAGACAAAAGGTGCATTCAGCGGCTGCCAGATGCCGAGATCCGGGAAGCCTTCGAAGGATACAGCAACGCTTTTTCCGGTAAGTCTGCTTTTCAGCGAGATCTGCCGGGAGGTTACATTCTGGAAAATAAGCGCGCCGTCCTTGAACATTTCATGGGATAATGGAAGGCTGCGCTCTTCCCTCAGCACAGGCTCCGATTTACCGCTGATCCGAAGTCCGCCGTCATTCAGGAACTCCCGGTCGAGGTTTTCGGACTCGGAGAACTCGAGCACATAGTCGCTGAAGCTTCCGTTCTCATCCAGCGGGCAGTTAAATGCAGGATGCGTGCCGAGCTGGAAGCAAATGTTCCCTCCGTCAATGTTCTCCACCCGGTAATCCAGCTTAAGAGTGCTATCGTTCAGCGTATATGTAATATACAGGTTGAACTTAAACGGATAGCTGGACAGGGTATGCTCGCTGCTGGTGAGAAGGAAGACCGCACGGGACTCGTCCGCTTCAACGACTGTAAATTCGCTGCGTCTGGCAAAGCCGTGATTGGCAAGCTTATACGCTTGTCCACCAACCTTGATCTCTCCGTTACGGACAGCGCCGATAATCGGGAACAACACTGGAGAACGGCCTGTCCAATAGGCGGCATCGCCGCTCCATATATATTCAGTGCCTGTGTCTTTTCTGGTGAAGCTGACAAGCTCCGCTCCGAGGGTGCTGATCTCAGCCTGTGCTGAGCCGCTGCGCAAAATGGTGTTCATAAAATTACTCCCCTTTCACAATGGTTGGCCAGCCCGTCTTCCTTGCTGACAGCTCATATTTTAACAGACTTCCTTAGCGGCGTTGTAACACATCGTGAACAATTCAGAAAAATAATTATTACAGTGTGTAAAATGACAATCTGACGCAATGGTATAACATATATAGAAAGCAATGTATCTGTATAAGTATGCGTTCAAAATGGAGGGATAGGCCCATGCAGCTTAAGCAAATATTCGTGAACGGTGAGAGATTGAAGAATACGATTGAGGCCTTTGCCGATTTTGGGCGTACGGACAATAACGGAGTTACCCGGTTGTCGTTGTCGGAGCAGGATGTGAAGGTGCGGAATTACTTCGCTGCGTGTTGTGAAGAGCTGGGTATGCCGGTCAAAGTGGATGATATGGGCAACATGTACGCCACGCTTGCAGGAACGGAAGCAGGGCCGCCTGTGGTGATTGGCTCACATCTGGACACGGTCAAGAAGGGCGGACGCTTCGATGGTGTGCTTGGCGTCATAGCCGGCCTGGAAGTGGTACGCACTCTGGTTGACCATGACATCAAGCCCCGGCTGCCGGTGACGGTGATGAATTTCACCAATGAGGAGGGTGCGCGCTTCGAGCCTTCGATGATGGCGTCCGGCGTATTGTCCGGGAAGTTCGGCAAGACGGAAATGCTGAAGAAAAAGGACCCGGAAGGGACGACCTTTGGAGAGGCATTGGAAGCGAGCGGCTATGCGGGAGAGGCTGCGAACCGGATCAAGGAAGCAACTGCATATCTGGAGCTGCATATCGAGCAGGGACCTGTGCTGGAGCGAGAAAATCTCGCCATTGGCCTGGTTGACTGTGTCGTAGGCATGGCCTGCTATGAGATTGAAGTGACGGGTGAATCGGATCACGCCGGAACTACGCCGATGGATATGCGCAAGGATGCCTTGTTTGCCGCCACCGGCCTGATTGCAGAGCTGCGGAGCAAGCTGGGTGTGCTGGATTCGGAGTTAGTTTATACGATGGGCAGAATGAACGTGCTGCCTAATATTCATACGGTGATTCCTAATAAGGTGATTTTTACCGTCGAGGCTAGACATAAGGATATGGATATTGTACGTGAAGTTGAGCATATCATAGGCGGCCTGCCCGAAGAGCTGCTGGAGTGTTCGGTGTCCAAGACCAAGCTGTGGGGCCGCGATACTGTGTGGTTCGATCCGGAGATCTGTGCTTTGACTCAGCAGGCAGCATCGAGACTGGGTTACAGCAGTAAAAAGATGGCCAGCGGAGCAGGGCATGACGCGCAGTTTGTGGCCGGGTTTCTGCCATCGGCAATGATTTTTGTGCCCAGCGTGAACGGGAAAAGCCACTGTGAAGAAGAACTTACTTCCTATGAAGATTGCGAAAAAGGGGTGAATGTTGTACTGGAAACGGTACTGGCTGTATTATCTAAGTAAATCATGTTATTAAACATAACATTAGATATGATTTTCTCTTAAATCCTTCCTATGACCGGCATGTTACCCATCTTCTTAACAAAATAATTTAGTACGAAAGACACCTGAGCTGGTGTCTTTTTTTGTGCGCGGGATTCACTGGTTTGCTATATACACCAATGCTTTGGTAAAATGATCAACGGATGTCCATCACCTTCATTGTGTAAAAACACAATCATGGCAGATAAAGTTTTTATTTTTCACCAAATTGTCTCGAGAAATCACATGTTATAATTCTTTACATAAGAGAAACACATAAGACGGGAGCGATTAACGATGATTATTGGTGTACCCAAAGAGATCAAAAACAATGAGAACCGCGTAGCCATTACCCCTGCCGGAGTAGTCAGCCTGGTAGCCGAAGGACATAAAGTACTGGTGGAAGCCGGAGCCGGAGCAGGCAGCGGATTTCTGAATGAAGACTATGCTTCCGCCGGAGCGGAGCTGATCGCCGAAGCTTCTGCCGTATGGGCAGACGCCGAAATGGTGATGAAGGTGAAAGAACCGCTGGAAAGCGAATATGGCTACTTCCGCCCGGGTCTCATCCTTTTCACCTATCTGCACCTTGCCCCGGAACCGTCCCTCGCCGCCGCATTGAAAGAAAGAGGCGTCTTCGCCATCGGCTATGAGACAGTTGTCCATGAGCGTACCTTGCCGCTGCTTACGCCAATGAGTGAAGTGGCCGGACGGATGTCCGTGCAGCTCGGGGCACAATTTCTGCAAAAGAACTACGGCGGACAAGGCATTCTGCTCTCAGGTGTTCCCGGCGTCAGCAGAGGCAAGGTCAGCATTATCGGCGGTGGGGTAGTCGGCACAAATGCAGCCAAAATGGCGATTGGCCTGGGCGCGGAAGTGACGATTGTTGACCTCAGCGCAGACAGACTCCGCCAGCTGGACGATATCTTCGGCGCACAGATTAATACGCTAATCTCCAATCCTTACAACATTGCCAAGGCGGTTGCTGAAGCGGATTTGCTGGTTGGTGCAGTGCTGATCCCGGGTGCGAAAGCTCCGAAGCTGGTCACTGAAGAAATGGTTAAGTCGATGAAGCCGGGCTCGGTCATTGTTGACGTGGCGATTGACCAGGGCGGTATCGTTGAAACCATCGACCGGGTCACCACACATGATAATCCGGTATTTGAGAAATATGGTGTACTGCACTATTCGGTAGCGAATATGCCGGGCGCTGTAGCCAAAACCTCAACGATTGCATTAACCAATGTTACAGTTCCTTATGCGCTGCAAATTGCCAATAAAGGGGTATTCCAGGCGATTGAGGACGATGCCGGTCTGAAGAGCGGTGTCAACGTGGCCAATGGAAAGATCACCTGCCAAGCTGTAGCGGAAGCACTCGGGGAAGAGTACTTCACGGTAGAGAAAGCATTAGAACAAAAGTTCACTCTGATCTAATATAGAACCGAAAAAAGAGCAAAAGGTCAATCTTAAGCAGTCCGGTGAAATTACCGGGCTGTTTTTGTTGGGAGATGTTAGGTTTTCTTTCATCATCCTATAGTCAGCCGCTGCTCGGAGTACTATAATGTAATCACTCTATAGCGCAAATTCGGCTATTCTTCAGGTTGGGGTGGGAATATGACAGATTCAGAGCCAATATTTGACCGTTTTTTTGACAGCATGGAATCCCTGGCGGATACCCTCAGCGAGTCCCTTCAGTCGCAGGTAACGATTGAAGACAGCAACCACCATGTCATCGGCTACAGCTCCCATGAGTTTGAAAGCGACCCGGCCCGCATCTCCACCATCATCGGCAAACGTGTTCCGAATACAGTCATTATTGGCCTTCGAAAAAAGGGCGTAATGCATCAGCTGGAGAACGCCGCACATCCAATCCGCATTCCGGCGGTTATGGAGGTTGGGCTGGGGCCCCGGCTTGCCATGTGCATCAGACACCAGCAGGAAATCCTCGGTTATATCTGGGTTGTGGACCGGGGCAATCTGGCCTCAGGCCATGCGGAGAGCATTGTGGAGAAGGCCGCCGGCATCGCCGGGCGTTATCTGCTGAAGCAGCGCGGATGGAAGATGAAGCAGGACAAGACACATGAAGATTTCTTCTGGAAGCTGCTGACCTCGCATTATGAAAATGAGCCGCGCATCCGTCAGGAAGCGGAGAACGGGGCGATCCTGTTGCCGGAAAGCTACTATATCGGCGTGCTGGAGAGCAACCGGGTGATCGACGGGCATTTTCTGTTGAGGTTTCGCCAGATGATGGACACCTATGCCGGGCAGCGCCTGCTGTTATTGACGTCGGAGCAGAACCGGCTGATTATTTTGTTTTCGTTTCTTTTTCCGGTAGAAGGGACAGAGAGGCTGGCTTCATTCGTGCACAAGCTGATCCGCGATATGGGCAAAAGCGAAAGCTGTACGCTAGCGGCAGGCTGCAGTCCGGGATACCGGGAGTATACCCTTGCTGCTGTCGCCTACCGGGAGGCCCTGTCCATTCTGGAGCTTAAAAAGCTGCTGCCCTATCATGCCCGCGAGCTGCTGCTGTATGAGGAAATCGGCTTCTGGGCGTATATTCCGGCCATTATGGAGCAGAAACGCAGCATGACCCGCCGAAGCGCACTGCTGTATCCGCTGAAGGAGCATGACCGTGAACACAAAAGCGATTTTCTGAAAACGATCACCGTCTACTTGTCGTTCAACGGCAATTTGAAGGCGTCCGCCGCATTTCTGCATATCCATACCAACACATTAATGTACCGGCTGAACCGGATCGCCGAGATTACGGGCAAAAGCCTCAAGGAGACCGATTACCGGACCTCCATCTATCTGGATATCCTGACCGAAGAGACCGCACGGGTGAACCGCTGGTTTCTGGAGGAAGCCGGCAGCTCCGAATAAAGCGCCTGAAGTTTATCTCGATAAATTTCAGCTGCTCTGCACCAACCGAAGTCCCGACACGTACAATAACCTATATTTTGTGAACTTAAGATGAAAGGGGCAGAGCAGAATGGGGATTGGATATGGACCCGGGGATCCGTCGTTTGAACGGAGCATGCGGGCGGGAATTATCGCGGCGGCGGAATCCATGAATGCCGGCGGAACTGAATTTTCCAACTTTAAGAACTCCCGCTGCAATCCAAGGTATTGGACCCGTACGGACAACGGCGGATTTCAGTTGAAGGAAGGTGCCGCACCCTCGGCGGCAATCAATGATATTTTTGAGAACGGATCTCTCTATGCATTCGAATGCGCGATGGCTATGGTGATGATTCTTTATAAAGCGACGATCGGGGCGATCGGGGACGCCGCCTTTGACCGGCATTTCGGAGACATCTTCCTGTGGGACTGGAATTATGACAGCAATCTGCAGATGATTACTACCTTCGAGAAGTCTGATATGCTGCCAGGAGATGTGGTCTATTTCAAGAATCCCGACCATAACCCGGATAAGCCGGAATGGCAGGGGGAGAATGCGATCATGCTTGGCGATGACCGCTACTACGGGCATGGGCTGGGCATCAAAAGCTCGGCGCAAATGATTGCCGCACTCAACCGGCACAGAGTGCCGGGAAGCCGGACTTCTGCTTATTTTACCGACGAGGCGCTGCATCCCAACTTTGCCTATATTAGTGGATTAGCGATGAGGGCGGCTGTCCCTACGCCGGAGAACAAGGGTGCCAGAAACACCATTTTTTCCAGGATAGGTGTGAAATCCTATATTTATAAATAGCCGGATTACGGCATCTCTTCCTGGTCAGACCGGTATTTGAGCGGGTGGACGCCCACGGTTTTCTTGAACACGGTGCTGAAATAATGGGGGTTCTCATAGCCCACCCTTTCGGAAATTTCCATCACTTTCAGATCTGTAGTCTGCAGCAGCTCTTTGGCTTTGCCCATGCGGATTTTGGTGATATAGTCCGTGATCGTTTCACCGGTTTCTTTTTTGAAGATCAGGCTGATATAGTTGGGGGTCAGAAAGACCTCCTCTGCAATCCTGGAGATGGATAGCTCCTGGGCATACCCTTCCTGCACGATACTCCGGATTTTGTTGATGGCTCTGCTGTTCTTTGAGGTGTTTTTGCCTGCCACATATGCGCTTAAATCATGAAAAAGAGAGAGCATGTAGCTTTTGAGTCCGGCAATATTTTTCTGGATATAGAGTGTATCCATGATGGTAATCCGGTCATTCAGCACCCGTTCGATTTCCTCATCAATTTCATACAGGGCTCTTGCAGAAGTGAAGATGATCTCCGCACAGATGCTCTGTACATAACCGATTTGCAGCTTGGGCCCTTCAAGCATGGTGAACAGGGTTTCCAGCAGCTCCATTACTTTGTCCGTATGGCCTGCTTTGAGCTCATTCATCAGCTGGGCATGGAATTTATAAAAAAAAGTGCTCTGCAGCGTTTCCGTATCCGGCTGAATATCCTTGATATGGAGAATGGAAGCATGGCCGGTATAAAATTTGTAAGCCAGCGCGGCCAACGCATCTTTATAGGAGTTCTCGATTTGTCCGGCGAGCCTACAGGTTCTGCCGATGCCAATCGAGGCGTCAAGACGCAGATACTCTTTGATACTGGCGATAATCTGCTCGCAGAGGCTTGAGATGGAGTCTGATGCAGGCTCCTCCCCCGGACAAAAGATCATAATAAACTCATTCTCGCTGGCTACAAATCCGATTCCGCAGGGGTGGCTATTCAGGCATTCGCTCATAATATTCTGGATGGAGAAATAGAGCAGCTGCTTATACTCCTCCGTGAATTTGTCTACTGCCGCCCCGTAATCGTCAAGCTGCAATACACCTACCGACAGTGGGTCATTTCGTTTAAAAGGAAGGGCGAAATAGTCGACCTTCTCCCAAATCTCCCCTTCATTGCGGTATAGTCCGGCAATCAGGTTCTGCAGGAATTTCTCGCGGATCAGCGGCATATTGTCGTGCAGCTGCTTCTTCAACTGATTCAAATTCAGCTGGTTATCTCTTTCGTGGTGAATCCGGGCAATGACTTTATGAAAGATGTCTTTGACTTCACCGAGTTTAACCGGCTTTAGAATATAACCTTCGGCATTAACCTTCATCGCACTTTGGGCATAGGAGAAATCCTGCGCGCCGCTAATGATGATGATTTTGGTTAGACAACCGGCGGCCTTCAGCTTCTCGGCGACCTGAAGGCCGTTCAGAAAGGGCATCATAATATCGGTGAACAGAATATCCGGAGTATGCTTCATACATAATTCATAGGCCTCCTCGCCGTCTGCCGCCTCACCGATGACCTCAAGCCCGAACTCCTCCTGCCACTTGAACCCGTGGATCAGACTGCGGCGGATAAACGGCTCGTCATCCGCTATGATCATCGTCAACATCTTCAAACACCTCATCCCAAGTAGTAACGACCGGAAACCGGATCACAGCCAGCAGGCCTGCCTGATCTTCGGTGTTGGCATAGTAACGGATGCCGTAGGACTCGCCAAAAAACTGCTGGATTCTCATATGCACATTGCGGATGCCATATGACTGGTTACCTTGCTGATCGGTAAGCAGCTGGTTCAGCCTCTCCGGGTCCGCCCCTACGCCATCGTCAAAAACCGATATGCAAAGGATATCATGGGAAGAGTCCACTCTTATGCGGATTGTACCCTTCCCCCGCCGCTGCTGGATCCCATGAATAATCGCATTCTCCACGAGCGGCTGGATACTTAGTTTCACCACGAGACATTCCTCCAGCAGCCGGGGGTCGGCTTTCTCCAGCTCATAGGCGAGTTTATCCTGAAAGCGGAATTGCTGGATTTCCAGATAGCTCTCCACCTGCTTCAGTTCATCCCGCAGCGGGATAATATTCCTCCCCTTACTGAGGCTGTACCTGAAGAAGTCGGATAAGGAGGTCACCATATGGCTGATCTCGGGGACATCATGATTGATGGCCAGCCAGTTGATCGAATCCAGGGTGTTATAAAGAAAATGGGGATTGATCTGGGCCTGCAATGTCTTTAGTTCGGCCTCTTTCTTACGCAGTTCAGTGACATAGAGCTTGTCGATCAGTGCTTTGATTTGCTGCAGCAGCTTGTTATAACGGTTGAACAGATAGGAAAATTCGTCCTTGCGCCGGTAGCGGATGATGATGTTGAAATTCCCGCTTTCGGCATGTGACATCGACTGGATGAATTTGCGTATAGGAGCAGAGATGTTCTCCGACAGCAGCAGGGCCATCATCAGGGATACCAGCATGCATATGCCGATGACGACATACATCACCCGCCGGAACGAGGCCAATTCTCCATTCAGTTCACTTATGGGCGAGATGGAAAGAATGGTCCAGCCGGTGGCTTTTATTTTTTTGTAGCTCACGAGCATATTCTCGCCCTGAATCACATGATCGAAGGAATGAAAGATGTCGGGGTCTGCGGGTTCGGCAGCCATTTTACCGTAATAATCCTGTGTGCTGATGTTCTGCCCGATCAGGGTCTCCTCAGGGCTGATGGCAATGGTTCCAGTCTGGTCAGCAATATAAATTCTGCTGCCCGTCGTTGGCTTATAGTGCTCCAGCAATGTGCTGAATTCCGTCACGGGAATATCAATGGTGAGCAGCCCGACATAAGGCAGCTGGGCATGCCGTATGCCAAACAGACGTTTGGCGAATTTAAGCGTAAACCGGGAGTCCAGCGAGCTTAGGCCGACCACTGTGAAATCGGATCTGGCCGGTATGCCGAGATACCATGGCTTCAGTGAGATCTGGTCGATATTAAAGACCCGTCTGGAGAAGTTGTATTGGGTATATTCCGGGCGGTTCAGCATATACAGCATAGGGACGAAGCTGCTTCCCGAGGTCCCGTTTGCAGGGAAGTTCTCCAGCATTTTGTTCAGGGCAGCCAACTCATTGATAATGCCGGTGCTGTCGGTGGGCCGGTTGGAAGAGATCAAATCTGCGAATTCGGTATTGAGGTAAAGGGAGACCATGGAATTGTTGGCGCTCTCGAAACGCTGTGCGAGATTATCCTGTACAAGATTAAGATTGTTCTCAATCGATGTATTGACATTACGGGTGATGATATCCGCCGATTTATTGTAAACGGTAATAGAGATGATAGTCGTCGGGAGAAGGACAAGAAAGAGAAAGTAGAGGATGAGCCGGCTGCGGATGCTGAAATTGTACAGGAAGAGAGTTTTGGAGAGAGTATCAAATAGTTTTTTCATTTGAGTCCTCCTCTGGCCCTGTGAATATTCTTCGCTTGCCATTTAACGGATATTATTGGAATATATTAAATGCTGAATGAGTTTAACCCAATAGCTGGTATCCATTGTAAAACGCGATAAGTCTTGATGTCAACGCAGGAGGTGCACGGTGAAACGAATCCTCTTCCTTGGAATTACCTTGGTCCTTTGCGGGCTTGTGGCCTATGCCATTGCTTATGAACGTCCGCTGCTGGTTGATTTCGCTTCCGAACCTGCCTCTGAGGCAGTCCCGGTTACCCAGATCAGAATTGCACTATATGACTGGACGGAGAACCTGGAAGTGAAGAATGCGATCCATCAATACAATAAGAGCAATCCGGACCACATTGAGATTATAATCATGAATCTTTCAACAGATGTCTATGGGGATACACTGAACATGCTGATGACATCAGGTCAAGGGCCGGATGTGTTCAGCGTCGATAATGGCTGGCTGGCAACGTATGTGGAGAAGGGGTATCTGGCCGAATTATCTTCTTTTCTGAATACCGGCGATTTAGACAGGTTCCCGGTTTGGGCGAGAGACTTTGCGGACAGCTCGCTTTATAAGGGCGGCATTTATTTTATGCCCTCCAGTATTGAGACGGTACGGTTGATTTACAACAAGCAGCTGTTCCGCAATGCCGGTCTTGATCCGGAGCAGCCGCCCGTTACGTTTGCGGATATGGAGCGGTTCGCCGGGAAGATCAGCCAGGCCGGGGTCGGTGTAAATAAATACGGATTTGGCCTGCCGGCGGGAGACAGCCAGTATAGTCTGCAGACGGGACTTGAGATGTCGAGTACCTACAGCGGGACTTATCTTTATAATTACCGCACCGGCCGCTATGATCTGAGCGGATATGCCCCATGGCTGCAGATGCTGCTGGATATGAAGGCACAGGGCAGCCTGTATCCGGGAGAAACCCTGCTGAAGCGCAACAGCGCCTTGCGGCAGTTCGCCGATGGCAATATCGGGATGATGTACGTAACGAGCAAAGATTATGTGAAATTGCAGGAATATATGCCAAAGGATGACTGGGCAGTGGCTTTGCCGCCGGTAACATCAGCAGCCCAAAAGGGTGCCGGAGCCTTGATGATGATTCCACATTCTCCGCTTGTTGTGAACAGTGCCGCCTCCAACCGCGAGGCAGCGGTAAAGGTCTGGAAATTTTTGCAATCGAAGGAGTTTTTGACGATTTTATTCAAGCAGGCACTGGCACTGCCGGTGGTTGACGGCATCCTGGAGCTCCCCAACATGGCTCCGGGGCTGGGGCATTTCTCGGAATTTTATCCTACCGCAGAAGATTCAATATATCCGCTCTCCCCGCAAATCATGGACCAATATGATCCCAATACGGTTTCGATCGAGCCGCGCGACTCGGGTGACCGTCCGCGGATGCAGTTGTACCTGCAGATCCTCTCCGGGGAGAAGGAGCTGAAGGAGGCGTTGCGCAGCGAGACGCAGCGGCTGAACCGGATGCTGGATATCGCGGCTACCGGGTATTCTTTTAAGCACGAGGAGTATATTTATCCCGAGTTCAACCCTAAAGATCCATTGAAGGATGACAGTCTGGAGAATCTGTTAAGTGAGGATTAGGATGGACCGAGTAAGCTGCTGACGGGAGTACGCAGCAGGCCGGAATGTATGTGAACTGAAAATGTGCTGTATTGCGATAAGAGACTGTGCTGAAGCCGACCGGGGCTGCGGAACAGTCTCTTTGTGGTTTCAACCGGCAGCGCCGGAAGCCCTTGCGGGCGGTTTTGGGCGGACACCTGTTTCGGAGGAATGCCAAGCCCTGTTTATGAGAGTGCAGCTGACGTCCACACCGTCAGGAGAGGGCCGGAATATTAGTATATAAATCACTCAGTATGCGCTGGATTGAATAGTCCAAGCCATAAAATTATGGCAACGAGACCGGCGTACTGGGAGAAGGGGGAATCAGCAGGAAACGCACAATCGAAATCTATTTTAGAAGGAGTGGTAGGGTAATGGTTTTTTTGTCCACAGGACCGATAGAAAACAACATGGTTGGCGGTGTGAGACCGACTCAGCAGATTACCGTCAGAATTGATAACCGCAGTAGTATTGAGGCTTCGACAGTGACTGTTCAAGGTTATTACTTGCTGGGTGGAGTGCGGGATCTGTATGTCAGTGAATCTATCAACGTTGCTGCAAATCAAGTAATAACTTCCAACTACTTTGCCAATTTGGATGCTTTTGAATTTATCTTCGTAACCCCGAGTGAAAGCCCCGCAGACGATCCAATCCAGGTTTCGTTGTGGGGGAAGAGCAGTACCGGCCAATTAGTAACTGCACACCGGCTGGTATCCGCTGAACTGTTGGGGGATTTTGCCGGAATAACCGGAGCAACCGGGCCTGCCGGTGCGACAGGAGCAACTGGTGCAACCGGCGCAACAGGAGCAACAGGTGCTGGCGAGACTGGGGCGACTGGAGCAACGGGCGCAACAGGACTACCAGGAGCAACCGGAGCTACTGGTGCAACAGGAGCAACGGGCGCGGGTGAGACCGGGGCGACTGGGGCGACGGGTGAGGCTGGAGCGACTGGCGTAACGGGAGCTACCGGAGTGACGGGAGCAACTGGCGAGGCTGGAGCGACTGGCGTAACGGGAGCTACCGGAGTAACAGGAGCAACCGGAGAGGCTGGAGCAACTGGGGTAACGGGAGCTACCGGAGTAACAGGAGCAACCGGAGAGGCTGGAGCAACTGGGGCAACGGGAGCAACCGGAGTGACGGGAGCAACAGGAGAGGCTGGAGCGACTGGCGTAACAGGAGCAACAGGAGAGGCTGGAGCGACTGGTGTAACGGGAGCTACCGGAGTGACGGGAGCAACAGGAGGGGCTGGAGCGACTGGTGTAACGGGAGCTACCGGAGTGACGGGAGCAACCGGAGAGGCTGGAGCGACTGGTGTAACGGGAGCAACCGGAGAGGCTGGAGCGACTGGTGTAACGGGAGCAACCGGAGTGACGGGAGCAACAGGCGAGGCTGGAGCGACTGGAGCGACTGGTGTAACGGGAGCAACCGGTGTAACAGGAGCCACGGGAGCGGGTGTTGCAACTGAAGGCTTCTCGGCGTTGCTGCCGGCACTTTCGGTTACGACAAGTACCCAGCTCACAGGCTGGACTGTGGCGTCGCCATATTATGATAGTCCAACATTCGATGAAACTGCAGGGAACTATACCATACCGGCAACGGGCAGATATTCCATTGAAGCGACCGTCAATTATTCTACAACTGCTGCGATTTCGGTAGCTTTGGGCGCAGGAGTCGATCCGGCCTTTGTGGTACGGAGAACCTCGCCTGTAACAACAGATTTGGTAAGCGGGTTATTTCCGCTGCTGAATGTAAACATTGCCCTCCTGTTAACGCTCCGCACGATACTAGGTAACGGTACAGTAACCTTGGCAGGAGAATTCGAGTTGACGGCAGGCGATGTGATCGGCCTGTTCTATGAATCCGATGGGTTGACGGTTCCTTTGGATCTGGGCAGCACATCTTCAGGCATTGTGTGGTCTGTTCACAGACTCACTTAAGAACATCTATTCACAAAAGAGTGGCCCAGCAGGATGGGCTGCTCTTTTTTGCATGTGTGGTTTTTCAAGCCCTCTCTTTTTCAACACAAAAGACTGTAGGATTTCGAACTTTTATTATAGATCACCTTATTTAGAAGCCGCCGCTCTCCGGCTAAACTTAAGTCGTGGAAGAGAGAGACTGCTTAAGGAATCAGGAGGCGGAAGTGATGATTACTCATGAGAAGAGGAGCGCGATCAACACTGGACAAAGCTCACCGGTCCGGCCGGGAGCCAAAAAAGGGTCCATATTTAAGCATTTGCTGAAACATAAGGTGCTGCTGCTGATGCTGCTGCCCGGTTTGATCTTTCTGCTCATCAACAATTATTTGCCGATGTTCGGAATCATCATTGCATTCAAAAATATCAACTATGTTGATGGAATCCTGAGAAGCCCGTGGGTGGGGATGGATAATTTCAAATTTCTGTTCGCGACCTCGGACGCGTGGATTATTACCCGAAATACGGTGCTGTACAATTTCGTGTTTATTATTCTCAATCTGGTCATTGCGGTTTCGATTGCGATTGCCCTGAACGAGCTGAGAAATAAGCTGGCCGCGAAATTTTATCAAAGTATTATGTTTTTTCCCTATTTTTTATCTATGGTTGTTGTAAGTTATCTGGTGTTCGCCTTTCTTAATGTTGAATACGGTTTCATTAATAAAGGTGTCTTATCCCTGTTTGGACTGAATGAAATCAACTGGTATTCGGAGCCGAAATACTGGCCGTTTATTCTGCCGCTGATTAACCTCTGGAAGGGTGTGGGCTACGGCTGTGTCATTTATCTTGCGGCCATCATCGGCATTGATTCCGAATACTATGAGGCAGCTCTGATCGACGGCGCCAGCAAGTGGAAGCAGATTCTTCATATCACAATTCCGCTCATCCGGCCGGTCATTATCATCACGACCATCCTGGCGATCGGCGGCATCTTCCGCTCCGACTTCGGGCTGTTCTACCAGACCACGCTAAACTCCGGGGCGCTGTATCCGACAACGCTGGTCATTGATACCTATGTATACAACGCGCTTATCAATATGGGCAATCTGGGCATGTCCGCAGCGGCAGGCTTATACCAATCGGTGGTCGGCTTCTTCCTGGTCCTGGGCTCGAACTGGATCGTGCGCAAGGTCGACAAAGACCAGGCCGTTTTCTGAATTTGTGAGAGGAGGGAGAAGCTGTGACCAATAACGAAATATCCAAAGTAACGAATATGATACTCCATATTATTTTTATCATCCTGACGATAGCCTGTCTCTTGCCGATTGTGCTGGTCTTTATGATTTCGATTACCGACTATGATTATATTGTGCTCAACGGTTATCAATTTTTCCCGGAGAAGCTTAGTCTGGAGGCGTATGCCTATATCTTTAAGGATTACACCATCATTGCAAAAGCCTACGGCGTGTCCATCTTTGTGACGGTAGTCGGTACACTGCTCAGCGTATTTATCTCTTCACTCTATGCGTACCCGATCTCACGGACGGATTTCAAATATCGCGGCTTCTTCGCTTTTCTGATCTTCTTCACGATGCTGTTCGGCGGGGGGCTGGTGCCGTGGTACATGGTGTACACCCAGGTGCTGGATCTGAAAAACTCCATATGGTCCTTGATTATCCCAATGCTGCTGTCTCCTTTCAACGTGCTGATTATGAAAACCTACTTCCAGATGTCTGTGCCGCCTGCGCTGATTGAAGCCTCCAAAATTGACGGTGCCGGGGAACTAAGAACCTTCTTTCGGATTGTGTTCCCGCTCTCCCTGCCGGTCTTTGCCACCATTGGATTGTTCAACACCCTGCATTACTGGAATGACTGGTTTAACAGCATGATTTTTATTACCGACACCAAGCTCTATTCCCTGCAATACCTGATGTATAAAATGATCTCGCAGGCGGATTATCTGAGCCGCAACAGCGCCTTGATTCAAGGCTCGGCCACAGAACTGGCCAAATTGCCGGGAGAAACCATCCGCATGGCGATGGCGCTGATCGGAATCGGTCCGATTGTGCTGGCGTATCCGTTCTTCCAGCGCTATTTCATTAAGGGTTTAACGCTTGGGTCCATTAAAGGCTAACCTCGGAATCCACCGATTTAGCATATATTTTCAAGTCAAAGGGAGGAAAAGAGTAATGACAGGTAAAAGAGGCACGGGTCTACTGCTTTCACTTGTACTTATGATTGGAATGACACTCAGCGGGTGCTCAGGGAATAATAATAACAATAAAACCGCCGCCCCCGAGAAAACCGCGGAAAGCACAGCAGCCCCAGCCGCCACTGAAACTGCCAAAGCAACCGAAGCAGCCGAAACAACAAATGAGCTGGAGCAGGTGGAGCTGTCCCTGTATCTCCCGGGCGGTCCGGATAAGGATGTAGCATCTGTTGAGCAGGCCATCAATGCTTATTTGAAGGATAAAATTAATGCCACGATCAAGATTAACCAGCTGAGCTGGGATAAACCGGCGGATAAAGTGAATCTCATGATCCAATCCGGTGAAGTGTTCGACATGGTCTTTACCTGGAACTTCATGACCAATGCTGCCAAAGGCGCGTATCTGCCGCTGGAAGAGCTGCTGGATACCTACGCCAAAGAAACCAAGGCACAGATCAACCCAGCTTATCTGCAAGCGGCTACTGTAAACGGACATTTGTATGCGGTTCCAACCGAAAAAGAGCTGGGCCAATCCGTAGGGTTCGCTTTTGACAAGGCGATTGTCGACAAGTACGGCTTCGATGTGAACAGCATCACCAAGCTGGAGGATATCGAGCCGATGCTGAAGACCATTAAAGAGAAGGAGCCGGCCATGTCGCCGCTGTTCATGAACCATACAGACAGCCTAAACTGGTTCACGGTGTATCCGGAAAGTGAAGATCTGGACGGAAGCAATGAAATTCCAACGCTGCTTGATTACAAAACCATGAAGGTGTTCAACGAATATGACACTCCTGAAATTGTGGAAAGACTTAAGCTGATCCGCAAGTGGTATGAGGCCGGATACATCAACAAGAACGGAGCCACTGACAAGACCGAGCTTAAGGATGCGGTGAAAAGCGGCAAAGCCTGGTTCGTGTACGGCAATATGAATCCTACATCCACCAACGACTGGACCCGGCTCGCTGAGAAACCGATGATTATCAAAACGCTGCTTCCGGTTCAAGTAAGCACCAAAAGCTTGCAGGGCTCGATGCTCGCCATCTCCAGAACATCGAAGAATCCGGAACGCGCTATGATGTTTATGAACCTGATTCATACAGATCCTGTCCTCTACAACTTGCTTACCTTCGGTATTGAAGGCAAACACTACAACAAGGTTGGCGAGAACACTGTTGATTTCATTGCGGACAGCGGCTACAACTCCGTATCCTCCTGGATGATCGGGAACGTGCTGCTCAACTACCTGAATAAGAATGAAGACCCGAAACGCGTGCAGCTCTACACGGACTGGAACAAGAACTCCAAAGTTTCGCCGGTTATCGGATTTGTATTTGATTCGACGAAGGTGCAATCGCAGATTGGGGCACTGATCAATATTACGAAGCAGTATAAGAATACCTTGTACTCCGGG
The DNA here is from genome assembly GCF_038593145.1 of Paenibacillus sp. FSL L8-0340. Lineage (NCBI taxonomy): Bacteria > Bacillati > Bacillota > Bacilli > Caryophanales > Paenibacillaceae > Paenibacillus > Paenibacillus sp. FSL L8-0340. The sequence goes on from NZ_CP151967.1 coordinate 291,684, forward strand.
GAGCAAGATCCGGAACCTATCCTCAAAGAAATGAACAGCAAGCTGAAGGCCGCAGGACTGGAAGCTGTGATTAACGAGATTCAAGCGCAAATGGATGCATTTTTGGCCGCCAAATAAGGAGCCGCAGCAGTAGCAGACCCGATATCCGGCAAACAGCCTGGCCGTATTGGCCGCTTGCCCGGATTTCGGGTATTCATATTCGCCTAGCCAGCACTTGGGGTGCCCCGAATCTACCTTATTAGAAGAGGGTGTTTATTGTGCGAATTCAAAAAAACATTGCTTTACTGCTCATTCTGGTGTTGATGCTGATGACCTTCTGGATACCGGATGGGTCAAAGGGTTTGGCATCGGCCGCTGCTGAAGATGCAATTGTTACAAGTCAGGTGATTGAACAACAGGCCGATTCACAAGAAGCGGCCGCGGATTCCGTACACAATAGCACGGTGACTGCATCAACCTATGAACCTCCGATGACCTTGTTGTGGCAGGTGGGCGATTCGGATAATAGCTCTGCAGAATTTACCGTCTTTAACAATGTCTACAGCAAGACTCTCCAAGTTCCCGTACCCCCGGGCCACTGGGATAACGTCCCCAAGGGCATGAAGGCCGATGCCAATGGATTCATGAATCTTTCCTTCCATTTGAGCCGGGTTCCAGAATATGGAGTCCAGTTTAGCCTCAAAGTTATCGATGCAAGCACAGCTATTCCCCAGCTTGCTGTATTTACAAACGGTCTGATGAGCGGGCTTATTCAGATCACCGGCCTGAATGACGGTGAGAAGACGCTGGAGAATACCTGGAAACAAACCTATAGGCTATACATTCCCAAGGAACAGCTGAAGACCGGGCGAAATGCAGTCCGGCTAACCGTGGATCGCGGATTGTACGCGGATCCGCAGGCTCCCGGTTATAACGGAGACAAATATTTATGGTTCGAGTGGGATTACTTCAAGCTGGAGTCGCTGAATGCACCGGCTGTCGAGCCGATCCATGGACGGTATGTCCATCTGGGAAGTACAATTGCCGCGGCAACCTTCAAATACGACGAGCATGCGATCCGCCATTTGGGGCCTATGGCCAAGTGGATGGGTATTGCCTATAGCGGCAACTGGATGCGGGCCTCATTCTGGTCTGATACCAGCACAGGCTGGGACCCGCAGGGGCGAAACTACCTGGCAACGCTCCGTGATCTGAACCTTGAGCCGATGGTCAATATCATAGGAGGCAACTGGAGGAATAACAGCGAGCTAAGCAGCGGCACAGTCCCGGCAGCACTCCGGAGTTACTACGCTAACTTCGTCAGTAAGTTCGGTGATTTGTACCAGTATGCCGAAACCGGCAATGAACCGGGACTGTTCGGCTGGGCCCAGAAAGCCGTAGTAGCTACGCACGAGCTGATGGATGAAGAACGGGCAACGAACAGTCAGCCCTATCTCAAGATTGTTGCTCCGGGTTGGGCGTATTGGCCGTATAACGGAGCTCCCGACGGCTGGGAGCGGGACGCGGAGCAGCGCAGGGAGATCGAGGAGCTGTCCGATGTGACGAATGGGCACAGCTATGGCGGAACGGGAGTGCAGCCGCTGCCGGGCGGCAGCCTTTATGAGACTCTGCAGGTCTATGACGACGCAGATGACGGCTTCGGCAAAAAGATGGCGATGAGTGAAACAGGTGCCAATGACAACCATTCCGACAACACGAAGTATGGAACCTATGCCTACAGGTTCGCTGCTGCTTTTGACCGGGAGATGCGCGGAAATATTGGATATGTGGACCATATTATGCAGCATGCGGCTTTCTTTAACGACGGCACGGAATTTGGGCTGTTTGCTTCCGGGATCAATTGGAACACGCACCGTTATGAAGATACTGTTGCGGTACCGGCCAACAGCAGTGAGGCGGGAGAAACGCGGCTGAAGACTTTCCGCAGGCTGGCTGCCGCGTACGCTACCCATGGCCGTCCGCTAAGCTACGAGGTGCTGAATACATGTGGATGCAGCTCGAACATGAACATGAAAAAGGTCTACTTCCGCGCGGTAGATACGTCGGCACTGGGTACCTCGGCTATCGGGGCAGAATCGGATAAAATCCTGCTGAACTTCGTCAATTTCGAGAAAAAGCCGATGACGATGAAGGTTCGGGTAACCATGCCTAGCAGCGGGCAATATGCCGGAGAAGTGTTCGGAGCGGGCAATTCCTATGCTGCCGCACATTCCACCGTGCAGCTTACGGCAACTCCGAATATCACCCTTACGGTTACCCTGGGAGCCGGCGAAACAGTCCAGTATATTCTGGATAAACTGGAGACAGAAGCACCGACAGTACCGGGAAGTCCTGCAGCTATAGCGCTCAGCCATGAGCAGATCAAGGTGACCTGGAATGCCTCGGCTGACAATGATGCGGTGGTCAGCTACAACGTGTACCGTGACGGCGGGGTTACTCCGGTGATGACGGTTCCGGGCCGGATAACCTTTTTCAGCGACTATAGTGTGGCCCCGGAAACGCAGTACAGCTACAGGGTTCAAGCCGTGGATGACTTCGGCAATATTTCAGCATTAAGCCCGGCCGTATCGGCAACTACATCGGCCATGCCGATCACGCCGCATGTCCCGGGTGATCCCACCAAGTTTGAAGCGGAAGCAGCCTCATTTGCCCTGCCTCTGCGAATTGGTAACAACAGCAGTGCATCCGGAGGAAAGGTTGTGGAACAGACCCATGGAGGCGGCATTTCCATCCAGGGATTGTATTCGGAAGTGGGCGGAAGCTATACCCTGACTATTGCATACGCTTCCAATCAGGATTCGAAGAAAAATATTGTCGTGAACGGACAAAGGCAGTCCACGGTTACCTTGCCTTCAACAGGCAGCTGGAACAGCAACATTACGGCCAGACAGTTCGGCGTTACACTTCAGCCGGGCTATAACACGATCAGCTTCACTTCCGCTGGCAACGGAGCGAATCTCGATTATTTCAAGCTGGAGGAAGGGCTTTATGTTCCGGTGTCCGACTGGTACACGGTAGAGCATGACCATGCCTATATTGACTATACCGGGTTTGAAACAGCGCCGAACGGGGTGTCCCATGTAACCTACTCGCCGGATTCGTCGGCGGTGTTTAACTTTAACGGAATCGGTGTCCGCTGGAGATCGGATATTAAGAGCAATATGGGCAGCGCGGATGTGTACGTTGATGGGCAATATAAGGAGACCGTTGTCATTCCCCAGGCAGGGCTGGAAGGCGACAACAAGATCGTCTACGAGCTGACGGGCCTGGATTATGGGCTGCACCGGATCGAGGTCGTCCATAACACTGGAACGGTAATGGTGCATGGCTTCGAGTTCGAGGGCTATGAGTCAACACTCCCGGCTCCAATGGCGGATCTAACCGTCACGGAGGTCGGCTGGAATATTGTAAACAGCGACGGCACACCTTCCAGCCATGTGACCCCCGAGCTGGGCGATTCCTTAATCTTCTGGGCCAAGGTTAAAAACGTCGGCGTGCGTCCTACCCCGCTGAACAATTCCACCGGGCTGGGGCAGATTACAGGCGGTGCTTTCTCTGTTAACGGCGGGGTCGTATCCTGGTCGGACACGAATAACACGGTGATCCAGCCGGGCGAGGAAATTACCCTTACGGCCAACAGCAGTGCCCAGGGAACGCCAAGGTGGACAGTGCCGACCATCGGAGACTTCACCATCAGCTTTTTTGTCAACGATATCTGGCGGTATGAGGAGATGAACAAGGAGAATAACAAGTTAAACAAGAACCTTCAAATCAGTTTGAATTGATCGAAGGATCGGCCAGCCTCCCCCGCTGCTTTGGATCACGAGGCAGCGGGGTTTTTCAGTTTGCTAAATGTAGAAGATTCTATATGTTTATAGAATTTTGAACTTATTTTGTAGTTGCCTTTATTTAGAGTGGCGCCGGGTTTCGTTACACTGGGGTTAGAAACTACCGGGAGGAATCGTGACCATGCGAAAGGCATTAGCTAAGGAAGAGCGGGACTGGGTAGAGCGCACCTTACGATCCATGAGCCTGCGTGAAAAGATCGGGCAGACGATGCAGGATCATGCGGGCAGGCTGCCATTCCAAGGGATGGACGAAGGGACTATAAGGGCGTATTTGGAGAAATATCCGGTGGGCAGCTTCTTTATCGGCGGAGAGGTGATTCAGAAGGCTGCCGGAAAAGCGGAGGAATACCGCGAGTGGGTGGAGCTGCTTCAGAAGGTCAGCAAATATCCGCTGCTGTTCTCGGGCGACCTGGAGTTCGGGGCTGGCTCTGCAGTCAAAAGCTTAACCGCTTTTCCTCCGCTGCTTGCCCTTGCCGCAGTAGATGATGAAGCGCTGGCTTACGAGTACGGCAAGTATACAGCAATCGAAGGGCGTGCGGCCGGGTTTACCTGGGCGCTGGCACCGGGTACGGATCTTTTGCTGAACTGGATGAATCCGGTGATTACGACCCGCTGTCTGGGAGATGATGCGGAGCGGGCACTGCGCCTGTCCAGCGCTGTGATGCGGGGAATGCAGGATTACGGTATTGCCGCTTGTGCCAAGCATTTTCCGGGAGACGGGGTGGATTACAGGGATCAGCATATCATTACCACCATCAACGGTTTGTCCGAAGAGGAATGGTTCGCCACTTATGGCCGGGTGTCCCGGCAGATGATTGATCAGGGCGTGATGTCGTATATGACGGGACATATCGCCCTTCCCTGGCTGGAGGCGAATGCGCAGGGGAATAAGCCTGTTCCGGCTACGGTCTCGGCACGTATTACAACGGAGCTTCTGCGGAAGCGTATGGGGTTTGAGGGAGTTGTCCTGTCGGATGCGCTGGATATGGGCGGATTTCTGGCCTGGGGCGATTATGAGACGCGGACCATAGATTGTTTCAACTGCGGGACCGATGTGCTGCTATGGCCGGGTGTGAACTATTTTGAAGTCATGGAAAGGGCAGTCGCCAGCGGTAAGGTAACGATGGAACGGCTGGACGTAAGTGTCCGGCGGGTTCTGGAGATGAAGGCAGAACTGGGTATGCAGCATCTGGATGCCGAGGGCCGGGATCACTCCGCTGCGCCGCTGCTGAATGACAAATTGCATCCTGAGCTGGACCGGGAGGCCAGAGAACTAAGCACGACACTTGCCGGGCGGTGTATTACGCTGGTCCGTAACCGGAGAAATCTCCTGCCCCTGAATCCGCAGACGACCCGCAGAGTTCTCGTCATTATGCTGAACAAAGTGACAGAGGGACGCAAATATGACCGCATGGAGCTGTTTGTCGGGCACTTGAAGGCCAGAGGGCTGCAGGTGGATATTCTGGATGAATTCGAACCGCTGAATACGCTGCAGAAGTGGGAACAATCCGGGATTCGCTGGGATGCTGCGTTCACGCCTTATTTTCTGCCGCTCCACGGCATGATGAACACGGCCCGGCCGGTGGGGGAGGCTGCCAAGGCGATCTGGGCGATGCAGCATGCGGAGACGATCCACCCGATCGGGATCTCTTTTGCCACACCGTACCTGCTCCGGGATATGCCGTTTCTCGACACGCTGGTAAATGCGTATTCACTGCATGAAGATACGGTGGCGTTGACGGTTAAGGCGCTGTTCGGGGAGATTCCGTTTCAAGGGGAATCACCGGTGCAGGCAGATCCTGAGGGAATGAACAATGTTCCAAGGGGGCTTCAGCATGCCCGATACTAAGCAGTTATTGCAGGAAAAGCTGGACCTGCTGTTCGAATGTATGATTTCCCCCCGGCACCAAGGAAATTGGGGAATGGACATGGATCACTGGGACTGGGTCCCCGGGGTAGGGCTGATTTCCATACTGGATTATGGAGCGGCTGGCGGACAGGACAAGGCCATGAATTACCTGCTGCAATGGGTGGAGCGGAATAAGCAGAAGGCAGAAGGCGTGAAAGTCATTAATTCCATGGCTCCTTATGCCGTGTTCCCCGAATTGTTCCGGCGGACAGGGGATGAGTGGTTTCTGCATAAAGCGCAGGAAACCGCCGCCTGGATGCTGGAAGATGCACCGAGGACCCGGGAAGGCGCGCTGGAGCATACCGTCACTGAAGCGGCCCTGTTCCCTGAGCAGGTATGGGCAGATACGGTATATATGGCTGTGCTGTTTCTGGCGCGGCTCGCCAGTCTCACCGGAGACCGCGGCATGGCCGAGGCTGCGCTGCAGCAGACTCTGCTTCATCTGCGGCTGCTGCAGGACCCGGGGACGGGCCTGCTGTTCCACGGCTGGAACTGCCGGGAGGGCAGCCATATGTCGGCGGTCCGCTGGGCGCGGGCCAACGCCTGGATTACCCTTGCCGTTCCGCAAATTGTAGCCGGGATCAAGGGGCTTGTACCGGTTCCTGAAGAGCTGTACAGCCGCTATTCGGAGCTTGCTTCAGCGCTGAGGTCCTGCCAGGACACAGGCGGACTCTGGCATACGGTGCTCGACAGGCCGGACTATTACCAGGAAACATCGGGGAGCGCGGGCATCGCCTGCGGCTTCATTCAGGGAGTCAGGCACGGTATGCTCGAACCTTCTTATCTTGGCAGCGCCCGGGTCACAATTGAAGGCATCCTCCCGCTTATCCAGGATAACGGTGAGGTGCAGGGGGTGTCGGGAGGCACCCCCGTCATGCCGTCGGAGGAGGCGTATAACGAAATTGCGCTGTACCCGTCGCTGTACGGGCAGGGGCTGGTCATGCAATTGCTGGCGCAGGCACTGAATCTGGATCTGAATTTAGATCTGGGTCTGGGTCGGTGATCCGGCCTTGGCCCAGTAGGATCAGCCAAACCGTTTTACCAGAGAAAGGCAGGGAGATCGATGAACAAGATGACCGGCAATACCAATCAAGGGATAGACCAGCAGCAAATGCTGATCCGTAAAATGCGCATGCTGGAGTCCCGATATGATCCGGGAATTTGCATGCTGCGCTCGCCGTTCGGCAGCCCGGGATATCATACAACGCTGAAGCAGGCGGAGTTTATCCATTCCACCAGAGATTCGCTTTCGTATGCACTCGGGCTGTTGGATACCGAGCTGGCTGAGCTGGAGCAGCGGGCCTTTGATATTATCAGGCAGGTGATTTCCCTGCAGGATACAGACCGCAGCCATGATACCTTCGGAATCTGGTCATGGTTCTATGAAGAGCCGCTTGCGCAAATGTCGCCTCCGGACTGGAACTGGGCCGATTTCTGCGGCAGCCGGCTGATTCAGGCGTTGTCGCGCCATGGCTGGCGCTTTCTGGAGGCTCTGCGTGAAGACGTCATACGCTCTATTGAATATGCCTGCGAGGCGATTATGAAGCGGAATGTCGGTCCGGATTACACCAATATTGCCATTATTGGAGCCTTCGTTACGAGAATTGCCGGGGAGCAATTGGGCCGCGAGGATTATGCCGAGTACGGCCTGAAACGCCTGAAAAAATTGTATGCGTATACACAGCAGCGCGGGGCCTTTCAGGAGTACAACAGCCCGGTCTATACCTATATCGCTATTCTGGAGCTGTCCAAGCTGCGTTCCGAGACTACAGACAGCACGGTAAAAAGGCTCAGCGATGAGCTGATCGAGCTGACCTGGCAGACGGTCGCCGGGTATTATCATCCTGCGACCGCCCAATGGTCCGGGCCGCATTCACGCTCCTATCAGACGCTTCTGAATGATCAGAGTAAGGCTTTTCTGCAGGTCGCAACTCAAGGGGAGGTTATGTTTTTTCCTTGGGAGGAACTGCCTTATGAAGAGGAGTGGTACAAGAGCGGATTCTATTGCCCAGCAGCTTATCTGGATGCATTTAAGGTTAGGGGGACAAAAGAAGTGCGGCAGCTCTACGAAGGAAATGCGGGCGACGGCAGCGGCAAATGGGCAGTCACCTTTATGACCCCGCAGGTTAGCATAGGTTCCTTTACAGACAGCGACCTGTGGAATCAGAGAAGACCGCTGGTGGCTTACGTGGATAATAATGGTTCACCCTCCTATATTCAGCTCCGCTGTCTGCATGACGGCTATGACTATTGTTCAGCCCGTTTCAAAGCCAGACAGGATCAGGGGCATCTCCTGTTTGGAGTGGACTTTCTGACCAATGGCGGAGATACGCACCCCAATCTAGACCGCATTGACGGTGAGATTGAGGCTGGGGATTTCCGGCTGAGACTGGAGATCGGGGGCAGCCTGGACGGCATCTTCACCGAAACTGTAGAAGACGGGGCTGTGATTAAGATAGGAGAGACCGTCTTGCGTCTAACCACATGGTTCGCGGCATTCACGGGACATTCAGGAGCCAAGCGGAGCTGGGGCTGGGAGATCCACACGGACGAGGATGCCATCCTGGTGGATATGGTGCTGTATTCCGGCCTGCGTAAAAGCATTAATTTCACCCATCTGCGGCAAGCGGCGTTTGTATTCTCTCTGGATATTCAGGAGGGCGGGGACATTCCAAGGCCGCTGGTGGAGATGACCAGCAGCGGCAGGCTGCGGATCAGCGGGAGCACAGAGGAGCCTGAAGCTTTCTCCCTGACCCTGCGCCCGGGTCCCGCAGAATGAAGTTCCCCGAGACTGGAATGACAAAGGAGATAGGAAGCTCATGAAACCAGACACCTCCCATATCAAACAAATCAAGGTTGTCTCTAATACACACTGGGACCGGGAGTTCCGGCGGTCGTTTGAGCGGACCCGCCGGAATCTGCTGACCATGCTGGATACGACACTGGATATTCTCGCCGCTGATCCGGACTATGCGTCTTTTACGCTGGACGGCCATTCCATCCTGCTGGAGGATTATGTGGAAATGCGGCCGGAGCGCAGGGGACAGCTTGAACAGCTGATGCAGGAAGGGCGGCTGATCGCCGGCCCATATTATACGCTGGCTGAAGAGTTCAGCATCTCGCATGAGGCGCTGGTCCGTAATCTGATCCTGGGCCGGAGCGTGGTGGAGAAATTTGGCGGTAAGACAGGAACGGTCGCCTACACCCCGTCCTCCTGGGGGCAGACCGGGCAGTTGCCGCAGATTCTCCAGGACTTCGGACTTGATAAAATGATGTTCTACCGCGGCATCTCCCATCACGAGGCCGATGCGGAGTGGATTTGGAGCGCGCCTGACGGAACGCAGGTGCTTGCCAGCCGTTTTGGCCTGTATGCACGTTATAACTGGTATTACCAGGTTCACCGTGCAGTGACCCGCGGTACGGTTTTTGACAAGACCTATCAGTGGGGCAAGGAGAATGATCTGCCTTTCCGGCTGTCGGATACCTTGTCCGGAGAGGATCAGGCTTACGAGATAAAGTCACCGGTTGTCCAATACGACAAGGAGAAGTTGAAGCAGGCGGTTGAGGACATGATTGAGCGTGAAGGCCGCCATTTCACGACTGAAGTGTTCCTGGCGATGCATGGGCACGATATTTCGGTAGCCCATCCTCTGGAATCGCGGATTATTGCCGATGCCCGGGAACTGCTGGGGGACAAATATAACATCGAGCAGACAGATCTGGAGGGCTTCTGGAAGGAGGCGCAAAAACATCTGGACCGGGAGCATCTTCCTGTCCTCACGGGGGAGCGCCGGTCTTACCTTAAGGAAGGGATGTGGACATTCCTGTTCCCGGGAACGATCAGTGCGAGAACCTATCTGAAGCAAATGGACTTCTCGGCCAGCAATGCGCTGGTGTATTATGCGGAGCCGCTCGCTTCCTTGGCCTCGGCGCTGGGGTCCGCCTATCCCGCTGGATACATGGAGCGGGGATGGCGGTATTTACTGTCCAACCATACCCATGATGCCAACGGCGGCTGTGCGCCGGACAACGTCTGCGCCGATATGGAGTATAGATACCGGAAAGCCAGCGATATTGGAGATATCGTAACGGAGGATGCGATGGCGTACATCGCCTCGCAGCTGTCACCCGAAGGCATGGAGCAGGATGAGATGCAGCTGATCGTTTATAATCCATTGCCGATGGAACGGAATGCTATCGTGCTGCTCGATTTGGAGGTGCCGAGAGTCAATGGGGCCCTTTCCGTCAGCCTAAGCTCGGCGCTGGATCCGCTGGTAGAACGCCAGGCCATTGCCAGCGGCAATTCCAGCGTGTTCGTGGACAGCATATGGGATGTGCCCACGATCCTGGAGAGCCGCCGCATCCGGTTATTGGCCCGCTTGACCCGTCTGCCCGGACTCGGCTACCGGGCGTACCGGATTGTGCCGGAGGCGCGCGAGCTGCGCAGCAGCGGCACCTTGATTACAGGACCCGGCACAATGGAGAATGAATTTCTGAAAGTGCAGGTGAATCCTGACGGGACGCTGGATTTGCACAATAAAACGACCGGCAGAAGCTATAGCAGCCTCAACTATTTGAGCGATCAGGGAGAGAACGGAAACGCCTGGAAGCATGTGTCTCCTCTGCATGAGCGCAAATACAGCAGCCTTGGTGTGCCGAGCCAGGTAGCGGTAACGGTGAGCGGTCCCTTGAGCAGTACGATCGAAGCGGAGTATGAATTTGCGGTTCCGGCAGATTACGGGGACGGAGAGTCGCGCAGCCGGGTAATGGCAAAGCTTCCGGTGAAGGTAGCCTATACGCTGGAAAAGGGCGCCAAGCATGTACTTGTGAAGCTAACGGTAGATAATAGGGCCAAAGATCACTGGTTGCGCGCCAATTTCCCTACAGGGCTGCGTACCGGGGTTACTTGGGCCGACAGCCATTATGATGTGTTATCACGGCCCATCCCGCTGCCGGATTCCACGGATTGGGCGGAACGGGCCGAAGGTACTCATCCGCTGCGCACCTTTGCCGACATGACGGATGGAAGAGATGGACTCGCGGTTCTGCCCAAAGGGATCTATGAATATGAAGCCTTTGAGGATGAGCACAGTACCTTGGCGCTAACCTTAATCCGGGCCTGCCGGATCAAGCTGGCAGTGAGCGAAGAGAAGCTGACGGAGCTGCCCGACCAGGGCATTCAGTGCCCTGGCCTGCAAAGCTTCGAATATGCCATCCACGTACATGAAGGAGATTGGCAGGAGGCAGATCTGCTTGCACAGGCGGCGCAGCTGTACACTCCAGTGCGGCTCGCAGCCTCCGGCCGTGGGCAGGGCACGCTTCCGGCAGAGGCCAGCTTCTTTACGCTGAATAACCCTGCCCTTCATGTCAGCTGTGTGAAGCAGGCGGAGGATGGCAGCGGAACTATTCTCCGGCTCTTTAACGGTTCGGATACGGAACAGAAGGCGGACATCACCTTCGGCATCGCCCCGGAGCAGGTGCAGTGCTGCCGGATGGACGAAACGCTTCTGGCTGAGCCGGAGCTGCAGCTGGCTGCCAATCTCTTAGCAGTGACGATACCGGCCAAAAAGATCGTCAGCTATAAGATCTCTATGGGGGTTTGGGCGAGATGACGGAGAAGAAATTGCCTGGATTTGGTCTTGGAATGTCACAGCTGGCCGCCGGCTTCTTTGAGCAGGAGAGCGGAGGAGATGGGTTATTCCGCAGGGGAGTTGGCGGTGTTTCCGCTATTCTGACACCGAAGGACCGGAAGACTGAGTTTATCATATATGAAGACAAAACACTTTGTTATGTGAAGTCTTCGATGGGTTCCCCAGCGCTGTATCCTTTTTACGATGCAGCTTTCGAGGGTCCGGCAGAAGCGGTGCTGATGGATCTGGACGGAACCAGTGTCCACAGCGAAGGCTTCTGGATGTGGATTATTGAGCAGACGGTAGCCCGGCTGCAGGGAAATCCCCGCTTCGCGCTGCGCCCCGGAGATGAGCCGCATGTCTCCGGGCATTCCGTGTCGGAGCATCTGCAGTATTGCATAGCCAAATATTGTCCGCAGCACAGTGTAGAGGAGGCCCGTCAGCTTTACTTTGACATTACCCATTATGAAATGAATGAGATTATGCAGGGCCGGGGGAAGCCGGGGGCTTTTGTTCCTGCGCCCGGTCTGGGAGAGTTCCTCCAGACCCTGAAATCTAAGGGCGTAAAGATTGGGCTTGTAACCTCGGGACTGTACGAGAAGGCGTGGCCGGAAATCCTGTCAGCCTTCCGGACGCTGGATCTAGGCGATCCGTTCGGCATGTACGATGCGGTCATTACGGCCGGGCAGACATTTCATCCCGGCCAGGCGGGCACGCTGGGTGAATTGTCGCCGAAGCCGCATCCCTGGCTATATGCCGAGACGGCAAGGATCGGCCTGGGCCTGGGTACGGAGAAGCGCCGCCGGGTGGTCGGCATTGAGGACTCAGCGGCGGGTGTCATCTCGATCCGTCTGGCCGGATTTGCGGCGCTCGGCGTGACCGGCGGCAATATCCGCAGCAGTGGTGTGCTGCCCTTGCTGCAGCAGGAATTTGGCAGCCTGACGGAGATGCTTCCGCTGCTGCTTGGCGAGGCCGGTCCGGCAGCGGCCTTTTGAGGCCTAGGGAGTGCGTGCTGCGGGTGAAGAGTAGGAAGAGGAAGCAGCAGAAGGAGAGGGAGAGGGAGAGAAAGAAGAAGAAGAAGAAGTAGAAGTAGAAGTAGAAGTAGAAGTAGAAGTAGAAGTAGAAGAAGAGTACAGCTAATCTCCAGGGAAGGCAGCCTCAACGAAGATACTGGCATCTATGAGAAAAGCAGCAAATGATGATTGCACCGGGAAAAATGCCCGCTATATTTGTGCAGACAGCCCTTTTGAGGGATATACAGGGAATACATGGCGTTAATATGGACTTATTCTTCAATAAAGCCTTTTTATAAAATATTAGCGGGCAGAATTTCCGTTAGGTGTTCGATTGTCGGAGTAATCTCTATATAGCGGCAGTAAATCCCGTTAATGAATCCGTGAGCTGCTAGGAAGCAAGGAAGCACGGAAGCAGGAAGCAGGAAGCACGGAAGCAGGAAGCAGGAAGCACGGAAGCAGGAAGCAGGAAGCACGGAAGCAGGAAGCAGGAAGCAAGGAAGCACGGAAGCAGGAAGCAAGGAAGCAAGGAAGCACGGAAGCAAGGTAGCGAAGTGGCAACGTCTTACGAATCACAAGGGTGAAATTTGATCAGGGACACCGAATATATAATATAAAATGGTCTCCTCCATAGCTGTATTTAGTTAAACCACAAAGGAGCTTGCCCCTGGTCACCGGACCTGAGGCAAGCTCCTATTCTGTCTGCACCTTGTTATTGCGGAAGCTCGATGAAATCCCCGCGGAATCTTTCATAGTCGGCCGTCCTGCACTCCAGCTGAAGTTTTGTGCCTTGCTCTTCATAGCTGATCTTCTGAATATGGGCATGCTCATTGAAGTACGAGACGACGCTGCCGCGATCGAACGGAACCAGAATTTCACACTGGATATAGTCATTGAAGACATGCCCCCGGATCAGCCCGGTAAGCTCGGCGATTCCGCTGTTCTGCTTAGCCGAAAGAATAACAGAATCCTCATGGACAACAGGATAGGGCTGGTCCGTCAAATCCGCCTTATTGTAGGCATAGATTGTCGGAATGCCGTCTGCGCCCAGCGCCTTCAGAGTCTCAGCGGTTACCGCCATATGCTGCTTATGCTGCGGATCGGAAATATCGACGACATGAATCAGCAGGTCGGCCTCGGTCACTTCCTCCAGCGTGGAGCGAAACGCCTTGACCAGATGATGGGGCAGCTGGCTGACGAAGCCTACAGTGTCCGTAAGCAGGAACGTTTTCTGATCGGGCAGCTTAATGCTGCGGACCGAAGTCTCCAGCGTGGCAAACAGCATATCCTTGGCAAATACCTGCTTGCCTGAACCCGGATGATACGTCTCTACTATGACATTCATCAGGCTCGATTTGCCGGTGTTGGTGTAACCGACAAGACAAATCACCGGGACTTCATTCTTGTGCCGCTGCTTCCGCTGAATCTGGCGCCTGGATACCTGGGTCTGCAGCTCCGTCTGCAGTGCTGAGATGCGTTCCTCAATTCTTCTGCGGTCCAGCTCCAGCTTGGTTTCACCGGCCCCCCGGTTCTTCAGGCCCGCCCCGCCGCCTTGTCGGCCGAGGGACTCGCGCATTCCGGTCAGACGGGGAAGCATATACTGCAGCTGGGCAACTTCAACCTGCAGCTGAGCCTCCTTGGTTTTGGCCCGTTCAGCGAAGATATTTAGAATTAGAATCGTGCGGTCAATCACCTGGCGGTCCAGCGACGATTCCAGATTACGGATCTGCGAAGGAGTCAATTCATCATTGAAGATAACAAGGGTATCTTTGTCCTCCAGCATAAGGGACAATTCCTGAATCTTCCCTGTGCCAATATAGTGGGAGGGGTTGATCCGGCTGGCTTTCTGGCTGAGTTCCCCGATCACCTTGATGTTGCAGGCGGCTGCCAAATTGCGCAGCTCCTCCATGGCATAGGCGAAATTAGTTTCATTCTGCAGTTGAACCCCGACGATTACTGCGTGTTGTGGTGTGGATTCCATATATTTATCAACCTCCTAAAAGTTTTGTGAGCATAACCTCATTGAATAAGCTTCGTGCAAAACTGGCTTCGAAAGCATACACCTAGTTTTGTGAGCATAACCTCACTGAATAGACTCCGTGCAAAATTGGCTTCGAAAGCATAAAAAAACACAGGCAATCAGCGGCCTGTGCTTAATATCGTAGAGGAAACAGAATAGGACTGGGAGAGCATCACTAAAGGATGCAATGATTCTTCCAGCTGGGCATAACCATAGAAGGTAAAAGGAAAGAACCGGCATCAGCAACGGGGAATAGCTGCCTATTCCACCGCTGGTGCATGCGGTAATTCCTTGTCTATGGCTGTGCGAATTTCTAAAGGCGAATGCGGCGGAGCATTATCGGTCCGCTGGTTAATCTGTGGGTTGCCTTTAAAAATGGATAGACCTATCCTGAGTCCTCTGCACAAGGCAGAGCTTTAGCGCTATTAAAAGCTGATTAGCCGCGTAAAGTACGAATCCGGATATAATCTATCACATTCATTTGCAACCCTCCGTTCCTAAAAGTTGTGTTCATTTTAGCACATCAGTCATTTTATGGCAATCCTGTTCCTTTGCAAGCACCTTCTGGAATTCGCGGCTTTTTGGCCATTTGCCATTTAACCAGAAACTTCCTACCTTGTTTGCATACAATATACTAATTGTCTTAATAGGAAGGAGGGATGAGCCATGCCAGTTCTAACTACAAATACGATCACCAGGAATCCTACCGGCGGATTAGGACCGATCAGCCAGGCTGTTGTAAAAATTGTAAATAGCGGAACAGCCAAAGCAGTGGTCTATATAACGGGCCTCAACAATGATGTAAGTCCGGCAACCCTCTTTGCCCAGGAATTGTTTGAAGTGAGCTTCAGGGAAGTGGTGAGCAAAACCTATAATATCACCGAAAACTTTTTTCAATTTAATGTACTCTATTCTCAGGAAAAGCTGGGTGTTCAGATTTTTCTTGTGGATAGTGGAGGGAAGTGGTTTCCGGTCAGCCTGATGCAGCTTGCGGTCAGCCGGATTACGTCGGAGTTTCGCGATAACATCGCCGTAACCAGTACTGATTTCGCTGCAATCAGCTTCCGCAGAAATGGGGCGCTGACGATTCCGGAAGGGGTAGCCGCCGAGATCCGGCCTGACGGTGTGGAAATTCTGGCGTCAACGCCCATCCGCTACAAAATCGTGGCCGGCGGTACCGTTAACGGCAGCTTTGTTAATTTTCCGACACCCACTACCGCTATTTCCGTGAATGACACGGCGCTGCAGGTGAATTATACCTGCTCGACGGTTACGGGCGGCAGAGTCATTACGCAGGGCCTGGGCTCCGGGATTTCCGGTGCTTATCAGGATGTGGTGGTCAATCTTCTGAATCAGCAGCTTGTATATGACCTTCAGGAGGAACCGGTAACGCTTGTGGTCAGCTCGCTCGCCGGGGAGGATAATCTGGCAGCCACCTTTAGAATGGCGGAGCAATGGTAGGGTTAGCTTCGCGGAACAGCAATCTTACTCTATAATGCGGGCATACAAAAAGAACACCGGCGCATGCAGCATGCAGCAGATGTTCTTTTTTGCACTTTATAGGTGATGCCTGCTGCTTCAAGAGCTTGAAGGAAAAAGGAGGGGCCGGGTCAGCCAACCCACTCCTGCCGCAGCGTGAACAGATCTTTCAGCGCATCTGTAGACAGCTCGGTAATCCAGCCCTCGGAGCCGGAGATCACATCATCGCTGAGCTGCTGCTTGCTCTCCAGCATCTCATCAATACGCTCCTCCAGCGTGCCGAGTGAAATGAATTTATGCACCTGCACATCCTTGGTCTGGCCCATGCGGTAGGCACGGTCGGTGGCTTGGTTCTCCACAGCCGGATTCCACCAGCGGTCAAAGTGGAACACATGATTGGCCGCCGTCAGATTGAGGCCGACGCCCCCCGCCTTGAGGGAAAGAATAAAGACGTTTGGCTGATCGGACTGGCGTTCGCCTATCGCCAGCAGGTCCCCGCCTTCCTGCGGCGGTGTCTGGAATTGTTCGATCATCCGGTCGCGTGCCGTTTTGGACGTGCTGCCGTTCAAGTAAAGGACCGGCTCCTGCAGCTCCTGCCGAAGCACAGCCTGCAGCATTTTGCCCATGCCGACATATTGGGTGAAGATCAGGCAGCGTTCGTTCTCTTCACGCAGCTCCCGCACCATCGCCAGCAGCCGTTCAAGCTTCGAGGAACGCTCGATCAGGGACGTGGTATCGAGCCCACCCTCGCCATCCGGATCAGGCAGCGCCTCCTTCGTCAGCAGCATCGGATGGTCGCAGAGCTGCTTAAGGCTGGTCAGCGCAGCAAGAATCGCCCCTTTGCGCTCAATGCCCTCCAGCTGCTTCATCCGTTCCAGCAGCCCGGTTACGTTCTGGTCATAGAGGGCGGCCTGCTCAGCCGTGAGATGAACATAGGTTTTCATCTCGTTTTTGTCGGGCAGATCCAGCTGGATGGCCGGGTCTTTCTTCTTGCGGCGCAGCATGAACGGCTTTACAAGCTTCTGCAGATCCGCCGTGCGCTCCGCATTGCGTTCCTTCTCAATCGCATTAGCGAACCGGTCCTGGAATGCTTTGGGACTGCCGAGATAGCCGGGTGTGATGAAATCGTAAATCGACCACAATTCGGACAGCTTGTTCTCGATCGGTGTTCCGGTCAGGGCAATCCGGTGCAGGGCAGGGAAGCTGCGCACCGCCGCAGATTGCTTGGTTCCGGCATTCTTAATATTCTGCGCCTCATCCAGGCAAACCGTAGCCCAAGTGAACTGCTTCAGCAGTTCCTGGTCGAGCGCGGCCGTGGCGTAGGAGGTGAGGACCACGTCGGCCTGGGAAGCGGCGCCGTAGAAGTAACCGGCATCGAGGCGCCTGCTTCCGTAGTGGAGCATGATGTTCAGGGACGGAGCGAACCGCTGGAGCTCTTTCTGCCAGTTGCCGAGCACCGAAGTCGGACAGATAATCAGCGACGGCCAGTCCGGCGGGTCGGTCTGCCGCCCGGGCCCCGTTGCTGATGGGCCGGCTTCGCTCTGCTGTTCCTTCAAGTGGAGCAGGTAGGAGATCAGCTGCACAGTTTTGCCGAGGCCCATGTCATCGGCCAGGCAGGCGCCGAGTCCGAAGCGGCGCAGAAATACAAGCCAGGCGTACCCTTCATGCTGGTAGCTTCTCAGCTCGGCATGCAGGCCAGCCGGCACCTCGGGCTTCGGCCAATCCGAGCGGTGGCCGAGCTGGCCGATCAGCCGGACCAGATGCTCGTTCAGCTCGACCTCCAGCCGGAAGCGGGCGGCATTCTCTTCGGCCTGCTCCGCCTCGGCCGCCTCGTTGTCCTGCTCTTCGCCGCCGCCCAGCAGGTGCAGCTGGAGCACATCCTGAAAGGACAAGCCCTGGGACTTGTCCATCCCGGCCATGGCCCGCTGGATCTGGGCCAGCAGAGCCGGGTCAAGCGGAATCCACTTGCCCCTGAACTGCACGAGCCGCTCGCCGCGTGCGACCAGATCGGCGAACTCCGCCTCGGAGAGTTCGGCGTCGCCGATGGAGATGCGCCAGTCGAAATCGACCAGCGCATTTAACCCGAACAGCGATTGGCCGCCGCTGTTGCCGCTGCCCTCGCCGGAGCTGATCTTGGCGCGCAGGCGGGGTTTCTTCCGGCTGGCGGCTTCCCACCACGCCGGAAGGAGGACCTGCCAGCCGGCTTCCAGCAGCAGCCGGCTGTCCACGGTCAGGAACCGCCAGGCGTCTCCGTCGCTGAGCGGTTCACCAAGCACATCGTCCCCGTGGCCGATGTGCTCCCCGGCCAGGCTTTCGCGCAGGCGCGAAAGCCACCCGGACGCGCGCTCGTGGACGTGGGGCGTCCACGCTGCCGGCCACAGGCCATGCGGCTCGCCGTCCCCGGTGAGCCGCAGCGGCACAAGCGCGGATGCATCGCGCTTGTCCTGCAGGAGCAGCTGGAGCCGCCAGTACGACTTCTCGTCGTCCGGCTCCAGCAATTGCAGGGCCGGCCGGAAAGGCGCCGTGTCCGCCTTCCAGCCGATGGACATCAGCCAGCTGTCATCGTCCATGCCGGCAGTTGCCGCGCCCGCGCTGCTGCTGAACAGCAGCGGGTATTCGCTGCGCAGGTCTGCGGCTTCGGCCTCGGTGCCGTAATACTGCCGGAACACCGCCGCCGAGAAGGCAGCGCGCATTCCGTCCGCAAGGTTCCGGCGCCCGGTAAGCCCGCGCAGGGCGGACTGTGCGCTCTCGTTGCCTTCCGTAACCAGCTCTAGCGCCTTGTCATCCCAGTCCCATTGCAGTTTGCCTTCGCGATAGGCGGACAGGCTCGGCGCATACTTCTTCTCCGCCAGCAGCCCGGCGATGGCGGGCGCCAGCCCGGTCAGCAGTTCGGCGTCACCCTGCCAGCTCCAGCCGACATGCCGCAGCAGCCTGCGCTCCGCAAAGAAGGGGATGACCTGCTCGGCGGGCAGAACCACAAGGTCAACCCCATCGGCGTTCTGGAGCGTTAACTCCGTTCCATAAAAAGACTCCTCATGCCAGGAGAACAGCTTCTGCTTAAGCTGAACACCGGGCATATAATCATCCCTGTCATCCACGCCGTAGATCAGAGCATCGCCATATTGGGTTAAGGCAAGCTGGACAGTAATATTTCGCATATATTTGCTCATGGGATCAGCTTTCCTTTCCGCAGCTCTTCCTGCAGTGCGCGCAGCCGGCTGTACCGGGAGGTGAAGGAATCCAGAAATTGTTCCCACCGCTCCTCGCGTTTCAGCTTTTTATAGAGCTTGGACAGGCGCTTTAACAGTTTTACAGCCGCTTTGTAGCCGTGCCGGTTCTTCTCCAGCACGAACCGTTCTGCCGCCTGATGATAGAACGGGAGCAGCAGCTCCGGCGCGTTTTTCTCGATCGGCTGGAGGTCGCTGACACGGAAATTGGCGGGTTCCTTGCCGGAGGAGAGCTGGTAATCCATCCATTCCTGCCAGCGCCCGTGGTCCAGCAGCATTTCTTCATAAATCTCCCGGGACAGCGGCAGCATGCCGATCAGCGTATCCCACATCCGGGGTTCGGTCTCCGGCATGCGGCGGACGGCTTCCTCCCAGTATCCGGCATAATTCTTCAGGTTATATAGGCGGCTGGTCAGCAGAGGGCCGATTTTGGCCAGCCACAGGGCAAGGCGGGACCAATGCCCGGCCTCCGCCAGGGGAGCCAGAAAACTCATCAGCTCGTCCGGGTACAGACCCGGGCGTTCGGAAGCTTTGTCAAGCAGCTCCCAGGCGCCTTTGTCATCGTTCAGATAGAAATACATCCGGCTCTCCGCCAACTGCTGCGAGTGGCGCGAGAGTGATATGCCGGCTTCCTCGCCGGCCTGGCGGAGCGCTTCCAGCTCTTCCAGGTACATAGCCGGGCCGCTTGCATTTGGTGCAATCCAGCCTCTCCAGATCAGATCGTAGCAGAGGGAGTAATAGGGCTGTTCCCGTGAACGGTCGCGCGGCTCACTCAGCATTTCCCGCCGCAGATAGGCCAGCGTTTCACTGACCCGCGGCCAGGCTTCCGGCTCTGCGCCGAGCGGCAGACTATTTTTCATGAGATCCGTTACCGCTTTTTGCAGCTCGGAGACAGCAACAGAGGTATAATAACCCAGAGAAGCACCTGCTCCCGGGACGTGAGGGCCTGCCGGTTTCAGTAAGCTTTCCAGCACAAAGAGATGGGCATGAAGCTTATATAACAGCCCGGAGGCCGGAGGGAGCGCTGGAGTGGCCCCGGAGATGGCCGCCAGCGCCCTGTCGGTATATTGGGAATTTCGCACGGTAGGCGCCAGCGGTGCGGTGAGCAGCGCTAAGTATTCACGCCACTGCTCCACATTTCCGGATGGAACCAGGGCAGCCAGCTCCTCCAGCTGCTTCTTGCGGCGGGCGGAGCCACCGGCAACGGGAGTCTCCTTGACCACAGGATTGCGGATCCATTGACTTGTCGTCTTGGCATTGGCCAGCATATGCACCAGCCGGCCCTGCTGCTCGGCATACTTCATTAATACAGCGGCCATATGTTTGCAGGAATGCTGTACCGGGCAGCTGCAACGGCTGGCGGACAGGGTATCCAGATCAATAGTTACGCTGTAGTCTTCCCCGCCTTCCACAAGTGCCAGAATGCTCCCGACTGAGATCATTTTGAACGCATGAACACGGTCCTGCTTATAATACTGAAATCCCCGCTTGAGGGTGATGTCACTGAATTGATAGGCTACGTCCGAAATAAGCTTGTCCCATTCCTGATCGGCCATGTAGAAATTTCGCTGCATCGCAATTGGTCTCCTGTAGCAAATTAGTCTTAACTCATTTTCTCATTATAACATTTGTGACGATCTTATCCTTAACTCCCTAAAATCTTAAAGAATATGACATGCTCCATATTGCCGTATAGGCGAACATGCTACTCTAAGGTCTGAACTAAGCGAACTGCGGAAGGATGAAGCTGCACCCATGCTGCGATTTAAATTAAAATACTTGCTGAACAATAAGCAGACCCGGCTAATTCTGATGCTGACATTCAGTGTATCTCTATTAATTACTCTAATTGGCCTTTTTTCCTATAGAGAGTACAGGAATGCGCTGGATACTGAGCTGAACACGCCAAATGTAGAGCTGCTGCAAATTAACATGGATGTGACTAACCGGGCATTCCGGGAATCTGATAATAAAGCGGTCGATCTGGCGTTTCATCCGGCCGTCCTTAAATATATGGATGCCGATCCGGCGGATAATGCGCTGGCGGCTGCAGAGCCGCAGAATTTCCTGAAGACGCTCGCTACGGAGCCGGATGTCCATGCCATCAGTGTAATCAAGTTCGGGGATCATTCCGTCGTCTCCAGCAATTACGGGTATAGAGCTCTTTGGGAAGAAGCACCGGAGCATGCCTGGAACTCATGGATTGATGAAATGAAACAGAAGCCGCTTCTGATCAAAAGAAGAGTATATACCGGCACGGATGCCCGGCTGACCGGCACGGAGCTGCTCTCTCTGGCCCGGCCGATTGTCCGGAACGGGGACGTCACTGGTGCGGTATTGATCGATCTGGACTATGACATGCTGTTCTCCAAGATGTATACCCATTTATCCAGCTATCAATTTGTATATAACCTGGAGGGAGAGCTGATTTACCCCAAGCTCAATCTGCCTTTCCCTCTGGCGGACATGAATAATGTGCTGTCGGACATTGATGTAAGTCCGTTTGCCCATGTGAAGCTTCAAGGAAAGGCTTATATGGCGAACCAGACGTTCTCGAATGTCACCGGCTGGCGGCTGATTTCCCTCGTTCCGATGGAGCAGCTACTGAAGAATGTGAAGACGGCGCGCAATATGATGCTGATGCTCTCGCTGATTTCGATCGCTGTTGGCTGCTCCGCGATTTATTATTACAGCTTTGCCGCCTTCCGGCCGCTGAAGCGGATCAATAAACTCCTGATGCCGGACCAGAAGCTGGCCGGGCATGGAAATCTTTATGATTTGGAGCCGGTCATCGGCAAATTGGTCGGTGATTTTCAGAGCAAGTCGCTGGTGGCCGAATGGAGCCTGCCGGAGCTAAGGTCCAAATTTGTTAGCGATCTGATTACCCGGAGCATCGGGACGCAGGAGACGTTAACGAAATGGGAGCACTACTTTGGAGGCTGGAAGGAAGGCCCCTTCGTAATTCTGACGATCTCTGTAGACCGCCATTCTCAGTGGACCTCCGCATATGTGGAAGAGGATCAGCTGCTGCTTAAATATGCGATGAACAATATTGTAGTTGAGTTCTTCGAGCCTGCCTGGCGGACGGTTACGGCCACTCCACGGAAGGACAACCTCGTGGTGCTGCTGCAGCCCAAAGACGATAACAGGGACCAGCTGCGCGAGGATGCCGGGAAGCTGATTGCCATCCTGACCGACGTTTTAAAAGTATCTGTATCCATAGGCATCGGCGAACCGGTCTCCGCGATTTCACAGGCAGCCCGGTCCTACTCGGAGTCCGAGCTGGCTTTATCTTATCGTCTATATGAAGGCTATGGCCATGTCCGTGAGTTTTCGGCGAATGAGAGTAAATATGAGGAAGGCGGGGCAGCGGCAGATGATGCCTGGAGGCTGGAGGTGCTGCATGCGCTGAGGTCTTTCGATGCTTCGACTGCCCTGCAATGGGTCCGTAAGTGGTCGGCTGATACCCGCAAGAAAGCCGTGCAGCCGCAAAAAGTTGTTCGTGTTGTAGACGATTTAATAGGAGAAATTCTAAATATGGCGACTTCCGGGGGGCATCCGCTACCTGCCGAGCTGGCGGATTATACGTGGCATCAGGTGATGACAATGGATTTGTCCGATATTGAGGAGATGCTCTGTAGTATTGTTATTCATATGTCAGGTATGCTTGAAGTGCACAGACAGTCGAAAGAATATCTGATGGTACAGGAACTGATCCGGTACATGGAATCTCATTTGCAGGATAACATCGGGCTGCAGGATATCGCTGCCCATGTCAAAATGGGCGTTTCCTCCGTAAGCACCATCTTCAAGGAAGAGACGGGTACGACACTATATGATTATTTGACCAACCTGAGAATAGATAAAGCCTGTGAACTGCTGCAAGGCAGCAGCCTGAAGATTGCCGAAATTGCTCTTCGGGTCGGATACCAGAATGAGAACAGCTTCATCCGTGCTTTCCGGAAGATCAAATCGGTTACACCGGGCAAGTTCCGTGAGAGCAGCAAATATCCCAATGAGTATGCAGATCGGCCAAAACCGCGCCATTCCGGCGTTTCTGACGATTCAGAATAAGATTATACGATTGATGGCAACCCCCCGTTTACGTTAAAGTTCTATTTGAGAAAACTTTCACAGATTCGTGAATGAGACTGTGATTGAAGAAATTGGGGGGGTGAAGCGGCGCACGTTTGGCAGTAGATCCATTGTGGCCAGCGGCTCAATTGTCATTATTAAGGAAGAGGGATGGTCTTGAAACGGACAACAAAAATAGGCATTTGGACGGCATCCGTCCTGGCGGTTTTGACGATGGTATGGGCAGGAAGCCGCATGATAACCAGCGATAACAGCCGGGAGAATGTAAGCGGTGATTTTCCGGTGAAACCGATTACCTTAATCGTGCCTTATGCAGCGGGCGGAGGGACGGATACCACAGCAAGAGCTTTAGCAAAAGCAACAGAGAAGGTACTGGGCCAGCCGATTATCGTGCTCAACCGGACAGGCGGCGGAGGTTCCGTCGGACTCATGGAGGGTGCCAATGCCA
The DNA here is from genome assembly GCF_038593145.1 of Paenibacillus sp. FSL L8-0340. Classification (NCBI taxonomy): domain Bacteria; kingdom Bacillati; phylum Bacillota; class Bacilli; order Caryophanales; family Paenibacillaceae; genus Paenibacillus; species Paenibacillus sp. FSL L8-0340. Next base: position 315,353 of record NZ_CP151967.1, read on the forward strand.
AGGGCGATGGGTATACGGTCACATTTCTTCCTGCCGAGCTCACCATCCTGCCGCATCTGGGATTGCTTCCGATTACCTATGAGAAGTTCAAACCGATCGCCCAAACGAATTTTGATCCTTCCGCCATAACCGTAAGAGCCGAAGCGCCGTGGCAAACCGTAAATGAGTTTCTCGACTTTGCGAAAGCGCATCCAGGTGAATTGAAAATGGGGAACGCAGGAACGGGGAGTATTTGGCATTTGGCTGCCGTAACATTGGAGCGGGAAACCGGTGTGAAGTTTGCACATATCCCTTTTGAAGGGGGAGGCCCTGCCGTCTCCGCCTTGATGGACGGTTTTGTCGATGCAGTGCCTGTAAGCCCTGCCGAAGTGAAAAAGTATGTGGATGAAGGGAAGCTGCGGACGCTGGCGGTCAACGCCGACAAGCGCTCGGAGGCAATGCCAGGCGTACCTACACTGGAGGAAGAGACGGGGATACATGTCAATTTCACAGGTACATGGAGGGGGCTTGCTGTACCGAAGGATACGCCGGACGCTATTGCCGAGCTGCTGGCCGGGGCCTTTATCAAAGGGACAGAGGACAGGGACTTCCGCGAGTATATGAAAATCAACGGATTAGGGCTGCTGGTCACGGACGGCAAAGCGTTCTCCAAGCAATTGAAGGAAAGCGACGATTTATTCTCCGGGATGATTCCGCAGCTAGGGCTAAGCCGTAAGTAACATGAAAGCGCCGTCAGGCAAATTTTCTCGGAATCTGCTGCTCACTGATGATTTACCTTTAGTGGACAGGTAAGGTCTTGGGGCTGATTTGCTGCGCCTTCTTCAGGTAAAATCATCAATTTATGCAAGAATTAAGAATCCGACATGAAAGGTCTGATAAGATATGAAAATTAAAAAAGCGCTGGACAAAATTCCCGGCGGTATGATGCTGGTACCTTTGTTCCTCGGGGCGATTATTCACACCGCATTCCCGAATGCTGGCGAATATTTTGGCGGCTTCACGAAAGGGCTGATGACGGGGACTGTACCGATTCTGGCGGTTTGGTTCTTCTGTATGGGGGCGGCTATAGATGTACGCGCTACGGGAAGTGTGCTGCGGAAATCAGGCACATTGGTACTGACCAAAATTGCCGTGGCCTGGGTAATAGCCCTGATCGCGATCCAGTTCCTGCCGGAGGGCGGCATTCAAAACGGCTTCTTCGCCGGATTGTCGGTGCTGGCTATTATCTCCGCAATGGATATGACCAACGGAGGATTGTACGCCTCCATTATGCAGCAATATGGCACCAAAGAAGAATCCGGCGCATTCGTGCTGATGTCACTGGAATCCGGCCCGCTGGTAACGATGCTTATCTTGGGCAGCACCGGGGTAGCTGTATTTGAACCGCATGTCTTTGTCGGTGCTGTACTTCCTTTCCTGATCGGTTTTGTTCTGGGTAACCTGGATCATGATCTCCGTACCTACTTTGGCAAAGCGACACAAACACTTATTCCGTTCTTCGGTTTCGCACTGGGCAGCTCCATCGACCTCGGCGTCATCGTAGATACCGGACTGCTCGGCATTCTGCTGGGTATCGTAGTCATCATTATTACAGGGATTCCGCTGATTCTGGCCGATAAGTTTATCGGCGGCGGCAACGGCACTGCCGGACTTGCGGCCTCCAGCACCGCCGGGGCAGCCGTAGCCAATCCGATGCTTGTGGCAAATATGAAGCCTGAGCTCCTGCCGGCTGCAGAATCAGCAACAGCACTTGTTGCGGCTTCCGTCATTGTCACCTCTATTCTCGTTCCGATCATTACCGCATACTATTCCGACTATATGCGGAAAAAGAATCCCCCGGCTGCCGATGGCCCTGTGGATCTAAAAACTCAGAAAGCTGCAATCTAATAACATCATATAACAACGGAATTTTTTTATATTTGATGATTACAAAAGCTAAGATTAGCTTCAAAAAGCTGGGATCTTCCGGGCGCCTAATGGGCGGTGCCGGAGGGTCCTTTTTTAGATTGCCGGTTTAGATGAGCCGGCATGTGGAAGCAGCCGGACTCCAGCGCTCCTATTTCGGAAAAATCAGTCTTAATTGGGGGCGAAACGGACCCCAGCGCCGCTATTTTCACAAAAACTGTCTAATTGCCGCAGGAAACAGGAAATAACGTCAATGCAGTCCCCTGAGCAAGAAAGTGGGCTTTTCTGCTATTTAGCGTCTCTCCAGTCCGGCAGCGTTGAAAGCTCCCTTCTGGCTGAAGCGGACCGCTGTAACGCATTTCGCGCAGCATGGTGACTGGTCAGAGTCCGTTGCATAGGTCTTCACTGTCGTAATCTTGCTCTCCTATTGCGATAGGCTGCATAAGGCCAAAGCAATCGTTTATACTGGCGGTATGAGGTGATTTCATATGGATCAGGCATTATTCGAACAGGTTTACGATTCGGTAGTCAAGCGGGAATCAACCTACGACGGAGTTTATTATACAGCAGTGTTGACTACACATATTGTCTGCCGCCCTTCCTGCCGGGCAAGAACACCAAAGGCGGGCAATGTGGTCTTTTACGGTTCTTTGCAGGAGGCGATAAGAGCAGGATTCCGCCCCTGCAAAAGATGCCGCCCCGAGGAAGGCGGCAGGCTAAGACCCGACGCGGTGCTTGCCGCGCAGGCAGATGCCGTTATGGCAGAACATTATGGAGAGAAGCTGACGCTGCAGTCACTGGCTGAACAGCTGAAAGTCAGCCCGTTTCACCTGCAAAGAACCTATAAGCGGGTAACCGGCCAGTCTCCTGCCGCGAGGCTGGACCAGCTGCGGCTGGAGAAAGCAAGCAGACTGCTCGCGGACACCGGGCTCGCCATTGCTGAGGTTGGCAAGGCGGTCAGCTTTCAGGGACCGTCCCATTTTACCGCATGGTTTGCGCGGAAGACCGGCCTTGCGCCGACAGAATACCGTACAGAGTTCAAAGGAGGAATCCAGCATGACCCAGATACTCAAGACCATTGAGATTTTCCATCATACCCTTAACGTCGGGAATAGAGACTGGACTTTGTGGGCCAGCAAGAAGGGCCTAATCCGCATATCTTATCAGGAGGATCAAGGTGTGCTTCCGGCATCGTGGCTGAAAACCTATGCACCGTCACCTCAGTTCAGCGAGGACGCTGGCATCTTCGATCAATTCGGGGCCACGCAGCTTCTGGAGAGGTATTTTAACGGAGAGCCTGTAAGCTTCAGCAGTATCCCTTTGGATCTCTGGGGCACCCCGTTTCAGCAGGAGGTCTGGATGGGGCTGGCCGGTATTCCGCATGGTGCAATAGTGACCTACAAGGAGCTTGCCGTAAGCATCGGAAGACCGCAGGCAGTCCGCGCGGTGGGTGCGGCTAACGGGCAAAATCCGCTGCCGGTCGTGCTGCCCTGCCACCGGGTCATTGGTACGAACGGCACACTAACCGGATACCGGGGCGGCCTCAAGCTGAAGCAGGAGCTGCTGAAATTGGAAGGCATTACGAATGTGGGGGCGGCGGGACATGAACGATTTGCTTTTTGAGCTGCCGCTGCCGGAGTTTTTTGACTTGTCCGCATGTCTGGAATACATGAACCGCTCTCCGCTGGAATGCCTGTTCCGTTCGGATGGGGAAGGGGTTACCCGGCTGTTCATGCTGGAAGGAACGCCGTCGCTGGTGAGGTTGACGGTCGCGGCTGGTACGCCGCGTCTGCAGGCCACGCTGCTGACCGGTGCTTTTCCCGGTCCGAACCCTCTGGCGGAACTGGCGCAGTATATCGTGGAATGGTTCGATCTGGACCGCGATCTTGCACCGTTCTACCGGCTGGCTGACGCAGACCCGCTCTTGCAGAAGCTCGCGGCGAGTGAACGGGGCTTGCGGATCATCGGCATCCCCGATCTGTTCGAGGCTTTATGCTGGGCTATTCTCGGCCAGCAGGTCAATCTGGCTTTTGCCTACAGGCTGAAGCAGCAACTCACCGCTGAATACGGGAAGTCGCTGGAATATGAAGGGCACACTTATTATCATTTTCCGGGGCCTGAGACGTTTCTACAGGTCTCGATGGAAGATCTCTGTAGTCTGCAGCTGACCCGCAGCAAAGCGCGGACCCTATTGGATGTGGCTGCACTGATCGCCGGAGGAGAATTGAGCCGTGAGGAGCTGCTGGCCCTGCCGTCCCCTGAAGCCGCCGAGCAGCGGCTGCTGAAGATCCGGGGAATCGGTCCGTGGACCTCGCAGTATGTGCGGATGCGTTGCCTGCGAGACGCCACTGCCTTCCCTGTAGGAGATGTCGGCCTGCAGAATGCGGTGAAATTCCTCACTGGAATGGATAGAAAGCCGACCCCGGCGGAACTGCTGGAACTGTCGGTACCCTGGCGCGGCTGGGAAGCCTATGCCACATTTTATTTGTGGCGGGCGTTATATTGACTATCCGCTGCCTGTGAACGAGTATTCTAATCGGTCAATAGTTTTGGATTGTTTTTGTATCACCTTGTTGTATAAAAACCGATATGCTAAGATACAATTAAAGAAGGAGCCGTGCGTCAACACGACTCCCACTCATGTATAATCCGCTATAAGAGCGGTTGGCTTACGGAGTTTGGTCAGTAGTAGACCGCTATCCTAGGACGGGGCGGTCTACTTTTTTTTGTGAAAAGACAGTATAAGCACAACCAGTGTCGCAAATGAAATCATCAGCGTCAGTGCTTGGTATACCTCCACAGGCATCACCTCCCTTCCGGGAGATTAGCCGACCGCCCTTATGCCATTGTACTGGAATATTATACCAAGCCATATGCGCACGTTCTAAATCAATCTGCAGGTAAATTAATTCGTCACCTGTATTTTCCAGATGCTATGTGTTCTTTTTTTTTTAACTGCTTCTTTTTCACTTTAATCCTCCATATTAGCTATTTACTATACAATGGTTTATTTATCGCTAAAGGTATAGTGTTTTATAATCCTCCAGCAGTTAACCATGCATCAATGGAAATAAGACCAGCTTTGATAGCCCCACACTTTTTAGAAGCTCATGAAAAAGCCCCTGCAGAGTTTGCAGAGGCTCGTCCGGCTATTGATTTATTTAATGGTCTACCCCGTGGCGCAGCGGTTCGAAGCCGCCGCTTGCAAACTTATCCGTGCCGGTGGATCCTGCGTCCGCGCTGACAACAGCAGCATTAACACTTACCAAAGCGACCACAATAAAGATGAGCGTAAACACTTTTTTCTTCATTTTGAAATCCTCCCTAGTCTTGTATTTGTTCCATCAAGCAGAGGTACTCGTCCAGTTGCCCGGAAGTTGTTTGATTTCGGAGTTTCTCAAAGAGAACCGCTGACTTACGGAACCCTGTATCATCTTTAAGCTTAACTGATGATGCCAAAGAACATAGAAGCGCATTTATAGAATCATATATATTTCCATTTATGTAATAATATTTTGCCTTCAAGTAGATGTAATCTATGTAATAACGGATGTTCCTTTTTGTTATGTAGTATTCCCCCATTGAGTCGATCTGCTCTTTGAACTCGATCAGCACCTCATCGACGTTGTACTTATGCTTGATTGCTGACTCCAGAATGTATATCATGCCTGGCAGGATTTCTTCTTTGTTATGCCGCAGGAAAACCAGGTAATCCGAAAGCGCGGTCGTGTTCCCCTCGTTCAGTTCGATCACGTGCAGATTAGCTAGGGCAATTTCACAATAATATTCAACCTCGGCCCGTCCCTCGGCGTTCATACCGTTAATCCATCCCAAATCCTCATACTTCGAGATGCACTCTCTCGCCTCGTCATATCGGCCCAGCTTCTCAAGCGCGATTCCTTTCAAACACATAGAATAGCCGAAGTAATAGACGATGCTTCGGTTTAATCCGAAGTTGCACACCTTCTGGCCATCGGCATGCTCCCGCTGATAGATGCTGTAGAATTGATTAATCTCGCTGTATAGCCTATCGGCGATTTGGAGGATACCGTCCCAATTTTCAAGGGTAAATGATGCCCGCAGCATCTGAACCAATGAATCAGCATTGATCCCGTTAAGATCCAACTCCAATATGATCCATCCTTCCGTAAAAAACGAAAAAAAGTCTCTCCATTTATTCCACAAAATACAAAATAAGAATTTCTTTGTCTAATCATTGTTCTTTATTTCACCCATACTAGTAAGTGACGCATGTCACACTTAAAGGTATTTTTATACATAAAAAATCATTATATGGAAAACAAGCAGAACATCCGGTACATGCCATACAAAAGCGCCTGAAATAAGCTCAGACGCTGCAATATCGAAAGGAAGGCAACGTCTATTTTAAAGAACACCTCAGAGTTTATGTCGCAGATATAATCAAAGTTGTATAGGGCATGTCTTTAAACCGCTTCCCCGCCAAAACTGCCGCTGTATGCCCTAAGGAATCATGGGTACAGTACCATTTTCTGATCACACGCGGAGAAAGGCGTTTCGCCACTAGGCAGTTTTTTCGGTGGAGGCTTATGTCTCGGTGTTTAAAAAACTTCGCTCTTCTTCCGAAGGCGTGTGTGTGCGTCCGGAAAGTGTATTCTTGGCTTCGAGTACGAACGGACCGAGTTGCAACTATTTGAGGCTTTTAGCCTGTTACAGGAGGACAACGGACTCCAGCGCAGTTATTTCTCCCTGCGGCCGTTTTTAGATAGAATGCAGAGCAGATAAGGTCAACTGAGTCCGCCAAAAGAGAATAAACAGGGATTTTACTCTCCATAGCGCCCCCTGAGTCCGGTACGAGTAAACGAACCCGCTGCGGGCTTTTAGGGACCCTACTTTCAATACTAAATCCTTGCTTCCCCAGAGCTCTTCCAGTTTGAAGACATGCTCTAGTTAGTGATAGGGTTTCAAATAAACTTTATAGCATACATCATGTGCAACCAAGCTTTGTTTAGCGGGATTAGCGTCATAATTATAATCAGCCGGATTTGTTTCAAAAGCATACAAAACATCTGTCACAAGGTAAGATTTATAATTCCATAAAAGCATTTCTCCTACTCTTGGGACAAAAGGTAAGGCAACCAAGTCAAAATACTCAACGCGGTTTCCAGGATCATCATTTAATACAACAGCCAATTCGACAACTTTCAATTCCGCACCTCACAAATGTAGAATTATTCAACAATTAACAAATACTACTTTAGGAAGCGGAAAGCAAGATACAGAAAATTAGTAATCCAAGGTTGTAAATTCTCCTCCTCTAACTCCCTATTAAATAGAAGGCGGTTGATGCAGAGCACAATGATATGGAGTTATCTATTAGCCTCTGCCACTCCATCAGCTAATCCTTCAAAAAAATTGGAGGTTTTATAAATGGGATACCACATTAGGGTTAACTTGAACGCAAACCGGACAAAATTGGGTTCACTGAAAATGTATAATGATAGCGGGGCTTTAGTATTTGGTCCTGTACAAGCACTTGGCCGCTCAGAATACGGTTATCCTTGGTCCCAGACTGACGGACATACACCAACCGGAGTATATTCAGCAACAATATCGAAAGAGCCAATGCCCCAGACGGTTAAAAATAAACGTTCATATGGCCCGTCGAAATATATCATAATGGACCCTGTTAGTGGCAATGCGTTAATTGCAGAACAAAATGGCCGCTCAGGTCTATGGATTCATGGTGGAGATCCAGCAGATACAGGTGCCCCTTCTTATCCGCTACGTCCGACACATGGTTGCGTAAGACTTTCGAATGAGGACCAACACAGCTTGATTTATGTTCTATCTACATTAGGTGGCGGTACCGGGAAGGTTACTATCGCCGAAGTTTAATCTAAGGAACAAAATCAACATTTGTTCAAGCCGCTTCAATCGTGGCACTTAATACAGATACAGGCCTTGGCTGCCTGCCCTTGGAGGGGCAGGAGCCATGGCCTGTTTTTTACCGTGGTCGTTTGGTGAAAATTTGAAAGGTTACACCGAACTTGTCGGTGATCATGCCGTAGGCTGGGCTGAAATAGACCGGACCGAGTTTAACGTTTACCTGCCCGCCTTCCTTAAGGGTGTTGTATAACCGTTCCGCTTCCCCGGCGTCCTCCGTCGAAAGACAGATGTTGATGCCGTTGCCTGTTTGCAGCACCTGTCCGATGTCAAGATCGGCCACAAAAATATCCGTGTCTCCCACACTCAGGACAGAATGGGCGATACGCGCTTTTTCTTCGTCCGACAATGGTGAATCCGGATTCTGCGGGCCTTGTCCCACGGTTTGCTTAAACTGAAGTTTTGCTCCCAGAGTGTCCTGATAAAAAGCAATGGCTTCCTCTGCCGTACCGTCAAGCAGGATAAAAGGATTTAATTGAATACTCATTTCTAATTCACTCCTTCAAGCTGTATTTGCCCGTTGCGGCTGGGCTTTGATTTCATTCTAGTCTATAATAGTGACAAGTATTGTCATGAATAGAAAAGTAAATGAAGCCAATTTCAAATCATCTGAATGGAGGCTGGCGTATGTCCAAATCGAAAAGACTGCTGGACCTGATGATGACCGTCAACCGCAGGCGGAAATTTACCGTCAGGGAGCTGGCCGACGAATTCGGGGTCTCTACACGGACGATTCTGAGGGATTTACAGGAGCTTGGCGAGCTTGGGGTGCCGCTGTATTCCGAAGTAGGCCCCCACGGGGGGTATCAGGTGCTGAACGAACGGATTCTTCCGCCGATTGCTTTTACGGAAGCGGAGGCGGTGGCGATTTTTTTTGCCAGCCATGCCTTGCGCCACTATCAGTATCTGCCCTTTAAGGGAGAGTCCCTATCAGCATTGCACAAATTTTATAATTATATGTCCGGCGATGTCCGCGACCGGATTGATGAGATGAAGAACCGGATTGATTTCGTGACCCCGTCAAGGCAGGCAGAGTTTCCTTATTTGCCGATTCTGCTGGAGGCGGCTACCGATCAGAAAGTACTGCGGATCGACTATGAATCCAAAGGGCAGCAGTCGTGCAGAGCGATACAGCCTATCGGCATTTATGCCAGCAACGGCTTATGGTACTGCCCGGCTTATTGTTTTGTGCGCGGGGATATCCGCGTGTTCCGCTGCGACCGGATCTATTCGGCAGACTATGACCATTCGGGGTTAGCGCCGCTGGATTTGCGGCATATCCACCTGGGAAATAAGGAAATTTACAGCGCCATGGAGCAGGTACCTGAAGAGGAACGGGTCGAACTTCACGTAGAGCTTGGGAAAGCAGGGGTCCAGAGCTGTGAGGCCGAGCTGTGGTCGGCATCCCTGCTGCATAGGCGTGAAGATGGAACCGGATGGCTGAAAGGCCAGGTACCTGGAAGCGATCTGCGCTTTTTTGCCAGATTTGTTATGGGGCTTGGAAACGGGGCAACGGTCCACGGACCGCCGGAGCTGGTGGGGGAACTAAAGGGTATGCTTGCCGAAATGCTGGAGAAATACAGCTGACAGGAAATAACGTACACGAACCCCCGGCCCGAGCGGGCCGGGTGATAACTTCGTTATTTGGTCACGCGGATGAATTGCTTATCCACCAGGTTAAAGGGGCCTTCCGGCTCGAAGTCCGGCAGATGAAGGGTCCAGTTTAGATCCGGGTTGATGGTCTTTGGGAAATCACTGTCCCAACAGGTATAGATCTCCATAGATTCGCCTGCGGCCAAATGTTCATTCATATGGGAGAGCAGCAGCCGGATGGATTTCAGACTGCAGGCATAACCCTGCGGATTCTGCGTCTTCATCTCCTTGCTGAGAGTGAAAGAACCATTAAATCCATAAACGTATGGCTTGGATATGGGCAGCTCATGCCTCCAGGGCATTGAGCTTACTTCCCCGATGTCCAGTCCTGACGCATCCAGATCCGTTTCGAACACTTGAACAAGGGTATCGTTCAGATGGGATAAATCCATAATGTTGTGAAGCGCATGTTTATCGTCCGACTTCGGAATGTCGGAATATTTCTGATACGTGTATACATATCCGAAGCTTCCGGTCGGCAGCGGTCTGTCCGAGCCAAGGTAATGATTGAGGGTCATTGGGATTCACCTTCCTGAATGGTCTGCTGAATTACTTCGTTAAATCAAGGGGAGCCATACCTCAGCCAGGCGGCGGATCCCCTCTTCGATCAGGTCTTCAGGGATGCCCCCGAATCCAAGGATAAACTCAGGGTCATCGTTTTCGGGCTGCTCCCACCAGGTATAAGACATCGGGGTAACCCGAATGCCGGCCTTTTCTGCCACAGCCGCAAGCTGCCGTGCACTGCCGCCGGATTTCAGTGTAAGCAGAATGTGAAATCCGGCGTCCCTTCCGCTTACGGCTGCCCGGTCTCCGAAATAGCGCTGAATGGAGCGGAGGAGAAGGTCATGTTTTTTCTGGTAGAGCAGCCGCATTCTCCGCAGATGCTTCTCGAAATGTCCTCTTTCCATAAAATAATGCATCGCGATCTGATTCAGCCGGGAGGCTGAATGCTCCAGGTACAGCTCCCTCGCCAGATGGTGATACAGCAGCAGCAGTGCCTTCGGCAGAACCATGTAGTGAATGCTAAGGGCAGGGGCTACTGACTGCGCGAAGCTGCACATGTAGATTACGGGGCTGTCTTCCAGTAGTCCCTGCAGTGCGGGAATCGGCCTTCCGTGATAGCGGAACTCACCGTCGTAGTCGTCTTCAATGATTATGCTGTCCGTTGACCGGGCCCAGTCCAGCAAGGCGTGGCGTTTGGCGATCGGCAGGGTCATGCCTCTGGGGAACTGGTGGGAAGGCGAGATATACACGCTGCTGGCCTTGCTGGTATAGAGCTTCTCCACATCTATTCCGTCTTCCTGTAAAGGAATGGGAATCATCTTAAATCCGTGTCTGCGGAATGCTGCCGGCAGCAGATGATAGCCCGGATCTTCAATGCCGAGCCGTTTGCTGCTGCCCTGCAGTATGAGGCAGAGCAGAGAACATAGCGTATATTGATCCCCGCCGATTACAACCTGCTCCGCCGTACAGCGAAGTCCGCGGAATTGCCGCAAATGAGCGGCGATGCTCTCGCGGAGGGCAGGCTCACCCTGCGGATCGCCATATTGCAGCAGATCAGGGTTGGCGAGCTGTTCCTGATAGAGGCTGCGCCATATTTTGTGGGGAAATAGGGAAAAGTCATTTTTCGACATATGGAAATCATAAGCATACGGCCGGGAGTCACGGGCTGTTATCGGGCGGCTGGGAAGCGGTGGAGCGCCTGCAGCGGCTGTCAGCCCGCTGAACATATGCATAGGCTGAACATAATAGCCGCTGCGCGGCTTGCTTGCGATGAAGCCCTCGGACAGCAGCTGCTGGTAAGCAAGCTCGACCGGTGTAGCGCTAAGGCTAAGCTGGGCGGCGAACACACGGATTGAAGGCAGACGGGTACCGGCCGGCAAGGAGCCGCTGATGATCTCTTTTTTGAAATAATGATATAGCTGAATATAGTAGGGAACTTCACGGTTCTCGCTGAGAGCGGGGACAAGCAGCATATTATCCTCTCCATCTGTCCTTTGAAATTGAATGATTTTGTCTATTTTATAGTATACAGTCTTGCAATATCATAGAGCTACACTAAGAGACAGGAGTTGGCCGTAATGAACAAGCAGTCCGGGCTATTAAATGGAGATAAAGTGTATCTGCGTCCGCTTAACGGGGAAGATGCCGAACTGTACTACCACATGTTCTACGATAAGGAGACCCGCTACCTCACAGGCACCCAGAAGCATATCAACAAGGAACAGATCGAGGGGTATATTGAACGAAAAGCCGGGGATGACAGCGCAGTGCTTCTGCTGATTGCCCTTCAGGAGAATGACGAGGTGATCGGTGACATTGCGATTCAGGATATCGACCGGAACAACCGGATTGCGAATCTGCGGATCGCCATCGGCGAGGGGAAACATCAGGGGCAGGGTTTCGGCCGGGAGTCTCTGCTGCTCATGCTGGATTACGGCTTCGGGATTCTGAATTTGCACCGGATCGAACTGGAGGTCTTTAGCTACAACAGCCGTGCTGTACATGTATATGAGAGCATCGGTTTTGTCAGGGAGGGCGTACAGCGGGAGGCGCTTTTTTATAACCATGAATACCATGATGTGATCAAGATGGGCATGCTGGAGCAGGAGTACCGGGAGCGTTATTTACGATAAAGGTCAAACAAGGTCAAATCGTTAAAAAAGCTAAAATTTGTAATATAAAATAAGCCGAAACGCCGGGATTTGCCGGATTTTCGGCTTATTCCGGTTTTGTCATCCAGCGGGAGCGGGACTATAATGAAGCCATAAGGTCAAATAAAGTCAAAGTCAAAATTGAGTTCAAAATTCAAGACATTGAGAGGAGAATGGATCATGTTTGATTTGGTGCCTTTTGGAAAACGCAGAGATGATGTGTTTGGTGTGCTGGCTAAGTCTTTAAACGAAGTGTTTAATGATGAGTTTTTTGCTCCCATGACCGGTGCTGCCCAGTCCTTCCGGACGGATATCCGGGAGAGCGGTCAGGCCTATCTGATCGAGGCCGAGCTTCCCGGCTTCAAAAAAGAGGAAATCGACATTGATTACACCCGTCCTTATTTGACGATCAAAGCGGTACGCAAGGAAGAGAATGCTCAAGAGAACGAAGAGCATCAGGTAGTGCGCAGGGAACGCCGCTACGGGGAGTATGTGCGCCGCTTCTATGTGCAGGATATTGCCGAAGATGAAATCCGGGCTTCCCTGAAAGACGGCATGCTGTCGCTGGAAGTACCGAAGCAGCAGAAATCTCAGGGCAAACGCATTGAGATCCAGGATAATGGTTCATCCGGGGAACAGCTTCAGTAACATATTCCAAGGCTATAACATCCGGGGGAAGCGGAGAGTCCCGCACTCGGATGGAAGGTGAAGTGAGACTTTCAAGCCTGGAGGAATGAGCTGTGTAAAAGGGGTCCCGGGCAGAGCGGCCTATGCCGCATGCCCCCTCTGATCCCTGCAGTTGCAGCGGCTTCACCGGGCTTTTCATATAGCAGTAACCATAGAAGGCGCATTGTAGTGGGATTTCCGGCTATGGTGCGTCTTTTCTGAGAGTATATCCCCTGTGGGCAGCAGAAGAGACAAGGTAAAGCTGCAGCACAGGGATGATCCGGCTGACGAATTACCAGTTGATGGGACGGGAAGAGTATATTTAAGAATACAAGCGGAAAGCGCCGGAGGATGGGTGCAGCCAGCAGAAAGGAAGAGGTTAGATTGGCGGCAAAAAACTATTACGAGGCCTTGGGGGTAGGCAAGCAGGCTTCCAGGCAGGAGATTAAAAAAGCCTATCAAAAGCTCGCCAAAAAGTGGCATCCTGATGTTAATAAATCTCCTGGAGCGGATATGAAATTCAAGGAAGCGGCAGAAGCATACGAGGTGCTGGGCAACGAGGAAAAGCGCAAAGCCTACGATGAAGAGCTCCGCTACGGATTTGGCGGCGCAAATACGGGCAGCACGCAGCATTCGGGTTCCGGGAGCGGCGGTATTTCCGAAGAGGATTTGTTCGGAATGTTCTTCGGCAGCCGTGGTGCGGCGGACCGGGCCGGATTTGATTTCTTCTCCGGCAGCGGCGGTGTGCGGCAAGGCGGGGGAGGACCGTGGGGTCAAGCGCAGGGCACCATGCAGGCTCAGCTGGAGATTACGCTGGAGCAGGCTTATAAGGGTGGGAAAGTAAGGGTGCAGGTCGTTGGCAAAGACGTGAACTTGAGCATCCCGGCGCGGTCACCCGAAGGCACGGTCCTGCGGATTCCCGGCGGCGGGAATGCTGCTGTGCAGGGTGGAGACGTGCTGATTACGCTGCATATCCTGCCGCATGAGATTTACGAGCCCGAAGGCGGCGATCTGTATGGGACGGTAGAAATTGCCCCATGGCAAGCCGTGCTGGGCGGAGAAGCCAAGGTGGCGCTGCCCGATGGCAGCAGTGTCAAATTGAAGATCCCCGCCGGGATCACGGGCGGGAAAACGCTGCGGATTCCGGGCAAGGGGCTGAAACGCCCGAACGGCACAAACGGTGACATCCTGTTCGCGATTGAGATTGTCATCCCGCCCGGAACTACGGAAGCGGAGAAGAACATTTACCGCCGTCTGGCCGAGGGTGCAAGCTTTCAGGCCGGAGCCAAACGCCAAGGCTCCAGAGCGCAGCGGCGCACAGCCGCCAGAGGGTAATTAGATATAGGAGCGATGAAGAAAGGGAAAGGTGATGAAGGAGATGGACTTCAACAAACTAACACAAAAACTGCAGGAAGCCGTTGCAGCCGCACAATCGCTGGCGGGTTCGGGCGGACATCAGGAGATCGGTAACCTGCACCTGCTTAAGGCGCTGCTCCAGCAGCAGGATGGACTGCTGCCGCGGCTGCTGCAGAAGATGAACATTCCCGCTGCCGAGCTGCTGCAGGGTACGGATGAGCTGCTTCAGCGGAAGCCCAGTGTCAGCGGATCGGGTGCCGGCACGATGCGGCGGTATGCTTCGCCATCGCTGATTGCCGTACTGGAGCAGGCTGAGAAGGAAGCGGCAGGGATGCAGGATGAGTTCGTTGCTGTAGAGCATGCCGTACTGGCCATGGTGTCTGTTTCCGGCAGCGAAAACCGCGAGCTGCGCGAACTGTTTGCCAGCCGGGGGATTACACGCGACAAGCTGCTGGCTGTGCTTGCAGATATCCGCGGGCACCAGCGGGTGACGAGCCGGGAGCCGGAAGCCACCTACGAGGTGTTGGAGAAATACGGCCGTGATCTGGTGGCCGAAGTGCGGGCCGGCAAGATTGATCCCGTTATTGGACGTGACGGGGAGATTCGCCGGGTCATCCGCATCCTTTCCCGCAAAACCAAAAACAACCCGGTGCTGATCGGGGAGCCGGGCGTAGGGAAGACGGCCATCGTCGAAGGGCTGGCTCACCGGATCGTCCGTAAGGATGTGCCGGAGGGACTGAAGGACAAGACGATTTTTTCGCTCGATATGAGTGCACTGGTCGCCGGAGCCAAATACCGCGGGGAATTCGAGGAGCGGCTGCAGGCGGTTCTGAAGGAGATACGCGAGAGCAACGGGCGGATCATTCTCTTCATTGATGAGCTGCATACGATTGTCGGTGCAGGCAAAACCGAAGGAGCGATGGACGCCGGGAACATGCTGAAGCCGATGCTGGCCCGAGGCGAGCTGCACTGTATCGGGGCGACGACGCTGGATGAGTACCGCAAGTATATTGAGAAGGACCCGGCGCTGGAGCGCCGTTTCCAGCAGGTGCTGGTCAGCGAGCCGGATGTAGAGGACACGATCTCCATTCTGCGCGGGCTGAAGGACCGCTTTGAGGTGCATCACGGGGTCAAAATCCATGACAGCGCACTTGTAGCAGCGGGCGTGCTGTCGAACCGCTATATCACGGACCGGTTCCTCCCGGATAAGGCGATTGATCTGGTAGATGAGGCCTGTGCAATGATCCGCACGGAGATCGACTCCATGCCGGGAGAAATGGATGAGGTGACCCGCCGCCTGATGCAGATGGAGATTGAAGAAGCTGCGCTGAAGAAAGAAACTGATGACGCCAGCAAACGCAGGCTGGAATCCTTGCAGCGTGAATTGGCCGACCTTAAGGAGAAGCATCTTGGGATGACGGCGCGCTGGGAAAAGGAAAAGTCAGCTATTCAAGGCATCCGTGAGCTGAAGAAAAAATTGGAGCAGGCGCGCAAGGACCTGGTGGATGCGCAGGAAATCTACGACCTCAACAAATCGGCGGAGCTGAGCTACGGCATCATCCCGGATCTGGAGCGGCAGGTGAAGGCTGCGGAGGAAGCGGCGCAGCAAGATCAGGAGACCCGGCTGCTGCGCGAGGCTGTGACAGAGGAAGAAATCGCGGATATCGTCTCTCGCTGGACAGGAGTTCCCGTGAGCAGACTGGTCGAAGGCGAGCGGGATAAGCTGCTGCGGCTGGAGGATACGCTGCATGAGCGGGTTGTCGGGCAGGAGGAGGCGGTCCGGCTGGTGGCGGATGCCGTACTCCGGGCCAGGGCAGGCATCAAAGACCCAAACCGGCCCATCGGCTCCTTCCTGTTCCTCGGGCCGACCGGTGTTGGCAAAACCGAGCTGGCAAAGGCGCTGGCCGTATCGCTGTTCGACCGTGAAGACGGCATGATCCGTATTGATATGTCGGAGTATATGGAGAAGCACAGCGTCTCACGCCTTGTCGGTGCGCCTCCGGGGTATGTCGGCTATGAGGAAGGCGGCCAGCTTACCGAAGCGGTGCGCCGTCAGCCCTACACCGTTGTCCTTCTGGACGAGGTGGAGAAGGCCCATCCCGATGTGTTCAACATTCTTCTGCAGCTGCTGGATGACGGGCGGCTGACCGACTCACAGGGCCGGATCGTCGACTTCAAAAACTCGATTATCATTATGACCTCGAATATCGGCTCGCCGCATCTGATCCAGGGTACCGATGATAACGGGGAGCTGACGAAGGCGGTCAAGGACAGAGTCATGAAGGAACTGAGCGGGCATTTCCGTCCCGAGTTCCTGAACCGGGTCGACGATATCGTAATGTTCAAGCCGCTGACATTGGCTGAAATTGAGCAGATCGTTGTCAAGCTGGTCGACGGCTTGCGTCTGCGTCTGAGCGACCGGGGGGTTGGCCTTAAGCTAAGCGAGGCGGCGGTGCGGTTCATCGCCAAGGAGGGGTTTGATCCGGTGTACGGAGCAAGACCGCTCAAGCGGTTCATCCAGCGCAGTCTGGAGACACCTGTTGCGCGCGCCCTCATTGCCGGGGAGGCGCCGGAGGGATCTGTCCTGGAGGTTCACCATGCGGGCGGTGAGCTGGAAGTTTCCATTGCTAAGCCGGAGCCGGCGGAGAAATAAGCACGGTGTGAGAAGCTGGCAGACAAGTCGTGTCGGGCAGGGAGCAGCCGGCATTGATGCGCTGCGTTCTGAGCTGCTAAGCGGCTTGTGGTTCGCTTGTGTTCCGCGCCACGAAGAAACTCGCGATACGAGGCACTCTGTGCTGCGTAACACTACTGGTGCCGCACTCTGTGCTGCGTAACACTGCTGGTGCCGCACTCTGTGCTGCGTAACACTGCTGGTGCGCACTCTGTGCTGCGTAACACTGCTGGTGCCGCACTCTGTGCTGCGTAACACTGCTGGTGCGCACTCTGTGCTGCGTAACATTACTAGTGCCGCACTCTGTGCTGCGTAACACTGCTGGTGCGCACTCTGTGCTGCGTAACATTACTAGTGCCGCACTCCGCGCAGCGAAGCAGGGCGCTGGTACTCTGCGTTCCACATCGCGCACCGCTCAGTTCAGACTATTTGATGCCCTGCCTTGGCTGGAATTGGCCGCCAAGGCAGTTCTTCCGGTCTGATCAGCAGATAGCTGCACTTCGTACAACTAAATCGACCCGTTATCCAAGCGGTGGAGGTTTAATTGTATTTCGTGCAGCTATTTTTTTGATTTCCCGCCCATTCAGCCTTGTGACGGTTTTTTAATTGCAGGAACTGCAACTATAACCCGCTTTTGGCCTTTTTGGCTGGGAATAGTTGCACGAAATACAGCTATAGATCTGGAATTGAAATTCTGTACTCCGCAATTCTGCAATCAATCTGCTTACGGCAGGCATCCATTTATTGCATTTGATGAAGCAAAAACTGGAGCAGACTAAGGGTATCTACTGCTATCTACTGCTATCTACTGCTATCTACTGCTTCTGCTGCATCAAATTGTCCAAGTCCGGCACAAAACGAGCGTCCACCAGCAATGGCTGAGGGACACTCTTTTTGTGCTATTGAAACGGTGTAGGATAATGGTGAAGCTTTCAACTAAAAATGCTCTTTACTCAAGAAAACTGAGGGCAACAGCGGCCCTAGAGCAGTTGATCGCGTTTCTTCAAATGGCGGTAGAGCAATCAGGTGCTACTGTTGAGCTGAGGCCGTAAAAGAAATGGGACAGATTCATCATTGTGTCCGTATTCTTCACGAAGATTCACGCTCCCAGCACAGCTAGACCAATTTCCAGCATCCCGTTGTCGATGTATATTATATCAGGAAGAAGGAGCTGGAAAGCGCCGGATAGCAGTGCGGGAGGAAGATGAATATGCCCGAAACGGCCATCGAGGCGAGGGTAAATCAAACTTACAGCCTTAATGCCGATACGGCGGATCAATAGAGCGGTGAGGGAGCAGGCCAGCAGGTAACCCAGCGAATTTAGCGATAAAAGCGTACCAAGCTGTATTTCGTACAGCCGCAGATCAGAAAGCTGACGAACACGGTCAGCAGCTGCAGAATATAGTTTCGTTTAGTTGATGTGTGCAGTAAAGTTTGCATGAAAAACCGCATAGGGTCCAGTATACTACCACTCACTCTATCCAAGGAACCAAGTTGGGGTGTTGCTCCAGAATGGAGGCATATTGCTCTTTCCAACCGTATATTCCATCCGGATCAAGCAGCATATAGCGCAAATATTTATCCAGCCTGAATTCTGGCCGGGACCAGCCGAGATGCTTTAGCCGCAAATTGCTTAATTGATGGGGCAGCTCAAAAATATTCTCCGGCAGCCGTCCGCAATGCTGCGGCGATTCATTCCAGATATAGGGGAAACCCTCGCGGTAGCGGAGCAGAAACGGCCGATAGCTGTGGTGGGAACGCCAATACCTGTCTTCACGGTAGTGATGATCATCCCAGAAATCATAGAGCCGGAAGCAGAACAGGTCGCAAGCATCCTCCCGCAGCAGGGCGTCGATGTCCCCGGCAAACCTTTCCTCAAAAATCTCATCTGCATCCAGGCTCAGGATCCATTCCGGCCCACTCTTAACAACCTCATCCCACTGCTGCTTGCGCAGCTCCGCCTCATTGCTGAACTTGGAGACAGTGTTGTGTATAAGAAAGAGTGGAATGCCCTGGAGGGCTTCCCGGCAAATATCGGCCGTGTTATCCGTGCTGCCATCGTCAATAATGACGGCTTCGTCGATATACTTGCGATGCTCCTGCAGAATCTGCCGCAGGAAGCGCTGGCTCTCATTTTTGACGACCATCGTCAGAGTCAGCTTTGGTCGTCTGGCAGCCGGAGAAGCAGTGGCAGCAGACGCCGACGGGACGGCATTGGCGGTACGATTCGCTGCCTCAGCGGGTTCATCTCCCGGCAGTGCCGGCAGGTCTTTGCTCAGGCGTACCTTCGCCTCAGCCGCTGTCCACGGAGCAGAGTGCTGCGGTGAATCCTGATGAACCAACGTTTCCCCGGATCCCGCTTCCGGCTCGGCTTTTGCAGCTTGGCCAGCCTCCGCCACCGTTTGTTGTACATCTCCGGGTGCCGCAGAAGGCTCCGTTTGTTGTACATCTCCGGGTGTCGCAGAAGGCTCCGTTTGTTGTACATCCCCGGGTGCCGCAGAAGGCTCCGTTTGTTGTACATCCCCGGGTGCCGCAGAACCCTCCGTTTCTTCTACCACTCCCGGAACTGCCTCCGCTTCTTGTACGCCTCCCGGTGCAGCGGCAGCTTGTGCGCCTCCCATCGTTCCCAGCGTATCGGCTGTATCTGTCCCGTTATCAGTCCCGCCTACAGCTGCTTCCGGAGCGGGTGACGTCAGCCGGATATAATCCTCCACCTTGCTAAGGTCGCTGTCCCTGTAGAGATGCAGCGCAGGATAGTGGGTGTCGACATATAGCGGAATGCCCAGAGCGGCGGCCCGGATGCAGAAATGGCGGTCTTCGCCCCAGTAGGAGATATTCCGGATCACATCATAGCTTACCCCGGACTCGATAGCCCGGCGGCTGATCAGCGTGCAGGCGCCAAGGCCGCCAACCTCATAGATTCCCGGCTGCTGCAGCTTGGCCAGAAAGGCGTGAAATCTGTGGTTGATCTCCTCGTGGGTAAGCTTCTCCCCCGGAAGTGCCTCCCACTGGTTGTACTCGTCATGCATCCAGACCTGCGGCTGCAGCATCGTGTTCGGCTGCCATTGCGTCCAGAAGACCTCCGAGATAATATCTTTTTGCGTCTGGATCAGGTGGAGTAACGTGTCTGGATGCAAGATTAAATCCGAATCGATCAGGAACAGATAGTCATAGCCGAAGGCTTCAGCCCGCCGGATCATCAGGTTCTTGAAGCCAGCTACCTTCCAGACCAGGCCCGAATTCCAAAAATGGGTATGATCATCCCGGACATAGGTATCGCGGAAGCCGGAGGACTGCAGGAATACATTATTGGCGCTTTTGGAGAATTCCTGCAGCAGCGAACTGGACGCTTCATCCTCATTGTCATCAATGAAGTAGAAATCCAGCTCAACACCTTCAAGCTGCAGGCGCAGCAGTGATTTTAGAAATTGGTGCAGGATCAGCGGTTTTTGGTGGATCGGGCTGCCGAGCAGTACGCGTGTCTGGGGTCCGCTCATAGCTTTCCATTCCAGTACAGGGTCATCATTAATAGAACATCCCCTTGGATTTACAAATAGATGATTTAGATTATATGTATTCAATATATTTAGAGAGGTACTAGACTAAGCCTTATTTTTTATAGGGGGTGGGAATTTATGGATTGGTGTCTGGGGACAGCCTGTTGTACAATACCGCTTAAAGACTGCAACGGGCAGTCGGCAGGCTGACGGGAGGAGTGGCACTATCGCTATGGATAAATCACCGCTGAAAGTACAACAGCTGATCAATCTGCTGCTGGCAATGAATCCTCGTGCCGAGGTGTTCTGGCATGATGCGGAGGGGAACTACCGGCCGCTGCGGGATGAGGATGTACAGGAGATCTATGCGCCGCAGGAAACTGCCAAGACGGTTGCCCATATTGGCGGCCCTTATAGAAATGAAGAGCCGGAGGGGAGATCATGAAGCAGGCATCCATCAGGCTGGAGCAAGGACAATTTATTGAGCTTGAGCTTCATGAGCAGGAAGCCCCGGGTACCGTAGCCAATTTTGAAAAGCTGGCGAACAGCGGCTTTTATAACGGCCTGACTTTTCAGCGTGTAGTCCGCGGGTTCGTAGCTCAGGGCGGGTGTCCCGAAGGCACGGGGCGTGGAGGCACCGATAAAATCCCCTGTGAAACGCAGAATAATCCCCACAAGCATGTGCGCGGCGCCTTGTCGATGGCTCATTTCGGACCTAATACCGGCAGCTGCCAGTTTTTTATCTGCTATGATACGTTTGATTATTTAGATCGCTGGCATACGGTGTTCGGAAGAGTCACGGCAGGAATGGAGCATGTGGACGCCTTGAAGCGCGGGGACGTCATGTCAGAGGTTAAGGTGTGGAATCGTTAGACGCCCTACCCGTCTTTATAGGCGATTCCCTCGAACTCCCATTATTGTGAAATTGCATCCATTGTAATTCCGAGTATTCCGATATATAATTCATAAAAGAAGTAATGAAGTTGCTCATAGACATGGAGGAGAAACAAATGCGTAGAGGATTATCAGGGGTTATTGTTCTAATATTGTTAACGGTTATGATCAGTGCGTGCTCCGGGGGGAATAACGCAGCATCAACAAATGCAAGCCAGTCACCGGACGCCTCGCAGCAGCCTGCGACAGGTGAACCCAAAGACGGCGGGAACCTGATTATCGGGGTGGCTTCCGATCCGGTAGTGCTTAATCCGAACTATGCAGGTGACCGGGTCAGCCTGACGATTGACCAGGCGCTGTATGCCCCGTTGTTCCAGGTTAATAACGGAGAGAAAACATTTTATCTGGCGGACAGCCTTACGCCTTCGGCCGATAATCTTACTTATACACTGAAGCTGAAAAGCGGGCTCACCTGGCATGACGGAGAGAAGCTGACAGCGGACGACGTAGTGTTTACCATTGACAGCATTTTGGATGAGGCACAGAACAGCTTCCTCAGAGCCAGCTTTGTTATCGGCGACAAGCCGGTCAAAGCGGTGAAGGTGGATGATGTGACTGTAGAATTCCAGCTGCCGCAAGTCAGCCCGGCTTTCGAAGCTGCACTGGTGCAGGTGTTCCCGATTCCAAAGCATATCTTTGAGAATGAAACCGATCTGGAGAAAAGCACCAAAAACGCCTCTCCTGTAGGTTCGGGCCCATTCAAGTTTAAAGAGTATAAAGCCGGTGAGTATCTTACACTGGAAAGATTCGATAACTATTTCGGCGGTAAGCCGCACCTGGATTCCGTAACTTACCGGATTGCCAAGGATACGAACGCTGCCAACCTTGCCCTGCAGAATGGCGAGATCAACGTGCAGTACCTGGATCCAAAGGATGTAGCGACTATCCAGGCTACAAATAATTTTCAGATCCTGCCTTACAGTGAAGGCCGCCTGGCTTATCTGATGTTCAATGCCAACAGCGACACAGGTGTTCTGGCTAAAAAAGAAGTACGTCAAGCTCTGTCCCTGGCGCTTAGCCGTGATGAACTGATTCAAACGGCATACACTTCCAGTGAATATGCCGATCCGGCGAAGTCATTCCTGACTCCGGACGCGCTATACTTCACCAATGACGTGACTACGTATGACAATGATGTCGCCAAAGCAAAGGAACTGCTGGAGGCGGCTGGGGTCAGCAACCTCAAGCTGAGATATATTGTGCAAAGCGGCAACAAGACACAGGAAGCCATCTCCCTGTATGTACAGCAGAAGCTAAAAGCGGTCGGCGTAGAGGTTGAATTGCAGAATATGGATTCCTCAGCCTGGGTGCAGAAGTTTATTGACCTGAAGGCTAAGGACTACGAGCTGGCATTGACCGGATATATCATGGGATATGATCCCGATGCTTACCGCATCCTGTTCACTTCGGGCGCTTCCTCCAACTACTCGCGTTATGCGAATCCAGAGGTTGACCAGTTGCTGAAGGATGGAGCCGGCGAGGCTGACACAGCCAAACGCGGCGAGATCTACAAGAAAGCACAGCAAATTGTTGCTGAAGATGCGCCGATCTACCCAATCGCTTATACTAAAACTGTTGTAGCCGTGTCCAACGCCTATGGCGGAATTGAAGAAGCTGTTCTGAAGCCTGTCGTTATTTTCGAAGATTTGTCCAAAATCTATTTGAAATAAAGCGCAGCGAAAAATAAGTACGGCAAAAAATAAGCTGGACATCCAGCTTATTTTTTGCTGATCAAGAGCTGGGAGAATATGCGTATGAGACAACTCATTTTTCGTAGACTGCTGCAAACGATCCCGATGTTGTTTTTCGTGTCGGTTGTCTGCTTTACGATGATCAAGCTGGCTCCGGGAGATCCGGTGCTGTCCTTTGTAACACCGAATATGCATGCCGATGATATCGAGCGCATCCGCCATAACCTGGGGCTGGATAAGCCGGCGTATATTCAATATTTTATCTGGATCAAAGAAATCGCCCAGGGCGACTTCGGGTATTCCCTGGTCAACCATCAGCCGGTATTGGATCAAATTCTGGACCGTTTGCCGGCGACAGCCGGACTGATGGGCAGTGCGATCCTGCTTGCGGTGCTGCTGGCGATTCCCCTTGGCCTGATTGCCGGTGCGAACCGCAACCGCTGGGCCGACAAGCTGATTAATTTTATCTCCTACATCGGGATTTCGGTGCCATTATTCTGGCTGGCCATTTTGCTAATGTACTTATTTGCCATTAAACTGCATCTGCTGCCGAGTATGGGGATGCGTACGATTGGTGTGGAATCGGCGGTTGATGTGCTGAAGCACGGGATTTTGCCCTGCTCTGTTCTGGCTTTTGGTTTTCTCGCCACGTACGTGCGCTACATCCGCTCCAGCACTATCGGTCAGCTGAAAGAGGAATATGTGCAGATTCAGTATGCTTTTGGCTCGAAGAAGTCGACGATACTGTTCCGTCATGTCATGAAGCATGTGCTGTTGCCTGTAATTACGCTGCTTGGCATGTCCATGGGCGATCTGGTGGCAGGGGCCATCGTGACGGAGACGGTATTTTCCTGGCCGGGCATCGGGTCGCTGGGAATGACGGCAGTCAAGGGAATGGATTACCCGGTCATTATGGGGATCACGCTATTCTCTTCCCTGATGCTGATTATCGGCAATCTGGTGGCGGATATTCTCTACAGCTTCGTTGATCCGAGAATTAAATTAAAGGGGTGACCTCATGAATCGCAGTAAATGGAAAAATCTAAAATCGGAGCTGTTTACGAACGGTCTGGGTGTCGCCGCTCTCGTAATATTGATTGTATTTACCCTTGGAGCCATTTTCGCCTTCCTGTCCGGCTATGATCCCAATGCAATGGATGCGATGGCGAGACTAACTCCGCCGGGGGCCGCCCATTGGTTTGGAACGGATGATTATGGCCGGGATTATCTGGCCAGAGCGTTGTACGGCGGCCGCGTGTCCCTGCTGGTCGGCTTCGCCTCGATGATTGTGGCAACCGTCATTGGGGTAACAGTGGGCGTAATCAGCGGCTATTTCGGCGGCTGGCTGGATAATCTCCTGATGCGTATGCTGGATGTTATCATGTCGATTCCTTCCTTCCTGATTCTGCTGCTGCTCAGCGTGTTTCTGAAACCAAGCGTCAGCAATATTATCATCATTATTGCGCTCCTGATGTGGATGAATGTAGCCCGGGTTATCCGTGCGGAGGCGATGACGATCAAGGAACGCGAATATGTGCTGTACGCCAAGGCGTCGGGACAAAGCGCCACAGGCATTATCTGGCGGCATATTCTTCCCGGCCTGGTGCCGGTCATTATTGTAGGAGCAACGAACAACATTGCTTCGGCCATTATGATGGAATCCTCGCTGAGCTTTCTCGGCTTCGGCGTACAGCCGCCGCATGCCACCTGGGGCAGCATGCTGAACAGCGCGCAGGGCTATATTGCCCAGGCGCCTTACTTGGCGTTGTTTCCCGGGCTGATGATTTTGTTAACCGTACTGAGCTTTAATGTGCTGGGTGATATTTTGCGGGTCGGCTTTGAACCAAAGCTGATCCGGAGATAGGAGAGTGAAGACATCATGACGCAGAGGCTGCTGTCTGTTGAGGATTTGCAAGTATCGTTCTCTACCCGCGATGGGGAGAACCAGGCGGTCCGGGGAGTCAGCTTTCATATAGATGCCGGTGAAACCGTGGGAATCGTCGGGGAATCCGGCAGTGGTAAAAGTGTCACGGCCAAGGCAATTATGTCCTTGATTACACCTCCGGGCCGCATTACCGCCGGAAATATTGAGTTCCGCGGCGAGAATCTGAACGGGCTCTCGGAGAAGCATTGGCGCAAGCTGCGCGGCAACCGGATCGCCATGGTCTTTCAGGACCCGATGACCTCGCTGAATCCTGTCAAGCGAATCGGGCAGCAATTAACGGAAGTCATCCGCAGACACCGCGGATTGAATAAAGAGGCGGCTTACGCCGAAGCGGCGGATATGCTGCGCCAAGTGGGCATCCGTGATCCGGAGCAGCGGCTGAAGCAGTATCCGCATGAATTCAGCGGAGGAATGCGGCAGCGGGTAATGATCGCCATGGCGCTCTCCTGCCAGCCGGAGCTGCTGATTGCCGACGAGCCGACAACCGCGCTGGATGCAACGATCCAGGCGCAGATTCTTGACCTGTTTAAAGAGCTGAAGGGAAGATCGGAGACCGCTGTCGCGCTGATTACCCATGATCTCGGTGTGGTAGCTCAGGTCTGCACCCGGGTTATCGTGATGTACGGTGGGCTTATTATGGAAGAGGGGACGGTCCAGGATATCTTCTACCGCCCCCAGCATCCCTATACCCAGGGCCTGCTGCGCTCGATCCCGAAACGTGGCGGCGGCTCGCGCGAGCGGCTTATTCCAATTGAGGGCACGCCGCCGGATCTGCTGAATCCGCCGCCGGGCTGCCCGTTCATGGAACGCTGCCCGCATGCCTTTGCCCGCTGCAGCGAGCGGCCTCCGGTAACCGAGCTGTCTCCGGGCCACCGCTCCATGTGCTGGCTGGCGGAAGGCGCGCCGGAAGCTGCTGCAGTTCGTGCGGAAGGAGGGGAAGCCCTGTGAGTAAAAGCGATGTGCTGGTGGATGTGAACAATCTCAAGAAGCATTTCTCCAAAGGCAAAGATATGCGCGGACGCGACACCGCCGTGCTGAAAGCAGTCGACGGCGTCAGCTTCCAAATCCGCCGGGGCGAAACCTTCGGACTGGTCGGAGAATCGGGCAGCGGAAAGTCGACGGTAGGACGCTGCCTGCTCCGGCTATATGATTATACAGGCGGCGGGGTGTCATTTGACGGCCAGTCGCTCGGCTCTCTTAGCGAGAAGCAGCTAAAGCCTTTCCGCAGACGGATTCAGTCGATCTTTCAGGATCCGTATTCCTCGTTGAATCCCAGTCTGAATGTGCTGGAGCTGATCAGCGAGCCGATGAAAATCCATGGCGTGCACCAGGGTGAAGAACGCAAAGAAGCGGTGGCCTCGCTGCTGGAGAAGGTAGGACTCAAGAGAGATCATTTGTACCGCTTCCCTCATGAGTTCAGCGGCGGCCAGCGCCAGCGGATTTCCATCGCCAGAGCGCTTTCCGTGCGCCCTGAATTTGTCGTCTGTGACGAGCCGATTTCGGCGCTCGACGTCTCCGTCCAAGCTCAAGTCGTCAATATGCTGGAGGATTTGCAGTCCGAATTCGGACTGACGTATCTCTTCATCGCCCATGATCTGTCGATGGTCCGGCATATTTCCGACCGGATCGGCGTCATGTACGGCGGACGCCTTGTCGAGGTTGCGGAGAGCGATGAGCTGTACGACAACCCAATTCATCCGTATACCAAAGCGTTGCTGTCTTCCATTCTGGAGACTGACCCAATGAAGGTGAATCAGAGAATTCATCTGGACGGCTTCTCTGTCTCGCGCGGCGAGGGTGAAGCCGTCAAGCTGCAGGAAGTGAGCCCAGGCCACTTTGTGGCCTACGACTTCGCGGAATAAAGGGCAGCTGTGCTATGATTTGAAATAAGGATAAGCTGAGTTAATGGTGTTATTACTGGAGGGAGGTCATACAATGACAGAAACATCGGGCAAAGTTAAATTATCGCAATGGGATGCGCTGCTGCTGGAATCGCTGCGGTCCTTGGGTTGGGAGAGCGGGCAACTGCTCGGAATAACCTCCGGTGGAGAGCTGCCGGTGGACGAGAGTGAATTCCATTTTGACTATCAGCAATTGGCAGCTTTCGCTGCGGAGCAGCCGGAGGAGTACCGCCGTGCGGTAACGGATGGCTACCAGATCAAGTACAATACCATTCGCGGGATTCGCAGCTGGATTGCTGTAGCCCTCGGCAAAGAGGCGAAGCTTGAGCTGGAGGAAGGCAAGGAAGCGGTGGAGGTGGCTCTGTTGGACACTGAGAAAAGCCGTCTGGAAGCGGTGCTCTCCTTCGGATGGCAGATGATTTCTGGACAGGCTGAGGCCGGAGTATACCGGATCGAGCCGATCCAGCGGTAAACGGGGTACAAGGCATTCATAAAGTTTTATCGACATCAGAGAAGATTGTGCCCGGCGCTCTGCCGGGGCAATCTTTTTTTGTTGAAATATAATATGAAATAGAAACGTTAATCCGGGCTAGGAGGGGAATCAGTGTTACAATCGAAAAGCGCTGGTGTTACAGGATGGGCAAACGCTAGTATTCGGAGATAAGGTGCTGACGGCTATGTTGCGCCGGGGCATACGGGTGATGGACTGTGCAACAGGGAGCTGATAGAGAAGGAGCTGGCTGAAACTGCCGGTCAGACTTGAAGACCGGAAACGCAGTTTAGAGCCAGCTCCTCTTTCAAGCCGTTTATAGATTGAGCTGGATCTTGCGGGTGTTGAGCACACCTTCGAGTCCGGTAGGGTCTGTGCTTATCTTGCGGGTGACGAAGGCTTCCGCCTGTTCCGAGGTGCGGATCCGCAGCGGCTTGGTTTCCATATGCACCAGGTCCCACATGACGTCCGCTACAGAAGCAGCGGTCTGCGGCACCACGTTCCGCTGCAGGAATGTCGCGGTATAGGCATCAAGAACCGGCTTATATTCGTCCTCCAGAATTCCTCCGGTGTCGGCTACATGACCGAGCACGGTCTTGTTGAATTCAGTGGCGATGGCTCCAGGCTCAAGCAGCGTGACATCAATATTGAACTGCGGCTTGTAGTAGGTAGCCAGACTTTCCAGCAAGCCCTCCACCGCGAACTTGCTTGCGCAATAGATCTCGTTCATCGGCTGGCCAACCAGTCCGCCGACGCTTGAAGTGGCTACAATGTGTCCATACCCGGTGCGGCGCAACAGCGGCAGCGCGGCCCGAATCGTATGCATGACGCCATATACGTTAGTGTCGAACACCTTTTGAATGTCCTCCAGCGGTGCTTGTCCAAGCGCCCGGAGATAGCCAAAGCCCGCATTGGCAAACAACACATCAAGTTGGCCCTGCTCCTGATCAATCCGCTCGATCACAGCCTGAACCGATTCCGGCTTCGTAACCTCCAGCTCCACAAAATGAAGATTGCTCTCTCCACGGTACTGTTCCTGATCGCGTGCGGGGTTTCGTGTACCAGCGTAGACGATCCAGCCTTCACGTGCGAACTTCAAGGCCGAGGCCAGGCCAACTCCGGATGAGGCTCCGGTAATACAGATGATTTTTCCCATAAGATAAAGACCTCCAGTGGCAGAAATAATTCTGCGGATTTAGCGATTATTTTCCACATTATAGCATAATAAAGGCTCGGCTATGATAAGTTGACATAAAGTTTGTATTTCCGCGTAATTTAGAAGCCCTCCAAGTTGCTATAAGTGATTTCATTACTGTAGACTATAAGTAAAAGTCCTAATTGCAAGCGAATGGAGAGGAACAATGGAAGTATTCAAGCGTTACTACGCGAATTTAACAGCCCGGCGGTTTTTGATTCTGGCGCTGATCGCACTGTTGCTGTACAGTATTCGAGACATGCTGAATTTGGTGCTGCTGACGTTTTTGATTGCTTATGTAATGAACAGCTTTCAGGTATTGCTGACCAAGCGGACCAGTAGATTTGTTAAGGTGAACAGTAAGGTTATTATTATCATCTTATATCTCGCTTTAATCAGCATGATCGTGATGGCCCTCGTCAAATATCTGCCCAAGGTTTTTGAGCAAATTAAGCAATTAACCAATTTTCTCAGCACCTTAACCTCTGAAGATATTCCGCAGAATGAGATTATGCAGTATTTATTTAACATGCTGAAGGATTTGAACTATGAGTCCTATATGAAGAGCGGCATTGATTATGTGCTCAAGATCAGCAATTGGGGCACAACCTTCGTATTGTCAACCATTCTGAGCTTTGTTTTCATCCTGGAGAAGAACCGGATTGTCAGTTTTACCTCCCGCCTGAGAGAGAGCAAGATTTCCTGGTTCTATGTGGAGCTGGAGTATTTCGGCAAAAAATTCATCTCCTCCTTCGGCAAAGTCATTGAGGCCCAAATTCTGATAGCATTGTTCAATACTTTCTTCACGGTCATCGGGCTGTGGATTCTTGGCTTCCCGTACCTCTTCGCGCTGTCGATCATGATCTTCATGCTCAGTCTGATCCCGGTTGTAGGCTTTGTCATCTCCCTGATTCCGCTCTGCATTATCGGCTATAGCATCGGCGGGCTGGAAATGACGATCTATGTGCTGGCGATGATTGCAGTACTGCATTTTGTAGAAGGCTATTTCCTCAACCCGAAGCTGATGTCTTCCAAAATGAACCTGCCGATGTTCTACACCTTTATCGTGCTGCTGTTCTCCGAGCATTATATCGGCGTATGGGGACTTATTCTCGGCATTCCGATCTTTGTCTTCTTCTTAGATATTCTGGATATTACCCGGGAGAAGCAGGTACCTCTGGATATTGAAGCGAAAAAGATTCAATAACCTGTCAGATTCCTTGCGGCACAATAAAAAAGTGGCATTCCTACTTAACGAAAGTTGGAATGCCACTTTTTCTTTGTTCAAATTGTTATGTAGTTCCTGTTAATCAAATGAGGTAAGAACGCTTTGAGCCACAAGTTCGCTGAGTTCGGCTTTCTGAGCGGTATATTGCTCCGAACTAATGCTTCCGCTTGCCAGTCTGGCATCAAGCTGCTGGGTTAGCTGGGCAACCTGCAGGTGAATCACACTGTCAATATTCCCGCCGTTTTCTACAGCGATATCATGTAAGGACTTCCCGTCATAGAGTGCCTCGTACAGCTCCTCGTCGGAGGATTGATTCAGTGCCTCCAGTAATTCATCTTTGTCTGCCACATTGGTAGAAGTGGACCATTTGGCGACCGGAGCGGCTGCGGCTGCAGCTGGCTTGACCCAAGTGGTTCCTCCGAAGGACATGGCTACAATCATCGTTCCGACAATCATCACCCGTTTAATGTTCATGCGTTTAATGTTCATATCTTTTATATTCATCAGTGTCATCCTCACTTTAAGTGTAATGTTATATCAATCAAGGGGCGTAGGTTACGGTAATTAGGACTTTAGCTTAAGCTTATTGTAAACGGTGAAGCTGAGGCTAAGCTTAAGTCTGGTTTAAGATAACCTAAAAATTGGGCTCCTGACGGATACTACGTTTAAATTGGCAAGCGGGTTCGTTTTTTTGGAAGCAGGCAAGGATTTTGGTCAAACAGGCGAACAAAGGTATACTACAACTAGAACAATTGGCCAAGAAATAATTAAACCGGAAGCGTGAAGGTGAACCGAAGATGGCTAAAAAAGTGCTTGTTGTCGATGACGAGCCGGGCATTGTTAGTGCGATTGCCTATGCGCTCCGCCGTGAAGGTTACGAGGTGGACACCGCCGCTGACGGCGAAGAGGCGCTTGGCAAGGTGTTGACCTTCCGGCCGAATGCCATGGTGCTGGATGTGATGATGCCGAAGCTGAGCGGATACGATGTATGCCGCAGGCTGGAGAACCGGAAGGACATCGGGATTATTCTGTTGACCGTCAAAAATGATATCGTTGATAAAATCGTCGGCCTGGAGCTGGGTGCGGATGATTATATGACCAAGCCGTTCGAAATCCGTGAGCTGCTGGCCCGTGTCAAGGCGCTCTTGCGCAGGCTGGACAAACAAGGCGGAGAGACTCCGGGCGAGATTATCGAATATGGGGCGCTGCGCGTGTATCCCGGACGGCGAAGCGCCGAGCTTGACGGGCAGCAGCTTGAGCTGACGCCAAAAGAATTTGATCTGCTGCTTCTCCTGCTGTCCCACCCGCAGCGTGTCTATATGCGCGAAGAGCTGCTGGAACAGGTATGGGAAATGGATTACGCCGGAGGCACGCGTACGGTGGACATACATATCCAGCGGCTGCGCAAAAAGCTGGGTGAGCCGTACCAGAATGTGCTGCAAACCGTCTATGGGGTCGGCTATAAAGCCATTCCTGCCGGGAGTTACCCATGAGGATCAGCATCAAGCTGAAATTCAGCCTGTTCCTGGCCGTACTGCTCATTCTGGCTGTAAGTGTGCTGAGTTATTTTGTGCTGCAAGGTGTAGCAAGGAACCAGCAGCTGCAGGCTGAAGACTACCTGGACCAGCATGTCAAAACAGTGAATCTGCGGGTGAAGCAGACATATTATACGGGTGCCCGTCTCGAGCCGCAGGCATTCATGCAGCAGCGGGGCAGATCACTGGCTGTGGAGCTGGCCGGGTTCACCGGCCTGGAAGTCACACTGTACGATGCGGCAGGGCAGGTCGTTGGCAGCTCGGTCCAAGGAGAGACTGCCCCGGCAGGGCAGGATGTCTCCGGTGCGCTGGCTTATGCGCTGCAGAATAAAATTGCCTACCAGAACGCAGCGGATGATAAGCTGCTTTATCTGGCTCCTGTGCAAGGACCGGAGAAGCAGATGGGTGTTGTGCAGCTGCAGTATTCGCTGAAGAGCGCCCAAAGCTTCCAGCAAACCTTACAGAACCTGTTCCTGACGACCGGTGCGGCGGTGCTGGTGCTCAGCTTCATCGTCGGCTATCTATATTTCAACCGTGCCGCTGCGGCGATCGGGCGGCTTAAGAAAGCGGCGGAGTCGATCCGCCGCGCCGAATATATCTCTGCTCCGCCAGTAAAGCGGAAGGATGAGCTGGGCGAGCTGGCTGAAGGCATTTACTTCATGAGCCGCGAGATTGAGAGCAGCATTGCCGCGAAGGATGAGGAGCAGCGCAAGCTGCAGCTGGCCGTCACCAAGCTGCAGGCGCTGGAGCAGCAGCAGAAGCAGTATATCGGTAATATCAGCCATGAATTCAAGACGCCGCTGACCTCTATAAAAGCTTATGTAGACCTGCTGAATATGTATGACGATGATCCCAAGCTGTTGTTTGATGCCAAGCTAAATATTTCCAAAGAAACTGAGCGGCTGTATGAGATGGTTGAGAAGGTGCTGCAGCTGACGGCGCTGGAGAAATACGATTTCGAGTCACAGGCAGAACTGCTGGAGGTGGCTGGGAGCCTGGAGGATATTTGCGGGCGTATGAACGGCAAGGCGGAGCGCTACGGGATTACGATTACGCTGGATGCCGAGCCCGCCCATATCTGGATTGATAAGGAGAGCTTTATGCATATCTTTATCAATCTGCTCGACAATGCGATCAAATATAATGTCCCCCAAGGGAGCGTTCATCTTCATAGCGGGGTCCGGGACCAGCGGGTATGGATCACCATCAAGGATTCCGGTATCGGGATTCCTCCCGAGGCTCACGACAAGATTTTTGAACCCTTCTTCACGGTCAACCGTGACCGTTCCAGAGCCTCAGGCGGGACTGGCCTGGGCCTATCCTTGGTGCGCAATCTGGTGGAGAAGCAGAACGGAACCATTACCCTGCTGGAGACTGAAGGGGAAGGGACGGCATTTGAACTGTCTTTTCCGAGGGTCTCTTAATTTACAATTTGGAAACATCCGGAGGCGCTTTGGAAATACTCTTCCGGTATGCTTGGAGCAACTTAAGCTTGTAGGGGGAACGATCATGGCTGCAAAGATAGGCGGAAAGCCGGGCAAGGCGGCGCTGTTTCTGTTGTGCACGGCAGTACTGTTGTGCACGGCGGCTTGCAATACGGGCGAAACGGAGTCCCGGCAGGTCATAGAGAAATCCGGCCAGAAGATCACCGTTCTGGACAATACCAGCGAATCGGTTTACACGAAGCTGGAGCTGGAGGGCATTGATAAGGTGGAGAATGTCCGTGGAATGGATTTTGTCAGTGAAGACAGTCTCGTTGTGGATAAGGAGAATCGCCAGCTTCCTGCGCAGACGGTTGAGGGACAGAAACGTTATCCGCATAATCTCTATCTGCACAACCTGTCCACGGGTGAGGATACTCCGCTCCTTGAAGGGAAAAAAAATTACGGCTCAGCCCTGCTGTCTCCCGATAAGAAGCATCTTCTCTACAAAGAATTGGAGGATTCCACAGGCTTCGGCTACGTTATGAATCTGGAAACTGGAATATCCGTACAGCTGGATGATATGCCGTTCAGGAGCGAAGAGGGGAAATGGACCGACAACGTGCAGGTTCTTTTTCCTGATATGGAGGGCAATATCCTAAGAGCCGATCTGAAGGGTAGTCAAGAAATTGTGGTTAAGCCCGGTGCGGCGTATGTTCATGAGGTGGTGCAGTCGGGAAACCTGGTCTATTACGTCACAGGTGAAGAAGAGGAGTTGAACGCTTATAATACCGAAACGAAGCAATCCAGGCTGCTGAAGAAAAGTGTCATGTGGGTCATTCCTTCACCGGACGGGAGCAGGCTGGCTATTGTAAAACGGACCAAGCCGGGAGAGATGGTCCTGGTTCTCTGCGATACGGAGGGCAATGAGCAGTCAACACTAGCTTCGGCGCAGCAAATATTCGGAACCAGCTGGTCCCCGGACGGCAGCAAGCTGGCTTATGCATTGACTGCCGGAAACGCTGCTCCGGGCCAGGATGGTTTATTTATCACCGAAGTGGAAACGGGCGAACAAACACCGGTTCTGGCTGACATTGAAGTGGCCGACCAGCTGCGCTGGAGCCCTTCCGGGAAGAAGCTGCTCGCTTCTTCCGGTATTTTGAAGGATAATGCTTACCAGTTCATAACTTACGTGATCCGGTTAACTTAATATGAAGGACGGGGCATCCTGAGGGATGCTTTTTATTTTCTTCAAATCCACACTTGACAGGTTGGTTTAAAGGGGTTTATGATTACTGCAATAATTCACCAGTCATTAAATGAACAGTGAAATAATTAACTGAGCCGATTGGACCGCCAAAGGCTCCCGCATGATCTCCCTATGGGGGAGTGTGCCGGGAGTCTTTTTTTGTTGGCTGATGGAGGGGAAGTAGGGAGAGCATGACGGAAGAACAATGGGAGCAGTTGGAGGCGGCGGATTATCTGTTCCGCAAAATGGTGCGCAGGTTTGTGAAGGAGCGTGACCGTGTAAGTGTTGCGGGGATTACCTTGCCGGGTATGCTGATTCTGCACAAAATCATCCGCGAGGGTGAGCAGCGGCTTGGCGATCTGGCCGGGCAGCTCGATTTCACCTCCGGTGCGATTACTGCACTAAGCGATAAGCTGGAGGCCGGCGGGTATACAGTGCGCAGGCGCAAGGAAGATGACCGCAGAACCGTATTACTCGATATTACAGCCAAGGGCAGGGAAGTGGCCGAGCGCAACAGCAACATCGGGGCCCGATGTATCACGCTTCTGTTCGAGGGCTTCACGGAGGAGGAGCTTGAGCTGCAGAGCCGCTTTTATGAACGGATCATCAGCAATCTGGAGGGATTCTCGGATACGCTGCTGGAGCTGGCGCAGCGGAATGCCGAGCCCCCCGTTCCTGCCAGCCCTGAACAGAAGCCGCCGAGAACCGCAACAGAGAGCAAATATCTTAGTTACTGAGAAAATAATGTCTATGCTTCCGAAGACAGTTTTGTTCGAAGTGACTCAGGAAGTGTATACACACAAAACTTAAGCAAATGCTTCCGAAGACAGTTTTGTTCGAAGCCGATTCAGGAAGCCAATACACACAAAACTTTAAGGAGAGATGATTATGGGACATTCAACAGTTTATCCAACAGGAGCAACAGTGTACAATCCGGCCAAGGCGTGGAGCGGCTATACGGTATTTCAGGCGGGTGAAGAAGGTGTAGTGCTGATCGACATGAACGGCAAAGAGGTTCATCTGTGGCAGGGGCTGCTCGGCTTTCCGGCCAAAATCCTCCCCGGCGGTTATGTACTAGGCAGCACGGGCCGGAGAGATCCGAAGTTTGGCATTCAGGATAATGTGGATCTGGTGCAGGTCGATTGGGATGGCAATATCGTCTGGAAGTACAACAGCTATGAGCATATTGAAGATCCCGGCTATGAGCCGCTGTGGTATGCCCGCCAGCACCACGATTACCAGCGGGAAGGTAATCCGGTCGGCTATTACGCTCCGGGGCTTGAGCCTAAGGTAAGCAGCGGCAAGACATTAATTCTCGCCCATAAGAACCTGCACAACGAAATCATCTCCAACAAAGAGCTGCTGGATGACACCATTCTTGAAGTGGATTGGGAAGGCAAAATGATCTGGGAGTGGAAGGCCAGCGATCACTTTGCTGAACTGGGCTTTGACGAAGCGGCCCGTAATGTCCTGTTCCGCGACCCTAACACGCGTTCTTTCGGCAATCTCGGCGGCGGCGTAGGCGACTGGTTGCATATCAACTCTGCATCGTACGTGGGGCTGAACAAGTTCTATGATAATGGAGACGAACGGTTTCACCCGGATAACGTCATCTGGGATGCCCGGGAAGCGAACATCATCGCGATTACGGACAGGAAAACAGGTGCTATTGTCTGGCGGCTCGGACCGGACTATTCTCTCCCTGAAGTGAAGCATATCGGATGGATTATCGGCCAGCATCACGCTCACATTATTCCAAAAGGGCTGCCGGGTGAAGGCAATCTTCTCGTATTCGACAACGGCGGC
The DNA here is from genome assembly GCF_038593145.1 of Paenibacillus sp. FSL L8-0340. Lineage (NCBI taxonomy): Bacteria > Bacillati > Bacillota > Bacilli > Caryophanales > Paenibacillaceae > Paenibacillus > Paenibacillus sp. FSL L8-0340. The sequence continues at coordinate 351,095 of NZ_CP151967.1, forward strand.
TGGGGCGGTTACGGTCTGCCGAATCCGGCATCATCTTTCGGGCAGAAGAATGCGGTGCGCGATCACTCCCGTATCCTGGAGATTGATCCCGTAACGTTAGAGGTCGTATGGCAATACACTTCGGCAGAGGCCGGATTCTCAGTTCCGACGGATTCCTATAAATTTTACAGTCCTTATATCAGCTCGGCCCAGCGGCTAGCCAATGGAAACACGCTGATTACAGAAGGATCGAACGGCAGATTGTTTGAGGTTACTGCGGAGTATGAGCTGGTCTGGGAGTATGTCTCGCCATTTACCGACCGCCGAAACACGAATATGGTCTACCGTTCCTACCGGCTGCCGTATGCATGGGTGCCGCAATTGGAGGAGCCGAAGGAAATTGCGATTGAACCAATAGATGTGACCACCTTCAGAGTGCCTGGTGCAGCGCCGAAGGGCTCGGATTCTGTAGTAAGTGTAGCGACAACCCTGCCGTTTGTAGAAGGAGCTGCTTGTGTGGCTACCGCTGATGAGAGCGCTGTTCAGAGAGCGAGATAGATTAATTCGAAAATGAAGAGGTGTGTTTACTTGAAAAAATCCTGGTATGGTTCTGCTTTTCTGCTCTTATCCTTATCTTTCGTAATTTTTATGTCAGGCTGCAGTTCCAAGGGGGATGCCGCCGCGTCTGAGGGATCATCCGGCAGCAAGGAGAAGACCGTGAAAATCAAGATTGCCGACACGAATTCCAATCCGACCTTCCGTGTAGCTCTAAATAAAGGTTTCTTCAAAAATCATGGAATCGACGCGGAAATTGTCAACTTTGGCACCCCCGCAGAGGGTGTGAATGCTCTTTTCATCAAGCAGGTGGATGTAGCCTACGGCGCTGACTTCCCGCTGCTGAACGCTATTTCCAAAGGCGAATATTCGATTATTGCTTCTGCCGGTCTGGCTACCGATCAGGCTGCGGCGGCTTGGAAGCTGTACGTGAGGGATGAGATCCAGAGTGCCGCCGATCTGAAAGGCAAGAATCTTAGCTTCCTGCGCGGAACCTTCCTGCCGTATCTGTGGGATGAATACCTGAAGGAGCAGGGCATCGAGTTAAGTGATGTGAAGCTTACCGGGCAGGGGGCTTTTGACGAAGCCTTTATTGCCCTGAAGCAAGGAGATATTGATGCCACCTGGGTCATCGGTTCAGCATTGGAAGATAAGCTGAATGCCTTGGAAGGTGTACACCAGTTAACTGACATGTCCAAAACTCCAGTGCGGCTGGGTACAGGAATTGTGGCCGGCAATGAACTTCTGGAGGCAAAGCCGGATGTGATCGGAGGATTCCTGGCGGCTGTTGCTGAAGCGTCAGACTATGCCCAGGAGCATCCAGATGAAGTGGCGGATCTCATGTACGAGGAAGTGAAGCAGCCGAGAGAAAATACGCTGAAGGATCTGCCTGTAAACCCATGGGAGGTTGGTTTTACACAGGCTGCCTATGACAGCTTGGCAGGCCAGAAGAAATACATGGTCGAGACGGGGATCATCGCACAGGATTTTGACCTGGACAGCAAGCTCAATCTGGAGCCGCTGAAGAGGGCTTTGCCGGATGCAGTAACCTACGGCAAATAACATGCTCTTATGAAGCGGGTTCTGAAGCCAGTTCTGACCAAGGCTGACCGAGGAGCCCTATGCATACAAAACTTTTAGGAGGTGTCCATATGGCCTTAACTGCCAAGCAGAATGCCATTCATATCGAGCAGCTTCGCAAAAGCTACAGCGAGCCTGCAGCCGGAGACGTCCATTACATTATCAAAGATGTGAATCTGGTCATTAAAGGCGGGGAGTTTTTTGTTCTGCTCGGACCGAGCGGCTGCGGGAAATCGACGCTGCTGAATATGATTGCCGGGTTTATCTCCAAATCCGGAGGAAACCTCAGAGTGGACAATGTTGAAGTGGATAGACCCGGCCGGGACCGCGCAGTTGTATTCCAGCAGGCAGACTCCTCCTTGTTCCCGTGGCTGACGGTGCGTGAGAATGTGGAATTTGGGCTGCGGATGAAAAAGACACCGAAGCCGGAGCGGTGCACAATTTCGGACCGCTATATCGGGCTTGTCGGATTGAAGGGTCATGAGGAGAAGTATCCCAAAGAGCTCTCGGGCGGCATGAAGCAGCGGGTGCAGCTGGCACGCGTGCTTGCGAACGATCCTGCCATCCTGCTGATGGATGAGCCGTTCGGTGCGCTGGATGCGATGACACGGCGGACGATGCAGAAGGAACTGGTCAATATTTGGCGTGAGACGCACAAGACTATTATTTTCGTCACCCATGATATTCAAGAGGCGCTGCTGCTCGGTGAACGGATCGGCATTATGTCCGTAGGTCCATCCTCCAATATTACGGATATTTACGACAACACGCTCTCCTATCCGCGAGATGTGGCATCACCGGAGTTCTACTCGCTGTACAACCAAATTCAAGGCCATTTCGAAGAATAGGATAGGGTGTGAAGCATGATGAAATGGATAGAGAAAAAATGGGTCTCCGTCACTTTGCTGTGGTTGGCCGCACTGGCGATCTGGCAATTGGGTGCAGTGCTCTATGGACCTGATGTGATCCCCGGACCGTGGGCTACACTTAAAGGCGGGCGGGAGCTGATTAGTGACGGTACCTTGATGAAATATATCGGCATCAGCTTCTACCGGGTGCTGGTCGGCTGGGTGCTGGGCAGTCTGATTGCTATCCCTGTAGGACTTGTAATCGGCAAAGTCCATGTAATCCGTATTTTTGCGGAGCCGTTTCTGAATTTTATCCGTTTTATTCCGCCGATCGCCTTCATTACGCTGTTTCTGGTCTGGTTCGGCATCGGAGAGCAATCGAAGATCGCGCTGATCATGTACGCGACATTTTTTATTGTGGTGTTGAATACGCTGACCGGGGTGGTGTCTGTGGAAGAGGATAAAATCCGTTCGGCACGCAGCATGGGCGCAAGTGAATGGCAAATTCTGCTGCATGTTATTGTTCCGGCTACGACTCCGTATATTTTTACCGGCGTACGTCTGGCGATGGGAACCTCCTACATGGCGATTATCGGTGCTGAAATGATCGCTTCGAACGAAGGCGTAGGCTATCTGATCTGGAATTCGCGGCTGTTTTTCCGCACGGACTGGATTTTTGTTGGGCTGTTCTGCCTTGGATTTATGGGCTTTTTCACCGACCGGTTGTTCAACTGGTTCGGCCGTAAGGTGCTGTATCGCTACGGTGTGGTCAGCGTGGCAGTGCGGAAGCGGTAGCTATTCTATTTCCTTCATATTGAATCTTCAAACAACCGCCCAGTTTCTCCGGGCGGTTGTTTGATCTTCTATAATAATGACGAATAGGCGGGGTTACGGGCGGTCAGCCGTTCCTTGGCTCCATATGGAATGGGCCGACAGGACAATAAATGAAGCATACAGGCTGAGCAGGAACCACTCATGAAAATGATAGGCAGGCAGTGCAGTCAATAAAAGCCCCGCAGCATTAAAGACAATAAGCCGTACGGCCAATAACTTACAGAGCTTGGTCAGGATGAAATTTATTACACTCACGATCAGATTATAAAAATATATAAACAGAAAAATACCGAGAAAATTAAACCCCCAGGAGAACCCCAGCGGGGACTCATCGTTAACTGTCGCTCCTATACCTGCGAAAACTGCACTAATTCCAAGGGAGAGATAGACTGTATTCAGAAATAACTCTTTGTACGCTTTATTCATTTTCAGTTCCTCCGGAAGATCGGAATCTAACTTTCTGTAAATACTGACGCAGTGAAGTGATATAAGTTTCATCTGGACACTTACACCCTATCTGGACATTTCCAGGATTCGGCGCTGTTTATGCTATAATGGGGGAACATTGAAATAGAGGATGATCGAAAGGGGCAACACCTGATGGAAGTTACTGCGCAAGAGGTTGCGGAGTGGATGGTCAAGGAGATCCAATTTACCGGAACCTTGTACCAGGCTGCTGCGATTGAATACGTGAAGGCGAATTTTGGTGAGCAATTTGTATTTGTGAACGAGAACGGAAATGCTTCGCTGTCCAAGGAAGTGAAGAAGGCTTTCCGCAAGCTGCATGCCGGAAGGATTGCCTGGGACCGCGACGGCTTCCTGTGGGCGTGGACTTAATTGCGGGAACCCCGAACATCTATAAATGAATTCAAAAAAAGTGACCGTTGCTATTAGAGCAACGGTCACTTTTTTTGAAATAAACAAGCCGGGAGCCACAGCCATTCTTACATTTTGCGGAATTTAGATATATGAAGTCATGCCCTTTTCCTTGAGCAGATCGACGATGTCCTTGACGGATTGAGCTTTGTCCTTAGGGCAGATGAGGACCGCATCTCCGGTATCGGCAATGATAAATCCGTCTACACCTATCGTGGTGATCAGCCGCCCGTTTCCGTAAATGATCGAATTGCGGGTATCAATGCCTATATGGTTGGCTTTAATAATGTTCCCGGACTCATCCGGAGGGAAGATAGCGCCGAGCGCATCCCAACTGCCGATATCATTCCATCCGAATTGGCCGGACAGGACTACCACCTCGTCAGAACGCTCCAGGACTCCGTAATCAATCGAAATATTTTGAAGCAGGGGATAAATGCGGTTAATCGTCTCCGCTTCCTGATCCGTACCAAGCGCCTCGCTGATCGGTAGCATGGTGTTGTACAGCCGGGGGAGGTAACGCTTGAAATTATCAAGGATTACGGATGTCTTCCAGATGAAAATCCCGCTGTTCCATAAATAATTGCCTGACGCGAGATAACCCTGGGCTTTCTGGAAGTTCGGCTTCTCCACAAATTCAGCCACATCATAGACCGCTACCGGACTTGCTGAGATGGGTTCTTTGTCATAAGCGATGTAACCATAGCCTGTAGAAGGGAAGGTAGGCTTGATGCCGATCGTGACAATCCGGTCACTTTCCATGGCTACCGTACAAGCCTCATCCAGCGTAAGCCGGAACTGCGGTTCATCAGTGATATAGTGATCGGAGGGCAGGACGACCATTAAGGAATCCTCTTGGGCCATATGCTGTATAGAGAACGCAGCGAACAGGATACTGGCGGAGGTATTGCGGGCCACGGGTTCAATCAGAATATTGCTCTTCTGCACGCTGCTGTGCATAATGCTCTCCAGCAGCACAGCCTGAGTGCGGTTTGTCACGATGACGGTGTTCTCCTGGGGAATAATGCCCTTGAAGCGTTCAATCGTATCGTTGAGCATGATGTCATTGCCGCTGATATTGAGCAGCTGCTTGGGAATCTCCTGCCTGGACAGCGGCCAGAACCGGGTGCCCCCTCCGCCGGCAAGGATGGTCGCGTATTTATCCATGATGGGTCACCAGGTGGGCAATGGAGAAGGAAATGATGCTTTCCGACCCTTGATTCAGATTCAGCCCGCTGCTGTGGATACCGTCATAGCAAGCCCCGGATTGTGGATCAATCAGCGGCAAATTTAAGGAATTATGCCCTGTGTACCATGCATAGCATAAGTCAGCCTGCTGCAGATAAGACGGGTCCTGAAGAACGGACGCAGCCTCCCGGCAGGTCAGCAGCATTTCGCAGGCTTCGATGGGCTGCTCGTCGTAGAGAGCCGGCTCCCCGCCGCGCAGCAGCCAGCCGTGGCTGCCGATGGGCTTGTAATAGCCCTCCCGGGCAAAAGTCCGTGAAGCAAGGAAATCAAGGCTTTCTTTGGCTGTATGCTTAAGCGCAGTATTTCCGGAGAGCTTGAAAGCCCTCAGCAGCGCCCAGGGAAGCATGGAATTTCCGTACGTAAGGCTGTCTTCATACCAGTTCCAGCCTTCTCCCTTGGTGCGGTTATACTGATTATGCAGCCGGACAGCGATGCGCTCAATCAGGCCGGTGATGAAGTCTTTGGACAGAAATGCCTTTTCCTCTGCCGTACTTGGCGTATGGGGATAGGGAAAGGAGTAGGTTAACGCGCCGGGCGTTTTGATCAGATAACTAAGGCCTACGACGGCATAAGCTACGGCACGGGGCGAACCAAGCTTTTCTATATGCGGCAGCGCCTGATTGATCAGATAACGGCAGGTATTCAGCAGGTTGTCGGGCAGAATCGACGAATAGGAGAGGGCGAAGCCAAGTGCCCAAAGCGTACGCCCCTGGCAATCCTCGGAGCCGTTGTCCTCGAGAAATGAACGGCTATAATCCATGAAGTTCCGGAAGTTGCCCTGATCATTTTGTGCGTGATGAATGAAGGAGAGATACGTGTGGATCAGGTCGAGCGAGACGGAATCCTGATCCTTCTTATACAACAGAACAGCTGCAATTAAAGCCCGGGCGTTGTCATCGGTCGTATAGCCCTTCGAACGGTCGGGGACGCCAAACTTGGTATGCTGAAAAATTCCCGTATCATCGGTTATTCTGCGCATGTAATCCGCCTTGAACGTTACAGCAACGGAGGTTTGCATCAAATCACACTCCGGTCTGCCAGGCTCACTTGCGAAATTTTCTCCCGAAAAATCGCAGCGTAGGATTTAGCAACTTCATTCCACATCATCGTTTGTCCCAGCTCTTGGGTCCGTTTTTCCATGGCCTCCACTTTGGCCGGATCATCCAGGAGTTCGAGGATGCAGTCCTCCAGCGAAGCTGAATCACGGAATTTTGCCAGCAGGCCTCTGCCTTCGGCAAGCATTTCTTCGGCATAGCGGTAAGGGGTGGAAACAATTACTCTTCCATAGCCGACGCCATAGGCAAGCGTGCCGCTTACGGCTTGATCCTTGCCGAGATAGGGGGTCAAGTAGATATCGGACATCACCAGCGACTCAATAACTTCCTCCTGGGTCAACAGCTTATCGACAAAGAGCACATTATCGGACAGACCGAATTCGCCGACGAGGTCCGTCAGTTTTTGCCGGTACACTTCACCCGTTTCCAGCTTGACTACGGGATGGGTTTTGCCCCAGATGATATATAGCGCATCCGGATGCTGCTTCACCACTCCGCGCATGGCCTGAATGGCATATTCAATTCCCTTGCCGGGACTTAAAAAGCCGAAGGTAGAGAGGATCTTGCGTTCTCCGAAACCATACTGCACTTTAAGCTCCGCTCTAGTAGCTGTTTTTACATATGGCACACCGTGATGGATGCAGGCGATCTTCGAATCCTCGATATTATAGATGGAGGTCAGATCGTGCAGGGTGGACTGGGCCATCGTTACTACCTTGACACTTCCCTTTGCAATCCGGCTGATGATAAGGTGCTGCTTGGCTGTAGGTTCTCTTAATACGGTATGAAAAATAGCTACATACGGCAATTCGAGCCTTTCGATCAATGACAACAGATATTCTCCGCTTTCCCCGCCGTAGATGCCGAATTCATGCTGGATGACGAGCAAATGGGCGTCTGATTTGTTAAGCTCATCGGCGGCCTCTATATAGTCAGACAACGTATCTTGGTTGATTTCCCTCATGACCTGGCTGCTGTACTGGTAAGTTTCATTGTTGTTCATGGCGATGACCCGAGGCGTATTGAAGCCCGGCAGCCCGGTAAATTGATCTAATAAATCCTGGGTAAACGTAGCAATTCCGCATTCTCTAGGCAGGCTTGTAGATAGAAAAACAATGTTTCGGTTGTTGCTGTCATGATTCAACATAGAGAGCCTCCTAAGAATTTTTATGAAAAAAAAAGAAAATAAGGAGTTCTTATTTTCTGAAGTGAAGTGGTATAAAATTTGACTTCTGCAATTTATTTCCTGCCCATACTATAACATGACCATTTTTTCTTGTCAATTTATTGACTCTCCTCTGTTCTCCAGATATAGTGATGTAGGAGGTGAAGGAATGCCGGTTATACGCAGTAAATTAAGTGAGGTTATGGAGAAACATGACCCCAAGTTATCAATCCGCAAGCTTGCCAAAGAGATTAACTACCATTTCGATTCCGTCCGGCGGATGTACAAAGACGAGATGGTGCAGTATCCCCGGGATCTGCTTCTGAAGCTCTGTACCTATTTCAATATCCAGCCCGGTGAATTGATCCGGATGGAAGCGGATGAGAACGATTGGGCGATAGATAAAGCAAACGAATATGAGGAGGAAGGCAATGACAAGGAGACCGTTCAAGACGGCAACCTGTAACGAACTGCTGGACACCTTTTATGCTAGGCTCCGTCAGGTGAGCGTGGAGAAGCTGGCTTTTTCCGGTGTTGGGAAACGCGATGTATACAATATAACGGCCCCGTTTGTACATGACGGGGAGGAAGTGATTCTGGGAAGAGTTGAGGAACGGGACAGTGAGTTCTCTCAAGTCTTCTTTTTTACACTCTGCGATGGCGTCTGGATACCCCGTGCGCATACACATACCTATAATCTGCAGGACCCCTGTGTAACCCACATCAAGGGAGAACTGATTGTGGGCGGGGTTGAAGTGATTACCGCAGGGGATGACCCGCAGAAAATCGTCTCGTGGGTTACGCAGTTCTACCGCGGGTACCGCATTGATTCCATGCGCCACTTCTCGTCCGGGCCGGCAATGATGAAGGATATCCGGCTGATAGAGCTTCAGGATGGCCGGATCGGTGTATTCACTCGGCCGCAAGGAGAGAAAGGCGGAAGAGGGATGATCGGCTTCACGATTATCGATTCGCTGGAGGAATTAAATGAGCAGACCTTTCTGGAAGCGGAAATATTTCAAGATCAGTTTGTGCCCGAGGAGTGGGGCGGGGCGAATGAAGCCCAATTATTGAAGAACGGTCATGTAGGCGTTCTGGGACATATCGCCTGTTTTGACCGCTTAGGAAAAAAACATTACTACTCCATGGTCTTCTCGCTTAATCCCGGTACGTTTGAAACCACACCGATCAAGATTATTGCCGCAAGGAGTGATTTTCCGATCGGTCCCGGCAAACGTCCGGATCTTCAGGACGTTATCTTTAGCGGCGGGCTGGTTCGGGGAGAGCGCGGGCGGGCGGTATTGTCAGTGGGCGTCAGCGATGCCGAAGCCTACAGAATTGAACTTCCCGATCCCTTTTTGGAGTATGAGCTAAACGGGTGAGAATTGACTAGATTCTATGGTCGTGTTATGCTTCTAATGACAAGAATTTATGGTCGAAGAGAGCGGGAAAACAAAAATGAGTAAATTTATTCTATTGAACAATCGTACGGAAGAAACACAGTCCAACTTGAACGTCGCAAGAAAGCAAGGACGGATTCCGGCTGTGCTGTATGGTATTGGAAAAGATACTCTAAGCCTTGAAGTGGGAGAGAAAGAGCTGTTGAACGTGATTAGAACCAACCCGCGGGCAATCCTGCAAGGGAAATTGTCCGACGATACGGTGGTTCCGGTAGTTGTTCAACATATCCAGAAGGACTCCATTTCAGGCAAAGTGCAGCATATCGACTTTCAGCATGTGAATATGTCGATCAGTATGGACAGCAAGGTAACGATCCATTTTGCCGGTGAAGCTGCTGGTGTCAAAGCTGGCGGGGTACTTCAGGTTGAAATCTATGAAGTAGAAGTTCGCTGCATGCCGGGCGATCTGCCTTCTTCCATGGAAGTAGATATCAGCGGTCTGGAAATTGGCGACCAGTTGGCTGTCTCCGATCTGATCTTCCAGAAGGGCATTGAGGTGCTGACGGATCCGAGCACAGTAATGATTCAGATCAAAACAGTACATGAAGAAGTTGAAGAACCGGCGGAGACTCCGGCTCAAGTATAAGAGGACATTAATAGCCCCTTCCGGCAGCAGTGCAGGGAACTCATGGTTTCATGATTCCAGCCAAAGCTGCCTGAAGGGGCTTTTTTTTGCGAAATATCTGTTATACGGGAACTACCCGTGTGCTTTGTTCCATAGGGGAGCTGCAGAGCGGGCAGGGCTTGGAGGGTAAGTGATCCTCGGCTCCGCCGGCTTTCATCCGGGTCCAGCCCGGACAATTTGTACCGGTGCATTTCCAGACGGCAACGGTATGGGTTCTTGTCGCTGACGTTCTGGTGGAGTTGTGCTCTGTTCTGTTATACCCGTTTCTTAATCCCGACACAGCAGGCGCAGAAGAAGCTACGGCAGAGCGGAAGGCGGACAGCATAAAGCGGGAGACCTCAGCTTTTTTGCCCCGATGCCTTGCCGGCGAGCTGATGAACAACTCTTCCCGGGCTCTCGTGACGGCAACATAGGCCAGTCTGCGTTCTTCTTCCAGCGCTGCAATGCCGGACTCCGGACCGGTCTTCAGGGGGCTGCCTACTGTCGATTTTGCTGTCTTCCGGTCCTTCAGCCGGTCACCCTCCAGCGCGGAACTGTGGGGAAGAATCCCCTCAGAGGCTCCGATCAGGAAGACTACCGGGAATTCCAGCCCTTTTGATTTGTGGATGGTCATGAGTGCAATCCGGTTGCCTTGCTCTTTCAGGCCGGTCTGGCGGCTTAGCTCATTCCGCTCGGTAATATTATCAATAAAATCAAGGAAGACGGTGATGTTGTCGAACCGTTCCGCCGAGGTTTCCAGCTCGTCCAGCATTTCCTTTAGCGTTTCCCGGTGCAGTGTAGCCTGATGACGCTCATTGGCTTCAATGAAGTAATCATAGAAGTTGATACGGATCTGGCGGATAGCCTGTACTGGAGTTACGCTGCCCAGCCCCCGGATCAGCTCCAGCCGTTCCCGCAGCTTGGTTCCTTTGAAATCCTCCATGCCGGGCATCGACAGCAGATGAATCAGCGGTCCCTGCTTGGGCTGGATGGCCTCCATCCGGCGGATATGGTCCATACCCTTTTCGCGGTTCATATAGAGGGTCGGCAGAATATTCTCCATCGCGGCAAAGTTCCGGCGGTTCACGGACAGCCGCAGGTGGTCCAGCACGGGGGAAATCAGCCAATGCTCGTAGAGCAGCTGGCCTTCGCCGTAATCAATGTAGGGAATATCGCGCAGCAGCAGCAGCTCCAGAATTGCCCGGTTGCTGCTCGACGCCCGGTACAACAGTGCAAAATGGCGGTATTCCCGGGAATGGCCGTCAACCTGGCTTACAATATGCTCCACAATTTGCTCGGCTTCCTCGTCCGCCGTCTGCGGGCGCAGGTACCGTGGCGGGCTGCCGCCATTTTTGGCCGCTTGCAGCGTTTTGGAGCGCCGCCGCGTATTATGCCGGATGATTCCGTTGCCCAAGCCAACAATCGCCGGACCGGAACGGTAATTGATATCAAGCGTAATAACCTTCGCGCCAGGATAAAGCTTCTCGAATTCAAGAATGAACTCGCTGCGCGCTCCGTTAAAGGAGTATATCGTCTGGTCATCATCCCCGACGACCATCAGATTATGCTGCGGATGGGCGATCATTTTGACGAGTTCATATTGCAGCGCATTCGTATCCTGAAACTCATCAACCATTACATATTGAAATTTATTCTGCAATTCCTGCAGTAGCGCCGGCTGCTCCTGCAGCATCCTGTAGGCAATTAGCAGCACATCGTCGAAATCAATTTTGTGATTATCCCGTTTCCACTGTTCATACAGGGCCAGGACGGCCTTCATTTCCTGCTCGGCGGTTGTAGTTTCCGGCAGATTCTCCGGCTCACCCATATTCATCTTGCAGGAAGAGAGCAGGGCAAGCAGGGTTTCCGGCGGATAAGCATCCTTTGGCAGCCCCAGCTCGCGCATGATCTGCTTCAGCAAAATGTGCTGGCGGCGTGTCTCATGGAAGATGTCCTGCCGCAGACCCTGACGCCTCAGGAAATAGAGGAAAAAGGAGTGGAACGTGCGGGCCTGAAGGCGCGCTGCGTCGTTTTCGCTCACGCCCGGCAGCACTGCAATGCGTTCGCGCATTTCCGCTGCCGCCTTGCTGGAGAAGGTCAACAGCAGCAGGCGGCTGGGGGATATGCCGCGCACCGACAGCAAATAACCGGTTCTGCAGATCAGAACCGAAGTTTTGCCGGAGCCTGCCCCGGCCAGCGTCAGCAGCGGACCTTGGTAATGCCGTACTGCGGCGATCTGCGGCTGATTCAGGAGAATTCCGCCTTCCTCCAGCAAACGGAAATAAGCCGCATCGCCGTCCTCCGGCTTCACCATCTCGCGGCTGGTCCGGGCTGAGGCGATTGCCGCCTGGGGAATCCGTTCGCCGGTAGCGCCCAGCGGTATATTATGAAATAAGAGCTTGTTCATTAGATTCACCTTCGTTTGTTTACAATACGGGTTTGGTTTAATTTTTAGCCAGTTTACACTATACCACTGTATTTCCCTTTCTGTATAGAACAGCCGATTTATGAGATAAAAGATCAAATATCCGTTTGGCCGCTATGTTATTTTTGGAACAGAGGAGGGAACGCCAATGAGCGATAAAATGCACTTCAAAACGGTGAGAAGCTCACTGGACTATATAGAGAGGAATCTCACAGAGCGGATTACCCTAAGGGAAGTATCGGTGCACAGCAAATTTTCTACCCACCATTTCTACCGGATTTTCTATGCGGTAGTAGGGCAAACCTTGGCGGATTACGTAAGGCGGAGAAGACTTGCGAAAGCGGCAGGGGAACTGATCTACAGCAATAAGCGTATTCTCGATATCGCCTTGGAGTACCATTTTCAATCTCAGGAGGCCTTCTCCCGCGCTTTCAAAAAAGCATACCGGCTCACCCCCGGACAATACCGGACCTATTCAAGAGAACTTAATAAAGGAGAGATCAGGATGAGTACAGAAAAGGCATTGCAGGGTTGGACCATAACCGGCATGAACGGCGGAGGCTATGATGTTAAGGTGGACAAATCGGAAGTGCATATGGGCAAGGCATCGGCGTTGCTGCAATCCGGTAATGCAAGCGAAAACGGATTTGTTACACTCATGCAAATATTCAGCTCGGAAGCCTACCGCGGGCAGAGGTTGAAGCTGTCTGCTTTTGTCAAAGCAGGGGATATCTTCGGATGGGCCGGCTTATGGATGAGAGTCGATGCCGCGAATGGGGAAATGCTGAAATTTGATAATATGGCCCAGAGGCCCATTAAAGGCTCCAGAGAATGGAATCAATACAACGTCATTCTGGATATTCCGCAGGACAGCCATGCGATAGCTTTCGGGGTCCTGCTGAACGGTTCCGGCAAGGCATGGGTCGATCAGTTCCGCTTCGAAGTCGTAGATGCCAAGACGCCCACGACAGATGAAGGCGGGGAAGATACCCTGCCGCTTGCGCCGGTCAATCTCGATTTTGAACAATAATAGGCTTCTGCAGCCCCTTCCCATGCAACGTGAAGTATCCTGGGAACGGGGTTTTGCTGCGCTTATTTTAATTTCCCCAGAATAGAATTGGCTCTGCGCTCGAACAGCCGCGGCTTGTCTTCCTTGATTTCTTCCAGCAGGAACGCCAGGCATCTCTTGATCCGCAGGGGCATGCCGGCGGCGATGTCGGCAAACTCCTTGCGGTAGCTGTCATCGCCCAGTATTCTCTGGATCAAAATAATCGCCCAATTACGGCCTGTCTCCAGCAGCTCCGGCAGCGATTCCAGCAGTTGGGTCAGGTACATCTCCATTTGGTAGCTCTCCAGAAAATGAACAAGACCGAACATAACCTCCTCCTGTTCGGTATCATCATCGAACACCTTGAAAATCTGCTGGATCACAGCATCCTCCGTATCCCCAGCCAGGCCTTCCAGGGCCTGCTCAAACTGTTCGCACTCCAGCTCTGTGCGCAGCATCCGATTATCATACAGCAGGGCAATGCCTGGATACATGTTCATTTAGCTTCCCCCTACGCCTTGTCCAAAAGATGGCGGATTCCCGCTGCCACACCATGCTCAGCATTGCTGAGCGTGATGAAATCGGCCGTTTCCTTGAGGATTGAAGCAGCATTCTCCATGGCGATCCGGTAGCCGGCCACCTCAAACATCGGCAGATCGTTGTAACTGTCGCCCATTACAGCTACCTGCTCCAGAGCCAGGCCGAGATGCTCAGCCAGCATGCTTACACCGGCCCCTTTATTAGCGTCCTGATGGTTAATCTCAATATTGTTGGCATGAGAAGCGGTGATAATGAGTCCGGGAATGGCGGCGAAACGTGTAGAGGCTTCTTTCAGAAGCTCAAGGTTCAGCGAGAACGCCAGCGTCTTGTAGATGACTTTATCCTCTTTGCCCCAGATTTTCTCCATGTCTTCCACGTAGGTCACGGCAGCCTGCTGAAACTGCTGGTCGATCATGGCTTTAAGCAGCCAGCGGAGTTCTTCCGGCACCTCGTCATCTTTAAGCTCCGATATTTTCTCCAGATGCACCCGTTTATCGAGCTCTACATACACGTTATCCTCTGTGTACACCTCATAATACATTTCAGGAATTTCGTTCATCCAGCGCAGCGCGGGAATAATATTCTCTTTGTTCAGCGGCTTGCTTGCCACGAGCGTCCCGTCAGCCAGCGTCACTACGGCTCCATTCAGACTGACTACCGGACATTCCAGCCCGGCCAGCCGCAGCTGCCGCTCGGCATCCATGTAAGAGCGGCCTGTGGCGATGATTACAATATGCCCCTGGTTTTGGGCGTGTACTATCGCTTCCCGGTTCTCAGGGCTAATGATTCCTTCTTCGTTAAGCAGTGTTCCATCCATATCGAGTGCTATCAGCATATCGTTTGCATTCCTTCCTGTACTGCAGGTTGTCCCCTTCAAGGGCAATGAGACCGTTCCTAGTATCTTATCATTAATGTTCTGAAAATAAAAAAACCATTTTCATGAAAAGAAACCAACCGTAGAAAATGTGTAGCGCACTGGAATTTTCAGAAAGGAGTTTACTCGTGGTACAATGAAAGGCAGACTAATAAGTGAACGGCCGCCGTAATCGTCAGCTCATAGGGTCACAATGTGATTGGCGGTATTTCCCTGTCCAGGGAAACAGCTGTCCGACGCTTTAGGTAAGGGGGATAAAGATGAAATCCAGAAATTTAGCTACGATATCGCTGGCTGTCATGGCCTGCGGTTTTCTGCTTACACTGTTTTTGCCGGATAATCTGGCTGTTGTTCTGCTGAGAGGCGGCTTCGAAGCCGGGCTGGTAGGGGGAATTGCCGACTGGTTTGCAGTTACCGCACTGTTCCGCCATCCGCTGGGCTTGCCGATTCCGCATACCTCGCTTCTGCTGAAGAACCGGGATAAGATCATTCAGTCTCTTATCTCCGCTATGGAGAATGAGTTGCTGAACAAAGAGAGCATCGAGAACAAGCTACGCAAGATCCGCTTCGTGTCGCTCGGCAGCGGACTGCTGACGAAGTTCGTAGCAAGGAAAAAAGCAAGAGCCGGCATGCTGGAGCAGCTCAGCACCTTTGTTCAGCGGCTTCCGGTAGATAAGGCGGTTCCTTATCTTCAGACGGCTGTTGCAGATTATATCCGTGAAGCGGAGCTTGGTACCGCCGCCGACAGCATCGTCACCAAACTAATGAACGACGGCAAGGATATTGCCGCGCTTGATTATGCGCTTGAAGGCATCTCCGGCTGGAGCAGCCGCCCTGAGACACGGGCGATGCTCGGCAAGATCGCCAGTGAGAAACTGGCTGAGGTGAAGCTGGGGGGGCTGAAAGGCATGGCCTTTCAGGCATTTGTCGGATTTGTGGATGCCGAAATGCTGGGAGAAATGCTCCAGGGCATGCTGCAATCCGGTATCCGGGATTTCCGTGAAGCGGATAATCCTTACCGTGAGCAGATCATTCAGGAAATCCGCGTCGCGCTGTTTCAGCTTGTGAACGACGAAGCGCGGATCCTTTCACTGAAGGAATGGGCGCTGGAGGAGCTGCAAGGCGAAGCGGCTTCAGCGTTTCTGCATAAGCAATTGGAGGCTCTGCGCGGCAAGGCGGTTGCGATGCTGGAAGAGGACCGCAGCTCCGGAGGACGCAAGCTGTTTGCACTGTATGCCCTGTTGGCCCGGCGCATCAGTACGGAAAAGGAGTGGACGGAGAGCTGGGAGGAGCGGATTCGCGCTTCATTAATCACCTTCGTGGAGGCTAACCATTACCGGCTTGGCGTATTGGTCAAGGAGAACCTTGATCAAATGGATGATGCCAGCCTGGTGAACATGCTGGAGGACAAGGTGGGCAAGGATCTGCAGTGGATTCGTGTCAACGGCGCGGTATGCGGCTTTGTCGTGGGACTTGTGCTTACAGTCATCCAGATGATCTAAAGTCAGAAGACTACAACATTAAGAGGCAGCAAAGCGTACCCTTGAACCGGAACAGCCGGAACCGGGGGATGTTGTGCTGCCTCTTTTCTATTGACCTGTCTATCAAAGGGACAAGGGTTACAGTTGGTTTTTACCGTTGCTGATTGTGAAGGTTTCCAGTACAGGAAGCACGAAGATTTTACCGTCACCGAAGGAGCCGTGCTCACCGGTTCTTGCCGTTCTCATAATAATGCTGATTACATCGTCCTTCTCATCATCTTGGATGACAATCATCAGCAGCTTCTTGGAAATTTGATTGTAATAGTTGGTGCCGACCTGAATTCCCTTTTGTTTCCCGCGGCCTAGCAAATCCATCTTGCTGATGGAGGGGAAGCCGGCAAGCATTAATTCAGCCATGACTTCATCCGCTTTCTCGGGTCTAACTATAGCTTTGATCATTAACATAACGATGCACCCTTTCTACAGCCATTAGTGTGTTGTAGGGGGTTGCCAATTTCATGATAGCGGTATAAGCAATACATTTTGTTAATGGCAACGCTTACAATACGAGTATAATATTTACTGCAGGCCATATCCTGCGAATAAGATCACTAATTTCTTGTTACACATTGTCGCATTGCAGAGGAGCACCCTTGCGGCAGACTCCTCTGTTATTACGGCAAAAGCGAGCGGTACAGCTCCTCCAATTGTGCTGTGGTATGCCTCCACTCAAAAGCCCGCAGGGCATCACTCCGCCCTTGCATCCCGATCTTTGCCGCCTTCGCGGGATTGCGTCCGATCATCAGCAGACGTCTGGCAAAAGGGGTGGCCTGACGGTAACGGTCCACCAGGTAGCCGTTGTGGCCTGACGTGATGATCTCACGGATGCCGCCGTTATTCGAAGCAATAACCGGCAGCCCGGAGGCCATGGCCTCCACATTGACCAATCCAAAGGATTCATGACCTTGGGAAGGGCAGACAAAGCAATCGGCCATCTGATACAGGCTGTGAATATCCTCGTGGGCGATGTTTCCAACGAAAGATACAGATACACCCAGTCTCCGCGAGAGGGTCTTGAGCCGCTGGATATATGGAGGTTTGCCCCGGCCGGCTATGATCAGATGAGAGGGCAGGCGTTTATTGAGAATGCGCATGGCCTGCAGGAGTACGGGCACTCCCTTACGGGGGATCACCCGCCCGACGAACAGCACCGTGAACACTTGCGGGAGTCTGTATAACCGCCGGAGACGCTGCCGTTCCGGTTCTTCGGCCGGTATGAACCGGGACAGGTCCGCTCCCAGCGGAATGACACTGAGTTTCTTGTCCAGGCCGGGAAAACGCCGGGAAATTCGTTGCTGCAGGGAGCGGCTGTTGGCAGCGATTCCGTCAGCCTTCGCCAGGCTGCGGGCAATTCGGCGTTCTGCCGGTACGAACGTCAGAGAGTGCAGATACAGCAGTACCGGAGTCAGGGGATGCTGGTGTTTCACGGCGGCCATCAGCAGCGGCCGGTTATCGATCTGAATCATATCGAAGGACGTCTTCTCAAGATATTTGAGTACCGAGGCAAGATAACGGGAAGGACTGCCTGAAGCCAGACGGATAATACGGACCTGTTCAAGCTCTGCAGAGTCGGGCAGTCCTGGTGACTTGCGGCTTAGTACCGTTACCATATGCCGCCGGGCCAGCCTTCTGGCAATCGCCCAGATGCAGATCTCCACTGAACCGTTCCCCGGCACCGGGAACTGCTCCGGTGCAATAATACAGATATGCATAATATAAGCCTCCTCAAGGCCCGCTGATGGATATTGTCTCTACCTACCATATGCGGACCAAGAGTCGGAAGACACATTCCTTCAGCAATCATGCTGCGATTTGCTTGGCCGCGTCCGCAATCACACCGGCAATTTTTTGCTCAAGCTCAATGATCTTCAGCTTGCTGGCTGCCATTTGACGGTAGCCTGAGACAAGGGATGACAAGGATTGAGCAGTTAAAGCCTGATTTTGCTTGCGGATAGCCGATTTGAAGTCGCTGAAATCGGCCGATATCCGTTTGTTCAAGGAGGCTGCCACACTTTTCTGGGACTTGATAGAGGCCTGGGGGCTTTCGATCCCCGCCAAGGTTTTACGTGCGGCGGCCATCTTTTTGGTACGGGTTTCTTTGGCCGCTTTCAGCAGGGCTTCTTTATTGCGGATATCCTCACGGGCAAATTGAACGAGAATTTTCATAGCATCAGCCTGTGTGCGGAGCACATCCTTCAGGACCTTGTCCTTAAGCCCCCTGAGGAGGTTAATCCGGCGGTTGAGTGCGCTGTATTGATCAAAGAGAGGCTGGTAACGTTCTTTGGTGCCGCTTACGGCTGAGGACAGCCGGGTCACGGTGGACTGATCTATTTCCTTAATTTGGTTTCGGACAATGATCAGCGCTTGCGTATTGCTGTCATGGAGCCGGCGGATTTGCGCCTCACGGCTGTCATACTGGGTAATCAGAACGGATAAATCACTGTAATACCCTTTAAGTCTGGTCCTTGCAGTATCGTCAGCAGTGGCGGCAGTCAGTTCAAACGAGGCTTGAATCGAAGGGGTCAGTGCTGTTCCGGATGCATTTACAGCACCTGTTGAAGATAATACTGCAAGCAGAAGTGCCAGCATTGCCAGGGAAATCTTCTTAAGCTTGTTCATCTTTTTCCTCCTTATTCTCATCCCTAATTCCGCAACAACAAAAAAGCACCCGCAGTAAAGGCTATTAAGCCTTTATTACGGGTGCTTCCGTCGTAATAGGTCACGAATGAAATATTATCTAAACTATAAAGGAAGGACAAAACCCAGTCAATATTTGTAATTTAAACTTTTTTCCATGGAAACCAGGCTGCGCGTTTATTCCGAACTTCTCTTATCGTATACTGGTTAATAATACAACAGAGAGCTGCATACGAGCCGGCTCATGACGAAGGGGGCCTTGTTTAATGGAATTGGCATATAATAGCAATATTTTGGATCAAGCCTTCATGATGTCTCCGGTAGGAATGGCCGTCCTGGCCTCAGAAAAGGACAAATGGATAAAGGTCAATTCCGCTTTTTGCAACATCCTCGGCTGCAGTGAAACGGAATTTCTAGCCGGAGCTTTATTGAGAAACAAGAGTGCGTCACAGCCAGAACAGGAAGACCGGGAAGGGCTCACACTAATGAGTGTATTGGAGGGTCTTTCCTACACCCCCGGTGATACCTTAAAGAGTGAACAAAGGTTTTATAATCGTGCAGGACATTCTGTATGGGTTTCCCTTACATTCGTGCGGGCTGATGCAGGACAAGACTCTTCACATATTATTGTATACGCGCAGGATATCACCGACCGGAAAATCGCCGATCAGCTGACAGTAGACAGCCGTGATTTGTATGATTTATTTCTAAAAGACGATCAGAGCATGATTTCGTTCACATTGCCCGACGGCACACTAAGCTTTATTTCCCCCTCATCGCTTTCGCTAATCGGATTTGCACCTGAGGAATTAATTGGTAAAAACCGGCTGGAATTTTATCATCCTGATGATATCGAGGGCATGGACAAGTCTGACGGTCTTCTGAAGAATGACATCTATGTCCGCCGTTTACGCCATAAAGACGGGCATTATTTGTGGTTCGAAAGCTCTTTTCATGTGATTCGGGGAGAAAACAATGAAATCATCCGGATCATGGGTATTGGCCGTAACGTGACGGGCCGCAAGCATAATGAGGAGGCTTTGGCCACGGCGCAAAGAGTCGCGAGAATCGGTTCCTGGGTATGGGATTTGACGAAAGGCAAGCTGTCTCTCTCGGAAGAATTGCAGCGTATGCTGAAGCTTGGTATTGGAGCAGCCGAGGTCGAGTACCAGAAGTTTCTCGATCTGGTTCATCCGGACGACATCAATGACATGTTCACAAGGGTGCGGGAGACGCTGGAAGACGGGAATTCCGGTGAGAATACCTACCGGCTGGTCCTTGCGGATGGAACCTTGCTTGCGGTACATATTCAGTGGGATACCGTACTGGGACCGGCCGGCAAGCCTGTTCAGCTTATCGGAATGATGCAGGATATCACTGAACGCCAGCAGATGGAGCAGAAGCTTAGAGAAAATGAGCGGAATTACCGGCTAATGTCGGAAAATTCCCTGGATCTGATCTCGCGCCATGCGATAGAAGACTGCATTTTCTTATACTGCTCTCCGGCCAGCCGCTCTCTGCTCGGTTATGAGCCGGAGGAAATGGTCGGCACTAGTGCTTTTGATTATCTGCATCCCGATGATTTAATAGCAATGAAAGAAATGATGGCACAAAGTGAGCAGACCCGCTGCATCCCGGCGGCGGTCTACCGTTACCGGCGCAAGGACGGAGGCTATGTCTGGTTTGAGACGAACAGCAGGTATATTTTAGATGAGCAAGGCGGGATTGTGGAGATTATTGCCGTCGGCCGTGACATAACGGAGCGTAAGCAATTTGAGTCCAAGCTTCAAGAGAATGAACAGCGCTATAAGTCGCTGTTTGAATATAATCCGTCAGCTGTATACTCCATGAATCTGCAGGGAGATTACTTAACCTGCAACTCCAATCTGGAGGTGCTGAGCGGATATTCAATGGGGGAGCTGGTGGGCAACTATTTCGGCCCCCTTGTGCATGAGAAGGATATGGCGAAGACGCAGTATCATTTTAATCTGGCTTGCCAGGGAATGCCTCAAAGCTATGATCTGACCCTTATTCATAAAGATGGCCATCTGGTAGAAATCAGTACGACCAACATTCCGATTATTGTCGGGGACAAGGTCGTCGGTGTATACGGAATTTCCCGTGACATTACGGAGCGTATCCGGTATACCGAGCAGATCGAGAAACTGGGCAATGATTACACACTGATCTTAAATGCAGTCTCCGAAGGCATATTTGGTCTTGATACGGAGGGGAAGGTAACCTTCATCAATCCGGCGGGGGCGCAGATGCTGGGCTTCGCCTACGGTGAAATTATGGGCCATCCTTATCTGGATCACATACAGCACACAGCGCTGGACGGCCTGCATTACCGGCCGGAGGATTCCCCGCTGATGCAGGCCGTCCGTGCGGGGGAATCCCATCAGAGCAAAGATGCGGTATTGTGGCGCAAAGACGGTTCAAGCTTTCTGGCCGAGTATCAGGTTACTCCGCTGTTTGATAAAGGAGACCGTAAAGGTGCGGTTGTTGTGTTCCGTGACATTACGGATGAGAAGGAGATTATCCGCGCCAAGGAATCGGCAGAGAAAGCGGATCAGGCGAAATCGGAGTTTCTGGCGATTATGAGCCATGAGCTGCGGACGCCGATGAACGGAATTATGGGGATGACGGATCTCCTGTCAGAGACCGAGCTGGATGAAGAGCAGCGCGGATATGCGGAGATTATTAGCCAGAGCAGTACTTCTCTGCTATATATCCTCAATGAAATTCTGGATCTCAGCAAAATAGAAGCCGGAAAAATGATCCTTGTGCATGAGCCGGTAAGTCTTGAATGGGTCTTGGAAAGCGTAACCGAGCTGTTCTCGCTGAAAGCGAAAGAGAAGAACCTGGAATTGACCTGCCAAGCTGCTTCCGATGTTCCGGAGTTGATCATGGGCGATGCGGCCCGGCTGCGCCAGATACTGGTGAATCTGGTCAGCAACGCAGTGAAATTTACTGAAGAAGGTCATATCTCTATTGAGGTGGGGACGGAATTCTGTCCTAACCAGAATAAGCTGACTCTGAAGTTTAATGTCAGGGATACGGGAATCGGAATTCCGCCGGAGAAACAGTCTCTGCTGTTCCAATCGTTCTCCCAGCTGCATCCGTCCATTAACCGCAAGTATGGCGGAACCGGACTGGGACTTTCCATCTGCAAGCGGCTGGTTGAGCTTATGGGCGGAGCGATTGCAGTGGACAGTGTGGAAGGCGTAGGTTCAAACTTCTACTTTACCTTGCCCTTGGATATTGACCATGATCCTAGTGATTTGGAGGAGGAACCGGTGCATGAGCAGACTCCGTCAGTACCGGAGAGTAGCCTTGATGTTGCCGATACCGATGATTATTCCCGGATTGAGGAGGAAGGGAGTGGCCTTCTGCTTACTGAAGGCCTTCCTCAGTTGGAGCCGAAATACGGTCCGCTGCGGATTCTGGTCGCAGAAGATCATCCCGTTAATCAAAAGCTTCTATTGATCATGCTGGAGAAACGCGGATATACTGCGGACCTGGTGGAGAACGGCCAGCAGGCGGTGCAAGCCGTTCTGCAGCAGCCCTATGATCTGGTATTTATGGATGTGCAGATGCCGGAGATGAGCGGGCTTACCGCAGCGGCCAGAATCAGGGAACAGCTCCCCCAGGCCAAGCGGCCCTTTATGGTGGCTGTGACTGCTTATGCCAGACGGGAGGACCGTGAAAGATGCCTGGCTGTAGGTATGGAGGATTTCATCAGTAAACCGTTTCTCACCTCCGACATTGAACGGATACTACAGCAGCGTCAGGAGAAGATATCCTTATGAGGGGAGCACCGCAGCAGCACAAGCTGCCCGCTGAACCTTATACGCAGTGGGAACCGGGTGTTGCTTCACCCGGCTCGGCCTGCGGTCCGGCGACCATCGCCGCATTAATGGAATATTGGCGCACGCGGAAGGGCCGGACTTTTATTCCCGGAGCAAGTCATTTTACTTCCAAAGCGGCGCATATTAATCACATATACAGCCATCATGGCGGAACACCTTGGGGAATGAGCGTGGGCAGCTTTACCAAAGGCGTCACAGCTTATATCCGGTCTTCTGCTCCTCTGGAGGCGAAGGAACACGGACTATTCTCCGTAAGTGTGTTTAATGATATAGACCGGTACAAAGCAGAGATTGATGCGGAGCGGCCGGTGGCGCTCAAATTCGATAAATGGCTCACTTTTCGCTGGCGGGGAAAATACGCCTATGATTATCATTGGGTGCTGGGAATCGGTTATCAGGAGTCTGAGGGCGGAGGAGGCCCTGTACTTATTGTTCATGACAACGGGATGCGGCATAAGCACGGCGGGTTCACTCCCGGGCAGGCACGCCTTATCCCTTATAACGTCAATAAAGATGTTATAACCATGGTGGCTTTGGATATCAAGGAAGCTACCATAGGGCATCAGCTGTAACCTTCAGGCGGCAGGAAGGGCAGCTTGATGAAACCGTCAAGTACAAACGTTTGCACAAAATCAGTAATTAGGATATAATTCCAATTATTAAAGGGTAAAGGAGACAGATGGCCTTGTCCGTACAAAAGGAATTGAAAGAACCGATTTATTATGGTGATCCGGCGGCTACCGGAGGAATATCCGTGTTCGCCCAGGAATTTGATGAGCTTTTCAGTTATGACGGGGATGACCTTGGTGTGACGTATACGCCTGCTTCCTCGGCCTTTTGCTTGTGGGCACCTACCGCGCAAGAAGCAGCGGTTGTGCTCTATGGCTCATGGCATGAAGCCGCCGGAGATATCTTGCCGATGATCCGTGATGTCAGGGGAACATGGCGTTTGAGCGTGGCCGGGAACCTGGAGGGCAAGTTCTACACATATCGTGTGCGCATCGGGGAGCAGTGGAATGAAGCGGCCGATCCTTACGCCCGGGCTGTCGGTGTGAATGGAGATCGAGCGGTGATTCTCGATTTGCGCAAGACCGATCCCCAGCGCTGGACAGAAGATAAGCCACCTCTGGCTGACCCTGTGGACGCGGTGATTTACGAGCTTCATCTGCGGGATCTGTCTGTTCATCCGGCTAGCGGCATTGCCCATAAGGGACAATATCTGGGTCTGGCCGAAGAAGGGACGCGCGGACCGGGCGGGATTCTTACCGGACTGGATCATATATCCGATCTTGGAGTGACTCATGTGCAGCTGCTCCCTATTTATGACTATGCTACAGAAAGTGTTGATGAGACCCGGCTGGACCAGCCTCATTACAACTGGGGTTATGACCCCAAAAATTACAATGCTCCAGAAGGCTCCTACGCTACGGATCCGTATGATCCGGCTCTGCGAATCCGCGAGCTGAAGACAATGATCCAGACACTGCATGACTGCGGACTGCGCGTAATCATGGATGTGGTCTACAATCATGTTTATGACGGCTACCTTGTTAATTTCACCAAGCTTGTTCCCGGCTATTATTTACGTTATAAGCAGAACGGCAGTCTGTCGAACGGATCGGGCTGCGGCAATGATGTCGCCTCTGAGCGGATCATGATGACCCGGTTTATTGTGGAGTCGGTGCTGTACTGGGCCCATGAATATCATATCGACGGTTTCCGCTTTGATCTGATGGGACTGCTTGACATAGAAACCATGCAGGAGATCCGCCGCCGTCTGGACGAAATTGATCCTTCACTGATGACTATCGGGGAAGGCTGGCTCCTGGATACGGAGCTTCCGGCGGAGCGCCTTGCCAGCCAGAGCAATGCGGATGCCCTTCCGGGCATCGGACAGTTCAACGACGGGTTCCGCGATGCAGTAAAGGGGAATATTTTCCGCTATGAAGAGCCTGGATTTATCGGCGGCAAGACTGGCCTCGAGCAGGTGGTGAAGACGGGGATTACCGGAGGAGTCGTGTACGGTCAATCCATGGGGGCGTTTGCTGATGAGCCGCAGCAGTGTGTGAACTTCGTTGAATGCCACGACAATCATACTCTCTGGGATAAAATTGTAATTTCCAGCAAAGGGGAAAGCGATGAGCGGCGCAGAGAGATGCATCGTCTGGCTTCGGCAATGGTAATGACGAGCCAGGGGATTCCGTTTCTTCATGCAGGACAGGAATTTATGCGAACTAAGGACGGGGTGGAGAACAGCTTTAAGTCTCCCGTTGAGATCAACCGTATGGACTGGGAACGCGCAGCGGCACATGTGGAGGATATTGCTTATATGAAGCGGCTGATTGCCCTAAGGCAAGCCCACCCGGCATTTCGCCTGCGCAGCGCGGAGGAAATCCGCGCACAGCTGATGTTTGAGAAGGCGCCTGCCGGGGCAATAGCCTATACACTCCGGGATCACGCCGGAGGCGATCCGGCGCTGCACTTATACGTGCTTTATAATTCAAATACAGCCGGAGTGTCATTGGATGTGCCACAGCTTGGCGAGTGGAGCATCCTCTTCGGTGAGGATCTGGTCTCGAAGCTTGCCGGGGGCAAGCTGACCGCCAAGGGCATTGGAATGGTCGTATTGGCCGTCCGGCAATAAGTTCCCGAATACACTGTATATAATGATTTGATAAAAAAGGATGCCACTCGGTTGGAGAGTGGCATCCTTTTTTTGCGTCGATCCATATTGTCCCAATTTGGCGACTCCGTGGGCGTTATCTGCCCGTTAGGGAAGAACGCAGGTGGCAATCTGGAGAGATAACGCCGTTAGCGTCCGCAAACCTTAATAAACGGAGCGCAGCCACCCAATAAGGACACTGGAATCCGAGGCCCATTTTTTATAAAACTACTTTATCTGTCGTAGTAATTATGCTACAATGCAATTACTACGACAGATGAAGTAATGAGGAATAAGTTAGGAGGAAGGCTTTTGATCAGTAGTGATGTCATACGGGGATACAACGATACGCTCATCCTCTATATGCTTCTGGACGGAGAATCCTATGGCTATGAGATTTCCAAGAACATCAGGAAGCTGTCGGAGGAGAAGTACATCATGAAAGAGACTACGCTGTACTCCGCATTCACCCGGCTTGAGAAGAATGGGTACATCGATTCCTTTTTTATGGATGAGACCTTTGGGAAACGACGCACCTATTACCGTATAACTCCGCAAGGTCTGGCTTATTATCTGGAAAAATGCGAGGAATGGAAAGTTACGCAAGAGGTCGTTAACAAATTCATAAAGGAGCTGTGATCAGGATGGATACCATTATGGGCTATTTGAACAACATGTTTACTTCCCTGCCCAGAACAGAACAGACATATAAGTTGAAGCAGGATCTGCTGGCTAGTATGGAGGAGAAATATTACGAACTGAAGAAAGAAGGCAAATCAGAGAATGAGGCGGTCGGTATTGTCATCTCCGAGTTCGGCAACATTGATGAGCTGATTGACGAGCTTGGAATTACAATGGGGGGAGAGGATACACTGCTGCCTGTACTTGCCCCGGAGGATACATGGGGATATCTGGTTGCCAAGAAGACCAGCGGCTTTATGGTGGGGATTGGAGTAATGCTGTGCATCATCGGCCCTGCGTTGCTGATTCTGCTTGTTACCCTGGCAGAGTTTGGTTTTCTCCGTGGGGTGATTTCAGAAGACACTGCCGGAATTATTGGCGTGATTGTGCTGCTGCTGCTGGTGGCGCTGGCGGTTGCACTGTTCATATTCAGCGACACAAGGCTGGAGCGGTATAAATATCTGCAAAAGGGTTTTAATCTGCCCTATTTTTTGCGGACCGAGATCGAGCAGCGCAGCCGTGCATTTGCCCCTACCTATACGCTGTCTCTGACTCTGGGTGTATCCCTGTGTGTACTCTCTCCGGTTCCTGTCCTTGCCTGGTCTGCAATCAATGAGGATGCCAGCGGCTACGGGGTCACTATTCTGCTTGTGCTCATTGCGCTGCCTGTCTTCCTGTTCATCTACTATGGGAGTATCAAGGAAAGCTTTGGCTTTCTGCTCAAGGAGAAGTAGTACACCGAGGTCCCTGAAGAGAAAGAGGAAAAACGCTTCAAGAGCTCTATCGCAGCCATCGCTTGGCCGCTGGCTACCGGCTGTTTTCTGATTAGCGGATTTATTTTTGAACGCTGGGACATCAACTGGGTGATCTTCCCGGTTACAGCGATTTTGCTGGAAGTATTAAATGCTGTGTATAAAATGATTAAGGTGAAATAACGCTTTCAGCCAGCTCTGCCCATTCTCCGGAATTTTATTTAAAAAAGTGACATTGCTCATTTAGGGTATAGTGGAACAATGATAATATTAAGGCATTTCAATCCACGACAGTACCTGGCAGGACCTGTGAAGGAGGGAGAACTTGGCCTCCTCGCAGTTTTTTGCTTTGCTGCTTTACAGTGACAAATGATCAGTCGGTGACAGAGCGTAACTGCCTTTTTGGAGCCGAATGGGCAACATGCCGCCCCTGAAGTTTTCGGCGGTCAATTAGAGAGACTCGGAGGATGACAGGAATGGGTAAAACAACCGGATTTTTGGAATATCAGCGGCAGACTCCTGCGGAGTGTGAGCCTTTAGAACGGATTAAGAACTGGAATGAATTTTCGGTGCCCCTGGAAGAGGAGAAGCTGCGGGAGCAGGGAGCGCGCTGCATGGATTGCGGAACACCATTCTGCCATGTAGGACGCCTGCTGTCCGGGATGGCCTCCGGCTGTCCGCTGCATAATCTCATTCCGGAATGGAATGACATGGTCTACCGCGGCAATTGGGAAGTTGCGCTGAAACGGCTGCACAAGACCAATAACTTTCCTGAATTTACAGGACGCGTGTGTCCGGCTCCTTGTGAAGGTGCTTGTACCGTGGGCCTTCATGGTAATCCCGTAACGATTAAATCCATTGAAAAGTCGATTGTAGATAGAGGATTCGCCGAGGGCTGGATTGTTCCCGAGCCGCCTTTGACCCGTACGGGCAAAAAGGTAGCCGTAGTCGGCTCCGGACCGGCCGGCCTTGCCTGTGCCGCACAGCTTAACAAAGCAGGCCATAGCGTAACTGTATATGAACGGGCTGACCGGATCGGAGGTCTGCTGACCTACGGCATTCCAAACATGAAGCTGGATAAGAAAACCGTGCAGCGTCGGGTGGATTTGCTGGCGGCGGAAGGCATTACCTTTGTAACCCGGACCGAAATCGGCAGAGACATTGCTGCTTCGCAGCTCAAAGAAGATAATGATGCTGTAGTGCTCTGCGGCGGCTCGACACAAGCCCGTGATCTTCCGCTGGAAGGCCGCGAGCTTCGGGGAATCCATCAGGCGATGGAATTTCTGACGCTGAATACAAAGAGCCTGCTTGACTCTGATTTGGCTGACGGTGAATATTTGTCTGCGGCCGGCAAGGATGTTGTTGTGATCGGGGGCGGAGACACCGGCACCGACTGTGTAGCTACCTCGATCCGGCACGGCTGCCGCAGTGTCATCCAGCTGGAAATTATGCCACAGTCTCCATTGACCCGCCAATCCAACAATCCTTGGCCGGAATGGCCAAAGGTACTCAAAGTGGACTACGGCCAGCAGGAAGCCGCTGCCTTGTATAAGGAAGATCCGCGCCGTTACCTCGTTTCCACGAAACGTTTTGCCGGGGATGACGGCGGACATGTGCAGGAGCTGCACACGGTGCGCATCGAATGGACGCGCAATGAGCAGGGCCGGATGGTTCCGGTAGAAGTTCCGGGCAGCGAAGAGGTAATTAAGGCGCAGCTGGTGCTGCTGGCGCTGGGTTTCACCGGTCCGGAAGAAACGGTGCTGAATGAGCTTGGGATAGAACGTGATGAACGCTCCAACGCCAAAGCGGAATTCGGTGCGCAGGCGACCAATGTCGAGGGTGTATTTGCCGCAGGAGACATCCGCCGCGGCCAGAGTCTTGTAGTCTGGGCGATTAATGAAGGCCGCCAGGCTGCGCGCGAAGTCGACCGCTTCCTGACAGGAGCCTCCAATTTGCCTTAAGTATATCTTGGATAGGTGTTTCATGTGGACGTCCCGGCGGGGCGTCCGCTTTGCGTTCCGGGGCCAAGGAAAGTTAAGATAAAAGATAAGCTATTTAAACGGATTGAACAGAGAGGGAGATTATACGATGAAGCTGATGTTTATTTCTGATATTCACGGATCGTTATTTTGGCTGGAGCAGGCTTTGGCAAAAGTAGAAGAGGAGCAGCCGCATACGCTAGTGATTCTGGGGGACTTCTTATATCACGGTCCGAGAAATCCGCTGCCGGACGGTTATAATCCCCAGGGAGTCGCAACGAAGCTTAACGCGTACGGGAAATCTCTGGTGGCTGTTAGAGGCAACTGCGATGCAGAGGTCGATCAGATGCTGCTGGAGTTCCCGATGATGGGGGATTATGTACTGATTCTCCACGAAGGCCGGAAGATCTATGCTACTCACGGGCATGGCTTCAGCATTGAGCATTTGCCTGCACTTGCTGAAGGGGATGTATTTATCCAAGGACATACCCATCTGCCGGTAGCCGGTATAAAAGAAGGCATCTATGTGCTGAATCCAGGCTCCATCTCGCTGCCCAAAGAGAATAACCCGAATTCCTACGGTATTATTGAGAACGGCGAGTTCACGGTTAAAGATTTTACGGGCAACGTCGTTAAGCATATCAAACTGTAGGGTGACCTTATTCTGCGCGGCATTGAGCGTAATGACGGTTTATTGTATGATGGGTAAGGAGCTTTCAGGGATCTTCCCGCTTCAAATATAAACAGCAGAGGTAAACAACAAATGTATCCTAAAGATTTGAACTATACAATGCCGGCGGAATGGGGCAAGCATGAGCGGACCTTCATCTCCTGGCCGGTTAAGGCGTCCATGGTTTTTCCGGACAACCATAAATCCGTTTGTGACGGTTATGCCGGAATCATCCGTGCCATCGCTGAGTTCGAGCCGGTTACCGTGGTTATCAATCCGGACGATCTGGGGATGGTAGAGGAACTAGAACTCGGGGCGAATGTAACGATGCTGCCGATCCGGCATAATGACGCCTGGCTGCGTGATAACGGGCCGACGTTTGTTCTGGGTAAAGACGGCGTGCTCGCCGGTGTGAACTGGAAATTTAACGCCTGGGGCGGCAAATATTCGCCGTGGGATCTGGATGATGAGGTGGCTCCGCAAATTCTGGAGCAGCTGAAGATGAAACGTTTTGACGCACCGCTGGTAATGGAAGGCGGCTCTATCCATACTGATGGTGAAGGCACACTGATCACCACGGAGGAATGTCTGCTGAACACGAACCGCAATCCGGAGCTGGACCGGGCAGACATTGAGGAATATGTACGGAAATATACCGGCACCGAGTCGATCATCTGGCTGAAGCGAGGCCTCAGCGGTGACGAGACTGACGGCCATGTAGATAATATTGCCTGCTTCGCCGCTCCGGGCAAAGTCATCATTCAGGTCTGCGACGACCCGCAGGATGAGAACTTCGGCATCACTCAGGAGAATCTCCGTATTCTGGAGAATGCGGTGGATGCCAAAGGCCGGAAGCTGGAGATTATCCAGATTCAGCAGCCGCCACGCGTGGACTATGAGGACAGCCGCCTGACGCTTAGCTATTTGAATTTCTATTTCGTCAACGGCGGCATTATACTGCCGGTATTCGGCGGGACGGCTTCCGAGACGGATAAGCTGGCGGAGCAGAGACTGGCTGCTTTGTTCCCGGACCGTAGAATCCGTACGGTGAACGGTATGGCGGTCATCGGCGAAGGCGGAAACGTACACTGCACGACCCAGCAGATGCCTGCCACAAAATAACTTACTCGCTAGGGAGGACAGAATCATGAGAAAAGTAAAAGTAGCCGCTACACAAATGAGCTGTTCCGGCGACATTGATGAGAATATTCGCAAGGCTGACAGTCTGGTCAGGGAAGCGGCGGCTCAAGGCGCACAGATTATTTTGCTGCAGGAGCTGTTTGAAACCCCGTATTTCTGCCAGAAGGAGAAATCTGATTATTACGTCTACGCCACTGAGCTTGAGCAGAATAAAGCAGTGAATCATTTCAAGGCTGTAGCCAAAGAGCTGCAAGTCGTGCTGCCGATCAGTTTCTACGAGAAAAAGAACTACGCCCGTTACAACTCGCTGGCGGTAATTGATGCCGACGGCACGGTGCTGGGCAAATACCGCAAGAGCCATATTCCTGACGGTCCCGGCTATGAAGAGAAATTCTATTTCAATCCGGGGGATACCGGGTTTAAGGTATGGAATACCCGCTATGCCAAGATCGGTGTCGGCGTCTGCTGGGACCAGTGGTACCCGGAAGCCGCCAGAGTCATGAGTCTAATGGGCGCGGAGATTCTGTTCTATCCTACAGCCATCGGTTCGGAACCGCAGGACGGATCCATTGATTCCAAGGATCACTGGCAGGCCTGCATGTTGGGCCATGCGGCGGCGAATCTGATTCCTGTCGTGGCCTCCAACCGGATTGGCGAGGAAATTGACGAGGATTCCAGCATTAACTTCTACGGCTCCTCGTTCATTGCCGGCCCGCAGGGCAACAAAATCGTTGAAGCCGGGCGGGATGAGCAGACGGTACTGGTCAGCGAATTTGATCTGGATGCTTTGGAAGTGGGCCGGATAGAGTGGGGCATTTTCCGTGACCGCCGTCCGGAGCTGTACAGAATGATATCTTCGTATGATGGGGACTTAACCTTTTAAGGAACCATCGAACAGAAGTATATAACATGAAATAAGAAGGCACTGCCAGGGAGAATCATGATCTCTTGGCCGTGTCTTTTTTTGCTTTTATGGCATGTTCATGGCAGATATGAGGACTGTTTTTAACAATGGATGTTACAATCTATGGATTTGGTGTTATAAAACATTACACAAATGAGAAAAGTTAATTGTCATCACCACTGTGATCTGTTAAAATCTCCTTAAGTATTTTACAAAATGAGTGGGGGATTGGAAAATGGGGATCAGAAAAAAGTGGGCAATGTCAGCTTTGGCGGCATTTTTGGTCTTGTCTATGGTGGGCTGTGGTTCCAACAATAACGCCAAAAGCGGAGATGCGGCAGGAGAGCCGATCAAATTCGCAAGTGACGCCAGCTACGCACCAATGGAGTATATGGATACGGATACGATCAAGGGCTTTGACATTGATTTCATCAAGGCGGTTATGGAAGAAGCGGGTATCGATTATACAGTGACGAATACGGGATGGGACACAATGCTTTCCAGTGTGAAACAGGGCACGGAATATCAGGCAGGTCTATCCTCGGTATCCATTACGGACGAACGCAAGGAAACCTATGACTACTCTATCCCCTACTTTGAATCCACTAATATGATTATGGTTAAAGAGGGCAGTGATATTAAGAATGCGCTGGACCTGAAAGATAAGACCGTAGCGGTACAAGGGGCTACAACGGCCGATGATCTGATGAGCGGGATTATGGGTGTCGACAACGCCAACCTGAGACGTTTTGACAGCAATGCAGTAGCGCTGATGGAACTGAAAGGCGGCGGAGCCGACGCGGTGGTGGCTGATATCGCCATCGTGAATGAATACATTAAGAACAATCCGAAAGAGAAAGTAACGGGCATCCTCGATAAGGAGAACTTTGGTTCCGAATATTACGGCATTCTGTATCCTAAGGGCAGTGAGTGGAAAGCCAAACTGGATCCGGCAATCAAAGCTGTTATTGAGAACGGGAAGTATGCCGAGATCTACAAAACCTGGTTCGGGGAAGAACCGGATACAGCCACACTTCTTAGCGCGGAGTAAGCAAGCAGGAACAATAAAGCGTGCGTAATGATTGCTATTGCGCATGCTTCTTTTTTTTAAAATTAGAGCAGAAGAGAAGGGAAGAATTCTATGGACTTCAGATTCGACATCATCGTTCATTATTTGCCGGTCTTACTGAAGGGAACGCTATTCACAATTGGAGTATCTATTGTATCTATTCTTTGCGGCTCGATCCTGGGCTTGGGGATAGGCTTCGGCAAAATGGCTCCGAAATGGTATTTTCGCTGGCCGTTCCATTCCTATATTAACTTCTTTCGCGGCACACCGCTGTATGTACAGATCCTGATCGTGCATTTTGGGGTAATTCCTCTTTTGTACGGCACGACCAACGTCCTGATGACCTCATTTGTCGCACTTTCGTTGAATTCTGCCGCCTATTCCGCCGAGATTTTTCGTGCCGGTATCCAGTCGATCGATCCTGGACAGCGGGAAGCCGCGTTGTCGCTTGGAATGAGTAAATGGCAGGCGATGCGTTTTATCATTCTGCCGCAGGCGATCAAACGGATGGTTCCGGCGTTCGGGAATGAATTTATTGTCCTGGTCAAGGATTCCTCCTTGCTTGCGCTTATTGCCGCACCGGAGATTATGTACTGGAGCAATACGATGAAAGGCCAATACTTGCGGATATGGGAGCCTTATTTGACCGCTGCCTTTATCTATTTCCTTCTTACCTATTCACTCAGCAAGCTGCTCAATTATATTGAACGGAAGGTGTAACCTTATATGGAGCCTATTATTTCAGTGCGACATTTACATAAATCATTCGGTGCCCATCAGGTGCTGGCCGATATTAACGTGGATATCCACGGCCGGGAGGTTGTGGTGGTTATCGGGCCTTCGGGTTCGGGAAAATCGACCTTTTTACGCTGTCTTAATCTGCTGGAGGAGCCGCAAGAGGGCGATGTTATCATTGAAGGAACTTCCTTGATGGCCAAAAGTACAAGAATTAACGATATCCGTACAGAGGTTGGCATGGTGTTTCAGCAATTTAATCTGTTTCCGCACAAGAAGGTCATTGAGAACATTATGCTGGCCCCGATGCAGGTCCGTAAATGGCCTGAGGACAAAGCGCGGCAGAAAGCGCTGGAACTGCTGCGAAAGGTCGGCTTAAGCGAGAAGGCGGAAATGTATCCGGCATCCCTGTCGGGCGGGCAGGCCCAGCGGGTCGCAATTGCCCGGGCGCTGGCGATGGAGCCGAAGATCATGCTCTTCGATGAGCCGACATCGGCGCTGGACCCGGAGATGGTCGGTGAGGTGCTGGCGGTAATGAAGGATTTGGCCCGCGAGGGTATGACTATGGTTGTAGTCACGCATGAGATGGGCTTTGCGCGCGAAGTAGGCGATCGTGTACTTTTTATGGAACAGGGCGTTGTTGTTGAGGAGGGTATTCCGGAGCAGTTGTTTGGCAATCCTTCACATGAACGAACTAAGGAATTTTTGTCGAAAGTACTGTGAAATTGTGGCAAACTAGAATATTGTTTTTTTATCGGTTATATTAGAATAGTAAACTTACGGATCGACAAATACTAAGAATATCTGTCGAATAGAAGGAGAGGAGGCTCTGGGATATCTTTATTTATCATACTCTATAATGATAGAAGGAGAATACGATGAGCACATTTAAAAATTGGTTGAATACAACAAAGAGCGGGTTAACCGAACAAGTTAAGAAATTTAAAAATAAAGATTTCATGAACGCGGTAGTTGCAGGCTGCGCGCTGGTTGCGGCGGCTGATGGCAAGATTGAAGAAACCGAAAAGAACAAAATGGCGGGGTATATGAATCTCAGCAATGAACTCAAAGTGTTTGACATGAGAGATGTCATTGCCCAGTTCAATTTCTACGTAAGCAATTTTGAATTTTCCCCGGAAATCGGCAAACAGGAAGCACTCAAAGCTATTGCTAAATTCAGCAGCAAGCCGGAGGTTGGACGCGTAATTGTTGGTGTATGTTCGGCTATCGGTGCAGCAGACGGTGATTTTGATGAGCATGAGAAAGCGGTTGTGCGGAATATCTGCAGTGTACTGGGACTTAGTCCAAGCGAATTCAGTCTCTAAAACAGGAACAAATATCCACTAATCGGATGAAACGGATTGGGTTTTTTACCGTATGAGTGGTATAACAACCAAGAATGCTAGACTTACAGGCTGTGATTCTTTTCGGAAACGGAGGTACGTAAAGT
This sequence comes from Paenibacillus sp. FSL L8-0340, assembly GCF_038593145.1. NCBI lineage: Bacteria > Bacillati > Bacillota > Bacilli > Caryophanales > Paenibacillaceae > Paenibacillus > Paenibacillus sp. FSL L8-0340. The sequence goes on from NZ_CP151967.1 coordinate 385,778, forward strand.
TGGCTGGAATTAATTTGGTAAAAGGACAGAAGATTGATTTAACTAAAGGAAATGCCGGGCTGGCTAACGTTATTGTAGGTTTGGGCTGGGACCCTGCCGAACCTGCCCGCGGGTTCTTCGGTGCGAAGAAACAGGCGAATGTGGACTGCGACGCTTCGGCGCTGCTGCTGAACGAGAATGGTAAGCTGACCAGCAAGATGAATTTGGTATGCTTTCACAACAAGCAGAATCCTAACAATTCCGTTGTTCATTCCGGGGATAACCTGACGGGTGATGGTGACGGAGACGATGAGCAAATCAATGTCAATCTGAAGGCGATCCCTTCCGATGTGCACAAGGTCCTTGTAGTAGTTAACATTTATGATGCCGTGAACCGCAAGCAGGATTTCGGCATGATCAAATCGGCGTATATCCGCATTATCAATGCTGCCGGAAATGCCGAGCTGATCCGGTTTAATCTGACCGACAATTACACAGGCTTTACGGCGCTGATCTGTGGAGAGCTTTACCGGCACGGCGAAGAATGGAAGTTTGCCGCAATCGGTGAAGGTGCCCATGCGGCACATATCAATCAATTGGCTGAACGATACATTTAAATCTAATTTCGGAAAGAAGGTTTAATAACTATGGCAATTAATTTATCCAAAGGGCAAAAGATCGATTTGACTAAAAGTAATCCGGGATTGTCCAAAATCAAAGTCGGCCTCGGTTGGGATACCAACAAATACGATGGCGGCAAGGATTTCGACCTCGACGTTTCCGTTTTTCTGACAGATGCCGCAGGTAAAGTTGGGAAAGAAAGCAACTTCATCTTCTTCAACAATAAGCAGAATGAGAATGCTTCCGTTGTTCATGCCGGCGATAACCGTACCGGTGAAGGTGATGGCGATGATGAAGTGATTGAAGTGGATCTGAAGAACATCCCTGCTGATGTTGATAAGGTTGCTTTTACCATTACCATCTATGAAGCGGAGTCCAGAAGCCAGAACTTTGGACAAGTATCCCGTTCTTATGTGCGTATCATCAACGAGGAAAACAATGAAGAACTGATCCGCTTCGACCTTGGTGAAGATTTCTCCGTTGAAACGGGCGTGGTGGTTGGTGAACTGTACCGTCACGGAGCAGAGTGGAAATTTAATGCTATCGGCGCAGGCTACAAAGACGGTCTTGCCGGTCTGACGCGCGATTACGGACTGCAATAAAATTTGCTGCAGCCAACCTAGACATCTAGACCTTAGATGAAACCATTCACGAAAGAGGGTTGATGCCAGTGACGATCAGTCTTTCTAAAGGACAACGGATTGATCTTACCAAGACCAATCCGGGTCTGACGAAGGTAGTGGTGGGACTCGGCTGGGATACGAACAAATACAGTGGCGGCAAGGATTTTGACCTGGATGCTTCAGCGTTCCTGCTGCATGAAGACGGCAAAGCTAAAGGTGCGGACGACTTTGTATTCTACAATAATCCAACCGGCGGTGCAGGCTCTTTAACCTATTCGGGGGATAACCGTACAGGAGAAGGCGACGGGGATGACGAGCAGATCATTGTTGATTTCAGCAAGGTTCCTGCCCATATTCAGCGTATCGGGATCACGGTAACGATCTATGATTGTGATGCACGGGCACAGAACTTTGGACAGGTGTCCAATGCATTTGTTCGTGTCGTGGATGCTTCCAGCGATCGCGAAGTGCTGCGATATGATTTGGGTGAAGATTTCTCAACGGAGACAGCTGTTGTATTCTGTGAATTCTACCGGCATGGTGCCGATTGGAAATTCCAGGCGATTGGAAGCGGATTTGCCGGCGGCCTAAGTGCTCTATGCAGAAACTATGGACTGGACGCGCAATAACAGCTTCAAAGGCTTGAAAGGCGGGATCTCATCGATCCTGCCCTTTTTATACTCTTATCCATTTACAAAGGTGGCTTAAGAATGAATATTGAAGTGGTTAAAGGCCAGAAGGTAGACCTGACCAAAGCAAATCCCGGGCTTCGCTCTATTATCGTGGAGATTGGCTGGCAGGCTCCGTCCTCTATGGAAATTGATGCCTCTGCATTTTTGCTTGGAGAACAAGCCAAAGTGTGCAGCGATGAAGATCTGATCTTTTATAACAATCCATCTACGGCATACATCAGATATAAGGATAAGGATGTAGCCGGTACCAAATCAAGCGGTCTTAAACACTTTGAAATCGAGCTGGATATCATTCCTGCTCAGACGATGAGGATTGCATTTGCAATTACACTGTACGATGGCGAAAACCGCAATCAAATGTTCGGGCAGATGAGCGAGGCCCATTGCCGGATTCTGGATCGGGCGACGGGTATAGAGATTTTGCGCTGTAATCTTGAAAATCATTTCTCTGTGGAAACAGCTGTTGTAGTAGGAGAATTATATAGATATAGCGGTGAGTGGAAATTCAGTGCTATTGTGGCTGGATTTAACGGCGGACTTAAAGCCTTGTGCGCTAACTATGGAATTGATGTCGAAGATGATCCGGTTCCTGAACTCCGTGAACCGCAGAAAGGTTCTGCGCCGGAATTGGTTCGGCCAACCGTACCTCCCGTGCAAGAATCCCGGAGTATCCCGGCGGCTGTACCGCCTGCACCACCCAGGATTGAAGAGGTTTCTGCGCCACCTCTGAATCTCAACCTCAAGAAGATTGAGCTGAAGAAAAAGGGCGATTCCATAAATTTGAAGAAATCAGCTGCCGGTCTTGGAGAAGTGCTCATCAATCTGAATTGGAATCAGAAGCAAGGCGGAGGGTTATTCAGCCGTAAAGGGGGCGTGGATTTGGATCTCGCTTGCCTGTACGAGTTGAAGAATGGCCGTAAAGGAGTCGTTCAAGCGCTGGGCAATGCTTTCGGCAATCTTCAGCAGCCGCCTTATGTGGTGCTCGATGGCGATGACCGGACAGGCACCGTAACATCCGGCGAGAACTTGCGTATAAACGGAAGTAAGCTTGCGGAAATAGAACGAGTTTTAATCTTTTCATTTATTTACAAGGGGGTTACGCACTGGTCTGAAGCCGATGGAGTCGTCACCATCACTCAGGCTGGGGGTCCGGAGATTATTGTGAATCTGGACGAGCATAACAACCGGAAAGGCATGTGCGCTATTGCATTAATCCGGAACGTAGGCGATACATTCAGCATTGAACGGCTTGTGCAATATTTCAGCGGCCATCAGGAGATGGATCAGGCCTATGGCTGGGGACTGCGCTGGGTAGCAGGCAGTAAATAATTTAATTTTTCCGGAGGCGCAAGCAAAATGGATTGGTTCAGTGATTTTTTTAGAAGTATCAGCGAGAATTATGGGCACTTTTTCTCTTGGAGCGACATTGTAGGAACGCTCTCTGACCCGGTCAGCTGGGGGATTATCGGGAGCTTGATTTTGCTCGAAGGGCTGCTATCGGCAGATAATGCGCTTGTGCTTGCGGTAATGGTTAAGCATTTGCCGAAAGAACAGCAGAAGAAGGCGTTGTTTTACGGGATTCTGGGAGCTTACCTCTTTAGATTCCTGGCGATTGGATTAGGGACATTCCTGATTAAATTTACGCTCGTCAAAGTCCTTGGGGCATTATATCTCTTTTATATCGCTTATAAAGGATTATTCAAGCGCAATGAACCCGGTGAAGGTGAAGAAGGGAAAGAACATAAAGGCACCTCTTTCTGGAAAACTGTACTGCTGGTTGAATTGATGGATATTGCGTTCAGTATCGACAGTGTGGTAGCCGCCTTTGGTCTGAGCGACAAAGTCTGGGTACTTTTCTTGGGCGGTATCCTAGGCGTGCTGATGATGCGTGGTGTGGCACAGGTGTTCCTGAAGCTCATTGCCAAGTTCCCTGAACTGGAGCAGACAGCGTTCCTGTTGATTGCCCTGATTGCAGGCAAAATGCTTGCTGGAGCATTCGGATTTGAAATGCCGCATTTCATTTTCTTCACCATTCTGATTGCGGTCTTTGTGGGAACCATTCTGTACAGTTCCGGAAAGAAAAAGAAAGAAATGAACAGAAACGCGTAATTTTAAGGTTTCATAGGATAAAGAGGACCATCACAGGGAAGGTGTGACTCCCTTTTATCCCGGGTAATCGTATATGGAATAGCATGGCCTTTGCTTGTATTTGAGAGAGCCGGAAGCCGTCCCCGAGAGGACGGCATAGCCGGTTCTGCAGCTCTCTATAAGGAGAGGCTATTTGTTTTGCTCCGCTTTGCAAAACTATAAGGGGGAAGGCCTTTGAGATACTTCGATTACCTGACACAAGAACAAGAAACGTCATTATTCTACTCTCCGCCTGTTTCATTTAATCATACTACAAGCAAGGAACTGCTGGCTTATGCGGTTGGGGCCGCTCTCTATATGCCGGCTACCCGGTCCTCTGTGGCTGAAGATATTTTGAAGCTCAGAGCTTCGGGACTGGTGACGGTCATTATTGATCTGGAGGATGCGATAGGCGATGGAGAGGTTGATTACGCTGAAGAGTCAGTGGTAAGGCATCTTTCTTTTCTGTCGGCTTATGCCGAGAATGAGTCTGACCCCGGAAATAGTCTTCCCCTGCTATTTATCCGCGTCCGCAATCCGGAACAGCTGCAGCAGCTGATTTTCCGGCTGGGAGCGCTTATCACCATGCTTACCGGGTTTGTCTTTCCCAAGTTCTCAGTGGACAATGGCGTGGAGTACTTTGAGGCGATTGCCGATTATAACAGTTCACGCAGTTATCTGGCCCCTGTGCTGTATGGCATGCCGATTCTGGAGAGCGCCCCGATTATTTACCGGGAGAGCCGGATAGCCAGCCTGCTGGCCATCCGCAACTTGCTTGGCGATTACCGTGATTATGTGCTGAATGTCCGGATCGGAGCGACCGATTTCTCCAGTCTGTTCGGATTGCGCCGCAGCCTGGACATAAGCATCTATGATCTAACGCCCATCCGCGACTGCATGTCGGATATTATTAATGTGTTCGGCCGGGTGGAAGAAGGTTATGTCATTTCAGGACCGGTCTGGGAGTATTTCTCCAGCAAAGGACACCGGGTGCTCCGCCCGCAGCTGCGGCAGACCCCCTTTGAGGATACCTTCGGCCGGGAGGGCCGGGAGATGCGCAACAATTATATTTCCAGCGCCATGGACGGGTTGATCCGTGAAGTGATTTTGGATAAAGAAAACGGGATTGTCGGCAAGACGATTATCCATCCTTCCCATCTAAGACCGGTGCAGGCCTTGTATACGGTGATGCATGAGGAATATGTGGATGCACTCAGCATTGTAGAGAGCAATGATGGCAGCCGTGGAGTGTTCAAGAGCGAATACTATAACAAAATGAATGAAATTAAGCCGCATTTGAACTGGGCAAGACGTATTTTACTACGATCTCAAGTATACGGGGTGTTACATGAACAACAGCATTTTGTCGGATTACTGCCCGAGAACGAATATACACACGTTTAATATCGTCCAGAACCTGCAGGTTACGGTAACCGAAACATCCAACCCCTTTGATATGCCGGTTGAAGCTTTATTCTCCATGGCTGCACGGATCAATAAAAAGCGTTCCTTTCTCTTTGTCAGCAAGGTGCTCGGCAAGCATATTCCGGTAATGCCCTATACTCCACTGCTCAGCGGAGCAGCGCTGGGGCTGCTTTTATACCGGGAAATGAACGGCGGAGCTGCCGGCAATGAGCAGATGGACAAGCTGCTGGATGCGGCGGTTCACGGACTTATTCATCCTCTCCATGCAGAGGAAGCCTATCACGAGCTGCTGGCCGCGCAGCTGGTGCTTCCGCGGCCGGTCGTTTTTGTAGGTTTTGCCGAGACTGCTACTGCGCTGGGTCATAGCATGTACAACATTTTTGCCGGAGGCGCGTCATATATTCATACCACCCGTGAAGACATTCCGGAGATGGCGTCAATTATCAGCTTTGAAGAAGAGCATTCTCATGCAGTTGACCATCTCTGTTATGCCCTGGACGCTGCCCTGTTATCTGGAGAAGAGCCGATTGTACTCGTAGATGACGAGATTACGACCGGCAATACGGCGATCAACACGATCAGGGATATCCAGTCCAAGTTCCCGCGCAAGGAATACGTAGTAGCCTCCCTGCTGGATTGGAGAAGCGAAGGGCATATTCAGGCTTACCGTGATCTGGAGCAGGAGCTCGGGATTCAGATTAAGGCGTTGTCTCTGCTGCAGGGTTGTATTGAAGTGAAGGGGACGCCTGTGCTGGATGCAGAAGTTGGTAAAGGACAGGCGAAGCCTGCCCGTGAGGCGCCTGTTATGATTACGTATATCCGTGACGGATTGGAGCGGCTGGCAGTAAGCTCTACCGACTCGCGCGGGGAAATCAACACTTCGCCGTATCTGAAGCTTAGCGGCCGCTTCGGTCTTAGCTCGGAGGATAATGTCTGGATCGACAAGGGTGCAGCACAGGTGGCAGCGCAGCTTCGCGAACTGCGCGAGAGCCCCTCTGCCCTGGTGATGGGTGTCGGTGAATTTATGTATCTGCCTATGCGGATTGCGGCCGAAATGGGGGAAGGGGTTGCCTATCAGTCATCCACCCGCAGCCCGATTCATCCGGATCGCCGGCCGGATTATGGCGTGCATAGCGCAGCTGCTTATCCATCGGCTACAGACACGGGGATTACGAATTATATCTACAATGTGGACCCCGGCCAATATGGGGATATTTTTGTGCTGCTGGAGCGTGATGTACCTCATATTCGGATTGAGCCGATGATGGATATTTTGAAGGGGCTGGCCGGCAACAAGGTGCATCTGATTGTACTGGGTCCTGAACTGGAAGTGGAGGTGCCCGCTGATGAAGGGAACGGATAGCGGAGAAACGATCATGAGCAAAAGAATAGCCCCTCCGGTTCCGCTCGGCAGCTATCCTCCATCGGATGTTCGTTTTCTGCTTAAGGATCTCAGTAATGTATCCCTGGAGCTGGGTACGGCGGAGCGGGAGAAAGCCATTCAGTCCGGGGTGAGCTATTCGGAGATGCTTCCTGTGGAATACCAGCCGACGGAGCCGTATATTGCATTGTTTCAGGAGACACTCCGGCACTCTGCGGTAAAGGTTGCGCAGGCGGTTGCGGTTGTCTCCGAGCTGATCGTATCCCGGCGGGGGACAGACCATACGGTGCTGGTCTCCTTGGCCAGAGCGGGAACGCCGATTGGCGTACTGATTAAACGCTATATTGCCGAACGGTACGGCGTGGATCTGCCGCACTACAGCATCTCAATTATCCGCGGCAAAGGCATGGATGAGAACGCAATTCTCTACATGCTGCAGCAGCATGGTATGGATGCCAATCTGCAGTTTATTGACGGCTGGACGGGCAAAGGCGCAATCACCCAAGTGCTTACTGAATCCTGCGCCGATTTCTATAAGAAATACGGGATTGCGCTGAATGACGATCTGGCTGTACTTGCGGATCCGGGAAGCTGTTCGCAGACTTTCGGGACCAGGGAGGATTATCTGATCCCAAGCGCCTGCTTGAATTCGACGGTGTCAGGACTCATAAGCCGTACGGTGCTGCGAGAGGATCTGATCGGCCCGCAGGAGTTCCATGGTGCGAAGTTCTATAGGGAATGGCTGGACAGTGACCTCTCCAATGTGTTTATCGAAGCGATCACACCCCATTTCGCTTCCATAACCGCGGATGCTGCGGCAATAGCTGCAGGCATGCTGAAAGCGCCGCCGGAGATTACCTGGCAGGGAATGCGTGATGTCCAGAGTATTCAGGAGACGTTCGGCATTGATAACATCAATCTGGTCAAGCCGGGCGTGGGAGAGACGACGCGTGTGCTGCTGCGCAGAGTACCCTGGAAAATTCTTGTCGATACTATGGATAACCCGAATCTGCGCCACATTCTGCTGTTGGCGGAGGAGCGGGGGGTTCCGGTAGAAGTGTATCCCGGGCTTACCTATTCCTGCTGCGGAATTATCCAGCCGCTGAAAGGAGGGGAAAGCGATTGATTTACGCCAGCGATTTAGACCGTACCCTGATCTATTCCCTGGGCGCGCTGCTTGTTCCAGAGGATTCACCGGGATTGGTGCCGGCTGAAATTATTGACGGCAAAACGGTCTCCTATATTTCACACGCAGCACTGCAACGCTTGAAGGAGCTCACCGCAAGTATCATCTTCATGCCGGTGACTACGCGGACCATTGCGGAGTATAAGCGGATCAACCTGTTCCAGGAGACGATTATTCCGGATTATGCCGTCACCAGCAACGGTGGCAACATTCTTGTTCGCGGAGTGGTAGATCAGCAGTGGCGGGCATTGATCGGCAGGCTGGTGGAACGCAATTCAGCTGCCGCTGAAGAAGTGGGAAAGCTTGTACGATCGGTGGTGCGTCCGGAATGGATTATCAACGAACGGTATTGCGATGAGCTGTTCTATACATTTATGGTGTACCGCGATCTCCTGCCTCTGGATGAGATTAACCATCTGGCAGAACGTCTGCTTGGGTTGGGCTGGAAGGTTTCTCTGCAGGGCCGCAAGCTGTATGTAGTGCCGGAGGCTGTGAACAAAAGCGATGCGATTGTTCATGTGCGCCGCACGGTTCATTCGGAGCCGATGGTTGCTTCGGGGGATTCCCTGCTGGACAAATGTCTGCTGGAGAGCGCGGATTATGCCATTGCCCCGAGGCATGGGGAAATATTTGCCGAGCAGCAGGCCACTCTAGTAGAATTGAACTATCCCTTTACAGAGCTGTCGGGCGTCCATGCCGGGGAAGAAATTATGCAGTATGTTCAGAAGATTTATAACAATCTAACGACATTGGGAGTTGGGCCGCAATGAAAAAGGTAAATATTTATTTCAACCGCTGGTTCTCCGTGGCTTTTCATTATATGAATCTCATACGGAATAATGAGGACGGCATTCCTGTTCAAATCTTTGCTACCCACTCCGATATCCGGCATATGTCGCTGCAAGGCGCTGACGTTGCAGGAACTGAACCTGCTCTGGAAGGGATCGAATACGTGCAGTTCTGTGTAGATTTCTGCCGCCGCAATGAGATTGATATCTTCATCCCGCGTCTGCATATGATGGATATCGCCCTACATGCTGCAATGTTTGATGCCGTCGGCACGAAAGTGCTGGTCTGCCGCGATTTGGAGCTGCTGGAGATGATTTTGGATAAAGGCAAGTTCTATAACAAAGTTAAGGATAGCGGAATAATGGAAATTCCCGATTATCATGTTGTTGATACAGCGGAACAATTCAAGGCGGCTTACGAGGATCTTGTGGCCAAAGGGCATGAGGTCTGCTTTAAGCCTACCGAGACGGAAGGCGGGCTTGGCTTCCGTATCATTAATAACAGCCGCAGCCCTATAGAGGAGCTCTTCGGTTATGTGACGCAGCATATTTCGTTTGATGAGGCATACCGCGTCCTTTCCGGAGTAGACTCGTTTCCTGCCCTGATGGTTATGGAGCTTCTCGAAGGGTACGAGTACAGTATCGACTGTCTGGCGGACGAGAACGGCAGGCTACTTGCCGCCGTGCCGCGCCGCAAGGACAACGGGCGGCTGCGGGTTATGGAGCATATTCCCGAACTTGAGAATATTGCGAAGCGTGTCGCCGAAACCTATAAGATCCCTTATAATTACAATATACAAATGAAATACGGCGGCGGAGTTCCCAAGCTGTTGGAGATTAACCCCCGGATGTCCGGCGGGCTGCATGTTTCTTGTCTGACTGGTATCAACTTCCCTTATCTGGCGGTTAAAAGCGCGCTGGGCGGCGAGGTTCAGCCTGCCGGGTTCGCCGGTGATATACTGGCCAGCCATATAGAGCAGCCTATGATCATGAGAATACACGATGAATCCGCTATTACGGATCCCGTGAATTGAGTGTGATTTCACACGCTCGCAAGAGGTGATGACAATTTATTCGAAATCAAAAGTATTGTTGTATGCAGGAGCCGGCTATGTTGTGGCTCTGCTGACGAGCGCTTTCCTGCCAGAGCTGCTCTCTCTGCTGTTCCCGGTTGCCGGAGCTGCCATCGGGCTGCTTGGAGGCAAGCGCACACGAACCAACCTGCCGGCGGAGATACTTCCGGCCGGGCAGGAGCCAGCAGCGATCGCCCCCGCTTCTGCTGCGGGCAGTCCTGAAGTGATCCGGGCTGCTCCCGCAGGATCGGAAACCGGTGCACCACATTCCTTGTCCGGCAGAGGACAGGCTGAGGTCAGGATCGGAGCGGAATTCGCTCCGGTGGTGGAGTATCTCAGCATTTTGGAGGATATGATTATTTCGGAGGGTCAGAAGGATACGCTCGACAATGAAATTGTCGAGAAATCATTGGCACTGATCGCCAGGCTCCTGCGGATCATTCCGCTGCTTCAGGAGCTCGGCAACGGTGAGATCAACCACACGGTTCGCAGATTGGTGCTGAAGGACCTGAACGGGGTCATCAATCCTTTCCTGCGGCTTGGCGGTGAGGCCAAAACGAAAAATCGGAGAATGCTGCTGAACGGTCTGCGGGATGTTGATTCTAAAATTACGGAGATTGCCTCTACGATCGAGCATAAAGACCTGATGGAACTTCAGACCAAGGCGGAACTGATTCATCAGCGGTACAGCAGTTCCGAATTATAGGAGGGAAACCCATGTCCACGCAGTTGATAGAGCTCAAAAAAGAAGATGAGCAGAAGGTAGTTGCAGAAGCTTCCCAATTAATTGAGAAGGTAGCCAAGACCGATACCGTTGCACTGGATTCCTTAATGGATGATATCGGCAAGCTTGGGGTGAAGACGCAGGAAAAAGCGGGACAAACCCTGAAACTGCTGGATCGCCCGGTCAATGATCTGATGTCCGGCAAACGCGTCGAAGTGCCGAATATGATTATGAAGCTGCGTAATGAATGTGAGAATCTGCAGCAGAGCAAAAATGTCAGCTTTTTCGGCAAAATGCTGCGCAAGAGTCCGCTCAAGAATTATGTCTACAAATATCAGTCCGTACGCACAAATATCGATGCCATCGTGACCGGCCTGCGGGACGGACGTGATACGCTTGAAGAGAGCATTGTCAACATGCGGCAGCTGAAACGCACCTCCATGGACGAAATCTACAACCTGCAGACCAAGATTGCCTTTGGCAACAAGCTGAAGGAGCTGTTCGAGGTGGAAATCGCCAAACCGGAGAATGAATTCCGCAAGGCTTATCTGGAGCGCGGTCTGCGCAAGGTCATGGTGCGGATCCAGTCCATGACCGAGATGATTCTGCTTTATAATCAGGCTATTGCCGCCACGGACATCATCAATGACAACAATGATAAGCTGATTGATTCGGTCAACAATGCGATTGACAAGACGTCAAATCTGATCACCGTATCCGCGATGATTGCAATGTCCCTGGCCGATCAGGAAAATGTCATTTCCGCCGTGGAAGCGACGAACAAGACGATTGAGGACCAGTTCAAGGAGAATGCGCGTCTGCTGCGCACCACGACTGAGAAGACGACAGAGCTGCTGTCCAAGCCTTCCATGTCGCTGGAGGCAGTGAATCAGGCCATCGGCGATCTGCTCAGTGCCTTGGATACCTCCGAGCAGTCCAACCGCCGGATTATCGAAAGCTGCCAGGATTATACGTCCAAAATGACGACAATCAACACGCAGCTGAACAACCGTCTCGGGCTGAACGAAGCCTCGCAGCCGCAAGTGCTGAAGCAAGCCGGCAGCGATAGCGAGCTGAGCAGCTTCTTGAACTGACACCTTGTCCGAGTATAGATAAACAGCTATTTCGTTCTAGCCTGCTGGATGGTTCAGCAGGCTTTTTTTGCGCATAGCGGTTAAGCCTCGGATATCAGCAGCTTAAGATTCATTCATAATAGAGTACTACCCTACATAAGTTGTCACTAAGGCAACGTATGGAGGAAGTGAGGAACTGCGGATGATTCTGGGATGCCTGATATTTGTGCTTATTGTCGTAGCCAGCAGCGAAAAGGCGGAAGCCATTGCCAAGCTGAATGATCCGGATGACGGCAGCTAGCACAGCGGCAACGGATTCTCACTAAATAAAATTTGTAATATATTGACGCTCCGTGATTCAAGCAATTTCCAGCGGTTTATTGGGTATAATACCCTAGGGGGCTGTATCAGCCTGCCATCATCGCGGAAAATACAAGCATTAAGCGGAGGTCATATGGAGAACGAGGCACTGCTGCAGGTTGAGAAATTGGCGCTGAAGAAACAGAAGATTTATCAGCAAAGCATTTTGCGTTATATCGCCAGAGCAATGCTGGCTAGTATGTTTATCGGATTCGGCGTAATTGTAGCCTTCAAGACGGGCAACTTTTTCTACATGGAGCAATCACCGATGACCTATCCGATGGCTGCGATTACGTTCGGCGCAGCCATCATCCTGATCTCCTACGGCGGAGGCGATTTGTTCACCGGGGATACATTTTATTACACGTATGCTGCCTTAAGACGCAAGATGCAGTGGACCGAGGTGGTGCGGATGTGGGTCATCAGCTACATCGGCAATATTCTCGGGGCCACCGCCTTTGCGCTGCTGATTTTTTTGACAGGATTGTTCTATGACTCCAGTGTGAACGGATTCCTGTTGAATGTGGTGGCCCACAAGATGGAAGCCCCGGCAATGCAGCTGTTCTTCCGCGCGATTCTGTGTAACTGGCTGGTCTGTCTGGCGTTTTTTGTTCCGATGTCAATGAAAAGCGACGGGGCTAAAATGTTCGCCATGGTCCTGTTCGTATTCTGCTTCTTTATTTCCGGATATGAACACAGCATAGCTAACATGTGTACCTTTGCGATTGCACTGGTGCTCGATCATCCCGGTACGATTTCTTGGGGCGGTGTGGTGCACAATCTGGTGCCTGTCACCATTGGGAATCTGATTGGCGGCGGTGTATTGATGGGTGTAATGTATTACTATGTGAACAAGCCGTTTCTTGACGAGGAGCATGACAAGCCCAAGGATACGCATTAACCCAAGACCAACCAGCCCGCTTCCCCAGATTGGGAGGGCGGGCTGGTTTTTTGGGGACGGTGGTGTTTGGAATTAGCCAAATACCGTAGGTTACCTTTTTGCTTAAACGGCAATGGCCTTCAAGTTTGGCGAGATCAACAACTTTGCCCTGGTTGCCTTTTGAACGTCTTCCACCGACAGACCCGGCGCAATTTCCTTCAGCATCAGCCCTGTGCCCGGAATCACATCGATGACAGCCATTTCGGTTACAATGGTTTGCACAACATTTACAGCAGTCAGGGGAAGCTTGCAATGTTCTAATATTTTCGGTTCCCCATCTTTGTTCACATGGTCCATGGCTACAATGACACGCTTGGCCCCGACCACCAAATCCATAGCTCCCCCCATGCCCGGCACTTTTTTTCCTGGAATCATCCAGCTTGCAAGGTTGCCGTTCTCATCAACCTCCAAGGCACCCAAGACGGTGATGTCCACATGCCCTCCACGGATGATGGAGAATGAAAGCGCACTGTCAAAATAGCAAGCTCCTGCCATTGTTGTAACATAACTTCCGCCAGAATCAATACAATCGATATTTTCTTGTTCCTTTGTGGCTTTGGGGCCAACACCAAGGATTCCGTTCTCAGCCTGCAGCATAATATGAACATTATCGGGAATATAGTTTACTGCCATGGTAGGCATGCCGACACCCAGGTTGACCACATCGCCGTCTTTGAATTCCTGGGCGATTCTTCTCACAATGAATTCTCGGTTATTCATGCATATCCCCTACCTTTACAATGGCGTCGATAAATATTCCGGGTACGTTGACATGATTGGGATCAATCTCCCCGAGCTTTACATATTCGTCTGTCTGGGCAACTACATAATCTGCCGCCGTAGCCATAACGAAATTGAAGTTGCGTGAGGAGCCGTTGATCACAAGATTGCCCGCTTCATCTGCCTTATGGGCTCTGATTAGCGCCACGTCCGCTTTGAGCGGCAGTTCGAGCAGATATTCCTTTCCGTCAATATCAATTTTCCTTTTGCCTTCCTCTACAATGGTACCTACACCTACAGGTGTTAAAACACCGCCCAAGCCTGCTCCTCCTGCACGTATTTTTTCAGCTAATGTGCCTTGCGGGAAGAGGTTTACCTCAGCTTCTTTGGTCATAAGGAGTCTTCCCGTTTCCGGATTGGAGCCGATATAGGATGCATAAATCCGCTTGACTCTGCCGCTATTTACAAGCTTATATATAGATAATTCTGTGGTGCCAGTATCATTGGAAATAATCGAGAGATTACCGGCGGAATGGGTCTCGACAAGCGCACGCACCAACTGTTCCGGATGGCCTCCGGCCAGAAAACCGCCGACCATCACCGTGTCTCCGTCTTTGACCTTCTTAACGGCGTCTTCTGCGGAGATTAATTTGTTGTTCATGGTTTCTGACTCCTTGTATATTTTTTTGAAAATATAGAATTTATGTTTCACGCTATATATTATCCTTCTATTTCTCGCTGAAGCACCCCGTCCTTTAAAAGGACGGCGTAGCCGTTTCCACTTGGAAAGCAAAGTTTACTGGAGATAATCATGAATGACTCTTGCGTATGGCAGTGTTAAATCGGCAATAAAATGTTTGCCGCCGATATACGCCTTAACAGGAAAATCTGCCACAGGAGCATGGACGTGGGGTGTCAGACTTAACCGGGCCGACCCTGACCAGGCGCCCTTTACTGTAATATTCTCGAGATTGTACGCCACTAACTGCGCAATTTTAGGGCCACCATCAACATCGGGAATTAATTTTAGATTCACTTGGGTTTTTGCGATGGCTGTAGCCGTGTCCTTTTCACTGAGAATGTTATGTTTAAAAGGCATGGTTCCCATGGCCACCAGGGCATGGTTATAATGTAATGTACCGGTCAGCGTTTCTGTACCTTCAACACTCAGGCGGGGATTCGCCCATTTTTTGGGGAACCCCCAAATTTCACGTCCCCCAAGAATAGCAGGTGCGTTATCCAAATACATTTGGGCAACAAAATTGCAGGGTTCGCCCTGAAAGGTACACGGGATGACAATGCCGCTCTCCTCATAGCTTCCTAGACCGGATGAATCAGGCATCTTGATCCATTCATAGGAGACGGTGTTGCTTCCATCCGGCTGAAGAGGCTCCGGGACCGCCTGTCTAATCGCAGCGGGATCGGATTCATAGGTAATTATAAAAAATTCCCTGTCGATGAAGCGGTAGGGGGGACGGCCATAACTAGCGCTGGCTGCAGGCATGGACTGTAGTGAAAAAATCTCTTGTGGATTCATAACAATCGGATCTCCCTTTCTTATAGAAGAGTGTTAGATGAGTGCATTCTCAATCAGCATCGCGATTCCCATACCCGTTCCGATACATAACGAGGCTATGCCATAACGCGCAGAGCTTCGTACCATTTCATGCACAAGCGTAACCAATATCCTCGCTCCGCTTGCACCGACAGGGTGTCCAATCGCGATTGCACCGCCATTGACATTCACCTTCTCCGGGCTGACCCCAAGCTCTTTTATTACCGCTAATGCTTGTGCAGCGAAGGCTTCATTAATCTCAAACAGATCGATGGCATCAAGGGAGATTCCCTGATCCTTAAGAAGTGACGAAACGGCTTTCACCGGGCCCATCCCCATATATGCAGGGTCAACGCCAACAAGTGAATAACCCTTGATATAGGCCAACGGTTGAACCGCATGTTCCTTGCATTTGTCTTCCGACATAACAAGTACAGCCGCCGCTCCATCATTGATCCCCGAGGCATTTCCGGCGGTAACCGATCCGTTTGTTTTAAATGCAGGTTTTAAATTAGAAAGTTTTTCTTTGCTTGCATCTCCTCTTACATGTTCATCCTCTGAGAACCAAATATTCTCTTTTTTGGTTTTGGTCAGAACGGGAACAATCTGCTCTGCAAAAACATGCTTGTTTTTTGCTTCTATAGCCTTGATCTGGCTTCCATAGGCAAATTCATCCTGCTCAAGTCTTGAAATGTTATATTTCGCGGCAATGTTTTCTGCGGTAATTCCCATATGATATTTGTTGATGGGACACGTAAGGCCGTCGGCTACCACGGTGTCTATCAATTCACTGTTGCCCAGCTTGTAGCCATTTCGTGCATTCCTTAGTACATAAGGGGCGTTCGACATGCTCTCCATACCTCCAGCTAAGAGGACGCCGCCTTGTTCTGCCAAAATAGAGTTGTAAGCTAAAGCGACGGCATGAAGCCCTGAACCGCAAACCGTGTTTATTGTTGATGCAGGTACTTCAATGGGAATGCCGGCTTTTAGTGCCGCCTGTCTGGCAGGATTTTGGCCAGTGCCTGCTTGAAGGACATTTCCTAAGTAAATTTGATCAATCAATGCAGGCTCTAGTTGACTTTGCTGAAGGCAGGCTGTCATCACGTTTGCCCCCAATTCTGAGGCGCTCACTGACGAAAGTCCGTTGTTAAAAGAACCAACGGCTGTTCTTAATGGGCTTACCAATGCAACTTTATTCACAAGTTCTCACATTCCTTTCACTGTGTTTAAGAAACTTACATGCGGGTATATACCACGGTGCATGAGAGAGTGAGCGTTATAGTTTGATCGCCTTCCTTCGTCCTTATTTGGAATTAATTAACAAAATAATCGTAAGTCTAATGTTCATTTTACTCAATGTTCAAATAAATACAAAAATTTACATATTGATATGTATGGGGCCTTGTATACTCATATAATGAAGCCGTTCTATCATATTCATTGTTTTTCTGGATATTTCTGGTTATTTCAGAAAAAAACGAATGAAAAGTGAAAAAGAGTTCAAGTCAAAAACGCCACCGGCCCGTTTCCGGGCCGGTGGCGTTTTGCATAGATATGTTCGCTGTCTACCATTTGGAGCCGCCAGAGGAATTTCTGCCGGATTTGCCGCCGCCTCCCCAAGAGGAACCGCCGGATGATCTGCCGCCGTCGAAGCCGCCGGAAGAGGAGCCACGCTTGCGTGCCTGCTCCCGGCGCTGCTGTTCCCGCAGGATGGCCAGCTGTGCCAGGCGCTCCTCTTCTTCTTTTTGGCGTACGAGACGGTTCGCTTCCTCCACGAAGGAGGAAATCTGGGACTCGTAGGCATGTGCCACAGCTTCCAGTTCATCCAGGTTATAAGGCCGGATGGACAGCCGCTGCTCCAGTTCACCATACTCAGGGATCAGGGAGAGCTGGAATTGGCTTCTGGAGGCGATTCCCTTGCTTTGAAGCCGCCGCTGGGCCGTATCCACACGCTCCTGTCCTTCCGGCAGGAGCCGGGTGACGTTAGCTAAGCGTTGGCCCAGCATATTGAGACTTTCGCCGACATTGTCGAACTTCTGGGCGGTTTCTTCCTGAAGTTTGAGCAGCTGGTCCAGGCTATTGCGGGCATTGTCATATTCCCCCCGCTGGTCATTGGTCCAGGTTTCGATCTGCGGAACTTCTCCCGCACCCTGACGGAGCTGTGTTCCCGCAGTCTCCATTACCTCCTCAAGCTGGGTCAGATGGATCTCCGCAAACCGGCTGCGGGCTTCGGAGATCCGGCTGTTCAGCTCATTGCGCCGCTGAGACAGCCCGCTCCAACGGCTGCGGATCGTATCCAGATCCCTCAGGTTGTTCTGGCGGATCAGGGCCTGGCGCTCTGTCATGGCAATGGCATCGCCTAGCAGGGAATCCATACGGGCAGCGATTTTGCGCACTTCATCCATGTCTCCGCTGCGCAGGGGAGCTTCAAGTGTTGCGGCTGCTGCGGAGGCCTGATCCAGATTCTCATAAGGTTTGACCTTCATATTGTGGAGGGAATTCTGTTCGATCAATGCGGCGATTGTGCTGCGGGCAGCCGCCAGAACTCCAGAAAAGTTATTCAATTTGTCGTCATACGTATCGACATCGTGCAGGTCCTGCTCGATCTGCGCCTGCTTCTCCTGCGCCTCCCCGGTCATATCCTGTGCGGCAATTGGGTCGAACAGCTCCAGCTCATCCGCTTTGGCGGTCTCTTCAGCCAGCTCTTTCAGATCATCAGCAATTTCCTGCAGCCCATAGCCGGTCTCCTTGACCGCACTCTGAAGCTGGAGGTTCAATTCAGGCGCTTCCTTCTTCAGTTCGGTAATCTGCTGTTTAACGTTGCGGTCAGCATCACTGATTACGGCAATGTGCTGCTCTTCTTCCTCCAGCGAGGAGCGGAAAGCTATTTCAGTCTGCTGCAACTGTGAGCTGGCAGCCTTGAGCGCCTTCAGACGGTAGAAGGGGGGCTGTGAGCTTTGACTGCTCTGCAATGCGGAGATCTCCACCAGCTGTGCAGACAGCCGCTTGGAGATTCCCTCGACCATTTCTCCCGTCTTGCCTTGAACAATTCCCTGGAACGGCTGCAGGGACTCCAGCGCCCGGTTCGCCCGGACCAGCAAGTCGGCCAGCTGCTCCTGCTGGCTGCGGAGCTGCCCCCGTCTGCGCAGGCCGGTGAACAGCACATACAGCACTAATGCCAGCAGCGCTATCCCAATGACAATGCCGGCCAACTTTAGCAGTCCAAGGCCTGGGTCGCTGCTGCTGCCAGTGCCGCCGAAGGAGTGCAGCTTCTGAATCATGGAACGGATTCCCCCGGCAAAATCCCCTTCCCGGGCATAAGGATTAAAATACGTGTCCAGCAGCCCCGTGAGGGCTGCGGTATCCAAGGCTCCGCCTTGAGCTTGAGACCAGGAATTGATATAGTCCTGTAGGCCCGGATTGTTGAAGTTCAGTTCAACTCTCTGGTCTCCGGCAGAGATCAGAAGGAGAACATCCTGCGGCGTCAGGCCCCAGGAATCATAGACGTCAGTGGCATAGGTGCCAGGCTCGGCGCCATCCAAAGAATCGACAGTCAGCACCCGGATGGTATAGCGGTCTCCCTCAGCAATAGCGGCAATAGCAGCTGTCTCCTGCTTTGTGAGCAGACCGGCTTCATCGGTAACCAGTCCCTGCTGAGCGGGAATCGCTGCCGCATAGATACTTGGCATCCATAGCAGGCTGATGATCAGGAACAAGGAAATATATTTTTTCAAACTGGCACGCTCCGATCTATAGGACTATTGTTCAGTATATTATGCCGATTATTATACTATATCATTAAACATTCTAAGCTTTGCAGATGCACTTTTAAGCAATTAATGGCCCTTTTGCAGCTTGTATCAATTGTTTTTCTATAAATGGAAACAAAAAAAGCCGCACCCCCGTAATCCGGGAATGCGGCATTCTGCACGATCATTATCTGATTTGCAGGCAGAGAATATATTGTAATCTGGATTTAATTTCCTTTTGCCATTTCAAATCTCCAACTTTAACAGCAAGATTGAGCAGATCCAGATAGTCGTCAACCTGCAGAGCGGTCCGGGTATTGGCTGAGTTCATGGGTGTTCAGTCTCCTTTTAACTCCATATAGTGAATTGAATGTATTCGTTTATTTAATAATGATAATCATTATCAAGTGTTATTGCTATTATCCACATTTTAAGCTAAAAAAGCAATATAAATAAATTAAAAAGATGAATTGTCTTTGTAATGGACAGTGCAGCACTTTGCTCAAGCGGGGAAGTGAACTGGTATATTTGCACAATTTATCACAATAGATCGGGTAACTTGCAGGAACCATACCATTTTTTGTCGAATACAGCTTCTTATAAATGCTCTTAGCCCGATTTTTATTGGAAAAAGGAGAATTGCGATGAAGCGGTGTAAACTCATCCTTCTAATTAGCATTGTGCTCATGATTGCACCCCCTGCTGCCGCTCACGCTGAAAGACAAGAGATAAGGTATCAGACAGAGCTGGGTTATCCGCCTTATAAATACATACAGGACGGATATCTGACCGGCTTTGATATTGACCTGACAAGTATGATTTTTGAGAAGCAGGATTATCTGATTCAATACAGCACCGGCGAATGGGAGGAAACGTATAAACGGCTAATTGACGGAGAGATTGATACCACCGGACTTATGGCCGTTACGGAGGAGAGAAAGAAGCAGGCATTGTTCTCTAAGCCTGTGTTCAAAAGCTATATCTCTGTCTATTCGCGCCAGGCGCTGAAAGAAGAAGTGAAGCTAAGCACCTTGGAGAACTATAAGGTAGGAGTGGGCAAGGGTCAGTACTCCGAGATGGTGCTGCACGGCAAAGCAGGAGTCTCACATTACATAGAATATGCAACAGTACCAGAAGCGCTGGAGGCTCTGCAGAAAGGCGAGATTGATCTCTTGTTCGAGAATCAGGGCGTTGTCGATTATTTGATTGTTGACCGTGGATTAACCGGTGCGATTATTCATAAAATGAGTAATTTATACCCTGAGGATATCGCTTATGGTATCAGCAAATCAGCACCGGAGCTGGTCTCCTACGTTAATGCACGGCTGGAACGGCTGCAGCGGTCCGGTGCTTTTGAGGAGCTGTACCGGCAATATTTTTTCGCTCATTCGGATGAGTACCAATCCCTAACCAAAGGGAGGATCATTTCAGGAATTGTCATCGGCTTCTGTGTGCTGCTTTTTGGTATTGTTCTAATAAGGGCTTACATCAGGCATTTACGCCGGACTATCCACTCCGAGCAGGAATTTTTTGAGGATGTTATTGAGCATACCGGGATGATTGTCTGGGCGGTGCAGGGTGATAAGAGAATCGTGCGTTTCAATCAGTATGCGGAAAAGATGACGGGGCTGAAGGAGCAGGACATGCTTGGAATAAGCCTCGATGATATTCCCGGTCTGGAAGGCAGCGCAGCCTTGCTCAGAGATCTCCTTATCAAAGCGGTGTACAAGGACTACGCAGGCAACGTTGAAGTGCGGCTTCCCGATCATGTGCCGGATGCCCGCTATTTCTCCATACGGACTACTCTGATTAAGGGGATGGATGAGCAGGCTGAGGACATCTTCGTACTGGTTGGACTGGATATTGATGAGCGCAAGGAGAGTGAGCTTAAGCTTCAGCTCAGCTACGAGGAGCTGGAGTCGACCTATGAGGAGCTGGCGGCGGCAGAGGTGGAGCTGCAGGAACAGCTTAACAAGCTGGGGGTCAGTGAACGCCGGTTCCGCCTGGCCTCAGAAAGCTCCGGTGCTTATATGTGGGAGCTGGATTGGGAGACAGGGGTCTATAAGCTTTCTGACCGCTGGTACGAAGTGATGGGCTACAATGAAGAAGAAATCAACTCGTTCGACGGCGGGGTGCTCAGTATCATTCATCCCGATGACCAGGAGACTGCACGAAAGGCGAGACAAGAGCATCTGTCCGGGTTGACCCCGATTTACGAGACTGAATACCGCATGCGAACCCATGACGGCAACTATGTATGGTTTGAGGTGCGCGGCAAAGCGATTGTCGATCCAAAGGACAGGATTGTGCTGTTCCTGGGTTCCCTGATTGACATCAGCAAACGCAAGCAAGCTGAGTTCAAGCTGAGTAACAGCTATCAGGAGCTGGAGGCGACGTATGAGCAGCTTACGGCAACACAGCAGGAACTGGTAGGACAATATGATATGCTGGTCGAAAATCAGAAGAATATGCACCGTTTGGCTTATGTGGACTCACTCAGTAATCTGCCCAACCGCCTCAGCCTGTTGGAGACGATGGAGAATTACTTCCAGCGGCCGGGCGGCAAAGCGGCGCTCTTGTTTGTGGATACCGACAATTTCAAATACATCAATGATACGCTGGGTCATAAGTCGGGTGATATTCTCATCCGCAAAGCCAGTGAACGGCTGCAGTCGCTTGTGGATGAAAGAGCCATGCTCTCGAGACTCGGCGGAGATGAATTTGTAATTTTCCTCAAGGATACGGATGACCGTGAAGCCGTGCTGAATTTGGCGGAGGACATCATGCGGTCATTCCGCAGGTCTTTCCTTATCGGAGAAAGCAATCTGTATGTCTCTGTCAGCATCGGAATCTCCTTCTATCCGGAAGACGGGGAGACCACAGAGGAGATTCTGAAGAATGCCGATGTGGCGATGTACCGGGCCAAAGAAGAGGGCAAAAGCACGTATGTAGTCTATGATAAGTCCATGCATACCGCGTTTAATGAACGGATGAACATTGAGAAGCATCTGCGAAGTGCGATGAACAACAATGAATTTGAGCTTCATTATCAGCCGCAGGTGGAGATCGGGACCGGGATGATTTCCGGCTTTGAGGCCTTGATTCGTTGGAACAGTCCTGTGCTTGGTTTTGTATCACCGCTGTCATTTATCAAGATTGCCGAGGATTCCAGGCTGATTATATATATCGGCGAATGGGTTCTTAGAGAAGCCAGCAGGTTCATGAAAAGCGTACATGACCGCACCGGAATTCCATATAAAATATCCGTCAACATTTCGATCATTCAGCTGCTGCAGGATGATTTCGTGGAAATGGTGCTGGACAGCCTTGCGGAAAGCGGACTTGAGCCCAGCTGCCTGGAACTCGAAATCACGGAATCCATATTTATGGAATCCTTCGAAAGCACTGTAAGCAAGCTGGGATTCCTTAAGTCGCGCGGGATCCGTATCGCCCTGGATGATTTCGGAACAGGGTATTCTTCTTTGAGTTATTTGCAGCAGCTGCCGATTTCCACACTGAAGATGGATAAAATCTTTATAGATTCTCTGGAGGATAAGGCCTACAGCCAATCCTTTGTTCAGACGATCATCGTTCTCGGCCACAAAATGGGTCTTGATGTGGTAGCTGAGGGAGTAGAGGATGCCAGACAGCTGGAATTTCTTAAGCAATTCGACTGCGATAAGGTACAGGGTTATTTAATCAGCAGGCCGGTTCCCGAGCGCGGAGTATGGGAACTGCTGGAGCCTCATTATTGAAATAGAAATAGAAACAGAAATAGAGATAGCTGCATAGCAAAGCGAGCCCGGGACGATACAGTCCGCGGGCTCGCTTATATTTTCACGCAGGAATAGTCTTGGGAAAGTCTCCTCATATGTCTACTGGACGGCTTAGAAAATGATAATTTTGTTCTTGCCGGTCTTCTTCGCTTCGTACAGGGCATCGTCCGCCTGCTGAAAGGTGGAGCTCTTGGAATCCTCGCCCCGATAGTCATGCATCCCGATACTCACCGTTACGGATTTACCGTCCATTTCGGTGACTGGCATGCCTGCAATCCCCGTTAAGATCCGCCCTATAATTTCGCTTGATTCCTCCAGCTTCTTGGCGGTGAGAATAATGACGAATTCCTCTCCGCCGTAACGTGCGGCAAAGTCATCTGAGCCAATATGCTTCAATACCATTCCTGCAACCTGCTTAAGGACGATATCTCCGACCCAA
The DNA here is from genome assembly GCF_038593145.1 of Paenibacillus sp. FSL L8-0340. Taxonomy (NCBI): domain Bacteria; kingdom Bacillati; phylum Bacillota; class Bacilli; order Caryophanales; family Paenibacillaceae; genus Paenibacillus; species Paenibacillus sp. FSL L8-0340. Next base: position 409,009 of record NZ_CP151967.1, read on the forward strand.
TGCCCATATTGGTCATTTACCTTTTTGAAATTATCAATATCCATCACCGCCAGCTGCATCGGGAAGGGGTTGCTCTGCTGATGCTCAATCAGCCAGCCTAAATACTCATGAAAGGTTTTGTGATTGTACAAATCCGTTAGGGGGTCGATCTTGGACAGACGGTCCATAATGATATTCTGAATGCGCAGATCCTGCTCGGATTTCATAGAGTTCTCCAGTGATTGTATGAGCTCGCGGCCTCTGACGATCACCCCGAATCCAGCCAGGGATGTTCCGGCGAAGATGAGAGCGATTATAATATGCTCAATTCGCAGCGTATAGTCATAGGGCGATGTATTAAGAAACAGCATAACGGCGTACAGCAGACAGACGGCTGAGGAAACCTTCATATAGCTTTGTTTCAGATAAATCATAGAGACGAGCAATGGGAGGAGCATGATCAGGGGTTTAACATGATATTCCGGGCTAAGATTTGAAATCATCAAAATTGCGTAAATATGGCTGGTGAAAATTATTGAAAACTCTGAAAATAAGGGCTTCCACTTGTAGACAGCTTCCAGAACGACAATTAGAGCAAATATGGTCGAATCTGGAATCAGCATATGGGGAATAAAATATTGCCCGCTCGTAAATTGTGGAAGATGTCCCCACATAGACAGGGAGGCAAATAGCTGGCTTGCCAAATGTACAATCAGCACCATCCAGAATGTATTGAGGAGTACCCGATTCCAATAGATTTGGCGAGGAGTTAGCGTTGGGATGTGCATGAGCGGTTCCTCTTTTCCAGTGGCGATATAACTATATATTCGACAAATACCTCAGGTTTCCTTCCAGTGAAATTCATCTAATAATGTTCGTGTTTAAGTGAATTGAAATCAGGAGATATAGTTAAAAATTCTCTAATTAGGATCTAAAGGCGAATTATTGTATGGTTTTGTCCTTGACACATTCGTGAATAATCTGTAAAATTTCTATTGGCTCATATAATAAAGTTAAGCTGTTCGTATATCCTCAAAGATAAGGTTTGGGGGTTTCTACAGGGGACCGTAAATTCCTGGCTACGAATAGGGTGCATTTTGCATACCTATGAAGTATCCGGGATTTTTGTGTTGTGGTTAATAAACTATCTATTTTCGCAGAAACGGATAATGGCCTGCATGAGTACGGCGATGCCGTTTCTCCCTAGGAGGAACAGAGAAACAGATGAGTAAATATGATGTGATTGTCGTTGGTGCGGGTCCGGCTGGAATATTCGCCTGCTATGAATTGACACGAAAGGCGCCTGATTTGAAGGTGCTGCTTGTGGACAAGGGTCATGATATTTACCGCCGTAATTGCCCGATCCTTGAGGAGAAGATCAAGCTCTGTCCGCCCGCTTCGGGGCGCAAGGAATTTGCCGGCTGTCTGCCTGCCTGTTCAATTACTGCCGGTTTCGGGGGAGCAGGGGCCTACAGTGACGGCAAATTTAATATCACGACGGAGTTCGGCGGCTGGATGACCGATTATTTGGCACCCTCCAAAGTTCTGGAGCTGATCGAATATGTAGACAGCATTAACCTGGAGCATGGCGCAACACCGGTCATTACCGATCCGACAACCGAGAGTATCCGCAATATTGAGCAACGGGGTTACGCTGCCGGACTGAAGCTGCTGCGGGCACAGGTACGCCATCTGGGGACAGAGCAAAATTTGGAAATCCTTAAATCCATATACGAATATTTGAAAACACGTATTGAAATGCTGTTCAAGACAGAGGTTCAGGATATAGTAACCGTAAAAGACAATGGAACGCACCGCATTACAGGCATTACGCTGAAAAACGGGGAAAGCCATGAGGCGGATAAGGTTATGATTGCCCCGGGCCGTGACGGTTCGGCCTGGCTGACCGAGGTGCTGAAGAAGCGCCGGCTGAAAATGTACAATAATCAGGTCGATGTAGGTGTAAGAGTCGAAACTTCGGATGTGGTAATGCGGGAGATCAATGAACATCTCTATGAGGGGAAATTCATTTTCAATACATCTGTAGGCACCCGTGTCCGCACCTTCTGCAGCAATCCGTCAGGACATGTTGTTGTGGAAAATCACAGCGGTGTGATGGCGGCCAACGGACATTCCTATAAAGACCCTGCACTGGGTTCGAAGAATACCAACTTTGCCCTGCTGGTCTCGCATACGTTCACCGAGCCCTTCGACAAGCCCAATGAATATGCCCGGGAAATCTGCAAGCGGGCGAACGATTTGTCCAGCGGCGGCGTGATTGTACAGAAATACGGTGATATTCTCCGTGGCCGGCGTTCAACGGAAACGCGAATCAAGGAAGGATTCCTGGAGCCGACGCTGAAGGAAGCGGTACCCGGCGATCTGGGACTGGTACTGCCGTACAACACCATGAAGAGCCTGATTGAAATGGTGGAAGCGCTGGAAAAAGTAACTCCGGGTATCGCCTCCGAACATACGTTGTTCTATGGAGTAGAGGCGAAATTTTATTCGGCCCGTCCGAAGCTTACGGACAATCTGGAGACGGAAATTTCCGGACTGTACTGCGGCGGAGACGGTGCGGGCATTACCCGCGGTCTGGCTCAAGCCGGAGCCGCCGGGGTATGGATTGCCCGGGGGATGCTGGAACAAACCGGCGCTTAAAGACAATAGAATAAGTGAAGAAGGGCAGACTCACTGCAGGAATTTCTGCGTTGAGTCTGCCCTTCTTCTATTTATCTATCATTTGAACTCCCGCTCATATGGTATACAATAATTATCATAATTGTAAATTCGAGAGGGTGACGCAGCCTTAAGAAGTGTGAACTTGATCCCCTTCCATACGATTTACAGATTTTTTACAGATGAATCCATCGGCAGCGATAGAATGGTGACCAATGTATTGGGCAACATCGGGATTTTTATCCCCTTAGGCCTTGCCGCAGCTTATATAGGAAAGAGCAGGAACTGGGGATTTAAGTTTGTTTTCGTCTTCTCGGTTAGTATAGCTTTTGAAATCATTCAATATATCTTTGCGCTGGGAAGCAGTGATATTGACGATATTCTGTTGAACTGTGCAGGAGGTGTGATTGGCGTAGCCTTGTATAAAGCACTCTTCAAGATCGCTCCTTCCGGAAACCAGCTCCTTGCAGCGATCATTGGATTCTTTTTACTGGCGGGACTTGGCGGAGGTGTTGTGACGGGGGTGCTGGATCGCAGCCTGCTGCCTTTTGCCGATCAGGAGATGGAATACATAGATGAGAATAAGCAGCTCATGACAGGCGTAGATGAGAGTACGGCGGATCTGTTCGGCGATTTGACCGCTGCCCAGACTGACGCTATAACCCTATATAACAATCCTAAGTATAGTATGCTGAAGAAAACAGCGGAAACAACAGAACTTGGGCAAGAGAATAGTACCATTCCAGTAGGTGCCTCCACCAAAATCATTATCAGGCACTTGGCGTCTGATCAAAATAGGATCATCACCACCTACGAAGAAAGTACGATTTCCGGCCTGGTCTCCATAGTAGAATCATCCCCAGTCGCCCCTACAGTCAGAGTCTGGTTGGACGGAGACAGTAAAAAGGCGGCAAGGGTGTTGCTCGTAAATGTTCTGAAGTGATATTACCAAGCGTTCCTATCTTCTTGGGCGAGCTGGCCGACAGCTGTAATTTGCACCCGAGGCCATAACAACCTCCAATTCTTGCTGGCGATCCGTTTCTCATAGATAGAGTGCAACTGGCGGTTGCTTATAAAACTCGGAGTGGGTCTGAGCTCCATTTGGATGACATCCTGGATGCCATGAGGGGCGGCCAACCTTAAATTACCGTGTTCATCCAGCGAAAGCCCAAGCGCGGTTGCCGTCTCGGGAAATTTGGACATGCCGTCGGCAGAAGAGGTATAGGGCGGAATATCGTTAACCACATGCATTCTCGCCTGGTTTTTGACCGACCAGGGGATAGAAGGATCGGCAGCTCGCAGCTGCGCTTCCCAGGCTTTTTCGGTCTCTTCGCGGATGTCGTTGCTATCATAATAAATAACATCAATATCTGCCAGCGGTGTTCTTTCCGTAAATCCATGCTGGACATCCCAGACTTTAGAGCGGACAAATCCGGCGCAGACCCAGGAATCGGGCAGCATTAGCGCTCGGGCGGCAGATAGAATATTCATCATCCACGGGTCTTCTCTCACGGCCCGCAGGAGATCTTCCTCCGTATGGATCAGCAGCATAGGTCCTCCTTTAAATAGTTGAACTACATAAAGCAACGGGATTTTTATCCGATGCCTTTATTATAAGGCCCAATTTACAGGCTTGGGTACTCTAAAAAGACAATAGGGCGGATTGCTATTATGATTTGGCACATCTTATAATGGACCGGTAGATTGACCATTGGAGGCGTGGCTGTGGAACATAACTTGACGATATTGCTGCAACTGTTCGAAAGGGCGGCACTGCTGTTGATGTGCCTGTTTGTGTTGACCCGGCTGCCGCGGTTTAAAGAGATTTTTGTCAAAGGGGCTTACGCTCCACAGGATCTTGTGATCGTGACGGTGATCTTCAGCCTGTTCGCGATCTTCGGAACCTACAGCGGCATTAAAGTCGACGGCTCGCTGGTAAATGTGCGGATTATCGCTATCATGGCCGGCGGGATTCTGTTTGGTCCTTGGGTCGGACTGATTACCGGCATTATATCCGGGGTTCACCGTTTTCTGATTGATATCGGCGGCGTGACTTCCGTGCCCTGCCTGATTACAAGTGTCACGGCGGGAATTGTATCCAGCGTTATTTACCGCCGGACCTCGGCTGACCGCCGCTGGATTGCCGGCATTCTGGCCGGGATGGGCTGCGAAGCACTGACCATGCTGCTTATTCTGGTTATGGCAGATCCTTCATCGCTGGGTGTGGATATCGTTTCGAAGATCGCTTTTCCGATGATTGTGGGTCAGATCAGTGTCGGCCTCATTGTTATGCTTGTCCAGAGTGTGGAGGGGGAGAAGGAACGGATCGCCGCGAAGCAGTCCAAGCTGGCTCTGGACATTGCCAATAAGACGCTGCCGTATTTCCGCAACATTAATCCCCAGTCGCTGCGCACCATTTGCGGGATTATCAAGGAGGACATCGGTGCCGATGCGGTAGCGATCACGGATACCCGATTCATCCGCGCCTATGTGGGAGTGGGGGAGGAATACTACACCGAGACGAACGAGATTATCAGTGAAGAGACGAAAAAGACGCTGAGGGACGGCGAAATTACGATCCGCGATGACGATACTGAATATATGAACCGGGCAATCCGGTCACTGATTATCATTCCCCTGAAAGAGAAAGGCGAAGTGACCGGAGCACTTAAAATTTACTATACCAAAGCCCATAAAATCACTTACTCACTGCAGGCAATGGCAGTAGGGCTGTCGCAGATGATCTCTACGCTGATGGAGGTATCGCGGGTCGAAGGCATTAAGGAGATGGCCAACAAAGCTGAGCTGAAGGCGCTGCAGACGAGCATTAATCCCCATTTTCTGTTCAATGCGCTGAACGCGATTAGTTCCCTGATCCGGATCAACCCGGATAAGGCGCGGGAGCTGATCATCAACCTGTCAGGCTATATGAGATACAATCTGGAGCTGACCGATGAATTTATTGATATCCGGCGTGAGCTGCAGCAGGTCCAGCAATATGTGGAGATTGAAAAAGCCCGCTTCGGCAGCCGCCTGGCCGTTGAGTATGATATCGACGAAGTGGAGGTGCGTATTCCCAGCCTGATTATTCAGCCGCTGGTGGAGAATGCGATTGTTCACGGCATTTTAAAAGTGAAGGGACCGGGCACGGTAACGATTTCGGTGAAGGACCGGGGAGAGACCGTACGGATCGGCATCGCCGATACCGGAGCGGGTATCGCGCAGGAGACGATGGAGAAGGTCTACAGCGGAAGCATGCCGGATAACAAAATCGGGCTATATAACGTACAACAGCGGGTAAAGCTGATTTATGGCAAGGGTCTGACTATTCACCGGCTGGATAAAGGGACGGACATTTATTTCGACGTCACAAAGGAGAAGCGATGAGAGCGATAATTGTAGAGGATGAAGTGCTGGCAAGGAGTGAGCTTGCCTTTCTGATCGGAGCACACAGCGATATAGTGATCACCGCCGAGTTTGAGGACGGACTGGATGCGCTGAAATTTCTGCAGGCTGAGGAAGTCGATGTGATTTTTCTGGATATCAATATTCCGTCCATCGACGGCGTGCTGCTGGCCCAGAATATCAGCAGGTTCTCGGTCAAACCCTATATAGTATTTATCACTGCCTACAAGGAGCATGCCGCCGACGCTTTCGAGATTGAAGCATTCGACTATATTCTGAAGCCCTACAGTGAATCGCGGATGAAAGCCATGCTGAACAAGCTGGAAGCGGCATTCGCGGCGCGTAGCCGTCCCAGAGAAGAAGGGCATCTTGCGGTCAGCAACAAGGTCAATCTGTGGAAAAACGAGAAGATCATCGTCGTCGATGCCGACGAGATTTATTATGCATCAGCGCAGGAGAAGACAACGAGCGTGATGACTAAGGGAGAGGAATACAGCATGGCTCTGAGCATCAGCGAGTTCCACAGCCGGCTGCCGCAGGACAGCTTCTTCCGCTGCCACCGGTCCTATCTTGTGAACCTGTCCAAGATCAAGGAAATTATCCCTTGGTTCAATAATACGTATCTGCTCCGGCTTCGTGATTTGGACTTTGAAGTGCCGGTAAGCCGCAGCAAGGTCAAGGAATTCAGGCAGATCATGCGCCTGTAGCGGCATTTCATTCCCGCATTCGGTCATCTCATTCCCGATTTCTCTCAAGAAAGCGTTGTTTCGCTACAATGAAGGAGCAAAGAAAGCCCTTGCAGCGACAATAGAGAGAAAGAAGGAATGACTCATGACTACGGCTAAATCTGGCAGTAAGCGCTGGATGATCGTGCTGGGTACAGTGATTATGCAAATGGGACTGGGCACAATCTACACGTGGAGCCTGTTTAATGCGCAGCTTGTCAGCAAATTCGGCTTTGAGCTCAGCGCTGTTTCGATAACTTTTTCCATTACGAGCTTTGCCCTTGCCTTCGCAACCTTGTTTGCCGGTAAACTGCAGGACCGGTTCGGCCTCCGCAAGCTGACTGCTTCCGCCGGGATTATGCTGGGGCTCGGTCTGATGCTTAGCTCGCAGGCCAATTCCCTCCTGATGTTCTACCTGCTGGCCGGCGTAGTCGTGGGTTATGCCGATGGTACGGCCTATATTACTTCGTTATCCAATCTGATTAAGTGGTTCCCTAAACATAAAGGCTTGATCTCCGGCGTATCGGTCGGCGCTTACGGAACCGGGAGTCTGATCTTCAAATATATCAACGGCAGCCTGATCGAGTCGGCAGGCGTATCGAATACCTTCTTGTATTGGGGCCTGGCCGTTATGATCATGGTTGTCGCGGGTTCGCTACTGGTCAGGGAAGCTCCTGTGGCTGCTCCGGCACTGGCACAAGCAAACAGCAGAGGGACGGATTCCTCTGCCGCAACAATTCCGGCTGCAGTGAAAGACTATACCGTCAAAGAAATGCTGCGCACCAAGGAAGCGTACCTGCTGTTTGTAATTTTCTTCACCGCCTGCATGAGCGGTCTCTACCTGATTGGCATTGTTAAGGATATCGGGGTACAGCTGGCGGGTCTGGATATCGCTACAGCGGCTAATGCCGTTGCGATGATCGCGATCTTCAATACTGCAGGACGGCTGATTCTTGGAGCGTTGTCCGACCGTATGAGCCGATTGAAGCTGGTCAGTGCCACGCTGCTGGTCACAGCCCTAGCGATGCTAACCCTAAGCTATGCGACCTTGAGCTACGGCCTGTTCTTTGCTTGTGTGGCCGCCATTGCTTTCTGCTTCGGGGGTAACATTACGGTGTTCCCGGCGATTGTCAGCGACTTCTTCGGCCTTAAGAACCATAGCAAGAACTATGGCATTGTCTATCAGGGCTTCGGAATCGGGGCGTTGTCCGGCTCGTTCATCGCCGCTTCTCTCGGCGGGTTCAAGCCTACCTTCATCGTCATCGGCGCACTGTGTATTGTAGCCTGTCTTCTGGCGGTTTCCTTAAAGCCTCCGGTGCAGAGACAGGCAAGAGAAAAGGGAATGAGCCTCAAGCCATCACGGCATACGGCTTAACCATATACAAACATGTTGGCTTAAGAAGTATACAGACAAAGAGAATAGTTATTCAAAAAAGAGATATCCCGGCCCTTCGTGGAAACGGCTGGCGATATCTCTTTTATATAGTGGTGTGGTGATAACGGAATAGAATACATCGGACCCGGTCTCCACATGGATGTGAACGCCGGGTTCGGTATTGGACGGTGTCTGGCAATCAGCAGTCTGACTCTTTCCTGAGCTGCTTATTGCCCGCTGCTCTTCGGAGCCTCACAGTCATAAGAATCGGTATTCGGATTCTCCGCCAGCTCGCGAAAGTGGCGGAGTTTATAGCGGATAACCTCTTGCGTCTCTTGAAGCTTTGCAATCTCACGGGAAATTTTATCATTGTGTTCCTCTAGCAGAGTGTACCGTTCGGATAGCGTACCCCCGCCCTGATGGGTCAGTGTCAGATAATGCCGCATTTCTTCCAGCGTCATTCCCGTAGCCTTGAGGCGCATCAGGAAACGAATGCCCAGAATCTGATCCTTGCTGTAGTGCCGATGGCCGTTAGGTTTGCGGTCGGCATAGGGTAGCAGACCAATTCGCTCATAATAGCGTATCGTATCCTCAGTCAAGCCGGTCAGCTCGGCAGCCTGGCTGATGGAGGTGACGGTATCGGGAATTTCCTGCGTGGTGATATTCATGGAAACCTCCTTGAGTAATGTTACCAAGGAACTTCTCCATTCTCGTCGAAAAATCCTCCTGTCGGGCCATCCGCATCCAGTGTCGCCAGACGTACGGCAATAACCGCCGCTTGCTCCACGGTACGATGGCCGGTGAAGCCATTGAGATCGGTGGCAGTGAAGCCGGGATCGCCAGAATTAACCTTGAGCGGAGTATCCTTGAATTCCTTGGCAAAAGTAATTGTAGCCATATTAAGCGCTGCTTTGGAGCTATTGTAGGCAAGCAGATTAAATTCGGCATGCTCGTGATGGGGGTCGCTGTTGAAGGTTAAGGAACCCAGACCGCTCGACATGTTGACAATCCGCCCAGCAGGAGATTGCAATAGCAGTGGAAGCATAGCCTTAGTTACGGCAATCGTACCGAAAAAGTTGGTGTCGAATGTGACTTTGAGGTCATTCATCGGCAATTGGCTGGGAGCAGCACTGCCTCCAAGGGAAATGCCCGCATTGTTGATTAGCACATCAAGACCAGCATATTCCTTGGCAATAGTCTGCACTGCTGCTGCAATGCTATCCTGGTTCTGCAGATCAAGCTGGATAAAGCGTGCATCGACGCCTTCCTTTACCAAAGCGGCGGCTGCTTCGCTGCCCCGCTGCTCATCGCGTGAGCCGATCAAAATTGTATGGCCGAGGGCTCCGAGCTGCCGGGCCGTTTCATAGCCGATCCCTTTATTTGCCCCTGTGATCAGAACGGTTGTTGGTTGTGTCATTTCTTGTTTCCCCTTTTCATGTTCCAAGATACGGTGGCCACCTGTGATGAATGTACTACTTGGAGTATGCTCAAAGTCAAGCACCCATTTTAAGCGGGGATAAAAATCATGCCATTTGTAGATCGTTCCTTCGGAAATGGATTGTCCAGATCGGGTAGGAGGAAGGTGCAGCCGCTACTCGAATGTATAGGATGGAAAATAGCTCGGGGCGTACGGAATATAATTCAGGCTTAGGCTTTTTGCAGGGCGCAAGTGTTATAGAGCTATACAATTGCCGGCAATCATTGTCTTAATTTGCTGGAGTGCGGAGCAACAGATGGAAGCGCAGCTGTTTAGCCCTGCCCTGGAGTTAGCGCTGATGGCTGCACTGGAGGAGCGGAATATTCTTGTGCTGCGGTTGTTTGAGGAGCTGACTTTTCTGGAGATGGGCCACATTCTGAAATAGCAGTCCTAATGCGCTGCACAAGCGGCTGGAACGGATTAAACGGAAAGTCAGGGAATTTATAGACAGAGGAGGGGATCTCTTGAAAAGAACCGGAATCCATAGCGGATACCAAGATATAATAGGAGCCGCTGCCCGTGAGGAGCAGTTGCCGAGCATTAACGTAACGGAGCGCGTTATGGCGCGGATAAGGGGACTGGAGCAGGTCCGGAGCCGGAGCGGAATAAGATATGCCGGCAAAACGGCTGCAACCTCAGGGCTGCTGATCACAGTAACGGCTTACGCGGCGGTCATGTGGAGAACGGGTTCATTGTTTTAAGTGTCAGGACTCACAGTCCGAGGTACCAGTTCGCGAAAGTGGCCCAGCTTATAGTAGATAACGGTTCGTTAAAGAAAAGAGGGATACGAGGACGATGGAGCTGTCTTCGTATCCCTCTTGGTATGTGATTATCCATACGCTGGCGATGAAGAGCGGCCTCTTGAGGCCGTGTTAGCCTTCAAGCAGCAATGCTTCCGGGTCCTCCAGCAATTCCTTGACTTTGACGAGGAAGCTTACCGCTTCGGAACCGTCCACGATCCGGTGATCGTAGGAAAGCGCGATGTACATCATCGGGCGGTTGGCGCTTCTTTCTTCGTCCAGGGCGATCGGACGGAGCTGGATCTTGTGCATGCCGAGGATACCAACCTGCGGCGTATTGAGAATCGGCGTGGACAAGAGCGAGCCGAACACGCCGCCATTGGTGATGGTGAACGTGCCGCCCTGCAGCTCCTGCAGGCTGAGCGTGTTGGCGCGTGCTTTGGAGGCGAGCTCGCCGATCCGCCGTTCGATCTCAGGGAAGCTGAGCCGGTCCGCATCGCGGACGACCGGCACTACCAGCCCTTCCTTGGCAGCGACGGCGATGCCGATGTCATAATATCTCTTGAGCAGCAGATCCTCGCCGTCGATCTCAGCATTCAGCAGCGGATAGGCTTTGAGCGCACCGATCACAGCCTTGGTGAAGAAGGACATGAAGCCCAGTCCGACTTCATGCTTCTCTTTGAAGGCATCCTTGCGGCGCTTGCGGATGTCGAGGATGGCAGTCATGTCCACCTCGTTGAAGGTGGTCAGCATGGCCGCGGTCTGCTGCGCTTCGACCAGGCGGCTGGCGATCGTCAGCCGTCTGCGCGACATGCGCTTGCGCTCCACGGCCTTGCCGTCCTCTTGCTGCGGCGCTTTGCCCGCCGCAGCTTTGGCAGGCTCCGGCTTGCCCTGCGGCGCCGGAGACACGGGCGCAGCGGCCCCTGGGCCGGCTGCGCCATGGTCCTTCACATCGGCCTGGCCAATCCGGCCGATAGGGTCGCGGGCGCTGACCTCGCCGAGGTCGATGCCCCGCTCACGCGCGAGCTTGCGCGCCCCCGGCGAAGCCAGGGCCGCATTGCCTGCCGCACCTTCGGGTGCGGCGGCAGGAACGGCAGCGTCCGAAGGCGCTGCCACAGGTGCGGCAGCGGCAGGTGCAACGCTGCCTGGCGCAGGTGCCGCCTCGGGCTTACCGCCCGCAGCGGCCTGCGGCGCACTTCCGGCAGCAGCGTCTGCGCTGCCGATCACGCCGATAGCCTCGCCAACGGCTACATTCTCGCCGGCCTGGCGCAGGATGGAGGAGATGACGCCGTCCTCCTCCGCGCTGATTTCAAGATTGACCTTGTCGGTTTCAAGCTCAGCAAGCACATCCCCCTGGCCGACAGTATCGCCCTCTTTAACCAGCCATTTGTAAATCGTTCCTTCGGAAATGGATTCGCCCAGATCGGGTACTTTAATTTCGGACACAGGCCCTTACCTCCCCAAATATAATAGTTAACGTTATCGTGACACCGTCCCCTTTCAGGAGGACGGTACAGCCGCTTGTACTTGCGAATTTAGTTTCAGGGCTTCCGTAACTATACGCCGCTGCTCAAAGCTATGCACATCCGCGTAACCGCTGGCCGGGCTGGAACGTTCCGGACGGCCGATATACTTCACTTTGACATTCTGCGGGGCGATGGCGCGCAGCCGTGGTTCGGCATAACTCCAGCCGCCCATATTCTTAGGTTCTTCTTGTACCCAGATGATTTCCTGCAGGGAGCGGAAGGTGCTCAGATGAGCGGCCAGTTCCCGTTCCGGGAACGGGTAGAGCTGCTCCAGCCGCAGAATGTGCAGCCAGGACCAATCCTGCCCCTTGGCTGAATCCAGCTCAGTCTGCAGGTCGATAGCGACCTTACCACTGCAGACAACCAGTCGTCTAACCTCGCCGGGCTTGCTGCCCAGAAGCGGCTCCGGCAGGACCGGCTGGAAGCTTCCCGAAGCCAGTTCGGCTCCCGGGGAAGTGCTGCGTGTGTTGCGGATCAGGCTTTTCGGAGCCATGACCACCAGCGGGCGGGCATCCGATCTGCCGCAAAGGGCAGCCTGGCGGCGGAGCAGATGGAAATACTGAGACGCACAGGTCAGATTGGCTACGGTCCAGTTCTCTTCAGCCGACAGCTGCAAGAACCGTTCCAGCCTTCCGCTGGAATGCTCTGGCCCCTGGCCTTCGTAGCCGTGCGGCAGCAGAATCGCCAGGTTGCTGCGTTGGGTCCATTTGGCGCGTCCGGCAGCAATGAACTGGTCGATAATGACCTGTCCGGCGTTGGCGAAATCACCATACTGTGCTTCCCAGATGACAAAGGTTTCCGGGGCAAACACGTTATAGCCGTATTCATACCCGAGCACCGACGCTTCCGACAGCGGACTGTTGTACACCCCGAAGGAGGCGCTGGAGTCCTTAAGCTGATGCAGCGGAGAGAAAAGTGCCCCTGTGTCACTGTCATGCAGCACCAGATGGCGGTGCGCGAAGGTACCGCGCTGGGAGTCCTGGCCGCTGAGACGAATCGGTGTGCCATCCTTCAGAATCGTAGCGAAGGCGAGGGCTTCTGCGAGTGCCCAGTCCACGCGTTCTCCATCATTCAAAGCGTCTTTGCGGCGCTGTAGAATCCGCTCCAGCTTCGGATAGACCTGGAAGCCGTCCGGAACCGACAGCAGCTCCCGGTTAATTTCCTGCAGGTTGTCAAGCGGAACCGCTGTAGGGCGCTGCGGTGTAGGTGCGCTGTCCAGGGCAACTGAGGTTTTGGCGTCTGCGTTCTTATGCTTGCCTTCCTTCATCTTATCAAAGGCTTGCTGCAGTACGCCTTCGGCTTCGGCATTCATTGCCGTAACGTCTTCTACCGTGATGACGCGCTCCTCCTGTAACCGTTCCGCGTACACTTTGTATACAGTAGGATGATTGCGCACTTTACCATAAACAATCGGCTGTGTCGTTTCCGGATCATCCATTTCATTATGTCCGTGGCGGCGGTAGCCGATCAAGTCGATCACGAAATCCTTCTTGAACAGATTGCGGTAGGCGCTGGCCAAACGGACGGCTGCAATGCAAGCCTCCGGATCATCGGCATTGACATGCACAATCGGAATTTCATAGCCCTTAGCCAGGTCACTGGCATAGTGGGTAGAACGGGAATCCTCACTTTCCGTCGTGAATCCGATCCGGTTATTGACGATAATATGCACCGTACCGCCGTTCTGATAACCTTTAAGCTTGCCGATATTAAGGGTTTCGGCCACGATGCCTTCACCCGGGAAGGCAGCATCGCCATGCATCAGCACAGCCATGGCTTTATTGGTGTTTAGCTTAGGCAGACCCGGAGTGCTGCGGTCTTCCTGGGCCGCACGCGTGAAGCCCTCGACCACCGGATTGACGAATTCCAAGTGGCTGGGATTGTTGGCCAGAGTGATCCGTGTACGGACGGTTTCGCCTTCACGGACAGCGCGGTCAGCGCCGAGATGATATTTCACATCGCCGGTCCAGCCGTAGTTAATGCCCATGGAGCCTTCGGAAGGGAACAGCTCCTTGTTCGGCGAATGATGGAATTCCGAGAAAATAATATCATAAGGTTTGCCCAGGATATGAGCCAGGACGTTAAGCCGTCCGCGATGCGCCATACCCATCAGGATATGCTCGGCACCGTCATGAGCGGCAGCACGCACGATTTCATCCAGCATCGGCACCAAGGCGTCATTGCCTTCCAGGCTAAAGCGTTTCTGGCCGACAAAGGTTTTATGAAGGAAAGTTTCGAACTGCTCTACCTGAATCAGCCTTTTCAGCAATTCTTTGCGCTCTGTGTTGTTTAGAGGCGCGGGAGAGCTGGTAGATTCCGCCTGGCTGTTCAGCCAGCGCAGCTCCTGCTCGTCACGCACATGCCCGAATTCATAGGCAATGGTCTGCGTGTAGGCCTGGCGCATCCGGTGAACGGCATCCCAGGCCGTATGAACGTCATTCGGGGCATTCTCCCAGATCAGCGAGGCGGGCATAGCCATTAAATCCTCGCGGGTCAGATCATAGGTTTCGTACTCCAAATATTTCGCCATCGGATTGTTTCCCCGGTCCAGCGGGTCGATATTGGCGGCCATATGGCCATGTATGCGGATATTGGCGATCAGCTTGGATGCCCTTACGGCCTTTCTAAGCCACTCAGTATCTCCTGAAACCACAGGCAGCGGTGCCTGTTCAGCATCGGGAGCCAATGGAGGGGGGCCGGAACGGGTGAAAAGATCGCGGTAATTATGCTCTACTAAAGTTGGATCTTTTACAAATTGCTCATATTTCTCTTGGATGTAACCCAAATTGGGTCCGTAATACTTGCTCCACACAGTTTCGTTATAGGGATCTTTGGCTGCCATGAATACATCCTCCTAACGGATGAACTCCACGCGCGCCAAAATTTCGCCGGCGCCCTTGTGGAGCTTCGATGTTTGCGGTTTCATTCCTCATCTTATTGTGCAACTTTCAAGCCGGGTAATCAATTCATACTTTGGTTGAATCCGTTCGCAAAACGGTATGATTCAGTGCCTAATTCATACAGAACTATTATAAGTTTGGTTTCTTAACTATATGAAAATAATGCGGCGGTGTGATTGAAATGAATGAAATAAAAATGTTGTTTTCAGTTTTCATATATACATACATAGATAAAGAGGCTTGTTCTACAATTTTTTGGGATTATCGAGTAATTCGTACAAGCAGTTGGCAAAATAATCAATTATTTTCCGTTTCCATTTATACAATATTCCCATAAATCGACACACTTTTCGTGTAAGATATTGTATAATGTTATTGCGGATAACGGTTTCATGAATTTCTAGCCAGATCCTTTCATGTAAAGGATCCAGTAAAGGGTAAACCTGCCGAAAGACAGGGGCACAAAGTCTCGGGTCTAATGTAGAAATACTACGACGGCCGGACTGCCTGGGGACGCGTAATCTTAGGAGGAGATTTCTTGGATAAGTCCAACCAGGGGAACAACGGAGAACTGCAGACAGTTGATCTGGATTTAGAATGGGTCTATTTGCTGATGTCGGCTAAGCAGGCTGGCATCCAAGCGGATGAAATCCGCCAATTTTTTAATGAGAAGACTTTGCAGGCAATGTAGCGGTTGGTTGTTAATAGCTTTGTACATACAGAAAGGGCACAGCGGATCTCTCCGCTGTGCCCTTTCTGTATGACCGGCAGGAGAGGGAACCTGCATGAATCAGGAATCCTTCTGCTCCAGCCGCCATTTTTGATAGTCCAAGAACTCTTTGAATTCCCGCTTGCTTATACCCGAAGCCATAGCTTCCAGTACGAGCCGGGACCATTCTCCATCCAGAGGTGACTCTTGTACACCGGAAGGCTCTCCGTAAAGAAGCGCATGAATGGACACCTGAAGTGCGTCAGCGATTTTTTCAATAAATTGAATAGAGGGGTTGGATTGTATATTTCTTTCCACATTGCTTAAGTATGATTTCGCCACATCAGCCTTATCCGCAAGCTCCGAAAGAGACAAGCCTTTTTCCAGACGGAGATGGTGGATACGACTTCCCATATTATCTGGCACGATAAAAACGTCCCTCCGTACTTTTTGTTACAGTATATCAAATAACCGTAAGACGGACAAAGCACTATAGAATCAGTTCCGGTATGAATGATCCCCCTTTTATGTCGTTTCCACTCCACATCCCCATTATTTTTGTTTCCTCTGCGGTATCATTTAGATTTTTCATGCAAAAAACGTTCGTTAAAAAGTACGATAAACTGAGGAAAATGAAGCTTAAAGCAGGAAGTTAACTATAAATTGTTCTTTATTGAGAATATTGCAACAAAATGCGATTTTTGATTTGTAGGAGTAATGGCATATACTTACGTCATAGTTCTTTATAACGAACGAATAACGTTCGTCATAAAGGCTGGATGTTAATAGATTACCTTGTTTGCAGGAAATTGCAAGCAGCTAAAGGAGAGGCTCCTGTGAGGCTTTCACGTTCTTCCCGGAATAGAAACATCCGTCGGTATACGCTTCCCCAAATTGCAGGGATCGTAGTGATTTCGGCTTATGGCATCGGCCAAATTACAACGCCCACGTATGCATTGCTGACTGACGTCGCAGCAACCGAATCCTCCAATATCACCACAGCATTTGTGTTTCCAAGTACGGTCGATCACATTGCCAACCAAGCCAGCGAGGCGATGAAGCTTGCTGCCTGGCAGCGTGAAGCGGCGAGAGAGGCGTTAGCGGAGATAACGGACAAGAATACGGACTCGGAGACCGCAGAGGGACGTATTGGAGGTATTCAAGAGGCTGCTGCACAAACGCGTGAGGCTGCGGCCGGCGCGGCTGCCCTTTTAGCTGAGCTTCAAGGCTATCTAACACGCTCACAACTAGAGCTGGAGCAGCAAGTCAATGAAGTGAACCAGAGACTTTCTCCATATGAGGTCGATTTTAATCAATTAACAACCGCACAAAATAATGCTATCCCGGTATTCGAACAATTGCTCAGCCAAGCCAATCTGACGCTGCGCGAATTTCAGGAGATGGTTAGAAAGTTAAGCTCCATCAGAAGAGTGGACGCTTATGTGCAGGCAGCCTATCATCAGGCATCGACCGCGGCCGAACAGGCCAGGAGTTATGCGGACGAAACCTCGCTGATGCATACGGAGGCCGCTGACGTGATCCAAGGACTGAAAGAGGCTGAGAAGAAGGCGAAGCTCGAAGCGGAAGAAAAGGCGAAGCTCGAAGCTGGGAAAAAGGCGAAGCTTGAAGCCGAGGAAAAAGCGAAGCTCGAGGCTGAGAAGAAGGCGAAGCTTGAAGCCGAGGAGAAAGCAAAACTCGAGTCTGAGAAGAAGGCGAAGCTCGAAGCCGAGGAGAAAGCGAAACTCGAGGCTGAGGAGAAAGCGAAGCTCGAAGCCGAGGAGAAGGCGAAGCTTGAAGCTGAGGAGCAGGCAAAGCCTGATAAGGCTGCTGAGCCGGAAGCCCCTGTCCCGGACGCGAATCCTGACAGCATAACGGTAAAAACAGGCGAAAAGCAAGACGTATTCTAACCAAGGCGGTGCTCTCCAGTGATACTTAAATGGACTCGTAACCTATTGATGTATGCGTTAATTCTTATTTTTCTACTTACGCTGGTATCTGCAATCACTAGCCGGATGAATGGCGGAACGCCCAAGATTCTGGGCAAGGAGATTCTAACGGTGCTCTCAGGCTCCATGGAGCCTGGAATCCAGACGGGGGCTGTCATTGCCGTCAAACCGGTGAGTGAACAGAGTCAGGGATCTTTTAAACCAGGAGATGTAATCACTTACAAAGCTCTGGATGGATCAAACAGCCTGATTACCCACCGCATTGTCAGCGTGCTCGGCTCGGGAGAAAACACCCAGTATATCACCAAAGGCGACAATAACGATGCGCAGGATGCAGATCCTATTCCTTCGAGTAATGTTGTTGCACAGTACGCGGACTTTACCGTTCCGTTTCTGGGATATTTCATGAACTGGGTAAAATCGACCGCCGGGATTATTGTCGTAATGGTTATTCCGGGGATTTTTCTGGTCATCTCGTCCCTTATTACAATCTTCAAATCGATCATGCGCATAGAGGATCCTGCAGAGGTGCAGCTTGCGCCCGGAGAATCCCCGCCTGTTACGAACGGTTGATGCTTCTCCTAACGTGGTTAGGGAAGATTCAATAAATAATTCATAACATACTCCATTCATGGAGATCCAGGAGGAGACAAATAACAATGGCAAATCTCAAAAAAACGATGGCAATGGCAATGGCGACTACAGCACTGGGGGCAACATTAATTGCCGGGGGATCCTTCGCTATCTTTACGAGCTCCGCACAAAATATAGGCAATACGTTTGCTGCTGGCACGCTCAAGATTGAACTGGATAAGAAGGATGAAGCTCAGCAGAAATATTTCAACATCACAAATTGGGCTCCGGGAGATTCTGAAATCCAGCCTGTAGTAGTTAGCAACAAAGGAACGCTTGAGCTGCGTTATGATCTCTCGCTGGCTGTAGGCGGCGACCTCGGCGGCGGAGCAACCCCGCTGGTTATTACCGCATATTCAGATGCGGCTGGAACGGTACCGCTTACCGTTGCCGACCGTGTACTTACCGTGGGCGGATCGGAGACGATTTATGTCAAAGCAGAGTTCCCGAAAGCAGCTGACAACAGCTATCAAGGTAAGTCGGGTACAGCCTCCATTAAAGTAGATGCAGAGCAGACTAAAAATAACTAAGCCTCATAACGAACGGATCTATAACTAAAAATCAAATAAAAAGGGGGCTGCCCCCTTTTTTAATAAGGAGAGCTTACTTCAATGATGAAAAAGAAAAAAATGCTGATTGCCGCATTTTCCTCTGTGGTGCTGCTCTGCGCCGCCATTGGTGGAGGCACGTATGCCTTGTTCACCAGCTCCGCCCAAAACACCGGCAACACCTTTGCTTCCGGTACGTTGTCCTTAAGTACTCACCGCAATGACGTGCCGGTTGAAGGCCCGATGTTCTATACCAGCGACTCCGATGCCGGACGCATGGGAACAGGATTGTGGGCACCGAAAGATACCCATACCCGCGCCATGCTGATCAAGAATACCGGAACGCTGGATGCCAAACTGACCGATCTGATTGCCATCCCGGAAGGAACACCTGCACAGCAGGCCGATGCGCTCGCATTCGGTGAGCAAGCGGTGGTTACTGTAGCCGCTTTGGCTGCTCCAGGCGGCGTCACTCTTAATGCCGATGCGCTCAATGAGGTGAACGAAGCTGCGGACCGGCTGTTCAAATCGTTGATTAACGGTCCTTCCTTCCTGAAGGCACTGGCACGCAACGGACAGGAAGCCTTCGCGATTGCCAGAGAAGCTGTGCTCGACTGGACATACCGCGTAGACAATAACGGCCAGACTGTACTGGTCAGCGTTTCCGATGCGTATGTAGGTTCACTTAAGGATTTGTACAACAGCGGGGCAGGGCGGGATGCCAATCTCCCGAACCTGATTCTTCCTGCCAAGAAGACGATGCATCTGGCCTATAACGTGACTTTTGTTGATGATACCGGCCTCGGCTTCGATAATGACAGTCTGCAGGGCAAATCGGTTAACTTCACCTTCAAGAACAACTTTGAGCAGGTGAAGAATAATTAGAATCGGGAATAGGACATAAAAGGAGCGTCATCTCCGGCTACATGAACCGGAGATGACGCTCCTTTTGGCATGGGATGAGGATATGAGGCTTACGGCAGCTTCTCGCCGCGCGAGCTGACATACAGGTCGTACCATTCCTTGCGCGTAAGCTCCAGCTTGTCCGCACCCGCGCAGGCGGCGATCCGCTGCGGATTCACCGTCCCGATTACCGGCTGGATGGCCGCAGGATGAGTCATCAGCCAAGACAGGACAATCACTTCAGGGGTAGTGTTCTTCTGTTCGGCGAGCGTTTGGACCATAGCCGCCGTGTTCACGACACTCTCAGGCTGGCCTGTAAGTGAACGCCCGCTGAATAAGCCTTGGGCCAGCGGACCCCAGGCCTGCAGCTGGATGTTCTGCGTCCGGCAATATTCGAGGGTACCTTCGGGAAAGGTGATGTCTTTCCAGGGTTCACGGTTTACGCTGACCATGGCATCCAGCCAGCTTATTTTGGCCAGACTCATGTGCAGCTGGTTCACGGCGAATGGTTCGTCACAATAATGCTCCAGCAGCCGGATCTGGGCGGCACTCATGTTGGAAACGCCGAAGTGACGCACCTTTCCCGCCGCTTTGAGTTTCCGCAGCGCTTCGGCTACTTCTTCGGGGTCCATAAGCGGATCGGGACGGTGCAGCAGCAGAATATCAATATATTCCGTGCCCAACCGGGAGAGGGTTCCTTCGACACTCTTCAGAATATGCTCCCCGGAGAGGTCGAAGCTGTTAGAGGTATCGCCTGGCTCAATCAGCTTGATGCCGCATTTGGACTGGATAATAATCTCTTCCCGCAGTCCGGGGCGGTCTTTGAAGAGCTGTCCGAATACCTTCTCCGCCTTTCCGCGGGTGTAGATATCTGCATGATCAAAAAAGTTGATTCCGATAGACAGTGCAGCCTCAACAGCCTCATGTCCCTGTCTGACATTCCCGGCAGTGATCGGCTCATGGTCCCAGCCTCCGCCCAGTCCCATGCAGCCCAGAGCAATGCGGCTGGCTGGAATCCCGCGCGTATGCAGTGGTAGCGTTTTCAGCAATAATATCCCTCCGTGAGATAGGATTAACGTTATACCGAATATTGTACATCTTTAGAAACCGGTATGGTATTTTTTGTCGCTGGAGGAGCGGTGTTTCGTGCCCTCTTTATCCTTCTCTTCTTCTTTCTCCAGCTTCAGGTCTTCCAGCGGAATCGGATCCACATTTTGCTCGCTTTCGTCCAGGTCGAACAGACTGGGAGTGTCGGTTGGATATTGCTCGGGATGGTCGCGTTTGTCTCCTTGAAATTTCTTTTCTTCACTCATGTGTGATTCCCTCGCTCTCTTATAAGTTAGGAGGCGGAACGGCCCTATATACCCGCCTGATGTTCAGTTGCAGTTGCTCGTTAATAAACGGTTTTGACCTGTGTTAAACAGCAAAGAGGCCCCTGAGGGCCTCTAGTGTATAACGTTTATTGCAAATCGAGCGGTGTTCCGATGTCGCTGAGCTTGCGGGCGGCTACATCGTCATAGAGCCGCTTAAGCCACTTCAGCTCAGTGAGGCTATGCTCGTATCTGCCGTACATCAAGTGCAGCGCGGACCGGGGGACGATGGAGATATGCTCCTCGTACACCTGATAAGCATAATTGACCTGATGCTCAACTTCGCGTATCCGCTCCTGCAGCAGCTTCTCCACCTTGCCCTGATCAATATGCCGGGAGAGTGCAAGAGCCATGTACAGCGGGTGAAAGACCTCATCGGTCTTCTTGATCTGCTGAATGACCAGCTGTTCGAACAGGGTTTTGCCCTTATCAGAAATCCGGTAGATGGTCTTATCCGGGCGGTCGTTGCTGGAGATGGTCTCTACAGCTTCAATATGTCCCTCCTGTGCCAGTTTATCAACGGCGTAGTACAGCGACCCCATCTGCAGCTTTATCATCCGGTCATACATGCGCTCTTTCATTACGAGTGTGATCTCATAGGGATGCCTGTCCTTCTCCAGCAGCAGCCCGAGAATGACCATCTTCATGGACATTTCCGTTTACCCTCTTCCGCCCGAAGGCTGAGTTTCCTTACTGTGATCGGTGAGCCGGTCTTTGGGCATCAGCAGTACAAAAGCCAGACCCAGCACCGCCGGAATCAGCGCCCACATAAAGGTGTGGGCAATGGAGCTGGACAATGCGCCCGTAATCTTCTCCAGTACAGGAGCCGGAATTTGTGCTCTGGCTTCCGGTGTCAGGGCGGCGCGTGGATCGCCGAACGAGGAAGCTTCGGCACCACCCCCAAAGGCATCACTAAGGCTGCTTGTGAATCCGTTGCGCTGGATAATACCGAAGATGGTAATGCCCAGCGTCATGCCTAGGGAACGCATGAAGGTACTGGTAGAAGTAGCCGAACCGCGCTGGCGCATCTCGAAATGATGAATCGAGGACATGCTGAGCACGGAGAAGGAGAAGCCTACACCGAAGCCGGTCAGCGCCATAAATACATTAAGCAGCAGGCGGGAAGTATCCGGCGACAAGGTGCTTAAGGAGAAGACGCCTGCCACAAAGAAAACGGCTGACAGCATCATAATATTGCGGAAGCTGGTTTTGGTGGTGAGCAGCCCCCCGGTCTGGCTGCCGATTACCGTGCCGATCATCATCGGCATCAGAATCAGTCCCGAGTTGGTGGCGGAACCTCCATATACACCCTGTACATAAATCGGGATATACACGGTAGCTACGATAAAGGCCGAGCCGTAGAATAAACCGATGATGCTGCTCGTTGCAAACAGCTTCTTGCGGAACATGTCGAAGGATATAATCGGTTCGGCTGCTGTCCGTTCTATAAAGAGGAACGCAATCAGCAGTACTGCGAAGCCGGCGAATAAGCCAAGGATGACCGCGGAGTCCCAGGCATATTCATTGCCGCCCAGCTCAAGGGCGAACATCAGGCAGATGACGGAGCCTACAAGGGTAAAAGCTCCACCCCAGTCGATCCGCTGCTTGGCATGGGAGACGGATTCCTTATAGAACATGGAGATCAGAATAAAAGCGACAATGCCGATCGGCAGGTTGATATAGAAGATCCACTGCCAGCCTACATACTCAGTAATGTAGGCCCCGAGCAAAGGGCCGATTACGCTGGAGATGCCGAAGACGGCACCGAAAAGTCCGGTCAGCTTGCCTCTTTTTTGCGGCGGATAAATATCAAATACGATAGTGAAGGCGATTGGCATAAGTGCGCCGCCGCCCACGCCTTGAATAGCGCGGTAGATGCTAAGCTGCGTGATGCTGGTTGCGATCCCGCAGAGTGCCGAGCCGGCCAGAAACACGACAAGGCCAAAAATGAAGAAACGCTTGCGCCCGTACATATCGGACAGCTTGCCGAAGATCGGTGTTCCGGCCATGACCATGACCATATAAGCCGAGGTGACCCAGACGATTTTATCGAGTCCGCCAAGATCGGAAACAATAGTACCCATAGCTGAGGCAACAATGGTATTGTCCATAGCGGACATTAGAATACCAAGCAGCAGACCGACAACTACGAGTTTGAGATTGCTTTCTTTAGTGTGCATGCTTCGCAGGCTCCTTTTTGTAAAGTTAATGATTTCCTTAAGAAAAAACGGCAAGTGGAAACAGAACTCATTATATTCAAATTTGAATAGGTGAGCAAGAGTTATTTTTTTTAGGGGGGAATTAAGTAATTAAAGTATAGCTTTTTGTATTGTGGTCAGGATTGGGGGCTTCTAGACGAGGGAACAAAAAAAGAGCTTCGGCCGGGGAATTCTGCAGCTATATAGCTGCATCTCCGGCGCTAAGCTCTCGGGCTTCAATATAGGTAATGAAAAATTCAGTCAGTTCAGGGTCGAATTGGCTTCCCGCACAAGCTCTCAGCTCAATGATCGCCTCCTCCACGGACTTGGTTGGCTGGTAGGGTCTTTCCGTAGTCATGGCGTCAAAGGAATCGATAATGGTCAGCATCCGGCATAAGCGGGGAATTTCCTCACCCTTAAACCCGAAGGGATATCCCTTGCCGTCATACCGTTCGTGATGCAGCTCGATGTAGGGGGCGAGATCCTTGAATTTGTCGTTGGTGAGTGCCATTTTTTTGCCCCAGGTGACATGCCACTTGACCATTTCCCACTCCTCCGGCTCCAGCTTGTCTTTCTTGTTAAGGATGCCCCACGGAATTTCCAGCTTGCCGATATCATGGATCAGCGCGCCGAGTGTGAAGTGTCTTTTGGAAAGGGCGTCGATGTCGAGCAGCTCACTGATATCCATCGCATAGCGGAATACGCGTTTGGAGTGGCGGAAGGTCTCCATATCCTTATACATAAACAGGTTCAGCTGCTGCTCGATGTCGCGTACATCCTGGCTGAAGTCAAGCTCCTGCTCCAGTGAGGAGTATGCTCCGTACGTATGCACTGTATTCTTGCCCTGGCGCTTGGAATAGTAGAGAGCCTGGTCGGCCTGGTCGACGAGCTGTGATTTATCGTGGATATCGCTGGTGCAGGAGGCAATGCCGGCGGAAAAGGCGAGGCAGCCAAGCGGGAAAATTTCAACGCCGTCAAACCGGCTGTTGTTCAGCTTTTTGCGCAGCTGGTCAATGTAAACACGGGCTTGAAGGATATCGTAGGCCGGCATGAGCAGCGTAAATTCCTCACCGCCATAACGGGCGGGAATAATCCCATGCTGCTGGGCTTCGCTCTTAAGCGTCTCACCAACAAATGCGATCAGCTTGTCCCCCTGCAGATGGCCGAAATGGTCATTATATTTCTTGAAGTCGTCAAGGTCGATCATGGCGAGTGAAAGCGGAACGCCCGATGCCCTTGATTTCTGGATTTCCTGTTCCAAAGCTTCCTCAAAGTAGCTGTGATTGAATAGCCCGGTCCGCTGATCGGTGTTGGCCCGTTCTTCAATGCTGCGGTACATGGAGAACAATCTTTTGAAGGAGTAGCAGAGCAGCGTGCTCAGGCACAAGAATAGGACAAGCCCGAAAAAGCTGTTATGGACGATCAGTACAACGAGAACCAGAGAAAGAACCAATGTGCACAGATAAACGACGAAAGAATCTTTAATAATATCCTTAATCGTCTCATAAAGGGTGCCTTTATATATAATGTAGTAATATAGTCCGATCAAGAGGGTGTTACCTATAAAATAGACCGCAAGTGTCATCAGATAAGCCGGCAGTTCGTCATTGATCAGCGGTCCGGGATGTCCTCCAAACAAATCAAAGGTATAGGAAGAAACACAGATCATAATGGAGTAAATTGAGAAATTTGTCAGGTGTTTCCACCAGCTGGTGCTTGTGTCAAAAAAGAAAAAGATCAGGCAGTTGAGAAGAAGAACAGTCAAAGTGGCAGAGCCGCCAAAGACAAAAATGCAGGCCAAATACACCGCTGATTCCATGGTCAGTTCGTTGCCCTCCGGAGGAAGCTGCACCAGGGAAAAGGTGAGTATTAAACTGGCTCCGGTAAGCGCATAAATCCATACCCACCTTGGGGTTGGATACTGCAGAAATTCCAAATGATTGCTATACGTGAAAAGCGCTACTCCCAGAAGAGATATGAGCAGTGCATAGATATGGCCTGAATTAATATTGCCTGCAAACGTTTTAAGCTTGGTCATGATTACCCCTCTTTATTAACAAAATGTGCCTGTGTACATAATAATGGTTTTAGGGATAAATGAATAGTAATTTGCAAAGAAGCAGGCTGTTTTCAGCCTGCTTCTTGTGGAGGAATTAGTGTCCGCCGATTCTGAAACCCGAAGTAAGCGCGATAACTACGGAAGCTACAATAATAGCATTGATCGCAAGACGGGAATATTTGATGCCTTCCAGTTTCTTTTTCATGGGAACTCCTCCTTTCACTTGGTTAACGGCTTATCCCTGTACTTTGGGCAATGTTTTCAGGTCTGCAGCAGCCGGTGTCATGATCGACAGAATGTAGAGGAAAATCCCGAGATTCATCACTACATCTCCGATGCTGATCGCCTGAGTACGCGGATAAGGGCTGGACAGGGGGATGATATCGCCAAGAAACGGCAGGCATGTTGAGGCGTCAAGCAGATAGTGCTTGGTCACCACATCGCCGCTCTGCAGCATCTCCAGATAAACCGGATCGAGTACAGAAGCCGCTTCAAAGGATACCGGCATTCTCCCCCCGTTAACGAGCATAACCAGGAAGTTAAGGAATACACCCGTCATAATGAGCCAGAATCCTTTGTTGTGCCGGTTCAACCATAAAAAAATCAGCCCAACCACATACACAGCGGTAAAGATATAACCGCTGGCTGCGGCTACAGTGGACGACCGCTCCTGAATATAATACATAAAAAATTGGAATACCAGTAGCAGCGGGAAGATCCATCCTGCCTTGAGCCGAATGTTGCTGAACTGGACGAGGCCGTGTCTTAAACCGCCCCGGAAGAACCCTACAATTAGACCAAGAATGATGCCATCGTAAACCATTACCCTACCTGCCTCTGTTCAAGAATGGGAAATATGAAATAATTGGATTCCTGAGTCTTTCATTCGTTATACTTCGCCAAAATACCTTTTTTTAGGAAGATGATTTTTCTTGACATACCCATGGGGGGTATATTAAGATTAAGTTGCAGCCAGGATACAAGGAGGTGCGTAGATGGCGCCCAAAGAAGAGAAGCTGTCACCTGAATCATGTGATAGCGGTTGTCATACCCCCGGAGAACGCAAGAGCCACCATTCACCGGAATTCAAGAATGGCCTTACGAACCGCCTCAACCGGGTCGAAGGCCAGATTCGCGGCATCAAGGGCATGATTGAACGGGATACCTACTGTGACGATGTGCTTAATCAGCTCGCTGCAGTACAGGCTGCGTTGAACGGTGTCGGAAAGCTGTTGCTTGAAGGACATATGAAGAGCTGTATTATTGAGCGCATTGAAGCCGGTGAGCATGAGGTTATTGATGAGCTGCTGATCACGGTTAACAAGCTTATGAAATAAGGATTGTACGAAGTAGAATCAACGAAGTAAAGCTCACAAAACTAAGCGTATGCTTTCGAAGACAGTTTTGTACGAAGTAGAATCAATGAAGTTAAGCTCACAAAACTTTAAGGAGGTTTTTAATATGTCAAACGTAACGTTAACTGTAGAAGGAATGTCCTGCGGTCACTGTGTCAGTGCTGTGGAGAAAGCCGTAAGCGGTCTTGGCGCTGCCGCCAAAGTCGACCTGCCTGCGAAGACAGTCGCTGTTGAATACGATGAGAACAAGGTAAGCCTTAGTGCAATTAAGACAGCGATTGAGGACCAGGGATACGACGTGGTTTAAGTCGGATGAATGAATAATGAGGCTTGGGGCGGGGAACTTTGCAGGTTCCGTAGGCTTCAGCCTTTTCTTTTACACATTAATATACCCCTAAGGGGTATGAGGAGGCGCGGAGATCGTGGAGAAAACGACAGAATCCGGCCTGCAGCAGACCACGCTGCAGATTACCGGCATGACTTGCTCGGCTTGCGCGGCCCGGATCGAGAAGGGGCTGTCCCGGATGGAGGGGGTATCGCGGGCCAACGTCAACTTGGCGCTGGAGCAAGCGACAGTGGGCTTTGATCCGGCGGTAGCGGGATTGCCGCAAATTGAAGAGAAGATCCGCTCGCTGGGATACGATACGCTGAAGGAGTCGGCAGATTTTGATATTACAGGAATGACCTGTGCCGCTTGCTCTGCAAGGATTGAGAAGGTGCTTGGGCGCATGCCCGGAATCGCGGCGGTCAATGTGAATCTGGCCCTGGAGACGGCACATGTGGAATATACACCCGGAAACATCAGCACGGCTGAGATCATGGAGAAAGTAAGCAGCATCGGATATAAGGCTGCGCTGAAACAGGACCGCAAGGACACGGCCGATCAGCGCAGCCAGGAAATTGTGCGCAAGCGGAATAAATGGATCATTTCCGCAGTTCTGTCCTTTCCCCTGCTCTGGGCGATGGCGGCGCATTTCTCCTTCACTTCATGGATTCCTGCACCGGATATACTGATGAACCCCTGGTTCCAGCTTGTGCTGGCGACCCCTGTGCAGTTCATTATCGGCTGGCAGTTCTATGTCAGCGCCTATAAGGCGCTGAAGAACGGCAGTGCCAATATGGATGTGCTGGTTGTTCTGGGCACCTCGGCTGCTTATTTCTATAGTCTGTACCTGACGATAGATTCCTTGTCGATGGCAGGCATGGGCCATTCGGTGGAATTATATTACGAGACCAGCGCGATTCTGATTACGCTGATTCTGGTAGGCAAATGGTTCGAAGCACTGGCCAAGGGCCGTTCCTCCGACGCCATTAAAAGCCTGATGGGCCTGCAGGCTAAGACGGCGCTGGTCATCCGTGACGGTGTTGAGCTCAGCATTTCTGTGGAAGAGGTCATTCCGGGAGACATTGTGCTGGTTAAGCCGGGAACGAAGGTGCCGGTAGACGGCGAGGTCGTTGAAGGGCTGTCATCTGTGGATGAATCCATGCTGACAGGCGAGAGCATTCCGGTAGAGAAGAAGCCGGGAGATACTGTCATTGGGGCAACACTGAACAAGAATGGAATGCTGAAGATTAAGGCACTCAAAGTTGGCCGTGACACCGCCTTGGCGCAAATCATCAGAGTAGTAGAGGAAGCGCAAGGCTCCAAGGCTCCGATTCAGCGGATTGCCGATGTGATTTCCGGCATCTTTGTGCCGATAGTGGTCGTAATTGCAGCTGTAACCTTTGGAGTCTGGTATATCTGGGGAGCGCCGGGCCAGTTCGCCGATGCACTGGAGAAAGCCATCGCTGTACTGGTTATCGCCTGTCCATGCGCACTAGGTCTGGCTACACCAACCTCAATTATGGCCGGATCAGGACGCGCGGCTGAATTCGGGATTCTGTTCAAGGGCGGCGAACATCTTGAAGCCGCACAGGGGATCAAGACCGTTGTACTGGATAAGACGGGAACTGTAACCAGCGGCAAGCCGGTGCTGACGGATATTATAACGACAACGGAAATCGCCGCACATGGCAGAGTACTGGCCGAGAACCGGCTGCTGTCCGTTACGGCTGCTGCCGAGAAGCTGTCAGAGCATCCGCTGGCGGATGCCATCGTGGCTGGTGCTGCGGAAAGAAGCCTGGACCTGCCGGGTGCCGAGCAGTTTGAGGCGGTGCCGGGACGCGGCATTTCTGCGGTGGTTGACGGCCAGAGCATCCGCGTGGGAACACGGCGGATGATGGAAGAAAGCGGTGCAGACACCGGTCCGTGGACCGGGCTGATGCAGAAGCTGGAGCAGGAAGGCAAGACCGCGATGCTGGTATCCGTGGACGGGGCCATTGCCGGGATTGTCGCGGTAGCCGACACCATCAAGGATACTTCGCGGGCTGCCGTAGCCAAGCTGTATGATATGGGCATTGAAGTGGTCATGATTACGGGAGACAACAAGCTGACAGCCGAGGCCATTGCCGGGCAGGCTGGCATCCGTACGGTGCTGGCCGAGGTGCTGCCGGAAGGGAAGGCTGCCGAGATCCGCAGGCTGCAGAGCGGGGGAACCAAGGTGGCGATGGTCGGGGACGGCATCAATGATGCCCCTGCCCTGGCCACTGCCGATACCGGTATGGCTATTGGTACCGGCACCGACGTAGCGATGGAAGCAGCGGATATTACCCTCATGCGGGGTGATCTGATGAGCATTCCGGATGCGATCCTGATGAGCCGCAAAACCATGACCAATATTAAGCAGAATTTGTTCTGGGCGCTTGCTTACAATACCATTGGGATACCGATTGCTGCGCTAGGCTTTCTGGCGCCATGGCTTGCCGGTGCGGCAATGGCCTTCAGCTCTGTATCGGTCGTGCTGAATGCGCTGCGGCTGCAGCGGGTCAAGCTGTAAATCTCATCATTTTCTCCACAGGGGAATGCTCTTTTCTTGGAGCAGAACGGATAAAAAAGCCGCCGGGCATTAAGCCCCGGCGGCTTTCTTGCGTCCTAGACGGTTGGTGCCAATAACCCCTGCAATAATCAGGAACGATCCGATCCAGTGATACACAGTGATGTTTTCCCCGAGAAAGATCGCCCCGGCCGCAATGGAGACGATGGTCGAGAGATTGGTGAACACACTCATAAGGGAAGCTTCGATTTTGGACAAAATATAGGTTGATGTTAGGGTGGTGACGAGCGACGCTATAATACCCAAGTAAAGGGTAGACAAGATAAAGGTGCTGCTGCCGAGCGGTTTGAAGAAATCGCCAAGCGTGCCGCTGGACACATGTCCGGTAAGCGAAATGATCAGGAATGTGGCGAAGCCAATTCCCATCATCAAATAGCTGAGTTCAGCGGGGCTGAAATGCTTGGAGAGTGACCGGGCCAGTACGCTGTATCCGGCAAAGGCCAGACAGGTCAGGAATAACAACACAATCCCGGTCATGTTGGACAGATTAATACTGCTCCCTTTCATGACAAAGATGAACACAACGCCGAATACGGACAGGAAGATACACAGCTTCTGCAGAAGCGTCGTGCGCTCTTTCAAGAATATAGAGGCGATGATCATCGTCACAACCGGGGTGAAAGAATAGAGAATTCCTCCCTCGGCAGAGCTGGCATGCTGGAGTCCGAATACCTGAAGGGTGAAGAATCCGAGCGGGTACATGGCTGCCAGCAGCAGTGCTTTACCAATCGGCTTGCCGCTGTAGGATATTTTGACCCAGCCGAAGGCAACCGGGATCGACATCACTATAAACGAAGCCGCGAAGCGGTAGGTTAACGTATCGAGCGGTCCGGCATGACCGAGCGCTACTTTGGTGAATAAGAATGAGAATCCGATAATAACTGCGTTAAGCACGGCAAATATATAAGCCAGCTTGAGTCCTTTTTGCGGCATAGTAGCATCTCCTTTTCGTTAACAGGACAGGATCGTCTAAACGTCTTATCTGTTACTTTAAAATTAAAGGGAAATGCCTGCGCGAACAATACTGTTTTTCTATGACTGTACCGATACAGTTTGTTGATTGCTATATAATGAATAGAGACGAATAGTGGTAACATGAACTTACTTAGTGTAGAAGGCCATTCAGGAGGCGCATTATGAAAAAGTATCTTTCGGTCTTGTCCGATATGGAAAACCGGATCAGAGAGGGGCAATACAGCCCGGGGCAAAAACTGCCCTCTGTGCGTAGCAGTGCAGATTTCTACGGCTGCAGCATCAGCACTATTCTGCGGGCATACGGGGAGCTGGAAAGACAACATGCG
The DNA here is from genome assembly GCF_038593145.1 of Paenibacillus sp. FSL L8-0340. Classification (NCBI taxonomy): domain Bacteria; kingdom Bacillati; phylum Bacillota; class Bacilli; order Caryophanales; family Paenibacillaceae; genus Paenibacillus; species Paenibacillus sp. FSL L8-0340. The sequence continues at coordinate 439,770 of NZ_CP151967.1, forward strand.
ATTTATTCTATTCCGCAGAGCGGATACTACATGGTTGAAAGGTCTGAAGATGCGGGACCTGCCAGGGGCGGGGAGACGATTGATTTTGCCTCGGCCTCGCCCGATCTGAATGTGTTTCCATATTTGGATTTCCAGCATTGTCTCAATAAAGCGATTGACAGGCACAAATACCACTTGTTCACCTATGGAGATACGCTGGGACTGGGTACGCTGCGCCAGACCCTTGTGCCCCATCTGGCGGAATATCAGGTCTTTGCCAAAGTGGGGCAGATTATCATCACTTCGGGAACCCAGCAGGCGCTGGAGGTACTGGCCAAGATGCCATTTCCGAATGGCGGGACAGAAATCCTTGTTGAACAGCCCGGATACGATCTGTACCTGCGTTATTTGGAGGCTGAGGGGATGCCGGTGAGCGGGATTACCCGTTCGGCAGCCGGTATTGATCTGCGGGAGCTGGAGGAGAGGTTCAGAGCCGGGGGGATCAAATTCTTTTATACCATGCCCAGATATCATAATCCGCTCGGAACCTCTCTCAGTACGGAGGAACGGAAAGCCATTGCCCGGTTGGCCGGCAAATACGATGTGTACATCGTTGAGGATGATTATATGGCAGACCTGGGTGCAGAACGGCGCTTTGATCCTATTTATGCGTATGACCAGACTTCACATGTTATTTATTTGAAAAGCTATTCCAAAATCATTTTTCCGGGCCTCCGGCTGGGTGCGGCTGTTGTGCCGGAAACCCTGTTTAAGACATTCTGCGCGTATAAAGGATACACGGACAATTCATTATTGTCCCAGGCAGCTCTTGAGGTGTATATCAGGAATGGCATGTATGAGCATCACAAGCACAAAATAAAAGCTCTGTATGCCGAAAGAATCAGTGCAATGTATGAGGCACTCCAGCAGCACAATACGGAAGGTCTGATTGAAGTGTCTTCGGACAGCTCCGGGATCTACATGCAGTATAAGCTGCCGGAGACAGTGAATTTGGATCGTGTGGTCAAGCGGCTTGCGCAGAGAAAGATCAGCGTCGTATCAGGCAAGGGATTCTATATGACCGGTTACGGGAACCGGGAGAAGTTTATGCGGATCAGCATTTCACGCGCCCGGCTGGACCAGATCGACGAAGGCGTCAAGGCCATTGTCGAAGAAGTGAAACGCGGGGGCGGATGGTAAGAGTGTGGCCTATATTCATTTGTTTGTGGCTAATAAGGAGAAAAGAGAGGCGAACAGATCATGAAACCGAATAACGAAACCCTTGAATTATTAAACCAGCATGTCTCCGTCCGCCAGTACCTGGACAAGCCGGTAAGTGAAGAACAGCTTGCTGCCATCATCGGCGCAGGCCAGATGGCCTCGACCTCCAGCAATGTTCAGGCCTATAGTGTCATCGCAGTCACTGAGCCCGGGCTTAAAGCACAGCTTGCCGCTCTCTCGGGCAATCAAGCTTATATCGAGCAGTGTCCGGTCTTTTTGGTCTGGTGTGCCGATCTGTACCGGCTGCATGAAACAACGGCACCCTATTTGCAATCAGCCGAATCCTTCGATTCCACTGAAAATTTCATTGTTGCCACCGTTGACGCAGCACTTGCGGCGCAGAACGCTGCCATTGCTGCAGAATCGCTAGGCATGGGCATCGTCTACATCGGCGGAGTCCGCAACAATATCGCCGAATTGTCGGAGCTGCTGAATCTTCCTGAACGGGTCTATCCGGTATTCGGCATGTGTCTCGGCTATCCTGCCGGGGCGTCCGGACTTCGTCCGCGTCTTCCGCTGGAAGCTGTACTGCACCGGAACGGCTATGACAAGGCCAAAACTGCCGGGCAGGTTGCAGCTTATGACGAAGTGTCGAGTGCATATATGCGTGAGCGGACGGGCGGACAGAGTGATGCACCCTGGTCCGCTATGATGGCTAAACGTTTCGCGGAGCCGGCCCGCATGCATATGAAGGAATTTCTGCAGGAAAAGGGATTCATGCAAAAATAGCATGGTTATAAGCTTCTTGAAGCGATCCAAAGAGCCTCATGCCAAATGCTTGCCGTTTGGTGCCGGGGCTTTTTGCTATGCGTTTAGAGCCAGGTGACAGTTGTCATCTCAAAGGAATGACAGTCCATACTGATCTCATTTCCCCATTTTTTATACCATAGAAATATAGATCAGGGCTTAAGATACGGGGGGAACGGACATGGACGGTATAGACAACGTGATCGAAATGGATGGGGTAAGCAAGATATTTCACGGCAAAAAAGCGGTGGACGGCATTAGCTTCAAGATCAGCAGGGGGTCGGTTACTGCGATTCTGGGGCCTAACGGGGCGGGGAAAACAACCGTGTTATCCATGCTGCTTGGACTGAAGGAGCAGACGGAAGGCAGTATAAAGGTGTTCGGGCTTCCGCCCGGAAGCCGGCTGGTCCGGGAAAAAACGGGGGCCATGCTGCAGGAAGTAAGCGTAATGGACCGGCTGAAGGTCCGGGAGATCATCGCTCTGATCCGCAGCTATTACCCGCAGCCCATGGCTATGGAGGTTCTGCTGCAGGCGACGGGCCTGGCCAAGGCCGATCTGCAGCGGTATGCCGAGAAGCTCTCCGGCGGCCAGCGGCGCAGTCTGAATTTCGCCCTGGCCCTGGCGGGCAATCCCGATCTGCTGTTCTTTGACGAACCTACGGTTGGGATGGATATTACAGCGCGGCGGCATTTCTGGGACAGGGTACGCGGACTGGCCGCTGGAGGAAAGACGATCCTCTTCACGACCCACTATCTGCAGGAGGCCGAGGATATTGCCGACCGGATTCTGCTGTTCAGCCGAGGCGCGCTGGTGGCGGACGGCAGCCCGGATGAGATTAAGGGGAGAATTGTGCGGCAATCGCTGTCCTTTCTGGCAGCAAGCGATCCTGAAGAGCTGCGCGGACGGCTGCGGCAATTGGCGGCGGTCGAGGAAATGTACGATAAGGACGGCCGGATTGTGGTCACGACAGAGAATACGGACGAGGCGCTCCGTGCAATTTTTACCGGCGGGCTTGAAGTGAAGGATGTCCGCATCGATCAGGGCCGGCTGGATGAGGCCTTTGAGCAATTGACGATTCAACCGGAGGAGGGCGTCAAGCCATGAAAATAATGATCAACCAATGCAAGTCCGAGCTGCTGCGGATCTTCCGCAATCCTTATTATGTGTTCTGGTCGCTGGTCATGCCGATCATGTTCTATTTCATCTTCACTAAAGTGGTGAATACAGGCATGGACGACGCTGCCCTCTGGCAGGCTCATTATCTGATGTCGATGGCGGCGTTCAGTGTAATGGGGTCAGCGATCATGACGCTGGGCATCCGGCTTGTGCAGGAGCGGACCCAGGGCTGGAACACCTTTATCCGCATTACTCCGCTGCCGTCCTATGTCTATTTCACCGGCAAAATGTTCGCTCAGATGATGATGCAGCTTTTCTCCGTGGTATGCATATTTGCCGCTGGTTATGTGATGAACGGGGTGTCCCTGACTCCAGGGCAGTGGCTGTTCAGCGGATTATGGATTGTTGTCGCCTCCCTGCCTTTTCTGGCACTGGGCACACTTGTCGGCTTTATGAAACGGGTAGACACGGCAAGCGGTGTCAGCAATGTGCTCTATATGGGGCTGGCGCTGGCGGGCGGCATGTGGATGCCGCTGGATATTCTTCCGGAGCTGATGCAGCGGATCGGCCGCTGGCTGCCTTCTTATAATTATGGAAACGGGGCGTGGGAGATTGTACGCGGAGGCCATCCACAGTGGAGCGGTGTGCTGATTTTGCTCGGCTATCTGGCAATATTTATGTTACTATCGCTGTATATTCGAAAAAAACAGGAAGCGGTGTAATGCATGTTGTCAGGCAGGAAGTTTCGGTTGTTCCCGCAAAAATACGGTTTTTTCCCTTTTGTATGGATGTTCTATTTGTTGCTTCCGGCCTTTAATCTGCAGGAGGAGCGGGGCCTGAAGCTGATCATTGGAGCAGCTCTGCTGCTGCTCTTCGCCGTGACATACCGCCAGTTATACTGGGCCGGTGACAAAGCCTTTAACTACTGGCTGGGGCTGCAAATGCTGCTGATTGTGGTGCTGAGCCTATGCTACAACCCGGTTAATTTTTTCATGGGCTTCTTCTCTTCCAACTTTGTCGGCTGGTATGCCGGCAAGAGAGAGTTCAAGATAGCTTATGTAGTTTTTTGCGGCGTGATTCTGATACCACTGGTTATAGCGGCATGGGGGATGAATCCATATGACCTGCTGTTCTTTTTTCCTTTTTTAATTATCATGCTGGTCTCTCCGTTTGGGATAAAATCTCTAGGGCGTAGGAAAATACTGGAGAAACAGCTGGATCAGGCGAATGAAGTCATCGAGGAGCTAATCAAACGCGAAGAGCGGATGCGGATTGCCCGGGACCTGCATGATACGATGGGCCATACCCTGTCGCTGATTACGCTGAAAAGCCAGCTTATCGAGAGGCTTGTCGCCAAGGACCCGGAGCGCGCGCAGGCCGAAGCCAGGGAGATTCAGCGCACCTCGCGTGCGGCACTGCGCCAGGTTCGCGAGCTGGTCTCGGAGATGCGGGCAGTTACCGTAGCCGAGGAACTGGCAGAGGCCGGGAGAATGCTGCGGGCTGCGGAGATCGCCCTTGAAGTTCAGGGGGAGGTGTCGCTGGAGGACGTGCCTGACCTGACACAGAATATCCTCAGCCTCTGCATCAAGGAGGCGGTGACAAATATAGTGAAGCATAGCCAAGCCACCCGTTGCCGAATCGGAATTGCACTGACGGAGGGGGCGGTGCGGATCACCGTTGAGGATAACGGAATCGGCCTCACTCCTGATGGAGCAGGCCGTGAACGCTGCGAAGGCAACGGAATGAAAGGGATGGCTGAGCGGTTGTCGCTCGTTGACGGCTCAATGACATTAAGCTCCAATCCGGGCGGGGGGACAGCATTATCTGTAGTGATTCCAAGGATTATCAAGGAACATAAGGAGGGGGAATTGGCATGATAGGCATTGTAATCGCCGAGGATCAGCGTTTGCTGCGCGGGGCGATGGCCTCGCTGCTTGACCTGGAGGAGGACATTGAGGTTCTCGGAGAGGCCGGTGACGGGGCGGAGGCGCTTGCGCTGATCGGGCGGCTGGAGCCGGACGTGTGTCTTATGGACATCGAAATGCCGCTGAAGAGCGGGCTGGAGGTTGCGGAGCTGCTGAAAGCCAAAGGCTGCCGGACGAAGATCATTATCCTGACGACCTTTGCCCGGCCGGGCTATTTCGAACGGGGCGTGAAAGCCGGGATTCAGGGCTATCTGCTGAAGGACGAGCCGGTCGACAAGCTGGCGGATGCGATCCGGCGCGTCATGGAAGGACACCGTGAGGTCTCTCCGGAACTGGTCTTCGGCAGCCTGCGGGAAGAGAATCCGCTGTCCTCCCGTGAACGGGAGATTCTGTGGCTGGCCGGTGCAGGGCAGACGGCTGGTGAAATTGCCGGGAGTCTGCACCTCTCGTATGGCACAGTCCGCAATTACATCTCGGAAATTCTGGGTAAGCTGGAAGTGAAAAGCCGGATCGAAGCCGTACGGCTGGCTGAGGAGAAGGGTTGGATCTAAGCGTTTATTTTCTCTTGATATTCCCGAATGCTGTGGCGGGCGTGCTACAGGTGGATTGTTACTGGTTATGTACGGATAAATTGTGATAAGGCTGAATGCTATATGAAGCGGCGGGAAGGGGGCCATTAGTCTCTTTGTGAAGCCGATGTATGCCTATAGCTTAAAGGGAAAGGGTCCCGCTAATTATGCCACCGACAGAATGATGGGTAATCAGAGGGATTTACTACCGGTAATTCCTTGAGAAATGGAAAAATGGCCTAATTACTGAATAATATAGGTAGTAATTCCCTCTAAATCAATATTAAGTGGGTTTTATATAAAATTAGCGGACAAGTTTCCTTTTGTTTGTGTTGCTGAGCCCTGCGCTGCTGAATCAGTGCGCATTCGTGTGCCGTTATCTTGAAATAACTACATATTAATAAGACCAGCCGTCCGGTTCATAGGGCGGCTGGTCTTTTGTAGAGGCTGTTAAGCGGATATCGCTTAAGACTACTTGGAACTCTTCGCCTGCTCTTCCCGCATCCACTGTGACAGCTGGCGCTTGAGCTGGAGGAATTCCGGCGAATCGGCGATTTCCTCACGGCGCGGCCGGGGAAACGGGACATCGACCGTATGCAGGACGGAGCCGGGACGTCCAGAGAACACATAGATGCGGCTGGAGAGCAGCAGCGCTTCTTCGATGTTGTGGGTGATGAACAGCACGGAGCGGCGGTTCTCCTCCCACAGCTCCAGCAGCCAGCGCTGCATTTCGCTGCGCGTCAGCGCATCCAGCGCGCTGAACGGCTCGTCCAGCAGCATCAGCTCCTGCGGCGCGAGCAGCGCCCGCAGGAAGGCAGCCCGCTGCTGCATGCCGCCCGACAGCATATGCGGGTAGGCCCGCTCGAAGCCGCCAAGGCCGACCTTGGCCAGCCAGTGGCGGGCGGTTTCCCGCGCCGCAGCCTGCGGCGCGCCCTTAAGCTCACCGGCGAGCAGGACGTTGTCCTCGATGCTTCGCCAAGGGAACAGCGCGGGCTGCTGCGGCATGTAGCTGATCTCTCCGCGCTGCCCTGTAACAAGGTTGCCGTTCATGCTTACCGTTCCGGCATCCGGCAGCTCCAGGCCCCCGATAATATGGAATAAAGTGCTTTTTCCGCAGCCTGAGGGTCCGACAATCGAGACGAATTCCTGCGGCCGCACTGTAAGGGATACGTTATCCAGCACGCGGGTTTCGCGGCGGCGGTGGGTGAAGGTTTTGGAGATTCCTTTTACCTCAAGTGCAGGCGGTAAGGTCCTGGCTTCAGGAATGCCGGCTGCTTCAGTGCCGGATGGCGGGTTATCTGTAATATGCGGCATTGTCGGCGATCCTCCTTTTCTAGGAACTTTTGCGCGGCTTCCAGCGCACCAGCCATTTCTCCAGCAGCGCGATAAGTGCGAACAGCACAAGACTGAGCAGCACGATGATGGCAATGGCGACGAATACGCGGTCTGTGCGGTAAGCGGATTTTTGCAGCAGCATGTAGTAGCCGATGCCCTTGTCAGCTCCGATCCATTCCGCGACAACAGCGCCCATTACGGCGTAGGTGGCCGAAATTTTAAGCCCCGAGAACAGGGCGGGCAGGGAGCCCGGAAGCTCCAGCTTGGTGAAGATCTGCCATTTGTTCGCGCCGGCCATCTTCATATAGTTCAGCATGGTCCGGTCGCTTTGCATCAGGCCGCCCATGGCGGCGACTGAAACCGGGAAGAAGCAGACAAGTGTAATCAGGACAACCTTCGGCAGCAGCCCGAAGCCGAACCAGATAATCAGCAGCGGCGCGAGCGCAATCGAGGGCACATTCTGACTGAGAATGAGCAGCGGGTAGAGAGCTCTCTTGAGCCAAGGCAGCAGATGCAGCAGCAGGGCAACAATAAGACCCACGCCTGTGCCGATGGGGAAGCCGATCAGGGTAAGGCGCAGCGTAGCCGCTGTATGTGCCCAAATGCCGGAAGCATTGCCCGAGGTTTCCCGGGCGATATCGCTTGGGCTGGGAAGGATCCATGACTCGATATGGAACAGGGATACCGAAACTTGCCATAGCCCCAGAAAAAAGACGACCGCCACAAGGGGCGGCCAAATCTGTTTCCAATACGATCTCACGGCCGGTATTTCTCCGTCAGTTTGTCCATGCTGATTCCATTCGGGTTATGGGCGATTTTGATCTGGGAGATGACGCTCGGACTGCCTGCGGCAATCAGCGCTTCATGCATCTGGCGCACAACCTCAAGCAGCTCGGTGATGTCGCCCTCCATCGTGGTCTCCAGCGGGTTCACCTGATGTTTTACACCGGATTTCTGAATCACTTCGATGGCTTTGTCCACGTAAGGAATCGAATCCTCGTTGTTCGGAGTTTTGGGAATTACCTGAATGCTTAGCAATGTATTGACCACAATATATCAATCCTCTCAGTTTAAATCACTTCATCCTTAATCAGTTAGCTGGCAAAAACTCATTCGTAAATGTGCTTGGAACATCCAGCGGCTGATCGAGCAGCTTCAGGCCATACATCCAGTCGGCGTAATCCTGCCAGACCTCGCTCTTCTGCTCGCCCCAGCGGACGGCATCATCCTTGTATTTCGGGCTGAGCCATTTCTGGCTGGCCAGGACCAGCTTGGGGTCCAGCTCAGGAACAGCTTTGGAAAGAATGGCTGCGGCTTCCTCCGGCTGATCAATGGCGTATTGATAACCTTTCGAGGTAGCCTTAAGGAAAGCCTTCACCAGCTCCGGATGTTCGGCAATTTCCTTCTCGCTCGTAGTCAGTACCGGCGTGTAGTAATCGAGCTGGGGTGCATAATCCTTGAGGTAGAGCATGTCGAGCGGTTCTCCGCGCAGCTCCGCTTCAATCCCGGTCCAGGCATAGAAGATCCAGGCAAAATCAATGTCGCGTTTCACGGCGGTGAAGAAGTCCGCTTCACCGATGTTCACCAGCTTCACCTTTTTCACATCTCCGCCTTCGGGGTCCATAATGGCTTTCATGGCCGCTTCTTCGGCAGGGGAACCCCAGCCGCCGTAGGTTTTGCCTTCGAAATCCTTCGGTGTCTTAATATTGCGGTTTTTCGGTGCAGCAAACCCGGAGGTATTATGCTGAATGATAGCGGCGATGGACACAAGCGGCACCTTCTGCAGGCGGGCCAGCGTCAGTGCCTCTTGGGCACTGATGCCAAAAGCGGCTTCGCCCGAGGTAACCATCGTGTCGGAACCGGCAGCGCCCGGCTGCACGATTTCAACATCCAGCCCTTCCTCTTCGTAATAGCCCAGCTCTTTTGCCGCATAAAGCCCGGTATGATTCGTATTCGGCGTCCAGTCCAGCGCGACCTTGACCTTGGTCAGCTCCTTCGGAGCGTCCGTTGCTGCCCCGGCAGTGGTTTCAGGAGCAGCGGTGCTGTTCCCGGCAGTCTCTGCCGCATTCCCCCCGGAGTTCCCATTGCTATTGCCGCATCCGGCAATGGCAAAGACCAGCATGCAGGTGAGGCTGAGCTTTAATACTTTTGTGACTCCCATTTCTCTTCTTCTCTCCTTCCAGCAACCCTAGTCTTCCAAATTCTGAATAGTCCCATACAAAAAAGGTGCCCCGAGAATCGGGACACCAGTTACTTGCGCAAGGTTGTGGCTTGGGCCATAAACGGCCGTAAGCGATTGACGATTCCTACGCTGGCATTATCCAGATCAGGTATAAGGGTCAGTATCTTGTGGGATACAATCTCAGCCGGCCAATTCCAGCACCCCTGGTACTATGAAGTTATAGGTATTGCTGTGTTCTTACGGTGTATTATAGACGCCCGCTCCATAGTTGTCCAGTAGCAACTCTGCTTAGCTATCAAGCTTCAGCGGCAGGCGCCACGGCCCTTTGAGCAGAAAATGCGGCTCGGACAGCTTAAAACGCAGCTTATCCTCCCCGGGTTTTGTTTCTAAATGGAGGGTCTTCATCACGCCGTAGGTCTGGTCCTTATTCACCCAAGAGAACGAGCTGTTGTCCGCCTGCCCCGGATAGCGAATAAGAAAATGCTTCAGCGTCCGCAGCTTTGCGGCATTGAAATTCACATTCACATCGACGCTGGCAGCCGTCTCGCCGGTACGTTCAATGCGGGTGAACTCTACCGGAAAGCCCGCGATTTCCGCGCGTGTGTGGAGCATTTGCTCCTGGCCGATATCAGGCAGCGGAATCTCTACTTCTGCAGATACAGCGTCATGATCTGAAACTTCAATATAAGGAATGAAGACCGTATAAGGCCAAGCGCCCGCCCCGGCAGTCTCATGAAACCGGAAGTCGGAAGGATAGGACATGGATTCAGGCTGCTCCAGTGCCGCCTTTTCTCCTGCTGCGTTCTCTATATAGAGACCTGATCCAGGGACCAGCGGCTCCAGTCCGTAAGCATGGACAGTCAGCCCGGATTCCGCCGTCAGAGTGGGCAATAACTGGACACGGACAAGCCCGCCGCCAAGGTCCACCGGAAAAGCAGTAATCCGCACATCCTGCTGTATATCGCTTGCGCCGAGTTCCCCGAGCTCCTCAGCTGTCTTCGGAGCGGTGAGCTGTAACGGACCAACGGTTGTGCCGACCAGATGCAGGGTTAGAAGATTATTCTTCTTCAGTTGCAGCGGTTGAGTTGAACTGTAGCTGCCGTACCACTCACTCTCCGAGGACGAACGCATGTAAGAGGTGAAAGTATAGCGGTTGCCGCCGATATTTACCCTCAAATTCGCTGACTTCAGGGACTTTCCGGCCGCGAAGCGTAATACTCCCGCCAAGCTCTTGCAGGAGAACGGCATCTACGGTCAGACTTCCGTCCCCCAGAGCAATATCATAGGATTTGCCCAGCACATAGATCCGGTCACCGGGGCTGTTCTCCACGACGGTGCCGAAGCCAGGAAGGAAACTCAGCGCCTTTCTTAACCCGGCCTGTACCTCAGGAGAGAAGGCGAGCATACCGGCAGCAATGAGTATTACCGCTGCTGCGGCCGCGAAGATATTCCGCCTCCGGGATCTCCGGGCGAAGGAACGGACGGTGTGGACAGCGGCTTCAGGCTCCAGACGGGCAAGTGTACGTGCTTTGATGCGGGCGAGCGAAGCTGTCTCCTCTTCGTCTGCCAGGTGCGGACCTTGGTTAATCTCCGGCAGTACACCTAAGGCAAGTTCCGCATCACTGAAGTTCATAGAATCAATCATTCCGAACAGGCGCTGTTCCTCAATTTTCATGTCTTTGGCCATGTTGCGCCTCCTTTCCCTGACTCTCAGACAGGCCTAGCGCCTGCTTGAGCAGCGTCCGGCAACGGTATAAGCGGCTTTCGACTGCCTTTTTACTGAGACTGAAGGTTTGCGCAAGCTGATCAAGGCTCTCATAGAGGAAATATCTGCGCAGAAACAGGCTGCGGTCCGGTTCGCCCATCTGCTGCACGCAGCCGATCAATTCACTGGCCGTCTCGCGGGAAAGAACTTCCTGTTCGGCGGAAATTTCGTTCCGTGCAGCTCCGGCAGCAGCAGCTTCCCCGGTTCCGCCCCGGCGCTCATGATAGTTTCCGGAAGCTTATCAATCCTTGGTATAAAATCTTTTTCTGCGGCGGCTGCGGATTCCGTTCCACAGCTCTTTCAGCGTCAGGAGGATGCTGACGAGGATCCCGGTGAAGGTGAGCAGCAGTGCCAAATATTCAAAAGGAGAGTATTCCAGCATTTTGCTCCATTCAATGCGTCCCTTCAAGTCTTCAATAACCTGGTTCATCCCGTAGATGCCGCTCACCACTGTAAAGACAGTCAGAATCATCAGCAGCGTATCCCGGCGTTTAGCCTGGAATTTCTCCTGGTACTGGAACAGGTCGTTCAGGGTCATTTTGACTTCATCAAAGAGGGCATCATTGCCGTATACTTTGCGCAGCTGGATGAAGATCTCCCGGCCCTGCGACTGTGAAATCAGCTCCAGAAAATAAAACTTGGCCGAAAACTTGTTAATCAGGAAGATCAGATTCTCAATTTGATCATAATCGTGGTTGATACGCAGCCGGGAGTGGAGATTGGAAAGCTTCAACAGGACGATTTTGTGGAAAATACTAAGGAGCAGCCCGTAGTAATACTGCCCGTACATCTGATTGACCAGTGGAGTGGCTACCTCCGGTTCGGCCCGGCTCAGGCAGCAGAAAGTCTGCTCGTTGGTCATATAGTAGGTATCCGGCCCCCAGCGGTTGTACGAATGTGCCTGGCAGTACTCTTCGATATACTCGGGATCGCTGGCGCTGATATAGGGTTTTCCGTACAGATTCAGCCCATCCAGCTGGGAGGCGCGGTAACGCAGCTCCACGCTGATCTCGTCTGCATCCTCCTGCCGGTTGAAGCCATAAAAGGCTTGGACCAGCATTCGTTCGTCTACGAAGAAGGGAAGTGTCTCAAAATAGGCCCCGTCAATTTCCGATTGGTCCATAAACGGCTGCAGGCCATCGGCCAGATTCCTGAACACAAAATCCTCCACCTGATCGAAGGTTTTGTCCTGGTAATGGATATAGGTATGTTTGTCCTGGTAGGAGACATCCTCGAGTGTGCGGAAACGGTCGGCGAATTCCAGCGCTGTGCTGAAGGGCAGGTTCTCTTCCTCGATGCGGACTCTTACGGTCAGAAATCCAAGCTGAAACGGACAAATGAATACATCCGTCGAGAGTACCCGGAAGTTTACGGATTGCTGTGTCATTTCCAGCCTGCAGGCCAGATTGTTTACCCGGGAAAACCGGCGGAAGGAATCTTCTTTATCCTTGTCCCGCGGGAATAAGACATGGGCTGCGAACGGCAGATAGCTCCGCTCCATTTTCTCATGGGATACGCAGTAGCCTTCGCCGTAATAAGCATCCTCCAGCTCTTTGTTGTTGAGAAAAAATCGGGTGAAGCCGTCAAGCCCAAGCTGGCGGGCCAGGCTCTTGTCCTCACCGTCCTTGATGGAGAAGGGGAAAATAAACTGCAGCAGAACGGTATGTAGTGTAGGTTCGGTGTGTTCGGAGAAATGCTCAGTCATTAACGATTCCACCCTTATGCACAGGATTTTGACATCTTCTATATTACCCTAATTTCCAGGCTGCCAAGCTGAGTGAAAATAGGATTCCTGCAATAATGGCCAGCGTCTGCAGCCACGGCGATGACATACACCCAGCCCCAGGGCGGGAGAAAAGCATAAGTGAGTTCATGATTTTGCCCCGGATTCATTCTGAACCGGACGGGTACACTATAATAAGCACACATATTGGAAAGGAGCTGTTTCGTCAATGGATAACAATGAGCTGGAGCAAAATATCATCAAAGCGCTGGATGACAATAAGTTCGGTTCCTTCGGCACGATAGAAGCCGGCAACAAACCTAAGGTGCGTTATATGGCAGTATTTCATGAGGGGTTAAACATTTACCTCGCTACCAACCGGAAGACGCATAAGGTAGAAGAGCTGAAGGATAATCCGCATGCTTTTTTGCTGCTTGGATATGAAAAGGGCGGCGGCAAGGATGTGCTGGAGATCGAAGCAACAGTCGCCGTTACCAGGGATGAAGGCTTACGGGCCAAAGTATGGGACCAATCACTGGAGAAATGGTTCAAAGGACCGGATGATCCTGACTATGTCATTCTGGAGCTTACACCGGCACGGATAGAGTATGTCGGCAAAAACGAAGAGCATGGCGTTTGGCAGCCTGCGGCCGCAGTTAACGGCAAATAAACCTAAGATATGAAACAGCTGGCCATCGTAAACCCTACGGTTTATAGATGGCTTTTTGCCGTCCGGAGGATAGCTGGCTTATGGTAAATCATGTTACAATTAGAGGGCTGAAAATTTGAAATTTAGACGTACTCGATAATGTTACCGGTCCGGTTCCTTTGGTCCTAATCAATACAACCTATACCCTCCCCGAAGCGCAGACGGTAATCCGCCGCCTTCGGGTTTTTATGATGTCCTGCCATTTCCACCGAGAAAGGAATTGAAAGCTAAATGAGCGTTACATTGTTATATGTTGAAGATGACAGGGAGATTGGCAGTGCGGTTTCCGCCGATCTTCGGGAACGCCAGTATGCCGTCCGCTGGCTGGAGAGCGGTGAAGGGGCAGTGGAGGCGGCTGCCGGCTGTCAGTTAGCCATTCTCGATGTCATGCTGCCCGGTCTTGACGGCTTCACCGTTGGGCAGCGGCTGAAGCGGACGTATCCGGGGCTGCCAATTCTGATGCTCTCCGCCCGCACCTCCATCGACGATAAGCTCCAGGGGCTGGAATTTGCCGATGATTATTTAACCAAGCCGTTTCACCCGGATGAGCTGGCCGCACGGATTGAAGTCCTGCTGAGAAGGAGCGGTGCTGCGGCACCTGCACCGTTAAGGATTAAGCATCTGATCGTCCATGAAGGGGAACACCTTATTCAAGAAGCGGCAAGCGGCAAAGAAATCCTGTTAACCGGCAAGCAGTTTCAGATATTCTCCTACCTGCTCCGCCATCTTGGGCAGATTCTGACCAAGGAACAGATCTATGAAGCCGTCTGGGGTGAGGCTTACATAGAGGGGGACAAGACACTGATGGTACATATCCGTTATTTGCGCGAGAAGCTGGAGCTTGACCCGGCTGCACCCGAGATTATAGAGACGGTCCGGGGAATCGGCTACCGGGTGAGAGCATGAGGGCCATTAGGCGCTTGTATAAACTGCGCAGTTCGCTGCTCTCCCGCTACCTGCTGATCATTATTGCAGCCCTGCTGTTCCTGCCTGTCATGATGACGGCAACCTTTGTCGGATACGGCCTATTCAGCGCATGGACCCGGGAAGGTCCGCCTGATGAGTATGCCCCTTACTCCAGAATCACTAAGCTTGAGACCATGTGGCATCAGGAAGCGCTGGATCTGCTGGGCAAACCGCCGGAGGCGATCAATGAGCGGATGCGGCAGCTCAGCAGTGAGTATCCTTTGGCCGGGATGTTCTGGGTAGACAGCCACGGGAAAACCAGGCTAAGCCTTATGCCGGAAGATCCCGAGCTGCAGAAGCAGGTAAAGGGTGATGCTTTGCCCGCGCAGTGGAGTGCTGCAGAGGCGGTTGCCTTTATGAAAAAGAGCACAGAGCTTAATCCGCTCGCCATTGTCGCCTTTGTAGGAGACCGTGCGGAAGCCGGAGAAGGTTTTATGGTGATGCAAATTCCGGATGCATTGAGGGATGAAGAAAGTATTGATGGGCTAAGCTCGTGGTATTTAATCGTTCTGGTTTTGTTTTTTGCCGGCTTCATTGTGGTGTCGCTGCTGTTCTTCATAGGGATCCGGACCCGGCTGCTGCGCCTGCAGACGGCGATGAGTTTCACGGGCGGGGCCGGAATTCCGAAGCCCGTTACTTCTGGTGGCAGATCGGATGAGATTGGCCGTCTGGAGGAGGCCTTTAATACGATGGTGACTGAGCTTAATGCCAGCCGGTCTAGAGAGGCGGAAGAGGAGGGGCTGCGCAAGCGCCTGGTTTCCGATCTGTCGCATGATTTGCGGACTCCCCTCACCGTAATCCGTACTCATCTCCATGTGCTGGGCAAGGAAAGCCTATCGCCGCGCGGGCAGGAATCGCTGGAGCTGATGGATGAACGGATTGCCGGGCTCAGCGTGCTGATCGAGAATCTGCTCTCTTATAATCTGCTCAGCAGCGGAAAGATAACGCTGAAGCTGGAGCGCAGGGACGTGCTGCGGCTGCTGCGCGAAAGTGCCGCCGCCTGGTATCCGCTTTGGGAGAAGGAAGGGTTCCAGGTTGATATTGACCTGGAGGGTGAACCTCTATACTGGACTATAGACGAGAGCTGGTTCCGCCGGATTCTGGACAACCTGTTTCAGAATATCCTGCGCCATGCCCGCTGCGGACTATATGTAGGCATTGCGCTGGAAGTCCGGGACAGCCGCCCTGTGATTATCGTCTCGGACCATGGCAAGGGAATGATGAGCAACTCTGACTCCAAAGGGGCAGGACTTGGTTTGTCTATTGTAGAGCTGCTGCTTAAGCGGATGGAGCTGGAATGGACGGTCGACAGCAGTGAGCAGGGTACCTCTATTGTCATTTCTCAGCGCCGGGATAAAATTTAAACGAAATTTAAACTTGCTGCCGCCGCTCTTTTAACCTTGGGACGTTATGCTAGTTACCGAGGTGAACGAGAATGAAAGAAACTGTGATTGAAACAAAGGATTTACTGAAGGAATACCGCGGCCGGGCTGCGGTGGAGCGTTTGAACCTGAATATTGGTAAAGGTGAAATTTACGGCTTTCTTGGACCCAACGGCGCAGGCAAAACAACGACTATCCGCATGCTGCTGGGGCTGATCAAGCCGACATCGGGGCAAATCAAGGTATTCGGCCAGGAGCTCCGTAAAAACAAGCTGCAGATTCTGCGCAAAGTGGGGTCGCTTGTGGAGTCCCCGTCATATTACGGGCATTTGAGTGCACTGGACAATCTGGAGGCGATCCGCCGGATTCTTAATGTGCCTAAGCAGCGGATCGCCGAGGTGCTGGATATTGTCTCGCTGACAGGAGAAGAAAAGCGGCCTGTGAAGGGCTTCTCGCTGGGCATGAAGCAGCGGCTGGGTATTGCTGCCGCACTGCTCGGGAGTCCGGAGCTGCTGATCCTTGATGAGCCGACCAACGGACTTGATCCGTCAGGTATACAGGAGATCCGCTCGCTGATCAAGCGGCTTCCGGAAGAGCAGGGAATTACCGTGCTTGTGTCCAGTCACCTGCTGAGCGAAATTGAACAGATGGCGGATACGGTCGGCATTATCCGCCAGGGCAAGATGGTTTATCAGGACTCCATTGTCCATCTGCAGCAGCAGGCGGCAGGAGACCTCCGGCTTGCCGTATCCGAGCCGGAAGCAGCACTGGCGCTCGCCTTGCGAAGAGGCTGCGGCGGTGAAATGCAGGAAGGGCGGCTCGTGCTGCCGCGGATGAGCGATGCCAGAGTGGCGCTCCTGATTAAAGAACTGGTCGAGGATGGACATGCAATCTACAGGGTGGAAGAACGCAGACAATCACTGGAGGAATTCTTCCTGCAGGTTGTTGAGGGAGGCGCATCATGATGTGGCGGGCGCTGTCGGCTGACTGGCTCAAAATCCGCGGCAAAGGGCTGTGGTTTCTGGTCTTCCTTGGCCCCATCGGCCTGCTTGCCATGCAGGGGCTGAACTTTGGGCTACGTTACGATTATCTGACCCAGCAATATCATGCCGATTTATGGGGCGGGCTGCTCAGCAATGTGGCTGACTTCGTTCCGGTGGCTCTTTATCTGGGGGGCACGCTGATCTGTTCGATGATGGCCAACGTGGAGCACCAAATGAGCTCGTGGAAGCAGCTCCTGGCGTTGCCGATTTCCCGGACCTCTGTCTTTATGGCCAAGCTGCTGCTCTGCCTGCTGCTGCTTACTATCTCCTGTCTGCTGCTGGCGGCGGGTACGGTGGGCTTGGGAGTGATCCTCGGGTTCCAGTCGCAGCCAATCCCTTATGCGAAGGTGCTGCAAATCGGCTTTGCTTCTTATGCTGCAGCACTCCCGGTGATCTCACTGCAGCTGTGGTTCTCCCTGTCCAGCCGCAATCAGACGTTTCCGGTGTCGGTGGGAATTACCTTGTCGCTGCTAAGCATCTTCTCCTTGTTTCTGTCGGAATGGGTTCCCCTGAGCTGGCCGGCCCTAGCCTGGAGCGCTCCCCGGCCCTGGCTGTTCAGCGGAGCAGGCTTGCTGCTTGGCTTGCTGATTCTGCTGCCGGGATCCATACATTTTGCGCGAAAGGATGTGGACTAGGATGAGAACCTTTTGGAGAGTTCTATCGGCTGAGAAGCTGAAAATGTCCAAATCTCATATCTGGCTGCTTATTTTGCTCAGTCCGGCTGTCGCGCTGCCTATCGGAGGGCTAGCCGATATGCAGGATGATGGGCAGATCACCTGGCAGGTGCTGCTGAGTGTAATGTCGCTAATGCATTCAATGTTGTTCCTTCCCGTGCTCGCCGGCATATTTGCGGCTTTAATCTGCCGTTCCGAGCATACCGACGGTGGCTGGAAGCAGTTGTTGTCCCTGCCTGTAACACGAAGTTCTGTGTACCTGGCTAAATTCACACTGATAATGGGAATGCTGGCCGCCGTGCAGCTGCTGTTTATAGTTATGGTGGTAAGCATGGGGATATATCGCGGTGCGGAAGGTGCTGTGCCTTGGCAGCTGCTTCTCACCAGCCTCTTCGGCGGCTGGTTCGCCTGCCTGCCGCTGGCCGCGCTGCAATTGGCAGTATCCCAGGGCTGGAGCAGCTTCGGCGCACCGCTGGCACTGAATGTAAGCCTGACTTTACCGAATATGCTCATCTCCAATTCAGCCACCTACGGCCCATATTATCCCTGGGTGCAGCCGCTGCTGGCCATGTCTCCTTACGGTGAAGATAAGTTCGGAGCTTTTAATTTGCCGATGGAGAGTTTGATGCTGGTAGTTACAGGAAGCCTGGTTCTCTTTTTGGCGGGAGGCCTGCTCCACTTCTTGCGCAAAGCGGTATAATATCTCTATGCTGCATGCAGTGCTGAATCCTTCTCATGGACATCCGGTGAAGTTTTTTCTATAATTAATCGTAGAAGATACTATTAACAACCAGTAACACCGGATAAGCATATTAGAGGAGGGCGAGAGCATGGAGCCTGAGGCACTTGAAGAATGCGACAACACATGCAATGGTTCGGAGCTGGAACCGGAATCTATGGCGCTGATTCTGCCGGACCGCGGAACAACGGATAAAATGGCGGAAATGTTCAAAGCACTGGGCGACCCGACCCGGGTACGGCTCATTTACGCTTTGTCGCAGAGAGAGCTGTGTGTGCACGATTTGTCGGTTATCCTCGACATGGGGCAATCGGCCGTATCCCATCAGCTCCGCTATTTGCGCAATCTGCGGATCGTAAAGCGCCGCAAGGAAGGCAAGACGGTCTATTATTCACTAAACGATGCACATGTGGAACAGATTTTTCTGCAGACGCATGAGCATATCAGACATGAATAGATTTTCATGAGAACTCAGCTGTAAACACAAAACCGTCCTGCGCTAGCTTTAGCGCAAGGACGGTTTCTTTTGTTTGCGTCAGGAGATTTCACCGTCCTAGCGCACGTTATACCTTCAAGCTTCTGTGCTTCATGGAGGAGTCCTCAATTTGCAGTGTCGAATGATGAATGCCGAAAGTTTCTTCCACGAGACTGGTGGCCTCCTGGAGAACACGCTGATGATCCTTAGGGTCCTGAATCAGCAGATGGCCGCTAAGCGCATCCAGCCCTGAGGTAATGGTCCAGATATGCAGGTCATGAACCTCGATGACTCCGTCAATGCGCAGCAGCGCTTCTTGTACATCACGGGTATTCACGTTAAGCGGAGTTCCTTCCATTAAAATATGGAATGCCTGTTTAATTACGCCCCAGGCTCCTCTCAGGATGAGCAGTGCTACAAGCACGCTGATGATTGGATCTGCAATATACCAGGAGAACAATTTCATGATTAACCCGGCAAGCAGAGCTCCGACCGAGCCTAATGCATCACTAACGATATGAAGATAGGCACTGCGGACATTGATGTTCTCTTGCACATTGCTTTTTCGCATTAAAGACCATGCACTGACCAGGTTAGCCAGCAGTCCGACTGCCGCAATGATCATCATTGTACCGCTTGCTACCTCCGGGGGTGAGAAGAACCGCTGGTACGCTTCCCATATAATAAATCCGGCAATGATAAACAGCGTAACTCCGTTGAATAAGGCTGCCATAATCTCAAATCTGTAGTAGCCGTAAGAATTTTTCAGAGAAGGGGGCTTTACAGCAAAGATCATGGCGACAAGACTTAAGGCCAGCGAAACCGTATCGCCCAGCATATGGCCGGAGTCTGACAGGAGGGCTAAGCTGCCCGTAACCAGGCCGCCGAAGAACTCCAGCAGCATGATGCTTCCGGTAATGATCAGAGCGATTAATAGGCCTTTGAGGTTATCGGGGGCGTGAGAGTGGGAATGAGAATGAGAATGGCCGGAATGATTATGTTCCGAATGATGGTGTCCGTGCTCCTGCTCCTGATGTTCATGCTTATGGTGGCTATCGTTGTGTTGATGATTTGTCATACAGGTACCCCTTCCTAAAATGACATATGAATGATTGCTCATATGTTAATAGTATTCGCAACTGAGCTGAATTACAAGTCCCTTTTGGAAACAATTGTGATCTTCTTATCCTTTTAAAAAAAGTGGTGAAGTATACGGAATCTGCATTGACACTGCAAGTTTAGGGAGAATATAATATGTGTAAGTAAACATATGAACAGATACTCATATATAGATTTTTCCAAGGGAGATGAGTGATTTGAATGCGGTGGAGGGAAACGTAAGACGTCAGTGGGTGCTCGAAGGTCTGGATTGCGCAAATTGCGCCATGAAAATTGAGAACAAGGTGAAAAAGATTGAAGGAGTGTCATCCTGCTCCGTAAATTTCACCATGAAGATGATGACACTGGAGACTGCCGCAGCTTATGCGGACACGGTATCCGAAGAGGCAAAGCGGACAGTAACTACTCTTGAGCCGCATGTGAAGCTGAAGGAGGTTCAAACTGCCGGTGGAAGGCAGGGGGAGGGCCACGGACATAGTCACACTCATGGCAGTGATGAAGCCCAAAATCATGATCATGCACATGATGAAGCTCATGGCCACTCCCATAGCCATGAGCATGGGGAAGGGGATACGCGCAAAATCCTGCTGCGGCTGGGCGCCGGCGGAATTCTAGCGGCAGCCGGAATGTTCCTGCCGGTCAGCGGATTCACGGAGCTGCTGATTTTCCTGGCTGCTTATTTTATTGTCGGCGGCGAGGTCGTCTGGTCAGCCGCAAGGAATATTGTCCGCGGCCAAGTGTTCGATGAGAATTTCCTGATGGCACTGGCGACGATCGGAGCTTTCGCCATCGGCGAGTACCCGGAAGGCGTTGCTGTCATGCTCTTTTATCAGGTCGGCGAACTCTTCCAGGGCCTGGCAGTTAACCGTTCCCGCCGCTCCATTACAGCGCTGATGGATATCCGTCCGGAATTTGCCTTTCTTAAGGAAGGGGAGCAGCTGAGAAAAGTATCGCCGGAGGAAGTAGCCGTTGGAGACATCATTGTTATCAAGCCGGGTGAGAAGGTGCCGCTTGACGGAACAATCCTCGAGGGCAGTGCAATGATGGATACGTCCGCACTTACCGGAGAATCGGTGCCACGCTCGGCTGAGCCGGGCGCTCAGGTGCTAAGCGGCTTTATCAACCGCAACGGTGTGATTACCGTTCAGGTCACTCAAACCTTCGGAGAATCAGCGGTATCCAAAATTCTTGAACTGGTGCAGAATGCTTCCAGCAACAAGGCGAAAACAGAGAATTTCATTACGAAATTTGCCCGGGCCTACACTCCGGTTGTAGTCATTACAGCTCTGCTGCTGGCAGTACTGCCGCCACTGTTTATCAGTGGGGCCACCTTCTCGGATTGGATCTACCGGGCGCTTGTCTTCCTCGTCATTTCCTGCCCCTGCGCGCTGGTTGTCTCCATTCCGCTTGGCTTCTTCGGCGGCATTGGAGCGGCTTCCCGGAATGGCATTCTGGTTAAAGGCAGCAATTATCTTGAGGCACTGAATGATGTGAAGATTGTTGTGTTCGATAAGACGGGAACGCTGACAAAAGGGCAGTTCAAAGTTACTGGCATCTTTCCAACGGAAGGTATTGCCGAGAGCGAGCTGCTGCGGCTTGCCGCTTATGCGGAGAGTCATTCGCCCCATCCTATTGCGGAATCCATCCGGTCGGCTTACGGCGCAGATATTCCGGGTGAAGCTATTGCTGATTACAATGAAATTTCCGGTCATGGGATAGCCGTTACTGTAGAAGGCAGGGCAGTACTCGCCGGAAATGCCCGGCTCATGGAGCGCGAGGGGATCTCCAGCCGGACTCCTGAGGTGAGCGGAACAATCGTTCATATCGCTGTTGATAAACAATATGCAGGATATCTGGTTATATCTGATGAAGTGAAGGACGACTCCCTTCAGGCGATTAGCAAACTGAAGGCGCTGGGCATCCGCAAGACGGTCATGCTGACAGGTGACGCTTCGTCGGTAGCGGAGGCTGTCGGGCGCCAGCTGGGAATTGATGAAATTTATGCCGAGCTTCTGCCGCAGCATAAAGTAGAAGCTGTCGAAAGATTAGAGAAGGAAAAGTCACAGCGGGAGAAAATTATTTTTGTCGGCGACGGAATCAACGATACCCCTGTGCTGGCGAGGGCAGACGTGGGCATTGCAATGGGCGGACTTGGCTCGGATGCAGCGATTGAAGCGGCGGATATTGTCATTATGACCGACGAACCGTCGAAGATTGCGGCAGCCATCGGAATAGCCAAGCGGACGCGGAGCATTGTATGGCAGAATATAATTTTTGCCCTGGCGGTCAAGGCGGTCTTTCTGCTGTTGGGTGCATTCGGGATTGCTACAATGTGGGAGGCAGTATTCTCGGATGTGGGTGTAACCGTACTTGCTGTGCTGAACAGCATCAGGGCGCTGCAGGCACCTAAATCGGAATGAATGTCATAGGAGTCCTGAAGCTATATCAGTTGAACTAAAGAACTACCTAGAGGCAAAAGCAGCGGAATAAATTCAAGAAATCTGTAGACAACAGCGGCCGGAAGTCCAAACATTCACCGCAGTTGCGTTTTATGCCGGCTCGGTAAATTTAAGTTCAACTTGTATAGCTTGAAAATTATGTGAAAAAACATGAAAATAGTATGAAAAAGTAAGCTCTTTAGATTCCATATTGTGGGACTAAGGGCTTATTTTTTGTATTGAATATAATGATTTATGTCTGTTTTTGCCGATATATTAGTATACATTTACAGCAATTGGAAAATTGTATCTAGTACTGCTAGGAGGACTTAAGGTGGAAGAGACAGAAATGAAGCGGGAAAAAATGAAAATGAAAGCAAAGAAAAGAAAGCCAGCATCTGTGCAGACGAAATGGTCGCTTGTGATTCTTGCCATTTCCATCGTGCCTTTGCTGGGAGCTACCATCTTTTTTATGCAGTATTTCGGCGGTGTAACCAAGTCGGATAGTCAAGAGTTGGCGGAAACTACTCTGGACATGAATAGTTCCAAGCTCGGGGAATGGCTGGAGTCCAAAACCTCTGCGGTGCAGGAACTGATCGCTACGCATCCCGAATTTGATACGGCAGTGCCGGAGAGCATTTTCCCGGTAATCAAGGTGCTCGAAGAGAGTGACATTCAGTCTGAAGGCTATAGCGTTATCAGTAAAGAAGGTAAACTCAGCAATATGATGGGGATGACGGCGGATTCGGGTACCTCCCCGTATTTCTTGGAGGCTAAGGAGACACATAAACCGTCAATAGCTGATATGACTTTTCTGGAACAGCTGAATAAACATATCATTACGATTATGGTCCCAATTATGGATAAGAATAACCAGTTTAACGGCGGTATTGCCTTTTCGGTTACACCGGAGATAATGATGGAAATGGCCAAAAATATCAAGGTGGGAGACACCGGGTACGGATTTATAGTTTCAGGGGAAGGGAACTATTATGCCTCCTCTGATCCGGGAAAGATCGGGAAAAATATTGCGGATTATGCAGAGAAACCCGGGACGCAAAAAGCGGTTAAAAGTATATTGAGTAAGCCTAACGGTTCGGTAACCTATAAGGGCGAAGAGGGTAAAGTTCTTATTACATATTTCAAAACTATCCCTGGCACCGATTGGAAGCTGCTGATTAATGTTCCCAAAAGCGAAGTTTACGCTAAAGTGAATTCGGCCCAGACCTTGACGACAATTTTTATAGTCATCGTTATTTTGCTTGTCGTGGTATTATCCCTCTATCTTACCCGGAAGATTGTTAAGCCGATTGTCGCTATTTCAGAAGTGATGAAAAGGGTGGCAGACGGACGGCTGAATGAGCGTGTGGCTGTTGGTTCAGAGGATGAAATCGGCCAGATGAGCCGGAGTATTAATCATATGATTGAATCCCTGTCCGGAATTGTCAGCAAGATCGATACAACCGTAGTGGAGGTAGCGGTATCTGCGGAAGGTCTGCTGGATTACGCCACTCAGTCCTCCAACACTTCGGCAGAGATTGCAGAGGTGATTCAGGAAGTGGCGCAGGGAATGGAGGAGCAGTTCAGAAGTTCAGAGCAGTCCGCACGGGCTACGGAAGAGATGGCGGTAGGCTTGCAAAGAATTGCTGAATCCTCCGTGAGTGTATCCGATCAGGCGGAGTCCGTAAGTGTGGAGGTCGAGAACGGCTATCATGAGATCAAGGCGACATTTGAACAGATGAAGGTAATCAGTTCTACGGCAGGCCAGACTGCTGAACTCATCGGCACACTGACACAGCAATCGGAACAAATCGGGCAAATCGTCGATGTGATTTCAGAGATATCCAACCAGACAGGACTGCTGTCCTTGAATGCTTCCATCGAGGCAGCCAGAGCGGGCGAGCATGGACGGGGCTTCGGAGTGGTAGCGAATGAAGTGAAGAAGCTGGCCGAGCGTACCAATATAGCGATTGTGCATATTGTTGAATTAATCAGACAAATTCAGGATTCGACAACGAATGCCGCAGTATCCATGGAAAAAAGTATTTCCGAAATCGGTGATGGTATGGACAAGATGACGAAAGTTGGGTCCGCCTTTGACCATATCCGCTCCTCCATCCGTGAGGTCTCGGTGCAGATCCAGGACGTATCTGCTATTAATGAAGAGATGTCTGCAGGCACGGAAGAAATTACGGCATCCATTTCAGATATGCTGATTATCGCCAAGACTTCCGCGGACAACGCCCAGGCGGTCGCTGAGGCCTCGACAGATCAGAAGGAGCTAATGAAGCAGGTAGTCAATTCTGCGGAATCACTGAATCTGATGATGTCCGAGCTGAAAGAAGAGATCGAGAAATTCCGTTAATCAGCAGATAAAATAAGAACAGCCCCCGGCTTCGCGAGTTGCAGCGTGGCAGCCGGGGGCTGTTTCGTTTGAAAAGATAAGAATTTATATGCTTCACGCTATAAATTATCCTTCTATTTCCCGCTGAAACGGATACCGTCCTTTTGAGGACCGAGAAGCCGTTTCCACTTGAGAATTAAACCTGCTCTTCCAGGTGCAGGCTTTCGATGCCGGATCGGATGATGCCACATGAAGCATCAAACTTCGCATACTCCTGATCACTGAGATTGAGCTCCAGCAGTTCCTGAATGCCGCCCCCGCCGATAATGGCAGGAGCTCCGGCGCATACATTCTTTTGCCCGTATTCTCCGTCCAGAATCGCCGAGACGGCAATGATTTTGTGTTCATCATTCAGGATGGAGCGCGTGATATAAGCCAGAGCACTGCCGATGCCAAAATGCGTGGAGCCTTTGCGTGTAAAGATCTCCCAGCCGGCATCCTTCGTTTTGCGGGCGAGGTCCTCCAGATCCAGATCCCTGAACCGCTCGCGGTGCTGCTCCATAATCTGCAGAAGCGGTTTGCCGCCGATCGTTACATGCGACCAGGCAACAAACTGGGATTCTCCATGTTCGCCGAGTGCATAGCCGTTCACACTGCGGGGATCAATGGAGAATACTTCTGACAGCAGCGTCTTCAGCCGCGATGAATCAATGGAGGTGCCGGTGCCGATAATGCGGTGGCGCGGCAGTCCGGAGATTTTCCATACCATATAGGTGACAATATCAACCGGATTGGCGGCAACAACAAAGATACCGTCGAATCCGCCAGCCATAATTTCTGTAATAATAGCCTTGGTTATAACCGCAGCATCATCCAGGACATCAAGTCTGGTCTGGCCCGGTTTGGGATTGGCTCCGGCAGTCAGGATAACGACATCCATTCCGCTGCAATCGCTGGCGGTGCCGGCATATACTTTGGTGCGTGTCCCTGCGAAATCCATACAATGCGAGAGGTCAAGCGCTTGTGCCATGGCCCAGTCATAGGTGCGGTCGACCATCATGATCTCATCGCAAATCGCCTGGTTGACCATGGAATAGGCACAGCTGGAGCCCACATTACCGGAGCCGACGATCGCCACTTTTCTCGATTTTGTTTTCAATTGCCTGTCCTCGCTCTCTAAAAAGTATGAGTTTCCTATCCTTGGTGAAGTATGCTTATATTCTAACTGATCTGATTGCAAGTTACCTGACATGAAGGTGAAAAAAGAGGGTGTTTACCGAACATTTTCTGCCACAAATGACATGAAAGGTTAGGAATGACTGGGCGGAGTTATAGAATATTCTATGCTTGTAGCGTGAAGGTGGACTTCCAGGAATAAAAAAAAGAGCATTCGTGCGGCCCTAAGGGTCAATGAAATGCTCTTTTTACTCATTTTAGGCTTCATTCTTATCCGCGGGGCTGGGGAATAGGTGCCTTCGGCAGAGCCATTCGGGTATAGCGCTTATACATGTACACCCTCCAGTGGAGGATCATGCCAAAGGCCAGAATAAAAAATAATCCGCCTGACTGCGGTATGGATACATATCGGTTGATAAACTCATGAAGCACTGTGCGGATCAGCAGCAATCCGAGCAGAATGAAGGCGAAACTCTTGGAACGCTGGGCATAGATCTGCCCGTCCCGTTCTTCAAATACCGTGCTGCGAATTAGCGGATAGGCGAAAATGAACCAGCCGATCAGGAAAGCCACAACGGCCCACCACCAGGGAAACCGGACCTCTGGTACAACGAACATGGCAAAACCTGTGGACATGCCGAGCGGCGGTATCCATATTTTACGGAGGGTCACCGGTCTCGCGCTTGCCTTCAGGCGGATAAAAATAACCATCAGCGCCATAAACACGGCCCCCAGTGTGGAGCCCACATGCAGAAGCGAGGGGTTAATATTGCCCATGATTCACTTTCCTCTCTGTGATTTGTGTCACTATTTCTCCATTATAGCAGAAATTCTGTGATGTTCAGAATCGCAGCTGAAACTAAAAATTCAGGCGGGTATGCTGAGGATATCTGCTCGTCGGGACACAATAAACCCGCCAGGGTGACCCTGGCGGGTTGTGTTCAAATGTTCAACTCATCTGGTCAGCTTGGCTCGTCGGCAAGCTTAAGAACGGCTGCGTCCACCGACCGAACGGAGGATCAGGCTGACGATAAAGATCAGGACAATGGCACCAATCAATGAAGGGAAGACATAGAAATCACTGATTTTTGGTCCCCAGCTTCCAAGCAGCATGCCACCGAGCCATGAACCCAGAACACCGGCAATAATGTTGCCGATAATGCCTCCAGGAATATCTCTGCCCATGATCAGACCTGCCAACCAACCAATTACCCCGCCTACAATTAACATCCATAATAAACTCATTATGCTTCAGCTCCTTTGTGTTTGTTATCTTCGATGGTTACTATTAACCGCAAGCGGAACGTTTAAACCATGTGTAAAATATTGCCTAGCTGCTTATTATCAGTATTCAAGTATGCCCCAAAAGATGCTGTTTAACCCGCATAATGTGTTGGGTATATAAACATGTTATAGTGAAAATGAAGCGCGGATATGAGTGAACAGGGTGCTTTGCAGGGTATATAAGAAGTAAGGGAATACACCTGCAAACGATAGCTCCGAAAGCGGGTCTCCCGGGGTCAAGCAAGATACGCTGCTATTACACTAAAAGGAGACGCTGCTATGGAACAGCCTAATGAAGTACTATTTTATGTGGGGACTTATAATACCAAGGAAGAGGATGCTATTCTGCTGGGGGCTTTGAACAAGGATACAGGGGAAATGAGAGTACTGGACGGTACCAAGGGGATTGAGAATCCGTCCTATCTGGCTGTAAACCGTGCGGGAACTGTTCTATATGCAGCGAGCGAACAGGATGAGGGCGAAATTCATGCCTTTGCCATTGAAGCGGGAACCAAAGCCTTGCATCCGCTAGGCGGCAGAAGTACAGAAGGCGGTGCCCCTTGTTATGTCTCCGTTCATCCGCAAGGGGATTACATATATGTCGCCAATTACACGGGCGGCAATGTCAACGTGTTCCCTGTGGGCGGGGACGGTTCTCTCCAAGAGATGTCGGCCCAGGTCCGGCATGAAGGCTCAGGGATTCGCATAGACCGCCAGGAAGCGCCGCATCCCCATTCGGTAATTCCCGACAGTACCGGCGGGCGGGTGCTGGTCTGCGATCTGGGTCTCGACCAGGTTCTGCTGTACCGTGTGCAGGACGGCAAGCTGATTACACATCGTGAAGTGGATCTGCCTCCCGGTTCGGGACCGCGCCACCTGGCCTATCACCCCACAGAACAATGGTTATATCTGATCAATGAGCTGAACAGCACCATTACGGTATTTGCAAGCGACGAACAGCAGGGGGACCTGAGAGTACTCCAGAGTGTCAGTTCACTGCCGGAGCAGTACACAGCGGGCAGTGATGATACGGCTGCCGACATTCATGTTTCTCCTTGCGGACGGTTCCTTTATGCCTCTAACCGCGGGCATGACAGTATCGCCCTATTCCTTATTGATGCAGCTACAGGTTTGCTTGAACCGGCGGACTGGGTCAATTCGGGCGGCCGCACGCCGCGCAACTTTGCCATTATGGGCGGAATGCTGCTCGCTGCCAATCAGAACAGCGGCAATATCGTCTCGTTTAGAATCGACTGTGAGAGTGGCAGGCTGATTCCTACCGGCAATGAACTGGAAGTTCCTTCACCGGTCTGCATAAAAGCCCTGAAATAAGAAGCAAGAAGGAATTGTAATAGGAATAATAGGATAAGGGCCCTCCCTTCGCTGTTAATCAGCAAAAGGGAGAGGCCCTATTTGTTGCAATCCATTGATTTCGCCGGATTTGTTATAAAATCCGATATCGTCGAGCATGATTTTATCGCCTTCTTCCTGCAGATAGAAGGTTATTTCAGTCAGCTTGCCGGGATTAAGTGCGGGCTCTTCCTCCAGGAAGGCTTCAAGCGGCAGCTCGTAGGTCTGGAATACGGCTTCCGAAAGATCACCGTATTTGCCGTCGCTTATCCGTTTTTCCAGCCAGGGATTTACCGTGAACTGGGTTTGGGGCAGCGGCAGAATCTCCATCACCTCATCCAGCGGCAGGCGGGCGGCAATGTCATTGCTATCCGTGAGTTCGACCACTACATCAGGCGAGAGGGAAGGCATTGTATTGTCACCAGTGCCGGTATTCTCATCCTCATCAGTATCGGCGTTGCGGTTAGCCAGGGAAAAGCTCAGGCCTTCTGCACCGGACCCGGCAATGTCGTTAGTGACACTATCCTTAAGCGTGAGGGTGTAAGCAGCTTCTTCACCGCTGTTGCTGGCACTGCGTTCCAGCAGGATGCCATGTGTTGCTTTGCTCTTCAGCTCACGGTCCCGGGCAACTTCTTCCGTCCAGCTAAGACCCGTGGCAGCTGCTGTTCCGCCTAGTGCTGTGTTCTTGTTGCGGTCTTCGTCAAAAGTGGCTACCGGGATGAATTCTCCGCTCTGGAATCGGCTATAATACGCAGTATCCGGCAGCCACCTCGCTCCGCGGCGGTAATCGCGGAATAGCCCGCGATAGTCTGCCTCTCCATGCAGGGTTGTTTCCAAGAACGCGGCTACATAGACCTTGGCAATTTGCCGCTGCTCGTCTCCGTCCATAATATGCGTTCGGCTGAGGAACAATCCTGCCGGCAATGACTGATCCAAGAGTCCCCAGTCGGTATTGAACTGGCTATGATTGGCATCGGCGATATATAGAGAGCTTTTGAAAGCGGAGGAGCCGCGGGAATAACTAGAACGAATATACTGGCGGTCTCCATAGAAGTCATGCACATCCCCGTCCCGTGCGCCTTGCAGGGTCAGGTAATTGACGTCAACCAGCTTAGCCTGCTGCTCGTCGATTTCCTTATCTGTGGGAGCGAGGGCAATGACTGAGGCTATCGAGAACTTATTGGCGTCAGCCAGCACGGGATCGCTCTTGAACCAGCGTCCGGCATCGGCAGCCATGGCAACAGCCTGCCCGCCGCGGCTATGGCCAAGCAGGGCGGTCTTGGTGTAATCCACCTTGTGATAGAAAGGGTTGCCGGCCTGCTCGTTGAAGACACCGATCTGCTGGAGATGCTTTAGAATCATCCAGGTTCGCACCTTGAAGTCGTTGTCGGGAATGCCGGACCAGGCTGAATAATTCAGGAAGTTCTCATCCAGGGAGAGCGCGATAAATCCCCGGCTGGCCAGCAGCTGGCCCAAGTAAGTGTAGCCTTCGTCGGAGTAGTCCTCCATCATATGGTTGCCATGAACCATAAGCACAAGCGGGAAGGGGCCTTCACCGTCGGGCATCCAGACACGGGCATTTAACGGGAGCGAGCTGTAGTCGAATCCCCAGAATATAGTCCGCAGCTTGGGCCAGGTTTTGATATAAGCCGAGGCATCCGCAGTGGAGGAGAGAAGACCGACTTCCTTGCCGTATTCAGAACGGTGCAAGTCCTCGCCGCTGCCGTAAGTAAAGCTCCGATAGGTATAGTCACCAGGCTCTCCCGGATTTGCTGCGGGGATATCATCTTCCATCATCGTGGACGCTGCCAACACGGGCACCGCTCCGCCGTGGCTCTTGATGGGCAGAGCTATCGAAGATAAGGCGACAGCAACTGCGAGCAGCAGTCCCGAAACGATCCGCCTGCTGCGCAGCAGGCCCAATACGAGTCCTCCGAACCCGCCGAATAAAGCGGCAAGAACAGCAACGGCAGCCGCTGCTTCAATCTCCAATTCAGCATAATAGAGGATTAGCAGAACTGCGCCCGCCGCACTCAATATAGAGCCTGTAAATAACCGCGGGACAGGCAGTCCGGTCAATGCCAGCACCAGAGCCAGTATGTTGGCTGCCAGAGCGAGGAAGATGGTCCCGGTTCCGGCCGCCAATATAATATCCGCCGGGGCACCCAGGCCGGTGGGGATGCCCAGAATAGCCGCCGTAAATATGAGAACACATATTATCCAAGGACCGGTAAGTGCCATCCTCCATAGTGCTGTATCATAACGGTAAGTTTCCCTAATTCGCTTTGCAAGACTGCTGCGTATCCTCCGGAGCAGCCGCGGTCTCCCCGGCGCCGGAGCATACTCCAAATCCATTCCCATGATTGTCTCCCCCGACAGTTTGCGGTGATTTCCACTCTCTCTTTTTCCCCTATTAGATGTAGCAATCTTATTACTTTAGAGCTTTAATGACAAGTGGATCTTGCAGGAACGGCCGCCACTTGCTGCCGCTAAGCCGGAGAATGTCTGATTGCCGTCTTTTTCTAAAAAAAGGTTTGACAGGGTAAGAAGCTTTCAGTATTATGTCTTTATAACCTACTAAATAGGTAGGAATAATTGAACAATAGTTCTTACCGTACAGACGGAGGAACGCCCGCTTCAGGCTCGCAGATACGTGTCTTTCAGGACCGGTTTGACCTGCCTTACGTGGGCCTTCCTCCGTCCTTTTTTTGCAAAAATTAGCGCATAGAGAGTTCAGCAATCATCTATTTAAGAGAAAACATGGGGGAGTGATTGTGATGAAGAAAGGGATCAAGAAGGGGCTGCTCGCCGGATTTACACTGTTGTTGACGGCAGGGCTTACTGCTTGCGGAAGTAATACTGACAATACGAACAACAGCGCAGGTGCAGCAACCGGTACGCCGGAGAGCAACAATGCGGCGGCAACGGCAGAAGCGACCAAAGCACCGTCTAAAGATCCGGTAGAGCTGCTGAATGTATCCTATGATCCTACACGTGAGCTTTATGAGAGCTACAACAAGGCTTTTTCGGCTTATTGGGAGCAGGAAACTGGCCAGAAAGTAACGATCAAGCAGTCCCATGGCGGGTCAGGTAAACAAAGCCGTGCCGTTATTGACGGTCTGGAAGCGGATGTAGTCACGCTGGCGCTAGGATATGACATTGACGCTTTGCAGGAAACAGGACTCATCAATGAAGGCTGGCAAAATAAATTTGAGCTTAACAGCTCGCCCTACACGTCGACTATTGTTTTCCTCGTGCGCAAAGACAATCCGAAGGGCATAAAGGACTGGCCGGATTTGCTTAAGGAAGGTGTAGAGGTGATTACACCGAATCCGAAAACCTCCGGTGGTGCACGCTGGAACTATCTGGCGGCTTGGGGTTATGCACTCGATCACAACAATAATGACGAAGCCAAAGCACAGGAATTTGTGCAGGAGCTGTTCAAGCATGTGCCGGTACTGGATACCGGGGCGCGTGGTTCTACGACAACCTTTGTGGAACGCGGAATCGGTGATGTGCTGATTGCCTGGGAGAATGAAGCCTATCTGTCCATCAAAGAGCTGGGGCCGGACAAATTTGAAATTGTGAATCCTTCCGAGAGCATTCTGGCTGAACCTCCGGTTGCTGTAGTCGACAAGGTTGTCGATAAAAGAGGAACACGTGAGGTATCCGAGGCTTATCTGAAATATCTCTACACCGAAGAAGGTCAAAAAATAGCTGCAGAGAACTACTACCGCCCCACACTGGAAAATGTGAAGGAGAAGTTCAAGGACCAATTCCCGGACATCAAGCTGTTTACGCTGGCTGATAAATTCGGCACCTGGAAAGAAACGCAGGAGAAACATTTCAATGACGGAGGCATTTTCGACAAGATTTATGTCCCGGGCAGCTAATAACTCTTCCTTTAAGTGCGGTCATTTAGATCTCGATGCTGGTGATATTGCCGCAGGGTCTGTAAAGATAGGCTTTGGAAAGTTCGTCCCGTGAAGGGTGCTGATCAGCCCATAAGCTGAAGGCAGGAAAGGATGAATACGTAAATGAATGTCACTACTACGGCTGCGGTGCGGCGCAAGGTGCTGCCCGGCTTCGGGCTTACGATGGGCTACAGTGTACTGTATTTGAGTCTCGTTGTCCTGCTGCCGCTTTCGGCGCTGCTCTTCAACTCCACCGGGCTTAGCTGGGCTAAATTCTGGGATGTAGCCACAGATCCGCGCGTCCTGGCTTCTTACCGGGTCAGCCTGAGCACTGCGGCAGCGGCAGCTTTGGCGAATGCTTTTCTGGGACTGCTGCTGGCATGGGTGCTGGTACGCTATGAGTTTCCGGGAAAAAGAGTATTCGACGCTCTGATCGATCTCCCGTTTGCACTGCCGACAGCCGTAGCAGGTGTCTCGTTGACAGCACTATATTCGCAGAATGGCTGGATCGGCTCCCTTCTGGAGCCGCTCGGCCTGAAGGTTGCCTTCACACCGCTGGGCATCACGCTTGCGCTGATGTTTATCGGCATTCCGTTTGTTGTCCGGACCGTACAGCCCGTGCTGGAGGATCTGAACAGGGATATGGAAGAGGCCGCCGCGACGCTGGGGGCAGGCCGCTGGCGGACCTTTCTGCGGATTGTGCTGCCGGAGCTGTTCCCTGCGCTGCTCACCGGCTTTGCACTTGCTTTTGCCCGGGGGATCGGAGAATACGGGTCGGTGGTATTCATCTCCGGCAACATGCCGATGAGAACAGAGATTGCCCCGCTGCTCATTATGACCAAGCTGGAGCAATTCGATTATGCCGGAGCCACAGCGGTGGCGCTTCTTCTCCTGCTGATCTCCTTCCTGATGCTGTTCGTGATTAACCTGCTGCAGCGCTGGGCCCGCAAAAGCTCACGGTAGGAGAAGAGTGAAACTTAAGCGTATGCTTTCGAAGCGATTTTTGTCGAAGCCCATTCAGTGAGGTAACGCTCACAAAAATTAAGCATATGCTTCCGAAGCCAGTTTTGTACGAAGATTAATCGAAGCTGCTATCCTAACAAAACTTTTAGGAGGAATAATTATGGCCGGTACTGTGCCGCTGCTCGCTCCAGGGCGGAAGACCAGCGTATCCTCGCCTGCGACGAACGAATCTCCTGCGGTGAAGTGGGGGCTGATTGCCGCCGCCGGGCTGGTGCTGTTCTGGCTGATCGCCCTGCCGCTGATTGTCGTGCTGACAGAAGCGCTGAAGAGGGGCTGGGATGTCTACTGGGCCGCGCTAAGTGATCCCGACGCCGCTTCGGCGCTTAGGCTGACGCTGCTGGTGGCCGCGATTACCGTCCCGCTGAATACAATCTTTGGCGTGGCGGCCGCCTGGGCAGTGACCAAATTCCGTTTTCGCGGCAAAGGCTTCCTTATTACCTTAATCGATCTGCCCTTCGCCGTGTCACCGGTTATCGGCGGGCTGATCTTTATTCTGGTGTTCGGTGCACATGGCTGGTTCGGGTCCTGGCTCAGCGACCATGATATCAAGATCGTATTTGCGCTCCCGGGCATTGTTCTGGCTACGCTGTTTGTGACTTTTCCTTTTGTGGCCCGTGAGCTGATTCCGCTGATGGAAGATCAAGGTACACAGGAGGAAGAAGCGGCGATTACACTGGGGGCGCACGGCTGGCAGATTTTCTGGCGTGTGACACTGCCCAATATTAAATGGGGTTTGCTGTACGGGATTATTCTCTGTAATGCCCGTGCTATGGGCGAGTTCGGTGCGGTATCCGTAGTTTCCGGGCATATCCGGGGAGAAACGAATACGCTGCCGCTGCATGTCGAGATTTTGTATAATGAATATCAATTTTCGGCATCGTTTGCGGTGGCTTCATTGCTGCTGCTGCTCGCCTTGGTAACGATGATCATCAAAAGCTGGCTGTTACGAAAAAATGCTCATTGACAGCTCTTTTGATTCCATGCTAAGTTAAATCTTAGTAAACAAGTTGGTAATAACGGGATTCGAGGCGGAGAACATCCCCTGTCCGGGGAAAGGGAGGCTGGAGAATGGCTAAGCCACTGAAAGTGGATGAGGTATGGCTGACGCGGATTGCAGGACTTCTGGATGACATGGAGTTTGGCTCATTGCACATCGTGGTGCATGAAGGTCAAATAGTACAGATGGAGCGTACGGAACGCAAACGTTTCGAGAACAGCACTGCAAATGCACGATATAGTGGAGAGACCGGAAGCCGGCGCACCGATACCCGTTCTGCGGGACGAGGATAGAAGGTATAAAGAAAGACCTCCATCAGTTGAAGGTCTTTCTTTTTTTTGATTTAACGAAGCTTACCATTCGTCAAAAGATAATTTGTCAGTGATATGCTTCAGCTCTGCCGGAACCTGGACAGAGCACATCAATTCCAGGCTATTGCCATCAGGGTCAATAAATAAGTATTGCCTTAATAACGCGGTCCCCGACGGGAAGAGGAGAGGCCTTCAAGCAGCAAGACTATCGCCGTGATCACATGCATGATCCAGCCAACGATCGGAATTAGAGCGACTATCGAGGTAATGATACCAATGACGTTGCCGATAAAAGGCCCCCGTTCCTTAAGCATGATTATAACAGCCACTGCGTGCAGCAAAAAGGCGATGCCGAGCGGGACCCATGCATTGGCTACAACGAACACCCCTCCAATAATCGGCAGGGCCAGGAACGCTTCATAAGTGAAAGTCCCCCATTTCAATAATTTCCCCAGAGAAGACATGAGTGCTTCACCAATCCTTTCTTTATGATATTGTGAATATTTGGCTTTATCTCTAGGTTACCCCGGGATGCAGGCTGAGAATAGTATTATTTCTTTTCTAAACAATTTATTAGTTCTGTTACGTCAGAATTCCTTCAACGTTTCAAATCTCCGCATGTACCCATTCCGTCAGGTTACCCGGCCTTGCTTGAAATCAATGCTTAAGTATATATTGGTAACAGCATTGCAGATCTGAGACCGTTTGTAGGAACGAGAAGGGAAGGACCGTATGGATGCAGCAGAAAAAGTAGAAATTAGACATGAATCTCCCTCGGTGGAGCAATATCTGGCGCTGCGGGTTGAGGCAGGACTTAGTCCGATGAGTGTAGAAGGGGCTATGACTGGGCTTCCGCGTTCTTGTTATGCAGTATCCCTCTATGAAGAGGACATGCTGGTAGGGATGGGGCGTGTCATCGGGGACGGAGGCTGTTTCTTTCAGGTGACGGATATTGCCGTCAAGCCTTCCCGTCAAGGGCGTGGCTTCGGAAAAGTCATTATGGGTGAGATCAGGGCATTCCTGGATACGGTGCCCAATCCGTCGTATATTAGCCTCATTGCTGACGGAAATGCTTCGAAGCTGTATGATCAGTATGGTTTTGTTCCGGTAATGCCTTATTCGCAAGGGATGTTCCTGCGGCGGTAGCGGGCCGGAATGGCAGATTGTAACCTTATGATATTGAGGCTGGCCGCCCCCCACCTAGCGGGGGTATTTGAATGCTTCTTCTACCCGAAGGGTTTCAGAACGCCACTATGGGATAAATTAGAATTAGGGCTTGAGAAAGCGAGGAAAATTAGAGATGGATGTTGTTGTGCTAGGTGCGTCGGGGACGCTGGGAAAAGCAATTGTACAGGAAGCACTAAGAAGAAAACACGAAGTAACCGCAGCCGTCCGCCATCCGGATTCGCTGCAAATCGAGCATGAGCGGCTGCAGATTGCCACCGTTGATATCCTGAATCCTTCCTCGGTAGCTGCCGTAGTTGGCGGGCACGGGGAAGTCATCAGCGCGTTCGGACCGGATTCCGGGCGGGAAAATGATCTGCTTGGCGCAGCGGATTCGCTGCTGGAGGGGATGCGCATAGCCGGGGCGGAACGGCTGATGATCGTCGGCGGAGCAGGCAGTCTGAAGACGGAATCGGGAGAGTGGCTGATGGACACGGCTGAATTCCCGGAGGAGCTGCGGCCGCTGGCTGCCGCACATGCCAACGCCTATGAAATCTATAGAGGTTCGGCACTTGATTATACGTATATCAGCCCGCCTGCGGTCATCGTGCCGGGCCGGCGGACAGGCATGTTCCGCATCGGACTGGACCGGCTTATCGTGGATGAAAATGGCGAGAGCAGCATCAGCGTGGAGGATTTCGCCGTGGCTGTCATTGATGAACTGGAGGAAGGCAATTTCAGCCGGGAGAGATTTACGGTAGCTTATTAGTCGAGCCGGTACAGAACAGAAGCAGTTGTAAGGCTGCCTTGAACTGAACAACAGGACAGATACAGTGCCGGGACAGTGGATTCCGGCTATGCGCAAAGGGGTGCGAGTCATGGATCTGGTAACTGCTGAGCAGATGCGGCAATTGGACCGCAAAACGATTGAGGGTTTAAGCATTCCGGCGGTTGCGCTGATGGAGAATGCAGGCCGGGCCATCGCCGAGGAGGTTATCGCGCTGTGCCATAGCAGGCACGGCGGAGGCGCAGGCGGAGAGGACCGGAACAGCGGTCGGGCCGGAGGGGGAGGCGGCCGGGCTGATGCAGATATAGCGGGGCGCGGCGGCTATATAAACGCGGGACCGGGTGCAGAGAACGGCAGGGACGAGGGAGCGAATGTGGGGCGTGGAAGCGGCGGCCCGGGGATTCAGCCGCCGGGATTCAGGGTCAGCGGCGATGCCGCGCTGACCCTGGACTCTGCCGAAGCCGAGCACTGGCTGATTCTCATCGGCAAAGGCAATAACGGCGGCGACGGCCTCGCCGCCGCCAGGCATCTGCGTGAGGCGGGTATCGCCGTCACGCTGGTGTACGCGGCCGCGCCGGAGTCGCTGGCCGGCGAAGCCGCCCTGCAGCGGGATGCCGCTGCAGCCATGGGCCTGCCCGCCGTCGTCTACGGCGTGGACCGGCTGGACTTTGCCGCATGCAGCGGCATCGTGGATGCGCTGCTCGGCACCGGCAGCGCGGGAGCCCCGCGCGGTGCCTATGCGGAGCTGATTGCCGCCGCGAACGGCAGCGGCAAACCGGTGGTGTCCGCGGACATCCCGAGCGGGCTGAACGCGGACACGGGCGAGCTGCATGAGCCGTGCATTCATGCAGCAGTGACAGTCTGCCTCGCGTTTCTCAAACGCGGGCTGGTGCAATATCCCGGCGCGGGAGCAGCCGGGCATGTGGTGGTCCGCTCCATCGGCATTCCGGCTGCCTTGGCCCGGGAACACGGCGTGCAGGCTTGCCTGCTGACGCCGGAGGTGCTGCGGACACGTCTTCAGATAGACGTGCCGCGCCGCCGCTCGCCCGAAGGCCACAAGGGCACTTACGGGCATGTCCTGCTGGCCGGCGGAAGCTTAGGGCTGAGCGGTGCAGGCCTGCTCTCCGCCCGGGCTGCGCTACGGGCGGGTTGCGGCTTGGTTACCTGGGCACTGCCCGGCGGGCTGCTGCCCTATGTGATCGGTGCCGCCCCTGAAATTATGCTGGCTGCAGCCGGCAGCGCAGAGGATGGCACCTGGAAAGCAGACACGGCAGCCGAGGTGCTGCGGCTGGGTGCCGGAAAAGAGGTTATCGCCGTTGGTCCTGGTCTTGGCCGGTTCGAGGGCGATACGGATTGGCTCCGCACGATTTGGGAGGGGACGGAAATGCCCCTGGTCATCGATGCCGATGCTTTGAACATCCTGGCTGATGCCAATTACAGCTCCTGGACCCGCCGGGGGCCTGTGATCTTGACGCCGCATCCGGGAGAAATGGCCCGGCTGGCAGGTCTTGCCACGGCAGAAGTGCAGCGCGACCGGATCGGTCTGGCATTGGACTATGCCCGGGAGCATGGCGTGGTGCTTGTGCTGAAAGGGGCGCATACAGTTATTGCAACGCCTGAAGGACAAGCCTATGTAAATGTCACAGGCCATCCGGGTATGGGAACCGGCGGAGCGGGCGATGTGCTGACAGGCATCATTTCCGGACTGCTGGCTCAAGGGCTGAATGCCGCACAGGCTGCGGCTTTTGGCGTGTATCTGCACGGACTGGCCGGGGAACGGGCAGCCCGCTTGCGGCATCATCCGGCGGCATTAATTGCCGGGGATATCATTGAAGCACTCTGATGCCTGCAGGCTAGAGCAGCAGCAGGCAGAGCAGCGGGATGAATAGCGCGAATACGGGAAGCAGCAGCGGCTGCCGCTCGCCGGCTACCTGGGCGAGCCGGAATACCAGGAGTACAGCTATACCGTAGATGCCGCAGGTCATGGCTTCTCCGCCCTGCTCTGAGGCCAGCCACAGACCTGCGCCATAGCCGGCAGCCGCATACAGGACCAGTGACGGTCCAAGAGAAGACGAACGGAACATGCGCAGCAGCAGATCTGCCAGCAGTGTCGCCGGCAGTCCATAAGCGTAAATGGCATAGGGTACCGATATCGGCCAGCCTTCCGGCACTCCGCCTTCGTGCGGAAAGAACAGCATCAGCAGGGAGACGAGCATAAAGGTCAGACCGGCTGCAGAGAGTTTCGTCAGTGCGTACATGCCTGCGGATAGGCGGACGGACGGAAGATCGTAATCCTTGATTTTATTCATCCTAAAACTTCCTTTCAGGGTGGGATTAACGCCACGGGGGACTCAGGGTCTCTAAACGACGGCGGCTCAGCTTGTGACCATGTCCCCTCCATTAACATGAATACATGTGCCTGTGACATAAGAAGAATCGGAACTGGCCAGATAGACATAAGCTCCGGCCAATTCATAAGGCTGAGCGGCACGCCGGAGCGGAGTATCCGTTCCGAAGACGCTAACCTCGGCAGCGGAGAAGCTGGAGGGAATGAGCGGTGTCCAGACCGGCCCGGGGGCGACACTGTTGACACGGATTCCGGTATCGGCGAGCGAAAGGGCAAGAGAGCGTGTAAAGGTGACGATGGCACCTTTGGTGGTTGAATAGTCGATGAGCTCTTTGTGGCCCTGGTAAGCGGTAATTGAGGCGGTGTTAATGATGGAACTGCCTTTTTTTAAATGCGGCAGTGCGGCCTGTGTCAGGTAAAAGAACGGAATAATGTTGGTATGAAAGGTCTGGAGCAGCTGTTCTTCTGAAATATCGAGAATGCTCTTCTGCGGATACTGCACGGCATGGTTATTGACGAGGATATCCAGCTTGCCAAAGGTCCGTACCGTCTGCTCTACGGCCTGGAAGCAGTTTTGCTTGTGCCGCAAATCAGTTTCGATCCGCAGGCAGCGGCGGCCCAATTGTTCAATGCGCCGCTGTGTGACTTCGGCATCCGAGGCTTCGTACAGATAGGCAATGGCTACATCCGCCCCTTCTCTGGCAAATGCGATCGCCGCCGCCTTGCCGATGCCGCTGTCTCCTCCGGTAATCAGCGCCACCTTGCCTTCGAGCTTTCGGCTGCCGAGGCTCTCAGGATTTTCACTGATCGGACGGGGGTTCATCAGACTTTCAAGTCCCGGCTGGCGGTTCTGGTGCTGAGGTGGAAAGGCAATGGGCTGCTTGCGGCATACCGTCTGTTCCCCATAATAGGGATAAGTGGGATTCATATCGCAGGTTTCCTCCTTGGATGCTGTCATTCGTATATTTTTATGCATGCGCCCAGAAAAGCGTGCGCTCCCGCAGTGTGAATCCGGCATTTGTAACAGGCAATGATCAGGGCGACAAATCTTCTTGCATTCTATGAAAAAAGAAAATGATATATTACCTGGGAGGAACGTATGGCGGATCGTGTGAACTGGTTCAATATTGCCTATTTGCAGCAGGGCACGGTACTTCAAAGAGAGGTATACAATCTGCTTCAGGAACTGCGGATTATGGAGCTTCTTGCGGACTATGATCCGCTGCTTGCAGGTACGATACCTCTGGGAATTCAAGTGGAGGGCAGCGATCTCGATCTGATCTGCGAGGTACATGACCCCGTGCGCTTTACCGCCGAGGTTCACATTAATTTCGGGCAGTGCACTGGGTATTCCGCCGTAACCCGGTTGGTTGGGGGAATAACACGCACCAAGATTAATTTTCATGCCGGAGGCTGGCCGATTGAATTGTTCGGGCAAGCCAAGCCAGCGCGGCAGCAGAACGCTTGGCTGCATATGCTGGTAGAGGGGCAGATATTGGATTTGCTGGGAGAAAGCTTCCGCAAAGAAATTATTTTGCTGAAGTCAGGCGGAATGAAGACGGAACCGGCTTTTGCGAGACTGCTGAAGCTGGAAGGCGATCCTTATGAGGCGCTGCTGGACCTTGGCGGGCTTCGTCAAGAGGAGCTGGAATACATATGCAAGAAGGCTTATCCCTACATACAATGAACAATGGAAACGGGGGAGGAATATTGAAGTACAGAGCAATGGTTGCAGATGATTATGAGGAAGCTTATTTTTTATGGGGGAATACTACAGGTATGAACCTCAGCCAGGCTGACTCCCGGGAAGAAATTGTTCGTTATCTGGAGCGCAACCCCGGACTGAGTCTAGTCTGCGAGAATGAAGCGGGTAAAATTGCCGGGACTGCAATGTGCGGACATGACGGGCGGAGAGGGTATATGTATCATGTAGCTGTCAGCGGAGAATGCCGCGGAGCAGGAGTCGGCCGTGAACTGGTCTCCCGTTGTCTAGGCAAATTGCGGGAAGCCGGTATTGTGAAATGCCACTTGATGGTTATTGAGGGGAATGAGCTGGGCCGCAGGTTCTGGTCGGGCATCGGCTGGCAGGAACGGGACGGGATTGTTCTTTTCTCACAGGATACTGAATCAGGCGGAGAGATTTCAGAGCATCGGCCCTGATAATGATCTATCGTAAGGTGACATACCAATGTAATAGTGTAGCTTCTGCATTCGTGCAGTATAATATATGTGAGTATATTGTCGAATTTTGATAGGTGGCGATCTGAACTATGCGCTTTAAAGATGTATTCTCAATTATCGGCCCGGCGATGGTCGGGCCTTCCAGTTCGCATACTGCGGGAGCGGCCCGGATTGGCAGAGCAGCCCGTCAGGTGCTTGGTGAAGTGCCGGGCGAGGCTGAGGTCATTTTCTTCGGTTCCTTTGCCGCAACCTATCAGGGGCATGGCACAGACCGGGCAATTGCCGGCGGGCTGCTGGATTTCGCTACGGATGACCACCGTCTGCCCGATTCTATCGAGCTTGCACAAGAGGACGGGATGGAGATTTCCTTCCGGCAGGGAACGGGGCTGTTCCCCCACCCCAATACGGTTCGCTTACGTCTTGTCGGCCGGGAGACCGGAACAGAAATGACGCTTACGGGGATCTCGATTGGCGGCGGCAATATTGAAATTGTAGATATCGACGGCTTCGGGGTTAAGCTTACGGGAATGTATCCGACAGTGCTGATTAACCATATGGACTATTTGGGAGTACTCGCGAGTGTTACCGATGTAATGCGCAAAGGCCAGTTTAATATCGGGCATATGTCCCTGGACCGCAAGAACCGCAGCGGTGCAGCTTTGACAGTGCTGGAGCTGGATGAGCCAGCCACAGCAGAGCTGCTCAAGGATCTGGCAGGCCTGCCGGCCGTGAAGTCGGTGAAGGTTGTTGATTTAAACGAACCAACGCAAGTAAAGAAAGGGAAGGATAGCTCATCATGAATTTTCAAACATTAAGCCAGTTGGCGGTACTATGCGAGGAACGGGGTTTGGGTATCGGCCAGCTTATGCTTGAGGAGCAAAGCGCAGAGTCTGGACGTTCCACAGAGCAGGAGTTCGCCACGATGAGCCAGTACTACGGAGTGATGAAAGAGGCGGTGCACCGCGGTATGCACGAAGATACCACCTCGCGCAGCGGTCTGACCGGCCTTGATGCGCAGCGGGTTGCTGCCTACAATGAGGCGGATGAACCGTGTCTTGGCGGATCTGCCGGTACCGCGATGGCCTATGCGCTGGCTGTATCTGAAGTGAATGCGTCCATGGGCCGCATTATTGCCACACCGACCGCAGGCTCCTGCGGAATCATTCCCGGTGTATTTCTCAGCTGCCAGGAGCGGTTTGGCTGGGACGATGATTATATGGTGTCGGGCTTGTTCGCCGCCGGTGCCATTGGTTATGTGATCGCCAATAACTCCTTTGTATCCGGTGCGGAAGGCGGATGCCAGGCAGAGGTTGGTTCGGCGATCGGGATGGCTGCGGGAGCGCTGACCGAGCTGCGCGGCGGAACCCCGGCGCAGGCCGTGCATGCTGTCGGTCTGGCACTCAAAAATACACTCGGCCTAATCTGTGATCCTGTGGGCGGCCTTGTGGAAATACCCTGCATTGTGCGCAACGGCTTTGGTGCCGTTACGGCACTTGCCGCAGCGGATATGGCACTGGCCGGCGTGCGCAGCGTAATCCCTTCTGACGAAGTGATTAAGGTAATGCTGGAAGTCGGTTCCGCTATGCCTGAGAAGCACCGTGAAACGGCAGGGGGAGGATTGGCTCAGACCCCTACCGGGCGCCAGATTATGAAGGATCTGCG
Source organism: Paenibacillus sp. FSL L8-0340 (assembly GCF_038593145.1). Classification (NCBI taxonomy): domain Bacteria; kingdom Bacillati; phylum Bacillota; class Bacilli; order Caryophanales; family Paenibacillaceae; genus Paenibacillus; species Paenibacillus sp. FSL L8-0340. The sequence goes on from NZ_CP151967.1 coordinate 482,478, forward strand.
GAACAAGAAATAATCGGGTCACGCAAATACGGTATATATCAAATCATGCGGAACCGCTCCAACTGCTCCCATAATCCCTCCTGCCGGAGTATTTCCGGCTGTTTTGGACCCATAAGATCGAAATGGGGGAAGGGTTTGCGGTTGTGGATATACTGCGGCGGAAGACCATTCTCCGTACACCAGCGTTTTAGACGGGGCAGGTCACTGCAGCCTACTTTAGTCACTGTAGTAATTCCCGGAAAACGCGGGTCAATCCAATAATGTGTCAGAAAAGCGATCTCTCCTGCCGAGACTGCCTGTTTCCACCGGGTTAATTCTTCTCTGTTAATTCCGAAGGCCATAGCTGTCCTCATCCCTATTCTTTTCAGTAATTGTTGACTCCATTATAACCTATGAAAGGGGAGAAGATCATGAGTGGGCAATCCAGAGCAGACATCCGCCCCGGACTTGAAGTGGATATTGTACTCAAGCAAGACCAGCCAACAGGCAAACTTACGCATGGCACGGTCAAAGATATTTTGACCAATTCGCCCCGCCATCCGCACGGCATCAAGGTGCGGCTGACGGACGGACAAGTCGGCCGGGTTAAGAATATTACCAGCTGAATGAACAAGCCGTTGCATCCCTATTTTTAACTTTCAATAGCGCTCCTTTCGCCTGGCTACTGCTGCCTAACAGCACAGCAGCCACCGGCGGAAGGAGCGTTTATTGTTGTTTAGGCAATTGGTGTTGATCATTGGAGAGTAGAGAAAATTCTGCTTGAATTGGACAATATAATAGATCAAGCTAGATCAGCAGGTGGATTCCTAAAGCTGCCCCGCCGCTCTTAACGGCCCATAAATTCTTCTACATATTGGTCCGCTTTTGTCTGGTTGCATTGATTGCAGGCACAGACGCAGTTGTCGGGAGTGGTGTGGCCGCCTTTGGCGCGCGGCAGCAAATGATCAATAGTGTCTCCGTACAAGCCGCAGAAATGACAAGTATAGTTGTCCCTGTTTAGAATTAACGTCCGAAAATCCTTATTGCTGTACAGGCGGCGAATCGTGCGGCGGTTCACAACTACTGCGGCATGCTCTCTGACAAGGGTCACAGCCAGCTCCAGATCAATTTCCTGGTGCCAGCGGCGCCCCTTGTCGCTATGTCCGCGCATCAGAATCATCCCCTTAAATGAAGGGATCAGGGCGGAGGCGTCCTGCGGATCGGGCTTCGGTCCGAACGGCTGCGGCGATTTCCGCCGCTGCTCGGCTCCGCGCGGACGCGTCTTTCCCTTGACTCCGGAGGTAAGGGTTGCGGCCTTGCCCTCCTTGGAGCGCTCCGGCAAGGAGTGCAGATGGGTTTTGGGTGCAGGCGCTTTGGAAGCTGCAGAAGCCGGTGCCGATGGGGCCGGTGAACGGCGGGATGCAGCCGCAGGTCCGGGTTCGGAAGTCTGAGCTGAAACAGCGGACACAGACACAGCCCCTATACTGCGGAGCAGTGCAGGAGCGGATCCCGCTTCGCGGGCCTTGCGGCATTCCCGGCAGGCCCCGCGGCGGGACTGGCCCTTGGAGCGTTTTCCGGTCCGCCGGCGGAATTCGGCAAGTGGTTTTAGTTTATGGCAATAGGCGCATTGTTTGGATAAAGGCTGGTTCGTATCGGTCATAGGCATGTGTGGATGATGCTTTGCCAGCATCACCCAGTCCCCTCATTTTTTTATGGATTAGTAAAGACTTCCTGTTCAACAGATAATAACTTTAGTATAACGTAAAGTGCGCCTGTTCACACCGCAAGCATAAAAATTCGCCGATCCCCAAATTTGTGACATCTGTCTTAGCAGGATAGAGGAAGAACCTGTAAAATCTACTCAAAGCAAGTTAAGATCGATATTTTGGGACGATGAATGCGAGGGGATTAGCAATGATACAAGGCAGGAAAAGACCGGGTGCTGTAATTTTACTGTATATTCTTCAGGCTTTTCTGGGAGTCGGAGCGGTAGGGGGAGGACTGATGCTGCTGGCCGACCCCAGTGGTGAAATGATCGGGATGCCGTCTTCCGTGCTGGAGAGATCGCCCTTTGAGGATTTTGCAATCCCCGGCGTTCTGCTGCTGGTGATCTTTGGACTTCTGCCGCTGCTGGTGCTGTATGGCCTAGTCAAGAAGCCGGATTGGAAGTGGGCGGCCCCGCTGAATCCGTTCAGGACACTGCATAGTGCGTGGGCACTTTCCCTCTATATCGGCTTCGGGCAAATTATCTGGATCATGGTGCAGACCTACATGATGGACGCCGTATCCGTTGTCCATGTGATCTATACCAGCCTGGGCCTGCTGATTCAGGCTGTTACACTGCTGCCTGCGGTACAGGGGTATTTTATGCTGGACGGACGTGCGGAAAGACGTTAGAATGGCAGTGAACAAATAAAGGGCTTTCATTTGAGCCGGGGGAGTGCACCGGAATGACAACTATATATGATATTGCCAAAAGAACCGGTTACTCTCCAACTACGGTATCAAAGGCATTTAATAACTACTCCGATGTGCGGGAGAAGACGCGACAGGAGATTCTGCGGACTGCCCGCGAGATGGGCTACTTACCCAATGCACATGCGCGCACGCTGACTACGAAGAAATCATGGACTCTTGGCGTGCTGTTCGTAGAGGGCACAGGTGTCGGTATCCGTCATCCGTTTTTCGGCGCGGTGATTGAGAGCTTCAAGCAGGTTGCTGTGGCCAAAGGGTATGCCCTGATGTTTATCTCCAAGGATGTCGGCGGCAAGCAAAGCGGGTATTTGGAAAATTGCCGGATTCATGGCGTGGACGGAGTCGTGGTGTTTCTCTCTGATTATGAAGATCCTTATTTTCAGGAGCTGCTGGAGAGCAATATTCCCACGGTTATACTGGATTATGAGACAACGCAGTCACATACGGTCTGCTCGGACAATATTGCCGGTGCGCTGCAGGCGGTGGAATACCTGACTTCTTTGGGACACCGGAGAATTGCCCATATATCCGGGGGGGAGAATACATTTCCGGGCAAACAGCGGGAGAATGGATATAAGGCTGCAATGAAGCAGCACGGGCTTGAGGTACAGGAGGGGTATGTTTCGGTGGGGGCTTTTTATTCCCTGGAGAGCGGCTATGCCGCGATGCAGAGTCTTCTTGAACTGCCGGAACGCCCGACAGCCGTCTTTGCTTCGGGTGACTTGCTGGCGTTAGGCGCGGTTATGGCAGCCAAAGACAAAGGGCTGGCGGTACCGGCGGATATTTCCGTTATGGGTTACGATGATATTGAGCTTGCCCGGTATGTTACTCCAGCTCTGACGACTATTAGGCAGGATACGGCTAATCTCGGAACCCGTGCGGCTGAGATCCTTCTGGCTTCGATCGACGGCAATCAGCAAGAAATGGAGGCGCTTGTGCTTCCCGTCGAAGTGGTCGTGCGGGATTCCTGCGCACCGCCAGGCAATGAATAAAAGGAAGTTCGCCTCGGTGCGCTTTTTTTTCGAAATAATCGAAACCGGTTTCGATTATCATAGCATTCATAATTTATCCAAAAGGAGACAGACAAAATGACAAAGGTAAGCACAGTAGTAACCGCCAAAGAAACAGGAGAACGCTTAAGCCCCAAGGAGGCAATCCAGTTTAAAGCCCGTACTGCCGGACAGCAGGCCGATGTGCAGCTGCAGCCCGAGGTGGAATTTCAAAAGATGATAGGTTTTGGCGGCGCTTTCACTGAAGCGGCGGCCTATACTTTATCACGTATGAGTCCGGGCAAACGTGCAGAGGTTATACACCGCTATTTTCACCCTGTTGAGGGATTGAATTACAGTATGGGCCGCGTGCATATTCATAGCTGTGACTTCGCACTCGGCAATTACACCTATGTGCAGGAACATGATACAGAGCTGGCTACCTTTGACATCTCCCATGACCATAAGTGGGTGCTGCCGCTGATCAAGGATGCCATGGAGGTAAAAGGCGGACCTTTCACAATGCTGGCTTCTCCCTGGACCCCTCCGGCATGGATGAAGACGAACGGGGAGATGAATAACGGCGGTTCGCTGAAACCGGAATACGGGGATGCCTGGGCGCGTTATTATACAAAGTTCATTGAAGCCTACCGCAAAGAGGGCATTCCGGTATGGGCGGTCTCGGTTCAGAATGAGCCGGCAGCTGTTCAGACCTGGGATTCTTGTGTCTACAGCGCGGAAGAGGAACGGGATTTTGTTAAAAATCACCTCGGACCGGTCATGCACAAAGCGGGACTGGCGGATGTGAATATCGTGATTTGGGACCACAACCGCGATATTATGGTCGAACGTGTAACACCTATCCTGTCCGATCCCGAAGCGGCGCAATATGTATGGGGCAGCGGTCTTCACTGGTATGGCGGTGAGGAATTCGACAAGGTGGCCAAGGTGCATGAGCTTTTCCCGGATAAGCATCTGCTGTTCACGGAAGGCTGCCAGGAGGGCGGAGTACGGCTTGGAGAGTGGTTCACAGGAGAACGTTACGGGCGGAATATGATCGGTGATCTTAACGCCTGGACCGAAGGGTATTTGGACTGGAATCTGGTGCTGGATGAGACCGGAGGACCGAACCATGTAGGCAATTTCTGTGATGCTCCGATCATTGCCGATACGACGACAGACGAGGTGCACTATAACAGCTCTTATTATTACATCGGGCATTTCAGTAAATTTATCGCTCCGGGTGCTGTGCGGATCGGGCTGGAGTCCACTGCAGAAGGTGTGCTTTCCACAGCTTTCCGCAATCCGGACGGCAGCATTGCCGTGGTGCTGATGAATGAGAGCGGGGAAGAGCGTTCCCTGACCCTGGGTCTGGGTGCAGAGCTGGCTGAATGCTGCCTGGCGCCGCACTCCATTGTTACGCATGTCCTCTCGTAGGTCAGCATAAGCTCACAAAACTTAAGCAAATGCTTCCGAAGTGAGTTTTGTACGAAGTCAATTCAGGAAGGCTAGGCTCACAAAACTAAAGCAAATACTTCCGAAGCGAGTTTTGTACGAAGTCAATTCAGGAAGGCTAGGCTCACAAAACTTAAGCAAATGCTTCCGAAGTGAGTTTTGTACGAAGTTAATTCAGGAAGGCTAGGCTCACAAAACTTAAGCAAATGCTTCCGAAGTGAGTTTTGTACGAAGTCAATTCAGGAAGCATAAGCTCACAAAACTTTTAGGAGGGCTTGTCATGAGCAAATCTTATTTTGATGCAGGCAAATTTATTATGGAGCAATTTCACGAGAGTAAGCCGTTTGCCAGCTTTTTGCCCGGGCTCGCCGGGCTCAAGGGAATTCCGATGTGGACCTTCTATGTCAACCGGGGCCAAGGGGTCTGCAGCTTCGGGGTACGGGATAAAAACTCGCCGATCATGGAATTTTCTCCGGCGAATATTTCTTATAAAAATGTAGCGTCTTCCGGCTTCCGCACCTTCATCAAGCTGGGCAATACGCCGGAAATCTATGAGCCGTTCCAGTCGGCACGTCCTGATCCAGCAGCCAAACGGACCATGACCATCCTGCCAAACGGGCTAACCATTGAGGAAGCTCATGCCGGGCATGGATTGAAGACGACCGTACACTACTTTAACCTGCCAAATGATGATTACGCCGCGCTTATCCGGCGGGTGGAAATCGAAAATACAGGCACTGAGAAGCTGGAGTTTGAGCTGCTGGACGGGTTGCCGGAGGTTCTGCCTTACGGTGTGGAGAACAGCGGCTACAAGGAAATGGGCAACCTGCTGCGCAGTTGGATGGATGTATACAACCTGGAGAATGGCATTCCATTCTACAAGCTGCGCTCCAGCACGAATGATGATGCGGAAATCAGTGAAATCAATAACGGCCATTTCTATCTTTCCTTCACAGCTGAGGGGGAAATGCTGGCACCGATTGTAGATTTCGAGCTTGTGTTTGGCGGAAACACCTCGCTTGCCTACCCGGACGGCTTCGCCGGACAGCCGCTTGCAGTGCTGCTGGAACAGCCGCAATATCCGGTGAACAAGGTGCCTTGCGGCTTCAGCGGTACAGCACGTACGCTTGCTCCCGGCGGCAAGCTGACGCTGAATACGATCATCGGGCATGTCAACAAGATCGGGAAGATCAATCAGAAATCGGCGGAGATCTGCCGCGAGGAGTATATTACAGCCAAGGCGCAGGAGGCGGCCAGCCTGACCGAGGAGCTGACGGCGGATATCGCCACCCGTACCTCCTCAGCAGTGTTCGATGCCTACTGCCGGCAGTCCTATCTTGACAACTTTCTGCGCGGCGGCTATCCGTTTATCTTTGACAACGGGGAAGACGGCTTTGTCGTACATCTATACTCGCGCAAGCACGGCGATATGGAGCGGGATTATAACTTCTTCTCTCTGGCACCGGAATATTATTCCCAGGGCAACGGGAATTTCCGCGATATGAACCAGAACCGGCGCAACGATGTATTTTTCCATCCGCAGGTCGGCAGCTTCAACATCAAGATGTTCTACAGCCTGATTCAGGCGGACGGCTATAACCCGCTCAGTGTGCAGGGAACCAGCTTTGAAGTGCTGCCGGAGAATGCGGAGAAGCTGAACGGCTGGATTGCCGAAGCTGCAGCCGATCACCGGGAGGAACTCGTGAAGCTGTGCGCAGGCCGCTTCACACCGGGCCGCCTGATCAATTACATCGCCGACCACAACGTTACGCTGAAGGTAGACGAACAGCAATTTCTCAGCGGTGTGCTTGCCCTGGCGCAGCAGAATATAGAGGCTGCCTTTGGCGAAGGCTTCTGGTCCGACCATTGGACGTACAATCTTGATCTGGTCGAAGGTTATCTGGATGTATTCCCGGATCAACAGCAGGAGCTTCTGTTCGGGGATGAATCCTACACGTTCTATGACAGTCCGGCCTATGTGCTTCCGCGCAGCGAGAAATATGTGCTGAGCGGCGGGAAGGTCCGGCAGTACGGTTCACTGCTGGAGGACGAGGAGAAGCTGCACAGACTGCAGCGCAAAGCCGGAGATACCCAGTGGCTGCGCACGGAAGGCGGGTTCGGGGAGATTTACCGCACAAATCTGTTCGTGAAGATGATCTCGCTTGCCTTGAACAAATTTGCGACCCTTGATCCGTATGGTATGGGTGTGGAAATGGAGGGCAACAAACCAGGCTGGAATGATGCTATGAACGGGCTGCCCGGATTATTTGGTTCAGGGATGAGTGAGACGTTCGAGCTGAAACGGATGATCCTCTTCTTACTGGAGGCGCTGGAGAACGGGGGGGACGGCACCGAAGCTGTAGCGCTTCCGGTGGAGATGGCGCGGCTGCTGGAGCGGGTGCATCAAGCCGTGACGGTTATGCTTGCCGGCGGGACCAGCCAATTTGGCTACTGGGATACTGTGGCTTCGGCGCGTGAAGCTTACCGGGAGAGCATCCGGTTCGGAATTGCCGGTGAATTGGCCGAGGTCCCACTTACCGTCATCCGTGAGGCGCTTGGCAAATTCTTGCTCAAAATTAATGAAGGCATTGATAGAGCCGTAGAAATGGGCGGCGGGCTTGCTCCAACTTATTTCCGGTTCGAGGCCGTGCGCTTTCAGCCGGTGACGGATGAGGCGGGTAAACCGGTAATCAGCGGCTACGGCCTGCCGAAGGCTGTGGTGGAAGAGTTCGAAGCCTATGTCCTGCCGTATTTCCTGGAGGGGCCAACCCGCTGGCTCAAAACGCTGGAAAGCCCGGAGCAGGCCAAGGACATCTATACCAGAGTGAAAAATACCGGTCTATACGATCCAGTCACTTCGATGTACCGGACGTCGGTCTCGCTGGAGCAGGAGTCGAACGATATCGGGCGGATACGGGCGTTTACTCCGGGCTGGCAGGAGCGGGAGTCCAATTTCCTGCATATGTCCTATAAATATTTGCTAGAGCTGCTGAAATCGGGGCTGTACGAGGAGTTCTTCAGTGAAATGAAGACTTCGCTGATTCCGTTCCTCGATCCGGCTGTATACGGGCGCAGCACCCTGGAGAATTCCTCGTTCATTGCTACGGGCGGGAATCCGGACCCGGGCACTCACGGCCGGGGATTTGTAGCCAGACTCAGCGGTTCCACCGCAGAGTTCCTGAGCATGTGGAGAACGATGATGGCCGGAAGCCGTGTGTTCACAGTAGAGGATGGTGAGTTGACGCTGGCGCTTGCACCGGCACTGCCGGGCTGGCTGTTCGATGAACAGGGCAATCTGTCGTTCACCTTCCTGGGGGGCACGGAGGTCACCTATTACAACCCTAAACGGGCCGATACCTTTGGAGCAGAGCGGGCGGTGATCCAGAACCTTACGCTGGTCTACCGTGACGGGACCGTTACCCCGATTTCGGGAGCGCTGCTGCGCGGTGCGGAAGCTGAAGCCCTGCGCCGGGGAGAGATTGTGGCGATCCGTGCAGTTATGGGTTAAAGAGACTGAGCAAATGAGGAAGGCTGAAAAGGCCTTTCTCTTTTTGTGTGAAATATCTTAAATTCCGTCCTTATCCGAAAAATGAGCCCCTAAATATGAAAATTGCGGCCTTTCGGGGAACGCGGAATACAATTACAATAAATACATAGAGCTGTAAGCGCTTTAAATATAGATAGATTGGTTTTGGAGGTCCATATCATGGAGAACAAAAGAGGCGACGGAATAAATCCGGCGAAACGGCCGCTGATTCCTGCGGCAATCGAAACCGGTTTTGGTAACAGAAGGCCACTCTGGAGGAGATTTCTGGCCCAGCGCCATCTGCAGACAATGGCATTGCTCGGCGTGGTCTGGATGATCATTTTCAACTATATTCCAATGTACAGCATCATCATCGCTTTCAAGGAGTTTAATATCGTCAAGTCGATTTCCGAGGCCCCCTGGGTAGGTCTTACCCACTTTAGGGAGTTTCTGGCGGATGATAATTTTGGGAATGTCATGAAAAACACCCTGGGGATCAGTTTAATCAAGCTGTTTGTCGGTTTTCCTTTGCCGATCATATTCGCGCTTTTTCTGAATGAAGTCCGTTCGATCCGGTATAAGAAAACCATTCAGACGATTTCCTACCTGCCGCATTTTCTTTCCTGGGTAGTGCTCGGCGGGATTCTCGCCACATGGCTGGCGGATGTCGGGATCATCAATCATATCTTGATGGGGCTTCACTTAATCGACCAGCCCATTACTTTCTTGGCTGAGCCCAAGTATTTCTGGACAGTCATTATCTCTTCCGATATTTGGAAAGAGCTTGGCTGGTCAGCTATCATCTATCTGGCAGCGATCGCCGGTGTATCTCCCGAGATGTATGAAGCAGCAACGATTGACGGAGCCGGAAGGTTCCAGAAGATGTGGTATGTTACTTTGCCATCGATCAAATCGACGATCAGCATCCTGTTTATTCTTGCGGTCGGCGGTGTGATGAACTCCAACTTTGACCAGATCCTGGTCCTGCGCAATTCGCTTAATGACAGCAGAAGTAATGTAATTGATTATTATGTTTACCAGACCGGCCTGCTTTCGGCGCGTTTCTCTTATTCTGCTGCCATCGGGCTGTTCAAATCAGTTATCGCTCTCATTCTACTGCTGATTGCCAATCGAGTAACCAAAAAAATCAACGACACATCGTTGTTTTAGGCCAAGGAGGACCTGCACATGTTTGCACTGAAACGCAAAACAAAGGGCGAAGTCATCTTCGATCTAGCCAACAATGTCTTCATGTTATGTATATGTTTCATTACCCTATATCCTATCTGGTACGTGCTGATCAACGCCTTTAACGATGGCAAAGACGCCATGCTGGGCAATATTTACTGGTGGCCGCGCATGTTCACCTTTAAGAACTTCGAGGCGGTATTCGCAAGCCCCGGCATCATGCGGGCCATGTGGATTACCGTTGCTAAGACCGTAATCGGTGTTGTCGCCCATGTATTCTTTACAGCCATGGTAGCATACGCGCTTTCCCGCAAGGATCTGATCGGAGGCAAAATTTATATTCTGATGGGTACAGTAACTCTCTTCTTTGCGGGGGGGCTCATTCCAAGCTATCTGCTCATGCGGGATCTGCATCTGCTAGAGAACTTCTGGGTTTATATTATTCCAGTGTTGTTCAGCTTCTATGATCTAATCATCCTGATGACCTTCTTCAGGGAAATTCCAGACGGATTAGAAGAGGCGGCCCGGATTGACGGGGCCAATGACTGGTCGATCTTCCTGCGGATTGTACTGCCGGTGTCGATGCCCGTTCTTGCTACGATTGCACTATTCCATGGTGTGTATCAATGGAATGACTATTTTACAGGGATGATCTATATCAACAATGAAAATATGCAGCCCATTCAGACCTATTTGTACCGTGTGGTGGCCCAGTCCAGTTCAAACCAGATGATGGTTGCCGTTCAGGGCAGCGCCCTTACCAAAACGGTAACGTCACAGTCGATTAAATTAGCTACCATGGTGGTCACTACACTTCCAATTGTGTTTGTATACCCGTTCCTGCAGCGTTATTTTGTCAAGGGAATGATGATTGGCTCGATCAAGGGCTAAAAGTGACCTGTAAAACAAAGCTTCGGCACACCAAGGTAACTCCTCCAGTCGTTTCGCAACGGTTCTGGGGTTATAGCTTATAATTACACATTCTCAGAAAAGGGGTAATAAAGCATGGGAATCAAACGTAAGCCAAAGAAAATGGTGCTTCTGCTGTTGACATTAATTATGTCACTTTCAACAGCAGCCTGTTCCAGCGGCAATGGTGACAAGAATAACGAGGGTAAGGCTAATAACGGAAAAGCGGCGAATGCGTCAGCAACAGCAGAGGCGACCAAAGCACCCGTATCTGCGGATGAACCCGGATGGAAGTCCGATACTTCTCCGATTACCTTTGACTGGTATCTAAATTTCGCCTGGTTCCCTAATAAATGGGGTGTAGACCCAACCTCCCAATATATTACCAAAAAAACCGGTGTAGATATTAACTTCATCGTTCCTGCAGGTAATGAAAATGAAAAACTGAATACCCTTATGGCTTCCGGTAAGCTGCCCGACTTCATCACGCTGGGCTGGTACGAAGATGCTGTTAAGAAAATGATCGAAGGCGAGCTTGTGCTTCCGCTTAATAAGCTGGCTGATGAATATGACCCTTATTTCTACAAAGTATCCGATCCAGACAAGTTAGGCTGGTATACGCAAGCGGATGGTAATGTTTACGGCTATCCTAATGCTTCCTCTTCTCCAGCCGACTACGAGAAATATGGCGATAAATATGTATCCAACCAAACCTTCGTTGTCCGCAAGGATATGTATGAAGCTATCGGCAGCCCGGACATGCGCACACCGGAAGGATTCCTGAACGCACTGAAGGCTGCAAAAGAGAAATTCCCTGATATCAATGGACAACCGATGATTCCGCTGGGTCTGCATGAGTTTACCGCAACCGGTAACGATTCGTTGGAGCAATACATTCAGAACTTCCTGGCGATCCCAAGAGAAAAAGACGGCAAGCTGTACAACCGCGAGACAGATCCAGAATATATCAGATGGATGAAGACACTTCGCCAAGCTAATCAGGACGGACTGCTGGCCAAGGATATCTTTATCGACAAACGTCCGCAAATGGAAGAAAAAATTGCTCAAGGCCGTTATTTCGCAATGCTGTATCAACGTACCGACTTTGCAACACAGCTTGGCACCCTGTATCAGCAAGATCCGAATAAAATCTATATCGCTGTAGACGGACCGGCTAACACGAACCTGGATGCGCCTACGCTGAACGGGCCTGCTATTTCCGGCTGGACAGTAACCCTTATCTCCAAAGATGTGAAGGATAAAGCCCGTGCCATTAAGTTCCTCAGCTACCTGAACAGTGAAGAAGGCAATAAAGATCTTTACTTAGGGGAAAAAGGTGTGAGCTATGATACCATTGATGGCAAAGATCAATTCAAACCCGAAGTATTTGAACTGATGAATAAAGACCGTTCGGCATTCGACAAGAAATACGGCTCCTCCTTTACCTTCTGGATGCTGATGAATAACAATATCGCAGATCAATGGGCACCTAAATCGGTAGAGCCTTTCAAACAGCTTGAAGACTGGACCCGGGGAAAAACACACAGTATCTCCGAGTTTGACCAGATTGATCCATTGGCCAACTCTCCAGAAGGGATTATATTAGCCAAAGTTAAAGAGCTGCGCAGCAAAACACTGCCGAAGCTGCTAATGGCTTCTTCGGACGGGGAATTCGACAAAATTTGGACAGAGTACATCGACAAACAAAAGGATCTGGGCCTTGAAAAGGTGCAGGCCTTCCAACAAACGAAATATGAAGAGAACAAGAAAAAACTCGGTATGTAAAAAAGAATAGTCCAAAACGCCCGCTGACCGCGGGCTTTTGGGCGTTTAAAATAAGTAGTCGTACTAACGGTGAGGTGAACGTTACAGCGTGAGACTGGGCAAGCGTACTGGAGCTATATGGGAATCTTTTTTTTATTGGTGGGGGCGGCGTTCACTGCAAAGCCGCTTAATCGCCGCATATATTTTTATTATTTTGGGCCCCTGTTTAATGGTGTCCTTTTATTCATATAAGGCCATCAATAATACTTACGTCAAGGATGCAGTCGACAAGAACAGCTATCTGCTGCAGATGGAGAAGCTGCATATCAATAATCAGATCGAAGTGATGGAACGTGCGGTTCAAATGGCCTATGAGGATAAGGAGGTAAAGGATTATCTGGCAAATACAGAAGAACCGGATCTGGTAGAGCTGGTAGACTTTAACACCAATGTCTTTAGGAATATTACACGTGTCCAATATAACAATCCGAACATCGAACACTTGCGCTTGTATTCAAATAGTAATGTTCATGAGATGTGGCCCATTATCTTCCGTGAAAGCCGTGTAGCCTCTGAGCCTTGGTACCAGAAAGCAGAAAAGCTGAAGGGGCAGTTTTCTTGGTCTTTTCTAAATAGTGACCGGGATCTGCTGGAGCGTTTTTACGGACAAAAACCAAAGCTTGTGCCAAAAGTATCGCTACTGCGTGAAATGAGCATCCCAGAGGATAACCATATCGGAATGGTGCAAGTTGATATGCTGCTGGAGCGGTTTACACCTAAGACTTATACAACTATACAGGATAGCCAATCTCAAATGTTTCTGGTCGATGGGGAAATGCAGCTGTTTACGCGGCCGGATCACTCTTTTCTGCAAGAGAACAGGAAGATGGCTGCAGCAATTACGGATCGTCTGCAATCGTATAATAAGACAGGGGATTGGGATATGCACTATACGGAGAACGGGAAGTCTTTTCTGCTTATAAACACTCCGCTGGACCGGATTAATGCGCACCTGCTCAATGTAGTCTCTATGGAAGGCGTCATGAAGGAGATTTCACATACACGGAATTTAATTATCGGCGTTAACATCGGTTTTATTATATTAGTGACCGCTATTGCTTACGTGCTTAATGCATTTATTCTTAAGAACTTGCGCCGCTTGACCGAAACGATGAAAAAAGTGCGCAGAGGTGAGGCATACACGGGGATTACGATCCGGGGCGGCGGGGAAGTGGGCGAACTCGCGCATCATTTCTCAAAGCTGATGAATACGATCAATACTTTAGTTGCTCAGGCCGTACAAAAGCAAGCACTATCCAAGGAGGCTGAGCTTCGTACATTACACAACCAGATCGATGCCCATTTTCTGTATAATACACTCGAAAATATTAAAATGCTGGCTGAAATGGAGAATCAGCGTACGATCTCCGATGCACTGACCTCACTCGGCGGTATGATGCGTTATAATTTCAAATGGTCTGGCGAGTATGTGAAGCTGCGTGATGAAGTCCGCCATATCGAAAATTACATTGAAGTGATGAATATCCGCTTCGAGTATCCTATTGTTTTGAAGCTTCGCATTGAAGCTCACTATTTAGAGCTGGAGGTGCTGAAGATGTCTTTGCAGCCTATAGTTGAGAACAGTGTTAAGCATGCCTGGACCGGAGATAAAGAGGAAATGAAGGAGAGAATCATCTGTATTGATATCTCGGAATCCGAAGGTGATATCTTTATAGCTGTCCATGATAATGGGATCGGGCTTACAGCGGAGCGGCAGGCCACTTTGAACGAGAGCGTGTACGCTGTCAAAGAAGAGCAGCCGGCCGCAAGCTTTAGCGGTACGGGAGCCAGTAATCCTAGAGCAAGCGGAATCGGGCTAAGGAATGTGCACCAGCGGCTGCAGCTGTTTTATGGCGGCGCTTACGGGCTGGAAGTGCAGAGTGAGCCAGGGAAATGGACTACGGTCTTCATGACGCTGCCTAAAGTTCTTTTGACGGGGGATAAACAACCATGATGAAACTGCTGATTGTAGATGATGAAAGAATGATCCGCCAGGGCCTGCAAGCGATGATCGAAAGGGAATATCCGTCGCAGTATAGTATTGTGCTGGCAGGTAATGGTACGGAGGCGCTGGAGCTGTTCAGGCAGGAACACAGAGACATTATTATTACGGATATCCGCATGCCGGTCATGGATGGCATTGCACTGCTGGAGCACTTGTCTGCGGAGGCAGCGCCGGGTGAAGACCCGGCTGTTATCATCCTGAGCGGCTATGATGATTTTGAATATGCCAAAAGTGCTATCCGCTACCGTGCCAAAGATTACTTGCTAAAGCCTATCCGCCGGGATGAGCTGTTCAGTATTCTGGAGCAAATCGTTCAGGAGAAGAAGGAGCGTGAGTCCGGCGTCCACAGACTGGAGCTGGAAACGGAGGGTTTCCGCAGGGAGCTGCGTTCGGCCCGTTTGAAGGGACTACTGATGCCGCAGAGGGTGCAGCCATCGCCCGAACAGCAAGAGGAACTGGGCCGGTTGGAGCTGCCTTTTACAGTTGGTGTACTGAATTATTATTACAGTGACGGTGCGCGAATGAAGCCGGAGGAAGTGCAGGGGATGGCCGAACGGCTGGTCGGTCCGCTGGAACAGAAATTTATCGAGATTCTGAAGGATTGGGAGGGGAAGCTGGTGCTGTTCGGCAGCAGCAGGGAAGGTTTTCTGGAGCTGTCCCGGCAAGCCGGGGCCAGGGAGCCGAAGGGGCTGCTCATCGGTATAGGCAGCACAGGCCGCAGTCCGGAGGAATTCCAGACCTGCTACAAAGAGGCTTGCCGCGCGCTGCAGTATACCTTCCTGTCCCCGCAGGCAAGCTTCATGGATTATGCCGATATCCAGGCCAACCGGCTTAACTTTCCGTCACCGGACGAGGAGCTGCGCAAGCTGCTCAACATGCTGGGCACAGACCGTGAGAAGGAGATCAGGAGTCTTTTGGGCGTTATTTTTCAGATCGAGCATTTGCCGCAATTGGATTTGGCTTACCTGGAGAGTGTAGGCCGGAGTATGAATGAACGTGTGCTGGATGAGGTGTTCCGGGTACACGGAGAGGCCTCCGTAGAGGTGCTGAAGCTTTACCGTACGGTCGGTGATTTGTACAATTACCGCCATTTCCATGACTATTACCGTGCACTGGAGCATTTGCTCATCAGTATAAACGATTATATTATAGGCATTAGGACTGCTCATAGTGAGCATGCCGATATGGAAGAGGCACTGGCTTACATCGAGGAGCATTATTCCCGCCCGCTGAATATGGCGATGGTCAGCAATTACGTTTCGCTTAGCTACTCCTATTTCAGTGAAGCCTTTAAGGCTTATACCGGCGAGAGCTTTGTCGTATACTTGAAAAAGGTCCGTATTCGCCATGCAAAGAAACTATTGTCCGAAAACCGTGTCAAGCTGGCGGAGGTGTCTGAGGCTGTCGGGTTCGAGAACAGCAAGCAGTTTGCCCGCGTATTTAAAGAGCTGGAGGGCATCTCCCCGGGTGAATACCGGATGAAGCAGCTGGAGAGGCTGCCTTCCCGTGCAGATAACAAGGAATTCTATTAGCCTAGCTGTTTGGAGAGTGTAAAATGGAAGAAATACAAGGGGATTTGAATACGGTTGAGACGCTTGCATCAGATTTCCGGAAGCTGGGAGTAACCGAAGGCATGACTTTGCTGCTGCATTCGTCCTTTAAATCGCTGGGCCAGTGGGTAGCCGGTGGACCGGTGAGTGTTATACTCGCCCTGGAGCAGGTGCTGGGAGAGGAAGGGACGCTCGTGATGCCTACCCATTCCTCCGATCTGACCGATCCTGCCGGCTGGAGCAATCCTCCGGTGCCCAAGGAATGGTGGCAGAGTATCCGGGAGCAGATGCCGGCCTATGATCCGGACATGACGCTGCTGAGGGGAATGGGGATCATCCCCGACTGCTTCCGCAAGCAGAAGGGGGTTAGGCGCAGCAGCCATCCGATCCATTCCTTCGCCGCATGGGGGAAACACCGGGATGTGATTATTGACGGCCATGCGCTGGAATTTGGCTTGGGGGAGCATTCTCCCCTCGCTCGGATCTATGATCTGAAGGGAAGCGTGCTGCTGCTTGGGGTGGATCATGTTAACAATACCTCCCTTCATCTGGCCGAGCACCGGGCCAGCTATGCCGGGAAGCAGGAGGTCACCGCCGGAGCGCCAATGCTGGTGGACGGAGCCAGACAATGGGTTGAATTCAGAGATTTCAACTGGGATTCGGATGACTTCGCAGCGCTTGGCGAGGAATTTGGCCAAGATACGGGGCGGATTACATATGGTATGGTTGCCGCCTCTGCAGCTCAGCTGATTCTGCAGCAGGAGATTGTTGATTATGCGGTGAAGTGGCTGGAGAAGAAGCGGAATCTCTGAATCCGCCGGAATGAATGAATCACGAACAATCTGAGCCAGGAAAAGGAGAAGCGAACATGGGGACGACAACAATATATCTCACGCGGCATGGACAGACGGAGTGGAATGTCCAGCAGCGGATGCAGGGACATCAGGATTCGCCGCTTACGCCGCTTGGCGTGCAGCAGGCGGAATGGTTGAACCGTGGATTAAACAAGGTACAGATTGATGCCGTCTACGCAAGCTCCAGTGAGCGGACCCTGCGGACGGCAGAGATTGTCTGCGGAGAACGGACGCTCCCGGTAATCGCTTGCGATGAATTCAAGGAGATCCGAATGGGCTTGTGGGAAGGCTGCGAGTCTGCGGACATTGAGCTTGCTCATCCGGAGCAGCATCATTATTTCTGGAAAGACCCGGAGAAATTCTCTGTAGAAGGCAGCGAGACGTTCCGGGAGGTGCAGGAACGGGCACTGCGGAAGCTTCTGGAGATTGTGGACAAGCATGAAGGGCAGACTGTACTCATTGTTACGCATACTGTAGTGATTAAGGTGCTGATGGCTCATTACGAAGGCAGGGCAATGGAGAAGTTATGGGATCTGCCATATATTTATCCGACCTGCCTGTGCAGAATTGATATTACGGACGGTGTGCCGGAAATTGTGCTGCATGGAGATACGAGCCATTATGAAACAAGCGAAGCCGGAATGGAATCCTAGCTGATTCGTGATTTGTGTTCCGGTAGATTATTAATCGAATAGAAGCGGCCAACAGGCGATGACCCGGGAATCTGGCATCGCCTGTTTCCGGTGGGCTGATCTGAATGTTGATCTGAATATATTGAAATATCTGTTCGTCACTGTTCGGCGATTGCGTTTTGTGCTACAAAGGTCCCGCCGCTCTGCCGGGTCTTAGCTTCAAGTGCAGACAGGTCACCGTCCAGCGCCTTCAGGCCCGGGAGCAGCAGCGCCAGTCCGGCGCAAAGGAGAGGAAGCAGCCCGGCAGCCAGGAACAGTGCAGGCACGCCGTAAAGCTCGGCGACGGCTCCGCCTGCAAAAGCGCCAAAGGGCTGCAGGCTGCCGCCGATCAGGAAGCGGATCGAGTTGACCCGGCCCTGCAGGTTGCCGGGAACCAGCCGGCCATGCAGGGAGGAGCTTAACGAGCCGAAGAAGGGGCCGAGGATTCCGGCGGCGAACACGGCAGCGAGCGCAAACGGAAAGCTCGGAATCAGGCCCCAGAGCGCAGTGGAGAGCCCAATGGCTCCCAGGCTGCCCAGCATCACGAAACGTCTTCGTTTGATTTCACCCAGCAGGGATATTATGCCGAGTCCGGTTAAGGTTCCAAGTGCGGAAGCTGTTGTTAGTGTACCCATAGCCGCCGCGTCACGGTGGAGTACCTCGCGTACATAGGGAACCATCATGGTCCAGACGGCAACGGAGCTTAAGTTGCTGATGGAGGCCATCATCATAATGGTCAACATCGCCGGAAACTGCTTGTAGAAGGTGAAGCCTTCGGCAATCTCCCGTATATAAGCCGGTATGGAGAAGGTGCCGGAGCGCGGCGATGGCTTCGGCATCTTCGGCAGGCACAGCAGAGTGGCTATGGCAGCGGTATAACAAACCGCGTTGATGCCAAGCGCCGGCAGGGCACCGCTGGCGGCAGTCAATACACCGGCCAGCGCCGGGCCCAGCAAGGCAGCCGCCCCCTTGCAGCCGTCGATAATGGCGAAGGCGCGCACCAGCTTCCGGCTGTCGGTGACGCCGGGAATCACCGCCATGGCCGTCGGCATGAACAGCGCGGCGCAGGCCCCGCTGAGGCTGGCGGCGGCGAAGAGATGCCAGAGCTCCAGCTTCCCGGCCAGGCCCATGCCCAGCGGCAGCGCAATCGCCAGCAGGCGGATAGCCGCCAGGCAGGCCATGAAGCGCACGCGGTGCAGCCGGTCGGACAGCGGCGAGCCCAGCAGGCGCAGAAGCAGCTCCGGAATGCCGGAGCTGAGGGCCAGTGCCCCCATAGCCAGCTTGGAGCCGGTCAGCTCGTAGACCAGCCATTCCATGGCCAGCAGGCCAAAAGCATCCCCGAAGGCGCTCAAAGATATGGTGGACAGCAAACCATAATAGCTGCGTTTTTTCACAGGATGTACTCCCCTTTCAAGGCAAACCTTACTAAAGATCAGTTCCAATCGCTGCTTCAGCTCTCCAGGTAGGCCCCGATCTGATGAGGCAGATTGTCCAGTGCTTCAAGGCGCAGACTGTACGATACGCTTTTTCCGCTGGAGTGGACAATGACGAGACCTGCTGCGCGCAGAGCGATAAGATGATAATGAATCGTGCTTTTGGACAGGCCGACCTGCTTGACGATCTCGGTGAAGTTCAGCTGTTTGCCTGCAAGCAGACGGAGAATGTACAGCCGTGTCTCATCAGACAGCGCCCGGGTAAGCCGGAGCAGTGCGGGAGCCGGACGTCCTGCTTCCGGAGGAAGAACATCACAGGAGTAGCTGGTAAATACAAATTCATCGTACATAGCGGAAGTAATCAGAGGCCGGGGATGATATTGCGGAATAATAATCACCTGCTTCAGCTGCCCGGCAGGATACAGCCGCATGCCCTCGGTTGCTTGTTCGAAGACCTCCATGTCATTCTCACCGTTCAGCATCGCCCGTCTGGCTTCAGCCTCCCGGCTTAACCCTTCAAGGATTTCGGGATTGATTCCACTGAAGTAACCTGCATCCCAGGCACGCAGAATCTCAGAGGTGGAGTCCCGCAGCTCAGCAAGGTTGGACGGGACGGATTGTCCGAAGCGTCCGGCAATCTCAAACAGCTCACCCGCAGACAGATCCTCGAACCAGCGCAAAAAGCCGCTGACCGAACGGTCCCCCGGACAACTCCAAATATATGGTGCCAAACTGAAATCCTCGACAAGGGTAATAATCTCCCGCATTCTCTGGAGCTGCACCGGTGCAAATCTGGCCTGGACCTCACGGACCCAGAGCTTTCCTCCATCCATGGCATTATGATTCTGCTTCCAGAGAAAAGCGTTCAGGCTGGCGATACATTCATACATGGGCGCAAAGTCGACTTCTACTTTGTACATTGTTGGGGTTCCTCATTTCCTTCTGTAAATGTGTGTGCAGGATTTTTGTTCTATAAATATAGAACTATTTGTTTGTTTTATTATATACGAACTAAATAATAATTTCAATATAAAGGAAAAATAAAAAAGACGGTTCCGCAGGACGCCATTTGCGCCTTTGGAACCGCCTTTTTATGCTGCTGTAAAAGTTGTCTTAGCTTAGTTGATGAACTGAAGGGACTTCAGAGTCTTCTCCAGCATGGTAACTGCTTCCGCGCGGGTAGCAAACATCTGTGGAGCGAATGAGCCGTCTGCTCTGCCCTGGATGATGCCCGCTGCAGCAATTTCCTCTACCGCACTTTGCGACCATGCGGCAATGTCGGCGGCATCGCTGAATTTCGCAAGCCGGGCCGGATCGGCAGTTAAGGTTGCCCCGGTGTACTTCATCGCCTTCGACAGAATGGAGGCCATCTCCTGACGGGTGATTGGACTGTTCGGCTTGAAGCTGCTGTCTGTGTAGCCCGTGATCAGGCCCGCTGCGGCTGCCGTGTGAATGGCATCGGCATACCATGCGCTTGCACTGACATCACTGAAGGCTGCTCCGCTGCTTGTTGCCGCAAGGCCAAGGGAGCGTGTGATCAGTGCCGCAAATTCCGCCCGTGTCACCTTCTGGGCAGGGGAGAACGCCGTATTGCTGGTTCCGGTAATGATCAGCTTGGAGGCCAAGAGATCAATGGCCGACTTGGCCCAGTGCCCCGTGATGTCTCCGAATGTTTTGGCTGATTTCACAACCGTGTAATAGCTGTTGCTGTTCCGTTTAATGGTGACATCAGTAGTTCCGTCAGCCTTTGTTGTAAAGAGAGAAGGCACGAAGGAAATTTTGCCCGTTGCCGGATCAAAGGATACCGCTGTTGCACTCTCGGAGTTCAGTTTCCCTGGAGTAGTGATACTCCGCTTCACATAAGTGCTTCCGAAGCTGTTGAGCGGCACGCTGTTAGTTCCCGCTTGTGCGGTAATGCTGAATTCAATGACCGGAGCCGCCAGAGTGACGGAACCGGCTTGGGAAGCCAGCGCCTGATTCACGCTGCTGAGTGTTGCCGGACTTGCCAGCAGCATGGAAACTGTAATCGTAAAGTCGGTGGTGCCAAGCTGCGCAGCCAGTGCTGTTCCGTTCAGGACACTTAACGGAAGCGAGTAGGAAGCTCCCTGTGAAGTGAACGTAAGAACTGTCGCAGGGTTGGTTGCGGCCTGCTTGACCAGCACGCTGCCCGGCAGTACAACCTGTACTCCGCCTGCTGTGGCGGTAACCGGAATGACGAGCTCATTGCTGCCGCTAGGCAGTGATGCCAATTTTCCAGTCAGATCGGCTGCTGTAATTGTAGTCACCTGCGGTGCTGCTGATGATGCCGGTGTTGCACTGGGTGCCGGTGTTGGCGTTGGCAGCGATCCGCCACCTGTGGAAGGTGGTGTTGTTGGCGCCGATCCTTTCAGATCGGTAATGCGGCCTTCCATAGCAGGGTTTACAGTGCCGGATTTTTTCAGATAGTCGGTAAAGACTTCATAATCGGGCAGGTACAGCTCATAGAACCGGCCGTCTGCCTTAGCTGTAGCCAGTGAGCGGTAGAAATCTCCGCCGCCTGCCATGAAGGAGTTCGTGGACAGGATATAGTAAGCTGCAGGGTCAATGGCAACGTAGCTGCCATCTGCTTGTTTAATATCAACCGAGATTATGCGCGCTCCTTCCTGCTCCAGAACGTTTGTAGTTGCATTGATTTTTTCTGCCGGTTTGGTGGAGTCGTAGGTATAGCGCATACCCGAAACCTGTGCGAACCGTCCTTGGTCGGTCTCAAGTCCGCTGACACTGTTCTCCAGAGAATCAATAATCTCTTGTCCGGTAACCTTGAGAGCCACCAGACTGTTGGAGAACGGCATTACAGTCAGTACTTCACCGAGTGTAATATCTCCCTGATCAATGCCGGCGCGGATGCCGCCGCCATTCTGAATAGCGACAAAGCCTTTAATCGTGGAAAGATCTTCGGCAGAAATCAGCTTGCTTACCAATTCCTTGGCTTTGGCGTTAATACCGTCGGCAATGAGATTGCCCAGATTGGTTTCTTCCTTGCGTACAACACGGGTTGTTTTTCCGTCTACAAGTCGTTCATAGACCAAAGGTACATCGGTTTTGCCGACGAGGGTCTGGCGGATTTCCGCAAGCTGCGCGTCATATTTGACCAGCATTTCCTTGGCGGCCGGATCATCGGCAAATTTGCTTACGTCCAGCAGCTTGCCCGTATAGTTGGTAATAACGCCGTTGTCGTCGAATTCAACATCCAGTTCGCCGAGGTTCTGGCCATACTCCCCGGTCTGTACAACCAGTGTCGGCTCGCCGTCCTTATTGAAGATTACAGGAGCGTCAAGCTTGGTATGGGTGTGCCCGCCGACAATTACGTCGATGCCCGGCACCTGAACAGCCAATTGCTGATCCATGTTATACCCCAGATGGGAGACAGCAATGATTTTGTTGATGCCTTGTTCCTTCAGTGCTTTCACTGTGTTCTCTGCGCTTGTTTTGAAATCTTTAAAGGCAATCTTATCACCCGGTGAAGACAAGCCTACGGTGTCCTCAGTGGTAAGTCCGAATATGCCGATTTTTTCACCATACACATCCTTAATGACCGAAGGATAAATGTGGCCGTCCAGTGCTGGTGTGGCAGTGGTGCCGCCGGTTTGATTTACAAAAATATCCTTAAGTTCGTTATCCTTGCTCGTGAAGTCGATATTTGAGCTGATGAACGGGAACTTGGCCTCATTAATAAACGTTCTTAATGCAGGCAGTCCTTTATCAAACTCATGATTTCCGAAGGTCATAGCGTCATAACCGATATAGTTCATGAATTCAAGATCGGCCAGTCCTTCGAATTTCGTAAAATATAGTGTGCCGGAGAATACATCCCCTGCATCAAGTAGGATGGAGTTGCCGGTCCGTTCTTGCTTGATCGCCGTCATCCGTTTAACTACAGTTTCCAGATGGCTGTGCGTATCGTTGGTGTGCAGAATGCGTAAAGAGAAATCTTCGTCCGGTGAAGGGGTTCCCTTCAGGTCCGTGATACGGCCCTCGACTTCGACATTGACCGGTTTATGCTTGTTCAAATAGGACAAGAGAACCTCGAAATCGGGAAGACCAAGCTCATAATAACGTCCGTCTGCCTTGGCAGCAGCCAGGGCACGGTAGAAGTCTCCGCCGCCTGCCATGAAGGAATTCGTGGACAGAAGATAGTAAGCGTTCGGGTCAACCGGTGCGTAGGAGCCGTCAGCCTGCAGGATATCGACGGATACGATACGTTCCCCGGTTTGTGTTACTTTGCCTGTTATGGAATCCACAATTTCAGGTGTTTTCGTGGAATCATACGTGTATTTCATACCGGAAACCTGAGCAAAACGTCCTTGGTCGGAGCTCAGGCCGCTGACCGAGTTCTCCAGAGAGGAGATAATTTCCGAGCCCGTTACTTTGAGCGCAGCAAGACTGTTGGCGAAAGGCAGTGTAGTCAGCACTTCACCCATCGTGATGTCGCCTTTGTCGATGGCTGCACGGATGCCGCCGCCATTCTGGATGGCCACAACGCCCTTAATGGAAGCAAGGTCGCTTTCCGGCACAAAATTCGGCATAAGCTCTTTGACTTTTTCCGCGATACTGTCGGCAATCATGTTGCCAATCGGTGTTTCTTCCTGACGCACAACACGTACAGACTTACCGTCGATGGTGCGGTTGGTGTAGAGGTCGACGTCAGTCGAGCCTACGACTTCGCTGCGGACAGCTGCCAATTCAGCGTCGTAAGGAGCAAGCAAAGCTTTGGCTGCAGCATCCTCGCCGAATAGATTAACATCCAGCAGTTTGCCGTTGTAGGTGAGAATTTCACCGTCTTTATCAAAGGTTACGTCCAATTCGCCGAGGAATTGGCTGTATTCACCGGTCTGCACGATCAGTACATTCTTGCCGGTTCCGGCATTAACAATTGGCGTCGGAGGATTATCGACCTTCGTATGCGAATGTCCGCCAACGATAATGTCAATTCCGGGAACAGCCTTCGCCAGTTCCTGATCAACAGTGTAACCCAGATGGGTAACGGCGATGATCTTGTTAATTCCCTGGTCTTCCAGCATTTTAACTGTGTTTTTGGCGCTTTCCACATGGTCCTTGAAGCTGATTTTATCACCTGGCGATGCCAGTCCAACGGTGTCCTCGGTTGTTAGGCCAAAGATACCGATTTTCTCACCGTAAATATCCTTGATGACCGCAGGATAAATGTTGCCATCCTTGGCCGTGCTCAGGGACTCCTCGGTTTCCAGCGTTCCGATCGTATTGTGATAGAGCTCCGCGAGTTCACTTTTCTTCGTAGTGAAATCGATGTTGGAGCTGGCGAACGGGAATTTGGCTGCCGTCACGAAGTCCTTCAGCACTTCCGGCTGATCCTTATTCAGATCGAACTCATGGTTGCCGAATGTCATCGCGTCATAGCCGATGTTGTTCATGAACTTGATATCTGCCTGCCCCTTGAACTGGGTAAAATACAAGGTTCCGGAGAACACATCCCCTGCATCCAGCAGCACCGTGTTGCCTGTGCGTTCGCTGCTGATCGCCGACGTGCGTCTGGTCACATTCTCCAGGTGGCTGTGCGTATCATTTGTGTGCAGCACACGCAGGTTGAAAGTGTCGGTACCGAAGTCAATTTGAGTCAGCAGCGGGTCATGGTCGCTTACCCGTCCTTCTTCTTCCTGGAAGTCGGCATTGATGTGCACGATGTCGAGTGTGGATCTGGAGGCCAGCTTATTGTTGACCAGCATGTGATCCAGCGTTTGGGAATTGCCCTCATAAATATAGGAGTAGCGCTCTCCCAGAGGCAGGGTGTCGATCAGATTGGTCAATGCGCTGCCTTTCAGGACCTTTAGTGTATTCGAGAACTGGAAGTCATTCAGATCGCCAAGAACGACGACATTGGCATCCGGATTCTTGGTCAGGACATCTGCCACGAAGCCATTTACCACTTTGGCGATTTCCGCCCGTTGAATTTCACTTGCCTTAACCGGAGGCTGTGTGCCGCCATAAAGGCCAGTATCACCTGTTTTGGAATTGAAGTGATTAGCGATAACCATAACTTTTTCATTGTTAAACATAAATTCGGCCGCAAGCGGCTTGCGGGAACTGTTGAATGCGGAGTGGGTAGGATCAATCCGGCCCGGATTCAGGCTGAGTCCGCCGTCTTTAGTGTAAGCAACTGCTGTTGCTGCGTCGCCTTTGCTGGCTGATCCAGCCAGTTTAACGCGTGCAGTGTTGTAAATAAATCCGGCCCGGATGTTAGCGCCTGGTGCACCGCCATCCATGTTGTTTGCAGGGGAGATGTCAGTATATGCATAGACTGGACCACCCTGTGCTGTGATGGCGTCGATCAGCGCCTTGTAGCTCTCAGCTGCATCGACATTGCCGCTGTCCGTGGCACCGTCGTTGTCCTGGATTTCCAGCAGGCCGACGATATCCGGTGTTTTCAAATTGCTTACAATGGCTTTGGCTACATTACTGATTTTATTGGGGTTCTTGGGATCTATGATCTTGGAGAAATTCTCCACATTAAATGAAGCAACCGTCAATTTGTCCGCTTCCGCTGTCAAAGCGGTAGTTTCCCGGTCCTTGGAGGTTCCCGGGTTTACCGCAGGCAGCACGCCATCCGGAAGCACTTTGAAGTTTCCGTAATCATAGCCGAGAATACCGGTGATGTTGCCGGTAAAAACCTGCCCTGTTTTGACCGGGCTGCCTGGTTTCTTGGCAATCAGAATCCGCTGGGGATTATAGTCTGCTCCTGTAAGGACCAGACCGCCCGCCGGGGAGCTGACTTCTGTTGTGCTGGTACCGTTGTTTACGGTAACCGGAATTTCATGATCGTAAGGTCCGATAATCTTTGGGGTATTGAGCTGAACGCGCATGCCCTCAAGGCTCTCGTAGAAGTCGAGCGCATATTTGGCAGGTTCAAGCTCTTTGCTCAAACCGCCAGAAATGACAGCAGCGGGAATAGCGCGGCCACCGGTGCCAAGAACGGTAGCAGCGGGAAGAGCGTTTCCGGAAGATATGACTTTTGCCTGAGCTGCGGCAATTTCCGTAGTCAGCAGATCTACGGCATCATTATATCCGCCTTCCTTATACTCCTTGACCGATCCGTCCACGAGCACGGAATCGCCAACCTTCACCTTGTTCCCGGGGAGGTAGACCATGATTGCCTCGGAGGTCCGGACATCGCTGTCCGGCGCAGCGTTCTGGATATAGAAGGTGCTGCCGCTTGTGTAAGTCACAATGCCCGGCACGCCCTTCACCAATTGACCTGTGTACGTAGAGGATTGGACGGTGCCCTGGATCTGGGGAATCGTCAGTCCGCTCACGGCATCCTTGGTCGTATAGTTAAACTGTGAAATATCGCTGTCGGGTTTGCCTTCTTCTTTAGAGAAAGCTTTGATCAGGATACTGTCATCCTGCAGAACAATCGGGGCATTATACCATGCGTAATCTGCTAAGGCGTCAGTGCTGCCATTTGCGTATACACTGTAGTATACGCTTGCGGTTACACTGCTTGTAGTAAGGGCGAGTTCAGTTCCCTTGCCCACGAGCAGGCCGGAAGCGATGGATGCGGCAACGGCCGGAGATTTGGGGTCGACTACCCCGGAACCGGAACTGCGCGGATCTGGTGCTTGTGTAGTAATAAAGTCTGCGGCATTATCATTGGTATCTTGTCCGCGATTTCCGGATGGTAAAGCGTTAGATGACTTGCGCACGGCCGCAGTTGTGTTAGTTAAGGAACCAGTAGGGCCTGAACCCTCAAAAATACTTGCAGAACCATACCCCACAAGGTCTACCCGGGTGCCCGAAGCATCCAATAGTTCAACCTTGCCACTTGCACCTGCCATAGAAATGACAGCGGTACCTTCGGAAACCAAATTAGGTGCCGGCAAGGCATCAGTACCTCCAGAGCCAGCCGCCTCTTGTATCAAAAAGAATCCGCCAGGAGGGATACTCCCGCTTAATGGGGTGAACATTTTTTCTTTATCTTCAAAATTTGATGATGCGCCAGCTGCTGCATATCTAACCTTCCAGCCAGTCAGATCGACAGCTGTATCGGTCGGATTATAAAGCTCAATGAAGTCATTTTTGTACTTGGCTCCGGAGTTTCCTCCGCCGCCATATACCTGGGAGATTACGGGTGAGCTGTTATCCCCGGCCGCAGAAGCGGTCTGTGGTGCGGGCAGGGCAATACCGGTAACGAGCAGCATTGAGAGTGCCGCAGACCACCATTTTCTTTGCCTTGATGAGATTTTCATTTGTTCGAATCTTCTCCTCTCGTTTACGATAATCACTCAACCTAACCTAACTCTATCATTTGTTCATTAAATGATAGGTTGTCTACCATTAAATATATATTAAACATGGGTTGAATAACATAGAAAAATTGGAAATTTTGGTTCAGAGCACAAAAGACGATGATATTTTTCTCGTTCAATCCAAACAGTTGTGTTGAATTTATGAAATGATAGGTTTGAGACTATCTTTTGTGAATTAGTTAGTGTTATCTGTATGTTATGTTTATGTGAAGAGAACGTAAAAATGCCCCCGGCCACGGTAAGGCCAAGGGCATTTGTGAAACGATAAAAAGATTTGCAGGATTGTATTCTGCTATTACTCTGTCTGTGCCGGAGCAGGGAGATACTCCCTGCCCCCCATATAAGGCTGGAGTGCCTTCGGAATATAAATCGTTCCGTCCTCCTGCTGATGGTTCTCAAGCAGCGGAATCAGAATCCGCGGCGTAGCCACTGCGGTGTTGTTCAAGGTGTGACAGTACTGCAGCTGTCCGTCCTCATCCCGGTAACGGATGCCCGAACGGCGGGCCTGGAAATCGAGCAGGTTCGAAGCTGAATGGGTCTCCCCATAAGCGCCTCTGCTGGGCATCCAGGTCTCGATGTCGTACTGCTTATGCGTTTTCA
Source organism: Paenibacillus sp. FSL L8-0340 (assembly GCF_038593145.1). Taxonomy (NCBI): domain Bacteria; kingdom Bacillati; phylum Bacillota; class Bacilli; order Caryophanales; family Paenibacillaceae; genus Paenibacillus; species Paenibacillus sp. FSL L8-0340. The sequence continues at coordinate 510,254 of NZ_CP151967.1, forward strand.
GCGCCATGTCACCGCTGCAGACGGCCACGACCCGGTAAGGCAGCTCGAGCAGCTGCAAAATATGCTCGGCATTCGCCAGAATTTCCTGCAGCATTTGCTCCGAGACCTTGTTATCACCTCTGCATAACACAACCTGTTCGATCTTCGAGAACTGATGCACGCGGTACAGGCCGCGCACATCGCGTCCCGCTGAGCCGACTTCGCGGCGGAAGCAGGTGGACATCCCGGCTAACCGCATAGGCTCCGCAAGATCGACAATCTCATCGCTATATAATGAAACAAGCGACACTTCCGAGGTTCCGGCCAGCCAGCGTTTTTCACCGGTCAGCTCATAGGTCTGATCCATGCCTGCGGGGAAAAATCCCGTCCGCTCCAGTGCCTCCGGCCGGACGATGACCGGCACATCCATTGTCGTGAAGCCGCGTGCTGCCAGCACATCCAGGGCCAGCCTCTGCACAGCGAGATGCAGGTTCAGACCTGCGCCTTTCAGCACATAGCTGCGCGGTCCGCCAGCCTTGACGCCACGCGGTATATCGATGATATCATGCAGTTCGCCAAGCTCGACATGATCGCGTGGTATAAAGCCGAAATCCGGCAGCGCACCGGTCCGCCGCAGCTCCACATTCTGGCTATCATCGTCGCCGATAGGCGTATCACCCGATACCGGGTTCGGGGCGAGCAGCTGCAGCTCTGCGCAGCGGCGGTCCGCCTCCGCCAGATCAGCTTCAAGCTTGCCGAGCAGGGCGTTGATCTTTCGCACCTGCTCCTTGGCAGCTTCTCCGCCTTGGGTGTCGCCTTGCCGCAGCAGCTGTTCCACTTCTTTGGTCAGCGTGTTGCGCTGTGCTCGGTGCTGCTCCGTGTCCCGGCGCAAAACCCGCCGCTTATCGTCCCATTCCAGCAATTCATCCAGCGGGAAATCCACCTTTTTCCACACTGCCGTGTTTCTTACGAGTTCCTCATTCTCCCTGATCCAGTTCATGTCCAGCATACCGCTTCGCTCCTTTTGGTTTGAAAAAATGCAAAAAACGCCCTCATCCATGGGACGAGGAGCGTCAGCTCGCGGTGCCACCCAGGTTGACCGAATCCTTGTAAAGCTGCTTCATTAGCGGAATCCGATCCTCTTTGGTCTTCGCGGTAACGGGCGAAACCCGGTAAACTTAGGGAACAAGTAAATGCTCCGGTCGCAGACGCCTCGCGGTTGGATGCCGTTCATTGGCCTGGTCGGGATATAGTATTGCCGCTTATTATATCCCATGATTTTGCGGGGTGCAAGGGTAATTCCTGTTTGACATTAATCTTTGCTCTTTGATAGGATTATTACTAATTTAAAGTATTCAGGCTTGAGATCAGGTGCATCTTGCATATATTGTGAAATGAACGGAAGAGGTGGAGAAATGGGCAAAATAGTTGTGATCAACGGAACGCCGTCTCTGGTATCGCGGATCAACGCGGTTATTGAATATGCGGAGGACGATTTACGCGGGCGAGGGTTTGAGGTGGAACGCATTAATGTAGCTGAGCTGCCGGCGGAGGATTTGATCCATACCAAGTTTGAAAGTGAAGCGATCGTCAAAGCCAATGGTCTTGTAGCCGAAGCAGACGCAGTAATCGTGGTTAGTCCGGTGTATAAAGCCTCCTATACGGGAGTGCTCAAGACCTTCCTCGATTTGATCCCGCAAAAAGGGCTGGCCGGCAAAATCGTGCTCCCGCTCTTTATGGGCGGCAGCCTGGCACATTTGCTCACCATAGACTACGCACTGAAGCCGGTATTGTCCGTGCTGGGCGCACGGCATATTCTGGGCGGCGTATATGCCGTGGACTCACAGGCTGTGAGGGGCGATCAGGGTATAGTTGAACTGGCCGAGGAACTCAAGCTGCGGCTGAACAGCGTACTGGCGGAACTGGCGGAAGAGACTGCACATAAAGCGGCCCGGAAGGCCGGAGAGTAACCGGCTGCGCTAGCCATGCCTGTCGTACAATAATATAAAGAGCTCCTTTTATCCGGTGGATAGAAGGAGCTCTTTTGTATATGGAAAGGGCAGGCACATAGGCTGATTGCACTTTTTGCAGCAGAATTGCCGCGTTTCAGACGCTAATCAGACTTGACTGCGTTTTGTACAGCAGAATAAGGCTCACCCGGCTCGAAATGGGTTTTTTCAGGCAATCAACTGCATGAAATACAGCAGATGGTCTTTTTGGGCTGAGATCAGGTTAATCTAGTGCACATTCTGCATAGATTAGCGTGATCCGTTACTTCGCCGCATTTACAAATCGTCGAACCCGTTGTCGTCGCCGACTTTGCCGTAATTGCGTGACTTGGCTTCGAAGAAATCGGTTTTGGTGGCGTTCAGCGCTTCGTCGGAGAAAGGCTTAATCCATGGCATGCAGTTGACGTCCACGCCTTTATAGGCTTTTTCCATGCCCATCAGGGTCAGGCGTTTGTTAGCTGTGTATTTGATATAATCGCTCAGCTCATTCATGTCAATGCCGCGCACGTTGGTAAGTGTGTAGTGACCCCAGTTGGTTTCCAGCTCTACGGCGCGGTCGATGGTGCGGTACACGTAATCCATATTCTCCGGAGTGTTGAGCTCTGGGAAATCCACGAGCAGCTGCTTGAACACTTCTGCGAAGAAGTAGCAATGCTGGTTCTCGTCGCGCTGGATGTAGGAGATCATCTGGCTGGTTGCCATCATCTTCTGGTCACGGGCCAGATTGTAGAAGAAAGCAAACGTGCTGTAGAAGAAAATCCCTTCCAGAATGAGATCGGCTACCAGCGCGCGGAAAAAGGTTTCTTTCGACGGCTCGTCGCGGAACTCCTGATAAATATCGGAGATGAACTGGTTGCGCTCCAGCAGGACAGGATCATGTTTCCAGTATTCGAAGATTTCCTTCTGCTCGCTGTCCGAAACGATGGAAGAGAGGACATAGGAGTAGGATTGGTTGTGCACAACCTCCTGCTGTCCGATGATCGCGGAGATCGCCTCCAGGGAAGAATCGGTAAAATACCGCTTTACGTCGCCCACAAACATGGTCTGCATGGAGTCCAGCACTGCGAGCAGGGAGATGTTGATCTTGAACACACGCTGTTCTTCAGCCTCCAGCATCGGGAACTGCTGGGCGTCCTTGGACATGGGGATTTCATCGGCGATCCAGTGGTTGAGCAGCAGCACCTTGTACAGCTTATACATATGCGGCATGCGGATATCGTTCCAGTTCAGAATGCCCGAGCATTCCCCGTCAATGATGCGGGTAGACATATTCGGCGCTTCTGTATTAAAAATCTTTTGCAGTTGCATTTATATTCCCTCCTATATTTTGCGCTCAAACTGTGGTAGGTTTCCGCCGCCATGGCCTCTCGCCGGAAGCGGGCTTCCAAAAGGAGAAGAGGAGCAAGCTTCCTGACTGCTAAAAGGGGGTAACGGGAAAGTCGCCCGGTAATTTTATATAAATGGTTCTATTTATTCTTATAGAGGGAATTCATGTCGCTATTAGGGACTATTTATTAAATAGAGCCCTTTTATGAAAACTTAGCGGGCAGAATTCCCGTTCCTTGTGCGATTTTCAATCCAGGGCACAGATAGCGGTGGTAATTCCCTTTATTGATTAAAGATGGGCAGAAAAATGACGCGTAGAGGAAGTTTGGACAATCAAAACATCTGATGACAACAGCGGCCGGAAGCCCAAACATTCCTCGTAGTTACGAATACATCACCGTGTTTCTATTCAAGGCATGAAGACAATTAGCTCGCGCAAGATTCACACTCTTCTATGGTTAATGCACGGCTCCGCACATAATACGTCGACTTGAGTCCGCCCTTCCAGGCGTTCAGATGCAGGTTCAGGAAATCGGTGGCCTTGATGTCCGGCGTCACGTACAGATTGAAGCTCTGGCCCTGATCGACGTGGCGCTGGCGGGCTGAGGCCATACGGATCGACCAGTTCTGGTCAATCAGGAACGCCGTTTTGTAGTACCAAATCGTCTTCTCGGACAGATCCGGTGCCGGGTTGGCGATCTTGTAAGTTGTTTTCTCCTCGTAGGAGAGCAGCTCGTACAGAGGATCAATGCTGGCTGTGGAGCCGGCGATGATCGAGGTTGAGCCGTTTGGAGCAATCGCGAACATCCAGGCATTGCGTACGCCGTCTTTGGCTACTTCCTGCTGCAGCTCACGCCACTGCTCCGTTGTCACATATTTGCCTTCCTGCTCGCCGCTTGTATAACCGCGCGAGTCGAAGTAGGCTCCGGTATCCCAGTCGGAGCCCGCAAACTTCGGATAGCGGCCCTTCTCGCGGGCCAGCTCCATGCTGGAGCGTACCAGCAGATAGTTGATGTGCTCATACAGGTGATTGTTGTATTCCACGGCTTCGTCGGACTCCCAGCGGATGCCCTCCAGCGCCAGCAGGTGATGCAGGCCGAAGGTGCCGAGTCCGACTGCACGGTATTGGCTGTTTGTGTACTGCGCCTGCAGCACTTCGATATTGTTAATGTCGATGACGTTGTCTAGCATGCGTACCTGAATCGGCACCAGCCGCTCCAGTACTCCGGCCGGGATGGCACGTGCCAGGTGGATGGAGTTCAGGTTGCAGACTACGAAGTCGCCGGGAACCTTTGAGATGACGATCCGGGTCTGGCCGTCTTTGGTAACCAGCTCTTCACTCTCAATGACCGTTGGCGACTGGTTCTGCATAATTTCTGTGCACAGGTTGGAGGAGAAGACCATCCCCTGGTGCCGGTTCGGGTTGGAGCGGTTCACCGTATCGCGGTAGAACATATAAGGTGTGCCGGTTTCCAGCTGTGATTTCATAATTCGCTTCATAATGTCGATGGCCGGAACCGTAATACGGGACAGCTCCAGATTGGCGGTAGCTTCGGCATATTTGTCACGGAATGCGCCTTGGCCAAGCTTTTCGTCATAGAAATCCTCAAGGCCAAGTGCGCGGCCGTTCTCATCCTTCCAGCCCATTACCTTCTTCACCTCATGCGGGCAGAAAAGGTTCCAGTGGCCGCGCGCTTCTACGGCCTCCATGAACAGATCCGGCAGGCAGACGCCGTGGAACACATCATGCGCGCGCATCCGCTCGTCGCCGTTGTTAAGCTTCAGGTCGAGGAAGGCGAGAATATCTTTATGGAAGACGTCGAGATAAACGGCAACCGCACCTTTGCGTGTGCCGAGCTGGTCGACGCTGACGGCGGTATTGTTCAGCTGGCGGATCCACGGGATAACGCCGGAGCTGGTATTCTTGTGGCCGCGGATATCGGAGCCGCGGGCCCGTACCTTGCCGAGGTAGACGCCGATGCCGCCGCCCATTTTGCTCAGCCGGGCTACGTCGGTGTTGGAGTCGAAGATACCTTCGAGCGAGTCGTCTACGGTGTCGATGAAGCAGCTGGAGAGCTGTCCGGCAACCTTTTTACCAGCGTTGGACATCGTTGGCGTTGCAGCCGTCATGTAAATGTTGCTCATCGCCCAGTAGGCTTCTTTAACCAGATCCAGACGTTTCTCTTCCGGCTCTGTGTGCATGAGGAACATGGCGATAATCATATAACGCTCCTGCGGAAGCTCCATCACACGCCCGTCAAAGTCATGGGCCAGGTAACGGTCTGACAATGTAAGCAAGCCGATGTAATCGAACAGCAGGTCGCGTGTATGATCAATGCAGCCGCCAAGCTCGGCAATCTGTTCTTTGGTGTAGTGGGTCAGAAGCTCTTCACGGTAGATGCCTTTCTTCACCAGATCGGAAATCAGCGGGTACAGCTCGCCGTATGGCTCATCCGGGTAGGCTTTATAGCGGCGGTTAACCGCGGCTTTTTTGTATAGGGTCGTCAAAAGCGAGCGGGCAGCAGCAAACTTCCAATCCGGTTCTTCTTTGGTTACGAGCTCAAGGGCGCTCATGGTGAAGGCGCTGCTGATTTCCTCTCCGCTGACCTCGCTCCGGCGAAGCTTGGACTGCACCCCGCGCAGCAAGGTTTCTTTGCTTAATTGCTCAAGGCCGTTCAGGATACGGTCGGCGTAAACGGAGAGGCGGATTTCATCAAAAGCCAATTGGCGGTTGTCGGGTTTCACTACGAGTTCTGGCATAGGGGATTCATCCTTTCGTATTTGGGTTTAATTTTCAATATTAAAAATTGATATATTATAGCGCAGAAAGCGGCCAGGAAATGGCGGCTAAGCCGACATTTCAAAGCTGCCTTCGAAGCAGGCGATAGATCGTATCGCGTGCTGGAATCCGGGTCTGCGGAAAACAGAAGCTTAAAGTATACCATGAAATTTATATTTCCAAAAAGCTAAAGTACAGCAGGCTGCCAATGGATGACTTCCTTGCCGGCAAGGCTGGCCGGAATGTCGATAATCCGCTGGTTGCTGCTTCCCCGGTAGGGAAGGGTAGTATCTTTAAGCTCTTCTACAAATCGTCCGTCAATCACTACATGGCACAAGGCCAGCAGATTCCATTCCGGCGAGCCCGGAGAAGCCGTCAGCTCTTCATACGTATAACCGGTATAAATCCAAATTGAGAAATCCGGCAGCACAGCGCGAAGCTCATGAATGAAGCCCGCAGCCTCTTCTGCCGAGAAAAAAGGGTCCCCGCCGGCCAGCGTCAGGCCGTCCAGCAGCGGATTAGCGGCAATTTCGGCAATAATCTCACGCTGCCGCTCCAGGGTGAACACTTCACCAAAATTGAAATTCCACGTTTTCGGATTGAAGCAGCCCGGGCAGCGGTGGCGGCAGCCGCTGAGGAAGAGGACGGCCCGCATGCCCTCTCCCTCATTAATTGATTCCGGGTAGTAGCCGCAAATATTCATAGATGCTTGAGGCGGTCTCTTACTTCGGCCTGCTTGGCGGCGTTGAAGCGGGTCTGGTAATCGCCGGTCAAATATCCGGTTACCCGGCGCAGGCGGCGGATATGGGTGTCATGCTCATGCGCGCCGCAGGAAGGGCAGTTCGTGCCGATAACCCCTTCATAGCCGCAGCCGGAGCAGCGGTCAATCGGGTGGTTAATGCTGAAATAACTGATTTCCTGCTCCAGCGCGTAGCGGATGATTTTGACAAAAGCCGCCGGGTTGCTGCGGGCATTGCCGTTCAGTTCCACATAGGAAATGGCTCCGGCGTTGCAGTACTCATGGAAAGGGGCCTCAAGGCTAATCTTCTTGGCCGCACTGAGCTCGTAATACACTGGAATGTGGAAGGAGTTCGTATAATATTCGCGGTCGGTTACGCCGGGAATAGAGCCAAGCACCTTGTGGTCCACCTTGGTGAATTTGCCGGACAAGCCTTCGGCAGGTGTTGCAAACAGCGTGATGTTAAGATTGAGCTCTTCGCTCTTGCGGTCGCAGTACTCGCGCATATGGCGGACAACGGCGAGCGCTTTGGCATGGACTTCCATGTCCTCGCCATGATGTTTGCCGTACATGGCCTTCATGCACTCCGCCATACCGATGAAGCCGAGCGACAGACTGCCGTGCTTCAGCAGCTCGCCTACGCTGTCCTCGGGAGCAAGCTGTTCGCCGCCTTCCCAGACACCTTCGCGCATCATGAAATCGGAGGCTTTGGCTTTCTGGGCCGCTTGAATCCGGAAACGGTGCAGCAGGCCTTCCAGTGCAATATCCATATAATGATTCAGGTCGTCGTAGAAGCCTTCCTCGTCGGGAGCAAGACGGCGGCCTGTTACAGTGCCGTGAGCGAGGCCCAGACGGACCAGATTCAGGGTGTTGAAGGACAGATTGCCTTTGCCGGAGCAGTGATTACGTCCGAAACGGTCGCCCAGTACCCGGGTGCGGCAGCCCATCGTAGCAAATTCAGTGTCCGGGTCAGCCGGATCATAGTACTGCATGTTGAGCGGAGCATCCAGATTGGCAAAGTTCGGATACAGTCTGCGTGCGGAACATTCGGCTGCTTTGAGGAACAGCTCATAGTTCGGATCGCCCTGCTGCTGGTTGACGCCCTGCTTGCATTTGAAGATTTGGATCGGAAACACCGGTGTTTCTCCGCTGCCGAGGCCGTTCATGGTGGCGGTCAGCAGGGAGCTGATCACAAGCTGGCCTTCGGGGGAGATACAGGTGCCATAGTTGATGCTGGTAAAAGGAATCTGTCCGCCGGAACGGCTGGACATCGTATTGAGATTATGTATCATACTCTCTGCTGCCTGCAGTGTTTCGCTTTCGGTCTCTTTCTGCGCAAAGCGGAAGGCGCGAGGATACTGCTCCGCCAGATCGCTGCGGCTCATCGAGATTTCGCCGAGGTGATCACCGGCTTGTCCTTCTTCAAAGTACTCCAGTCCCTTGCGGAACAGCTTGGCGAAGGATTTGGTCACGTACGGGGCAAGATCATAATCCAGTTTATTGGCGGATACGCCGCCGTATTGGGCATTTTGCTGGGATTGGAAAATAATCGCCACCAGCGACATTGCGGTCATAATCGAGTTCGGAGGACGGACACTGCCGTTGCCGGTATTGAAGCCTTCGCGGAGAAGGCGCTCAAACGGGATAAAGATGCAGTTGGTCGTTCCGATGGCGTATTGATCCAGATCGTGGACGTACACGACATTATCCTGAATGGCCTGCACGAGCTGTGGCGGCATCGTGAAGTTGCGGGCATACCACTTGGAATATTCACTGCCGAATTTGCTCATTTTGCCGGAGAAGCTTTCTCCGTTCAAATTGGCATTCTCGCGCAGCAGATCCAAATCCCGGCTGTCGATAATATCCCGTCCCAAATGAATAACTTCCTCCAAAAGAACTTCCTGTGCAGCTTGTCCACCGTTGTACCGTTTCTCCAGCAGCGTCATTGTCTAGCTCTCTCCCCTCGGTATAGTAAGAACGAAGTATATACTTCCTGATAGCAGTAAAAAAGCATCTCCCGCCGAAGAGGCGGAAAATGCCCGAATGCGTACGAAATATCCTTACAAGGATATTTGCCGGTTGTCTTGATGAACATACAAGCAGGGGACAGGGGTAATCTCTGTCCTGTTCTTATATATTCCGCAGAAGCCGATACCTGAGGGCGATAATGGTTTATAGCCCTCAGGTATCGGCAGCCTTGGCTCCTTAAAACACGGGAAGGCTATGTCTGCTTGTGCAGGCCGCATTGCGGACACCTCACCTGGTCCTCGCAGGCATGAATGATGGTGTCGGCGAAACAGGCAGGTCTCCTGGCTTCCGGTGAATCCTCCGGCGCCTTCCCGAGAGCTTTGAGGCCCCTCAGTGGCTATTGCCGGTAGACGCTGCTTGACGGGCTTCAGAAAGCCTGCAGGCATCCGGTTACAGTGGCGGGACCACAGCGGATTTGCACCGCGTTTCCCTATTAAGCTTCAGCTCGCTTGAAAGAGCGAAACACCTGTTTCCACTATATTTTGTTGTCGTTAGATAAAAATAACCCAATATGTTGTGTTTGTAAACCATTTTTTGAAACTCCGCGCGGGGAGCGGGTTCTGCGGTTTTACTCACAAATGATCCACAGTTAGTCCACAGGTAATCCACAAGTTGGGTGCAAAAAGTGTCTGGATAAAGTCATAAATTGTCTTAAAAGATGCCACAAAGAGTCCATAAATATTGTGAGCGTGACACTGGAATGCCTAATGAAGAAATATGGGGGACGAAGGGTTACGAATGGTGGGGGTTAGCGGTTTGTGGGTGTGCGGCGGAGTTGCTACAATAAGAACAGGCCGTAGACATATATCAGGAACTTTAGGTTTATAGTCCGTAATAAGGTCGCGCGAGGAAATTTCCAATAAAGGGTTTTTTTTACAGCATATTAAGGAGGGATTCAGAATGGCAATTGGCGAAGTAACCGTAATTCCAATCGGCACAGGCAGCACGAGCCTGAGCTGTTATGTGGCCGATATGCAGCGTGTGCTCAGGGGAGTGGAAGGGATCACTTATGAGCTTACATCTATGGGGACGATTATCGAAGGACCGATCCCGCGGATTCTCGCTGCCGTAGAAGCGCTGCATGAGTCGCCTTTCGCTGCCGGGGCACAGCGGGTATCCACGTCGCTGAAGATTGATGACCGCCGCGACAAGCCGTCTACAAGCCGCAGTAAGCTGCAATCCGTTGAACGCAAGCTGCAGGAGAATTGAAGCCCGGATGTTGTGAAAAAAGGTTGCGTTTTTGGCTGAAAGTTGTATAATATTTTTTGTTTGACAGAAAAAATGCTTTAAGCTGGTGTAGCTCAGGGGTAGAGCAACGCACTCGTAATGCGTAGGCCGGGGGTTCAATTCCCTTCACCAGCATCCTAAAAAAACATACGCGGCGCGGCTTCTTGGAATTTCGGGGGGGCTGCGCTTTTTTTTGATTTTTCTACCATTCTTCTTATTTTTACCCGAGTAAAGGGGGGTTTCTGAGTCGCGCTGACCTCAATTGCCAGGCAGATAATTGTTTATTACTTAAATGTAGACTACGTACTCTGCATATTGTGTAGGATAAGAAGATTTTGGGCACGGGTGGCAGCACCGATAACAGAATGAATTCAAGGAGCGTACATAATATAAAGATATAAAGTTTTGTTTTGAGTCAATTTCATAAAAAACTCCTTCTCGGCATAAAAAAAGCCAACAATCGCTGTGTGATAAATAAATTTGCGAATTAACAAAAAACCGCTCTATTAAAAGGGCGGTTTCTCATGGCATATCAATTCTACATTACTAAACTCCTTGAAAAAATTATTTTACCCCACTGTACTCAAACTGGCGAAGGCATTTACCAACCGCTACACCTAGAAACAAGTGTAATTTAGCTTCGCTCAATTGGAATGAATACACCTAAAATTTCACATGGAAATTTAGAAGCCCGGTATCCTAGGGAGAGGGGATGTGCATGATGGCTTTTATAATTTTTGTTAATATTTAATAATATACAATCCGCTAAATGTAGAATAATTCAGACCATTACCATAATTGCGATTAGCTGTTTGCGGGTTGCGAATTGAAATTCCGCTTGCATCTCTAAAATCAATTGCAGTTAAGCCTCTTTTGTGTGACCAGCCGCCGTCAGCATCTTGTCTATACCAGTGATAATCATAATTAGGAGCAATTACTAATGCTACTTTGTACTCCCGATAACCTGGAACTTCACTATAACTAGAACTACGAATAGATTTACTCAGGTAAGGCATATCAGCTTGTGCAGCATTAATTATGCTTGTAGTTGTTAAGCTTGAGAAAATATTCCCAGCCTTTTCACCTGGTTGAAGTTTGTGCCCAGAATAAGTAGATATGTTTAACATATAAGCATAGCAATTGGCCTTATCTGTTAATGGTGCCCAAACACTAGTATCATAAGGATGTTCGTATCCACCAGTTACCATTGTTTCAAGTAACTGCAATCCTACGGACTTTTTGGAATCCTCTTTTGGTTCAGATGAATTTTGACTATATTGCGTTTCATTGATTGGTATATCATTGTTTGGTAAAACTGCTTTATTTAATGTGGAATCAAATCCTGCAGGTCTATAATTGACTTCTAATTGCACTTCTTCAGGCAAGCTGTTAAACCATTCCAACCACTTTTCCGGATCGGGATTAAAAGATGCTTGTTTTACCTTTTTATGATATGATTATCTTCTAAATATTACCAGTAAAATAATGGTAAAAAAGGAGAAGTTCTAATGACACTAGCAAAATGCTTTAAGTTCTCAATGACATTATTATTCATTTTAATTATTTGTTCAGCATGCCAAAGCAACAAAGAAGAAGGGCCAAAGGAGTACATTTCGTATGATGAATTAAAAAGCTTAGCTGAAAAAGGCGTATCATTGAATTGGGGGGATTTTGACAAGTATTCCTTTGAGGATATCGGATCAGGAATATATATAAGAAAGTACAAAATCGAAGGAGGACACCAACTGTTAATTAAGGGGAAAAGCCTAGAAAGTCCACCTGAGAAAATTTATATTGTTAATCAAAATGGTAAGGAGCTAGAACTTACTCAAGATAACTTGAGCGAATTGTAAGACTTGAAGTAAACACCTTGGAACATTGCTACACTAACGGTTTTTTTAATGGTTTTATGGGGCTTATTTGACCGAAACATCCCCTCTGCCTACGAAAAAACGGGAAATATGACCTGCTGACAACCGTTACGGTTTGGTAAACTCCTATCTTAACCCAAATTGTGTTACTCACATAGCGTGGTTTGGACATACGAGAGTTCAGCAACTGAGACAGCCCCAGTTGCTGATTAAAGGGGATTAGGTTAAAGTTGCTTTACGGGACCGCTGCTAATTTTAACGCATTACATAGCCGGTTTCACTCCACGAGCTGCTGTTAGGCGCTGTCAGATAAATAGTTCTCCATGGATCGCAGATCCGTATTTTTGAACTTTATGACCTCCTTGATTGCTTTAACACGATCCGGTTTGCCCCGTTTGCTCAGTCGGGCAAAAGACCATTTCTCTTTGCCGTCATTCATCGAAAAGGTTGGTGAACGCGTTGAAGAAACCCAATGCTTGTTGAAATTAATCCAATCAATATCCGTACAGACAGAACCGTGGTCATAAAAAAGTTTCAAAACCTCCTTGATAGTTGTTGTCATCATTTAATAATTTTATGGCTAGTCATACATAGTTAAACATTAACATGCAGGCTCTTTTGCTATATAAGCGCTAGTCTGAATAAGCACACCCATTAAAACTTTCAGGTCCGACACGGTTAACGTTTACAGTGCTGTTCACAAATAAGGAATAGATGATCTCAGCTGCTGGAGCGGGATTGTAGTCAGAGCCTATTAAGTAAAGCGGGAACAAGTTAGTAGGTGTTGTTGCCCCTGGATTTAACTGAAGCCGGTTTGAAGCAACTATGGGATCAGTAGCTGCACTCCCCCTAACCACAAACAGGTTTAAAGTGATAAATCCTCCTGAAAACACAAAAAAAGTTGCGACGCCATTGAACTGTACCCTAATAGGGCCCTGAGATCCGGCAGTGGTTAATCCAATCTGGCCAATTAATACATTTTGGTTTGCTGTCAATCCTGCGCCATTCATGCTGCCGGCAATGCTAGCGTTTTGAGAAGTCCGAGCATCGAGTAAACGTGTCATACATCAAGCCTCCCATAGTTTTTGAGATATGGTATGCAGCTAATTCAAAGAGTTCGTCCGCAGGGAGGCAATCATTTAGAGACAGCTAGCCGGTCAGGATGAATGTGTAAACGGATTCCAGAGGGGACCACAATATGTAGAGATTGCACGCGGGGGATATCGGTTACACGACAACGTTATTTTGAGGTAATGGCATAGGAGAAGGGAGGGGGAATTGCCTCCCTCCTATCATTAAATAAAAAACGGGAGTAAAAACAATGCAGTGATGGCACCAAAAGGAATCCGTCTCTGGATAAAGCGGCGTCTGGGGAAAAAGCCTGGATGGAAACCGAATTGTCTGTAGGTAGAGTTTTGCGCAGGCATACCCTGAAACATCTCGTTTGTAGGAATAGCAAGAGTAACGAAATCCTGGTCTACATGGGCAATAAACCCATCATGAGACTGGCCATCCGTAGTAGTTACACCAACGTACTTATTCATGCAACTCCAAGCGACCTGTTGATAATTATTTGCGTCCATAAAATAATACCTCCTCAGATAAATACATCCTGACAACAGTCTATGGACTATAACCTATATTGTTGACGGCGAATGCCCATTAATTATTATTTGATGTATTACATTCTTAAGGAGAGAATGCTCATTGATTTTCTTCTTTGAAATTAAGGATAATGTCACTCAATTGTTTAGGGTAGAGTATCTATGCCTGTAACCAAAAATTTGGCCAAGGGACTAGATGAGTTTCCCGGAGTCTTAGCCGTCATTTGACCTTCCCAAACAAGGCTCATGTATCCATTCTTCAACTCGTAATAATAAACGCTATCGCTGTGCAGGAAATACCACTTAGAATAGTCATTTTCAGTGTAAATAAAACTAGTCATAGGGCCTTCCGGATGCACAGTGGAATAATAAAATTGAACCCGGGGAAAACCTAACCCAAAGACTGCGCAGTGCGAATAGGAACATAACTCACGTTCTTCCTGACGAAAGGAGAAGGTAACTCATCCTGTAACGCCCCGTTTACATTTAGTTTTAGGGGTTAGCAGCATTCGCTGTACCGCCGATTGAAAAGTTACACATTACAGTAAAAAACAAAAATATTGTTTTCTTTAAGTTAATCCATCCTTTACTTTTTTTATTTAGACTTGCTGATTTGGAAAAAGTTGCAGCATGAAGCAAAGCCGGAGCCTAAACCTTGGAATAGCCATCCATCCATCTGGCATTTCTTCTACCGTTGAGAGAAACTTTACAAAACCTGATTGAACCTTATAATGAGTAGTGAAGCGCCGCAAAGATCATACAGAACCTAATTGAACCTTATAGATAGGTGTGGGTTACGCTCACAATGTTTAAGCCGGGGGGGGGATCCCTTCGCCATCATCTCAAAAAACTAAATGCGGCGCGGTTTTCCGGATTTCCGGTGGACTGCGTCTTTCCTTTGTTGCAGAGAGGGGGCAGGATGTTATGCGATGCCTGACGATACGGCAGCCTTGGGCGACGCTCATTGCGCTTGGTGAAAAATCATTCGAGACCCGTTCCTGGAGAACGGCTTACCGGGGTGAAATCGCCATTCATGCCGGTTTGAAGATTGATAAGGCAATATGCCTACAGGAGCCTTTCCAATCGGTGCTCGCCCGTCACGGTCTTACAGCTGACAATTTGCCTGCCGGAGCGATTATAGCGACAGGTTCGCTGATAAACTGTTATGAAGTTACAGCTGGTATGGCTGAAGAAGGCTGGCCCTACGGCAGCGAATATATCTTTGGAGATTATAGGGAGGGACGGTTTGCCTGGGAACTGACGGGGGTCACTCCTCTGGAGGGGAACATTCCGGCCAAGGGCCGACTGGGCTTCTGGGAGTATCCTGTTCCGGCGGTCCGGTGAAATACAAGTATGAAAGGGATACCGCCCGGGTATCTTTTTAAATATAGGGCTTTGTGTATCTTTATCTCTGCCGGAGCCAATCAGGTTGTTCAGGAAGGAGCGTATGCATAGGAAATGGGCAGTCTTCTTATTGCGTGGCTTTGCATGTTATGTTTATTTCTTACGTTTAAGGATAAGGTAAGCCGGAGAATTCTATATCCCGTGGCGCTGGTAGTTATTTTCGGCACATTGGGCTATTGGAAGGTTTTAATGTAATTTATAGCAGGTACTTTATTCAGGTCTTGCCGACTCCCATGGCGAGGCCTGTTTTTATTCTTCAACGCTCCAAAGTCTATAGGCTTGCTTGAGGGCCGGATTTGATTTTGTACTGTTCCTCATAGCTGTGGTAGCCGGAGATATCGAGTCCCAGGTATTTGCGCATATGGATAGCGGCCTGTGCAGCGATGACGTCATCCAGCAGCAGCATCCGTTCATGATATCCCCGGCATATAAATTTGGCCTCGATGCCGACCTGGAGCCGCTGCTGTTCATAGACTTTAACTCCGCGTTTCCTCATTTCGGCGCGCACATCCCTCAGATCGGCAGTAGCCGCATTCGCAGCAGTACGGAGAACATCCATGTATGGGACGGGGGTCCGCAGTTGTGTCGACATAATGGCTGAATCCCGTTCAAAGGCTGATAAAATCAGCGGAAGCAATATATAGGATTTGACCAGTGTATTATCGTTACTCTCCGCTCTATGCATAAATTCAATCACCTCTAATAAGAACATATATTCGTATTTTAACCGATTATTCAAAAATTAATCAATGGAATTTCTAAACAACTGAAACAATGTGACATAATTCACAAAATAATTATAAGAATTATTTTATATTAAAATTGAAATAATAAATATTGAAAAATAAAGCTCATTAAAAAGGAGAATTGTGATGAATTATGAGGGAAGTCTCCGCCGCGGGTTGTTGTTCGGGTTGTTTTTAAGTGTTCCACTATGGATGTCCATGATCGGCTGGGTTCAGCTGTTATAAAATATACAAATCCTAAGTCCGGCCGTTGCCCGCTGACTTATGTAAATTGACAATGACTAAAAACTGCTGCCAAGAGCTGGCGACAGTTTTTTTGCTGTTTCGACATGAGTTGAAAAATGGTTCGAATATACTAATTTTTAATATTGAAAATTTGTTTTATGTGATCGGTGAATACAACGAAACCCTTATGTGTTGCGGAATTGAGGACTTTTTCAGAGAATCTAGCAAAAAAAATAAGGAATAGATTGACAAACGGAGGGGTGAAGAGATAGACTGATTCTAGTCCGAAAGTAACAAAAGTCATAGACTACATAGAAAACAACTGTTACCAACTTCTCATGTATAATCGCAAACCGTTCGAAAGAGCGGGACGCAAAGTCAGGAATCTACAGCACTCTAAAGGTGCCACGATCGTCCGGCCGCCATGAAGCTAACCCTTCTTGGCGGTCTTTTTGTTGTTACGGGCTAATCTGTGCATTCATAGAATAGTTACATAGGAGGTACATATCATTGTTGAGGAAAAAATCATTAGCCTTGATTCTGACGGGGGTTTTAACCGTCGGCAATATGCTTCATCCGGGGATCAATGCAGAAGCGGCGGCAAGTATGCCGTACACCCCAACACCGGTGCTGGGAGTCGCCGGGAATTTCAACGCCTTTATCTTTGGAGATTTTGCACAAAGCAATGACCAGATCCACGGACGGCTCGCTGCTGCAGGGAACATTACTCTTCAGGGATATGGCGTATCCAAGGATGCTGTGGGCGGAGATGTGCTTATCGCCGGCAAAGACATCGACTTTTCAAATGGAACAGTTTATGGCACCTCTGTGTATGGAGGCAGTATGAAAAGTTCAGGAGCCGATCTTAAAGGAGGTAAGCGGCAGGATCATCCGATCGATTTTCAAGCTGAGGAGCAATTTTTGATTCAGCGTTCGAGTGAACTCGCTGCTCTGAAACAAACGCAGCCCTTTGTCAGAGATGGAGGGAAAATGACGATTAACGCTCCGGATTCCTTTAATGTCATTCATTTGACTGCTGCGGATTTGGCGGTTACCAACGGTCTCCAGTTCAATATTGCAGGAAACGCCACGGTAATTATCAATGTAAGCGGGAATAAGGTCGTCATTCCGGATTTTCAAATGTGGAACGGAAAATCTCATAATGTGTTGTTCAACTTCTACGAAGCTTCTTCTGTAGCTAATGGCAACACGACCATTGAAGGCTCCATGTTAGCGCCTCATGCCTTTGTGGCGTTCAGCCGTGCTGAGCTGCATGGTACTCTTATTGCAAAAGGATTCAGCGGTTATATTCAGATGCATCATCATACCTTTGAGGGAACGGTGCCGCCAGTCGGGCCGACACCGACACCAACGGCGACACCGACGGCGACGCCAACACCGACACCGACACCAACGGCGACACCGACGGCGACACCGACGGCGACGCCAACACCGACACCGACACCAACGGCGACACCGACGGCGACGCCAACACCGACACCAACGGCGACACCGACACCGACGGCGACGCCAACGCCGGTACCAACGCCAACACCAACACCAACGGCGACACCGACACCAACGGCGACGCCAACACCGACGCCGATACCGACGGCGACGCCAACACCGACACCAACGCCGACGCCAACACCGACACCAACGGCGACGCCAACGCCAACGCCGGTACCGACACCGACGCCAACACCGACACCAACGGCGACACCGACACCAACGGCGACGCCAACACCGACGGCGACGCCAACGCCAACGCCAACGCCGACGCCAACGCCAACGCCGGTACCGACGCCGATACCGACGGCAACGGCGACGCCAACGCCAACTCCGGTACCAACATCAACACCGACGGCGACGCCAACACCGACGGCGATACCAACGCCGACACCGGTGCCAACACCGGTGCCAACACCGGTGCCAACACCAACACCAGCGCCGATATCGACGACGACGCCAACACCGACGCCGATACCGACGGCGACGCCAACACCAACGCCAACACCGGTGCCGACACCAACGCCAACACCAACACCAGCGCCGATACCGACGACGACGCCAACACCGACACCGATACCGACGGCGACGCCAACACCAACGCCGGTACCAACACCGACGCCAACGCCAACGGTGACACCAACGGCGACGCCAACGCCAACGCCGGTACCGACACCGACACCAACACCGACACCGACACCAACGGCAGACCCAACGCCAGCGCCGACAAGTGTAACGCCAACGGTAGACCCAACGCCAGCGCCGACAAGCGTAGCACCAACGGTAGACCCAACGCCAGCGCCGACAAGCGTAGCGCCAACGGTAGACCCGACGCCAGCGCCGACAAGCGTAGCGCCAACGGTAGACCCAACGCCAGCGCCGACGAGTGTAGTACCAACGGTAGACCCAACGCCAGCGCCGACGAGTGTAGCACCAACGGTAGACCCGACGCTAACGCCATCTCCGACACCAACGGTGATTGGTACGAATGACGATCAGGAGATTACGATTGATGAGGATCCGCTGCCTTTGGGCCCTGTGACCACACCTTCGTCTGTGCAGCCAACGCCGGAGACTACTCCAGTGACTGTCCCAGTACCTGCTTCGGTACCGGATGAAGAAGTTATTCTTGATGAAGAAATACCGCTGGGTCCTGTGGATCCAGCCGAGAGTCTGCCGCAGACGGGTGAAGCCAGCCCGGCACCTTATTATATTACCGGTCTCGCTATTGCCGGAGTAGGTCTGCTGCTGAGCAGAACGGCAAGAACCAGCAGACGAAAACGCTGAGGCTTTCATTGAATCACACTAAGGCCAATAGCAGTCTATAAGCTATGTTCTTAACATAATTCAGGCCGCTTTCGGAGAGAGAATCCCCGGAAGCGGCCTTTTTATACGGTGTTTACTACGTTTTAAGGGTTATTATACAACAATCGTTTAGATTTCAATCATCTGTTATACGTACATTTCTCGCAGGCGAGGCTACCATGTTATACTATGCAGAAATCATTGCGGAGCCCGCATGATGGTGACTGGAGTATCCTACAGCTACGAGAAGGAAAGGTGAGAATATTCATGTGGAGTGTAATTATACTGGCGATTATTATCGTCATTGCCGGAGGATTAACCTATGCGGGTTTCTTTTTCTATGGAGTGGCGATCCATCGGGCACCTAAGGAGTTTTTGGCGACTGCACCTGCACTGAAGGTAGAGCCACCGGTGGCCGGCGCATCCTGGGGAGAAGGGGCGGAGTGGATCGCCCGGCAGAGCTTCCGGAATGTTGACATGAGCTCAGAGGATGGACTGAAGCTGCGGGGTTATTATCTGCCGTCAGAGCGGGCAGCCGGACGTACAGCAATCGTTGCCCACGGCTATTCCGGCAAAGCAAAGGATATGGGGGCCTACGCCAAGATTTATTATGAAAACCTGGGCTATAACGTGCTTATTCCCGATGCCAGAGGACATGGTGAAAGCACTGGCAATTACATAGGCTTTGGCTGGCCCGAACGCCGGGATTATGTAAAGTGGATCGAATACATCATTGAAGAGAATGGGCCGCAGGCGCAGATTGTGCTGCATGGGGTGTCTATGGGCGGAGCAACGGTGATGATGACCGCGGGTGAAGAGCTTCCGCCGCAGGTGAAGGCGGTTGTTGCCGACTGCGGGTATAGCTCAGTCAAAGCACAGCTCTCTTATCAGCTCTGGCGGATGTATCATCTGCCAAGCTTTCCCTTCGTGCAGATTGCCAGTCTGATTACCCGGCTGAAAGCAGGCTATTTCTTCGGTGAGGCATCAGCGCTGAAGCAGGTGCGTAAGGCACGGGTGCCGATCTTGTTCATCCATGGTGATGCCGATAAGTTCGTACCCTATGCCATGATGGACAAAGTGTACCAGGCATGCCGCAGCCCCAAGGACAAGTTTGTAGTGCATGGCGCAGGGCATGGACTTGCTTATGATACGGATAAGGCGGGATATATCAGCAAGGTAAGTGAGTTTGTTAACCGGTACGTGAAGTAGTCCAATAACCCCCGGAAAGTAGACTCGCCTACGTTCGGGGGTGTTTATTCCCTGAGTCGATCGAGTGTATTAGTTATGTACCTGTTGATGTATTGCGCAATGTAATCACATGATCATTAAAGAATCATCTCTCTATCGCTTTGTACTTTACGATAGAAAGATGATTCTTTTAAAGATGAGCGAAGCATATTGATAAGATGTTCTAATCGGTTTCATTGTAAGTGATTACTTTTGAGAATAATTCGAACTGTTTATCTTTGGTGTATTTATTTGTTATTTGAGCTTCATAAGTGTACGAGAGTCCATTATGACGAGCATATATTAATAATGAATCATTTATGTCTGTATAGAGAAGCTCGAGACCATTTACAGTTTTTGTGTTCATGTTATTAGCAAACTCTACTTCAATGCCGCTTACAGAAAGTGTAGCTACTTTGTCGCCCTCATATGGACCATAAAGCAACTCAATGCTTTTATCATAGGCTTCTGCTTTCTCTTTTTTACCCTTATTGTCGGTGTAAGTTATTATAACTGTATTTTGAGGGGGGTTATCGGTTTCTAATCCCTTTTTAACAATTATTTCCTTAATATCCAAACCGGCAATTTTGGGTGTTTCGGTGAGAGGACTAAGCTTCTTAACTTTTTCGTTAGCTTTCGCGAGATCAGCATCTCCAGATGAGGAACATCCTAAAATTGAAGCCAGTGTAAGTACTAAAAAAATGAATGCTATTGTTTTGCTTTTTTTAATCATATGCCCTCCTTAGAGTCAATAAAAACTTAAACTTATTTAATTGAATTAAAAAAAATCCCGAAGTTGTGACTCAATTAAATTTGTAAAAGCTTACCGTTTCTAGAATACCACAATTATAGTAAAATATGTATGTTATTTGATTAGTTTACAGGATCTAAGCCCTTTCTTTACCCGGATGAGGGCTGGGAATTTCTTCGGGGAGGCCTCAGTGCTGAGGCAGGTGTGAGGAAAAGGTGCCGATAATGTTTATCCATGGCGATGCAGGTAATTTTTTTCGTGCCTTGTAAAGCCCAAAAGAGAAATTTATGGTTCGTGGAGCGGGGCATGGACTTGCGTATGATACGGATAAGGCAGGATATATCAGCAAGGTAAGCCAGTTTGTTGCCTGTTATGTACATTAGTTCCGGATTAAGCCCCCTAGAAAGTAGACGCGCCCGATCTCCGCAAGCTGCGGAGATCGGGCGCTTATATGTTCCACATATGGCAGCGTTCCTTGCAACGGGGAACGGCACGTCCATATCTTCTCGTATATTAATCCCCCGCCGTTTGTGAGCGAAACGGGTGTCGTAATTCCCTGTTATTTCCAGCAGCCATATGGCGAGAATAATCCTTCCAAAACGACAAAAGCCCTACCTCTCTTTTGTCCTTGCGGCTCCGTGACCGCGCCAGTGTGAATCGGAATGCTATGTTCGAATTTAGTCTCATAAAAAGGAAGAGTCATGCAAGAAAACGTAAGATTTTGTGTCCAAAATGCCGATAATAAATAGAAAGTAACCAATCGGCCTGACATCTTCTTGATGGGGATGTATATACACGAAAACAAATATTACTTTATTATATCACGGAATATATAGTAATGCAAGTAGAATATAAGCAGCAGGGTAAGGCTGGAAATGGGGGAACAGATGAATATCTACGGGGTGTTTTTGAAGAAGCAGATCAGAAATTATTTTTTTGGCTCCGTGATTGGTGTGCTGGCCGTGGGAAGCCTGTTGCTGCTCTCTTCGCTGGAGATAAGTGCGGTGGAGTATTCCCGCCTGTTAATCGTATTGCTGATCTCTTTTTCAATTATGGCAATCACGGAAGTCAGTGTATTCATGAATCAACTCAAACCGATACGGACTGCAATGAAAGAACAGCAGCCTACGCTGGCCATGCTGGAAGAAGTATATCTCTATACCCACCGAATGCCCAGAAATGCAGTACAGCGGATTCTAGGCCCGCATCTTCTCGGGTTATCCTTGCCGGCGGCCCTAATGACCTTCTGGATGATCCAGACCGGATTAATCAACCTCCCTTATTTTTATCTGCTGCTGGCCATGGTCGGGGCGACTCTGGTGGCGTGCATGCATGCGCTGATCGAATTTTTCCTGACCTGCTCGGCCATTATTCCGCTAATCAAAGAATTCAGAAACCGCGCTTTGGATATGTATAATGTGGACTTTTCGCTGGAAGGACATGTTTTTGTAGCCATCCGCCCAAAATTTCTGATCAGCTGCATGCTGATCGGGACATTCCCGCTGTTTCTTTTTATCATGGCAACACATATCCGCATGGACAGCCTCAACAGCAGTTCGCTTGCCGGATTGCAGAGCTATTGGGCTTGGGCAGGGATGGTGCTGATGGTCGGCACATTATTCTCCTCCATTGCCGCCTGGCTCCTGACTAACAGCGTTCAACACCCGATCAATGAACTATACAAGGCGATGAATAACGTCAAGGACGGGCGCCTCTTGCAGGTGCAGGATGAATATTCGGATGAATTCTCCAAGCTGGTGGCCGGGTTTAATATGATGGTGCGGGGGCTTCAGGCCCGGGAACAGCAGAATAGACAGCTTCTGGACAGTTATTTCACCACGCTTGCCGTGGCTCTGGATGCGCGTGATTCCTATACCGCGGGACACTCACTGCGGGTGGCGGAGTACTCGGTCATTATTGGACAATTGGCGGGGCTGACGGGTCAAAGACTCGATGACCTGCGGAAATCAGCTCTGCTGCATGATATCGGCAAAATCGGTGTGCCCGACAATGTCCTGTTTAAAGAGGGAAATCTTACGGATGAGGAATTTGATCAGATTAAGAGCCATCCGGTGCTTGGGGAAAATATTCTGCGGCAGATTGAGCCTGTGGAGAAGATGGCGCCTTACATAAGTGGAGTCCGCTCACATCATGAGCGTTACGACGGAAAGGGTTATCCGGATGGCCTTGTCGGAAGGTCCATCCCGCTGCATGGCAGAATCATTGCCGTAGCCGATGCCTACGACGCCATGACATCGGACCGCCCCTACCGGAAAGGGATGGATCATGAGCGGGCGCTGGCTATTCTGGAACAGGGCAGAGGAAGCCAGTGGGATCCTGAATTCGCCGGGTTATTCCTGGCATACTTCGGGAAGACGGCAAGTTCAGAAGAAGCGGAAGTTCCCGGAAGGGCGGGGTGAAACGGGCAAGCAGGGGGTTGCTTGCTGTTTATCCTAATATTTCTTGCGGAAGCGGATACCATCCAATTTATGGGGGTATCCGCTTCTCGTTGAGTGCCTATTTTGTGAACTGATCTTTAAAACCGACAATTAACGACTACATTCATTGAAGGATTGAGGGTAGACCGTTATAATTATTAAGTCTGGATTTTAATTAAAAAATAAGGGAGAATTTTATGAAACGCGCAGATGTGCTGCTGGTTTCCATCGTGCTCATTGCCGCTCTCGCTTTTCTTGCACCGAGGTGGTTTTCAGACGATAAAGGCGGCCCGGGGAAAAATCTTGTGGCCAATATAATGGTGGACGGCAAGCTGTTCAAGACGGTTCAGCTTACAGAGGAAGAACAAACGGTAGAAGTCCGTACCGATCGCGGGTATAACCTTTTAAAAGTGCATGATTATGGTATTGAAATGTATGACGCTGACTGTCCCGACAAGGTTTGTCTTGGTTTTGGGTTTATTACCTTGCCCAAGCAGACGATCGTCTGTTTGCCGCACAGGGTATTAGTAGAAATTGCAGGCGCGTCGGGAGGAGATGATATAGATGCCTATGTCCAGTAGTGAGTCTTCAACAGCCCTGAAAAGAACGGTGATTGTAGCGCTCTTTGCCGCGGTGGCGGTTGTGCTGAGTATTGTGGAAGCTCAGATTCCACTCGCAGGGATGGGGCTGATGCCCGGTGCCAAGCTGGGATTTGCCAACATTATGATTTTGACCTGCATCTATTTTTTGCGCGCACGTGACGCATTTGTACTGGTAATCCTCAAGACCTTGCTTACCGCATTTTTGCTGGGTACCTTTTCAAGTCTGCTGTTCAGCTTGTTCGGCTCGTTGTTCAGCTTTGTAGTCATGTATCTGCTCGTCCGGTTTGGCGGGAAAAGACTCAGTGTCATTGGGATCAGTATTGCCGGCGGACTGGCTCACAACACAGGGCAGCTGCTCGCCGCTTCCATAGTGTTGAAATCATCGAGCACGTTCTACTACTTTCCGATGCTGCTGATTACCGGAGTGGTCACGGGGATTGTCGTCGGTTTCGCGGTGCGGTATGTGGTAGCCTCGTTATCCAAAATATCGCTGTTTGAAGAGTTCTTGGGCGGAACGGGTCACTAGCTGGGAAGGATGACTAACATGAATGAATTTAATAATGAGCTGGAAGCTGGAACGGAACCGCCAGTGATCTCACTGGCAGGCGTATCGTTTGGATATGACCCCGAGCACCCGATCCTCCAGAATATCACACTGTCTATCCGGCAGGGTGAATGGGTAAGCATCGTGGGACCGAACGGCTGCGGCAAATCAACGCTGGTCAAGCTGCTGAATGCCCTGCTGCCTAAAAGTGGCGGAGATATCTTCATCTGCGGCCATAAGCTGCAGGAAGAGAATATTGGAACGATCCGTCAGTGCATTGGCATGGTGTTCCAGAACCCTGACAACCAGTTTATCGGGGCAACGGTAGAGGAAGACATCGTATTCGGCCTGGAGGGGCTGTGTTTACCCCACGCGGAGATGGAGGAACGGCTGAAATCCTATGCCATGAAACTGGGGATCGGCCATCTGCTGGCCAAGCATCCCGGCGAGCTGTCGGGCGGCCAGAAGCAGCGGGTCGCCATTGCCTCCATTCTAGCCATGAAGCCAGGCATCGTCATCTTTGACGAGGCCTCTTCTATGTTGGACGAAGGAAGCCGGAACGAGCTGATGGGCATTTTGCAGGATATGCGCGCGGAAGGGAACTATACCCTGCTCATGATTACACATGATGCTGATGAAATCCTGGCCTCGGATCGTGTGCTGGCCCTGCACGGGGGCGGACTGGCCGCAGATGTAACCCCTGCGGAATTGTTCCGGAATGAAGAGCTTCTGGAGAAGTGCCACCTGCGGGAGCCGTATCCTTGGCAGCTTGCCCGTGAACTGCAGAACCTGGGGATCAAGGTGGATGTTCCCGCCAGTGAAAAGGAGCTTATAGACACATTATGGCCATACAACTACAACAAGTAAGCTACACCTACGCGGACCGGAGCCTTTGGAGGCAGACAGCGCTGGACGGGATTAATCTTAACATCCCCAGTGGATCGATGGTGGGCATTGCCGGGGCAACCGGCTCGGGGAAATCGACACTTCTGCAGCTGTTCAACGGAATTCTGAAGCCGACGGAGGGGACGGTCAGTGTCCTTGATGTGACTATCCGCGCCGGCGAGAAATCTCCGAAGCTGCTGCCGCTGCGCCGCCGGGTCGGTCTGGTTTTTCAGTTTCCCGAGCAGCAGATGTTCGAGGAGACGGTAGAGAAGGATCTGTGCTTCGGCCCGCTTAACTTTGGCATGAGTCTTGAAGAAGCCAAAGCGCGCACGCGCAAGGCGATGACGGACATGGGGCTCGATCTTGGACTGCTGGAGCGCAATCCGTTCCGTCTAAGCGGTGGACAGATGCGCAAGGCGGCCATCGCTTCGGTGCTGGCCATGGACCCGGATATCGTTGTGCTGGATGAACCGACAGCGACACTCGACCCGATCAGCCGGGCGGAGCTGATCGGGCTGTTGGAGCGGCTCTGCCGTGAGCAGGGCCGGACAATTATCATCGTGACGCACCGGATGGATGAGCTGCTTCCCTATGCCGACCGCTGGGTCCTGCTTAGGGAAGGCGAGCTGGCTTTTCAGGGCAGCAGCCAGGAGCTTGCTGCCGATTCGGATATTCTGGAACGCTGCGGCCTGACGGTGCCGCAGTCGCTCCGCTACTGGCGGGCGGTTGCCGACCGCTTCGGTCTTGCGGGGGAGAAGCCGCGGTTGACCGCGGGCAGCCTCGCCGAGCTGATTGCTTCGCTGCCTGGAGCAGCGGAGGGCCCGGGCCTTGCAGGAAAGAGGGATAGCTATGAATGATCGGCTGCTGCTCGGGCGCAGCATTGAGACCGGCTCCTGGGTGCACAAGCTGGATGCCCGGGCCAAGATCATCGGGATGATCTTATATTTAGTTGTTATTTTACTGTCGCATTCCTGGATGGCGATGGCGCTGCTGGCCGTATTTTCGATAGCGGTCATGGCATCAACCCGAATATCGCTTAAATATTTCGTCAAAGCGGCCAAGCCGCTGCGTTATTTAATGTTGTTTATCTTTGTCGTTCAGGCCCTGACTGTTAAGGAGGGCGATGCAGTTTTCTCTATCGGCTCCTTTTCGCTGCATGAAGGCGGGCTGCGGCTGGCCGCGTTTTCCGTCATCCGCATGTTTTTCCTGATCACCTTCACGGCCTTGCTTACCTTCACTACAAATCCTGCGAAGCTGAACCGGGGTCTGGAGGGCATCCTGTCCCCGTTCAAAAAGCTGGGGCTGTCGCCGGAACGGATTACGCTGATGATCAGCATCGCCCTGCGCTTCATTCCGACGATTCTTGACGAATCGCAGATCATCATGAAGGCGCAAGCCTCACGCGGAGCCGACCTGAAGGAGCTGCCGCTTAAGGAAAAAGGGCGGATGCTCGTCTCGCTGCTTGTGCCGGTAATCTCCAGCGCCTTCCGGCGCGCTCAGGATTTGGTCTATTCCATGGAAGCCCGCGGGTTCCGCATGGATGCGCCGCGCAGCCGGTATCACCGCCTCAGGTGGGGCTGGGCCGATACTGTTTTTGTCGCTATGTTCATCATCATGGGAGTTGCAGTAGCATTATTGTAATTTTAGGGGGAAACAAAAATGGCACGTTATTTTAATGGCAAGGAAATCGAACTGCTGGCACCGGCGGGAACGTTTGAAATTTTCAAGGAAGTGGTGCAGTCGGGATGTGACGCCGTCTATTTTGGCGGTCCTGTGCTGAACATGAGAATGATGCGCAAAGGCTACAACCTGTCTCATGAGGAGATTATTGAAGCCCTTGCGATCGCCCACAGCCTGGACAAAAAAGTATATATTACGGTAAACAACCTGTTCAGTGAGGATGATGTGGAGGAAGCCAGAGAATATCTTCGTTTTCTCGACGGAGTTCATCCCGATGCGCTGATCGTTCAAGATATGGCTGTGCTGGAGCTGATCCGCGAGATGGAGCTTACGCTTCCGGTTCACGCCTCGGTGATGATGAATGTGCACAATCTGGAGATGGTTTATGCGCTGCGTGATCTTGGGGTAAGCCGGGTGGTCACCTCGCGTGAGATGGATTTGCAGACGGCAAAGCTGCTGGGGCAGCGGAGCGGCATGGAGCTGGAGTATTTCATTCACGGAGACATGTGCTCTGTGCACGGGGCGAACTGCTATTTCAGCTCCCAGGTCTTCGGCATGAGCAGCAACCGGGGCAAATGCATGAAGCCCTGCCGCTGGGATTACCGGATCAAGAAAGACGGCTATGTCTTCCCGGCTGAATATCCGCTGGCTGTCAAAGACATGTTCATGTATGAGCATCTCCCGGAGCTGATTGAGTCAGGCATTACTTCTTTTAAAATTGAGGGCCGGATGCGCGACAAAGAGTTCATGGTGATGCTCGCGAACAGCTATGGTGAAGCCATTGACCGTTATATTGAGGATCCAATCGGTTTTGACCGTACCGTAGATACCAAGATGCTGCACCAAAACCGGAAACGTGACTTTTCCACCGCGTATGCTTTTGGCAAGCCGGGACTGGCGAACATCAACCGCCGCTATGAAGGTACAGGCAAATTTTACAGTACAGGCAAGGTATTCAGTACACCTACTGCAGAGCGGGAGCTATCGGTGGACCGGGTAATGCAGCTGCGCGAGCGGCTTGCGGAAGGCAGACGCAGTGAGCAAAGTAAACCGGAGCTTGCGGTACGCGTGAATAATATGGAGCAGGCCCGTTTGGTGCTTGAGCTGGGTGTTGATCATTTATATCTGCCAGGTGATGTATTTGAGCCGGACCGTCCGTTTACGAAGCAGGACATTAAGGAACTTGGCGCCTTAAAAGGAAAGACTAAGCTCTACCTCGGGATGCCGCGGATGATGACGGAGCTGCATTTTGATCAATACGATCATCTGCTGAGCGGGGAACGCCTGCCGATTGACGGGCTGCTGATTACGAACCTTGGAGCGATTCGCCGTTTCGCCCAGACGGGATACCCGATGATCGGGGACGCCAATCTGAATGTATACAACCATCTTTCTGCCGGGCTGTATGCCGGACTGGGACTGGCTAAGCTAACGGTTTCACCGGAAATGACGATGGAGCATTTTGCATCCTTTACCTCCGGCTGCGAGCTGCCGCTCGAAGTTGTCGTTCACGGCACACCGGCGCTGATGTATATGGAGCATGATCTGTTCGAGAATACCGAGGTAATGGAGCCGATTGGTGAAGAAGACAACCTGTTTGTAAGCAATGAGGTACTTGTGCTGAAGACGGATAAAGGTGAGAATCCGGTGTATCGTGACCAATATGGCCGCTGCCACCTGCTGTTCTCCAAGGAGCTTTGCTATCTGCCTATGGTGGAGGAGATGAAGGGCCTTGGCATTGCCAGCTTGCGGATTGAAGGAGCGACCTATAGTGTGGAAGAGCTGCGCGGTATTATTAAGGCCTATCAGGCAGCAATCAACGGTTCTTTGGAAAAGCAAGAGCTGCTCGGCGGTTTGAAGCCGGTGTATGCAGGTTATACCCTGGGTTCGCTGCAGTTTAATTGATAGTTAAATTTTTAAGTGTTTCTGGATAGCAATTTTAACAGTATATGCTAGAGTGATAAGTTATTTTTTTCACAAACTATTGCACTGATTTATTTTCCATATTAAGAGAGTTATAGATGAGCAGCAGAAGGGGAGGGACCATAGATGGAACAACAGCAATTCATTGGAAGAGATGGGGTAGCCGCTAAAAGAAAGCAGTATTTCTATCCCTGCACCGCACACTTTTACCGTGATGCCCCGCAATTGGTGCGCGGAAGCATGCAGTTTGTCTATGATGAGAACGGCAAGCAATATACGGACTTTTTCGCCGGGGTATCTGTCGTGGCCTGTGGGCACTGCAACCCGGCGATTACAGCCCGCACGATCGAGCAGCTTCAGCAGCTCCAGCACACATCCACGGTCTACCTTACACAGCCGGGTGTGGACTTGGCGGAACGGCTCGAACAGCTGCTGCCGGGCAGCTTGCGCCGGACCTTCTTCGTCAACAGCGGCTCAGAGGCCAATGAAGGGGCTTTGCTACTGGCCCGAATGCATACCAGACGCAAAGGATTCATTGCCCTGGAAAGCGGGCTGCACGGACGGACTAATCTTACGATGAGCGTCACTGGTCTCCAAATGTGGAGAACCGACAAGTATCTGGATGAGGATGTAACGTTCATTGCACGCCCGTATGATCCTGAACTTACGCTGGAAGAGGCCGGGGCGCGGTCGCTCCAGAACCTCGAACATGTGCTGCAGGAGAAAGGGGAACACATTGCTGCGATGATCGTCGAACCGATTCAGGGCAATGGCGGCATGATTATGCCGGTCTCCTGGTATTTCCGCGAAGTCAAGGCGCTGCTGGACCAATACGGTGTGCTGCTGATTGATGATGAGATTCAGACCGGCTACGGCCGCACCGGAGTCATGTTCGCCATGGAGCATTTCGGTGTGGTTCCCGACATCATCAGCATGGCCAAGGCGCTGGGCAACGGGGTTCCGGTGGCTGCCTTCGCGACTACGGATGAAATTGCCGCCTCGTTGAACCGGCCTTCAGCCTCCACCTTCGGAGGCAATCCTGTCTCAGCGGCTACGGCACTGGCCGTATTGGATTATATTGAGGGTGAACGGCTGGCGGAGCGGGCGGCAGAGCTTGGGGAGCTGCTGAAGCGCGGTCTGCAGCAGCTGCAGGAGTGTTATCCGGCACTGATCTCCGATGTGCGGGGTACCGGCTTGATGCTGGGGGCGGAGCTGGCAGGCAGCGACGCCATTCCTGCGGCAGAGCTGACGGACGATGTGCTGGAAGAGATGAAGGACCGTGGCTATTTGATCGGCAAAAACGGTGTGAACCGTAATGTTCTCGCCTTTCAACCGCCGCTGATCGTTACAGCGGAAGATATTGATGGTATGATAAAAGCACTAAATGAAGTGCTGCTTCAAGCCTCACAGCGGCACGGGAAATGAAGATGAAGGAAGAATGATATGGTTATATTGAATGCTTTCAAAACCACCGCGCTCAAGCTGAAAATGTTCAGCGAACTGGTTATGTTCTCGCATACGCTCTTTTCGCTGCCGTTTGCGATCATCTCGATGGTATGGGCTGCCGGGGGATGGCCCTCCGGCCATATGATGCTGTGGGGGCTTATTGCGTTAATCGGAGCACGCAACGGCGCGAACGCCTTTAACCGGCTGGTGGACCGCACCTTTGACAAACAGAACCCGCGCACGGCGCACCGCCATCTGCCGCAGCGGCTGCTTGAGGAGAAGGAAGTCATCCTGTTCATTGTCATCAACTATGCTCTGTTTATAGTCGCTGCCGGTATGCTGAACTTGCTTTGTCTGCTGCTGTCGCCAGTGGCTATTGTCCTGATCTCTACTTACTCCTACACGAAACGGTTTACCTTTCTCAGCCATCTGTACCTAGGCTTTGTCATTGCCTCGGCACCGATCGGTGCCTGGTTCGCCGTGACAGGAAATATCGCTTTTACGCCGTTTGTGATTGGTACAGTCGTGATGCTCTGGATTGCCGGCTTTGACATCATTTACGGCACTCAGGATATCGACTTTGACCGGCGGCACGGGTTGTGGTCGATTCCCAGCTTCTTCGGGCTCGAAAATGCACTGCGGATCTCCAAAGGCCTGCATTTCATTATGATCCTGCTGCTGCTGTTCCTCTATCTCTGGCGTGATCTGGGCTGGATGTATCTTGTGGGCATCGGTATTGCCACGCTGCTTCTGATGGCAGAGCATAAGATCATCAAGCCGTCGAACCGGAAGCTGATGAAGGTGGCTTCTTATAATTTGAATCAGGTGATCAGTATGGTGATATTGCTGTGTACGCTGATTGATTATTTTTACGTTAACTAGGTGGTGGGGCGGTTAGGAGCTGCACTACGCGGAATATTTGGACTTCCGATCGCTGTTAACCTCGGATTCCCTGATTGGAACCACTTATCGCGGTAGGAATCCGAGGTTAAAGGCGAACGCTGACGCTTCTCCAGTTCCAAAATTCCGCTCCGTTCCGTCCTAACCTTTCCGGCAGTTAACTTCAAAAAAGACAACATGCCTACCCAGCGGGGGGGTGGCAGAAGAGCGCGGAAAGCTTAGGCTGACGCGCTTTTTTTGCGTGGGCAAGAAGGATTCAAAGCAGACAGCTTTCCTTTACTCCTGTTTCGGACTAGGGAGACGCTATTCACCTGATCTTAGCTCATTTCCTTTGCACGCGGACTGGAGAGACCTTATTCCTGCAGAAAGCAGCAAGATGGGCTTCGAAAATGCAAAGTAACTGCACTACGGTCCGATAGAGCGCGGATATTGAGTTAATTCTCGAAATAACTTCGCTGGAGTCCGATAGTTAATCACAGCACCAAGAAGAATAGCATGACAGTTGAATACATACAAAAGAGAGCCCGCTGTGAGGCTCTCTTTTGTATGTGGACATAGTATTTAGGGAATTGGCTTGCTCTATTCAGCATCCATTGGATCTCTAAGCCGGAGTTCAGCGGTCACGTCCCGCAAAATACTGCAGCAGCGTCTCCAGGTCGGCATTAGCCGGATAACCGGAAAGTTGCTGCACTATGGCTGAGGCCTGATCCAGGTAATTCTGGCTGACGTCCTCTGTGCGGGACAAGGCATCGCTGCGGTTGATCAGCTCCAGTACCTCGGCGACTTCCTTCCCGGATGAGCCGGGGCCGATCCTGCGGATGAGAGGGGCCAGCTCCGGGTCCTGCAGTGCAAAGAGGGTGGGCAGGGTTACCTGACCGTTGCGCAGGTCGCTTCCGGCCGGTTTACCAAGCACCTCGGCAGATTGGGTGAAGTCTAAGAGATCATCCTGGATCTGGAACGACATTCCGAGCGCTTCACCGAAGGCATAGAGAAGATTCGCCACTTCTTCAGTGCTTTCAGCGGACAGTGCGCCTACCCTGAGGCAGGTAGCCATCAGCAGCGCTGTTTTATTGCGCGATTTCTCCAGGTACTGCTCAAACGTCAGCTCATAATCGTAGGCATGCTCCATTTGCTGGTATTCACCCAGGCATAATTGAGCGGTGGCTACGGAGGATAGATCATGGACGTAGCGGTTTTTGTCACCTGTGTATTTGCTTAAGAGCTCAATGACGCGGGCGGACATATAGTTTCCGATATGCACAGCGGATAATACACCGGTTTTGGTATGAAGCGCTGCCCCGCCCCGCCGAAGCTCTGCATCGTCAATGATATCATCATGAATTAAAGAGGCCGCGTGAATAAACTCGGCAGCAGCGGATAATTGCAGCGCTCTGCGGCCTGGGGACTTGCGTCCGAACCGGCTGCCCACAATGACCATCAGCGGACGCAGGCGTTTCCCGCCTGAGCCGATCAGCTCAAGAATACTCTGGGCCAGCTGTGACTTTTTGGGCACATCCCGGTCACGGGCTACAAGATTTTCAATTTCGCGGTTAATTTCATTAATGTCTATATTCAAGGCTTCATGCAGCTTCATAGTAAGATTCCCACCTGTCAAATGGCTTTGCTTGTGCGGTTCTGCTGCCTTTGCTCTTGGAGAAGGAATTCTTCAATTCCCGCAGCCGGATTTTGATCCGTGAAGTCTCCATTTGCACGCCGTATCTGCATTTTTTTGATTGAGGGAGCCAAATATGCAACCAGATCCAGCTCGCGGCATTTCACCGCAAACTGAAGGTAGAAGCTGTATAAGTAGTCTCCATCCAAAATGTTGCGGGTCAGGTCGGGATGATGTGGGACACATTCCATATGGCGCCTTGCCGCCATGGTAAGAATCGTGTAAATACCTAGCAAATGGACTTTGCGGTTATATTCCAGATCATGGCGGTCCAGTACCGGGAGCAGCTGCTCACATTCTGCCGGAGAGAGATGCAATTGAATTCCGGCAATCGGTGACATTTCAGTCTGCAATAGCCGGAAGGTATCTTCAATGAGTTGTTTGTTCACCATATTCTCTCCTTCTTGTCGGTTTTGCCGGAAGAAACCATAGCCTTGATTATCCCTACAAAACCATTGTTTAAAACAAAGACAGGCGTTTGCTTGAATCATTGCCTGCTTGCTGGAAATACAAATTAGGACGTGAAAGATACTTTCACCTGTGTAAATAAGGAGAGTAATGTGTCCTAGGGACACATTACTCTTATGAACATCATATTCAACTGCAGCGGTATTTCATTCCTGCCTAACGTCAGTCGGTATACAGATACCATCGCCGGACGAGCGGTATCCTTTTCCACTGTTTTTTGAGCCAAGGAAGAACGTAGTAATCCAGACCGAAGATGCTGCCGGATCCGCCGATTGTGGCGATTGCCGCACCAACATACCAGAGCATTTCCGTCGACGCCATCTTCGTAGACCAGATCATGACGGCCATACCGATGGTAGCGATCGAAGCAATTGCTGTGAACAGACCTACGATAAGCATAATACCAAAGACGATTTCGGCACAAACCATACCGATTTGGAACCATTTAGCCAGGAACGTATAAGTTCCGTCATTGTTGTAGAACATTAGATCCATGAACCAGTTCGTAATATCATATACGAAGCCTGGAACCGGCAAAGCTTCAACCGCTTCTTTGGCTGTCGTAACTGCAGAAGCAGCTGACTGTGCATCTACTGTATCTTTTACAGCATCAACGGCAACGCTGGCCGATGATGCGGCATCTGTAGCGAATGGTGCTGCAGGGATCAAGAAAATCTTATCCGGATCTTCCCATATCTTCTTCATCTTGTCGATACCTTCATACAGCCACATGCCCCCGAGAAGCATGCGGAGCGGAACGAGCCAGAAGTTCGGCGAACGTTTGGAGAAGTGGCCGCCGAGGAAGCTCTTGCGGTTTTCCACATGGAAGAACTCATGCATCATATAAGTCCAGACTTTGTTGAAACCAACAACCTGGGACAGGTAGAACATATTGATAAAGTGTTTGGAGAGCATAGCCATAAAGCCGGTAAGCATAAACAGCTTGCCTGGGAGGCCGACGTTGGCCACACCGTAGCGGCTGCCTATGGAAACCATTGTACCGTGGAAACCTGGTTTGTAAGCCTTCTTGGCAGTTCCTTTGATGTCGGCGGTAATGTTGCCGGCAATGACTGGAGCTGCTTGTTCGGCGTTCTCAACCATTTGCGGTACAGGACGTGTTTCGCCTTCAGGGATGAAGAAGATGTTATCCCCTACAACGTATACGTTCTTGTGGTCTACACTTTCAAGGTTTTCGTTCGTTACAATCCGCTTGCGTCCTTGTTGCTGAACTTCAAGGTTGCCAACGATTTCCGAGCCTTCAACACCTGCTGTCCAGACGATGGTCTGTGCATCCACGATGTTTTTCTCACCGAGAGCTACACTGCCTTTGCCTACCTCGGTGATCTTGGCGCCTGTAACGATTTCTACATTCATCTTGCGAAGGCGGGCTTCTGCTTTCTGGATCAGCTTATCCGGCAGGATAGGCAGGATCTTAGGAGCCATATCGGCTACAATCAGCCGCACTTCAGATGGGTCGATGTAGAACTCTTTGCACAATTCTTCGCGTTGTTCGGCCATTTCCCCAACCAGCTCGACACCCGTAAAGCCGGCGCCGATAATAACGAAGGTCAGCATGGAACGGCGTACAGCCGCATTTTTTTCTTGAGCCGCTTTGGTATACATGTCGCGGATTTGACGTTTGAGCGCAACCGCGTCGTCATAGGACCAGAAGGAGAAGGTATTCTCTTCAGCTCCCGGTATCCCGAAGAAAGTAGGTTTGCTGCCTGTGCCGATTACCAGGTAATCATAAGCATAGGTGGCTTTGTCGGATTTAAGCTTCTTGTTCTTGAAATCAATGTTGCTGATCTCATCAAGAACTACATCTACTTTAAGACCTGCAAAGATTTTCTTCAGATCAATCTTAATTGAATCCTCGGGCGCGCGGTTCGCTGAAACCTCATGCAGCTCAGTCAATAGAGTGTGATAGGGATTCCGGTCGATCAGTTTAATTTCTACATCTTTGTCGTTCTTAAATTTCTTTGCCAGTTTCTTAGCCGTGAGTACGCCGCCGTAGCCGCCGCCCAAAATGACTATTTTCTTCAAGAGAAACTCACCTCATTCGTCTGATTAGCTGCAAGAGGAGTGCGAATTATTATTTCGCGCCTTCGAGTGCTTTTTCTGCCAGTGTAAAGTATTCGCCTACGTGGATGGATACGCCGGAAATGGCATCTGTTTTACCTTCGGCATCCAAAGTAGGAGCAGCACCTTTGTTTTCAAGGAAATACTTTTCAGCCAATGCGATTTCTTCATGCCATTCAGCAGAAGCACCGCCGGCTTTCATGCCGTATTTGCCGTCTACAGAGAATTGTTTCTTATCGTCGCCAGCAGCATTCAAACCGCTGAATTTAACAGCAACAACATTTCCGTTTGCAACAGTCAGGTCAACTGTGGATTTCCAGCCGGATTCTTTATCCATTTCGCCTTCTGCATGATATCCGCCATCTTTGTAAGCACCAGCTTCGGCAGGACCGGCAGCAAGTGCAGCTTGAGCAGCAGCGACAAAGTCATTTACATGTACGGATACACCGGAGATTGCATCTGTATGTCCTTCAGCATCAACAGTGATTGCTGCAGGATCTTGTTTTTCGATCAGGTAAGCTTCGGCTTTAACTGCTTGCTCATGCCATTCGGATTGAGCGCCGCCCTTTTCAACCAAACCATATTTACCATCTTCAGAAACTTTTTTCTTCAGATCGCCTGCATTTTTAACGTTAAAAGCATTCCAATCCGCTTTGGTGATTTTTCCGCCTTCTACAGTCAACAGGGCGTAAGTTTGCCAGCCGGTTTCTGCATCAGCTTCAATAGTTCCGAAGTAAGTACCGTCCTTGTATTTTCCAGTCTCTGTTCCAGCAGTGTTGCTGCCGGAGTTGGTAGCTGGTGCAGTAGATTCTACAGGAGCATTAGTTGGTGCAGCGTTGTTAGCATCATTGTTGTTGCCACAACCTGCGAGCAGAGTACCGAGTACAAGAGCGCTCGACAAGATTACAGAAGCTTTTTTCATTTGATATGACCTCCAAAAATAGTTTAAAATATATATATTAAAATGTAAAACATTTTAATAGTCGTTGGAAGTGACAAAAATCACTTTATAAATGACATATGTCACGTGTACCCAAGGCTTTAGACCCTAATTGTAGCATTACCTTGACATATATCGGTCAGCATTATAAAAAAATTTAGACATCTTGTTTCTACTTCGATGGCATTTTAGCACAAGGGAAGGGAAAATCATGTGAAAATAATCACTTAATGAACAAAAAATTAATTTACATCTGGATTATATCAATTTTAATAATATATTGATACCTATTTTAAAAGACTATTATGTGACAAAATACGACTTCATTCCGCAGACTGTCCAGATTCATATCCGGGGAGCACGGTTAAGTATTTACTAGACATGAGCTTCTAAATGATACCTAAATAAGGCTAAGGAGATGACATGTAATGGATAACAATGTGGTTAAAGGAAAATGGCTGCAGCTTAAAGGTGAAGCCAAAAAGCAATGGGGCAAGCTTACTGACGATGATCTTGACGTAATTGACGGAGAGAAGGATAAATTGGTCGGTAAATTGCAGGAACGTTACGGACATACCAAGGATGCCGCAGAGGCGGAATATAACAGCTGGGAGAAGTCGTTCCGCAGCTAGCAGACAATCAGGCCTCATGAAAGGGTAGTCCATATTCATGAAGAGGCGGTGTCTTATGGACAAATCCGGATGCAGAGATGTGGGCACAAGCCCGAATATGACCTGGAAGAGCCTACTATAGAGCTGGAAGACAGGAGCGCAAATCGCATTTGATTTGCGCTCCTGTTCATTTGCGGTCTTCTTTAATTGTAAGAAACTAGCTTGTGCGCACTGTCCGGATATACAGTAATAGAGCTGTAGTTTCATGAATTCAATCCACCACTGTGATAGTATAGATAAGATGTTTGCTATTACGTAAATGATGTAGGAGTGAAGCCATGGAGTATTTGAAAATATTTTTTATGAACACAGCCCTTCTCATAACATTGGCTTATCTGGCGAATTTAATATATAAACACACAATTACATATGCTCCGGAACGGGTTAAAAAGGTTAGTTGGGTGCTGCTGGCTATCTTTGCCGGCTGGATCAGTTCCTTCTTCGGGTACAGACTGGAAGAGCACGTTATCTTTGATTTGCGTTTTGTGCCGCTCATTATTTCTACTCTGGCTTACCCGCATCCCTTCATCCTTATTATTATTGGTGTAGGAACCGGGCTCACGAGGTTAACCTTCGGCATTAATGAAGCAGCAGTGGTAGGAGTGCTGAATTTATCTATCCTGGGTTTCGTCTGCGCGGGCCTGGGCTTCTGGATACGGCGTACCACTACTTCCATGATGAACAAAGGGTTAGTCACTATTATCGTAGTTAACCTAATGAACGTAATCAATATCACCATTTTTGGAGTTATACCTGCCCGGGAATACATAACGGATATCATGCCGGTTACGTTGCCCGCCGGGCTGGGTCTAAGCATACTTTTCGCGCTAATTATCCGTGACTTCCAATTAGAGCTGATGCGTAACGGACAGGTTGTCAGAGCGAATGAGCTGCTCTCTGCCCAGACGGAGGAGCTGCATAAGAATAAGATCGTATTGGAGAAGAGAGCTGAGCAGCTGATGATGGCCTCCCAGTACAAGTCTGAGTTTCTGGCTAATATGTCGCATGAGCTTAGAACACCGCTGAACAGTATCATTAATCTTTCGCAATTAATAGAAGAAAATGAGGCATCGCTGACTCCGGAGGAAATGGCCGAATATGCCGGGATCATTCACCGTTCGGGGGAGGATTTGCTGACGCTGATCAATGATATTCTGGACATGTCGAAGGTAGAGGCAGGCAAGCTTGATATTCTTAAGGAAGATTTGAATGTCAGTGAAATTCCTGAACTGCTGGCTATGCAGTTTAGTGTATCAGCCAGACAAAAGGGGCTGGAGTTCAACATCGCACTGCATGATGACGTGCCTCTGGTCATTCATTCAGACCCCCAGCGGGTGCAGCAGATTCTCCGTAACCTGCTCTCCAATGCCATTAAGTTCACAGTGTCAGGGCATGTCTCCTTAAACATCCGTACACTGGAGCGTAAGGAGGGGGCGCTCGAACGGCGCTGGATTGTTTTTGATGTGGAAGACAGCGGCATCGGAATAGCCGCAGAGAAGCATGATATCATCTTCGAAGCCTTTCAGCAGGCGGATCAGACCATTGGACGGAAGTATGGCGGAACAGGGCTGGGACTGTCCATCAGCAATGATCTGGCCAGGCTGCTTGGCGGATTCATCACTTTACAGAGCCAGGAGGATAAGGGTAGTCAATTCTCCCTTTATTTGCCCTTGTAAGGCTCCGCGCTGCGGTGGATTTCTGCTCCAATTTAATTTGTGATTTTGGTGTATTGACAGGACGATGATGCGGAGTAGAATGAAGCAAACGCCGCATCTAAGGAGTGTTAATACCCCCCATGAACATCATGAGAAACAGGCTGCCCGGTATTCGCCCAAAGCGTATCCGCAAAGCCTCGGTACAACGCAAGAATCTGCAGATTGCTACATTCGAGGGGATACCGTCTACTATCTTCCAGGTGCTGCTGCAAGGTCAGTTTCTGACCGGCTTTCTATTATATTTAGGAGCCACTTCCAGCCAGATTGGTTTTGTGCTGGCGCTTACTACCCTGGTCAATGTTGCACAAATCGGTGTAGCCTTTCTGATTCAGAAGCTGCCAAGCCGCAAGTGGGCTATGGTAACTTTTATCGGCTTGCACAGACTGCTGTGGGGTTCAACGGGACTTGTACCGTTCATATTTCCTAAAGAGCATTGGGTTATTGCATTTATAGTGTTATATACAATCGCTTTCATTGCTAACACGGCGGGTGGTGTGCTGTGGAGCTCAGTCATCAGCGATCTCGTCCCTGCCCGTGTGAGAGGCCGGTATTTTGGCATCCGCAACACCTTCCTGAACGCTTTGGGGAGCCTTGTGATGTATGGCGGCGGGATTGTTCTTGACCGGTATCCCGGCGGGCATGGCTTCCTTATTTTATATATCGTGGTATGGATATTCTCTATTTCGAACATCATCGTGTTCTTCTTCTATCCGGATGTGCCTTTTGAGAAATCAGAGGAGAAGGACTTTCTGCCGATGTTCAGGAAACCGCTACATGATACGCTGTTTATGAAATCAACCTTATTTCTTTCCGCCTGGCTGCTGCTGCAGAACCTTACGGTTCCGCTTTATTCCTATGTGATGCTGCAGCTTCTCCATATCAATTATGAGACCTTGTCGCTGCTCAATGTGTCGCAGACCCTCTTTATGATGGCCAGCTTTTACGTGTGGGGCAATTTGAATGCAAAATACAGCAATAAGCGCCTGCTGCTCTGGACGCTGCCGATTATCGCGGCATCCTCGCTGCTGTGGGGAATGCTCTCCGTTCTCCCGATGCTCCCGGTTCTGTTTGCGGCCCATATCGTATTCGGCATGGGGGTAGGCGGCTTCAACCAGCTGGCCTTTAACTTCATTATCGGGGATACGCCGAAAAAGGAACGTCCAATGTATATGGCAATGTATGCGGCGCTTACAGGTCTGGCTGCTTTTTTCGGGCCGTTGATCGGGGGCAGAATTTACGAATGGATCGCAGAGTGGCCCCGCTGGACGCAGGTCTATGGCATGCAGCTCGTTGTCGGGGTGCTGATGATCGCCCTGGCGCTGCTGCTGGGACGCCGTATTCTCAGAGATGAATAGACTTATCATATATACATTTGCAGTGCCACAGCAAAGGAGGGATTACGTGACTAGAATAGCCGTAGTGCTGGGAGCGACCGGTTTGGTAGGCAAGGCAGTTACCGAGGAACTGCTAACCGGGGATTGGGATGAGGTCCGGGTGCTGGTCCGCCGTCCGCTGGAGCTGCAGCATCCCAAGCTGAAGCAAACCAGTATTGACTGGGAAAAGCTTGGGCAATATAAGGAACAATTCAGCGGAGCCTATGCTGTCTTCTGCTGCCTGGGCACCACGATTAAAAAAGCAGGCTCACAGGAGCAATTTGAACGTGTGGATTTGCAGTATCCGCTTGCGGCCGCTGCAATTGCCAAAGAATGCGGTGTGAGGCAGTTTCTGGCGGTTTCCTCCATGGGGGCCAGCGCCAAATCCCGCAATTTCTACAGCCGTACCAAGGGCCGGACGGAAGAGGGGTTAATCGCCGCCGGGTTTCATGGCCTGCACCTGTTCAGGCCCTCGCTGCTGCTGGGCGAACGTCAGGAATTCAGGCTGGGAGAACGTGCTGCTGCCGTGCTGATGAAGGTATTTGATTTTGCGATGGTCGGCAAAGCAGCGAAGTACCGGGCTATCCCCGGTGCCAAAGTGGCGAAAGCAATGGTGAATATTGCACTTGCCAATACAGGCGGCGTACATGTTTATCCCAATGATGTGATACATGTTATTGGTCGCCGCTAGAAGGGAAGTTTGCATTAAACAGAGTGCAGCACGTACAATGGGACATAAATTCATATGTACATCATGACATTAATGTCGTGTACCCACAGGAGGAGCGTATCATGAGTAAAAAACAGGTTGCTACAACCAAAGCCCCAGGAGCCATCGGGCCATATAGTCAGGCGATTGTAGCCGGAAACTGGGTATATACTTCAGGACAGCTGGGTCTGAATCCGGAAACAGGAGAACTTGCGGAAAGTGTACAGGAGCAGGCACGCCAGTCGCTAAGCAACGTTCAGGCCATTCTGGAAGAGGCCGGCGCAACGCTGGATCATGTTGTGAAGACGACCGTGTATCTCAAGGATATGAATGACTTTGCAGCTGTGAATGAAGTGTACAGCAGTTTCTTTACAGAACCTTATCCTGCCCGCAGTGCGGTTGAAGTTGCCCGACTGCCGAAGGATGGTCTTGTGGAGATTGAAGCGGTAGCGCGCAAGAAATAATGGGCTTATAGTTGTTAATTACGATAGCTAACTGAACGAAATCAAATGAATTTAACAACCCGTTGCCGGTACGAGCAGGCAACGGGTTTTTTTTTGACCAGTGAATGGGCTGTAAACAGTCTGTTGTTGAAACTCCGGGAACCACACGTCAATATCTGCTCCGGCGGCGCAAAGTAAACGTCAGCCAAATGCTGTAGAGCAGCAGGAGTCCTGCCGCCGCTGAAGCGGTCACGAATACATTTCCGGTGTCTCTGTGCTCAAGGGCAATCGCGATAAACGCCCAGACGAAGACCGGTGGATAAATGCTGTCCCGGTGAGGGAAACTGACCATTACAGCAAGCAGTACGCCTACGCAGAGCATGATAACTGCCCAGGAGGGAGCACTGAGTCCGAATCCGTCCCAGTTGTTCTTCTCCAGCACGACACTGACATTTACAATTGTGGCAACCGAGATCCAGCCGAGATAAATACTGAAGGGCAGCTTGATCAGCCATTTTTCCCCTGCAGCCGGATCGGTGACGCTGCGGGTTTTACGATAGATGACGATTAGTGTAATCAGCATGAGCACCATGACAACCAGCGACAGCTCGATGTAAAGATAATGCCAGAGGAACAGCCAGCCCATATTAAAGACGCAGCTCAGCACAAACCAAATGCCCAAAGAGTTAACCGAATCCCGTGACCCGGTGCTCCCGCGGAATTGATATACGATAAAACCGGCAAGCAGGAGATAGATCAGCGACCAGATGGAAAAAGCATAACCGGCCGGTGT
This sequence comes from Paenibacillus sp. FSL L8-0340, assembly GCF_038593145.1. NCBI lineage: Bacteria > Bacillati > Bacillota > Bacilli > Caryophanales > Paenibacillaceae > Paenibacillus > Paenibacillus sp. FSL L8-0340. The sequence goes on from NZ_CP151967.1 coordinate 552,264, forward strand.
GAAATAGGTAGGATACTTAAGTAAATTGTATAACGGTGAAGTCTGAGTCTACATAGAATATACCCGCTTTATCAGCGGTTAAGACTATATTACCCAAAAAAATGACCTGCAGGTCATAAAGCTGCGGATAGCCGTCCGCACAAGCGGGGTAATAGAAGTAGAATAGGAAATTCTAACAAGGCGGCAACAGCCGGAGGGGGATAAGAGGCGATGGAGAGCAGCGAAGCAATACGTCCCGAAAAAATGGGTCCACTTGTTATGAAGGAAACCTGGAATACCCCTGGGAGCATTGAATCCTGGGAACGTTCAGAGAATATTTATATCGTCCGCGGGGAGCGCGGCGGGATTGTATTTGTCTTTTTGAATGATGAAATGTTCCGGATGAAGGTGTTTCGCAGCAGCGTTCCGGATCTGACAACATCTGCGGCAGTGCTGGCGGAGAGCTGTGTGCCGCATTTGTTCCCGGTGGAGGAGACAGAGGATGCACTGATCTTCACTACCAGCGCGATTCGGCTGATCCTTGAGAAAACCTCTTTTCTTCTCCGTGTGGAAAATATTGAGGGCAAGGTCATCATGCAGCAGAACCTGACAAGCTGGAATCCGCGCGGGGCCAGTCATGCCGAGTATGATATGCAGCCGGATTCGCATTTTTACGGGCTGGGGGAGAAATCCAGCTTTCTAGACAAACGCGGGGAGCGTTATACGAACTGGAACACCGATGTATTTGCGCCACATTTGCCGGAGATAGAAGCCCTGTATGAGTCCATTCCACTGATTATTCATATGCATGGCGACCTCTCCTACGGATTATTTCTCGACAATACGGGCCGGAGCGATTTTGATATGCGGTCCCATGGGGTTGCTTTTACGATCGGCTGCTCCACTGGAGCTTATGATATCTACTTTATCAATGGTCCCGAAATGAAGGATGTTGTAACAAGATACACTTCGCTGACCGGACGGATTGCGCTTCCGCCTAAATGGGCGATCGGCTATCACCAGTCGCGTTATAGCTATATGAACCAGCAGGAGGTGCTGCAGCTCGCCCGGACCTTCCGTGAGAAGAAGATTCCCTGCGACGTCATTTATCTGGATATTCATTATATGGATGAATACCGTGTCTTCACCTTTGATCCTGTTAACTTTCCCGAGCCGGAAAAGATGATATCGGAGCTGAAGGAGCTCGGTGTGCGGATCGTACCGATTGTTGATCCCGGCGTCAAGAAAGACCCCAATTACGAGGTGTACAAGCAGGGGGTTCTCGAAAAGCATTTCTGCCGCAGGCTGGAAGGCGATATATTCTTCGGCGAGGTGTGGCCGGGCATCAGTGCCTTCCCTGATTTCAGCGACAGCCGGACGGCTGAATGGTGGGGCGATCTGCATAAATACTATACCGACCTCGGCATTGACGGAATCTGGAATGATATGAACGAGCCGGCGGTGTTTAATGAGAGCAAAACGATGGATCTGGATGTGATGCATTTCAACAACGGGCATCCGATCACACATGAGGAATACCATAACCTGTATGGGATGATGATGTCCAAGGCAACCTATGAAGGCTTGGCGGAGCATATGGGGGGAGAGCGCCCCTTTGTGCTGACCCGGGCCGGTTATGCCGGGATACAGCGTTACGCCGCGGTATGGACGGGGGATAACCGCAGCTTCTGGGAGCATATGGCGATGGCGATACCTATGGTGCTCAATATGGGACTCTCGGGGCTGGCCTTCTCCGGGCCGGATATCGGCGGCTTCGCCCACCATACCTCCGCACAGCTTCTGGTGCGCTGGACACAGATGGGTGTTTTCTTCCCCTATTGCCGCAACCATTCCTCCATCGGTACCCTGCGCCAGGAGCCATGGTCGTTCGGTGAGGAGGTCGAAGGGATTCTCCGCGAATTCATCGGCCTGCGCTACCGCTGGATGCCTCATATCTACAACCTTTTTCATGAGGCGGAAACCTGTGGGCTTCCTGTGATCCGGCCGCTGATTCTGGAGTATCCGCGCGACCCCTATGTGACCAACCTGTGCGATCAATTTTTGCTCGGGGAAAATGTGCTGATTGCCCCTGTCTACCGCCCGGATACGGAGCATCGCTCGGTGTATCTGCCTGAAGGGTGCTGGCTGGATTATTGGGATGGTGAAGTTCATGAGGGCGGACGCCATATCCTCGCCGATGCACCGCTAAACATCATGCCGATGTATGTGAAGGCCGGAAGTTTTGTCGCCGAAGGTCCGCTCAAACAATACGCACTCGAAGAAACAGAGGAAACGGTAGTGTTTCACCTGTACGGTGCGGAAGCCAAGGAAGGATTCTCGGCTGCCTTTACCCTGTATGAAGATGACGGGCACAGCTTCGGGTACAGAGGAGGGCAATATTCGCAAATCAACGTGCAGGCCGCCGGAGGAGCAGGGATATTGCGGATAAGCTGGTCTTATGAAGTCCGTGAATTTACGCCCCGCAGGGAGATGCTGCGCTTCGCGCTCTGTTATCCGTTTTTCTTCACCCGATCGGTGGAAGGACTCTCCGAAATCAGTCTGGAGCAGCTTAAGGAAGGACGGCGGGGCTGGGCACGCAATGGCAAGAGCGGTGCGGTAATTATTCAAGTGGACGATGACCCGGAAGGCGGGGAGCTGCGGATGGAGGTAGCGGAGCAGAAAACGGAACACTTTAGAACCCTTTGATACGACTTGAACCCGCCTGCTGGCGGGTTTTTTTCAATTACGGACGGTGCCGGAATATAAAATCTGCAGAAAATATACAGAAACGTTTTTAAATCAGGACTTTTTCGTATAAGATGAAGGGATGAAGAAAAAAACTTCTGGAATAATGGGGATTATGTTTCTCGTTAGGGTTCACATCTGTTGATTCAGCTTAAAAATATATTTCTCGCGGAGAAGGATTCAGCCTTCTGCAAGGTTAGAAACGGATTCCGTCCTTTAGGGCGGCGAAGCCGTTTCTTCTGGCGGAACCGGCTGACGCTTTCTGTTTGCATAAAAAGACAGGAGATCACCAATGATTAAGCATCTGTATGCAATATGGTTAGGGGACGTATTATTCTGCTTCTCTGGCGAAACTTCAGAGCCGAAAGTTGACGCATGGACACGTGTGGTCAAACGGCTGGAGCTTCGGGGAGGAGGACGTCCTTTTGCGGGTGCTGCGCTGCGGCTGGCGGAAGTGAAGTATCCGGCTGCTGCCTCTGCGGAAGGGAGGACATCGCGGCGATTGCCTGGACGCACGCTGGAAGGGCTTGCCCTGGCCCCGAAGGACGCCTTTGAGCTGCTGCTGGCCTGGGACGAGGAAATGTGCCGTGCACAGGGAGTGGAGCCTGGCGGAGAACTGCGCTATTGGGCGGCTGCGGCCCGTTTTGCCCTTGAACTGATGGGCACAGGCGGGATTGTGCCCGGTGCAATGCCGCCAAGGCCTATAGGCTCGCGCCGCCGCGGGGGAGAACAAGCCGCTGCGGCCTGCTGGTCTCCGGCCTTTCGGCAGGAGTCAGACAAGGATTTCTTTCTGCAGATGGCAGCTTCCATGCCGGTGCTGGCACTGGGAACCCATGTTGCGGAGGAGGGGGACTTGTCGTCGCGTGAAGAAGCGGGAGCTTATGTGCTGCATTCTTTTCTGCAGGCTGTAATGACCGCCGAGATCAAAAAGGTTATTGCGGGAATGGAAAGCGAGCTGGGGCCATTCAAAGCGAATTATCGCCGTGGTTATTCACCGCTGACCGAGCTGTGGTGGAACAGCCTGCTCACCGGCAGCCGTGATATCCCGGTGCAGGGGACTCCGGCCGAGGTGGCGGACCTCCTTGCTGCTGTAAACGGTACGGCTGAGAATGAGATTCCGAACTCCGGGGCGGAGGAGGTCCACAGCGGCCAGCTTAGTCTGGGTCTGCGCCTGGAGCCGCCTGCGAACGAAGGCGATGCCTGGAATTTAACCTTCTGGGCGGAGAACCGGGAGGAAGGAGAATTCTGGATTCCTGCGGCGGCGATCTGGAGCAGCAGGGAACGGGAGTTCACTTTATGGGGCAAGCGCTACCGCAATATTCAGCAGCAGCTGCTGGCTGCACTCGGCCGGGCCGCGAAAATATCACCGGATATTGAGCGTGCGCTAGCCGGACCGGCTCCGGATGGAGTTCAACTGGAGCCGGACCGCGTCTATTTCTTTCTGAAGGAGAGCGTGCAGCAGCTGCGGGAGCGGGGAATTACGGTGCAGATGCCATCCCGCTGGAGCCGTGAAGGCCGGCGGCGGATCGGAATGAAGATGAAGATGCAGCCGCCCGGCGGCAGCATAGATGGTTCAACCCAGCCTTCCCTTGGCATGGAAGAGCTGATTTCCTTCCGCATTGAGGCCTCGCTGGGCGATAATACGATCAGCGAGGAAGAGCTGAATGCGCTGGTGGAGGCCGGAGTGCCTTTTGTACGCTTCCGGGGAGAATGGATTGAAGTCGATCCGAAGGAGATCCGTCAGGTTCTGAGATATATGAAGCGCAACGAAAGCGGAGAAATGTCGGCGGCGGACTGGATGCGTCTGGAGGCCGAGGATGGTGACGAGCGGCTCTGGAAGGGAATGTCGGTGACCGGCATGGAAACCTCCGGCATGCTCGCTTCGCTCATGCATGGCGATGTTCTGCGGGGCCTTCCGCTGCGTTCTGTGCCACAGGGTCTTCATGGAACGCTTAGACCTTATCAGGAGCGCGGCTTTCAATGGCTGGCTGCGCTTAGCGGTCTCGGCTTTGGTGTGTGCCTTGCCGATGACATGGGCCTCGGGAAGACGGTGCAGGTCATCACCTGTCTGCTAGACCGTGCCCTGACTGCTCCGCCGGAGGAGAAGCGTGAGCCGGTGCTGATTCTCTGCCCGACCTCGCTGCTTGGCAACTGGCAGCGGGAGCTGCAGCGTTTCGCACCATCTCTGAGTGTGCATATTCACCACGGGGGAAGACGGGTTCGCGGGGAAGGCTTCATCGACTTGGCCACCAGCCATGAAATCGTGCTGACCACTTATCATCTCGCAGGCCGGGACAGCGAGGATCTCGCTGGAGTCCGTTGGTCGACCGTTGTGCTGGATGAAGCGCAGTATATCAAGAATCACCGAACCAAGCAGGCACAGAGTGTGATGAAGCTGTCAGCACCGCATCGAATTGCGATGACAGGCACACCAGTAGAGAACCGGCTTGGCGAGCTGTGGTCCATTTTTCACTTTTTGAATCCGGGGTATCTGGGGACTTATCATTCGTTCCGCCAGCGGTATGTATCCGGTGAAGGCGGAGAGCGGCTGCGGGAGCTGCACCGCCTCGTCTCGCCTTTCCTGCTGCGGCGGCTCAAGAGTGATCCGGACATTTCCAAGGATCTGCCGGAGAAGCTGGAGCTGAAGTCTTATTGTCCGCTTACAGAAACGCAGGCGGCGCTGTATCAGGGTGTAGTGGATGAAATGCTCGGTGTCATCGGGGAACGCTCCGGCATGGCCCGCCGGGGGCTGGTATTGTCTTCATTGACCAAGCTGAAGCAAATATGCGACCATCCACAGCTGTACCGCAAGGAGGAGGGCCGGACCCAACGCAGTGAGCATTCCGGCAAAATGGATGTGATGTTCGAGGTGCTGGACAGCATTGCCGAACTTGGGGAATCCGCACTTATTTTCACCCAATATGTGGCGATGGGCGAGCTGCTGGTCAGCAGGCTGGCGAAACGTTACGGCTCGCCGCCGCTGTTCCTGCATGGCGGCATCCCCAAACGGGAACGCGATGAGATGGTGCATGCCTTTCAGGAGGGGGAAGGGCCGGCGTTTTTCGTACTATCACTCAAAGCCGGCGGTGTGGGTCTGAACCTCACACGGGCCAACCATGTCATACATTATGACCGCTGGTGGAATCCGGCGGTGGAGAATCAGGCGACCGACCGGGCGTTCCGGATCGGCCAGCATAAGAATGTGCAGGTTCATAAGCTGATCTGCCAGGGAACACTGGAAGAACGGATTGATGAACTGATTGAGCGTAAAAAAAGCCTGTCGGAGCAGGTTGTCGGTTCCGGAGAAAACTGGTTGACAGAGATGTCCAATCATGAGCTCAAGGAGCTTATCGAGCTTCAGGGGCAGGACTGGATGTAGTGGAATAAGCTTGGCATAAAGGAGGAATGGGCAATGAGTGAACTGCTGGAACTGCGGCTGGAAATTGAGCCCGGGGTGGTTAAGGCGACGGGAACACAGCTCTCGGCCAAAGCGCCGGGGGTGAAAACCAAGCGAAACGCCGCTGCTGCTGTTGCCCAAGGGCAAGCGCCAACGACGGTTCTCTCTTTGGAAATTCCGCGCTGGTCTGATGAAGTGAAACAGGAAGTGCTGGTCCGGCTCGCGGAGCACCCGGGTGAGCTGTATAACCTGCTGCAAGGCAACCTGAGTGGAGGCCTGGCGGCGATGAAGCTTCTGCCCGGCGATGAAGAACTGGCGTTGGCCGGACAGAAGCTTTCAGGGCCGGAACAGATGGCCCTGCTGGGATTGGTCAAAAAGCAGCTGGAAGAGGAACCGCTGCTGGCGTTTGAACTGCGCGGTTTGGACAAAGAGACGCTGCTGGCCGGAGTTTTTGCCCTTTGGGCGGAAGAGGAAGCGGAGGACAGCGAGGATGCCGGCCCGTCCCCGTCCGGCCTGCTTGCAGCCGAACTGGCCCGGCTGGAGCGGAAAGGGCCGGCTGTCCCGACGGGAGAATGGCTGGCCGAAGCGGCTGCTGAAGGCTCGCTCCACCAGCCGGGTCCCATGTTTCATGAAATCGCAGCCCGGCCGTTTCCGGCTTCACCGGTGGTTGCGAAGCCGACCGAAAACTGGGGTGCCCTGCTCGACAAGACACCCCGTGCCGGTGAGGGGCTTGTGCTCATCATGCAGCGCGTTGCAGAAGCCGCAGCCCGCAGGGCGGCAGGGCTGGGTAAGCTGTAAGGCTGCTCTAGTTGCTCTTAATTAACAATATTTTCACTGCGGAATGAACTGATCGTAACCTAATGTTCCTGCTGGGGTCTTATGATAACAGGACAAACAGGAAATGAGGGAGAGCTTAACTTGAGAGTTTATAAAATTCTGGCTTCTCTGTTCATAGCAGGTACGCTTCTAATTTCTGCCTCAACCATCGGGGCGACACCGGCGCAAAGCTCCAGCATCACCTTGAAGGGATATCCGGACAATTTCCAAATGACAGGCGTGAAAGAGGGCTGGGGAATCACGCTGGGCGGAGTGTGGCATACAGCGGACGGTGCGTTAAGCTGGAAGCATCCGCTCAGCAATACGGTGCCCATGCCCGGTAATGATGTCCAGCTTGGCAAACTGGCGCATTACTTTACGGGTGACAATGAGGCGTGGATTCTAAGCGCCTATGGCCCGCACAAGCCTACAGCCCTTTTTCATACGCTAGACAAGGGAAAGTCCTGGAAGACTATTCGCCTTCCGGTGAAGAAAAGCTGGGAGCAAGGATACGCCAGCGGGTTTATGCATTTTCCCGATAAGCAGGGCGGGTATATTCTGCTATGTTCCGAACCGGCACTTGGCATGATGGAGAAGTCGTTATACCGCACGGTGGATGGAGGGACAAGCTGGAGCAGAGCGGGCGATCTTACCGCAAGCATTGCTGCCTATCCAACGGGCATAACCTTCCGGGATAGCGATAACGGCTGGATAACCTCCAGTAATCACGGACAGAAGTCCATTCTTACCTTTAGAACTGCTGATGGGGGCAAGAGCTGGAAGCCGGAGAAACTCATCTCCCCGTCAGCGCTTTCGGGGTATGCGTATAGCAACAGCTACCCTCCTGTCTTTTCCGGCAAGGATAAGAAGGATGGGGTGCTGCCGCTGGAAATTGTCCTGAACGGTGTTAAAAGCATGGTCTTTTACACCAGCAATAATGGCGGAGAGACTTGGAAGCATGGCCCCGGCATTCAAGGGGTTGAAGCGTCAAGGACAGCTTGGCTGAATGCCCGTTCTGGCTGGGCGCTGCAGGCAGGCGGCAGGCTGCTTGCTACAGGCGATGGCGGAGGTAGCTGGAAACAGGTTGCCAAAGGTTCAGCGTTCGATAAGGCAACGGAGATACAGTTCTCTACATCTCGAACCGGCTGGATTTCCGGGCCGGAAATCCTTTGGAGCACGGCAGACGGGGGCCACACTTGGAGAAACCTGCTGATTCCTTCTTGAGAATAATAGAAAGGCAGTGCCGCAACAGCTCAGCTGTAGGGCACTGCCTTCTTTTATTACCTTTTCAGCCACGTTCCATAAACAGAAATGGCATTACTCCCCGGACGGGGGTTCACCCGCACTGCTTCCCTCGGACAACTCAAGAATCTCCCGGCGCAGGCGGAGCATTTTTTGATCCAGCTCATCGGCGGCACGTGCCGCTTCTTTCAGTTCCTCGGCGACATGCGACGGAAGCTGTTTATCGAATTTGTAGTAGAGGATATGCTCCATACTGGCCCAGAAATCCATGGCAAGTGTACGCAGCTGGATTTCCGCTTTTACCCAGTGGGTTCCTTCCAGCAGCACAAGCGGTATCGACACAATCAGATGCAGACTTTGATAGCCGTTAGGTTTGGGATGTGCAATATAGTCTTTGATCTCCAGCACACGGATGTCCTCCCGCGCACATAGATGATCGACCAGACGATAGATATCCTTCACAAAAGCACAGACAATCCGCATGCCTGCAATATCATGAATGTGCTGCTCCATATTTTCCAGGGTAAACTCATGCCCTTTGCGTTCCATCTTTTGCAGAATGCTCTTCGGCTCTTTGATCCGCGACTTGACATGCTCAATCGGACTGAAGCCGTCGCGCACCTGCCATTCCGTTTTGATCACATCAATTTTATTCTCAAGCTCATTCAGGGCATGGCGGTACAGCGCCGGCAAAGCTTTGAAATCCTCGATTTGTTTGGCGAAATCCCCATTAACCTGCCACTTCTTCAGATCCTTGACATGCACCTGCAGCTGATTCAGTGTAACCTGTGTACTATCATATTCTTCCACTGAGACTCTCCCAAGTTTAGTTATTTGTGACTGGATAAAATGAACCCATGAGTAAAGATATGTTATATATTCCGGGACCAGTCTATATTCCTATTTTAACCGATGTACTGCCCCAGAAGCAAAAAAAACCAGACCCCCCTGTAGTGCTGAAGAGTCCAGGCGGTTTGCAACTATAATCCGGCCAACCCAAAATAGCGCAACATTCTTCCCGCAGCAGCGTATTAGCACACATAAGGGATAGAAAGTACGGCGCTTACGTTGATTATTTGTTCGTAGGTGAGCCTCCGTCATAACCTTTATCGTGATACCCGGTATTTTCCAGTTTGGGGAGTATACCCAGCTGCTTAATGGTCTGCTGCGTCTCTATGCTGCCAAAACGGTGCAGGGTCTGGTACAGTCTGACGGTCTCATCGTCAAATTGCCGGGCAGCTTCATCGTGATCGGCAGACTTATAAGGCACAAAGGCGCGCCGGAAGGCGTAATCATCCCCGCGTTCGAGTTCGTTCAGGAGATCCTGGAGAAGGGTAAGCTCTTCAGCGTTAAGCAGCACTTCAAATTCATTGGAGTCATTGCGCACGTCCTGAATAAGGCTGTGGTTTACGGATACGAAATAGCGTTTTTTCTCTTCGTCCGGCAAGATTAATCCCTCCATTGTCGGTAAGCTTGTCCATGGTTATTTTTTACTATTATACACAGAACGACAAATAATGAATCTAATCGAGACATTTGGTATGATAGAAGCACGTTACCGCTATTGAACGGAGCGTTAAGGGTTTATTTGGAATAATATTTGGCTGCAAATCGGCCCTGTTCTCACTCTGGAGAAGGAGGAACTACAATGAATTTTCTGCAACGCATTAAAGACGGTGCCAGCCGGGTGAGTGAAAAAGCGCAAAGCTCGGTGGAGATCGGCAAGCTTAACGGGCATATTTCCGATATCGAACATGAGATGGAAATTGAATTTATGAAAATGGGAAAGCTGTTCTACGACGGATATCGTTCGAAGGATTTGTCCCTGGCCGAAGGCAAGATGGTGGAGCATTCCCGGGCCTGCCTGAAGCTTCAGGAACAGATTGAGGAGCTGCGCTTCCGGATTGCCGAGCTGAAGAATGAAAAGCTCTGCACCTGCGGGAATGTTGTAGCTCTGGACGCCAATTTCTGTCCGAAATGCGGACGTAAGCTGGAGGAACCGGCTTCAAGAAAAGAAGCGGTGCCCGTCACAGTGCACAGCATTCATGAGGATGAAGAGGAAGATCAATATTATGGCGAGGAGGAGCTGACGGAAGCGGAGAAAGAGCTGGCGATGAGATCGGAGCAGCGTACGGTGTATACCGAAGTGCTTCCGGTAGACCATGAACTGCCGCAGGAGGAATATGGCGGAGCGGTGCAGGATACCGAACGCAGCCGCCGTGAAGCCGATGAGCTCGAACGGGAGCGGGAAAGACAGCTTGAGCTTGACCGGCGTATCCGTGACTGGAAAGCCGGTGAGCCTGCGGAAGAAGCTGCATCCAGTGAAGGCGGCGTGCGGGATATCGTCAAATGTCAGATCTGCAGGGCGGATTTACCCAAGGGTTCCATGTGGTGCCCGCGTTGCGGATCAGAACAAATCTAGTCAGCATTTACAGTCAGCTTAGGGGGACAACATAGATGGAACAGTTGCTGCTGCATCTGCGAAATTTGGGTTTCACAGAGATGGAATCCAAAATTATGGTCGAGCTGGCCAGCAAAGGCCAGGCTTCGGGTTATGAAGTGGCAAAGCAGCTCGGAGTATCAAGATCCAACGTATATGCGGCGCTTCAGCGTCTGACTCAGCAAGGTTATGTAAGATGCGGTGAAGGGGAACCGGCGCGTTACAGTGTGCTGGACCCGGAAGAGCTCGCGACCATGATCTCCGGACGGGTATCGGCTTCACTGGCTTATATGGAAAGTGAAATGCCGCGCGGCGGCCCGGTCAATCCCTCTTTCTACAATGTGGAGGGTGACCGGAATGTGATGGAGGAACTGATCCGCCAATTGAATCTTGCTGAGCAGGAAATCGTAGTAGATGTATGGCGTGAGGAGGCTTCGCTGCTGCGCAATGAGCTGGAGCAGGCAGAGCTGCGGGGAGTGAAGCTGTTGTGGGCCTTTGACGGCGGCAACGAGGTTCCCGCACCTTATCCGGTATGGCCGCCGCTGGGCGGCAAGCCGCGCCGGAGCGGCGGGCGGAAGTTTTCCTTTGTGATCGACAGGAACTGGTGCATGCTCGGCATGCGGTATGAGGACGGAACGGCACAGGCGGTCGTAACCGAACATCAGGTGCTGGTGGAACTGCTGCTGAACCACTTTACGCAGGAGATGGTGCTCTTCGAGCTGGAAGAGGATATGGGCCCCGAGCTAACAAAAAGGTACGGGGAACGCTACAGCCACATTTACGGTAAATATGTACTGCATGACCAGGAGTATGAACAACTGGGCGAACAGGAGCAACCGGACGAACAAGAGGAACATGAAGAATTGGAAGACTCGGGAGAGCAGCAAGAACAGCAAGAGCCAGGACATTAGGAAACGTGTTTGGGTAAGGGTCAAGCTGCTCGCAAGCCGAAATTAAGCTGGGGAGGTGAAAGCGTGGAGTGTATTATTCATTTTGATGTGCAGCATCCGGAAGGGATCAAGTCACTCAGAGGTCTCTTGTTTCTGGAAGCCGGTAAAGTCCCCGGAGAAAATGAACTGATTGGCATGTTCAAGGACATGAAGTTCAATGTTCGGCTGGAAGACCGTGAGAAGCTGGTTTTTAAACCTGTGAATCCGGGAGAGAAGTACTCGGAAATCCGCATCACGAGCTTTGACAGCGGCAAGGCGAATAGCAAAGAGGACAACGAACTGAAGTCGATTGTCGGCAATTTGCTGCCGCAGAAGCCGTCTGGCCTGTAAAAACTAAGACAGGGTCCATTTGAGATGGAGAGGAAGGAGCACAGAATGGAGTTATTGAGACAGAAGGTTATCAATGAAGGTATTGTTCTCGGTCAAGGTGTGCTCAAGGTCGATTCTTTTCTGAATCACCAGATGGACCCGTTTCTGATGCGTGAGGTCGGCCGCGAGTTTACCCGCCGTTTTGCCGGAGAAAAGGTGACGAAGGTGCTGACCATCGAATCCTCGGGGATCGCTCCCGGCATTATGACGGCGCTGGAGCTTGAGGTTCCGCTCATTTTTGCACGCAAGCAGAAATCGTTGACCCTGACCGAAGATATTTATGTGGAGAAGGTCTACTCTTTTACGAAAAAAGAAAGCAATGATATCACAGTTTCCAAAAAGTTCATTGCTCCCGGTGAACGCGTGCTGATCGTCGATGATTTCCTTGCCAACGGTGAAGCGGCCTTCGGGCTGGCCCGGATCGTGGAACAGGCGGGAGGCAGCGTAGCCGGAATCGGAATCGTGATCGAAAAAGCCTTCCAGCCCGGCAACAAGCTGCTGAAGGAAGCCGGCTACCGTGTGGAATCGCTGGTACGGATTGCTTCGCTTGACGATGGCTTGATCTCCTTCGTGGAGGAAGCCGGCGGCCTGCCGGGCTGACCCCGCAGTATTATAGCTCATGAAGACCCCATGCTCCAGCTTTGCGGAGTATGGGGTCTTTATGCTGTGGCTATAGGGAGTACTGCGCAGTAATTGTAATTTGTACAACTAAATGTTCCTTATTTGCCCGGCGTACCGTTTTAGTTGTATTTTGTACAGTAGATATCCGTCTTAATGCCGAAAATGGACCGGAAACCAGAATTTAGATGTACAGAGTGCAGTTAAGTGCTGAACGGAAGCGGAACCAGCCCGTTTAGTTGTACAAACTGCAATTATCCCCTTCAAACTCAAAGGGCAGCAGCATACCCCGCAACTGGAAGGCTAAGTAAAAGCAGAGTAGAGCTGCGCTTGCGGGCTGGCCGCCGGCCGCCAAAGCGTGGCCACCGCAGGCCATTCATTCGCAAGCGCGATGGAACTCGCGCTGCGGGTACCCCAGCCGCCGCGTCCTACATGACGCTGACTGTGTGCGGTCCAGCCGCGTCCTACACGCTTGCCTGGCAAGGGCCAGCTGCGCCCTGTTCGCGGGCCGCCGCCAGCGGCGAGAGCACGCGCAGCGCGCCCGGCTCGCAGCGCACGGCCAGCGGCGCCGTGCCGAGGGGCTCGCCGTCGCCGATGGCATGGCGGGCCTGCGCGAAGCGGACAGCTACGCTGTGCCCGCGCAGCATCGTCACGAAGGGCAGCGCAACATGCGTGCCCTTCAGCAGCGTCGGGAACAGCCGCAGCACCTGCATGCGGCTGCAGCCGTGCACGACGCAGACGTCGAGCAGGCCGTCATCGGCCTCCGCCTGCGGGCAGATCAGCAGCCCGCCGCCATAGCTTGGCAGGTTGCAGACCGAGACGAGCCAGGCTTTCTCGAAAGCCTGCTCCTTCCCGTCGCAGGTGACGCTCACCCGGCAGGGCTTAAAGGTCATCAGCGTATGCAGAATGCCGATGATATAGGCCAGCTGTCCGGCACCGATGGCGTTGCACAGCCGTTTGTAGAAGCTGTTGTTCACATTTACGGCTACCTGTGCATCGAAGCCGCTGGCTACGGCGGTCAGGGTGAGGCCGCCCGCTCCCGAGAGCAGATCGGCTTCGAGGCAACGGTCCTGCAGCGCAGTCTCCAGCGCGGCCTCTGTGGACAGCGGGATGCCGAAGCCGCGTGCCGTGTCATTGCCGGAGCCGGCGGGGATGACGGCGAGCGGTACACCTCTGCGCCGCAGCGCGCCCAGCACGCTGTGGATCGTGCCGTCGCCGCCGATGACGATGGCGGCGCGCCAGTCGTCGCGCCGGGCGAGCGCCCCAAGCACCTGGGTTTCGGCGCGGTCAGCGTTTTGCGTGAACAAGGGCTCATGAGGGATGCCGCGTGAATGCAGCATCCCTTCGACCGCTTGCCATGTCCGCTGGCCTGCTCCGCCGCCGGAACGGGGATTTATGATCAATAAGTACATGTATGTTCCTCCAGCCTGTCGATTCCTCTATGTCCTGATTCCATTGTACGGAGTGGACGTTCAAAAGGGAATCTTAAAAATAAGGATAATAGCAGGAGGCAGGCTACAACTGACGGAGCTGGCTTTCGGCGATCTCCCCTGCCCAGGGAAGCTTATACCATCTTCCGCCCAAAGCATGGTAGATCATGAGAAGCCATACGGCGAAGCTGCAAAGGGAAATTAAAGCGGCGACGAGAGCGCCGAGCAGCGGAATGAATCCGCTGAGGACATGGACAATCATCAGTGTCCCGAAGGCGATCAGCGACTGCAACGCATGAAAGAGCACGAAGCGGCTGCGTTTCTCCAGGGCCAGAAAAACGATGCCCCCAATAAAGGGGAAGAAGTAGCATAGGGCGGCGGCAATATGGTCAGGCAGTCCGGTGGAGGATCTGAAAGGGGACAAAAGGCTCACTCTCCTTGTACTTGGGATAAGAAGGCGGCTAACCCGGTTCCCTCTTCTCTATGAGCCTATGATTTGTCCCGGCAAAGTATGTGGACCGGGAAGGGTTTCAAGTAAAAAAGCATTCTTCCTTTCCGTTAGACATGCTAAAGCTCCATAGCCGGTATAATGTATTGTTCAACCAGTCTGCGGGGGTGCTTCCACCGGCTGACCGCGCTCTCGGCGGTGAATATAACGGCGGCGTCCAGCTTCGGCAGCAGCAATAGCTGCTGGCCCCCGTGTCCATGGGCCAGCACGTAGGGCTGGCTGCTCATCATGCCGTTCCAGAATTGATACCCGTAATTACCGTAGGCCGGATATCCGGGGGTCTGGGCTATGAACGCCTCTTCCAGCCAATGTTGCGGGATCATCTGCTGCCCTTTGTAAAGGCCGCCCCCCAGCAGGACCATACCGACTTTAGCCAGATCACGCGAGGTCAGGTATAAGCCGATATGGCCCATGCTGTGCCCTTCAGGACTGGGCAGCCAGGCGGTATGGTGAATGTCCAGCGGTCCAAACAGATGCTCTCTGGCATAGCTGTAAGCGTCCAGCCCTGAGAATTCGCTCAGCATAACCGATATTAGATGCGAGTCGCTGCTGCGGTATTGAAATTGCCCAATATTTTCATGATCAATGGGCAAGCTAAGTGCGTACGAAGTCCAGCGGCGGCTGCGCTGCAGATTACGCACGAGCGGTTCTCCGAGCCTCTTGCCGGTAATCCACCTGAAGCCGGAGGTCATGGTCAGCAGGTGGCACAGCGTAATTTCCGATAGCTGCGGAGAGCAGCGGGGCGGCAAATACCTCTGAAGCGCTTCGGCTACAAAGGTGTGGACTCCCGGAATATGGCCTTTGCCGATAGCAATGCCGATAAGAAGAGAGAGGAAGCTTTTGGTGGCCGAACGAAGATCATTCAGCATTCCGGCATGATATCCCCCGTAATACCGTTCAAATATCAGTTGCCCGTGGCGGACGACAAGCATACTATGCATTTTGGGATATTCTTTCGTAACTGCCTGATGGGCCTTCTCCAGTTGAAGAGGGCAGGTTCCGGTGTCATCCGGACGGGCTGTTGCTATATCGGGTGCCGGGTTGTTAGGTGTGTTTAGTAAAGACAGCTGCTTGCTCATAGCAATCCCCTTTCCACGCTGCCTGCCGGAGTCTAGGATGCGGCGGCGGATATGTTATTTTAACCAAAAGTCTGCAAGACTCACCTGCTGCGGTAGAGAAGAGTAAAAAAATATTTTACGTACGTAAATTTTACAAGGAAAGGTGGAAGTTGGACTGGAATATGATACAATATAACGATAAGGCCCGAAAGGAGTGATTCAGCAAGTGGCTCTTCGGGTAAGTAAAGTGTCAAGGTGTTCCGCATTTGGTGCATCTTACTCTCAGCCCAAATCACGACGAACCTGCTTCACCGGCAAGGCGGACCTCCATATTTATGGAATGAACGTTTAGGCGGATAATGCAAGCCACGTATGTGTTACGGTTTCTTGACTTGCATTTCGAGGTTACGGCGGACTTTTCATCATGCATTCTCTACAACGGAGCATTCATTTTCAATGTTTTGGGAGGGAACTGATCATGGCAAGTAAAGGTCATAACGAAGTGAAGGAAAGTCTACGGGAAATGACACGCATTTTCCGGCCCAAAGATCCCAAGAAATTTGTGAAGGAGTATGTCCGGAAGTATCGGATCACGGGAGGCTATGAAGAAGAGCTGACTATGGTCGTGGAGCATGAGTTGGGAAGAATAAACTCATCCGTCTCCTAATTTACAGACAGGAATACTTCCTGCTATTTGACGACATCAAATTTGGAATTACATCCATGAGGATTCTCATAAACCGTGCCCGGGCGGCTTGCTGCCGCAGGAAGCGGTTTTTTTTGTGCGCATATTTATTGCATGATCATAAACCATGAAATAGTCAAATGAATTAATAGACACAAATAGATATGTATGCGCTTTAAAGAAAAAATGATAAAAGATTCATTTTTTGTAAGCGCTCTTAAATACAGTAAGGACAAGCTTTTGCTGTTTAAAAAAATGCTTTGTGAACTTGCTGTGAACGATTGACAAAAGACCCCCATAAACTTATATTAATAGTGATTGTTATAATTGACAGGAAAATCCTCTAATCTACGAAATCGGGAAAAGCGGGGTAGATCAATGATGAAAACGTGGCAGGCTGGTAAACGGCTTCTTCCCATGACAGCAACGCTTGGACTCATTCTCGCAGGATGCGGGCGGCAGGACTTGTCGGTGCTCAGACCGCAGGGACCTGCAGCGGAGAGCTCGTTCGGACTCATGAAGCTGTCGATTACCATCATGATTGTCGTGCTGTTGATCGTCTTTGCCATTGCGGCCTATGTGCTTATCCGTTACCGCAGGAAGCCGGGCCAGCATGAGATCCCTGAACAGGTGGAAGGCAGCTTCAAGCTTGAAGTGCTGTGGACGGTCATCCCGCTGATCCTTGTAATTGTGCTGGCGGTTCCGACCGTACAGGCGGTGTTTGCCGCAGGAGATGATCATTCGGATGATAAGAATGCAGTTAAGGTCAAGGTGACCGGTCACCAATACTGGTGGGAATTCGAATACCCCGATTACGGTGTGACAACGGCGCAGGACTTGGTGATTCCTGCAGGCGTGGATATCGCCTTTGAGCTGACTACAAAGGATGTGCTGCACTCATTCTGGGTACCTTCTCTCTCCGGCAAAATAGACACCAACCCGGACGGGTCAACGAACCATTTCAGCTTCAGTGCGCCAAATGAAGGCGTTTACCGCGGCAAATGCGCGGAGCTGTGCGGTCCTTCCCACGGTTTTATGGAATTTAAAGTGAAGTCGGTCAGCAAGGATGCGTTCACGGCATGGATTGCTTCCATGAAAGCCCCGGCAGTGATGCCTGAAGATCCGGCGCTTGCGGAAAAGTTCAAATCCGCGTGCCTGACCTGCCACGCAGTGGGTGATATGGTAGGCAGCAACGGTCCATCCCTCACCGGGATCGGGTCCCGCGAGTCGGTGGCTGGTATCCTGCTGAACGACGATACAGGTGTCGACGGAGCGCCGATCCTGGAGAATCTTAAGACCTGGCTGCATGATCCGCAAAGCGTCAAGCCGGGCAACCGGATGCCTGACCCCAAGGAACTGGGACTCAGTGATGAAGAGATTGACGGAATTGCCGAATATCTGGCCGGCTACACGCTGGAATAAAGCCTATTGCCCAAAGCAGAAGCAGCATATTTGAAAAGGGGGTACGTACCTTGGCTCAAGCAGCGCAATCCTTGAATCCTTCCCAGCCCTTGAGGCATGGCCACAGCGTCAAACGGCATACCGGGGTCATGGACTGGATTACCACCGTCGATCATAAGAAGATTGCCATTTTGTACCTCTGGGCCGGTGGGATCTTTTTTGGCATCGGCGGGCTGGAGGCCATTCTGATCCGCATCCAGCTGATCAAGCCGATGAATACCTTTCTGGATGCCCAGACCTTTAACGAACTGATTACGATGCACGGGACAACGATGATTTTTCTCGGGGTCATGCCGGTCATTTTTGCGTTGATGAATGCGGTCATCCCGCTGCAGATCGGTGCGCGCGACGTAGCTTTTCCTTTTCTGAATGCGCTTGGCTTCTGGACGTTTCTGTTCGGCGGCATTCTGCTCAATCTCAGCTGGATTATGGGTGGAGCGCCCGATGCCGGCTGGACCGCTTATACCCCACTGTCCTCCAGCTCCTACAGCACCACCCACGGGGTGGATTTCTACACGATCGGCTTGCAGATTGCGGGACTCGGCACACTAATCGGCGGCATTAACTTCCTGGCTACGATCATTACGATGCGGGCTCCGGGAATGTCATTTATGCGGATGCCGATGTTCGCCTGGGCTACCTTCATCACTTCCGCTATTATCCTGTTCGCTTTTCCCGCAGTTACAGTAGGACTTGTATTGCTCACCTTCGACCGGATTCTCGGCGCCAATTTCTTCGAGACCAGCGGCGGAGGAAATCCGGTGCTCTGGCAGCATATTTTTTGGATCTTTGGTCATCCCGAAGTGTATATTCTGATTCTTCCGGCCTTCGGCATTATCTCCGAGGTCATCCCGACGTTCTCGCGTAAGCGCCTGTTCGGGTACAGCTCCATGGTCTTCGCCACGATCCTGATCGCTTTCCTTGGCTTCATGGTCTGGGCGCATCATATGTTCACCACAGGCCTCGGTCCGGTAGCGAACGCCTTGTTCTCTGTATCCACGATGCTGATCGCCGTTCCGACAGGAATCAAAATTTTCAACTGGCTGTTCACGATGTGGGGCGGGCAAGTACGCTTTACCACCCCGAATTTATTCGCGGTCGGCTTTATTCCAACCTTCACCATGGGCGGGGTTACGGGTGTCATGCTGGCTTCTGCTCCTGCCGATTTCCAGTTTCATGACACGTATTTTGTCGTTGCCCATTTCCATTATGTGATTGTCGGCGGCCTGGTGCTCGGCTTGTTCGCGGGCCTGCATTATTGGTGGCCTAAAATGTTCGGAAGAATGCTGAGCGAACACCTGGGCAAATGGACCTTCTGGACCTTTATCATCGGGTTTCACATGACCTTTTTTGTACAGCATTTCCTGGGGCTTATGGGGATGCAGCGCCGCGTATTTACGTATTTGCCGAATCAGCAATTCGACCTGCTCAATTTGATCAGTACGATCGGGGCAGGGCTTATGGGTGTGGGGATGCTGTTTTTCCTGGCCAATGTCTTCATCACTTCCAGAAAGCCGGCAGATGCGGCGGATGATCCGTGGGAAGACGGGCGGACGCTGGAATGGACCATTTCCTCACCGCCTCCGGAATACAATTTCAAGCAAACGCCGCTGGTGCGCGGCCTGGATGCTTTCTGGAAGGAAAAAACAGCCGGGCACAAGGGCATGACGCCATCCGAACCGGTAGGCTCCATTCATATGCCTTCAGCGACGGTGCACCCGTTCCTGATGTCGGTGGGTATCTTTATTGCCGGGCTTGGCTTTATGTTCAGCCGTGATGATTTTGGCAACAGCTTTATGAGTTTTCTCTTTAATAACTATATCGTTACTGCGCTTGGTCTTCTGATAACCTTCGGATCGATGCTGATGCGCTCGCTATTTGACGATCATGGCTGGCATATCGAACCTGAAGAGCTGGAAGGAAGGTGAACCGACATGACAACGGCACATGCTGAAGCTGCAAAAGGTACTCTTCCGCACGAACTGGAGAAAGCAACGGCGGAAGGCCGCAACAAAGTCCTAGCCTTCTGGTTGTTCCTTGGTGGAGAAGCGGTGCTTTTCGGCACCTTGTTCGCTACGTTCCTGGCGCTGCGAAACCAGACGAATGACGGTCCGTCTGCGAACGAATTGTTCCATCTGCCGCTGGTTGCCGCTGCAACCTTCCTGCTGCTGGTGAGCAGCCTGACGAGCGTATTTGCCATTCAGGCGATGCACCGGAACCAGCCCGCCTTGCTGCGGAACTGGCTGCTGGTTACTGTAGTGCTCGGCGCGGCCTTTCTCGGGCTGGAAATCTACGAATTCAGCGAGTATATAAGACACGAGAAGTTCGGGATGACCACCAGTGCATTCAGCTCGGCGTTCTATACGCTGGTCGGGTTCCACGGGGCTCACGTTGCCTTCGGCATTGTGTGGATCGCCGTGTTGATCGGGCAGCTGAGCTATAAAGGGCTGACGGTGGTCACGGCACCAAAGATTTATGTGTCCGCGATGTATTGGCATTTTATTGATGTGGTATGGGTGTTTATCTTCACGGTTGTTTACCTGCTCGGAAAGGTGGGTTAGCTATGGCGACAGAACAGCATTCTCCGGATAGCCCGGTGAAGCACCGCCACCGGCAGGAAGGGCCGCAGCGGCATATCGTGGTGTTTATCTTCTCTGTTATTCTGACGCTGATTGCCTTCGCAGCTGTTGCGGCCGGAGGAGTCAACGCGACCTTTGCTGTGATTCTGCTGCTGGTCATGGCTGTTCTGCAGGTTTTTCTGCAGATGGGCTTCTGGATGCATCTGAAGGACAAGGGACACTTGATACCGATTCTATTTATGCTGGGCGGATTTTTTATCGCCGGAACCAGCATTATCATGGCACTGTATTGGGTTTGGTGGGATTAAGGAGGCTTCTGATCATGCTGGGATTACAGTATTTCAGCTTTGAGGATTTGTGGAGTCCGCTTTTTCTGGCGGTCCTGCTGCTGCTGACGGCTGGATATTTCGTATGGATCGGTCCGCTTGCCAGTCGGTTCTCCGGTGCTTCTGCAGTTCCTGTATGGCGCAGGGGGCTGTTTCTTAGCGGAATGCTGGCTCTTTACCTCGCGCAGGGCGGGCCGGTCAGCCTGCTGGGTCATATCTTCTTTTCCTTCCATATGGTCAGTATGGCTCTGTCCTATCTGGTAGCAGTGCCGCTGATTATGCTCGGGATTCCGGCCTGGGTCTGGCGTGCCTTTCTTAAGGTGAACCCGCTGCGGCGTTTTGCTTTTCTGGCACAGCCGGTGGTGGCGGCCCTTCTGTTCAACGGACTGTTCTCGCTCTACCATATTCCAGTGGTTCATGATTACGTGATGCTGCATTTTACAGTTCACCGGCTCTATTACGGCCTGCTTTTTCTGACCTCTGTGCTCATGTGGTGGAATCTGATAAATCCTCTGCCAGAGTGCCGGAAACTTGGCGGCCTGGGCCAGGTGGGCTTTATTTTCCTGAATATGGTGCTGCTGACACCGGCCTGCGGGCTGATTATTTTTGCGGGGACTCCACTATATTCCACGTACAGTGATCCCGACACCTGGGCGCGGGCGATGGGCTACTGTGTATCGGGAAATCCGGCTTCATTGCTGCAGACGTTCGGCGGTCCGGCGTTCTTCGGGTGGCTGTCGCCCAAGGTCGATCAGCAGGTGGGGGGCATCGCTATGAAGTTCATTCAGGAATTTATTTTTGCCTCGATGCTTGCTTATGTGTTCTATCATTGGTATAAAAAAGAGAACGGGCAAGACGATGCGGAGGTATCCGCGCCATCCGCCGAACCGGGGGGTGGCTATTTGAAATATAAGGAAGGTTGAGTCCCACACCGGAATTATCCTTGTATTTCTAAAGCAACGGATACCTGAGAGCGATATAGAGTATTGCTGGCATCGGAAGCTACGTTCTGCAAAGAACAATGTAGCGGCTTCTTCTTGCTCGTGCATAGCTGGCGAGCGCCGAGGGGGATAATCATGGATATATTCACATTGTTTCCAACGATCAGCACATCTTTCATCGTAATCAGTGCGCTATTGGTGGCGGTTGGCTGGAGACAAATCATTAAGGGCAAGCGTGAAGCACACAAGAAGACAATGATTGCCGCTGCTGTTGCTGCCATCTTGTTTTTCATTGTGTACGTGTCCAGAACGGCATTCGTAGGCAATACATCCTGGGGCGGACCGGCCGATTTGTCGACGCTCTACCACATCTTTCTGATTTTCCATATCGTGCTGGCGACGGTAGCCGCCGTATTCGGCATCACTACGCTGACGCTGGGCTTCAAGGCTCAATTTGCCAAACACCGGAAATGGGGAAGAGTGACTGCGGTCATCTGGTTTATTACCGCCATTACGGGTGTGGCTGTGTATGTGCTGCTGTACATCTTTTATCCGGGCGGGCACACAAAGCCGGTCTGGGACATCATATTGAACGCGTAGCTGAAATTGGAATAAGCCTGTGCATCTGCAACCTTTCTGTGGGGAGCGGACAGCACAGGCTTTTTCTAAATATTAGAGTTTATATGCTTCACGCTTGATTATTGCAATCTCCAGGGCATCCCGGCCATGGCTGTGTTCTCATTAAGGTCAGAATTGCACGCTGAAGCGGCCAAACCGGTGAATCCCCGTCCCGAAATGATCCAGTTCATGTTCCCGCAGAAACTTAACCGCCAGCTTCACTTCCTCCAGAATCTCCGCTTCTAGACCCAGTGTATTATGTGAACCGTAAACTTTGTTGATTCCTTCTAATGCAGCCATTCTCTCCAGGGAATTGACCAAATCGGCAGGACTTGTTGAAGGATAAAAAGCATACACAGGCGTCTCATCATACAGCAGATCACCCGAAAACAAATAACCGCGGTCTTTATCGACAAAGCATACATGACCCGGAGAATGCCCGGGAGTGTGGTACACCTTAAGTGTTCTGCCGCCCAAAGAGATGAGGTCCCCGTCGTTTAATAAGCCGGCGGGCTCGCCCTGAAAAGGCTTGTAAGCGTCGGGGTCAAAGCCCTCCGGCACAGGCCGGGTCAGATCTCTGCCGATGTCCCTGCGGATTTGCTCGATAGACAAACCCTGAATGCCATGGACCAGCCAGTCCTTATCCGCTTCATGGACATAAATACTGCTGAATAGTCCATGGCCGCCGATATGATCCGTATGTACATGAGTGGTGAGCACTTCAATCGGCAAGCGGGTCAGCTGATCCGTTATTTCTTTGATATTGCCGATGCCAAGACCGGTATCAATCAGTGCAGCTTTTTCCTCCCCCAGCAGCAGAAAGGAATGCACCTTCTCCCAATGCCCGTATTCGCTGATTGCGAATGTGGCTTCATCCATTTGCTGAACAGTAAACCATGGGTCACTAATCATATGAACCTCCCGATCCTGAGTGTTTTCTCTCGGTAGCCTACAAATCTCCGCTGATTCCTACTTTATAGCCGATTGAATTTTATTACAAATGATTCTTGACAATGGAAAATACAGGTCATATACTGTGTATATAGATATATACAGTAAGCACAGAGAGATACACACTGAACCGTGTCTATCCGCTGCAGCCTACCGCAGGAGAAACAACAAAGCGAGGTTAAAGGTAATGACAATATTTAGAGACGCCTGGGTGCTGGTCCGTGCAGATTTCCGCGGTGACAAGCTGAACATAGTGAGGGCCCTGCTGTTTTCCATTATCTTTATGGGTTATATGGCCGCTATGACTGGAATGGTCACGGAAGACGCGCTGAGCGGAAGTGACGGAAGGCTGATGTCCGACTTCCTGCTGATTTCTATGATTCCCATGCTGGGCTTCACGCTCTCGCGGCGTACCATGAAATATTTAAGTGAAGACTCCTATACCCGGATGTTGGCCTATATGCGGAGTTTGCCTGTTCCGGCTGCGGTGATCCTGTGCAAAAGAAAGCTGGATGCAATGTTCTCATTTTGTCTGAATGGCGTATTGTTCTTCGGTTTAATGTACGCGATTAGTGACGATATACGCAGCCAGCTGCCAGGGACTTCATACGTTGCGTTTGCATTTACCTGGATCGGTTATGGCCTGATAATGACTGGCATCTATATTGTTGTGGAGTTTCTGGTTAGCGGCAAAGTGTACTTTTGGATCACCCTGGCCCTGATGACGCTGTCCTTCGGGGTTGCACTGCTGATTCAATGGGCGGATGGAAATTTGTTTCTGTACAGCGTCTCCTGCTCGAAGGAATGGGGGCTGTTATCTCCGCTGATGTGGGGAACGCTGCTGCTGGGCACGGTATCCGTGCAATTATTTTCCAAATTGACGATACACCGGCTTAAAAGCCGCGATCTCGTATGAGAGGGCGGAGGTAACTTATGTGGATACCGATACAGATTAACGAGAACAGTGCCGAGCCGCTGTACCATCAGATCGAAACCCAGCTCCGGTCGCTGATCATCAGCGGAGGCATCACCGAAGGGACACTGCTTCCCTCCATACGTGAATTTGCCGGAGATCTGAAATGCAGCGTAATCACCGTCCGCCGGGTCTATCAGGATCTGGAGAATGAGGGGCTGCTGCGGACAAGACAGGGAACCGGAACCTTTGTCTCCCATGTGGGTGACGGGGCGATGGAAGAATACAAACGGGATGCCGTCCGTAAAGCTCTGGAAAGTGCGGTGGATGTTGGCCTGTCGGTCCAATGCAGTGAAGAGGAACTGACGGGAATATTTGTGGAGATTGTAAAAGACAAATACAACAAACAGGAATGAAGGGTGGGTTCATCTCATGGTACAGCAGGCTATAGAGCTGCGGAATGTAAGCAAGAAGCGGCGCAGCAGGACGATAGGGCCACTTAATCTGAATCTCCCGCAAGGCTATATTACCGCACTGGTGGGCCAGAACGGCTCCGGCAAAAGCACGTTACTTCATATGCTGCTGCAGCTGACCTTTCCGGAGGAAGGCGAGATCCTCTGGTTTGAACAGCAGCACAAGGCAGGTCTGCCGCTTGAACTGCGCCAGAGCATTGCTTATGTGCCGGAAACCTCGCTAACGGAGGAGAATTACTGGACCTCAGATGAGGCTGCCGAATTCCGCCGGCATTGGTACCCTTCCTGGGATCATGACTATTTTCAGGAGCTGCAGGATAAATTTGAAGTGCCGAGGGGAGCCAAGCTGGGCAAGATGTCCAAGGGTGAACGCCGTAAATTCGAGATTGCCGCTGCGCTGGCTTCCCGGCCCCGGCTGCTGCTGCTGGATGAGCCCTCCTCGGGTCTCGACCCCTTCGCCTGGAAGAGTATGATTGAGTCGATCCGCAAGTATATGGATGAGAGCGATGCGACCGTTGTTATCTCCACCCATATCGTCGAGGAGGTTCGGCGGCTGGCTGATTTTATTGTGCTGATGCATCGGGGACAGCTGCTTGGAATGGCGGAGAAGGACAGCCTGTTTGGTTCATGGAGCGAGGTGTGGGTGGGCGTGCAGGATGAGGAAGAGCTTAGGGAGCTGGCGGCTGAATTGCCGGGGGCTCAGCAGTTAGCACTGGAGACACCGGGAGTCGCTTCATTTATAACCCAGCAATTTAATCAGAATGAGAAACGCATTCAGGACTTGGGCGTAAAGGTTATCAAGAGCCGCAGTCTGGAGCTGGATGAGATTTTAAGCTTATGGACACAAGGACATCGTCCGATCCTGATCGACCAGAAGAGAGGGGACTAACGAATGGAAGCTTTGAAGCTTGAACAGGTAGTAAAGCAGTACGGAGACAAAACCGCAGTAAACAAAATCAGTCTAAAAGTAGAGCAAGGTGAGATTTACGGTCTGCTCGGAGCCAATGGCGCCGGCAAAACAACAACAATGCGCATGGTGCTTGGCCTGATCTATCCCGACGAGGGCAAGATTCTTTACAACGGCAAGTCCTATAGCAATGAACTGCAGCATCTGATGGGCTATCTGCCGGAAGAACGCGGACTGTACCCGAAGGTGAAGGTGAGCGACCAGATTATTTATCTGGGCCGCCTGCGCGGCATGGCAGCAGCCGATGCGGACAAGAGCCTGCGTTATTGGCTGGACCGCTTTGAAGTCCCGGAGTATTACAATAAGAAGATTGAAGAGCTCTCCAAGGGAAATCAGCAGAAAATGGGCTTTATCGCCGCGGTTGTTCATAAACCGCAAATTCTGATTCTCGATGAAGCCTTCAGCGGGCTTGATCCCGTCAATGTGGAACTGCTGAAGGATACCGTCCGCGAAATGCGGGATCAGGGCACCAGTATCCTGTTCTCTACACACCGGATGGAGCATGTTGAGGAATTATGCCGTAACATTACTATTCTTGACCGTTCCAATACAGTGGTCCAGGGAGATATCCGCGAGATTAAGAAAGGCTACCCGCGCGAGGAGGTTATACTCCGCACAACGGGCGAAGTGGCTGGCCTGGAAAGTATCGCCGGTGTAACTGCCGTCCAGCGGCAGGAACGGGGATATGTTCTTTCGATCCGCGAGATCGGTGCGGCCCAGCGCATTTTACAGCATGCTGTTGCACAGGGTGAGGTAGAGCATTTTGAGATCAAGGAACCGACGCTAAACCAAATCTTTATTAGAGCGGTAGGTGAATCCAATGAATAAGATGGGGACGATTATCGGTTTTACATTCAAGAATAAAGTAAGAACCAAGGCATTTCTGATTACTACGCTGATTCTGGTGGTTCTGCTGAGCATCGGGATGAATATTCCGTATATGGTGAAGCTGTTCCAGGGAGACGACGGGTCCGCAAAGAACCAAGTGCAGATCGGAGTCGTGGCAGAGGATGGCAACCGAGTAGCTGAGCTCCTCCAGGCTTATAGTCCGCCAGAGGGCGTGGCACCGGTAACGATCAGTCCATATGCTACTGCTGACGATGCAGCGCTCAAGAAAGGTCTGGATGAGGAAAACATTGAGGGCTATATCACATTGGGTGCACAGAGCGGTGAAGGCATTCCCGCGGTTACCTACTATAGCAAGAACGGTGAGATTGATTCGGATGTGCAGAGCTATCTGCAGAATGCACTGCAGCAAGCCAATACTCAGCTGATCGTAGGTGATAAGCTGACTGCGGAACAGGTAGCTGCGATGTACACCCCGGTATCCATCGGTACCCAGCAGATCAGCTCAGAAGGTGCCGGAAATGAAGGTGCGGCAAAGGAATCACCGCCAATTATCAACTACGTGATTGTATATGCCCTGCTTATGCTGTTCTTTATGTCGATTATGATGACAGGCAATATGATCTCCGCCGAAATCACTTCGGAGAAAAGCTCACGTATCATGGAGATCCTGATTACGAGCGCTGCACCGCTGACGCAAATGTTCGGCAAGGTAATCGGCATCTTCCTGGTCGGCATCCTGCAAATTGCGGTTATCTCCGCAAGCGTAGCTGCGAACCTTATGCTTCCGCATAATGCCAGTATCCTGACCGATTTTGATCTTGACCTGGGGCAGCTGGATATCAGCATTCTTTTATACGGACTGATATTCTATATTCTGGGATACTTCCTGTACGCCATGATGTACGCAGCTGTAGGTTCCATTGTCAGCCGTACCGAGGACCTGGGTCAGGCGATCATGCCGATTCTTATGCTGGGCTTCGTCAATTTATATCTTCCAATGTTCAGCATCTCTGTCCCGGATACCCTGCTGGTTAAAGTAGCAAGCTTTGTTCCGTTCACTTCTCCGCTCAGCATGCTGCTGCGCATTGGTGTTGGCGAGGTAGCGACCTGGGAGATTCTGGTCTCGCTTCTCATCTTACTGGCAACCACCTTACTGTTCGGCTGGCTTGCCGCCAAGATCTACCGCACGGGAGTGCTGATGTACGGCAAACGCCCAAGCATCAAGGAGATCAGAAAAGCAATGAAGGCCTACAAAATTTAATTGGAATCATCAATATATACCTTTTGAGGAGTGGCAAGGATGAATAAAAAGCATGAACAAACATTCGGGTTGCTGTTTGCAGTTTCTTCGTTAATCGTACTGGTCGCCAGGTTAATGCCGTCCAATGGATCGAATCTGCTTGATTTCATTCAAGGGCTTTTGACAGGAATGGGCATTGCCGGTATGATTGCGTCATTAATCATTTTTGGCAGACATTCTAAACGCGCACACTAAGAAGTGATCATAGGTTTTACTGAGGAAGCCGCGGTTCGGAAACCGCGGCTTTTTTGCGGCTCCCGGGGGAGTTCAGAGCCAAACTGGATCAGTGAAGGCTTATGGTGTATGTTATTGAATAAGGAGTGGTAATCTTGAAAAAAAACAATCAAATCCCCGCGATACTCGCAGCTTCAATTCTGCTGATTCTGCTCAGCAGCATGCTTAAGCCGGAGGGCTCTACCCTGCTGGGTGTGCTGCAGACGTTAATGCTCGGAGTGGGCTTGCTGGGCTGCTGTACAGCGGCCTGGAGATTCGCCAAAGGCGGCAAGGGCAAGAGCTGAGTATAAATAGAAAAGGCCGCGGCATTATGCTGCGGCTTTTTCATGCGCTTCGACAAGTTGCCCATTACATCAGCGGAGATAAGAGAGGGGCCCACAGTGCTTCTTTAATCTATGTGAGCAGCTATACAACAAATAAATTTGCTTCAGGCCGCAATGTTTCTAACCGGCACATTTGCTCGCGCACATGTCTCAGCCGGGTTTTCAGCACCGGCACGCTTTGCTCAAGAATGGTGCTGATTGCAGGCAGGGGCAGCAGCATGCCGTACCATAACACCTGGACAATCTGATCCTCCCAGGCTAATCCATTGGAAACAAAGAGGCTGCACTCCTCCGCAGCCCGGGAGCACTGCTGAATGCACTCCCGGTAGGCAACCAGCGAGAAAGGCTGCGGTATGAAATCATCATGAAGGTACCGGGTGTAAAGCTCAGTGAAGGTCTTCATCGCAGTCTTTTCCGCAACGGCACCCTCTCCCAGCAGCAGACTGGTGAGTGCATAAATATTTCCGGTGTTCTTTTGGACATATTCGGCAAACTCGCTGGCAGCTGTCCATTCCGGGGATAATGGGTCTGGCATGTCTTCACGTTCCTTTCTGAATAAGAAATTATAAGATGGAGAAATAAGCGATGGATCTGTCCATTAGCTCGGCTATGTCCGGTTCCTGCCAGCTGCCTTTATGCAGCAGGGAACTTGAAGGTTTATAGTACATCCGTCTGAAGGGGGGCGTACCGCCGGCCCCGGCTGTACGGGAATAGGGGACCATTTGCAGATGTGACGTGACGACCTTGCCTTGCAGCTTGGCTTTTAAATCCAGCAGGGCCGTTTGCACGATTTCTTGCTGATCTGGCTCCCACTGCGCACCTAGCTGCTGTACAATTTCTATGGCTTCTTCCAGCCTGTGATTGCGTATACTTCTCAGGAAGCTGCTCCATTTAATGACGTCAAAATGATCGCCTTCCGCAGACAGTATCCCCGCTCCCCAGCTGCACCCAGCCTTGCACGTAAGCTTCAGCACACCATACCGGCATTTGCCGGACGACTCCGTGGCCTGATGGAATGGCCAGGGGGCATCGAATACAAACACTTCTATACGTAACAGCCTGCGCTGGTTCATTTCGTTTTCCCTCCTACCCATTTATAAGCTGCAGCCTCAGCACAAAAAACCGCAGCAGAGGAGGACCTCTGCTGCGGTTTTGGTACAGGCTTAAATACACCTGGCGCAAAAACGTGGCGGATCAAGGTTCTCTCTAGTCGCTTACGGGGTTAGCTGTCGGATTCGGACGGTGAGAGTCGCCCTACCTAATGAGACCACAGTCTCCTTCGGATTCACCCCAAGAAAGATTCTTATCTTCCAGGTAAGGCCCCTGCGGGCCTGATGGTTCCCCCGTTTCCCGCATTGCGGGAATTCAGCGTTTATATCGCATTTCGTGCATTGGATTCAAACCGAATCATACTCTTTTCGCATGAGCTTTGTAAAAAGGAAAAAACATTCTTCTGAGCCGAATTTCAGGGAATTCTGGCAAAGGAAACGGTAGGATGTGCTAAAAGGGTGTTTATCAACGGTTTTCGGCTTTTTATCTCGTTCATACGACTGCTTTTGATTTAGGGTGATCAGAGCATAAAAGGCAATTTGCTCAACATCGGGTGAATATAATCACAATGCTGAATGCTTTTTCGCAAATCGCTGATAAGCCGAGTAAATAAGAGGAATGATGAGATTGAGGCTTAAGTAAGCGCTACCTGATCTGGTTTGGGTTTACTAAATACATTATTTTGGCAGGTTTGGCGGTTTACAAGGTCGTGATCGCCAGAGTATGATTACTTCTGTTTACTACACAATCGAATACGCAGTCCGCTTAATTTCCGTTATGGAAAGCGGGGGAACCAACAATCGGCAGCCGATGTGAGAGTCGGAGCCGGTTATGGGGTGAATCCTGTGAAAGTGCGAGAGAATGCTCGCATGGATACAGGTAGGGCGACTCTCACTGCCCGAATCCGACAGCTAACCTCGTAAGCGTATTAGAGAGGATGAGCACAATGTGACCGTTAATTGGACCACAGAGGGAATTCCTTTGTGGTTTTTTGCTGTGTTCGTATGGCAAATGAATGGAAGTCCTAAGCCGGAGGAGAGGAAGATATGGCGAATTCGGAAGAATATGTACTCATTAACGCTCCGACTAAAGCGGGGGAGCATTTTATCAAAATCTTAAAGTTTAGAGGCTATAAGATCGCAGGAATCGCCAACAATGCGGCGGAGAAGCGGCGTCTGGAGGAGCTGGGAATCGAGGTCAATCTCGTGGTGGATACACATCATCAGAATACATGGTTCCGCCCCTCTTTTCCGGTAGGCAGAGTATTTCTGTTCGAGAGCAGTGTGACCTTATGCTGCCGGTATATCCAGATGTGCCGGACCTGGACGACAAAGCCAATATACGTAATTACGACTTCGATGAATCCCAGACTGGTCTATAAAGGGCTTGGAGCGGATTCCGTCATCTATTCCCACAGCGGAAATGTCTCTTTTCTGGCGGATGTCTCAACGAATCCAGGATAAGGCCAAATAAAAGGGCAAATAAAAGGCATCCCCTGGACAGAGGTCCAAGGGGATGCCTTTTTCAAAATATAAGTATTCATATGCTTCATGCTATAAATTATTCAGCGGTTGCTCCAATAAGCTCCTTAAGCTCGGAAACATTGAAGCCCTTGACTGCGCGGCCTTCGTACACGGTAACAGGCACACCCATGAAGCCCAGCTTCTCGACTTCTTCCTGATACACTGTACTTGTCATAACATCACGCACCTCGAAGCTAACGTCTTGCTCGGTCAGCCACTGCTTCACTTGATTGCAGTCGCTGCACCCTGTGGTGGAATAGACAATTACCGGCTGGCTCATTGGCTCACAGCTGCCTTGATGGCGTCCCGGGTGATTTTCCAATGGGAGGTGTTCCAGCGGACTTCGCCGTCTTCCAGGAGGAAGATCTGCGGAGATTCATGTTTGATCCCGAAATCTTCGGCAATCTGATTGGACAACGGACGGTCTTCAATCACATGGACAATGGCAGCTGGAGTCTCGGAGCCTTGCGCATAGGCTGTGAATTCCTCGTTGGCCTTGGCGCTGATCGGGCAGGTAGTGCTATGCTTGAAAAGCAGTTTTTTACCTGGTTGCGCAACATATTGCTGCAGTTCTTCCAGAGTATGAAGTTGTTGGATAGACATCGGTATCTCACCTTCCTATAAGTACTTGTAACTACGATTGTAACATAGTTCAAAATTAAATCAAAAAGGAAGTTAGAGCACCCCTTT
This sequence comes from Paenibacillus sp. FSL L8-0340, assembly GCF_038593145.1. Classification (NCBI taxonomy): domain Bacteria; kingdom Bacillati; phylum Bacillota; class Bacilli; order Caryophanales; family Paenibacillaceae; genus Paenibacillus; species Paenibacillus sp. FSL L8-0340. Next base: position 583,699 of record NZ_CP151967.1, read on the forward strand.
CAGCGGAATTACAGTCCCATGAAGGACGTTGAAAAAACGTGACTGCCATGCTAATGTGAGAGAGATGCCGCGTGTATCCTGAAGAATCGTAAAGGGTGTGTCCATAATCATGAAAAGGGTTGCTTTTGTTACCGGTGCTGACCGTGGTTTAGGTTTTTTTCTGGCAAGCTGGCTTCTAGAGAACAAATATTCCGTATTTGCCGGTCAGTATATGAAGGAGTCGGAATCGCTGGACGCACTGAAAAAGCAGTACCCGGACCGATTAACTCTGATCCCGCTGGATATCGGCGACCGTGAGAGTGTCAAGCAAGCGGCACGTAGTATTTCGGGCAGTACCGCTCATGTTGATATGATTATCAATAATGCCGGTATTATTCATAGAGCCGATGATGCCACGATGCTTGTTGATATGGACGATGAAGCCATGGCTCACATTTATAATGTAAACACGCTTGGTTCTTTGAGGGTCAGTAATGAACTGATGGGCCTGTTGATGCAGAGTAAGCAGAAATTGATTGTTAATATCTCCTCAGAAGCCGGAAGCATTGGCCGGAACAAACGGATTAATATGTACGGATACTGTATGTCCAAAGCAGCGCTTAATATGCAGTCCTCCCTGCTGCACAACCATTTGAAGGTGATGGGCGGGCAGGTTATGGTCTTTCACCCCGGCTGGCTGCAATCCTATATGAATGGTGAGAAGGCTCTGGAGGCACCTATTCCTCCTGAAGAGTCGGCGCGTAAGATTATGAATATCGTGCAGGGGCACAAGAAGTATATGGGTGAGGAGCCGGCTTATCTCGACCTGGACGGAAATGCCTGGCCCTGGTAACTATACACTAAGAGAAGCAGGAAGAGAGGCGGGAAGAACATGTCTGAATGGAAAGCACTAGCACTTGGCAGCTACAGTGAGGTGAAATACCATCCTTTTACCGGTGTGGATCACGAGATTAAGCGCATTCTGTCACCTGATCTGCAGGTGGAGGCTTCCGAAGATTACAGTCTCCTGAGCAAAGACAACCTTGAGGGCTTGAAGCTGGTTATCGCCTATACCGAATTTTCCGAACAGAAAATAGCCCCGGAGCAAAGTGCCGCTTTGCTGTCTTATGTAGCGGGGGGCGGAGGTCTGCTCGTTGTACATAACGGAATCTCCCTGCAGCGGAATCAGGAGCTGGGCGCTATGCTAGGCGCGCATTTCACCCACCATCCGGAATACACCTCCCTGCATATGAAAATACCGGCACACGGGCATCCCATTATGCAGGGGATTAGCGAGTTCGTCATTGAGGACGAGCCGTACTACTTTGAAATGCATCCTTATTTTGAGACGACTGTGCTGGCAGAGTACCTTCATGAAGGGGCCATGCGTCAGGCAGCCTGGTGCCATGCGTTCGGACTTGGCCGTGTAGTTTATCTGATGCCGGGGCATCATCTGCCTTCCTTCTCGGTAGAGCCGTTCCGCCAAATGATCCGCCAAGGCGGAATGTGGGCAGCGGGTCTGCTGTAACTCCTACCTTTGAATCGTTTTCGCACATCATAACAGCTGCACGTTCCCCAAGAGGAGCATGCAGCTGTTTTTTTTGATGTATGAATGTTCCAGCTTCGGTCAAAATAGGGTTACGAATAAAAAGGGGGGCGCATGGAATGTGGAAGATGCTATGGGATCTTGTGCCCGGCTGGAAGGTGCTGTTTCAAGGTTTTGTCATCTTCATCGTTCCGGTTGTCTTAACCCGCCTAATGATCTGGCTCCGAATGAAAGAGGGCAAGGCGAGCACCCGGGGAATGCGGGCTGAAGGCAAAAAAGGCGGGGGGGTTCCAAGTTCCGAAGATACTGGGGAGGCGGATCAGACCAGCATCGCTGTGCAGAATAAAAAATCCGCCGCACCCGCACCCCCTGCTCAAAACAACGCTTTACAGGCCACTCCTTCCCTGACCTATACCGGAGAGTTCCAACATGATGTTCAGTCCTTCAGGGAGATAAGTACCGATATGTCCGACGTTAATGTCAGAGAGCTGCGCATCGGAAGTCTGGAAATCAAGGCAGCGCTGTTTTTTGTGGATGGACTTACGGACAAAGAAGGCATGGATCAGAACATCCTGATGCCCTTGATGAACACGGTGAGGCCTTTTGAAGGCATGAATGCAGCCCCGCGAGCAGAGATATTGAAAGGGATTATCGTGCACCAGGTAGTACAGGTCTCGGAAATTGAATTTACCGACCAGTTGAGACTCTCGCTGCAAAAGGTATTGTTCGGCTCTGCGGTATTGTTAATTGACGGAATGTCGGAGGTTTTTATACTAGGTACCCCGAAAGGCAACACAAGAAGCGTGGAGGAGCCGATATCGGAGGCGCTTCTGCGCGGTCCGCGGCTGGGCTTCAATGAAACGCTCAGTGATAACACAGCGATGCTGCGCAGACACGGGCAGAGCACGGAGCTGGCCATGATTTCTTTTACGGTGGGAGAGCGAATTGAGAAGGAACTGGTGCTGACCTATTTGAAAGGCGTCGCCAACGATGAGCTGATTAAGGAAATCACCCGGAGAATCAAGACGATCAATATAGATGATGTGCAGGAATCGGGATATTTGGAACAACTCATGGAAGACAACTACCTCAGCCCCTTTCAGCAGATCCAGAACACAGAACGGCCGGACCGGGTCATGGCGGCGCTGCTGGAGGGAAGGGCGGCCATTCTTCTGGATGGCACACCGTTTGCGCTGATAATGCCGACTACCTTCGGAATGCTGCTGCAGTCACCGGAGGATTATTATGACCGCTGGTTTTCGGGTTCACTATTGCGGCTCCTGCGTTTTTTCAGCGCATCAGTTGCGCTGTTTGCTCCGGCGCTCTACATCTCTTTTCTCTCGTTTCATCCCGGACTGATTCCTACCAAACTGGCGATTTCAATCATCAGCTCCCGGCAGGGCGTCCCCTTTGCTACATTAATTGAAGCGCTGATTATGGAAATCTCTATCGAAATATTACGTGAGGCCGGCCTGCGCCTGCCCAAACCCATTGGACCGGCCATGGGCATTGTCGGAGGTCTGATTATCGGCCAGGCGGCGGTAGAGGCGGGGATTGTCAGTCCGATTCTAGTCATTGTCGTTGCGGTTACAGCGATCTCCTCTTTCTCGATTCCCATGTATAGTGCGGGGATTACCTTGCGCTTTCTCCGTTTCATAGCGATGTTTTTCGCAGCTGTATTCGGGCTTTACGGTGTTGTTATGTTTTTCCTCCTGCTCAGCAGCCATTTGATTAAATTGAAGAGCTTCGGGGTTCCCTACTTAAGCATGGTTACTCCCTACAGGATGAGCGATTTGCGCGATTTCATTATCCGCATCCCCCTGCAATTGATGAAGCGCCGTCCGGCACTGCTGCAGCCCAAGGATCCAATTCGTAAAAAATAAACTTGAATTCAGGAGACTGAGGTGAGAATCATGAATGCAAAAGTACAGGATAGCATCACGACGAGCCAAGCGACCATTATTATGGTCAATTACATCCTCGTAGCAGGCGTATTCACCCTTCCCCGGACAACTGTACAGGCCGCCGGCACTCCTGATGTATGGATATCACTTATTGTAAGCGCCCTGTTATCCATGGTGGCCGGGATGGTAATTGTGCTGCTTAGCCAGCGGTTTCCGGGCAAAACCGTTTATCAATACAGCAGGAGTATTATCGGCAAGCCGCTTGCGGCGATTCTGGGAGTGGTCATCGCCGCATTTTTTCTATGTATTTCCGGATATGAGCTGCGTTCGATGCAGGAGGTCACCGGATTCTTTCTGCTGGAGGGGACGCCCTATTGGGCGGTATCCTCTGTATTCCTATGGATTGCGCTTTATTTATGCAGAGGGGGAATCAATGCGCTGTCCCGGTTGTGCAGGCTGATTGCCCCTATGGCCGGGGCGATTTTTTTCGGTGTCTGTCTGCTTAGCCTGAAAATATTTGATATAGACAATCTCCGCCCTGTGCTCGGGGAAGGGCTGGGTCCGGTATGGAGAGGCGTTAAGCCGACAGCGCTGACTTATACGGCAGGTGAAGCACTGCTGTTCCTGGTAGCCTTTATGGAAAAACCAAAAAAAGCAGGGCGGGTGCTTGTTGCAGGGACATTGATCTCTATGATCTTTTATATTGTTGCTGTTGTCATGACGATAGGAGCATTCTCTGTAGAGGGTGTAGTCACCCGCACATGGCCCTTCATCGATCTGATACGCAGCTTTGAGGTGAACCTGCTGTTTGAACGTTTCGAATCTCTGCTCCTGGTCATCTGGATTATGCAAATTTTTTGTACCTTCTGCATTTCCTTCTATGGGGCAGCGCTGGGAATATCGCAAATCTTCAACAAAAAGCTCGACCATTGTCTATTCGCCTTGCTTCCGCTTGTTTTTTTTATTACGGAAACTCCTCCGAATATCAATGGCCTGTTCGCATTTGGTACCAGCCTTGGCAATTGGGCTATTCTGCTGTTCGGATTACTGCCGCTGCCGCTGCTGCTTATTGCTCATTTCAGGAGAGCCGGATCATGAAGCGAATTGTACTGCTTGCCGTGCTTCTAATTCAAAGCATAGGGTTATCCGGCTGCTGGAGCAGCACGCCCATTGAGAACCTAAATATGGAAGTGGCCGTTGCGCTCGACATAGCGGATGAAACACCAATTGAAGAGGATTTTGAGCAGAGGGGCGGGGGGTATCCGAAGAAAAAACGAATGTCCTGCACCTATCAGTTTATCGTACCCCAAGGTTCAGTGGGTTCAAAAAAAGAAGGCGCATCCTCCAGAAATTTCTATAATATGACTGAAACTGGAGACTCCGTTTTCGAAGCGATCCGTGAATTGTCGCTGCGTACAAACAATCCTCCCATTGGACATCATCTGAAGATCATCGTGATCGGCGAGCAGCTGGCACGTTCTACCAAGCTTTCAGAGCTGATCGATTTTTTCAGCCGGGATAATGATATCCGCCCCAGTGTGCTGCTTCTCGTCAGCAAGGGAAAGGCCAGTGATGTGCTGAACAACGTGCTGCCGGGCCAGACACCGGCGTTTGTGCTGGAGGGGATATTTGACAACCGGGACCGGAACCTGCGGATCTGGGATCCAGTGTCTATCGCCAAGGCTGCAGGTCCCCTGCATGGAAAAACCACCTTTATGTTGCAGAATGTAATTGCTGCTAAGAATGAGATGAAATTTGCCGGAGCCGGTGTGATCAAGGGGGAGACGGGCAAGCTGCAAGGCTTCTTAAACGAAGAGGAGCTGGAAGGTGTGGTCTGGCTTACGGGAAAAGGAAAGGGCGGCGTACTTAAGACCAATGAGGATGGCAGCGGCAGGCTGATTACTTATGAGATTAAGTCCATGGACAGCAAAATTAAAGCCAAGGTCGAGGAGGGCAATATCTCTTTCGCCGTGAAGATCGAGTCTACAGGCAGATATGCCGAGACTTTTGCGCGTGGAGGAGAAAAGCTGGACGCTGTTTATATGAAGCAGGATGAACTGGTGCTGCAGGATAAGGTAAAGGAAATGGTCGGAGCCTCTATGGAGACAATGCAGCAAAAGCTGCATGCTGACGCCGCAGGATTCGGCAAAATCCTGCGTATTCAGCATCCTACCGTATGGAGAAAGGTGAAGGAGAATTGGGATGATACCTTCAGCCGGGTTCCGATAACCATTGATGTCAAGCTGCATATAGAGGAATACGGAGCTTCCGGGACCTCCACCGAATAAAGCAAGGTTATTCAAGAAAGTCCTTGACCCTTACACTGGTGTCAGGGTTTATACTTGGAATAGAAGTTCTCATGAACCCCGGGGAGAATGAATGCTATGAAAATAGGTGAACTTGCAGCACAGACGGGCGTCAGTGTCCGATCACTGCGTTATTATGAGCGTCAGGGACTTATCGCTCCCCTCCGCCAGGCGAATGGATACCGGGAGTATTCAGCGCTTGCTGTCGAGACGGTGGAGACGATTAAGCTCTATTTAAATTTGGGCTTGTCCACGGAAGAGATTTCCGGTTTTCTGCACTGCGTGCTGAAGAATAAAGAAGCGTTCTGCGCGGAAGTGATGCCCCTATACCGCAGCAAGCTGGAGGAGATTGAGCGCCAGATTGTGCAGCTCAGCCAAATTAAGCTGAACCTGCAGCAGCGGATGGCTTCCATCCACCAGGAACGGCTGGAAGCGGAGGCACCCGATAACGTGCTGTCTGAATGAAGACGGGCCAAAGAATGCACTTTTGTATTATTCAAGATATATGGGAGGAACTAACGATGGCTATTATCAATGCAGAGAAAACTGAGGATCTGAGAGCCAAGCTAAGCGGCAGCGGGACTGTACTGGTTGATTACGGAGCACCGTGGTGCGCGCCCTGCAAGATGCTGCTGCCTGTTCTGGAGGAGCTGAATGACGAGTATGGAGACAGTGTGGCTATCGTTAAGGTGAACTGTGATGAACTGCCGGAGCTGGCGGGGGAGGCCGGAGTCATGGGCCTGCCTACGGTGATTGTGTATAGTGGAGGTCAACCAGTGGAGAAGCTGGTCGGCCTGCGTCCTAAATCGGCCTACCAGGGTGTATTGAACAAGTATGCGGCTGTAAACAACAGATAAGAGAATAAGAGGCAGGGAGCGGCATGCCTAGCATGCGCTTCCTGCCTCTTCCTATGTCTTATTATGAATTCAAAGTGACTTGGCTTTCTCTGTAAAGGGAACAACCTCATTATGATGCAATGCCTCCAGCACTTCGGTCCGAAGAGCATCTGTGAACTCATTCCACGTCTTTTTGCCAACACCCAGCTCATCGCGTCCGATAGAATTCAGTGTTTCCAGCCACACGCGTTTGTCATTAATTTCGCCAAGCTGCTCCTGGATCTGTCTGTAAATCTCCTCATGGGCATGGAATTTCTGGCTGAGTGCGAATGCGGCCGCATTAGCTGTATAGCGCAGTTCCTTGGCGGCGATCCGTAGCTCATGCAGTGCGTCGAAGGCTTCCTTGGATTCTGCCGCGGCACCTTTGAATAGGGTTTTGCATGTTTTTTTCTTCTGCTCAAAAGCTACTTCAAGTTCGCGCATGACGACGTTTACATCTCTTTTTGCTGCCAGCGGCTCAAGCGTGCTGCTCCTAAAAGCTTCCCATAACCCGTCCAATTCCTTGCCGGCCAGCTTTGGGAGCTCCGCCTCCAGCTTCTTGCGGTATTCTTTCCGCTTATCCTTCTGGTGTTTGATGACCGCCTTCAGCAGTTCGGCAGTTTTCGCCTCGCCGGCTTCCTTGGCGCTCTTGCGTCTTTCCTTGAAAGATTCAATAAGAACATCTGCATCCCTGACCTTGCCCAGCCTTTTCTGGGCCTGCTTGAATACGTTGTACAGCTCGGCTGCTGCGGAATGATCCGGATCGAGAATGGACAGCAGGGTCAGCAGCTTGCGGCTGTTGATTCTGGCTTGATGAATATCCTCGTCATCAAAGTTTTTGAGCGCGTCTTTGCTGTAGTCTCTAAAGTTGATATACAGCTTGTGCATCGCCTGTTCCCATTGCCTGGTCTTGCTTAACTGCCTGTCCTTCGCAAGTTGTTCGACTGTCATGCGGCATCACTCCTCAAGGTTGTGTATAGCATGAGCTTCAGCGCTTAATCTTGCCGCTGATTGAAACTTGTTATGGTATTAGGATAACGGTATCCAGCAACTATTTCAAATGCTGAACCCACGCTTTGCCTTCGCGCCAGGCTGCGGATCGGTTACAATATGACTATTGGTTCGGACAGCGGTTAACATTCAATAGGTACTCGGGGGATGAATGATGATTAATAAAGGAATTAACATAGTAGAACCGGGCGCGGAGCGCGCTCTTCCGAATGTAATGGTGTTGTTTGAGCATTTGTCAGATGATGACGGGAAGGCAGCAAAATATGGCGGAAGTGGGGCTGCTGAAGGTGGAGTGGTGGCGGAGCATGCTGTGATTGCCAGAGAAGCAGGAGAAGCGGAACATGTTACATTGGCAGGAGATGCCGGGAAGACGGAACATGCTGTGATGGCAGGAGATGCTGGAGAGGCGGAGCATGCTGTGATTGCCAGAGAAGCTGGAGAGGCGGAACATGTTACATTGGCAGGAGATGCCGGGAAGACGGAACATGCTGTGATGGCAGGAGATGCTGGGAAGACGGAACATGCTGTGATGGCAGGAGATGCTGGAGAGGCGGGAGGCATGCTGGTTCCCTTTGCATTTGAGGAGACGCTGTGCCGGGACATTGGAGCGGGACTGGCCCCTCCAGCCCTGCATCTCTGGAGTCATCCCGCAGGTGTTGCGCTGGGCTTGCGGGACAGCAAACTGCCCCGCGCAGATGAGGCGATGGCCGGGCTTGAGCGGCGCGGGTTTCGTACAGCGGTCCGTCACTCCGGGGGGGCTGCCGTGCCGCTGGATGCCGGGATCGTCAATGTGGCGCTGGTCCTTCCCAAAACTCCGGGCAAGCTGGATTTTCATGACGATTTCCGGCTGCTGGCTTCCCTGATTCAGGAAGCTGTAGCGGTAAGCCATCCGCAGGCTGCGGCGTTGATCCAGGCCGGAGAAATCACCGGTTCCTATTGTCCCGGTGATTTCGATCTGGCTATCGGCGGCCGCAAGTTCTGCGGCATTGCCCAGCGGCGGCAGAGCAGCGCGTATTTCGTTCACGCGTTCGTTGTGGTCTCCGGCTCCGGGCAGGAGCGCGGGGAGCTGATCCGCGGATTCTATGAGACTGCGTCCGGCGGGGACGAGTCTTTGGCTTATCCGCGGGTCCGCCCGGAGACCATCGCCGCGTTAAGCGAACTCGGCGGGCCGGCTTCGGCGGCGGTGTTCGTCTCAAGCATCCGGCAGGCGATATCCGGGCGCGGAGTGCAGCTTAAACCGGCTGCCCTCTTAAGGGAGGAGACAAGTTATGACCTGCAGTATGCGGATCAGCGTGTGCTGGAAGCAGCACGGGTGCTGCGGGAACGGTATGCCCGCTGAGATTTGTGCGTCTGCAGGGGTTGAGCTGGATTCTGAGCTAAAGCTTGAGTTTGAGTTGGAACTGGGGTTTGAGTTTGGGGTTTGGGTTGGGCGATTCCGGCTAAATCCCACAAAAGGTGCTGCAAGACAGCTGCTTTAAGCAGCTGCGGCAGCATCTTTTGTTATGAGGTGATAAGGAACCGCAATTTTACGGATATATGCAGAGCTGAACGCAAGTTTGCAACTAATCCCGTGCCCATGTTAACCCGCACAGTGTCCACGATAATAAGAGGCACTGCTAAGCGGATAGCTGCACTCCATACAACTAATCCCGTGCCCATGTTAACCCGCACAGTGTCCACGATAATAAGAGGCACTGCTAAGCGGATAGCTGCACTCCATACAACTAAAACCTGGCCTTTTAGGCCCTGCAAGGAGATAACTGCACTCTGTACACTTAAAAAGTGTCGAACCGGCCCAAACATAGCTTTCCGGCATTTTTAATTGCAGAAAATACACTTATTCCCAAGAAATCTCCATTTTGGACCTAATTAGTTGCAGTAAATACATCTATATGGTGCGGTGTAATGAGTATATGGTGCGGTGTAATGAGACCGCTGTTTTGTTCAAACTATATAGTTTTTGTTTCGGCTTTTCTGCAGGCAGCGGCTACGTATACAGCTCTGGCCGTCTGTCTGAGAAGATCGGAATCTGCTGTCTTACCTCCCGTACCTTCTGCAAATCAATAACGCCGCTCAGGATTTCCTCGCTTTCTCCGGCCTCACATATAATGTCGCCCCACGGATCAATGATCATGGAATGCCCTGCGAAAATGTTCGCCGGATCAGCCCCGGCGCGGTTGCAGGCAACGACGTAGCATTGGTTTTCGATTGCCCGGCTGATCAGCAGGGCACGCCAGTGGGACAGCCGGGGCAACGGCCATTCTGCGCTGATGAACAGCACCTCCGCCCCGAGTGCCGTATGGGCACGCACCCACTCCGGGAAGCGGATGTCATAGCAGATCAATCCGGCGCATAACGCGCTGTCCAGGCTGAACAGCCCCTTGGCTTCTCCTGGCTGGAGATACAGGTGTTCATCCATCAGGCGGAACAGATGCAGCTTGCTGTATTCCCCGGCAAGCCCGCCATTACGGCCAAAGACGAACATGCTGTTGGTGATCCCGCCAGCCTGCTTGTTGGCTACGGAACCGGCAACGATGTTGATGCCATATTCGCGGGCAAGGCCGGAAATAAAGTCCTTCGTAATCTGCCCCTCTGGATCGGCAATTTCATCAAGCCGCGTTAGATCGTATCCGGTCGTCCATAATTCGGGGAGAACGAGGCAGTCAGGACGAGTTGCCGCGGCCTGGCGTATTTTGTTTTCAGCCGCTACATAATTTGCCTTTGGTTTGCCAAATGCTATATCGAGCTGAATCAGGGAAATTTTCATATTTCCAGCCTCCTCTTTCATAATTATTGATAAATTAGTTGACGGGTCAAACATATCGGTGTAAACTACTTTTTATCAAAATGATTTTGCGCAATATATTTGCGTTAGTGTATTCTTTTTAAATCTAGTCTTGTACAAAGCAATCCACAGTAGTGTAGCTTATAAAACTTTAAGGGGGTTAATTTTGACTGAACATCTGCCTGAGGAAGAAGAGCGAATATTAGAACTGCTGCAGGCGCTGAACAAGGGAATCAGCCCCAAGTTTGAACGTTGTGCAGGCATCAGCCCTACGCGGCTCCGCCTGCTTCACGAGCTGTTTCAGGTTGCAGAAATTAGCCAGATTTCGCTGCAAAAGGAAGTCGACATTGATGCTGCAGCTGTCACCCGCCATTTGAAGGGGCTGGAGGAGAACGGCATGATCTCCCGCCGCAACAATCCTGCTGATAACAGGGTGACTTTGGTCTCGCTCACTGAACAAGGACGGGAGAAAATTCTCTCCTACAAGGAGGAGAAGATCCGGTTCCTCCGCTCATTGCTCACCGGATTTGAAGGGCAGGAGCTCAAAGTGCTTATAGATATGCTTACCCGGCTGCAGCAAAACATCGATTTACTGTAGCCTGACTTATATACCAATTATAAAGGAGATTATTACAAATGAATGCTACCAGAACCAACGATTTCAATTCTATTATTACAGGCCGCCGCTCGGTCCGCAAATATGATACCTCCGTCAAAATCAGCAAAGAGGAAATGACCGAGATTCTAACTGAGGCTACACTGGCTCCTTCCTCGGTCAACATGCAGCCTTGGCGCTTCCTCGTGATCGAAAGTGCGGAAGGCAAAGCCAAGTTGGCTCCTATCGCCCGCTTCAATCAGCTGCAGGTAGAAACCTCCGCAGCAGTTATTGCCGTATTCGGCGACTTGAACAATTTTGATTATGCTGAACAGATTTACAGTACGGCTGTTGAGCGCGGACTTATGCCTCAGGATGTCAAAGAGAATCAATTAACCCGTCTGGCCAGCCATTTCGCGACACTGCCAGCAGATGTGAACAGAGAGACTGTGATGATTGACGGTGCATTGGCTTCCATGCAGCTGATGCTGGCTGCCCGTGCCCACGGCTATGACACCAACCCTATCGGCGGATTCGAAAAGGACCAAATTGCTGAAGTCTTCGGTATGGACAAAGACCGTTACATCCCGGTTATGCTGATTTCGATCGGCAAAGCGGATGGAGAAGGATACGCATCCGTCCGCCTGCCGATTGACACTATCGCCGAGTGGAAATAAGAGCGTAAGCTCCCAATTTCAGAGTTATGAAGTTCATTCTGACAAAACCATTAGGAGGAACAAAATTATGATCATTATCCACGTTTTAATGCAAGTGAACCCTGAACGCGAGGAGCAGTTCCTGGCTGAAGCCAAGACGCTGCTTGCAGCAACTCATGAGGAAGAGGGCAACCTCTCTTATGAGCTGTACAAGCACGCCGCGCAAGAGAATGTATATATTATGGTCGAAACCTGGCGCGATGCAGCTGCTGTAGGCAGCCATAACACAAGCCCTCACTTCACGGGATTTGCCGCTAAAGCAGGCGAGTTTCTGACTGCGCCGCTGGATATGAAGGTATACAACGGTGAACTGTTGCAGCAGTAAGGGCAGTGTAACAAGTGGGGAGGGATAGGGAATCGTTCATGCAAAGGATGTTCTGGCAAATCAGTTACTAGCCAATGCCAATGATCCAAGCTGGTATTCTCCGTTCGCGCAGGCGGTTGAGGGTTTAACAGAGGAAGAGGCCTTTTGGAAGCCTGGCGGGAACAGCAACAGTATCGCTGAAATTACGCAGCATCTGCTGTATTGGAACAATGCCTGGCAAACCAGATACCATCTGGGCCGGGTAGATGCTGTTCCTCCGGTTGAGGATAACAACAGCAGTTTTGTTATACCGGAGGGCACAGCCTTTGATCAGTTAAGAACGAAGCTGCTGGAGGTGCTGCTTGGTTGGCAGCCGCTGCTGCAGGAAGACAGACTTGAGGCTAAAGCGGCAGGGTTTCCTGTGCCGGCGGAATGGTGGGAGATTATCAGCAACGCGGCAATGCACAATGCCTATCACATTGGTCAAATCGTATTTATCCGAAAGTTTATTGGCAGCAGGGAATAACTGTATCCAGGAAGAAAAGAGCACTCCACCAGGACATTGGGACTGACCCCCGTACATGAGACAGGGATCAAAACACCTTGCAAGTTTAAGCAGCCAGTCGCCGGAACTCCACTGGCGACTGGTTATTTAGTTTCGCTTGAATTCGAATTGAGTTATAGTAAGTAATGTAGTCTCGAACGGTCTGTTCAACGATTGCCGTCGTTGTACACGTGAGATCTTCGAGGTAGAACGTTTCAGACTTTAGGGTGGAATGAAACGATTCGATGGGGGCATTATCAGCGGGCGTTCCCTTGCGGGACATGCTCATGGTAATGCCTTTTCCTTTTACTGCAGCCTGGTACATCTGAGACGTGTACACGCTGCCCTGGTCGCTATGAAGCAGCATATTTGCCCGTTTTGGAAGTTGATTCAGCGTATCCAAAACCAAAGACGTGTCTTGCTTGTCCGCTATACTGTAAGCCACAATCTCCCCATTGTACAGGTCCAGAATGCTCGAGAGGTACAACATCTTGCCTCCAAACGGTAAATAGGTAATGTCCGTGACGAGCTTTTGCAGATGCCCCTCTGCATGGAATTGCCGCTTTAGCAGATTTTCTACTGGATGTGCGGGCTGCCCCGTGGTCTTGCGTTTCTTCATCCTTACGCGGCACTGTAGCCCTTCACGCTGCATAATCTGTTGAACACGTTTGTGGTTTATGGATTCTTCTGCCCGAAGGAGTGCAGTGATTTTCCGGTACCCATATCGGAATTTATGCTGTGCGCAAAGCTGCCTTATCTTCTCTACTGTAGCATCTGAACGCTCGGTTTCTACGGCTGCTTTCCAGCGGTAGTAGGTGGCTCTTGCAATCCCAAGCCATGCGCAGGCCTCAGTCACCGTTACTTCTTCTCGAATGGACTCGATCCAGGCAATGACGATTTGTGGTTCCACCCCCTTTCCAGTTCCCTGTACTTTTTTAGCACGTCCAATTGCTGCTTTAAGAATCGGTTCTCCGCCTTTACTTTTTCTAGCTCCGTAGAGTGTTCTGGACCTTTTCCGTAGCTGTACTGTTTACCCACGGGCTGCTCCAGACGATGTACTTCGCCTTTTCGATACCATCTCATCCATGTCTTTAACTGTGTCTTGTTCCGTATTCCGAGTTGCTCCATTACCTCTCTTACCGGAACTCCTGCCAATCTCATCTCGATGGCTTTCATCTTTAATTCTACCGGGTAACTCACTCTAGTTGCCAACGCAAAAACACCTCCAAGATTATCTCCCTATCCTACGACAGGGTTCCATTCTCTTGAAGGTGTTTTGATATGTCTCACGTTACGGGGTCAGTCCCATTGTCTACCAGGAGGCTCTTTTTTTTGTATTATAATATGAATGACGATTACAGCAAGTAACCTCTGAGGAAAGGGTGACCATTGCCAGTGAATATTTTTGAGCCTTCCGATGTGTTGAATGCTTTGCCCAAGCAGTTCTTCGCCGCGCTGGTTGCCAAGGCTGGCCTTGTCGCTGCCGCAGGACATGATGTGATCCATCTTGGACAGGGGAATCCTGATATGCCTACACCGGCCCACATTGTAGAAGCACTGCAGGCGGCAGCGGTTAACCCGCTGAACCACAGGTATCCGCCGTTTCGCGGCCACAGCTATCTCAAGGAAGCTGCAGCCAGCTTTTATAAGCGGGAGTACGGAGTGGAGCTGGATCCGCAGCAGGAGATCGCCATTCTGTTCGGCGGGAAAACCGGGCTGGTTGAAGTGGTGCAGTGTCTCCTCAATCCGGGGGATACAGCACTTGTGCCGGATCCCGGATATCCTGATTACTGGTCAGGCATCGAACTGGCCCGGGCGGTCATGGAGATGATGCCGTTGACTGCGGAACATGGATTTCTGCCAGCCTATGGGGACATCAGCCCGGAGCTAGCCGCCAAGGCTAAGCTGATGGGTTTTGGTGCTTATGGCGAAGGTTATGTGCGGGTTGGGCTGGTAAGCGATGAAGCGCGGCTTGCAGAAGCGGTGGAACGGATAGCGGGACTGAAGCTTTTTTGATCCGGTGCAACCATAACGATTTGACGGATGAAATAAGGCGATTTTGTATGAGGCATTTGCGTGTGCGGGTAGCGGCTGTTTATAAGTAAATCCTGAGGGGTATCTAACCTTAGCCCGATCAGAGACCTATGTGCACCTGAGAGGAAGGCAGTGGAATGGAGGACTTACATATGAACAACAAACTTCCGCAAGCGGAATGGGATAACAGGGTAGAGCAGGATATCATAAATGTTGTGAATTATTATTTATCCGGTGGCTCCCTGAAGGCTGCAAAGGAAATGGACAAGGCCCAGGAGCTGCTTGCCGATGTATTGAATGGCCGGGAGGCGCGTGCGCACCGGCAGGCTCTCGGCGGAGTGATTACAGAGATTCGCCAGTTGTCCGGCATACCGGGTATTAGCGGGGAGCTGCTTGAACGGCTTGCGCTTGAAGTCAGCGGACTGGACTCAGATAAGCTTCGAATATTGGCTCCGCAGACGACACGTCATAACCGGGTAGACCCTTATGTGAACGGACCGCAGTGCCTGGAAATGATCCTTGAGGAAATCGGGAAGGCGCGCCGTTATATTCATCTGTCCATAATGCTATTCTTTAACGACCATTCGGGAAATCTGATTGGGGCAGCGCTGCTGCAGGCACTAAAACGGGGTGTCGAAGTCCGCATCATGGTGAATTATACGGTTACCGCACTTGGCTATGGGAAGAATCTCGAGGTGGGTAAGTTCTCCAAGATCTCCACAATGCTGGAGAATGCAGGGGCCAGGCTGCTCGATACGTTCAACTCCTATTATTCTGCGGCAGAATGGAGTGAGAAACGGGCCGAGCTGAAGTCCCGTGGGGTATCCGAAAGTATTCTCTTCCTGCAGGATAAAGTACAGGAGGATGTGGAGATTACAGGACTCAATGTCATTGACCACCGGAAATTCATGGTCATTGACGGGATTACTTCGATTGTCGGCAGCCTGAACTTCGGGGATCAATATACGTATCAGACACCGATAGAGGCCTCTTCACCGGTAGAAGTAGACGGCCGGCCGCTGGGTATTCCAAGCGGTGAGGAGGAGTGGCATGATGGCTGCTTCCGGATTCAGGGCGCGGCGGCGTTGCCGCTGAATGCTGTTTTTCAATCAAGATGGCTGTTGCTTGGGGGCGATCATTTTGATCCGGAAGATGACTTCTACCATCCTGATATAAATTATGCATTCGGTGAGGAGGAGTGCACGCTCTTCGTGAGTTTTCCGGGCAACCCTGTTAATCTGATCCAGCAATATTATTTGGATTTAATTACTTATGCAGCCGAGGAGACGGTGATCGTGAACCCCTATCTGATTGATCAGGCCTTCTGGGACCGGCTGGGTGAGCTTGGCCCGGACTGTTCCTGCCATCTGGCCATATGCAATCCGCTGGAAGTCAATGACCACCCGACGAACCGGGCGGCTGTACGCAGCAATATGTATGAGCCTTTTCTTAACGGTGTTTCTTTTTATGACTACAGCTTTACGGGGCGCTTCTCCCACTGGAAAATCACCTATGACCACAGGTCGCGGGCCGTTTTTCACGGCTCCTATAATATCAATGAAAGAAGCGCCTGCCATGACTTTGAGCTGGGACTGCTGGTCAAGGGAGTAGGATTCGCGAAGAAAATTAAATCCATGATTGATTATGACCTTGGCGTTTCGAAAAAGATCAGCGACAAGAAAGAGTTCTTCAAGCATCCGTGGATGCATCCCAGCACTTATCTAAATAAGGCAACCCAGAACTACACCTGATCGTTAATGGGGTCACTATCCTGTATAATAAACGGTAACACTATGATGATGGAGCGGAAGAGATGAACATTACAATATTACGGAACGGCCCCCGTAAGAACGAAGTGTATTTTGCTGCGGAGTATGGCGAAGGCAAGGGGATATGGAATGGTAATCCTGTGAAAGCGGGTGAGGAGCTTGAGGTCGAATTTGAGCTCTCCCCGCTATTTATGCGCTGGGTGGATATTGTGCCTGTAAGCGGCGTGGAATACGGCATCCGAATGGATGGGGATAAGATGATCTTAACCGGGGTGCTGGAGAATATTGAGGCAGACGGAACAGGTTATCTGCGGATTGCCGGCGACCTGATCATGTTCGAATGCCTGGGTGAGCCGATGGCGCTGGGCGGCTATGTGGAGATCCGGACCGGAGAGCTGGGGATGTATCCCGTATTCTTGTAAGCGGGGCGGGGTGCTGCAGCCGTATACGGCATGCAATTTACTGCCGGCATAGCCACTGCACAAGAAATGAGCTAAGATAACAATAGATTTGAAGTAAAGCTATGAGGAGCAGAAGTCCAATGAACAGCGATATTCAGCAATTTAAGACGGAATTTTTCAAGGCGCTGGCTCATCCGATGCGGATCCGCATCCTGGAGCTGCTGAGCGAAGGCGAGAAGAATGTGAACGAACTGCAGGCGATTCTCGGCTCGGAAGGCTCCGCCGTATCCCAGCAGCTTGCTGTACTCCGCGCCAAGAATGTAGTAGCCAGTGTAAAAGAAGGAACCACCGTCATTTATTCTCTGCGCGACCCCCTGATTAAAGACCTGCTGGCGGTGGCCAGACAGATATTCGATAACCATCTCGTGAATGCCATTTCACTCCTGGAGGGCATCCGCAGCGAATAACCCCGGACCATCCGGGGGCGGATTTCCCGTTGACAAGAGCGGCAGGCAGGAGTAATGTTGCTCTTATATTCAAATAATCAGATATTCAAAGAAAAGAAGGTTAGATGATGACAGGGTGGGGCCGCTTTAAAGGCTACAGCATTGCTTCTCTGCGTAAGGATATCATTTCAGGGACGATCGTCGGCGTTATTGCCATCCCGCTTGGGATGGCTTTTGCTATTGCCTCGGGCGTGAAGCCGGAGTACGGGATTTATACAACCATTGTCGCAGGTATACTAATCTCCTTATTCGGAGGTTCGAAATTTCAGATTGGCGGACCTACGGGAGCCTTTATACCCATTTTGTTCGCGATCGCCATGGAGTACGGGTACGAGAACCTGCTGATTGCAGGAATGATGGCCGGAGTCATCCTCGTCGTTATGGGGCTGCTGAGGCTGGGAGTTCTGATCAAGTTTATCCCGAAGCCGGTAACCATCGGCTTTACGGCAGGGATTGCCGTCATTATCTTCAGCGGGCAGATTGCCAATTTCCTCGGCCTGAAGGATATGGAGCGGCATGAGAGCTTCGTGGACAACATGCAAGAGATCGGCCAGCATATCTCAACGGTCAATCTGTACAGTGTTCTGACAGCAGTCATTTGTCTGGCGGTTGTCGTGCTTGGCATGCGTTTTGCACCCAAGGTGCCGGGATCGCTGATCGGGTTGCTGTTCGCAACGTTAGTTGCGGTGCTGTTCTTCAGCGGCAAGGTGACTACGATCGGCTCTGCATACGGCGATATTCCAAACACGCTGCCGAGTTTTCACTTTCCGGTGATCACCTGGGAGCGGATCAGGCAGCTGCTTCGTCCGGCGTTTATCATCGCCATGCTGGGGGCGATTGAGTCGCTGCTGTCGGCGGTGGTAGCCGACGGGATGACTGGCAGCCGCCATGACAGCAACCGTGAGCTGATCGGCCAGGGTATCGCGAATATAGCCGCACCTATGTTTGGCGGCATCCCGGCCACAGGTGCAATTGCCAGAACCGCCACCAACATTCGCAGCGGGGCCGCATCCCCGCTGTCGGGAGTGATTCACGGTGTCGTAGTGTTCCTTATTCTTCTGCTGTTTGCGCCTTATGCTTCCAGCATTCCGCTTGCAGCCATGGCGCCGATCCTGATGGTGGTCGCCTGGAATATGAGCGAACGCAAGGAATTTCTGCACCTGCTGAAGCTCAAAACCGGGGATTCCCTGGTGTTGTTCCTTACCTTCCTCTTAACGATATTTGCGGATTTAACGATTGCGGTAGAGGCCGGGCTGGTGCTTGCCGTAGTCCTGTTTGTGAAACGGATGGGTGAAGGGCATCTGGTATCTAAGGTGTTGCCCGACCCCTCGTCGGTCAAGGTAGAGGCGCATATGGTAACGGAGAGCCATGACTGCCCGCAAATCGGAATTTATAATGTGGAAGGCCCGCTGTTTTTTGGAGCAGCCTATAGATTCGAGTCAACGATGCCGGAGCTTGGACCGGACCTTGCAAAAATTATATTGCTGCGTATGGGCAAGGTGCCGTTTATGGATACCACCGGGGAGGCCAATCTGTCTGGACTGGTGAAGCAGCTGCAGGCAGACGGAGGAAGGCTAATGATCTCCGGTATTCAGCCGCAGCCGCTTGATCTGCTGAAGAAGACGGGACTGTACGATAGAATTGGGGCTGCGCAGTTTTTTGACCATACTGGAGAAGCGATCAATGAAGCGCTGGAACTGATCAATCCGGTCCGCTGCGCCGGCTGCCGGCATGGGGCGTTTCGGGAATGCAGCGCGTTGTGCGGCCTTGAAGAATCGCCGGGCCGCAGCGTCTTTAGAGCCCGCAAACCGGCAGTGGCGGGTAAACTGGGCAGCGAAGTTTAAGCACGCACTGCCGAACCAGCGGGAACAGCATGGGCCCATCCCTGTGTTGCTAAATTTCACCATAATATAACAGCCCGGGTGCATTTTGCCCGGGCTGTTATATTATAATGGACTAATGACTGCCAGATTTGTACAATTAACGTAATGAATCTGTTCTATACTGGAACAGATCTCACTACGATTGATAAGGAGACCGCAACCTAATGAAGGAATTGAATTATCCTAAAGTATTCATGCTTTTGGCAGGACTGTCACTGGCGACGCTGGCTGTCTACCGTGTGGTCTCGCTGCGGACCGATACGTTTTTTGACTTTTTGCTCTGGAACTTCTTTCTGGCCTGGATTCCCTTTTTATTCTCCATGGCCGCTTACGGCCTGGATAAGCGTAAGGTTTCCGGGCTGCTGCTGCTGCCGCTTGGCATAGCATGGCTGCTGTTTTTTCCGAATGCGCCCTACCTGATGACCGACCTGCTGCATTTGACGATCAGAAAAAACATATATTTCGTAGACGGAGTTGTTCAGAGCCGGTATTGGTACGATTTAATTACCTTGCTGCTGTTCATCTGGAGTGGCTGGCTGACCGGTTTTTTCTCCCTGTACCAATTTCAAAGCGTCATCTTCCGCAGAAGCAATCTGCTGCTTTCCTGGATTTTTGTCCTCGCAGCCTGTGCGCTGGGCGGATATGGCGTATTGCTCGGCCGGGTATACCGGCTCAACAGCTGGGATGTTCTGACCGACCGGCATCAGCTCTACCAGCTGGTGGTTGACAGCCTGAACCGGCAATCGCTCTTCTTCAGCCTGTTCGTCGCAGCTGTTCTGCTGGTCATCTATGCCACGCTGTATTTCCTGCTGAATGGTCTGGGCTCAGGGAGTGTGCAGGCTTATTCCAAAGGCGGAAAAAGATAATCGTCCTGCTCCGGATGGAACTGAAACAACTCCAGGTCGATCACGCCATCATCATCAAAAAGAACGCCTTCTCCCAGCAGATACAATCTTTGTGTAGAGACTGCCTCATCTTCGGCAAGTGCAATTTTGCCCTGGGAATTAACAACTCTATGCCAAGGCAGCTTGTATTTGCGGCTCATGGAATGGAGAATGCGCACGACCTGCCGGGCCGCCCTGGGGCTTCCTGCTGCACGGGCGATCCCGCCATAGGTCATAACCTTCCCCTCGGGGATGGATTGAATAATACAAATAACCTTCTCTGTAAATGGTGTCATAACGGCTCCTTAAGCTTACGTAGGCAGTAGTATCTTCAGATCATTACAATGAATTATAACAGAGGGGGCATGTGGTTTGGGAACATTGATACCCGATAAACGCGGGATGAAGCTGATGTCCAATGAGCCGAAGGGGATTGGCGGCTGGCTGGTGCTTGTGCAGATTGGACTTTTTCTTACTATTTTTACTTTGATTTTATCTGTAATTCATTTTTTCTTCACAACGCTTGGCGGAGAGGTATGGGATATACTTACTTCACCGGATTCTAACGTTTATGACCCGCTATGGAAGCCGACATTGATTTTCGAATTGGCAGGCAACGTTGTCTTTCTTTTATTTGCTGCTTTTCTGGTCGTGTTGATGTACCGCAAAAAGGCTTCTTTTCCGCGTTGGATGATCCTTTTTTATGCCGCCAACACGCTGTTTCATATCGTTGATTACGTGCTGCTCACCAATATTCCGCTGCTTGCCGAGTTCGGAGAGGATCCGGACGTGCAAAGTATTGGCAGAAGCATGGTTCTACTCCTGGTATGGATTCCTTACTTTATACGGTCGCGCCGAGTGCGCAACACATTTATCAATTAACTACATAGCACACTCTTCAAGAAGGAGCCGCAGCCGCGGCTTCTTTTTTTGCAAATATAAGAATTTATAGGCTTCACGCTATAAATTATCCTTCTATTTCTCGCTGAAACGGAAACCCTCCTTTTGAGGACGGCGAAGCCGTTTCCACTTGTGAGAGACAAGCTCATAATTTCCTCTACAGCAAAAAGTTGGGGAATAGGAGTTAGAGTGTCGGGGGATAATCAGATCAAAAGAATAGTGACGGGAGTGAATACTGTGAAGAATACAGAGGCTGTGGAAACACGCGACCGTTCTTCCGGCAAAATAGCTTCTTCCCAGCCGCTCAGTCCCTCATTGGATGAGACGGTGGCTCTATTCCGGCGTATCTTCAGCAACGACGGGACACTGAGAGTGCGGATTATTGAGAATACAAATAACACGCGGATCCGCTGTGGTCTGATTTATGTGGATGGGATGACCGACCGGGATTTGATTCAGAATGGAATTACCAAACCGCTGATGACTCATCAATTCCCGGACAAGGATCTGGGAACCCCGGCAGAGCTTATGGAACTAATCCGCCTTCAGATTATAAATATCAGTGACATCATGGTTTCTACAGATTTGGATGAATTAATAGGGGCGATAGTCGGAGGGAAAACGGTATTTCTGCTGGACGGATACGCCGGTGCGCTGAATATTAATGCCCAAGGCTGGCAGACCCGCGCTATTGAAGAACCTACGACCGACAAAGCGGTCCGGGGCCCAAGGGAAGGCTTCAATGAATCGCTGATGACCAACCTGACCCTGATCCGCCGCAGAGTGCAGAATTCCGATTTGAAGTTTGTATTTACCGACATTGGTACCCGTTCTAAAACCCAGGTCTGTATCTGCTATATGGAAAGCCTTGCTTCACCGGATATTCTCAAGGAGCTGCATGTAAGGCTTGCGGGGGTGCAGCTCGACCATTTGCTGGATACCGGCTATCTGGCCGAGCTGATTCGTGATGAACCGTATTCGCCTTTTGAGATGATCGGCAGTACAGAACGGCCGGATTCGGTGGTGGGCAAGATCATGGAGGGCAGAATTGCCCTGCTGATTGAAGGAAGTCCGTTTGCCCTGACGCTGCCCTATGTTTTTGTAGAGAATTTTCAGGCCAGTGAGGATTATTATATCGGTTATATGTTTTCTACGTTCAACCGTTTGCTCAGAGTGATGGGAGCCTTCATGTCCATCAGTATTCCTGCGCTTTATGTCGCACTTGTTACTTACAGCCAGGAGATGGTTCCTACATTGCTGCTGCTAAGCATTGCCACCGCACGATTATCAGTACCCTTTCCCACAATAGTTGAGGCAATTCTTATGCTGACCATCTTTGAGATTCTGCGTGAAGCGGGGGCGCGGATTCCCAATTCCATTGGCCAGGCGGTCAGCATTGTAGGCGCGCTGGTGCTGGGCCAGGCAGCGGTGGATGCGCGGATCGTCAGTGCCCCGATGGTCATTGTTGTGGGCCTTACGGGGATTACCACCCTGCTGAATCCCCGGCTCACCGGACCGTTAATCGTAGTCCGGGTCCTTTTGCTGCTGATGAGTTTCCTTTTTGGAATCTACGGCTATTTCTTCGGCTTGCTCGGTTTGGTCATCCATTTGATGAGCCTGCGCTCCTTCGGAGTTCCCTATATGCTCGGGGTGGGCTCGATCCGGCCGCAGGATATCAAGGACACCGCCATCCGTGCACCCTGGTGGGACATGTATTTGCGTCCGGCAATCATCGGGGCGCGCAACATGAAGCGGAAGCCACCCAAGAAATCGGTTAAGCGTTTATGAACAGGGGAAAAAAAATGCTGTTAGCGCTGCTCTCTGCAATGCTCCTGCTTGTCATGCCGGGCTGCTGGAATTATACCGAAATTGATGATATGTCCATCGTAGCCGGTGTTGCCATCGACAAGAACAAGGCGGACGGCAAGCTGCAGATGACAGTGGAAATGGTGGACACCCAGGGTGGGCTTCAGCAGAATCAGGCAGGCTTCAAGACGCTTAGTTTCACAGGAAATACTATATTTGAAATTGCCCGCGATATGATATCGACGACTGGCAAGAAGCTGTTATGGAGTCACGCCAAGGTGATTATTTTCAGTGAAGAAGTTGCGCGGGAAGGCTTGATCAAAGCGATAGACTGGTACAGCAGGGATACAGAGACCCGGTCCGATGTCTTTATTTTTGTATCCGAACAGAAAAATGCACGGGATGTAATTAACCAGAACAGTACAACAGAAGCGATTATGTCCTTTGAACTGGCACAGATGATGCGTGATGAAAAGTATGTCAGCAGCGCTCCGGTTGTGGAAATCTGGGATTTCATCGACAAGCTTGAGACCTCAGGGTATAGTGCCGTCGCACCGCTGGTGTATATCAATGAGAAGAACGGGCAGAAAAATGAGCGTGTGGATGGAACTGCAGTATTTGTAAAGGATAAAATGGTCGGGAAACTGAACGGGAAAGAGACAAAAAGCATGCTTTTCGCCAAAAATGATATAAAAGGTGGTGTACTGGAGGTGAATAATATGCAGGGGACACCGGCTTATTCCCTTGAAATTTTATCAAGCAGGACGAAAGTCAGGCCTACAATGATAGATGGTAAAGTTCATATACAGATCAATACAGTGACGCATACCGGGCTGGATGAGGTGATGACTGCAGAGGGTTTATCCGGCAACGAAAGCATAGCGGCCATTGAAAAACGTGCAGGCGAGAATTTGCAAAAGGAGATACTCTCGGTAATTCATAAGGCGCAGCAGAAATACCATGCCGATATCTTTGGCTTTGGCGAAGCTGTTCATGAGCATCTGCCTAAGACTTGGACTAAGCTTCGCAAGCAATGGCCGGATGAATTTGTCAATCTGGATGTCGACGTCAGCTCCAAGGTGATCATTCAGAGCACTGCCAAAACAACACGGGCGATTAAGCTGGGGGATTAGCATGGTCATTTATGTAGTGCTTATGTATGCTGTTGTCGTGCTGGTTGACCCCTATGGTCTGCTCAAGCAAGGGAAGAGGCGGGATTTGTACGTTTGCTCCGCGCTGTGCCTGATCTCCTTCTCCCTTGCTTTTGCCTTGTCGATGCATTGGGAAATTCCCAGTCCCTCAGAGCCGATCGTTTATTTGATTAAAAAGCTGTTCTAGAATGCACTCCTGAAAGGAGGGGGAAGACATGAGCAAGGAAATCGTACCGGCGGGACAGTCGATCAGCATAGCGATCCTGTTTATTATCGGCAGTTCGCTGTTCATGGGAGTCTCGGGGCAATCCGGCAACAGCAGTTGGATCGGGCTGATTTTTGCCATTGTGCTGGCGGTCCCGCTTATGCTTCTCTACGCGAGGCTCCATAAACTTTTCCCGGGCAAGGATCTGTATGACATGCTGCATGCGGTGTTCGGCTCTATATTCGGGAGGTTGTTTTCCTGCCTGTATATCTGGTATTCCTTGCATTTGGGATCGCTTGTGCTGCGGAATTTCGGGGAATTCAGCAAGACGGTAGCCTTAACCTCGACACCAATGTTAGCACCGATGCTGATCATCGTCCTCCTCTGCATTTGGGTGGTGAACGCGGGACTTGAGGTGCTTGGGAGAAGCGCCAAATTTCTGCTGCTGTTTACAATAATGGCGACTGCCTTAGCACAGCTGCTTTCCATTCCCAAGTATGAGTTCCATTATTTGAAACCGCTGCTGGAAAGCGGCTGGGGACCTGTCTTTACAGATGCAATAGGCTCTTTTACCTTTCCGTTTGGCGAAATTGTTATTTTTCTCGGCGCGTTTAGTGTGCTCCCGAAGAAAGGTTCAGCGTTTCGCGTGCTGCTCAGCAGCCTGCTGATTGCAGGAATCATTATGCTCTTCGTTACTTTGCGGAATTTGCTGGTGCTGGGTCCCGAGATTTTATCCAGCCTGTATTTCCCCTCTTATGTCGCGGTGAGCAGAATTAATGTGGGGGATTTTCTCACCAGAATCGAAGGCTCCTCCTCCATTACTTTTGTAACTGCGCTGTTCATTAAAACGAGTTTGTGTCTGTATGTAGCCAGTAATGGGGTAGCTAAAGTTTTTAAGCTGAAGAGCTACCGTTCCGTTGTGATGCAGATGGGCCTGATCATGGTCTATATGTCTGTCTTTATCTACAAGGATATTCTTCAAATGCAATACTTTGCCTACCATATTTACAAAATTTATGCCCTGCCGTTTCAGGTGGTCATTCCGCTGCTCTTATGGATTGTTGCCGAGTTTATGTCCAGAAAAGCGAGCCGCAAGCAGACAGCCCCGCAGCCGTAGTGCCGGATCTGAAAAGCTTGAAATCCACCTCCTCCCGGGCCGGGTTTTTTTTGTGATTTCCCAGCTGCAGGGAAGATAGCTATAATGATAGTCATAGAGAATAGGATGTTTGCGACCGTAAAGGTGGAAGGGGCTGTTAGCTTAACGATGAATACATATGTACTTGTATATAACAGCTTTGTTCAGTTTGAGGTAGTTTTGGCTGCTTATTTTATGAAGACACAGAGCGAGGTCCACACCTTGGGGCTGAACAGTATGCCCGTTATTTCCTGTGAGGGCTTCTCTATTAACCCGTCAGCGGTACTCGGGAATATGGATGTGAACGCTATAGATCTGCTGGTTATCCCTGGGGGTGAAGTGGGAGAGCTTGCTGCGAATGAGAGTCTGCTTGCCTTGATCCGCAGCATGAACGCTTCAGGTAAAACGGTCGCGGGTATTTGCGGCGGGGTTACGGTGCTGAAAGCTGCCGGGGTTCTGGAAGGCAGATCCTATGTGGACAATCAGGAGGGCAGGGAAGCTGCGGAGAATGCCAAAGGATTGCCGGACGCGGAAACATCAGACGAGGTCAATGTAATCAGGGACGGGAATATTCTTACGGCTAAGCCCAACGGGTATGTTGATTTTGCGCTTGAACTCGGCAGGATGATGGACATTTATCAGGACGAGGCTGATCTGCAGGAAACGATTGATTTCTTTAAATATTTCAAATCCGTTTAGAACGGCTGATGACGGATAACGGGAAGGAGAAGGCATTATGAGTGTATCACGTATCGTTATGTCCTCACATTGGGGCAGGGAAGTCAGACATAAATATGTGGCCCAAGGCGAAGCGAAGGCACTGGCTGTCGTCTTTCCGGGGAAGGATTATTCCGTGGAGCGCTCCCTGCTCGATTATGCGGCCAAGGTGGCCCGGGAACATGGCTGTGATCTGCTGCTGTTGGAGTACGGCTATCAGAGTGCACGGGCGGACTTTAAGCGCGAAGACATGGATATCGTTATAGAGGAATGCAAGGCGGCGATTGCTGCGCTTCCTGCACTTCCCGAATATGAACAGCTGCTGTTCATCAGTAAAAGCATGGGTACCGTCATAGCCGGAAGAGTGGCGGCTGAAATGGGTGTCCAGCAGAAAACCTCCCATCTTTATTTGACACCGCTTGTAGACTCCATTCCCTGGATAAAGCAGAGCCGGGGCAGCATGATCTACGGCGGCAGCGATCCGCTGTTCAATGAACAGCATTCCGCTGAGATCACCGGACTGCAGAACATCAGGGTATACAGGATCGACGATGCCAATCATGCGCTGGAGGTAGGCAGCGTCAATGAGTCACTGGCGGTGCTTCTGGTGATTATTAATTTCTATCATGAATTTTTCCGCGATGCATTGTAGCATTGAATAGCCATCTAATCTATCTCAAGGAGTGGATCGAATGATACTAGAAGCGGCAATGCTTCAGGTGAAACCGGGAATGACAAGTCAATTTGAAGCAAGCTTTAAGGAGGCGTCTCCGTTAATTGCTTCTATAGAAGGCTATTTGGGGCATGAGCTGCAGCACCGTCTGGAGGATGACCACAAATATCTGCTGCTGGTCAAATGGCGCAAGCTTGAGGACCACACCGTCGGCTTCAGGGAATCCGGGCAATATCAGCAATGGAAGGCGCTGCTGCACCATTATTACAGCCCATTCCCGGCCGTAGAGCATTTTGAACGTATCCATTTGGAATAAACGGGAGGCGTAACATAAGATGCAGGGGAAGCAGGTTGGAAAAGGGCGCACGGCAGAGGTGTGGGAGCATGGCGAAGGAAGAATCATTAAACTCTACAACGGGGATATCCCGGAGCCGTATGTGGAACGGGAATATCTGGTCAGTAAATATGTATTTGAACAGGGTTTCTGCACTCCTGAGCCGCTGGAGCTTGTCGGGATTGACGGACGTAAAGGAATCGTATTTCAGCAAATTCAGGGCCGTTCCCTGCTGGGGATGATCAGCGGACAGCCCTGGCAGCTTGGCAAATATGCCAAGCAGATGGCTAGACTGCATAATAACCTGCATCAGTTGGAGGGAACAGAAGACTTTGGCCGGCAAAAGGCGGAGCTGAGAAAAAGCATTATTGCAGCACCCATGCTCACCATGGAGGAGAAGTCGGCAGTGCTGGACCACCTGGAAGGACTTCCAGAGGGGAATAAGCTGTGCCATGGAGACTTTCACCCCGACAATGTGCTTATCAATGAACAAGTCTGGATCATCGACTGGATGACCGGTATCATGGGGAATCCTGCCGGTGATGCGGCGCGTTCGGTGCTTCTCTTTAGTATGGGCGCTATGCCACCAGGAGCCTCCCAGATGGCTAAATTCGTTATAGGTTTTATGAGACAAAGGCTTACCAAAGGATATATCCGGGAATACCTCGCATTGTCGGGGCAATCCTATGCCGCAATAGACGGTTGGATTCTGCCCGTAGCGGCGGCGCGCCTTGTTGAGGGTGTTCCTGTGCAGGAGAAGGAGCAGCTTGTCCGGGAAATCCGCAAACGTCTGAGCAAGAGTTCGGCCATTTGAATTACCTATGGAAGAGGTGTGCTATGACTACATATATTGCGCTGCTGCGCGGCATTAATGTCGGCGGCAACAAAATCATTAAAATGCAGGATTTGAAAAGCATGTTCCAGGCACTGCACTTTGAGCATGTCCGCACCTATATCCAGAGCGGCAATGTTGTATTTGAAAGCGCGGAGGGGTCAGGCCACCAGCTTGCTGCAGTGATCGGAGAGCAGATCCGGGAGACCTTTGGTTTTGACGTATCCGTAATTATCCGCAGTCTGGAAGAGCTGGAAGCAGCGATTGCGGGCAACCCATTTCAGCTTACGGAAGCTGACGAGTTCAAGCGGCTGTATGTCTCCTTTCTGGCTGATGAACCTACGGCAGAGGCACTGGAGAAGCTGCGTCCCTACGAGGATGGAGCGGATAAGGTGCGGGTAACAGGCAAGGAGATGTACACGCTGTATGAGGTGAGTGTGAGCCAATCGCCGCTGTTTAAGGTTCAGCTGGACAAGCTTCTCGGGACGCCTATTACTGCCCGCAATTGGAATACGGTAAACAAGCTGGCTGCATTAGGACGTTCGGTTTAGAATACAAATCACGTAATTATGGTTTTGCGGTTTATGCAATCTGCTGCATTTATGTACATAGCAGTCTTTAGACGAAGCCCTGGATTCCGGGGCTTTTTTTGTATTACTCGCAGAAAAGAATCCTTCGGCGCGATACCAAGTACAGCCAGCACCCGGAAGCCTGCGTTATTAGGAAGGCTATGCCGCTCTCCTGGCTTTCAGCAAACATTCAGCCACATTTCATTATGAGTTAAGGTACGGATGCAATAATACAGCTAATCAAAGATTGGGCCGGGGGGCAGAGCACTGCCGGAATGATTGAGTTATAGAGGAATGGGAGTGGAGAAAGATGAGACTGCTTAAGAAGCTGGGTTCAGATGTTGTGCTGCTGTGCATCTTGCTGCTTGCAGCGTTTCTGTACGGCTATGGAATCTGGAATGATCAATATGTAAATACGTACTATACCACTGCGGTGGGCAGCATGATGCAGAGCTTTCACAATTTCTTCTTCGCATCGCTTGACTCAGCAGGTTCAGTAACGGTGGATAAGCCGCCGGTTACATTCTGGATTCAGACGGTCAGCGCCCTGATCTTCGGGCTGCATGGCTGGAGCGTCATCCTGCCTCAGGCACTTGGCGGTGTAGGGTCAGTGCTTCTCGTATACCTGATGGTCAAGCCAACCTTCGGCAGAACCGCAGCACGGTTGGCGGCACTGGCCATGGCTTCCACGCCGGTAGCCGCTGCTGTCAGCCGGACGAACAATATTGATGCCATGCTGGTGTTCACGCTGCTGCTGGCAGCATGGTTTTTGTTCAAAGGAACAAAGACGAATAGAATCGGCAGTCTTCTCGCTGCATTTGGGCTAATTGGAGTTGCCTTCAATGAGAAGATGCTGCAGGCATATATGGTTTTACCGGCATTTTATCTCTTTTATATTCTGGCCGGCAAAGTGAACTGGAAGAAAAAAACCGGGGTTTTGGCAGCCTGCACCGCAGTACTTCTGGCGGTTTCACTCTCCTGGGCCGTCATTGTCGATTCCATTCCAGCGAGTAAACGGCCCTATATGGGCAGCAGCGGTACCAACTCTGTATTAAATCTGGCCTTTGGATATAACGGGGTATCCCGTTTAACCGGCGACCGCAGTACTGGCGGCGGAATGTTCGGCAGTGGCGGTGAGATGCCGGCAATGAACGGTGGGATGCCTGGGATGAACGGTGAGATGCCGGCGATGAATGGAGCTGACGGCGAACAAATTGACGGCCGGGGAACAGCTCCGGGCCAAACCGACGGCTCAGCCACCGGAGGCCAATCCTCCGAGGATGGAGGAATGCCAGGGCAGGCACCGGGAAGTCGAACGGATGATGGAGGACGGCAGTTCGGCGGCGACGGGGACCAAGGCAATCGCGGCGGCATGAACGGCGGAGGTGGCGGAATGTTCAATACGGGGACAGCTGGTCCCCTGCGGCTGTTCCAGTCCGCTCTGTCTGGTCAAGCCAGTTGGCTACTGCCATTCGTATTGTTCGGGTGCATCGGTATCTTTGCCAGCCTGCGCAGAACAAACTTCACGCAGAAGCATAGGGAAGCACTGTTCTGGCTGGCTTGGCTGGTGCCGGTCATGGGATTCTTTAGCATCGCCGGATTCTTCCATCAATATTACCTGATTATGATGGCACCGCCGATTGCTACGCTGGCTGGAGCAGGCTGGTCCCAGCTCTGGAGCTATTACAAGGAACGTTCAACCTGGCTTTCCTGGCTGCTGCCGCCGGCAGTTCTCACAACAGCGGTTTTTGAATGGTACATTATTCATCCTTATGACGACACCATCGGCAAGGGCTGGGCGATTGGGGTTCTGGCAGCAGGAATGATTGCCGCCCTTCTGCTCTTGATTCTTCGAATAGTTAAAGATAACAGAAGGCCATTTGCCCAAGCTGCAGCCATCGCCGGTCTGCTCGTACTGTTGATCGGTCCGCTTTATTGGGCATTTACACCGATCACCTATGGCTTGAACAGCATGACCCCGGCAGCAGGACCTGACAGCAGTGAAAGCCGCGGAGGCATGGGCCCAGGTGGAGCTGGAGCTGGAGGCGGCAGAAACAGTACCGCCGGTGTGAACGAGACTCTGCTGACCTACCTGAAGGAGCATAATACCGGCGAGGAGTATTTGTTCGCCGCTATGGATTACGGAACGGCAGGCCCTTACATTATCGACGAAGGTGAATCGGTTGTGATCCTGAACGGGTTCAACAGTTCGGATGTGCCTTATACGACCGACACCCTGAAGGCCCTGGTAGAGAGCGGCAAAGTGAAATACTTCCTCGTTACCAGCGGCGGTATGGGCGGCGGACGCGGCGGCAATTCCGATATCACTAGATGGATTACCGAGAACGGTACAGAGGTGCCGTCAGCCGATTGGCAAGGTACAGTAACAGGCAGCAATGGCGGAACCTTGTACGAGATCACCCTGAACTAGTTCTGTTTGCCGGATATACGTGAAGCGCGCCGCATTATTTGTCCGGCGCGCTTCATCACTACAATTTGAGGAGGAGCTGCTCATGGGCTACAACGTGCGCTATTCCATAATTATACCGATGTTTAATGAAGAGGCAGTGATTCAGGAGACATACCGCCGGATCAAAAAAGTGATGGGAACGACAGGTGAGCCGTATGAACTGCTCTTCGTCAATGACGGCAGTACTGACAACTGTGCGCAAATGATTGAAGAATACAGCTACTGGGATGAAAGTGTGAAGCTGATCGACCTTTCGCGGAATTTCGGGCATCAGATCGCGATAACCGCGGGTATGGATTATGCACTGGGCGATGCGGTGGTCATTATCGACGCCGATTTGCAGGACCCGCCGGAGCTGATTCTGGACATGATCACAGAATGGAAGCAAGGTTATGAGGTTGTATACGCCAAGCGCATCAAACGCCGCGGCGAGTCCTTGTTCAAAAAGTGGACGGCAAGCGCCTTTTACAGAGTGCTGCGCTACTCAACGGACATCTCGATCCCGGTGGATACCGGAGATTTCCGGCTCATTGACCGCAAGGTCTGCGATGAGCTGAAACGTCTGCCGGAGAAAAACCGTTTTGTACGCGGCCTCGTCAGCTGGGTGGGCTTTCGTCAAAAGGCGATTGAATATGAACGCGATGAACGGCTGGCGGGAGAAACCAAATACCCCCTCAAGCGGATGCTAAAGCTGTCTCTGGACGGCATCACATCCTTTTCCTACAAACCGCTGAAGCTGGCGGGATACTTGGGAGCGTTGCTGTCCGCTTCCGGGTTTCTCTACCTTATGTATGTGCTGTACCTGGTGCTCTTTACGGACGAGGCCGTTAAGGGCTGGGCGTCGATGATCGGGATTACTTTGACCTTTAACGGATTCGTTCTTATTATGCTGGGCATTCTCGGTGAATATGTCGGCCGGATTTATGATGAGTCCAAGGGCCGTCCACTCTATATCGTCCAGGAGTGCTATGGCGGCAAAAAGCAGCAGGATGTGCGGGAGCGCAGAATGGCTCCTCTTAACAAATAACGAAGGGAGCGATCCAACGTGAAAATCAGAAAAGCTGTGATACCCGCCGCCGGTCTGGGCACGCGCTTCCTGCCGGCTACCAAGGCCCAGCCGAAGGAAATGCTGCCCATTGTGGATAAGCCGGCGATTCAATACATCGTAGAGGAAGCGGTCCGCTCCGGTATTGAGAGTATTATTATCGTAACCGGCCGTAACAAAAAATCGATTGAGGATCATTTTGACAAATCGGTGGAGCTGGAGCAGACCTTGCTGGAGAAAGGAAAACTGGACCTGCTCCGCGAGGTGCAGGGAATCAGCGAGCTGGCAAGCATTCATTACATCCGGCAAAAAGAACCGCTGGGGCTGGGTCATGCCATTCATTGTGCAGAGCAATTTATCGGAGATGAGCCGTTCGCGGTGCTGCTCGGTGATGACATTATGGTGTCCGAGCCCCTGGCACTCTCGCAGATGATGAAGCTGTATGAGCAGGCGGAGAAGACGATTGTCGGTGTTCAGCGGGTGCCAAGGCAGGAAGTCAGCAAATACGGGATCATTGCTTCAGGAGGTTCCATAGACGGTGTGCATGCCGTAAGCGGACTGGTGGAGAAGCCTGTGCCGCAGGCCGCGCCTTCGGAATATGCGATTATGGGCCGGTACATTTTGCAGCCTTCGATCTTTTCGGTGCTGGCTAGACTTGAGCGCGGAGCTGGCGGTGAATATCAACTGACGGATGCTTTGCATGAAGTGTGCCGGAATGAAGGGCTGTTAGCCTTAGATCTGCAGGGCAAACGTTATGATATTGGCGACAAGTTCGGGTACATTCAGGCCACCATGGAAATAGGGCTGCAGCGTGAAGAGTTGCGGCCGCAGCTTTTGGCGTATTTACGAAAGCTGCTCGGCAGCCTGGAGAGCAGTGAGGAAGCTCAGGCTGTATTGGGGAGTAAGGCATCAGGCAGAAGCAGCCGCATCCTTTGATGCTGAAGCCGGGGCAAATATCAGGCAGACCTCGTGTAAACTTAATAGGCTGTTCCGGATAATGATTGGCGTACAGCCATCCCTAATTTGGAGCAGCCTTTTGTGCAGGCCCGCCAATCGAAACTGTACATATTACAAATTTAGAGTTGTCACGTGCGCCCTTTGCTGCTAAAGAGCATCCCTTAAATTTGCTTTCAAAAGTGGGTTGTTCCCCCCGCTATCACGCCGCAGTGCAGAGAACGGGCAGGTGATCCGCATGGAGATTATTATTTGAACGCTTGAATTGAACGTAGTTGTATTTACTACAGCTATTTGGTGCGTTAAGGGCCGATTCTAGAGTATAAGTGTATTGAGTACAATTAAAAATTGTGAACCGTGGCGGTTCAGTGGAATTTCGTGAAAATAAATGTACAGAGTGCAACTACCTCTTCGTAGGCCGCTAAAAGTGGAGAAATAGCTGTACAAACTGCAATTATCGGATGAAAAAGGCCAACCGCAATCGCGGCTGGCCTCAATTCAGCTAAGAGAGGGACTCTTGAAGCGAAGTATCCGCCCGGAGTCCCTCTCGTATGAATATAATTATGCCTTCAGCAGATCGTGATCGACATATCTTGCACCGTTCAATTCGCTTATGACATTAATGGCGACCTTCGCGCCGTCACCTGCGGTAATAATAGCGTGCACGCTTACTCCGGCAACGGTTCCGGCGGCCCAGATGCCTTCGACATTTGTTTTACCTTCGGCGTTGACGGCTACCACAGTCTTGATTCTTGGCTCCGTGCCATCCTTGGTTTCCACACCGGCTTTAGCAGCCAAATCGGTCAGGACGCCTGTAGCCAGAATCACATGTTTCGCTTCATAAGTGGCACCACTCTCGCTTTCAATGACAAAACCTTCACTGCCCGCGGTAAGACCCACAGCTTGATCAGCTACTAATTCCGCCCCGAATTTGACGGCTTGCTTGTGTCCGGTTTCCACGAGGTCGGGACCGCCGATTTCGGAGATTCCATAAAAATTCTCATACCACCCTCTGCGGGTCATTCCTTTGTCATTGTCAATCAGCAGCGTTTTTTTGCCCGCTTTGGCGGCGAACAGGGCTGCACTGGCACCGGCTGGTCCCGCTCCGATCACGGCGATTTCGTACATGAATTCGACCTCCTAAAAGTTTTGTAAGCATAACATCCTTGAATCGACTTCGTACAAAACTCACTTCGAAAGCATAAACTTAAGTTTTGTGAGCATAGCATACTTTTCACACACTATTATAACGTTGATTACACTACATAAGCTAATCCAGCAAGCATGGAAGAGAGACTTTAAAGACAGTGCCTCCACCGGGAGTACTCTCCACGCTGATGTTCCCGTTATGTGCATCCACAATAGACTTTGTAATGGACAATCCAAGGCCCGAACCGCCGTATTTGCGCGTGCGCGAGGAATCGCTGCGGTAGAACCGGTCGAACACATGGGGGAGATGATCAGCAGAGATGCCGGAGCCGTTGTCCCTGACAGTCAGCGTTGCTCCGGTGTCCCGGGCGTGCAGGGCGATATGGATCGTCCCCTGGTCTGCATCCGTATGCTGCACGGCATTGTGGAACAAGTTGAGAATGACCTGTTTGATTTTGTCGGGATCATACATGCCGCGGATGCCGTAAGAAATGTCGAAGTTGACCTTGCGGTTCGCGGCCAGCACCAGGAGCTGCGGCTGCATCTCATCGATGACTTTACCCAGCAGCAGGTTCTTGACCCTTAGCTGAGGCGCGCCGTCCATACGGGCCAGCAGGAGCAAGTCTTCGACCAGCTTATTAATCCGTTTGGATTCACCGTGCATGCTGTTCAGGGCGCCGTAAAGCTGGTCTTTATTATCCGCAGCTCCCCGCAGCAGCACCTCCAGGAAGCCGTGAATCGAAGTGAGGGGAGTCCGCAGCTCATGGGAAGCATCGGCGGCGAAACGCCGCATCTGTTCCTTGGCTTCACGTTCATTATGGAACGAAATTTCCAGACGCTCCAGCATCCCGTTGAAGGACTGGGACAGCTTGTCGATTTCTGTCTGTCCCTGGTTGACGGGGAAACGTACGTCCAAATTGCCTGCGTCGATGATTTGCGCGGCTTCGCCCATATTGGATAAGGGAACCAGTGTTTTGCGCAGTGCAGGCAAATACAGGAACAGCCCGGCCAGCAAAGCAATTACCGCCAAGCCGGCAAAGATCATCAGCTGCTGCATGATTACATCTCTCAGCGGGCCGGTGGCTACGCTCATTTGCAGCAGCATTTTGGGTGCACCCGGCTTGCGCAGATTCATGAACACGGCCAGGTGTTCACTGCCATCCTCAGCGGTTATCAGCCGGTATTTTCCCGTTTGTTTGTCCGCAGTATATTTGAGCCGCTCATCATACTCTTTGTTCGTCATTCTTGGAGCGGCAGAATCGGAAAGCGTATCCTCCTGGAAGTCCTTGAAGGTGCCGTCCGGGCTATAGATGGCGATAGTTGTATGGGCATCCAGCAGGAGAGGACGCCTGTCACCGCCCATCCGCTGCCCGTCCGGGCTGGTGTTCTGGTTCTCCCCGGGTGCTGCGTTACCGCCGCTCGTGGCGGGGCTGGCACCAGGCAGTTCCGGCTTCCCGGAATTAAGAAACGTAAAATAGAACTCACGCGGCACGGACCGCAGCTGCGTTTCCATGGATTCCGCCCGGTTGGTGTAGATGAAGTTCCGCATCAGCACATACTGCAGCACACCGATCAGCAGCAGCAGCACAGACAAAATGATGAGTGAGATGGCCAGCAGCTGCTTGCGCAGGGAACGCGGAGACGGAAGCCTGCTGATGAAGCCCGAGAGGCGGGCAATCATACCAGGTCCACGCGGTATCCCGCGCCGCGCAGCGTGCGGATAATCTTATGCTCCTTATCTCCAAGCTTCTCGCGGAGAGAACGGATATAGACCTCCACGATATTTTCCTCTCCGCCAAAATCATATCCCCATACCTTGTCCAGAATCATCGGCTTGCTCAGTACCAGGCCATGATTGATGACCAGGTATTGCAGCAGCTCATATTCGGTAGGGGACAGCTCCAGAACCTCTTCCTTGTGGCGGATTTCCTTGCGGCGGCCGTCAATCCGGAAGGGGCCGCAGCGCACTTCCCCAAGCAATCCCGGGAACTGATTGCGCAGCCGGGCCTGAATCCGGGCCAGCAGCTCGTCGAAGCTGAACGGCTTGACCATATAGTCGTCAGCCCCGATGGAGAGGCCCTTGACCCGGTCGTCCACTTCGTCTTTTGCAGTCAGCATGATGACAGCAATCTCCGCTTCTTCTGAACGCAGGTAACGGCAGACCTCAAAGCCGTCCATGCCCGGCATCATCACATCCAGAATGGCCACATGCGGTTTGAAATCGGCAGCCATTGCGATCGCGCTGACACCGTCAGGTGCAGTCATTACTTCAAATCCTTCGTTCATCAGACCCAGTTCCAGAAACTGCAGGATATGAGGCTCGTCATCTACGAGCAGTAGTCGCACGCCTTGGGCAGCTTTCATGAGTAGTACCTCCGTTTACAGTAAAAGATAGTTCATTATGACCCATTACGTTGAATGTTTGCTGAAAGAAGCGTCTCCTTAAGTTCAATATCAGATTAGAATTTTTAGTTCATGGTTAATCATTCTGGTTAATCTAATTATAAGAAATATAAGTGTTATTAATAAGGAATATAATTACAATCTAAGGTTTTTGGAATTCAATAAAGGGTTTTGACGGCGACTCTAGAACACTTTACAATAAGGATACAAACCCGGTTTTTGGAGAGCTTTTCTCATGAATCCGGCAACTTGTCCCGATATCAGGTGTCCCCCCGTTTGTTAACCTTATCCAAATTTCCTATCAAGCACATTTCTTTCATTTTACTTCTTGCTGGTTCACTTCTTTTTGAATTCTATCTTGGGTCTATTTCGCACCACCAAACTTCATTCAACCTTATTTATTACATGTTTTACTACCCATATGTCAAGGAGGCTCTTCCATGAAGAAAAAAGAAATGGTAGCCATGCTATTGGCGGGAGGCCAAGGGAAAAGGTTGAAGGGATTGACCAAAACGCTTGCCAAGCCCGCTGTTTATTTTGGGGGAACTTACAGAATCATCGACTTCCCCTTAAGCAATTGCTCCAATTCAGGTATTGATACAGTTGGTGTGCTCACTCAATATGAGCCGCTTGTACTGCATTCATACATTGGGGTAGGCAGTGACTGGGATTTGAACCGTAAGGATGGCGGTGTATTTGTATTGCCGCCGCATGAACGGGAGAATGGAAGCAGCTGGTACCGGGGAACGGCTGATGCAATTTACCGCAATCTGAAATTTGTTGATCAATTTGATCCGGAACATGTGCTTATACTTTCCGGCGACCATATTTACAAAATGGATTACAATGCTATGCTGCAATATCACAAATCTAGAAATGCTGACTGCACCATCTCGGTCATTGATGTTCCGCTCGAGGAGGCCAGCCGCTTTGGCATTCTTAACACAGATGAAGATTTGAAGATTTATGAGTTTGACGAGAAGCCGGTGAAGCCGAAGAGCACGCTGGCGTCGATGGGCGTTTATATTTTTAAATGGGAGGTCCTCCGCAAGCATCTGCTGGAAGACGGGGAGAATGCAGACTCCTCCCATGATTTCGGCAAAGATATTATTCCTCTGATGCTGGAGGACGATAAATCCCTTTTTGCCTATCCATTTGAAGGCTACTGGAGAGATGTAGGTACAGTGGCCAGCCTGTGGGAGGCCAATATGGATTTGTTAAGTGATCATCCGCCGCTGAATCTGAATGATCCCAATTGGCGCATTTTCACCCGCAATCCGAATCAGCCGGCACAATATGTAGCTCCAGGAGCAAAGGTATCGAGCTGCATTATTAATGAGGGCTGCATCGTGTACGGAGAGGTGAAGCATTCGGTGCTCTTTTACGGCGTGGAAGTGGGAGAAGGCAGCGTCATTACCGACTCCGTCATTATGCCCAAGGTTAAGATCGGCAAGAATGTACGGATCCATAAGGCTATCATCAGCGAAAATACGGTAATCGAGGATTATATGGAGATCGGAGTCGATCGGGAGAATGAGGACGAAATCCTGCTGATCGATAATCGGAGCAAGAAACGTAAATCAGTTGCAGCCAAAACCATATAACCATTAGAGGACGGTGAACCGGGATGAAAAAGCTTATGGGTGTAATCAATCTTGATCATGAACTGGATAAATTAAATGAGTTGACCTATTTCCGCTGCGGTGCTGCCGTGCCTTTTGCCAGCCGCTACCGGCTGATCGATTTCGTTCTTTCCAATATGATGCGGGCAGAGCTGGAAAGCGTTGGACTGTTTGTCCGCCGTAAATACCGTTCGCTGATGGATCATCTCGGCGACGGCAAGTCCTGGGATATGAACCGCAAGCATGGAGGACTGTTTATTCTGCCGCCTGACTGGAATGATCCGACAGACACCTCGCTTGGGGATTTACAGCATTATCATAACAATCTGGATTTCTTCAAACGGGCCTCGGCCAAATATATTGTGTTCTCCGGCAGTCAGCATATCAACACTGTGGATTTCCAGGAGGTATTCCAGTACCATCTGGAGAAGGGCGCGGATGTAACACTTGTCTACAAAACGATAGACCAGCTGCAGCCTGAGCATGATCCCTGCCTGCGTGTTGAGGTAGACGAAGAGAATGCGGTTACGAATATTCATCATGAGAAGGACCATCACAATGTGTATCTGGATATCTTCATCATGGAGAAAAAAATGTTCCTGGAGCAGGTAGAACATTGCATCGCCCATGGCGAAAGCTTCTTCTTCCGCGATGTGATCCAGAAGAACCGGCACAAATTCAAAATTTCCGCCTACGAGTACAAAGGTTACCATGCGGTGATCAATTCGCTGGAAAGCTATTACAAAAATAGTCTGGAGCTGCTCCGCCAGGATAATTATTTCAGCCTGTTCAAGGAGAATCCGGTGCAGACCAAGATTAAATATGAAGCGCCAACCCGTTATCTGGACAGCGCAGAGGTTAGCAACTCGCTGGTGGCCAACGGCTGTATCATTGCCGGAACCGTGGAGAACAGCGTGATCTTCCGGGGCGTGCAGATCAAAGAAGGGGCCAGAATCATCAATTCTGTCATCATGCAGAAATGTGTAATTGAAGAAAATGCCGTGATTGAAAATGTCATTATGGATAAAGATGTACACTTAAGCAGAGACCGGATTCTGGTCGGAGATAACAAACGTCCATTTGTTATAGCCAAGAGCAGCAAAATTTAACCTCAGGATCAGTTGAACACCGGGCAGCACCCAGTTCAGCTGATCCTGAGTTTTCATAAATACGCCATTCACAAAATAAGGATCTGTCAGGAGGAACCCGCTGTTGTTCAACGATAAAGAAACCTTTAAACAAGCGTTCCGCGAGGCACTCATCAGGAAATTGGGCAAGCCGCTTGAAGAAGCTTCGAATGCTGATGTGTATAACATCATCGGCAATATGATCCGTGAGAATGCAGGTAAAAACTGGGCGGATACCAACCAGAAATTTAAGGCTGATAAGGAAAAGCAGGTTTACTATTTTTCCATGGAATTTCTGATTGGCAGGCTTCTGGGCAATAATCTGCTCAACATGGGCGTACTGGAGGTAGTACGCGAAGGACTTGCAGAACTGGGCTTTTGTCTTCAGGATATTGAAGAGGAAGAAGCAGATGCAGGCCTCGGCAACGGAGGTCTGGGGCGTTTGGCCGCCTGCTTCATGGATTCGCTGGCCTCCCTGCAGTATGCAGGGCATGGCTGCGGCATCCGTTATAAATACGGCCTGTTTGAGCAAAAGATTGTTGACGGATATCAGGTGGAGCTGCCCGATTATTGGCTGCAGAACGATAATGTGTGGGAATTGCGCCGGGAAGACAAGCAGGTGGAAGTACGGTTCTGGGGACATGTGGAGACCCGTGAGGAGAACGGTGAGCTGGCCTTCGAGCATAAGGATTATGAAGCGGTGCGGGCGGTTCCTTATGATATTCCGATTATTGGGGCGGACCGCAAGCATGTGAATACACTGCGGAACTGGAGTGCCGAATCGATCAACCCGTCCTCGAGAATAACCGGCTCCCTGGCTGGAACGGATTATCACAAGTTTCTGGAATACAAACGTTCAGTGGAATCAATTTCTGAATTCCTGTACCCGGATGATTCACAGTATGAAGGCAAGCTGCTCCGTCTGAAGCAGCAGTATTTCTTGTGCAGCGCAGGTCTGCAGAGCATTCTGCGGACGTACAGCAAGACGGGCCTGCCGATTGAACTGCTCCCGGACAAAGTGGCTCTGCACATCAATGATACGCATCCAACACTGGTTATCCCCGAATTGATGCGGATTCTGATGGATGAACACAGCATCGGCTGGAATCAGGCCTGGAGCATGACGACCCGGATGGTGTCCTATACCAACCATACCATTCTCAGCGAGGCACTGGAGAAATGGCCGATGGGGATGGTCCGGGAGCTGCTGCCGCGTATTTTCCTCATTATTGAGGAAATCAATGCCCGGTTCTGCGGTGAGCTGATGAGCAAATATCCCGGCGATCAGGACCGGATCAACCAGATGGCAATTATTCATGATGATCAGGTGCGGATGGCCCATCTGGCGATAGTAGCCAGCCATAGCGTGAATGGAGTGGCTGCGCTGCATACAGAGATTTTGCAGAAACGCGAGATGCGGCTGTTCAATGAGATGTATCCGCACCGCTTCAATAATAAGACGAACGGTATCACACACCGCCGCTGGCTGCTGCATGCCAATCCCGAGCTGGCCGGATTGATCAATGATTCCATTGGTACACGCTGGATTCACCATCCGCAGGAGATGATCGGGCTAATTAAATATTGTGAGGATGCTTCATTCCAGGAACAGGTGGCTGGCATCAAACGCCGTAACAAGCAGCGCCTGGCGGAATACATCGGCAAGAAGCATGGGGTGCAGGTAGACCCGGATTCCATCTTCGATGTACAGGTCAAACGGCTGCATGCCTACAAACGCCAGCTGCTGAACATTCTGCATATTATGCATATGTACAATCAGCTTAAAGATAATCCATCTATGGACATGGTGCCGCGCACCTTTATATTCGGGGCCAAGGCTGCACCCAGCTATCATTTGGCCAAACGGATTATTAAACTGATTAATACAGTGGCTGATGTCGTCAACAAGGATCCGGATATCAAAGGCAAGATCCGCATCTTTTTCCTGGAGAATTATTCGGTCTCTTTGGCGGAGAAGATTATTCCCGCAGCTGACGTAAGCGAACAAATCTCTACAGCAAGCAAGGAGGCTTCCGGCACCGGCAACATGAAGTTTATGATGAACGGTGCGCTGACCATCGGCACGATGGACGGGGCCAACGTGGAAATGCA
The DNA here is from genome assembly GCF_038593145.1 of Paenibacillus sp. FSL L8-0340. Taxonomy (NCBI): domain Bacteria; kingdom Bacillati; phylum Bacillota; class Bacilli; order Caryophanales; family Paenibacillaceae; genus Paenibacillus; species Paenibacillus sp. FSL L8-0340. The sequence goes on from NZ_CP151967.1 coordinate 624,945, forward strand.
CGAAATGCTGGGTGACAACAACATGTTCCTGTTCGGACTGCGGGCAGAGCAGGTGCTTGATTACTACCAGTATGGAGGCTATCATTCCCGTGATATCTATAATGGCGATGGACGAGTCAAGGAAGTGCTGGATCAGCTCATCACACCGGGTCCAATCTGCTGCCATACCCAGGAGTTCGATTCGCTCTATCAGTCATTGCTCGACAATAATGATGAATTTTTTGTGCTTAAGGATTTTGCCAGCTATGTGGAGACTCATGTCAAAATCGATCTCGCCTACCGCAACCAGAAGGAATGGCTGAAAAAGTCGATTATCAATATCGGCCATTCCGGCAAATTTTCCAGTGACAACACGATCAGCCGCTACGCCTCTGAAATCTGGAATATTAGTCCGGTCCGGCAGTAATCGGGCGTTGTCCTCAGCATAAAAACGATCAACAGCAAAAAGGCCGTCACAAACGCAGGTACTCCTGCGAATGTGGCGGCCTTTTACATGCAGCCGGGAAAATTAGATTACGTCCGAAACCATAGCCGCGAACCGCTCCAGGAAGCGGCGTTCCTCATCATCGAAGCGGTGCTTGAGCGGGCTGTCGATATCCAGCACACCCAGCAGCCGGTCCTCCTTAATCAGCGGCACGACGATTTCGCTGTTCGAAGCGGCATCGCAGGCAATATGTCCCGGGAAGGCATGCACATCATCCACGACGAGTGTCCGGCGCTCGCTTGCGGCCGTTCCGCATACTCCGCGGCCCAGTGGAATGCGGATACAGGCAGGCAGTCCCTGAAAGGGTCCAAGCACAAGCTCCTTGCCGTCAAATAAATAGAAACCGGCCCAATTGGTATCCGGTAGAGAGAACTTAAGCAGTGCCGAGGCATTCGCCAGATTGGCAACGGCATTTGGCTCCCCTTCCATCAGCGCTCCCAGCTGGGATAGAACCGCTTCAAAACGCTCGCTGCGCGTTCCGTCGTAGGGCATAGCCTGAAACATGAAGCATCACCTTCCTGTACCTTGAGTCAGTATGAATCCATAACTGTAACTAACAACATAGTACAGCAACGTTCAATACGTCAAGCATTACCGGATTTATGCAGATTGCAGAGCTTACCCCCTTACCGTAACAGTCCCTCGTGTTTCCACAAGCCATCACTAGGGTAATGCTTTTATAAGAATAAGCAGTGATTGAATTTACTAAAACTGGAGGCTTTTGGCCGGAAGGAGTGGAATATGCGCGCCGATGTACAGAACTTGTTCGTAGGGATTCATATGCTTTATTTTGCACATGAGAGGGACCTTACAGTATCAGAAATGCAGCCGGAACTCGAGAATCTGGGATACCGGGTGGCGGAACGTGAAGTGAAGCAGGAACTGGAGCGGCTCTCTCAGGAGAACTTCCTGACTGCCCATGGCGAGGGATTCAGCATTACCGGGACGGGGATTGAAGAATTCAAGGCGATCCAGGAAAAGCTTCAGGTTCTCTGCACCGAGGTGCTTAAGCCGGTCAAGGCAGCAGGGGCCTCAGGTTAATCCTGAAGATTATGCCCATTTCCACTATACAACGGCATGAGCGAACCTTATGCACAAAAACAAACGTCTGCATCAGGGTGGGACCAAGCCGCCCTGATAAAGGCGTTTTTCAAACGGTTTCTCACTGAAACGGTACCGTCCCGGTTAAGGACAGTACCGTTTCTATGTGTGTGAAATTTATGTTTCTATTCAGGACATCCTTACATATGTTGTATACTTATAAGGTTGGAAGGGGACGAGAGCGTTGTACGTGTGCAATGGGATGGTACCGGCTTTGAGCGGAGAAAGAGTGGAATTGCGTGTTATGACCGAAGATCATGCCGCCGCATTATATGACCTCTGGTGTCATCCTGAGGTGGCGCTCTGGCTGGACATGCCCCCTCTGTCTTCGGCTGCTGATGCAGAGCATCTAATTGGATTACTGCGGCAGATGGCGCGGGAAGAAGCGAGTCTGCGCTGGAGCATCATAGGACCGGAGGGTGACGTAATCGGCAGCTGCGGCTATAACTACTGGCAGCTGCCGGGAGCGTACCGGGGGGAAATCGGCTGTGAGCTGTCACCGTCCCATTGGGGGCAGGGATATATGCAGGAAGCGCTGGAGCTTGTAATGGATTTCGGCTTCGGCACCATGGGGCTGAACCGGATTGAAGTATTATGCCATCCGGACAATGTCCGGGCGCAGAGGCTGTTTTCAGCACTGGGCTTCCGGGAGGAAGGGCTGTTGCGGGAATACCGTCATACGTCCTCAGGCTTTCAGGACGTTATTCTGTATGCGCTGCTGCGCAGTGAGGCTAGACGCTAATATATAGTGAGAGGATTTGGATTCATTGAAGTCTCCAGGAGAAACAGAACGCAAGCTTATTTTGATAGGGGTGCTGCTGGCTACATTTTTGGCTGCAATTGAAGGGACAGTAACCGGGCCTGCCGGACCGGCGATTGTTGGGGATTTTCAGGGGATGCAGTGGCTGAGCTGGATATTTACCGCCTATCTGCTGGCCATGGCGGTCACGACCCCGATATTTGGCAAGCTGAGCGATCTGATTGGCCGCAAGCCTGTATTCATCGGTGGAGCTGTGGTATTCTTGCTTGGCTCGCTGCTGTGCGGCATATCGCAGAGCATGGAACAGCTTATTATATTCCGCGGCATCCAAGGAATCGGAGCGGGAGCACTGATTCCGATGACCTTTACGATAATCGGTGACATCTACAGCATTAAAGAACGGGCAAAGACACAGGGGCTGCTGAGTTCGGTATGGGGGATCTCCTCTCTGGTTGGACCGCTGCTCGGCGGCTATGTTGTAGATTACTTAAGCTGGCGCTGGGTGTTTGTGTTTAATCTGCCTTTTGGCCTGTTATCTATTATATTTATTTCCCGCTATCTGAAGGAAGAACGGGTAAGACGCAAGACGAAGATTGATGTAGCCGGTGTGCTGCTGTTCGCGGCAGGGATGGGGGCTCTGCTCTTCGGACTGACGACAGGAGGGCAGAATCTGCCCTGGACGTCTCCGCTCCTGCTGGCGATATTGGGGGCGGCAATTCTGCTGCTGATAGTATTTCTGTTTGTGGAGCGCCGTGCTCCTGAACCGATGCTGCCGCTCACGCTGTTCTCTGTTCGTAATATTGCTGTATCCACCGGGGCCAATCTGCTGGTCAGTACCTTGATCATTGGCTTGTCCACCTATGTACCGCTGTGGGTACAAGGAGTGTTCGGAAAAAGTGCTGCCCTCTCAGGCCTGCTGCTCGCTCCGATGTCTGTAGGCTGGATGCTGGGCTCCATTGCCGGAGGACGGATGATCCTGCGCTCCGGCTCCCGCCGGACGGGCATGCTTGGTCTGGCGCTGATTTCCATAGGGGCCATCGGCCTTGCGTTTATGAACGGGGATTCCTCACAATTGCTGCTTCTATGTCTTATGCTGTTCTGCGGAGTCGGGTTTGGCTATGCCTCTACCGTCTTTACCATTATCGCCCAGTCCTCTGTGGAGCATGAGCAGCGCGGGGCCTCAACGGCACTCAATACGTTTACCCGTTCACTCGGGCAGACGGTTGGGGTGGCAATTTTCGGTTCCTGGCTGAACCTTACGATTGACAGACGGCTGGCGGAGCAGCCCGGCAGTGCAGTTACAGGGGATGACATCAATACACTACTTAATCCGCATGGCGGCAGCACACTGACCGGGGAGGCCTTGAGCAGTCTGCATGGTGCGCTGGAAGGCGGCCTGCATTCACTTTTTATTGTAATGGCGGTATTCGCAGTCTTGTCCCTGATTATTTCTTCAGGTCTGCGGAGTGGCGTTCCTTCCATTGCGGAGGAGAATCCGGCGCTTAAGAAGGCTTAGTGAATAACACTTGTGTCAGAACCCATCTATTGCTGCAACAAACTAGAAACGGCTGAGTCATCCTTAACAGGACGGCTCAGCCGTTTCTACTTGTTCTGGAGCTATTCTAAGAAGTGAATAGATTCACAATCTTGTTGACCCGAACCCTATTTGCGCGGGAGCGGGGAGAGTTTCTCAGCCTGGAGACCCATCTTCTTCAAAAGAGTAATCATTTGTTCCTTTTCTTCATCACTCAGGCCACTGAAAGCGAGGTGCAGGCGCTCCGAATACTTCGGATACATTTCGTTCATCAGATGTTCGCCTTCCGAAGTCAGCTCGGCGAAAATAACCCGGCGGTCGTTTGCGCAAGGCTTACGCTGCAGGTAGCCGCGTTCCTCAAGCTTGTCGATCACGTAAGTAACATTGCCGCTCTGTAAGAGCAGTTTGGCACCGATCTGCTGAATGGGTTGCGGCCCCTTATAGTAGAGGACCTCCATAACAGCAAAAGCAGTAGGATTGAAACCTTCAATCTTGCTTCCGGTAACGGCATGCTCGTTGATGCTCTTGAAAGACTTGGCAAAAACCCGGTACAAATGCAATGTCAGTTGAGTATCGCGTTCATAGGATTGTATCATGCTTCTCCACCCTCTATCGTTAATCGTACGGGTTGCCCCGTACGGTACTAAATCACGGCTTGAATTGCACGGTTTAGCTGTGCAATGACTTGATATAGCTTTACAATACGTCAAACAATGGATCAAGAACATGTGATTTGTCACAATGAGCACACTTTTAATTATTAAAAATCAAACAATTTTTTTAGAGCACGCAAAAGGTGCATATTGAATTGGTTTTTTTGGTGTACATCTCCGGTGGGAGGGCATTTTCAGCCTCTGGCGCGGTGGAGATTTACTCCCGGGGATTGATGAACAAACCTTTGGCTTCCCTTACTATAAATTACAAAGAAGCAAAGATTAGCATGGGAAGTGTTGCCTGATCATAGTGCAATCTGGTGCAATCTGGGGGTCTTTCCTTAAGCCGGAGAAGTCTCTTTCTGCACTTCGGGGAAGTAATGTTTGATGATTCTTCCCATTTGTCCGTATAATGGATAAAAAAGAACGGTAAAAGCAGCCGGGACACTTGTGAATTGATACTTAGGAGATGGAAGCCGTATGAAAGAGACAGAGTTTGAAGATGATTCTGCAGAGGGGTTCAAAGCTGAGGGCGAATGGGAAGAGGAAGATATCGTGCTCGATGTTTCCATTGAGGAAGCCGGTTACGAAGCGGGCGACAAACGGATTTCAGATATTTCTTTCCAGGTGCGGCGCGGCCAGCTGCTGGGATTGATCGGACCAAACGGAGCAGGGAAAAGCACTACCATCAAGACGCTGCTCGGCTTGTTGAAATATGCCAAGGCTAAAGTGGTTATCGGCGGAGAGAGTCAATCGTATGCATACGTACCGGAACAGCCGGTATTTTACGAGGACCTGACACTGTGGGAGCATCTCGATTTGGCAGCCGCTGCCTACGGTTTGAGCTACGAGACTTTTGTGGCCACCGCCGAGAAGCTTCTGGTGCAGTTTGGTATGGGAAATGTGCGGGATGACCTGCCTGCAGGCTTCTCCAAAGGTATGAAGCAAAAGATGATGCTGATGCTTGGCTTCCTGGTCCAGCCTGACGTCTACATTGTGGACGAGCCGTTTATCGGGCTTGACCCCCGTGCCACGAAGGATTTCCTGCGTCTCCTGGAGGCCGAGCGGAAGCGCGGTGCGGGCGTTCTGATGTCCACGCATGTACTGGATACTGCGGAGAAAATCTGCGATAGCTTCGTGCTGATCTCCAGCGGGGAAGTAACAGCAACAGGCACTTTGGAGGAAATCCGCGACATTGCCGGATTGCCGGAGGGGTCGTTGTTTGATTGCTTCGACGAATTGACATGAGCAGTCAGGAACAGGCTGTTCTTAACCCTAAAACCTCCGGCAAAAAAGCCGGGTATGCGTTTCCTACGGCTCCGCAGCTGTTCCGGCGGCGCCTGATCTCCCATTGGCGTGAGCAATCGGCGATTATCCGCACGGCGGCCGACTGGACGGTCCTGCTCTACCTAGTTATTCCCGGCGGCCTGCTGGGCGGACGGTTCTATTTCGGGTTCTGGAGCGGGGAAATGCCAACATGGACGACCGCGACCCCCTTTATGCTGCTTCCGCTGCTGCTGGCGGCTCTAATTGCTACCGGAGGTATGGTGCTGCTGCTCCAGGAAGGGGATTCGTTGTTTCTCAGGCAGCGGCAAAACTGGATCAGAAGCATTATGCTGCGGGGGCTTCTGTATAGTCTTACCGTAACTGCCCTCAAGATGGCAGCGGTATTTGCTATTCTGCTGCCCTTCATCGTCCGGGGGTATGGACTCAGCGGGGCAGCTGCCGCATCGCTTCTTGCAATGACCATAACCTGCAGCTGGTGCGTCAAACTGCTGGGACACCTCGTTAAGGTACAACGCCAGGGCTTCCGCCGCTGGCTGTGGCTCATTCCGGCCGTGACCGTCCCCTGTGCCGCTTATGTCAGGGCTGCTATTTATTGGGACAGCCAGCCTCTGTTGCTGCTGGCCGCTGCCGCCGTATATGGTGCTGTGGTTGTATGGGCGATACGCTTCCGCTTACGGCTGCACGCAACCTTTATGAGCGATGTGCGGGAAGACTACAAGCAGCGAATGAGAATTGCCGGTTTATTGCTGCGGGGCGTGCTTGATAAACCGCGTCCCACACGCTATAAACCTTGGATTTTCCGCAAATCCGAGCCGCTCCTGGCTTCGAAGCAGCCGGAGAGCCGCTTCGCGGCGGCTGGCATTAAAGCACTTGTGCGCAATCCGGCACACCTGAAGCTCTATTTTGCGTTCACGGGCGTTTCTATGATAGCTATTTTTATCGTTCCAGGGGTTTTGAAATGGGGGTTGCTCATTATTCTGGCGTTATTAATGGCCTACTGGCTGACTTCTTTCTGGTTATTGTTTGCAGGGGACGACTATATCGGGATCCTGCCCTTTACCAAAGCTCAGAAAGCCGATGCCGGTTCCGCAGCAATACCGATTCTGCTAGTTCCATATACAGCAATCTGTTCTGGTGTGGTGTGCATTCCTTTGTATGGATGGTGGGGGCTGCTGCTGTTTATTCCACTCGGTTATTTAACCGGGGCTTTCATTGCCAGAATGTTCAGCACAATGCGGTTTCAGAGATAGCTGCCGCAGACCCGCTAAATACAAAACAGCGTTACTTGCCGATTTACGCAAGTAACGCTGTTTTTAATTAGAGGGGACGCTATTTGGGCGGGCTTTGTAGTCCTAGACGGTGGATGCCCCCTTGCTTCTAATGCTGTCCAGCTGCATGTTTGCCCGCTGTGTAACCTGTGGAGAAAGCAGCGGTAATATTGTAGCCGCCGGTATAGCCGTGAATATCCAGCACCTCACCGCAGAAATAAAGTCCCTGCATAAGCTTAGACTCCATCGTCTTGGGATCGATTTCCTTCAGATTGACACCTCCGCCGGTAACAAAAGCTTCAGCCAGAGACCGGGTGCCGTGAACATAGACCGGCATCCGTTTCAGAAGGGCGGCCAGCGCTTGCAAGGCGCTTTTGGGAAGATGATAGCCGGTGATGTCTCCGTCCACCCCGGCTTTGGCCAGCAGCAGCGGAATGAGGCGCTCCGGAATCAAACCTTTCAAGGAATTGCGGATGGCCTTCTTAGGCTCCAATTCCAGCTTGTTCTGCAGCTGGGACTCCACCTCCTGCGGGTGATGGTCGGGAAAAAGGTCAATGGACAGCTCAACTGTGTCCGTTCCGGATTTACGCTGGATCTGGCGCAGGAACTGGCTGCACCGCAGCGCAATCGGGCCGGACAGCCCGAAATGAGTGAAGATCATATCTCCCCGGTGGGAGATCACCCTCTTGCCTTTGGGATTCCAGACGCTCAGCGTCACATCCCGCAGGGACAACCCCTGAAGTTCCCCTGACTTGATCCATTCCTCCCTAGAAATAATGGGCACTTCCGTCGGGAACAGCTCCGTAATTGTATGTCCGGCGGTGATCGCCCAAGGATAGCCGTCGCCGGTTGAACCGGTCTGAGGCACTGATTTGCCTCCCGTGGCGATTACGACAGCGCCAGCCGCAACCCCCTTGCCTGATTTCAGGCGGATTCCTTCTACTTTACCGTCTCCGTACAGGACCTCCTGCACCGGGCTATCTGTCATAATCTGCACACCCAGGCTGCGAACTTTGCCGATTAGAGCGGAAACGACGCTGGAGGCCTTGTCCGACACGGGAAACATCCGCCCGTTGTCTTCCTCTTTCAGGGCGATGCCCAAATTTTCAAAGAAATCGACAATATCCCGATTATTAAAATGATCAAATGCGCTGTATAAAAAGCGGCCGTTGCCCGGGATATGGGCAATAAGCTCGGAGGTTTCCTTGACGTTGGTTACATTGCAGCGCCCGCCGCCCGAGATTCCCAGCTTCCGGCCCAGCTTAGCCCCTTTATCAATCAGTAATACGGAGGCGCCGTGCTCCGCAGCGGCCACGCTGGCCATCAGCCCGGAGGGGCCGCCCCCAATGACGATTACATCATAGTTGCTCATGAATCTGCTCCTTTACATGCTTAAGGTATAGCGAATTTCAGCATTTTCGGTATTCTACTAACGGCATCATACCATTCCGGCCGCGGTGTAGCCAGACCTGTGGAACCGGCTTGTGATTATCGTTGTCAGAAAAGCCCGGCTGTGCTTTAATCTAAGTGGAAAGGGTAATTTGTCCAACTTGGGGAGTGATTGCAATTTTAGATGCGGTAAAGGATATTTTATTGCAAATCTTATCTGCCAGTTCCTTTATATTTCTATTTCAATGGTGGCTGGATCAAAGCCACATTATACGCAGAAATCGGCAATTCCCGGATGATCAGGCTTTGCTGATGATTTGCTGTGCCATTAGCATTACCCTTTGCACCATTTTCTCAACAACATTATTCGGGGTTGTTTATTTGAATTTGGCTATATTACCCGCTTATATCGGTATATTATATGGGAATTTCCGCTCCGGGATAAGCCTGGCTGCTTTTTTTATGCTCTGCACGGCTCTGTTTTCGGTATCACATGGAATAGACAAATGGGTAATTAATACTGGGGTTCTTATGTATCCGCTATTGTTTGCCTTTGTCCGGCCGTTTAAGAAAGCAAAGATTGTCCAGAAGATAGGCAGGTTATGGGCTGTTTTAGCCCCCAGCATGCTCTTTATTGTGCTCGTACCCAAAATGTACGGCAAGAATACATATGAAACCCTTTCGGCAGATACCTTGCTGATCACGGTATATCTGTTTATTACTATCATGCTCGGCGGATTATTTATATTTTGTATCGAAACCGCTTGGGATAAGCTTCAATATAAGGAGCAGATGAAGGGGATCTCTGAGAAATTCAAGCTGGAATCAGAGAAGCTTCAGCAGATTACCGATGCAGTACAGCTGAATATTATGTCGATGGATGACAGCGGGTATGTGACAGAACTTAACGAATTTATGCTCAAGCTGATTCATCGCCATTATCCTGAACTGACAAGGGAGACTATAATGTCCCAACCTGCAGGCCAGCTATTCAGAAAATATATTGACGAGCAGACCTATTCCCGGCTGGAGGACATCGTCCGCAGCAAACAGCGCACCAATGCCAAAATTACATGTGCAACGAGTACATATCAAATTTATACAGAGCCTCTGCTGCGGGATTCCGGAATTCCTGGCGGCGTTGTGATGATCGTTCAGGATCTGACCGAGGAGGCGAAGCTTCGCAGCGAGCTTGATAATGTAGAGCGGCTAACGCTGGTTGGACAGATGGCTGCAGGCATCACGCACGAGATCCGCAATCCCATGGCAGTCGTACGCGGATTTCTCCAGCTTATGAGAGAGAAGAGTCCGGGCGAGCTGGATTCATACTACCAGATCGTGATGGATGAGCTAGACCGGGCCAACGCTATCATCAATGACTTTCTGTCCCTGGCACAGACCCGTGTATCGGATAAAGAAATGGTGCAGCTTCATCTTATAGTAGAAGAGCTGAGTCCTTTGATCTGGGCAGATGCCAATCTCAGGGGCCAGAGCATTGAACTCCGGCTAAACCCGTCATTGCCTCTGCTGATGCTGAATGTCAGGGAGATTAAGCAGCTCGTCCTTAATCTGGCCCGCAACGGGATGGAGGCCATGGACCCGAAGGGGGTGTTGACCTTGGAGACACGTGTGAATGAGGATAGAGTTGAGCTGATGATTAAGGACACTGGAGGCGGAATTTCAACAAGCCAGATTGAGAATTTATTTGTCCCCTTTTTCACAACAAAAAATCATGGAACCGGGCTCGGGTTATCGCTTTGTCTGAGCATTGCCGAGCGGCATAACGGAAAGATCGCGGTTGAATCGCAGGAGGGCGTGGGCACAGTGTTCACCGTATCCTTTCCTTTTGAGAAGGAAGAAAGTGCAGCAACGACTAGGCTGCTGAAGTGAACATCCCTTGATAGAGGCACAAGTCACAGACGATGGGCTCCGCTGCAGCAGCAGGGCCCTCCTTGCTTTCACAGAGTATGCATGTATAATAAAGTTAGTAAGTGCTGCTGTAATGCAGCCTGACCAAACACTTTACAAGGCAAAGGAGAGTGCAGAGGAATGTCCATGTCATTTAATCAATATATGAGAGATTCAATTCAGCCTATGCGTGATGACCTGACAAGTATCGGGTTCCAGGAGTTGTTGACTCCAGAAGAGGTGGAAACCACTCTTCCAACCGCAAAGGGGACGTCGCTCGTTGTCGTCAATTCTGTATGCGGCTGTGCAGCCGGCCAATGCCGTCCTGGTGTAGCCCAAGCTTTGCAGAACGAAATTCTGCCGGATCATCTGTTCACCGTGTTCGCCGGACAGGAGAAGGAAGCCACTGCTAAAGCACGTGAATACTTCGCTCCATATCCTCCTTCTTCACCATCTATCGCTTTGATGAAGGATGGGGAGCTTGTGCATTTTATTGAGCGTCATGGGGTAGAAGACCGTTCAGCTGCCGAAATTGCTGCTGAATTGAAGGAAGTATTCAACCGTTTGTGCCAGTAATAGCGGTTAATTCATAGGATCTCGCGGTGGCCGGCAATCCGGCTGCTGCGGGATTTTTTCAAAACATAAGAATTTATATGCTTCATGCTATAAATTATGTTGAACTTGGGATGAACCATTCAAAGTGATGAAACGGGGTGTGGTTTGTGAGCTTGCAAGAAGAGATTATTGCTGCCCTCGGCGTAAAGCCGGCCATTGATGAAGAGGCAGAGGTACGGAGGCGTGTCGATTTCCTGAAAGCATATGTACGGCAGGCAGGAGCAAAAGGGCTGCTCATTGCGATCAGCGGCGGAGTCGACAGTGCGGTGGCAACAGGCCTGTGCAAACGGGCAACCGATGAGCTGACCGCAGAAGAAGGCAAGGAGTACATCACCCTTGGCGTATTCCAGCCTTACGGTGTTCAGGAGGATATCGAGCACAGCTACGCGGTGGCTGAAGCTTTTGAACTGACACATAAGGTTGAGACCAATATTGAGGAAGCTGTAAATGAGATCGCACTTGAGGTTGAACACAGCCTGAAAGCGCTGGGCCAGCACCGTCACATTACACATCAGGGCAAAGGCAATGTGAAGGCGAGAACCCGCATGGTTATGCAGTACGCACTCTCCTTCGAGAATAATCTGCTGGTAGTGGGAACGGATCATGCTTCCGAGGCCATTACCGGCTTTTACACCAAATGGGGCGATGGCGCAGTCGATATTACACCGCTGAGCTCGCTGAACAAGCGCCAGGTACGCCAGCTTGCAGCCTATCTGGGAGTACCAGCGGATATCGTGACCAAAGCACCGACGGCCGGCCTCTGGCCCGGACAGACGGATGAAACCGAGCTGGGTATTACGTATGATGACAACAGCGACTATCTGGAGGGCAAACAGGTCAGCACTGAGGTTGCCGGGAAACTGGAAGCTTATTACCGGAGAACGGCGCACAAGCGCAATGTAATACCGGGCATCTAGAAGGAGAATTTTATACAAAAAACCGCCGGAGAATCTGTGTGCATACTCAGACTTTCCGGCGGTTTTGTGTGTAGTACTATATGATATGGCGGTTATCCGGCCAGTACGCTGCGGATGAATTGGCGGGTAGCGTCGATCGCCTGTTCCAGCTGCGGAGTGGTACCGGCAAAAGGATGAACACTGCCAAAGGTATGATTTCCCTCCGGAATTTGCACCCGCTCTATATCGGGCCGGAGGTTGACCAATTGCTCCGAGCCGCGGCGCAGCCGTTCGCTATCCTGGGTCCCTTGAACAAGGACAACGGGAAAAGCGGCGGTCTTCATTCGCTCCAGAAGATTGTAACGCTCGGCCTGCCGCTCCAGATCTTCAATAATGACGGCATCGAGCGGCATTTGCTGACCCGTGCGGCCATTGAGTACATGAGTCCGGCCGCTTTGTTTCATTTCGCGTTTTTGTTCATCTGTGAATAAATCCAGATCGGTGATTCCGTTCCAGGAGATGACTCCGGCAATCTCCTCCGGGTGGTCCAGTGCGTAAAGCAGACAATCGCCGCCGCCGCGGCTGTGACCCAGCAGGAATAAGGGCAGGCTGCCAAATTTATGATGCTGGCTGAGATAGGAGAGCAGAATCTCCATGTCTTTGATCTCGCGGTTATAGGTATTGCGGGCGAACTTCTCAAGCTCGGTGAAATTCTGCAGATCCTCACCGATTCCCGCATGGGAGAAATTGAAGGAGATCACTTCATGCTCCTGGCTGAGCGCGGCTGCTAGGTAGGGGAACATTCCCCAATCCTTAAAGCCCTTGTACCCGTGGGCAATAACAATCAAACTATTGGCTTTGCCTTGAGCTGGAAAATGTGAGCAGCGCAGGACGGCATCTTCTCCGGCAGGCAACTGAAAATTGCGGTTCATGGTCGATTCCCCTCTCTATAGCTTTCAGAGATTATTATGTCTTCTTAATGTAGAATTGAGATTCTGTGGTTAAGATTCATGATGAGGGAAGCAGCAGAATAGACTTCAGCAGTTTTTTCTTTTAAGATAGCAGAAAGAATCCGGGACAACTATAATCTATATGATTTACGGATAATGTATATGAAGATCATACCATTAACAAAGCTATTAAGGATAGCTATCAGATTGAAGCGGTTTATGACTGCACGTCCATAAGGAGCGTGGGATTTTGATATACGGGATCGGGCATGATGTGCTGGAAATCCAGCGGATTGAAGCATTAATGAATAAAGGATCTGGAGCGAAGTTTATCCGGCGCATCCTTACAGAGGCAGAGCTTGAGCTTCTGGAGCGGCGGGGCGGTAACGCTGCGGAGTTCATAGCCGGGCGGTTCGCGGCCAAGGAGGCGGTTGTGAAAGCGCTGGGCTGCGGCATCGGCCGGGAAGTGGGGTTTCAGGATATTCAGATCCTGCCGGATGTATATGGCAAACCGATCGTTACACTCTCGGAGGAGGCCTGGGAACGGCTCCGGCTGAAAGGCCGGGAGTACCTTATTCATCTTACCATTACCCACAGCCGTGAGCTGGCTTCGACCTTTGCGGTAATGGAACGGACGGTTTGAGCGGCAAGGAAGGCTGGAGCTTATAGTATGGGACTTGAATGAACTGACAGGCCGTAGCTCCACTGATGCCTGTGTGAAGTGAATATAAAGAATCAAGGAGAATAAATGATGACAACGCATGAACAACAGGAGCAGGCGCAGCAAGATACTAAGTTGTTTTTTAGCCGTAATTTGCTGGAATGGTACCATGGGCAGAAACGTGATTTGCCTTGGCGGCGCCATCGCAATCCGTATTATATCTGGATTTCGGAAATTATGCTGCAGCAGACGAGAGTCGATACGGTTATTCCGTATTTCAACCGCTTCATTGAGCGGTTTCCTACGGTGGAATCGCTTGCCGACGCACCGGAGGAGGATGTGCTGAAATGCTGGGAGGGTCTTGGTTACTATTCCCGTGCACGGAATCTTCAGCATGCCGCGCGGCAGGTGAAGGAACAATACGGCGGAATGGTTCCGAATGACCGCGATGCCGTATTCAGCCTTAAAGGGGTTGGCCCCTATACGGCAGGAGCTATTCTCAGCATTGCGTTCAACCGGCCTGAACCTGCGGTAGACGGAAATGTGATGCGGGTATTGTCCCGCTACTTTCTGATGGAGGATGACATCGCTAAGGGGCCGACGCGGGTGAAGATGGAGCGGCTGGCGGCGGAGCTGATCCCGGAGGGGGAGGCTTCGCATTTCAACCAGGCGCTAATGGAGCTCGGGGCGCTCGTCTGCACGCCGAAATCACCGCGGTGTCTGCCTTGCCCGGTGATGGAGCACTGTGCCGCGCGCCTGGCGGGCTGCGAGACGTCGCTGCCCGTCAAGACCAAGGCCAAGCCGCCGCGCCCCGAGGAGCGGCTGGCGGCCCTTGTTACGGGCCGCGGCGAGCACGCGGGCCGGGTGCTGATCCGGCAGCGGCCATCCAGCGGGCTGTTGGCCCGCATGTGGGAGCTGCCGCACTGGCCGGCGCCGCCTGCGGAGGGCTGCGCTTCCGCAGCGCTGCTGCCTGAGGCGGCAGCGCTGGACCGGCTGCGCCGGTCACTACGGCAGGCCGGGATCTTCGCCCGGCCTGAAGAGCACTGGATGGCTGCGGAACATACGTTCAGCCATATCGTGTGGACCCTGCAGGTGTACCGCTGCAGGGAAGAGGACGCCCCGGCGCTGCCGCTGGCGGCGGAGGGACGGGCGGCATACGCGGCTGGGAACGCGGCTGCCGCCGTGCCCACGGCTGGTAGCGAAGGGCCCGCAGATGGCACGCAGGCTGGTGCTGCACCTGCTGATGGCCTGCAAGGCGGTGCTGTGTCTGTAAATGGCACACCAGGCACTACTGTGCCCACAGATGGCACACTAGGCGGCGGTGTGCCTGCTGATGGCACACCGAGTAGCGCTGCACCCGCAGATGGCACGCAAGCTGGTGCTGCACTGGCCTCAGGCATGCCGGCAGCCAGTGTTGTGCCCGCCATGGACACGCCAGATGCGTATGTGGTTGATCTCTTCTCCGCCGCGGACAGCCCGGTCGAGCAGTTCGCAGACGGCAGCGGAAATCCGGAGGATGCCGGAGCCGTGCGGTGGATCAACCGCGAGGACATGGCGAACTACGCCTTTCCGAACGTTTTTTTAAAGCTGCTTAACCATTATTTCGATGAGTTGGAAGCACAGAAGCTGTAAGACCGGAGGAGATTGGTTTGATGAGGGGAATAGGGCTGAATAGGCTGGCGGAACGGGCGGTACGAAATGGTGTTCAAAGTCCGGGAAAGAATAGAATCTATTGCACGCTGTACAGCAGAATCTAGTGGAAAAGGCGTTTTTGGCGATAAATCCAGAAATCTGTTGTACAAAATACAGCAGAATGTCATTTATTGCTGAGCAATGAGCTCTACTGCAGAAAGTGCATTCACATATAAATGCCTGGCAGGAATCAGACATAAGCGCTACGAATCAAGTTCAGTCTAGATAACGGGCCTATCAATGAAAAACGGCTGCACTATGTCCAATCCGGACACGGCGCAGCCGTTTTCACATCTAGGGATAAGGTGTAAGCTGGACACCACATCCTGCGTACAGCAACGGCCCCGTCCTTAAAAAAGGACGGGGCCGTTTGAGTTATAGATTAGAGTAGGCTGAGCGAGGCGCGGCGTTGTCGCCGCAGTTCCTTACTTCGCGCTTTCGTAACGCTTGCCGACTTCTTCCCAGTTTACTACATTCCAGAAGGCTTTGATGTAGTCAGGGCGTTTGTTTTGATAGTTCAGGTAGTAAGCATGCTCCCATACATCGAGGCCGAGGATCGGAGTAGCACCTTCACTGATTGGGTTGTCTTGGTTCGGTGTGCTTGTTACAGCAAGTTTGCCGTCCTTAACCACGAGCCAAGCCCAGCCGCTGCCGAAACGGGTAGTTGCTGCAGTAGCAAAATCTTCTTTGAATTTGTCGAATCCGCCCAGCTCGCTGTCAATCGCAGCTGCCAGTGCACCTGCAGGTGCGCCGCCGGCGTTTGGTCCGATGACTTCCCAGAACAGGGTATGGTTGGCGTGTCCGCCACCATTGTTGCGAACAGCAGTGCGGATAGCTTCAGGTACAGCGTTCAGGTCGGTGAGAAGCTCTTCGATGCTCTTGTTTTGAAGTTCAGGTGCTTTTTCCAGAGCGGCGTTCAGGTTCGTCACATAAGTATTATGGTGCCTGTCATGATGAATCTCCATCGTCAATGCGTCGATGTGCGGTTCAAGAGCGTTGTTCGGATAAGGAAGTGCCGGTAATTGAAATGCCATGGAAAAATCCCTCCTGAGTTTATTAGAATTGTATAGATAAAGAATTTTGGCAGTCTTGACGTCAAAACCCCTTATTTCCAATGCCTCTTATTGGTTATATCCGATAAGATACTTTTATTAAACCGTATCTGGAACAATAATGCAACATTAAACAAACATAAACGTTTAAAAAGTTGCGATCTAACAAACCTGACCGGAAGTGTAAATGCTGTGTTAAACTTATAGAATTCCGTGGAGACTCTACTTTTATACCTTAGAATTTACCTTTATAAAGAAAATATGTAAACATACTTCATGAAAACGCTTGATATTAAGCGCTTTCAAAAGAAAAATGGTGATATAACGGGAAAAGTGTGCTTTAATAGAGTCAAAAGCAGGTATTCCTCGGTTTTTGGAGATTAGAGAAGTTTCCGACTATTTTACATTAGGTTAATACTTCTTTGATCGCACGAAAAGCTGCTTGAAATGATGGATTCGACAACATTCTCGAAATTCATCCATTTTTGCTTTTCTGATGCCTTTTTTCCTCTTTATACTGTTACGGGAACTCCTTCTTTTTGTTAAATTCTAAGCCATAGAAAAGGGAGATTTTAAAGAATGCACGTTCGTTCCTTTCAATTAAGCGACGTTACCCCTGTGACTGAACTGCTGCAGAGCGCATTATCGGAAGAATGTTTTGAAAGCACGATCGAGCCCTTCTCCAGACAGCTTTCTTGGGATTCAGATCTCATTGTAGTTGCTGAGGATGAAGAAGAAATTGTTGGTGCGCTGATAGGTACAATCGAGAAGAACCACGGCTGTTATTTCCGAATTGCCGTCCATCCCGACTACCGCCGCAGAGGAATCGGCAGAAGTCTTGTAACGGCGATGGAACACAGATTTCAGGCGCGCAAGGTCAGCGGTATTTTCGTAGCCGTTGATGAGCACAATTCCTTTGCACTGCCGCTGTATGAAGCTATGGGATATGACGAGAATCAAATCTTCAAATCAGTACGGAAGCTCAGCATCGTTGGATAATGTCCTTTATCTTGGGTGCTGCGTAAGCGGAAACATTTACTAAATAGAGAACTATAGCGACTTGCATAGTCTGATCCATTATACTAAAGCATATCTCCCTGGAGTCCATTGCAAATGGCCGGGAGATATGCTTTTCTATTGTTATAGACTTGATCTACCAATCTGGGCAAGAAGGTGGCATATGGACCAGGAGCTTGAAGGGGAATTTATGCGAAGCCGCAAGCAAAGATACAGATCTGTCACACATCACGGCTCCAAACTGCAGCCGGGAAACAGATGGATTCTAGAACTGCGGGATTGGGTAATCACCGCGGCAATTGTATTTGGGTTCATGTCGCTTTTGAATATATTTATTTTCAACATATCTACTGTGGTCGGCCAGTCCATGCAGCCTACGCTGGTTGAGGGGGAGAAGCTGATCATTAACAAGATCACTTTGAGCTTTGCGAACCCGTCGCGGGGAGATGTTATTGTGCTGCATGATCCCAGCACCGGCCCGGACCGCAAGGAATATCTGGTGAAACGCGTCATTGGGGTACCCGGTGATTTCATAGAGGTACAGGGCCATAAACTGTATGTTAACGGAAAAATGGCCGATGAGCCGTATATTGATACGGAGATTCAGGATCCTGATTTTTCGGGGCTGACTGTTGAAAAGGGAAGCTATTTTGTGATGGGTGATAACCGGCATGCCGGAGCCAGCAAGGACAGCCGTTACTTTGGCACCGTCCCGCAGAAGAGTATTGTCGGCAAGGCAGTTTATATCTGGTGGCCGCTTTCCAAACTGAATTCATTATAAGAGAAGGTGAAGGCGGAAATGAACATTAAAACTCAGTCATCCTATGCTCCGCCGCCTTCCATATGGGAAGATCTCAAGGCGGAGATCAAGGCTGCCGCTCCGGCGCTGGGCATAGATGATATCGGTTTTGCGACAGCGGAGCCGTTTCTATATTTAAAAAACATCCTGCAGGATCACCGGGACAAGGGGTATGAATCCGGTTTTGAAGAGCCTGATTTGGATAAGCGGACTATTCCGGCACTTCCGTCCGGTGAGACGCCGCTATCCATTCTGGCGATTGCGGTGGCCTATCCTTCCAAGATGGAGAATCCGCCCAAATCTGAACCGGGTGCACGCCGGGGCATTCTGGCCCGGGCTTCCTGGGGCCAGGATTACCATCATGTGCTGCGTGAAGCGCTGGGGAAGCTGGAGGCTTTTATCCGTGAGCGTGTGCCGGATGCTGTGCTGGAGAGTATGGTGGATACAGGCGTGCTGGTAGACAGAGCTGTAGCGGAGCGGGCAGGAATCGGCTTCAGTGCCAAGAACTGTGCGATCATCTCTCCCAAGTGGGGGTCATGGATCTATCTTGGGGAAATGGTGACGAATATTCCGTTTCCCCCGGATGAACCCGTGGAGGAAGGCTGCGGAGATTGTACGAAATGTATTGACGCTTGTCCTACCGGGGCACTTGTTGGCCCGGGTCAGCTTAACGCCCAGGCCTGTATTTCCTATTTAACGCAGACCAAAGGGTTCTTAAGCGATGAGTATATGACCAAGATCGGCAACCGGCTGTATGGCTGCGACACCTGCCAGATTGTCTGCCCGATAAATCGCGGGAAGAACTGGAACCACCGTCCGGAGCTGCTGCCTGATCCGGAGATCGTCAAGCCGCTTTTGCTGCCGATTCTTGAGCTCAGCAATCGTGAGTTTAAAGAGAAATTCGGCAGCAGTTCGGCGGCCTGGCGCGGCAAAAAGCCGATCCAGCGCAATGCGATTATCGCGCTTGGCAATTTCAAAGAGGCTGGCGCTGTACCGAAGCTGACCGAAATTGTGCTGCGGGAGTCACGCCCGGAAATGCGCGGGACTGCGGCCTGGGCGCTTGGGCGCATTGGCGGCGGAGAGGCGCTGGCGGCTGTTGAAAAGGCACTGTTGGCTGAAGAGGACAACCAGGTCCGGGAGATGCTTGAACGGGCGCTGGAGAAGCTGCTGAAGCGGGAGGAGACGGAGAGTAATGAGCAAGCTGGCGGGGGGCAGTCTGGGAACTGAAACTGCTGTGTATTATAGTGAAATGGAATCGCCGATTGGCCCGCTGACCTTATGTGCAACAGAGGCGGGATTATGTCTTATAGAATTCGGGACATTTGCCGGGAGCCGGGAGAACCTGGAGAAATGGCTCAAGGTACGGATTGGAACCGTGATATTAATCGAAGATGAGTCCCGGCTGAAGCCGGCTATAGCACAGCTTGAGGCATATTTTACCGGAGGACTGCAGGACTTCACGCTGGCTCTGGATATGCGTGGCACGGCCTTCCAGCTTCAGGTATGGGAGGCGCTGCGCGGTATTCCCTACGGAGAGTCCGCTTCCTATAAGGATATTGCTGTGCGGATCGGCAATCCGCAGGCTGTGCGCGCTGTAGGCGGAGCTAATAACCGCAATCCTGTTCCGGTAATTGTACCGTGTCACCGGGTAATCGGTGCGGGAGGAACGCTGGTCGGCTACGCCGGTGGCCTTGCGATCAAGACCCGGCTGCTGCAGCTCGAAGCAGAGCACGCCCTCCCGGATGGCACCGGAACCTACCTCTTCTGACTCATGGGATTTACCAATTGCTGTCCAGTTCTTGAAATGCTATGATAGATTCGCATGCCCGCAGCGGGCGCTGCAGACAATTGAGTACAAAGGTGGATTCCAGATGGATATTGTATGGCCTATTATTACGCTTGTTGTTGGTCTGATCGGCGGATTCTTTATCGGCGTATATTATCTACGCAGACAAATGACAACGATGCAAAATGATCCGGAAATGCTGCAGAAGGTTGCGAAGCAAATGGGTTACAACCTGAACGGCAAGCAAATGCAGCGTGCACAGCAAATGATGAAGAACAATAATCAGCCTGGACGTGCTCCTGTTGCAAACAAAGGGCAGCGGCGCAAGGGCAAGTAACACGGTCCGGATAGATGAAGGTGTACGCGGGTGCGGAAGGGGGAGGTTTCATGGGGGGCATCAAGGAATACGTAAACGGCAAGGTCACGGTGAACCGCGAGCAGATCGAGTACCATGTTGAGAAGATATTGGAGTTAATCGGAGAGGACACCGGCCGCGAAGGGCTGTTGGAAACACCGGCACGGGTCACGCGGATGTACGAGGAGATATTTGGCGGTTATTCGATAGATCCCCGAGAGGCGCTAGGTGTAACTTTTGATGAATCTCACGAAGAGCTGGTCATTGTAAAGGATATCGTCTATTACAGCCAATGCGAGCATCACATGGCTCCTTTCTTCGGCAAAGTGCATATCGGCTACGTCCCAAGCGGGCGTATTGCCGGACTAAGCAAACTGGCCCGTCTCGTTGAAGCGGTTAGCCGCCGTCTGCAGGTGCAGGAGCGGATCACGACTCAAATTGCCGACATCATGACCGAGGTACTGAATCCTCATGGGGTTATGGTCGTCGTGGAAGGCGAGCATCTGTGCATGTGTGCCCGTGGGGTGAAGAAGCCCGGCAGCAAGACGGTGACCATGGCGACGAGAGGAAGCTTCCGTGAGGATGCTGCCGCACGCGCGGAGTTTTTGGCTTTGATCAAGGAATAAGATGATAGGGGAGATTCTCCCGGATTTGTACACATACAGAGCCCTGCTTTCACTTTAGATGAGAGCAGGGCTCTGTTTATTTATAAGTTGCCGTAACGCAATGGCAGTCCACGGGGCTTAGAACTTATTGGTTTTTTCCCGGAGTGTCAAAAGGGCTGCCAGACCAGCTTGCGGGCGGCGGCATAACGCTGTGAGACATAAGGCCAATTGACGACCTTCCACCAGTCTTGAATATAGGCGGCGCGGTTGTTCTGATGCTTGAGGTAATAGGCATGCTCCCACACATCCAGGGCGAGCAATGGCACAACATCCCATTGCGACAAATTCTGGTGTTTCTCTGCAGTGAGAATTTCCAGTCTGCGGCTGCGCGGGCTCCAGACAAGAATAGCCCAGCCCCCGCCTTCAACCTTATTCGCTGCTTCGGTGAATTGCGTTTTAAAGGCATCATAGCTGCCGAAGCTGCGTTCAATGGCGTCCAGCAAGGCGCCGGTTGGACGTCCGCCGCCTTGTGGAGACATTACGTTCCAGAAGATGGTGTGAAGATAATGTCCGGCACCATTAAAAGCAAGCTCTCGTTCCCAATGTTTGACGAGATCGAAATCGTTGGTTTTGCGGGCCTCCGCCAGCTTGATTTCTGCTTTGTTCAGTCCGTCTACGTAGCTTTGGTGATGTTTGTCATGATGGATAGTCATGGTCTTCTCGTCGATATACGGTTCAAGCGCATTATAAGCATAAGGGAGCGGAGGCAGCTTATGCCCGCCTATAGGCACAGAACCGGGTTCACGGGTTTGGACTGCCGGGGCTGCAGGCCCAAACCCGTTGCCGCTGCCCTCTGCAGAAGCTACAGACGCATACTCCGCCGGGTCCGCTGCGCTATCCCGCATTAGAACCGAAACCTGTCCGGGCGTGCCCAGTCCCTCCAGAACAGCAAGGAAATACTCGGACTCGCGAATAATATGCAGCAGTACAATAGCCGCCAGCGGCTGGGCTTTCACCGCCTTGCTGCTTTCGCACAGTGCGTATAGCTGGCGGATGAACTCACGCGACTGGGAACAGACGGTCTGCAGCAGCAGCTCTGTTTGGGCAGCGAGCTCACGCTGTCCGGCAAATGCCGGAGTGAGCGAAGTTTCCAGCAGCCGCCGCGCGGCTTGCTCTGTGGCACCAAAGACAACAGCCCATTCATCGAGCAGTTTGACATAAGGCTCTTCCAATTGAGGCACAATTGCTTTGATGACTTCGGTATGCTCTTTCTCCTGGGTTTTCCAAAATACAGTTTCTTCGAGTATTCGTGCTGGCAGCAGCGGTCCGTATACATATAGCATTACATGCAGTCCCCCCCGTCCGATTTCTTAAACGGTTCATTATATGAGCGGAAGCAGTGTCTTATGTGGCCTTGCCGGGAGAGAACATCTTTAAAGAGATCATTTGCAAAGCTGCAGACTGCAAAGGGTTGGCTGATTTCATGGGCTTTGCTAAGACGGTAGCAGCTAAATAACAAAAATAGCGTGCAGAGTTGTATTTTATGAATACATTCTGCACGCTATTATTTTTGAAAAAAGATGATACCTTATGAGGTTATTTGCCAGCAATGGAAGTCTGCTCATTCTCCTGGTTCTTAGCCAAATGCACATTGCCCAGAAAAGCGGAAACACGGCGCAGATATTCGCGGGGATGCTCGCGGAACAGCAGCTCATGGTGGCTGTCCTCGACGATCCATGAATCCGAGTACGGGTTGCTCTGGTTGGCCGCAAGCTCTTCGGCAATCGGGTATGGCGCCTTGTCATCCTTCGTGCCGTGCATGAACAGAACGGGAAAAGGATAATCTTCAGCTTTTACCTTGGAATACGGAATTTGATTCAGCCCTGTGCCGTTCAGTACCGGAAAGAGCAGCTCCATAATTTCCAGGGAAGGCTGGCGGGGAAGATCGATATTTTGTTTGATATTATGGTAAAGTGTATCCGGCTCCAGCAAAAAAGTGCTGTCCAGAATCATCGCATCGACGTCCTTGGTAACTAACCCCGCCTGAAGCGCTGTGCCGGCACCCATGGAGAAGCCCCAAACGACGATCTCTCTGGCCCCCCGGTCCTTAGCAAACTGTATGGCGCCTAAGAGCTGCTGGGATTCTTTTTTGCCGCCGGTAGCGATATCCTTGTTGGTCTGGGCAGCGAAGCCGTAGTCGAACATGACGACGTTGAAATTCAGGCTATGGGCATAATGGGCCAGATCATACATCGGTACCCAGGATTCCTCGCGGTTGGCGCCGTAGCCATGACTGAAGACAATGGTTTTGGTAGAGTCCTTGGACGGGATATACCAGCCCTGCATCGTCCGGCTTCCGTCATGCGCCTGAAAGGTCACATCTTCATAGTCCAGCCCCTTGGCCAGTGAAGGGTTGGAGTACAGGGGAGCCACTGTCGGATTAGACAGCACCCAGGCAATATAGCCATGCAGGGCAATGAAGCAGAACACAAAGAAGAAAAATACGGATAACAGCAATGCAACTACAATATGTTTAACGCGAATCATCCCCAGTGAAAGGTTGGGGGCGATGTCTGACTTATCCTCCTTGGTCTTGCGTGAGACCGGTCTGCCGGTACGGTGAGTTGCCAGATCCATAAGATCCACTCCTAAAATCGCAAAGTCAAAATCAAGCTGAACTGCTTCATGTTATGAACTATTTCCATTTGTATCGGCATAATTAATTCATATGTTTAATCGTATGGTGACGCCCTCATAAAGTCAATGAATTCGCCGTTTTTGTAATCTAACTGTAAAGTGCGGCCCAGCCTTTTCCTGTTAGTTAATATACTGGACTTTCCTTGGGCTTTTGCTCTAAGATAGAATTAACTATGTACAATTATGTAACCGGGTTTCATTTAATGAAACAGGTAAGGGGAGATTGCTGTGGAGGATCGTAAACTGACCGTACGTGCTGTAGAGCGGGCGCTGGATATATTGCTGTGTTTTACGAAGGAGAATGATGATTTAAGCTTGACTGAGATTGCTGCCAAAATCGGCCTCCATAAGAGTACTGTGCACCGGCTGCTCACTACCCTGGAGGAGAAGGGTTTTCTGATGCGCAATGAAAGTACCGAGAAATACCGGCTCGGTATGCGGATTTGGGAGCTGTCAACCCATCTGCCGACGCTGGATGAGCCGGCGGCACTGCTGCTTCCGGCGATGGAGCGGCTGCGCGACCGGCTGGGAGAGACGGTCAGCCTCTATCTGCGCGATGGTTTGGAACGTGTGCGCATTCAGGCTGTGCAGAGCCGGCAGGCAATCCGCCGGGTGGCGCAGATTGGTGCCCGGCTGCCCTTATCTGTTGGCGCTTCCAGCAAGGTGCTGGCCGCCTATGCGCCGCATGAGGTGCAGATCCGGCTGCTGGCAGATCCGGCTTGGCCGGAAACTGTAGATAGAAGCCTATACTTGGAGCAGCTTAAGGAAGTTACCCGCCGGGGTTATGCGACCAGCTTCGAGGAGCGGGAACCAGGAGCTGCTGCGGTGGCTGTGCCTATTGTCGGCCGCAATGGCAGCGTGGTGGCAGCCCTTTCCCTGTCCGGCCCTGTCAGCCGCTTGTCCCGGGAAACTCTCGAGGAATATGCTGTGGTTCTCTCGGAAAATGCAGCCGAAATGGGATTAATGATGGGTTAATCGGGAAAGTCTGGTTATGTAGTCGAATTATGGGGGTAAATTAAAGAGAAAACTGCCAGGAACAGTAATATTCAATTTGTAACTATAGTAAAAATGAACTATGATTACAAATTATAAGTTTCAGATTTTATAAGTAATTAAACTTTTATTCCGGGGGGGATGGGTGATTCCATTGAGCGCTGCAGTACCCGATTCATTAATGGAAGAGATTCAACAACTTCAAGACACATTCGGTGCTGTTACGAGTCAGGCTCTTGTGCTAACGGATCAGGAAGGAAACCTGATAACCCGTCCAACCATTGCAGGAAGGTTTTATAAGGAAATTATTGATTCCTTGCAGCACATACACCGTCCTTTTGAGCAGACACTGCGCCGCTTGGGGGCCTTGTCATATCCTGCCGTCTTGGACCGGTGGATTCCTGGATTGAAGTATATCATTACCCCGCTGGTTCCGGAGTACGGAGAGATTTACTATCTCTGGTCAGGCCTCTATATGGAGGAAGGTGCGAAGGAACTGGTATTGCAAGCCTTCGAGTCCAAGATGAAGAATCATCCGGAATATGATCAGCTAAGTTCCGAGCTATCTGCCTTACCCGAGAGCAGTAGTGAACGTATATTTGAGATCAGGGACAAGATAGCCGTTCTTGGCAGTATCCTGTGCAAATTAATAGGAGGCTCTGCCCTTAAGCCGGTGACGGAAAGAAACGCTATGATGATTTCGCGGCTTCTGACTCATCTGGAGGAGGATTTCCTGAAGATTGAAGAGGTGCTCCAGCAACTGGCAGGGACTTTTTCAGCCGCTGATTTGTATGCGTTTGCCAAGGAGAACGATGAAGGGCAATTCAAGGTGAATTATGCTGCGGGAAAAGAGGCACATCTTTTGCTGAATGCTGTATTTTCGCAAGGGGACGGTTTTTTTGGACAAGCGGTCCTCGGCAAAGATCCGAGACATTGGACAGACATTGCCAAGGATCCAAGATCTCTTTACTTCACCCGGCGGGGGATGACGCTGCCGGAATGCCTGTCCTGTTAT
This sequence comes from Paenibacillus sp. FSL L8-0340, assembly GCF_038593145.1. Taxonomy (NCBI): domain Bacteria; kingdom Bacillati; phylum Bacillota; class Bacilli; order Caryophanales; family Paenibacillaceae; genus Paenibacillus; species Paenibacillus sp. FSL L8-0340. The sequence continues at coordinate 650,462 of NZ_CP151967.1, forward strand.
CCGGTTTTGATCAACAACGGCAAAAGATCGCTTATGCTGGCAATCAGCTTTGGAAGAAACGAACAGGTTCAGGGCTACGACCGGCAGGAGCAAATCGTTGCCTCTTTGCTGGGAATATCCGACTGGGGAGAAATGCTGCTGCGCAGGGGAAAACTGCTTGAAGAAGGGACGTTCCTTCTTAAGGAAGCTGCTAGACTGCTGCCGCAAGCGTTGTCGAGGAAAGACCTGGGTATGCAACTGCTGGATGTTGTCATGGCCATGCCTTTTTATCCCCTATCCACGTTGGTTTACTTTCAGGAAATCGTGAGTTCAAACATTACGTATTTTTCCAGGGGCTGGGCCTCAGATGAGGATGCATTGTATGTCAAAGGGCTGGAGTCCCGCTACTCCCGGCAATCCTTTCTCTCGTCTGCTGTCATCTTTGAGGTGGCAGGAGGTTCGGTTCTGCTCGAATGTCCGCTGCTATCCGGGAACGAGTTCAAAGGACTCTTGTCTGTCGGATTCAGGGGGAGAAGTGAAGCAGAGCAATGGCAGACCTTCATCGAATCGGTAGCCTGTCTGGCCACTGCTGCCATTCGTCTTCTTGAGAAGGAAGAAAGGTATCTAGAGCAGGCCGAGGCCTTTTTGACCGAACTGCGCCGTTACCTCCAGAATGTAAACACTGAACTGAGCAGTCTATCGCTGGACGCTTCCAATATGGCGGCAGATTTTGCCCGTTACATAGGCCTGACTGAAGAGGAAGCTGAAAGGGTGGTAAGGGCGGCTCTGCTGTCTCCTTTCCAGATTGACGCGTTAACGGAGTTTGGATATTACCCGGATGAAATCCTGCTGTTGCAGCAGGTAGACGAGTTGGCCTCTCAATTCTTTACTGTGGAGAAGCCTCCCCTGCCTCTATCCGGCCAGGTGCTTGCGCTGATACTGCAGCATACAGGAAGAGGTGCCGATCAGCAACATCTGGGCAGCCTTCCGCACAAATGGATTGATCCATCCAGATACAGCAAGGACTACAATATTGCTTCCTGGATTGAGGATGAACGGATTTCCTCGTTCCAGTCGTTTCTGCTGAGCCGGGAGGATTCGCGGCCTAAGAAGAGAATCGTATCGGCAGCGAGGCTGCTGGATAGCCCGGCATTGACTACACTGAAGGAAGAATGGGGGGTCTCACCCCGGGAAGAAGAAGTACTTGAGCTAATTGTCCATGGGAAGACGAATAAGGAAATTGCCAGCACGCTGTTTATCAGCGAACATACCGTCAAAAATCACCTGAGCCGTATCTTTAACAAGATGAACGTAACCGACCGCTCGCAAATAATTGCACTTATCTATAAGAAGATACTAGATGCTGAACGCATCGAGATTTAGGCCCGATCCGAAGCTGCGGATACCGCTTGGATTGGATCAAGCATAGCCACAGGGTAAGCTAAATAGCCCCCGACAATCTCCCTTACGGGATTGTCGGGGGCTATTTAGTCTGTTCAGCACCGTCAGGATGGAAGGCAAGCCACAGTGGGTTCCACCCATCCTGACCAGCTGTAGTTATTCTACAGGCAGTGCAGTTTCCGAAGCGGCAGCATCAGCCAGCATCTGGCGGAGTACCGTCTGCAGAATGCCGCCATTGCGGTAGTAGTCGATGTCAACGGTGCTGTCTAACCGGGCAATGACCGGGAATTCAAACTGTGTGCCGTCCTCGCGGGTGGCGGTGACGGTGAGTTCCTGGCTTGGGAGCACGTAGTTGTCAAGTCCGGTGATATTGAAGGTCTCGCGTCCGGTCAGCCCCATGCTGCTCCAGCCGTGACCTTCCTGGAATTGCAGCGGCAGAACGCCCATGCCGACCAGATTGCTGCGGTGAATCCGCTCGAAGCTCTCGGCGATGACCGCCTTGACCCCAAGCAGCAGTGTACCTTTGGCGGCCCAGTCACGTGAGCTGCCTGTGCCGTATTCCTTGCCCGCGATAACGATCAGGTTCTGTCCAGCCGACTGGTACAGCATAGACGCATCGTAGATCGACATCACTTCTTCGCTCGGCAGGAAGGTGGTTACTCCGCCTTCCGTACCCGGTGCAACCGCGTTGCGGATCCGGATGTTGGCGAACGTGCCGCGCATCATCACCTCATGGTTCCCGCGGCGTGAGCCGTAGGAGTTGAAGTCGGCGCGTTCCACGCCATGGCTGCGCAGATATTCTCCGGCAGGACCGGAGGTGGAGATATTGCCCGCCGGTGAAATATGGTCAGTAGTGACGGAGTCGGCAAGCAGCGCTAATACCCGCGCGTTGCTGATGTCCTTGATATCTCCGACACCATCCGCCAGATGCTCAAAGAACGGCGGGTTCTGGATGTATGTGGAGTTGTCATCCCATTCATACAGCTCGCCTTCCGGCACAGGGATCGAATTCCAACGTTCGTTGGCAGTAAATACATTCTCGTATTTACGCCGGAACATCTCGGGACTTAGGGAAAGGCTGATTGCTTCACGAATCTCTGCCGAAGTCGGCCAGATATCTGCAAGGAATACAGGCTCACCCTGCGGATCATAACCCAGCGGCTCAGTCTTCAGATCAATGTTCACAGTGCCGGCCAGGGCATAGGCTACAACGAGCGGCGGTGAGGCCAGGTAATTTGCTTTAACCTGGGCATGCACACGGCCTTCGAAATTCCGGTTGCCGGATATTACTGCAGCTACTGTCATATCATGTTCTGAAATGGCCTGGCTGACTTCATCCGGCAGCGGGCCGGAGTTGCCGATACAGGTGGCGCAGCCGTAGCCGGCCAGATAGAAACCCAAAGCCTCAAGCGGCTTCAGGAGATTGGCTTTTTCCAGGTATTCCGTAACCACAAGCGATCCCGGAGTGAGACTGCTCTTCACGTAGCCTGGCTTAGTCAGACCGCGTTCCACGGCTTTTTTGGCCAGCAGCCCGGCTCCAAGCATAACGCTCGGGTTGGAGGTATTCGTACAGCTGGTGATCGCTGCGATTACGACGGCACCGGTGCTGAGCTTGCTGGTGCTGCCGTTCTTGTGCTGCACTTCCACGACTTCAGCAATCTTCTCATCACTGAGGCCGTAGCCTCCCTTGTCTACAGGTGTGCGGATGATGCCTTCGAAGTTCTCTTTCATATGTGTCAGCTCGACACGGTCCTGCGGACGTTTCGGTCCGGCAAGGCTGGGAACAACAGAGGCAAGATCAAGCTCGATGATGTCGCTGAACTGCGGGTCCGGTGTATCCGCGGTGCGGAACATGCCTTGAGCTTTGTAATAGTCACCAACCAGCTCGACCAGCTCATCCGGACGTCCGGTGCTGCGCAGGTAGGCCAGCGTCTCTTCATCAACCGGGAAGAACCCGATGGTCGCTCCGTATTCGGGAGCCATGTTGGCTACGGTCGCACGGTCAGCAAGGCTGATGTTGGCAAGGCCCGGTCCGTAGAACTCTACGAATTTGCCGACAACGCCTTTCTTGCGCAGCATTTGCGTTACTGTCAAGGCCAGGTCGGTTGCCGTAGCACCTTCCATCAGGCTGCCTGTAAGCTTGAAGCCAACCACATCTGGTGTAACAAAATAGAGCGGCTGCCCAAGCATGCCTGCTTCGGCTTCAATACCGCCCACACCCCAACCAACGACTCCAAGACCGTTGATCATAGTGGTATGGGAATCTGTGCCGACCAGGGAATCGGGATAGACTACAGTTTCACCGTCAACGGACTTAGTGGTGGCCACGGACGCCAAATACTCTAGGTTGACCTGATGCACAATTCCTGTTGCCGGCGGAACAGCGCGGAAGTTGTTGAAGGCTGTCTGCGCCCAGCGCAGGAAACGGTAGCGTTCTTCATTGCGTTCAAATTCCACATTCATGTTGTATTCGAGCGCATCGGCGGTGCCAAAGGCATCGACCATGACAGAGTGGTCAATGACAAGGTCAACCGGAACGAGCGGATTGATCTTCTTGGGATCGCCTCCCGCTTTCTTGACGGTATCGCGCATTGCAGCAAGATCGACGACCACGGGCACACCGGTGAAATCCTGCAGGACGATCCGCGCAGGAATAAAAGGAATCTCTTTATTGCGGTCTATGCCACCTGACCAGCCGGCCAGCTGTTTTACATGCTCTTCCGTGATCGCCCGTCCGTCATACTGGCGGACAGCCGCCTCAAGCAGTACTTTGATGGAAAATGGCAGGGATGAAATGCTGCCTGCGCCTTGTTCTTCAAGGGAATTAAGATGATAGTAGCGGTAGGTTTTGCCGCCTGACTCCAGGTTCTTAGCCAGGGAAAAATGGTCCTTGCTTGGCATATATGCGCCTCCTCGTTTCATCTGGTGAAACATCATTTCATATTGTTTGTATGTTAAGTATAACGGTTACAAAGGGGGGAGTAAAGTTTTTTTTGCTGCTTTTTTACCCAGATTTGCCCTGTCCCGTGCGCTTTCTTGCGCTTTGCCTAAAGCTTGGAAATTAGCTTGGCCTGCTTGTCATTCACTGATTCCATCTGTATAGCCGCAGGTATTCCTTCATATACATAGGACAGCAGCCAAACAGGGATGAAGGGGCGGGAAACGGGATGGAATTAGAGTGGAAGAAAAGCTTGTATGTTTATGTGGATCAGTTAAACAAGGCGCGTGTGGCACCGGGGGCCGATCCGCGCCGTACTGCCGTCATGGACCCGCGTTATCTCGTGGCCCAGGGGGAGCGCTCTCGGCGGCTTGCCCAGTGGTATAACCGCCGGGGGATTACTCCTCTGCGTGCGGAGACCGGTGTCAGGACACTGCGCACCGTCCGCCAGAATCCGGGTGAGGTCGTAGCCGATGTAGCGCTGCACAGTGCACTGTATTATGAGAAGGGCGGAATGACGCACCGCGAGGATACGATCGAGACGGAACGTCTGACTTTTGTGCGGGAAGGCAGTTCATGGGAGATAGCCACTGTGGAGCGCAGTGTGCAGGAAAGAAATACGCAGCGCAGAGCACTGGAGGCGGATCCCGCACTGCGGTTGTCCAAATGGGGTGAGGTACTGCCTGCCCCGCAGCCGTCGCAGCCCCTGCTTAACCGGAATGTGCTCCGCGGGATTGCCGGATCAAAGGAGGTGCGTTACCGCCGGGAAGAAGCGGCGGCTTATGCTGACCGCTGGTGGAAGGACGGCAACCCGGAGTTTGAGGTTTTTGATGTGGACTGCACAAATTATGTGTCTCAATGTCTCTTTGCAGGGGGCGCACCTATCAACTATACTGGTAAAAGAGAAACCGGCTGGTGGTACAAAGGCTACAATGGAGCGCAGGAATGGTGGAGCTTCAGCTGGGCTGTGTCGGACAGCCTGCAGCGCTATTTGAGCGGGGAGCGGAACAGCGGACTTCGCGCTGAGGCCGTGGAGCGGCCGGATCAGCTGATGCTTGGCGATGTCATCCTGTACGACTGGGACGGCAACGGCCATTACCAGCACAGCACGATCGTCACTGCTTTTGACGCGGGCGGAATGCCGCTGGTGAATGCAAGAACGGTCAGCAGCCGTCACCGTTTCTGGGATTACCGTGATTCCTATGCATGGACCGACAGAACGGCCTACCGTTTTTTTCATATCAATGACTACTTATAATCCAGAAAGAGGTTAGGGCATGGGGAACACAAAATTAACCGTAGGACTGGTGTACGGCGGCAAATCCGGAGAGCATGAGGTATCGCTGCAGACGGCATTCGCGGTTATGAACGCTTTTGACTACGATAAATATGAGATTATTCCTTTCTATATTTCCAAACAGGGGCTGTGGAAGGTCGGCGAAACACTCACTGCCGCTTACAGCGGAATTGAGCAGTTGAAGCTTGCCGGGGCAGCCGGAGATATGGGCGCAGCATTAAATACGGTATTCAGCGGGCTAGCGGGCGGGGAGAAGAGCATTGATGTGATGTTCCCGCTGCTGCACGGTACCAATGGGGAAGACGGTACGATTCAGGGCCTGTTTGAAATGGCGAATATTCCTTATATCGGCGCAGGTGTGCTGGCTTCATCCGCTGGTATGGATAAGGTCGTGATGAAGAAGCTGTTCGGCGAAGCGGGTCTTGCGCAATGCGAGTATTGTTATTTCAACGCTGCCGTATGGAAGCACAAAAGCCATGAGCTGATTATGGGGGTAGAGGATAAGCTGGGTTACCCTGTGTTTGTCAAGCCGGCCAATCTGGGCTCCAGTGTGGGCATTTCCAAAGCCGTAGACAAGGAAAGTCTAATCAAGGCTGTCGATTTTGCTTTCCGCTATGATACCAAGGTCATCATTGAAGAATTTGTTGATGCCCGCGAGGTGGAGGTTGCCGTACTTGGCAATGAGGACCCCGAGGCTTCCGTTCCGGGTGAAATCGTCTCTTCCGGAGAATATTATGACTATGCGGCAAAATATATCGACGGCAAATCGCAGATGCTGATTCCGGCTCCTGTCGATCCTGAGGTGGCGGACCGCCTGCGTGAATCGGCGATTGCTGCCTTCCGGGCGATCGAAGGCAGCGGGATTACCCGTGCCGACTTCTTCGTACGGAAGTCCGACGGCCAAATTCTGATTAATGAAGTGAATACAATGCCGGGCTTTACGCCGTTCAGCATGTACCCGCTGCTGTGGCGCGAGACAGGTGTATCGTATCCTGCTCTGCTGGACCGCATGATCGAGCTGGCGCTGGAACGTTACAAGTATAAACAAGGCCTCAAATACGACAATGAATAAAATCAGGTGAGCGGCGGGGTCCTTCCGGCCGGAAAGGAGAGACAACAGCATGGGGTTTCAATCGGAATTCAATTCGGTCTGCAAGTTCAAGAATGAGCAGGAGCTGTATGAACTGCTCGAGTACGGCCGCACCAAGATGGTGAAGCAGGGGTTTCGCGTGTATCCGACCGGCCAGAAGGTTATTGCCTATACACCGGAGAATGTGGCTGTGGCGATCGTCAAGATCTCCGCTTCGATCGCGGAGATCAACTTCCAGGGCAATGAGGTTACAGCGGTCGAGATGGAGCTGGTACGCAAGCTGAACGAAGAAGAGTCGCGGGTGCAGACGGCGCTTGCCTATGAGATGTTCTTCGGAGAAGAAGGATGATTGTCCGCTTCGGATATGTAGCCATGTCCACTGTCATCCCAGACTGTTCACCATCCAAGACAATGACGATGGCAAGCTTTGCGAAGCTGAACGACCGTGAAGCCGGGCTGCGGCGTCTGGCGACCCTTGCGAAGATGAACCTGCATAATACGCTGCGCCTCCTGAAGCATAATGCCGGCTCAGATATTATGGTGTACCGCATGACTTCCAAGCTGATTCCGCTGGCAACGCATCCTGATCTGCGGGACTGGAACCCGTTGGCCGTACTGGCTGAAGAGTTTGCCGAAGTGGGCAGCTATGTGAAGAAGCACGGGATGAGGGTGTCCTTTCATCCTGATCACTTTACGGTGCTCAGCACGCCCCGTCCTGAGGTGCTGGCGAGTTCTATCCGTGATTTGCAGCATCATACGGATATGCTCGTTGCAATGGGGCTGCCGGCAACGGCCAAGAGCAACATTCATATCGGCGGAGCCTATGGGGACAAGCCTGTGGCGGCAGCGCGGTTCCGGGAGCAGTTTGCAGGGCTTGCGCCTGAACTGCAGGAGCGGATTACGCTCGAGAACGACGATAAGACATTTAACGCGCGGGAGACGCTGGAGGTTGCCCGTAGTCTCGGGCTGCCGATGGTGCTCGATATTCATCACCAGTGGGTGAATAATGAAGGCGAGCTTCCATGGGAGCTGTGGCCGGAGATTCAGAAGACCTGGAAGAGTCCGCTGGCACTGAAGGATGTGCTTCCAGGTGAACTGCTGCCGCCTAAGATCCATGTCTCCAGTCCGCGCAGTCCTTCTGATCCCCGCAGCCATGCCGATGGTGTGGAACCGGCGCCGCTGCTGGCTTTTCTAAAGCGGATTGCAGCCGATACCCCTGCTGTGGATGCCATGATTGAAGCGAAATCGAAGGATGGTGCCTTGTTTGGTCTGATGGAGGCTATGAAGGAGCTGGCGGAGGCCGGCAACGGAATTACGATATTGGACGGGGCGAGTATTAATATTGAGCCGTAACCTGCACCATGCCAGAAGATTTGGGCAGGAAGCCTGGCAGGTTTGACTTGATAAGTAGACTGAAATAAGGTACGTTGAATGAAACTTAAGCAGCAGTGAGCCTGTGTGTAGCAGCAATGTTTCATGGGAGAGCGATTAAGTAAAAGAAAGTGGAGTGAAGATATGAATCCTTTAAATCCTGAGAACCGGAAGGAACGGGAGCCCTATGTAGTTACAAGTAAGGGGCACACGGCGGCAGCGATTAACGCGGCAGCCAAAGCGGGGGAATGGATCAAGAGCAGACAAGGTCAAGTGAAGGAGCTGGGCAGCAAGACATCGGCCCAGGACCTGGTAACGGAAGTTGATAAAGGCGTGGAGCAGATGATCCGCCGGCTGATCCTGACCCATTATCCCGACCATGCTATCCTTGGGGAAGAGGGTGTTCAGCCGGGAACAGATTCGGTTGCCGCCGCTCTGGAAGAGGGACGCCAACACGAATACCTGTGGATTGTCGATCCGATTGACGGCACCACCAATTTTGTGCACGGATTTCCGTTCTACTGTGTTTCCATCGCTCTCGCCGTTAAGGGAGAACTGACTGTTGGTGTTATTTACGACCCTATCCGTGACGAGATGTTCGTCGCCGAGAAGGGTAAAGGAGCTTACATGCACGGCGTGCCTACCTCGGTTTCTGCCGAGACGGTGCCTGGGGACAGTCTTATTGCGATGGGTTTTCCACCGGACCGCACCTTTGCACAGCCGGCAAATATGGCGGGACTGCAGCAGATTCTGCCTCAGGTCCGCGGCATCCGTGCCGGAGGTTCAGCTGCGTTGCATCTGGCCTACGTGGCGGTTGGCCGGGTGGATGGTTACTGGGAGGTCGGCCTGAGTCCTTGGGATTGCGCAGCGGGCGTGCTGCTCGTTAGGGAATCCGGCGGCAAGGTTACCGATACCTTGGGTAATCCTTATGACATCGGCACTCGCCATGTTGTGGCGAGCAACGGTAAAATTCATGATTATCTGGTTTCATCCCTGAAGGAAGCCAAAGCAACGGGATTTTAGCTTTAAGGAGGCAACTGGAACCATGAGCAGTAATGATGATCTGGAGCGCAAGCTCAGTGAGCTTTTGGAAGACGGGGACATGGAGCAGGGCGACAACAAGGACAAAGAAATCCGTCAAATCTCGCCCAAGTATGAAATCCGGATCCAGACTACACTCGATCCTATCGTAGAAGAAACCTTGCGCTACCGTAAAATAGCTTATGAACTGGATGACCGTTATGACAGATATCTGGAGCGTGCAGGGAAGAGCCATGCTCCCCGCAACGCCGAGGGTACAAAGAACAGCACCGGGTCCGGCAGCGGACAGGAATAAGTCACCGGGCCAACAGCAGGAGCGGTTTCCCGAACGGGAAACCGCTCTTCTGCGCAGAGCGGCCGAATGTTAGAATGGAATTATATTACTTTTAGGAGGGGAACGATGCTGAATACATGGAGGAAAATAGCGGCTGCCGGAACAAGCGGTCTGCTGCTGCTCGCCATACTGGTTAGCGCAGGTGCAGGATACGCCAAGGCCGAGGAGGCTGCTGCAGCAACCCAGGGAGCGGAGCAGGATATCTTTCGCATTGTAGCACTGGGAGATTCGATAACTGCCGGATATGAGCCGGGGATGACCGATGTAAACGTGAAACCCTACGGTTACGCAGAAAGACTGCTGGAACAGGGGTATTATCATGGAAGAAGCACACTCGGCAATTACGGTATTCTGGGGCTAACCTCAACAGGGCTGCTTAATTATACCGGAGCGATTAAAGACGGGGCTGTGATTACAGCTGAGGGTATTCAGGCAGGGCTGCCCGATCCGCGGATAGAGCAGTTTGCGGCACTGACTCCGCAGATTCGGACCGAGCTTGCTCAGGCGGATCTAATTACAGTCACGATCGGCGGAAATGATGTCAGCAGCCTATTCCTTCAGTACAAGCAACTGACGGATGAAGATTTCCAGGCTCAGCTGGAGCAGCGTTTGAGCGCCTACAATACGAATGTGAAGACAGCGCTTGAGAACATCCGTGCCGTGAACCCGCAAGCAACCATTCTGCTAGCCGACCAGTATCAGCCGGCTCCCAAATTTGCGGTAAAAGAGGCCTATCCCAAGCTGATGGGCGCAGCGGAGCGGTTGACAGCCATGGCGGACAGTATTGCGGCCAGTTTCGACCAGACCGGAGCACCGGTGCGGGTAGCCCATATTGCCAAACAATTCGTGGGTCTTGAGGGCTCGCTGACACATATCATATCGTTGGATTTTCATCCCACACAGCTGGGGTATGAGAAAATCGCCCGGGTGTTTGCAGAACTGCAGTGGGGAGAATACCGCACACCGTCTGCTCTTGCAACAGCGCCGGGTTCGGCACCGATGTCGATTGTGGTAAAAGGCACAGAGCTTAATACCCCAAATAAGCCAGTCATTAAGAACGGCCAGAACTTTCTCGCACTGCGCGATGTTCTTAATGCTGTGGGTGCCAGTGGAAAGTGGGACAGGAAGACAGCCAGCGCAACAATTGTTTACGGTGACCGGACGGTGGTTATTACCATTGGCTCGAAGTATATTAAGGTCAACGGGGAAGATCAAGCAATTGATACACCGGCGTTTCTGCAAAATGTCGGCAAAGAGGAGAAAACTTACCTGCCGCTTGCCGCACTTGCTACGGGACTCGGTTTCGACGTGAAATACAGCAGCCAGTTGAAGACTGCTTTCATAAATCCATAAAGCTGCATAAGATAATAGTGTAACGCCTTGAGCAAATACTTATAGGTGCAAGTTGCAATTTATAAATCATCATTATGAATTTAGCCCGCATGGCAAAGGTGGATGAGTGTTGTTGTCTAGTACAAAATATAGTGCAGATTATGTGATCACGATGGATGATATTATACGGGAAGGTCATCCTATTCTCCGCAGTGTAACCGAGCCGGTACAGCTGCCGCTGCAGGATACTGACCGTGAAGCGCTGCAATGCATGATGCAGTTTCTGAAGAACAGCCAGGACCCGGAGGCTTCCGCCAAACATAAGCTGCGTTCCGGCATTGGCTTATCCGCGAACCAGATCGGCCTTCAGAAGCGGATGTTCGTGATGTACCTGAAGGATGACAAGGGCAAGATTGTGGAGCATACCTGGGTGAATCCCAAGATCATCAGCCATTCGCTGGCGATGGTGTATTTGCCGGAGAGCGAGGGCTGCCTGTCTGTGGACCGCCCGGTTCATGGTTTTGTTCCGAGATATGAGACGGTAAAAGTAAAGGGCTATGATCTGAGCGGCAAGGAAGTCGTCCTGAAGTTCAAGGGTTACCAGGCCATTGTGATTCAGCATGAAATGGACCACCTGGACGGGATTATGTTCTATGACCGGATCAACCAGGAGAATCCGTTCAAGCTTCCGCAGGATGTAGAAATCCGCAGCCTATATGATCAGAAAGCAAACTGAAGAGAGTTGTTGATGGCAGAAAGCTGTTGTCCTTAGGGATGACAGCTTTTTGTGCTGTGTATCTGAATTTCTTATAAATGGAAAAAATGATACAATAGAACAATCGTAGATAGGATGTTAACAGATTACACTGAATCCGGGAGGGGAAAGAAATGGGCTGGAGCAGGATGCCACTACGGGGAATACCGAATGATTATAATGATGAGGCCAGAGTAATTGATGAACAGATCTTAAGACTGGTGCAGCAGCGCAAGGCGCTCTCCGGAGGGAGGGGGCTTTTTCCGGAAGAGGAAGCCATGAATCAGCTGGCGGTGGAGTCTGGTCTTGAGGTTTCGGAAATATCGCTGATTCTAAGCAATCTGAACGAAGCCCGGCCCAGACGGCATTTCTGGGATGAGCCCGGGCCGCTGCTGGGGGTGCTGGCAATAATGAAGACTACGCTGGATGGCGATTTTGAATATATGCTGACCCACTCCATGCAGTATGAGAAGTTAAGCATCGTCACCCTGGAAATCAAGTGCTTGAAAGAAACGGTGGAGCGTGTCCATATTAATCCCATGCTTAAGCTTGCTGTTCTAAGTGAGACAAGCTATGAAGTAGAAAATCACGGTGCAAACGGCGGCGGAGCGCATGTTCACATGCAGTTCATGATCTCTCCGCCGCTTCCGGACGATCTCAGCACCACACAGTTTTCTCTGGTGCCCGGAAGCAGCAGATTCCAGCGTCCCGCGTTCGAAGAGGTCAAACTGGACAAGCAGATTGATTTCTATTGATCAGCTGGCTTGATTCTCACACCTGAATCCGGCAATGCAAATGACCCACTGCGGCTTGCCGCAGTGGGTTTGAATTTGTTAATGGAAGCAGGTCTAGTAAGCTTAAGTAATCAGTGTTGCAGCCGGGCAGGTGTTAAAGATTATTTCTCTGCCGACATTGCCTGGAAGGAAGCTTCTGCAGCTTCCAGTGTTGCGTCAATATCGGCATCCGTATGCGCTGTGGTCAAGAACCAGGCCTCATATTTGGACGGGGCAAGGTTGATCCCGCGGTTCAGCATATGGCGGAAGAAGCTGGCGAACATTTCGCCGTCTGTATCTTGGGCTTCCTCATAATTGGTGATCGGATGAGCGCAGAAATGGGTGGAGAACGCCCCGCGGATCCGGTTGATCGTCAGCGGAATGCCGTGACGGTCTGCCGATTGCTGCAGTCCCTCTGTCAGCCGGATGGCGAGCCGTTCCATTTCCTCATACACCCCTTCACCCTGCAGCACCTCAAGACAGGCGATACCTGCTGAGATGGAGGCAGGGTTGCCGGCCATAGTTCCGGCCTGGTATGCCGGACCGAGCGGCGCAACCTGCTCCATCACATGCTTGCGGCCGCCGTAAGCGCCGATCGGAAGACCGCCGCCGATGATTTTGCCGAGCGCGGTCAGGTCAGGTGTAATGTCTTCGTGATTATCAAGGCCTGCATAAGTTTGAGTAGAACCGTAATGGAAACGGAAAGCGGTGATGACCTCGTCATAAATGACAAGCGATCCGTTATCATGGGCCAGCTTGCACAGCCCCTCCAGGAAACCTGGCTCCGGCATAACCATACCGAAGTTGCCGACGATCGGTTCCACCATAACAGCGGCTACGTCAGCACCCCATTTCTCCAGCGCCTCGCGCAGTCCGCCAAGATCGTTGAACGGAACGGTGATGACTTCCTGGGCGATGCTGCCGGGAACTCCGGCGCTGTCAGGAATGCCCAGTGTGGAAGGGCCGGAGCCGGCAGCGACCAGCACTAGGTCGGAGTGGCCATGGTAGCAGCCGGCGAATTTCACGATCTTGCTGCGCTTGGTATAAGCGCGGGCCACCCGGATTGTGGTCATTACGGCCTCCGTGCCGGAGTTGACGAACCGCACTTTATCCATCGAAGGGATTGCTTCCTTGAGCATTTTGGCCAGCTTGATCTCAAGCTGGGTGGGTGTGCCATACAGGATGCCATTCTGTGCGGCTTCCGTAATCGCCGCTGTGATATGTGGATGGGCATGGCCGGTAATAATCGGCCCGTAGGCTGCGAGGTAATCGATGTACTCGTTGCCGTCCTCGTCCCAGAAGCGTGAGCCACCCGCGCGTTTCATAAATACCGGCGCGCCGCCGCCAACAGCCTTGAAGGACCGGGAGGGGCTATTGACGCCTCCGACGATATGCTGAAGGGCTTCCTGATACAACTGTTCTGATGTGGTACGGTTCATGAATAATCATCCTTTCATATGTCTTGGGGCAAGGGAACGGGCGAACTGGCGGCGGATGCCGCTGTTCGCCCGTCCTGAGGCCAAGCATGGGTTGTTGATTTAATTGTTCTCTGCGCTAGCGGACGGACTGCTGTCCGGGGAAGCCTCAGTCGATGGCGTCGGCTCAGGTGCAGTAATGGTATCCTGCACGAATTGCTTCAGTTTATCTTCACTGCTGATGCCAATAACGGAGGAGCCTCCGCTTGTTGTCTCTTCAGTCAGCAAGTTCATCGGCGGTATTTGCTCACTGCCGCCCATCGAGCCGTCATAACCGACGGTGGCAAGCTTCCACATATCGCTGATTTCCATGTTGGTATCGATGTATGGGATCACCTCAGACAATATGTTAGGCAGTTTAAGAATGGAAGTGGTGCTGATCACCTTGTCCGCAACAGCTTTGAGGAAACCCCGCTGCCGTTCCGTCCGGGTGAAGTCGGATGTCTTATCATGACGGAAACGCACATATTGCAGCGCCATGTTGCCGTCAAGATGCTGAAAGCCTTTCTTCAGATCAATGTCGAATTCCGGCCCGTCAGCTTTTGTCTTATAGACCATGTCTTTTTCAACTTCGTAATCCACCCCGCCGACGGCATCCACCAGTTTGATGAAGCCCTGGAAATCGGTATAGACATAATATTGAATCGGGATGCCCAGCAAGTCGCTTACTGTCTGCATCGCCGTATTGGGTCCGTGTGTAATTGCCGAATTAATACGGTCTTTGCCATGTTCTGGTATAGATACATAGGTATCCCGGAGAATGGAGAAGACATAGAACTTCTTTCGCACCGGATCAAGGGAGGCAACCAGCATCGTATCCGAGCGCGGGACTTCCCCTTTCTTCACACCACGGGCATCCACGCCCATAAGCAGGATATTTACAGGCTCCGTGCCTTCCCATTTAGGAGGCTCAGCTATATCCGCCGAAGGGGAGGGAACAGACGCGAACGGCGATTTATCACCCGTCTTGTGCATATTGTCGAGCTGGTTGTAGACAGAGGAGAAATAGTAGACAATTCCGCCGATCACTAGGAGAAGTATAATTGCCAGAGTCCAGAGCAGCGGTTTCTTCTTCGATTTGCCGGCTTTTACGTGCCGTTTCTTTCTTGGAGGCATTTCGTTCTTCCTTTCACATTTGCATTCTCTACATTATAATTTCTTTTAGGAATACAAGCAATTTCGGATTATTCCCCCAATAACTTTAGGAGTGAAGCATAAATGAAGGAAATCGAAATCGGTGATGAAGTCCCTGACTTCAGCCTTCCCGCCTCCACGGGCCGGAACATCAGCTTAAGCCAATATCGCGGCCGCAAGGTGCTGCTTTATTTTTACCCGAAGAATATGACACCCGCCTGCACACAGGAGGCTTGCGATTTCCGTGACGCCCACGACCGGATTGCTGCGCAGGGTGCCGTGGTACTCGGAATCAGTGCCGACAATCTGGCCTCGCACGCTAAGTTTGCCCTGAAGAACAGCCTGCCTTTTCCGCTCTTGTCCGACGAGGAGCATAGTGTAAGCGAGATATTCGGGGTGTGGCAGCTCAAAAAGCTGTACGGCAAGGAGTTTATGGGCATCGTGCGCTCCACCTTTCTTATAGATGAGCAAGGCAAGCTTGCGGCGGCGTGGAGAAAAATTCGTGTTAAAGGTCATGTGGAGACAGCATTGAGTGAAATCACGAAATAATTAAGTATGCTAGTAGTGAATTGTAAATGTCTGTTACATTTTTAACAGCCTTCCTAATGCGCTCTCATGATATAGTTGCCTCATATTACTTCAAATTTGGAGCAAGGCATGGTGATGGCATGATGATACTGCGTATTGGGCTGGACGTCGGATCAACTACGGCCAAATTGGTTGTTATGGAACGAAGTACAATTATTTATCAGGATTACGTGAGACATTATAGCGATATAAAAAAAGCGGCTCTATCCCTCCTGTCAGACGTACAGCACAGGTTCCCGGATAGAGAGGCAGCATTGACTGTAAGCGGTTCCTCGGGGTTGTCCTTATCAAAGCTTGGCGGAGTACCCTTTGTCCAGGAGGTCATCGCCTGCACCAAAGCGATCAGCGAGCTGATTCCAGGATGCGATACGGCGATTGAGCTTGGCGGGGAGGACGCCAAGATTATTTATTTAAGCGGCGGCATCGAACAGCGCATGAATACCGCCTGCGCCGGCGGCACCGGAGCGTTCATCGACCAGATGGCTTCGCTGCTGCAGACTGACCCTGCCGGACTGAATACGCTGGCAGAGAAGCATGAGCGGATCTACCCGATCGCCTCGCGCTGCGGCGTATTCGCCAAGAGCGATGTACAGCCGCTGCTGAACGAAGGGGCGCGGCGTGAGGATGTCGCGGCTTCGATCTTCCAGAGTATCGTGAACCAGACGATCAGCGGCCTCGCCTGCGGCCGTCCGATTCGCGGGCGGGTGGCTTTCCTGGGCGGACCGCTGACGTTTCTGCCCGCCTTGCGGGAGCGTTTCGCGGAGACGCTGGGGCTGAGGGAAGGGGAGGTGCTCTTCCCGGAACGCTCGCAATATTTTGTGGCGATTGGTTCGGCGCTGTCACAGAGCGATCAGCTCGTGCTGCCGCTATCCGGCTGGCTGGAACGGATTGAAGCGGTGGACTTCAAGGCGGACCGTGCAGAGGATGCTGAACTGGCGCCTCTGTTTGAGACGGCGCAGGATTTAGCCGAGTTCCGGCTCCGCCATGGCAGGGCCTCGGTTGCCCGCGCTGAGCTGGCTTCATACCGCGGACCTTGCTATCTCGGCATTGATGCCGGTTCGACGACAACAAAGCTTGTTATTACCGGCGCCGCCGATGAAATTCTCTATACCTTTTACGGAAGCAACAAAGGCAATCCGCTGCAGTCCGTCACCGATGCACTGAAGGAGATTTACCGGATTCTGCCGGAAGGCTGCTATATTGCCGGCTCCTATGCGACCGGTTATGGCGAAGGATTGGTTAAGGCCGGGCTTCGTACCGACGGCGGTGAAGTGGAGACAGTGGCCCACTATAAGGCTGCGTCCAAGTTCATGCCTGAGGTGGACTTTATTCTGGATATCGGCGGACAGGATATGAAATGCATCAAGATCCGCGGAGGGGCAATTGACAGCCTGATGCTGAATGAGGCCTGCTCGGCGGGCTGCGGCTCTTTTCTTGAGAGCTTCGCCTCCGCGCTGGAGCTCGGTATCGAGGAATTTGCCAAGTCCGCGCTGGAGTCTAGCAAACCGGTGAATCTGGGCTCGCGCTGTACCGTATTTATGAATTCCAAGGTGAAGCAGGTGCAGAAGGAAGGGGCTTCCCTGGCTGATCTGTCCGCAGGACTCGCCTATTCCGTAATCAAGAACGCCCTGCAAAAGGTTATCAAAATCCGCAACCCCGAGGACCTCGGGCGCAATATCATTGTGCAGGGTGGCACCTTTTATAACGAAGCCGTACTGCGGGCCTTTGAGCTGCTGACTGGCCGGACTGTGGTCAGACCTGATATTGCCGGTGTTATGGGAGCCTACGGCTGTGCGATTATTGCCAGAGAACATGCCGGCTTGGACGGCTTCAGCACGATTCTTGGCCCGGAAGAGCTGGAAACCTTCCAATATCAGGTATCGCCGGGCCGCTGCAGCCGCTGCGCCAACAATTGCGCACTGACCATCAGCCGTTTCCCCGATAAGAGCTTTCACGTTACAGGCAACCGCTGCGAACGCGGTGCGGGAGGCAAGAAAGAGAAGAACAACCTGCCGAACCTGATGCAGTATAAATATGAACGGTTCTTTGACTATGAAGGGCTGCCGGAAGAACAGGCAGAGCGGGGCACCGTCGGCATTCCGCGGACCATGAATATGTTCGAGAATTATCCGTTCTGGCACACCTTTTTTACAACACTGCGCTACCGGACAGTGTTGTCGCCGAAGTCCAGCAAGAAGCTGTATGAGAGCGGAATGGATACGATTCCTTCGGAATCGATCTGCTATCCCGCGAAGATGGCCCATGGACATGTGCAGAGCCTGATCGGCAAAGGCGTCGATTTTATCTTTTATCCGGCGGTTGTGTATGAGAAGAAGGAGGACGATGCGGCACAGAATCACTTCAACTGCCCGGTGGTTGCTTCTTATCCTGAGGTTATCCGCAATAATATGGATGGTCTCAAGGAAAGTGGGGTTCCGCTCGTCAGCCCGTTTCTGACCTTCGACGATATTTCGGCCCTGACCAAGAGCCTGATCAAGACCTTTATGGATATTCCGAGAGAAGAGATAGCATCAGCGGTACAGGCTGGAATTGCCGAAGCTGAGCAAGCCAAAAATGATCTGCGTACGAAGGGCGAAGAAACGCTGGCGTTTCTGACCTCCACCGGGACAAAGGGGATTCTGCTCTGCGGCCATCCCTACCATGCCGATCCGGAAATCAATCACGGCATCGCCGATATGATTACCGGAATGGGGCTCGCCGTGCTGACCGAGGATTCGGTCTGCCATCTGGACCGCAGCGAAGGCGATGTGGCTGTGGTGAATCAATGGACGTACCACGCCCGGATGTACCGTGCCGCCCGCCTTGCAGCCGGCAGAAATGATCTGGAGCTGGTGCAGCTCACCTCTTTTGGCTGCGGCATCGACGCGATCACTTGCGATGCCGTGCAGGAGATTATGGAGCGCCACAACAAGGTATACACCCTGATCAAGATTGATGAGATCAGCAATCTCGGCGCTGCGCGTATCCGGCTGCGGTCGCTGCAGGCAGCGATGCGTGAGCGTGAGAAGGGCGATGTGCAGCCGCAGATCCTCTATAAGACACAGGCCAACGTTCCGTTTACGAAGGAAATGAAGGAGACCTATACCATTCTGGCGCCGCAGATGTCGCCGGTTCACTTTGAATTGTTCGAACGCGTCTTCCGTGACGCCGGGTACCGTCTCAAGGTACTGGAAACCACCGGTCCGCAGGAGACCGAGGAAGGCCTCAGATTCGTCAATAATGATGCATGTTATCCGGCGATTGTCACCATCGGGCAAATCCTCTCGGCTCTGAAGAGCGGGGACTACGATCCTAACCGGACGGCGGTCATCATGTCGCAGACAGGCGGGGGCTGCCGGGCTACCAACTATATCTCGCTGCTGCGCAAGGCGCTGAAGGATTCCGACCTGGGGCAAATTCCGGTCATCTCTCTCAATGCTTCAGGGATGGAGAATCAGCCGGGCTTCCGCATCCACCTCAAGCTGGCGAACCGGCTGATCGCCGCTGCCTGCTATGGTGATCTGATGATGCGGCTGCTACACCGCTTCAGACCCTATGAGCGGATTCCGGGAAGCACGGAAGCCCTCTACCGCAAAGGAATGGAGCGCTGCAAGAGCAGCTTGTCGACGTTCTCCTTCCGGGAGTATAAGCGGGTGATCCGCGAGATCGTCGCCGAGTTCAGCCGCCTGGCGGTCACACCGGCAGTGAAGCCGCGGGTGGGCATTGTCGGCGAAATACTGATTAAGTTCCATCCCGACGCCAACAACCGGATCATTGAGATGATCGAAGCCGAAGGCGGCGAAGCAGTAATGCCGGACTTCCTCGATTTTATCTTTTATTGCGTGTACAATCCGATCTACAAAGCGGAGCAATTCGGCAAAAGCAAGAAGCTGGGATACATCAATCCCATGCTGATCTCGTACCTGGAAATCTACCGCAAGCCGGTTAAAGTGGCGCTGGAGGAAGCGGGACTGGCCAAAGGCCGCGAGAATATTTACGGCCTCGCGGAGAAGGCCAGCCGGCTTGTGTCTGTCGGCAATCAGATGGGCGAAGGCTGGTTCCTGACGGCGGAGATGATGGATTTGCTGGATAACGGTGTGAATAACATTGTCTGCATCCAGCCGTTTGCCTGTCTGCCGAACCATATTACCGGACGCGGCTCTATCAAAGGACTGAAGGAGCTGTATCCCGGGGCCAATATCGCAGCTATTGATTATGATGCCGGGGTCAGTGTAGTGAACCAGGCCAACCGGATCAAACTGATGATGTCGATCGCCTGCGGTCTGGAAAGCGGCAGTAGTTCAACGCCTGCTGAAATCTCAGGACCACAGCGGCCGGTGGTGGTGGGGAGCTTAGGGAGCGGGATATAAGAAAAGTACAATCCATAAAGTGCAATCCACATTAAACAGCGGGTCCGGGGCAATTCTCCCGGGCCCGCTTTAATTTATAAGAAACATTTGAATGATCTTATTTCTGAAGTTTAAGCTTTACGCGCATCGCCTTGTTGAGGTGGATGAAATTATGCCTTGTGGCAGGCATCAGCACCAGACCGGCGATGTTTTTATTTCCCCAGTAGTCAATCAGCCATTGCTCCGTATCTTTTACCGCCTCTTCTTCTGATATTCTTCTGATCCTGGCAGGACTCAGCTTCGCCCTCAATTGCTCGGAACTCAATGAAGATATGATGCTCCGCGTTCTGCCGGCAACCGCTCTCCTGTACTCCAATAAAGACTCGATATGAACCGACGAGCTGAAACCGGAAATTTCCTCATCGGTCATGCCATTGCCTGAATGGATGTAAACTGTCTGTAATTTGTCGGTAAAATTCGCCTCGTGAAGAATCTGCCCGCTGCCGGCGGCAAGAATATTCATTGTGATATCTTCAATTCTCGCACTGTGCCAAAGATGCCACACTATAGAATTTTTACTGCCGGGGGTATGTACCGGATAGCTGCGCAGGGTCGACTCGCGGATATCTTTCAGAAGTTCGTCTTCAAAGGTTGGCTGCTCCGGATGTTCCCCGTTTGACGCGTAAAGAGAGGCATGCAATCTCAGGAATAAAGCAACCGCATTCTCATGCTCCTCCGGCCGCTTCAAGAGTCCCGTTAAAGTTTTATGTCCGTCACTCCAAATTTTTCGCTGTTCAGGATTCATTGCACAATCACCGCTTTCGAGTATTGTCATCCATCTGAATTATATCTAAAATCCCCAAAGCTGGGCACTCTGGAAGGGTGTCTATTCCGGGGCGGCAGAGCATGTTAGTTAAATGAAACAAAGAAAGAGTTTTTCAGAAATTTTCAGTAATTTGATTGACGGATAAATAGGTAAATAGTAAAATAGTTCGTATACGAAGTATTTATTTATCAAACTAACGGGGTGATGGTGTTGGAGGAAAAAGAACAGCAGCTTGATGATATTCTGAGCTCTTTCCGCTGTATCAATCATAATTTCCAGCAGCTTTTGTGGAAGGACGCAGAGGAGCTGCAGATTACCTCCACCCAACTGATGGTGCTGCGCAAATTGGCCATGCACCCGGACATCGGAATTACCGAGCTTGCCGACCTGCTCCATTTAGGGAACAGCGCTGCTAGCGGAGTAGTTGACCGTATGGTAAAGGCAGGACTGATCACCAGACAACGCTCTCAGAGCGACCGGCGTATATTCAATCTTGCGGTGACGGACAAAGGTCAGGAAATCCGGGAACGAAGCAAGCAGTCCATGAGAAAGCATTTGCAGCCGCTGTCCGGCATCCCTCCAGAGGATGTCAAGGAACTGCTGCGGCTTCATGGTGAAATCGTAAAAATTTTGGTACAAGGGAGAGATAAAAAGTAGCCATGAGTACAATAACTGCTAACGCTGCTGCGGAAACTAAGGCTATACGCAAAGGGCCTATCATCGCAGCGCTCTTAATTGGCGCTTTCGTCGCGTTGTTGAATCAAACGCTGATGAATGTGGCGCTTCCGAAAATGATGGAGGATCTTAACATTGTCGCCAATACGGCACAATGGCTGACCACAGGGTTTATGCTTGTGAACGGTGTGCTCATTCCAATCAGTGCTTATCTGGTGGAGAAGTTTACCACCCGCCAATTGTTTACTACAGCAATGATACTATTCTCTATAGGTACGCTTGTCTGCGGTATCGGAACCGGATTTGAAATGATTATGGTCGGCAGAGTAATCCAGGCCGTCGGTGCTGGAATTCTGATGCCGCTGATGAACATTGTGTTCCTGCGTATCTTCCCGATTGAAGAACGCGGTAAAGCCATGGGACTCATGGCGGTAGCGATGATTTTTGCCCCGGCGATCGGACCTACCCTCTCGGGCTGGGTTGTGCAAAACTATTCCTGGCGCGTACTGTTCTTTATCGTACTGCCGCTGGCCATTTTCTCCACACTGCTTGGGATGAAGACCATGCAGAACGTCGGGAAGCTGACTTCTCCGAAGCTGGATAAGACCGGCATCGTGTTCTCGACCCTTGGGTTCGGCGGACTGCTGTACGGCTTCAGTGATGCCGGAACAGACGGCTGGGGCAGCACGACTGTTATTGCCTGTCTGATCCTCGGAACCCTGGCATTGGCCCTGTTTGTATGGCGCGAGCTTACCGCCGACAAACCACTGCTCGAATTCCGCATTTTCCGTTATAACATGTACTCACTTACAACGGTAATCAATATTATTATTACCATGGCCATGTACGCAGGTATGATCCTGCTGCCAATCTATCTTCAGACCATCCGCGGCTTTACACCGATGGAATCCGGGTTGATGCTGCTGCCGGGTGCCATTCTGATGGGGATTATGTCTCCGATCACCGGAATTATCTTTGATAAGATTGGTGCAAGATGGCTGGCGGTTATCGGATTGCTGATTACCACCATTACAACATGGGAATTCAGTCAAATTACGGATTCCACAACCTATACACATCTGATCCTGACGTATACGGCGCGGATGTTCGGGATGTCGATGCTGATGATGCCGATTGTGACAGCCGGACTTAACCAGCTGCCGCAGCGGCTCAGCTCGCACGGTACAGCGATGTCGAACACGCTGCGTACGGTCGGGGGAGCACTTGGGATGGCGCTGTTTGTCAGCCTGATGACCAACCGCACGAAGAGCAATATTACGGAAGCAGTAACCAGCGGCGCTGTCTCACAGACCGATAAGGCGGCGATGCTCAAACTTACACAGGAAGCGACAATCAATGGGATTACCCATGCATTCGCCGTGGCAACCTGGGTGACTGTAGTGGCTCTGGTGCTGGCCTTGTTCATCAAGAAGACTTCACCGCAGCCGGACTTTCTGAAGACGGAAGAAGCCGAGTCTTTACAACCTCAAGCAGTTAAATCTCAACAGGCATAACTTGTGATGTACTAAAGAAGGGACTATCCAGCACCGGCGGGTGTATGGCTAGTCCCTTTTGTTATGGAGAAGACCCCGCTTACTGCACCGCGGCTGCCGTCTTCCAGCGTTTCAGTAAAGGAAGCGTCTCGGCGAGCAGCTTGTGCGCCGCAGCCTCATCCATGCCTTCCTCCACCATGAATCCGGTGCAGAGATCGGTCATACCCTGCAGTGTTATTTCAGGCTGCTTGAATTCTCCGGCTTCGTAACAGTAGATACAATAATCCTCATTCTTAGTGCCATCCTGCTCACTGCCCAGCAGCTCCGCTTCAGGCATTGGCATTCCGCAGCTCTGGCAGAATACGGCCTCATGTTGATGGGGCGAAGTCTTTTCTATATTCATATCAACACACTCCCTTAGATTTCGCGGGACGAGTTCCGCCCGCATTCCAGTCCAGTATAAACCATCAAACTAGACAGCATTCAGTCAGGTTTGTTGGAGAGTTGCTATATAGATTGAACTTATAATTCTTCTATTTTGGGACTGGCAGTGACTACAGAGAATGTTTGGACTTCCGGCCGCTGCTAGGTTTGGATTTCCTGAATTTAACTGCGAATCGCCGTAGAAATCCAAACCTTGCCCATGCGTCCGCCTGAAAGCTTTCCGTAGGAAAGCTTTCAGGCGGACGCTATCGCTCCTACAGTTCCAAAATTCCCCTCCGCACTTTTCCCAAATGTATATTCTCAAGTTCAATCTACATAGCGTTTGGAAATTATTTGTATTTTGCTGCGATGCCTGCAGCGAGCTCGCCCATCCGGAGGCGGATATGTTCCGGCTCCAGCACCTCAACCGAGGTTCCGAATCCCAGCAAAAAGCTGTAAAGCCAGTTATCCTCCGGATAATGAACCCTAACGGTGTACCCGCCGCTGCCGTCCGGCTGAAGTTCAGTAGCATCAAAATAATCTTCGGCTAGATGTTTGCCTGCCGCCGAGAAATGCAGTACCACGGGCAGTGAGTCAGCGGGCCGCATCCATCCTTTAGTCCAGGGGAAATCCTTCAAGGGGATATCTTGACGGACATACACCCGGTCTTCCTTCACCAGCGCTTTCATACGCAGCAGCTTGAACAGGCGGAACTCCCCCTGCTTTGCACACAGGCCGTACAAATACCAGGCTTGCCCTTTGAGCACCAGCGTGTAAGGCTCCACGGAGCGCTTGCTCATCCTGCCGTCGGCGTTCACATATTCGAAGGCGACAGTGACGCCTTCCTCCAGCGCTTCCTTGAGCAGGGTTAGCCGCTCTTCCAGGGGTCCATTCAATCCCCAAGGAGAGAAATCGACGATCAACTGGGTTGTTTTGCTCCGGAAGGCGGCGGATTGGGCAGGGGGGATTACACTGCTGATTTTTTCCATCAGCAGCGTGTGTTCTCCTCCGACATAGGAAGAGACGCTTTGCAAAGCGGTGAAAATATCGGCCAGCTCACGCTCCGTCAGCAGATTGCGGTCCAGGCGGTATCCCTCCATGAGGCCAATCCCGCCGTTTGCACCCTGATAGGTTACGACAGGTATGCCAGCACTGTTAATGCTGTCGATATCGCGGTAGATGGTGCGGACGGAGACCTCGAACATGTCGGCCAGCTCCTTGGCCTGAATGAGCGGGCGGTTCATCAACAGGATGACTATGGAGAGCAAACGATCTATTTTCAAAAGATGAGTCCCTTCTTTCCCGGAGAGTTCAGTCAACCCTCATTCTATAATCTTGGTCAAAGAAAGAAAATAATACATTGTCATAAATATAATATTCGATTACTATCTAATTAGATATATATTTAATTTCGATTGTGAGGGCTCATGAAATGACACAAACCGGAAATGGATTATCTGTTCTGGGCGGGCAGGGGTATTCCAGGCTGTTCGCAGCCGGATTAATCAATGGAATAGGCGACCGGTTCAGCAGTGTGGCCATGCTGGCGCTGGTGCTTCAACTGACCGGATCGGGAATGGCGGTAGGCATATCGCTTGGTGTAAGGGTGCTGCCCTATCTTTTTATGGCTCCGCTCGGCGGGATGCTGGCTGGCAGGCTGCCGCGCAAAACGATTATGATAGCCGTTGATATTATGCGAGTGCCTGTAGCCTTATCCTTTCTTTGGATCAATGGGGAGGACCGGCTGTGGCTGCTGTATGCAGGCAGTTTTATACTGGCAGCGGGAGAGGCGGTTTACAGTCCGGTCCGCAAGTCTTCTATCCCGCTCCTGGCTGCTCCGGGTTCATTGCTCCGCATTAATGGCCTGGAACAGCTGATGAATGGCTCTGTGCTCATTCTAGGGGCCTTTACGGGAGGGCTGGTGTCCCTTTGGTTCGGGCCGGAGACGGCATTCGTCATGAACGCCGCATCTTTTCTGGTTGCAGCTTTATTGCTATGGGGTTTGCAGTTTCCGCATAATGCCGGGAAAGCTGAAGCGGGAACAAAACATGATTCTTCTGCAGAACAGAGCGAACTAAAGCAAGGCGATAAAGGGCGCTTGCGGACGCTTAAATACGTGGCAGGGGGAAGTCTCGTGCTGCAGGTTATTATTGGTTATGAGCTGCTGGTGCCGGTTATCAACGGCTGGGACAATGTGCTGATCAGTGTGTATGCCGTGCAGGTGTTTCATGCCGGCGATGTCGGAGTCGGAGCGTTTTATGCGGCACTTGGCATCGGGCTAAGCCTCAGTTTTTTTGCCGGCCGCCTGGTGAAGAAGAGGCTGCTCGCGGTGGCGCTGGCAGGATTGCTGGCGGAAGGTTTGCTGCTGATGGGGATCAGTGCCAGCAGCCATTTTGCGGCCGCATTTCTCCTGTATATTCTGCTGTCTTTATCGGGTGGAATTGGCAATGCCTGTCTGGACACGCTGGTGATGAGAGAGACGCCGTCTTCCATGCAGCCGGTTATTTTCGGAATGCTGTCGGCGGCGGGCGGTTCACTGATTGGGATATCAATGCTAAGCGCAGGCTGGCTGCTTGACTACGTGAAACCCCGGCAATTAGGGTTTGCCGGAGGTGCCGGCTTTGCCGGAATTGCGCTGCTGCTGGGAGGATATTACCTGGTTCGCAGCAAACGAAAGAGTCTGTCCCGTATTTAAAGTCAGTAAATTCATCTCGAGTTGCATAAGAAAAGCAGCTGTCGATGCTCTTCGAAGGGTTCTTCGAATGATGCGTCAAACGGCTGCTTTTTTAATGTTTCAGGTTGCGTGGCGTCCCCGGAAACTCTCTATATTTTTTGCATTATGCTTAAGATTTAACCTTTGACCTTGCGCCGCAGCAGGCGGGCGGAAATGCCCCGGCGGTAGCGGTAAAGAAGGATCAGGGCTGCGATAGCCAGGATACCGGAGACAATCCATAGGGCATACAGCTCAAACAGGTGGAAGATGCCCATCCACTGCGGCCCGAATAATTTGCCTATGCCCAGAAAAGCCAGTACCCAGAGCAGCGCTCCTCCATAAGCATACAGGGCAAACTTGCGGAAAGGCAAAGCGATAATACCGGCGAAATAGCCGGTGAAATGCCGGACGCCGGGAATAAAATAACCGATCGAGATCAGAAAACTGCCGTAACGCTCGAACCAGCGCTGCGTTTTCTCCAGCTTGGCCGGTGAAAAGAGAAACCATTTGCCGTAGCGCTGGATAAACGGCATCCCTGCCTTGAGCCCGACGAAATAAGTAATGGTCATCCCGCTTGTTGTACCTGCAAAAGCCAGTACTACCAGTGTCATGAAATCAAGCTTGCCGGTATAGGAAAGAAAGCCTGCAAAAGCCATTGTTGTTTCCCCGGGAAAGGGCAGCGCAATAAATTCCAGCAGCAATCCGAAGAAGAGCACACTGTATCCGTAACTGGCGAACAATTCCTGTATCCATCTCAACATTTCCATAATATTGTCACTCTCCAAGGGCCGCATGCCTAATTCTATTTTGAAGCTTGTCTTCATACAATCTACCAAATGGTTCTGGAAGTGAATAGAATGCTGGAGGTAGAGAAGATGAAAGATAGCAAAAGTACCCAGATCCGCCGGATCCTTATCCGCGGGCTGCTTGCTATGGCAATTATATTATTGGTAAAGCCTGATTGGGAAACTGGACAGTCTTCGGCATCGCCGAAAATGTATCCTCTACAGGCTGGTAAAATTGAGCCTGCACTCTCTAAGAATAATCTGCCGGCTGCCCAGACGCAAGATTTGCCTGCCCCGGCTGTGAATTCAGGAGGCTCTGCCTCACCAGCCCCGGTTGTCTCCACGGCAATAACATCGACCCAAAATCTCCAGAATCCAGAAGATTCGGCAGCTATATCAGCGTTAGTCAAATCCAAGGCTGCACCCGCAGCAGCTGTGGTGGCCGCTGCCCCAAAGAAAACACAGAAGACAGTATATCTTACGTTTGACGACGGGCCCAGCAAAGTCACTGCAAAGGTGCTGGAAATACTGCGCCAGCAGGAGGTGAAGGCAACCTTCTTCGTGCTGGGAGAGCGGGCCCGGAGCAGCCCCGAGCTGATTAATGCGATTTGGGAGCAGGGGCATGTCATTGGCAATCATACCTATAATCATAATTATCATGATTTATATAGCGGATTCACAGAATTTTGGACGCAAATCAAGAAAACTGAAGAGATTGTCAGAGAGATTACCGGGGTCCGTCCACAGCTTGTCCGTGCGCCGGGAGGCACCTTCGGACATTTTGATGCAACCTATTTCGACCTGCTGAAGCAAGCGGGCTACTCGGTAATGGACTGGACAGTGGACAGCGGAGATTCCAGACGCAGGGGTGTGCCGGCGTCGGAAATCCTGCAGGGATCGGTGGCGGACATGTCTTCCTCCCAAGTCATCCTGCTGCTGCATGACGGTGCGGGACATGAAGAGAGTGCCAAAGCACTGCCCAAGATTATTGAGCGTTATAAGGCTGCCGGGTATAACTTTGGTCAGCTGGACGCAAGTCAGCAGCCTGTACACTTCAGAGTATCTGCAACTATGGCAGGCGCCAACCGCTCGAAACCTTCACAGGACTGGATTCATTCTAACATTGTGCCGAATGCCGGATTATTTGCCTCCGGCAAGCCGCTGGTCCTGGAGGTGGGCAGGCTGGAGACCAAACTGGACCCGGGAGAATACAGAATCAGCCAAGGGCAATACATGGTTCCCTTGCGCGCGGTCATTGAACGGCTGGGCGGACGGGTTAGCTGGGATAGCGCCAGCCGCAGCGGACTGATTGCCTGGAACGGGCGGAACCTGACAGTGGATGCATTACAGAAGCAGCTAAAACTTGCTTTGCCTGACGGAAGTTTGGAAACAAGCGGGGCAGAGGTGCAAATGATTGGTTCCTCTCTCTGGATATCCCTGCGGGAATTGCTCACAACAGCGGGGCATTTGCCGCAGGAGGCCCGCGCGACGGCAGAGGAGCGCAGAGTTAGAACAACTTAAGCAGCCCTTCGGCATGCCGTCCAAGTACGGGACCAAAGTAACTCCAAGGGTTTGGGCACTCTTTTTCGTGGGAAGAATAGACAGTAATAGGCTCCCGAAAGTACTTCCACGTTGATCGCGGCAGCAGGGCGGAGCTAGTCTATCGCCGAAGGAAGGGTGTCACCTTGTCCTCTTCATCATTAATAGAGCAAGAAAAAAATATGCAGCAGCAGAAGTCTGATTCTCCGGGAGACATGCTCCGGCCTGTCCCGCGAAACCGCAGCGTTTTAGGTGAATGGCTGCGGATGCTGGCTATAACGGCAGTCATCGGTGCTTTATATGCATGGCGCGGAGGTGCGTCTCTGCTGTTCCTCTTGTCGGCAGCCGGAATTCTTATGTTCGGCGGACTCCTGCTGCAGCTCTGCGGTCCACGGAAAGTGCAGATTGTCCGCCGTATATCCCCTTTGCGTCCGGCAGCCGGAGATACGTTGACAGTAGAAGTACAGCTTAGCTTCTCTTCACGGATTCCACTCCCGTGGATGATCATTGCCGATTACTGGGGCGGACGGCGGCATCAGGAATTACTGTTTCCCGGGTTCCGGCGCAAATTCACTTATTCTTATGAGCTGCAGGAAGTCCCCCGGGGAACTCATCGGCTTCAGAGCTGCAGCATAAGCTGGGGAGATCTGCCGGGGCTGTTCACAGGCGGAACCAAGCCGGAGTTCAAGGACAGCTTCAAAGTGCTTCCCAGACCGCTCTATGTAGGGGCAACTGTACCGGGGAGCGGCCTGCTGGCCGGAGATATGATGCTCATGGGCAGGGGAAGAGACAGCGGCAGTGAAGCGGCAGATCTCCGTGAGTATGCCCCGGGTGATCCGCTTAGCCGGATTGACTGGAAGAACAGCGCCCGCAAGGGAACGCTGCAGAGCAGGGTACCGGTGCGTGAACAGGGCAGGATGGCTTGTATCGTTCTTGCCAACAGCCCGGAAAATTATGAGATTCCCTACGGAGCACTCACTCCGCGCGGGCTGCGTGGCACAACAACTCCGGCATTCGAAAAAGCCGTATCTGCAGCAATGGGCCTGATGCTTGCAGCGGAGCGCTCCGGCACATATGTGCAGCTGTTCAGCGGCGGATGGCCGGAAGGTATAGCCAGACATGAGGGACTCGGCAAAATCCCTGCCAGAGTTCAGGATATGCTAACGGAAATTGCTCCCGACGGTACCCGAAGCCTGAGCGGCCTGCTGGAAGATGCTTCACGGAGCTGGATTCCGGGGATGACGGTAACGGTGATCACAGGAAAGCTGGAGGAGGAATCCGCGCGGACGCTTGCCCGGTTCTTGGTACAGGGCGTGCAGGTGGAGATTTATTATGTGTGGGACCAGCCTGCTCCGGTAAATCAGCAGCATTCAACGGAGATGAAAGAATGGCCGGGGAATGGCACACAGCGTAATACCGGGACGGTAAGGGGCAGTCTGGAGCGGCTTGGAGCGCGAATCTACTGTCTGGAGAATTCCTCTCTGTCATACGGGTACAAGGGGGCGGAATTCCATGAATCTCCGGGGAAACGGACAGAACGGTAGATATCGGGGGACTGCCGGAATATCGGCTGATTCTTCCAGCACCTGGAAGGACGAAGGGCCGTTCGGCAAACCGGCAGTGACGGTTAAACCGCAGGCGGTGGATGGACAAGCTGAGAACAGTTATACCGATAACAGGGAGGACATCCCCCTGCATTATCGTTTGCTGTTCTCTTTGGCCATTATGGGTTTGTTTATGGCATGGCTGCTTCCGCTGCACAGATCCACAACTTTGCCCTCTACTGCGGAGTTGCTCGAAATTCTGATGCTCTCTGCTGCGGCACTGCTGCTATGGGGCTGCTTTAGGCTCCCGGGATTGCTGCAGCTCAGTATCCGGTCTATTCTGATTGCTCTGACTTGGCTATACACCTGCGCCAGCAGTGAAGGAATAGCGCAATTTGGCCCTTATGTTGCAGGAATTCCGGAGGACGCGGTCCTGTTGTTCACGGGACAGGTTTCGCAGCTAAGTGAACACAGCCGGCTGTTGATTCTGATATTGGGCTGGGGTTTGCTGGTTTCTTCCGTGCAGCAGCTTGCGCTGTACAGAGGAAGCACGGCTCTGTTCGCAGCTGTGACTGTATGTTATCTTCTGATGCTGGATATAGGATTTGGGGTAAAGACAACCGGCGAAGTGCTGGTCTCTGCGGGACTGATTCTGTGGATGCAGGGCATGAGCGGGCTGCTGCGCCTGAAGGAGCGAACCGGCCGGGTTAGTCTTCCCTATGTCCGCTGGGGAGGTTCTGCTCTCGCAGGAGCAATGCTGCTGACGGCAGCATCCTGGATAGGCGGCCAGCTGTATGGAACGCAGCCGGCTGTACCTATTACCCTGAAGCCGGTATTTAACCAATTACAGGAATGGGCGACTGGACAAGTTCAGCGGCAGACGGAGGAGGAAATCCGGCTTGAGGCAGGAACTACAGGTTACGGTTCGGGCAAAGGTGAGCTTGGGGCAGCGCTATCCCCCAGTACAAAAGCCGTATTTACGGTCACATCCAGCCGCACGGCTTACTGGAGAGGAGAAAGCTCAGCTTATTATGATGGCCGCCGCTGGATCAGGGAAGGGACGGCATACATCCCGCTTAGTTTAACGAGCTTGCCTGCCGGGGACTTGCCGGTATTCGCTAATAACGAAGATCAGACATTGGTACAGGAAATCCAGTTTGCCGTGCCTTCCTCCGGCAACCTGCCGCTGTTCAGTGCCGGAACCGTGGTGAACGTGGAACAGGTGAGGCTGGCGGACGGCAGCCGGCTAGGCTATGTGCTGGCGAACCGGGAGAAGAATAGCTTCCGCCTGCCCGAGACGGCAAGCTCTGCGAAGATTGCCGGGTATACAGTGAGCTCTCTGTTGCCGGAGAGTGATCCGGCTGTGCTGCGCGTTCTGGGCAGCGAGGATCCAGAGTCCATTGCCGATAGTTATTTGCAGCTTCCCGCGGCAATGCCGGAGCGGGTCGCCGCATTGGCACAGCGGCTCACAGCTTCTGCCGTAAGCCGCTATGATGCCGTTGCTGCTGTACGCAATTATTTGCAGAGCGGCTACTCTTACAGCCTGCAGACTAGGATTCCGCCGGCCGGCGCCGACTTCGCCGATGATTTCATCTTCACGACGAAGCAGGGCTACTGCGTGCATTTCGCCACGGCGATGACGGTGCTGCTGCGGAGCAGCGGCATTCCGGCCCGTTATGTCCAGGGCTATGGACCGGGGACACCGGAGGCCGATTCCTCGCCGCAGCGTTATGCCGTTACCCAAGGCGATGCCCATGCCTGGGTGGAGGTCTATTTCCCCGGCGCCGGCTGGATCCCGTTTGATCCCACCCCCGGCGCTGCCCTCGCCGCAGCAGGTCCGGCGGCGGCCCCCGCTGCGGCTGCATCTGCGCCGCAGGGAACCCCCGCGTCCGCAGCTGCCGGCGCGGACATCCTGCCCGCCCTGCCGCTGGCAGGCGGGAACCCCGCGCCGCCCGCTGCTGTGGCGGCGATTGTGCTCGCCGCCGCCTGGCGCTGGCGGCGCAGCCTGGCTCTGCTGCCGGCGGCGCGCCGCGCCGGCAGCGTGAGCCGCGAGCGGCAGCTGCGCGCCGCCGCTCTGGCCTGGCACGGGCTGGCGGCGCGGTACGGCCCGCCGCTGCCCGGTGTGACGGCCAGGGAGTACGCTGCCTCCCTGAATATAGAGGACGCGGGGCTGCGCGCCGCCGTCCGGGGGTTCGTCCGCCAGTGGGAAACCCTGGCGTACAGCGGTACGGCACAGGCTCAGCGTGCCACGCCGCGTCCCGGCCCGGCGCCGCCACCGCCGGATGCAGCCGCTGCGGAGGCCGCAGGCTTTATCAGCCGCTGCCTGCTCATCATTTTTCGCCTGACCTGAGGCTTTCTGGCAGGCACCGGCTGGGCAATAAATCCTTACGGGCCGCATGGAAGCGGATACCTTGACCAAAAGATGCCATAAGTCTTTTCCGCTATCCTCAGATCGTTCAAGCGGCCGGATGAACTGCGCCAAAAGCGTAAGAGATACGTGTCCTCCTTTCCTTGACGATGAGATTTATCCATGAGTATAATGAATCCAATAATCAAGGGAGGCACGTAATGAACAAGCCAAATGAAATGATCGTCGTTCTCGATTTCGGGGGACAGTATAATCAACTTATCGCGCGCAGAATTCGGGACCTGGGGGTATACAGCGAGCTTCTGCCGTACAATACGCCAATTGAGAAGATCAAAGCACTTTCGCCGAAGGGGATCGTATTCTCCGGAGGACCAAGCAGTGTGTATGCTGAGGACGCACCACATCTGGATCCGGCTATTTATGATTTGGGACTGCCAATTTTCGGCATCTGCTACGGCATGCAGCTCATGGCTCACCAGCTCGGCGGCAAGGTGGAACGTGCAGCCAAACGCGAATACGGCAAAGCTGATGTCGATTTCGAAGCGGGAGCTGTGCTTGCAGCAGGGCTTGAGAGCAAACAGATGGTATGGATGAGCCACGGCGACCATGTAGTGGAGCTTCCGTCCGGATTTAATCTGGATGCCGGTACGGAAAGTGCGCCGATTGCCGCAATGAGCCATGCTGCCCGAAAATTCTTCGCTGTTCAGTTCCATCCGGAGGTTCGCCATTCCGTAAGCGGCAATGAGATGATTTCGAACTTCCTGTACGAGATCTGCGGCTGTGAGGGCAAATGGACGATGGAATCGTTCATTGACGATGCCATTAAGGATATCCGTGCTAAAGTCGGGGACAAGAAGGTGCTTTGCGCACTCAGCGGCGGTGTGGATTCCTCCGTTGTGGCCATGCTGATTCACCGGGCCATCGGCGATCAATTGACCTGTATGTTTATTGACCACGGCCTGCTGCGCAAAGGCGAAGCAGAGAGTGTAATGGAGACATTCGTCGGCAAGTTCGATATTCATGTCGTGAAGATCGATGCCCGCGAGCGATTCCTGGGCAAGCTGGCCGGTGTATCTGATCCCGAACAAAAACGTAAAATCATCGGCAACGAGTTTATCTATTGCTTTGACGAAGAATCGGCCAAGCTGGGTGACTTCGCATTCCTCGCCCAAGGTACACTGTACACGGATATTGTGGAGAGCGGAACAGCAACAGCACAGACTATCAAATCGCATCACAATGTCGGCGGATTGCCGGAAGACATGAAGTTCAGCCTGATCGAGCCTTTGAACACGCTGTTCAAGGATGAGGTCCGCAAACTGGGAGAAGAGCTGGGCATGCCGCGTGCCATCGTCTGGCGACAGCCATTCCCGGGTCCTGGACTTGCTATCCGCGTATTGGGCGAAGTGACCGAAGAGAAGCTGACGATTGTCCGCGACTCCGATTACATCCTGCGCGAGGAAATCATCAAGGCCGGTTTGGATCAGGAGATTTGGCAGTATTTCACTGCACTTCCTAACATGAAGAGTGTCGGGGTTATGGGAGACGAGCGCACTTATTCCTACACCGTGGGCATCCGTGCAGTAACTTCCATCGACGGTATGACCGCCGACTGGGCGCGTATCCCGTGGGATGTGCTGGAGAAGATCTCCGTGCGGATCGTCAACGAAGTGGATAACGTGAACCGCATCGTTTATGATATTACCTCGAAACCGCCTGCAACAATTGAATGGGAATAGCAATCAGTTGAATAAGAGTATATCCAGAGCCGGAACACCATTTTAACAGGGTGTTTCCGGCTTTTTTTTGTTTAATGTAAGAAAATGAATTTCGTGTCAGGTGGTAAAATGATAGCATGCAATTGCACGCAGACATTAACGAATGAATGGAGAACGGAGGCGGAGGTCAGAATAGAAGAATGCGATGGGGCAGAATACTCCGGCATTCTCGAATGTCAGGAGTGGTTTCGCGGCTGGCATGATTCAGGGAATAAGGTTCTGCAATGGGATATCCTTGAATCCTTTTTTGATGCCAAGGAGCAAACCGTAAGCAATGTTTGGCGCTTTACTTGTCTTTATGATGGCAAAACCAGCACTTTTGACGGATGCTCCATCATCTCCTGCAGTGAGCCAGAGAAATACCGCCCGTATCCTATGAGTGAGGTTCCAGATTAACCATTCCTGCAGATTTTGTCATGAAAATGTTTGATTTACGAACAATATTAAAAATATAACGCGTATTGTTCGTATTTGCCATTGACAACTTATGTGATGTACACCTAAAATGATAAAGCGTTGAGCAACATAAATATTCGTATAATTTCGGGAATCGGCCCGAAAGTCTCTACAAGGTCACCGTAATGACCTGGCTACGATTAAGAAGAGCGAGTTCCCGGACATCTTTGGCCTTTGCGCTGAAGACAGGCAGGTGAATCCTCTTTTTTCGGGCCGGTGTCTACCAAGATACCGGCTTTTCTGTTGCACGCGAGACACTCACATAGATCTTAGGGGGAGAACAATTTGAATCGCTTTTTCAAGTTGAAAGAAAACGGCACCACAGTACGCACAGAGATTATGGCCGGTCTGACCACATTCATGGCAATGGCTTACATTCTCTCGGTTAATCCCGGGACTTTGACGGCTTTTGGGCGGATTGACATGGGCTGGTATTCCGTGTTTCTGGCTACAGCGCTGGCAGCTGGTATTTTTACAATTGCCATGGGACTTTTCATTAATTTCCCGGTAGCTCTGGCGCCTGGTATGGGCCTTAATGCATATTTCGCATCCGTGGTTTTATCCTCGGCTACAACTGAACATGAATTTACCTGGCAGATGGGTCTGACTGCCGTATTCATTTCCGGTATCATCTTCATCCTGCTGACGGTAACGAGGGTGCGGCAAATATTACTCACAGCCATCCCTGACAATCTGAAGCATGCCATTACCGTGGGGATCGGGATGTTTATTACCATTATCGGATTGAAGAACAGCGGTCTTATGACTATCGGCGTTGAAGCCGGCAGCGACATTGCTGCTAACAAGTTCACTGATGTTTTGTCCTTCGAAACTGTTATTCATATGGGCAGCCTTGAAAATACCAATGTCCAGCTGGTCATCATCGGCTTGCTGCTGATTTCTATTCTGATGGTGCTGCAAGTCCGCGGCGCGATTTTGTTCGGAATTCTGGGAACTACCGTTGTCGCCATCCTCATGGGTGCAGTTGATTTCAGCTCGCTGAACAATCCACAGACGCCTTGGGTTCCTGATTTCACACAGCTGAATTTTTGGGAATTTGACTGGGAAGGCATTATGCACACCGGTATTGTTTCCGCCATTGCCACCTTTACGTTCGTAGAATTGTTTGATACCTTTGGCACGCTTGTCGGTACTGCTGAACGTGCAGGAATTATGAAGGACAAGGAAGATGGCAAGAGAC
This sequence comes from Paenibacillus sp. FSL L8-0340, assembly GCF_038593145.1. Taxonomy (NCBI): domain Bacteria; kingdom Bacillati; phylum Bacillota; class Bacilli; order Caryophanales; family Paenibacillaceae; genus Paenibacillus; species Paenibacillus sp. FSL L8-0340. The sequence goes on from NZ_CP151967.1 coordinate 686,119, forward strand.
GTGTCGGCAATGCGATGTTTGTTGATGCGGTTGCTGTTGCCGGTGGTGCGATGCTGGGTACTTCCACAACTACTGCTTATGTAGAAAGTGCTGCCGGGGTTGCTGAAGGCGGCCGGACAGGTCTGACTGCTGTAACAACCGGTGTTTGCTTCTTGCTTGCTCTGTTCCTTGCTCCGGTGGTTGCGCTAATTCCTGGTTCCGCTACGGCAGCGGCATTGATTGTGGTCGGCGTGCTTATGGCGCAATCGATTCGCGAGATCGACTTTCAGGATATGGTTTATGCTATTCCAGCCTTCCTGACTTTCGTCATCATGCCATTCACTTACAACATTGCCAACGGCATTTCGTTCGGGATTGTTACCTATGTAATCTTGGCTTGTGTAGCCAATCTGGCCGGCAAGAAAAAATACGATATCCACTGGATGATGTGGGTGCTTGCCGTTCTAATTGTGCTGCGCTACGTGTTGATCGGCAGCCAAGGCTAAGTTTACTTTTAATATAAACCCGAATATTACGGCTCCTTCAGTGATGAAGGGGCCGTTTTGCTATAGCAGAACAAGAATCAATGCACCTGTATCTTACAGTTTCGGCCAGGGACATCAACCGGTCCCGGTCTTTTCTTCAACCGGCATTTAGATTATATTGTTGAAGAGGTGATTAATGTTGTCCGGCATTGTTAATAGAGCGTACAGCTCCTGGAGGAACAACCCTTGGCCATTGCTGATCTTCCTGCTGGGGGCCATCGTGCGGGTGATATACATAGGGAGTATCCCTCCGGGACTTAACCAGGATGAAGCATCCATAGGCTATGATGCTTATGCTATCCTCCATTATGGGATAGACCGGAACGGCGTTCATCTGCCCATTCATCTCATTTCCTGGGGCAGCGGGCAAAATGCACTTTATGCCTATTTATCGCTGCCTTTTCTCCTGCTGTTCGGTCTGACACCACTGTCTGTGCGGGCGGTAAGTATCGTGATGGGGCTGCTGGGCATGCTATTTTTCTATTTAATTATGAGGCAGCTGTTCCCATCAAAAGTGGCGGGTCTTGCCGCCATGTCTTTTATCGCGATTAATCCTTGGCATATTATGATGTCGAGATGGGCACTGGAGTCCAACCTGCTGCCTACCCTGGTATGTATTGCGGTATATTTTGGGCTGAAATCCTTCCGCAGCGCCAAATGGACTTACGGTTTTACAATCATGCTTGCCCTGTCGCTTTATGCATACGGAACAGCCTACTTTTTTGTACCTTTATTTGCCTTAGGCACCGCACTTCTTCTATTGTATAGTAGAGCGCTAAAATTACGGACATTATTGTGGAACGGGGCACTATTTATCCTGCTGGCCCTTCCCATATTTTTATTTGTAGTTATCAACCGCTATGAACAGCAGGGGATAGCGACTCCATTCTTTTCTATTCCCAAATTAACTATGCCGCGTGTAGAAGAGGTCTCTTCCGTATTCAGCGGACAGCTGCTGCAGACCGCTGCAGACAATTTTAGTGCTTTTGGCAAAATACTACTCAGCGGAAGCGACGGCCTGCCGTGGAATTCAATCTCACCGTATGGCTATGCTTACCCGATCGCTTTGCCTTTTGCTATAGCTGGCCTTCTTGTGATGATTCATGCGCTGCGGACACGCGGCCGCGAGGGTATCCCGCATGCGGTTGTGCTGCTGTGGCTCTCCCTTGCCGTACTCATGAGCTTTATCACGACTGTGAATATCAACCGGATCAACATTATCTTTTATCCGTTGATCCTGCTGGTTGCAGCTGGTTTTACATGGCTATACCAAAAAATAAAAATTGCAGGTATCCTGTCTGCTCTTACTTTCACCATTTTGTTCGGGTCATTCACGAATGCATATTTCCGTGATTTCCCCGGGCGTATCGGTCCGGCGTTTTATGATTCGCTGGGTGAGGCGATACAATATGCATCTGAACACAGTACAGAAGACGTCTACATTACGGACGAAATCAATATGCCTTATATCTTTGTGCTGTTTTACGAAAGAATCAATCCGCATGATTTTCTGGAATCTGTTGTCTATGCCAATCCGGGGGCGGCGTTTCAGCAGGTATCTGCTTTTGGCAGATACAGGTTCGGCAAACCGGATGTTGTGACTGGGAATTCGGCATACCTCTTCAGGAATGGAACCCCCCTCCCTGAAGCCGTGGCAGGAGAGGGGACGGTCAAGCATTTTGCTAATTATAGTGTTCTTCTTGTTAAAGAGTATGCAGACGGGGGAACGCCCCTGGACACAACAGCGGATAAGGAGTTTTCAAACGGTGGTTTTGAAGAGGGGGCCGCAGGCTGGAGTTTTTCAGAGGGAACGGGGGTTGCCAGCAATAACCCGGGTGCCGGAACTTATCTTGCCTATCTTGATGCCGGTGGTGACAAAAGTGTCGTGCAGGCTTTTGCAGCACCAACAGAGCCGGGGGAATACAAGCTGGCAGCCATGGTCAGTGCCGGCGGCGAGGGTGGAAGGATCGGCTTGCGGGTGAACGGTATCGTGCAGGCTGAAGCAGAGCTGACCAAGGGAGATGAATACCATCAGATTACACTGCCGCCTGTTGCTCTAAATCAGGGAGATCGGGCAGAGATTTTCATAACCGGCGGGAACGGCTGGATTAACATTGACGAGGTGAGGTTGGAACGATGATCAAAAATACACGCGCGGCTGCTATCATTGTTTTGATGCTGTTATTGTTTGTGCTTCCGGCAACAAGCATCTATGCAGAAGGAAACTTATTGCAGAATCCAGGCTTTGAAGATGGGGAGGAGGGTGCACCCTCCAGCTGGACCAAGGATGCATGGATATCCGGAGACGGCTCCGGCGTATTGTCGGTCCAGTCTGAGGAGGTTCATTCCGGCAGTAAAGCCGCAGTCATTGAGAATCTTGAACCGAACCATCTGAAATGGGTGCAGAACATAAGCGTTGCTCCAGACAGCTATTACAAGATCTCGGGGTTTGTCAAAATCGCCAGCGCCGCAGGCCAGGGGCTGGGGGCTAATATATTCCCGGTCGGCATCGGCAGCGGGTATCCTGCTACAACGGATACTGCCGGAGACTGGCAGTATCTTGAGTTTATCGGTCAGACCGGGAAAGAGCAGACCGAACTTGGTATAGGTGCAGCCCTTGGCGGATACGCCAATTTGATTCAGGGCAAAGCTTATTTTGATGATTTGGCTGTAGAACAGCTGGATGCCGCCCCCGAGGGAACTGGCGTCATTTCGCTGGATAGCGGCGCCGCCGCCCAGGGAGGTGACAATCCGGCAGAGGAAACACCGCATAAGGTATCACCAGCCAAGCTGCTGCTGATCTCGGCGTTATTCAGTGTGTTCTTCGCTTTTCTATATAATAGAGCCTTCAGGAGCGACAGATTGCTGAAGCAGCCGGATGTGATTTATACAAGATGGCTTTATCTCATCGTTGGAGCTGCTTTAATCCTGCGGGTCTGGATTGGCCTGACTGCGCAGGGCTATCAGAATGACATGAATACCTTTATAGCCTGGGGTCAGCGCATGGTGGATTTGGGTCCGGGCAAGTTCTATGAGGAGGGGTATTTTGCAGACTATCCTCCAGGGTATTTATATATATTGTACCTGTTGGCCTCGATCCGCGGTTTATTCGGCTTGGCGCATGGCTCAGGCGGGGAAACGCTGCTCTTTAAACTGCCGGCGGTCCTTTCCGATCTGGTGCTGGGGTATTTGATTTACAAAGGCGGCCGCAAAAAGCTCGGATCAGGCATGGCAATCGGCTTAACGCTGCTCTTCCTGTTTAATCCGGCGGTGCTGATGGATTCTGCTGCCTGGGGACAGGCAGATTCGTTCTTTTTAGTGTTCCTGCTGCTTAGCATTGCCGGGGCCTCCGATAAGGCCTTTGTGCGTGCAGCGATATTTTTTGCCTTGGCCACGCTGATCAAACCGCAGGCACTTATCTTCACACCAGTCCTGCTGTTTGCCTTCTATCATCACCGGGCCTGGAAGCAGCTTGCGGTGGGGGCTCTTTACGGACTTGGGATCTTTGCCTTGCTGGCGGCACCATTCTTCTGGAATAACGGCGGGTTAGATGCGCTTATTGATCTGTATAAGAGCACGCTGTCTTCCTATCCGTACTCTACGGTTAATGCGTTTAATCTCTATGCACTGACTGACCCGATGTGGTCCCCGCTCGATTTTACATGGCTTGGGATTACATACCGAGTCTGGGGTTATGTCTGCATCCTGGCAGCGGTAGCCGTGGCGGCTTATTATTCCTTCAAGCGGGACCGCAAGGAGCTGTCCAAATCTTTCTTCATCGGCATGGTGCTGATTGTCATTATGTTTGTACTCGGAACCAAAATGCATGAGCGTTACATGTATCCGGTTCTTATTCTCTCGCTGTTCGCTTATATTGAAAGCCGGGACCGCCGTTTTCTGACGTTGTTTCTCGGATTTTCGCTGACGCAATACATTAATGTAGGCTACACGCTTGCCCATCTGAACGCCGGAAATAATCCGCCTTCGGACGGAATAGTTCTGGTTACGTCGATTGCCAATCTCGCTTTGTTGTTATATATGCTGTACATTGGGTATTCGGTGTATATCCGTAACGAAACGAAGCTGCTTCCGCTGCCTTCTGCCCCTGCAGAGAAGTATGAAGCTGATATGAAACTCGCCGGGGAGCTTCGTCCGCTTCCGCAGCCGGGTAAGAAATCCAGGTTCAGACTGCAGCGTAAAGACTGGATCTGGATGCTGGCTATTACTGCCATCTACGCAGCCCTGGCTCTTTACCACTTGGGCTCATCAAAAGCTCCCGAAACCTTATGGGAACCAGCTGCCAGCGGCGAAAGCTATTATGTCGACCTGGGCCAGAGCCGCCAGTTGGAGCGTGTCAACGTATTTGGAGGTGTCGGGACCGGTAAATTCAAACTCGAATTCAGCCAGACGCCGGATGCCTGGAGCAGTCCGCTCGATGTGAATGAGGATGTCGGCAATGTATTCATCTGGAAAAGCCAGCCGCTGAACGTTGCGGCAAGATACGTGAAACTTACAGTGACTTCACCGGGTTTTACTTTAAATGAAATGGCCTTCTACGAGCAGGGGGGCGGAAAAACTCCGCTTCCGGTTACAAGTGTCACCCCGGATGCCGGTGCAGCGCCAAAAAGAGGCGTCCCCTCCAACCTGTTTGACGAACAGTCAATCATACCTGAAAATACCGGTTTCATGAACAGCACCTATTTTGATGAGATTTACCATGCACGGACAGCTTATGAATACACGCATGGCATCGTCCCTTATGAGAATACCCACCCGCCGCTCGGCAAGCTTCTGATTGCTATCGGCATGGAGGTATTCGGTGTTAATCCGTTCGGCTGGCGGATTATCGGTACCTTGTTCGGAATCGCTATGTTGCCGCTAATCTATATCATGGCGCTGCGTTTGTTCAAAAAGAGCATTTACGCCGCCCTTGCCGCGGGACTGTTCGCACTGGATTTCATGCATTTCACGCAGACGCGGATTTCTACAATTGATGTATACGGCGTATTCTTCATCATGTTAATGTTCTATTTCATGCAGCGGTATTTCATGATGAATTTCTACCGTGTTCCGCTGCGCAAGACACTCGTCCCGCTGTTCTGGTCCGGATTGTTCTTCGGCATCGGCGTCGCCTCCAAATGGATTGTGCTCTATGGAGGAGCCGGGCTGGCCATTATGCTGGCGCTTGCCTTATTTGAACGCTATAGGGAACATAAGGCCGCTGGGCGTGTGCTGGCAGAAGGCAAATTAAGTGACCAGGAGCTCAAGGACGCCTGCCGGACGGCAGATAGTTCCTTCTGGAAGAACACCATCGTTACGCTGGCCAGCTGTGTTGTATTCTTTGTAGTTATTCCTGCCGTGATCTATAGCCTGTCCTTTATCCCTGTGCTGTCCGTAACAGCCGACGGGTTTACTGTAAAAGGCTTGATCGATGCGCAAAAGAATATGTATAACTACCACAGCCAGCTTGTCGCCACGCATCCGTTTGCTTCCTCCTGGTGGGAATGGCCGTTTATGAAAAGGCCGGTATGGTTCTTCAGCGGCGGCGAAGGATTGCCGGAAGGCAAGGTAAGCAGCATAGTCACCATAGGCAATCCGCTAATCTGGTGGACCGGGATCTTCGCGATGCTGGCTACGGTATGGCTTACCATAAAACGGAAAGACAAAAGCATGTATATGATCTGGATCGGCTTTTTCTCGCAGTATGTCCCTTGGATGCTTGTACCGCGTGAGACGTTCCTATACCATTATTTTGCGATGGTACCGTTCATGATTCTTGCTATTGTATATATCATGAAGCTGCTGGACAGCAAATATCGGGAAGCTAGGTACATCCGGTATGCATACGTGGCTGTCGCTGCCCTGCTTTTTGTACTGTTCTATCCGGTATTGTCGGGAATGGTGGTTGACAAAGAATATGTGACGGATGTGCTGCGCTGGTTCCCTTCCTGGGTATTCTAGGAAGGGAGGCGTAATGCTACAAAACTTTTAGGAGGAACAAAGGTGAAAGCCAGATACAGTGTAATTGTCCCCATGTACAATGAGGAAGAAGTTATTCAATATACGTATGAGCGGCTTAAGAAAGTCATGGACGAATGCGGTGATACCTATGAACTGATCTTCGTCAATGACGGGAGCCGTGATCGCACAGCTGAGATCATGAGTGGAATCAGCAGCAGCGACGAGCATGTTAAGCTGATAGACTTCTCCCGTAACTTCGGTCATCAGGTCGCGATTACGGCCGGAATGGACTATGCGCAAGGCCAGGCTGTCGTGGTGATTGACGCGGATCTTCAAGATCCGCCCGAGGTCATTTTGCAGATGATTGCCAAGTGGAAAGAGGGCTATGAGGTAGTTTACGCCAAACGGCTGAAACGGCATGGGGAGACTATTTTCAAAAAAGTGACCGCCAAGCTCTTTTACCGCCTGCTCAGCAGCATGACCAGTGTGGAGATTCCAACCGATACAGGCGACTTCCGGCTCATCGACCGTAAAGTATGCGATGTGCTGCGCGGTCTCAAAGAGAAAAACCGCTATGTCAGAGGTTTGGTAAGCTGGGTCGGCTTCCGGCAGACGATGGTGGAATATGTGCGGGAGGAACGTTTTGCAGGTGAAACCAAATACCCGCTGAAGAAAATGATCCGGTTTGCGGTTGACGGCATCACCTCATTTTCACATAAGCCGCTGAAGATAGCCTCATATATAGGCTTCTTTCTCTCCTTCTCCAGTTTTGTGTATCTGTTCTTTGTATTGTTCCAGAGAATCTTTTTCACCTCATGGACGGTTCCGGGCTGGGCTTCCATCGTCGGCGTCAATTTGTTGTTTAACGGCATCGTGCTGATGCTGCTTGGCGTAATAGGTGAATATATTGGACGGATATATGATGAATCCAAGGATAGACCGCTGTATATCGTGCGTGAGACCAAGGGTTACCGGGGTAGAGAGCATGAGGAGCGGCAAGAGGACAATGATTATGGCAGATAGGAAGCTGAATGCGGGATTTGTCCAGTTTTTAAAATTCAATGCTGTAGGCTTACTGAATACGCTGATTGATTTCGCCGTATTTACCTTGCTGCATTCTCTGGGTATGATGAATACCCCGGCACAGATTATTTCTTATAGCGCAGGGACAGCGAACAGTTTCTTTTGGAACAAGAAGGTGACCTTTAAGGATAAGAGTCAGACTAGCAAGGACAGTTTTGACCGTATGCAATTAGTCCGATTCATCATACTGAACCTGGTTGTATTGGGGATATCAGTGCTGCTGATGCATCTGCTAACGGACAAATTTGAAGTTCAGGTGCTGATTTCCAAAGTACTGGTTACGTTTGTTACCGTCATCATCAATTTCTTTGGCAGCCGTAAATGGGTATTTTAAGTAAGATGTTGGGCCGTGGAGTTTCTTTATCTTAAAGATCGGGGGGATTTGATGCGTAAGTTTTCCTATTTGATTATCATTGCAGGAGTTCTAGTTATGCTGTATCCAAAAGCGAGCGAATGGTATAACGACCGGCAGCAAGAAAAGCTGCTGAAGGAGGCTGAACAGGCTTATAGTGAGCTAGCCCCTTCGTCAGAGCCCGATCTGAAAAAGCATTACGCCGAGGTCACTGCACTGCTGGCAGAAGAATCAGCTGGAGATGAACAGGCGCAGGCTAACGAACCGGCAGAGCAGGAAATAGAGGTCGGCGGTAAAGTGACCGGAATTATCACAATCGACAAAATCGATTTGAAATTGCCCATATTGGAAGGGGCGACCAAGGCCAACATGAAGCATGCCGCAGCCCATATGAAGGAAACCGCTCCAATCGGTGAAATAGGCAATGCTGCCATAGCTGCACACAGATCCAGAACTGCAGGGAGATTATTCAACAGACTGAACGAAGTAAAGGTCGGAGATACCATTTCCGTCAAGACAAGCGATCAGGAGTATGAATATGAGGTTTATGATATCTCGATTGTTGAGCCTACGGATGTGTCTGTACTGAACGGGAATAAACAAGATAAAATCCTTACCCTCATTACATGTGATCCTTTGGTAAATCCGACCCATCGGTTGATTATCCATGCGAAAATTATAAAAATTTAAATGAATGAAGTAGAAATCTAGTGATTTAGGTCTTGTAACTAGGCATTAATATGATACTATATAACTATAAAAGCTAAACACGATAACGGCAAACCTATCGAAAGGTAGGGACGCAAAGCTAAAGGGCCTTCCCTGTAAGGATGGCAGCCAGCTACCGAATGAAGAGGCTTTTTTTGTTTGTTCTTAAGATGAATCTAGTATATTCCAATAGTAGTAGGAACAGATAAAGCTTAAACGATAACGGCAAACCTATCGAAAGGTAGGGACGCAAAGCTAAAGGGCCTTCCCGGGTATGGATGGCAGCCAGCTACCGAAAGGGGTTTTATCCATGAAGAAGTTCTATTATATGTTCTTGACCTTGTTCGTCCTGGTTACTTCAGTTCAAGTAAGCACAGCTAATGCTTCCGGCGTAGAGTCGGGCTGGTTAAATACATCGCAATTGAGCCAAGGGGTTGTCCAAGTTTCCTATGATGTTCCCAAAGACAAACGTATCAAGCTCATGATTACCAAAGACAATAAGAGCTACTCTTATAACTTATATGCCTCCAAATCTACAGAAACGTTTCCACTGCAGCAGGGGAATGGCGCTTATAAAGTGTCAGTCTTAGAGAACACCAGCGGCAACAAATATAAAGTGCTTTCTTCCGAAACCGTAGACCTGAGCATGAGTAACACCAACGCCGTATATTTGAGTTCCGTACAGAATGTGAAATGGAATTCTTCCGATAAAGCAGTACTGAAAGCCAAGCAGCTCACGCAAGGGCTGACCACTGATGAAGCAAAGGTACAAGCTATCTATAATTACATCGTGGCGAATGTAAAGTACGACTACACCTTAGCAGCTAATGTTACGCAGGATTATATCCCGAACAACGATAACACACTTGCTAGTAAGAAAGGGATTTGCTACGATTATGCATCTTTGTTCGCCACCATGCTCCGCAGTGAAGGGATTCCGACGAAGCTGGTAATGGGCAATACGAGTTATGTATCTGTATACCATGCCTGGAATGAAGTATTGCTTAACGGCAAATGGGTAACGATCGATACGACAGTGGACGCCGGTTTGGGTAAGAACAAAGAAACAGGCTTCACCAAAGCGTCGAGCAAATATACAGCAGCTAAGATCTACTAATCCTGTAGAATGATGATTACCCTAAGATAACCCGCTTAATATTTAAGCCGGTTATCTTTTTTTGTTTAAGGGGTTGCTTTTTTATATTGATGTGGGGTATTATAGGTAAGCGTTGTTAGAGCGCACCCAAGTAAATAAGAAGTGGCTGAAAAGTTGTTTCAAAAAAAGCTTGCGTTTCTAAATCAAACATGATATATTATAAGAGTTGCTGGTGACGAGATAATCGGCACTGACAACGAGCTTGATCTTTGAAAACTGAACAACGAGTGAGTATGGAAATCACGCAAGTGAGATCCAAAAATTAGAGAATGTAAATTCTCGTCAGATGTTTCAAATTGAGCAATCGCTCTTTCTAAATACCAATTTGGAGAGTTTGATCCTGGCTCAGGACGAACGCTGGCGGCGTGCCTAATACATGCAAGTCGAGCGGAGTTATGAAGGAGCTTGCTCCGGAATAACTTAGCGGCGGACGGGTGAGTAACACGTAGGCAACCTACCTCTTTGACTGGGATAACTACCGGAAACGGTAGCTAATACCGGATAATTCCTTTGTTCACATGGACGAAGGATGAAAGGCGGAGCAATCTGCTACAAGGAGATGGGCCTGCGGCGCATTAGCTAGTTGGTGGGGTAACGGCTCACCAAGGCGACGATGCGTAGCCGACCTGAGAGGGTGAACGGCCACACTGGGACTGAGACACGGCCCAGACTCCTACGGGAGGCAGCAGTAGGGAATCTTCCGCAATGGGCGAAAGCCTGACGGAGCAACGCCGCGTGAGTGATGAAGGTTTTCGGATCGTAAAGCTCTGTTGCCAGGGAAGAACGTCCGGTAGAGTAACTGCTACCGGAGTGACGGTACCTGAGAAGAAAGCCCCGGCTAACTACGTGCCAGCAGCCGCGGTAATACGTAGGGGGCAAGCGTTGTCCGGAATTATTGGGCGTAAAGCGCGCGCAGGCGGCTATTTAAGTCTGGTGTTTAAACCTTGGGCTCAACCTGAGGTCGCACTGGAAACTGGGTGGCTTGAGTACAGAAGAGGAAAGTGGAATTCCACGTGTAGCGGTGAAATGCGTAGATATGTGGAGGAACACCAGTGGCGAAGGCGACTTTCTGGGCTGTAACTGACGCTGAGGCGCGAAAGCGTGGGGAGCAAACAGGATTAGATACCCTGGTAGTCCACGCCGTAAACGATGAGTGCTAGGTGTTAGGGGTTTCGATACCCTTGGTGCCGAAGTTAACACAGTAAGCACTCCGCCTGGGGAGTACGGTCGCAAGACTGAAACTCAAAGGAATTGACGGGGACCCGCACAAGCAGTGGAGTATGTGGTTTAATTCGAAGCAACGCGAAGAACCTTACCAGGTCTTGACATCCCTCTGAATCCACTAGAGATAGTGGCGGCCTTCGGGACAGAGGAGACAGGTGGTGCATGGTTGTCGTCAGCTCGTGTCGTGAGATGTTGGGTTAAGTCCCGCAACGAGCGCAACCCTTGACTTTAGTTGCCAGCAGGTAAGGCTGGGCACTCTAGAGTGACTGCCGGTGACAAACCGGAGGAAGGTGGGGATGACGTCAAATCATCATGCCCCTTATGACCTGGGCTACACACGTACTACAATGGCCGGTACAACGGGAAGCGAAGCCGCGAGGTGGAGCCAATCCCAGCAAAGCCGGTCTCAGTTCGGATTGCAGGCTGCAACTCGCCTGCATGAAGTCGGAATTGCTAGTAATCGCGGATCAGCATGCCGCGGTGAATACGTTCCCGGGTCTTGTACACACCGCCCGTCACACCACGAGAGTTTACAACACCCGAAGTCGGTGGGGTAACCCGCAAGGGAGCCAGCCGCCGAAGGTGGGGTAGATGATTGGGGTGAAGTCGTAACAAGGTAGCCGTATCGGAAGGTGCGGCTGGATCACCTCCTTTCTATGGAGAATCGTTTCCTGCAATGGAAACATTCAAATCGGAAGCTTAGCTTCCAAAACTCAGGTTTAGGCCTGTTACTCACTCGTTGGTCAGTTTTGAGAGTTTAAGCTCTCAAGTAGTACCTTGATCCTTGAAAACTGGATACCGAAACGAATTTGCGTTTTAGAACATCTTTTAGCTGAAACTTGTGTAAACAAGTTTTAATTATAGCGATGCTAGCGATTTTCCCTCTGGGAAAACGCATTGGTTAAGCTAATAAGAGCACACGGAGGATGCCTAGGCGCCAGGAGCCGACGAAGGACGTGGCGAACAACGAAACTGCCTCGGGGAGCTGTAAGCAAGCTTTGATCCGGGGGTGTCCGAATGGGGAAACCCAGCTGTGGTAATTCGCAGTTACTTCTCTCTGAATACATAGGAGAGATAGAGGCAGACCAGGGGAACTGAAACATCTAAGTACCCTGAGGAAGAGAAAACAATAGTGATTCCGTCAGTAGCGGCGAGCGAACGCGGAACAGCCTAAACCAAGGGGCTTGCCCCTTGGGGTTGTGGGACGTCTCACATGGAGTTACAAAGGAATATGGTAGGCGAAGAGGTCTGGAAAGGCCCGCGATAGAGGTAAAAGCCCTGTAACCTAAACTGTGTTCTCTCCGAGACGGATCCCGAGTAGTGCGGGGCACGTGAAACCCCGTATGAATCCAGCAGGACCATCTGCTAAGGCTAAATACTACCTGGCGACCGATAGTGAAACAGTACCGTGAGGGAAAGGTGAAAAGCACCCCGGAAGGGGAGTGAAATAGAACCTGAAACCGTGTGCTTACAAAAAGTCAGAGCCCGATCTAGGGGTGATGGCGTGCCTTTTGTAGAATGAACCGGCGAGTTACGTTTAACATGCAAGGTTAAGGTGAGAAGCCGGAGCCGCAGCGAAAGCGAGTCTGAATAGGGCGACTTAAGTATGTGGACGTAGACCCGAAACCGTGTGATCTACCCCTGTCCAGGGTGAAGGTGCGGTAACACGCACTGGAGGCCCGAACCCACGTATGTTGAAAAATGCGGGGATGAGGTGGGGGTAGCGGAGAAATTCCAATCGAACTCGGAGATAGCTGGTTCTCCCCGAAATAGCTTTAGGGCTAGCCTCGGTGAATGGAGTGGTGGAGGTAGAGCACTGATTGGGTGCGGGGCCCGCAAGGGTTACCAAGCTCAGTCAAACTCCGAATGCCATTAACTTCTTGCCGGGAGTCAGACAGTGAGTGCTAAGATCCATTGTCAAAAGGGAAACAGCCCAGACCATCAGCTAAGGTCCCCAAGTGTGTGTTAAGTGGGAAAGGATGTGGAGTTGCACAGACAACCAGGATGTTGGCTTAGAAGCAGCCACCATTGAAAGAGTGCGTAATAGCTCACTGGTCGAGTGACTCTGCGCCGAAAATGTAACGGGGCTAAACACACCACCGAAGCTATGGCTAGATGCTTTGCATCTGGGGTAGGGGAGCGTTGTATGTGGGTTGAAGGTGTACCGTAAGGAGCGCTGGACAGCATACAAGTGAGAATGCCGGTATGAGTAACGAAAAGATCAGTGAGAATCTGATCCGCCGAAAGCCCAAGGTTTCCTGAGGAAGGCTCGTCCGCTCAGGGTAAGTCGGGACCTAAGGCGAGGCCGAAAGGCGTAGTCGAAGGACAACAGTTTGAAATTACTGTACCACCGTAATCCGCTATGAGCGATGGGGTGACGCAGGAGGGTAGTGACGCGGACTGATGGATGTCCGTCTAAGCAGTGAGGCTGGTGTGTAGGCAAATCCGCACACCGTTAAGGCTGGGCTGTGATGGGGAGCGAAAATTATAGTAGCGAAGGTCATGATCTCACACTGCCAAGAAAAGCCTCTAGCCAGGAGAAGGTGCCCGTACCGCAAACCGACACAGGTAGGCGAGAAGAGAATTCTAAGGCGCGCGGAAGAACTCTCGTTAAGGAACTCGGCAAAATGACCCCGTAACTTCGGGAGAAGGGGTGCCTCGGTAGGGTGAATAGCCCGAGGGGGCCGCAGTGAAAAGGCCCAAGCGACTGTTTAGCAAAAACACAGGTCTGTGCGAAGCCGCAAGGCGAAGTATACGGGCTGACGCCTGCCCGGTGCTGGAAGGTTAAGGGGAGCGGTTAGGAGTAATCCGAAGCTGTGAACCGAAGCCCCAGTAAACGGCGGCCGTAACTATAACGGTCCTAAGGTAGCGAAATTCCTTGTCAGGTAAATTCTGACCCGCACGAATGGCGTAACGACTTGGGCGCTGTCTCAACGAGAGATCCGGTGAAATTTTAATACCTGTGAAGATGCAGGTTACCCGCGACAAGACGGAAAGACCCCATGGAGCTTTACTGCAGCTTGATATTGAATTTGGGTACGATCTGTACAGGATAGGTGGGAGCCGTAGAGGCAGGAGCGCAAGCTTCTGCGGAGGCGCCGTTGGGATACCACCCTGATCGTATCTAGGTTCTAACCTGGTGCCCTAATCGGGTACGGGGACCGTGTCAGGCGGGCAGTTTGACTGGGGCGGTCGCCTCCTAAAGAGTAACGGAGGCGTTCAAAGGTTCCCTCAGAATGGTTGGAAATCATTCGAAGAGTGCAAAGGCATAAGGGAGCTTGACTGCGAGACCTACAAGTCGAGCAGGGACGAAAGTCGGACTTAGTGATCCGGTGGTACCGCATGGAAGGGCCATCGCTCAACGGATAAAAGCTACCCTGGGGATAACAGGCTTATCTCCCCCAAGAGTCCACATCGACGGGGAGGTTTGGCACCTCGATGTCGGCTCATCGCATCCTGGGGCTGAAGTAGGTCCCAAGGGTTGGGCTGTTCGCCCATTAAAGCGGTACGCGAGCTGGGTTCAGAACGTCGTGAGACAGTTCGGTCCCTATCTGTCGTGGGCGCAGGAAATTTGAGAGGAGCTGTCCTTAGTACGAGAGGACCGGGATGGACGTACCGCTGGTGCATCAGTTGTTCCGCCAGGAGCATGGCTGAGTAGCTACGTACGGACGGGATAAGCGCTGAAAGCATCTAAGCGTGAAGCCCCCCTCAAGATGAGATTTCCCAATTAGTAAGACCCCTTGAAGACGACGAGGTAGATAGGTTGGAGGTGGAAGTGCAGCAATGCATGGAGCTGACCAATACTAATCGGTCGAGGGCTTATCCAACAAATTAAGACGCAGATTCGTTTCGGATTCAGTTTTCAGGAATTAAGGTTCCTGAAGCATTTACGCTGTAAATGCCCGTTTGGTGGCGATAGCGGAGGGGTTCCACGCGTACCCATCCCGAACACGACCGTTAAGCCCTCCAGCGCCGATGGTACTTGGACCGAAGGGTCCTGGGAGAGTAGGACGCCGCCAAGCACACAAAGCCATTGTTGAGTTTCTCAACAGTGGCTTTTTTGTTGCCTTTTGCGTTAAGATTTAACTGCTGGCTATTGAATGTGGATAGGATAGGGGATAAAGTGAACAGAAGAAAAACTTGTCCACATGTGGATAAGAATCATGAAACATACAGCGAATCAAAAGTACTCCCCAATTAATGTGGATAGTATTGAGTATTTGTGGATATATGTGAATTTTAATGTTGATAATAAGGAGCTTGGCAAGTAAAGGGGATATTTCAGTGGATAATACAGACAATCTTGTGTGGATAGAACGATTTGTAGTTCAAGCCAGCGATACGGATTACCGTTCCCAGGCTAAGCTGTCTTTTATTCTGGAAATGATGCAGCGTACGGCTGACTCAGCGGTAAGTGCACTTGGCCTCAGTCTTGAACAGATGCTGGAGGCAGGGATGGGCTGGATGATGATCACTCTTGATCTGGAGTTTCAACGCATCCCCCGGCTGAATGATGAGTTGACAGTGCACACATGGAGTAAAGGGACCAAGGGAGCCATGTGGCAGCGTGACTACCGTATTTATGATAAGGATCATACAGAGGTAGCTGTGGCGCGTTCAATCTGGGCGCTTGTGGATACGGAGAAGCGTAAGCTGCTGCGGCCATCTGCTCTTCCCATATCAGTACTGCATTATGAAGGTGATTCGGTCGGCAGTATTCCAGATAAGGTAACCATTCCTCAGGACATCTCCATGGAACAAGCTTACCGGTATCAGGTCAGATATAGTGGTCTGGACAGCAATAATCATTTGAACAATGCACGTTATGGTGATTTATGCTGCGATGTTTTGTCTCTGGAAGAATGGGGTTTGAAGGAACTGAAGCGGTTCCGGATTACTTATGTACAGGAGGCAAAGTATGGGGATGAACTGATGATTGTGCGGTCACTGCTAACAAGTGAAGGTGCATTTGTTCAGGGAAAGCTGGAGCAGGTCATATCATTTGCAGCTTGTCTGGAACTTGGTGAAGAAGTACATTAACGGAAATACATATAGGAATTATACATGAGGGGGAACTATCCGATACTTAGACCCTCCTATACAAATGTCCGTGTCTGCTTAGCAGATACGGACATTTGTGTTATAGCAGTTCCAAGGGAACATAAATCTCGCTTATTGAATCTTTGTCATCCGGGCCCAGATATTGCTCGCCATAATATTCGAATTCGTAAGGCAGGGAAAGCCGGTATTCACTTTTTGGAAGCCAAGTCTCATAAATATATTTGTAGGTATAAGAGACATCCTTCGACAACCCTTTATGTATGAACTTTAAATAGGTGGCTGCAGGCAAGGTATAAACAGGAAAATCTGCCGATAGTTGCGCTTGTTCAGAGGCGGAATGGCGATAAGCGGTTTGAGTTACGGCATATTGATGACGGCCCGATATCTCTGGCTGAAGGTAAAGCTCGCAAGCACATATAAAGGAAGCCCCGCTGTTTTCAAAATCGTCAGCCCAGTAGCCCACTTGATAATACCGTTCGGGAAGCCTGCGGCCGTGCAGGCTGGGCACTCTGGTGAACAGCTGGGACCAGGCTTCGGAGATTACAGAATAGTCAGCGATAACGTTCACAATAGGTCCCTTGAGAGTAATTTCATCTAGCTTTACGATCTGCGGAGGCGTTCCTTGAACTACAGGCAAATGAAGCAGATCCTGTTCGTGAAGCCGGTGCAGCAGTGGAAGCAGAGGATTATTTCGTTTATTGCGGACCTGCGTCGGTGTGGTATGCAGCAACCTTTTAAAGGCCCTGGTGAAGGTCTCGTAGTCGTTAAAATGATAATCCAGTGCAATGTCCTGGAAAGAACGCTCCGGCCATCGTTTAAGATCCTTGGCAGCCTCGGTAATTTTGCGTCTGGCTATATAATCCCCCGGTGTTATCCCCGTAATGGCCTGGAATAAACGAATGAAATGATACAGAGAATAGCCGGTTCTCCTGGAGAGGGCAGTGACAGACAATGGAGATTTCAGTTCAGCTTCAATATGGTCCAAAGCCTGGACGATGAGCTGGGAATTGTTCATGTCTACCCCCTCAAGAATTAATGGAATAAAATGTGATTTGCTGCAGCTGAGCAGCTATCACAATAATTAATCAGCTACCCAGTCTCCCCAGCCGGCGGCCCATTCAGGGACAGAGACATCTTTGACGCGGTCCGTACTGGGAAAGTAAGCCTTGATATCGAGAATTGGCGTACCAGGGTAAGCATCCAGTCCGGCAACCTCCACAATGCCCGATCCCATATCGACAGACACTATGGCAGCTACACTAAGGCCTAAAGGATTGGGGCGGACAGGAGAGCGGGAAGCAAAAACTCCACTTACAGGTGCCTCATATGGAGGCTGAACCTGTGTGGTTTGCCGGAAGTGGTCATCTGCAAACTCATGAATCCACCAAAGGATTTGGCAGTGGCTGAAATTTTGCAGGCCTTTCAAGGCAGGGCGAAATTCAGGTTTAAGCTCAAGACGCAGATTGTCAGGCTGCCCGGCAACCACACCTACTGGTATGACATTATACACTTCTTGCTTGGACATTTGCTGTGACTCCTTTCGGATAACGGATACAGCCTATTGTATAATGTGGAGGCAGAATTCAGCCTGACGATATTTGCGGTCTTTTAGATCATGGTATAATAGGTTGTTGGCAAGGGAGGGAGAGAATTATGAAGGTATTGGTATTGGCGGAAAAGCCGTCGGTTGCGCGTGAGATTGCACGGGTGCTGGGTTGCGGGAATAAACAGAAGAGCTATATTGAAGGTCCGAAATATGTAGTTACCTGGGCTTTAGGGCATTTGGTTGGTCTGGCAGAGCCTGAAGACTATAACAATAAATTTGCTTCTTGGGCATTGGAGGATTTGCCGATTCTGCCGGAGAAGGCCAAACTGAAGGTGCTGCGTGAGACAAGCCAGCAGTATAAGGCTGTGCAGCAGCTGATGAAACGCCAGGATATCGACGAACTGATCGTTGCAACGGATGCAGCGCGGGAAGGGGAGCTTCTGGCCCGCTGGATTATGAATATGGCCGGCTGGAAAAAGCCGTTCCGGCGTCTATGGATTTCTTCGCAGACGGATAAGGCGATCAAAGAGGGATTTGCGTCACTGCGTCCGGGCCGGGATTTTGACCGTCTGTATGAATCGGCGCGCTGCCGCGCAGAGGCGGATTGGATGATTGGTCTTAACGTTACGCGTGCTTTAACCTGCAAGTTCGGTGCTCCGCTGTCGGCAGGCCGTGTGCAGACACCCACGCTCGGCATGATCATGGACCGGGAGAACGAAATTACAGGCTTCCGTTCCCAGGAGTATGAGATGTTGACCGCAGATTTCGGGAATTTCCAGGCGGGTTGGCGTGCTCCGGGCGGGGATGGCCGGATTTTTGACAAGGAGAAGACAGCGAAGCTCAATGACAAGCTTACCGGCCGCAGCGGGCGTATCGCCAAGGTGCAAAAAAGCGAGAAAAGCGAGCCGCATCCACTGGCGTATGATCTCACCGAGCTGCAGAGGGATGCCAACCGCAAGTTCGGCTTCTCGGCAAAACAAACATCCAGTGTGCTGCAGCGTCTGTACGAGCAGCATAAGCTGGTCACTTATCCGCGTACGGACAGCCGTTATCTAACCTCGGATATGACGGGAACGTTAAAGGAACGGCTGGACAGCATCGCTGTCGGACCCTATGCGGCATTGGCACGGCCGCTGCTGCGTAAACCGCTGCCCATTACAAAGCGGATAGTAGATGACAGCAAGGTGAGCGATCACCATGCCATTATTCCTACGGAGCAGACAGTGCTCTTAAATCTGCTTAGTGCGGAAGAACGTAAGCTCTATGATCTGATCGTGCGGCGTTTTATCAGCCTGTTCTATCCGCCGGCCCGTTATGACGCGGTGGCCGTCACGGTAAGCGTGGAAGGCGAGAGCTTTCATGTGAAAGGCACCACGGTAAAGGACGCAGGCTGGCGTGAGGTATACGGCGGTGATATGAGCAATGACGACGAAGAAGACAATACAGCCGATGAGCCTGCGGCAAGCAGTGTGAAGCTTCCGGAGCTGCGTGAAGGTGAGGCCGTTAAGGTTCTGCGCTGTGTGATCCGTCCAGGGCGGACACAGCCGCCCAAACGGTATAACGAGGCTTCACTGCTGACTCAGATGGAGAAGCATGGCCTCGGAACACCCGCAACCCGGGCCGATATCATTGAGAAGCTGGTCAGCTCGGATACTATCGAGCGGCAAGGCAATTCTCTTCACCCGACAGGCAAAGGGAAGCAGTTGATTGAACTAGTATCGGCGCAGCTGCGCACGCCGGAGCTGACGGCGCGCTGGGAGGCCGAGCTGGAGAAGATTGCCCGCGGACAAGGGCGGCCCGAGCCTTTTCTGCAAGGCATCCGCAGTATGGCGCAGGAGCTCGTATCCGGCGTCAAGAGCAGCGGCGCAGAATACAAGCCGCATAATGTCTCCAGCAGCCATTGTCCTGAATGCGGGACAAGAATGCTGGAGAAGAAGACCAAAAAGGGCAAGCTGCTGGTCTGCCCTGCTGATGACTGCGGCTATACCCGTGCCGGAGAGAAACGGCTTTCAAACCGCCGGTGTCCGCAGTGCCATAAGAAAATGGAGCTTAAGGAAGGCAAGGCGGGTCTCTATGTGCAGTGTCTGGGCTGCGGAATAACAGAGACGATGGACAAGGACCACAAGCATATCAATAAACGTGAGCAGCAGAAGCTGGTGCAGCAGTACAGCAAACCTGAAAGCGTAGGCTCAAATCTGGGTGAGCTGCTCAAAGCGGCAATGGAGGCCAAGCAGAAGGGGAATTAAGCGTAATAACCTCTGTGGAGCGGACTTTTAAACTATAGATTAAGAAACCTAAATAAGTCTGCCGGAATCCCCGGCAGGCTTATTTAGGTTAAGAAGGGCGACTTGGGTGCTGCATGCACCGAAGTCTTGGAGAGATACAGGTTCCAAATCACTTTCCGTTTTAGGGCTGTCAAACAAAAGACAGATATGTTTTACTAAGAAGATCGGCAAAAGAGCAGGAGCAACTCTAAAAAATGAATAAGCGGGTGGTAAAGTGACAGTGCCTAAGCCAAAAGAAAACGGGGCCCAGGCGGTAGAAGGTTCAAAGACTAAGGAATGCAGCCGTTTCTTCTTCCTGGTCATCGTCTTTATGTTCTGGTTCTCTTCATATATTTATGTTCCGGTGCTCTCTCCCTATGTGGAGCATCTCGGAGCTTCGTATGTTATGGTCGGCTCAGTGCTGGGGATATACGGTCTGATGCAGATTCTGTTCCGGCTGCCGATCGGAATCGGCTCGGATTATTTGAACCGGCGGCGGCCGTTCATTTATCTGGGGCTGATCGCCAGCGGCGCAAGCTGCCTGCTGTTTATGGCGGGAGCGCATCCGGGCTGGGCACTGGCGGCTCGTGCCGTATCCGGAATAGCAGCCTCCGCCTGGGTAGTGTACTCGGTGATGTTTGCCGGCTATTTTCCGAAAGAGGAAGCGGGAAAAGCGATGGGTATGCTGCAGTTCACTACGGTCATCGCCCAGTTGATGAGCATGATGATCAGCGGCTACATGGTGGAGCACTGGGGCTGGAATGCCCCGTTTGTTATCGGGGGGCTTGTGGCGATAGCGGCTCTGGTACTCGCCCTGCGTCTGCCGGAACAGCAGCAGGAGAAGCGGGAGAATGCGATCCAGCTTAAAGACCTTGCTGCGGTAATTAAAGAGCCGCTGCTGGTCAAAGTCTCGCTGTTATCCGTGCTGGCGCACTGTGTGCTCTTTATTACAATGTTCGGCTATACTCCGAACCAGGCGCTGGACATCGGTGCAAGCAAGGAGAGCTTAGGCTGGCTGACTTTGGCATTTATGCTGCCCCATGCCATTGCGACACTCTATGGTTCCCGTCTATTTGGCAGGCTGCTTGGCGACCGGGGGACTCTGCTGCTGGGTTTTGCCGGAAGCGCGCTGTTCACGCTGCTGATTCCTTCAATGCCGACGCTTGCCGCCTTGTGTGCGACACAAATCGGGAACGGCTTTATGCAGGGACTTATTTTTCCGCTGCTGCTTGGCAAATCGGTATCGGGAGTGGCGCCCTTTAAACGGGCAACTGCGATGGGCTTCTATCAGGCGGTGTATGCGATTGGCATGTCAGGAGGGCCATTTGTGGCGGGGTGGATGAGCTCTGCTTATGGCTTAAGCGGCGGATTCTGGCTGGGAGGGATCGCGGCAGCCCTTGCTGCCGTATTATCCTGGGTATGGATTACGGATGCTGGCGGGTCCCGCGAAATAACAGGAAAACAAGGGCGCATGCGTGGCAGGTAATGTGAGGATTATTGGTTTTTTGCCGGAAAGGGTACTATAATATGAAGTAGATAGGATAAGAGGGAGGAGAGCCGGAAGGAATGGTCAAGGGTGTGTTGCTGTGGTTTGCACTAATTAATATTATCGGGTATGTGGTAATGTCCGAGGACAAGAACAAGGCCCGAACAAGGCGGGAACGCGTACCTGAGAAGACGCTTTTTCTGCTGGCATTTATGGGCGGTGCGCTGGGTGTGCTGACTGCCATGTACCGCAAGCGCCACAAGACGCGGCATACTTCTTTCAGGATCGGAATTCCGCTGCTGTTGCTGCTTAATATCCTGCTGTATGGGTACTTTTTAAGGTAAGCTTTTTTGAATTACGTTATGGCTACACAAAACAGAAAAAGAGGTGGCGTACATGTTATTCTCAAAAATTTTGCTCGCCTATGACGGTTCCAAGGCATCCAATCAGGCATTGGAGCGTGCGATCGAGCTGGCTAAGGTAACTCCGGGTTCATCTCTTTACGTTGTACACGCATTTGAATTCCCGCGCTTTTTTATTGGGGAAGCTCTTGCACCTCTACCAGCTTCTGTAAACAAAGATTACTATGATCTGGCGGTGCAGACCACAGAAGAAGTGAAGAGCCGGCTTGAAGCGGAAGGACTGAATGCTACGGTGGAGCTGCTGCAAGGATCTCCTGCAGAAGTGATCTTGAATTATTCCAAGGAGCATGATGTGGATGTTATTGTAATCGGCAGCCGCGGTCTTGGCGGAATACGTGAATTTGTTCTGGGCAGCGTAAGCCATAATGTGGTGCAGAGCGCCCGTATTCCGGTACTGGTCGTAAAATAATAGATTTTATTCTGGGAGGAGCACAAAGGTGTTCCCCCCTTTTTCTTTAGTTTCCCTGCCCAATTAGCCAAGAACAGGAATTAGAAATTGGCAAAAAGCGAACGATTTAACGTGTAAATTTTACAATGTTCGTGTTTAAGTTGACATGAAGTGTAGGCCATTGTTAAACTGAACCTATGAAGAGCTCGTATAAAACCGGGGATAAGGCCCGGAAGTTTCTACCCGGCAACCGTAAATTCCCGGACTACGAGGAAATAGGATGACTAGAATGGCCATCAGAGCGCCCCGGGGTATTTGGGCAGTGCACTATGTGCTTGTCCCTGTATGCTCTGCCGAGGCGGAGACAGATGGGGTAGTCCCTCCTGATTCCTGCAGTAGTCTGGGTCCACCCGCAGCAGAATGCGTTTGGAATCCGGGCTTTTTTTTTCGGAATTATGGGAAACTTGCGGGAAATGGGACAAACTTAAAGCAGATAAGAGTATCTATATCGGGAACGGAAGGTAGGTTGAGTCATGTCTGTGCAAGTTGGGGTTATTATGGGCAGCAAATCCGACTGGGAAACGATGGAGCATACCTGTGCGGTGCTGGAAGAGCTGAGTGTGCCTTATGAGAAAAAAGTGATTTCCGCACACCGCACACCGGATCTGATGTTCCGTTATGCGGAGGAAGCGGCGGGCCGCGGACTTCGCGTTATTATCGCCGGAGCAGGCGGCGCGGCGCATCTGCCGGGAATGGTGGCAGCGAAGACGGTATTGCCCGTTATCGGTGTTCCGGTGCAGTCCAAGGCGCTTAACGGCCTGGACTCGCTGCTCTCCATTGTGCAGATGCCGGGCGGCATTCCGGTGGCGACAGTAGCCATTGGCCGGGCCGGGGCCGTCAATGCAGGGCTGCTCGCGGCGCAGATCATCGGCGCGTTCGAGCCAGAGGTACAGAGCCGGGTGCAGCAGCGGCGCGAAGCTACAGAGCGCGAAGTGCTGGAAAGCAGCGACACCTTATGAAACCGGAAGAGCTGAAGCCGGACGGTTTGGAAGTGAGCACGATGCGGGATGGGAGACAATCGCGGGGCGAAGCAGCGGATGGCCTGGAAGTCCTGGCACAGCAGGGACAGGCTGGACAGCGGGGCGGAGAGAATGGGCTGGAAGTCCTGGCACAGCAGGGACAGGCTGGACAGCGGGGCAAAGAGAATGGCCTGGAAGTCCTGGCACAGCAGGGACAGGCTGGACAGCGGGGCGAAGAGAATGACCTGAAAGCTCAAGGCCAGGAGGCAGCGGTGTCCTACGGACTCGCCGCACCGGGTGGAGACAGGCCCCGGACGCTGCGCCCCGGTGCAACCATCGGCGTGCTGGGCGGCGGCCAGCTCGGGCGGATGATGGCGCTGGCCGGCAGCGCCATGGGCTACCGCTTCGTGGCGCTGGACCCGGCGCCGGATGCGCCCTGCGGGCAGGTGACGCCGCAGATACACGCGGCGTACAACGACCGTGAAGCGGCGCGGGAGCTGGCGCACCGCTCGGACGTGATCACGTACGAGTTCGAGAACGTCGATGCGGGCGTGGCCGCGCTGCTGACGGCAGAGTCGTACGTGCCCCAGGGCAGCGCGCTGCTGTACACCACGCAGCACCGGCTGCGCGAGAAAGCGGCCATCGAGGCGGCAGGCGTGCCCGTTGCCCCGTACCGCAAGGTCGGCAGCCTGGAGGAGCTGAACGCCGCAGCCGCCGACCTGGGCCTGCCCTGTGTGCTGAAGACAGCCACAGGGGGGTATGACGGCAAGGGACAAGCCGTCATCCGCCGGCCGGAAGAGCTGGAAGCAGCCTTCCGGCAGGTCGCGCCGGAAGCTGGCGGAGCGCAGGAGGCGCCCCAAGCTGGCGGAACAGACAGCTCCACCCATTCCGCAGCCTCAGCCGGAAACGTTATGCCGGAGCTGGTGCTGGAGAAATTCGTTGCTTTTAGCTGCGAAATCTCTGTCATTGCTGCCCGCAGCGCATCCGGTGAGGTCAAGAGCTTTCCGCCTGCCGAGAATATTCATGTGAACAACATCCTGCATCTGTCGATTGTGCCTGCCCGTGTGCCGGAAGAGATTCAGCGGAGAGCCTGCGAGCTTGCCGAGCAGCTGGTGTCCGGACTGAATGCCGTCGGACTGCTGGCGGTAGAGATGTTTGTTACAGACGACGGAGAATTGTTCGTCAATGAACTGGCTCCGCGCCCGCATAATTCAGGGCATTACACGATGGACGCCTGCGTCACCTCGCAGTTCGAGCAGCATGTCCGGGCGATCTGCAACTTGCCGCTTGGAGATACCTCGCTTTTGACTCCTGTAGTCATGGTGAATGTGCTTGGGCAGCATCTGGACGGGGCAATGGAGCAGATTAGTGGGATGGACGAAGCAGCAAACCGGCTGGGGATTTCACCCAAGCTTCATATATATGGCAAGACTGAGAGCAAGACCGGCCGCAAGATGGGCCATATCAACCTGCTCTGCAAGGACACCGGAGACGGTCTGTCCTGGGTGGAGCAAACTAACCTTTGGAGGAACTGACAAGATATGATCGAACGATACAGCAGACCTGAGATGCGGGCCATTTGGACCGAAGAAAATAAATTCAATGCATGGCTCGAAGTGGAAATATGTGCGTGTGAAGCCTGGGCGGAGCTGGGAGTTATTCCGCAGGAAGACGCCGCTAAGCTGCGCAAGGACGCCAAGTTTGATATTGAACGCATCAACGAGATTGAGCTTGAAACCCGCCATGACGTGATCGCCTTTACCCGTGCGGTATCCGAAAGCCTTGGCGCGGAGCGCAAATGGGTGCATTACGGATTAACCTCCACGGATGTTGTCGATACGGCGCTGGGTTACCTGCTGCGCCAGGCGAACGAAATTCTGGAGCAGGACATCATTAACTTCATTGAAATTCTTAAGGATAAAGCGGTAGCTTACAAGGATACGCCGATGATGGGACGCACACATGGCGTTCACGCCGAGCCGACGACCTTTGGACTCAAGATGGCGCTGTGGTACGAGGAAATGAAACGCAACCTGGAGCGCTTCCGCCATGCCGCGAACGGCGTGCAGTTCGGTAAAATCTCCGGCGCGGTCGGCACTTATGCCAACATCGACCCGTTCGTGGAAGAGTTCGTCTGCCGCAAGCTGGGCACCAGCCCGGCACCGATCTCCACGCAGACCCTGCAGCGTGACCGCCATGCCGAATATATGGCTGCGCTGGCGCTGGTCGCCACTTCACTGGACAAGTTCGCCACCGAGATCCGCGCGCTGCAAAAGAGTGAAATCCGCGAGGTGGAAGAGGCTTTTGCCAAAGGTCAAAAAGGCTCCTCCGCCATGCCGCATAAACGCAATCCGATCGGCTGCGAGAATATTTCCGGCCTGTCACGTGTCATTCGCGGTCATATGGTTACTGCTTATGAGAATGTACCGCTGTGGCATGAACGCGACATCTCGCACTCTTCGGTGGAACGGATTATCCTGCCGGATGCGACCATGCTGCTCAACTATATGCTGAACCGTTTCGGCAACATCGTGAAGAACCTGACCGTGTTCCCGGAAAATATGAAGCGCAATATGAACCGGACCTTCGGCGTGCCGTTCTCCGGCCGTATCCTGACCAAGCTGATCGACAAGGGCTTCAGCCGCGAGCAGGCTTACGATACCGTTCAGCCTCGTGCGATGCAGGCTTGGGAAGAGCAAACCCAGTTCCGCGACATCGTCGAAGCCACACCTGAAATCACCGCTGTACTTAGCCCGGAAGAGATTGAAGATGCGTTCAACCCTACATGGCACCTTAAGCATGTCGACACTATCTTCCGTAAGCTGGAGCTTATCTAATATATGCAAGATCATTTGTACAAGGGAGGAAAGGTCATGACACACCCTGCCGTATCCACGGCTGTGGATCTCGTAAATGCACCGCTGCTCTATAAAGGAAAGGTTCGCGAATTGTATGACTTGGGTGAACAGACCCTGATTGTCGTTACGGACCGGATCTCTGCATTCGATTATGTGCTTGATCCGGCGGTGCCGGAGAAGGGCAATGTGCTGAACCGGCTCAGCGCTTTCTGGTTTGGCTTGACGAAGGACCTGATGGAGAACCATGTCGTGCATATTGATGTGGACCAGCTAGGAGATATCGCACGCGACAGAGAGGCGCTCAAGAACCGGATCATGGTTGTCCGCAAAGCAGAGCGCATTGATATTGAATGTGTCGTGCGCGGCTGCATCACCGGGGGGGGCTGGCGGCAGTACCAGGAGACCGGCAAAGTTAACGGAATCGAACTGCCCAAAGGCCTGCGCAAAAACGCTGTACTGGCCCAGCCGATCTTCACCCCTGCGGCCAAAAATGATGTAGGCCATGATGAGGATATCTCTTTTGAGCAGATGCAGGAGCTGATCGGTGCCGACCTGGCGCTTGAGCTGAAGGAGAAAAGCCTGAAGCTGTTCGCTTTTGCCAAAGAGTACTGTGAAGAGCACGGTATCATCCTTGCGGACTGCAAGTTTGAGTTCGGTCTGCTGGACGGCAAAGTGATTCTGATCGACGAGATTTTCACCCCTGATGCATCCCGCTTCTGGGCCAAAGATAAATACAGTCTGGATATTGAGATTGACAGCATGGACAAAGAGCCTGTCCGGACATATCTTGCCGCATCCTCCTGGGACAAGAACAGCACGCCGGACCCGCTGCCGCTTGAAGTCGTGGAAGAGACGAGCCGCCGTTATCTGGACATCTATCATCGCCTAACCGGCAAGTCTTTATAGTTTATTAACTTGGCCTGCTGTAATGTATCCGCTAGTTGCACTCTCTGCAGTTATTTTGAGCAAAATCGCCGCGGGCTGCCTTTTAAATGTATCCGGTACAACTAAATCAGGCGAACAAGCCTGGAACGGCGGTTATTTCAAAATATAGCTGTATGGAATGCAACTAAAGTGGATTTTGCCCGAAATAAAAGGAATTTAGCTGTATAGAATGCAGTTATCTCAATAGTAAGTACAGGTACAACCGAGTTCTTGTTAATTCTTGTTGATTGCCCATTGAGGCCTATAAAATTTTAGGAGGAACTACAAGCGTATGTTAAAAGCGACAGTCTATGTCACCATCAAGAAAAGCGTGCTCGACCCCCAAGGTGTAGCCGTGCAAGGAGCATTGCATTCGGTAGGGTTCCAGGAAGTTGAAAGTCTGCGTATCGGCAAATATATGGAGCTTACTCTCGATACAGATAACCGCGCCGAAGCGGAAGGACGCCTCAAGGAAATGTGCGAAAAGCTGCTGGCCAACACGGTGATCGAGGATTACCGATACGAATTGGAGGACTAAAAGTCATGAAATTTGCTGTACTCGTCTTTCCAGGCTCGAATTGCGACATTGACTGCTATAAGGCGGTAGAAGACAGCCTTGGCGAACCCGTGGATTATGTGTGGCATACTGCGACAGACCTGTCGGCGTATGACTGCATTCTAGTACCAGGCGGCTTCTCTTATGGTGACTATCTGCGCTGCGGCGCGATCTCCCGGTTTGCTCCGGTGATGGCTGAAGTGGCCAAAGCTGCGGAGCAGGGCAAATTCGTGCTTGGCATCTGCAACGGGTTCCAGATTCTGACCGAAGCTGGACTTCTGCCGGGTGCGCTGCGCCGCAACATGTCGATGAAATTCCGCTGTCATGATACCGTGCTTAAGGTCGTTAATAACACAACCCCGTTTACTGTTGATTATGCGAAGGATGAAGAGATTGTCATCCCGATCGCGCATGGCGAAGGCAATTATTACTGTGATGAAGAGACTTTGGCGTCGCTCAAAGCAAACAATCAGATCGTATTCACATATAGCGACAATCCGAACGGTTCGGTATCCCATATTGCAGGCGTCAGCAACGTAGCGGGCAATGTGGTGGGCATGATGCCTCACCCGGAACGTGCAGCGAACAGTCTGCTGGGCTCGGAAGACGGCAAACGGATGTTTACATCTATACTCAAAAGCTGGAGGGATCGTTATGAAGCAGCAAGTATCCGCTAAGGAGCCGACCGCAGAGCAAATCGCGGAGCAGAAAATCTACAGTCAATTCGGCGTGTCGGACAGCGAATATGAACTGATCACATCCTTCATGGGCCGCAAGCCTAACTATACGGAAATCGGTGTGTTCAGCGTGATGTGGTCCGAGCACTGCGCCTACAAAAATTCAAAGCCGCTGCTTAGCCGGTTCCCGACAAGCGGGCCGCGTGTCCTGATGGGACCGGGCGAAGGCGCCGGCATTGTCGATATCGGTGACAACCAGGCGGTTGTATTCAAAATCGAAAGCCACAACCATCCGTCGGCGGTAGAGCCCTATCAAGGTGCGGCTACAGGTGTGGGCGGGATTATCCGCGATATTTTTTCCATGGGTGCTAGACCGGTAGCACTGCTCAACTCCCTGCGTTTCGGGAAGCTAGAGAGCGACCGGGTAAAATATTTGTTCGAGCATGTCGTATCCGGTATCGCAGGTTACGGCAATTGTATTGGTATTCCGACTGTGGGCGGCGAAATCATGTTCGACAACAGCTATGACGGCAATCCGCTGGTCAATGCGATGTGTGTCGGGTTGATCGACCACGATAAAATCCAGCGCGGTGTCGCCAAAGGTGTAGGCAACCCCGTATTCTACGTAGGTCCGCCTACAGGGCGTGATGGTATTCACGGGGCGACGTTTGCCTCCGTGGAACTGAGCGAGGAGTCGGAAGCCAAGAAGACAGCGGTGCAGGTTGGGGATCCGTTTATGGAGAAGCTGGTGATGGAATCCTGCCTGGAGCTGATCGACAGCGGCATCGTGCTTGGCATTCAGGATATGGGCGCGGCAGGCCTGACCTGCTCCAGCGCAGAAATGGCCAGCAAAGCGGGCAATGGCCTGGAGCTGTATCTGGATCAGGTGCCGCAGCGTGAAGAAGGCATGACACCTTACGAGATGATGCTGTCGGAATCACAGGAACGGATGCTGTTTGTGGTGGAGCCTAAGGATGAGGCGCAGGCACAGGAGATTTTTGACCGCTGGGGCGTCATTTGCCGCAAAGTGGGCAAGGTAACCGATGACGGCCGCCTGAAGCTGTTCCATCACGGTGAGGTTGTCGGCGATATGCCGGTAACGGCTCTAGTAGATGAGTGTCCAATCTACAACAAACCGTCAGCAGTTCCTGCTTATTATGAAGAGAATGCATCGGTCGATACTCTGCGTTATGCCGAGGTTACCGATCTGGGCGGCGCGCTGCGCACGGTACTCGCTTCCCCTACCGTAGCAAGCAAAGCATGGGTATACAACCAATATGACTATATGGTTCGCACCAGCACAGCGGTTCGTCCCGGTTCCGATGCGGCAGTGGTTACGATCCACGGCACACGCAAAGGCCTGGCAATGACTACGGACTGCAATGGCCGTTATGTCTATCTGGACCCTGAAGTCGGTGGCCGGATTGCCGTCAGCGAAGCGGCCCGCAACATTGTCTGCTCCGGGGCTAAACCGCTGGCGATTACAGATAACCTGAACTTTGGCAGTCCCGAGAAGCCGGAGATTTTCTGGCAGATGGAACGTGCGGTAGACGGCATGGCGGAAGCCTGCCGTGTGCTGGATACGCCGGTTATCGGCGGAAATGTCAGCCTGTACAACGAAAATGCTTCCGGAGCGATCTATCCGACACCGGTTGTCGGCATGGTGGGTCTCGTGGAAGATACCGATCACATTACCACTCAAGCCTTCAAGCAAGAGGGTGACGCCATTCTGCTGCTTGGGGTGACCAAGGCTGAGCTTGGCGGCAGTGAGTTCCAATATGCTGTACATGGCCTGACGGAAGGCCGTCCGCCGGCACTGGATTTGGCTACTGAACAAAAGTTGCTGGATGCTGTGCTTGGCACGATCCGCGGCGGTCTGGTCCGCTCGGCGCATGACCTTTCCGAAGGCGGCCTTGCGGCTGCACTGGCAGAGAGCTGCATCAGCGGCGGTATTGGCGCTAACGTAGAGCTGTCCGCGAACGGGCTGCGGCCCGATGTGGCCTTGTTCAGCGAGAGCCAATCCCGTATCGTACTGACCGCTGCTCCTGATCGTGCGGAAGAGCTGAAAGCAGCAGTTGCCGCTTACGGCGTGCCGGTGGAAATCATCGGAACCGTCGGCGGGGACAGACTGCGCCTGGCCCTAGACGGTACGGCTGCATTGGATGAAGCTGTAACGGAACTAAAAACCATTTGGGAGGATGCTATTCCATGTCTTATGAAATAAAGACCGGGAAAGAGCAGGCGGCTCCTATCCTGTGGACCGGCGATTTTTACAACGAAGGATCGGGATCGGGAGATATTTTTGACACTTTAAAAGAAGAATGCGGCGTATTCGGGGTCTTCGGACACCCGGAAGCCGCCTCCATGTCTTATTATGGACTGCATGCGCTGCAGCACCGGGGAGAGGAAAGCGCGGGCATCTGCGTGGCAAACGGACGCGACTTCAACTATCACCGCGGCATGGGCCTCGTCAAGGAAGTATTCGATAAAGATAAAATTGCTTCACTGATTGGTGACATGTCCATCGGCCATGTGCGTTATTCCACCAGCGGCGACAGCCGGCTGACCAATGCGCAGCCGCTTGTCTTCAAATACCGTGATGGCGATCTGGCCATTGCCACCAACGGTAATATTGTCAACGAACCGCTGATCCGCAAGCAGCTGGAGCAAGGCGGCTCTATTTTCCAGACTACAAGCGATACCGAGGTACTGGCGCATCTGATCGCACGTTCGCAGAAGGATTTTGTCGAAGCCACGAAAGATGCCCTGCAGCAGCTGGTCGGCGGTTTCGCCTTCCTGCTGATGACCAACGATAAGCTAATCGTTGCTTCTGATCCGCACGGACTTCGTCCGCTCGTCATGGGCAAGCTCGGTGAAGCCTATGTCTTCGCTTCAGAGTCCTGTGCGCTGGAAGTTATCGGTGCCAAGCTGGTGCGTGATATTGAGCCGGGTGAATTGCTCGTGCTTGATAAAGACGGCCTCCGGGAAGACCGCTTCGCTGAGCCGAAGCGCAAGGCGCTTTGTGCAATGGAATATATCTATTTTGCCCGGCCGGACAGCGACCTGAACGGCTCGAACCTGCACTCCGCCCGCAAGCGGATGGGGAGCCGGATGGCGCTTGAAGCTTTTGTGGATGCGGACATTGTAACCGGCGTACCGGATTCCAGTATCTCCGCAGCCATCGGCTTTGCCGAGCAAACGGGTATCCCTTATGAGCTGGGACTGATCAAGAACAAATACACAGGCCGGACGTTCATCCAGCCGAGCCAGGAGCTTCGTGAGCAAGGCGTGAAGATGAAGCTGAGCGCCGTGCGCCGCGTCGTTGAAGGCCAGCGCGTCGTCATGATCGACGATTCCATCGTGCGCGGCACCACCTCGCGCCGGATCGTGAACCTGCTTCGCGAGGCCGGGGCGCTTGAAGTGCATGTGCGGATTACCTCGCCGCCATTTAAGAACCCTTGCTTCTATGGCATTGATACACCTGACCGGCGTGAACTCATCGCCTCCTATAAGAGTATTCAGGAAATGTGCGAGGAGATCAACGCCGATTCCCTGGCCTTCCTTTCACCGGAAGGGCTGATCCAATCCATCGGCGGCTATAATAGCAATGATTACAAAGGCGGTTTATGCCTGTCCTGCTTCGATAACGATTACCCGACGCAGGTGGATTTCGGCGGGGAAGAGAAGGACGGGTGCAGTTGCTGACGCCCATCCCCCTAAGTCCCCCTTGCGAAGGGGGATTCCGAAGGGCACTGCCCTCCGGCCACCCGAAAGTTTGGCGGTAGGAGTTTGCTTTTAACTTGCTAAGAAGGCTGGGGTGCGGGTGCCCGCTTTGTCCCTGTGTGCTGCGCACGGCCGGGACACGCTCTACGGCGCTCCGCGTCCTGGCGGCATGCTGCCTCGCCGGGCCAAGGGCTCAAGAACCCATCCTGTTTGCTGCGCAAAATCGGGGGTTCTCTCGCTCAAGGCGCGCCCGGCTTTGTCCCGGGCGCCAAGATCAAAGGCTCAAGAACCCGCCCTGTTTGCTACGCAAAATCGGGGGTTCTTGAGCTCAAGGTGCGCCCGGCTTTGCCCCGCGCGCCAAGATCAAGTGCTCAAGAACCCATCCTGTTTGCTGCGCAAAATCGGGGGTTCTCTCGCTCAAGGCGCGCCCGGCTTTGCCCCGCGCGCCAAGATCAAGTACTCAAGAACCCATCCTGTTTGCTGCGCAAAATCGGTGGTTCTCTCGCTGAGGAGGCGCTTGTCTTTGCCAAGCGCCGAGGTCTTGCTGCTGCTGTGCAAGGCGCGTACAGCGGCTTGCGGCTGGGTTTGCCCCGGAGTGGTTCGGAAGCCATGGAGAGGAATTTTGGAACTGTAGGAGCGTTAGCGTTCGCCTGAAAGCTTTCCGCAGGAAAGCTCGCGTCGAAAGCAGATGCTTATATATTTGGGTTTCTACCGCGAAGAGCGGTTTAAATCAGGAAATCCATATATAACAGCGACCGGAAGTCCAAACATTCATCGCAATGGCGTCCAAGAACCACACACCCAATCCCTGCCGCCCCGAAACGCGCTCTAAACTAACTAATAATGAGGTGTCCAAAAGTGTCGGAAGCTTATAAAAACGCCGGAGTGGATATTGCGGCTGGCAATGAAGCCGTTGAACGCATGAAGAAGCATGTAAAGCGCACGTACCGTCCGGAGGTTATGACGGAGCTGGGCGGATTCGGCGCGCTGTTTGGTCTCAATAAGGACAAGTATGAAGAACCGGTGCTCGTATCGGGAACTGACGGCGTGGGTACAAAGCTCAAAATCGCTTTCGCGGCCGGCCGCCACGACACGATTGGCATCGATGCCGTAGCCATGTGTGTGAATGATATTGTAGTGCAGGGCGCAGAGCCGCTGTTCTTCCTCGATTATCTCGCCTGCGACAAGGTTGTGCCGGAGAAGATCGAGGCTATTGTTGCCGGCATCGCGGAAGGCTGCCACCAGGCAGGCTGCGCGCTCATCGGCGGCGAAACGGCTGAGATGCCGGGGATGTATTCGGCGGGCGAATATGATATCGCCGGCTTTACAGTTGGCGTAGCCGACAAAGCGAAGCTGGTTACGGGCGCGAACATCGCACCGGGAGATACGGTGATCGGTCTCGCGTCCAGCGGTGTGCACAGCAACGGCTTCTCACTGGTACGCAAGCTTCTGCTTGAGGAAGACGGCTATGCGCTGAACGATGTGGTCCCTGAGCTTGGAGCTCCGCTGGTGGATGTGCTGCTGGCTCCGACGAAGATTTATGTGAAGCCGCTGCTCGCGCTGCTGGAACAGCTGCCGGTCAAAGGCATGGCGCATATTACCGGAGGCGGGTTCATCGAGAACATTCCACGCGTACTGCCGGATCATGTGAATGTGGAGATTAATTATGGCTCCTGGCCGATTTTGCCGATTTTCGGCTTGCTGCAGAGCAAAGGCAATGTAAGTAACCGCGATATGTTCACTACCTTCAACATGGGCGTAGGCCTGGTGCTGGTAGTGTCTTCTGAAGACGGAGAAAAAGCGCTGGAACTGCTGAAAGCAGGCGGGGAAGAGGCTTATCTGATCGGCACAGTAACGGAAGGGGAACGCAAGGTTACCTTTACGGGAGCTGAAGTGTGATGCAGTACAGCCGGATCGCTGTGTTTGCCTCCGGGCAGGGCAGCAATTTTGCCGCGCTGGTTCAGGCTCAGAACGCAGGGAAGCTTGGCGGAGGCCGCATTGAGCTGCTGGTATCTGACAGGCCGGAAGCGCTAGTGGCACAGCGTGCGGAGGAAGCGGGGATTCCTGCCCTCCTGCTGCGGCCGAAGGAATTCGCAAGCCGGGAGCTGTATGAAGCGGAGATTGTTGCCGAGCTGCAGCGCCGGGATATCGGGCTTGTCGTACTGGCGGGATATATGCGGCTGATTACTCCGGTGTTGCTTACACCTTACGCCGGGCGGATTATCAACATTCATCCTTCACTGCTGCCAGCCTTTGCCGGCAAGGATGCCATCGGCCAGGCATTGGACTACGGTGTGAAGCTGACGGGGGTTACGGTGCATTTTGTCGATGGGGGCATGGACACCGGACCGGTTATTGCCCAGCGCGGCGTTGCCGTAGAGGCCGAAGATACAGTGGAAACCCTTGCCGGACGAATTCATCAGGTAGAGTATGAGCTTTACCCTGAGGTAGTATCTGCTTTTGCCGCCGGGAAAATTGGACTGGACGGAAGAAAAGCTACAATTTCCAAATAGAAGTATAGGCACGATTGCTGCTAAGGACAGGGAGCTTGCCATAAATGAAGTCATCCTGTGTCGCATACTATGGACATGAGCTGCGATTCCGCAGAAATTTTTAGAACAGCATTGTGTAGCACGTCTATAGCGTTAAATACTGGCGGATTGCGCGGTGCGCTGAGCTTTTTATCGACAAAGGTTAATCTCTGCGGTCACTTCCGATATTTCTCGGGAAATATTGCACAAGCGGGCAAAGGGTGTCGGAGAGTGATGGAATGCCTGATTTATACCTTAGGAAGAATGCTGTAAGCTGCTGAAATTTCAGTGATTTGGCAAGGCTGGTTTATTCGTTAACCATTCAAACACAACTAATCGAGCATCATCCGGAGGAGGACTATTCAAAGTGAGTATCAAAAGAGCGCTGGTCAGCGTATCGGATAAACAGGGCATCGTGGATTTTTGCCGCGAGTTGTCTGCATTGGGCGTAGAAATCATCTCCACAGGCGGCACTAGCACACTTTTGGCTAAAGAAGGTGTACCAGTCATCGGTATTTCCGATGTCACTGGGTTCCCGGAAATTATGGACGGACGCGTCAAAACGCTGCATCCCGCCGTACACAGCGGCCTGCTGGCTGTTCGTGACAACGAGGAGCATACGCGTCAGATGACCGAGCTTGGGCTGGACTACATTGATCTGGTCGTGGTGAACCTGTATCCGTTCGCGGAGACGATCGCCAAGCCGGATGTATCGTACGAGGAAGCTATCGAGAACATCGATATCGGCGGACCGACGATGCTGCGTTCGGCGGCGAAGAACCATGCTTTTGTCAGTGTGGTGGTGGACGCGGCCGATTATGCAGGTGTGCTTGATGAGGTACGCGCAGGCGGAGATACGACCCTTGAGACCCGCAAACGTCTTGCGGCAAAAGTGTTCCGCCATACGGCGGCTTACGATGCCCTGATTGCCGATTATTTGGCTAATGTGACCGGTGAACCGCTGCCGGAGCGCTATACGGTGACTTACGAGAAGATTCAGGATCTGCGTTACGGGGAGAACCCGCATCAGAAGGCGGCGTTCTACCGCAAGCCGCTCGCTGCGCAGGATACGCTGACGGCTGCTGAGCAGCTGCACGGCAAAGAGCTGTCCTACAACAACATTAACGATGCCAATGCGGCGCTGCAAATCGTCAAAGAATTCGAAGAGCCGGCGGTTGTGGCCGTTAAGCATATGAATCCATGCGGCGTGGGCGTAGGCGCAAGTGTATACGAGGCTTACCAAAAAGCCTACAATGCTGATCCAACCTCCATTTTCGGCGGGATTGTGGCTGCGAACCGTATTATTGATGCGGATACCGCTAACCTGCTGAAGGATATTTTCCTGGAGATCGTACTGGCACCGGGCTTCACAGAAGAAGCGCTGGAGATCCTTACGAAGAAGAAGAACATCCGCCTGCTCAAAATCGGCAGCTTAAGCACGGCCTCTGCACGCAAGAGCAACTTTGTCGTTACCTCCATTGAAGGCGGTATGGTGGTGCAGGAGAGCGATGTGCACTCCGTGAATCCGGAAGAGCTTCAAGTGGTCACTACCCGCAAGCCAACCGAAGAAGAGCTCAAGCAGCTGCTGTTCGGCTGGAAAGTGGTTAAGCATGTGAAGTCCAATGCGATTGTACTGGCGGCCGATGATATGACTGTTGGTGTAGGTGCCGGACAAATGAACCGTGTCGGAGCGGCCAAAATTGCCATTGAACAGGCCGGAGAGAAGTCCAAGGGCGCTGTACTGGCTTCGGATGCCTTTTTCCCGATGGGCGATACGCTGGAAATGGCTGCGAAGGCTGGAATTACCGCAGTCATTCAACCGGGCGGCTCGATCAAGGATGAGGAATCCATCAAGGTTGCGAATGCATATGGAATTGCCATGGTCTTCACCGGCGTCCGCCATTTCAAACACTAGAAGCCCGGGGAGGATTTCGTTTATATGGATATTTTAGTGGTTGGCGGCGGGGGCCGGGAGCATGCGATCATCTGGAGTCTATCCCAAAGCCCCAAGGCCGGTAAAATCTACTGTGCACCCGGCAATGCCGGGATCGCGTTGCTTGCCGAATGTGTGCCGATCGGCGTGTTCGAATTCGACAGGCTGACTGCTTTTGCCAAAGAGCGTGAGGTTGGTCTTGTAGTTATCGGACCGGATGATCCGCTCGCGGCAGGTATCGTTGATGTCTTTGAAGCGCAGAATATTCCTGTGTTCGGCCCGCGCAAGAATGCAGCTGAAATCGAAGGCAGCAAAACGTTCATGAAGGACCTGCTGCACAAATACAGCATTCCGACAGCAGCTTATGAGAAGTTCAGCGGTTATGAAGCGGCGCTTGCTTATTTGCACGGACAGGAGCTGCCGATCGTCATCAAGGCCGACGGCCTGGCTGCGGGCAAAGGCGTTACCGTAGCTTATTCGCGTGAAGAAGCCGAGCGGGCGCTGCGTGATATTATGGTGGACAAGGTATTTGGGGAAGCCGGTGCGCAGGTAGTCATCGAAGAATTCCTTGCCGGGCAGGAAATGTCGATTCTTGCATTTGTTGACGGTGAAACGGTGCGGCCAATGGCGGCGGCGCAGGATCACAAGCCGATATTCGACGGCGACAAAGGACCGAACACCGGCGGAATGGGCACGTATTCACCTCTGCCGCACATCGCTGAGGATATTATCCGCGAGGCGGTGGAGACAATCATCGAGCCAACAGCCAAAGCCATGGTGGCCGAAGGCCGCCCTTTTAGCGGCGTACTGTTTGCCGGGCTGATGATTTCACCGGATGGCAAGCTGAAAACGATTGAGTTCAATGCCCGCTTCGGCGATCCCGAGACCCAGGTCGTACTGCCTAGGCTGAAGAGTGATCTGCTGGAGATTTTTCTGGCTGTCACTGAGGGCAGGCTGGCGGATATTGAGATTCAGTGGAGCGATGAAGCGGCTGTATGCGTAGTGCTGGCTTCGGAGGGTTATCCGGGTCCTTATCCTAAAGATGTGCCTATCTCCGGTCTGGAGAGCAGCCAGGACGCGCTGATCTTCCATGCCGGAACGGCACGCGGTGAAGATGGAAGCTGGGTTACGAATGGCGGACGGGTGCTTGGTGTTGTCGGCAGGGGCGCGAGTATTGCGGATGCCCGTGCGGCCGCATATGCCAGTGCAGAAACAATATCTTTCCAGGGAAAGCAGAGCCGCAGTGACATCGCCATGAAGGCGCTCATCTGAGGATAAAGGACTGCAGCCTAGCAAATTTTTACGCTATTAGTCCCAAAAAAGGACTGACAAGTGATAGAAGAAGTGCTATAATACAATTCGTACGGGGGAAAATGTGCGGATATATACAGATAAAGGGTCTTTCCTTTCATGGAAAGGCCTTTTTTAAATTAGGTTTTTGGAGTGCCCGTGAAGTTCCCGTAATATAGAATACGTCTTGCCGGGAAATGATACTTATAGTGCAAAAGTAGCGATGCGCTTATGTGTATGGCTAGTCACAGATTTAAGGGGGAATTATTTTTGAGTAAGGTTGGAAGAAATGACTTGTGCCCATGTGGAAGCGGGAAAAAATATAAAAGATGCTGTCTTGGTAAAGAAACCTCAGCGGTTGAATCCATACTTCGGCTCGTAACAACGGAGGAGGCGGCAGCCCGTGAGGCTGCAGTAACTGAATCTGTCATCAGCCCTGAGGCTTTGGAGCCTGTCCTTCGCCCAGAGAGCAAGCTAACCCTGACCAAGCTGAAAAAGATGGTAACACGCGAGCTGAAATGGGAGCATCCGGCCCACGAGCAGCTGGCGATGCAGCTTATCGAAAGCATGAGGAACCAGTACGAGCGGGAGCTGATTTTTGAAGCATTAGTGCTTTGGAACGGCTTCTCCCGCCAGACTAAACCTGCTGTGAAGAAAATGGGCTCCTTCTGTGCCGCGATCGAGTATTTGCTGTCCGAGGAGTACGGCTTTATGATTTCGCAGGCGGAACTTGCAACCAAATATGAGGTTACTGCGGCTACGATTTCCCGCAAGGTTAAGGAATTGCTTAACTACGTGGAGGAATACGGTATGGGCGGCGAGTCTGACGAGCTGCTAGTACTGAACGGTCCGGGTACTCCTAAGGAGAAAGCACAGGCTCTTCTGTATCAGGCAGCTTCAGCCACTTCTACTAAACGGCGGATTCAACTGGCTGAAGCTGCACTTGAATTGTATCCGGACAATTCCGACGCTTATCTTATTCTGGCTGAGGAATCGGAGAATGAGCAGGAGGCGCGTGCCTACCTCAAAGCGGGAATTGCTGCGGGTGAGCGTGAGCTGGGTGAGCTGTATTTTAGCCAAAATAAAGGATACTTCTGGGGCCTGCATGAAACCCGTCCATACATCCGCGTCTGCAAGAGCTATGCCGAGTCTTGCTGGTTCAGTGGCAACGCGGAAGAAGCGGCGCAGATGCTGGAACGCATCATGGAGCTTAATCCGGAAGACAATACCGGTGCGCGGTATTTGCTGGCCGCTGCGTACTTGTACACCAACCGGTTGAATGATGCAGAACGTGTGCTGAAGAAATATGGCAAGGACGATGCAGCGGCCGCGTTTGCTTATGACCGGATTGTCCTTGAATACAAGAAGACCGGAATTACTTCCCAGCTCAAGATGCTGTACCGTGTGGCGCGTGGCGTGAACAAGCATGTTCCGGATTATTTACTGGGCGTGAAGCGGCTGCCGCATAACCTGCCGGATTTTGTAGGCTTGGGAGATTCTAATGAAGCGATTGAATATGTCATCATGCACTCCCGTTTATGGGCCAGCATGCCGGACCTGCTCAAGTGGATGCTGAAACAATAGTTCATCATATGATGTATACCGGACACAGCCGCTCAGGCTGTGTTTTTTTAGTTTCTATGGGAATTCTCTGAAAAAAATTTTCACTGGAAAAAGAAATACTCTTCTAAAATACTTAAATGAGGAGGGATAAGAGTGAAGGAAGCGGAATGTTTGAAACAACGCATTGAACAAGCCCGGTATAAGCTGAATAAGTTGGAAAATCAATATACTCTGGGCCATCCCGCCGTGCTCCATCAATCAATGGTGCTCGACGAACTTATAAATGAATACAACAGGAGTTCTGACACGCGTTCAGCCATGAAATCGTTCCATAGCAACAATGAACCTGTAAACGAGGAGCTTTGGCCTACCCACTCCCTGCGTCTCCGGTTTGTCTGAACACAGAAGGATTGATAGTTAAAAGTTATACAAACTTGCGTGGTTGCGGCAAATCGTTTGCACAATCTTCGAAGTATCATCTGGTGCCGCAACTGCAATCCTCTCCCAGCGCTAAGCTTTAAGAATATTATCGGATCACCTCCCTCTTCACTCACTATTTAATCCCCTTACTGATATAAATACTGACATAAAAACCAATT
Source organism: Paenibacillus sp. FSL L8-0340 (assembly GCF_038593145.1). NCBI lineage: Bacteria > Bacillati > Bacillota > Bacilli > Caryophanales > Paenibacillaceae > Paenibacillus > Paenibacillus sp. FSL L8-0340. The sequence continues at coordinate 725,967 of NZ_CP151967.1, forward strand.
ATATCCATGATATCAGCATAAATAGGGTCGAATTACGCATTTTTACATAAAAATGTGGTTTTTATTATGCTGTTTTGTGAAAATACGGTGACATGTACACAGTTTTTTCACAACTGTAGTAAAACGTTAAAGGGACAAAGGGATTTTTAGAAATAGGTCGAAAACAAGGGAACATTCATAGAGAGAGTATTGTCGGCCCTATTTTATGGAAGGCGGGGAGTCCTGTGGAACTAAGAAAAAATAAGGAAGAGAAGATCAAGAACGGGCAGCCGCCTGAGCTTAAGGTTCTACACTTAAGATGACAAACGGCTATAGTGAAATCCGTACACTTAACCCGATTAAGGACAACAACAAGAACCTAGGTATTCATGTGTTGCCCGGAGAGGACAATGCTTGATAAAATGTCCTTGGAAGAGTATGTTACAAGAAGCAAATAGATTAGATAGAGACAGTGAGGCGAGGAATTGATGAGAGAAGGCGAAAACCGGATCGTAGGAATGGAAGATATTGTGCGGGCACACCATGTGCTGCGGGAGGTTATCGTCCGTACACCGCTGCAGTTGGATGCGGTGTTGTCGGCCAAATACGGCTGCAATGTGTATTTGAAACGTGAGGACTTGCAGATTGTCCGTTCTTTCAAGATTCGCGGCGCGTACAATATGATTCGCAGCTTGTCTGCGGAGGATAGAAGCAAGGGAATCGTCTGTGCCAGCGCGGGAAACCATGCGCAGGGCGTGGCGTATTCCTGCAAAGCACTAGGCATTAAGGGCAAGATCTATATGCCAACCACCACCCCTAACCAGAAGATCAAACAGGTCCGGAAGTTCGGCGGTGAATATGTTGAGGTTATCCTAAAGGGGGATACCTTCGATGATGCGTATGACGAAGCCTTGCAGGCTTGTATTGATCACGGGATGACACTGATCCATCCCTTCGATGAACCACGTATTATCGCCGGCAACGGGACGGTTGCCATGGAGATTATGGAAAGTCTGGACAAGCCGGCGGACTTCATGTTCGTTACCATTGGCGGGGGCGGTCTGGCTGCGGGTGTAGCCACCTACGTGAAGACTGTAAGCCCGAATACCAAGGTGATTGGTGTAGAGCCGACTGGTGCGGCTTCCATGAGTGAAGCCATGAACAACGGGGCTGTAGTGACCCTTGAAGAAATCAATAAGTTTGTGGACGGCGCAGCCGTGAAGCGTGTCGGCGGACTTACCTATGATATCTGCTCCCGGCATCTGGATGACGTTATTAAGGTGCCGGAGGGCAAGGCATGCACGACGATTCTGGAGCTGTACAACGAAAATGCTATTGTCGTTGAACCGGCAGGCTCACTGCCCATGGCTGCACTTGATCAGTACCGTGATCAAATCCGCGGCAAGACGGTGGTCTGCATCGTGAGCGGCGGCAATAATGACATTGACCGGATGCAGGAAATTAAAGAACGGTCATTGATTTATGAAGGTCTGAAGCATTACTTTATGGTCAACTTTCCGCAGCGGGCCGGTGCATTGCGTGAGTTCCTGGCCGAGGTGCTTGGGCCTAACGATGATATTACACGGTTCGAGTATACGAAGAAGAATGACAAAGAGAACGGCCCGGCGCTGGTCGGCATCGAGCTTCTGAACACAGATGACTACGCTCCGCTGATCGAACGGATGCAGCAGAAGGGTCTTGATTATACCGAGATCAACAAGGATCCCAATCTGTTTAATATGCTGATTTAAGCAGGGAAACACGGTATACCGGTTATCTATAGAAAATGCCCGCCCCCGAAACAGCAGGGGGCGGGCATTTTTGCATAGCTCAGGAGAGGGGGACTTCTGTCTTCAGATACTGCTGGACACCTTCATCAAGCTTATAGCCATTCTCCTTCAACAGTTTCATAAGGCCATCCAGCTTCTGGAGAAATTGACTGCTGCCGTTGTGTTTGGCCAGTATGCTGCTATAGGCTTTCTGGGCTTCCAGATCCATCTCCAGATTGTCATAGTGGAAGAGCGGCGTATTGTTCTGGCCATAGAAAGTATCGCCAACATACATGGAATACAGCGTCTTAACTGCCGCGATCCGGTTCGATTTGGGGTAGGACAGGGTGAACTCTTCCTGGGACAGCGCCCGGGCAACAACATCGGTCCAGGAAATCACAAGGCCGTTGTCCTTGGATGAAGGCAGCTCCGATTCGATGGCCATAATCGTAATATAATCGCGGATGTCATCCGTAACATACATTTTATATCTGCGGTAGGTTGAATAATCGATGATTGGAAAAAAAGTCCCTTCCGCATTCTCCAGCTTGTAGCCGCTCTCTCCGGCGCTCTTCAGCAGGCTGCGCAAGGCAGCATCCTCCGTACTCTCGGCAAGCTTGGCCATGCTGCTGCCCTCTTTGTAGATGGAGGCGAGTTTACGCTGGATTTCGTTGCTGCTGAATTTGCTCTCCCAGGATTGCAGCAGCGATTTTTGCAGATTCTCCAGCCTCAGGGTCATTAATGCCGCCTGGTAGGGGGTGACCGAGTAAATATTGCTGTTCAGGTAGCTTATCCCCTGATGAAGCGTGCTGGAAGATTTCAGCAGCGACAAGGTCGTTTTATAGACCGCCTCGGCATGTTGCTTCTTGGCGGCTTCAGTTACCACCGATTTGGAGGCTCCGGCAGATGCGGCGGCTGATCCTTCCGCCTGCACGGATGCAGCGAAGCCCGGCTGGATTCCCAGTACTGCAGCAATAACCGCGGTTAGTATGATGTGCTTCTTCATGGAAGTTCCTCCTGTTTGGTCGGAAGTAGAATAAGAAATCTATGATCTGAAGAATATAAGTTTTAGTCCAAGCCCTCCGCCCATACACAGAATCAGGCTCACCCAGGGGGAGATGGAGATGACCGGAAACAATTTTTCGAGGAATGTCCCGGCAAATACGGCGATGATGACGATAACGACATAGACGCCCAGCCCTTTAAGATCAAAGGGTTTAGGTTTGGGTGCATCGCTTTCGGACAGGGAAGACAGCCATTTCATAAGCAGTTCAATGATAACCACGGACCCTGCGCCTACGAGGAGAATCGTAAACAGGCTGATCTGGCTGAATATGCCTGCTGACCCGGTGATCCATAATAGGATGAGCCCGGCAATCGCGAGTACAGCGAACAGACTCGTCAGAGATGCCCAGGATATCATCAAATAATAGTTCCACTGGCTGCGCACAGGCCGTTCTGGAATGCTGTCTATAATCTCCCGGAAATAATCTCCCGGATGCTCTCCGAATATTTGCTTGGCATCTTTGCCTTTACTCTGTTCCCGCAGCATTAGGTTTGCTGCTTCAAGCAGCAGTTCCTCCGCGCGGACAGCTTCTACCCGGCTGCTCCGCAGCTCCAGAATCATATCCTCCATATAAGAGCGGTTAGAGGGTGTCATCTGCTCGCGCAGAACGTTATTTTGTTTAATCATAGCTTTGACTTTCATAGTATGGATGTAAACCTCCAGTAGTCTTGATCGGGATCGCCTATAACCTAGAGTATACGGTTGGGCGGCTGTTGTGTGCAAGGACATCCATTTTGCCTGTCCCGTGAATAATCCTTTTGGAAGAGTGAACACTGATAATGAAGTTTGAAGTTGCTTCACCAAATACAGCTTATAGGAAGGCGGGCAGCGTTATGGCGCATGAGAAAAAAGAAGAATCAGGCAAATTCATGGGTGACGGCTTCGCGCCTGCGCAGGCTAATGAAGTGGGCGATTGGGGCAATTCCGACGGCTTCAGCCTGTGGGACGCAGCGGGGCAGGACCAGGATAACGGCCTGGAGGATTGGGAAGGCAGAAGGGAAACCCATGATATGTTTTACGACAGCTACGATTGAGTGAGTTTTGCGGGCAGGGCCTCTTTTGTTCCTTTGGGAGCGGAAGGGGCCTTTTCGATCATTAATGATTTCCGCTGGCTTCTTGTTGACAATAATAACGTAAACCGTATAATAAAGATACAAATCACACTAAGTCAATCGGAATTATTATACTTTGGAATAGCTTTACTTTTAGAGGAGGATAAGGCCATGGAACGGAACATTATTATCCGGCATAACCAGGAGGAGCTCACAGCAAGCATACATTATCCATCGCGTGAAAAGGGGAGCAGCGGCCGCTGCAAGGACCGTGTGCCTCTGGCGGTTATTTGCCATGGTTTTGTAGGCAGCCGGATCGGCGTTGACCGGATCTTTGTCAAGGCTGCCCGTGAATTGGCGCAGGACGGATATATGGTGATCCGCTTTGATTATGCGGGATGCGGAGAGAGCACCGGGAATTACGGCAGCGAGGATATGGAATCCATGATTGCCCAGACCCGGGCTGTGCTTGATTACGGGATCGGTTCTGCAGATGTGGATCCGCAGCGCGTTACGCTTATCGGACACAGTCTAGGCGGTGCCGTAGCTCTCTTGACCGGAGTCCGCGACCGGAGGGTGAAGAATCTGGTCCTGTGGTCTGCCGTCGGCTATCCTTTCAATGATATCGTAAAGATTGTAGGAAGGGAAGCTTATGACCGGTCGGTGAAGGGCGGGTCGTCCGATTACGCCGGATATACGTTTACTCCGGTATATTTCAACTCGCTGGCTGCTTTCCAGCCTTTTCAGGAGGCCGGCAAGTTCAGTGGAGATGTGCTCGTTATTCATGGAACCTCCGACGATGTCATTCCGGTTGATTACGCCTTCCTTTATCAGAAGCTGTTCTGGACCCGGCCGGAGGGACGCTGCGACAAGGAGATCATTTTTCAGGGAGACCATACCTTTTCCTCAGGCCCGGCGCAGGAGCAGGTGCTGAAACGGACCCGGGAGTGGATGAACCAGCAGGAGCATCTGCAGCAGGAATGGCAGAACTGGATGATATAGGTGATATGTAGCATTAGCAATAACTGTGATTTAGCGGTAAAATAAAGGGGCACACCATATACTGGGTTATGGAGGTTGGCACCCTATGAAATTACCGGCATTTTTTATTGCGCACGGTTCTCCGCTCCTCGCTCTGGAGGATAATGAGTACACCCGTTTCCTGGAGCGGCTTGGTCAGGATCTGGGGAAGCTCCGCGGTATTGTAGTTTTCTCCGCGCATTGGGATAGCCCTGAGCAGCTAATTACCGTGGACGCACAGCATGAGACGCAGCACGATTTCTATGGATTTCCGGAAGAAATGTATTCGCTGACCTATCCTGCCCCGGGTGATCCCGCACTCAGCAACCGTATTTCCGAGCTCTTCAAGGAGAATAATCTCGCCCATCAGCCTGTTCTGGGGCGCGGCCTTGATCATGGCGTATGGGTGATCCTGAAGAAGATGTTCCCGCAGGCCGATATTCCGGTAGTGGCTTTATCTGTCGATTCTTTGCGCTCTCCCGAGGAGCAGTATACTATCGGGCGCATGCTGGCTCCGCTGCGTGATGAGGGAATACTGCTGATCGGAAGCGGAGGATTAGTCCACAATCTGCGGCTGCTCAAGCAGGATGACACACCCGAGCAATGGGCGCTCGATTTCGATGAGTGGGTTGCCAAGGGACTTGCGGCATGGGATCTGCCGTCTTTGTTCGCGTACGAGAAGCAGGCACCGCATGTGCGCGAAGCGGTTCCGTCTTATGGAAGGGAACATTTTGTTCCGCTCTTCTATATTATGGGCACCGCAGATGAAGGCAAGCGGGCACAACTGATGATTCAGGCGTATCAATACGGAACGCTCAGTCTGAACTGCTGGATGGTAGACTAGGGCAAATTCATACAATAAACATAGGATACAGCTGGTAACGGGCTGTATCCTTTTTATTTTGCAGGTGAAGAAGGCAGTGTGCAAGACAAATCTGCTAGCCTATGATTAAATGGAGGAAACGCGAAGCGGGTTTTGTACGAAGTGATTTCAAAGAAGTAAAGCTCACAAAACTTTTAGGAGGAACAACAAGTTTATGACCATGAACCGCTATTCTTCCCGTCTCATATCCGGTCTTATGCTTACTGCACTACTGCTCTCCGCCTGCGGAACACCAAGCGCGGAGAATCTGCCTGCCCCGTCCCCGTCGCCTACACTGTCTCCGGTGCCAACAGCTTCCATAGAGCCGTCGCCGACAACCGACCCGGCTAACACCGGGCAGTTGTCCGGATTGACCGGGCTTCCGGTGCAAGGGGAGCTGCTGAGGCCCTTGGCTGTAATGATCAATAATGCACCCGCTGCCCGGCCGCAGTCCGGTATCAGCGAAGCGGACATGCTGTACGAAGTGTTGGCCGAAGGCGGAATTACCCGGCTGATCGGGATCTTCCAGAGTCATACCGGAGTCGTCAAAATCGGACCTATCCGCAGTATCCGCCCTTATCTGATCGATATCGGTGAGAGTTATGGGGCGGTCACGGTACATGCCGGCGGCAGTCCTGCTGCTTATGCGATTCTTCAAGGTCAGAAGAAGGAGGATATGGATGAGATCGGCCGGGCCGGTGCCTATTTCTGGCGGGACAAGGAGCGCAAAGCTCCGCATAACCTCTACAGCAATGCAGCCAAGCTGCGGGAGGGTGCCGGAAAGCTGGGGTATGCCGAGAAAGCGCAGGTTCCCGGGTATCCCTTCACTGATCCGGATTTCTTGCCGACTGAAGGTGAGGCTGCTGTGGAGTTGAATGTTAACTTTCTGCTGACGAGTTATAACGTAGGTTATAAATATAATCCCGAGACGCGGACCTACCTGCGCTGGGTGAACGGGAAGCCGCATTTGGATCTGAATAATGCCAGTCCTGTGGAAGCGGCGAATGTCATGGTGATAGGATCGGACCATAAGGTGCTGGATGATGTCGGCAGACTGCAGATTGATGTGGAGCTGGGCGGCGAAGCCCTGCTGTTTCAGCGCGGGCAGGTGATCAAAGGCAAATGGTCACGCAAGCCGGACGATGTGATCCGGTTTGTGAAGAGTGACGGGACAGAAGCGCTGATGTATCCAGGCGTCACACATATTCTGATCGTCCCTAATGCGCCAGCCTTCAGCAGCCATGTGAACTATACAGCGGTTCCAAGTACAACGTGATTCCAAACCTGAAAAATGGCTGTTCAGAGAATTATTTCTGTTATTACTGGGAATTGTTAATATAGTGTAAAAAAGTTCGTTCTTTTTACTTCTATCCCTTCTATTGATATGATAAGATAACAAGGGTTGTCATTCATTTTCATGCTGTTTACATATGAGTGGCTTCAAGTTTTCACGGCAATTTTATGTAAAGGGGTTTAAACTAATGAAGTTTAAAAAGAAGGACATTTTCTTTGAGACGCTGGAAAATATGGCTGACACCATTGTCCAGGCTGCAGACTACTTCGCTCAGAATATTACAACTCTCCAGGAGAATGTCGAAAACTTCGCTGCGGTGATGAAGAAGTACGAATCCCAATGCGATACTTACACGCACACTGTCATTAAAGAGTTGAACAAGACGTTCATCACGCCGCTGGAACGCGACGACATTATGGACTTAATTACCAGTATGGACGATGTCATTGACGGCCTGGAAGCTTCGGCCTCGCGTTTCTATATGTATAACCTGCTGGACCCTGATGAATATATCGTTCAATTCGCGGAAATTCTGCGCCAATCTGCCTATGAAATCCAAAAAGCCGTTCATTTGCTGTCCCAGAAGAAACTCCTGGCGATTCGTGAGTATACCATTCGCCTGAATGATCTGGAGAATCAAGGGGATGAAGTGCTTCGCATTTGCACCAAAGCCTTATTCGAGACCGTAAAAGACCCGATTGAGCTGATCAAGCGCAAAGAACTGTATGAGCGGTTGGAGACGACCACGGATAAATGTGAAGACGTAGCCAACATGCTGGAATCGATCATCATGCGTAACTCATAAGGGGCTCTGAAATATGGAAACATCATTATTTATGCTAGGTTTTGTTATATTTCTCGCGCTTGCGTTCGATTTCATCAATGGCTTCCATGATACAGCCAACGCAATCGCCACCTCCGTCTCCACACGTGCGCTAAAGCCGCGTACCGCTATCATTATGGCGGCGTCGATGAACTTTGTAGGGGCTCTGATGTTTACAGGAGTAGCCAAGAAGATCGGCGGCAGCATTACCGACCCTACCTTGCTAGATAACGGGATTGATATTGTTATAGCTACCCTGATAGCCGCGATTATCTGGAATCTGGTTACCTGGTGGCTGGGGATTCCTTCTTCTTCTTCACATGCACTTATCGGGGCATTGGCAGGTGCTGTATATGTAGGGGCCGGTACGGACCACATCAAATGGAGCGGTTTTGTTGAGATTGTGGAAGGTTTGATTTTCTCCCCGCTCATTGCCTTTGTCATTGGTTATATTGTTATGACGATACTGAAATGGATCTTCGCCAAACGCAGTCCGCACACGGTGAATAAAGGCTTCCGCTCGATGCAGATCATTACAGCGGCGCTGCAATCCTTCACGCACGGCACGAATGATGCCCAGAAGGCGATGGGGATTATCACCTTTGCGCTCGTGACCTCAGGACGTTTGGAGACTATGGAAGTTCCGCTGTGGGTTAAGATTGCTGCAGCCACATCAATGGCACTCGGAACGTCGATTGGCGGCTGGAAGATCATTAAAACGATGGGAACCAAGATTTTCAAAATCGAGCCGATTAACGGCTTTGCAGCGGATATATCCGCAGCTTCTGTTATTTTCTCGGCCACGCTGATGCATTTGCCGGTAAGTTCAACGCATGCCATTACATCCTCTATTCTTGGTGTAGGCTCTGCCAAACGCTTCTCCGCTGTGAAGTGGGGAGTTGCCGGACGGATTATCGTCACCTGGTTTATTACAATTCCGATCAGTGCAGTGCTGGCGGGAGTGATCTTCACAATTTTCTTCTAGAGCACGGGTATGAAGATGTCACGGAAGCCACGGATGGCTGCGGACATCTTTTTTTGTTGTCTTGTTAGATGAATGGAATAGGATCAGAGCGGAGACACCGAAAGGTGTCTTTTTATATTTCAAGAGAGGAATGTCACAAAAAGTAACGCGATCCCGATAAAATACATTAATCAGAGGTAAAAGAAAAGGAAATATATCACGTTTAAAAAAGAAAATGACATGAAAAATTTGTGATTCGCGTAGTATTATGTAGGATTTCGTAGTCTTTGAAGTAAGGTGTGTTTTAAGTGTTACCATAGCTGACAGAGAACGGTTCGAAGATTGTTCAAGAACTTAAAAAACGTGGCAAAGGAGGCCTGTCGTTGATCGACTTTCATCAAGTAGACAAACATTACGGACATTTTCATGTACTGAAAGCAATCGACCTGCATGTTCAGGAAGGGGAAGTAGTTGTCGTAGTCGGTCCTTCCGGCTCCGGAAAAAGCACAATGCTGCGCTGCATTAACCGGCTGGAGACGATTACGAGCGGCGGATTGACCGTGGACGGGATAACTGTAAATGAACGCAAGACGGATATCAATAAGCTGCGCAAAGAAATTGGAATGGTGTTTCAGCATTTCAACCTGTATCCGCATAAAAAGGTGATCGACAATATTACACTGGCACCGATCAAGGTGCTGGGGCTTTCCAAGGCGGAAGCGGAGAAGACAGCGATGTATTACCTGGAAAAGGTAGGGATTGCCGATAAAGCTCTGGCTTATCCGTCCCAGTTGTCAGGCGGCCAGCAGCAACGCGTGGCGATTGCCCGGGGACTGGCGATGAAGCCGAAAATAATGCTTTTTGACGAACCAACATCCGCGCTGGATCCGGAAATGGTGGGTGAGGTGCTGGACGTGATGCGGACGCTGGCCCGTGAAGGCATGACGATGGTTGTGGTCACCCATGAGATGGGGTTTGCCCGCGAGGTTGCGGACCGGGTTATTTTCATGGATCAGGGACAAATCGTAGAGGAAGCGGAGCCGGAGCAGTTCTTCGCCAGCCCGCAGGAAGAGCGGACACGCACATTTCTCAGCCGTGTATTAAGTCATTAACCAAATAGACAGCCATAAGGGGAGGAAGAGAAATGAAAATGTCCAAAAGCTTCAAACGGTTAAGTGTGCTGATGATCGCTGCCTTATTCGTAATTGCCGGCTGTGGCAACAACAATGCGGGCAGTAATAATGCGAGCAGTAATAATGCGGCCGGCGGCAGCAATGCTGCAGGGGGATCTACGGATTCCAAAGCCATTGCCAAGATTAAGGAACGCGGCAAGCTGCTGGTAGGTGTGAAATACGATACGAGACTCTTCGGACTGAAAGATCCGGGATCGGGCAACGTGGAGGGCTTCGACATCGACATTTCCAAAGCCATAGCCAAGCATATCCTCGGTGACGAGAACGCAATTGAACTGAAGGAAGTAACCTCCAAGACACGGATTCCAATGCTGAACAATGGTGAGATCGATATGGTTGTCGCTACCATGACCATCACCGAAGAGCGCAAGAAGGAGGTTGACTTCTCCGACGTTTATTTCCAAGCTGGACAATCGCTGCTAGTAAAGAAGGGCAGTGCGATCACTGGTCTTGAGGATGTAACGAAGGATACCAAGATACTCGGCTCCAAGGGTGCAACCTCGATCAAAAACATTAAAGAGAAGGTTCCGGGTGTAACTGTACTGGAATTTGATAACTACCAGGATGCGTTCAGTGCCCTAAAGGCCGGTCAAGGGGACGCGCTAACAACAGATGATGCTATCCTGTATGGCATGGCTTCGCAGGACCCGGGCTTCGAGGTTGTAGGCGAACCGTTCACCGACGAACCTTACGGCATTGCTGTACAGAAGGGCAACACCGATGTAGTTCAAGCCATTAATGATACCTTGGACGGACTGAAAGCAAGCGGTGACTATGCTGCCATCTATACGAAGTGGATCGGTAAAGCTCCGACAAGATAAGACTGGCCAGGGCATTATTAACATCATGCTCTACATTCACCCTCGGTCCTTGCATGAACGGTAGCCGTCCTTTAAAGGGCGGCTCTGCCGTTTCTGCTTGTAAGATCAAATGGATGACGAACGGGGCAAGTGAGCAAGTATCTTTAGGCAAGGGTAGGTGAGATCCATGGATTTTACGATATTAACCGATTATTTCGGCCAGTATATGGAGGGCTTCAAGGGCACTTTACTCTCCAGCGTACTCGCTCTCCTCGGCAGCTTTCTGGTGGGGACAGTAATCGCCGTCTTCCGCATTACATCGGTGAAGGGGCTGCGCTGGTTCGGAACGGGCTACGTCGAGTTTATCCGTAATATTCCGCTATTGCTCGTGGTGTATATTTTCTATTACGGTCCTTCTGCACTGGGATTCACACTTGATGGCTTCAAGGCAGGAACCATCGGCCTGGCCGTATACACCTCAGCCTTTATCGCCGAGGCGATCCGCGCGGGAATCATGGCTGTTCCCAAAGGACAAATGGAGGCCGCACGTTCGTCCGGACTCAGCTACATACAGACTATGCTGCATGTCATTCTCCCGCAGGCGATTAAGCTGGTCATCCCGCCGCTTGGCAACCAGTTTATTAACCTGATTAAGAACTCCTCGGTGCTGACCATCGTCGCCGGTCTTGATTTGATGTATTTTGCGGATAGCATCTCAACTGAAACATACCGCACATTCGATACCTACATCTTCGTAGCGCTGTTCTATCTCGTATTGACTCTTCCGCTCAGCTATGGCGTGCGGGTATGGGAGCGCCGTCTGCAGCGCAATTACTAGAATAGGATGTTAGTAATTAACAGTCCGCGAAGCGGCTGTAAGGTTTGCGGTTTAGGGTTAAGGTTTTACAGTCCGTGAAGCGGCTGTAAGGTTTGCGGTTTAGGGTTAAGGTTTTACAGTCCGTGAAGGGGTTGTAAGGTTTGCGGTTTAAAGTTTAAGGTTCGTAAGGATGAGAGAAGGCCGGGACAACAGGTCTTCGATCAATAGCTCGCGATCTTAGCTTTGCTTGGGGAAGCTTTGAATTCCAGTTGATCAGCAGGAATGAATGGAGAGAGGGTTTGGCGCTGAGGGGGCGGAAGCGATAGCGCCCGCCTGGAAGCCTAAGCTATACCGGATAAATAATGATGAAGATAAGCAGGCCATAGAGAAGGTGAAAGTAACGGAGGGGAATTTTGGAACTGGAGGAGCGTCAGCGTCCGCCTTTATGTTTGGATTTCTACCGCAGCCAGCGGTTCAAATCAGGAAATCCAAACATAACAGCGGCCGGAGGTCCAAACATTCACCGCAGTTACCCGTCACCGGCTCGAACCAAGCCCGCATCTTTAGAATCTATGTCTCCAGCATAGCCCAGCCTCCAGCCAGCTACCGCATCACGTTCCCTGCTCCAAACCCTACGGACAATCATCCGTCCGTATATCAACATTTCAACACTTCCCATGCAAAGCACCTAAGGAGGGTTACTATTTTGGATTTTACCGGCGCATACTCCATTGATAACTTAAAATTTCTGCTGGATGGGCTGTATATTACGCTCATCGTGGCTTTTGTATCGATCATCCTGAGCTTTGTCATTGGCTGTATTATGGGAGTGATCCGTTATTCGGAAATACCGGTATTGTCGCCGGTAATGTTCATACTGGTGGAGCTGATCCGTAATCTGCCGCTGCTGCTGATTATTTTCTTCATCCGCTTTGCGCTGCCGGAGGTGGGGATTAAGCTGGGATTGATCACGGCAGCTATTGCCGCATTAACGATATTTGAAGCTGCAATGATTGCAGAAATTGTGCGCGGCGGATTAACCTCGATTGACAAGGGGCAAATTGAAGCGGCGCGCTCCTCCGGTCTCAGCAACTTCCAGACCTTGTGGCATATAGTGCTGCCTCAAGGATTGCGGCGCATGGTTCCGCCTCTGGTAAGCCAATTCATCTCACTGCTAAAAGATACCTCGCTCGCAGTTGTGATCTCTTTGCCGGAGCTGATGCATAACGCCGGGATTGTCATCGGGCACGGTTACAGCTATGCAATTCCTACGTTGCTGCTCGTAGCACTGATTTATTTTGTAGTCAATTTCCTGCTGTCGATCCTCTCGCGAAGATTGGAGAATAAAGTGGTCTGACGGACAGGAATCGTGTACTTTAGCGTAGGAAAGCAGGGGCGGTTATGGTAGTATAAATGTCAACATCTTTGGCAGGAGCAGTGGGCGATGGGACATTTCATACTGAAATCCAAATATGCGCAGATTATCATAGTAGCCGCCGGGACGGCATTGGCCGGTGAATTCAAAATAAATCCGTTTGATGGCGACATCTTCCGGATTGCAATGGGCAGCAGTGCGTTTCTGCTGTTTTTGCTTTTAATGAGGCGGCTGCCTTACATTAGTACAGGTATTGCCACAGGCATTGTGGTGCTGCTGTTTCGTACCGGATTGGATGCTGCGGGAGGCGCTGAGCTGAGCTTTGTGCAGAGTGTAACCAGCCATTTCTCGGCAATGGTCTATTATATCGTCTTCGCAATATTGATGCATTTGCTTAAGAGCCGGCTGGATACCTTCCATCCGCTTGTGCTCGGCGGTGTTGCGTCGCTTATTGATCTGGTATCGAATGAAATGGAACTGCTGACCCGGCTGCTTGTGCTGGACTCGTCCTCTTTCCGGCTGAATGAATGGACTTATCTGATGGTTATTGCTGTCATTCGCACGTATTTTACGACCGGAGTGTACAGCAGCATTTCCGTCAGCCAGCTGCGAATCGCGCAAAGAGAACAGAAGCAGAGGATTGAGCAAATGCTCGGATTCGGTTCGGGCCTCTACGGTGAAGTGTTTTATCTGAAAAAGTCGATCGGAACACTGGAGAGTGTTACCTTGAGCAGTTATGACCTATATCGGAATCTTAAGGCCGGTGAGGAGCATCAGTTATACAGCCGCCAGGTGCTGGATATTACCCAGCAGATTCATGAGGTGAAGAAGGATACCCAGCGGATTCTGGCCGGTCTGGTGAAGCTGGTGGAGCGCGAGGTTACCGGGGACATGCGTCTATCCGGCATCCTGAGTTTTACCGTGAAGAGCAATGCCAAATACGCCGAAATGCTGGGTAAGAGTATCAGTTTCAGTACCCATATTTCCCAGGACTCCGATTATACCACCGCAAGCTACATTCCACTGCTTACCCTGCTGAACAATCTCACCGCCAATGCGGTTGAGGTTATAAAAGGAAGAGGTAGCGTATCCCTAGATATCTATGAGAAAGCCGGGTCTACGATCCTCACCGTAACTGACAGCGGCGGCGGAATTATGGAACGTGATCGTGAGCTGCTGTTCGAGCCCGGGTTCACAACGAAATTTGATGAAGAGGGCATTGCTGCTACGGGAATCGGACTTTCGCATGTGCGGGATATTGTTGATGCATTTGAGGGCGAGATTACGGTTCATAAGGCCTCCCATACCGGAGGGGCGATGTTTCAGATTATTTTGCCGACGGCAAAGCTGCGGAAGGAGGAATAAAGGATGCCGCTTTCTTTCTGTATAGTGGATGACGATGCGGCCGCCAGAAGAATGCTGCAGCATATCATTGAGGATAGCGGGCTTGGCGAAGTGGCGGGTACGGCGGAATGCGGGCAGGACGGGGTGCGGCTGATCTTAAGTGAATGTCCGGACATCGTGCTCATGGATCTGCTCATGCCGGATCAGGATGGGATCGAGACGATCATCTCGCTGCAAGCCCAAGGCTGCCGCTCCAAATTCGTGATGATCTCGCAGATTGAAAACAGTGACATGGTAGGCCGCGCTTACCGCAGCGGAATCGAGTTCTTCATCCGTAAACCGATCAATAAGATCGAAGTGGAGGCCGTGCTGTATAAGGTGAACGAGCGTTATGCGATTAACCGCTATCTGGATGAGATCAAATCTAGCCTTGGCAAGCTGGAGGGACTGCAGCTCGGACTGCCGCCGGTGCAGGTCAGCAAACGTTCCGTACGGGAGATCATTCAGCCGATTTTGATGAATATGGGCATGGTGTCGGAAAGCGGAAGCCGCGATATTATCACGATGATGGAGCTGGCCGCAACGCACAGTAACCGCGGAAGCCTGCCACCGCTTAAGGAACTCTACGAAATGGCTGCAGCCAGCTATAAAACCGTTCCCGCCGAAGCAGCGAAAGAGGTTAAAGCAATTGAACAGCGATTGCGCCGCGCGTTGTCTGCCGGACTGACGAATCTGGCCTCCATTGGACTGACGGATTACGGGAACCCCAAGTTCGAATATTACGCGCCGCTTTATTTTGATTTTGAGGAGGTGCGGCTGAAGATGAGGGAGATCGAGCAGGGCCGGGATTCCGGCAAGGTTAAGGTGAACATCAAGAAATTTCTGCAAGTGCTGCATCTGGAACTGCTGGACGGCATGGGCCGCTAAGGTGCAACTATAGATGTAGGGATAATAGGACCTCCGGAACTGCTGTACAGCAGGCTGGCGGTTATTTTTTTCGCGGATATGTAAGTGAGGTAGGCTTCACACCAATATTTGGGGTGGAGATGCTTCATGCGGTACAATGGTAACATGAAGTTGCTGCAAGGCGTAAGTAGGAACAAACGGAGGATTCATTATGATACGTACATTAGTAATAACACATCAGGGTGAAGTGCTGACTGGGCTGGCACTGCAAAATATAGTGATCGCTGATTATGCCTGGATCTGGGCGGATTTTGCTATGCCTACGGCGGCGGAGTCCCTGCTGCTGGACACCTATTTTCATTTTCATCCCTTGGCCATTGAGGATTGTATGCATATCTTGCAGCGGCCGAAGCTGGATTATTACGAGGATGTGCAGTTTTTTGTACTGCATGCGCTCAATGAGCGCACGCTGGCGGCGGAAGAGGTCGACCTGTTTCTGAGCAAAAACTTTCTCGTATCCTATCACCATCAGGAGAAGTCGGAGATGGATGAGGCCTGGGCTTCGGTGCAATCGGAGATTCACAGCCGCAAGGGCTGGTCGGGCGGTCCAATTGCGGCAGCCTACACCGTAATGGACAAGCTGGTCGATAAGTATTTTCCTAGCCTGTACAGCCTTGAAGATGAACTGGCCGATCTGGAAAGCAGCGGCGGCAGCGAGTCAGTGGAAGAGCTTATGAGCCAGGTCTTCAATGTGCGCGGACGGCTGCTTAAGCTGCGCCGGACGATTGTGCCGATGCGGGACCTGATGTACCGGATCGTCAATTCGCAGCATGTGCAGAGCAATGGAGAGGAACGGATTTATTTTGGCGATATCTATGATCATCTGTTGAAGCTGACCGATATGATCGAGGTGGACCGGGAAATGACCGCTGATCTGCGCGACAGCTATATTTCGCTTAACTCCAACCGGATGAATTCCATCATGAAGACCCTCACGGTAATCACTACCGTATTCATGCCGCTGACCCTGATTGCCGGGATATACGGGATGAACTTCCAGGTAATGCCGGAGCTCAACTGGACCTACGGTTACCCCTTGGTGCTGCTGCTCATGCTGGTACTCGGAGTGGGGATGTTCAGATGGTTCCGGCGGAGCGGCTGGTTTAAGTAAAGGAAAGCGTAAACGCCACCGCCTAAGTGCGGCGGCGTTTACTGGAGGCGGGAGCCGTTTTTTTACGGTTCTTCTTGGGTGAGGAATGGCGTCGCTGCGTCGCGGGGCGTCTTTTTTTACGCCGTTTGGGGCTATACAGAGCGGCATCCTCTTCCGCTGCGAGCGCACCTGCCCCGCTTTTTTTGCCTTTTCCGAAGCTTCCCATTACGAGCTTAACCATAGGGGCCATCTGCTGAAAACCCTGCATCACCTTCTGCACCTTGCCCATGGAGTTTACGATGCCGTCAATTCCGCCCAGCCGGTCGACGATACCTTTGATCTGCTCCATATTCGCGAGATTGCCGAGTCCGCCGAGATTGCCCAGCAATCCGCCTGCTTTGGGGGCGGCGGCTTCTGCGGCAGGCAGGACAAGCGCTGTTTCGGCAGCTTCCGCTCCAAGGGCAGGAAGCAATCCGGTTTCCACGGGAACAGGCGGCGCATATGAAGTGATACCGGGATAGGGGGAAGACGTGTACGGCCCGGCCAGCGAACGCCCATCCCGGCGGGAATGATTATAGTAATGATGAGGCATAACATCACATTCCTTCGTTAGTGGTTTGCTATACTGTATGTCATGGGCGAACATAAGGTATAGACGAATGCCCGGGTTACCGGGATAGTAGCGGAAAAGGGCGAATGCCTACAAGGAGGGACGGGAAGTGAAGAAACCGTGTCTATGCTTGATTTTCGGTGCTTATGTAGTACTATAATTATGGCGGTAATCCTCTAAGGATTTTGAAGGAAGACTGTCGAATACATAAATTGTGTGCGTCTGGGGTGGACGTTTGTCCATGATTTTCGTTCTTTACAGCGTGAAACCGTTAATGCTTGAAAAAACTGCTCCAGTACAATATAGTAGAGGCAAGATGTCATATTAAATTATGTATTTAATGTCAGTTTTGTACGATGCTTATTCAATGATGCTAATGCTGACCAAACTTTTAGGGGATGATCTACGATGCAGCTTAAGAAGCTAAACGATAAAAGTATTGACCAATTATTTGAGGCTATTTTAACATTGAAAAATATGGAAGAATGTTATGTTTTCTTTGATGATCTTTGCACAGTAAACGAAATCCAATCGCTCTCACAGCGTCTGGAAGTTGCGCGGATGCTGGGCAAAGGCTCTACTTATAATCAGATTGAAGCAGAGACTGGCGCAAGTACGGCGACCATTTCACGTGTGAAACGCTGCCTGAATTACGGCAATGACGGGTATAAGCTTACACTGGAACGTCTGGGACGATAATTGATGAAGCCGGGCGTACTCATTATTAGTCACGGCTCACGGGACAAGACATGGGTTTCTATTGTTGAAGAAGCCGTCGGCCATTTATCACTGGAGAAGGAGCTGCCTGTGGCGGTTTCTTTTTTGGAGCTGGTAGAGGGCTGTCTGATACAGGATGGTATAAATGAATTGGAACATGCAGGGGTCACAGATATTATTGTGATCCCCTTGTTTGTGTCTTCGGGAAGTACGCATATTGATGAAATAGAGTATGCGCTCGGCGCCAAAGCTGCCCCTGAACGTGAAACGGATCTTGAACGTTTTGCGGTTAATGCGCGTATCCATTTCGGCTACCCCGTCGATGATGATCCGGATATTGCGGTCATGATCTGGGACAAGGTCCGTGAGCTGTCCGCTAATCCGCAGCGGGAGACGATTCTGCTCGTGGGACACGGCAGCAAACATGACGGCTTCCGCCAGCGCTGGGAGCAGGGCATTTCCTCCCTGGCGGAACGTGTGCGCACAGTGAGCGGAGTGGCGGCGGCCGATTACGGCCTGCTGAACCCGGACAGTGTTAGAAGCCGGACGGAATATTGGCAGGAGCAGGGTTATGATGTACTGGTGGCTCCGCTCTTTTTAAGTGAAGGCTATTTCACCAAGGTAGTCATTCCGGAGAGACTTCAGGGATTAAAGTATGCTTATTCGGGACGGACACTGCTGCCTCATCCGCTGCTGCCGCACTGGATTGAAGAGCAGGTAAATACGATGCTGGTGAAGCTGCGGGCGCAAGCTGACTAAGGTCCGGTGAAGCTCCCAACTTTGAAAAGATCGCGTTTCCATTGTGTTTTTTTCGGTGGCTGCCGCATACATATATTTATACTTTTCTGCTGCTGCTGCTAATTTGATGTCATCGCAATAAGTAAAATATATACATTACTAGGCTCTGGCATTGCTTGTGGGGTGCAGAATTGGGTATAATCAGTAAGGTTATCTATTATAAAAACAGGTGGCGTTCCGGTAATGAAAACTGCGAGACTGATTTATAATCCCACTTCTGGACGGGAAGAAATGAAAAAGCGGCTCGCCGACATTTTGGACCGGCTGGATATTGGCGGCATCGAAACCTCATGTCATGCAACAACCGGTGAGGGCGATGCTACGGCAGCCACAATTGATGCGGTCGAACGCGGAACTTATGATCTGATCATAGCGGCCGGCGGTGACGGCACATTAAATGAGGTAATCAACGGCATGGCGGAGAGACCGAATCTTCCCCCGCTTGGTGTACTGCCGCTGGGTACAACCAATGATTTTGCCCGGGCTATGGGTATTCCGAAGAACTGGGAGGATTCCTGTGATCTGATTCTTCGCCAGGAGTCGCGCCTGATTGACCTCGGCAAAGCCAATGACCGATACTTCATTAATATAGCCGGTGGCGGCAGCCTGACCGAGCTGACATACGAGGTTCCAAGCAGACTTAAGACGATGATGGGCCAGCTTGCTTATTACCTGAAGGGTATTGAGAAAATGGCCAGTCTCTCTCCGCAGGAGCTCTACATCCGTGCCAATGGCCAGGAGCTGATTCATGACGAATTCATGCTGTTCCTGATCGCCAACACCAATTCGGTAGGCGGCTTTGAGAAGCTTGCCCCGGATGCAAGCATTGACGATGGACTGTTCGACGTCATTGCTGTTAAGAAATGCAACCTTGCAGAGTTCATCCGTCTCGTGACTTTGGCAATCCGTGGCGAGCATTTGCAGGATAAGAAGGTCGTTTATTTCCGTACTGATGCCATGGAAGTCACTTCCCCGGGATATGTCCAGCTCAATCTGGATGGTGAACTCGGCGGCACTTTGCCAGGTAAATTCCAGATCCTGCCGCAGCATTTGCGGATTTTTGCGCAGAAGCCTTGAGACAGTTAGATGAAAGGAAGTGCAGGTGGCTGTAAGGCTAGCCTGCACTTTTATTGCAAAAGCGAAGATAATGAAAGAAGTGAACCTATAGATATGAGTAAACACCGCAGTGGACGCAGCGCAAGCCGTCGGGAAGGCACGGCGCCTGTCGCCGGACTGCCAGTGAATAAGAATGACGAGGTTATGCTCGATATCATCGGCATGACCCATGAAGGCGAAGGGGTAGGCCGCGTAGAAGGCTTTACCCTATTTGTGCAGGGCGCCCTTCCCGGTGAGAAGGTCCGGGCGAAGGTGCTTAAGACGAAGAAGCAGTATGGCTACGCCAAGCTTCTGGAGCTCGTGCAGGCCAGCAGCGACCGCATCGCGCCGCCCTGTGCCATCTATGACCAATGCGGCGGCTGTCAGCTGCAGCATATGGACTATACTGCACAGCTGGCGTGGAAACGCCAGCTGGTGGTGGACAACCTGCAGCGGATCGGGAAGCTGCAGGTGGCGGGTGCGCAGGGCAGAGGCGCAGGTGCTGGGAGCGCTGGTGCAAAGGAAGCCGTTGAACCGGCGGACCTGACTGCCGGGGCAGAAAGCGGGGCGACTGAGGGCCAGGGCGATGGCGTTGCGAGTGCAAGTGTAAACGCAAATGCAAATGCAAGTGCTGTGGGGGCCCAAGCTGACGGCATAATCGTCCGGCCTACCCTGGGCATGGATGAGCCTTGGCGCTACCGCAACAAGGCCCAGGTGCCGATCGGCGTTACCGAAGGCGGACTGGTCGGCGGATTCTATGCCCGCGGCAGCCACCGGATCGTCGACATGGAGACCTGTCTGATCCAGCATGAGCATAACGACGACGTCGTTGCCGCAGTGAAACGCATCGGCAGAGAGCTGGGCATCTCCGCCTACAACGAAGAGACCGGACGCGGCCTGCTGCGCCACGTCGTTGTGAAGAAAGCCTTCCGCACCGGGCAGATGATGCTGGTACTGGTCACGAACGGCCGTGACATCCCGCATCTGGACGCCTGGCTCGGCAGCATCCGCGAACAGCTGCCGGCTGTGGCAAGCATCTGCCAGAACATCAATACGCAGAAGACAAATGTCATTTTCGGAGATGAGACCCGTGTCTTATGGGGCACCGACGTCATCTACGATTACATCGGCGATGTGCAGTTCGCCATCTCCGCCCGTTCGTTCTATCAGGTGAACCCGGCGCAGACTGAGGTGCTGTACAGTAAAACCGTAGAATATGCCGGTCTGACAGGCAAGGAGACTGTAATTGATGCCTATTGCGGTATCGGGACAATCTCGTTGTTTCTGGCGCAGCACGCGTCTAAGGTGTACGGCGTAGAGATTGTGCCTGAAGCTATTGAGGACGCGCGTGCAAACGCACGGCTTAACCATATGAACAACGTAGTGTTCGAGGTAGGTGCCTCAGAGGACGTTATCCCGAACTGGAAAGAGCAGGGCGTCACGCCGGACGTCATCGTCGTTGATCCGCCGCGGAAGGGCTGCGACCCGCGCCTGTTGGATACGATTCTGGCGATGAAGCCGGAGCGGGTGGTGTATGTGTCTTGTAATCCATCGACACTGGCGAGGGATTTGCGGGTGCTGGAGGATGGCGGGTACAGAACAGTGGAGGTAACTCCGGTGGATATGTTCCCCCATACGGTGCATGTGGAGTGCTGTTCACTGTTGGTGAGGGAGTAGTGATTTGGAGCCACATTTACCTGAATGAGTCCTAATGTATCACTAATTTTGGCTTACGCTTTAGAAGAACAATCGGATTCTACAAATAAATTAAGATATCGAAGACGAGTTGGAGAAGGCCGGTATCCCGCCGCTTCATGTTCTTCAGATGAAACCCTGAACGGGGCTGGATTTCTGGACCGGATGAATGATATGGGGACCGTGGATATCGGCAAAAACGCCGATTTGGTCCTTCTGGACGCCAACCCCATAGAAAGAGTACAAAATCTTTATGGTATTAACGCTGTGATACGGGCGGGTGCTTACCACGATAATCAAAAGCTAAGCTCAATGAAGGAAAGGATTGGAACAAAATAGAATCTAAGGCCAAAATTATCCGCATGATGACAGAGAATCCTGGAAATTTTTATGATATGAAATTTTCAATAGCTTTGTGTTGTTCAGTGTTTTCAAATGCCAAAGTAAGACGTGGTAAAGGTATACCTAACTTTTTTGCTTCTCTCACAACTTCAAGTACCGCAAAACCTGCTTTACTATTGTTGTATTCGATGAAAAGTCGTGGTAAGCTGCCCTTTGCAAAAATAACCTTGTTAAAAAGCGTGCCGAGAAGTGCCGGTGGAATCTTAGTTAACAGTAGAGAAATCGTATCAATCTTTGCACCTCTTGCTTTAAGTACAGGGATAATTCCCCTCATATTCTTACCAACATTTGCAAATGAGTCACTATGATTCATGAGTGCTGGAAAACTTCCCAGTTTTAACACCTCGGTCTCTATAGCCGCATTCATGGCAAAGTGATTCCATAGCCAGTTTTGCATATCCTTTATCCAACTAATTTTAAAATGGGCACTTTCAAATAGTTCTTTGACCTTGTTGTTAATATGTTCAGTGCCTACCCGTGGTTTTTCCAGAAATAGCATTTTTAAAAAGCCACCTCTAAGCCTATTGTCCGCGATGCCGCCGCCTCCTCCTGGGAACCCAAAGACAACATTGTTCATAGACAATGGTGAGATCGATGATTTCAAATCTTGCCAAACGTTATTGAATATTAGGACAGGGGTGTTTCCAGCAGCAGTCGATAGTAATTGTGCTGCTTCTGGAAGTTGTTCCGTGTTGACACTCACAATAATGAGATCATAATTTGGGCTCATCTCCTCATGCAGTTTGACGTTCCAGCTTTCTTTTATTAACTGTTTCCCTCTTCGTGCGTCCCACATTTCAAGCTCTATGTTGCTTCCGAAGGTTTCTTTTCTCCCTTTTCTAACATAAAACTCAACTGTATGCCCTGCCTTTTCAAAAGCCCAAGCATATTGGGTCGATATTACACCTCTACCGAAGAATAAAATTCTCATATTAGCCTCCTGAAAATATATATTAATCCTTGTTGATGATCAAACAACGTGTTGTATAATGTTATTGTATAGATTCACTATACGGTCATCAACCATCAGATTTTTAATATCTGTTGTATAATCGATTGAACAGAAAATGGAGGCAAATAATGAATAAGCAACCTGAAATTACTGACAAAACTAGGCAAACATTTATAAATGTATTCTGTGATTTATATAGCCAAAAACCAATTGAAAAAATATCAATTCAAGAGATTGCTAACCAATCAGGATATAATCGCAGTACATTTTATCAATACTTTACGGATATCTATGAGTTGTTGGACTGCGTTGAAGAGCGTGTCTTTAAATCCATTAACGAGGAAATGGCAAGCAGAGAGTTTTCTACACATACTTTCCAAGATGCACTTCAATGCTTGGAAAATGCAGAGGAAATTTCAGTTCTTAAAGCCCTCTTGGGCGACTATGGTTCTGTTCATTTTGTTGAACGCCTGAAAAGAGAAATTCCCTTTGAGAGATTGATTGTGGACTTTCCAACAAATGATGTTTTAGCACCATACATAATTGAGTTTTACATATCAACATTAATATCTATGTTTCGCCTTTGGATACGCAACGGCAAAGATCTATCGTCGGAAGAATTGGTCAAGTTGGTAGATAGCCTATTTGCAAATGGGATAACACCATATCATATCTTTGGCACGGTCAATCCGCGGCGCCCTGATTCGAATAAAAAGTAAGGGGACTAGGAGAAAGAGAATGAGGGACTTTAATATCGGCTCATCTTGCCATTTGGCGGGTATCATTGGCGCATTCTTGATATACAGGGCAATGCGGCCTTGATTTTAACTGAACACATGATCGAACAACACTCCTATATTACTGACAATGAAAAAAATACGGTGAGCGGCAGTAAGAAGTTGATTTTATCAATCAAACGGCAAAATAAATAAATAAATTACGAAACCCGCACATGTGGAGCCGGTGGCGTGGATGACTCAAAAAAACTGATGTCAAAAAGGAGCCGGTTAGGCTCCTTTTTGACATCAGGGTTGAAAGATATTGTGTATGCTAATGCTTTCGTTTGAGAACATTTCAACTTTGGTATTCAAGAAAGAACATTATTTCTTAATAACGGGGATCCATATTTCGCTTTTATAGTCAGACGAGCTCTGGTCACCGTTTGAGTACCACTCCACTTCTGGTGCTTCTACGTGTTTATTACCGGATGCTGGAAACCAATCGGTAAAATCCGTCTCCATATCTCTGCCATTGCTGCAGGCAGGGGGGCCGGGTATTTCAAATATTGCCCACCGGCGATTTGCTCGAATGTTTCATCCGGTGTATGCTCCATTCTGTAGTTCATCTCAACAACTCCTACTAGTGATAAAGAGAATGTCATACGAGGATACGCCTTTAAGGATATACCTTTCTTCTCTTGCTTATGACGGTATAAATTGTTATTCCCAATACGGAACACCTGTGAAGAGAAACGATTCATTGTTTACATAGGCATTAATTTCTCTACTGGCTAATTTACTGATATGGTCTGGTAACCACTCCTGCGAGTCGGGCAGACCCAGCCAGAAATTCATGGTCTCAAGCTGTGCTGCAACGAAAAAACCTTCCAATAGCTCAATATAGTTATCCGGTAATGAATGATACTTAGAATATGATTTCAGTAACTGTTCTCTGAATGAAGGATGTATATATGAGAACGTCCAGCCCAGATCAACCAAATAGTAACCAAACCCGCAAGCGCCAAAATCGATGGGCCGCGCCTCTTTTTCATGAAACACAATATTACTTGGAATCAAATCGGCATGAATCATTCCCCAATTACCGGACGTTCTCTCAATAGAGTTCATCATTGTAATTACCTGCCCACCTGCAATCTGAAGAAGTTCGGTATCACTTGTATTAAGCAGACCTGCATTAGCCCGCTCCTTAAGCTTGCCCAGTGATTGTAATATACGGGAACTATCAAAGGCAGGACGTTCAAATAAACTTGGGATTTGCCAGTTAGAGGCTTGCCTATGTAATTTACCGGTCATTTCACCTATATATTTAGCGTCATCTATTGTAAGGATAAAAGGTTTCTGCTCACCTTCCACCCATTGTAGTAAAGTGCAGTTTGTATTGTTTACGGTCGTAATGAATTCTCCGCGGGTATTCTTGTAAGGTGAAGGCAGGGTTAAATCTGTATCTAAGGCTAAGGCGTGAAGCCAGACCATTTCGGAGTGGATCACTTCCTGCTTACTCCAAAAACTTTCAAGAGCGTCACCTTTGGATATATGCAATCGGAGGCTATAACTGTTGTTATCCAGGTCAGTGATTTTGTAGATCGTATTTCCGCTTTGTGCAATGAAATCAATCGATTTACATGTTATGGAGTAGTTACTTAATGCTTTCTTTGCTATACTTAAGTTTTTATCCAATCGCAGATCTCTCCTCGTTATCATTGTATAAAATTACAATATTACATCTATTTTTTGGAAAAAATGTAATGGTTAATTATATTTGTTTTTGACTACTTCCTTCTTGTTAAAAAGGTGAAAACAGCCACATCATAGTTTATTCTACCGTCAGCACTCATCCCATGTGGAGGTTACAGTAAGACTTAAAACAAAGGATAGCAGCCGAATAGACTGTACCTTAGTTGGTAGCGTAAGGATTGGAAAGGTTATAGTGAATCTTAATCCTTTCACCAAGCTTCTGCTGTTCGATAATGTGGGACGAACAGAAAGCGGACGTATGCTTAACGTAACCGCCGCAAATATACGCCCCATTACGCCTGTCGGGTTTGAAGTGCATCCCGCACCAAGCTTGATACGTTCCAGTTGATCGGCGTCTTTTCTTTTCCCGAAATGTCAGGTTCCAATATTGCCCATTTCCCGCTATACTGAAATAACCTTTCGGAAAAGAAGACTTGAACATTCTAGAAGCGAATAGTTGAGGAGAGATTAAATGAAATCACAAATTAAGTGTGTGCTTCTTATGTTTCTGTTAAGTATTTCAATAACTGCGTGTTCCACCAATAAAAGCAGCTCAAACCTGAATAATGACAGTAGCTCAAGTAGTAATAAAATTTCTGACACCAGTGTTCCAACAATTACTTCTTCTGCACATATTACTCCTTCTGAAAGTAAACCTGAGAACAATAAGAGTTTAGCAATGGAAGCATATAAGATAGTATTGCAAAATAAGATTGAATTTTACAGCACAGAAACTAAGAAAAAGGTATATTTGAATGATTTTTTAACTAATAACGAGATTTATGGAACTACATCTAAAATTAAAATAAATCACTTTGCCGTGCTTGATATGGATGGTGACAGAATACCTGAAGTTGTTCTTGGATTAACAGTAGATGAGAATCCAAATTTTGTTGAAGTCCTGCATTATATGAACGGTGAAGTCTATGGCTACTTTTTTGGAAACGACCAGATACGTTTTCTTAAAACTGACGGGACATTTAGATGGTTAAGCGGCGGGTTAACTTACAACGGATATGGAAAATTAAGATTCCAAACCAATTTCTGTGAAATTGACGATTTAGCTTATCATGAATCAAGTGCTACTGATGAATCATCCACCACATTCGCCATAGCATACTACATCAATAATAAACTAGTTACTATAGATTCATATAATGCTTTTGTTAAAGAAGAAGAAGCTAAAAGGGATGTAACGTGGTATGAATTTTCTCAAGAGAATATATCAACAGTGACGTCAAAAACAAGATAGAGATATTACGTGATATATTTTATGCCGTCAGACGCCGAATTTGGCAGTATAGCGTTTCGTGTATTCTCCCGCGCAAAAGAAAAGACGCCGTATTAGGGCGCCTAGAAGTTGTGGGTAAATGCCATTCCATTAGTATTAAAAGCCTGTACTCCCTGTCTACTCGTCACATGTGGAGTGCTGTTCACTGTTGGTCAGGAAAGACGAATAGTTGAGATGTATTGGCGTATACAGCAACGCAGCGGGAGAAATCCCGCTTCTTTTTTTGTCCATAAGTTTAGTTGGGGCGGCTATTGATAGTCGTCCTTTGTAGTATCCCCCACCCAGTGCCTAATGAACAAATTATTGCTTCTGAGCCGATGTTAAGGCTTGTCATACCCGTCTAGCTCCAAAAAGACATTGATAATTACATACATTTTTACAATTACGAACGGTTACAGGCAAAACTAAACGGCCTCAGTCCCAATGAATTCAGGACTAAGGCCGCTTAAGGATCTTTTATTATTTACGCTGTCTATTTGACGGGGTGCAGTTCAAAGTAGGCTTGCACTACTTTTTGAACAGCCTTTTTACTTTAACATCTGTTTTCTATCAAGTCATATCATCCCGAAGCGCATCAATAATATTTTCCTTTTTGATCTTGCTAATGGCATACAGCATTGTAGTGAACACCACAAAGAACACACTGAACACGCTGATTCCGATACTGCCCCACGGGAACACAAAATCGATATTGTCCGCCCCGCCGCCCATCCCTTTGTAAATCAGCCAAGAAGAGATTGCGCCTATGGGAAGCCCGAAGATTAGCGCCCTCATGCCATAAAAGGCACACTCGAAATTCATCATCTTCTGGAAACCGCGTTCAGACATCCCCACAGAGCGGAGCATGGCAAGCTCCCGCCGGCGCAGCTTGATATTCGTGGAAATCGTGTTGAACACATTGGCAACCGCAATCAGCGAAATCATAATGATAAAAGTATAAGCGAACACGTTGGCAATGAATATCATATTGCGGTTCTGATCAAGCATTTCAGAGAAATTGATCAGGGTGTAACTGGATGTAATCCCCACATCCTGAATCATCGTTTTCATTTCAGCCATCGACTGTGTGGGATGCTTTGACCGAAAGGTCAAGCCCTTAATAGCCAGATGGGTATCGGAGGTTTCAAACTTCTCTTTGAGCGAATAGGGGGCCATCACCTTAAAAATGAACGGATTCTTCGACCCGGAGTTTCCTGGGATCGGGGGGCCATCAGGCGGCACGGTATTGACAAACTTAATACTTACGTTTCGCCCCTGTTCCATCTTCGGCTTGCCATTGGTTTCGGGAGCGATGGTAAAATTCATGGAAGAACTCTTGAACATATCTATAAACTCGTCAAGCTCATGCTCCCGATTGGCTTTCATGTGGTTTGTCAGTTTGGCAACGGCGATGATTTTCGCATTTTGCCCGGTATATTCCTCTTCGGGCAAGCCCAAGCCTTTGATAATGTTCAGATAGGCGCTGTCATCAAGAAACTGAACTTCCATTGGCAGATTAACCGTTTCATCTGGCGAATGTGAACCCGCGTCCTCCCAGTAAGCGTCTGAAAGATCGCTTGCTTTGGCAACGCCTGAATACTTCATGAGCGCTTGATAAGAGCTTTCGTAAACCCCGTCGGCGGTTTTTAGTTTGTCGTAAAGCGACAAGATTTCTCTATCGTCCATGTCCTGCGTGGCCAAACTGATGTCAATGTCAGTAGCCACTACTGCCCGCTCTGACGCCTGCTTCAGATCCGTTACAAAAGCACTGGCCGATATAAACAGTACTACGCTTAGAACAAGTGATAGCACAATGCTGCGATAGCGTTTCTTGTTTCTTTTGAAATTCTTTAGGGCAAGGGTTCCCTCCAAACCGTAAATACGCTGAGCCTGTTTTGATGTTTTCACGGCTTTGGATTCAACTTTGACCTCGTTTGACTGGCGAATACTCTCCATTACGGGAGTGTTTGCGGCCTTCCTGGCCGGGATATAGGCCGAAATCAGAATCGTAACCATGCTGACCGCCGCCGCAACGACAATGGCGGGGATGGACACCGTTAAGGTAAAAGGGACGTTGCTGTAGATAATGCTTTCAAAATTCTTGGCTACAACGGAAATCACAAGCCCGATGCTGCCTATGCCAACGATAACGCCAATGGGTATACCGGCCGCACCGATACAAAGCCCCTCAAACAGCACCGAATTTCGCAGCTGCTTTGCTGTGGCTCCCACCGACGAGAGAATCCCGAATTGATGTGTGCGTTCGTTCAGCGAGATGGTGAATGCGTTATAAATCAGAAAAATCGAGCCGATCATGATGATGGCGACCACAATGCCGCCAACCGCGTACAGAAGCGTGTTGAAAATATTATCGTCCGAAAGACCCATGAAGCGCAACACATTATCGTTAAAGACGTAAGCTTGGCTTCCGGCTGTGCTGCTTGAGTAAGCGTGAACACCACGCGGGTTTTTAAGCGTGACAAATAGGCTGAAACTGTCCGCTTTATCTCCAGCATCTGCTTTCGTTATCAAGGTATAGCCTGGCGCGGAAGATTCCTCAAAGTAGGCTTTTTGGTAGATACCGACAACCGTGTAAGTTCTCTTGGCTTTTGGCACAAGAGTTTCTTGCCCCGAAAGGTAAGGGGTGTGTTGACCGAGTGTCTTGTCGCCATTCATGCGGCTTCCAACACCAAGTGAAAGCTTGTCACCCACCGCAAATTTAACGCCGCCCTTTACTTCGACGCTCATCGGAACAAGAATCTCTCCGTTGTTTTCAGGCAGCCTGCCGGACATCAGGTTGATGGGCAAGGTATCAAAGGTTCTCTTGCTAAATCCGGCTATAAAAAGATACGGCTTGTTGGGGCTTTGCCCGTCCTTAAGTGCAGCGTAGCCGATATTTTCAAATGCAGCGGTGTTAGCGACCCCCTTGTCGTGGGTTCGTTCCTGTACGAAAGAAGAATCAACGTCCAAGAACTCAACGTGCCAATCGCCGTATTTCTGGGCCGCGCCGTTTGTCATATAGTTCAGCAGGGAAATGCCAAAGGTGAGTACGCCCGTGATCATAGCAGCGGACAGAACAACTCCGATAATCGTGACAATCGTTCGGGTACGGCTTTTTTTCAAGCTTTGCAGGGTAACTTTGTTTAAAATGTTCATGGCCGTACCCTCTCGTCTCGCACTACTTTGCCGTCTGATATGCCGATAATGCGGTCTGCTTGCAGGGCGATATTTTCGTCATGGGTGACGAGGAGCAGGGTCTGCCCATATTTTTTATTGCTTTCTTTCAGCAGTTTGATGATTTCATGTCCATTTCGGCTGTCCAGACTGCCCGTGGGTTCGTCAGCAAGCATGACCGCCGGAGCGTTCATCAAAGCGCGTCCTATGGAAACACGCTGTTGCTGACCGCCCGAAAGCTGATTGGGTAAATGCGTTTTGCGGTCTTTTAGCCCAAGCATTTCGAGTAGGTCATTCAGCCGTTCCTCGTTGACCTTGCGCTTGTCCATCAGGATAGGCAAGGTGATGTTTTCCACCACATTCAGGGTGGGAATGAGGTTGTGAAACTGGTAAATCAGTCCGACCTGCCGCCTGCGGAAGATGGCGAGTTTTTCATTGTTTTTGGCATATACATCCTGCCCGTCCAAATACACCTTTCCGCCTGTCGGCACATCCACGCCGCCGATGATGTGAAGCAATGTGGATTTGCCGGAGCCGGAGGAGCCGATAATTGCGGTAAACTCCCCCTTTTCGATGGTAAGTGAAACATGATCAAGCGCAGTTACTTGGTTTTCGCCCTTGCCGTAGACCTTGCATAAATTTTCGATTTTTAAAAACTCCATTATGTAAGTCCCCTATCTCATGGTTTACCCACATAGTAGCACCTTCAACTTACATCACTGTGACTTTCAGGTGAGAGATTCGTCACTTTGGGAAACGAATGGCAAAGTTCGCGCCGCCCTGGGGGTGGTTTTTTGCGGTAATCGTCCCTCCTTGACGGGTTATAATCATCCTGCAGAGAGAAAGTCCAATCCCGTAGCCTGTAGCGTTTGGGTTTTTCCCGCGATAGAACCTGTCAAACAGGCAGGGTAAATCTTCTTTGTCAAAGCCCGGGCCGCTGTCGTGGATGGCAATCTCGGTAAACAAGGGGTTGTCCTTACATACAATCTCAATCCTCCCGTTCTCGCCTGCGCTTTCTATGCAATTTTTGAGGATGTTTTGAATGGCTTCCGAAAGCCAACCTGAATCGCCCTGAATAATCATCCCTTTCGGTACATCTATTTGCAAATCAATATCGTGCAGCTCCATTGGGATAAGGAACGGGCGAAGCGCGGCACATACAAGAGCGTTTACATCGGTCTGCCCGCTTTGAAACACCACAATGCCCGCGTCCAGGCGGGATAATTTCAACAGGGAAGTAAGCAGCCAATCCATCTGTACAAGCAGTTTCTCTGTTTCCCGCACAAATGCTTTCCGGTCATTTTCGTCAGGGCTATTCTCTAACAATGACAGAATAAGGTTCACGGATGTGAGAGGGGTGCGGAGTTGGTGGGCTATGTCGGCCAGCGAATCGGCAAGATGTTCTTTTTCTTTTTTCAGTGCGTCGTTTTGCTCCCGAATACGCAGCGTCATTTTTGTTATCTCGCTGTGCAGAATGGAAAGTTCGCCCTCGTCCGATTCACCAATATACAGATGGTCAGCGTTATGAAGCACAAGATCGATTTGATCTGAAATCTGCGCAATGCTTGTATATCGGGCTTTGGTAAACACGAAAAACGCTGTGCCAAAGGCGGCGGCAGAAGCAATGGCAAGGATTCCAGCCGCTGTATTGATTGCAAATCCCAGCGTCACCGTCGCGGCAGCTATTAAGGAGAACCAAATGACAAGCTGCCGAAACTCTCTATTCCGAAGCATACCCGTCCCCCAATCTATATCCTGTCCCGCGGACGGTCAGAATGATTTGCGGGCTGGCCGGGTCGTTCTCTATCTTCTCCCGCAAGCGTTTGATGTACACGGTAAGTGTATTGTCATTGACAAACTCGCCCGCCGCGTCCCACAATTCGTCAAGTAGCTTGCCCCTCGTGATAATACTTTTTGGGTTGCTAATAAACACCAGCAACAAGCGGTATTCTAATGCTGAAAGAAAAACCTCGTTGCCGTTTTTTTTCACAACGCCGCTTGCCGTATCGACATGAAGCCCGCAAATTTCAAAATCCGCCCCGGAACGCCCGCTTTTTCGCAGGGCGGTTCCAATTCGCGCAATCAATTCACGCGGACGAAAGGGCTTGGTGATATAGTCGTCCGCGCCCATGTTCAGCCCGGTAACAACACTCGCCTCATCGCCGGAAGCCGTCAGAAAGATAACGGGAACATCCCCTGTTTCTTTGATTTCCGTGCAAACCGTGAAGCCATTTCCGTCAGGCAAAGAAATATCAATCAACGCCAAGTCAAATTTATTCCCGGCAAGTGCGGCAAGGGCTTCACTCCGCGAAGGGGCGTGGATGACTGTAAATCCCTCCGAGCGGAGCAAAAGTATAAGGTTTCTGGCGATTGCCTTATCGTCCTCAACCAAAAATATCCGTTTCATTTATGTTCACCATCCTTTACTTTATTAAATTTCTTTTGACGGAAATATACAAGTAGAGGTATAAAAGCAATCCGGGAGCGTGAAAAAGAGCGTGGTATGGCTTATAAAAATATAGACGGTGTGCAGGTCTGGGGGGCTGGGGTAATCCCGACCGCTGGCTCAGGCAAAAACGTGCGCTGAAACAGGAAATGTCGTTCAAACCCTGCTCATGGCAGATCATCATAAAGGCTACAGTCAGCCGAAAGGCGGGGATTATGGACGAGGAGTAGGCCCGTGTCAATAATGGAAAGGTCGACCATATCTTTTTGTGT
The DNA here is from genome assembly GCF_038593145.1 of Paenibacillus sp. FSL L8-0340. Classification (NCBI taxonomy): domain Bacteria; kingdom Bacillati; phylum Bacillota; class Bacilli; order Caryophanales; family Paenibacillaceae; genus Paenibacillus; species Paenibacillus sp. FSL L8-0340. The sequence continues at coordinate 758,286 of NZ_CP151967.1, forward strand.
GTGGATTGCCAATCCATTCGGGAGCAGAGGGTTCGGGCTAAAACGGGGAGCGGTGGACCAACCGCTCATACTGCTTGATCTGAGTAGTGAGCTTGGCGATATGTATTACAGAGCAATGAAGCTGGCCGGACGCTACGCCTTTTACATCGGGTCCCGCATCACCTTCCTCAACACTATGCGAAAAGCAGACCTTAAATCTAACTTCTCATATTTTCAAGTGTTCCGAATAGTCCCTGGGAACTTGATTGTAACCACCCCACCAGAATTGCAGTTGCGCAGCTCTAGTTGTCCTGCGTGCGTTTTTGCTACTTGTGCTGCAAACCAAAGGCCAAGGCCATTGTGTCCATCGGCGCCACGCGCTGCATCACCACGCCATAGGCGCTCTGTTGCATGGTGTAACGCCGCCTTGCTAAAGCCGGGGCCTTCATCACACACAGTGACTTGCCAGCCGCCATCTATCATGCTGCCTTCCAAACACACCTTTCCACCCGCCGGTGTATGCTCGATGGCATTCTGCACCACATTACCGAGGGCGCGAAGTAAATGGTCTTTCTGAATGCTCGCAGCACCCTCCAGGCCGTTTTGGGTTTGCAGGCAAACCCTCTTGGCTTCTGCAATGGCCATTGTGCTCTGGCAAAGCTCGTCAAACATGGCGGGCAGGCTGGTGTTTTCAAATGCCTCATCCGCACCGGCGGAGGTTTCCAGCAGGCTGGCAACATACTGCTTGGCCCGGTCGTTGCTTGCCCCAATTGTTTCCACCATTTTGCGGCTGCTCTCAGGCAGTTCTTCATCCAGCAGAAGTTCGGCGTTGCCTCCCACCAGGGTGAGCGGGGTTTTTAAATCATGCGCGAGTGCTGCTATTTCCGCCTCGCGTTCTTGCTGTGCCGCCCATTGGGAGGACAGGGAGCTGTACAATGCCTCCCGCATATGCTCCATAGCACCGAGCGCCTGGTCGTACTCCCGTATGCCCGCGTGGGGAATTGCGAAATCCAGTTCCTGCGCGCCTACCTTCTCGCTCACCTCGCTGAACAGCTTCAGCTTGGCGGCGAGGTGCCGGCGGAGCCACAGGGTGTTAAACAGCAGACAAAGCACTAACGCTACACCAAGTGTGGCCATCCCCAGGTATTCTGCGGGGGGCAGCATGCCGCGCAGCGCAGGGTTGACAAACTCTGCCCTGTAATGCCAGCGAAAGATTACGGTGCTTCCATTCGTGTAGGTGTATCGCGAAACATTTATGCTGTAGGCGTCCCCCTGTAAAAACCCGGCCAGGCCTTCCAGCCTCTTTCCCTCTACGTTGCTTTTCAACACTTCGCCGTTCCGGCCAAACAATGCGTACTCGGCCAGAAAATCGTCACCAGGAGAAACGAAGGTTTTTGGCTCTCCTGCCAGCATTTGCTCCACCTGTTGGTTGGAGACGGCTCCCTGGTAAGTAATGCCGGTCTTTTGAAACCGCACCATGACGACGTACCATGCCAGGCAGCATAACAGCATACAGCCAAGCATAACTATGGCAAAGCGCAAAAGCACAAAGGAAAGGCTTACAGAACGATGTCTTTTCGCCATTTGTAGCCTACCCCCCAAACGGTTTCTATGGGGCTGAGGCCACCCGCCTTCAGCTTGGCGCGGATATTTTTGATGTGCTCCGCAATGGCCGACGAATCACCCTCGGCATCAAGGCCGAAAACCGCTTCGTATAATTGTTCTTTGGTAAACACCTGTCCGGCGCGCAGGGCCAGGTGCTCACAGATGGCGTATTCGCCCTTGGTAAAGGGCAGTGTGTGTTCGCCCGCGATGGCCACCTTTGCCTGCATATCAAAGAGCACACCGCCTCGGCTCAGGGTGCGGGTCTGGCGCACCCTGAGCCGCAGATGGGCGTTTACCCGTGCGCGCAGCTCCGCAATACTGAATGGCTTTTTAATGTAATCATCGGCGCCCAGGCCAAAGCCCTGTACAAGGGCCGCATCTTCCGCCTTGGCGGTTAAGAACAGGATGGGACAATCCACCTCGGCACGGATACGGCTGCAAAGGGAGAAGCCATCCTCACCGGGCATCATCACATCGAGCAGCAGAAGATCGTACAGCTGGCACCGGGCGGGCTGCACGGCAGCGGAATCCGCTTCGGTGTCTACCTGGTGGCCGTCCTTTTCCAGGGCGGCGCGCACCAGGGCCAGCATATCAAGGTCATCATCGACCACCAACAGTTTCGGCATAGTCTATCCTCCTCGTTTTATTCTTGTATGACTTTACCCTCCCATCTGCTAAACCATAGGATTGATAAAACCAGAACAATCGAAGTAATCATGATCAGAGAAATAATTCCAGGAAAAATAGGTGCACTTGAAAAGTCAAAATAATTATCCAAAAACCGAACACCCCATTCCCAAGGAATGATCGGCCAGATTTTATCACCGATCGCATTTTCAAAGTAACCTGCTAAAATTGTACCAGATATCCCTAACAGAACAGAGATACTTGAACCAAACCGAAAAGCAACCGGAACGTGTAATATATATAAAAATAAGTTGCTGAACAAAAATATATAAAATATGACAAGATATGAACCAAAGGGTGTTATGGTGATATCCAGAAAAAAATCGACTCCAATATAGAAACAAAGTCCATATATTATCATACTTATGGCTGAAAGAAACAGTAGAAAGAACAATTTCCCCAGGTATACGCTTCTTCGGGACTCCACTAAACCTAGAGCATTTTGAATATTGTTTATATTCCTATCTAAATGAATGAAAATTGGCACAACGATACTAACAAAAATCGGATAACAGATTTGTAATATAACGAAAAACAACCTCACATCAGGAATAATATGGTATCCGGCATAAGCGTAATAAACTAAAAATAATGCTGTAATCACGATAGGCAGTAACAAATGCAATAAAATAATTGGAGTTCGTTTGATTTTGGTAAAGTTGGAAAGGAACTCTCTTATAATCGTCATTTGCGATACACCTGCCTTCCGTACCAGCGCGAAAACAATGCTGAAAGAACCAGCACAGCAAGCAAGGATATCAATACCAGCAATGAGCTTTCTCCTAAATTTAAAATGTATCTTGAATCTGCTTCGACTAATAATCCGTTTGGCAAAACTCCAAATATTGTAACCATAAACCTCGCAGCCCAGCTATATGGGAAGAACCAAAACAAAGGCGTCAAAGAAAAAAATAAACCACCTGTCGCACTGGCAAACAAATTTATGATCACAGAACCAACAAATCCGGCTTTTTGATCCAAAAATAAACAGAAAGGGATCTGCCATAATAAAGAGAGCCACAATAAGCAGTATCCTAAAAGATAATATCCGCTATGACCAATTGCAACTGAAACACCTGACAATATGCACTCAGAGATAACAGTGATAAACGATAGCAATAATGATATTATCAAAAGATTAAGTGCTATCAAAATTGTTTTAGAAATAAATGTCTTCTTCAAGTCGACGGGCAAACTATAAAGAGTCCGGTATTTGTGTTTTTGATCCTTATTATTCACTAAATGACATAAAAGCATAATGGACAAAGACGCAATAGGCATACACCAATTGCAAACTATAGAGCTTGAAAACCCACCTAAACCAATACCAATAAATATAAATATCATTGATATTAAAATTAAAGCTACTGGAATATATATAATAAGATTTCTAAATAGGGAGCGTCTGAATTTCAAGTTTTCTGCTTTTAAATATGTTCGTAACATCAGGATTCACGCTCCTTTCTGACGATATCCATAAACAGTTGTTCCAGATTTTCATTTGCATCAATTTTATCTTGATACAGGAGCGAACCATTGTATATGATCCCTATGTCATCGGCAACTTGTTGGACCTCGCTTAAAATATGACTTGATATAATTACAGAAATCCCAGACTCCGCAAATGTTCGAATCATTTCCCTTAATTCTTCAATACCAAAAGGGTCTAACCCGTTTGTAGGTTCATCTAAGACTAATAATTTGGGGTTATTTAGCAGCGCTAATGCTATACCCAATCTCTGTTTCATTCCCAATGAAAAATCAGAGGTCTTTTTATTTTTAGTATCCATTAAGTCCATTTTTTGTAAAACTTCATTACATTTATTTGTTGAAATCCCCATAAGAGTCGCCCGCACTTTTAAATTCTCAAATGCCGTTAAATTCTCATACAGTGGAGGTGATTCGATTAATGAACCAATATTCAATAAATCTTTTCGAGTCCAAGGGTAATTGTTGAATAATATTTCACCTGAAGTCGGTCTTATAATTCCTGTAATCATCTTCAATAATGTTGATTTGCCAGCACCATTAGGTCCTAATAAACCGTAGACAGAATTTTTTCTTACAGACATAGATAAATCTTTTATTGCATATGTCTTTTTGAATTTTTTAGAAATATTATTGGTTTTTATTATGTACTCATACATCTTAAATTCCTCCATTTTAAATTCCAGTTTGTACACTATTGATTTGTTACTGCTATGGTAACAGCCATTTTTAAGGATTTTATAAAGAAGCGGGTGTTTACTCGAAAATTCACCACGCCCCCTCCTTTTTTGAATTTTTTGGGATATGTATGCCTTTCTCGGGGTTATGATATACTTTGATTTAACATGCTGTAAGTGAAGAAGAAGTAAAGGCATATACAGGTTAGTTTTACCACTACGGGATAAGGATTTGTCCTGGTATCTATAGAGAGGTTTTTGAGATGACAAATAATTTCTGGCGTGATTTACCACGCCCCTTTTTCATACTGGCACCCATGGAGGATGTGACGGATGTTGTGTTTCGCCATGTCGTAAGTAATGCTGCCAGACCGGATGTGTTTTTTACGGAGTTTGCGAATACAGAGAGTTATTGTCACCCGGAGGGGAAGCATGCTGTGCGCGGGCGTTTGACTTTTACAGAGGATGAACAGCCGATTGTAGCTCATATCTGGGGAGACAAGCCGGAATACTTCCGTCAGATGAGCATCGGTATGGCCGAGGAAGGCTTCAAAGGCATTGATATTAATATGGGTTGTCCTGTATCAAATGTTGCAGAGAATGGGAAGGGAAGCGGCCTGATCTGCCGTCCGGAAACCGCAGCCGAAATCATCCAAGCCGCCAAAGCCGGGGGACTGCCTGTCAGTGTGAAAACAAGACTCGGTTTCAGTGACTTAGACGAATGGCGCGGCTGGTTGACCCATATTTTGCAGCAAGACATTGTGAATCTGTCCATTCATCTGCGCACCAGAGAGGAAATGAGTAAAGTTGATGCTCACTGGGAACTGATTCCGGAGATTAAAAAGCTTCGTGATGAGGTGGCACCCCATACACTGCTGACCATCAACGGGGATATCCCTGACCGTCAGACTGGCCTGAGGCTCGCTGAAGAGTACGGTGTGGATGGAATTATGATTGGTCGCGGTATTTTTCAGAATCCATTTGCTTTTGAGCAGGAGCCGAAGGAGCACAGTAGTGAGGAATTGCTTGATCTGCTGCGGCTGCATCTGGATCTCTATGATAAATACTCCGTACAGGAACCACGTAAGTTCAGCCCTCTTCAACGATTCTTCAAAATATATGTCCGCGGATTTCGCGGGGCAAGTGAATTAAGAAATAACTTAATGAACACTAAGTCCACAAGTGAAGTGCGTGCGCTGCTCGATGAGTTTGGGAGTAGGGAGCAGGACGGGGCGGAGGGACTTGGGGATTAAGCTGCCAAGTAAGAATAGAAAAAGATGTGAAAAGATGGAGGATCGGCTGAATGGGAGGGGATAAACCCGGAGCCAGCAAGCCTTTCCTCTGTTTTTTATATATATTCTCCACAATGATTTGACTTCTAAAATAACTTTGTTTACACTTTGTTTATACATTCTGGGAGGCGGTTCTATGTTTCAGGTTCGAAAATGGGGCAACAGCTTGGGCATTCGCATTCCGAAATCCCTTGCCCTAAAGGTCGGTATTGAGGAAGGCTCCGAAGTCGATCTTGATGTGGAAGATGGACATCTTATTATCAAGCCGAAGTCGGCTACACTGGACGAAATCCTGTCCCAGGTCACCCCGGAAAATCTCCATAATGAGGTCTCTACAGGCGAACAACAAGGACGGGAAGTATGGTAACGGGCGGGTATGTGCCGGATCGAGGCGACTTGGTATGGTTGCAGTTCAACCCGCAAGCGGGGCATGAACAGGCAGGCAAACGTCCGGCCTTGGTCGTGTCTCCTGCTTCCTATAATGGTAAGGTCGGACTTTCCTTGCTCTGTCCGGTAACTTCTAAACAAAAGGGCTACCCGTTTGAAGTAGTCATTCCGCAGGATCTGCCCATCGAAGGGGTTATCCTTGCCGATCAAGTAAAGAGTCTTGATTGGCAATCCCGACAGGCAGCGTTCATCTGTAAAGTACCACAGATCATACTGTCAGATGTCGTTGCCAAACTCGACTTACTGATTCGCTGACCTACAATTGTAGGCAGCAATAAGAGAAGTGGTGCCCAGTAAATGAATAACATAAACTCTCATCATTGTAATCTCAATATATGGTATCATCTACCTGATGAAGTATGGAGTAAAGTTGCTGCTATATATAAGTCTATGCCCGGTTGGATGGGGTATAAAGACGGGATTCCATATTGGTTCGGGCAGGAAGATGATGATGTTTTTATTGAAGCATCCGTTGAGCCGGGCGGATTGTCATTTTATGCCCAGATGAATCAGAGCGATTGGGATTCCTGGATAACAAGGTTTAAATCAGAAGCAACAAAGGTATTAGATTTTGACGTTGGTGAACCTGAAGATGGATTTATGTGAAAGGATTGTAACTTCAAATAAACGATGCGAACCTTTTACGTGTTGCGCTAGGGTTGACTGAGAGTCCGTTTGTTGGGTGATGAAATTAGTGTATACGCTTGAATGTTATTCAGGCTCGGAATTGCCATTCCGAGAGAAATGAAGCTGTGCGCGGGCGTTTGGCTTAAATAGAAATTGAAGCGAAATGATTGAGGATCGGATGATGGAGAGGGGATAAACCCGGAGCCAACAAGCCTTTCCTCTGTTTGTATATGGAGGGGAATTACATGTCCTGGAGCAAATTGAAGCAACAACTGGAGGGTTTTCTCTGTCCTGCGTTAAATGGAAGGGTAGAATACCGCGCACCAGGGTACCGTTATCTGCCTGATAAATCAGGGATTTGTTATATTTCGGTAGATAAAAAGAACGTACTCAATATGAGCGATAAAACGAACGCTATCAGATGGTATCAAACAGAGCTGGAAATTAAGAATAATCCGGATATCCAGATTCCTATTAGCAATGACGACATTGAAGCGGTCAGACAAGCTACCAAGGGGCCAGTGCCGGAGGATCGTCTAATCGTAATGGCCAGAAGCAGAAAAAGTACAGAACATGCCAAAGAGCTAATGTCAGCACAGGCTGCATTAAGTAAATCGAATTTTATCGTTGTCGCTAATAAGTTTCTGACTACTCCTATAGAGGAGAGCTTGGAGAGCAGTGATATGGTATTGAATATACTGGCTTTGGTGGACAGAAGGGTTGGGAAGAAGCGGATCTTGAGCATGGCGGAGAAGATGGAGTTGAAGCATCCGGTTGTGCGGTATTTTTATGAGTTGCGGCGTGGTAGGTTGTAAAATATAAAATTACCCTCTAGTGATCCCTAGATGGGCAAAGGGGAGGAGAGTGATAATCAAGTACCTACTTCTAAATAGCTAATAATTAGAAGTATTAATAATGCCCATTTTTGTTCCGTGAAACAATAGGACATACATTTCCTTATACTTTCTTCTAATATAATCGTTAATAACATTCGCATGAAGTAAACCTTTTCATATTTCGAAAAGATTTTCTGCTTCCATAAACCAAACCAGTCACTTCTGTTTACTTCATATCGAGAATTTCCAATTATTTTTTAGTGAAAATATTTATTTTCAAGAAAATAATCAGCATTGGATTCTAATAAATTAGGTAAGCCATCCAAAACCATGTGTCGCCATTCTAACATTTCGGGACCGCAACCAATTATTCTTTTGTTTCGAGTATCCGTATTTAACCGAAGGAGTTGGAAACTACTGCATTAAGGTGCAGGGGAGATTTATTAGGAAAGAACAATGGCTTTAAGATACTATATCTCAAGAAACGTCGCATCAAAAAGTCTTTTACTCGTCGGGACCGAACGGTTTCTCCTTTTAAAGAAAAAAATCTTTGTTTAATACAGGTTTTGGAATGTATTTTTGGTAAAGTTCCAAATCAATAGTCTTATCCCTTATGATTGAATAGGTAGAATATTAACATTCGTCTTGTCGAAGAACGTAGTATAATTAGGAATAAAGGTTTTATTTAATTTAACCATAACCTAATATTGGGTAATTATGAGAAGAAATGAGAGATAAACAAAAATGAACATACTCCAATATGAATCTAAAATCTGGGCTACGGCTGATCTGCTTCGAGGAAGCGGAATCAAAGAATCTGAGTGGCCGTCTTATATGATGCCTTTTTTTGCACTAACTATGATCGAAAGTAGACTTGTTAGGATGTTTGATAATTTAAAAGCTGAAATTGGTGAAGAAGCTTTTGCCAGTATTAATAAAGACGATCTATATGAAATGATTAAAGATCAAGGACAAGGCTACAACATCTATATTTTTGAGAAGAATCAAACCCTCACTGACATCTGTATGAACGATAAATCCTTTGAAATTGATTTTGACGCCTACCTGCATGGGTTTGACGGCGAAACCAAAGACTTGCTTGGTGTGGACGCAACAGAAGGAGAGAAGTTTCTTGATATTAAAGGAATTATTTCCAAGCTTAAAGCCAAGAAAGTGCTATTGGGTTATACCAAGTTGTGGAGTGAGATCGACCTAAAGCCGTTTAATAACTCGGAGATTACTACACTGGAAGAGCACATCAAGCGCAAATGGGCAGATATTTCGGCGGAAACGGCAGGGGAGCAGTACACTCCAGACGATGTGATTGCGCTAATTGCTGATATCATTGCCTCAAAAATTGAAGAATCCGACAAACTTCTGAAGATATACGATTGTACCTGCGGCGGTGGGAACTTGCTATTCGGGGTGGAAGACCGGATTAATGCCAAATTTAAACGTCTGACACAAACCTATGGACAAGATTGGAATGACGCACTTTACGCTCTTGCTAAGATTGAAAGTCGTTTTCGACCCGATTCAAAGATTGAGCATGGTAATACTTTAGTGGAAGATAAGTTCTATAATGAAGAGTTTGATGTTGTCATTGCCAATCCTCCCTATGGTGTGAGCTGGAAAGGCTATCAGAAGGATATTGAAAATGATAAGACCGATAGGTTTAAATATCTGCCTTCTGTATCCGATGGTCAATTGTTATTCATGCAGCATCTGATATCGAAGCTTGATTCCGTTGGTATGGGTGTAGTGGTACATAATGGATCAACTTTGTTTAGTGGTGAGGCTGGATCTGCTGAAAGTAATATTCGCAAATGGATGCTCGATAGTGACATTGTAGAAGCCGTCATTCAATTGCCGACTGACGAGTTTTTTAACACTGGCATTTACACCTATCTATGGGTATTAAATAAAAACAAACAGCTGCAACACAAAGACAAAGTGATACTAATCAATGCAAGTGAGAAATTCAAGCCACTGAAGAAGAGCAAAGGATCCAAACGTAAAGAAGTGGACGAAGCTAGTCGCTTAGAAATTGTTGATGCAATCACACAATACAAAGATACTGATTACGCTAAGGTATTCGATAAGGAATTTTTCTATTTTAACAAACAAACGATCATGCTTACCAATATAGACGAATACGGAAATAGCTTTGAAGCGAAGCTAAAAGAAGGCAAAACGAGTGAAAAACTCATACCGACTAAACTTAGCGTTGGGGAGCGTGAGCTCACAGAGTTTGTTATTACTAATTTTGATGCTTATCTATTTACCTCATTAGAAGATGTCTATAATCAAGATATTAAGCCCTTTATTGCTTCATTAGATTATAGAGAACAGCCATTGGTGGTTAGCGTCAATTCAGTGAAATATTGGTTTGATTCCGGGCAGGAAACATTGATCAAAGAAGTGAATGGAAAGCAAGAACTACTGGGCTGTGGAAAAATCGCTGTGAAGTCTGTATATAAACGCGCTAACAAAACACAGCCAGAACGAATTGAAATTAGTGTGGAACTTACGCCGGACTATGAGAAGGATTACGAGATTATCCCTTTCTATAGAGACGCGACCGAAAATAAAGAAGCAATTCAAATCTTCATGACCAAATATATTAGCAAGCCATTTGAGTTTTTGGGAAATGTTGTAGGTGTTGAACTAAACTTCAATAAAGTCTTCTATAAGCCGGAAAATTTACGAGCAGTCGTAGATATTTTGGCTGAGATTGAGTTGATTGAGAATGAGTTAAAGGTTTTGGAATTGGGGCTAGTGCTATGAGGGATATCAAGAATATTAATTATAATTGTTATAAAAAAAGTAGCATTACTTTTACGGAATATATACCCTCACATTGGTCTGTCCACCGTATCAAGGATGTAATTCATGGCATTGATCAAGGATGGAGTCCTAATGCTGAGAATAGAATGGTTACAGAGAATGAATGGGGAGTACTTAAACTATCAGCAATTAATAATGGGAAATATTATGAAAACAAGCATAAAGCATTGCCAAGTTACGAAATTCCAAAGCATCAATACTTAGTAAAACGTGGTGATTTTCTTTTGACAAGATCCAACACCCCGATTTTAGTAGGTGATTGTTGTTTGGTTGCGGCAGAGCCTACTCTAAAAATGATGTATTCGGATCTCATTTATAATTTGAAAATTAACAAGAGAATGTCATTGGATAGATACTTGAATTATTTACTTTCCTGTGAATCTTTTAGATGGCTCAAAACTGTTTCTGCTAGGGGTTTAAATGATTCAATGGTGAAAATATCACAAGGGATTATTCGTGGATGGCCGGTATGTTCTCCGCCAGCTTCAGAGCAAAAGAACATTGCCGATTACCTGGACAACAAAACTGAGCAAATTGATCACCAAACAGATCTGCTTACCCAAAAGTTGATACAATACGGTAACCTAAAACAATCCCTAATTAGCGAAACTGTAACTCAGGGTTTAGATAAGAACGTGACGATGAAGAATAGTGGCATTGATTGGCTGGGTAAGGTGCCAGAGAGATGGAAAGTAAAGCGAGTCAAAGATCTTTTTGTAGAATCTAAAAAAAAGAGTACAACTGGTGATGAGGCATTGCTTTCGGTTTCTGAATATAGTGGCGTAACTCTAAAAAAAGATAACATAGAAGAAGAGGAGTTTTTGACAAGAGCCGAAACACTTATTGGATACAAAATTTGTAACATTGGTGAATTGGTTATCAATATTATGCTTGCCTGGAAAAGAGGGCTTGGGATTTCATCCTTTGACGGAATAGTAAGTCCTTCTTATGCAGTATATTCCCCTCGTAAGTCAGTGTATTCACCTTATTTTCATTATTTATTTCGCTCTGAAAGAGCTATAGCGGAATTTAAGCGTAATTCAACAGGAATAATTGAATCGCGATTAAGATTGTATACAGATAGCTTCTTTGCGTTAGAAGTTGCTATTCCTGATTATAAGGAACAAAAGGCCATAGCGGATTTTCTAGATGAGAAAACAGCACATATAGATCGTATCGTCGAAACCATCAACATTCAAATCAATAAGCTCAAAGAACTCCGGAAAACCCTTATTAACGATGTCGTTACAGGAAAAATAAAGGTCACAAAGGAGGAGGTAACAGTATGAACGAACTCCATTTGCAAGATAAATTTCTGTTGCCTTTCTTCCGAGAAGACCTTGGTTATCGCGAAGTGAAAGCCAATACGGTGACAAACGAGCTAATTATAGAAGAAGATTTGCAAGAATTTATCTCTCAGACCGAGTTAAACAAGAAACCCTACGAAGCTTTGCTAAGAAAATATAAAGGCAACAAGAGTAAGTTACTCAAAGATTTGATTGAACTCATCAGGGAACGCAGCACCAGCAGCCGTAATATGGCGTTATTTATCAACGCGAATAAATCGATTACTTTACAGGGAATAAAGCTACACCTCTTCTATACGGGAGATAGTGTAATCCATAACAATACGCTGTTTGAGGAGAATATTTTTTCCGTAGTGCAAGAACTGCCATATAAATTTCATTATGAAGGGACTCAGGTATTCTCCTTCCGTCCAGATCTTGTGCTGTTTGTGAACGGGATATATCTGGGCTACAGCGAACTGAAGTCTAATTACACCAACCAGAGCGCCAGCAAGAACGGCCGTGGCAAGGTAATTAAAGACTATTTCGAAGCGGTCAAAATTTATCATCAGCATATTGATAGTAGTTATATGTTAAGTGATAAGGACAAAGAGTCCATTCGTAAAGACTTTTTGAAAATCTTCGAAAAAGCCATTCATATCACCACGACAGATATTGGAGAAACATTCGTTATACGAACGCTTTCTGACTATTTTGAAGAGATTCTTGCGACTTGCCGCGAAGGTAAGTTTGATCGTGAAGAGATTGAGAAGAAAGCCAAAAGCGTGTTTAAGCCGTATCCACTTCTGAATCCCGATGCAGAAAAGAAAGAGAAATTGAAAGAGTTGTTTACTGCTCTCTACGGGAAGGCACTTATTGAAAAAGAAATTCTCTACTACAATTTTATCGAGCGCGATGTCTACTTTACGAATAATGGCAAAGAGCTAAAGAACGAGCAAGGGGTTTTAATTTCTCCACGGCCCAAGCAGAAATTCGGAACGGATAAAATTATGGCTAAGATTGATGAATTTCTTGCGCATGAACAGGATGATCAATATTTTGAAAAGTTGTTAGAGAAGCAGCTTGTCGGCGTATCTGAAGCCAAGAAGAAAGAATTACTTGAGAAACGAAAAGCGTATTCAAACAATAAAAATGTATACTCCCTGCTGATGCAGTATGCTGCTGGATTCGGTAAATCCAATATTATTGGATGGTCCGCTTTACAGCTGAAAGACTTGCGTAGAGATGGACAATATGTATATGACAAAATCATGATTGTGGTGGACCGCTTACAGCTTCGTGGACAAATTGATTCTAAGATGCTTAACATGAACATCGATAATCGGATGTTCATGGAAGCAAACAACAAAAAAACTTTTTTAGAGGCGTTGGCTTCCGATACTCGCCTAGTTATTGTGAATTTACAGAAGTTTGGTTCTGTACGTGAGATGCTCGATGCTGAGGTTATAAATAAGCTTGCTCATATGCGTATTGTCTTCCTAATTGATGAAATTCATCGATCCAATAGCGGCGACCAGCATGAAGAGATGATAAGTATATTTGATGAGTTACAATCCCCGTTCGATAATCATATGCAGGTAGCCGGGACAACTAAAAAGAAGAATTTGATAATAGGGTTTACAGCTACACCTGATGACCATACGCTTGCGCGTTTTGGAGAATTTAGCGGTTATGCGGAAAGCGAGAAACTGTGGCGACCGTTTGACTCCTATACGATGAAGGAAGCGATTGAGGACGGGTTTATTCTTAATCCGCTCAAGAATATTGTTCCAGTAGCGTCCAAGATGTTGTTTGATCTGCCAAGCAACCTACTGGAAGGCTTTACGGAGAAAGAATATAAAGATGCTCAGAAAAAGCAAGTTTATGAAAATCGTGAACGAATAGATGCAATCGCTAAATATATTGCAGATCTGCTCGTTAAAGACGTATATCGTCAGATCCGTGGAACAGGTAAGGCGATGTTAGCAGTGCATTCCATAAAAGCTGCAATAGCTTATCAGCAAGCAGTGAACAAACATTTTAGTGCCTTGGTTCAAGAAGAAAAATATAAAAAGTATGCCGAAGCTCCGATTCACGTAGTTTATTCTAACAACCAGGATGAACAAAGTGCATCGGGTCTTAATGGAGGCTTAAGTGAAGAAAAGGTATTGGAAAGTTTTGCGCTGAAAAAAAATGGTCTGATGATCGTAGTGGCCAAGCTGCAAACGGGATTCGATGAGAAGAAGCTACATACGCTATTCTTGGATAAAGAGATTAAAGGCATCAGTGCAATTCAGACGATCTCCCGCGTAAACCGGACCGCCAAATATAAGAATGACTGCAAAATTGTTGACTTCTCCTATAACAATGTAAATGTGCAAAATATAAAAGATGCATTCGAGCATTTTTCGGATGTGGTCGTTAGTGATTTCGACCCCTTTGGCGACAAAAAAGTACTAGATATTTTGCTTGTCGAGCTTAGAAAGTCATATACCTATGACAAGTTTTTTACCGTGTTCACCTCGATCTACAAAGATCAAACAAAAAGGGATAATGCTGAGAGCTATTTAGATTTGGAGAGTAGCTTAAAGAAGTACATTGATGCAAACCCTCAGCATACAGCAGATACTAAAGCTAAGGCCGGGCAGTATTTTACAATCCTAAATCGAATTGAATATGTGATTGATCTGGATGCTAAGTATAGCGAGTCCAGTTTCTTATTGTTTTGGCGTAAATTCAATACACTATATAACTTGATGCACCGCAGTAAGGATATTAAAGATCCGATAGAAGTTTATTTTGATAATCAAATCGGCATTATTGAAGTGGAGACTGGAGCACCCAAGGAGAAGAAGAACAAGCCTACCAAAGTAGCTGAAGGTAAGGAGCGTTATGGTCCCCACCAATTTGATATTCTAGCTATCATTGAAGCTCGTAATGAGTTAGAGGCTAAAAAAGGTTCTCTTATTCAAGATTTTGAATCAAAGATAGAGGATTTTTTCCTATATGTACGAAGTGCTAATGAAGGCATACGGTTAATTGTGAAAATCCATTCTCATGTTTCTGAGGAAGAAATCTATCATGACTTTGCAGTAATTTATCGCAGATATAGAGCGCTTAACCGTCAAAGAGTGGGTGACTACTTCTTCAAAGAAATGGATGATTTAGTAGATAAGCTGTGTGATGATTTTGAGAAGGTAATTTCAAAATAATATCCTGTTCATCAAGCATCGCCGAATTGTATTCAACTATGCACTGTTCGACTATACAAAAATAATGGGCTCGTATTTTGATTATAAAAAAAGTAATTATACCTGATTTAAATATGAATGAAAATTAAATACAGCCACACTCTAATCTAGTAAGCCAGTATAAATAGGCTTGTCCCTAAAGGGAAGACGGAACAGTCTATGTTTGTGAGAAATTAGTGTGGAGTGCCCTTTCTTCGATGAAAGGGTATTATTTTGTCATAACAAGGGAAAATGAAATTAGTACTATAATAATTTCATTTGATTCGATTCAGAATTGCAAATAATTCATCTAATGTTTTCTCCACTAACGATCCGTTTTAGGAGCATATTTAACAGAACATCTAGATTTACTATCTTCTTGCTATCACTGCTCCACGATATTCGGAATAGGTTCGGTTCAGATCTGATCACATTTCAGATGAGAATAGTTTTTTTACTTACAAGCCAAGTGGAAAATCATCGTTTCATCACAGAAAGTATGTTCCTTCGAATCCATTTCGTGTGCACCAATAGCGTTGAGGATTGTCTTGTAGCATTCTGTCCTTATATCGTGCTGGGACTGGATATTAATATTATTTTTTAAGTTACTATCGCATCAAATACATAAGTATTATTCATTCTAAAGTAAATGTCCTTATGGCCTTTCCAATTCCAATAAAACATTTCATCATTTTCGTTATAACTTGCAGTAAGTCTGTTGAAATTTAAAGCTTGTGAGAATTCTTTGCGTACTAAATCAAATTGAGATTCTTCGAGCCACTTTTTCCAATGAACGGGTAAAAGATCTTTATGATTGTCAAGTGAATTTGATAATGAATCGGAAAGCATTGATTCATATTTCATTTTTCGATATAAAAATATTTCACCTTCTTTATTAGAAATAATGATTAAAGCATGATCAGAATAAAAGTTAAAGGCTACTATTGTGGTAGAAGTTTCTGTTTTATAGCTGTTAATGTACTGCTGAATTAACAGTTGAGTAATATGATCTTTAATAAAGTTGTCAGGTCTTTCATTAAAAATTTTTTCGTTTACGGAAAGTTCAAGCATGTTATTCCTCCTTAAAAAAAGCCAAAACAAGAACGTTAGTTCCTGTTTTGGCTTAATTATAGCATTGTAATCCATAAATTGGAACTCTATTTTTTTCTTCCTGTCAATTTTTTTGTAATATTAGACGTATCTAAAATAGAATAACTTCTTGCTGCAATTTCTACGTCTTCGAGTTTTTCATCAATATATTTTTTAGTAATTAGGATTTCATCGGTTGAGAAGATAGCAGCTAATTGTTTGTAGAATATATCAGGAACCTTATCTATTTTATTTTTATTATATATAAATTGGTCATATAAATAAGATAGGTCTTTAGAGTTAATAAAAACTGGTTTTGTATAATGGCCATTAGCAATTTCTTTACGGATAAATTTAGCCATAGCTTGTACTTGGCGTTCTCTAAACTTGTTTCCAACAAAAATGTGAGAAGTTAACTCTCTCGAAGAACAGTAATAAGATATATCGACTAATTCATTGAGAAGCTTAATATAATGAAGAGCTTTACGATTTTCAGAAGATCCTAGCTTGTATCCGGATCTATCTAATGTGAATTTGCAGTCGTAGGTAAACCCATGTTTGTTTTCGACAGATATTGCCCCGCTATTTTCTTTGTATTGAATAGTAAAAATCCCCTCTGGGACAGTTGAACCGGAATATTCCTTTCCCCATTTTTCAGAGTTAGGGAATAAGTGTTTAATAAGTGTATAAACGTCATCTTCCAGCATGTCTTCATCATATATTTCTTTAAGTTCAACAGTTTTATCTCCAATAAATGAGAGGCTTTTAGTGGCTTTAGTAGCAGCAGAAACGACTTGATGATGTGTGCGTTTTTCCAAATCATTAAGATACTCCTCAAAAATCTCATGAATTTGTGCCTTCTCTTTATAAATATATAGCTCACCAAAAGTAACTTGTTCAATTGTATCAAGAGCATAACGGTTACTTGTTTGCTTATCAATCCCATAACATACAATAAGTGTGGGAACTAACTTCTTTTCAATCCATTCCAGCGTTTTTTTTGATAATAGGCTATCTGTAACGAGCAATTGATAAGGGTGGTTTTTGTATGAAAATTGCTTAAATGTAAATTCTTTTTTCTTGAATTTTTGTTTGGATATTTTCGCATTTTTAAAATTTTCTTGCTCAATGGTTAAATCATCTACTAGTGAATGAATGAATTTGTTGATATTTTCACTAATCGGATTTAATTCTTTCGTCATTTTTTGGTAAATGGGCTCATCACATTCAGGACATATCGAACTACCTTTATCGTTTTGACCAAGCAATTTAGTATCGTTTGTTGTGAAGCTACAGTGTGAACAACTGTAGGAAATTTCTTCAGTTTCATCTAGTAGCTTTGAGAAGTATAGCTTATCGTAGATTTCTTTGTGATCATTAGTAATTTGGTTAATATTTGCAAATCTAAATATTTGATCCACTTTAAACGCTTCTCCGCCATCAAATTTGTTTTGCACTGGTTGGTCAAGAGGGAATCCAAATTTCATCGAAAATTTCTTTTTAATTGCATTTCTGGTTTGTTCACTTAAACTACTATCGTTAAGTTTGAATATAACACTACCATCTTCAAGGGGAATTGAAAGGATTGATTTTGAATGTTGTTCTGAGCGGAAATTTATCTTTTTAATGTCTTTTAGGTTATAAAGATTAATAATCCCCCTTCTAAATGCATCATTAATACTAGGCCAGATATCGCTGCCTTTAAGTTGTAACTTCACATCTGGGGATTTAATCAGTAATGAATTAGAAAATGTAATAGAGTCAATGGTGAAATCTTCGGGCTCCTCATCTCCTACAGGAGTTCCTTCCTTAAAAAGCTGAACTACATCATCGATTTTGTATTGAACGAATAATTCGTTTTCCATTTTACGCAGTGCAGTATTAAATTGCTGGTCAAAATACTTTTTAATGCCGAAAACGTCATTGTGTGGTGCCTTGACTTCCAAGGATTGTTTTTTTATATCAACAGAAAACATTATCTGATCTCGATCTTTGATGCGCTTGTTCTGATCATACCCAGGCTTCTTGGAATCTTTTAAAAGTTTATACAGAAGATAGATGGTATGTTTTTCACCAACATCACAATGCGCGACAACTCTGTAATCATTGCTATATCCAGAATTCTGGCGCAGAGTGTCTACAAGTTTCAAGTGAAAATTATGGTCCTGGCTCAATTTGTTTCTCATGTCATTTAACTTTTTCTCTGCAATGTAAAGATCACCAGAAGCCTTAGTTCTCCACTCATGAAGGACGAAAATTTCAAACAGCCAGTTAGAATCTGTATAGAATATAATAATAAGTTTTATTAGTGGAGAGACGGATGAGAATGAATAGTCAGGCATCTTTAATTTGAAAATTTCTTCAACGGTTTTTTTCTTTCTTTGTAGAAAATCTTTTAAATATAAAAAGTTAAGGAAATCAGAACGTTCACTTAGGTTTTGTTTCCATTTTTCAGCCTCATCAAAGTTAGAAAGTTGAAACATGGATTGTAAAGCTTCTATATCGATAGTGCTAAGTAAGGAGGTGAAAGCAATTTTGTCTGTTTCAGTATAGTTCTCTTTGATCCTTTCATGACTAACAAGTAGTTCATCCCAGTAAGCTTCTGAAACAGCAGGGTTGTCCTCAAGACTTAATGAGTTCGACATGAATCTCATTCCTCCACAATCAATTTCTCCAAAGTTGCGTTAAAAACTAAGGGGCGTATTTCCTTTATACTATAATTATGTAAAAAAACCAATGATTTTAGTTTCTTAGCTATGCTAAGGCAAATACACTTAGGAATAATAGTTGAAGTTATTGAGCATTGAGTGGAAGAAGCATGTGAACGTTCTACATGTCTTAGCGGCATAATGCACAGTAAAAGTACTGGATGGGTCGCTCCGAGAGACAGGACGTTTAGAGATGCACCGAAGTATGGGATTTACCATGTATGGATAGAGGAAATTACCGATAATACCTTGTTAAGACTGCCTGAGCCGGAAGGGATTCATTTCTCCATATCCTTAGTACGTTAAGTTACGTACATTATTCCTTATTCATAAGTGCCAAATCTCTTACAGCTTCAGGTTCCACCGCCAGCCCCTTCATTTACGCCCCCCCACCTCCAGCAACTCCCGAATCCCAAAACAACCAGCGTTTTTGCAACGACACCTCCTAATCTTGGCAGAATACAAGTAAACTCGATGGGGTGAGGCCCAATCCGGAGGTTTGCAACTTAGCGCAATGTTTTTTTTTTGTAGACGATGAATAGACATTCAAACGTTTATCGATTTTATTTTATTTAAATTCGATATTCGCATTAAAATAACATTTTCATAGTATACAATTTGGCTATAGGTGATACCGAAATAAAGCATCGAAAAGATTCACCAGTGACAAAAAATTCATTGGAGTGGAGTTGTAGCCATTTGAAAGCTTAGCTAATAAAAATAGCTTTGCCAGAAAGGTGAGGATGCAATGCACAATCTGATGCACAAATATGAGGAGGAGAAGCGAAAGCTGAATGAACTGGGGCAGTGGTCACTGGAGCAGGGAATTCCGTTAAGCAGCAATGAGGCGCTTCAAGCTCAGAGTCGTAGAGTGGACGATCTCATTAATCAGATGTATCAAGAAAAAAGTAGACATGCAGTGTCATTTCATATGAACTTCTGTCTTGGAGGTGATGTGGTGAGCTTTCCAGCATGGTTTATAGAAACGATTCAAGGTCGCTTGGTTGAGGTAAGCGCAATGATTGAACATCAGTCCGAGCCTAGACAAGCTTTTGAAGAAGAGCACAAAGCTTTTCAAGTGTTGTTTGCCTCCATGGATATTGCACGTAAGCCAGAGTTTGAGGATTGGGAGGATAAGCTTTCTATAAAGCAATCCGTTCTTTATGAACGTCTATATCTACAAGGACTACAGGATGGAATGCAGCTTGCTAGTGCATTTGCTGCTCCTTCTGTTCTCTCGGATTAAGAGGGAATCCAAGGTATACGTTAACTTTATGTTGGGGCCGTCCATGCGACAGTCCTTTTTTCTTGTGTGCATGTTTGGAAGGAATACATTCCCATATTGTCGAATTACCATACATATTGTAAATCTAGTTGATATCGAGGTTTTGCTATGTTTAAAGCGTTATTATCTCTCTTCAAAAAATCAGACCCTAAGCCGCTCCAAGCTGTGCGTAAGGCACCAACTCCCAAGTCGAAACCGAAGGTTGCCTCCACACGAATTGGAGAGCTAGGCGAGCATAAAATCAATATCCAACTTGACCAGCTACCTAAGGAGTGTAAATCGTTAAGTAATTTATTGCTCGCTAACCCAAAGTCTCGAACAGGTTACACCCAGATTGATCATGTTGTTATTTCTCCGTATTGCTTATTTGTCATTGAGACAAAAAACTACAATGGAGAAATTAAAGGTGGACGAATAGATCAACAATAGACAGTCAGCAACCGTTACAAGATGTACAATCCGCTGAAGCAAAACTATGGACATATAAAGGCCATCGAGAGTCTGATAAAGGATGTAGCTGCAGTAAAGTTTGTTTCTATGATTTCATTTACGATGAGATGTCGGTTCAGTATTGACCCGGAGCTTCGGAAAATCCACTCGGACGAACTGGTTGTCTATGATGTGAAACTAAGTGAGTTTATCTCTAGGAAGCTGATCAGTTTGAAAACGGGAACTCCTGAACCTCCGATATCTGCGGCGCAGGCCCAAACCATATACGATTATTTGGTTCAGGCTAATATCACCGATGCCGAGATTTGTAAGCTTCATGTACAAAGAATAAAGGGAGGTCTACTATGAGAAGTATGTGGCTTGTTCGAGCGGGAGAAAGGGCATATCTTATTGACGAATTTAAAGAAAAGCAAGCTGTGGCGATTGGTTGGGCTCAATTGGGAGATATCGGTGCAATGAACACATTACAAGAGATGAAGAGGCTTTTGAAGGTAACGTACCCTGGATATAAAGAAGGTAAGATCAATATTACTGCAGGCCAGATTTTTCGTTTTGTAAGTGAATTTAGAATAGATGATCAGGTAATCACTTATAATCCTGAAGAACGCCTCTACTACATAGGAAGAATCAATTCCAATTATGAATATAAGCCTAATTATATTACGGATAAGCCTCATATCCGCAGAATAGAGTGGGAGGGAACTGTATCCAGAGATGTTTTGACGGCCAGTGCTCGGAATACACTTGGTTCCATTATGACTATTATTTCTATACCGAATGATGTTCAGAAGGAACTGCTCAAGCAAATGGTAACCGGACAGACAGGAAGTAGCCAATCAAGGATTCAAGTAGAGCTTGTGCAAGCCGAGACGGAGGAAGAAGCTGAAGAATTAGAACTAATCAAGGAAGACGTCATTGAGAAGTCCAATGAATTTATCAAAGATAAGATTGCAAAGTTAGACTGGGAGCAGATGCAGGAACTTGTTGCGGGCATCCTAAGAGGAATGGGCTACAAGACACGAATATCACCCAAAGGGCCGGACCGAGGAAGAGATATTTTTGCATCCCCAGATGGTCTAGGGCTTGAAGAACCCAGAATTATAGTGGAAGTGAAGCATCGTTCAGGACACATGGGAGCTAATGAAATACGTAGTTTTACTGGAGGATTAAGAGTAGGGGATCGGGGCATCTATGTGTCTACTGGTGGATTCACCAAAGAAGCCAAGTATGAAGCGGAAAGATCTAATATTCCTTTATCGTTAATAGACTTGGATCTGCTCGCGGAATTAGTAACGCAACACTATGATCAATTTGATTCAGAGACACGGACATTAATACCGTTAAGAAAAATATATTGGCCGTTATAAGTTTGAATGTTTTTCTATATAGACATTCTTTTGAAGAAGAGAGTAAGGCGTTTCAGGCCTTGTTTGACTCCATGGATATTGCACGCATGCCAGAGTTTGAGCATTGGGAGGATAAGCTTCAATTGAAGCAATCTGTTCTTAATGAACGTCTGTATCTACAAGGCTTAAAAGATGGAATGCAACTTGCTAATGCATTTGCTGCTCCTTCTCTTCTCTCGGATTAAGAAACAATTAAAAAAACGTATACTAATGCCTAGGCTGTCCGTGCGACAGTCTTTTCTTATGTGTTGTGTTAGAAGGGATACATTCCCATATTGTCGAATAACCATACATATTGTAATTCTAGATAGGTAATCATTAATCACCCTGGAGGACTCCATGCCATTACCGGAAACAGTGACACAAATTTTTAAACGTAAGCAAAAATCATATAAGATGGTCCTAATCCTATCCTTAATTGAAGAGCTTAGAGCGTCCAAGCGGGAGCGAGTGTCTTATGATCGCGTTAAAAAGCGGTTCCTTAACTATTTCATAGCTGAACAAGAAAGAGGAAACCGGGTAGATTTGCCACAAGGGCGGAAGTTATGGAGAGAGGCATCTAAAAGTCGGTTGAAAGATATCCTTAACAGTCCTGTTAATGCACTTTCGCATATTTTGTTTGTGGATTTGAAAGATAACACTATTGGGTTTCATAGCCAGATTCATAGACAGCTAGGGGACGAGGGGCTTTCGCAGTTAGAGCGGCTTGCCAACGAAGAGCTCCAATCATATAATGCTGCTTTGCAGCGCTTCTCTTTGCAAGGTTATCTAGAGAAGATTATGAACGAATACACGGCTGCTAAAACGGAAGCCTTCGCGGGCCATTCACTTGGCACATTGTTTCGGCAGACTCTTCCTTCCGAGCTTAAAGCATTACCCTTCATAGATGAGCAATACAAGGTTCAAGGCTCGGTTGGGCAAGGGAATTGGGCAACGGTTCCATGGCTGGCAGTTCTGGATAAACGAATCACCGAAACGACTCAGCATGGGGAATATGTTGTGTATCTGTTTGCCGAGGATATGAGTGCTGTGTATCTTACGTTTAATCAGGGCGTAACGAAACCAATTCAAGAGAAGGGGCGAAGAGACGGCTATGCTTATCTGAGAGACCGCAAAGAAGCGCTTCTAGACCTTCTTGCTCTGACTAATATGAATAAGGATGAGAACATTCGTCTCGTGGATAGCGGTCTAGGACAAGACTATCAGGTATCGACGGTTGCTTACATTAAGTACGAAAGAGGAAACGTCCCGAACGATGAGCAGCTCATTCAAGATCTTGAGAATGTAATCGAAGATTACCGTCTATATGTGGAATCGGTGATTGCTCCCAGTGATGACGAAGCCAATGACGAGGAAGTGGAAATATTGCCACAAGAAGCGGAGCCTTTGAAGGACGAGCAAGTAACAAGTATCCTCCACCAAATCCAATCCCACATCCGCCGCCAAGGCTTCTTTTTCCCTGAGCACCTGATTGAGAACTTCTACCTCTCGTTAAAGGCCAAGCCTTTTGTTATTTTGGCGGGCATATCGGGCACAGGAAAGACTCGGCTAGTGAAGCTCTTTGCGGAGGCGCTTGGAGCAACGAGGGATAATGGTCAGTTTACCTTGATCCCAGTCCGGCCGGATTGGAGTGATCCTGCGGATCTGCTGGGGTACAAGGACCTCTCGGGCAGGTTCCAACCGGGTCCGATTACGAAGGTGTTCGTGGATGCGCGGAAGCTGGAGAATCAGCATAAGCCTTATTTTATCTGCCTGGATGAGATGAATTTGGCACGGGTCGAGCATTATTTCAGTGATCTGTTAAGTGTGCTGGAAACACAGGAGTGGCGGGAGGGAAGGATTACGACGCAGGACCTTATCTCGCCTACCTTGCTGGATACACCTGAGGATCAAGAGGAGTATGGCAGTCTTGGCATCCCGGAGAATGTGTTCTTGATCGGGACGGTGAACATGGACGAGACCACACATCCTTTTAGCAAAAAAGTACTCGACCGCGCCAACACGCTAGAGTTCAATTACATCAATCTAGAGCAGTATCCGGATTTGAGTGAGCAGATAGAGGCTAGTGATAGCTTTGACGCTGCCGAACTGAATCATCTTTTCCTGCGCTCCGATTATTTGCAGCTAGTTGATGCCTATGATGTCAACAAAGAGCTCGTTGTCCGGACGACAGAAAGATTGGTTAAGATCAATGCCTTGCTTGAGGATATTCATGCTCATGTGGGCTTCCGGGTGCGGGATGCGATTTGCTTCTATATGATTTATAACGATCGGTACAAGCTGATGAGTGAGGAAGAAGCCTTTGACTGGCAGCTGCTGCAAAAGATACTACCTCGCATCCAAGGGAGCCACTCCTCGGTTCGCCGAGTCCTGCTGAACTTGATTAAGGGGGCTATTGGTAGTGGTGCTGGCGTGACGGTAAATATTGAAGATCTCATGGAGGACGCTACTCCACTCTATATGAAATGGGCTGCTGGCCAAACTCCGCCTACGGCCAAGCATCCGCAAAGTGCTCGTAAATTGGCTTTTATGCTCAGGAGGCTGGAGGAAGATGGATTCACCTCATTCTGGCTCTCTTAATGGGGCGGCCGAGTTGCTCCGTATCGAAACGGAGCTTTTTACGCTTTATGTGCAGGGGCGGCCTTATCATCCTACTGTAGAGACATTGCAGCTTCATCGTTCCTCTAGTCAGGAGTGGGTGAGTGCACAGCTTGGGCTAGATTGCTCCGAACGGCTGGGTAATGTGCAGATCAAAGTCTTCTCACCTGAGCTGGGCGGGATGGTGGAGTGGCAGCCGGGGGAGTCTGTGTTTCCATGTTTTTATGAGACACAGTCGTATGAATTGGTTATCCAGAATAAGAGCATTGATAGCCTCTCCTTTTATCATGAGAATGTGCTGCTGCGGCAGGCGGTTAAGCCTCTAGGGGACTCTATTCTTGCGGGTGTTCTGAACTTTGGGAATGAGGTTGGTTTGACGGAGTGGGAGGTCCGAAGCGCGGGACAGACTTTACTGCGGGTAGAAATGGAGATTTTCCCCTCCAAGATGGATTACAAGCTGGATTACCAGAATATTTTGAATGAAGTAAACGCACAGATTTATAATTTGGCCTTTGATTTTTTGCGCCGAACCTACCAGCTAACAGGCCTGCGGGAGACGCAGCATCAGAGCCTGACGGAGTTCTTCACCATACTACAGCATGTCTTTAGACAGCTCTTGGATGCGGTTGAGCGGATTAACAAGAATCCTAATTACGCGCTACTCCAGGATCGCCGACTAGTGGATGCCAATCGGGTCAAAAAGGCAGGAAGAGAGAATATCCGCGAGCTCGCGAAGCATCCCGAACGATTGAGAGAAGATACGAACCGGGGATTCATAAAAATCGGCAGCCGAAATTATACAGCTACACATTTAATAGAGACACGTAAACGCCTAGCCTATGATACTAATGAGAATCGGTTCATCCGCTGGATGCTGGAACGTATTCATGGGAAGCTGAAGGAGCTCAAAGGTCGCTGGAAGATGAACAGCCGAACCCCAGATCCATTACTTATCAAAAGGTTAGACGCCATGCTCACTCAGCTAGAGCGGGTGCTCAAGATGGATTTCTTGCGTGAGGCTGGAGTGCTGAAGCAGATGTCCGTTACGCTTGTGCTGCAGATGGCCCCGGGATACCGCGAGGTTTATCGCTGTTATCTGATGCTGCTTAAAGGCCTGTCTATCCAAGGCGACCTGCTCCGCTTATCGATGAAGGATGTTGCTCAGCTCTATGAGTATTGGTGCTTTCTCAAGCTGAATCAGCTTCTGGGTCAGAAGTATAAGCTGGTGAAGCAGGATATTATAAAAGTGAATCGGAACGGTATCTTTGTTACGCTGGATCGCTCGCAGAGCGCTAAGATGGTCTATGAGAATCCAATCAATGGCGAGCAGTTCATCCTGTATTATAATGCGATTCCTGGAACGGACAAGACGCCGACGCTGAGTCAACGCCCGGATAATGTGCTAACCCTGAAGAAGAAGGATGCGGGCACAATCAAAGAGTACAAGTATGTATTTGATGCCAAGTATCGCTTAAACCCTGCTTACGAGGGGACTTCCTATCATCGGACTTATAGACAGCCTGGGCCGGAAGAGGATGACATTAATACGATGCATCGCTATCGGGACGCTATTGTGTACCAGGAAAAAGGCTCAGGGGAATATGAACGAAGCATGTTTGGGGCGTATGTGTTATTTCCGTATCCGGATGAGGAGCGCTACAAGACACACCATTTTTACAAAAGTATTGAGCTATTGAATATCGGCGCGTTACCGTTCCTACCGAATTCTACAAGCTTGGTGGAGCAATTCTTAGATGAGATTATTCAGGATAGTCCGGAAAAAGCTTTTGAGCGCTCCACACGTCCACGGGGGACGAGAGAATACTATGCCAATCAGCTTGCGGGCAAGAATGTGCTGGTCGGTTCTGTTCGCGGACCCGGGCAGGTGGAGGTGTCGTTGCAGAAAGCTTTTTATCATATGCCATTAAAAAACCTTTCAGATGTAAAGATCCTCACTCAGCTCGAATACGTGGCAATGTGCCAATCCAGAAAAAAATTCTATGATCCTGCGAAAACGGGGATTCACTGGGTTGGGAAAGTAGCCGATTGGAAGGTGCTGCGGCGTAAGGAGATCAAGGAGGTTCCTTCTCGCCCGGGTACAGAAGAAGAGCTGTATATACGCTTCACGATTGAGGCCTGGCAGCGGTTAGCGGTGCCTGTCTTGCTGGGAGGACAAGGGATTTATACGGTGCTCTATACCAGTAAGTATATCCTGGACCGGGCCTTGGAGCTTGCAGAGCTCCGTTTAGAAACGGAGGAAGATATTCGCGAATGGCGTGAGAAACGCCGCAGGGGTAAAGTAAAAGTGAAGCTGGATCATGAGCAGTATGTGGATCTAGGGAAGGTTGTGGAGGTTCGGAATATTTGAAGTAACGGGAGGCCAAATCATCATGATAATCAGCAACTTCCTGATTACCGTGATGGCTGCACGTTCCCGTTAATTGTTGTTGTATGTGTTGACTCTGCTTACTCCACACATGTGGAATCGTGTTCAATGTTGGGAGTACATGGAGACTGCAGTTTTTTTGATATTATACGTGCTTATGGGTGGGGGGCCGCTTACAATTATGCTTACAGATCAGTCTCCCCCTAGAGATGAGAAAGAGCGGTGTCCTGATTTTGCTCAGCTGAGCGTTTACACAGGGAAGAATCATTCCCAGCCAAACGCTCAGTTGGGCAATAAGATCTCAATTATCGTGCCTTGCCACACTTTGGATTTTACCTGGATTTCGCCGCTATGCGCTTCCACGATGGTTTTGGCGATGCTCATCCCGAGCCCGGAGCCTTCCGTCGATTCATCGGAATTCGTTCCCCGGTAGTAGCGATTGAACAAATGATGTAGTGTTTCCTCGTCCATCCCTTTGCCATTATCGATTACTCGTATGCATGCCTTGTCGTTCATCCTGCCGACATAGACGTTGACAATCACGCCAGGCGGGTTATGCTTCACGGCGTTGGACAGCAAATTGTCCATCAACCGCATCAGCCAGGTTTCATCGGCCTGTATCAGCAAGGGACAATCCTCCCCAACATAGTGAAACTGATACTCAGACATCATGGCGTCGTTGACGTACTTCAGTACGGAGCAGCGCACCAGCTCAACCAAGTCGATCTCCCGAAACTTCATGATCGAATCGCCCTGCTTGAGCTGATGAATCAATGAGAAGTCGGAGATCAACTCCAGCATATAATCCCCCTTTTCCCGGATCGTCGAGCCCATGATGCGCATCTCCTCCTGGCTCCATTGCTCAGGCAAGCTCTCCCACATATACCCATAACCTTGAATTGTGGCCAGTGGCGTGCGCAGATCGTGGGAAATCCCTGACATCCACTCCGCTTGCGCCTTTTCCAGCCTCTCGCGTTCCTTCTCGATCTGAGCCAATTGATGAGTCATCTGATAGAAGGATTCAATCACTTCCTTATAGAGCCTGTAGCGGATGCGCATCATGCCATTGCGGCGGAATACCTTGCGCATGTCCTTGGCGGTCAGTACCTGGTCGTACTGTCCCCGGCCCATACGTTCGAACCAGCCTGCGAACAGAATCAGCGGCTGACCGTAGCGGTAGCCATGCCAGATGGAGATCGGCAGCGCCAAGAACAGGATCAGAACTGTAATCCGGACGAGTCCACGCGTTGCCTTTTCCATCACAGGATGCTTCAGAGGGGCTCCCGCTGCATGGGGGGTATAGAGAATCCACGTCATTCCGCTCAGCTTGTCCCGATGGGCGACAATATTCGTGTCATAGTTGCTGGGCGATTGCTGGATGGCCAGGATATCCAGCTGTCGATACGCCTTCTGCACGTATGCTCCATCGCCGATGCCCTGTACGATATGGCTCTCGGGGTCGATCACCTGCAGATAGCTGCCGGTTTTGCGCAGTCGCTGGTCCAAGTGGGAAACCGCTTCGCTACGCACGATTCCATGCTGCCCGTAGGCATCAAACCAGGCAACGAGCTGGTCAAGGTCAGGACTAGGATAGCCCAGTATATACAGAAGCGGGTCTTGGAAAGCAAAATTAAGCTGAGTGTGTACGGCGTACGTCCCAAACGTCCGTGTCTCTTGGATATCGAGCAGTTGAGCGATGGAGTAGGAGGCCGGCAGCGTATGATGTGGAGTTGTATTGACGGCGTAGATCACCTCTCCTTCGGCACTGACAATCTGTAGCCACATGCCTTTTTCCTCGATGAGCTTGTCCCACTCGGGGGAGATCTGAATCGTCCCGTCCTTGTAATGAGCTTCTTGAGCGATCTGTTGCAGGACGCCAACCGGAAAGTTCCGGCGTATCTCATTACTCGTCATGTTCTGGAAAAACAAGATGCAGGCAACCAGAGTAATAGCCACCATAAGCAGGGCATAAAAAATCAATTGATACGTGAAGTGGAAGGCCATGCGCTGTTGGATCTTCATCGCTCCTGCGGCTCCTTCACCAGCTTGTAGCCAAGCCCGCGTACGGTAAGCAGCAGCTTCGGATTACCGGGGTCGATCTCGATCCGCTCTCGGATGCGCCGGATATGCACCATTACCGTCGAATCATCGCCCTGTCCGTTGATCCCCCAAACCTTGTCGTAGAGCTGTGTTTTGGAAAATACGATGCCGGGAAACTTACAGAAGTGCAGCAGCAGCTGGAACTCCTGCGCGGGGCAAGGAACTGGCTGTCCCTCCACGATTAGTTCGCCCTCCACCTCGTTGACGGTGAAGCGGCCAAACCGGTAAATCCCCGGATCGGGCCGTTTCGCCGGACTGGACGTCGAGGTTTCTGGCTCCAGTCGGCGTATGCGTGCCTGAATTCTTGCGGCCACCTCCAGAGGATTGAAGGGCTTCGTGATATAATCGTCCCCGCCCATAGCGAAGCCTCGCAGGACATCGAGATCGGAAGCCTTGGCCGTCAGAAACAAAATATGCGGATTCCCGTATTTGCGGAGCTTGGAGCAGAGCTCCAGGCCGCTGCCGTCGGGGAGCATGATGTCGAGCAGGAGGATATCGGGGGCTTCACGCTTCGCTAAATCGAGAGCTTCCGCACAGGTGGAAGCCGTGTACAGCTGATGAAACCCTTCCCTGCGAAGCACCATTTGCAGCATCGTGACAATCGAAGGCTCGTCGTCGACGATTGCGATTTTAAAATCGGATAGATTTGTCATTGTTTTCACCCATTTCCATAGTAGCATAATCACTTTAACAGAACCTAAACGGCGGGAGTGAAATTAAGCTGATGTTTGTCTATCCGTTTAGGTTCTGTTTCATTGGGGCTGGTAGGATAGGGGTGAGAAAGCTATTCGAACATACAAAGGATTGGTTTATGAGAAGATCGTCCATAGTCACCGCCGCTCTTGTTGTATTCATGTCATCCGAAAAAGGCCGGTTGGCGCCTGAAGCGGAAAACAGCAACAAAAGTATTACCCTATAGCCAGGCCAATTGAGGAGGATAAATTATGATTATAACCACTACATCAACTATTGAAGGTTCCCCGATAAGGCAGTATCTGGGCATTGCCACCGGTGAAGTCATTATAGGAGCCAACGTATTCAGAGACTTCAAGGCTTCGATTACCGACCTCGTAGGGGGGCGTTCGGGCGCTTACGAGGGCAAGCTTCAGGAAGCGAGAGATACGGCATTTGCTGAGATGACTCAGAAAGCTTCAGGGATGGGAGCTAATACGATTGTCGGAGTCGACATTGATTATGAAGTCATTCGCGATGGCATGCTGATGGTTGCCGTAAGCGGGACGGCCGTGATCGTTTAACACCACGATGTTTGCCTGTTGTCTGGATGACACGTTGCTTGCCTTTGAGAAACCACGTATGCTGAAGCGCTTGGTAATCGCGGATCATCGACTCATCTTTGAAGAGCAAATGAGCGATTTTCTCGTCCATTCACCTTATTTCAAAGTAGGAAAAGTTACTTCTGTGAAGGCTTGTTGCTTGACTTCATCCACCGCAGCTAGCGTATAGGTGATACGATGGTCTGCTTCAGTTGTTCTTGCTGTTCC
The DNA here is from genome assembly GCF_038593145.1 of Paenibacillus sp. FSL L8-0340. Lineage (NCBI taxonomy): Bacteria > Bacillati > Bacillota > Bacilli > Caryophanales > Paenibacillaceae > Paenibacillus > Paenibacillus sp. FSL L8-0340. Next base: position 788,811 of record NZ_CP151967.1, read on the forward strand.
TTCGTCAGTCGCAAATATTTATAGACCGTTCGTTCCGTTCTGCCGATAATCTCTGAAATCTCTAGCGTATCAACTTATATACTAAATAAGTCGTTATCTACGCATAACGATGCAAAGAGGTGTACACCCGTGAAAAATGTTCAAAAATTGTCTGAAACTGAAAAGGAACTCATGGAGGTAATTAGCTCTTCCACGTCCACTATGCCCCAAGCCCGACCTGGCTGGCCAGAGACCCTAACTGCACTGGGTCTCTATCTGATCGGCATTGTTATGCTCGGTCTTTGGATGGCGCAAATCCCTGACGAGCAAGCCATCTTGCGAATTAACATCGGGGGTGTAGGCAATGGTCTCGTTGGCCTCGCCTCCTTGTTCGCAGCCTACGCCCTGCGGGTTCGCGATCTGCGCGCTTTCGGTTTCCGGGCGGTCGAACGGAAATGGCTGCTTGTGGGAGCCGGCCTCGGTGTTGTCGCGTTCGGCGGATGCTTCGTTATAGAGGGGGTGTATTTTCACTTCATCACCGAGCTGAACAACCAAGCGGACTTCCAGACGGCGGCGCAAGGCGGTGCGCTCTCACTCTTCGTTCTGCTTATCACTGGCGCTATCCTCACGCCGCTCGGCGAGGAGTTTGTATTCCGTGGCGTTATTGCCAATGCCCTGAACCGTTACGGAGCATGGGCCGGCGTGGTTGGCAGCGCTGCGATCTTCGGCGTCGTTCATGGATTCAACGTCATCCTGTTCGACGCATTCATGGTCGGCATCCTGAATGGTATACTGTTCCGTAAGACGGGTTCCATCTGGCCCGGGGTCGTGGTGCATATCGTGTATAACGGCCTCAATCTTCTCTACTATTCTACGCTATAGATCTAATTTCATGAGACATCGTGGCAGAGACAAACAGCTCGGTCAGCTGCGCGCGACCGTGGCTGTCTATGATCGTAGCGTTTTAGCATAGATGTAGTGCTCATCATCGTCGGGCGTGCTCGCGGAATTCGCGGATGTGGAGAAGCTCAGACAGAATCTTGCACAACTGCATATTTTACAATAGAGAATGCTATAATGATAACAATAGGTAAGGCTATTTTGACTGTTAAGATACATGGAATCATTCTGAATTTACTGGGAGAAATGTGGATGAAATATGAAACATTAATAGAGCTCTTACAGGAAGAAATGAAGATGGGGCTTAAAGGAGGGCTGTACCATCAGACCCAAATTAAGCTTGCCTATAACTCCAACCGGATCGAAGGCAGTCGGTTATCTGAGGATCAGACACGATATATTTTTGAAACCAACACAATAAACGTAGAACCTGAAGAAACAGCAAGTGTTGACGATATTATTGAGACGGTAAACCACTTCGCCTGCTTTGACTATATGTTGAACCTTGCACATGAAGACTTATCCGAAGAAATGATCAAGGAATTCCATAGAATCTTAAAAAGAAATACTTCAGATGAAAGAAAAGACTGGTTCCGCGTGGGGGATTACAAAGTCAGGCCCAATGTGGTAGGAGATATGAAAACAACTGCTCCGGGAAAAGTGGCAAGCGCGATGGGGAAGCTGCTCACCATGTATCACCAAAAACCCGGAATTTCGTTTGAGGACATCGTAGACTTCCATCATGAATTTGAAAGCATCCACCCTTTTCAGGACGGAAACGGTCGTGTCGGCAGGATCATCCTGTTCAAGGAATGTTTGAAAAATGGTATACTCCCCTTTATCATCGACCATGAGTATAAGCTGTTTTATTACCGCGGCCTGAAGGAGTACTCTTCGGAAAAAGGATATTTGCTGGACACCTGCCTGTCGGCACAGGACAGATATGAAGCGGAGGTTGCTTATTTCTTTCCGGAATTGAAGCGTCTTCCGTGATAACCGCTCAAGGCATGTGGAATCCGTTGCGGTATTGGTTATGATACCCGAACTTTTCTAAGTTCGGGTTGTTGTTTATATAGTTCGCCTTTAAGAAGGCTATAATAGCTATTTATTTCCTTAGAAAGCTAAGATACTCATTATACCTTTTAACTATAACCAGATATTACTTTTAAGTGTTATGTAGATAATATTCCTCCATGCTAGAATCTAACCATTAGAGAAAGACATGTGGTTAAATGGAGGAGGATTTTACATGTGCAATAGATTTCAAATCGTAGGCAGCCTGTTGCGTCCGTCGAATTTATTAGAATATAAACATCAGATTGAGCATCGTGATGATATCAGTTATCCTTTTTACCAAGATTTCCAAGGGTATGAGCAGTGTGAAGCTGAGGCGATTGAGGCTGTAGTTGATAAAGAAATTAACAATGGTTTGTCCATTCTTACGGATGGGGAACATTCCAAATCTATGTGGCATTTGGATTTTGTCTGGGGCTTCCAAGGAATTAGCCGCTATATAGCGGATCATGGATATTTTTTCAGAGATACAGATGGGGCTTCAAAATATGAGACCCGAAAAGATATTGGTTTGCGCATCACAGGTGAATTAGGTGGAAAGAACCATCATTTTATTGATGTATTTAAGAAACTTCAAGCCCTAGCGGGCGACCGTGAAACCAAGCTGTGCGTACCTTCTCCATCCCATATTTTTGGTGAGTTATCGTGGTCGGATAACATTGGCGGCACAGAAGCGGTTTATAAGGACAGACATGAGCTTAAAGACGGTCTGGTTAAGGCTTATAAGGAATTCGTTGCGGATTTTGCCGCCGCTGGAGGACAAATCCTGCAATTCGACGATTGCTTATGGGAGCTATTTGCAGATGATAACCCGAACTCTCCATATACTGGCGAGAATATCAATCAAGAGGAAGTACAGGCTCTGGCTACAGAATTTATTGACATTAACAATACAATCATTGATTTTGGTCATAGCTTAGGCCTCAAAATGTGGACTCATAACTGCCGTGGTAACTATGATTCCCGTAATATGGGTGGTGGCTCCTATGCCAAAATTGCTAATCTGTTCTTGAAGCAGCTGAAATACGACCGCTTTTTCCTGGAATGGGATGATGACCGTGCAGGCTCCCTTGAGGCGCTTGCGGTGTTCAAAGATAAGCCTGATACAGAAATTGTACTTGGATTGTTGTCTTCTAAGACCAATACACTCGACGACGAGGCCCGTGTAGTTCAAATGCTTGATGAAGCCTCGAAAATTATTGATAAGGATAGATTATTACTTTCTCATCAATGCGGGTTTGCGTCCTGTGATGGCGGCAATGAATTAACGGAAGATGAACAGTGGGCGAAAATTAAACAAGGACAACAGATTGCCCAGCAATATTGGGGTAATTAATATTTAACTTAGTTAATAAGGGGAGCAGGTCCCCTTCCTTAAGACTGTCGATGGTATTGTCGGCAGTCTTTTTATATTGGATTATCGGAATCGCGAAGGGATACTGTGTAAAAGGAAACATGCTCCTATGGAGCACAATGTCGCATTAATCCGGCTGCAATGTCGCAAAAGTACATGGAAACGGAGTATGTGGATCGATTATACTCGCTTTATATAATATGATAATGAAAATCATTATCATGCAAAAGGGGGAGTCAGCATGAACAGAGCAACAAAGAGGCAGGCAACCGGTAGCAAGATAAACGCCGCCCGAAAATGTGGACCATTAATGGTATGGATGCTGGCACTGGTACTTGTGCTGACGGCTTGCGGCAATGGAGGGGGCACCAATGAAGGCTCAGCCGCACAGTCGTCTGCTGCTGCTTCAGCCGAGCCGTCTCCAGCGTCTGAAACTCAGGCTCAGACATCGCCGGAGGCGCAGGCTGCTGCAGCCTTCCCGGTTACCATCCAGCACATGAAGGGCGAATATACGCTGACCGGGAAGCCGAAGGTGATTGCTACGCTTGATGTGAAATTTGTCGATCAATTGATAGCGATTGGTGAGCACCCGGCAGGCAGCGTTGTGGCTGGAGGGAAGGACGCCAAGTTTCCAGAATATTTAAGCGACCAACTGGGTGAGGTGAAGGTCCTCGGTACACGCGATGAGCCCAATCTTGAGGCTATTGTTGCGTTGAATCCGGATCTTATATTGATGACCGACTTTCAGGAGCAGGTGTATGACAGCGTCAGTAAAATTGCGCCTACCATAGTACTCGACTTCTACGAGGATTGGCAGGATACGTTGGCTACCATCGGTAAGATAACAGGCAAGCAGGCGGAGGCGGAGGTAGTGCGTCAGGCTTACGAGGACAAAATCGTCGGACTGCGGGAGAAATTGTCGGCGAAGCTGGGCGACGAAACGGTAGCGCTGATTCGCCCTAGACCGGAAGGTATTCGTGTACATGGTCCCGGGCATCGGACCGGAAGCATTCTTTATGAGGATTTGGGGTTAAATGTTCCTGCATTCGTTCAGGAGATTAAAGATGACACCTCCGTTGAAATTTCGATGGAGAGAGTCGCTGATATCGGAGCAGATCACTATTTCCTGCTGTCGGATGAATTGTTTGCCAAAGAGGCAGAGGCTCTGGCAAGCAGTCCGGTCTGGAAATCCCTTGATGCAGTCAAGAATAACCGTGCATATAACGTGAATTCAACGCTCTGGATCGCTTACTATGGTCCCATTGCTCTTAACATTATCGTAGATCAGGCCTCGGAAGCGCTGCTGGGATCGCATTGAAATGGACAACTATCTGTCGTCTGTCTCCTGGAAGCAAATAGCGGAAGAATACCGGCTGTGGCTAGGCGAGCCGCCTAAAGGCAGCGTCCGTACTATTGCCCTGAGCCAGTTGCATGAAGAAGCTGCATGCCGTGAATATGTAAGCTGGCTTAAGGATTATATCGGCGCGCCGGATATGCAGGTTGCCGCTTCCATGCTGGCCAAGCGGATCGGCTATCTGTGGATCGCGCCGCTTCTGACAGCTATGACCTTTCATAATCGGGAAGTCTCCTTCCCGATGGAGAACAGCTTCCTTTATCATCCGGCTTCCCCGGCTTTTAAAGTGGATACGCCTTTTCCTTTCCTGGCGCTGAACGGACTTCGGGCTGCATCGCCACCGGAAGACAGGGAAGCGTGGCGGGAAGAGGTCGTAGAGGAGATTTTTGCGGTAAGACTTGCGCCGCTGCTGCAGACGCTTGCCGCCATTGGCCCCGTCTCTATAGCGGTGCTTTGGGAGAATATTATGGTGCGTATTGCTCCGCTGTATTCTCCTGGAGCAGACGAATCCAGACAAGAAAGGCAGCGGATGCATGCAGATTTTACGTTCCTGACCCGGATGGCCCCCGGGCAACTGTTTGGCGAAAGGCGGAATCCGTTTACCCGTTTTACAGAGAACAATGATCGGGTACAGGTTGCGAAGAACAAGCGCATCACCTGCTGCTTTTATTACCGGATGTCAGGAGAATATTGCGTAAAGTGTCCGAAAATTGACAATGAGAATGAATCTCAATTAAAATGACAATAGAAACATTGTCAGGAGATGAGAGGAATGCCGCTGCAAGAGCAGGCAAGTTTATGGAGTGATACGACAATCAAAACGCTTGACGTGCGCAGCGGTACTTTGCCGCCTGGCGGTGTGATGAGCGAAACGGGATTGACAGCCAATCTGCTGCTGCTGGCAGGCGGCGGAGAAGTGGGGCTTGTGATGAATGGTGAAGTTTGCCATATCCGGGCCTCTTTTGCTTGTCATGCTGTCAAGGGATCAGCTTTTACTTTGACTGCCGGATCAGAAAACATTCATTATACCATTATTATCTACAAGGCAATTCCTATGACGGGAGCCGCCCATGTTCTGTTCCCGCAGCGTAATCACCCGCTGCGCACTTCGTTTGTTCATTATCCTGTGCTCCCGGCGGAGCTGCATCAGGCGGCGGACAAGATCGTAGCCAAATGGAGCCGGGGAGAGGGGCTGGAACGTTTCCATGCCAATGCGCTGCTGCAAGGAGTGCTGTATGAGCTTATTATGGAGCATGAACGCGGCCGGGGCGGCGCAGCGCCGGACATGGTGGATGTTGTGTCTGCCTATATAGCGGGGCATTATCGTCAGGAGCTGAAGCTTAAAGAGCTGGCTGCGCTTGCCGGCTGCGGCGCGAGACAGCTGCAGCGGCGGTTCAAACAGGAGAAGCTGCTCGGACCGATGGAATATGTGATCCAGCTGCGGATGGAGAATGCAGAGCGGATGCTGCGTCATACGGACGCTCCCATCGGCGAAATCGCTGAAAGAACAGGCTACCACGACATGTATTACTTCAGCAGAGCGTTCAAGAAATATTATGGAGTTCCCCCACAGCTCTACAGGCGCACTGCCGCTTCCGGGACCGGTGCGCTCTCCGCTTGTTCCGGGCTGCCGGACCGCTTGGCCTGCTCGTACGAGTCGCTGCAGGGACCGGTGATATGCCATATGCGAGGCGAATATTGCGTTACAGCCTCTCCGCGGCGGATCGCCGTACTCGACGTTCAATATGCTGACCATTTGCTTGCGCTTGAGATGCTACCGGCAGGAAGTGTAGGACTAGGCAGTGCGGCGTTAAATTTCCCCCCATATATCAGGGACAGGCTTAAGGCAACGGAAATGCTCGGAACCTATGAGTACCCGGACCTGCAGGCTGTGGAACGGCTGCAGCCGGATTTGATTATCTGTACCGAGGTGCATGATCAGCACTATGAACGCTTAAGCCGGATTGCTCCAACTATAATGTTTAAGCGTAATGAGAGCTGGCAGAGAATTCTGAGCCTGTTCGGCGAACTGACGGGCAAGCGGGCGGAGGCGGAACGTATTATTACGGATTACATTCGCCGGACGGCATTACTGTCAGAAGAACTTGCCCCGGTACTGGCGGGGAAGAGCGTGGCTCTGATCCGCCCGCGTGAGTCAGTGGTTCGGGTACATACTGCCTCTCATCGCACAGGCGCCGTGCTGTACCGGGACCTTGGTCTGCCTGCTCCGCTATTTGTCGCAGACACCTCCGACACGGCTTATCATATTTCAGTCGACAGACTACCGGCTGTGCATGCTAACCACTACTTTTTACTTAGCAACGAGATGATGCAGGAGGGAATATCTGTGACAGAGCAAAGCGTCTGGGGCATGCTGGATGCAGACAGGCGGCAGCATATATATCCGGTGGATGCCGCTACATGGATCGGCTGCTATGGACCGACAGGCATCAATTGCATTGTGGATCAGGTGGCCCGCGCCCTGCTGGCCTGAGCGGCAAGCCAAGGAACCTCAGCTTAGTGCGGAGCCACTGAATAAATTTGTTATTAATTCACAAGCACCTGTCATTGGCAGGTGTTTTGAGCTTTTTACATACGAACATTTGTGCTACAATATCCTTTGTGAATATATGGAAAGCGGTGAGTTTATGACAAAAAGGCAATGGGTCACTAAATTTATGCTGATGCACAAATGGGTACTTGTATGCGGGTTCATAATCACTACATTAATGACGATGATCAATCTGATTTATCCGTTCCTGGGCGGGAAAATCATCAATATCGCATTTTATGATAAAGACATGAGCGCCTTTTTGAATTTGTGCTTAATCTATGCCGGCATACTCATTTTCAATCAGTTTGTCGTTGCGACGTTAAATAATCTCATTTCGTCGCAATTGATGACGGGTTTTGTCTTTGATATACGGCGGGCGCTTTTCAAAAAGATATTACATAAAAAAGGGAAGGACCTTTCCGGGATGTACAGCGGAGATATGATCAGCCGGATGAACCACGACGCCGCGGATATTATGAATCTCATTTTCTGGAGCGGACTTTGGGGATATTCCAACCTTCTGCATATCCTATTCGCTGTCTGCTTTATGTTTTACTACAATATCTTTCTGGGGGCTTTTACGGTCGTGCTGGTTCCCGTCGTATTTTTTACCTCGAAATATTTCAAGGCAAGAGCGCAGAAGGTCAACAAAGATATTGCAGCGGAACAGGGTAAACTATCCTCTTACTTATTTGAGATTGTGAAAAATTTGCGGGAGATAAAAATCCTTAACGCAAGTAAAAAAGTAAGGAGCGTTTATTTAAGAAAAACGACATCCATTAATAAAATGAACGTAGAAAACGGAAGAATCGAAGTGACGACAGAAAGGCTTAATTCGTTCATCACGCTTATCGCACAGCTGCTGATATTTGTGATCTGCGCCTATTTCATCGTTAAAGGCCAAATGCAGCTCGGCGTTTTTGTAGCCGCCATAAGCTATTTCAATATAGCCGTGAACTACTTCAGCTCCATTAACAGCAAAATTGTCGATGTCTGGGGACAGACCGTCTCCTTACAACGTGTCGTGGATATATTGAATGAAGAGGAAGAAGATTATAAAGAAAACCATCCTCCAAAACAAATAAAGGAGGGCAAGATCGAATTTAACAATGTCACCTTTGGATACACCGAAGACAGACCTATTCTGAACGGATTCAATCTCCGCGTGGATGCAGGAAGCACGATTGGCATTGTCGGGAAGAGCGGCGCAGGTAAAACAACGATGGGGAACCTGCTCTACAATTTATATAACGTTGACAGCGGCGAGCTTCTGATCGACGGGATGAATGTCAATGAGTATAACCTGCATAGCTTGCGGAGCCAGGTGGGGATTGTCCATCAGGAGACCATCCTTTACGATAATACCCTGCGTTACAATCTTTCATTTACCAACAACAAGGATAATGATAACGCATTAATGGAAGCTATTAAGAAAGCCGCCCTTTATGATGTTGTCCTGACATTCCCTGACGGACTGGACACGCTGCTTGGGACTGAAGGGCAAGAATTATCCGGCGGGCAGAAGCAGCGTCTGGCTATCGCAAGGATACTAGTCAAGAATCCTAAGATTCTGGTCTTCGACGAAGCCACAGCATTCCTCGACAGCCGGAACGAAGCGCTTATCCGGAACGTGATGAGTGAGTTGTCACAAGACCGGACGCTTATTATCATTGCCCACCGTTTTTCCACCATTAAAAGCTGTGATAAAATCGCGGTTTTAGCGGATGGCGTTGTCAAAGGCTTTGATACTCACGACGTACTGATTAGAAACAATAAAACGTATATAGACTTATTCAGCGAACAGTGTTTAGGAGGTGAGGCTGTATGAAACGCTTGGACACCTTTAAGGCATTAACCCGGGATATAGACGGTATTAACAAGCCGTTGATTGTGCTCGGATTTTTCAAGCTGTGGAACTTAATTTTCGGGCTTATCCCTCTGTTCTTGTATTCGTTTTTGGTTAATCGCGTTTTAGTAGATAAGAATATGAACGAGCTGTGGCCGGTCATCACCGGTTATCTGGCTGTTTTCCTGTTCGCGACAATCGGAGTTGCGGTCAGTAAGCGGTTCTCCAACCGGTTAATACTAAAATATGACCTGAGAATAAAGAATAAATTGCTGAAAAAGTATATCAGCCTTGATAATGATGTATATAGCAAATATAGCATTGGCGACGTTAGAAGCCGGATTGAAAACGATTCTACTGCTGCCGGGAACTTTTTTACGACCCATATATTGGAATTTATCTATGCTGTCGTTTACGCTGCTGCGCTGGCAGTTATTTTATTATGCTACGACTGGCGAATCGCGCTCCTCAGTTTTGTTTTTGTTCCGGTCTCTTTATTTACGGTTAATTTTTTGGGAGTGAAGACGAAGACAACCGGAGAGGAACTATGGAAACTGCAAATAAAATATGAATCCTTCCTACACTCGAATTTTCAAAACTGGAAGGATGTTAAGACCAATAACCTTGAAGACGCACAATTGGATGAATTAAACGGACACTACAAGAAAATAAGGCATATTTGGTTCCTCAACCAGTTCTATTTGCATCTGGGGATTACCTATTCATTCTTCACGAAAAACTTCATTACCCAGCTGTTTATCTACTTTATTGGCGGATTATTTGTAATTAAGGGCTACTCGGAAGTCGGTGTGCTGCTCGTTTTTATCAGCTTTTACGGGCAGTTTTTCGGGTACATAGAAAGCATTAGTAATTCCATGATGAATTATAAGAATGATTCGGTGAATATCGAAAAGGTTATCGGGATATTAAATTTAGAAGCAGGCAATAGACCCTATAAGAAAATTGACGGAACAGATCTAAACGTTGAAAATCTGAAATTTACCTATGAGGGAAACAATTCATTTGCTCTTGACGGTATTTCGTTCTCCGTGAGTAAGGGCGAACATCTGGCCATCGTTGGAGAAAGCGGCAGCGGCAAATCTACAATCGCTAAACTGTTGACCGGGCAGATTAACCCGCAAGGGGGGACTGTACAGATTGGCGGCATTGATATCTATACGGTTAACAGCGAGAGTGTGTCAGAAAAAGTTAGTATAGTTGTGCAGGAACCCGTTCTTTTCAATATGACGATCAGAGAAAACTTATTGCTGGCAAAGGCCGGCGCAACCGATGCGGAATTGATAGAGTGCTGCCGCAGAGCGAGTATTTATGACTTCATTGAAACCTTGCAGAATCAATTGGATACGATAATCGGAGAAAAAGGTGTACAGCTTTCAGGAGGCCAGAGACAGCGCTTATCGATTGCCCGTGCTTTTTTACAGGACAGGGACATCATCATTTTTGACGAAAGTACCAGCGCGCTTGACAACGAAAATGAGAATGACATCATTACAGAACTCAAGAGCCTTTCATCGGGAAAAACCATGATTTCCATTGCTCATCGTTTATCTACTATTCTGGACTGCGACAAGGTAATGGTTCTAAAAGATGGCAGGGTGGTAGCCTTTGATACCCATCAAAACCTATATAACAGAAACGAAACCTATGATTTGCTTTTCCAAAGTCAGTATATGGCAGGTTGATTTAAGGGAAATTGAAGCTTAAGGAATGGAGCGGGCGTATGCTCGCTTCATTTTTTTGAAATATAATTTATATGCTTCACGCTATAAATTATCCTTCTATTTCTCGCTGAAACGGATACCGTTCTTTTGAGGACGGCGAAGCCGTTTCCGCTTGGTTTATTTGTCATTCAAATGATAGATTAGTTGCACAACGCCGGAGGAGAACTTTCTTGTATTAACCATTTTTAAATTCAATCTCTGCTTAATATCAATAAACAACGGTTTTCCTTCTCCCAGAACGACTGGGTGAACAGATAATCTAAACTCATCAACAAGCCCTAAATTGATAAAAGTTGTAATAAGACTTGCTCCACCATATAGCCAGATGTCTTTGCCAGGCGTATTCTTTAATGTATTTACTTCTTCAAGAATATTATCATTTATGAATATTGCTTTATTAGCAGTCCCTTTTTGTGTCCCGGAAAACACGTATTTCTCTTTACTGTGAATTGATTCCCAAATTTCTTTTTCAGCATCATCTTGTTCAATTCCTGGAGTATATTGTCCCCATAAATCATAGCTTGTTCTTCCATACAAAATAGTGTCAATCTGATTTAAGAAATGAATAAATCCCATCTCAGAATCCATAATGCACCAATCAAGTTCCCCGTTTGTCCCTTCAATAAAACCATCTAAAGTAACTGCTAAATCTAAAATTATTTTCCGTTTCATGATTTGTTACTCCTTTCGTTGATCTATTACCCATTATAAACCTCAAATATGTCATCCTATGTCATATTAAAAGAAAGGGTGCGGTATGAATATTATGGCATGTAAAGTTGAAGCATAGGACAAAGGGAGCATTCGGGGTATTTGATTAAATGTGTCTAAATTTAATAATAATTGGCAGACAATTACTATAAAAACCATATATGAGATATAATTGTGTAATACAAAATTTAAGGAGGTTTTTTTGTGGTTTTTATAAGCTTTTTAGAAATAAGGTCATGTATAACTTAGCAGCTGAAATTGTTTCCACAAAGGAATTGCATCGAAAGCTAACTCTGAATAGAAACCTTGAATCTACCAAACAACTTTTCAGTTGACCATCTCATCTGCTAATCGGAAAATAATCATTTCTTTCATATCTTAAAATGAAAAGAGGAAGTGTTTTATGGTTAAAGTGGCGATATGTGATGAAAGTTATTTGTGTGAAATGATAAGGTCTCGTATAGATTTCTTTTTTAAAGGTGAAAATACGAAATATGAAATTAAAGTATATAAAGACAGTTTTGATTTTTTAAAAGATAATCGAAAAAATGATTTTGATGTTTTTTTTGTTAACCTCATTGAATTGGAGAATGTTTTGAAAACGCTAATGGATTTTCAGTATTTTTCAGATAATAAGATTTCAATAATAGCTTTCTCATTAAATAATGATTTCAATGTTGCATTTGAATTTGTTAAAACTGAACATACGCTTGATGGAGTAATAGAATTTCTACTTAATAAGCTAGATACAAATAAAAAATATAAATTTGAATTAAAAGATGGTGTTCAATATGTAAAAGCAGAAGACATTATATATGTTTATAAAGAAGGTAGAAATGTAGCAATTAAATTAAAAAAAGAGGTGTTGATTTTAAAAAGTAGGTCATTGGAGGAAATCTATAAAACACTCTATGGTCATAATTTTGCAATGATTCATAGAGGAATGATTATTAATTTTAATTACGTTAAAAACGTAAAAAAGGTAGAAAGATTATTGAGTGTAGAAATGGAGGATGGACAAGTATTTTTTGTTTCAAGGAATCAATGTGATCCAATTAAAAGATTAATAAAAGACATATAATTTGCTCCCTTATGTGAAAAAATGTACAATTCAGTCCACGAAAAAACCTTTATATGCCAAAAATGAAAAATATACTTTGTTTTGTGCTAAGTTTGAATTAGAAATAACGCCATGAATTATTTAAACATTAGTCTATAGATAGGAGGAAGTAATTGATGAAAGTAAGTTATAACACTAATGGGTTAAGGCATTTAACTATTAAGGAAGCGCTTAAAACAGTTAGAAATCATAATTATGATGGTGTTGAATTATCATTTCATGAAAACCATTTACATCCTTTAATGACTACAAGAAAAGAAGTGGAAGAATTAAAAAACTTCTGCTCAGACCACAATATTATTATTTCTTGTATTTCTGCTGGTGCGGATAATTTATTGGGCGAGATGCCTTTTGAACCATCACTCATAAATCCTAATAAAGCATGCAGATCTATTAGAAAAGACTTTTTAAAGAGATCTATAGAAATTGCTAATAATTTGAATTCACCTTACTTAGTTTTTGCTAGTGGTAAACTGAAAGACAATATAGACAGGGGTATGGCCTATAATTGGCTAATAGAATCGATTGAAGAATTGCTCAGTGAATGTGGCGGTTTAACTATGTTAATTGAACCAGAGCCTGAATTTTTAATTAGCACTAGTACCGGAGCCATTCAATTAATAAAAGATATTAATCATGAACATTTCAAAATGAATCTTGACATAGGGCACGTAAATTGTTGTGAGGACGACTACTTAAATGCCATTGATAAAGCACTCCCCTTCACAAAACACATTCATATTGAAGATATTAAAGATCGTATTCATTATCATGAAATACTAGGACAAGGTCATCTGGATTTCCCACAAATTTTCAGCATTCTTAGTAAACATAACTATGATGGATTTGTAAGTGTTGAACTATATAATCACACAGGTGTTCATCAAAAGGCATTAAAAGAAAGTTATGATTTTATAAATAAACATATTGAATTAGTTCCAAAAGGACAGTTAATTTGATGTTCAATGACAAGATTATATTAATTACGGGTTCGTCAAGGGGCATAGGCAGGGAAGTTGCAATTGAATTTTCTAAAAGAAAAGCAATTGTAATTATGAACTATAAAAATGACACAGCTATGGCACGCGAGACCTTCGAAATTATTAAAGCCTTCTCTCCAAATTCGATTCAAATTCAAGCGGATATATCCGATCCTGAACAAGTTAAGGCAATGTTCGAGAACATTAAAAAGAAGTTTGGGAGAATTGATATTTTAGTCAATAACGCTGGGATTAGTAACGATAAATTATTTATCAATAGTACAGAAGAAGATTGGATTACATGCATAAACACGAATGTTATAGGATTGATGAGTTGTTGTCATGCGGCTATGAAACGAATGATCAGACAAAAGGCTGGGAAAATCATTAATATCTCTTCAGTAAGTATATATGATAGTAAAATAGGTCAAACATACTATGCGGCTTCAAAGGCAGCTGTAGTAGCCTTCTCAAAAGCTTTGGCTAAAGAAGCAGCAAAATGGAAGATTAATGTGAATGTGGTAGTTCCGGGTTTGATTTCTACAGATATGACCGATCAGACTATAAAAGATATGGATTCGGAAATAAAAAAGATACCGCTTGGAAGAATAGGAACTCCTCAAGATGTAACATCGTTAATTCTATTTTTATCCGGTGACCAATCAGACTACATTACAGGAGGGGTGTTTACGGTGGATGGTGGGCTGTCCGCATGAAAAAAATGATTGAAGGGTTTGTGTATGATCCAGGTTACCACTGCATTTCCACAACCTTGCAAAACTATTTTAATTATTGGGGATTTAACTTTACGGAAGCAATGGCATTTGGTTTAGACAGTAGTTTAGGCTTTTGCTATAGAAAGCACGATGTGTTAACCAGCATACCGGCATTCTATACAGGAGGTCGAAATTACACTTGGGTCGATAATATTTGTGAAGTTCTTGAGTTGAGCCACAAAAGACTATTCGAAACGAATGGTGAGAAAGCATGGCAGGAGACAAAGGCTTCAATTAATAATAACATTCCAGTTATTGTTGAACTTGATAAATCTAAGCTTGATTACTGGAAGGGAATATTGAGAGAAGTTCCTTTCCATATGGTGCTTCTCGTAGGGTATGACGATAAGCATGTTTGGCTAGGGGAAGTTTATGACAAAAAAATCAACGACAAAAGACAGTCAAATAATTTACATGTTACCTCAATTGATTGTGTTAAAAAAGCTAGAGGTGCTGATCTATATTGGGGAAATACCCACAATGCACAGCACATAATTGATGTACCTCAAAATTATAAATTGAGACTGAAAGAAGCAATTTATAAAGCGATTAAAAAGAATACTTTGAGTTACTTAAAAGATACAAATGAAGGAAGCTATAGGGAACTTCAATTATTCACCAATGAGTTAGAGAGTTGGCCTGAAATTTTACCACTAAAAAAGTTTGATAGTAATAGACAGTCTTATGTTTCTCCCTTACGAGCACAACTTATTATAACTGGTAAAATGTTTGACGAAGTTGGTACTGGTGGTGGGAATTTTAGATCATTATATTCTAAGTATTTATATGAAGTTTCAAAAATATTCTCAAATGATCACTTGTTATTGAAGGCTGCAAAAATGATGCACCAATCAAGCCTAAATTGGATAGAGATATCAAAATACTTTCATTATTCAAGTCGATTAGATCATTCGGGAATCTTCATACAATTATTGAAGGTTAAAAAGCTGCTTGAAGAGACTGTTGAACTAGAGGCGAAAGCGTTTTATTTACTTGAACAATGGGAGGGAACGTAATGTGAGACAAATAGGCTTAAATAGTAATGAGATTATGAAAGAAATACTTGATATTAGAAAAGCAGATGTACAATGGCCATTTGTTTTTAATTCAATTTGTTCC
Source organism: Paenibacillus sp. FSL L8-0340 (assembly GCF_038593145.1). NCBI lineage: Bacteria > Bacillati > Bacillota > Bacilli > Caryophanales > Paenibacillaceae > Paenibacillus > Paenibacillus sp. FSL L8-0340. Next base: position 804,320 of record NZ_CP151967.1, read on the forward strand.
GAGCCCTTACATATTGGTGTGGAAGCTTTTATTAAGGGACTAGATACTAACTTGGGAGATAATAGAATCTTTAAAGGAACTGCTAAAGTCGAGAATAAAGTAATTGAGCTCTTGAAAGAGGTATTTCACGGGCCAGACATGGTTGGAAATATTGTCTCAGGGGGAACAGAAGCGAATTTTCTAGCTCTCCAAGTTGCAAAAAAGATGCGGCCGGAAGTAGAAAAACCTGAAATTCTGTTTACAGCAACTACTCACTATTCTGTATTAAAAGCGATAGAATTTATGGGCCTAAAATACAAAATTGTTGAGACTGATGAAAATTTCTCAATGGATATTAGTGATTTGATTCACAAAATTGGAAAAGATACGATTGCAATTGTTGTAAATGCCGGGAGTAGTGAGTTGGGTTGCATTGATCCTATAGAGCAAATTGCTGAAATTGCACGCGAAAATAAAATCTATCTTCATGTTGATGCAGCTACAGGCGGTTTCATCATCCCATTTGCCAAAAAATTAGGATATTCATTGCCGGAATTTGATTTTGCTATAGATGGAGTTAGTTCAATCACAGTGGATCCACATAAATATGGACTTGCTCCCATTCCTGCTGGCGGTATTCTCTTTAAGAACAAAGATATCCAAAACTACTTAACTTTTAATTCATATTTTTATGGGACACAAGCACATACAACGTTATCTGGCACTAGAGGTGGGGCTAGTGTACTAGCGGTATATGCAATTTTAGAATATTTGGGAATGGAAGGGTTCATCCAGATAACAAAAAAAAATTATGAAAGTACGGAATATTTGATTAAACGATTAGAACAGTTGGGTTATACACTAGTCTGCACTCCTCAATTAAATATCGTTACCTTTTATGTAGATAATGCACATAATCTGATGAATCAACTAGAAACAAAAGGGTTTATTGTATCCGTTTCAAGAAGATTTAAAAATGCATTAAGAATAGTTATAAATAATCATTTGAGTATAGATTTAATAGATAAGTTTGTAGAGATGCTAATAACAATTGATGTTAAGGAGACGAGTCAATGAAAAAGGAAAACACTATAAAAAGTTATTCCTCTCAAGAACTGGAAAAAGTGATTCATTATTTGGATGGTCCTTTAAGAATCGCTTTAAAGGAAAATGAAGCTGTAATTTTACATGCGGATCTAAAAGAAGGTGATTGTGTCCTTGATATAGGATGTGGAACTGGCTTTTTAAGTTTGATAGCTGCTCAAAAGGTTAATGCAAGCGGGAAAGTGATTGGAATGGATTCGAGACAAGAAATGCTTGATGTAATGCAAAAAAAAGCAGAGAAGCGGGGGCTTGATCATATTATTAAGCCTTGTTTAGGGGATGCTTGTTCTTTGGAGTTTTCTGATAATTGCTTTGATGCTGTAGTTATGTCCTATGTACTTCATGAAAATAGTGAACGTACTGAGGTTATATTAAGAGAAATCTATCGTGTTTTGAAACCTGGAAAAAAACTAGTGATCTCTGATTTTATTAAAGTAGCAGATCCTGAACGTAATAAGGAAATCGAAGCTTGGCATAAAGGAACGGATCCTGAATCAGATGCAGATGAAGTGCACTTGAAATTTTCACTATCCGACTATATTAGCTTATTTGAGAAAAATAATTTTAAAGATGTAAAGGGTGAGGTTTGGATTGAGTTTCAGGGAATTGTTGAAGGGAGAAAATAAGAATGCCAACTGTTGATTCACGTATAGATATGTTGAAATACAGTTTGGAGCTAAAACTGGAAATGATTGAATCATTAGCATCAGGAATTAACGAAAAAAAGAAAACAAACTTTTATGATTTCGAAGCCACATTTTTAGAGAAAATAAATTATTTTATTAACAACTCTGACTTTTATAAAAAATATTATGAACTTGATGCAACTCAGATAGTAAAAATAGAAAATATAAAACAATTTCAAGAACTACCTTTACTTCCTCGAAAGAAACTTGAAGAATCCTACCCTTTAAAGGCATTGTCAGCTAAAGTTTCGGATTTAAGTCACTATTCGGAATCAGTTTCAGCAGATTGCCCTATTTCCTTTTTTTATTCCAGACACAGTTGGTTTCACGATCATATTACCGTTTCAAACGAATTACTGGGTAAAATTACACCCAAAGATATAGTCGTAGTGGCATCACCATATGAACTGTCTATTGCAGCCCAAGAGTTAGAGCGAGTATTTGAGATTTTAGGTGCTACGATAATTTCGTGTGGAATATTTAACGAAGTTTGTCCATGGGATAGGTTTTTTAACTTATTAGCTTCAGTGAAACCTAATGTACTGGTTTGTTCAGCTACTCATTCTTTTATAATAGCGGATGTTGCAACTAAAATGGGGTTTGATCTAAAAAGGGATTTCAATATAAATAAAGTTATTAACGTATCAGAAAATCTATGTAAAGCAAAACGGAATAGAGTTGCGAAGATATGGGATGCAACCATCTTTGATTTGTATTCAATTGATGGGCTTCCTCCATTGGGTGTTTCAGATGAAAATGGAGATATTTTATTGATGGATGAAAAGTTTTATTTTGAGATTATAGATATGTATTCCAATCAAGTGCTAGGTGAAAATCAAGCAGGAGAGCTTGTCATAACCTCTTTAGATAATGAGGCATTGCCTCTAATCAGATATAGAACTGGCGAATTAGCATCTTTATCTTATAAGAAAGATGAATTCGATAATAGTCGGACTGTTCTCAAACGTTATGGTAAATCGAGCAATAAGATCTCGGTCCATAATCAAACGCTCACCTATCAGGAAATTGAAAATATTTTGTTTAGCAGTGAGCTCCAAGACAAGTATTATGATGTTGAATATAACGAAAATAGCCTATCAATTTATATGGATATTATTAATCCAGAGCTGTTCGAAAGTAGTAAAGAGGATATATTATACCGATTCCCAAGCTCATTGAGAGATTGTGTGAAGCTAAAAGCTTATACACAAGAAGAGCGGGAATTAAAGTTAGCAAGTATGCAAAATATTAATTCTAATCAGAAGTCCTTTAATTTTCATAAAATTCATTAAAAGGAGCTTAAAGATGATTAAAGAAATTGTTTTAGAAACGTTTTTGCAGGAGTCAACCCCTATTTATTTAGGTAGTAAGATCTGGGATAGCGTTTTGCCCGAAAAAATGAATGAGTTAAAAACAGATAAGTATTTCTTAATAACAGATTTTAATATACTGAATATTTATGGCCAAACACTTTATGATTTTTTGAGTAAGAATTATCCAGTGGAATTAATTGTTTTGCCTGCAGGTGAAGTAAACAAAAATAATATGACCTGCAATTATTTAATTGAGGAGCTATTTGAAAGAAACATAACTAAAAGTTCAGTTTTGATTGCTTTTGGAGGAGGAGTAATAGGAAATATAGTTGGGTTAGCTGCTGCTTTAATTTTTAGAGGAATAAGATTTTTTCATATTCCTATTACTTTTATGTCACAAACGGATAGTATACTGAGCCGGAAACAAGCTATTAATTCTATGTCTGGGAAAAACATGATTGGATCTTATTACACACCACTTTTTAATTTTGTGGATACTTCCTTTCTGCTTAGTGAGCCTGAGAGACTTGTCAGGGGGGCTTTGGTAGAAACAATTAAGAATGGATTGATATTTAATAGAAATTTCTTTTATGAGATGAAAGAGAGAATAAATAAGGGGCTGGTCTTTAATGAAGAGAACTTATTTGATCTCGTTAAAATAAGTATCTTGTCAAAGTTACCAATTATTAAAAATGATCCATCCGAAAAGGCTCTTGGAATGATACTTGAATACGGCCATACCACAGGGCATGCGATAGAAAGATTATTAAAAGGAAAATACTCCCATGGAGAATGCGTATCTATAGGGATGATAATTGCTGCTCGTATTAGTAATAAATTAGGTCTTTTAAGTCATGATGAAGTAGAAGAGCATCTCGATATATTACAGGCACTGGGAACTCCAACGAAAGTTCCGGATGTGCTTAATGCTGAGACAATAATGAGACGTATGGAACTAGACAATAAAAAGGATATTCATGGTATTAGATTTGTTCTGCTAAATGAAATAGGCTCCTGCATTGAAGGACCGGAACAAAGTTATATGGTAGAGGTAAACCCGGAGATTCAGAAAGAAGCGATCAATGAATCCTTTTAATTTAGGAGGGCGCTCGGCTGATGATTACTAAAAATAGCATAGATCAACTTAAAAGGGAATCTGAATTAAAACTGGACTCCTTAAAAAATCTGGAGGATACACAAGGTTTATCTAAAGAACAAAAAAAATCGTATATTGAGCAGAAGCTGATTAAAGAAATTCATTATGCTGCTGAAAACTCGCATTTTTATTCTAAATTCTACAAAGATAACTTTATTGATATTCAATCTATTCAAAAGGAATCAGATCTGCAAAAATTACCATTCACAACAAAGGAACATTTACGGGAACAATATCCATTTGGATTGTTGGCTTCGAGTCTTGAAAAAGTTAGTCATTACGCGGAAAGCACCGGAACAACGGGTGTTCCGACCTCCGCATATTTTTCTCAGAAAGATTGGTTCCAAAATAATATTTATGTAGCCTACAGACTAATGGATTTATTCTCAGAGGACGATATCGCCATAATTTCAGCACCGTATGAATTATCTGTTCCAGCCCAGGATCTTGAGAAAACATTTGATTTGATAGGAATTACTCAAGTGGCATGTGGTGTACTTAATGAATTTTGTTCATGGGAAAAGACAGTAGATCTTATATATAAAGTTCAGCCTACAATTATGGTGGCTTCAGGAACTAGAGTGCTGCTGCTGTCAGAAGTTGCTCAAAAAATGGGATACTGTGCGAAAAAGGATTTTTCCGTTAAAAAGATTTTAAACATCGGAGAAACAGCGAATCAATCCAAAGCAAAGAAAATTAAAGAAATATGGGGAGCCGATGTTTTTAATGCTTATGGAATGACCGAAACCTGTTCTTTGGCAATTACTTGTCATCATGGAAACATGCATATTATGGATGATAGATATAATTACGAGGTTATTGATGTTCATAGCGGACATAACATAAAAGGTGAGGGCAAAGGAGAACTGGTTATAACTAGTTTGGAAAATGAGGTGATGCCCTTAATTAGATATAAAACAAATGACCAAGTGAGTATTAGCACTCAGCCCTGCGAATGTGGCAACACAGCGGATATTATGGAGCATTATGGGAGGATCGATGATGTAATTCGTATAGGTGAATGGCAGATTTCATATTTGAAATTAGAAGAGCTAATTATGAGTTGTGAGAGCCATAATAAGTTCTATCGTGTGGAATATGATAATAAGCAAATGAACATAACGGTTGATTTAAAAGAAAGCTATAGTGCCGATTTTATATCAGAAGAATTACAAAGTAACTTTCCTGAATCTGTTAGAGACAACATTATAATAAATATCTTCGATAAGGAAGAAAGGGAAGAATATATTGAATACTTGAAAAGAAGTTTAAAACCATTCTCGAAAATGTTTGTGAAGAAGTGAACGAGGTGATGAAATGGTTAATGTTGGAATGGTTCAGTTAAATATTAATACCTACAAACAAGAGGAATTCTTTAATAAATGTGAGATCTATATTGAGGAATGCTCACGGAATAATGTGCAATTAGTATGTTTTCCAGAGTGTTTTAATTATCAGCTTGAATTGGGAAGTTCGCTTAATAATCAATTCGATTCAGAAGATTCAAAGAAGTGCATTGATTTTATCCTTAAAATGGCAAGGGAATACAAATTATATATAGTCTGTGGCACTTTAATTTCAGAAAATAGTAAATTGTACAACACCGCTATTGTAGTATCTCCAGAAGGGGAATTACTCGGTATGCACAAAAAAATCAATCTTACTTTTTTCGAGAAGGAAATTATTACTGCCGGCGAAAATGTACATTGTTATGAGACACATGTTGGAAAAATCGGATTGTTGCTTGGTAATGATATTAATTCATTTACAATATGCCAAAAATTGTTGGATGAAAATGTAGAGGTTCTGATTTGTCTAGTTCAAATTCCATCAGAATTTTCGGACTCGTATTTATCGATAGTAAAAGCAAGGACAATTGATTTAGATTGTTTTATAGTTGTCGCTTCTGGTTGTGGGATAAAAGATAATACAAATTTAACTTTTAAAGGGATAAGCAATGTTTATAGTAATCCGCATCTATCCGGCAATAATAAATTATTTGAAATGGATCATGGAAAAGATGCCTTTTTTGAAGGAGTAGTTTATGGGAGTTATGATTTGGAGTCATTTAGAAATAAAAGAAATCAAGTGTATAGACCAAATAAAATAACGATAAGTTAGGAGAATATAATCCATGCAGAAAAATATGTTTTTTCTAAAAGAACAAGATCTCCCTACTCAATGGTTAAATATAAAATCTGTGCTACCAGACAAACTTCCTCCATTAAAGGAACCGAATGATGACAGAGGGTCAAGGCTGGATGTTATCAAGAAAATAAGAACAAAAGCTATGTTAGATCAGGATAGTACTGAAGAGAAGTGGGTCGACATTCCAGGTGAAGTATTAGATAAATATATACAAGTTGGCAGATCAACTCCGTTAATGAGAGCGGTAGAATTAGAGCAATATTTAGATACCCCAGCAAAAATATATATAAAAAGAGAAGATTTTTTACCTACACATAGTTTTAAATTGAACACGGCAATACCACAAGCATACTACGCAAAAAAAGAGAACGTAAAAGGATTAATAAGCGAGACCGGTGCAGGTCAGTGGGGGTTAGGTCTGTCATATGCATGTAACATGTTTAATATTGAAGCCATTGTGTTCTGGGTGAGAATTTCAATGGAGCAAAAACCATTCCGGAAATACTGGAGTGAAATGCTTGGGGGAAAAATATATCCTTCGCCTAGCAAGTTAACAAGTTCAGGGCGGATTTTGTTGGAAAAAGACCCTGATAGCTATGGTTCTTTAGGGACAGCAATTGGTGATGCAATTAGTTATACGTTGGAGAATGAAGAATACAAATATGCGTCAGGTAGTAATTTAAATCATGTATTACTGCACCAATCTATAATAGGGTTAGAAACCTATAGACAATTGGAGATAGCAGGGGATATGCCTGATACAGTTATTGCTTGCTGTGGCGGGGGCAGTAATCTCGGCGGAATTATGGCTCCATTCATACAGACAAAAGCGGAGAACCCTTCAAATATTAAACTTTTAGCTGTAGAATCGAATGCTTCTCCAAGATTAAGCAAGGGTGAATACAAATACGACTTTTCAGATCCATTAGGAATTACTCCACTAACTCTATCCTATACAATGGGAAATGATTTTATGCCCCCAGCCTCTCATGTAGGCGGATTACGTCAACATAATGGCTCCCCTATGGTAGGTATGCTCAGACATAAGGGAATACTTGATGCGGTTTCTTATGATCAAGAGGAGATCTTTGAAGCTGGAAGGTTATTTACCAAATTGTATGGCAGCATTCCCGCACCTGAAACTTGTCATGCTATTAAAGCAACGATCGACGAGGCACTTTCTGCAAAAGTAAATAATGAAAAAAAGACAATCTTAATGTGTTTTAGCGGGAATGGACTGCTTGACTTAAATGGGTACATTGAGAGTCCGGATAAAAAGCGGTGAGGGGTGATAATATGAATAACCTCTCTTTGGTGATAGAAACCAAACAACAGTTAAAGTGTATAAATAAACCAATTGATGATCATTTACTTCCAGATGAAGTGCTCATCAAAGTTCATTATGTGGCTCTTTGTGGATCAGATATTAAATTATATAAGGGTCAATATACAGCTCCGCATCGATATCCTATAATTTTAGGCCATGAATGGATAGGGGAAGTAGTTGCAACTGGCACAAGTGCAGAATCAAAATGGTGCGAAAAAGATATAGTTACAGGAGACTGCTCAATCTATTGTGGCAGCTGCGAGCAATGTAAAAAAAATAAAAATTTATGTGAAAGAGTTCAAAAGCGGGGAATTACAATAGATGGGGCAGGCTCTCAATATGTTAAGGTTTCATCGAAATATTTATATAAATGTCCTAAAACTGCTGTTACCCTGCCCTATGTTTTAACAGAACCATTGGCGGTGGCCGTTGAAGGAATTAAAAAAATAGGCAGTCAAAAATTATCTGAAGCCAAAGAAGTTCTTATTTTGGGCGCAGGTGGCATTGGTGCACTGAGTGCAATTGCATTAATTGATCAGGGAGTCTCCAATATTACAATCTCAGATGTGGAAGAAGTGAATATTCGTACTATTCAATCAATGGGACTGACAAATGCAACCCCTATTCATGCAGATATGACCAAGAATGTATCGGAGTATGTAAACCACTTTGATCTTATTATTGAAGCATCAGGTAACGAAAATGCTATAGTCTCTTCACTTCACTTATTGAGACCAGGGGGGACTTTGCTATGTCTTGGCCATCAGAATTCTATTCATATAGATTTTGGGATGGTTATAAAAAAGTCCTTAAATATTATTGGAAGTATTGGTGGAACAGGTGGATTTCAAGAAGCTATTAGAATAATTGAACGGAATGAGAAATGTATTACGAAGCTGATCACAAGAATGGTGCCGATAGATTCAGTACAGCATTTCTTTTCAAAGGAACTGGACTTGCAGAAGAATGTTAAAATTGTAATCGAAATGAACTGAGGAGAGGTAGAAATGACAATTCTTGAGTTGTTAAAGAGGGGCGTTGAGACAAAGAAAAATAATCTCGCACTAGTATACAGGGAGCAACATATAACCTATGGTCAACTTTATGAGTCCATTCAACAGACGATCCGGGAGTTCAAAAAATTAGGCCTTAGAAAAGGTGATAAGGTTGTTCTTCTTGTAAACAGTGACTACTCATTCGTGAATTACTTTTTTTCATTAACTTCTATAGGTTGTATAGTTATCCCATTAGATTTAAATATTAGAGAAGAATTGTATTCTATTATTCATGATTCCGAAGCAACGGCAATTGTCATATATGAAGCGCTAGTGGACGAAAGGGTCATTTCCAAGCTTAGTAGTTCCAAGCTTAGATATTTAATCAATGAAAATTATATTCATAGCAACTATAAAGACTATCAGATTTTAGGTAATTTATTATTGACTCCTGATGGTATAGGTGAATCTGAAGAAGTTGTATCGGATGATCTGTTATGTTTTATTTATACATCGGGAACAATTAAAGAACCTAAAGGCGTAATGTTAACACATCATAATTTATTATTTAACATACAAGAGCTCAGAGATGTAATAGATGTAGATGAAAAGGACGTTTTCTTTAATGTATTACCCTTCTTTCACTGCTATGGATTATGTACAAATTTATTATTACCATTATCCATAGGGGCAACAATTGTCCTGCATGAGAATAAAAACTTAAATGATATCGTTAGACATATTCAGAAATGGAATACTACTGTCTTTTCTTGTGTACCTACAATGCTCGAAAAAATAAAAAATATGATTAATCAAGATATGAAGCACATAAAGTTTATCTCTTCCGGTGCTCCATTGCCATATAGTGTTGTGAAATATTATTACGATAAAAATGATATTCAAATTATTAATGCATATGGTTCAAGTGAAACTAATACGATAGCAGTTAACAAAAACTGTTATTACAGTAAGCAACATTCAGTTGGTACGTTGTTACCTTCATTGCAAACGAAGATTGTAGATGAGGATGGAAATGAATTGGCCTATGGTCAAGAAGGCGAAATATTACTGAAAACACCTAAATTAATGAGGGGCTACTATAATTTAACGAAAGAGACTGAAGAAGTATTAAGAGACAACTGGTTTTACACTGGTGATATCGGTTATGTCTTGGAAAGTAGAGAATTATTTATCACCGGCAGAAAAAAAGAAATGTTTTGTGTGGCAGGGAAAAAAGTATTTAAGCACGATGTTGAGGAAATTTTAATGCAGAGTGGATACTTCAAAGATGTATTAGTAGAGGCGGAAAGCAATGTTTCAAGGGGAGACTTAATAATCGCTAAAGTTGTACTTAACGATGAAACAACAATAAATGAGGAACAAATATTAAGGTATTGCCGCAGTAAAATGTCAGCACATAAAGTACCTAAAAAAATTATTATATGTGAACATCTCATCAAAAAAAAGACCTGGAAAATGATGGTTTGAGAAATGGAGTGATGTTTCTGGCATGGAAGAAAATATAACACTCAATTTAATGGAACAAGATGAAATTTTGAAATTGATTCCTCATAGAAGTCCGTTCTTGTTTGTAGATAAAATAGTTGGTTTTACTCAAGAGCAAATTGTATGTGAGAAATTGTTCAGAGGTGATGAACAGTTCTTTATTGGGCACTTTCCTGGTAATCCAATTGTTCCCGGCGTCATTTTAATAGAAACCTTGGCTCAAGCAGCTGCAGTTTTAAATGCGATTCGATGGAACAAAAGCCAAGAGGGATATTTGATGAAGGTAAATCATTTTACATTTAGAAAATTTGTTTTGCCAGATCAGTTACTTCGGATACAAGTAAAGCATGTAAGAAAAATTAGCAAAAGTGATGTTTTTAATGGTGAGATATATCGTAACGAACAATTAGTGGCAGAGGGAAGTATTACTGTTGTAATGAAGGAGGATTAGAAATGGGAAGAGCCGTTGTATCTGGTTTAGGTGTAGTATCTGCTCTTGGGAATGATGCCGATACTTTTTTTTCACGCCTGGCTCAAGGAGTTTCAGGAGTTACAGAGAAATCCATTTCCATTTTAGGAGAAACAAAAACTATCTTGTGCGCAGCAACAGATTCAAATCCTTTAGAGGAGCCTCTTAAAGCATTCAAGCTTGCTGAAAGCGTACTTCAGGATGCACTCAAAATGAGTCATCTACTAGATTCTTACAAGAATGGTGAACGGGTAGGTTTGTTTATTGGTACTGCTACTGGAATTATACCTGTATTAGAAGGTGAAAGGGGATTAATATGTCATACTAATCGTTTGAAGGACAAATCTTTAAAACCATACAATGGCATCGCTGAATACTTAACTGGGAAACTACCCTTTAAACCTATGTTTGTAACTACTTTTACGTCTGCATGCGCATCTAGTACGATTGCCCTTATTGAAGCGGCTAAAATGATCAGGAAAGAAATGTTGGATTGTGTAATAGTGATTGGCACTGAGGCTTTATCCTCCTATGATTTTTTAGGATTCGAATCTTTGGGTATTATTTCCAAAACAAACATTAAACCTTTTGATGACGATCGGGATGGGATAGTTTTAGGGGAGGGTGCTGCGGCCATAATTATTGAGAATGAGGAGAGCGTAAAAAAAAGAAAGATACCTTATCTAGTAGAAATAGCTGGAGGTGGGATAAGTAATGATGCATATCGTTTGGCTACACCGGATCCAGAAGGAACAGGAGCAGCCAAGTGTATGAATGCCGCATTACAACAATCCAATTTGAGTTATGGAGCTATTGACTACATCAACGCGCACGGCACCGGGACAAAATTAAACGATCGGATGGAAACAAAGGCGATTAAACAAGTGTTTAAGGAAAATTCAAAAGAAATTCCAATAAGCTCTTCAAAGTCGATGCTTGGACATACAAGAGGAGCCTCTGGTGCATTAGAAGGGCTGATAAGTATTTTATCAATAGTTAATGAATTTATTCCCCCTACGATTAATTACAACACTCCTGATAAAGAGTGTGACCTTGATTATGTACCTAATATTGGTAGAGCAGCTCCAATTCAACATGTAATGTCAAACTCGTTTGGATTTGGAGGGCATAATAGTAGTGTTATTTTTTCAAAGGTTTAATATGAAGAAGTTGGGAGGATGAATAGGTTGCAGGACGAAAAAATAGTTGTCACAGGTGTCGCTGCAATTACTGCTTCGTACCCTAGTTTGGATGATCTTATAGATTTTTATTTAAATCGGATAGAGAAGAAATCGTTGAAAATATCGGAAGCTATTAATATTGATAATTTGAATATTGATGTTGGCAAATATATAAACAAATTCAAAATAAAAAAAATGAGTAATGCCTCTGTGTTATCCGTTATTGCTGCAGGTCAAGCCATTCATGACGCTAATGTTGAAAAGGAAGTTTTGGAAAATAGCGGTGTTGTATTTAACTCGCTTTTTTCAACTTTTGATAAAGCTATGGAATTTTACGATATGGCTTGTGAAACAAAGTGTGAGAAGGTAAATTCATCAAAGTTTGCAAATTCGACTAGTTGTGCTCCAACCGGTGAAATATCTGCGGAGTGGGGGATGAGAGGTTCAAGTATTATGCTTTCCGGAGATAAGGAATCATCTTTCAGCGCTATTCATCTTGGTTATAATAATTTGAAAGATTGTGAACAAACCCCCTTTTTTTTAGTTGGAGGTGTTGACGTTTATTTTAACAACAAAAGTTATTTCTATTCCAATGAACCCGGCACTGAAAAGAGGGAGGGTGTTGCTGCAATTTTATTAGAGAAAAGTACAAATGCATTTTTAAGAAGTGCAAAAGTATATGGGGAAATTCAGATTATAAATTCGATCCATATTAAGGATAAGATAAATAATGATGACTACTCATATGTAATCAGTAATGATTTCACTCTTAATGAGAAACTGGATACTAATAAATTTATGATGTTGGAGGATTATGAAGGAGCGACGGCAAGTATAGCTGTAGTTATAGCTTGCAAAATCGTTGAGTCAATTAAAGTGAAACGGACGGTAGTTCCAGATAAACCGCTACAAGTTCTAATTCATTTGAAAGAAGGAAATACATGTATTTTAGTTAAAGAGGAGGTAAGGTAATGGAGAAAACGGATGTTATTAGCAAATTAAAACAAATTATTGTGCGGACTCTTGATGTTGATGTGGAGGTGGATGATATAAAAGATGATTCTTTGTTATATGACGAACTGGGGATTGATTCGGTGGACTCATTGGATTTGATCGTCAATGTTGAAGAAGAATTCAAATTAGATCTATCAGAAGAAGGGAATGATTTTTTATATTCTATTGATACTTTTGCTGAAAAGATATTATCCGTTTTGAAACCGGAGTTGTAATGAATGAAGGAGTTAAACAGGAAGGTAATTGAAACCTTTGATAATAAGCCCGGTCAGCATTGTATAAGTACATCACTCAGGGATATTTTTCAATACAATGGTTTTAGTGTCTCAGAAGAAATGATATTTGGATTGGATGGCGGTTTAGGTTTTCATTTATGTGAAGACACCCATAAGTTGGGTTCGCTATTTGTAGGAGGTAAAAGCAATCTCTTTGAAGGTAATATCTGTAATAATCTAGGGATTAAGTTAATACAAAATGAACCTCAGGATGATATGTCTGCTTGGTTAGAGGTAAAAGAATTTATCGATAAGAATACCCCGGTTATGGTATTCGCAGATATGTATTATCTTGATTATTTTCAAAAGAAACAAAATCCCTTTGGTGGACATATGATTGTTATTATTGGGTACGATCTGGAAAAAGAAGAGGTATATGTATCTGAAAGGTTGGATGATCAGCTTATAGAAAAAGATCGGAATGAACTACTATCTATTAGTTTTTCTAATCTACAATTAGCACGTTCTTCAGAAAAAGATTATATAAACAAACCAAACAGAAGATGGTTTGTTTTAGAGTTTCCCCCGGAATTAAACATCAAGTTAGGTATAAAGAAATCTATTAAACAAAATGCCGAACGTTTTCTGAATTCGGAAGAAAATGGTATTAAAAATCTGCACTTATTTCCTTCGAAGCTTAGAATTTGTCTCGATAGAATCTTAGAGAGTAGCCTGTCGTATAAAGAGCTAATCTATGAAACTAAAAAGCAGTTACTGTTCATATATGCTTGTATAGAAAAGAATGGAACAGGTGGAGGACTATTCAGAAAAATGTACTCTGGGTTTCTAAGCGAAATTTATAAGAACTATTATACTGACCCACTCATATATAAAGCATATCATGATTTAGTTGTTGCATCTGAAAAGTGGTCTGAATTAGCTAGTAATATATATAAAGATGTGATGAACTTAAATATTAAAATTCAAAGGGATACGTTAGAAAGTAGAATTAGCTCAATTTGTGAAAGTGCAAATATTCACATACATGATATTGAGAACATCGAGAAGCGAGCTTTCCTCAGTTTAGCACAGTGGATAGGAGGAGATCAATGAAAACAAATCATTCACAATCAAGTTTAATGGAGGTCCTTGGGAATTATAAAACTATTAAAAGCTCCCATTGTATTACTAAATCTTTAGCAGAAATCATGCTGAATTGTTCAAAGCTTATTCCAGAAAAACTATGTAATGATGCTATGATGTTTGGTTTGGATAGCGGTTTGGATTTTGTATATAGAGTTCTCGGAAAAGACAAGTATCCTCCGGTTTTTATAGGGGGGAGATTTTGCAATTGGATAGACAACTTTGCTGACACAACTACAATTAGGATTAATAAAAAATCTACGAATAATAATGCTCAAGCCTGGCAATCACTGAAGAACTCTCTTGATTCAGGAATTCCTGTTATGTTAGAAGTCGATAAATACTGCCTTCAACATTGGAAACAGAAAGTGGGGTATGAAGATTATGGTGGACATTTTGTAGTGGCTGTCTCTTATGAGGAGAATTATGTTTATATTTCTGATGAATGTGGTAAAGAGGAGAAATTTCAGAAGATTCCTCTTGATGAGCTATCAGCAGCGAGAAATTCATCTTTATTCTGGAAGCAGCCTAATAATATATGGTATGAATTCGATTTCCAAAAAGAAATCCCTAGTATAGAAACTATGATTAAAACCAGCATAAAAAAGAATGTTGAAAGAATGTTGAATCCTCCTAGAATAGAAGCACAAACTGGAATAAACGCAATGAGACAGTGTGCAAAGGATTTGTTATCATGGGTGGATTGGTTTGATTTCTCCATATACGTTCATAAAGATAAGATTGAAGTTCCGGCATTAGACTACGAATTATTCAAGATCATGAAAATTATTCATGGCGGGAATATAGGTGGGGGAGGGAATTTTCGCTTCCTTTATGCAAACTTTCTAAAACAATCCGCTGATATTATTCAATCTGATCGGGTTAGAGAAGCTTCGTATGATTTTTCTTTGTCAGGAGAAAATTGGATAAAAATACATGATATGATTAATAGAAATGAAGTTAGACCTCTCTGTTATGAGTATAAGCAAGAGCTGCTTGAGTCCATTAGTCAAGTAATCTTGGAGATTGCAGATATTGAAGAGGGTGCGCTTTGGAAGTTAAATGAAAAAATCTAATTAGGAGGCTTTGCGATGAAGGAAAGAGTTATTGAAACAGTGGATGGTATACAGGAGATTGGTAGTGTTCAAAAGTATAATTTAATGCAGAGAGAAACCAGAGATCATGGGCATATAATGGAAAAAGTAGATCGGTTAGTTAAAAATGGTCTTGTTAGTGGGCATGCATTAGAAATCGGTCCGGGTCCAGGGTATTTCGGATTAGAATGGTTAAAGGTAACCGATAACTCGACGCTAAACGGAATTGAAATTAGTCAGCCGATGATTGCAATGGCTGAAGAAAATGCTGCTGAGTATGGATTGCAAAACAGAGTTAAGTATGTGCATGGAGATGCTAAGCAAATGGAATTTGAAGATGAAACTTTTGATTTAGTTATTTCATGTTTCTCTTTGCATGAATGGGAATATCCAGAGGCTATTATTAAAGAAGCAAGTAGAGTGTTGAAAAAAGGCGGCCATTTCTTTTCTCTGGATTGGAGAAGAGATGTTGATTTAAACGCTATTAGTTTTATACCTAACAGTGTAAAAGATGAAAAAATGCGGGAAGGTTTATTTCGCTCTATAGATGCAAGTTATCATGTTGATGAAATCAAACAGTTCTTCTCGATTGCAGATAATCAAATGAGATTAAAGGTGTATGAAGAATTAATTTATGGAATGTATGTAATTGCTCAAAAAGTATAATCTACCTGTCCAAAATATTAAGGAAGGGGATTTAATATCTATGAAATGGGATTTATTTATAGATAAGGGATGGATTCCTTTGACAGATGAGATTGAACAAACATGGGGCGATATCCTTAATAATCACACCTGCAACATGCAATGCCATATTGACGAAGTAATCAAAGACGTTTTGGGGAAGGTTACTGAAGATATAGCAGGGTTATGGTCAGATGTCAATCACCTCGCTTTTTATATTGGTGATTATTCAGAGAATAGTCAGGTTTATGAATTTGCTTCTTGTCTGAAGAAAAAGAAGGATAAAGGAGAAATTGTTGATTTTGATTATGGAGCCTCTCATTTAGCAGTTAAATATCACGGAACACAGGGTTGGTGGTTTTCAGCTAATGTTGATAATAACATAAAGCTTGAGTTGTTTACTTTTTTAAGATTCGGTGATTGGGCTGAAATCAATCTAAATATGAAAAGCAAACATATTTCACATTTTGCAATCAATGTTTCTAGTAAAGCAAACTTAGATGAAATAATAAACAAATGTAAAGATCCGAATATTGAAATTATTAGTTATGTTATTGATGATGAAATAGGCCATACTTATGCGCACTTTAGAAACATAAATTCAAGTGAATTAATAGAGTTCGTATTTGAACAATAAAAGGAAAAAATATGAATAAGGGGAAAAGTATGGAGATTCGTAAGAAAATTGGTGTTTTGGGTGTAGGGAGGATGGGAAAGTGTATTGTTCAAGCTTTACCCCGATGTGAAAAATTAATTTTAGTCGATAAAATTGTTACCCCGCAGTTACAAACTATAGCTGCAGAAAAAGCAGCTCTTCTTTCTAATGACATTAAGCAATTAGATGAAGTGAATATTCTGATTATTGCCATACCATACAGTGAATTTTCCTATATAAAAGAAGATTTGTTGATGATCTCAAATAATAAACAAATCATAAATATTGCTACTTTGCTGAGAAGGCAAGAGCTAGAGTCGGTATTTCAATTTAATGAAATCTTGAATATCAAAATTATCGGTGAATCAACAGAGATCGAAAATGGAAATAAGGCATTATTAGTTGTTCAGGATATTAATTTAAGTGATGAGCAGAAATTCAATATTGAATGGCTGTTTAAAGATTTCGGTGACATTATATATTCAGAGAATGATTTTGTTTCAGAGATTAATAGTTTCGTAGCAGAGCAAACAATTAAAATGATTCTTCATGTTGAAAAGAAACTTAGCTCTGAAGACATAGAGCCCAAGATAGTGGAAAAGGCAGTCAAGAATGTTATGAAGGGAACATGTGCTACATATCCATGGGCGGCGGATGATGATTTTATCAACCAAATCAAAGCCAGACTACCAAAATGATTTGAACATTAATGAGGTTTTATAGATGAAAATAGTCACCTGTAGCGAGCTATATATGCTCATACAGGTGACTATTAATTTGTGGTATTATCAGCCAAAGATCTTTATTATCCTAAGATATTTGTCTTTTTCTTTATAGGAAAACAAATTTCCGTTAATAAGTTGGCAGCTTCGTTAGCCTCTTCAGGGGAGATATGATAAATATTAAAAGGGGAGCCGTTCAGTTCATAATCATTATCTAATATCCATCGGGCGACTGTTTCATTCACTTCACTAAGTTTGTTATAATTTCCTTCATAGATAAATGAAGCCACGGTTTGCTCCTTTTCTATTTTAATATTTGCTTCTTGCAGATTTTCATAATCCCCTGAAATGCATTTTTGGACTTCAATATCAATCCTTTGATTTTGAACATCCTCTTCGTAAAAAACTGTTATATTAAAATGCGGATAGCTTAGTCGTACATTCTGGCCATGAACGATCCTGGATAGTTTTTTCCATAGCAGAGTTTCATCCTGATACTGCTTGATCTGTGCACGTAAATAAATGACCCGTCGTTGTGGTATTTTCTTTGCCGTTACTGTATATTTTGATGACTCTTTCTGAGCGTTTAGGTGTTTAATCATGGAGTTTATCAACAATATTTTATCTTGCTTCTCATTTATTTCCTCCTGCAATTGTGCCGCTTGCATATTCAAAAACTTCATCAGATGAATATCCTCATCATATTCATATAAAATCTTTTTTATTAGATGCAGACTGAGTCCCATGGTTTTCAACATGTTTATTTTGTTAGCTACTGCTAGCTGATGTTCATAATAATACCGGTAACCCGTACTTTCATCAATAAAGCCTGGAGGAAGTAAATCAATGTCAGCATAATGCCTAAGCATCTTAGTGCTTAACTGCGAAAGAATGGAAAAGTCACTAATTCTAAGCACCGAAATCCTCCCTAACATTATCTAATTTCTGGTTTTCAATAAATGTAAAGCGAGCAGAAATGCCGAAACGCCCAAGATCAGAAATAGTAAGAAAGTACCTAATATAGAGTTCCAGTTGATAGAGTTTTGTAAAATAAGATCCCTTATACTATTTATAACATATGTGAAAGGATTTAACGATACCGGGATTTTGAAAGCGGCCGGGATATATTCATAAGACATCAATGAAGTACTCACAAAAAAGATGGGAAGGGTGAATGTATTAACAATGGCTAAAAAGGAATTTTCCGTTTTGAAAATCATACTAAGAGCATAGGAGAGGCTTGCTACAAAAAAAACGCAAAAGAAAATTAAACAAAGAATGAGTAGGCACCCGAGTATTCCGGTTGCTATTTTGACTGACAGGAAAAAAGAAAAAATAAGGAGTATAAAAACTTCGACAAAAGTTAAAATAGCTGCATCAAAAATATGTCCTAATACAATAGAGCTTCTTTTCACAGGAGAGATGAATATCCGATAGAAAATCCCTTCGGATTTCCAGGAGTAATTTGAAATTCCGCTCATACCGGATGATGTAAGTGTTACGAGAATCAGAATTCCAGGAAGCGTATAAGCCGTATAATTATCTCCAACATACGTTTCCGATTGGAATATCGTCGTAAATAATAGCAGCCAAATTAACGGCTGTATGAGTGTCATAATTATAGTTTCCATATTTTTGAATCGCCATTTTACATTTCTTAAGACAATGCTGAAGGTTCTCATTTTAATTCCTCCCTGTATAATCATTCAAAAGCTCATTTCTTATGGGCTTACTAGTGAATTTCAGGAAAATATCGGACAATGAAGGATTTTGAATTTCTATGGCACAAAAACCAATGTTATTCTCGGTTAATAATAAATTCGTTTTAGCAAAGCCTTCAGAACTGTCATCTACAGAAATATATAATGTCTTTTCCTCGACTCTTATATGTTTGAAAAAATTCTGAGCATTCAAACGTTCTACAATAGCAGCAATGTTTTCAACGGTATTAAGTTCAACTCTAATAACAGGCTCGCTGAAATATTGTCTAAGTTCTTCCATGCTGCCTTGAATTAGAGGTTGACCATCTTTCATGATGCAAATTGTGTTGCTTAATAATTGAGCTTCTTCCAAATAATGGGTTGTCAAAAATATAGTCGTGTTAAACTTCTCTTGAATTGTCTTAATCATTTGCCACAAAATCTGTCTTGATTCTATATCCAAGCCAACGGTCGGCTCATCTAAAAATAAAACTTTTGGATGGGATATCATACTCATTGCAATATCGAGCCGTCTTGCTACCCCTCCTGAATATTCGGATACATTGAAATCACAATATTCTGTTAGGTTGAAGGCTTGTATTAGTTCTTCACTGCGAGCGTGGATGGCGGTAGAATCCAGACCGAACAGTCTGCCTTGAAATTCTAAATTCTCCTTAAGTGACATGTGTTTGTCTATGGATGTATGTTGAGCGACACAGGAGATGCAGTTTCGGATGTTTTGGCTTTCATTCTTTAAATTATGGCCCATAATTGTAATTTCACCGGAAGTTGGTAAGATGAAAGTGGTAAGGATGTTAATCAATGTAGATTTTCCCGCCCCGTTTTGGCCAAGCAGAGAAAAAATTTCTCCTTGAGAGACAGTTAAGTTGAAATTGCTTAAAGCCTTTTTTCCATTTTTAAATATCTTACTCAGTTCCTTTACTATAATGGCTTCCAATTATTCCACTCCCTTACTGGTTATGTAAAGCGATCATAAACTATCCTATAATAGGAAAGTCAAGGGCCTATGAAATGATTTATTTTAAGAAAACGTATGGTAACCAGCCCAAAACAGTATGTTTGGGGAATTTATGTTTCTTTATTCGGGGCCTTTAATGTTGTTAAGTTCACAGACAATCGGCGGCTTATTCCGATATGATGGTGGCCTGAGGAACAACATAGGGTTCGGGAGGGCTAGGATGAAGGGCAGATCGCTTCGAGGCATATGGTTTATGTTTGTCATATTTGTCGTTATCTTTATATTGAATATGGTTGTGATATCGGATATTAATGCAACACAGCGGATGTGGCTTGTAATGGATGTATGGTCGCTGATCTTATCCATTGTACTGCTTTTCCGGCATCGGCTGCCGTCGGCCAAGCAAATCTGTATCTCGTTGATTTTGGGTGGGCTGGTATCCCTGTCCTATCTTCAAGGAAGTGCCTACTCTATAATCAGCAGCTTTCTGGTTACCGTGATGGCTGCACTTGCTGTATTCAGTACATTTGCAATATATCGGGAGAGTCCGGTTCAATTTTTGAGAGTGAATGGAAAGGGCGGGGTGACGGGCAGTATTATATGGGGGCTGCTTTTCGGGCTGGCGTTGGGTGCTGTAAATGTGGGACTGATGCTCTCCAATAATGAACTCGATGTTCAGGTTTCGCTGTCACGCGTTCTCGTATCGCTAAGTCCGGCAGTTCTTGAAGAGATCGCCATGCGAACCTTGTTTTTTGCCTTTTGTCTTAGTCTGCTGCAAGGAAGAATTACTACGAAGGGGCAGCGGTTTGCCTGCTGGTTTATGATGGTCATCCCGCATGTGCTGATTCATACGCCAGAGGCTTTTATGAGCCAAGGAGTGATTTCTGGTCTTGTTTTTGTCATACTGTACACGGTTATTTTCGGACTGCCCTTTGCTTATTTGCAATGGAAGCGGGATGTGACTTCAGCGATGCTTGCGCATGGCGTGGTTGATTTTATCCGGTTCTGCTTGTTCGGTTTGCCGTTCTAAATAGCGTAAAAAGTTATGTTAAGAGCCGCGCGAAATTCAGGGTCACACTCCTGTTTTTCCCCGGCTTTTTCTTGTTGTATAAAAGTTATGACGAGTTGTCACTCGGCTTTATGACAATGCTTCTGTTAGGTTGGGGATGTCCCGGATCAACCCGCAATTCATGAAAAGGAGTGATGTTATTGCCGTTATTACAGCTTGGCGAGCTCACAAAGGAATAGACAGCAAGACGATTGTTGACAAGTCCGGCCCGCTTGCTATTGATAACCGGGTCGGGGGCATAAACGTTCATTCAAAAACAGGAGGCAGTCTAATGCATATTCGTACATTCGTACATCGGAAGGTTATTTTGCCCGTATTAAGCAGTTTGCTCATAGCTTCGTTTGTCCCGCAGCCGCCAGCCTCTGCATCCGCCCTAAAACAACAAGCCACCGGGGTAACGGACGCGAAGGAAGCAGAAGTTTTTGCAGACCAATTCTTCAATCAGCCGAAAATCAAGGAGCAGCTTACAGGGGCTGCCGTTGTTTTGGTCAAGAATGATCAGGTTTTGCTTGAAAAAGGCTATGGCTACGCCGATATCAGCAGTAAGAAGCCCATTGATCCGGAAAAGACTGTTTTCCGTGTTGCTTCCATTTCGAAATTGTTCACCGCAACAGCTGTCATGCAGTTGGCCGAACAGGGAGCCGTTGATTTACAGGCTGATCTCCAAACTTATCTGGGAGACTTGAAAATTGTTAACAAAACCAATAAACCGCTCACCATGGAGCATTTGTTGACTCACACCTCCGGATTTGATTATACGGATAGCGCCGGCGGCTCAGCAAAAGAGGTTCCCAATAGTCAGTTTATCAAGGAAAATGTGCCTACCATTGTCCGGGAGCCCGGTGAAGCTTACCGGTATGATAATTATGCCTTTAATTTGCAGGGATATATCGTGGAGCGGTTGTCCGGTGTTCCGTTTCCCCAATATGTTCAGGAGCATATTTTCAAGCCGCTTGGCATGGGGAACAGCAGCTTTAAGCTGACGCCTGAGCTGCGGAAGTATCTAGCCGTACCTTATACGGCTCAAAAAGAAGCGATACCCGAATACCCATCCAGGCCCGCCGAGTCACCGGATGGCGGCATGTTCTCTACCGGAAGGGACATGGCTAAATTTATGATTGCGCAGTTGAATGGCGGACAACTGGCAGGGGCTCAAATTTTGAGCCGGGATTCGGTCAAGGAGATGCAGCAGATTCACCATCAAATTCATCCGCAGGTTTCTGGCACAGGCTACGGCTTTGAATCCTTTTATCAAAATAGCTACAACGGCCAGCAAGTTATAGGTAAGGGCGGGGATTTGCCTGGGTACCACTCCTGGATGTGGCTTATGCCGGAACAGAAAGTAGGCGGTTTCGTTATTTTTAACGGTGACGGACCGGATTTGCGGGAGGCGTTTTTCAAAGCTTTTATGGATCATTATTATCCCGGAACGCCAACAACTACTTCTACTCCAGACGCATCCCAGGCGGAACTGGACCAGTTGACAGGGATTTATCAGGATCTGCGGCTTCCCTTTTGGATTCTTCAGGTTTCCGTTACGGACGATGGCAAGCTGACAATCAAGGACCCCTATGGCTCGCATATACTCCGGGAAATAGCCCCCTTGTTGTTTGAAGATGAGCTCGGGAATAAGGCGGCCTTTAAAGTCAATTCCCACGGTACCCAATATGCCTTTTACAATAAGATGGATAGCTGGGCGAAAAAAGTTCCTGAACCCAACGTCTATACGGATGTGGGAAATGAGCATCCTTATGCGTCATGGATTCATGAAGCCGATCAGCTCGGTGTATTGACTCCTAAAGGGGGCAGCGCTTTTCATCCGGAGCAAAAAATGACCCGGGCGGAGTTTATTGCGGGGCTTATGCATTTGACAGGGGTGGCCCCTTCAAAAGATACGTCATTAACGATTAAACCGGAAGAGAAGGACTACCTGGGCTATGTGCAGAAAGCCATTGAGCTGGGGCTTGTGCAAGGGCGCGGCCCGAAACAAAGCTTTGCTGTCACTGCGGCCATTACGCGCCAGGAGGCTGCTGTTTTGATGTGGCGGGCGGCGATGATGGCCGGAGTGAATATGAGCAAGTCCTCCGGGTTCAAGCTTGCGGGGGACACGGCGCCTTGGGCCGTAGATGCCGTGCAATATATTGTGAATAATGGCATGTACGGGCCGGAAATTGCGCAGAATTCCGCCGGAACCTTGGACTACCGGTCAAGCGAACCCCTTTTACGGCAGGAAGCTGCCGTTTTGCTGAGCCTATTTTGCAATCGGCTGTCCTTGAAATGAAATTGCGACGTCGGGGTATCCGGGAGCCTTGAAGAGAAGTAATGCGTTGGTGGAGAAGATCACGATTCTCTCACCAGCGCATGTTGTTTTCACCTAAAAAAGTGGGATGAGCATAGAGTAAGTATTGGACTAATGAAATCATAGGTTAATGTCATTAAAAGGCTAATTAAAAAAGCCCAATCTCGTATGGAAAAAGTACTCCATCCCAGTAAGTTCCGTCTTCTAGAGCTTTGGAATCTATACCTGAATACTATTTTGGATAAGTCGCGTGTCGTATATAATTCCAAAAAAATCCTTGAATATGATCTGACTTGATATCTTTTTATCTGGTAATCCAACTGAACATAAAAATTGTATTGTGTCTTCATTAAATTTAAAGTTTCTTAAATCGTCTTGTGTGTACCTTATCAGCTCATTACTCCAAAAAAGTTTGATTTCCCCATTTGAAATGACCAATACATTCGCACTCCTTTAGCCGACGACAATTATGACTTTCCAGATCACTTTTTAATTCTATTTGTACTGCATCTTATCTGAGAAAGTGTAAGTAAGAATATCCCAATTGTGCTATGCTAGTCTGGGATGTTTGAAGATTTGAAGGGGATGTATATGAGAACTGAAAAAGAAATGTTTGATTTAATCCTAGGAGTTGCTCAAAAGGATGAACGAATCCGTGCGGTATACATGAACGGTTCGCGTACCAATCCTAATGCTCCTAAAGATATTTTTCAGGATTATGATATTGTTTACGTAGTAACTGAAACTCCATCTTTTATACAAGACGAGACATGGGTAAATGTATTTGGTGAATTGCTTATGCTGCAGGAGCCTGATAAAAATAACCAGTCTATGGGTATAAATATGGATTTTACTCGGTCCTACGGATATTTAATGCTATTTACAGATGGAAATCGTATAGACCTTCACATAGAAACTAAAGAATCTATGCTTGAAGGGTATGTTAGTGATAAATTGACAGTTTCTCTATTAGATAAGGATAACTGCTTGCCAAGCATTCCTGCCCCCACGGATATCGACTATCATGTTAAAGAGCCTACAGAGCAATTATATTTGGGTTGTTGTAATAATTTTTGGTGGTGCCTGCAGAATGTTGCTAAAGGAATTTGGCGTGATGAATTACCGTATGCGAAACAAATGTTTGAGCACGTTATCAGACCTCTCTTGGACGAAATGATTTCATGGTGGGTGGGTACCAAAAAGGATTTTCAAGTTTCTACAGGGAAAATGGGGAAGTATATGAAAAAGTATCTCCCCCAATCATATTGGGAAATGTATAAGGAAACTTATTCCGACAGTAATTATGAAAATATGTGGCACTCGATATTCGCTTCGTGTGAATTGTTTAGGGTTTTAGCCAAGGATGTCGCTGAGTATTTTGGGTATACTTACAATGCCAAAGATGATGCCAATATGACTAATTATCTTAAGCGTGTTAGGGAATTGCCTATTGATGCAAAAGGTATTCACTGATTGTCATTGAGTCGCTGGATCCACATTATTACTTTATTAATTTATCTGTGGTATAGTAAAGGCAGATAAGGCGTACAATGCAAAGAGAGCCGTGCTGGTAACACGACTCCCCATGCAACAGCCGCTTTTAAGGGCGGTAGGCCTCAACAAACAGGACACGACAAATAGACCGCAGACCTTTGCTGGGAGGGCGGTCTATTTGCGTTTATTGGACAGCAGCGCTACGATAAGCGAACCAAAGGTTAGCATAACCATCATTGCTTCAAACACTGTCACAAGGCATTCCTCCCTTCTTAGAGAGGTAGCCGACCGACCCTTTAAGCCTATTCTATTGCTCACCAAGTATAGCATATTTCGATCTTGGAAATGGAAGTTTTATGGAATTGAGTTTGCAAAAAGAAGGGCTGAGTTAAGTATTGAACTATTTTTGCTGATTTATTTCCTGAAACTTCTAACCCTCACTGTTAAAGCGTATATACGCGATGCAGTGGGGGTTCTTTTGTTAATGCAAACCAGTTTCTTCCTATATATAGTGAAATTAAGAATCTAACTTGCTGTATGGATGAAATTCTTATCTGATACGGTCTGTTTGGATCAGCTACCCCTCTGTTTTAGGTTCTACTTATATCGTAGAGCAGTTAGTTGTACTTTGTGCAGCTATCTTCACTCTTTTTTGCATAGTCGTACACTATAACTGCACTTCGTGCAATTAACTTTACCATTTTTCCGATAACAACGTGATATCTGTAATTATAGTTGTACAAACTGCAACTAGTCGCTAATTTCTTCGCTACAGCACTAAAATAAGTGTATAAAGTGCAACTGCGTAGACCGCACTTACATGTATTCTTTGACGAGCAGACGATCCATTGTTTCTAACGGCTGCTTGTTGATTCGCTTCATCAAGGGACTGACATGAAGCCCAATCTTATATATCTTGTTAGTTTCTCAATTGCGTTCTATATAGATGGATAAGATTCTACTATGGATTTGTTTATTTTTTGCTAGAATGGATGTAACTATGATAGGATTTGGCAACTACGATGGGTTTGACAAATCTCAAGCCGTGCCTTACATTAATAATGAATAACTTATTCACTATTAAGGAGCATCCCTCATGCAGGCCAAAAAAGATGAAGTGAAAAAGGAGATCGAATCCGCCGCTTTGAAGGTGTTTTTCCGAAAAGGCTTTGCGGATGCCAAAATGAACGATATTGCCGATGAGATCCACATTTCCGTCGGAAATATTTATACGTACTTCAAAAATAAAAAAGAGCTGTTTTATTCAGTGGTTCCGCCGTCATTAGTGGACTATTTGAAGAATGTGTTAGTGGAGAGCATTCGTATCGATAACCAGACTTTTTTTGATGATGCCAATAATGATATGAAATCAGCCATCGTACAGGAGCAAATGAACCTGTTAACGCAATATAGCATGCAGATCGTCATTATTTTTGAAAAAAATAAAGGGACCGTCTATAGCAATGCCAAAAACGAGCTGATCGATCTAATGATCGAGACGAAGAAGCCCTACTTAAAAGACCATTATAAAAGATATGAAATCGGAACCGAAGAGAATATGATTCTGCTGAACATCATCGCGAGCAATGTCATTAATATGATTCTGGATTTATTGAAGCGCGAGATGAGCGCCGATAGCCGGAAGCGGATTTTTGAGGCGCTGAGCTTATACTGGCTGCATGGAGTAAAGGGTATAAATGAATAACGCCGATGGGCGTAAATAAAGCTGGAGCTGGAACTGGGGCGCAGCGCAACAATCGGGGATATCCAAGTCAGGGATAGGCACATTGTGCATCTGCAGGAGTCCCTATCTTTTTAAACTAATAATGAATTATTGATTCACTATTGAGCTGCGTATTCACAACAAGGAGGAAGAAACGATGAAGACTGGTTATGCATTTAAGGATTGCAATGTGATTTATGGAGACGCCGAAAGAGGCGTAGATACTCATATGACGATTCTGATCCATGAGAACGGACTGATTCAGGAGATCGGAAAAGCAAGTGAGGTGGCCATCCCAAGCCATTATCAAACGATCGATTGTTTGGGGAAATATGTGATGCCCGGTCTGATCAATGCGCATGTCCATCTTTTTGCTGACGGTAAGCCGTTTACGCTGTCTGCCAGCGAAGGACTGCTGAATTTTGCGTTTCATCATCTTTTGGATACGAGGCTGGGCAGAAGCGTGCTGAAAAAACGGATGAAGCGAAATGCCCTGACCGCACTGCATTCCGGTGTAACCACTATGCGCAGCGTAGGGGAGTTCTTTTATACCGATGTGCAGTTGAGGGATGAAATTAAGGCGAATCAGTTTGTGGGACCCAACCTTCTGGTGTCCGGTTATTTCCTGAGCGTCACGGGCGGTCATGGTGCACCTTATTTGGCCTTGATTGGCGATTCACCCTGGGAAGCGAGAAGAAATGTAAGGATCAACGTGAAAAACGGAGTAGACCTAATCAAAATCTGTGTGACCGGCGGGGTTACCGATGCCAAAGTGGTCGGAGAAGCAGGCCGCTTGCAAATGACAGAGGAAGAGGTTACCGCTATTTGCGAGGAAGCTCATAAAGTCGGCATACGTGTGGCAGCCCATGTGGAAAGTACCGAAGGGGTGAGAATCGCGCTAAAGGGCGGGGTTGATACCATTGAACACGGTGCGGAGATGGATGAGGAGATTATCAGCCTGTACCAGAATAATCCTAGGGCATTAAAGGGTTACACTGCATTGATCCCAACTTTGCAGGCTGCGTATCCCAGTGCAAAATTGGACCTGAGCCTGACGAAAGTCAATGAAACCGTTAAGGAAAATTCCCGGCTTGTGTATGATTCCATGCTGAAGGGGCTGCGGCAGGCTGTAGAACATGATATCAAAATTGGCATTGGAACAGATGCTGCGATGTCCTATGTCACTCACTATGATCTATGGCGGGAGCTGGACCATTACATGAGACAACCGAAGCTGAACTCGAGCCAAGTCATTGAACTGGTAACCAAATCTAATGCGGAAATTCTAGGAATCGATCACCTGACAGGGAGCATAGATATCGGCAAACAGGCGGATTTAATCGTGATGGAGCAGAATCCGCTGGACAACATACAAGCTTTGTCGGATGTAGCTATGGTTATGGTCAAAGGAAATCTTATACGGACACCATCGGTGACCAGAATTCAGGCAGTAGACGAGCTGCTTGATTCGGTTTGGGGCGTTCGGGAGTAAGGTTTTAGCGGACGTGGGCTTGGCCATGAAATATGCGGATCGCTGGCATTGTAATGGCGGAATGTATTGTAGTAGTACTACATTTTTGAAATCAAAGTATTGTATAATGAGTTCAGAAATAGCGTAAAATGCGCAGAGAGCCGTGCTGGTAACACGACTCTCTGCGCAATTGCCGCTTTTAACAGCGGAGGCTTAAAGGGTTTATCCATTGAAATAGGACCGTAACCTTAAGCAGGGCGGATTATTTCTTTTTGTCGCCCATATTAGCCTTCTATCGCTTCTGCTAATATACCATGTTGTTAAGGTAAAGAACGTCTTGATTAGGCGTTCTTTTTTGCATAATAGATCAAATCCCATATTCACCAAAAATACCCGCATACTTCTTTTCAAATATCGCCCAGCGCTTCTCGGCTCCGTATTTCGATTGTAACATATAACCGGAGATGCGAAACCGGAAAAGTGAGCATTACTTGTATTTTGGCCAGCATCTAATGCCCGCTCGTATCTTTTCTTATAACAACGTCTGCACATTGGGTAAGAATATAGTAGATCTGAGAAAGGATGCGTTGATGAATGAAGAAGAATGCCATTGTTCTATTAGTTGTCTTTGTGTTTGCAGCCACTATGGTGCTGTTGATTGGATGGGTCTTGCCTGTAGTCTTACAAATGTATCTACATAACGGTTACATAAGGGGCCTTACTTTGCTGGTGATTTTTACTGGGGTGGTGCTTGGTAAACGGTTTACGTGGAGTAATCATATTGTCTATGTCATCGCTGTAGTTACAGTGGTGGGCATGATGTTTGATACTTCAGGCAACCCCGTGTACAATAAGCCGCTTGAATGGATCGTGTCTCCTATCGGGGAATTGCAGGTCATGCAGGATATAAATAATTATGCACCCGGTGAATATGCCATTTCTGATGACATAGCGATCCTGAAGCAGGATGGAGAGATCATAGAGCTCAGCACGGTATGGCTGTATCTGTACCGCCTTGTGCAGTATTTGGCCCTCTATTCGATTGTCGGGACCATACTTGGGGCGGTTAACAGAAGATTGCCGGAACGGGAGTATAAGCTAATTCAGACGGTAGACGAGACGTTGCCGGCAGAACTGGAGCAGAAAGTAGCCGCTGAACTGAAACGCAGAGAGGAAGCAGCCAGCGCAGGGCGGGTTCTCCCCGATGATATCCAAGCCTCTGTATGGAAATTGAAGCAGGACGGTAAGCTCATTCCGGCAATCAAATTGGTTCGTATGCATACTAATCTGTCTCTGGGCGAAGCGAAGCAATATGTTGAGAAGTTATAGCGGAGCGCTGAATCTCCCGGTAAATGCCTGTGACGATCCGTTACGGGTATTTTGCCAGCTGAAATATATTTAACAAAATCCGTCCTTACCATTTCCCTTCCTTTTCATTTATACTGAATAAAGTCATTACACATCTAAGGAGCCGCCGAACCCATTATGAATAAAAAAGAAGTCGCACACATACGCAAGCAGTTTAAGCTGGATCATGATCTTATGAACATCTACGACATTCTTAACGTGTATATTATGAAGGAAAGCAACGAGATCTATCATTGGGAGCGCCTGCCGTTTGGCCTCGTGGACAGAGAGAAGCAGGAGCTGTATATGGGTAATTTCAAAAAACTGCTAACCGGTGAGCTGGACCATAAGCTGTTCGAGCTGAAGTTTCAGGAGGAAGCGGAGGACCCGACGCGGGTAATGCTTCACCAAGGTCTGGTGACAGGTGATGCTGAAGAATGGCAGGACCTGATGATGCTGCTCGTGGACAAGATGCTGGTAGATGTTAAGTATGAGAAGGATATGGTGATCACTTTTGTCCGCGGGCAGTATTACCGGCCGACTAAGGCCAGGAATGAAGAAGCCGAAGAAAGTGAGAAGGACGAGATGTTCGCGCATCCGTTCATTCTGTGCAGCGTGAATTCCACAGAACAGCAGCGCAAAAACCTTATGTTCGATTATGTGGAGCGGGAATTCAAGTACAATATCATTGTCGATCCGATTATTAAGCTGAGTTCGCCGGAGCAAGGGTTCTTTTTTCCCAGTGTAACGGACAACTATTCTGATGTGAACCGCATTCTGTATTGTACGGGAAAATCGAATTATCCGGATCCTCAGTTCATCGAGCAGGTCCTGAATGCCGAGAGATCTGTAACAGCCTTGGAAGAGAGAAGCTTCTTCGAGGATATCGTGAAGGAATTGACGGGTGAACAGCTCGATACAACCACTCTCGCCCAGGTGTATGAGGAAATCCAACAGGTCATTGAAGATGGTCAAGGGGAGGAAGAACCTCCTAAGCTGGATTACAAGGATGTGGAACGCGTCCTGGCGGTAAGCGGCGTAGAGAACGTGACGGCGGAAAAGGTTGAGCGGGCGTTCGAAACGGTCGTTGACGATAAGTATTATGAAATGAAGGCAAGCAGCGTCATCCCGAAATACACTTCAAAATCGATTAAGATCGAGACGAAGGTAGCCACGATTTCGGTCAGCCCGCAGGATCTAAGATATGTGAAGCAGGTGAATTATCAAGGGAAACGCTGCATCATGATCGAGGTTGACGAGGAAGTCGTGATTGAAGGATTTACGCTCAGTACGGAAACGTTGTAGTTCAAAACCGGAGGCTACCGAATGATCCAGTTGGAATGCATCTACCGGTTAAAGAAAGGTTGCGAGGGTTCAACCTGCTTAGCCGTTCTCTAATGGGTAGGGCTCAGAACGCTTCTTCTACCGTCAGTTAACTCCAGTTAACATCTGCCAATCTCTGTGGTATACTCGACTCAGAAACAGCGTACAATGCAAAGAGAGCCGTGCGACCAACACGACTCTCCGTTTGCAACAGCCGCTTTTAAGGGCGGAGGCTTGGAACAGGTTTAGGCAGAAATAGACCGTCTCCTTTGACCAGGGCGGTCTATTTCTTTTTGAGGTAGTTCAGCAAAGCAATAATGAACATGCCGAACATGAACATCAGTGACAACGCTTGATAAACCTCCATTGCCTCACCTCCCTTCCGGGAGATTAGCCGACCGCCCTTGCAAGCCTTCTATTGCTTCTGCGATTATAGCATGAGACCTCTTTATTTGGAATATTATGTTATCGGAAAGACGCTAGGAATCACCTCCCGGAGCGTCTCTGTTTTCCTTTAGTGAGAATCCGAGCCCATCCCCATCTTCTTACTCTTACCTCAGACCCACCCCGTAAACTCCAATATCGACGCCTTCGCTGACTGCGCTTCGGACTGTGCCCCTTTACGCCATTGTTTGGGCGACTCTCCCATGAGCCTGGAGAAGCAGCGGTTGAAGCTGGAAATAGAACGAAATCCGACCTGCTCAGAGATCGAAAGAATGGAATCATCCGTGCTTTTTAGCTGCTTGCAGGCCTCTTCGATTCGGGTGCTGCTCAGGAAATCGAGAGGTGCCGTTCCCATGATTTCGTGGAATTTTCTGCGGAAATGCGTTGTGCTTAAGTGGCATGAATCCGCCAGGAAATCAATGGTGATGGGGGTCATATAGTTTTTCGTGATATACTCCAGAGCTGGAGAAATAGCGAAATAGCCCTTCATACTATGCTCTGTTTCTTGTTCGGCCAGCGCTTCATTTGTGGAATGAATTCTAAGCAATTCTATATAAAGAGACAACAATAATCCGTAAGCGCTTTCCTGGTAGTAAGGCTTCTGCTCCTTGAGCTCCTCCACGACCGATGTGGCAAGGGAATAGACTTTGGGATATTGCTCCTTGTTCAAAATACAGTTCTTTCCCTGCACTCTCCACAGGTTCGGCTCGAAGCTGCTGTAGGCACTTTTGAAGGAATGCTGAAACAGCTCCTCTGGTGAAAAAAAGAGATAGGACCACAGACTCGCTGTATCCGGCGAACTGTACGTGGTATGGGGCAAGTATCTGGGAAGGAAGGTCACATCTCCGGCTTTAAAGGGGACGTCTTCTCCTTTGATCTCCATGATGCCGCTATCTGAATAGCAAATGCCAATCTCCAAATGGTTATGGAAATGGAGATGTTCGCTTTTGATATCGGAAATCCTCCAGCGGTCCCCGCTTAACAGCAGGACAGGGAAATGGATAGGCAAGCTATAATGGCGGTACTCAATGACAGGCTTCTTTTTTCTGGGCATATTCGCTGCTCCCATTCCATAACGTGAATTTGTGTGGGTTGGAGGTAGGTAACTTCAACTATATAGATTGAATTTATGAATATAAACTTAGGGAAAAGTGGCGGAAGGGAATTTTGGAACTGTAGGAGCGATAGCGTCCGCCTTTAGGTTTGGATTTCTACCGCGAATCGCGGTTAAATTCAGGAAATCCAAACCTAACAGCGGCCGAAAGTCCAAACATTCTCTGGAGTCACTGCCAACCCCAAAGTAGAAAAACCACAAGTTCAATCTTTATACCTCTCTTCAACAAATGGTTGAAATTGCGCAGTTTTGCTGCGAATGTGCTTAGATGTATACCATTATACTGCTTACAATAGAATCTATAAAGCGTTTACAATAAGACGGACGGCTCTAAAGGCGCCTTTGGGGGCGTGTGCGAAGGAGAGGGGAATACAGATGCTTCAAATCAATTATGACAGGAAAGAAATATTAAGCGTTATCGACAAAGTCACCAGAAAAACACTTGCGATGGATTTAACGTGGGAATGGCCTTGCGGGGTGGCATATTATGGGGTATCCAGAGCCTATCAGACCACAGGGAATAAAGAGTATTTGGATATGCTTGTCCAGTGGGCAGATGAATATATCGAGCTGGGCCTGCCGGACTGGACAGTGAACACCTGTGCCATGGGCCACATGCTGATCACCTTGTATGAAGAGACTGGCAACCAGAAATATTGGGATATTGTGATGAGCAAGGTGGATTATCTCCGCAGCAATGCGCTGAGGTTTGGGGACAATGTGCTGCAGCATACCGTATCTGTGTCGAATGATTTTCCGGAACAGGCCTGGGCGGATACGTTGTTTATGGCGGCATTTTTTCTGCTCCGTGTAGGAAGCAAGCTAAATGATCAGGAAATGATCCAGGATGCCCTGAATCAATATTACTGGCATATCAAATACCTGCAGGACCCTAGCAGCGGTTTCTGGTACCACGGCTACAATAACATCAAGCAGGATCACATGTCGGGATTATATTGGGGTAGAGCGAATGCTTGGGGCGCCTACACCATGTCGCAGGTCAAACCGCTTTTGAAGGACTGGTATTTGTACCCTCAGTGTATGGACGTGGAGTGTTCACTCCGGGATCAGCTGGCGGCACTCAAGCTTGTTCAGACGGAGAACGGTTTGTGGCGGACGGTGCTGGATGACGAAGAGTCCTATGAAGAAGTATCCGCCTCTTGCGGGATTGCGGCGGCTATGATCAATAACGGTAATCCGCTGCATACCAAATATGTGCAAAAGGCCCTGAAAGGCATATTGGACAATATCAGCGAAGATGGACGGGTGCTGGGTGTATCGGGCGGAACAGCGGTGATGAAGGACCGGGAAGGGTATCGCAATATCCCCAAAGAATGGATTCAAGGCTGGGGTCAAGGTCTAGCACTCGCTTTTCTATCAGATATGCTTAAATAGGAGGGAACCAGGTTGTCCAATCTAACTAAGGGGGCCTTTACCCTGCCGGGAGAATCCGGTTATGAGGCGCTGACCCTGAAACTCGCTGAACGGTGGGGAGCCGATGTCATCCGTGACAGTGACGGCACACAATTGTCCGATGAGATTATCAATGCAGGGTACGGTATCTACTCTACAATCTGTATCATTAGGGAACATAATGTGTGGGCGTCGCAAAATCCGGATAAGCTGCAGCAGTGTTTTTTAATTACGAATCCAAAGGTGGCTGTACTAGATTATGTATCCATCTATCTGATGGAGGATTTTTTTGCTGAACAATTCAGAGTGAATGATTCCAAAGAGGCGTTTAAGTATTGGCAGGTTGTAGACCGGACGACCGGGGAGGAAGTTCCGAGAGAACAGTGGAATTATGACCGGGAATCGGGAAATGTAGTCCTTACCGGAATTGCACCTTGGCATAAATACACGGTCAGCTTCATGGCCTACCGGATCTGGGAAGAGATCTCCATGTACAATCATACGACGAACAACTGGGATAAAGAGCATTTGATGCAGATTGATCCCATCTATCCGGAAACGCAGGCATATCTGCTGGACTGGATGGAAGACTGGTGTGTACAGCATAAGGAAACAACGGTTGTCCGGTTTACTTCGCTTTTTTATAATTTCGCCTGGATCTGGGGCAGCAATGAGCGCAACCGCCATTTGTTCTCGGACTGGGGTTCATATGATTTCACGGTAAGTTCAAGAGCGCTTGATCTGTTCGCTAAGAGATATGGCTATTCGCTGACGGCCGAGGATTTTGTGAATGGCGGCAACTATCGCGTCAGTCACATCCCGGCTAAGCAGCGCAAGCTCGACTGGATGGCC
The DNA here is from genome assembly GCF_038593145.1 of Paenibacillus sp. FSL L8-0340. Classification (NCBI taxonomy): domain Bacteria; kingdom Bacillati; phylum Bacillota; class Bacilli; order Caryophanales; family Paenibacillaceae; genus Paenibacillus; species Paenibacillus sp. FSL L8-0340. The sequence goes on from NZ_CP151967.1 coordinate 838,939, forward strand.
TTCATCAATGATTTTGTAATCGGATTTGGCAAGCAATTGATTGACATTGTGCATCGGCACGACAAACTGGCGTATGTCTTCTATGATGATAGCTGGGTTGGCGTAGAGCCTTACAATGACCGCTTTCAGGAGTTTGGCTTTGACGGGATGATTAAATGCGTGTTCTCGGGTTATGAGGCACGGCTGTGTTCAGGTGTAAAAGTGGATACACATGAGATCCGGCTGCATCCGTATCTTTTTCCGGTCGGGCTAGGCGGACTTCCTACCTTTATGGAGGGCGGCGACCCCACGCTGGATGCCAAAAAGTACTGGATCAACATCCGGCGCGCGCTCCTGCGGGAGTCTATTGACCGGATCGGACTGGGCGGGTATTTGCATCTGGTAGAGCCTTACCCGGATTTCTGCGATTACATCGAAAAGATTGCGGGTGAATTTAGACAAATTAAAGAGCTGCATCAACAAGGCAAGCCTTATCAAATAAAGACGAGAGTAGCCATTCTGCACAGCTGGGGCAAATTAAGATCGTGGACATTGTCCGGCCATTTCCATGAAACGTATATGCATGATTTGATTCATATTAATGAAGCTTTATCCGGATTGCCGGTTGACGTGCAGTTCATTGATTTTGAGGATATCCGTCAGGGCGTATTGCAGGATTGTGATGTAGTGATCAATGCCGGCTCTGCCGGATCTGCCTGGAGCGGCGGGGACTACTGGAAAGACAACAAGTGTGTGGATATATTGACCCAATGGGTGTATGAGGGCGGTACCTTTATCGGGATTAACCAGCCTTCGGCGGTCGATGGCTATGACAGCTACTTCAGAATGGCACATGTTCTCGGTCTGGATGAGGATACCGGCTCCAGGGTCGCTCATGGCAAATGGGCTTATGAGACCCGGGACGAGCACAGCTTGGTGCCTGAAGGGGCCAGCATAACACCTAAGAATAGCATTTATCTTACCGACGGGTCAGCTGCGGTAGTGGATGAAACGGGCGGCAAGATCACACTGTCTACTCATGCCTTTGGTAAAGGCAAGGGGATCTACCTTCCTTCGTTTGAATTTAGTTTTGCGAATACAAGATTGCTGCTGAATCTAATTCGCTTTGCGGGCAATGAGCTGCATGAAACGAAGTACATTACGGATAACTTATTTACAGAGTGTGCCTATTATCCGGAAAGTAAAATACTTGTTGTGATTAACAATAGTGATCAACTTCAAAGCACTACGATTGATACGGAGTATGGGCAACAAACGATGGAGTTAGCTCCGTATGACACAATTATCTCAACTATTGGCGAATAAATAACATTCAAAAAGCTCAAGCCTGCGGTTATACTGCCGATGCTTGAGCTTTTTGCTGCAATGCAGCGGTTCGCCATCGCTAATAAATAGTAGGGAGGCCCTATGAGAGTGAATTGTGATAGGATAAGGGTACATTATTTTCCCCACGGGGCAAGAAAAGGGAGCAACATGAGAATTATTATTTCGCCTGCCAAAAAGATGAAGCCGGACACGGATGTCTTTACTAGCCGCCAGATGCCGCAGTTTATAAACGAGTCGGAAATTCTGCTGGCCACATTAAAAAAGCTGAACTATGAAGAAGCAAAATCCCTATGGAAATGCAATGATGCTATCACCACGCTGAATGCCCAGCGGATTGAGAATATGGATTTAACCCGCAATTTGGTACCTGCTCTCTTCGCCTACGAAGGGATTCAGTACCAATACATGGCACCGGGGGTGCTACAAACGGAAGAGCTGGAGTATCTTCAGCAGCATTTACGGATCTTGTCAGGGTTCTACGGGATACTCCGGCCGTTTGACGGGGTTGTTCCATACAGACTGGAAATGCAGGCCAAGCTGGCCGGACCGGGCTTCAGTTCGATTTATGGATTTTGGGGCAGAAAACTGGCCGATCAGCTTCTTGCGGAGAGCGGCTGCATTCTGAATTTAGCCTCTAAGGAATACAGCAAATGCATTTCCCCTTATCTGGGCAGAGATGTTCGAATGGTTACTTGTGTATTCGGGCAGCACATCGGTGGTAAGGTGATCGAAAAAGCAACCCTGGTCAAGATGGCCCGGGGTGAAATGGTACGCTTCATTGCTGAACGGCAAATCAGGTGCGTGGAGGATATCAAAGGTTTTACCGGGTTTGATTTCGAATTTGTAGATGAGTTGTCAAATGAGTGCACCTATGTGTTTATACAAAAAGCTACGAAAACTGGTGGTAATAAAGTCCGCACAGGAACAGGAAATTGATTGAAGGAATTAAAACAGTTAAAAAGCTCAAGCCTGCGGCTATATGCCTGGTGCTTGAGCTTTTTGCTGCAATAGCCCCGTTCATTCTCACTTATGTATCAGCACTTATAATGGGTGCAAATAGTGTATAATTTTGGTAATCTGATTTTAGTAAATGATAAATACTTAGATATTGGGGAATTGATAGATGAATAATGACTATTTTAATAGAATTGATAACGTAATTAAATACATTAAGGAAAATAGCAATCAAAAACTCACTCTCGATAACTTGGCCGGCGTTTCAAATTTTTCGAAATATCATTTTGCAAGAATATTTACATCCATAGTCGGTGTGACTCCAGTTGCGTTTGTAAATCAAGAGCGTCTACAAAAGGCTGTTTTTCTTTTAGCTGAAACTAACAAGACTATTTTGGCAATATCGAATCAATGCGGTTTCGAATCGGTATCCACCTTCAATGCTCTCTTTAAGAAGCACTATAGCAAGACCCCAAGTGACGTTAGAAATAGCGTAAAGAAGAATCGCAATATTTCATTATACTTCAGCAATAAGCAAGAAGAGTTCTCCCAGTTTGAGGCTTACAATGGGATTGGGAGAAATCACATTCTGAAGAGGGCGTGGAAAAACGTGATCACAATCAAAGAACTTCCTGAATATGAAGTGGCATATGTTAGGCATGTCGGGAGTTACATGGATACTCATGTTGCATGGGACAAGTTGGGACGTTGGGCAAGCTTGCAGGGACTTACTCCGAACAATCATTATTTTATCGGCATATCGTTGGATGATGGAAATCTCGTAGAAGAATTTGCTTGCCGCTACGATGCTTGTGTCACATTGCCAAATGGATTCGAGAGATCCGGACATACAAAACATGTGGAATTCAAAACATTACCCGGTGGAATGTATGCTGTATATCCATTCTACGACACAATCGATAAATTTGTTCTCGCCTATCAAAATGTATTCAGTCTATGGTTACCGGATAGTGAGTATGATGCCGACGATAGGCCATGCCTAGAATTCTGTATGAATGATCCTGCTAAAGATGTGGAAGGGAAATGCAAAGTTGATTTATATATACCGGTCAAGAAGAGAATATGAATAACCGTATGGAAGGAAGATGATGATTGGGATCTCCTATAGGGATCGTGGATTGGGTAGAAAAAAATGAAAAAATAGAGGAATTATTAAATCAAGAGAATACCTTGACCATACATGCAATGGATCATGGATTTGAAGCTGAAGTCATGAAGATAAGTTCAGATCATGAGAGCTTTGTATTGAAAGTATGGAATAAGAGCTCAAGACCTGATGTTAGTTTTCAATTTCATTTATTGAATGCCCTTTTTGAAAGAGGATTATCAGTCTCTAAGCCATTGGGCTGGGGGGTAAATCCAAATGCAGATAAGGTGCTGTTGACTACCTTTGACGGGATGCCGGTTAACGAACTGAATGAAAAGAAAATGATTGAGATTGCGAATATATTATCAAGGATACATCAAATTCATTTAGAAGAGATTGGAAATATACATCTACCCAAGTACGATTTCATTGATTATTTTTTTCCTGGAGTAAGGGAACATGATGACTTAAATAGCGCATTAATTTCTCTTGTGCATATCAGTCAAATGAAGCTGGATCGGATCATTCATGGTGATTTCCATTTAGGAAATATTCTAGAGGAAAATGACCGATACACCGTAATTGATTGGACGAACGGACAATTAGGGGATTCCAGATATGATTTTGCGTGGTCACTTACTCTACAAAAAATATACATCTCAGAGCGATATGCACATGTGTTTCGTTCCGCTTATCTGTTAGATAATGATATTCAGCAGAATGAGCTTGAAGTTTTTGAGGCGTTGGCTTGTCTTAGGTGGATATTACTTCATAGAAATGGTGGCGTACCCAAAGGGATTAATACGATAGAGAGGGTAAAAGGGTTAATAGCCCAAAATTCATTCTTAAAAGAGCTGGAGTTTAGAGATTTATCAATTATAAAGAAGATATGGAGCGGTGATGGAATGAACATTGAAGCAGTTTATGAGCAGTTTCCTAGCCTGAAGTCAGATAATTTCGTATTGAAGAAGATTGAAGATCATCATTTTAACGAAGTCTTTGAAATCTATAACAATGACAAAGTATTTGAATACTGTGGCATAATACCCAAACACAATAAAGATACTGTGAGAAGCATGATCGGGCATTTCGAGAGAGATTATAATAAAAGATCAAGGGTTAAGTGGGGGATATTTGCCAGCCCTGACCCTGACCGGTTGCTTGGAATTATTGAAGCTGTCGACTTTAATCAAAAGGTAAATGCTGTGACGATTGGCTACTTTTTGTCGGAAGCACATTGGGGCAAAGGTATTGCTAGCGAAGCGGTAAAAATATTAATCGATTTTTTGTTTAGGGATGTCAACGTCAACAGAATTCAGGCTGAAGTGATGCCTCAAAATGAGACTTCAAAAAAGGTATTGTTGAAGAATAGCTTCATCAAAGAAGGAACATTAAGACAAGCGACACTATGGGCAGGTAAAGGAATCGTCGATTTAGAGATATACAGTATTTTAAAAAAAGACTATGTAAAATGATAAAAAGCTTCTCCATTCGGGTTCCATGCCAGTGGAGACAACCGGAAGCACCGGCCTGAAAGGCCGGTGCTTCACTCTGAAGGCCTGAGCCCAATCCCAGGCGGGTTTGACACACTCGGAAGATACCCTTACCATTTTGCAGTATAATAGGATGGAAAATGGAGGGAATGGCGATGAACGATGCGATTTTGATTATAGAAGATGAGGCAGGAATTGCCTGCATGCTGGAACTGCTGCTGTCCAGGGAAGGGTATTCTTCCGTCCTTACCGCTTCTACCGGGGCGGAGGCGATGAGCCTGCTGGACAGCCGGGAACCGGATATAATTTTACTGGATGTGATGCTCCCGGACTGTAACGGCTTCGAGCTGTGTCTGGAGCTGCGCAAAAAAACAAACGCCCCGATCTTATTCCTGACTTCGCGGGCTGCCGATTATGACAAGCTGACCGGATTTGCGATGGGCGGGGACGATTATATTACAAAGCCGTTCAACTCCCTGGAGGTGGTGGCGCGGATCAAAGCCCAGCTTGCCAGAAGAAGACTGTATCAGCAGGAGGCTCCATCTGCCTGTTATACTTTTGCTGATTTTGAAATCAGCAAGGATACCGGAGGGTTGACGGTGCGCGGCCAGCAGCTTCACTGTACGGCTAAGGAGTTTGCGCTGCTGCTGTTTTTTGCCGAGCATCCGAGCCGCCTGTTTACAACGGCCCAGCTCTATGAACAGGTCTGGGGTGAAATGCAGCTGGGCGATGAGAAAACGGTTGTTATTTATATTTCCAAAATCAGAAACAAAATAGAGCAGGACCCGAAGCAGCCCCGTTACATTGTCAACTTCCGTGGATTAGGCTACAAATTTATACCGAACCCTGTACCGGCTGGTCAAATATGAAAGGGGTCGTTCGTGTTGGCCTCCGGCTGCTGCTTTTTTTGCTTGCCCTGGTTATAGGTGTTATCGCCGCCTGGCTTGTTCTGTTTATCCTTTTTATTTTTATGCGGCAAATGGTTCCATGGCTGAAGGGCCTTGAGTACATACAGTTTCAAATCTGGAGTTTCCTGATCGTGTGCCTGGCTGCGCTTGTCTTCTATCTGTGGAGCCTGACGAAATCGATTTTTTATATGCTGACCTGGCTGAAGCGGCTGGCACAAGGTCAATATGACGAACCTTCGCGGAGTAATTGGCGCGGCCGCCCCATTCCCGGAAATCAGCTCAAGCTGCCTTATGCTCTCTTTAAAGAAATCATCGGGCAGTTGTCCACGTTGACCCTTGCACTGCAGCAAACAGAGAAAGAAAGACACGAATTGGATGAGAAACGAAAAAGCTGGATTGCGGGCGTGCGGCATGATCTGAAAACCCCTTTGGCCTATATTCGCGGTTACAGCTCCATGATTGCAGCCGCTGATCAATATGCGTGGTCTACTGCGGAAATAATCCAGTTCGGCTCCTTAATGGAACAAAAGACGATCCAGGTAGAGCAGCTTATTGAAGATATGAATGCTTTCTATCAACTGGACGGCAGCGAGGTTCCGCTCTCGCGGGAATCTACGGAGATGGCAGAATTTATCAGGCAGATCGTTACCGATGTTGCTGATCATCCGCTTGCTGCACAGCATACCTTTGCCTTCAATACGGACGGGGAGAAATACCTTGATATCGATCAACGCATGATTCGGCGGGCGCTGCACAATTTGCTGTGGAATGCCGTGGTTCACAATCCCGCAGGGTGCCATATTGAAACCGGGCTACGCTGGGATCAGTACGGACTGACGGTCGAAATTCGCGACAATGGGACGGGAATCGATGCGGCGGTGCTAGAGCGGCTGAACGCAACAGAGGACAATATGTTGTCGGCGCGGGCCAGATTGGCGGGCTCCGGCCTGGGCATGGCGCTGGCAAAGGGTTTTGTAACAAGGCATGGCGGCAAAATGGCTGTACATAGCAAACCGCAGCAAGGAACGCAAATCACACTTTTTTTTCTTTATTGAATGCAGGCCGGACATCCGCTTTTTGTGGTGTTGGCCTGTTTTTTTACTTAATTTTTACTTTTCTTTACCCCGCTGCTACTTCCAGCGCCTATTATTGTCCCTATATCAAAGATATGAGGTGACAGGAGATGCCACAACTTATAGTGGAGACAAAAGGGCTGACCCGCCGCTTCGGCGAGCAGGTGTCGGTGAATGAGGTAAACCTGGAGGTTCCCGAGGGGAAAATATACGGTTTTCTAGGGCCAAACGGTGCAGGGAAAACTACAACGATCAAAATGCTGCTGGGTTTGCTCTGGGCCGATAGCGGGACGATCCGTATTTTTGGACAAGAGATGCCGGGCAACAGTCAGGACATTTTGCGCAAGGTAGGCTCATTAGTAGAGAACCCATCCTATTACGGGCATTTGACCGGGTACAAAAATTTGAAAATACTAAGCACACTGCTGAAGCTGCCCGACCGGCGCATCGGTGAGGTGCTGGAAATTGTGCGGTTGACGTCCAGTGCAAACCGTAAAGTGAGCGGATATTCCCTTGGTATGAAGCAGCGGCTCGGCATAGCAGCAGCCTTGCTGCGGGATCCGCAGCTGCTGATCCTGGATGAGCCGACCAACGGCCTGGACCCGGCCGGTATCCAAGAAATACGGCATCTGATGCTGTCACTGGCCCATGATCAGGGAATGACGATCATGCTGTCCAGCCATCTGCTGAGCGAGGTGGATACGATTGCAGATGAGATCGGAATAATCAGCAGCGGCAAACTCGTCTATCAGGGAGCACTAGAAATGCTGGAGCGGCGCAGGGGCAAAGTCATGGGATTTGCAGTGGAGCGGCCGGAGGAAGCGCTTCGCACGCTAATGCTGCAAGGATTCGCCGTGGAGCGGGAAGGCAATATGCTGTCAATTTCAGCAGAGAATGTCAGTATGTCGCAGGCAGAATTGTTCAAACTGCTGGGCCCTTACGGGATTATGAATGTACGGGAAAGCAGCAAATCGCTGGAAGAGCTGTTCATGGAGTTGACCGGAAAAGGAGTAAGCTTATGATGTGGCGGGCCCTGCGGGCCGAAGGCATGAGGCTCAAACCTGCGGCCCGCTGGCTGCCGGTTATCAGCGCCGGGCTGTTCATCGCATTTATGTCGCTGGAATGGTATCTCTATTTCAAAGGCCCGGCAGGGGTATACAGCGTATTTAATGTGATGTATTTGTTTCTAGGTTTCGTATTGCTGCTAAACACCGCGTTACTCACGGGTATGATTGCCGGTTTGGAACACGAATCCAATAGTTGGAAGCAACTGCTGACCCTGCCCGTTTCCCGCTCTGTTCTTTATTGGGCCAAGGCGCTGTGGGTTCTTTTTCTGCTGTTGTGTACGGCCTTGCTGATTATTGCCGGCCTGATCCTGCTCTGGATTTGCTACACTTCCGAACCGCTGCCGTTCCAGCTTCTAATCAAGCAAATTATGTACAGCTTTCTCGCATCAACTGCGGTGCTGGGGCTGCAGATGTGGCTGTCTATCCAATTCTCGAACCCGGCCATTCCGATGTCCATCGGCTTCCTGGGCGCTGTTTCTGGCCTATTCATAGCGCGGGACAGCGGAGCAGCATTGTGGACCTGGCTGTGGCCATGGGCCTATCCGACGATGTCCAGTCCGTTCATGGCACATCCCGAGAGGTGGATTGGCATCAGTGCAGGCCTGGGAACGGTGCTGCTAGCCGCCGGGACCTTGCATTTTAAAAACAAACAATTTTAATTAACAGGGGTGTGATTATGGAAAATTTGATGAAAGCCGAACGAATGAAGCTGCAGTATTCCGTCATCTTCATCCTGTTCCTCCTCGGTGCGCTGGGAACTGTGATGCTCGGAATGAACAGTTTAAATTCGGAGAATTTTGTAGGTTTTTTTGAGCGCGGATGGAAAACCTTTTATCTGCATATGGCCAGCTTTCACGGTTTGTTTTTTTATCCGCTTTATGCCGGGGTACTAGCTTCTTTTATCTGCCGTTATGAGCATACAAACGGGGGCTGGAAACAACTGTTTTGTCTGCCCATTCCCCGTTACCGTGTCTATTATGCCAAATTGGGAACGCTGATGCTGCTGATGGGGTTGATTCAACTGCTTTTTGCCGGATCATATCTGCTCGCGGGAGTACTGCTTCAATTGGGGGACGATTTGGATTTTACCGAATTGATCATCGGTACGGTTGGGGGATGGCTGGCCATACTGCCGTTTGCGGCGCTGCAGTTATGGGTGTCCATGCGCTTGAAGTCGTTTGTTTCCTCATTGATTTTATCGGCTTCGATCGTGATAGCCAACATTGTGCTTACCGGGCTTCATGCCTCGATCGGTGCCTGGTTTCCTTCTACAACGGCCTACTACGCGATGTATCCAAGGGGGACGGCTTTGTCGCCCCGGCTGGATGTGATCCCCTTCATTCTCATTGTGGCTGTAACCTCTGCTGTTTACATCTGGGCGGGACGCCGTTCGCTTATGCGCAGGGCCTAGCTTTTTGAACAAGACAAACTCCTGAGTTCCATTAGGAACAAAGGAGTTTGTCTGCGAATAAGGTTTCGTATTAACTGTCTTTGTAAAGCTTATAAAACTTTATCAAAGTGGCGTAAGGAAAATAATTCAATTGCATTTCGCATAAAAATTGCAATTAACGAATATAGCAACACTCTATCAAGACCAATACTAAATTGAATATCGAAGATTGTTGTTATAAAAACTCCAATGCAAATTGCAAAGCCAAGTGCACTATAGTAGTGCATTGCCACGTGGTTCGCCTTATTCTGAACCAATTGCCAACGTTCATCATTTCTATATTCTTTCATTTTTACAGCTTGGAAGCATGGAAGGGCAATAGTGCATATACCTAATACGACCAACACCACTAACATTACGAATTGATAAATCATAATTTTTCATCCTCCTCAAGTACAAATACTTCATTGATAGATACATTAAATGCTTTGGCAATTTTGAAAGCCAACTCCAACGAAGGTGTATATTTATATTTTTCAATGGATATAACTGCTTGTCGTGAAATCCCGACATGTTCTGCCAAATCAGCCTGTGTCCAGTCTCGTTCAGCTCTCAAAACTTTAATACGATTAGTAACCAATGTAATGGACTCCTTCCTATATGTAATCAACCAGTTACATTGTCATTGTAACCACCTAGTTACATATTGTCAATAAAAGGATACGTTATAGATAATAATCTAATGGATTTTTGCCGATGTAAAAGAAAGCATGGTATGAGATTTTTTTAAAGGGTATGGATTGATATATATAGAATAAAGTTTGGATGGAACAAGAACAGGTGAAGGAGGGGACTTATGATTTTCAGAAAAGATCCAATGGATAAAAAAGGTTTGCTTAAAGAATTAGACTCACTAGGTTATTCAGACAGGATCCATAAAATTGTCACACTAGGCCGTGAAAATCATGGATCCACCCAATATTCAAAATTGCTCGCTTCATTACTGAAAGGCGGTGTCTATGAGACACAGCTAGCTTTAATGGGGGCTATTGCCACACAGGATGCAAAGATTATTGTGTCTGCGTTAAAGCATCCTATGGCTACTATTAGAAATCAGGCAGCCGGTCTTTTGGCCAAAGTGGCTTCAGATATTGATATTGAACGTGAACTCCCGGAGCTGTCCCATGATTGCCGCCGCAAAGTACTGCGCAGTATTTCATTTATCCATCGTCAAGAATTAGCGGAGAGGTTACTGCCTGTTGTGTATGCCCGATGGGGGGCGGAGGAGGCCTCTATTCTGCTGCCAGCATGTTCTAAGGAAACGGTCAGTAAATGGCTTGAAGAGCTTGGATATATCATTATCAACTGGAAGAAATTCGCTAGCCGTCATCTTGATGCCGTTGCGGAGTATTTTAAAACAACGTTAGAAGGCACCCCCCTTAGGGAAAAGGGATATGTGTGGTGGAGATTTTCATCAGCTATCGAAGCTTTATGCAAGGTAAAGCCGGATTTCATTCTCGAATGTGCCATGAATCATGGACCCCTGGGTATCATCCATCCTGTACTTAAAAAACATCTGGGTACATTAGTCCGAATCTATCCTGAAGCAGTGTATAAGCTGCTAACCCGGAAGGAGTCGCGAAGTGACCTGCTCTCTCATGGTGTGCCGGATGGCGTTTTAAGAAGGGGGAAATATTTTTCCATAGATCAATGGATTGAATTAGCCAAGCTGCTTGCAGATACCCCCATACATATAGCGAAATTGCTTGAGTGTATGGCTCCTTCAAAGCGTAAAGCGATTTTTGAGTCGGTCTATGAAGAGGACAAACGTAAAGAGCGCATTTTTCCAGAGACATTACTGTATCAGTTACCGCATACATTACGCGACAAGGAAGCAACCCGAATGCTTGGTCTGCGTGAAATCTATGATAGCCGGGACAAAACGATTAGGATTTCAGCTTGCCGTTCTATTCATCATTCAAGAGAGCTGCTTGAAAAAGCGGCATATGCCTCTAATGCAGATGAACGCGCAATGGCACTTGTGCAGCTGATTAAAAGTACTGCGCTATCAAGACAAGGTATGAATGAGACTTTGGTGTATTTAGGCCGCATCAAAAATGATCAGGATCCTGTACGATCTGCAGTGATTAGAGAGCTTGCAAACAGTCCGGCATCTATGTTTACGGATGAGAATGTAAAGGAGCTTACTTTACTCGTTGATAGTGTTATTGAGGCTAGAGATACTTCCTATGCTACAAGGTTTGCCACTCAGGAATTAGCATTTGTGATTATGCGGTTTAATGCAGTAAATCCCGGAAGTGAGATCTTTAAGTTCGCTTTAAGCACGATCGTAAAGTTAGCCAAGCAGAGCGGACAGCTTACACTTCCATCCTTCCAGGAAAATATACCTCGGGGTATAGAAGAGCGAATATTTGAAGTGGTTTATCCGTTAGCTGTGGCGGCAAATCGAAGAGAAGACTACAATTTGGTGATCAGCCTGGCGGACTCCTTTGGCAAAAGAGGCTTTGGCATCTCTAAGCTTCAAAATTTACTAAGCGATGCGGTACAGGAGAAAACAGCTTCTATCGCAGTACGGGCGGCAAGACATTGGCTTGCCCCTCCTAAAACACGGGATGAGAGAGTCAGAGAATTATTAACCCTGGATAAATCGTTTATTACCGTAAACGAAGTGTTCCTGCATCTGCATCGGAAACGTCAAGAATGGCTGGATCCATTTATATCGGGTGAGGTTATTAAAGGCAGGTTCTTAACGGGGAAAACCATTTATGTTGTGCCGGCTGCGGATGGGTTCCATAGGTGGTTGCCGCGTCAGCAACAATCTTTTAGAACCTCAATAGAAAGCATTGCGTCAGATGCCAAACGCAGTTTTTATGAACGTTCAACAGCTATAAAGCTAATGGCAAGAATGCCTGATGTCAGTCCGGATAAGCTGGTAGGGTATTTAAAAGATAAGGAAGTAGCTGTAGTAGAAGCTGCAGTTTATGCACTTTCATTTTTGGAAGAACCTGAAAAGGCACTTCCCGTTCTGCTCGAGAATTTAGATGGAGACAGAGCCCGTGTAGCCATGTACTCGATACCCAGATGCATTCGTAGAGTGAATCCGGCTGTATTGACTTCAATACTTAAAGAACTGTTAAACCGGGACAAGCTTAAAATCACTGTCAGAAAAGAGGCCATCCGGTTACTGGGTGCTTATAGAAGCAGTGACAGCATTCCGCTATTGATGAACGAGTTTGAAAAGCCTAATGCGCATAAGGACGTAATCATTGCCATAGGGCATGCTGCGAGACAGCTTTTAGATGATGAATGCGGATGGAAGATTTTAAGCAAAATGGCCATTTCATCACAAAGTGATATTGCGAAAAGTGTACTATTGCAACAGCCCAATGAACTTCCGGTAAATTATAGATCCCGGTATTTAGAATTAATCATTAGAATAGCCGGTCATGCAGATCCGGATGTTGGAAGATATGCCTTGAATAGTATGGTCCGTTGGACAAATGGACATGAAGAAATCATTGCGGCTGCCGCTGCAAAGGTTATTCTGGATTTAGAAGATAACGCCAGATGGAATATTGCAATGAACACGCTGACAGAAACAAGCCGTGATGGCAAGGTCAATGAGAGGGTAATTGGTGTGTTTAAGGATTTGGCCAGTGTAGAAATAAGAGATGATTGGAATGCTAATGCCAAAAGAGATTTGCCTCACAGGCAACGTCTGTTGAAATTTGCTGACCAACTGACCTCTTTGCCAAAGAACACTCGCGTAAACCTTGTGCCTCTGTATATGGGTATTATTGACTGTCTGGCAGCGGATGAGACCTTAAAGCAGGTTGTAATGAAATTGTATGTAGCCTCAATAGACTGGAATAATGTTCAGGAATCCGTTGCTTACCTAACTAAAATAGTTCATTGCATTTCAAATCAGCCACATCGTTTAGGCGATGCCTATAAGCAGGTTGCGCAAAATTTAAAAGACAGCAAAGGCTACTGGAATCCAGAAACCCTATTAGAAATTGTAGATGTTATAGGGTCGGAAGATAGTTATGAATCTCAGTTTATTGGACTTTCTTTGCTTGAGGTTGCAGGAAATGTTTTATTATGGAGTCCGGAGTGTGCCCGGCTTTTAAGATTATATAGAAATCACACGAACCTTGCGATTCGCTCCCTTGCGTTAGACATTTGGACAGCAATTGATTAATTCTGATAATAGTAAACGGATAAGGCCATGAATTTCTACGTCAGTAGAGTTCATGGCCTATTTGGATATCGTAGTTATCCGCCGGATTGCGCATTGTGCGCGGCTTTATTTTTTCTTTAGATTTATACCGCTTTTTTCTCCATATTGCCGTTGTACCATGGTCCTATAGGGTGTTAATAGAGACAGGAGTGGGAGCATGAGAACAGGGTTATGGATCAAAATAGGGCTGGTGGCGGCGATTTTGGCGCAACCAGTGGCGATGCAGCCGGAGTCTGCGCAGGCACAAGCGGTGAAGGTGCAGCCGAAGGAGGCGCAGTCGCTATCGTCTGCAGCGGCCACCGCGCCGGAGCAGCATGAGGAAGCAGCCGCTTCCGGGGAACGGGAGCGGTATGAACAGCAGACCGATGAATTTATGAAGACAGCAATGGACAAGTACCATGTGCCAGGCGTAACTTTGGCGGTGGTCAAGGATGGCGCTGTCTGGCTGGAGAAGGGCTACGGCTATGCGGATGTGGAGGCCAAGGTGCCGGTAGATCCGCTCAAGACCCGCTTCAGCATCGCTTCGGTCTCCAAGGTTTTTACGGCTACAGCAGCCATGCAGCTGGCGGAGCAGGGGAAGCTGGACTTGGCGGCGGATGTGAACCAGTATTTGCCGGATTCCCTGCAAGTGGCCAACTCGTACAAAACTCCGCTAACCATGAAACATTTGCTGTCCAATACCGGGGGATTCGCCAATGCCGAACAGCGCGAAGGGGCTTGGTCGAACACGGTGCCGGAGCAGCGGGTTCCGCTGGAGCAGACTCTGCAAAAGCTGCTGCCGCCGCTGGTGAGGGCGCCGGGAGATGCGGTGCAGTATAGCAATGAAGGCTTCACCCTCGCCGGATATATTGTGGAAAGAGCAAGCGGCCTGTCCTACGATGATTATATCCGCCAGCATATTTTTGCTCCTCTGCATATGGACAACAGCTTGACCTATCTTACGCCGGAGCGTTTGAACCAGCAATTGGCCCAGGGATATTCTTATGATAAGGGGTTTGTAAAAATGAAGCAGGGGGAGGTTTTGACCTACCCCGCCGGCTCCATCTGGTCAACCGCTGACGACATGAGCAAGTTTGTATTGGCCCATCTGCAGGGTCGGGGCCAAGGGGAAAGCTCGATTTTACAACAAGATACCGCCAAGCAGATGTACTCGCAGCAATATTCCACGCATCCCCTAATGCCCGGTTATGCCTATGGCTTTTTTCAAAACTACAAAAATCCTGCCATTCTGGTTCACCCCGGAGATACTGAGGCTTTTTCCAGTCTGATATCGATCATGCCGTCCAAGGGACTCGGGTTTTTCGTTGGCTGTAACTCCCAATACGAAGGAGACGACGGGACCTTCCGGGATGCCTTTGAGGAACAGTTCTACTCCTTCTTCGGAGTAAGTCTGGATCAGCCGCTGGCCGAATCGACCGGGGAGGCGACAGAGCCCGCTGCAAGTATTCAAGCCTACGCGGGCACATACGCCATGGTGATTAGTGAGGGACTGGGCCCGGGGGTTTCCAAGCTGCGTTACCAGATGGTTACACCAAAAGTGGCCGTCAGTGAGCAAGGGGAGGTTACCCTGAAATCGGCGGGTGAGGAGCTGAACGGGCAATACACGCAGATTGGCAAGCAGATTTTTTACAATAAAAAGGCCAATAAATATCTTGTGCTTAAAGAAGGGGAAGGCGGGAGCAAATATGTCGTGCTGGATACGACAGTGCCCTTCCAGGCGTTTGTTAAGCTGAATCCCTGGGAAGCAGGGGCGGGAGGATTGGCTTGGAAAGTAGCGCTGGCTGGCGCATTGCTGGGTCTTATAGCGGGAATGATTGCCATTTGCAGACGCGAAAAATCGGGACCCCAGCGGATGTGCCTGCGGCACAGGCTTCCTGCCTATCTTATAGCTCCGCTTATTCTTGGTGCGGCGGTAGTTACGATGCTGGGCGTTTTCTCTGAAAGCCGTGCGGTACAGGGCCACTGGCTGCTGGCAGCCAACCTCCTTGCAGCGGGGATCGCAGCAGGCATAGCGTGTTCGGCTGGATTTGCGGTAAAATATGGGCGAAGCAAAAAACTGCATCTCCTTGACGCAACGGTCATACTGGGAATGGGACTGGCCGGAACGAGCGGAATCTTTTACATGTATCTGATGAAGCTGCTGCTTATTGCTTAGAGGAGACAGGGAACGAAAGGCGGCTGGCCGAAATGGGCGCCCGGATTTTAATTGTGGATGATGACCGGACGATTGTGGAATTTTTATCAATATTTTTGGAACGGGAAGGGTACTGCATTTTGTCCTGTTATGATGGGGAAAAGGCGCTGGAATACATTCGGAACGAGGTCTTTCAGCTCATTTTACTAGATATTATGATGCCGGTCATGAATGGTTTTGACCTGATTGGCCGGATTAGGGAAATCTCGGAGGTTCCGGTAATTTTCCTGACCGCCAAGGATCAGCAGGAGGATAAGATCAGGGGATTCATTGCCGGCTGCGATGATTATGTGACGAAACCTTTTGATTTGACGGAGCTTTCCTTGCGAATCTCGGCGATTTTAAAGCGCAGGCCGGCGGCTGCGGAAGAGACGGCTGTAGCCCCGGGGGAACTGCAGATTAAGGATCTCACTCTGTTGCCGGAGGAGCATGCGGTGTCCAAAAATGGCGTGGAAATCAACATGACGCCAAAAGAATATGGGATATTGCTGCTGCTGGCCAGGAACAAGGGCCGGGTGTTTACCTCACGCGATATTTATGAGCTGGTCTGGGAGGATACCTATCTGGAGAGCGACAACACCGTGCTTACCCATATCCGCAATCTGCGGGACAAGCTGGGGGATACCGTCAAAAATTCCAAGTACATCAGAACGGTCTGGGGTGTTGGTTATAAAGTGGACAAAGAAGCTTAAAACAGGGCTAGTCGGAGAACTGGTCCTGATTTTTATTCTGTCACTGGCAGCCACGCTGGTCGCAGTTTCGTTGACAGCCCATTTTCTGAAAGGCTCGGCATTATTTTATCCGGCTCAGACCGATGCGGAGCGGATGATGAGCTACAGGGAGAAGGTTGGCAATCCGCTGGCGGCTTGGCTGGAGGCCCGGGCAGGCGAGGCGGCTATTCCCCATCGGCTGGAGCAGGAGCTGCGGGTCAAGTTTCCCTTGGACTACAATAAAAGCTTTAGGGCTGCAGAGGAAGTAGTCGTGTCTGTGGTAAACGGGCAGGGGGAGCTGCTTCAAGCCAATTCGCATGTTGTCATTGTCCGCTCCGGGGAGACATTGCCGGGGGGAAAGGCGTTGCTGTCTACCGCAGATTATTCCCCTGCGCCGGAGGCTGGAGGTTTCGTGATCGGCAATCCCGAGGAGGAGCAGGTCTACAATATCGTTTTCTTTTCACCAAAGGAAGGCATCAGCATCAGCTATAACAACGGCTCCGGCACGAAATTACAGGAAACGCGGAAGCTCGGAAACGGGCTCTATCTGGTGGCTGCAAGCACGATTACTTATACCGAGAGTCCTGTATCTTTGCTGGGTGTTATTGTGTTTTTGCTGCTTTTTTATCTGGGTGTCCGGGGGAGAATCCGGTATATGCGCACTCTCGAACGGGGCACGCATACGCTGTATGCGACTGATTTTCAGGCTCGTATCCCGTTAAAATACAACAATGAGCTTACCACGATGGCTGCAGCACTGAATGATATGGCCGAGCAAATCGTGGCAAGCCGGAGCAAGGAGAAGGATTTTTTGCTCAATATTTCCCATGACCTGCGCACGCCGTTAACTTCCATCATGGGGTTTCTCAGTTTGCTTAAAGAGAAATCGTATGGCAGTGAGCAGGAAAGGGAGCGGTATGTCGAGGTTCTGGAGGAGCGGACCGGGTACTTAAAGAAGCTGATTGATGAGTTTTTTGAAATTTCGAAGCTGAAATGGAAACTGCCGGTAATAAATAAGAGCAGGGTGAATATGCAGGAGCTGCTGCGCCAGGTTGTGGAGGGGTACCATCCCCAAAGCAGGGACACGCATATTGAGACGGTTCTGCTGCTGCCGGATCAGTCGGTTTATGTGGAGGTGGATGCTGACCTTTTCGTCCGGGTGCTGGAAAATCTGTTGTCCAACGCCTTCAAATACAGCCGCGCAGATACGGAGCTTGTCATCCGCCTCCGGGAACCGGTGGCAGAGAGCCGCCGTCCAATTCCGTTACGGCTGGAATTGTGGAGCACACCGGCTCAAGCGATGGACAGCGGGGAGCTGCAGCGGTTGTTTGAACGATTCTACAAGCGGGATTCGTCGCGGGCCGGCGAAGGTGCGGGGTTGGGCCTGTCCATTGCTGCCGAGATCATAAGGCTGCATGGGGGCAAGCTGGACGCGCGGATCGAGGGTGAACGCCTAGGGATGATTATTGAACTGGAGCGTTCGCCGTGCAACAGCTGAACTACATGAACGCTGGAAGGCGCTCGGGGAATTGCTCCCCGCAGCGTCTTTTTTTTGGATACAAGGCACAATAGGGCTCTGTTAGGCGGGGGACTTCGACCCTTCCGATTTTCATTGAATATTCAGGTTGGGTGTTTATAATACGTCTATGAATCGGGGCAAGAGAATATAAAGCGTTGAACTATTACGCATAGGAGGTTTTCCATGGTAAGGGGAACTCAAAGAATACTGTATATCCTGCTTGCTTTCTGTATAGGACTTTTTATCGCATCCTCCTTTTTTATCCGGGCAAAGTATACCTACTCTGTGTACGGTGATACCACGGTTCTGGAGAAACAACAATGGGTTCTGTTTATCCTGGCGGCTGCGGCCGTTCTGGCTGTAAGCTTTGTGCTGTACAGAATGTGCTTAAAGCTTAACCGGTACAGCAGGAAAATCGTAATTCCGGCTGTGCTGCTGTTTTCGTTTGCGATCCAGCTCGTGATCATTTTCCTGTTCCCCCGGATGCCGACGGATGATTCGCAAACGGTGCTGTCGCTGGCGATGGATATGCTGTATGAGCAGGATTATTCCTCTTTTCAAACGGGGGGATATCTGTATATGTTTCCGTTTAATTTCTCCATGGTCCTGTACCTGAAAACATTACTGTTCTTATTTCCGGATAATTATCTGGTGATCAAAATATTCAACATCCTGTTCTCGCTCGTTACAACGTTAATGGTCTATTTGCTGTATAAAGAGCTTAATGCCCGGTCGAAAGAAAATGATTATGGGGTTTTGATAATTGCTGCAACCTATATTCCTTCCTTGTTCATGAGCAATTTTATATATAACGATGTGATTGCTACAGCTTTACTGACCAGCGCTTTATATTTTGCCGTCAGGTTCCTCCAAAGAATGTCCATGAAGGATATCCTGCTGGCTGCCATTCTGCTGGCTATCGGCAACTATTTCAGAAGCACCGGGATGATCTTTCTGATTGCAGTCCTGATCTGCCTGCTCTTCAGAATCCGGACCCTTGGGCTTAAGAAGGCCTTAGCTTCTATAGGCATAACAGTATTGCTGTTCAATGTACCCGGCTGGACCCAGAATGCTGTACTGCAGGCAACGCATGTCGTAGATGAGCCGGTGAACAAGAATTCCGCTCCCGTCTACATGTGGCTGAATATGGGCATCAATCTGGAGACCCTTGGGTTCTGGGACAATCAGCAGAGCTACAATATATACCAGAGAGAGGCAAACTATAATAAAGTTGACAGCGTAGAGCTGTTCAAGGCATCCATCGGCGATAAGCTCTCTGAGGCCAGTCTGGGTGAACTCGCCGAAATGTATTATAGAAAGCTGGTGTGGACCTGGACAGAAGGGACGTACCAGATGGAGAGATACGGCATTGGAAATGACGGATCGTCCAGAAGCGGAGGGAGAGCCGGATTTGTGATGGACCGCTATAGTTATACTACCTTTGCCACGGATTTGTTTAAAGGAGATTCGAAGTATAGAAGCGGTCTGCTCTGGGTGCTGTATGTCCAGAATTTCCTGATGTATGGCTTTATTCTCATTCGATTGTTTGGCGGCATAAGGGCTAAAAGGTTTGAGGAAACCTCTTTAATTCTGGTGGTTCTGGGTTTTATCGCATTCTATCTGCTGTGGGAAATAAAGTCCCGTTATATCTATCCGGTGTATCCGCTATTGATCGTGCTGTCGTACATGGGATTCAAAGACGTATATGATTATATGTTGAACAGAAAGAGGTGATTGAAGTTGCGAACCAAGAGATACTCAATCTTCTTACTTGCAGCAGTGCTGGGTTGTTCACTGGTGCTCACCTCATGCGAGGCCATAACCGCTCAAAAAATCACAAAAACGGACTCCGGCTCAAGAATGAACGGGTTCCCGGGAGTGAACGGCGGCACGGACCGGGGTGGGGGCGGCCAGGGGATAAATGGTGGGGGTCCGGGAAGAAGCGGCAGTCAAGGGACGGACGGCGGGCAAGGCGGGAGACGGTGAGCACTCCCTGCCTTGTACTGTCCGCTGCGGGAGGCCGCTGAAGTCTCATGCGTAATCCCAAGGCAAGCTATAGGGTTCTTCGGATGTCCTTCTTCTTCAGGCCGTTCTTCTTGGCGGTGGCGTTCCAGAAAGAGTGGGTCGCGGCAAATTTCCAGGCGAAGCGCGGGAAATTTGGACTGAAGAGCATAGATTCATCTTTACTTTGCGATTGTACATTATGAGCCAGGCTTTCCATTGCTTTGCCCAGATTCTTAAGCGGGCCCGTTCCAAGGGGAACCTTCTCGATAAAGTCCATCATTTCACCGGCGCCTTGACCGAGACCCTGCCCGAAAATTAGACCGGAACGGATGCACCAGTTCTGAATGATCTCAAGGGCAATGTGATTCTGCTTCCCTTCAAAAAAACCATTGTTCATCAGGGTATAAACGTAAATATCCTTCTCACGCCGCGTTTTCATGTATTCCTCAAGGGTAACAAGCATTCTGAATAGATGGGACGGGACTCCATCCACATAAAGCGGGAAGGCAATAATCAATATATCCATGCCGCATAGTTCGCTGTATTGCCCGGGGGTCAGCGGTTTTTTGTTAATGTTATAATGGGTGATTTCATGCCCGGTGCTTATGAGCGGTTCCAGTGTCTTCAGCAGGAGGTCTGAATTGCTTTTTCGCAGCTTGGGGCTTCCGTTGATCATTGCAATGTTCATGCCAGTACCTCCTTGACGGCTTGCAGGCCGTTATGAAAATAGACTAAATTCCCTGAGGAATACAAATTTAAGCTATTTGCTGCGACCAGCTTTTGTGCTGTTCCTTTCTCGGCTTCCGTGATGTCTTCACCGTAAAAATGTACGGTCAGGGCAAATTCATGGTCATAACGGTTGCGGTGATGGGTTTCACCATTCTTGGTTACAAAATAAGGAAGCACGTAGGAAATGCTCCGGTTCAACACATTGAGGATGAAAGGGCTGTAGCTTCCATATTCACATTTACTGATAATCATCAGTTCATCGCATTTCGAGAGAAGCTCCCCCATGTTGTTATAGCCGTCCTTCAGAACACAGACTCCAGGCGTCCGGACCCAGCACCCGAAGCAGCCGATACAATGACGGATAGTACCATTGTCGGAGATTACAGTTACGTCGGGGGTGTTGTCTTCAACCAATGCCGCAAATTGTTGCGGATTCAAGTCGTGAATAATCATTTTCATGGGTTATCCTCCTAAAATACAGGTTTGAGCGTAAAGATATCCCGCCAATCTCCGGAATACCGGACCCCGTTATTGGTGAGCAGTGAGGCCATTCCGTGCACCATTGACCATAGGGCAACCAGCTGCTTCGCATATTCTTCTTCCGGCAGGCCAAAGCTCTCAAACAACTGATAGGCTGTTGTGCGGAATAGAGCAAACGGCGGATAATTATCCGAATTATAATGGTCCAGGTCAATGGTGATGTCCGAATGGTAGAAAAGAAATTGAAAATACTGCGGATGGTCAACGAAAAAGTCAATGTAGGCCTGCCCCAGCAAGGAAATCGCCTCCTGAGTGCCCTCCTTTCCGTGAATGGATGTACGCAGTGTGTCCGTGAATTGCGCAGTGACATGCTCGCCCATAGCGTAGATCAATTCGTCAATATTCTTAAAATGGCTGTACGGTGCGGTATGGCTGACACTGCATTTCGCTGCGACCTTGCGCAAGGAAAAGCTCTTCAAACCATCTTCATTAATAAGTGTGATGCCGGCTTCTATAAGCTGATTTCGCAGATTGCCGTGGTGATAGGGTTTGTCTTTCATGTGCTGGATGCATCCTTCCCTTAATCTTAGCGCTGTAAAGATTGTAGCATATAATCTTTACAGTGTTAAGATGCGAAATCAGTTTTAGAATTCAGCTGTGTCAAACTCCGCGTTTAGGTGAGAGGAACATTCTATATCCATAAAAAAATCCCTTCCAGATTCCTGAAAGGGATTTGACAGCTATAGAATAATGTCTAAGTTTGATTTAGTGGCTATGCTTCCATCTTCTGTGCCGTATAAAGCCGGTAATAGTGGCCCTTGCGTGCTATAAGCTCGTCATGCGACCCGCTTTCCGCGATACCTTTGTTTGCGACATACATAATGCGGTCGCAGTTTTTTACGGTGGACAGGCGATGCGCGATAATGAACGAGGTGCGTCCCTTGAGCAGCTCATTGAGGCCCTTCTGGAGCAGACGTTCAGTTTTCGCGTCGATGGAAGAAGTCGCTTCATCCAGGATCAGAATGCGCGGATCAGCCAGCAGCGTTCTGGCGAACGAAATGAGCTGCCGCTGTCCTTGCGAGAGCTTGGAGCCACGTTCATTAACCTCTGTCAGGTAACCCTGATCAAACTCACGGATGAATTCGTCGGCACAAACGGTCTTGGCCGCAGCGATCACTTCTTCCTCGGTAGCATCGAGTTTGCCGTAACGGATATTATCCAGGATGGTCCCGGAGAAAATGAAGCTGTCCTGCAGCATGATCCCCATCTGGCCGCGAAGGGATTTCAGCGTAACCTGCGAGATATCCTGTCCGTCCATAAGAATCCTGCCGCCAGTAAGATTGTAGAAGCGGGAGATCAGATTGACGACCGTTGTTTTGCCTGCGCCTGTCGGTCCCACCAGGGCGATGCTTTGTCCTGCCAGTACATCGAAGGAGATATTCTCCAGAATGTTAAGCCCCGGATCATAGGCGAAGGTTACGTTGTCGAAGGTGACATGGCCCTGTACAGGCGGCAGTGCCTTCGCATCCGGAATATCGCTGACGGTAACCGGCTCATCCAGCGTTTCGAAGATACGCTCCAGGTAGGCGACGGCATTGATAAAGTTATTGTACAGGTTCGAAAGATTCAGAATCGGCTGCCAGAAGCGGGCTGCATAGCTGCTCATGGCAAGAATCACACCAAAGGTGACATTTACAGGGTCCAGTGTCAGGAGACCCACCAGGAAGATCATCGTTGTAACGATGGTGCTCAGGTTGTCAACGCTAAACGGGATCAGCATGTTGAAACGCACTGCTGTTATCCATTCCTTGCGGAAATTGCCGGCCAGACGCGTAAAAATCCCCTCATTGCGCTGTTCCCGGTTGAACATTTGTGTGACGCCGATGCCGCTGATGCTTTCCTGCAGGTAGGCGTTCAGATTGGAGCTTTTGTTGGACACCGCCTGCCATGCCCGGCGCTGCCGGGTTTTGATCAGCAGCATGATGCCGAAGAATACGGGCAGTCCTGCCAGAATAACGAACGAGAGCCGTACATCGACGGCGAACATGAATGCGGCGATAAAGACCAGATTCACGATTTCCAGAACAAAGTTGATAATACCGTTGGACAGCACATCCGAAACCGAATTGACGTAATTCACGACCCGGATCAGGATTTTGCCCTGCGGCCGGTCATCATAATATTTGAAAGGCAAATCCTGCAGATGCTTAAACAAATCCGTGCGGATGTCAAAAATAATGTCCTGTCCGACGCTTGTCATGATGCGTGAGCGATAGGTAGCCAGAATAACACTGACCACGATAGTCACAAGCATCAGCGCGGACCAGCCCAGCAGCGGAAGTTTGGCTTTGGCGGGAATGGTCACGTCGACGACATGCTGCATGATCAGTGGAGCGGACAGTGAAATGGCCGCTGAAATCGCGCTGAGCACAAACGCAAAGATCATGGGCTTTTTCTTCCGTTTGATATACACCATTGCACGACGGAAGTGTTTGATATTAAACGGCGATTCCAGATTCTCATCGACGTCGAATTTATTCCTTGCCATTAGCGGTCACCAGCCTTCCAATACCCTCGTTCTGCAGCATAAACACATCGTAGTAGTAGCCCCGTTTCGCCAGCAGTTCGGCGTGGGTACCCTCTTCAATCAGGCGTCCGCCATCCAGAATGAGAATGCGGTCAGCCTGCGAGGTAGTAGACACCCGCTGCGCGATAATGATCTTCGTGCAGGGATAATCCAGCTCGCGCAGACTTTTCTGAATGTGTTCCTCCGTCTCAAGGTCAACGGCAGAAGTCGTATCGTCCAGAATCAGAATAGGACGGTGGACCGCCAAGGCCCGCGCCAGCGCAATACGCTGCTTTTGCCCTCCGGACAGTCCAACCCCACGTTCCCCGACAACGGTGTCATACCCTTCGGGCATTTTGGAGATGAAATCGTGGGCAGCTGCGAGCCCGGCATAGGACATGGCCTCTTCCTCCGGAAGATCGGGGTCGCCATAGGCGATGTTCCCGTCGATGGTATCGGAGAACAAGAGTACATCCTGGGTTGCCATGCCGATATTGTCGCGGAGCTCATCGAGCTCAAGCTGGCGGACATCCACGCCGTCTACCAGCACACGTCCTGCGGATACGTCGTAGAAGCGGGGGATCAGGTTGATGATTGTCGTTTTTCCCGATCCCGTCGAGCCCATGATCGCTATCGTTTCACCGGGTTCAACTGTAAAGCTGACATCGTCCAGCACGGTAGCGCTATCATATTTGAAACGCACCTGATCGAACTCAATGCGGCCTTCGTAACGGCGTTTCTGTATGGACTTATGTTCGTTTACAATATTAGGCCGGGCATAATAGATGTCGATGATTTTAGTCAAGCTGGCAAAAAAGCGCTGAATGTCGTTGATAATAATCCCAATGTTGCGCATCGGGTTGGATATGGCCCAGATGAGCGAAGAGAAGGCAGCGAATTCACCAAAAGTGATCCGGCCTTCCATAAGGAACAGCCCGCCGGCCAGCATCAGGATGACGTTGAAGCCCTGTGCGAAGGATTCCAGATAAGGAAAGTAATCAAGCCATACCAGGGCAGCCTTTTTGTTAGCTGTTGAATAGTTGACATTCTTCTCTGTGAATTTTTCGATCTCGAACTCCTCGCGGGCAAAAGCCTTGACTACACGGTTGCCTGAAATATTCTCCTGTGTAGTGGTGTTAAGCTGGGACAGCCGCTCGCGCAGGTCAATATACATCGGACGGACGCGTTTGGCGAAAATGAAGGCCACGATAAAAATCGGTGGCGACAGGATAAGCATCCACAGCGTTAACTCCGCATCTATTGTGAAAAAATAGATAACGGCAGCAAGGAAAATCGTTAACGATTCAATGATCGTCTTAAAAATCCATGCCATAGAGTGCCGGACCATGTCCAGATCGCCGGTCATCTTGGTCATGAGGTCGCCGGTGCGGTTATGGTCGTAATATTCCCTGTCTTGTCCCTGGATCTTGTTGTACAAATAAATACGGATGTTGTACATCATGTTCTGCGAGGACTTTTCGTACTGCATGGTTGTCAAATAAGCAAGACCGGTGCGGAGCAGGGAAAAGCCGATCATGCCCAGGCAGAGCGCGATCAAGAGCCCCCGCTCTTGTGTGAGATTCTGCTGCGCATTGTCGCCGGCTATGAACGTGTCGACAATGCGCTGACTGATGTACGGATTCACGATCGTAAGACTTGAGCCTACCACCGAGAGGCAGAGCGCCAGAATGTACCGCGTACGGTTTCCCTCCAGGTTCTGCCACAGCCATTTTAGTTCGAACATCTAATCACCTGTTTCTGAATGTTCTTTCACTCTTGCTGGAAAAAGAATGAATAAATCAAGGTGATTATAACATTATCAAACGGCCAAGTATCGGCTACTGGAATATTTTCTTGTTACAATCGATTGAACTCTTTGGACAGTCATAGAAAAAACAGGAAAATAAAGTTTGTTGACTAGTGTACGCCGCACAGTACTGTGTGGTATTATAGTAGTGTAAGGGGGGATGGCTTTGGATATGTCGGAATGGATTTCTCAGGTGCGCCGGGGGCTGCTGGAATATTGCATCCTGCAGCTGATCAGCAGCCAGCCCCGTTACGGTTATGAGCTGGTAATGGCGCTGGGTCAATGGGAGGTGCTGGCCGTTAATGAAGGGACGCTTTATCCTCTTTTGCGGCGGCTGCTTAAGGAGAATTATTTAGAAGCCTTTTGGAAGGAGTCGGAGACCGGTCCGCGCCGCAAATATTATTCGCTCACCCCGCCTGGACGAGAGCTGCTTGCTTCCATGACAGAGGAATGGAGCAAGGTTGTAGGTGCTATCGGGCAAATTCAGCGGTATTAATTAGGTAATCAGGTTCGGTAAATACATGTTCAGTTGGAGGGAAACACAAATGGAGACAAACTCGAATGATTATCTTCGCAGGTTTTATGAGGCATTGGATTTTTTGCCTGAGGAGGAACGGGTAGATGCTGTCCGGGAAATTGAAAGCAGCATAGCCGACGGCATGGCGAGCGGCCAGCCGGAGGCGGTCATATTGGCTCGACTCGGCAATCCGCGCAAGCTGGCCAAGGCTTACCAAAGTGAATATATGATGGGCCGGGGCGGGGGGCTGTCGCTGAAAACCCTGTGGCAGATGGTGACTTTTTATTGCACTACCGGATTGCTGAGTATCATGATTATTCCGATCCTGGCTACTGTCGCTTATGGCTTTGGCCTTAGCGCAGTATTGATCTTACTGGCAGGGGTGATCCGCAGCTTTGGCGTTTCCTGGATCAATATGAACCTGGGCAACGGATACGATGTTCCCTACGCGTGGAGCATCCCTGTTGCCCTTCTGTTCAGCCTGTTTGTTGGTGGGATTGCCTTCATCAGCCGCAAATACTTGCTGATCTATATGAAGTTTCTCTCCAGACAATACAGCCGGCTCATTCCCCGCAAAAATTAATATGAAAAGGCGGTGTGGTCTAAATGACATATGGGAAGATCATTGGTGAGGGGAATACGGCGACCGTATATGAATGGGAAGAAGGGAAAGTGCTTAAGCTTTTCGCTGCGGGTTACCCCCAAAGTGATGTGGAAACAGAGTTTCAAAACACCAGAATGATCAATGATATGGGCTTTGCCAAAGCAAAGGCCTATGAAATGATTAGCTGCGAAGAGCGCATGGGCATTATATATGAGAAGGTGGATGGCGAATCCCTGTTGGATTGGGTTTTGAGGACAGGCGACCTTCAGAGCTGCGCTGAATATATGGCAAGACTGCATAAGACAATCCTTCAGAACAAAGTCAGTGATGTATTGAATTACAAAGAATTTCTAAAATATCATCTATTAAATGTTCCGTTGTCTAAAAGAATGGATCACGGACAAATATGCGGGATTCTGGATAAACTTAAGGATGGAGACACCCTTTGCCATGGCGATCTTCATCCCGGTAATATATTGCTCGTAAGCGGGCAGCCCGTTGTTATTGACTTCATGAACGTGTGTCATGGAGATTTACTATATGATGTGGCGAGAACAGTGTTTTTGGTACAGTATACTCCGGTCCCCGAAGCTGCTGAAGACCGGGAGATGCTGTTGCGGTTCAAAAAAACACTGGCCGATTTATATCTTAACGAAATGAATATTAGCCGAAGCATGATAGAAGATTATCTGTCCGTTATTATCGCGGCGAGAGCGGGAGAGTGCCCCGACGAATAGCCGGGGGAGCACTCTTCATAGTCTACTGGCGGTCAGGTTCAATGCTAACTCAACTTACCGTTTCGCCCGGTTATTGCCTCTTCTAATTCCTTATATTCACTAGACTGGGGGTCCACATTGCTTCCTGACAGTCTGAGCTTCTTCAAATGAGGGAGGTTCAGGAGTAGGCCGGGATCCGAAAATGAGGTTTTGCATAAATCCAGTGTTTCAAGCCCGGTCAGGGTGGAGATGAATTCCCATGATTTTGGCTTAAGCATAGTCAGATCCAGATTGATTAACGACGACATCCCGGTCAGTGCTTCCAGATTCTTTACTTTGGTTTCCCATATCCAGAGTAGCTCCAAATGGGGGAATTGCTCCCCTATGCCTTCGATGGAATTCAGTTTTGTTTTTTCCAGATACAATGTTTTTAGGTTTGGACAAATCCCCATTTCTTGAAGACTCTCCACAGATGAGCCTCTAAGCCGTATTTCCTCAATGCTGTCATGCTGGTAGAAGGGACTTAGATCACTGGCAGCAGCAAAATTAGCGTCCAGAATCTTCAGTTTCCTTAGCTGTGAAACATATGAAAGATCCACAAGCTTTTTAGGTGCGAGCAATCTGATTTCCTCTACATTTGGAAAAACCCTGAAAGAATCTAGGCTTTCCAGCTGGCAGGTTTGCCCTCCCAAAGAAACCTTCTTCACACCCGCGGCGGGTGCAAAGCCTGGCACAGCCTCAATCTCATCAAAGCTCATACTGATAGTCTCCAGGCTGTCCGGGAGAACGGTTTGACTGTCATAATTATGCTTGGAGAAACTGACCGACTTTAAGGATTTAAGAGGGGACAGTAATTGATCGGGCAGCGTGTGCTGGACATAGAACATTTGCAGAGATTCCAGATGTTCAAGCCGGGAAAGGGTCTCTATATTCTTTTTAATCGTTGTTTTACTTATGAAGCTTAGATGTTCCAGACTCGTGGCGGAGTCCAGGCCGGCAAGATCAGGCAGGGTCAGCCTGGAATTTGTGGTGCCGAATTCAAGCTTCTTGAGATTTGCGAATTCTTTTAAAGGCTCGTAGGTTGTGATCTGTTTGACCTGGAGAAGTTTCAGTGTGTCCAGCTCATAAATGGAACGGGGCTGATGAAACCATGCGTACTTTTTATAGTTCTCGACGTATGAAGCTGCTTCGTCCGCAAGGGCAGCTTTTGACTTGGCGTAATCCATTTCATGGCCTCCTAGCAAAATAAAATGATATAAACAGATATTGCTAACTTAGCATACGGTCTCTCCTATAACAAATCACACGATGCCGGATCGGGGAACCTGCCGAGCCCCGGCGGGCCTCGACTTTGTATTTGTGATAAACTGAAACCATATACAGCCGCACCGGACAGTGTATTGGAATGTACATAGAGTGAAGACTGGGCTTGGTCCGGATAGAGACAGGAGGATGGGCATGAGCTTTGTTGCCGTAAAGGGTGAGTACAAGCGTTATAAGATGGGCGAGAATGTGATTGTCGCCAACGACGGGATTGATTTTGAGATTAATAAAGGTGAATTTGCCGTTATTGTCGGTCCCAGCGGGGCGGGTAAATCGACCGTGCTTAATATTCTTGGCGGAATGGATTCCGCTGACGAAGGCCAGGTCATTGTGGACGGTACGGACATTGCCAAGTTCAGTGCCAGGGAGTTAACAGGCTACCGCCGCAATGACGTGGGTTTTGTGTTTCAGTTCTACAACCTGGTGCCCAATCTGACAACGCTGGAGAATGTCGAGCTTGCTTCGCAGATTTCCCCGCGTGCCTTGGATGCTCGTAAGGTGCTGGAGGATGTAGGACTGGGGGCTCGGCTGGATAATTTTCCGGCTCAGCTGTCCGGCGGCGAGCAGCAACGCGTTGCGATTGCCAGAGCGCTGGCTAAGCAGCCGAAGCTGCTGCTCTGCGACGAGCCGACAGGCGCGCTTGACTACAACACCGGCAAGCAGGTGCTGAAGCTGCTGCAGGATACCTGCCGCAATACCGGAACTACGGTCATCGTAATCACGCATAATCTGGCGATTGCCCCGATGGCAGACCGGGTCATTGAGATCAACAACGCTAAGGTACGGAAGATGGTAACCAATCCTTCGCCGGTATCCGTTGATGATATCGAATGGTAAGGAGAAGGCATCCATGAAAAAACGAGCGCTATGGAAAGATATTTTTCGTGAAATCGGGCACACCAAGGCCCGCTTTATTTCAATATTTGCAATTATTATGCTGGGCGTCAGCTTTTTCTCCGGAATCAAGGCAGCCGGGCCGGATATGCTGGATACCGCCGGAACCTTTTACCGGGAGACGGGGCTGATGGATCTGAAAGTGCAGAGCACCTACGGTTTGACCGAAGACAACCTTAAGCTGCTGAAGGATGTGCCGGGGATCGGTGAGATTCAGCCGGGGTACAGCGCAGATGTGTTCGCCGGCGACAATGCTTTGATCCTTAAGGTCTTTTCCTACAATACAGATACAACGCTTAACCAATACCGCATGATCGAAGGACATCTACCGGAGCATTCCGGAGAAATCGTGCTGGATGACGTGCTGGCCGGAGAATATGCGCTGGGCGACAAGGTAACGTTTAGCGGAAACGGTAAGGATACGGAGCTGTCAGACGACTTCGGGACACTGGATTATACCGTAGTGGGCTTTGTGCGGAGTCCCCAGTTTATTGAGAAGAACAACCGGGGGACCAGTACGATTGGCAAAGGCACGGCGGATGCGTTCGCCGCCATCCCGGAGGCAGACTTTAAGCTGCCGGTTTATACGGAAGCCTATCTGTCCTTTACAGATACTGCCGGGCTGAAGGCTTATTCGCCGAAGTATGAGGCGCTGATCGAACAGCATACCCAAGCGGTAGAGCAGGCGTTATCCGGCGTGCCGGAAGCGCGGCTTGCGGAGCTGCGGGCGGAAGGCGGGAAGGCGTTATCCGGCGGCCCCCTGGAGGTGGCTGCTGCCAAGCAGCAGCTCGCAGAGCTGGAGCTGCCCAAGATCTATGTCACAGACCGGAATGTAAGTCCGGGGTATACCGAATATAAAGACAACGCTGACCGGTTGTCGGCGATTGCGAGCGTGTTTCCGGTGTTCTTTTTCCTGATTGCTGCGCTGGTCAGCTTGACGACCATGACACGGATGGTTGAGGAGCACCGCCTGCAGATCGGAACACTTAAAGCACTTGGTTATGGCAACCGTGACATTATGGCCAAATTCATGGTCTATGGCACGCTTGCCAGTCTGGCGGCTTCGGTAGTTGGGCTTGCCGTGGGCTTCACCCTGTTGCCTACCATTATCTATAATGCGTACAGTTCACTCTATAACCTGCCGGATATCGTCAAGAGCTTCTATCCTTCGTATTCCATCCTCTCCGTTATTGTGGCGCTGATTTGCACTACGCTTACGGCTTGGATCGCTTCCCGGGTAGAGCTGCGCAGCAACGCTTCCGTATTGATGCGTCCGAAGGCGCCGAAGAGCGGGCAGCGGATTATATTGGAGCGGATATCCTTTGTCTGGAAACGGCTGAATTTTGTCCAGAAGGTTACCGCACGGAATCTGTTCCGCTACAAGCAGCGGATGTTCATGACTGTGTTCGGTGTAGCCGGCTGTACGGCGCTGATCCTGACCGGGTTTGGCCTCAAGGACTCGATCGGCAGCATCGCCGGAGAGCAATTCGGCACGATTATGAAATATGATGCGCTTGTAGCGCTGCATAATGATGTGCCTGCCGGTTCACGGGATGCCTATGAGCAGTTGATCACTGGGGAGTCCGCCATTACCGGGACGCTGAATGTGGCGCAGGAAACGATGACCGCACGCGCCAGCGGTGTAAATGACCAGGATGTGAATCTGTTCATACCAGCAGCTGTTGATTCTTTATCCGAATATGTAGAGCTGCGGGACCGGATAAGTGGAGAAGGGCGAAAGCTTACGGACGAGGGGGCTATTGTCTCGGAGAAGCTGGCTAAGCTGTACGGGCTGGAGCCGGGCGGCAAGTTGACCGTCGTGGACAACAAGAACGAAACCTTCAAGATTCAGGTCGCGGGGATTACGGAGAACTATGTGATGCACTATGTGTACATGACACCGGCGTATTATTCTTCTGTATTCGGGAAAGAGCCGGTATTCAACACAGAACTGCTGAACTATGGCGTGCAGGATGCAGCCTGGGAAGACGGACTCAGTGAAAAGCTGACGGCTAGTGAGCGTGTTGCTGCGGTAAGCTTCTCCAGCAGTGTAGGCTCCGCCTTCGACGATACCATGAAGAGCATGGACGTTGTGACCTTGGTGCTCATTGTGTCAGCGGCGGCACTGGCTTTTGTCGTGCTTTACAACTTAACCAATATCAATGTGTCCGAGCGGATCCGCGAGCTGTCGACGATCAAGGTTCTGGGCTTTTATGATAAGGAAGTAACGTTGTATATTTACCGCGAGAATATTCTGCTGAGTGTACTCGGCATTGCGGCCGGTTCCGGCCTCGGCATATTGCTGCATAGCTTCGTTCTAAGGACGGCTGAGCTGGATGCGACGATGTTCGCTCCAGTCATCAAGTGGCCCAGCTATGTGTATGCCGCGCTGTTAACCTTGTTGTTCTCGGGGATTGTTATGGTTTTCATGCATATCAAGCTCAAACGGATTCATATGATTGAGGCGCTCAAGTCAGTGGAATAGCGCTTGATAACAATATGAGCAAAGCCAGCCGATATCGGCTGGCTTTTTGTCAAGTAAGGGACGATAATTTCATATGCAGGATAGGGAAAGGATTTCCCTGCTCATCCAATGCAGACCGGTCAACCACTTGAAATCCCATATGCTCGTAGAACCCTGCAGCTTGGGGATTCTGCTCATTCACGTCCACCTCGTGTACATCCAGTGCTTCAATAACCCGGGCAACCAGCTTTCTGCCGATGCCTTGCCCTATCGCCTCTGGGGCTACGAACAGCATCTCAATCTTATGATCCTGCACCCCTATGAAGCCCAGCAGCTGCTCCTGTTCATCAGTGAACACAAGCAAATGGCCGATTTCCCGGAGTCCTTCAAGAACCACAGGCCGAAGAGCAGCGATAGCCTGTTCGGAGAGAAAAAGATGGGTAAGGCGTACCGATGCTTCCCAAATGCCCAATAGACCGGATAGCAGAGCTTCCGTTCTGGTTGTGATCCGGCGTATGCGTTCCCGGTCTTCCCATGTCATCAGCTTGACGAGGCCGCGGCAGCCGAAGCAGCCGCAGCTACGGTGATTGCAGTCTGCTGGGCAATGATAATGTTGGTAATGCTGGTGGAGAGCACCGTGTTCAGGATACCGTTTTGCACTTCATCCACCGCTTTGAGCGCTGCCAGCGCAGCAGACAGCAGCAGCAGCTCCTGCTCGGTAATCGACCATTTGCCGAACCCCTTTTGCGTGCGGAGAAATTCGAAGGTTCCGGAGACATCGTTCACAATGTCTTCCCTGCTTAGGGGAAGCAGGGACAGCACGCCAAGCGAAGATAGGGTGAATTGTTTGTCCATGTGGATATTCTGTGCAAGGAAGGCATCGCGCAAGGCCAGTACACGGTCCGCCGCCTCCTTGGCTTGATCGCCAAGAACCAGCACTTGTGTCAAACCTTGCACGCTGTTGCCGGACCGGAATTCGGGCTTAAGCGTGGTAAAGAGCTGCTCCATCCGTTCCACGCCGCTTTCGATATCGATATCGGACAGGCCGAGCATGGCGGCGAAGATGTAATCATCCTGCCCCGTAAGGAAACGGTGCTTCGCCTTCATGCTGTCATAAAACCGCTTTGCCCGCTCTACTGTGCGATGATATTGATCCGGCGTTTGATGTGCGGCGATTTGATAAGCCGCCACGACCAGATAATCGGAGCCATAGAATTTGATATCCTTCAACATGTCATATACGGACAGCGTGTTTCTAAGCTGTCCTTCCCTGTCGGCAGAAAGGGAGAGCAGGGCGGAAATGCTGATTGCAGAAGACCCCCTGAATGAAGAGAAGAGGCCGGTGTTTTCCTTGATCAGCTCATAGCTGGCACGGATCGCCCCTTCATCTGCAACCTTATCCTCTGTTGTGTACAGTAATGCCGCTAACCGGCTGACCAGCGCATTTTGCCAAGGGAACTCCTTTTTGATTATCTGTGCGTTTTGTGCGAACAGCACAAGCCTTGCTGTATACGGCTCCTTCATTAGCAACCACCTCTCACTAAACTGTGTTTTATCTCTAATAGATATTTTACTATACCATGCAAAAATGAAGAAAAACAAAAGCTATAGATGACTATATTTAAAGTCTACCTTGCAGGGTGCAGTGCACTCCGTCAATATTGAATTAGTAAAGTAAGCGGTACCCGAGAAAATTGGAGGGCGATGCCAGTAATGAAGGAGTTTGTAATCCGAAATCCGAAAGAAGAAGACGCAGAGCAGATCGGGAGCCTGGATTTTGTTCTTAATATGACCTATCTGTATCATGGCGATCTGGATAAGAGAAATATGTTCTGCGCAGTGAATGGGGAAGATAAAATTATAGCGGTTGCCCACCTGATGGAGCATGAGACCTTTCATGCGGCCGGACATGATGAAGATAAGGATTTCATCCGATATCTAAAGTTTCAAATCCTATTTGCGGACGATGTTGAGGATGAACAGATCAAAGATGCCCTGACGGATGCGTTAATTAGACGGTCCAGAGAAATTAAAGCCGGGCATCCGGACAAGCGCATTGTACTGGCTGAATATTTAGATGCGGATAATCTCAAGGATTTGAGCTACTACCTGGCCCGCGGATTTACCATCCGGGACACGATTGTTGTATTTAAATTCGACCTCAGTCAGGATATTCCCCGCTATCCTTTACCGGAGGGAGTTCAGGTGCTTCCATTTGCACTAGATAACACTCAGGCTTTGGAACAGTATCATCAAGCTGAGCTTGCCTCCTTTGACGGTGTCGCCTGGAGTATGAACCATTTAAGCTGGATGCAGGGATCGCCGGAAATGGTCAATTTTTGTGCGTTTGCTGGCAATCAATTGATCGGCAACACGTCCACATGGCGTATCACGGATGAGCGGAGCGCAACGGAAAGTGTTTTTGTCATACCGGAATGGCAGAAACAAGGCGTCGCCCGGAGCATGATATGCACAGCTCTGGAGCATCTGAAGCAGCAGGGCAAATCAATCGCCACCTTGGGCACACATGGAAACAATCAGAAGGCCATTCGCCTATATACTCAGATTGGCTATGAGCTGTACGGGTTCATCCTGACGATCGGCTATGCAATTGATTAAAATACGCTTCAAAGCGAATTATACAACTAGGATGCTGCCATCGTAAAAGTGGAATTAACCAGGCAGCGTTGTGCTTCGAGCCAAGTTTTTCGTCGGGATCATCACAATTGGTTGTTCAGCTGGATGCGCTGGAATACTTGTGGAGGCTGCGGTTGAAGAAGAGTGTCGCAACTGTAAAAAGGATGACCATAAGCACGGCTCCTGCCGCAAGCATAAGGGGCTCAGCTTTCTGGACAAGTGCTTCAGCCGGAACCGATACAATGAACCCGACAGGCAGCACCCATGTCAAGACCAACCGGAGCGGGCGCGGATAGATGCCGATCGGATACCACCCCGCTTGCAGGATATCTTCCATGATCCACAACATGTATGTCCCTCTATACCAAAAAGCGACAGAGCTCAGAATCAGCATCACGGAATACAGAATTCCGAGAGAAATAACTAGTGCAAGCAGAAACTGAGCAGCAGCTAGGAGGGTTATTTCGCTGTTCATGCCGTCTATCGCGAAAAGGACTACACCTGCGGCAACGGCGATATGCAAAACCGACCAGAGAGACCATTCCCGCACACTGATATAATATTGAGTCGATATGGGTTTCAATAGGGTATAATCAAACGTCCCGCTTTCAATCTCGCCGTCCATGCCGCCAAGCTTATTCATGCTGGGGCCGATCACAACATTTTTCACGGCTTGCACCAGCATGTAAACGCCGAGTACAGCCAGAGTCTCCGGCATCGTCCAGCCGTTAAGGACCTCATTGTTGACGTACAGAATATAAATCCCCCCAATACCGCCTGCCAGACCTAACACCGCACTTAAAAAATTCATAACAAAGTTCAGCCGATATGCTGACTCATTCTGAAACGCCGCCTTCATGAAGGTAAAGATTAGTCTGAAATAACTCATGAATTATCCTCCCACTGCCGAATATTTACGCTGGCCGTACCGGTTTACACCATAACACATAAGCATCAATACAGCAGTCCAAAGCAGCTGCATGGTGAAGCCCCGGATCATGCTCTCACGGTGTAATGTGCCCATAAGCGCCTCCACCGGGAAAGAGATCATGTACCGGTAGGGCAGAAAATGCGTAAGCTGGTTAAGCTGGCCGGGGAACAAGGCAAGCGGAGCCACCTGTCCGCCGAACAGAAAGATGAAGGTATCGTTGACACTGAGCAGTGCCGAGGAATGCTGTGTCCAAAAAGCGAGAAGGGACAGGATGTAGGCGAGCAGAAAGCGAATCATGAGTGCGAGCATAAGGGCCGCAAGGCCGGCAGCTACGGACACTAATGTAAAACTGGCCTGCACGCCCAGCAATAACCCGAGTAGCATAACTACAACCGCAACAAACGGGATGCACACCATTTTGACAGCCGCTTCTTGTCCGACCGCTCCATAAATAAGCGGCAACGGGCGCAGCAGCGCTGAGGATATCGAGCCATTATGTATCGCCTGAGCCGTTGACCAGTGTGTCGTCGGATACGTCATTTGATTGATGAGAATGAGGGACAGATAGTATAGAACAAAGGCATTCCTGTCATATCCCCCGATCGTGCCGGATGACGCAGCCGTCGACCAGACGATCATATAGATCACAGGTCCGATCATCCAGCCGAGTGCAAGCGTCCAGAAGAATCCTTTTTCCGACATGAAATTGAAGAGCTGGCCCCGAATCATCGCTATTCCGCCGCGGATATTCATACAGTGATCCCCTCTGCGTATATAGTGTCAATCACTGATTCAATGGGGGGATCAGCGATTCCGAAATCAATGAGGATATACCTGCTCATCAGCATTCCGCTGGCCCTCACGACATCCTCTTTCTTTACCCGGAGGGTGTACTCATTTCCGCTATTCTCAATCCATTCTGCCGGAATTCCATCTATTTGAAGGCTCTCCGGGCTCAGCGGAGGATTCTCTTCTTCAAGGGTCAGCTTGATGATCCGGTACGGTGTGATCTTGTCCGTCAGGCTGGACAGCTTACCGTCATAGACCAAATGTCCGCCGTTGATCAGCATCACCCTGGAGCAAAGCGAAGTGATATCGGACATATAATGGCTTGTCAGCATAACCGTTGTACCAAATTTCTGGTTATATTCCTTCATATATTGCCGCAGCCTTAATTGCATTGTCACGTCCATCCCAAGCGTCGGCTCATCCAGATACAGGATTTCCGGCTTATGCAGAAGGGTGACTATAAATTCGCATTTGGACCGTTCACCGAGCGAGAGGTTGCGGGCGCGTTTCTGCATAAGCTTACCTACATCGAACATGTCCCCAAGCTCTACAAGATGTCTTTTGAAATCCGCTGTGGGCACTCCGTAGATCTCTTTGAAAATGTGCATCGTATCATACACGGTGTTATTCCACTGCATTTGGCTGCGATTGCCCATGAGCATGCTGATCTTCTTGAGATATTGGGGTTTGCGCTGCCACGGGGTAAACCCCGCAGCCGTTGCACTGCCTGAAGTCGGGTAGAGCAGCCCGGAGAGCATTTTGAGTGTCGTGGTCTTGCCTGCGCCATTCGGCCCGATGAACCCGACCATTTCACCGCGTTCTATGGCAAAGCTCACCTCGTCTACAGCTTTAACTTCATTAAAATGCGGACGGAACAAGCTGCCAAACGCCGAACGAAGGCCGGCCTCCCTAACCGGAATGCGGTATATTTTTGATAATCCGTTTGCTTCGATATGATACGCCATAGATTCATCCTCCTTTGATGACAGGAGTTTATCATGCCGGGGGAGGGGTGGTGCAAAGCTGGAGGGTTCTATTTGATAGCTGTTGTTCTCTGTGGTATAACAGATGTATCTTTTTTCCAGAGGGGGTTGTTGCATGCCGGAACAGTGGGGACACTTCGATATTATCCTTGGGTCAGTCATGAGCAGCAAAGGCATTGACAGCGGGAAGCTGGCTCAGCTTGCGCACGTTCAGAGAAGCCAGCTGAATCTGTATATCACCAATGAAATCAAGCGTCCCGATCTTGGCGTTCTGGCCCGGATTTGCACAGCGCTTGCTTGTGACATTGGAGAGATTATGAAGTTTATCCCCGATGAATCAGCCGCGAAACCCAAGCCGATTCTTAATACATCCGGTGAAGCATTTTATAGGACAGGACAAATCGCTCAGGAGCTGGGCGTACATCCCAATACGATAAGGTTTTATGAAAAAATAGGGCTGATCTCACCGGTAGAACGTACGGAAAACCGCTATCGGCAGTTTACATACAGACATCTTACACAGCTTCGGGTTTGCCGTTTGATCTTTGGTACCCCCTATACCAACCGCACTCTAAGAAACACCGCCTTTTCGGTTGCAGCTGCCCTTAAATCATGGGATGTGGAGCTGGCGTTAACCAATGCTGAAGCCTATCAGCATCTATTGGAGAAGGAATACGCCTCTGCACTGGAAACAGCGTCGCTGCTTAAGAATTGGACCGAGAAAGGTCAGCTGCCCGGCACAGGGAATGTGTATAGCCATAAGGAAGCCGCCTCTTTGTTAGGAGTCACACCGGAAGTGCTGCGCAATTGGGAGCGCAACGGGCTGATCTGTGTTCCGCGGCAGCCTGATCAATCCCGCGTCTATGGAGATGAAGAAATTGCAAGGCTACGTATCATCTATATGCTGAGGCAAAATCATTACAGCATATCCGCTATCCAGCGCAGTATGCTCATTTTCGACAGTGGCAACAGCGCCGGAGCTGTTCTTGCGCTTAACCAGCCAGCGGCGGATTTGGAAATTGAATTTGTCAGTGCAGGCGATCATTGGCTGGACACCCTTGCCAGCCTGACTATAAGCGCAGCTGCAATCAAACAAATTGTAGTGGAGATTAGATAGGAAGGCTCCAATTGTTCACCACCCGATAGCCATCTCAAGATAGCAGCCTTCACTTGCTGCAAATAACTTTATAAAGAGTGACATCAGGGTTGACGAAGCGCAGCAGAAACCCAATCCAACCGGGAACAATAAACAAGCAGGAGCCCAAGGTCTCCTGCTTGTTTTTATCTAAAGATAAGAATTTATATGTTTCACGCTATAAATTATCCTTCTATTTCTCGCTGAAACGGATACCGTCCTTTTGAGGACGGCGAAGCCGTTTCCACTTGACACTATTTATTGGGTATTAATCACAAATTCCACGCCTTCTTTGCGATTTTTTGCATATTCAGCGGTTGCTGTGAATAGTAAGTCGGAAGATGAGTTAAGCGCAGTCTCGAAAGAGTCCTGCAGAACACCGATGATGAAACCTACACCAACGACTTGAATCGCAATATCATTCGGAATGCCGAAGACGCTGCATGCTAGAGGAATCAATAAGAGCGATCCTCCGGCAACACCTGAGGCACCCGCAGCAGATATAGCAGACAGCACGCTAAGAACAAGCGCCATACCAAAATCCACTTCAATGCCGACCGTGTGAACAGCAGCGAGGGTCAAGACAGAGATCGTAACAGCTGCACCCGCCATATTAATCGTAGCACCTAAGGGAATGGACACAGAATACGTATCTGCATCCAGATCGAGCTTTTCACATAATCTCATGTTGATGGGAATGTTTGCGGCTGAGCTGCGAGTAAAGAATGCGGTAATCCCGCTTTCCTTCAGGCAATGGAACACAAGAGGGTAAGGATTTCTACGAATATTCAGATATACAATTAACGGATTAATCACAAGCGCCATGAATAACATACATCCAATGAGAACAAGAAGGAGTTTACCATAATCAAGCAGGGATGAAAGTCCCTTTGCTGTAATAGAATCAAAGACAAGACCCATGATGCCTAATGGTGCCAAGCTGATTACCCACTTGACGATTTGCGAGACAGCATCTGAAAAATTAGTAAGCGTGTCTTTGGTGTTATCATTGGCATTTCTAAGAGCAAAGCCAAGTAATATAGCCCATGTTAGGATACCGATATAGTTGGCATTCATTAGGGCGTTTACCGGGTTATCGACCACATTAAACAGCAAAGCCTTGAGTACTTCTACAATTCCATCAGGTGGAGTCAGGTCGCTCACACCCTTTACAAGTGATAGGCGTACCGGAAACATAAAACTTACGATAACTGCAATCAGTCCTGCCAAAAATGTACTTAAACCATACAGAACAAGAATCGCTTTCATATTCG
The DNA here is from genome assembly GCF_038593145.1 of Paenibacillus sp. FSL L8-0340. NCBI lineage: Bacteria > Bacillati > Bacillota > Bacilli > Caryophanales > Paenibacillaceae > Paenibacillus > Paenibacillus sp. FSL L8-0340. The sequence continues at coordinate 878,795 of NZ_CP151967.1, forward strand.
TTTGTTGGCCTTTTTTATGTTTGGATATGGCCGACATGACTAAGAGCAAGACCAATACAGGTGCGACTGCCTTTAATGCCAGTACAAACAAGGAGCCGAAAATGCTGACTCCAGTTGCATCAGGAATCAATACAGCTAAAATTATACCAATTACAATCCCCACAAGTATTCGTTGTACTAGGCTCACTTGGTTCCACTTGAGCAATGCTGTCTTCATTACTTCCCCCCGGTTTCAATATGGAAATATAACTAAGCCCTGACGCCTGCTTTATTACGGCAGCGTATGTAAGTTTATCACGAAAAATGTCGATTGTGTGCAACTGTAAAAATTTGCACACCGTTATCCGATCCTCCGCTATTTGATAGTGTCCGCTGAAAATGGGCGGCTTGTCAGGTGCAAATGCCATTTAGCCACTTACCCGATTGGGGGGAGTAAACGGGACTCTATGGTCTGTATTTCTTCCACTTTCTGATTTTGGCGCGGAAGTTGGTGAACGGGGCGACTGAATTGATGTGAATCCAGCGGGCCATCGGCCAGTTGTCCTTGCTGCCGGTCCATTTGCGAGTGCCTTGGGTGAACAGCTCTTCTTCGGTTAAAGTACCGATCCATTCCAGCCACTCCTGCTCCCTCTGACGGAATAGGTCTCGCAGCTCGGCGAGGGATAATGCGGCATATTGCTCGTAGAAGGACTGGTAAAGTCCGCCAAGCTGGTTCCATTTATAGCCGGGTGACGGCATATGGACTTCACGGCCTTCCCGTTCATCCTTGTCCCAGCCCATGATGAGCGGAAGCCAGCCAAGCTGGTAGGCGATAATTTCGGCGGGTGTCTTATCCACCTCAGGTATTCTTGCATCCCTCTGGCTGTCGTCGATCCCGTCAAATTCTGCATCCAGCAGCACATATTTGGAATGAATGGTCTCGATTAATTTCTCTTTGGACGAATATTCATAGCTTGCCATAGCAGCGCACCTCGTTTTTATTCTAGTTATACCATAGAGCAGTGACGGCAGTATGTCATATTTAACCAAAGCAGGATCATTGCGAAAATCTATAATCGTATATAATGAAGTTCATATGGAAGGAAGTGACACCATGATTATTGTCCTGGTTATAGCTATTATTTTGTTAATGGCCCAAACTATTTACCTGCTGTATTATAAAAGCCAGATTAGGGATATCGGGAATCAGCTGTCTTTTATTATGGAACATAATTCTTTTAAGTTTATAGGAACACAATTAAAGCCTAAGGAAATCGATAGCTTAATCCACCGCTGCAATGCTTTGTTAAGCCGTCAAAGAGCCCTGGATCAGCAATTCAGCCGGAAAAATGAAGAGATGAATTCTACGATCATCAGCCTGTCGCATGATATCAGAACCCCGCTTACTTCATTAGATGGTTATCTCCAATTAGCTCTGCGCTCAGAACAACTTCAAGACAAGACACAATATGTAACACTAGCCCAATCCAGAATTCAGCAGATCATCAAGTTGGTTGACGAGTTGTTTTTATACACCAAGCTGCAGAATCCGGAATATAGCCTTGAACTTGAATCCGTTGACGTTATGGATGTGCTGAAGCGGAACTTATTTCATTTCATTGATGATTTTTCCCGGGCCGGTGATGAACCCATGCTCAATCTTCCGGAGTTGCCCGTTTCTATCGTAGGGAATGTAAATGCCGTGGAGCGGGTATTTGCGAATATCGTCGGCAACTATTTTATACATGGGGGAGGTTCGTTATCTATTGGTTATGAGGATAAGCAGGATACCGTGTGTATCCATTTCACCAATCTGCTGAAGGCAGGGACCCAGGTCAATATGGAGCGGATTTTCACCCGTTTCTATAAAGAAGATCCTTCACGTACCGTTCATTCCTCCGGTTTGGGTCTATCAATTGTGAAATCACTTATGGAAAAGATGAACGGAGATACGGAGGCCGAATGCATCGGCGATACCTTTTGCCTAAAAACAGAATTTATGAAAACAGCGAAGGAGAATGCAGATGTGCGGGAACGGGAACAATCAGCGGGTCCTGATTATTGAGGATGATGAACATATTAACGGGATTATTTATGACGGTCTTACAGCAGACAAGTTTCATTGCACACAAGCATATTCCGGCAGTGAAGGGAAGATGAATCTGGCTCACCGCGAGTACCAACTCATTGTGCTGGATCTGATGCTGCCCGGTTTATCGGGGGAAGAATTCATGCATTATTTGCGGAAGGATTTAAAGTCTGGGGTCCCGGTGATCATTCTGTCGGCTAAGGACCAGTTGGATCATAAGTTGAACCTGTTCGCTTTGGGAGCAGACGATTATATCACCAAGCCTTTTGAAATAGAAGAGCTGATTGCCCGCATCCATGTCCATATCAAAAGAAACGCGGCAGATGAATCCTCCAAGGAGTACAAGCATAAAAACCTGCTGCTGGACAGCACGGCATACAGTGTCAAAGTAAAGGATAAGACACTTAGTCTGACGAGACAGGAGTATAAAATTGTTGAACTGCTGGTGAGGAACCCAACGCGGGTATTCACGAAGCAGGATTTGTACGAGCTGGCATGGGATGAAATCTATATGGGAGAAGACAAAACGATAACGGTGCATATCAGCAATATCCGCAATAAAATTAAGCGCTATGATAGTGACCCTTATATTGATACGATCTGGGGAATCGGCTTCAGGCTGAGTAAGTGAAACGCTTTGACATTTCTTAACCTTTTATTAGCGATGTCTTAGCCTTCATCCTGTTAACTTATGGTGAAGGAGGGTGCTACCATGTCAGATTGTATTATTGAAATGAGCGGACTTACGAAAAGGTACAAATCAAAAACCGCTGTGCTGAATGCCGATCTCAAAATATTCAAAGGTGAGATTGTGGGATTAATCGGGAAAAACGGGGCGGGGAAATCGACGCTGCTGAAAATGATCGGCGGATTAATTTATCCGACGTCGGGAGAACTTCATTTTTTTAACCGGGCTTCGGGTGAGAATCAGTCTTTCTTCGAGCGGATGGGCGTGCTGATTGAAAATGCCGGACTCTATCCCCATTATTCGGCCTATGAGAACTTGAATCTATTGGCCATGGCTTATGGCCTCAAGGATAGGAACAAGCAGATAGAGAAATTGCTGCAGCTGGTTGGACTAGATCATAAGAATACAGCTAAAGTCAAAAGCTATTCCATGGGGATGAAACAACGGCTCGGCATAGCGATTGCTTTACTCGGAAGTCCGGATGTCCTGATACTCGATGAGCCGATCAACGGGCTTGACCCGGAAGGTATTGTTGAGATTAGACAGTTGATCCTGGAGCTGAACAAAGCCGGCTTAACCATTATCATTTCGAGTCATTTTCTTGAGGAGTTATCCAAAATCGCGACTAAGTATGCAATTATTCATCAGGGTGAGATTGTTGAGGTGATCTCCAGAGAAGAACTGCTGCAGAAATGTGAGGAACGGATTGAGATCGGGGTGGATGAAGCCAAAACGGCCATTCCGGTTTTGGAGCGGGAACTGCAAATCTCAAAGTACAAGGTTGCCTACGGTCAAACGCTGTATGTCTATGACCGGAACATTGAAATCCGGCAAATAACGAAGGTGCTGGTGGATCATGGGGTAGCGGTAGATTCAATTTATAAGCATAAGCAGAGCCTGGAGCAATACTTCCTGGAACGGACGGAAAGTGCGGGTGATCACTATGATTAATATCCTTAAGATGGATTTTCACCGCTTCAGAAATAATAAAATCATGTATTTGCTGCTGCTGCTGTTCTGTGCTTTTCAAATCTTCGGCATCTTTATGATGCAGCAATACTCACAGTCGATTGAAGAGGGAGGCGTTGTGGTCAGCAGCATGAATGAGAGCGAGTTTATCCAATATAATATTTCACAGCCCTCCTCCTGGATGCTGATTTACATTGCGGTCTTCAGTATTTATTTCTATATGAGTGAATATAACTCCGGATTCCACAAAAATTATATCTCGATGAGAAACGCAAGAATCTATTCTGTCTTGTCGAAAATGTTGATCCTGGCCGTGTTTATAATCCTTCTGTTCATCACGCTGCTGATGTCTGACTGGATTGGAAGAAGCCTATTCTTTGGTAATGCCAGCCTTGGTGATCTTGGTTTTTTCGTTAAACTGCTGGTCGGCCAGTTTTTGCTGCATTGGGCATTTTCGATCCTGATTCTCTGTATTGCAATGATCGCCAAAAACCTGCTGGTAAGTTTGACCGCTGGATTTATCCTGGCCCTAAATGTTGTGGGAATGTCGCTGGCTGCACTGGAATCGCTTGTTGAGGGAATTCACCTGTCGAAATACCTGCTTATCAATACGCTGGTCCGCATAAAGGACTTCAATAATACCGGCGAAGTTATGCATACGACTTTTGTTGCGGTTGCAGCTATTGCAGTATTCACGTTCATTGCAGTCCGTTATAAAATTAAGGAAGACCTGAATGTATGAGCAGGCTGAATCGAGTGTCCATTTAAATGCTGAAAGATCCCGATCCGCTCAAAGCGCAGAGAGTTACAGAGGCGACACTTCCAGACTAAATAAGGTAAAATAGAACTGGGTGCAAGCGCGTTTGCGTCTTCAACATAATAGAGTGCAGCCCGCTTGGGGATTGCACGACACAAAGGAGAAGAGTAACGATGACTGAAAGAATCCCGGAAATTGAATTGAACGATGGACTAAAGGTGCCTGCGATTGGATTTGGGACTTACCGCTTGAAGGGTGAGGCTGGTGTGAAAAGTCTTACAACAGCGATTGATGCCGGCTATCGCTTGCTGGATAGCGCCTTTAATTATGAGAATGAAGGAACGATTGGCGAAGCGGTTCGCCAAAGCTCTGTGCCGAGGGATCAGCTGTTCATTACGTCCAAGCTGCCGGGGCGCCATCACGCTTATGACAAAGCGGTGGAAACGATCCAGGAATCCTTATATCGGGCCGGGTTGGACTATTATGATTTCTATCTCATCCATTGGCCGAACCCCAATGTGAATTTATACGTTGAGGCCTGGCAGGCGATGATCGAGGCCAAGAAACAAGGGCTGATCCGTTCCATAGGGGTCTGCAACTTTTTGCCGGAGCATATAGAGCGTTTGATCAAGGAAACCGGAGTTGCGCCAAGCATGAACCAAATCGAGCTGCATCCCTTGTTTAACCAGGAAGAGCAGCGCCGATGGCATAAAGAGCACGGAATCGTGACCGAATCTTGGAGTCCGCTCGGACGCGGCAGCAGTATTCTGGAGAATGACAAGCTTGCTGAAATTGCCGGAAGATATAACAAGTCAATCTCCCAGGTCATCCTGCGCTGGCATGTCCAGCTTGGAGCGGTTCCGATTCCCAAAGCAGGATCTGTAGAGCATCAGCGGGATAACCTGAACGTGTTTGATTTCGCTCTGACTGAAGCGGAAATGGAGACGGTTTCGGGACTAAGCTCAGCATCCGGGCGTATCGCGGATCAAGATCCGGCGACCTATGAGGAATTCTAAACGTACTTAACGCATGTGCATTCACAATGCTATAGATCGGACAACCCTATCCGCAGTAATGGATAGGTTTTTTTTATGTGCAGGCGGGCAAAAGGGTTCGATTCATAATTAAGCGGGCGCGGGCATTTAACCGATAAATAAATATAGTTGAAAGGACACGGAGGATTTATTGAACGTTGAAAAATATACTCAAAGTCGCATCCACGATCATACTGCCGTTTGCACTGCTTGTGCTGGCATACTTCTTTGCCAATAACGCACATACCTTGTCCCAGCCGCAGCTGGAGCTTGTGAGGCTTGCCCCCTATCCCATCTTTCTGATCGGAGGCGTCCTCTCCTGGAAGTTCAACCGCAGCCGGGAGTTTTTCCTGCTCCTTATTTTTACGCTCAGCCTGGCCTCACTGCAATATTTGCGGGAGCTGCCCGGCTCGGGTGGCAAGGTATCGGTGTCCGAGCTGCACTCCGTTCTCTGCCTGGTGATTCCTGTCAATGTCCTAATCTTCTCTTTCTTTAAGGAGCGCGGGATATTCAGTGTGTGGGGGCTTCTGCGCATTGGATTTATATTGGCTCAGGCAGCCGCCGCTGTGTGGTTGTTGAACCCGGACCAAAGCGCCATTCTGCACCGGATCGGCAAGGATCTGCTGCCTTTAACGCTGCGTGATTTCACCCCGCTGTCGCAAGCCTCGCTGATTGCTTTTGTCTTGGCGGGGATAAGACTTATCATCAGGCAAGTTTCCCAGAAGTCATCGCAGGATATTTCTTTCATTGCGGTACTGGCGGGAATGTTATATGTGCTGCACAGCGAGTATGATCCTATCTGGTATGCCATATTATGGGGCGTGTCGGGGATCATTCTGATCACCTCGATCATTCAGGATTCGTATTCGATGGCGTTCTCCGATGAGCTGACCGGACTTCCTTCCAGGCGGGCCTTGAAGCAGGATATGATGAAGCTGGGAATGAATTATGCGATTGCCATGCTGGACATCGATCACTTTAAGAAATTCAATGATACTTATGGCCATGATACGGGGGATGAAGTGCTAAGGCTGGTCGCTTCTACCTTAAGAGAGGTTGCCGGAGGCGGAAGGCCCTTCCGCTATGGCGGTGAGGAATTTACGATCCTGTTCCCGGGTAAAAGCATTCAGGATGCTTTGCCGCATCTGGAAGAGCTGCGCGAGAAAGTGGCTAAGCGTGCTTTTACACTGCGGGGGAAGAGCAGAGGAAAAGGCAAAACAAAGCGCAAATCGAAATCAGCAAGCTCAAGATCAGCCAGGCCCATATACATAACGATAAGCATCGGCGTCGCCCAAAAAAATGAAAAATACAAATCGCCGGATGCGGTCATGAAGTCTGCGGACACCGCCTTATACCGGGCCAAGAAAAAAGGAAGAAACTGTGTAAGTAAGTGAATATTCTATTCCATAAGGCACCAAAGCAACAAAAACATACATAGTATAGCGGTTCTTAGACCAAGCAGAAACGGGGGCGTTCGGTAAGGTTCAATGTTGGAGCAGGCAGGAGTATTCTTAGCAAAATTATAGTCGATGGGGGAAACAACGAATGAAAAAGTTATTTAGTCTGCTGCTTATATTGTTATTGGTTACACCAGCCTTTGGCAGCACAACCTTTGCGGACAATACGGTGAAGGCTAAGGTTGCAGAGAGCAGCACGTTTTTTAATGGAGAAGAGAAGCATTCTAACGGATTCGCGATACTCGGCAATAATTATTACAGCCTGAGGGATATCGCCGAACATTTCTCGGGAACCTCCAGCCAGTTTGATATTACCTGGAATAAGAAAAACAACGCGATTGAGATCATAACCGGACAGGCCTATACGCCTGAGGAGAGCAGAGGCAGTAAATATTACAGCCAGAGCAGCAGCTATAGCGCTACGCTGTCCAATTCCAAGGTGGTGCTTGACGGGCAGTTGCAGTCTATTAAGGCCTACACGATTGACGGCAGGAATTATTTTCAGTTGAGAGATTTGGCCGCCAAGATCCCCTTTGAGCTCGAATACGACAATAAGCTGAACCAGCTGGCGATGTTCTCTAAGGTTCCGGACCATGCGTACCGAGTGAAGACGGGGGCTGCGGTGGAGAGCAATGCCGAATCGTCTAATTTCCCCAGATGGAAAAGTACAGTAGAGTCCTACCTTGTCAACAATAGCGACGGGACAGTAAGCGTTATTGAGGCGGACAAGGAGGTTGCAATTGAAACGTACAATGCCAAATATGAATTGACAGCAACTCAAAAAGTAGCATATGAGCTTCCGCTGTTCGGCGGCTTCTACAGTGGTGTGAAGTACAACTATATTGCGTTCGGACAAGAGAACCGTGAAGAGGATAACAGCAAAGAGGTCATTCGCATTGTCCGTTATGATAAAAGCTTCAACCGTATCGACAGTGTATCCGTTAAAGGCGGGGAGAGCTACACGGTAGTACCTTTTGATGCAGCCTCCGGAAGGATGGCCGAGCAGGGAGATACGCTTGTCTTCCACACCAGCCGTGAAAGATACACGACAGAAGACGGATTAAATCATCAGTCCCAGCTCACAATTATCGTGAACACCGGCACCATGACCGTGACCAATGATATGGGAAGATTTCAGAAAAATCATGTCAGCCACTCCTTCGATCAATATGTGCTGTTCGATGGAAGCAGCCATGTGCTTGTGGATCATGGCGATGCCTATCCCCGTTCAATTGTCCTGAATAAAGGCGACGGCAAGAGTTACAGCGAGGTGGACCTGTTCCAGATTCCGGGGAGAACCGGGGCGAATGCCACCGGGGTTTCGGTTGGCGGATTCGAAATGTCCGCAGGCAATTATATTGTCGCTATGAACAGCATCGACCATTCCTTGGTTAAAGACTACACCTCTTATGAGATGGTTGGGCTGGAGAAGGATCAGCGGGATATTATGCTGAATGTATTGCCCAAGAACAGCCTTGCCAGTGCTTCCGTTAACCATATCACCCTGGCTAAGTATGTAGGCACCGATCGTATTGCCTCCATACCGAAACTGGTGAAGATAGCGGATGACAAATTCATGGTGCTGTGGCAGGAATTTGATAAGGACAATCATCCGGGTGATTTGAAATATGTATTCATCGATGGTTCGGGGCAAGCCGCAGGTGCGATCCAGACGATTAAGCATTTTGTATTATCCGAATGCAATCCGGTCGTCAGCGGGGGCAATATTGTCTGGTACACCAACAGCAACGGCTCTCGGCTGTTCTATACAATTCCGGTGAACTAGGCAGCAAATTATAGCGGGACTGTCTCCCGACCCTAACAGCATCAGGCCGCTTCCTTATTCGTAAGGGCGGCCTTTTTGCTGTGCCTTTTGCTGCGGAATGGAAATAATCTTCCGTTTAGAGAGCCCAGTTCTGGTTACATAAAGAGAAAAGAGCCGAATCATTTTGGACTGAGGAGGAATTTACGATGAGTGATCAATATACGATTCAAGACCCTGTCAAACAATATCAGAAAGCTACGCCGGAGTTCCAGCAGCAGCAGCCCGCTCCGGGACTGGAGAAGGCGATGCATCCGAAGCCGGATGACGGTGCGGAAACTTACCGCGGCACCGGACGGCTTACCGGCCGCAAGGCGATTGTTACCGGAGCGGACAGCGGAATTGGCCGCGCGGTAGCGATTGCTTTTGCCCGCGAAGGTGCTGATATAGTCTTGTCCTACATGCCGGAGGAGGAGGCTGATGCGAAGGAAGTGGTCAAGCTTGTAGAGGAGGCCGGCCGCAAGGCAGTCGCCCTGCCGGGCGATCTCAAGGATGAGGGCTACTGCGAGCAGGTCATTGCCGCCGCTGTCGAACAACTGGGCGGAGTCGATATTCTGGCCAATATTGCGGGCAAGCAGCAATTCGTCACCGATATCGCCGATCTCACCACGGAGCAGTTCGACGCGACTTTTAAGACGAATGTTTATTCCCTGTTCTGGCTCTGCAAGGCGGCGATCAAGCACATGAAGCCGGGCAGCACGATCATCAATACTTCTTCGATTCAGGCGTATCAGCCTGCGCCGATTCTGCTGGACTACGCAACCACCAAGGCTGCGATTAATACATTCAGCAAATCGCTCGCCCAGCAGGTGGCGGGCAAGGGCATCCGGGTGAACGTTGTGGCTCCCGGCCCGGTGTGGACCCCGCTTCAGGTCAGCGGCGGCCAGCCGGAAGAGGTGCTGAAGGACTTCGGGGCGAAGACGCCGCTGAACCGTCCGGGCCAGCCCGCCGAAATGGCTCCGGCCTATGTCTTCCTGGCCAGCCAGGAATCCAGCTACATCAGTGGTGAAACGCTGAATGCCAATGGCGGGATGCCGACGCCGTAAGTAGGATAGTCCAAAAAGCAGACGCCGTTATGTAATCGGCGTCTGCTTTTTTCGTTATTATAGCTATGAATAATGGGGGATTCACGCCCCTCCGTACTCTACACCCCGAACCTTGGCAAATATCATAGTATGTCTTAAAGTACCCGTTACATCACATTTGTTGTTGCGCAGCGTTCCTTCCAAGGTAAAGCCTGAGCGCTCAGCGATTCTTGCACTCTGCACATTGCGGGAATCACAACGGATTTCAATCCGGTTCGCCTGCAGCTCCTGAATCGCGTATTTCGTAATGGCATCTACGGCTTCTGTGATGTACCCCTGTCTAGCGAAAGCGGAATGAACCCAGTATCCAATCTCGAACTTGCGTGATTGCCAATCGATCCGGTGCAGGCCGCTGCTGCCGATAAATTCCCCCGTTTCCTTCAGAAATAAGAGCAGCCTCAGATCTGCACGCTCCAGGAATTCCAGCCGCGAGCGGCGGATGCTTGCTTCCGATTCCTCAACGGTAGGCACCTTGTTTGCCCAAGGCATCCACGGACGCAATTCCTCAATGCTTTCTTTGACGGCCTCGTTTACAGCAAGACCATCTCCCCAATGTGGGGCGCGGATCAGCAGGCGTTCACTTTCAAAGCCTTCAGGTATGGATAACATAATAAGGCTGCTATCTGCGGTGCCCATAGGTCCAACTCCTTGATTAGATTTCACTAGACTATATTCTATCGTAATTGTTCTATACTATGAATTAATGCACTCGGAAAACAAATAGTAACGATAAAATAACTATATAGATTGAACTTAAGGTTTTAGAGTACAGGATCAGTCGCAACTACGGTGAATATTTGGACTTCCGGCCGCTGTTGTCGTAAGAATTTCTTGATTTTAACCGCTATTAGCGGTAGAAATCCGAAGACAAAGGCGGACACTACCGCTCCTCCAGTTCCAAAATCCCCCTCCGTTGCTCCTTTTCCTTATCTCAAGTTTTTAAGTTCATTCTATATAAAATTTTAGATTAGGAGGTATAAACCATGAAGTTATCCAGAGGTATCCCCGATCATCACGGGATATCTTCCAGAAACCTCTTAGATTTCTTCACTGAGATCGAACAACGGGAGCTTGAGGTGAACCAGTTTATGCTGCTGCGGAACGGTGTAGTAACGGCTGAGTTTTCACGGACACCGTATCGCCCGGATTGCCCGCAATTGCTGTATTCGCTGAGCAAAAGCGTCACCTCCACAGCTATAGGCATCGCCTGTGACGAGGGGCTCATGGAACTGGAGGCCCCGGTGATCTCCTTCTTTCCGGACAAGCTGCCGCAGCGGATCTCTGCCAACTTGGCGAAAATGACGGTGCACCATCTTTTATCCATGAACGCAGGCCACCATGATAATATCTATGCTGCTGTGGCCAGGGAGCAGGACTTTGTGCGGGCATTTCTGGCCCAGGACGTTCCGCATGAGCCGGGAAGTTATTATGTGTACAGCACGCATTCCACCTATATGTTGTCTGCCATTATGGAGCAGGTTGCTGGACAGGGCATGGTTGATTTTTTGATGCCAAGATTGTTTGAGCCTTTGGGTATACCCCGCCCATCATGGGAGACTTGTCCGCTGGGCATTACAGCAGGCGGGATGGGATTAAGCTTATCGATTGAAAGTATCGCGAAATTTGGTCAGTTGCTCCTGAATAAAGGACTGTATGCGGGAAAAAGAATTGTGTCTCAGCGCTATATCGAATTAGCCACTATGGAACAAAGTGACAACCGCCGCCTCGCCAGAGCAGACCGGGTCGACTCGGCACAAGGCTACGGATACCAATTTCATCTGTGCCGGCGTAGGGCGTATCGGGGGGACGGCTCTTTTGGCCAGCTCTGTTTTGTGGCTCCTGAACAGCAAATAGTCATTGCCGCCACCTCGGCCTTTGAGAATATGACGAAGCTGCAGCGTCTTTTAGACTTGATTTATGATTACATTATCGATCGATTAGATCAAGGTGGGGTCAAACGGATTTCTATTCACTCTGAGGATACGCTCATGCTGCAGCGCCGGTTGGCTGCTATGGCTTATCCTGTTCCTGCCTTCAAGCCTATACCGGAAAATATACCGAATCTGGTTAACAGATGTTATTTAATCAATGAAAATCCCCACGGTCTCCAAAAAATCATTTTCGAGTGGAAAGACGAACAACTGGAGCTTCATATGTTCTATGGGGATGAGCGGGATAACGTCATTCTGTTTCATTTTTCCAAGCCGCTTCATGGGGCAGATGTGTTCCCTAAAGACTTATCCCAAGAGCGGCAAGAGGTGGTCACGTATGCGCTCTGGGAAAATGCCAGAAAGCTTCAACTCATCCTGTTCTATATCGAAACGCCATACGTGGTCACCTATACAATAGCCTTCCATGACAACAAAATCGACTTTGCGTTCAACATTAATGTATCGCTTGATATACCGAACTATAGGGTTACGGGACGATTCCAGCAATAATACAGCGGATTTAAAGCTTAATGTGCTTGTGAAGATTGCTGTTGTCCCGTAACACAAGCAGTTTATCCTGATACGGCTTCAAGGTTGCGAAAATTTCAGGCCGCTCTTTCCGTTGATGTCCGTAATTCCATGTGTACATTTTTTTCAGCATTTCAAAGGATTGTTTATAATTCCCTTTTTGAAACCCCAGTTTTTGTATGGCGAATCGTTTGAATATGCGGTAATTCCTTTTCCAGATATGCGTGTCCAGATACATAATCATCTCTGCCTGCTCGAAGGATTGCATTACCCATTTATGATGCACGCCTTCAATGATCCACTTGTCAGAGGCAAGGATATTATTCAGTATCTGGTCTCTGTCTTCCACGCTGTTCCTGACATCACCGCCTTCTGTCCGCCTCCATACGATGTTGTCGAGCTCGTAATAAGGAATATCTAATGAGGAGGACAGATTTCTTGCTAAGGTGGATTTGCCGCTGCCGACGGGACCAATGATATGAATCCTGTTTGGCTTTACTCGTTCCATTGTCTGGGTCCGATCACATGGAAAAGTTGCTGGCTGGCGGGATTCAGCGCGTGCAGGATTCTTTGCACTGTGAAATCGCTAATGGGCCGGGGTAGGTCGTCTACAGCACAATATTTGCACTCCACAATCTCCGGCGAGCAGGGCTTAGGTGCTTGATCGGAGTCTTCTTTGCAAGTGAATACAAAATGGTGCATGTCATTACCCGGGTCGTAGTAGACCCCGGTTAAAGACTCTTGAGTGATAGTAAGACCTGTCTCCTCCAGCACTTCGCGCCGCGCGCTTTCCTCTGCCGACTCTTGTGCCTCGGACAACCCTCCGGGCAGTTCCCAATTGTATTTACCATAGCTGTGTTTAACCAGAAGGACATGCCTTTCCAGATTCAGGATGACTGCTGCCGCGCCGATCAGTTTATCTTCAAAAGCCGAAAAGACTCTGACCTCTATAGGCGGAGATGAATCAGCGGTTTTTAAACTATTCAGCGAACATATGTGCTATACTGTAAAAAAATACTACAAAAGGGGGTGTCGCACATGATCGTTCATCAAGCCTATAAATACCGCATCTACCCGAATACCGGGCAACAGCAACTCATTCGTCGAATGTTTGGCTGCTGCCGCTTTGTGTTCAATCATTTCCTGGAAGAGTGGAACCAAACTTATGCCGAGACAGGAAAGGGTTTGTCCTATCAGACCTGTGCGACACAGCTCCCCGTCCTAAAAACCCAATATGACTGGCTCAAAGAAGTCGATGGTATTGCTTTACAGTCCGCCGTTCGGCATGTGGCAGATAGCTTTGACCGCTTTTTCAAAAAGCAAAATCAAGCGCCTCGCTTCAAAAGCCGGAAGCATCCAGTACAAAGCTACACCACGAAATTCACGAACGGAAATATCGCCATTGAAGGCAACCGATTGAAGCTTCCCAAGTTCGGCTGGATGCGTTTCGCCAGCTCTCGGAAGCTGGAGGGTCGTATACTGTCCGCTACGGTACGGCAAAACGCCAGCGATAAGTATTTTGTCTCCCTGGTTTGCGAGGTCGAAAAGACCCCGCTTCCACAAGCAGATGTACATATCGGCATTGACTTGGGGCTTAAGGAATACGCTGTGAGCTCAAGCGGCGAGCATTTTGCCAACCCCAGGTTTTACCGTCAATACGAGAAAAAGCTTGCGCTGTGGCAGCGGCGTTTGGCAAGACGTACACCAGGGGGCTCCAACTGGAAGAAAGCCAAGAAACACATTGCCCGTATTCACGAACACATTGCAAATTCCCGGAACGATTTTCTCCACAAGCTGACAACGAAGCTGATCCGTGAGTGCCAAACGATCAGCATCGAACATCTGCGTGTGGGGAATATGATTCAAAATCCCAAACTCTCCAAGTCCATCGCTGATGCGTCCTGGGGCGAATGGGTGCGTCAACTGACGTATAAAGCATCCTGGTATGGACGAACCCTCCGGGTTGCCGGCACCTTTGAGCCGACCAGTCAGCAGTGCCACGTATGCGGAACGATCCATCCCGAAGTGAAGAACCTCTCGATTCGAGAATGGACATGTGTAGCTTGCGGAACACACCATGATCGGGATGAAAATGCGGCTCATAATATCAAACAGGTAGCGGTATAGCTATTACCTATAAAAATAAAACGTAGAACTGCGGGAACGCAGGGATCGCTTGCCCATAAAAGGAGGCTGCTCCTCTGTTCGCAAGAATCCACCCCTTCAAGCGTCAGCTAAGTGGTGGAGATTCAATTGACACAATAGCCACTCCTTAATCCTTATATTTAGGATGTTGCTTGTCTGGTGGCTGACTGATCAGGTTGCCGATACTATTAATTATAGTAAGCAATGGCCGAACAACAATCAACCGACGGCACTAACTATTCCCGGAAGCAGTAATATCGAACTTACTACCAACGGAGACATGTACTCTCACCGTCCCGGGATCTCTCCTGGACGGTTTTTCTATGTGGAAATAATATCCTGTTGTCCCTCTGACATGCAATCTAGAACCCGTTACGGTCAAAAGTGTTATTTTGTCATACCACAAAAGTCTACTGAGGTCAATACGCTAAAGGATACCTAAAAGTAGTCTTAGGTGCTATTCACAATGAATGGCAATACCGTTATCTTATATATTAAGAAGTGTTCTTTATTAAGAACTATTAAAATATAAACGCTGGAAAACTCCTGCCGGGTTTTAAGAGCCGAGTGGAGATTTTTTATACAGGTGGAGGCCACAAAATGAGCGCAATCGCCGGTATCTGCCAATTGCAGCACCATAATCTTAATCCTGATCAGGGACCGGGTCTTATGCAGCAGCTGAGCCGTTATCCTGCGGATGATGCGAGGGGCTGGCAGGGTCAGGGGATTTTCCTCGGTTGCCGTGCGCAGTGGATTACTCCACAATCCTTGAACGAAAAGCTGCCGTTTTATGATCCCGAGCGGAGGCTGGCAATTACAGCGGATGCCATTATCGACAACCGCAGCGAGCTGTTTGGGCAGCTTCAGGTGCCCTATGAAGACCGGGACACCATACCCGACAGCTTGCTCATCCTGCTCGCCTACGAGAAGTGGGGAGATCAGACACCTGTTCACCTGATAGGAGACTTTGCCTTCATGATTTGGGACGAGCGCAAGCGATCTCTTTTCGGAGCCAGAGATTTCTCCGGCAACCGGACGCTCTATTTTCATAGATCCACTGAAAGTTTCGCTTTTTGCACAGTTATTCATCCGCTGCTGTCTTTGCCGGGTGTAAGCCATAAGCTGAATGAAGAATGGGTCTCAGAGTTTCTGGCTATTCAGAATAGAGTCGATGCCACGGACTGCTTTTCAACGGTATATCAAGCTATTGAACAGCTGCCTCCTTCACATTCCATGACCATCACCGGGGAGAAAATCACATTCTCCCGTTACTTTATATTGCAGGCACCGCCTAAACTGCGTCTTGGCTCCAACGGGGAATACGAGGAAGCCTTCCGCGAAGTATTCGGACAGGCGGTCAAAGACAGGCTTCGGACCCATCTTGCCGCCGGTGCCAACCTGAGCGGGGGGCTTGACTCCGGCTCGGTAGTCAGCTTCGCTGCTGAAGAGCTCCGTCGCCGCGGGAAACCATTGCATACCTTCAGTTATTATCCTGTAGACGGCTTTACCGGTTTTAATCTGGGCAAAAGGGTAGCTGATGAGCGTCCCTTTATTCAGGAGACGATTGATCATGTAGGGAATATTCAGCCGAGCTTTCTGAACTTTCCCGAGCAGAGTCCTTATACCGAGATTGACGAATGGCTGGATATTCTGGAGATGCCCTACAAGTTCATTGAAAATTCTTACTGGCTTAAAGGCATATTTGAACAGGCACAACAGCAGGGACTTGGTGTTCTGCTGAGTGGACAAAGAGGCAATTGGAGTGTTTCCTGGGGACCTGCACTGGATTATCAGGCCAAGCTGATTCGTGAATTCCGGTGGCTCTCTTTCTACCGTGAGAATAAGCAATACAATCAGTCAATGGAAGCGAACCGCAGAAAGGTGCTGCAGATTGTCGGCAAAAAGGCCTTTCCGTCGCTTGAGCGGCTGCTGCCCCGCAAACGGGAGATGCAGCTTGAGCTGATTCATCCCGATTTTGCTAAACGAACGGAGGTCCATGAACGTCTTCGGGAATTCAATATGGACCGTAGGCCCTCTTCGCAGACTGTTTATGATATCCGTCAGAAGCATTTTGAGCAGCCGCATATCTGGAATGTCAACGGAACGGTGGCTACCAAGATGTCGCTGAAGTACCGGGTATGGGACCGTGATCCCACGAATGACTTGCGCGTGATCCGCTTCTGCCTGTCCGTGCCGGAGGGACAGTTTGTCCAGAACGGTGTGGACCGTTCCCTGATTCGCAGGGCTATGGAGGGACGTCTGCCGGATGAGGTCAGAATGAACCGGAAGCAGCGCGGGGTGCAGGGGGCAGACGGGATTCTCCGGATGCTGCCGCAGTGGGATACCTTCCTCGAAGAGCTTCGGGAAATGATTAAGGATCCCCGGACTGAAGCCTACTTGAACAACAATGGGCTTGCGGGATGTTTGGACCGGATTAGTGAGCCTAAACCGGAGATGATTTACAATTCGGAGTTCCGCCTCCTTACACGGGGACTTGTATTTTACCGCTTTCTGAAATCATTATCCTGATAGCAAGACGCCTGAAAGGGGGTGAAAGAATATGAAAAAGGAATACAGCAAGCCTGCTTTGGAAGTGCTCGACGTTAAAATGACTATGGCTGGACCAGGATTTAAACTCGCCGACTCCTTCCAAGATGATCCGGATGAGATCGTGCACTACTCCTAAGACTGCTTTTGGTCGTGCGGCCCTCATCCCCCTATGCTTGCTGAAGGGGGAGAAGGGCTATCTTTTCATCATCAGCTTTTAGAACATGTGAATTTACAGGATGGAGTGAATCGTATGGCGAGTATCGTTCAAGGCTTGGCTTATAAAGCATTTGGCCTGCAAATTCATAGTGAATTTCCCTTGCCGGAGCTTCCTCTTTCGGACCAGCCGGGGTTGATCGGCAGTGTGTCGGTCATTCAAGAAGACTTGTCGGAGCGTTGGCAGGCCATTCCGAAGGTCACACCCAGCCTGGGTGTATCAGGGAACGAAGTTATGTTTGAGGCCAAGGACACCGCTATTTTCTCCATTCGGGACGGCAGTACGATTACAGTGTCACCTGCACCAGGTGCGGACGGCGACTGTGTACGGCTCTTTATTCTGGGAAGCTGCATGGGCGTTCTGCTGATGCAAAAAAAAATTCTCCCTCTTCACGGCAGTGCGCTTGTACTGGACAACAAGGCTTACGCGCTGGTTGGGCGTTCAGGGGCAGGTAAATCGACACTCGCCTCCTATTTGATGGATCAGGGCCACCTGCTGATCAGCGACGACGTTATTCCCGTTATGGTGCAAAATGGACATCCATTAGCAGTTCCAGGCTATCCGCAGCAAAAGCTATGGCAGCAGAGCTTGGACTATTTGGGAATGAATTCGTCCTCTTACCGCCCGTTATTCGAACGTGAAACCAAATTTGCCGTTCCCGTGCATGACCGCTTCCAGGCTGAACCGCTGCCGCTCGCAGGTGTGTTTGAACTGTCGGCGGCCGGAGAAAGCCCGGTAGCTCTACAGGCCATCAGCGGCCTGGAACGGTTCCATACTTTATTTAATCACACTTATCAAAAGGCAATGATTGACCGGATTGGGATCCGCGAATGGCATTTTGGCATGTTGGCCTCTTTCGTTAACCGGCTGCCGATGTACCGGCTTACCCGTCCTGAAGCAGGCTTCAGTGCCCCGGCACAAGCTTCGCTTATATATGAAACGATCCAACATCAAGTGGAGGAGAGATGAACCTATGAGTACTACAAATATTTTGTCCCTCGAAACGGTCCTTGTGCAGCGTGAGGGCAATATCGCCAGTGACATGGACGGCGAGAAAGTCATGCTGAACGTGAAGAATGGCAAGTACTACAATCTGGGTGAGGTTGGCGGAGAGATTTGGTCGGCGCTGGCATCACCGGTTACCGTAACACGGATTGTGGAGACCATTCAGGAGATTTTTGAAGTTTCGGCGGAGCTTGCCGAGCAGGATGTGGTTGCTTTTGTGCAAAGTTTGCTGGATGAGGATCTCGTCGTAATTGTCAGCGGATCATGACAACCCTCCGTCGCATCCGCCTGTTGCTGACCGTTGACAAGGCTGCTGTGGCGCTGATTCCAGAGGCATTATGGAGGCTTTTTCTGGTGAGAATCCAACTTCTTTTTCCGTTTGCAAGAACGGCTCCACGGCTGGGGATACAGTCTCAGGAGACCTCTGCGGTGTCCAATGCAGCCGATATTCCCCGGATTAAGCATATTACGAAAGCGATTCGTGTCATCAGCCGTTATACGCCCTGGAAGAGCACCTGTATGGTCCGTGCAGTGGCTGGACTACAGATGTTAGAGAGACGCGGGATTGAAAGCACACTCTATATGGGGGTTGCCAGAGATAAGCAAGGTCAAATGATCGCCCATGCCTGGCTGCGCAGCGGAGCTCATTATGTCTCCGGCGATGATGCCATGCAGGGTTTTGTAGTTGTGGAGAAGTTTGCCAAAGTGTTACAAGCCGAGTAATCGAGGTGGGACCATGCAAGCCATAATCTATTACATCCGGCAGCTTCAGCGCTTGTCCGGAGTCAAACTGTACCTTAACCTGCTTGGCATGGTCATCAGCGGACTGCTGGAGAGCTCAGCCATTCTGCTGCTTGTACCGATGCTGGGAATGGCCGGTATTCAGCTAGGCGGAACAGGAGCGGGGTACAGTATTCCTATGCTCGGTTTCCTGTCAGAGCTGCCGCAGACGACGGCGCTTGGGATTGTGCTCGGCGGGTATGTCTTTATCGTGCTCTGTCAAAATTTGATTTCGCGTTTCGTCGCCGTCCGTAATGTGGAGATTCAGCAGAGCTACAGCCGGCAGCTGCGGTATGATGTTTACAGCGCACTTTTGCAGTCGGAGTGGGCCTTTTTCCTCAAAAAGCGCACGTCGGACCTTATTAACGTAATGACCACGGAAATGGCGAGGGTGCTCGCTGGAATCAGCTGTTTTCTGCAGTTTCTCACCTCGCTCCTGTTCACACTGGTACAGATCGGCTTCGCCTTCTGGCTGTCCCCTAAGATGACTCTCTCTGTACTGGTATGTGCGGTCCTGCTGTCCTTGTTCTCCCGCAGATTCATCCGCAAAGCCAAGAGGCTGGGCAGTCGCAGCTCTCAGCTCGGCCAGATGTATCTAGCCGGAATCACGGACCAACTGAACGGAATTAAGGATATCAAAAGCAATAATCTGGAGCATTCCCGGTTGGAATGGCTTCATGGGTTTACCGCTGAGGTCAAAAACGAGCAGCTGGACTATACAAGACTGCGCTCGAATTCCCAGCTGCTGTACAAAATGTCGTCGACGCTCCTGATCGCTGCGTTTATCTTCGTGTCTTTCCGGTTTCTGCACGCAGAGGGCCCAGCTTTCCTGTTGGTTATCCTCGTGTTTGCCCGGCTGTGGCCGACCTTTGCTGCCCTTCAGTCGCTGATGGAGCAGCTCGCCTCCGTACTGCCTTCCTTCAAGCAGCTTCAGGCGCTGCAGGAAGAATGCCTGCAGGCTGCTGAACATGGTGCGGAAGGGGAAAGTGCGAAGCAAGTTGCACCTATGGCTTTGAAGCAAAGCCTGGAAGCCCGGAACGTGAACTTCCGTTATGATCCGCAGGAGCCGCAATATTCGCTCCAGGGGGTGAATGTGGTGATTCCGGCTAATAAGATGACGGCGATTGTCGGACGTTCGGGCGCAGGGAAAAGCACGCTAGTCGATCTGCTCATGGGCCTGATGCAGCCGGAAGCGGGCGAGATCTTGGCCGACGGTCAGTCTGTTTCAGGAGACAACCTGCTGTCTTACCGGCGCTCCATCGGTTATGTAGCGCAGGATCCTTTTCTTTACAACGCGACGATCCGCGATAATCTGACGATGATCAAACCGGATGCCAGCGAGGAAGAACTGTGGGAAGCGCTGGAGTTTGCTTCTTCGGCCGATTTTGTCCGCAAGCTGCCGGAAGGACTGGATACGCTGATCGGTGACCGGGGCATCCGCCTGTCCGGCGGCGAAAGGCAGCGTCTGGTGCTGGCACGCGCGATTATCCGCAAGCCTTCCATCCTGGTCCTGGATGAGGCAACAAGCGCGCTCGATACTGAGAACGAGAAGCGGATTCAGGAAGCGCTCGAACGGCTAAAGCATTCCGTTACGGTAATCGTGATCGCCCACCGGTTGTCCACCATCCGGGGAGCCGATCAGATTCTGGTCATCGACCAGGGGCGGGTCATCCAGCAGGGCGTGTTCGGCGGTCTGGCCTCAGAAAAGGGCGGCATGTTCAGCCGGTTGCTCAGCAGTCAGGAAGAGGCGATGTAGGCGACGCACAGTTTCGGTTGAAGCTGGCGAGGCATGTGCTCGGATAGCAGTCTGTTGTATTCCTACACTAGATTTCACAGATATAGCTGCATATCGGCGGTTCTTCGAAATTTGACTGCAAAAAAGTACAGTAGAATCGAATATACCTGCTTTCGGTGGAATTCTGCTGTACAAAGTGCAATCATCTTCAAACACCATACCAAATTGGCTGATAGATAGGATACCAAAAGCCCCTCGCTGCCGATTTTCGGTAGCGAGAGGCCATGCTATTTGTCTATTTGTCTATTCATTCATTCATTCATTCATTCATTCGTCCATTCGTCTACTCATCTATTCGTCCATTCGCCCGTCATCTATCAATCCCTCTAAGATATCCCAGTCGTCCCCGCACTTGCAACGCTCGGCTCATCCTAAAATTAGTTTACCCAACGTTCCGCACACGCAATGCTCGGCTTATCCTAAAATTAGTTTACCCAACATCCCGCACATGCAACGCTCGGCACATCCTAAACTCAGTTTACCCACCCTGCACACGCGATACCCAGCTCACCCAATGCCCCCCACATCCTTCTCCTGTGTCTTCCTCCATTAAGCACACGAAATCATCACTCCGCCGGAATCTCAAGGTTAGCTTATATAGATGAAGGTTTGATTTGGACAGCAGCCGAGTTAGATGTAGTTACTGCAGCTATTTGGTGCGACTTGATGGTCTGAATCAGCCCGGCGCCGAAGTCTGTCGAGTTAGATGTAGTTACTGCAGCTATTTGGTGCGACAGCGGCTGTTTCTGAGAGTTAGATGTAGTCTGTGCAACTAAAAACAGGAATTTGCTCACTTTTAGCCAAATTCCTTAAAATAGATGTAAGGAGTGCAATTATATCCATATCGAACACGAAAAGCTGGAGTATAACTGCACGAAATACAACTAACCAAACAGAGGGGAAACCCCAACTCGCACCAGTACTCGCACCGGCACCCGCACTATGAACCCGCACCCGCACTATGAACTCGCACCCGCACCCGCACTCGCACTCGCACTCGCACCCAAACCCAAACCCAAACCCAAACCCAAACCCAAACCCAAACCCAAACCCAAACCACAGGCGTGTATCTTCAGTCCACGTTGTACAATTGGTTCTGGCCCGCCCTGTAGCAGCTGCCTTATCACAGTTATGTAAATATGTTAATTCTCTTTGCCGGTTAGTTTTCGCCAAGTCCATAAGAAGGGGCGTAGGGGGAAATAAAGAAAATGCAGTGGCTTCGGCAGGGGCAGCGTTTTCTCATCCACCGCGTAAGGATAAAGGAAGCCCGCTGCATACAGGAACTGATGCCACGGCGTAAGAATCGCCGGTTGATAATATTTGTAATGCCGCTCCACCTCGGGCTCCAGGGGCGGATTGTGCAGATTAACCATTCGTGCCACATAGAAAAGTGCAAGCTGTGCCAACCGGCGGGGCTTCGGCTTGTCCGTCAACCCGGACAGACCGGGAGCAATCGGCGCCTCCAGCAAATCCGCCGCGAGGATCAAGGCTTGCCCACCAACGCTGTCGTAATTATAACGCCGGAGCAGCCCGGTCAACACGCCGGCGTCGGGCTCTTGCAGAAGCAGCTGTTTGATATCCAGCAGCCATCGCAGCCTCGACCAGCCATGCCTTGCGCCATGCGCAGCCAGAAACAGGAACAAATCCTCCCTGCCCAAGTAATGGACGTTTTGTCCGAGCTGGCTGCTTGTCCGTGCATGTTTCCAAAGCTCATCAAAATCAGGCTCCTTAGAAGGCCCGGGACTTAATCGCCAATGAACCTCAACCTTGATGTATTTGGCGGGGTGATTGAAGGTGTTGTGATGTTCGCGCCACTTCCAGTCTCCCAATATACTCTCGAATTCCTCTTCTTTCACGTAACCGAGAGACACCAGCAATGCTTCCGTCTCGGTCAGCTGTTCCATCGGCACAATAAAATCGAGGTCACGCGAGGTTCGCAGCGAGATATCACCGTATAAATCCTGTGCAAGCACCGGACCCTTCAGAAACAGAGAACGGATATTCAGCCGGGCCAGCGATTCGCCGATATTCCCCATTTCACCGCTGAGCTGAAGCATCTGGACGGTATTTCTGCGGTACTCCCATTTCAAACGCTGGGTAACCAAAGACGGTACAGCTTCACCTTGCATGCGGCTAAGCTTAGGATATAAAAAAGGATAAACGCGGTGATGCAGCGATAGCCGGATCATCAGCTCCCAGTCGATATCCGCGAACTGCTCCGGATTCTGTTCCGCCATATCATCGATGTTGTCAGCTGTAAGCAGTGCAAGAAGAAGTAATACTTCCTTAGATAAGCTCCTTTTATCAAGGGTATACCGGTCAGTCATAGAGACTCTCCTTAGTGGAATGTGAACAGATCCGTTGGCGGATTTGTTCTATTTAAAGAACGCATTGTGAGCGTAACACCGTCATCCGAAATTTGTCAATTTTTATGTGGAAGATGTGTATTGTCCTTGCATTGGGCATGTCTTTAATTAAACACACAATGTGCAATAGAAGCATGTAAGAAACTCTATGATTGCCCAAATCCACAATGAAAATTCAAACACTGGAAGCAGTCTGTCGGCGTTTTTGCCATTCTCCATCTCTTTATAGAGCACACGGTTGCCTCTTTATGACTGCCGATTTCTTTCCCGGGAAAAGAGGTCTGTTGTACCATTTGCTCCGTTTCTACCGTTTGCCCTAATCCCTTCGATCCATTGTGCTGTATGATCCACGTTCCAGGCGGCAGCTTCTTCGTGCTCTCCCGAGAGATAGCTGATACGGAGCAGGGAGGAACCTGCTTTTCCGGTTTTGCCCAGATGGGTACGCACGGCCTCCACCCTGTTTATCGTTTCAAGGGGAATGGTTAAGCTTTTGGCCGGAAAATACATCTTGAACATCAGGGAATCTTTGGTCAAGGCCAGCCAGCCGTTTCCGCGGAATTGACCTGGGCCCAGTGAAGAAAGACCATAGAAGTTAGCCGAACGCTCAGAAAATATGATCTCACAGGCGCTCATCTGCTTCCGTACCTGTAGGAATCTCAAGACTAGTCCGACCAATGCAAGGACTGCAATGCAGCCTGCTGTAATAACTGCTGGAATGAGTACCACCTTCTCCTGTTTCTTATTTCGAACAGATTAGGGCTGAAGTGAATCCGTCCCGTACAAAGATTTTACCACTTTCATCCATTACAGGGGAATGAGAGCCCCCACTTTCCGGGTGGATAATTCTGGTTTCTGCCAGTCCGTACTGGATTTCCAGTAGCGTCCATTTATGCTAAGATATTGTTGCCTGAACTGGCGGGAAAAATAATTATAAGCAGAAGCTTGTTTGGGGAATCTCTGTCTTCTAGATCTTAAGGGGGAGAGGAAATTGCATGAGGAGCTAAGCGGAATTCACGGGGCAGAATCGTGGACAATCATTGAACCGGTACTTAAGGGCTGGTCGGAGGATAAAAAGTATTATGTTGAGGATGAGGCCGGGCGCAAGCTGCTGCTGAGGATCTCAGGCATTGAAGCCTTCCAGCGGAAGCAGGCAGAGCATCAGGTTCTAAAACTGTTTAATGAGCTTGATTTTCCGATGTCGCGGGTGATTGATTTCGGAACATGCGGCCAAGGCAGGTATACCTATATGCTGCTGACGTGGGTAGAGGGGCGTCCGCTGGAGGAGTGTCTGCTTATGCTAACAGCTAAGGAACAGTATGAGCTTGGCGTGGAGGCGGGAAAGATATTGAAGCTGATGCACTCCATCCCGAATAGCAATGACCTCCCTCAATGGGAAGAACAGATGCAGGCCAAAATTCTGGCCCGCATCAAAGAATATGAAGACTGCCCGTATTATTTGGAGGGTGATGAGCAAGCTATTGCTTATGTAAAAGAAAATATCGGGCTGATCCATAACGTGAAAAAGGTCTACCAGCACGGAGACTTTCACATGGGCAATCTCATCTACACTCCTGAAGGCGGGATTGGAGTTATTGATTTCAACCGCTGGGACAACGGAGATTATGTTGAAGAGTTCTATAAGTTGCAGTTTTTTGACAGAGACCGGAGCGTTCCGTTTGCCGTAGGCAAGCTTGAAGGATATTTCGAAGGAACGCCTCCAGAGGAATTTTGGAACAGGCAGGCACTGTACGTGGCTTACAGCTCACTTTTTTCGATTAAGTGGTCGATCCCCTTTGGGGCAGCCGACATTGAATGCATGATGACACGCGGCAGAATGGCGCTGGAGGACTATGATTATTTCTGTAGAGTCATTCCGCGCTGGTATCAGGCATAAGGCACATCGAAGATGCCTGCAATCTATAGAAGACGAGGGTGATTCTGTAGGATTTTTTTTACGGCGTATTAATGTTTGGCCAAAAGATTGAAATCAAGGAGTGCAGTACGGTAGAATTGCACTATCAGCAGATTTAACCAAGAAGGGGATTGTATCGTTTGAATAATGAAGAAGTGAACCAAGAGCTGCCCGAGAATTACGAGGAGCTGAAGAAAGCCGCCGGCCGTTCGGCGGATTGGAGAGCGCGTCTTGCTGCAGTGGAAGAGCTGGGACAGACGAAGCACAAACAAATTATCGATATTCTGAATCGCCTGATGATTAGCGATCCTGTATATACCGTTCAAGAAGCTGCATATGAGAAGCTGAAAGCCTTCGGTGAAGATGTGAAGGTGCCGTCGAAGAATAAGGCAGAGCTGTTCAGAGGCGTATCCAAGATTGCGCTGCGCATCAAGAAGAGTCTCCCTAAAGACCATTCGTATGAAGAGTTCAAGGAAAAGCTGAAGAAGATGAGAATCGACGTCTACGATGCTTACGAAGGTGAGAAGGGCGAGGATTTCGATCAATGGCTGGAGAAGTTGTGGATTTCAGCGACCAAATAGTTAGTAGTGATATAGCGGGGCCAAGGACTGGACAAGTCCTTGGCTCTTCGTTTTTAGTTCCAGCCGATCACTCCATTGCTAAGCCCGGCGGATATATAGTAAGGTGGCAAGAGGAAGAGAACGGAACATTGCAGCAGTAATCTTTTCCTATATCAATTACACAAAGGATGACAACATGAACACTAACCCATCAACCGAAATGCTCTCTGAGCAATTTCAGGAATTTCTTAAGCTCTCCGGGGAATTGCGCCCCAATTATATTGCCAGCCTGGGAAGCCGTCCGGAAGACAGTAACTCTTCAATCAGCAGCATAGTGCCCGAAGTGCCGGAGCTTCTAGAAGTAATCTACAGCACGGTTTCCGGTACCGGCAGCGATGAGGAAGAACCGAGCCTGATTGAGTTCATACCGGGATACAGACTGATTCATATCAAGGAATATAAGCAGGAAATGCAGGTGCTGGCAGGCATTCTGGAGGAGAAGGGCCACCAGACCGACGGAGTGATTCTTCCGGTTCTGACCAATTATGGCAGCGACTTTATTTGCTACTACCGGTCCACTGACGGAACGGAGCGGATTTGCGACCTGCTGCATGACTACGGCGATCTGGTTGTGATGTATGATTCGCCACAGAAATTTCTGGAGACGTTATGTGAATTCTATGAGCAGGAAGTTTATTTTTTGGATGAGGAGGGGTATCTCGACTGCGATTTGGTCAAAGAAGGCGAGGTAGGTGCTGCCCTCAATCCGGCTGCGGAATATTGGGCGGAATAAACCAAATCTGTTGCAGGGTTTATTCCTTTTTTTACCGTCTAATGGACAGACTGGTAATGGGAAGGTGCAGATCAGATGCAAAATCTATTCAGAAATAAAAACCGCCAAATCAGAGCAGGATGGGAGATACTGCTGCTGACAGCGGCAATATTTGCTATTACAATGATTGTCTCGTTTGGGGTCTCGCTGCGGGTGGATTCCCGGCAATGGTTCGACCAAGACGGCTGGGTGAGGATATTCAAATCAGATGGTCTTTATACGTTTATCACTGTATGGTTCACGATGCGTGTCCTGCATAAACTTCCCTTAACCTCTATCGGATTTTCGCGGCCTGACGGAGCCAGATTCATTCAAGGATTCATTAGCGGTGTGCTACTCTTGACATGTATTGCTCTGCTGCTGTGGGGCCTCGGCTCAGCAACTTTTCAGGGGGAGTGGGCCAATCCTCAATTTATGCGGCTAGATATCGTTGATCTGGTCATCACCGCAATCCTAGCTGGAATCTGCGAAGAAATTCTGTTCAGAGGATTTATTCAGCATCTGCTGGCTAGTCGCGTGGGCCTTTATTGGGCCGTGGCCATCACCTCTGTACTGTTCTCACTGGCGCATATGGCCAATCCGGGCTACAACGGGATCTGCTTTCTTAATATTGTGTTGATAGCCCTTATCTTCTCAACGATGGTCATCCGGACAGGAAACTTATATTTTGCGATAGCTCTGCACATCTCGTGGAATCTGTTTCAAGGGTATGTACTGGGCATCGCAGTCAGCGGAAATATACCACATGGGTTGTATTCGCTGAAATTAACGGGTGCCGATTGGATGACCGGAGGAGAGTTTGGAGTAGAGGGAAGTCTTGTAACAACGCTTGTGCTTGGGTTGGTTTTTGTTTTTATGCTATTGGCCGTCAAACGCGTAGCGGGAATGAGGAATACGATGGGCGGGGGCTTCGGTTCAGTTACTCGTTGATGTCGCTGCTGCTTTAAGCAGTCCGAATGATAAAATTGATACTGTACCCGCAATAAAGAGCAGCCTGAATCCGGGCTGCTCTTTGTTAGGATTGTATACTGATACGATACTTAGCTACTGTCATCTATTACCCCTGCACAGACCGCTTCTCCTGCTCCCGCAGCTCAATTCTCCGTATTTTGCCGGAGGTAGTCTTCGGAAGATCCGTGATGAATTCAATTTTGCGCGGATACTTATAAGGGGCTGTCATTTCCTTGACATGACTCTGCAATTCCTTAATCAGCTCCGGTGTGCCTGCGCTGTTGTCCTTCAGCACGACAAAGGCTTTTACGATCGAGCCGCGGATCTCGTCAGGGCTGGCCACAACTGCGCATTCTTTAACCATGGCATGCTTCATCAGGGCTTCTTCCACTTCAAAAGGACCGATGGTGTAGCCTGAGCTGATGATGATATCGTCTCCCCGGCCTTCAAACCAGAAATAGCCATCCTCATCTTTGCGCGCCCGGTCTCCGGTGACAAAATATTCTCCGTGGGAGCAATTCGCCTTGCGTTCAGGGTCTTTGTAATAGTTCTGGAACAGGGCAGGCATGCTTAAATGCACGGCGATATCGCCGACAACACCCGCAGGAACCGGCTGCCCTTCCTCATTAATCACCTCGACAATGCCCGGCGCGATGGATTGGCCCATAGACCCGACACGGATAGGCTGATCTTTCAGCGCAGCAATGATCAGCGTGCTTTCCGTCTGGCCGTAGCCGTCGCGGATGGTAATGTCAAAATGCTGTTGGAAGGTCCGGATGACCTCCTCGTTCAGAGGTTCGCCGGCGGATACGGCACAGCGCAGTTTTGACAGGTCATATTGCGGCAGTCCTTCAGCCTTGGCCATTAAGCGGTATTCCGTCGGAGTGCAGCATAATACCTGAATGGCTTGATCCTGAAGCAGCTGCAGATACCGGTCCGGATGGAATGGACCATTGTAGACAAAGCCGGTGGCTCCATTGCCGAGCACAGTTAAGAACGGACTCCAGATCCATTTTTGCCAGCCCGGTGCTGCAGTTGCCCAGACGGTATCTGATTCGCGGATGTCCAGCCATAGGGATGAGGTGATCCGCAGGTGCGCATATCCCCAGCCATGTGTATGAACTACGGCTTTAGGGTTGCCGGTAGTGCCGGAGGTATAAGCAAGGATGGCAATATCGTCGCGGCGGCTGGCTACGGCCGGGAAAGTATCCGGCTTGTCCGCCATAAGGCTCTCCAAACTGATCCAGCCTTCACCAAGGTCATCTTCATGTCCGGATACGGAGAGACGGTAATCTAAGGCCGGCAGATCTTCGGCGATTTTGTTAACTTCTGCGGTAACTTCAGACCAGACGATTACAGCTCTCGCTTCCGAATGGCGCAGGCGGTAGGATAAATCCTTCGCCCGGAGCATCTCGGAGGAAGGGATAACGGCGAGCCCGAGCTTCAGGCAGGCGAGATAGATTGCGTAGGCAATAATGCGGCGCGGAACCATGACCAGCACACGGTCACCTTGTTGAAGTCCGAGTTCTTTAAGGCCGCCGGCAAGCCGGTTAGCTTGTCCTAGCAGCTTTCCGTAGGTAATTTCCTCGTACCCGCCATCCTCATGCAACCATTTAAGCGCAATCTTATCGGAAGGATGCTGCTCCATTTCCGAAGTCAGATTGTAGAATTCCGGTGCGATCCAATGCTGATTGTCCAAATGAACCTCTCCTATATAAACGTAATGGTATATCCATACTCTATAGTATAGCACTTTACTTAGTACCAGATGCTAATTTGAGGTGATGTGAAGATGGGTAAGAGAAGGTTCTGTGACTATTTTGTTATAATGCCTATATAAAGGCGTGAGAGTTATTCGCAGATCCGTGCGCTGGTTACCCCTCCTGAGCGAAGCGGAAGCCTGGATTTAGGTGTAACGCCATCCGCAGTTGCAGTACAAGGACATCTGAGAGGGGAAAAATGTAATTTATAGTCATATTTTGAGAAAAATTATCAAAATTTAGACCATTCAAGCTTTGGAAGACTTATAATATATAGATTAAAGAACTTCACGAAAGATAAGGAGACTCCAGCATGCTTTTTAAACCGATCCCTGTTATAACGGGATTCTTAACAATGTCCTGCTTATTGTCAGCCTGCAGTAGCCGGCCTGTGGCTGCCGGTAATCTTTCAGCGGATTCTTCGTCCATTCCGTCACCTTTCGTTTCACAGGGGGCACAAGCTAATCCTGGCGCTTCCGTCATACCGGCTGTTCCCGGACCGTCTAACTCAGCGGCGGAACCAAATGTACTCTCTATTCAATTAAAAGGAATGACTTATTTCTTCCCAGGCCACAATGTTGCG
Source organism: Paenibacillus sp. FSL L8-0340 (assembly GCF_038593145.1). Taxonomy (NCBI): domain Bacteria; kingdom Bacillati; phylum Bacillota; class Bacilli; order Caryophanales; family Paenibacillaceae; genus Paenibacillus; species Paenibacillus sp. FSL L8-0340. The sequence goes on from NZ_CP151967.1 coordinate 908,587, forward strand.
ACGAAGCGTTATAATTTTGCAGCCGCAACCTCAACCGGGATCGTCTGGTCACCTGCTCCCCCAATGGAGGGGGAAGGTACTGATCCGGCAGGTATCCCGCTGGAGCCTTTCACCATTTATCTTAGCGATCCGGCGGATATCGAGCTGAATGCTGCGAAGGCCCGTAAGCTTTGGACGCTGGCATTGCCGGAGGCTTCCGATGAATATACAAAGCTCAATAGTCTGCAGGGTGTAGGTGAATATGTAGTCTACCATACGTACACCATGTTCCGGGGAGGCGCACAGGCGTTGAGGAACCAGGCTTGGGCGCTGAAAACCGGCGATCCGGCGGACAATATTGAAATTCTCTCCTTTCGTACCGCAGGCGGTTACTTCTATAGTTGGGGAATCGAGGAACAGGACAAGCTATATGTATCGGTGAGCCAGCTTCCTGATGGCGATGGCAGCTATGAATATGAAGTATATGTATATTCTCTTGAACAGGAACGGAAGACGGAAATGAAACAGTTTATGTTAGATAACAATATGATTAAGTTTCAATATAATGGAAGGTCATATTCCGTTAAGCTGCAGCAGGGCTAGACCTTTTGAACAGCAGTCTAAACGATACACACTTTATCAGAAAGCAGGCAGTTGATTATGGGCCCTACAACCTTTGATGAGATATTTGGTATTATGAAATCTTCTTTTCCAGAGAGTGAAATTAGAACCTACAGCGGGCAGCGATCTTTGCTGCACAACCCTAACTACCGCCTGTTCACTGAGCAGGACGCTAAGGGGAGGACGCTCGCCTTTTTGGCAGCGTGGGAGTTTCCGGCTCTGCGTTTTGTCGAGCATATAGCAGTAGATCCCGGCATCAGGGGAGGAGGACTCGGCAAAAAGCTGATGCTCAATTATATCGGCCGTTCGGACATTCCTATTCTGCTGGAGGTAGAGCCGCCAAGCGGGGAACTGGAGCAGCGGAGAATCGGGTTTTATGAGCGGCTTGGCTTTCACCTCAATGCCTATGAGTATAACCAGCCCCCGCTCCGTACAGGACAGGCTGATCTGCCGCTGCGCATTATGACGTATCCCTGCCCGATAAACCGGGAGGAATTCCATCAGTACAGGGAAATCCTGTACACTGAGGTGTATAAAGTTACAGCACCAGGAGATCGTCCATACTGATTCATTCCATAAACAGCCCGCGCTATCGCAAAGATAGGCGGGCTGTTCTGCTTGGAAATCCTTCTTTACAATCCGGATACAAGTTAGAAACAAGTTCATGATTAAATTGAACTATAGCAAAGGACATAACAAACCAACTCGCAAGGGAGACGATATTCAATGAAAAGCAAAAAAATGATCATAGCAACGATGGTATTCGGTATGGCGGTTACGGGCTCGGCAGGTGTGTACGCAGGAACAAATCTGCAAAAGATTAGTGCCTATCTGAACCATAGCATTGGCTTCCAAGTAAACGGAGCGGATTATACGCCGGTAGACGGTAATGGCAAAACACTGGCTCCTATTACTTATAATAATACGACTTACTTGCCTGTACGTGCGATGGCGGATGTGCTGAAGGTGCCGGTGGCCTTCGACGCCTCATCCAACCAGGTGATCCTGGGTACCAATAACAGCTCAGCTGTTACGTTAGCCGCCGTTCCATACAGCGCTGAGCAAAAACAGGAGATCAACAAGGCATTCGCAAACTTCCAGGGCTTTGAGACTGCTTATGCTCCATTCAAAATGACCAGCGGAGATACTTTCCAGAAAGTTGACGGCAGCGGGGATGGGGTAAGCTTCCTGTTCAAACATATGAGAGTGGTTATTTCTCCCCGCGATTACTCTGATTCGTATGATGGAGCTACAGTGAAGCTGTCGAACGGAACGGAAGGCAAATGGTACACGCCTAGTGATCTTGCAATGATGACCTTCAAAGTAGCTGACCGCTATGTCACCATCAGCTCCCCGGATAAATCGTTAAGTAAAGCACAGTTGGAGAATGTAGCCGTAAGCGTGGCGAAATTGAGCAAATAAGCAACCAGTCCTTCGGATCTAAGGTCCATAAAGGCCTTCGGCAAAAAAGAGGGGATGCCTGGCAAAGCCACCGGCTCTGCAGACATCCCCTTGTCTATTTATTTGTACCATGTTGTTTAGTTGGCAGCGCTGCTTCTGGTGACCCCTTCCCCCGGCGTTTGTTCTTCTCCGCCTTCCGCTGATTTTCTTGAAACTTCTCCACAAATTCATGAGTATTCATGCTGAACCTCCTAAAAGTATTGTAAGCATCCGATTCTCGGGTCCACTTCGTACATAACTCGCTTCGGAAGCATAGGCCTTAACCAAACTGCTGTTTGTTACTGTAACCATATAGGCATCAAATCATTCACATTGAGCGGTAAGTGACTGTTCAACATGCTGCCGGTCTTTTCTGGAGCAATCCAATGGTTGACAAAACATTTAAAATGGAGCAAAGTAAACTAATAGTTTACTTTGAAACACTATAGTGTAATATGGGGGCGGCAAAACCATTGGGAATCGATCAACGCAGGGAGAAGGAAAAACAGATCCGCCGAAATGACATCCTGGAAGCGGCGGAGCATGTCTTTTTTACCAAAGGATACAATCAGGCGACTATGGACGATGTGGCTAAAGCGGCTGAGTTCAGTAAAAGAACCGTATACGTGTATTTCAACAGCAAGGAGCAAATCTATTTTGAAATTATGATTCGGGGCTATAGGCTGATGATCGGTTTGCTGAAGCAGAAAATCCAGAATGCAGGCGCAGTTACAGCTATAGAGAGTCTGAGGCAAATGGGAGATGTTTTTTACAGCTTCAGCAGGCAGCATCCGGAATACTTCAAGGCCATTATTGAATATGAGACCGCAGAGCTCGATTTTGAGAGTGGGGTGACGGACGAGGCAAGGGATGAATGTTATGCCCTGGGTGAAGAAATGACGGAATATTTGGTTGGACTTTTGCGTCAGGGGATGGATGAGGGGGAGATCCGCAAGGACCTGGATGTGGTAAAAACAGCTCTCGTACTTTGGTCTTGTGTAATTGGTGTGCTGAATACTGCGCATAAGAAGGAAAAATACATCCGCCACATGCATTCTACAACATCGGATGAACTGGTTACGGCAGCATTTACTCTCATGCTTGAGTCTATCCGTAACTAAAGGGGGAGAGAACATGACAGGGATAAGGTGGAGAAGTCGGGTGATTCTCATTCTTTCAGCGATTGGCGTTTTGCTTGTCATAACTTTTGCTTCATTAATGTTTATTAGTGGAGTCTTCCGGGAGCAGAAGTATCTGCAGCCTTGGAAGCCGAGCTATTCTGCTGCAATCACGGACCCGAGGGTGCAATTGGCTGCGCATGGGCTTTTGGCTGCCAGCAGCCACAACATGCAGCCTTGGAAGATCAAATTGGACAGCAGCAATCCGCTGAAGTTTGCTCTGTATGCGGATAGTGAACGTTTATCGCCTGCAGTTGATCCATATGCGCGGCAGTTCATGGTTTCGCAGGGGACTTTTTTAGAATATGTCAGGGTTGCTGGAAAAGAACTGGGTTATGAGACAGCGATTGAGCTGTTTCCGGAAGGTGACTATGATGAGAAGAGACTTGTGCAGAGTATGCGTACCAAACCTGTAGCGGTCATCACTCTCACCCGAATGAACTCTGTGAGCCATCCGCTCTACAAGTATTTATTCCTTTCGGACACCAACAGAGGGGCTTACCGATCGGATGCACTGCGTGCCGAGCAGGTGGATGAGCTGCAGGGTCTTCAAGAGAATAAGGATATTTCCTTAAAAATTGTTCAAGATCCGGATAATAAGAAGCGGCTTGCAACATACATAACAGAAGCGTCTATTGTTGAGGCGGGCGTCGATACGGTAATGGAAGAGTCAGCAAGGATATTCCGATCTAATGAAAAAGAGAAGAATAAATATCGTTATGGCTTCTCCGTAGAGGGGCAGGGAACGGATGGACTTATGCGTCATATGCTGCAAGGTCTGGTTACACTGTTTCCTTCGCTGAACAAGGGAGAGGCTGCTTCCAAGCAATTCATCACATCGACTGAAACTTCCGTAAACAACACGCCTGCCTTTGCCATGATTCGTTCTGCCGACAACAGCCGCTTGAGCCAGGTCCGCAGCGGAATGTTATACAGCAGGCTGGTGCTGTCCGCTCACCGTTTGGGGCTTGCCATACAGCCTTTAAGCCAGGTGTTGGAGGAATATCCTGAAATGAGCAGGCTATATAGCGGTATTCACCGCAGTTATGCAGCAGATGGAGAGACTATTCAAATGCTCATGCGTATCGGTATTCCAGTAAAAATAGCGCCTTTAAGCTTGAGAAGAGATGTACACGAATTGCTAATCAGCGAGTCTTCAGAATAATAAAGCTGAAAAGGGGGAATATAAATAAAGTGTTGCAATGTTCTGAAATACATGATATATTCTATTTCTGGCCACGAAACATCAACGCCTGGCTCGGAAAAGAAGTTAAAAAAAAGAGCTTGCATTGATCGGCTGGATGTGATATATTATAAGAGTTGCTGGTGACGAGATAATCGACACTGACAACGAGCTTGATCTTTGAAAACTGAACAACGAGTGAGTATGGAAATCACGCAAGTGAGATCCAAAACTGATGAGTTTCACAGCGTATTTATACGCTTTGGAAATTTCATCGTGAGAATGTAAATTCTCGTCAGATGTTTCAAATTGAGCAATCGCTCTTTCTAAATACCAATTTGGAGAGTTTGATCCTGGCTCAGGACGAACGCTGGCGGCGTGCCTAATACATGCAAGTCGAGCGGAGTTATGAAGGAGCTTGCTCTGGAATAACTTAGCGGCGGACGGGTGAGTAACACGTAGGCAACCTACCTCTTTGACTGGGATAACTACCGGAAACGGTAGCTAATACCGGATAATTCCTTTGTTCACATGGACGAAGGATGAAAGGCGGAGCAATCTGCTACAAGGAGATGGGCCTGCGGCGCATTAGCTAGTTGGTGGGGTAACGGCTCACCAAGGCGACGATGCGTAGCCGACCTGAGAGGGTGAACGGCCACACTGGGACTGAGACACGGCCCAGACTCCTACGGGAGGCAGCAGTAGGGAATCTTCCGCAATGGGCGAAAGCCTGACGGAGCAACGCCGCGTGAGTGATGAAGGTTTTCGGATCGTAAAGCTCTGTTGCCAGGGAAGAACGTCCGGTAGAGTAACTGCTACCGGAGTGACGGTACCTGAGAAGAAAGCCCCGGCTAACTACGTGCCAGCAGCCGCGGTAATACGTAGGGGGCAAGCGTTGTCCGGAATTATTGGGCGTAAAGCGCGCGCAGGCGGCTATTTAAGTCTGGTGTTTAAACCTTGGGCTCAACCTGAGGTCGCACTGGAAACTGGGTGGCTTGAGTACAGAAGAGGAAAGTGGAATTCCACGTGTAGCGGTGAAATGCGTAGATATGTGGAGGAACACCAGTGGCGAAGGCGACTTTCTGGGCTGTAACTGACGCTGAGGCGCGAAAGCGTGGGGAGCAAACAGGATTAGATACCCTGGTAGTCCACGCCGTAAACGATGAGTGCTAGGTGTTAGGGGTTTCGATACCCTTGGTGCCGAAGTTAACACAGTAAGCACTCCGCCTGGGGAGTACGGTCGCAAGACTGAAACTCAAAGGAATTGACGGGGACCCGCACAAGCAGTGGAGTATGTGGTTTAATTCGAAGCAACGCGAAGAACCTTACCAGGTCTTGACATCCCTCTGAATCCACTAGAGATAGTGGCGGCCTTCGGGACAGAGGAGACAGGTGGTGCATGGTTGTCGTCAGCTCGTGTCGTGAGATGTTGGGTTAAGTCCCGCAACGAGCGCAACCCTTGACTTTAGTTGCCAGCAGGTAAGGCTGGGCACTCTAGAGTGACTGCCGGTGACAAACCGGAGGAAGGTGGGGATGACGTCAAATCATCATGCCCCTTATGACCTGGGCTACACACGTACTACAATGGCCGGTACAACGGGAAGCGAAGCCGCGAGGTGGAGCCAATCCCAGCAAAGCCGGTCTCAGTTCGGATTGCAGGCTGCAACTCGCCTGCATGAAGTCGGAATTGCTAGTAATCGCGGATCAGCATGCCGCGGTGAATACGTTCCCGGGTCTTGTACACACCGCCCGTCACACCACGAGAGTTTACAACACCCGAAGTCGGTGGGGTAACCCGCAAGGGAGCCAGCCGCCGAAGGTGGGGTAGATGATTGGGGTGAAGTCGTAACAAGGTAGCCGTATCGGAAGGTGCGGCTGGATCACCTCCTTTCTATGGAGAATCGTTTCCTGCAACGGAAACATTCAAATCGGAAGCTTAGCTTCCAAAACACTCACTCGTTGGTCAGTTTTGAGAGTTTAAGCTCTCAAGTAGTACCTTGATCCTTGAAAACTGGATACCGAAACGAATTTGCGTTTTAGAACATCTTTTAGCTGAAACTTGTGTAAACAAGTTTTAATTATAGCGATGCTAGCGATTTTCCTAACGGAAAACGCATTGGTTAAGCTAATAAGAGCACACGGAGGATGCCTAGGCGCCAGGAGCCGACGAAGGACGTGGCGAACAACGAAACTGCCTCGGGGAGCTGTAAGCAAGCTTTGATCCGGGGGTGTCCGAATGGGGAAACCCAGCTGTGGTAATTCGCAGTTACTTCTCTCTGAATACATAGGAGAGATAGAGGCAGACCAGGGGAACTGAAACATCTAAGTACCCTGAGGAAGAGAAAACAATAGTGATTCCGTCAGTAGCGGCGAGCGAACGCGGAACAGCCTAAACCAAGGGGCTTGCCCCTTGGGGTTGTGGGACGTCTCACATGGAGTTACAAAGGAATATGGTAGGCGAAGAGGTCTGGAAAGGCCCGCGATAGAGGTAAAAGCCCTGTAACCTAAACTGTGTTCTCTCCGAGACGGATCCCGAGTAGTGCGGGGCACGTGAAACCCCGTATGAATCCAGCAGGACCATCTGCTAAGGCTAAATACTACCTGGCGACCGATAGTGAAACAGTACCGTGAGGGAAAGGTGAAAAGCACCCCGGAAGGGGAGTGAAATAGAACCTGAAACCGTGTGCTTACAAAAAGTCAGAGCCCGATCTAGGGGTGATGGCGTGCCTTTTGTAGAATGAACCGGCGAGTTACGTTTAACATGCAAGGTTAAGGTGAGAAGCCGGAGCCGCAGCGAAAGCGAGTCTGAATAGGGCGACTTAAGTATGTGGACGTAGACCCGAAACCGTGTGATCTACCCCTGTCCAGGGTGAAGGTGCGGTAACACGCACTGGAGGCCCGAACCCACGTATGTTGAAAAATGCGGGGATGAGGTGGGGGTAGCGGAGAAATTCCAATCGAACTCGGAGATAGCTGGTTCTCCCCGAAATAGCTTTAGGGCTAGCCTCGGTGAATGGAGTGGTGGAGGTAGAGCACTGATTGGGTGCGGGGCCCGCAAGGGTTACCAAGCTCAGTCAAACTCCGAATGCCATTAACTTCTTGCCGGGAGTCAGACAGTGAGTGCTAAGATCCATTGTCAAAAGGGAAACAGCCCAGACCATCAGCTAAGGTCCCCAAGTGTGTGTTAAGTGGGAAAGGATGTGGAGTTGCACAGACAACCAGGATGTTGGCTTAGAAGCAGCCACCATTGAAAGAGTGCGTAATAGCTCACTGGTCGAGTGACTCTGCGCCGAAAATGTAACGGGGCTAAACACACCACCGAAGCTATGGCTAGATGCTTTGCATCTGGGGTAGGGGAGCGTTGTATGTGGGTTGAAGGTGTACCGTAAGGAGCGCTGGACAGCATACAAGTGAGAATGCCGGTATGAGTAACGAAAAGATCAGTGAGAATCTGATCCGCCGAAAGCCCAAGGTTTCCTGAGGAAGGCTCGTCCGCTCAGGGTAAGTCGGGACCTAAGGCGAGGCCGAAAGGCGTAGTCGAAGGACAACAGTTTGAAATTACTGTACCACCGTAATCCGCTATGAGCGATGGGGTGACGCAGGAGGGTAGTGACGCGGACTGATGGATGTCCGTCTAAGCAGTGAGGCTGGTGTGTAGGCAAATCCGCACACCGTTAAGGCTGGGCTGTGATGGGGAGCGAAAATTACAGTAGCGAAGGTCATGATCTCACACTGCCAAGAAAAGCCTCTAGTCAGGAGAAGGTGCCCGTACCGCAAACCGACACAGGTAGGCGAGAAGAGAATTCTAAGGCGCGCGGAAGAACTCTCGTTAAGGAACTCGGCAAAATGACCCCGTAACTTCGGGAGAAGGGGTGCCTCGGTAGGGTGAATAGCCCGAGGGGGCCGCAGTGAAAAGGCCCAAGCGACTGTTTAGCAAAAACACAGGTCTGTGCGAAGCCGCAAGGCGAAGTATACGGGCTGACGCCTGCCCGGTGCTGGAAGGTTAAGGGGAGCGGTTAGGAGCAATCCGAAGCTGTGAACCGAAGCCCCAGTAAACGGCGGCCGTAACTATAACGGTCCTAAGGTAGCGAAATTCCTTGTCAGGTAAATTCTGACCCGCACGAATGGCGTAACGACTTGGGCGCTGTCTCAACGAGAGATCCGGTGAAATTTTAATACCTGTGAAGATGCAGGTTACCCGCGACAAGACGGAAAGACCCCATGGAGCTTTACTGCAGCTTGATATTGAATTTGGGTACGATCTGTACAGGATAGGTGGGAGCCGTAGAGGCAGGAGCGCAAGCTTCTGCGGAGGCGCCGTTGGGATACCACCCTGATCGTATCTAGGTTCTAACCTGGTGCCCTAATCGGGTACGGGGACCGTGTCAGGCGGGCAGTTTGACTGGGGCGGTCGCCTCCTAAAGAGTAACGGAGGCGTTCAAAGGTTCCCTCAGAATGGTTGGAAATCATTCGAAGAGTGCAAAGGCATAAGGGAGCTTGACTGCGAGACCTACAAGTCGAGCAGGGACGAAAGTCGGACTTAGTGATCCGGTGGTACCGCATGGAAGGGCCATCGCTCAACGGATAAAAGCTACCCTGGGGATAACAGGCTTATCTCCCCCAAGAGTCCACATCGACGGGGAGGTTTGGCACCTCGATGTCGGCTCATCGCATCCTGGGGCTGAAGTAGGTCCCAAGGGTTGGGCTGTTCGCCCATTAAAGCGGTACGCGAGCTGGGTTCAGAACGTCGTGAGACAGTTCGGTCCCTATCTGTCGTGGGCGCAGGAAATTTGAGAGGAGCTGTCCTTAGTACGAGAGGACCGGGATGGACGTACCGCTGGTGCATCAGTTGTTCCGCCAGGAGCATGGCTGAGTAGCTACGTACGGACGGGATAAGCGCTGAAAGCATCTAAGCGTGAAGCCCCCCTCAAGATGAGATTTCCCAATTAGTAAGACCCCTTGAAGACGACGAGGTAGATAGGTTGGAGGTGGAAGTGCAGCAATGCATGGAGCTGACCAATACTAATCGGTCGAGGGCTTATCCAACAAGTAAGACGCAGATTCGTTTCGGATTCAGTTTTCAGGAATCAAGGTTCCTGAAGCATTTACGCTGTAAATGCCCGTTTGGTGGCGATAGCGGAGGGGTTCCACGCGTACCCATCCCGAACACGACCGTTAAGCCCTCCAGCGCCGATGGTACTTGGACCGAAGGGTCCTGGGAGAGTAGGACGCCGCCAAGCGGACAACCACACACACTGTGGTATTTTTTTTGCCCTTAATATTTATATACGGTAGAAGGGCCTTTAGCTCAGCTGGTTAGAGCGCACCCCTGATAAGGGTGAGGTCGGTGGTTCGAGTCCACTAAGGCCCACCATTTTCCCTGATAGCTCAGTTGGTAGAGCACTCGACTGTTAATCGAGTTGTCACAGGTTCGAGTCCTGTTCGGGGAGCCATATGGAGAGGTGTCCGAGTTTGGCCGAAGGAGCACGATTGGAAATCGTGTAGGCGCCACAAGCGTCTCGAGGGTTCGAATCCCTCTCTCTCCGCCACAAATTTTCAACAAGCATGGCCCGTTGGTCAAGGGGTTAAGACACCTCCCTTTCACGGAGGTAACATGGGTTCGAATCCCATACGGGTCATATCATGGAGGCTTAGCTCAGCTGGGAGAGCATCTGCCTTACAAGCAGAGGGTCGGGGGTTCGATCCCCTCAGCCTCCACCATAACATTTCCTTAGAAGCTGTAGCTTCGCATGGATTCCAGGTGTTTTTCTGGGGCCGCAAGGGAACAATAACTTTTACTGACGCGGGGTGGAGCAGCCCGGTAGCTCGTCGGGCTCATAACCCGAAGGCCGCAGGTTCAAATCCTGCCCCCGCAACCAATTTGGAACCGTGGTGTAGTTGGCCTAACATGCCTGCCTGTCACGCAGGAGATCGCGGGTTCGAATCCCGTCGGTTCCGCCATTAGTATGGCATCAGGGATCAGAAGTATATGCTTCGCAAGAATTACTTTGCAATCTCGCAACGAAGTGCAGAGTATCCGCCCTGTTCCGTGTTTTAGCTAATTATAAATATTGGGGATTAGCCAAGCGGTAAGGCAACGGACTTTGACTCCGTCATGCATAGGTTCAAATCCTATATCCCCAGCCATTTTCACGAGAGCCATTAGCTCAGTTGGTAGAGCACCTGACTTTTAATCAGGGTGTCGAAGGTTCGAGTCCTTCATGGCTCACCATTTCTTTAAAGTGTGCGCGTGTGGCGGAATGGCAGACGCACCAGACTTAGGATCTGGCGTTTTACGACGTGGGGGTTCAAGTCCCTTCACGCGCACCATGTTTTTGCGGACGTGGCTCAGCGGTAGAGCATCGCCTTGCCAAGGCGAGGGTCGCGGGTTCGATTCCCGTCGTCCGCTCCATATAGATTTTGCGCCCTTAGCTCAGCTGGATAGAGCGTTTGACTACGAATCAAAAGGCCGGGAGTTCGAATCTCTCAGGGCGCGCCATTTTTAATATTAACGGGATGTAGCTCAGCTTGGTAGAGCACCTGGTTTGGGACCAGGGGGTCGCATGTTCAAATCGTGTCATCCCGATTGTACACCTATGCGGGTGTAGTTCAATGGTAGAACTTCAGCCTTCCAAGCTGATAGCGTGGGTTCGATTCCCATCACCCGCTTAAAGAATAATCCACAAAAGAAGCCTGTGATATGCAAGGCTTTTTTTTGTACTTTGTGCTCAAGAGTCATGCAGCAGCTACAGTCTAGTGAAATTAAAGTTAGAGTGGGACATTACCCAATAAAAAATCTAATCTGGACTGCTTACTTTACTTTATCTGAAAGAGTTGAGAATACATTTGATCAATAGCTAATCGCAAAGGGAAAGCAAACTAATTAATAGTAGCTTGACGAACACGTTGGGAGATAGTTCCTTCGTGTTTTTTTGTTTGCCGGAAAGTGTGTTTCGTGACAGCCAACGGGTCTGTGAAGCTGGTATATTAGATTTACGATATCGGGCTTCAATGATCAGGAAGTATTAAGGAGCAGCTCAAATGACAGATAAAGTAATTCGAATTTTCAGAATTATTAATGCAATTCAATCTAATCCTGGTATTACGGCGACAGATTTGGCTTTCAGATGTGATGTGAACGTGAGAACGATCTACAGGGATCTTGAGATCATCAGCCATTTTGCGCCCGTTACGAATGAGGGTAGAGGCACCGGCTATAAGTTTCTTGGCAAGTTCTTTCTCTATCCGCTTGATTTTTCCGAGCAGGAAGCGTTGGCATTCTCTCTTTTACCTTCTGTACTCAATGAGGACAAAATCCCTCCGGGTTTCCATACAGCTTATGACAAAGTAATGGGTACACATATGAAGGAGAAATCCAGGCAGAATGGGATTCTGGAGAACATTGCCGACATCATTCAGATGGGCACACCCGCCTATCGTAAAGAAAGCCGGAATTTTCTACAGCCGATTATCGGGGCGATTCTGGAGCAGCGGCGGATCCGAGCTGTATATCACTCGCAGTCGCGCGATGCGACAACGGAACGTGAGATCGATCCCTATTATTTGATTCCGCGTGATCAGCGCTTTTACCTCATTGGGTATTGCCACCTTAAAAAGGCCATCCGAACCTTCAGAATCAGCCGTTTTCTGGACGTGGAGGTAATGGAGGCGAGCTTCGACAAGGGGAACTTCAATATTAAGAAATATTTGAAAAATACCTGGTCCATCGACCGCGGCAATAAAAACATAAAGTTCAAGGTGCGGTTCCAGCCGGAGATTGCGCGTTATATAAAGGAAGAGGAACTGTTCGTTCATCCGCGGATGAGCGATGAGCCGGATGGCAGTCTGCTGTTCGAAGTGACTGTGAACAATGAAAAAGAGTTCATGAAGTGGATATTGCAATACGGGCCAAATGCCGAAATCCTGGAGCCGACTTCGGCCAGAGTGGAGCTAAAGCACCGGCTGGAGCATTGGATGAGTATTTATAGGGAATAGGAGTACAGTATCCTCTTGTTCCTGATCTAAACACCGTCATTTTTAGGGCAACAAGAAACCCCGAACCTCAAGGTCCGGGGTTTTGCATATGATTTTATTCAGCTAGAGGTACAGGAAAGCCCAGACCTTCGGCGATGCGCTGACCGAATTCAGGATCGGCTTTGTAAAAGTGGCCGATCTGGCGGATTTTGATCTCGTCGAACTCGACAGGAGTCATGGCACCGACAATATTGCGGACAAGACGCGCACGTTCCTCTTCGCTCAGCAGCCGGTAGAGGTCGCCGGCTTGTGTATAATGATCATCGTGATCATAAGGGACACTGTCTGCCTGACCGGCAACGTTGAATGGAGCTGGTTTATGCTGCGGAGATTCTGTTGCTCCGCCGAAGCTGTTAGGCTCGTAATAGACAGAGCTGCCGCCGTTGCTGCCGGAGTTCATTGCACCGTCACGCTGATTGTTGTTAACCTCGGCAATAGGCCGGTTGACCGGCAATTGGTTATGATTCGCACCTACCCGGTAGCGGTGGGCATCGGCATAGGCAAATAGGCGGCCTTGCAGCATTTTGTCGGGTGATGCTTCAATGCCCGGAACAAAAGAACCAGGAGAGAAGGTAGCCTGCTCTACTTCTGCGAAATAATTCTCCGGATTGCGGTCCAGGACTATACGGCCAACCTCAATTAATGGATAATCCTTCTGCGACCATACCTTGGTCACATCGAATGGGTCGAAACGGTACGTGTCGGCATCCTCTACAGGCATAATCTGCACATGCAGTCTCCATGCCGGGAAATCTCCTTTATCAATTGCGTTGAACAAATCCTCTGTATGATAATCCGGGTTCTCCCCGGCAATTTGCGCCGCCAGGTTTACATCAAGATTTCTTACGCCCTGTTCAGTTTTAAAATGGTATTTCACCCAGACAGCCTTGCCTTCGGCATTCACCCATTTGAAGGTATGGCTGCCGAACCCGTGCATATGACGGAGTGTAGCCGGGATGCCGCGGTCGGACATTAGAATGGTTACCTGATGCAGGGATTCAGGAGATAAAGACCAGAAATCCCAAACAGCGTTCGGATTCTTCAAATGAGTCTGCGGGTGACGTTTCTGGGTATGGATGAAATCCGGGAATTTGATCGCATCGCGAATGAAGAAGACCGGTGTATTGTTGCCGACGAGATCATAATTCCCCTCTTCCGTGTAGAACTTTACTGCAAACCCGCGTGGATCACGGACCGTATCGGAAGAGCCCAACTCTCCGGCAACGGTGGAAAAGCGAATGAACATTGGCGTGCGTTTGCCGACTTCGGACAGGAATGCTGCCTTGGTATATTGTGACAAATCCTGAGTGACTTCAAAATATCCATGAGCACCGGCTCCTTTGGCGTGGACAACACGTTCAGGAACACGCTCCCTGTTAAAGTGGGCCAATTTCTCCAGCAGATGAACATCCTGCAGTAAGGTAGGTCCACGGGAGCCTGCGGTCATTGAGTTCTGGTTGTCTCCGACAGGGGCACCCCAGCTTGTTGTAAGTTTGTTATTGCTCTGACTCATGAATACAATCACCTCGTAATAGGATTTGATATTAGATTTAGTATAAGTTCTATAATAACAAATAAAACGGGAAAAGCAATTCTTTTTTATAATAATTTTAATTAACAATATGCGGAATTGGGTGGAATCATGATAATGGGAAAGGAGGCACGTCCGATGAAAGAAGCTTGAGTTGTAGTCCCTAAGTTAACAAGGGTGTAGTAAAGGATATTTATGAATGTCGTTGAAAAGTAAGGGGAATCTAATTGCAAATAACTCCCATCCGCAGCAGCGGACGGGAGCAGGGGAAAAGGCAGGATAGGCTAAAGTGTCAGAGCAGTAGTATAACTAAAAACTGACGCTAAAAAATACGCTGCTTAGTCTTTGATATACATTCTGCTGTAATATTCATCCAGCATACGTTTGCTCGCGAATTCAACACGGGTGGTCTCGATGCTCTTGCGCATCATTTGTACCCATTTCTCCCGGTTGTCATAGAAGGTAGGGAGTACGCGGTTCAAGAGGGTGTCGTAAAGCGCGTCGCTGTCATGCTTGTCGAGCACTTCGAAATCGGTGGTCTCGAAGCCGTCGCCAATCTGCCAGCCGTTCTCGCCGTCGATGCAGGCTTCCGGCCACCAGCCATCCAGAATCGAGCAGTTGAGGACTCCGTTCATAGCCGCTTTCATCCCGGAGGTGCCGCTGGCTTCCAGCGGTCTGCGCGGATTGTTGAGCCAGATGTCGGAGCCGCGGGTCAGCTGTGCCCCAATGGTCATATCGTAGTTTTCCAGGAAAACGACACTTTTCGGATATTTTTTCATCATCGCCACGAGATTGCTGACAATTTTTTTGCCATTGTCATCCAACGGATGGGCTTTGCCGGAGAAGACGATTTGGATTTTGCCGTCCTTCAGGTAAGGCTCAATGACTTCCGGCTGGGAGAAAATCAGGTCGCTGCGTTTGTAAGGAGCGGCGCGGCGGGAGAAGCCGATGAGCAGATTGTCCGCATTCAGGGCGATGCCGGAGCGTTCTTCAATGAACCCGACCAGCTCATTTTTAATTTCTTTATGCGTGGCCCAAAGATCGCCGTTCTCCTCAAAGGTGCGGGTAATCCGTTCGTCCACCCAGGTAGGGGTATGAATGGCATTGGTAATGCCGATGATCTCTGATCTGCCGGCAACTTCCTTCCACATTTTGTTCGCAGTATCAGCGTGAAGCTGGGCCACTGCATTAGAAATGCGCGACAACCGCAGACCGGCTACGGTCATATTGAAAGGATCTCCACCGATGCGTTCCATTTGATCGCGGGTTAAGCCATTGAATGCGCCCATATACTTGAGGCGGTCGAGCGGATGCGTTTCATTGCCTTCCTTAATGGGTGTATGGGTAGTGAACACAACCTCTTCACGGGTAGCTTTCCAGGCTTCCTCAAAGGTACTGCCGCCGGACATTTTTTCACGGATCAGCTCGATGGCGGCCAGTGCCGCATGTCCTTCATTGAAGTGATAGACATCAATTGGAATTTGCAGTGCACGCATCGCTTTAACGCCGCCAATCCCAAGAACGATTTCCTGAGCGATCCGCTCTTCGCCGAACCAGCCGTACAGTTGGCCTGTAATCCAGGCATCGCTGTTCTCGGGAATATCCGTGTCCAGCAGGTACAGCGGACTGTTGCCAAACTGCTCAGTCTTCCACACTTTACAGACAACATCGATTTTTCTTACTTTAACCGTTACTTTAACCCCTGTATCTTCAAGGAAATCATAAACATAGTTGTGATAGGAGTCATACGGATTGCCGTGGGCATCAATCTTTTGATCCGTGTACCCTTGCTTCCACTTCAGTCCGATTGGAATGATAGGAGCGTTGATATCCTTCGCGCCCTTGATGTAATCTCCGGCCAGGATGCCCAGGCCTCCGGCGTACATTTTGAAATCGGAATGCAGGCCATACTCCATGCTGAAATAAGCAACTGACGGTAATTGGTTCTCGTTCACTTGATAAGCCTCCTAATACGAATTAGATTATAATCTGGTATTGCTGTAGGCTCAATCTAAGGTGCAAACGTTTGCTCAAAATGATGTAGTCTTCCCTGGAAGCGATTGCACATCTATTCTAGCACACTTGCAGTCAAAAAGCATAACGAAGTTTTTGTGAAGAACAAACATAAGGATTCAAGAAAATACTAAACAGAAAAGTTTGATAAAGAGGGCTTCAGGCCATAAGATAAGGAAGGGACAATATCCCCTTTGAAGTGATTATGCTGCTGAAGCGGGCTATATGGATGTAAGAGTGACAGTTTAGCATGGTTCCGGCCGTAAGGATATTCAGGTTCTATACCGAAAGCGGACAAATTATGGCCGCAGCGGCTTAAGATAAGTATAGGTTGTAAATCCCGATTGTTCAAAATAACTATTGGTGGTGTAAAGCTTGAGTATAGTGGTGATCGGAAGTTTGAATATGGATATGGTGGTACGCACCAGCCGCGCCCCCGAAGCCGGGGAGACTTTGTTTGGACAAGGCTTCGCCTTGTCACCGGGAGGGAAAGGCGCCAATCAGGCAGTAGCCGCAGCGCGTCTTGGTGCCGAGGTAGCCATGATCGGAAGTGTCGGCCGGGATGCCTTTGGCAGTGAACTGCTGGAGATTATGCGGCAGGAGCATATTGATGTCCGGCATATTGCCCAGAGTAACTCGCAGGCTACCGGCGTCGCGTCAATTGTGGTCGATGGAGAAGGGGAGAACCGGATTATTGTTGTGCCGGGAGCGAATATTGAACTTGGTCCAGCGGATATTCAGGCGCTTGAGCACGTAATCAGCGGAGCTGAAATGATTGTGATGCAGCTGGAGACGGATCTTCCGATGTGTGAACAGGCGGCTTCTATTGCGCAGCGCCACGGCATTCCGGTCATTCTGAATCCGGCTCCGGCCAGAGAGCTTAGCCAGGAAATGTTGAGACATGTGACATATCTGACCCCGAACGAAACCGAAGCGGGAATCCTGTCCGGCATTGAAGTAAATAATACGGAGACGGCTGAGCAGGCGGCGCGTATTTTGCTGGGGAAAGGGGTGCGGAACGTCATTGTCACTCTGGGTTCCAAGGGGGCGCTGATCGTGAATGAATCCGGCAACGCGCAGCATATTACCGGATTCCCGGTACAGGCGGTCGATACGGTTGCGGCAGGCGATTCCTTTAACGGTGCGCTGGCTTACCAATTGACCCGCGGTGTGGCCTTGGAAGAAGCAGTGAGGTTCGCCAATGCAGTTGGTGCGCTGGCTGTAGGCAAAGAAGGGGCAATTCCGTCGCTGCCGAAGCTGCCGGAGGTCGAGCAGTTCCTGAAAGAAACAGCTGAACGGTAAGCCAGGGATAGATATAGATCGGATAGATGAGGAGCTGAAGTAAATGAGCGGCACTGTAACGGTTAAGAATGTGACTCTGGGCGAGGGAATGCCCAAGATTTGCGTATCGCTGATCGGAGCAACATTGACCGAGCTGAAGGAAGAAGCGGAGGCACTGAAAGCTCTGGCACCGGATGTGGTGGAGTGGCGGAGCGATTTTTTTGCCGGAGTGGACAATATTGAGGCAGTTACGGAAGTACTGGAAATGATCCAGGCGTGTCTTCCGGACCTTCCGCTAATTTTCACGTTCCGCAGCGCCAGAGAAGGCGGGGAGCGGCAGATCGCCACGGAGGATTATATCCGGCTGAATAAGGCTGCAGCCGCGAGTGGACTCGTCGATATCATTGATGTGGAGCTGTTCAATGAGGAAGCTGATGTGCAGGCGCTTATCGCTGCCGCGCATGACTGCGGGGTGTTCGTGATTGTGTCGAACCATGATTTTCAGGGAACACCTCCCGAGGAGGAGATTGTGTCCCGGCTGCGCAAGGCTCAGGAGCTGGGCGGCGATCTGCCGAAGATCGCCGTTATGCCATGCAGCGCGGCAGATGTGCTGACACTGCTGGCTGCGACAAACCGGATGCAGGAATTGTATGCGGACCGTCCGATTATTACGATGTCCATGGCCGGGGAGGGCGTAATCAGCCGCCTAGCCGGGGAAATCTTCGGCTCTGCGCTTACCTTCGGCGCGGCCCATAAGCCATCTGCCCCTGGACAGGTGGCGGTTGCCGAGCTGCGGAAGGTGCTGGAGCTGCTACACCGCAGCCTATAGAACTGTTCATTTATTGTCCGGCAGCAATAGAAACAATTAGAATGGGGTGTTCTAAGCCAGTGAAACGGCGGGAACACCTTTTTATTGGAAATATAAGGATTTATTTGTTTCACGCTATAAATTACCCATCTATTTCTCGCTGAAACGGATAGTTAATAGTTAAACATATATATGGTTCACGCTATAAATCATCTTCAGGGTACAGCAGGGTTTGAATCAGCGCCCGGTTATGCCCTACAATGAAGGCAGCCAAGTAGTTAAATCATCTATTTGCGGAATGAAGAAAGGGAGAACTGCCAATGACGGAATCCATCCTGGTCGTGGAGGATGAAGAAAAAATCGCCCGGCTGCTGCAGATTGAGCTGGAATGTGAGGGCTATCGCGTATTTATTGCGGGCAGCGGCCATCAGGCGCTTGAAATCTATCAGGCACAGCAGCCGGACCTCCTTCTGCTTGATGTGATGCTCCCAGGGTTCAGCGGAATTGAGCTGCTGCGCCGTATCCGGGTCAATGATGCGCTTACCCCTGTACTGATGCTGACTGCCAAAAGCTCGGTGGAAGACAAAGTATCCGGTCTTGACCTTGGGGCAAATGACTATATCACCAAGCCCTTTCAAATTGAGGAGCTTCTGGCGCGTGTCCGCGCTGCGCTGCGGCTTGCGTCTGCCCGAAACATTGAGGAGACAGGCAGCTGGCTTAAAGCGGATGATCTTGAGCTGAACGAATCCACGCGTGAAGTTGTTCGGGCTGGCAGAACGATTGATCTCACCCCGAGGGAGTTCGATCTGCTGGTGTTCTTGCTGAAGAACAAGCGCCAGGTGCTGAATAGAGAACAGATTATGACCGCGGTTTGGGGGTACGATTATTACGGTGATACCAATGTCGTAGATGTGTATATCCGTTATGTCCGTAAAAAACTTACCCAAGGGGATCAGAGCGAGCTTATTCATACCGTCCGGGGCATCGGGTATGTCCTGAAGGACTCCCCATGAAGCTGCGGAGCAAAATTTATCTTTATTCCAGCGTGCTGTTTGCTGTACTCCTTGTCATTATGAACCTCGTCATTTACTTTATGTTCAGCCGGTTGTCGACAGATAATCAGCTGGATCAGGCCGCTGCCGAGACTGCCAAAATCGCTGCCGATATGCGAAGAGTTGGAACCGGTGTGGCTGCCCCTGAGCTGCTCCGGGCGTACGTGCCGATTGAGGGAATGCTCCGGCTGCTGGCTCCGGACGGGAGCGGACCGGCGCCCGTGACTTCGGCGTCGGAACAGGAGATCAGCCGGCTGAAGCCGGTATATTATAAAGACAAGCTTAGTGAGATTATCAAGGTGGATGGCCGTTCCTATGCTTTCGTGACGACTCCGGTCATCTGGATAGACGGGATGGTGATGAATGTCCAAATGACCAAAAGCCTGGAGAGTACGATGAATACGCTCCGCGTGCTGCGGGTTGTGCTGGCGGGGGCAACCGCCTTTGCACTGCTTCCGCTGCTGCTCTCCAGCCGTGTGCTGTCCGGGCTGATTATGCGTCCCATTGTGCAAATGACAGCTACGATGCGGGAGATCAAGGACAGCGGGAAATTCAGCAGACTAACGCTGGAAGACACATCCAGAGATGAGCTGGTTGAAATGGGGCGCACGTTCAACGATATGATTGCTTTGCTGGAGAGTAATTATTTGAAGCAGGAGAAATTCGTGTCCGACGCCTCGCATGAGCTGCGTACTCCGCTGACGGTAATTGAAAGCTACGCCAGTCTGCTCAAAAGGCGGGGACTTACCCATCCTGAATTGTTCAATGAATCCGTTGAAGCCATCCATTCCGAGGCGATTCGGATGAAGGAACTGACCGAGCAACTGCTGCTACTGGCGAAGCACCACGAACAATGGGATCTGTCCATGAAGGTTGTTGATCTGCAAGAGCTGGCCAATGCATCGGCTAAAGTCTTCCGCAATGCATATGGCAGAGAAATCACCGTCAATGCACTGGGGGAGGTCAAGGGATACAGCGATGAAGCGAAGCTGCGACAGCTGCTGTTCATATTTTTGGACAATGCCCGCAAATACAGCGATGAAGCGATAACCATCACGCTTGGAGCCTCCGGGCAGGAGAGCCACATTGTCATTACTGACCGGGGCATCGGGATTCCGAGCGGGGAGCTGCCCAGAGTGTTCGACCGCTTCTACAGAGTAGATGAGGCAAGAAGCCGCCAGGGCGGAGGAGCAGGGCTGGGGTTGTCACTCGCTGCGGAAATTGCCGAAGCCATTGGAGCCAAGCTGTCCATGGAGAGTGTGGAAGGCGCCGGAACATCGGTTATGATCCGAATTGCGGCTGAGAGCAGGGGAAGACAATGAAAATAAAGAAACCTGAGAGCAAAAAAATTATATACAAAGCCGTCACTATTATTGCTGCCGTGCTGCTTCTGTCCAGTGCTGCGTTTAAAATATTCACAAATCAGTCTGCACAGCTGTTGACGAAGGAGCAGGCGAAACAGGCTGTGCTGAAAGAGTATTCCGGCAGCGTAGAGAAACTGACCCTGCAATCCGGGAACTATGTAGCGGAGCTGAAAACCGGCCAGGGCCTCTATGAGCTGGAGCTGGATGGGTCAACAGGTGAGATTATTTCCATTGTCCTGCTGGAGCCACTGGCTTCCGCAGAGATCCGGCCCACACCATTGCCTTCTTCGGCCCCTCCGGCAGGCGGCAGCGCCTTGCCATCCCCTTCCCCGGCTGCTCCGCGTGCAGTGTCGGAAGACGAGGCAGTCAAGCTGGCGCTGCAGGAGGTGCCGGGAGAACTGGATGATGTGGATACCGAAATTAACGAATCAGGAGCCTTTTATCTGGTGGAAGTCAACACAACGGATGGGCGTGAAGCGGTGGTCCAGGTGGACGCGATCTCAGGAAACATTATGTCCGTGGCTTGGGAAGAACCGGATGAGGATCATCCTTAAGCAGAATTCTCATCAATTTCTAATGTTACTGCCGCCTTTCTCTCATTTGGGCCGTGTATATTGAATACATGAGCAGCACAGATTGAACATGAGGAGGCGGCAATAAATGATGAAGATGAAATTATGGAGCAGTGTAGCGGCGGCAGCCATTCTGTTCGGGGGTGCATACAGCATCAGCGAGGTTCAGGGTGCTTCCGCAGGATCGACCGCTTCACAAAGTCAAAGCAAGACACTGATTGGCGTGGACAAGGCGGAGGCGTATGCGCTGAAGTCAGCACAGGGCCGGGTAGAGAGCATTGATCTGAAGGAGAGAATCAGCGGTTCGTATTACGAGGTTGAGATCCGTCATAACAACCAGGAAATAGACGTTCGGGTTGATGCCTACACAGGTAAAATCTTAAGCGTGCGCAAAGAAACCGATGACGATGACGATGATGACAACTACGCGTCAGCCACATCACAAAGCGGAACGATGATCAGCGCAGCTAAAGCGGCAGAAGCGGCTTCTGCCTCCGCAAAGGGTACAGTTACTGAAATTGACCTTGATGGGGACAATGGAAGTTTCGTATATGAAGTGGAGATCAGAAACGGCAAAGTGACGACCGAAGTGGGAGTCGATGCCTATACTGCGAAGGTTCTGTATACGGATGTAGATTCTGATGACGATGATGATTGAATCCATGAAAATGCAGATGAATTAACACTATATAAAAGCGGGGCAGCCGGATATCGGCTGCCCCGCTTTTATATATCATACAACTGCTTTATCACTCCGGGCAAGCGGAGTGGAAGACTACTGCTTTGTACCTGTATAGACGTGCACAGCATCTCTCAGGAACTCGGCCAGACCCGGACGGTGCTTGTCATAATAGGCGGTAAAGCGTTCGTCATCCACATACATTTGTGCTACGTGGGCGTGAGCTTCTTTAGTATAAGTGTCCCAGTAGAAGGTGAGCCACTGGCGGTGCAGCTCAGCGGCCTGCTGCGCCAGCTCGCTGGCGGAATCGCCTTCCTCCATCGCTTGCTCAAGGGCTGCGAACATGTCTGCTTCAAGCTGCTGGATGGCGGCATACTGCTCTTCGGTCATGTTTTTCAGCTTGCGGTTAGACTTCTCAACAGCCTCCTCCCCGTATTTGGTGCGGGCTTCCTGTCCGTACGTACGCTCATTATCTTCAATCAGCTTTTGCTTAAAGCCTGCAAATTTCTCTTCATTGCTCATGGTTATTCTCCCTTCATTTTGGGCCAGTGTTTTTTCGACGTTTGCGATTAATTGATCCAATTGCTCTCTCCGCTGAAGCAGCTGGTCATGGTGCTCCCGCAGTGCCCGGGTGCCATCAAAGGACGGCGCGGTCACGATTTCTTTGATTCCTTCGAGGCTTAAGCCCAGTTCCCGGTAAAAAAGAATCTGCTGCAGCCGGTCGACCTCGGCCTGTCCGTAGATGCGGTATCCCGAGGAGTTGATTCTCGCCGGCTTGAGAATGCCAACCTCATCGTAATAGCGCAATGTCCGCGTACTGATGCCAGCCAAAGCTCCCAGCTTTTGCACCGTGTATTCCATAATAGCTGTACCTCCCATAACTTGTTTCAGCGTAGTATCATTGGACCCAATTGCATACTTGTAAGCTGCGGCTTGCTGCTTACAAGATCACTCTACACCTTCACGCAACGGCAAGGTCAAACACTTTTTTGTGAGGAATATCGCTCAAAAAAAAAGCAGCTCCCCATAGTATGTCCACTAAGGAAACTGCTGCTAACCTTGTATTACACATGAAGCCGGATTATTTCTTGCCGACCTGTGCCGTGAAATATTCCCGCAGCTCTGCCAGCTTCCGGGGATCCGCCAGCGCATCTTCACCCGGGAAGTAATGTTCGGCGACCAGTTCCCAGGTGGGAACGATTTTTTGTGAGATCATTGCCTTGATGGCGATCTTGACTGTCTTGCGTTCTCTGGCGTTGGAGAAGGTGTCCTTGTAATGCTGGGACCGCTCAAAATCCAGGTCGTTAAAGACAGCGCGGAAAATCTCCGCGGTCATCTTGGCATCGTCCAGCGCCCGGTGAGCGGAACCGGAAGGCTCAAGCCCGAACAGGGTCATCGCACCTTCGACGCTGATATCATTGCTGAGGCCGCGGGCACGAAGCACGCCCTTCAAGAGATCAAAATAGGTTGCAGCCATCCAGTAAGAATCATCCATTTTGTGCATCCGGATATCCTGAATGATCCGCTTCATATCCTCACCGCCCCAGGTCAGAAGCAGCACTCCGTCACTGCTCTGATCCAGCCAGGCTCTAAAGGCGGTAATGACCTTGGGAAAACGGTCGGCGACGTCGATATCCTCTTGGGGAATGCCGGTTTTTTTCTTAATGAACGAATTCAGGGTGGAGAAGTATATAGGTTTAATTAAGGCTGAGAACTCATCCTTAACTTGCAATGAAGCGTCTAACCGGACGGCTCCAATCTCAATGACCTCCATAGGATGCTCGCTGGCAAATTTGCGGCCGTTGAATTCGATGTCCAGAATAATATAATCCACAGGTAATGCCTCCGTTTCAGTGACTGGCGCCTTACAGGCTGAAGAATGCGCCGACCCTTCTATTTTAGCAAAAAAAGCGGAGGAATGGGAAATAAGACGGGAAATTGCCGTCCGGGGTGTGCGGCTAAGGCTGTTTTTGTATTGAAGAGTGATGAGGAGCCGTGGTAAACGGGAAGAAGGATAAGGGAGAAGGTTGGAAGAATAAGTAAGCATGATGGCGTGAATTGGGAAATTGTAATTGATATATTTTTGGGGGAGGTCAATGATTAATACTTACGAACAAGTTAAACAGTGGGAGGATCAGTAATGCAGGACCAACAGATTTACTGGATCGGCGGCTCGGCATGTGCCGGCAAAAGCACGCTGGCTAAAATGTACGCTGATAAATATGGGCTGGCGCTGTATGCTTGCGATGAGCACTTTCATGAGCATGTGCAGCAGATTTCGCGGGAGCAGCAGCCTGCAATACACCGGGTCACCAGGCTGACGATGAACGAGGCTTTTTATACAAGGAAAGTTGAGGAGCAACTGAATACATATATCGAATGCTTCCAAGAGGACTTCACATTTGTGCTGCTCGATCTGGCACGTATGGGAGAGAAAGCGGTTGTGGTGGAAGGAAACCAGCTGCTGCCCCGACTCGTAGCTCCACTGATGAAGAATAATCACAAGGCGATCTGGATTGTCCCTACGGAACAGTTCCAATGGGAGCATTACAGCAGGCGGGAGTGGATTCATGACATATTGCAGGAGACTGAGAACTCTGGGATCGCATTCCGCAATTGGATGAAGCGGGACGCCCTGTTTGCAGCGAGGGTGAAGGAGGAGGCTGAAGCACGGAAGCTGAAAGTGCTGGAGGTGGATGGAAGCCTGAGTCTAAAACAGAGCTTTGCCATGTTGGAGCTGTACTTCAGTTCCTGAATGGCTGCTGATGAAACTTAAGGGAAGAGCAAATGCACAGGAGGCAGACGATGAGCGGAAACGGATATAGATTTGTAATTGACGAGGCTACGTTTCAACTGCAGGAGGCCTACTCTTTTGATTGGCTGACCGCAATGGGGCGGGTGTTCCGGGTGTTTGATGAGCAGGATTCCGGAAATATCAGCTTTGGGGTTGAGCAAGACGGATGCAAGGTTTTTGTGAAGTTCGCCGGAGCGAAAACGATGCAATTCCATGGTGATCCTGCGGAAGCGGTTGAAAGATTGATTCAGGCGGTTCCTCTCTATGAGGAGCTGCGGCATCCGTCGCTAATCCAGTTGTTATCTCATGGTCCTGTGGAAACGGGATATGCAGTGGTTTTTGAATGGACGGAAGGCGAGTGCCTGCATTCGCATTGGGCTTTTGGCGGAGCGGCCAAGTATAGTGATCCCGAATCGCCTTTTTACCGCTATAGGGCCTTGTCCACGGAGAAACGGCTGGATTCACTGGAGGTCATCTTTGGCTTTCATGAATACATAGAGTCTAAAGGATATGTAGCTGTAGATTTTTATGACGGAAGCATTCTCTATGATTTCACTAAGGACCGTACAGCAATTTGCGATATTGATTTCTATCAACCTAAGCCCTTCTTCAACGGCATGGGAGAGCAGCTATGGGGTTCCAAACGGTTCAAATCACCGGAAGAATACCTCATGGATGCCCCAATCGACCAAATCACCAATGTATATAATATGGGGGCTGCTGCTTTCGTACTGCTGGGTGGAGAAAGTGACCGTTCCAGGGATAAATGGGAAGCGGGACCGGAGCTGTACGAGGTTGCGCTGCGGGCCGTAGATCCAGAGCGGGCTCAGCGTTACCGGAGTGTCTCGGAGTTCAAGGCGGAATGGGATAAGGCGAGGAAGGAAGCAAACGATGGATAATAAATCTACGCTGAACAAACAGATCTGCGAACGGGAAGAGAAATACCGAATGAGAGCTGCGAATAAATCCACTGCAAAACAAAAATGTTTTTGGCCGGATATTTGGTGGAATGAACGGTGTATTGTAGGGCGAGATTTCCCGGGTACGAATAGTGGCAGAAAGAAGGATTACAGTGCTTGAAAAAAAAGGCTTAGGATACAAGGAACTGAACGCAATGGCCAAGCAGATCTGTGAACTGGAAGAGAAGCTGCTGAACACCGAGGTGCGCACTTCGCCGGATGAACTGTCGCGACTGTTGGCAGACGATTTTTTTGAATTCGGAAGCTCCGGGAAGGTATGGCATAAGCAGGACTTGCTGGGGGAAGAAGGAGCGGGCGAGGTCCGAATGACCCTGAGCGGGTTCGAACTTCATCCGTTATCCGGGGAGGCTTTGCTGGCCACCTACCGGATCATGAACGAAGAGACAGGTGGAGAGACACTGCGCAGTTCAATCTGGAAATTCAGGGATGGGCGGTGGCAGATGTTTTTTCATCAAGGAACCCCGGTGAGAGGATAGGGTTAATTGAAACATATAGGTTGTCCATGCTTAGTCCCGGATCACATGCCCCTGGCCAAGGGTGACTTCCACAAACCCGGCCATCTGCCGGGTTTGATAGCGGATCGGCTTGCCGCTGCCCATGATGATGATATTGCGGATGTCGGCGGTGCCCTCCGAAGGGAGGGCAAAGGCTTTGATATAGGCGAATTCCCCAGCTAAAGTCGTGTGGATGGCCCCTATCAGGCGGTCCTTTTCGCTTCTGCCCATCAGGTTCATGATGATGGAGCCGCGGCTGTTCAGCTTAGAACGGGCCAGGGCGAAGAAATCGCTGGAGACCAGATGCCGGGGAGTGCCGTCAGCGGTGAAGGCATCCAGAAGAAGAAAGTCATAGCGGCGTTCCGGCTCGCCCTCCAGAATGCGCCGTCCGTCCCCGACAATGACATTATCCTGGCTGTAGCCAAAATGCTGCCGGCTTAGCTTCACGACCTCCGCATTCACTTCAGCCACTTTAAAGCGCTTCTCCGCAAAATAACCGGCAATCGTTCCAATCCCATGTCCAATCAGGAATACATCTTCGAAATAAGGTTCGCCAGCCTCCATTAGATGGATCATTGCCCGCGGATATTCAAAGACCACCCGCCGGGGGTGGTCCAGATCAAGGGCACCCTGAATAGCGTCTCCCGAAAACTGCAGCACGCGGAATCTGCCTCTCTCGCCATATAACTCTGTCGTTTCGTACACCTGGATTTCGGGGGTGTTCTTTGAGTTCAGGAACTCTGGATGCAAGGTATCATTCTCCTTATACGAGCGAAATGCGTTTAAATTCGTTCGGCGTAACACCGACAACCTTCTTGAACAGCTTGTTGAAGTAAGCAGGGTCGGGATAGCCGACTTCGGTGCCGATCTCGTGCACCTTCAGATCCGGCGCATTCCTCAGCAGCTGCTTCGCTTTGCGGATGCGGATTTCAATTACATAATCGGTCAGGGTCAGCCCAGTCTCCTGCTTGAACAGCTTGCTTAAATAGCTTGGCGTCAAAAACACCATACCGGCCAGCATGTTCAAATCGGCATGCTGATTATAATGGGCCGCTACCCAGCGCTTGACCGTTTCAATGGCCGTACCGGACATCTCCAGCCGGTGCTTGCGGATTTCGTTCAGCGCGACCAAGAAGGAGGAGGTGAAGAGTTCCTCAATTTCAGCAAAGGCCATGCAGGCTTCGATTTGCTCTTCCAGCCGCTGGCTGCAGTCCTTTCGGTAGACCGCTTCAAATTCCTGCAGCTCCTTGCGGGCAGTATCCTCGACCTGCCGGCAAGTGCGCAGGATCAAGTCGGGATAAGCCTGCTGCAGCTCCAGCACAGAGAATAGCTTGTGCAGTACTTCCAGCACCCCGGCCACATTTAGAATCTGCAGCTCATGGATCAGCGGCTCCCGGAATGGAGGGAATGGATCACCGGCAGCCTGCACTGGTGTCTGGAGCTCTCTAATCGTAACATAATGCAGCGGCAGCGGATTATAAATCCCTGCATCGCAGGCCAGCTTGGCTTCAAGATAGGCTGTTCTAAATTTGCCCGGGTCATCGTAGGAGCGGCTGGCTCCCGCATGGAGACGCTGGTCCTTGCTTGCAACGCCGATAATCTCTCCGATTTGGCGTGATTCTTCAGGGGTGAGCGGCAGCGGGGAATAACAGATCCATGCCCGCAGCCCTTTCTGCACTTCCAGCGTATCGAGGACGAACGCCTTCTCTTGCCGCAAACTGTCTGCAATTCCGCAGACTTTTTCCCGGGAGCTTCCTTTAAGGGCATAGACCGTGAAATAAGGCTGGGGCAAGGTAAGGCCGCTTAAAAGAACGGCAGAGGGGTCCTCGATATGCAGCAGGGAGTGCAGCAGGCCGGTACGCTGGCATTCTTCTTTTTCCCGCAACAGCTTCTGCTCCTTCTCCAGACTATACAGCACTTCGAAGAGCTGTTCTTTGTTGATAGGTTTGAGCAGATAATCTACCGCTGAACTGCGGATAGCTTCCCGGGCATAATTAAATTCAACGAATCCGCTCATCAGCAGGCTGCGAATTCCGGGGTGGTTTGCTTTAAGCTGCCGGATCAGCTCCAGCCCGTCGATTTGCGGCATACGGATATCGGTTATAACAACGTCAATGTGGAGGGAGGGGAGCGCATCAAGCAAATGTTTGCCGTCCGGATAAATACCGGCGACAACGAAGGTGCTGCTCTCTTTGCTGATCATTCGTGCCAGACCTTCGCGAATTAGAACTTCATCATCTACAATCGCAATACGCAGCAAGCCGAGTCCCCCTTTTTGAAATGATATTATTCTTCGCTGTGATCGTCCGAAAGATCCTCGATTCTTAAGGTCACACGGGTTCCTGTGCCAAGTTGACTCTGCACATGTAATCCGAAGGAGCTGCCGTAATGCATACGGATGCGCTCATTCACATTTCGCAGACCGATTCCGAACATTTCACCGTCTGCCCCGCCCATCAGACTGTTGTTCAAAGCGCGCAGGGTATCCTCATCCATACCTATTCCGTCATCCTCGATACAAAATACAGTTTTACCGTCCTCCTCCCAAGCCGTAATGTTCAGTGTGCCCGGTCC
Source organism: Paenibacillus sp. FSL L8-0340 (assembly GCF_038593145.1). Taxonomy (NCBI): domain Bacteria; kingdom Bacillati; phylum Bacillota; class Bacilli; order Caryophanales; family Paenibacillaceae; genus Paenibacillus; species Paenibacillus sp. FSL L8-0340. The sequence goes on from NZ_CP151967.1 coordinate 937,164, forward strand.
CTCCTTAGGTTCAAGCCCGTGAAAAACGGCATTCTCGACAATCGGCTGGAAGACCAGCTTGATCACCGGCAGCGGCAGGAATTCCTCCGGCACATGGATATTGAGCCGGAATTTATCCGGAAAGCGGATTTGCAGCAGATGCAAATAATTACGCACATGATCCAGCTCATGCCGGATCGTAACGGTTTCTTCACTGCGGACAATGCCGTAACGCATCTGCAGTCCGAGCAGATAGGTGAGCTTCGCGACGCGGGGGTCATCACTGCTCTCCGCCAGCATGCGGATGGATTCCAGCGTATTATAAATAAAATGCGGGTTAATCTGGTTCTGCAGCGCCCGCATATCTGCCTTTTGTTTGCGTTTCTCCGTAAGGGAGACCTCCTGAAGCAGATCCTTGACCCGGATAATCATCCGGTTGAAGTGGCTGCCGAGCATCCCGATTTCGTCATTATATTTCGGATGCAGCCAGACATCCAGATTGCCGTGCTGCACCTGCTTCATCAGACGGACCATCGATTTCAGCGGTTTGGTCAGTGCATGGGAAATAAAAGTGGCAACGACGAGCGCGAATGCAATAATCGACAGGGTAGTGAAAATCAGCCGGTTGCGGTTCTTCTCCACCGGGGAGAGGATGCGGTCCAGCGGAATGGAGACAATGGTTGTCCAACCGGTCTTCTGGGATACCCTGTACACTGCAAGAACATCAAGGCCATCCAAAGTGATCTGAAAGTGGCCATTTGGAGCGGTGGCCTTCTGCAGCAGCAACTGTGCGTTTTTTTGCTGTTTCTGGGTCTCTTGGCCGTCCACATGCTCACCGTCATACATTAATTCGCCCTTGTCGTCCACGATTAGCGTATTGCCCTGGGTGACGGCGTTTACAGGATCAACGATCCCCTTGAACAGGTTGTTGATGTCAATGTCGAAGACAAGGATTCCGATATTTTTGAGCGTGCTGACCGAAGTAATGGTGCGCAGAACGCTGAACACCTCTTTGTGGCCGCCGGAATTTACACGGATCGTATGCCTGCCTTGGACTACCGGAGCTGCACCGGCCCCCTCAGTGAGGCTCTGCCACTGCGCCAGCCGTTCCGCCGGGAACAATTCATTGATGCCGGGAGCCCTGTCAAAAAAAACGGAACCGTATTTGTCCACTAAGTATACGGCAATAATCTGTTCTTTCGTATGGTTCAAATAGCTCAGGAACATCGACATGCTGGTGTTCTTTTCCCAATCGGTATTACGCTGCTCCAGGTAGAACTGAACATCGGTATTGTACAGCGGCAGCGCCGTGTACCGCTTGAGATCGGCAACATACCGGTCTATGGTATCCGAAGCGCTGTCTGCCATCTGTCCGGCACTCTTTGTGGAGCTAGACAGCACCGAGTTGAAGGTGGAGCGTGAAGAAAGATAGCTGACGTAAGTGATTGGCAGGGAGATCAGAAAAATAAATACGACAATCAGCTTCCGCTCCATCGGCAGGTTGGCCAGGAACAGCCACATGCTGCGAACAATTCTCCGGATGTAAGAGACCACTATGGTTATTCCTTTCCGTACCCCCTATTTAACGGCGCCGCTGGTTACCCCCTCAAAGATATAACGCTGCAGGAAGAAGTAAAGAATGACTGTCGGCAGCAGGATAAGCAGAATGGCTGCACAGATCAAATTCCAATCGGCCGTATTGACCCCCTGAAAACGCATGAGGACGGTGGTAACGACGCCGAGGCTTTGTTTTGGCATATATAGATAGGGGATGTACATGTCATTGTAGATGCTGATCGTCTTCAAAATAATCAATGTTGCCGTCGCCGGTGACAGCAGCGGGAAGATAATCGAACGGTAGATTTTAAACAGGGATGCACCCTCAACCATCGCATTCTCATCGAGATCAACGGGGATGTTGCGGATGAACTGCAAATACAGGATGATCTGAATGACGTCTGCTCCGATATAGAGTACGATCGGAGCACCCAAGGTGTTGTAGAGGCCCATACTTTTGATGATGCCAAAGGTCGCTACCTGAGTAGTGATGCTTGGAATGATGGTCGCCACAAGATAAGCGCCGAATACAATCGGCTTAAGCTTGAAAGAGAACCGCCCCAGTACATATGCCACCATTGTCCCAAACAGAATGTTCAGGGTCAATGTAATTATGATAATAATCAGTACGTTGCCGAAGCCGCTGAGCAGTCCGCCACGCTGAAACACAGTCACGAAGTTATCGAAGTTGAAGAAACTGCGCGGCAGAGCCATGGAACTGCTGCTGTTGAATTCCTCGGTTGATTTGAAGGCGTTGACCACCACGACATAAGGCGGAAAGAGTACGACGAATACGCCGATAAGCAGCGTGAAGTATTTAAAAATGTCTTTTAGGCTAAGTTTGGAATGTTCCATGGCTACTTATCTCCTCCCCGGTTAAGAACCAATTGCTGCAGCAAGAGCACGACAACGACAATGAAGATCAGGATAACGCTCATCGCTGAGGCCAGGCCGTAGTTATTAAAAGCAAATGCGGTATCTACTACCCGCTGAACATAAGTCTGGCTGGCACCCGCCGGGCCGCCCTTCGTCAGCACAAACGGCAGATCGAATACTTCCAGCGCGCCGGTTACGGTCAGGAATAAATTCAATTGAATGACGGGCTTCATATTTGGCAGTGTAATTCTCCACAGCGTCTGAAACGAGCCTGCACCATCTATTTTGGCTGCTTCATAAATGTCTTTCGGAATCGCCTGCAGGGAGGCAATGTAAATGACCATGTTGTAGCCCATGAACCGCCAAAAACCAGTGGAAGCGAGCGAGTAGTTCACCAATCCTTCAGTACCGAGCCAACTGGTCTGTCCTAGTCCGGTGAGGCCGATGCTGTTCAGGAACATATTGAGTGAACCATTGGTAGTATCAAACACATAGCCGAACATGAAGGCCACGGCTACACCGTTCATGATATAAGGCAGGAAGAGCATAATCCGGAACCCGTTTTTACCCCGCAGCTTGCTGTTCAGCACGACGGCGAAATAAATGGCGACAATATTCTGGACAATCCCCATCGCAAAGTAGGCGAAGTTATGGGTGAACACCTTGAAAATATCAGGATTGCCAAAAACCTCGCGGTAATTGTCCAGACCGACCCAAGGCTTCTCGGGGCTGTACCCGTCCCAGTTGGTAAAGCTGTAATAGACCAGTTTAATGGCCGGATAATAAGTGAATGTCGCCAGCAGGAGCAGGGGAATCAGCAGGAAGGATACAATGATAATGAGCTTTTGTTTGTTATAGGATAATGTTCCGAACATCGCTTAACCTTCTTTCTGAATAGCGCGTTGGTCAATGACGACAAAATGGATTATCCGGAGAAAGCGATAATCCATTTTGCGCCGGTGGATTGCTAGGTTCTAACGTTACTGGTCTTGCTAAAGATCAATAGCCGAGGTCTTTTTTGGCTTTGGCCCAGGCTTTGTTCCATTTGTCGAAGACGGATTGCGGGTCCTTGGCCAGGACGAATTCCTGTACCATAGCCGGCAGGTCGAGTTGTGCCTTGTTAGTAATTTCTGTTACCTTGGCATCATCCACTGTACCCTCTTGCAGGGTTACGCCAGTCGCCTGGAATTCCTTCAGTTGAGTCAGCTTGGATTCTTTGCCCTTCAGCGGGGAGATAAATCCGGCAAAATCCTCATAACCGGAATCCTCGATCATCCATTTCACGAACGCTTTGGCAGCATCCGGATTTTTGCTGTCCTTGGCTACAGCATAGAAGAAGTCAGGGCTGAGCGGTGCAGTAATTTTGCCTGAGTTGTCATAAGGAAGCGGGAAGAAACCTACGTTGTCAGAAGTGGTGCCGGCGCCGATGACTTGATTGATGACCCAATTGCCAAGGAAGTACATGGCGAATTTGCCTGAGGCAATGTCCTTCTTCGATTGTTCCCAGTTGGTAGAGTTGATGTCTTTTTCCAGATAGCCCTTTTCGTTCAGCTCTCTAAGCAGGTTGAGTGATTTTCCGTAGCCGTTGTCCATAGTGAAAGGTGTTTCGGAGGTCAGCTTTTCGTTCGGGAAATCCGGGTTGCCTGCAATCACGCGGGGAACAGAGTACACCCAATCGTTAAGCGGCCATTTGTCCTTAAAGTTGGAAGCGAGCGGAACGACACCTTTGGCTTTAAGCTTTTCGCAGGCAGCTAGGAATTCATCCCAAGTCTTCGGAACCTCGGTGATGCCTGCATCGGCGAAGGCTTTTTTATTGTAGACAATTCCAGTGGTGGAGTTACCTGTGGTAATTCCGTAAAGCTTGCCTTCATAGGATTTGAAATCTTTAAAGGTGATCTGATCATTCAGGCCGAGATCGTCCAGGGAAGAAAAATATTTCGGAAGATCGGAGTTGGGAATAGAAGGAATGAACATCACATCGGGAAGCTCCCCACTGGCCATTCTGACCTTGGCTTGCTGGTTGTAGTCCGTTTGGGAAGCTTCGAACTCGACCTTTATGTTCGGATACTTCTCGTTAAAGCGTTTAACATATTCGTCATACTCTTTGCCGATCATATCGGTTCTGTTGGTCAGGAAGGTGATCTTTCCGCTAATGTCGGAACCGCTTCCAGCCGCCGGCTCAGTAGTTGCGGCACTGCCGGAATTCTCCGGTGCTGTGGTTGCAGCCGGCTCATCTGTAGCTTTAGCTGCGTTGTTATTATTGTTCGAGCCGCAGCCTGTCAGGGATAAAGAGAAGATCATGATGATAACAAAAGATAACGAAAATAACTTGTTTCTCATTGCGTTGCCCCTTTTCGTTTTGATGTTAGCGTTTACATTATTATTATAGCGTCATTGCTTCCGGCGATAAATGTATTCAATTATTATTTATTGTCTTTATTTGTTTTCTTTCTGGGTTTATAATTACTTTGTTGCTAACAATAAGATAACAAAATATAATGAAACAAATGAATTTTGCTGAAATAGGGAGGACTTATGAAACCATATCATCTTGAATTGACAAACTGGGAATTTAGAGCCAGCGGTGACGAAACGTGGCTTCCGGCGGTTGTGCCGGGAACGGTGCACACGGATTTGCTCCGCAATGGACTTATTTCGCAGCCCTTTTATGGAAAGAATGAGCATGAGCTGCAATGGATCGACAAGAAGGACTGGGAGTACAGAAGCAAGCTGCGGCTGGAGGAAGAATGGCAGAGCCTGGCCATTACGGAATTGGTCTTTGCGGGCTTGGACACCTATGCCGATGTTTTTGTGAATAATGTGCATGCGCTTTCAGCAGACAACATGTTCCGGGCCTGGACTGTAAATGTCAAAGGGCTGCTGGTGGCCGGTGACAATGAAATTCTCGTGAAATTCCGTTCCGTAGTTAAGGAAGACCTGCCGAAGCTGACGCAGCTGGGGTATGATCTGCCTGCACCCAATGATCAATCGGAGCTGGGCGGACTGCAAGAGCAGCGGATTAGCGTGTTTGCCCGTAAAGCGCCTTATCATTATGGCTGGGACTGGGGCCCGAGATTTCTTACCAGCGGAATCTGGCGGGAAGCAGTGCTGCAGGGCCGGGATGCCGCAGCCATTACGGATCTCTATATCCGCCAGAATGAAGTCAAGCGGGAAGAAGCGCGGCTTACAGCTGTCGTGGAGATTGAAGCACCGCAAGCTTGCGAGGGAATGCTGCGGATCACGACTGCTAATGGACAGGAATGTATGCAAGCGGTTTCAGCTCCTTCCGGCAAGCACACTGTAGAGATAGATATTGTCGTTGACCAGCCGGAGTTATGGTGGTGCAATGGGCTGGGCACGCCTCATTTAACTACCTTCCGGGCAGAGCTGCTGGATAGCGCTACGGTGTTGTCCAGTGCAGAAGTAACTACCGGGCTGCGTGAGATCAAGCTGATCCGCAAACCTGATGCAAAGGGTGCTTCGTTTAAGTTTGAGCTAAACGGCGTGCCGGTATTCGTAAAGGGCTCCAACCATATTCCGAACGACAGCTTCACCACGGAAATAACGGAGGAACGTTACCGGCACGAGATTGCCACAGCGGTAGAGTCGAACATGAACATGCTGCGGGTGTGGGGCGGCGGGATCTATGAGGAGGAAGTTTTTTACCGGCTGTGCGATGAGTATGGGCTGCTGGTCTGGCAGGATTTCATGTTCGCCTGCAGCATGTACCCGGGAGATGAGCCTTTTCTTGAGAATGTACGGAAGGAAGCAGAATACAACGTGCGCAGATTGCGCAATCATCCCTGCATCGCCCTATGGTGCGGCAATAATGAGATTGACTCCGCCTGGTCGCAATATGAGGATAACATGGGCTGGGGCTGGAAGGAAGGCTACAGCGCTGAGATCCGTGAGACGCTCTGGGGTTATTATGAAGAAATCTTCCACCGGATTCTGCCGGAAGCGGTAGCGGCTTATCATCCAGGTGCTGATTACTGGCCATCCTCCCCGCTTCGTGAACTTACTACTGATCAAGATCAGCATGCGACGCGAATCATGGGTGAGGGCGATATTCATTACTGGGGGGTGTGGCACGGGATTGAGCCTTTTGAGAACTATAACGTCAAGGTAGGCCGCTTCATGAGCGAATACGGCTTCCAGTCCTTCCCTGAGCTGAAATCGGTGCTGAGCTACGCGGAGGAAGAGGATATGGAGCTGGAATCGGAAGTGATGCTGGCCCACCAGAAGAACGGGCGGGGCAACCTGATCATTAAAGAGTATATGGACATCTACCTGCCGCAGCCGAAGGACTTCAGGTCATTCCTGTATATGAGTCAGATTCTTCAGGCAGAGGCGATGAGAATTGCTATTGAAAGCCACAGAAGAAACAAGCCGTATTGCATGGGAACGCTGTACTGGCAGATGAACGACTGCTGGCCGGTGGCTTCCTGGGCTGGCATGGATTACTACGGCCGCTGGAAGGCGCTGCAATATACGGTGCGCAAAAGCTTCCAGGAACTTCTGCTCTCTATTGAAGAAATGGATGGGGAGAACCTGCAAGTGCATGCCGTTTCAGATCTTCAACAGGCACTGGCTGGTGAACTGGTACTCCGGCTGTATGATTTCAGCGGCTCGCTATTGCGTGAATGGACACAGCCGGTTCAACTGGAGGCCGATTCGGCGGCGGTGATCTTCGCGGTGCCGACTGCGGAACTGCTGCAGGGCAACGATCCGAAGCAGGTGGTATTGGTGGCTTCTCTGCTGGCGGACGGCTCCCTACTGGAGCGTAAGGAGCATTACTTTGCTGCGGCCAAGGACAGCAAGCTGAACCGGCCGGTTCTTACGGTGTCCGAGATTCCGGGCAGCCTGGACTTTACGGTCAGCAGCGACGTGCTGGCCAGAGGGGTGTACCTGACGGCGGAAGAGGAAGGCATCTTCTCGGACAACTTCTTCGATCTGCTTCCGGGTGAGCCGAAGACGGTGCAGTTTATGCTGCGGGGCAATGGAGAACGTGACTTCATTCCGGCTGCGCCAAAAGGGCTTGAGATTCATTCCATGGCTGATTACGTGAAGGAAGATTACCTGGGGTAAAAAACTGCGCCAGGACGGCAACCTGGGTGGTCTGCCGCATCTCGGGACGGCCCCGGCCTGGACCGGCTTCCACAGGAATATCCCCAGTACGGTACGGGAGATTTCCGTGTGCCGGCTTATCAGGCCAAGCTTGCGGACGGCACGCGGATTACTGAGCTGCAGTACACCGGATACCGTGTACTGCAGGGCAAGCCAACGCTCGCCGGACTTCCTTCCGTGTATGTGGAGTCCCCTGAAGAAGCAGATACGCTGGAATTACGCTGCGTGATGATTACTCGTCGCTGAACGTCATTTTACGCTATACCGTATATCGTGACACGGATGTGATTGCCCGCTCGGTAGGATTTGTTAATGACGGCCAGGCGCCGCTTGACCTGCTGCGCGCTGAGCGCTTCCGTCGATTTCCCGGAGGACGGCCAATTCGATCTGATCTATCTTTCCGGCGGCTGGTCGCGGGAAGCCAACCTGACCCGCAGACGGCTGGAACAGGGCACTACCGCACTCCAGTCCCGCCGTGGAATGAGCAGCCATCAGCACAATCCGTTTGCCGCGCTGGCCAAGCCGGGTACAGATGAGCACCAGGGCGAGGTATACGGCTTTCCTATTTCAATTTCAATGCCGACAAGCTGGTGGAGATCGCCGCCAAAGGCTCGAAGCTGGGCATCGAGCTGTTTGTGCTCGATGACGGCTGGTTCGGCAAGCCCGCCTCGCCGCAGTCTGCTGCTTAGCGGCCTGAACCCCGACTATGACTACACGCTTACAGACAGCGGTGAAGTCTTCGGCGGTGACCGGTTGATGCAGGCCGGGCTGGCGCTGCCGGACATCCAGCAGGACTATGTGAGCGGATGTTTCCGCTTAAGGGCACAACCGTAATTAGCATTTGGGAGAACAGGAGAAGCCAGGGGGACTTGGCTTCTTTTGTTTTGTTTGGGGGACCATTGAGAGGTAAAAGTGCATCTGAATTTGGCGTAGGCGGGCAATATGGGGAAATGAGAGGTAGAAGTGCATCTGAATTTGGTGTAGGCGGGTTGTATAGCGGAATCAGAGGTGAAAGTGCGTCTGAAATCGGAGCACTTTTCTAAACATTGGCCTGCTGAAAACCCTAATTGTTCGTGTTTAATGTAACTTTCATGTAAGTTATTGCTTTTTTGTTGCTGAAAATGCGATATTTATGTATAATAACAATTGCTATCGAAGGAATTGTACGATATTCTGTTTTCAAAGGTGGTTTCATGGTAGAACTGGAAAACAGCGAGCAGAAGAAGAAAATGTGCCAGATCTACAATGAGATCTCTAAGGATTTGTTTGGTTTCGGGACGACCCTGCTCCGCGTTACTGTCGATCAGCGGGTCATTACCTTTCACGCCAAGCACCGCAGATCTCCCCGGTCGACCGCCCTGGAAGGCGAAGCGCCTGAACTTAAGCAGGAAGTGGATTTTCGGATGTCACTGCTGTTTAAGAAGAGGTTCAAGGAAAGACTTGAAGCAGAGATGGGACTAACGATTGAGGTTCTGCTCAGGGATTATGACGCACCGACGGGGTGGGCCTTTACGAATATGATATTGGCCGGAGAATGACAGATTCAACATGATATCTGCGGATTTTCGTTTTTGATCTATCTTAAGCGAAGACCGTCCTTCTATTACGGGTAGCTCTTTGCTTTGTTTATACAAAGAAAAGTGTTCTTGTTCCTACAAGAATGCTTTTCTTTTTTTTATGAAAAAATAAGGGGAATCAAGCTTTTACTACCAGCAGGAGGTGCTGCCAAACCGTTTTCCGCCAGAAGCTCACTGGAATGAAGAGAACTGAAATTGCCGCAACTATAGGATGAAGACTGGATTTGTACAGCATATTACACTTGGGAGGTTATTCTAATGAAAAAAATAATGAATGCGGGCCTTGCCCTTACACTGACTGCTGTGCTTGCTGCTTGCGGCAACAATACCTCGACGAACAACACAGGAACAAATAACGCAGCTGCACCGGAAACGGCACAATCGGGCGAGCCTACGGAACTGGTTGTCTCCACCTGGGGTTTTTCGGAAGATTTCTTCAAGGCATCGGTCTATGCGCCGTTTGAGAAAGAGCACAATGTGAAAATCGTGGTGGAAATCGGCAACAACGCCGAGCGTCTGAACAAAATCCGTCAAGGCAGCTCCGATGTGGATGTCATTTATCTGTCGGACTATTATGCGCAGCAGGCAATTAATGAAGGTTTATTCGAAACGATCGACAGCAGCAAGATTCCGAATCTCCAGAACCTTTATGATATCGCCAAAGCCCCGCTGGGTGCAGAATATGGTCCTGCGTATACGATCGGACGCCTGGGAATTGCCTATAATCCGGCACTGGTTAAAGATGACGTAACCGGCTGGAGCGATCTGTGGACGAAGTTTGATAAAAACCTGGCGATGCCGGCAATTACAGCTACAGCAGGTCCAATGGTTGTAGATGCGGCATCTCTTGCGGCGGGCAATGCGGACTTCAACGAGGATACAGCATTCACGAAGCTGAAGGAGCTGGACAGTAAGGTTGTTAAATACTATGGCCAGACTTCCGAGTATGTGAACATGTTCGGCCAGGAGGAAATTGCCGGTGGTCCGATTATGGAAATGTACTTCAAGGATCTGCAGGCTGCTGTGCCTGACGCCAAATTTATCGCACCGTCTGAAGGTGCTTATGCCGTAATGAATACAGTCAACGTTGTCAAAGGCAGCAACAATAAAGAGCTTGCCGAAGAGTTCATCAACTGGCAGCTGAGCGATGAAGTGCAGGCGGCATCCGCCAAAGCAAAGGTCGATTCCCCTGTCAATATGAACGTAAAGCTGACACCTGAAGAAGCTGTGGGCGTAACGTACGGTCCGGATGTTATCGGCAAGCTGCGCAAGCTGGATATGTCCTTCGTGAACGAGCACATTACAGAGTGGACGGACCGCTTCAACCGTGAGATTGGCGGCTAAGGATGACGGGGCGTAAAAAAGTCATTCTGGACGTAGATACAGGGGTGGATGACGCGCTGGCGATTATGCTGGCGGTGACGAGCGGACAGCTTGACATTCTCGGCATCACCACAGTCAGCGGCAATGTCTCGCTGGATCAGGCAACCCTGAACACCTGCAAAATTCTCCAGCTGCTCGGCGTGTCCGGGCAGATTCCGGTATACCGCGGAGCGGACAAGCCGCTGGCCCGTGAAGCGATTTTTGAGCACCGTGTGCACGGTGCGGATGGCATCGGCGGTGCATTGGGGGATATGCCGGTAACAAAGCAGGCTGAAGCAGAGCCTGCGGAGGACTTCATCATCCGCCAGGTGCTGGCGCAGCCCGGCGAGGTCACGCTGATCATGACCGCGCCGCTGGCCAATCTGGCGCGCGCACTGCAGAAATGCCCGGAGCTTACCCAGCATGCCGCTGAGGTAATCATCATGGGCGGCGTGGTGCAGGGCTTCGGCAATATCACGCCGACGGCGGAATACAACATGTACGTCGATCCGGAGGCCGCGAAGCAGGTACTGGCTGCCGGATTCCCCCGGCTGACGCTGGTCGGGCTGGATGTGACCCGCCGTGCGCTGCTTAGCGCGGAGGACATTGCGAAGCTGCGCATTCCGGCGATCCGCGATTATGTGGAGCAGAGCACCTCCGGCTACCGGGAGCGTTATTATGAGCGCAACGGTGTGCAGGCCTGTGCCCTGCATGATCCGCTGGCGGTTGGCGTGGCCCTGAACCGCGGGTTCGTCACCGTGCACGATTATTATGTGGATGTGGAGACCCGAAGCGAGCTGTGCGACGGCCAGACCGTCTGCGATTTTCAGAACCGGCTGGGCAAGCCGGTAAATGCCGCTGTCTGCCTGGAGGTGGACGCGGCCGCTTTTCTGGAGTGTTTCATTGATAGCTTGAACCAAGAGCCGAAGAAGGACGGGAGTCATTAGAAAATGAAGAACAAGAACAAAAGAGCAATGTATCTGCTGCTGCCGGGCCTCTTGTTCCTGGCGGCCTTCATGCTGGTCCCGATCACGCTGACCATTGCCTCCACTTTCGTGCAGGATGGGAAGCTGACTCTGGAAGGGTATCTGCATTTTTTCCGCGACGGGTACTTTAACCGCATCCTGCTGACTACGCTCCGGGTAAGTGTCGTGACCACGCTGGTCTGCATGCTGCTCGGGTATCCGGCGGCTTATTATATTTCGCGGGCAAGCGCGCGGAAGAAGAGCCTTCTGCTGGCGCTGTCGATCTTCCCGCTGCTGACCAGTCCCGTTGTGCGTTCCTTCAGCTGGATGATTATTCTCGGCAAAAAGGGGCTGATCAACTCCTTCCTGGTCAACACCGGGCTGATCGGGAAACCCCTGGATATTCTCTATACGCCTACGGCAATGATGATCGGGCTGGTGCATTTATTCCTGCCGCTGATCATCATCACACTGCTGGGGGTCATGGAGAATCTGGACCATGAGCTGGTCCGGGCGGCGCGCAGTCTGGGCGCTTCCCCGTTTGCGGCGTTCCGCAAAATCACCTTCCCGCTGACAGTGCCGGGGCTGATCATCGGCGGAATTCTCGTCTTCGTCGGCAGTCTGACGGCCTATACCACGCCGGCGCTGCTCGGCGGTAAGGAACGGGTGGTCTCCACCTTCCTGTACCAGAATGCCATGACGCTGAATGACTGGCAGTCGGCCTCGGTTATTGCCGTAATTATGATCGTCATTACATTTGTGGTCGTGGGGCTGATGAACGTCTGGGCCAACCGATTAAATCCGAAGGGGTGAGAACATGAAGGAAGGAAACCGCGCGCTGTCGCTGTATACGCTGCTGGTCTTTATTTTTCTGCTGGGTCCGCTCATCATCATTTCCGTTACTTCCTTTGAGCCGGGCACAGTCCTGAAATTCCCCCCTGAGGGCTTTTCATTGAAGTGGTACAAAAATATCTTCGAGGTCAGCGCGTTCATGGAGACCTTCAAGACCTCGATTGTGATCTCGCTGCTCGGCAATTTGCTGGCGCTTCTCCTGGGTGTGCCTGCGGCCTACGCGCTGAGCAGATACCGGTTCCGCGGCCGGGATACGCTGAATGCGATTTTTCTGTCCCCCGTCCTGATTCCCGGCATTGTTCTGGGCTTCACGCTGCTGCGCTACCTGATTGTAGTGTACGGGCTGCCGATTGTAGCCGGACTGTTAATCGGACATACGGTAATCATGCTCCCTTTTATTATCCGGGTGATTGCCTCGAGTCTGGAGAACTTCGATTTCGCCGTGGAAGAAGCGGCACAGAGCCTGGGGGCTTCCAGATTGTACACGTTCTTTAAAGTGGTCCTGCCCAATATCCGTTCCGGTATTCTGGCGGCCATTCTGATTGCTTTTCTGGAATCCTTCAACAATGTGGACATTTCCGTGTTCATGACCGGCCCGGGGATTAGTACCCTGCCGATTCAAATGCTGACTTATGTGCAAAATTACTTCGATCCCACGATTGCCGCGATTTCAGTCATTCTGATGGTGCTGACGGCGGCGCTGATGTTCGTCATTGAACGTCTGATGGGATTCGCTTATTTTACCAAACGATAAACGGAGGCATAACGCAATGTCACTATTAAGTCTTGATCATGTATCGGTTGCGTATGACAACCGTTTGATCCTGGAGGATTTCAATCTGTCGCTGGCCAAGGGGCAGCTTCTCTCGCTGCTCGGCCCCAGCGGCTGCGGCAAAACGACCACACTGCGGCTGATCGCCGGTTTTCTGAACGCGGAATCAGGAGCATTCATGTTCGGCGGGAAGGACTATACCAAGATCCCCGTGGAAAAGCGGAATTTCGGTTTTGTGTTTCAGAGCTACGCGCTGTTCCCGCATCTGTCAGTCTATGACAATGTAGCGTTCGGCCTCCGGCTGCGCAAGCTGAAGGAAGCGGAGGTTAAGAAGCGTGTTACCCGGATGCTGGAAATTGTCAGCCTGGGCGGCTTTGAGAAAAGACTGCCCGCTGCCCTTTCCGGCGGACAACGCCAACGGGTAGCGATTGCCAGAGCGCTGGTCATCGAGCCGGACCTGCTGCTGTTCGACGAGCCGCTCAGTAATCTTGATGCCAATCTGCGGGTGAACATGCGGGTGGAAATCCGCCGCATTCAGCAGGAGCTGGGCATTACGACCGTCTATGTCTCCCATGACCAGGAGGAGTGCTTCTCCATCTCCGATCAGGTAGCCGTGATGAATAATGGCAAGATCGAGCAGCTCGACAAGCCATCGGCGATCTTCAAGTATCCGGCCAGTGAATTTGTGGCCCGGTTCATCGGGTTCGGGAACTTCATTTCCTTTGAGGGCAGGAATGACGAGGGAGCGGATATCGAGCTCAGCCGGGGAGCGCTGAAGTTCCTGGCGGCCAAACGGCCGGGCGGGGAAGGCAATACCGGATTACTTGGTGCCATCCGTCCTGACGATCTGCAGCTGCTCGGCACTGCGCCTGATCCAAACGCCGCCGGCAACACACTGCCTGGCACGGTGCAGATCAGCACGTATCTCGGCCGCAGCTATCAATACCAGGTAGAGACGGAGCTGGGTGTATTCACTGTTAATCAGGAAATGGAGCAGCCTTTCATTCAAGGACAGCAGGTTACGGTTTATTTTCCAAAAGAGAAGCTGGTGCTGGTGCAGTAGCGCGTCATTAAGGAGCATACATGATGATTACAGATCAACTTATACTGAACGCTAAAGTGTACAACAGTTACTATAAACGGTTCGAGACGGCAAATGTCGCCGTGAAAGAGGGGCGTTTCCTCTATGTGGGGGCGCTCGGCGCGGAGACGTTCACAACTGGGGAAGTCATTCAGGCGGAAGGCCGATATATGGTGCCAGGCCTGATTGATATCCATCTGCATATCGAGAGCACAATGATTACGCCGGAGACCTTCTCCTACGGTATTCTGCAGCATGGGGTCACTACAATTGTTCCAGAACCGCATGAAATGGCCAATGTATTCGGTGTAGAGGGTGTACATGAGATGATCCGGGCCAGCCGGGACTGTCAGGTGGATATGTTCTACGCGATTCCAAGCTCGGTGCCGGCGACTCCGCTGGAGACAACGGGCGGGTCGATTGAAGTTGCTGATATCGACGAGCTGATGGAGACGGAGCAGATGATCTGTCTGGGCGAAGTGATGAATTATGTTGATGTCATCCGCGACCCTGATTGCAAAAGCAACCGCATCATCCAGCATGTCCGCAGCCGTTATCCCGGTCTTGTCATCGAGGGGCATACGCCGAAGCTGCTGGACCTTGATCTGCACCGCCTGATCTATGCCGGGATTGATTCAGATCACACCCACCAGAGCATCGAAGGGCTGACCGCCCGGATTGCAGCGGGGATGTTCATCGAGATTCAGGAGAAATCGATGACCCCGGATGTGATGGAGTATCTGATCAGCCATGCGGTCAGCGAGCATTTCTGCTTCGTGACCGATGATGTGATGACCGATTCCCTGGTGCAGACCGGACACCTTGATCATCTGGTACGCAAAGCCATCGCCATGGGCATGGCACCGGAGGACGCAGTCTATGCGGCCACCTTCACCCCGGCCCGGCGGATGAAGATGGCTGACCGCGGCGTGATCGCCCCGAACAAAGCCGCCGATTATGTGCTGCTGTCGGATCTGGGCAGCTTCGCGGTCGAAAAGGTCTACAAACGGGGCGTCCAGGTCTACGACCGCATGCAGCCGCTGCCTCAGGTGGAGCGGGGGCCGCGGTTCCCGGCCCATTTCTACCGCAGCGTGCAGTTGGCTCCATTGGCTGCAAGTGACTTCGCGGTGTCATCGGAGCTGGCGGACGGCCGCTATGGCTGCCGGGTGATGATGGTCAACAACGTGTCCACGTTTACCGAAGAGAAACACGCTGAGGCCGAGGTTAAGGACGGCCAGCTGCAGTGGCAGGAAAGCGGCTATGGCCTGATTGCCACCTTTGAGCGTTATGGCAAAAACGGAAACCGCGCCTACGGCCTGATCGGCGGTGACACGATTAAACGCGGCGCCATTGCGACTACGTATTCGCATGACAATCACAATCTGCTAGTTGTAGGCCATAACCCTGAGGACATGGTCCTGGCGGCGAATACAGTGATAGCTGCACAAGGCGGCTTCTGCGTCGTATGTGATGGCGAGGTGCTCGCATTGCTGGAGCTGCCGGTTGGCGGTATTTTGACCGAAGCGCCGCTTGCAGAGACGGCTGAGCGCGTGCTCGCGCTGCGTACGGCAATGGAATCGCTGGGTTATAATCATTACAACCCGATTATGTCGATCAGCACCCATTCGCTCCCTGTCAGTCCTGCACTCAAAATCACGGACCACGGCCTGATTGATGTCGGCGCCGGACGGGTGGTACCGCTGCTGTTTCCGCTTGGAGAAGAGTAGCCGCTGCTAGATGCAGCGGTAAAATCATTGAGACAAGAAGACGGGGTATCCCAGCAGGGGATGCCCCGTCTTCTTGTGAATACTGAATCTAACGTCTGTATGCTGCAACGAGGTATCTTTGCTGATATAGCTCCTAGCTCATAATAGCTCAAAACCGGCGGCTGCTCACCAGCGCCAAGCTCACAGAAGTACATAATTGCATTTACTGCAATTAAAAAGAGCTTCAGCGGTCTATTTTCAGCGATAATTGCATTTCGTACACTTAAAAAGGACAGTAAGCTTACTTTTCCTGGTATCGGCGATATTAACTGTACAAAGTGCAATTATATTTTGATTAACGCTGATATGCGCCTTTTTAGTTGCACGAAGTGCAGTTATGATGTGGCAAGGTTCTAATTCTTCTATGGAGCAACAGCCGTACCAGCTCAACAAGCAACCTTTCAGGCAGAAACGCGGACTCAGCAAAAATGGTTTTAGCATAAGCATATGCTGGCTACTCGCACCGGCCTGTTCCCATAAGATTCGGCTTTTGCGATTGACTTGCGTATGACACGACCCTATGATGATTAATAATATAAAATATAAGCGGAACTGGAAGAGGAGAGAGCGAACAGCATGGCTATGGAAATTGAACGCAAGTTTCTGCTGCCGGAATATCCGGAGCGGCTTATAGAGGACGGACAGCTTACGGTACTCACCCGGCACAGCATAGATCAGACCTATCTCGCGATTGAAGACGGGCAGGAACTGCGGGTGCGCAAAATTACCGATTTGGACTCAGGAGAGGTTACCTTTACACATACCTTTAAGGATGGCAAGGGGATCAGCCGCCAGGAGATTGAATATTACATCTCGGAAGGAATCTATAATCAGATGATTGATGCGGTTAAGGCTATTCCGCTGGTCAAAACCCGGATTACCGGCGTATGGAACGGTACTACAGTGGAAATTGATCTCTACACCCAGCTGGAGCTTACGGTGCTTGAGGTTGAATTTGATTCGCTGGAGGAAGCGGAAAGCTTCGCCGCCCCGGACTGGTTCGGTGAGGATGTCAGCGTAGAGAAGCAATACAGCAACAAGACCGTCTGGAAGCAGCTGCAGAATAAATAGTGCAGCCGGGGGTTCCGGGATGGGTGATCGCCGTGCCAAACTGCCGGTTGAATAGCTGAATAGCTGAATAGCTGAATAGCTGAATAGGCTGTGCTCTGTAGGGTCGTGCTTTTATCGCAAGGGTTGACACATAAATAACGGACTTTAACACTTAAACGTGTTACTATATAGGTTAAATAAAGAGGGGTTCAGGAGGATGAGACAGGTATGGAGTATATAAGCACAAGAGGAAATGTGGAAGCCAGAGGCTTTATTGATACGGTTCTGATGGGGCTTGCGGATGATGGAGGGCTGATGGTCCCTTTTAAGATCCCGGTAATTTCCCCGGAAACGCTGGAAGAGTGGAGAAGCCTCAGCTTCCAGGAGCTGTTCCTGGAGATTTTCTCCTACTATACCAACGACGAAATTCCCTATGACGATCTAAAAGAAATGGTATACACCAGCTACGGAAATTTCCGTGCGCCGGAGGTTACGCCACTACGCAAAATTAACGATTCGCTACATGTGCTGGAGCTGTTTCATGGTCCTACGTTTGCTTTCAAGGATGTGGCGCTGCAGTTTATGGGTGAGCTGTATTCCTATATCTCCAAGGTGCGGGGCGAGATCATCCATATCCTCGGCGCAACCTCGGGCGATACCGGAGCGGCAGCCATTCAGGGCGTTCGCGGCAAGGAAGGGATCAAGATCTGCATCCTGCATCCGCATGGCAAAGTAAGCAAGGTACAGGAGCTGCAAATGACGACGGTGGATGACAGCAATGTGCTGAACCTGTCCGTGGAAGGCAACTTCGACGATTGCCAGAAGGTCATTAAGGAGCTGTTTGCGGATTTGGATTTCAAGGGGCGTTATCATCTGCGGGCGATTAACTCCATTAACTTTGTGCGTATCCTGGCCCAGACCGTTTATTATTTCTATGCCTATCTGCAAATTGAAGGCAGCGACGTGAAGAAGATCAATATCAGCGTGCCTTCCGGCAACTTCGGCAACATCTTTTCAGGCTATTTGGCTAAAAAGATGGGCCTGCCGATCAACAAGCTGATTATCGCCACCAACGAAAACAACATTCTCGAACGGTTCGTACTGACCGGCGAATACAAGCCAGGCAGTTTTACGGGCACTTACAGTCCGTCGATGGACATACAGGTGGCGAGCAATTTTGAACGTTATCTGTATTATCTGTTGGACGAGGATACAGTGAAGCTGTCTGCATATATGTCGCAGCTGCAAACAGACGGCAAAATTACGGTGGACGGGGAGCTGTTCAACCAGGTGCAGGCTGATTTTGCCGCGCTTGGGGTCAAGAACCGGCAATGCCTCGATACCATCGGCAAATACGAGCAGGAATATGGCTATCTGCTGGATCCGCATACAGCCTGCGGCATCGCGGCTTATGAGGCCTTCAGCGGTCCAGGCGAAACGGCCATTAGCTTCGCAACGGCGCATCCGGCCAAATTCGACGAGGCGATTGCCCTGACCGGTATCAAGCAGGACTTCCCGGTGCAGATTTCGGCCTTGTTTGAGAAGCCGCAGCATATGACGGTAGTCGAGTATGACAAGGCGGAGATTGTACGGCAGCTGCAGGCTTTTTACGGATAAACAAGCCAGCTGCTGGCTGAACTAGACACCTTTGATTCATAGAACGCCAAGAGCCCCCTTCTTCTGGTGAAGAAAGGGGCTCTTGGCGTTCTTAAAATATAAAAATTTATATGCTTCACGCTATAAATTATCCTTCTATTTCCCGCTGAAACGGATATCGTCCTATTGAGGACGGCGAAGCCGTTTCCGCTTGGCGAAGTACACATAAGGCTGTGTTCTGCTCATGCTGCGGTTTACGTTTATACGCCACGCACCGCTGCCAACTGCTGTTCCCTGGCTTTCTCGCAGAAATCAGCGACTTTGTAGGAGACGTAATAGGCGAGCATTTTTTCCGAATCGGAGAAATCGGTATCCAGCAGTCTCGCGATATGATCCAATTTATATCTGAGTGTATTCCGGTGGACATACAGCTCGTCGGAAGCGAGCTGCATGTTCCGGTTGTTTTTGAGATAAACAAAGAAGGTATGGTACAGGGTGGACTGATGAGCGGCATCGTATTCCTGCAGCTTGAGCAGCTCCGGATGACGGTACACCTGCTCCTCGCCGGACATCACCTCGGCAGAAAGCAGCTCATAGAGCTGGACATCGGCATAGTAGGTCAACTGCTGCCCGGGGCAGAGAATCCGGCCGATGCGGATTGCGCTTAAGGCTTGCAGATAGTGCGTCCTGCACTGGGTCAGACTGGAGAACATGCTGCTGAAACCTATGGTGATTCCAGTCTGGTCCAGAAATTGCTGCAGCTGCCTGCTGCGGGCAAGCTCTTTGGAGAGGTTTCCGTCATGGATCATCACGATCCGGCCCTCGTAATAGCTGCAAGGACTGCCTGGGAAAAGCTGTTGTAAACGCTCTCTTAAATAATCGTCATAACGGCCCGATCCCTCATAGCGGGTTAGATCGAACAGCAGCACAAGCAGTTGTGTACCGAACTTTAGGCCTGCCGATAACATCCGGTCCCGGATAGTGCCGGGGTCCTGAGGCTGCTGATCCAGCAGTCCGCAGATGAAATCCTCCACCTTTATATTTTTGGCGTTGCGGTAGTAGCTGCTCTTGCCCATTTCTTCCGCAAGGATGGTGGCGGCAATCGCCAGCAGTTCGGGATCTCTGGGCCGGAAAGGAGTCTTGCAGCCGAGCAGCAGCACGTTGCCGACTTGCTTGCCGCCTACTTTTATTTTGGAGATCAGCTTGGTATTGGCAGTCTCCTCGCAGTGAACTTCATACGCAGCATCCGTTTGTTTGCCCCGCCTAACACTTTCCATCCGGTTCACAGCCGCAATGAAGTCATAAGAGCAGTAGCCCTTGCGGATATTCTCGTTCCACAGATAATCGTCGATATCTTCCTGGCCGGAGTGGGCCACAATCTTGAAGCTTGCGTCAAACACAATCACGGGATTTCCCAGCAGCCCTGCGGCTGTGTTCACAATTGCCGAAAGGCCTGCGCCAGAAATGTATGCTGTGAACAAAGATGCAGTATAGTGCTCAACTTCGATTGTTTCACGCTGCAGCTCATTTAAGGTAACATCCATTGGTATCGCCCCCTAATAATCATAGTGCAATTTGCACTATAAAGAAGTGATTTTTGGTGCTTGTAAATATATTCACAAAGTAACTGGAGCCTTACACTATAGGTGGAGGTGCTAAGCAGATGAAATATGAGAAACTGTTTGCAGCAGGAAAAATAGGACGTCTTACCCTGAAGAACCGGATTGTAATGCCGGCGATGGGCACGTCACTGGCAGCGGCCAGCGGCGAAGCCTCGGACGAAATGATTGCCTTCTATGAAGAACGTGCCGCCGGCGGCTGCGGCCTGATTATTACAGAGATTACGCGGGTGGACAACGAAACGGGTGTGGGAACCCCCAACCAGCTGAATGCAAGTGATCTGTTGTTCGTTCCGCGGCTGGAGAAGCTGGCCAGAGCCGTACACCGCCATGACAGCAAAATCTTTCTCCAGCTGCAGCATCCCGGACGGCAGAATCACGGGCGGCTGATCGGCGGCAAGCAGATTGTGGCACCTAGCGCAGTCATGTCATCAGCCATTGGCGAAATGCCCCGGGAGCTGATTACGGAAGAGGTTGAAGGGCTGGTGCGCAAATTCGTATTCGGCGCGGTTATCGCCCAGACTGCAGGGATCGACGGTGTGGAAATCCATGGTGCCCACGGGTACCTGATCGGGCAGTTTCTAAGCCCGCTGACCAACCTGCGGACCGACAAATACGGCGGTTCACTGGAAGGCAGAATGCGGTTCCTGAGTGAGATCGTTCAAGGAATCAAGCAGACCTGCGGGGCCGGATTCCCGGTATCCGTGCGGATCGACGGGGATGAATTTGTGCCCGGGGGCATTACGCTGGAAGAAGCGCTGCTCACAGCGAAACATCTGGAACAGCTCGGTGTGGACTGCATAAATGTAAGCGCTGGCACCTATGAGTCGTCAAATACGATCATTGAGCCGATCTCCTATCCGCAGGGGTGGAAAAAACATCTTGCTGCGGCCATGAAGCAGGCCGTTCAGATTCCGGTGATCGCTTGTGATGTAATCCGCAAACCGGAGTTTGCCGAGAGCCTGCTCCAGGAAGGAAATACGGATTTCGTGGCGCTCGGCAGAGCCCAGCTGGCCGATCCGGAGTGGGGGAACAAGGCGGCAGAAGGCCGCGAAGCAGAGATCAGAACCTGCATCTCCTGCCTGTACTGTATCCAGGAAGTAATGGAGTGCAAGGTCATTAAGTGCGCCGTCAATGCGCGGGTAGGGCGGGAGCTTGAATTCGCCGAGCCGCCGCGGGATGGCGGCGGCAAGGTTGTGGCCGTGATCGGCGGCGGTCCGGCAGGCATGGAGGCTGCGCGGATTCTGGCGCTGCGGGAGTTCAAGCCGGTACTGTTCGAAGCGCGGGATGTGCTGGGAGGCAGCGTGGAGCTGGGAAGCCGCCCGCCGCTTAAGGAGAAGCTGAACTGGTTCATCGACAATATGCAGCATCAGCTGGAGCAGCTGAATGTGGATGTCCGGCTCATGGCGAAGCCTACGCTGGAGCAGCTGAAGTCGCTGAATCCGTATGCGGTATTTATCGCAGCCGGGGCGCAGCCGATTGTGCCTGCTATTCCGGGAGTGGATAAGGCAGCGGTCTGCACGGTTGTCGACGTGTTAAGCGGAGCTGCTGTAATCAAGAACAAGCGGGCGGTAGTGATCGGCTCGGGCATGACTGGACTGGAGACGGCGGAATATCTGGCCGGCCTCGGCAATCAGGTCACGGTAGTGGAAATGCAGCCGCGGGTTGGCCCGGATGCGTATCTTCCGAACCTGATCGACATTGTCACCCGGCTGAAAAAGAGCGGCGTGGAGCTGCTGGCTTCGACGAAGCTGGTAGAAGTGCGGGACGGGGCCATTGTGCTGGAGAACAGCGCCACGGGTGAAACCTCAGTGAGGGAAGCGGATGCGGTAGTGCTGTCCATTGGAGTTGCACCTGAGCGTTCATTCATGGAAGAGCTCAAGCTGGCTCTGCCGAAGGTGAAGGTGATTGGCGATGCCGGCAAGCCCGGCAGAATCGGGCAGGCGATTCAGTCCGGCTTCGAGACAGCGTTTGTACTGAATTGATACTAAATAAAGGAGGAATCAATGATGGGGAGTTTTGTGAAAAGTTTTGCGGATATCAAGAAGTATGGAGGCAGACCGACTACCTTCTATGATGCAGAGATGCTTACAGTGTATTGGGAGACGAAACCGGAGATTATCGAACGCCTGCTGCCGAAGCCGCTGAAGCCAGCCAGCCGTCCGCTCGTCAATGCGTTTGTGGCTGATTATCCGGCAACGAACTTCTGCCCGCCTTACCGTGAAGCCGGATTATTCGTGCTGGCCGACTACAACGGACAGCTGGGCAACTACTGTCTGTCTATGCCGATTACAAGCGATATCGGTATGGCGATGGGCCGCGAGGTCTGCGGCCTGCCTAAGAAGATGGCCGATATCCGCATGAACAGTTCGGAACGTACCTTCGAAGGGGCAATCAGCCGGCATGGCGTTGACTTCTTCAACATAAAGGCCACTATGGAGGACCGCTTCAATGACGGCAAGGCCGGAGGGATTCTGGAGGAGTATTACGGCAAGGACATTCCTTTATATAACATCAAGTATGCCAATGCGGTTGACGGAAGCGGCTTTGATCTGATGCCTACGCTGGTGACCCAGCGGCTGGTCAGTGACGTCAAGGTGTATAAGGCTGCCGAAGCTTCGATTACCTTCCATGAGTCTGAGCATGATCCATGGAGCGAGCTTGAAGTCGTGAACATGCTGGGAGCGGTCTATACCGTCAGCACAAATGTGCTGGAAAAAGGCAAGGTGCTGGAACAACTCAATCCGATGGAGTTCCTGCCCTATTGCTATCTCCGCTGGGATTGGTGGGAGAACAAGCTGCAGCCGGAACATACCCCATCGTCCATATAAGTCGAGTACACGGCATTATCAGAGCAGGCTTACAAAACTATTAGGAGGGTTTACGATGAACAATCTTTTTGACTTAACGGGGAAAACGGCAATCGTGTCGGGCGCATCCAGCGGGATTGGTGTGGAGTTTGCGGAAATGCTCGCGGATCAAGGGGCTGATGTGGCGATATTGGCCAGAAGATATGACAAGCTGAAAGCGGTGGCTGATAAGATCACGGCGAAGTATCCGGAACGCCGGATTATCCCGATCGAATGTGATGTAACCAAAGAAAACCAGATTATTGCTGCGGTTCAAAAGGTGATGGCCGAGTTCGGCAAAATTGATATCCTGCTGAACAACGCCGGTATCGTCGATTCCGTGCCGATTGAAGCGCTGGAGGAGGAGGCCTGGGACCGGGTGCTTGATACCGATCTGAAGGGCGTGTTCCTGATGTCCAAACATGTTATCCGCCATATGAAGGAACGGAAATACGGCCGGATTGTCAATACTGCCTCCATGCTGGGGCTTACCGCTTCGGCGTCTATCCCTACCCATTCCTACAACGCGGCTAAGGGCGGAGTGATTCACCTGACCCGGGGTGTGGCAGCAACGTATGCGAAGCACGGAATTACAGTCAATGCGATTGGACCGAGCTTGTTCAAGAGTGAAATGACGGAGAATACGCTCTTTTCGGAGCAGGCTTTGAAAATGTACAACGCCGTATGCCCGATGGGCCGTCCCGGAAATCCCGGTGAGCTGAATGGAGCCGTGCTGTATTTTGCCTCGGATGCCTGCAGCTACACTACCGGGCAAACGTTGTTCGTTGACGGAGGCTGGACGATTATATAATTTAAAAGTGTTGTGAGAAGAAGCGCCTGCATTTATGCAGGTGCTTTTTTTCACATAGTGATCCTATCAGAATTTGTCGGAAATTACCCGTTAAAAGTGGACATGACTACCCTGACAGTGAGAAAATAGCATATAGAGCTTAGTGAGAACAAAAAAAGGACGGGATCATCATGACAATTCGATTCGGGGTCGTAGGCACCAACTGGATTACAGACCGCTTTGTTCAGGCCGGACTGGAAAATGAGGAATTTCTCCTTACAGCCGTATATTCCCGCACAGAAGAGAAGGGCCGCGCTTTTGCCGCCAAATATGCGGGAGCCGCCATTTACACCGATCTGGAGGAGATGGTCTCCAGCGGCGAAGTGGACGCCATATATATCGCCAGTCCCAATTCCATGCATGCCGAACAGGCGCTGGTATGCATGAACCATGGCAAGCATGTGATATGTGAGAAACCTGCCGCTTCCAACAGCACGGAGCTGCGGGCGATGATTGAAGCTGCGAACAGCAATGATGTGCTGCTGATGGAAGCGATGAAGTCAACCTTCATGCCGAATTTCGGCGTTATTAGAGACAACCTCTACAAGCTGGGTCAAGTGCGGCGGTATTTCGCCAGTTATTGTCAATATTCGTCGAGATATGATGCATACCGTCAGGGAACGGTGCTGAATGCTTTTAATCCGGAATATTCGAACGGCTCGCTGATGGATCTGGGCATTTATTGTCTGTATCCGCTGGTGGCGTTGTTTGGCAAGCCGGATTCGATTAAGGCTACGGGTATAATGCTCTCTTCCGGAGTGGACGGGGAGGGGAGTATGGTTATGCGCTATGCCGATATGGATGCGGTTGTCATGCATTCGAAGATTACCGATTCCTATTTGCCTGCCGAGATTCAGGGGGAGAACGGAACGATGGTGATTGACAAGATCAACCAGCCCTATCAGGTTAAGATTCATTACCGTGACGGTACGGTCGAAGAGCTTACGCTGCCGCAGGTATTCGAACCGATGTATTATGAGGTGAAGGAATTCATCCATCTGCTGAGGAATGGACACCGCGAGAGCAACACCAACAGCCATGCCAATTCGCTCGCGGTTGCGGAGGTTATGGAGGAAGCCAGAGCACAGATCGGCCTCCGCTACGCCTCGGATCTATAGTTGAAACGGCTGGGATTACAGAGGGAAAAGGGGAGCAGAACTTGAAGACTTTCAAAAAGGTGTACATCGAGATTACAAGCGTCTGCAACCTGTCCTGCAGCTTCTGTCCGCCCACGGAGCGGCAGAAGAATTTCATGAAGCTCGACACCTTTAATACGATTCTGGACGAGATCAAGCCGCATAGCAGTCATATCTATCTTCATGTCAAAGGCGAGCCGCTGCTGCATCCGAAGATCGGCGAGCTGCTGGATGCTGCCCACGCCAAAGGCTTCAAGGTCAACATTACGACCAACGGCACACTGATCCGTAAGGCGGGGCCGAAGATTCTCGGCAAGCCGGCGCTTAGGCAGATGAACTTCTCGCTGCACAGCTTCGACGGACATGCTGGCTCAGAGAACCGTGAGGGCTATCTCCGGGAGATCATTTCGTTCGTGCGGGAGGTTTCTGCGCAGGGTGTGATTATCTCCTTCCGGCTATGGAATTTGACGGAGGATAACCTGACCAATCTGGAACGAAGCCGCAACCGCGAGACATTAGCTGTGCTGGAGGAGGCGTTTCAGCTGGATTTCAAGATTGAGGAGAAGGTTATGCCGGGCACTGGCGTCAAAATCGCCCCGCGCATCTATCTAAACCAGGACCATGAGTTCAGATGGCCTGCCCTGCACGAGCCGGAGGACGACGGGAAAGGCTTCTGCCATGCGCTGCGCAGCCAGGCGGCGGTGCTGGTTGACGGCACGGTCGTGCCGTGCTGTCTTGATGGCGAGGGTGTCATCAACCTCGGCAACATCCATGAGAAGCCTTTCTCCGAGATTGTCGAGGGCGAGCGGGCGAACAACCTGTTCTACGGCTTCTCCCGCAGGGAAGCCGTAGAGGAGCTGTGCCGCAAATGCGGGTACCGGCAGCGGTTTGGAACCTAGCAGGCGGCGACATTTGGGTGGAAGTGAACCGGCCGGGGCACAAGCATCATTGTCACCCTGCCAATCACAACACTGGCCGGTAAGTCAGGTTCATGTAATGCCGCAGCATTTTCTTGGCTTGTTCATACTCCGTTCATATTGCCGTCATGGGGAGTACATCTTCATTGTATAAGCTTTTCTTAGCAGTTCGTTAAGGCAGCTCAATAAACCAATGAGGTCAGGTGTATGTATGAAAAAAACACTTAGGATTATACTTAAATCAATAGGCGCATTAATTATTGCAATAGGGCTGTTTTTGGCCATAGTTTTTGTAGTGAATATCATCAGCAACAAATCGGAGCAAGGAAAAATAGAACCCTATGGTCAGTTAGTGCCTGTAGACGGGAAAAATATGAATGTTCTGATTCAAGGAACAGGCGAGGAAACAGTTGTGCTGCTGCCGGGTCATGGAACGGGTGCGCCTGCACTTGATTTTAAGCCGCTGGTAGATGAGCTGTCTTCATTTTATAAAGTAGTGGTGGTTGAGCCGTTTGGTTATGGACTAAGTGATGGAACCGACAAAGAAAGAAGCACAGAGAACATTGTAAGTGAAATTCATGAAGCGTTACATCAGCTTAATATTGACCGGTACATGCTGATGGGCCATTCTATAGCGGGCATTTACGGACTGGATTATGTGAACAAGTACACAGACGAAGTGAGTGCATTTATCGGAATTGACAGCAGTGTTCCAACACAAGGCGGCATGGATGATGAATCACCCATCGGGACCTTTAAATTCCTCGATAAATCAGGTCTCATGAGATTGCTCAAGAAACTGGGCGGTGACCCCTATGCCGGACTGGCGTTTGATGATCAAATTAAGGAACAAATGAGAATGATTTCGAATAAAAACTACGGTAATGCCGCTACCATGAATGAAATGAAACATATTCAGACCAATTTTAAAGCAGCCCAAGCTTTGTCATTCCCCAAGGATCTTCCTCTCCTTCTCTTTGTACAAGCGAATAATACAGAGGTTGAGGGCTGGCTGCCGCTGCATGAAGAGCAGATCAAAAATTCTGTACATGGAAAAGTCCTGGCACTTGAAGGCGGGCATTATTTGCACCATACCAGATCCAAAGAGATCGTCCAGAATTTAAGGGAATTCATGGGGAAAGTGAAATAAAGCAAGCTATAGGCCTTTGAATATAGAAACAGCGGCAACCCCGGACGGTAAGAGAAGTCCAGGATTGCCGCTGTTTGTCGTTTGTCCGGTTAGTGAAATTCGTAAGTGAACTCACTGGTGCATTTTGGCTTATCTTCGTTAGTCCCTAATGATAACATCTGCCTGTATAAGTATCTTTTCATAACTCGTGCCTGGATTGAGGATTCTCCAGAGCAGCTGATCTACAGCTCTTGTACCTAGCAGCTCCTTATTGACATTAACGGTCGCCAGGAACGATAGGGAAGGGTGCGTATTATCAAAACCGGTAAACACCAAAGTGTCAGGTATAGCCATGCCCATAAATTCGATCGTTTCCATGGCGAACAAGGCGTAAGTATCGTTTGCGCATACAAAGACCTCGGGCAGTCCATGTTCAGTAATGGCAGCCGCAAAGGTTTCTCTGAAGTTATCAATTTCGGGTCCGTTAAGTGAGGGGATCTGCTTAAGTTCGATATCGTTATCTTCGAGTGCTGCCCGAAAGACAAGGAATCGTTCGTAAAAACTCTGGGCATCACGTATGTTCCCAAGGAACTGATAGTCCCGGTAGCCTTTATTAATGACAAAGTTCATCATTTCTTTCATGCATGACAGATTATCGGTAAAGATGGAATCGCACTGAAAGCTGGGGTCGGAGTGATCTACCATCATGACCGGAATGCCCAGACTACGGATCTCTACCAGAATAGGTGTTGAAATGGAACCTACCGTAATCACACCCATGATCGCTTCAGGGTTAAGAAGAGAGAACATAGAGTCATCTTTAGGCTCCGTTAATGTTAATACGTTAATGCCCCTCTGATTCAATCTGGAAGAGATACCGCTAAATACCGGTCCCCAATACAAAGATTCCGGGTTCTGGTAGCGGATGTTTGGAAATAAAACCAGAACTGTGCCGGACCATTTGCGGGCATCCAGATCAACCAGCTCGCCTGGCGTTTGTGCAGACTTAGAGTCTTTAAAGTAACCTAACTGTCCGGCGGCCTTGAATATCGTATCTCTCGTCTGTGAACTGACTCCCGGTTTGCCGGATAATGCCCTTGACACTGCAAATTTCGACAGCCCCGTAAAATCAGCTATGGATTGTATAGTTACTTTACGTCGCATACAAATCATCCTACTTTAATCAGATTATTTTGTAATTCCCGAAGACAATTACATTACAATTTTACATGAAGAATGAGGGACTAACACTTGTTTTTTTGAATTTGCTGAGTTTCTTCAAGTGAGAAGAATTATGTTATCTTTTTATTGCTTTGATTTTGTTATATGTTTTTATTTATGTTATTTATGTTATGTGAAAGATAACATTATTATTTAAAGTGTACAAGTTAATGACTTATTTAAGATATAACTCGTCCTATTTTGTGGAATAAATGAGATTTTGGGTAAAAAATGATTGACCGTTTTCTTGGATGATGGTAACATTTGTTATGTTAAGAAAAACAAAAGATAATAACAAATAAAGGTGGTGTTCCAAACAAACGAAGGCAATTGTGCTTCTGTTATTTTTTTATGCAATAGTGTAAGCGCTTTATTGGGAAGGGGACAGCACTAACGTATTCATATCATTAACGGGAGGTTTGACGAATGAGAAAAATAAAGGGGTATTCAGTTTTATTATTATGCCTTGTTTTTTTACTTACAGCCTGCAGTGGCGGAAACAATGCTGCCAACAATACAAAAGCAAATGCGACTACTGAGCCTGCAGCTACAGAAGCAGCAGTAGAAGCAACCGCAGAAGCAACGGCAGCACCGGTTGACATGGGCGGACGTGTAATTAAGGTAGCGGCTTGGTGGGATCTGAAGCCTGCAGGCAATTCTGCTTCCGAGAAGGAACGGCTTGCCAAAATTGCTGAAGTAGAGAAAAAGTATAACTGCAAGTTCGAATTTGTAAACGTTCCCTTTGAAGAGTTTATGCCTAAATTCACGGCTACCGCACTTACGGGTGAACCTTTTGCCGATATCGTTATTATGGAATACAACTCGGCATGGCCTGCAATTCTCAAGGGACAGCTGCTGAAAGTAAGCGAATATACTACAGCTGCCTCGAATATCAACAATGAAGCCAAACTATTAGTTAAGGCACCTCAAATTGCCAACGAGTACTATGCCTTCGCTGAACCCGGCACCGGCGGTGCGGGCCTCCATTACAACCGCGATTTGTTCAAAAAACTGGGACTTCCCGATTTGCAGGAGCTTTATGCCAATGGACAATGGAATTGGGATAAATTCATTGAAGTTGCCAAACAAGCTACTAAGGATACGGATAATGACGGTAAAATCGACACTTATGGATTCTCGGGCTGGGCTATCGATATCCTGCGTAACTTCTCCGCAGCTAATGGTGGAAAGATTGTGGACGAAGCCACAGGTACACAAGGTCTGACTGATCCCAAAGTCATTGAAACCGCTGAATTTATAAACCGTTTGTACAACGTTGAGAACGTTGTCAAAGTCAAAGGATCAGACAAAGTTGGCTATGACGAATTCAATACCTTCAAAGATGGCGATGTAGCGATGTTCCCGGCTCCGATTTGGAATCTGGGAGATTTGACTTTCGATTTCGGTGTTGTTCCGTTCCCGAATGGACCCTCAGGCTCTCCTGAGCTTACCTATGCTGATAACGGCAAGAATGCATTTTTCATTCCAAAAGGTGTAAAAGATCCACAGGCTGTCTACCAGGCTTTCGAAGATACCTATGATATTACGCAAACCGGAGATTTCCCGAGCCAAGAGTGGCTGGAAAGCATCTACACTCATGAAGAAGATGTAGCTATGATGCATGAGCACATCAACAATACAGGCCAGATTCTTTTGGAAACCGCTTACCCGGAATTCCCGACCACCAATTTCATGAAGGACATTATTGTAAACAATCAATCGGTTACAGCAACAGCCGAGAAATATAAGCCAGAGGCGGAGGCTTCCATTGCCAAGCTAGGCAAGTAACAGAAGCGGTTCGTAGCGTCATAAGAACAGGGGGATGTCTTGACGACTCCCCCTGTTGTATGAATATAAGATTTCACCACAGCACGTAAGCTCTCCCCTAAAAGGGGATAACTGCTTGCGCTTGTAAGGAGGACTTCTGGTGATAGGTAAAATGCGTCAATCCAAAATGGCCAAGAATATAACGCTTGCTGCAATGGCATTATTGATCACGCTTCCGGCAGGCTTAAATGTACAGGCAGATGCAAGCGCGCAAGCAACGTCCGCAGTGGAGCAAGTACCCAATGAAACAACGGCTACAGCGGAGACGGCAGCTTTTAATGAGCATAAATACGTATCCTACTTAACCGAACATGAGGGGGCCCCCAGACCTGATCAAGAAATTGTACTGGAGGCAGCTAATTATAGTCATGTTGAGGGCAGTGGCTTCGAGAAGCTGCCGGATTACGAAGGCATGGCAGGCCAATCACTATTAACGGGTGAATCCGGCAAGGTGGAATGGAATGTTCAAATCGCGGAAGAGGGTTTCTACAATTTATCCATGCTGTATTATCCCGTTGAAGGGAAAAGCTCAGCGATTGAGCGCGCCTTATATATTGACGGCAAGCTCCCTTTTCAGGAAGCAGCCTTCTTGCAGTTTGACCGTATTTGGGTTGACCAATTGGATCAGCTGGTTCAGGACAATCAGGGCAATGATCTGAGGCCTAGACAGATTGAGAAACCGGGCTGGAGCGAGAAAGCGTTCCAAGACTCTAATGGTTATGAGAATGAGCCCTTTTTATTTTATTTCTCTAAAGGCTCACATACGTTAACTTTGGAATCTTCCAGAGAACCTGTCGTGCTTAAACAGTTGAAGCTGTTTAAGCAAGCTGCGCCGCTACCTTATGAGGAAGTAAAGAAGCAATTGGATGCCGATGGTGTTCAGGCCTCCAGCGGTCAGCTCCTGAGGATCGAGGGAGAGGATGCGGCTGCCAAATCATCGCCGACCTTGTACCCGCTTAGCGAGCGTTCCAGTGCCGCGGTTCATCCCTACAGTTCTTCCAAGATCAAGATCAATACCATAGGCGGGCTGAATTGGCGAATACCCGGCCAGTGGATTGAATGGGAAATTGATGTCCCTGAGAGCGGATTATATAAAATGGCCTTTAAGACACAGCAGAATTATGTCAGGGGGATTTATTCCACCCGGAAGCTGACCATAGACGGAGTAGTGCCGTTTGAGGAAATGGCAAAGGTTCCTTTTCGATATAAAAGCTCCTACCGGTTGGACATTATGGGTGGGGACGAACCCTATTTATACAAGCTGGAAAAGGGCAAACATGTTGTGAGGCTTGAGGTAAGCCTTGGCGAGTTCGCCCCTTTAATTCGCGAGGTGGAGGACAGCCTGTACAATCTCAATTCCATGTACCGCAAGATCCTGATGATTACGGGAACCAAGCCGGATGAATACCGTGATTACCAGCTGGATAAAAAAGTGCCTGACATGCTTGAGGTGTTTGGTGCCGAACGGGACAGATTAACCGGGATTGCCAAGCAATTGGTCCGGTTGTCAGGACAATCGAGTGATCAGGAAGCGCTGCTCAAAACAATGGCACAGCAGTTGGGCGAATTAATGGATGATCCGGACACCATCCCAAGGAGACTGGCTGCATATAAGACGAATACCGGGGGACTTGGAACATGGGTACAGACAGCGAGAGAGCAGCCGCTTGAAATAGATGCGCTTTACTTAGCTTCTCCCGATAAGAAGTTTCCCAAGAAAGGGATGGGGTTTGGCTCGAAGTTTAAGCATGAGACCGCTACCTTCTTCGCTTCCTTCTTTACCGATTACAATCAAATCGGAAATGTGTCGGAAGAGGATGACCAGAAATCAGTAACCGTCTGGATCGGAAGCGGACGGGATCAGGCGAATACGATGAAAGCCATGATTGATGAGACATTCACATCCGCCACAGGCATTAATGTCAACCTGAAGCTCGTCAACATGACGACATTGCTTCCAGCTACCTTAGCCGGGCAAGGGCCCGATGTGGCTATGCAAATCGGCAATGATCTGCCTGTTAACTTTGCAATGCGCAATGCGGCGGCAGATCTGACACAGTTTGCAGACTTTGATGAAGTGAGCAGCCGTTTCCGGGAAAGCGCAGTTGTACCTTACAGATATGACAGCGGAGTGTATGCCTTACCTGAGACTCAGACCTTTAATATGCTCTTTTACCGGAAGGACATTGTGGAGGAGCTTCATCTGCAAGTACCTCAGACTTGGGATGAGGTATCCACTTTACTTGCTGTGCTCAGCAAGAATCATATGCAGTTTGGATTGCCGGTTGTGGTTCAATCCGCAGTCCAAGGGCAGAACATCCCGCCTAACTCGATGTACGCCGCTCTCTTATTTCAGAATGGCGGACAATTTTACCGGGATGGCGGACAGGAGTCAGATCTCGATTCGCGGACCGGGATGGAAACGTTCAAGCAATGGACGGAGTTTTACACCGATTACAAGCTTGAACGTGAATATGACTTTGCCAATCGGTTCCGCACAGGAGAAATGCCTTTCGGGATAGCCGATTACACACTGTATAACCAGCTTTCTGTATTTGCTCCGGAGATTCGGGGGATGTGGGGCTTCGTGCCGATTCCGGGAACCGTGCAAACAGATGGCACCTTGGACCGTACGGTATCCAGCGGGGGAAGTGCTGTCGTGATGATGGATAAGGCCAAAGACAAAGAGGCATCTTGGGAATTTATGAAATGGTGGACGAGTGAAGAGACGCAAACGGTGTTCGGACGTGAGATGGAAGGGTTGATGGGGGCAGCAGCCCGTTATCCGACCGCTAACATCAAAGCGTTGGACAGCTTGCCTTGGCCCGTTGCCGATTATGAAAATTTGAAAGCCCAGTTCGAGTGGGCTGAAGGTGTTCCTGAAGTTCCGGGCGGGTATTTCACGGGCAGACATTTATTTAATGCTTTCTACAAAACGGTAGTCGGCGGCGTGGAAGCACGGGAATCCATTATGGACTATGTCCAATATATTCAGGACGAAATCACCACCAAACGGAAAGAGTTTGGTCTATAGCGGTAAGGAGGAGGGTCAAGCGTGCAAAATTGGTGGAGCCTGAAGTGGCGGGAAATGAGAGCCAATAAGCATTCGTATATTTTGATGGCGCCGTATATGATATTGTTCGCCGTATTTACGGTCTTACCTGTCTTGGTCTCGATCGTGCTTAGCTTCACATACTTCAATATGTTGGAGTTTCCGAAGTTTATAGGCTGGCAGAACTATACCCGCTTATTTCTGGAAGATGACGTCTTTCTGATTGCCCTCAAAAACACACTTTTATTCGCAGTGATCACAGGGCCGATTAGTTATATCGCCTGTTTTGTGTTTGCCTGGATCATTAATGAGCTGTCTCCAAAGCTTAGAGCTGTAATGACGCTCGTCTTCTATGCGCCTTCCATTTCGGGAAATGTCTATTTCATTTGGCTCATGATCTTCTCCGGAGACCGGTATGGAATCATAAACGGATTATTGCTGAAGTTTGGCTTTATCCTGGAGCCGATCCAATGGCTCAAAACGGAAGGCTACATCATGCCTATCATCATCCTTGTTCAATTATGGCTGAGTCTCGGAACAGGGTTCCTCACGTTCATTGCAGGCCTGCAGACCGTTGATGGAACGTTATATGAAGCGGGAGCTGTGGACGGGATCAAAAATCGCTGGCAGGAGCTGTGGTACATTACCTTGCCTTCGATGCGCCCGCAATTGATGTTCGGTGCCGTTATCCAGATCACAACCGCCTTTGCTGTAGCTGATGTCTCGATTGCGCTGGCAGGGTTCCCAAGCGTGAACTATGCGGCGGAAACCATCGTCACGCATTTGATTGATTTCGGTACGACCCGCTTTGAAATGGGCTACGCTTCAGCTATTGCCACCGTGTTGTTCCTGATCATGGTTGGATCGAACCTGATTGTTCAAAAACTGCTTAGAAAGGTGGGTGAATAGAGGCATGAATATCCCCTTTCAAATGAATGCAAAACAACGGTTAAGCCGGACGATCCGGATGCCGAAAAAGCGGGTGAACCGTTCAGCATGGGGCACTTTATCTTTATTCGCCCTGCTCACCGTATTTGGAGCATTTATGATTCTGCCGCTTGTCTACGCTATTAATAATGCGTTCAAGCCGCTGGATGAAATCTTTATCTTCCCGCCGACGTTATTTGTCCGCCATCCAACGATGAACAACTTTATAGATCTGTTTAATCTGCTTGGAGATTCCTGGGTTCCGTTCTCGCGGTATATTTTCAATACGGTGTTTATTACCGGCACGGGTATTGTCGGTCACGTATTGCTGGCCTCGGCAGCTGCGTACCCTCTCGCTAAACATCATTTTCCCGGCAAAAAGATCTTGTTCAGCATCGTTGTCTTGTCGCTTATGTTTACGCCGGCTGTAACCGCGATGCCAAACTATATGATCATGTCCTGGCTGGGGCTCATTGATACTTACTGGGCAGTCATTATCCCGGCGTTTGCTTATTCACTGGGTTTATATTTAATGAAGCAATTTATGGAACAGATTCCGGATGTGCTGCTGGAAGCCGCTAAGATCGACGGGGCAAGCGAATACCGCATTTTTTGGTCCATCGTCATGCCTAACGTAAAGCCGGCTTGGCTAACGCTCATCATTCTATTATTCCAAATTCTATGGGGCAGTGACGGGAACGGGTTCATTTACAGTGAACAGCTGAAGTCACTTCACTTTGCGGCGGGCCAAGTGGTGGCCGGGGGGATTGCCCGTTCCGGTGCAGCGGCGGCGGTAGCTCTCATTTTAATGAGCGTACCCATTACGCTGTTTGTTTTTTCGCAAAGCCGGATTATAGAGACGATGGCTACTTCGGGAATGAAGGACTAAGGGGGGAGACAGTTGATAGCAAAAAAATGGTTGCCCGCGGTTATTACAGCATCCCTGCTGTTAGGTTATGCAGCTCCTGCGCCGGCGTCTGCTGAATCTACGCCCTATGAGAGCTACAACTATAATTACTGGGAAGAAGCGGTACCTGCTCCTGCTGCTTATGTACCTGACCGTACCCTATCCGGAAAGGATCTTGGTGTGGGCAATTTTCTGGATCCCGGCGATATGGTCGTTGCGGCAAACGGACTGATCTATATTGCTGATAGCGGGAACGGACGGATTATTTGTCTGGATAGCGACAGGAAGGTCAATAAGGTCATTAGCGGCTTTGATAACAAGGGCAAAGCGGAAAAATTCAAGAATCCAAGCGGATTATACGTTAATCAGGAAGGCAATCTGTATATTGCCGATACGGATAACGGGCGGATTGTTGTTCTGTCCCCGGGCGGGGATCTGCTCCGGATGATAGAGCAGCCGAAGTCCGATATTTTACCGGCTGACTTCAAGTTTATTCCTGTTAAAGTGACCGTAGACCAGGCGGAACGTGTCTATGTCATCGCTAAAGGGATATTCGAAGGGATCATGCAGTTTGATAAAAACGGCGACTTTATCGGTTATGTCGGTACAAACAAGGTAAAGCGTGACTATACCGAATATTTATGGCGGTTACTCTCCACCAAGGCGCAGAAAGCGCAGATGGCATTGTTTGTGCCTACAGAGTTTTCCAATATTGATGTTGATTCTAAAGGGTTTCTGTATGCCACGAATATTGATCCGGGCTCGAAGGAACCGATAAAACGGCTGAATCCATCCGGTGAGGATGTGCTGAAGCGATTCGGATACTTTGATGTTAAAGGTGATATCAGGTTCCGCATCTCTATAGGACCTTCTAAGTTCACAGATATTAAAGTTCTTGCCAACGGGATGTACAGTGCTCTTGATGCTAACCAGGGCAAAGTGTTCACGTACAACGATGAAGGTGACCTTCTTTATGTGTACGGCGGTAAAGGCAACCAGGTCGGAACCTTCAAAATACCGGCAGCCATAGAATTCTCTGGCGGGAACCAGCTTGTACTTGACCGCGGCAAAGGAAACATAGTCATCTTCAAGCCAACCCGGTTTGGCACAAGCGTTAATCAAGCGGTAGGGTATCACTATAATGGCGAGGATGCCCGGGCTGTCCCGGTGTGGAAGGAAGTTCTGAAGCTGAATTCCAACTATGATATCGCTTATATCGGCATTGGCAAATCCTTGCTGATGGATAAAAGCAATAAAGAGGCGCTGAAATACTTCAAGCTCGGAATGGACCGCGACGGTTATTCCGTAGCATTCAAACGGTACCGCAGGGAAGTCATGCAGGAGCATTTCGGAACATTTCTAACCGTGATAATGATCCTGGTGTCAGGATGGCTTGCTTTCAAGCTCTTTCGCTTCTGGAGAAGAAAGCGGCTGTCAGGAAGATCCCGGCAGACTTCGCAAAACCTTAAGGAGGGTAAAGCCCATGAGGCAGGATTTCATTAAATTCCCACTGCACCTCATTGTGCATCCGTTTGATAGCTTTTGGGATATGAAGTATGAGAGAAAAGGTAAAATCCGGGTAACGTTAACGATTCTACTGCTTGTTGTCATTTCAATGATTTTAAAAAATCAGTTTGCAGGATTTCTTGTCAATTATAAAGATCCGCGTCATCTGAATAGTATCACACAATTATTTACGGTTGTATTTCCCTTCTTTCTGTGGTGTTTATCGAACTGGGCGATCACAACTTTAATGGATGGGGAAGGGAAATTCAAAGAAATTATGATGGCTACAGGTTATGCGCTTGTTCCCATCGTGATCATTTATACGCCGATGATTATTGCAAGCCGGTTTATGGCGGAGGAAGAAACGGCCTTTTATTATTTGATGATGTCGATCTCCTCCATATGGTTTGTAGCTCTTTTATTCGTCGGCATCATGACCGTCCATCAATATACTGTGCTCAAAACAATGGTAACGATGCTGCTCACGGTTGTTGTCATGGGAATTGTCATATTTTTGGGAACGCTCGTATTAAGTATGCTCCAGCAAATCATCGAGTTCTTCGTTAACATTTATCGGGAATTAACTTTCCGTACGTAAAGGAGGCCGCACCTGTGAAAAATCGTAAAATGCTGGTTGCGGTACTCGCCTGTGCCGCAGCTATTCTAATCTTTGCCGGTTCTGCCCTGTTCTTCACATCCCGCGGAGTAAAGGCTGTTGAAGCCTCCTCTTATATGGAAGTAACTACTGAACTGGAAGCCGGAAGCGAGCTAACTGCACTGCCTGATTCGTCCAAGGGTGTACCGGGAATGCAACTGGTAGCCGACGATACGGAGCTGTCTTTATACTACAATCCTGAAACCACGGAAGTAGCAGTTAAGGATAAACGCCAAGGTCATATCTGGTACAGCAATCCTGTCAACCGCGAAGAGGATGTTCTGGCTTCGGGGTTCGAGAAAGAGCTGCTGTCATCGCAGTTAACAGTGCTATTCCGTGACGCTGTAGGCACACTGGAATCCTATACCAACTTCGCCCAGAGCATCAGCAGCAAACAGTTTACTGCCGAAAGCATTAAGAATGGACTTCGTATTGTGTATACGATTGGAGATACGTCGATAGGAATCGACGCACTGCCTAAGTATATTAGCAAGACGAGAATGGAAGAAAAGGTTCTGTCCAAGCTCGATAAGCCCACGGCAAAATACGTAGGGCTCCGCTACTACCCGAAAGAGGGCGACCCGGAGGTGCTGGAGCGCATAGATGCACAAGTCTCCAAACCGCTGGTGCTGAGCAAAATGACAGCTGCCTTTACCAAGTCCGGTTATTCTGCAGAAGACCTGGCGTTCGATAATCAGGAGAATGGAGCGGGGGCCGGGGCCGGAACGGCCAAGCCGAATTTTGTTGTTCCGCTGGAATACCGGTTAGACGGGGGAACTCTGGTTGTATCCGTCCCTGTGAACCAGATTAAGGAAAGCGGGGATTATCAGATTCGCAGCCTTGAGGTGCTCAATATGTTCGGTGCTGCCGATCAGCAGACCGATGGCTATATGCTCGTTCCTGACGGTTCCGGCAGCCTGATCCATTTGAATAATGGCAAAGTGAAGGAAGAGCAGTATGTACAGCGTGTGTATGGCCTGGACCCGAATGATAACAGCTATAGACGCGGGCAAGTCAGTGAGAATGCCAGAATGCCGGTGTTTGGATTAAAGGCTGGTGATGCTGCCTGGTTCGCCGTGATCGAAAAAGGAGATGCCATAGCCAGCATAGCCGCCGATATCAGCGGCAAGAAGAACTCGTACAATTTCATTCACAGCAGCTACACCTTACGGGGTGAGGATGAGCTTGAGCTGTACACCGGATCTACCATTCAGGAAATACAACTCCTGAATGAGGAGATTTACAAAGGCGATATTCAAGTTCGTTACAGCTTCCTGAACAATGACGAGGCCAGCTATTCAGGAATGGCTGAGCTGTACCGGAATAAGCTGGTGACGGAGAAATCACTGCAGCCTTTAGAGGAGGGACAGGGCATTCCCTTTTATCTGGATATGCTGGGGGCTGTCGACAAACAAAAGTCATTTCTTGGCGTACCTTACCGGTCCGAGGTGGCAATGACCTCCTTTGAGCAGGCAACGCAGATTGCCAGTCAATTGAAGCAGGACGGCATTGACCGGCTGCTTATGCGCTATACAGGCTGGTCTTCCAAAGGTGTAAATCATGCTACACCCAATAAGCTGAAGACTGAAGATGTGCTGGGAAGCAAGTCGGAGCTCCTTACATTAACGGAAAAGTTGGAGCAATCAGGCGGGATGTTATTCCCCGATGTGGCCTTCCAGCAGATTTACCATAATGATAGCAGTTTTACACCTTCCTCTGATGCATCCAGATTCGTGACAAGGGAAGAGGCTGAGCTCTATCCATATAATCGGGCATACAACGGGATGGATATAACGCTCGGAAGCTACTATTTATTGTCCCCTGCCAAGCTGCCTTATTACGTTGACGAGTTTATGAACAAGTATAAATCCTTCGGGATGAAAGGCGTATCTCTGCGGGATCTCGGCAATATACTCAGCTCGGATTTCCGGGTAAGCCGTGTCATACAGCGGGAAACGGCTAAACAAATCGTGGAAGAGCAGCTCAATAAACTCGGCCGGAACATCGATCAAACCATGATCGCAGGGGGGAATGCCTACGCATGGCCTTACTCCGATCATCTGATCAATGTACCGACATCCTCCAGCGGATTCTTGCTGACCGATGAAGAGATCCCTTTCTATGAAATGGTTGTTCATGGCTTTATCAACTATGCAGGGACTCCGGTCAATCTGAGTGATGAGCAGGATATCAAGCAGCAGATGCTTCGCTCAATTGAGCTGGGTGCAGCACCCTATTTCTCGTGGTCCTATGAACCCTCCTCCAAGCTGAAGTTCACTCATTTTGACAGCAAGTATGCAACCTATTACAAAGATTGGTACGATCAGGCGGTTTCGATGTATAAGGAAGTCAATAAAGTACTCTCCCCCGTACAGAATGCGCAAATCGTGAACCATATACGCCATCAGGAGGGTGTTGTGGAGGTGCGGTACAGTAATGGGATTTCGATTTATGTGAATCACACGGATAAGGATGTCACCGTCCATGGATTCGCAATCGGAGCCGGACAATATGGGATAGAAGGTGAGCAGTCATGAGAGGAAGTAAGCTCAGCTTAAATCACAAGCGCTCTTTTCTGGGAATAGCCTTTATTGCGCCATGGCTGCTTGGGTTCGTGTTCATGTTCGCGACTCCGCTCATTCAGTCCATCAAATTCAGCTTCAGTAAATTAACTGTAGATCCGTCAGGCTTCTCCTTAGATTGGGTAGGCTGGTCCAACTTCAACAATGCTTTGTTCGTAGATCCAACCTTTAACCGGATATTAACCGAATCTGTCAGGGATATGGTGCTTAACGTTCCGATGATCCTATTTTTCAGTCTCTTCTCGGCAACGCTGCTGAATCAGAAGTTTCGGGGGAGAATTCTGGCCCGGGCCATATTTTTTCTGCCGGTCATTCTGGCCTCCAACGCGATATCGGCGGCAGAAGCGTCCGGACTGATCAATCTGGTTGGTGATGCTACGGCTGTCAACGAATTGGGCCAATCGGGCTCACAGTACAATGTTATGTCGATGGTTATGATTCTCCGTGATATCGGGTTGCCGCTGTCGTTCGTGGATTATATTGTAGACGCGATCCTGCGGATCTATGAGATTATTACGAGTTCGGGCGTACAAATTCTGATCTTTCTGGCCGCGCTGCAGTCTGTTCCCGGGGCGATGTATGAGGTGGCGAAGATTGAAGGGGCAACGGCCTATGAATCCTTTTGGAAAATCACATTCCCGCTAGTGAGCCCGCTCATCTTGACCAACGTTATTTATACCATTATCGACTCCTTCTCGGGTAGCAGCGTGACCCAAATGATATTCTCAACCGCATTCACCACACAAAACTTCGGTCTCAGTGCGGCGATGTCCTGGATTTATACGCTAATTATCAGCCTAGTCCTGATTATCGTTGGTTACGTACTGTCTAAAAGAGTGCATTACAACTGATTAATAGCAAAGGAGGGTACGGCTATGCAAGCTCCTCAACCCGTTCACAGAGAAGCGAATCACTATAGAGTTCAGAAGGTCAGAGGTAAGGCAGTTGATATTTTGTATGCATTGTTCCGGTACGCGCTTGTCATCGGGATTTCATTTATTATTATTTACCCGCTGCTTATGAAATTCTCCATCGCCTTCAAGGATAAAGCAGATATTTATAACCCGACAATTTATATGATACCGGTCCACTTTACGCTGGATAACATCAAGATGGCGATGCAGATTCTGGACTATTTCCCGCTGCTGGGGAATACCTTGCTCTTCGTCGTAGTGACAACGCTGCTGACTACGGCTTCCTGCGCCTTGGCGGGTTATGGCTTTGCCCGGTTCAACTTTCCGGGAAGCAACATCCTGTTCGCGCTCGTCATTCTAACCTTGCTTGTACCTACCAGCACGCTGATGGTGCCTATGTACCTGCATTTCAGAAGCTTTGATATTCTGGGGATTATTCATCTGATCACAGGCAAAGAAGGCATCAACCTGCTCAATACGTATTGGCCTTCCATTATTACATCAGCAACAGCGATCGGATTAAAAGCAGGCTTGTTCATCTATATTTTCCGCCAATTCTTCAAAGGAATGCCGAAAGAAATTGAGGAAGCCGCTTTGATTGACGGTGCGGGAGGCGTTAAAACATTCCTGCGAATCATGCTGCCAAATGCAGTCTCCCCGATGATCACAGTCATTTTGTTCTGTTTTGTCTGGCAGTATAACGATACCTTCTTTACCTCGCTCTTCATGAGTGAAGTGGCGCTTATGCCTACAAAGGTAAGTTCGCTGGCGGCTCAGGCCAATGCCTTGCTTCCGGGGTTGCTTGGGATAGGTGCAGGCGGGTCTAGTATTAAGGCAGATCCAAACCATGTGGCTATGATTATTGATACCGGCATCTTGCTGGCCATTATCCCGCTGATCCTGCTGTATATGGTGGTGCAGCGTTATTTCGTAGAGAGTGTTGAGCGCAGCGGTATTATTGGTTAACAGAATACATTGCTTCATGGAGAAATGAAATGCTGGAGACCCGCGTAATGTGCCTCCAGCATTTTTTATTAGGAAGGGAGCCGGATCATGAAGCCTAAACGTTTGTTCGTCATGATTTGTATGTTGCTGCTGGCCGTGACGGTGACGGCTCTGCCTGCGCATGCAGAAACCAAAGAAAAGAAGAGTGCCATGCAAGCTTACGTCGAAGCCATCGGACCGGGCTGGAATCTAGGAAACACCTTCGAGGCTACGGGTGAGGAAACTTCATGGGGAAACCCGAGTACAACCCGGGCATTTATTAAGCAAATTGCTGCCGAAGGCTACAAAAGCATCCGCATCCCCATTACCTGGAAGCACCGGATGGGTGACGCTCCTGATTATGTGATCCAAAAAGAATTTATGGCACGGATTCAAGAAGTCGTCGACTGGTCGCTGGCTGCGGATCTTCATGTCATGATTAACCTGCATCACGATACGGGCTGGGTCCTGAA
The DNA here is from genome assembly GCF_038593145.1 of Paenibacillus sp. FSL L8-0340. Lineage (NCBI taxonomy): Bacteria > Bacillati > Bacillota > Bacilli > Caryophanales > Paenibacillaceae > Paenibacillus > Paenibacillus sp. FSL L8-0340. The sequence continues at coordinate 979,272 of NZ_CP151967.1, forward strand.
CATGGAGACGGAGCATGATGATGTGGTTGCCAGATTCAATGCGGCCTGGACGCAGATTGCGGGGCATTTCAAGGATTATCCGGACACGCTGATGTTTGAGAGCCTGAATGAACCGCGTTTTTCGGAGGATTGGAGCAAGGACACCCCTGGATATTTTGCGATGCTGGATGAACTGAATGTTTCTTTTCATGCTATCGTTCGTCATTCCGGCGGGAATAACAATAAGCGTCCGCTTGTACTTTCTACTCTAACGGCTGCTCCAACCCAGGCCAGACTGGATGAGTTAGCCAAAACCATTACGAAATTAAACGACGATAGGTTGATTGCAACGTTCCACTACTATGGATATTATGCGTTCAGTGTGAACCTTGGGGGTTCGACCACGTTCGATAACACGGCCAGGGAGGATCTGATTCAGGCCTTCGACCGGGCTTACGACACCTTCACCGCCAAAGGGATTCCTGTTATCGTGGGGGAATTTGGTCTGCTTGGGTTCGATAAATCGCTGGATACTGTTCAGCATGGCGAAATTTTGAAGTTTTTTGAATACATCACCTACTATGCTCGGGAAAAAAAGATGCCGCTGATGCTGTGGGATAATGGCCAACATTTCGATAGGCGCACCCTCAAGTGGGTGGATGAGGAGCTTCATCAGGTGATGAAGCAGGGCTGGAAGGGCCGCTCCTCCAACGCGGAAACGGATTCGGTCTATATTCTTAAAGATTCGGAAATTAAGGATCTGGTCATTCCCCTGAATTTGAACGGGAATACCTTCACCGCTCTGCTTAATCAGGAAAATGCGTTAGTGAAGGGTACGGATTATGAGCTTGACGGAGAAAACTTAATCCTCAAATCTGCATTGCTGCAAAGGCTAGTCACGAAGAAGTATGGAATGAATGCAACCTTAACCGCTACGTTCAGTGCGGGTGCCGACTGGAAAATGAAGATTATTTATTATGACACGCCCAGCCTGATTAGTGCGCAAGCCCCGGAGGGGATATTCACGATCCCGACCTGGTTCAACGGGGACAGCCTGACGACACTGGAAGCCGTCTATACGGCTGGCGGCAATGCCGGTCCCAATGATTGGACTCCCTTCAAGGAGTACAAACGTACCTTCTATCCGGACTATACCACTGGAGAGATCAAGTTCACGGACGAATTCTGGAAGGAAGTGAAGGATGGAGAAGTGCAGCTGAAGCTGCATTTCTGGAGCGGCGCAGTGATCCCGTATACGATTACAAAAGCAAGCGGGAAGATCGTAGGGGGTTCCGCAGAGGAAGCGAAGGAGAAAGCAGCAGTAGAACAACAAGCAGCCGAAACACCGGCAGACACACCGGCAAACACACCGGCAGACTCTGGCGATTCAGCAGCAGCAGCCTTTTCAGCACAGCTCTCCGGCGATGACTCTTCATCAGATGAAGAAAATCATATCCTAAGCATCCCGGTGGCGGTAGCTTCACTCCTGGTCTTGGCAGGTGCGGGAATGTACTGTTGGAGAGCAAAAAGGCGATAAAATTATGAATGAAATTTCGCTATATGAATTGAACTTGATAACTACACAAAAGGGCAAAAGTAACGGAGGGGAATTTTGGAACTGTAGGAGCGATAGCGACCGCCTTTGTCACCGGATTTCCACCGCATATAGCGGGTCAAATCAAGAAATCTGGGGACAACAGCGGCCGGAAGTCCAAATATTCACCGCAGTTACGTCCTCGCCCAAAATGGGGGAATCTTAAATTGGAGACCACTTGAACATTTGGATACAGCACAAACATGTCTTCTTGCCAGGTTTTACTCTGGCAGGTTAGAATACGATTATCCTGCAGAGCCAGTAAAAATAAACGATACGACAAGCAGCAGGCCTCTCTTTGGAAGCTTGCTGTTTGTTGTATCGGCAAATTCTTCGGGAGAATTTGAAGGGTGGTCCGAAATGGCGAATACCATAACAAGATCAGACGCAGAGACGGATCAGGAGATTAGGTGTTCAAACGGCTTATTTTCCGTAGTGATATCCGTACTTGCACTGAGTGGATCGCGGATTGCAAGAACATCAGATGAGAAGGATTTCATTATATGGCTGGCCGAGTTTTAGACACAACCATTGAGGGGGCCATCCGCTGCTTGGGATGGGGCATGCTCGATTATACGCCCAATGTAACCATGCTCGAACCCGCACTTAATCAGTTTAGGACGCTTGTAAACGAATTGCAGGAGACGGAAATCGATTTTGCTGTTGGCCAGTTGTGGCGGGAGGAGCAAGAAGCGGAACGGACCCTTCCGGGTGAGAACGCCGGAATACTTCCTGCCGATTTTGATTCAAATGGCCGGTAGCAGGGCTATGGTATAGAAAGAGTTGTTCAATTACATAGGGAGGCATACACATGCTGAAATCATTGCAAGCGATTGAATCGTACCGTGAAGGGGAAAAGTTGCCCGCAGAGGCATTTCCCTGGCTGAAATATATTGTTCAGGCGGAGCAAGCCATAGTCAATCTGGAACGGGTGGATTCACTGCGCGAACTGGATGAACAGAATCCTGTGCTGGATTATGTGGAGCGGAGCTTACGCCTGCTGGATAGCCTGCCATTGTCCTACTGGATCAAGGAACTGGCAGAGGAGACACTGGTCTGGTCGGAGACGGCAAAAGGCGGAACTTCCCGCCAGCGCCGGTTGTGGCAGCTGGAGGGCATTAATTGTTTCGTACATAATATCGGTTCAGCGCAGCTGTACTCACGGCATGCCGGAGGAGATCCGGCAACAGAGCATAAGACGCAAGCGAGCCAGCTCACGGCGGCAGGGGTAGCAGATGCAGAGAAGACGATGATCGTACACCGGCTGATCGAAACTCACGGCCTGATCGGGCAGCAGATTCGCGGCGAGGTTCCGCCTTCTGCTAACCGTCCATTGTCGGCTATGGTGGAGGAAGGGCTTCTGACTGCAGATGAGCTGGAACGGCTGCTGTTCGCGCTGAACCATTGCATCATTTCCGCCGTTTCCCCCGAGCTGTGGCAGGAGGTGCGCGCGGAGGTTATGGAGCTGATTGCGGCAATCGCATCAGGCGCTCTGGATGTCCCGCTGCCGATGAAGGAACGGCTGGAGCGTATGCGATCGGGGCCGATTGCCAAAGGGGAGGATTTCGGCAGCGAATGGAGCAGGCTGGAGTCCGAAGGATTTCAACCGTACTTGCTGGAACCGCTGGAGCCCCTAACCTTCTGGTATGTGGAGTCGGCACTCCAGACCTTCTCGCTGGAGCAATTCCTGAAAGTGATAGCTTTGACCGCCTGCGGCGCCGAACTTTCCGGTCTGAATCATATCAGCTTTGAGGCTGTCATGAATTCGCTCCATTATGACTATAAAGGCGTGAAGAAGATCAATGTGTACAAGAAGCGGATTATCGAGAAGTATTTGTCGGAATTAACCTGGCAGGATATCACGAGCGGAACCATGTCTTCCGGTAATCCGCATCTTGCCCACCGGCTCCGTAGGCAGGCTCACTTGCCGGATACGGTGTTCTTTGATTTTGAATTTTCACCTGCTGCGGAGAAGCTGATCGAATTCTGTATGGAAGCCGAGAAGTCAGCCTTGTATGAACGGGCAGTACTGCTGCTGTTCGACTTGTTCGATCTGCGCCGCGATGCCTTTGACCGGTTCCATAACGAGGACAGCTATTTGAGCCAGATGAATGATACAGGTGATTATAAAGCAGTGATTCTGGAGTATGTCACCGGCAGCAAAGTGCTGGATATCGGACCCGGCGGAGGTGTGCTGCTGGATTTGATTGAAGCGCGTATGCCGGATGTCATTCCGGTCGGCATTGATATTTCCAGCAATGTGATTGAAGCGCTGCGGCAGCGCAAGCAGCGGGAAGGGCACCGCTGGGAGGTACTGCAGGGCGATGCGCTGAATCTGAAGGATTTCGTGGACACGGGCAGCGTAGACACCGTCATTTTCTCATCAATACTGCATGAGCTGTATTCGTATGTACCACTGGATGGCGTCAAATTCAATCACGGGACAGTGGCCGCAGCTCTGCGCAGTGCCTTTGATGTGCTGTCGGCCGGTGGTGTGATCATCATCCGCGACGGGATTATGAGCGAGCCGGAGAGTGATCAGCGCCGCGTACGCTTTCTGGAGGAGGACGGAATGGCCTGGCTTGCACGTTACGCCAAGGATTTTGCCGGACGTCAAATTCAGTATGCGGTGACCGGTGAACAAGAGGTGCTGATGCCTGTAAATGATGCCATGGAATTTCTGTACACCTACACTTGGGGTGAAGAAGCGTATATCCATGAGGTCCAGGAACAGTTCGGCTATTTCACTCCCGGCCAGTATGCCGATTTTATAAAGCGCAGTCTGGGCGAACCGGCGAAGGTTGAAGTGTTCCGGCACTATTTGCAGGAGGGTTATACGGAGGCGCTGCAGGGCAGGGTGGTCGTTATGGACGAAAGCGGTCAAGAGGTGGCGTTGCCGGACAGTACCTGCTTTATTGTGATCCGGAAAGCATAAGGGCATTGATCTCAGGAAGGCTGAAGCAGCGTGTGCAGCGTGTAGAAATGATGCGGGACGAATTGCCTCGCAGTGATGATCAACTTTACAGATGATGTATTCAGATAGTATTATAATCAGCGTATTGTTGTGATGATCATGACCGGTGAAGGAGACTGTGTATATGGGCAAGCAGAACCAAGCGCAAATTGCATACGACAGCATTCTTCGGGATATCAAAGAGAACCAGCTAACCCAAGGCCAGCCCATTATAGAAGAAGAATACGCCAAGAAGCTGGATATGAGCCGGACTCCGGTAAGAGAAGCGATCAGACTGTTGTCCGTAGAAGGATTTGTGACCGTGTACCCTCGAAAAGGTGCGTATGTCAGTGTGCTGACAGCAGAAGATGTAAAGGAATGTTACGAAATGATGGAAGCCGTTGAGGGGATGATCGCTTATCTGGCTGCACAACAGCCTTCTTCTGAGCATGTTAACCAGCTTACGGAGCTGATCGGCAGAATGAATGAGCAAAAAAGTCTGTCTAACTTCCATCAGTGGAAGGAATATGATATCGAATTTCACCGGACCCTGCACCGCATGTGCCCTAATAAGCTACTCATTTATCATGTGGAAAAGCTGTTCCACAAAACCTACCAAATTCAGACCCGGTTTGTGGCGGGAGTCAATTTGGAGAAGGCGACAGAGGAGCATCAATTCATACTCGATGCAATCATCGCTAAAGATTCCGAGAAAGCCAGGCATTATACACAGCAGAATTGGAACAGAGCCAGAAATGAACTGGTGAACTACGGATACAACGATAAGCTGTAGGTAGACTGAAAGGTTCATTTTGCAGCTTACAACGTATTGATATCGTATGGACAAGCCATTTGTTGCGCCCACGCTGGGGCGTAAACGAGTGGTTTTTTTGTTGTGCGTCATGTTATATTACATTTAGTCCGATAAAAATATCTTTTCATCCCCCTAATGTAACTTTTGTTGACAAGGATCATCCTTGTACGTATTATTGTATACAATAACAAAAACAATTTGTTTACAAAAGATTAAGGGGGATTACCATGACGATTGATATCAGCCGCTTGCCCATCATTGACGACCATTGTCATCCATTCATGCCGACCAGAGAGAAGAAGAGTTTCGATAATTGCTTCACCCTCTCATTGATCCCCCCCAAGAGCCGCGACACCCGAAACACTCTGTTATTCAAAATTGTCCGTAAAGAGATAATCCAGCTGCTTGGGCTTGATCCCCGCGTGACGGATGACGAACTAATCCTGCAGCGTAATCAGCGTTATCGAGCCAATCCCAAAGAATATGTAGACATGCTTTTCAAGGATGTAGGATTGGAATCACTGCTGGTGGACTACGGTTTCCCGGTTATGGGGTCGCGGTTGGCCCAGGATGAGCTTGACTGGTTCCATCAGACCTCGTCATCCATTCCGACCCGCCGTATTCACCGGGTGGAAGCTACCTATCACCGGCTGTTCGAGGAGAAGGTACCCTTCGGGGAATTGGAAGAGACCTACCTCCGGGAGCTGCGGGACGAGGTGGAGAATCGGGGGACTATTGCTTTTAAGACCGTAATTGCCTACCATACCGGACTGAAAATAAACAAGATCAGCAAGAGCCGGGCCGCAGCCAGCTACAGCCGGTTCCTGGAATCGCCGGACAATACTGAAGCCGAAAAAGATGTCCGTGACTATCTCGTACTGCTCGCGTTCGAGCTGTGCATGGAATATGACATTCCAATTCAGATGCATTCGGGAGCAGGGGATGCCCCGCTGCTGGATGTGAAGCTCGCAAGTCCGCTGCTGATGCACAGCATTGTCAGTGATCCGCACTATCAGGCTGTAAAGATTATTTTCATTCATACCGCATATCCGTTTGTTGAAGAAGCCGGTTACCTGGTCAATCAGTATCATAATGTGTATCTCGACTTGTCCTCCATGATTCCCTTCAGCAGCATAGGCGTGCAGCCGAAGCTGCGGCAAATCTTTGAAATGGCTCCTTTTACGAAAGTGATGTACGGCTCCGACGGTTTTACGATTCCCGAAGTCAGCTGGCTGGGTGGCCGGATGATCAAGAAAGAGCTGGGTAAAATGCTAACGGATCTGGTGACAGATGGAATTATTGATGAAGAATATGCTTATACTGCGGCTGGCCTGGTTCTCTCGGAAAATGCACGCAATCTGTATATCCGCAACTGGGGCGAAAGATCAAACGGCTAAACCAAAGGAATATACCATCATCTGAACGATAAGGGGATATGTGTGATGCGGAAATGGTTCTATGGAAAAGCTGCGGCAGGTATACTGACACTTCTGATTACGGCGACAGCCTGCAGTTCAGGTAAGGATGCTCCAGCGGCGGCAGCCACGGACAAGCCTTCCGGCGGCAAGCTGGTGGTCACCTCTTTCGGCGGAGCGATTGAAGAAACCCAGCGTGCCTACATCAAACAATTTGAAGAGGAGTACAATGCCGAGGTTGAAGTCGTAACGTTGTATTCGGCAGATGCGCTGGCCAAGATTCGTGCGGAGAAGAACAATCAAACCATTGATGTGGTGCTGTTCTCAGGCGGACAGGAGCAGATTGCAGCCAAAGAGGATCTGATTATGAAGCTCGACCCGGAGCAGATGGAGAACCTGGACCAGCTGTACCCGGAAGCGCGCAGTGCTGAAGGCTATGGACCTACCTTCGGCTATGAAGCTCTTGGCATGATTTATAACCGTGATGCAATCCCAACTCCTCCAGCCTCGTGGAATGATCTGTGGAAGGAAGAATATAAAGGACAAGTCGGTTTGGTTGATATCTCCAACACCTACGGCAATCAGTTCCTGGTAGCCCTCGCCAAGATGAACGGCGGCGGAGAAGATAATATTCAGCCCGGACTTGATGCAATCAAGACTTTGCTGCCCAATGCCGCGGCAATTGTGAAATCCAGTCCCGAAGTCGGCAATTTGTTCGCCCAGGATGAGGCGGTTATAGCCCCGTTCGATTCTGGTTATGCCTATACGTTTGGCAAACAGGGAATTCCCATTAACTTTGCGATTCCCAAGGAGGGAGCCGTTGGCATCTATATTACTGCCCAAGTGGTGAAAGGCAGCCCGAACCCTGAGCTTGCCCGGAAATATATAGACTTCCTGCTGCGTCCGGAGATTCAGAAGCTGACTGCTGAGGGTGGCGGCTATTCCCCGACCAATAGCCAGACAGAGTTGTCCGATGATCTGAAAGGCATTCTTCCGAATGGCGAAGATACGTTTAACGGCCTGATTCATCTTGATTTGGCGCAGGTGAACAACAACAAGGCAGATTGGATGGAGAAGTGGAGCAAATTGATTTCACAGTAGCACTGCATCATTACTATTTGAAGGGAGCTGCAATGCCATGCTGAAACGCATTCCCCCTTACTGGATTCTGCTGGCTCCCGGGCTGATAATTTTCCTGCTGGTGTTTGTCCTCCCGCTTGCCCGGCTGCTGATGCTCAGCTTTTATCAAACGGACTCATCCGGAGCCATGGAAGCGGCGTTCGTCTGGCAGCAATACGGAAGATTCTTCACAGATCCGTTTTATCTGCAAATGCTCTGGCGTTCGGTGTATATCGGCGTTGCCGTAAGCTTCATCTGTCTGATTCTGGGATACTGCCTCGCGTATGGGGTATCCCGGGCTCAGCCCAAACACCGTTTTCTGCTGCTCATCTTAATCGCGCTCCCTCTGTTGACAAGCGCCGTGATCCGCAACTTCGGCTGGATTATTATTCTGGGCCGCAAAGGAATTCTGAATCAATTCCTGCTCGGAATAGGGTTGATCCAGGAACCGCTTGAGCTATTGTATACGCCTGCGGGTGTGATTATTGCTTTGGTGCATGTCATGCTTCCTTATATGGTGCTCGTTCTTTACTCGGTGCTGGAAGGCATGGACCGCAATCTCGAAAGTGCGGCCGCTAATCTGGGTGCATCGAAAACAAAGGTATTCTGGTTCGTCACCCTGCCGCTCTCCAAACAGGGGATTATTGCTGGAACATTGCTTGTTTTCTCAATTACATTAAGCTTTTTCGTCACCCCGTCCCTGATCGGGGGGGCCAAGGTGAAGCTGATGGCTACAGAAATCTACAACCAGACAATTAACCTGCTTAACTGGCCTTATGCTTCTGCTATGGGCGTCATTTTACTGCTGACCATGCTTGGGGTAACCAGTCTCTACAGACGGATGCTTAGCGGCAGGAAGCCGGGAGGAGTCGTTTGATATGAGAAGGAAATTTCCGCTCCTTACTATAGTAAATACTCTAATCTATCTATTTATTATGGCACCGCTGCTTGTCATCCTCATTTCATCCTTTAATTCCGGTGAGTTTCTGGTGTTTCCTCCCAAAGGCTTCTCCCTGCGATGGTATGAAGAGGTGCTGACAGGCGGGAGGTACACCGGACCTTTCCTGACCAGCATCAAGCTGGCTGTTTTGACTACGCTGTTTGCGCTGCCGCTTGGGACGATGATCGCCTACGCCATACAGCGGTTTGAATTTCGGCTGAAGAATGCGCTGCAGGGGCTGTTTCTGTCCCCTCTGGTTATTCCGACGCTGCTGTTCGGCATCGGCCTGCTGATTTTCTTCAGCTATCTGGGCATACGGATGTTCTTCCTGAGATTGCTGCTCGCCCATATCATCTTAATTATTCCTTATGTCGTGCGGACCATGCTGGCCGGATTCTCGCGGATGGAACGGTCGGTGGAAGAGGCTTCGATCATTCTTGGCGCTTCGCCGCTAAAAACCTTCTTCCTGGTGACACTTCCGTTTGCCAGACCCTCGCTGCTCGCGAGTGCGTTCCTTAGTCTAGTGCTTTCCTTTGATGAACTGGTTATCGCCTTATTCCTTACGGGTCCTGGCATTAACACGCTGCCGATGACCATTTATTCGGACATTCAGTTCAATCTGTCACCTTCGCTGGCTGCGGTATCTTCCATTATTATTACAGGCACGATTCTGATTGGGCTGCTGGGGATCGGCATTATGCGGTGGGGCAAAAAAACATAGCGGGGAGGCACACCATGAGCCAACTGATCATCGAAAATCTCGTAAAAAAATACGGGCAAAAACCCGTAGTCAACAATCTGAATGTTACTGTAGAGAGCGGTGAGATGCTGTCGCTTCTCGGACCGAGCGGGTGCGGGAAAACGACAACCCTGCGCATGATTGCAGGCATGCATGATCCGACCTCGGGCTCAATCCGGCTGGATGGCAGGGAACTCACAAACATTGCTCCGCATAAAAGGAACATTGGACTCGTCTTCCAGAATTATGCCCTTTTCCCCCACTTAAGCGTTTTTGAAAATGTAGCTTTTGGACTGAAGCGTCACGGTGTGCCGAAACCGGAAATCAGAGAACGCGTGGAGGCGGCTCTGCATTCCGTGCGGCTGAACGATTTTGCAGAACGGTTCCCCGCGCAAATGTCCGGCGGACAGCAGCAGCGGGTTGCGCTGGCGCGGACTCTTGTGCTTAAACCGCCGCTTGTATTGTTCGATGAGCCGCTCAGTAATCTAGATGCCAAGCTGCGTCAGGCGCTGGGAATTGAAATCCGCGTGCTGCAGCGGGAGTATGGTTTTACCGGGATTTTTGTTACTCATGACCAGGAGGAAGCGATGGTTATCTCTGACCGAATTGCCGTAATGAACGGTGGGAATATTGTGCAGACCGGAACGCCGCAGCAGATTTATATGCACCCAGCGGACCCGTTCGTGGCCGATTTTGTGGGAGAATCGAACTTGTTTCCGATCACCAATGTCATGGAATCAGAAGGCATGTGGCGTTTCGAACTGACGAAGGGGAACCCCATTTCTGCGGAGAAAACCGGGAACGGGAGCGCTCCGACATATGTTATGGTCCGGCCGGAGGCTGTTTCTGTGCGGCGTCAAAGCCCGGAACCCCATCCGGTACCCGGGCATGGGCTTAATATGCTGGCGGGTGAAGTGGCCTTTATCAACTACTCCGGTTCTTCCTATCTCATCGGAGTTGTAATCAATTCGCTGGACCAGCAATTTATTATCCGGCTGCAGAACACGAGAAGAGAGCTTGATCTGCGGGTAGGCGAAGAAGCGGTGGTCGAGTGGCCGGTGCACGAAACGCTTACCTTCTGATATGTCAGGAAGGGACCCGTATACCGCATGGCTCTGTAACCCTTCATCAAGGCTTATTCATCTTACGGATACAGCTGCGACTGCCCGGCTCCCTGTACTGCCCCTTTGCGGAACTCTGAAGGCGAACATTTCATCGCCTTGCGGAACACCTTAATGAAATAGCTGACATTATCGAATCCGACATCCATGGCGATGTCGGATATTTTGCGGTCGCTTTGCTGCAGCAGATCCGCGGCCTGGCGGATCCGGTAGGAATTGATGTAATCCACCGGCGTCTTGCGGGTCATTGCCTTGAAGAAGCGGCAGAACTGTCCTTCGCTCATGGGTATAAGCTCGGACAAATCGCGGGTTCGTATCGGTTCCTGGTAGTTGTCCTGGATGTAGAGGATGACCTTCTTCAGCCGGTTGATCTTGGTTGTATCCGCACCCTCCGACTGGGTATGGTTCACGGAGCGGCCCTCAATCGCGATCTGCGAGAGCATGATAAGCAAAGTCCCTTTCATAAAGGACTCAAATCCGGGCATTTTATTAGCATATGCCTCCATCAAACGTTCGAGATGGTGGAGCAATTCCTGCTGCCAGGCAATCTCCGGTGTAAGATGTCTGGGGAAGCTTTGGCGTTTCTCCTGCAGCGGCAGAATCACTGTATGCTGAATGGCATCATACTGGGCGCTGGCGAGCAGATCGGGGTGAAAGACAAGTGCACAGAACCTGCAAGGGCCTTCCTTCAGCACATAGGCGGCATGAATATCGCCGGATTCGATGAATACGGCCTCCCCGGCCCGGAGAGGGAAATAATCGGTATCGACCTGAAACAGAATCTCGCCTTCCAGCAGCATAAAGAACTCTGCCTCCTCATGCCAGTGCGTATCCAGGACATGGGTTCCGGCCGGAAGCTCGATCCAATAGGCGGCTAGCGGGAACATAACATCACCATGCACACGGTCTTCTTTAAGCAAACGTTGTGATGTGCGGTCCATAATTGGGCTCCTTTCGATAAAAAACATCAGAATAGTGTTATAAATGAGCTATATTATATTAGTTTTGTATTTTTATTATCGTTATAATGCAACTATAAACACCAAATTGAAGGGTGGCAAGTTACAGATGAAATTTACAGACGGCCTCTGGCTGGTTCGCGACGGAATCAACATCAACGGCGCAGTTCAAAACTATGTAGTGGAAAAAACTTCTGAGGGTTTGACGGCAATTACCCAAACCACTCCAATTACAGGACGCGCAGCAACCCTTAACTCCACGCTGCTGACCGTAAAATTCCATTCTCCGCTTCCGGGTGTGGTAGGCGTGAAGATCATTCATAATGACGGCGTAATTGATCGCGGTCCGGCTTTCGAATTGACCAAAGGAACCGGCGACCACGTACAGATTGAAGAAACTGATTCGGAAACCGTGTTGATCAGCGGCGGGCTGCGCGTAGTCATCCGCAAGGGCGAGCAATGGGCAGTGGATTTCTACCGCGGCGGCGAGCGCATTACAGGCAGCGGTTACAAATCCATGGCTTACATCACAGATCAGGACGGCAACACCTTCATGCGTGAAGAACTGGATATCGGCGTAGGTGAATTCGTCTATGGTCTGGGTGAGCGCTTTACTGCTTTTGTCAAAAACGGACAGGTTGTTGATATCTGGAACAAAGACGGCGGTACAAGCTCCGAGCAGGCGTACAAGAACATTCCGTTCTATGTAACAAGCAAAGGCTACGGCGTATTTGTGAATCAGCCTGAGCTGGTTTCGTATGAAATTGGTTCGGAAAAAGTGAAAAAGGCCCAATTCAGTGTAGCCGGCGAAAGCCTGGAATACTTCGTTATCGAGGGACCTACGATCAAAGAGGTCATCAGCAAATATACTTCCCTAACCGGCAAGCCAGCGCTTCCTCCGGCATGGACCTTCGGCCTGTGGCTGACCACTTCGTTCACTACCGACTATGATGAAGCAACCGTTAACTCCTTCGTAGAAGGCATGGCGGAGCGTGATCTTCCGCTGCATGTTTTCCATTTCGACTGCTTCTGGATGCGTGAATATCAATGGACCGATTTCCAGTGGGACTCCCGTGTATTCCCGGACCCGGTTGGCATGCTGAAACGTCTGAAGGAAAAAGGTCTGAAAATCTGCGTCTGGATCAACTCTTATATCGGACAACGTTCACCGCTGTTTGAAGAAGGCAAAAAGAACGGTTATCTGATCAAAAAAGCAAACGGCGATGTCTACCAGACTGACCTGTGGCAAGCAGGCATGGGACTTGTGGACTTCACGAACCCTGCGGCTTGTGAGTGGTATGCCGGATACCTGCGTGACCTGGTGGATATGGGCGTAGACAGCTTCAAGACCGACTTCGGCGAACGGATTCCGACGGATGTTGTGTACTTCGACGGCTCCGACCCGCAGAAAATGCACAACTACTACACTCAGCTGTACAACAAGGTTGTCTTCGATGTATTGGAAGAGAAGCTTGGTAAGAATGAAGCGGCAGTATTCGCACGTTCGGCAACCGCCGGCGGGCAGCAGTTCCCGGTTCACTGGGGCGGCGACTGCTATGCAGATTATGAATCAATGGCAGAAAGCCTTCGCGGCGGCTTGTCCCTCGGTCTGTCCGGCTTTGGCTTCTGGAGTCATGATATCGGCGGCTTCGAGAACACGGCTCCGGCGCATGTCTTCAAACGCTGGCTGGCGTTCGGCCTCCTGTCCAGCCACAGCCGTCTGCACGGCAGCACCTCGTACCGTGTGCCTTGGGCTTACGACGATGAAGCAGTTGATGTTACCCGCTTCTTCACCAAGCTCAAATGCAGCTTGATGCCTTACCTGTATGATGTGGCCGGTCAGGCGCATGAAGAAGGCTGGGCTTCGATGCGGGCGATGGTGATGGAATTCCCGGAAGATCCGACTTGCGAAGTGCTGGACCGTCAATACATGCTGGGTGATTCCCTGCTGGTGGCTCCAATCTTCCAGGAGAACGGCGAAGTGAAATATTATCTGCCTGCTGGACGCTGGACACACCTGCTTAGCGGTGAAACGGTACAGGGCGGATCATGGCGCAAGGAAACACATGATTTCTTCAGTCTGCCGCTGTTCGTCCGTCAGAACTCGCTGCTTGCAACAGGCAGTGTGGATACCCGTCCGGATTATGATTTTGCCGATGGCGTGAAATTCGGACTGTACTCGCTGGAAGACGGAGTGGCAACGACTGCAACCGTCCGTGACATCAAGGGCGCACCTGAGCTGACCGTGAAGGCTGAACGCAAAGGCAATACAGTAACGGTAGCTGCTGAAGGCAGCGGCAAAGCATTCATGCTGGCAGTGAAGGATCTGGGCACTATCGCTTCCGTAGAAGGTGCAGACCAAGCGGATGAGACTACAGTGAAGGTAAACGCCGGAAGCAAATCCGTATCGTTCACCATTACACTGAAATAGGTTTATACAGCATATAATTTAAGCTCTCTGATGACAGGGGACCTCCGTCCCCGATTTCATCAGAGAGCTTTTTGGATGCTTAGGGGTACGTGATCAATGATGTGAAAGATAGGATAAATGCTGTGAAGATAGGTTGATAGGTTGAATGCTGTGAACACACGGTAATTAATTTAAGATGATCTAAGATATGCTTAAATAATGGAGGATTACATATGACAAGGATAATAGAAGACAATGGAGTGTACAGTCAGCCGGACTACTCTTCAGCTACAGCAATATCGAGCGCGGCCAACTATATCATGAACTCACCGGAGCCGTTCACCCATACCTTCCGGACATACATCCGTTTACGGGAGAATGGCAGCCTGACGCTTAAATTTTGGCACAGTAACAGCGTGGATTCGACTTGGGATCTGGGGCAGGATGCAAACGGAAGCGAGCCGGGTGGGGAATGGAGCATTGAAGCGGCATATGTCTCAGACGGAGGAAGCGTTCCGGATGGAGCGGTAACCGCCGGGACTTCGGTACCGCTAACCTTTGCGGGCAGCCGCACGAAGCAGGTTGAAGCTGGAGAAACGTTCTGGAGCGATGAAGCGAGCCTGGAACTGCCGGAGGGACATTATTTGGCGTTCACCTGGACGATTAAGACATCATCCCCCGGCAAAACACTGCCCTACAACGTGGAGGGAATTCTGGTCTCAGCCTATGACGGGCCGGGGAATCTGGCCGGGCAGGAATCGGCAGAGGCGTTTAGCTTGTCGGACAAGCTGCTGGTACTGCCAAGCTATATCGGCTACAAGAAACAAGTAGCGAAGAAGCTGGTGTTCCTGGGCGATTCGATCACTCAGGGGGTACGGACAGAGAAGGATCAATACAGCTATTGGGCTGCGCGGATTGCCGAGGGGCTGGGAACGGATTACGGACTGTGGAATATCGGCTCCGGCTGGGGCCGGGCTTATGATGTAGCCGCAGATGGCCCGTGGATGAACAAAGCAAAGCAGGGGGATGAGGTGCTGATCGTGCTCGGGGTCAATGATCTTGATATCGGCCAGCGTTCGGCAGAAGAGCTGCTCAGGGATTTAAGCGATATTATTGCCAAGATCAAAGAGGCGAATGGAGGGGCGGAGATTATTCTGAGCACCGTGCCGCCATTCAACTTTGCGGAAGAGCGGGAGCAGGCTTGGCGTAAGGTCAATATGGCAATCCTCACGAATCCGCCTGCAGGTGTCAGCCGCGTGTTTGACATCGCCTCCGTGCTGGCTATGCCGGCCCCGGCTGAGCACAGAATCAGAGCGGAGTACATGAGCGGCGAATATGACCCGCATCCGAACGGCGCCGCCGGGAAGGCCGTTGCTGAAGCCTTTTTGGCATGGTATTGAAGCTGGAATCGGAGTAACCGGTCAGCGTTGTCCGCCGGCGTAGCGTAGACGAAAGATAGTGACTACGGGTGAGGATCGCAGGTGACGGGTGGCTGCGCTGTGACTATAGGCGGTGGTTTCGAGGTAGGGTGCCGCCGATGAGTATGGCCTCAGACGGCACAAGTTGGCCGCCAGATGTGACGGTGAACGGAACACGTAAGCGTCGCTGCGGGTAGGGTGCTGATCGCACGTATTGCGGGAATAGCACCCGCTATTTCTTTGACTATGAGGTCAACTCGAAGCGGAACAGGAATTTCTCCCGCTAAATTTGCTGATTCGGCGTAACTCAGGCAAACTGCTGGAAAATACCGGGATAAATTCCCACTAATGTTCCTGGAAGGTGGATTTCGGGCAAATTACCGGGGAGATTTCCCGCTAAGTATAATCGTGTTGCCCGTTTTCCTTAGGGACCGCTATTTCGTGGTCTCCGAATCTCACCGGAAACTCACCAGGAACTCACCGGGTACTCATTGGGAACTCACCAGGAACTCACCGGGTACTCACCGGGAACTCACCGGGAACTCACCGGGAACTCACCGGGTACTCATTGGGAACTCACTGGAATCTCACCGGAAACTCACCAGGAACTCACCGGAATCTCACGGCAATCTTACAAGACCTGGCGAGGTCTTACAGTTTCTCACGGTGTAATCCGGTTTGCATATTCCTGTTAGAACGTCTGAGTACCGCACCGGTGGATGGACGGTTAGCCTCCGGAATCGTGTAAATGCTCCCAGTTACTACGGATTACTGCGAGCTACATAGAGAAACATAGAGCTACAAAGAGCTACAAAGAACTACAAAGAGCTACAGAGAACTACATAGAGAAACATAGAACTACATAGAACTACAGAGAGCAATAGAGATCTATTAGAGAGCTACAGAGACCTTCTACGAGAATTCCCGCAAGCTTAAATGTTTTTCTGGATACGGTAGTCCTTCGGGGAGCTGCCGACCTGCTTCTTGAATACCTTGCTGAAATATTTCACATCATGGAAACCGACCATTTCCGAGATTTGCGACAGCTTCAGGTTGGGATTCTGCAGTAGCAGCTTGGCCTTCTCAATGCGGACGTTGCCGATATAGTCAGAGAAGTTGATGCCGTATTCCTGTTTGAATTTGCGGGAGACATATTCACGGCTAACGTAGAATTTGCCGGCTACCTCCTGCAGGGAGAGGTCGGAAGCATAGTTCTGCTCGACGTACCGGACGATGTCTGACATCGGATTGCTCTCTTTGACCTGTCTGGCCGAGAGCTCCTGCGACAGGCGCTGCATCAGGGCAAAGGACCAATCGCGCCAGGCAAACAGGGAGAAGGAATATCCGTTGGTATAAGGAGCCGGGTTCAACTGGTCGGCATGCTCCAGCTCTGCCAGAGCGGCGTCTGCCCGTACGCCCAAAGCGTCCCGCACCAGCCGGGTACGGAACAGCAGGACATCGGCCTTCCAGGCATTCAGCATTTCGGGAGTAATGACACCTCCGCGGCTTAGTTCATGGGTCCAATGCTGCGCCGCGTCTGACAGCGCTTCGTTGTTTCCGCTGATCACAGCCAATTTCCAATCCTCCTGAACATGGACGAAGATGACGGGAGATCCGTGGCTGGCACTGCCATCCCCGGAGGGACTAACGGTCTTGCCGTGTGCATTGGTTGAAGAAGGAAAATGGCAATAATCCTCATGACTTAACAAATTCCGCCGGAGCAATGCTTCGGCGGCTTCTGTGCGTTGTATCGGCAGCCGGTGCGGCAGGCTTCCTGTATTGCTGATGCCAAAGTGCATCCGGAACTGCAGGGTACGGTAAATGCCCTGATTGATCCGGCTGATCAGCTCCACTACAGATTCCTGCACATCCCACAGAATGATTGCGATCTCCGGAGGGCCGCCCCAATAGCGAAAGGCGATGCCCTTGTTTTGCGGGTGCAGGAATTCATTGCAGATGTTCACAATGGCGTAATAGAGCAGCTCGCTGTCACCGCCGAACCGTTTCAGCAGCGGATTGTTCCCGCTGTCTGTCTGTACCAGGATCAGCCGGGAGGATTCGGCATTCCCCGGAATAACCCCCTCGCTTACCAGTCTGCGCAGCGAAGCTTCGGAATTGATGGGATCGTCTATCAGTGCCGAAAGCAGCTTCTCCCCGTAAATTGGTTTGATTTCATTCAGCCGGATGCTCTGCTGCTGCCGCTGGCTGCGTTCCTCTTCCTCGGACCGCCAGGCGGCTACCGCCTTGGAGACCGCAGTATTGATCGCTTCAGCTTCAATCGGCTTGAGGATATAATCGATGCCGCCGTTGCGGACAGTCTGGCGTACGAAGTCAAAATCATTATGCCCGCTGACCACAATGAATTTGGTGTTTCCGGCGAATTCATTGACCCAGGTCATCAGCTCAACTCCGTTGCCCGATTCCATCATCATATCCATGATGACTAGAGCCGGTTTCGCCTCACGAATGGCTTCAATCGCTTCATTGCCGTTTCCCGCCTCCAGAATCTCATCAATGTGATGGACGTCCCAGTCGACCAGGAGCCTTACCGCTTTTCTGACTCTTGCTTCATCATCTACTATAAGCGCCTTCATATCCGTTCACTCTCCACTAGTATTTCAATTTCCAGTCTGACTATAACTCCGCCTGTTTCCAGATTGTCCACGGTCAGGACTGCGTCATCCCCGCATACCAGCCGCAGCCGCGCCAGCACGTTCCCCAGGCCGATGCCTGCACCCGGAGCATCACGTTTGCTGTCGCTGCTTTTCAGTGTGGCGACGTCCAGTGAACCGGGCTGCTGAAGCTCCTTGCGGAGCATGTCCAGCCGGGCCGGCGGGATGGAGTGGCCATTATTCTGAATATTAATCTCCATTCGCCCAGACTCCAGCTTCGTTGCTGTGATCTCAATGAATCCGTCACTGCGGGACAGATTAAAGCCGTGTTTGAAATAATTCTCCACAATCGGCTGCAGAATCATCTTCGGCATCAGGGCATGGAGCAGCGATTCTTCCATATCGTAGCGGAAACTGAACTTATTTTCAAAACGTTCCTTCTGCAGCTCAATATAAGCTTTGACATGGTCCAGCTCATTCTGGATGGTCACGATCTTCTCATCATTATACATGCTGTACCGCATCATTTTGGCCAAGGCCGAGAGCAGGCCATAGATTTGCGGCACCTTCAGTTCAAGCGCAAGCGTGCCGATAATCTGCAGCGTATTGTTCAGGAAATGCGGGTTGATCTGTGCCTGCAGTGCCCTCAGCTCATTGGTTTTATTGGACAGCTCCAGCCGGTATTCCCGCAAAATCAGGTTGTTGATCGTATCCATCATATTGCGGAAATGTTCAGTCACCACGCCGATCTCATCCTTGCCTGTTGGGCGGATGTCAATCTCCAGATTACCGGTCTGAACTTGGGCCATATACCGGCTGAGCTGCTTGATTGGAGCCGTGATCCTGAAAGAGATGAGAATCGTCAAGGCAATAATCATAATCATCAGCAGGACCAGCAGGAGGATATTGATTTGCGCCGCCTCCTTGGCTTCACGGAACAGGTAGGATACCGGAATTTGCTTCACCAGTGTCCAGCTAAGACCGGGACTTTCGATTTTTTGATAAATAAATACAGCCCCTCCTTCTTCAAAATACCCTTGATCTTCGTCATTCGCTGCAATCTGCTTATTATACCAGGTAGCATTCAGAGGTTTGCCAAGAGCGGCGGTATCGTGGCTGTAGACCAGCGTTCCGCTGTCATCCACCAGATAGATGTTCTCCTGATTCTGCTCATACAATTGATCCACAATGTCGGTAAGTGCAGACAGTCTCACATCCACCGACAAATAGCCGAGGACCTTGGAGGACGGGATTCTCTCAATTCTTCTATGCATCGTGAACACCGGCTCTGAAGTGAACTGCGGAAACGGTGAAGTCACACCGTAGGCGGTGCTCATGTGAGTGCTTTGCACAGCTACCTGGGAGACGCCGGTGTTTTGGGAATCAGCATAAGGAGCGGTTGCCTGCCAGCGTTTGGGTGTCGTATTTTGTGTCACCAGTGTTGCCTTTCCGTCTTTGACGCCGTACAGATACACCTGTGAAATATCAGGCATGGAGGTCGAGATGTAATTGAGCGAGGAATAGATCGAAAAATCGGCAGTCAAGTCGTCGTATCCGGCTTCAAGCAAGCGGTAGAAGTCAGAATCCGAATAGGCGATCAGAGACAGCCGGCTCACTTCCTGGATCAGACTATTAATATTTTTGTAGCCTTGATACAGCAGATTCTTATTCTCATCCACGGCCCGGGTCCTTAAGGACTCTGTCGTATAAGAATAGCTGATATACATCGTAGCCATAATACAGACTAATGTTGGCAGGAGTAAAAAAACGATCAGCTTGGTGCGGATATTATTCCATTTCATCAATTCTTGTCACTTCCGATCAATATTTTACACCTCAAAGATCACTTGCGTAGGTGTAAGGAGTCCGCAAAAAAACGGATAATATGTTTAGATCATAAACAAGTAAGTGAGTAAAAGAAAGGGGGACGGGTAAATGCGCGGCAATAAGTTGTCCCAATTTGGTCAACAGCTTTTTTTCGTCGGACCGGCCTTATTGTTCTTTACCCTGATTACGATTATTCCATTTCTAATGGGGATGTATTATTCCTTTACAGACTGGAACGGCGTATCTGGTAATGTAAGCTGGGTTGGCTTTGATAACTTTAAAGCGATTTTTACAAATGATCCGGATTTCTGGTCGTCCTTCTGGTTTACAGTAAGATTTACTGTGCTGGGGGTTATATTGACCAATGTAGTGGGCTTTTTCCTGGCCTATCTGCTAACCAAACCTTTAAAAACACGTAATATGCTCCGTACCATTTTCTTCATGCCGAATGTTATCGGGGGATTGTTGCTTGGTTTTATATGGCAGTTTATCTTCATCAAAGGGTTCTCAACACTCGGGGGTATGACTGGCTGGTCCTTCTTCAATCTTCCATGGCTCGGTGATGCAACAACCGGCTTCTGGGCGATTGTGATGGTCTTTGTCTGGCAGTCTTCCGGTTATCTGATGGTAATCTACATCGCTTCACTCAGCAATGTGTCCAAAGAGGTGCTGGAGGCGGCTGAGATTGACGGGGCTTCCCGGATGCAGGTACTGCGCAACATTGTAGTGCCGCTGATCATGCCTGCTGTAACCATCGGTTTGTTCCTGGCGATTTCCTGGTCTTTCAAAATGTTCGACCTTAACCTTTCCCTGACGAAAGGCGGACCATTCAAATCAACGGAATCCGTGGCAATGAATATTTATAATGAAGCCTTCCTGAACAACCGTTACGGTCTGGGTACTGCAAAAGCGCTGCTGTTCTTCGTAATTGTGGCGATTATTACTGTGATTCAGGTCCGTGTTACGAAGAGCAAGGAGGTCGAAGCTTAATGAATGCAAAGTCAAAAGGCAGATGGAATATCGGGATTGAAGTATTCATGATCCTGCTGGCACTGCTCTTCCTGTCTCCGTTTTATTTCTTGCTGGCGAACTCGGTGAAATCGTTCGGGGAAATCCTAAGCGACGCGGCAAGCTGGCCGGAAGTCTTCATGTGGTCCAACTATTCCAATGCGTGGAAATTGGCCCGCTTCTCTGAAGCATTCCGCAATTCGATCATAGTTACAGTAATCAGTGTTGTCTTTATCTCGCTGTTCAGCGCTATGGCTGCCTATCGCATGGTTCGCGCCAACACGCGGTTCAATCAGATTCTGCTGCTTCTGTTCGTAGCGGCAATGGTGGTTCCTTTCCAGACAATTATGATTCCGATCCTGAAAGTCGTTAATATTATTGGAGTTAATAACTCCTTCGCCGGACTCATTATTACTAATCTGGGAATCAGTGTTCCGATGGCGATCTTCCTGTTCCATGGTTTCATCAAATCGGTGCCTCTTGAGATTGAAGAAGCGGCAACCGTGGATGGCTGTAATCCGATCAGTGCTTTCTTCCGGATTGTGCTTCCGCTGCTGAAACCGATGCTAATGACGACGATCGTCTTGAATGCACTCGGTATCTGGAATGACTATCTGCTCCCGTCCCTGATTCTTCAGGCACCGGAACTTCGGACCATTCCGCTGGCAACCTTCTCGTTCTTCGGCCAGTACACGAAGCAATGGGATATGGCGCTTCCGGCGCTTGCGCTTGGTGTAGCTCCAATCGTAGTATTCTACCTGTTTATGCAGCGTTACATTGTTGAAGGAATAGCGGCTGGCTCGGTGAAAGGTTAACACCGGGCCCCCGTTCCAAATATAAAGGCTAGTAAATTTATTCAAGGGGGAAACTAGAATGATGAAGAAACGTTCTGCACTGATGATGTCCAGCGTCCTGCTGATGTCTGTTGTGCTCGCGGCATGCGGTGGCAACAATAATAATACGGCTTCAAATACTGCTCAAAATGGAAGCGCTGGCAATAAAGGCGGCGAAACTAAAACGGTTAAGATCTTCCAATTCAAGACTGAAATCGTTGAAGGCCTCAATGAGCTGAAGGTTGAATTTGAAAAAGAAAATCCTAACATCAAGCTGGATATCCAAACTGTCGGCGGTGGCGCAGACTATGCAGCAGCGCTGAAGACCAAATTCGCTTCCGGCGATGCACCTGACATCTTCTCCAACGGCGGTTATGCCGAAATGGATCTGTGGGGCGATAAATTGGAAGATCTGTCCGACCAGCCTTGGGTGAAGGATCTGATTCCTTTGGCGGCTGAACCAATGACCAAAGACGGCAAAACCTACGGTATGCCAATGAACCTTGAAGGTATCGGTTATGTGTACAACAAAGATCTGTTCGAAAAAGCTGGCATTACTGAAACTCCAAAAACAATCACTGAGCTTGAAGAAGCAGCTAAGAAATTGCAGGCTATCGATGTTATTCCTTTCGGCAACGCGTATCAAGAGTGGTGGCTGCTGGGTAACCAGGGCATCAGCGTAGCTTTTGCACAACAAGACAATGTAGATGAATTCATCAGCGGACTTAACGCAGGTACCTCCACGATCGTGGGCAACCCAGTATTCAAAGATTGGAGCAACCTGCTTAAGCTGACTGTGAAATACGGACAAAAGAACCCATTGACTACTGATGCCAACACTCACCTGGCGATGTTCGCTAACGGCGAAACCGCTATGATGCAGGAAGGTAACTGGGCACAAACACTTGTAGACAACATTACACCTGACATGAACATCGGTATGTTCCCTATGCCGATCAATGATGATGCTGCGAAAAATGACAAGCTGACTGTTGGGATTCCTGCCAATCTGGTTGTGAACAAAGAATCCGGCTCGAAAGAAGAAGCTAAGACATTCCTGAACTGGCTGGTAACTTCCGATATGGGTAAAGAATATATCACTAAAAAGTGGAAATTCATCCCTGCCTTGTCCACAATCGAAGCTACTCCGGAAGACATCGGTCTGCTGGGTTCGGATGTATGGAAATATGTACAGGATGGCAAAGTGTACGGTCTGCAATCCTCTAAATTCCCTGATGGCGTAACACAGGAATTCGCAAGTGTCATTCAACAGCTGATTGCCGATAAAGTCGACGAAGCCGGCTGGGAAAAAGGCATGCAGGCTGCTTGGGACAAGCTGAAGAAATAACGTCTTACCGTAAACAGAGAGTCCTATAAGGGCCGTAATTGGATAAAATGGATTGCCGGACGTCCCCGTCCTACTCATCATTGATGTGAAGCGGGGGCGTCTTTTTGATAGGATGAAAGTGGAAATGGATGGATAAGAGTGAGAGGAGAGGGAGATATGACACTGAATAGTTATAACACAGTGCAAGTCGGCGTCGATTATTACCCGGAACATTGGGATGAATCCTTGTGGGCAGCGGATATTCAGCTGATGAAGGAAACCGGGGTCAAGGTGGTCCGGGTTGCTGAATTCGCCTGGAGCCGTTTGGAGCCAAGGGAAGGAACCTTTGATTTTGCCTGGCTGGACCGGGCTATTGAGCTGTTCCATCAGTACGGATTGCGGGTTGTGATCGGAACACCAACTGCCACTCCGCCGCGCTGGCTGACCACCACCTATCCGGATGTACTTCCGGTCTTTGCCGATGGGCAGACGTTCCATCCTGGCGTACGCGGGCACCGCTGTTATAACAGCGCTTCCCTGCGGGAATATGGCAGCCGGATTATTGAAAACCTGGCCCGCCATTACAGCGGTCATCCTGCTGTGATCGGCTGGCAGACCGACAATGAATTCGGCATGATCGACTGCCACTGCGGGACCTGCAATGAAGCCTTCCGCAGCTGGGTTAGGCAAAAGTACGGCACGCTGGAGAACGTGAACGCAGCATGGGGAACGGTGGTCTGGAGCGGGGAGTACAGTGACTGGAACGAGCTGACGGTACCGCTGGGCGGCTCGCCGTTCCAGAATCCGTCGTTCCTGCTGGATTTTCAGCGTTTTCAATGGGATTCGGTTGTCCGGTTCCAGAAGACGCAGATTGATGCACTGCGGAGGATTTGCCCGGAGCATTTTATTACCCATAACTTTCACAGCTATCCGCAGCGGCTGGATATGTATTCGGTGGGCTCTGACCTCGATGTGGCGGCATTCGACTATTATCCGAACACCTCACCGGACAAGCAAGAGACAACGCCCTATAGCGGAGCGCTGTCTCTTGACGTCACCCGCGGGATCAAACGGCAGAACTTCTGGATCATGGAGCAGCTCAGCGGCTCACCGGGCTGCTGGATGCCGATGTGGCGGGCTCCGTATCCGGGTTTTATCCGCGCCTATGCCTGGCAGGCGATTGCCAGAGGTGCGGATACGATCGTGCATTTCCGCTGGAGAAGTGCTGTCGCCGGGGCCGAGCAATATTGGCATGGCCTGATTGACCACAGCAATGTGCCGGGCCGCCGGTTCGCCGAGTTCAGCCAGCTCTGCGGAGAAGTAAACGGCCTCAGCGGCAGGCTGCAGGGTACTGTGCTGAAGCATGAAGTGGCGATTCTGCATTCTCATGAGCAGAAGGCCGCAATGGACATCCAGCCACAGGCCGGGGGTCTGGACTATTACGGGAACATCAAGCAGGTTCACCGGGCACTTACGAAGCTCGGGATTGGCTGTGATGTAATCCGTGCCGGGGAACCGCTGGACGGTTATAAGGTCGTCATTGCGCCAAGTTTGTACGTGCTGGGCGAGAAGCTTACGGAGCAGCTTGAAGCTTATGCGGCGGCAGGCGGCGTACTCCTTCTGACGAACCGCAGCGGCGTTAAGGACAAGAGCAACATCTGCGTCATGCAGCCGCTGCCGGGATTGTTAAGCCATGCAGCAGGTGTCCGGGTTGACGAATATGATCCCGTCGGCCTGGAAGTCCATACCCTAGTGGACCCTGAAGGGAACTCCTTCGAATGCAGCCAGTGGTGCGATCTGCTGACGCCGGTCACTGCGGTGCCTGTCGCCTGGTACGGCGATGATTTCTACGCTGGAATTCCGGCTGTCACTGTCAACAGCTTCGGGAAAGGGCAGGTGTATTACTTCGGAACCCATGCCGAAGAACGATACTGGTCACTGCTGCTGGCCGATTTGGCCGGCAAGTATGGAGTAACCTGCTTTGCCGGTCTGCCGGATGGCGTGCAGGCCACGATCCGCAGCGGAGAGAATGGCAGCTTCCTATTCCTGCTGAATTTGAACCGGATACCGCAAAGCGTGCCGCTGCCGGGCAGTTATCCTAGCGTGCTCTATAACGGTGAGATCCGCTCGGGCGAGCTGCGGATGGAGGCTTACGGGGTGGAGATTCTGGAGCTGGGTGAATAGCGGGAAAGGTGAAAGCAACAGACTGATTGAACGTTAGGATAAGGGGAGTCGATCAAAAGACTATTTTGGGTCCAATTCTGCTGAATCTGCCGCATGAAATGCAGTAGATTCAGCATAAAGGCCAAATCGGGCCGGATCTGCTGCACTTTGTGCAGCAGAAGTAATTATGGGCGGAGTGAGAGATAGGATTCATGAAGATAGCAGCGGCTGAAAAAGTCAGACGTTCCTCGGAGTGACTAAAAATCTCCTCCCACGCCTCACCAGTTTACCCATAGCACTACGTGCCTGTTAGCTGTTAGTGGAGCTTCCTAAATTGCTCCGGTGTAGTCGCCGACTGCTTGCGGAAGGTGGCCACGAAGTGGCTGACATCGCGGAAGCCAACCAGCTTTGAGATGGCTTTTACCGTCAGGTCAGGCTGGGTGACGAGCAGTTCCTTGCTTTTGCGGATGCGCAGGCGGACGAAATAGGCGTAGGGAGACAGGCCAAAGGTCTGCAGAAACAGGCTGTTGAGATAACGGCCGGACACCTCAAGCTGGGACGCGAGATCATAAAGTCCGATGCCGGGATCGCCATAATGGACATCCATCCATTTCAGCAGCGGCTGCAGCTTGTCCACATTGCGGGAAATGGAAGTATTGTTATGCAGCCGGCCGTATTTGCTCAAGGTAAGCAGGAAGCGGTAAGCGTCGGTGGAGACGCCCAGGCTGAACATGTCGCCCGAAGCGTCATGGCGGTCAAGCATCTCCTTCAGCATATGAGGAAGCGGGGCTTCGCTTTCCCACCTGTAGAAGGAATTGGCGCCCATGCCCAGCGACTCTAGGATGTGCCGGGCTGAGCTGCCGCCGAAGGTGAGATAATAGGTGCACCATAGATGTGGAGTGAGCGATTCATAGCGGTGCGGAGTTCCGGGCAGCAGCAGAACGCCGCTGCCTTCGGAGAGCGTGATTTTTTTGTTCTCAAAATATATAATGCCTTCACCCTGGGCCGTCTGAAGCCAGTGATAGGTGTCGTAGCCTTCGGGGCGGGATACTTTTTCCTGATCGGGGTTAAAGCCCATGCTGTCCAGAGTTATGGGCAGCTGCTGCCCGCCCTCCTGGGCAAACACAATTCTGCGTACCGCTGTCGCTGGCACAATCATCATCTCCCGTAGTTCCATATTATTATATGTATGGACCTTATTTTTATATATAAAGCGACACGTTAACCGTTTAGAATAAATATATACTTATACTATAAAGGATGTGCGAAGTGTGATCAACGATAAATTGCCAAAGATTTGGTACGGTGGAGATTACAATCCCGAGCAGTGGGATGCCCCGGTATGGGCTGAGGATGAACGGATGTTCAAACTCGCGGGAATTGATGTCGCCACAATTAATGTATTCTCCTGGGCACTGATTCAGCCGTCGGAAGACACTTATGATTTCTCCGGCCTGGATGAATTAATGGACCGCTTATATAAGAATGGAACCTATGTATGTCTGGCAACAGGAACCGGGGCACATCCGGCCTGGATGGCTCACCGTTATCCCGAAGTGACCCGTGTCGATGTACAGGGCAGAAAACGCAAGTTCGGCGGCCGTCATAACTCCAATCCGAACAGTGCGGTATACCGCAAATATGCGGCTAAACTGGCAGGCAAGCTGGCAGAGCGCTATAAGGATCATCCGGGTCTTGTCGCATGGCATATTTCCAACGAATATAGCGGCTATGACTATTCCGAGCAGTCCGCCGCTGCGTTCCGTGTCTGGCTGAAGGAACGCTACGGTTCCCTGGATGGCGTGAACAAAGCCTGGAATACCCGTTTCTGGGGTCATACCTTCTATGACTGGGAAGAAATTGTCGTTCCGAACGAACTCAGCGAAGAATGGAACGGCAACCGCACCAACTTCCAGGGGATTTCCCTCGATTACCGCAGATTTATGTCGTATAGTCTGCTGGAATGCTACAAGATTGAATACGATGCCATCAAGGAGCATAGCACCAACATTCCTGTTACTACCAACCTGATGGGCTTCTATCCGGAACTCGATTATTTCGAATGGGCCAAACATCTGGACGTGATCTCATGGGACAACTATCCATCACTGGATACACCGGTCAGCCACACGGCCATGACGCATGACCTGATGCGCGGCCTCAAGAACGGCCAGCCCTTCATGCTGATGGAGCAAACGCCAAGCCAGCAGAACTGGCAGCCGTACAACTCCCTGAAGCGCCCGGGCGTAATGCGCCTTTGGAGCTATCAGGCTGTAGCGCGCGGTGCTGACACTGTCCTGTTCTTCCAGCTCCGCCGGTCCATCGGCGCTTGCGAGAAGTATCATGGCGCGGTTATCGAGCATGTGGGACATGAGCATACCCGGGTCTTCCGCGAATGCGCTGAGCTTGGCAAAGAGCTGGAGCAGCTTGGCGATCAACTGCTGGATGCACGCAGCCAGGCGCAGATCGGGATTATTTATGACTGGGAAAACCGCTGGGCGCTTGATCTATCGAGCGGACCATCCGTAGCGCTGGACTATGTTAACGAAGTGCACAAATATTATGACGCACTGTATCAGCAGAATATCGAAGCCGATATGATTGGCGTTGAAGAGAACCTTTCCAAATATAAGATTGTAATTGCACCGGTACTTTATATGATCAAGCCGGGATTTGCCGAGAAGGTTGAGGCCTTTGTTAAGGCTGGCGGCACGTTTATTACCACTTATTTCAGCGGCATCGTGAACGAAAATGATCTGGTTACGGTTGGCGGCTATCCTGGAGAGCTGCGCAAGGTGCTCGGCATCTGGGCAGAGGAAATTGATGCCCTTCTGCCGGGCATGAGCAATGAAATCGTCATGAACAAGGAATGGGGAACGTTAAACGGTTCCTACAAATGCGATCTGCTATGCGATCTGATTCACTCGGAAGGTGCCGAGGTACTGGCTCAGTATGGCTCGGACTTCTACAAAGGCATGCCCGTATTGACGGTGAACAGCTTTGGTGAAGGCAAGGCCTATTATGTGGCCAGCAGTCCAGAAGTTGGATTCCTGCAAGGACTCCTTGCCAATCTCTGCAAGGAGAACGGCATTAAGCCGCTAGTAAACGCACCTGAGGGTATTGAATCCGTTCAGCGTGTGAAAGATGGCGTGTCCTATCTGTTCCTGCTGAACCACAAAGAAGGCGATCTCAGTGCAGACATCGGCGCAGCTGAACGCACCGACCTGCTGACCGGTAAGACCTTCAGCGGCTCAGTTGTTGTTCCAGGCCGCGGCGTACTGATTTTGTCTGACAAGAACTAAACGAGAGTGCAATAAGGGCTGTCTCCAAAGTGGACACTTCTACGCATGCGGCAGTCCTGGTCATTTTCACACTATAAAAACAGCAGAGCAGCAGTTCACCCATCAGGGAGAATCGCTGCTCTGCTGTTTTTGCCTATACCGGCTTGCTTTAGCTTATTGAACTACCAAATTCACTCGGCATATGAGCCGAAATCCGTTATTTTCAAGTCATATTTGAAATTCACCTTCGACCGGCTGAACGTCTCGTCCCAATGCTCCTTAACCTTTTTCCATTCCCCGGGATGCTGGATGCTGAGCGTGTCGCCGAAACTGGCAACATCGACTTTATAATCATTTTGCAGCTTCTGCATTAACGTTTGCATCATTTGCGCCAGCTTCTCCTGAAATACGCGGCCAACTTTTTCCGAATATTGAGCTGAAGTAGAATAACTTTTATTGTTCCAGGTTTCTGTCAGCCGGCCCTCAGTGCTAATTGAGACTTCAAATGAAATGTCATCCCCGTCTACAATGGCCTTGATCTTGCTCTTCAGTGTCTTCATTTCGTAGGTCATCGGCTGATTATCCCGATCATAGGCTTTAATCGCACCGCTTTTGCCTTTATTGGTCAGCCAGGATAGGCACTCCGTATCTTCCTGTGACAAGGCTCCAATCAAGTGGCCTGTATCTCCTTTAATAATTCCAGCACCTGAAAACACGGTATCTCCATCTGCTGTAATGAGGTTTTGCAGAGCATAACTTTTTTTGGCATGCATGAGTGAATCCAGTTGTGACAAAATGACTGGATGCAGCACCTTGCTTGTCCTGAATTGATTGTTGATCATTTCTTTGATGTGAAAGGAAGGAATTTCATCGGTTCGCTTGGAGATGAGCGTGTCATCTGCGCGGCCTTCACTGATGAAAACCATCGTACTCGGACGAATGTCATTGTCGCGGAGTACAAGATCCATAAGCTGCTCCATCTTCTGCCGTTTGAGCAGCTCAGCCGATACTATAATGACCTTGAGATGATGCCCGATAATCGGCCGTTCGTTGCGAATCGAGAATTGGCGGAAAATCTCAAGCACGGAGTCGCCGGTTCCCGATACATTGACATAGGGGGCGGTCTGCTGGCTCCCCTGTTTTTCCATTGTACCTGTCGATTTAACCGGAACAATCTGTAATGTTACCGTAATCAAGTTCTTCTTGGAATAGGTACCGCCTTTCTCCTCCAGCACTTGTTCCGTGGGAGTGAGCTTGCCTATGTCTAAAGCAAGGCCGGAATACAGGGCCAGGTCTTCAATCTCTCTGCTGCTCCAGCACCCTGTCAGCGTAAGCAGAAGCAGGAGCATGCAGAGGAAGAGGGGGGATGTCCGCTTACACATGCTGTTTCAATCCTTTCGTGCGAATAAGCCAAATTACTGAGAGCAGTACCGGCAGCAAAAGGAACAGTATGATTCCCATTTTACCGATAGCATCGCCAAGGTTAAACAGATCACTAATGGACTTAGGCACCATAGCGGAAATGAAAATGACCGGAACGAGCAAAAAAATCACCGGATGGATGGAAAGCCGGAAGATTTGGGAGATGCCCAGAGAGGCCTGGAAAAAGAAGCTGCTGAAGTTGCAGAACATTTGCATCAGCCAGATCACCATGAGCGGAAACTCCATGCGCTCGAAGAAAAATCCCGGGATTTCAAAACTTCGAATGAGATCAATAGTGGGCCAAGCGCTTGTAATGGCAGAATCTATCGAGAGGCCTCCGATGACCATAACTACCGTCAGAAGATACAGGCAGAGCGGGATGCCGATTCCCACCAGCATAGCTTTCAGTGCCTGCCGGGGATTCTGCATGAACGCAACGAGTGTCATGACGACTTCACAGCCGGTATAGACAAGAACTGTTGACCTCAGGCCGCTGAGCACGGGAAGAATGCCACTGCCGAGAACCGGACGCAAATGATTGATATCAAAAAGCTGCAGGCTGAAACCGTAAGAAATGAGCAGAATCATGATGCTGATCGGAAACACCACTTGGAAGACTCTGGAAATTGAATTGATACCGCCATACACGAGATAGGTGCCGACCCATATAAAGGGAAGGATCACTGCCCATATCGGTGTGCCTTCCAGGAGAAAAAACAGCGTGACCTCGGCGAGCGAGCGGATCTCAAATCCTGCGATGATTAAGAAATACATAATCAGAAGAATACACAGAATACCTCCAGGAACCCGGCCAATGATTTTCCCGGCATATTGAAAAACCGTTTTACCGGGAAATTGCTGGCTGATCTTCACCATTAGAACAATTACCGCCATAACAATCACACCCCCCAGCAGCACGGACAGCCAGGAATCCGGGGTCTTCACACTTTGACTCACACTCCGCGGCAGCGTAAGTATACCCGCGCCAAGCACGGTATTGTTCAGGAACACAGCAGCCTGTGAAGCGGTGATTTTATCGTCTGAACGAGTAAACATAGTGCAGCCCCCTCTTGCATGTGATTATGACCTCCGTTTCGGTTTCTGTGTTTTCATCATGGCAGGTCTGCGTTTCATCAGTGTAAGCGGCGCACGGAAGAACAAATCCTTCCAATCCCTTGGGCGAAACGGCGATACCGGCGTCAGGTAGGGTACTCCAAAGCTCTTAAGCCTGGTAAGATGGCTGCAGATCAGCAGGAAAAACAGGATCGTGCCAAACATGCCGAGAACCGCAGCAAACATCATCCCGGCGAAACGGAGAAGCCGCAGGGTAATCCCGGCGCTGTACATCGGAATGGAGAAGGATGAAATGGCGGTGACGGCAACAACGATAACCAAAAAGGGACTAACGATACCTGCCTGCACCGCCGCATCCCCGATAATCAAACCGCCGACGATGCCCATAGCCGGTCCAATGGGCTTGGGCAGCCTGATTCCGGCCTCCCGTAAAATCTCAATCGATACCTCCAAAATCAGCACCTCGATCAGTGACGGAAAAGGTACACCTTGCCGGGTCTTGATAATCGAGATCGCCAGCTCTGTTGGTATAAGCCCCGGATGAAATGAAATGAAGGAAATGTAAAGGGATGGAGCCATAAGTGCCAGAAAGGCGGCGGAGAAACGCAGTATCCGCAGAAGTGATCCCGGCAACCACCGGTCATAATAGTCCTCCGGAGATTGCAGCAGCATACTGAAAGTGACCGGTACAATCAGCGCGAAGGGCGTCCCGTCCAGAAGAATGGCGATGCGGCCTTCCAACAGGGCGGTTATAACTCTGTCAGGTCGCTCTGTACTCTGGGCCTGTTGGAAAGGACTTAGGTAGTTGTCTTCAATCAACTGCTCGATATACCCCGATTCCGCGAGAAAGTCGATGTCTATTTTGGAAATACGGGTCTGTACTTCCTCCAGCAGCTCCGGATTGACAATATCCTTGATGTAGGCAACGACCAAATCTCTTTGAACGCTGCTGCCGGCCCGGTACATCTTCATTTCAAGCTGGTCGCTGAAGCCCTGACGGCGCAGCATGGAGGTGTTCTCGCTCAGCACCTCCGAGAAGCCGAGCCGTGGACCACGAAGCAGCGCTTCTGAGACAGGTTCTGTTATCGAACGGTTAGCACCTCCCGGAAGTTGGATCAGCAATCCCTTCGGCATTCCTTCAATCAGCAGTGCGGCATGCCCGAACAGGACGGATTTGTTGAAATCATTCAGATCGCTGGCTTCGTTCAAACTGCTGAAGGGCAGCAGATGTTCGGCAATGCCGGAGGCGGACAGAGAATCCGCGGTGGCCTCAAACATTAGAAATTGCATAATCTTCATATTAAGCAGCCTGTCGTTTTGCATGCCGTCCACATACATAAGGACTCCTTGGGCCTGTAGCTTCGTTAATGTGAACTCCCTGAAGTGGAGATCACTGTTTCCGCCGATAGCCTCCTTAATAGAGTGAAGGTCAGCAGCGAAATTTCCGCTGAAAGCCGCTGCGGGAGGGGCTGTCTGCGGCAGGGCGGTATCTGATTGTGCTCTGCGGTTAGACACATTCCCGTTGCCTGAAGACTGCGGTCCTCTTCCGCTGCCTACATAGGAATGCAAGGTTTTGTATAGACTGCTGGCAACTAGGGGGACCAGCAGAGCAACTCCAGCCTGACAAAAAACTCCCCAGCCCGGGATATAGGATAAGATCGATGCGAGCAATGAAATCAACCCCAGCTTTAAGAGTAAACAACTATGTAAATGAAGTTTTCCAAAGTTTGCTGCGGTTTAGTCATTTCTGTAAAAATATTATTCAACAAGGAATATTCAACTAGCTGTTCGCCAGTACATTTCCGGCAAGGAATTAGCGGAGGAGAATGTTGTATAATGCATAATAAAGAGGAGCATCAAGATTACCCGTTCAGGAAAGAGGCAGCAGATGAAAACCCTACTGGTAACAGGGTACCGTGCGCATGAGCTCGGTATTTTTGACAGCAAACATCAAGGCATTCCCTATATCAAAAAAGCACTTGCAGGCAGGTTAATTCCCCTCATTGAAGAGGGGCTGGAATGGATCATTACGCCCGGACAATACGGGGTGGATCTTTGGGCATGTGAGGTGGTGCTTGAGCTGAAGGCGCAGTATCCCGGACTGAAGCTGGGCATTATTACAGCCCATGCCGCACCAGAGGAGAAATGGAAGGAGGAGAAGCAGAATGAATACCGGCGGATCATTGCCGGAGCGGATTACTACGGGGCTGTAAGCAATGCTCCTTATGACGGAAGCTGGCAATTCCGGGCCAGGGATGATCTGCTGTTCCGCAAAAGCGACGGCATTCTGCTCTTCTATGATGAGGATGCTGCTGAGGGAAGCCCGAAGTATTTTAAGGAGCGGGCATTGAAGCTGCATGCGGAGGGGGAGTATGGCCTGTTTCTGATGCATGCCGAGGAAATCCAGAATATCGCAGATGAAGAAAATCAACGTGAATATGAATGAGGAGGCAATGCCAATGAATTCTGTATATGAGGAGGATATTTGTTATGTCATTCTGTTAAGTCCGACTGAACAGGACCGCAGGGATATGGAAATTATACGGGGTCATGTGCGTCATCTGCAGGAGCTGGAACGCAGCGGGCAGCTCGTGATGTGCGGTCCGTTCAGCGATGCTCCTGGCGGGATGGTCATTATCCGCGCGGAATCGCGCGAAGAAGCAGTGGCCATTGCCGAACGTGACCCTTACATCCTCTCGGGCGTCCGCAGCTACGAGCTGCGCACCTGGGACCTGTCTCATGAAGGCAACAAGCATATGGGCATAGCTGCGGATTAACGGAAGTGCCGGTTAGATAAAGCTGCGCAGCGAAGGCGCTTTACGGATCTTGTAATTCTGCTCGTACGCATATGCCAGCTTGATCAGCATAGGCTCCTGGTAGGCCTGCGCCGAGAAGGTAACGCCGAAGGGGGCGCCGGCCGATGTATAGCCGGAAGGTACGACAATGGACGGATATCCAGCTCTTGAGGTAATCCGCGCACCGAAGTCGGCCGGGAACAGCAGAGCATCCAGCCGGTGCCCGCTCATGGTGGCGTCGATGCCCTGTTCCTTACAGAGTTTAAGGTCAGTGGCGCGGTCGCGCAGGTATTGCGGTTCCGTCAAGGTGCCGGAAGAGGTGAATTCAGCATCAATCAGCGTGGCTTGCCCGAACTTTAGCGTCTCGACCGGATGGGCATGATTGAAGTCGATAATGTCCTTCAGTGTGCGCATCGGAGCGCCTGGACCCAGGCGGGCAAGATAGGCATTGATGGAGGTTTTGAATTCATTCAGCACAACGGAGGAATATTTGATCTCGCGTGCGGTCTTAATCTCAGCCGGGTCGATAATTGTCGCTCCAAGCTCACGCATTCTCTCCACGGAAGCGTTGAACAATGCCAGTTGCTCTTCCGTTAATTCTTCGAAATAATAATCGCGCGGAATCCCAATGCGCGCACCCTGCAGCCCGTTTGGGTCAAGGAAGGCGGTATAATCTTCATGCAGTCTGCCCGCGCTTGTTCCCATGGCGGCATCGCCGCTGTCCTTGCCGAGCATTGCATTCAGCAGCAGTACGGCGTCGCGGACGGTTCTTGCCATAGGTCCAGCAGTATCCTGTGTATTGGACAGCGGGAGGATGCCGGAGCGGCTGATCATGCCTACGGTCGGCTTAATCCCGATGATTGAGCCGAGATTACCGGGGTTGAGGATGGAGCCGGAGGTCTCCGTTCCTACGGACACTGTGCAGAAGCTGCAGGCTACCGCAACCGCAGAACCGGCGCTGGAGCCGCCTGTCGGTGTGGATATGTTATAAGGGTTCAGTACCTGTCCGCCCCGGGAGCTGTAGCCCGAAGGCATACCGTTCGTCATGAAATTGGCGAATTCGGTCATGTTGGCTTTTCCCAGAATAACAGCCCCGGCTTCGCGCAGTTTAGTAACGATATAGGCATCCTCCCCGGCAAAAGAATCCGCCAAAGCCAGCGATCCCGCACTGGTATGCATTTTATCCCCTGTATTGATATTGTCCTTCAGTAAGACCGGTATGCCGTGCATCGGCCCCCGGGGACCCTGCTGCGAACGTTCTACATCCAGAGATTCTGCGATGAACAGTGCATCCGGATTGATCTCCAGCACGGAGTTGATCGTCAGGCCATTTTTGTCATGGTCGGCAATGCGTTCAAGATACATGAGCACCAGCTGTTTCGAAGTGATCTCTCCGGCAGCTAGCGCAGTTTGAATCTCCGTTATTGTAGCCTCTACGATTTCAAAACTCATACAGGTTCACGCTTCTTTCTCTCTTTGGTTTGTCATTCTCCTTCATCTAACCATAGTTTGCCGTGTCTTGACAGCGTTCTTTTTACGACTTCAGGGGCATGCGGATTCCGGGTTGTTTTTGATAGTGTGATTAGAGGGTTCCATATGTTGGGTAATAGTTCAAATACATCTATGGCAAATACTTCCGAAGTAAGTTTTGTACAAAGTAGAACAGGAAGCAGAAGTTAACAAAACTAGGTCTATGCTTTCGAAGCGATTTTTGTCGAAGCCAATTCAGTGAAGTAACGCTAACAAAAATTTAGGAGGACAACATCTTGAGAAAATGGACAACATTCGTACTAGGAGTAACGCTGGCAGTCAGCCTGTCGGCCTGTGGCAACAATGAGGCTGCTGAAAAATCAACGAATGCTGCCGAAGCATCCGCCACTGCTGCTCCGGCACCGGAAACAACAGAGAAGGCGGCTGCGGAGCAAACTGCAAATGAGGGGACTCCCACTGTAGAAGAGCTTATTCAGAAGACGGCAGATGCAAGCCAGGAACTGAAGAGCTTTGCGATGGAATCGCAGATTTCACAGAAGATGAGCATGACCCAAGGGGAGACGACCCAGGATCAAAACGTTGAAATGACCATGAAATCAGAATATATGAAGGACCCGCTGCAAATGCATCAGCTGATCCAGATAAATCTGGCGGGGCAGGAAGAGCAAAAGATGGAGCAGTACATTACTGATGCCGGTTCTTTTAGCCTGGTCAATGGACAGTGGATAAAAATGCCTGCTGAAATGACTCAGCAAGTAATGTCTGCTATGCAGCAATCGGCCAGTCCGGAGAAGCAACTGGAACAATTTAAGTCCATCACAGAATTTACGAAGGTCACCGAGAAGGGCGAGGATTACGTTCTAACCGCTGAGGTATCAGGGGACAATGTGAAGGAACTGGCGAAAAGCTATATGAACCAGAGCGGCAGCGCGGACCCGCAAATGACGGCTTTGATGGATCAGATGGACATTAAGAGTATGACAATCGTCTATGGAGTTAATCAAAAAACATACCTGCCCACCCACACGGATGTGGATATGGTCATGGATATGACCACCGACAGCCAGAAAATCAGCATAGATATGAAGATGAAAAATGAGATCGGGCAGCATAATGAAATCAAGGCGATTGAGGTCCCGAAGGAAGCTTTGCAGGCAAAGGAAATACAGACGCCTTCAGCAACAGCAGCAGCAAAGTAACAACCGCGGCTGCAACAGAGTAAATAATAACAATCGCAAGACAAAACAAAGCCCGGCAAAGGTCATAAGAACCTTTCCGGGCTTTGCTTTATTTTGATTAAATAGGGGCGAATATATATCTATTCCGCCGGGACAGGGACAAAACCTTCTTCCGCCAGATACTCTTCAGCTTCCTGGATTGTCTCGAAAGCCATCTCAAGCTGAAGCCCGGCGTAGAGGTACCAGAGATCTTCTTCCAGCTTCAGGCTTAAGGTATGTCCGTCTCCATTAACCCAAAGGGTATCGGCAACTGTGGCAGTTTTCTTTTTTCTTTTGCCTGGTGCAGGGACTTCCGGGATATACATGGACAAAGAGGTGATCGACGCATCCAGCAGCTCGCGCAGCTCAGACTCCGTATAGTCGCGGATATTCACAAGACCTTTGTCATCACTTTCGTAGCCCCGCAGGAGCCCGGCGAACACGTAGCCGTTGCCGTTAGGATGCAGGTGGGAAGCGACAGTCTTCTTCTCATGGCGGCTCTGCTCGAAGTGATAATTCACCCGCCCAAGCGATACATTGCGCCGTTCAAGCTGGGGGTAGGATTCAAGAATAGCTAATTTCTGTTCAAAAGTAAGCATATACAGCCTCCGGTTCACGGTTTATTGTAAGTGATTATAACATGTGGAGGAGCGCCGGACTACTTCTTGCACAGGCTCGTGTCAGGGTGTCAGGGCGCCAGCGGCAGGGTCAGTACGAAGCGGCAGCCTTGTTCCCGGCCGCTGCCCAGCACCAGTGTTCCGCCCATCGCTTCGGCGAGCAAACGGCTGAAGGTCAGACCGAGGCCCAGTCCGCGCAGCGTGCTTTGCTTGTCGCTGCTGCGGAAGAAGGCTTCGAAGACCTTGTCTCTGTTATCCGGTGTAATCCCTATTCCATTGTCCGCCACAGTAATCTCAGCGTGTCCGGCTGGAGCCAATAGGAGGCTGATGGTGAGCTGGAGGCTGCTTCCCGGTTTCTTGGCCTGCACGCTGTTATTCAATAAATTGACGATAATCTGCTGGATGCGCAGCGGATCACCCCGCAGGAACAGGGATTTCTCCGGCATGTGCAGCAGAGGTTCGTTGACATCTGCGCTCTGTGTCAGCTTCCATTGATAGATAATTTCCTCGAGCAGCGGAACTGCATCCAGCCTGTCGTGGCGGACGGCGACAATACCGGCAGCCAGGGCGTTATAGTCGAGCAGGTCAGCGACCATACGCTGCAATCGGCTTGCCTCCAGCAAAGCGATATCAAGGAATTCCCCGGCTTCCTCCCCTTCGACCACACCTTCACGGACGGCATGGACCAGCCCTTTGATCGAAGTGACCGGTGTCTTCAGCTCATGGGAGACTCCGGCCAGCATGACTGCTCGCGACTGCTCGAATTGCTGCAGCTTTCCCGCCATCTCCTGAAAGGACATCAGCAGCTCGTGAATCTCCCGTTCCTTAGCCCCTGTCTCCAGAACAATGTTATACTGGCCGCCGCTGATTTGCGCGGCGGCGGCAGCCACTTTCTGGATAGGTTTGGCCAGCTTGCTGGACAGGAGATAGATGGTCAGCCAGCTTAAGATGATCAGAAAGACGACGAGAATCAAGAAGAAGGTAATCTCTTCCTTCGGGATATGGCGCAGGGAACGTTTGGACTGCAGGACAATGACCTGCCCCAGCGCTTCACCGTCTCCTTGGATTTGGGCGACAGCAGCCTTGAACTCCGGGCTGCGGGAATCGTTTAACGTATCATTAAGCTTATGCCGCATCGCTTCCTCACTGAGCGGCGGCTCGGAGAACAGCAGCTGTCCCTCCTTATCTGTGATGATCACACACATTTCGACCGTTAATTTGAAGAAGCGCTTGCGGTCCTCAACGAGCTTGCTCAGAGTCGGACTGATGTTCATGTTTCCGTTCGTGCCGACACTGCGGTCGGCGATCTCCTGGGCCAGCAGACCGGTGGTCTGCATGCGGTTGTTCATCGCTTCCTGCTGAATCCACCAGAAAGTGACGAGCGCGGTGAGCAGCAATCCGATGCTGATAATCAGCAGGTAGCGGACAGTCCAATAGAAGAGGATGGAGGTGCGTTTCTTCAGGTTATCCATAATTGATACCCCGTTCCTCTGAGCGTGCGAATCTCCCCTTCATCCGCCGGCCAGTGCGAGAGTGCCTGGCGCAGTCTTTTGATCGACAGATCTACGGCACGGTCGCTGCCCTCATAGTCCATTTCCCAGACCTGCTCAATCAGCTGTTCTCTAGTGCAAATTTGATTCGGGCGTTCAGCCAAAAATAACATCACCGACATATCGCGCGGGCTGAGGCTGACCTCGGCACCGTTCAGGAAGAGGCTGCGTGCCGAAAAGTCGATGAACAGACTGCCGAAATGGCGTTTACGGCTGCCGTCAGACCACTGGGAAGGGCGGCGCAGCACTGCGTTTACGCGGGCCACTACTTCTTCCGGGATAAAGGGCTTGGACATATAATCGTCGGCGCCGCCGTCCAGTCCGGCCAGCCGGTCATTGATACCGTCCCGGGCTGTCAGCATGATGACAGGGCAGCTGCTCTTCTCGCGGATCAGGCCAAGCAGCTCGAAGCCGTCCATGTTCGGCAGCATAATGTCGAGCAGGATCAGAGCGGGAGGAGAAACTTCAAAGGCTTCCAGCGCGGCGCGTCCGTCGGCGGCGCGGGTTACGTGGAAGCCGGCTTTTTTGAGATAGGCACTAAGCACCCGGGCAATGGCTTCCTCATCTTCAACAATTAGAATCGACTTCATATCTAGTGCCTCCTTGAACATGTCCGGCAGGTTGACTGCCATACGGACAGCGGCTGCAGTTTAATTAAAATTTACGACAAGTTTACCACATTGCGCAGGCATGTGCTTTGACTTATTCCCGACATATTGCTTTGTTAGAATGGGAAACAAGCCTAACAGGGCGCTTAGAAAATGGATGGAGGGAATAAGGATGAAGAAAAAAACATGGGTCTGGATTGCCACAGGAGTCGTTATCATCGGAGCAGTAACGGCCTTTGCCTTCTTGAACAACAGCTTGGGCAATAACGTTGAAATCGAGTCTGTTATTCCTGCACAGGAACAGGGAACGAATAGTGCGGGCACGGCTGCCGCAAATGCAAATGCGAGTGCGAGTGGAGAAACAGCTTCCGGTGCTGCTGTTACAGCGGAACTATTGAACGGTGCCTGGAGTATTGCCGACACTTCCAAAGTCTATTGGTCGGTGACGACCTCCAAAGAGACTGTGAATTTTGTGAATGAAAAGGTTCAGGGAACCTGGAATGTGAATCTTGAGGATGCCGCCGCAATGACCGGGGAAGGGACTCTGGAGATGAGCGCGCTGGATTCCGAAAACGCTCAAAGAGATGAGCATGTCAAAAGCGATGATTACCTCGCGGTAACGCAGTTCCCGCAGTCGACCTTCACCGTGAAGTCGTTCTCCGAACTGCCGGCAGAATGGACGGAAGGCACCGCAGTACCCGTGGAGATGCAAGGGACACTTACGGTCAAAGGGATTGAGAAGGACGTGACTTTCCAGTCACAGGCCGTATACAGCGGAGGACAGCTTCTGCTGTCGGGAACAACAACCGTAACGTTTGAGGATTTCGGCATGGTAAGTCCACATTCCATCGTACTGGATACGGAGAATAATCTCGAAGTACGCCTGGAACTTACACTTACTAAATAGAATATACAGAGTCTATCACGACTGTTTGTGCCTATCGCTTTTATAAGTGGA
This sequence comes from Paenibacillus sp. FSL L8-0340, assembly GCF_038593145.1. Taxonomy (NCBI): domain Bacteria; kingdom Bacillati; phylum Bacillota; class Bacilli; order Caryophanales; family Paenibacillaceae; genus Paenibacillus; species Paenibacillus sp. FSL L8-0340. The sequence goes on from NZ_CP151967.1 coordinate 1,019,516, forward strand.
AGTCCACTTCGGTGCAGGACTGTAAAATGAAAAGAGCAGGGCTTCTCCCGTTATTGGAGAAACCCTGCTCTTTGTTTGTGGTTTAAACACATTAGCTTTAAGAAGAGGAGAGGCTCGAACAGGTTGTCAAACTTCGAGAGTCACTTATTCTATCCCGGAATTGTGCATCGTCTGAAGCGACGAACACAGGAGCCTGGCGTGCAGCTTCCCAGCGGTATGCAGGTCGGGTCATCAGCGCTGGTCCCGCCCGATCAAAGGCATATCTGCCTTTGAATCGGTCCTACCGTGCGGATCCCGCCTAATCAAGTGCATATCTGCCTTTGAATTGGCCCAACCGTGCAGATCCCGCCTAATCAAGTGCATATCTGCCTTTGAATTGGCCCAACCGTGCAGATCCCGCCTAATCAAGTGCATATCTGCCTTTGAATCGGCCCAACCGTGCGGATCCCGCCTAATCAAGTGCATATCTACCTTTGAATCGGTTCATCAGCGCGGATCCCGCTCAATCAAAGGTATTGCTACCTTTGAATCGGTCCTACCGGCCCGGCAAGCACGTTACGGATGTCAGGCCGGGCTGCTCTGACTAATGCCCGTCTTCCGCTGCTTCTCCATCGCCGGTGGTCTTGTCATCCGCATCTTCCTTAGGGGGAATGCTCTTCTTCGGTGTGCCGTCCAGGCCATATTCCCAATCGTACGCATCAAAAATTTTGCGGGCGACTGGTGCGGCACTGTTCGAGCCGAATCCCCCTTCGGGGATGACTACAGCTACTGCCAGCTTCGGATTCTCGCGTGGGGCAAAGGCAATAAATACCCCGTTGTCTACTGTAAACTTCGTATTGACTCCATTGACCTTTCTGTAGTATTCCTGCTGGGAGGTTCCGGTTTTGCGTGCAAAGTCATAGGGGAAACCCTCAAATGCTTTAACGTCAGTATTCATTCCTTTAATAACTTCCCGCCAGTAGGACTTGTCGAACTTCACCTCGTTCAGCACTTCCCTCCCGAACGTCTTTACGGTTTTGCCCGCCGAATCTGTGACTTTACTGACCAGCTGGGGTTTGATCCGTACCCCCTGGTTTGCCAAGGTAGAAGCATATTGTGCTAACTGCAGCGCGGTGTAACGCCCCTGCTGTCCGAAGGAGGCGAATACCAGGGCTGATTGCGGACTGCCATTCTTAGCTTCGTCAAAATAATCGATGATGCCCTTGTGTTCTCCCGGCAGTCCGCTACCCGGAACTTCACCAAGTCCAAAATCTCTCATATATCTATCCCAGACCTTGACACCCTCTTCATGGTATTTCTCATAAAGCTTTTTGCCGATCATATCGATCATAAATACGTTGGAGGATTTCTCAATTGCCTTGGCAGGGGAACTAAAGTATCCATAAGGATGACCTCCGGCATTGCGCACGGTTGTTTCGTGTCCTTCTCTGCCGAAGGTCGTGCTGCCTTTGTCCGTGTAGGTCGTGCTTGTCGTAATGAAACCTTCGTTCAGGCCGATCAATACGGTCAGCGGTTTGATGACAGAACCCAGGAAAACTGCCGATTCGAAGTTGTGGCCGGACCGCCCGGAAGAAATAGGTGTAATAGTACCGTTCATATAATTTAGCATCAATTCGTTCCATACCGATGGCGGAAGGGTACCCTTGGTCCACAGATTGGTGTCATAGTCCTCCATACTGGCCATAGCTACAATATTACCGGTATCGACTTCCATGGCAACAGCGTAGCCGGTCTTGGCGTCGGGATGAACCTTTCCCTGTACCGGATTTCTGTGCACCCATTCAATCTGATCCAGGATAGCCTGCTCAGTCTTCAGTTGAACATTTTTGTTGATCGTGGTCCACAGGTCATTGCCTTTGACGGGCGGAACCACTTTCTCAATGCCTTCGGCTATGTTCTGTGCATTAACGCCTACCATCAGATATCCGTTGCGTCCGCGCAGCTCCCTTTGATACTGGAGTTCAAGACCGTCGTACCCGACGAACTCATCGTCCCTGTAAGCCAGACCGGGGTCGCCCTCGTTTTTCATCGCCGCCAGGATGTTTCTATAAATATCCATGTCCGTTTTTTTGAACGGCTTAATATATCCAATCGTTTGTGAAGCTACCGTATCCTTGTCATAATGACGTTCATCCTCTTCACTTACCGTGAGATTGGGGTATTTGTCCTTGTGCTCCATGAAGTAGGCCACTTCTTTATTTGTCAGACCGCGTTTGATCGGACGCAGCATAAAGCCGGAATAAACTTTGGAATCCAGGTCCATGGCTTTCAGCACTGCTTCTTTGGTTAGTACTTCATCTTTAGGTACCTTAGCCCCATGTGTTGCGAAATCAGCTGCAAGCTCAGTTGCAAGAAGGCCGGCCTTGGCGACGGCCTCTGGAGTACGGGCAGTTTTTTTAGTCTTCTTGTCCTTCGAGGTTTCGGAATATTCTTTTGTTAAAGTAAAATATAAGGTCTGCACCGAAGTCGAATAGGCCAATTTCTCTCCAGCCTGAGCATAAATAGTCCCTCTAATTGAAGCAAGCGGAACACTTTTCGTATCCCGGCTTGTCTCTGCCTCTTTGAGCGTAGGTCCTTCGACAAACTGTAGAATGGCAAGACGGACAATAATAATGCAGAATATAATAAACGTGCTGAAGAAAAACACATTGATGCGCAGACTAAGCGACTGGTTCGTTTTTTGGTCATCAGATAAAGAATTTGATTTGAAAATAGACTTCACATGCAGCCTCCCCTACAGAGTGAATCGATCCTGTTTGCAGATAGATTATTGAATGAAAATAAGACTTTACCATATTGTACCACAATATACCATCTAGTTTAAAAACGGATAACTATAGGAGGAAAAACGATGATTGAAGTAGCAGCGGCCATTATTCATAATAAAGAAGGGCAGATATTGATTGCCCGCAGGCGGCAGGGCAAGCCGCAGGCCGGACTGTGGGAATTTCCCGGCGGCAAGCTGGAGGCCGGCGAAGATGTCCCGCAGTGTCTGCGGAGAGAGCTGATGGAGGAGTTGAATATCACCATACGTCCCACCGGGGCTTACGGGGTCAATGAACATAACTATGGCAGTGTGCAGATCCTGCTGATTGCCTGGAAAGCGGAGTTTCTGGAAGGGGAGATCATTCTCAGTGATCATGATGAGTACAGTTGGGTGCTGCCTGCTGAACTCGAGAGTTTTGTTTTTGCTCCGGCTGATGTTCCTTTTGTAGAAAGATTGCTGGAAGAGTCCTAGCCGATATATAAACTTAAAGGAGCTGTTTGATTTTGGCTGAATATCCGAAGCTTGTGCGTGACGGCATTCCGGGGCTGATAGCTTCTCAGGGGCGAGCCTGTACTTCCCGAATACTGGAACCCGAAGAATACATAGAATATTTGCGCGCGAAGTTGCGCGAAGAAACGGCGGAGTACTTCAAGGCCGAGAGCGATGAGCATGCTCTGGAGGAGCTGGCCGATATGCTGGAGGTCATCCGCGCTTTGGCACAAACTCATGGAGCGGACAGCGAAGTGCTGGAGAACATTCGTGCAGAGAAGGCGGAGCGCCGCGGAGCATTTAAGGAACGGATTTTGCTGCTGCAGCTGGAGGAAGCACACTAGCGGACAATGAGGGAGTTGCCGCATGATTTTTGGTGAGGAGGTACATCCCATGTTCAAAAAGAAAGTGACTTTTACGCTATGCATTATTTCGGCAATTATACCCATTGTGTTATACATCTACCTTTACCCGCGGATGCCGGATTTTGTGCCAATTCACTATGATGGGGATGTAGTTGACCGGTTTGTAGACAAAGGGAGCTACGAGGTGCTGTTGATCAGTTTGTTCGGCTGGTGCGGTTTTGTGTTTATCCGGCTATTGCATTGGCTGCTGCGAAAAGTGTTCATGCGCAGCTATATTGAGAATCTCGCTGTTGTGCACCGGACCTGGAATGCGGCAACGCTGCTTGTGACAGTAGGGTGCTCCGCGACCAGTATATGTGCGCTGCTTGCTATGGCATAGGCGCAACCCTAACTCTTTTACAGGAGAGGCGCAGTTTGATAGAATCAAAGGGACTAGCAATAGTCCCAAGGAGGAGGTATTAGTGTCATTGGATAACGCTTACAAAGTAAAATGGGGCATTCTCAGCACGGGCTGGATTGCCCACCAGTTTGCTACAGACCTGGCTCATGCCAGTAACGGGACCGCTTATGCTGTGGGATCACGTACGCAGGAAAGCGCTGATGAATTCGCCAAAAATCACGGCATCCCGGTGGCCTATGCCACTTACGAAGATTTGGTGAGCGATCCGGAAGTGGACGCCATCTATATTGGCACACCTCATCCGTTCCATAAGGATAATGTGCTGCTTGCGCTGCGCGCCGGCAAGGCCGTGCTGTGCGAGAAACCGTTCACCGTGAACAGCAGCGAATTGGAAGAAATTGTGGCGTATGCCCGCGAGCAGAAGCTATTCCTGATGGAGGCTATGTGGAGCCGTTACATTCCTGCGAACGTCAAGGTCAGAGAATGGCTATCTTCCGGAAGGATCGGTGATGTTCGTCTGGTGAAGGCAGATCTCGGCTTTCGTTCCAACTGGAATCCGGAGGGACGTCTGCTGAACCCGGTGCTCGGCGGCGGTGCGCTGTTGGATGTCGGCATCTATCCGATTTCATTTGCTTCAATGGTCTTTGGGCCTCATCCAGAAACCATCTCCAGCACCGTACATATTGGTGATACCGGGGTGGATGAGCATTTCTCGCTGCTGCTGTCCTATGGCGACGGCAAAAGTGCTTCGCTGAATGGCGGTATCCGTCTCAAGATGGTGGAGGAAGCCCATGTATTCGGGACAGAAGGCTATATCCTTGTCAAAGGAACACTGGTGAATCCTAAGTCAGCTGAGCTTTACATCGGCGGTGAGCTGGTCGAGACCTTTGAGGATGACCGTACCTCGATCGGATATTCCTTTGAAGCCGAGGAAGTGGGACGTTGTCTCCAGGCGGGACTTACGGAAAGCCCGGTGATGACCCTCGATGAGTCCGTAGCCATCATGAAGCTGCTGGATCAGGTTCGTGGACAATGGGGACTTAAGTATCCTGGTGAATAAGAGAATCAATACTGTTATAACAGATTGGCGGCCCCCGGAGAATGTTCACATCACTCCGGGGGCCGCTGTATATCGGGAGGCGGATAGGATCTTCCCTATATACGGAAAGATTATCGGCAAATATACTTTTTGACATCCCGCACCTTCAGTACCTTCACATTTCCCTTGAGCAAAGATCTATCACTTATTATCCACGTATGATCTTTGGAGTCCCTTCTGCGGATCGCCAAGAAATTGTAAGGACTTCCCGCGTAGATTTTAAACCCTTTGCTGAGGCAGCGGGAGCAGAATTTCACGCATTCATTCCGGTTTAGATCTGGAAAATCCACCTGCTCCAAAACAGCACGCTTGATGAGTAAAGTTGCCCCTTGTACTAGAGAAACATATTGATCAGCCCGTTTGGGATAACGGAGCAGGAGCAGTTTTTTACCGTTCAGGTACATGAAGTGGGCGCGTTTGCCGACAATATCGGCATGGGTATCCACCATGCTGCGGCGGCTGCCGGACAGATAGCCAGGGGCGTAATAATCATCATCGTCAAATTTGGCAATCAGCCCGTATCTGGCCATTTTCACGCCATAATTCAGGCAGGAGCCCAGCGAGACATGCCCGGGCAGGCTATACACCCTCACATTAGGATATGGCAACGCGGCCCTGATATAATCGCTTAGCTTCAGGCTTGGATGATTCAAGATCACGATCAGCTCTTTATTCCTGTAATTCTGTCTGTCGTAATTGTGGAAAAGGGTGTCCATATTTTGTCTCCGTCTGGTGCACGTAATGATCGAAACCGCATCCTTCTCGTAAGCAAGATATGGGGAAATCATGAGCGGATATCCTTGGGCTTTTTCTGCACAAACTTTTTGTAATTCTTTACAGACGGAATTGTTTTATGATGAGCAATCAGTTCTTTATCGCTGATGATCCAGGTATGATTGGAGGAGTTTTTCCGGCGGATGGCGACAAAGTTGTATTTACCTGCGGAATACACCTTATAGCCCATTTTTTTGCTCCTGATGCAAAATAGATCGTCTTCCCCAACGTTTCGATCCGGAAATTTCACTTTGCTTAATACGTTGCGCTTAATCAAAAGAGTAGCTCCCGGGAGTTTGCTTACGGGCCGGTTCTCATCATGTGGAAAACGGAGAATCAGTGTTTTGGAGCCCTGCAGATACATATAATGCGACCGCTTGCCAATTACGTCGGCTTTTGTTCTGCGCAAGGCCTGCAAACTATCCGTCAAATAATAGGGGGCGTAATAATCATCATCATCAAATTTGGCAATATAGCTGTATTTCGCCTTCCGCACAGCGAAGTTTAGACAAGCGCCGAGAGAGGTAGAGGCAGGGATCCGAAAAATGTGTACATTGCGGAGCTTTTTGGCCTGCTTATAGTAGGAATCAAGCGGAATCTTATTGTTGTTCACGATGATGATAAGTTCTTTTGTCCGGTATTTCTGTCTATTGAAATTATTAAACAAGTTACGCAAATAACCTTGGCGGTTCGTGCAGGTGATAATGGAAACTCCCTGCTTGTTTAAAGAGCCTGCGGCACCGGCTTCCATTACATCGCTCCCTTTATCCGTGATCTTCCTTTACTATATATATGTGCACGGACAATGGCGGTAACGGCAGATGACGCGACAATGTACAGCCTATTAGGCATAACGTTAATATTTAGGAAATCATGCAAAGGAGGTACTGCTATGGGATTAGATATGGATCGTTATCAAGGCTGTCTGCAAGGGTTGGCGGTTGGAGATGCACTGGGGACCACAGTGGAATTCAAGGCCCCCGGCACGTTTGTGCCTATGGAGGATATCATGGGGGGCGGCGTGTTTGAACTGCTGCCCGGACAATGGACAGACGATACTTCGATGGCGCTCTGCCTGGCGGAAAGTCTGCTGGCGAAGCAGGGCTTTGACGCTGCTGACCAGATGCAGCGTTATACAGAGTGGTTCCGCAAGGGTTATCTGAGCAGCACGGGGGAATGCTTCGATATTGGCAACGCTACGCGCGCGGCACTGCAGCATTTCGAGGACACGGGTGAAGCTTACAGCGGATCGGAGGATCCCCGTTCAGCCGGGAACGGCTCGATCATGCGGCTTGCTCCGGTGGTCATGTACTATGCGCAGCATCCGGCAGATGCCATAGACTTTGCGGCACACAGTTCAAGGACAACCCATGCCGCAGGGGAGTGTCTGAGTGCATGCCGCTTGATGGCCGCCTACATCCTCGCCGGGCTGCATGGCTGGCGCAAGGAAGAAATGCTGGCCCCTGATGCATTTGCCGAATGGCTTCAGCAGGACCTGCTGACACCGCATCTTGCCGACATTTATTCCGGTTCTTATAAGCGGAAGGAACCTCCGCAGATTCAAGGTACAGGTTATGTCGTTGAATCGCTGGAAGCGGCACTGTGGGCTTTTCACAAATCGGCAAGCTTCGCCGAAGGTGCACTGCTCGCCGTCAATCTGGGGAATGACGCCGATACTACCGGCGCAGTCTACGGCCAAATTGCCGGAGCCTATTATGGTCTAAGCGGCATCCCGGCGGGCTGGACCGGCAAGCTGGCGATGCAGGCGCTGATTAGCGGCTACGCCGGGCGGCTGTTTACAGAGCGCACGGGGAGATAAGCGGGATGGCAGGAAGTAGGGGAGCCTTTGGCGTGGAAAAACGCCCCCCTGTCAGAAGAGCAGGGGGGCATACGCATACCTATCGGCATGGGTACTAGACTAATTGGTCAATCTGGCTGCCTGGAGGGACTTTTTCCTTATTTGCTTCTGCGTAGATCTGTATTTCCGGTGTGGATAAAGCGCCTTCGGTTGCCGGATTCTTCTTGTCTTGCACATCTGCAGGAGATTCGTTCGGACTAACTGGCGAAGGGGCTGATTGTACAGCTTCTGTCATTTTATCCTGGGCGCTTTTAGCAATGTTCATGAGTTTCTGATCCAGATTGGAAGCTCTTTGGAATAGTCTTGCAGACTTCACAGGGTTACTGTTTTCCAAGGATTTCGCTTCAGTACGCAAAGTGATTTGCGCCATTCTCACAGAACCGCTTTGCTTTAAATCATTATGGGCGGATATAACGCCGTTCAAGGTGTACGTTGTATAGGCAAGCTGCTGTTCCTCAGGCGTTTGTTTGTCCGGGCTCCACGATTTTTGGGAAAGCTCCTCCTCCTTCTTTTGTTTAGTGTCTTCATCCAAACCCTGTGTCTTGCGCTGGTTTTCGAGAGAATTTATTCGAATTTGCTCGTCCAGCTGCTGAATTTGCTCATCCAGGGAAGCGAGCTCGGCCTGAACCGCTTCGGGACTATCCCCTCTTTTAAGGGCGTTGCCCACATACTCGGAACGTCTGTCGATCAGGGACTGCTTTTGCTCGTTCAATTGATTAATTAGCTTTGTCTGCGGATTTGCTGGAATCTTCATGTCTGGACCGGGCTTCTGTTCTGCCCCCTTTCGCTCTAGCCGACCGTGATCGACTAATGGAAGGGGCGAACGCTGAATAGAACGCGATACATTCATACGGAACCTCCAATTTGTAGATGTATATACTAAATAAAGTTAAAGATATGTATATATATCGGTCTTATCAGCTGTTTTGTTAATTAGTAAAGGGGGCTTATAATGAAAGTAGCAGTTCAGGAATAATAGGAATCATAATGGCTTAAGCAGGGGATGAGAGGGCATAAAGTGAAAACAATATTGCTGAAGTATCTGACCAGATTCACATCTCTTAATGAAGAAGAGCAACAGGCAATTGTTGAGGAAATTCATATTGAGGAATACAAAAAAGGGACAACGCTCCTTAGACAAGGAGATGTCCCCACTAAATGTTATTTTGTGATGAAGGGCTGTGTGAGACAGTACTCCATAGATCAGGCGGGAAAAGAGTTCACATCTAATTTCTACACAGAAGAACAAGGCATTTCAAGCTTCAATCGTCATAAACATGATAAGTCATCCGAGTATTCTTTAACATGTCTGGAAGACTCCATATTGGTCGTTGGTGATCTTGATACCGAACAGGACATGTATCATAAACACTCCCAATTGGAGTCCATGACACGCAGGATGGTAGAGGCCAACTTTGGTGAAGTCCAAGAGGAATTCGCTGCATTTATCGGTTCTACACCTGAAGAACGCTACAAGACACTTTTACTGAAACGGCCATATTTAGTCGATCGTGTACCCCAGCATCAGTTGGCGAGTTATCTTGGGGTTACCCCAGAGTCACTAAGCAGAATAAAAAAGCGGATTAATCAGGATAAGCTTTAGGTAGAGATCATGCTTTCTTCGGGACTTTTCCGCCTTTGATCATCAGCCATATTCCAAACCCCAGTTCTCCAACAATCATTGGCACATTAAATACAAATTCAAGGATCGTAATGATCTCATTGTATTGTGGAAGAAACGAGTTGCAGAAGTGAATGATAATGTATCCTGCTGCAGCAATCAACAATAAGATGCCAATGACTTTAGGGATGGTGTCAGACCGGAAAGCGACATAACCCACAATCATTAGATGCCCGCCAAAAATGATCAAACCGACTGACCAGATCAATTCAAAAGCTTCCAAGAACAGCATCACATATCCCTGTAGTTGACCGGCTGTAAATAATGATAAATAGTCTGCGCCGCTCGAGAGAAGCATCACTAATAGCAAACTCAGTATGGCAATTCCCAATATAGCCGAATAGATAAGACGGAACCATGCACCGAGCAAGGACAGCTTTTTATCAATGGGCTTCAGGATAAGATAGAACGCCCAGGCAACTACGATGTCACAGATCAGGATGAGAAGCCAGCCAAAGATTTCAGCCCTGAAAAGCATATTGGATGACCTGAGATTGTTCAATGTAGCACTGGGATCGCCTTGTACAACCAGACTTCCATGAACATAACCATAGGAAAAATATGCTGCAATCGCCATGATGATAAGTGATATGCCGGCAGTTAGTGCTGTTTTCCGCAGTTCCAATCCTTCTTTAACTGGGGTAGTCATAATTTAACCTCCTTGTTTACATTGTTAATTTCATTGTAAACGGCTAATTATGACGGAGCATTGACTTAAATCAAGAGCTTAATGGAACTGCCTAATCACAACATTTTTAAAGACCGCGGTTCCGCCTTCTGAGAATAAGGTTACGCCTTGATCATTTAATTCCGGGAAAATGAGACTGGAATGCACGATGATACCCTCATCAATAAAGACTTCGACGCTTGTCTTATCGACAAAAATTTTCAGATGAACCTTCTTCTGGCTGGCATCGAATGGAGACGTGCTTTCCAGATATTGTCCACTCGTGTCAGGATTTCCTGTATAAGCCCGATTGACGTAGGTGTAACCGCCCTCTACAGAAACTCCGACATCTGCATGACGGCTTTTATCGGTGGATTCCCGGAGTCTAAATCCTATATTGTTGAGCTCAGACCAGGAAATACCGGCCTCAAGCTCATACGAGTTTCCTGTGAACGGAAGGGTTGTAGAGCCATTTACTTGAATTTCTTTATAGGAGACGGTTGAATCCGCCGCCTTACTTAGAGCTTCAAGCGGTTGCGAGGCCAGATGATAAGTCCCGTCGCCAGTCAGTTTGAGTTCAATTTGACGAACAATAGAGTCCATTCCGTTAAATCCTTCGTGCAGCGTCGGCGTATTATGGGGATATTCCCAATTGTTCATCCAGGCTAAAGCATAACGGTGAGCAGGGGGACCGCTGTTAGTCCCGTCTTCAAAGGTTACAGCGCCATACCAATCAAAGCCATAGTCCAGCCACTGCGGTTCCTGCCGATCAGGGACAAATGTCTTTCCGTCAAAAGCTCCTGTCCAGTAAGCGTAGGTGTTCGGCTTCCCTGATGATTTCCCGTTGGCGCTGGCCCCAAGCACCCATTTAGAGGTCCCGTCGTCCGCAAGCATTACGTAGAGATCGGGACATTCCACAAGCCCGATATTCTCCGTTACAAAACCGCTTGTATAGTGCCAGTCTATTAAGTTGGGAGACTCGTAAAAACCTATTTTTGTACCTTCTGCCAAAGTCATGATCCATTTGCGGGAATGCTCATTCCACATGATTTTCGGGTCTCTAAAATCAGCAGTCCCCGGATTCGGCAGAACAGGAGTGTTGCTGTAAGCCTTAAATGATTTTCCCCGGTCGGTGCTATACCATAAATACTGCTCTTGTTCTCCCCCTTCGGCGGAGGGTTGTGTCACAATCGCGACAAGTGCGCCTTTTCCGAAACCTGAGGTTCCTGCCTCGTCCACAACAACCGAACCTGACCAGACATCGCCATTCGGATTACTATATTTGGGAATGGCGATGCCTTCGTCCTTCCAATACACCAGATCTGTGGATGTGGCATGCCGCCATTCCGTGCCATTCCCACTCGGATAATCACCGTTATACAAATAATAGTAATGGTAGGCTCCATCGTAATAAATGGGCCTTTGCGGGTCGTTTTTCCACTTGTCTGGCGTTGTGAAATGATAGCTGGCCCGTAAGGCTGGTTTTGGATCAGAATCCTCGTCTTGCTTCAGCGGATTGCTTTTTGCCCAATAATAACCCGCTAATCCCAGAGTGATCACAAAGCTTAAACCAATGATCCCTATAACGAGCTGTCGGGTAAACGTCCGCTTATGGCTGCTCAAATGGATACCTCTTAGTTAACCGTTAATTGTCCTTGTTCCAGAACGCTGTCTTTAACTACTGAGGTCTTCGAGCCTTTAATGTTCAACAGGAAGCTTGGGGCGAAAGTGGACTGCTGGTCCTCATACAAACCTCTGTTAGTCATATAGCTTGTGATTACCACGTTATTTCCTTTCGCTTGCGGGATCGCGAAGTGAGAGTAAGTCCAGGTAACATCACTAGGATCAAGGTCCATATGCAGCACAAGCCCGCTTTTGTTCAACGGTTGGTAAGGACCCGTCAATGAATCTGCTACATAACCGAGCATATATACATCATTAGCGCCGATTCCATCAATGGTCATTTTGGAGCCTCTGGAATCGGTGAACAAATACCATTTGTTATTCATTTCAAATACGTTCGCGCGTTCAATTTCATCCGTTACGGTATTGGAGGCAATCAGCGGCTTCATCACTTTTTTGAGCGAGTAATCATCATTCAACTCAATAATACCCAGTGCGCCGTTCGCTAAGGTCGCAAGAGATTTCTTAGGACTGGACAACAATTTATTTTTTTCAGCTTCGAAGAAGGGTTTGTTGCCTCCATAATAAGTTCTGATGTCTAGCGATTGTTCTCCCTGATAACCCGTTTCCGTTCCGGTATTGGCTTCAAAAACAAGATATTTATGACCGTTATCTTCCACATAGTGTGGGTCTCTTAACGTGTGGTTATCGTCATAGTTACCTTCACCGAATGCTTGATCCACATTTTGATAGAACTTGCTGTCTCCGTCAAAGATTGATTTGAGATCTTCCACGCCATCCACTTTCAGCGTATCCGCATCGGGCTTAGACACATTCACTTGAGCAGTCGTCAAGGTTTGCTTGCCGAAAAAGTTATTCGCCGGATCCCAGCCTTGGCGGTTGGTATAGAACAAGCGGACTTTGCCTTCCTTGGTCAAGGTTGCTGAACCGGACCATTCTTCGGCTTGGTTATTTAGAATCGGATCGTTTGAAACGTATTTATCACTATTTTTAAATACTCTGCCGGCATTTTTCCAGCTATCAATCGAGGTGTCGCCTACTTTTTGATAGAACATGTATACAAAGGTGTCCCATCCTTTTTCAGGATCTCCCGCTAAAGCGAACACGATATGATAGCCATTATATTCGGCAACGGTTCCGTCTGCGTTCTGAAGCGGCCAGCTGTCCCAAACATCCAGATCAAGGGCATTGCCAGACTCATCCACTATTTTTGCAGTAGGAATGTTTTTGATGGTGGAAGCATCAAACGAAGGGATTTGAAAATTCTCGCTTTTTTGTTGCTCCGGTATTTTCATCATGTCAGCGCGGGTAATGTGGGAAAAACCAAAGTCTTCTTTGTAATTCTTGCTGTTATCTTCTTTGGCCAAAGCTGAAGCCCCGCCACCTGTAAGTAAAGCTGCTGTAAAGGTTACTGCTGTTGCTTGTCTTACCATCTTTTTGATATTCATTCTCCCGGTCTCCTTTTGGTTGCGAATTTTTGTTGTTTTTAAACAGAAAAAAAGACCTAAAAATACCATTGGGGATACGTAAAACGCATCGATTCCCAAACGGATTTTTAGGTCTTGCCTGCTTAACAGTAACAATCCCGACATATTTTGTTGTCGCGTTAATTCTATAATTTTATAACGGAAAATGGCTATAGACTGAAACTCCTATTTTTTCGAGGATAATACTAGGGGTATTTGATATTGTTTCGATATCAAGAGTCTAAAGTCCTATATTATTTGATTTCGATATATTACCATTCGTCGACCGTGTACAGATCCGATCAATTTCCATGGCGATAAATACCAGCTGGCTGTCGATGAAAGTATACCCGTAATCTTCTTCAACCTGATCGCCAACCTCCCTGGCCTGCAAGTAGGCCCGGGCGTAACGTTCTTTGGCAATTCGTACAATTTCAGGGTTCAACTCATTGAGAAGCTTGCCGGTTTCATCGGATTTCAGAATGTTCTCAAGCTGTGTCACCAGACGCTCGTAATTGGCGGAGCCTCGCTTAAGCGTAACGCGGGCAGCCTGTTCCACACCTTCAGCAATATCACGGATCATTGCCGCCATTTCGGCATCTGTTCCGTGAGCTCCGGCGTTTTTCCAGGCAGTATGGATATGCATGGCGATGTATCCGACCTCGTCCTCGGGAATTTCGACCTGCAGGGTTTCATGGATAATGTTTTTAGCCTGTTGTCCAATCTGGAACTCTCTCGGATATAAAATGCGGATTTCATCCAGCAGCGTATTCTGGATCATCGTTCCTTTCGCGATCCGCTCCAAAGCGAAGGAGAGGTGATCTGTCAGTGCAATATGAATATGCTCATTAAACGTCACTTCCAGTTCACGTTCAGCATACGAAATAATTTGTTCGGACGCGGTAATCTCTTCTTCAGGCAGTGTCCGCAGCATTTCCTGCAAATGGCCGTATTGATCCGGGTCATCCATAATGAACACTTTTTCAATAAGGGACGGATCTATAATATCGTTTTTCCCTTTTTGAAAAGCAATACCGGAACCCATGACAATCTTTTCCGCTCCAAGGTCGTTTACCACAACCGCGTTGTTGTTCAGAATTTTTTTGATTTTCATGTTATTCTCCTATGCTTGTTTGTTCCTTAAGAAGTCGCTTGTCAACCCCAAGAATCCAGGTGGCTGTAAAGGCTGTTATTGCTGCCAGTAGAAAACCAATCAAATAATGGATAAGATTCAGCTGCCCGAGCTGGACGGTAAAGGCGATCATTGGAATCCCGGTTAAGCCGAACGAATCAGCTGCGACCTGATAATAAGCTACATAAGCCCCTCCGGCGGCACCTCCCAAAGCAGCGCCCAGGAAAGGGCGGCCAAGCTTCAGGTTGACGCCGAAGGTGACCGGTTCGGTGATGCCGAGAAAGGCGGTGATTGACGCGGGCAGGGCTATTTTTTTCAATGCTTTGTCACGGGTTCTGGCATACACGGCCAGTCCGGCCGCAGCTTGGCCGATATTCGCCATAGACCAGATGGGAAGCAGGAAATTGACGCCGACCTCCGGATTGGTGATCAATCCGATTTCAATTGCCTGAATGCCATGATGCAGACCGCTCACGACAACAGAACTGTAGATTCCGCCAAGCAGCAGACCGAACAACGAACTGCCGTATCTGAACACCACTTCCAGCAAGCTGCTAAGAGAGCTGCTCAGTTCGTAGGTGAGTGGACCAATGACCAGAATCGCAATGCTGCCCCCGGCGGCAAGGCTTAAAAAGGGGATCAGCATAACTGCAGTCGATGGCGGAAGGAGCCGGCGCAGCCACTTCTCAATTAGACTCATTAGCAATACCGCAAGAATCGTAGGAATTACGGCTCCTGGATACCCGAACTGCGGCGTTAATAATAAATTCCCGGAACGTATCGGTGCTCCTCCGAATCCGGTGACCTGCAATAGATCAGGACGGGTCATGACAACGCCGATTGCAGCACCGAGCGCAGGGGTGCCTCCAAACCGCTTGGCCGTGTGATAACCGAACATCACAGCCAAAATCTGAAATGCCGAACCTGTCAATAATGACAGGGTTCGGAACGGGACACTCTCCGGCTGCGCCCAGCCGAAGGCTTCCATCATACTAAGCAGGCCCAGCAGCAGGCCGACCCCGACAAAGAGTGGAATCATGGGCACGACGATATCGGAAAAAAAGCTTACCGCATCGACAATCTGTCTGAACGCACAAGGAAGTAGAGCCCGCTTGGACCCGGAAGTGCTATCCGGGCTTATGGATTCAGAGGGTCCGGCAGACTGAACCTCTTCCTGCTGTGTTGGCCCGCCGTCTTGAAGGATGCGGACAACCTGGCGGTGCACCTTGAAGACGTTGGCCGAGCCCAGTATAATTTGCAGCTGTTCGGCTCGAAAGAACACGCCCTGAACCTCCTGCATGCCGGAAAGGCCGGCTTCGTCCACTAGGGAACTGTCCCGCAGTCTAAGGCGCAGCCGGGTTGTACAGTGGATGGCTTCTAATACATTGCCGAATCCTCCAGACAGCCTAATCAGATGTTCAGCCAGTTCCCTTGCCGAACCGCGGGCCTCCTTCGCAGTCTCTCCAGCCTGTTCCGGGCGAATATTCCCTTGCGTCATTACTGTGCCTCCCAACCATTTTGTTCAGCCGCTATCTTAGGAATCTAATTGTGACAATGATCGATTCTAAAATCAATGGTCAGGAATTACCACCTTATCAAGTAAAAACAGGTATTCCGCCTTAGTTTCCAGAACAAAAGGATATAACTTTAGCAGCCCGAATACGTTTCAGCACATGAATAGGGCTCCCTGCTATCAGCGCTGCTTCTCCATACACTGCTCCCGCCACCTCATAAGCCAATCATGCTGCTCCTCGCAAAATTCGATGGTACGTCCGGATAGCACCCTTAAGAGATCCGGATAATATGGGGAAAAGGAATTATTATATTACTGCCCGCTTACATTCCCCGTGTTCCCGGCTGCCCATGCAGTGGATGGAAATGTGTCCAGCTATTTATTTTAGCTCCACAGCGAATGCAACCGTGGAGTTGCTTGAAACGGAATAGGTTCCTGCTGCACTCAGTAAGCCAGCGAATTATGTATCCATCACAAACTATGGCGCGGCAGCTCGGTTTTCAATAACAATAGGGTTACCGGAGCGCCTTCAGGTAAGTTCATGAATACTTCCACAAGCTTAACCGTTTCAGGAACGGGAAATAACTGGTGAGCAGTTAAGCTGATGAAAAGGTAGAGCAGATGAGGCTATCCTTTGCAGGGGAAGGTCTCTTCTGCTTGTTGACAGATATCCAGCATCTGGATACGATAGACTGAAATACAGCAATTCGAAAAGAGGCTTATGTATGTCACGAGGTTTTCGTTTCATCAAGTTGAGATAAGAAGACGCCTATCAATTTTTTGATGAATCCTGCAGCCGAGGATTTATTTGATTTGCCGTTTTTCAATCAACTGGTGAGATGGAGGCCTTTTTATGCCCGGATTTAGCGGCAGGGGACAGCTTTGCCTTGTTATATGCAGATGCCCAAGCACCGGACGGCGGATTTTGCCCGTCTGTGGTTTGGGCTGTTTGGTTTGCCCTTATACCTCCGTCTCATCTGATTTCTATTTCTATGGAGGTACACTCGTATGAGAACGAAAGGTTCCTTTACCCATCAAATGCTTGAAATCGCAGCCAGTCGTTACAGTATGAGCAGCGGCCAGCTCCGTTACCTTGGAGGCAGCCAGAATATGGTTTATGAGGCCCAGCAGGATAGCCATGACCGCATATTGAGAATCACTCCAAGCTCTAACCGTTCTAAGAACCTGATCCTCGGGGAGCTGGACTGGATTTTGTTTCTGGCGAATGAAGGGGTTTCTGTCTCTGCACCCCTATTGTCCAGGAACGGTGAATTAGTGGAAGTTATTGAGCAAAGAGATGGATCTTATAGCTGCGTTTGCTTCGAAAAAGCCCGTGGCAGAACAATCAGCTACCCGGAATGTCTTCAAAATCCTCTGCTGTATGAAAAACTGGGGCAACTGACTGGCAAACTGCATGCCTTGTCCAAAAACTATCAGCCACAAGATCCTCAGAACCAAAGACAGGATTGGAGCAGGAATTGGTTCCTGCAAAATATAGACCTGATTCCTTCATCCCAGGCAGGCGTGCGGGAGAGCGGCTTCAAATTACTGGAGACCCTTCGCGGCTTGTCCAAAGACCCCAATTCATACGGACTTATTCATGGGGACATTCATACCGGAAACTTTATGGTGGATGAACATGGGGAAATCACCCTTTCTATTGGATAGCCCAAATCCCGCTATTTCTAATGCTGAGAGAATTGATCGTATATATCGGTGTTTTCCGCAATTACGACGGGGATGAATCCTTCAGCAGCTTAAATAATCAGTGGCTTAAGGACTGGATCGCGGAGAGTAAACAGAGGATTGAACAATCCATTCCCATTGTGGACATTTGGAACAGAGGAGAGAATACGAAATGAAATTGAACAACAAAAAACTTATTATTATTGATGGCATGCCGGGTTCCGGGAAAACGACCTGCGCGACGATGCTTTCGAATCAATTGTCTGCGTGGAATGTATCTAACCGGTGTATTCTGGAGCTTGAAGACAACCATCCTTTGTTCATACAGGGCTACAAATTCAGCTCCTTTGAGGATGATGCACAGGCAGATCTATTCATAGAAGGGCTGCAAGCCCTGTTCAGGGCTTTTGTTCAGGAAAGGCTGGCCAGTACGCAAGATATCACGATTATTGAAAGTGTATTGTTTCAGGATGCCGTTAACTGCGCGTATCATATGGGCATGAATCATGATAAATTGCTCAATTTCTCGTCGGAACTGCAGGAGATAATATCACCACTGCAACCGCTGCTCATCTACTTTTACCAAGTGAATGTTGAAGGGCAATGGCGGTTTATTTGCAGTGTGCGCGGGAACCAATGGGGGCCGGTGGCTCTGCATACGGATGATGATTTTAAGCAAGCCGCTGAGTTGTGGGGCGGGAGCCAGGCGTTTGTAAGAGCAATTGTTGACTCTTGGGACATCCCGAAATTAATTATTGAGAATCAGGATTATTTATGGGATGAATATGCTGACCGCATTAATCAATTTATAAGGGATTACCTAAGTTAGCATTAGCACGTTTCTACCGCGCGGAGGGATCGCGGAACCGGACTCAGTGTTAATGATTTTTTTTCAGGATTTGAGTACAGACCTCAAGGAGCCTTCTCAGGATGAGAGGGCTCCTGCCTTTATGGGGCGGCATGTCTTAACTATGCCGGCTTTGATTGAACTTTATTTTCCTCCAAAAACTGCCTTGTTTCTTCTTGGGATTCAGATGGAAGTAATCCGCGTATCACATTATCCTTTGTATGTATCTCCAGCAACAAACGATTTGTGAACGTATTCAATTTGCCGAATTCGTAATAGCTGATCATTTCCCAAGGGATCACGTCCCCCTCTTGGGAGATACCATATTCTCCGATGTACATAAGCACTCGGTCATGGTTGGCGACAACAGGAAGAACCAGCATAAAAACATAGGAGAACCAGTGATCCTCGATCACATTGCTGACCTTGAACATGTACAACAGCCACAGAACCACAACTGCGCTCGCGTACAGCAGAGTGACCACACGCAATAATTTATGTGGATTAAGTCTGGCTGGATCATAGATGCGAATTTGCCCGGCTGCCGACCGGTTGGCCTTGTATTGTCTATAGCATAGTAGAGAAACCACGGGATGATTACACAATAAGTCAAATTTAGCACCATTATAAATATGGACTGAATCGTCATACTACCGCCCCGTTCATCGGAATCCTGTCTGTTTAAGCTCTGAATTTCCCCATCCAGTCTGTGGCCCAGTCGACCAGAGGTCTTTGTTCTAGCAACCGGATTTCGGCATTGCCGATGTGATGAATCTTGAGATTGATTTCCTGCTCATATTCATTCCCTAACGTGACAAAATCACTGTCATCCACCGCCTGGGTCGAATAAGTGAGCCACTCCCGCCTGCCGTCCACCAGAACTGCGCTGCTCTCGTCTACCATGTGCTTACCGGGGAAATCAGCCCGGGCTTCGGCCAGATGCAGGGATGTATTCCTGTCGTGGCCGACGCCAACCAAAAGGACATAACCATTTAGCTGATAAATTTTGTCCAGTGGCGATCCGGTACCAAAAATATTGCTCAAATCATGGTCCGCCGTAATATAGGCTGCATGTCTGCCTACTGCTGCTATGGAGCGGGCGGGGTGATCCGATCTTTGGGCTCCCGGCCATTTGCGGAGCATTTCAGCCGCGGCACCCATGCCGATGGCCGGAGTAACCTCTTTATCATAGGCAGGCCAATGCTCCCGTATCACGGGCCACCATTCTGCCGGT
This sequence comes from Paenibacillus sp. FSL L8-0340, assembly GCF_038593145.1. Lineage (NCBI taxonomy): Bacteria > Bacillati > Bacillota > Bacilli > Caryophanales > Paenibacillaceae > Paenibacillus > Paenibacillus sp. FSL L8-0340. The sequence goes on from NZ_CP151967.1 coordinate 1,039,138, forward strand.
TCCTGCCAGTGGACGCCTGTTGAAGGATCGAGGTTTTTCCAAGTTTGCGAAGGCATGACCAAAGTGCCATCTTCCCCCACTATCTCCAGCAATGCCCGGATTAAGGTCTCCGCACCTCCCACGACGAAACCCAGCTTGCTTAGCGAGGCATGAACAAACAGGGTTTGCCCTTTTGCCACTCCGCAGCCTTTAAACTGATGGATCAGGTCTTCCTTTGTTAAAATGGCTCTTGTTTCCTGCAGCTCAGTCATAGATAATTCCACCTTTATACAAAAATAACCCCGCATAAGCTGCGGGGTTGTCTCCGGATGCTTCCGGAAAGCAGTGCCCTTGAATTCGGAAATTTACTAAATTATACCACGGAAGTGCCAGCTGGGAACAGCGGCTATTGGGTAAAAGCCAACATGGTAAGTTAAAAGGAATAGATTATTCCATACATTGCCAGGCAGTGGTCTGTATGCTAGAATTATATTACCAAGATTATGAAAAAGGTTCCTATAATCAATTGGAAAGGTGAAATACTATGAGCGATAATGCGATCAAAATTGGTGTCTCCAACAAAGACGGTCAACTCGGTTTCTTGTCTGGAAGAGGCGGTCTCCGGGAGGGTGCGGGCAGGAAAGGCATCGGGGTCACCAAAAAGGTATCCCTGACGTTGCCGGAGGAGCTGTGGAACAAGCTTGAAGCAGATTGTACAGCTACAGCATTATCCCGCTCGGAAATGATCCGGAATATTATTACTGCTTATTATTCATAATCATTCACTACAAGGGACAGGTGAGGGCAATGCTGGTCAATGTGACAAAGGAATCACTGCTTCATGCTCTGCAGCATGTCCTTAAGGCTGTTGTTGCGAATAGCCCAAATCCAATTCTGTCAGGATTACATATTCAGGCTTATGAGAAGGCTCTGGTGTTCACGGCAAGCAATACAAGTATGACCATCCAGTACAGGGTTCCCGAGGATAAGGACTCGATGAATGTGCAAAGAACCGGCGGAATTGTGGTGCCGGCCCGTTATTTAATTGAGATCATCCGCAGGCTTCATGCCGGGTGGATAGCTTTTGAGAGCGAAGAACCTTTTATTCTAAGCATCACTTCAGGCGATTCGCATGTCCGGTTATGCGGTTTGGACCCTGCGGAATTCCCGCCTGTACATTCCCTTTCCACTGATGCTGAGCCTGCGTGTAAGTTTCAAATCCAGAATGACGTATTGCGATCGGCGATAAGACAGGTGTGCGTGGCTGCCTCCACATCCGATTCCAGACCGGTACTGACGGGAGTTTCTTTTGAATTTACCGGGGAATATCTCAACCTGATGGCAACGGACGGAATCCGTTTTGCTTCCCGAACGCTGCATACCGGGTATAACATAAGCAACGGAACGAATGTTATTGTGCCTGCTAAAAATATAAATGAAATCGTAAAGATGCTTAGCGAAGACAATGCTGCAACGGAAATTGCAGTGAGCCGACATCAAATCAGCTTCACGGCAAAAGAGCTGCATGTACAGTCCGTCCTCATTGAGGGGGTCTTCCCCTCAGCCGTAAAAAATGTGATTCCACAATCCTGCAAATCCGAACTGCTCATTGGCCCCTATGGTTTCCTGCAAGCGGTTGAAAGGGTGTCCATACTGGCAGGCGGAAACATCATTCGGCTTACAGCGGCTTCCGGCAAGCTGGTTTTATTATCCGGTACGGCTGACATAGGAGAGGTCCGGGACGAAATTAGCCTGGAAAACATGGAGGGGGATGACTTCACCATTGCGCTGAACGGCAGGTTCTTGCTGGATATCCTGCGCTGCCTGGATAGCGGGAACCTCAGAGTAAGATACACAGGGAAAGAAAGTCCGGTGGTCATCCTGACTTCAGACCCGCTTTCGCCCGCGCTGTTCCTGATCACTCCTGTAAGAACCCATGATTGAGCTGCGTGCATAAACTTCATATCGCTGGCACCTTGACCGTGACGTATACTTCAAGGTTTATGCTTTATCCGCAATCGTTGTGGTTCTGGAAGCCGCAGCAGGAATTCTCTTTATGAAAAGAGACCGCCGGCTGAATTTTGATCAAGAGTACCCGTAAAGAGAATGTAATTAGCAGATAAAACTGAGAAGGCAGGGGGGAGCAGTCATGGAGGGCATGACACGCGGAGAGCTGGCGAAATTATCCGGGGTAAGCATGGCAACCATTCGCTATTACGAGGATAGTGGTATCCTGCCTGTCCCCGGGCGGGTAGCAAATGGTTACCGGATGTATACGGAGGATTATCTGGTGAAGATCAAGTTCATCAGGAATGCCAAATCCATGGGGTATTCGCTGAAAGAAATCCGTGAAGTGCTGGGAATGCTCGGTCAAAAGATGGATGCCGAGACGCTGAAGGAACGGGTCCGCAATAAAATACTGGAAATAGATGAAAGAATTGCCGCAATGCGCTCCATTCAAAGCATGCTTGCAGGCCTGCTTGAGACGTCTCAGGAGGATATCCACAATTATTTGCAGTCGTTTCGCATTCACGATAAGGAATAGTTACTTGGACAGCAGCTCGTCAATCGTCACCGGGAATAATGCTTTCACAATCTCAAGTACAGCTTTGGCATAGTCCTGTATTTCCTTCTGGGCGTCATGCTCCAGCCGCTGATTCAGGAAATGCGCTACGGATTGCAGCGAAGCCGTCCAATACCAGCGGACATAGAGTCCATAGGCAGGCAGAAACAGCCTTGCCTGTTCCGCGCAGATTCCGTCTGCCAGCGCAGCCTCATATTTCTGAATCCCCAACTCCACATAGTTCATGAGCTCCCGGGTATATTTCTCTCCAAGCTCCCAGGCTACGATATCGCCGCTGCCTTGTTTGGAGTTCGCGGGTGCGCTTCGCCATTGCCCGGCAGCAGGGGTATAAAAGGCGGGTTCTTCCGTAATATACCTGCGGCTTGATTCATTCCAGGCCTCCAGGCTGTCACCGGTTCCTTCATAATGGGCCGAACCAATGACGTATTTCCACCACTGTCTGGCGACCATAAGCGGAGCGTAGATTTCATATTGGATCACGGCATGGCGGAAGGGGGAAGTATGTCCTTCTCTGGCCAGAAATTGAATGAGCCGCAGATCTTTTTCCGTGAGTGCATCCGACTGTTTGGCATAGGATACCCGCGCCGCATTAACAACGGTGAGATCGGAACCCATATGATTCACCAGCCGGACATAACCTTTATCGAGAACTTCAATATTCAAGAGCAATTACCTCCAATTTTTTTCTCTTATTCTTATTCCTCTGTGCAGGTGGCATTTCCTGCAAACAAGGCACCCTTAGGGTGTCTTTTGTGTTGCGTTCGAGCGTTATCTTTTAATCTGAAATCACTATAGATACATTCTCCATTGATTTGAAGTCCAAGTTGCTGGTATGGTGAGAATGAGTATGTAAATATATGGAGTGCGAGGATACTCTTCAAATAACGCATGAATCAGGGAGTGGTTCTGGAGGATGTACAAAATAGTGTTTTTTGATGTGGATGGCACGCTCTTAAGTGATGTTGACGGAGGTATGCCGTCCAGCACCAAAGAAGCGCTTGGAACGCTGACTGCAAAAGGAATAAAGGTCGTGGTCTCTACAGGAAGGCCGTACAGTCTGTGCGAAGAGTTCAGAGGGCTTGGTGTCGGAAGAAATATATTGCATGTGCCTATATGAGGATGAACATGAAGCCCAGAAGTACTTATTTAGGGGAGAGATGATGGTGCGGCTTAGACCAATGGCAGTAGCTTTCTTATTTAATGATAAACAGGAGGTGCTGCTTCTGCAAAAGCGGTCTGGCAGCTCTTTTCTACCCGGTTATCTAGTTCCCGTCGGCGGGCATATGGACGCCCATGAAATCAATGATCCAAGGCAGGCCTGCTTACGGGAGATTGAGGAAGAAACAGGATTGACAGAACAGTTGATGGACAGCCTGGACCTCAGATACATTATTCATAGAATCAAGGATGATAAAGAAATTCGGATACAGTACATATACACCGGAAACGTCCGGGCAGATAGCCGATTAATTGAAAGTGAAGAGGGCCGGCTCTTGTGGGTGGATCGCCGTACAATTGCTGAACGGCATGTAACCGCCTCAACGCAAGAAGTGATGCGGCATTACCTGGAGACAGGGATTCATAACAACCATGTTTATGTAGGCTCGATGCACTCCTTCCATGGAGAACCTGCGATGGGCTGGAATGTGCTGGAGGACTGGGAGGGAAAGTGATTTATGAACGATATCGTTTCGATTCTAGGTGTTCCACGGAATATGACCTGCTGCTCAGGATGCTGAAGAAGGGCAATGAGCTGGTCTGGAGCTTTTATTTCCTGGGAACCGATGAAATCACCAGCAGACAGGCGGTAGAGAAGATTAACACCACCTATCCGCAGGTGAAGATTGCCGGCAGGCATCATGGATTTTTTAATGCAGCAGAGGAGCAGGGGATACTTGCAGACATTCAGCGCAGCAAGCCGGATGTTCTCATTCTTGCCATGGGCGCGCCGTATTCGGATAAATGGCTGTATAAGCATAAGCAGGAGCTGACTGGCGTTAAGCTTGTTTTTGGAGTTGGCGGCAGCCTGGATGTAATCTCGGGAAAAGTGAAGCCGGCACCGGTGATCTGGAAGAAGCTAAACCTGGAATGGGCGCACCGGTTGTTGTTCGCTCCCGTTGCCAAAGGACAGAAATCCCGCTGGCGCAGGCAGTCCGCGTTACCCAAATTTGTGTACCGGACAATGCTCAGAAAGTGACAGGGATTCGTAACGACAACAGATTGTGAGGGCGAAGGAAGATGGATAAGGCGGAATGGAGCAAGATACTGCAGCTGATTTCAATGATTTCGACGGGAGCGGAAGGTTATGTCAGGGCTGCTTTTGCCGATGGGGCTGTGTCTGTTATGTACTATGGGGAATCAGGTCCCAATCAAGGTGTCTTCTGTCTGGTGGAGGGAGCAGATTGCGTCATTGCCTACGCAGTGTTCAGGCAGTGCAGTCAGCCCGATGTATTATTGGAAGTGATGGAGAGCAAGATTAATCCCTATTTACAGGCAAGCGAAGAGAGGGAGATCTGCTTTAATGTATACGGGAGAAATACGGAGATCGTTCAGTTCGTGAGAGGGCTGGGGTTTTCACCTGACATCGAAGGTTATCAGCTTAGGTATGCCGGGAACCATCCGGTTGAAGCGGAGCCCGCTTCTTTATTGCAGGAACGGGGATTTACGCCGGAGATGCTGGATTCCTTCATTGCCTTGTTTGATGGGGCGTATGAGCAGTTGAATAGAGATAACGGTTGGGACACGGACCAGTACCGGCGGGAGCCGGAAGCCTTTTTGGTGACTCTTGCCGGTTACGAAGCGGAGTCCCGGGTCCGTTCGTTTTGGATACGAGACTCTTTAGTGGGTGCTTATATTACGGAAGGGGAATATATTCGCGATATTGTTGTAGCGCCGGAGTACCAGAACCGCGGGTATGGCGGAATTATTCTGAATCACTGCATCAACCGTATGAGAGAGCAGGGTGACGGGAATATTTTTTTGCGGGTGGCCGGAAGTAATGCCGGAGCCAAGAGACTCTATGAGCGAAATTACTTCGCTGAAACCGCCTGTTTTGCCGAGCATACCTACCGCCGCTAGAAAGAGCTTTTGTTCATGATTATCGCTATTGTATACGTTGTAAAGGAAGATGACCTATGAGCACAGATAACAGCAAATTGACCGAACTGATAAAAGATACAATATACTGCTTCATTTCCCCGGATATTCAAGTACTGGGTATTGAGAATATTCCTGTAGGCGCGGGATCACAAGCAGTTGGATTGTCGCGGCATAAAATAAATTGGAAAATAACAGCTGAAAATGAAACCGATCCCACTGGAACAACAACAACTATCTCTCTTGAGGTACCGGGCATCTACCTGTATTCCAAGCAAGCCACCTTTATTGAGCGGTCGGCACTGTCCAGATTATATTCACAGGCGGCGAATGTGCCGTACAGCTTGTCGAACCATCCGCTGAACGAGGGCCGCAGTTTGCTGGTTATTCAGGACGTGGACGTTGATACGGATTACGCCAGGCTGGATATTACACCAATTCAGGACAGAGAAATGTTAGCGCTGGCCTATATTCATCGGGCCAATATGGGATGCAGGGAAGATTTGCCGTGGCTGCCTATGGTTGATGAGGCCTATATTGCAGAAATAATCAATGAACAATGGAGATATTCGTGGAATATCGCTAAGGACAATCCGGCATTTGAGAGGACGTTTGGGTTGGATATCATCTCCGGAATAGAGGAAGCCGCCGATGGTATCGTTGAGGAGATGTCTGCTGTGATCAATGATGCAAGTACTCATACGATGATCCACAATGATCTTAATCCCGGTAATGTATTGGTGTATAACAATGAGAACGTATTTTTTATTGACTGGGAGGAAGCCCGCTATGGCTCACTGTTCATGGACATTCCGATGCGGTGCGGCAGCCTGCAGCAGGCCGGTGCTTACCGGACCTATCTGGGTAATTTCGGCTTAGACATTCCAGAGCCACGTTATGCAGAGCTGTTCTCCATAGCTTCCCGATACCTGGGGCTTCGTTTTATGTGCTGGAACCTTGGGGTGTGGGAGCATAATGAACAGGCAAAAGCGGATTTGCTAAAATACATAAAGATGGTGACTCAGCCTTTATTCAGTTCATAAGCAGCAGGCGGTGAATCCTCCTTAACCGTTCTGGGTAAGTATTACTTATATAGATTGAACTTGAGAATTGTATTTAGGGAAAAGTGGCGGAGGGGAATTTTGGAACTGGAGGAGCGATAGCGTCCGCCTTTAGGTTTGGATTTCTACCGCGATTCGCGGTTAAATTCAGGAAATCCAAACCTAACAGCGGCCGGAAGTCCAAACATTCTCTGGAGTCACGCCAATCCAAAATAGAAGAATTATAAGTTCAATTTATATAGAGGGAAATTAGGAGGGATACGTTTGGGTAATCCGCTGAAAGAACTTAAAGAAAGTATCAACGGCTTGAGGCAGTCGCTGGATGGTGTCAAACATTCGGTGGATGGCTTAAAGGAGCCGGTGGATGAGATCAAGGCCAATATTCAGGAGACTATGGATGAGGCGAAAATGCGGTCAGATCGCGTGAAATCCGAGGTGCAGCGGATAAAGGCATCCGTAGAGGAGACCACAGAGGTGCTCGGCGAGGTTAAGGAAACGATTACGTCGGCCGCCGATGTTCTGTATACGCAGAAGCGTTATAAACGTCTGCTGAACCGGAAAAGAAAAGTAGGAAGCGGGAGCGCAGCACGCCGTAAGAAGGCTGCATCTGTTTGGCGATCATAGAATTTTTTGAACAATCCCCGAAAAAGAAGACGTAAGAGACTAACGGCAATCCTCCGTTACTTTCTTACGTCTTTTTAATAGAAATATTTTTCGCAGCTTAAGGGAGGATTATGCTCATGCTTCCCAAGGAGTCTGCCACGAACACGGGCAAGTATTGCATTCCTGTATCAGTCTCCACGTATTCGAAACTGTTCAGGAACTGACCGCTCACCAGGGCTAGCCCCGTTATGGAGCCGGTATTTCCCTGAAGGACAATAAGACGTCCATTGGAGTTAGCTAATGATCTGCCTGAAGAATCAATATAGATGTCGCAATTCAGAGAAACCTTCTCAAACAGATGAAGCTCCAGCTCGGCGGCAGAAATCAGTGGATACTCCTGTTCCTGATGAATCTCGGAGAACTGGTAGACGCCCTCTGTTAATCGGTATACCGCGGTCAGGCCGTCTCCACCATTTTCTACAACTGCATTTTCAACGAAAATAGCATCATCATCAGGCTGCAGCGTATAGCTGCTTCCGGCAAACGAGAAGAGCTGGGAGATTCCCTCCGGCTTGATCAGATAGGCGGTAAAAGAGGTGCGCCCATCCTTACGGCTGCTCTCGGCGACGACCACAGGCACTTCGGAGAGGGCTGACAGCGTATCATCAAAAGCAAGACTGCGGAGATTCTCGAAGCCCGCGATGACTTCACCGGTCCTTGTCGAGACAATCCCGTCCTCGCTCATATCCGCAAAGTAGAGGACTCCGCTGCTGTCTGTTCCGGCTACGGCGACTTTGGCTCTGTATCTTCCGGTGACGGAGACAACATGGGAATATTTACCTTGCTCCTCACCGCCCGGCAGCAGGCGGACAGGCTCCGCAGCATTCCAGGCGATCCTGGCGGCGGCAATGTCTTCTGTAGTGTCCTGAAGTCCGGTGAGGTCGCTGTACAGCTGGATCGCTTCAGCATATTGGCCGCCGCGGACCAAACGTGCGGCGCTCTTCATCAGCTTCGCTAAGCTGCTGTCTATTAACGTAAGCACCTTGGATGAATCAATACCGGCAGAGGCAGCATATTTGCGGTAGCTTACGGCATGCCCGGTAAAGGCGGCATAGGAATCTCTGTCCAGATCGCCGCCGAGCATCTTCTTTGCACTGGCCTCAGCTTGCTCATGTACCCATGAGGCATTATAAGTGTGGCTCTTGTAGGCATCCATCATGGACAAGGCGGAATCCAGCAGAGCATCGAAGCTTCCGGCCGCCGCCAGCTCCTTGAGCTTAACCGTATCATGAGTTTGGAAGGACCCGGCCAGCAGCTTCTCCTTGGCTGCGCTCCCTCCATAAAAGGCATCGGGAATCCGCAGCAGATTCCACTTGAAGCTGTCCCCGCTGTCTTCATTGCCGCTGCCGCTTTGACTGGCCTCCAGTTCGGTAAGAAACTGGCTCTTGAACTGCTGGAACCCGGCTGAGAACTGGCCGGAAAGGCCTGAATCCGCCGACAACTGGCGATAATAGGATTCATAAGACCCTCCCGGCTGCATATACTCAGTTTTTAGGCTAAGCAAAGCAGCATAACTCTCCATGAATCCGGTGAAATCCTTTGTATCCAGCTGCTGTGACACTTTTAATACCAGTGTCTTGAGCCCGCTGCGAATCGCTGTTATGGGAGCCAGCTCCTTGAGCTTCGCTGCAACCTCTTCTTCCTTATAGAGGATAGAAGGATTCGCGGCTGCCAGGCGGTACTGGTTCTCTGCGGCGATCAGATCGCCGGCGGCATACAGCCGGTCGCCTTCATTCACGGCCTGAATCTTGTCTTCGATTCTAAATGCCTTCTGTCCAAGCAGAACAAGGATGAATGTACACAAAATGATCAATATATTCCGCAGGGATATGGCTTGTTTAAACGTCATATTATAGTAGCCCCTTTCTCGCGGAGCCGGTACCATCCTGACTTTGGACGGTGCAGCCGCTTCTTCTTGTTTAAAGTACTATTAAATATTGCAGTACTTTACTCAAGATTCAGGGTCCCACCGGTATTTGGCTTCACGGACTTCCGCGACCTTAAGATCCAGGCCGTTCCAGGCTTCGTAGGGGCTGGCGGAGATCAGCCTGGATAAACGCAGGAAACGGTCCTTGGGCAGATCCTGTATGTATCTTCCGATCATTCCGGAGTAGAGCAGCGCATAACGCTTCAGGCGTACAGCCGCTCCGGCGACACCGGCCAGGATGGCTGCACCTTTATCCATTTCAAGAATCTGAGCTTCATAATTCTTCACATAGCGCAGCGTACGGTCTTTGATAAGGTCAGGCCGGACCTTGGCGATTTCGCCGATATATTCTGCGAGCAGCGGCTCAAAGTCCTTTAGCAGCAGCTGTTCAAGCTCCAGGTACATATCTTTACGCAGCTGGAAGCCGTGCAGCAGGGCAATACGCTGGCGGGCAATCCGGTCACCGCGCAGCAGGATGGAAATTTCGCGCAGCTTCTCGTAGGCCAGCACATCATTCTCGCGCAGTACGGATACAGCCTCCTGGCGGTTGATTTCCAGGCCCTCCTTGATGTTAATGATATTTCGTCCCAGCAGTTCATTGAGGGCATAAAGATTCTGGTTCTGCCTTACCTTCCGCTGCGTATAGAATAGAAGTCCGGCTAGAACGACTCCTCCGGCAGCGCACAGCACCATCTGCTGCAAGCTCTCGCCGAAATAGACCGAGACCAGGGTGAGCAGCAGGATGAGCAGCAGGCGGGTGTGCATTTTCCGTCCGGCGATGGAGGTGGCCTGCTTCTCCACCGGAGTCAGGGCGGCACGTCCGCATTTGCCGCAGCGCTCTTCGCCCAGTGCGGTATAACGGCCGCAATGGCGGCAGACACGCAGGTTGTCATGCGCATAACGCGGAGCTTTGAAAGGCCGGAATGTTACGGGTTTCTTCTTATTCACGGGCAGGATCGCCTCCATTCAGTGCGGCCAGCAGCTTCTCGTCAATGTCGTCACGGGTAAGCGGTTTGCGCTGGCGTGAAGCATACAAGGAGATCTGAATTACGGCATATAGAAACATAATCCCGAGAATGACGTATGAAATCATGGAACTCTTCCTTTCTTCTTGGAAGCATAGCGGTCCGGAGGGGCGGATAGAATGACGATTCTATGCATCCGGTTGCCGGTCCTGCGGTCCTAAAGTTGAAGTTTACAAGGTTTAATTATATCATAATGGCATACTATTTACAGATTTTAGCTATACCGTTACCCTGCCGCATAACCCGAATATAACACAAGAGGAGCCATCTTTATGCTTCGTACACATCATCACCCTAGAACAAGCCCAACGATGCTGCAGCGTATTGTACCTTTACTGCTGCTGATTCTGTTCATGGCCGCTGCGCCCTTTGCGTCATTGCAGGCCAGCGCTGCAACATCTGCCGCGCCATCTCATATTGACGCTGTACTGCTGATTGATGTCAGCAACTCCATGAATAAGAGTGACAAGAACAAGATCGCGAACGAAGCGATGAAAATGTTTATAGATATGCTGTCTGCCCAAGGCGACAAGGTTGGTATCGTAGCCTACACTGATAAGGTGCAGCGGGAGAAGGCGCTGCTGCAAATCAGCTCTGCCGGTGATAAGCAGGACCTCAAGGATTTCATCGACGGTTTAAGCCGCGGACCATATACGGATATCGCCGTAGGGATGGAAGAGGCCGTCAAGGTGCTGGAGAACGGCAGCGACCCGGGTCATGAGCCAATGATCGTCATGCTGGCTGACGGCAACAATGATCTGGATGAGTCGAGCGGCCGGACCCAGAGCCAGTCGGATCAGGAACTGGATGCAGCCATAGAAACAGCCAAGCAGAAAGGATACCCGGTTTATACTATAGGGCTCAATGCTGATGGCAAGCTGAATAAAGAAATTCTGGCAGGCCTGTCTGACAAGACAGGCGGCAAGGCATTCACAACGGATTCGGCCGATGATCTGCCGCAGATCCTGAGTGAAATTTTTGCCAGCCATTTGAAGCTGAAGGTCGTGCCTGTACAGTCGATTACGGCGAACGGGAGCTATCAGGTTGTTACGGTCAATGTTCCTAACAGCAGTGTGCTGGAAGCGAATATCTCCATTATGTCCTCCCAGCCGGTTACTGCGAAGCTGACGGATCCTTCGGGAAAATCTATAGCTATCCCGTCGGACGATGTCCTGCTGTCCAAATCGAGCAGCTATAGCCTGATCAAGCTGATCTCACCGGAGCAGGGGGATTGGAAGCTCCAGGTGAAGGGTGTGCCGAAGGATAAGATCGATATCAATCTCGTATTCAACTATGATCTGGAGCTTAAGATCGATGCGCTGCCTTCCGCCGCAACTTACAAGAAGGGCGATAAAGTTGAGATTTCCTCGCACCTGTTCAGCAATGGTGCTCAGGTAACGCTCAGTAATTTGTATCAAGATATGAAGGCGGTACTGCTCGCCACGGATCTGGATACAGGCGATGTGCAGGAGATTCCGCTGGATAACTCCGCAGCGGTCTTCAAAGGCACCTTTGAACTCAAGGACAGCCATGAGTATGAGCTGAAGGTCCGGGCGGAGGAGAGCAGCTTCTACCGTGAGAGCGACGTGCTCAAGATCAACGCCAAAACGGGGACGGTTGCTACAAACACACCGGCAGCGGGAACAAAGCCGGGTGGGGAAGAACCTGCTCTGGAGAAGTCTCCCTCAAAGACGCTGTATTTAATCATTGGGGGCGTCGTGCTGCTGCTCGCTGCGGCTGTTGCATTCTGGCTGTTGCGCAAGAATTCGACCCGAGGTTTTGTAGGGCAGATGGTGGTAGAGGTACTCGACGGGAATACCGGAGAGAAGACCTATCCACAGTATAAGAAGCTGTCGGCGTTCCGGGGGAAATTCAGCCTTCACCAATTGCTGCAGCTGGCACCTGAGCTGAAGGAGAGCGAGAAGCTCGTCTTCACACCGGGCAAGAATGACCGCCTGCTGCTGCGCGGCGGGGAAGGCATATCCGTGGAAAGATCGGGGCGTGTGGCCGATACCTCGCGCGGACTAGAATTGAAGAGCGGCGACCGTATTTCCGTGGCGCTGCAGACGGTAGATAAGACGATTTTGCTGGAGTATTTAATATAAGGCTGAGAAGTTAGTGGTATGGGGAGTTCCTGTAACTGGAATTTTGCAAATTGACTAGGGGGAAAACCTATGAAACCGGTAGTGAGAGAGCATATTCAGCAATTGGATGTATCGCTTGGCGGAGGGATCGTCAGCGACAAAATCAGAGTAGACACGATCGATAATCCGATCCTGATCATCGGCCTCGGCGGCACGGGCATTGATGCCCTGCTGCGCTTGAAATACCAGATCAACCGCCGTTTTAAGCTGCCGGAAGATCCGCTCTCCAAGAAGAAACGCGACAAGCCGGACAATGTGGAGTTTTTGGCATTTGAGACCAATGAGCAGGACCGCGGTAAAAAATACAAAGGCATCGGCCTCGATCCGCAGAATGAATTTGTGCTGCTGGCCAATGCGGAGATCGGCGGACTGCTGCAGAACCGCAGCATTCTCGACCCGTATATTACAGAATGGCTGTCACCGGAGCTGAGCATTACCGATGGAATGAACGGTGCCGCAGGAGTACGCCAGGCTGGACGGCTGCTGCTGTTTACGAAGATCAACCAGGTTGTGGGCGCCATCGACAAGAAGATCAAGACGCTGTCCGTCGGCACCAGCAAGAAGCTGATGGTATTCCTGCTCACCGGTCTGTCCGGGGGAACAGGAAGCGGCTCGTTCCTTGATATTGCTTATATCGTGCGCGGGATTATAGAACGCGACTACGGCGCGGCCGGTGTTGACCGGGTGAACACACTGGGATATCTGTTCACGCCGGACGTGAACCTGGCAAACAAGAGCCTCAGCGAGCATACACGCGAATATATCCGCAAGAACGGGTATGCGGCGCTCAAAGAGCTGGATTACTGGATGAATGTGGACAGCCGGGGTGAACGGTTCCGCCAGCAATACGGCAATATACTGACGGTCAATTCGCCGCTGCCTCCGTTCAATCTGTGCCATCTGATCTCGGCGACTAACACCGAAGGCAAGCTGCTGGAGAACGCCTACGATTATTGCATGAATGTAACCGCGGAGAATATCACGAACTTTATGGCCAGCGAGGAAAAGCAGTCGGGTGAGGAATTTGCGATCCACGACTATATCAGCAACATCCGCACGAACATTGCGCAGATGAACAAGACCTATCCGGCCAACTATGAATACAACATCATCGGGGCCTCTTCCGCCGTTCTGCCGATTGAGGAAATGACCACCTATCTGGCTTTCCGCCTGTTTGACAAGATGGACAAGATGTTCCAGCAGGCACCGGGGCAGGAGGATGTGGAGAAGCTGGCCCGCAAGCTGGGCATCGACCTCGACACCATGATCAAAACCTTTGAATCTCGCGTACCCGAGCCGCTGCCCGGTTACCAGAACAGTGAACGTCTGGGCCATGCCAATGTGATCAAGAACCAGGTCGTCGATATGGATACGGAGCTGGAGCAGAACTTCCTGTCCCGGGCGCGTGAAGAATATATCAAGGCCAAGAAGCAGCTGCCGGGCGAAATCACCGGACGTTTCGGTGAGGAGCTGGAGCGTATCTTCCTTCATCCTGAGCAGGGACCGTTTTATGTCTCTCGCCTGCTTTATACCGAGAAGGGCTTCTGTATTCTGAAGCTGATCCAGTCCTATATCGAAGCGCTGCGCGAGAGCCTGCTGAGACTTCCGCGCGATATCGAGACGGCGCAGGAGAGTGCGGAGGAGAAGCTGGGCGATGCGCGGAGCGCTTTTGTCTCCAAGGAAAAGAAGAAAAACGCCTATATCGAAGCCAAAATCAACGAGTACTGGCTGCATGCCGATGTGGAACGCACGGAGCAGATGATCGAATTCTACGAGGACCTGTTTGAGCTTCTGAATGAAGAAAACAACCGGATTTACGGCGTGTTTACGGAGATTCTCAGTGCGCTCAGCACGATCTTTGAGAAAAACGGCGATATTTTGATTAACGGTGAAGAGCAGGCCGACCATAAAGGCAACAAAACTTACTATTGGAATATCGTCAATGTGCCGGATATTTCGGCGACGATCTCGAAGGTAATGGACCAGAAGGACGGCGATGACCTGATCCGTGACTTCACGCGGGAAATGCTGAAGCATTCCGGCCGCTGGGTCAAAGAGCAGGAGATCGACATTGTGCGTTCCATCTCCGAATTCCTGAGCGATAAGTTCGGCGATCTCATTACCCGTTCGATGGAGGACTTCCTGGTTATGAAATACGGCCGCGAGGAGCCGCTGGATAAGTTCGTGGAGCGGATTATCGCCGGACGCCTGGATGAGGACGCCGTGCCGATTTTCCATCTCAGCAACAGCTCCGGCAGCCTGCACTTCCCGTCGTGGGGATTCGTATCTGTGCCGGTTAAGGCACCGGGCATCCTGAAGGGAATCCGCAATTATCAGAATAATGCGCTGGGCAAATCGCAGTTTACGATCAAGGAAAGCCAGGTGAAGAACCGGATTTTCTGGCTGAATACGCGCAATGGGGTACCGCTGTTTGTGTATACGCCGCTGCGGGTGTTCGAGGAGAACTATGAGCGGACCATTCTCGACAAGGAAGGCATCGGCCGCCACCTGGTGATGACTGACAAGAACAACTGGACCTACCTGCCGTCCCCGATTCCGGAAAAATCATGGGGCGATACCTATGTCAACGCCCGTGTGCGTGATTACAACGCCAGAGTCCGCGCGGATTTCGCGAAAGCACTGGAGAGCGGAGTTGTTATCGAAAAAGGGCTGGATGAAAATACGAGCAGCCGGTTTTCGGTCGTGTTCACCAAGCCGTTCGACTTGGCTAAATTCCTGAGCGGCTATGATCTGCAGCTTGACTCCTCGCGTCCGAATCTCGGTGAAGTGAAGAAGGCAACCGATGAGCTGAAGGCGCTGCGCCAGAATGGGCTGGAGCGCGAAGGGATCAAGGATATTTTTGGCAGCATTAATAAAGAACTGGCCCAGGAGAATCTGATCCGTTCCCCGCAGCTGATTACCCGTGTGCGTGAAGAGCTGGCGAAGTACGAGGCGCTGACCGCGAAGGCGGCTGAGCTTGAGGCACTGCTGCATCAATATATCGACGAAGACAAATGGCTGGATCAGTTCATCGAAGCCCTGTACACCGACACGATCACCAAAAAAGGCGCGCTTTACGTCTATGACCGTGACGAGGACGAAGATGCCTGGGAACCCTTCGCCAACTTAATGAAGGAACGCAGCTATGTGGAGTATGCGGTATACCGCCATTTCCGCTCGCTGGATGAGAAGAGCCGCAGTCTGCTGCTGCGCAAGGCGGCCCGCCGCGCCGGTGAAATGACCGCTGCGGAGGATGTCACCCCGCTGCTCTACAAGCTGGAAGGCATGTATGTCTCCTTCCTGGAGGCGCGTGACAGTCTGGAATATGAGCGGGTGGAGCATGCAGACGGCGATGAAATGTACAGCTTCTACAAGAGCCTGACCGGCAAGCTTGGCAGCATCCGCAGAAAGCTGAAGTAAGCCTATGATTAAAGCACAAGCATTAAGTTATGCCCAGCAATATGCGGCGCAGGAAGAGGCGCAGCGCAGCAAAGGGGATGGACGCAGCAGCATCCATTACCCGGCCTTGTTTCTGTTCCTGGGCGACAAGGTATCACCGGCCATCGGACCGGTGCTGGACAGCTGCGAACGGAAATGGGATAATGCCGGCGGCGTAATGGCACTGCATGCAGCGCCTGCAGGCGGCAAGGAACAGGACCACAGTCAAATGCAGGGTGGTGAAGGCGAAAGGGAACGGGTGATGAGCATGGCCCTGCCGGAAACGGCGGGGCGCGATCCCCGCACGGTCCGCCATGACATCTACCGCGAATTTCACGAAGACAGCCGTTATTTGGCTGGGATGAACCGGACCCTCCGGCAGCTCGGCAACAGCATAGCGGATTATGGGCGGCTGTATTCTTCCTTTGACGTCATCCATTTGTCCATCATTACGCGGGTCGATGACCCGCTTAATGTGCTGCTGCCGGAAGTTGCCCTGCTGGCCCGCGCAGTGCTCGGGCAGTCGTTCAAGTCGGTGCAGACCGATCTTTACGCCCTGATCAACGAGCGGGAGCAGGGGGAGAATTTCGGTTATTCCAGTTCGGTAGGGCTGGCTTTTCTGCGTGAGCTGGACGGGATGCAGCTTACGGATTATACGTTCAAAGCGCCGCTGCTTGTAACCGAAGAAGGGCTGTCCATTCCGGTCGCCCATGGCCCCTCCGCCTTGTTCGATCTCGTCTATCTGCTCTCTGACAAGAACGAGCGGGGGATGATGTCCCCACATGGCATGGACGATAATTATGAGATTATCGCCCATATCAGCCTGCTGAAGAACCGGGTGCGACCCTCCACGGACCATGCCACCGGACATGGCGGCTATAACAATATGACCTTTAAGAGCGGCATCAGGGGCAGTACGGGAAGGCAGGGGTATGCGTCCGCCGGCTTTTCCGCCGTTCGCAGACCCAATAAGCAGATTGCGCTGACGGTGCTGTACCACGCTTTCCGCTATCTTGCGGACGAACTGCGCGGAGGCGGCGCTGCATGGAGTCTGCGTGAGCGGCAGTCGCTGCTTGGGCTAAACCCGGAGGCCTTGCGTGAACGTGCGGCGGCACTGCTGCCGGATGAAGCCGGAATTGCGGAAATGACCGGGCTGATGAGCCACGGACGACCGTCCTTCAGCGAACTGAAGCAGCTCTCGCTGCGCGAAGCGGAGGACCTGCTCTTCGGTGACGGCGGGCAGTCTTATTTCCGCCGCAACTTTGCGGAGGTATCCGCCGGGCGCACAGCCGCCGTAAATCCTGCCCGTGAATGGGCCGCTGTTCTGGCGGCCCAGGAGACGGCTGTTCCGCCAGTGACGTTCTATCAGCTGGCGGAATGGACCGCCGGGCAGGGCGAAGCCGGCGGCAGTGTGCTGCATGCGCTGCGCCAGCATATGAACGGCCTGCGCTCGGCGTTATCCTCCGCACAGGAGGAGCTGGAGCGGCTCTACGCGGAAAGCGTGGAGCGCCAGCCGTTCCAGCGGGTGCCGCTGCTGGACAAACGGACGGTGCGCAATTTCATTCATTATTTATTTGAACGGGTCTATGGCGGACAGTATGAGATTCTGCGTCTCGAGAGCGAGCTTGCGCTCTGCCTCCGATATGATGCCGCGCTGGAACAGCTGCACCTGGAGAGCAAGGCTAAGGTGCAGACGATGGAGGCGCTGGAGGAAGAGCTGCGCAGTCTTGCGCTGAATAGTATCGGCCGCAGCAACGAGACGGTGGACCGGAACATTATGGAGTATTACCGTACCGTCACGGAAGAGGTCATGAAGGACATGGAAGCGCGCCGTGGTGCCGGCATTTTCTTCAGCGAGCGCTTTATAGGCAGCCTCTCGGAATTGCTCAAGCAAGGCGGAGCGGCAGTCGCGGAACGGCTGATTGAGATCTGCCGTAGGGAACTGCTGGCGGCAGAGCCGTTCGCGCTGCCTTTTGAGGAAGAGCTGCTGAGGCGGGCCAATGTCGCGGCGGCTTATGAGAACCGCGAGATCGTGTCCAAGGAGGAGCTGTTCAAGCGGCTGTACCGGAGCCTGGAAGAGGAGGCGAACATCAATGTCCGCCTGTTCGAATATACGCAGGAGCACCGGCATGAGGAGAAATATTTCTTCGGCGACAGTGGATCCGAGTTCCTGCGCTACGCCTTCGGTGCAGACGAGACGACCCGCATCTACCGGCTCGGCTTTGTGCATGAGCAGCGCCGGAGCGGAGTCGAGAAGCTGAACCTGATGGGCGGTTTCCATCTGGAGGACCTGCTCTATTACCGCAATGGCAAGGTCTACTATGAGACCTACGCCACAAGCGGCTACCGGCTCCATGGCGTTGAAGCTGAGCAGCTCCCGGAGTTGCGATAAGGTACAGGCACAGAATGGACGGCTGTGTGCGAAGGTAGAGGTTGGAGAGGGGCCCGGATGCCGTGACGGTCTGCTGATTGCCGCGGTCCCTCCGTCAGTGTAATTGCTGGCTCAGACTACTGAAGCTGAACCGGTGGCTGTAATTAATTGCTTGGATAGGCTCTACCGGGGAGAATCCCCAATTCGCGCGGAATGAAATTTCTCGCTGAGACGGATACCGTCCTTTTGAGGACGGCGAAGCCGTTTCCACTTACTAATACTGTAATTTCATAGCCAGGCTCATTGAGTATCATTACAATAAACAAAGGGAGTTCCTTCGCCGCCGTTTTTGCCATGGATTAGAATGCCAACAGCATGACCGGCTGGCTGCTCCGGTAATTATAAATATCAAATTTTAAGTGTTCCCGGAAAGGATGAATAACGATGCAGCGAAAAATCAATCTGCTCCTGTTCTTCTTCAGCCTGCTGGGCGGTGGAGTGGCCTTTGTTCTCGGTGAGCTGCTGCTTAGCCGCAGGCCCTATGACCTGCCGTCGATTGTGCTTGTCGGAATCTATTTTGCCATTGTGGCGCTTGGGGTTGGGCTTGGCTGTCTGATTGCGGAGATGATCTCTCCAAGGCTGAACGGCTTGTCCTGGAAGCAGCGTTATCTGGGCTTGTCCTGGAAGCTGCTCCCGCTGACGCTCGTTCTGATGCTTGGGGTAGGCGTGTTAACAGAGTTTGTGTACGAACTGAACTTCGGCGGAATCAAGCCGATCAAAAATGTCGTAATGGTCATCGATGACTCCGGCAGTATGATGCAGAGTGATCCAGACAACAGCCGCTATGCGGCTGCGGATACGCTGGTGCGGCAGATGGACGAAGATAATCAGGTAGCTGTAGTAACTTTCAGCGACGAGTCTTCGGTTGTTCAGCCGTTGATTTCACTCTCCAGTTCAGCGAACCGTGAGAAAGTATCGGCTGTAATCAGCAGTTTGCAGACGACGGAGGGCGGGACGAATATCAGCGGTGCACTTACAGAAGCTATGAATGTTATTAACAGTGACGACAAAGCCGGCCGCGGAGCAATGGTAATCCTGCTGTCCGACGGATTCAGTCAGTTCAATACCGCTACGGAACTCAACGAGTACGTGGAGCGCGGCATCGCGGTTAATACTATTGGACTGGCGCTGGACGATACATCCGGCTCCAATTTGTTGCTAGACATCGCCTCCGTCACCGGAGGGCAATATTATGATGTTACCGATGCGAATCGGCTGGGTGATGTGTTCCAGCAAATTTATGACCGCTTGGGAGACCGGACCTTGCTCACTGAGCGCAGTGATGCGACCGCCGACAGTCCGTATTATGCAGTGGTTCGTATTTTGGCACTTATGCTGATCGGCATAACTCTGGGCGTTGGCCTTGGTATTGTGTTCGATAACCGCCACCTCGCTAAAAGCTTCGGAGTAGGTGGCGCAGTGTCCGGTCTATCCGCCGGACTGATCCTTGAATTCGGCCTCAGCGGGCATTCTTACTGGGATGCAATCATCCGTCTGATCGCCCTGCTTGTTCTGGCTGCGATTATCTCCTTGTTCACCTTTGTTGTGCCGGTTGGGGAGGGACGATTATCCCGCAGAGGTGAAAGAAATGCTGCAGCCTCAGCACCGTCATCGGAGAGCTTCCAATCACCGCGCAGAAACAGGGGCAGCAAGGGATTCTAAAAGTATGGACAGCAGGGTAGTGAACATGCCAAACGATAGGGATAGTGAAAGGAGTTTACAGTCATGAGGTACGCCGAGGCTCATTCCTCCACGCCGGTTATTGCGGATGTGGTTTCCCGGGTGGAGGACCGGTTCTGTACGCTGCGATGGCGCTGGCCGGATGGCGTGCAGGCGGTCTGTATTCACAAGGCGTCTACAGAAGCGCCGGATAGCGGAGAGCTTCCGCCCTCCGGCATGAAGCTGTATACGCGCGAGGAGTACAAAGCGAATAATGGATACCGCGACAGGCTGGATGATATCGGCCAGGTGGTGTATACCATATTTGTCCGGCTCACCGAGAACGGAGAGACGCTGCTGGTGCGCCAGCCGGATGGCGAGAACCGTGCCTTGGTCAGTGCAGGCAAGGCGCGGATTTATTATTCCATCCAGCAGAAAAAAGCACTGTTCGGCAAGCTGAAAACAGTACATATGACGATTTCCGCCGAAGTGCCGGTGGCGAAGGATGTACTGTGCTATGTCAAGAAACGGGGCGGGCATCCGGCTTCTAAAGAGGACGGCATCCTATTTCCGTTTGTGCAGGATTTCCCCGCCGGGAGAAGCGTTCTTCCGCCGATTGAAATCGGCAAGGAGGATTTTGTACGCATCTTTTTCACGGATGGCCGCAAGTACGGGTTGTATTATGAGCTGGTGCCTGAGTAATCCGGTGTTGAGCTTGTAATTATGAGTCCGCAGCTTGCTTGGATTATAAGCATCATTAGGTGTAAGCTTCGTACGTCTGGTGCGCGTATTTGTTGGATCGTAAGTATCTTGAGATCTTGAGGTAAAAGCTTCGTATGTCTGTGGTGCGTGCGTTTGTTAGATTATAAGTAAGTCTGAACGGCCTGCTTTTTGGAGTCTGAAGTGGCAGTAATTGCATTTCGTGCAACTAAAACGATCGATTTCTTCTACTAGGCAGGTTTAATTGTATTTTGTACATCTATATTTCGGGAAAGCTGATAAAGTATGCCATTCGCTCTTCCATAATTGCACAAAGTGCAGGTAAAGCTGGAGCGGTGGGCCTGAGCGTTGATATAGCTGTACAAAGTGCAGTTATCATTAAGCTGCATGCGGACGCAGAGCGAGACAGAGAAGTGTAGAGAAGTGAAGTGAAGTGAAGTGAAGTGAAGTGAAGAGAAGTGAAGTGAAGAGCAGAGCAGAGAATAGAAGAGTAGAGTAGAGTAGAGTAGAGTAAAGCGAAGCAGTTACAGTAGATTAGACTACATCAGGTCATAGCAGATCAAATTGTTGGAACTTAGTTTTGTAGGCACTTACTAACAAGTGATGCAGACAGAACTTTTAGGAGGATGAGAGATGTCTTTTTTCAGCCGATTTAAGAAGAAAAATCAGCCGCAGGCGCGGCCGCTTTTTTATGATATTGTCTGTCCGTACTGCTTCACCAAGTTTTCGCCGGAGGACGTTGTTTTTCGGGCCATGCACAGCCGTGAGGATGATGAGAATTATGCGCTCGGCGAAGATGATGCACTGAATAAATACCGTGAGCGTTTCGGCCTCGATACTGTCGATGATATGGAGGCTGTGCTTAATCCGGCTGATATTCCCGAGGAATATCACCACTATACTGATCATGTGCTGACCGGTCTCACCGACCGCTATGGTGTGCTTACGCGCAGACGGCTGTGCCCGTCCTGCCATAACGAGCTCCCCGTGACCGCCGGCAAGGTGCCAAGCAACATTATCTCGATCATCGGCGCCTCCCAGGTCGGGAAGTCGGTGTACATGACCTCGCTGATCCATACACTGCAGCATACGACTGCTGGGCATTTCGACGCGGCCTGCATGCCATTGAATGCTGAAATCAGCCGCAAGTTCCGCACCCTGTACGAAGAACCGCTGTTTGAGCGCGGCGATTTGCTGGCCTCAACACAGAAGGAGAAGATGCAGGAGCCGTTTATTTTTCAATTTGTGTTCAAGGATGAAGAGAAGCCGCCGCTGACACTGGTGTTCTTCGATGTTGCCGGTGAAGGCATGGTCGATCAGGATTACCTTGGGCTGCATGGCCAGCATATCAAGAACTCCGCGGGAATCCTGTTCATGGTCGATCCCTTGCAGATCCGCTCTATCCGGGAGAAGATCAAGATTAATTACGGCGATCGTCCCGGGGAATGGGTCTCGCAGTATGATGAGCCGCGTGATGTGGTGCTGACGATGTTCGGCGATTTCATCGCCTACCAGGAGAAGAGCAAGACCGATATCCCGACGGCCGTCGTGCTTGCCAAAAGCGACATGCTGCATTCGCTGAAGGATGAAGATGGCGACTACATCAAGTCCAACAGCAATGTATTCAACAACTATGTGCACCGCAACACGCTGAACCTGGATGAATTCCAGAACATCGACGGTGAAATCCGCCGCTTTATCGGCAAGGTAGACCGTCCGTTCAAAGATACGATGGATGTGTATTTTGCCAATACGGGGTATTTTGCCGTCTCCGCGCTGGGCAGCAATCCGGTCAACCAAAAGATAGAGGGTGTCGTCAGCCCGATCCGTGTGGACGAGCCGTTTATCTGGTTGCTGCATAAGCTGAACTATATTGAGGGGAGCGACGGGCCGTGAACAGATTCTCAGGGTCCAGGATCACCCAGCAAATGTATACCCGCGAGCGGCGGGGCGTATACCGGGCAACCGAAGGATTCGATACTGTAGCGAAGTCGGAGAGCCTGGACAATAATTTTGTCAAAAAAATCATTCATCCTTTCTGCCTTTATGATGCCCCGGCTGAGCTGGCGGCGCGCGGCGAAAAAAATGAGGAGCTGTATCCGGCCGCGCTGCATTTATTCCATACGGAAACAAACGACACGGTGATCGGGCAAAGCCGCTATCAGGCGACTGATTTTACCGGGCAGCGGAGTGCTTTTTTTGCCCATAACTTTGTAGTGCCTCCGACACGCGCCGAGGAAATTATTCAGAGCTATGGGGATTGGCTGCATGCTGATTTTGCCGGGAGCTATGAAGGAGAGCTTGGAGGAACCTTGCCGGAGCTGGCCGATATTCCGGCCCTACAGCGTGAAGGACAGGCTGATCCGCTAACGGTGCTGCGCAGTCTCGGGTTCAGCGAAGTATTGTTCAAGGCACTGCTGCAGGCGGTCATGATCTCTGTGGCAAGCAAGAAAAAAAGTTATGTTGCCCTCGATGTTCCCATCGCAGAGCTGTCGCAGCGGGCGCTGGAGCTTACGGAGATTATTTACGGGGCTTTGCCGTATGATTTCCGCCGCAGGCTAGGGGTACTCACCTATGCAAACGAGCCAAAAAGCCGCAAATATATCGATCTTACCTTTGTAGAAAAAGGCTCGCTCCGTCCCGGGGACCGCAGTATCGAGAAGGATTTTATCTTCGATCTGGCTTCGGGCCGGACCCTGAATGCCGATTTCGCTGACTCGCAGCAGCCTTATGCCGATCTGGTATGGAAAACGCTGAAGAACAAGGGCAGCTTAGATGACTTTGCCCGGTTTGCTGATTCGCTGCTGCCCGGTGAGAACGTGGACCGCAAGCTGCAGTTGGCGCTCTATAATGAGCTGGCGGTTTTTTATGAGATTGAGCAGGGCAATGAAAGCTTGTACACGGACAACAAAAATGCTGTGCTCAGCGGCCTGCTGTCTTACCTCAAGCCAGAGGGGGCGCTGGAGTCCCGGGTACGGCTGAACGATATGTTCCTGGAGCGCTTCGACCGTGAGTATGACCTGATCCGCAAAAAGGGGATTCCTCAGCCGGAGATTATGGAGCGTTTTATGGAGTATTTTGTGCTGAAGGGCCATAATTACCGGGTCAAAGTGGTCGATTATTTCATCAACGGTATGCTGAATGCCCGGTCTGCGGACCGGGATGATACATTGGCGGCGGCTTACACTATCATCGAGAGCAATGACGAGCTGAGTGCAGCTTTCTTTAAAAGAGTGCTGGCCCAGCCTATTTTCCGCAAGGCGCTGCTGGAACCGTATATGGAATCCCGGTTGGCTGCTGCAGCGCAATCGTCTGACATTTTACGGTTTGTCGCCCATTGGGGCCGGTTTCTTCCAGAGGCGCTGCAGCAGTCGTTTGTCCGTGATACAATCAGCGATTATTTGCTGGAGAAGCTGCAGCGTGACAAAGATCCGGTTGCGGCGGTGGCCTCGATTCATGACTCTGTAGAGAAGGCGGAAAAAGAGCGCCGCAGAGGCAGCGGGTTCAACCCTGAGGCGCTTTCGCTGCTGAAGGAGCTGATGGCGGCAGCGGACCGCTTCCTGCTGAACCGTGTATCGCTCAGCGAGCTGACACAGGAGCAGCTGCTGGAGATTTCGTTCCTGCGCTACCGGGATACGGCGGATTGGCAGCCGCCGCTTGATTCCATCAGCAGGCAAAAATCCAATGCGCTACGCGCTGCCTACCGCTGGTTCGGGGAGGAGAGTCCTGATGAGGAACTTTTTGCCGGATTGTCACCAAAGGAGCTGGATGATGTACAGCTGCTCGGACGGCGGTGGCTGAAGGAATCACGAAGTGTGGAGCCGTTCGAACGCTTGCCGCTCGCTTTCTATCACAATAGTGACCGCGAGAGCGGCCCGCTGGATTATGATGCGCTGCTGGATCTGGTGAAGCGCAAAGCGGACGGCGACAAAGAAACGGTATACCGTTTCCTGGCCTGGTCACAGAACAACCGGCTGTTCACGGTGTCGAAGAAGAAGCTATACCCGGGCTACCGCCGGGCGATTCTAAAGTATTTCCTGAACAGCGACCGCGAAGCCTTCAAGAGCAGGGATTTCCGCAAAAGCTATGTCTCCGCTGCTGGGCCTGCTCTGCAAAATGTATATAACGAAGCCCGCTCCCAGCTGGCTTCGCCGCTGGCGCGGTGGGTTAGCCGCAGCCGATTTCAACTCCTGATCTCCGGCTCCATTCTGGGGATCGTACTGATTGGCGTTATTATCGCCATCAGCCTGCTGCGGCCGGACAGCCCGGACACGGCTCTGCCGGAGGGCAGCGCAGCACCGGACGGCGGCCACCCGCCTGCTGCCGTGTATCTTAGCGGCAGCGGAGAAGGCGCGGGCAGCAGACTGGTATTCACCTTTGCTGACGCTGAAGAATGCACCGCCTTTACTCCGGCGGAGATCAGTGTAGCAGCCTCCGGTGGGGATCCGGAGGTCTACAAGGTCACGGCGACGTCGAGCCGGTGTCTCGCTCCGTCGCCGGATGCGGGGGCCGCCGGCATGAACGGCGGCAGTGGAACGGCAACGCCGGATGCGTCAGCCGGAACGGAAGCCGGCGCGACCGGGAACGCGAACGCCGGAACGGAAGTCGACGCGACAGGGACCGCGAACACCGAAACAGAGGCCGGCGCGACAGGGACCGCGAACGCCGGAACAGAAGCCGGCGCGACCGGGAACGCGAACACCGAAACAGAGGCCGGCGCGACCGGGAACGCGAACGCCGGAACGGAAGCCGGCGCGACAGGGAACGCGAACGCCGGAACAGAAGCCGGCGCGTCCCCGGCTGTGTCATCCGCGCCTTCGCCGGGAGAGACCGGGGGAGCTTCGTACCAAGTCACTGTGGATCTGGAACCGGGGGCTAAGCTGGCCGAGGGCAACATGATCATCGCGGGCGATTATAAGCTGACTCTGCAGTCGGATCCAGCACTTACGGCAACCCCTACACCGAGTGCCCAGCCTACTGCAACTGCGACTGCAACTGCAACGCCTACGGATGATGGCGGAGCAGCAACCGAGGCTCCTGAGTAAAGTGATATAAACAGACAAAAATCCTGAACCGCATGTTTTGCCCGGAGAGAGCAGGGCAGATGCGTGTTCAGGATTTTTCTTCTTTCACAGAGCTCCGGCGTTGGTTATGACGGATCACCCTGTAAAGGGATTCTCTCCCTCTAATGTGGACTGTATATTGAAAATAAGTTGTATAAGACGATATACTACCGCTAAATTATCCGGTTGAGCCTTATGTGGCGTTTTACGAAATAATAGCGGGTGTAAATCCGCCTAATCCTTATTAATGAGGGAGTAGCCAAAACTTAGCGGGCATTTTTTCCGCTACTAATGATGAACTGCGTGCAGACAGGTTGGGATCAACGAAGAGTGTGTTTGATGCTTTCGAAAAGGGCTCAGCCGGCAACGGGCGGCATTGGAACAGCTTTTCTATAGACATACAAGGGAATAGTGGATATGATTATGAATATTAAAATTTGATAGTCTAGTGAAAAGGGTGCAGATTCTATCCAGTAGAATTTGCTTAAAAGGGAAGTCCGGTGCAAGTCCGGCGCGGTCCCGCCACTGTAAATGCGGAGCGACTCTTAAGGGTGCCACTGTCCTGTGAAGCAAGGACGGGAAGGCGGAGGGAAGCTGTGAAGCATAAGCCAGGAGACCTGCCTTTTTCTTGAACGTTTCTATTCTTCGTGGGGTAAGAATGCGGAACATTACAAATGGATGTGGTGGCGGAGCTTGAGCACCCCCGTGCTTCATTTGTATTCTTCCGAGGCCGCCCTTAGCAGGGGCGGTTTTTTTGAGGGATGAGGATGAAGTATAAGCCGGTGCTGTATGTTATCCTTCTCTCTCGCAGAAACGGCCCCGTCCTTTTGAAATGGACAGCATAGCCGTTTCTTCTTGTTGTCCGCTGCTTCACTATTTTATTCACGGAAAGAGGTTAACGATGAAGACTCTTCTCTCTGCCAAGTCCTTTATGCTTGGCCTGGCTTTATTGCTGGTTATTTCGATTCTGGGAACAGCGCTTGTTCCTTCAGGGCAAGTGTTTGCCGGGGCGGTCTCCGCTACCGCGTCCGGAGGAACGGAAAGTGTTACTGCTGCTGTGTATGCAGCAGACGAGTCTGGCGCAGAGCCGGCTGCGGCTGCATTAACAGCGAAGCAGCAGATTACCGTTGCCGGAGCGACCTATGCGGCTGCCGAGTATATGCTCAGCAGCGGCGTGACGTCAGAATGGCAGGCGGTTGGCCTCGCACAGGCGGGCTACAAAGTACCGGAAAGTTATGTCCGGCTGCTGGAGCAAAAGGTGCGGACAGCCAGCGGCAGCTTTGCCGCAGTCACGGATTATGCACGGATTGTGCTCGCGGTACAAGCCGTGGGGGCTGATCCGGCGAATTTTGCCGGAAACGGCTCTGAGCCGGGTTTTAATCTGGTTGAGCGTATCTATAACAGCGACAAAATGAGCGGCCAGACGCTGAACAATCCGGTCTATGCGCTGCTGGCACTGGATTCAGGCAATTATACTATTGGGGCGGATGCCAAATGGAGCAAAGCGGCGCTGCTCAGCGAGATCCTGTCCAAGCAAAATGCAGACGGCGGGTTCGCCTTGACTTCCGGGGCAAGCGAGCCGGATATGACGGCGATGGCTTTAACGGCCCTTGCTGCGCATAAGAGTGATCCGGCGGTTGCAACTGCCGGGCAAAAAGCAGTAGCCTGGCTGTCTGCTGCGCAGGACAGCAACGGTGGCTTTGGAGGCAGCAGCGAAAGCGCGGCACAGGTCATTATCGGCCTTGCCTCCTTCGGGGTAGACCCGGAAGGAGCAGAATTCACCAAGGGTGAAGCAGATCTGATAAGCAGACTGCTCAGCTTCAGTGTAGAGGGCGGCGGGTTTGCCCATAATCAGGGCGGAAATGTAAATGCTTTTGCTACAGAGCAGGGGCTGCAGGCGCTGGTGGCCTACACCCTGTACAGCGGGGGCGGAAACGGCAAGCTGTATGACTTCACTAAGCCTGCGGTTCCGAATCCGTTAGTGTATGTGCCCCTTGTAATTGAAGGGCCGCAGAACACGCTGGGAGAAGGGATGGCATATGCAGGCAATGTCCTCGAGGTGCTGGAGAAAGTGGCCGCCCAGAAGGGCCTTCCGGTTAAGAATGAATCGGGCAGCTATGTAACGGGAATCGGCAGTATCCAAGCCGGAATCTACGGCGGCTGGGATGGCTGGAAATATGCTGTGTCCCGGGACGGGGCATGGATTGATCCCGATGTAGGAATGAAGGATTTTAAACTTAAGGAAGCAGACCGGGTTCTCGTTTATTATGCGGGCAACGATACGCAGCTGGTGAATTCGCTGACGCTGTCCGCGTTGCAGCCGGGTGAGGAGGAGCCTTTCTCAGTCACGGTTACCCAGATAAAATGGGTATGGGACAATGCCACAAATATTTCGAGTCCTGTAACCTCAAGTGCATCTGGTGTGGAAGTGGCAATCGGAGACCGGAAGGCAACAACCGGTGAAGACGGCAAAGCGGTCTTTGCCGAAGGTGTTCCGGCAGGAGACTATACGCTAACCGTAACCGGTTATGTTGCGGACAATGCACCAACTATCGCTAAATATTCGCAAGCTGTAAAGGTAATCTCCAAGAATGTACCAGTTCATCTGTCGGTTGAAGGACCTGAGGGGCCGGTCGCTGAGGGAGCGCTGCAAGCATCCAACGCGCTGGCGGCATTGAAGAAACTTACGGCATCCGGAAATATTCCGCTGGAGATTACGGAGTCCTCCTACGGCAGCTATGTGTCGGGCATTAATGGGATTAAGAACGGAACCCATGACGGCTATTGGAACTTCCTGGTGTCGCGCGGCGGGAAATGGATCTACCCAAGCGAAGGCATGGGTGACTTCAAGCTGCAGGCACAGGACAAGGTGCTTGTCTATTTTGCCGGTGCCAACACGCAGGCAGTAAATTCCGTTACAGTATCTCCACCGCAGCCAAAACCGGGGGAAACGTTTAAAGTGACTGTTACCGGGGTGGAGTGGGTATGGAATAACACGACATTTGCTTCCGAACCGGTTGTTTCACCGGCAGCCGGAGTGAAGATAACCATTGGCGGTAAATCAGTCACTACGGACAGCCAAGGCGTTGCAGTTTTTGAAGGAGGCTTGTCCGGCAAAATATACACGCTGGCTGTAACCGGTTATGTTGCGGAAGCCACACCAAACATTGCCCGCTATACGGATTCGCTGAAGGTGGCTCCGGGCAATGTAACCTCCTATCTGTCCATTGAAGGGCCACGGGGTCCGGTAGCTGAAGGCGCGCTGGAAGCATATAACGCGTTTGATGCGCTACAGCAGCTGGCAGCTGCGAACAACATTCCTCTAAAGGTTACGGAATCTTCCTTCGGCATCTTTGTAGGGGGCATTAATGGAATCGAGAACGGAGCCTATAACAATCAGGGTTACTGGGCTTTTGCCGTATCGCGCGGCGGGGCGTGGATTTATCCGGATGTGGGCTTAAATGATTATATTCTGCAGACTTCCGACAAAGTGCTTGTCTACTATGCCGGAGAAAATACGCAGGTAGTAGATTCGGTACAGATTTCGCCTGCGCAGCCGAAGCAGGGTGAGGCATTCACCGCTACGGTCACGCAGAAGAAATGGGTCTGGAATAATGACACGTATACTTCTGATCCGGTGACTTCACCGGCTGCAGGAGTGCAGGTCACTGTTGGCGATAAAACCATCACTGCTAATGAGCAAGGGCTCGCAACCTTTGAGGGTGGCCTGCCTGCCAAAACATACACGCTGGCCGTGACCGGTTATGTCGAAGGCGGGACGCCTAAGATTGCCCGCTACACGCAGCCGTTGACTGTTACAGCTTCGGTAGAAGTGCCTGAGACGGCATCGGCCACGCTCACAGTCATTGGAGACACTACTAAGGGAACCATTCTGGCTGGTACCAAGATGACGCTGAACGAGGGAGAGACCGCATACAGCTTGCTAATCCGCCAGCTTGGAAGCAAGGTTGTCAGCGGCGGAAGCGGAGACAGTGTATACATTAAAGCAATTGATGGCTTAGCAGAAAGGGACCGCGGTGAGAAAAGCGGCTGGATGTACTCCGTAAACGGTGTCTACCCGGATTACAGCTCCGGAAGTTATAAGCTGAGCAGCGGCGACGCCGTAGCCTGGCGTTATACGCTTAATGGCGGAGATGATCTGAAGGGATCGGCTGGAGGTTCCTCCGGCACTGGAGGTGCAGCAGCAGGTACGGGCGGCAGTATGGTGAATGTGGGTATCACCCCGGATAATACCCTTCCGCTGAATCAAGTAGGACAGACGACAGCTGTTTCGAACCTGAGCACCAAAATGACCCCGGCAGCAGCGGCTGCCCTTAAGCAAAAGCTGGCGGCAAACGTGGCTGTCTTCGAGCAGGAGGTCACTTCGGGTGCGGCGGCAACCTTGCAGGACAGCGGCGGTGAAGTGAAGCTGCAGCTGCCAGCCGGTTCCGTGTCCGGCAATTTGAAGATCAGCGTACGCGAGACTACTTCAGAACGCGCTGAGCTGGTATCGGGACTCTATGATTTCAAACCGGATGGTACGAAATTTGTGAAGCCGGTGGATCTTTCGATTACAGTTCCGGTTACGGCGGTAAACCCTGCCAATCTGGCTTTGGCATGGCTTGACGAAAGCACCGGCCGCTGGATTCCGGTTCCCGCTGCGCTGGATGCGCAAAGTGGGGTGATCACCGGAAAGGTCAGTCACTTCACGTCCTTTGCCGTAGTGGACCGCAGTAAATGGGAGCCGCAGCCGCAGCAGTTGAAGAGCGATATTGCAGCTACTGCCAAGGCAATTCAGGCAGCCGAAGAGATCAGCGATTGGCAGGCGATTGGACTCGCCCGTTCCGGCCACACAGTACCGGCTGCTTATTTGAACGGAGTGAAGGAGCAGCTTGCCGCGAATAAAGGGGAGTTCCGCAAGGTTACGGATTATGAACGTTTGGCGCTGGCTGTTGCCGCTGCCGGCGGTGATCCGCAGAGTATTGGCGGGTATAATCTGATTGAGCAAATTTATAACAATGACCATATGGTAAGCCAGGGCAGCAACGGCCTCATTTTTGCCCTGATTGCGCTGGACAGCGGTTCTTATGCTGTACCTGCGAATGCGCAGTGGACTAAGGAACGGCTGATCAAGTCCATCCTGGAACTGCAAAGCAAAGACGGCGGATTCCCGCTGACAGCTGGCAGTACCGATGATGTGGACATTACCGCTATGGCAGTTACTGCACTCTCATCCCATAATGACCAGGCGGAAGTAAAAGCGGCTGCGGATAAAGCGATCGCCTGGCTGTCGCAGCAGCAGCTTGAAGGCGGCGGCTTCAAGCTCTCGGGAGCAGAAAACAGTGAGAGCACCTCACAGGTCATCATTGCCCTGAGTGCTGCCGGAGTTGGTCCTAATGACTCCAGATTTATTAAAGCTAAGGGCGGACTTCTCAGCCACCTGGCTTCATTCAGACAAAGCACTGGCGGCTATGCTCATTCGGCTGGCCAGCCCGGGAACAGCCTGGCTACCGAACAGGCATTACTGGCACTGGCTGCGTACGACCTGTTCCTGGCCGGAGAGGCGAAGCTGTTCAGCATCTCGCCAGCCGCTTCCGGCAGTGTGTCCTTTGCCGATGAGAGTAAAATTTCATCCTGGGCGCTGGACTCCGTTCACAAAGCCTATGAGCAAAAGCTGATGGAAGGAGTCAGCGGATCTAGCCTGATTTTTGCACCGAAGCAGAATATTACCCGTGCCGAATTCGCTGCGCTGCTGCTGAGACTGACAGATCAGACACCTGCTGCAGCTTCGGCTGCACCAGTATTCAGCGACGTAAAGGCCGGCACATGGTATTATGGAGCTGTGCTTAAAGCGAAAGAGCTCGGATGGGTAGGTGGAGTTACGGATACAACCTTTAATCCGAATGGCTGGATTACCCGCGAGGATATGGCTGTGATGATTTCCAGAGCGTTCAAGCTGGAGAACGGTTCTGCGGCTACGGCGCAGACTGCGAAGTTCACAGACGAGCGCCGGATCAGCAGCTATGCGCTGTCAGCGGTCCATGCGGTAACGGAGTCCGGTTATATGACCGGCTTCAGTGGAGGATTTGACCCATCAAGTGCCGTAACCAGAGAAATGGCGGCGGTCGTAGCCGTAAGATTGCCTTAAGTGTAATCCATCTTTAAGAAGGCGATTGAGCAGAGTAACAGGCTCATCGGACTGAAGCTTCAAAAGAAAACATAGAGTATAGGAACGGAACGGGGGAGCAGCAGGACAGCCTCCGTTCCTTTCCCTTTTTTCGGAGGTGTGAAAATTAATGTCCAAGCAATCCAAACGATGGTTGTTTTATCCCTTGCTTCTTCTCTTGGCGGTGGTGCTACTGACCGGCTGTTCTTCCGGTGAGCGGCAGTCTGCCGGTTCTGATCTGAACAGTGTAGCAGATACCACCGCTACACAAAGCTCAGCCCCTGATAACGCCGCGTCTCCGCAAACCGGAGACGCAGCAAACACGGCCCCGCCGTCAGAACCGGCGGGCGCTGCCGCTTCGCCTTCCGCGGAGGCGTCGGCGGCTCTTGAAGGAGCGGCGGCACCTGCGCCGCCTGACCCCGCTTCCGGCACGGTGACGAGTCCCGTGCCTGCAGGCACTAAGGCGCCGGCTGCGCATAGCAAGGCAGCCGGTTCCGCCGGAGCTGCCACCGCAAAGGCGTCAGCGGCGCCCGGCGCAGCAGGCGGCGCCAGTGCGGGCCCGGCAGAGTCCTCTGCCAAGCCCGCAGCCACCGCGCGTCCATCTGCCGGCACGAATAAGCCGGCAGCGACCGCGCGGCCAGCGGCTGCCGTTACGCAGCCGCCGTCCGAAACGGCAGCGCCTGCGAAGCCCGCCGCTGCGGAGAGCACAGCTACCGTCTCCATCACAGGGGACGAGGAGTACGGCGTGATTTTGGCTCCGGCCGCCTTTGAAATTGAGAAGGGCGAAAGTGCGCTGGAGCTGTTGAAACGGATTACCCGCAAGAACAAAATACAGATGGAATACCAGGGCTCCAAGGGTTTCGCCTATGTGGAGGGAATAGACAATCTGTATGAATTCGACCATGGCGCAGAGAGCGGCTGGATGTACAAGGTGAACGGGGAGTTTCCGGGCAAAGGTGCCGGAAGCTATACCGTACAGCCCGGAGATGTAATTGAGTGGCTGTATACACTGGATCTGGGCAAAGATCTGGGAGCCAAGGCGCCATGAACAGCGGCTTCCGCTCCATGCATCCTTCGGTAGCCCTGCTATACTATGCAGGGCTGCTGCTGTTCGCTGCCCTGTTGTTTCATCCGCTGTTTCTGGTAACGGAAATTGCCGGCTTGCTTGGCCTTCTGCTTCTGCAGGGACAGGGACGGAAGCTGCTGCGGGGGCTGCCTTTTTACCTGCTGATGGCCGGCTCGGTGGCCGTGATTAATCCTTTGTTCTCGCACCGGGGCTCGCACATCCTGTTTTATTTTATGGATCAGCCGATTACGTTGGAAGCGGTGTTCTACGGACTGATGATGATGACCGTGCTGCTGACGATTTTTATATTGTTCATTTCTTACAACTACACGGTAACGGCGGATAAATTCATGTACCTGTTCGCCGGGGCGGCACCTAAGACGGCCCTGCTGACGCTGATGACGATCCGTTTTGTGCCATTGTTTCAGCGGCGGCTGCGGCAAATCTCCCTGATTCAGCAGATCAGAGGCATTGATGTAAGCAAGGGAAAGCTGCGCAAAAGAATGCGGGACGGCATGACCCTGCTCAAGGTGCTTCTAACCTGGTCGCTGGAGGAGGCGCTGCAGACGGCTGATTCGATGAAAGCACGCGGCTACGGCATCCGCAAACGCAGTGTGTACGGGATTTACAGGCTTGACCGTCAGGACAAGACTGTCTTGGCTCTGCTCTCGCTCAGCGGCTTAATTCCAGTGCTTGGCTGGGTGCAGGGGTACGGCATCTTTGAGATATATCCGCGCATGAAACCTATGGCTTGGGGCTCAGGCGAGGCGGTCATGTATGCCGGCTTCTGCCTGTTCGTAGGAATCCCCCTCTGGCTGGAAGGAAAGGAGAAATGGTTATGGCGATCATCGCGGCGGAAGGATTTTCCTTCCGGTATCCCGATGCAGAGAGAGACACGCTCCATGAGCTCTCATTTAAGATAGAGGAGGGCGAGTTCGTTGTGCTTCTCGGCCCTTCAGGCTGCGGTAAAACAACACTTCTGCGTCATCTGAAACGGGAGCTTGCTCCGGTGGGATTGCACAGCGGGTCCATCAGCTACCGAGGGAAGCCGCTGGCGGAATTGCCTGCGGAGACAGCAGCCGGGGATATCGGGATTGTATTCCAGAATCCGGATGCACAGATTGTGATGGATACCGTGTGGCATGAGCTGGCTTTTGCGATGGAAAATATGGGCTACCCGCCATCGGTCATGCGCAGCAGGCTGGCGGAAATCGCCGGGCTGTTCGGGCTGGAGCCGCTGCTGTACAAATCAGTGCATGAGCTCTCAGGTGGACAAAAGCAGCTGCTGAATCTGGCCTCCGTGCTGCTCCTTCAGCCCAAGCTGCTGCTGCTGGACGAACCGACCTCACAGCTTGATCCTGTCGCTGCCCGCGAGTTTATCCAGACCTTG
The DNA here is from genome assembly GCF_038593145.1 of Paenibacillus sp. FSL L8-0340. NCBI lineage: Bacteria > Bacillati > Bacillota > Bacilli > Caryophanales > Paenibacillaceae > Paenibacillus > Paenibacillus sp. FSL L8-0340. The sequence continues at coordinate 1,073,550 of NZ_CP151967.1, forward strand.
CAGCGGCTGAATGAGGAGCTGTCGATGACGGTCATCATCAGCGAGCACAGGCTGGAGGAGGTGCTGCCGCTGGCCGACCGGGTGCTGATGCTGGAGGATGGCGTTCTCCAGGCCCAGGACACTCCCCGCGGATTCGTGCGGGGAGCCGGGAAGGGCCTGGACGTAAGTCATCAGGCCTACCTGCCGACAGCGTCGCGGTTATTCCTCGCCCTGTCACCGGAGGCCTCATCCGTTCCGCTGGAATCCATTCCGCTGACGGTGCGTGAGGGCAAACGCTGGTTGCATTCACATGCAGCAGCAGCGCCTGCTGGAGCTACGGCTACCAGCGGCTCACCCCCCGCTGCGGGCGCCCATCCAGCCGTGGAAGCAGGCCGTGCCGCAGCATCACAAGCCTGTGCAGCTTCACGCTTCACAGGCGAAGCCAATGCCGCAGTACCCCTGCTCAGCTGCCGGGAAGTCACCTTCCGTTATGAGAAGGACGGCCCGGAGGTGCTGCGTAAGCTGACGTTGTCCCTGCACCGGGGAGAGCTGCTGGCTATCATGGGCGGGAATGGTGCGGGGAAATCGACCCTGCTGCATGTTCTGGGCGGGCTGGCGAAGCCGCAGCGCGGCAAGGTCGAGTGTGCCAAAGGGCTGAAGTCCGGACTTCTGGCCCAGAACCCGCTGCTCTATTTCAGCTATGACACGGTAGCGGAAGAACTGCGGCATATGGCCCGTTATGCAGGCATGTCTCCTGAGGAGGAGAAACGGGAGATAGAAGCCCTGCTGGATGTATTTCAGCTTCATCAAGTGCTGGACAGCCATCCGCATGATATCAGCGGCGGCCAGCAGCAGAAGCTGGCGCTGGCTATGGTAATGCTGCTGAAGCCAGGCGTTCTGCTGCTGGATGAGCCGACCAAGGGGCTGGACCCCGGGGCGAAGGAAAGACTGGCAGCTTTGCTATGGCAGCTGTTGGAGCAAGGCATAAGCATTATTATCGTGACGCATGATGTGGAGTTCGCGGCAAAATACGCGACCCGCTGCGCGATGCTGTTTGACGGAAGCATTACCGCAGAGGGAGCTCCGGCGGAGTTTTTCAGCAGCAACTATTTCTATACAACGGTGGTAAACCGCATGGTGCGGGATTTGCTGCCGCAAGCATTGACTCTTGAGGATGTGATCAGAACATGGCGAGATTCCGGCTTCCGCTGTTAATTGCTTTAGGTGTATTTCTGGCCGGTCTGGCATTTACGTCAGCGCTGAAGGACCGTCATTATATGCTGCTCAGCCTCGTGCTGCTTGCAGCGGCATTGCTGCCGCTGTTTATCCGGCTGGAGCGGCGTCCGCTGGAATCGCGGGAGCTGGTGCTGCTGGCCGTGCTGTCAGCAATCGCTGCAGTCAGCCGGGTTCCTTTTGCCGCGTTGCCGAGTGTGAAGCCAGTGTCTGCTATTGTCATTTTATCCGCTTATGTCTTTGGGGCTGAGGCTGGCTTTATCATCGGGGCGGTAGCCGCGCTTGTATCCAATATTTATTTCGGGCAAGGTCCATGGACGCCCTGGCAGATGTTTGCCTGGGGGATGGCGGGCCTGACGGCGGGCTGGCTGAGGAGTACCTGGTGGATGAAGAAACGAGGAGGCTTGCTTCTCTTCGGCTTCATCTGGGGGTTTCTGTTCGGCTGGATTATGAATATCTGGTACATTATCAGCCTGCCGGATGCGTTTAGCTGGGCGCTTGTGTTATCCGCATACGTCTCGAGCTTTTACTTCGATCTGGCCCATGCCCTGTCCAATGTATTTTTCCTGGCAATTCTGGCCGGTGGCTGGACCAGGGTGCTGGAGCGGTTCCGCAGGAAATACGGGCTGCTGCAGGAATGATTAGGCCGCTGATATCATGGATTCTGCTGTGTGAAACTACATTGGAATGTTATTTTAGACATTAAGCAGTCCGAGTGTTCTCAAATTAGAATATTTTTCTGTTTTTTTCGACATTTTTCGTGTTAAATCATCATTATTTCGACCTTTTTCGCCGATGAATAAGATAACAGCAAGATACAAAAAGGCGGGAATGGGACATGAGACATCTGAAAGTGAAATATAAAATGGCGCTATTCGTGGCAATTGTCGTTGCTATGCTGATTGGTCTGGGTACGATTGGTATCAGCTTCACCCAAAAAATGGCCAAGCGATCCCAAGAGACCTATAGCGGGAATTTGCAGCCAATTTACCTGGTTACTGAGCTGCGGGCCAACAACCGGGCGATTGAATCTTTTTTGCTGGAAGCTTTACTTACCAAGGAAACCGTCAAGAGCAAAGAGCTGACCGAGGGGATTCAACAAAACATTTCCAAGAATAATGAGCTGTTGGAGCAATTGAAATTAATTGCCTTCCAGGATGCTGAAATCGGCAATAAAATCAATGAGTACCTGTCGTTGCTGCCGGATTACCGGACACAGCGCGATAATATCATTCAGCTTGCCAACCAGAATCTTAATACTGAAGGCTATCAAATCTTCTCGGGTGTGTCCTTTAGCGAGTCCAGGAAACTGATGGTCGGTCTGCTTGATGATACATCCCGGTTGCTGGTTGAGGATGCGACTAAGCATAATGAGCTTGCTTTAGCCGACGCCAAGACCTCATCAACCATGAGCACGATTCTGATTACTGCCGCCTTGATTCTCTGTATTCTGATCAGTATTATAATCACCCGGCTGATTACGAAGCCGCTCAAAGAATTGCAGGGATTGATGAAGCGGGCAGAAGAGGGCGATTTGACCGTAGCTGCATCCTATACAGCCAAGGATGAAATCGGCCAGATCAACCGTTCCTTCAATTCGATGCTGAATAGTCTGAAGGTGATGATGCAAGGGGTCTCGGAAAGTGCGGAGATGCTGTCGGCCTCGTCGGAGGAAATGAGTGCCAGTGCAGAACAGACCGCACGCGCTTCGCAGATGATCGCCGAAACCTCGAATGAAATAGCCGTGGGTTTTGATGTCCAGGTTGAGAACATCAGCCGCACGACAGCATCCGTGCAGAACATGACGGAGGATATTGCTGCCGTCGAGCGCAGCGGCAATGAGATGGCTGAACTGATGGCCGGGGCTGCTGTCTCGACAGACCGCGGCGCAGAAGCTGTTGAGCGAATCCTTGCGCAAATGAAAGAAATTGACTCTAGTGTTGCATCGAGTCAGAGAATAGTCAGCAATCTGGGCAATCTGTCCGGGGAGATCAGTACAATTATCACAACCATTAATGCAGTCGCCACCCAGACGAATCTGCTTTCGCTGAATGCGTCAATCGAAGCGGCCAGAGCCGGGGAACATGGCCGGGGCTTCGCTGTTGTTGCCGGAGAGATCCGCAAGCTGGCGGAGGCTACAGGAAGCAGCTCGCTGCAGATTACCGGAATTATAACTGACATTCAGCAGCAAACCGCCAGTGCGGTAGATTCAATGGCACTGGGAACACAACTGGTATCACAAGGTCTTGCGCAGAGTGAAGTGGTCTCGCAGGCGTTTGAGGAAATACAGCATTCAATTAATGATGCCGTCCGGCAGACGGAGGGTATCAGAGAGGCTGTCGGGCATGTCTCACAGGAATCGCAGGCCGTATCACAGGCCATGGAGCACGCCAATGAGATTTCCCGCAAAGGCGCGGGGGAAGTGCAGGATACAAGCGCTGCCAGTGAGGAACAATTGTCTGCGATGGGGGAAATGTCGCTTTCTGCCCAGTATCTTGCCACACTTGCCGAGGACCTGCAGAAGGAACTGGCCAAGTTCAAACTCTAAATACAGAGCTGCAGCAGCAGATATAGGCTACATAAGGAGAGGCCACCGGAACTTTCATTCCGGTGGTCTCTTCTTTTTATATATGGCGGTATGTTCATTTCTTCGCCGGAGCCACTCACCAGCGCTAACTGAAAGACATCTGAGATTGCGATTAATGTTTTGAACATCCTGCAAAACAAAAAAAAGGTCCGCCCCGGATCGGATGACCGGAGTGGACCTGAAATATGTTGTCCAGCTTATCTAGTTCTTAAGCGTACCAGCCCCATACGAAGATGAACAGGGTTCCGAAGATGGTAACCAATCCAACGAACAAAGCGTAAGCGATATTGATATAAAGCTCTTTCTTGGTATCCGCGGATTCCCCGATGTGCATGAATACGAAGAGCTGCAGAGAAGCCTGGATAAGGGCTGTAATCAGCAGAACCGCCATATTTGCCCCATCGGACAGATCACCATAGATGACAACCAGCGCAGCGGCAGAAAGGACCAGAGAGGCCAGATAACCCATCACATGGCGAATTGGGAACAGTTGCTTCATCATGTCACATCAGTCCTTTCAGGTAGACGAAGCTGAAGATAAAGATCCAGACAACGTCCAGGAAATGCCAGAACAGCGAGAAGATAAAGGCTTTATTGGCGGTAGCCGGATTAATGCCCTGACGCCAGATCTGGATCATAATCGCTGCGCCCCACAGAAAGCCGAAGCTGACGTGCGCACCGTGCGTGCCGAGCAATACGAAGAGACTGGATAGGAATCCACTGGTTTGCAGTGTAGCCCCTTCATGAACATAGGTGAAGAATTCATCAATTTCAATGCCGATAAAGCCGAGGCCCATCAGCAGGGTGATTGCCATAAAGACCATCATGGCCTTCTTGTAGCCGTGACGCATAGCATGGATCGCAAGCCCGATCGTGAACGAACTCGACAGGAGCAGGAAGGTTTCAATCAGCACCGGGCCGATTTCAAACAGCTCGCTTCCGCTTGGTCCGCTGGCGAAACGGTTGACCATTACTAAATAAACGGTGAATAAAGTGGCGAAGAGCGGAATTTCAGCTCCGAGAAATACCCAGAAACCGAAAATCTTGTTGCTGTTCTCCTCTGTTGAATATTCCAGCGGCTTGGACGCATCTATTTTCATACAGTCTCACCCCGCAGTTTCTTTTCAGTAGCAATAACTTCTTCAGCTGAAACGTAGAAGCCGTGATCCCGGTCAAAAGACATGGCAGCCAGCATGATGATGATGCCTATTCCGGCCACGATGGCAGGAATCCACATGCTGAATACTAGGAAGAAGCCCAGGAAGAAGAAGATGACACCCAGGATAAATGGCTTCCCGGTATTGTTTGGTAAATGGATTTTAGTAATTTTATCTTCAAAGAGCGGAATATTATCCTGCTTCGCGGACCAGAAGGCATCACGCGTCTGAACTTTTGGCACAATTGCAAAGTTATAAGCAGGAATCGGACTTGGTGTAGCCCATTCCAGTGTACGGCCATCCCATGGATCGCTTGTTGTGTCTCTTGGCATGTAGCGTGTGCTCCAGTAGATGTTGTAGACCAGAATAACAAATCCGATCGCCAGGCCGACAGCACCGGCGAAGGAGAGCATATTCAGCGGACCAAAGCCGGTCTCTTCTGAGTAGGTGTACATCCGACGGGTCATACCCATTAGTCCCAGGAAGAACAGTGGGAAGAAGGTGACATTGAAGGATATAATAATCCACCAGAAGGCATGCTTGCCCAGACGTTCATTCAGGCGGAAGCCGAATACTTTAGGGAACCAGTAATGGAACCCGGCGATAACGGCGAACACGGCGCCCGGAATCAGCACGTAGTGGAAATGCGCAACCAGGAACATCGTATTATGATACTGGTAATCGGCACTGGCCATCGCCAGCATAACGCCGGTAACCCCGCCGATAGTGAAGATCGGGATAAAAGCCAATGTGTACAGCATCGGGGTCGTAAAGGTTATTCGCCCTTTTCGGAGGGTGAACAGCCAGTTGAATATTTTAACCCCGGTAGGCACAGCTATCGCCATAGTAGTTATGGAGAAGAAGCTGTTGACCATAACCCCTTGGCCCATGGTATAGAAATGGTGAGCCCATACCAGGAAGGACAGCAGGGAGATGAGCAGCATACTGACAACCATGGAAGTGTAGCCGTACAGATTCTTTTTGGAGAAGGTGGCAATAATTTCGCTGTAAATACCGAATGCCGGCAAAATAACGATATATACCTCCGGATGTCCCCACACCCAGAACAGGTTGGCCCAGAGCATATCCATCCCGCCGTTGGCCATCGTGAAGAATTGAGAACCAAACAGCCGGTCGAACATCATCAGGGCAAGTGCCACAGTCAGCACAGGGAAGGCAAATACGATAATAATGTTTGTAATCAGTACGGACCAGGTGAACATTGGCATCTTCATCAGTGTCATGCCTGGTGCACGCATTTTAAGAATCGTCACGATGAAGTTAACGCCTGTGATCAGTGTCCCGATACCGGAAATCTGCAGCGCCAGAGAGTAATAGTTATTACCGACCGTAGGGCTGAATTCCAGACTCGCCAGCGGGAAGTAAGCCGACCATCCGGCATCCGGCGAACCGCCGATTACGAACGAAATGTTAAGCAGCATAGCTCCCATGAAGAAGAGCCAGAAGCTGACCGCGTTCAGCCGCGGGAAGGCCACATCTCGCGCGCCGATCTGCAGTGGGATAATTACGTTCATTAAACCGATGATAAACGGCATGGCCATGAACAGAATCATGATCAGACCATGGGTGGTAAAGACCTCGTTATAGTGCTGGGCATCGAGGAATTTCATTTCCGGCGCTGCCGTTTGCAGACGCATCATCATGGCGTCAACGCCACCGCGGAACAGCATAAGCAGTGCGGCCAGGATATACATAACCCCGATCTTCTTATGGTCTACAGTTGTAAGCCATTCGCGCCAGAGGTATCCCCATTTCTTGAAATAGGTAAGCCCAACGAGAATCCCGATGGTCGCAAGAGCGATACTGATCATTGCTCCGTATATCAGGGGTTCGCCGTGAACCTTAAATTTGTCTAAATCCATTAGGGTAGCTCCTTTCAGGTTGTTACATTAAACTGTGAACGAGTTAGTGGCCCTCGTGTGTGTGTTCTTCTACAGGTGAGCTTGGAAGCGGCTCATTCACCTCTGGGTTGGGCTCGCTGTCAAATTCGGTCTGGCTGGACGGTTCAGGGGAAGGGTGGATGTCCTTGTTATCCTGATGATCCATATTTCCGTTATCCATATCCATTTCCGTACCATCCCCGCTCATATGCTCGCTATGGTCTCCCGGCGGCGGGCTGAACTCCAAGTGGGTGGAGGAATAGGTTTTGCGTCCAAGATGTTCGGCAGCCAGCAGGCCTTTGAATTCATCCTCTGTAAGCTTAGGCGCGGTATCCTTAACCTCTTTGACCCATTCGGCATATTCCTTGTCGCTCATCACAAGCGCCTCGAATTCCATGTGGGCGAAGCCTTTACCGCTGAAGTTCGAGTTCTTGCCGATAAATGAACCTGCAGTGTCAGCGGAGAGATTAAGTTCTGTAAGCATGTCGCTCATCGCATACTTCTGTCCGGCAAGCTGTGGAATCCAGAAGCTGGTGATGGTACCGAAAGAGTACAGTCTGAACTCTACTGCACGGTGAATCGGGAAATTGACGTAGTTTACGGTTTCAATTCCCTCCTCAGGATAGCTGAAATGCCATTTCCAGTTGGAAGAAGAGGCGTAAATAACCAATGGTTTCTGGTCCTTGTATTCCTCTGCAACATTTTCAACCGCATGGGTTGATTTTACAGTCACCACTGACAAAAAGGTTACGATGATAATCGGGATAATAATCCAGATGGCTTCGAGAACCTTGTTGCCCTCCTCATGTTCTGGAATGTAACCTTCGTTGCTTTTTTTCGCCCGGTATTTCACCAGTACGAATATATATAAGATGTAGACAACTGCCAGGACCCCGATCATCACCAGAATGGACAGGATGATGGTGTCAGATAAAGTGCGTGCGGCCGGACCCTTCGGATTCAGAACGGTGAGCGAACTGCATCCCGGCAGAAGAAGGATTAGGCTGAGGAACAAAGCGTATAACGGACCCTTTTTTTTCATATAGAACTCCTTCCTTCAAAACTTCTTTTCATTGCCGTTCATTAGCCAATAAAGATTAACCTGTATCTATAGTAAGAACTACTTACCCATAATGCAAAATACAAATTTTTACAATAAAGCCACATAAGACCTTAATAATGGCGAACAAGTTAAATATGTGTGATCGAATTGTTACAAATGTCGTAAGGTATGACAAAGATCACTGTAGTGGTGCGGTTTAAGGTAATTTTAAGGTTGTTCAAATTTTGTTCACTTTTTCACAAATGTTACTAATTTCGTCACAATTAATTTGTGTAATAAACTCTGATTTTAACCGCTTTTTGCGGCCGCGACAGGTTTCGACGATTGTTGCGATTTTTTGATAAATATTAAGAATATGTCTTTTGTCACTGTGAAAAAGTAACAAGATATTCTTTGGGCGGTTACAATCTCTCAAATTCAAATCTATCTATGTGTGATAAAGTATAGATAAATATACATAGATAGGAGATTACTGCTTGTGCGAATGAAAAAAACAATGCTGTTATTCATGTCTTTATTCTTATGTTTCGGTATTCTACAGAATACGGCAATCGCAGCCGGAACGAATCCCTCATTACGTCTTGGTGTGAACGACACACTGACGGAAATAGAAGCTGTTTCTGTAAAAGGTAACTATTATGTTCCAGTACGCGCTTTGGCGCAGAAGCTGAAGTGGAACATTTCCATGCTTCAGGACGGGGTTCAGATCGCCGGAGGCGGCAAATCCCTTTTACTGCTCAAAGATGACGGAGGTGCCAAACTCCAGAATGATACTATTGTTCAAATAAGTAGCTTTGTGCAGAATGGATCGCTGATGGTTCCGTTGCGGATAAGTACTTATCTTGGGTATATGATAACCTTTGAGCCGGATAAATATTTACTAAGAGTGCGGGATACATCGGCAGCTTTGGATGATGTCGCGTTCGTAAGCCAATTCAAGAGCGAATTAAAGCCGATTGTCAGCGCAAAGCCGGCTCCGGAGACAACCCCGGGCAAGCAAGGAAGGATAGTGTATCTTACCTTTGACGACGGACCATCGGCAACGACTTCGCAACTGCTGGATATTCTGGGTAAAAATGAGGTAAAGGCGACCTTTTTTATGCTTGGACCCAATATGAACCGGTATCCATCGGCAGTAAAACGAATTGAAGAGGAAAGCCACGGACTCGCACTCCACGGTATGACTCACCGCAAAGAGAAGTTTTATGCTTCTCCGGGTGCAGCACTTGCCGAAATGTCAGCTGATAATGCGGTGCTGAAGAAGATCACCGGCTCCAGCACAACGCTGATCCGTCCGCCATACGGAAGCAAACCTTATTTCACCAAATCCTACAGGGACAGAGTGCTTAGCCAAGGGTTCCATCTATGGGATTGGAATGTGGACTCAAACGACTGGAGATACAAGGAGAACAGCGCCAGGATCTATAATACGGTTATGGAACAGGTCCATAAACTGCAAAAGTCCAACAGCAATCCTGTTATCCTGATGCATGATCAGAAAGCTACACTGAAAGTGCTGCCGGACGTACTCGAAACACTGAAGAAGGAAGGCTATACCTTTGAGATTATTACGAAGGATATGGAGCCGCTGAATTTCTGGAAGGATAAGCGCTGATCGTCCGCGTTTACGGCAAGAGGTAGAAAGAGTGTAATAAGCGGCTTAAGCAGATTGTTTTCTGCTTAAGCCGCTTTTTTTGTGCTGCGAGTTGGTTGTCCGTACCGACAGCATAGCCCCGTCATTTGTACAAATACCCTACGAGCATATTGACAAGCTCCGATTTCAGCCTTTCGATCGAAATACGGTGCGGCGAAAATGCAATCACGTCCACAATGGCGTTGATCGATTCAAACACGAGGATTGCAGCAGCTTCCAGATCGTTAATTTTAAGCTCATCCTTGCCAATTTGAAGATATTGAAGTGTTCTGACGCGGCCGACCTCATACTGGGCATCCATCAGTTGCGTAATATCGTCATCGCTAAGATACATAATGGAGAGCTCCTTATTGAATCCGATGTAAACCTCGTGAGAGAGCAGTAGGCTGTCTACCAAATGGGTGAGCAGCGCGTGTTTATCTGGATTATGGAAGTTGATCTCTGACATATAGGCATCAATCCGAGCCTGCAAGGTTTCGTTATAGTCCTTGAGCACATCAATAAATACGGCCCTTTTATCTATGAAATAGGAATAGAAGCTGCCGGTGGATACGCCCGCTGCCGCAGCAATCTGCTTCGTATTGGTCTGATGGTAGCCCTTCTCCGAGAAAAGCCTCATGGCGGCTTGAACGATGGCTTCCTTGGTCTTGATGCTGCGGTCCTGCCGCGGTGTTCTTGTCTTGTCTTCCATTTCACTCATGGTTAAAGCCCCTCCTTATAACCGATTGTAGAGGAGCGAAATTTTACTGTCAACAAAAGTTGAACAAAAGTTCAATTTATTATTGACAAACATGAACTATAGTTCATATAATTCAAACATGAACTTAAGTTCACATATAAGGAGAGATGAAATTGAGCATCAGAATGCGTAGGGCTTTTTCTTTTACGGCAATTGTTCTGGGTTTCTTCATGGCGCTGCTGGATACGACGATTATTAATATTGCCTTGCCTGAAATGACGAGGCAATTTGGCGGCAGCGTATCGCAAATTTCTTGGGTGATGAATGGTTATAATCTGGCGTTTGCCGTATTCATTCTCACGGCTTCAAGACTGGCTGACCAATTCGGACGGAAGAAAATATTTATCGCCGGTGTGGTGCTGTTTACTGTGACCTCGCTGCTCGCGGGCTTTGCTACATCACTTGGGATGCTCATTGGATTAAGGGTCCTTCAGGGACTTGCGGGGGCAATCATTGTTCCGGTTACCATTCCGCTGACAACCACAACCTTTCCAAAGGAGATGCACGGCTTGATCATCGGCATATGGGGGGCCGTTTCAGGCGTTGCGGCTGCGAGCGGGCCGGCACTTGGCGGGATTATTACGCAAAATCTGAACTGGCAATGGATCTTTTTTGTCAATGTGCCGCTGGGGGTGCTGAGCGTGGTGCTTACTTGTCTGTTTATACAGGAATCCAGAGATGAGACCGCAGGCCGATCCATTGATTATGGCGGAACATTGGGGATAACCGGGGCGATGTTTTTTATTACCTATGCGCTGATTAAAGTTCAGGATTATGGCTGGAACTCCCGGATGACGCTGCTACTGCTGGCTGCAGGGGTTCTGTTTCTCGTCTTCTTTTTCCTCACACAGTGGAAAGGGAAGGAGCCGATGCTCCCGTTGTCGCTGCTGAGAATTCCCCCGTTTAACGGTGCAACGTTAACTATGCTGTTTGTTGGTGCGGGGCTGATGAATATCTCTCTGCTGACCTCTTTCTTCCTGACCCGGATGATGGGGATGACCGAACTGCGGGCCGGGCTTGTACTTTCCATGCTTGCGGTGGGCTCGATCGTCAGCTCAGCCCTATCCGGGCCGTTGTCCAATAAATACGGCAGCCAGCTGTTTGGGGCGGTTGGAATGATTATGATGGCCGGAGCGATGTATTCATTAAGCGGACTGCATGCAGACTCAACGCTTCCGGAAGTATTGATCCGTCTGGTTGTGGCCGGTATCGGCACCGGCTTCACCATGGCACCAGTGATGTCTTCAGCCGTGCGCAACGTGCCAGAGGAAAAGGTGGGAATCTCATCGGGGATTACGAATATGGCAAAATCACTGGGGGGTGTGATCGGGGTAGCTATTATCGTTACTGTGCTGCAGCAAAATACCAGCGACGGGCTGCATGCGGCTTCCGTCCGCGCGGTGAAAGCAGTGGAGAAGGATGCTGTGCTCCAGCCCTTTCTCAAAACAGTGATTGCGGATGCGGCGGGTTCATTGGCCAATGGGGAAAGCTCACCGGCTGAAACCTCCGGGAAGGTATTGAAGGAGGCGGAGCTTGCTGCTGCCCGGCTTGCCCCTTCGGATCAGCAGGCATTTGCCGCCGACCGGAGCCGGCAAACCCGGGAGATGGAGCTCGTCCTGACGCGTGCAGGAGAAGACATGAAACATGCAGCTGAACAGGCATACAGCAGAACTTACGTTTTAGCCAGCCTTATTATGCTTCCGGGTGCTGTATTCGCATTGTTCAGCGACAAACGCCGGAAACGGAAGGGGGCCGGGGTTCCTGGGGAACTTGCATTGCCGCAGCAATAGAGTTCTCCGTATATATCGTGCATATATAGAAGAAAAACCCTTGGGGCTTTATAAGATTAGGTCAGCCGGTAATTTGTGGTTGGCCTAATTTAATTTGTTTGGAGGGTTGACATGTATATCTAACTGTACTAATAATAGTAGTACAGTTAATACACCTAGGCACAGTTTGTGATACAACATCAGAAAGGAGAACTGTCATGTTCGAATTGGATGTCCGCAGCCGCAAGCCGATTTACGAGCAGCTGACCGGCAAGATCAAAGAAATGATTATGCATGGTATTTTGCGGGCAGATGAACAGCTTCCCTCGGTGAGGATCTTATCCTCGCAGCTCACCGTAAATCCGAATACGATTCAGAAAGCCTACCGGGAGCTGGAGCGGGAAGGCTACATTTATTCCTTACAGGGCAAGGGGAGTTTCGTGGCTCCGCTTCAGCAGGGACTGAACGAAAGCAAGAGGGCGGAAGTGCGGAATGAGCTGCTGCGCCTGATGGCGTCAGCCGTCTACCTTGGATTTACCGAAAGCGAGATAGGTGCGCTGTACCGCCAGGTGCTGGATCAGAGAGAGGGGGAGAAACATGATTGAAATTCGCGGCGTCAGCAAAATTTTTCAGGGAGAAAAAGCAGTTGACGGCATTTCGCTGACTGTACATAAAGGAGCCATTTACGGACTGCTCGGATCGAACGGTGCGGGTAAAACAACACTGCTGAAGACGCTCGCCGGTATTTACCGGCCGGAAGAGGGCACGGTTAAGTTTGAAGGGAAGCCGGTCTTTGAAAACCCCGGGGTGAAGCAAAGGATCATTTTCATGCCGGACAGTCCTTATTTCTTCCCGCAGGCATCAATCAAGAGCATGGCCGCCTTTTACCGCTCTATTTATCCGGGGTGGAATGAGGCACACTTTCAGGAGCTTGGGAAAATGTTCCGGCTCGATACAGGCCGCAAGCTCAGCCGGTTCTCCAAGGGTATGCAGCGCCAGGCGTCCTTCTGGCTCGCTCTAAGCTGCTCGCCGGATGTGCTTATCATGGATGAGCCGATTGACGGGCTTGACCCGGTCATGCGGCGGCAGATCAAGAATCTGCTGTTCCAGGAGGTGGCCGAACGGGGGATGACCGTCATCATCTCCTCGCATAACCTGCGGGAAATTGAGGATCTATGCGATCATGTCGGCATTATGCACGGCGGCAAAATGCTGGTGGAGAAGGATCTGGACGATCTCAAAGCGGACACGCATAAAGTGCAGGTGGCGTTCCGGGATGAACGGCATGCATCGGTACTGACAGCCAAGCTGCAGATTCTTCATCAGGAACAGCGTGGCAGCGTTAATCTCTATATTGTAAAAGGGGACCGCGAGCGGATCGGGCAGGCTTTTCGGGTGTACGATCCGTATGTACTCGACCTATTGCCGCTGACACTTGAGGAAATCTTTATATATGAAATGGGGGATGCCGGTTATGACGCGCAGCCGATTCTTCTTTAACAGCAGTGTGATCCGCCAAAACTTGCGCCAGCATGGCTGGATTGGGATTATCTACATGCTAGGTCTCATGTTCTTTCTTCCAGTCCAGATGTTCTTGAACGGCAATCCGAATGCGGAGCCTGAGAAAGTCGAGGGTTTGTTCCGTATCGGTGGTGATATGCAAGTGGTCTTTATCGCTACGCTTCCAGTGGTAGCAGGCCTATTCCTCTTCCGCTTTCTGCAGGCCAAGCCTTCATCGGATCTGTGGCACAGCCTGCCGCTGCGCCGGGAGCATTTACTTGCTGCCCATACATGTAGCGGCCTGATTCTTCTGCTTCTTCCGGTCTGGCTGACTGCCGCAGTTGCCGCAATCGTGGCACCGCTGGACGGCAATATGTACATTTACCAAGGAGCGGACGTCTGGGAGTGGTGCCTGACGGTTACCATCCTCACCTTGTTCCTGTTCGTTTTCACTGCCTTCGTCGGAATATGTACAGGCCAAACTGTTCTCCAGGGGGTTGTTGTTTATATCCTGCTTGTTCTTCCGTCCGCGCTGTTAATGCTGACCAGCATGCATCTTAATAGGTATTTGTACGGGTATTCAGGCGGTTATAATGAGGAGTATAGAATGGTCAATTGGTCGCCGGTTCTGCAGATTGTGAAACTCGAAAATGAATACGATCAATTCAGTACAGGAGAGAAATGGATATATTTCGTGATCACTCTCTTAGTAATTATGCTGTCTTTTGTGCTTTACCGCAAACGGCATAGCGAAAAGGCTGGGCAGGCAATTGCTTTTACCTATTTCAATCCATTGTTCAAAGCCGGGGTAATGTTCTGTGCCATGCTGGTTTCCGTGTCTTATTTCGGCAATGTGAAGCCGCAGCAGACAGGCTGGCTTATTGGCGGCTGTATTGCCGGAGCACTCATTGGCTATATTGTAGCTGAAATGATTATTCGCAAGACGTGGCAGATCATGACCCGCAGGGTATTCGCCGAGTTCGCTGCCTATGCCATACTGCTGGGACTCCTGCTCTATGTTCCGGTCACTGGAATTACCGGCTATGAGAGCAGGGTGCCGGCAGCGGACAAGGTCACAGCAGTGTATACCGGAAGCAATTTCTGGACGTTAACCGAACCAGAGCAAGGCCCGATGGGAGTTCAGAACCGTCCCTATGAAGAGAAGGAAGTCTTCAATGAAGACAAAAGCTATATTGAGGCTGTGCGCAAGCTGCATCAGGCACTTGTCACTGTGCGTCCTGGAGAGGAGGAACGCTCTATGGGCAGTTCTATCGGCAGCAGGCAGTTCAGCATTGCTTACCAGTTGAAGAATGGGCGGCAGATGCTGCGGTCTTACTGGATACCATCAGCCGGCTTCGAACCGGAGCTGAAGGCGATCATGGAGAACAAGGAGTTCAAGCGCAACGAATATATGCTCTCCCGGCTGAACGATAATGTGGATAGTCTGAGAATCAGCAACAAAAACAAAAATAAAGCGATTTCGATCTCCGATCCCCAAGAGGTTAAAGAATTCAAGGAAATTCTGAAACGGGAGATATTGAACATGTCCTATGAAGATCAGATGGACAATAGGATTTCAAAGGCTTCTATTCAAGCAATAGGCAAGCCGGATGAAGTGGGGTACCAGCTCTATTATCGCTATGAGTGGAAAACCTCCTATCACGAGCTTGAAGGCTGGCTGGCCGAAAAGGGATACGCGGATAAAATTCGTACCCAGGCACGGGATGTGGAATCCGCCGAAATTATAAAGGATGTGTATACTGACAAGCTTGACGCGGCAAGCAGGAATGATGTGTATACTGACAAGCTTGGCGCGGCAAGCAGGAATACTGTCCAGCGGCATTTTGATCTGGCGCGCAGCGAAGGTCTTGCGGCGGTCACCAAGGATAAGAAGATTATCGGCGATATTCTGGGAAAAGAGCGCTATTATAGCGGAAGAACCGGTGAATATGTAGTGAAGATGAAGTATAAGTACGGAGAAGTAACTTATATATCGCTGAGGAAACAAGACCTTACGCCCGCTATAAAATCACTGCTTCCTTAAGATTCTGGTTTTAGCTTCAGCGGGTTGACAGAAACTGGATGAGTGGATTATGCTTTTGGAAAATACAAGAACGGCAGGAGGTCTGGACAGATGATTGAACAAGGGAATAATCTACACTCGCATTATGCTATTATCTATCTTCCATTCATCTGTCCGCCTTGGGTTACTGTTCAGCTTTAGCAGCGTTTAGTTATTTCCGGTCAGCAGCCTGTAAGGCGGTTGCCGGGGATACTCTAACTGTGGTTCTGCTATATGATAGTGCCAGGCCATGGACGAATGGAGTCCATGGCTTTTTTGTATTTCGGCAAAGTCCGAAAGGAGAATGAAGCATGTCTGAAATTCATCAATCGATCCTCCGCCAGCTGCGTGGCATTGAGGCGGAGGAGAATGTACGCATTCTGTATGCCTGTGAGTCGGGCAGCCGCGCTTGGGGGTTTCCGTCCAAGGACAGTGATTATGATGTCCGCTTTCTGTATTTGCGCCGCCCCGAGGCGTATCTCTCGATTTTTGAGCAGCGGGATGTGATTGAACGGCCGATCAGCGAGTTGCTCGATATTAACGGCTGGGATCTGAAGAAAGGATTGACTCTCTTCCGCAAATCCAATCCGCCGCTGCTGGAATGGCTGCAATCCCCCATCCGGTATGAGCAAAATTACACGGTGGCGGACAATATCCGCAAGCTATCACCGCTCAGCTTCTCGCCCAAATCCTGTATCTATCATTATCTGAACATGGCCCGGGGGAATTACCGTACCTATCTGCAAGGCAGCGAGGTCAAGATTAAGAAATATTTCTACGTTCTCCGTCCGCTGCTCGCGTGTGCCTGGATCGAGAAATACCAGGAGGTACCGCCACTGGATTTCAATGTGCTGGCCCTGGATCTGATTCCTGAAGGAACCGAGCTTAGAGAGGCTGTACTGGAGCTTCTACACCGTAAAATGTCCGGCGAGGAGCTTGACCTGGAGCCGCGTCTGGAAGTCATTAACGTTTATCTGGAGCAGCAGATCGCGCATTTCGAGCTTGCGGCTTCGCAATTTCGAAGCATGGGCGGTGTAGCGGATGCTGCTCTGGATGAACTGTTCCGGGCCGCGCTGCTGGAAGTATGGGGAGAAGACAGCCGCTGGACTTCAGGCGGGGGAAATCAAAGCGAATCCTAAGGAGAGATCAACCTTATGCATTTAATCATCAAGGCGACAGGGACAGGAGCAGGAATGCTCTCTCATCTGCTCGCCAAAAAGAGCCGCTGGAGCGGATTCATGAATGCGTGCTTGCTGCTTTGGCACTGGAATCTGAGCCGGTGGATCCGCGGTTGTAAGCTATAGGGATGGAATCCAAATACGAAATTAATTCTACGAAAGTGGTTTTAAGAGGTGCAACTTATGTTAAACCATACCGTTGAAGTTTCGCTCAGCAAATTTATGACCAAGCTGCTTCGGCACACGCCGCAGCAGTATGGACTATTTCTTGATCCGGAGGACGGTTCCTGTCTGCTGGAGGAACTGCTCGCAGTGATAAATGCAATCCCAAAGTGGTCTCATATTACAGAAGAAGATATCCGCCAAACGGTCACGAACAGTGAGAAGCAGCGGTTCGCCATTGAGGGGGACCGGATTAAAGCAAGATACGGACACAGCCACACCAAAGTTGCCTATGAACCGGGAACACCGCCGTCCGTGCTCTATCATGGCACTCACCAGAATGCGCTGCCGGCGATTGTAAAAGAGGGGCTGCAGCCGATGGGCAGGCAATACGTGCATTTATCGGAGGGGCTCCATTTCGCTACCCTGGCCGGAAGCCGCAGGGGCAAGCTTGTTTTGCTCGCCGTGGATACGGTTAAGGCTGTAGAGTCTGGTGTAACCTTCTATTATGCCGGAAATGAGGTATGGCTGGCTGAGCCGGTTCCGGCTGCCTGCATAACGCCATTAAGTGCCCCGGAAGAACAGTAGCACCAAATCTCCACAACAGGAGGAATGTGATATGGAAGAGGTGCCGGATCACCTGGATCACGGATTGCAGATCGTCTTCATTGGATTCAATCCAAGTCTACGCTCGGGCGAGCTGGGGCATCATTATGCGAATCCGCGCAATAATTTCTGGCGGATTCTTGAGAAGTCAGGGCTGACTCCGCGCCTTTATGATGCCTCGGAGGACGGTGAACTGCTGAAGCTCGGCTACGGCTTTACCAATATTGTAGCCCGTCCGACCCGCGGGGCCGAGGATATTACCCGCGAGGAGTATGCCGAGGGGCGGGAATTGCTTCGTGCCAAGCTGACGCTCTACCGGCCGGAGGTAGCCTGCTTTGTAGGCAAGGGCGTCTACACTGAATTCAGCCGTAAACCAAAAGCAGATTGGGGATTTCAGGAGCATATAGAACCGGTAGTGGATGGCGTGCGCGAGTTCGTCGCCCCGTCGTCGAGCGGACTCGTCCGGATGCCGATGCCGGAGATTGTGGCTATTTACCGGAGACTATATGATTTCACCCATAAGGATGACTGACTTAGAGTTTGTTTGATAGGACACGGGGATTGAGGATGGATGGAGAAGCGGAGGGTGGACGTAGGAAGGATGATAGGCGGAGTACACCCCAAAAAGTAGGAGTTCTAGGATAACTGCATTCTATACAGCTAAATAAGGGGATTTTGGCATATGCCGAGAGTTAGTTGTATTCCGTGCATTTATAACAGAGAATATTTGCCCGTAATTGACAAACTTGCGATTATAGTTGCAGGAAGTACAACTAAACCGTGACGAGAGCTGATTTCTGCCTATTTAGTTGTACGAAGTACAATTATGAGCCCGGATTCTAAGCTGAACCCCAGTTGCAGCAGTCAGCACCAACCCGGAAAGCAGCCGCAGTTACCAATACCAACTGGCCCGCCACCACGGGGGGGACTCAGTGAATAAAAAAACACCCTGTAGGTTATGGGTGTCTCAATTGTAGACAAAAAGGGGTTTGAAACGAATTATTTCTGTTTCAAAACCCTATTTGCTTTGTCAAATTTATTGTGAATCTGTTTTAAATCACACTATATTCCCTCCATTCGTGTATTGGTTATTTAATCAATTATATTTTGACAATGTTGAAATAGAAACAAAAATATACTATATTATATTGTTAATGCACTGAGCGGGGGGGAGGACAGGCCATGAACAAAGAAGAACAGGTCATAATGGGCTTCAGGGACGTATATAACAAGATGGTTTGGCTCAATAAGGATAAGATGGAAGACAGTCTTAAAGGTTATAAGTCTTCTGAAGTACATTGCATCGAATACATTGAAAAAAATGTGGATTCCAACGTGACTAAACTTGCGGAGTCCTTTTATATGACTCGCGGTGCCATAAGTAAAATGACTAAGAAGCTCATAAAAAAGGGCCTTATCGAAAGCTACCAGAAGCAGGATAACAAGAAAGAAATCTATTTTAGGCTTACTGAGCAAGGGAAAGTAATTTATAAAATCCATGAGGACCTGCACAAAGAGTTTCAAGAGCGGGATAAAGCCGTATTTGAGCAGGTAACCGAGGAGCAATTCGACAGTATGCTTAGCTTCGTGGAAAAGTATAGTAGGCATTTGGATGCAGAAATAAAAAAACTGGGTATAGATTTTAAGCCGGAATAACTTTGAATAATGAAAATGAAACCACAGGCAGCCGGGTTCTATTGAGAACGGGCTGCTCTTTTTTGCTATTTAATTTGTTGACAAGGAAACAAAACGGAGATATTATTTTGTTGACAAGGAAACGAAATAACGGTTTTTGAGGAGAGAATTTAAATGTCCATATTTAGATCACACAATGAACAGAACACAGAACAAGCCGTAGATAAACACGCTTTAATATTCGGTCTTATCTCTGTGTTTCTTTGCGGAATAGGCTTCAGTATCATAATGCCTGTCGTCCCATTCTTAGTGCAGCCTTATACAAGCAATCCGGGAGAACAAGCTATAGTTGTTACGCTGCTGACCTCTGTTTATGCCCTCTGCGTGTTTTTTGCGGCTCCCGTACTTGGGGTTTTGAGCGACAAATACGGCCGTCGTCCATTGCTCTTAGTATGCCTTTTGGGTTCCGCGATCGGTTACTTCATTTTTGGCATAGGTGGAGCTCTATGGGTACTATTTGCCGGGCGCATAATAGAAGGTATAACAGGCGGGAGTGTAAGCACGATCTTCGCATATTTTGCAGACATCATTCCTCCAGAGCAGAGAACCAAATACTTTGGATGGGTGAGTGCGGTTGTAGGTGTAGGCACCGTTATTGGCCCAACTCTAGGCGGAGTACTTGCCAAGTTTGGTTATGCTGTACCCATGTATTTTGGAGCAATAATAACTTTATTGAATGTTGTTTATGGATTCTTTTTTATGCCTGAGAGCCTTGGCAGGAATAATAGACTAAAGGAGATTACCTTTGTAAGACTGAATCCATTTACACAGCTTGCAAGCCTGCTTTCCACGAAAAACTTAAAAAGGCTACTTGTCTCGGCGTTCTTACTTTGGATACCTAACGGATCTTTACAGGCAGTTTTATCCCAATTTACAGTGGATACTTTCAGTTGGAAGCCTGCACTAATCGGACTTGTGTTTTCAATTATGGGCGCTCAAGACATCATTTCACAAGGTTTCATAATGCCAAAGCTTTTGACAAAACTTAGTGATAAACAGATAGCAGTTCTTGGAATGGTTTCAGAGATTATAGGCTACAGTCTTATTGCGCTATCTGCTTTGTTCTCATTCTATCCTCTTTTTATCGCTGGCATGTTTATATTTGGTTTTGGTGATTCGATCTTTGGGCCTTCATTTAATGGGATGCTCTCCAAGTCTGTCGATTCTAGTGAACAAGGAAGGATTCAAGGGGGGAGCCAATCTATTCAGGCTTTAGCAAGAATGATTGGGCCTGTCATAGGAGGTCAAATCTATGTATCACTTGGGTCTGCCGCACCCGCTTTTATGGGTATGATCCTTATAGCAGCGGCAATACCAGTTTTATATAAGAGAACGCAGGTAAATATGTAAAAACCAAATAATAATAGGGTTTCAGAACTCAGGGACAAGTTCTGAAACCCTATGGGTCTACAGTCTGAAACACCCTGCATGTTAAGAGTGTTTTTCTTATTTCTGCGCTCATACAAGTCCGGCAGTTTGAGTATACGCAGTCTGTTAAGTCTCGATCAGCAACAGGATGATCGAGGACAGCGACAGGCACACGCTGACCAGATAAAGCACGGCAACAACCTGCTTCTGGTTAAGACCGGCCTTGAGCAGGCGGTAATGCACCTGGGTGGCGTCGGCCTGATAGATCGATTTGCCTTGGATGAAGCGTTTGATGACGACAAAGATATTATCGAAAATCGGCACGCCAAGCGCTAATATCGGGATGAACAAAGACAGCACTGTTGCCTGCTTGAACGCGCCGTCCAGCGCGATCACAGCCAGAATGAAGCCGAGGAACGTGGCGCCTGCGTCACCCATGAAGATTTTGGCTGGTGCCTTGTTGTAGCGCAGATAGGCAAGTGTAACTCCGACAAGAGCAATAGCCATGATTGCGGAAGTAGATTGCCCTTTGGTCACAGCGACAATAAACAGGGTGACTGCCGAAATGGCCGTGAGTCCCCCGGCTAATCCGTCCATGCCGTCAGAGAAGTTAATGACAGTAGTTACGCCGAAGATCCAGATGATCGTCAGCACGAACTGCAGAATAACCGGCAGGGAGATGTAATCACCGGAGAACGGATTAATGAACCCGGTAAAGGCATTACCCGAGAGAAAAACAAGGATCGCCGCTGCAATCTGTACGATAAACTTGGGCAGTGCCGGGAAATCCTTACCCTTGGTTTTGTACCAGTCATCAATGGTGCCTATAGTCAACAGCAGCACACCGCCGATGAACAGGGCTAGTGTCTCCAGTGAGAAGTCACGGGCAAACAGCAGATATGTAATGAAAAATCCGATAAATATGGCATAGCTGGCTGTCAGAGGGATGGGCTCCCTATGTATTTTGCGTTCGACATCCTGACGGGGCTTGTCCACAAAATCAAGCCGGAAAGCCAGTTTGCTAAGCGGAGGAATCAGCCAATAGACGATGAAAAATGACACCAGAAACGATAAAACGTATAAAATGACAATCACCACCGTTGATTTTTTTAAGCAGGTCTGTCTAAATTATATCGCAGAAGCAGAACGTTTGTCGACGAAACATAAAACTGGAGGGGAATTATGAAATACGAGGTTATTTTATTCGATGCCGATGATACGCTGTTTGACTATGGAATGGCGGAAGGACAGGCTTTTCTAAATGTGTTTGCCCATTTCGGGCTGCCGACGGGGGCGGAGGAATATGCGGTCAGCTACCGCGAAATCAATCAGGCGCTGTGGAAGGATCTGGAGCAGGGGCGGATTACCTCGGCGGCGCTCAGGGTGGAACGGTTCAACCGGTTGTTTTCGCGCCACAAACTCGAATACAGTCCGGAGGCCTTCAGCGAAGTCTACTTGCGCTTTTTGGGTGAGGGGACCTATTTGATTCAGGGGGCGGTGGAACTGTGCGGCGGGCTTACCGGCTGCAGACTTGCGATTATCACGAATGGAATCAAAGATGTGCAGTTGTCCAGAATTCAAGGTTCGCCACTCTGCAATACGTTTGAGCAGATTATTATTTCCGAGGAGGCAGGCTCGCAGAAGCCGGAGCCCGGGATTTTCGATTATGCTTTTGCCAAACTTGGGATTACGGATAAGAGCAAAGTATTGATTGTGGGCGATTCATTGACATCGGATATTCAAGGCGGGAAGAATTACGGGATCGACACCTGCTGGTTCAATCCGTTGGAGAAAGCCAATGAAGCGGGGATTAAGCCTACATATGAAATCCGGGATCTGTCCGAGCTTCTTAGAATTATCGCCTGAAGTTGGAGGCTTAACAGGTTGAAATGCTCTCCCGGTGTTAAATTATAGTAAGACGCTGAATTCAAATCCACATCATTCAATATACGGGAGAGGATTGCTATGAATAAAAAATGGCTGATTGCCACAATTGTAGCCGGCATGGCCGTAACCGGTTCTGCTGGCGTATACGCAGGAAGTAAATTGCAGCAGATCAAGGCTTACTTGAACCATGGACTCGGTATTGTCGTAGATGGCACTCCCTACTGGCTGAAGGATGCCAACGGCAAAACCTTGGCTCCGATCACCTATGAGGGGACGACATATTTGCCGATTCGCTCCATCTCAGATGCCCTGGATGTGCCTGTTGCCTATGATGCGGTTAATGCCAAAGTGAGAATTGGCAGCGGGTCCGAAACTGGAGCAGCGTCAGGAAGCACTGGAAGCTCTGGAAGCACCGGAGGTACTGCGGGTTCCGGAAACTCCGGCAGCGGTACAAGCACCCCGGCGGCAGGTGTGAAGCGGCCTGCTAATCTGCCGAAGGATTTCCCGATTCCGGCAGATGCCGTGGTTACACCAACTTTGGATACGGATTCGGGCGGAGTCATGAAGGCCTCCTTTACCTATATGACCCAGGAGACTTTGGCTACGATGGGTTTCGTGTATAGTGAATATGCCCGGATTAAACGGTCGGAGAATGCCTCAGAGACAGTAACTGCAACAGCTGTGAAGATTACCGGCAAACTGGGCGGAATCAGCCCGGTCTCCATCTGGGGCCGAGCTTCGACAGCACAGCCCGGCTATAACGTTTTCACCGTTACCTGGTCGGAAATCTAAATATCCAGCTGCAGAATTCAGCAGTACGAACAAAGCCGCATTCACAGAGAATGCGGCTTTTTAATATAAGAGGCATGCTTCAGTATCTAGAACTAAGAGACAGCCGGATTAAGACTGCTGGCGGGTATCAAGCGGCTTCAGATGGGCTTCAATCTGTGCGCGCTTCGCTTCCAGAAACGGCGGCAGGGCAAGTGATTCACCCAGGTGCTCAAGCGGTTCGTCCGTGGCAAAGCCCGGACCGTCCGTAGCCAGCTCGAACAATATGCCGTTAGGCTCGCGGAAGTAGAGGGAGCGGAAGTAGAAGCGGTCAACGAACCCGGAATTGGGCAGCTGTACTGTGCGGATACGCTCGATCCATTGCTTTAATTCCTCTTCGTTATCCACGCGGAAGGCCACATGATGAACACCGCCCCGTCCGAGATGTTCCTGGGAAAGGTCATTGCGTTCCTCCAGATGCACCTCTGTGCCGGAACCGCCTTCTCCGGTTTCGTATACAATGATGTCCGGCTGCCCGGCCGCGGGCGAAGGATAGCTGCCTTTGCGGCGGAAGCCAAGCAGATCTTCCAGCACCAAGGCGGTGTGTTCTGCTGTTTCGACGGTTAAGTGTGCGGGGCCCAGACCGACAATGGCATACTCTACCGGAACAGGACTCTTATCCCAAGGTTTGCCGCCGGGCACGCCCTGGTTGTTCTCGTCCGAGACCAGATTGAAACGCTGTCCCTCAGGATCACGGAAGGCCAATGTCATGCGGCCGCCCCGCTCAGTGATTTCATCATGCTCTACGCTGAACCCGGTTAAGCGATGTTTCCAATAATCAAGCGCCTTATCATCCGGCACACGCAGTGAAAGGGCAGAGATGCTGTTATTGCCGTCCCGGTTGCGTCCAGCATTCGGAAGCTCGAAGAAAGTCAATTCTGTCCCCGGATTGCCCAGCTCATCCCCGTAGAACAAATGATACACGGAGATATCATCTTGGTTTACGGTCTTTTTAATCAGGCGCAGACCAAGCACTTGGGTATAAAATTTGAAATTTTCCGGTGCGTTCTTTGTAATCGCGGATACGTGGTGGAGTCCTTTTAATGTTAAACTCATGGTATATTACCTCCTGTTAGTTACCTAAGCATGTATTGGAATCGTTCGGTTCATATGGAAATCGGATAGAACACAACGGCGAGTATACAGATTTGAACTTTTGTGAATATTGTTAAGTAACTATAATTTTATCAGTTAATAACCTAATTTGCAATAAAGGATTTATGATCCGTACAATTTCGTGAAGGAGAGAAACAAAATGCACACCAAAACAGGCTTGTTTGAACAGTTGAAGGCACTTGAAATCAACCCGTCGGGGACACTCCTCGTTCATTCTTCGTTAAAAAGCATCGGTGAGGTGCAGGGAGGCGCGGACACGGTACTGGATGTGCTCAGTGAGTATATGAAGGACGGGCTGCTTGTGCTGCCGACACACACCTGGTCGTATATTAATGCCACTAATCCGCGATTTGATGTACTAAACTCCCCTGTCTGCGTCGGGATTTTGCCGGAATTGTTCCGCCGCCGTCCGGGAGTGATCCGTTCCTGGCATCCGACCCATTCCGTGGCCGCCCTGGGCAAGGATGCGCAGGCGTTCATTGCCGGAGAGGAAAGCCGGGATACGCCTTGCTCACGGGATTCAGTCTATGGTAAGCTGCTCGACCGCAAAGCCGACATTATGCTGCTTGGCGTCGATTTACGGCGGAATACGTTCATCCATGGCATCGAGGAATGGGTGGATATTCCCGGCAGAATGACCGATGACCACGAGCTGCTATACACGGTTACGCCCGAAGGCGAAGAAATCGCCGTACCTTCCCGCAGACATTGCGGACTGTCCTGGTCGCAGCATTTTTGGAAGGTGGAGCAGGTGCTTCAAGAGGGCGGTGCTTTACGCAAGGGCAGCTTTGGGGATGCCGTGGCAATGATCTGCGGCACAGTAGAAACGACTGAAATCCTAAGCCGGATGCTGGCTGTGAATCCCGATCTCTTCTCGGATAACGAACCGCTGAACGGCGAAGCAGTGCCAGAGGCGCTTCCGAAGACCAAACGTCAGATACCTTGATGACTGCCGGTGCTGGTGCACTGTAAAGGGGCGCTGAAGGTGGGCACGGAGGAAGAGATCATCGTCAACCACCGTTCCCTGGAGACGATTCTGGATGAATGCCCGCAAGCCTATAGGAATTTAGCTTTATTAATGAGGTACTTACAAATTATAATAGATTTGGGTATTTACCATCTGCGTGCTTAGCGGGGATTTCTGATGATCCCGCAGTGCCCGCCATTGTATGACCGGGTATACTGCAGAGCAGATCCGGGACTTATCCTCCTTCGGGGTTCGAATCCCCATCGCCTTTTAAGCGACTTTGGTAAAATTTGAGCATTGCACATGAGTAGACCTTTGCCGGAGATTCTCGGCCTGACCTTCGGGCAGGCGCCGGAAGCGCTGCTATGCAGCCGGCGGATACCGGAGCCGGGAACGGGCACGGATAGAGGGTCAGGCATTGCATAACTTTTCAGGCTGCAGGCGGGCCAAGATGTTATGCCGTGAACCTTTCCTTCGAGAACTTGCCTCTCCCCGCTCCTTAAGACCGGTTCCGCAGCCGCAGCCGGGAGAATCTCCTTGCCGGGGTCGACGATCAGATGAACCGCCTCAAGTCAGAGAATCAAGGCGGATTCGGGAGGAACTAATGTTAAATAAAATCACGATTGCTGCCGATGAACGCGGACTACTGTTCAAGAAAGGCAGCTACGACAAATATTTAGAGCCCGGTACATACTGGTTGACAGGCTTTACGGATCAGAAAATCGAAAAGTTGAAATTAAGCGAGCCGTTCAGCGTCCCCGGCAAAGCGTTGAAAGTTTTCATGCAGGACGTAGCGCTGCTGCGCGACCTAGAGATTGTGAATGTAACGGATTATGAATATGTGCTGCATTATGAGGACGAAAGGTTCAGAAGCTTGCTTCCTCCTGGCCAGCATGCTTTCTGGACGAAGCTCAGCACGCACCGGTTCATCCGCGCCGATAGCCGCCAGCCGGAGATTCCGGCGGAGATTGACCGCTCCATCCTGCCGTGTTTTCCATATGCGATTCAGAGCTTTGAGGTAGCCGCACATGAAATCGGCATTCTTTATTTCAATAATGTGCTGCAGCGGGAGCTGCCTCCGGGCAAATATGATTTCTGGAGAGGTCCGGTGAAGGTGGCGGTAAAAACCGTTGACCTGCGCCAGCAGCAAATGGATATGACCGGTCAGGAGATGCTGACAGAGGATAAGGTTAGCCTCAGGCTCAACTTTGTCTGCCAGTATTCGATTGTGAATCCGCAGCGGACGCTGGCGATCAAATCGGTGGAGG
Source organism: Paenibacillus sp. FSL L8-0340 (assembly GCF_038593145.1). Taxonomy (NCBI): domain Bacteria; kingdom Bacillati; phylum Bacillota; class Bacilli; order Caryophanales; family Paenibacillaceae; genus Paenibacillus; species Paenibacillus sp. FSL L8-0340. The sequence goes on from NZ_CP151967.1 coordinate 1,100,269, forward strand.
AACAAATGTATATCAGCCTGCAGCTGGTGCTCCGTGAATACGTCGGCAGCCTGAAGCTTGATGATCTGCTGCGGATGAAGCAGGAGGTGGGGGTTTTTGTACTCTCCCGTCTGCAGGAGCAGAGTGAAGGGTATGGCGTACAGTTCCACTCCGCCGGAGTGAAGGATATTATTCTACCGGGAGAGATCAAGGATATTCTCAATACCGTGCTGCTGGCAGAGAAGAAGGCACAGGCCAATCTGATCACCCGGCGCGAAGAAACAGCCTCCACCCGCAGTCTGCTGAACACGGCAAAGCTGATGGACGAGAACAAAACGCTATACCGTCTGAAGGAGCTTGAGTTTCTGGAGAAAATCAGTGAGCGGATCGGCAATGTTTCTTTGGTCGGCGGAGGTACGCTGGCAGAAAGGCTCGGCCAGCTGCTGATCCATGACGGTGACGGGAAGCAATAGTACGGCGTTTTTATTCTGCATTTTTATTTCCCTGACTGGCGGATAAATGGTGGCCTCAAACTTAAGTTCTGCCGCACAATCTGGCTAGTCCCTATCAATGTATGGTATATTATTCTCACAAAAAACAAAGTAAGGAGATTGGAAATGGAAAAAACATTGATCTTTGGACACAAAAATCCGGATACGGATACGATTTGTTCAGCAATTGCTTATGCGGCACTGAAAAAAGAACTGGGCTGGGATGCCGAGCCGGTTCGTCTGGGAGAAGTAAGCGGCGAGACGCAATTTGCGCTCGATCAATTTGGAGTGGCAGCTCCGCGTCTGGTAGAGAATGTGGCTGGCGAAGTTAAACAGGTCATTCTGGTTGACCATAATGAACGGCAGCAAAGCGCAAATGATATTGATCAGGTGCGGGTTGTTGAGGTTATCGACCATCACCGGATCGCCAACTTTGAAACGGCTCATCCGCTGTACTACCGTGCCGAGCCGGTTGGCTGCACAGCAACAATCCTGAACAAGCTGTACAAAGAAAACGGAGTAGCGATTCCGAAGGAAATCGCCGGTCTGATGTTGTCCGCCATTATTTCCGATTCTTTGCTGTTCAAATCGCCAACCTGCACCGGAGAAGATGTGGCAGCAGCGCGTGAGCTGGCTGAAATTGCCGGTGTGGATGCAGACAGCTACGGACTTTCCATGCTTAAAGCTGGAGCAGACCTCAGCGACAAGAGCATTGCACAGCTGATTTCCCTGGATGCCAAGGAATTCAAAATGGGTGAATACAAAGTAGAAATTGCCCAGGTAAATGCGGTGGATGTGAACGATGTACTCTCCAAGCAGGTAGAGCTGGAAGCTGCGCTGAACACGATCATTGCTGACAAAGGACTTGATCTGTTTCTGTTCGTTGTTACAGATATCCTGAACAACGATTCCGTAGGATTGGCTCTGGGCCGCGTTGCAGGTGCTGTAGAGCAGGCTTATAATGTAAAGCTGGATGATAACAAAGCCATTCTGAAGGGTGTAGTTTCCCGCAAATCGCAAATCGTGCCAGTGCTTACTGAAACGATTGCCAAGCTGTAACAATTGCATGGAAGACTGGACGTTGTCCTGTTCCTAATCATATGATTTCAGAGAAACCGGCTGTGCCATCCTTAACAGGACGGGGGCAGCCGGTTTTTTTGGCAATGCACATCTGCCGCCGTTTGGATCTACCAAATGTTCGGCTATACTGTTTTCTAATATTATGCAACTAATTGCCCTCGGAAGGGTATAAACAGCATAGTCACAGAGAGGGGGAGCAAGAATGGGGAAGATAAAAAAGAAGGTTTTGGCAGCCGTTTGTATAACGATGATTTCAGGCGGAACCATGCTTTATGCTGCGCCCGGCAAACCGGATATAGCGGTCTATTTGAACAATGTGCTGCAAAAACAAGCAGGATTATCAGTTGATGGAGAGACCTATCTGCCGGCCCAGCAGCTGATTGGGGGGCTGCAGGCGCTTATGTTCTGGGACGAATCCGCCAAGGCTATCCGTGTCTATAAGCCGAATGTTAACATAGCGTTGCTTGATGATCAGGGGAAGATCTTTGGAAAGGTCAGAAGCGGTGTCAGCAATAAATTTTCGGTTCTGGTGCAGGTGGACAGCCTGAAGACGGAGATATCCGATTTGAAAATAATCATCAGCGATCCGGAGGGCAAAACAGAAAATATTGATGCCGCGCCGGTCAAGGACAAGAAGGACAGCTTCTGGTTCAAATCCGCTGAGTTCTCCAGCACCTTTAGTGAAAAGGGAAATTATAAGATCCAGGTGTATCTGAAGGATACTACTTCCAAGGAATGGGCGGTTGTTTCTGAAATCCAAATCTCTACAATCTAAACGGAATATACGGATATCAAGAAATTTGCAGTTCCGCGAACGGCCAAGCTCTCCCGAGATCGTATTGCGATGCCGGCAGGGCTTTCTCTTTGCCAAAATTGGGGATGGGCTCTATACTAAGCTTACATGAATGTACCGAAAGGAGCGGGAATAATGACAAAAACACGAAACAGCGGAGCTCTTCAATATAAATCGTTTGGACTGGTATTGCAGGCGCTTGTGATCCTGGCGAAAAAGGGCGACACCTGTTCAAGCTGTGAGATCGCCGAGCTTCTCTCGTCGGAGGCAACGCTGTTGAGACGCACGATGGCGAAGCTGACCAGAGAGCATATCCTGGTGACCCGGGAAGGCAGGGATGGCGGATATTTGCTGAACCGTGCCCCGGAGGAGCTGACGCTCGCGGAAATATACCTGGCGCTGGAAGTGGGGGAATCCCGCAATAAAGCGGTAAAAGATACGATGTGCATCAATGCTTTCGGAGAGCAGATGAAGGCGGCCTGCGGAGATGTTTTGGAGGAAATGGATCGCAGTGTGCTTGGCGTGCTGGAGCAGTACACGCTTGCCGATATGGTACGCAAAGCAGGTTGTTGACAGGATTCATTTATTTGAATTATACTGTGCATATTAAAATACAGTTAAACACGTCATGATGAGTTGCCGCAGGGAGAGTATATTTTTTTGTTTTTAACTGTGTGTTAATAAACACAGAATATAAACCGGATTAGGAAGAGGAGGAGTAGTGTGATGTCAACGGAATTGAAAACGGAAGTGGAATTTAACAAGGTGATCCGCGAACGGCATTCGGTGCGCAAATATGATCCATCCTGGAAGATTTCCGAGGAGGAGATCAAGGAGATTCTAGGAGAGGCGGTTCTGGCACCATCCTCCTCCAATCTGCAGCCATGGCGGTTCATCGTCATTACGGATCAGGAGCTGAAGGCACAGCTGCTGCCTATCGCCAACAACCAGCAGCAGACGGTAGAAGCTTCTGCCATTATCGCCGTGCTTGGTGATTCCGAGGCATACCGCAATGCAGAGACTATTTATGAGTACGCGGAGGCTGCCGGATATGTGACTCCGGAAGTGGGAGCTGCCATGGCGAAGAGAAGCCGGGATGGATATTCCAGCATGCCGGTTGAGGTGCTGAACAACATCGCTCGTGTTGACGGCGGACTGGTATCCATGCAGCTTATGCTTGCAGCCAAAGCGAAAGGTTATGACACTGTTCCTATGGGCGGCTTCAACCCCGATGGCTTCAGAGAGCTGTTCCAGATCCCTGAGCGTTATATAACAGTGATGCTGATTGCTCTAGGCAAGGCAGCGGTAGAAGGACGGCCAACCGTCAGATTGCCGCTGGAGCAGGTTACCCATTGGAACGGATTTCTGGGTTAAATAGCTTCACCTGTCAAGGGAAGCAGGGGCTGGTCAGCGTAAGCTGGCCGGTTTTTTTGTTTTGCGGTGCTTTCTGCTAAAATATTGTTAGCAGATGCTTTCGAAGTCAGTTTTGTTCGAAGAGCTTTGAAGGAATGCTCACAAAACTTTCAGGAGGGGATCATATGATTCAAGTTTATCCGGCACAATCCGCCCACCGTTTTGATCACGGCTGGCTGCAGGGCAGCCACAGCTTCTCGTTCGGTGATTTCTATGATCCCGGTAATATCTCGTTTGGTCCGATGCGCGTCTGCAACGATGATACCATCGCACCGGGCAGGGGCTTCGGCGCCCATCCGCACAGCGACATGGAGATCGTCTCCATCGTGCTGTCCGGCAGGCTGCGCCATGAAGATAATTTGGGTAATGTAGCAGAAACAACCTTCGGCGGCATTCAGCGCATGTCGGCTGGAACCGGCGCTATTCATACGGAGCATAATCCCTCGGACAGTGAGCCGGTACGGCTGCTGCAGCTCTGGTTCATGCCGCGTACCCGCGGAACGGCACCTTCTTACAGCACCGGCCGATATGATCCGGCGAAGCTTGAAGGAAAACTGCTGCCTGTGGACGGTCCGACCTATACGTTTGATCCGCAAGGCACATTGACGGTAATTACGATCTGCGGGGTAGCTTCCGATAAAGGGGCAGCAGTGGTGGAGCTGAAGTCCGAGCTCAATGTGTTCCGTTTCGAGGAGCCTGCGGAGGGGCCGGTTATCAAACATTGGTATTATGTAGGCGATAATGCGGTAGATTACAACGCGTCTTCAGGATGTCTAACGATAGCGGTCCAGTCCGAGATTGAGTACCGGCCCGACCAATACTGGGAGTAGCAGAGTCAATCTGATATTTCTTTGACTAATATCACATCAAAGGTGAAGTTAGTGTCTGGTAAAGTCAGTTTTTTCAAAAAATCCACGGAGAGAGGACAAATGATATTGACAATCCGCTCCTGGTGTACTAGCTTTGTTATGAAACGTAACACGACCAAAGAGATGAGATAGGGGAAATGAACAAAATGGAATTGTTTGCAGCAATGCAGCAGGACGATTACGAAGAGCTGTTGTTTTGTCAGGATAAGGCATCAGGGTTAAAGGCGATCATTGCGATTCATGACACAACACTGGGGCCCGCACTGGGCGGAACAAGAATGTGGACTTATGCTTCCGAGGAAGCAGCGATTGTCGATGCGCTGCGGCTGGCCAAAGGCATGACGTACAAGAATGCTGTAGCGGGACTAAATCTCGGCGGCGGGAAGACGGTGATTATCGGCGACCCCAAAAAAGACAAAAACGAGGCGATGTTCCGGGCCTTCGGCAGATACATACAAGGTTTGAACGGCCGTTATATCACAGCGGAGGATGTAGGCACCACAGAAGAGGATATGGATATTATTCATCAGGAGACGGATTATGTTACCGGGATTTCGGCCACTTACGGTTCCTCCGGCAATCCTTCACCGGCTACTGCTTTCGGAGTGTATCAAGGGATGAAGGCCGCAGCCAAAGCGGCTTTTGGCAGTGATTCGCTGGCTGGCAAGACGGTGGCAGTACAAGGTGTAGGCAACGTGTCCTTTACACTGTGCAAATATCTTCACGAAGAGGGAGCACAGCTTGTTGTAACGGATATTAACAAGGAAGCTGTGGCCCGGGCAGTGGAGGCCTATGGGGCCAAAGCAGTTGATCCTGCGGACATCCTCTCGGTAGCTTGCGATATTTATGCTCCTTGCGCACTCGGTGCAACCATTAATGATGAATCGTTGCCGCTGCTTAAGGCGAAGGTTGTCGCAGGTGCGGCCAACAATCAGCTGAAGGAGCCGCGTCATGGTGATGCCCTGCACGCCAAGGGTATCGTTTACGCACCGGACTATGTCATTAACGCAGGTGGCGTAATCAACGTTGCCGACGAATTGAACGGCTATAATAAAGAACGGGCTTTTAAGAAAATTGCCAAGATCTATGGCAGCATTACCCGTGTGCTGGAGATTTCACAGGCCAATGGAATACCGGCTTATGCCGCTGCAGACCGGTTGGCAGAAGAGCGGATTGCTCTGCTGCGCACAAGCCGCAGCACGTTCCTGCGGAATGAGCATCACGCCATCAGCAGAAGATAGCGTTTCTTCTATATAAATAAGTCAAAAGCCCATTTCCGGTTAAGCGGAAATGGGCTTTTGACTTTCAGAGCAGATGAAACATCAAAGGCTACTGTACCTTCTGCGGTTCCGGATAAGTGACACCGAGTGTATCTACGGTAACCTTCTTCATCACCGGAGGCGCTTCCGGGCGGTCCGAATCGTCACGCGGCAGGTTGACGATGGATTCCACTACCTCAAGACCCTCTGTAACCTTGCCGAAAGCTGCGTAGCTTCCGTCCAGGCTCGGATAAGCGGCTGCCATAATAAAAAATTGTGATCCGGCAGAGTTGACATCCTGGCTTCTGGCCATCGAAAGAACTCCCTCTGTGTGCAGCAGGTTGTTGGTGAACCCGTTGCCGGAGAATTCGCCGGAAATGCTGTAATCCGGGCCGCCCATACCTGTACCATCAGGATCGCCGCCCTGAATCATGAAGCCGGGAATCACGCGATGGAATATGGTTCCGTCGTAAAATCCCTTTTTAATGAGGGAGATGAAATTATTGACGGTATTTGGAGCGACTTCCGGATAGAGCTCTGCTTTGATAATGCCGCCGTTATCCATCTCTATAGTTACGACCGGGTGGCTGGCTGTTGCAGAAGGGACGCCTTCGGTAGCCGCAGCAGCGTCTTCTTTTTGCGGAGCGGGGCTGGCCTCACTGTTTGCAGTATTGCCTGACGTTTTGTTGTTGCCGGAATTAACCGCTTCATTGCCGTTAGCCGGTTTGTTGCCGCATCCGGATACAATGATCAGCAGCAGTGTCATCATCATCAGAAGGATGACGGGTTTTTTTCTTGTTAGCTTCACGTTCGTAATCTCTCCTTTTTCCTTGTTCATCTCATGTTCTTCTTCATTATCATACCTTCTTTGTCCCACTTCTTGCAAAGTGAGGTACATGGGCCGGGATTGGCACAAGTTCAAAAGAGGGGTAGAATAGGTAGATGCTTCCAAGGTATAACAGAAGGGATGTGTGCTTCATGCAGTTTTCGTGGAAGCGGAACCTGATCGTGCTTTGGGTGGGTGTTTTCTTTTGCAGTACGGCTTATTCGATCTCGATTCCGTTCCTTTCCATTTTTTTGAGTGACCAATTAGGGGTCACGAGTCATTTGGAGATTTGGTCGGGGGTCAGCTTCGGCATCACCTTCCTGGCCAGTGCGCTGATTTCACCTTATTGGGGTTCACTGGCTGATAAATATGGCCGCAAACCGATGCTGATCCGCTCGGGCTTCAGTCTGGCGGCCTTATACTTAATTAATTTCTTCGTCCATGACCCATATGTATTTCTGATCGTACGGATTTTTCAGGGGCTGCTGGCAGGCTTTGTTCCGGGCAGCCATCGCCATGGTGGCCACCAATACGCCCGAGGATAAGACCGGTTATGCGCTGAGCATCATGTCGACTGCGGGAGCTACCGGCAGTATCATCGGACCGCTCATTGGTGGCATAGTGAGTTATTATACCAGCAACCGCAGCGCCTTTTTGTTCTCGGCGGCGATCGTTCTAGTCTCGGCTCTAATCGCTACTTTCTTCGCCAAAGAGGAGAACTACGACCGCTCTGCACCCAGATCACGGGTCAGGGATGACATCCGGGAGGCAAGAAACAACCGCGCCTTTATTACCCTGCTGTCGCTGGCAGGCATCAGTACTTTTTCGGTAATGATCCTTGAACCGCTGCTGCCGATTTATTTACTTGATATGGGCATTTCCAAAAGCACCGCTACACTAAGCTCGGGAATTGTATTCTCCGCCGTAGGGATTGCTACTGTGATTATGGCACCGCAATGGGGGAGAATAGGCAGCCGCAAAGGCTTCGGACTTGTCCTGTTTATTGGCCTGATCGGCGGGGGGATTGGGAACATCCTTCAGTATTTTGTCTCAGGTTATGTAGAGTTTGCGGTACTGCGTTTTGCCTATGGCCTGTTCTATGCCGGAGTGCTTCCTTCGGTTAACGCAATGATAGTCCAGACCATTGAACCGGGATTCCGCGGGCGGGCATTCGGACTGAATCAGGCGGCTTCGCAGCTGGCAACGATGGCCGGTCCGATTATGGGCGGCTTGCTCGGCGCGTTCATTCCCATCCGCTGGGTGTTTGTCATCAACGGTGTGATGCTGCTGGTAGCGGCGATGCTGGTGAAGACCCGTAAGCTGGAGGCGAAAGTCATCGCAGCCCGTCATGCTGGAGAACTGGCAGCGATGCAGAAATAACAGGCGGATTACGCTGCCGTAAGGTTCGGATTAGGATAAGCTGTCGGCTTGGTCCATTTTAATGGAAAAGCGCCGCCGGAATAACTTCCGGCGGCGCTTGGCGTCAGTCCTACATTATTCTTCTTCTCCGTTCGATCCGTTCAGGACATCGGTCCCGGGCATTACATCCAGGGGAGGTGAGGCAGGGTCCACAGCGGTTCCGGGCTGAAGCTCGTCGGCGTCGGGAATATCCTCAAGTGGCAGATCCTCTTCCTCATCGTCCAGGATTTCGTCGTCACCGGCATAATCAATGACGCTGCCCGTCAGTCCTGCAGCCCTGGCGGCGAAGACGGCATCGGATTCAAGCAGCTCATCCCGCCCGGTTCCCGGTGAAGCGGCTATCTCTCCGTGCCGTTCAGCCCGCGGACGAAGAGCGGGTTCAGGTGCACTGAGGCCGATGTCAGCAGCCAGAATGTGGTCTTCTACGAGCGCCGGATCGGCACCGTCATCCACTACGCCATCGAAATCAATGGGAGCGGCACCGACGGGTTCGTGGCTGGTAAATGCAGATTCGAGCGGCCGTCTGTCTTCCTGATCCGTGCCGCTGCCGCTTGTGCTCTGTTCGGTAATCGTGCCGAGCGGGCGCAGTTCTTCCAGCGGAATATCCTGCTCCGGGGAGCGTTCTCCCATCTTTGTATAACGCTCATATGCAAAATCGGCTTCAGTTTTATTAAATTCATTACCCATAGCCGTTCAACTCCTTTGCTTAAGTCTGTCCCTTTTTAGGAACAGCATGGTCAATTGCTGCTTGCTGGTCGTCGTCCGGCAGGGCGCCGGGAAATGACCCTTCCTGAAACAGGCCGAACTGTTCATCGATATCCCGCTCGGTTACCAGCCCATCTTCGTCAGAGGGTTGGTCTGCGGTGATGTTCTCCTTCTTGTCCATAGCCTATCCTCCTCGACTTCTATATTAGTTCTTTACCCGTTTATCCGGCGCCGAATCTGTACACCCCGGCGCAGCCTGTCCATTAGTAATCAGAACGGGTATAGAGGAGATTCTTAGCCTGATCTTAATATATTCAATTCAGGCGCCATTTAACCCCGTGTAACCAAGGGTAAACTACTTAATTCGAGGTTTTTTGCAAGATTAGGCAGGTATAGTGCGAAGGTTGTCGAAAATAAGAATCATATGAACTATATAAATACCACTAATGATTTATTGAGGAGCCAAGATGAAGTTGCCATCATCAAAGAGAGTAGTTGCGATATTTATGCTGCTGCTTTTGATCGCTATTGTGCCTATCGGTATCGTCATGGAGTGGGACGAGCGGTCAGGCGTTGCCTTGCCGGAATGGGAGCTGAAGTGGGGAAGTTCAAATATACAGGATGTTGAAGAGGCTGCGTCTGCACCTGATGAGGATTGGACAAAGCAGACAGAAAGTTCATCCAGGCCGCTCACCAATGAAGGGATGACAGGAGCCTGGATACGCTTTACTTTACCTCCGACAGCTGCAAATTCGGCACTGCTTATAGATAAGGTGTATGGAAATACGCTTAAAGCTTTCAAGAATAACGTTCTTATTTACGATTCGGCAGATATGGTCAATTATAATGGCAGTAAAGTGCTGATTCCTTTGTCAGCAGAAGATAAAAGCGTCCAGCTTTATTTGTGGAGCAGCGGCGGCAGCAAAGGTTTCGGTATAGAAGGCGGCATCAGGGTAGGAAATTATGATAAGCTCCTTGCCCATTATGTTAAACAGGATCTGATCGATCTTGTTATCGGTGCGGCCCTAATATTTATGGCTGTTGCGCTGTTGATGTGCCTGCTGTTTTTCAGGCTGGAATTTTTCTCGGGCGGCTTATGGCTTGTGCTTGTTATAGCTTCCTTCGGTATGCTGCTGATCACCTACTCACCTTTTCTGCAGCTCGTCTTGCACGGCCATGACCAATGGATTGAAGTTTGTTTTGATCTGGCATTACTCACACTGCTGCCGGCATTCACCTTGTATTTTGAACGGATATTCGGACGTGGAAAAAGCCTGTGGCTGGTCCGGTTTCGTAATTTTCAATTGGTTTATTCGGGATTCTGTCTCGGCTTTCTGCTGTTGAATACATTACTTTCCTACCGCTTGGACCACCTGTATAGACTGATGAGTGTTCAAGTGACCGGTATCATGATGATCCTGCAATTCTTTTACTTGCTGGTCCTTGCGGTTATTCATGCACTTAGAGGCAACCGGGAAGCTCTTATCTTCACGATAGGCTTTGTTATTTTCGCGGTTCCTTCGCTTAGTGAGCTGATCCTGTACTTTTCATCCACACATAGATACCATTTGTATTGGTGGAAATGGGGAGTGGTTGGGTTCCTCCTTTCTCTGATCATTATCCTCGGGAGAAGGCTGGCCCGGAATTATGAACAGACCGTGGAATACTCCCGGGATCTGGAGAAATTTAATAACGATCTGCAGCGCTCGGAGAAGATGGAGATCATCAGTGAGCTCGCCGCTTCGGTTGCCCACGAGGTTCGCAATCCGCTGCAGGTAACCCGGGGATTTCTGCAGATTCTGGGTGAACGCTCCGGAAAGAAGGAAAAGGAGTACCTGAAAATGGCCATGGAGGAGCTGGACCGGGCTTCCTTGATTATTACGGATTTTCTGACCTTCGCCAAACCGGGGCAGGAAACCGTGGATGTATTTGAGGTTTCGGAGGAACTGAAGCATGTGTCCGGCATTTTGATGCCGCTGGCTAATCTGCAGGGGGGTGAGATAGAGCTCCGCCTGCAAAGCGATCTTCAAGTGAAGGGCAGCGCCTCCAAGTTTAAACAGGCTTTTATCAATTTGATCAAGAACAGCATTGAATCGCTTCAGGAGGATGGGGTGATTCAAGTAACCGCCTGGAAATCAGGTCAGTATATTATTATCAGTGTGCAGGATAACGGGGAAGGCATGAGGGTTAGCGAACTTGCCCGGCTGGGAGAGCCGTACTATTCGAACAAAACCAAGGGAACAGGGCTCGGGCTCATGGTTACCTTCCGTATTATAGAAGCGATGGACGGTTCCATTCAATTTCACAGTACAAAAGATGAAGGTACCGAAGTGATTGTTAAATTGCCATCAGCCGGAAAAATTTAGAATTTTTTTGGTGAATTTCGTTTTTATGAAGGGATAGGCAACGGCCAGCGCGAAATAATACCAATACAGAACACTTTGTTTCTGAAACTTTCTTCTGAGGTGCTTACATGCGCTTGATCGTCAAAAGTTTACATATAGCAGCAGCATTTTTTTTACTTTTTATGATCTGCGGTTCGCTCACGGTATCAGCGGAAAGTCATTATGCTTCTAAAGAAATCACAAATTGGCAAATCAAATGGGGCAACAAGGCAGGGGACAAAGGGTATATGGTTCCTGTTTCGGTTAAAGAAGGGTGGCTGAGTGCCGGGTCCGGCGGGAAAACAACGGAGCTTCCAGACGGCATCTCTTCTATATGGACACGAATTAAGCTTCCTGAATTCAAATATGTCTCACCTTCAGTCTATATCGATACGTTATATGCACTGCATGTTAAAGTGTACGTGGAGGATCGCCTCATATTTGAAGCTGACCGCAGTTATATTAAGGATAATTATTCACTGCTCGTGCCCCTAAGCAGCGGGGACAACGGGAAGAATCTGTACATATGGACTGAAACGCTTAAGGATCGGATCGGAATCAAGGATCAAGTGGTCATTGGGGAACACGGAGTTCTGATTAAGGACTATATCAAAAACGGGCTTATCGACGTTATTCTGGGCGGTGCCTTTTTGTTTGTGGCGATAGTCCTGTTTGTGTGCGCGTTTTATCTCAACAAGGATTACTTTTCGATAGCGGCCTCTTTATCTATCGTCATTGCCTCCACCGGAGTGCTGTCGATCACGTATTCCCCGTTTATTTATACCTTTTACAGCTATTTAGGTCCGGTGAGCATAGTCTTTCTGGATTTGGCGTTACTGTCGCTTCTGCCTGCGCTGACCTATCTGTTTGAGAAAATATTCGGCGGCGGAAGGTTTGGCATCATCCGTAAGTTCCGCAAATTCCAGACAGCATATTCTTTATTCTGTATCGTTTGTCTAGTGATCAATGGACTGTCGGATAACCGCTTTGTTGAGCTGTACTATTTTGTATCCGTCACTATCATCGGATTTCTAATGATCCTTCAATTCATACTCCTCATTGCCTGTGTCATTATCTATTCTTTGAAGGGGAATAAGGATGCGATCATTTTTGCCGTCGGCTTCGGAACTGCAGCCTTTACTGGAGTAGCCGAGCTGGTGTGGTATTATATCCGCCAAGGCAATTATGATCTGTTCTACTGGAAATGGGCGCTGGTTGTGTTCATTCTCTCGCTCATTATTATTCTCGGCCGCAGGCTGGCTCTGAACCATCAGCAGGTGGTCAAATATTCCCGGGAGCTGGAGCTGTTCAACAATGAACTGCAGCGTTCGGAAAAAATGGAAATTATCAGCGAGCTTGCTGCATCCGTAGCACATGAAGTCCGCAATCCGCTTCAGGTGACGCGAGGATTTTTGCAGCTGCTGATGGAGAAATCGAACGGAGATGAGCAGAGATTTCTGTTCATGGCCCTTAGCGAGCTGGACCGCGCAGCGAACATCATTACGGATTTCCTGACCTTTGCCAAACCGGAATTCGAGCAGGTCTCGATTCTTAATGTTCATGATGAATTCAAGCATATCGAGAGCATCCTGCTTCCGCTTTGCCATTTGAACGGGGGAAAGATGGTGCTGGACGTGAAGGAACATTGTTGGGTGAAAGGCAACTCCTCCAAATTCAAGCAGGCTTTTATTAATATCATCAAGAATAGTATCGAGTCTCTCGGGGAGGAAGGGATCATCCATATGTCGGTATATGCCAAAGGGGACAGGGTGTATATTCATGTGAAGGATAACGGGGAGGGAATGGAACCGGGCGTATTGAACCGGCTTGGCGAGCCGTATTTCTCGAACAAGTCGAAGGGCACAGGCCTGGGACTTATGGTCACTTTCCGCATCATTGAGGCCATGAATGGTGAAGTCCGCATAATAAGCAAAAAAGGAGCAGGAACCGAATCCATCATCATTCTGCCGCTGGCAGAAGCTCCGGATGATTCCAACTCCTTATGAACTCTTAAGCCTGATGTTCTACCAAGAACCGAGTGTAGTAACGTCGGTCTTCAGTATGCCTGAAGAAGGACTGGGGGGAATAACCAGATAGAACTCATTGGAGCCTTCCTCTACCGTCTTGAGCGTAATATGGTCGGGAAGATTGATGCCTAGTGCCTCTTTTAGGGCTGCTTTTGGATCTGTGAGCAGTTTCTGCTTGAAACTTGGATCTTCCCATGCCTTCTGGATCACTTGATTTCTAAGAATTGCTTCTGACAAAATAATCACCCTTCCCCAAATGGTTATATTTACCTCATGAGCATAACATAGGATTATATATAAATCTATTGCTATTTCAATGACATAATAGAGTTGGTATTTATTATGTATTCCTATTCTTGGATAACCAGTAGCTGAGTCCTCCTCCCTGCAAAAGCTGTTTCTCCGCTTCGATAGCTGCTGCGATATGCTGGAGATTCTGGACCAGCACATGGTGGAAAGCTACCAGATGGGGAGCCTTCAGCCGGTATTCTGTGAGTTTGCTGTGGTTAGCGAGCGCTGTTTCAGCATAGGACGCCAGCCCGCCTTCCGTAAAGATGAAATCTTTGACCTTACCCGCTGTAAGCGGCCCTTGACCCTCCTGAAGCTGGCAACGGGCCAGAGACAGCAGGCAATTATAGCTGCCCTCCGCCAAATCCTGCTCCCAATCCTCGTAATCATCAAGCATTTGCAGTGTAATCAGTACCTTGTGCAGCATCTCTTCCGAATCCGCAATCAGAAAAGCATGATCCGAAAGCAGCAGGACGGCTGTACTGCAGAGCTTAAGCGGACTGGCTTTATGGGCGATTTTGACACGGTCGTTCAGGAAATAGTCACTGCTGGCCTCGCCTGCCACACTGTCTGCCCATTCAAAAAGATAACGTTTGAAATAGGACCAGAACGAGGAGTCCGGGGCGAAAAGAGGCCGGTAAATATGGAGGAATTCCACGTACAGCAGGTTAGCAAGCGGCAGCTGCTCTGCGGCGGCCGGCTCTTTGCTGTCCATCAGATCATCCTGCAGGAAGAAATAGAGCATAATTAAGACGTTCCCCAGCGACATCTGATGCGCTTGCTCTGACGTAAGACCGTATTCTGAGCGCAGCCAGAACGGGAGTAAATAACATATGTAGTTTTTGTGGCTTCCTGCTTTAAATACGTTAAACTGATGAAGATAGGCCAAACCTTGTGTACGAAGCGGTTCCGGAAATCCTGTGATGATGACACTGGCATCGCTGAATACCGCACGGAGCTCCTCATCGTACTCATGAAGCCAATCCATAGGCTGCTCTCCTGTCAATATTATATTTTTTCAGGAAAAATGTGGTTATCCGTCATGATTATAGTCCTACTAACCTGGGATTTCAATGACAATTTATGGGGTGATATAGTAATGGAGTACTATAATTCATCTTATCCACGGATCGAGAATTGTTAAAGGGGAATGGACATGGAGAAGATTGTGTTTGTGCTGGCCGGCGGCGGCTGGCGGGCGGAGTTCTATTTGCGTATTGCACACGGACATCACGGAATCAGCCTCATCCGGCAGCTGCTGGGCATCGGCTTCGAGAATGCAATTATTCGTGCACATAATTTTCGTTCTTCTATTATAAAAGGACCGCAGCAAAGTGGACCTCCGGTTGCCGAGGTGAGGGTCAGACCGGGCAGACGCTGGCCACTTTGGATTTGGAAACCGGCTAGGCGGTTCGATTTCAGCCGGGCATGGCGGAAACCTGGGATGCCAGAATCAGTATTTGCACTGCTGCTGGAGCAGGCGGCGGCGGGCGGAGAAATGGTGTCTTCCCATAGCCAGCCGTGGTCAGAGCTGGGCTGAAGCAGCGGATGAAATTCAAAAGCACGGCTGGGCGGTGATGTTTCCCGCCTGCCGTGCTTTTTGGGTATATGATCGTACGAGCTTACAGCGGCTGCGAACCGGATAGTTGTGCAGCTAATTGTGCATACTCGCCGCGCAGCCGGAGAAGTTTCGCCACACTCTTCTCCAAACCGCCGAGCCGGTTGCGCCGGGTCCATAATTGCCGGTATTGATGCAGCAGGAGGTCGAGATCATGGATCTGGTGGTCCACCAGTACCGGATCAATCCCGGCAGGTTCTGCAGCCAGCAGCTGTTTGATGCGGCCAAGCTGCACGGCATGCTTTACAAAATGAATGCCGTTCTCAAGCTCTTGGATGACAAGTTCGGCATCCTTACATTCCAGCGCAAGATCTTCAAGCTGATCCTCAATACGGCTGATGTACTGCTCCAGATTATCGAAATGCTCAGCGGTGAGTTTATTTACGATCCCCATGTTATCCAGATTACTGCGCATCAGCATGGACATTTCTGAATCATTGGGGCGGGAAATGCCGGATTCAAGCTTGTAGTAATTTCCAAGATCGAGCAGCAATTGCCCAATCTTCCCCGAACGGTCGTGAAAGACCGAGGTATTCAGATATTCTGCAACATCGGCATCAAGATTGTTCTCGACATTCCAGGACAGCGCAGCGCCGTAGACAAATCCGGCATAACTCACCGGAAGATGCTGCCAATGGCCGAAATCACCCCAGTCCGTAATGAGGTAGCCAAGAGCCCCGTTGTTCTTGCCGTGTTCAGCGGCGTTATGCAGGTTGGCGAGCATATTGTCGGTACGTCCGGTAAGGGAATTCCAGGAGCTGGTTCCCGGGCAGACATAGAACGGGATTTGCGCTTCGCGGAATTTCAGTGTGTCCGCTTCGAACGGGTGGTCTGCACTGTAACCCCATTCCATGGCAATAATATTTTTGGGCAGCTGGGGGATCAGCTCAGGATGCTGGATGATAATATCACCCCAGAACTGCATCGTTTTTCCCCGCTGCACAACGAGCTCTTGAATCTTCTGCAGAAATGACAAGTAGAGCGTGGCTTTGCCTGCTGCATCTGCCGCGGCTTTGCTTTTGCCAAGTCCCAGTTCATAAGTCTCGTCGCAGCCAACGTTGAACTGATTCGAGGTGAAATAAGGAAGAAGGTCATCATACATTGTGCCCAGCAGCTCAAGTACTTTAGGGTCTTCAGTATCGAAGGTTCCCGGCTCCATGAAAAGCCCATCCGGATATAAATCACTGTCATACATATGGTCTGGCAGCATGAACCCCTCAGGACTTTCGGCCAGTGCGTTGAATTCCGGCCGGGTCAGCCATGCTTCCATATGGCCGAAGCTGTTCTGGTTGGGTACCAGCTCGATATAATGTTCGCGGCAGTAGGCATCTAGCAGCAGAATTTCTTCACCGGTTATAGGTGTTTCGAGCTCCCAAACCTGGGGAAACGACTCATAGGCAAAAGGAGAACCTTCTATATATAACTGCAATTGGTTCAGCTTCAGATCGGCCATAAGATCAACGATCCCGTAAAGGGTTTCGAGTTTGGGCGTTTTGTTGCGGCTGATATCAATCATCAGTCCTCTTGCGGCAAAGTCCGGTTCATCCCGGATATGCAGACAGGGCATGTTTCTGCCGGATTGTTCCAGAATCTGTTTCAGGGTTGCCACTGCATAATAGGCCCCTTCAGGAGAGCTGTAAGTAATGGAGATTCCATGCTCTCCGATGACAAGCTCATAACCTCCTGCAGGCAGCAGACGGTTGTAGCTAAAATTGCATGCGGAGGAAACGGCTGGGCGTGTACCTACTGACAAAGGCAGGCTGAGCTGAAGAACTTGAGAAATGACAAGCTGAAGCTTACGGGCTGCAGGCAGAACGGAACGGTTCGCCTCACCGGAGAGGACAATGCTTGCTTTGGCCGGAAGGCGGAAGTAGCCTTCAGAGCGCGTGATTATCCGTGGATGGGGAAGCAGCTGTAAAGTACGAATTTCAGGCATAGTGTGGACACCTCTTATTCATGTAGAATATGATCATCTTCCTAACAACCATATCACTCCTAAACAGAGGAAGGAATGCAAAGTATGTCCAAGGTCATGGATTATATAATCAGTCCTTACCCAGTCAATACGTCGATCGCAAGGTGAGACGATAGAGGGACTTTTGGCCTCATTCGCAAGTGGATTTGCTGCTAAACGCTCCCTATAGTAAAAGGTAATATATGGTATGGCGCATTATAATAATCGTTTTTTTATTTCTCAGCAATTCTACAGTCTCTCTATATAAGACGACATATTTCTTCTTTTGTTGCGGACGAATGTCGGATCATGCAGCTTTATGTTGACACTCACGAAAATCAAATGCTATTATTTAGATAATATTAGTAATTTTTATGATAGTTCTTAAAGACTATGTTATGCCGGAGATGAAGCCATGAGAGAATTTTACTGCATCAGTTGCCGCATTCTCCATAAGGTGGACGTACAAAAAAACCGCTCCGTACGCATTTTGTCCACCGGGTATCATATCGTTGGCGAACAGCGCTATCAAATTTGTATCTGTAATCTAACTGAGTTGCATACATCCTTCCCAGCTGCAGTCGAATCTAATGCGGAATGACTGGTCTAATAATGCACCTGATTCATATATCAGCCGAACAACCTGTCCACTGAGCGGACAGGTTGTTTAACGTGCCCGTCCACCCAATTTCGAAAGTGAATACGCTATCTTTTGGAAATATGGATATCTCTGAGTGAAACTTCGAAAAAAAATGAATGATATTCTGTTATTTATTTAAAAAGAAAACGCTGTCAGTAAATAGTGAAACTTGTTATTGTGATTTTTCTCATGTATGATGCTTTTATCAAAGCTTAAATAAGCTCGAATTTTCCAAAAAATGGAGAATAGGGTGGTGGGATGAAAATCAAAACAACTGCGGAAGACAAGATGATAGCATTTTACAGATACTTTTCTTTGTCCCTCACATCTCTGATGTACCTCCTGGACTACGCGGGGCCTTCCGTAATTAATAAATCCCTTTTAATAATAATTTTGTTCTTATTTGCCCAACTATTCACTATGTATTACCGGAGGTTCCGGAATAAACCGCGTGTCCTTATGGTAGCTGTAAGTGTAGAGATGGCGGGTATTATTGCACTGACGCTGTTAACCGGTGCCTATGACAGCTCCTTCAGACTGTACGTGCTTAACCCTGTGCTGATCGCTGCAGGTTCGTTATCCATCTATTTCGGATGGAGTTTGCTGCTTGGATACATTGGTATATTCGCTGTATTTTGTTATGTTTTTCTTAATTCTGCCGGAAAAACTTTAGCTCAAGCAGCACTTGCAAATGGCAACCTGTTTCTAGCACTGGTACTTACGGTTATAATTATGCAGATGGTTAACAGGATCAAGCGGCAGCGGGAAGAAGCAAACGCGCGGACCAACGAAACCATGGAGCACATTAAATCGCTCTATCATATCGTAGAAACATCAAGCCAGCATGACTTCATGAACATAGGCCAGGTTATTACGGATTATGTGGTAAAGCTTACCAAACTTGACAAAGCCTTGTTCTGGTTCGCCAAGAAGAGCGGTGAGCCTGCACCGCAGAGCCGGCAGACCGGCTGGCAGCAGGAAGAGGAACGTTTTCTTTTCTCGGAGCTGGAGAAGCATGAGCATGAATGGAGATTACAGCGCGAGCCTGTATTCAAGAGCCTGCCGGGGCTCGGAGATTTTTTGCTGATGCCGGTTAGAATGAGCACCCGCTTTGTTGGCATGATCGGCGTGAAGCTGGAGTCCTCGGAAGGCCTTGAAGGCCGCCGGTGGTATATCCAGCAGTTGATGTTTCTGTCGGAGCTTAGTGCAATTATTCTTGAACGCCATGAGCTGGGGGTCATCGAGAACCGGCTGATCATCACGAATGAGCAGAACCGGATTGCGGATGAAATGCATGATAGTGTCTCACAGAGTTTATTCGGCATCGTCTATGCCACTCACTCGCTAAAGCAGACCTGGCCGAAAATGTCTGATTCCGAGCTGGAGGAGCAGATAGAGCTTATCCATGATTCGGCGACCAAGGTGGCCAAGGAGCTGAGAATTACAATCTACAGTCTTAGCTCCAAGAAGAGCGGCGGTCCAACCTGGCTGGGTATGGTAAGGTCTCATCTGAAGAGCTTGTCCAGACTGAATGATGTGGAGATTGAACTAAAGATCACGGGTGATGACTTCAGTCTCCCGTATCCCTACCACAAGGCGCTTTTCCGGATTATCTCTGAAGCGACCGGCAATGCCATTCGTCATGGAGCGGCCAGCAAGGTGGATGTTGAACTGTCACTTAAGCCAAAATGGATAAGATTATCCATAATCGATGATGGTGTAGGTTTTGATACGAGTCTGCTGTTGACGGAGTCTGAGGATAACACAGGCGGACTGGGGATGAAGAATATGCAATATCTGGCGCAGTCTCTTGGGGGCGATTTTCAATTGTCCAGCAGTGAGAATGCAGGCACGAAAATTTTAATTTCGATACCTGTCGGTGTGGCTGAATTAAAAAATGCATAAATTTTAGGCAGGAGGTCGTTCTAGTGAAAATCGTCATTGTTGATGATCATCCTTTGGTGAGAAGAGGATTGGCAGCTGTGATTTCAATGCAGCCCAATTTGCATTTTGCCGGCGAGGCAACGAATGGCCAAGAAGCTCTTCTTGTAATTGAGGAGACACAGCCTGATCTTGTGCTGATTGATCTGAAGCTTGCCGATGAATCGGGACTGGACGTAATCAAAGCAGCGCGTGCGCACGGTTTGACCAGCAAGTTTATTCTGCTGACCTCATCGGCAAGCCGGGAGGATTTCCTGAAGGCAGAAGAAGTGCTGGTTGATGGATATGTGCTGAAAGAAGCACTGCCGGAGGAATTGCTGTTTGCGATTCAACTGGTCCATAAGGGCAGGAAGTATTATGACCCCGGCCTAATGGAAGATAAAATGCGGATGAGCGGCAGCAGTCCGACAGATGAATTGACACCGAAAGAGAAGGAAGTACTGATTGAGCTGGGTCAGGGTGCCTGCAACAGGGAAATCGCTTCGCGACTGTTCATCAGCGAATTTACGGTCAAAAAGCATGTGAGCCAAATTCTGGCAAAGCTGCAGGTTGCCGACCGGACGCAAGCAGCATTGTATGCCAACGCAGTCGGGCTGACCAAATATGAAATGTCATATGATTAAGATAACCTATGATGGCTTAAAGAATGGAGCACGGACTTAGAGGTCCGTGTTTTTTTGTGCGAATTATTATTTTCCAGGTTCCGGGCTGCAGAGGAACCGGGATACTTTACACGGAAACGGCTGTGCCTTCCTTTTGAAAAGGACGGTGAGGCCGTTTTTTCTTGGATGCTTTCAGCAAATTTGGTGACTTGGTGTAGGGGTTCCTTCCATAAGTTGTTACAATTTACCAAGCGTGTACTACTAAAGTATACCATAGAGGTACACTTAAGTGCCAATAGGACTCACACGAAAGTGAAGATTAAAGTGATGGTATGACCCATGTGGCAAGTCGTATGGATTGATAGAATAAAAGTAAGATATCTGAAACTTTCATGATTGCTTTCAGAATTAATGCGGAAGGAGGGTTACTGTGGAAAAGACGATTTTGGATTACATTAACCTGATAAAGAAAAGGTTATGGTTAATCATGGTGTTTGTATTAATCTCCTGCGCCACCACCTTCTACGTCAGCAAGAACTTCGTCGTACCCGTCTACTCCGCCTCCGGACAGCTGCTGGTCAATAACACCGCAAATGTACCCGAGAGCAACAATCTAAACAATCTAAACTTCAGCCTTAACCTCATCGAGAGCTATAAGGAAATCATGAAATCCCCCACGATTATGAAGAATGTTGTAGCGGATCACCCGGAATTCAATCTGACGGAAGACCAGCTGGCATCGAAGCTGCAGGTGAAATCTTCAGAGAAAAGCTCGGTCATCAATATCAGCGTGCAGGACGAAAGCTACAGCAAGGCAGCCGGGATAGTAAACGCGGTTTCACAGTCGTTCATCCGCAGCTTGCCGACACTGATGAAGCTTGATAATGTAACATTCCTGACGCCTGCTGACCCAACTGATGTTCCCGGACCGATCAACGGTGGCGTCAACATGAATATCATCATCAGTTTTGTAGTTTCGCTGATGGCTGCAATAGGGATCATCCTGCTGATGGAAACACTCAATGGAACGCTCCGGAGTGAGAAGGAAGCCGAATTAGACCTGGGTCTGCCGGTCATTGCAAGCATTCCTGCCATCCGCAAACGTGATTTGGGTAAAGCAGCAAATGCTAATTCGAGAGTAGGGGAGGGCGCTTATGTTGCGGCTGAATAAAAGTTTGATCACGGACTTGAATCCGTCCTCGCATATCTCCGAATCCTTCCGCTCGCTGCGCACCTATATCCGCCAGCTGGGACTGCTTGGCGGAGACGCAGGCAAAGTGCTGCTCTTCACTTCAGCGGAAGGCGGAGAAGGCAAGACGACGCTACTGGCCAATCTGGCGGTTTCTTTCGTTCAGGATGGCAAGAGGGTTGCCGTTGTGGATTGCAACCTGAGACATCCCGGACTGCATTCCGTGTTTGAAGTGGAAGGCAGCCATGGGCTTGCCGCTTATCTGGGCGGCACTGAAGAAACCAAAGATGTCGCAGTTTACGGAAATTTGGCGAATCTGGCCGTGATCCCTGCCGGTATTACCGCTGTCAGTCCGCCGGATCTGCTGGGTAACGACAAGATGACAGCTCTGCTGGAAGAGCTGAAAACAAGCTTCGATCTTATCCTGCTCGACTCGCCGCAGGCAGTAGAGTTCAGTGATGCAAGAATCCTGGCCCCGCTGACGGACGGTGTCATCATTGTGGCAAAGCACGGCAAATCGAAGCGTGAAGCGCTCCGCAAGCTGAAGACGCTCATGGATCAGACCGGAACCAAAATTCTTGGCATTGCCATGAATCATAGTAAATGAGCTCACAAAACTTTTAGGAGGTAAGTGCGATGAAAAAGGTAAAAAAGGTAATTATCCCTGCTGCTGGGCTAGGAACGCGCTTCCTTCCCGCGACGAAAGCAATGCCTAAGGAAATGCTGCCGATCATCAACAAGCCAACTATTCAATACATCGTAGAGGAAGCCATCGCTTCCGGTATCGAGGATATCATTATCGTTACCGGTAAAGGTAAACGTGCAATTGAGGACCATTTCGACAATGCGTTCGAACTGGAATCCCGGCTGCTGGAGGACGGCAAGCTGGAACTGCTTAAAGAGGTTCAGCGTTCCTCTAAAGTAGAAATACACTATATCCGCCAAAAGGAACCAAAGGGATTGGGCCATGCAGTATGGTGCGCAAGACGTTTTATCGGAGACGAGCCCTTTGGCGTTATGCTCGGTGATGACATCGTAACCGGACAGGTTCCTTGCCTGAAGCAACTGATCGACCAATATGAAGAAACGCAGAACTCAGTGATTGGTGTTCAGGAAATTCCGGATGAATTCACTAACCGTTACGGGATTATTGAACCGGATCTGCAGGATGGAAGACTTTACCGGGTTAACAACTTCGTCGAGAAGCCAGCCCTGGGTACAGCGCCTTCCAATCTGGCCATTATGGGCCGTTATGTGTTCACTCCTAAGATCTTCAAATACCTGGACCTGCAGGAAAAAGGTGCGGGCGGCGAGATTCAGCTCACGGATGCGATCCAGAAGCTCAATCAAAGCGAGCGGGTATATGCCTATAACTTTGATGGTACGAGATATGATGTCGGCGAACGCCTTGGATATATTTTAACCACATTGGAATTTGCCCTGCAGAGTGAGGACTTGCGCTATCCGGTAATGGATGCCATGTCGGAATGGCTCAGCAAGGCCGGACAAACCACGCTTAGCTAAAAATGAGGAGCACCACAAAACCTTTAGGAGGAATGAGGAGAAATGAGCATGCAAAAACTGCCGGAAGACTATGAGGCCGTCCTGCCGAAACTTTACATGCTGCATGCCAAAGAAGGAAATAAAGGGATGGATTCCTATCTGGTGATGAAGCGGATTATCGACATTTTTTTCTCCGCTCTTGGCCTTCTCGTACTGCTGCCGCTATTCACTCTTGTTGCTGTCCTGATCAAGCTGGAGGATCCGAAAGGCAAAGTGTTCTTCCGGCAAACCCGGGTAGGCAAAGAAGAGAAGCTCTTCCCGATGTATAAGTTCAGATCTATGGTGTCTAATGCTGAGGAGCTGAAGGCGAATCTGATGGCTTATAACGAAGTGAGCGGCGCAATGTTCAAAATCAAGAATGATCCCCGGATTACACGGACGGGAAGATTTCTGCGCAAGACGAGCATTGATGAACTGCCTCAGCTCTGGAACGTGCTGATGGGCCATATGAGTCTGGTCGGCCCCCGTCCTCCGCTCGTTGAAGAGGTGGCGCAGTATTCGGAATACGACAAGCAGCGGCTTATAGTTACACCGGGCTGCACAGGTTATTGGCAGGTAAATGCCAGAAACAGCGTCGGCTTCGACGAGATGGTGCAGCTGGATTTAACCTACATCCAGATCCGGAGCACGATGCTGGATCTCAAAATCATTGCGAAAACCGCCCTAATGCTGCTCGGGTCCAAAAATGCTTATTAAAAATATGGAAATTGGGTGATTGCCGATGCTTGAATACGGAGATGTACCTAAGATTTCCATCATTATCTGCACCTATAACCGATCGGTTTTGCTAGTCAAGACCCTTCAATCGCTGCTGTCATTGGAGAATCTGCATCAGGCAGAAATTATCGTGGTGGATAACCACTCCAAGGATGATACGGCGTCCGTCACCAAACGCTTTATGGAGACGGAAGGAGCAGAGATGGATATCCGTTATCTTCTGGAACCGGTACAGGGGTTGTCGGCAGCCCGAAATACGGGGATTCTGGCTTCCAAGTCGCCAATCATCGCCTTTCTTGATGATGATGCGATTCCTTGCCGAACCTGGATAACAACGATTGTTGACAGTTTTGAACAACATCCGGAAGTGATGGCCATGGGCGGAAAGATCGCTCCGATCTTTGAAAGTAAGCGGCCTGAATGGCTCATTAAGCCGTTTGAACTGCCTTACACGATTGTTGATCTGGGTGACCGGGTGAGGGAATATCCGAAACGGCTGCATCCCTGCGGAGCCAACATGGCTATGCGTAAGCTTGTATTTGACATCAGCCTGTTTCCTCTGGAGCTCGGAAGAAAGGGAGATTCACTTCTCTCCGGTGAAGAGACCTGGTTATTCGGTCAAATACAGGGAGAAGGACATTCTATTCTCTATCATCCTCAGATGGCGGTTGATCATTTCGTACCGGCAGGCCGTCTGACTGAAGATTGGATTATGAAAAGGTATTACAGTCAAGGCATATCCAACGCTATGAAAAGCGAAGGTGTGAAGGGCAATCTGATCCTGCTGGTCAAGACGGCCGCCAAAGTAGTCTATATCATGGCGGATTCGATCCTCTCCAGAAGCAAGGGAAGAAAGCTTCTGAACAGATGCCGGCTGGAGAGCATTCGGGGAACTCTTCATATGATTTGGAACCGGAAGAGGCAATCTGCAGCGGGGTGAGGGAAGACAATGACTAATTTTGGGTGGGGCTCAAAAATCAACGCTTTGCCATACGGAATGCTCTACCTGGTGTCTGCCCTGTTCCTCGGAACAGCGGTCATTTACCAGCCGGCAATTGCGGTAGCTGCCGTACTCCTGATTATATTGCTGGTTGTCTCTCTCTCTCGTCCTGAACTGATCAGTTATTTCGTTCTGTTGACGACGGCGATTTCCATTAACTTCTTGTATAACGGCAGCATGTTCGGGATTGAAATTCTTTCCCTCTACAAGCTGGTTATCCTGATGCTTCTGGTGCCGTGCATTCTGGTCAATGGCCTGAAGTTCCGTCTCAGTCCTCCGCTCTGGGCCATGGTGGCACTGGTGTTCATCACCTTTGGCTTCTCGATCTGGCTGCCGGAGATGAGCTCATCCATTGCCATAAAAGCCTTTATCGGTCTGTCGCTTCCCTTCGTATTTCTCCTGATCAACTGGAAGAAAGAAGTGGCTGAGAAGCAAATCCGCATCATCACCTTGCTGCCGCTGGTCAGCGTGCTGGCTGGAGTGGTGCTGCAGGCGGCTCATATCCATTCATTTCTCGATATCGAGTTCACGGGCGCTATACGGATACAGGGGGCGAACATTCCAGCGCATCTGGCTATGCTGGCTTTTATGGGAGTGGGCATCGCATTTATTGAGGTGAAACGGAGCCCGCAGCATATCAAGTTTTTCTACACCATGCTGGCGCTGAACTTTCTAATCCTGATCGGAACAGGGACGCGGGGACCGATATTAGCTCTGGTTTTGATGGTTCTCTACTATTTTTACGACATTTCCCGTCAGTACTTAAAGGGGAGAACGCAATATCTGATTCCGCTGCTGTGTTCGTTTCTCCTGATTGTCTCGGCTGTCTATCTACAGCTGGACAACATCAAGAAGCGCTCCTTCGAACGGACGACCGAAACGGGTGTTGATTTGTCGGGACGGGCGGAGGCCTGGGAATATTTCCTGCACAAAGCGGAGGATTCGCCCCTTGCGGGCAGAGGACTCGGCGCAGTGACTGTAGCCAATGACGGGTCGCTGTACAAAGGCTTTGTGGTTCCGCACAACGAGTATATCCGGTTCTACTTCGATGGAGGATATGTCGGCGCCATCCTGCTGTTGCTTTCCTTATTGGCTGTGTTTCTTCTGGTTTACAGAGCTTTGGCACCGCCGGTCAAACCTTACTATCTGCTCTTTATTGCAGCGTTTCTAATTTATTCTTTCTCCGACAACACGCTGTCGACGGTCCAATCTATTATTCCGTTCTGTTGGTACCTGAACTGCCTGTATCGATCTTCACAGCCAACCGATTCCCCACAAAAAGAAGTGATACGATGAACCAAGTGAATATGTTCGATGTCAATTTCGATAACTATGATTTCATGGATCTGCTTGAATACATCGACAAGACCATTAAGGAAAGGAATCAATCCTACATCCTGACCTGCAATGTCGATCATGTGATCAAGCTTCGCAAGGACAAAGAGTTTAGGGCAGTGTATTCCGAAGCAGGTGCCGTAGTGGCGGATGGAATGCCGCTGATCTGGGCTTCGAAGATGCTGGGCAAGCCGCTGAAGCAGAAGGTCTCCGGATCAGATCTCTTCAGCCGCCTGGGTGACGCCTTCGAGCAAAGAAAGTACCGGCTGTTCTTTCTGGGCTCGGCGGAAGGTGTGCCTGAGCGGGCGACAAAGAATTTAAAGGCGGCTTATCCCGGCATGAACATTGTCGGCTGTTATTCTCCCTCCTACGGTTTTGAGCACAACGAGGAAGAGAATCAGCGTATTATCCAAATGCTGACCGAAACCCGGCCGGATATTGTATTCGTCGGTGTGGGCGCACCGAAGCAGGAGAAATGGATCTACCGGCATTACACCTCCTACCGGGCGCCGATTTCCATCGGCGTGGGAGCGACGTTTGATTTCCTCTCGGGCTCCGTCAAACGGGCGCCGGACTTTATGCAGAAAACAGGGCTTGAATGGTTCTGGCGGCTGAGCCAGGAGCCGGGACGCCTGTGGAAAAGATATCTTGTAGATGATGCCCAGTTCCTGGTCCTGCTGCTCAAAGAGCTGCGCAAGCGGGATAAGATCAAGGGCGGGAGATTTGAGTAAACATACGAAATTTGGATGGCCATAGGGCGGAGGTGGGGAAATGAAGAGGATGAGCCAGAATGAAAGCAACCTGATATTGCCATCCCTCACTTCGGTGAAGTCAGGCGTCATGATGACGCTGATCTGCGCTATGTGCTTGGGGCTTCCGCTGCTGATCGGCTTCGCCAGTGCGAAGCTCAGCTCTTCCAGCAGTCTGCAGGGGGTCATTCTGGCAGGGATTCTATTCCCCGCCTTCCTGCTGGCGCTGCTGAAGCCGAAACACCTGATCGCCTATACTCTGCTGATCTGGGCGGTGGCCCCGGAGCTGCGGCGTATCGCCGACTGGTACGAAGGGGTCTACCACTCGGTATCCCTGCTCAGTCTGGCGCCTCTGCTGACGGGAGCAACACTTGCGATTCCGGTGCTGAAGGAAATCCACAGAATCCGGAAATCCTCCACACGGATCATCCTGCTGTTCTCGGTAGCGTTGGCCTACGGCGCATTGATCGGACTGGCGAAGAACGGCATAGGCTCGGTATACGATTTGGCTAACTACATCGTACCGCTGCTGTTGATTCCGTTCTTCGCGGTAACGCGTTTCAAGCCTAAGGATATTGACCGGCTGCTGTACGCTTTTGCCAATATTGCAGTCCTGGTGGCGATCTACGGTATCATCCAATATCTGACGGTTCCTCCCTGGGACGCTTTCTGGATGAGGAATGCGGATATGATGTCCATCGGAACACCGTATCCTTTGGAAATCCGCGTCTTTTCCACTCTGAATTCTCCCGGACCGGCGGCGACCTTCCTGGTATTCGCCCTCGTCCCGATGATTCTGGAGAAAAGATGGCAAGGCACGCTGCGCTGGATCGGTGTCCTGCTCGTTGTGGTCTGTCTGCTGACCACGCTGGTGCGTTCCGCCTGGCTGGTCCTGCTGGTTATGCTGCTGGTGTACATCGCCTCTTCTCCCTCCAAAGGGAAGTGGAAAACCCTGCTTCAGCTGGGTTTTGTCGCTGTAGCGCTGATCTGGATCGTTCCCAAGCTGCCGGGGGCAGAGGGGCTGGTGGCACGCATGGAGACACTTACCTCCGTGCAGGAAGACCACTCCTATAATGAACGGCTCAGCTTATGGCAGAACATGCTGCCGATGGTAGCCGC
Organism: Paenibacillus sp. FSL L8-0340; assembly: GCF_038593145.1. Classification (NCBI taxonomy): domain Bacteria; kingdom Bacillati; phylum Bacillota; class Bacilli; order Caryophanales; family Paenibacillaceae; genus Paenibacillus; species Paenibacillus sp. FSL L8-0340. The sequence continues at coordinate 1,128,229 of NZ_CP151967.1, forward strand.
TAATCCGGTTGGCCAAGGAATAGGCAGTGTAGGCCAGGGAACAAAGATTGGCAACGGCGGGGAGCTTGGAGAGTACGGCAACATGGACAACGGCGTTATCGCACTGCTGCTTACCTTTGGAATACTGGGCGCCTTATTCTTCTTCGGCGCACTTGGGGCCGTTATTAAACAGATTGTGGTCAGAGTCACCAGCAAGGACAGTCTTCAGCCCTATGCCCGGCTATCGCTGGCAGCATGGATGGGGGCGGTAGTCAGCCTGGTGTCAGACAACGGATTCCCCGGACTCAAGGGATATCTGATATGGATGCTGATCGGCCTTGGGCTAGGCGCCAAAGAGATTATTGAGAGCAGAAAGAAGGGAACACCACATGCAGCAGTTGAACGCGAAATCACTTCCCACTAGCACAGTCTGGTCCTCGCTCAAGAAATTCACGAAGAGCAAGGACAACAGCTCGGCAGCCGTAAAAACCATGTTCGTCAGCGTGCTGATTCTGCTGGTTAATATGCTGACGGGTGTGCTGACTGCCCGCTATCTCGGGCCGACAGGCCGCGGGGAACAGACAGCTATGGTGAACTGGTCCCAGTTTCTGGCGTTCAGTATGAGCTTCGGTATTCCCTCGGCGCTGATCTACAATGCCAAGAAGAATCCGGATGAGGCCGGGGTGCTCTACCGGGTGGCGCTGATGATCGGCCTTGGGTTTGGCATGGTGGCCATGACAGTGGGAATCTTTGTCCTTCCTTACTGGCTGGATTCCTTCAGTCCGGAGGTGGTGGTTTTTGCACAATGGTCGATGATCCTGTGTCCGCTGATTGTGATCTCGCAGATTAACAACGCGGCATTTCAGTTCAGAGGGGATTACAAGACCTTTAACTGGATGCGTTATCTGGTTCCTTTGCTGACGCTCGCGGCCATTGGCATTCTGATCCTCACGGATCATATGAATCCATTTACTACGGCCCTGGCTTACTTGGTTCCATCCGTACCGCTGTTTATCGGAATGACAATCTTGCTGCTCCGCACATACAGGGTGAAGCTGAAGGATGCATACCTGAATTTCAAAAGATTATTCACGTATGGCCTCGGTTCTTACGGAAATGACCTGCTCGGCCAATTCTCCGGCTATATCGACCAGATCATTATTGCCGGTCTGCTGCGGCCAGCCGATTTGGGACTGTACGCAGTAGCAGTGAGCTTGTCGCGGATGGTTAACTTCTTCTCAAACTCGATCACCGTGGTGCTTTTTCCAAAGGCTTCTGAGCTCTCGAAGGAGGAGGCGATCGCCCTTACCTTCAAAGCATTCCGGATCAGTACGACCTGCACCCTGCTCGGCGCAGTGTTCCTGATGCTGGTGGCCCCCTTCGTTATTCCGTTGCTGTACGGGAAGGATTTCAATACGGCGCTGACCGTATTCCGCCTGCTGCTGCTGGAAGTTACGATCAGCGGAGGCACACTGATTCTGGCTCAGGTCTTTATGGCGCTTGGCAAACCGAAATTCGTATCCATTCTTCAGGGAGTAGGCTTAATCCTGGTGATCCCGATGCTCTTCCTGCTGGTGCCGAAGTTCGGATTGTTCGGAGCAGGGGTGGCGATGCTGTCATCGGCTGTACTGCGGTTCTTGTTCATTATTCTCAATATTAAATACAACCTGAAGGTCAAGCTGCCGCGGCTGCTGATCAACGGGGACGACATTAAGTGGATGAAGACGACGATGAATTCCTATATCCATAAAAAACCCGCGGATACCCAAGGTTAAAAAGAAATATTTGGTTTGGCCTACCCTTATTGAAGGCTTAAGGCAGATTAGCGGAGAGGACGGAATGACCTGGAAAAGCGAAGCGGTCGCCTTTGTCTTCAGATTTCAACCGCGAACAGCGGTCTAATCAAAGAAATCGGAAGACAACAGCGATTGGAAGGACATCCGTCATCGCAGCGGTTCTGCGGCAACCAGCCTGAAATAGAATGTAAGCCAATAACATACAGACAAAGGAGGAAACCTTCATGGATTCAGTGACAAGCGTGCTTGGCGGCCCGGGGAGTTACCCGATATCTGCTGTCATCATTGCGCAGGATGATGAAATTCGAATATCCAAAGCAATTCAATCCTGCCGACTTTTCGCCGACGAGGTGGTTGTAATCGACGGAGGAAGCAAAGACGGGACGGTGCAATTGGCCGAAAGCCTGGATTGCCGGGTATACGTCAACCCATGGCCCGGATACGCGAAGCAAAGAGAATTCGGAGTGGAACGCGCCGTCCATGATTGGGTCTTCCTGATTGATACCGATGAAGTGGTCAGCGATGAGCTGGCCAAGGATATTCTTGAGCGCAAGCCGGCGCTGACGGACCGGGGCGTAGCTTACTCGCTATACCGGATCGGTGATTTTCTGGGCAGATGGCTGGACAAGGGCGAATATCTGGTGCGGCTGTACAACCGCAAGGAGTACGGCATCCGCAACTCCCTGGTGCATGAAATGCCCGAGGTGTTGGAGGAACGGACGGTTCGCTTGAACGGAACGCTCTGGCATCAGGGCTTCCGCAGCATCAATGACCATGTAACCCGGTTTAATAAATACACCGACCTGGAAGCGCAGAGCGCTTATGCGAGCGGCAAGCCGTTTAAGCTGAGAAATCTGCTGCTGCGGCCGCCGGCACGGTTCCTGCAGAAATATTTTCTGCACGGTTTGTTCAAGAAAGGCATTGCAGGGTTCGCGGTATCCGTATTTTGGGTGATGTATGAATTCATGGTCGGCTTCAAGCATTACGAATTGAACAGCTCCGGCAAGCTGGCCCAGCACAACGCACAGGGGCAGGCCGAGAAAGAAAAGAAAGGGGAGAGAAGCTATGCCGTACAGTGACGGATTAAACATTATGACGACAGGCCTTAGTTGGCCCTCGTTACAGCCCGGCGGGCTTAACACTTATTTTAAATCCGTTTGCGAGCAGCTCTCCTCACGCAACCAGGTGCATGCGCTGATCTGCAGTCAGGAGACGCCGTCCACCTCGAAGGAACTGATTATTCATAACGCCGGAGATCCCAAGGAAACCATCTGGAAGCGTAAGGATGCTTTTCAGCGTAAAGCTGCAGATTTGATGGGCAGCGGGAGCGGGCGCATTGATATCCTATATACCCACTTCGCACCTTACGGGGTTGGGCCGGCAATGGAAGCGAAGAAGCGGGGGATTCCGGTGGTCATGACTTTTCATGGCCCATGGAATGAAGAGATGAAGATCGAAGGCCAGGGCATTAAGCACCGGGTCAAAACAACGATTGCCAAATCTATTGAACGCAAGGCCTACAAGCTGGCCGACCAGTTCATTGTACTTAGCGAGTATTTCCGCGACATGCTGCACAGTCTGCATGGTGTGCCGCTGCACAAAATCATCGTGATCCCGGGTGCGGCCAATGTGGAGCGGTTCATCCCTGCCAGCAACCGGCTGGCTGTCCGCCGGACGCTGAATTTGCCGGAGGGAGCAACGACGGTACTGACGGTCCGGCGGCTGATGAACCGGATGGGGCTGCTGCAGCTTTTGGAAGCCTGGAAGCAGGTATCCGAGCGGTTCCCGAACGCGATTCTGCTGATCGGAGGCAAAGGTCCGCTGCGCGGAGAGCTGGAAGAAAAAATCTCTGATTACGGTCTCAGTAACAAAGTCAGGCTGCTTGGCTACATTCCCGATCATGAACTGGCTTCCTACTACCAGGCTGCTGACATGTTCGTGGTTCCTTCACAGGCACTCGAGGGCTTTGGACTTATCACCGTTGAAGCACTGGCTTCCGGGCTTCCGGTTATGGCTACTCCGGTCGGAGGCAACAAAGAGATCCTGCAGGGCTTCCGCCCGGAGCTGCTGTTCAAGGGTTCGACCAGTGAGGATATGGCGGAAGGCATGATTCATATGCTCAGCAACCGCAAGCTGCTTCCCGGCCGTGACGAATGCAGAAACCATGTGCTGGAGAAATACACCTGGCAGCATGTGGGCGATCAAGTGGAATCGGTATTCCTTCAAACATTGGGAAAGGGTGTGGCTGCAGGATGCTAAAGGTCGCTTATATTGATCACACCGCCAAGTGGAGCGGAGGAGAGGTTGCGCTGTTCAACATCCTCACCAACATCGGCAAAGAGATTCAGCCGCTGGTCATTCTGGCTGAAGAAGGGGCACTGGCTGAACGTCTGCGGGAAAAAGGTATCGACGTCCGGATCATCCCGCTTGATGAGAGCATCCGCAGCCGCGGCAGAAATGCCGTCAATCTCGGTGCTCCGGCTGCGGCGTTCAAGCTGCTGGCTTACGGCCGCAAGCTGGCGCCGCTGCTCAAACAGGAAAAGGTGGATTGTGTGCACACCAACTCCCTGAAATCGGCCTTCTACGGTGCAGTTGCCGCGAAGAAAGCGGGAGTGCCGCTGATCTGGCATATCCGGGACCATATCGGTGCCCCGTACCTAAAGCCGGTTGTCGCCAAGGCGATCCGGCTGCTGTCACGCCTGCTTCCCAATGGCGTGATTGCCAATTCCCATTCCACGCTGAATGCGCTGGAGCTGCCGCGTTCGAAGAAGACACTGGTGGTCTACTCCGCTTTTGCCAAAGCAATCGGCGAAAGCATCGGCAGACGGGACCAGAAGAATTTCAACGTCCTGCTGGTGGGCCGGCTGGCGCACTGGAAAGGCCAGCATATCGTGCTGGAGGCCGCCAAAGCGTTCAAGGATGACAGTCGTGTCCAGTTCTGGCTGGCCGGTGATGCTCTGTTCGGGGAAGAGGAATATAAACAGGAATTAATTCAGAAGATGCAGCAGGATGGGCTTACCAACGTCAAACTGCTGGGTCATGTGGATGACATACAAGGCCTTATGAAAACTGCTGATTTGCTGATTCACACTTCGATTACCCCCGAGCCATTCGGCCAGGTTATCGTCGAAGGCATGGCGGCTGGACTGCCGGTAATCGCCTCCAATGAAGGCGGCCCGGTAGAGATTGTGGTTCCCGGTGTAACGGGGCTGCTGATCCAGCCTGGAGACCCAGTCGTACTTGCAGATTCCATCACCTGGATGCTGAACCATCCCGAAGAGCGAAGAAGGATGGCCGAAAGTGGAATGAAGCGGGTAAAAGAGCATTTTGTCATCGAGAATACGGTAAAGGACATCGTCGCTTATTACAAAGGATTGCTCGCCGCAACCTGAGCTGTTTTTCCGGACAATGCTAAAGCTTAAGGGCACCGTTCCTTCCATGCATTCACTACTTGATGATGCTGCTCCATAAAACTTTGAGGATGATTTACATGAAAATTGCGATAGCGCACGATTACTTAATCCAAATGGGCGGAGCGGAAAGAGTTGTGGAGGTCTTTCACCACATGTATCCGGAGGCTCCGATCTTCACGACGGTGTTTAACGGAAGCCGCCTGACCGACAACCTCAAAGATGCGGATATCCGGGCCTCCTGGCTGCAGAAGATCCCGGGAGTGAAGGCCAATTTTAAAGGGGTATTGCCACTTTATCCGATGGCCATTCGTGATTTGGACTTTAGCGGGTACGATATCGTCCTGAGCTCCAGCAGTGCTTTTATGAAAAGCATAAAGGTTCCTGAATCCACGTTTCATCTATGCTACTGTCATACGCCAATGCGCTTTGCCTGGGATTATGACACGTACATGGAGCGGCAATCGAATTCCGGACTGTTCAAAAGACTGCTCAAGGTCTATATGCAGCGGCTCAAGACCTGGGATCAGCGGACATCCAAAAATGTAAACCAGTTCGTGGCCAACTCTTCCGTAGTGAAGACGCGGATTCAGAACTATTACCATAGGGATGCCGATGTGATCTTCCCGCCGATCAATACAGCCCGCTTCACAAGTTCCAGTTCTATCGGCGACTATTACCTGATCGTCTCGCGGCTTGTATCCTACAAACGGATCGACCTGGCAGTGGAGGCTTTTAGCCGGAATGGCCTTAAGCTCTATATCGTCGGCGACGGGCCGGACCGTAAGCGTCTGGAGGGAATGGCCAAAGATAATGTCACTTTTCTGGGCCGGCTGGAGGATGAAGAGGTTACGGGCCTGATGTCGAAATGCCGGGCGTTTATTTTTCCGGGAGAAGAAGATTTCGGAATCACGCCCCTGGAGGCGAATGCCGCAGGAAGACCGGTCATTGCTTATCAGGCCGGAGGGGCGCTGGATACCATAGTTCCTTATGTCAATGGCGTATTCTTTCAGAATCAGGAAGTGGATGATCTGCTGAAGGCTATCCACGAAGTGGAGTCCTATGCGTGGGACATCAGCAAGATTATGGGGCATGCGCATAAATTCGATGAACAGACGTTTATGGTTCAGTTCAAGCAGTATGTGGAACAGGCCTACGTTAATTTTCTTAAAGGAGGATGATTATATGAAGCTGGCAGTAATCGGTACCGGCTATGTCGGTCTTGTATCTGGCGTATGTTTTACACTTAACGGGAATCATGTCATCTGTGTCGATAAGGATGAGGAAAAAATCAAAAAGTTGAACCGGATGGAATCCCCCATCTATGAACCGGGTATTGAGGCATTGATCGAAATGAATCTCCGTGAGGGCAGATTATCCTTTTCGGCGGATTTGCAGGAATCGGTGCGCCTTTCTGATATCGTCATCCTTGCTGTTGGAACGCCTTCCCTGCCGGGCGGCGAAGCGGATTTAACGTATATCGAGGGAGCAGCCAAAGAAATTGCGCAAGCAATGGAAGGCTATAAAATCATCATGACCAAGTCGACTGTACCGGTTGGCACAAATGAGAAAATCCGCAATCTGATTGCTTCCCACACGAATCATCCCTTCGATATCGTCTCCGCTCCTGAATTCCTGCGTGAAGGCTCGGCGATCCGCGATACGCTTCATCCTGACCGGATTGTGATTGGTCTGGATAATCCGCTTTTGGAGCCAACGATGCGCCAGCTTCATCAAGGCTTCACTGAAAATATTTTCGTAACGGATATCCGCAGTGCGGAAATGATTAAATATGCATCGAACGCGTTCCTGGCAACCAAAATCTCCTTTATCAACGAAATTGCCAACATCTGTGAAAAAGTGGGAGCTGATGTAACCGAAGTGGCGGAAGGCATGGGGATGGACCGGAGAATCGGCTCAAGCTTCCTGCAGGCCGGAATCGGTTATGGAGGCTCCTGTTTCCCGAAAGATACCAATGCACTGATCCAGATCGCCGGCAACGTGGACTATGAGTTCAAGCTGCTGAAATCGGTGGTTGAGGTGAATAAAGGGCAGCGGTTTATGATTATTTCCAAACTTCATGAGTCGCTTGGCAGCCTGCGCGGCGCGGTTATCGGAATTTGGGGGTTAGCCTTCAAGCCGAATACCGATGATGTACGCGAGGCACCTGCCCGGGAAATCGTCGAAGCGCTGGTAGCGGAGGGAGCTACAGTGAAGCTCTATGATCCGATTGCCGCCGATAACTTCAAAATGCAATACGATCATCCGCAGCTCCGCTGGTGCGGCCTGCCGGAAGAGGCGGCAGAAGGCAGCGATGCCGTATGCCTGCTGACCGACTGGAGCCAGTTCAAGGATATCGACCTGCATCGCTTGGCGGGCAGTATGCGCCGCCAGGTTCTGATCGACGGCCGCAACGTCTACTCCAAGGAGCAGATCGAAGGCACCGGCCTGGAGTACCATTCCGTCGGACGCCCGCAAATGGGCGGACTGAGCGGGTATTCGGCCAGCGTGGCTGGTGCGGTCTAAGCCTCAAGCTTGCTCTGCTAAGTTCTCAGCTCTGTAAAGCACTTCGCTCTTACCTGCCGCCAACCAAGCGGCAATGCCGGATCTTTAGCAGGGAGCTTCGCCTGCGGGTGCAAGCCGCGGGCGTGAATGTCTTGCTAGGGCGCATAGCCCAGCTGGAATCCATCTAAGGAAGCTGTTATGGAATGGAACGGAGAGGAATTTTGGAACTGTAGGAGCGAATGCGTCCGCCTTTGTCTGCGGATTTCCACCGCGGACAGCGGTATAAATCAAGAAATCTGCAGACAACAGCGGCCGAAAGTCCAAACATTCCTTGCAGTGACTCCCGTAACAGTTGTATCTGAAGGCTATCGCGCAGCAACAGCGCGCTATAAACATTCTAGCATCTCGAGGTTGCTGTTTAGCTCGTAGCTCACAATAACAATCCGATATTTTTGCGTCAACACATAATGAGGAGGGTTCCATATGAAACTGGTACTTCTATCAGGCGGTTCAGGTAAACGTCTCTGGCCATTGTCTAACGATTCACGTTCGAAGCAATTTCTGAAGGTACTTGAGAGCCCAACGGGGGAACCGGAATCCATGGTGCAACGGGTATGGCGGCAGCTGGAGGAAGCTAATATGTCGGGTTCGGCTTATCTGGCTACCGGCCGCAGCCAGGTGGAAATGATTCAGAGCCAGCTTGGCAGCGAGGTGCCTATCATCGTTGAGCCGGAACGCCGCGATACGTTTCCGGCGATTGCCCTGACAGCAGCCTACCTGTATTCCATGGAAGGCGTTTCGCCAAGCGAGACCGTGGCCATCCTCCCGGTCGATCCTTATGTGGAAGCCGCCTTCTTCGATACAGTAGTGCAGCTTGAGCAAACGATGCAGGAGAGCGGAGCGAACCTGGCGCTAATGGGTGTAGTACCCGAACATGCTTCAGAAAAATACGGATACATCATTCCTACCAGCGCTGAGGCGGGAGCAAGCGGCTATCTGCAGGTAAGCCACTTCCAGGAGAAACCTGACCGTGAGCAGGCCGAGGAACTGATCAGCCGGAATGCCCTCTGGAACTGCGGCGTGTTCGCGTTCCGCCTGGGTTATCTGCTTGATATTCTGCAGCGTAAGGGATTGCCGCTGAACTATGAGGAACTGCAGAAGCAGTACAAACTGCTTGCTTCCATCAGCTTTGACTATGAAGTGGTGGAAAAAGAGGAGAAAATCGTAGTTCAGCCTTATGCCGGGTTCTGGAAGGATCTGGGAACCTGGAACACGCTAACTGAAGAAATGAACAGCAATCATGTAGGCAAAGGGTTCGTGACGGCGGATTCCGAAGGCACATGCCTGATTAATGAGCTGGATATTCCGATTACGGTGATCGGTGCGAAGGATCTGATTATCGCTGCCAGCCCGGACGGGATTTTGGTTACCCATAAAGCGGAGAGTCCGAGAATCAAGGAAGTGCTGAAGTCTTTTGAACAAAGACCGATGTACGAAGAACGCCGCTGGGGCCATTATAAAGTCATAGATTATGTGAAATACGATGAGGGAAATGAAGTGCTGACCAAACGGATTTTTATCGAAGAGGGTAAAAATATCAGTTACCAGCTGCACCATAAACGCAGTGAAATTTGGACATTTGTCAGCGGTGAAGCAAGCATTGTGATTAATGAGAAGATGCATAATGTCAAGGCAGGAGATGTGGTTCGTATACCGGAAGGCACCAAACATGCGATCCTTGCGCTGACGGATGTAGAGTTTATTGAGGTACAGACCGGTTCGGAACTGGTAGAAGAGGATAACATCCGCATCACCTTGGATTGGGAAGATATAGCTTTGCAACAGTTTATCTCGTAGGCCTAAATAATCTATTTAACCAATTGTTGCAAATCTAAAACAGGCATTTAGAACCATTTATTAATCTATTTTTATTAATGCTCTAAATAAAAACTTCATAGGGACGATACTTACGGTAAGAGGGATAAATCCTTCCAAAACGACAAGGCAAACCTAATCGAAAGATAGGGACGCAAAGCCATAGGGCCTTCGCAAGAGTGGCAGCCTGGCTACCGAAAGGAAGATAATTTTGAAAACTTACCGTAAGTCTCGTCTGCTGTCCACATTGTTGTCTCTTGCCATATTGTTAACCACTGTGCCTTTAGGGTTTGGGCTGTCGCCTTCAACCGCAGAAGCCTCATCAAGCACAGCAGTGCCGGTTAATCCGGACGCTTCAGCCGAAGCTGTCAAGCTGCTTAGTAACCTCTATTCCATTACCGGAAAAGGGATTATCACTGGACAGCACGATTATTTGGAGAGCCCGGATGAATTCAGCAACAAGCTGAAGGGAACAAGCGGAGAATATGCTGCTCTTCACGGATATGAGCTTGGCGTAATTAGCGGCCAGTCGGAGAGTACGGCTGCTTCGCAGCGCAAGAATGTGGTGAACAGCGCGATCAACTGGTACAAGAACGGCGGCATTGTCACAATGACCTTTCATCAGAATCTGCCGGGGACGGCGTACCTCTGGTCCAATGTGCAGAAGCCGCTCACCCAAGCGGAATTTAACAGGTATGTAACGCCGGGCACGACAGAATACGCCAGCCTGATCACGGATCTGGATAAAGTGGCGGTGTCTCTTAAAAGCTTGCGGGATGCGGGCGTTCCTGTACTTTGGAGACCTTATCATGAAATGAACGGCAACTGGTTCTGGTGGGGGAAGAAAAGTAATTTTGCTGAACTGTGGAATATTATGTATGACCGTTTCGTGAACGTTCATCAATTAAACAATCTGTTGTGGGTATGGAACCCTAATGCACCGAATGCCTGGTCCGATCCTTATGCGCTGACCTATCCGGGCGCTAGCAAAGTGGATGTTCTTGCAGCAGATATATATGATAACGATTATATGAATAAGTACTATGACAGTTTGCTTAGTCTGGCTGCCGGTAAACCGATAGGTATTGGTGAGAACGGTGAGATGCCCAGCACAGCCAAACTGAAGCTCTCCCAGAAAAATTTCGTTTTCATGATGAACTGGGGAAAAATGCTCTATGAGAAAAACAGCACAACTACGATTAAGAGTTTCATGAGCGATAGCTATACACTGACCCGGGATCAATATAAGAGTTGGAGTGCACCGGCCACTGCGCCAACACCGACGGCAACACCGACAGCAACGGCAACGGCAACACCGACGCCAACGCCAACGGCAACATCGACGCCAACACCAACGGCAACATCTACGGCAACGCCAACACCTAAGGTTACGCCAGCACCTGTACCAACGCCTGACTCTAATGATTCAGTGGAAGCGCCTGTGGTGAGCGGACTTAAGGGAGAGTACTTCAAAAACATGACGCTTTCCGGTACGCCCGCCTTGGTGCGCAATGATGCATTGCTTAATTTTAACTGGCGCCAGGGTTCGCCGGATCCTTCAATCGGTATAGATTCCTTCTCCGTCCGCTGGACCGGTCAAATCAAGCCAACGTATAGTGAGACTTATCAGTTTTTTACCACTTCGGATGACGGTATCCGCGTTTATATTAACGGTAAAGCTGTCATTGACAGCTGGATGAAACAGAGCGGAGCCGAGCGTACCGGAAGCATCGCTTTAACAGGCGGTCAGTTGTACGACATCAAGGTTGAGTATTACGAGAATGCCGGCGATGCGAATATCCGCTTAATGTGGCAAAGTCAAAGCCAAGCCAAAGTGACGGTTCCGGCCAGCGCATTGTTTGTGAATGCCGGGGCAGCTGCTGCCAGCCAGACAGAATTGGACAGTACACTCAGCCTGATTGCAAAACCGGCTTTAGCGGCGACAGCAGCACCAGCCTCAACGGCAACGGCAGCACCAACACCGGTGCCAACACCGACAGCAACGCCAACACCGGTGCCAACGGCAACACCAACACCGACGCCAGCACCAACGCCAACACCGACGCCAGCACCAATGCCAACGGCAGCACCAACACCGATGCCAGCTCCAACGCCAACACCGGTGCAAACGACAGCAGCACCAACACCAGTGCCAACACCGACAGCAGCACCTGCTGAGAATGGACTAAAGGCAGAATATTTCAATAATATGCTGCTGTCAGGCACTCCGGCACTTGTACGTAACGACGCCATTCTTGATTTCAATTGGCGTCAAGGCACCCCGGATGCTGCAATCGGCATCGATTTCTTCTCCGTACGCTGGAGCGGCAAGATTAAGCCGCTCTACAGTGAAACGTACACAATCTATACTACTTCAGATGACGGCATCCGCGTTTGGGTCAATGACAGTCTTGTGATTGACAGCTGGATGAAACAGAGTGGAACCGAACGCATGGGAAGCATCAGCCTGAATGCCGGGCAGCTATATGATATTAAAGTGGAGTATTACGAGAATCAAGGGGATGCCAGAGCGCGTCTAATGTGGGAAAGCCCAAGCCAAGTGAAGGGTACTGTTCCTGCGAGCGCCCTGTTTCTTCCTTCCGCTTCCTAAGCAGAGCGACTGGTTAGCTTCTGTATTCACCGGCGGGTGCTGGTTAAGACGTTACAATTATAATTCCTAAAGTCCACTCTTAGTGGCCCTGCTTATCAGCAGGGCTACTAAGCTATAGCCCCCATTTGGCCTCGGGATGTATGAATCTGCATAGGAACGCATCCTGTGTGCCGTGGCGGTAGTTCCCTGGAGAAAGGAGATTACGATTTGAACACTTACCGCAAGTACCGCCTGTTTAATACGATTTTACCGCTTATATTAATATTTTCCCTGCTGCCTTGGTCAGAAGCGAGGAGTCTTCCGGTTCCCCGGACGATAGTTACACCTGCTGCTGCCATCACTCCTATCAATCCCTCAGCTTCGGAGGAGGCTGCCGGTCTGCTCAGCTATCTGGTTGATCTTGGAGGCAAGGGAATGATATCCGGGCAGCATGACTATTTGGAGACCCCGGATGAATTCAACAATAAGCTGAAGCATGCAAGCGGACAATATGCCGTATTACATGGTTATGAGCTGGGAGCGATTAACAACCAGCCGGAGTACACCATCGTGAAGCAGCGCCAGAATGTCGTGAAGAGTGCGATCAAATGGCATCAAGGCGGTGGAATTGTGGCGATGACCTTCCATCAGAATTTGCCGGGTACCTCCCCGGAATGGGCTAATGTGCATATGAGCCTGAGCCAAGAGGATTTTAATGCTTATGTTACGCCGGGTACCCCACAGTATAAGAACCTGATCGCTGAGCTTGATGAGGTGGCCGAATATTTGGGAGACCTGCGCGATGCGGGAGTGCCTGTCTTATGGCGCCCTTATCATGAGATGAACGGCAACTGGTTCTGGTGGGGGCAGAAGGACAACTTCACCGAACTTTGGGACATTATGTATAACCGTCTGGCGAATGTTCACAAGCTGGATAATCTCCTTTGGGTATGGAATCCGAATGCGCCCAATGAGTGGTCCGATAGCTATGAGCCGTATTATCCGGGTGCCGGGAAGGTTGACGTTCTGGCGGCGGATATTTATAACAATGACTACAGACAGTCTTATTATGAGAAGCTGCTGAAGCTGGCTGACGGCAAGCCGATCGGGATCGGTGAAAGCGGAGAACTGCCAGACCCGGTCATATTGTCCCGAACGCAGAGTAAATGGGTATATACCATGACATGGGGAAAAATGCTGACTGAGAAAAATAACCTCGAGCAGATTAAGAGCTTTATGAGCAATAATTATACCGTGTCGCGGGATGATTATAAGTTAACGCTGGTCGGTAAAAACAATAACCCGGTCCAACCATCCCGAAATGGATTAACGGGAGAATATTTCAACAATATGGAGCTGACGGGCAAAGCCGTCCTGGTCCGCAACGACAATAAGATCGACTTCAACTGGCATGGAGATTCACCGTCTTCAGGAATTGGCAAGGATGCTTTCTCGGTGCGCTGGAGCGGCAAAATCAAGCCGGTTTACAATGAGAAATATACTTTCATAGCCTCCTCGGATGACGGGGTACGTGTATGGATCGACGGCAAACTGGTCATCGACAGCTGGAAGAAGCAAAGCGGTGTTAGCCGTGAGGGAAGCATAGTCCTGGAAGCGGGAAGCCCGTACGACATCAAGGTTGAATATTACGAGAACAGTGGAGATGCCAGTATTCGCCTTATGTGGAAGAGCCCAAGCCAGAAGCAGGCGGTTATTCCCAAAGGCGCGTTGACTTCCAAATAATGAAATGAAAGTAATAAGTCATTGTGAGGCAGGCACCCCGGAAGAAAGCGAGGACAAGGAATGAGGACTAGAACTAAGAAGAACAAGAATAAACCTCTACATCTACTGTTAAAATTCGCAGCTTTAACCCTCTTGTTTCTATTGTCTGTTTCTATCTTCGGAGATGACGGGACGAAGAGGGCCGAGGTGGAGGTTGACATGTCCAAATTGTCCGCAGCGAAAGATGCAGGACCCGCATTGCCGGACGGAACTGTGTTGTGGCAGCTGGGCAAGCATGACGGAACAGCTGGTGAATTTGCGGCTGCCGGCACTTCGGCCGCTAAGGAGGCATTTAAGGTTGCCTCCGTTTCGGCCAAGACTGCGGAGCTCCAAAGTGTGCCCTCCGGTCTTAGAGGCGACACTAATCCTGAGCTAAGGATTATGTATAAGCTGGATAAGATCCCGGTCAACGGGGTCTTATTTCGCGTAAGCATCATAGATGCCTATAAATCCATTCCGCAAATGAGCGTGTTCTCCAACCGGCAGCTGTCGGGGATTATCCAGATTGCTGGTGTTGCCGGTACAGACAGCAAATATTCGTTCCGCAAAACGTATGAGCTATATATCCCGAAAGAGCAGCTGGTGGCTGGAACCAACGAACTAAAGCTGCAGGCGGCCCGCGGGATCTATTCCTCCGATTTGGAGGATAAGTACAACTGGTGGACCTGGGATGACCTCAGCCTGGAGTCGCTGAATGCCCCAATCAAGGAGCCGATTCATGGCAGCTACACACTGACGGGCACCATGGTGAACAATAAGCAATTTTATTTTGACGAAGGTGCAGTTACGCATCTGCCTTATATTATGAAGTGGCTTGGAGTAGCTTACAGCGGCAATATTATGCGCACCAGCTGTGCCAGCGATGTCGGCCGCTCCTGTTCGAATATGGAGGAGTACTACAAGGTGCTCAAGGATTACAACATGCAGGCCGTTGCGCTGTATTTGTATACCGGTGATATTAAGCTTAAGGCGGATGGCTCACTGCCGGATGACGCCGAAAAGAAACTGACTGAATATTTCCAGAAGTACAGCCCGTACTTCCAATATTATGAGGTGGACAATGAACCCGGCCTGTTCAATCGTTCGAAGGCAGTGAACCTGGCGATTGCCAACTGGCTGAACGAGAAGGGCAAAACTATAGCTCCCCATCTGCAAACCGTGGCACCGGGTTGGGCCTATTGGCCGAGTTATAGTGCGGATTCCTGCGGCAGCCAGAAAGGTACGCTTAAACAGTGCGGCGATCCGGACGGTTGGGAGCGTGATTCGGAGCAACGCAACGAGCTGGAGGAAGTGACGGATTTAACGAATGGACATTCTTATGGCGAATCCTATATTTTCAGCCATGGAGGAAGCTTTACCGAGAATCTGAAAACCTTTGGCGGAACTGCGGACGGCCTCGGCAAAAAAATGCTGACGACGGAGTTCGGCACTTCAGACACACATGTAGATGCCTACCAATATGGGGCAGCCGAACGGACAGCGGCGGTCTTCGACCGGATTATGCGCGGTCATATCGGCTACGCGGATATGTTCATCCAGCATGCCGCCTTCTTCAAGAATTTCAGTCTGTTCAAGTACGGATTCAATCTGGAAGAGCATGATCCGGCCAAAACAGAGATCTACTATACCAAAGAAGGCGAGGATTCCCGGGTCAGCATTATGAGAAGGCTCAGTCTGGCTTATGCTACCCACGGAGCCCCGTTAAGTTATGAAATTACCAATAAGGATGATCTAGCCGACAAGCTGCTATATGTACGTGCTGTTGACACCTCAACACTTGAGCCTCAACCCGGAAGCAAAGCCACCTCCAACAAGGTGCTGGTTAATTTCGTCAACTTTGAGGATACACCGCAGACGGTTCATGTGAAAGTAAATATGCCGAAGAAAACCGTGTATGAAGGTGAACGGTTCGGCAGCGGTGATTCATACGAGGCGGCACGCAGCTATGTATCCGGCAAAAGCGCTACACCTGTCCTGGAGTTTACCGAGACCTTAGCTCCGGGCGAAGCGGTGCAGTATATCCTGCAGCCATCCTCCGAGGTGGCGGATACTGCACCGCAGAGTTTTAAAGCTGCTGCAGTCAAAGGTTTGTACGTAAAATTGAACTGGCTGGAGGCCCCTGGAGCAAGCTATGAAGTGCTCCGGGCCGACGGCTCAGGCACAGACCTGAAGGTTATCGCAACGGGGATAAAGGATACGGAATACACCGACGGTAAGCTGCAGGAAGGAACATTATATACGTATGCGGTTAGGGTACCCGGTTCCAGCATCATGTCGGAGAAGACACAGATTACAGCAACAGGACTGGTTCCTTTGGACCGTTCGCAGTGGAAGGTATCCTCCAATATCAATAACGAGGTGTCATATCCCGGAAATGCGATTGACGGGGACCGGCGAACACGGTGGGATACGGGTAAACATCAAGCCTCCGGAGAGTATTTGCAGGTAGATCTCGGGAAGGAACATAGTATAGAAGCGGTGGAAATGGATTACACATTATCTTCTTATGATTATCCACGGGGATATGAGCTTTATGTATCGGATGACGCCAGCAATTGGAAGCGCATAGCTTCCGGAAAAGGGAAGCTGGAGAAGACCAAGATAGAGTTTGCCAAGGTGAATGCGCGGTACATCAAGATTCTGCAGACCGGCTCGGGAGGAAATTACTGGTCCATACAGGAGCTGCAGATTTTTTCAAGAGAATAGAGATGTTGGGACTGGGCTGGCTGGCCGCATTTTTAAAAGAACTGATGAGGGCATGAAGTTATAAGAAATTTATAAGGATACCGAGGATTGCCCTGTTCCGTTCTTATCGAAATTGCGGCAAAGATTTATAAATTCACTTTCAGAGATATGTCCGTGTTTATACAACGCGTGGAAGCTTTCTTTTAGGTCTATTGTGCCTTCATGCTTCATTCCTAACTGGTTTAGCAAGCTGCGAATAGAAAATTCTAATCTCATCAACTAAGCTCCTCCGCGAATATCTAAAATTAGGTAATTCATGTAAGCCTACTTTACTACTATTTCAAAAAAAAGAATGTCACTATGTGTCGGTGATAAAACTAATATTTTAAGTACTTTTGACTCATTTTACTCATTTTTGACTAGGCTGCAGAGGAATATGTTGAAATGTATTCAGCAGACTAGAGAAGTATACATAAGAATTGCAAGAGGAGCAGGAATAAAAAATAATCACGACAGCTCCCTTAACTAGCGGAACCGCCGTGATTATGATGGATATTGATTTTGATTCATTGTTGACCATTGTCGCCAGAACCGGCGGCCGCCCTGTTCTGAACTACCCGCTCCAGCAGCATGCGCACAAGCTCCAAATCCTGCTCTTCCAAAGGAACACCGTCCCAATGCAGCTGATGCTGGTTCAGGATCTCTCTGGCATTGTTCGTGATTTCCATGGGGTCGGGGTTATCGGTAAGGCCGATGAGATAATCTGAGGTAGTGTGAAGCTTTTTGGCAATCAGTTGAGTATTTTCAAGGGTGGGCTGACGGTATCCGGATTCATACCCGGCATACGTACTTTTGGCGACGCCAACCGCTTCAGCAACCTCCTGCATGGAGAATTTTCTTGTTTTTCGTAGCTGTTTCAACCGTTTAGCAAACATCTGCATGCCTCCAATTGCGGGTTCCAACATGATTGGATATAGGCGTAATTCGTATTGAATCATTTTTGGATATTATACCATAAACATAACTGAACGAACATCCATCCCTTTTCCAGCTGCCAATCCGCCTAGGAAACTTCCCCCGCACATCCCCCGGTACTTTACGAGTGTTCTATTTTCAAGGGAGAAATATAGAATTAACAGTGGTCACCTGTTTGGTTACGGTTTTGCTCTGGAACGTGGAATTGTATACGGTGATTGTTCCCCCCACAGGCAAGTCGGTATTATAGATAGCCAATTTGCTGTATCCAACGGTAGAGGCCATGAATTTGCTATTGTACACTTTTACCTTTGCATTCGACAATACCGCGATATCCGCTTTGGGATCACCGGTATAATTGGCGGAGCCGTTATTCTTAAAGATTGAATTGATAATTGTTACCTCCGCATAATCTTCAACATGAATACCTTGTCCGCGGATATGAATAAAGCTGGAGTTTTTGATGACAATGTTTTTTGCGGACAAGGCAACGCCTACTCCAAATCCCGCCCATCGGGAAGCGCTGGTGTTGGTATCAAATACACAGTTCTCGATGACCCAGTCACGGCTTGGAGCATTGATTTCAATCCCGTCACCTTTGAGATTCACAAACCGGGTATTCAGGATCTTAACCCCGTAGCTCGGATTTATATTCGACAGAATGCCATAGCCGGAATTTTCGAACAGACTGTTAAATACAGTTAGCCGGTTGACTGTTACCGCATTCTGAATCCCTTGAACGCTGCATTCGAATCTGACGTCGATAATGTTGATGTCGTCCCCGTTCGGCATAATGCCAATGCGGGCTTTAATCCCGATGCCTTGAACACTCTGATTGCCGAGCAGGCGCAGGGCGGCTTCATCCTTGTTATCATTGCGGATCAAGGTAGCCTCTCTTCTGCCTGCACCTAGAACGGATATATTTTGAGGAATATGAATAGAGTTGATTAGATAAGTCCCTCTGTCGAAATAAATCATGCCGCCCCCCGAATTCTGCGCAGCCTTTACAGCCTTGGCGATACTCGCCGTATCATTGGTGACTCCGTCCCCTACGGCCCCGTAGTCCTTCACATTAAACATCGGAATGGCAAAATCCTGAACACTTCCTGCGCCCGTATCGCTGCTCCAGGCTTTTTCCGGAGCCTTATTCCAAATGAGTCCCACAGCCAGAGCTGCAGTAAGGACGGCAACCAGGGGCAAAGCTATTCTCCAGCGCATCATGAATCCCTCTCCTTAACGAAATGGTTTATGAGTAACTTTGAAAAACTTTTTTTCCTGAAAAGAAAACATTAATTGTTTACAAAGTTATTCTAAATGAATATAATAATTTTGACAAATACTCCTAATGAATAATATATGACGATAATCATTCGATGTCAGAATATGTGAAGAATGAAAGGGAACATGAAAGGAAATGGGATATGCGCTTATAAATAGAGATTAGGCAAGGAATATTTTTTTTAGTTATTTGGTCGCGATATGAATAACTTTATTTGAATTATTAAACATTTATTCTCGATGAGAACCATGAGAGGGAGGCCAGTCCTCTTTAGAGCGGCAGACGTCAACCTTCATTAGCATATGTGCCCCGCGAACTGTTGGTGCGGCAGTAATAGCGGACAAACGCTGAGATTCGTATATCATTACCTGCATTTATTCGCAGGATCAAAGGTAATGCCTCCTGTACCTATATCACTGGAGACACTCGGTCATGCTGTGGGTGCTGATACCTTAGACGTTAATCGTCAAGGGTGTGACGTGAGGAAGGGTTAAATGCCCGCTTATTGCAAGAATTCAGTTCGTCAATAAAGAAACAAGGGATGTGTTCGGGATGAAAAAGGTAAGAAAGGCTATTATTCCAGCAGCTGGGCTTGGAACCAGGTTTCTTCCCGCTACCAAAGCAATGCCGAAGGAAATGCTTCCGATCGTAGACAAGCCGACCATTCAATATATCGTGGAAGAGGCGATTGCTGCGGGCATTGAGGACATTATCATCGTTACCGGAAAAGGAAAACGCGCCATAGAGGATCATTTTGATATCGCGTTTGAGCTTGAGCATACCTTGTTTGAGAAAGGGAAGCTGGAGCTGCTGGAAGAGGTGCGGCGTTCCTCCCAGGTGACACTTCACTATATCCGGCAGAAGGAAGCCAAGGGGCTGGGGCATGCTGTATGGTGTGCGCGCAACTTTATTGGAGATGAGCCGTTTGCCGTGCTGCTGGGAGACGATATTGTGCAAAGCGACGTTCCGTGCACCAGACAGCTGATTGAACAGTACGAAAGACTTGGGAGATCAGTCATAGGCGTCCAGACGGTACCTGCCGATCAAACGAACCGTTACGGTATTGTAGATCCGCTGCGGGCCAGAGGGCGGCTGTACGAGGTGGACCGTTTTGTGGAAAAGCCGGCTTTAGGCCAGGCGCCTTCCAATCTGGCGATTATGGGACGGTATGTGCTTACGCCGGACATCTTTGATTTCCTGGAGAGCCAGGAGACCGGAGCGGGCGGTGAAATTCAGTTAACGGATGCCATTCAAAGGCTCAACACGGAGCAGGGTGTGTATGCCTATGACTTCCAGGGAGTACGGTACGATGTGGGCGAGAAGCTCGGGTTTATTCTGACGACGATTGATTTTGCCTTGAGAAGACAGGATCTGAGGCATGATCTGTTAAGTGCTCTCGGGGAAATTGTGGATAGAGAACACACCAGTACGTATGCAAAGTCAAGAGGTGAATAATAGATGATACCTTCCAGTCAAAGAGAAGAGGAAGCGGCCCTGTATGCTAAAAGGTACTATCCGGCAGTAAGGCGTACCGGAGGTAAGCCGGAGACATTATATCTATTTATTAAACGGGTCTTTGACATTGCGGCATCTGCGGCAGCACTCCTTGCACTGTCCCCCCTTTTCCTTATTCTTGCGCTGGTTATCAAGCTGGAAGATCCCCGCGGCTCCGTATTTTTCGGTCAAACCAGGGTCGGGAAGGCAGGGCGTTTGTTCCGGATTTACAAATTCCGCTCCATGATTGCTGATGCGGAAGCGCTTCTGCCGAACCTGTTGAACCAAAATGAAATGAGCGGCCCCATGTTCAAAATGAGAAATGATCCGCGGGTGACCCGGGTAGGCAGATTTATCCGCAGAACGAGCATTGATGAGCTTCCCCAGCTGGTAAATGTGCTTAAGGGTGACATGTCACTTGTCGGCCCAAGGCCGTCGCTTCCACGGGAAGTGGAGAAGTACTCGGAATACGACCGGCTTCGTCTATCGGTCACACCGGGATGTACAGGGCTTTGGCAGGTGAGCGGGCGGAGCGGACTGAATTTTAAGCAAATGGTGGAGCTCGATCTGCTCTACATTGAGCAGAGAACACTGGGCCTGGATCTCAAGATTATGTTTATGACGGCCTGGCAGCTGGTGAGATCGAAAAATGCATTCTAAATCATTTATAACGGGGTGAAGCGTATGGATCGCCATTCGAGAATATATGTAGCTGGGCATCGCGGTCTGGTCGGTTCGGCCATCGTCCGCGCACTGGGGAAGCAGGGCTTTCATAATCTTGTCCTCCGTTCCAGAACAGAACTGGATTTGCGCAACGGCGCTGAGGTGGACCGTTTTTTTGAGGACCAGGAGATTGAGTATGTATTCCTTGCTGCGGCCAAGGTGGGTGGAATTGCGGCTAACAACGAACAACCTGCGGAATTTATCCGCGACAATCTGCTCATTCAGACCCATGTCATTGATGCGGCTTACCGGAACGGGGTGAGCAAGCTGATGTTTCTGGGATCAACCTGCATTTATCCAAAGCTGGCTCCGCAGCCGCTCAAAGAAGAATATCTGCTGACCGGAGAGCTGGAGCCGACTAATGCGCCCTACGCAGTGGCCAAAATTGCCGGCATCAACATGTGCCAGTCTTATAACAGGCAGTACGGCACCCGGTTCATTTCTGTGATGCCGACGAACATATACGGGCCGAATGACAATTTTGATCTGTATTCGTCCCATGTACTGCCCGCGCTGCTGCGCAAATTCCATGAAGCCAAGGAACAGGGCAGCCCGTCGGTGGAAGTGTGGGGCACCGGCAATCCGAAACGTGAATTCCTGCATGCGGATGATCTGGCGGAAGCCTGTCTCTATCTGATGGAGCACTATGAGGGCAATGATATCGTGAACATCGGTGTAGGGGATGACATTGCGATCAGAGACCTTGCACTGCTGATTAAGAAGGTTACCGGCTACGAAGGGGAAATCACCTTCAACACATCCGTTGCGGACGGTACCCCAAGGAAACTGGTGGATGTGTCCAGAATCAATGCCCTTGGATGGAAAGCAAGAATTGGGCTCGAAGACGGGCTGCATGATGTGTACGCTGATTTTCAACATACGTATGCTGTGAAAAAATAATGATGCGGGGGAATTCATCAATGAAGAGAGCTTTAATTACGGGCGTTACAGGGCAAGACGGGTCCTATCTGGCGGAATTTCTTCTCTCCAAGGATTATGAGGTATTCGGACTGCGGAGAAGAACGAGCACGCCCAACTATGAAAATGTGTACTCTATTAAAGATCGCATTCATTGGATTTCCGGAGATTTGACTGATTTGGCTTCCCTGATTGAAGCGGTGAGAATCGCGGATCCGGATGAGGTATACAACCTGGGGGCGCAGTCGTTCGTAGCCGCATCGTGGCCGCAGCCCTTGCTGACGAGTCAGATCACCGCCGTTTCCGTTACCAATATGCTGGAGGCGGTCAAGATTGTGAAGCCGACGGCCAGATTCTATCAGGCTTCGAGCAGTGAGATGTTCGGCAAGGTCGTAGAAACTCCGCAGCGGGAGACTACCCCTTTTTATCCGCGCAGTCCTTATGGTGTAGCCAAGGTGTACGGCCACTGGATTACCGTCAATTACCGGGAGAGCTTTGACATGTTCGCCTGCTCGGGGATTCTCTTCAATCATGAATCGCCAAGACGCGGACTGGAGTTTGTCACCCGCAAGGTGACCGACGCCGTTGCCCGTATCAAGCATGGGCTGCAAAGTGAGCTGCGGATGGGCAATCTGGATTCCCTGCGGGATTGGGGGTTTGCCGGGGATTATGTCAAGGCGATGTGGCTGATGCTCCAGCAGGAGGAGCCGGATGATTATGTTATTTCGACAGGTGAAATGCACACGGTCCGCGAGCTGCTTCAGGTGGCTTTTTCGTATGCCGGACTCGATTATGAGCAGTATGTGGTGATTGATCCTGAATTTGTCCGTCCGGCTGAGGTCGACCTGCTGCTGGGCGATTCCTCCAAGGCGCAAACCAAGCTGGACTGGAAGCTGGAAGTCGGCTTCCATGAGCTGATTCATATGATGGTGGATGAAGATATGAAGCGTGTCGCTGCTGAGATCCGCTACCACGATGCCTTTATTTTAGTGAACTAATATTTCGATACAGCATAGGTGATCTAACAGGGGACGGCGCTGCCGTCCTTTATTCAAATATAAGACTCCCATGCCGCTGCGCGGCACCACTGAGGAATGAAAATATGCTTCAAGCTATAAATTATCCTTCTATTTCTTGCTGGAATGGATACCGCCCTTTTGAGGACGGCGAAGCCGTTTCCACTTGTGAAGGCCGAAAGCGGGTGAGTGCTCTGTGACCGCACTGAGATTGAGGCTGGCAGGGTTGAGACGCAATCGCGATTTCAATAACGTCATTTACAGCCTGCTTTCTTATTGTATTACTCCTGTCGTTCTGTTTATTTCAACACCGCTGCTGCTCAGGCATCTGGGTGATCAGCAGTACGGGCTGTGGATTCTTATCCAATCGGTGCTTAATGTGCTGGCGGTATCGAACTTCGGTCTTGGCAATGCGCTGATCAAACTGGGCTCCGAGAGTGACAGCGAAGAGAGATTTAATGCCCTCTTCCGGGTAACGCTTACGCTGTCGGTCATTCTGGCGGTGTCGGCGAGTCTTTTTCTTCTTCTGTTCGGCACTTATATTTTTCCTTTGCTGGTGAAGGCGGGAGGGCTGGATACCGTGCTGTCCGTCTCCTATTTTCTTAGCGGAATCATCGGCATTCGGATCATCAACGGCATTCTTTCCGGTGCCTACATGGCTAAGCAGCGTTACGATCTGAACAGCAAGGTGAATATCGTATTCAACCTGGCGAGCTCGATTGGCTTCACCATACTGGCCGTCATGTATGGAGACTTGTATCTGCTGGTGCAGTGGATGTTCGTGTTTACGGTATTGCTGGCGGTATGCAATGTCTTCGTCACACGCAAGGCGCTTCCCGGACTTCGATTTGCTCCCTATTTCGAGCGGGACAGCTTCAGAAGGCTGTTTCATTACGGGATTTATTCCTGGGGCCAAATGTTGATCAGCACGCTGAATGCCCAGATGGACAAATTGATTATCGGGGGATTTCTGGGTGCCAAAGTACTGGGGTACTACACGGTTTGCATGCAGGTGGTAGTGAAAATCCATGAAATTCCCGCTGCGGCCGGAGGATATTTACTGCCTAAATTCAGTTCACTTTCCAAGAGTGATGACCGCCGGGAAATCAGGAGGACCTATCATCAGTCACTGGTCATTGCCATTTCATTCGTAGGAGCTGCGGGTTTGGCAGCCTTTGTGCTGGCCAAGCCGATTCTGTCCCTATGGATTAGCCCGGAGTTTGCTGAAGCCCATTATGTGCTGTTCCAGGTGCTGGTATTGTCGGTATCTCTGGGTGCACTTGGTGTAGTCCCCTATTATTGTCTGAATGGAACCGGGTACGTCAGGCTTAATACTGCCATTTCACTTCTCACCACGCTGGTGACAATGGGTCTGTTTGTTCTATTGATCCCGAGATATGGTGCCATAGGCATCGGCCTGGGCAAATTTGTCGGCATACCGCTGGTTGTCTTCTCCCTGTATTACGTGGAGAAGGTGGTTCTGAATGGCAGCGGTCAAAGGAGGGAACCGGTTCGTGAAGGGACGATGGAAAGCATCTGAAGAGAATCATCAGAAGAAGTACCTGTTCTTTGATTTGCTGAATACCGGACATCATTATCAATATAATCTGGCTGTGATGAAGGGGGTATTGAAGGGGGCGCCCTCCAGTGAAGTCACGTACTATTCCAGTAGACTGGAAGAGAGCAGGCAGTCGGAGCTTGAGGCAGCAGGGATTAGTTATCAGCGGGCGGTGGAAAGGCGGTATCACCGTTATATGCCGTCCATGCTGGTCCGTGCGCTGCTTCTGCTGCAGGTGCTGCGTTTTGCTTACAAGCATAAGTCCGTTCTGCATCTGTTATATCTGGATACGCTGATTATTCCGCTGGTGCTTCTGATTCCTGCGCTGAGGGGAATGAAAATAACAGCGACGCTTCACTGGTATCCGCCAAGAGAGAGCAAGCGCAGGCTGCTGAGGAATCTGCTGCGGCGTCAACATCTCGATAAGCTTATTGTCCACGGGGATTATCTGCGGAAGCAGGTGCTGGAACTAACCAGCGTGGAGCAGTCAAGGGTAAGCTCTATCGTGTATCCCAACCTGCATCCTGCTGTGGTGCAGGAAACTGTTCAAGCGCCCGGCACCCATGCCAGCCAAGGCGCTGCGGAGGCCGTGCCGACCTTACTCTGCTTCGGCGGCCTGCGGTATGACAAGGGAATCGACCTGCTATTGGAAGCAGCCGGGAGACTAACCGGCCAGCCGTTCACTATCCTCATCGCAGGCAGGGAACAGGATTTCACCCGCAGCGATTTGGAGCAGATCATCCGCGGCAAGGGACTGGAGCACAAGGTAGAGCTATGTTTGGAATATATTCCCGATCATGAGGTGCCGTTATATTTCGAGCGGGCGGACATCATTGTGCTGCCTTACCGCAAAATGTTCTCCGGACAAAGCGGGCCGCTGACCGAAGCGGCGGCCAGAGGTAAGGTGATTATTGGACCGAGCCACGGGGAGATCGGGTACTGTATTGAGCGTTATGGACTGGGGGTCAGCTTCCGGGCGGAGGATATCAGCGATCTTGGCGACAAAATCGTCTATGCCATACATAACATGGATGAACTCCGCCGGAAATCACAAAGCTCGGAGTATAAGGCGCTCCTGTCGCCGGGTATTTTTGAACAGCGGTATTTCGAGGAGCTTGCCGGGTAGGAGGGAGGATAATGTAAATGGCGTTCGTTTTAAAAATCGGATTCCTGCTGGTGACCGCCTTTTTGATCAAGCCCACGGCTTTGGGAGAGAACTACTCCATGCTGGGAATCGCGGCGGCCATGCTTGCCTTTTTGTTTCATCTCATTGATTGCCGGGTGCATCCCATGAAGAAAATATCCATTCAGGGCCCTCATCGGCTTGTGCTGTTTCTGGTACTGCTGCTGTTCAGCTATCTGCTGGGCCACGCCATGCTGATGAACTCCATCTTCCTGCTGAATGTGCTGAAAGCTACAGTGCTGAACTGCACCGTAGTTCTCGTCGCGGCCTTCATCCTTAGCGAGGCGAGGGCCAACTATATTTTCTTTCGCAGCATGGTGATCATTTTTATTGGATTCATTGTGTCCTACTATGTGACCATCGCGCTGGCTGTATTTGTGACTCACCTGGAGCAGCTGGAGTTATTCCGGATTCAAATCGGGGACTATCCCTCCTCGGGGATGACCTATTTCCCCTTCACCGTCATGTACGGCGTTTACACCGTAGATGGTATCCGGTTTCCGCGGCTGCTGGGGCTGTTCAGGGAGTCGGGCATTCTGCAGATGTTCCTGATCTGGTCATTGTTCAATCTGAAGTCCATCCGGCTGAACCGGTTATGGATTAAAGGAACACTGCTGCTGGGGATTATCGCTTCGTTCTCAACAGCAGGGCTTGCGATTCTCTTCGCCAACCTTGTGCTGTATCTCTTTATGAATAAAAAAGTGATGAGAGGCGTCGTCTTGCTCTGCTTCACCTATGTGGTGATCATGTACGCCCCGTTTATCGGGATCAACGACAAGACGGAAACGCATGGCGCTTCCATCTCGGACCGTACCATGGCTACAGAAGCAGGGCTGGAAGCGCTCGGGAACAATCCGTTTGGTGAAGGCATGTACAACACCCGTATTCCCAACGCGGGGATCAACCTGGTAGCAGCTTCTTCCATGATCGGCGTGGCCGGCGTGCTGCTCGCGATGCTTGTCTATCTGGTACCTGCGCTTGCCGCCGGGAACCGCAGGCGCTATTTACTCGCAGTCATTCCCATTATTCTGACTTCGCTGATCTCACAACCGCTGCTGGATGCCCCGCTGCTCTATCTGCTGCTGATGGCCCCGTACAAGGGCGAAGAGGAACCACAACCCGAAGGGGCGGCATTACTTGTTCAACCCGCTTTGGAATACATCCGTTAGGATCAAGAAAAGGTAGGGTCTTATGATAAAAACACTATTGATAGCCTATCAGATCGCCCCGTACCGTATCCCGGTCTATAACACGATCGACGCATCGGAGGATATCGATCTTACGGTTTGGTTTCTGGAGGAGAAGGAAGCCAACCGGGAATGGAATATTGATTATCAGGATATGCGATTCCGGTACAGCTGCCTGCGCGGGTTCCATTTGTTCATTCAGCGTATGGATTTCGGAGTGCATATCAACCCGGGTTTATTCTTTAAGCTGGTACGCCTGAATCCCGATGTGATTATCACCACGAGTTATGACGCGATTGGCTATTGGGTCAGCTTGTTCTACGCCAAGCTCTTCCGTAAAAAGTTCGTCGTCTGGTGGGGCAGCACGCTGGAGAGCAGCAGAGTGAAGAACCGGGCGATGAATGCAGTGCGCGGATTGTATTTCCGTTCGGCAGATTCCTTTGTAACCTATGGCTCGGACTCAGCCAGATGCCTGAACCACTACGGCATTCCGGATGAGAAAATGGCTGTCGGCTTCAATACGGTGGATATCCGCTATTACTACCGGAAACGCCTGGCGGTTAAGCCTCATAAGGAAGAGGAGGGGCTGCTAAATCTCCTGTTTGTCGGTCAGCTGATCAAGCGGAAGGGCCTGGAGGAGACCATCCAGTCCTTGGCCCGGCTGAACCATGAGAACTGGAGACTGCGGATTATCGGCACGGGACCGGATGAGAAGAAGCTGAAGGAAATGGTCCGGCGGTATGGCATGGAAGAGAAGGTGCTATTCGAGGGCTACAAGCAGAAGGAGGAGCTGACCGGCTATTTGGCGGCAGCCGACTGCCTGCTGGTCCCTTCGCTGATTGAGGTGTGGGGGCTTGTGGTCAACGAAGCGCTTGTCTCCAACACCTTCGTGCTGGCTTCCAAATATGCCGGCGTGACGAGTGATCTGATTGTCGATAAGGAGAACGGGATCATCGCCGATCCTCTGGACCCGGCCAGTATGGATGAAGCGATGCAGTGGCTGTTCGACAATGTATCCTATTTAAAAGCAGACCGGAAGATCAAGCTGAGCATGTGGAAGAAGCTGCATCCCACGACCTATGCCAAATCAGTGGTCCGGGCCATCCGGATGGCGAGCCGGCCCAGCCATTAAAAGGAGCGCTCTCCGGTAGAGCGGGCGGTTCAGAGATTATTTCGAGAGAGGTGCAAGGCTATGAAGCCGAAAATTGTGTTCGTGATCAATTATTTTTACCCGGATTATGCTTCCACCGGCCAACTGCTGACCGAGCTATGCCTGCATCTTCAGAATGACTTCCAAATTACCGTCATTGCTTCGCAGCCCGGCTATTCCGGGGAGGCGAACACAGAGAAGAGAAGATTCATTACCGGTCACCTGGAGAATATTGAAATTATCCGTATCCGTCTTCCTGTCGTCAATAAGCTGAATAAATGGAGTAGGCTGCGATATATCGTAACCTACTTTTTTTATGCCATTGTTGCCGTGCTGAAGCAAAGAAACGTGGATTTTATCTATACGATCTCACAGCCGCCGATCCTCGGCGGGCTGATCGGAACGATCGGCAAGCTGCTGAAACGGTCGAAGCATATTTATAATATCCAGGATTTCAACCCGGAGCAGGCGAAGGCGGTCGGCTTCATGCAGAATGCCAGGCTGATGAAGCTGGCCCAGTGGGTCGACACCCTGAACTGCAAGCTGGCGGATCACATTATTACGGTAGGCCAGGATATGCAGGAGACCCTGCTGAGACGGTTTGCCAACAAGAAAGTGACAGACAATACCGTCATTAACAATTGGACCAATGAACAGGAGATTATTCCTTTAAGCAGGGAGCATCCGCAGGTCCAGGGCTTCCTCGAGAAGCATGGCCTGCAGAATAAATTCATTGTGATGTATTCCGGGAACCTCGGGCTCTATTACGATCTGGAGAACCTGATCAAGCAGACGGCAGCCTTCCGTCATCTCGATGATCTCGCTTTCGTCTTTATCGGAGAGGGAGCAGTGAAAGCCAAAATGCAGGAATATGTGGCGGACCACGAACTCTCGCAGGTCTACTTTCTGCCTTACCAGCCGAAAGAGGATCTGGTGTACTCCCTGAACGCTGCCCATGTACATCTGGTAGTTAATCAGAAGGGAATCAAGGGTGTCTCCGTTCCCAGTAAAATTTACGGGGTTATGGCTGCAGGCAAGCCGGTGCTTGGTGTCCTTGAGAACGGAAGTGAGGCGTACCGGCTGATACGGGAAAGCAATTGCGGTCTTCTCGTCGAGCCTCACAGTTATGAGGAGGTTGTCCGCAGCGTGCTGGCTTTTTATGAATGGGATCGTGAAGAGCTGGAGGCCTGCGGGATGCGGGGAAGAGCCTATTTGGAACAGTATTTAAGAAGAGAACTGTCTCTTGAACGTTATAGAGAGCTGCTGCTGTCTTTAAAAATCTCATAAAAAAGGTGGGGGAATTCATGAAGCTGGTGTTATTGTCCGGGGGTTCCGGAAAAAGATTGTGGCCGTTATCCAACGATTCCCGCTCCAAGCAGTTTCTCAAAGTACTGGAGAATGAAGAGAAGGAAATGGTCTCCATGGTCCAGCGGGTATGGGGGCAGATCGAGCGCAGCGGACTGGGTGCATCCACGTTTGTAGCTACGGGGAAATCGCAGATTGAAATGATGCACAGCCAGCTCGGCCAGCATGTGCCTCTGATCATCGAGCCGGAACGCAGGGATACCTTCCCGGCCATCGCGCTTACAGCGGCCTATCTGTATTCCTTCATCGGAGTAGATCCGGATGAAGTGATCGCCATTCTGCCGGTGGACCCTTTTGTGGAAAACCGCTTTTTTGATACCGTCAAGCAGTTGGAAGAGGTTGTGTCGGCAACGGGAGCGGATCTTGCACTGATCGGCGTGCAGCCCACGTATCCCTCTTCCAAATACGGCTATATCATCCCTGAAAGTTGTGCGGATTCCTCCGGCGGCAGCCTGAAAGTCAGCCATTTCCGTGAGAAACCGCAGGAAGAGGAGGCTAAAAACCTGATTGCCCAGGGCGCCCTGTGGAACTGCGGAGTGTTTGCCTTTAGGCTCGGCTATCTTATCGATATATTGAGCAGGCAAGGCTTGCCTGTGAACTATGAGGAGCTGTCGGAGCAATATGACCAGCTGCCCAAGATCAGCTTTGATTATGAAGTGGTAGAGAAGGCAGCCCATATCACTGTGGTTCCCTATGAAGGCTACTGGAAGGATCTCGGGACGTGGAACACTCTTACAGAAGAGATGAAGAACAAACAAATTGGCAGAGGGACGATCAGCGGGGATTGCAGCAACACCCATTTGATCAATGAGATTGATATCCCTGTATCCATTATTGGTTTATCCGATATTGTCGTGGCGGTGAGCCCGGACGGGATTCTGGTCACAGACAAGAGCGAAAGCCCGAGAATCAAGGACTACATTGATTATAATCAGGGACCGATGTATGAAGAGCGTCAATGGGGCTGGGTGAGAATACTGGATGACCAGTCGTATGAGGACGGACGCTGTGCCGTTACCAAACGGGTATGCATTCTTGGCGGCAAAAGCCTCAGTTACCGGATGCACACCAGCCGGGAAGAGGTTTGGACCATTATTAAGGGAGAGGCAGAGTTTGTGCAGAACGGGAATTTCATGCTTATCGGCCCGGGCAATGTTCTGCATATTCCGATGAAGACATTGCATACGCTCAGAGCTTCTGCCGACCTGGAGATGATAGTGGTCCAAAGCGGGCAGGTACGGGAACCTAACCGGATGCTCGAGCTGTACCCTACATGGGATGAGATGTCACAGCACTGCTTCAAAACCTCCTGAATAGCCGAATCATCCTAACCCAAAGGAGGCCAACACATGCATGCAATCGCCGATCAGCTGGAGGAAATCGTTCAGAGGCGTTATAACCGCTGGAAAAATGCAGAGCTGCCCGCTTATCTCAGCAAAGAGCTGAATGAGCTGAAGTCTGCGGAAATTATCGACCGCTTCTATCAGGATTTGCAGCTTGAGGATCACGGCATTTACGGAATTACCGGGGTTGGAACGAACCGGATGAATATATTTACGATCCGCCGCGTCTGCCGGGGACTGGCTGAGGAGATTAAGAGCCGCGGTTTTGCCGCCGGGCAGAGAGGCATAGCCATCGGCTATGATTCAACTTCCTTTTCCAAAGGGCTTGCGGAGCAGGCGGCGCTCGTTCTGGCGAATCATGAGGTGAAATGTTATCTGTTCCGCCAGCCTTCTCCCGCAGGTGAACTGGCCTTCGCCGTACGGTATTTACATGCTGCCGGAGGTCTGCTCATGTCGAGCGGGGGGGAGGCCTCTAGCTACAGCGGCTGTACCCTTTATGATGAGCATGGAATGCCGGTAGAGACAGAAACCAATCTGCGCTTGGCCCGTTACATGGAGCAGTGGGAGGATGGGCTTCATATCGGATTGATGAATGTAGAGGAGGCGGCCCGTACGGGCCGCCTCGTCTTTACCGGGGAGGAAGTCGCCAGCGCCTATCTGGAAGATGTGGACCGGATTCCGGTCTCCCGGGAAATCAATCAAATCATGGGCGCTTCTGTGCGTATCCTTTATATCCAGCCGGGGCAGGGGGAGGCAGGACTGCTGCGCAGCACGCTTCTGCGTTCCGGCTTTACCTCTGTACATGTCGTTCAGGACCCGAGGCTGCAGAGCGCGAAGTCGTCCTCCCAATACTTTGAGCTGTACGATTGGCGGCTGGCGAATGAGGCGGCTGCGGAGATGAATGCAGATATGATTCTGGCGTTCAACCCGCAGTATAGTGAGCTGGCCTTGTCCATTAAGACGGAAATGGGCAAGTATCTTGTATTAAGCCACAGTGAAACGGCGGCGCTTCTTCTCCACTATCTTTTGCGGCAAAAGAACAACAGGGGGGGAAGCACTGCCGGTGGAGTGCTGCTTAAGTCTTTTTTTACAAGTGATCTTGCCTCGGCTGTTGCCCGAAAAGAGGGGATTAAGACGATCAATGTTACCGGAGGTTTTGGCGGAGGGGCATCGCTGGGGAAATTTTGCCGCTCGGGCAATCTCCCTTTTCTGTTCGGTTACGATGAGGACGGCGGATTTGCGGTCGGGGGCTCCATTGCTGGCAGTGATGCCATTCAGTATGCTGTGCTGATTGCCGAGATGTCAGCCTATTTTAAGTCCAGGGGCAGAACACTTGGCAAAGAGCTGCTGGAATTGTATGCGGAGCACGGCTGGTTCGCAGATGACAGGATAGAGCTTACATACCGGGGGCTTGAAGGCCGGCAGAGGGTAAGCTTTATCATGGGGCGGCTGAGCAAGGATGCGTTAAGAGTAGTGGGCGGATTAAAGGTTGAGCAGTTGTACGACTTCCGGGCCCGGGAGCATATCCAACTGGCCAAAGGCAAACATTTAGCGCTGGATATGCCGCGGTATGACGCGCTCAAATTTATAATGGAGGACGGGTCCTGGTATGGTCTGCGGCCGGTATCTGCACAGCCGGGCATTCAGCTCTTCCTCGGCAGCCATGCTTCTGACAGCCTTACCAGCAGGCGGAAGCTTGCAGCCATACGATCCGACGTACTGTTCATGCTTGAAAGCATGCTGTAAAACTGAAAATTTTTATTTGTTTACAATGTTATTCGAAACGAATATAATTGAGTCGACAAATACTCTTATTGAAGTTTTTCTTGAGGGCCTTAAGGACTGTCTGAAATTGCGGAATGTTGAAAATGGGCATGTAAAGAGGCGTGGAAACGGGTTAAAGCAATAGTTTATGTTTTTCGGGTCGCGTATTGAATAATTATTATTTGTTTATTCGCTCTAATAATTCGAATGGAGGAATTTGAGTGGAGTTAAAACAGTATTGGACCGTAATCCGAAAGCGATTATGGCTGCTGGTCCTGCTTGTTGTTGTGATTACTACCGCCACGGGAATATACACGTATGAATACACCGAGAAGCAGTATACGGCGTCAACGAAGCTTATTGTAACCCCCAAGCAGGAGGTTGAGCTGCTTGGCGGCAAGCTGGATCTAAGCACCATCAACTCCAACATCCGGCTGATAGCGACCTACAAGGAGATCATCATGTCGCCGAGGATCATGAATCTGGTCGTCCAGCAGTATCCTCAGCTTGGCCTCACATCCGATGAAATGCTGAAGAAGGTAACTGTATCCGCCGTCGAGGAATCCCAGGTGATGTCCCTGGAGACAGTGGATACTTCTTACGCTCAGGCAGCTGCAATTGTGAATGCAGTGGCTGCCATATTCCAGTCAGAAGTGCCCAAGGTGATGAAAATAGATAATATCAGCGTCCTCAGTGAAGCCAATCCGGCGGATACTCCAGATCCTACATCACCACAGCCTCTGCTCAATATGATTATCGGGCTCGTCCTGTCCCTGATGATCGGAACGGGACTTATGTTCTTGCTCGATTACCTGGACGATACGATCAAGACGGAAGCGGATATCCGCGATGTGCTGGGTCTCTCTACGTATTCGGCAGTCCCGGCGATTACCCAGCGGGACCGGGTGGCAGCCCCGAGAAATACAGCCAAGCCGACGAGGAGGAAGAAGAATGTCACGTTCGAAGTCTAAGCATTATCTGATTGCGGATCCCAGTCTGGATTCCCCGGCTGCCGAGGCCTACCGCAAACTGCGGACTACTCTTGATTATTCGCACCAGGATGAAGGCATCCGGACGCTCATGATTACTTCGGCATTAAGCGGCGAGGGCAAAAGCACGACTGCCGCCAACCTGTCGATGGCTTACGCGCAGTGCCGGAAAAAAGTGCTGCTGATTGATGCGGACCTGCGCAGCCCGTCCCAGCACTCCATATTTAATGTAGAGCAAAACCCGGGAATCAGCGCGGTTCTAAATGGCCAGGCTCTGCTGGAGGATGTGCTTGTGCCCGTGCTTGACGGAACATTGGCGCTGCTCCCGGCCGGCCCCCTCTCAGGCAACCCAGCGGAGCTGCTGACCTCGCCGCGGATGAAAGATTTGCTGGCTGAGCTTAGCGGGAAGTTCGATCTTATCCTGATTGATACCCCTGCACTGCTGACCTACAGCGATGCCCAGATCATTGCGGCCCAGTGTGACGGCGTCCTGCTGGTAGTCAAGCCGGGCAAGGTGAAGAATGGCGCTGCGCTTAAGGCCAGAGAGAGTCTGGCGCTGGTTAAGGCCCGGGTTCTTGGGGCCGTTCTGAGCAACGTCAACCGCAGAAATGCCGGCCGCTTTATCTACTAGAAGAAGAGTACAGGAGAATAGCTATGAATGCTTTCATTTATCTCGCTTTTGCATTGCTCCCGCTGGACAATTTCCCCTATATGTTCGGCGGAGCATACAAGCCGGTTTCTCTGATTTTTATCGTGCTGTATTGTGTACTCAAGATTCCGGTACTGATCCGGATGAAGTTCCAGAGAAAGGAGATCTGGATCTTTATCGTTCTGGTATCGGCAGTCCTGATCTCCGCAATCCTGGGCCTGCAGAACAATTACTCCTTTGCGGGGCTTCAGGATGCAGTGGTTTCTCTGGCCGCCGGCATCATCATCTATCTGAGCTTCAGAATATATGTGCATTCGAGCGAACACCGCAAGGATTCATTCCTGACCTTGTTCCGCTGGATGTTCAGAGGATATTGGCTGGCCGTCATAATCGGTCTGCTCCAGCTTGTATATATGTATGCCTTTCATAGCGGCGCGCTAAGCAGTGTAATCGGTTTTTTCGTCCAGAGGGATTCTTACGTCACCGCAGGACGGCTGCATTTTACATTCTCGGAGCCATCCTACATCGGGCTTCATACCAATCTGCTGCTGTTCCCGGCCTATCTTATCCTGAAGAAATACAATTATTTAACGAAATCCGACAAAGTGCTGTTATGGATCTTTATCCCGTTATCGCTGCTCTCCTTGTCTATCCGTTACTATTTGGATCTGCTGTTTTTTGTGGTCGTGTATGTCATTATTACCAGCAAGCCCGAAAAGTTCCTGATGTTATTCATGAAGTTTATGATGTACCTTGCGGCTGCTGCTGTTCTGCTGAATATCGTCTTTGTTAACAATCTCTTTCAATTAAAATCCGATCATTACTATCGTATTCTGCATATCTACGAGGATCCTGCCAGTATTACGGAAGATAATTCATTCAGCATCAGAAGCACTTACTCCAGCCTGGGTTTTCGATCCTTTCTCGATAAGCCGTGGTTCGGGTATGGAATGGGGAATTACTATTACGGCTTTATGCATAATTTGGACCATATTCCCGTTGACACCCTTGAAGAGAACGAGGAGCTTAGGGAAGCTAAATACAATCTGACCCTCCCGCAATATAACATGTACACCCGGCTGCTGTCGGAGTTCGGCCTGCTGGGGATTATGCTGATTTTTTTATTGCTCTCTTTAGTAAGGCTCAGCCACAAGGGCAATTTCCCGAAGCTGATGGTCGTCCTGCTGTTGTATTCGCTTCTGCAATTTGATTCTTTTGCCTTCATCCAGGTGCTCTTTTGGGTGGCTATTCTGCAGAGCGAGGAGGTGTCCCGGCTGCGGATTGGCAAGGCAGAGAGCACAGAGAATAAAAGAAAGATGGCTAAGATGCATTCGGGCCCGTGGGTCCAGCTGCGGAGGTCAGAACATTATCCCAAGTGACAATGAAGGTGATCATAATGAAGAAAATCTGCATTATCGGCCAATTTCCCCCGCCTGTGCACGGATTGTCCAAAGCACTCGAGACACTTCTGAATTCCCGGCTTTTTAACGAAAAATACGAACTTACCCATGTGGATATCAAGGACAATAAGAAAGTTGCTGCTCATATGAGCATGATCAACCGCCAGGACACAGATATTTTTTACTTTACCATTTCACAATCCAAGTGGGGCAATCTGCGGGATATGTTTATTCTGGCCAATCTGTTCAGGAAGGGCAAAAAAGTGGTCATTCATTATCACGGCGGCTACTTCAGACAGCTGTACAGCCAGTTTAATCCCCTGCAGCGGGCCATCAACAAGAAGCTGCTCGCGAAAGTGGATGTGATGATTGTCCTCAGCAAAAGTCTGGAATGCCTGTTTGCCGGGATTGTCGATGCCGGGAAAATCAGAATTTGCGAGAACTGCATTGAGGACAGCCAGCTCTTAACCTCATGGGAATACGAGAGCAAAATCTTCAGGCTGATGGAAACCGGTAAGCCGCTTGAGGTGGTATACCTGAGCAATTTCATTAAGAGCAAGGGATACTTCGATCTGTTGATGGCAGCGGAACGGCTGAAGGACCGGGACATTCATTTTCATTTTGCCGGCAGCTTCTTCAATCGGGAGGATGAGGAGGAGTTCCTGGCCTACATTCAGCAGAACGGGCTGCAGGATAAAGTGTCTTATCATGGCGTGGTAACCGGGGAGCGCAAGAAACGGCTGCTGGAGCGCTGCGATATCTTTGCGCTTCCAACCTATTATCCCAATGAAGGGCAGCCGATCTCCATAATTGAGGCAATGGGCAACGGACTGGCCATTATCTCGACGAAACATGCCGGTATTCCCGACATCGTATCCGAGGAGAACGGCTTTCTGATCGAACCGCAGTCGCCGGAGGCGATTGCCGGAGTTATCGCCGGACTGCTTCAGGACCGGAGCGGAATGAAGCAAATGGCTGATGAGAACCGGAGTAAGATTCTACGCAGGTATAAGGAAGCAGACTATCTAAAACGGTTGGAACTAATTATGGATGAGGTCTGAACAATGAAGATGAACTTAGCGAAGTATGATCAATCCTGGTTCGTTAGAGGGAGAAGCGGCGCAGTAGTCATGCTGTGGTGGCTGATACAGGCAACCGTGTTCAGAGTGTCGCTGCACAATATGCACGGCTTCCGCAGCGCTTTGCTGCGTCTGTTCGGCGCACAGGTAGGCAAAGGGGTAAGGATAAGGCCTTCGGCGAAGTTCACGTATCCCTGGAAGGTCAAGATCGGTGATTATTCCTGGATTGGAGACCATGCGGAGCTGTACAGTCTGGACAGCATCGTGATCGGCGACCATTGTGTGATCTCCCAGAACGCCTATTTGTGTACAGGCAGCCATAAGCTGAATGATCCCCATTTCGGTCTCATTACGAAACCGATAGAGCTGAAAGACGGAGCATGGGTGGCTAGCCATGTCTTTGTATACCCCGGAGTAACAATCTATGAAATGGGGGTCGCAGGGGCAAGGAGCACCGTGATGAAAGATATTCCCGCGAACCAGGTTCATGTCGGATTTCCCGCCGTGTATTTCAAAGAACGATTCACGAGCTGAAAGGCTGCACCATTAAAGGAGAGTAGCAATGAGAATGATGAAGAAGGCCTCCGGCAAAAACTTTTCGTGGCTGTTCACCGGAAATTTAATTTATTCGTTATCCCAATGGGGGATGGTGGTTTTGCTGGCGAAGCTCGGAAGCCCGGCCATGGTCGGCCAGTATGTGCTGGCTCTGTCAATTACGGCTCCGGTCATTCTGTTTGCAAATTTCCAGCTTCGTGATTTCCAGGCTACCGATGCCAACAACCAGTATTCCTTCCAGCAATATTTAACACTCAGGCTGCTGTCGATGACGGCCGTATTCCTCCTCATTCTCGCTGTTACTGCATTCATTCCGCTATCCCTGAATACACTTCTTGTAGTCTGGTTCGTCTGCGCAGCCAAAATGGTCGAATCCGTC
Organism: Paenibacillus sp. FSL L8-0340; assembly: GCF_038593145.1. Taxonomy (NCBI): domain Bacteria; kingdom Bacillati; phylum Bacillota; class Bacilli; order Caryophanales; family Paenibacillaceae; genus Paenibacillus; species Paenibacillus sp. FSL L8-0340. Next base: position 1,165,857 of record NZ_CP151967.1, read on the forward strand.
TCGGATATTTATTTCGGATTATTCCAGCGGAATGAAAAGATGGAGTATGTCGGGAAATCCATGATTCTAAAAGGGTTGTCCTCTGTCCTTGTGCTTGGGATAAGCGTCTATCTGACCCAAAGCATTGCCGCCGGAGCTTTAGCGCTTGCGCTTGCCTGGCTAGGGATACTCTTGTTCTACGACATGAAGAACGGAGCGGCTGTGCTGGGGATCAGGGTGGCAGCGCGAACAGCAAATGGCCGCCTGTCCAGCTTCAGGAGCGTTCTGGGAAGAGGGGAGCGGGCCACTCTGAAAGGCCTGCTCCTGCTTGTACTGCCGCTGGGCATTACCGCGGCGCTGGATTTCCTGAACAGCAGTATCCCCCGCTATTTTCTCCAGCATATCGGCGGTGAGGAAGCCCTGGGCTACTATTCTGCGATCGCCTACATCATGATGGCGGGAGGCACCTTTGTCAATGCAATGACGCAGGCGTCGAGTCCGAGGCTGTCGCGCTACTTCCGGGACAACCTGCAAGGGTTCAAAAGGCTGCTACTGCAGATCATGGGCCTGTGTCTGCTGCTCGGACTTGCGGGTCTTTCCGCTGCCTATTTCATGGGAGAGTTTCTGCTCAGCCTGCTATACAGCTCCGATTATGCCGCGTATAACAATGTCTTCATTATTATTATGCTGGCAAGTACGATCTGGTATATGACAGGCTGCCTCAGTGCAGCTTTAACCGTCTCCCGTTATATTAAACTGCAAATCCCGGTATTTCTGCTGACCTGTATAACGGTTCTGGCAGGTTCCATCCTGCTGATTCCCGGGTATGGAGCGGCAGGAGCAGCATGGAGTATTTGCATCGGGATGGGGACAAGATTTGTCTGCAGCTTTGCGCTGGTTCTTCATGCCTTGTCCAGGCAGGCGGCACTTGCCAAACAGGCGGAGCAGCGGGAGGCGAGGATCGCTCTCGGCGATATCGCCAGGGGATAAGTTCTTCTATTTAAGCTCACAAAACTTTGATGAGGAGCAGAGACATGAACATTACTGTGATAGGAACAGGGTATGTCGGTTTGGTGTCAGGTGTATGCTATGCAGAGCTTGGGCATCAGGTGTATTGTGTTGATAAGGATGCGGAGAAAATTGAGCTGCTTCTGAGTGGCGGCATTCCGATTTATGAGCCGGGGCTTGGGGAGATGTCCTGCACCAATATGGATGCGGGCCGGCTCCGCTTCACGACTGACCTGTCCGGTGCAGTGTCCGATGCAGAGCTGGTGATTATAGCAGTAGGAACGCCTTCGCTGCCGAGCGGTGAAGCAGATCTGCGGTTCGTCGATGCGGCCGTAAGGGAGATCGGCGCGGCCATGAACGGTTATAAAGTAGTCTGCGTGAAGAGCACCGTGCCGGTAGGCACCAATGACAGAGTCCGTGAGCTGCTGAGCGAGTTATACGAAGGGCCGTTCGATATTGCTTCGCTTCCGGAATTCCTGCGTGAAGGAACGGCTATCCGGGATACGCTGGCTCCGGACCGTATTATTATCGGGACGGACAGCCAGCGTGCTTCCAAGCTGCTGAGCGGACTGCATGAGCCGCTGAACACCAGAATATTGATCACAGACATCCGCAGTGCGGAGATGATTAAATACGCCTCCAATGCTTTTCTGGCTACCAAAATTTCATTTATCAACGAGATCGCCAACATTTGCGAGAAGGTAAAGGCAGATGTCACGGAGGTAGCCAAGGGAATGGGACTGGATACACGAATCGGGCCCTCGTTTCTGGGAGCGGGTATTGGCTATGGCGGCTCCTGCTTCCCCAAGGATACAACGGCGCTGATCCAAATCGCAGGCAATGTGCATTATGATTTCAAGCTGCTGAAATCAGTAGTGGAAGTCAATAAAGAACAGCGCTATAGTGTCATCAGCAAGCTACATCAGGCACTGGGCAGCCTGGAAGGCAGAACCATTGCGCTGTGGGGGCTGGCCTTCAAGCCAGAAACCGATGATGTCCGGGAGGCTCCTGCACTGGAGATCGTCGACAGGCTCATTCAGCTTGGCGCCACTCCTAAGGTATACGACCCGGTGGCTATGGATAATTTCCGGCGGCTGCGGAATCATTCCGGGATTCAGTGGTGCAGCTCGGCGCTGGAAGCTGCGAAGGACAGCGACGCGTTGTGCCTGCTGACAGAGTGGAAGCAGTTTAAAGAGATCAATCTGGCCGGGGTAAAAGCAGCCATGAGCGGCACCGTCCTCATTGATGGCAGAAACGCCTTCTCGGAACAGCAGGTAAGCGGACTGGGCTTCGGGTATTACCCGGTAGGCCGGCCTTCGCTCCAGGAGCCGTTTGAAATTCCGGAAGTCGTGTAGCTTTGCAAGGGGCGTTCCAGCCGGATCACGAAATGAATCCCTGCCGTAGGTGTGGCGGGGATTTTTTTGTGTTTCCATATCCCTTCTTATTTAGCCTGGGAATGGAAATTGGATTAATTTATTGTAACCAGTAAATCGAGAAACTTTTAGACCGGTTGATGCGTCAAAGGGATAGTCAAGAAAATGGAATTTTATTTATTATCCAGGAGGGTGAGCTTGTGAAGAAGTTATGGATTTCGATTTTAGCGGGGTTGCTGGTGTTTCCGATGCTGCTGCAGTCCCCGGCTCAGGCAGCTGCACCTATCAAAATTGTGATTGACGGTGTTCCCTTACCTACTGATCAACCCCCTATATCGGTGCGTGGACGAACGCTGGTGCCGTTACGGGCCATTTTTGAAGCCTTTGATGCCACCACCACGTGGAATAAGCAGACAAAAACAGTAACAGCAACCAAAGAGGGTACAACGATTATATTGAAGCTTGGCTCGACACTTGCCACGATTAACAATAAGTCTGTTATCCTCGATGTGCCTGGTCAAAGTTTGAAGGGCAGAACGCTGGTTCCGACACGGTTCGTCAGCGAAGCTCTGGGTCAGGAAGTGGTATGGAATTCCAAAGCAAGGACCGTGTCCATAACGACTTCCGGAGGTAAAGGTGGAACCGTAAGTCCGGCATCCAATGTAGTCCTGCAGGATGTGAGTGATAGCGGTGACGGACGTGATCTGCAGGTCAGCTTCGTCCGGGCGGCAGATGAGTCCATTGTTGATCATTACAGGGTATTGATTGTGAAAGCGGGGAACACATTAAACTTGTCATCCGCCCAACAGATCGCACCGTCCAATTATTCTACTGTATTGTCTACCGGAGCTAATCCTGCGTTTAAACTGAACGCTGGGTCGAGGGATATCAGCGGTGAATTAATTAAAGTCAATCAGCCGTATATTGCTTATGTTTTGGCAGTAGGCAAAGGGAATAATATCAGTGCCCTTTCGAATAGTTCAGCAACACTTACGTTGGTGAATAATATTGTATCCGCACCAACCAACATACAAGTGAATGATGTCGGGGATAATGGGGATGGACGGGATTTGTCTGTCAGCTTCAACAAGTTGCCGGATGAATCGAAGGTCAATTCCTACCGGATATTTGTAGTCAAAGCAGCGAACTATACCAATTTCAATGTGGCGGCAGCAAACGCAGTTTCCAGTTCTAACTACACCCAAGTCAGCAAGACGGGAAATAATCTTTCTCAGGTCTTGGCTTCAGGATCCAGGGATGTCGATGGAGCCCTTATAAAGCCGGGTGTGAGCTACCGGGTGTTTGTTATGGCGGTAGATAGCAGGAATGCGGCCAATCAAGTACTGTCTCCTGCGTCATCTGCGATTACGTTGTCCACTACAGGAATCTCTAGCTTCATCGTTAGTGATGTTAATGACTATGGAGACGGCCGGGATATGAAAGTGTCCTTTGTCCATCCCACAGCCGAAGCTAATATTAACCAGTATCGGATTATGGTCGTACCTACGGCTTATTACAGCGGCTTCAGCGTATCTGAAGCGAATAATGTATCCAGCTCCAATTATACAGCGGTGAGTACATCAGGAAGCAGCACCAATCAAATCCTGACCTCATCAACCAGAGACGTACGGGGTAATTTGATCAAAAATGGAACGGGTTATCAAGTATACGTGTTATCGGTTGGAAGCAACTTAAGTGCAAATGTGCTTTCCAGCGCTTCATCGGTTATTACGCTGCTGACTGACTTCAGTATGGGAGCCGTTTCTAATCTAACCGTAAGCGACGTTAGTGACAATGGTGATGGCCGGGATATGAAAGTATCCTTTAATCATGCTGCGGACGAAAGGTACATCAGCAAATATCTGATCATGGTGGTGCCAACCTCATATTACAGCAACTTCAGCGTATCCGAAGCCAATCGTATATCCAGCTCCAACTATACAGCGGTGAGCACATCTGATAATAGCACCAGTCAAATTTTAAATTCATCCTCCAGAGATGTGCGCGGCAATTGGATTAAAGAGGGAACCACTTATAAAGTGTATGTATTATCTGTTGGCAGTGGGAATTATTCAGGTTCTAATGTCTTGTCCCAGGCATCCTCGGACATTACGTTGTCGTCCAAAACCCCTGTGGTTTCCGTAACCAACGTCACGTATCAAGTGAATGACAGCAGAATACTGGCCCGCTTCAACAAATCGTCCAATGAGACCAATATTTCTGAATACCGGGTATTAGTAGTTCCGGCCAAGCAGGGTTTTGGCTTGGGTGATGCACTTGGGGTGACCTCTTCCTCTTACAAGTCCATCATTCCTAACGGGACGAATCCGGTAATTACAGCATCAACAACAGACGTCAACGGTAGTCCCATCATTAAAGGCAAAAAATATAAACTGTATATTCTTGCCGTGGCAAATAACAAGGGGATGCAGAATGGCGGCCTTTCAGATTCAACGGAGGAGTTTGAAATATAATAGTTAATGTTAAATGAGTCGTAAGCCTGACCTTCCATGGTCAGGCTTTTGTTATGTAGATAATAGAAGAAATGTATGATGTGCAGCCGTTTGAGCATTATAAATTCAGTGTGGAAGTGTAGATGACCAGAGCAGGGCACCCGGCAGTCTTTACCGCAGCTGACTCAAGAAAAGACTTTTGAGGTTAATAACGTAAATAACACAAGGAGCGGTAACGTCTGCTTGATTTCAATATCAGAAGGGTGCGAAGTAAACGATGACTCATCTTGCAGATCAGATTATTATGCTGCTGGCGGTGCTGCTGCTTGTAGGAGTGCTTTCCACAAAATTCTCTACACGGTTCGGCATGCCGGCGCTCGTATTATTTATTGCAGTGGGGATGGTACTCAGCCATTTTGTCTATTTTAACAATGCATCCCTGACCCAGATTGCCGGCATTTTTGCACTGGTCGTGATTCTGTTTGAAGGCGGGATGCAGACCAGCATGAAGGATATCCGGCCGATAATGGCGCCGGCGCTGTCCTTGGCTACGGTGGGCGTGCTGCTGACTACAGCCATAGTAGGCGTTTTTGCCAAATTCATACTGGGAGTGCCTTGGGCGGAAAGCCTGCTGTTCGGAGCGATTGTCGGTTCAACGGACGCAGCCGCCGTATTCTCTGTTCTGGGCGGCAAAAATATCGACAAAAGGTTGACCTCCACACTGGAGGCTGAGTCTGGGAGCAATGATCCGATGGCCGTATTTCTGACCGTATCACTAATCGAATGGATTCAGCATCCCGATACAGCCATCTGGAGCCTGCTGCTGTCCTTTGTATGGGAAATGGGGATTGGCCTGCTGCTGGGGATCATTATCGGCAAGCTGGCCGTATATCTGATCAACAGAATCAACTTGGATTCCACCGGTCTGTATCCGGTAATGGCTATAGGGTTTGCCGTACTGACTTATGGCCTTACAGCCATGGTTCACGGCAGCGGACTGCTTGCCGTCTATGTAATTGGCCTGACGCTGGGGAATTCCGAACTGATGTATCACCGAACCATCATGAATTTCAATCACGGCTTTGCCTGGATGATGCAGATTGCTATGTTCATTCTGCTGGGGCTGCTGGTGTTCCCGCAGGAGCTTGCAAATATCGCTTGGGACGGGCTGCTGCTGTCTGTCATCCTAATGGTAATTGCCCGGCCGGTCGGGGTATTTATAAGCCTGCTCTTTGCCAAATTCTCTTTCCGGGAAAAAACACTGATCTCGTGGGCTGGTCTTCGCGGCGCCGTGCCGATTGTACTGGCCACCTATCCGCTGCTGGCGGGTCTTCCGCAGGGAAGGCTGTTCTTTAATGTCGTCTTCTTCGTCGTCCTTACATCGGCTGTTATTCAGGGGACGACGATTTCACCGCTCGCTTCCAGACTGAAGCTGGTCGGGCGGGAAGAAGCGGGGCAACCTTCTCTCATGGAACTTGTAGCCCTTGGCAAGACGGACTCGGAATTCAATCATATTGGAATACAGCCTTCTATGCCGATTGCCGGGATGCAGATTACAGAGCTGGGGCTGCCTGATGATATTCTCTTCACGGCGATCATACGGGATAAGAATATCGTCACTCCGCATGGCAATACCGTCATTCAGGCAGGAGATACAGTCTACGTGCTTAGTCCGAAGTCTAAACGCGACGAGATGCGGGCGATCTTCCGGAGCGGAAAAGGCAAGGCGGCGCAAGCGGAAACTACCTAGGTTTAACCTTTGTATTTCATGTGATTTTTTATGCCGTAACGATGTGATTTGTGTCAATATAGGTGCTTATGCTCCAATGTGACACAAATAATAGGAGTATAACAGAAAGTTATGCTAGAATTTGCAGCAACAAAATCGTCGTAATCGTTGCAAAAAGCATAAATTCATGTTATATTGTATATAGATTTAGAACAAGTCTAAATACAATAACATATATACAAACTATAGGAGGCTATTAGAATGAGTACACAAGTAAAGAGCCAGACTGAACTGCACGCTGCTTTGAATCGCCAAACTGCGAACTGGACCCTGCTCGGAGTGAAACTGCATCATTACCACTGGTATGTGAGCGGACCGCAATTCTTCACGCTGCATGCCAAATTCGAAGAACTGTACAATGAAGCTGCAGGTTATGTGGATGAGCTGGCTGAACGCCTGCTCGCTATCGGCGGACAACCGGCCTCTACTATGACCCAATATCTGGCCCTTTCCGAGCTCAAGGAAGCCGTCGGCGGCGAAAGCGCCAAAGAAATGGTTACCCAACTTGTAAAAGATTTTGCCCTTGTTGCAGAAGAGCTGAAGCATTCCATCGCGGCAGCAGAAGAGCTGAGCGATCAACCGACTGCTGATCTGCTGATTGGTATCAGAAGCAGTGTTGAGAAGAGCGCCTGGATGCTGAATGCTTACCTGGCATAAGACCAAGTGACCAAGTGACCAAGTGACCAAGTAGCAACAATCAGGAACCGCCCATGATTCCGGGTATAGAAGCTGTTGCCGGGTTTATGGGTTGTGTGCATTGTCTGTAAACTAAAGAGTGCCCTTGCGTGATACGCACGGGCACTCTTTTTGCTAAATAAGATTTATATATATTCCTACTTAATAAACACTCCGCCGAATGGCAGAGCCTCACGGAGAAACCGTTTGATAATCCCGTCCTCATTATTGTCGCGTTCAAAGCGCCGGCTCTGGCGGCCGGCTTGGAACAGCACGGGTCCGTGGCCTGTCATCTTCCAATGATAGCTCATATGCTGGCTGGCCAGATGATTGCCGTAGACGGTCAGCTCAAGCTTGGCATTCTCGGGGTAGGCAATGACGCTTCCGGCATCCACATACAACGGGTCGAAGGGATGCAGCTCCGCTTCGCATACCGTTCCCTCAGTTAAGATGCCGATGCTGCCCCTGCCAGAGAACTTCACCTTGATGACATCGCGCGTCACGAGCATATTCTTCATGCTGAGCACCCGGGTCTGCATCGTAACCCCCTTACTATAGAAGAACAGATGCCTGAAATCATAGAGCAGATCGCTTTTTCCATCAAGCTGCAGCGTTTTGATCCGATAACCGGGAGGGAGTGCGGCAACGAACCGGCAGGGCCCGGACAGATCCGAGCGGATCAGCTTGCGCTTGCGGTACATGCCCTTGACATCCATCAACCGGTCCGCCCGGCCTGAAGAGGGACCTTGATAGGCAATAATCTGCTGCGGGTGCAGCACATGAACCTCTTCATTCTCTCCAACAGTAAAGGCAACGGCTTGTCCGCTGCCGCTGTCGCCTTCATCCTGGACATCAACGTTCATAGCTTACACTTCCTTGTTCCTGTGACTTCTTGTTTCTGTGGGTGACGCTCTCCTTGCGGACTACCGCAGCCGGTCGCTTCTTCTGGACCGGTAGCGCATCGCGAAGCGAAGCAGCCGGGTGAGCAGGAAATAACCGAATATAAGGGCAACCCCGGTAATGACCGTAACTTTAATCCGGTTATAGTAGTTTTCCCGGGCCGTACGGTCGTTTTTCAATTCCTCTACCACCAGGCTTAATTGGCGGTTCTGCTCCTGAAGAGCCTCATTCTGGGTACGGTACGTCTCCATCTCCTGCAGCGTCTGTCCCAAGGCTTGGGTCGTTTCGCCCAGCTCATTTTTGGTCTGCTGGAGCTCATCCACCGTTTGCTGGTAGCTTTCCTGCAATTGATTAACTTCACCGGGCAATTCCGAGAAATTCTGCAATCCTTTATATATATCGCTGAAGTAATTGGCCTGAGCCGCAGGAGCCGGCAGGGCTGCCGTTATCCCAAGCAGCAGCAGGGCCGAACTTAAGAGCTTGATCAATTTGCTCATTACATGTTTTTTCATTACATATCACCACCTGGTATAGGCTAATATTACTTTTATTTTAACATAGCCTGACAACTTCCGGGTACCTTACAGGGGAAGCTTGGCATCATTTGGCGGATAAAGCACATTTTTGTCCCGAGTTTTGGATATAAAGGGACAAACAGATACCATCCTTTTGAGAACGTCGCAGCCGTTTCCACTTGCACTGGGGCCTGCGGCAATAACCATAAAAGTAATACAGCATTAAAGACACTCAGGTTTCGGTTTTGCTACCACAGGTGTACAAATTATCGTATACTTTGAACGGAAAGGGGCTGATGTGATGAATAAATGGCTTAAGACGCTATTGTTTCTGGCAGGTTCTGCTTTTTTAACGCGGTTAATCCCGTTCTCTTCCTTGTTCCGCAATCTGGATACGATGGTTCACGAGTTCGGCCATGCGCTCATGACCCTGTTGCTCTCGGGAAGTGTGCTGCGCATTGAGTTGTACGCCGATCACAGCGGGGTCACTTATTCGGCCATTGGTGCGGGAGCACAAGCGATACTGGTGTCGCTGGCCGGATATACGCTGGCTTCGTTATTCTCTTTGCTGCTGTTCTATTTATATAGAAGAAACCGGCTGCAATGGGGGCTGATTTTGTCCACCGCCATAGCACTCATTATGCTGGTTTTATATGTACGGGGCGGATTCGGCATGATGTGGCTGACCGGCTTTATTGCGCTGAATCTGGCGATGATGTTTCTCTGGCCTAAGATCAGCAAATATTATTACTTGTTTCTGGCGTTTCTCACGCTTGAGGAATCCGTAATGGGTACACTTTTTCTGGTATCGTCTGCGGCATTTACACCCTCCCGTGCAGGGGATGCAGCCAATCTGGCGAGGTTGACTCCTTTGCCGGCCATCTTTTGGGCAGTGCTGTTTCTTCTATTCTCATTGCTATGCGCCAAAGGAGCACTGGGTTTCTTATTCAAGGAAGAGCGCCGGAACAGCAAGCTGGGGAATAGGTGAAATTACACAAATTTTTCGTCATCTTTAGACAAAAGAACGATCTTTCGCAAAGAGGCAATCCACTTTATAGTGGAGTGGCTCTTTTTTTGTCGATATTCTAGGTCCGAACATATATTCCATGACAAGGAGTTGTCCGCCATTATTGGTACATTAATAGAAGATCCAAAAAAAGAAAGAGGTGGAAATATGCAAGCAAGTATCCAGCCCATATTTACATGGAGTCAAAACCGGATTTTTGCAGGAGCTGCTCGAGATGTAGTTTTGCTAGTCGAGTGGGAAGGCATGGTCCAAGGTGTGGAAACGCAGAAGAAAAGCCGCAAAGTCGTTGCCCGTGAAATTGAACTGAGAGTATGGCTTGAAGCGCATGTAAGTCTGAAGGCATGTTATGGATGTGTAGTGGAGGCAGGGGAAGGAAGATCGCTGCTGCTTAAGCTTGGCAAAATACATGCGGGAGGGAGGAAATATATAGCGCTGGAATTCACTATGGCGGCGATGCCAGCGGGAAATCATGAAGCACTCTGGCTGCAGTGGCAATATAAACAACCCCCGGTGGAACGCATCCGCGAGCTGCCCTTGCATAAGCTAAGCCTAGAGTATACCCACCATACCGATGTGCTCGGCACGGCCAGCTGCTTTCATGTAGCCAAGCATTTGGAGCTGCTCAAGACAGCGATGGTAATGGAAGAAGCAGTGGCCTTACGTTCTAAGACATCCGACCCAGCTTCCTACGATAGGTTGCGCAGACAGGCGGATGATCTGCTGCTGCTGGCAACCCAATCTGGAGACATGCAGCTGGTTAAAGAGGCGGAGGCTGTGTACAAACAGTTGGCCGTGGGGATTCAGGTCTGGTGACTCTAGGAATACACAGTTTATGATCCATCAACCGGTAACTAGGGCATATACATAACTGCACTATTTCGCTGAGTGCAAACCAGAATAGCTGACAGATAGAGCGATATATAAATGTGGTAATATAGTAAAATAGTTCTATTATATTTTTGTAACGAGGTTATTAATTCCCTGTTTTTAGATATATATAACTAATTTATTTAAAATAATGGGTCTATTTTACCATAAATCAAGGGGAACTGAAAATGACAGACCGATTAATCCGGCTGATGCGCATCATTACGCTAGTTCAGGCCAAACCGGGAATTTTAGCCCGTGAGCTGGCGGAACGCTGCGGCAACAGTGAGAGAACGATATACCGGGATATGGATGCGCTAAGTGCCATGCATATCCCTATTACCCACCTGGGGCACGGGAAGGGATATGCTTTTATCGGGAACTTTGCACTCTATCCTTTAGATTTGTCGGAAGAAGAATCGGCCGCATTTTCACAGCTCCGCGGCATTATGAATGACATTAAGCCTCTGTTGCCTGCACATTTTGAAGACGCCTACGAAAAAATCATGGCTGCAGAATATAAGCAGAAGGCGGAAAGGGAAGAGAAGATGGAAAGCGTAAAAAAAGAAGCCTGGCAGCATTGGACAGAGAGGGGAACTTCACAGGGAGAGCCTTCGCCTTTTCTGACGGAAATTCTGCTGGCTATAATGAAACAGCGAAGCTTTCAGGCGGATTACAGTGAAAATGCCTATGAAGAGAAGGAGATACAGATCGATCCATACTGCCTGGTTCCGCTGGAGAACCGCTATCATTTAATCGGTTTCTGCCACCGCTTTGGCATGATCCGGGCTTTTCACATCAACGGGTTTTCGAGTGTCAGGCCGTTGAATCGTTTTTTTTCCAAGGAGCAATTTGATTTGCAGTCTTTTATGAAGCAGAAGTGGCATTTGGACCAAGACAGTCTGGAGATCGAATTTAAGGTGAAATTTTCGGAACGGATGATGGATTGGATCAAATATGAGGAGTTGTTTGTAAAGCCGAGCAAGGTGGACCGCCAGAGCCGCTTTCTCCACTTTAAGGTAGCTGTTGAACAGGATATAGGATTTGTTCGTTGGATCATGAAATTCGAAGAGGAAGCGGAGATAGTGGAGCCGTTTTACTATAGGGATATGATGAGGGTTCAACTGGAAAGGTGGCTATTGCTCTACAAATAGAGCAGGATCTTTTTGTTTTGTCATTAATTATACCCTTAAACCCTATGAGGTTAGTTAATCTTGTAAATTTTTCTTGTCTATCATGGTTTTATATAGTAGTGTTATACAATAAATAACAACTATGTCGATTAAATCCTATTAACTAACTTATTATGTAAGGTGTTCACGGTAGAATCTCTCTTTTAGAGAGATTTTCTTGTCTGTCATTTGACCTTTGTTCAATTTTTAATAGAAGAGAGGGTTCATTTTGATCCAGCCAATTCTGGAAATTGAGGATTTGCATACTCATTTTTTTACGGATCGTGGAGAGGTTCCTGCTGTGGACGGCGTCGATTTGTATATTGATCCGGGCGAAATTCTTGGAGTGGTTGGTGAATCGGGCTGCGGCAAGAGCGTCACTTCATTGTCCATCCTGAAGCTGGTTCCGAATCCTCCCGGCCGGATTGTCGGCGGCCGCATTCTATTAAAAGGGCAGGATCTTGTGCCGCTTAGGGAAAAAGAAATGCGAAAGATCCGCGGAGACTCGGTATCGATGATCTTCCAGGAGCCAATGACTTCGCTTAACCCGCTGTTTACGGCAGGTCAGCAGATTATCGAAACTGTGCGGCTTCACCGCGGCTTATCGAAAAGAGAAGCGCGGGAGCATGCGGCCGGGATGCTCCGCAAAGTAGGAATACCGCGGCCGGAAGCGATCATTGATGAGTATCCTCACCAGTTGTCGGGCGGCATGCGCCAGCGGGTGATGATCGCGATGTCGATCTCCTGCAGTCCGGAGCTGCTCATTGCCGATGAACCCACAACGGCGCTGGATGTAACGATTCAGGCGCAGATTCTGGATTTGATCCGGCGGTTGAATGAAGAACAAGGCACTGCGGTCATGCTGATTACCCATGATCTTGGAGTTGTGGCGGAGATGTGCCACCGGGTGGCTGTTATGTATGCCGGCAAGATCGTAGAGGAAGGCTCTGTGCGCGATATTTTTAAAAATCCGTTTCATCCTTACACGAGGGGGCTTATACAGTCTGTGCCAAGAATGAACGAGGTCCGGGAACGGCTGTATTCCATTCCCGGCAATGTGCCGATTCTCAGTAAAGATATGCAGGGCTGCCGGTTTGCACCCCGCTGTCCGAATATGATGGACATCTGCCGTGAGTCGCTTCCTGAGCTGTCACTGCAGGAAGACCGGCACAGCTGCAGATGCTGGCTGCATGACAGCCAACAGGAGGATGCTGTATGAGCGAGAACCTGCTCGAGGTTATTGGCCTCAAGAAGTATTATCCGATTTATAAAGGCTTCTTCAACAAGGTGCAAGGGGCCGTCAAGGCCGTGGACGATATTTCCTTCTCCGTAAGCAAAGGCGAGACCTTTGGACTGGTGGGGGAAAGCGGCTGCGGCAAATCGACAACCGGGCGTACGCTGCTGCGGCTGATCGAGCCTACAGCAGGGGAGGTCTGGTTCGAAGGCCAGGATATCACCAGGCTCACTCTGGAAGAAATGCGCAAGCGCCGGCGGGAGATGCAGATTGTCTTTCAGGACCCGTTCTCTTCCCTTGACCCGCGGAATACGGTGCAGCGTATTCTGGAAGAGCCGATGATTGTACATGGTGTAGGCGATGCCAGGCAACGGAGGGATACTGTCGAGCGGCTGGCTGATGTGGTCGGCTTGGCGAAGGCACATCTCCAGCGTTATCCGCATCAATTCTCCGGCGGGCAACGGCAGCGGATTGGAATCGCCCGGGCGCTTGCCCTGCAGCCGAAGCTGATTATAGCGGATGAGCCTGTGTCCGCACTGGATGTATCCATCCAGTCTCAGGTCATTAATCTGATGCAGGATTTACAGAAGGAATTTGCACTTACCTACATATTTATAGCCCATGATCTCAGTGTGGTGAAGCATATCTGTGACCGTGTCGCCGTAATGTACCTGGGACGGATTGTAGAGATTACCGATAAGTACAAGCTTTATGCCGAACCGCAGCACCCGTATACACAGGCGCTGCTGTCGGCTGTTCCCGAACCCGATCCCGATATCCGCAAGAAACGGGTTATTCTGCAGGGTGAAGTGCCGAGTCCGGCCAATGCGCCTGTCGGTTGTGCCTTTAATACCCGTTGTCCCCGGGTGATGGACGTGTGCCGCAATGTAAGACCGCCGTTGAACGAGACCGGGCCAGGGCATCTAACCGCATGCCATTTATATGATGATGCTGACACCCGGCTGGCTTAACAAGACTTGACGACATCTTAGAAAGACTCCGGCAGGAGTTATCCTTAGTATTCAGAGCGAGCAACCATTCATGAATGCAATTAGTGGACTTGGTATATGGCAGCGCTTTGGCGCAGCTCCATATAGACGCTTTAATACTTTTAATGAAGGAAGGGAGTTTTCTAGAGATGAAGAAATGGAGTAGTCTTGCACTGGCAGTGACGCTGGGGGCGGTATTAATGTTAAGCGGCTGCGGAGGCAACAATAACGCAAGCACGGAGTCAACTGCGGGGGGCAATACAGCGGCAACTGCCGCACCGGATAGCTCTCCTGATTCGGCGGCAACGTCACAGGATACACTGATATTGGGGCGCGGCGGTGATTCGGCTTCGCTGGACCCGGCAATCGTAACCGATGGTGAATCTTTGAAGATTGCCCATCAGGTATTTGACTCTCTGCTGGAATACAAACCGGGAACCTCCGAGGTACAGGCTTCACTTGCAGACAGCTGGGAAGTCTCAGCCGACGGCTTAATCTACATCTTCAAGCTGCATCCGGGTGTGAAGTTCCATGATGGATCAGACTTTGATGCCGAGGCTGTCGTGTTCAACTTCACGCGCTGGAGTGATCCGGCAAGTGAATACAAATTCGAAGGCGATTCCTTTGACTACTATGACTCCATGTTCGGTCCGGACGGAAGCCGTGTCATTAAAGAGGTGAAGGCTGTTGATGCCACAACCGTGCAATTTGTGCTTAATCAGCCGCAGGCCCCTTTCCTGCAGAATATCGCCATGACCTCCTTCGGGATTGCCAGCCCTACAGCCATTAAGGAGAAGAAGGAAAACTTCAAGAATGAGCCGGTAGGCACAGGTCCGTTTGTGTTCACCGAATGGAAGCACAATGATTCCATTACGCTGGACAAGAATCCGGGCTACTGGAAAGAAGGGCTTCCTAAGCTGAACAAAGTTATCGTCCGCTCCATTCCGGATAACTCTGCGCGCTTTACTGCTCTGCAGAACGGTGAGATCGACCTGATGGAGGACCTTAGCCCTGATGATCTGTCCACACTGGAAGGCAACACCGGGCTGCAAAAGATTGAACGCCCGCCGTTTAATGTCTCGTACCTCGGCTTCAACTTCAATAAGAAACCTTTTGACAACGTGAAGGTAAGACAAGCGCTGAACCATGCGGTGAATAAGCAGGCTATTATCGAAGCGTTCTTCTCAGGTCAGGCAACGGCCGCCGTTAACCCGATACCCCCATCCCTATGGGGCTATAACGATGCTGTGAATGATTATGAATACGATCTGGAGAAAGCAAAAGCGCTGCTTTCTGAGGCCGGATATCCTGAAGGTCTGCCGGATCCGGTAACTTTGTATGCTATGCCGGTCTCCCGTCCTTATATGCCTGATGGCAAGAAGGTAGCCGAGGCGATTCAAGCCGATTGGGAAAAAATTGGCGTGAAGACGGTGATCGAGTCCCCTGAATGGGCTACTTACCTTGACGACACAAAAGTCGGAGAAAAAGATGATATCTACATGCTCGGCTGGACCGGTGACAACGGTGACCCGGATAACTTCCTGTATACGCTCCTTGATAAAGATGCGATTCCGGGCAACAACCGTTCCTTCTATATTAATGAAGAATTGCATACCGTTCTGATCAATGCACAGAAGGAAACGGACCAAGCCAAACGCTCCGACCTGTACAAGCAGGCGCAGGAAATCATCAAAGCGGATGCGCCTTGGATTCCGCTTGTGCACACGACTCCGTTGCTGGCTGCCAAAACCAATCTCAAGGGTTTTGTTCCAGGTCCGACAGGTACGGAATATTACAGCGAAATCTACTTCGAATAGTAGGTGAGCTGATTTGAACTCCTACCTATTAAAACGTGTAATGGTATTAATCCCGGTTCTGATTGGGATGACAATCATTGTCTTCTCTATTATCCATGCGATTCCGGGAGATCCGGCAGAGACGATTCTGGGACAAAAGGCAACGGAGCAGTCCAAGCAGGCGCTGCGGGGACAACTGGGTCTCGACAAGCCGTGGCTGCAGCAGTATTTCAATTATATGGGCGATTTGCTGCAAGGCGATTTGGGTACCTCGATCCGTACCAAAACGCCAATCGCCAAAGAAATTATGCCTTATCTGGCCGCTACCCTGGAACTTACGGCGGCGAGTATGCTGTTCGCCACTGTTGTGGGAGTCAATGCCGGTATTCTAAGCGCCTGGCGGCAAAATTCATGGTTTGATTATGCCGCAATGATTATAGCGCTCATTGGTGTGTCCATGCCGATTTTCTGGCTTGGTCTGATGGAGCAGCTGTTATTCTCGCTGAAATTACATTGGCTGCCCTCCATAGGCAGGATGGACCAGCGCAATCCGGTGGAGAGCATCACCAGTCTCTACGTGATTGATACGATACTGGCAGGCCGCTGGGACCAGTTGTGGACGGTTGTTAAACATCTGATCCTGCCAAGCATTGCACTGGGTACGATTCCGATGGCGATTATCGCCCGGATGACCCGCTCCAGCATGCTGGAGGTAATGAATTCGGACTACATCCGTACGGCAAAAGCCAAAGGGTTATCGCAATTTCTCGTAGTATACAAGCATGCGCTCAAAAATGCGCTGATTCCTGTATTGACTGTGGTGGGGCTGCAGACAGGAGCTCTGCTCGGCGGAGCGGTGCTGACAGAGACGATCTTTGCTTGGCCGGGTGTGGGAAGATATATATTTGAGGCGATCAGCTCGCGTGACTATCCTGTCATTCAGACCGGTATTCTGATTATTGCTTTTATTTTCGTAATCATTAATCTGCTTGTGGATCTGCTCTATGCCGTCGTTGATCCACGCATCAATTACAAGTGAGGGGTGAATCTGTGGCACAGGCAACAGTTAATGTAACGCCCCCAAAGGTACGTGCCGAAAAGGGCTCCGGACCTTGGCATGATGCGTGGAGGGCATTCCGCAAGAACAAGACGGCTATGCTCGGGCTCTGTATTATTTTGTTTTTCGTGCTGATTGCGCTGTTTGCCCCGCTTATCGCGCCGTATACCTTCAAGGAGCAGGAGCTGGTGAACCGGCTGAAGGCACCGTCGGCTGACCATTGGTTCGGCACGGACGATCTGGGAAGAGATTTGTTCAGCCGGGTCCTGTACGGTGCCCGTATCTCGCTTTGGGTCGGGTTCTCCTCAGTGATCGGTTCTATTATTGTCGGTACATTTCTGGGGGTTCTGGCCGGATTCTATGGCAAGTGGGTAGACATGCTGATCTCCAGAATGTTTGATATCCTCTTGGCTTTTCCGAGTATTCTGCTCGCGATTGCAATTGTGGCCATACTCGGACCCTCTCTGCGGAATGCGCTGCTCGCCATTGCGATTGTTAACATCCCGACCTATGGAAGACTCGTTCGGGCCAAGGTGCTCAGTTTGAAGTCGAAGGAATACATCACGGCGGCAAGAGCGATCGGGATGACGAATGCGCGTATTCTGCTGACTCATATTCTGCCGAACAGCCTGACACCGATCATTGTACAAGGGACGCTGGGCATCGCAACCGCCATTATCGAAGCGGCAGCCCTCGGCTTCCTTGGCCTTGGTGCGCAGCCGCCTGATCCGGAATGGGGCAAGATACTCTCCGATTCGCGCCAGTTCATTCAGAAGGCGCCGTGGACGGTCATTTTTCCGGGGATGTCAATCATGTTGACTGTACTCGGATTCAACCTGATGGGAGACGGACTACGCGATGTGCTTGATCCGCGGATGAAGAGTTAAAACAATGAGATCCAGGGAAGCCCTTAGGTGTTTACACGCCTGGGGGCTTTTTTGCTATGAAGCCCATTATAAATAGAAATGTATGTTAAGGTGTAATCTGTATTAATCATAACTGAATATAAGCAAACATAACCAAACGTATAGAAAAACGAAAAAAGATATGCTAGAATATCATCTAAATATACAAGATATATAAATGGGAGGAATGGAAATGGTCAAGAAATTAGCGTTGGTTGTCATGACTGTAATGCTTGCTGTGGGCTTGTCGGCAATACCTGAGAAACAGGCAGAGGCGGCGAAGAAGAAAACCGAAATCATTGTATCTGCCGCAGCCAGCCTGCAGGACAGTCTTGACAAGATTGCCGTTCTTTATGAGAAGCAGCATCCTGATATTGACCTCGTCTTTAACTATGGCGCTTCCGGTACATTACAGAAGCAGATTGAACAAGGCGCTCCGGCCGATCTGTTCTTCTCAGCAGGAGATAAGCAAATGACAGCGCTGGTGGATGGCAAACTCATTTCAGGCCATACGGAACTTCTAAAGAATCGGCTGGTTCTCATTGTGCCTTCCGATTCCAAAGCTAAGATTACAACAATCACACAGCTTACAGATAAAACATTCAAGAAGGTCGCTGTCGGACAACCGGAATCGGTGCCGGCGGGCCAATATGCGCAGCAGTCATTGACCGCGAAGAATGTATGGGATACGCTGCAGAGCAAACTGGTATTCGCCAAGGATGTCCGCCAGGTGCTCTCCTACGTGGAAACAGGCAATGCTGATGCCGGATTTGTGTATAAGACAGATGCCCTAACCTCCAACAAGGTGAAGATCGCCCTTACTGTAGGGGCACAGGTGCACAAAGCAATCAATTATCCGGTCGGGATCGTTAAGGATTCCAAACATCAGGCAGAGGCCAGAGCCTTCTATAACTACGTGCAAACCAAGGCGGCGGGCGATATTTTTACCGGCTACGGCTTTCAGCTTGCCAAGTAATTCTAATCGAACTTAAGCGGGGTGAAAGCGGATGGAGATCAATTGGACTGATTTTTTCGCCCCGGTCTGGCTTTCCGTCAAAATCTCTGTAATCACGAGCATCATCGTATTCCTTCTGGCAACCTTCGCAGCTAAGAAGATGGCGGGCCGGAGGTTCCCCGGATACAGTCTGGTCGAGACCATTCTGCTGCTGCCGCTTGTACTGCCCCCTACCGTAGTCGGCTTTGTGCTTCTAGTAATTCTGGGACGGCGGAGCTGGATTGGCAGGCTGTATGAGCAGTTCACAGAGCATACCATCCTCTTTACCTGGGGGGCTGCCGTTATTGCTGCGGTGGTTGTGGCCTTTCCGCTGGTCTACCGGACCGTTAAGGCCGGGTTTGAGGATGTCGAAAAGGATCTTGAGGATGCGGCGCGTGCACAGGGTGCCAGTGAACTGCAGGTGCTGCGTTATGTAACGTTGCCGCTTGCCAGCCGTTCTCTGGCTGCAGGGTATGTGCTCGGCTTTGCCCGCGGGCTTGGCGAATTTGGAGCTACGATCATGGTAGCAGGCAATATTCCCGGCCGTACGCAGACGGTGCCCACCGCCATATATGTGGCCGTCGACGGCGGCGACATGACGCTGGCCTGGATGTGGGTATGCTCGATAATCGTAATCTCAGCCGTTATGCTAATGTTTGTTAATCGCCGTTCTTGAATCGAAGTATGCGGATAACCTCCGGTTTTGCCATCAAGCATCATGGCAAGACCGGAGGTTATTTACTATGATCATAGAGAGAACAGAACATTTGAGGACGGCTAATAAATGATTATGTGAAATTTCGAACAAAGCCTGGAGTTCATTCGTAATGTTAATTGAAAGGGTGGGCGGGGGCACATGATTACCGATAAACAACTCATTGAAGGGTGCCGGTCCGGCCGCCGTGAAATGCTGGGACTGCTCGTCGACAGATACAAAGATGATTTGTACCGGTTTTGCCGCCACCTTACCCTGAATGCCCAGGATGCCGAGGACCTGTTTCAGGAGGTGTGGGTCCGGGTCATCCGCAAGCTGGAGAAATATGATTGCGAGCGTTCCTTTAAAGCCTGGCTGTTTCAAGTTACGCTCAATCTGCATAGGGACCGCTACCGCAGATGGAAAAAACTCCAGCGCCGTTTTCTGGGTGAGGCGTCTTTCCAGGCGGACTTCCTGAACATCCGGGATTCGTCGCCTCTCACGGAAGAAGCTTTGCTGCGGAATGAACGGAACGCCGAGCTGGAGCAGGGGCTGCGTGCGTTGTCCAAACGGTATTTGGCGCCGCTGGTTCTCTACTATTACAACGAATTCAGCTATGAGGAGATTGCGGAGATGCTTGGCATTCCCGTGGGAACGGTCAAGTCAAGGCTCAATCAAGGGAAGAAGCTGCTGCAAACCTCCATGCAGCATGTAAAGGAGGAAGCATGATGAATGAAGAGGAAGCGCAGGAACAACTGCTAAGCCGATATTTTAATGAACCGGCCCTGGCTTCTCCCCGGCTTGTTGCGGATACTCTCCGGAAAATAACGGCTGCAGAAAGATTGGGAAGAAACTTTATCGCTGTCGTGGTGATTCAAGTTATTGTGCTAATGCTGCTGGGAGCCTGCGTGCTGACTGGTCCTCTTCCCCTGCTATGGAAGCTGGTCCTGCTGCTGGCCTTTGGTCTCGTTCAGACATCTGCCGCCGCAGCACTGCTGTTCTGCCTGTCCGGCAGATCGGGCGCAGCAGCCCGGGCATGACTTTTCAGGTATATGGGGCAGGCGGACACCAGACATCCGCATTATTCTCAAAGGAGGACGGCATATGAAGAGACATAAGCCGCTTGGCAAATTGCTTTTTTGGGTTCTTACAACGGGCTTCTTGCTTACTCTGGCCTTAATGGGATATTGGATGTTTCCCTATATGTCGGATGTCCTTAGTGAGGAACGTGGCTGGTTTTTGTTTATGGGGCTGGCCGTGCTGCTGCTCATTGGTTTGAATGGAGCTATAGCCGTATTCATCTACAGGGATGCTTCGCGTATGGGGATGAACACATGGTTGTGGATGACTGCTGTCATCTACATTCCCAATTTAATCGGGCTGCTGATCTACTTTGTGGTCAGACAGCAGCACAAAAGAGACGGCGGCGTGAGTGCTAAAGAGGAATATTGCCCGCACTGCGGGCACATGATTAGAACCGGGGAGTGAATGAAGTGAACAAAAAGTGGAGCCTGCTGATACTCGTAGTACTGACATCTGCTTTGCTGCTTACGGGCTGCGAAAAAAGGCTGATGTTCGTTGGATCAAGCAGTGGTAAACAAATTAAGGCATCCTACAAGCTGCTGTCAGGTACGGAAACAAAGACGCTGAAGCTCAAAGAAGGGCAAACTCTGCTTCTGGACTATACCTCCAAAGTGGATAAAGGCAAGCTGTCCATGAAGCTGTATGATCCCGATCACGAGCTTGTGAAAGAGCTTCGTACGAATGAGGCCGGAGAAGAGCAGGTGGAGATTAAAAAGGACGGTAAATACAAGCTCGAAATTGTCGGTACCGGGACCAAAGGAAGTTATAAAATCAAATATTCCACTGAAGCCGAGTAGGGATTACTGGCTGGCTGCTTTCCGCTTAAGTCTCGTAAATGAGCCTTCCGGTATCGGTAAGGTCATAGCCGTGAATGGAGCTGAGTTCGTTTTTGAATGCAGATGACCGTAAAATGTCGATGACAGTCCCGATCCATTGCTCATGCTCCGGCTTCTTGATCATTACAAGATCATAACGCTCCTGAATGAGCGGAATGAATTCAATGCCGTCAATAATCTTGGCGGCTTTTTCTGTGCCGATGCCGACGTCAGCCTCACCCCGTGCCACCATCCCGGCTACGGCCAAATGACTGTTCTCTATAGTGTCATAACCGCTTAACTGGGCGGACTGGATACCGTGCAGGCGCAGCTGCTCGTCCAGCAGCACCCGCGCACCGGAGCCGCGCTCGCGGTTAATCAGCCGGAGGCCCTTCTGCTGGAGATCCGACCAGTCACGGATGCCCTTCGGATTGCCCTTTAGCACGTAAAATCCTGCACTTCGCGCCAGCATATGCACCACTACATAGGAGAAGCCGACAAGCAGCTTGCGGATATAGGGCAGGTTATATTCTCCTGTATCGCCGTCCAGCAGGTGGGTGCTGACAATGTCAGACTCCCCATGATACATCGCAATCAGGCTGTCCAGACTACCGGCATAGGAACGAAGCGGCCGGGAGGAGGGCTGGCTGCGCTCCAGGTGGGTAGCCAGAATGTCCAGCGACATATCCTGCCCGGTAATGACCACATTGACTCCGGCCGATTTACCGGTAAATGCAGGCGGCTGGGAAAAGTGAAGCGGTGCTGCAAAAGTGGCTGGCGGCAGTGCAAAGGGAGTATGGGGAAGTGCGGCTGCATCGCCAGCAGGCGGACCGGCCGAAGCTCCGCTGCGCGAATTCTGCTTGTAGGCCTCCAGATCGGAGAGGTCGACACGCATTTGTTTACCGACACGGTAAGAGGGCAGCTCGCCCTTTTTGATCAAATCATAAACCTTCAGCTTGGATATCTTCAATAACCGGGCGATTTCCTCGGTAGTATAGGAAGTGTTCTCAGACATGGATAAAGCCTCCTAAAGGATGGACTGCAGCAGCGATCATAAAGTCATAATAATAGCTCAAGACTACCTTATTTTGAGGTCAATCGCAATTAAAGAGCCACGGAAAGGCCGGCAAAAGTATTCAAAAAGCAAAATGCCGGCCATGCTTCACCTGCTCTGCATCGGATAATTCAATCAGTTCGGAAACGGTGACGAACCGGAAGCCCCGTTTTGCAAGCTCGGGCAGGATGATTTTGAGCGCTTCACCCGTCTGCGACTGCCCGTGTACATAATCATGGAACAGTACGATATCGCCGTTTTTTGCATTACGGATGACTTTGCTGTAGATATTCCACACACCAGGACGGTTCCAGTCGCGGGTATCCTGATGCCAGGACCACAGCACCGGCTTGAGGCCCATATTGTTGGATACATCAATCAGTGTATCATCGTACATGCCGCCAGGCGGTCTGAACAGGCTGCTGTGTTTGCCTGAGATCTTTACGATTTCCTTTTCGGTCAACTCCAGCTCCTGCAGAATCTGCTGCTCGGAAATAGGCTTCTTGAAATACACATGATTGTAAGTATGGTTAGCCAGTTCATGCCCCTCGGCAATCACCTGCTTGGCTACCTCGGGATAGGCGGCAATTTTTTTGCCGATAGCAAAAAAGGTGCATTTGGCATGGTATTGATGCAGCACATTCAGAATCTGCGTGGTCTCGGAAGGATCGGGTCCGTCGTCGAAGGTCAGTGCTATTACTTTTTGACTGGTGGGGACCTCCCAGATCATGGCCCCGCTCTGCTCATAATAATAGCGGTTTTTAATATTTGGACTGGCTAGCGCGCTGTTAGTAAGCCCAAGCAAAAGCATGAATGCTGTTATTGTGGTATAGGTTATTCTGCAGCCTGTTTTCATAAGATTCATCTTTCACTCCATACATGACCCGTGGCAAAGTAAACGGGTTATTTTGCTTTAGAATGCTCCATGCACCTTACAAACTATTCACTGCGGCCGGGGAGTTGCTCAACTTTCTATTTTAGAGTGAAAGTTCTGCTGAAAATGACTTATAATGAAATACTAAATACAGATCAATGGATAGGGGCAGCGGATATGACACTTATTGAGAAAAGAGAGCATCGGCAATATCCGGAGATTACCCGGCTGGAAACCTCTAGAGCTGCATATGAACGCGATTATTCGCGCCTGATTCATTCGCCGACTTTTCGCCGGCTGCAAGGCAAATCACAGGTGTTTGGCGCCGGTACCGGCGATTATTACCGTACGCGCCTGACTCATTCCCTGGAAGTGGCACAAATTGCCCGTGAAGCCGCCAAGAGCCTGCTTCGCTCTTACCCGGAGGTGGAAACAGGGCAGGCGGACAACCCGGGTCTTGTAATCGATCCCGAAGTGGTGGAATGCGCTGCTATCGCGCATGATTTCGGCCACCCGCCATTCGGCCACAAAGGGGAAGAAGTGCTCGATAATATTTTGGAGCAGCTTGTGGCTAAAAAGACTGAGGAAGAAGCGCTGAAATCCGGCGCGGGTCCGCTGCAAAAGCAGACGATCCACGAAAATCTGAAACGGCAATATGAGCATTTTGAGGGCAATGCCCATAATTTCCGGCTGATCATGTTTCTGGAGAAGCGCGAGAACATCGACGGCCTGAACCTTTCCGACGCAGTGCTGCTGGGGATCAACAAGTATCCTTTTCCCGGCACGGTACTCAAGAAAGGCATGTATCTTCATGAATGGGATTATATCAGGGAAGTCCGCAAGGAATGGGGGGTGCCGGAAGGCAAGAAGACGCTGGAAGCCCAGCTTATGGACCTCTGCGACGACATCGCCTATTCCGCCCATGATTTGGAGGATGGCATAAAGGCCGGCAAGATTGAGGTCCATGAGCACTTTATGCATGATGCCTATATCCAGCAGCTGATCGTCGAGAAGATTACCACGCTGGAGGATTTGTTCTGGGAAGGCTGGAAGTCAGAGGCTATCCATGCGAAAGTTGAAGAGGTACTGAGCTCATTCCTGCGGGTATGGATGGAGAAAATGCCCACCTGCGAAAATGATTACTCCCGCACCCGGCGTGAGGTTAAAGCCTACTGGGTCAGCACCTTTGTCGCCAGCTTAGGCGTGATTCACGACGGAAACTGGAAGAAGGTCACCTTTATCAAGGAGGGCAAAGAAGATGAGGACATGCTGCGGACGGTCAGTGTGCTCAAAAGCTTCGCCTGGGTCACGATGATTCGCGACCTGCGTGTGCAGCGGCTGCAGAAACGCAGTGAGTGGATTTTGCGGCGGCTTTGGGGCGCATTCCTTGATCCTGAAACGTCAAAGGCGATTATTCCGAGCGACTGGCTGCAGCGCTTTGAGAAGGATCAGCGGTCGCAGAGGCCGATCTGGACGTGGGAGCATATGGTGATTGATTATATTGCCGGAATGACAGATGCTTTTGCCGAGAAAATCTACAATGAGCTTTATGGTCTGAAGGTCGGTTCTATTTACGATCTGGACTAGGACAAGCAAAAGGAACGGCGAAGTTGTATCTACAGGAAGTGATGCTTGCCGCAGCCGGGCCGGACATTGATTAACAGGTTTCAAGTGAGTATGGCTAAAGACTCAGGGTGAAAGCCAGCAGACTCAGTGGCGTTATAAAAAACCCGAAGCCCCTATACGGTGCGCTTTGGGTCTTTTGGTATGTTCTAAAGAGACAGGAATGAATATCTTACATTATATAAATTTCTCATTTCAATCTGCCGAAATATAAGGTAGATCTGTTTTTTGCCCATTCTTGAAAATGAAATGTAACAGATTGGAATTACATGTTTGGTTTTCGGAAAAGTTTGAGGAGGATGCGCAAATGAGAAAGGATCTGGGGCTTAAGGGATCTGTACACAAATTCGTTAATGGGACATTGAAGGGGGTAACATCCAGGGGGAAGCAAAGCATCGGCTTCAAAATAGCTTCCGGGTACGTTGTTTTGGCTTTGCTGGTCTTGATTATCGGAGGAACCTCTCTTTATTTAATGAACGGTATGCAAAAGAATACCGGAAATATTGTTGAACAAATGGTCCCTGCGCTGGAAGAAATACATAATGTCAATTATTACACTGAACATATCATGGCGGTCAGTATGCAGCATATTTTAAGCACCGATGCTGCACAGAAAAAAAAGCTGGAAGCGGAACGTGACCAATTTATCCGTAAAGTGGCCGAATCTATGAAAAACTATAGAAATACGCTGCGGAATAAGGATCAGAAGGAGCTGTTGCAGTCACTGAATCATAAATGGGATGAATTTATGACTATTAACAACCAGGCGATCAAGCAGAGCGGTGCAGGCGACGAAGAACTGGCACTGGAGGTCTCGCAAAAAGGGATTACGGCGTTTAATTCGATGCAGACCGATATGGATGCTCTGGTTGATCACAGCGAGAAAGCCGCGTCTGAAGAGGGCGAGCGTTCCGTTGAGATTTTTCATACTTCTATTATTGTGAATCTGATTACTGTAGTGGTAGTGCTGGTTGTGATCGGTCTGATTAATATGGTTATCCGGCGCACAATCATCAATCCGCTGAAGCAGGTAACCGTTCATTTGCAACAAATATCAGGCGGTGATTTGACGTCAGAGGATACCTTGATTGCAAATCAGGATGAAATCGGTTTGCTTGCCAGGACGGTAAACGATACGAACCGGACATTGCTGGAGATTGTGAGTCAGATCCGTAGTGTTTCCAGTATTATCGCGAGGCAGGGGGATGAGCTGGTCCGCAATATTTCCGATACAAAGGAGGGCAGCCAGCAGATTGCCCTTACTATGGAGGAGTTGGCCAAAGCTTCTGGAAGCCAGGCGGAGGCAGCCGTAGAAGCATCCAAAGCGATAGAGGATCTGAATATACTGATTGAGGCTTTTGCAGTCAAAGGTATGGATCTGTCGCTTCATTCCGGGCAGGTACGGACAAAGGGTGACAGAGGCAAGCAATTAATGGAGAGCTCAGTGGCACAAATGGGGCAAATCGCCGAAGCAGTATCACAATCCATGGAAACGGTGGAGGAGCTGAACCGCAAGAATGAGGGGATCTTCCGGCTGGTTGGCTCGATCCGCAGCATTTCCGAACAGACGCATCTCTTGGCAATCAACGCTGCGATTGAAGCAGCCAGAGCCGGAGACAGCGGGCGCGGATTTGCGGTTGTGGCGCAAGAGGTGCGGAAGCTTTCGGAGGAAGTGCAGCGGACGGTATCGGAAATTACCGGGATTACGCAAGGCATTCAGCTGGACTCCAAAGAGGTGGTCGAGCATTTGCGCATGGGGGTCATGAGGACAGAAGAAGGCAGCCGGCAAATTGCTGAGACAGGCGAAGCTTTGGATGACATCAATAAATCGGTGGATGTTATGTCCGGCACTATTGAAGAGATGGGCGATAATCTTCAGCAGATGACCGCAGCAAGCGAAACGATGAACGAGTTCAGCCAGCATATTTCAGCCCTTGCCCAGCAATCGGCGGCAGGTGTGGAAGAAACCTCAGCTTCGGCCCACGAGCAGCTCAGCGCCACCAATGAAGTTGCAGCTGGCATAGGGCAGCTAAAAACACTGCTGACCGAGCTTAGTGAATCGGTAACTCGTTTTCAGGTATAAGAGGAAAGCCCCTCACGGGTTCATTTACGCAAGGAGTAAATGTGACTGTGAGGGGCTGTTTGTGCTTGTTATAAACGTGACGGCAGAAGCTTGCTGCACGTTGCTTGGCCGCCAGTCAATAGAGTGGGCTGCAGTCAGTACTGGCGGCTATAGTCAACCCTGTTGCGCGAAGGGGCGCCATCTTGCAGATAGGACTGCAGGTTGTCTGTGAAAATATTAACAACGCGGTCGGCATATCGGTCTGTAGTGCCGGCACAATGCGGGGTAATTACCACCTGCTCCATTTCCCATAGCGGATGATCCTGCGGCAGGGGTTCGGTCTCAAAGACATCCAGCCCCGCTCCGGCCAACTGGCCACTCTTCAGCGCGGCTATCAAGTCTTCGGTATGGGTGGTGGCTCCCCGGCCGATGTTGATATAATAAGCGCCTTGCTTGCAGTTGGAGAAGATTTCCGCATTAAACAACCCTTGTGTTTCGTCGGTGAGCGGCAGCGTATTGATCACGAAATCGCCTTGGCGGATTGCGTCAGGCAGCTCGTCAGTGGTGTAGACCTGATCAAAATCGGCAACCGTTTTACCGGAACGGCTTATGCCGATGGTCTTCATCCGGAAAGCCTTGGCGATTCTTGCCGTTTCACTGCCGATGGAGCCGGTACCGGCAATGACAGCTGTCTTGCCGGTTAATTCACTTTCATTGCCTTCCGAATGCCAGCGGCGGTTCTGCTGGTTGCGTACGGCTGTATGCAAATTACGGGTGAAGAGCAGCATAAAGCCAAAGATTACAGCTGTGATCGGCTCGGCGTGAACGCCACTGGCGTTCGTGAGCAGGATTCCGCGCTCCTCCAATCGACCAAGCGGGAGTTTCTCTACACCAGCCGACCAAGTCTGAACCCAACGCAGCGGTGAATCCGGCTGCAGTAGCGTGTCGCTGATGCCCTTACCCCAGCCGATTACAATTTCTGCATTGGCCAGAAGCTCCAAATCCGGGCTTTTGGCGTTTCCCAGTGTGAGGGTATAACCTGGGGCGGCGTCGAGAATGAGCTTCTGCTGCTGGGATGTAAGGGGCTGTAAACAAACAATGGACTTCGTCATGATGGTTCCCTCCCGTTATACTTTTTTATAGGATTGGCTGATAATGTATAGAATAAGGATAACAAATCTGTCTGGAAAGGTGAAATTTTATGGAACTTAATAGGTCTGAGCGAGAGATTGAGCGCTTGTTTATTGCCGTAAAAGTCCCTTCAAACCTGAGTGAATTACTGGAAAAAGAGTCTAAAAAATGCTCCGCAAAGCTGAAATTTGCAAAATGGACACATTCTGAAGATTATCATATTACCCTGCAGTTTCTCGGTGACACACCCAGGAAAGAAATTCCTGCACTTCTTAAAGCGCTTGAGGAAATATCCGGAAAGAGCAAGCCGTTTCGATTAAGCTTGGAGAACTGGGGGACTTTTGGTCTTCCGCATGCGCCTAAGGTGCTCTGGGCAGGGGTTTCCGGCGAGCTTGCGAGACTTGGGGAACTGCAGCGGGACGTGGTTAATGCGACTTCTGGCCTCGGTTTTAAAGCCGAAACAAGGGAGTACAATCCCCATATTACCCTGGCCCGGAAATACCGGGGGGAGCAGCCCTTCAGCGCCGAGGAGCTGCCGGATTTACGTGACTGTGGAGAAAAAAAGGAGAACAATTGTTCGGAAAAGGACTGGACGGTAGATGCTTTTGTGGTGTATGCTACTAGAATGCATGCCATTCCTATGTATGAAATGATTGAAAAATTGACATTTTTCTAAATAAAAATCGACAAGAAAGTTTTCAAAGCTTCCATTTTCGGTTACATACAATAGGAATGTGCCGTAAAATAGGAGGTAAAAAATGGTTATTTTCAAACAAAATCGCTGTATTGCGCTGCTCGTTGGCGTTATTCTAGTGTGTTTCTCTTCAATAAGCCTGATGAACTCCGAGCGTGTATCAGAGGGCAAAAATACAGTATCAATGAATAAATTACAGACAACCCATGCATCTGCCGCATCTGTCCTGTCGTATCCTGCCACAACCGGCGCCAAGAGGATAACCGAAACACCCAAACCCATACTCTACACCACAGTTGCCGATCTGAGGCTTAACTGGAACAGCAATCCAGCCGTGAATTGGTTCACTCCCGATAAGCTGAAGCCGCAAAGCGCAGCCAAGAAGGTAACCATTCAGACTAAGGCTACTGTGGTGAAGGCACCGCCGGCAACAGCGCAGAAAGCGCTCGGACAGGCGGCAGCCAAGGGGAGCCAGACCGTAAAACAAGCGAAAACGGCATCTCAGCAACATCCCCCCGCTAAATTGTTCTTCTCCCGGACGCAGTTATTAAGCCAGGAACAGCAAGCGCAAGCAACCTGGAGCTACGCCGTATCCGATGAAGACCTGCTACTGCTGCAAAAAATCGTTATGGCAGAAGCAGAAGGCGAACCGTACCAGGGCAAGGTGGCAGTTGCCAACGTTGTTCTGAACCGGCTGCGGTCAGCCAATTTTCCCGACACCATTTATAAGGTCATTTATCAGAAAAGCCAGTTCAGTCCTGTGGCAAACGGGCGTCTTAAACGTGTCAAACCTAATAAGGACAGCATTAAAGCGGTAAATGCTGCGCTCTCTGGAGTTAAAGAGGTGACGGATGATACGTATTTCTTCCTGTCGCTGAAGCTGGCACAGGATCTGACGGTCCACCATTCGCAGGAGTACGCCAAGACCATCGGCAATCATACCTTTTATAAATAATTTGATTTCAATGAACGAGAAGCATAATTCCGCAAAACTTAGCGAATGCTTTCGAAGCCAGTTTTGCTGCACAGCCATTCCAAGAAGTACAATTCCGCAAAACTTTTAGGAGGATCTCTCTATGAAAATCACCTATTACGGTCATTCGGCGCTGCTTGTTGAGACGGAGGAAGTCAAGGTTATTATTGACCCTTTTTTGTCGGGAAATCCGAATTCGGGGATCTCACCCGATGAGCTTTCGGTCGACGCGGTTCTGCTCACCCACGGACATTCCGATCATTTTGGAGATGCGCTGGAGATTGCCGCGAAGAATGACTGTCCGGTCTTTGCTGTCTATGAACTGGCAGAATATTGCCGCATCAAAGGTGCGCAGGTCAAACACATGAATACCGGCGGCAGCCATTCCTATAAAGGAATTACCGTGAAATATACCCAGGCCTTTCATTCCTCCTCCATTACAGAAGGGGATACCTGGATTTATGCCGGACAACCGGCGGGCATTCTGCTCACTATCGGAGGCAAAACCTTATTTCATGCCGGAGACACGGCGTTGTTCGGAGATATGCGTCTGATCGGAGAACGAAACGCCATTGATATAGCGGCGCTGCCTATCGGGGACATGCTTACGATGGGGCCTGACGATGCACTGCTGGCGGCAAGATGGCTTCGTGCGGACAAAGTGATTCCGCTGCATTACAATACATTTCCGGCGATTGCCCAGAATGGCGCAGAGTTCTGTGACCGGCTGCGGCAGGAGGGGATTCAGGGCTATCCGCTGCAAGCAGGGGAAAGTTTGGAAATCTAACTGACGCTGGCGGTATAATAAAAGAACCTCCAATCCATACTTTAATGGATTGGAGGTTCTTTTGGTTGTGCAGTTCAGGCAGAACTGGCGGCAAACATTCGAGCTTAAGGGGTAACATAGACGGCCTCTTCATTGCGGGCCGGTGTCCGCGCTCCCCGCAAATCGGTTCTTCCATCAGCCGGTTTGCCCAGCAGCAGCTGCAGCACCGTAGAGGCGCAATTATGCGGTTGCTGGCGCTCGGGAGCCAGCCGGCGCTTCCGCAGCTCCTCCAGTCCGGCATATTCACGCAGCAGGAGGGAGAACCATTTGTCCACGACACTCGGATCCAGCACCTCGGCCAAGCCAAGCTCCACGAAATACTGGCAATTCTTCTCTTCCTGGCCGGGAATGGCGCTGTAGAAGAGCATCGGTATTCCTTTGGCCTGCCCTTCCGTGCAGGTCATTCCACCGGGCTTTGTAATCAGCAGATCGGAGGCATCCATCAGCTTATTGATTTCACTGCTGTAACCAAGTATCCTCACGTTGGGATGGTTCAACAGGGGATTGGCATGCATCTTGGCTACAAGCTTGTCGTTGCTGCCCATGCAGAAAATCAGCTGGATATCATCCATTCGGGCCGTGAGTGAGTCCATAACATCCTTGCCGAACATGAGTCCCCAGCCTCCGCCCATAATGAGCACGGTAGGAATATCGGCTAGCCCGAGTTCCTTGCGGAGCTGCGTCTTGTTGGAACGCTCCCAGAACTTCGGATGCACCGGTATGCCGGTGACCGTCACAAGCTCAGGAGATACTCCGCGGCCGGTCAGAATTGATTTTACCCGCGGAGTAGAGACTAGATACCGGTCAGCTTCAGCATTGACCCAGGTGGCGTGTGCGTCATAATCCGTTATGAGTGTAAAGAGCGGGACATTCAGCCCTTGCCGCTTCAACCTCGAAATGACGGCTGCGGGAATGGGATGTGTGCAAATAATTAAATCCGGTTTAAGCTGCTCGATAACCTGTAAGGCATGCGTATAAAAAACCCGGTGAAGCGCCAGCTTCGTCAACCGGTTCAGTGATTTATTGTATTGGGTCTTATACATCATGCCAACCAGCTTGGGCTGGCTGCTGACTGTTTTACGGTAAGCGGAAAGAATCCAAGGAGCAACCGTAGGATTCAGGAATTTCCCCAGCTCGATGACCCGGCATTGTACATCCGGATTCAACAGCTTTATTCCTTCGGCGAGAGCATAGGCTGCCCCTGTATGGCCCGTGCCGAAGCCTTCCGAAAACAGCAGTACTCTTTTCTTTCGCATAAGTTCACCTGCTACTTTCCTTCATAGGTAGAATTGCGGGTTCTCTTCTTTGGCGGATTGGAGATACCTCTAAATAATCATCTCTTCTATTATACAGCGAAATTAGCTGTTAATCTCATAATATAAGACTATGTGTGTCCGGCCATTCTATTCTTCCATTTCCCGCAGGGAAACCGCCCTTTTTCAAAGACGAGACAGACGTTTCTTCTTACATTATACAGATAAGACGTAAATAGAAAGTTAAATCACTGCAATAAATTAAAAAAATATACATTGGTTAAAGTATTGCAAACGCGGAGGCATCATGTTAAAGTAAGTAATGACCGAATGACCGGATTAGTAAAATGGTCAAAATGCGGTAGCAGCGATATTTCCGAGGAAAGGGAGTGTACGGGTGGCAGTGGTAGATCGAAGGCAGCAGGTGCTTAAAGCCGCGACGAAATGTTTTTCATTATTTGGCTATAAGGCAACTACAATGGATCAGGTCGCCAAGATTGCGAATGTTGGAAAAGGAACGATTTATACCTTTTTCACGAATAAGGAGCAGCTGTTCGATGAAATCCTGCGTGATGTCATTGTCGAAATGAAAAAAATCGCCGAGCGGGAAATCAAAAAAGATAAGCCTTTTTTTGATAATCTGCACAGGGTTCTGGATGCTTTGCTGGAATTTCGAAGCGAACACGAGCTGTTCATTAAGCTTTCCCAGGAAAGTCGCGATTTCGGAACGCCGCAGGCTGGTGAAGGACTCGACAAGATCGAGAGTGTTGTGCTTGACTATTTGAAACGGGAGGTGGAACAGGCGATTCGTCAAGGCGAAATCAAACCTTGCGACCCCAAGATCGTATCTGTTGTAATGTTTAGACTTTACATTGTGCTGACTGCTGAACTTAACAAGGTGCATGTGCCTTTGAACAAAGAGCAAATCAAACATTATTTTCACTTGTTCTTGTCCGAAGGACTGGCAACAGCAAAGTAAGGTTTGGAGCTGGAATAGGGATGGCATCGTCAACCGTCTGCTTTCCCTGGATGTTCTTTTACTTAGGCGGCAGTGGTAACAAAAACCGAATAGGTTTTTTTTTACCCCGGACTGACCAATTGGGGAAAACAGTCATATGGTATTACTGTAACTTTCAACACAATAGCAAGAGTTGAAGATTCATAGCATTTTAAAAGAGAGCAAACGATTATAAGGAGAGAACCAGAATGAAATCTTTATCCGTGTTTTTCAAGGACCTTGGGGCAGTGCTGAAGAATCCTAAAGTGCTGATCCCAATGTTTGTTGTTCTATTCGTTCCGGTGCTGTACAGCGGGTTGTTCCTGAAAGCATTCTGGGATCCCTACGGTAAAATGAATGAACTGCCGGTCGCTGTCGTAAATGAAGATAAAGGTGCCGACTACGAAGGCTCAAAGCTAACTGCCGGGAATGACCTGATAGAAGAACTTAAGAAAACCGACGGGTTCGAATGGAATTTCGTAACCCGTGACCAGGCAGAAGCAGGACTTGATGACAGTACTTATTATATGGCGATCATTGTGCCTGAAGATTTTTCAGCAAATGCAACAACCTTGCTGGGTACTGATCCCCAGCCGGCCAAAATTATTTATGAACCGAACGAAGGCTTCAATTTCCTTGCCGGCCAAATTGGCGGAACTGCGGTAAAGGATATTAAGACAAAAGTATCGGCCAAAATAACGGAAGCTTATACAGAATCCGTATTCGATAAAATTACGGAGATTGCCAGCGGGCTTGGCGACGCCGGAGACGGCGCAACAAAAATTGCCGATGGCGCAAGCAAGCTGGATGACGGCGCGCTGAAGCTGAAGGATAATCTGGTAGTACTGACCGAGGGCACTGGTAAACTGCTCGATGGTGTAGCGCCGCTTACGAAAGGTGTGAGCGATCTGAATACGGGTGCCGCCGCCATACAGAACGGCAGCAGTACTCTGGCAGGCGGACTCCAGCAATTGTCTGCTGCACACAAGAAACTGCAGGCTGGTGTATCACAGACTGCAGCAGGCAGCAAGCAACTGAGTGAAGGCCTTAAGAAGACGGAAACCGGAGCAGCTTCACTTCAGGCTGGTACAGCATCAGCTGTAGAAGGTACGACTAAGCTTCAGGCCGGCACGAAGTCGGTTGTCGATGGCAGTGCTAAGCTGGAAGCGGGACTTACTTCTTCCGTCGAAGGCAGTGCCAAGCTGGAAGCCGGTCTGAAGGCTTCCAAGGATGGCAGCGCGAAAGTGAGCGCGGGAGCCAAAGCAGTGGCCGATGGCCTGCAGCAGCTGGCCAAAACAAATCCTCAGCTTGCAGCCAGCCCTGATGTGCAAAAGCTGCTGGCCGCAAGTACGGCAGTCGCTCAAGGCAGCGCGCAGCTGGATCAAAGTCAGCAGCAGCTCGTGGAAGGCGCATCTGCGCTCCACAGCGGACAGGAGCAGCTTGTGCAGGGTGCAGGACAGCTGCATACCGGTTCTGAGCAGTTGGATGCTGGAGTCAGTCAGCTGCATGACGGAGCGCAGCAGCTGAATGCCGGCAGCACGCAGCTGCTGGAAGGACAAAAACAGCTCGTGGCGGGTGCAACGAAGCTGGAAACCGGCGGCACTACACTTGCCGCAGGAATGAAGCAGTTCGGCGCGAAGCTGGACGAAGCTGCAGCTGGCGGTGCGAAGCTGGCCGATGGCGGCAAGGCGCTGGAAGCCGGAACTTCGAAACTGTTGAATGGAGCAGGACAGCTGAGCAGCGGTCTGACTTCTGTCGCCGATGGCTCGAAGAAGCTAAGCGATGGAGCAGGTCAGCTGAAGGATGGTCTTGATGATCTGAAGGCCGGTTCAGGAGAACTTGCAACGAAGCTTGGGGATGCCGCATCACAGACCAGTTCGGTGAATAAGACCGATGCGTTGGTATCGATGTTCGCCCAGCCGGTGGAGATTGAAGAAGTTAAAGTCAATGCCGTGCCAAACTACGGCACAGGCTTTGCGCCTTACTTCCTGTCCCTTGGACTGTTTGTAGGTGCACTGATCAGCACGATTATTATTCCAATGCGTGATTCCGAAGTGATCGGTGCCAGCCGGTTCAACCGGTTTGTCAGCCGTACGCTTACATTCACAATGATGAGTGTGCTTCAGGCGCTGCTCGCTGCAGTTATTGTTCTGTACGGATTGGGTCTTGAAGTGCAGAATGTACCGCTCTTCTATGCATTTATCTTCATTACCAGTCTTGCCTTCATGTGGATGATCCAGGCGATTGTAACCTGGATGGATCAACCGGGACGTTTTGTGGCTATTGTCATCCTTATCTTCCAATTGACGACAAGTGCAGGTACGTTCCCGCTTGAATTGATTCCGAACTGGATGAAATTCTTCAATCCGCTTCTTCCTATGACCTACAGCGTCAGAGGATTCAAGGCAGTAATTTCCACGGGAGATACGGGTGTAATGTGGAACGATGCAGGCTTGCTTGCGATCTACGGCATTGTATTCCTGGCCCTTACGTTCACCTATTTCATGACCCGCAGTCGTGAAAGTGAAGCTGCTATAAAAAGTGAACAAGTTTTGACTGTATAATCGTTTAATAGCAATAATATAACAATAAGCAGAGGACGCTCCTTTAGGGGCGTTCTTTGCTTATTGCGGAAATGATATGCGCCATTAAAATGACATGTTATGGAAAGAAAACAAAATAAGCGTTTTCATTGCATAAGAACATATTCGGTTTTAATGCATAATTATGCATCGTAAAGATTTTTTACGCTTTTATTCACTAAAGCTGTACCGCAAAAGCAATTGTTAATCAAACTCATAAAAAAGTTTAAATTGCGCTCATGTCAGGTCGATGATAAAATAATATAACCAATCTGCCCTGAATAATTATTAAGATTTTTCTCTGAAATATTTTCCTGTAAATATAATGTAAGTAGAGCTTGCGCTTTACTTTTCCCTTATATTTTTTGTGAAAGTGATGCCGCCGTTATGCAGATCGGCAAGCGGGTTCTTCCGATGATAACTTCTACTTTATTATAGAAAGGTTGCGTACAATGAGACACACTGAACTGCCCGGCAAACAGGGCCTTTATGATCCCCAGTTCGAAAAAGATGCATGCGGCATGGGATTTGTTGCCCATATTAAAGGCACACCGTCCCATGATATTGTAAGTAACGCTTTGACTATGCTCTTCAATATGGAGCATCGGGGGGGCCAGGGTAGCGAGCCGAACTCCGGTGACGGAGCCGGCATCATGCTGCAAATTCCGCACCGTTTCTTTGCAGGGGAAGCCGCTAAGCTTGGCTTTGAACTGCCGGAGCAGGGCCGCTATGGCGTGGGTATGATCTTTCTGTCTCATAACGAGGAGATCCGTGCCCGCCACGAGGCGCTATTGAGCGACATTATTGCAGAAGAAGGCCAAGAGGTGCTTGGCTATCGCGATGTGCCTACCTTTGACGAAATGCTGGGCAAAACTGCCAAGGCAGCGAAGCCTTATGTCCGTCAGGTATTCATCGGCCGTTCCGCAGGCGTCAAGGATGAATTGGCTTTTGAACGCAAGCTG
This sequence comes from Paenibacillus sp. FSL L8-0340, assembly GCF_038593145.1. Classification (NCBI taxonomy): domain Bacteria; kingdom Bacillati; phylum Bacillota; class Bacilli; order Caryophanales; family Paenibacillaceae; genus Paenibacillus; species Paenibacillus sp. FSL L8-0340. The sequence continues at coordinate 1,202,213 of NZ_CP151967.1, forward strand.
TATGTAATCCGCAAACGCGCAGAACTTGCAATCCGCTATGGCGGTACCGAAGAGGGTGAGTCCTTCTACGTGCCAAGTATGTCCTGTCGTAAGATCGTATATAAAGGCATGCTCACAACTGAGCAGGTAGGCCAGTTCTATCTGGATCTGCAGAACAAAGAGCTGGAATCCGCGATTGCGCTTGTCCACTCCCGGTTCAGCACCAATACGTTCCCGAGCTGGGAGCGTGCCCATCCCTACCGTTTCATGATCCACAATGGGGAGATCAACACCCTGCGGGGGAATGTGAACTGGATGCACGCCCGCCAGTCGCTGTTCAAGAGTGAAGTATTCGGAGAAGACCTCAGCAAGATCAAGCCGGTTGTTAATCCGGACGGTTCCGACACCGCCATGTTCGACAATACGTTCGAGTTCCTGTATCTCAGCGGACGTTCCTTGCCGCATGTGGCCATGATGATGGTACCTGAGCCTTGGAGCAACCATGACAGCATGGATGAGCAGAAGAAGGCATTCTATGAATACCACAGCACCTTGATGGAGCCGTGGGACGGGCCTGCCGCGATGGGCTTCACCGACGGTGTGCAAATCGGAGCCATTCTTGACCGTAACGGTCTGCGTCCTGCCCGTTATTATGTAACCAAAGATGATATGATTATTTTATCCTCTGAAGCAGGAGTTCTTGATATTCCGGCAGAGAATGTACTATATAAAGACCGCCTGAGACCAGGCCGGATGCTGCTCGTGGATACGAAGCAGGGCCGGATTATTTCTGACGAAGAAGTGAAAGCATCCATTGCTTCCGAGCAGCCTTACCGCCAATGGCTGGATGAGCATCTGATCGGACTTGACGAGCTTCCGGATGCACCTGAACTGCCGAACCCGAAACATGACAATGTGCAGCAGCTGCAGCAATCCTTCGGCTACACCTTTGAGGATTTGCGCAAGGTGCTGGAGCCTATGGCTTCAACCGGCGCCGAAGCTGTCGGCTCTATGGGCTATGATGCTCCGCTGGCTGTGCTGTCGGATCGTCCGCAGAGACTTTACAACTACTTTAAACAAATGTTCGCACAGGTAACCAATCCGCCGATTGATGCAATTCGTGAAGAACTGGTAACGTCAACCGCTACGACAATCGGACCGGAACGCAACCTGCTGAAACCAGAACCGGAGAGCTGTCGACAGATCTCGCTGGAATCGCCGATTTTATCGAATGAGGATTTCGCCAAGATCCGCCATGTCCGCCGGGCGGGCTTCAAATCGATGTCTATTCCGATTCTGTTCCCGGCTGAGCTTGGAGCGGAAGGACTGCGTATCGCACTGGAGCGCATGAATGAGGCTGCTGACCGCGTAATGGCCAAAGGTCATAATATTCTTATTCTGTCCGACCGCGGTGTGGACCGCGAGAATGCGGCCATCCCGGCTCTGCTGGCTGTATCCAGCCTGCATCACCATCTGATCCGCTCGGGAACACGTACGAAGGTCAGCATTTTGCTGGAGTCCGGCGAACCCCGTGAAGTCCATCATTATGCGCTTCTTCTGGGCTATGGCGTAAGTGCGGTCAATCCGTATCTGGCCTTCGAAAGTCTGGATGACATGATCAGCCAGGGCCTGCTGCGCGGAATTTCGCATGAGAAGGCTGTGAAGAACTACATTAAGGCTGCGACAAAGAGCGTAGTGAAAATACTGTCCAAAATGGGTATCTCTACTATTCAATCGTACCGTGGCGCACAGATCTTTGAAGCTGTTGGACTGAATTCAGAATTTGTCGACCGTTACTTTACCTGGACGCCTTCCCGTATTGGCGGTATCGGCCTTGAAGAAGTGGCGGCAGAAGCGCTGATTCATCATAACCGCGCCTTCACCGACAAAGACGGCAACGATAAAGTGCTTGATTCCGGCGGCGAGTACCAATGGCGCAGCGACGGGGAAGAGCATCTGTTCAACCCGCAGACCATTCATCTGCTTCAGCACTCCGTGCGGAGCGGCGATTACAATATGTACAAGAAATATGCAGCACTTGTTCAGGGGGAAAGCGAGAAACATCAGACGCTGCGCTCCATGCTGCAATTCAAATCGGCAAATCAGCCAGTTCCGCTGGAAGAGGTGGAATCGGCAGAATCAATTATGAAACGGTTCAAGACCGGTGCGATGTCCTTTGGTTCGATCAGTAAGGAAGCACATGAGACGCTGGCAATCGCCATGAACCGCATCGGCGGCAAGAGCAACACCGGTGAGGGCGGCGAAGATCCGGCACGCTTTATTCCGGACAGCAACGGTGATTCCCGCCGCAGCGCAATTAAACAGGTGGCATCGGGACGTTTCGGGGTGACTTCGAACTATCTCGTGAATGCGGATGAAATTCAGATCAAAATGGCACAGGGGGCTAAACCTGGTGAAGGCGGACAGCTGCCGGGCCGCAAGGTATATCCATGGGTGGCAGAAGTGCGCGGCTCCACAGCAGGCGTAGGTCTGATCTCACCGCCGCCGCATCATGATATTTATTCCATTGAGGATTTGGCAGAGCTGATCTACGATCTGAAGAATGCCAATCCGCGTGCCAGCATTAACGTAAAGCTGGTGTCTGAGGTAGGCGTTGGAACCATCGCTGCCGGTGTAGCCAAAGGCCGTGCTGATATCATTCTGATCAGCGGTTATGACGGAGGAACCGGCGCATCGCCGATGAACTCTATCCGCCATGCCGGTCTGCCTTGGGAGCTGGGTCTCGCTGAGACCCATCAGACACTGATGCTGAATAACCTCCGCGACCGTGTCGTGCTCGAGACAGACGGCAAAATGCTTAGTGGCCGTGACCTGGCAGTAGCAGTATTGCTGGGTGCTGAAGAATATGGATTCGCTACTGCACCGCTTGTAGCCGTAGGCTGCATCATGATGCGGGTGTGCCAGATGGATACCTGTCCGGTCGGTGTTGCAACACAGAATCCGGAGTTGCGTAAGAACTTTACAGGCGATCCACAGCATGTTGTTAACTTCATGACGTTCGTGGCGCAGGATCTGCGTGAGATTATGGCTGAGCTTGGTTTCCGCACCATTGAAGAAATGGTTGGACGCACCGATTGCCTCGACGCTGTACGCGCTTCGAGTCATTGGAAGAAGAAAGGTGTCGATCTGAGCAGCTTGCTTCATACTCCGGCAATGCCGGAAGGAAGCACACGTTTCCGCAGCAAACGCCAGAACCATGGTCTTGAAGAAACGCTCGACGTTTCGAAGCTGCTGGAGCTGGCTGCACCTGCACTGGAATTCGGTACGGTGGTTGAAGCCTCGCTGCCAATCACGAACGTGAACCGTGCGGTAGGAACGATTCTGGGCAGCGAACTGACGCGCAAATATGGAGCGGCAGGCCTGCCTGATGATACGATCCGCCTGCATTTCAGCGGATCTGCCGGACAAAGTCTTGGCGCGTTCATGCCGAAAGGGATTACGATTACGGTCGAAGGCGACTCCAATGACTATGTGGGCAAAGGGCTGTCCGGCGGCAAGCTGATTATTAAGCCATCGCCGAAGGCAACCTTTGCCGCTGAGGACAATATTATTATCGGGAATACGGCGCTTTACGGAGCGACCGGCGGCGAAGCTTACATCAGCGGCATCGCCGGCGAACGGTTCGCCGTCCGCAACTCCGGTGCGAATGTCGTCGTTGAAGGCGTGGGCGACCATGGCTGTGAATATATGACCGGTGGACGCGTCGTTGTGCTCGGTGAAACCGGCCGCAACTTTGCAGCAGGGATGTCCGGTGGTATCGCTTATGTATACGATCCGAACAACAACTTCATCAAACGCTGCAACCTGGAAATGGTGCTCCTGGAGCGGGTCGAAGAACCGGACGAAATCGCTGAACTGCACAGTCTGATTGCCCGTCACACGGAGCTTACTGACAGTGCCGCGGGAAGACGGATTCTGGATGGCTGGGAAGCGGCTCTGCCGAGTTTTGCCCGAGTAATTCCAAAGGATTACAAACGGATGATGGAGCAAATCCGCAAAGTTGAGCAAACAGGCTTGACCGGCGAAGCTGCACTAATGGCAGCCTTTGAAGCCAACATGCGTGAGCTTGCCCGTGTCGGTGGCTAATCTTTAAGCAATTGTCGAAGAACAAGGGACCGTCTCCTTCTGTAATGAAAGGAGACGGTCCCTTTATAATGTAATGTATTTTTCCTGATTTTCATGAAAAAGGTAAGTTGTGGTAGTATAGAAAGATAACTGACGAAAGGGAGTGAAATAATGCCAAATATGGCAGAAGTGTTGAATCCTGTAGCCAGCATTAAGGGCGTCACCAAAAAAATAGGCTCCAAAGCGCTGGTCAGTAATTTAACGCTGGACATTCCGTCCGGTCAAATATTTGGGTTTCTTGGACCAAACGGCGCCGGGAAAACAACGACAATTCGCATGATGGTAGGGCTTATTTCGATTAGCGAGGGAGACATTCTGATCTGCGGCCGCAGCATCAAGGATCAATTCGAAGAAGCGGTAGCCAATATCGGGGCCATTGTAGAGAATCCGGAGATGTACAAGTTCCTGACCGGATACCAGAATTTGCGTCAGTATGCGCGCATGGTGCCGGGTGTAAACAAGCAGCGGATCAATGAGGTTGTGGAGCTCGTCGGGCTTGGACAGAGAATTCATGATAAAGTAAAAACCTATTCTCTGGGCATGCGCCAGCGGCTTGGTGTCGCTCAGGCCCTGCTGCATCGGCCGAAGCTGCTGATTCTGGATGAGCCGACAAACGGGCTTGATCCGCAAGGGATCCGTGAGCTTCGCGATTATTTGCGCCGTCTTTGCCAAGATGAGGGAACAACGGTGTTTGTCTCCAGCCATTTGTTGTCCGAAATGGAGCTGATGTGCGACAGCGTCGCCATTATCCAGAATGGCCGGCTCGTAGATGTGAAACAGCTGAAGACAGTGGGAGACGCAGTGATGCCAGCTGGGGAAACACTGTTTGAGGTGAGCAATCCGGAAGCGGCGTTTAGCCTGATTGGCCGTGGAGTATTGAGAGAAGGCGGTCTGGCCGTCGTGGCGGGCCGTGAGGAAGTGGCCGAACTGAATGCGAAGCTGGTGGCAGGCGGCATCAAGGTCTACAGCATCAAAGCGCTGTCCCGCTCACTGGAAGATCAATTCTTGGAAATTACAGGAGGTGAAGGCATTGGGTGAGTTCGCTGCTCTCATACATAATGAGAATATCAAGATTTACAGCCGTGTACGTACATGGATTATGTTGTTCATTCTGGCCTTAATGAGTGCGCTGTTTCCAGCACTGTTCTATTTCACCAGCAGTGGTGATATGTCCAGGATGGGACTATGGCAGAGCTTTCAGACGACCGTGAGCATTGCCTTTTTCCTGAATACGATCTTCACGGTTGTGGTTGCATCCGACTCCGTGGCGGGCGAATTTTCCTGGGGAACAATCAAGCTTTTGCTGATTCGCCCGTGGAGCCGCTCCAAAATACTGCTCTCAAAATATATTTCCATGATCCTCTTCAGTCTGCTCAGCACAGCAATATTAATTGCTTTCGCTTATGGTTCGTCATTGATCTTCTCCCCTTCAGCGGAAGCGGGAGCGTTCAACTTCGGAAATTGGAGTCCGGTTGAATACTCCTTCCTCGACGTGCTCTGCCGTTATGTTGAGCTGTTTCTAACCGCTGCGCTTGCCTTTATGGTTTCCAGTGTATTCCGGGCAAGCGGACTGGCGATCGGTCTGTCTTTGTTTATTATGTTTACCAAAAATTTATTTATCGCCATCTTTAGCCCGGAAAGGTATGAGTGGGCTAAGTATCTGATCTTTACCCACATGGATTTGCGGGGATATATATTGAGCGATGCGGGTCCTGGCGGTGTAACCCTTGGGTTCTCTGCCGCCGTGCTGGCTGTATATTATCTGCTGTTTCTGGCGGTTTCCTGGATCGTATTCCGTAAAAGGGATGTCGCCGCTTAAGACCGTACGTAAATGGAATGTGAGGCGGGTGCATGTGGGAAGCTGCGGGAATGAGCCCAGACAGGTTCAAACCGTTTAGCCGGCTTCCAGTTTGCTCTGCGCCTTGGAGGCACGTTTACCTGCCTTGTCCTTATTCTTATCTTCCTGAAGTCCGCCCGCTTTCTCCGGGGCGGGCTGTTCTGTCATGCCTATGGAACCGTTAAGCACACTTCCCTCCATAATGCTGAGCGTCCCTGCAAGGATGTTGCCGTGGAGTTGTCCGGTTCCAGTCATGGTGAGGCGGCGGTCGGCGGTAACATCACCGAACACTTTGCCGGCTATAATGATCTCCTGAGCTTTAATGCTGGAACGGACCGTTCCTTGTTCACCTACGGTCACTGTCCCCTGGCACTGAATTTCCCCGCTGAAATTGCCTTCAATCCGCAAATTAGTATCACACTGCACCTTGCCCTCCAGTGTACCTCCAAGACCAATCAGCGAGTCAGTAGACTTAAAGGATGCCTGCTGCTTTGGTTTATTCCACACTTTTGATTCCTCCTTAGGGTTTTACATAATTGAGCGGATTTACCGCCTTGTTCTGTTTTACCACCTGAAAATGAAGATGGGGACCTGTACTGCGCCCCGTATTGCCCAGCATTCCGATTTGCTCGCCTTTGTTCACCTTGTCACCAGCTTTGACGGTCATTCCGTTCAAATGCATGTACCAGGTCTCCAGACCGTTTGTATGCTCGATAATAATGTATTTTCCTCTTGCACCCATCTGATCGGAGGCGGTGACCACACCAGCCATTGCTGCATAGACAGGATCACCGATATCACCGGCAATATCAATGCCGGAATGATAGGCGGAAACGCCCTTGAAAGGGTCGGAGCGGTAACCGAAGCTTGAGGTGATCACATTGGAGTGGGTGGGCCAGATCACGGCCGGTGCCAAGCGGGCTTTTTCGGCGAGCGCTTTTTTGGCCTGAAGGTTGGCTTGAACGCTGTTTGCCCTCTCGGCCTGGGTAATCGTGGTGGAGATGCTGTTCACCATCTCTTCAAGCATGCTGCGGATTTCTGCATAATCATCTTTAGTTTGCCGGACCAGCTCCAAGGGATCCTCCTGATAGACCGCGATATATTCACCGCCTACCTGTGGGGTTACCTTACTGCCCAGTACCGATGAAAGCGCCCCGATCCGGTAGCTTACACCGGACAGCGAAGAAGAATTGGAAACCGCTGCAGCCGTGTAATTTACACCATTTATCACTGTTGTAACGGCTGGAGCAGATCCGTCTATGGTGTCCAGTGAAGCTGTGGCATGAGAGAGCGTCCCTGATGACGCATTGGAGGAGGATGTCTTTTCGGTATCGGAGTCTGTGCCTGTACCCTTACCTTTACCTGGGTCTGTTCCAGTGGTGGACCCGCTCTCCTTGTCAATCAGCGACTGGAGCTGCGCTTCCAGCTCACTGACACTTTTTAGCTTGTCTTTGATGTTCTCGGCCTCCTCCGACAGCTCAGTCACCTGACTGCGGAGCTGCTGGAGTGTCTGGTCCTTATCGGCGACCTTCATTTCCATTCGAAGATTAGTCAGGGATAGCGCCGCTGCTTCCGATTCCAGCTCCGCAATCGAGCGGGAGGCATGAAAATGCATGGAGGTGACCAGACTGGAGATAGACAGAGCGGCTGCGGCCGGGAGGGCCAGGGCAAGCGGCCTCGATAGCTGAAGTTGTCTGACCGGACGTCCGGCTTCGCGGACGACGAGCAGTGTAATCTTGTTATGATCGGGCTGACTCTTCATAGCTACTCCTTTCTGCGGCTTGTGCAGCCGCCTCGTGGTAACTAAAACTCCGTGCCTGCGAGTGTTAGCTATTAAATGGGCTCATCCGAATTGTCCTACTACTCTATGTATTCCAGGCCTTTGGCGAACATGACAACGGTTTGGTTGAATAAAGAAGGAGAGTTACGGCAAAACCTGTTGTACGAAGCTCAGGCAGGAGACAGCTATTCTAGACTTTCAGGAGGTGTGCGCCTTGAGAATATTTGCAATTATTTTATGCCTTTTTATTCTGCAGATTGCCGTAATACTGATGCTGGAGCACCGCCGTCCGCAAAGAGCGCTGGCCTGGCTGTTCATTACATTCTGCTGCCCGCCTGCAGGGCTGTTGTTCTATTATTTTTTGGGCCGTGATTATTGGCAGAACCGCAGGATCGGCAAACGCTGCTCGCCGCTGCTACGTGAAATTCGCACCCACGTCTCCGGCAAAATTAAGATTGTGAAAAATACGCCAGACACCGGGAACCCGGAGTTTGAAGGCCGCGATGAACTGCTGCATCTGCTCTCCAGGCTCTCGGAAAGTCCAGTTACCGGACGCAATAAGTGCCGGATACTTTCCAGCGGCCAAGAGGCCTATGAGGATATGCTGGAAGCGATGGAAACGGCGCGGGAGAATATCCATCTGGAGTTCTATATTTTTCGGGATGATGTCACCGGTGAGCGGTTTAAAGAAGTCATGATCCGCAAATGCCGCCAGGGGGTTAAAGTGCGTCTGCTATGCGACGGCCTCGGCAGCCATAAGCTGAGCCGCGGATTTATTCGCACCTTAAAAAATGCGGGCGTAGAAGTCCATTTCTTTCTGCCGCCGCTGACCTCACTTATGGACCGCCGCTTTAATTACCGCAATCACCGCAAAATCCTGGTTGTTGATGGTCTAATAGGATATACGGGCGGATTGAATGTCGGGGATGATTATTTGGGCAAGGACCCCAAGCTGGGCTATTGGCGGGATACCCACCTGCGGCTTGAAGGAGATGCAGTCTATAATCTGCAATACGTGTTCCTCAAGGATTGGAGATTGGCGGCAGGAGACGCACTTAGCCATCCGCGCTTTTTTCCAAAGCACAGCTGTGAAGAACAGGAGACTGTACTGATTGTGGCAAGCGGGCCTGATGGAGCAATAGATGCCTCTCTGGAGATGTATTTTGCTGCATTATGTGCAGCCAGGCAGCGAATCTGGATTGCTTCTCCGTATTTCATTCCCGATCCGACGATTTGCCGGGCCCTTAAGAATGCTGTGCTCAGCGGTGTGGATGTGAGAATTATTATCCCGGCCACACCAGACAACAGGCTGGTTTATAATGCTTCTCTATCCTATCTTGAGAATCTGCAGGATGCCGGGGTGAAATTCTACCGCTACAAGAAGGGATTTATGCATGCCAAAGTCATGATCATAGACGATCTGCTGGCTACTGTGGGCAGTGCCAATCTGGACATGCGCAGCTTTTACTCCAACTTCGAGCTTACCGCGGTGCTGCTCCAGCCGGAGATCATTACTTCACTTAAGTCAGCGTTCCAGAATGATCTCAAACATAGCGAATTTATTGACCCTGGGAAATTTAGCAGGAGGGGACGAAATGTCAAGTTGATTCAAGGGCTCTGTCAGCTGCTTTCACCGCTATTATGACGGAAAAATGGTCAAAATCCTAACTTTTCGAAGGCGCAAACATGTTCCGTTCCTTATTTTAGCTTCTTTTATGATATAATATAGGTATAAGAAGAAATTTAAGAAAGTATAGCTCAACAATTATGCTTTCGATTATTCTTGTTTATACTTTTTTTATAGGGGGAGTTCTATGACTGTAAGCCAAAAAGTCTTTACGAATGAGGAACAGAAGAAACCGCAGAAGTCGGGGGCTTTGAAGACCGCCAGACTGGCCCATCGGATCATTATGATGGTGCTCGGGGCGGGTATGATGTCTGTTGCACTGGAGATTTTTCTTGTTCCCAATCAGTTGATTGACGGCGGAATTACGGGTATTTCTATTATGCTGTCCGATATTTTTGACATCCCGCTCGGGATTTTGCTTACGCTGCTTAACTTGCCGTTTCTGGTTATAGGTTACAAGCAGATTGGCAAAACCTTTGCCTTATCCACATTATTTGCCGTAGTAGTAATGTCCATCGGTACTCAGCTGCTGCATCCTGTAAATCCCATAACGGTGGAACCACTGCTTGCCGCAGTGTTTGGGGGCGTCATTCTCGGCGTGGGTGTAGGGCTCGTTGTACGCTATGGGGGATCACTGGATGGTACAGAAATTGTCGCCATTCTTTTGTCTAAGAAGCTGCCGTTTTCCGTAGGTGAGGTAGTTATGTTTTTCAACCTGTTTATTCTTTCGAGCGCAGGTTTTGTGTTTGGCTGGAATAATGCGATGTTTTCTCTAATTGCTTACTATATTGCGTTTAAGCTGATTGATATTACGCTTGAGGGGCTTGATCAATCCAAGTCGGTATGGATTATCAGCGATAAATTCCGTGATATCGGCGAAGCGCTGACCGAGCGTCTGGGACGCGGCGTTACCTATCTCGATGGGGAAGGCGGTTTCTCCGGTGAGAACAAGAAAGTGATCTTTGTGGTAATTACCCGTTTGGAAGAAGCCAAAATGAAGTCGATTGTTGAGGATTGGGATTCCGATGCCTTTATCGCAATTGGCAATATCCATGATGTTAAAGGCGGCCGCTTTAAGAAAAAATCAATCCACTAGCGATTCTCACAACCTGAGCGCTATCCGAAGGAAGGTATATTTACGAAAGTCAGAGTAATCAATAGGGTGGCTTGCGTTTGGCAGCGCCGTATTCTCATATATAACCTTCCGTCCAAAAACTGGACGCCAGATAAGCCCGCAGCCTGAAAAGGCAGTTGCGGGCTTATTGCTGCTTCAGAATCAAGGGAGCCGGGAGATAATGTTCTCTACCGGCTGAGGCGGTACGCTAACAATTAAATCGCCCATGCGGCTGAGGCGTTCCTCAATATTCAGCAGATGAAAATCTGCAGGGGAGACATTGCGCTGCACCTCTTCCCATAAGAGGGGAGTAGAGACGGTGGCCAGCGGTCTGGCACGAGGTGTATAAGGAGCGGCAAGGGTTTTACCTCCGTAATGCTGAAGATAATCAAAGTAAATTTTGTCTCCGCGGTGTTTCTTCAGCCGCTCCAGAGTGAACAAATCAGGACGTTTCTCGGTGACATAACGTCCCACAAAATGCCCGATCTTGCGCAAGTCATCAAAAGTAACACCGGGCCGAATAGGAATGATGATCTGCACACCTGTGGCCCCCGAAGTCTTCGGAACGGAAGCCAGTCCCAGTGATTTCAATACTTCACCGACAGTGGCGGCCGCTTCCATGATCCGCGGCTCCACCTCAAGGGAGGGATCAAGATCAATCATCCATTCACAGGGAAGCCCGCTTCCCGCATAGTGCAGGGAAGGGTGAAACTCCAGTGCAGCCAGATTGCCCAGCCAGAGCAGCTCCGGCAAGCCCTGAAGTACGATATAGTTGATTTTGTCCTGTACCGCTGTTCGGACAAAGTCCGGCAGGGGGTCCGGGGCGTTTTTTTGATAAAAAGACGTGCCGGAAATACCGTGGGGGTAACGGATTACCGTCAGCAGCCGGTCCCGGCAATAGCGCAGCAAATACGGCGAGAGTGCGGCAAGCTTTTCCAGATAGATGCGTTTGGTAATCCCTGCTTCGGGCCATAATGGTTTATCGGGGTTCGTTATCGTAATTTCTTGTCCGGCTATAGTAATGGAGCCTTTGATTGTTGCCGGCATGCCGGATCTCCTCCCTTCCCGTCCTCGTACATAACTGCAGCACACACTTTTTGCGCTTAATCCCTTGTTTCTAATTACTCCTTCTGCTCAATCCGGCAAGACTGCGGCGGCAGATCTACTTGTGCTTGAATGACCGGCTGGCGAAAGGTACCTGAGCTGTTCCATTCCAGAAAATGAAGCTTGAAGACCAGCTCGGGCTTGATCCATACCGCATCCTTGCTGCGCTGGGGCAGGGCTGCAAAAGGCATCTTCGGTACGGTGAGGCGGTGGGCTTCCGCAGTCACGTTCCGCCAATCCGCTGCCGTCATTCTGCCCGCACCGGCATGACCGATGTAATGCAGCTTGCCTTCGTTGTCGTACAGGCCGAAAAGCAGCGCATTTACAATCCCGTCACGAAAGGTTACCCCGCCGGCGACGGCAGTTACATCGGAGATGATTTTCCGCTTCTGCCAGCGTTTGTCCTTCCCTCCCGGCGCGTAAGTACTATTCACGTCCTTGCATACGATGCCTTCCAGACTGCCGCTTTGGGCTGCGGAGAACAGCTCCGCCGGATTGGCATAACTCGGCACATTCTGGACATGGGGATGGGGCAGCAGCATTTCATTTAAGTACTGCTGCCTCCGGGATAAGGGCTGATCGAGCAGCCATAGTCCGTTGCAATACAGGATGTCAAACACCATATATAGAACAGGAACCTGCGGTCTAACCGCCCGGATGGCCGCTTCATTCTTCAGGCTGTCGCGGCGCATGACCTCATGGAAGGAAGGTTTGCCGCCACTGAGCGCAATGACTTCTCCGTCAAGGATAAAAGAGCCGGCCCGGCAATAGCTGCGGGGCTCGGCCAGCTCGGGATACTGTGGCGTGCGGCGGTTGCCCCGGCGGTTAATGAGCTCGGCATGGCTGCCATCGTAATAAGAAAGCATGCGTACACCGTCCCATTTGATTTGTGCGATCCACTCGCTGCCGGACGGAAGCTGTGCGGCCAGTACAGGCTCAAATGGAATGACAGGCTGCAGCTTCATAGCAACCCCTCCTAAAGGGAATATAAGCGGGAAAAGCGCTTAGGCTTCAACCCGTGCAAAGCTTAGGAAACCGTATCTTTGCTCTTGGCGGTACGGCGTTTCGGCTTGGGTGAAATAACCGGAATCGGGCCGGTTGCTTCGTTAAGCACAGCGGCTGCGGGAGCGGAGGCTGTGGCCTTGGCGGTTTTTTTCCTGGCAGCGGCTGTTTGCGGTTTGGCAGCAGAACCGGACGGGGAGGGCCCGGGGTCCGACGGGATATGCTGGACTGCTTCGATGCTGGCCTGCAGCGCGGCCATCAGGTCGATTACATTGCTCTCCTGCCGCGCCGGAGCAATATGGAACTCTTCACCGGCAATTTTATGTGAGATCAGATCCAGCATCCGCTGGCGGTAATCATCGGTATATTTTGCCGGCTCGAAGGGTGTGGACAGCTGGGAGATGAGCAGTTTGGCCATATCCAGCTCCTTGTCATTGACCATTCCGGCTTCCGGCAGGCCTGGAACCTGGGAGACGGGCCGCACCTCATCGGGATAATAGATGGTTTCAATCGCCAGGCAGTCCGACAAGACACGGATGGCGGCGAGACTGCTTTTGGAGCGGATGGAAATTTTGGCAATGCCTATCTTTCCGGTCTGGCGCATAGCTTCCATGAGCAGCCGGTAGGCATTCATCCCGGCCTGATCGGGAGAAAGATAATAGGTCTTTTGAAAATAAATCGGATCTATCTCCGTTAAATCCACAAAGTCTAGAATGGTGATGCTTTTGCTGCTCTCCTCGGTAAGCTGATCCAGGTCCTCTTTGTCGAAGAGGACAAACTTTCCCTTCTCATACTCATAGCCTTTGCCGATTTCTTCCCAGGCTACTTCCTTGTCACACACGGGACATTTGCGCACGTATGACAGCGGACTGCCGCATTCCTTGTGGATATAACGCAGGGAAATGTCCTTATCCTCCGTGGCGGAGAACATTTTGACCGGAACATGTACAAGGCCGAAGCTGATGGCTCCTTTCCAAACGGTATGCATGGATATCGCCTCCTGATAATAAGTGCTTTGGCTTAGTATGGGGCGGCGGGGCTTTTTCTAGCCGGATGCATTTTTTGCGAACCATGGGAAAAAATAAAATCAGGTCCCCATGGACGAGCAGCGTCATTTTGCATCAGCTTGCGGTAGAAGACTGGGAAATGGAAGCACAATGAAGTACACGGAGAACAGTGAATTAGGCAAACCTTGAAGGATGAAAAAAGAATCAGGAAGGCAGAGGAGGTACTATATGGGGCGTGGACCGAATGAATGGATCGACAGCTTATCGGAGCAGGATATTCCGGCAGAGGTCGTGGATTGGGAGAACATTATTGCGGTACGGGATGACAATGGGTTAAGTGATGAGTCAGAGCACCTCGATGCCGTGGCGACGATTGGTGAACCGCCTACTGCCGAGGAGGAGACAGAGGAACATTGACCTTAGTGTGATGTTGTGAAGGAATGGAGCCAAGCCAGTGTGCAAAAAAGCGTATATTTACAAAAATAAAGAGCAAGCTTCCCGAAGCTAGTTCTGTACGAAGGTAAATCAATGGGGCATCTGCTCACAAAACTTAAGTACAAGCTTCCGAAGCTAGTTTTGTCGAAGCTAAAACAATGGAGCATATGCTTACAAAACTTTAAGGAGCCAAAAAAATGGATGTACAGCGGGCGAAGGCTATTTATGCCTCCAAAGAAATGATCTCCGTACATTTGGATGGAGAGCCGGTATGGATTGAGCATGTTGATGCGGATAATGGCATGGCTACGGTGCAGGTCGGCTCTCGGCCGACCAATACGCATACCGTCGGTGTGGAACGGCTGGAGGAGCAGGGAAGTTAGAATTAATGGCAGGCAATGAACCTAACCGATTGAAGGGATACCCCCTGTTCAGTCGGTTTTTTGTATTTGCCAATTGTCGCTGCATTCGGATTATGAAACCGTTAGAATAAGTGGACTCGCATAACCTGCTCTCCCTGCGCCCGGGAAAGGATAACTGCACTTGCAGCATAAGAAAGACCGGCAACGGGGGCTTTGCTGCCGAGGGACAGGAGTAGATCGGGTTGTTGCGGTAGCAGTACCATACCGATATAATTAAGAGTATTGTTACCGGCAAGGTATATTCTAAAAGGTGGTAGTTGCAGCTTGGACAATAATGTTGAAACGGTGTTTACTTACCGTTCTTACAGCTTGCAGGATACGGAGCTGCTCGCTGCCGCTGTCGCTGCTGCTTCAACGGCGGGGATGGTTATCGGCCTGGACGGCGATTTGGGTGCGGGCAAAACGGCATTCTCGCAGAGGTATGCCCGCCATTTGGGCGTACAGGGGATTGTAAACAGTCCTACTTTTACAATTATTAAAGAATATGAAGGCAGATTGCCGCTGTATCATATGGATGTATACCGGATTTCGCTTCAGGAAGCGGACGAGCTGGGGCTGGATGAATATTTTTACGGGCGGGGCATTTGCCTGGTGGAATGGAGCAGTATTATACAAGAGTTGATGCCGCCGGGGCATCTGCATATATACATGGAAACAGCCGGGCCGGACGAACGACTGATCACGGTTACCGGAATCGGAGAGCCTTACGGCGAGGTCTGCCGGGCTCTGATCCAGAAGTGGGGTAAAGAAAGATGACGAATGAAAATAAAGAGCCGCGCAAGCGGTTTTTGTCGCTGGATACATCAACGGCTGTCCTGGGTGTGGCCATAACGGGAGACGGCAGGCTTTTGCATGAAATCAATGCATCCGGGGAGCGGAACCATTCGGTTCATCTGCTGCCGATTATTCAGGAGGCTTTGCAGGCCTCGGGGACTACCCCCGGTATGCTGGCTGGAGTCTCCGTCGGAGTCGGGCCCGGTTCGTATACGGGAACCCGCATTGCGGTTACAGCAGCGAAGACGCTGGCCTGGGCCTGGAAGGTTCCGGTAGCAGGTGTGTCGAGCCTGCATGCACTGGCCTGGGGCGGCTTTGGCGCCGCTCTTGCACAGCAGCACCCGGAAGCCGAAGGACAGGTGCCGGAGAAGGCCGGGAACGGCCCGGACTGGATTATTCCGCTGCTCGACGCGCGCCGGGGTCAAGCCTATACAGCGTTGTTTGCCGCAAGTGGCGATGAGGCCCCGCGGCGGCTTGAGCCCGATGCGATCCGCCTTATGGCAGATTGGGTGCTGCAGCTGGAAGAACGGCTTAAGCAGGCAGCAGCAGAGGGTGTAAAACCCCGTATCCTGTGGTTTGTCGGGGAGACCGAGCTGCACGGCAGCGAGGACAGCCTTCGTACATTGATGGAAGAAGGTTGTGTGCGGGCCGTGCCTTATGAGCTGGAGGGCCGCTGGACAGGCTTCCTTGGTGAGGAACGGCTGCTGGCGGGGAGTGACGATATTCACGGGTTAATCCCGAACTATACCCAGCTTTCCGAAGCGGAAGCGAATCTGCGCCGGAGCAGTGAAGGGAGCCTGAACAAAAGATGACGGAATCGGAGCCAATTAGAGACCCGGAGAGCGAGCTTATTTTCCGCCTGATGAAGCTGGAGGATATTCCCGAAATTCTTATAATTGAGCGGGAAGCCTTCACTATGCCATGGACCGAGGAAGCGTTCCGCAACGAGCTGACGCATAATCATTTCGCTAAATATATGGTTATGGAGCTGGAGAGCCATATTATTGGATACGCCGGAATGTGGGCAATTGTGGACGAGGCCCATGTGACGAACATCGCCCTGCTCGAGGCCTACCGGGGACGAAAATGGGGGGATAGGCTGCTGGATGAACTGATGAAGACAGCCGCTTATTTAGGCATGAAGTCGATTACGCTGGAGGTACGGGTCTCCAACGAGGTAGCCCAGAATTTATATCGGAAAAAAGGCTTCCGGCCCGCGGGTACCCGCAAGGGCTACTATTCAGACAACCGTGAGGATGCGCTTATTATGTGGGCGGATCTGCCGGAGTACGAGGAGCATGGAATGATGGAAGGAAGCGTGGATCTGAAATGAAGACAGAAACGGGCGGAGCTCAGCCTGTACTTATATTAGCTATTGAAACCAGCTGTGACGAGACATCGGTCGCGGTCATCAAGGACGGCAGCGAGGTGCTGTCGAATATCATTTCAAGCCAGATTGAGACGCACCGTGCGTTTGGTGGTGTAGTTCCTGAGGTGGCTTCACGCAAGCATGTCGAGGTTATCACGCTGGTGATCGAAGAAGCGCTGACAGCGGCGGGTGTTGAGCCGCAACAGCTGACCGCAGTTGCCGTAACGCAGGGTCCTGGGCTGGTCGGCGCGCTGCTGGTTGGCGTAGTTGCGGCCAAGAGTCTTGCGCTGGCCTGGGGCAAGCCGCTGATCGGCACGCATCATATTGCCGGGCATATTTATGCCAACCGGCTGGTCAAGGAATTGCAATATCCCTGCATGACTCTTGTAGTGTCCGGGGGACACACTGAACTCGTGAATATGGAACGGGAAGGGGAATTCCGGATCATTGGACGCACCCGTGACGATGCAGTAGGCGAGGCTTATGACAAAGTGGCGCGGGCCCTTGGTTTTCCTTATCCCGGCGGCCCCCATGTAGACCGGCTGGCCCGGGAGGCGGAGGAAGCTGTGCCGCTGCCGCGGGTCTGGCTGGAGCCGGATTCCTATGATTTCAGCTTCAGCGGTCTGAAGTCGGCTGTGCTGAATGTAGTCAACCAGAGCAAGATGAAGGGGCTCACACCGGATGTTGCCGGCATCGCCCGCGGTTTTCAGGAGTCGGTTGTCGAGGTGCTCGTAGAGAAAGCCGTCCGTGCCGTAAAAGCCTGCGAGGCCAAACAGCTCCTTCTGTGCGGCGGGGTTGCCGCGAACAAGGGCTTGCGTGAAGCGCTGATTGCCCGTTGTGACAGGGAAAAGATTGAACTGATCATCCCGCCGCCAGTGTACTGCACCGACAATGCAGCGATGATCGGCGCAGCGGCCTATATCAAGTGGATGCATGACGGAGACACACCGCTGGACATGGTGGCCGATCCCGGCTTGTCGCTGGAGAAGTGGTCGGTAGCCGCCTATTGACAGCCTCTGGAGGCGCGGGTATAATCAAGGGCAATTAAACGAAACAAACGCGATGAATGGAAGCAGTAAGGAAACTCCGGGATAAGAGAGCTGCGGGCAGGTGCGACGCAGTCGAAGGAGCCCTGAACTCGTCCGGGAGCGGAGCGGTGGAAGCAGGGGCCTCCTGTTCACAGGAGCGTTGAACGGCGTGGAGGATTGCCGTACCTTTCGTACACCGTTACGGGTTACCTCCGTGAGAGGGTGGTCGGGTAAGACAGGCGGAATTATTATGAGGCCGGATGATCTTACTTGGCTGTAAAGTGGATATCTTAGGATGGCAGAGGTTTGGCTGATCCGTGATATCAACAAGAGTGGTACCGCGAAGGTTAACAGCCTGTCGTCTCTTGAATGAGATGGCAGGCTTTTTTGTATGGATTTTCAGGGATGCAGAGGTCAAAATCAATATCAATACACGCAATGAACGGGAGCAGTAGATGACGAAGGTGAACAGAGAGCTGCGGGGTGGTGCAACGCAGTCACCGGAAAACATTGAATCTCGCCCGGGAGCGGAGCGGCGGAAAGGCTTGAGGTACGCCGCAACGGTTGTCCCCGTTAACGGACCTTCATGTATCGCGGTTGGTTCCTTATGGAACCGGTACGATACATGGGGAAGAGCTGGACGCAGCTGGGCTTGGCATTGCCAGGAGCCTATGCGTCAAAAAGAGTGGTACCGCGGAGGGGTGACCCGCCGTCTCTTTATTGAGACGGCGGGTTTTTGCGTTGTTCAGGAGGTGAACGGGGGTACCGGACACCTCCGGTAACGGCGTTTGAGAGTGACGGCTTTCCGCATGCTGCGGGAGGCACACTCTCTACTTGCTGCCGGCAGCAGTGGGCGGGAAATCAGCAGAGCCGCAAGTCGACGTGCGGTTCTGCACAAGAAGTGCCAGGGAAGAACACGTAAGACCTAACTGGAAGACAAAGTGTGAGACAGACAGGATGACAATATGTTAGACAGACTGTAATACAAACTGTAATACAATCGGTAAACCAAAAATGTAATCCAAAATGTAATACAAAAGCTCAGACCACCACGCTGACCAACTCAGCAAAATGCATACTCACACTAAGGGGATGCGGTCAATCAAATCAACCCACTTTCAGGAGGTTATTCCATGATTATTCCGGTGAAGAAACGTATACAGATTTTTGACACGACGCTGCGAGACGGTGAGCAGGCCCCCGGTGCGAGCCTGACTCCCGAGCAAAAGATAATATTGGCCTACAAGCTCGCTGAACTGGGTGTCGATGTGCTGGAGCCGGGTTTCCCGGTCTCGAGTCCGGGTGATTTTGCAGCGGTGGAGACGATTTCCCGCAAGGTGGAGGGCGTAGAGATTTGCGGCTTCGCCCGCGCGGTCAAAGGTGACATTGATGCCGCAGTCCGGGCAACCCGGGACGCGCAGCGCCGGCGGATTCACCTGTTCATCTCCTCTTCCGACATTCACCTGCGCCATCAGCTGCGTAAAAGCAGACCCGAGGTGGTTGCTGCCGCCCGCGAAATGACAGCCTATGCCCGCCAGTTCTGCGATGTCGTGGAATTTACCGCCATGGATGCCGCCCGGACGGGGATCGATGATCTGATCGAGATGGTGGAAGCGGTCATTGAAGAGGGGGCGACTATTATTAATCTTCCGGATACAGTCGGCTATGCGCTGCCGCAGGAATACGGAGAGATGTTCCGCCGGGTGCGGCTGGGTGCCAGAGGCGGCGGGAACGTGAGCTACAGTGCCCATTGCCACAACGATTTAGGCCTTGCTGTAGCGAACAGCCTGGCAGCGATTGCGGGCGGTGCGACCCAAATCGAGGTCACGGTCAACGGCGTCGGTGAACGTACAGGCAACTGTGCATTGGAGGAGTTGGTTATGGCTCTGGAAACCCGTGGGGACGTCCTTGGCGCAGAGACGGGAATCGTCCTCGAAAAGCTGTACGATACTTCGCGGATCATCAGCGGGGCGATGCATTTTCCGATTGCCTACAACAAGCCGGTTGTCGGCAGAAACGCCTTCCAGCATGAATCGGGGATTCATCAGGACGGCCTGCTGAAGGACCGCAGCACCTATGAGATCATGGACCCTGAACGGCTGGGCATTCCGCGCAGCATGATCATTCTGGGTAAGCATTCCGGCAGACATGCGCTGAAGGACCGGGCAGCGAAGTACGGTATTGCCCTGGATTCGGCAGAGCTTGATACGCTCTACGAATCGTTCAAGGAGACCGCTGACCGTCAAAAGGCTGTCAGCGACGACGAACTGCTGCGGATGGTCAGCAGCACAACAGGGCAGCAGGCGCAGGTCTACGGGCTGGGCGAGGTTCAGGTGCTGGCCGGCAGTGCGCCGCGCCGTGTAGCTGCCGTTACGGTGCATCACCTGAAAAGCGGCAAGGAGACCTCGCATACCAGCACCGGCAACGGTCCGCTGGAGGCAGTCATTGCAGCGATCGCCCAAGGCATCACTGAAGAGATCCGCTTTGACGGTCTGGAGCTGCATTCGCTCGGCAGCGGTGAGAATGCTCAGGCTGAGGCTGCTGTAATGGTGGAATGGGCAGGCTGCAAATTCCGGGGGACAGCGATCCATCAGGATATTGTAATGGCAGCGGGGATTGCCTACATTGCTGCATGCAATTCGGCGCTGCTGTCTGCCGGGGAAGAGGCTGATCCGGTGGCAGCGGAATTTCAGGCCGCGGAATCCTAAAGAAGCGCGAAGAATCCTCCTCAGGCCGTTGAGTTTTCTGGCTGAGGAGTACATGGAAAAGCCCTCATCCTGTGCACAGCAGGATGAGGGCTTTATTACTGCTGGAGCACCTCTACTTTTTTTGACGAAAAAGGTAGAAAATTAGCGAATGCATCTTTTGTCAAGATGTGGACAACGTTATCCACATATTCTGTCTGAGTTGTGTAAAAACCGTGTAAAATCAGCAATAACGCCCTTTTTTTGAAGCCTCGAAATGCTGATTTCTCCAGAGGACATTTCTTGTGGAAATTGTGGATAATGTGGATAATTCGGTGGATAAAAAGTCCTTGACAACGAAAATAGCGATTTTACGCCTAAAAAAAGGCCCCAAGGGCCTTTTTGAAGCGTGAGTTATACACGAAATCTGTGGATGAGCTTGTGGATAAGTATTTTTGAACAAATCAGAAACACTTAAAAAATATTTATTTAACGCATTTACATTATTCGTCAGCAAGGTTTTCCCATTCGCTAAATAATTCTGTAAGATTCGCTTTCTTGCTCTTCAGGTCGCTTTCATGTTCTTGAAGCGCCATATAGTCCTGATAAACTTCAGGTTTGGTCATTTCATTTTCGATACGGGCGATGTCTTCCTCAAGCCGGGCAATGTTCTCTTCCAGCTCGGAAATCCGCCGCTGGCGGTTGCGTTCCTCGCGTTTGGCCTGTTTGTCGGCTTCATAGGAAGAAGCGGTGCCTTTTTCCGCTGCTGAAGCTTCGATGTCAGCATTCCGGGACGCTTTGGCAGAGGCAAGTTCTGCTTCCTCCAGTGCGATGTCTTCAAGCTCCTTTTTCTTCTCGACATAGTCGTCATAATTTCCGAGATATTGGTCGATGCCGCCGGGGTGAAGCTCCAGAACGCGCTCGGCCATTTTATTAAGAAAATAACGGTCATGGGAGATAAAAAGCAGCGTTCCCTCGAAATCGATTAGCGCCGATTCCAGTACTTCACGGCTCACCAGATCCAAATGGTTGGTCGGCTCATCGAGAATGAGCATGTTCGCACCGCGCAGCATGAGCTTGGAGAGTGCTACCCGTGCTTTTTCGCCGCCGCTGAGGGCAGCGACTTTCTTCAGGACATCCTCGCCGCTGAACAGGAAGTTGCCGAGGATAGTGCGGATTCGCGCTTCTTCCAGCATCGGGTACTCGCTCCATAACTCTTCCAGCACCGTATTGCGCGGATTCAGCCGGGTCTGTTCCTGGTCGTAGTACGCGATTTTCACTTTTGTTCCCCAGTTGACCGTTCCGGCCGAAGGTTCGCGCGTGCCGGTCAAGCACTGCAGCAGCGTGGATTTGCCGATCCCGTTCGGGCCAATCAGCGCCGCAGTTTCGCCGCGCCGCAGCTCGAAGGAAGCGTGCTGAAACAGCGGTGCTGATTTTTCGCTGAAGGCCACAGCGACGTCACGGAGCTGCAGCACCTCTTTGCCCGACATGAAATCAGGCTCGAAGGAGAAGCTGGCCTTCTTGAGATCACCCAGCGGTTTGTCGAGGCGGTCCATTTTATCGAGTGCTTTGCGGCGGCTCTGCGCACGCTTGGTGGTGGAGGCGCGCACGATATTACGCTGCACGAAATCCTCCATCCGCGAAATTTCATCCTGCTGCTTCTCATATTGCTTCATGCGGATTTCATACTCCGCAGCTTTCAGCTCCATGTAGCGGCTGTAGTTTCCGGTGTATCTCCGGGACTGATGCCGTTCAATTTCAACGATGGTCGTGACCAGCCGGTCGAGGAAATACCGGTCATGGGAGACGACCAGGATGCCGCCGGCATAGCCGCGCAGGTAATCCTCCAGCCAGGTGAGCGTCTCGATATCCAGATGGTTGGTCGGCTCATCCAGCATGAGCAGATCGGGAGCCTGAAGCAGGATGCGGGCCAGTGCCAGCCGCGTCTTCTGCCCTCCGCTTAGCGTCGCGATAGGTGTCTCCGGTGCAAATTCACCGAAGCCCATACCATGAAGCACGCTGCGAATCCGCGTATTCATCTCATATCCGCCGTGGTCCTTGAACCAATCCGAGCGTTTGGCATACCGTTCCAGCAGGTCCTCATACCGCTTGGGATCCTCCGCGAGCCGGGGATCGGCGATACTGGCTTCCAGCTGCCGAAGTTCGGCTTCCGCTTCAATCAGCGGAGCAAAGACAGCCAGCATTTCCTCCTGAATGGTCTTGTCCGACTGTAGGCCGCTGTTCTGGGCCAGGTAGCCGATTGTAGTTTCCTTGGATTTATGAATTTGCCCGCTGTCAAAAGACATCTCGCCCGCGAGAATCTGCAGAAAGGTGGATTTGCCCGCGCCATTGACGCCGACGAGCCCCACTCTTTCCTTCTCGTTTACTTGCAGACTTATGCCGTCCAGCACGCTTTGTATCCCATATGATTTCGTAATTCCTGTCGCTTGAAGAAGCATACCGATGAAACCTCCGCCCTTGCTTATTTCGCCTCGGCTTTGAACGCTTCGGCCATATTACATACTTATTTCTATAGTTTACATGAAAAGCGTTTGCGGCGCGAGAGGTGCACCCCAGCGTCCAAGGGGTAAATCCGGGTACTGAGGCGAAAAATAGTTAGGCATTGATTCGTATAACAACGTGATTCAAGCTACCTTGGCGAACCGGGGAGAAGAGTGGTAAACTGAGTTTACAAACTATGATAAGCTAGGTATATGGACAAGAGGAGGGTGCTGCCTATGACGGGCCAAAAGCTCCCGCTAGCTGAGTGGAAGCGGGAGCTTCGCGCGGAGAAAGCCGCCCTCCGTGACAGTCTGTCCTTGGATCAGAGGACGTCCTGGTCTTCTCTGGCCTGCAGTCATGCATCAGAATGGCTCCGGCAGGAAGGAGCATCTTCATTCATGGCCTATGTTTCGTTCCGCTCGGAGCTGGATACACGTCCGCTTATCACCGCGGCTTGGGCGCAAGCGCGTAAGGTATTGCTGCCCCGGGTAATTCAGGCCAGCGGAAGGATGAGCCTGCATGCGGTAGCTTCCTGGGAGGATTTGGCGCCGGGAGCTTACGGGATTCAAGAGCCGATTACCGGCGCTATAGAGCTCCAGTGCCCTGAGGGAGTGCCGG
This sequence comes from Paenibacillus sp. FSL L8-0340, assembly GCF_038593145.1. Classification (NCBI taxonomy): domain Bacteria; kingdom Bacillati; phylum Bacillota; class Bacilli; order Caryophanales; family Paenibacillaceae; genus Paenibacillus; species Paenibacillus sp. FSL L8-0340. Next base: position 1,225,641 of record NZ_CP151967.1, read on the forward strand.
ATGTGGTATTCGTGCCGGGGCTGGCCTTCGACTCTCGGGGCGGACGGCTCGGTTACGGGCGCGGCTACTATGACCGCTTGCGGGCAGCCTGGGAAGCGGAGCTTCCGGAAACCGCCAGACCGCCGGTATGGGCCGGACTGGCGTACGGACTGCAGCTGGTGCAGGAAGTGCCGATGGATGACCATGATGCCTATATGGACATGCTGATTACGGAAGACGGCATTATTCATTGCCGGAAGGAGAGAGAGCTGTGGAGTTAACCCATTTCAATGAGCAGGGCAGAGCGCGCATGGTGGATGTCAGCGACAAGGAAATTAGCAAGCGGACAGCTGTCGCGCGGAGCAAGGTGCAGATGGACCCGAACACGCTTGCGGCCATTAAAGCGGGCAAGATCGGCAAAGGCGATGTTATGGCTGTTGCCCAGGTTGCCGGAATTATGGCCGCGAAGAACACCTCCAGCTGGATACCCATGTGCCACCCGCTGCCGCTTACCGGTGTTGATATCAGCTTCTCGGATAACAGCGAAGATGAACTCTATATAGAAGCAACCGTCAAGACGACCGGAAAGACCGGAGTGGAGATGGAGGCGCTGACTGCGGTTTCTGCGGCGGCGCTGACTGTATATGACATGTGCAAGGCGCTGCAAAAGGACATGATTATCGGTCCGACGATGCTGGTATCCAAGAGCGGCGGGAAAAACGGAGATTACGCGCTGGAAGCATAGCAGTGGCAATAGGCTTAGCTCAGTAGCAGATACCTGAGTGACATTCACAGTATCACCCGCAGGCGTAAGCATTTGCTAAAAAGGGCGGCGCAGCCGTTCTTCTTGGCGGAAAGCGCGAGAAGGCAGCACATTGCAGGCCTTCCATACATAATACATAGAGAGGGAGGGACAACCTATGGCGTGGAAAACAGCAATCCTGACGGCCAGCGATAAAGGGGCCAGGGGCGAACGGGAAGACACGAGCGCCCAGGTTATTCGGGAGCTGGTGGAAGAGGAGCTTGGCGGTGAGATTATAGAGTACCGTATCGTGCCGGATGAGCAGGATGAGATCATTGCTGCTTTGATTGAACTTACGGATTATTTTCAGGCAGATCTGGTGCTGACTACCGGAGGGACTGATCTGGCGATTCGTGATGTTACGCCGGAAGCTACACGGCGTGTGATTGAGCGGGAGGTGCCCGGCCTCTCTGAGGCCATGCGCAGTACCGTCATGCAGAAGAACCGCGCGGTTATGCTGTTCCGCGGCATTTGCGGCATTCGCGGGAGAACGCTGATCGTTAATTTGCCGGGTACACCGAAGGGTGTCCATGAGAATCTGGCAGCGATAATGGATCAGCTTCCTGAAGCACTGCTCATGGTAACCGGCCAGTACCGTCAATAAACTTGTCAATTCCAGTAATGTCACAGGAATCACTCCGGATAACAGATGGATGTGTGACATAAGTTATGGTATTATTAATTTATTGTTAACAATATCATGAACGGACAAAGTGACAAGGAGGAATGACTATGCTAAATACTATTGGTGCTCCAGGAATTATTTTACTGGTCATCTTAGCGCTATTGCTCTTTGGCCCCAACAAGCTTCCTGAGCTTGGCCGGGCAGTCGGGCGGACCTTCCGCGAATTTAAGGACGGGGCGCGTGAAATTATCAGCGAACCTGAGCCGGCCAAGAAGAGTGAGGCTCCTGTTCCGCCGGCCCCGCACATATTAGCAACAGAACTCCCGCAGGACAGACGCCTGCCGGAGTAATACCATCCATTACGCGGGGGCGTTTCTCTCAGTTCTGTTTCAGACTGGGAAGACGCCCTTTTTTTCTGCCATTAATCATGCTATACATATGTCAATTGGGTGGTGTCTGTCATGACTCTGGAACCGGAAGAAATGTCGGTTGTTGAACATCTCACCGAACTGCGTAGGCGGATTATCTACGTGCTGATTGTTTTTGTAGTGGGTCTCATAGGCGGACTGTTCGTCGCCAAACCGATCTATTTATACCTGATCCATGCGGATCATGCCCAGGGTTTTGTGCTGCATGCCTTCTCTTTCTGGGATGGCATTGGCATGTACATGAAGATTGCCATGGCAGTTTCGCTAACGGTATCCCTGCCTTTTATCGTCTATCAGCTGTGGGCTTTCATCAGTCCCGGGCTGCGGCAAGTGGAGCGGAGTGCGGCTTTGCGGTATGTGCCCTATGTGTTTATCCTTTTCCTGCTGGGCATTGCCTTTGCCTATTACATTGTATTTCCGATGGCGCTGTCGTTTACCATCTCGATCACCCGCAGCATGGGACTGGAAGAAACCTACGGAATCGCACAGTACTTCAGCTTTATGTTCAGCCTGGTGATTCCGCTGGCTCTGCTCTTTGAGCTGCCGCTGCTTGTTATGTTCCTGACGAAGCTGAGAATTCTCAACCCGCTGCGGCTGCGTAAGATGCGGAGATACGCCTATTTTGCGCTCGTCTTCATCGCAGTGGTCATCACACCACCCGATTTCATCTCGGACTTTTTGGTGACGATTCCCTTGCTGGTCCTGTATGAGTTCAGCGTGTTTCTGTCTGCATTCGTTTACCGCAAGCAGCTGGCTATGGACAACGAGCGGGAGGCGCGCTACGTCAGGAAAGAGTAGGCCCGGCAGGGAGAAGACTCCCGCAGGGCTGCTCTGGGGCTGTGGCCGGCTGCTGCAGTTGGGGCTGGGTTCTGCCAGCGGGACACTAGTGCATATCCAATTGAAACTGCATACTAACAGCAGATTGGCGAGGCCCGGCATCCAAATGGCGGAGAAACGTTCGTTGCCCTGGCAATCCGCAGCATATTTTATTTTCTGCTGGATAGAATGTAGAGAGTATGTGTCGGACAACCTCCGAAACCATATTTTTCCCAAAAACAGATCACAATTTACGTAAAAGGACTTGAAATCCGTCCTCAAGTTGAGTATCATAAAAATTGTTGTTAGCACTACAGAGGGTTGAGTGCTAATGCTGCTCGAAAATATGGGATTAGCGCTTAAAAGCTGCGCTTAAGACGATATTTTCATAACTGCCGCATGAATCCTTGGGATTCAACGGTACCCTATCTATGTTTTCAAGGTAAACAACATAATTTCAAAGGAGGCTATTTTTCATGATCAAACCACTAGGTGAACGCGTATTGGTAGAACCAAGCGAGCAAGAGGAAACCACTTCTTTCGGGATTGTGCTTCCGGACTCCTCTAAGGAGAAACCGCAAGAGGGTAAAATTATCGCTGTAGGCAGCGGTGTATTGAAAGACGGAGTGCGTGTACCACTCGAAGTTAAAGAAGGCGACCGCGTGATTTTCTCGAAATATGCCGGAACTGAAATCAAATACGAAGGTAAAGAATATTTGATTATGAAAGAAAGCGACATTCACGCGATTCTTGACTAAGAAGACCGTTCATAAGTTATAGCTAAATTACTTATACAAAACTAAGCGATGCTTTCAAACGCCAGTTTTGCACGATACCGATTCAAGAAGTAACGCTCACATAACTTTTAGGAGGTTAATTACACAATGGCAAAAGAAATTAAATTCAGTGAAGACGCCCGCCGCTCGATGTTGCGCGGTGTTGATGCTTTGGCAAATGCGGTAAAAGTTACACTCGGACCTAAAGGCCGCAACGTGGTGCTTGAGAAGAAATTCGGCAGCCCGCTGATCACCAATGACGGTGTTACCATCGCCAAAGAAATCGAGCTTGAAGATGCATTCGAGAACATGGGCGCGCAGCTCGTTAAAGAAGTTGCAACCAAAACCAACGATGTAGCTGGTGACGGTACTACAACTGCAACTGTTCTGGCACAAGCCATGATCCGTGAAGGCCTGAAGAACGTAACTGCAGGCGCTAACCCGATGGTTATCCGCAAAGGGATCGACAAAGCGGTTAAAGCAGCTGTTGCTGAACTGAAGAATATTGCTAAACCGATCGAAGATTCCCAGGCTATCGCTCAAGTAGCTGCTATCTCCGCTGCTGACGATGAAGTGGGCCAACTGATTGCTGAAGCTATGGAAAAAGTCGGCAAAGACGGCGTAATCACCGTTGAAGAATCCCGTGGATTCCTGACTGAGCTTGAAGTGGTTGAAGGCATGCAGTTCGACCGCGGCTATATTTCCCCTTATATGATCACTGATACGGACAAAATGGAAGCTGTTTTGGAGAACCCGTACATCCTGATCACCGACAAAAAAATCAGCAGCACGCAAGAAATTCTTCCGCTGCTTGAGAAGATCGTACAACAGGCGCGTCCACTTGTAATCATCGCTGAAGATATCGAAGGCGAAGCACAAGCGATGCTGATCGTGAACAAACTGCGCGGAACATTCAACGCTGTTGCTGTTAAAGCTCCTGGCTTTGGCGACCGCCGCGAAGCTATGCTGCAGGACATCGCTGCCCTGACTGGCGGCCAAGTGATCACCGAGAAGCTTGGACTGGATCTGAAAAGCACTTCTATCGAACAACTGGGTAACGCACGTCAAGTGCGCGTAACCAAAGAAAATACTACAATCGTAGACGGAAGCGGCGACAAAGCGGACATCAATGCACGCGTAAGCCAAATCCGTTCCCAGCTGGAAGAAACCACTTCCGAGTTCGACAAGGAAAAACTGCAGGAGCGTCTGGCTAAATTGGCCGGCGGCGTAGCCGTTGTTAAAGTAGGCGCTGCAACTGAAACAGAACTTAAAGAACGCAAGCTTCGCATCGAAGATGCCCTGAACGCAACCCGCGCTGCGGTTGAAGAAGGTATCGTATCCGGTGGGGGTACTGCTCTAGTGAACGTATATGCTGCTGTAGCTGCTGTAAATGCAGTAGGCGACGAAAAAACAGGCGTGAACATTGTACTGCGCGCTCTGGAAGAGCCTGTCCGCACAATCGCAGCAAACGCTGGTCAAGAAGGTTCCGTAATCGTGGACCGTCTGAAAAAAGAAGCTATCGGCATCGGCTACAACGCTGCTACCGATGAGTGGGTGAACATGTTCGAAGCAGGGATCGTTGACCCTGCCAAAGTAACTCGTTACGCGCTGCAAAATGCAGCATCCGTAGCTGCAATGTTCCTGACCACCGAAGCTGTCATCGCTGACAAACCGGAGCCTGAAAAAGGCGGCGGAATGCCAGATATGGGCGGCATGGGCGGTATGGGCGGCATGATGTAATACAGGCCAAAAAGCCTGTAGTATCAATGACTTTCGGGGTGAATTGGAGCGCTTGCCCATAATTTGCCCATAAAAATTTTTATGAGTCGAGGCTTTCCATGAGGCTACTAAACCTCTGGGAGGCCTCTTTCTTTTTTGGCTTGGTTACATGAGTGTACACATAGCGTGTGGTATCATCATCTCTGTGTCCAAGACGGCCCATGATCTCTTGCAGTTCAGCCCCAGCTTCCGTCAACAGGGATACATGGGTATGCCTCAAACTGTGTGGAGTCAGAGATTCGTTCAATCCAGCGAGTTTTAATAATCTGGTCATCCGATTTTCAATTGTTTTGATGTACTCTGGGTAGCCTGCATTTTTCTTTGTTTTGGCAAACACAAAACCCTCATTATTCTGGATTTTATGACTTTTATGACTTCTGAATATCCTGCAGCTCCTTATACTCCTGAAGTTCGGTAATCAGTTTCGGATCCAGCTTCTGGCCGGGCTTGCACGCCGTCGCCAGGAGGAACTGGAATTATTCACTAAGGCCGCAAAGGCCATCAAGGAGGACGACACTTTGGAATTAACAAGCTATCAATGGAATACACTGCGTGCTCAAGTTAAGGCACTACTGGATGCAGGTACGATTAAGGATACGGCTTGGTTGAACAAGATCGACAATAAGACGCTGACAACATCAGAGCTTGCTTGGCTGACGTTTACTGTTGCCAAAAAGTAAGGAGTAAATTCCCAAGAGTTATGAAAAGCCCTGCAGGCCGTGATGGTCTGTAGGGCTTTTTTTGTTTATTCTTTGTATTTTTCTTGAAGATCAGTGAATGCCGATTCAGCAGAACTTCTTTCATTATTTTCTATATAGTTTGCTAGTTTATTAAACATTTCTTGATTTTCTTCTTGGATAAATACTGTGTTTTTACGAATCAAATCTGAAATCTCTGTTAAAATGTCTTTTTTTTAGATCTACAGTAGCGTCGATGTAAAGTTCAGCAGCCTCGAGGGATAAAGAAGCAAACTTTTGGTCGGCTTTTGCTGATGAAACTTCATCTTCAGAAGGTGTAGCAGAGGGAACGATAAGTTCTCCGCCTAATTCTTTGAAAATCTTTTCCACTTGATCGTAATCTTCTTGTTCCAGTAAGTCAGCTATTTCAAGAAACGACTCCTTCTCATTTTCGTTTTCTAAAAACTCAGACATATCACGAATGAATTTAATTGAAGATTCGTCTTTCGGTTGATCAAGAGTTTTCATTTTCAATAAAAATTCGACTTCAGCCATTATAGTGGATTTATCATCGTCCACCTTAGACTGGTTATTACCACATGCAGTTAGGATAAACAGCACTAGCAATCCGCTCATTATTACTCTCAAGCCAATACGCTGGGCAAGCATTTTACATCCTCCATTCCAATAAGTATAGTCAGTTTATCAGAATTGGATGAATTTTACTATATATGTATTTAACAAAGAGTGATATAGAGTTCATATCCTCAACTAAAATCCACATATTTCCTCAATAACCCTCAATTGAATTGTGAATTTTTGTCGAAAAACAGACTGTTTGTTCGTAGTTCAGGGATGAGTAACTAATAAATCTAAAACACTAATAGTAATTAATATATTACAAACTCAAACACCAAACCAATCACAAACCTTGTAAATAAGCTAAAGATGGTATTTCATATATTGTATTTCAAAAAAATAAAGAAAACAGTATTATTTCTATATATGGAAATTTAGAGGAAAATATAAGGCTGAAGACTCATTGAAAAAATATCCATTTTGTACAAAAATTAATATTATAAAATATAAGGAGGAAGAAAATGAAAAAAATATTATTGCGAAGTATTCTTATTTTATCATTTATTTTTGTGATAGTAGGTTTCATGCCAGGTGGACTAACTGATGCCAGCGCGAATACGATTGATATTCAAGAAAGTCTTATCACTGATCAGGCTGATCAGGCTACTGTAACAACAAATACTTACAGTGACGAAGGGTTAATTCTGCCATTTGCAGAAATCGGTCCTACATATCCGGGTACTAACGTTCAGATGCGGATTGGAGATATTCTTTATTCCACAAAAACTCTAGGGTCAAGTTCTCAAATAGTAGGGCATACAGGAATTGTAAATTCAAACTTCAAGGTTGTTCATGTGACATTACCTGTTAATGGTGGAACAGTAGATAATATGACGGGTTACATGAATAGGCATGGTGCGGGAGAAACAATAAAAGTCTATCGGCCTACAAATGGAATGGGTGTAAGTGCTGCTAAATGGGCTACTTGGAATTTCCAATATGTTAAAGAATACTCTATAGATCCTTTTTCAAAACTAGGAACCATTTCCCCTAATTATTGCTCTAAATTTGTTTGGCAAGCATTTTATAATGGTGAAGGAATAGACTTGATGAACGTTAATAATACCCCCGATCTTAGGGGATTTGTTACTCCATCAATGGTTATAAACTCACCTTTCGTAATTTATATGACTTCATTTACTGCTGTTTAATAGGTTAGTAATTAAGGTGTTTTTAGACAGTCGAGGCACCCCCTGTTTTTTTTGCAGGGGGTGATAATTACTCTATTTGGGAATTTTTTAGTTAAGTTTCTTTGAAGAAAATGTTATATTAGGTTTATTGTTAAGATGTATATGGAAAGCTTTTTATTTGTTTTCTAGCTATTACTACAGGAGGTGGTTTTAAAATTAGAAAATTTGTGATTATCGCAGCATCAATTATCATTTTGCTCGTAATTGGGATTTATGCAGCACTCCAGTTTAAATATAATTCACTTGAAAAAAGCCTAAAAGCATATTTAATTACTGTAGAGGGATACTCTGAATCTGATATAGTGAGTGTTAAAGCTAAGTTAAGTTCTATGCCGAAATTCCCTGTATATGTAATATTTGCTGATGACCCTAATACAAAATACATTTTCACAGACAGAGATGCATCAGACTGGACACAACTAGATCCTAAAGAACCGCAGCGATTGAAAAAGGGTAACTAATGATTTTTTTAAAAAAGAGTTTTTATAATATATTGTCGTGACTATGAACGAATGTTATGCGAAAAATGGAAAATACCATCGTCCTATGATATCCAAGGCCGCTGTAATCAGTAGAAGATGATTCAATCACTTGAAAAATCTTTGTGATTGATTAATCTATCAAACTAATTACAGCGGGTTTTATACGGAGTTTTCATTTGATTTTATTATAGTGCGGACTATTCGAGGACTACATACAAAGTCCTAGAGAGCGATACAGACTTCCTGACTGCTGCCTTAGCCCAATCAAAGGTGTCTGTCAGGTTACCGGGAAGATCCGGACCCGATGGTGGCATAGTAGAGAGATACACGCCTGAATCAATTAAGATAGCTGGTGCGCGGTTCGTTCGGGAACGGTTTGAATTTCGTGTTCAGCTTTCAAAATAGAGGAGCTTCTGCCAATGCTGGGGCTTTTTTCTTGTGGATAAAAGAACGAGTGTTCTCATATACTAGAGCCAGGAGGCGATAGATATGAGCGTGAACACTGGCGAAAAGATGCTCACGAATGACGAGAGGGAAATGGTCAGGGACTTAATACTGCTCCCTTACATAGATACGATGGTCAGCAAGAGTATGCGGGAAATCCAGCACTCGAATAACGTACTCAGCAGATTCATACCTATTGGCTGGCCGTTATGTACAAAAACGGGTTGTACAGGATGTTTACCAGCTGCGGCAAGCGCTGAAGCAACGGAACATTAAAGTCGTGGAGGGTACTCAGGATGATTTCATCACATACAGTACAATCTACTTTCGTGGGTACCAGGAGCGTTTTGACATGACTCGTGACGTAATGCGTACTGAGATCAGCTTAAGGCTCACTCGATACACTGCTGATCTTGGCGAGGCTTTACGGGCAAATCTGTAATAAGCAAGCCCCTGCTGGCCGTAATGGCTAACAGGGGATTTTTTTTGCGTTTAGATATCTACTTCTTCCCATCCTTCAGTAGCAGATCCTCCGGTGCCGGCTCCAGGTCATCTGGCATCTCATTGACCAGCAGCGGCTCTCCAATGTCGATTAGGATAGTTTTAGCGCCGACTGCCAACACGATGCCGGTACGACCTTGCCAGTGAACTTCCGTGATTCGGACACGGACTCCCACGGTTACATCTTCTAATTTCATAATAATCAGCCTCCTTAATATTAGAGGCTCAAATCCACTTGCCCATAATTTGCCCATAAAAAGCCCATAAAGGTAGGTATAATGCTGCACATATTGCGAAAATGGCACACTCTTTAATACCGAAAATACCAGTTATATCGCTGTTTTCACGTAATGCACGTTTATTCTGTTGATGGGCGGCATGATGTAATACGTCCGCATAACCTTATTTATCCAAAGAAACGGAACCTTCACAGGTCCCGTTTTTTTGTTGTCCGGATGCAGCAGGAATGCTTAATAGTTCAGGTGGAAGGCGAGCGATTCTAACAAAATACTATTTTACCCAATCAAAATCATAGAAAAAGAATAGATTACAATATACGATCTTCCGGCTCGAAGCATGGTATGTCTTGTGCCGAAAGGTTGGACAGGTTGAGCAGATAATGCTTAGACCCGGAAACAACAGGAATCTCAGACTAACAACGAACGGGGGGATGATGATGGATTTGAACGCATTGACTGGCCTTTTCAACGACAACAGCGGTTCAGTCGTGCTCAATGTCCTTCTCTCTATTGCATTAATCTGGAGCGTTAGGCAGTTAGCCAGTAAGGAAAAGATCATTCAGAACTATCAGAAACGCGATGAGGAGAACGAGAAACAGCTGAACCAATACAATCGTACACTCGTCAAACTTCTAATAGAAAGAGGGAGCACCGATAAAACCAATGGTGAGGAGGTCGTCGACAAGTGAAGCTCCTCGATATATTCAGAAAGAGTGAACTCAAACCCAGTCGTGTAAAACGGGAGATTGAAAAACTAGGCAGAATCCAGGAAGCCTATGAATCGAATGATATCGAAAGCCTTATTGACCTGCACCGTTCCGGCTTAGGCAAGAGAGGAGATGACCTTCATGGAAATTATTGATTTAACTATAATCACACTGGAAGCCATTGCATTTTTCATATTCACCGCCTATGTGATCCGTTACAGTAAATATTTCATCGGACGCGGCCCGCAGCGGAGTTATAATTTGTACCTCCGCAGTGTATGGGTGACCTACATTACCGTCGCGCTGCTCTGCCTCAATCTGATGTGGGGCCGGTTGAATATTGTTTTTGGATACAACATAGAGAGTACTTCCAATAGTTTCAGAGAGCTTGTTATGATCCTCACACTGCTCCTTCTAGTGCATGCAGGTTGGACGCATAAGGACATTTGGGACAGCAATAAAGACAAATAAGCCACCCGGAGGTGGTTTTTTTAAGGATAAGAATTTATATGTTTCACGCTATAAATTATCCTTCTATTTCTCGCTGAAACGGATACCGTCCTTTTGAGGACGGTATCCGTTTCCTCTTGGTGCAGTATTTCCGGCTTTTATGGGGGTGAGTTGCTTATGCATCACTTTAGCAGTTCTTTGCATCATCTCTTTGCAGGTCATGCTGTCAGAGCCGCCTAAATCAATCGCAAGGCGGTCTAATGCGGGGTTGCCTATACTTCTCTTCAAAGCAAGCAGCACGTCTGACAGGGCAATGGGATGGGTCTGGGTGCGCGTTCCATTTCGGCAGCACCATAACCGGCAGACGCCGGACCAGCTTCACCAGGATGGGGAAGGAGGAGCTCTTCTCCGCCGGAGACATGGAGAACAGCTCACAGGAGCGCTACTCCACTTGCGGGCTGTTTTTCTTAGAGTCTCATGTCTTGGATAATGCAATTACATGATATTCGTCCGTTAACTGCTTCAGTAAATGCTGCCCGATATATCCGCTGGCTCCGGTTAAGGTAATGCTCTGCCGCGGCTTCAACCAGAAGAGGCAAGCTTTCTTGTGATATGGAACAGAACGACCTCCACTTGAAACAGGCCGCTGTCATAGGAAATATCCAGCAGGCCGCCCCATTCCTCCACAGTTTTCCGGATGTTTCGCAGTCCGATGCCATGCGACCGTGTATCGGTCTTGGTCGAAGAGATTTCACCATAACGGTTGGTGCTGATTTCATGGGCATACGGATTCTGAATTTTTATGAACAAGCTGTCATTCAGATAATGCATATGGATCAAGACATAACGCTCCTGATTAAGGGTCTCCCGGCAGGCTTCAATTGCATTGTCCAGCGTATTGCCGAGAATGACGCTGATCACCGTAGTGTCCAGCTCAAGCTGCGGCGGAATGTTCAGCTCTAAGCGAAAGGGGGTGTCATAGCTGCCTGCGGTCTGCTCCTTGTAGCTGATCATCGCATCAATGACCGGGTTTCCGGTATCGCAGCTCCCTGCAGGCTGTCCAATCGTGCCCAGCAGACGGTCCAGTTCATGGACGGAAGTTTCCTCATCTTTGGCAAGCCCTGCGCGCAGGCCAAGCAGGATATTTTTGAAGTCATGCTGAAATTTGAAGGCTTCCTCCTGCTTGTCCCGGGTCATCAGATATTGGTTAACATAGTAGGTGTTCTGCTGTTCCAGCAGCAGACGTTTGCTTCTCTCGGACTGCACGCACAGGATATGGTCGCTGAGCACAAAAATCAGGCAGTTGATTGCCAGCAGCAGGGTAGGTACCACGGGGAACAGGTTGGGATACGCCTGGAAGAAGAAGTTGTCCGACAGCGAGACCAAAGTAATAACGCTCAGAACAGGACAGACCAACAGCAGACTCCAGTACCATCCCGCCAAATTACCGCGTCCTTCCCCTTTGGTGATTCGCAGCAAAAGGTATACGAGAGACAATACCAGCAGCTTGGAAAGAAAGAGGTTTGCTATGTATCCGCTATCCGTATACGCAAACGGCATCACGGCTTCGCCAAGAAAGATGAGAGCCATAACAAAAAAGGCGCAATACCCCCTCCACAGGTTATCCCCCCGGTAGAGCAGTGATAACAAGAAGATCAAGACAATATTTGCGGTGAGCAGAACCATGTCCGGAAGCTGGATATGATGCAGCACGAGATGACACGCCATATATAGAGCGTAGATCAGGACAAGGTAAGGTTTGCTCTTGATCCGGCAGGTGAAGCTGCGGCTGAAGAAATAATGAAGGATTACGGGAATCAGCGGAAAAGTGATGAGATACAGCAGCTCTTCCCGCAGCATGGTATTCATACGAGCGTCCCCCTAAAGCTGAGGTAGGCTTTCCTCACGGATATGCTGTGCTTCTCGCTGACCGGCAGCTCCTTGCCGCTGACTAGCGTAACCCTCTTCGCACTGATTTCTTTAATAAAGAAAAAGTTCACAATATAAGATTGGTGAATCCGCACAAAATGACCGCCGGGCAGCTTGCGCTCCTCATCCTTAAGTATGCCGTAATATTGGATCTCCCTGTCCTTCGTGATAAGGGAAACCCGTCTGATGCTGCTCTCCAAATAGAGGATGTCCCGAAAAGGGATCAGCAGCTCCTTTCCTTTTTGCTGTACCGGCAGGAAGTTGGTTTTGCCCTGCTGGCGGGTACGTATGGCCTTTTGCAAGGCGGGAATAAGCTTATGTATGAATGCTTCCGGTTCAACCGGCTTCTTAATGAAACCCGACGGCCGCACATCGAACAGCTGCAGATGATACTGCTCATGGCTGGAAATATAAATCAATTGTACAAGATCATTTCCGTCATCTTCCCGCAGCACTTGCCCTGCTGTAATTCCATCCATTCCACCCATTTCTATATCCATGAAAATAAGGTCAAAGCGCTCTCCGGCCTGAAGAGCCTGGGCGAAACTTTCCCCGGAGTAATAGAGGGATACCTCAAGCTCTTCCGAACATTGGTGCCGGGCATCTAAAATCAGGTTCTCAATCTGTCCTGCAGCCTGCAGATCGTCGTCACAAACGGCGATATGAATCATGCCTTCACTCCGTTCCGTATTTATCGCTCTATTATACATTTCCAGGGAAAAGCGGGCCAGATGTTATGAAAATGCTCCTTAAAAACGACAATAACCTGCCTAAAAATAGCAGACTGTGCACCCGGACCGCTTACCCATGATAAGGTTGCCGGGTAGACATATCTGCGAGATGAAGGAGTGTTCTGATTGAAACCGCATGTGTTCGAAACCAGAGGGCTGACTAAAAAATATGGCTCCGCGTTTGCGCTTCAGCATTTGAATATGACCATTGAAGAGGGGGATATCTACGGATTTGTCGGGGAGAATGGTGCCGGAAAAAGTACGCTGATGAAAGTGATCGGCGGGCTTGTACACCCGACAAGCGGAGAAGTTTCACTGTTCGGGCAGCGGGAAAAGCAGGAGCTCATCCATGCCAGGCGGCAGGTTGGGTTTCTGATTGAAACGCCGTCTCTTTATCCGCATATGAACGCAGAGGAGAACCTGGGTTTTTATTGCCGGATCTTTGGCATTCAGGATAAAGCAAGAATCAGGGAGGTTTTGCAGACTGTAGCATTAACGGATACCGGAAGCAAAAAAACCTCGCAATATTCCCTCGGCATGCGCCAGCGTCTCGGACTTGCCATCGCGCTGCTTAACCATCCGAAGTTCCTTGTGCTGGACGAGCCCATCAACGGGCTGGACCCTGTAGGGATTGTGGAAATGCGGAGGATTCTGGAGCTGCTGGCGCATGAGCAGGGGGTAACGATATTGATCTCCAGCCACATTCTGGGTGAGCTTCAGCTGCTGGCAACTAAATACGGGTTCATACATCAGGGTAGGCTGATCAAAGAAGTCTCTGCCGGAGAATTACTGCAATCGGCACAGTCAATGATTACAATTTCAACACCTCATCCGGCTGCTGCTATGGCTTTTTTGAAGGAGAAGCTGCAGCTTGAGGACATCTCCATCAATACTGCCGGGGCCATTGAAATTCCTAAGGCAGTCGCAGATTTAGAGCAGCTGATGACGGTTCTCCTGCAGCAGGGAATTCCGGTTGAAGGGTTCAACCTGTCCGCGCCTAATCTGGAACACTATTATATGGATCTGATTGGAGGCAAAGGTCAATGAGGAATTTTTTGCAGGCTGAAATTTATTATTTGCGAAAAGATCTGGCGTTCAAAAGCATCAATGCTGTTTTTGTGCTGGGATCCATTCTGCTGGTTGTGATCATCGGGAACCATGGCGGATATGAATTAAGCAGTCCCATGCAGCCCTTAAAGCTCGCCGGTTCATTCTCCCTGTTTCTATATCTGGTTATCCCGATGCATGCCTGCTTTTTCTCTACAGAAGGTTTTGAATACGGTTCGGTGCAGAATATAATCGCTTCGGGGCAGAGCCGGCCGGGGTATTATATGGGTAAATATATGCTGGAGCTGCTGGCGATTTTTTGGTGGCTGCTGCAATTTTTCGGACTCTTCTCCATCTTATATCTGGCTGCGGCGCTCGTTACCGGATCTCCTATCGGAATGGAAAGCTTAAGAGAGGATTCCATTCAGGCGTTCAGGGCTTTCGGATTGAATGTCTTGTATTTGGCGGCTTATTGCGCCGTAATCATGATGCTGGGGGTGCTGATCCGTAAAGCGGCTTCCGCCGTGGTGGCAACCTTTTTCTTTATCTTCGGTAATTTTCTTCTTACAGGTTATCTCAAGGATTCGTCTTCGGCATTCTTGAAATGGGTATCGGATCATTCCCTGATGACGCAAATCATGAAATTTTCCGGGATGTATGTAGCCGACTCGGAGCAGATCCTGCTTTCGGGTGCGGGAGATTACATTCAAGCGGTGCTCATTCCGGTTATTGTTATCCTCGTTTGCTTGCCGGTGGCCCTGATTTCTTTGGAGAAGCAGGATATTCATATATAATGGAATTCCGGCATGGACGGATGATGAATTGCCTGGACTAAATTCGGAGGGAGTTGTTCTGGATGAATGGAGATAAAGCTGTACAACAACTCGCCACCTTCGCCGGCGGCTGTTTCTGGTGTATGGTCAAGCCGTTCGACGAGCTGCCGGGCATTGTTTCTGTGGTGTCAGGCTATACCGGCGGGCATACAGTTAATCCAACTTATGAGGAAGTGGGAACGGAGACGACAGGGCATATTGAGGCAGTGCAGATTACCTATGAGCCTGAGCTATT
Source organism: Paenibacillus sp. FSL L8-0340 (assembly GCF_038593145.1). Taxonomy (NCBI): domain Bacteria; kingdom Bacillati; phylum Bacillota; class Bacilli; order Caryophanales; family Paenibacillaceae; genus Paenibacillus; species Paenibacillus sp. FSL L8-0340. The sequence goes on from NZ_CP151967.1 coordinate 1,240,950, forward strand.
CCCGTATGAGCGTCTGCTGGAGATATATTGGCAGCTCATAGATCCTACCGATAAAGGCGGGCAATTTATGGATCGGGGCTATTCTTACCGGACGGCGATCTTCGTGCACAGCGAAGAGCAACGGGAGAAGGTGGAAGCTTCGAAGGAGGTGCTGAAGGCAAGCAAGCGGTTCAAAGCTCCGATTGTGACGGAGATTCTGCCTGCGGCTCCATTTTATCCGGCGGAGGCCTTGCATCAGGATTACTATAAGACCCACCCGATGGATTATAAAATGTACCTGAAAGGCTCGGGCCGAGGCGAATTCGCTGAGCAGTACTGGAACAACCGCGAAGACCGGGAGCGGCTGCATAAGCAGCTGACCGGGCTGCAATACGAAGTCACGCAGAACAAGGGTACGGAGCCGCCGTACCAGAATGAATATTGGGACCATTTTCGTGAAGGGCTATATGTTGACGTGCTGAGCAGCGATCCGCTGTTCAGCTCAGCCGATAAATTCGATTCCGGCACCGGCTGGCCAGCTTTTACCAGACCTATTGAGGAGGGGCTGATCCGCAGGGAAGCGGACTACAGCAGCGGTCAAGTACGGACGGCGCTGCGGAGCAGGTTGAGCGGAGCCTATCTGGGACATCTGTTCCACGACGGCCCGGAGCCAACGAAGCAGCACTACCGCATCAACTCCGCCGCACTGCGGTTTATTCCCAAGGAGGAGCTGGAGGCAAACGGTCTGGGGCGGTATTTGAGTCTGTTTGAGTAGCGGGTGCTTGAGGGACGAAGGAATTGAGTAGGAGCGAGGAAGCAGCGTCGGAGGATTAAAGCATCCGCAGGTGAGTTGGTTAGTAGGCCGATTAGACAATTAGTGCGGAGTAAAAGCGGCATAGTAAGTTAATAGCAGTAGTATCGGGGCCTAAGAGATATAAATTGGGGTGAGTGCAGAAACATTAACAGTTTAAGTCGGCTAAGTGTACTTCGTACAACTAAATTCAGGGGTTTTGAAGACAAATTACAGATAGTTGCACTCCGTACACTTATATTTGCCCGATCTAGCGTAGTTGGCTCGGATTGCGAATTTTAAGTGTACGAAATACATCTAACTCCCAGAGGGTGTGTGATTTGTGCATTTTAGCTGCACAGAGTACAACTATCCTTATGAGTATAGCCACAGTCTTCTTGAGCGCAGCCTTCAAATACAGCTCTCAAGTACAGTTCTCAAGTATAGCAATACGCAGAAGCTACAACAAAACGCAGAAGCTATAACAAAACGCAGAAGCTATAACAAACGCAGAAACTATAGCAATACGCAGTAGGGGTCTGTCAATAATTTTGTGTAAACTCTTTTAAGCATAGGTTCCCCCGAGGGGGAATTCTCAAACTAACGCAAGTGTTGACCGACCCGATCGGGGAAAAAGACCGACAGCTGGAGTAGCATTTGGCCCCAGTTTTGGACACGTCCTGTCCATTTCCGGGTGACGTCCACGGTAGCCAGATAGAGCATTTTCAGCAAGGCTTCATCCGTAGGAAAGATGCTCTTTCCCTTCGTCACTTTTCGAAGCTGACGGTGGTAACTCTCAATCATATTGGTGGTGTAGATGAGTTTGCGGATCTCGGGCGGGTACTTGAAAAAGGTAGCGAGCTCGTCCCAATTCGTTCGCCATGAACGGAGGATTAGGGGATATTTCGCTCCCCAAACTTCCTCGAAACGGTCAAGTTCAAGCAAGGCACCTTCCTCGGTAGCTGCCTTGTAAATGGGCTTTAAATCGGCAGTTACTTTCTTAATGTCCTTGTACGACACGTAACGGGTGGAGCTGCGGATTTGGTGTATAATACATTTCTGGATTTCGGTTTGGGGATAGCAGGCCGCAATCGCCTGGGAGAATCCGGACAGATTATCCACGCAGATAATGAGGATATCTTGGACCCCGCGATTCTTAAGCTCATTCAGCACGCTCAGCCAGAACTTGGAGGACTCATTCTCACCAATCCACATGCCCAGCACGTCTTTATTTCCGTCCAGATCGATGCCAATGACCATGTAGGCGGCCTTGTTGATAATGGCCCCGTCTTGCTTGACCTTGAAGTGGATCGCATCCAGATAGACAACCGCATAGACGCCCTGCAGCGGACGATTCTGCCATTCTTTAATGAGAGGCACAATCTTGTTCGTCACATTGGAAATGAGCGTAGGGGAGACTTCAATGCCATACATCTGCCCCAAATGATCCTGAATTTCTCTGGTGCTGATCCCTTTGGCATATAAGGCGATAATCTGCTCTTCGATGCCCGTTACATTCGATTGATGCTTCTTGACGACCAGAGGCTCAAACTCCCCCAGCCGGTCCCGAGGGACGGTGATCTCCTGTTCGCCGTACTCACTCACTACCGTTTTACGGCTCTTTCCGTTCCGACTGTTTGGCGTGAGCTTCGCCTTCACTTCATGCTTTCCATAGCCCAAGTGGGTATCCATTTCGGCTTCCAGCATCTCCTGAATTGTCTCTGCGAATAGATCTTTTAAGGCATTCTGTGCATCTTGTGCTGTAACCAGATTATTCTCCTTAATAAATTCTCGAAGTTGCTGTTTTGACCAAAGTCCCATGTGTTCTCCCCATCCTTTCTCTTACTTCCATTTTAATGGGTTTGAGAGTTTACACAATATATTTTACAGACTCCGCAGTAGCTATAACAAACCGCAGTAGCTATAGCTACACCAAACAGCCAGGCTCCGGGAAGCCTGGCTGTTTGGTGTTAAGTTGTAATTATACTTGAATCTGCTTAATGAACTATTCGTTTTCTCTTGCAATCTGATTAAAAATTTCATGAAGAGCTTTTATGGCTTCGAGCCAATCTGCCGCTGTTGCATCGGTGTTGTTTATAACGGCTTTGGCGGCAGTTACAGCTTCAGCAAGGCCGGGATGAGTTGAACCATCCAGCAGCATTTTATCGGCTAGTGCAACAGAATCAGGCAGCGCGGTGAATACACTAGGGACCGTAATAATAATTTCTTTGATAACTGCGGAAAAGTCGCGTTTTAATTCCAGCTTGATGCTATAGTCGACAGGATTTGCGGTGCCGTTGTAATTCATGTACCATACCATGTAGTCTCTTAGGATGTATACATCATCAGTCACTGTGGATGGGCCATCATAATTCAACACAGTTACACGGAGATCCCTTGGCAGCGGCTGCTGTGGATCAGGCAGATAAACCACATCTCCCACAGACAGTGTGCCAGGCAATACCTGATTCTTAAATGCACCGTCAATCGTTGTTTCCAGTTCGGCATATTGAGCTTCTGAGTAGACAGATATAGGTACAGCATGGCTCTCCGAATGGTTCGGTTTCTTTAAGGAAATATAGACAGTGGTGCTGTCTGCACCGAAATCAAGACCGGTCAGCTTAACGCTGGTTGAGCCTGCGGGCACTGTTGCAGTTTGCAATAACTGGCTGTGGTCAATCTCGTCTGCGTAGACAGAAACCACATCTCCGGGTGCAAGGCTTCTCACATTTACAACGTCATTGGCACCGGCATGATTTTCTACACTCAGGAAGTTTGTATTAACAGTAGGACTCTCAGTGTCCTGACCATTGTCTTGATCAAGATCAGACTTTGGAGCCGTGTCTGTCAGCATGTTCTTGTCCACAAAGGTCAATTCGCTGCCGGATACGTTCATATCAAAAACGTACCAGTATAGCATCTTGGTGTCTGTAACAGGAATGTGGTACGTTTTAACAGGCGTAGCATTGTGGCCGTTGTAAATCTCTACTTTGGCACCGGAAGCGGTTAAAGTGTTCGCTTGGGCTGTGCCGTTTCCGCTGAAGTTGTGAACGAAGAAGGTGTATTTTCCATCCACACGTTTACGAATTGTAGTCGTCTCCGGGCCGTAAGAATCTACATCATCATGGTCCAGATCGGCATAAGTTTCATTATTATAACTATATACTCTATCGCTGTACCAGGTATGGAATGACCTATTATTGGGTGCAGCGCCAATCAGATGTGAATCTTCATCCAGCGGAAGCAAGTCCCAGGTGAGAACAACTCGGATCTCGGCTTCGGCAGGGACTTTGATTGCTGTGGCATTCTGGTTAATGTTTTTATGAGTACTCAGGGAAACACCAACAACGTGAGTAGTAATAAATCCGGATTTTGATAATTCACCAGTGTAAACGCCAGGGGCCAGATTGGCAAAATATTTACCTGCCGCATCCGTAACCACAGTTGCTGCGATTTCGCCTGTAGTTGCTCCGAGGCCTCTACGGAAATGGATTGTCATATCTGCTACGGGCTGATCGTCTACATCCGTAATTACGCCTTCAAAGCCATACACTGTCTCTGTCACAGTGCCTGGATTGCTGCCGTTTGAACCGCCGTTTGAACCGCCGTTTGAACCGCCGGATGAGTCACCAGATGAACCACCGGATGAACCACCTCCCGAAACAACCGGAGTGCCGATGACAGCTGTTGCATTATTGCCGTAGTTTACATGCTCAGGATTCTGGGCAAGAGTTGAACCGTTGGCATTGATTGAGGCAGTGCCAATGGAGCCTGTTCCGGTTACTCTGGCAATGGCATTTAGAATTAGAGCATTGATGCGGGCTCCACCTGTAATGTCAATTCCCGTATTTCCGGCGCCGGGAGCCACTTGAAGCTGGCCGATCGAACCGGAATTCAGGTTTACTTGAATGGAGGTTGCCATAACATCCACCGTCTCGAAGGATCCGGCTAAGGATACCTGTGCATTTGCCGGAATTGCTGCGGAGAGATCGACATTGCCGAAGCCGCTGCCTGTGCCGCTGCCTTCTTCCAGTAGCGCACCGGATTGCAGCGTGATCTGTTCAACCGAGCTGGCACCTTCAGTAACGATTCGGATACTTCCGTCTTTTTTATTGACAATGACGGTTACCAGGACTGAATCCACTACGTGGATACTGTTTTTACCGCCTCCGGCAATGGTAGTGGTGCCTTTGACAGTGACATTCTTTAGCGTCACATCACCTTTGCCAACGCCTTCACCAATCACAAGATCACCTGTGATAAGCGTGTTGTTCAGTACAACTCCGGGCGCTTCGATATATACCGAACCCTTTACTGTAGTAAGACCTGTCTCCGGGCCATAGCTACCGGCTTTGTCATAAACGACCTTCTCAGAGGATTTGGAAGCTTCAAACTTCAATGCCCGGTCAAGCACACTGACTGCTTCTGCTCTGGTGGCTGTGTCGAGCGGTCTGAATTTTTGATCATTTCCACTCATAAGGCCAGCTTGGGCAATGGCATTAATCTGGAGCTTGCTCCACTGGTGGCCTACAGCTGTATCCGAAAATGCAGCAGGTGAATCGGTGGCGCTCAGCTTAAGAATAGAGCTCACAATGGCAGCCATTTCTTCACGGGTAAGCGGCTGGTTAGGTCTAAACGTCTGATCGGTGTATCCTTTTATGTATCCTGCGGCAGTTGCTTTTGCAATGTCCGCGTAGAACCAATTAGTTGCTTTAACATCTTTATAAGCGATTTCCGCTGTGTTTGTATAACCGAAAGATTTGTTAATCAATGCTGCAAATTCCGCGCGGGTAATCTTGTGGTCAGGCTGCAGGGTTCCATCTTGATAGCCTGAAAGTAACCCTTGCTGCTGCCATGCTTTTAAGACATTCTCTGACCAGTGGCCGGATATGTCCTTTGCTGCAACGGAAGTCCCGGAAGCACCGGATGCGGCAAAAGCTTGACCAAAGGACATTAGATTCAAACAAATACATAATAGTACAATAAGAGTATTTCTGCGTACCTTGTTCTTCCTTCTCAATACGACACCAGCTTTCGTTTAATAGTACTTTTGTAAAGGTGAATACTAAGGAGACTAACCCTCCTTTGAGAAAAATAGGTCTACCTAAGTGATATTAGCTTTTTATTGTAGATAAAAGTAGTTTTTTGTAAAAAAATAGGCTTAATGAACGATGAAATTGCGCAAAAGCGAAGGGTTGATGTAGGTTTTTGTATTTAAAATATTAAAATTATAATCTCCTAATTCAAAACAATGGCCTATAATCTGGAATAAATCTTCCATTTCAGGCGCAGGAGGGATAACCCCTATGTACATAAGAGTTCTTAATTCCGCTGATGCGGAAATATACCGCGAGATTCGGCTGCAGTCCTTGTTGAACCACCCTGAGGCTTTCCTCAGCTCCTATGAAGCGGAGTTGGGAATGCCGATAGAGATAACCCGGGCCAGGCTCCAGGCGGGGGACGGCAAATTCACACTCGGCGGCTTTAACGGGCGGGAGGAGCTGGTTGGCGTGGTCACTTTAGTCCGTGAGAGCAGATACAAGATCAGCCATAAAGGCAATGTATACGCCATGTATGTAAATCCCTCGGCACGGAAGCAGAAGCTGGGGCATTTGCTGATGACGGAGCTGATTGTGAGGGCCAAGCAGTCTCCAGGACTTGAAATCCTTAATTTGGCAGTATTCTCAGATAACCTTCCGGCCATCCGGCTGTATCAATCGCTGGGATTTACCTGCTACGGGACGGAGCGGAATGCGGTGAAGCTGAACGGCAGTTATCTGGACGAAGACCTGATGACCTTACCGCTGATCCCATCACCCTAGAGAAAAATCAACAAGCAGACATAATGAAAGCTGCCGCAAGCATAAGCTTGTCTAAAGGGTCCTGTCCATAAAAGGGGTTGAAGACTTGGCGACTGCGCTGCTTGGCAGCTTTTTATCGGCGATGGCCACTGTTCTTGGAGTGGTTCCCATCCTGTTTGTGAAAAAACTTTCCGAGCTGTGGAAGGATGTGCTGGTCGCCTTCACCGCCGGAATTATGGTTTCCGCGTCTACCTTTGGCCTAATGCCGCAAGCGATGAGAGAGTCGGGGATCATCGCTCTGACGCTGGGACTGATTACCGGTGTGCTGCTGCTCGATCTGATCGAGAACAACATCCCGCATATCGACGTGGAGAACAAGCCCGGATTCACCAACATGGATTCCAAGGCGCTGCTTGTTTTGATCGCATTGTTCATCCACAACATTCCCGAGGGTCTCAGCACAGGTTTCAGCTATGCCAGCGAGCAGGCCAGCCTGGGTCCTATGGTGGCAATTGCCATTGGTGCGCAAAATATGCCGGAGGGACTGATTCTGGCTATCTTCCTGATGAATTCGCAGGCAACCCGGCGAAAAGCGCTGTTCATGGCCGGTTTAACCGGTCTTATGGAGATGGTGTCGGCAGTCATCGGCTATTGCACGGCCAGCTATTTGCATAATAATGCTGTAGGTTACGGACTGGCTTTTGCTGCCGGAGCCATGCTCTTCATCGTCTATAAGGAGCTGATTCCCGAGAGTCATAGTCATGGCTATGAGCGGCCCTCCACCTATTCGTTTATCTTCGGATTGCTCGCAATGCTGTATATTACACAGTTTTTTGGCTGACGTAGAGGGCATTACAGGCGTTGGCTCAATGCAGCAGAGTTCGATGAAAAAGAGGCTATCCCGGCTGCGGCAACAGTCTAGGGATAACCTCTTCTTTGTGTATTGAATTAAAGGTGTACTGTGTAGCGGTTTGGTTTGCTTACGCGACGGACGGCCTCAAGCTCCTGCGGAGAGAGCGGGGAGGCCGTGGCGGCTGCAATATTCAGCTGCAGCTGCGCAAGACTGCTCGCGCCGGGGATGATCGCGGCCACAGCGGGATGCGCCAGCGGGTAGTGAAGTGCTGTTTGCGTCAGGGTACGGGAACCGGTGGATTGCTGCAAATGCTCCTGCAGCCCAGGCAGTTCTCCGGTTTCATAATCAAGGTACGCCTTGCCTGTCCGGCTGCGCCCTTGCTCGGTCAATATACCTCCGGCCAGCGGCCCCCGGGCGATCAGGCTGATTCCATGCTCCGCCAGTAAAGGCAGGATCTCTTCCTCGGGCCGTCTGTCCAGGATGCTGTATTGGCTCATCACACTAATAATAGCGGAGCGCTTCACGTATTCCCGGATCACATTGGGGCGGATCGAGGAGATCCCGTAATAACGGATGAGGCCTTCCTGCTTCAATTCTTCAAAAGCCCTCAATCGTCTCGTCGATGGGGTCCTGGATCGTTCCTCCGTGCAGCTGATAGAGATCGATATAATCTGTCTGCAGCCGGCGGAGGCTCTCTTTTACTGCTGATTTAATATAGGCCTTGGAAGGGTCCCAGCTCCAGCCTTCTTTGCCGGGGATTCTGCGGTTGCCGACCTTCGTAGCCAGGATGATGTCCGCACGCCGATGGCGCACCGCGTTGCCGATGATTTCTTCATTCCGTCCCTCATCATATAGATCCGCAGTATCGAGGAAATTAATGCCCAGCTCCAGCGCTTCGTGAATGATCGCCGCAGCATGAGTCTCATCGGTCCCCAGAGACATGCAGCCAAGGCCCATGGCACTTACATATAAATCGGATTGGCCCAAACGGTTTTTGTTCATTCTGCAACCCCTTCTGTGCTGTTTTTGTGTCCATTATACCATTCCTATGCCAAAAGACGGCAATCGCGCGCCGCCTTAGCCTGCCGGCTGTATGGACGCGATTGCCGTCTTTATTGTGATGTGCAGGGTTATCCCCGCAGGATCGTTTCGATCTGCTCTAATTCTTCCGCGCTGAGCTCAGGGGCGTTCAAGGATGCCACGGCATCTTCGATCTGGCTTACCTTGCTTGCGCCAATCAGTGCCGAGGTGACTTTGCCGCCGCGAAGCACCCACGACAAGGCGAGCTGCGACATCTTCTGGCCGCGTGCGGCTGCCAGCTCATTCAGCTTGCGTACCTTGCCGATGACCTCTTCGGTAATTTCCTTCTCCGAGAGGAATACACTGGGGCCGGCTGCGCGGGAATCCGGAGTAATTCCGTTTAGATAACGGTCGGTCAGGATGCCTTTTTGCAGCGGTGAGAAGGCGATGGTGCCGATGCCTTCTTCGGCAAGCACATCCTGCAGGCCGTCTTCGATCCAGCGGGACATCATGGAGTAGTTGGGCTGGTGAATCAGGCAAGGTGTGCCCAGACGGCGGAGGATTTGAGCGGCCTCGCGCGCCTGCTCGGCACTGTAGTTGGAAATGCCGACATACAACGCTTTGCCTTGGCGCACCAAGAGATCCAGCGCACTCATGGTTTCCTCCAGCGGCGTGTTCGGGTCCGGACGGTGATGATAGTAAATATCGACATAATCAAGGCCCATCCGCTTCAGACTCTGATCAAGACTTGCGACGAGATTTTTCTTCGAGCCCCATTCGCCATAAGGGCCGGGCCACATATAATATCCGGCTTTGCTGGAGATGATCAGCTCATCCCGGTAAGTAGTGAAGTCCTTCTTAAGAATTTGGCCGAAACTCTCCTCGGCAGAGCCAGCGGGCGGACCATAGTTATTGGCGAGGTCAAAATGGGTAATCCCCAGATCGAAGGCCCGCCGGACCATTGCGCGGCCGTTCTCAAAGACGTCATTGCCGCCAAAGTTATGCCACAGCCCGAGCGAAATGGCAGGCAGGAGCAGGCCGCTTCGGCCGGTGCGGTTATATTTCATCTGGTCGTAGCGTTCAGGATTCGCGTTGTACAATTTGTTTTCCTCCTAAAAGTTTTATGGAGCATTACTTCCATACATCCTTCGCAATAAAACTCGCTTCGGAAGCATGACTAAGGTTTGTGAGCATCAGCTTCTTTGTGTAACTTCGTACAAAACTTGCCTCGGAAGCGTTTACTATATTGCCGGGTATGTTCCTATTGTAGCGAATGCACGGCGACAAACGTATGTCAGCAAGGAAGATGTTTATAGAACAATGTCATTATCGGCATGCTGGAGGCGGTATCCTTTGGGGGAACATCCCTTGACCTTCTTAAACATGCGGGAGAAGAGCAGCGGGTCCTGATAACCGACGGAACGCGAGATCTCACCGATGGTACAATCGGTCTCCGTCAGCAGCTCACAGGCCTTGGCGATCCGGTAATTTAGCAGATACTGCTGCGGCGGAAGGCCGATGGTCCGTTTAAATAATGCGGATACGTATTTGCGGTCCAGCCTAAGGGAAGATGACATCATCTCCATTGTGACATTTTCACAGTAATGGGCATGCAGGAAGTGGAGGCATTGCTCGACGTAAATGCTTTTTTGGCGCGGAATCGGGAATACATCCTTGGCCGCCGGTACCTTGCTCAGCAGGAGGGAGAAGAACTCATACATCATCGCTTTGAGCGGCAGATTCAAGCAATCACTGCGGTCCGCTGCCTCTGTCAGCCGATCATACAATGAGGGCATAAGCAGTTCATCCATCGGAAAGACGGGATACTCCGGCGACAGCGAGGTTTTGGACAGCAAGTATTCAATTTCTTCTCCGGTAAAAGCAATCCATGAATAATTCCAAGGCGTATTCAGGTCAGCCCTGTAAGAAGTCACGATATGCGGATAGGTCAGAAAGGCCTGACCCGCCTGAAGTGTATGTGTCTCTTCACCGACGGCCACCTTGCCGGTACCTTCGTGGATGAAATGGATTTTGTACAAATCGCGTACACAGGGTCCAACGGTATGACCGGGGGCACACTGCTCCCGTCCCCAATAATGAAGATGCAGATCGGAATTCCCCCGGAACGGACGCTGTGAATTATATTTGAATATGGCCATGATTCAGCCTCTTTCCTGTATGAGGTGGTCCTGGACAACGCCCGGGATATGCCCCCATTATACAATAGATTCGAAACGGCGGATAAACCGCAAAAAGTCCCATCCCCCTTTTGGAGGGGAGGGACTCGCAGAGCAGGCTGGATTATGCCTCCATTTTCAGCATCACCAGCTCTTCCACAGGCTCGCCGTTTACCAGATGCTCTTCCACGATGCGCGGAACATCGTCTGTCGTCACATTGTAGTACCAGATGCCGTCAGGGTAGACGATAACAAACGGTCCGTTGCCGCATAGCCCGAGACAGCTGGTTTTGTTGATTTTAACCGTTTTATGGATGCCTTGCTCTACGAGCTGTTCCTTGAAAGCCTGCATAACATCCTCTACCTCCTGATTGTTGCAGTGCTCGCTGCAGCAGAAGAGCAGATGTTTTTTTAACACCTTTAAACGCATATTCATGGTTAAGCCTCCTCGATCTTGTGGGTAGTGGACGTATCTTTAGGAGGAGTATAGTCTCTTTTGCAAACTCTGTAATGAGGTTGAGAGCATTGTTCTAAAAGGCTACATATATAGGATAAATCCGGGAGATTAGTGTTAGATTAGTTAACTTTCCAAGCAGATGTTTGAACAAAAAGTGTCATTTCCCTTATTTCCCAGAGTATTTCCTGTTTGAGAAATATAATTGAGGACTCTCCTTTAAATTTAAAGTAAAGCAGTTTAGCGCAGGATCGATTGGTTAATTAAGAGCTATGAAAGAATGATTATGCAACATCATACTTTAACTATCAGGAGGGAATCGTTATGAATAAGAAAATAGTAGGTGTATTTTATACCGAGCATGAAGCTTCACGGGCCATTGAAGACTTGAAGAACCAAGGGTTTCTGACAGAGGATATCTCCGTGATTGCCAGAAACAAAGATGATGTTGACGCGATTAACAATGAGATGGGCACCAAGGCGCCAGAAGGTATGGCATCCGGTGCGGCTACCGGCGGTTTGCTGGGCGGTGTCACCGGGCTTCTTGCAGGAATCGGTGCGCTGGCCATACCGGGAATCGGACCGATACTCGCCGCAGGACCGATTGCCGCGACATTGGCAGGAGCTGCTGTTGGTGCAGGAACCGGCGGACTGGTTGGTGGACTGATTGGTCTCGGCATTCCTGAGGATGAAGCGGAAAGTTATGATAATTATGTAGATGAAGGTCGTATTCTGGTTATGGTGGATGCGGATAATACACGGGCCGAAGAAGCATATTCTGTGTTCCGCAGCCACAATTCAGCCAATGCCGACCGTTATATGGATGATAATATGGCAGCTGGAGATGTTACGGGGACAGCCCGCAATTCAGTAACAGACACGGTGGATGCTGCATTTAACGGATCAGGGCTGGAGGGACGTCAGGATACGGGGCTGGATACAATGAATTCTGCTCCTGTTCATGATCTTCCTGAAACACGGGCGCTGGATGATGTGAACCGGCCGGGAATGACAGGGGATGTATATTCCGGAACTCCGGACGGCATAGCGAATTTGGATCGAACCGGATCAGATCCATTCACGGATGAGGACGAAGCCCGCAAGCTGCGCCTGCGTGAGGAACAGCTGGATGTGTCCAAGAACAAGGTGCAGACTGGTGAAGTCCAGGTGCGCAAGGAAATTATTGAAGAGCAGAAAACGATCAATGTACCGGTTACCCATGAGGAGATTGTAATTGAGCGAAGATCTGTCAATAATGACTCTACGGATACCCCCATCGGAAAAGATGAGACGATCCGCATTCCTGTAAGTGAAGAGCAAGTGGAGGTTCGCAGGAACACAGTAGTCACCGGTGAAGTGGACATTCATAAACGTGAAGTCCAGGGCACTGAACAGGTTAAGGATACAGTGAAACGCGAGGAAGCACGGGTGGACAAAACAGGCAAGGTGAAGCTCGATTCCAGCGATGAACTGCTGAGAGACCACAGCCGGATGCATTAAGCGAAAGTTTCCTGTTTAACTCCGTCACTATAAGTGAAAACAAGGTTTCCCCAAGGTCCTTTTCGGGCCCCGGGGAAACCTTGTTTTGATGTTATGATGGAATATCCTCTGCGCTACAGGTTAGGCTCTTTACATAAAAGCCGCATTCGGTCTGGCCGAGTAGCCCTGCGGAATCTCCTTGCCGGGCAGGAAGTGGATGCTGCGGATATAACGGATCGTCCGGCTCTGTGACCGCATGATGACAGAATGCGTCTCAGCGCGTTCCTTGCCGATGAAGCGGACTCCGTTCAGGAATTCACCGGAGGTGACCCCGGTGGCGGCAAAGATAACATCGCCCGTCCCGACCATATCCTCCATGGACAGAATGCGTGTCGGATTGTCGATACCCATATGCAGGCAGCGCTGCATCTCAAAAGGGCCCTCCGGCAGCAGTCTTCCCTGGAGCTCTCCGCCAAGGCATTTCAGCGCGGCGGCAGCAAGCACGCCTTCGGGCGCTCCGCCGGAGCCCATGTACAGATCCACATCGCTGTCTGGCAGCGCGGCGGCGATAGCCCCGGCCACATCGCCGTGGCCGATCAGCTTGATCCGTACGCCCGCTTCGCGCAGGCTGCGGATCAGCTCTTCATGCCGCTTGCGGTCAAGCACCATCACCGTCAGCTCGGAGAGCGATTTGCCGGTGATCAGGCTGGCCTTGCGCAGCGTAACCCCGGCAGGATCTGCGAGGCTGAGCCTGCCGGCCAGCTCGGGGCCGCAGGCGAGCTTCTCCATATAAATGTCGGGAGCATGCAGCAGGCTGCCCCGGTCGGCAATGGCAATCACCGACTGGGCATTGTGCAGTCCGCAGGCTACCACCTCGGTGCCTTCCAGCGGATCAACAGCCACGTCAACGGAAGGGCCGCTTTTGTTCCCGACCCGTTCTCCGATGTAGAGCATAGGTGCTTCATCCATCTCGCCTTCGCCAATGACGACAGTCCCGTCAATGGAGACGGAATCGAACATGGAACGGATAGCGGTTGTAGCAGCATCATCTGCCGCATGTTTATCACCCCGGCCAATCCAGCGGGCCGAGGATAAAGCGCCCAATTCAGTTACCCGTACAATCTCCAGTGCTAATTCGCGTTCCATATGCTTTCCCTCCATTACATTTTTAGTGTGGATGTTTCCGGTGTTTCCGGAGAATCGGAGATATATCCCATAATAATTCCCGCTGTCTCCTCAATGGCTTTGTTCGTAATATCTATGACAGGGCAGCCCAGCTTGGCAAAAAGCCCTGCGGCATACTCCGTCTCTTCTGTAATACGTTCAAGACTGGCATATTGGGAGCCTGCCGGCAACCCCAGTACCTTAAGGCGTTCCGAACGGATCTTCAGCATAGTTTCCGGCTTCATCGTAAGGCCGATGATCCGGTTCGGCGGCAGACTCATCAGCTGCTGCGGCGGGCCGATCTCGGGGACCACAGGGTAATTGACGACCTTTTTGCCCCGGTGGGCCAGAAAAATGCTGAGCGGAGTCTTTGAGGTGCGGGACATGCCGAGCAGCACAATATCGGCCTTAAGCATCGCGCCAAGATCGCGCCCGTCATCACTGGCAACCGTGAATTCGATCGCTTCGATCCGCTGGAAATAATCCTCGTCGAGCTGATGCAGCAGCCCCGGCCGGGCTTGAGGCGCATCGTCGAAAGTGTCGATGAAGGCCTGCATCATCGGGCCCATAATATCGACAATCCTCAGGTCGAGCCGGACAGCCTCTTCACGGATCATCTCCCGGAGCTCCGGCTGGACCAGTGTATAGGCGACAAAACCTTGCAGCTGCGAAGTTTCCTCCATCAGCTTCCGCAGTTCGTCCTCATGTCTTACATTGCCGTATCTTCTGATGGTAACCCGCTGATTCTGAAATTGGTGAATGACAGCCTGCACAACCGCCTCCGCTGTATCTCCTATCGAATCTGAGCAGATTGTAATGAAGTGTGAAGATTGCTCCATGCGTTTCGATTCCTCCGTTATCCTTTGGCTTCTAGATCGAGGAGAAGCTTTACGATGGAGGTTTTGGTCAGGCGCCCTACCACGTCAAGCTTGGGGCCGGTTTCCTCCGTGCCGCTGGGCACAACCACCGGCAGACTGTCTACCTCGTGAACAATCATTTTATGCGCGGCCTCAAGCACCGGGTCATCGGGAGAAACGGTTACTACCTTGGGCTGGCGGGTCATTACCATACTCACCGGCATGGATACTGCGCCGGGATTGCCGAGCGTTACCTTCAGGAAATCTTTGCGTGAGGCGACACCGGCCAGTTTGCCGTCGCCATCGCAAATAATAAGCGTGCCGACATCCTGCAGGAACAGCGTAACCACGGCATCCTGAATGGTTGTCGTCTCGCGGATAATAATCGGGATGCTCTGGATATCCCTGACTCTGGTTTCCTGCAGCAGAGAGCTGCTGCCTTGACGCTGAGCCGCTTTCTTGCCGGGGAAATATCCGACCTTTGGCTTGGCATCAATGTATTCCAGCATGACCAGGATGGACAGGTCGTTGCGGATGGTAGGCCGGCTGAGATTCAGGGTTTCCGCAATTTGGTCGCCGGTAATCGGCGCTCTTTTTTTTACAATGTCAATGATTTGCATTTGACGGGATGTCAGTTCAATCACAGGTTTCCTCCACTTTCCGGATACAATCAGGTGCTCCTCTATAGAAAAGGAGTTCTGTTAAGCAAGATCCCCCTTTCAATTAGACGTCCTAATGGTAAAAAAATCCCCTAACTTGGTTATATAATACGCAATAATAATCAATTATGCAACATATAGTATGTCATATATAATATTTTTTTTGAATTTTCATTTCAGCCATGAGGAACAGTAATGAACTGAGCTGCGTAGAAAAATAGGGAAAGACAACAATAAAACAGCCTGGAGCCCATTTTTTCAGGGTCCAGGCTGCTCTGTTGTTTAGGAAATATACAATATTTATTCCTGTGGAAGAGCCTCAATGCTTCCTTTTTGAAGAATCGGGGCAGGGGGTTTTTGTTTAAAGATCAGCTGCTTCAGCGCTCCCGCATTCACAAGCACGGTTCCGGCAATGATGGTGAATACCCCGAGGAC
This sequence comes from Paenibacillus sp. FSL L8-0340, assembly GCF_038593145.1. Taxonomy (NCBI): domain Bacteria; kingdom Bacillati; phylum Bacillota; class Bacilli; order Caryophanales; family Paenibacillaceae; genus Paenibacillus; species Paenibacillus sp. FSL L8-0340. The sequence goes on from NZ_CP151967.1 coordinate 1,256,618, forward strand.
GGTTAACCAGCTTACAGCTTCCCCGTAGAATACAAGACCCACACCAACGGCGATCGGCGGCGAAATATACAGCCAAGTCGACGGAAAGACGGGATTCGTCTTGGCGACGAGCCAGTAGAACAAGGTGTGTCCAACCATGGAGCCGATAACGGTCAGGTAGAGCAGCGAGCCGGCGGTTTTGAATGAGAGCAGAAACCCGGGATGCACATTCTCGGTGAAGAGCGACAGGATGAACAGGAGCGCTCCGCCATATATCATTTGTGCTGCATTCAGCGCGACGGGTGAAACCCCGGAGAAGGTTGTGGTTACTTTTTTGGAGTAAATTGCCCCCGCCGCATAGCAGCATTCCCCAATCAGCACGGCAGCGCAGCCGATGAGCCACAAGGGGGAGACCTCAATCGCCAGACTGGGCAGAACCAGCAGCAGAACGCCGGTGAAGCCGATGATACAGCCGTAGATCGAATACGACGGAGCTTTTTGACGGAATAAAGCGGTCTGCAGCAGCAGAATCATCATCGGTCCGGTAGCTGACAGCACGGCGGCAAGCCCGGAGGATACATATTGCTCTGCCCAGTACAGCCCGGCGAAGGTTCCGAAGGTCAGCGTGGCGCCGGTGAACAGCATCTCTTTGCGCAGCAGCAGGGAGAAGCTTGCTTTGCCTTTCCAGACCATCCAGAGGAACAATATTGCTCCTGCCATAAAGAAACGGATTCCTGCTGAGAAAAAAGGCGGCGCTCCGGCATCCACACCAATTTTAATCGCTAAAAAGGTAGTGCCGAAGATCAGACAGACAAGAGAGTAAGCCAACAGAATCATATCCAGTTCCCCTTTGTAAAGTTAATATGGCAGTCCAGTAGAATCATTTTGTTAATCATATAGGGGTGGGGACAGAACAGATTGCAGACAGCAGAACAGATGAGAGTAATAATGAGGTACAATACGGGAAAGAGGTTTTGCAGAAGAGCTGCAATATGCGGTTATCACAGGGAGGGCGGATTACGTTGAAAAAAGCTACGGGAGCGGACCAAAGTCATCCCTTGTTCCGCCAGGTGTGCAATTTCATGCTAAACCGGATGGAACGTGGGGAATGGAAGGCACATGATAAGCTGCCCTCGATCCGTCTGCTGGCGGAAGAGCTGAAGGTGCACCGGCTGACGGTATTCAAGGCCTACCGGGTGCTGACTGAGGACGGCAAGGTCTATGTGAAAGACAAATCCGGTTATTATGTATCTCCGGGCGACAGGGCACTAGGCAATGGTTCAAGCGAAGGGGCAGCGGTATCCACTTATTCACTGACGAATCCCTTATCCGATATCCAGCGGATGCCGGTCCAATACCAATTTTCGCAGGCGCTTATTGATCCGAATCTGCTGCCGAACCTGTTCCTGTCCGATTATGTGAAAAAAGTGTTTGACCTTTATCCGAAGGTCATGGGAACCTATTCCTCTGTTCAGGGCGATGAGGAGCTGCGCGGAACGCTGAGCCGCCATTTCCACGATCAGCACCGGCTGCAGCTGTCGACGCAGGAGCTGCTGATCACCTCGGGTGCGCAGCAGGCGATCAATCTGATCGCCGGTATTGTGCTTGGGCCGATGGACAATGTGCTGGTGGAGCGCCCGACGTACAGCACAGCTATGGATATTTTTCGCCGGGCCGGTGCGCGGCTTATACCAGTGGAGATTACACCGCAGGGCTATGATCTGGAGGCGGTGGAGGAGCTGATGCGCCGGCACAAGCCGCGGATGTTCTACATGAATCCGACCCATCATAATCCGACCGGATATACTGTCCCGGCGCGGCAGCGTAAGCTGATGGTTGAACTGGCCGAGCGGTACCGCTGCCTGCTGGTGGAGGATGATCCCTTCCGCGATATGTATTTCGGGGAGAAGCCGCCGCCGCCGTTTTTTGCCTATGATACGGAGGGCTGGGTCATTTATATCAGCAGCTTCAGCAAGTATGTCGCTCCGGGGTTGCGTATCTGTGCGGTCGCCTGCCGTTATCCGTTTATGGAACGGCTGATTACCGCCAAATCACTGGCAGATAACGGGACGCCGCTGCTTAACCAGAAGATTTTCCTGCATTATTACACCTCGCCGCGGCTGCAGCGGCATCTCGGCAAGCTGCGCATTGCGCTCCAGGTGCATAAGGAAATTGTGGAGGAGGAGCTGGCTTCTGCCGGTTGGGAATGGACAGCGCCGGAGGGCGGGCTGAACCTGTGGGTGAAGCTGCCGGAATCCATCTCTGTGGCAGCATTATTTGACCGCAGCATGGAACAGTCGATCTCCTTCATACCGGGAGAAATTTGCGATCCGCTCGGTGAAATGAAATCCTGGCTGCGGCTCAGCTATTCTTTTGCCAGTGAAGGTGTGCTGCGGGAGGGCATCCGGCGTCTGGTGAGGCTTGCCGGGGAGATGGGAAGGTGAGTGTGAATTAAATACTCTCAATTCCCTTAAGATTTCTAATAGACTTTATTGAATGATCTGTTTATAATGGAAAAGTCAGGATTAAGTAAACGATTACGTAAACGATTACATCAAAGAGTTGATAAGACGTGTGTGCGTCTGGAAAGTGTATTCCTGGCTCTGAGCACGAACGGACCGGGTTGCACCTATTTGGGGTTTTTAGCCTGTTACAGTAGGAAACGGACTCTAGTGCAGTTATTTCTCCCTAATGGCCGTTTTTAGATAAAACGCAGAGCAGATAAGGTCGTCTGGGTCCGCAAATGAGAATAAACAGAGGTTTTGATCCCCAAAGCCCTTCCAGTTTAAAGACACGCTCTAGTAGAAAGGACAGATGATTAGATGTTACCTGCATTTCTGGTACAGATCGATCAGATCCCCTTGACCTTCAACGGCAAAACGGACTTCGCCGCGCTCCCGAATCCGGTACGGGCAGCAGCCATGGACGAGAAAGTGCGCCTTGAGGCAGAAAGTCAGCCAAGTGCTAACCGAATTTATCAAATTCTAAACGAAATACAGATTAAAGGCGATGGATATGCCGGGCAGCCGCTAAGAAGAGGAGCCTTGGCCGGGTTGGGGCTCGATGCACCCGATTTCATACGTCTGTTGGTCAGAGTCGAGACCGAGCTCGGCCTTGAACTAGAAAGCGCGGAGAGGGAAGAACTGAAGTTTTCGACGGTAGAACAGTTTTCCGGGTATAGGGCCGATTGTATTCTCCGAACGGTGAACCTATGAAAAAGGATACGGCGGGGATGGGCAAGTTACTACGGAATCGGTTTATGATTGGGATTTTGTTATCCATGACTTTTTTGCAGCTTGGAATTTGGGTCAGAAACTTTGCGGTTTTGTTGTTTGTTATGGAGAAGACGAACGGCAGTGCATTAGCCGTATCCCTGATATCGGTTGCAGAATTTGCGCCAATATTTATCTTCTCCTCTATAGGAGGCGTATGGGCAGACCGATGGAAGCCTAAAAAAACGATGGTCTGGTGCGATATAGGCAGTGCGGTTTCGGTTGCGTTCGTTCTGCTGGCATTGCTGCTTGGTACATGGAAGGCCGTCTTTTTGGCAACGCTGGTCTCTTCGATTTTGTCGCAATTCTCTCAGCCATCAAGCATGAAATTGTTTAAGAGGCATGTGCCGGAGGACCAGCTTCAGACTGGAATGTCCATGTTTCAGTCCGTGATAGCCGTCTTTACGTTGCTTGGACCGGTACTGGGGACGATGTGTTATTATCAGTTCGGCATTTCGGTCTCTATCGGTCTGGTTTCGGTTTGTTTCCTTCTATCGGCTGCGGTCTTATCTTTGATGCCAGCAGACACTAAGTCCGACAAGATGGAACATTCGAATAGTATGAGGATTGAAATGGTTCAAGGCCTGCATTATATCAGAGGGAAACGAATTTTACTTTTGTTGGGAACATGCTTTTGTTGTACCGGTCTTGGCATCGGATTTATCCAGCCCTTAGGCATCTTTCTTATTACGGAAAGACTTGGCTTGCCGAAGGAATATTTGCAGTGGATGCTCTCTTTGAACGGTATGGGGATGATTCTCGGCGGAGCCTTAACGGTAATGCTGGGAAAAGTCATGCAGGCCCGTTCTCTGCTTGCTGTCGGCTTGGCGGTCAATGCGCTGTGTATGGTGATTTCCGGTCTATCGACTTTTATGTGGCTTACGCTCTTGGCTCAATTTTTCATCGGCATGGTTACGCCAGGCTTTCAGGTAGCGGTTCAGACTTTGATTTTGAAAAATACAGAGCAAGCTTATGTCGGCCGAGTGAACGGCATCCTGTCCCCTCTCTTTATGGGCTCGATGCTGATAACGATGAGCATGTCAGGATGGCTGAAGGATCAGTTGTCCGTTATGGTGATGTATCTGTTAGCCGGTGTGTTTTTTGGAGTTGGACTTCTGATTGTTTCGCCTTTGTTCCGAATGGAACCGTTGGCAGAGGCCAAAGGGATGAACACCCTCTAGGTTACTCTATACGAATATACGAATTTACAGAGAAGGGGAAGATTTTTTCGAATGGAAAAGAAACAAGGATTGATTAGCCATTGGTCTTTTGACGAAGCAAGTGGAAAGGAAGCGTTAGATCACGTTACCGGAATCAACGATAAGATTGAGTATGTGTTAAACGAAGCGCGGTATAACGATTCGCATGACCCGCAAAGGAGAAAAGGAATCAGTGGAAATGCGCTGATGTTTGACGGATATTCCAATTGGATCGCTCGTCCGGCTGAGAAGACCGTTATGCCGCAAGACGCGCTTACGCTTGAAGCATGGGTAGCGCCCCGTACTTATGAAAGAGGCATAGAAGCAAGGCTTTCGCCCATCATAAATCAACATGACCGCGAGAAAAAGGAAGGTTATGTTTTTGGTATTTTACGTCACGGCCAGTGGTCCATGCAAGTAGGATTAAATAACGAATGGGTTGAGATTTGGGCGGATGGACATTCCCTCCCCCTGAATCAATGGTCCTATATTGTTGCAACATTTGACAGTAGGAATGCCGTGATGAAACTCTTTCTGAACGGTGAGGAGGTAGCAGCCAAATCAATCGTTGCTAACACAGCGATTACACCATGCAACAGAGATTTAATGATCGCCAAGAATAACAAGGGCTTCATATTGGGCGATACACCGTATGTGCTTAATATGTACAGCGGCATGATCGATGAATTGAAGATGTACAATAGAGCTCTTTCGCCGGAGGAAGTGAGACAATCTTACCAGGATTATGTGACTCCTTATGGAGGTTCCATTCCGGCGATTCCGTACGATGATATCAAATTGGACCGCAGCTTGCTTGCAAACGACAGGCACCGTCCGCAATACCACCTTAGTCCACCGCAGCATTGGATGAACGAGCCGCACGGGCCAATCTATTTTAACGGGCAATATCATTTGTTCTATCAGCATGATCCGCATGGGCCGTATTTGCATACGATCCATTGGGGCCATTGGGTTAGCGATGACTTGGCGCATTGGCGGGATCTGCCATGGGCGCTTGCTCCAGAGGAGAACGGTCTTGATCCGGATGGCGTATGGTCCGGCAGCTCCGCTTATGACGAGAACGGCGTTCCGGCATTGTTCTATACCGCCGGCGACGACAGCGCCACTCCGAACCAGCGGGTAGGGCTGGCACGAAGCACCTTTCTGAAAGACGGTGAGAACGATCTGGTCCGTTGGGAGAAACATCCCGTTCCTGTCATCGTTCAAGAGAAAGGGCAAGGCTTCTATGGCGATTTTCGCGATCCTTTTGTCTGGAAAGACGGGGACACTTGGTACCTGCTGATCGGTTCGGGCACCGACGGTCAGGGGGGAACGGCACTCTCTTATACATCAAAAAACATGATCGAATGGGTGTATAAGGGCCCCTTTTATATAAGCGATATTAAGAAATACCCTTATCTCGGAAATATGTGGGAATTGCCTGTATTCCTTCCGCTCGGTCAAGACAAAACCGGAACTGAAAAATATATTTTGCTCATTAGCCCTCTTGGCCCTGAAGCCGACGTTGAAGTCTTTTACTGGATTGGTACCTTTGACAAGGATGCCATGCGATTTACTCCAGATCAGGAAGAACCGCAGTTGATCGATCTGGGCGATTTCCATTTCACGGGTCCTAGCGGCATGGTTGATCCGAAGACGGGACGTAAGCTCATATTCACCATTTCCCAGGGAGTCAGAACGTCAGAAATTAATTATTATTCCGGATATGCCCATAACGCGGGAATTCCCCTTAGCATATTCCTTCGTGAGGACGGACGGCTTGGAATACGACCCATCGAAGAAATGGAACTGCTTCGCGGCGAAAAACTCACATCCATCGAAGGTAAATCGTTAAACGAAGCCAATGATCTGTTGAAAGAAGTCAAAGGCGATATGCTGGGAATACGGGTGGAGCTGGAGGCGGGAACGTGCACACAGTTGGGAATAAAATTTCGCTGCTCCCCCGGTGGTGAAGAAGAAACGTTGCTCTATTATGACAGAAAGGAATCGGCTTTGATCGTGGACCGAGACCATTCATCATTGGACGAACTGGCAGATTGGGACAGAGGTGTTCAAGGCGGAAAGCTGGAGTTAGGCGGCGAGAATTTGAAGTTGCAAATTTATTTGGACCGTTCTATGGTAGAGGCTTATGCCAACGAACTGAAAAGCTTGACGACTCGCGTTTATCCGAGCCGCACGGATGCTCTTGGTATGCAGATCTGGGGCGACGGTACCCTAACGGTAAAATCAATGGAGGTCTGGGAAATGAAACCTGCTTTTGAGAGCTAGACACGGACGAGAAAATAAAGTTTGATATGCTCCCCTTACGGCAGACAGGTGAAATAATAAAACCTGCCGCTGTAAGGGGAGCTTTTTCATGACTAGAGGACAATCGGCTCTGATTTTCATATATGGGACAATATGGAGATACAAGGCCTCATCCACGCAAGCGGTCGGCCCCAAGATGTCCTGTTCAGGGAAGCTCAAAGTTACATGGTGCTTATCCAAACGTCCGTCCCACGATGTGCTGTCCACGCAAGCAACCGGCCCAAGGCATGGCTAATACATGTAAGTATCCATAAGACACAAAACACCCTGTCCGGGCAAGCAGACAGGGTGTTTTGTGTCTATTTATTAAGCTCAGGCAGGGTCCCGCTTCGTGTTAGCCAGGACCATATCTCATTCACGCTTTCCTCCGGCGTCTGCTCGGCTGTGCGGAGCGTTAACTCTGGGCTGACAGGCGCCTGGTAAGGATCAGAAATGCCGGTGAAGGAGGGGATTTCGCCCCGGCGGGCCTTGGCATACAGCCCTTTGACATCCCGCGACTCGCAAATTTCTAAAGGGCAATCAACATAGACTTCTGCGAAACCGGGCAGCGACTGGCGGGCATAGTCGCGCATTTCCGCATAAGGGCTGATGACCGAGACCACTGAAATGACGCCATGCCGGTTCAGCATACCGGCCACGTAGACGGCCCGGCGGATATTCTCGAACCGGTCTTCCCGGCTGAAGCCGAGGCCTTGTCCGAGCGCGCGCCTCAGCTCATCTCCGTCGAGCCATTCGGCAGCCAGACCCTGTTCTCTCAGTCTGTCCGTCAGAAGCGAGGCAATCGTTGATTTGCCCGCCCCGGACAAGCCGGTGAGCCACAGAGTCATTCCGTGACCCGAACGAATCCCCGTACTTTTGTGCGCTGCTCCAAATTCGGAGCCTTCGTACTTTGCTTCAATTCCAGCACTTTCGCGACTAGCTCTCATCCTTGCACCTCCGCGATTCCGTAGGGTATTCGTTCCAGCAGGCCGGAGCCGTAAATCTGCTCCAGCCGGAGCCCGGGCATGTGGATGTACCCGATATAGCAGTCGCAGAAGTTCATGCGGCAGCTTCGCTCTGCAGCGAGGCCTTCCAGGCCGTCACGGTAGAGGTTGCCGATGACGCCCCTGTCCTTATAGCAGCGTTTTACTATACCGGGTCCCTGCACATAAAACACATTGCTGCCGGCGTTGCAGAGTTTGCCCAGGCTTTCATAGTCGACTGTGTTGATATGGAAATGCGGATCGATGCCGCCGAGAAAGGCGAGATCTTCCGGTGTGTAATAATCCGGTTTGTCTTTGTAGGCATTCACCCACAGATAGACATCATCCGGCAGGGCGGCCCGCAGCGAGGCAATTGCCGGAAAGGCGCTGCGCAGGCCCACACTGCCGACACTGAAGGGAATGCCCTGCTTATAGACAGCCATACATTGGGCCAGAAACCGTTCCTCCCGCACCTGTCCCGGGTGATAGGTCGTCCAGAAGGCAGCCGTGGCCGGGTTCAGCTCCGGGATAAAATCCAGACTGGCCGACAGGTTGGTCTGGATAGCCACCTTGTCCACATGGGGGAGATGGGAGAGGGTAATCAGCGCTTCTTTATACCAGCGGTGAATCAGTCCTTCACCGTAAGGATTGAAGAAGATCGACAGCCGGTGGCCTGCCGCACCTTGCTCCGCAGCCCAGCGGACAAAGGTCTCTAGTCCTTCGCGGTCCTTGGCAAGCGTTGCTGCGCTGTCTCTGGTCTTGCCGAACGGACAGTAGGGACAATCATAATTGCAGGAGGTGAGGGCCCCGCGGTAGTAGAGGACGGCATTCATGGCAAAATGAATCCTTCCATACGTTCCCTGATTTCACCCGAGATGAACCAGTCGCCGATGGAGTCCGAGTAGCCCAGACCCTCAGGAGTTAACCGCAGGATACCTTCCTCTACTTCGCCCAGACCACTTTGAAGCAGCAGATTAAGCTCAGGATAATCATTCCACAGCGAGGCCGAGAAACGTCCGCTGTAGTCCGCCAGCTTCAGCCCCTCACTGTGCAGTACAGCTTTCAGTATGAAGCGCCGCTTCTGTTCTTCCCGGCTCAGCACAATGCCGTAATCGGCCGTGTCATAAGACTCAGACGACACATAATCGGCAATGATGCTCTCCGTTGCCTTGCGGCTGACGCCGTAGCGGGAGGCGTAGTGCACCTCCCGCGTATAGGAACGGGCTCCGCAGCCGAGGCCGACCATCCCCTCCTCCTGACAGCTGTAGTCGAGGATGGCTTTGCTGGTGCCAGCCGCTTCCTTAGCGAAGCGGCGCATGGAATACTGGCGGTAGCCGTGCTCTGCGAGGAGCTGGCAAGCGGCAGTATAGCAATCATGGCGGAGATCCTGCTGGCGCAGCAGATCTCCCGGCTTCACAATCGTATGCTCGCGGGTGTAGAGCGGATAGAGAAAGATCTCCTCCGGCTCATACAGGAGCGCCTGATTCAGCGAATAGAGCCAGGACTCCACGCTCTGGCCGGGAAGCCCGTAGATCAGATCCAGATTCAGGATGGGGAATTGATATTTCCCCAGCAGCTCCAGTGCCTGGTATACCACCTCAGGATTCTGCGGACGGTAGATGGCCGCCGATTCGGCGGCGACGAAGCTCTGAATGCCCATGCTAACCCGGTCCACGGTATTGTCCTTCAGGATGGCGAGCTTCTCTTCCGTAATCGTCTCGGGTGAGGTTTCGACTGAGATTGAAGCAAGGGCGGTGTCCAGGCCCATGATCTCCCGGGCGATCCGGAACAGCCGGCTTAGCTGCGGTGCGGCCAGCAGGGTTGGGGTACCGCCGCCGATCGCGAACCGGGCATACGGCTTATGGCCGGTAAAGGCCGACCACTGTTTTGCCTGCCGTTCCAGCGCATCCACATAGGTGGCGTGGACATCTGCTCGTTTGTCCGGCAGGGTGAAGAGATTGCAGAAGCCGCAGCGTGCGCCGCAGAACGGAATATGCATATAGAGAAAAAAAGAATCCGCAGGCTCTTCCAGCCACAGCTGTTCCAGCGGAATAGGAGGCTGGAATTCACGATAGGCTGTCTTGTGCGGATAGGAATAGAGATAATTGCGGTAAGGGTTAGCGGTAATCTGCTCTTTCCAGCGCTTAAGCTCCTCCGAAGAGAGAGACGGTCTTACGTCGTTGTCATTAGGATGCTGCAGGAAGTTGCCGGTTGACGTCATACGTTTCTCCTTTCTTCCGGGTTGAACCGGGCTGTTGATCTAAAGGATGAATTCCCGGTAAGGGACATTCCACACGGTCTCATGTGCCAGTCGGTGTCCCTGGTAGCCGTCTTCCCCATAGGCTGTGCCGTGGTCCGAGAAGGCCAGGCAGAAGACCGGATTGCCGCGTTCGCGAAAGCGCTCAAACAGGCGCCCCAGCTCTCCGTCGGCATAACGCAGTGCGGCACGCTGGCTGTCTACCGAATCCTTCCGGGTGCCCGGAAGGAAGAAATGGTTCGGCCCGTGGATGGCTGACACATTGAGGAACAGGAACAGCCTTTGATTTAGCGGAGTATCGTTGAGTACCTTCAGGGCATGGTTCACCTGATGCTCCGTGGAGCGCGGGTTCGTGACACCGAAAGTCATCCGCCAGTAGCTCTGCTGGAAATAACCGGGCAGTACGCGGGCCAGCGGGACCTTTTTAGTGAAAAAAATAACCCCGCCAATACATACCGTACGGTAGCCCTCGGCAGCAAGCCCTGATACAAGATCAGGTGTGTCGAACAGCCAGGTGTGCGGATGGGTCTTCATCCCGGTATTTCTGGAATGGAACAGCCTTACATGCGAAGCTTTGTCCGTGTCAGCGGGAGTCGGCAGGAAACCGCCGAAGAAGGCGTGATGTGCGGCATAAGTGAAGCTGCCGGGGGTATGCCTTTTCTCCCAGGAACCGGTGCCGCACAGATTGGGACAGTTCTCTTCCTCCAGAACAGCAGCATCGTAGCGCAAGGTATCCAGTGTGATCATCAGGATGTCATGGGTGCCAACAATGGCATTCATATCTGTCATAACCGTTATAAGCGCCCTTTCTTAAGAGATATGGATTAAAGATAGCAATACGCTATAAGGTCTCTCATTCATGATTCGCAATTGCATTCAGCTTTTTCATTTCCCATTCATACGTGCCGCAGCCGTCATACTCCACATCGTAGAGCAAGTCGCCAAAAGGATTTACGTCCGCAGCATAAGTACGCCGGGAACTGCCGGAGGATACCAGGATATCAATCCCGGCAACGGCCGAGCGGGGGAAGGCGGCAAGGGCCTGCACAGCTGTACGCCGTACCTGCTCCTGCACCTCTTCCGTGAGCCCGGCTTCTGCCGGAGACATCCGCTGGCTGCGCAGATGCAGGTTCGTAATGGGCGTGGTGCTGACCCGGGCAACGGAATGGCAGGCTTCTCCAAGCACGACAAGCTGGCGGATGTCGAACGAAACTCCGGCTGCGCCCGGCTTGGGAATCCATTGCTCGGCATACGCGCCATGGCTGTAGAGCCAGTTGATGATTCCGGACAGAACAGCGGAGTCGGTATAACGCCGCAGTTTCCCTGAATTATAGTACACGGGAGGGCGAGTGATATACTGCTCAACCCCGATAGTAGTCACAGCGATTTCGGCTCCCGTAGCGGGATTGATCTGATAAGCGATGACACCGGAAGCGGCAGAGCCGCAGGCCAGCTTGATGAATACCCGGTGCATCCGCTCCGTGATCATCAGCTCCCTCAGGGACGCATAGTCTGACGGAGGATGTCCGCCGCCCAGAGGCCGGGGAACCGGAACACCGGACTCAGCCAGAATCTGCTGAGTCCGGCGTTTGTCGGTCATGGCAGCAATATCTCCGGGGTGATTCTGCCACCGGGCTTCTGGCAGCAGCTCTGCGGCCTCGCGCTGAAGCCTGGCCAGCAGCCGGCAGTAGCCGCGGAACCATTGAGATGGATGATGCAGCACGCCGGGCATGTCCTTCAGCCGCCCGGCGGCCTGGAGACTCAGCGGATGGGGATCAGGATGATGCCCGAAGGGGTGCAGCGAGTCATCCTGATCCCCGGCATCCGGTGCGCCCAAGGTAATGAGGGCCTGCTCCATCTCGAAGCTGCCGCCGGGTGAATCCAGCCGCAGGAGAGGCGGAGCTGCTGCCGGATGTGAACCGGAAGGCTCTGGCCACAGGCCCGCCTGTCCGCTGGTCTGCAAGTGCAGCGCCTGCTCCAGCAGCTCTGCGAGCGAACTTCCCCGCAGCAGCTCTGAGTAAGGGATGAGCAGGGCCGGGGGCATCCCGAGGCGGCTCCGCGCCTGCTGGATGCCGTCCGAGCGCCTGTCGCCGGGACAACATAGCAGGATCAGCGGCTGCGGTTCCTGCATCATTCGGTGATGGAGGGATAACGCCAATCTTCCTCGTCATCGCTTTTTTGCTGGTCGCTGACATCGGCCGGCAGGCCGCTTGCCTTCCAGCGGGCAATCATTTCATTCGACATATAATGATAGCTCAGGTTCAGTGCCTTCAGGTCTTTAATCCGCTCGCTGGCCAGCAGCGCCTCCGCACCCTTGTCACTAAGCGTTCCAAGCGAAAGGTCTAGCGTATGCAGCTGGTCCAGAATGGGCGCATCGGCCACGGCCGCAGCAATTTCATCCTGAATTTCACTGTTTTTCAGTCCCAGATAGGTAAGCTTAGGGAACTTATCCGGCTGGATCAGCGGGTAGAGATCTTCCAGTCCGCCATCAAAGCCATAGTTGTCCACGCCAAGGTACAGCTCCAGCTTGCGCAGATTCGGCAAATGTCCTGCGGCGATTTCTGCCAGAACGCTTTTGCCAAGTCCGCCGGTAATAATAATCAGTTCCTCCAGCTTGTCATGCTGCAGACTGCTGAGGCTCAGTTCATTTCCGCCTTGAATGGTGAGTGATTGAAGCTCCGGATAGGCGGGGAGAAGCGGGGAAAGATCGCTTTGTGTAATCCACGAAATTTCACATTCTTCATAACCCATCTCCCCGATAAACAGCTTGCGCAGAGCCGGAAAGCTTCCGCTGTATTTCACAAGGGCTGACACAACCTCCTTGGAGCTGTTCTCATAGGCCTGTCCCCAATCCCCAATGATGAGGCTGGTTAGTTGCGCTGCTTCAGGACTTGTGCTCAAGCGTTCAATCTCCGTGCCTATTCTTTGACCTTCTTCAAATTCGTCGTACCCGACAGTAAGCTTTACTTCCGTCATTAACATTCCCTCCCGGAAAAATATGGCTTCAATTTCACCCTAACATCTGAGAAGGGGGCGAGTCAAATTACGGGACAGAACGGGAATGGAGCATTGAACGGAGCCTGCCAGGCAGTTGCAGCAGCAGCGGGAATTCCGCGTTCTCCGGAAATGTGCGGATACACAAAAACGGCCCGGCCCCTCCCTGTATACGGGAGAAGCCGGGCGCGTAAGAACTCTGTCAGACCCAGCCGAACAAGCGCGCTGCCTGTGCAACCAGGAAGGTGACGGCAATGGCGATGCCCAGCGGTATGACAGCCGAGAGCACTGCCCATTTCATGCTTTTGGTCTCTTTGTAGATGTTGATCAGAGTAGTGCCGCATGGATAGTGGAGCAGGGAGAACAGCATCATGTTGAGCGCGGTCAACCACGTCCAGCCATGGCTCAGGAAGATATCCTTGATGCTGCCGATACCGTCGACATCGACCATAGCGCCGGAGGACATGTAGCCCATAAGCAGAATCGGCAGCACGATTTCATTGGCCGGAAGCCCCAGGATGAAGGCCATCATGATGAAGCCGTCCATGCCGAGCAGCTGGGCAAAAGGATCAAAAAAAGCGGCCATATGGTTCAGCACGCTGTCTCCGCCAACGAACACATTCGCTAGGATCCAGGTGATAATGCCTGCCGGAGCAGCCACGACGATGGCGCGGGTCAATACATTCAGCGACTTCTCCTTGGAGGAGCGGACAATCGTCTTCCAGATCTGCGGACGGCGGTACGGCGGGAGTTCGAGCGTGTAGTGGGTGGGAACGCCGCGCAGCGCGGTTTTGGACATGACCCAGGACACCGTTAAGGTTACCGTGATACCGACCATTACGATTCCCATCAGGACAAGGGCTGTCGAGAAGGTCCGCAGCGCACCAGTGGTAGCGGCCCCGACCATAAACATGGAGGACAGCAGAATCAGGGTCGGCCAGCGGCCGTTGCAGGGCACGAAATTATTGGTCAGAATAGCCAGCATCCGTTCACGCGGCGATTCGATAATGCGGGTGGAGAGAATGGCGGCAGCATTGCAGCCGAAGCCCATCGACATCGTTAACGCCTGCTTGCCGTGCCCGCCGGATTTCTTGAACAACCGGTCCATGTTAAAAGCCACGCGCGGCAGATAGCCGAAATTCTCCAGCAGCGCAAATACCGGGAAGAAAATCATCATCGGCGGCAGCATGACGCTGATAACCCAGGAGGTTCCGCGGTACAGGCCAAGCACAAGCACGCCGTGCAGCCAGGCTGGAGCGCTCACTGCTTCGAATCCGGCGGTTAAATAACCTTCGATGAAGCCGAACAGCGAGGCCAGCCAGCTCGAAGGATAGTTCGCGCCGGCAATCGTAATCCAGAAGACGAGTCCGAGCCCGGCGAGCATAATAGGGAATCCCCATATTTTGGAGGTGACAATATTATCAAGCTTATAAGTGCTGCCCAGCTTCTTTTTGTCCTGGTAGGTAACTGCATCTCTGCAGATCCCCGCAGATACACCATATATTCCGCTTACGATTTCATCACGGATTCCGCCCTTGTCTGCGAGATTCTTCGCTGCCGAGAGCAGGGAATCCATCGGATCGGCTCCCTTAATGACATGCGGTGACTCCATGGCCCACTACCCCCTTCGATCCGGAAATATTCCTCTGTCCCATATTGGCTTTGAGCGAAGCAAGCAGGCTTTCGTCACCGTCCAGCAGCCGCAGGGCAATCCAGCGTGCCGGATATCTTGAACCGACCGTCTGCTCTACCATAGGAAGGAGCGCGGCGATGCCCTGCTCAATCTCATCGCTATACGTAATCCGCAGCGGCTCCGCTGTATAAGTACCAGTAGCCACACGCTCAATTTGATCCAGCAGCGCCTCAATGCCGATTTCACTCCGGGCCGAAATTGCGGCTACCGGCACGCCGAGCCGTTTCGAAATGGCCTTCAGGTTAATATCGATACCCAGCTTCTTGGCTTCATCGATCAGGTTGATACAGACAACGGCCCGCCCGGTAATTTCCAGCACCTGCAGGGCAAGATTGAGATTACGCTCCAGCGAAGTGGCGTCCAGCACTACCAGCGTCACATCCGGCTGTTCAAAAATAATGTAGTCCCTTGCGGCCTCCTCGTCAGCTGAGTTGGAGTACAGGGAGTAGGTACCCGGAAGATCTACAGCCAAGTAGGTGTTATTCTTGTGGGTAAACTCGCCTTCGGCGGTGATGACGGTCTTGCCCGCCCAGTTGCCGGTGTGTTGGCGCAGGCCGGTCAATAGATTAAAGAGTGTGCTCTTGCCCGTGTTGGGATTGCCTGCAAAAGCTACAGTGTAACGGTTCATGCTTCATCACCTCCGATTAATTCTCCGTAAATCAGAGCGCTTTCTTCCCGGCGCAGGGCAATGGTTGTATTACTTACCCGGAAGGCGGTAGGGTCTCCAAGCGGACTGCGCCGCAGTACCTCGACAGCATTGCCGACGACAAACCCGAGGTCGAGCAATCTTCTCCTCAGCACACCCTGCACTTCTATGCTGCGGATATGCAGGGTACTGCCGTTCACAGCTTCAGATAATGGAATTACGGCTCCGGCCATAAGATTTTCCTCCGTTCCATCCAGATTGATTGAGCATGTATGATTTATTGATTTATGTTATGCACATGGGTTAGATTCTTGTACTCTGCCACAATATTAGTATACGTAAATAAATTTGTCCATGCAACAAAAAAGTTTCCCTAGGGAAAAATAAAAATAACCCACGCGTAAAGGCAGCAATTGCTGCTTTTACGCGTGGGTTGGGGGACTCAGAGAGCATCCATGCATTCGATTGGACTGAAAAAACATCCTCTCAAGTAGGGATGTACTGGCTATAATCTGATAAACACAGAATTCGTCCATCTTCAGGTGTCTGCTTCTACTCCCAGCTACCAAAATCCAGCGTACTGCCTGTTTCCACTAAGGTCTTGATGTTGCTGAGAATCTGCCACCAGGAGCTTTCGCTGGGGCCGTAGGATGGATCATCAGGATGCCATTGATCATGAATCAGTGTCAGCTTGGTACAGCCGCCAACCGGCTCCAGCAGCCAGGAGATGCATGATTCATACGGTTCGCCGCCCTTGAGATAGGAGGGGCCGACCTTGTGGGTAAAGCGGAACGCCTGCTCTGGAGAGAATTCCAGCACTGTGCCGTATACATGCAAGGTATCGGGGCCATCTGCCCCCGGCCCGATATATTTCAGCGGTTCCCCTGCTGTAAAGCTGGAGTGGATCGTGCTGCCGTAATAGATTTGCTGTACTTTATCCGGTGAGACGAGGCTGTCCCACACCTGTGCTGGTGTTCCGCCGATATAGAATTGATATTTCAGTTCTTGCATGCCTTATTCCTCCTGCCTTTTATGTTCTTATTTGCCTCGGCAAAGTCCTATGAATGTTTGCCTTAGCGATAAGTTCACTATACAAAAGAATCACTGACAGCTGCGGTCAGTGATCCGGATAAAGATATTATTCTTTATAATAATCTGCAAGGTCCGCAGTGATAGCTGCCAGCTTCTGCCTTAAAGCTGCGGGTTCGATGATCTTAAGCGCTTTGCCGTAAGGCAGCAGGAAATAGGGGGCGTAGCTGTATAGCGAGGCTTCATCCAGCAGGAAGCTGGCTTGTTCCGGGGTTCGTTCCGCAAGCGTATGGCCGAACAGCCAATGGCTGCACAGATCATTCAGGACGGCTTCCGCAGACTGGATGATGACAGCCACCAGTGCGGAAGCTTTATCCTGGCCGGGAAGCAGGCCGCGCAGCAGAAACTCGCGTGCGGAGAATCCGGCAGGTCGCACAAAGTCATCTCCGGTCCGCCGCAGTCCTCCAATCCGGTCTACCCGGAAGCTGCGGATTTCCTGGCGGTGATGGCAATAGCCGGCCATATACCACTGGCCTTTCCACAGCACCAGCCCGTAAGGATCTATAGACCGGGCAGAAACATCCGCTCCGTTTCCCTTGCGGTAGTCCATCTGCAGGGTGAGGCTGCCTGCGATGCAGGCTTCCAACTCCTCCAGCAGCGGCTGCAGCACAGCGCCAGGTGCATGGAGCATCTCCATGCCGGCTTCGTGGCGCTCCATTTGTGACAGCTGCGCCGCATTGCTGTAGCGTTTGAGCTTGGCAATCGCTCCGTCCAGGGCTGCGACATAAGGGTATCCGCTGCCCCGGGCAAAAGCGGAGGCCTGTACGAGCGCCCTCTGTTCCCTGGTGTCGAAGAACAGGGGCGCTGCACTGAAATGCTCAGGCAGGCTGTACCCGCCTCCCGGCCCGGCGCCGGCAATTACGGGAACACCGCTGGCACAGAGCGCGTCAATATAACGGTAGACGGAGCGGATGCTGAGCTCCAGCTCCTCCGCGAGCTCGGCAGCGGTTCTTCTCCTCTGTTGCAGCATCCACAGGATGGACAGCATATGATCGGCTTTGGACATCAGGCAGAACCTCCGGTACGCCTGTAATTCTGCTCTCTGGTTGCAATCAAGCAGCGGCGCTTTATTCTCACTCACTAGGACTCAGCATTCATTGTAGCCTACGCCTCCGGGTTACACCATCATCTTCTTCAGACTATGAATATAGCGGGATCTGACAATGATGAAATACACGGTTTGCACTAACAGGAAAGCTGCCGATGTGATCAGCACAGGAACGGTAACATTCGTGATATCCATCACTTTCAGTACGGGACGGACAACTACAAGAGTCTGCACGGCTGCAATAAGAATAGGGATATAGAACAGCAGTGCAATCTGTCTGGTGGCGGAAGCCGACATTTCTCTGGTGCTGAGTCCAATCTTGGAGAGTGCATGGTACATCCGCATATCTGCGTTCAGCTCTGTATGCAGCTTGAAATAGAGGAAGCTGGCTGAAGAGAGTGAGAAGATCAGGGCGATAAAGATGCCGATAAAACTGAGCATTGAGGTTCCCTGCTTGGTATTCATATAGCTATCAGCCCGTGCACTTATTAACGTATGCCAGTTGTCAGTCGCATGATTCCTGTCCCTGCTCCACTGCACCAGCTCACTGGAGATGACAGTCTCCGGCTCCCCGGTCTTAGGAAGCAGTGCATCCCACGCCGGGATTTTATAAAAGTAATTTATTTCGCGATCATTGGCTCTAGCCTTACCGGCAGCTTCTGCATACACACTGTCGCTGACAATCATCACCGACGGGTTGTATTGGCCAAAAGGCATAACCGGTGGATTGATAAGATGATTCAGGACGAGTTCCACATTTACTTGATCTGCCAGCAGAATCTTCTCTCCTGCGTTATATTCGATAATGGCGTTCTGGGGGTTAAGCAGCAGCACAGCTTCTCCGTCAGACAAAGGAGGGATTCCGGTGACATCCATTTGTCCTGCCAGTTGATTAAATACGGACACCGTCAGCAATTGAACGTTGTCAAACTGGTCCACATCATTAAGGCCTCGGATAGAAACGCGGATGAATTCCACTTTGTTCTCTGTGTACTGCAATCCGGCGTTTTCCAGGGCATCATGAATGGTGGTCAGTCCGGGTTCGGGACCGTGTCCATTGTCAACGGAATAGTCGATAGCGAATGGACTGTTCACATACGTCGTATTATTCGAAGAGCTGATGGATAGAAGAAGACTTGCGGCCATGCAGGCCAATGAAGTGACAACCGTTACCAGAAACAGCATCCGCGCATTGTCTTTAACCTTGTAGCTCATTTCGTTGATCCAGAGCAGATTGGTTCCGCGCCATAGCCGTTTGCGGCTCAGCTTCAGCAGGCGGATGCCCAGCACCGACAACTGGGAGTAGAAGAAATAAGTGCCGGCGATGCCTGTGACGGCAGCGATCAGCAGTGTGTTCGGAGACAGCTCCAACCCGATGGAAATGGCTCCTGTTGTCAGCAGTGCAAGTCCGAGAAGCGAAAGCAGCCAGGATACTTTGGGCTCCTTCTTCGGCTTCACGCTTCCCTTAAGCAGCTCTAGCACCTGGTTCCTGCGGATGAACAGCAGGGTGAAGATTGAATTTATCAGGAATAACGCCAGAAAGGAAACGGAAGTGATCACGAGTGCTTTTACCGGCCAATAAAATGGCATATCTGCAATACCAATAATATTAGTGCTGAGCAGCAGGAACAGCTTGGACAGCAGCATCCCTGCGGCCATGCCGCTCAGGATCGACAGCAGGCCTATAATCATATTTTCCAGCAGAATCAGTCTGTTGATCTGCCCGGGACGCGCGCCCAGGATCATCAGGATGCCGAATTCCAGATTCCGCAGCTTGAGGAAAGCACTGATCGAGTACAGGACAAAGAAAAAGGCGAAAATGAAGACAATATAGGAAGCAATTTTCATCCCGGTAGCCGAATTACGTCCAAGCTCAATAGAGGTTACTTCAGGATGATAGATGAACACCGAATAGGAAAAGAAGATCATGACCATAAAGGCGCTGCTGAGGAAAAAGGCCATATATGCCCGCGCGTTGCGTCGCACATTGTTAAACGCGAATTGAGGAAAGCTCATGACTATTCCCTCCCCAGAATGAAAGTGTATCAATGATCTTCTGGAAGAAGGCCTGGCGGTTGTCGCCGCGGTGGATTTCCGCAGCCAGCTTGCCGTCCTTAATGAAGACGATGCGGTTGCAATAGCTTGCTGCCATCGGATCATGCGTAACCAGCATCAGCGTCGTGCCTTCCTTGCGGTTGATGTCCTCCAGCGACTCCATTACGATCCGGGAGGAATTCGAATCGAGCGCTCCCGTCGGCTCATCGGCGAGCAGAATGGCAGGCGAAGTTATAATTGCCCGGGCAATCGCCGTCCGCTGGCGTTGTCCGCCGGAAATTTCATAGGTCCGCTTATTTAGGATGTCCGTGATATTCAGCCGCCCGGCCACCCGCTGCAGCAGCGCGTCCATCTCGGAAAGCTTGCGGTTATCCAGAGTCAGGGGAAGAACGATATTCTCCCCTACGGTCAATGTCTCCAGCAGGTTGAAATCCTGGAACACAAAGCCAAGCTTTCTGCGGCGGAACAGGGCCAGCTCTTTTTTGTTCATCTGATAGGGATTGCTGCCGCCGATCTTCACTTCACCCGAGGAGGGTTGGTCAATGGTTGAGACCATGTTGAGCAGGGTGGTTTTGCCGCTGCCCGAAGGGCCCATAATTCCCACAAATTCACCTTGCTCAATGCTGAGATGAATATCGGTAAGAGCCTGCGTAAGCACCTTTCCCGGGTATACTTTGTTCATTGCCGTGACTTCGAGTACATTCATGGAATTCATTCCTTTCTAACCGAAACATGAGTGTCACCCATTGTCGCCTATAGGTGCTTATCTTCTGATTCCGAGTGTACAGGATGAGCTTCCGGCATGCTATGGTTTTACCTTAACGTTTCCTTACAGCGCGGTTAAGGTTATGTTCGCCAGGTCAGGAGGATGTTCGTTTGAACCATCCCCGCAGCAGAATGGATATTGAGAGCAGCAGCGGGAAACCGATTTGGAACAGCGGGTCAATCTTGAGGCTTGGCCCCAGGCCGAAGGCAAGATGCTGGGTATAGTCCCTCGCCAGAAAGGAAGTGCCATAGATTGCCGCTCCTACGGGAAAAACCCACCATTTGGCCGGTTTGCCGCTCAGTTCACTAATGCCTTTAACCGCGCAAAAGTAGAAGAGCATCATCTTGATCAGCAGCCCGATAAAGAGTTGGATCGTTACCAGAATGTCGAGCCGTTCCACAAACTTGAGGTTCGATAAGGTGCGGACTGTCTTCAGAAAAGGCAGTTGGCTGATCCCTGCAATCGATGGGCCGAGGACAGCCACATTCAGCGCGTTCATGAAGATGAGAAAGATGCTGATGGCAATATAGGCGGTCACTGTATTTTTTACCGGCACACCGGGTTTATCCCAGAGGGACCACAACATCAGGAACACAATCATTTGGCCGAAGGGAAAGGAGACGATATCCGGCAGCGCAACTTCTACAATCGGCATAAATCCGCCCTCGAAGACAGGAGTCAGCCGGTAGAAGTCGATGGAGCCCATAATACCAAGCAGCAGCACAAGCAGGAAATAAAAGAAGAGAACCAGCGGGAGCAGCACCTCGGGCAGCCGGAAGACAACCTCCGCACCTTTCCAAATCGCATAAAGTGCAATCATTACAAAAATGAGCATCGTGAGCGGCATCGGGGATCTCGGCAGTAAAGTCAATGCCGTCAGCTCGCCGAGATCGCGGACATTGCGCATCGACTGGTAAGCGAAATAGAAGCAGTAGATCAAGCCGATCACGGAGCCGGCAACTCCTCCGAAATGGAATTTAAGCATGCTGATGAGGTCCAGCTTGGGCGAGCGGCGCTGGATCCACAGCAGAAGCAGAAGGAGGATGAAGCCGCCCAGCGAGCCAGTGCACATGGCCAGCCAGGAATCCTGCTTGGCCTTGCCGCCCAGCAGAAAGAGCGGCGTGCTGCCAATCTCGAACAGCATAATCATAAACGCAATTTGCAGGCCAGACACCTGTTCCTTTTTTTGCATGAGTCCGAAATCAGCCTCCTAACCACTTGATAATGAATCTGCCGGCGGGTTGAAAGTAAGTAATATATAAGGTAGCCATATTGAAATGCGGCGTTTCTGTAATCCCGCAAATGTTCTCATAAGCACACCAGACCAGAATGCAGCCAAACCACAGCCGGTGCAGCTTCCTTCCTTCTCCGCGCAGCCGGGTGCAGCCCCAGACGAAAGCTAAGGCATAAAGCAGAAGAGTGATCGCTATTTTCATAGAGCAGGCCCCTTTACTTCTGCTGGACGGATTTAAAGGATTTGTTGCTGAGTCCGCTCCGTTCAATTTGGATCGAAACATGCGGTTTGATCTCAATATTCTGGAATATGCGGTCCCAGCTTTTGTCCTTCTCAATCTGCTTCCAGCGCTTACGGTCACTGCGGTGAATCCTCACGGCAAAGCCCGTGACGTCCGCTCCCAGCCGCTTGACCTCACTCCATGAGTTGCCCACGAGTTCCAGGATATGCTGTTCAATGGCTCGCTCCATCCCCGTAATGGAAGCCCGGTCATTCAAATCCATTACGCTTCCAAGCTCCGTCAATACGCCGCTTCCTTTGATATTCACATCCATGATGTAGTGATCTTTATCCCAGATGGGATGAACGGAAGTGGTCGAATTCTGGAGGATGAACGAGGCGTCCGGTTTGTCGCTGATTTCGGGCCGGGAGGCGAAGGCGATGGTGGCAGTATCAATTTTGTTCGTCAGAAACGACAAGCCGAAGGCTTGCTTCTGCGTTAGCCATCCTACCAGTTTTTCGCCTTTTAAGACACCGAGCCTTCCCAGCTCGAGCCGTGAAGGCAGGTCGGTCCGACCGGTCTCGCTGGTTTCATCCATGATCTGGTCACCAGTGAGGCGGATTTCCGGCAGCACGGCACTTCCGGATTCGGAGGACAGGGCCATGGCCAGTTCAAACAGCCGGATGCCGGGATAAAAGGAGAGCAGCTTCGATTCCTGCTCAATCATGAGCTGGATACCGGCTCCCTGATTTTTGGTCAGCTGCATCAGCTGGTCCAGAATATCTCCGGCATCGTCTTTGGATAGAAATACATATACAGTTTCCCGGGCGTCCTGCTTGCGGAGGAACATGTCGATTAGTTGACTGATGCCGTGTTTGGCCAGAGATTCTCCAATTACGGTTATGCGAGAATGGGAAAAAAACATTTCGCGCGTACTGGTCAGATTGGTTTTTTCGATCGCTTCCATAATCGTTCGGCCTTTTACTGTGAAGGTGACGAACGGCGGTGAGCTGGTGCTCCCGCCCCCGCTGCCTCCCATGCTGCTGGCGCCGGAAGATGGGTTGATGATCTGATATGTGGCTTTCCACTCGTTATTCTTCCAGTCATATGCCGAACCGGAGGTAATGCCCAGCTCACTCAGTTCCCGGTTATCCCAGCACCCCGTCAGCAAAGTCGACAGGAGGGGGAGGCACAGTCCCAGGCGGAGCGTTTTTTTTGCGGCATAAACCAGAGGTCTCGCGGGATTTGCAGAATAGGGTTCGGTGTTTTGCTGCTGCATCATGTTTCCCACCCCTTTCGTTTGGATCTCGGTTTCCGGAGCCGGTGCAGCAGGATCGCAGCTAGCGGAACAAGTACATTGAACAGGAAGAAGACCGGGAAACGCCCTTCCTTGTTGTAGAGATTCAATTGGTCTGCACTCTGCCAGGTAAAGAGACATTCTAAAGCGATTATCAGACCCAGAGCCCCGATGAAAGGCCGGCTGCTGTTTACACGAAAGGTCTGTTTGAAGCATTCGACAGTCGCAAACAGAAAGATCGAGAATTTCAGATAGATGGACAGCACCCAATAGGAGATGAATAGAATATCCAGCTTTTCGATAAATCTGCCGATATGAACGACCCCGGCGGTGGAAAAACCCGGATATGTGCTGAGCTTGATGAATTCGGACCCGAACACCATCAGTGTCATTACGAGCGAAAACATCATCAGCACAGCAACGAAGAGAAGTCCTGCCCAGCCGGCGATGCGCGCTTTTTGAGGATTCTGCAAATAAGGAGCCAGAAACAGCAGCACCGCGACTTCGGACATCCAGGTAGCCGGTGTTATACCGGCCAGTGTCAAGGAGGCCAGAGAGTGATCAAATACCGGCAGCAGCTGGTGCACATCCATGTCCCGGTACAGCCCGAACAGATAGAGCGGCACGAAGAAAAAGTACAGAAGCAGCACGAGGCTGTTCACTCTGGCGATGGACTCAAGGCCCTGCCTGACCATATAAATCGTAATTAACAGAATCAGGATGGTCATTACGGTGACCGGGGTGTCGATGAGTACATTGTCTTTGATGAAATTGACGAATTCGCGCAAAATGGTAGCCGATGTGTCCAGATAGAACTGAAGCATCAATAGGCCCAGAATCGTAGCAGCAACAGGAGAACTCTTCTCGCCAATCCAGGTCAGAAAAGGTGCGCCCTTGCTGTAGCGGATGACTGTCCCGACAATCGTGGCGAACACGAGCCCGGCCAGAGTCGATAACAAAATAGCCAGCGGAGCGTCCTGCTCCGCGTAGTTGCCAATGATGACAGGAAGCACGACGGTGGCTGTCGGCAAGATAGTGTTGACGATCAGCATGGCTGTCTGGGTGGTGCCGATTTTACCGTTCAACTGGGATCCTCCCCCTGCGGCTGCCTGGTTTGCTGATTGTTCTGCGCCTCTTCTTGGGGCTGCGGCTTTTGATCCGGGCCTTGTCTGCGCGTTTCTTTGCCCAGATTGGTCTTTGGCCGCATGGTCATGCTCCAGAGCGGAACGCGGATAAAGATATCCTTCAAATATCGCGGAGTCATTGGAGCTACCGGGGACAGGTACGGTACACCAAAGGAACGCAGTCCGGCCAAATGAATCAGCAGCACCATCAAAAAGGACATGATGCCGAACAGGCCAAGGGTAGCGGCGATCAGCATCATGACAAACCGGATCAGGCGGATCGAATTGGCGATAGCCAGGGACGGGATGACAAAGTTAGAGATGGCGGTGAACGACACCACGATAACCATGGCTGCGGAGACGAGTCCGGCTTGAACGGCGGCCTGTCCCAGCACGAGTGCCCCAACGATAGAAATCGCCGGCCCGATGGTGCGCGGCATACGGACCCCGGCCTCGCGCAGCACATCGAAAGTCAGCTCCATCAGCAGCGCTTCTGCCAGTGCCGGTAACGGTACACCTTCACGCTGGGCGGCCAGGCTGATCAGCAGGGTTGTCGGCAGCATTTCCTGGTGAAAGGTAGTCACGGCGATATACAAGGCCGGCAGCAGCATGGATACAAAAAAAGCAGCATACCGGATCAGCCGCAGGAAAGAAGAAATATCATAACGCTGATAATAATCTTCGCTCGACTGAAAAAAATTGAAGAAAGTGGAGGGGGCAAGCAGTGCAAAGGGAGTCCCGTCAATAATAATTCCGACCTGGCCCTCCAGAATGCCTCCGGCAAGCGCATCCGGACGTTCCGTGTTCTGGATGGTCGGAAAGGGAGTCAGTCCGCCATCCTGAATAAATTCCTCGATGTAATTGCTCTCCAGAATGCTGTCGGTTTCAATGGCGTTTAAGCGCCGGCGGATTTCCGCCAGTACCTGTTCGCTGGCGATACCCTCCAGGTAGATGAGCGCCACACCGGTCTGAGTGCGCTGCCCGATCTTATACTCTTCTATTCTAAGATCGGAGGTTTTGAGTCTGCGCCGCAGCATAGAGGTGCCTGTCCGCAGGCTCTCTGTGAAGCCTTCCTTGGGTCCGCGGATGACACCTTGGGAGGTTGGTTCGTTGATGCTTCTTTTCTCCCAGCCGGAGGTATCGGCAGCCAGCGCCACCTGAAGTCCTTCAAACAGAATGAGGGTATAGCCTTCGAAGAGCATGGGGAGCAGACTTTCCAGCGTTTTGCCTTCCTTGACGCCCCCGACCGGCAGCATCTGATCTTTAATCAGGCTGAAGGCGTCCTTGGCGGTAATACCGCCGCTCTTGGGAGCAACCATCTCCATCAGCGGCTGCAGTACCGTCTGGTTGACGGCATCTGCGTTAACGAGTCCGTCGATATATATAAAAGCAAGAGAGAGGGAGCTTAAAGATTCATTAGTGAATCTGCGGAAAACAACATCGGAGCTTTGACCGATCCGCTTAGTAATTTCCTGCAAGGTAATATCTAATGAGGGGTGAAGAGGCAGCGTTGCAGGAACGGAAGCCTTGGCGGGATCTGTTCCTTTCTTGCGGCGTTGCTGCAGATGGGTTGGCATCGATACTCCTCCTCGTTGCTGGATTCTGGATGATTTTCTGTATTATCCCCTGGGAGCGGATTCCTTATTCTGACTGCATTATGAGATTAGCAGACATGAAGAAGAGAGCACTCTACCGGCCATTTGGTCATGGCGGGCGGAATGCTCCCGGTTGTGAAGCTTGTGGCAGCTCCAGCCAGTCTTAGGAAGCTGAGCGGATGCTGTAGTTCAGCCGCGAGGAGGATCAACTGCTCCTCCGAAAGTAATGCGAACTGTGGTCCCCTCGCCGGGCCGGGATTGCAGCTCTACCGTATGCCCGAGCCTTGCGCAGATCTCACGGACCAGATAGAGGCCCATCCCGGTGGATTCATGATACTGGCGGCCGCGTTCTCCGGTGAAATAAGGATTGAACACCCGTTTCAGGTCTTCGGGAGAGATGCCAATGCCCTGATCCTTAATCAGTAAGATGCTCCCGTTTCCTGTCTGCTCCGCGGAAATGGTTACTGTCTTGCCTGTCCCGGCAGTATAATTTACGGCGTTGACGAGAATCTGGGCCAGCATGAATCTCAGCCATTTGGCGTCGCTGTATACAGATAGTCCATCGTCAATGGTAATGTCTACCCGGACTCCACGCCGGATGAACAGCCTGCGGTTATCGGCGACGGTCTCGCTTACGGCTTTGCGAAGCAATAGAGGCTGAACATGGAAATCATCCTCAAAGCGCTCCAGCCTGGAGGTGTAAATAACCATCTCCAGTCCCTTGCGGAGCCGCTCTACCTCCTCTTGGATGCTGCTGGCAGCATCCTCCTCCAAATCCTGAAGGGTAAGCTGGATGACGGAAAGCGGCGTCTTCATCTGGTGGACCCAGCGGTTGATGAAATCGATATGCTGATCCATCCGCCGGGTATGGGAATGCAGCTGGTCCAGATAATAGCGGTGGTTGTGCTGCATCATTTCCGTCACCGCTTCGGGCAGCGGCGCATCGTCAAGGGGAATAAGCTGTTCCCCCGGGGCTCCGCCGGGTCCGCTCAGGCGGGTGTATAGCTTATAGTGCTGAACATACCGGAAGCCCAGATATAGAATGAGAACTGCAAAGCTGAGGGCCATCCCGTATAAAACAATCGAGAAGGGTCTGTATTCGCCTGTAACCCAGTAGAGCACGGGGATGAGGATCATCTGGAGCAGATAGAAGAGCAGCAGCGGCCGGTGATCCTTAAGAAACAGCCTCATGGTGTTTCTCCGGAGAGGCTGAGCCGGTAGCCGGCACCTCTTATGGTTTCTACGATGTCGTCAAGATCAAGATCCTTGAGCTTCTTACGTACGCGGGTGATATAGACATTAAGTGTATTATCATCGATGAAATGCTGGTCCTCCCACATCAGGTCCAGCAGCCGTTCACGGGAGACGACGCGCCCTTCCTTCAGCAGGAGCGCTTCCAGCAGGACAGCTTCCTTCTGTGTAAGCTCAGCGGACAGGCCGTTGTGCTGGATCACATAACGCTCCGGATACAGCGTCAGTCCTCCGGCTTGAAGCTTGCGTTCTTCCTGGCTGTGGGCGTAAGAGCCGTAAGCTCTACGCAGATGGCTGCGGATTTTGGCCAGCACGACCTCGTATTGGAATGGCTTGATAATGTAATCGTCGCCGCCGTTCTCCAGCGCCATGACCTGATCCATGCCGCTGTCGCGGGCAGATATGAAAAGGATGGGGCAGAGTGAGGATTTGCGAAGCTGGCGGCACCAATAGAACCCGTCATATCTCGGCAGATTGACGTCCAGCAGCACCAGGCTTGGGGCGCTGTCCTCAAAGGTTTCCAGCACTCTATTGAAATCATCTACGATGACGGTATGGAAATCATATTTTGACAAATAACTGCTAAGCAGGTCTGCCAGCTTGGCGTCGTCCTCGACAATCAGAATCGTTTCCATGAATTCACTCCTTTGTCCAGTATTACAGTAACATGCTAAGGGAAATTTATGCAAAACAGGATTCAGACGCAAACAACCTCCCGGGCTGCCGGAAAAAGATCCGGCTGCGGGAGGCTGCTTGTATGTTGCGGAAGGATGGATTAACGGGTTTTGATGACCAGCGCATTGCTGATCAGACGTCCCGGTGTTGTCAAATATTTGCCGTTGTAATACAATCCGCTGGAGGCGCCGCCATCCAGATTCATGGCCTGATAGGCACCGGCCTGCTTCATAATCTGCGCCAGCTGCGAAATGGTAGCCCCGCTGGTGGTCAGAAGAATCAGCTTGTGGTCGCGCGTCAAGCCCAGCGCGCTGCGGGCTCCGCCGCCGGTGCGGATTTTGGGATCCCGGAAGCCTTCGGCGGTCACATCCACCGCTACCTTCCCGTTAACCAGCAGCCGGGGGCCGGCCTGAAGCGCACCTTCGATGGTCCCGCTCTGGAAGCGCGATGCGAATTCAGTGCCAGGAATCAGCTCTGCTAATAGATTGCGGTCATAAGCGAATACGGCCCGCCGTTCTCCAGCGCCGTTCTTGAGCATCTTTCCGCGGCTGATGATATAACCGTAAGGGACTTTGTATGCCCCTTTAGTGTAGGCATCAAAGTAGGTCCCGTTGATCGCAACAAGAGCACCGCTGCGTTTGGCAATGCTGCCAAGTGACTCCGTCTTGCCGACCGTGTTGCCGGCAAGCACTACATCCAGCTTGACCGAGGGATGGAGCAGGGAAGCGGTGACTGTCTGCACTGTAAAGGAGCGGCTGCCGACCTTAAAGGTGCGTTTGCCGCTGACTACCGCCGGGGATTCCGCTTTAAGGAGTGCTCCGCTGTGCACGGGCAAGGTGGCGGA
The DNA here is from genome assembly GCF_038593145.1 of Paenibacillus sp. FSL L8-0340. NCBI lineage: Bacteria > Bacillati > Bacillota > Bacilli > Caryophanales > Paenibacillaceae > Paenibacillus > Paenibacillus sp. FSL L8-0340. Next base: position 1,285,146 of record NZ_CP151967.1, read on the forward strand.
AGTTTCGTCCGCTGTCAGCGTGAGCGACGAAGCCTGCGGATTCCACTTCAGCTGAAGGCCCAGTGTTTGGCTGACCAGGGACAGCGGAACATACGTCGTGCCGCTGCCGCTGAAGACCGGCTCACTCAAGGTTACGGCCTTGCCGTTCACGGAGGCCTTCGCCGAGCCCGGAATCAGGCGGAGGGAAGCTTCGTCCTTTGTAATTTCTATCGTTCCGCCAGGAGTGAGGATCGACCGGATGCCGGCAAAATCATTCAGGAAACGCAGTGGAATGTAAGCATGATTCTCCTTGTCCACATAAACTGCGAGCTTGGACGCAGGCGCCGCAGAGGCGCTTGATGATGCGGGAGGAAGGACGTAAAGCGGGAGAAGCAGGGTAAGAATGAGGGTGACGATTTTTTTCATGATGAACAGTATCTCCTTTTAAGTGGCGGCAGCATAATCTGCCATGCAGGATGAATTTGGAACATGCTCCAGAATGAAGCACCGGGTCTTATTATCGTATAAGGGTAGTCTAACCGTCAATTACTTAGGCTTCAGTGCAGGTAGAATAATGATCAACTGATGATTCTTATATCCGGTGGCGCATGCATCTTCCGGACTGTTCGTTTATAATCTAAATAGATTGAATTTAAGATTTTTCCATTTTGGCGAGGACGTAGCTACAGGGAATATTTGGACTTCCGGCCGCTTTTGCCCTTTTGTGTAGTGATTAAGTTCATTCTATAAGTAAGCTTACTTATTCTTCATAAAGGCGGGTAGCAACAATGACAAGAATCGGCTTGATTCGGCATGGCAGCACAGCTTGGAATAAAGAAGGACGGATACAGGGGTATACGGATAACCCTTTGGACGAGGAGGGACTTCAGCAGGCGGCGGCTATAGCAGAGCGTCTCAGCGGAGAACAGTGGGACTATATCTACTCAAGCGACCTGCTGAGAGCAAGACAGACAGCAGAGGTGATCTCAGCGAAGCTGGGCCTGCAGGTAGCGGGAGTGATTCCGGGAATTAGGGAGATGAACGGCGGACTGCTTGAGGGCACCACGGAGCAAGAGCGGGTGGAACGCTGGGGAACAGGATGGAAGTCGCTGGACCTCGGGCTGGAGAGCAATGAGTCAGGCAAGCAACGGGGGAGCAAGGCGATTGAAGAGATTGCATTGAAGCATCCCGGCCACAACATCCTGATTGTCAGCCACGGCGCGATTCTGCGGAGCAGCCTGACCGGACTGGTTCCCGGACTGGATGTCAGCGTGCTGCTGAAGAATACCTCTGTCACCCGCATCGTTAAAGAGGACAGCGGCTGGGCCTGCGAGCTGTATAACTGTGTGAAGCATATGGAGAGCTAGACCTTATCCAGACGGCCCCTTCCAAAACATTCCATGCAGGATCAGTCCGTGCCTGCCGATAATAAGCTTATAGCCGACTAACCAGATTTATTTTCATGTAAAAGGGAGTGCGCATTATGATGGAAGAAGCCCGTAATTATATATTGGCTCTATTTTCGGTTCTCATCGCAGCGTTGACTGTGTACAGCCTTCTCCGGCTGACCCGGAATTTCACCTATAAAAATCAAAGAGCCCGTGCTGTGCGCACGAGCCTGATAATACTGATCACCAGCGGCGGATTATACGGAATGCACTGGCTGGGCAAGCAGTCACAGTCCGGGTTGAAACAGGCTGAGGGCAGCCTGTTTATCTCCTTGGCACTGTATACACTGACTCTCTTGGCTCTGACGTATCTGTTCTCTAAGCTTCGCCAGATCCTGACCGAAAGAGAGCAATTGAAGGAACTGGCCTACAGGGACACCTTGACAGGCCTCTTGAACAAAAACGGGATGGATCACTTTTGGGACCACTGCAAACCGAACGAGCAGCTTGCGGTGCTGTTCCTTGACCTGGACCGGTTCAAGTCAATCAATGACAAACTTGGCCATCATGTGGGCGATTTGCTGCTCCAGGCCGTCGGCGGCAGTCTGAAACAGTTCACCTCCAAAGGCAAACGGCATATCTTCCGGAACGGCGGGGATGAATTCGTAATTGTCGCCAAGCGCTGCGGCCGTAAGGAAGTGGAGCAGCTGGCTATGCAGATTCTGGAGCAAACGACCCGCATTTATAGTCTGGAGCGGCATGAACTGTTTGTTTCAGTCAGCATTGGCATTACGTTGAGCCATGGCAGGATCGACCCGATGCGGCTGCTGAAGGAAGCCGATTCGGCAATGTACAGCGCCAAGCAGCTCGGAAAGGGCCGATATACCATACACAAGCAGGGAAACACGCTTCAATCAGTCAATTGGGCAGGCAGCTCCAAAGCCAATTAATTCAATTTGCTGCGTCCTTTCATCAGGAACAGGCAGAGCAGGGCTATTGCCATGCTCACCGCTGCCGCATAGAACAGGATGGAGTAGTCGGTAAGATCAATCATCAGCCCAAGCAGCGGTGGGGAGGTGATGGCGGCCAGCGAGGAGACCAGATAATACATCCCGGTGCGTGTGCCGATGCTTTCCTCTGTGCCTGTCGCTACTACATAAGGATATGAATTGATATTAATGCAGGCCCAGAACATCCCGCCAAGGAGCAGCAGAATCCGCAGCACAAGTAAATTCTCCGCAAATCCCACGAGGGAAAAAACTGCCATCAGTCCGCATACTCCGGTGACAATCATCTTTTTCTTCCCGAACCGCCCGCCCAGCCAGCCGCTGGGAATCGCAAATACTACGAAGGCCAGGGAAAAGAACGTCAGCGAGAAGGAGGCTGCCTGTTCACTGAGACCAAGGTGATGTTTGCCGTACAATGTGAACAGTGTCTCTACACCTTGATAAGCAACGAACCAGAAGAAGATGGCTGCTAAGAGCCAGACTGTGGTCCGGTCGAGCTGTTTTTTTAAGGAGATGCGTGTAGGTTTGACCCGTGGAATGTTACCGCTGCGTTGCGAATCTCCGGATAAACCTGTGGCTTCTTCTGTACCCAGTCCGGCTTCTTTGTTCACCCCATCCCGTTCCTCCTTGATGAACTGTGACACGATGAACAGGCAGAGCAGCGTGATGAGACCGGCAACAATGAACGGCAATGCCGGGCTGGCCTTGTAGAGGAATGAGCCGACGCCAAACGCCAGAATCGACCCAATCCCTCCCATGAAGTTAATCAGTCCGTTCGCCTTGGTGCGCTGCTTATCCGGCGTAATATCCGGCATCAGCGCGACGGTCGGCGAACGGTACAGGCTCATGGCCAGGTTCATCAGCATCATAAAGAGCAGTAGCGTGAACAGCCCGGTGTGGAACGGGATCAGCATCGTCAGTACGGCAGCCAGCGGCATTCCGATCAGCAGATAAGGCATTCTGCGCCCATAACGGCTCACCGTACGGTCACTGCGGTTGCCTATCCATGGCTGCAGAAACAGGGCGAAATAGTTATCAATGGTCATCATGAAGCTGATCAAGGCTACACTGTGTACATATTTCTCCAGGAAAAAAGGTACAAACGCATTATACAAACTCCATGTAATGCTGATGCTGAAAAACCCGAAACCCAGCAGCCAGACTTTCTTCACCCCATCACACTCCCTTGGCAGTAAGCAGTCTGTCCAGCACGTCCGGATAATCGCTAATGATTCCTGACACTCCGGCAGCGATTAATTCTTTCATGCGCTCCGGATCATTCACGGTCCAAGGATGATAGGCGATGCCATGCTCCGCCGCCTCGGAGACAAACTCCGGCAGCACAGCGAAATGATAGGCATGCAGCGCATCCGCCTGCAGAGAGGCCGCGTAATCCCACGGGCGGTACAAGCCTTCTCCATATAAAATCCCGGTGCGAATCTCCGGTGCAAGCGATTTGCAGTGAGCCAGGGAGTAATGGTTGAAGCTCGACAATATGACGCGTTCACTCATGTTGAATTCCCGCACGGCGGCAATAACCTTTTCCTCCATCCCCGGGTACATAAAGACCCCGTTCTTAAGTTCAATATTTAGCACCGTATCGCTATCCTTGAGCAGATCCAGAAGATCTTCGAGGGTGGGAAGCAGCTCTCCCTTGAATTCTTCCCCGAACCAGGATCCCGCGTCCAGGGCAAGCAGTTCTTTAAGCGTGTGGTCTTTCACATTCCCGCTGCCGTTTGTCGTGCGGCCCAGCGTTTCGTCATGAATCAGAATCAGTGCGCCATCCTTAGTCATCTGTACATCGGTTTCAATCCCGGTCGCTCCAAGGGTAAGACCTTTGCGGAATGCTGACATCGTATTCTCCGGACACACAGCGGATGCGCCGCGATGCGCAAAGTTAATTAGCGGATTCATTGTTTGCAGTCCCTCCAAGTTGTTTTTTAATAGAGCCCGATGAATCAGGCTACTCTTCTTATTCCACACCGGATAACAAAAACCTGTCCCAAAATCCCCTCAGAACGTGAATTCCTAAAATTTTACCTAGCGATTACATATCCCTGGATCTGTATAATAGAATAGAATTCAGTGTACTTGGAGAGGAAGAGATGTTTCTTGAAGTATTGTATAGAATGCGGAACTGAGCTGATCTTGAAAGAATGCGGCGGGGAGGGGCTGGTCCCTTTTTGCGAGGCATGCGGAATGTTCCGGTTTCCTGTTTTTAGCACGGCTATCAGTACCGCAGTGTTGAACAAAGAAATGGACAAGATTCTGCTAATCAAGCAGTATAACCGGCCGGATTACATCCTGCTCGCAGGTTACGTCAACAAAGGGGAGAATGCGGAAGCCACCCTTATCCGCGAGGTAAAGGAAGAGGTAGGGCTGGATATCGTGGCTTATGAATATATGCGCAGCCTTTATTTTGAGCCGTCCAATACGCTGATGCTGAACTTTATAAGCATGGCTGATTCGGAAGACTTGAGCCGGATGAGTGCCGAAGTGGATCAAGCGATGTGGTTCACATTTGAAGAAGCAGCCCGGGAGATCAAAAAGAATAGTCTGGCAGAGACCTTTCTGCTGGCGATTATTGAGAAGCTGAATGCAGGCAAGGTAGATCTCCTTAAACTCACTGAAGCTTAAACGCGCGGCCTCGGTCCATTCCTTGGGCCAATTGATTCTGACCACAGCCGTATTCATTGATGTATTTCCACTCTCATCCTGACAAAGCAAAGGGTGTCCCGCCATTTACATGGCAGGGAACACCCTTGTTTTTTTATAGCGGGATGGTTTAATTCCCTTTTATCTTCTTAATATTGTCCTGCCATTTCCCGGTTTCAAACTTCAGGAGCTTATCATAACCGGCTTTTTGGGCATCCTGCTCGGCTTTGTCGAGCAGGGCAATCACTTCCTGTTCATCCTTGGCGAACAAGGCTTTAGCCCGCACCTTATCGGCGATATCGGCTACACGCTGCATGATCATGCCCTCTTCTGAATCTGGAAGGGGCTGGATATTGCCGAATTCCGTGGCATCAAAGGAGGTTTTCCAGGCGATTGTGGTTTGGGAGACCGTAGCCCAGTCGCGCTTATCTTCAGGCAGACTCATTTCATTTTCAGCCTTGGCTCCATCAATAAACGCTGTATTTCCTGCCCATTGAAACGTATCCCAGATGGCCATGAGCTTGGAACGCTCCTCGGCTTCATTTTTATATTTTTCTGTATAGACGGGTGCGCCTTTCTCATTGGTGCCCTGCCAGTACATGCCCTCAGGCCCCCAGAAAATAATACGCTCCCCTTCCTCGCCCGTCAGCCAGTCCAGATAGGCAAATATACCTTCTGGATTCTCAGCCTGGGTTGTGATGACACTGACATTCCAGCCAAGAGAATCAAATTCGTTGACCCATACCTTCTTCGGATCTACGCCGGCTTTATGCAAAGGCCAGATCATCGTGTATCCGCCTTCAGGATCTTTGGCGCGCAGCATGCTGTTCGCTTCCGTGCCGATAACGGTGGTATCGAAATCCCCGTAGATCGCTATGCGGCCATTATTCACCTTTTCCTTGACCTGGTCGCGGGTCTGCGTGATGGCATCCTGGGTAATCAGCTTTTCCCGGAACAATTTATTGGCGAACACCATAGTTTCGCGGTAGACCGGATCACTGAAGAGGGATTTCAGCTCATTCCCCTGGGGGACCACACGCAGAGAGACCTGCCCGACATTCCGGTCTTCCGCCATCCCGGCGTAGAGAAAGTCTATCCCTTGACCCAGCATCCCGACCTCGAATGGAATAATGTCAGGATATTTCTCTTTCACCAGCTTCAGATAGGCATACAGGTCATCAAAGGTTTCCAGCTTCGGCGATCCGAGTTCCTTGTAGATTTTATTATTTACAGCGTAGCCACCGTTGCCCATCGGATTTTTCGTGTACCAATTCGGAAATTGGTACAGTTTGCCGTCTTCGGAGCGGAGCATATTGATTGTTTTTTCTCCCGCCCATTTTTTCAGATTAGGATATTTATCAAGATAGGGGTCCAGCGCAACGAGCTTGCCTGCTTTTCTCAGCTTTTCTACTTCGGCTCCGCGGTCTCCCCAGATGACATCCGGGTACTCGCCGGAAGCGATCATTGTATTGAATTTCTGCAGAGCCGCACCGCCGGACTGGATCGACTGGACCGTTACTTTCTTGTTCTCCTGAATCCATTTAGTCGCCGGATCCTGGCCCCAAGGATTCATCGTATACCAGTCATAATTGCCGAAAAAGGAAAAGGTGAGCGGAGTTTCTCCGAAAACAAAAGGTTTAGATGAATCAGTCCCGGCAGTGTTGTTGCTTGGTTTTGCCCCGTCTTCACCGGTGTTTCCACCGCATGCGGCAAGCATGATACTTATACCCAGCATACATACCGGCAGCAGGAATGATTTTTTTGTAATGGACATCTTCATACCCCCATGGGATTGTTTTTTATCAAGAATAAGCCGTGAGCCATGATTGCTACACCGATCTTATCCAAGTTCATTCTTTAATGGAACCGATCATGACGCCCTTGGTAAAATATTTCTGCAAAAATGGATAAACGAGCAAAATCGGTACCGTTGCTACCAGCATGGTGGACATGGTGAGCGATTTGGTTGTGACGCTTTGGAGCCGGGCCATGTGGCCTTGAGCGGCTGCATTGGTCTGCATCATCTGTTCAGACATAATGTTGGAGCTAAGGATTTGCTGAAGCAGCGTTTGAATCGGGAGCAGATGCCCGGAAGTGATGTAAATGCTGGCCGTAAACCAGTCATTCCAGTGCCATACTGCAGCAAATAGAGAGAGTGTGGCGATCACCGGACCCGAAATCGGGATGACAATTTTGAAAAAGATACCGAAGTGGCCGCAGCCGTCGATTTTCGCCGATTCCTCCAATCCTTCCGGAAGTTCGAGAAAAAACGTGCGGAAAATGATCATGTTCCAGACGCTGATTATATTCGGAACAATCATGACCCAGAAATTATTCATCAGGCCCAGCTCGCGGTTAATCAGAAAGGAGGGAATCAATCCTCCGCTGAAGTACATCGTGATGATACACAGGATCATATACCCTTTCCGTCCCATGAGCTGTTTCTTGGACATGCCATAGGCAAAGATTGATGTACAGGCAATGGATAGGATTGTGCCAATCACTGTTCTCAGTACGGAAATAAGGAAGCCTGTCATTAGCCGCTTATCCTGAAACACTACAATGTAATTCTCCAGAGTGAATTGTCTGGGCCAAAAGGTGATCCCCCCTCGCGTCGTGTCCAAACCCACGTTGAATGAGATGACGATCGAATTCCAGAACGGATACAACATTACAAAAGCCATGAGAATGAGCATGGAGTAAATGAGACTGAGAAACAAATTGTCAGAAAAGCTGTTTTTCATGCCGTGATCACCTGCATTTCAATGTGTAGTTGCGATGCCGAAGACTACCACAGACTGTGTCCCAGTTTACGGGCTATCCGATTGGCAACTGTGAGCAAAAAGACGCTGATTATCGACTTGAATAAACCGACTGCGGCGGCGTAGGAGAAAAGCGAGTTGCGGATACCAACGCGGTAGACGTAAGTATCAATGACATCGGACACGTCCTGAAGTACAGGGTTTTTGGCCAGGAGCAGGATGTCCTCAAAGCCTGCGCTCAAGATATCGCCAACTGCGAGAATCATGAAGATCGTAACTACGCCGGAAATACCGGGCAGAGTAATGTACCAAATTTTCTTCAAGCGGCTTGCTCCGTCGATGGAGGCTGCTTCGTAAATTTCGGGATTGATGCCGGCAATGGCGGCCAGATATACGATGCCGGAGAAACCGATCTCCTTCCAGATTCCTGTTCCGATCAGGATAGCCCAGAAGTAGCCGGGAATGGACAGGAAATTGACAGGTTCGCTGATTAAATGCAGCTTTTGCAGCAGCATGTTCACGCTTCCGTTGTCGGTTGCCAGCATGGAGGTCACAAATCCGGACACGATGACCCAGGACAGGAAGTGGGGCAGGTAGCTGATGGTCTGGATCATCCGTTTGAAGCGTGAGTGAGTCACTTCGTTCAGGATAAGCGCCAGCAGTATAGGTGCCGGAAATCCGATGAGGAGTCTCAGGGCACTAATCACAATCGTATTGCGCATGACAGTCCAGAATTCGGGTGCCTCGAAGAACATCTGGAAATACTTGAAGCCTACCCATGGGCTGTGCAGAAATCCTTGGAAAATATCGTAATCCTGAAAAGCCATCAGCACCCCGTACATCGGCAGATAAGAAAAGATCACGATAAGAATCATTGCCGGGATGACCATCAGTTGAAGATCCAGCTGCCTGGAGAATCTGAACCAGAAGGATTTGCGGCGGGCTTCCGGTCGTACGCCCGGAGGGACTCCCGGTGGTGAAGACGTGACGATACTTTTTTTCATCTGAACACTTCCTTTGCAAATTTCTCTGCTGAAATTCATAGTATAGGAACCGTTCCGGCAAAAACACTGATAAGAACAACGATTTGTAGACTTCTGCAATGAGGATGAAGGTTTTGCAACACGGTAAAAATGAAATGTTATATGATGTGATCAATAGAAAGTGTTGGCTTTGATCACACGGCCGGATTGGAGGTCAAACATGTATAACGTATTGCTGTCAGATGATGAAGTGCTGGATTTAAGAGGGATGCAGCACTTTATACCCTGGAAGGATCTGCAGATGAATGTAGCAGCGGTGGTGAGCAGCGGCTTCGCTGCGCTGGATTATATACAGAATCATCATGTTGATATTCTGATCACCGATATCCGGATGCCGATTATGTCCGGTCTGGAGCTGTCCCGTGAAGCATTGCAGCTGCTCCCACAGCTGAAAATCATATTTGTAAGCGGTTACGAAGACTTCCACTATGCCAAGCAGGCGATGGAGCTGAATGTGCAGAGTTATGTCCTGAAGCCTGTAGAGGATGAAGAAATGATCGAGGTGCTGCAGAAGGTGAAGGCCCAGCTGGATCATGAGGCCCAGCAGTCGAGACTGGAATCGGATTACTATAAGACCTTGCCTGTACTTAAGAATAACAGGCTGCTTGGCCTGCTGGATGGCCAGCAGGACGGAGCAGAAACCATGGATGACCTAGTCCTTGCGCAGTGCGGGATTAGCCCATCTGCTCCGCAGCGGGTCGCCGTGATTGAGATTGATGATGTGGCCTGGAAGCTGAATGCATACAGCGAGCTGGAAGCGAGGCAGATCGTCAATCAGCTGTATCAAACGGTATTGGATTATTGCACAGAGTGCCGGATCTGGTCGCTGTGCAGGCTTTCCAGCCGTGAATGTGCGCTTGTACTGCAGATGGAGGAACTGGCGGAATGTGAAGCGCTGCTCAGCGGTTTAATTGAACTTATTGGGGTCCGGTTTCCGGTCACCATCACAATAGGCCTGAGCAGCACAGCAGCTTCCACCGCTTCAATTCACACCTCTTATCAGCAGGCGAAGCAGGCGCTTGATTATAAAATGCTTGCGGGCAAAAGCCGTCTGATCCAATTTTCCGAGCTGGAGTCAGGCAGCGTGGAGGATGTGCAGAGTCTCGAAATGACGCTGGATGCCCTGTTTGCCGCAATGTCGAATTACAGGCTTGTCCAGCTGCACGATGAACTTGAGAATGTATTCGCCTTGGTCCGCCGGATGAAGTCCAAATCTACCGTCTACAACTTTGCCATTCAGATTATCTCCCGGCTGGATGCCTATCTGGCAGGACTGAACGAGAATCTATTCCAGATGCTGGGCATGCGAATGGAGAACCTGGACATTTTGTTCAAATTTGAAACCATGGATGATATCCAATCCTGGCTGCGCCGGAGGGTATTTGAAATCTCTGAAACACTGCATGTAAAGAAGCAAAAGAAAAATAATAAGCTGCTTGAATCGGTCTGCGCCTATGTGGAGAAGCATCTGGACCAGAATATCGCACTCCGGGATGTGAGCAATCTGTTTAGCTTTTCCCCGAATCATCTCGGCGTGTTGTTCAAGCAGGGAACCGGCATTAATTTCAGCGATTACGTGGTGGAGAAGCGGCTGGAGAAAGCCTGCACTTTACTGCAGAATCCCCAATATAAAATTTTCGAGGTGGCCGGAAGGGTTGGCTATAAAAACCTGACTTATTTCAGCAGGCAGTTTAAAGACAAATATGGGATGACACCGGGGGATTACCGTAAGCAGTGCTGAACAAAGGAGAACAGCGGCCTATGAAGCAAAAGAAACGGTTTCTGTCATTCGGCTACAAGCTGATGATTTCTTATATTGTACTGCTGATTGTCCCGGTTGCTTTTGTCGGTGCCTTTGCTTATAACACAGCGGTTGAATCCATCCGAACACAGACAAAGGCCAATATCCGGGGCACGCTTCAGCAGATTCAGGATAATATCCGTTATAAGGTGGAGGATACCAAGCGGCTGACGGACTCACTGTATTATGACCGCAATCTGGCGGATTCCTTAAGACGCTATGATGACGGCTGGTACAGCTTTGAGACGCTGCAGAGCTATTTAATCCCGATGCTGCAAAATACGGTGCATTCCTCTAACCGCAACATTGCACTGTCCCTGTATATTCAGAATGAGACTATACCCGAGGTTTACTATTCTTACGAAGGGATGGACCCGCTGCGGAAGGGGAGGTTCTACCAGCTGTTTCACCAAAAGCGGATTCTGGGCAAGCCATGGTTCAGCGGTTTTCCCCGGGAGCAATACGGGGTGACGATGCAGTGGCGCCAGATCGAAGATGATGAGTCCTACGGGAATATTTCCTTACTCCGAAGATTGATGGATACGTATGAGCCCACTGCCCCGAGTCCATTTGGTTTTGTCCGGATTACCGTCAAGATTGCCGATCTTCTTGAAAGCGTGAAAGATGATAAGTTCCGCAAGGGCAGCACAGTGTATATAGAAAATGAAAATCATGACATTATCCACCTTTCTTCAGGGGATAAAAATGTGAAACCTCAGCAAATTGCACTGCTGGAGAGCAAGGATTATCTGCAAATCAAGGCGCCGGTTGAGGAGCTGAACTGGACGCTTGCGGTCAATATCCCCAATGAAGTTTTGGAGCAGGATATCCAGAAGGTCAAAAGCGTAACCATTCTCGTCTGCCTGATCATGATCGGTTTCTTTTCCGCAGCAGGTATGCTGCTGTCCGGCTATTTTTCCCGGCGTGTCGTCAAAATTGTGTCTGTTCTCCGTTCCTTTCAGGAAGGGGATTTACATAAAAGGCTTAGTTACCGGGGAAATGACGAATTTAATCAGATCTCCCTGGCACTAAATAATATGGGGGAGAATATGAACCGCCTGATTCAGGAAGTTTACCTCTCCAATCTGCACAAGAAGGAAGCAGAGCTGGAAATTCTTCAGGCACAGATCAATCCCCACTTTTTGTATAACTCGTTCTCTTCCATAAACCGTCTGGCACAGTTCGGTGAGATCAGTAAAATCCGTTCGATGGTCAGCGGCCTTGCGAAATTCTACAGGCTGACACTGAATGAGGGCAGGACGATGATTCCGGTCGAGAAGGAGCTGCAGCATGTACAGACCTATATTGACATCCAGAAAATCAAATATGAGGATCATCTCACCTTTAATTTCGATATCGACCAGAAGGCGCTGGGTTTTGATACTGTAAGGCTGATTTTGCAGCCCTTTGTGGAGAATATTCTTGAGCATGCTTTTTACGGGGAGACCATTCATATCCGCATTACGGCGGAGGCTGGCGAGCAAGGGATTGTGTTCAAGGTGATTGACGACGGCATCGGTATGACCAAGGAAACCATCCGGCAGATTTTCTCTCCAAGCGGGATCAAGATGGGGTATGGCATCCGCAATGTCGACCAGAGAATCAAGCTGCAATTTGGCGGTTCATACGGTGTCTTGCTCTACAGCCGGCTTGGAATCGGAACAACTGTTCAAATCACTATCCCTTACTTTCATCATACAGAGCTCACCGATAGCGGCGGGACACAGGGATAAGGCAGAAGCTTTCCGAGCTCTCAGTCTGTCTAGGAAAGGAGGAGGAATAAGGAATTCATAACATCTAATCTGCACCCCATCTAATTATAGAAAGGCGGAGAAAACAATGACTAAAGGTAAAAGAAAACGGACTTTGCTGACGGCCCTGCCCGCGCTGCTGCTGAGCTTTATGCTGAGTGTTCCGGCCCAGACAACCTCTGCCCAAACAGGGCCCTTTGTATCCGAGATCATCGTGCGGACAGGCGCCAATTTCAAAAACCATAATGAGGTTGTCAGCTTCGTGAGCAATGCGGCAAAGAACAATATTTCTGTCATCAATTTGAGTGTGAAGCAGGATGAGGATGAGGAGATTCCGTCCGGTTATGCATTTTATAAGAGCAAGATTGCACCGGTTGCTTCGGGATACGCCAATTTTGACGCAGTCAAGGATGTTATTGCTGAGGCACATAAAAAGAATATTCAGGTGAGGGCATGGATTCCGCAGTTCCACGACCGTGCGGCCTTTGACAAGAACAGCGAGTGGCAGATGCGCGCGCTTGTGGACGGCAAGGTGAAACCTTTTACAGGCTCCAATGGCACTGAATATTTCGTGAATCCGCTCGATCCTGGTGTGCAAGCCTATGAGCGCTCCATCATCAAAGAAGTTGCGGCAAATTATGATGTTGATGGCATTGTCCTGGACTGGCTCCGCTTTGACGATTACAACATGGATATGGGGGATTACACGAGAACACAGTATAAAAATCAATACGGCTATGATCCAATTACTATTAACTTTGCTTCAGATAATGCGAAACGGGAGGAGTGGAATGAGTGGAGAACGACCAAGCTTGGGGAATATGTGCGTGATGTGAAAAGCGATTTGGACGGGATTACGCCAGGGCTCTTTTTCGGGGCTTATATTCTGCCGCCGGAGTTTGTGGAAGTCGGACAGGATGCCGCCAAATTTATGCCATACATGGATTTTGTTTCTCCGATGGCCTATTTCGACGACTGGGAATTTCCGCAAAGCTGGGTTTATGACAGCGAAGGTATACTAAGCCAGACCCGGCAAAAAATCGGCAATGCCGAAATCATCGCCGCGTTGGATACCGATTGGACCGATGTCCAGTATAAAAACGTACAACAGGGAATCCGCTCCAACTTCCCCGACATTTCAAATCTGGCTTTTTTTATTTATGGCAAGTGGACGAATACGGATATGAAGAATATCAATAAGCGCGCAAGCTGGTAGTTATATAAGTTGAACTTTAGCTTTACCCCGCCGGGCATAGAACGCAACTGCGGTGAATGTTTGAACTTCCGGCCGCTGTTGTCGTAAGAATTTCTTGATTTAACCCGCTATTTGCGGTTGAAATCCGTAGAACGGCGAGGATATTGGCAGGTTGAGCAAGGGTGGGCTGGAAAGCAATACGATGACCGTACGGTACTATGCTGAGACAATATCCCGGATCATCTCATGCACATGCTGAACTTCCATAAGGGCCTGGGAGTATCCCGGGTCCGATTTATTGGCCGGTACCTGTCTTGGGAGAAAGGGAATAGACAGCACAGGCGTATCTGTACTGCTGAGGTAGATTTTAAGCGTAAGCTCAATGATTTCCTCGGGTTTTCCGTCTTCCTGTCTGTTTGTCGTTCCGTCGACTGCGGCAGCATCCAGCACTTTACCTGTGCCGGTCTTTGCGCCACTGCTGGTAATCCGGCTGGTTTTGCTGACTTTGGTCAGGGTGAGGGCATTCTCAACAATTTCAGAGCCTAAGATCACATCAAAGGTGTAAAGGGCAGCTGAGGACGTTTCGTGGTTGTCAGGGGAATACATGCCGATAGCGAGCTGTTTCCCTCCTTCATCCAGGGCAATGATATGAGATTTGTCTGGAGTGATGAACCGCTTGCTGAATTTAAGGTTGAAATCAGCCAGTGTATGGATCAGCTTGTTCAAGTCGGACGAAGGATCGGACAGTTTATGCCGCAGCACCGCTGCCGCCAGCAGCAAGCCAGCACCCAGTGCGGCGAACATGTACATCAGGACAATGAGCATTATACCGCCTCCTTAAAGTTTTGCGAGCTTAGCCTCATTGAATCCACTTCGGGCAAAACTCACTTCGAAAGCATGGACTTAAGTTTTGCGAGCTTAGACCTTATTGTAAGAATCTATGCCGGGGGTACGTGAACAAATACATAGACCTGCCGCGGGGAATCAACTATTCTTTTTCTATTCCGCAAAACGGGGATATATCAGAGATTATAGGAGGATTTCGGGCATGATTGTGGATACATTGGGGCATTTGCTGGAGTATGAGGCTGCTTACGGAGAGAAAATTCAGCGTGGACTGCAGTTCCTGCGGGATACGGACTTTGCAGGACTGGCTGCAGGCCGTCATGAGGTGGATGATGAAATGTTCTATTTCATCAATGAATACGAGACCAAGGACGCCGGAGACTGCTTCTGGGAAGCCCACCGGATCAATCTTGATCTGCATTATATTCTTGAAGGCACAGAGCGCATCGGTTATTCCGCTATTGAGCAGCTCAAGGTAAGAGATGAATACAGTGCCGAGAAAGATGCGGTGTTCTTTACGGGTGAGCTGGAGTCGGCGGTAACCGCAGGTCCGGGAGCGCTTGTCGTCTGCTATCCGCAGGACGGGCATATGACAGGGATTGAAGCGGGGAAGAAGGAAGCGGTGCGGAAGGTTGTTTTGAAGATTAAACTCTGATTTGTTTTCGATATAAATATGGTGTGAAAGAGAGCCCCGCGGGGCTCTTTTTTGCGCCTCTTGATGTGTCCTCTGCCGGGGGATAAGATAAAGTGGGGTTCAATGAAATTTTAATTACAGCTAATTACCCGGACAAGGAGCCGCGCTAATGAATATTTATCTCGAACTTCCGGATGTGGATAAGCATTTCCCCTTCCGCAGCTTAGTCTGCGGAGGTGATGATCTCACATATCCGCATTGGCATAAAGAAATCGAAATTATTTACGTCACCAAAGGAAGACTAAATCTGGGAATAAATGATACCCCGATCCGCATGGAACAGGGTGAAATACAGTTCATCAATGGCGGAGATGTGCACTATTTCCTCGCCTCGCCTGAAAGTGAACGGTTTGTGATCCAGTTTGATCTTGGACTGTTCCAGGAGGTTACTGCGCTCGGCGGCAATGAATATTCGCTCCGCGATCTGTTCACAGAGATGGAGCAATCCAGTTCTAGCTGGCCGGAAGCGGTAGCAACGAAGGTGATTGGCCTTCTGGAGAGCATTTACGAGGAGGATACGCAGCGGCGTGAAGGCTATGCCTATCTCATCAAGGCGAGGCTGTTCGAGCTGCTGACGGTTATTATGCGGGAAGTGCCGAAGAATAGCAGCAACAGAGGGCCCAAGTTCTCGGAGGATACTCAGATCCAGTCGCGGGAAACGCTGGAACGGCTGGAGCGGATTTTCATCTATGTCGAGCAGCATTACCAGGAACCGATTACGCTAAACGAGGTAGCCGGACATATGGGCTTCAGCCCGTATTATTTTACTAAGCTGTTCAAGAAAAATACGGGCATGACCTTTGTGGCCTTCCTGAATGAATACCGGCTGAATAAAGCCAAGTGGATTCTGCTCAATGAGAACCTGCCCATGTCTGCCGTGGCGGAGGCGGCGGGGTTTGGCAGCGTGAAGACTTTCCATCATTTTTTCAAGGAAGCGACGGGAATATCGCCCCTGAAATATCATAAGACAATATTCAGGAATAACAGGGCAAGATTGCAGGAAGAAAGCCCTTCCGCGGATTTGTAAGATAGAGATATTACATCAACAAGTGGAGGTTAAGAGAGAATGACTTTAAAAGTTGGAATTATCGGCTGCGGCGGCATCGCGAACGGCAAACATATGCCTGCGCTCAAAAAAGTGGAAGGTGCGGTGATGGTTGCTTTCTGCGATATCGTTCCTGAACGTGCCGAGCAGGCCAAAGCGGATTACGGAGATGCCAACGCTGCGGTATACAGTGATTATAGAGAGCTGCTTAAGGATGCAAGCATAGATGTGATTCACGTATGTACGCCGAACATTTCCCATGCGGAGATTTCGATTGCGTCCATGGAGGCCGGCAAGCATGTAATGTGCGAGAAGCCAATGGCCAAGACGACTGCGGAAGCACAGGCGATGATTGATGCTGCGAAGCGCACCGGCAAGAAGCTGACGATCGGATATCAGAACCGGTTCAGAGCCGATTCAGCGTATCTGCATGCCGTATGCGAGAACAACGAGCTTGGAGAGATTTATTATGCCAAAGCGAAGGCTATCCGCCGCCGTGCGGTTCCGACCTGGGGCGTGTTTCTCGATGAAGAAGCGCAAGGCGGAGGTCCGCTGATCGATATCGGCACCCATGCTCTTGATTTGACCTTGTGGATGATGGACAACTACAAGCCAAAGTATGCCGTGGGCAATGCCTACCACAAACTGTCCGGCCGCAAAAATGCCGCAAACGCCTGGGGACCGTGGGACCCGGAGAAATTCACCGTTGAAGACTCCGCCATCGGCTTCATTACGATGGAGAATGGCGCAACAATCGTGCTTGAAGCCAGCTGGGCGCTGAACACGCTGGATGTCGGCGAAGCCAAGACCGCGCTCTGCGGCACGGAAGGCGGAGCGGATATGGAGAAGGGGCTGCGCATTAATGGAGAGGCCTATGGCAAGACGTTCGAGAAGTATATCGGACTTGATGCCGCTGGCGTTGACTTCTATGACGGTGCCGGAGATGACCCCGCAGTGGTTGAAGCCGAGCAGTGGATCCTCAGCATTGTGAACGACACCGAGCCGGTGGTGAAACCGGAGCAGGCGCTGGTGGTTACCCGCATTCTGGAGGCGATCTACAAATCGTCAGAGACCGGAATGCCGGTGTTTTTTGACTAAAGAACGTTGAGTAATAATGAAGGATATCCTTCCTCATGCTTCAAGCATTACAGGAAAACGGCCCGCTAATTAAGAGTCTGGTAGATCCAGATGACAAGTAAGGGGATTTGAGCCTGCTAATTTTCAAGGATCATTCAAATTCACCGCACCCGGCAGAATTAAAGGGCCAATTTCCCTTTAAGTGCCGAGAAATGACCATTCCCATGTATTTAGCGGGCAATTTTCCCGCTTTAAGAAACGTAGGGCGTTAAAGTCCCGCATGTATTTTATGCTTATCTATTTTGCATTAACGGATAACTCAGCATATCCCTGAATTTAGCTCAAATTAGGAGTGTGTCCAAAGTGACCAGAGTAACCATATGGAATGAATACCGTCATGAATTGCAGGAGGAACGAATCCGCCGGGTATATCCGCAGGGAATTCACGGACAACTGGCCGGATTCCTGCAGGAAGCGGGCTTTGATACATCAACAGCAACCCTGGACGAGCCGGAGCATGGCTTGACGGAAGAGGTGCTGGAGAATACGGATGTGCTGGTCTGGTGGGGGCATGTTGCCCATCAGGAGGTCAGCGACGAGATTGTAAGCCGCGTGTACAACCGGGTCCTGAAGGGAATGGGGCTGATTGTGCTGCACTCCGGCCACATGTCCAAAATCTTCATGAAGCTGATGGGCACCAGCTGCGACCTGAAATGGCGCGAAGCAGAAGAGAAGGAACGTCTCTGGGTAATGGACCCGAGCCACCCGATTGCCGAAGGCATCGGCGAATACATCGACCTGGAGCAGGAAGAGATGTACGGGGCGCATTTTGATGTGCCGGCACCGGAGAGCCTCATCTTTGTAGGCTGGTTCGAGGGGGGCAATGTGTTCCCGAGCGGTTCGACTTACCGGCGCGGAAGCGGGAAGATTTTTTATTTCCAACCGGGCCATGAATCATATCCGACCTATTACAACCAGGAAATTCAAAAAGTGATTATCAATGGCGTCAATTGGTGTGCTCCGACCAAACGTGATTATCCGGTGTACGGCCATTCCGAAGCTTTGGAACCAATCAGAGAAAAGGTGGGAATATAAATGAAGTTAGGTGTATTTGATCCGGTATTCGGAAGCTTAACGCTCGAAGAGATGCTCGATAAAATTGCTGCCGCTGGCCTGAACGCCGTGGAAATCGGCTCGGGAGGCAATCCGGGCAATGCCCACTGTCCGACCGACGAGCTGCTGGCCAGCGAATCGGCCCGCGAGGCCTATCTTGAACAATTCACCAAACGCGGGATTATCATCAGCGCTTTCAGCTGCCACAATAACCCGATTTCACCGGATAAGGAAGAAGCCCGTCAAGGTGACGAAATTCTGCGCAAGTCGATCAAGCTGGCTTCGCTCATGGGCGTACCGGTTGTCAATACATTCTCAGGTACTGCCGGGGACAGTGACGACGCCAAAGCACCTAACTGGCCGGTAACGCCTTGGCCTACCGTATACAGCGATATTTTGACCTGGCAGTGGGGACAGAAGCTGATTCCGTACTGGAAGGAAATCGGCAAGCTGGCCGAAGAGCATGGAGTCAAGATCGGTATCGAGCTGCACGGCGGCTTCCTGTGCCATACGCCATATACGATCCTCAAGCTGAGAGAAGCTACCTGCGATGCCATTGGTGCGAATCTCGATCCGAGCCATCTGTGGTGGCAGGGCATTGATCCGGTAGGAGCGATCAAGATTCTCGGCAAGGCAGGCGCGATCCATCATTTTCACGCTAAGGACACCTATCTTGACCAGGACAACATCAACATGTACGGCCTGACCGATATGCAGCCTTATGGGGATGTACAGACCCGGGCCTGGACCTTCCGCTCCGTAGGCTGCGGGCACAGCATCTCCGAATGGTCGGATATTATGAGCGCGCTGCGCACTTACGGCTACGACTATGTGGTAAGCATTGAGCATGAAGATCCGCTGATGTCAGTAGATGAAGGATTCTACCGGGCTGTCACCAATTTGCAGTCCATTCTCATCCGCGACCAGCCACTGGATATGTGGTGGGCGTAAAGGGATTTTAGTTCTGTCTATAGCAAAAGCCGGAGTTTCTGCGAATCGCAGAAACTCTGGCTTTTATTTTTACCGCACGCGCGCTGCAGGGCGGAATGAAGAGCAGAAGTGCACTTGATTCCGCCATACGCGCGCTGCAGGCGAAATGAAAGGTGAGTAAGCTTATTTACTATATAGAGTGAACTTACGAATCCTACTTTCTGTTTTGGTGAAACCCTTGACGCAGATTTCACCAGTCAGCACGCCATCATTCTTAAGTTCAGCGTATATGGCTTCCATTTCGACTTGTGCCCTGGCAAAGAGGAGCGTGCTTTTTTTTGTTCAAATTAACTTATAATATAATACCGTAGCATCCAGCTGCCCGTTGGCTGACCGGCAATAATTCGGGATTCGGCCTGCCTCGATGTATCCCCGCGATTGATAGAGCAGGTTGGAGGGATCGCCTTCCCGCGTATCCAGAACAAGCAGTGTTCTGTCTGCTGCCGCTGCAGCTTGTTCGGCGGTATCGAGCAGCAGTCCGGCGATGCCCTTGCGGCGGTGCTCCGGATGTACCATTAGTTTGGCAATTTCCGCGCGGTGACGGGCATTGGCTTTGGCAGCTAAATGGAGCTGCACCGTACCCGCGATTTTGTCGCCCTCCATTGCTGTCCAGAGCAGCACATGCGGATCAGGGACGCTTTTCCAATAGGCTGAAGCCTCCTCAGCTGTGACCGGAGGGAGAAATCCGATCGAGGCGCCATCTTCCACTACTTCTGTCAACAGCCCGCTCAATGCAAGCTCTGTCTCCGGCGGTAATGTCTCCAATAGTACAACATTGATTTTAGGGGTCATCGGATTAGTTCCTTTCACCAATAAAGTGTAACAGCTAAATACAATAGGATGAATTCTATATCATTATCATAATCAAGGAGAGGAAGTGGAGCAATGCTGTTAGAGGTCATTGCAACGACCGTAAATGATGCCGTCCTTGCCGAACGGCATGGAGCAGACCGGATTGAGCTGATTTCAGGCATCCTGGAGGGGGGGCTGACTCCCAGCCTGGGGCTGATGGAAGGCGTTCGCGAAGCCGTGGGCATCCCGGTCAGAGTCATGGTGCGGCCGCATGCCCGGTCATTCCGTTATGATAAGGCGGATGCGCAGACGATGCTGCGCGATATCCGCCATATTGCCACCATAGGAGGGCTGTCGGTGGTCATGGGAATGCTCCGACACGACCGGACGGTGGATGAAGAGCTGCTCAAGCAGCTGCTTCAGGCTGCAGACGGCATGGAGGTGACCTTCCACCGGGCCTTTGACGAGGCAGCCGATCAGCTCGAAGCCCTGGAGGTTCTGTCACGCTACCCTCAGGTGACGGATATTCTGACCTCCGGAGGGCAGCGGACTGCGCCCGAAGGTGCGGAACGGATTGCGGTGCTTGAGCGTCTATCCTCCGCGAAATCCGTCTCCATTCTGGCCGGAAGCGGCCTCACAGCATCTGGCCTGAGGGAGTTTCTGGGTGAAACAGCTGTGGAACGGGTGCATTTTGGGTCCGCCGTAAGAGAAGACGGCGATCCGATGCGGCCGATTGATCCCGGGCGGCTGCAGGAAGTCCGTTCGATTCTGGATCTATGGGGAAAGTGAACTGAATGTCGGCTGCTCTTTCGGTCATACCGGCTGGCTGCCTAGCAGCTTGGGCAGCAGATTGAGCAGCTTCTCCCGGGTCAACGCGTCTGCAGAGTTCCATTTCGCGTTCTCTAGCAGATAGACTTGGCCCTTCCGCACGGCGGGAAGGCTGTTCCAGAGCGGGCTACGCATCAGCTGCTCCATGGCCTCCCGCGAGTCCTTGCGCTCCGGAATGAGCATGAAGATCCGGTCTCCCGCATAGGCATGCAGCTGCGCCGGATCGACCTCGGCGAATCCGAGCTCTTGATCCAGAATGCCCCGGATCACCTCAGTCGGCTGCAGGCCGCCAGGGGCATATAGGGCACTGGAAAGCCCGGTCCTTCCCATGGCGAACAGATGGTTTCCGTGGTCGTATATCAGCGCGGAGGCCGTCTCTCCGGGCTGGAGTGTTTCCTCGTAAAGACGCTGCCATATGGCGGCGTTTTTGGCATGGAAGGATGCCAGCCAAGCCTCGGCTTCATGCTGCTTGCCCAGCCAGCTTCCCAGTATCCGCATCCGCTGTTCGAGTGGTGCGAAAGAATCGAAGGTCAGTGCCGGAGCTATGCTTGAGATGACCCGGTAAGCCCGCTCATCCGCGTTGGCGAAAATAATCAGATCGGGATTTAATGAGGCAGTCAGCTGCGGGTCCAGCGGAAAACCGACATTGGCCAGCTTCTTGAGCCGGTGCTTATAGACACTGTTCCGCGCAAAAGCCTCATCTCCGCCGACAGGCTTCACGCCCAGCGCGAGCAGATCGCCCAGCGTTTCTCCGTGATAGACAATGCGTCGTGGCCGTTCGGGGATCTCCACCTGATGGCCCGTCCAATCCTTGACCGTCGGCTTCCGGCGCTGCGTATAGGCGTATTGTCCGGGGGTGACCCCGGTCTTCTGGCGGAAGCGGCGGCTGAAATAATATTCATCAGAGAAGCCAACCTGCCGGGCGACTTCCCGCAGGGGTTCAGCGGAATCCAGTAAAAATCGCTTCGAATGGTGAATGCGCAGCTCGGTCAGATAATTGAGCGGTTTTGTGCCGGTAAGCTTTTGGAAGAGCGGAGTATACTGCCAGAGCGGGATGCCCGCAAGTTCTGCCAGCTGCTTCACCGTGATGCTCTCCATATAGTGCTTCTGCATATACTCCGCAGTTCTTTCCACGGATTCTGCAGGACTTGGCAGCTGTCCGGAAGGATAATTGTGCTCGAAGAGCAGCAGCAGCAGTTCCTGAAATTTCAATTGCTGCTTGTAGTGCTGCACATCGTCGCCGCTGTTGTCCTTCATCATCAGTTCTTCCGCCAGACGAATGACTCTGGTGAACGGATGAACGATTAATTCCCGTCTGCCTGGCAGCAACTCCCCGGCATAACGCTCCGGAAGTTCGGCCGCATGAATGGCTGTAAAAGAGATAAGGTAATAATACAGGGTCATCTCCGGATTGTCCGCGCTATAGGAGGTTCCGGGAGACAGCAGGTAACACTTATCGGCACTCAGCGGCGCAATCTGGCCGTCAATATGCAGCACTCCGCTGCCGCCCGTAAAGACAAGAAGCGTATGACAGAGTGGTGTCTGCTGTACTGGGCAGGAGTCGGCAGGCTGAATAATCAGTTCGGCGTTGGACAGCTGAAACAATAGCGAGCGAAGAGGGAGAGGTGGCAATGAGGGATGCTGCAAGGTACGGTCTCCCTTCAATAGTGAGAATGATTATCAATAAATACATTGTATATAAAACAAAGAAGCTTATCAACTGGTGTTGACAAGCTTCTTTTGTGTCAGATATGTCCCCGTTTAAACACCGGAACCCTAAGAAAGAGATGAATTATTTATTATTCAGCAACTTAGGGATTTCTCCCAGCAGCCATTCACGGGTAGTTGCATCGCTTGATGTCTTCATAATGTCTTGTGTGTAGACATAGCCGTTTTTGACAGCGGGAAGACTCTTCCACACCTGACTCTTCAGCATTGCTTCTGTGGATTGCTTGGCTTCATCGGCAACAGGAGTCAGCAGGAAAATCCGGTCTCCGGAATATTGTTCAATCGCCTCCATAGATACTTCCTGGAATCCCAAACCTTCGTCAAGCACCTTCTGGATCGCGGGGGTTGGCTTGAAGCCATTCTCACCATACAGCACCTGCGAAAGTCCGGTGGTGGCCATTACGAACAGCCGGTCACCGGGATAATAGGTGAAGACAGCTGCGGTTTCTCCCTCTTTCATCAGACCGTCGCTTTTCAATTGCTCCCACATGGCGGTTTCCTTTGACTTGTACTGGGCCAGCCAGGCTTCCGCTTCAGCCGATTTATCAAGAAGTCCGCCGATTTCCGCCAGCCGTTCCTGCAGCGGGGCGAAAGTATCGAAGATTACAGTGGGTGCAATTTTGGACAATGCCTCGAAATCCGCTTCGTCCGTTCCTGCATAGATGATCAAGTCGGGTTGAAGCGACAAAGTCTTCTCCAGGTTAATCGGGAATCCTACATCCTCGACACCCTTCAATTGGCTTTCGAACACCTGGCCATCGCCCATCGAAAGCGGATAACCGACTGCCTGCACACCCAATGCCAGTAAGTCACCATAGGTTTCTCCGGAGTAAACTATACGTTTCGGTGTAACCGGAATCTCCACAGTATGGCCTTTGTAATCCGTATAGGAGCGGGTTTTCGCTGCAGCTTCACCAGTGCCAGCGTCGGATGCCTCTGGAGCAGGTGATGCGCTCGCGGCGGTATTGCTGCCAGCAGAGTTAGCCGCAGCATTGCCGGCAGATGGTTCCTCTGAATTTCCGCACGCGAGCAGAAGGATGCTCATCACGAAGATGACACATAACGCGGCGAAGGGTTGTCTTGCCTTTTTCATAGAATCTTGCCTCCCCAGAAATATATAACGATTAACAATAATGATAATCATTCTCGTTAGAAACCAATCTTAAAGGAAACCCGTTCTTTACTCAATGGACAAAATTCAAACCGTTCTTTCATTTTGTACAAATCTGTTGCTCCCGGATAGGAAGAAGTAGTTGCGTTGCTTCAAAAAGAAATAGTTTCATTATGTTAATAACAACTTGATAATATCAAACATTCATGCTAAACTGTTGTTAATAACAAAATGTTAATAACATAAATCAGGAGGTTTTGTTTATGTTCGGATTCCGATTCGTGAAATTCCAGCCCAGCGATTATGTGCTCAAAGTGAAGAACGGCAAAGTCGTCCGTGAAGGCATCGGTCTTTCTTTTCATTATTACGTGCCGACCACGTCGGTTGTTGTAGTGCCGGTATCCTCGATTGATGTCCCGTTTATGTTCGAAGAGATTACGAGCGATTACCAGACGGTGACCGTCCAGGGCCAGCTGACCTACCGGATCGTCGATTACCGCAAGACCACACAAATCCTCAATTATACCTACAATTTGAAAAAGAATACGTACCTGTCCGATGATCCCGGCAAGCTGGCCCAGCGGGTCATCAACATCGCCAAGGTGCTGACCAAGAAGCAGCTGGAGCAGCTGCCCCTGCGGGAAGCCATCCAGTCAAGCGAACGTCTGGCCAAGACCATTACCGGGGAGATCGAACGGAACGCGGAAATTGAGAAGCTCGGGATCGAGCTGATGGGGCTGTCGATTCTGGCGATTGTTCCGAACAAGGAGACCCTTCGTGCACTGGAGGCGCAGGCCAGAGAAGAAATTCTCCGCAGCGCAGACAATGCGCTGTATGAACGGCGCAATGCCTCCATTGAGCAGGAGCGGCGGGTGAAGGAAAACGAGCTGAATACGGAGATTGCTGTTGAGACGAAGAAGAAGCAGATCCGTGAGACCCAGCTGGATGCAGAGCGTTCAGTAAAGCAAAAGCAGAACGAAATGAAGGAAGAGCAGCTCAGCTTCGATACCGCACTGGAAGAGAAGAAGCAGGAACTGATCGAACTCACTGTGGCCAACCAAAGAGCGGAAGCGGATGCCAAAGCCTATGAGCTGTCGGCGGTGATGAATTCGCTGCAGGGGGTATCGTCAAATGTGCTGCAGGCACTGACCAATGTCGGCATGAATCCGGATAAGCTGATCGCCATCGCCTTCCAGGAACTGGCTGAGAATGCCGGGAAGATTGGCCAGCTGAACATTACGCCGGATCTTCTGCAGGGAATTATGGCCGGATCGGCCGGAAACGGGGCAGGTGCGGCGAGAGGAGCGGGAGGGCGATGAGCGGCCGGATGTCCGAGAATAAAATCATTCTGATCAAACGCAAAACACGGCTGGAAGAGCTGGTGGTCCGCTACAATACGATCCAGCAGGCCCAGTTCTATATTGAGCGGCTGGGTGCGGATTTCAGCGACTATATCAGCGAGGATCATCATTACCGTAAGGCGGTGGAGACGGCAGTGATTGAGCTGAGCGCCATAGGCAGAGTTCAGCTGCTGGAGCGGCAGCATGTCCCGAATTTCATCTTCGGTGATGAGGATACAGTGGTTGTACTTGGACAGGACGGACTTGTTGCCAATACGCTGAAATACTTGCGGGAGCAGCCGCTGATCGGTGTCAATCCCGATCCGCAGCGCTGGGATGGAGTGCTGCTGCCGTTCACCGTCAAGGATCTGCGGCTCCTTCTGCCTGAGGTGTTCCGGGGCCAGCGCCAGGTGCGCGAAGTGACCCTTGCCCGGGCGGAGCTTAATGACGGACAGAGCCTATACGGCGTCAATGATTTGTTCATCGGCCGCAAAACCCATGTGTCTGCACGTTACCAGCTTCAGCTAAATGGTGTAACCGAGCAGCAGTCCTCCAGCGGCATCATTGTCTCCACCGGTATGGGTTCCACCGGCTGGCTCAAGAGCGTCCTTGCCGGAGCGACGGGCATTGTCCGCAGCGCAGCCGGGCTGCAAGTGGATGCTGAAGCGGAGGCAGTAATTGGCTTGGCCGGTTCCGGTCAGCGGCTGGCCTGGGATCATCCGCAGCTTTATTTCACGGTGCGGGAACCTTTCCCCAGCCGTACGACCTCCGCCGGAGTTGTCTTCGGACAGATCGGCGCTCAGCAGCCGCTGCGGATTACCTCGCAGATGCCGGAGGACGGGGTCATTTTCAGCGATGGAGTTGAAAGCGACTTTCTGGAGTTCAATTCCGGTGTGGAGGCAACCATCAGTCTGGCTGAGAAAAGAGGGAGACTGGTAGTGTGAAGCTATGGTCAACAGCCGATTTACCGTATGGATAAGAGCACAAAAGGCTGTCTCAAGCAGAATAATCTGCGGAGACAGCCTTTTCGAAAGGTAAGCAAGTCCTATTGAAAGTTCCGTCCTTGATTCATCAATGAGCCATAGTTTTGGCCGATTGGAGAACCGGAATGCGATTGAACCGGATTAAACGACGGGTTTACCGGGGTATGCACCGCATGCATAGGCTGCTGTTGACCATAGGAAGGGTTAAAGGATGGGTTGAAGGACGGATTGAAGCTTTGAGCGCCTGTATTATTTCCGACATTTTGAGAGGACTGCTCAAGCTGTCTAAGCGTCTGTGACACCTGCTGCATCTGCTGAATAGCAGTGTTATGGCCCTGCAGCGCATTTTGAATAATTTGACTAGCCTTGTGCTCACGTTGGGCCAGTTCTTCCAGTCTTACCGCATTTTGCTGCTCCTGCTGGAGAAGCTGCTGATAATTCTGGCTGGCTTGCTGGGTCTGGCTCACAAGCTGTTGAATGATTTGCTCGCAATGGCTGATCTGGCTGGAAAGGTTTGAATTCAAAGTGATTTGCCTCCTTGGGCGTTGAGTTTGGACTTGCGGGTTTATTATCTCTGAGAAATCTGCGGAATATTCATGGCCATTCAGTTTTAGGAGCGTGGGACTAGCACGAACGAATAGGTACAGGCAGCGGTGCAACTAATGAACTTTGATTTCGTCTATCTAGATGACTTTCTGTAATCACCCATAACCTGGAGGTGGGGCAACATGAATCCGCATGATAAGGCCGGCTGGTGCAAGGCTTATTGGGCGCACAGTATCAAGCTGGTGCTAATGTTTGTGCTGCTGTTTACGGCTTGCTTTCCCGGAGCGGCGGCAGCAAAGGCAGCGTCGTCAGAGCTGATCATTGTCAACAAGAAGACAAACAAACTCGGTTATTTTAGCGGCGGCAAGCTAGAGAAGATTTTTCCGGTGGCAACGGGCAAAACGAAAAGCCTGACCCCTGAAGGTAGCTTTCCGATTGTGGTCAAGGTCAAGAACAGACCTTACTACAAGGAGAAGATTCCCGGCGGAGATCCGGCCAATCCGCTCGGTGACCGCTGGCTCGGACTAAAAGTGAACGGCACGATGGGCACAACTTACGCCATTCATGGCAACAATAATGAATCCTCCATCGGCAAATATGTCAGCGCCGGCTGCATCCGGATGCATAATGACGATATCCACTGGCTGTATCCGCGGGTGGCCAAGAATACAACCGTTATTATTACGTCCTCCTCATCGGATATGGAAACCATTGCTTCCAAAGCAGGTTATACACTCGGCCATAAAGTGTTCGCCGGGACGTACATCATTCATGGTGAAAGTGTAAAGCTAAAGGATCCTTTTGTAGTGGAGGACTCCAAAGTCTTTATTCCTCTAAGAGAATCCGTCGCCCTCTGGGGCGGCACATTGAAACTTCAGCCAGGGACCGGTGCACTTATTATTACCATCGGGGATCACACTGTGATTCACAAGCCGCAGACTGCTCAAGCGGTAGTTAATGGGAAAGTGGTTGCAATGACAGCTTCACGGCTGGAGAGCAGCAGGCTGCTCATTCCGCTGGACAACGTCACCGGGCTATTCGGATTGCAGTTCACCTGGAAGCCGAAGGAGCAGACAGTGACTTTCGCGGACTAAATTAACGTTCATCGTAATTATTGTAAGACCGCAGACGGGAAGGCATCCGGCTACGGTTTTTTTAACATAAACGCCTGCTGGACGACTGGCGGAATTTTTAAACGCTTTTCACTTCACCGGGGATAGGGCAGGATTTACAGGATAAATATTGAATTTATAGGTAGGTAAGTGCAAAGGAGGTTTTCGATGAAAGCTGACCCGATCTATATTGATCTTGCCTATGATGGAGAAACGGTAAAATTTAAATATGACAATACCCACGATGAGTACGCAAAAGGTAAAGTCAGAACCAGTGTCTGCAAAGGAATCAGTAAAGAGGTCACCGGTAAGAAGATTGAATATAAGCTGACTGGATGCTCCGGCAAAAATAGTGATCTGGCGGATTCTTTCAGTCTGAGGATACAAGGAAAACAACTGAGTGAGGAGTGAGCCGTATGACACTGAATTTGACCAGCCGGACTTTAGCACAGGAGGATCTGGACACCATCTGTACGTTTGTCCGGGACGCCGAAGAAGTTTATTTAGTAAGCCCGAAATTCCACTATCCGCTGACGGCGGAGCAAATCCTGAAGGTGCTTGAGAACAGATACAGCCCGACAGTCATCGTATCCGGTGATGCGCCGGAGCCGCTTGCCTATGCCAATCTTTATGATAAGGATGAGGAGAGCCATACCATTTGGCTGGGCAATGTGATTGTAAGTCCAAGCTACCGGGGGACGGGGGTTGCGGCTCACCTGCTCCAAACCATGATGGATACCGCCAAGCAGGAGCATGGAGTCCGGACGATGAAGCTATACTGCCACAATACGAATACAAGAGCACTGCTGTTCTATTGCAAGCAGGGATTCAGCCCCTGCGGATATAAGGTGCTGGTCAAACCGGATGGCGAGAAGCTAGTAGGGATCGCAATGCAAAAAGAGCTATGACCCTAACGAGACTGAGACTGCTATGATTTCCTATGAGGAGATCCCACCCGGAGTTAATGCTGATCACAGGTAGCTCTTAACTATAATTATTCTTGACCTTGCTTATCGCGGGCAGGCTTTATATACTGTAACCAATAATAAATTCGGACAATTACGGAGGTTCACCCGACTGATGAATAACTAACACGTTTCCCAGCAACAGACCAGTTAACTTGTGATGTGCTTATGCACAAGCCACGGGACGCCCTTGCAGGGTGTACGGTCGGGGATACGTGTGTCGTTCGGGGCCTATACGATGCTAATAGAGGATTGAAGCTGGTGTTGACGGCTTGCCCTGCAATTAAACAGGGGAGGCTACGTCCGCACCTCTGTTTCCTGGCATCGCTCCCCCTTCATACACGACTCTACCGCAGGCCGCTGGCTGCGGTTTTTTTAGTTTCGGTATTTGATGAAGCGGAGGAATGAATATGACCAAGACCTTAATAAAAGCCAAAAATATACGCAAAGAGTGGAATGGCATTGCCCTATTTGAAGGTGTGTCGTTTGAAATCACCGAAGGGGAGCGCGTGCTGTTATTCGGGCGCAACGGGATCGGCAAGACGACGCTGCTGCAAGGACTGCTCGGCCGTCTGGCCTTTGAGGAGGGCAGTGTCTCTTACGGGTTGCCCGCGGAGGCATGGGGTGTGCTGGACCAGCAGCTGGAGATCTCAATTGAAATATCCGTGCTGGAGTATGTTTTCTCCGGCTGGAAAGAGCTAGCTGCGCTTAAAGGCAGACTAGAGATACTGGGCAAGCAGCTTCAGGATACGGAAGGTGCTGATGCAGAGGCGGTGGCCGAATATGGAGAAGTCTATGAGAGCTATCTGCAGTTGGACGGCTATGGCTGGGAAGCCAAGGTGGAGAAATGCCTCAGACAGCTGAAGCTTGATCCTGTGTTATGGGGCCAGCCGTACCGCCTGCTCAGCGGCGGCCAGAAGACACGGGTTCAGCTCGCTGCGCTGCTCGCCCGGCAGCCGAAGCTGCTGGTGCTGGATGAGCCGACGAATCATCTGGACAATGAGACGATGGAGTGGCTGGAGGAATGGGTACGGAGCTATCCCGGTACGGTATTGTACGTTTCCCATGACCGTACTTTCATTGACCGGACAGCTACTGCTGTGCTGGAGCTGACTCCACAGGGCTGCCGCCGTTATCCCGGCGCCTATAGGGAATACCGCGAGCAGAAAGCGCTGGAGGCCCGCACGCTTGAAGGGCAATACAAAAAGCAGGAGCAGGAGAAAGAGCAATTGCTGGAGAGCATCCGCCGTTACGCGGAATGGTTCCAGCAGGCGCACCGCGCCGCCGGACAGAACGATTTCCTGCGCTCGAAATCAAAGAAGAATGTTTCCCGCCTCCATGCCAAGGAGGCCAGCCTGGCAAGGCTGGAGAAAAATCGCGTGGAGCTGCCGAAAGCAGCACCCAAGCTGAACATGAAGCTGGAGAGTGAAGCTTTCCAGGGAGATGCGCTGCTGAGCTTACACAATATCCGTTGTGCCTATGGAGACAACCTGGCGCTGCTGGAGGATTTCAATCTCTCCTTGCGGCGGGGCGACCGGCTTGCCGTTCTGGGACCGAACGGTGCCGGGAAGTCCACGCTGCTGAAGCTGATCGCAGGAGTTGCACAGCCCTCCGGCGGTGAAGTGACTCAACATCCGCGTACTCAAATCGGTTATTTTGCTCAAGAATTGGATCATCTCAATCCTGAATCGACCTTACTGGACAGTCTGCTGGAATTGCCGGGGATGACGCAGACGGAGGCACGGACGATTCTGGGCTGCTTTTTATTCCCCCGGGAAGATGTCTTTAAGCACATTGGCGACCTTAGTATGGGCGAGAAATGCCGGGTAGCGTTCCTCCGCCTCTACTTCGGCAGAGGCAATCTGCTGGTGCTGGATGAACCGACTAATTACCTGGATATCGACACCCGGGAACGGGTGGAAGAGGCGCTTGCCGCCTATCCGGGCGGGCTGGTTATCGTTTCCCATGACCGTTATCTGCACACTAAGGTCGCCAACCGGCTGCTGCTGCTGGAGCATGGGCGGAGACCGCAGTTTTTCCCGGGCACTTATGAGGAATATACTGCAAAGGAACGCGGCCGGGTGCTGACCTCTGAGGAGCAGACTCGTGAAGGAGAATTGCAGTTGCTGGAGATGAGCCTCGCCCGGCTTATGCGGAGCGATACCCTGGAGACAGAGGAAGAGAACCGGGAACTGATGGCAGAGATTGTGAATCTTCGGAAAACCATCGGGACGCTGCTGGAGGAAAACTGAATATTATGGAGAATTACTTCTTAGAATGAAGAAGCAGTAAAAACACTCCAGGGGGAGCGTGCAATATTCGATGGGGCAAACGTTGGAAACCAGGCTTGAAATGAGTGACTTTGTGGGATTCTGGAAAAGGGTGTTGATCAGCCTGCTGGATTTTATTATTCTGGCCATTCCCGCCTATTATCTGAATAGATGGTCGCTTTCAGCGGCGGAGAATTACAATTCTTTAATCCCGCTGTTGATTGAGTGGGGGGCGCTGGCAGCGTTCAATATTTTTATGGTTGTGAAGTATGGCGGGACACCGGGGAGGCTGCTGCTCAAAACAAGAATTGTAAACGGAAGCGGCGCTTATCCTACGGTGAAGCAGTCGGTGATCCGCTACAGTCTTTATCTGATCAACTCGCTGCTTGCGGTAGTTATAACTTCTGATGAAAAGATGATTTCTTCGTTGTCCGGCTATTTTTCCGATTGGGCGAATCTGAACAATGGTCTTAATGAGATTCTGGGCCTTATTATTATTGTAGATTGCCTGATTATTGTGGTTACCCGCTACAACCGGGCATTCCACGATATGATGGCCGGAACATATGTAGTAAATAAAGACGCACTGGATGAACTGAAGTAAGACAAAAGGGGATGGAAACGGGTTGATCAACTACCCGATTCTATCCCTTTACTTGTCTCCGAAAAAAAACCTTAGCTAACCTCAAGAACGGCCTTGAAGAAGCTTTTCAGTGCTGTAGGCTCACCCTCCCGGGTCCATTGTTGCAATGCCTCCGATTCACCTGCGACATAAGAAGCAAGCTTCTCTTGCAGCAGTTTGTCAAAAACCTCCGGCTGCTTTTCCCGCTCAGACTGAAGCTTCAAGATCATCAGGGGCCAGCGGTAACCGCTTGTTCGATAACCGTGCTCAGGATAACGCTTCGCCAGCTCCAGCACGGAAGAAAGCGGCTGGCCGGAGGCTAGTTCCGCCGCCAGATAGCTGCCGATAAAGCGGTGGCTGAGGTCTTCCTCCAGCGCAACGGCAAACTGCTTGCGGGCCTCTGCCAATTGCCCCTGAAACATCAGTGCGGCAGCATGGATGGCCATCACATAAGAGCTTGGCTTTTCCTGAACAAGCTCATTATATATGGAATAATATTTGTTATAGTTCATCCAGTTGGCGTGGTCAAAGTAGTGATCTACGAGTGAAAAGGTGAAATTGGCATCCGGACGCAGCTGAACGAGCTGGATTAACAAGGGAATTGTTGCATCCTCCGCTTGTTTATCTTTTGTATAGGAGGCTTTGGCTGTCAGGAGATGGGTTAGCATTTTCAGGGCATGGGCATCCTGCGGATTTGCGGCGTAGTCCCGGCGGTAGGCTTGCAGTGCCTGTTCGAGCTTCTTGTCCTTAACAAGCTTGTCTGCGGCAGTAAGTGTACGCGACTTGTAATAAAAGAAAGGCAGATTGCCCACGGTATCATCGTTCAGCCGGTAGCCGTTGCTGCGGGTAAGCAGCTTGCCTTGCTCATCAAAAGCATCGATGGTCCACGAGAACCGGCCTTCAGGATCTGCGAACCCAAGCAGGGAGGACGGATCAATAGTTTTCCAGTCATCTGCGCCACCGCTGATGGAGAAGCCGCCGGCATCGTATAACTCTTCTGCCGGGATGGTTACCTTATTATCCTTAATGTTCTGCCGGACTATGGTAGTGAATGAGCCTCCCTCTATGACGGTACCGCTCAGGTTGTAATATGCCGCGGTTTTTACTGGTTCCCATTCAAATTTAACAGAGGAATCTGTAACCACTTGTGAATTTACGGGAGATTTCAGTTCAAGCAGTGGCTGCAGAACGATATTTTTGGTGAAATCATCCCCTGGCTTGATTTCAATCCAGTCCTCAGACTGTACAGGCCAGGTCCAGCCGTCAATCTGGGCAAAGCTGACGCCGATCTGAAGCTGATAGAAGCCGGGAATGACCCCGCTGAATTCAAAATGCCCGTTCTCGTCGGTAACGATTTGATAGGGTTCGGAATCTTGCATCACACTATGATAGATCTCGCTTTCCGCACGGAGAAAGATGCCGGCGCGCGGCACCGGGGTTCCATTGCTTTTGGTGAGTGTACCTTGTAGGGTCGCCGGTGTATGGATACCCATATCTACAACAGCTTGCAACGCCGTCTGAAGGGCAATAAGCCTAATTTCGCTGTTAGTACTTCCCTGCTCAAATGCTCCAGTACTGCTGTCATCGCCGCTTTCTCTCGAATGGATCACCTGCGTTTCGCCCCCGCCATATTCATTTTCCAGTTCTCCCCACCCCATCCGGTAACGTTCCAGCGCGGCTGTAACCAGAGTTAATGCCTCACGGCTTTTCCCTTGGGCAAAAAGCAGACGTCCGCCAAGCCAGGCCGTATGGGCATCTATTTCCAGATCGTTGTACTGGACAGGGAAATCCGCTTGCTTCAGCAGGTCTTCCGCCGCTGTAAAATTACCGCTGTTCAGTGCCCGTTCTGCCCGGATCAGCGTCAGTTCCTTTGCCAAGGAGGAGTTGCTGCTAATCCGCTCCACCGCAGCTGCCAGTGCCTGGTCAGCCTCATCATCCATTGTGCCAATCACGTCGTACTCATAGAGCAGCTGCTTGACCGCATTCAGCATAGAATAGTCAGCAGGGCCTTGCATAATATACTCCTGCAGGAATTTGATCCTGTCTCCGGGAAGCAGAGGGGAATGAGGTTCTTCGTTTTCGCTTTGTGATGATTGAGTCATCGAAGCTCCGATATACACATTGAAGCTGTACGAGGTATCTAGATTGCCGGGTTCAATGACCTTTGTGCGGATCAGCTCTATCCGTTTGCTGCCGGTGCTGCCACTTAGAGTATTGAGAAGTTTTATTCGATCATCCTTGGCTGTGGAAGCCGATAAGGAGGGGCTTCCTGTTCGGGATTGTGAGAAAGGCTGTACAACAGCTACAATAGCCAACAGAGAGAGGGGCAGCAGCACAAACAGCACCAGATGTTTGACCTTTAATCTAATTTTCATACCGTTTCACCGCCCGCTCATAGATGTCTTTCCAGTACATATTGCCTCCGGCTTTGATTAATTCACGTTGTCCCGGCTGCTGAACAGCTTGCTGGGTTTCAGTACCGGTATGCGGTGAATATAACAGCAGTGCTCCTGTTACGAGGATTGCCGTGCATGCGCCAACAGCTTTGAGCGGAATATCCAGCTCCTTGTTCCAAAGTGCCAGCAGACGGGCCCGGCCCGTAGGAGGGTGGGTTTGCCGCAGTACCTGTTCATGACCTGTGAAAGTGACGGGACGGAGCTCCTCATCAAGCCGCTTTTTGATTTGTTCACGATCCGTATTCATAGGAAATGCCCTCCTTCTCCAAAGTCTGCTTAAGCAGCATCCGGCCTCTGGCCAGACGGGATTTAACCGTATTCTCCGCTGTGTTCAGCTCCGCGGATATTTCGCGGATGCTCATTTCATGGAAATAGTACAAGGTCAGACTTTCACGATAGATGTAATCCAGGCTTCGGACGGCTTCAACCAACCGCACATGATGCCATTCCACCATAAAGTGATCTTCCGCTCCAGCGGAGGCACCGGACTCTTCCATCCATTGTCCGCTCTCTGCCGCAGGGAAAATGCTCCGCCAGCTCCACGTCCGCTGCTTCATCCGGCAGCGGTTGACAACAATGGAAACCAGCCAGGCCTTTAACCGCTGCGGATCATGAAGCTGGGCCATTTTGGCGTAAGCCTGAATAAAGGTATCCTGCACGGCTTCTTCGGCAGATTGCTGGTCTTTAAGCAGCAGGCAGGCGGTTCTGAGCAGCATATCACCATAAAGCTCCATCAACAGGCGGAGAGCCGACTCATCCCTAGCAATAATTCTTTCTATAATATCCAGATGAAGCTCCCCTCCCTTTACTATTAAGATGCGTGCTGGAGGATTATGGTTGCGTAAGCAGGAGATTTTTTCCTGAGATGCTAAATCAGAGTTGAATAGCAGATCGAATTAACTCAAAAGCAACTATGCGGAGTTGTCCAAATAGCTGCTTTTTAATTTATTTTTTTAATTGATTAATTTTTAGAGGAGTTAGGCGTAAGATGTCGAATTATGGGATATTAAGTTTGTTCACAAAATTGTCAGTTTCATAGACGAGATCACATAATGGAGGCAGCTAACGATGAAAAGAGGTTTAAGTTATTTTTCTGTAGGAACGATGTTGCTTGGAGTTCTAACGCTGTTCTTGTTTCACCCGCAGGCTGTAAATGCTGCTAATCCTGCACCGGATTCTTTTACGCTGAAAAGCTACGACAATTTACCATCCAGTGCAATGACGGATCTTGCCTATGGCAATAATACGTATATCGCAGTTGGTTACTACGGGGCGATTATTAAATCAGCGGATGCAGAGACCTGGGTGAACGTAAAAACAAAAGCAGACATCACCTACACTGGAGTGGCAGATCCGAGCTCTTTCACTTTTAACGGGGTAGCTTATGGAAACGGATTATTTGTCGTAGCCGGGAGCGCGGGAGTCATTCTGACTTCACCCGACGGCACAACATGGACGCAGCGCACCTCCAATGTGAGCAAGGGGATAGGGAATGTTGAATTTCTTCAATTTAATGGGAACAGTGCATTCTACGCCACAACAGAGGGGAAATATTTAACGTCGGCAGACGGAATTACTTGGACTTCAGTCGTCCCTACTGGCCTTGCTTCTAGCGATTATGTAACGAGAATAACGGTAGGAAATAATGGATCCAGACTGGCTATTGGCGCCGGGAACGGGAAAATATATTCCACCACGAATGGCACAACCTGGACTGTGGCACAGCCGTCAGGCCCTTCAGGACCATCTATTGGTACAAATATGATCACCTGGATGAAGGACCGCTATTATATTTCAGATCCTTTGGCATATATTTGGACCTCTACAGACCTCTCAACTTTCACTTTACTGGGTGCCCCCTTTAAGCAGAATTCTTCTCAATATAATAATCAGATGTTTAATGGATTTTATGATGGTACGAAATACTACTTGTTCGGCTATGAATCTCCTAATTATGGTGCTGTGTATACCTCGACGAACGGAACCACATGGACGATGCAGCCGTTTAAGAATTATTTTGTGACTCAGAGCTCGATGTTCGTGAACGGAAAATATTTCCGTCTGGGAAATGAAGGAATGATGGTATCCCCTAACGGCTCGGATTGGAGCTATAAATGGGGAGGGGCTTTCTATGAAGTTATCCATGACGGATCCCAATATGTCGCTGCTGGAAAACAAGGGGGCGATGGGGCTATATGGACTTCGGGTGACTTGACTTCATGGAGTAAAGCCGCTTTATCCTCAAGAACAGGAACCTTTACGGCCGCAGCGTACGGCAATAACAAATACGTGGCGATCGGTGACGTGAGTCAAACGACAACAGCGCTGGCCACCTCAACCGATGGTTCAGCGTGGACTGTGCGGAGCAGTATAAACGATTCCACATCTTTGACAGATATCACTTTTGGCAGCGGGAAATTTGTTGCAGTTGGGACAGGCTTAGGCTCGGTGCCCAAAATAAAAACGTCGGTTGACGGGGTGGTCTGGAATGAGCCTGTGCTGCCTG
The DNA here is from genome assembly GCF_038593145.1 of Paenibacillus sp. FSL L8-0340. Lineage (NCBI taxonomy): Bacteria > Bacillati > Bacillota > Bacilli > Caryophanales > Paenibacillaceae > Paenibacillus > Paenibacillus sp. FSL L8-0340. The sequence continues at coordinate 1,321,751 of NZ_CP151967.1, forward strand.
TGCAATCCCTTGATGCTCTATATACCGTAACCTATGATAATAATCAATTTATAGCTTTAGGATATGGTTATGATAGCAGCGGCAATGTAGACCAGGCCGGTATCTGGACCTCAGCGGATGGGGACACCTGGGTAAATCACTCCGGTGCTTATCCGAATCAAACGGATGTTTTTAATAATATTGTATATGACGGAAGTAAATATGTCCTGACCGGGTATGATTCAATAACCTATGAAGTATTCTCCCGCACGAGTGATGATCTCTCGGCATGGAGCGCCCCAACTTTAACTGGTACTTATAGTTTCTACGGGGGTTCTACGATGATGGGACAAAAGGGAAACAATATTTATATAGTAGCATACGACAGCAACAATGTTCCGGGGATTTACTACACGGGAGACCAGGGCTCTACCTGGCAGGATGCTGGAGTTGATTTGTCGGACATTGATATCAATGCGATTTATGCACTGATGGAGCTGAATGGTGGAATTGTTATCTCCGGGAGTTCGCAATTAGTGATGGCGGCAACCGGATCCCTAGCGCAAGTGGACGCGCCAACAGCGAATCCAACCGGAGCCGGAGGCGCAGTGGCGTCGGGCACGGAGGTAACGCTGAGCAGCGCAACTAGCAGCGCAGTGATCTACTATACGACGGATGGCACAACGCCAACCAGCAGCAGCACGCTTTATAGCGGTCCAATCACCCTGACGAGCGCGACGACGATTAAGGCCATCGCGGTAAAACCGGGGATGACGGATAGCTCCGTGCTGAGCGAGAGCTACACCATTATGGCGCAGGTTGCAGCGCCGACAGCAAATCCAGCCGGAGGCGAGGTAGCGTCGGGCACGGAGGTAACGCTGAGCAGTGCCACCAGCGGCGCGGTGATCTACTATACGACGGATGGCACAACGCCAACCAGCAGCAGTACGCTCTACAATGGAGCGATCACGCTGACGAGCGCGAAGACGATTAAAGCCATCGCGGTGAAACCAGGGATGACAGATAGCTTGGTGCTGAGCGAGAGCTACACGATTATGGCGCAGGTTGCAGCGCCGACAGCAAATCCAGCCGGAGGCGAGGTAGCGTCGGGCACGGAGGTAACGCTGAGCAGCGCCACCAGCGGAGCGGTGATCTACTATACGACGGATGGCACAACGCCAACCAGCAGCAGCACGCTTTATAGCGGTCCAATCACCCTGACGAGCGCGACGACGATTAAGGCCATCGCGGTGAAACCGGGGATGACGGATAGCTCCGTGCTGAGCGAGAGCTACACCATTATGGCGCAGGTTGCAGCGCCGACAGCAAATCCAGCCGGAGGCGAGGTAGCGTCTGGAACAGAGGTGACGCTAAGCAGCGCCACCAGCGGAGCGTTGATCTACTATACGACGGATGGCACAACGCCAACCATCGGCAGTACGCTCTATAGCGGAGCGATCACCCTGACGAGCGCGAAGACGATTAAAGCCATCGCGGTGAAACCGGGGATGACGGACAGCGCGGTGCTGAGCGAGAGCTACACGATTATGGCGCAGCAGCTTGCAGCGCCGACAGCGAATCCAGCCGGAGGCGAGGTAGCGTCAGGCACGGAAGTAACGCTGAGCACCACCACCAGCGGCGCAGCGATCTACTATACGACGGATGGCACAACGCCGACCAGCAGTAGTACGCTCTACAGCGGTCCGATCACGCTGACGAGCGCGAAGACGATTAAGGCCATCGCGGTGAAACCGGGGATGACGGACAGCTCCGTGCTGAGCGAGAGCTACACGATTGCAGCGCAGCAGGTTGCAGCACCGACAGCAAATCCGGCCGGAGGCGAGGTAGCGTCCGGCACGGAGGTGACGCTTAGTAGCGCCACCAGCGGCGCAGTGATCTACTATACGACGGATGGCACAACGCCAATCATCGGCAGTACGCTCTACAGCGGAGCGATCACCCTGACGAGCGCGAAGACGATTAAGGCCATCGCGGTGAAACCGGGGATGACGGACAGCTCCGTGCTGAGCGAGAGCTACACCATTATGGCGCAGGTTGCAGCGCCGACAGCAAATCCAGCCGGAGGCGAGGTAGCGTCGGGCACGGAGGTAACGCTGAGCAGCGCCACCAGCGGAGCGGTGATCTACTATACGACGGATGGCACAACGCCAACCATCGGCAGTACGCTCTACAGCGGACCGATCACCCTGACGAGCGCGAAGACGATTAAAGCCATCGCGGTGAAACCGGGGATGACAGATAGCTCCGTGCTGAGCGAGAGCTACACGATTTCAACAGCCAATAACAGTTCAATCAGTCCGAAGACTGCAAGCTTCGACAAGAATACGGGCAAACAGGCGGATGTTGTAATAACGATGATGCTGAATGATAATAATCTCACCAGCATCTCAAACGGTGTGGCATATCTTGCCGCAGGAAGTGATTACACCGTGTCAGGCAACACAGTAACGCTCCAGAAGGATTACTTGGCTACGCTGGCAGAAGGCACGACGAGCTTAACGTTCAACTTTACAGCGGGCGCAGTGCAGACACTTGTTATTACAGTAACCGATACGTCGGTGCCTATCCCGGGAGTGCCTTTCCTGCAATCCGCTTTTGCCGGTAATGGCGAGATCAACCTGATCTGGAGTCCGGTTACGGGTTCAACAGGGTACAAGATATTCCAGAGACTTTCTTCCTCTGAATACGGCAATGAAATAGCTACAGTCAGCAGTTCGGTATACAGCTATAAGGCGACAGGATTGAATAATGGAACAGCTTATTATTTTGTGGTCAAAGCGGCCAATGAAGCAGGGGATAGCGCAGCTTCGAACGAATTGAACGCTACTCCAAAGACGGTTCCGGGCGCGCCGGCGGATATAACCGCAGTAGCCGGAGATGGACAGGCAGTGGTAAGCTTTACGGCTCCGGCAGAGACCGGAGGCAGTGCAATTACCGGTTATGAGGTTACGGCTTCGCCGGGCAACATCGTGGTGATTGGAACAAAAGGTCCAATTACCATTACAGGACTGACAAACGGCACGGCCTATACTTTTACGGTAAAAGCGATTAACGGCGCAGGCAGCAGTGCCTCATCCGCGCTATCGAACGAAGTTACGCCAGCCGCGCCATCGGTGCCATCCGGTGGAGGAGGGAATGAGAATGAGACCTCGCCTGTAATTACGACTCCGGCGACAAACGACGGTGTTGATATTTTTGTTAATGGCAAGGTGGAAAGAGCAGGAACAGCATCAACCTCCATAGTGAACGGGCAGAGTGTTACAACTGTCGTAATTGATCAGAAGAAGCTGGAAGAAAAGCTTGCAGCCGAAGGCCAAGGAGCTCTGATAACGATCCCGGTGATCAGCAGTTCTAATGTTGTCATAGGCGAGTTAAGCGGCCAAATAATCAAGAGTATGGAACAAAAGCAGGCAGTGCTTGAGTTTAAAAGCGGAAATGCCACTTACACGCTTCCTGCGGCGCAAATTAACATTGAGTCTATTTCAACACAGCTTGGAGCGTCAGTTGCCCTTGAAGATATCAAAATTCAAATTGAGATCGCTAAGCCGACAGCGGATACGCTGAGAATAGTGGAGAATTCGGCGGCTGCAGGGGAGTTTGCGCTTGCTGCTCCACCACTTAATTTTGTAATCCGGGCTCAATACGGGGATACCACGGTTGAAATAACGAAGTTTAACGCTTATGTAGAGCGGATGATTGCTCTTCCGGATGGTGTGGACCCGAACAGAATTACAACCGGGATTGTGGTTGAGCCGGACGGATCGGTGAGACATGTGCCGACAAAAGTGGCTAAGATTGATCAACAATATTTTGCCATCGTCAATAGCTTGACCAACAGCACCTACTCCATTATCTGGCATCCGCTGGAATTCAAGGATATGGACGGTCATTGGGCAAAAGATATCGTCAACAATATGCGTTCACGCATGATTATTGACGGCGTTGGGAACGGAACGTTTAATCCTGCTGCAGAGATTACGCGGGCCGAATTCGCCGCAATCGTTGTACGGGGGTTAGGTCTGAAACTGGAGAACGGTACGGGTGCTTTCTCGGATGTGAAGGCTTCGGATTGGTATAGCAGTTCAGTGCAGACAGCGTATGCGTACAAACTAATTAACGGGTTTGAAGACGGCAACTTCCGTCCGCTGGACAAGATTACCCGTGAACAAGCAATGACAATGATTGCAAAAGCAATGCAAATCACCGCATTGAAAGATAAGCTACAGAATAAAGAGGCCTCTGAGCTGCTGAGTTCCTTTACGGATGCAGGCAGCGTTTCGAAATGGGCAGTGAGCAGTGCTGCAGATAGTGTTGCCGCCGGAATTGTTTCCGGCAGAACTTCTACACGATTAGATCCGCAGGCATCTATCACAAGAGCCGAAGTTGCCGCAATGATTCAGCGGTTGCTGCAGCGGGCGGATTTAATCTAGACAAGCGGGTAAAAGATTCCGAATTGCGCCACTTGGCTGCTGAGGCAGCCAAGTGGCGTCTTTTCTTGTGCCAAAAGTTGTTTCAGTACTTATGGTAATCCCTGTGCTTTATACTGTTTCACGTTGCTTGGCAGTGTATCTGCTGCTGCAACCTTTCTTTATTTCCCTCCGTCAATACTAGCAGTTAGTTCTTACTGGAACCCATACTACAGGAACGTTAGGGTCGATCAAGGAGATGACAAGATGATAACAACATTTAGATCAATAGCCGGCATCATTATATTGGCAGGGGTGATCGGGCTCACGGCTTGTGATTCTTCTGATCAACAGGCGGCGGCATCTGCATTGCCGACAACGGCGGCTGGTACGGGTGCACCGGCAACCTCACAGCCGGCAGCGAGCGCTTCATCTGCTCCAACCGAGGAGCCGGCAGCGGCAGCTTCACCAAGCTCTGGAGCTGGAGGGTCTTCTGCTGTAGCTCTGCAGGATAGCAGCAAGCAGCTGGAAGAACTGCTCCAGCTTGCCAAGCAGGGCAAAGTGCCGGGTGTAGAATATGCTGCGCACAGCGGATTAATAGATGAGGTCGAAGCAGCATGGGGAGAGCCGGACACGAAGGATTCGGCGGGTAAAGGGATGTATTCAGTCTACAGCGACAAACATGTCGTATTTGGCTTCAATAAAGGCAGCCGGATCTTCGATGTCCGCTCAAGCGCTGCTGAGCTGCAGAAGTTGACTCTGAAGCAGATTGAGGAAGTACTCGGCAAGCCGGGCGGCACTGCGGTGAACGGCAGCGATAAGATCTACATATACCAAGCCGGCAAGGAATACCAGCTCAAATTCATTATTCCAGAGTCCTCCGGCACCGTGGATCATATCTCTGTATTTTCTGAACAGGATGCAGTTAACAATATGGCAGGATAATCTGCGGATAAGAGATACTGCTGCTGCAAACCGCAATAGGTAGAGTGGAAGGAAGAGCAAACCTGCAGGAAGTTGCGGGTTTGCTCTTTTTGCCTTTTTCCCGCTGGAGCTGGGTGAAGGCTGGCTGTTATAATAAAGTGATAGATTCATCCGTGGAAAAGAGGTTCAGCTATGCATCTGGAATTAAACGGGAGCGAATATAAAGTGTCGGCCGAAGGAATGACGATCGAGCTGCTGCCTAAGGAATTTGCACTCCTGCAGTTTTTATACCATAACAGGGGGCGGACCTTCAGCCGGGAGCAGCTTCTGGATAAAGTATGGCCGCTGGAGTATCCGGTGGAACGGACAGTGGATGATCATATCTACCGGCTGCGCAAAAAGCTCCGCGGACTTAAAGGTCTTGATATCAAGACGGTACGGGGCTTTGGTTATAGTCTGGCAGTGCCGGGTTTGGGCAGTGTGATGATTACACCGACCACGCATGATCCGGAGCTGCGCGATACGATGCGTGACGTGTTCGGCAAGTTTCATGTATACGGCCAGGGCAAATCGATGCTCACCCTCGCGCGTCAGCAGGACGTCCTCGGCTATGAGCTGGACCCGCATTATTCCATGGTTATTCACTTTGTGCAAGGGGATTTGGAGTGGCTGCTGTATACGAAAGAGGTGCCTTTAAAGGACCGGCTTTTTTACCTGCTGCTGTTCTACTTTTTCTCCGGCGATCCCAAGCCGAAGCTGGCGTACTGTGAGCAGGTGATCCGGAAAAAATTGCTGCCTCCACCTGATCAGGTGGAATTGGAGATCCTCACAATTCTGGATTTGTTCACCTTAGCGGGGCAGCCGGAGAGGGCGCTGGAACGTCTGGAAAGGTCCTATCAAGTCATTGCTGAACCCGGTTATGAAAATTTCATTCCGGTTATGATGATTGTGGAGCTGTTTGTGCATCTGGTGGCGGGAACCGAAGATGCTGAGCTGGAACGGCTGGACGAGGCTATAGAGGGAGTATTGTTGGACAAGCCTTTTTTGCGGGAGATTGGCAGCTATAAAATAGTAAAAGGACTATGGCGTTTGCGCAACAAGCAGTGGCGTGAAGCAGAGAAACTGCTGGATGAAGGGCTGCAGGTGCTGGGAATGACCGGATTCGTTCCTCTGCCTCTTCATGCGTTGTACCGCATATATCACTTCTGCCGGATGTTCCCTCCTCCTCAAGCGTTGCAGCACAAATATGATAATCAATTTGCAGCCAAGCTTGAGGAATTGGGGTTCGACCGGCTTGCCCAGTCTTTGGAGGATGTGCTGAAGCAAATATTGAAAGCTCTCTGATAATTCTCTGACAATTCTCCGATACAGTAGGATCATGAATTACACAATTCTAAGATTCTAAATGTGACCTGGAGGAATGACAGATGGAGGCTTCAACTAAGCAGGGAACCAGCCTGCTGCATAACAAAGTATTCATGCGTGTATACAGCGCCTTCGCCACGGCAACCTTTGGCGATTGGTTCGATACACTGGCCATTCAAGTGCTTGTCGGCTACCGCTGGCAGGCCAGCCCGCTGATGCTGGCGCTGATTCCGGTAGCCATAGCACTGCCGAGCCTATTGCTCGGCTCCGTGGCCGGGGTGGCCGCCGACCGGATGAACAAGCTGAAGCTGATGCGGTTATGCGATCTGCTCACCGCGGTTCTGACCGTGCTGGTATTATTCGCTCCCGATATGGTCTGGCTGCTGCCTTTGCTGTCGCTGCGCGCAGCAGTTTCTACACTGAATGTGCCTGCACAGCAGTCTATGACCCGCAGTATTGTCAGGGAGGACCAGCTGCTTCAGGCGACCTCGCTTAACGGCATTGTAAATCAAGGCTCCAAAATTGCCGGCCCGCTGCTGGGCGGATTAGCCTTGTCAGTACTCACGCCGCAGAGGTGCATTTTACTGAATGCCATTTTTCGTGTCTGCTCCTACCTGCTGCTGCTTTCGGTAAGAAACATTTCTGCGGGAGAGGCAAATCCTGTTCCCGAGTCACCAGAGGAACGGGTTCCGCTTCGCACCATGTGGAAGGAAGGCTGGAGCTTTATGCTGCACAGCCGGGTGCTGCTGAATACGATGCTGTTCGGACTTACGGGGGCATTGGCGATCCAGATGATTGATTTTCAATTTACCAGCTTGTTCCGGATGATTTCGCCGGCCAATGAATCCCTGCTGGGCTGGATGGTTGCCGCTTCCGGTGTGGGGGCTGTGCTCATCATCCTCGTCATGAACAAGCTGAAGCTGGGAACGGGGTATGGCTGGAGACTTGGCACCGGTTATGTGCTGATCGGCGGCTCAGTTCTCGGCCTGGGACTGCTCCAGCCTGGAGCTTCTGTAATCTGGGTGCTGCTGCTGGGATTTGTACTGGGCATCGGGAACGGAATGTTTATTGTAGCCTTTAATTATAGCCTGCAGAAAGAAACGCCTCCACATATGACAGGCCGGGTATTCGGTATTCAGAGCACGATCCTCGGTGCCGTGATGATTGTTGCCCCGCTGCTGGGAGGTCTGCTGGTCGAACTTGCCGGTCCTGGTCAAATCTTCGTCAACTTCGGCATCATCCAAGCTGTTCTGGGTCTGACCGGTATAGTGTTGGGACGTGTGCTTTGGCCAGTTGCAAAGCGGGAGAGAGTAAGTTCTGTAGAACAGGTCAGCTAGTGTGCTGGACAGAAGTGTGCTGGATAGAAGTGTGTTGGATATTAGTGTGCTGGATATTAGTGTGCTGGACAGAGGTGTGCTGGACAGAAGTGTGCTGGACAGGAGTATGCTGGATCTTAGTGTGCTGTATAGAAGTGTGCTCAATAGAAGTGGAAGTGGCTCTAAATGGCGTGACGGCGTAGTTAACTGGTTCAGCGGACGAATTGGGTGTAGGGCAGCAGGACCTGGAGTTATTTAGTTGTGTTTTGGTAAGCTGGACCTCTCACGTTGCCTCATTTGCCGGGTGGCAGATTTATAGTTGTATTTCGTACAGCTAAAGTGACTCCCCAGGGCCTGATTTTACTTTTAATTGTATTTCGTACAGCTAAAATTAGCTGATTGCCCGAAATTCGGTGGATAGCCGACTTTTAGCTGTACAGAATACAATTAACTCTCCCATATGTGCAAATATCCCTGATATAACTGTACAAAGTACACTTAGGGCTTCCCACTTAGGGCTTTCCATGTAGGACTTGCATAATCAACTTAAACATCCAACAAGCCTGCGTGGCTCTTTGGTAGTTTTAGGTCAGCCAGAAACCATTGGTTGGTCTATTTTTCTTGTTGCAGGAGGACATGGAATCCTCCCGGAGAAATTGTTAGGAGAAGCATATGCTTCAACCGCAGGCTTGTAGGCAGTTGCAGTTATTGAAGGAATTCAAAGCCGGCAATACAATTTCAGGAGGATTAATTGAAATGAGTACTTTCATTTACATGGTACGGCACGGAGAGTCTCCCAAAACCGGAGGAGATGAGAGAGAACGCGGGTTATCTCCCAAAGGTGAAGCAGATGCCCGTCGGGTGACGGCAAAATTACGGAGTGAAGGGATTCATGCATTTTACAGCAGTCCTTATGTCCGTGCGGTACAGACGATAGCACATTTAGCAGAAGAACTGGGCCAGGAGATTGTTCCCGATGAAGCGCTAAAAGAAAAAATCTGGATGGAAGGCAACCGCCCGTTGCCACAAGATGAATTGTATCCAGCCCTAAGGAAGATGTATGCAGACGCGGATTTTGCCTTACCGGGCGGAGAGTCTAATAATGAATGCCGAGATCGGGCGGTCCAAGTCCTTAAGGATATCCTGCGGAAGCACCCGGGTGAAAACATAGTCATCGGCACCCATGGTCTGGTGATGGCCTTAATGATGGGGTATTTCTCCGATGACTATGGACTGGAATTTCTGATGCAGACTACGAAGCCGGATATTTACCGGATGGAATTCACCGGTGAGAAATTGTCAGGTGTAGAGAGAATCCCGCTGTAGGGCTAGCTCTGACTTGCCGGCAATTACACATCCTTCTTCCCCGGCGGCAGCGCGTCTCTATCTAGAAATCATAGAACCTCGCCGTATTCGCAGTCAGCATGGCCGCCGCCTGGGAGGCGGAATAACCATGCAGTGCCCCCCAGGCGGCTGCAACTTCACGAATCATGGCCGGATGGGTGGGCTTCCCGGCAAAAGGACCTTCGAAGGGCCAAGGTCCATCTGTCTCCGCCATTACCAGCTTCGGCGGGTAGCGGAGGGCGAGGTCGCGGATCTCCGGTTCATAGAGAATATCCGGAGTGAAGGAAATATGATATCCGCGTTCGATCATGCGGACAATAGCTTCTTCCGGTCCTTTGAACCAATGAAAGTGCGCGCGGGTAATGCCGTGCTTCTCCAGAAGATCGCAAGCGGTCAGAGCATCCTCGTATACGGCATGCAGTACAACGGGCTTGTTCAGGCGGGCAGCAAGGCCAAGCAGGGTATCCAGCAGCCTGATATACGGCTCCATCTCAAAGGCTTCGCCCCGCTCCAGCGCTTCTGCCCGTGTATAGTAGGGTAATCCGATTTCGCCTAAGGCAGTCATTTCACCGGCATGGCGTTCAATCCAGTCCAGCAGTGCGTAAAGCTCGGGTTCCTGTGGCAGCGGCTGCTCGGGGTGGAAGCCATAGGCCGGTTTTACCTGGACTGGATATAATGCGGCGATTTTCTGCGTGCGGATGCAGGAATCCAGGTTCATCGAGACTGCGATCAGCGATTCGATGTCGAGTCCCGGCAGCTCAAGCAACATGGACTCCAGCTCAGTGTCATTATATTGCTCTAGATGGATATGGGCATCTATCATTGGTTTCTTGAACCTCCTTCTGTTGTCTCCGGCAGACTCCTGATTTTGTTCGATTACCCCTGCTTAGGCTCCATGTTCGGCTTGATGGCAGCATCGGGCTCAAATTTGATTGAACCCAGTTCCATTCCCTTCCCGCCTGCCTTGTACTCCAGCATGAGTGTTCCTATACTTTCCTGCATTCCGACCATTACACTGGTCTCTGCCTTTAGTTTGCCGCCCTCCACTTGGTAATAGGTAACAGCGCCGATTCCTGCCTCCTTGCCGAAATAATCCAAACCATTATCCGTTGCACGGCCGGGAAGCCGCAGTGTTAGCTTGGACGGTTCTGCTCCTTTGACCTCAAGGCGGATCAGTACATCCTTTTGATGGATGGCCAGACTGGAGGTAACGGCAGTGGCAGCTGCCTTATCTGCTGCTGGGAGAGATAGCTCTTTCCACAGTTCAGGCTTTACGACATGGACCTCCTGCGCAACAATTCCGGTTCCGGTACCCCGCGTCAGAATGACGATTGCTTCCGGCTTCCCGTCGTTATCGACATCGGCATAGTGAAGCTCGGGCGGAGAGTTGTAGATTCTTGGAGCTGACCAATTGAAGGTTTGTTTCCGGCCATTCACTTCAAGTATGAATCCTTTATAAGTGTCGCCGTTCTTAAGTGCGGTATATAGCTTGATCTTGGAGTTGTTCGCTGCAACGGCAAGAGGTTCCTTGGGAACCCGAACCGTCGTGCTGACACTTCCGGGCACAATGGATACTGTATTCCCTGTGGTCTCAAGCTTACTTTCAGCTCCGGTAAGATCATACAATGTATCAGCGGGGATATAATTATGTCCGTCCTTTACGATGACAGGTCCTTCTTGCATTTCTTCATTACTGCCGTCTGTTTGTGTATAGGTGATTTGTATGGCTGAGCTGCCGGGTGTAAGGACTGTATTGGAGCTGATATCGCTAAGGGTCAGTTGTTTACGGACATTGTCCCAGATCAATTGGCAGGGATAATATTCGAGCAAGACTCTTGCGGGTACATACAAGATTCCTCCGGAATGGAAGGGATGAAGAGGTGTGAGGGCAGGCTGTCCATCCACAGCAAGGAGTAAGGGAGAAGCGGCGTGAGCAGTATCTATAGGAGACGCAGCCGTACATCCTGCAATAAACAGGGCGATCGCGGCAGCGCCGAATAATTTTTTCATGGGTTAACCTCCAGAGTATAAAAGTTCCAGTCTATTTTATTATATATTAAAACGCCTGCTTTCAGATCACGATCTGTTAACAAAGCAACAACAAGGCTGTTACGAATGGGTCAGGTGCCAGCGGCCAACGTAGTGAAGGTACCCATAATCACAACCCGATCGACAGGAATTCACCGGCTGGAAGCGGAATATTGAAGAAATCTACGCCGGGAAGTGCGGCTTTACGGGGAAAGGCTTGACACATATTTTGCTTAAAATTAACATGGGATTATGAATGGAAATAATGTACTCGCGGTCATTGGCCGCATTCACCGGCGTGGCAATAAGTTCATCGAAAGGGAATTGAAAAAACACAATCTTCAAGGTATCGCCCCCTCGCATGGAGATATTCTATACCAGCTGTTTGTCCAGGAATACATAACGATGCATCAGTTATCTTGCTACATTGATAAGGACAAGTCTACAATTACAGCTTTGGTGGATAAACTGGTGCGCATGGAATACGTCCAGCGGGAACAGGATCAAAGAGATGGGAGGATCTTTCGATTGTCTCTTACGGCGAAAGGCCGGGAGCTTCAGCCGATATTTGAAGCCGTATCGGAGTCGCTGCTGGCAGCGGTCTATGAGGACTTCGCACCGGAAGAGAAGCAGCTGCTGCTCGGCTTATTAGAAAAAATTAAACTGTGAAGCATGGCTGGAACCGGACCGAGGCGGTACAAGAATAGTTACTCTTGTACCGCCTCGGTCTGTTTACGGTAATTCCGTTTCCGCCTCTGAAATTTATATTTGTCGACTTTTTACCGCCGCTTAACGGGAACTAAACCGCAAGCGGCGTTTTTTTATACGTTGATGCATTGTACAACTTCACCTATATTTTGACATAAACCCCTAGAATATTTACGGGAGGTAGTGCTAATGAACGAGTTAGAAGTCATCCAGAAACAGATTGAAGTGGAGCGGGCCAGACTAAATCAGATGGAACAGCAGTTTGGCCTGCTGCACCCGAGTGTAATTAAACAATCTATGTTATTGGATGAGTTGATCAATAAATATACTAAATTAGATAATAATGTATAATTAATAGTTGTTGGAAAAGAAACGGTCCGCTGGGAACTACACAGTGCCCGTTTCTTTTTTGTGAAAAATTCCTGTAAGCAGAACGATCAATCCGGCCAGGCAAAAAAGCGGAAGCAACAGCAGCAGCAGGGCAATCCCTGCAAATCCATCATGTGCAACAAAGTCCGCATAGAGCAAAGAAATCATCCATGATGCCAAGGGAGAGACAGGCACCATGAGGGTGATCCCCCAGATGATTAATTTTCTCTTTCTGGATTTCCCGCTGCTTACACGATACGCTGCTACTAGAACAGCTATTAACAGTAACGCTGCAAATACAATTACCATAATCTCAAATCCTCCATTTCAGAAAAACGATTATAAATTTGGTTAATTGTACCATGAAAGATTCGTTCGTAAAAATTTCCTAATCCTGTAATGAAACTGCGCGTACACACGTATTAGCTGGAGTAAATTACTTGGCCAAGTGAAATTTTGCAGGAAGGGAGAGCTTAAGGGATGCAAGAGCGCGCATTGTTACAGCCTTTTATTCTAGAAAGAATGCAGGAAAATACAGAGACAGACCAGCAGTTTACAACGATTTTTGAAACCTACTATAAGCGGATATATAACTATATAGCTTACAGGGTCAGCTGCCGTTATACGGCTGAGGATCTGACGAGCCTGGTATTTGAGAAAACGTTGTCTAAGCTGGACAGCTTTTCCGGTGAGAAAGCGCCCTTTGAGGTGTGGCTGTTTGCCATCGCCAGAAATGTTGTGAACGATTATTACAGAAGCCGGAAGAGAACCCGTCTGTTCTCACTGGATACAGTTATGGAACTGGTGTCCGGCAAAAAAGCCCCCGAGGATTTGCTGCTGGAGGAAGAACGAAATACGAGGCTGAATCATGCGCTGGACAAGCTGGCTGTCAAGGAGCGGAATGTCGTAGCGCTTAAATTCGGTGCCGGTTTGAAAAATAAAGAGATCGCTCTGCTCACAGGGATTTCCGAGAGTAATGTAGGCGTGATTCTCTACCGGAGTATGAGAAAACTCAAATCTGAAATAGGGAGTGTCGATGAACTGTGAAAAACAAGGATAGCGCGCAACGTTTTGCGAGGGATATGGATAACGGTGTTCACAAAGCAGGCTCTGGTGAATGGAAGGGATCCGAGGAATACCGTGAGCTGCTTGAGCTTGGACAAGTGTTGGCCGAACATGATTTCAGCCGCAATACGGATCAGCAGGCAGTTTGGTCCAAGGTTAGAAGCCGGGCCGGCAAAGTGCAGGCCGGTTCCAGAAGGAGCCCTTCCCGCAGCTTCAAACGGCTGATAATGATTGCGGCTTCGCTGCTTGTAGCATTTGCGGTAAGCGGAGCTGTGGTCAAGCCATCCTTTGCCCAGGAGGTTCTGAGCCGGGTGCTTAAGACCATTAATCTGGGACATATCATCGCGAATGAGATGGATCCGGACCAGATCCCTGAAATTCCTGAAGAGATGAAAGGCAAGATTTATGATAAGGACGGCCATCTGGTAGTCTCCTTTGCCCAGGAGATAGAGAGGGGGCAGGTCTTTACGGCGGACGGCGAGCCGATTGTGGATTTTGTAGACGGCAAACCTGTCACACAGCAGGAGCAGGATGTGCTGGATAAGGAAAAAGCCGCAGGTATTTTCAGCGTCAAGACACTTGCAGAGCTGAATAAATACGCTGCTTTTGAAGTGAAGCTGCCTGAATATTTACCTGAAGGGATTGCCTTTGACCACGGAGAGCTTTACACGGGAAAGGACGGGATCAGCAGCAAATATGCCGACTTGATCTTCACCAGTGAGAAGAAAGGCATAAAGTTCTGGATGCAGCAGTCTTATGCTGATCATGAAACGGCCTATGAGATGTCGACCGACGGCAAGATCGAGCAGGTGAAGGTGAACGGGATCGACGCAGTGTTAATGAATAACAAAAGCTTGGATTGGGAAGCAGACGGCGTATTATACAGCTTGAGCACCCAAGGTTTAGACCGCGAAGAAATCATGCAGATTGCTGAATCAATCCGCTGAGCAGCGGAACAGGGGATCTCCTTAACGGGGGATCTTTTTGTTTAAATATAGAATTTATATGCTTCTCGCTATAAATGGACTTAGCAATAAATGTCCGGTAGTCCGTTTGCAGGGTGATTATAATGAAGGTAATCGTTGCAACGAGGATGTGAACGGCTTGGGATATACGGAGTATATGCAGAAAGCAATTGATTACATTGAAGAGAATCTGCAAGGTCCGATTACGATTGAGGATTGTGCGCGTGTATCCGGATTCTCGAAATTTCATTTCCACAGGTTATTTAGTATTCATCTGGATGTCACCTTAATGGAGTATATCCGCAGGAGACGGCTTTGCCATGCGATGAATGAGCTGATTCGTGGAAGAAGGATTTTAGATATTGCCATGGATTACGGATATAGCTCCGAGCGTGCGTTCAGCAGGGCATTTCTGCAGGAGTTCGGCCAAGTTCCAAGCAGATGCCGGAGTGTTAACTACTCCCTCCCTCCCAAACCGTTGTTAGAGGAAAGCTTAAACCACAGTGCAGGAGGCATTCCAATGGATTATTTAAGTGAGGTCAGAATTGACAGTCTCCACACGATGAATACCGCCAGCGGCGTAAGAATCAGCAAGGATCCTGAGGCGGAGGTCATCACATTTATGAGTGAGTGGTCAGCGAAAACGGGAATCGGCGCCGGGACAAGAAGGTTTGGTTTTGATGTTCCTGTGTCTGAAGAGCAGCAGCAGGAAGGCCTGCGGGGGTATGAATATTGGGTTGTACTCAATCAGGTTGTTCCGGCACTGGCTGAAGGTATAACGTGTAAGCATGTGGAGGGCTGCAGGTACGCAATATTGCGGATTACGGAGCCCTTTGTTGATCCCTTTGAGCGTATACCCCTTGGCTGGAAGAAACTCGCGGTTTGGGTGAACAGCAGGGGATACCAAGCAGCCTGTGACAAAGAGCGTTACTGGCTGGAGGAAGTACTGGAGACCGGGGAATCTGTGGTGATGGATCTCTATTTTCCCATTGAGTAATCAGAAATGTTGAACGCAAAGTTTGGATACTTAGAGCCGCAAGCGTTCAACAGAAGTACCGGGAAAAACGTCCGCTAATATTTAGGTAATCAGCATTTTTTCGCAATGAACGGGAAAGCTGCCCGCTATTTCTGTGGATCCAGTCGTATGTGGAGTTTATGATGGAATTTATAGGGAGGAATTCCCTGTAAAATGCAATGAAGAGACTGTTCCCGCAATATTCCGGGCATATTCCCCTTTAATCCAAGAGTGTCGTCCAGTCAGCTGAGCCTCTGAAACTCAGAAGTTGAATACAGTAACCGAGGGAATGGAACACCGCCCCTTTTTTTGCAGCGGTACACAGTTACTCCTTTCACAACTAAACTAATAAGATGAATAATTCAAAGGAGCCAGAACATATATGATTACGATTCAACTAGCCGAACCACAGGATGCCAAGACCTTAGCCGAAATACAGAAGAAAACCTTCAATGAGGACGCGCGGCAGTTCCAAAATAAAGAAGAAGACGGGCCGCCGGGCTATGATTCCAGCGCCTGGCAGGCAGAGATGATGCAGAAGGGCCACTATTACAAGCTGCTTGCCGATGATGCCATCATTGGCGGAATGATCGTCTTTCCTGCTCCCGGCGGGGAGGAATGTCATCTTGGACGGATTTATATGGACCCGCATTATCAGAATAAAGGCTACGGCCAGGAAGCCTTCCGCTTCCTGTTTGACACTTATCCCTCAGCACAGAAATGGACGTTGGACACGCCCTCTTGGGCAGTCAGAAATCATTATCTCTATCAGAAGCTGGGGTTCATCCGGATCGGAGAGATTCAGGATGCCTCAAGCGGAGAAACCATAATTGAGTATGAAAGATGACCCCCAGGATTCAGGAGTTCACATACCGTAGGCAGCTTCGGAGGCATCGAGGAGGGCTGCATTGGGCCGGAAATCCATGCGGCTGCTCATGATACTGGCCCTCCAGATCCGTTCGTATGCACAGCTCTGCCCACTTTCGATTTCGGGTCAACGTGCAGACTTCCGCTGTAACGGATTTCCTGAATATCGCAACCGGGTCCAACCCGGATCTGCTCTCCGCACACTAGCTCGGCTGTGGTGTACTCCAGCTCAATGGCTCCCCCTTGAATCAAGCGGGCAGTCAATTTGCGGAACGGTCCCATCAGGCGCTTAAGCAGCAGAGAGGAGCGCCTGACTATCAGGGTTCCGTCCGTTCTGATCTGATCCGCAGTACAGGAAGAACCGAGCAGAACCGTAATGGATTCCTTCGCACTAAGGCTGTTCACCCGCACAGCGCCTTCCCCCAGAAAGGTCAGCGTATGGATTGCTTCCGATGCCGCGAAATATCCGGAGGAACGGATATGTTCGGCTTGCAGGCTTTGTAAACGCAGGCTTCCGAAATTCTCTACCTTTGCAGCAAGACAGGCACCTGTTATAGAGCATTCTCCAGACACTTTCAGCCGTCCCGTCGTAACCCTGCCCAGCGCTTTCAAGTGACCGAATACATCTACGCAGGCAGAGGTGATATCCTCCCGGCGGATGAGAGACCCTCTTACTTTAAGCGGAGGATGATTCAACGCATCTGTTACTGAAGTGTGTTTGTCCAGATGTATCATGAGTAGAGCCCCCTTTGTCGAATTTACTTTAATGATTAAAATATATACATATAATAATATATAGTCAATAAAATAATCATCCACTCAAAAAGCACCGCCTTTCAGTTGCCTGAGGCGGTGCTTGTGCAGATAAGAGAGCTATTCAATAATTTCGTCCATCAGTATTTGAATTTTGGAGAGCGTATCTGCAATCTTGTCCAGCTCTGCGGTAGCGAAACGGTCAAACAGATCAAGAATCCGCCGTTCCCCTTGCTCTGTAAGTATGATATTGACCACTCTGCGGTCTTCCTTGGTGCGTACCCGTTCAATTAGAGCTGCCTCCTCCAATCTATCGCACATGGAGGAAGCAGCTCCCGGCGTAATGACGAATCGTTCAGAGATATCGGTGATATTCAGCTTTCCCATAAGCCGCAGTTGGAATAACAGCATAATTTGGTTCTGGGTCAAGGATTCCTGCCTGTTAATTCTGTCAACGAAGGCTTGGGATTTATGCTGGACGGCTGCCATTCTATCCATCACCTGATGGATAGCTAATGTTTTCTTTTCTTCTGCGCTCATAGGCACGCTCCAATTTGTTATAGTTCTTAAAATATATAGAAGCTATAACTTTGTTGTCAAGCATACCTGCTTCTGCTCAGCGCAGTCCAATATCGTGAAAACGGTTGGCAATCGGTTCACGCAGCAAGTGACGGATCGACTGAATGGCGGCGGTTTCGGCTGCCTTGGCATCATCGAATAAGGTTATAAGTTCTTTTAACCCGGAGGGCGGGGGAGGTTGCGTATGGAGCTCAACCTGTGTGATCGCCTCGAATATTTCCGACAGCCGGGTATAATGTGCGGCGATCTCTTTTGCAGCTGGCCAGTACGCCAGAACTTCCTGTGCATACTTTGCCGCATCTTGTTTGGCCGCAGTGTAGACAAAGAATGTTTCGGCGGCTCCTTCAGCATCATAGCGGCCGGAACGAAGTGCTTCTACAATGGCATCATAAGCCGCAAGCCCGCATGCATAGCCGGACTCCGGCAGCATGATGTCATGGGTTTCCGCTTTGAAGACCGCTTGTATGAATGATTCTTTAATGGCCTGCAGCACATCTATCTCGATCTGCTTCTCGTAGACCTGATAGTAGGCATAAGCCGAGTGGTTCCGCCCCAATTCTAAGTAGGGGAGTTCCTGGCAGGATTCCGCTACCCCGTCCAAATAATAAAATACCTGCTTTTGTTCATGGTATCCGTTCACAATAACAAACCGGTCTTTCCATACCACTGCGCCCGTTCCGCAGTCAATGCATGCTTTGATATCAGAGATGGCCTGCTGCTGGTAGAGAGGAAAGGTAGGCGTGAAATTAAATCCGCCCATTTGAGAGGCGGTTACTCCAATCAGGTCACAAGCTACAAGATGCTCCGCCATCCAATTGTAGGCCGTGGCCGAATCGGAATGGAGCTGCCTGTGAACGGAGAAGCGGAAACAGGCCGCTGTCATTCCGGACAACATACATTTCGGCAAAGTGAACCAGCCTTTCTCTGCCAAAACACTGTAAAGGGCATCTGTAAACGAATGCGATTCCAGGCGGTATTGAAGGGAATGGAGAATGATCTTGCTCATGAATAAATTCCTTCTTTCCGCCGTTCTTGTTCATGGCCTGCGGCGCTAAAATATTACCTTGCCGAATGTGCGCCCCATCTGGGCACAATAGAACGTTTGCGGTCAGGGTAACGTTCTGACACAATCCGGACCCGTTCCATTGCGCGTTTTTCGAGGGCCTCAGCTTTGGCCAGCGCTGCACATAATGAGGCTTGACGGTGCTCAGCCAGTTGCCCTGTCCCATGAAAGGAAGGCAGAGACACTGCAAGTTCTTCCGTCATTAGGTCTGCCAATTCACTGTATATGTGATGAACTTCATCCAGTCCAGGGATCAGCTTGTGTACTTCCTGCAAATAATCCCTGATCTCCCTTCGTGCGTATCCATAGGAATCCAGAATATATGCGGCACCCGAAGAATCAAAGTCTCCCAGCTTCAAGGCTTGAATCAGGTATGGATAGGCGAGCCGGCCTGAGGCAATTTCCTTATCCGGCCATGTTTTGTAAGGTGTCTCCCAGTCATAGAGTGCCAGACGAAGAGATTCGAGCACCGCATCCTTCAAGGGGATCTCTACCTGATTACCGAACACCTGGCAGTACCAGAAGGAGGTGAAGTTGATGCCGAAATTGTCATACAACACCACTTGGCTCTCCCCGGACCAGCCGTCCTGCAGATAAAATACCCTGTCCGCATCATCATAGCCGTGAATTACCCCGAACTCCGGAATCCAGTACAATGCTCCAACACCGGCATCTATACTTTGTTTGATCCAAGTGATGGCATCCTGCTGATACACTTCGAATGAGCTGTGCCTTGTGCGTCCGCCGTCATAGGCCGTGTGAATCCCCAGATTATCAATGGCAGGTGCATGCTCATTTCCCCACTGGCCGTAGGCCGTGACCGACATAGGCAGAAGCCTGCGGTGCACTGAGAATTTGAAGGCCATGCCGCTAAGCCCGGAGAGCATATACTTTGGTCCTTCAAACCGCTGTGCGGCTGTCAGGATGGCATATAAGGCGTCTGTAAAAGACTTCGATTCACGTTTCATCTGAATATTATTTAGGTTCACTTGGATTCTCCTGTGGATTCAGCAAATCAAGCATCGCTTGGCATCTGCTGCTTATTTTGACCTGCAGCCATTGGGGGGCCAGTATTTGCAGCCATTCTGTAGTGAGCAGATGCTGGACGAACATCTCCGGATCGAAAAAATCCACTTCGTAAATGTCTTTATCTATAAGATGTACCGGAAATCCGAGCCATGATTCTCCTTTGGGCGGAGCAGCCAGGCGGATCTGTGCCGTAAAAGGCTTGAGCTTTCGGACCTGTTCCTGCCGCAGTCCGCCGTCGGCTTCTCCATTGAACCGCCGCTCAGTCAGCTTCAAAGAGCGGATGGAGGATAGCCGGAAGTGCTGGGGCGGACTATGTTCTGCCGTTCTGGCAATGACATGATCATCATCGTAGTGGTTAACAAGCTTCAACGGGCAGATTTCCTGTTCACCCTCCTGCCCATCATGAACAATTCTTACAACTATACATTCTTTGATGGCATGCTCCAGCAGCTCAATATACTGCAGTACATGTACATTTACCGTGAAAATCGGCAGCTGTGCCTCTGCACCCGGCTCCTGGTCATCGGTAAGCCGCTCCAGCAGGCTGCCAATCCGCCGTACTGCCGCTCCATTCTCGTAATTATAGCGGCTGTACCGGTAAGCCAAATATTTCAGAATCTGCTTTTCCCGATCGGTCATATAGAGATAGGGAAGCATGAAGCTGTCATCCTCATAGCAATACCCGCGCTGCTTCGCTACATATTGCAGCGGAGCCCGGAGAGAAGCGGCCATGTATTCGATATCCCGCTGAGCCTGGCGCTTGGAGATTTCGAACTGCCCGGCCAGATGATTGCTGTTCGGATAACGCCCCGCCTTAATCTGCTGGTCGAACCATTGAATACGGTGGATATGGCTCAAGTAAGAGGCTCCCTTTCATGATTATGAGAATCAGAGCTTGGCCCTGTGTTTGTTTATTTCGAGTATAAGGAACCCGGCGGAATGAAACAAGGATGCCTGCACCTGTCTTATGCATATACGCATAAAAGAGAGAGGCATCCCCGACTAAGGATACGCTTAGCCTGTTATAGCATCAACTTTGACTTGCGGCGCTTTACTGCACCGCTTGCATACCTTAATTCCGGTTCCATCGCTCTTCACTTTTGGATAGAGCAGTTTAATGCGCGTAGTTTCACAGATCGGGCATGTCCCCCGGCCCCGTGACGGCAAGTTCCAAAGTACGCGGCCCCGTTTTGTTTTCGGCATAATCTTGAACCTCATTTCACAGTTTGAATGGTACCTTTGTAGTATAAAACAAGAGGTACGACATAAAATGTCGTACCTCTTATAAATCCTGATCCAAATAAATGAAATAAAATACATTATTTATGCTCTTTTTTATATTAATGAATTGATTTTCCCTATATACTTAGCAGAAAAGTCTACTAAAAAGGAGGGTTTGCGATGAACAATATCATCACGATTCTGAGCGTTGCTGCAATAGCTGTCATTATGTTTTTGCTGAATAAATATGTGAAGAACAAAAGCCGGATGCGCCTCGTGCTGGCCATTATGTTTGTGCTCTATATTTCTACGTTTATCATCATAGGCATGTTAAAGGATTCATGAAGATGTCCCCAAAACTGGATACATATTAAGATGAGGAGTCCGTGCAGAGTGCGGGCTTTTTTTTGTTAAAAGAGAATTTATATGCTTCACGCTATAATTTATCCTTCTATTTCCCGCTGAAACGGATACCGTCCTTTTGAGGGCGCCGAAGCCGTTTCCACTTGTCTGTTCATAAAGCAGAATCACTTTCCGATAAAGAAAACAGTTGTTGAATGTACAAAATGCTACATTTTTTTTGTTTATTCGACATCACTAGATAGATAGGCGGTGGCTTTTATGAGGGGAAACAAAGTATGGGGGTTATTGAAGGTATGTGGGGCTCTCCTGGTCCTAACAGGAATTGTAGGTTGCAGCAACTCCGGTGACGGAAACAAGGAAGAGACAGCAGCTCAGGAGGTTACACTGAAGTTTGTGTGGTGGGGGAAAGAGCAACGCAAAGAGGACACGCAGAAGGTAGTTGATCTTTATATGAAGGAGCACCCGGGCGTCAAGATTGAGACGGAGGATTTCTCGGGTACAGATGCACTGTCTTCTCGTCTGGCTATGGATACGGCGGATCAGAAGGCTCCTGATATTATTCAGGGGGATTATGGATTTATATTCAATTATATTAATCGGGATCTCATTGAACCGCTTGGCCCTTATATTAAGAATAAGAGTCTTTCCATTTCGGATGTTCCCCCGGAGTACCTGGCTCCAGGCATGAAGAATGATGAATTATATGCGGTTAATATCGGCATTAATTCAGAAGCTCTGATCTATGATCCGGCATTCCTTCAGGAGGCAGGCATTAAGGTGCCTTCCCAGGACTATACAATAGATGAGCTGTATAAGACTCTTGTAGAACTAAAAGAAACTATAGATGATCCTGATTTCTATCCGATGGGGAATATGTTTGCTGCGGGCTATTTTCTGAGAACCCGAGGCGTATCCATGTACAATGCGGGGGGGACGGCTCTTGGATATGATGATGACAAAGATCTGGCGGAATATTTCACTCTCTATAAAAAATGGACAGATGAAGGGTTGGTAGGCTCATTTAAGGGAGTCAGCAATGATGAGAATCATCCGGTAATAACCGGGAAGACGGCCTTCTTCTCCGTTTCCAGCAATGCTTCGACAATCTTGAGCAGCAAGGCAGGAAGAACCATCAAGCTGCTGCCGCTGCCGAAGGCCGGGGACAAAGAAGGGCGCTTTATCAAACCCTCCATGTTCCTCGCAGTGTCGTCCTATTCTAAATATCCGGAAGAAGCGGCCAAATTCATTAATTTTTTCATTAATAATGAGGCAGCCAATGACATTCTGAAAGGAGAACGGGGAGTTCCTGTTTCCAGTGTGATTGCTGCACAGCTCTCCGGCAAGCTGGGAGAAGGGGGAAAACAACAGTACGAGCTGCTTGACTACCTCAAGACTCATTCATCACCAATCGATCCTCCTGCTCCAAGCAGTTCCATGGTTGTTGACAATGCCTATAAAATCCTCCTGGATCGTGTGCTGGACGGCAGCATAACCCCGGAACAAGCAGCTAAGAGTTATCGGGCAGAAGCCACCTCAATTCTGGACACAACAGATAAGGGGGCAGCGAAATGAGCAGACTCAGAAACATGACGATTAAAAATAAATTATACGGCGGGTTCGGTCTGATACTGATCCTCCTGCTGGTTGTAGCCTTCACCAGCTACTTTTACCTTTCCAAGGTCAATGATACCTACACACAACTGCTGACGAACAAATCCGAATCGGTTCAACTGATTAAGGATTTGCGAATTGCAGTGGAGCAGGAAAGGGCTAGCATCAGCAGTTTCCTGATTGATGGAGATGAGGCCAGAGTAGCTGACTTTGAGGGAGCGAAGAATCAGTTCCGCACTGCTCTTGGTCAGCTGAAATCACTCACTACCGATCGTGATGACAAACAAATCCTCGCCGGACTCGATCTCCTGCAGGAGCATTACAGCGGTACTGCGATGCAAGTTATCGACAGTAAAAAGCGGAATAACAGCGATTATCTGGAGATTCTGCAAATGCAGGGACCTGTTCTAAGTAAATTCAGCAGTACGGCAGAACGGTTTGTTAAGCTTCAGGAGGAGGAACTGGAGCTGGAAGCTAATACAACCTTCAGCGATGTATCGGCTACTAAGAAGCTGGTCATTGCATTGACAGGCGCAGCCTTGCTTCTGGGAACTCTGGCCGCGGCTCTGATCAGCAGGGCGATCTCGAACCCGATCCAGAAGCTCCAGAAGATGGCGGTTCAAATTGCCGGAGGGGATCTGCGGAATACTCTGGTGGAGATCAAGAATAAGGACGAGATTGGGCAACTGGCTGAGGCCTTCAATGACATGGGTAACCACTTGCGTGATCTGATCCGGGAAGTGGGCACAAATGCGGAGCATGTTGCCGCCTCATCGGAAGAGCTGACAGCCAGCGCAGAACAAACGGGACAAGCTACGGAGCATGTTGCGTCCATTACGGAGAAATTAGCGGAAGGAGCGCAGACGCAGGTGAACAGTATCGAAGCCAGTGTTGCGCTTGTTCAGAAGATGGACGGAGAGGCCGCGCAAATTGCGGAGCGTTCCATTCATGTCAAGGAATCGGTGGATGTAGCATCCGACCTGGCCACCAAAGGGATTCAGGCGGTTGAATCAGCAATTCACCAAATATCGGCAGTATCAAAAAATGTAAGTGAGGTTTCAGGAGTGGTCAGCGCCTTGGCCGAAAGCTCCAGAGAAATCGGCGAAATCATTGCAATTATTACGGATATAGCGAATCAGACGAACCTGCTGTCGCTAAATGCGGCGATTGAAGCAGCGAGAGCAGGAGAGCATGGCCGGGGTTTTGCTGTAGTAGCCAGTGAGGTGCGCAAGCTTGCGGAGAAGACTGCAGAATCCGGGAAACGCGTCTCTGATGTGATTCATTCGATTCAATCCGAGACAAGCCGGACTCTCACAATGGTCAGTCAAGGGGAGAAGGAAGTCGAGGCCGGCATTTATGCCGTCCAAACCGCCGGGCAATCCTTTGCCGAAATCGAAGCCTCCATACAAGAAATTAATGA
Organism: Paenibacillus sp. FSL L8-0340; assembly: GCF_038593145.1. Lineage (NCBI taxonomy): Bacteria > Bacillati > Bacillota > Bacilli > Caryophanales > Paenibacillaceae > Paenibacillus > Paenibacillus sp. FSL L8-0340. The sequence continues at coordinate 1,346,162 of NZ_CP151967.1, forward strand.
ACAGATTGGAGGCGTCTCCGATGCTTCGCAAGAAATGTCGCATGAAACTCATGAGCTTGTAGTTGCCTTTGAGCAGATCAACAGGATCACGTTGGCCTCCTCCGAGGGGACCTATGATGTATCCGCCTCGGCGCAAGAGCAGTTGGCCAGTGTGGAGGAAATTGCAGTGGCCTCAAGAATGCTGTCCGAGCTTGCTCAAGAGCTTCAGGAAAGTATTTCGAAGTTTTCAGTCTAATCAATGTATCGTTAAGAGTCCAATTTCCCGAAGAAACGTTACCCTCTCTATTAAGAGGGTAACGTTTCTTCCTGGATTCATAGTTTTATCTAATTATGGCAGGATAAAGACGCAACAGACCAACCAAAAAGCAAGGACTAAATGCCTTGTCGGGTGCGTTTTCCTTCGTGCTATAATGATCTAAAATCCTGTATTGGGAGCTGTTGTGTCGTGAAGAGTCAAAGTGAAACGGAGATTGAACAATTACTGGATGCTTTGAGAATATCGTTGCCGCTCGTGCAGCGCTTGTTTCCGCTGGATGTCATGTTCGCATTAGCCGATTCGGACAAGTTCATCTATTATCTGCCGGGTAGTGAGCTGGATATTCGCATTCAAGAGGGAATGCCGGTTCCGCAGAATGGCGGGATCCGAAAATCGCTGGACACCGGCGAGACGGTTAGTGCAAATATTCCGAAGGAAATCTACGGATTGCCCTTCAAATCTTCGTCCATGCCGATTCGGGGGCAAGACGGGAACGTTACCGGTGTTTTTACCATTGGGATCAGCCTGCACAATCAAGAAACGTTAAGCGATGCGGCCAATACTCTGGCAACAACCTCTGAAGAGATAAGCTCCACCTCCGGGGAGATAGCCGGAACTGCTTCTGATTTGGCGAATACCGTAAGCGATCTTAAGCTGCTCGGCCAGAAGGTTGTCGAAGAGCTGCATAGTACGGATGAGATTTTGGATTTCATCAAAAAGGTGGCGGACAACTCCAATCTGCTGGGCCTGAACGCCGCAATCGAAGCTGCACATGCCGCCGAGCATGGCCGGGGATTTGGGATAGTAGCGCAGGAGATTCGAAAGATGTCGGTCTCCAGCGCCTCCTCTGCCAAAGAAATCGCCAGCATCCTGCAGGCGATCAAGAAGAACATTACCCTGATGGATGCAACCCTGCTGGATTGTCTGGCACAGAGCGAGCGCCAGGCTGCGGCAACGGAGCAAATCACCGCGTCCATGCAGCAGTTAGCCGCTTCTGCAGTGGAGATCGAAAAGATTGCGCGGCTGATTTAACCCGGTCCTGCCTGTTCATACCCTTTGATATGAGGAGAACCGAATAAAATATTTGTGTGAAGAGTCCCCGGTGGACTCTTTTTTATGTGTGGTGTGAGAAGAAATGCGCACTATGAAACTCTGTATGCTATGCTGGCAAACATGTTACAGTGGAGGAAAGAATATTTATAGAAGCGATGGTGGCTATGCAGATTCAGTTACAGGGTGAAATGATTCAAATCCATGTACAGTACGCGAAGCGGAAGAAGATTTCCCTTCATATAGATGCAATTGGGTTGATCACGGTAAAAGCCCCCAAGGGGACAAGCGAAGAATTGATTGTGGGCGCGGTGGAGCGGCACGGCGAATGGATTCTGGACAAGCTGCGCCAGGGCCGGGAGGCACGGCAGGCACCCAAGGCGAAGGAATATCAGGAGGAAGGGAAGTTTCTTTACCTTGGGAAGGAATACCCGCTGCATGAATTGATTAATGTCGGTGAATGGGATGCGGAGAAGCTGAAGCTGGAACTCAAAAAGTTCTATTTTGCCAGCCTGAAGAAGATTGTTGCGGAACGGATTACTGTTTATCAGAATCAGCTCCGCGTAAAACCGAAGACGATCGAAGTCGTTGAATCCAGAACCAAGTGGGGGAGCTGCAGCGCGGACAAGAAACTGACGTTTAATTACCGCCTGGCGATGGCCCCCGCCCAGGTTATTGATTATGTGATTATCCATGAGCTATGCCATCTGCTGCATATGAATCATGACCGGTCATTTTGGCGCCGCCTCGGGAGTGTCATGCCGGATTACAAAGAGAAGGAAGAGTTCCTGGCCCGGTTTGGGCAATTCATGACTCTCTAAACATAGCAGATCCCGGGGTTGCGGCTGACTTGCCCTAACTTCCGGTTTCTAGGCGATAGACGTAGCTGGATGCTTCATGTGGGCCGGAAATGAAGAGTTGCCGCAGGTTCTCACAAATAAGCCGCCCGGGTAAGGCGTGCTTTCCGCTTCAATCCCTATGTAATCGGGAGTGAAATGAAAAACTATTTTTTCAGTTTCACTGCTGGCTAGCTTAGCCAAAACAGCTTGAATATCAATGGCTTTCGTAAACACAATGTCGAAAATGTTCAGCTCCTTGCCTTCCTGCTTGCAAATGGCTAATACGTCCTCGTTCTCCAGGTAATAGAGGTCGTCACTGAAGACGTTTAGGCAGTAGAACATTAGCAGCCCTAGCGTTCCGTCTGTTCCAAAACGACGGGATACCGGCAATCGCTGCGCTGCGAATGTGCGGATAAAGTTTAGATCATCCGGCTCAGTCCCGTCTAATTTCCGGATCCCCACGGAGTCGGTGCTGCCTGAAGTATAGTCAATAGAGAAGAGCTGTTCCTGCGCCGGAATAAATCCAAACCTCGGATAGAAATCGAGCACCGTATCATTGGCAAAAAGGTACATAAAATCAACCTGATTCGTATACTCCTCCAGCACCTTATTCATTAGACTGGCAGACAAGCCCTTATGCCGGTAATCCGGATGCGTCATTACAGTTCCGATCTGGATCGCCTTTTTCTGGTGGCCGTCCATGATCAAGTCCAGCACATTTACTGAAACATTCGCAATCACCTGCTCATCCTCGATATAAGAAAATGGAATATACCGCTCACTCCAGAACCCTTCCTGATACCACTGTTCGAAGCTTATTCCAAAGCTGCTGGCGGCAAGCCCGGACAGGCTCTTTCGGAGCACCTCATTTTCTCTGTAATCTTTCTTGAAAATAAATCCCTGCATAACTTGTACCCCTTTCAATAAGCGTTGCCTAAACAATTCTGCACGTCCGCTGCCAGTTCCTTTGTTGAATCGTCCATACAGATAATTCGAACCTCTTGTCATGCTTGTCATGCCCGTCTGCATATTGCGGAGTTGTCCCTCATAGACATGTACTAATCAATGCATTCAAAACAGGTTAAGGGGATGATGTCATGCGCCGGATAACATGGGTACTCGCGATCATAATGAGCGTGGCCCTGGTGCTCGCGGGGTGCGGGAAGAAGGATGCCGCTTCCGTAGTCAAGGATTTGAACAATGTGTCTGACAAGCTGGAGAGCAAGCAGGGGGCCTACCAGGGTGCCGGCACGATGACCCTGTACACCGGCGAACAGCCGCAGGAGTACAAGGTGGAGGTCTGGTACAAAAATCCTTCCTACTACCGGATTAGCCTCTCCAATGTGCAGAAGGATGTAACGCAGATTGTTCTGCGCAATGATGAAGGGGTGTTCGTGCTGACACCGAGTCTGGGCAAAAGCTTCCGCTTCCAGAGCGATTGGCCGGATAGCCAAGGTCAGGTATATTTGTACCAGACACTGCTCAACAGCATTGTCTCTGACAACAACCGGCAGTTTACGGTGGATGGAGACAACTATGTGTTTGAAGTCGCGGCAAATTACCAGAGCAGCGCACTGGTGCGCCAAAAAATATGGCTGACCAAAAAGACCTATGAACCAAAACAGGTGCAGGTCTCCGACTCCGAGGCCAAGGTTGTGGTCGATGTGAAGTTCGACAGCTTCAAGTTTAGTCCTGAGCTCAATAAGGATTCTTTTGATATGCAAAAAAATATGGCGAGCGGTACTCCTTCCGAAAGCACGGTGGCTGAGGTTGACGAGAACGGCAATCCGGTGGCTGCACCGGAGGACAAGGAACAGGCAGATCAGCCGGTTGCTGCGGAGCTTGGCGATTTCGGCATCATTGAACCGGCTTATATTCCTGCCGGTGTAGAATTTAAGGACAGCAACAAAATCGAGGACAGCAAAGATCATTCGGCTCTGCTCCGCTATGACGGAATTTACCAGTATACGATTATGGAAAGCCGTCCGCTGGATCATACTGTATCGCTGGTTCCTGGAAAGGTAATCGATCTTGGCTTTACCGCAGGGCTTCTGAGCGGCGATGAACAGCTGACTCTGACCTGGATGAACGACGGCGTGGAATTCCGCATTACCAGCGCGAACCTTCCGGCGACCGAAATGATGCAAATTGCCGCTTCTATGGCGGAACAATCGGGTAAGTAATATTCAGTAGGCGGATACTGCGCATTGTGGGAGCCATTTCCTCTACAAGCCGTATCCGCTTTTTACTTATTTCTGCCGTTAACCGCCCCTTTGGAGGACCAATCAGCAAGATAGCTGTACTTACATTGACAGCCGCCTTCCATTAGCATTACCATTGGCAGTAAGACTAGTGGTTCCATACAACAATCACAGAGCTGTTTTACTACAATGTAAGAAGGTGACCCTGAAGTGCAAGTATGCTATCGACCTACAGTAGCCGAGATTAATCTGGATGATCTGCGTGCCAATTACGAAGCCTTTCGTGCGGCCTTGCTGCCGGAGACTAAATTTATGGGATGCGTCAAAGGAAATGCGTACGGCCATGGAGCAGTGGAAGTGACGCGGGAGCTTGAACGACTCGGAGCGGATTATGTTAGTGTAGCTTTTTTGGATGAGGCATTGGAGCTGCGTCAGGCGGGAATACTAATTCCTATTCTGGTGCTCGGCTACACCTCACCGGAAGGAATAGCCGTTGCCTGGGAGTACAATATAACCGTAACACTGTTCACACCGGATGTACTGGAGGCAATAAGAAGGCTTCCTATAGATCCGGAGCACCGGCTGAAGGTGCATATCAAGATTGACAGCGGGATGGGAAGGCTGGGATTGCTGCCGGCTGACGCGCCCGATTTCATCGCTGAAGTGCATTCTGTAGCGCAGGCGGAGCTGGAGGGTATGTTTACCCATTTTGCCAAGGCAGACGAAGAAAACAAAAGCTATACACTGATGCAGTACCGGCGGTTCATGAGCGTGGCGGAAACGCTTCGGGACAGAGAGATTGAAATCCCGATCATACATACGGGCAATAGCGCTACGGCCATTGATACACCTCTTCTATCCAGTAACATGGTGCGTGTGGGCATAAGCTTGTACGGTTTTTATCCATCGACTGAGGTAAGCCGTACAAAGGTGGCTTTACACCCGGTAATGACGCTGAAGACGCAGGCAGTTTATGTCAAAACCCTGCCGCCCGATTGGGGCATCAGCTACGGCACCCGTTACTTCACAGACAGCGAAGAGATCATTGCTACGCTGCCTGTGGGGTACGCAGACGGATATTCCCGCATGCTGACAGGCAAAGCGGAGGTGCTAATACGTGGACGTCGCGTTCCTGTCGTCGGAACGATCTGCATGGACCAGTGTATGGTATCGCTCAAATCTTTCGCTGAAGAAGCGGAACAAATCAAAGCTGGCGAAGAGGTTGTACTCATCGGAAGCCAGGCTGGCGTGTCCATCACGGCAGACGAACTGGCACTCCATATGGGAACGATTCACTACGAGGTAATCTGTATGCTGGCCCACCGGGTGCCCCGCGTATATGTGCGTGAAGGTGCTGCTCCGAACCTGGTGAATCCCCTGCTGCAGGCTTGATGTTCTTACTGTGTAACTTTTACAGGAATCGATAAAGGAAGCTGAACCGTAAAGACCTATGTGACTTATGGTCTATACGAACCGCCATTTCTAGTTTATAATGGGATGCAGCATACTTGATATACTGGTTGCATATATTCCTTGTATAAAATTCCTTGTATATTGTAACACTGAAACACAAGGGCAGAAGGTTTGTGGGGGTGGAAGAGAAGGTGGCCAATTTGCAGAACACCAAAAGAATTATGATCAGCTTGCCCGATCATCTCTTACAGGAAGTGGATGGGATCGCTCAATTGGAGAACTCTAACCGGAGTGAATTGATTAGGCAGGCCATGAAGCTGTATTTAAGCGAACGGAGGAAACGCACCATTCGTGAGTCTATGCAGCGGGGCTATATGGAAATGGCCAAGATCAATTTGACGATGGCATGCGAGGCCTTTCTCGCTGAGGAAGATGCAGACAGTACTCTTGGCCGCTTAGTAAGCGGGGTGTAGATATTGATCGTTAAACGCGGCGACGTTTTTTTTGCCGACCTTTCGCCTGTTGTAGGTTCAGAACAAGGCGGAGTACGGCCGGTACTGATTATTCAGAACGATATTGGCAACCGTTTCAGCCCGACGGTGATTGTGGCGGCCATCACTGCCCAGATCCAGAAGGCCAAACTGCCGACGCACGTGGAAATTGATGCGGCAGCCCACGGCTTTGACCGGGATTCCGTCATTCTCCTTGAGCAGGTTCGGACAATTGACAAACAACGCTTGACCGATAAGATCACCCACCTTGACGATGATACAATGAAGAAAGTGGATGATTCGCTGCAAATCAGTCTGGGCCTGATCGATTTCTAAATCAGGCAGGGCTACATAGTATAGAATGTGTAATGGAGGCACGTCCGGTGTATAATCCGGCGTGCCTTTTTAATTGTATGGAAACTATATACGAACCTGTGGCTTAAATGTATTCACTTTAAACAATAGCTGTGCTACAATTGGACCGGACGGTCGGGTTAAGGAGGTGGTCGGAATTAAAGGACGTTCTGACGGAGAAGAAACGAAAAAGCGGATAGTGCTAAAGGCAACACAGTTATTTGTTCAGAAAGGTTTTGCAGCGGTGACCATGAACGAAGTCTGTACGGCGGCCAAGGTGAGCAAAGGGAGTTTATATCACCATTTTCCGAGTAAAGATGAACTGTTTCTATATGTAGTAGAAGACGATACCGAGCAGTGGCTCAGCGATTGGGAGCAGAAACGGAGCGGAATTAACGGCATCGAGGAACGTTTCTATGCATTAGGCGAGCATTATGCGAATGATTTTCAGAATCCGCTGATCCGCGCGCTTGAGGAATACGCCAGATCCCGGCCTCATTCAAAAGAGGTTCAACAGCGTCTCTCCCGGCTCTACGAATCGGCGTCACAAGCCTGCCGCAATCTGCTGCAGGAGGGTATGGACACGGGGTATCTGGTCAAGGGCAATCTGGACAATTACGTAATCATTGTAAGCGGCTTGCTGGAGGGAATCAGCAGAGTCAGCGAGATTACAGTTCTGGCCAACACGCCGGAGGATATCATGGAATATTACCGGGATGCCATACGGCTGCTGCTGCAGGGGATACGTACCGGATAGGCATAGAGACTAAGCATGCTGTGAAGACAGCACACTGCAGAGAAGCTATACGCAGTGTACGGTTAGTCGAGGGTACCAGAATAGAGGCTTCTCTGAAGCGCAGATAGAGCAAGCTGTAAGGCAATTATTTTATTGCAGGGTTGGGCCGGAAAATTAGTTTGAGAAGACGTTTTTTATTTACCCTTAATTAGACCGGATGGTCGGTCTTATGTGTCTTATTTAGATTTTTCATTTCTGGAATAAAAGGGATGGCAACTGACGGATAAGTGGATATTTAACTATAAGATAAATAGAATCACCCCTACTTGAGGATTTGGTTGCGGGAATACGGAGGTTATTGCAATGTCATTACTGCTAAGAAACCGGGGCGCTATGCTGCTCCTTATGCTGAATATTTTTCTGGCGTTTACAGGCATCGGACTGGTTGTTCCGATCATGCCTACTTATATGAATGAGCTGCAGATCGGAGGCAGTGTTGTCGGGTTGCTGGTGGCAGCCTTCTCTGTAACCCAGTTGATTGTGTCGCCGTTTGCGGGCAGACTGTCGGACCGGATGGGCCGGAAAAAAATTATCGTCGCCGGACTGATTGTTTTTTCACTCTCGGAGCTGCTGTTTGGGTTGGCAAATGCGCCCTGGCTGCTGTTTGTATCCCGAATGCTAGGGGGTGTCGGAGCAGCGTTGATTATGCCTGCGGTCATGGCTTACGTGGCGGATACGACCTCCACAGAGGAACGGGCCAAAGGAATGGGGCTGATCAATGCGGCCATCACCACCGGTTTTATTATTGGACCGGGAATTGGCGGTTATCTGGCAGAGTTTGGTATCCGTGTGCCGTTCTTTGCGGCAGCAGTAGCAGCGGCTTTGGTGGCTGTGATAAGTACATTTGTATTGCCGGAATCGCGCTCCGCAGCGCAGCGTGAAGCTGTGAAGACAGCACAGAACGATAAAGAGAGCCTTGTATCTCAACTGGTGCGTTCCTACCGTGAACCCTACTTCTTCGGATTGGTTATTGTATTTGTACTCTCCTTCGGATTGGCGAATTATGAAACGGTATTCGGGTTGTTTGTGGATCAAAAATTTGGATTCACCCCTAAGGATATTGCCTTTGTCCTAACCTTTGGCTCCATCTCGGGGGCTGTGATTCAGGTTACGGCGTTCAGCTGGATATTGAATCGTTTTGGTGAAAATAAGGTCATTTCGACCTCTTTGCTTATCGCGGGCCTGTTCATCCTCCTCACACTGTTTGTGCACGGCTACTGGGCTATTGTTACAGTGACGTTCATTGTGTTTCTTTCGATGGATATCCTGCGCCCCGCTGTCGGAACACAGCTCTCCAAGCTGGCGGTGGAATCGCAGCAGGGCTTCGTGATGGGTATGAATTCTGCCTACACCAGTCTTGGCAATATTGCCGGTCCGATTGTGGCCGGAGTCCTGTTTGACCTGGATATCAACTTCCCGTATGCCGTGGCTGCACTAGTGCTCGTTCTGTGCTTTGGGCTGTCACTCGCCTCCGCTAAGCGTATGAACCGGCGGGGCCTGCAAATGAAATGATCCGTGGTTCCTGCAGGATTGACAATCTACCTCCTAGCAAGCCAGCTTTTTCCGGGTCAATGAATCCCTAAACTTTGGTAGATAACCAATTTGTGATACTATTTCAGGTAGGGATTATAAGAACGCAGAACGTGTGCGGAAAGAGGGATTCAATTGGCTGCAGAAAATACGAATGCCGGTACTGTACCGGATGAAGCTGCTGCGCGGCAGGAGCAGGAATTAATTACCGCGGCGATTGCCAAGGAGCTGGGCATTAGCCTGAAGCAGGTGCGTACGACGGTAGGCCTTCTGGATGAGGGGAATACGATTCCGTTTATTGCGAGATACCGTAAGGAAATGACCGGTGAGCTGGACGAGAACGCTCTGCGTGATATTGAGGAAAGGCTGGCCTATCTGCGCAATCTGGGTGACCGCAAGAAGGATGTCATCCGCAGCATCGAGGAGCAGGGCAAGCTGACAGACGAGCTGCATGAGCAGATCCTGAAGGCAGTCAAGCTGCAGGAAGTGGAGGATCTGTATCGTCCCTTCCGGCAGAAGCGTAAGACGCGGGCAAGTGTGGCTAAGGAGAAGGGGCTGGAGCCGCTGGCGAACTGGGTCATGGAACAGCGCCGGCAGGGGCTTCCGCTGGAAGAGGCCGCTAAATATATTGATGCGGACAAAGGCGTGGAGAGTGCTGAGCTGGCGCTGCAGGGCGCGATGGATATTATAGCTGAGAACATTGCCGATGATCCGGTCATCCGTTCCTGGATACGCCAGTACACCGCAAGTCAAGGGGTGCTGGTCTCCGAAGCCAAGGATGCTGAGCAGGAGAGCGTATACGAGAACTATTACAGTTACCGTGAACCGGTACATAAAATGCCGCCGCACCGGATTCTCGCCATCAACCGCGGAGAACGGGAGAACGTGCTTAAGGTAGGCATTGAGGTAACTACTGACAAGATTCATGCCTTTATCTCGCGGAAGCTGATCAAGGGGCCGTCCCCGGTCAAGGAATTGCTGGAGACCGTGACGGAGGATTCCTACAAGCGGCTGATCGCTCCGTCTGTTGAGCGCGAGGTGCGCGGAGAGATGACGGAGAAAGGAGAGAATCAGGCGATCTCGATCTTCTCAGGGAATCTGCGCAGCCTGCTGCTGCAGCCGCCGGTCAAAGGCCGGAACGTGCTTGGCGTTGACCCGGCCTACCGTACCGGGTGCAAGCTGGCCGTTGTGGACGATACCGGCAAGCTGCTGGAGGTAGCGGTCACTTATCCGACGCCGCCGAACAACAAGAAGAAGGAGGCGGCGGCGAAGTTTAAGGAGCTGATTGCCAAATACGGCATTCAGCTGATCGTAATCGGCAACGGCACCGGCTCGCGGGAGACGGAGCAGTTCACCGCCGAGGTCATCGCAGAGATCGGCAATCCTGAGCTGGCGTACCTGATCGTTAATGAAGCGGGAGCCAGTGTCTATTCCGCCTCCAAGCTTGCGCAGGAGGAGTTCCCGGATCTGGATGTGGCCGAGCGCAGCGCCGCATCCATTGCCCGCCGCGTGCAGGACCCGCTGGCGGAGCTGGTGAAGATCGACCCGAAGGCGATCGGAGTCGGGCAGTACCAGCATGACGTCTCCCAGAAGCATCTGGAGGAGAGCCTGAAGGGCGTTGTGGAATCCGCGGTTAACCACGTCGGTGTCGATGTGAATACAGCATCCGCATCGCTGCTGTCCTATGTTGCGGGCGTGAATGCCACAATCGCCAAGAATATTGTGAAGTTCCGCGAGGAGAACGGCAAGTTCGTGACCCGCAAGGCGCTGCAGAAGGTGCCGCGCCTCGGTGCCAAATCCTACGAGCAGTGCATCGGCTTCCTGCGGATTCCCGGCGGGGACAATACGCTGGACCGCACGCCGATCCATCCGGAGTCCTATCCGGTGGTGGACCGCCTGTTCCGTGAGCTGGGGCTGGAGGTAGCCCGGCTCGGCAGCAAAGAGGTCGCAGAGGAGCTGCAGGCGCAGAACGCCGAAGAGCTGGCTGCGAAGCTGAATGTCGGCGTGCCTACACTGCGCGACATCCTTGAAAGTCTGCAGCGCCCGGGCCGCGATCCGCGCGAGGAGCTGCCGCTGCCGATCTTCCGCACCGATGTGCTGAAGATCGAGGATCTGGTTCCCGGCATGGAGATGCAGGGGACCGTCCGCAATGTAATCGATTTTGGCGCCTTCGTCGATATCGGAATCAAGAACGACGGGCTGGTGCATATCTCCCAGCTTAGCGGCAGCTTCGTGAAGCATCCGATGGACGTCGTCTCTGTAGGAGACAATGTCACTGTATGGGTCATGGGCGTTGACCTCAAGAAAGGCCGGGTCAGCCTGACCATGCGTCCGCCGCGCAGCGAAGCAGGCAGCGCCAAGTAAATCTAACAGCAAGCCCTCTGCAGGTTGCGGGACAGACCCTGTAACGCCGGCAGGGGGCTTTTTTTCATCACCAATGGCTGACTGTTGGCTTGCACCCCGAACTAGCCGCTTGCAAAGTAAGTATTGTGCTGCCGTATAACATTAATTATAGTAAGGATATATTACTAAGGGGGAATAGTGGGAGAATGAAAAAGGCGATGATATTGTTGTTGCTATTGGTGGTTGTATTACCATCACAGGCGTTTGCCGCTACATATTCTAATGCGTACGTAGACAAGTATTATTTTGAATCCTACAAAGACAGGGTCAAAGAGGTTAAGGATGCGCAGAAGAACTTAAGTAAAGTCTTGGGCACCGAGGTTACAGCCTTAGCGCAGAAATCTAAGGTATCTGCAGCTAACTATAGCAATGCGGTCAAAAACAAGCTGAGCAAGGAGGCTGTCGCCAAGGCTAGAAATGAAATGACTCAGGATAAAAAAACGCTCGCGGCAGCAAAAGCCAAGTTGTCAAAAACCGTAAAGAGCGCCAAAAAAGAAAGCGATGCATCCCTTAAAGAGATCGCAAATCATAAAGCATCTCTGGTCAAGATGATCAAGACTCATTTGGAAGGCAAAGACCAACAAAGTGATGCAGCTTTTAATAAGACGCTATCCTCGGAGCTTTCCCAAATAGACTCCAGTTTTAATGCGACTTTAGAATATTTGCAGAACATTGAGCTTGATTAATCCGCGAAGCGGGAAGCGTCAAGTAAGTTTAATCATTAACAGGAAGAGGTACGGTTTACTCCCGCTGTCAACTAACCGTTCTTATACCGTGAAAGCGGCTGTGCGCGCCCATATTTACTGGATGCGGCAGCCGCTTTTGCTTTCATATTCAATGAATCTGGGCGTTAACAACGTTACTGAACATGTATTTCCGATTTGATATTATTTTGACTTAAAAATTTCATTAAATCATTACTCAGCTGCACAATCTCATTGTTAGCATTATTCGCATAATCCGGCAACATCATATCCCTAACCATTTTGGTTCGTAGCCATGTCATAAAGAAAAGATCCAAAAATAAGTTTGGAAATTTAAGCACCATTTTAAGCATTGGAGGATCAATTGAAACGCCAGCTTTTTGTATTGCCCTTAGATACGTTTTTAAAGTGACTGTTATTTTGCGTGCCGTCTTTCTGGTTCTGGCTGTTTTTTTGTCAATTATCTTATTCTCAGAATGCAAAACGCTCAACATGGCAATGTCTGATACGGAATGTGTGATTAGATACGCTTGCATATCCTTTTTAATAACGTAGGGAAGCTTTGCTGTTTTAAATAATTTTGCGAGGTTTTCTATGCGTTCTGTCACTACACCATTAATTTCTCCAAATGCAGTTGCCACTAAAATCTTTGGTAGAAATCGAGCATGTAATACTCCATCTTTAATCTGTCCGCCGAAGCCGGGAAAAGCTGGTAAAAGTCTATCCCCTACGATATCCAGCCACGAAGAAAATCCAATTGAACTACTAGTCATCGTGACTATATTTTTGCTTTGATTATCTTTTAGCGCTAACAACGCTGATTCGGACCGATCATAACGAACGGTAACGAAAATAAAATCGTATACATCGTAATTTTCGAGCGTATCAATGACATTTACTTGTATCGATCTAACTGTACCTTTTTCTTTATATTGCAGGCCATTTTCTCTTAATGATTTAAATCTATTAGAATGTGCAAACAGGCTAACATCAAACCCTGCTTCAATAAGCTTAATTGCGTACATGCTCCCGATGACACCTGCACCAAAAATTAGAATTCTATCTTGTTTTGCTGACATTAAAACCACCCCTACTTATTAACATTTCCTTTTAATTATCAGACAACATGTTGTATGATGTGATTATAAATCTTCATTATTCCTTGATCAACCATCAGTTTTTTATTATTTGTCGGATGACATTCAGATTCGCTAGCAGGAGGGAAACATGAAAAAGCAACCCCAAATAACGGAGAAAACAAGACAAAAGTTTGTAGAAGTTTTTTGTGAGTTATATAGCCAAAAGCCGATTGAAAAAATTTCGGTTCAGGAAATTGCGAATAAGTCAGGATATAACCGCAGCACCTTTTATCAATACTTTACTGACATTTACGAATTGTTGGACTCTGTTGAAAATGACTTATTGAATGACATTAAAAAAGAAATGGCGAATAAAGAGCTATCGATGCATACGGTTCAAGATACGCTCTATTGTCTGGACAAAAGAGAACATCTCCTGGTTCTTAATGCCCTTTTGGGCGATTATGGAAGTGCCCGTTTTTTAAAACGTTTAAAAAAAGAAATCAGTTTGGATCAATTAGAATTAAACGTTCCGCAAAACCATTCCTCAACGCCATACTTCATTGAGTTTTACCTGACAACTTCCCTTTCTTTATTTCGTCTTTGGCTCCAGCGTCAAAAGGATTTATCGTCAGAAGAATTTTTCAGGTTAGTGGAGAACCTATATTTAAGAGGGATTACGCCCTATTTTAAAGAATGAGTCTGTCATTCAAACCAAATCCATATGTTGTACCTACTCTTAAGGGTTGGCATTCTGTAAATACAGACTTCTGCAGTTGGTTTATTTTAAGATTCCAAAGCATCTTTAAGAAATTGAAGTGAATTATGACGAAATGCACTTGTTTTTGATTCGTCTATATGATGAAAAGTAACATCATCAATATTTGGAATATTTGATGTATCATAAACATAGCAAGAAGATAAGCCAAACGTATCCAGCAGAGCTATCAGTCTTGAATCCATTGATTTGGGGTCTTGTGGATTATCAGATACCGGGAAAACCAAAAATGGAACCTTATATAAAATGGCAAAAGCAGCCCCATGAAAAGCACTAGTAATAAAATACTTAGCGTGTTTTATGTACCCTACAAATTCCTTCGGACCAACCGTAGCTGCTCCAGCAGTTGCAAGAGATATAATCTCGTATCCGTACTTTCTTGAAAGTGCTTCAGCGTATTCCTGAAGCCCTGTAATATCTCGTAAATCATAAGTGAGTATATAGGCTTTTTCTGGCGGAGTAGCAGATATATCATCCCATCCGGATTTATCAAGAAGCATTACCGGATCCAATACATGAGTAATATCTCCATTTTTCATCGTTTTCACAAAAGGGATTGCCCTTTTTTCACGAACAGAAACAAAGTCTAAGGAATTAACGTGTGGAGCAAGGATCTTTTTTCGATCGGGCTCTATTTCTGCTCCTCCCATGCTTGCTGCGTATGCAATTTTCGTTTTTGATGCTGGAACAAAAGAAAGTGCCATACAGGGTAAAATGTCATCGGAAATAACCCATGGTAAACCCCATATTTGGTCGCTACCGCAAACAAAAATATCGTAATCATCAACACATTCTGCAATATCAGTTACTGTATATAAGCGTTCGCTGTGGGGAATGCTTTCAGAAAAATTCCTAAAATGTTCTGCACCTTTAGCACTTTCATATGCTTGTAAGGTGTATTCGTTTTGCCACTTGAATGTAATTTGCTCACAATGAAATCCTAACTTAGCTATAGCTTTTTGCAGTGCATAAGCTCCTAGTTGGCCACCGTAATTATAGTTTTTGTAGTAAAGAGTAATAATTCCAACTCTTTTCATAATAATCTCCATTCCGAACTAAGTCGGCACAAACAGGAATGAAAGAAAAGTGCCGAAAAGTCTACATAAATTTGAATTTTTGCAACAGTATAGTAGTACCGTCAGAAACGCGTTCGCTGCCAGCATCGACACTCGTGACACTTTTCTTTCCTGCCTCGGGGAGCCCCTACCGTTTACAAGTCCTCTTTCTTCCGTGGGATGTGACGCAGATGTTCCATTCAAAATACGATAGCCCAATGTTGCTTTTCAGCGTTAACATAGCCCGAAACCTACACACATATATACAAATCCATGCACTACAAGGAATTCCGCAAAAAACTTGCCCCTATTTATGATACGGCTCACCGCGCTGACTGTAACGGCAAGTTTTAGGGCCATCCTTTGCGGGATGGCCCTCTGTTTCATCTCGTTAGTATTTTATCAATCTGCAGGACGATTTTGGGTAATCCTAAACGATCATACACTCGTTAATCTTTTCCCATATTCAGTACTTCTGCCTCATACGATTGAAACGCGTTTTCTATTCCCATCACAACATCTTTGATTTTCATATACCCTTTGGTGTACGGGAGCGAGTCTCTGATTTCTTCTCACATATAGTGGTATTGCTTTAGATCTACCGTTTCGCACAGGACAAAATCCGTATAATCTTTTCCAGGCAGCGCTTCTGCGTCAAAGAATCGCACTTTGACGTGCTGACCGTATTTTTGTATAATCCCCTGCAATGAATCGGCATGTTTTCTCCGTTCCTCCCGAGGCAGTGCAAGCCAGGAAGGATAAAACTCCAACAGCACAATCATCATGTACCGCATTTCTTTACCACCTTTATTTGCTTATTTTTGTTTTATTTTAGCGACAAAGCGCTGGCTTCGCATTAACATAGGTTAATCTTTTTCCGAATGAAGGAGCCGGCTCAGAGAAACAGGGGTAATTCCCAAGTAGGACGCAATGTGATACTGAGGAATCCGTTGTCCCAATCCAGGGTACTTGACCAAAAACACGTCATATCTTTCCTTCGCGGACAGGTAAAGCAATTCCCGCTCTCTTTCTTCCTTTCGTATATATAATCTTTCAACACTCTTACACACAAAACGTTCCCATGCACGGCTTTCATCCACTAACTCCTTCAGCATATCATAAGATATTTCGATAACTGCAGAGTCTTCCATAGCCTCGATTGTAAAGAAAGAAGGCGTCCCCATGACCATGGCACCATAAGAAGTAGCAAAATCATTTTCCACCGTAAATGCAACATTATATTCCCTGCCGTCTTGAAGCGTATAATACAGGCGAAATAAGCCCATTGTGCAAAAATAAACATGCTTCACCAATTGTCCCGCCTGAATTAGGGTGACTCCTTTAGGGATTCGTTTTGTTCGTGAACGTTCTACAAACAGGTTCCAGTCCTCATCGGACAGCTGCGCTGCTTGAGGAAGATCTCTTATCGCACTGTAGTCAATATCCATCAGAAATTACACCCCCTAGCTTTTTTGTCGCAAGTGACAACATACGCTGTAACGCTGAATTAACGGGTCACACCGAAAAACTTGCCCCCTACTTATGATACGGTTCACCGAGATTGATCTTTAACCTCCTACCCGTTAGCTTAATGAAGCATGGTCAGTTTAATACTTTATTTTCTCAGTCTACAGCTTTATTTGCTGAGTCTAGCATTTTATTTTCTCCTTGAATCTAATACACCCGTTGGTCAAGCACCGGTTTCTAGGTTGAGCCGGAAATCCTCCAGCTAATCTCTTGTAATTCGCAAGCCGATGTTTTATATTGACATAAGAGCAGGTCAATAATAAAAGAGGTGAACGGACGAAATGACTCCACGCACAAAAGAACAAAACGAAGAGATCCGGCTGCGGCGTCTGACGCAGATCCGTAAAGCCGCTGCCGATGTGTTTTTGAATAAAGGGCCTTTACTGGAGATCCGCGATGTGGCCGCGCAGGCGGGACTCGGCTATGGCACGGTATATCATTATTACAGCAATAAGGGCGATTTGCTCTACGATCTGTTATGGGACGCGGTGGAGCGGGCCGGGGGATGGCTGGAGGCTCCGCTGGAGTTCCCGTTGGAGGCTCCGCTAGAGGCACGGCTGAAGGTCCCGCTGGAGGCTCAACTGAAGGCCCCGCGCGCTTCGGCTTCGGGGGAGGCGCAGGCGGGCGGGCATTTCGCCTTGGCTGCGGCGGCGGACACTGGGAACTCGGCTGCTGCGGATTCCCGAAGCGGAAGCCGCGGAACGGCCGCTGCCGCAAAGCTTGGCCCCGTCGCTGCCGCCGGCGTCCGGCTGCTGCAGCTTTGGGCAGAGGACCACGCCCTGTACCTGCTGCATAAGCAGGCCAGTGAGGACTTTGCCTCGCTGCCTGAAGCGCGCTCGGCCCTGCTCTCGGCCGCCTTTCGCCGGGAGGTGCTCGCGCCGTTTGCCGCGCTGCTGGAAACCGGGCGTGCGGCGGACGGGGCTGACGCTTCCGGCGGAAACGCGGCGGAGCCGCCGTATCGGCTACAGCATGCCGAAATGCTGCTGGCTGCCTTGGTCGGCTGCGCCTCGCTTTCGCTTCGCCGCGGAAAGCTGCACGAGGAGGCTAGGGATATCGCCCTGTTTTTAAAATTATAGAATGGAGAAGGAGCGAATAAGCAAAAGATGATCATTATAAAATCACCCAGGGAAATCGATGAGATGAAGCCGGCGAGCCAAATTATTGCGGACTGCTACCGCGAGGTGGCCAAACTGATCGAGCCTGGGATCACCACCCGGGAAATCAATGACTTTGTTGCCAGACACATCACCAAGCTGGGCGGCAAGCAGTTTACGAAAGGGTACAACGGTTTCCCCGCCGAAACCTGCATTTCGGTCAACGATGTGGTGGCCCACGGTATTCCTTCGAACCAGATGCTTATGGACGGCGACTTGCTGAAGCTCGACATCGTCGTGGAATACGGCGGATGGTTCGGCGATTCGTGCTGGTGTTATGCGGTGGGCAATATCCGGCCGGAGGCGCAAAAGTTAATGAAGGTGACAAAGGAATGCTTGGATCTGGGGATCGCCCGGGCACTCCCCGGGGGCCGGCTCGGCGACATAACGTCGGCGATTCAACAGCATGCGGAAGCGAACGGGTTTTCGGTCGTACGCGATCTGCTGGCGCATGGGATCGGGCGGAGCCTGCACGAGGAGCCGAGCTACGAGCATATCGGCGTAGCCGGTAAAGGCATTCGGTTAAAGGAAGGCATGGTGTTTACGATTGAACCGATGATCAACGAAGGTACGTTCCGTATCACGATCGACGACGATGAGTGGACGGCGAGAACGGCCGACGGCAAGTTGTCGGCGCAATATGAGCATACGATCGCAGTCACGCCGGACGGACCGCTGATTTTAACGGCCCAGTAAGAATAGAGGCGAACGGACGGGAATACGTCATTTTAGGAAATAAGCCGCCAACCCGGCCTGCTTGGTCTATCCGAAACGACGAAAAAGCGCTGAGCTCAGCCTGGGCACAGGGATGCTTTTGTTAACATGGTTGTAACTATACCAATTTACGAAAACCGCATTATTTGCGGTTTTTTATTATGACGCCGGTATAAATATTATAACTTTTATGGAAAATAGTGTACAAATCGAGCGAGACTTCGTGCACAATTCGTGCGCGCTCAACCCGTCGGAATTCTTCTGTACGCGCTTTTGCTTATTCGCTGAAGCATTACAGCATGTAATACTCCACCTAGACATTGGGAAAATCGTTGTTCAACTGCACAATGCATTTCGTCCGATCATCAATATTTTTTGGCGAGGGTAAGCGTTACAATGAAAGCGTGTTCAACAAGAGCAATGGGAGGCATAACAATGGAAGGATTAATGATTGGCTGGTATGGCGCCTTGGCGGGGTTGGCAATTGCTATTATTCTGATATTAAGAAAACTGAATCCCGTATATGCGCTGTTTCTGGGGGCCATTGCAGGCGCACTGATCGGCGGCGCCAATCTGGAGCAGACGGTAACTGTTCTTGTAAGCGGTACGCAAAGTGTAATGGGCACGGTGCTGCGTGTGCTCGCCGCTGGTGTCCTGGCAGGGGTAATGATGGAATCGGGGGCGGCCGAGACCATTGCCCAGGCGATTGTCAAAAAATTCGGCGGCAGCAAAGCCATTCTGGCCTTGGCCTTGGCAACGATGATTATTACCGCAGTGGGCGTCTTCATTCCGGTAGCGGTGTTGATTGTGGCTCCTATTGCTTTGTCGGTAGGCAATAAGATGGGGATTTCCAAGATGGCGCTGCTGCTTGCTCTGTCGGGCGGAGGTAAAGCGGGGAACATTATCTCCCCCAATCCGAATACGATAGCCGCGGCCCGCGGGTTTGATCTGGATCTGAGCCACGTGATGCTGGCAGGCTTGATTCCGGCAGTGTGCGGTCTGATCGTAACCGTTATTGTCGCTTCACTTCTGAAGAAAAGGGGGATTATGGTCACAGACCAGGAGGCGGTGAACAACACCGCCGACACCTCCAAATATCCGCCGCTTCATCAGGCGATTGTTGCACCGCTCGTTGCGGTCATTCTGCTGATGATCAATCCGATTGGCTCGTTATCCGGAATTGAGGCATTGGCGAGCTTCAAGGTGGATGCATTATATATCCTGCCGATTGCAGGGATTGTCGGCATGCTGGCTATGGGCCAAGGCAAGAAGATCCTGCAGTACAGCTCGTCCGGCTTGAACAAAATGACGGCAACAGTTCTTATCCTGATCGGTGCAGGAGGCATAGCCGGTTTGATTGCGGCTTCTGATCTGTCGATCCAGGTGGTCCAGTTGATTCAGGCTTCGGGTATATCCGGGACCTTCCTGGCACCGATTTCCGGTATCCTGATGGCGGCGGCTACCGCCTCAACCTCAACGGGTGTTATTCTGGCTACAGGCTCCTTCGGACAAGCCATTCTCGATATGGGCACCGCTCCGCTGGCAGCAGCAGTAATGGTCCATACCGGAGCCACTGTCATCGACTCTCTTCCGCAGGGGAACTACTTCCATGTAACGGCGGATAGTATGAAAATGACGATCAAGCAGCGGTTAGGGCTGGTCCCTTATGAGGCGCTCGTCGGCGGAACGATGACGCTTGTGGCGACGATAATTTACGGATTTATATTCTAATATCTAACATGGGGTGAGGAAATGAGAGAGAAAACCTTTGTACTGGCACCGGACTCCTTTAAAGAGAGCATGAGCGCTAAGGAAGTCTGCATTGCGATGGAAAAGGGGCTGCGAAAGGTTTATCCCAAGGCTGAATATATACATGTTCCTATGGCGGATGGAGGGGAAGGAACGGTCCAATCGCTTGTCGATGCTTCCGGAGGGCAAATTTATACCAAAGAGGTTATGGGACCGCTGGGGCAACCAGTTACAGCGAAGTACGGCATCCTCGGCGACGGCCGTACGGCGGCCATTGAGATGGCTTCGGCAAGCGGTATTCATCTGGTGGACAAGGCGGACAGAAACCCGCTTATCACCACCACCTATGGCACCGGCGAACTGATTAGGGAATGTCTTGACCGGGACATCCGCAATATCATTATCGGCATCGGGGGCAGCGCGACCAATGACGGCGGCACAGGGATGGCCGAGGCGCTCGGGGCCAGATTCCTCGATGAAGCGGGGAATGAGCTTCCGCGCGGCGGCGGCAGCCTGGACCGGCTGGCAAGCATTGATATTGCTTCTCTTGACGGGCGGCTGAAGCAGGTTCAGCTGATCGTGGCCTGTGACGTAACCAACCCGCTGTGCGGGGAGCAAGGCGCATCCCGGGTGTTCGGCCCGCAAAAGGGGGCTACACCCGAGATGGTCCTCCAGCTCGATGCGAATCTTGCCCATTATGCGGAAATCGTAAACAAACAGCTGGACAAGGATATCCGTAACTTGCCGGGTGCGGGAGCTGCCGGAGGACTCGGCGCGGGACTGCTGATATTTACACAGGCAGTTCTGCAGAAAGGAATCGAAATCGTTATTGAATATACCGGCCTCAAGCATAAGCTGGCGGCTGCTGATATGGTGTTCACCGGCGAGGGCGGCATTGACTTCCAGACCAAATTCGGTAAAACACCGTACGGGGTGGCCCGCACCGCCAAAGCAGGCGGCAAGAAGGTCATTGCCTTAGCCGGCTACATCGGTGAAGGGATTGAGACGCTCTATGCGGAAGGCATAGATGCCATCTTCGGAATCGTTCCGGGAGCGGCTGAACTGGAAAAACTGCTAAACGACGGTCCGGCCAATGTCGAACGGACCTGTGAGAATATTGCGAGAGTGCTGAAGTTAAGCGAATAACGAAAGCAGAAGACCCCGAAGAAGAAATTCTTCGGGGCCTTCTGCAGTTAGGTGCCGGAAAATGAGCGGCCGATCTGGAGTTTAGGTTACTTGTACAAGGCCAGCAATCCGTAGGTGAGCTCGAACAGCTGCAGCAGATTCCGCGGATCTTTGCCGGTGAGGCTCTCAATCCGTTTCAGCCGGTACTGTAGTGTATTCCGGTGAATGTTCAGCGCCTCCGACGTATGCGAGACACTGCAATTGTGGTTGATGAAACTCCTTAGTGTCTCCAGTAAATCGGCGGTATCCTCCAGCTTGATGGTGGTATTCAGAGTGTCCGTCAGCTCCGCATGGCTCAGCTTCACCAGAAATTCGGCCTCCTCGAAATGGATGGTCTGCGCAGAGGGCTTCAGCGCCAGCAGAATTCCCATAGCCGACTTCGCCTGCCGGTAGCTTTCCGCGATGCTGGCCTCCTGCTTGCCGGAAGCAAGCAGCACCTGTGGCTGGTTATGAAGAATTTGCCGGATCAGCAGATTGCAGTCCTGCTGGTTCTGGACCAGCATAAGCCAGATGTCCTCTTGGATCCGAAACGAAGGCTGCAGCAGCAGAATCTTGGCATTCTGCTCTGCCGGTGTAAAATTTTTGATATACAGGACCGTTGTTTTGAGCAGCAGATCGATGTGATAAGCGGCTGCTTCTTTTCGTAATTTCTGCGAATACGCTCCCTCATGGGCCAGCAGCAGTTCCAGAAATGCCTTCTTGCGGCTCGCTTCATTGGCGAGATCCTCGAGCGTATTTCTTTGTTCAATCAGCAGAGAGACGGTCGTTCTTACGATATTGCAAAAGGGACGGACTTCATCCGGGTTGCCCGAAATTCCAATCACACCTACAGGCGCATCGCCTATAACAATCGGCTCATTGGTGCCCTTTTTTTCATAACGTCCATCCTCCCAGACCTCGACCATTTTTCCGGTGGACAGTGCTTTGACTGCCCCCTGGTGAATGGTGCCGACACGTTCCATTTTTCCGCTGCCGATAATGACCCCTTTCCCGTTCATAATGTTGATGTTATAGGGGATGTCCATCATCATTTTATCTACAATTTCCTGTGCCTGTTTCTCAGAAAGCTCAAACAATCGGGTTCCTCCTTTGCCAAGCCGGTTATGCTCAGTTATGGTCTTTGGATTATAGCTTGTGCATATGAACAAAATTATAGATGATCTTCCGTATTTATAAAAGCAGGAAGTGCTGTTCTGACGGCATGAGGCCTGAAGGAAATACAATGGCGGTTTCGCTGGTGACATTTCTGATAGCTCTTAGCTCAGGTGATGGAGTATTTTAACATTAAATACTAGGATGGGGTGAAAGAGATGAATGACAAATCTTCAATCAGCAACGCTTTTCAAATGTTCAGCAAGGAAGCTCCGGCACATCAGGAGGCGTGGATGCAGGCTGTAAAGGGACTGGGGGCTGCAAGCAAGCTGGATTCCAGAACGGAAGCGCTGGCTTACATTGCGGTACTTGCTGTGGCCAGACTTGAGAGCGGACTTCCTTTTCACGTGAAGCAGGCTAAGGCTCTGGGTGTCAGCAGAGAAGAAATCATCAGTGCTGTTCTGCTGGGGCTTCCGGCAGTAGGGAATACTGTGGTTCAATTGCTTCCTGCGGCACTTGCGGCATATGATGAAGAGTAGCCCATAATTCTGTATCAAAAGAACCGGCTGTATGCCTCACAAGGGGCGAGCCGGTTCTTTAATTTGCAACTTAAACAAGCTGCGAAGCGTCTAAATTAGAAAGACAGCAGAATAAGGAGGGAATTCATGTACACAGTAAGAAATTTTGGAAGGTTTGCACTGGTGGCCGCAATGCTGCTCCTTGCAGCCTGCAGCACGACACCAGCAGCAGAACCGGAGGCCACATTGGCGCCTGCGCAGACATCACAGGCTGAGCCGGCACAAAGCCCGGTAGCGAGTACTTCCCCGGAGACTCAGCCACAGGAATCTGCAGAGCCGTCGGCGACGACAGAACCGACAGCACCTGCAGAACCTGGAGAAGGTCAGCCGCCTACGGCATTGGAAGCTGCCGCAACGGTGATGAAGGCGCTGAAGAACAGTGATATGGAGTCGCTCGCGGCCTGGGTTCACCCGGATAAAGGCGTCCGCTTCTCGCCCTATGCATATGTCGACCCCAAAAAGGACCTGGTCTTTACCCGTGATAAGCTAGAGGGGGTAATGAAAGACAACACGAAATATGAGTGGCGGGAATTCGCTGGTTCAGGCGAACTGATTAAGCTGACTTTTGCAGAATACTTTAAGCAGTTTGTATATGATGCAGACTTTGCCGGTGATGCCGAAATCGCGCTGAATAAAGGACTGGGGCAAGGAACGACAGTCAACAATATCAACGAAGTTTATCCGAAGGAAACTCACGACTTCGTGGAGTACCATATCGACGGTATCGATCCTTCCGTCGAAGGCATGGACTGGCGCAGCCTGCGGCTGGTCTTCGAGAAGATGGGCGAAGATCGTGCGCTTGTAGGCATCGTTCACGATCAGTGGACGCCATAAATAAATAAAGAAGACGGACACTTTGCTGGAGTACAGCAGGGTGTCCGTCTTTTGTTTTTAGTTCTGGGAATTATACAATTTGAAAAATTTCGGAGAACTCAAAACTTGCATTATCCGCAGCCGCGGATTCCTGCGGAATGAGAGGTACAGCAAAAGCCGCGCCCCCATAGGAGGCGCGGCCTATTCCATTCAGCAGCAGCGGCAAATTATTGAACGCTGCTGAAGGATACTGAGGAACCGGCAGTGCCGGTTACAGGCTGGGCTGTCGCCGTATAGCCTTCCGGCAAGTAGGTGACTACGGAAGCTGCTGAGATCACCTGTGCGTAACTTTTGCCAGGGTCCGGCTGGGTTACGCTGTAATAGATGACGGCAGTCTTGTTCTTGCCAAATTCGATCCGGTCGATGCTTAGGCCATAGCCCGGATGCGGCAGGTTGCTGACGGTCACTGTAACTTTGTTTACTCCGTCAGCGGCTTTTTCCAGCTTCACTGCCGTTTCATAATTATAAGAAGGAGCTGCTGTTCTGCCATCCGGCTCAATGACTTCCTTGGCGAATTTAACTGCTTCGAAGAGCCATTCCGCTGCTTCCCCGCGGGTAACGGCTTCTGATGGGCGGAACGTGTTGTTCTTCTCCAGGGTAACGATATGTGTGTTAACCAGAATCTGCAGGCTGTTCATTTCCGCCGTGGACAGCTTGCTGCCGTCGGAAATATTGGCAAACATCATCGTTACCGGGAAGTTGCCCTTACTCTGCAACGCTTGAGTCAGCAAATGGGTGAACTGGGCGCGTGTCATCGTGCTGTTCGGATCAACGGTTTTGTCCAGGGACAGGCCGTTCTGCTTGGCGGCTACGAATGCGGAAGCATACCAGGCTTTGTCCTTAACTTTGTCAAAGTAATCACTAGCTTTACCAGCGGTTTGCGGGGACAGCTGCAGTCCGCTGACGATAAACTGAATGCCCTGGGCGAAGGTTACTTTTGATTTCGGTGCGAACTTGTCGCTGGTTACTCCGTTGATAATCCCGTCCTTATGCAAAGTGTTGATTTTGGATTCGGCGGAATGGCCGTTCAAATCGGAAAATGCAAATGCCGATGTTCCCAAAGACAAGCTTGCTGCCAGAATGCTGCACGCTATGGTTAGTTTTTTAGCGTTCATCTGGAATGAATGATTTTTCTTCATTGTGCCTCACCTCTTATTCTCTTAGATGGCAGAATGCCGCAAAATGTTGCAGAGTAGCTCAAATTAAATGTAATTTAAGACATGAAAGGACTCGTCCGAGGGAAGAAACAGCACGAGATTGGCTACCTGCTCCGGCTTGCCGGGAGCCTGCTCCAGCGGATGACTGCCGTCCGGAAACTCCACGGGGATTTTTACTTCCTCAATGGCATCGCTTTTGTACGTATTATCTCCAATACTGGTATCAATTGATCCGGGGCAGACGGCATTTACGCGGATGGCGTATTGCGCCAGCTCCGCGCAGCCATTTTCATAAAAGCGACCTGGCCTGCCTTAATAAATTCCTCCTAAAAGTTGCTCTGTCAGTAACTACATACCCTTCTCATTGGGGATGAACCAGTCTGGAAGCGGGGATGCCGGAAGGTGCAGCGAAGCTTCTGTTCCCTTCACCAGCGCTGTTAGCAACTCATACCGCCTTGTCTCTTGCAATTGAACAAAAGAGCCATTTCGCAGTACACTTAAGGATGATAGCGCTATATTTACTACTTTCAGACCATGACAGGAGAACATAGATGATTCAGCAGCAGGGAATGGAGCGGATTAACGTCGGGATCTTTGCCCATGTCGATGCGGGAAAGACGACCACGACGGAGCATATTTTATATGAAAGCGGGCGGATTCGTGCGCTCGGCAGTGTGGATAGCGGAACGGCTATGACAGATTCGATGGAGGTCGAGCGGCAACGGGGAATATCGGTGCGGGCGGCGCTGGCTTCATTTGTCTGGAAAGGGGTGCAGGTTAATCTGGTGGATACACCGGGCCATGTTGATTTTCTGTCCGAGGTGGAGCGGAGTCTGCGCGTGATGGACTGCGCGGTGCTGATCCTCTCGGCGGTGGAAGGAGTGCAGGCTCAGAGCGAGATGATCTGGAATGCGCTGCGCAAGCTGGGGATTCCGACCTTGATTTTTGTGAACAAAATGGACCGCGTCGGCGCTGATCCGGGGGCTGTGCTGGCCCAGGCGCGTACCTACCTGTCCGGCGATATTATTCCGGTCCAGCAGCCAGCCGGCAAAGAGCAGGAATACACGGGTGCCTCAGATTTATGGCAGGCAGGTGCAGATGCGGCGGCACGGACGGAGCTGCTGGAGGCGCTGGCCGAAAGAGATGAGCGGTTGCTGGAGCTCTACATGTCAGGTGGTTCCCCCGATCTTGCGGTATGGAAAAAACATCTGCAGGCGGAAGCGGCTTCGGGGCGGATGTTCCCGCTTGTCTACGGCGTCGCGGCCAAAGGTCTTGGCATTACGGAGCTGCTGGACGCGATGACCGAGTATTTTCCCCGGGCTGGAGGGGATGCGGAGCTGCCGGTATCCGGCATCGTATACAACATTCAGCGCGATAAAAGCATGGGCCGCATGGCCTTTGTCAGGCTGTACGATGGAACGATACGCAACCGTGATACGGTAAAGAACTACTCACAGAATGTAGAGTCCAAAGTGACGCAGATCCGCAAGGTGGAGGGTGGACGGACGGAGGATGTCGGGGCGCTCGAGGCCGGAGATATCGCCGTAGTATACGGGCTCTCCGGCGTGCGGATCGGCGATGTGCTGGGCCGGCCGGATGCCATTCCGCAGGAAGCGAAGCTGGCTGTGCCGCTGCTGACTGTTCGTGTCTTCTGGGGAGCGGAATTCGATGACCACAAGGTGATCGGCGCGCTCCAGGAGCTGGCGGACGAAGATCCGCTGCTGGATGCCCAGTGGCTGCAGGAGGAGCGGGAGCTGCATATCAAGGTCATGGGCCCGATCCAGCTGGAGGTACTGGACAGCGTAATGGAGAGCCGTTACGGCCTGAAGGTAACCTTCGGCCAGCCGTCAGTGATTTACAAAGAGACGCCAAGCCGCGCGGGTGAAGGCTTCATCGCCTATACGATGCCGAAGCCGTGCTGGGCGATTCTGCGCTTCCTCATTGAGCCGGGACCACCGGGCAGCGGTCTGGTGTATGAATCACTGGTGCGCAGCTCGGATCTGCTGCCGCAGTACCAGAACGAGACGGCCCGCCGGGTGCCGGAGGCGCTGCAGCAAGGCCTCTACGGCTGGGAGGTGACCGACCTGAAGGTGACGTTGGTGGAGGGGAACCATCATGTGTGGCATACCCATCCGCTGGATTTTGCCGTAGCTACGCCGATGGGCATTATGGACGGGCTGAACCGGATCGGCACCAGGCTGATGGAGCCGATTCTCCAGGTGCGCATTGTTGTGCCGGAGGAGAACGGCGGCCGTGTAATGAACGACCTCGTGCAGATGCGCGGCACCTTCGAGCCGCCGCTGCTGCAAGGCGGGCGGATGATCATCGAGGGCCGGCTGCCGCTGGCGACATCGCTCGATTACCCGGTGACCCTGAGCTCCTACACGAAGGGGCGCAGCACGTTCACGTCTTTTTTTGCCGGCTACGAGGAATGCCCGCCTGACGTCACCGCCGAGCGTACCCGCCGGGGTGTGAATCCGCTCGACCAAGCCAAGTATATCCTCAGCGTACGTAAGGCGCTGCAAGGGTGAAGCGGATGAGGCTGGTGGAGAGGCTTGGTTGGAGTGAAGCTGGATGAAGGAGAGCAGGGTGGAGGATTATGCCGGCCGTATGCGAGTGAGTACGTCTCCCGGCGGGCAAAGTGCTGGATGGGCTAAAGCTAGAGGTTTGAAAGGCTGGGGCCTCCTCTCCTTGATCCGGGACCTTGTTTACCGGTACAGCACCAGCTCAAACGCAGTCCGGCCCGGGCGGTTGTCCAGGTTCAACTCGCCGCCCTGCCGCACCATCATCTGCTTGGCAATCGACAGTCCCAGCCCGCTGCCCCCGTCCCGTTTTCTGGAGGCATCGCCCCGTACAAAAGGGTCGAAAATCACAGCCTTCAGTTCATCGGAAATGCCTACGCCATTGTCTATTACAGCTAGCCGCACGGCATCCTCCGACTGCTCAAGCCGGAGCGTAACCTCTGTGCCGGGGGGATTGTAGCGCAGCGCATTCGATAAAAGATTGGCGATGGCCCGCCGCATCAGATTGGTATCGTAAGAGACCAGCACTTCACGGGACGGGATTTCAACATGCAGCATAAACTGCTTGTCCTCGAACTGCTGATAATAATCCGCCGCGGCTTCCCTCAGCAGCTCGGCGATATCGCCGGGCTTGACGGATACAGGAAAGTCGGGGCTGTCCAGCTTCGATAAATGGAAAATATCGTCGATGAGCGAGGTGACAAGCTGGGATTTGTTATAGATAAGCTGCAAATACTGCTCTTTTTTCTCCTCATTGTCCGCCATTCCCAGCTGCAGTGCTTTGGCGTAACCCTGAATAGTAGTAATAGGGGTCTTAAGGTCATGCGACAGATCGACAAGCATCCGCTGCTTGCTCAGCTGCAGCCTGCGGTTTTCGGCTTCTGTCCGCTGCAGCGACTCGGCCAGGTCATTGAAGTACATCTGTACCTGGGCGAATTCATCGCTATCGCCAGTTTGAATATCCAGCCGCTTATGAAATTTACGCAGCCGCATCTCCCGGATGGCTCCGGCAATCTGCTCCAGAGGTCTGGTGATCCGCCGGGCTGTCCAAACACTGTAGATTAAGACGTTTAGGCCAAATAATACAAGCAGGAGCAGCAGCCACTGCACGGAGACCGTAATGGTTTCCTGCTCCACATCAATAGCCATAATCAGAAAGGTTATGCCGACTACAGCCAGTGTACATGCGAATAAGATATAGGATTTGACCAGCCTGGACAAAAGCGTGTTTTTCTTCACCGGAATTCATCCTTCCTGGCGAACTTGTAGCCCAGTCCGCGGATGGTCCGGATATACACCGGCTGTCTGGCGTTGTCCTCAATCTTCTCTCTCAGCCGGGAGATATGTACCATAATGGTGTTGGCATCTTCATAATAAGGATCGGACCAGGCCTGTTCGAACAGCTGTTTTTTGGTCCATACCCGGCCCGGAGAGTCCATGAAGGTGGTGAGCAGCTTGTATTCGATCGCCGTCAGCGGTATGTCTTGGCCCTCTTTGTACAGGACACAATCCAGGTGATCCAGCTCTAACTGTCCGATGATTGTGCGTGCCTGCGGAGCCGGTGGCTCAGGGTTCTGCTGGCCGGTGGGTTCGTTAAATTCATAGGTCCGTCTCAGCATCGCCTGAATGCGGGCCATAACCTCCAGCGGATTGAAGGGCTTCGCAATGAAATCATCTGCACCCAGCTGCAGCCCCAGAATTTTATCACTATCCTCATTTTTGGCGGAAATAATAATAACGGGGATTTTGTAATCCGTCCGGAGCAGCTTCAGCAGCTGAATACCGTCAAGCTCAGGCATCATAATATCAATTACAGCCAGATCAACCCGCTGCTCCCGTATAAAACTCCATGCCTCGATGCCATTCAGTGCCTCCAGCACCTTCAGGTTCTCCCGCTCCAGAAACAGCCTCAGTAATTCCAGAATATCCGGGTCATCATCCGCCAGCAAAACAGTTCTGCTCATCTGCTGCTCCGCTCCTCTCAAGTTGTCCTATTTTCATCAGTCTATCATTTTTTGATCCGTATTTTATGATCTTAAGATGAATTTAAGATTGAGGGAAGATTCAGGACAGAAACGGACGGTATGCTGAAAGCAGAACGAACCATTATAGTGCTGGAGGTTGCAAGAATGAAAAACAGATTACAGCGATTGCTCGCAGTGCCGCTTGTCTTCTTGGGGATGAACGTCTTCATGGGCCATGAAGCAGAAGCGGCTGCCACACCTGCCGTGCCTACCGCTTTATCGGCGAGCCAGCTTGAACAGAGTATAGACCCTATTATGCAAGAGGAGCTTGAGAAGCGGCATGTTCCCGGATCGGCCGTAGTCGTGACTCAGGGGGACCGGATTATTTTCAGCAAAGGTTATGGTTATGCCGATGTTGAACAGAGCATTCCTGTAGATCCTGCAAAAACGATCATGCGGTTAGGTTCGATTACCAAAACGGTAACTGCAGTCTCTGCTATGCAATTGGTAGAGCAAGGGAAGCTGACGCTGCATGATGACCTTAATTCTTTTTTGCACGCGTATCAATTGCCATCCTTCGGAAAACAGCCCATTACGCTGCATCACCTGCTGACCCATACTGCCGGGCTGGACGAGTCCATCTACAAAATTCAGGCCCACTCGGGGGAGAAGTCTCTTTCGGCAGAGCAATATCTGCGGCAATATTTCCGCCAGCAGCCTCCCGTGAGGGAGCCGGGACAGGAATACGAATACAGTAACGCGGGACTGGGATTGGTTGGCAACTTAATAGAGCAGACTGCTGGTACTGATCTAGGGTCCTATATGTTCCAGAAGGTGTTTACTCCGCTGAAGATGCCCAGCGCAAGCCTGACAGTTCCCGAGAGCAGCCCGGATATGGCAAAATCCTATGTGTATTCCAATAAAAAGTACAATGCTGTGTCTTCGACTTACCCCCACATCCCTGGGGCCGGAGCCCTGAGTGTGATTCCCGATGAATTTGCCCATTTTATGATTGCTTTACTTAACCAAGGGGTTTATCAAGGGACGGCATTGTTGAAGCCTGACAGCGTTGAAATGATGCAGCAGTCTCAATTTGCTGAGCACCCGAAGGTTGACGGTGTAGGATATGGCCTGTATCGGGGGCACCTTGCAGATGGTAGCACTGTGCTGACGCATACCGGAGAGATCGAAGGATTCGCCGCCAAAATGGAGCTTATCCCTTCGCAGAAGCTTGGCATTCTAATTGTCAGCAATGGTGAAGAGGGTGGGATAACTTACGACAAGGTCACGGATGCGGTTGCCGGGCTGTTAACCAAAAAGAGGGAAGCTGTGACGCCATTGCCGGTTTCCTTGGAGGATTTGCAGCAATACGAGCGGACCTATACCTTTGCCAAGGTTCCGCAGCATGGCTGGGGCAAATGGCTGTATTTCCTGGGCGGCAGAAATTACAAGGTTACAGCAGCCGAAGGAGAACTGGTTGTGAGCGGAGTATTCCCGGATGGGAGCGGAGAAACGGCGGAGAAGAGCTTCGTGCCGATTGCTGATGGATTGTTTCAGGAACAGGGGGGGAGGATGCAGCTGTTGATCGACAAGCAGCACAATTGGAAAATGACCATCATCCAGGAGACGACCTTCTCACCGGAGCCGGGCTTCTGGAAGCGTCCTTCCACCTTGCTCATCGTGTACATTGTCCCTGGATTACTGTTCCTTGCACTGCTGGCAGTCACGCTGATCCGTTATGTCGTGCGTTTATTTCGTAAGCCGCGCAGAACTGTATCGCTGCATATTGCTGCAATCTCGCTGCTCATGTCCGTCTTTCTGCTGCTTCAGCTGACTTACAGCAATGGGGCCATTACCTTCGGCTACCCGGCGTGGTATGCGTGGGGTGTCTCTTCACTGCCTCTGGTGGCTGTCCTGCTTGCACTTCATTTGCTCTGGCGGAATGCCAGTCAGGCTGTTAAAGGAAAAGTCGTTGCCCTGACGCGCTGCTTCGTTGCGATTGCCTGCATCGGTTATACAGGATTTATGTACTATTGGAATATGTTATCGATCCATTTCTCGTAGCCCGGGAAAGCTCACTTTTCCAATGGGGATTTATTTAGGCACTCTGTTCATGCCCGGAGCCCTAGTGTATGATTAAGCTATGATCTTAACGTTTGCTATAAGCGATGGGAGAGAGCTGACATGAAGAACATACAGGACGGAGTCTTTCCCGCGGTATGCCCGCTCGATTGTCCGGATACCTGCGGGCTGCTGCTGCACAAAAAGGACGGGAAGCTCGTCAAGATAGAGGGCAACCCGGAGCATCCGGTGACCAAAGGAGCGATTTGCAACAAGGTGCGGCATGCGGGCGAATGGACGCAGCATCCGGACCGGCTGACACAGCCGCTGAAGCGGGTTGGCCCTAAAGGGGAAGGTGCTTTTGTACCGATCAGCTGGGATGAGGCCATTGCCGAAATTGCCCGGAAGCTTCACTCAGTGAGTGAAGAGTTCGGCTCCGAGAGCATCCTTCCTTATAACTTTTACGGCAATATGGGCTTCCTCAGTGTGGAGGGGATGAACCGCCGCTTCTTTAATGCGCTTGGCGCGAGCCGGTTGGAGCTGACCATATGTGCATCTGCCGGAAATGAAGGCTGGAAACATACGATGGGCTTCAAGGGCGGATTAAATCCGGAGGATACGGTGAACGCCGACCTGATTATTATCTGGGGGGCTAACATCGTCAGTACGAATATGCACCAGGTGGTGCTGGCGGAACAAGCGCGCAAGCGCGGGGCGAAGGTCATTGTTATTGATGTTCACCGCAACCGTACGGCCCAGTGGGGCGACTGGTTTATCCAGCTCCATCCGGGAACGGACAGTGCGCTGGCGCTGGGGATGATGCACATCCTGTTCCGTGACAAGCTGGTGGATGAAGATTTTCTGGCCCGTTATACGTTTGGGCATGAGGAGCTGCGCCAGCAGGCGCAGCTGTATCCTCCGCAGACTGTCTCGGATATTACGGGCGTCCCTGTGGACGACCTGGAGCAGCTTGCACGGATGTACGGCGAAGCCAATGTGTCTTACATCCGGATCGGCAATGGCCTGCAGCATCATGACAACGGCGGGATGAACGTGCGCAGCATCAGCTGCCTGCCCGCCCTGACCGGCCAATGGCTGAAAAAAGGCGGCGGCGCGCTGAAGTTCAACGGCGCCTATAACGCGCTTAATGCCCGGGCACTGGAACGGCCGAAGCTACGGCCTAATCCGCGGGCGCGGAGCATCAACATGAACCGGCTGGCCCAGGCGCTGGAGATGACCGAGCAGCCGGTGAAGGCGTTGTTTGTGTTCTGCAGCAACCCAGTTGTGGTGGCGCCGGAAGCGGACCGGGTGCGCGCCGGCATGCAGCGGGAGGATCTGTTCACCGTGGTGCATGAGCTGTTCATGACCGACACCGCGAAGTATGCCGATATCGTGCTGCCGTCAACAGCTTCGTTCGAGAATACCGACCTGTATGCCTCCTACTGGCATCACTATATGCAGCTCCAGGAGCCAGTTCTTGAGGCACCGGGAGAGTGCAAAAGCAACTTTGAGCTGTTTTCACTGCTGGGCCGTGCGATGGGGTTTGACGAGGAGGCCTTCAGTCAGAGCGAGGACGAAATGATCCGCGAGGCGCTGGACAATCCGGCCAACCCGTACCTGAACGGTGTTACACTGGAGCGGCTGCAGGCCGAGCGCCATGTGAAGCTGGATCTGACGGCGCGGGAGAACTTCCTGGATAAGCTGCCCACGCCATCAGGCAAAATCGAGCTGTATTCTTCCACACTTAAGGCAGAGGGCCTCTCGCCCCTGCCTGTTTACGAACCGCTGAAGGAAGGATATGACGGTGTACGCCGTCCCCGTGCAGATGATCCGTATCCGCTGAACTTCATCTCGCCGCCGAACCACAATTTCCTGAACGGCACCTTTGCCAATGTGGAGAAACATCAGCGGATGGAGAAGGGGCCGATGCTACAGATCCACCCGCTGGATGCTGAAGCCCGCTCCATCCGTGACGGCGACAGAGTGAAGGTCTATAACGGCCGGGGAGAAATCGTGCTGAAAGCCGTTGTGACCGACAAAATGCTGCCCGGCACCGTGATCAGCCAAGGCCTCTGGTGGGAAGGGGAAGACGGCCCGCAGCGGGTCAATGTTCTGACACCGGCCCGGCTCAGCGACATGGGCCGCGGCGCCACCTTCTTCTCGACCACCATTCAGGTGGAGAAGCTGAAGCTAGAGGAGCAACCGGGGACGGTGGTTCAAGAGTCGTAATATTGTAAATAAATGAGCCGTCCTTCACTTGTGAAGGGCGGCTGTTTTGATTATTGACAATATAGCTGATGTTTTTTGAGAATAGGGAAATCTGTGTTGCTGAGGTTGAGAAACCAATGTTAAAATTCCCATAAATAAACAAAGTTCAGGGTGAATAAATATGATTGAACGGGAGGTTGAAGCGGAAAACAGGCAGAGCCGAAATGAACCTGAAGGGGATAGCTGAACATGATGATAGTTGGAACGATACTCGCGATTTTGGCTGCTGTGGTATTAACCATTTTTTTAGGTCCATACGGGATACTGGTATTGTTTGCAGTAGGGTTTGGATTATTGCTCAGCATACATGTCAGAACGAAAGAAATTCATGACGACATGCAGAAAATCAAGGAGAAGCTTGGCCTTATAGCCGACGATGATTATGTCAGCGATCAGGAGATTGAGGCGGAGCTGGAGCAGGACAGAGTGAAGGAAGAGCATTAGGACGAGGAAAACGGATAAGTATAAGGACAAAGATAAAGCTAAAGATTAGACAAAAAAACTGATGAAAACTGAGTGCTTTTTATGGGGGTAATAGATTTGGAAACGATTGTATATCTTATCCGCCATGCGGAATCTATATATGTGGAAGGGAAGGATAGAACGAGAGGTTTGTCCGAACAAGGTCATAAGGATGCGCTAAGAGTCAAATCCATTTAGGCGAGAAATCAAAGAAAACAAAAAGCACAAAAATTCCGCTTAAACAGCGAGATTCAGTGCTTTTTTTCACTTCTGATTATCCTTTACGTCGTACTTCGAACAAATCGTTAGGACTGACATCAAAGTAAAGACATAACTTCATTATCAGTTCTGCTGATATTTTCTTCTTTTCCATGTTATTGTTATGCATTAATTCCGTTATGGTTGTTCTTCGATGCCCAATTTCCTTGGATAATTTTAATACAGATATACCGCGCTCTTTTAATATGGTGTCTAACTTGCAGTAAAGTGTGTATTCGATAAATTCCATGGTCTTCCTCCAGAAATAGAAATAGTTGCACTTTGAAAGTGCATGTAGTATATTGTTGAAGTAGATGGTGAACTTTAAACGTGCAATTCAATATGAGTATTTTGTTGGTACGCTCTTACAAATATCCTTAGAGCAAACAGACGGAGGAAGCCATATGCCGAAACGCCGACCTCGCAAACTTAATACCCAAGCTATTCTTGATATCACTAAAAAAAATTTGGTCTGGCCGGAGTTAGAGGATCAACAGGATGCAATACATTACTATCATCTCACTGATGCGCTCGGACGTAAATGGCAAACCATTGGTTGTCATGTTACGGATGCGATTAAAGTTTTTAATATGGGGGAGTATCCTCCATGGACGTCAATAATCCAAACTGCGCCCTATAATCCAAATATCACTATTCGAGAACTGGTGCCAATGTTAAATTGTAAAGATAAAGCATTAATAAACGACATGCAAATTATATTAAATACATCTATCCGGTGTAACCAGTTTATAAATAAAATTGTTAACGTAAACTATTATAGTATCTTTCAGGTGTTGTATGACCTCAAAAATGATTATCTACTGAATGATCCAATACCAATCTCAGCATTTGAACATATGTACAGTATTAATCCAATCGAAGCCCTTTCTCGATTTTACTTGGAAAATGTAGATACGTTGGATTATTGGGAGTGGTTGCAAGCTGGTGGTTCGGCTGAACTGGCTATTAATTTTAGAAATATGAATCCAAATCTAACTTTAATTGAAGTTTTAGAAAAAGCAGAGAGAGTGCAAGGAATAACAAAGGTGCTTGAATGAGGCATCTATCATACAAGCACATCTTTCACTATAAAAAGAACCTCATAGCAAAACGGTTATTAGCCCTAATATAAATCCAAACTATTGATTGCAGCGAAAACCATAACTTTTAACCAAAGTAGCGACTTTACAGAGCCGTAAGAGAGAATGGATTTTATTGGGGAATATGAAGGCAAGACCCTTATCATCGGCACGTACGGTGATATTTGTGACTCTAGTGCTGAATTATTTTGATTGGCAATATGGATATGGACTCTGGAAATCCACTATGATGCCAGATAATTACCGGTTGGAGAGGATGGAAAGGTTAGCCAGCGTGGGAAAATGTGAAGTTGAAGCTTATATGGAATTGCGGGGAGATTTGTACTTTTGTTGTTGCAAGGATTTTAGCACTATTGAAGAATGTATTGGTGAAGTACTGCTCCTGTACGGGATCATGGATTGAAACATGAATTATAAAAAATACTTGGAGGTGGATAATATTCTGCTATCATGGAGAGAAAGTATGTATTTAGATTATCAAACAAATTCTAAATATCAAAGGTCGGTAATTCAAGTGCGGATGGGAAGCTTACATGATTTCCCCGAGTCCATCGCACCTCGAATTTTGTCGATAAGATTAAATATCGATTACTTCCTCTAAAAGTAAATACCTAATCTATGCTTTTTTGTTATCTTTTCGGTTGAAACGAGCTAAATCGATACGGATATTATATTGTTTTTGTTTATTTTCGCAGTCGCACTTCGTATGGGGAGCGTGGATAAAAATATGTGTGCTTCTTTCCTACCTTCCTGCAGTCGCTTGTCGCACTTCGTATGGGGAGCGTGGATAAAAATCACGATGTAAAGCCATCCTAAAATACCAATGCTATGTCGCACTTCGTATGGGGAGCGTGGATAAAAATCTCTTTTTGGCTTTGCGGTATCAATACGGAAATGATGTCGCACTTCGTATGGGGAGCGTGGATTGAAATTGACAAGGGCATGCTCGCACTATACCTGGAGGCCGTCGCACTTCGTATGGGGAGCGTGGATTGAAATTGAAATCAATCGCTGGGGGCGATAGTATTGCCAAGGTCGCTCCCTGTGTGGGAGCGTGGATTGAAATAGGCAACTTGGTTAGTAAATCTAAAAAAATCCGCGTCGCTCCCTACGGGAAGCGTAAATCGAAATCCAAATACTCCAACACCGTTTGCCCAAATAGCGCGTAGCCCCCTATACGCATGGTCATTTCAGCAAACTTTTTAGGTTAGATTTAACCTTGTTTATGTGTGCCTTTTCAGGCGGCTACTTTCTTTATTCTCTATCATAGGGATTATTGGCTTAAGTATGATTGAAGTGGATTCGATCTGGTGACCATCCTCCTATCATTTAACATGATCCCCGGCATCCCCGGCGTCTTCTGCTTTTTTTCGTGCCCGGAAGCGGCGCACCTTCATCAGATTGCCGCAGAGCTTGTCGTCGCAGTAGCGCTTGGAGCGGTTGCGGGTATCGTCGTAGTAGACCCAGAGGCAGTCAGGATTGTTGCAGATGCGGAAACGGGAGGTTTCCTTCTCCAGCAGGGCAGCAGCAAAAGAAGCGGCAATCTCGGCCATAACCTGTTCCCAGTCGTTGCGTTGCGGCAGAAGAGAGAGCTCGGCCCGGCCGTCCGGCTTCCAGACTACTTGTCTAATCGCTGGCCCTTTGCCCATATACATATTCAGTTGCTCCAGCAGCTTGGGATCTGCGCTATTGCCTTGCACGAGCTTCTGCACTTCGCCCCACAACAGGCCGCGCAGCTGCTTCAATTGCTCCAGTTCATCAGGCTCCGGCGGCGATGTTACCTGCAATGATTGCTGCTCCAGCCACTTCTCCAGCCATTCCTGATCCTCCAGCCTGTCCCGGTCCTTGCTGCGGTCGCCTGTCCGCCAATCCCGCCAATAGCTGTTAATGAAATCCTCCCACAGCACGGTTCATCCATCCTTCCGCAGCCTTCTCTTTCCCTTGATTGTAACAGTTAAAAGTCATATTTGCTAGTTACTTGAATCCTCCGCTTGAATATGCTACATTTCTTGTGTAACGGTTATCGGAGCTTTGAGTGGTTACATTGCTCACAATACTTTTAGGAGGTAAAACATGCAGAATAAGATTAGCGATGTTTTGCTGCAAAACTGGGATTATGCCATGGATGTCGAGGATTGGGCGCCGCCGCTAAGTGATGCGCTGCAGGGTGTGGATAGCATTCAGGCCAGCTGGAAGCCGGGGGAAGCGGGCAACTCCATCTGGGAGACGGTCAACCATTTGACCTATTACAAGGAACGTTTGCTGAATAAGCTCAAAGGTCTGCCGCAGCTGCCGGATGCAGAGAGCAACGACGCCACGTTTACCGTAACAGCAGACGGAGAAGAAGCATGGGAACAGGCGGTTGCCAAGCTGAAGACCATTCATGCTTCACTGCGGGAAGTGATTGAGGCGCTGGAGGAAGGCATCTACGATTGGGGCGGCTCGGGCCATGCTCCGGGTGAAGAAGTGATGAGCCTGATTCTGCATGATTCCTACCACACCGGACAGATTGTGCTGGTCCGCAAGCTGCAAGGCTCCTGGCCTTCCCACCGCAGTTTTAACTGATTATTTAACATACAATAATGAAGCCGCATCTCCGCTGACCGGGTATATCCTGGCTTTGTGGGGATGGGGGTATTTGTTTCAAGCAGGAAAAGCCGGGGTTAATGGGCGCTATACACAAGAAATCGGATTCCAGCGTTGTCGCATCCACCTTTATTAAATACGCGGCGTATATTATTATCATATTCGGAATCCTGTTCTTCCTGGTGAGATACGTTTTCCCGATGTTCTAAAATCATAGACGGATGAAGCAGTGTGCTTGCGGCAAATGTAAGCGCCTGAGGATCTTCACAAACCAAAAGCCACGGCTACCCTGACGGTAATCGTGGCTTTTGATCTTCACACACACCTGAATTGCAATATAACTCTATACTTCTCTAGGTACAGAATCACGGGATTCGGCGGAATTGCGGTAAAAAAACCAGCATTCGTTCAGCAGCTTGATCTGACGGC
Organism: Paenibacillus sp. FSL L8-0340; assembly: GCF_038593145.1. Lineage (NCBI taxonomy): Bacteria > Bacillati > Bacillota > Bacilli > Caryophanales > Paenibacillaceae > Paenibacillus > Paenibacillus sp. FSL L8-0340. The sequence continues at coordinate 1,384,790 of NZ_CP151967.1, forward strand.
GGTCCTTTTTGAAATAAGCCTTCATGAGCTGATGGCAGAGCCACTGTGGCAAGTGTACCCCTCCTCTGGCATGCTTCCTATGTACAGCATATGGGAAGGAGTGCCCAAAGGTGCGGCGAAGGCTACAATTTAATGAATACCTTCTTCTTCCTCTTCGTACCACTGTTCCAACTGTGCCTGCAGCGCACGGATTTCCGTCAGCAGCGAGATCAGCGGATAATTATTCTCCTGAATGGAGGAAAAAGCGCTCTCCAGCCGGTTGATGTACGCAAGCCCCGACTCCAGCGTATACCCCTCGCGCAGCAGATCCAGCGAATCACATTCCGCGATGGCCAGCGGCAGGTTCGGCACATTGTCCGCCGTCAGCTTGTCGATCTCTTTATTGAGGCGGAGATTAAGCGCACTCAGCTGGTAAGCATATTCCTCCGGCATTTCCACAAACTGCAATTCCTGTTTCTGCTGCAAAATTACATACCGCATTTTCGGCATACGTCATTCTCCCTCCGGACTTGTCTTCCTTCTTGACAGTTTAGCCTATGGGCAAGTTACAATTCAAGTAGAGATCTTATTTCCTGTGGAGAGGACCTGTGAGAAACGCTATGACGACTATGAGTAACGAAGAGCTGCAGCTGTGGATCGAGCAGGTGTCGCTGGGCAGCTTTGGCGTGCCATTCCGGCACAAAGCAAGCTTTAACAACAGACTTACGACAACAGGCGGACGATATTTTACCAAAAGCCATAATATAGAGATTAACCCGCAACAGCTGGCGATGTATGGGCGCGAAGAGACGGAGAAGATCATCAAGCACGAGCTCTGCCACTACCATCTACATCTGGCGAAGCGGGGATATATGCACCGGGATGCCGATTTCAAAAGCCTGCTGGCCCAGGTCGGCGGAAGCCGTTACTGCGGAGCGCTGCCGGGGGCCAAGGCCCGTAAGCCGCAGCCTTACCGTTATAAGCTCGTGTGCACCGATTGTGCCATGGAATATCCGCGCAAGCGCAAGGCTGACCCGAAGCGCTACCGCTGCGGCAAATGTGCCGGTAAGTTGAAGCTGATAGCACTAGAAGCAGGTAATGGCCAGTCTACTTAATGACGAGGCCCAGCAGCCCGGCAAAAGAAGCCGCCTGATCTGCGGAAATAATACAGCCTGGCAGATCTTCAATATCCACATTCAGGCCGCTGAATTCGCAGTCGCTTAAGTCGATATCTCTTAATTTGGAGCCTGCCATTACCGCCTGATCGATTTTGCAGACTGAGAACGACATTTTATTGAAGCTGGATTGATAGAAGTCGGCGCTGTTCAGTGAACTGTTCTCGAAGGCCGTTTGTTTGAAGTTTCCTAACCGGAAGCTGGCGAAGTCGCCTATGCAGTCCGTCACACGGACATTCTGGAATCTTGCTCGGGTAAAGTCGGTTCCGATCATTTTACACAGCTTGAACTCAGTCCGGTGAATGAAGGCTTCGCTAAAATCGACGTTGGACAGATCGCAGTTTTCAAAGATCACATCCGTCAGCTCGACAGCACGGAGTGTGGACTCGGTAATCGTGACATTTTTGAACAGCACTTTATCGAAGGATACCTTGGACGCTTCCTGGTATTCAATGAAGGTATCGCTGATGGCGCAGAGGCTGAACTCCTCCTTGGACTCCAGGGAGAACACTTGCTGCACTGGCAGAGAGAGCGGGTCGGCGATTTTGGGCGGATCAATTTTATGATTCATGCTGGCCTCCAATAATGATAATGAGTGGTTCCGTCGCCGAAGCAGCGGGTGGATGAGTTAACTATCCTGCGCGGCAGGTGTTTTGTCAATGTTCCGGTAGTGTGCTGGAGGCTAGCTCAGAACAGGGATAACAGCCTCGTTATAACGGGAGCCCAGAGGCTTTCTACTGCAAAAAGTCAGGGGGACTGGGCAAATTCTATTGCACAGAATACAGCAGAACGCCGATTAGACGGCGAGAGGCAAATCTATTGTATAGAATACAGCAGATTGAGGTAGAGACCTTTCACAGAGTCACTCAATTGATGTTCAGCGGAGGGCGGCTGGTATTTCTCGAAAAATATGCAGCAAAAAACAGCTATTTGGCGTTATTGCCAATCAGCTGTTTTTGCTATTCACCTATTCTGCTGCTCATCTATTCTGCTGTCCACCTGGTGATATCTGCGGTTTATTTGAGCTGTTTCATGCCCAGATTAATCCGATAATTGCCATACTCCAGCAGTTCGTCGAGAAAACCATTCAGCTCCGCCTGATCCCCGGTACGAACGCGCATCCAGTAGCAGCCTTCCCCGCTGACCCGGTGCAGTTCCACTACGCTGCTGTGGTTTTGGGCGAACTTTTGAAAGGGTGGATGGGCGGCGTTGGAGCTTAAGAACACGGTGATAAAGGCGTGGATGCTTTGTCCGATTTTGAGCGGATTCCAGCGGACGGTATAACGTTCGATAATCTCCAGTTCCCGCATTCTGCGGATTCGTGCGCCTACCGCCTGCCCCGTCATATGAACATATTCTCCGATGTCCTTGTGGCTGAGCGTGGAGTCTTCTATAAGATATTGAAGGATGCGGTAATCCGTATCGTCGATGAGGTAGGGGGTCATAAGTTAAATTCCTTTCCAGATGAAAATAGAACAGGCCAATCTCTTTCACGGCACAATGTATTCCGCACGCAGGTCCATTTATAATTAATTGTAGCAGAAGACAGCTGGAAAGAAGAGGTGTTTAGAATGAAAATTCAATTGATCCGCAATGCGGCCTTATGGCTGGAATACGGCGGTGTTACCTTCCTGATCGACCCGATGCTCAGCGAACAGGGAGCCAATCCGCCGATTGTGAATACGGAGAATGACCGCAGAAATCCGCTCGTTTCTTTGCCGGGCCCGGTTCAGCAGTGGCTTTCACCGGATGCTGTGCTGGTTACACATCTGCATCAGGATCACTGGGATGCGGCGGCGGTGTCACTTTTGCCGCATGAGATCCCGCTGTTATGCCAGGATGGGGATCAGGAGACTATCGCTGCCCAAGGGTTCGGCAATATCACCGTGGTAGAAGACAACACTGCATTAACGTTCCGTGGGGTGACCCTGACACGAACCGCAGGCCGGCATGGAACAGGAGAGATCGGAGAGTGGATGGGCAAGGTATCCGGTTTTGTCTTTCAGGCTGAAGGTGAGCCTGTACTGTATCTGGCCGGAGACACCATCTGGTGTCCGGAGGTCAAACAAGCCTTGGACGAGTATAGTCCGGAAGCGGTCATTGTCAATGCCGGAGGCGCACGGTTTATAACGGGAGGGCATATTACAATGAATGATCAGGATGTCGTTGATTTATGCCATTATGCCCCTGAAACATCCGTCATCGCCGTCCATATGGATGCCATTAATCATTGCCTGGTTACACGTGACTTGCTTAAAGCACGCTTGCAGCAGGAGGGGCTGCTGGACCGTGTTGACCTTCCGCTGGATGGAGAATGGATTCAGGTTGATGCCTAAATCTAAGCTTCGTGTATAGTGTTGGGCCCGTCAGATACATGAGCTGATTGTAAACGATCTCAGAGTGGCTTTTGTCCGCTTGACTAGATCACGAAATCATGATAAATTAATCCTTGTTCATGTAATGTTCCCTGATAGCTCAGTTGGTAGAGCACTCGACTGTTAATCGAGTTGTCACAGGTTCGAGTCCTGTTCGGGGAGCCATTTACTTGGAGAGATACCCAAGTGGCTATAAGGGGACCCTCTGCTAAGGGGTTAGACTGCGTAAGCGGTGCGAGGGTTCGAATCCCTCTCTCTCCGTATTGATACTTTCAGACAGTAAGAGCTCCCGAGCGGGGCTCTTTTTTTGGTGCTGTATCTCATACTTTTTCAGCTGGACTACTGTTGCAACCCGTTACCTCTTTAATAAATTGAAGGATTGAAGCTGTAAAGAGACAAATGTTATATTTTTTACGGAAAAACAAAGAATTGTAACAGAAAAGGAAATATATATAAAAACAAACGACCTTTAAAATCCTCTGCTTTACTCCGTTTTTCATCGTTTTTTGCGAATAATGCATGAAACACTTCGTATAACTAACTCATTACGTCAATAAATCTAACGTTTAATTTCGAAAATTATATTAAAACCACTCATATATTAGTGACGGAGAAATAACTGTATGTTAATATAAATGACATCTTGAGGGATTGGACAGAATGTAAGGCGTAGAAAGGAGAATTTTGATTATTATGGAGAGAAGGGGATGGCGATGGAGTACTTCATCCAGCAGTTAATTAACGGGATTTCCGTAGGCAGTATTTACGCTCTAATCGCCCTTGGTTACACCATGGTGTACGGAATTATTAAGCTGATCAATTTTGCGCATGGGGATGTGTTTATGGTCGGTTCGTTTATCGGACTGTACAGCGCAAAATACTTGGCGAACGCAGGGCTCCCTCCTGTGCTTGTGTTGATCTTGTCACTTATGATTTCGATGACCATCAGCGCACTGCTGGGCATCACGATTGAACGCTTCGCCTACAAGCCGCTGCGTAAATCGACCCGGATAGCCGCACTTATTACGGCCATTGGCGTATCGTTCCTGCTGGAATACACCGGAGTGCTTATTCTTGGGCCTCAGGCCAAAGGCTTCCCGGACATAATGGATAAGAAACAGTACCAGTTGTTCGGCACATCCATTCAAGTGGAATCCAATCAAGTCATGATTCTTCTAACAACCATAATTCTTATGATTCTCTTGCAATATATCGTACGTTACACCAAAACCGGTAAAGCGATGCGGGCGGTATCGTTCGATGTGGAGGCGGCCCGTTTGATGGGGATCAACGTAGACCGCACCATCTCGGCAACCTTTGCTATCGGTTCTGCGCTGGCCGCTGCTGCCGGAGTGATTTTCGGCATGACTTACAACTCTGTCGATCCGCTAATGGGCGTTATGCCGGGGCTTAAAGCATTTGTAGCCGCAGTGCTTGGAGGCATAGGAAGTATTCCCGGGGCGCTTGTTGGCGGATTGCTGCTGGGAACGGTAGAGACGGAGATTTCTTCGCTCGGATTTTCCTCCTGGCGTGATGGAGTAGCTTTTGCAGTACTGATCCTGATCCTTATCTTTAAACCATCCGGGCTGTTCGGCAAGAATGTCCGGGAGAAAGTGTAGGAGGGAACCGGCGTGAAGATGACAAGTAAAAAATTCTGGATGGGCATTATTGTTGCCCTGGCGTTTTATGGAGTCGTTCAAGTTCTTCTAACAACGGGAATATTCAGTGATGTTACAAGGTCGATGCTTCTCTTGATCGGTGTCAACATCATGCTGGCGGTATCGCTTAACCTCATTACCGGGATTACCGGACAATTCTCCATCGGTCATGCAGGTTTTATGTCTGTAGGTGCGTACACTTCGGCGATTCTGACACTGGATTATAACGTTCCATTCGTTCCGGCGATTATTGCCGGCGGTTTGCTCGCTGCCGTGTTTGGGGTCCTGATCGGAATGCCTACCCTCCGGCTGAATGGTGACTATCTGGCCATCGCCACACTGGGGTTCGGCGAGATTATCCGGATCATCATGCTGAACACGGAATTCGTCGGCGGTGCCTCCGGGCTCAGCGGCATCCCTGCCAAAACGACCTGGACCCTGCTATTTCTCTTTACCTTAATTACAGTGGTTATGATCAATAACTTTATAAGATCCACACATGGCCGGGCCTGCCTTGCCATCCGCGAGAATGAAATCGCCGCAGAGGCGATGGGGATTAACACGACGCGTTATAAGATTATTGCCTTTACAATCGGTGCATTGTTCGCCGGTATAGCGGGCGGATTGTCTGCGCATACGTTCTACGTGATTACTCCGGGCAGCTTTAACTTTCTGAAATCGTTCGAGATTATCGTTATGGTTGTTCTCGGAGGACTCGGCAGTACAGCCGGCTCCATTGTGGGTGCTGTCTTCGTTACCTTGCTCTACACCTATCTGCGTGAATTCCCGGAATGGCGGATGATTATTTATTCGATCGTTCTGATCCTGATGATGATATTCCGTCCAAGCGGGCTGCTGGGTACAACGAAATTTTCATTCGGCAAGCTTGGCAAAAAGGAGGTGAAGGCAGATGACAGCATCACAGGCAGCAGTGCTTCTTGACGTTAAAGAGGCCAGCCGTTCCTTTGGAGGGCTTAAGGCGCTCAGTGAAGTTTCGCTTCACATTAACAAAGGTGAACTGATCGGTCTGATTGGGCCGAATGGTGCCGGCAAAACGACGCTTTTCAACCTGTTAACCGGCGTATACCCGCCCTCTACAGGCAGCATTCTTCTTAACCATGAATCCATTGGCGGGATGAAGCCCTACAAGATCAACCATAAGGGCGCTGCGCGCACCTTCCAGAATATCCGGCTGTTTACGGCCATGACAGTATTGGAGAATGTCAAAATCGCCTTTCACCAGCATGCCAGACATTCCTTGTTCACCTCCATGCTGCGGCTGCCGAAGCATTTCAAGGGAGAGGACGAAATTACACGGAAGGCGATGGATATTCTCAAAATATTCAATCTCGCGGACCAGAATGAAGAGGTTGCCAGCAATCTCAGCTATGGTAACCAGCGGCGTCTGGAAATTGCCCGGGCGCTGGCGGCCGGGCCGAAGCTGCTGCTGCTGGATGAACCGGCAGCGGGTATGAACCCGAATGAGACGCGGGACTTAATGAATCTGATTGCCTGGATCCGCGAGGAATTTGACCTCACCATTCTGCTGATCGAGCATGACATGTCGCTTGTTATGGGCGTCTGCAACCGGATTTATGTCTTGGATCGCGGGATACTGATTGCTGACGGAACTCCGGCGGAGATTCGGAATAATCCCAAGGTTATCGAAGCGTATTTGGGACAGGAGGCGTAATGGCAATGCTTAAAGTACAGGGGATCAATGTTTATTATGGAGCCATTCACGCTTTGAAGGATCTTAGCATCCATGTCGGGCAAGGGGAAATTGTAACACTGATCGGAGCCAATGGTGCAGGCAAGTCGACGCTCCTGAAGACTCTGTCAGGTCTGCTTAAACCCAAAACAGGCAGCATTGAATTTCTGGATAAATCAATAACCAGCCAGAGTGTTCAGGCGATCGTCAAACAGGGCCTGATCCATTGTCCTGAAGGACGCCGCGTGTTCGCCAATATGTCCGTTGAAGAGAACCTTGAGCTTGGCGCTTACCTGCAGGAACCCGGAGGTCTGGCGGCTGATTTCGAGAAGGTGTACGACATCTTTCCGAGGCTTCGGGAACGCAAGAAGCAGCAGGCAGGTACTTTGTCCGGTGGCGAACAGCAGATGCTTGCCATGGGGCGGGCCATTATGGGGCATCCCCAGCTGCTGCTGCTGGATGAGCCGTCCATGGGGCTTGCGCCGCTGCTGGTACAGGATATTTTCAAGATTATTAAAGATGTGAACGAAGCCGGAACTACTGTGCTGCTGGTGGAGCAAAATGCGCATCAGGCGCTCAAAATCGCCCACCGCGCCTACGTGCTGGAAACGGGCAGGGTTGTTCTTGAAGGGGATGCCAAGGAATTGGCAGATTCCGAAGAAATCAAAATGGCCTATCTCGGGCACTAAGAGGTTAGCCTCACTAAGGGCATCATAGAAACAACATATATACAATTCTATTATCCGGGAGGCTGGGAGAAACTATGAAGAAAATTGGGGCCATTATTTTGTCAACAGTACTGATTGCAGTATTGGCATCGGGCTGCGGCAACGACAACACAGAGAACAGCGGAAACTCTGCAAGCGGCGGCAACTCTGGCGGGGACACTATCAAAATCGGCGCGAACCTTGAGCTCACGGGCGGCCAGGCCTCTTTCGGCGATTCCGTATCCAAAGGCGCGAAGCTGGCGGTACAGCAGATCAATGACGCAGGCGGCATACTCGGCAAGAAACTGGAATTAATCGTAGCCGATAACGCCTCGAAATCCGAGGAAGCCACGCAAGCGGCGCAAAAACTGATTACCAATGATAAGGTTGTTACCATCATCGGTGCTTCGACCTCGACCAACACGCTGGGGATCGTCCCGGTGGCTACGGAGAAGAAAATACCTCTGGTATCTGTAGGTGCCACCAACCCTAAAGTGACGGTGGATGAGCGCAGTGGCAAAGTAAACGAATGGGTGTTTCGCACGGCCTTTATCGATCCTTTCCAAGGAGAAGTTATGGCTAACTTTGCCGTAGATTCGCTAAAAGCTAAAACAGCTGTAATTTACACAGACACGTCGAGTGACTATTCCAAAGGTCTGCAAAAGTTCTTTGAAGAAACCTTCAAGGAAAAGGGCGGAGAGGTACTGAGCCAGGAATCCTATCAGCAAAAAGACTCCGACTTCAAAGCCGTACTGACACGGATCAAAGAGCAAAACCCGGATGTAATCTATCTGCCGGGCTACTATGAAGAAGTCGGCAAAATCGTAAAGCAAGCCCGCGAGATGGGCATTACAGTTCCCTTCCTCGGCGGCGACGGCTGGGATTCTCCGCAACTCGCTGAAATCGCCGGCAAAGAGGCTCTGGACAACACTTATATGTCCAACCATTACTCAGCGGAAGATACCGCTACTGAAGTTACATCCTTCGTTGATGCCTACAAAGCTGCCAATGGGGGCGCAGTACCGGACGGGATGGCCGCTCTTGGTTATGATTCCCTGAAGCTGGTTGCTGACGCCATTACCCGTGCAGGTGAGGCCGATCCTGCCAAGATTAAAGATGCTTTGGCAGCGACCAAAGATCTGCAGCTGGCTACCGGTAAAATCACGCTCAACGAAACACATGACCCTGTTAAAGCAGCTGTCGTTCTGAAATTCGTTGCCGGCACACAAACTTTCGAAACAAAGGTAAATCCGTAAGAGGTTCAGGCGCAGGTACTGAATGTGCAAGGAGTGTGGCGATACAGAAAAGTTGGAGGGTCTTTGCGGGAAGGCGGAGATTTAGCGGGGATGAACGGCTGATTGCTGCAGCTGTGAATGTCCGTTATTTTTTTGAGAAAAGTTCTTGTCAAATTAGCCTGGGTTTGATATACTCATTTTTGTTGTGACAAAGACAACTTATCAAGCATGGCCCGTTGGTCAAGGGGTTAAGACACCTCCCTTTCACGGAGGTAACATGGGTTCGAATCCCATACGGGTCATATATGCGGTAGTGGTGGAATGGCAGACACGCTATCTTGAGGGGGTAGTGGGTGTATACCCGTGGAGGTTCGAGTCCTCTCTACCGCATACGATGTTTAGGAGAGAAAGTCCTTGATATTCAAGGGCTTTTTTCTTTGCATTCACAGGAAGAATCACCACTTCAGAGCTGCGGCGTATTTCGGGTACAGCTCACGGATGCAATCCGGACAAATATCATGGGTGAATTGCAAAGACAGCTGCTGCAGCAGGAAACGTTCAATGGTCACCCACTCCTCGCTGCTGTTGCGGATAGATTTGCAGGAGGCGCAGATAGGAACAAGAGGTTGGGCGTTCTTCTGGTGCAAACGCAACGGCTGGATCGTTCGGACAGGCTGAACAGGCTGACTTGTGACAACAGGGCCAACATCCTGCAGAGAGAGAATGATAGCCTGGTTTGCTGCCGGATTCTCATGGATCAGCGGAAAGGCATCTACACGGAATCTTCTGCTGCCTTTGGCCGCAGTCTGTAGAATAAACTCAGAACTGGATATTAAAGACTCGCCGCGAAGGATGTGATGCAGCGCCTCCTTAAGTGCAGTGATCTGGGAAGGGACCGACATCGATTGTTCGAACAACTCCAGACCATCAGCGCCGATCCAATCGGCATGCGGGGAGAGTCCATAGTGGTTGTTGTATTCCTTCCAGGAGTCGTTGGTGAACAGGATGATCCCCTGGCTGTCGATAACCAGTGCATTATGCGGCAGAGCATTAAGGGAACGGATGAGGGAAGTGGATATGCTGAATGGCAAAGGTTATCTCTCCTTGATAGTTTGCAGGATGGAAAGCTAGGATGGAGGCAGGTTAAGCAGCTCTGCGACTTGGCGCCTGTAGCGCTCGGCCCTGCGGGTGCCGTGAATCAGATTGGATAGGCGATAAGGCGGAATTCCGTACAGCTCGCAGAATTTCTTCTGATCCATGTGCATTTCCGTCAGCCGCTGTTTGATTGCCCAGCCAAAAGGAGTAACAGGACGTTTACTGTTCAAAACACTTCACCTCTTATCGACTATCCAGTCGTGTGATATAATGAATGGGAATAATAATAGTTAATTATATACTTTTTTACGTCATTTTACAATAAAAAATACGTAAATAAGTATATTTAAATAGTGCGGAAGGCGGATTGCTGATGGCGTCGATATACGAACGGATAGAATATTTGATCAAACAAAAAGGACTGACAAAAAAGTCCTTCTGCGAACAGCTGAATATCAGTACCGGCAACATGGGGGATTGGAAGCGGGGCAAGTCGACGCCCGGAACACATAAGCTGATCGAGATCGGTGCTTTTTTTCATGTGAGTCTGGATTGGCTGATTCTGGGCAAAACTACAACGGAGATTCTTCGCGAAGGCGGGGAGGATTATTTTTCTGGCCAAATACGGCAATTGAATTGCCAAAGTGAGGAATTGCCGCAGAATGAGCAAGAATTTATTAAGGAATATATCGAGTTTGCCCGATACCGCAGGCTTAAAGAAAACGAAGAAAATTCTTAAAGTGGTGTCTTTACATTTTGCTGAAATGGATTTATAATATTGAATGTTGGCCTCAAACATTGATTTAACGTTATACTCACCGCGCGGTAGTGGTGGAATGGCAGACACGCTATCTTGAGGGGGTAGTGGGTGTATACCCGTGGAGGTTCGAGTCCTCTCTACCGCATACATGAAGAAACCTGAAATTCCTTGTTACTCAAGGGATTTCAGGTTTTTTTGTTTTGTTTTATAGACTGACCCAATGGAGGGAAAAAGAGTGCCGAATAAAATTCACAACTCCAATGAGCGGTTCCTGATCGTTACCGCCGACGATTTCGGAATGTGCCATTCCATGAATGAGGCTATTATGAACCTGTACCAAGCCGATGCAATTAATTCCAGCATGATTATGATGCCGGGGCCCTGGGCGAAAGAGGCTGCTGAGTATGCCAAAAATCATCACAATGTTAATGTGGGAATTCATCTTACGCTTACTTCGAGTCTCCCGGCCTATAAGTGGGGCCCAGTTACCAGGAGTTCCAGGATACAGTCGTTAATTACTGCAAAAGGATATTTTTGGGAACATGCAGCTCATGTGGAAGAGCGGGCTACTGCTGAAGCCATCCGAACTGAAATCCGAAGTCAGATCGAGATGGCTCTAACGCTGGGGATTGAACCGACACACTTGGACAGTCATGAGGGCAGTTTATTGGGATTGTCGAGAGGCCGGGATTTTCTGGAGATTGTATTTGATCTGTGCCAGGAGTACCGGTTGCCTTTTAAGCTGCCTGTTAATATAGTAAATCAATCATTTCTGGATTTAGCGATGAGGGAATTAATGACGGAGAGGATTGAATCGGCACGGAAAAGAGGGATCTTGTTAATTGATGACTTGATTAATCTTCCCTATCACTTGGAGCAGGGGGAGGACTATGACATTGCTAAGGCTAAAATGATGGAAGCTATAAAAGGTGTGGGAGGAGGGATAACCGAAGTTGTCATCCATCCTGCGCTGAATACTTATGAAATGCGGGCAATTACTCCACACTGGAAGAAAAGGGAGATCGAGTACCTGTTATTTATGGATGAGGATATTCACAGATTACTGCAAACCGAAAAGATTCAGCTTATTTCATGGAAAGATATACGCGATAGACAACGTCAGGCCAGTGGAGGTGACACGACGGGAAACCCGGACTACATTGGTTGCCGTTCGTAGGATGCAAACGCGGATCGCCGCTATTTTTCCACCACAGGTACGCACAGATGGGCCTCGAATCTTTCGTCGTCAGGCCCTGACTTCTCTGTATAGTTGATGAAGAAAACACCGGCTTCGTTGAATTTGAATTCACCTGATGGCAGCCATTCCTGATGGATATAATCCCATGTGCTCTGAAACGCAGCAGCCGGCACACCCTTGGCGATAAAAATGGCATATTTGGATGCGGGGTAATCCTTATGCACAAGTCCTTCGGGAACTGTACCGGGATCTCCTACCTCAACGCCTAAAAAATAGCCGGTATCCCAGGCGGATTGCTCCCACAGCTTGGGAACCGAATCGCGGCCTTCGAAGATGCCCAGGTAACAGCCGCTGCTCTGGACTTTTGACAGAATGGAATCAAATTTGCTGTCGATATCGAATTCCCCGAAGACATGTCCCCAAATATCGGCATAAGGTTCGCCTGCTTGATTGAGGTTCTGCCAGCCAATGACTTGAAGCTCCGGTAAATCTAGCACATAAGGCTTTTCTCCGCCAATGGAGTCGGTGCGCTGAGGGGCTTCTTTTTCCAGCTGCTGGCGGATCAGTTCGATTACCCGCGGTTTGAATTTAGGGGCGTATCCCTCGGTTGTTCGATCATAGCTGCTCTGGCGTAACGGGTCTGTCATGCATAATTCCTCCTAGCTCATTTGTTCTTCCTCTTCATTATAAAGGGGATCTGAAGCGATGGATTGTCCGTTTATAACAGAATGTTGCCAATAGCAATACACACCTTCATGGAGACCTCTTCATAGGTTTCATTTACGGTATAGAGGGCAAAAGGGCTGCCGGCCCGCCTATAGCAGCAGTTTTCCTCCAGCCAGCGGGTCATAATATCCGCAAGTCCTGTGAAATCCCCGAAACTGTCTGCGGTTAATACCGCATAAAGCCCTGCTTCTAAGTTAACAACACTCAGACCGTCTTCGGCAGGTAATTCGCCCGTTTCTGTCTGCTCGACACCGCACAAATATCCATTGCTGGTAATCTCCACATAAAACGACGATGGAAGGAATCCACGTTGATTGATCTGCGATAAAAGCTTGGCCGAAGCTTCTTCTTCCGCATGACTGCCTTCGGCATGGGCGACGATATAGTGCTGCTGCTCAAATGGGGTTACTTCAATGATGTAGCTGCTTTGCTTGCGGATAATGGGCAGGGATAGACGAAGCTCTTTGATGGTCCCTGTCTTTTGAATGATGAATTCCTCACGGCAATGATCACCTGCCAGGGTGAACACGCTTTTGGCCAGCCAATGGCTGTAAAGGTAGTCCCAGGCCTGGTTGATGCTTCCGGTAAAAGGTACGGATAAGACGGCAAACTCACCGCCGCATAACGTAGCTGGCTCTATGGAGTGATAACCGGTCTCCCCCAGGGCGGAAATCCAGTACTCGTGATTCTGGGTATCTATGAATATGTTGTACGATTGTCTGGACCGCCCAACCTGCACAGGGGTTAATCCGAAGAGTCTAAAATTCATGCCCGTACGCTTGGCTGTGAAGACCGCTTGTTTCAGTGCGTTGATGGCTTGCTGTTCGATGTCTGTGTCTCCTGCGGCGAGGTAAACGGCGGTCAGGCCATGCAGCGGTTGCCCGGACTGGATCTTAATGGCTGTCTCCGCCAAGTGGAGGGGGAACTGCCCGGGGAGGAAGGTATAGAACATGCTGCTCCGTTTGTATTCCATTGGCGTAAGACCGACGATTTTTTTAAAGACCTTGGAGAAGGAAGGCAGGGAGTCAAAGCCGTTGCCCAGCGCAATTTCGGTAATGGATAACCCGGAGTTCTTGATCTGGGCGCATGCGTTGCTGATTCTTCTTTTGCGGATATAGTCTTTAATGGAATGGCCGGATACGCAGTAGAATTCCCGGTACAGCTGCATCAAAGAAACATATCCCCTCCGGGCGAGGTTGTCGAGGCTGATCTCTTCATTCAGATGATCCTCGATATAATCGAAAACCCGCTTCAAAACATCCTGCTTCATAGCCAACCTGCTTTCAGGGGAATAAAAGGTGATGCGTTTCAAACATCGAGTGCTATATTCTCTGTATACCATAATTAGGGATGATGGAAATGACAATTAGCATAATATTGTGGTATAGCGAACACAAAGATACTCTTCACTGGAGCCGCGGGCTTTTGCGAAGAGTATCTTTTCATATTATAGGGGAGGATTAGTCCAGCAGTTTGGCAATATCGGCTTCGATCTGGTCCGGAGTAGTTTGTGGTGCGAACCGCTTCAGGACACGGCCTTCCTGATCGACCAGGAATTTGGTGAAATTCCACTTGACGCTCTTTGAGCCCAGGACGCCCGGCGCTTCCTTGGACAGGTATTTGAATAACGGATGCGCTTCGTCGCCCTTCACGTCAACCTTCTCGTACATCGGGAAGGTTACTCCGTAATTGATTTCGCAGAATTCGGCGATGTCTTCGCTTTCACCCGGCTCCTGTCCGGCAAACTGGTTGCTCGGAAAACCAAGCACCTCAAAACCACGGTCCTTGAATTTATCGTACACTTCCTGGAGACCCTTATATTGCGGGGTGAATCCGCATTTGCTGGCTGTGTTCACGACAAGCAGCACCTTACCTTTGTACTTGGACAGGGATTCTTCTTCCCCGCGCAGCGTGTTGGCTTCAAAATTATAAATACTCATGAATAACGCCTCCCGAACTTCGATTTATCACAATTTAATTTTACACTATTTATCGTAAGAAGCAACCCGTCAGAATTGTGACAACATTGTATATTCGTTTCAAAATATCTCTGTTGTTTAAATGTAGGGTATGCAACGGCGGTTTCAGACTGGCTGTAAGAATGGATGTGAAGCTGCCCGGCATCGACTGTGCGCAGGCGGAGGATTTGGCAGAGAAGGCTCATGCGTTCTGTCCGTCTTCCAAAGCTACGCGGGGCAACATCGAAGTTGAACTGAATGTGTTGTAACGGGGAGCCGGTATTTAGAAGAATTTCTGGAAATAATGGCTAAATAGAGACGGTGAGGCAGGAAACAGCCGGGAATAGCGGTCTAAAGGGCGGCTTTGGTTGACATCACCCCTAAAATTCTTTAATATGTCTAAGTATCTGTTATGCACGTGTGCTACTAAGTACCAAAAATATAAATAATGGGTGATGAAGATGTCTTACAGACCGCATATTACGAATGTGACCAAAGCCAGCAGCAATGATAAGGAAGGATTGTACGAGTTCATTATCAAGCTTGCTGACGGAACGGAGTGCCGCGCGTTCTATCATCGGTTTCCGGAATGGAAAATGACGAACATCAGCCGCCTGCTTAAGACACCCTGTCCGGTTTGCCGCAAAGATTTCATCTGCAAATGTATGGAATCCTTCACTGCTGATTTCGAAGGGCAAATGCTCGGCGACGAGTGGATCGGCAAGGCTATTGCTGAATAATTAAATGGACGGATGATGAGGCGCGGGAGCTATCCCGCGTTTTTGTTTATTTCCGGGGAGATACTATGAAGAGGGGGTGCGGCAAGATGGAGGAAGAGCAAAACAAGGCAGGCGGTAAGTCTATTGTGCTGATCGACGGTGTATGCCATCTTTGTCAGGGGCTGGTGCGGTTTATTATTCCGCGCGATCCCAGGGCCAGATTTATGTTCGCCCCCTTGCAGAGTGAGACAGCAAGCGGAATGCTGAGTGCAGGCGGGCTTGGATCAGACCAGCTGAATACGGTCGTGCTGGTGGAGAACGGGACCTGCTATACAGAGTCGGCTGCAGTGCTGCGGATCGCCCGTGGCTTGCGTTTTCCGTGGCCTGCCGCATATATCTTCATACTTGTGCCGCGGCCTCTGAGAGATGCCCTGTACAGGCTTGTGGCGAGGAACCGGTACCGCTGGTTTGGGCGTGACGAGCAATGTCTGCTTCCCACACCGGAAATCCGCAAGAGATTTCTGTAAGGTGCACAGCCGATGTGCACAACCCAAAAAAAGCAGCAGGTGGCTATGTCACCTTACTGCTTTTTGGGCTGGCTTAAACCCCTATTCGGTTTGGGGGGGGGAGATGAGTTATTTATTAAGGGCTGTCGTCGTGAGGATATAGGTTTGCGTAAGCTTCCATTTGCCGTCTGCTGATTTTTTCAGTATATTGACCGATACGGCCCGGCTGTCCTGAAACTCCGGACCTTTTACTTTCTTGGACGTCTGCACAGTATATACCGCAGCAGTATCCCCGGTATAATCAATAATTTTAGAAGAGTCAAGCGTAATGGCTAAATCATAGGCTTTAAACATTTGCGTATAAAGTTCTTTGCTTTGCCCGTATGCAGGGGAAGTTTCGTCAATGGTGGATAATACCCCATCCAGATCCTCTTTGTTGGAGTAATCCACATTGGTCTGAACCACAGCTTTAATTTGATCTTCATCTGTTTTGGGTACGGTGATCTTAGCCTCCAGCACATCTGCCGGAAGAATGTACTGTAGCGCAGCGATTTGGATACCGCTGATTTGCCAAGCAGAACCGCCAGCTTTTCTGGTGAGGGAGTATACATACTCCGCTTGGCTATCCAGCATGAAGGGACCGCTTACCTTCTCGGAGTGTTCAATCGTGTGTACGGTTGCTTCATTCTCTTTGGAATCAATAATTTCCATCTGGAGGACGGTAGTCTTGGTATCAAAGATCTCGTACTGCTCTTTGATTCCTGGACCGATCGCTGCCAGTGGGGATTCCGGATCAATAAGGCTCATGAACCCGTCATAATTATCCGTATTGGAATACGTCACATATTTATCAAATAATGCGGAGATTCCCTTGATATCAGCGGTGTTCTCCTTGCTTGTAATTGCAACAGTTCTGGAAGCTGCTTTCCACTCCACACTGTTTCCGGTGGCTTCGCTTACAAAGCGCAGGGGAACATAAGTGACTTTGTCAATTGTTTTGGGTGCGGAGGCCAGCTGTTTAACGGTTCCGTTTATAGTTGCTTTTTTGCTTCCGGTCTGCAGCTTGATGCTGAGCCCTTCCTTGGTGGCTGTGATCGTGTTACTCTTGGCATCCCAGACCAGCTTCATGCCGAGCTTTTCAAAAATGGGCCGCATAGGGATGAGCACGGAATTGCCATCCTGAATCGGGGCGGCAGTGGTCAAATTAAGCTTCTGCTGGTCAACGAGTACAGTGATAGGTTTGGTTGCTGCGGCTGCTGACAAGCTGATCGATCCGGATAAGACGAGGGCTGTGAGTAAACTGGGCACTAATTTCATGTTGAATGATCTCCTTTAGTTGTAATCTGGCCGTGCTGAAAGCTGACTGGCTAATAGTATAGGGGAGAGGAATGATCCGGTAAATATCCAACTCAGGATATGGTGCGGGCTCAGGATTTAGAGTATAGAAGAGGTATTCGTAAAAAAAGATATTGCCGCTCTACTGCATATATGCTACTATAGCTGTAAATTAAAGGATAGTAACGGAAGCACCGTTCAATAACCGTATACCACGGTTATTGGCGGTGCTTTTTTTGCTGTCTTTTTTGTTGTCTTTTTTGAAAGGTAAGCATTACAGGAAGGAGAGTGATTTCATGGCGGCGAGGATCGTACTGGCAGTTCGTGAGAGTCAATACATTGAGCCGTTGCTGCATTACCTGCATCACAGTGAGTATGGGGAGATGCTGCGGATCACAGCTTTCAGCCGGCTGGATACCTTTATGGAATTCATGAAGGGAGAAGAACTGCCGGACGCCGTTGTAGGCGATCCCATTTTCGTTGAGGCCTGGCTGGTGGAAGGCAGAAATACAGTTCCTTGGGGTGTTCTAAGCGAGGCCGGGAAGTATTCCGGCAGCAATGCAGGGAGTCTGGCCGGGGGCATGGTGATTGAGAAATATCAGTCGCTGCCCTCGCTTCTGGAGTCCATCCTCCGGTTAGGCGATGTGAAACGCATGAGGACAGCTTCGGCTGCCAAGGAGGAGACGCTGCTGCTCGGGATAGTTTCAGCCAGCGGCAGCAGCGGCAAAACAACGATTGCGCTCAATATGGCCAAGCAGCTTGGACTGATCGGACTATCTGTTTTCTATCTAAACCTGGAAAGTGTGGACAGCAGCGGGTTGTTCCTGCGGATGCCCCAGGGGAACGCTTCCGGGCTGGAACTTCTGTTGTACGAGCTTAAGGCAAACGGCAGCGAGGGAAGCAAGGGAAATGCAGGCAAGCCTGAACTTGGGAGATACGCCGTAAGGCATGACAATCTCCGCTGTGACGCCTTCAGGCCGATCGGTAATTTCAAGGAAATGCTGCAGATGACCCGGCAGGATACGTTGGATTTATTGGAGCTGCTGGCCGGCGATGCTGGCTATGATGTTGTGATTGTAGATACAGGCAGCATTGAGGAAGAGCGGGCCCAGGCAGTGCTGCAACGGTGCGGCATTCTGCTATGGGCGCTGAAGAGCGATGAGGCAAGTATGTATAAGACGCTCAGGTGGCTGGAGCATTGCGGAGATCCGCATTCCGGTCTGCCGCCGGAGGTGCCGGGCAAGAGCAGGTTTGTGATGAATTTTGCCGGGGATTCAGCCGCGGGCTGGTCAGGGCGGGAAGAAATCAGAATAGATGGTGCGCTTCCTTTTATCCCTTCCTGGGCACTTCAGCATCATGTGGAGCTCTGCTTGAATTCTCCGCAGTTTACGGCTGGGGTGCAGCAGCTCTGCACCGGTATCATTGAGCCGGCGCTGCCGCGGGTATTCACCGGGAGCTTACATGAATGAAGCCATGTTCAGGAAGCTGCGCAGCGACATACGCGCAGGGCTTGATGTCACTTCGGCTGTCGGAAACCGTGAGCTTAACAGCTATATTGAACGAATCATTCTGGAGATGGACAGCCTGCGTTATTTAACTGCCCAGGAAAAGCATGAACTGGTCAAAAAGCTGTTCGATTCCTTCCGGGGGCTGGATGTGCTGCAGCCGCTGGTGGACAACCCGAATATCACCGAGATTATGATCAATAGTCATGAGGAGATATTTATTGAAGAGGAAGGGCAGATCCGCCGCCTGCCGCTGGCTTTTGAGTCCAGGAGCAGACTGGAGGATATTATCCAGACCGTGGTTTCCGGTGTGAACCGGGTGGTCAACGATTCCACCCCGATTGTGGATGCGCGGCTGAAGGATGGTTCCCGCGTCAATATCGTACTGCCGCCGGTGGCCCTGAAAGGGCCGGCAATGACGATCCGCAAATTTCCGGAAACGCCGATGTCGATGAGCGAGCTGGTGCACCGTGGGGCGCTGAGCGGAGAAGCGGCGGAGCTGCTGCAGATTCTGGTCGCTGCCGGATACAACATCTTTATAAGCGGGGGAACAGGCTCCGGCAAGACCACCTTTCTGAATGCTTTGTCTCAATTTATTCCGCCGCAGGAGCGGGTGATCACGATTGAGGACTCCGCCGAGCTGCAGATTATCACCGTGCCGAATCTGGTCTCGCTGGAGACCCGCAACGCCAATACAGAAGGCCGCGGGGAGATCACGATCCGCGACCTGATCCGTTCCTCCCTGCGGATGCGTCCGAACCGTATCGTGGTCGGCGAGGTGCGGGGGGCCGAGTGTCTGGATATGCTGCAGGCGATGAACACGGGCCACTCTGGGAGCTTATCGACAGGACATTCCAACAGCGCACAGGATATGGTCAGCCGTCTGGAGACGATGGTGCTCAGTGCAGCTGATTTGCCGGTATCAGTGGTCCGCCAGCAAATCGGCTCTGCGATTGATATCTTTGTCCATCTCTCCAGGCTGCGGGACCGCTCGCGGCGGGTGATGGAAATCTCTGAGGTCATCGGGCTGCGGGATGGGGAGGTGGCGCTGAATCCGTTATATGCGTTTCAAGAAACGGGAGAAAGTGAGGGGACAGTGGAGGGAGGCCTTGTTCCTTGCGGGAATCCTCTGCTGCATTCCAGCAAGCTGAAAATGGCCGGAGTACAGAGTTATCCGTTATCGCATTACAGTAGGGGAACTGAGAAGGAGGTGGTCTTCTGATTCATTTGGGGAAGAAGCCGGTCTCTTCGCCGGGCAAGCGGAGGGGGCTCTCCGCAGAGAAGGGCGGGACGTCTGCGGAAGCTGAGACCGGGGGCAATCCGCAACTGCCGGATTATACCGTCTATGTATTGACGCCTTTGTCGAAAATGCTGGCTATACTGGCAGGCGGGCTCCTGCTGTTCGGCATCGGGTACCTGTTCTACCATAACCTGCTGCTGTCTTTGCTGCTTGTGCCGGGGGGAACTTATGCACCGCGGCTGTTGCGTGACTACCTGCGGCAGCGCCGCCGGTCTGCGCTTAACCTGCAATTCAAGCAGACTTTATTTTCGCTCTCTTCTTCGCTGTCCGCAGGACGTTCCGTAGAGAATGCGTTTCGCGAGGCCGTAGAGGATCTGCGGATGCTTGACCCGGAAGGGGGCAGCGATATGATCTTTGAACTGAATATTATATGTGCCCGGATGGAGTATGGCCAGCCTGTGGAAGAAGCGCTGCAGGATTTCAGCAGACGGGCAGGCATGGAGGATGTGGAACGGTTTGCTGACGTATTCTCTGTCTGCAAGCGGACAGGGGGTGACCTTGTGGAGATTGTGCGCCGCACCTCCACAATCATCGGGGAGAAGCTGGATATCCAGCAGGACATTGCCGTCAGCATTGCCCAGAAGAAATTCGAGGCGAAGGCGCTGCTGGCTTCCCCGCTTGCCATGGTGCTGTTCATGAGCCTGACCGCCGGAGATTACATGCAGCCAATGTATACAGGTGCCGGAATTGCAATTTCCACACTGGCGCTGGGCGGGCTGTTTCTGTGTTATCTCTGGACCTCCAAGATTATGGATATCCCGCTGTGAAGGAGGTGAAAGCATGATTTGGCTGTGCGGTTCGGCCGTTCTGATGTTAGGGCTGGGATGGATATTCCTGCGCCTGAAATGCGGCAGCCGTTATGCCGGGCTTCGCGGTCTGCCTATGGATGGACTGCGGCTGCGCGGATTGGGCGAGCCCTTCCTGCTGCTGATTGAGCGGTGGGGAATTGGCAGTCATATTCCTTCGGTGATGTTCCGAATTCAGCGATCCTTGCAGCGCAGTTACGGCATGCGCTACAGCGCAGAACGGACGCTGCTCTTTATGGGTGAAATGTTCAGCTACAGCTGGCTGCTGCTTATCGGTGGAAGCGCGCTGACACTGTTCAGCGGCGAGAAGGCGGGAATTCTCCTGGGGGCTGGTCTGGCAGTTATTCTACCCGCTGCACTGGTCAGTGATCTGCACAAGAAGGTAAGGCTGCGGGAGCAGAATATTATGCTGGAGCTGCCCGAGCTGCTGAATAGTATTGTCCTGCTGGTCGGCGCCGGGGAGAATGTGCAGCGGGCGATTATCCGCTGCGTGGAGAGCCGGAAGGGAGATTACAGCCATCCGCTCTATAAAGAGCTGTCGATTATGACTGGGGAGTGGGAGAGCGGCTACTCCTTTCAGCAGGCGTTTGAGAATTTCAGCAAACGCTGCGCCGTACAGGAGGTATCGCTATTTACAACCACGGTCCTGCTGAATTACCGCAGAGGCGGAGCCGACTTTGTCTTGTCACTGCGCGATCTTTCGCGGATGCTCTGGGAGAAGCGGAAGGCGATCAGCCGGACACGGGGGGAACAGGCTTCCTCGAAGCTGGTGTTCCCGATGGTGGTTATCTTTTTAATTGTAATCATTCTGGTGGGTACACCGGCATTTATGATGATGAAAATGTAGGAGGATGAGACGAATGATGACATTCATAACAGAAGGCGCTAAGAACTTGTGGAAGGACGAGGAAGGGCTGGGCACGCTGGAGATGATCCTGATTATCGCTGTACTGATCGCTGTAGTTTTGGTGTTCCGCAAGGAGATTGTCAAAGTGGTAGAAGACTTGATCAGCACTGCAGGAAGCAAGAGCCAGGAAGTATTCGAATCATGAATCTGCAGGATGACGAAGGCAGCTTTACTATCGAAGCTTCACTTTTGCTGCCTATCATCATGTGTATTACGATGCTGCTGCTATTCTTCTGCCTCTACAGTTACCAGAAGTCGATGCTGCTGCAGGTCGCTTCCGCTGCTACTGAACGTGCGGCCTACAATTGGGACAACAGCCATAAAGAGACGGAAGGATCATTTGTTATTGGCGAGTATGACTCGCTGTATTGGCGGATCGGCGAGGATGGACTGCTAGCTTCTTTATTCGGGCTTAGCGCCGGGAACGGCGGGGCTTCTGTTACGCTGCCGAATGCTGCCGAGGGTACTGGTACCTTGCCTGTAATTAAGCTTCAGCAATCTTCCGGCATAGTTCCTGCAAATTTAAGTGGCCAGATGAATTATGCCTACAGTTTAACCGGCCGGAAGATCAGTGCGGAATTGAAGCAAATGCTGAATCTGCCCGTGCTGGATGAGATGCTGGCGGACGAGGCCAACCCTCAAGTGAAAGCCCAGTCTGTTGTTTCAGAGCCTGTTGAGTTTATCCGAACAGTAGATCTGATGCGTTATTATGGCGCGAAGTTCAAGGGAGGCACGGAGAGTGGCAATACCGGAACAAGGATGGAAAAGAAAGACGCGTCCCAGATGCTGAAGAAGCTGCGCTGATCCCGTTTGTGAACGGTGTGAGTGCTGTGAAGGAGAGTTCGGAACCCAAAAGAGGCCAAGGGAGGGGCGCGGATGAGGAGTAGAAAAGGTACTGCCTGCAGTCCAAGAAAAGCGTTCAATTCGTGGCGAAAGAAAGGAACGGAGGGATCGGTTTCTATTTTCCTGATTATGATACTGGCCTTCGTGTTCCTGTTCACCGCTGTGCTGATAGATTATGCACGGATTGCCGCCGTTAATGTGCAGCAGGAACGTTTGGCGAGAGCCGCAGTCCGTTCGGTAATGTCTTCTTATGATATTCAGCTGCGCGAGAGCTATGGCCTGTTCGCCTTTGGCGGGAGTGACGGCAATCAGCTGCTGTCCGGGGTGCTGAACGACAATCTATACGAGAGCGGGCGGGGGGATGCTTTTAATTTATTGCCCTTAGGACTGGATTCTTCGGTCTTGAATTGGAGTCGCCCTCTTGGAAGCTACGATGTTTTTCAAAGGCAGATTGCTGAGGAGATGAAGTATAAAGCACCGGTTGATTTTGCCCTGGAGCTGGCCGGCAAGTTTAAGCCGCTCTCGGCGGCTATGGGTGAGGCTTCACGCTCAACCCAATTATTCGGCAAGCTGCAGCCCTTGTACGATGAACGCGAGGCTGCACTGGATCTTATGATGGAGCGGCGAAAGCAGGCTGCGGAAAGCGTAAGATCCCTTCAAGAACTGATTATGAATCCGCCGGGAGACCATATTGAGTACCGTTTTCTGGGGGAGATCACTTCTGCGGCTGACATTGCAGCGATGTATGACGACTATGTCGGCAAATACTATGCGGATTTTTACCGTGAAGAGGATGAATATTCCAGATACAGCAGTCAGATCAGCGAGTATTTAAGAGAAACTACGGAGTTTCTTCCGAGGATTCCGTCAGCACTGACTCTTTTTCGTACGGAGCACACCCGTCTTATCGCTGATGCCGGGAATGCGCTGCAAAGAGTCAGGGAGCTGAATGAAGAGATGAGGTACATACTTGAACAGTCCAGAGCTAACGGGGCGGGTAGTGCCGAAGATAGTGCCCGGAATTGGGACATACCGGGAAGTGCCGGTGAACTGAGCACAGAGCCGCTAAAAAAAATGCGGGAGCAGGAGGATTCGCTTATTCTCGCACCGGCAGAGGTCAGCGCCATGGAGCATGACTTAAATGTTCAGGAAACTGCCTCTCAGACAGCGGAGCAGGCAGCTTCCGGGTTGCCGGGCGCATTGAGTGGAGCCACGGGGCTGGATGCAGATTTTGGCAGCATGAATACGGCAGTTTTGAACGCTTTACAGGCCGTCAGCAGTTACCACCAGAACTATGGTGAACATGGAGATATCATTGCTGCTGAAGCTAGGAGGATTGAAGCCCACCGAACTTCGGACAGAGAGCGCAAGCAAATCGAACGGCAGGCAAAAGCCAAGCTGAACGATGCGATGAAGCTGTTGGATCAGATTCGTCAGCTTGGCGACAGCGCCGGAGCAGCACGGGAACGTTATCAGATGCTGAGCCAATATTATCAGGACAACATTCAGCTGAACAGTGGATCGGACCAGGAAGCCTCGAATGCGCAGAACACATCGGATCCTTATGCAGCCGGAAGTTCTTCAATGGCAAAGACAGACGATATTTATGCCGCAATGGGCAGCATTATGGAGGGTGCCAGAGACCGGCTGTTCCGAACAGAATATTCTGCAATGTATTTTCCGCATTTCGATCTTTCAAAGTTGACTCCGGTAGCTTCCGGCTCCGCAGGTGCCGCCGCACTGCCGCTTGCGGACCAGCTTGATCCCCATGCCCAGGAGCTTGAATATATTCTCTACGGCTTCCATAACCCTGCGGGCAATGTGGCGGCAGCGTACGGTGAAATCTTTGCGCTGCGGCTGGCCATCCGTACTATGGAGGGCTTTATTGAAAGTTCGCGTCTCGGCAATCCGCTGGCGATTCTAGCTGCAGCGCTGCTGTACGGAATCGAGCAGGCTGTTCAGGATATGCTGCTGCTATGCAGGGCAGGGGAAATCCCGCTGTCCAAATACATGCCTGCAAAGCTGTCCTACCGTGATTATTTGCGGTTGTTCATGCTCCTGCATGGAGGGGGCGATGTGCAGCTCTCCCGCATGCTCGCTTTGATCCGGCTGAACACCGGAATAAATCCGGCCGAGAAATTCACCTATGCCTCGGCGGAGATTAAGATGGCGATGCCGCTTTGGTTTTTGCCGGGCGTAGTGAAGCTGGTGGACTACAGCGCCGGCCTTCCCGGGGATGTTCAGGGCAGATTGTATTACAGAGGGGTAAAGGCTGATTTTTCATATTAGCGGGAGGTTGCAGAATGAAGCAATGGCGGAGCCAAACCAGACAGCGGGATGAAGGCAGCATGGTTGTTGAGGCGGCTATGGTTCTCCCCATGTTTTTGCTGTTTGTCCTGTTCCTGATTTTTATCGTGCAGATGACCTTGTACTCTACAGCCTTGCAGAGCACAGCTTCTGATACGGTCAAGGTGATATCGGCCCACATGTATCCGGCGGCACTGGCTGCGCAGAAGTGGGGGGGAGAACAAGGAGCAGATAGCGGAACGGCAGGTCAGCCGGCTGCAGCAGGAAGCACTGGTGGAAGCATAGGAAGGGAAGCTGATGCAGCTGCGCAAATCAATGCTGGCGCAGCAGGAGGCACGTCCCCGTTATCATCCGGGACTTGGAGTATCCCGCGCCTGTCGCTTGAGCAATGGAGTGAAAGCTTCGCCGCAGACCTTCCTGAGCCCTTGAACGAGTGGGTTAACGCTGCGATACAGCGGGGTGAAGGCCCGCTTCAGGAGCTTCAGGCTGAGGCGTCGCAGGCGGTGCTGGATCTTGCGCTGAAGCCAATAATGAAGCCTTATCTCTCATCTGACTGGCTGGATTATGAACGGATTCATGTCTCCAATGCCATTATTCCGGAGCTGAAGGAAGGCACACGACCTTATTTTGGTCTCGTTGTCAGCTACGAGCTGCCGATGAAGGTCCCCTTTCTGAACCGGAGCATTGTATTGGAGGCAAGTGCGGTGGAGCGGCTGTGGATTGGCGATACCGGAGAAACAGGGGCAGATGGAGACGGCGGTGCCGGAGAAGAGCAGCATTCCATTGTAGTCCTGGCGAAGCCGAATCCGGGGGTGGCAAATCATCAGGGTAAGATCCGGGTGAAAGTTCCGCCAAATGCTTCGGCAAACTTGTCGATATTTTATAAAAGCGGCCAGAGCACGGCCAAATATCTGGGCTGGAAGCAAGCTGATGAAGGCGGTTATATCGAATGGGAATGGAAAATCGGCGTGAATACAACACCGGGTTCCTGGCCTTTTGTAGTCCGTCTGGATGACGGTACATTCCTGGAGGCGGCATTTACGGTTGTGAAATGAACATGGCGGAAGAAGGATGTTATGTATGACGGAATGGGCATTTTGGGGTTGTCTGCCGTTTCTAACGGCGGCATTAATAACCGATATCCGGTGGATGAGAATACCAAACTGGATTTCAGTCTCTGCTCTGACGACAGGCCTGCTTGTGCAAGGCATAATGAGCGGCTGGCACGGATTGCTGCTTGCTGCCTGCGGTGCGGGGGTTGGATTTACATTGCTGTTGATCCTGTATGTTATAGGCGCTGTCGGCGCTGGAGACGTTAAGCTTTTTGCAGGAATAGGTGCATGGACGGGTGTGCTGTTCACGCTGCAGGTCATGATGTATTCTATTTTATTCGGTGCTGTAATCGGCTGGATGATTGTCTTGAGCAGACGGGAGGCAGGAAGGCGGATTCGCGGTATTGTCAGCAGGACTGCCGGATTTCTGCTGCTGCGTAATCCGAAAATATTAAAGGCTGGGAACGGCAAGGAAATGCTCAGGTTTCCCTTTATGCTGGCTGTAGTTCCGGGGTTCATTTGTACATATCTCTACTTATAGATTGGAGGTGAGGCTTGATGTTCGGATTGATCCGCGATTTTGTGCAGCAGGACGGTATCTCTATGCTGCTCGGCAAGCCGGATGGATTGTCTGCGGGCGAGCTTAATATGGTTCAGGCCCGGATGCTGATGAACAGCGGCATTCCGTACCACCTGCGGCTGCTGCTCAGAGAAATTGATTTGCAGGTAACCTTGGAATATTCCCTGTCCCGCCGCAAAATGCTCAGCCATCTGCTGAAAAGCGACAGGCTCAGCATGAACGATTTTTTCGGGCTGCTGCTGCAAATTGCCCAGGGAATGGAGGAAGGCCGGCTGTACATGTTGCGGGCGGAGCAATATGCGCTGCATGAGGATTACATTTTTGTAGAAGGTCCGCTGAACGGAGGAAGAGTCTACTTGACCTGCATTCCTTTGCAGCAGCCTACAGTAACCACTAGGCCGGGAAAATGTCTGAGGTCTTTGATTATGGTGATGATGGCTTCGGTAACAGAGCTTGCCGGAAGCGGTGTGCAGAGACTGCTGCAATATTGTGGAGGAGAAGATTTTACTCCTGCAGGGTTAAGGGATTTGCTCTCGGAGCTGCTGACCGAGATTAGACCTGTGAATAATACAGAGCTGCCGCCAGAAATTCATATATCCCAGGCAGCAGTGCCGTCAGTTGCAGAGAGACATATTCAGGAGAAGGCAAGTGCACATGAAGCAGGTAAACCATCCGCTTTGCCAAGGCGTTCGGTATATGGGGTAACCGAGAATGCACAACCTGCAGACAATACCCGGCAGTATGAACCTCCATGGAACAATGACTTGCCAAAACTTAAGCGGAAGGACGAGGAGGAGGAGACAAAGCCGGATAAAGCGGGCAGTGAGCATCGTCCTTCTTCCCAGTCCTCTGCTAACAGAACCTATGTTGTACTCGGCGGTGTTTTGGCCGACGCATTGTTATGGAAGTTCCTCTATCTAAATAGTCCCAAGCCGTTATGGCTGGCAGTTTGCGCAATAGCAACGTTAGTATTGGGTGGATTCTGCTGGTTGGTCTGGAGTGAAAGGCTTGTGCTTGGAGGAAGCAAACCAGAAGAGGAAGAAGAGAGCGAAGTAGATGCTGCGGACAAAAGCTGGAGGTCCAAGCGGGAGCTGGAATGGGATTTTGGCAGAAATCCGGTAACTCCAGTCCGTACTGAAGCTCCTGTCAGAGCTAGTCCGCAGCTGTCTACAGCTGCAAATGCTGGTGTTCCTGCGGGCATACAAAGAACTGAAGTGGAGATGGAGGGGCGCAGCAGGATTAAGCCGCCGGTGGCTGTAGCTGCGACGGCACTGCTCTCCCGGGAAAATCTTTCAGAGATGAGGCCGGAGGTAAAGCCGCTATCTGCCTCTCCTTATCTGGAAAGATGCGGTGAGGATGAAAGCGGACCCGCAGAAATCATTGAGCTGAACCGCGCCAGCTTCATTATCGGCCGCTCGCCGGAGGTAGCCCAATATGTAGAGAAATCAGAAGGCGCATCGAGAGTGCATGCTGAAATCTCCAAGAGTGCTGAGGGGTACATCCTGAAGGATCTGGACTCCAGGAACGGCACCTTGTATCAGGGAGAAGCCATGATTCCTTATAAAGAGTACCCGCTGAACGAAGGATCTGTTTTTACCATTGTAAAAGGCTGCTATACGTTTCATTCGCTCTAACCTTGGCAGAAGCAAGCTGATAGCATATCTATAATCTATTCTGATTTCAGCTGTTCCAGAGCCGGCTGCAAGGTCGGATAAGTAAACGTGAAACCATGCTGAATGGCTTTGGCAGGGAGTACGCGCTGGCCTTCCAGCAGAATTTCCGACAGTTCACCTACAGCTGCTTTTAATAAAAACGCGGGAAGCGGGAACCAATGCGGACGATGATATACTTTGCCGATCATTTTGCCGAAAGCCTCATTTGTAACGGGATTCGGGGCAGTCGCGTTGACAGGGCCTTCTACTCCGGGAGTCTGGATGCAGAAATCGATCAGCCGGGACATATCGGCAAGGTGAATCCAGGACAGCCACTGCTTGCCGCTGCCCATTCTGCCGCCAAAGCAGAGAGCATAGGGCAGCTTCATCTTGGGAAATGCACCGCTCTCGTTGCCGAGCACAACTCCGGTCCGCAGTTTCACCAGCCTAACCCCTGTATACGCTTCATCCGCTGCTGCTTCCCAGGTTTTGACAACCTCAGACGGAAAGTCCATTACATGGACCGGTGAGGCTTCGTCAAAAGTGTCGGCCAGCGATGTTCCGTAAATGGCAACAGCGGAGGACTGGATCACCACCGGGGGCTTATGCTGCAGCGCATTCAGCAGCTTGGCGGCTGCGGCAACGGTTTCAAGACGGGACTCCATAATAACTTTCTTTCCGCTTGGACTCCAGCGCTGGCTGAGCGAAGCTCCGGCCAGATTGACCAGTGCATCTGCACCTTCAGCAGAACCCGGATTCTCTGAAAGGCTGTCCCAGGTAAGGTAACTGAGTCCCGGATGTATTATTTGGGTTTTGGGCAGCCTGCGGCCGACGATGATGATTTGATGTCTGGCCTGCAGCCAGTATTCTGTAAGCTCTCTTCCGATAAAGCCGCTGCCGCCGCAAATTACGTATTTCATAAGGCAATCTCCGTTTCAGGACGTCCTGAAGAGACGTTAGTGATATAGCTACAGCAGGAGATAAGCGGATTGTTACTTGATTAAATGCCGGTAAGGTGAGTAGTCTATGCCGTTCTTTTCAAGGAAGGTGATAAGAAACCGGTTATCACGCCGCGGGGTAGCGACAATGTAACCTTTGATACAGTGCTCGCGGGTGACTGCCGGAGCATTGCTCTCCACCGCGATTTTACCGATCTCTGCAGCAATGGAATGTTTGGCAATATCACGGAAAGGTCCGGGCACCGGCTGCACAAGCTGATCCAGGAAAGCCTTCGACTCGTCGCTCCATAGCGGACGGCTGCGCTCCACCCAATAATTCTGCCAGTCCAGCTTGGACTTGCCGTCGGCTTTGGGCAGCACCTTCAAAAATTTGCGGAACATGAAATAGCCGCCGATGCACATGCAGCCCAGCAGCAGAAAAGTCCAGAATGCGATAGAGTTCATAAACCAATTGCTTGGTATTGCGGATAATAAGCTTAAGTCTGATTTAAAAGACATGCATACACCGCCTTTGACAATGATGATTGTCATAATCCTTAATCTCTTCTAAAGTATAGCGTATTTCCACAGTTTTGCGAAGCGAAAGACGTCCGCGGGAGCTTGCCTAGATTTATTTTCCCGATCACGGTAGAATAAGGGTTAATTCGTGAAGGAAAGAGGGAAAAGGCATGCTGAAAATAGGTTCACATGTGTCCTGCGCGGACAAGGGTCTCCTGAGCGCGGCCAATGAAGCAAATGAGTATGGTTCAAGCTCGTTTATGATATATACGGGAGCTCCGCAGAATACACGCCGTAAGCCGATCGAAGCGATGTACCCTGCTGAAGGGAAGCTCGCTATGCAGACTAACGGAGTCGAGGAAATCGTCGTTCACGCTCCATATATTATCAATTTGGGCTCCTACAAGGAAAACACCTATCAATTGGCGGTTGATTTCCTGCAGGAAGAAATCCGCCGTACCCATGCACTTGAGGTCAAGCACATTGTATTGCATCCCGGAGCGTATACCGACAAGGATGCCGGGTACGGCATTCAGCGGATTGCCGATGGCCTGAACGAGGTGCTTGGCGGTACGAACGAGACAGAAGTACACATTGCTCTTGAGACGATGGCCGGCAAAGGAACAGAGATCGGCCGCAGCTTCGAGGAAATTGCCTCGATCATTGACAAGGTCGTACATAATGAGCGGCTGTCTATTTGTCTGGATACCTGTCACATTCATGATGCCGGATACGATATCGTTGGCGATCTTGATGGTGTGCTGCGGAAGTTCGATGAGGTGATTGGCCTGAAACGGCTTGGCGTGGTCCACATTAACGACAGTAAAAATCCGCGCGGAGCGGGAAAAGACCGTCATACCCCGATTGGGTCTGGCTGGATTGGCTTCGAAACGATCAACAATGTGGTTCACCATGAAGCTCTGGCAGGTTTGCCGTTCATTCTGGAGACCCCTTGGATCGGGAAGGACGCCAAGACACTTCGCCCGATGTACGAGGTGGAGATTGCTCTGCTGCGCGGCAATGTGGCTGAACGGTTCGGAGCAGAATTCCTGCAGGAGGTAGAAGAGCTGCATGCTTTCTTTGCCAAGCAGGAGCTCGATTCCCGCAAGTATGTGCTTGATGTGTGGGAGCTGCTGAAGAATGATGCCAAAGCCAAAAAGGCTGATCCGCGTGAACCGCTGGAACGTTTATATGATAATATCGCTTCTGCCGGATTGTTCCCGCAGCTTAGCGAGGAAGCCATCAATCAGCGTTTGATCGCCTGGCTGGCCGGCAGACAAGTTCTCGTGAACGCTTAAGCTAAACTACAGATTGTGCAAGTAGATGAGAGGATGGACAGGGGATTATGGAATTACATGTGAAAAGAGATCATTCATCAGGCGGACAATTTCCAAACCGGGCGCGCATGCTCATTTCTTGTCCCGACGGACCGGGGATTGTTGCGGCTGTATCGCATTTTCTATACCAGCACGGAGCTAATATCGTGCAATCCGATCAATATACAATGGACCCGGATGGCGGAATGTTCTTTATGAGAGTGGAGTTTGACTTGCCAAAGCTGGAAGAACGTCTGGAAGAGGTACGGTCCATCTTCGGAGGGGTCGCCGAGCGGTTCAAGATGGACTGGCAAATTTTCAATGTAAGCCATAAGAAGAAACTGGCGATTTTCGTCTCCAAAGAAGATCATTGTCTGGTAGAGCTGCTCTGGCAGTGGCAGGCAGGCGATCTGGATGCCGATATTGCGCTTGTTGTCAGCAACCATACCGATATGCAGTCGTACGTTGAGTCTTTCGGTATTCCGTTCCATCATATTCCGGTTACGGCGGATACCAAGAAGCAAGCAGAGAAACGCCAGCTGGAAGTCATCGGCGATGATATTGACGTCATCATTCTGGCCCGCTACATGCAGATTATCTCTCCTTCATTTATTGAGCATTACCGGCACCGGATCATCAATATCCACCATTCCTTCCTGCCGGCATTTGTGGGTGGCAAACCCTATGCCCAGGCCTATCAGCGCGGGGTGAAGATCATCGGCGCTACTGCCCACTATGTGACCGAAGAGCTTGACGGAGGTCCGATTATTGAGCAGGATGTGCAGCGGGTCACCCATAGCGATGATGTGAATGAACTGAAACGTATTGGACGCACCATCGAACGGGTTGTTTTGGCCCGTGCGGTCAAATGGCATATTGAGGATAGAATCCTTGTTCATCACAATAAGACCGTAGTATTTAATTAATTGAATTCATCCGGTGAAAGCCAGCTTGTAATATCCCTGCCAATCCTTCCCAATGGGAATTCAAACTGTATTGCTATTGTCATTGACGGCAGCGTTGGCCGGACTTTCACCGGAATTCTTTCTCCAGCCGGGATACTTTATCCCGCAGTTGCCTCAAGATTTGCTACCTCATATGTATAATCTAATAATCTTCTTATTCTCAATCAGGTAAAAAAGCATTTTACCAGCATTTTGGCTACGTATGCCAAAGTGCATTTTGTCATGCGCAAATAACCGTATTTCAAAGGAGGTAAATCGCTTGGGATCACAGCGGGGACATCTGTTAAAACGAAATTATTTCTTCGCCTTTCTTATATTGATCATTGGCTTCGGCGGTCTGCTTGGCTATGATCTCTATTTCAAGCCGTATGTGCTGTCACAGACAGTAGTTAAGGTGAAGGTGGCTGAGGGTGGTTTTTTACCCAAAAATTATGAGCTGAAAGTGGGAGATCTCTACCTGGATTCTGTCCAGACCAAGGATATTCCCTCTGGGGTTATTACGGAAGTCAGGCAGGTGGAACACAAGATAACTAATGTGAATTTGATGGACGGCAGTATCCTGACGGAATCGCTGGTCGATGTCAGTGATTTGGAGCCGCAGCAGGATGAGGGGATTTTCCCTATTCCGAAGGAAGCCATCTTTGCAATCAACGGATCGCTCCGCAGCAGAGACAAGGTGGATATCTATCTGGTGGAAGGGGATCCGCCGGATAAATCCGAAGCAGCCCCTCCTACTGCTGCCAATGCATCCGGAGGTCCGGCGTACTCTGCAGGAGTCATGTCTGATTCATCGGCAAGCAACTCAGGAAATGAGGCCGCCCAGCCGGCTGAGCCTGCCCGTCAGGTTTTCCTCAGCGGTGTCACTGTGAACTATGTCCGTACAGAGGATAACAATGATGTGCTGGATACAGAGAACGGCAACATTAACAACCGCTTTACTTCCACGGGCAAGGTTGCAGCGCCGGAACTGAAGCTGAAGAAAAGCGACGGTGAGCTGCTGGGACAATATTTGGAGCAAGGCAAGAAGCTATGGATTGTACGAGTTGAGTAGAAAGGAGGAAGGCAGTCTTGAAAATTTTCAGTCTCGGTATGGATCAGCTAACCATTAACGAAATCAAGCTTGCCGGGTTCACGGTCATCACACAAAGTGTATTGCCCGAAGTCCAACATGCCGAAGGGCACATGCTGATGGTAACAAGCGATCAGGTGCCTGTTGCAGCCTTAAGCGGACTTCGCCAAGGTTACCCGGGTTCAACTATTTTATATATGTATCTGCAAAAGGGAGTCCGCGGCTATCAGTCTATACATAT
Source organism: Paenibacillus sp. FSL L8-0340 (assembly GCF_038593145.1). Taxonomy (NCBI): domain Bacteria; kingdom Bacillati; phylum Bacillota; class Bacilli; order Caryophanales; family Paenibacillaceae; genus Paenibacillus; species Paenibacillus sp. FSL L8-0340. Next base: position 1,417,927 of record NZ_CP151967.1, read on the forward strand.
GTTGTGTGAGAGCCTTGGCATATTCTTCATTCCGCCCCGCTCAACATCATCGGCGGTGGTAGAGAAGCTGCGGTACATTCTGGAGGAGGAACACGAGGAGCGTGGAAATCTGGTCGGCTTTTTTGGATCCGGTCCGGGCATTGGCTGTACAAGTGTGGCCAAGCTGTTCGCCAGGAGGATTGCGGCAGCAGGACTGCGTGTGATTTTGCTCGGTTTGGATTTGTATGATCCAGGCTATGATCCCAAAACGGCCGTAAGTCTGGACAGGCTGCGTCCGCGTATTACCGGCAAGATGCTCCACCCCGAGGATTTCGCAGGGTTGGTTAAGCAGGAGGGATATAGTTATTTGCCAGGCAACTTCGATTACTTAAGCGCACAGGATTATCAGGAGGAGGAGATTGAATATTTGCTCACGGAAGCTAGGGCGAACGCAGACCTGGTGGTTGCCGATTTTGGCTCCATTCCCGAAAGTGCCGCGTGGTACGTAGGAATGCAGAAATCAGTGCTCCGGATGATCGTAACCCATCCCAAACACGAATATCGCCTTCAGCCCCTGATGGAACTGGCCGGACACATGGACCTCTATCCGCAGGACTTCCAGTGGATTATAAACCGCAGCAATGTCGAAGAGCTGACCTCGCCTAAGAATCTGGCGCTGCGGTTCGGCAGTGAGATTTTGCTTGAGCTGCCGTATTATCAGCCTTTTCTGGAATCACTGCCGCTTGGCAAAAAGGAGCTTCAGCAGGTAGACGACAAGGTCCACTCCCTGTTGGTTAGTCTTGGACTGGCGCAGGAAGCCCGAAAGAGAGGGATTTTTCAATGATCGAATACCGGGAAGAGATGTGGCAAACAGAACAGAAGCGGGGCCAGAAGCAAGATCACAGGAAGCCGCAAGGTAACCTTTACCCTCGTCCGTATATGGGGGACAATAGTCCGTCCGGTCTTGAGCCGAATAACCGGCACAGTTATCTGGACTCCCATCGGCCCTTCTCGCTGAAGCAGAGTCTGCTTCGCACCAGCAAGCCGGGCAAGGAGGACTTTTATAGCTTCCTGCAAAAGATGAAAAACGATATGAACGCCGGACTGGAGCGGGAGGATGACAGCTATTTTGAGCTGAATGGAAAGGCGCTGATCGGTGATCCGCAGGCGGTTAGCTTTTTTATGAACGAGATCGAGAAATACTTGCGCAAAACACCGTTCACCGGCAAGCTGCCGGAGGCATACCGGACAGCGGCAGAAGCGCTTTTTCACGAATGGAAGGGCTTTGGGCCAGCCTACCGCTGGTTCACGGACCGGGCGTACAGCGAATCTACCGGGCTGCAGATGATCGGTAAGCAAATTTTTTATAACCACCGCGGGAAATTTGTGCCTTACCCGTATGAAATGCCTTCGCTTGACCGGGTCGAGCAGTTGAAGCGCTCCCTGCTGAAAAGTGATCCCAACAAAAAGCTGAACAAAGACAATCCTTCGGTAGAGTTCAAAATGGATGATCCGCTCTGGCCCGGACGGTTCATCCGGCTCGCGATATGGGTGTCGCCAAGGGTGTGGGACGGCTTTACGACCATCTCGCTGCGCCGCCAGGTTGTGGAGTTTCTAGATCTGGAGGATCAGGCCGGTACGGAATGTATTCCTGCCGAAGCAATTGAACTGATCCGGGCGTTAGCGGGCACGTTCCGCAACACGATTATTGCCGGGGCAGTGGGTTCGGGCAAAACCACTTTTGCCAACACGATTGTCGGGGAGCAGCTGCTCGGTTCCACCTCCTGCATGGGAGTGGTGATGATCGAGAAACATCCGGAGTCGATTTTGCCGTACCAGATTAAAGGTCACCGGATCATTCCGATCCAGGCTGCCAACGAAGAGCTGATGGAAGTTGGGGTGGAGTCGCTGCGGCATGATCCCAATATCCTATATATGACCGAGATGCGCTATAACGAATGGGAGTTTTACCTGTGGAGCGGGGAAAAGGGCTATGACGGCATCACGGGAACCTTTCATACGGTGGATTCGGAGGATATTCCTTATCAGGGCGCTTTTGCCGTGTCCACACGGATCGGAGGCAGTCTGAAGGGACATCTGATCTCCGCGCTGAAGTCCTGTGAGCTGGTGTTTATTCTGGAAAGCGTTCCGGACGGGAAAAAGCGGCTGGCGCGGATTTCTGAGGTTTTTTATGAAGAAGGCAGCAATTCGGTGTTTGCCAATGATCTGATGCGCTGGGAGGATAAGAAATCCGCCTGGAGCTATAATGACAAGCTGACAACAGCCCTGATGACCAAGATGAAAAAGAAAAATGCACAGGCAACACGTCTGCTTCTCCATGAGCTGGGGCATCTGGCCGCTATGAAACCGATGGAAGGACCGCTGAAGGAAAGCCTGAAATCGAGGATTGTGTTGAACGAATGAGGGGGCGGAGAGTGTGGAGCTAATCTTTTATATAATCCGCTTTGCTCTTCATGTGCTGGTTGTCTGGGGCATCTGGCTATTAGTGAAGCCGCTTGTGGATCGGCATTTGCGGGAGTTCGGACAAAAAATAGACTATCGGATGAACCTGAGGGTCAGTCTTTTCGGCAAAAAGGTCAGCGGGATCAAAAAAAGAATGTGGCTGTACCGGCATCTGGATGATCTGCTGTATTTCTCACACCGGAAATATGAGCCTGGCCTCAGTGTCATGCGTTTCTCCATGCGGACGGTCTTTCTGTTCACAGCGGTTTTCTTGTCCGGTCTGTTGACGTTAAAAGAGCTGCCGGGACAGATGAGCTTCAGCAATCCTTTTTTGGAGGGGATCAGCTTCAATGAACGGCTGCCGGTTAAAGGTGCTTGGCGCCTTCCGTTATTTGTGGCAGCAATCTCAGCGAGCGTTCCCTATTTGCGGATGAGATACACCCATGCCCAGAGAAAAGTGCGCGGAAGCTACGATTTGCTTGATGTCATCAAAATTGCTACCAAATTCACGCATTTATCGGTAGATGCTATTTTGTCCAGAACGTCTGATTTCCTGACCGAAGATAATGTGCTGAAGACTCCCCTACGGTTACTGGGTGCGGCATTCGCTAATTACAGTAATGAAAGTGAGCTGAATGAGGAAGCAGCCAGATTCTCCGGGGCGATCGGGACAACCTTCGCTGTAGAATTCGTGTCAGACCTGCTGTATTGCGAGAAGGAAGGCACCCGTTATTTAAAAAGCTCGCTCATGATGCTGAATCAGTCCATGGAGCAGCAGCGGGAGACGATTCTGACGGTAAAAGCCGGGAGCAGGGATGCAATCAGCCTGGGGCTGTACGGCAACCTGATAGTGCTCGTATCCTCTGTCGGAACTTTTATTTACATGCTGAAGCCTGATGTTTATTTTAAGCTGCAGTTTGAAACTTCAGTCGGCATTATTTTTCTGACGATCATTATCTCCGGGCTTTTTATTTCTTTCATCATTAGTACCATTCTCGCCAGACCCAAACTGGACTACCACTAAGGTGATGAACTATGGATAGATTATTGCTATTAATCTCAATACTTGGTGTTGTATATCTCTCGCTGTTGGTCTTTGTGAGCAGCAGCAGCAGGCAGGAACGATATGTTCACCGGTTAGGCGTGAAGTGGAAGGCGCTGGGGGAACGTGTGCAAAATGAGCGGCTGCAGCAATTACTGCATGGCAGCGGCCTCTCGATATCTGCAGGCAAAATCACACTGTTTCGTTATTCGGCGGCATTGATTTATTTAGCTGTTCAGGTGACGGGTGATTTCATCCGCTCAGTTCCCTTTTCCATCTATGATTTGCTGATTGCTTTACTGATTCTGCTCATCACCAGTCCGCTGCGTTATCTGCCGTTTGGCTGGCTGCTCACTTGGCTGCATCAGAAAGCGCTGATTCAAAAAGACGGTGAACTGATCTCCTTCATCCGCCTCTACGAGAACAACCGGCTGCGCAAGCGGGGGTACATGCAGTTTGGTGCCTTCTGTGCAGGAACAGCCAGCCATTTCCAATACATCCGCCAGGATTTATATGAGCTGTCCGAACGGGCAGTCGATGAGGGGAACGAGCGGGCAATCGAATGGTTCTGCGGTGAATTTCCAGACGGTCATGCTTTTATCAACGATATCCGCTCAATCCTGCTGGCCACGGAGGGGATGGATGATGACACGGAAGCGGCGAACTATTTGCGGGAACAAGGCAAGATCATTACCAAAATCTCCAGCGATCAATATCTCAAAAAATGGTCGTTTATCGGCGACGTTTCCACCATTATCAACGTGATCCCGTCGCTTGCCACTTTCCTGATGATCGTCTCGCTGGCCATGCAGTACATCATGCTGATTAAGGGCAATTTTAACGGTGTGGGGATGTTTCAGTGAGGTTTTTGTTATATTCAAGCATCACTATAAAATATACAATTAAAAGGGAGATATTAACAATGAAAAAAGACGCTATTTCTACTGGACTGTTCATCGCTATCGGATTTCTCTGTGTTGCCATTGTAATTGCCATTTTGGTTCCTTTGGTACGTGATGTGGTCTCTAAGGCGGATGATAACAGACCCGATATCCCTGGTGTAACTATGCTTCAACCTGCCCAGCCGGGGCAAATGGCTCTGGGTGATATTTTACCCCATCAAGTGGGCTAAGACGATATGAAAAAAGACTCCATTTCAGTTGCTATGTTTCTGGCTATCGGTTTTGTGATTGCGGGGATCTTTATTGCGGCAGCAACAGACATCATTGGCGGAAGCCAGGACGATATCATTACACATACCAAGCAAGTGGAGCAGTATTAAAAGGGGGCGATAAGTTTGAAGGCAACCGTCCTCCGCGCTTTGTTTATGTGGCTTGTCTTATTCATCATCCTGCAGCCGATCTTTACGTACATCGATTATTTGCTGGACTTGCAGGTCAAAGCCAACACCTCCTATATTACGCAAAAAGCGGCAACAGAGGGCATGGTTACGGCTTCCTTGCGAAGTGAGGTCACTGCGAATCTGAAGGCAGTTGGATTTCCTGAAGCTTCAATTGCAATCACAAGCAGCACGACGAGTGTGCAGGAGCGTAAACAGCGGCTTGATGTGTATGTGACCGCACCGCGGATGAACCTGTTTCCCTATAATTTCTCAGGTATGTCTCAACCAACACGTTATTATGGCCATGGATCGATCATGAGTGAGTATCTTGACTGATTAAGGGATGAATCTAATTTATGGATTATATTATTAAGCTGGCCTTTGTTCTGCTGATTTTTATTTATTCCTGGTTTTTTCAGATCCAGAATCAGGAGTGGGACATGCTGCGCAGTATGCTGAAGGATGCCAACAATATGGCTGTCCACGATGCATCACAGGAACTGAATGAAGCCGCACGGGCACAAGGCCGTCTGATCATCGACCCTGCTGAAGCTTACGCCACCTTCCGGCAGTCGCTTCAGATTAATCTGGGCCTCGATGGCGGCCTCTCCCCCCTGGCAGGCAGCAGGCTCCAGACGCAGGTGAAGATTGTAAAGTTCGACATTGTGGATGAATCGACTGGAGTGAATTTCCCGTTCCTTTACGAAGACAGCGCTCATGGCATCGCCAAATACATACAAGGCCCCTCGGTCATCGCTGTTATTGAGACCAAACATCCGGTGCTGGTCACCAGAGCTAAAGTTCAGGAGGCCATTATTGTACCGGCGGTGCAGGAGTATAAGCTGAATGAGTGATTTTGTCAGATGCAGGATATCTGCTATATCAGTTGAACTAAAGAACTGGCTAGAGACTAAAGCAGGAGGGGGATTTTGGAACTGTAGGAGCGATAGCGAGCGCCTTTGTCTCCGGATTTCAACCGTAAAGAGTGGTACAAATCAAGAAATCCGGAGACAACAGTGTAATCGGTAAGTACAAGATCAACGAACTGTTTTGAGATGATAGATTCGTTGGATAGGGAGGGCCATTTGACAGCTTAACTTGAATAAGACTATTGATGTCTTATCCAGGTCTCCCACAGGTATAGTTATCGATCCTGTAAATAGATGCCTTACTAAATATGAATATAAGGGGAAATTCAAAATGAAAAAGACAATGATTAAAGCAGCTTTAGCAGGATCGATGTTGTTTAGCGGAGTATTGGGGCAGGTTGTGGTTACAAACGCAGCAGCCGCAAAACCGGCAGCTACAGCTGCTCCAGTTGCTCCAGTTGTAAGGGACAACCTTTCAAATTATGGTCTGAAAAAGGATATCGAACTGCCGGTGACTGTGACGGCTGGGGGTTTTAGCTATACGCTGGAGAAGATCATGATCATGGAAACGAAGTCTGCAGCAGCTCAGGCTCTGATAAAGAAATACGGTTATTCAGTAGACAAGAAATATTTCATTTGGACAAAAATGACGATTGCAAATAACAGTAAGGTTGTTGTGCAACAATCTTCAAAGGATATGAGTGATAAATGGCGGTTGATCTTTGAAGACGATGCCTATAAATCCATGCCTTCCCTAAAGGCCGATTTAGTAAATAATAAAGAAGCTTTATGGTCTTGGAAGTTAGCGCCAAGTCAAAAACTCTCAACCTATCAGGCATATAGTTATGATGGTTCTTTTGATGTATTCCTTATTACTGTAGACAACAAAAAGAATAGTGAATTTAAGTATGTAGTTCCACAGGTGAAATAAAGTGAAAAAAGTATCTATTATTATCTTTTGTTTATTGTTGTTGTGTCCTTTTTTAACACATTCCGCAAAAGCCGCTGATACGAAATCCGTATCAGTGGCTATCCCAATAAAAATGGGACTGACAGGATCTAATAACAGCGCAAAGACCTTCACTCTGGATCTTCCCAGTGGAGTAACTAGCACCTCTATTAAAACAGGAACACTAAAATATAACGGTAATAACGCAGTAATCGGTGCAATCTCTGTGGAGAATGGGAAAATTAAAATAACGCTTAAGGGTAACGAAAAATTTGAAAATACAGATGTTATAGGTAAAGACGGTCCATTTAACAAGAAATTCTTCTCTAATGTAGGCAACTCCATCTGGAGATATTCTGACGGGAAAAGATGGCAGATCAATGATTATAAACCTTTACTTAAAGTTCAACAAACTTACAATCGTAATGCAGGTGATCCTCCTCCTTCTCAGGTTCCGCCTTTAACAGAGGTAACAACTTATTCTGAACCTAAAGATCCCAGTAGCGCCACTTGGTATACGACTGATGGGACAGAGACTGTTCCTTACAGCAGCGTCGAATCGTCTAGCATTAAAACAAATATGGGGACGATCCAGGGTAGCCCAGGAACAATTGATAAAATAAATGAAAGGTTTTATACCGTCCACTACTCTGTACCTTCTGGGAGTTTTTGGCCGGAAGATCCTCCTGCTTCTTTCGATGGTACCAATGTAATTGGCCGGTTGTATTACGTTACGATCCCTTATTACTTCGAGGGAAAAGTCAAACAAACCACATACAGCTATGTCGGCAATGTCTCCTTTGATTATGCTCTTCAAGAAGGACCATCCCTTACCGGATTAGTCGTCGTTAACAAACCCGATCCCAATCCATTCAAATATGCTAATGCGGATGTGCCGGTCAATTTGACCCTAAAAGGAATACTTTCAGGGTATGAAAATTCCTCTAACATCGCAGAATGGGTGTTTTATGCACAGGAAAAGGAAAGCCCCAGTACGTTAGACACCAAGAAAAGTTTTGAGAAAAGTAAAACAAGCAGTCAGGCATTTAGTAAATTTAAGATCCCAAAGATGAAAGTTGAAAACAGTACAGATAATTATCAGCAGGTTTATGAATTACGGGTTACGGTACGCTTCAGCAAGCCGATAGAGACGAAAGAGGGGAAGAAAGATTTTCTCTCCGAAAAGTTAGAGGCTACCGTGGAAGTTTATAAGGGCGAACCCACCGTTAGCTTCCCTCCTAATATCGAAGAACCGCCAACTCCAAAGGGTAGGCCTCCTGTAGCTTCCATTTTTGCTAACCCTATCGTTAAAGCCGGGGATGAACTTGTTGCTAACGGTTCGGGATCTTACGATCCGGATGGAGACATTAACGGCTATTATTTCGCATCAGAGGGAGCCAATTTCGTGTCCTATTCTCAAAAAGGAGACTTGGCCACCCTGTGGTACCCCTCTGAACGAGTGGGGCAAAATTCCATCGGGCTTACGGTAGTGGACAAGGACATGATGATCGACAGTGCGGGTACCTTCGTCCGTGTCATTGAGCCGATTCCAGAGGCGCTCCTGGAGATCGGCGGGACGAAGAAGCAGAATCGCAAGGTGACGCTGATCGACAAGAGTACCAGCCCGAAACATTATCCAATCAAAACCGATAAAACGAAAATCACCATTTCTGCAGTGGCCGGGGCTGGAGGCAGTAATGCAGCAATCAAGTATAGCGGCAGCTTAAATGGTATATATCAAAAAGATGTTCTGTTTAGGGAGCCGGGGCTATATAAGGCTACCATTTATGTAGAGAACACTTTAGGGTATAGCGCAACGAACGAAGTCACCTTTGAAATTGTGCCGGATGATCCGCCGATCATGTATTTCTCCACACCGGGGAGAGTTTACCGCGATCCGCAAAAGGGGAACAAAGCGATAGTCACTCTGGATGATCTGTCCTATTCGCCTGACGGCGATATCATCAGCCGTAGAGTGTGGGAGTACCGTTTTGATTCGGACAACGATAAGAGTTTTGCTGACGAATCCTGGGTGGTATTCAGCGATGCAAATGAGCACCGGCTAAATTTGGAACTTTCGCATGTGGGTAGATATGAGATCCGGCACACTGCATATGAAAGCTTCAATCAACCGACCATTGATGAATTTGTGACAGAAGCCGATCGGAGACATGCCGATTCATCGGATCAGCATATTGATGAGAAAATTGTGGAGGTAGTGAATCTTGGACCCGAAGGGGATTGGACATGGTAAAACGGATCGTAACTGTACTGCTCTGCTGGTTGATGGTCCTTTCAGTGTTCCCGGAAGCTTTTCCGGGAACAGCTAAAGTGAACGCCCTGGATACAAATATTATCCAATATGCAGATGTAATCATACCCGCATGGAGTGATACTTTATCTTATTCCGACGATGAATACGGAATTATAAGAAACGGTACTTTGATATTAGATGCATCTGAGACCACGATTACAAATATAACGTTTAATAAAATCACTAAAGAATTTAATTATAGAATTCTTCCCGCCCAGTATCGGGCAAGGAGAACAAATATTTCTAGAGATATGTATATAGGAAACAAGGTTCAGTTCGGTATGTATATGGGGATTAGAGATGATCTTCCGGATTACCCTTGGTACAATCCAGTGGATGAAATGCATTTTACTACCACTCAAGATTATCTTCCGGAAAAAAACCCACCAGAGCAAAATGAACGAGAAGTAGATACGATGGTGGATATTCTACATGATAGTCATGATCCTTTCAAAGAATATGAAGCCGAATATCCGGGGGTCCAAAAGCGAATCGTCAACCCACCAAAACAAATGGAAGTTGAGGTAAGCTTGCAGAATGATGTAGCTGATTACAATCATTCTAGAACTTTTAGAATAAGGAAAGTTATGAGTTTTGATCTGGTAGTCAACTCAACGCCTACTTTGTCACTCACAACACCAGGTGGCCAAACGCTGCAAAATGATGCGGGTAAAAGTCTTCTTAATGTGGAGGGCTATGTACAGGATGCGGATAATAATGATGTTACCGTTAGTGTAGAAGTCCCTAATGTGTTGTACAAGAAAATTATCGTGCCCAAAGCACATAATACCAAAGCGTTTTCGATCCCTATTGATGTTCTGGAGGATGCGATACCTCCAGGAGACTACACGGTAATTGTGAAGGCGGTCGATCCCTCAAATGCTTCAGCCTCTGCTTCGATGTCCTTTAAAGTGAGGCAACGGTTAAAACGTAGTGCATTCGTGCTTATTAATAGCCAAATCCAGAACAGCACATCATATAGCGATTATGAGGGAGATGCCAAATACGCGGAGCGTTTTAAATACCAGCATAATCCCGATTATTTTGACAACAGTATGGGCCTGCTTGCAGATTCCGGAGCCTGGAGGAATTCGCCGTATGATTCCTTTCCATTCACCGGTTACTATGTCGTTACCTATCAGCCCAAGGATACGCCAACGGCGGATAATCGATTCAGTGAATACCGTATGTGGGGCAGTGACAACTTTACGAAGCTTTCCTTCCAGGTACACCGCAAGCCGATTGCCTTATTCACTGCTAAATTAGTCGGAGGAGCTTTGCAGATCACCGACAGTTCCTTTGACTCCGATCATATCTCCAGAGTGGATAAGGGGTTAACACAGCGGCAGTGGCAATATAAAAAAGGTGACGAAGAGCTATGGAAAGATGGTACTCCTTCAGGGACGTTATCATCTACCGAAAACTATGTTATCCGCCTGCGGGTACGAGACATAGACGGAGAAAATGCTTTGGGTGTGTGGAGTGACTGGTGTGTACGCACGGTTGGCACAGCGGCGGGGAACCTGCCTCCGGTAGCACTGTTTACCGTAGAGCCGAGCACCGTTTCCTACCGGAAGGCAACCACGGTCACCGACAAATCCTTTGATCCCGACAATGACCCACTGGATACCTATCAATGGTCCGTCGTGAAAAATGGTTCACAGACGGTATGGTCCTATACCGGTGGAGCCAACACACCGCCGAATATCGCCAGCAATGGAGTAGGAAGTTATCAACTGACCTTAAAAGTACGCGATAACCGCGGATTATGGTCTGAGCCTTACAGCCAGAGCGTGACGGTAATGAATCATCCCCCGATTGCTGACTTCAATATGCCTTCGGAGGTATACCGGGATACCGTTATTGCCCTAGAAAACTTGACTCCAGATCCGGACAAGGACGGTGACAGCTTGTCCTATGTTTGGAAAACAGCGAACCGTGAAGGTCCGTATTATGCTGTAGGGACCAATCGAAATCAGACTGTGGTCATGCAAAATCTAATTAACGCGAACAGTCTTTCGCCCAAACAATCCATCTCGGATCGATGGGAGATGAAGCTAACCGCATCTGACGGATCGCTGAGTTCAACAGTTTCCCGGGCGTTCACCGTGCTGAATCATATTCCAACAGCGAAGATTATCGGGAAGACACAAGTTTATCAGGATGACACACTTACATTCAATTCAGGGGACGTAGACGAAGATACAGCGGATCAGCACACACTTCGGTATTACTGGAATGTTACGGACAGCAGCGGCCAAATGAAGAGCTATGCGACCCCGAATGTAGAGGTGAGTTTTCCAGAGACAGGTACCTACCGTTTTGAGCACTGGGCGATTGACCAGATTGGGGCGAAGTCCAATATCGCCACCTTGGAGGTCAGTGTTATTCCAAATCTGCCGCCAGCGCTGACACTCACCACTCCGGTAGGGACGGCAGCAAGTCCTTCCATCATTGATGCGCAGCTGCTGGGAGATCCGCTAGTGAAGTGGACATACTCCGATCCGGAGAACGACGCGCAAGAGAAGTATTTATTAGAGTTTTATGACAAGGACGGATCATTAGTTAAAACCATTCAGAACAATGATCCCACCGGCACGCTACGGCAGTATCAGATTCCGAACCCGACTTTTGAGCGGTTCGTATACTTTTATCTGTACGGCCGAGCATACTCCAAAGGTTCCTGGTCGGAAATTTCAAATGAGAAAGCCTTCATCCTCGACAATCCGCCGCAACCGGGCTTCACCTTACTGACGGACACAGGACGTAATGCAGCCCTGGTGCCGATCTACCGGACGGATGTCTTGAATATACAGGATAAGGCGACAGATCCGGATATCGTGAAGGGCGATAGCATCAGCCATAAGTATTATTTGAAGCCGGCAGGCGGAACCGAGAGCTTAGCCAGCGGGCAGAGCAATTTCAGTAAGCAGTTCACCACTAACGGGACTTTTACGCTGCGACAGGTAGTCACAGACTCCCTGGGGCTGTACCGGGAATTGTCGCAGTCCATCACTGTGGCCAATCGGCTGCCAACGGTGAACATTACGTACCCGACCAGCAGCAGTCAGGCAAGTCCAACGGTAGTCAACACGCTAACCCCGATTATCAAGTGGGAGTACCAGGACGAAGATGGAGATCTGCAGCAGCGGTATAAAGTGCGAATCATAAATCTTACGACCGGGGCTGTGACTGTACAGTCGGGGGAACAGACTTCAAGTGCGAAGCAGTGGGAGATCCCGGCAGGAAGCCTGGCAGAAAATCAGAAGTATGCAGTGGAGGTAGAGGTGTTTGATGGCTTCGGCTGGAGTAACGTTTCCCCACGTAAATATTTTATGGTCAATCTGCTGACGGTCAAGGGCGGAGTGCAGCACACAGGGGAGTGGAACAAGAATAGGCAAGCTTATAATTTAAAAAAGAGCGGGAATGCGGAGAGTCCGCGGGGCTACAACATCTTTTGGGCGGGAGAGAGTTTTGTACTTGAGGCAAAAACCACGGGTATGCCAGATACAGTTGATGTGACCATGACGGGTGGCTACACGGTTCAATTGAATCCGGTGAACAGCGACAGAACGCTGTGGACTGGCGAACTGTATGATCCCGCTTTTGAAAAGCTGCCGGATGGTCCGGTTGCGTTCACTTTTACCGCTAAAAATGAGTTTAATACCAAAACGGATACTGTGACAGTAACTATCATGGGGGAATGGACCGAATATTTTCAGAATCACCGGATAAAATAAAACAAAACCGGACGGGCGGAGGGATAATCGTTAGACGATTCCCTCGGCTCGTTCTTCTGCTGCTCTTAACATTCTTGAACCTAGCGAGGCAGTTGAAGCAGCAGATCCGTTTTTCGTTCCCTGGGTTATGTAAGATCTTTGTGTTCTGCGCATATAGTAGGACAGTTTGCCGCTGTAAATTTTATGAGCGCACAGCGATGAGGCGAAATCTTCAGGCGTCACGAAGCAAGAGGGCTTATCTACAGGCTGAAACGTAATTTCTTCAAACAAGGAGGCGACAAAATGGGAACAAAAATAAGCGTCCTCCCTGTCTATTTTTATGTTCAGCAGGACTCCAATCAGGCCCAGGAGATGGTATTTATAGCGCTCTTGATGCTGCATCATGCCCTGCACATGGTTGTACATCGTCTCGTATTCCGTATTGCTGACTCTGAGCTGATAGATTGCACAATTCGCACTGCTGTAAAAGGGGTCAATAAAGTTCTCGTGAATGAGCCCCGCAACAAACGGGTTGTACATTTTTTTTCTTCCAAAGCTGTATACCTCGCGCAATTCACTGTCAAAGGCGATCGAAGCATGATTCAGCTCAGCTTTCGTGAACCATTTGATTAATCCGCTGAAGGCGGTACCCGTCCCGGTAAGCACAATATAGATATCTCTATTTGCGGTCATGTTCGAAATTCCTTTCTTCTGGAAGTATTGTATCATCCGGTTAAACCGTTAATTGAAGTATCTTCATCTTACTGTATAATCCAGCTTTGTAAAACAAACTTTAGTCTTAACTCAAAACTGGACCAAAGGCTAAGTTGACATAAGTTAAAACTTCACCTTAAACGCTTATCAGAATGCTACCGCCAGTTAGCATAGCATTTTTTTTACATAAGAGCCGCTAGGATTCATGCTTCAAGATCCAAGTATTATTTGTTTTGGGGGAAATCAGGTATAGGATGTTTGGGAGATACAAAATATAAGCTGTTGAAACCTAGAGTTTACAAAAACAATTGGAATTGCTTCCACATTAGTGATACAATAATAGTCAAAATGACATTCTTGATTTAGAGGAGGATTATTGTAATGACAGAACAGGCAAAAGAACAAGCGATCCACAAAGAAGAAAATTCAACGGTGGATAACCTGGCCATCACAACCATCCGTACTTTGGCAATCGATGCAATTGAAAAAGCCAATTCCGGACATCCAGGAATGCCGATGGGTTCAGCCCCAATGGGCTACCAGCTGTTCGCGAAAACAATGAACCACAACCCGGATCACCCGACTTGGGTAAACCGTGACCGTTTTGTACTGTCTGCAGGACATGGCTCCATGCTGCTATACAGCTTGCTGCACCTCAGCGGATATGATCTGCCAATGGAAGAATTGAAGCAGTTCCGTCAATGGGGCAGCTTGACACCAGGCCATCCGGAATTCGGACACACTGCCGGTGTTGACGCTACTACGGGTCCGCTTGGACAAGGTATCGGTATGGCGGTAGGTATGGCTATGGCTGAAGCTCAGCTTGGTGCTACTTATAATAAAGATGAACATAATGTAATTGACCACTATACGTATGCAATCTGTGGCGACGGCGATTTGATGGAAGGAATTTCTTCCGAATCCGCATCGCTTGCAGGACATCTCAAGCTGGGCAAATTGATTGTAATGTACGATTCAAATGATATCTCCCTTGACGGCAAGCTGAATCTTGCGTTCTCCGAAAATGTAGCTAAACGTTTTGAAGCGTATGGCTGGCAGGTTCTTCGTGTAGAAGACGGCAACGATCTTCCGGCGCTGGGTAAAGCACTTGCCGAAGCGCAAGCGGACAGCAGCAAACCGACACTAATCGAAGTTAAGACGGTTATCGGCTACGGAAGCCCGAACAAACAGGGTAAAGGCGGCCATGGCGGTACTCACGGTTCCCCGCTCGGTGCAGACGAAGCGAAACTTACGAAAGACTTCTACAAATGGGTATATGAAGAAGATTTCTATGTACCTGACGAAGTGCGCGCCCGTTTTGCTGAAGTGAAGGAAAAGGGTATCGCGGCTAACAAAGCTTGGGATGAAAAATTCGCTGCCTACAAAAAGGCTTACCCTGAGCTTGCAGCACAGCTCGAAACTGCAATCAGCGGCGAGCTGCCTGAAGGCTGGGATGCCAAGCTTCCATTCTTCAAAGCAGAAGACAAAGCGGTATCCACCCGCGTAGCTTCAGGTAATGCACTGAACGCCCTTGCTGCCGGTGTTCCTCAATTGGTGGGCGGTTCCGCTGACCTTGAGAGCTCGACAATGACACATTTGAATGGCCTGACACAGTTTACTTCCGACTCCTATGACGGCCGCAACATCTACTTCGGCGTACGCGAGTTCGGTATGGCTGCAGCGATGAACGGGATTGCACTGCATAGCGGTCTCAAAGTATTCGGCGGTACCTTCTTCGTATTCACCGATTACCTGCGTCCTGCGGTTCGTCTGGCTTCGATCATGAAGCTGCCGGTAACCTACGTGCTGACACATGACAGTATTGCTGTCGGCGAAGACGGTCCTACCCATGAGCCGATTGAACAACTGGCTTCCCTGCGCATTATTCCTGGTCTTACTGTGATTCGTCCGGCGGATGCCAACGAAACTTCCGCGGCTTGGGCCTACGCAGTGGAGAACACCTCGAATCCGGTAGCGCTGGTGCTTACCCGCCAGAACCTGCCAATCCTGCCTGGCACAGTTGAAGGAGTGCGCGATAATATCAAACGCGGCGGATATGTTGTCTCCGACTCCAAGAATGGCACACCGCAAGCACAAATCATTGCTACCGGTTCTGAAGTGCAGCTGGCTGTAAAAGCACAAGCAGCCCTTGCTGAAGAAGGTATTGATGTGCGTGTTATCAGCTTGCCGAGCTGGGATCTGTTCGAGAAACAGGATAAAGCCTACCGTGATTCCGTCATTCTGCCTGAAGTAAAAGCTCGTCTGGCGATCGAAATGGCGCAAACCTTCGGCTGGGAACGTTACACAGGTGACCAAGGCGACATTCTGGGCATCACAACCTTCGGAGCTTCTGCACCTGGCGATACTGTAATTAAAGAATATGGCTTCACTGTGGAAAATGTAGTCAGCCGCGTAAAAGGCCTGCTATAATATACGCATTAAGGACAAGGGGGAGAATGAGCACATGAGTCAGTTCACCAACGCGACAATTCAAAAAGCAGCCAATATTTATTACGATGGAAAAGTTACCAGCCGTACAGTCATTTTGGAGGACGGAACTAAGGTGACACTCGGCATTATGCTCCCTGGTGTGTATGAATTCGGCACGGATGGTCCCGAGACCATGGAAATTTTGTCCGGTGATCTGAAGGTGCTGCTTCCCGGCACAGAGGTGTGGAAGGAAATTAAAGGAGCGGAGACGTTCCACGTTCCCGGAAATTCCAAGTTTGCACTGGAAGTATTCGGATTAACTGATTATTGCTGTTCTTACCCGATTCTGTAACAATAAGTGCTTTAACCTGGAAGTCCCGCGTTTATGGCGGGGCTTCTTTTTTTGTCTTCACTGGAAAAATGATAGGGAACCTCACGCCACTTTTGCCGTATTGGATCGTTTAAGGGATGATTTATGCTGTTACATTGGAGCTGATCCGCTCGTACTCAAAAAATGCGTCTTGACTGTCAGGATACCCGATTACTCCGGTCTGGACGAATCCCATTTTCTTATAGAAGTGATGATTTCTTATGGCCCAGGAAGGGGTGTCGAGTGACCATCTCTTTGCGCTTGGGTAGCTGGCAAAGAGGAAATGAAATGCTTCCTGTCCGAATCCGCGATTCTGCTGGAGGGGGTCAATAAAGATCCGGAGGAGAAGGAATTCGTCTTCCCCGGAAGCAGGGAATACGATCATTCCGCCGATAATAACGCCGTCAGCAAGAAGCTTAAAATAATGGCCTTTCTTCATCATTTCTGCCTGCCAAGCAATGGAATCGTAACCTGGCGGTCCGTCTTCCGCTTTATTCCGATACTTAAGTGCATCTTCGTCGAATGTTCTTTTCTGTATTTCAGCCAATACCGGAGCATCTGAAGGGTCAGCCGGAAGAATATTCAGCATGGGGTTCCTCCTTGAAATGGTATGTACTTAATTTCACAATCAATATTCGTCAATGGACAGGCAGATTCCTGCATGGATATTCCTTACAATAGGTTAATAACGGCCTCACAGAGAGCGGTGCGACAACCCCGGCCATACAGCAAAAACAGACGCAGCCTGTACTTCCGGCTGCGTCTGAAAATTCAGCTATATTAAATTTCTACTCCTGGCTAGCGCCAGCGCCAATCTTCTGGCCGATCCACTCTTCATAACATTTGACGACAGCAGAGAGATCTTCATCACCGTACCCTTGGGTATATCCGGCTTGGAACATACTTTTGGCAAGGCCAAGCATCGGTGAAGGCACACCTGTGAGATCGCTGAGCGAGGAGGCGAGC
Organism: Paenibacillus sp. FSL L8-0340; assembly: GCF_038593145.1. Taxonomy (NCBI): domain Bacteria; kingdom Bacillati; phylum Bacillota; class Bacilli; order Caryophanales; family Paenibacillaceae; genus Paenibacillus; species Paenibacillus sp. FSL L8-0340. The sequence goes on from NZ_CP151967.1 coordinate 1,435,084, forward strand.
TTCAAGTCCTTCAGCATTAATGCGAGTGAGAATTGGTTGCTGAAGTCATTTTCGATGATTTTGCGGCCTTTGAGCTCTGCCTGCTTGCTGCCGGCTGAACCGTTCTGGACGAGCTCAAGGAATTTGTCCGCAGGAACGCCTGATTTCACGGCGATAGAGAAGCCTTCAGCGAGGGCGACATTATGAATCCCGACCATGGCATTATGGGCGAGCTTGGCAACGGCACCGCTGCCGTTGTCACCCATGTGCAGCAGCTTGCGGCCAAGCGTGTCGAAGATATCGCGGTGTTCTTCAATCACCTCTGCGCTGCCGCCAACCATGAATACCAGCGTGCCTTCGACAGCCGCTGGTTTGCTGCCGGTGACAGGCGCATCGAGGAATTTTCCGCCGCGTTCTTCCACCGCTGCTGCGATTTCCCGCACCAGTCCGGGTGAGATCGTACTGGAATCGATGATAACGGCTCCCGGTTTAAGGGCCTCCAGAATGCCGCCCTGGCCGTAGAATACTTCCCGGATCGAATCATCATTGCTGATCATGGTCATAATAACATCCTTACCCTCTGCGGCGTCCTGCGGAGTAGATGCACTCAACGCGCCTTCTGTAACGAGAGGCTCGCATTTAGAGGCTGTACGATTATATACCGTAACCTGAAAACCGCCGCGCAGAAGGTTGGAAGCCATGGGGGCTCCCATTGTACCGAGTCCAATAAAGCCGATCTGTTTCATTCCATTTCCACCTTCGCTCTTTGAGATAACTATAGAAATTGAACCTGTAGTTCCCGGCTCAGATTCTTTAGCCATGTTTTTCTACATTCTATCACGGCACCCGGGCTTGTTCCACAGGAGAGGCTCCCATGATTACACGGCAAACGCTTCCATGAAACTTCCAAAAACATGGTTCTAAAGCCGGGGATGTGCCTTAAGACCTTGCCAGTCAAGGCGATTTAAAGTATCCTAATTATAAAGTTGTAACAAACGGTGTCAAATCTAAAGAGATAAACAGGAGGTTACCATTACCGATGTCCAAGAAGATTAATTTTGACTACACCAAAGCTCTTTCCTTCTTCAGCCAGCAAGAGATCGATTATTTTGCCGCTCCCGTGAAATTGGCTCATGAACAGCTTCACAACAAGAGTGGCGCAGGTTCCGACTACCTTGGCTGGATTGATCTGCCTACAGCTTATGACAAGGAAGAGTTCGCACGTATTCAACAAGCTGCCAAGAAAATTCAAAGTGATTCCGATGTACTCATCGTTATCGGTATCGGCGGTTCGTATCTGGGCGCACGTGCTGCCATTGAAGCACTTTCGCATTCCTTCTACAATAACCTTTCGAAGGACCAACGCAAAACGCCGGAAGTTTATTTTTCCGGTAACAATATCAGCTCTACATACATCACGCACCTGCTTGATCTTGTAGAAGGCAAAGACTTCTCCGTGAACGTCATTTCCAAATCCGGAACAACCACTGAACCGGCTATTGCCTTCCGCATTTTCCGCGCAGCGCTGGAGAAGAAATACGGCAAGGAAGAAGCACGCAAACGTATCTACGCTACTACTGATAAGGAGAAAGGCGCGCTCAAGAAGCTGGCGAATGAAGAAGGCTATGAGTCGTTTATTATTCCTGATGATGTAGGCGGCCGTTATTCCGTGCTGACGCCGGTAGGCTTGCTGCCAATCGCCGTAGCAGGAATCAATATCGAAGAAATGATGCAAGGGGCTGCAGCCGCAGCGGATGAGTTCAACAACCCTGACGTGGCTACTAACCAGAGCTATCAATATGCTGCAGTACGTAACGCTCTATACCGCAAAGGCAAAACAACGGAAATTCTCGTGAACTACGAGCCGTCGCTGCATTTTGTATCTGAGTGGTGGAAACAGCTTTACGGCGAAAGCGAAGGCAAGGATTTCAAAGGAATCTATCCTTCTTCTGTAGACTTCTCCACAGATTTGCACTCGATGGGCCAATTCATTCAGGAGGGTAACCGCAACATCTTTGAAACAGTTATCCAAGTGGAGAAGGTGGAGCATCATGTAACGATCGAGAACGACCCGGATGATCTGGACGGTCTGAACTTCCTGACCGGCAAGACAATGGATTTCGTTAACAAGAAGGCTTTCCAGGGAACCATGCTGGCGCACACGGACGGACAAGTGCCGAACCTGATCGTTACCATCCCTGATCAAACGCCATATACTTTCGGTTATCTGGTGTATTTCTTTGAAAAAGCCTGCGGTATCAGCGGATATCTGCTGGGTGTTAACCCGTTCGATCAACCGGGCGTAGAAGCATACAAGAAAAATATGTTCGCGCTGCTGGGCAAACCGGGTTACGAGAAAGAAAAGGCTGAGCTCGAAGCCAGACTTACTGAGTAGTACCATTGCCTAACACAGAACATTCATACTAAGTAATCATCAGGGAGCAGTCCATAGGTAATCTATACCGGGGCTGCTCCTAAACTATATCAAGTTATCATACGTAGGTAAGGACTGGAATAAGGATGCTGGAACAATATCGGACGGTGCGTTCTCCCGGTTTCCGGGAAGTCGTAATCCGTAAATCACGCTTCATCGGTCATGTAATGCCGGTGGAGAATGAAGAAGAAGCGGTGCAATTTATCGAGAACATCAAGAAGCAGCATTGGAATGCTACACATAACTGCTCTGCTTATACGATTGGTGAGAGGGACGAGATTCAGAGGCAATCGGATGACGGGGAACCGAGTGGAACGGCCGGTAAACCGATTTTGGAGGTAATCCGCAACCAAGGTGTTAAAAATGTCGCAATTGTTGTTACCCGTTATTTTGGAGGCATCATGCTGGGAGCAGGAGGACTTATCCGGGCGTATACGGATGGGGCAGTGCTGGCACTCGAAGCTGGAGAAGTAATCACCCGTGTGCTGAGGCGGGAAGTATTCGTGGAAATCGAGTACACCTGGCTGGGCAAGGTCGAAAATGAGCTGAGAAATAAAGGCATTAAGACCGGAGAAACTTCGTTCACAGATAAGGTCAAACTGCTGTGTCTCCCGCGAAATGATGAAGGCGACGCATTTAAGGCATGGATAACAGATCTTACTGAGGGGCAATCCCTGGTAACTGAAGGGCGGCGGCTTTACTACAGCGAAGGGGAATAAGATATGGCAAGAAGAGCAGTGGAGAGAGAGTTGTCGAGGGAAAGAATATTGGAGGCGGCAAGGCATCTGTTTATCACCAAAGGATACCGGGCAATTTCCATGCGCAGCATCGGTCAGCATTTGGGGTATAGCCACGGCTCTCTTTATTATCATTTCAAGGAAAAGGCGGAGTTGTTCTACGCCATTGTAGTAGAGGATTTCAATCATGTGGCAACACTGCTTAATGAAGCAATGAACAAACCGCCTGAACCGGGAATGACCCGGGTGGAGCAGCTTATTATGGAGTTTATCCGCTTCGGACTGGATCATCCTTACCAATATGAGATTATGTTCATGATCCGGGATGAAGAGCTGCTTGCTTATTGTCGAGCGGAACAGGGACGATGTTTTGAGTTATTCTCAAGTATTGTACGCAGCCATATGAAGGAAGAGGGTTATGTTTCGGAGGATTGGCAGAGCGTGCCATTAACCTTGTTTTTATCCGCTCACGGATTCATTTCTTATTACATTCAGGATAAAGTTTCTTTCGATGATGTCAAAGTGGCCGCATTGACACATGTCAAAGTACTAAGCCGCAGTTTGTAAAAACACTGTTTTTCTAGCCCTTCACACTTTAGAACGTTGCATTGGTATAACTTTGCATGGCGAAAGTGTTATAGAGGCTATGCATTGTATAGAAGGCGGATCCCCGAAACTGGCGGAGCCGCTTTTTCTATACAATAATAGCTATAACTTTCGGGTCTGCCTACCCCTCGACAATTTTCAAATAACACTGCCGCCGTCTCGGCCCGTCGAACTCGCAGAAGTAGATGCCCTGCCAGCGTCCAAGCAGTAGTGCGCCTTCGTGGATAATAATGCTCTGTGAGGGACCGGCCGTAATCGATTTCAGATGAGCGGCGGTATTTCCTTCCGCATGACGGTAGTTGGGATGCTCCCAGGGAAAAACTTCGTCAAGTCTCATCAGCACATCGTGCTTCACGTCGGGATCGGCATTTTCGTTGATCGCAATTCCTCCGGTGGTATGCGGGCAATACACGACGATAATCCCGTTCTGTACACCGCTCTTTTTAACATAGGAAATAACTTCGCGGGTAATATCCCGCAATTCGTCCCGCTTGCTGGTCGTGATCTCCATGGTATGAAGCATTAGTTTGTATCTCCTTTCGGTGCTGCAGAAGTTGGAATGATAATATATTTTACCCCAAAAGTCTGTGAAAGTAATTGACGATACCAGAGGCATTTGGTAAAGTAGTGATAATATTAAACCAAGTATATTAATAGGAATAATTATGGGTATAAAGGCAAGTAAACCGACCGGTAAGCCGGAGGTGGGGGGACTTATAACTTGAATTCGCTGCTTAGACACAAGGGTTGGACTTGGGGATTTCGCTCAACTATACTGTTGTATTTCGTAATTCTTATCGTTTTGCCTATACTGGGCGTCTATTACAATTCATTTTCGCTAGGGTTCGGCAGTTTTGCTGAAGCGATAAGCGACCCAATTGCCTGGAAGTCGGTCTTCTTGACCTTAAAACTGGCCGTTATTGCCACAGTTATTAATGTTGTACTCGGCACGATGATTGCCTGGGTCCTTATACGTTATCAATTCCCCGGCAAGGCACTGTTGAACAGTCTTGTTGATCTGCCTTTTGCCCTGCCAACAGCAGTAGGTGGACTGATGATTCTCCTGCTGCTGGGTCCAGGCAGCCTGATTGGCGGGCTCGCGGAGGCGCTGGGCTTTGAAATTGTGTTTCATCAACCGGCGATTGTAATCGCTATGGTTTTTGTAACTTTCCCCTTCGTAATCCGTGCGGTTCAGCCGCTGCTGGAGGAGCTTGACCCTTCCGAGGAAGAAGCGGCTTATACGATGGGAGCCAAAAGCAGCCGCGTATTCAGGCAGGTCATTCTGCCCTCCATGGCACCGGGGATGATCAGCGGCGGGATGCTGGCCTTCTCACGTGCGCTTGCGGAGTTCGGAGCGGTTGTATTGGTAGCAGGCAATATTCCGGGCCGTACACTCGTCTCTTCCGTTTTTATTTTCGGGGAAGTGGAGAGTGATAATCCGGTGGGGGCTGCTGCGGTTTCCATCATTCTGCTGACGTTGTCCTTTCTTATTCTCTGGATGATCAATCTGCTGCAGATGCGGGGGAGACGGTCATGAGAAAATTATGGATTGGACTAACTTACCTAGTATTTTTCCTGCTGATTGCTGCGCCGCTGGGCAAGATGGCCATGGGGGCCTTCAGTGAAGGCGTCGGCGGCTTCTGGGCCGCCCTGAGCAGACCGGAGGCGCTGCATGCACTGATGATGACCGGGTTTGTCGTAGTTGTCGTTACGCTGCTGAACACGCTGTTTGGCATTATGATGGCTCTTTATCTGGTGCGGGCAAACTGGCTGGGGAAACGGGTGAAAGGGCTGCTAAACAGCATTGTAGATTTGCCCTATGCGGTATCTCCGGTTATCGGCGGGCTGATGATTGTGCTGCTGCTGGGCCCGGACAGCGCTTTGGGGTCAATCTTCGAACAAATCGGACTGAAGATTGTGTACGCTTTTCCCGGGATGGTCATTGCTACGCTCTTTGTAACCTTCCCTTTAATGGTGCGTGAAGTGATGCCGGTGCTCCAGGAGATCGGTTCACAGCAGGAAGAGGCGGCTTCAACGCTTGGAGCCTATGGCTGGACAACATTTTGGAAGGTGACCTGGCCGTCGATCCGCTGGGCGGTAATCTATGGTGTAATTCTAACGGTTGCGCGCTCGCTTGGTGAATTTGGTGCGGTGCTTGTCGTTTCCGGCAACATCATGAACAAGACCCAGACCGCGACCACCCTGGTCTACCAGGATGTCGAGAATTTCAATGTAACGGCTGCGGGCGGGATAGCGCTGGTGCTGGCCGCATTTTCCGCGGGTCTGCTGCTGCTGATGGAATGGAGCAAGAGAAGAAAGGGAGTGCATTAGGTATGCATGTCGAGGTTCGGGGTCTGAATAAACATTTTGGAGATTTTCATGCCGTCAAGGACGTTGATTTCGGGATTACCAAAGGTCATCTGATCGGGCTGCTCGGGCCCAGCGGAGGCGGAAAAACCTCGATTCTGCGCATGCTGGCAGGACTGGAGACGCCGGACAGCGGTGAAATCATTTTTCACGGCCGGGCGGTGAACAATCTTCCGCCGCAGGAGCGGGAAATCGGCTTTGTTTTCCAGAACTATGCACTGTTCAAGCACATGACCGTTTATGAGAATATCGCTTTTGGTCTTAAGGTGAAAAAAGTTAACAAAAATACGATCCAGAACCGTGTTATGGAATTGGTGGAGCTCACAGGACTGAAGGGGTTTGAGAAACGGTATCCCCATCAGCTCTCCGGCGGCCAGCGCCAGCGGGTGGCTTTTGCCCGGGCGCTTGCGCCTGAGCCGCAGCTGCTGCTGCTGGATGAGCCGTTCGCGGCGATTGACGCGAAGATCCGCCAGGAGCTGCGTTCCTGGCTGCGCGAGCTGATCGAGCGTGTCGGGATCACCTCCATCTTCGTTACACATGACCAGGACGAAGCGATAGAAGTGGCCGATGAGATCATGATCATCAACCAAGGCCGGCTGGAGCAGAAAGGCACGCCTTGGGATATTTACAAGGAGCCGAAGACGCCGTTTGTCGCGACCTTTATCGGCGAGTCTACACTGATCGAAAGCGCCTCCGAGCTGAAGGGCTTTAAGAATGCGGGCGGCGGCAAGCCGACCAAAGCCTTGATCCGCCCCGAGTATATCGAAGTGGGCCATCTAAATGAATTTAAAATGGCTTCGGCCACGGAGCAAGGTGTCGTGAAGCATCTGCATTTCCGCGGCAGCGAATGGCTGGTAGAGGTGGAAGTGAACGGACATAAGCTGGTGACCTACCGTTCACTGGAGAAGGAAACCTTGCAGCCGGGCCAGGAGATCGCCGTGCTTGTCCACCGCGCCTATCTGTTTAATGATGAGCGGAGCTGGATTCAGGAGAACGGGCTGAAGGAAGACCCAATGCCTGTATTCATTTAATCACTCACTAGATTTCATATCATTAACCGTCCGCAGCAGGACGGTGCAGTTTTTATTAAATATAAAACAGGGTTTAACAATCTGTTGTCAAAGCGGCAAGAGGCGAGTTGAAGCTGGAGCAAGCGATAGCGCCCGCGATGAAGTAAGATGAACTTTAGCCAACAATAACGGGTGAAAGCAACGGAGGGGAATTTTGGAACTGTAGGAGCGACAGCGTTCGCCTTTATGTTTGGATTTCTACCGCTAGCAGCGGTTCAAATCAGGAAATCCAAACATAACAGCGACCGGAAGTCCAAATATTCACCGCAGTTGTGAGCAAGCCTTTGAACAGTGCTTGAAGTACATCTTATATCTGCTGATAGCTGCACCATAGGCAAATGCTCCCCCAGCCAAGCGTCACACACAGATTGTTAAACCCTACACCCCGAAGGATGTGGAGCCGGTATGAGGCTTTTCAAAAGGAGCAGACAACTGCACGGATGGCTAGCTGCCTTAATGCTGGTAATGCTCGCGCTGGCCCTTGCCGGCTGCGCGAAGGAACAGGACACCGCAGCGGAGGAAACTCCCCAGCAAGGAGACCTGACGCTTGTAGTCGGTGCCTATAGTGTGGCTAAAGACGCGATGGGCGATATTCTGCCGTTGTTCGCAGCGAAGTGGAAGGCGGAGACCGGCCAGACTATCGCCTTTCAGGAATCCTATGAGGCTTCGGGGACCCAAGCCCGGGCAATTGCCGGCGGGTTCGAAGCCGATGTGACGCTGCTGGCCATGGAAGGCGATGTCGACAAGCTGGTAAAGGCAGGGCTGGTAGAGAAAACTTGGAAGGAGCGGGGAGAAGCCGGGATGGTGACCCGCTCGGTTGTCGCTCTAGGGACACGCGAAGGCAACCCGAAGGGAATTCACGACTTTGCTGATTTGGCGAAGCCCGGCGTTAAGGTGCTTTATCCCAATCCGAAGACCTCTGGCGGAGCACAGTGGGACATCAACGCCATCTATGGGGCGGGTCTCAAGCTGTCTGAGGCGCAAGGAGGGGTGAAAGACCCTGCTGCCGCTAAAGCTTTTTTGGAGAGCATACACGCGAACGTAGAATCTCTGGACAAAAGCGGGCGGGCTTCGATGGCTGCCTTTGAATACGGCGTGGGTGATGTTATCGTCACCTATGAGAATGAGCTGCTGGCGCGGATTGCCCAGGGTGTAAATTATGAGGTTGTTATTCCACAGAATACGATCCTGATCGAGAATCCTGCGGCGGTCGTGGACAAATACGCGGATGAGCATGGAACCCGCGAGGCAGCGGAGGCGCTGGTGGACTTCCTGACAACCCGGGAGGCCCAAGAGGTCTTCGCCGAATACGGCTTCCGTCCGGTGAATGAGCAGGTGTATGCGGAGAATGCAGACCATTATCCTGTCCCGGCTGGGCTTTTTGATATTCAGTATCTTGGCGGCTGGGATGAAGTGCGCAGCACACTCTACGCCAAACGTGGAGTCTGGTATCAGGTACTGGCCGGAATATAACTTATACGGATAGGATTGTGCAGACCAAAGCTGCAGCAAATAAGACCGTACCTCACCGCAGAGGGCGGTCTTTGCTCTGTTTTTATATGTAATCTTTAAGCCTATACTTTGTCAGCCTACAACTTCTCCAACGCTCCCCGCAGTTTATGCTTCAATTCTTCCAGTGCCTCATGGCTCGGTCTGACACTTTCTGAATACATCGTCTCTCTAGGCGTCCACCAAACAGGATGAGTAGGATTCGGTTCTGTTAACCTTCTAGGGAAGATATGCCAGTGTATATGTGAATCACCGTTGCCAAGCAGTTCATAGTTTAGTTTATCCGGTTCAAAAGCTATGTTGACCGCCTCGGCGACTTTACTCATTTCCATAAGAAACTTCTGCTTGAAGCCGCTGTCCAGTTCGTGAAGCTCCCGTTTATGTTCCTTGCAGAGAAAAAGAGTGTAGCCTTCAAAATACTGATGGTCGCCAATGACCACATAGCCGGTTTCGAGTTCAGCTACGAAGTAGGGATTGGTGTCTTCTTTAATCATGTCAATCCGTCTGCAGATCAAACAGTCTTCCATGAAAATAACCTCCTGTATGCGTTCTTGAAATCCACATTTTACATTAACGGCTCCCCCCTTTCACCGCTGTGCTAAATATGCTTGTTGCATGGAGAGCTTTAATAATAATGAGATGAAGAGGGAGATGTACTATAATGGGGGTTACTTAAACTTCCGCACCGGGAACTGAAGGAGAGATTAGAGATGGATAACTTGGTGTTTTTGGGGACAGGCGACGCAATGGGCGTTCCCCGGGTATATTGCAGCTGTGAGACCTGTATGGAGGCTAGAGCGGGCGGGCTGAATGTGCGGCTTCGCTCTTCCGTGCTTATAGATAACGGCAGTGATTTTGTGGCAATTGACTGTGGTCCGGACTGGCGGCGGCAGATGGAATTGCTTGGGCAGCGTACTATGCGCAGGCTGCTGGTGACTCATGCCCATTTCGACCATATTGGCGGATTGCCCGAATGGGCAGATGCCTGCCGCTGGATGGGATATAAAGGGGAGCTGTACGCGCCTGCGGAGGTGATTCCGGTGATTCTGCGGCAATATCCATGGCTGGACCGCAATATACAGATGATACCGTGCGATGACGGGATCAAGCTGGATGGCTGGCAGATCGACACGTGGAAAGTGAATCACGGCAAAAACGGATACTCCTACGCCTTCCGCCTGGAGAAAGAGGGGTATAAGTGGGTATATTGTCCGGACTCCATCTCCCTTACACCGCAGGAAACGGAGCGCATGCATGGCCTGGATCTGCTGGTACTGGGTACAAGCTTTTATTATGAGGCGGCGGAGCTGTCGACACGTTCTGTGTATGATATGACGGAAGCAGCAGATCTGCTGCGGACAGTTCAGCCGGCACGCGCCGTATACACACATATGTCGCATGATGTGGATCTGAGAAATGCTTATATTTTGCCGGAAAATGTGACGCTGGCGGTTACGGGCCTAAGACTCCCGCTCACACGTTCAGAGTAAATGAAAGGCGCGGAGCATAGTAGAGCTGGCAGGTCAGGGGTAAGCATGATAGGCGCGGAGCCAATAGATTTCCCGTCATGCTGCTAGCTGTGCCCCGCTAGACAACAAAAGGGTGCTTAGTCAAGGTCTATAGACCCGGGACTAAGCACCCTTTTGCATAATGGCCAGGGCGGAGAATTAATATGAGATATACAGTAGCGTCAATGCTACGGCCCCTGAGCGACAGAACGCGTACTATTAGTTAGTTGAGTAATCAGCAGTCAGGTAATGAGCGGTTCAGCATATATTCAGAACGATCTGCTTATTCGCAATTGCGGTTAGCTGTATTTCATACAACTATAACTTTACTTTTTGGTCCCAATTTGGGAATAGTTGTACTTTGTACATTTACATAGGCGGATTCCGGCTGAAAAGCAGGTTTTCGTCTTTTTTAATTGCACGGAATACAACTATTTCTCAAAATCAATAGTTTTTGCCCCAAATAGTTGCAGCAAATACATTTAAGCAGGGGGTTACTTATGCGATCTTCAATCGCACACTTCAACCTCCCGGTTCCCGCAGAAGCATCCGCATTCCCCATCATTACAGCACACTGCCTAAGGTTTACCTCAGCTTAAGCTTCTACGTTATTCAGAATAAATTTATCGATAGCGAATTTTACACCGTCTTCGTTATTGCTGAGTGTAATGAAATCAGCGATTTCCTTCAGCGCGGGAATGGAATTGGCCATAGCAACGCCGAGTCCGGCAGCTTCCAGCATTTCGTGGTCGTTCCAGGAATCTCCCACAGCAATGGTTTCGGACAGCTCGCAGCCGAAGTGGGCCGCAAGGAACTCAAGCGCCAGGCCTTTGGTGCCTTCATGATGCATGATTTCCAGGAAATGCGGCTTCGACTTCGTGATGTGGACGGAAACACCCAGCAGCTCACGCAGAATTGGCGACAGTTCGTCCAGGAATGCGGGATCGTCGATGATGAGCATTTTTGGCGTTTTTTGCGGAACGAGCTTTTCCCAATCCGGCTCAATATAGTATTGGGTTCCGTTCAGCGCGGAGTAATCAATCAGCTTCTGGTTCTCTTCACGGGCATACAGCTTGTCGTCAATATAAGTCTGCAGATGCAGGTCATGCTCTACACAGTAGGTGAACAGCTTGCGTACGGCATCCTGCGGGACATAACGTTCGTACAGTACTTTTTCATCCATCAGGTTCTTCACCAATGCGCCTTGATAGGTGATGATTGGCACGTTCAGTCCCGTTTGACGGGCGATGGCTTGTGCTGAAGCATAAGCGCGACCGGTAGCCAGAGTTACGACAACGCCTGCGGCAACGGCCTGTTCCAGTGCGGTCTGTGTTGCGGGAGTTACTTCTTTCTCATCATTGATCAGGGTGTCGTCAATATCGATAGCAATCAATTTGTACATGTGTGGTTCTCTCCTTAGTTGGCTTCTATTTGTATTTGTATTTCCGGCTTGTAGCGGTGGTTTGTACTGCTGTTCAGTCCTGCTTCAGGCTCAGTTTCTATCCTGCTGCAGAACTCCGTTCCTGGCCGGTTCAGGGCTGAGCTCCGCCATTAGCATGGCCGCAAGGATGCAAAGGCAGCCGAAACCAGCGGAGATGCCTAATGTCTCACCGCCGAAGGCAAGGCCGGTCAAGACGGCGAATACTGGCTCCGTAGCGTAAATGATGGCTACCCGTGACGGGGTGGTGTACTTTTGGCAGGCGGTCTGAATCCAGAAGGCAAACGCGCTCGTTGGACCAATGGATATCAGCAGCGCCCACAGCACATCCGGTTTCAGGATCAGCTCTCCGCTGTGAGCCAGCGGTGCGGTTCCGTCTACAAGGAGCGAAGCCACAATGCTGAACAGTCCGACAAAAGCGAGCTGCAGCGTCGCCAGCGGCAGCGCCGGATAACGCGGAGCATACACGCCAGTATAGGCAACCTGCAGCGCAAAGGCGACAGCGCAGAGCAGAATCAGGCCGTTGCCTTTATTCAGGGAGAATGCCGAGCCGGTAAAGGTCAGCAGATAAAGTCCCGCCACCGCCAGGATTGCACTAAACCAGGTATAGCGGGATATAGCGTGTTTCAGCAGCGCCAAGGACAGGAAAGGGACAAGCACCACCGACAGACCGGTAATGAACCCGGTGTTGGAAGTGGTCGTGTACAGCAGGCCCATCGTCTGGAAGCCATAGCCCATAAACAAAAAAAGGCCGAGCAGCAGGGAGTGGCCCACCATGCGCCAGCTTAGCTTTTTCCATTCATGGCGGTAAAAAACAGCGGTAATCAGCGCCAGCAGCAGAGCGGCACCCGTAAACCGGATACTGTTAAAAGCGAGAGGCGGCAGCACTCTGACGGCATGCTGTACAATCAGAAACGTTGAGCCCCACATTATCGCTACCAGCAGCAGACTGAGATCGGCGATTCTGGAGCGGGTCACAGTGGTCATCCTTTCCTGGAATATAAGAAGGGTTAGATAGAGTTCAGCTACTGTATCAAGTTGTCCAAATTGTATCCTAAAACAGGGGGAAGGACAAGCCGAAACTGCGCAAAAGGGCAGCTGGTACAAGGAGTGAAACTTAATCATTCAGCCCAGGCTGGACAAAAAATCCAGACCTTGGTATACTTCGATAACCGTACACTTGTTCTTATTTCGACAACTTAGAAAGGAGCGGTTCTCTATGATGGGCAAATCCCATTTAGTAATCAGCACCGGGGTTACCCTCTCTGTTATGAATCTGCTCGGCTATGAAATCACGATTCCGGCGATCGCCGTGGCAGCAGTCAGCGCGCTGCTCCCCGATATCGATGAGCCGAATTCATTGCTGGTGCGCAAGGCGATTCCCGAATTCCTGCTGCGCATCCTGCAGGTGGCTCTGATCGGAGCAGCGGTGTATCTCTATTTTGCCGAAGTTGCAGCTCCGCCCTGGAATATCGCCCTGGCGCTGCTGGTGGGCAGCGTGTCCTTCCTGCCGGGCAGGAGGCTGCGGCATCTCGTCATGCTGCTGATTGCGCTGGCGCTGTTCGCGTTCGCAGACGATTACGACCCGTGGAACTACATTGCCGCCTGCGTGCTGGTCGTGTCCTCCGTGGTCCCGCACCGCGGGCTAACACATACGCTCTACGCGGTGGCCGGGTGGGGAGCGCTGCTCTATTTTGCCTCCCTGGAAATGAATGACGGCGGCAGCCTGTGGATTGCCGGCGGCCTGTCCTATGCGCTGCATCTGCTGGCGGATTCGTTGACCCAGCGCGGGATCACCCCGCTGCCTCCGATCCCCTTCAAGCTTCGGCTTAAGCTGATGAGCACCGGCACGAAGAAGGGTAGTGCAGTAGAGAATCTCTGTATTGTGTTTACGCTTGTACTGGTCATTTATGCATTTGTACTCACCCCTTGAGACGGCCGAAGCTCCTCCTGGGGCACTGAAGGCTTTCCGCTGCTTGCAGCGGGGAGCCTTTTTTCTCGTCCTTTTTGAGCAAGGTGTTATTTAATTCACAGATATCACCAACAGACCTTGTTATATTGAACATACCGACGGTCGGAATGGAGAGCCGAATATGACAAAAAAACAGTTAAAGCAACATAGAGTGGAGTCTCTGCTCCTGGCAGCCGTAGAAGAGTTTCTCGAAAAGGGCTATGATGGCGCATCTGTAGATGCTATAGCCAAGCGGGCCGGTGTCAGCAAGGGCGGCTTTTATCATCATTTTCCCAATAAGGAAGTCCTCCTGATGGAGGCGAATCAGAAGCTTTCAGAGCCAGTCATGGAAATGGCAGAAAAGGCTTACTCGAATAGCAGTGCTATGGATGGATTAAGACAATATATTAAAGAATATCTGAACTATTGGGCAAGCAGGCCAAGAGAATTGAGCTTTTTTTTCTTATCGATGTCAAAGGCTTTGCAAGCTCCGGCCCTTATGGAGTATTACAGAGAATATGTAAATCAAAGCACTGCGTTCTTTGTAGGGATGTTTCAAAAAGCAGTGGAATCCGGAGAGGCTGATCTGAGGGACCCCGAAGCCTATGGAATCTCCTTGATGGGGGCACTCGATGGGGTTGTTTCTTATGTGATGATTCATCCTGAGGAGGATATTGAGCTTCTGGTTGAGCGGTTTGAACAGGTCTGGCTGAAATAAACGAAAGGAGTAATCCAATGTATGGAGCATGAGAACTTTCTTTCTGTAGAAGGATTAAGCAAAACATATGGTGAACTGCCCGCAGTAGACAATGTAAGCTTTTCGGTTCGCAAGGGAGAGGTATTCGGGTTGCTCGGACCCAATGGTGCCGGTAAGACGACTACCATAAGAATGCTGTGCGGTCTTCTCAAAGTGGATTCAGGCCGTATTACTGTAAATGGAATCTCCATGTCTTCCGGCTATGAACGTGTAAAAGGGATGATAGGGCTGTGTCCGCAGGAAATCGTCATCTGGGAGCTGCTTACCTGCCTTGAACAATTGAAATTTGCCGGTATGGCCTACGGGCTAAGTTCCAGAGCAGCCGGTAATAAGGCAGAAAGCCTGCTGCAATCGCTTGGACTTTGGGAGAAAAGAAATAAGCTTGCCAAGACGTTGTCAGGCGGTATGCAAAGGAGACTCAATATCGCGCTGGCACTTGTCCATGACCCGAAGCTGATTATTTTGGATGAACCTCAGGCAGGGCTTGATCCCCAGAGCAGAATACTCGTACGTGACTTCATCAGGCAGCTGGCACAAGAAAGAACGGTGATTCTCACCACACATGACATGGATGAAGCCGACAGACTTTCAGACAGGGTGGCTATCATGGACCATGGGAAGGTGCTTTTGATAGACACTCCCGAGAAGCTCAAGGCAAAGTCCGGGGAGGGAGAACTTCTGCAGATACGGGTTAATGGGGTAAGCGCAGATTTGGCCCATCAAGTCCTGAAGTCGATGCCGGATGAATGTACAGAGCGAACCTATTTGGATGGATTATTTCTGCTGGGGGCGGGTGGAGTTCTTGAGCTTATTCCGAAGGTGAACCAGAGATTGCAGGCTTTTAACATACATATAGAGGATATGACGATCCGGAAGCGGACGCTTGAGGATGCATTTATTGCTGTGACTGGAAGGGGGCTGCGGGAATGAGACTGGCGGCTTCGGTTACCAAATCCTTTAAGGAAAACATAAGGGATTGGAAAGTTCTCGCGATGGTCTTGATGTTCTCTCCGTTCTTTTTAGTACTGATGAACCTTTTTTACGGGGGAGGGCCTATCACTTATCATTTAGGCGTTCTGAATTTGGATTCAGGCCATGCATCCATCGAATTAATCAGCAATCTGAAGAATATGAAGGGGCAGGACAACTCGCATCTATTTAATGTAACCGGTTTTGGTGGCGAGGAGCCATTAAGAGCAAAGGTAAAGGAAAAGGTCGTAGATATAGGAATCCTCATCCCAGAAGATTATTCTGACAAATTAGCCGGCAAGGCTGCCGGGAACAATGCAGACTCTGCTCATGTAAACTTTTATGGAAGCATGGGGAATATGCGATATCCGGTTGCGGCGGTATGGGTGGGAGATGCTATAAGCAAACAGGGGTTGGATGCAGCGGAAATAACATTGCCCGCAAGTATAAATGAAACTTTTCTGGAGAAAAAACAGCCGTTGAACGAATTTGAAGGTTATGTTCCGGGTTTAATCTCTTTGGCTGTTTTAATGATCCTGTTTACAGCCACAGCTTCCATTGTGAAGGAAAATGATAAGAAGACACTTATAAGGTTGAAGCTCAGCCGTCTTGGAGCCTTCAATTTCCTTGCCGGTATATGTATTACGCAAGCCATCGTAGCAGCAGGGGCCATTGTTCTGTCCTACTGGACGGCGCTTGGATTAGGCTACAGACCGGCAGGAGGATTTGGTGCCATCCTTGTCGTTGGGATCCTGTCGAGCTTCTCCATGGTTGCTATAAGCTTAGTGGTAGCAAGCTTCCTGAATACTGTTTTTGATGTTTTAACTGTCGGCTGTTTTCCTTTCTTTATTCTAATGTTTTTTTCAGGGAGTATGTTCCCCCTGCCGAAGATGAGTATATTGACAATCCACGGGCATTCCTTTGGGATCACAGATTTATTGCCGCTTACGCATACCGCCAATGCTTTTAATCACATCTTGAACGATGGAGCAGGCTTGCATGAGGTATGGTTTGATTTCACAATGATTGCTCTGCTCACCATAATATATTTTGTAACAGGACTTTTGCTGTACCAGAAGCGCAAGCTTTCCAAAGCATAACTGAATGTGAACAGAGGAAGGAACGGCGCTGGAAACCGCTGTTTCATTAAAAAAACCAGCCAGACTCCCGTTATTGGAGCTTGGCTGGTTTTTGTTCAAATATAAGAATTTATATGTTTCACACGATAACTTATCCTTCTATTTCTCGCTGAAACGGTACCGTCCTTAAAAAGGACGGCAAAGCCGTTTCCACTTGCGAAAAGCTATTCCTCCAGGAAAATAAGCCCGATAAAGTCCTCCGGCTCAATGCGGCCGAAATAATGCTTCAGATCGAGCCCGGACAGAGCGTCTCTGACCTCAGCTTGCTCATAACGTTTGCCGCGCAGCGCGTTCTCTACGTCTGCCACATCGCCGACGCCGAAGAAATCACCATAGATTTTGATCTCTTGAATAATGGAATCTTCAATATCCATGCGGATATCGACAAGTCCTGCCGGGAATTTGCGGGTATGCTTCACATTGCTTTTCGGCGACAGGCCGTAGTTCCAATCCCAGTTCTGGTAATGCTCCCTGGAAATTTCATTGATCCGAACCCAGTCGTCCATGGTCAGCTTGTACTGTGGAACCTCGGAAGGCTCCATGCCAAAGATGGAACGCAGCAGGCCTTCGCGGAATTCCTCAATCGTCATTTCAGTGCCGAGCAGCTCCTTAATGTTGGCCACCCGGCTGCGCACGGATTTGGTGCTCTTGGATTTGAATTTCTCCGGATTGACATTGAGCGATGCCTGCACATCATCCAAATTGAGGTTGAACATCAAGGTTCCATGGCTGAACATACGTCCGCGTGTGGAGAATTGGGCATTTCCGGAGATCTTTTGCTCGCCGACCTGAAGGTCATTGCGCCCGCTAAGCTCGGCATTTACACCCATGGACTGCAAGTAGTCGATCACCGGCTGAGTGAATTTGAGAAAGTTATGGAACGACTGTCCGTCGTCTTTGGTAATAAAGCTGAAGTTGAGATTGCCGAGGTCATGATAGACAGCCCCGCCGCCGGACAACCGCCGCACGACCTGGATGTTGTTGTCTTTTACATACTCCTGGTTGATCTCTTCAATCGTATTCTGGTGTTTGCCGATGATGATGGACGGACTGTTGATATAAAAGAGCAGATAGCTTTCGTCCATCGGCAGGTTTTTAAGTGCAAACTCTTCAATCGCCAGATTAATCGATGCGTCTGTGATTCCTGTGTTATCGATAAAAAGCATAGTGTATTCCTCCGCTTAGGCATGATTAACTACTGCATTTATTCTAAACTAAAAGCTTGCATTTCACAAAATAGAAAACATTTTTCATATAAGCAGCTATGTGTGCTGAAGAACCTAACTGTGCATTCACTGATGCCGGGGCATTGACGTACTCTTGGCAAAGGGGCAATAATTGGGTCAATGAAGAAGATACCCGCGAGAACGATCAGAGGGAGTGCAGAACTATGCTTGAAAAATATGGCCACGGCGGTGATTTGCTGACAGCAGCGGAACTCTATGGGGTAGGGGACGGCCTGTTTCTTGATTTCAGCGCCAATATTAACCCGCTGGGCCCGCCGCCCGGCGTACTTGAGCTGCTGCGTGATTCCGGGCAAGCCGTCACGGCTTATCCCGATCCCGGACACCGCAGATTAAAGTCGCTGCTGTCGGAGAGTCTTGAAGTAGACAGCAGCTGGATTACGGTGGGCAACGGGGCAGCAGAGTCAATGGCGCTGTTACTGCTGGCTGCAGCACCGCGCAAGGTGGGGATCATTGAGCCTTGCTTCTCCGAGTACCGCCAGCTTGCGGAGCAGTTCGGTGCGGAGGTCTTGTCCGTTCAGGGAACGAAGGAGCAGGATTACCGGGCAGGTGTGCAGAGCATCGCCAGACTGCTGGAGCAGGTCGATCTGCTGTTCCTCGGCCAGCCGAACAATCCAAACGGCGTCCAGTATTCGCTGGACGACCTCCGTCTGCTGGCACGCAAGGCGGAGCGCTGCGGGGCCATTTTTGCAGTCGATGAAGCGTTCATCGACTTCATTCCCGGGGAGCGGCGGCAATCTTTGCTGCCGGAGCTGGCGGGGTACCGTCAGACGGTGCTGATCCGCTCGATGACGAAGTTCTATGCCATCCCGGGGCTGCGCCTGGGATTCACGGTCGCGCATCCCGAGCTTGCAGCGGCAATGACCGCCAAGCAGGTGACATGGAGCGTGAACGGCCTGGCGCTGCTGGCCGGGGAGGCTTGCCTGCGCAGCGGGCAAGCCTATGAGGTGCACACCCGCGAGTTAATCGCGGGGGAGCGGGAGGTGCTGCGGCAGGGGCTGCTGCACCTTGGCTGCGCTGTGCCGCCGGGCGAGGCCAACTTCCTGCTCGCCGGCCTGCCTGCGCCATGGACGGCGCAGGAAATGCAGGCTAGGCTGGGCCGCAGCGGCATCCTGGTGCGCAGCTGCGCCATGTATGCCGGCCTGGGGCCCGGCCATATCCGCGTCGCGGTCCGGGGGCAGGGCGACAATGCCCGGCTGCTCCGGCAGATGGCGGAGATTATGCAGGGGGAATTTTTATGATCGGCTGGGCTGCTTGCTCAGACAGATATATGCAGGAGGCATAAGCTGGCGAAGATTATTAATCTGCGGAGAATAGCAGTGGCGGCCAGTCATAGCGATCAGAGTTGTAACTATTTGCAATGTGCTTGCTTGCGGATCTGCTGACTGTAGCAGCGAATATGAGTGTGATGAGATTATGGAATAGATGTATTTTCTGCAACTATCAGGTGCGGCTGCAGGGTAGTTTGAGAGTTACTTGTATTTTGTGCAATTAAAAGTAGCTGAAATGGGCATTTCTGCTGAAACAGGCTTTTTAGATGTACGGAGTGCAACTAAATCAAATTTCCTCCTGAAATGAGAGCTTTTAGTTGTACAGTATGCAGTTATCTCTATAGTTGAGGATGTGAAGAGGTATGTTAGAGGGGAAGAAGTATGTTAGCTAAGAAGAGGTAGGTTAGAGGGGAAGTAATAAGTTAGCTGAGAAGAGGTAGATTTGCTGAGAAGAGGTAGGTTAGAGGGGAAGAAGTATGTTAGCTAAGAAGAGGTAGGTTAAAGGAGAAGTAGTATGTTAGCTAAGAAGAGGTAGGTTAAAGGAGAAGTAGTATGTTAGTTGAGAAAAAGTTTGTTAGAGAGCTAAGGTTATTACTATAAAAAGTCATAGTGATCTGGCTGCCCTTCAATACTTAGCAAGAATCAACGTTGATGAGAGTTTTATGTTATTCATTCCTTGTGCGGCAATGTTTAGTGAGATCGGCTGGATGGCATGCTTCTTCTTGCCCGCTTTTTGAGTACAATTACAGTAGGAGTTACGAGCCGTAGTAAGCTGCGAACATGGAGCTGAAGTACGAACCAGGTTGAAACTGCGAACAAGGCTGATGCTGTGCATAGATTGTGGAAAAAAACTGTGAGGGGAGATGGTAGAAGATGGACGAAGTGAAAATCCCTTTTAATCTTACCGGCGGGGAAACTGTGTATCTGAGCAGGGTATGGCCGGGGCTTGTACTGGAATGGAAGGAAGGACATCTGCTGCTGGAGTTCCCGGCTGAGGCGGATGGGATTTCGAGTGCGGTGTACGGCGGGGGAATGGGGCGACTACAGCGGGCCGTCAACCAATTTGTCAGTCGTGATTACGAGTGCAGCGATCCTGTGCGGGATATGGAGCTTAAATTGCGCGAATGGGGCTACCCGCAAGAAGGCTGTGCGGGCCTTATGACCGCTGTGCCGCTGGAGCACGCAGCTGTGATAGAAGAAGATACCGGCTCGGCAGGTATCTTTTGCTGTGTGACGGCCGCTTCAGGCAATGCCGCGCGCGCCGGGGTGGAGCGCCCCGTGCTGGCGGCTTACCGCCCCGGCACGATCAATATTATGCTCGGCATTGATGGACGGCTGACTCCGGCGGCGATGGTCAATGCCGTAATGACGGCAGCCGAAGCCAAAGCTGCCGCCCTGGCCGATCTCGGCGTCACCGATCCCGAGAACGGCCTGATTGCAACCGGCACAACCACGGATGCGGTTGTGCTTGCCGTGAGCCAAAGCGGGCGCTACGGCGCGGAGCATGTCTACGCTGGAACAGCTACTGATCTTGGCGGCGCGATTGGCAGGCTGGTGTATGCCGCTGTTACCGGCAGCCTGCAGTCGGTGAAATCCGTTCAGCCGGCGCAATCTGTGCAGCCAGCTAAGGTGGAACAATTGGCTGAACCAGTAATATCGGTTCAAACAGATCAAGTTGTGCGATATGATTCCAAGGCGAAAGCCATCCAAAGCGCCTCCATGGCTCAAGCTGTGCCACCTGCTCCACTGGCTCAAACTGTGTCATCCGCTCGACTGACCCAAGCTGTGCCATCTGCTCCACAGGAGCAGGCTAGGACGGGCGGGCAATGAGCAGCCTATTCCTGATAACCCGGCGGGGTGAGTGCCTGTGAGTCTTGCGTTAATATTGCTGGCAGCCTATATGCTGGACCTTATCGTAGGCGATCCAAGGAGTCTTCCCCATCCCGTAGTGTATATGGGGAAGGCGATTTCTGCGATCGAGCGGCTGATCCGCCGCTTTGTCTTGCAGCCGCGGAGTCTGAAGCGGGCCGGGGTCCTGCTGCCGCTGCTGGTGGCGGGCGGAGCCTGGGGGCTGACAGCACTCCTCGTCGGACTGCTGTCCTGGGTATCTCCCTGGCTCGGCTGGGCAGCCGGGGCTTGGCTGATCTCCACAACGATTGCCGCCAAAGGATTGAAGGAGGCAGGGCTTGCCGTATATGTCGAGCTGCGCAAGGGTGATCTTCCCGCAGCGCGCAAGGCGCTGGGGATGATCGTCGGCCGCGATACGGCTGGGCTGGAAAGCCCGGAGATTGTCCGCGGCACTGTGGAAACCGTAGCGGAGAATATCGTCGATGCGATTATTTCCCCGCTGTTCTTTGCCCTGCTGGGCGGTGCACCGCTGGCCATGGCTTACCGTGCAGTGAACACGCTGGATTCCATGGTCGGCTACAAGAACGACAAATACCGCGACCTCGGCTGGGCATCCGCCCGGCTCGATGATGTGGCCAATTACATACCGGCGCGAATCACTGCGCTGCTGTTAACCTTATGCGCCTGGCTGCTGCGGCTGGATTGGCAGGGCTGCTGGCGCACCGTACTTCGCGATGCCCGCCTTCATCCCAGTCCGAACAGCGGCTACCCGGAGTCAGCAGTTGCCGGAGCACTGGGCATTCGGCTGGGGGGCGAAAATGTCTATCACGGCATCACTTCGTTCCGGGCTTACATGGGAGAACCGCTGCGTCCTATGGAACCGGAGGATATCATTGTGACCTCCCGACTAATGCTGCTCTCTTCGGCAATATTCGTCTGCTTCTGTGCGGCATTGGCATGGATTTGGATCGGAGGCTGAGCGGCGGGCATGACAGACCTAACACATGGACAAGAACATGGACAAGAACTTAAGCATGGGCATGTGCGCGAACATGAGCATGAGCATGAGCATGAGCAAGAGCAAGAGCAACAACAAAGACAAGAGCGAGAACAAAGGCAAGGGCAAGAACAAAGGCAAGGGCAAGGGCAAGGGCAAGAACAAAGGCAAGGGCAAGAACAACGGCAAGAGCAAGAACAACGGCAAGAGCAAGAACAAAGGCAAGGGCA
This sequence comes from Paenibacillus sp. FSL L8-0340, assembly GCF_038593145.1. Lineage (NCBI taxonomy): Bacteria > Bacillati > Bacillota > Bacilli > Caryophanales > Paenibacillaceae > Paenibacillus > Paenibacillus sp. FSL L8-0340. Next base: position 1,457,138 of record NZ_CP151967.1, read on the forward strand.
AGATCAAAGGCAAGGGCAAGATCAAAGGCAAGAGCAAGAACAACAGCAAGGGCAAAAGCACGGAAAAGAGTCAAAACTAAAACAAGTGCTAGAGCAGGAGATAAGAAAAGAGCCAAGGCCGAGGGATGAGAAAGCACAGGTGCTGGCTCCAAAACTGGATCAGGTTCGGCCCAAAGTGCTGCCCAAAGTACTCCAGCTCCAGTTAGTTCTTCTCCGCCATGGCCATACGCAGTGGAATAAGGAACGCCGTTATCTGGGGAGTACGGATATTCCTCTACTGCCCGGAGCACGGGAGGAGATGACTGCGCTCAGGGAGCAGCCTGAACTGCGCGGTGTTTTCTGGCGGGTATATTGCAGCGATTTGCGCAGATGCCGGGAGACATTGGCTTGCATCGCACCAGGTCTTGAGGCGTCGGCCATTTATGATTCCCGTTTGCGTGAGATGAGCTTTGGCGCGTGGGAGGGCTGTACTTATGAGCAGCTGCAGAATAATCCCGATTATCGAAGCTGGATTGATGATCCTGCCGAGGTCACGCCGCCTGACGGGGAATCCTGGCAGGCGTTCGAAGCGCGGCTGGACTCTTTTTTACAGGAACTAAGGCAGTCAGCCGCAGCAAGCGGGGATGAGGCTGAATTAAGCCTGCCCCCTGAAGACGGTACCGGCCAAACTGCCGTCCCGGGCCACCATCCTAGTGAAGAACCGCTGCATTTGCGTGTGCTGCTGGTGACCCACGGCGGTGTAATCCGCCAGCTGCTGGCACGGGCTTTGGAGGACGTGACTTTCCGTACTGCCGCCGCTCCGCCGCCTGGAACAGCGGTAGTACTTACACTGGTACGGAGCGCAGGCAAGTGGCAGTGGTAATCCTTATTCAAAAAAAATGTTCTGCCAAACGCATCTGCAAGCACTAGAAGAAATCCCATGATGCAGGCGTTGATTAGTCCATGAGCCGTGTATACAGCTGGGAAGCTGTGGGTCCGCAGAAACTGGATGCACAGAAAAGTACCCACATTATGTAATTAAAAAGCTATATCACTGCGGGACGCTTGGGTTATCCCGTCATAGAACCACACCGGAAGAAAATCCCGGGGTTGTGGTTCTTTTTTTACGCTGGCGACTGTGCCATGATAGCTATGGGGGCGATTGAAGCATGTTTAAGGATTTCAAGCTCATTGCCGGACGTCCGGTATATATTCAGGTGAAGGATTATTTGAAGCATCTCATTCTAAAAGGCGCCCTCCAAGGCGGCCAGAAGCTTCCGTCGACACGCGAGCTCAGCACACTGCTGAAAGTCAGCCGCAATTCAATTATTTCCGCCTATGCGGGGCTTACGGATGACGGCTTTGCGTATACGGTGCAGGGTCAAGGAAGTTATGTTTCGCTTGCTGCCTCTACTGAGAGTGCGGCGGCCCCCTCCTGGACTGTGGACTGGAAAGAGCGGATGAACAGCCGCGCGCTGCTGGCGGAGGAACTGGATATAATGAAGCGCGGAATCCGCGCGGAGAAGGGCACGATTTCTTTTACCAGTATTGCGCCCGATGAGAGCCTGTTTGATCTGGATAATGTAAAGCGGGCCTTTCTGGACCGCATGTCCGTAGAGGGCAACGTTCTGCTGAACTATGGCTATGCCAAGGGGTATAAGCCTTTAATAGACTATTTGCGGCAATATATGGAGCATAAGGGCGTGGATATGCGCGGCAAGGATATGCTGATTACGAATGGTTTTACGGAAGGCTTCGATTTGGTGCTATCCGCACTTGGCCAGAAGCATGGGCGTGTGCTCTGCGAGAATCCGACCCATCATACGGCGATCAAAAATATGCGGCTGAATGGATTTGCGATCACTGGAGTAACCATGGAGCGGGATGGTATCCACCTCGGTGAACTGAAACGGGCGCTGGAGGAGCGGGAGTATGACTGCGCGTATTTTGTGCCTTCCTATCACAATCCTACCGGCATCGTCATGTCCCCCGAAAAAAGACAAGGGCTGATGAAGCTGATGGCAGAGTACAGGGTGCCGGTCATCGAGGACGGCTTCAACGAAGAGCTGCGCTATTCGGGCTCACATGTGGCTCCGTTAATCGCGGCGGCGGGCGGCGGGAACAGCGTCGTCTATCTTGGCAGCTTCTCCAAGGTGTTGTTTCCCGGACTGCGGGTAGGCTGGGTGCTGGCTGATCAGGAGCTGATCTACTATCTGGAAAGTGTCAAAAGAGCCCGTAGTATTCATACTTCAACGCTGGATCAATCCATTCTGTATCAATATCTGCTCGGCGGACATCTGGAAAAATACCTCAAACGAGCGCGAACGGAATATAAACGGAAATACGAGCTGACGCTGGAATGCTGCAAGGAGTACTTGCCATATTTTGGGATAAGTGGAGATGGCGGACTGCATCTTTTTGTAACCTTTCCCGAAGGCTTTAGTACAAGAGAACTGCTGGATGCCTGCCGTGAGCGGGGGGTTATTTTTACAGCGGGGGATATCTTCTTCACGAATGGAACAGGACAAAACACGCTGCGCCTGGGCTTCTCCAGGGTGGCTGACGGGGATATCCGCAGGGGAATTGAGATTATCGGCAGGGCAGCACGGCAACTACTGGGATGAAAAGGGGTTATGGGGATGATAAAAGTAGGCGTAATAATGGGCGGGGTTTCCTCTGAATATGAAGTGTCGCTGAATACCGGCAGAGAAATGCTGAAGCACCTGGACCGGAGCAAATATGAGGTTGTCCCGGTGGTTATTACAGAGCGTGAACAGCTGATCGGACAGGTAAAAGGTCTGGATTTTGCGCTGCTGGCCCTTCATGGAACCTATGGCGAGGATGGAACAGTTCAGGGTACGCTGGAGACGCTTGGCATCCCATATTCCGGGAGTGGCGTGCTGTCCAGCAGCCTATGCATGGATAAACATCTGTCCAAAACAATTCTTCGCAGCAAAGGTGTTCCTACGCCTGACTGGCTGTGCTGGGACCGGGCGGAGGATGTTGCGCCGGAAGCCGTGGAACAGCTCGGTTACCCGGTGATGGTGAAGCCGAACTCAGGCGGTTCCAGCATCGGGATGACCAAGGTGAATAGCGTGCAGGAGCTGCGGAGTGCGGTGGAGAAAGCTTTTGGGGCGGACCAGTCTGTGCTTGTCGAAGCATATACCGAAGGCCAGGAGATTACCTGCCCGATCCTCGGCGGAACCCTGCTGCCCGTTATCGGCATCAATGCGCTTGGCGCGGACTGGTTCGATTACAGCTCCAAATATGAGCAGGGCGGAGCCGACGAACAGGTTATTCAGCTGCCTGCCGAGATCCTGGAGCGGGTGCAAGCGGCGGCGCTGACCTGTTATCATACGCTGAAATGCTCGGTATATGCACGGGTGGATATACTGCTGAAGGATGGGAATCCCTACGTACTGGAGGTCAACACGCTGCCGGGTATGACCGAAACCAGCCTGCTGCCCAAAAGCGCACTTGCGGCCGGATTCACCTTCAGCAATCTGCTGGATGAGATTATCGCGGGTTCTCTGAAGGAACGGCGTGCGAATCAGGCAGTCCAAGTAACACAAGAGGTAACGGAGATGCAGAGGGAAGAAGAAAGGCAAGAGGTAGCAGGTCATGCTTAAGGAGAACCGCAAGCTGGCAGAGGATTGGATAGCTCCCCGTGTGCGGGAGATTGCACCTTCGGGTATCCGGGCTTTTTTTGATCTTACTGCCGGTAACAACGATATTATATCACTGGGCGTAGGTGAACCGGATTTCGCTACACCTGAGCATGTAAGAGCTGCCTGCGTCCGCGCTTTGAACCGCGGGGAGACGATGTACACCTCGAATGCCGGACTCATGGAGCTTAGAGAAGAGATCGCCCAATATCTGGGGAGCAGCTTTGGACTGCAGTATCATCCGGCGGACGAGATCATGGTTACGGTGGGCAGCAGCGAAGCCCTTGATCTGGCACTGCGCGCTTTCACGGCTCCGGGTGATGAGATCATCATCCCTTCTCCCAGCTATATTGCCTATTCGCCAATTGCCCACTTAAACGGAGGGACGCTGGTTGAGGTGGAGGCTACGGCAGAGCAGGGCTTCAAGCTTACAGCGGAAATGCTGCGTAAGGCCATTACCCCACGCTCGAAGCTGCTGGTAGTGAATTTCCCGAATAATCCTACGGGAGCGGTCATGTCCTACGAGGACTGGCTGCCGATTGCAGAAGTTGTAAAAGAGCATAATCTGCTCGTGCTTTCAGATGAAATCTATGCGGAGCTTACCTATGACAGCACTCATGTTAGTATCGCTTCGCTCCCCGGCATGCAGGAGCGGACGATAGTGATCAGCGGCTTCTCGAAGGCATTCGCCATGACCGGCTGGCGTGTCGGTTATGTCTGCGGGAACCATGAGCTGCTGGCAGCGATGCTGAAGATACATCAGTATACCGCGATGTGCGCGCCGGTGCTGGGCCAGATTGCCGCGATCGAATCCCTGCGCAGCGGACTGCCCGATAAAGACCGGATGAAGGCATGTTTCCGGCAGCGCAGAACTCTGTTTGTCGAAGGGCTCAGAACAATTGGACTTCACTGCCATCAGCCGCAAGGTGCGTTCTACGCCTTCCCTTCGATCGCTCATACCGGACTGAAATCGGAGGAATTTGCTTTACGCCTCCTGCGGGAGGCTGGAGTCGCCGCAGTTCCGGGACATGTGTTCGGAAGCGGCGGCGAGGGGCATATCCGCTGCTCCTATTCGACATCCACAGAGAGGCTGACCGAAGCGCTGGAGCGGATGGAAGGGTTTATGAAAGTAAGAATATGAATGCAAGTGTAAATGCAAGCGTGAATGCAAATGATCATACGTGTGAAGAAATTCTCCGCAAGACAGCATTGAAGCTCTGCACCCGGAAGCAGCGGTATAGACAGCTTTCCAAGTGCATGAAGGTAAAAATGTAATTGTATGATCCCGCTATATCACCTATAATCCTTAAGGAAGAAATAGGGGTATGCACTAAAATAGTTCGCGGCAGCAGCAGTGGCAGCACAAAGCCCCCTTCTTTGGAGAAGGGGGCTTTGTGCAAATATAAGAATTTATATGCTTCACGCTATAAATTATCCTTCTATTTCTCGCTGAAACGGATACCGTCCTTTTTAAGGACGGCGAAGCCGTTTCCACTTGCGTGGAGCTACGTTTATTCAAATAGAGTTGTAATAGAAGAAACAGGAGGAGTAACTATGATTTCAGCATTGGAAGAAGTGATCGGGCGGATTGTCCCCGCCGATGAACAAGCGATACTGCGCGCCGGGGACCGGCTGAACAGCCTGACCAAGCCGCCGGGAAGCCTTGGCCGGCTGGAGGCATTGGCCGTCCGGCTGGCGGGAATCTCCGGTGTGGAACAGCCAAGCTACGGTAAACGCACCGTAGTGGTCATGGCTGCAGACCACGGTGTCTGCAGTGAGGGAGTCAGCGCATTTCCGCAGGAGGTTACGGTGCAGATGGCCCATAATTTCCTCAGCGGCGGCGCAGCAGTGAATGTGCTGGCCCGCCAAGGCGGGGCAGAGGTGAAGCTGGTGGATATCGGGATAGGCGGTGACCTGAGCCATCCGGAGCTGATTGACCGCAAGGTGCGGCGTGGAACCAGCAATATGGCGCAGGGACCGGCGATGAGCCGGGAGGAAGCGCTGAGAGCCATTTTGGCCGGGGTGAACGTGGCGGAGGAAGCGGTGAGTAGCGGAACGGAGATACTTATCACCGGCGAAATGGGCATCGGCAATACGACAGCCAGCGCTGCGGTGCTGTGTGCACTGGAAGGCATCCCTGCAGAGACCGCTGTAGGCCGGGGTACCGGCATTGACGATGAGCGGCTGCGCCATAAAATCGCAGTGGTGGAGCGGGCGCTGCAGATCAATGCACCGGATCCGGACGATGCTATCGACGTGTTGGCTAAGGTAGGTGGCCTTGAAATCGCCGGTCTGGCCGGGCTTATTCTGGGTGCAGCCGCTGCACGGGTTCCCGTTGTGCTTGACGGCTTCATCTCCGGCGCCGCAGCGCTTGCAGCCAAAGCACTTGCACCGGAGTCCATCCATTATATGATTGCCTCCCATGTCTCAGGGGAGCAGGGGCATAAGCTGATGCTGGAGCGGCTGGGGCTGGAAGCGCTGCTCGACCTTGGGCTGCGTCTTGGCGAAGGAACAGGGGGCGCCCTCTGCCTTCATCTGATTGAAGCGGTGTGCCGGATTATGCGCGAAATGGCCACCTTCGAAAGCGCAGGGGTATCCGGGGCGGAGAGCCGATGAGCATCCTTGTAACAGGCGGAGCGCGCAGCGGTAAAAGCAGCTTTGCCGAACGCCTGACACTGTCGCTGGCCGGTCAGGCTTTCTATGTGGCGACCGGGCAAGCGTTCGATGAAGAGATGAAGGCGCGGATTGCCCTGCACCGGCAGCAGCGCGAAGAAAGCGGCGGCCAGTGGGAGACGCTGGAGGAGCCGCTGGATTTGCCGGCTCTGCTGGAGCGTCTCTCCGGGGGAAAGGCGGTGCTTGTAGACTGCCTGACCCTGTGGCTCTCCAATGTGCTGCTGGCCGTGGAAGGGCAGGCGGACAGACAAGAGCGGGTGGAGCAGGAAATCGGCAGGCTGGAGCACAGTGTGGCATCTTTTCAGGGGACGCTCGTTCTGGTTACGAACGAGGTTGGCGACGGCATCGTGCCGGAATATGCACTGGGACGGCTGTACCGTGATCTCGCCGGACGGATGAATGCGCTGCTGGCCCGGCAGTGCCAGCAGGTCTTTCTCGTCACCGCCGGAATACCGGTTGAGCTGAAGAGCAGGGAGTACCTGCTATGAGTGCGCGGGAGGATGCCGCCGCCGCTTTTCAGTTCCTGTCGCGTTTTCCGGTAAAGGGAGGCGGCGACTTTTCCCGTGATTTGCTGCGGCGCAGCGTGGTCTATTATCCGCTCGTCGGTGCGGCGATCGGGGGGAGTACTGCGCTGTGCGCTGCTGCAGCGGCTTGGCTGCTTCCGGCTTGGCCTGCCGCTGTAATCACTCTCATCCTGTGGGTAGGGTTGACCGGCGGGCTGCACCTGGACGGTTGGATGGACAGTGCCGACGCACTGCTCAGCTACCGCTCGCGGGAGCGGATGCTGGAGATCATGAAGGACAGCCGCGTAGGGGCGATGGGCGTCCTGGCCTGCGTGCTGCTATTGCTGCTGAAGGCCGCCTTGCTGGCGGCATTTATCGAAGGCGGCACCTTTTACGAGCTGCCGCTGCTGCTATTGCCGCCGGTCTGGAGCCGCTGGTATATGGTGCGGGCGATGGCCCGCTATCCTGTTGCCCGCGGCAATGAGGGGTTGGCAGCCAGCTTCGCGGAGCTGCCGCCCCGGCAGGAGCGGCGCGCGCTGCTCACCGCCGCGCTGCTCTCACTGGCCGCTGCCGCTGCGCCACTTGCGCTCGGCGCGGCAAGCGGTACCTGGCCGCAGCATCTGGCGGCGGCCTGCCTTGCCCCGGTGTCCGCAGTGCTCTGCGGACACTTCGCGGCGCGGCGGATCAGCAGCCGGCTCGGCGGGCTCACCGGCGATGTGTACGGCGCGCTGAACGAGTTGCTGGAGGTCCTGCTGCTGCTCTTGCTGGTGCTGCTACAGAAGGGCCTGATGTAGCCGGTAGGCTCTGCGGAGAGCTACATTTCCGGGTATGCTAGAGCAAGAACAACTGCTTCGCCAGTACTTCGGCAGCAGGAAGAAAGCGGGGAGAAGAGCATGAAGAACCAAGCGGACACACAAGAGAAGAAACAGCGGGCGGCCGTGCTAATGATGCAGGGAACGGCTTCGGATGTCGGCAAGAGCCTCGTCACTGCAGCCATCGGGCGGATTATGACACAGGACGGCTACCGGACGGCGCCTTTCAAGTCGCAGAATATGGCGCTGAATTCCTATGTCACCGTGGACGGCAAAGAAATCGGGCGTGCCCAGGGCATGCAGGCCGAAGCGTTCGGCATTACGGCTACCAGCGACATGAATCCGATTCTGCTGAAGCCTTCGGGCGAGATGAGTGCGCAAATCGTCGTCCATGGTGTACCGCACACGGCGCTGAGCGCGCGGGAATACCGCGAGAAGTTTCTGCCGGAAGCCAAAGGGACGGTGCTGGACGCGCTGGATCGTCTGCGGGCAGCTTATGATATCGTGCTGATGGAAGGGGCGGGAAGCCCGGCCGAGATCAACCTGAAGGCGCGGGATATCGTCAATATGAATCTCGCAGGCTGGGCAGATGCGCCGGTGCTGCTGATCGCAGACATTGACAGAGGCGGCGTATTCGCCTTTCTGGTCGGTACACTCGAACTCTTGGAGCCGCATGAGCGGGCGCGTGTCAAAGGTTTCATTATCAATAAATTCCGCGGAGATCTGTCCTTGCTGCAGCCCGGTCTGGATTGGCTGGAGCAGCGCACCGGGATCCCGGTGCTTGGTGTGCTGCCGTTTCTGCCGCAGCTGCGGATAGAGGCGGAGGATTCCGTAGTACTGGAAGGGACTTCGGGCCGTATGCAGCCCGGCAGCGCGAAGGAGCTGGATATTGCGGTCATCCGCTATCCGAGAATATCGAACTTCACCGATTTCGATCCGCTGGAGGACGAGCCGGATACCGCTGTACGTTATGTGACCTCTGTAGAGGAGCTGGGCACACCGGATGCCATCATTCTGCCGGGCACGAAGAATACGGCGGCAGACCTGAATTATTTGCGGGAGCAGGGCTTCCCTGAAGCAATAATGTATGCGCTTGAGCACGGAACTCTGCAGCTTACCGGGATTTGCGGAGGATACCAGATGCTGGGGCGGAAGCTGCTCGATCCGCATGCTGTTGAAAATGCGGAGCCGGGGGATAGTGACGGGCTGGGCTATCTGCCCCTGTCCACGGAATTTCTGCCGCATAAGACGACGGTGCGTGTAAGCGGCACGCTGGCTGATGGTCATCCGCTGCAATTATGCGGCCTTGACCCCGGAGCAGCTGAGGAAATTCCCGTTGCCGGATATGAGATCCATATGGGTACCACGACGAATCATGAAGGTGCAGGCGTCAGAAGCCTGTTCCGCCTGACGGGACTGGAAGGGGAGACGTTGCCTGAAGGTTGGGGTACGCCGGACGGCAAGATATGGGGAACTTATCTGCATGGTTTGTTTCATAATGATAGCCTGCGCAGAGCCTGGCTTGACGGGATACGGCAGGGCAAAGGTCTTGCCCCGCTGGCCAGGACCTTCTCGTCGGCAGCGCTCCGCGAGCAGGAATTCGACCGCCTGGCGGATGCCGTAAGAGCCAGCCTTGATATGGGGGCGGTTTACAGAATAATGGGTCTTCCCGGAGAAGAGGGGTAAGAATGGTGCTGGCGGTTCTGCTGTTTATTGTTGCCGGTCTGGCTGAAATCGGCGGCGGTTATTTAATCTGGCTGTGGCTGCGGGAGTCGCGGCCGCACTGGTATGGCCTCGTTGGTGCACTAATTCTGATTGCATACGGCATCGTCCCCACCTTGCAGAAGTTCCCTTCTTTCGGCAGGGTGTACGCCGCCTATGGCGGTGTGTTCATCGTGCTTGCCGTTCTTTGGGGCTGGCTGGTAGACAAGAAGACACCTGATTTGTATGACTGGATCGGTGCAGGTATTTGTGTGATTGGGGTATCGGTAATCCTGTGGGCACCGAGACACTGATCTGAAGGGGAATAGCTTTTTTAAATTGCAGCGCAACCTGACAAAAAGGCAGTCCAAGCTCTGATAAGCTGTGGACTGCCTTTTGATAGGGTATGAAAGAAGCGGGTTCTCTTTAAATCTTGAACTGTTTCACAGCTTCCTGAAGCTTGACCGCTTGTTCATGCAGATGCTCCACGGTCAGGGAGTTGCCATCCAGCTCCTCATGCTGCCGTGAGGAGTTCTCGGCAAGCAATTCTGCGCTTGCTTGCGAATTGGCGGTAATTTGTGCAGTTTCCTCCACTGAGGCGCTTACTTCTTCGGTGCCGGCCGAAATCTGCTGGGTGGCGGCAGATACGGACTGAATGCTGTGATTGATGCTCTGAATAAGAATAAGCAGCTGATTAAAGGCATTGCTGGCTTCCACTACTTTGCCTACGCCCGAGGCTACTTCCAAGTTCACATGATTCATCTCTTCCACTGAACGGTTCATATCCTCCTGCAGGCTAAGCAGGAAGTCACGGATCTGCTCATTGGATTCCTTGGACTGCTCGGACAACTTGCGGACTTCTCCGGCTACAACAGCAAAACCGCGGCCATGCTCGCCTGCGCGTGCCGCTTCAATGGAAGCATTCAGCGACAGCATCTGAATCTGCTTGGTTATTTCGGTGATGCCCTGGACAACCCCGCCAATCATCAGGGAACGTTCATTCATGATGCGGAACTGCTCCAGCGACTTCTGAGAGGCATGCTCCACCTGACGCATTTGCTGTACGGCACTCTGGGCAATCTCATTGCCGCCCATGGCTTCCGCTGAAGCTTCACTGATCTGCTCAGTGACTTCACCGGCTGCGGATGCGATATGCTGAATGCCGAAATTGATTTCTTCCATGGCTCTGGAGTTCTCCAGTGCGCTGCTGGCAATAGTTGTACTGCCTTTGCCGATCTCCGTAACGGATAGTGCCGAACGCTCGGCCATTTCACCCAGCACTTCAACACGCGCTTTCAGATCATTGGCATCGGCGACGACACTGCCTGAAGTATCGAGAACCTGCCCGATCATTTCCTTAAGCCGTTGTCCCATACTTTGGAAGCTCACTGACAACTGGCCGACCTCATCGTTGCCCTTAATAACGAGATTCTGCGTGAAATCACCGGCAGCGAGCTTATTGCTGTAAGCGGTAAGCTGAGAGAGCGGCCGCGTGATTCTCCGGCTCATGAAGGTCGCGGCGGCGGTTCCAATGATCAGCGACAGCAGTGTAATTCCTATACTTGCCCAAACGATGCTGTTTATCTTGTCTTCAACAAAACCAACGTCTGAACTTACTCCGATGACCATCCTGCTGCCGGGAACACTGACATAGGCGGTCTTATGTATACCGTGACTGTCACTATAGATTTCACTGAGCCCCGTTTTTCCTTTAGCGGCTTGTTCCATAGCGGGCAATACCTTAAGGCTTTCTTCAGCCTTCAGCTTTGAGCCGTGATCTGCGGCCAGTACGGTGGCCTTTCCATCTTTCATTTCGATGAGGAAAATGGTCTCCACATCATGCAGCTTTCTTTTTTCCTGGAAATAGTATTCGACATTCGTGGTGGCCTGTGCACTCTTACTCAGGGTCTGCTGGGCGTGGGTTGCGTTCAAATTCTTGTAGACATCCTGAGCGGCCCCGGTCAGAAGCTTGTTAATTTGCGGCATTACGTAGCCGTCGATGGTACTCATTGATATAAAGTAGAAGCTGATACTTAACACAAGAGATGTGAGCAATAGGACGACAAACAACAAAAGTGTAAATTTGCGGCTGATTGAATTCTTTAAGCGTGACATATCCATTCTCTCCTTTTCTATTTGAATGCATCGATCCCATGCCAACGCTTATAAGCGGGCACACAGCTATATACTCCATTGATGTTGGTCATATATCAGGCTATCGTTCCGGGGATATGATTGATAACTATTCTATAGAATTAACCTTCGGTTGAATAGTGAAAATTTTGAATTATAACGCATATTTTTCAGAAAAATATGAATAATTATCGAATGAATCATTAGTTTACCGAAAATAAGTGACATCATTCTTCTTTTCTGAAAATTTAAAATTATCATAGAATGTTAGCTTTTTATATGGTAGAGTATTAATGTTTTGTTCCTATAAACAAAATATCCGCGGTTCGTAACCATCCCGCGTAACCAAAACTAGGAGGAAGTATAGAAAAATGTTTAATTTGTTTTGGGGAATTTTGTTCGTTATTGTCAACTTCGGCCTATTTCTGCTCTGTTACCGTCTCTTTGGTAAAAAGGGGCTGTATGCCTGGGTTGGAGTTGCTACGGTCATCGCCAATATTCAAGTGGCCAAGACGATTGCTATGCCGCTGGACATCGTGATGACGCTGGGCAATACGATGTATGTGACGCTGTATATGACCAGCGATTTGCTTAATGAAAGGTACGGGAGGAAGGAAGCGCGCAATGCCGTATGGTTCGGTTTTTTCACCCTGCTGATGACTACGGTGATTATGCAGATGGCGCTGGTGTTCAAACCGCAGGGAGATCCCATTTTCCAGACCTCGCTGGAAACGATCTTTGGACTGATGCCGCGTCTGGCGCTGGGAAGCCTTGCTGCCTATTTCATCAGCCAGTTCCTCGACGTGCGCCTGTATTCGTGGATCCGCAAATACTACAGCACCTCGCGCCAGCTTTGGATCCGCTCCAACGGCAGTACGATGATCAGCTCATTTGTAGATACGCTGATTTTTTGCACCATTGCGTTTGCCGGCAGATTCGATATGCAGGTGTGGATCGAAATTTTGCTGACTACCTACGTAGTGAAATTCCTGCTGACCGGTGCAGGCACGCCAATCCTTTACATTGCCCGCTCCTTTAAGTTTGCCGAAGAGGAAGAGCCGGCCCTGAAGGCTGCGGATAGCCGCAGCATTTCATAGGTTGTGACCATAAAAAAGCAGTGAGTCTCCCGTTATGGGGCCGGCTCACTGCTTTTTTTGATGGACATATCTTATATTGGACTGCTGTTACAAATGGAGGATAGTCAGCTCTTTCGGGAAGCTGGTCAGCGTTACGGGACCTTCTGCCGTAATAAAGACATCATCTTCAATACGTACACCGCCTACGCCCGGCACATAGATGCCCGGTTCCACGGTGAATACGTTGCCGTTCTCGATAATATCCGTATTTAAACCGTGAAGGGAAGGATACTCATGGGTATCCATGCCAAGTCCATGGCCGACACGGTGCATGAAATATTCCCCGTACCCCGCATTTTCGATCACTTCACGCGCTGCCCGGTCCACTGAGCCGAAGGTAGCTCCTGCCCGGGAAGCGGCAATGCCTGCCAGGTTAGCGGCCAGCACCGTGTTGTAGATTTCGGTCAGCTTGCTGTCCGCTTCCTCCACGGCAAAGGTCCGTGTGATGTCGGAAGCATACCCGGCGGCATATACGCCAAGGTCGAACATCAGGAAATCACCCGGCTGGATGATGCGGTCTCCCGGCACACCATGCGGAAGGGCAGTGTTAGAACCACTTAGGACCATAGTGTCGAAGGAAGGACCGGAGGCGCCGACCTTTTTCATCAGATATTCCAGCTCAGCCACCAGCTCAATTTCGCTGACTCCGCTTTTCACATGGTTTAGACCGCGGCGCAGAACCTCCTCCACCAGCTCGGCGGCATGTTTCATCCGGCTGACTTCCTCCGGTGTCTTCTTGGCGCGCATCGCCCGGAGCAGGGGACCGATATCGCTAAATTGCGCTGCAGGCACAGAATCGGCGAGCAGCTCATACCGGCTTACGGAGAAATGCTCTTTCTCTATGCCGAGTGTGCCAGGTGTTTTGCCGCCAAATTGCGACTTTAGCAGCTCATACGGATTATCAGTATCGCTGTGTGTCAGGATCGTCGTGACGGAGGAAGCCGCATGAGCTGCTTCGGCATCCAGTGCCGGAACAATCAGGACGGGCTCCTCTCCGCGAATCAGCAGCAGGCCAAGAAAACGTTCATGGGGATTGCTGGCAAACCCGGTCAAGTAGTAGACATGTTTGGGATCGGTGACGAGCAGAGCGTCCAGCCCTTCTCCCGCCATTCCCCCAGCCAAGCTTTGTAGAGCCTCATTCATTTCAGGTGTTCCCCTTTCGTGATCACGATAAAAAAAAGCAATGTTTTCATTATAGATCATTAGCCGGCAGGGTGCACGTCTCTGTAGATTTCTTGACCAAAGGGTTTAGCAAACCGCAAGGCCGGGTAATAGTTGCCCAAATTGATTGCAGACTGAACATAACAAGCTTTGAAGCCAGTGTTCATATATTCTTTCAGGAGGTGACAGCCATTTCCGGCAAAAGAAAAGTCCACCGCAGCCTTCTAGGGTGCTGTATGTTGATCCTGCTGACAGGAGGGTTGTCAGCCTGCACAGCTTCTTCCGAAACCAGTAATGCGGGGGAAACGCTGAAGAGTGCAGGGCCGCGCCTCTCGGGAAACCCTGCAGAGAGCGCAGATCCATCCTTGGTTTCTCCGTCAAATAATACAGCGGATGGAAAATCGGGTCAGCAGGTAGAGGTGCAGGTCTCACCGGGTCCCGCTCCCTCTGCGGAACCAACCCCATTAACAGTATCCGAGGATCCTGCAACAACAGCTTCTGTAAAGTCCAAAGCATCCTTCCCCTATACCGCTCAAACAGTAGCAACGGGGCTGAATGTCCCTTGGGAAATGGCATTTGCTCCGGATGGGCGGATTTTTTTAACTGAACGGCCCGGCAGCCTGCGGGTGATAGAGAACGGTAAACTGAGAAAGGCTCCGCTGCTGGAGCTTCTTGCGCCGTTTGTCAGCAAGGGGGAGGGTGGTCTCTTGGGACTTGCACTGGATCCGGCGTTTGGAAGCAACGGGTATGCCTACGTCTACCATTCCTATCTCCATGCAGACGGCGGAGTGCAGAACCGTGTACTGCGGCTCAAGATCAGCAGCGGCAAAGCGGAGATTAACAAGGTGATGCTGGATGGCATCCCTGGAGACACCAATCATAACGGCGGAAGGATTAAAGTAGGACCGGACGGATATCTGTACGTCACTGCCGGTGAACGTTATAAGCCGGAGCTGGCACAGGATAAGCACAGTCTGGGCGGAAAAATCCTGCGAATCTCCCTTGACGGGTCCATCCCGCAGGATAACCCTTGGCCGGATTCTCCCGTCTACAGCTGGGGCCACCGCAACCCGCAAGGATTGGCCTGGCAGCCGGACACTGGAGTGCTTTACAGCTCGGAGCATGGCCAGTCCAGTCATGACGAAATCAATATCATTGAGGCAGGCGCCAATTACGGCTGGCCGCTTATTGAAGGCGATGAAACCGCAGGCAAAGATGCAGTGAGTCTGAGGCTTCCGCTGCTGCATAGCGGCAGCCAAACCTGGGCTCCGTCGGGAATGGCTTTTATTACACAGGGACCATGGAGCGGCGAACTGCTGGTTGCCGGGCTGGCCGGAGAACAGCTGCTGTGGATTTCCCCGTCGTCCGGAGGCGGGAAGGCTAAGGCAACAGCATTGTTCCAGGAGAAATGGGGCCGGCTCCGCAATGTGGCAGAGGGGCCGGATAGTACCTTATATGTAATGACGAATAACCGGGATGGCAGGGGCGAGCCCGGAAACAATGACGACAAGCTGATTGCCCTGAAGCCAAACTGGAAATGAGCCTAGTGCCGCTCCTCGTTTAAAATCCTGTCATGAGCATAAATCAGGCCCGCTCGTAGATTACTCTACTTGCGGGCCTGATTTATGTCTGGACTATAAGCCGGAGATGCTCTGTTAGAGCGCATCCGTCAATTGGTTGATAAGCTCCTGCGGACTGCCGTCGTAGAGTCCGCCGTGGTAACACAGGACGGACTGGATTAACCGCCCTTCCAGCTTGTGCAGGCTGCGCAGTGCCTGCGGCATGTCCGGTGTGGCTGACTCTACCGGTCCGGTCAGCTGTCCGTCTACGACGAGCAGTTCATCGACTGCCAGCAGCAGCGCTTGTTCCTGCACATAAAGGCAGATATGCCCCGGTGTATGGCCGGGGGTATGAATAATTTCGATGCCGCCGCCCCACGGCAGCCGCTGGCCGTCATGCAGCTCCGTGAAGCTGCCGAGCTGTGCCAGCTGCTCCAGAAACGCATGGAACTGCTCCTGAAATACCTGCGGCATCTGCGCGACCCGCTGCGGATTCATCTTCAGCATCGGCTGGCTGTTCGTGATTGCCGGAATATCGCCCGGATGGGCGAATAGCTCAACGCCTGGGAGCTTCTGCACGAGCAAAGGGAGATTGCCGATATGATCAATATCCTGATGGGTGAGGATGATGCGTTTAATGCTTGAAAGCTGTTCGCCCGCTTGCTCTATAGCTTGCAGCAGAGCATCATATTGGCCGAACATGCCGGTGTCTATGAGGGTCAAGTCCTCCCCATCCTTCAGCAGCACCGGATAAATCTTGGTAGGGCCCATTACGGGTGAGATCATGGGGACAGTTAGTACGATAACATTTGGGCCAATATTCATAGTTCAGCTCCGGGAATAGGATTCCCGGAATTCACCTCCATATAAGTTTTCTCAGTTAGCAATCGGCGTTCCGTTCGGGACCTTGCGGTCCGGAGCCAGCAGGATGACCTAGCCTTCCTCCGCATGCGATGCGTACCCCGCCAATCGTGTATCTTTGAGCATGCGATGTGTACCCCGCCAATCGTGAAACTTTGAGCATGTGATGGGTACCCCGCAAATCGTGTATCTTTGAGCATGCGATGTGTACCCCGCCAATCGTGAAACTTTGAGCATGCGTTGCGTACCCCACCAATCGTGTATCTTTGAGCATGCGATGTGTACCCCGCCAATCGTGAAACTTTGAGCATGTGATGGGTCCCCCGCAAATCGTGTATCTTTGAGCATGCGATGTGTACCCCGCCAATCGTATATCCCTGAGCATGGTTTTGGTGCTGTTTCTGCTCGGCGGACTGTATGTTCTTTATTTGGCTCAAATCCCGTGATTAGCACTCCACGCGGACTGCATAGCCCTTATTTGCCTGGAAAACGGGTTAGACTCCCCATTTTCAATGAGATAGCGGCGCTGGTGTCCGTTCGAAGAGTCAGGAGTCCTTATTGTACAGAATAATGTCTCCTGAGTCCGCGAGACAGTCCGAGCCGCTAGATGCTGATTGCCGGCTGATGTATCCTGTACTCCTTCGATTGACACCGTATCTTATTCAAATAATGATACAATTACAGGACTGCAGCAATCTGGACGAGCGATTCACACAGCTGAATAGCCATATGTACTGAAAGGCTTTTCTTGTGGACCTGATTTGATGTAACATAATCTTAAAACATATGCTGTGGAAAGGCCAGGCTGGCAGTTGTAATTGGCAGGTTGCTAGAGAGGGGATTGGCCATGAATGGAAAGACGGTGCTTGTAACCGGAGGCAACTCCGGGATGGGATTGGCAACGACGATTGAAATGGCCCGCCAGGGAGCAACGGTGGTGATGGCCTGCCGCAGCCGCAAGCGCGGGGAAGAGGCGCTTGGGGAAGCCAAGCGGGAGAGCGGATCTGACCATATCACGCTGATGTTATGCGATTTGGCTTCGTTTCAGAGCATACGCGGGTTTGCAGCGGAATTCAAGGCGAGCCACCCCATACTCGACGTATTGATTAACAATGCCGGTGTAGTGGCCGTTAGACGTGAGCTTACGGCGGACGGCTTCGAGCAGGACTTTGGCGTGAACCATTTGGGACACTTCTTGCTGACCCGTCTGCTGCTGGATCAGCTAAAGGCGGCAGAGCAAGGCAGGATCGTGGTCGTTGCTTCCGGGGCCTACAAGATCGGAAAGCTGTATTTGAACGATCATACTCTGTCGAGCGGTTTCAATCCGGCCAAGGCTTACGCGCGTTCCAAGCTGGCTAATATCCTTTTTACGAGAGAGCTGGCCAAGCGCCTGCAGGGCACGGAGGTTACGGTTAATGCCGTACATCCGGGTGCTGTGGGGACCAACATCGGGGTTAACCGGGAGACAGGCTTTGGCCGCTCGCTGCTCAAGCTGTTGTCCTATTTCTTCCTGACACCTGAGCAGGGGGCGGACACGGCAATCTATCTGGCGACGGCGCCGGAACTGCTGGGAGTGACCGGACAATATTATTACCGCCGAAAGATCAAAGAACTGTCACCGCGGGCACTGAGTCAGGAAGATGCCGAGCGTTTGTGGCAGTGGAGCCTGCAACAGACCGGAGCAGATAAGGGCTTACACAACTTTTAGGAGGATACGAAGAATGGCTTGGCACAATTACAGCATTGAAGATGCAACACTAGAGGATTTAGGGGCAATTGTGGAGATTTATAATTCGACGGTAGCCGGACGGATGGTTACTGCCGACCTGGAGCCGGTTCGGGTGGAGGACCGCTTGCACTGGTTCCATGAGCATAACAGCCATCACCGCCCGCTGTGGGTACTGAAGCAGGGTGGCGAGGTTGCCGCCTGGTTCAGCTTCCAGTCGTTCTATGGCCGTCCCGCCTATAATGGAACCGCAGAAGTCAGTGTATATGTAAGCGGGAAGTTCCGCGGCAGCGGTGCCGGGAGTATCCTGCTGACCAAGGCACTGGAAGAATGCCCGCGCCTTGGTCTTCAGAATTTAGTTGGTTTTGTATTCGGCCACAACGAGCCCAGCCTGGCTCTGCTGCGGAAATTTGGTTTTGAACAATGGGGACTGATGCCTGGAGTTGCTGAAATGGAGGGCATTCCACGCGATCTGGTCATTATCGGCCGCAAGCTGTAAGATACAGCTCACCGTTGTTTGTGCAGTATGAGGGGCCAACGCTTACTCTGGAGGCATTCCTTCAGGCCCGCAGCCTTCCGGTTCAATCCAGAATTCTGACCATTCCTGCAGGTCACGGATGACCGATTCCAGCGCCCGCCCTTTATCCGTCAAGGAGTATTGAATTCTTACGGGTGTCTCGGGAAATACTTCGCGGAGGACAATGCCTTCCAGCTCCAGTTCCTTAAGCCGTTCGGATAAAAGTCTGCCGCTAACGGGTAGAGAAGACTCGATAACACTGAAGCGCTGTGGTCCCTGAAGGAGCTGATAGATGATTAAGCCTGTCCAACGTCTGCCGATAATATCCATGCTTTTCTGTAACTTTGGACACAAATCTAGGGATTTCATAAGGCTCACCTCTTACTGAACATTATAAACGAAAAGACCTATAACTAAAACAAATTCGAACTACATGCAATGCCCGAAAGGATGAGCTACATGGCCAAAAAAAAGAAAATAACCCCTGCTCCACGTCCCGCTGCATCGGATGCTCCGGCAACACTCCGGGATCTCCTCAGCAGTGATGTGCTCGACAAGCTGAAGGCGCAGTCCGATGCGCTCAAAGCCGAGGAGAATGACAAGAAAGAGGTAGCCCGCAAAGCGGTAGAGGATCAGCGGAAAGCCGAGCAGAAGCGGCTGGAGAATGATTTTGCCCATTTGCTGGAGAACAGCAAACAGGATTGGCATAAATTCAAATAAAGAAATAACCTATGAAGAGGGCGCCTGAGAGGGTGTCTTCTTTTTTTGCGTGCAGGGGAAATAGTCCTTTTGATGTATTTTTTGCGCAGGGAACCGTAGAATTCAGTAGATTTTGCAGCTTTTTTTGCAGCCTGGAGGACAAGACTTCCAATATAAGGGTTGACAATCTGCAGCAGAGCCATATATTATTGGGTTTATCATTTAGAGAAGGGAGGCCGATGGGCCATGATTGGAACTATTGTACTGGAATTGTTGCCTTGCCACATTACAATCGCATATGAACCATCTGATCTCATCGCCTTCGTCCGGGAGACATGATGCGCCCTTGGCTCATCCTGTCGCATTCTTGCACATGGGTAAGCTTTAAATTATGTTAGGTAATTTTGAAGCAATGATTAGCTCTTCGGGAGCCGTGGATCAGAACTGATCTGCGGCTTTTTTTGCGTACCTGAAACACAGAAGATTTCACGAACGGACAAATAATTTAATTTAACTTATTAACGAACTTGAGAGGAATTGAAAATAACTTATGAATAGTAATTCACAACAAGCGGGCTTCGATGAGCCGCAATATAAACACCGGGTAGCTCTTCCGGGAGGCGACCTGAAGGTCTATGCCAGCGGGCAATTATTTGCCACATTGGACTATAAGGTCATGGAAATGGCGAACAACAACCTGCAAATCCCGAATATTGAATATATGAGCTATACACCGGATGTGCATGTAGGCGTCGGCACCTGCATCGGCACAACTGCGGTATGGGATGCGGCAGGAGGATATGTGTCGCCCTCTATCGTGGGCAGCGACATCGGCTGCGGAATGCGCGTACATCTCACCAATCTGCACAAGGATGATCTGCGTGAGGTTAAGCTACGGAGAAAGCTGGTCCGCGCCATCGAGAAATATTTGCCGATGGAGGCGCAGCAGCGGGGCCATTACAGCGATATCCGGCTGGAGAATGTGGTTCGCAAGGGGCTGCACGGGCTGCCGAACAAATATGTACCCGACAGCTACACTCCGAAGAAATCAAGCGCGCTTTCCCATGTGGAGATCAGCAAGCTGGCGTTTGATGAGGAGATCCTGAATGAGCTGCCCGATATGGCCTGGCACCGCGGACACCGTCAGTTGGGTACCCTTGGAGGAGGCAATCATTTCGTCGAGATTCAGGCGATAGAGATTGCGGAGGAACAGCGGGAGGTGGCGGAAGCCTGGGGGCTGCAGGACGGGCAGGTTGCTGTGATGATCCATTCCGGCTCACGGGCCTGGGGCGGCATGGTCAACCAGTTCTGCACCCCGGCCTTCGCCAAGGTGATGGGGCAGCTAGGACTTGGCAGCGCCGATCCGCGCCTGATCTTTGCCCCGCTGGAACATCCGCAAGGCCAGCGTTATGTTAATCTGATGTACTCCGCCTTGAACTACGCTGTCGTGAACCGGCATCTGATCGCCTACGGTGTCCGCGAAGCGTTCCGTGAGGTGTTCGGCACAAAATGTGAGCTGCGCACCCTGTATGACCTGATGCACAATTATGCCTGGAAGGAAGAGACCTCTTCGGGGACCAAATTTGTGCACCGTAAGGGGGCAACCCGTGCCTTGCCGGCTCAGCATCCGGACAATCCGCGGCCCTATGCCGCGACCGGTCACCCGGCGCTGATTCCCGGCTCAATGGGCACCGCCTCTTATATCATGGTCGGCCAGCCCGGAGGGGAAGAGAACTTTTATTCCATCTGCCACGGCGCAGGGCGGATCCGTTCACGCACGGCAACGAAACGGCTGGTGTCTGTTCATGAATTTTCCCAGTCACTAAAGGTAGGCAAAGAAGATGAGATTGTAGTAAACCAGCATTCCCTGGAATCTATCATTGACGAATCTCCCCAAGCCTATAAGAATGTAGATGAGATCATAGAAAGCGTTACGGGCGCCGGCCTGGCTGCCGTTGTGGCCAAGTGCAAGCCGCTCGCAGCGATAAAGGGGACCAAATAGGATGGAGCAGGAGTGCAAGAAACAGGCTGTGATTTACGAATATGATGGAGGCACGAGTGGCATGATCAAGGGGTACGACGTCTACGCCCGCCTAGTAGACGGTATCCTTGAAGCTCTTTATGCCCGCTATGGTGTCCGCTATGAGCTGTACGCCAGCGACGACCCCAACAGTGAGTATTGGAAGCTGCTGGAGAATGATGTGCAGTCCGGCAATCCCGGAGTAGAGCATGTGGCGCGGATATTTGACCGGCTGGAGGACCGTACCTTTGTCTACGACGATGACAAGGAGCAGCCGGAGTATAATATTCACCTGTCGATCCGTAACAATGTGCTGGCTTATCCTGCCATGGGCGTGGCGCTGGCACGGGTGCCCGTATTTCAGGAGAACGGTATCAACTTTCAGGATTTTGTATTTGCTGCCTCCGACGCGCAGCTGCAGGCTTTCCTAAGCAACGTGCGCACGCGGCAGCGGGAGCAAAATATCAATAAGGTGACGGTATTCACCGACCGGCGCAACGGTATTTTCCGGGAAGATGAGCCAATCACCCGTTCTGTCGGACGGGAGGAAGTGGTGCTGGATGTCGCGATCAAAAAGGAAATCTACCGCTCGCTCGACCAGTTTTTCGATTCGGACCGAAGCTTCTATGTGACCTATGACATCCCTTATAAACGGGGGATTCTGCTCTACGGGCATCCGGGCAACGGCAAGACGACGCTCGTCAAATCCATCGCCGGAAGTGTGCCCGGACCGGTGATCTATTGGCAGATCACTGAATATACAAGCAGCGAGTCGGTAGGCGAGGTGTTTGAAGCCGCAGCCCGGCTGGCACCGATGGTGCTGGTGATTGAGGACATCGACTCTATGCCGCAGGAGGTCAGATCCTTTTTCCTGAATACTTTGGACGGGGCGACCTCCAAGGAAGGCATCTTTCTGATCGGTACGACCAACTATCCGGAGAAGATAGATCCCGGGCTGATGAACCGCGCCGGACGTTTTGACCGGGCCTATGAGATCAAAATGCCGAATGAGGAGCTAAGGCTGGAGTACTTGCGGCTGCGCGGCTTCTCCACCTTTGCCGGTGATGAGGGAGTTGATCTGGCCGCACGCTTGACCGGAGATTTCTCCCTGACCCAGCTTGGCGAGCTGTATGTCAGTGCGGCACTGGAATGGCATGAGAACGGCAGAGCCGATGTGGAGGCACTTGTCCGCGGAATGCGCGGGGAGCTGGACAAAGGACGCAAGCGCGAATGGATGAAGGACGGCTCGTCCACGATTGGATTTTACTGATTTTATTTGGCAAAGAAGCCCGGGTCCTGGAGACACCGGGCTATCTTTTTGTATTTGAGTTTTATTATCTTGATTAGGGCGCCCGTCTGCCTGCCGAAAGATTGTACGCGGTATTTTTTGCATCGATGGGCCGGGTTTATCGTGATTGATTCATCTTGGATGAATATCTGATTGGCCTTTTGCTCCTCACCTGTTTAATCAGCAAAAAATATTATCCTGACCATGTAACTTTTTCCAATCTTATACGTGGTTAGAGTAAGGGGGGAGGGAATGAAGCCAAATTCGCTGGATGATCTTTATCAGAGTTATGTTCAGGATATTTACCGCTATTTGCGCTCCCTCTGTCATGATCACCATGTGGCCGAAGATTTAATGCAGGAGACTTTTTACCGGGCTTATCTGTACCTGGAGAATTGCCGTGAAGACACCATCAAGCCGTGGCTGTTCCGCGTTGCCTATAATGCTTTTGTGGATTACAAGCGGAAAGAGAGCCGGAGTGTCACCAAAGAAGCGGGTTATTTCAATGAGCTGGCCCATCCGGATACGACCGAAGGCACCCTGCTGCGGCAGGAACGTCTGGAAGAGATGGCCTTGTCTGTAGACAGCCTGCCGGAGGGGCAGCGCCACGCGCTGCTGTTGTACGATTTTCACGGAATGTCTTACAAGGAAGCGGCGGAGATCATGGATGTGGGGCTGTCTCAATATAAAATATTGTTATTCCGCGCCAGACAGCGGCTGCGGGAGGCAGAGCGGAGGAGGAGCAGGCATGAGTGAGGAGTTCAAGGAGAAGCTGCGGAAGTACAGCGAGGGGACGCTGCCGGAAGAGGAACGGACTGAACTGGAGCAAGAGCTGGAGAAGCTGGAGGCCTATCAGGTCTATGTAGATGAGCTGATGGAACGGGAAGACCACATGTCTGAACATCAGGAGGTAGTTCTCTCCAACGGCAAGAGCAAGGGTAAGGGAAAAAGCAAGAG
Organism: Paenibacillus sp. FSL L8-0340; assembly: GCF_038593145.1. NCBI lineage: Bacteria > Bacillati > Bacillota > Bacilli > Caryophanales > Paenibacillaceae > Paenibacillus > Paenibacillus sp. FSL L8-0340. The sequence goes on from NZ_CP151967.1 coordinate 1,480,528, forward strand.
GAAATCTGCGTCCGGCAGGGAAAAGGGCATTATCCGCCGCGGCAAATGGAGGGCGCGTATTGCCAATACATTTACTGTCCTAGCGGCATTCTTGGTATTTTCGACCATCAGCAGCATTATCACCGCAGTGTTCTATAGTACCGGCGACCGTGGAGACATTTACAGGGACGTTGTATCTTCTGCGATTGCCGTTTCCCGCCCGAATACGATTGTCCATTTGAGCAGCAACGCGAAGTTCTTTTTCAGAATGGAAATGTCAGGTAAGCTGCTGAAGCAAATTGGCGGGGAAACGGTGGATGTGGGAAGCTACTCCACTCCGTTTCTGCTGGGGCTGGGCGGTGTAGGCAAGTTCTCCTGGACGGATGAACGGAGTGGCGGGAATTATTACTTTCAATACCCGGAAACAGGGAAGAACTCAGGCAGTCTCCGCAGCGACGGGGAGGAGTGGCGGATGCTGGAGAAGCTTCACGAGGGCACCGTGGCTGAGGCTTATCTGTCTTTAGACCGGTTATACACAACGGATGAGCTGCTGAAGAAGCTGGAGCCATTGAATCTGCAGCCTGTGTGGTTCGCTGCAGACGCCGGTCAATTCTCGCGTGAACGTTTTGCCGGCACGCCCCTTGGATTTCCTTATACACCGCTGTGGCATGCCGATGACATGAAGGTAACAAAGATCTCGGAGGAGAAAACCGGCTGGTTCAGCAAGGTGACTTCAAGCAGTTCGGCCTCTCCAGCTGTTGAATCCTACGGGGACGGCGCTTTGCGTGAGGAGAACTTCATGGATACCTTGCGGCTAATGCAGCAGCATAAAAAAATATCAAACAACGTAGCCCCATTCATTAATCTGGATGAATCCATAAGTTATCTCGCGGAGCACGGCGTTAAGCTGTATGGAGTTGTTGTTACGGGTCCGGTAAAGGAGCTGCTGAAGCTCGAGGAGAATACATGGATCAGCAATATCCGGGTAGGAGAAGTTCGGCTGTGGAACTGGCGGGAATAAGGAACTGAACTATTGAGGCAATCCTGCATTTTGGACTCGATCGCTTAAGTGAAACTACCGGTTTACTTGCTTCTCCCACGCGCAAATCGTACAATTAGCAGAATATTAATGATTATGGCTGCTTGCGATACTTGCGCGGGCAATATGGGGATTAGGGAGCTGAAGCTGATGAAAATAGGAGTTGTATCGGATACGCATATGTCGCGGAACGCGAAGTCGCTGCCGCAGGCGCTTGTGGCGGAATTCCGCCATGTTGACCAGATTCTGCATCTCGGGGATTGGGTGGCGCTGGAGATCTATGAAATGCTGTCGCAGCTCGCGCCGGTCGAGGGAATTGCCGGCAATAATGATGGAGCCGAGATTATTCAGCGGTTCGGAGAGCGCAAGATCATTACGCTGGAAGGTGTGCGTATCGGGATGATCCACGGACATGCCCCGTATTCGCGCAAAGGTACGGACGGGAATGCACTGCTCGCTTTTGAAGGCGATGAAGTGGACTGCATTCTATTCGGTCATTCTCATCAGTCGTTGATGCGCAGGGAAAACGGCATTCTGCTGTTTAATCCCGGATCACCGACCGACAAACGGCGGGAGAAGCAGTATTCATTCGGGCTGCTGGACATCGAAGACGGCATAATCAGTGCCCGGCATGTCTTCTATGACTCCAGGGACTAAGTAAGGAAATAAGAAAGGTTGGAATGATGATGCCGGAGTATCGTTTGGAACGTGCTGGCCTTGAAGACCTTGAACAGATAGCTCTGTTGTTTGATGAATATCGCGTGTATTATGGTCAGGTTTCCGATCTTCAAGGCGTCCAGTTTTTCCTGAAGGCCAGACTGGAGGCGGATGAGTCCGCAATTTGGATGGCTGTAACGGGGAACGGCGCTAATAAGCAGGCCGGAGGGTTTGCCCAGCTCTATCCATCCTTCTCCTCGGTGAGCATGCAGCGGCTCTGGATACTGAATGATCTGTATGTGGCCGCGGAGCTGCGCGGACAGGGTTTGGGCTCCTTACTGCTGGACGGTGCCCAGGAGTTCGCTTTGAGCACTGGAAGCAAAGGGCTGACCTTGACTACGATGACAGATAATACTACTGCGCAGCGTCTATACGTTGCGAAAGGCTATGTCCGGGATGATGAGTTCTACACTTATAATCTATTTTTGAATACCAAGCAGGAATAGTAAGGGGCGTTATTATGGATAACAGCAATAAACTGGCGGTTTTTTTTGATTTGGATGATACTTTGTACGATCATTTGGTGCCTTTCCGGGAAGCGGTACGCGAGGTTTTGGCCCCGGATGAGGACAGTCTGGACTATGCGGAGCTATTTTATAAAGTGAGGCATCACAGTGACCAGCTCTGGCCAAAGTATTTGCGGGGCGAGCTTGAGCTGGAGGAGACGCGGGTGCAGCGTCTGGAGCTGGCTTTTGCCGAATACGGGATGGACCTTAGCCGGGAGCAGGCAGCCCAAGTTCAGGCGTCCTACATTGGCCGGCAGTATTCCATTCAGTTCATAGACGGTGTAGAAGAGCAGCTGCGGCGGTTCATCGCTCTTGGGCACAAGGTTGGGATTATTACCAATGGCCCGAAGGCTCACCAGATGAGCAAGCTGCGCGGACTTGGCATCGACAAGCTGATTCCGGAAGAGATGATCTTCATCTCGGATGCCGTTGGGCTGGCCAAGCCGGACCCGGAGATCTTTGCCCATGTTAACCGCGTGAGCGGAACAACAGCGGAGAACTCGCTGTATGTCGGAGATACCTGGGACAATGATGTAGTTGGCGCGCTTGCAGCAGGCTGGAAAGTATGCTGGTACAATCCGCGCGGCAGACAGCCGGGAACCGGTCATAGCCCAAGCTTCACCTTTGCCAGTTACCAAGAATTCAGCGAGCTTCCGCTGATCTGAGGAGTAAGCGATACGGAATACGAATAAGCGGCGGAGCCTCAGCTCCGCCGCTTATTCGTTCTATGGTTCCGAAAGACAAGGGGATATAGGCTTCGGATTATGAAAGCCCCTTATCTTCTTCTTAGTTACTCCGCAAAGCTATACGTTGGATCCGTGAGCTGTAGTCTCTCTCTAATGCCTGAAGTGGCATAGATTTTGTTGTCATCGGTAATGAAGAAGGCTTCCACGTCCTCCGGCAGAGCTTCAAGGTAGGCCATGCCTTCCTCAAGCCCCATCAGGAATACGCCGGTGGACAAGGCATCTGCATCCGTTGCGTTCGGGCTCATAATTGTAATACTCTTTAAGCCGTTCTGGGAAGGAAACCCTGTACGCGGGTCAAGTATATGGTGATAGCGGACATTATCCTGCATGAAGTAACGCTCATAAACGCCGGAAGCATCGATGACCTCATTGGAAATCTTGATAGTGCCCAGCTGTGTGCCGCGGGTCTTATCGGGGTCCTGCAGGCCGATGTTCCACTGCGATCCATTCGGCTTGTTGCCGAGGGCAATGATACTGCTGCCGCCAAGGTTGATCATCGCGCTGTCCAGACCCTGCTCCTTCAAATAATCGGCGATCCGGTCAGCAGCATAACCTTTGCCGATTCCGCCCATATCGAGCACCATGCCTTCTTTAGCCAGCATCACGGTCTTCGCTGCTTCATCTACAATAATATCCTTGTAATTGGTCAGGCTCTTGGCATGTTCGATATTTGCTTGCGGTGGAACCTGCTTACCGTCGTTGCCGATATCCCACAGATCCACCAGCGGCCCAATCGTCGGATCGAACAGCCCGTCCATCTCTTCGGCATATTTAATCGAAAGCTTGACGATGTCCAGAGTTTCGTCTGAGACAGTAACAGCTTCCTTACCTGCTGCCTGGTTGACCGCGTAGATTTCTCCATTTTCCTTAGTGCGGCTGAACTCTATATCCATCCGTTCCAGCATGGCCTGAATGTCGTCCATATTTTTCTGCTCGGCATGATCGCCGAAGACCTTAATGTTAACGACCGTATCATAAATGTAAAAAGTCTGCTCAAGGGATTTCGTTCCGCCTTGTTCCGAAACTTTTGCACCGCCTGAGGTATCGGAGGTACTGGCAGCGTCTTTATCCTTGTTACCTGTAAGCATCCAGATGCCGGCAACAGCAACGATAATGATGACGAGAGCGACCAGAATTAGCGTCGTTTTTTTGTTTTTAAACATATTCCACCATCCATAAAAGTAGTTTCTTGAACTCATCTTTACTATCATACCCCAGAAAGAATGGCAGTGGATACTACTTTCATGACATTTTGCGGATTAAGAAGACCGGAAGAAGCAGTCCGCAGAAACAGCAGAAACACCCGCTTCCCGAAAGGGCAGGCAGGTGTTTCTGCTGTTGTCCATTATGAAGTTTGTGTGGGGAGCGTTAGTCCAGCATATATTCGCTGTATTTATTCTTGCGGGGATTCAGTACAAAGAGGATGCCGCTGATATAGCCTGAAACCGCATTGAAGTTGCGCTTCAGAGTTGATTTGCCGGTCAAATAAGTCAGCGTCCACAGCAGGGCAGCGTAGTTCTTGACCGGGGCTTTGCGCAGATTGAGCAGGTAATAATGGTTTACCGCGGTTGCACGGGCGACGCGTCCCGCTTTATCACGGGAGCTTGGGGATTCATGATGGGTAATCTTCATATCCGGGTTGATTACAAGCTTGCCGTATTTGCTGGCCAGATGGCACATATAAATATCATCAGCCACGGCATAGCTGGTCATCCAGGGGTAAGGTTTCATATCCCTGAGCGCCTCACGTTTGAAAGACATATTGCAGCCGTGGAAGAAATCCGTTTCAAAGGTATCCTCCGTTTCTCCCCAGAGCAGCAGTGAGCCTGCCAGCGTGCTGGCCGACAGTCTGCCGGGCGAAGCCGACATTTGGCAGGTAAGCACGCCGAGCAGCTTGCCGGATTTGCTGCTGGAGAGGCCTTTGGCGATGCCGCCTACTCCGACAATCGCCGGATCGGCCGCATAGGTGTCCAGCATCCGGCGGATATACAGCGGATCATCCAGCTCGGCGTCATCATCGAAGCTGAGCACAATGTCTCCGTCGATCAGGTTCAGCGCTTCGTAACGGGAGAGCCAGACGCCAGGTTTGGTTTTGCGGTAATAACGCAGCTCAGCACTTGGCATCTGCGCCAGCACCTTGCGCAAATAGTCCAGGACATTCTCCTCAATATCGCCATCATCAACAATCAATAGCTCGATCGAGACGTCTTCCAGCTCTGTCTGCCTGCCGATGGATTCAATACACAGCGTAAGATCGCTGATCCGGTTGCGCGTGGGAATTACTATAGACACATCATGCATGCCGCTGGCTCCTTCTGGGACGCCTATCGTCCGCTAGTAATAGTAGTAATGAGGTAAAGCACCGAAAGTACGTGTTGATCTAATTTTACTCCCCGATAAGTAGGGCGTATATACCACTTTCGTTTACTTTTATTTAGCATTTGTGTTTTTTGGTTTTTAACTATATAATTGTAAGTGACGTATTATTTGTTAATGGTAATACCAATGGATTCACAATCCCATTAGGAGGAATTTAATGTGAGAATAGATATATGGTCCGATTACGCCTGCCCGTTCTGTTATATCGGCAAAAGACGGCTTGAACACGCGCTGAGCCAATTTCCTGACCGCGACAAGGTGGAAGTGGTGTACCGCAGCTTTCAGCTGGATCCGAATGCCCGTGCAGATGCAAGCAGGGATATTCATGATCAGCTGGCCGCCAAATACGGCATGACCCGCGAGAAGGCCAAAGCGATGAACGAACAGCTGGCGGAGCAAGCCAGAGGTGTCGGCCTGGAGTTCAACTTCGATACGGTGGTGCATACCAATACCTTCGACAGCCACCGGTTGAGCCATTATGCCGCTGCTCAAGGAAAGGCAGCGGCAATGACCGAGCGGCTGCTGCGCGCTTATTTTACCGATACGGTTAATATTGGAGAGCGCAGTGTTCTGGTTTCGCTGGCCGGCGAGGTTGGACTGGACGCTGCCGAAACCGCAGCGATGCTGGAAAGCGATGCCTACGCGGCTGAAGTGAATGAAGATATTGAAGAAGGGCAACGCCTGAACATTACCGGTGTACCCTTCTTCGTCTTCAACAATAAATATGCGGTATCCGGTGCACAGCCCGGCCCGGTATTTTCCGAGGTGCTGGAGACAGTATGGGCGGAGGAGAAGACCGCTCCGGTACTGCAGGTTGTAGGCAAACCACAGTCACAGGCACCGGATGCCGAAGGCTGCGATGACGGTTCTTGCAGCATCTGATTGAGCGCGTTAGGGTCCATACCCCCATAGTTACCCGAATGCACAAAGAAACCTCTCCCTTGCGTGATCAAGGGAGAGGTTTCTTGATTATCTATGATTTTATTATCTTAATGAAGTCACAAGGCTCGAAAGTAACGTCCGAACATCATACTGGTACTGATTGATTGGCTCAACCGGACGGTTGATGCCGAGCAGGGTGTAGACGGCGATTCTGGCCGCTCTGACGGAATATTCCTCGGTGAACACCACATCGTCCGGAATTTCGCAATATTGACCGACAAATGCGAGGTTGGTAGAGCCCTCTGGCACGACCAGCGGTCTGTCGCTGCCGAGTCTCGGCATGAACTGGGAAGTAATATACGGCATCATGCACGGGATACAGTTGGCGGTTGCCATAATCTCGGCTTTATGCTCTTCAAAGTGCAGATGTCCGATCAGCTCTTCCATGATTTCTGCCCCGGTACAGTCGCTCATTTTCTTCTTGACGAAATCGCCCACCTTGTCAGGATACAGCCCATAGCCCCAGAATACCGTAACATGCTCAGGCTGATCGCGGAAATGCGGCTGGAACGCCAGCACTACAGACATGAACCAGCTCGAATCCTTGAAGGTGACGAGCGCGCCGGTGCCGGCCCGGTTACGTGTGAATTTCTCCATCAGATCAAAGAATTTGGAGTCTTCGAATGTAACGGTGAACGATTCCCACTTGGAGCCGTCGACATGATCGTCGAAGGAGGATGGATTGCCGAGGCCAGGTTTTTTGGCGGCAATGTTCTCCCAGAGCTTCCACGAGCTGCCTTTGCCGTTGAGACGCGGTGCGGTGCTCATCGAACCGAGGCTGGAGCCTTCGGTCATGGAGCCGTTTGTGACGATAACCAGATCGCCGTCTTTCACTTCAATGACATCTTCCACGCCTTGACGCAGCACGTTCATCTTCGTGACGGTAATGCCGTCGCCGTCTTTGAACTGCAGGTCAGTTACTGTACATTTCAGCGTAAAGTCTACACCGAAAGGCTCCAGATATTTGTGCAGCGGAAGGATGATCGAATCGTATTGATTATAAGGTGTGCGGGTGACACCTTCGAGCGTTTGAATTCTTGGGAATTCGTGAATAAAGCGCAGCATGTATCTTTTGAACTCAATGGCGCTGTGCCAAGGCTGGAAGGCGAAGGTGGTCGCCCACATATACCAGAAATTCGTCTCGAAAAAGTGTGGAGCGAACCAGTCGTTAATCCGGGCCTTGCCCATCTTTTCCTCTGGTGTAATAATCAGCTTGCCCATTGCCAGCCGGTCGGCCATATCGAAGCCCATCGACAATACGTCCTCAACTTCACCCTTGCTGTTCACAAGTCTGGCGTTGGAATGGGTAGGGTTGGCGTCGTCGAATTCGGTAATTTCTTCCCGGACGGACTTTCCCGGATGGTCGATCGAAGGGATGGTGTTGAGAAGCTCCCATAAATTCTCATAGGCTTCATCGTTCAGCATCCGTCCGCCGCGAATGACATATCCATGCTCTACACTGCCTGCGCCGTCATTGCTGCCGCCGAGGATCTTCATCTCTTCAATAATGTGGATGTTCTTTCCCGGAAAATCGCAGTCTCTGACGAGGTATGCCGCACCCGCAAGGGATGCAATCCCGCCGCCGACAAAATAAACCTGTTGGTTACCGTACTCTCTTTTCACTGAATACTCGCCTCCATAGGGTTGCTGATTGCTGTTGCTAACCCTAATGTAACCCTAGCCCGGTCCAGAAGGTATAATCAAAACCGCCAGAGTGTATGGATTTTGGTCACTTTAGGCAAAGTGTATAGTTTTTTTACAGTGATTTACAGGGTTTGCGAGAAAGGTGAGTTATCTCAGCCGGTCGCCAAAGGCGATATGCCAATGCAGGTGCTTGGAATCCTGATAATTACCTAAGTTTGTGAGAACTCTGCAAGCTCCGTGCTCTTGGGTTACCATGGCGGCAACCTGCTTAATGACTTCCAACAGCTCAAGGAGTAATTCATTGTCACCTTCTTCTAGAGTAAGCAATGAGGAAATATGTTTCTTAGGGATGGCCACGATATGAACGGGATAAAAAGGTCTTGTGTGATGATAAGCGAGCACATTTTCCGTCTCCAGCACCTTATGGACTTGGGTTTTTCCGTTCAATACCTCATCGCAATAAAAGTCCTCTGTCATCATATCCTCCTGGTTTTTGCATATTTTTCACACCAAAGTCTTGAATTCCGCATCGTTTGTGCAATTCCTGCCCAATAGAATCGCCAACTGGTTCCAATTAGCTAAAAAAAGCTGCGCACCCTAAGGTAACGACAGCTTCTTCTCGTATTTATGCAGCGCCTTCAGAAAATTCCCTTCAATCAGCACACTGAGCTGCTCAATCATATGCTTCGGCTGATCCTTCATCCCGTCGCGCATCCACTGAATGATAAGCCCGGTAAAGGCGAGAGTGTAGAAGTTGGCGATGAACCGCTTGTCTTCGGCACTAACCTCCATTCCGCTTGACAGCTCCTGAATGACGCCCATAACCAGGCCGTTGGTTACGTCGTACAGATAAGCATCAAGGTGGGATCTGCCGAGAGAATCCAGCGTATTGCAGCAGAAGGTTGTATTGCTTTCAATATAACAAAAGATTCTGTAGAACCCGTCTGTCCATGTGTTGTAGCTCCGGTATTCAGCAATGCTCTCTACCGCCTCCGTCTTGTAAATCCAGCCCAGCAGCTCAAAAATATCCTGAAAATGATAGTAGAACGTCTGCCTGTTCAGCCCGCAATCGTCGACAAGATGTTTTACCGAGATTTTATTGAGCGGGGTGTGCTCCATTAAGTGCTTTAACGACTGGGCCAGCGCTTTTTTGGTCAAATAGGAAGTGGACATGGCAATATCACCTCATCATTTGTTCAGATTATTCAATCTGTTTCGCTTGTGGACCCCGTGGACTAAGGTTTCCGCAGTTTCCTGATCAGCAGATAACTGCCTTCGGTGATAAGACCCAGAACGAAGCCGCCCGCTGTAAACACGATCAAAGACAGGAATCCCGCAAGATCCTCCCAGCCGGACATGTCCTGGTAAGTGTATTGATACATGGTGCCCAGTCCGAAAACAATGCCAATGGTACTGATCAACCATACCCGCTTGGCGCCGAACCACCCGAAGCTGTGCAGAATTCCGGAGACTACAAGGGCGAGCGCCGCAAAACGGGCAAAGACCGGAAGGTCGAAATTTTCCCCGAGCAGCCAAAACCGGTGCAGGGCCAGCAGCAGCCAGAGAATCAAGGTATAAATCAGGTACCAGACGAACCAGCGATTGCTTTTGGCGGGAGGCAGGAACTTCAACATGGCTTCACCTCACTGTGATATTAGACCTTCTCCAGTTCCTCAGCGCTTCTAAGCAGAAACTCGAGCAGGTCCGGCAGATCGTCCATTTGCTCTTCATTAATTTGTCTCTTGAATGCGAGAGAGACGCAGCAGGTGTATAGGCCGCTATTGCTGCCGAAGGGGAAGCTTAGTGATTGTACGGGAGTAAGCTCCGGGCCCCAAATCCCGGTGAGAATCTGTTCGATGGCAGAGCATTGGGTGGAGATATCCCCGATTTCCAAATGAAAACGCAGCAGCAGATTACAGCCAGGAACGGAATCCGGGACTTCCAGTATTTCATCACTGAGATCCTTCACCGACGAGCGGAGAACCAGTTCACTTGTTACCTTGCTGCTGCCGGCCAGCTTGAAGGAAAGGGTGAATTCCCTTGACATCAATGCCAGGTCCAGCAGATCGGAACGGTTCGTGACTACCAGAATTCCATCCAGATTATCATAGTCATAGATCTGATTCTCTAAGGAAACCTTAATATTCTCAAAAACAGTAGGATGGAACACCGAAAGCACCTTCTTGATTTTCTCTACATTGTACCATGTGGGGAATGAGAGTGAAAATTCACAAAATACGGATGCTACACCGATGATTTGGTCGTTGAAGGCGGAAAGATCGAGTAGCACAAAGAAAGACACCCGGGAGGGTGTCTTTTTGCAAATCCACTTAGGAACAGGAATCAGTTGGTTGGCGCAGGGGCTGTGTATTTCAGGAACGTCTTGGGAATGGCGCTCTCAAAGGTCAGCAGTTCTCCCGAAGTCGGATGAACGAAGGAAAGCACGCGGGCATGAAGGCCAAGGCGGCCTACGGCCTTAGTCTCTGCGCCGTATTTCTTGTCACCGGCGATAGGGTGGCCGATGTCAGCCATATGCACACGGATTTGATTTTTGCGTCCGGTTTCCAGGTGTACCTCCAGCAGTGAGAAATGGCGGTTGGCTTGAATGAGCTTGTAATGAGTTATGGCATGAAGCCCGTCACCTTCATGGGGACTGGAATACATTTTGAGGGTCGAAGTTTCCTTTAGCCAGGAGCTGATGGTCCCTTCGGCCTTTTTGACGGCCCCTTCCACAAGTGCCACGTAGGAACGTTCCTTTACGGTTTCCTTCCACGTATTTTGCAGCTTCTGCTGAATGGCTTCACTTTTGGCAAACATCATTACGCCTGAAGTATCACGGTCCAGCCGGTGAACGACATAAATACGGTTGCGCGGATTGGTGAGGCGGACATGCTCCATCAGCTGGCGGTATGCCGTTAATTCGTTGTCTTCACCGGTGGCGATGGAGAGCAGTCCTGCATCCTTCTGTATAATAATCAGATCATCGTCCTCATGAACGATGGTCAGCAGGGTCATCTCTTTGGCCTGTACTTGCTTCTCTTGGTCAATGGTTACAGTCTGACCCGGATGCAGCTGGAAATTGTGCCGGGTTATTGGTTTGCCATTTACGGAGACCTGTCCGCGGGCGAGCAGTGACTTGACGGAGTTCCGTCCCTTGTTAGTGATTACGCTAAGCAAAAAAGGCAGCAGCTCTGCGGGCTCAGTTATGGAATAGCTTTTGACGGCAGCCTGTCCCTTCGCTTTGGCAGTGAATCCAGGCTTAGCGCCTGATTTATGGTTTCTTACCCCTGATTTTGGCTGCGATTGGGAGGGGCCTCCGGGCTTGCCGCCCCGTTTGCTTGCCTCTTTGGGATTTCGTCTGGTGTTCATGCCTGCATTCTCCGTCCTCTAATATTGTATTCCTCAATATACCATGGGCCGTGAAGAAATACTATGGAGGGGTCCCTACATAACAAGAATTAGCCTGTCAATAATGAGGATAGAGAGAGTCCCATAGATCCAGCCCAGCACAACGGCCAATTTTCTAGAATGGAAATTTGCGGATACCTATCAAGTGTTGCTTCGAACGGTGTTTTTTATGTAATCATTTGAAAATGAACCTCCGGTTTTACCTCTCCGGTTGTTGCTCAATAGTCTTTTGCCCGGTAAACTAAAGAGAGAAAGTTCTAAGGAGTTTTGAGAGATATGAAGATGCAAGTACCTACTATGGAACAGGCGCAGGCTGAACTGCAAAAATATTACGGCTATCCCGACTTCCGGGAGGGCCAGAAAAAGATTGTCGAGAGCTTGCTTGAAGGCCATGATACGCTGGGCATCATGCCAACCGGAGGCGGGAAATCGATCTGCTATCAGGTTCCGGCGCTGCTGCAGCCGGGGCTGACGCTGGTCATCTCGCCTCTGATCTCGCTGATGAAGGATCAGGTGGATGCGCTGACCACAGCGGGGATACCGGCAGCCTATATCAACAGCACCTTAAGCGGCAAGGAAGTGAATGAGCGCATCCGGGCTGCGCGCCGTGGTGAGCTGAAGCTGCTATATGTTGCACCCGAGCGGCTGGAGCTGGACTGGTTCCGGTTAGAGATGGCGGGGCTATCCATCTCATGTGTGGCTGTGGATGAAGCGCACTGTGTATCCCAGTGGGGCCATGATTTCCGCACCAGCTACCTCGCGGTATCCCCTTTTGTAGAGGAACTGCCGCAGCGGCCGATTCTTGCCGCATTTACCGCGACCGCTACCCCGGAGGTCATGGAGGATATGGTCCGGCTGCTGCGTCTGCGCCAGCCGGGCGTCTTCATGACCGGGCTAGGCCGGGATAATCTGGCGATGTCTGTGCTGCGCGGGGAGAACAAACGCGAATTCGTTCTGGATTATACCGCTACTCATTCTCATCAGCCGGGTATTGTATATGCGGCTACCCGCAAAGAGGTTGATGATCTCTATCAAAGACTGCAGGCGTCGGGAATCGCTGCCGGACGCTATCATGCCGGAATGAATGACCAGGAACGGGCAGAGAGCCAGGAAGGTTTCCTGTATGACGACATCCGTGTGATGGTCGCCACCAATGCCTTCGGGATGGGGATCGACAAGTCCAACGTACGTTATGTCATCCATTACAATATGCCGAAGAATATGGAAGCTTATGTTCAGGAAGCCGGACGTGCCGGGCGGGATGGTGAGCCGAGCGAGTGTATCCTGCTCTTCAGCGCACAGGACATTATGACACAGAAATTTCTGATTGAACAGAATCCGCAGGACCCGGAGCGCAAGGCCAATGAATACCGCAAGCTGCAGCAGATGATCGATTACTGCTACACCACCCGCTGCCTGCGCAGCGCACAGCTGAATTATTTCGGTGAAGATCACGGGGACAAGCCCTGCGGCATCTGCAGCTCCTGTACGGATGAACGTGAACTGGTAGACATGACAGTGGATGCGCAGAAGATTTTCTCCTGCATCCACCGCATGCGTGAACGTTACGGTGTGGCGCTGGTTGCTTCAGTGCTCAAGGGCTCACGTAACCAGAAGGTGCTGCAATACGGCTTCGAGCAGCTGCCGACTCATGGCGCAATGTCGAGCCGTACGGAGAAAGAGATTACCGAGAGCATCAATGTGCTGATCTCGGAGGGATATCTGGCCCTGACAGAAGGCCAATATCCCGTGGTACGGCTGCAGCCGCTGGCTGCCGAGGTACTGCGCGGCCAGCGTGAGGTGCAGCAGCGCGTGGCCCGTCCTTCACGCACCGGCGGAGCCTCCGGCGGGCGGGACCGCAGCCGGTCGCGGGATCTTTCGCCGTCGGCCGTCAATGAGACGGTCTTCGAGCAGCTGCGCCTGATCCGCCGCGAGCTGGCGGGACGCGAGCATGTCCCGTCCTATATCATTTTTAATGATGCGACCCTGCGTGAGATGAGTGTGGTTTGCCCGCAGACCGAAGCGGAGATGCTGAGGGTAAAGGGTGTCGGGGAAGTGAAGTACCGGAAATACGGCAAGCCGTTTCTGGAGTTTTTTCAAAATGAAATGTAAAGAAGGTTATCAGGCATGAGAATCGTCCTGGCCACATTAAACGCCAAGTATATCCATACCTCGCTCGCCATCCGTCTTCTGAAGGCGTACAGCGAGCATGAATTCGAAGATATCCTTCTGGCGGAATACACTATCAAAGATCCCGTGATGAATATCGTGTCAGACCTATTCCAGAAGAAGCCCGATGTCATCGGCTTTTCCTGTTATATATGGAACATCGAGGAGACTGTCAAGCTGATTGGCATACTCAAACAGGTGATGCCGGAGGTCACCATCGTCCTAGGCGGGCCGGAGGTGTCTTACGAGCCATTGTACTGGATGAAGCGGGAAGCAGGGATTGATTTTGTCGTAAACGGCGATGGGGAAGAGACCTTCCACCATCTGCTGCAGGAATTGCGGGATGAGCGCAAGTTCCATTTTGTATACGGTGCGGCTTACCGAAAGGGCGAGGAGTTGATTGTCAATCCGCCGCGTCCGAAGACGGATCTGAATACACTGCCGACACCGCACCGGTTTCCGGATGATCTGCCGGATCTCAGCAAGCGGATCGTTTATTTTGAGACCAGCAGGGGCTGTCCCTTCAACTGTCAATTCTGCTTGTCCAGCATTGAGGTAGGCGTACGCTATTATGATATCGAACGGGTCAAATCCGATTTGCTGTATCTGATCGAGAACGGAGCCAAGGTGATCAAGTTTCTGGACCGTACCTTCAATATCAACCGCAGCTATGCCATGGAGATGTTCCAGTTTCTGATTGATAACCACCAGGGCTGCGTGTTCCAATTCGAGATTACGGCGGACATCATGCGGCCCGAGGTCCTGGATTTTCTGGCCCAGAACGCTCCTCCCGGTGTTTTTAGATTCGAGATTGGCGTGCAGTCCACCAATGACGAGACCAACGAGCTGGTCAAACGACGCCAGAATTTCACGAAGCTATCGCGTACGGTGATGAAGATTAAAGCCAGCGGCAACATCGATCAGCATCTCGATTTAATTGCCGGACTGCCCATGGAGGATTATTCCACTTTCCGTAAAACCTTCAACGATGTATTTGCCATGGAGCCGGAGGAGCTGCAGCTTGGGTTCCTTAAAATGCTGCGCGGCACCGGACTGCGTGCCCAGGCAGCCAAATATGACTATACCTATATGGAACATGCCCCGTATGAGATTCTCAGCAGCCATGTGATGCCGTTCTCCGATATTATCCGGCTCAAACGGCTGGAGGATGTGCTGGAGAAATACTGGAACAGCCATCGGCTCGACCATACGGTGAAATACCTGATCCGCCATGTGTTCCAGTCGCCGTTCGATTTCTTTCAGGAATTCGGGGATTACTGGGAAGATCGGGGCTGGCAGAAGATCGGCCACCAGCTGGAGGATTTGTTCACCCGTCTGCATGCCTTCCTTACAGGTCGCGGGACAGATGCTATGGACATCATTACCGGGCTGATGAAGCTTGATTATTTCCTGGGGCACAAATATAAGCCGCGCAAAATCTGGTGGGATGTCTTGCTGGATAAAGCGGATTGGTCCAAACATATGAAGGGTATTGCTGCTCATCCGGAATTGATATCCCCGCAGCTGGCGGAAGCCGGATACAGTGAACGTGAACTGCAGAAGTTCATGATGCTGGAAGTGCTGCCTTTCCGCTTGGAGACGGTACTGGATTCGATCAGCGGCCTGCGGGCCGATGAAGGCTTGGCTGATGCAGAAGCGAATGTGGAGATGAGTGGTGTGTCTGGCAGTATCGGTGAAGCGAACGCAGCAGCGGCAGCCGTAGCGGTAAATGACAAGGCCACGGCTGTGGCCGAAGCTGAGGCAGGAGGAAACACGCTGCTGATTGTGCTGTACCAGCAGGATGACAGCCAGCGGGCACAGTATTATACACTGCCTTTATAGAAGGAGGGTTCTTCCAGCCATGAGTAAGCAACCTCCGGTCAGATTGACTTTGTATGAAGAGAAGCTGCGGGAAGGGCTGCTGGCGTTTCAGCTTCCTGCGGAGCAGGCTGAATTCACCGGCTTGCCTGAGGAGACTATAGATGGTGCCTTGCAGGACGAGGGGAAGGTTCCGGTTGTTATTGTGGCTGGAGAAAAGCCGGTGGGTTTTTTTATCCTGCATACCGGAAAGGGTATCGCCGACTTCTACAACCATTGGTCCGAAGCGTTGCTGCTGCGTGCGTTCCTTGTTGACTATGCCAGCCAGGGACAAGGGTTTGCCAAGGCTGCAATGGCTTTGCTGCCGGGTTTTGTCCGTATTCATTTTCCGGCAGTCCGTGAGGTGGTGCTGGCTGTGAATGAGCGCAATCTCCCGGCAGGAAATCTCTATCTGCGTGCCGGTTTTCGGGATTACGGTCTGCGCAGGAGTGGTGCAAAAGGATCGCAGATGATTCTGCAGTATTCACTTGAGGAATTCAGCGCAGGTTCTGACGGGGGCATGGACAACGGGGACGGCTGCGGGAGCGGCTGATCAGAGCCTGACCGGCAGTCCGCTGCTTTTGCAACAACGTTCTTAACGGAGTGTCTGCTACATTAATCTGTTTGTTCATATGCTGGACTTTCGACGGCTTGACTAAAAGTTTGTTCAAAAAAACAGGCATTCCATATTTCTGGAATGCCTGTTTTTGATCGCTTTTATATTGCATTCGATTGAAGCAGAGACTCGGCAGGGAGGTGCCGGACCAGCCAATCTAACACGTCGGCTGTAACCTCGTTATGATTCACTTCGTTCAGCATTTCATGTCTGCCTTCAGGATACAGCCTGTACTCCACGTCGCTTAACCCTCGCTCCTTGTAGATGCTGGCCAACCGCAGAACACCTTGCCCCTGCATGCCTACAGGGTCCTTGGCCCCGGAGAACAGATACACTGGCTTATTTTTGCATAATGTCAGCAGTGTTTCGCGGGACTGGATTTCGCGCAGCAGCCGGAAGAAATCCCGGAAGAAGCGGGTGGTGCAGATCGCGCCGCAGAAAGGATCGGCGATGTAACGGTCCACCTCCTGCGTGTCACTGCTCAGCCAGTCAAAAGCCGTTCTTACCGGAGAGAAGGAACGGTTGTAAGGGCCGAATACGAGGCCGTTCAGCATTACGCTGCGATGAAGGGCCCCCTGCAGTCTGAACTGCATCCCGGCCAGCGTTTCCCCGGCTCTCAGCATATTGCGCGGACCATTGGTGCCGCTGAGAATAAAGCCGGCGTATATCTCATTGCCATGCTCACACATCAGCTTCTGTGCCAGGAAGGAGCTCATGCTGTGGGCGAGCAGGAAGATCGGCAGACCTTCATGCCGGGAAGAGGCAATCCCGGCAAGCTGCAGCATATCGCGCCGCATCCAGTAGAATCCGTTCTCTCCGGTATCGCCAAGCAGGTTCACCTTCCCGGCAGTTTTGCCGTGCCCACGGTGATCATTGGCATAAACTGCATATCCGGCCCTGGTGAGCGCTAATGCGAAGCGGGTATAACGTGCAGCCGTCTCACACATGCCATGCGCAATTTGCACGATGCCCCTGACCGGAGCTTCTGGCTCCGGCAGCCATTCGTACACATGAATATTCACGCCAAGGGGATCGGTCATTGTAAAGCTGTTTTCCTGCATTATCCTGCCCTCCTAAAAGTTTGTAAAATATCTGCTTCCTTGATCATACGCCGTACCCACTCCGCTCTGAAGCATTAGCTTGTTATGTGAGTGATACATCTGAGTATTGTAGGAATCGCTGATACAGCTCTTTATCGGAAAGAGTAACGAGAGAAAAGCCCGCTTTACATTGATTCCCTGCTGTGGAATTGCCTTATAAGTATGAATTTTAAGGCAAATAAGAACGCAGCACGGTGGAGTGGCCTTCGATTCCGTAAGAGCCAAGGGTTGCCGGAAGAAGATAACATTCCCCTGCTGCATAAGGCTGGGAACCGCCTTCCCACGTCAGGTGTCCGCTGCCTTCGCAGATGACGAGAATGGTGAAGCTGTCCGGAGTCGTGGCAAGCTCCCATTCTCCGTTTACGAGGCCTTTTTCAACGATGAAATAAGGAGAGGAGGCGATTTGCAGCCATTCTCCGGGAACAGCGCCGTCTGTCTTCATGGAGGTGGCTCCCGCACCTTCATAGGCGGTTACATTTAATGAATCCTCAATATGAAGCTCGCGCGGCTTGCCGTCGAGTCCCGGACGGTTATAGTCATAAATCCGGTATGTAGTATCAGAGTTTTGCTGGATTTCGGCAACAACGACTCCTGCGCAGAGAGCATGAACGGTGCCTGCAGGAATATAGAAGGAATCCCCGGCAGAGACGGTGATCTCCTGAAGACTGTCCATAACGGTTCCATTCTCCAGTGCATCACGCAGTGTTTCCCTGGTGACATTTTCTTTCAGGCCGTAAATGATCTTGGCACCCGGCTTGGCGTCCAGCACGTACCACATTTCTGTCTTGCCCAGTTCACCCTTCGGCAATCCTTCATAGTCATCTGTAGGATGCACTTGCACGGAAAGGTTGTCATTACAGTC
The DNA here is from genome assembly GCF_038593145.1 of Paenibacillus sp. FSL L8-0340. Classification (NCBI taxonomy): domain Bacteria; kingdom Bacillati; phylum Bacillota; class Bacilli; order Caryophanales; family Paenibacillaceae; genus Paenibacillus; species Paenibacillus sp. FSL L8-0340. The sequence goes on from NZ_CP151967.1 coordinate 1,498,492, forward strand.
CAGCAGCTTGATCAGCAGGGGGAATCTTCCGCCTTCTTCGCTGATGCCTTTGGTGCCGAACCATTCCTGTCCGAATTGCTCACGGATTTGATCGAGACCCTGTCCGGCGAGTTCGCCGTTTACAACGGACGAGGTGCCGTTCGGGTGATCGGCGATCATCCAGCCTTCGCCAATATGGCCCTCCGGCAGTTCGAGCCCAAATTTCTCCAGTGCGCGGCCGCCCCAGACGCGTTCTTTAAACTCCGGCTGAAATTTTAAAGGATATGGTTTTGTCATCACTACATCTTCCTTCCAATTTGTAATATTTACTTGCTTCTGTTACTTGAGCGAGTGAATTTCGTGACCTGAATGCCAAAATACCGATATTGCTCATTGCTATTTAGGCTTCAGTTCCCTTTTTCTTCTCTACGGCTACTACGTAGGGAGCGGAAGACCGCTGCAGCTGGCGGTACACAATGCTCTGCGCCTCCTGCTGGGCAAGCCCTGCCGCCCATGACTCTACGGCGGAGGCTTCGCGGTCTCCGCCGTCATGGCCCGGGTAGAGCACCGCCGTGACGATGCCGCCCGGGCGCAGCAGCGAGAGCGCGGCCTCCAAGGCGGCCAGCGTGCTCTCCGGCTCGGTGATGATGGTCTTGTCGGCATCGCCGGAAGGCAGGTAGCCGAGGTTGAACATCACCGCCGACACCGTTCCGCGCCACTCCGGCGGAACGGCATCTGCCATCGCTGCATGGCTGCGCTCCAGCAGCGTCACGGGAGAAAGCGCTGACGGCGCTTCCTCCCGGGCCAGCCGCAGGCGCTCTTCCGCAAGCTTCAGCGCCGCAGGCTGAATGTCGAAGCCGTACACCCCGCCTCGCGGCCCGGCCGCTTTGGCGAGGAACAGCGTATCGGCACCGGTGCCCACGGTGGCGTCAATGGCTCTGCCGCCGGACATTAGGCGCTCGGCGGTTAATTTATGAGCAAAGCTAAGGACAGACATAAAGCCCATTAGCTCTTCCTCCAGTACTTACCCTGCCAGGTGTCGCGTGCAACCAGCTCATCATCAATGGCGTTCAGCACTTCCCATTTCTTAAGGCTCCACATAGGCCCGATCAGCAGATCGCGCGGGGCATCCCCAGTCAGACGATGAACAATCATCTCCGGCGGCAGGATTTCCAGCGAGTCGGCGATCAGCTTGACATATTCGTCCTGCTCCAAAAAGCGCAGCAGACCAGCCTCATATTGCTTGACCATCGGCGTTTTGCGCATGAGATGCAGCAGATGGATTTTGATGCCCTGAACACCCATGCGTGCAACAGCCGAAACAGTTTCCAGCATCATTTCATGAGTTTCCAGCGGAAGCCCGTGAATAATATGGGTACAGACGCGGATGCCGTGACGGCGCAGCTTCTCGACAGCCTCGATATAACACTTGGTATCATGGGCGCGGTTGATCAGTTCGGAAGTGGAATCATGAATGGTCTGCAGACCCATCTCCACCCACAGGTACGTACGCTGGTTCAGCTCGGCGAGATATTCGACGACATCATCCGGCAGGCAATCCGGACGTGTGGCGATGGCAAGGCCGACCACACCCGGCTGCTGCAGAATCACTTCATAATATTCCCTCAGCTCCTCGACCGGAGCGTACGTATTGGTGTAGGCCTGGAAATAACCGATATACTTTGCATTCGGCCACTTCAGATGCTGTCTGTCGCGCACATTGTTGAACTGGGTAACCAGATCGTCGCGGCGGCTTCCGGCGAAATCGCCTGATCCTCTGGCGCTGCAGAAGGTACAGCCTCCTTTGGCGATAGAGCCGTCACGGTTAGGGCAGGTAAAACCGGCGTCGAGCATTACTTTGAATACTTTGGTATCCATCTGTTCGCGCATTTCGTAGTTCCAGGTATGAAATCGTTTATCTCCCCACAGCAGTGAAGAAGAGGTCTCTAGAAGACTCAACAGGTGCAGCTCCTCTCTTAAATATAAGAACGTTTATTTTTAGGGCTGAATGACTGCTTTCCCCCTGAAGTTATCCTTATATTGTCGCTAAAATGACGGTGTTCCGGAAAGGCCACGTAGAGCCATTTTATTTTAACCTATTCATTGTAACAAAAAACAGCGCCCAGCGTAACATTGTCGCTTGCGGAATCTGTGAAAAAAAGGCTAAAAATAAAGGGTTTTCACTTGTTAATGCTTACACATTATGTTATATTTAAATTGTAAAAAACCTGATACAGCAAGCATAATCTTCATTTATTGAATTCATAATTTCGTGTCGTCCGATCCATAATAAAACCCAAGAGGTGATCACGATGAATTCTCAAACATCATATGCCGAAGGCAAAGGCTCCATTGATGTGCAATTGACTCCTGATGAAGCGCTTGCGCTTACAGGTGTGGAGTTTAATGGCAACCATAAGATTAAGACAGAAGCGCAGCGCAAGATCAGAAATGCGTTCGAGAAGAAATTTGATTTTAATACACCGGCAAGGTAGACTATGAACTGTTGAACTAGTGGACCCCAATTCCAAATACAACATAAAGGGAATTCTCCGGCGGATTTTTTTTCCCCCGTCGGAGAATTCCCTTTTCCTTTTGGCAAATATATGTAGAAAAAGACGGAATCAGCATCTCTTCACTGAAATCCCTTTACTTTTGCAGATAAGTTCGGCACAATATTGCAAGTGATAGTTATAGTAATAAGTGAATAAGCGGAGGAATACCTATGCGTTTACGCGGAAGAAAAGGAATACGTGAAAGCCTGGAGGAACAGACCGATCTGGTAATCCTCGATCCACGCAGCCTCAAGGGGCGGTGGTCTGAATTGTTCGGCAACGATCATCCGATTCATGTGGAATTCGGAATGGGTAAAGGACAGTTCATTAGTCAAATGAGCTTCAAATATCCCGATATTAATTTTATCGGCGTTGATATGTACGATGAATTGATCCGGCGCGCGGCTGAGAAAGCCCGTTTGGTGTGGGAGCCGGCAGGACATGAGACGCCTCCTAACCTTAGAGTGGCACTCGCCAATATTAACTACGCTGAGGAAGTGTTTGCTCCAGGAGAGCTGGAGCGTATCTATCTGAACTTCAGCGATCCCTGGCCGAAGAGCAAGCATGCCCGCCGCCGCCTGACGCATCCGCGTTTTCTTGACAAATACCGCGGGTTACTCAGTCCGTTGGGGGAAATTCATCTGAAGACGGATTCCCGGAGCCTGTTTGAGTTCTCCCTTAATGCGTTTGCCGATTATGGCCTGCAAATGAAGAATATCTCTCTGGACCTGCATGCGGACGGCGTCATTAATGAGGAGCATGTCATGACGGAATATGAGACCAAATTTTACGGCCGTGGCGTCAATATCCAGCGCTGCGAAGCGATTGTCGGGGCAGAGGCGCTGGAGCGGTATCAGGCCACCCGTCTGGACAAATACCGGCTGTAGATCAGTTATTGCCGATTTATTTCTCTACCAGAACAGAAGCATACAAAAATGGCAGTCCAAGGTGAAACTCCCGGACTGCCATTTATATATGTCCCCTTGTTCTTGCGGGCGTTATTCGAGCATATCAATAATGCTTTGGGCGCTTTGCAGCGGATGAAACCTGGCGATCTCCTCCAGATGGCTTTTTCGTTTGGCCTGCACGTCCTCATAATTGTAGAGCAGCCGCTCCATCCATTTGTCGACTACATCCAGCGATGAAATCGGTTCTCCAAGACCTGCAGCCGTGAAGTAGCGGCAGTTCTCCTCTTCCTGACCTGGCAGGGGGTGATGAAAGAGCATGGGGATACCCTTGGCCAGACCTTCGCTGCAGGTCATTCCACCTGGCTTGGTAACGAGCAGATCGGATACCTCCATCAGCTTGTCAATCTCGCGGGTAAACCCGATCAGGGAGATATTGGGATGAATGTACCGGTGGTCCTCATTCATCTCACTCAGCAGTTTATCATTTGTGCCGAGACAATAGACGATCTGGACTTTCTCCCGCCAGCTCGCCAGCGCTTCGTTCACGACCTCATCGTTCATCATACCCCAGCCCCCGCCCATAACCATAACCGTCGGCAAGTCCTGCAGGCCGAACTGTTCCAGAATTTCCGCTCTTCCGGGATGTTCCCAGAAGCTGGGATGAACCGGCATGCCGGTAACCTGGATTTTGGCAGCGGATACGTTTCGCCGGCGCAGCTTGGCTTTAACCTCCGGGGTGGATACCAGATACCGGTCTACCTCAGGGCTGATCCAGGTGGCGTGGGCATCATAATCCGTGATCACTGTAACGAGCGGTGCTTTGAATGCCGGATCCAGCCGTTTCAGACGGGACACTACAGCGCTGGGTATAAAGTGGGTGCAGACTATAATATCAGGCCTCAGCTGCTTTACAATATTTTGCGTATGTGTATAAAATAAGCGGTGCAAGGCAAGCGTGGTAAGACGATTAAATGATTTCTGGTGACGGTACACGTACCCCATCAAGCGGGGCTGGGTCGTCACTGTTTTGCGGTATGCCGATACAACAAGAGGCGCCAGCTTTGGATTCAGGAAATTCCCTAGCTCCAGCACCTTTGTTTGCACTTGGGGCGATAACTTGCGCAGGCTGCTCGACAGCGCGTAAGCTGCCTGCGTATGTCCTGCGCCAAAACCTTCCGACAGCAATAAAACTCTTTTTTTGCGCAATGTTGGATTCACCTGTTCCCGGATGGATTTCGCCGATAAGGCTTATGATGCAGGCTTCAGATCCATAAAACAACGGTGCCTGCCGCAACGCCAGTGCCGATAACCGCTCCTGCAAGAACGTCAGAAGGGTAATGCAGTCCCAAATAAATTCGGGAGAAACCGACAATAGCGGCCAGTGGCAGCAGGAAAACGGTCAAGGCAGGGTAAGCCGCCATATAAGGTACCGTTGAGGCGAAGATAGCTGTAGTATGACCTGATGGAAAAGAATGATCTTTAAGCGGATTATGAAACGTATTCGTTCCCGGCAGCGCCAGATAAGGGCGCATGCGCGGGTATAACTTTTTAGCAACAGCGACGGGCAGATGGCTGACAGCCAGAGCCGTGAGAGCCTGGAGTCCCGTTGTTCTCAAAGGCTGGGGTGAGAGCGCCCAGATTAGCACATTGATACCGATGGCGCTTGTTGCTCCGCCCAGATGGGTAAGATAGAAAAGCCAAAAGTTCAAAAAGGGGTTGTGCAATCGTCCGTTGATCCACTTGAAAATTTGCCGTTCCCAGAGATGTAGTTTCATGAATAAATGTTTCATACTTTGTCCCTCCGATAGTCCGGCTGAGGATAATAAACGCAGCAGCAGCCACTCGATCCAAGACCTGAAAGCTGTCTATATCATACGTTTTTAAAGCAGTCCATTTCAAGAAAAAGCTCGGTTAAGGTCGGAAAATGCCAGTTTTGACTTAACAACCCCTTACACCTTACAATGATTCAAGTAGGCTAAACATGTTTATAAGGTTACAGAGAATCGGGGAGTCCGCCATTTGGGATCTCTATAACATCTTTATAAACGGGATATATATAAATTGAAGCCTACTCCACAAAAAGGGGAAACTCTTGGTCTACTGTAAGGAATGCAACAAAAGGGTCAGAAAGAACGTTTAATAAGACAGAGAGAGAAAAAGAAAAAGCATACCAAGAGTGAAAAAGGGGGCATCAAAAGATCATGACAGACGCATTGTTTGTTACGCTCCAAGTGATCTTGGCGGCAATCGCAGTCTATCAGTTCACATTATCGTTGTTTGGACTGCGCAAGAAAAAGAATAAGGTACAGTTCGGGCCGGAAAAATCATTTGCTGTATTGGTTGCAGCGCACAACGAGGAAGAAGTCGTCGGCGCATTGATGGAGAATTTGAAACAGCTTAATTATCCCCAAGAGTTGTACGATGTATTTGTCATCTGCGACAATTGTACAGACGGCACCGCAAGAATTGTGCGTGAGCACGGAATGAATGCCTGTGTCCGCACCAATACCAACCTTCGGGGCAAGGGCTACGCAATCGAGTGGATGCTCAAGGAACTATGGGCGATGCCGAGACAGTATGATGCAGTTGTCATGTTCGACGCCGACAACCTTGCACATACCGAATTCCTCACAGAGATGAATAATGATCTCTGCGCAGGCGGGCGTGTAATTCAAGGTTATATTGATACGAAGAATCCGGAGGATTCATGGATTACTGCTGCATACGGCGTATCTTACTGGTACATCAACCGCTTGTGGCAGCTGTCGCGCCATAATTTGAACATGGCCAACTTCCTGGGCGGAACCGGTATGTGCTTCGAAACCAATCTGCTTAAAGAGATGGGCTGGGGAGCAACAAGCCTTGTTGAGGATTTGGAGTTTACGATGCGGAGCGCATCCAAAGGCGTATTTCCAAAGTTCAACTATGATGCCAAGGTATTTGATGAGAAGCCGCTTACGTTCAAAGCATCCTCCAGACAGCGGCTGCGCTGGATGCAGGGACACTTTACAGTGGCCCGCCGCTACTTCTTCCCTTTGTTGTGGCAAGCCATTAAAGAACGCAGCCTGACGAAGCTGGATCTCGCGCTGTATGGGGTGAATGTCTACATCGTGCTGCTGACGTTCCTGATGACTGCTGTAATGTGGGTAGACACTTCGCTGCTTAATGGTCCGCATATTGCCAATATTTACGGTTATTTGCCGCTCTGGCTCAGCTTCTTTGCAGTCGGCGCCAATGTTGTCACCTTCCTGCTGGCCATGGCGCTGGAGAAGGTCAAGTTCAAAAAAGTGTATCTTTACCTGCTGGTCTTTCCAGTGTATCTGCTTTCCTGGTATCCAATTACGTTCTATGCCTTCTTCACGCAGAACAACAAACAATGGAGCCATACCAAGCACACGCGTGTCGTGCGGCTTGAGGAAGTTCAGAGCAAGCAAGGATAAGCCCGGATTTTCACAAAAGAACATGTTGACACTCCTTGCGGAGTATTGTATAGTATTCAAGTGTGCAAAACATAGGGATTGCAAGCAGAAGCACCGGCTTCTCACCTGACTGGCAAATACGCCAGCTGGTTTTGATCTCAATGCTTTATGAATGGTTATAATTCATGAACGTTGATCAAACGGGGTGTCGGGGAGTTACCGGCATCCCTTTTTTATGGAGAACCGTAAATAAAATAATTGTAAAGTAGATCCGGAGGTGGAGTATTATCAGTAAGGAACATATGATCAATGATGAAATTCGGGCCAAAGAGGTTCGGTTGGTTGGAGCGGAAGGCGAGCAAATCGGAATTAAGCCGATCCGCGAAGCGTTGCAAATGGCGATTGATCTTAATCTTGATTTAGTCAACGTAGCACCGCAGGCGAAACCGCCGGTATGCCGCATCATGGATTACGGCAAGTTCCGTTATGAAACACAGAAGAAAGAGAAGGAAGCACGCAAGAACCAGAAGATCGTGGATCTTAAAGAAGTCTGGTTCCGTGCCAACATTGAGGAACATGATTACCAAACCAAGTTCCGCAATGTGATTAAGTTCCTGGGCGAAGGCGATAAAGTGAAATGCTCCGTTCGTTTCCGCGGACGTGAGATTACCCACGCTAGCATCGGCCAGAAGATCCTGGAACGTGTTAAGACCGAAGTGGAAGATATCTCTGTTGTTGAGCGCCAGCCTAAGCTGGAAGGCCGCAGCATGATTATGATTCTGGCTCCTAAAGCCCAATAATTTGGAGTCACTTGCACAGCAATTTGGCGCCGCATAATATTCAAGGAGGAAACACCATGCCTAAAATGAAAACACATAGCAGCCTGAAAGGCCGCTTCAAAATTACCGGAACTGGTAAAGTACTGCGTTACAAAGCTCACAAGAATCACTTGCTGTCCCACAAATCGAAACGCGCTAAACGCGTATTGAACGGCAATCCAGTAATGGCCCCTGGGGATGTAAGACGTTTGAAACAAGGACTCGCTAACTTGAAATAGTTTTATCACACATTTTTGGGAGGTTTATTAATATGGCAAGAGTTAAAGGCGGATTTGTAGTTCGTCGTAGACATAAAAAAGTGTTGAAATTGGCAAAGGGTTATTTCGGTTCCAAGCACCGCATTTTCAAAACAGCTAACGAGCAAGTAATGAAATCGATGGTTTACGCATACCGTGACCGTCGTCAAACTAAACGTAACTTCCGCAGACTGTGGATCGTTCGTATCAACGCAGCAGCTCGTTTGAACGGCCTGTCCTACAGCAAGCTTGTATTCGGCCTTAAATTGGCTGGCGTAGAAGTGAACCGTAAAATGCTGGCTGACCTGGCAGTAAACGATCTTAACGCATTCAACTCCCTGGCTGTTGTAGCCAAAGAGAAGATCAACGCGTAAGAGGAATAAATAAACCGAAAAGCACCACCTGCGGGTGGTGCTTTTTTTGCGCGGCGACATTCAGAGAAGCCCCCTGCCGGCCAGATTCTGTAAGGGAGGGGGCTTGCAGTTGGGATTTTATTCCCAGTACTTGGTGGTGCTCAATTGTGAAGCCAGCTTTTTGCTATTGGTTCGTCTTAGTTTGCGCAGCTCTGAACGTTCATTGGCAGATTCGCTGATCAGCTTCTCTTCATCGGTCTCGGGGATAATAGCCGGAACTGGAGCAGGTGTGCCATCCTCATGCACCGCTACAAAGGTTAGGAATGACGTAGCGGCGACAACACGCTCGCCTGTGTATAAGTTCTCCGAGATAATCTTCACAAAGACCTCGATACTTGTGCGTCCTGTCCAGGAGACGAAGGATTCGAAGCACACGGAGTCCGTAGGTCTGATTGGCAGAAGGAAGTCAACGGAGTCAGCAGAGGCGGTTACCACATTCGTACGGCAATGGCGCATAGCCGAGATGGAGGCAACCTCATCAATGGTGCTCATCAGCTTGCCGCCAAACAGGGTTTTGTGGTTGTTGACATCATTCGGGAAGACACGGCCGGTTTTGAACACGCGGGATTCACGGCTGTATTTAAAGGCGGGCGCGTCTTGTGGGGTGTTTTGATCATCCATATTTTTCAGTACTCCCTTTTCATGCAAGATATAAACAATCATGATAATAGAAAATGCATTTGTGTGCAATAATATTTATAAGGTTATAGGAATATGTTTAACTATTTTGAGCTTTTCTAACATCGAATAGACATAAATATAACATTTTGTGTTAGGGTAAGCGTTTTCTTGGTGAAAAATGCAAATTATTATTGACCTGAGGTCATTTATAGACTGGATTTTAGGTTTTTTTACAGTTATAATTTGAGCTAATGGTATGTCCAAGCAGAACACAGAAGACATCCAATTTCTTAAGGGGGATCACATTCGATGAAAAAGGTTTTCAAATTGTCGCTCGTTATGTTGATGGCAACCAGTGTCATTTTGGCAGGTTGCGGTAACAAAAAGGACGGCGCATCCGACGTTAAGATAGGGCTGGTTACAGACGTAGGCGGGGTAAACGATAAATCGTTTAACCAATCTGCCTGGGAAGCCCTGGAAGCTCTTAATAAAGAATCCGGTGTGGAAATTAAATATCTGCAAAGTAAAGCCAACGCAGACTATGTGCCAAACCTTAACCAATTCGTAAAGGGCGGCTACGATCTGACTTGGGGGATCGGCTTTGACCTTGGGGACGCTTTGCTGGAAGTGGCTAAAGCCAATCCGGATGCCAAACTGGCAATCATCGATAGCGTTGTAGAAGCTCCAAATGTGGAGTCCGTTACTTTCTCTGAGAATGAAGGATCCTTCCTGGTGGGGGTTGTTGCCGGTTTGACAACTAAAACTAACAAAGTAGCCTTTATAGGCGGTGCGAAAAGCCCGGTTATCACACGTTTTGAAGTTGGCTTTAAGGCCGGCGTAGAAGCAGTTAACCCTGAAGCAACAGTAACCAATACTTATGCAGGCGCTTATGACAAGCCTGATATTGGTAAATCCCTGGCTGCTACCCTGTACGATGCCGGTAACGACATCATCTTCCCTGCTGCCGGCGCAACTGGCAACGGCGTGTTCAATGAAGCTAAATCCCGCAATGATGCAGGCGGCGATAAAGTATGGGTAATCGGCGTAGACAAAGACCAATCCATTGAATTTGGTGACGATGTAACTTTGACTTCCATGATCAAACGTGTTGACGAAGCGGTTAAGAAGGTTTCCCAACAAGTGGTTGACGGAACATTCAAAGGCGGCACTACAACCGTACTGGGTCTGAAAGACAACGGCGTGGGCCTTCCTGAAACATCGAAAGCCAATGTATCCGAAGAAATTCTGGCTAAAGTTGAGGATTTCAAAAAACAAATCATCGATGGCAAAATCACTGTTCCATCTGAGTAATCGTTGAGATCGTGCTTGCAGCTTTACCATAAAGTATAAGGAACAAGGCCGGTTCTAAAGCTGGCCTTGTTCCCTGTTAAAAGTTATACGTGAACACAGCAGTGCCGCCTCGCAAGGGGCGGTACAGCCGTGTCTGTATGTCTATTATATATTCTGTGATGAGGGTGATTCCATGAGTGCTGCGGCTCCTGTCGTAGAGTTGAAGCAAATCACAAAACGCTTTCCCGGTATTGTAGCGAACGACTCTATAAGTCTGACGCTGGAAAAAGGGGAGATCCATGCGCTGCTCGGTGAGAACGGTGCAGGTAAGTCCACCTTGATGAATATCGTATTCGGACTATACCAGCCCGATGAAGGCAGCATCGAAATCGACGGGAAACCGGTTATTATCGATAGCCCTAATAAAGCTATTGAGCTTGGCATTGGTATGGTCCACCAACATTTCAAGCTTGTAGAGCCTTTTACGGTCACCGAGAACATTGTTCTGGGCATGGAACCGAAAAAAGGACTTAAAATCGACTATAAATCCGCTTCGGAGCAGGTTCGCAAACTATCGGATCAATATGGCCTGCAGGTCAATCCAAATGCCAAAATTCATGACATTTCGGTCGGCATGCAGCAACGGGTAGAGATTATGAAAACCCTGTATCGCGGAGCGGATATACTTATATTCGACGAGCCTACCGCTGTATTGACGCCGCAGGAGATTACTGAGCTTATGGCGATCATGAAGCGGCTCGTTGCAGAAGGCAAATCCATTATTCTAATTACACATAAGCTTAAAGAAATCATGCAGATTTCCGATCGGGTTACGATCATCCGTCGTGGTAAGGTAATTGATACCGTTAAGACTGCCGGGACGAATCCGAATGAGCTGGCTGAAAAAATGGTCGGACGCGGCGTGACATTCAAAGTGGACAAGCAGGCTCCGCATGTGGGATCCAGCGTCCTTAAGCTGTCCAATGTCAGCAGCAAGAGCAAGGAAGGCGTATCTGTGCTGAATGGCCTCAGCTTTGAAGTGAAGGCTGGTGAAATCCTTGGGATTGCAGGCGTTGACGGCAACGGACAAAGTGAGCTGATCCAGGCGATCACGGGACTCCGCAAAATTGATTCCGGTTCTATTACCGTATCCGGTAAAGAAATTTCCAACCTGTCTCCACGCAAAATCTCGGAAATGAATGTATCCCATATTCCGGAAGACCGTCATAAACACGGGCTTGTGCTCGATTTCAGTGTTAGTGAAAATATGGTATTGGAAACGTACTACAAGAGTCCGTATAACCAGTCTGGCTTCCTGAAGAAAGACGTAATCAATCAGCATGCCGAGGATTTGGTCAAGCAGTTTGATGTGCGTACGCCTTCGATTGAGAACAAAGCCCGCTCTTTGTCAGGCGGTAATCAGCAAAAAGCGATTATTGCGCGGGAAATAGACAAAAATCCGACACTCCTGATTGCGGCTCAGCCGACACGTGGTCTTGATGTCGGAGCGATTGAGTTCGTGCAGAAGCAGCTGATTGCCCAGCGTGATCAGGGCAAAGCCGTGCTGCTGATTTCTTTCGAACTGGATGAGATTATGAATGTTTCCGACAGAATTGCCGTTATCTATGAAGGGCAAATCGTCGGCGAAGTATTGCCGCAGGATACGAATGACCAGGAACTGGGTCTGATGATGGCCGGTAGCTTGAAGCGGGGAGGAAAAGCGGGTGCATAGACTGAAAAAAATATTTGCGACAGACAGCTATATTGTGCCGGTTGTTGCAATAATAATGGGTTTCCTGGTAGGTGCTGTCGTAATGCTGGTCGGCGGATATGACCCTATCCTCGCCTATTCATCCCTGTTCCAGCGTGTATTTGGCAGTGCTTATGATTTCGGTGAGGCAATACGTGAAATGACGCCGCTGATGTTTACCGGGCTTGCCGTAGCCTTTGCCTTCCGCTCAGGAATGTTTAACATTGGTGCGGATGGCCAAGTGCTTATCGGTATGACCGCCGCTTCAGTGGTCGGTATTAAGCTGGCCGGACTGCCGCCATTCCTGCTGGTCCCGCTTGCTGTCATTGCTGCAGGGCTCTGCGGCGGCTTGTGGGCTGGAATTGCCGGCTTCCTTAAGGCGAAACGCGGCATTAATGAAGTTATCACTACCATTATGCTGAACTGGATCGCGCTCTATCTGGCAAATTACATTGTAAATACATTTTTGCTTCTTCCAAAGCAAAGCCGTTCGGAGGATATTCCCGCTTCGCTTTCCATGAACTTCTTGAATTCTCTGTTTGATAACGCCCGTCTGCACTGGGGTACAGTAATTGCGCTTGCTGCAGCGCTATTCTTCTACGTGTACTTATGGAAGACCAAACAAGGATATGAAATGCGTGCGGTCGGACTCAATCCGCATGCCGCAGAATATGCAGGGATGAATGTTGCACGCAATGTAGTGAAGGCGATGTTCATCAGTGGCGCTTTCGCCGGGCTGGCGGGAGCAGGTGAGGTGCTGGGCGTATTCCACTATCAATCCGTCTTCGCTGCCTCGCCGGGTTATGGATTTGACGGCATCGCCGTCGCGCTTCTTGGACTGACTCATCCGCTTGGAGTCGTACTGGCCGCTATCCTGTATGGAATACTGACGTATGGTTCGGCAGGCATGAGCTTTGGAGCAGATGTTCCACCGGAACTGATCCGTATCGTAATCGGTTCAATTATATTCTTTATTGCGGCACAAGGAATTATCCGCTGGGTGCTTAAACCGTTTTACTTCAAGCGTAAGAAAGAGAAGGTGTTATAGATGGATCTGCAGACGTTAGGACAACTGCTCAATACAACGCTTGTATTCTCCACAGCGCTCATTTTTGCCGCGCTGGGCGGCATCTTCTCTGAACGCTCCGGGGTAGTCAATATCGGTCTTGAAGGTTTGATGATGTTTGGTGCCTTTGCGGCAGCCGTGGGTGGATATTATGCCCAGGATGCCGGAATGGGGGCATGGGCTCCGTGGGTTGGTGTGATTTGCGCTATGGCTGTGGGTGTGATTGGCTCATTGATTCATGCGGTGGCCGCAATTACCTTTAAAGCCGATCAGACGATCAGCGGTACAGTAATCAACTTCCTTGCTGCCGGCAGTACGCTTTATATAGTTAAGCTGCTTTTTGAGGGTGCTGGTGAAACACCGCTGCTGGATGGCTTCAAAAAAATACCGGTGCCAGGTCTTTCGAAGATTCCGGTTATTGGCGAAGGGATTTTTAATTCCTATCCGACAACCTATTTGGCGATTGTGCTGGTTATTGTCATTTACTTTGTGTTGTTTAAGACTCCTTTTGGCCTTCGCTTACGCGCAGTTGGCGAACATCCGAGTGCTGCAGATACGCTGGGTGTCAATGTAAAGCGGATGAGATATATCGGAGTTATGCTGAGTGGCCTGCTGGCCGGTATCGGCGGAGCGACAATTACGCTGACGACTACAGGTACCTTTGGGCATAATACGATCTCCGGTCAAGGTTTTATTGCCATTGCAGCAATGATCTTCGGTAAATGGAACCCGCTTGGTGCCTTTGGAGCCGCAGTATTCTTCGGATTCTCCCAGGCTATCCGCAACTATGTGCAGTTGTTTGAATGGTCCAATAGTATCCCTCAGGAATTTATCTTTATGATTCCTTATGTATTGACGATTATAGTGCTGGTAAGTGCTGTCGGCCGCTCTTCGGCGCCAAAAGCGCTCGGTGAGCCATACGATCCCGGCAAACGTTAGACCCGCAGTTGATTTGAATAGCAGTATTAATCAAAAACGCATTTCCGGCTGTTGCCGAAAATGCGTTTTTTTGTGCAATATAAGAATTTATAGGCTTCATGCTATAAATTATCCTTCTATTTCTCGCTGAAACGGATGCCGTCCTTTTGAGGACGGCAAAGCCGTTTCCACTTTGTTTTGAGTCATATCTGCAGAGGTTGCAGTGTGGCTAAACCACAAGTTATTGCCACTCTTTCGCTGGACAGGGCATGTGTACAGGCGAACGGCAGACGCGCCGAATAAACTGTGTTGAAACTTATGCGGATGCATATGAGACAGATGAGTAAGCAGAGCTAACTAAACTTTTTTAGGAGGGATATTATGGCACAGCCGGTTACAAAGAAACAGGTAATGAAGCTGGTGGGCAGAAATATCGTTGCAGTGAAAAAAGATGGTTCTAAAGTGACGGGCAAGCTGCTCCGCATTTCTGGAAACCGTCTAATCCTACAGCGTGTCAGCGGTAAGAAAGTACAAACCAAAGCATTGATCCCGCTGGTACTGTTTGATTTGCTTGCCGTAGGCACAGCCCCTTATGCCGGCGGATATGGCCCTGGTTATGGGGGGTACCCGTATGGAGGCAATCCATATGGTGGATATGGTTATAACAAGTATGGAGGATATGCTCCTGGACCTTATGGCGGAGCTCCGGTACCACCAATTGGCTTTTTTTAAGAAGATTATAAGCAGCAGAGTCAATTGAACTGCTTTTCAAACTCATAACAATAGTTTTGCGCCTGATAACGGGCTACTCTGTAGCCCATTTTTTGATAAAAGGAAATACCGGCAGTATTTCCAGTATCAACAGCAACCTTGGCCCGCTGACAACCGCGAGATAATGCAAACCGCTCTGCGCGGTCCATGAGCATATTCCCCCAATGTTTGCGCCTTGCTGCAGGGGCTACGGCCAGCATATCAATATACAGCAGATCACCGTGCAGCATAAAGTGGACAAACCCCAGCGGATCGCTCTCATAGTCTGGGCAGGCTACCAGTGTAACTCCTTGCCCCAAGCGGCGGGGCAGATCTTTTCTGACCTGATTAATTACGGTTTGGGGGAGATGGGATAATGGGACGAGCTGCTTTTCAATCAGATCCAGAATGACGGTGTCGTCCTGCTTTGGTCTACGGTAACGAATCATAGAGCGCCTCCTTTCCACGCATTGTCGTACATCATATGCCCAGGGTGGTGTGGGCGTTACGGCAAACCAGAACAACAATTTGTGTCAGTTACGGAAATAAGGGTATTGACTTAACCGTGTGAGGAATCATATAATGTGTCTAAACATTTTATCGAACATACATGCATCGGCAATGATGAGGACGAAGTTTTAAGGGCTCTTTTGCTCAGAGAGTGAGAGGAATTGCTGCAACCTCCACCAGAATCCCTTATATACGAGCTCACCTCGGAGCTGTTTTCCTGAAAGGTCCATCGGCAACAGTGGTGGAATTATTAGGGGGAATCGTTTAGTCCGCGTTAGGGACTTCAGGTACAAAGATTTGGGCCCTGCCTACATCGATGGATTTTTGTTACCTGATAAGGCGTTACATCGCGAGATGTAATGCAAACATGGGTGGTACCACGGAAGATCAACCTTTCGTCCCTCACGCGCTTCTATTTTGCGCGTGGGTGGCGGAAGGTTTTTTTGTTGCCCATAAGAGGATGGTTAGCTGCACTGGGTTGGTGAACACTAACTTTCAAGGAGTATAGCCAATTCTTACAGCTGTATAAAAGACGGTCTGTCATTTTCATAATGAATGTTAAATATCGAAGGGAGGAATACTGATGAGCGCGAATATACCGGAAGTGCGGTCTACAGAGCAGTTACGTGAGAAATGGAAGAATCCCGAGGTGATTACGGGATCCGAAGTCCTGCTGCGCAGTCTAGTACTGGAAGGCGTTGATACTGTATTCGGATACCCGGGCGGGGCTGTGCTGTACATCTACGATGCGCTTCATGGCTTCGATGATTTCAAACATATTCTGACCCGGCATGAGCAGGGCGCAATTCACGCGGCTGACGGATATGCCAGAGCGAGCGGCAAAGCGGGAGTATGCATCGCTACCTCCGGACCCGGGGCTACCAACCTTGTAACCGGCATTGCCACCGCCTTTATGGATTCTGTTCCGCTGGTGGTCATCACCGGGAACGTCTTCTCCAGCCTGATTGGAACCGACGCATTCCAGGAAGCGGATATTACAGGCATCACAATGCCGATTACGAAGCATAGCTATCTGGTACGTGATGTTGAGGATCTGCCGCGAATCATTCATGAGGCGTTCCATATTGCCAATACAGGACGTAAAGGTCCGGTGCTGATTGATATTCCCAAAGATGTCTCGGCAGCCAAAATGTTATTCAATCCGGTGGAGCTGCAAGGCGTTAACCTTCGTGGTTATAACCCGCGGACCGTTCCGAACAAACTTCAACTCGATAAGCTGATCCGGGCCATTGATGCTGCAGAACGTCCGATTATTATTGCAGGCGGCGGTGTCATCTACTCCGGAGCGCATGAAGAGATGTATGAATTCGTAAAACGGACGGAAATTCCGATTACAACAACTCTGCTGGGACTGGGCTGTTTCCCGAGTGCGGATGAGCTATGGATGGGAATGCCGGGCATGCATGGCACATATACCGCCAACAATGCTATTCAACAGTGTGATCTGCTAATTAATATCGGTGCCCGGTTTGACGACCGTGTTACCGGCAAGCTGGACGGCTTCGCGCCAAAAGCCAAGATTGTTCATATTGATATCGATCCCGCAGAAATCGGCAAAAATGTATCGCCTGACATTCCGATCGTTGGCGACGTGAAGACAGTGCTGGAGATGCTGATTCCCGATGCACGCCGGGCAGCAGGTGCTGATGCCTGGAGAACACAAATTGCCCAGTGGAAGCTGGATCAGCCGCTTCGCTACAAGGATTCGGAGACTGAGCTTAAACCGCAATGGGTTATTGAAATGATAAACGACACCACCAAAGGTGAAGCTATCGTTACTACAGATGTAGGACAACATCAGATGTGGGCTGCACAATATTATAAATTTAATCATCCCCGTTCATGGATCACCTCCGGGGGACTTGGAACAATGGGCTTCGGATTTCCGTCAGCCATCGGAGCGCAAATGGCGCACCCGGACCGCCTGGTTGTCTCGATCAATGGGGACGGCGGCATGCAGATGTGTTCCCAGGAGCTTGCCATCTGTGCTATTAATAACATTCCGGTCAAGATTGTAGTTATTAACAATCAGGTGCTTGGGATGGTCCGGCAGTGGCAGAATCTGATCTATGAGAAGCGTTACAGCTATACCGACCTCGCCGGCAGCCCGGATTTCGTAAAGCTGGCTGAAGCCTATGGTGTTAAGGGACTGCGGGCCACGAACAAAGAAGAGGCTGGCGCAGCATGGAAGGAAGCTTTGGAAACGCCGGGACCTGTTCTGGTAGAATTCGTTGTTCCCAAAGACGAAAATGTCTACCCGATGGTAACTCAAGGGTCAACCATTGATCAAATGCTGATGGGGGATGAATGACAGTGATGAGACATACGATTGCTGTGCTTGTGAATGACCAGCCAGGTGTGCTGCAGCGGGTTTCAGGGTTGTTCGGCCGCCGGGGGTTCAATATTGAGAGCATTACCGTGGGTCAATCCGAGGAGGTTGGATTATCCCGGATGGTTATTGTTACACTTGGTGACCAGCATACTCTGGAGCAGATTGAGAAGCAGCTCTATAAACTGATTGATGTTATTAAAGTAGTGGATCTTGGTGCCAAACCGATGGTTGCCCGTGAATTGGCGCTGATTAAGGTCAAAGCTGATCCGGCTGAACGTCCGGAAATTATGGGCGTAGTCGAAACCTTCCGTGCCTCTGTAGTCGATATCGGTACAACAAGCGTGTTGGTGCAGGTTGTGGGAGACACTCAGAAGATTGATGCAATGATTGAACTTCTCAAGCCATACGGCATCAAGGAGCTTTCCCGTACAGGAGTTACAGCGATGATTCGCGGCAATGCCTAATTGTCATAATTTACGGCTTTAACGGATTACTGCTGGTTTGCATTAATTTGATGAGATCATTTGAATGTTCCCGCTAAAGAGCGGGGACTTGAGGAGCAGCCTGAATCTCAGTCCGGATCACCACCGCGAGTTGGCGCTCTTGAAGTACCCGCTCTTTACGATGGGTCCCAAATTAAAGGAGGATATTGACAATGGCAGTGACAACGTACTATGAACAGGATGCAGAACTTAGTGTGTTAAAAGGGAAGACAATTGCAGTAATCGGGTACGGTAGCCAAGGGCATGCCCAGGCGCAAAACCTGCGCGACAGCGGGCTTCAGGTTGTCATCGGCCTGCGCGAAGGTAAATCCTTCGAAACCGCCAAAAATGACGGGTTTGAAGTATTGCCGGTAGCTGAAGCAGTATCCCGTGCAGATGTAGTGCAAATTCTCATGCCGGACGAAACACAGGCATCCGTATATAAGAATGAAATTGAACCGAATCTCAAAAGCGGCGCAGCGTTGATGTTCTCCCATGGCTTCAATGTGCATTTCGGTCAAATCGTTGCTCCTAAGGATGCAGATGTGCTGCTGGTAGCACCAAAATCCCCGGGTCACATGGTTCGCCGTACTTATGTTGAAGGCTTCGGCGTTCCTGGTCTGATCGCCATCGAGCAGGATGCAACCGGAAATGCTAAAGCAATCGGCCTTGCTTATGCCAAAGGCATTGGCTGTACCCGCGCAGGGGTTATCGAAACCTCATTCCGTGAAGAAACCGAAACCGATCTGTTCGGCGAGCAGGCTGTACTTTGCGGTGGTGTATCCGCTCTGATCAAAGCCGGCTTCGAAACTCTTACAGAAGCAGGATATGCTCCTGAAATGGCATACTTTGAATGTCTGCATGAACTTAAACTGATCGTTGACCTCGTTTATGAAGGCGGACTTGCCACTATGCGCGATTCCATCAGCAACACTGCTGAATACGGCGACTATGTAACCGGTCCACGCATTGTTACGGATGAAACCAAAAAAGCAATGAAGGCTGTGCTTACCGATATTCAACAAGGTAAATTTGCCCGTGACTTTATCCTTGAGAACCAGTCCGGCCGTGCTTTCCTTACAGCTACCCGCCGCAACGAAGCTGCTCATCCGGTAGAAGTAGTAGGCAGCCAGCTGCGTGAAATGATGCACTGGATTAAGAAATAAGCTCATATACTTAAGATTATTGAAACTATAGTGCAATCCTCAGATGCGGCCGTAACTTTTGCGGGCCGCATTTGAGGGTTTAAGCACAATTTTCAGGAGGTGCTCAGCATGCGGAAAATTTATGTGTTCGACACGACGCTGCGTGACGGAGAGCAGTCGCCGGGTGTGAACCTCAACACACGAGAGAAAGTCGAAATCGCTTACCAGCTGGAAAAGCTGGGCATTGACCGGATGGAGGCGGGATTCCCTGCGGCTTCACCGGGTGATCTGGCAGCGGTAAACGCAGTAGCAAAAGCCGTGAAGAATGTTACCCTGATCGGTCTTTCCCGCTCCAGAGAGAGTGACATTGATGCGGTGAAAGAAGCGCTGAAGGGAGCGCAGGACCCCTGCATTCATATTTTTCTTGCCACCTCACCCATCCACCGCCAGCACAAGTTGCGCATGGATAAAGCACAGGTGCTGGAGACAGCGCAGTCCGCTATCCGCTATGCCAAGAAATATTTTTCCAAGCTGGAGTTTTCACTGGAAGATGCGGGGCGTACAGAGCGTGACTTCATGGCCGAGATGGTGGCTATGGCCATCCGTGAGGGTGCCAATGTAGTGAATATTCCCGATACAGTAGGTTATTTGAACCCTTCGGAATACGGGGCTATTTTCAAATTCCTGAAGGACAATGTACCGGACATCGAGCGGGTTCAGCTTAGCGCCCACTGTCATAATGATCTGGGTATGGCCACCGCCAATACGCTTGCTGCGATCCAGAATGGTGCGGATCAAATCGAAGGCACAATCAACGGTATCGGTGAGCGGGCCGGAAATACGGCGATTGAAGAGGTCGCGCTGGCGCTGGAGACGCGCAGTGAGTTTTTTAATGCAAAAACTTCGCTGGTGCTTTCGGAAATTTCACGCACAAGCCGTCTGGTCAGCAAGCTGACCGGGATGGTGGTACCGGGCAACAAGGCGATTGTTGGTGCCAACGCCTTTGCCCATGAATCGGGTATTCATCAGGATGGCATGCTGAAGGAGAAGACTACCTACGAAATCATGACACCTGAGACCATCGGCCTCAAAGAGAGCAAGCTAGTGCTTGGCAAACACTCCGGACGTCATGCCTTCCGCGATAAGCTTAGCGATCTGGGATACGATGTTTCTGAAGAAGAGGTGAACGCTGCCTTCGCAAGGTTCAAGGAACTGGCGGATAAGAAGAAGGAAGTGTCCGATGAGGACATTATGGCGCTGCTGGAAGAGAGGCTGATTGATACGCCGGAAATTTTCAGCCTGCAGACGATTTACGTTACCTATGGCAATGAAGCTACGCCAACCGCCAAGGTTGTTATTAAAAGCCAGGAGGCTCAGCCGATTGTGGCGGTGGCCGAAGGTAACGGCTCGGTGGATGCGATTTATAATGCCATTGATCAGGCTACGGGTGAGGAAGTGACACTCGGAGATTATTCGATTAAAGCGGTCAGCCGGGGCAAAGACGCGCAGGGAGAGGTGCATGTCGTACTGTCGCAGGGTGAAGTGGCCGCACAGGGCCGCGGACTGAGCACGGATATTCTTGAAGCCAGTGCCAGAGCCTATTTGGATGCGCTCAACAAGCTGCTGGAGAAACGCAAAACCTACACGCAGCGTGATCATGCTCAGCTGTAAAGAAGTGCAGTGTCTCTAAACAAGTTCTTATCGAGCTGTCAGTACAGTGGAATAATGTCTGCTGTACCGGCAGCTTTTTTGATTGCAAAAAAGGAGGGGGACATTCTAGAGGATTCAGAGAAGGTGATGCTTCCAATTATGATACCAGCGTTCAATATTGACGGGCAGCTCAATGCTGAGCTCCCTGTTTAGCAAATCCGTTAAGATGTTGTATTGCTCCTCTACCGCCGAACGTTCTCCTATGCGGTCATAGACCTTCATGAGGCCTAAATGGCCTTGCTCAAAATAAGGCTGCAGCTGTACAATCCGCTGATACACGGTTACCGCCTCCGGGATTTTTCCGCAGCCGATATAGAACTCGGCCATCTCCATCGCATGATGCAGCCAGATGCTTCGCAGGCGCTGGCGCTCACTTTCTGCCCACAAATAATCATAGTCGGCCAAATAATCGCCCGAGTAGAAGCCAAACCAATACTGGTACTGCCCATAGTTACCAGCATTTATCGGCTCAAGGGATAAGATTCCTTTTTCCCATTCTGTACTGTCTACCAGCATGCTTCCTGTTTCCAGCTTATAACCTTCCCCGCCGCTTAGATTTCTGATCTGCAGATCTGTTTTCCCTTGCTTCAGGCATTGACGCACTTGATAAATAGTTGTATACAGATGGTTGGAAGCCTTCTTTAAATTGAAATCAGGCCACAGCAGATCAATTAGCGTGTCTTTGCTGATGAAGCGATTTCGGTGATGAAATAAAAAGGCGAATAATTCTTGCCCCTTTGCGGTACGCCAGCGGATATCGTGCAGCTGCAGTCCGTTCCGTTCGAACCGGAGACATTGGAAACAACGGATCATCATTTCACTCCCGTTGTTCACTTGCGGCGCATGGTGCATTTTCTTCTCCACGCGAGCGAGAGTTTTTATCAGCCGTTCCTTTCGCACAGGCTTCAGAACATAGTCAAGGGCATGAAGCTCGAAGGCATCCACTGCATAGCTGTTATAAGCGGTAACAAAGACAATGCTTGTCCGGGGGCAGTGAATTTGTATGATTTCTGCTGCCTGCAGTCCGTTTAATTCGGGCATATCGATGTCGAGAAAGATAACGTCAGGGTTCAGGTAAGCGGCTTCGCTGACGGCTTTCCTTGAATCTGTGAAGGTAGCCACAATCGCAACATTCCCCAGTGCCTCTAGCATCATCTTCAAATTCATGAGAGCAAGCCGCTCATCATCCACAAGCACTGCGCGAATCATTGAATCACCACCAATTTATTATGAGTTTGTAGTTCCGAGTGTTAAGGCAATCACTAGGATAAGTTTGCTTTTTGCCATAATAATGAGGTGATTTCGACAAGAAAAGGCATTAATCCTTCAAAAAGGGATTTATCTTGTTGTAGGATATACATAATAGGCTTGAATGTTCATGAGAAAAATTATTTAAAAACGTTGCAGGGAACTCCGGTTGCCCGGCGTCTAACTTTATGAAGCTGAAGGAGGGGAGAATACTGGAAGAGACGGAGTGGATTTCTGCTGTGCTAAGCGGCGAGCACCAGGCCTTCGGGCATCTGGTCAATCGTTATCAAGGCATGGTGTATAGAGTATGCATCAAAATTACAGGAGAAGCCGAGTCGGCCAAGGATATGGCCCAGGAAGTCTTCATAAAAGCCTACAAGGCACTTCCCTCCTTCAGGGGGCAGTCTTCATTCTCCACCTGGCTGTACCGGATTGCTTACCGGACCTGTCTCGACTGGAAACGGGCGAATGACAGGGAGTGGCGGCACCGCAGTATGGCAGATTACACGGAGAATGACTGGGTAACGACGCAGACGCCTGAATCTGCTGCACTGCGCAAGGAAGCCTCGCAGGAGCTGGACGAGAATTTGAACAACCTCACAGAACCGTACCGGTCGGTCGTGCAGTTGTATTATTTTCAGCGTCACTCCTATCAGGAAATTGCTGATCAAAAAGGGATTTCAGTCAAAACAGTGGAATCGCAGCTCTACAGGGCCAGACAGATGATGCGTAAAAGCGGGGAGGAATGGCGATGAATTGTGCAACAGTAAAAGAATGGATGCCACATTATATTGAAGGCTGGCTGTCTCCTGAAATGGAGTTGAATGTTCGTCTGCACATTGAATCTTGTCCCGACTGCGCGCAGTGGCTGGAAGAAGCCAGAGGGCTGGCGGCGCTGTGGAGCGAGATGGAAACGGGCGGGAAACTGGTGGATCTTCCGGAGTATCCCGACTTTACCACCGATGTGATGTCACGCATTGAACAGCTTGAAACCGGGCGCAGAGAGCGTACCGTTAAATCGACTATGTCCAGACGCCGGACTGCACCAGGAACCTCATGGATGCATTATGGACTTGCTGTTTGCTTAACCTTCCTGCTGCTTCAATTGGGGGTATTTGAGAATCTGGCCTATGGCATCAATGAAATTAATGGGCATATGTCAACTTCAGTCTCATCCTGGTTTAATGCTCAAGGAAGCGCTGAATAGAAAATTAACACTAAAGGAGCATATTAGATGATTAAAAAAAGACGCTGGCTGACGTTTCTGCTCGCGATGGTTCCAGGGATTGGCCATTTATATCTGGGATTCAAAAAGTTGGGCCTTCAGTATATGATTGGAGCATCGCTCTGCATCATACTTATTCCTTCCATGCCGACGGTATTTCCATTCGCCCTCGCGGCCTTATGGTTCTACCAGCTGTTTGATGCGCTGCAGAAGGCGGCCTGGATGAAAGTATCCGCCGCTGAGCATGAGCGGATGATGTTTCATCCAGACAGTTTCGGAGCGCCGTGGACGATGGGGATGCCTGCGGCTCCAGATTATCCGCATGACGATCTGAATCCGGTCTGGGTGGGTATTGGCTGTGTAGTAGTGGGTTTCTTGCTGCTGTTGATTACTGCTTTCCCATGGCTCTGGCACATTCTCACAGATATGAACATCGGGGCAATTCTGCTGTCGCTTGGCTTAATCGGGTACGGGCTTAGTATGCTTAGAAAAAATCCTAAAGTATAGAGAAATGGGGAAATGAACCATGGGGAGATGGAAAATCGGCAGTTTTACGGCCGCAATTGGCTGCATCGTGCTGGGTGTCATAATTGTACTTGCCCAATTTGATGTGGTAACGTATGACGCACTGGGTTTTATCTGGCCTGCGTTGCTCATTCTGTTCGGCCTGGAAATGCTGCTCAGGCTTTTCATCAGATCAGAGGTTAAGAGCCGTGTCAGTGGTTGGGCAGTTGTCCTAATCATTGTGCTGGTCGCAGCTAGTGGAGCACAAACTGTGCTGACCGGCGGCTCAATAAGCCGCATTCTCGGCAAGACACAGCTGGCTCCGCTCAGCGGAACCGTGGAGGTAAAGCCGGAAATCAAAAAAATTAAGATTGAATTGCCGAACGGGAAGGTTAAGGTTCAAGGTGTGGAAGGCAGTACGCTTGATTATGAAGGCAGCCTGGAGCTTCCGGGTAAATCGGCAAGTGAAGCAGCAAGTGCGCTGGAAAAGAAGTGGAAGGTGACGACGGAAGGAGACACCCTAACTCTGGAGCTGGACGAAGAAACGACTTGGCTCGATATTCAAATCGGATTTAATTTCAAGGATCCGTACCTGAACGTCAATCTTCCTATGAATCTGGCTGTGGAAGTTGACACCGGCGATGGTTCAGTTGAGGCCTCAGACCTGAAGGCTGGTATTGAAATTGACACCAGCAACGGCACCCTGGATATTCATGATGTTGCCGGAGGTGTAGATGCCCACACGAGTAACGGCACAATGGTGGTGAAAGATGTTAAGGGGGAAGCGAAGCTTGTCAGCTCCAACGGAGCGATTACCCTGGGGAATATAGACGGCACCTTAACGGCCAAGAGCAGCAACGGCAGGATTACCATTGACTCGGCGGCTACAGGTGACTGGGATCTCAAATCCAGCAACGGTAAAATTACCGCCAGCCTGCCGGCAGCAAGCGATGCAAAGATTACTGCCGACACCAGCAACGGTGCGCTGAAGGGGAATATCAATTGGCAGCGCGACGGTGATAACCATGGAACTGCCGTACTTGGCAGCGGAACCCATAAGGTATCTTTATCAACCAGCAACGGTGCAGTGACCGTGGATACGACTGAATAATTAAATTAAGGAGCTGTTCCCCCTTGTGCTCTACGGGAGAACAGCTCCTTATTGCTTTATAAGATCAATAAAAGGACAGGGTTCTTCCGGTCTGCTTCTGCCCATTGGCTGAAGTTAACGGCCGTGGCGTTCTACCAGGCATAGGCTTTCGGGGCTTCCCCGCCGGGTCCCGGGAAGATTTCATCCAGCCGCTTCAGCACGGATTCCTCCAGCACAATCTCCAGGCAGCGCAAGGCGCTTTCGAACTGCTCAAGCGTCCGCGGCCCGATAATCGGCGCCGTTACGGCAGGGTTGGACAGCAGCCAGGCCAGAGCGATATTATCCTGTGGCTCCCCGAGCTCACGGCTTAAATCGGCAAAGGCCGTAAGCTGGCTCTTGTATTGCTCTACACGTTCAGAGTTGCCGCCGCTGCGGCTGCCCTCAATCTTCTTGAGTGCATTCCGGCCAAGAAGACCGCCGTCGAGCGGGCTCCACGGAATAATGCCGAGGCCGAGATTCTTCGAGGCAGGCAGCACCTCAAGCTCAGGGAGACGGCAGGTCAGACTGTATTTATGCTGCTCCGATACTAGACCTAGGAAACCGCGGGCTTTCGCTTCCATCTGTGCCACGGCAATATCCCATCCGGCAAAGTTACTGGAGCCGACATAGCCGATTTTGCCTTGGCTTACAGCGAGCTCAAATGCACCCCACAGCTCGCCCCAGGAAACCTTACGGTCGATATGGTGCATCTGGTACAACTCGATGTGATCAGTCTGCAGGCGCTGTAGTGAGCCTTCCAGATGGCGGCGGATAATATAGGAGGACAGGCCTGCTTCATCGTTGGGTCCGTCCAGTTTGTCGCTCATTGCCCCGTAGACCTTGGTGGCCAGCACGACCTTTTCACGCCGGCCGCCGCCCTGCTTGAACCAGCGGCCGATGATCGTCTCCGTCATTCCGGAGTTCTCACCCCATCCATAAATGTTAGCGGTATCAAAAAAGTTGACCCCGGCATCCAGCGCAGCATCCATAATGCGGAAGGCTTCCTTCTCATCCGTAATCGGACCAAAGTTCATCGTTCCCAGACACAGGCGGCTGACCTTTAGACCGGACTTGCCAAGCTTCGTGTATTGCACTCTGCAACCCCTCCCTCAATCCATTTTGACGAACAACTGCATACTAATTGTAAACAACTCAAGAAACAAGAGCAAACACAGCAGCACTTGCAGAAATCAGTAATAAATGTATATACAAATTTAACCATAATGGTAGAATGGAGACAAGCATATAAATACGCTTACATTTTCTAAAGGAGGAATATTATGAGAAAAAAAGGTATCTTATCTGCTGGAGTCGCATTAGTAATGATGTTCAGTATGGTGTCTTCCGTTTTTGCTGTCTCTTCCACCGTTCTTATTCCCAACCTGGATTATTTTATCCAGCACAGCCTGAAAAATGATGATACAGTCACCTTCAAGTACAAAAATACTTCGAGTACAACGCAAACCGCAATTTTCAGAATTACCAACGTAGGTGCTCTGGATACGGGAACCGACCAGGTAACGGGTAAATTTCAAGGCAGCTATTCTCTTGTTTACGCCAACGGACAAACAATAAACCTGGGAACGATTGGGGGTTCCAGCCTGTCCGGCGGACTCAACAATTACCTGGCTCCGAATGCATCTCTGGTAGTCACCGTAAAGAACGCCAATGCCAATTCGCAGAATGCTTTTAAGATCAGATTCGATAATCATTAATCCACAATGACAAGCTTGTGGTAAAAGGGCTCTCCGGTCATGATATGCTCCCCATATAGTAGACAGGTGAAATAATAAAAACCTGTTACTGTATGGGGAGTATTTTTATGGAACAAAAGAAGTTTACAGCATTTGAAAAATTAACGATTCTCCAAGAGGTTGAATGCGGCCAGATCGGGCTCAAGGCTGCAGCTCGAAAGTACGGATTATCTAAAACATCTCTAGTGAAGTGGCGACGACGTTATCAATTGTACGGTTTTGAGGGGCTGGAAGTCCGGTCCTGCAACCGAAAATATACTGTGGAAATTAAGCGCCAGGCCGTTAAAGATTATATGGAGGGGGCATTGTCGCAATATCAAATCATCGACAAGTATAAGATCGCAAGTCGAACCCAACTCGCCAACTGGATTAAGAAGTATAATGGTCATAGCAGCAGCTTAACAGCTAATTCAGGAGGAACTAGAGCTATGACCAAAGGACGCGTAACCACTTGGCAGGAACGGATGGATATCGTGCTGTACTGCCTGTCGAATGGACAAGACTACACAAAGGCAGCAAACCATTTCCAGGTTTCTTACCAACAAATATATAGCTGGGTGAAGAAGTACGAAATAGGCGGCGAAGAGGCATTACGAGACGGCAGAGGACGTACCAAAGCACCTGAAGAGCTCACAGAAGCAGATCGCCACAAACTCGCGATGCAAAAGCTGGAATATGAGAATGCGCGGCTGCGTGCAGAGAATGCTTTTCTAAAAAAGTTAGAGGAACTCGAAAGGAGGAGACGCTAAGTCACGTTCGTCAGGAGAACATCTACCTGGCTATTCAGGCCGTTCAGCAAGAGGAGTCTTGCTCTATTCAGCTTTTGTGTAACATCGCAGGGATCTCACGGTCAAGCTACTACAAATGGTTGAATCGTGAACCCAGTTCCCGGGAGACCGACAACGTGAAACTTACACAGGCCATGCTTCTCCTGTATGAGAAGGTGGAACGAATCTTTGGGTATCGTCAATTGACCCTGCATTTGCGCAGACAAATGGGTAGAGTCATTAACGCGAAGCGAGTGTACCGTCTCATGAGGCTCCAAGGCATCCAGTCCGTCATCCGCAGAAAGAGGAAGAAGTACGTAGGCTCTGCGCCTCAGCAGGTTGCAGAGAACGTACTGAACCGTAAATTCGAGGCGGAAATGCCAAACCAAAAGTGGGTAACCGATGTAACGGAATTTAAATATGGTAACGGGCGGAAGGCGTATTTAAGTGCAATAAAAGATCTACATGACAAGTCCATTGTTGCTTACGTTCTGGGTCATTCTAATAATAATTCGCTGGTTTTTAAGACGCTGGAGTTGGCTTTGCAGGCAGCACCAGAGACCCACCCCTTACTTCATAGCGACCGTGGTTTCCAGTATACCTCTCTGCACTTTAAGCAGATGCTGGACGAGGCAGAACTAACGCAGAGCATGTCCCGGGTGGGCTGCTGTATTGATAACGGACCCATGGAATCCTTCTGGGGGACACTCAAATGTGAGAAGTACTACTTGCATACCTACCAAACCTTTGAAGAGCTCCAACAAGACATTGATAATTACATACATTTTTACAATTACGAACGGTTACAGGCAAAACTAAACGGCCTCAGTCCCAATGAATTCAGGACTAAGGCCGCTTAAGGATCTTTTATTATTTACGCTGTCTACTTGACGGGGTGCAGTTCATCAGACTGGAAGAAGATGACTGGGGAGCCTTTTGTGCGAACTTGTGGATACAGCGCTTACTTCAAGTCTGGTTGACTTATAGGAGATACCTATCACTTCCATAGAATCTATATCTTTGTCCTTTTCCCGGCGGTATGATACAACAATATAAAGAAGAACTATGTCTGCGTGAAGCAGGCAATCTAAGGAGTGACTGGAATGAGCGACGTTAAAAAAATTGCCGTAATTGCCGGGGACGGTATCGGACCTGAAGTTGTAGCTGAAGCTGAAAAAGTACTCAAGAAAGCGGAAGAGGTATTCGGGTACGCCTTTGAAACTGAGCATGCGCTGTTCGGCGGCATTGCAATTGACGAACGGGGAACCCCGCTGCCGGAAGATACACTGGAAATTTGCCGCAGTGCAGATGCAGTACTGCTCGGAGCCGTCGGCGGACCGAAATGGGACAACAATCCGAAGGAGCTGCGCCCGGAAACAGGATTGCTCGGTATCCGCAAAGCACTGGGGCTGTTCTCCAACCTGCGTCCGGCTGTTGTGTTCGATTGCCTGAAGGATGCGTCAACGCTGAAACCGGAAGTGCTGGAAGGCACTGACCTCATGGTTGTGCGGGAACTGACGGGGGGCATCTATTTCGGAGAGAAGCTGCGCCGCCAAGGTGAGCATGGGGAAGAAGCTGTTGATACCTGCGTATATAACGTAACGGAAGTGGAACGTATTGTCCGCCAGGCCTTTGAAATTGCCGGTAAACGCCGAAATAAGCTGGCGAGTGTCGATAAAGCGAATGTCCTGGAGACGTCCCGCTTATGGCGTGAGGTTGTGAACAGAATTGCTCCGGAGTATCCGCAGGTGGAATTGGAGCATGTGCTCGTGGACAACTGCGCAATGCAGCTGCTGCGCCGTCCATCCAGCTTCGATGTCATTGTTACCGAGAACATGTTCGGGGATATCCTGAGTGATGAAGCGGCTATGCTGACTGGCTCCATCGGTATGCTGGCATCAGCTTCACTGGGTGAGGGCAGCTACGGCCTGTATGAGCCGGTCCACGGCTCCGCGCCTGACATTGCCGGCCAAGGTCTGGCCAACCCCATCGCGACCATCCTGTCGCTTGCGCTGATGTTCCGCATGACCTTTGGCTACGAGGAGGCGGCAGCTGCAATTGAGACCGCTGTGGCTGAAGTGCTGGATGCAGGCCACCGTACGAGCGATATTGCAGTAGACAAGAGCAAAGCGATCAGCACAACGGAAATGGGCGATCTGATTGTTGCGGCGATCCGCAAAGTGTAAGGTACCACAGCTTACCTCCTTTGACTCAAAAAAACAAAAAACTTCACAGAAAGTTGCTTATTTATAATAATTATAAAAAAGTAATAAATGTAATATTGACTTTGATTTTGTACGATGATACCATTTGGTCTATAGCAATAAGAAATTGACCAACCATCATAATTCAAGAAAAGCATATTGCGCCGGTTTCCTCGCGGAGCTGTCACAAGTGGTTGTTTTTCTTACATAATCAAAGGAGGATTTAAGCAATGGCAGAACGTTTGGTAGGTAAACCAGCCCCTGACTTCACTATGGAAACAGTAACGGGCGACGGTAAAGATTTTGGTAAGGTAAGCTTGTCCGACTATCGCGGCAAATGGCTTGTATTCTTCTTTTATCCGCTTGACTTCACTTTTGTGTGCCCGACAGAAATTACAGCATTGAGCGATGCTGCTGCTGATTTTGCAGCACTCGATACAGAAATTCTGGGTGTGAGCATCGACTCGATTCACAGCCACAAAGCATGGCTTACCACACCAAAAGATATGAATGGTCTTGGACAAGTCAACTTCCCGCTTGCTTCGGACATCACGAAGAAGGTTGCCAGTGACTATGGCGTCCTGATCGAAGAAGAAGGCGTGGCGCTTCGTGGACTGTTCATCATCGATCCTGAAGGCGAATTGAAATATCAAGTGGTTAACCACAATGATGTAGGCCGCAGCGTAGAAGAAACACTTCGTGTTCTGCAAGCCTTGCAATCCGGCGGACTGTGCGCTATGAACTGGAAACCAGGCGACAAGAACCTGTAAGCCTATGTCTTTAAGCGTTCTTTGATATACTAATGAGAACCTCCTTGCGGGAGCAATTCCCGGAAAGGGGGTTTTTTGCAACAAAGAGCCCTTATTTAACGGTATTTCGTTTTAAAACGGGCGCAGAGGTTAATATATAGCCTGAAGGAGAGGAATCTCTCCCCGCATCTTGTAATACAATAATACCAAATCAATGGAACTTACCAAGGAGGGTGAACAAGTATGAGCTTTTGCTGTGGAGCGAGTATGGTTGGAACTAAGGGAACCCTAAAACATTATCGCACGCAAGTCCATAATGTTCCCCTGCTTTTTTGTCCGGTATGCCACCGGGTAGAGGTACATTACAAAGTCGAAAATGAGTATGAGATTCTGGCAGAGTATGCTCATGGCGACGGGGTAACCGATGTTGATTTTCAAGACTATGTGATGGAAGACGAGGAAGCGATCTTCGAAAACGTCATTAATGTGGAGAGTGAAGATCCTCTCGCCATTGTGCAGAATCAGATCGATATGGCGCTTGACCTGCTGGCTGTTGCCAAGCAGATCGAAGATACCAAATGGGAACGTGAGCTTAAGAAGCGCCTGGCCGTAATGAGTCAGCGGCGCCATCGCTTGCAGCAGAAAGCTTAAGGTCATCAAGAATTCGATGGGATAGCCCTGGAATATTTCATTATGGAAGCCTTCGCGGCAGCGAGGGCTTTTTTTTGTACGGAAAAAGAGCGGAATTTTGTTTTGGAACGATATTTAATGTGTCTTAAGAATCATTTTAGAAATATTTTTAGGATTCGACAGTTTCTCCGATTGCGTTGTCTTCTTCTCTTGGATATGATTGGAATATAGTTGAAACGGTTGGATAATATAATACGATTTCCGAATGTTCTGGCGGCTTCGTCATATACTCAAATACATAGTAATTTGATGTCGCTTAAGCGTCTTCGTCAAATGCAGTAAAAGGGGGAACTTCGTATCGTGATAAGCCAATATCAAGAAAGCTTGCTTTTACCGGCAAGAACGTTTCAATCCGGATCAATGGACACTACATATGAGGATGTACTGGAGCACATTGACAGTGGGATTTTACTTTTTGATGAAGAGGGAGTTCTAACTTTTGTTAATAAACAAATGTATGGCATGCTTGAACTGAACCGCCATTCTCTATTGGGTTGCACGATGGCTCATCTGCTATCTCACATCCAGCTCAGCCGCTTTAAGAAGAAGCAGGTACTGCGGAGTTATCGGGAGATGGTGCAAAAGGGGAAGCAGAGCTATGAGTTCGTAGATGAATACGGCCGTTACTGGCGGGTTTCCTTATGCTGCGGAGAGCAAATGAAGGGCAGTTATTTGTTTACGTTCAAAGAAATCTCCGATTACAAGCTGATCGAGCAAACCGCTTACCAGAATGACAGCCTGGCTATGCTGGGCAAGCTGTCCGCTTCTATCGCCCATGAGATTCGTAATCCGCTCACTGCGATCCGCGGATTTATTCAATTGCTTCATCCTCATCTGCATCAATTAGGCAAAGAAGAATACGGCAGAATTATACTGGCTGAGATTGACCGAGCCAATGACATTATTCATGAATTTCTGACTTCTTCCAAACCTTCGGTCCCGCAGGTCAGCATGATTCCTGTATCGGCATTGCTTAAAGAGGTTGTCCTGCTAACAGAGAGTGAAGCCTTGATGAAAGGCTGCCAGATTAATCTCCACACGCTGCATGGCGATATGATCATCTCCGGTGATGTCAAGCAAATGAAGCAGGTGGTGCTGAATATGATTAGAAATGCAATGGAAGCGATTACAGAGCGAGACGATGACCAAATTGGAAAGATTGAGGTAGGGGCACGCCGGGAAGGGGCGGAGGTCCGTATCTTTATTTCCGACAACGGCAAAGGGATGGATATCTTAACACTGGACAGGTTGTTCAACCCTTTCTTTACGACGAAGGAAAACGGGACGGGGCTTGGGCTGTCCGTAAGTGACAGGATCATCAAGAATCATGGCGGCTGCATCTCTGTAAGCAGCAGAGTCAACGAGGGCACCCGGTTTGTCATTTCTTTGCCGCTTATTCAGTAAAAGGGTTCTGGGCGGATTTTTGGACAAAACTGAGTTATACTTAATAAGCGAAAGAGGCTGATTCCTGCATTGCACAGCTAAGTGCAGGAATCAGCCTTATCTGCGTTATTAGCGGATTATTAAAATGGAAGATGATTGGAGGAGTTCTATTGAATATTGAATGGAGCTGCGGCAGTTCAATAGCTGCCATAAAGGGCGATGTTCTTTGTTATATAGTCTCACAAACTGAAATTGAGGCGGGCAGTCTTGCAACGGAGTGGAAGGAGCGAATGGATCCGCTGGTCAAAGCCGGGCTTTTTACGGGCAAGCTGAACCAGACCTATACACTGCCTGCTGGGGAGGCATTTGAAATTCCTGTCATTCTGCTGGCGGGGAGCGGCAGCGGAGATTTCGACGCAGAGGAGATCAGGGTGCTGGCGGCCCAAGTATCCCGGGCTGCATTACGGCTGAAGGCGGCAACACTCGTGATCCAGTTACCTGCCGGCTTAAAGGTGAAAGAGCCGGAAATGACTGCTCAGGCGCTTACAGAGGGCTTTGTACTGGGGGCGTACCGGCGCAAACATTATAAGCAGGAGCAGCCTGCGTTTGCAGGGTTGACCTCCATTACATTCCATAGTGAGCTTAAGGTGGAAGAAGCTGAGGGGAATAGCTGGAGTCAGGGGATCGAGCGGGGGCTGGCCTTTGGCGAAGCAACCAATTTGGCCCGGGACCTAACTAACCTTCCCGGCAATCAGCTGACACCGTCTGCGCTTGCGGCCGCGGCGATTGATGTGGCTGAACGTTATGGATTTCCCGCTGAAGTGCTGGATGAACGGGAGATTGAACAGAAGGGCATGGGAGGCTTGCTTGCTGTCGGCAAAGGCAGCATTCATCCGCCGCGGATGATCGTCATTCGTTATCAGGGAACAAACGAGTGGAAGGACGTCGTGGGAATTGTCGGCAAGGGCATCACTTTCGATACCGGCGGCATTTCACTGAAGAGAGCACCAGGCATGGAAGAGATGATCAGCGACATGGGCGGTGCTGCAGCCGTGCTTGGGGTGACAGAGGCGCTGGGCAGGCTGCGCCCGAAGCTCAATGCCGTAATAGTTATTCCTTCTGCCGAAAATATGCCTTCAGCCAGTGCTTTTAAGCCAGGTGATGTTGTGACCTCTCTCAGTGGAAGAACCATTGAAGTGCTAAATACCGATGCC
Organism: Paenibacillus sp. FSL L8-0340; assembly: GCF_038593145.1. Taxonomy (NCBI): domain Bacteria; kingdom Bacillati; phylum Bacillota; class Bacilli; order Caryophanales; family Paenibacillaceae; genus Paenibacillus; species Paenibacillus sp. FSL L8-0340. Next base: position 1,532,303 of record NZ_CP151967.1, read on the forward strand.
GAAGGCCGGATAGTACTGGGAGACGGACTCACCTATGCCCGGGAGTGGGGAGCGGAGCGGTTCATAGACGTAGCTACCCTCACAGGGGCTGTGCTGTCCATACTGGGGGATGTTGCTACAGGAGCCGTTACCAATGACCAGACCTTTATGCAGGAGCTCATGGAGGCTTCCAGGTTGTCCGGGGAGAAGATATGGCAGCTGCCGGTGTATCCCGAATTCCGTGAGATGCTGAAAAGCGAGGTCGCGGATGTCCGCAATGCTGCCGGGAGATTCGGGGGGGCTACAACAGCCGGATTATTTATCGGCGAGTTCGCTGAAGGACTGCCCTGGATTCACTTGGACATTGCCGGAACGGCATTCCTCTCCAGGGAGCGGGGGGTTAATCCGAAAGGTGCCACGGGTGTAATGGTCCGGACGTTGCTGGAATATCTGCTGGGAATAAGTCAGCAGCCCCATTCCTAGAGGATGATCACATCAAACAAAAGCCGTAAAGCTCCATCATCCGGAGCTTTACGGCTTTTCCAATGCTGATCCTTCATCCGGCAGAGTGGCCTATACGGTTCCGCTGGATTTTTTGGCTTTTACTTGAGAAGTAAAAGACTGTATGCCGTTCATGATCTTGTCGCGGGTATTTTTATTTTTCAGTAAATAGGCTGCTCCCAATGCTACCGTGGTAAATAACGTTTTTTTGGTGTTCATGGTTATTCCTCCTTGGGTATTGGTCTTCGTTGCAGTTGCTTATAACAAACATACCCGTATGGCGGGGAATTCAAACCCGTTTATTTCTTCCTATCCGTCCGTGCTGACGATTAAAGCTTGTTATTGGGTACTCCTCCACCGCAGGAGAACGGAGAGTCCAGGGATGCCGCCGAGCAGGTTTTCCCCTTGTCACAGCCAGCACAAGCCCCCTGTTTGCCCTTTTGAACATGCCGGTAAATCATCCAGCCGGAGTAACCAAACACAGCCGCTATAATTAAAATATTTATTATCATTGCCAAGCCCCGCTTTCATCAAGAAATCTGTTTGTTGCAGATTCTACGACCATCCCAATAAACGTCCGCCCTGGAAAATAACCAGAGATACAATATATGCCAGTACGAGGGAGTAGCTCATGGAGAAGAAGGTCCACTTCCAAGACGCCGTTTCCTTCTTAATAACCCCTACAGTTGCCAGACAAGGAATATACAACAGGATAAAGGCCATGAAGCTTATTGAGCTTAGCGGAGTAAAGACTTGGGAAATTTGTCCTTCCAGTCCAGCAGCGTCCGGAGCATGATAAATGATGTTCATGGTAGATACTACGACCTCTTTGGCCAGGAATCCGGGTACAAGCGTTGAGCCTGCCTGCCAGGTCCCAAAGCCAAGCGGGGATAGCAGTGGTGCAATCATTCCCCCGAATTTCGCCAGGAAGCTATGATCCATTTCAACGTTGAATCCGCCGGGACCTGCGTAAGACATCAGCCAAATAATTACCGAGCCGGCGAGGATAATAGTTCCCGCCTTGCGCAGAAAGCCCTTGCCCTTCTCCCAGGTACTGCGGCCAAGCGCTTTGAGCTGCGGCATCCGGTAAGGAGGAAGTTCGATAATAAAGATAGACGATTCATTCTTAAACAGGTGTTTGGAGAACAGCTTACATAGGATTAGGGCAAACACGACACCCATGACATACATTGCCAGTACGGCAGTGGCCTGCTGGGCCGGAAAGAAGACCGCTGCAAACAGCAGGTATACCGGCAGTCTTGCTGAGCAGGACATTAGCGGCATCAGCAGTGTGGTCAGCATACGGTCTTTGGGCTGTTCAATACTGCGCGCAGCCATAATGGCCGGCACATTGCAGCCAAAGCCGATAATGAACGGGATGAAGGCTTTGCCGTTAAGACCCATCCGCTCCATCGTGCTGTCCATTAACAGGCAGACACGCGCCATATAACCGGAGTCCTCAAGGAAGGAAATCATCAGGAACAGGATGAAGATCTGTGGAACGAAAACAACTACACCACCAACACCGCCGATAATACCGTCTACAATAAGCGCATGCGTGAAGCCGGAAGCTCCAATGGTTTGAAGCAGGAAAGTGGCGCCTTCACTGATCGGACCGGAAATCCATCCGTCTACAATATCCGATAAAGGTCCGCCTACCCAGTCAAAGGTTGTTTTGAACATCGCGTACATAAAGGCGATGAACAGAGGCAATCCCAAGAAACGGTGTGTCAAAATGGAGTCGAGTCTTTCCGTCAGATTATGCGGTTTCTGTGCTGTAGTATCCATCGCCGCCAGACATACGGCACGAATATAATCCATACGGATGGAACGAATCCATTGCGGAAGGGTCAACGCCAGCTTCTTGTTCTGTAGTTCGCTTTGACAGTTGTCACAAATCATCAACAGGCGGTCCGTATTTACACGTTTCTTGAGCAGTTCAAGGACGACAGGATTTTGTTCCATCAGCTGGAGCGCGACCCAGCGGCGGTTTGGTAAGCCCGGGGTATGCTGTAATTCCTGCTCAATCGAAGAAATGGTTGCTTCAGCCAATTCACCATAATCAAGTTTGAAGTTGACCGGGGGGATTGTCGTTCTTTTCTCCAGAACGCTGAGCACTTGTCCGCTTCCTTTGCCGGTTCTGGCAATCAGGGGCAGCACGGTAATGCCGAGACGCTCTTGCAATATTTCGTGATCTACAACAATGCCCCGTGCTTTGGCAACGTCGATCATATTCAGACCCAGCACAGTAGGTTTGCCGTATTCCAGTAATTGCAGGGTAAGCAGCAGGTTCCGTTCCAACTGGGAGGCATCCACAATATTGATCAGGGCCTCCGGCGATTCATCGATCAGGTATTGGGCAGCTACACCCTCATCCCGGGAGAGCGGATGCAGCGAATAGATTCCGGGCAGGTCGATCAGCTTTCCTGCGCCGTTTTTCAGGCTGCCGACCTTTTTCTCCACGGTTACACCGGCCCAGTTCCCTACATATTCATAGGAAGAAGTAAGTGTATTAAAAAGTGAGGTTTTCCCTGTATTGGGATTTCCCAAAAGTGCTATTGAACTCATGATACATTCACCTCAATGCGGGAGGCTTCCTTCCGCCGAATGGCAAACAGCTGGCCGTTGCACTCCAGAGTAACAGGCCCCCAGAAAGGCCCTTTTCCCTTGAGCCGGATATTAACGCCTTCGGATACCCCTAGATCAGCCAGACGGCGCCGTAATATGGGGTTCATTCCTTCTATTTTATGGATGGAGCCTGTAGAGCCCGGTTGTAAGCGCAGTAAGGAGCAGGATGTAGAAGCCATTTTCTATCCCTCCGAGAGAGACTGATAATCAATCTCATTCATTTTCTTGTACTGTAGCATTTCGTATAGAGATTTACTGTGATATATGTCATTGTTACGTTGTTGTGAAAAAGGATATGAAAGAAACCTGGAATTTTCTTTACAACTTCTTCTTCACTAAAGTATGATTGTACGATAATGATTGCATAGTAAGTCTATGCTGGCGGCAATAATGAAGGATATGTGGAAGGGAGAACAAATAGTGAAGAGTAATCAGAGTAAAATTGTAGATTGCACCATTCGTGACGGAGGACTGGTGAACAATTGGGATTTTAGTGTTGAATTTGTGCAGAATCTGTACGCCGGATTGAACGAGGCCGGTGTTGAGTATATGGAAATCGGATATAAAAATTCACCGAAGCTGCTTAAAGGAGCAGAGGGAGCAGGTCCGTGGCGTTTTCTGAACGATGATTTCCTGCGCAAGGTCATCCCGCAAAAGGGGAACACCAAACTTTCCGCGCTTGTAGATATCGGCCGCGTGGATGTTAATGATATTCTGCCGCGCAGTGAAAGCATGCTGGATCTCATCCGTGTAGCCTGCTATAGCAAGGATGTGGACAAGGCTTTGCAGCTGGTGCAGACCTTCCATGATCTTGGGTATGAGACAACGATCAATATTATGGCTTTGTCTAACGTGATGGAGAATGAGCTGCTGGAGGCATTTGAACAAATCCGCGAGAGCGTGGTTGACGTTGTATATATTGTGGATTCTTACGGCAGCCTGGATCATAATGATATTCATTATCTGGTGGAAAAGTTCAGAACGCATTTGCCGAATAAACGTTTGGGCGTACATACCCACAACAATCTTCAATTGGCCTTCTCCAATACGCTTATTGCATCCGAGAAGGGTGTAGAGCTGCTTGATGCCTCCTGTTACGGCATGGGCCGCGCCGCAGGCAACTGCCCGACCGAGCTGCTGGTTACCCATCTGAAAAATACAAAATATACGCTGCGGCCGGTTCTGGATGTCGTTGAGCGGTTGATGATTCCTCTGCGGGAGAAGGAAGAATGGGGATATATTATTCCTTACATGATCACCGGCACACTGGATGAGCATCCGCGCTCTGCAATGGCGCTGCGTTCTTCGGAAGACAAAGATAAGGCTGTAGAATTTTATGATAAGCTTACAACTCCTGAGGTGAACTTCGGAGATAAATAATCGGTATCCTGCAGAAGCACTGACCTCTATATCAGAGGAAGGTGCTTTTTTTGCTGTTTTTTCTTTTATAATAAAGAAACAAGAATGTAACTTTATGGGGTAGCCAAGCCGATATTTATACATAGGACCTAATATTTCCGTTTATTTTAAAATAGATATCATTTCAGACGCGAGGGACTTATGAGACAAGAAGAGAGAAAGACCATTCAAGCGGCTATAGTAGGAGCTGTGCTGTTCCTTCTAATTCAGATTTTTCGTACACCGCTCAGTAATATTGAGAATCAGAATTGGCTTTCGGCCCTCTATCTTATGATCGGCTGTTGCAATATTGCTTTTGGTTTCGCAATTTTCGCTCAGGGCTGGCTGTTTTTCTCCGATAAATTATCCAAGGCAAGACTTTACACCTCTGCTTTATTTTTTGGAGTATGTATTTTTGATTTCTTACACACGTTAAGCTTTGCAGGTATTCCCGGGATTTCTTCGTACATTACTTCAGAACAATCCCTTTGGCTGCTCACCTTCTCCCGTTTGGCAAGTGCACTTGGAATCCTAGTTATTTTTAGCAGAGAGGATCAGCCGGTATCTGTTAGAGGCAAGAAGAAGGTCTTCAGTGTTGCTATTTTGCTGATTGTGCTTTCTTTGGGGGGAGTAATCTTCAGCCACTCTATTGCTGCGGAGCAGTGGGGTTATTCATGGATAAACACTTTAAAGCATATCGTGGATATGGCTGTGCTTTTTGTTTATCTGCTTGGAGTAGCTATTATCGTGTACCCGGGCAAAATTGAAAAATCGGCGTCATTGCTCATAATTATCCGTGCGCTGATCTTCTTCGCCATGGGCCAGGTCTTTTTTATGAATCTGTTCAGTATCGGCGAAATGGACTATCTCTTTGGAATGCTAAGCAGCGGAGTAGCCTATTACCTTTTGCTTACCGGTGTCTACCGGCTGACGATTGAAGAGCCTTTTCATGAGAACCAACAGGCGGAAGCGCGGATTAATTATTTGGCGTATCATGATGAATTAACAGGACTGCCGAATAGAAGGTGTCTGATGCAGCACGCCGAAGAAATCGTTCATCGCGGCGAAAAAGACAAGACTCAAGGATTCTCAGCGTTCTTGATTATGAATATCAACCACTTTAAGAACATCAATGATTCACTTGGTCATTACGCTGGAGACCTGCTGCTGCAGCTGGTTGCAGAGCGCATAAGAAATGAAGTCAAGTCAAACGAAGAAATGTACAGCATGGGTGGCGATGAGTTCGCTTTTCTGATGACAGACCGCACCGGTGTGGAGAACTGTCTGGTCCGGGCGACTGAGCTTTTGCGGTTATTCGAAACACCGGTAAAGCTTGAGTCTGGAGAATATCACATTTCACTAAGTCTCGGAATGAGCATTTACCCTGGGGACGGGGACACTGCAGAAGAACTGATTCAGAATGCCGATACCGCTGTTCATAATGCCAAAGAACAGGGTGTAGAAATCCGCCGCTACACCCCGGCCATGCAAATGAAGGCCAAGGAACGCTTCAAGCTGGAGAATGATCTGCGCAGGGCACTGGAACGCAATGAGTTCTATCTCGTCTATCAGCCGCAGGTGCAGCTGGATACCGAAGAAATTGTCGGCATGGAAGCACTGCTGCGCTGGGAGCATCCCAAGCGTGGACTTGTGTCGCCAATCGATTTCATTCCGATTGCCGAAGAGAGCGGGCTGATTGTTCCAATCGGTGAATGGGTCCTTAGAACGGCCTGCCTCCAGAACAAACAGTGGCAGACAGCAGGGTACCGGCCGATATGTGTCTCGATCAACTTGTCCATGCGCCAGTTTCTTCAGCCGAACCTGGACGGCAAAATTGCTGCCATTTTGCAGGAGATCGGGCTTGATCCTTGTTATGTCGATCTGGAAATTACCGAAAGTATGACTCTGGACAAAGAAACCGCCTTTGATCAGCTTAACCGTCTGAAACGGCTGGGTGTGTTCATCAGCATAGATGATTTCGGGACAGGCTATAGTTCATTGCACTATCTGAAGAATATGCCAATCGACCGGCTTAAGATCGACCGTTCCTTTGTTTCAGAGGTTATGGAAGACAGCAACAACGCGGCGATTGTATCGACGATCACATCCATGGCGCATCATCTGAAGCTGAAGGTAACCGCTGAGGGTGTCGAGAACAAGGAGCAGCTGCAATTTTTACGCCAGCAGCATTGTCATGAAGCGCAAGGCTTCCTTTTCAGCAAGCCAATCAAGGCGGCCGAATTTGAACAGGCTTTCCTCACACCCTTAATCCCATCACCGTCTTCGTAGAAATTCTGTGAGCCGATAGGGTTGCATTTTATTCATAGGAATGATACAATACTTTTTGTCTTCACTTTGCATTGCGGGTGTAGTTCAATGGTAGAACTTCAGCCTTCCAAGCTGATAGCGTGGGTTCGATTCCCATCACCCGCTCCATACACTTAACTTCGAAATCCTTGTTATGCAAGGGTTTTTTATTTTGCACAGCGGGTTGGGATTGTTCTACTTAATGGCTATAAATGAATCAGAGAAAAAGGCCGGGCTTCCCTCAATAACGGGAAATCCGGCCTTTTTAGATATTCAACTCTCGGCGGAGAATGGCTTCTTGTTTAAACTGTCTTCAGGAACTCAACAATCGTAAGCAGTCCCTTATCGAAATTCTCCAGATTGAAATGTTCATCCGGAGCGTGCAGGTTTTCATCATCCAGTCCAAAGCCCATCAGAACAACCGGTGCTTGGAGGATACGCGAGAAACTTTCCATGATTGGAATGGATCCGCCGTCTTTGGTGAAGAGTGCACGAGTGCTGTATACCTTGCCAAAAGCGTCTGCCGCAGTCTGCAGAATCGGATTCGACGGGTCGATGTTGAAGGCGCGCGCTTTTTCCATTTGTTTCACATGCAGTTTCGCTCCGGCTTGGATATTCGCTTTCAGATGAGCTTCAACAACATCCAGAATATGCTGCGGATCCTGGTCGCCGACAAGGCGGCAGGTGATCTTGGCATGGGCTTCCTTAGGGATGACCGTCTTGCTGCCTTCACCCTGAAAACCGCCGTAAACCCCATTAAGTTCAAGGGTTGGACGGGCGCCGACACGCTCTACAAAACTGTATCCCTCTTCGCCGTACAGCTGTTCAAGGCCGAGGGCTTCTCTGATCTTCTCTTCATTCACACCCTGTTTGGCGAACTCCTCACGCAGCAAAGGAGAAAGCTCAGGGACGCCATCGTAAAAACCATCGACGGCAACACGGCCGTTGCCATCATGCAGCGAGCTCAGCAGGGAAACGAGTGCATGCAGCGCATTTGGCACACCGCCGCCGTAGGAGCCGGAATGCAGGTCTGTCAATGCGGTGTTTACGCTGACTTCGAGTGAGCACAATCCGCGCAGCCCGGTGCAGATGGCAGGGCGTCCGCGTTCCAGCAGGGCTGTATCCGAGACAAGCACGGCATCTGCAGCCAGTTTGTCCTTGCTTGCTTCCAGGAATGGCGGCAGATTCACGCTGCCGATTTCTTCCTCGCCTTCAATACACAGCTTGATATTGACCGGCAAGGTGCCTTCCTGCTTAAGAATGGCTTCGATTGCTTTGATATGCATAAAGACCTGACCCTTATCATCTGTTGCTCCGCGTGCGTACAGCTTGCCGTCACGGATTTCCGGTTCAAACGGAGGGGTAGTCCACAAATGAAGCGGATCAACCGGCTGGACATCATAGTGGCCGTATACCAGAATGGTCGGCTTGCCCGGCGCGTGAAGATAATCGGCATAGATTACTGGATGGCCCGCTGTGGGATGGATTTCGATATTCTCCAGCCCGGCGCGCTTCAGTGTATCCATCAGCCAATGTGCGGCTGAATTGACGTCTTCCTTGTGTACGGACAGGGCGGAAATGCTGGGGATGGCCAGCCATTCCTTCAATTCGGCAAGCTGAGCTTCACGCTCAGTTTGAAAATAAGTTTCATAAGACATAGTGATATGTACCTCCTTGGAGTTCGCTGCGCAAAACAGGCAGTACAAGCCCTGAGCCTAGAGCTCAGGGCAACGCACCGCCGTCATGGTTTGGCAGTGTAATGCTTCCATTATACTGGAGAACTCACTATGGATCAAAATGGATTGGTGAAATGGCTTACCAGATAATTGTGGCCGGAGTGACACCTTGCGGGAAGGTATCCTCGGCTTGTGACTTGCTTGTGTATAAATCATACCATGCATCAGCGATAAGACCCGGGTCTGTAGCTGTACCTGGCTTAATGAATACACCCAGCGCTAAGTGAGCGACATAAATCCCTTGAGGAGCAAGGTCGGTGTGCAGGTTGTTGGCATAGTTGCGCAGCCCGCTTAGCGCAATACCGATATTGCCCATCATCGGTATGGGATAGAGGGAAGAGAGGCCGGTTGTGAACAGGATAGCCCCGTCTTTTTTGGCCAGCATTTCCGGCAAGACCTGCTCCACACTGCGGATAGCGCCTACTACCAGTGCCTGGAACGCATCAAGTGCATTTTCTTCCGTAACCTGTGATGCCGGAGTCGGCGGATAATTGCCGCTGGTTGGACTGAATTCCAGCACGTCGATGAAGCCATACTTTTTTTTGATCCCCTGGAAAGCGGCAGTTAATTGTTCTTTATTGTAAAGATCAGCAGGGAAGGCGGCCGCTTCGATGCCCAGCCCCTTTAATTCGTCCACCAGATGATTTAACTTGTCCGCATTGCGGGAAATTAAAGCGACTTGAAAGCCGTTTGTACCAAATTTCTTGGCAATGGAGAGTCCGAGTCCCGGACCGGCCCCTACGATAGCGATTGTTTTCACTTAATATCAGTTCCCTTCCGGTTGTTGATTACTAACAGTAACCATGATAAACTTAGTTGGCTTGTGCAGCAAGAAGGCACTATTATATGCTCAAGTTACATGGAGGTAACCATAATGGATCGATTATTGACTCAGCAAGACGGTCAGCTGCCGATGCTTGAGGACTGCAGCTTAGCCCGGCAGATTCTGGACCGGGTTGGAGATAAATGGAGTGTGCTGATTATCGTGAATTTAGGTGTGGAATCTTTGCGGTTCAAGGAGCTGCAGCGGCGCTCAGGCGGAATTTCGCAGCGTATGCTTACCCAAACGCTCCGCCATCTGGAGCGGGACGGAATCGTCTGGCGCAAAGCGACGCCTACCGTGCCTCTGACCGTTGAATATGGTCTTACAGCATTGGGCGAGTCCTTGCTGGAACCGCTGACCGCCCTTGTTGAATGGGTTAACGGAAAGCGTGAAGAAATCGCCGGGGCAAGGATCAGCTATGACAACGGGCATTCCGGTGCCGATACAGCAGAAAATCTAAATGAAACAGAAGCCCCGCCAGCAGCGGGAGCGATAGGAGCGGAATAACGTGTCATTGAATTCATATACAGATCTGAAAGAAGAAGCAAACATGCCTAATAAGGGCGTGAATCCCGCGTATATCTATACTTATGCATGCTCGGAGGACGAGATTTCTTTATGCGGAATGGAGCTGCGCTGCTTGTTTGGCCGGGAGATCCCGCCTGCCATTTTTGCGAGTGAGATTGAAGCGGATGTCAGCCGCAGCCCTTTTATTAAGGAACGGATTGACGTGATGTACGGGGGGGGCAGCCTGCGGGAAATTTATAAGCAGACCGAGCAGGTGGAGTTGAACGGCAAAACCTTCAAGGTGATTTTTGTGAAGACCAATGATTTGTCCCCTGCGGATAAAATAGAGTATGATGAACGCAGAATTATTGAGCGGGAAATCGGCTTGCGGATAGAAGGAGAAGCGGATGTGAACCATCCGCAGCTTGTATTTGGTATAGTAACGCTGGGCGGCCGCTGGTACTTCGGGGCTTATCACAAGAACAAGGCAACCTGGTTCCGGCAAATGAAAAAACCGCGCAGCTATTCCATTGCGCTCAGCACAAGAGTGGCCCGTGCGGCTGTCAATATGGCGGTCCCAAATCCGGCAGGAGTCAAAGTCATTGATCCTTGCTGCGGCATCGGTACAGTAATGGTAGAGGCGCTGTCGATGGGTATCAATATCGTTGGCCGTGATATCAATCCCTTTATTGCGGCGGGAGCGCGGACGAATATTGCTCATTTTGGCTTCGAGGCTGAAGTGGTGCTGGGAGATATTGCAGACATTGAGGAACATTATGACACAGCCATCGTGGATATGCCTTACAATCTATATTCCAGCATTACCCCTGAGGAACAGTATGCCATACTCGTGAACGCCCGCCGGATTGCAGACAGGGTTGTCATCGTGGCTATCGAAGCGATGGATGAGATGATAGAGACAGCAGGATTTGAAATTATCGACCGCTGTGTTGCTAAAAAGGGGATGTTCTCCCGTCATTTAATGCTATGCCAATAATCCTTTTTGATATGTTAATGGAGGCGATAAAATTATGGAACCGAAATGGTTAGCTTGGGCGAAGGAGATTCAAGGAATTGCCCAGACAGGTCTTACCTACGCCAAAGACGTGTACGACATCGAACGTTATGAAGCACTGCGTGAGCTGAGCGTGGACATTCTGGCGAATTATACGTTTGAGAGCAAGGAGCGGATCCGGCTCTCTTTTGCAGGTGAAGGCGGGTACAGCACACCGAAGGTAGATGTGCGCGGCGTTATTTTCCGTGAGAGGAAAATTCTGCTGGTCCGCGAGAAGCTGGACGGCAACTGGGCGCTTCCCGGCGGCTGGGCCGATATTGGATTGTCTCCGAGCGAGGTAGTCGTCAAGGAAATTTCCGAGGAATCGGGTTTTCAGGCGGAAGCAGTCCGTCTGCTGGCCGTGCTGGATAAGAAATTCCATAATCATCCCCCGGAGCCTTATCATGTCTACAAAATGTTTATCCTGTGCACGATTGTCGGCGGGGAGGCAGCGGAAGGCGTGGAGACCAGCGAGGTGGATTTTTTCGCTGAGGATGAGCTGCCTGAGCTGTCTGTGGAGCGGAATACGGCGGAGCAGCTGCGAACCATGTTTCAATTCTTGCACGATCCGCAGAAGCCGGTAATTTTGGACTAGTTAATTGCATATAATGTACGAAATAGATAAAATATAAGTTTTAATTGAGACAAAAATTGGTTAATATTAATTATGTAAGCCTTTCCATAGAATGACCGCTGAGCCTTTGTATCTAAAAAATATTTGGAAACACAACTTTTTGGGTCAGGCGGTCTACATTTTTTCCTCTACTGTGTCGATAAGAAATTTAGGAGGGGATCGCATGGAACAAGAAGAGTTAAGACTTCCGCTAACGCAGGAGAATGCAACACGTCCTGCAGAAGGTAATATTGCTACCGGACTGGTCTGGGGCATTCTGATTAGCATTCCTTTATGGATCTCGGTGGTTGGCTGGATCATGGGGATCTGGCACTAAACCTTAATCCTAAGGATTCTACTTACACTAATTGTAACTATACAATGAAGGCTGTCTCTTCGTTATGAGGAAGCGGCCTTTTTTAATGGATCATAACTTATTTCAACTTCGGGACGATACAAGGGTGTATACATAAGCAATGAACAAAAAACGGCTGTGCCTCCTTAACATAAGGAAGCCCAGCCATTTTTGGAAATATAAGAATTACTGGGGCTGTCTGATATCGACAATCTGAAAATTCTCGCAGACCACCTTCATCTGAAGATCGAAGGGTTTGCCATAGGCTTTGCGTTCCCTCGTAAAATACAGCTCATGATTGTAGCGCCATGATTCCAGGCTGCGGTCATCCTCGCCTTCGGAATAGGCAAACTCCGCAGTTACCTCGTCAAAAGGAATGACTTCTACCTTTATAGTTTCGATGATTGCCCGCGGTTCGCCGCTGGCATCCAGAAGGATGGAGTGGCCATGGGCAAAGGGCTGAGTGAGTCCCCGGATTTCGTTCAAATCATAATCGGAGGCGGTTCCCGTCTTAATTCCTTTCAGCACCAGCTCAAGCAACTCGTTGGCAAGCCGGGGATTGTCGCCAAAGGACCACGCGCTGTCATACAGTTCTGCAGCTTCGGGATGGGCTTTAATATAAGTATTCCAATAGGCCTCCACGGCCGGAGTGTCTGTCATGGTTATCACCTTTGCTTTCTCTATGTTTAAAATGTTATTGGTGTGTCTCTGCTTCGCTCAACCAGGACGCATAGAGGTCATCCAGCTTCTCCTGTGCGGCATCTCTAGTATGCTGAAGCTCAGCCAGTTTTCCCGCATCACTGGCGATAACGGGATTCAGCATCTCAGCATCAATAAGGCCTAATTGCGCCTCTGCTGCGGCTATTTCCTGCTCCCAGGAGATACCGGAGCGCTGCTTGCGGGAATCGGTGGACCGTTCAGGTTTGGACCCGGTTTTTGCCGGGAGGCCAAATTGTGAACCCGCAGCCTCAGCTATTTCAGCAGGGACTTTGGATTTGGGCAATGTATCCGGCTTCGCCACTTGTTTGCAGCCTTGGCCGCTCATTTCGGTTTGCAGCCTTGCAGCGGCAGCCTTCTCAGCCTGCTTTTCCTTATAATATTCGTAATTTCCGGAGAAGGAGGTGAAGCGGCCTTGATCAATCGCCCAGAGCTTGCCGAAGCAGCGGTTGATGAAATAACGGTCATGGGAAACCGCCAGCACCGTGCCGGGAAATTCCTCCAGCGCTTCTTCCAGTGCTTCTCGGGAATCAATATCCAGATGGTTGGTCGGCTCATCCAGAATGAGCAGATTTGGACGGCGGTGCATCAGTATCGCGAAACGCAGCCGTGTCCATTCGCCTCCTGAGAGATTGGTGATGTCCTTGAACACATCGCTGCCGTAGAAGAGGAACCGGGCAAGCTGCCCGCGGGCTTCGCCTTCCTCAAGTCCGGCCTCCTCCCGGAAATAGCGCAGCACCGATTGTCCGCCGCCCTCCGGCACTGCCTCCTGGGCAAGATAACCAATGACAGCTCTTGATCCAAGGGTGCAGCTTCCGCTATCCGGGGACTCCTGGCCGAGTATCATCCGCAGCAGCGTACTCTTGCCCGCGCCATTGCCGCCGATCAGTGCGGTAGTCTCGCCATATCGCAGGATATCACTGGCCTCTGAGAACAGCCTGCGGTTACCGTAACCTTTGGTGATCCGGTCGAGGATGACGACCTGGTTGCCGGTCCGGTCATCCTGCTGCAGCTGCAAATCCATCGATTTGCGCTCCAAAATTGGGCGTTTGACCTTGACCATCCGGTCCAGCGCCTTCTGCATGGAGGCCGCCCGGCGGTGGAAGGAAGGGTTCGGCGGATTGGAACGGTTGCCCCATTCAATCAGCCGTTTGATGCTCTCCTGCATCTGCTTGATTTTCTTCTGCTGTTCCTGGTAATCGGCGAACTGCTGAAGCAGACGGGCTTCTTTCTCCACTTGGTATCCGCTGTAATTCGTGTGATACGTGATGGCTTCGCCATCTTCAATCTCGATGACCTTCTTCACTACGGCATCCAGGAAATAGCGGTCATGAGAGATTGCAAGGACTGTGCCGTCATAAGTCTGGAGGAACTGCTCCAGCCATTCTATGGCCTCCATATCCAGATGGTTGGTCGGCTCATCCAGCAGCAGGATATCGGGACGGCGCAGCAGCAGCTCGGCGAGGCCGACCTTTGTCTTCTCCCCGCCGGAGAGGGAAGCGAACCGGCGGTCGTATTGCCCGGTTCCGATTCCAAGGCCTGCCGCTACACGCTGGATTGAGGCTTCAATCTCATAACCTCCGGCTGCTTCGAACTTCTCCTGCAGACTGCCGTATTCCTTGAGCAGCCTGTTCCAGTCCTGTTCGTCCGTTCCGGCGTTCAGTCCGGACATTTCCTGCTCCAGTTCCCGCAGGCGCTGCTGCCACTCCAGGGGTTTCGCGAAGCTGCGCTGGAGCACGGCATACACCGTCTCGTCGCCGTCCGCTTCCTGGATCTGTGAGAGCAGGCCAATGATGCTGTTTCTGCGGATGGAGATTTGCCCTTGATCGGGGCGTTCTTCACTGCTCAGCAGACGGAAGAGGGTGGTTTTGCCGCAGCCGTTGCGGCCGATCAGGCCAATTTTCTCACCTTGGCGGATATCGAAGGTGATATCGCTCAGCACAAGCTGGGCACCGTGGTATTTTTGGACGTTTTGACATGAAATGATCATAGGTATTCTCCTTTTAAGAATGCCCTGTCTCCGCTGTCTTTCAAAGGGGATGCCTCCAGGAGGACATCATGGAACAAAAAAAGACCGCAGGGAAATTTCCCCGCGGCCTGGTTGTTCTCCGGTTTATGAGACCCGTTGAAGTGTAGGCAGGAAAGGCATTTCACAATTGTGTAGTGTTATTAAATTCTTGTAAATGGACAGACTTCTCCCGTTGTCGGCATTTACATGAACGATGCCAGCCATAGCGATAGGCAGCCGGCTAATAACACTGTTGGTCCAATTGCGATCCATTCCTCTACACCTCCTTCGATACAAATTTAACAGTAGTTTACCTAATATCCGCAATAATAGCAATAGAAAAAAAGCGGAATGAACCACAGCATATAATTGGAATTGCACAATAGGATGTTATATGGCTGAGGCAGCTCACCAAATCAGCAACAGGAAAGAGGAACAGTGATGGCGCTTTTTAATGGACTGCTGGGCAATGCAACGCAGGTTGATCTGGCGGCAGTGCAGCGTGAATACGCGCGGATTTTGACCCCCCATGAAAAAATTGAGCGGGCCTACAGGCTGATCAGGGATATGTTCATTTTTACCGACAGGCGGCTGATTCTCGTTGACAAGCAGGGGATCACCGGCAAAAAAACGCAATATCACTCCATTCCCTACCAAAATATCTCCCATTATTCGGTGGAGACGGCGGGGCACTTTGATCTGGATGCAGAGCTGTGTCTTTATGTATCCGGCAGCTCACTGCCGCTGAAGAAGACATTCAATAAATCTGTCAATATCTATGAGGTTCAGTCGGTGCTTTCGCAGTACATTTTGAAATAGGAGGTCCTTGCGGCAGACGCCGCTAGACCTTATACCGGAGTACCAGCCCTCCATAAGCAAAAGCGGCAAGAATCACGAGTGCGGGATGCAGCTTCAGCCGCTTCATAGCCCAAAAGGCAATTGCGGCAATGATCAGCGTCTGCCAGATGCCGATAAGGTCCGCCGGACCTCTGGCCATTTTGAAAGTCAGGACGGCCATCATTATGGCAATCACCGGCTGTACAAGCAAGGTCATTCCTTTAACGACGGGTGAATGCTTGTATTTCTGCATCACGCCGAGCAGGATGATCAGTGCGGCAGCGGAGGGCAGAACCGTAGCAGCGAGAGCAGCGCTCAGTCCCAACCAGCCATAGACGTCATAGCCGACGTAAGCGGCGATTTTGGTCGCAATCGGTCCGGGCAGGGCGTTGCCGAGCGCCAGCATATTGGAGAATTCTTCATCGTTCAGCCAGCCGTAATGCGGCACGATCTCTTCGTACATCAGCGGAATGGAGGAGGGGCCGCCGCCGTAGCCCAGCAGATTGGCCATAAAAAAGCCGTAAATCAGTTTGAGCCATTCCATCAGGCGGTTCCTCCTTTATTTTTCTTTGCCAGTATCCGGTAATGAACCGTTCCATAGCCAAGAAAAAGTACGATCACGATGGCAGGATGCAGGTGAAGCCCCTCAAGCAGTACCAGTGCCAGCAGCAGGAAAGCAGCCCCGATCCATTTCCCCAATCCTTTGAACGTTTTTTGCGCGAACTCGTAAGCCATCATTCCCAGCATCACTGCAATCACGGGAGAGACAGCAGCAATCATGCCTGCCACTACCTTGGAGCCGCTTAAATAATTCACCGCGGATAACAGGGCAATCATCGCAATACAGCTAGGCAGAATATGCACCAGTACGGAAAGTAGCGCACCTTTTACCCCTTTAAGCTTGTAGCCGAGATATGCCGCCATCTTGGTGGCGATGGGCCCGGGCAAGGCATTTGCGATGGCCAGCGTCTCCCCGAATTCATCATCACTCAGCCAGGAATAGCGGGTTACGGCATCATGCCGGATCAGTGGAATTACGGAGGGGCCCCCGCCATAGCCGAGAATTCCCGTCCTGAACATCGCGGCGGCTATCTGTACATATTCGTTACTGATGGATTTCACGGGATTCCTCCTCCGGGATAAACAGACTTTAGCTTTTTTGTGCCCATTCTATATCAATTTGTATGACTGCAACTACAGGATAGGGTGTATTTCGATAAATCTTTGTGCACCGTTCACAAAATAATGCCGGGGAATTTGAGTTTGTGCGTAACCGATTGACAGGGGTTTTTGATCTGCTGTTAAATGGCACTAACTTGATTGACATGGGAATGGAGCTGGGAGTCATGACAATAGGGCCGGTAATCGGTACGAAAACGATGGTGGTCAGTCCCCATTATCTGGCCTCTGCCGCCGGAGCGCGTATTCTGGAGCGCGGCGGCAATGCCTTTGACGCTGCGGTAGCGGTCAGCGCCACGCTGGCGGTGGTCTATCCGCATATGACGGGCCTTGGCGGCGATGCTTTTTGGTTGACCTACAGCGCCGGTGAAGGGCGCGTCCGGGCCTACAACGGCAGCGGACGATCCGGCTACGGCGTCCGCAGAGACTGCTATGCCGGGGAAAGTGCCATTCCCCGGCGGGGTGTGCGCAGCGCCATTACGGTGCCCGGAATGGCGGACAGCTGGGAGGCGGTCCAGCGCCAGTATGGCCGCCTGACCCTGGCGGAGGTGCTGGAGCCGGGAATCGGCTACGCCACCGGTGGGTTTCCGCTGTCGCCGGATCAACACGGCAACAGCATACTGGCGGGAGCCGCGCTGTCCCCCTGCGCGGCGGCGGTGTATCTGCCCGGCGGCAAGGTTCCGAGGGCCGGCGGGAAGTTTGTACAGAAGCAGCTGGCCCGGACGCTGCGGACGCTGGCGGCGGGAGGGCGTGATGCTTTTTACAAGGGCGGGATTGCAGAGGAGATAAGCAAGGATATGCTGGCTTCCGGAGGATATCTCACCCGTGATGATTTTGCCGACCATCAGGGCAATTGGGTGGAGCCGATCTCCACGGATTACCATGGGCATCAGGTATATCAGGTGCCCCCGAATTCGCAGGGCTTCACTGCGCTGATGGCGCTGAACATATTGGAGCGGTTTAATCTCGCAGAGATTGAGCATGGGTCTTTCGAGTACTATCATCTGCTGGTTGAAGCGCTGAAGCTGAGCTTTAGGGACCGGGATCAGGTGCTGACTGATCCTGAATTCCGCTCTATTCCGCTGGAGCGGCTATTGGATAAGCAGTATGCCGTGGAGCTGGCCGATTCCATTTCGCTCCGCCGGGCGGCTGCGCTTGGCGGCGAGCCGGTTGGCCGGGATACGGCTTATGCCGCTGTAGTTGACGGGGAGGGGAACGCCGTCTCGTTTATCCAAAGCCTGTATTTTGAATTCGGCTCGGGAACGGTCGCCGGGGATACAGGGATTCTGCTGCAGAATAGAGGCTCCTTCTTCTCGCTGGACCCTTCGCATGTCAATACGCTTGAACCGCATAAGCGCACTTTCCACACGCTGATGCCAGCCATGGCCTGCCAAGCCGGCAAGCCGGCCATTCTCTACGGCACGCAAGGCGGGGAGGGGCAACCGCAGACGCAGAGTCTGCTGCTGACACGGATGCTGCAGTATGGCATGAATCCGCAGGAGGCGGTGAATGCGCCGCGGTTCGTCTGGGGCAGGACCTGGGGGGAACCGACCCAGGAACTGAAGGTGGAGAAGCGGGTAGCTCCGCAAGTGCTCGAAGAGCTGGCCGGGGCCGGTCATCTGGTCCGCCAAGCCGCAGACTATGATGGAATCATGGGGCATGCCCATGCGATTGCCATCGATGGCAACGGTTACCGCAGCGGCGGCACTGATCCGCGCTGCGACGGAGCAGCCATCGGCTGGTAGAGCTGGCAACAAGTAAGAGTAAACAATGAAGCTCCCCGGACTGTCCGGGAGGAGGAGGGAAGAGATGGTCCTTAATAACCGTTTCGGCGCATTTATTGACCCGGAGCTGGAGGTGCCGGGCCTTGCGCGTGGCAAGCTGAATGGGCTGAGCTTTGCCGTTAAGGATGTGTTCGCTGTCTCCGGACACCGCTCTTCCGCAGGCAATCCGCATTGGCTGCGCAGTCATGCGCCATCATCGGCGCATGCCGCAGCCGTATGGACATTGCTGCAGTCAGGTGCCTCCTTGCGCGGTGCCGCCCATACCGATGAACTGATGTACAGCCTGGGCGGGGAGAATTATCATTACGGCACACCGGTCAACCCGCGTGCGGAGGGACGTATTCCCGGAGGCTCCTCCAGCGGCTCGGCGGTGGCCGTAGCCTCCGGAAGCGTGGATTTTGCCTTGGGGACCGATACAGGCGGGTCTATCCGTGTTCCTTCGGCGTACTGCGGCGTTTATGGCTTCCGCCCGACCCACGGGGCGGTGGAGATAGGCGGGGTAATCCCGCTGGCGCCGGGTTTTGATACTGTGGGCTGGATCGCAGACAGCGCCGGAATACTGCTGCGGGTAGGCGAGGTTTTGCTCGGGAGAGTGGAGGGCGGAGCGGGAGAAACGCAGGATTCCTCCGGGAAGAGTAATAGCCTGCAGCAAAGTGTGGAGCGGGATGGCGCGGGTGTAGGACAGTACCCGGAATGTGGCCGGGTGATTTATGGAGGGGACGGCCCGGAGCGTAACGGTGGGTCTGCCGGAGGACATGTACAGGGGTATACTGGGGGACATGTACAAGGGCATGCCAGGGGACGTGAACCAGGGCATCCCGGAGAGCCAGTCATGCAACATCCCCTCCTGAAGGCAGCTGCCGTCCCTGCTTCATACGCTTGCGATGTGCCGGAGGGAAGCAGAATGGCCAAGCTGTACATTGGCATGGATGGCTGGGCCTTGGCTGGGACGGACAGTTCGGCCAGCCTGAAGCAAGGTTTGGACCTTCTCCAGGCAGGAGTGGGGCAAGTGCTGGAGGCTAAAGTTTCGCCGGAAGGATTAACAAGCTGGATGGATGTGTTCCGCGAGCTGCAGGCTGCTGAAATCTGGGCGACCCACGGAGCCTGGATCGAGCGGGAGCAGCCGGTTTTTGGGCCTGACATTGCTGCCCGCTTTGCTTGGGCGGCAAGTGTGGCCGGGCAGGATCACAGTTGGGCGCAGTCCCAACGTGACGACATAACGTCCCGGCTGCGTCATTTGCTCGGGGAGGACGGCTGTCTCGTCATCCCTACCGTGCCTGGTCCCGCCCCGCTGCGCGGCGGGGACCTGCGGCAGCTGGAACTGAACCGCAGCGGGGCGATGATGCTCAACTGCATTGCCGGGCTGGCAGGATTGCCGCAGGTAACGCTGCCTGTGGCGGGTCCCGGCGGGCTGCCGCTGGGATTGTCCGTGATTGGCGGACGTGGACAGGATCTCCGCCTGCTCTCATGGGTCCGGCGGTTATGGCAATAAGCGCAGAGGCATGGCATCACAGAACTTCCGGCTCCGCTGTTGGCGGAGAGCGGGAGTTTTTTGCAAATATAAGTATTTATAGGCTTCACGCTATAAATTATCCTTCTATTTCTTGCTGGAATGGATACCGCCCTTTTGAGGACGGCGAAGCCGTTTCCACTTGTATGCGTTTTGGACAATGAATGATTTAGATGTATTCTCTGCAACTATCTGAGCTAATTCAATCGGAAACCAGAGAATAGATGTAGTCTGTACAATTAAAAACAGTGAATTTGAGACTTTCGGCTAAAATCAGCTCAAATAGATGTACGGAATACAATTAAAGGCTGCGTGGCGGGAGAAATTCACTATTTAACTGTACAGAGTGCAATTATCGAACGTTGAGGAGCCGAAGGGCAGTCAGCTGCTGCAAATCTCATGGTTGCCATGCCCATGCGATGCGATAAACAATAATTAACAGGCTGCTTTCCCATGAATTTGCAGACGGTCCATAAGCAATAGTTAAACTTTGCGATATATGTCATCTTTACTTACATTGACAACTGATATTTTCAATTTTTTCTTTCCATAACGGTTCATTTTATTTATAATGTTACATAAAGTAACATAAATACGGAATTCATTATCTATGAACTTGTATGAGGAGGGGTGGCATGCATCTTACGGTTGAAGAAGCGTTGTCCATTTATCCTTTATCCGAAGCCAGACTGATTGCCGGAGCCAAGGGGAAACACCGGATCATCAAGTCGATTAATGTGATGGATGCCCCTGATATCTCAGATTGGATCAAAGAAGGAGAGATGCTGCTTACAACAGCTTATCTGATCAAGGATAGTCCCCAGGATGCCTCCGCACTGCTGCAGACGCTGAACCGACGCGGCTCCGCCGGCCTTGGCATCAAGCTGGGCCGTTTCTGGGACGCTGTTCCGGAGAGGCTCGTAGCCGAAGCGGAATCGCTGAACTTTCCGCTGATCGAGCTGCCGTTCCAATTTACGTTCTCCGACCAGATGAACGGCCTGTTTCGCGCCGAGCTGTCGCGCAGCACAAGCGTGCTGCAGAGCATGATGGAGAAGCAGCGGAAGCTGATGCGGTTTGCGCTCCGTTCGGGACGTTGCGGTCCGTTATTTGACTCCGTTTCCGGGGTGATTGGTTACCCGCTGGCGGTCATCAGTGCCCGGGGCGACGCCATTTACAACAATTCGGAGTATTCAGCGGCGCTGCTGCTGGAGGGCTGGCCTTGGCAGAACCGCAATGGGCGCTTCCGCATAGGTGACAAGGTTGGTTTCCGTATCCCGCTGCTGCAAGGGGAGAAATGCACGGGTTATCTTTTGTATTGTTCTATTGATCCTCTGCTGCTGCCTGTGGAAGAAAGCCTGTTTGTTCAAGGGGCTGAACTGATTTCTTATCATATTCATGCGGGTTATGAGGACTATTTCGAGCATGCCGAGCACCGGGAGTTCAGTGGACTGCTGCGCCGTTGCCTGAGCGGCGGATTGTCGTGTAACGATCTGTCCCAGGCTGCCGCCAGGCTGGAGGTGACGCTGCTGCAAGCCTCTTTCCAGCTGCTGCTAACCGATACGGCCGCCACCGGGGAATCCAGACAAGGCGAATTGCTCCGCCTTAAGGAAGAGTTCATCGAGCATCCGGTACTGAGGGGATTGAAAGCTATTCATGTCGTTGTGGATGAAGGTCTGCTCTCGCTGTATCCTGCGGGTCAACACAGTCCCGACCAGTTCCGTGAGCTGATCAATGATTGTTTTCATAATCTCAAGTTCGGCAAGGGTTATTATCCGCGGGCAGCTGTGAGCAGCACCAAGGTTAAGCCGGAAGGTCTGAAGGAAGCTTTTGCAGAGGTCAAGGAATGTATGGGTATGGTGCAGCACTGGGGTGCGCACGGAAATGTGGTGCATTACAGACAGCTTGAGCTGAATCTTCTGCTGAACCAGATACCGGCAGAAACGATGGAAAAATATTGCAACGGCAGCCTGCACGGGCTGTTGAGCCGGGAGCCGGAATATATCAAGGAAATGCTGCACACGCTGGAGGTCTATCTGGACAATGACGGCCATGTAAACGAGACAGCCAAAAAGCTGTTCATTCACCGCAATACCGCAACCTATCGGATCGAGAAGCTCAGCGAGCTGCTGGATGTCGATTTCAAGAAGATCAATGATTTGATGAGGCTGAAGCTGGTATTCCTGTTCCGCAAAATGCTGGAGCGCGAAACCTGAGCGGCTGTTGCGAAATGTATGACACAAGAGCCGCCACCCTGAACGGGCGGAATTACGGAGGAGGGAGCAAGCTATATGAGTACACATGATATTGTACTGCACATCCACGACAATGCTGCCCCTGCGGTGCTTGCAACCCTGATTGGGGTGGAAGGTCATTCTTACCGGAAACCGGGAGCGGCTATGCTGTTTTTTGCAGGAGGAACACTGGGCAGTCTTAGTCCCGGATGTCTGGAGAGCGACCTGGCGCTTCGTACGCAGGAGGTTTGGGAACACGGCCTTCCGGAGCTGGTGGAGTATGACATGCTGTCTCCCGATGATTTTTCCTGGGGGGAGGCTGTCGGCTGCGGCGGCAAAATCAAAGTGATACTTGAACCGGTCCGTGGAGAGCTGCGCCGGCTATTGGAAAAAATCTACGTGCGGATGGCCGCAGGTGAGAACCTGATGCTTCTTCGTGAAGCTGCCGCTGCAGGATACCGGTATACTGTAGAAACTTTCGGCGTTGAACGACAATCATCTTCTAATCAGAGCAGTGCAGGAGTGAGTTGTCTGGTGAAAAAAGGGCGGGGTCCGCTTCCCGGAACATCGGCAGCGGCCGGTCCGTCCCTCGAACTCTTCAACACTCTATTCGTGCCGAAGCCACGGCTTGTTATCTTTGGCGGTGGACAGGATTCCTGTCCCGTGGCGGATCTTGCGGCAAAATCCGGATTTCGGATTGCCGTCGCCGACTGGCGGGAAGGCAGCCTGCAGCATGAATTTCCCGGGGCCGAACGGGTGATTTGTTCCCCGTCCGAGGCAGGAGCACGTCTTAGAATAACCAGGGAGGATTATGTGCTGATCTGCAGCCATCAATCCCAGCGCGACCGGCAGTTTCTGGAAAGTCTTCTGCCGCTGTCTCCGCGTTATATCGGAATCATCGGCTCCAAGGCCCGGGTTGCGCTGCTGCTGGAGGGACTGGAGCCGCCTGCATCGCTGCACGCTCCTGTAGGGCTGTCTATCGGCGCGGAAGGGCCGGAGGAAATTGCAGTCAGCATTGTGGCCGAGATTATTCAAATCAGAAGGGCAGGCTCGCGTGAGCTGCTGAAAGGAGTGGAGAGCGTTGAAAGTAGCCGGTATCTATCTGGCAGCAGGGCAGAGCAGACGAATGGGAGTATCCAAGGTGTCACTTCAATTGTCGCAAGAGGTGTCACTCGGGAGCGTCGCGCTCAGTGAACTGGACCGCTGCACCCTTTCGCCATTAATTGTTGTCGTGCGGGCCGATGATGACCTCAAATGGCTGCCTCCAGCCGGTGAGCGGAGCACTAGGCGTACGGAAACCTGCCTGACCGCCCACTTGGGCTTATCCTTTTCCCTGCGCTGCGGGTTGAATGCGATCCTGCCTATGCAGCCTGACGCTGCCATCGTGGCTTTGGCTGACCAGCCGTTTATTACGGCGTCTTTGGTGAACCGGCTGATAGACACTTATGAGCGGAATCCGGGGCTGGACTATGTAGCCAGCACCCATGAAGGTCTGGCCATGCCGCCGGCGCTCTTTTCCAAAGAGATGTTCACGGTGCTCCAGGGACTGGACGGCGACAAAGGCGCGGCTGGGATTTTGCGTTCGCCCGATTATAAGGGGATGGTGCTGGAGACGGATTCCGCCCATTGCTTTATGGATGCTGACACAGAAATGGATTTTGGGGAGATCCGCAAGGAATGGAGCATTAGGAGTGGAAGCTGACATGGTTTGAGTGGTTTACAGATATATGTTAGAAATAATCACATATTTTAAGTTTAATAAGCCCCTTTATAGTGCGTAAAGCACAAAAAAAGCTAAGCTTCTTATAAAATGGCACAAACGTATGTTATATAAATTTACGTAACCTTCAGGTCTCAGTATAGTAGAGATACATTAATGGCTGCGGTCATTAGGAGAGATATCCTGGAGGAGGAGAGTTATGAAAAGAAGGGGTCAGGGATTTACTTTCAGCTTCGTGTTAATGTTCCTCATGGCGTTAGTTCTGGCAGGCTGCGGCAGCAACAACAATGCGGCTTCAAATGCAACAGAAGCACCGGCGGCAACCCATGCAGGTACAACATCAGAGGCGGCAACAACAGAGCCGGCAGCAGAGAAGCCGAGGGTTGCTTTTGTCTATATCGGGCCTCCGGGTGACGGCGGTTATACGTATCAGCATGATCAAGGCCGTTTGTATATGGAGAAAGAGCTCGGCATTAAAGCGGACTTCGTAGAGAATGTTCCGGAAAGTGCCGATGCAGAACGGATCATCACGGAGCTTGCACAGTCCCATGACATCGTATTTACTACAAGTTTTGGATATATGGATTTCACACTGAGTGTAGCGGGCAAGTTCCCCAACGTGAAATTCCTCCATGCCTCCGGCTACAAAACAGCGGAGAACATGGGCACTTACTTCGGAAAAAATTATCAAGCGAGTTATCTGAGCGGTATCGCGGCAGGCGAAATGACCAAGAACAATCATCTTGGCTACGTAGGAGCTTTTCCGATCAGTGAAGTTATCTATAATCTTAATGCATTCACGCTGGGAGCACAGAGTGTCAACCCGGACATTAAAGTGGATGTAGTGTGGACGAATACCTGGTATGACCCGGCAACCGAACGCCAGGCGGCAATCAGTCTTCTGGATAAAGGCGCGGATGTGCTGCTGGCGTATCAGGATTCCCCGGCCACATTGCAGGCGGCCAAAGAACGTGGTGCGTTTGCCGGAGGCAATGACTCCGACATGAGCAAGTATGCACCGGACAATTATTTGACCAACCCTGTATGGAACTGGGGCCCTTATTACGTGAAGGCTGTCCAGTCCGTAATGGATGGAACGTGGAAAAGCGAGCAATACTCCGGGGATATGGCGGACGGCATGGTAGAGCTTGCGCCATTTGGCAACAAGGTTCCTGATGCTGTGAAGCAGCTGGTGGAAGCTGCCAAAGCCAAGATCATCAGCGGCGAACTGGATGTGTTCACAGGACCGATCTCCGATAACAAAGGCAATGTTGTGGTTCATGAAGGCCAAAAGCTGACGCTTGAAGAAGTCCTCTCCATGGAATGGCTGGCCAAAGGCGTAATAGGTACAATCTCGAAATAATTCGTATTCTACAATTGCATACAGTATGGCCTATGGGTGGGGCGGGTTCCGGGAAGGGGAACCTTCCCCACCCGTCCTACAAGTATAAGGAAAGGAGCGTCCCGTAATGCAGAATCATTCAGTTGAAATGCGCGGAATTGTGAAGAGGTTCGGAGCCGTAACGGCAAGCGATCAAGTCGATTTTTCGGCAAATGCGGGTGAAATTCATGCGTTGCTTGGTGAGAACGGAGCAGGGAAAAGCACGGTCATGAGCATGCTTTCAGGGGTATACCGGGCGGATGAAGGCGAACTTTTCATTCACGGTAAACTGGCCAAAATCCGTTCCCCCAAGGATGCAGCATCCCTCGGCGTAGGCATGGTATTTCAAAATTTCAGACTGGTGCAAAGTCTCACGGCAGCGGAGAACATCGTGCTTGGCGAAAAGTCGTCTTTCTGGCGTGGAAGCAAATGGATGAAAAATAAGCATTTGGAGATTGAGGCGCTGGCTGAGCGTTACGGGCTGAAGTTTCCGGTAGACTGCCCGATCTGGCAGCTGTCTGTCGGTGAACAGCAACGTGTGGAAATCGTCAAAACGCTGTACCGCGGCGCGGATATCATCATTCTGGATGAGCCAACCTCTATGTTAACTCCGGGCGAGGCGGAGCAGCTGTTCGAAACGCTGAAGGTAATGAAACAGGCGGGCAAGACGGTGATCATGACCACACATAAAATGAAGGAAGTTATGGCTTCTTCCGACCGTATTTCCGTTATGCGCAAAGGGAAAATGATCGCTACGCTGAACACGGCGCAGACAGATGAACTGGAGCTGGCCCGGCTGATGGTGGGCCGGGAGGTTACGATCAGCCGCCAGGAGCGGGAAGCTACCCAAGGTGAGGCTCTGCTGGTTGTACGGAATTTGGACGTCGCTGCCGATCACGGCCGTAAAGCGCTGGACGGCTTGTCCCTGACTGTAAACGAAGGGGAGATTGTAGGGGTTGCAGGTGTTGCTGGCAATGGACAAAAGGAGCTGGCGGAAGTGCTTACGGGGCTTAGGACTTGGCGGAGCGGCGAGATTATATTTGACGGCAGTCCGGTAAAAGCGGCTTCGGTGCGGGGCGCAATTGATTCGGGAATATCTCATGTGCCGGAGAACCGGATGAAGAGCGGCCTTGCCGGACGGCTGGGCTCAGTGGACAATCTGCTGTTCAAGTCCTACCGCAGTGAAGAACACTCCAAACTTGGATTTTTGAAGGCAGCAAAGAACCGTTCCTGGTCACTGGAGCTGGTTGAGCGCTTCAATGTGAAAACTCCCGAGCTGGATACGCCAGTCCAGCAAATGTCGGGCGGCAATCAGCAGAAGCTGCTGTTTGCCCGGGAGGTCAGCCACAACCCTAAGCTGATGGTGGCGGTTCACCCGACGCAAGGTCTGGATGTGGGGGCGACAGCCGGTGTCCATGAACTGCTGATGGAGCTGCGCGGCTCAGGCAGCGGAGTGCTGCTCATCTCGGAGGATCTGGATGAACTGCTGCAATTATCCGACCGGATATTGGTGATTTATAACGGTTCGATCATTGGGGAGAGTGACCATGAGACTGCAGATAGAGAGGGTATTGGCTTGCTGATGGCCGGGATTCAGAACAGGGAGGAGAGCGCCGTATGAGTCCGAAGAATATAAGCAATGCTGCAGTGCTTGATCCTGTTCCGGCCAAACCGGGCAACCGGTCGAAGCTGCGGCTGGAGTATGATTCAAGCCGAACCCGCTCTCCGTGGTGGACTCCCGTTCTGTCTGTCATTCTGGCCCTGCTGCTCTGCGCGGTGTTTATTGCCGCCAATGGCATGAGTCCCGTGGTTGTATACGAGAAGATGTTCCGCGGTGCTTTTGGCACCTCTTACGGTCTTACCGAAACGATGGTCAAAGCCATTCCGCTGCTGCTCTGCGGACTCGGCATTGCTGTAGCCTACCGGATTTCCGTCTGGAACATCGGCGCGGAAGGACAATTGACGGTCGGAGCGATGGCAGCTACGGCAGTGACGATTTATTTTCCCGATTTGCCTTCGTTCTGGTCCATTTCCCTGATGTTAGTGTTCGGCACTGCCGCAGGTGCGCTCTGGGGACTGATGACGGCAATTCCGCGGACGCATTTCGGGGTCAATGAGCTGATTACATCCCTGATGCTGAACTACGTGGCCCTGCTTGCCCTTGATTATGTGGTATTCGGACCCTGGAAAGATCCGAAGGGCTTTAACTTCCCGGGCTCTCCGATGTTTACCGCCGCCCAGTCCCTGCCGGTTCTCGGTACCACAAGGCTGCACATCGGGCTGATCTTCGGCCTTGTCGCCGTGGCTATCTATTATCTGATGATTAAGTTTACCCGCTGGGGTTATGAGCTGCGGCTGATTGGTGCCAATCCGACGGCTGCCCGTTATGCAGGTATCCATATCAAACGCCATATTATTGTCGTAATGCTGATTAGCGGCGGTCTTGCCGGAATTGCCGGAATGGCGGAGGTTTCCGGAGTTACACATAAGCTGATGCAGGGGATTTCTCCGGGTTACGGATATACTGCGATCATTGTCGCCTGGCTTGCCAAGCTGAATCCGCTCGGTCTGATTGTCACTTCGATTCTGTTCGGCGGCCTGATTGTCGGCGGGTATAGTGTGCAGACCATCGGACTGCCTTCGTCCATTTCGGAAATGCTGCAGGGCTCGATCCTGTTCTTCCTGATTGCAGGGGATATGATTCACCGTTTCCGCTTTCGCCGGAGCGTATAGCTGTTTCTGCTGAGAGAAGGGAGTTAAACCATGGATTTCACTACACAGTTATTAATAGCCGCCATCTCCGCCGGAACGCCGCTGCTGCTGGCTACACTGGGAGGCATCCTGAATGAGCGTGCTGGGATTATCCAGCTTGGGGCTGAAGGGCTGATGCTGATGGGGGCGGTAACCACCTGCATCATCTACATCCGCAGCGGCAGCCTGCTGCTGGCTCTGCTCGCAGCGGTGGCCGTCACCGCCTTGTTAGGCCTGATGCATTCGTTTCTCACCGTCACACTCCGGGCGAACCAGACGATGTCCGGCCTGGCCATGACCTTGTTCGGCAGCGGGCTCAGTGCTTATCTGGGCAAGTCTATCAGCGGATTGCCGCTGCCGGGAACTTCGCCGAAGCTGGATCTCGGCTGGGTCAAGTCAGTCCCCGTTATAGGAGATCTCTTCGGCAGGATGGATTATCTGACCTGGTTCAGCCTGCTGCTCGTTCTGGTGCTGCATCTGCTGATTCACCATACCTCTTGGGGACTGCATTTACGTGCGGTCGGGGACAGTCCGGCCACAGCGGATGTTATGGGGATCCGCGTGCAGCTGATCCGCTACAGCTACGTGACAGCCGGTGCGGCATTGATCGGCCTTGCGGGTGCGGATATGGTGCTGGCATACGCGCCAACCTGGAATGAAGGCCTCACGGCAGGACGCGGCTGGATTGCCGTCGGGCTGGTGATTTTCGCCAGATGGAATCCGCTGCGTGCCCTCTTTTGCGCTTATTTCTTCGGTGCACTGGATTCGCTCGGTTTCCGCCTCCAGCTGCTCGGCAGCGCAATTCCGCCTTATTTCCTTAAGATGATTCCGTACGTCGTAACGATTCTCGTGCTGATGTACCTCGGTTACCGCAACCGCAACAAACCATCCGGCACGCCGGAGTCACTGGGTACACCTTATATCCGCGAGCAGCGTTTTTGACGCAGCGGCGGTGATTGAATCAGCGAGATGAATATAATGCATGGAAGAAATGCCAACTGGTGAGGAGGCGGAAGTGATGGGAGCTATATGGAGTGAAAAGCCGGCTCCTCCGGGAGTGTATCAGCCCCGCAGCCTGCAGGAGGCATGGGAGCTGAAGACGATATTAGGCGAAGGAGCCGTATATGTATCCGGCGGAACGCTGCTGCGGACGCAATGGGAAGCGGGGACGGCTCCTCTGCCGCGGCAGATGATTGATTTGCGGAATATCGCCGGGATGGGTGAAATTGGACTCGCCGAAGATTATTTAACTATAGGTTCTCTGGTTTCGTTGTCGCAATGCCGAGGGAACAGGGATTTGCGGGAGATTGCTCCGGCGGTGCAGGAGGCGGCGCGCAACATCGCCGCACCCGCAGTGCGCAATCTGGCTACACTTGGCGGCAATATATCTTCCGGTTATGGAGATATTCTCCCGGCGCTGCTGGTTTACGATGCTGAAGTGGCCTCCTTCGACGGCAAATTCCTTTCGGTGCAGCCTGTCGAGGCCTGGCTGAAACGCCGCTGGAGCGGAGAGAAGCCGGCAGCAGAACTTCTTGCCGGGATCCGCTTTCCTTCGCCAGGCCATGAACACGGGGGGCAGAGTGAGCTGGAGATCTTTCGTAAGGTGGGGCGGCGGGATGCCTTTACAGCCTCGCTCGTTACCATAGCTGTTACGGCATCTTTCGATGCCTCAAGCCGCAGCCTAAGCGGTGTCCGCATTGCAGCAGGCGGAGGTACCGGCAGACCACAGCGGCTTCCGGCGGCTGAAGCGCTTCTGGAGGGTGCTGTCTACAGCGACAGTCTGATGGCCGCAGTGTACGAGGCGGTGGAGAACAGTTTTGACACATATAGCGATCCTTTTGCCACCGAAGCCTATAAGCGGAAAACCGCGGGCAATCTCATCGTTTCTGAATTGTGGAAGGGCTTGAAAGCAGGCGGAGGAAAGTAATTGTTATACAAAATTAGGTGGATTGGGGTGAGGGGAAATGCTGCTGAACAAGGAATCCAGCGGAAGCCGCTGGCGTACACGGCCCGACGGGCAGGGGAAAGTATCCGGCAAGCTGCAGTATTTAACCGACATGAGTGCCGAAGGGATGCTGACCGGACGGGTGCTGCGCAGCCATCAGGCTCATGCCCGTATTCTGTCTATCCGCACGGCAAAGGCGCTTGAGGTTCCTGGAGTACATGCGGTCATTACCCATGAGGATGTGCCCGGGCTGAACGGCTTTGGCATTGCCCTGCCGCATCAGCCGGTCTTCTGCAGCGACCGGGTGCGTTATACTGGCGACGCCATTGCCGCTGTAGCTGCGGACAGCGACGAAATTGCCGAATATGCGCTTTCGCTGATTGAAGTGGACTATGAGCTGCTGCCGCTGCTGGAGGATGCTGAGGAAGCCATGAAGCCCGAGGCAATCCTGCTGCATGAAGAAGGCAATGTGCTTCATCATACGGAATACCGCAAGGGCGAACCGGCAGCGGCGTTCGCAGGCTGTGCCCATGTTGTGGAAGAGACCTACTGGACGCCGCGCCAGATGCATACGTACATGGAGACCGAAGGCGGATTGTTTATCCCGGAGTCAAACGGCAGGCTTACGGTCTACTCAGCGACACAGCATGGTCTGATGGACCGCAGGCAGCTGTCGCGGATACTGAATCTCCCGGAGGAGGATATCCGGGTCATTTCCAGTCCGATCGGCGGTTCGTTCGGCGGCAAAGACGAGTTGAATGTCCAGCCGTATGGAGCGCTGCTCGCATTGCGTACCCGGCGTCCGGTCCGGCTGCATAATTCCCGCGCGGAATCGGTGCGCGCCGGGCTGAAGCGCCATCCCATGAAGATTACAATGAAGACCGGATGCGACAGCGGGGGGACGATCATTGCCCATCAGGTGCGGATTATTTCCGATACCGGGGCCTATGCGACACTGGGGGCGGAAGTGCTGAATTTTGCCACAGAGCATGTGGTAGGTCCCTATCAGATCCGCCATGTGGAGGTGGAGGGCTTTGCGGTATATACGAACAATGGCGTATCCGGTGAATTCCGCGGCTTTGGCGGCAATCAGGCGATCTTTGCCCTGGAAGGGCAGGTAGACCGCCTCGCTGAACGGTTGAATCTGGATCCGTGGGAGCTGCGCCGCCGGAACTTGCGGCGCTATGGCGATCCAGGGCCGCTTGGGCAGGAGATCGCCCAGACGCACGGGGCGATGCAGGTGTGGGAGGCGCTGGCGGCATCTCCGCTGATGCAGGAAGCGGAGTTGCCTCATACTGGAGCTGATGATTCAGAGGCTCCAGGTATTCCGGCTGCGATGCCGAAGGAGCCGTGGATTGTGACCGGCACCGGCGCGGCGATCGCCATGCACGGCGCTGGCCTCGGTTACGGTATTCCCGATCCGGGAGGCGGACGGCTGTCGCTGGCACTGGACGGCAAGATCGAGGCGGTCTTCGGTTACGAGGAGTTCGGCCAAGGGCTGATAGCGACAATGGAGCAGATGCTGATCGAGCAGTACGGATTTGCCGCAGATGACCTTAGGATCGTCATTGGCGATACGGATGTAGTGCCGGACAGTGGCTCCAGCACTGCTTCCCGCTCCACAAGCATGATGTGGATGGCGCTGAAGCGGCTGCATCCGGATTTTACAGCCCGGCTGCTGGAAGCCGCAGCGGCCAGGACGGGAGCAGCGGTTGAAGGCTTGAAGCCCGGCCCCGGAGGAATCCGGCATAAGGATGGCGGGCTGCTGCTGTCCTATACCGAGCTTGCGCGCAGCATCACAGAGCCGATTGTCTGTGAGACAGTGTTCAAATATCCGACCACCAAGCTGGAACGGGTGGGTGCCCATTTTCTGTACACGTATTCCGCCATCGCGGTTAAGGTGGAGATCAATCTGCTGACCGGACGGGTCCGCGTGACCGATCAGTATCATGCGGTAGCGGCAGGTCCCGTTGCCAATCCGCAAGGCTATCTGGGACAGATTGAAGGCGGCAGCAGTATGGCCATCGGCTTTACATTAACGGAAGATGCGGTAATGGCTGGCGGTAGCTATGTAACGAAGAACATGGATACGTATCTGGTTCCTACGATTGTCGATATGAACGGCAGCATCCAGGTGCAGCCGATTGAAGATTTACCGGAGCATGATACTTACGGCCCCCGCGGCATTGGGGAAGTCGGTTCGGTCAATCTGGCCCCCGCAGTCGCTTCTGCTGTATTCCAGGCGGTCCGCAAACGGGTCAACCGGCTGCCGATCGAGCCTGAATGGCTGCAGGCTACGCCGTTTATTCCGCAGAAGGCGGTGAAGACGCATGTCGGATAACTACGAATTGGACATCAAGGATAGTCAACGCGGGCTTGCACCACAGCAGGCAGCGAGTGATACCGGGGCGGGGTTCACACTGAACTGCAACATCAACGGCCAAGAGTTGTCTACAGAGGTTCCGCCGGCCCGCCGGCTGCTGAGCATTCTGCGCGAGGATTTGGAGCTTACCGGAACCAAAAGATCCTGCGAAATTGGCCGCTGCGGAGCCTGCATGGTTCTGATCGACGGCCGGCCGGTCAACTCTTGCCTGACGGTGGCTTATCAATGCGAGGGAGCGAAGATTACAACTATTGAAGGGCTCAGCGAAGCGGGGCTGCATCCCGTGCAGCGTGCTTTTCTGGAAGAGGGAGGATTTCAGTGCGGCTACTGCACACCGGGGATGGTGATCTCGGTAGTCGCCCTGCTGGAGGAGAATCCGTCGCCTTCGCAGGAGGAAGTGGAAGAAGCGCTGTCGGGGAATATTTGCCGCTGCACGGGTTATGGCGGGATCTTGCGTGCAGTAAACAAAGCGATAGAAAGCGGGGTGGACCGATGACTGTGCCGGATGATTTTTTAACGCTGGATAAGATTAATGGGCTTGGCAAAGAGGAATTTGTGAAAACCCTTGGAGGGATATTTGAGCATTCACCCTGGGTGGCAGAGGGGGCTTACGGGTACATTCCTTTTCAGTCCGTGGAACAGCTGCACGGTGTCATGCTGGAAACGGCGCGAAGTGCGGAGCGAAGCCGGATTGAGGAGCTGCTGAGGTCCCATCCTGATCTGGCCACACGGCTGCAGGTTACGCCGCTGTCGGCGGCAGAACAGCAGGGGGCAGGTCTGGATCAGCTGACGCCTGATGAGTTCGAGCGGTTGACCAGGTTGAATGCGGCGTATACGGAGAAGTTTCATTTTCCTTTTATTCTCGCTGTACGCGGTAAAAACAAGGATGACATCATAGAAGCGATCGGGGAACGGGTCAACCGTTCAGTGGCGGAGGAATGGGAGCAGGCGCTCTACGAAATCGGCAAAATCACCAGCTTCCGGCTCCGCGACCTGATAACGGAAGAAAAATGATGCATTTAAAACGATGCAGCTAAAACTGCATCTTTGAGAATTAATGCTGCATTCACTACACAACCCGCAGGAGGGATCAGCCATGCCGGAACGGATGAAGATACACGCCAAAAGACGGCAGAATGAGCAATTGAATGAGCAACTGAACAGACAACTGAACAGACAACTGAACAGACCACTGGACGGACATTGGATTAAACATCGGATTGAACTAATAAAGCATGGAACGAAGGGTTCCAATAACTTCAACTTTGAAAATCCAACGGAAAAAGCTTGGCAATGGGCTGGCATCCGTATGATGGATATATCTCGCTTGCTGAAGTCAGGTTGGAAGGACGGGGGCCGGTGCATGCTCCGCAGGATATATCTGCGGGATGGACTGCCATGCCGGATTATAGTTAGTACCGTGGTTCCCGGAGAAATTCCGGCATGAGCGGGCGGCTGACTACCCACGTTCTCAACCTGTCCGGGGGCATCCCCGCTGCCGGGATAGCACTTCAGCTATGGAGGCTGGAAGACGGGGCAGCTTCACTGCTGCGTGAAGCCGTAACGAATGCCGATGGCAGATTGGACGCTCCGCTGCTGGAAGGTGCAGAACTGGCAGCCGGCACCTATGAGCTGCTGTTTATGGCCGGAGATTATTTTCGCAGCAGCGGTTTGCCGTTTGAAGCCTCCGGAGAAGGGAACAGTGCTGATGGCGCCGCTCCTTTCTTTCTCGAACAAATCCCGATCCGCTTCAATATAACTGATTCTTCCGCCCATTATCATGTTCCGCTGCTGGTGGCTCCCGGAGGGTATAGCACGTACCGGGGAAGCTAATGAAATCATAAAGATCAAGATCAGATGACCGGGGGTGACCGATTCATGGAAGAAACCTATGAGCTTATCATCAAAAATGGAGATGTAGTGCTCCCCGGGGAAGTGCTTAAGCTGGATATCGGGGTGAAGGACGGCAAGATCGCTGCCCTCGGCAAGCAGCTTGCGGCAGGTGCGGATACCCGCATCCTTGATGCGGAAGGGCTATATGTGCTGCCGGGCATGATTGACATGCATGTCCACTTCAATGAACCGGCACTGGGCCATTGGGAAGGCTTCCGTACCGGTTCGGCGGCGCTGGCGGCAGGAGGCATCACCTGTTATGCGGATATGCCGCTGAACGGCAGCCCGCCAACGGTCAATCAAGCTGCACTGCAGCTCAAGGCAGAAGCCGCATCCGGGAACTCTGCAGTGGATTATGTGCTGTGGGGCGGACTCGTTCCCGGTAATCTGGAAGATTTGGAGCAGCTGGCAGCGGCAGGGGTTACTGGTTTTAAGGCTTTTATCTCCAACCCCGGCGGTGAAGGGGAGGGGAGATTCCGCGAGGTGGACGATGATACGCTGTACCAAGGGATGAAGAAAATTGCTGCGCTTGGCGGCATTCTTGCACTGCATGCAGAGAGTGAGGAGTTGACGGCGGCGTTGTCGGCCGACGCCCTGCGCAGCGGGCGGACTGGAGCGCGTGATTTTGCCGCTTCCCGCCCGGCGGAAGCTGAGCTGGAGGCGGTAGCCAGAGCGCTGCTATACAGTGAGCGAACCGGCTGCAGGCTGCACTTTGTGCATATCAGCACTTCTGCCGCGATTGATATGATTCATGCTGCCAAGCTGCGCGGCCTAGATGTTACTGTGGAAACCTGCCCCCACTATCTCATCCTGAATGAGGATAGTATGGAGGAACTGGGACCGCTGGCCAAATGTGCACCCCCGCTGCGCAG
Source organism: Paenibacillus sp. FSL L8-0340 (assembly GCF_038593145.1). Lineage (NCBI taxonomy): Bacteria > Bacillati > Bacillota > Bacilli > Caryophanales > Paenibacillaceae > Paenibacillus > Paenibacillus sp. FSL L8-0340. Next base: position 1,567,415 of record NZ_CP151967.1, read on the forward strand.
CCTGGAGGAACAAGAAAGCTTGTGGAAGGTACTCGCAGACGGTAAAATCGATCTCATCGCCTCGGACCATTCGCCTTGTCCGACAGAGCTTAAGCTTGCTCCCGGATTGTCTTTTTTTGAAGCGTGGGGCGGTATTTCCGGCGCACAGAGCAGCCTGGAACTGATGTTCCACGAAGGGGTAAATGTGCGTGGACTGCCAGTTACTCAGATTTCTGCGCTGCTGTCAGGACTTCCGGCGCGGCGTTTCGGACTGGATCACCGTAAAGGCTCAATCGCACCCGGGCTGGATGCCGATCTGGTACTGCTGAATCCGGATCACTCCTATACCTTGGCGGCAGAAGATCTGTTATACCGTCATAAACATAGTCCTTATACCGGAATGACCTTGTCCTGCAAGGTAATGGCAACGCTCAGCCGGGGTACGGTTGTCTACAACGCGGAACAAGGTGTGGTGGCCGAAGGCGGCGGGGAATGGCTGCGGATATATGAAGGGGAGCCCTCTATATGAATACGCCGCTGATTCAGGCACCGGCCCGGGAGATGCTGCTGCTGCTGGAGGAGCTTGCCGCTTTCAGCGCCCCCGGACCCGGGGTTACCAGACTGTTGTACACACCGGAATGGCTTCAGGCCCAGCAGCTCCTGCAGGAGCGGATGGCCGGGATGGGCCTGGCGGTCAGGACAGACAGGGTGGGGAATGTTTATGGACGGCTCGGCGGATCACAACCGGACAGTAAAGTGATATTAACCGGATCTCATATTGATACGGTTCTGAACGGCGGCAAATATGACGGCGCTTATGGAGTAGCCGCCGCCATGACGGCTCTGAATTATTTGCAGCAGACCTTCGGGCAGCCGCTGCAGACCCTGGAGGTTGTATCCTTCAGCGAAGAAGAAGGCAGCAGGTTTCCCTTGACCTTCTGGGGCTCGGGCCATGTTACGGGCCTGTATGATGGGAGCGAAGCTGAGACTGCCGCCGATTCAGAGGGTGTAACGATAAAATCAGCAATGGAGGCCTGCGGTTTAAGCTCGGAGCACCCGCCAGGAGATCTCCGGGATCTCGGAGATCATAAAGCTGTTGCGGCAGGACAAACGGCAGCCAGAACAGATATCGGCGCTTTTGTCGAATTGCATATTGAACAGGGAATTGTGCTGGAACAATCCGCGCTGCAGATTGGGGTCGTGCAGGCCATCGCCGGACAGAGGCGCTTTACCGTTAAGGTCGGCGGGACTGCCAATCATGCCGGCACAACGCCGATGCTGCACCGGCGGGATGCGCTTGCCGGTGCAGCGGAAATGCTGCTGGAGCTGGAACGCTCTGCGGTGGAAGCCGGAGATCCGCTGGTAGCCACTTCAGGCAGGCTTGAGGTTTACCCGGGCACACCCAATGTTATTCCGGGGGACGTGCAGTTTACGCTGGACATCCGCCACAGTGAGGCGAAAAGGCTGGAGAGCTTCTGTTCTGGAGTGTTGGCCGGATTTGAGGACATTGCAGCCAGACGGGGACTGGCGCTGGAAGTGGTCACGACGTTGTCCACAGCGCCTGTGCCTATGGATCAAGACCTGAGCAGAACGCTGGAGCAGATTTGCCTGAGTCAGGGAAGAACCTTCCGTACCATGATCAGCGGAGCAGGGCATGATGCCCAGCTGTTTGCATCCGGATGCCGGACAGCCATGATTTTTGTGCCCAGCCGGGCGGGAATCAGCCATTCCCCGGATGAATACTCGTCGCCGGAGGAGCTGGCAACCGGGCTGGATGTCTTAACAGCTATGTTATATGAATTAGCCTATAAAGAGAGCTGAGTTAGCCTAGGGAGAGATGATTATGAAGCGGTACGAAGATTTGTCGCCGTCTCTGCGGTGCATTATGACCCCGGGCCCGGTGGAAGTCGATCCGCGCGTGCTGCGGGCCATGTCTTTTCCGGTATTGGGACAGTTCGATCCCGAATTTACGGGTATTATGAATGAAACGATGGAGATGCTGCGGGAACTGTTCGTTACGGACAATCAATGGGCTTTCCCTGTGGACGGCACTTCACGCTCCGGAATTGAAGCGGCAATGGTCAGTTTGATTGCTTCGGGGGACCGGGTGCTGATCCCGATTTTTGGCCGCTTTGGCCATTTGCTGCATGAAATAGCCGAACGCTGCGGGGCAGAGGTGCTGACGCTTGAGAAGGAATGGGGTTGCGTGTTTGACCCCGAGGAAGTGATTGCAGCCATGAAGAGCTTCAAGCCTGATATCGTGGCAATCGTACATGGAGAGACTTCCACGGGACGTGTGCAGCCGCTGGTTGACATCGGGCGGGCCTGCCGTGAGCAGGATGCCCTGCTGATTGTGGATGCAGTGGCAACGATCGGAGGTGTGCCCGTGGAGACAGATGCCTGGATGCTGGATGCCGTGATCGGCGGCACGCAGAAATGCCTGTCCATTCCTTCGGGCATGGCTCCGGTTACGTACAATGCACGGGCGGAGGCCAAGCTCCTGAAGCGCAAGCGGGTGGAGCGTGGCCTGAGGACCGGTGAGGTCCGGGCTGAAGCGCTGGATTTTGTGCGCAGCAATTATTTTGACCTGGGAATGCTTCAGGATTATTGGAGCCCTCAGCGGCTGAATCATCATACAGAGATGACCTCCATGCTTTATGCGCTGCGCGAAGGCCTGCGGCTGGTGCTTGAGGAAGGGCTGGAGGCACGGCATGCGCGGCATGCGCTGCATGAAGAGGCGCTAGTAGCCGGACTTACGGCAATGGGGCTGAAGCTGTACGGAGATCCGCAGAGCAAACTTACGGTGGTGACCTGTGTGCTGATTCCGGAGGGCGTTGACGGGGAAGGCGTGCGGACGATGCTGCTGGAACGCTTCGGCATTGAGATTGCCAGTTCCTTCGGGCCGTTAAAAGGGCGGATCTGGCGCATCGGCACGATGGGCTTCAGCTGCCGGGAGAATAATGTGCTGCGCCTGCTCGGTGCGCTGGAGGGGGCGCTGCTGCGGCATGGGCATGCTGTTCCCGCCGGGCTTGGCGTTCAGGCGGCACTTGACGTATATGATGCAAAAGTAAGATAATCGGTTGAATACTGCAGCCGGTCGAATGTAGGGAACAGGTGTTGTCCGGATTAAACGGACGGCCCGCGCTTTAACCAAGAAACGGCTTGCGTCCTGCAAAGGACAGTAAGGCCGTTTTTCTTAAAATTTATATGCTTCAGGCTATAAATTATCCTTCTATTTCCCGCTGAAACGGATACCGTCCTTTTAAGGACGGCGAAGCCGTTTCCGCTTGAAATAAAAGGTCATAGTTGTTTAACGCTGTAACTCAGTTTGTAGCTATATGCAAGATATCGGAGGGGAGTGGAAGTCGTGACTTATATTAGAAAACCTTTGGCGGATTGTGTGCCTGAGCTTGTGGCTACAGCCCGCGGCGATCAGCCGGCATCTTTGGTAATAACCGGCGGGAAGCTGGTCAATGTAATCTCCGGTGAAATTCTGGAGGGAATGTCTGTTGCGGTACAGGGGGGACGCATCGCCTATGTCGGCAAGGATGTTTCGCACACGATAGGAGCAGGCACGCAGGTCATTGATGCAGCCGGCAGATATATCGCTCCGGGACTGCTTGACGGACATTGTCATATTGAGAGCACACAGCTGACAGCAACGGAATTTGCCCGTGCGGTCCTGCCGCTCGGGACAACTGGCGGGTTCTTCGACGCACATGAGATTGCCAATGTGTTCGGACTAAAGGGCATTAAGCTGATGCTGGATGAGATGCGCGGCACACCGCTTGCCGCTTATATGCAGGTAGCGTCCTGTGTGCCTTCGGCGGGAGCTGAATTCGAGACAACCGGCGCTTCTATCGGACCGGAGGAAGTGGCGGAGGCTTATACCTGGGGCCCGGATGTCATTGCCCTCGGTGAGGTGATGAACTTTCCGGGTGTAGTCTACGGCGATGAGAAAATGCTCGGCGAGATCCAGGCTACGCTGCGGGCCGGCAGATATGTGGATGGGCATTTTACCTGGCCGTCCAGTGACTGGAGACTACCGGTCTATGCGGCAGCGGGTGTAACCGGTGACCATGAGTGTGTTACCGCAGAAGATGTGATCGAGCGTGTCCGTCTGGGGATGTATGCCAAAATGCGCCGCGGTTCCGCCTGGCATGATGTAGCGAAGACGATCACAGCGCATACCGAACACGGGCTGGACACGCGCCGGATGATGCTCGTTACCGATGACCGCAGCTCGGAATCACTGCGGGATGAAGGCCATATGGATTTTGTGGTGCGCCATGCCATTTCCCAGGGTGTGAAGCCTGTCACTGCCTTCCAGATGGCAACGATCAATACCGCCGAGCGCTTCGGGGTAGCCCGCGATATCGGCTCAATTACTCCGGGCTCCTGTGCAGATATTATTTTGCTGGACGGAAATTTGGCCGATGTCAACGTCGTTATGACTATTGCCGCAGGTGTGGTCGTGGCCGAGAATGGCATCATGACGGCCTCGCTGCCGGCATTCACCTACCCGCAGGAAGTGCGGGCGTCCGTTCATTTGCCGCAGCTTCCGGTTCCGGATGATTTTATTATCCATGCTCCCGTGGAGTCGGGCAATGTTGCTGTCCGGGTCATTAAGGTCATTGAGAACCATGTGGAGACCGGTGAACTCATTGTGCAGCGTCCTGTGAAGGACGGCAAGCTGCAGGTGGGAGACGGCCTATGCAAAATCGCTGTATTCGAACGGCATAAAGGAACCGGCAACAAATCGGTCGGGCTTGTGGAGGGGATTGGCTTCCATGAACCGGCGGCAATCGCCATGACCGTTGCCCACGACAGCCACAATGTGCTGATCATCGGCAACGATGATGAACTGATGGCCAAGGCAGCCAGAGCTGTAGCTGAAGCGCAGGGTGGAGTGGCTGTAATTACCGGCGGCGGCACGACCTTATTCCCGCTTGCGATTGCCGGACTTATGTCCGCAGAACCGTTTGAGACCGCAGCCGCCCAGTCCGCTGCTATCAGCAAAGCTCTGTACGATGCGGGCTGCACACTGAATTATGCTTTTATGACGTTGTCACTGCTTGCGCTTGCTGTAATTCCCACCTTACGGATTTCGGATAAAGGACTGGTACGCATCTCTCCGGAAGAGGGAATCCAGCTGGTAACATTATTTTGCTAAGGCGGTCTTAATCTTACAGTGACTAGTTTCAATTAAATAGAATGCGCTCTACTAAATGGGGTGTCTCTTAGTCTGAATGCAGACAGAGACACCCCATTTCGCTATGAAATTGGTCCTTATATGGCGGTGTGCGGCAACATGAGGGGGAAGCCCTTTTTTGAGTCGGAAGTCGCAGGGGAAAGGTATTCTCTTAGATTTGAGGGCATATATTTAACCATTTCATCACATATTGAAACTAATTATTATAAAATTTTAATGAAAAACATTAACAAAATAATGAAAATAGACGATAATACCTATAAATTAATTAAAATTATTGCCAAATCGTGATTATCAGACAAAATGATTGAAAGTTCAAATATATGGAACGGGGTGGATGAGATGATCAAATTAGAAACGCAGGACATCGTGAATATTACTATAAAGCAAATTGCCGGTATTTTTAAAATGGAGCCGCTTGAGTTGAGATTTGTGAATGATTTTCAAGGAGAACAATATCTCTTAACGAATGACAAGCTGCATCTCAACAACCAGCATTACTGGGCAAAAGTTATGGAATGTGTTTTCGACAATCATGTCAGACCGGTTCTGATGTGTGAAGTGCTCTACTTCCTGCGCAATGAATTTCTGGAGAGTGACATCAAGCTCAGCTTCTCCTATGATTTTACCGAAGGCGCAGATGGAGCGGCAACGGTATCTGCGGAAGTCAGCTTTAATGATTCACCGGAACTGCAGCCGGGAGAAATTGCCGAACTGATTGATTTTGCACTGTCCCTCCAGGACAAACAATGGTTTGAGGAACTGACCTCCAAATACAAACAACTGACTGCATGAGATTGGTGCACAGTTCTATCATAACCGCATTTAATAAGCCGCCCTGTCCGCAGTGTTCATCTGCGCAAGGGGCGGCTTATTTCTTTGATAGATAGATTGAACTTATAATTCTTCTATTTTGGGATTGGCCGTGACTCCAGAGAATATTTGGACTTCCGGCCGCTGTTAGGTTTGGATTTCCTGATTTTAACCGCGAATCGCGGTAGAAATCCAAACCTTGCCCATGCTTCCGAAGTGAGCTTTCCTGCGGAAAGCTTTCAGGCGGACGCTATCGCTCCTCCAGTTCCAAAATTCCCCTCCGCTACTTTTCCCTAAATGTATATTTTCAAGTTCATTCTATATAGATCCTTTATTTACTATGGGTTCAAATACACTATAATACAGCTTCCTTCAGCCAGCCTTGAGCATTCTCACTGACCTTTAGTGCCAGAAAGTCCAGCCATTCTTCACTGTCGTTCAAACAGGGGGCGGCATGGAAGGAGTCTGCTTGTCCACCTCCGGCAGCAAATTGCTCTCTTCCTTCCACAGCAAGCTCATGCAATGTCTCCAGGCAATCGGTCACAAGTCCGGGTGAAAAAATCATCGGCCGCTGAATCCCGCGTCCGGCCAGCCCCTTCAGGACTTCCTCTGTAGATGGCCCGATCCATTCCTCGCGGCCAAAACGGGATTGAAATGAGATTTGCCAATCCCCGGATGCCCAATTCATCGCTTCTGCAAGCAGGCGGGCCGTTTCCAGACACTGCTCCGGGTAGGGGTCTCCGGTCTCTGCATACCTGCTGGGAATCCCGTGAAAGGTCAGCACGAAGTAATCTGGCTTGGTGTTTATTTTACGTAGTTCTCGCAGTAAAAGCTCTTTCATGGCAAGGATATACCCTGGTGCATTATAGTAGGCTTCCAAAAACCGGAGTGCGGGTACAAAACGTTTGGATACCGGTCCGGCAGCGCTGCGGCGCCCGAGGGCGGCAAAGCAGGCGGCGTCGTAGACGGATGCTGTGGTAGTAGAAGAATATTGCGGAAACAAGGGGACCACGATGATCCGGTTTACTCCAGAGGACTCCAGTTTGGCAAAAGCCTGTTCCATGCCCGGCTCACTGTAGGCAAGACCCAGCTCCACCTGGTAACGGCTGCCGAGCAGCTTTTGCAGTCCGGCCACCTGGGCCTGTGAATGAAGCAGCAGCGGGGAACCTTCCTTGAGCCAGATTTCGCTGTAGAGCTTGGCAGACCGGCGTGGCCTTACCCGTAAAATAACTCCGCGCAGCAGCGGTTGCCACAGCAGAGGGGGATAATCAATGATCCGGCGGTCGGACAGGAACCTCCGCAGATAAGGGCGTACCGACTTGGCAGTGGGGGCGTCAGGTGTTCCGATTTGGGCGAGAATGACGCCGATAGAGGGCTGATTCAACGTAGTGAACGCTCCTTTTCATTAACATGACATCGTTATAAAGTATCATAATCCTCTTAGTAAGTTCAATACAGGACATCACATTATTATCATATGACGGAGTAAATGGGAGTATTTGAGAGATAAAAAAATTATTGAATTAAAATAAAATGAAAATAGTGATGTTTCTAATAGGGTGTGTGATTTTATGTACAGAGAAGCCAAGCTTTGATTTGATACCATCAAGCCAGAAATTGCCTCTAGCAGACATGAACTAATAAATGTGAATTAATTCACCTATCTATGTGAATTGTTTCACCTTTTGAATAGGATATTCGTAAGAGCTCTTCTATGGTGCATGGGATAGCTAACGGGGGGACGGGAAAGGGGGGATGACCTCTTAGGAGGAAGCAGGATCTTCTTCTTAAGAAGGGATGAGAGACGGCCAAACGGAAGATCAGCTGTAAAGTGCTACATACTACTGGGGATATGGTAAAGGAGAATACTCATTGAAAAAACTGATTTCTTTGACTGTAAGCGCAGCCTTGTTGCTTGCGCCAATCGCTTACACAATTAATGCACCTGCACTGAATTTGAAGGTGGATGCGGTTTCTGCCGCTTCGGAAGAAGCAACGGCTAAACCGGAAGCAACACCAAAGGCAACAGCCAAACCGGCTGCAACGCCCAAAGCGACTGAAAAACCAGCAGCAACAAAGAAACCGGCTGCAACGCCTAAAGCGGCTGCGAAGCCAGCAGCAACAAAGAAACCGGCTGCAACGCCCAAAGCGACTGCTAAGCCAGCTGCAACAGCCAAGCCAGCTGCAACAGCCAAGCCAGCTGCAACAGCCAAACCAGCTGTAACAGCTAAACCAGCAGCCACAGCTAAACCGGCTGCAACAGCTAAACCAGCAGCCACAGCTAAACCGGCCGCTACTGCTAAGCCTGTAACGGTTCAACAAGAAGTGTATCAAGACGGGGTATATGTAGCTTACGGCGATGCTTACTCCAAAGGTACCGAAGGCGCGAAAGTAACGATTAAAGACGGCAAAATCGCTTCCATTGATCTGCTGAGAACATCTCCGAAGCTGATCGACAGAAATGTCCGTGAGAATTACAGCGGCCTCTGGGCGGCATATGGTCTGATGAAAGACAGACTGCTCGGCAAGACAAGAGTCGGAGCTGCTGCAGTGGATGCTGTTTCCGGCGCAACCCGCTCCAGCAACGGCTGGAAATTGTCGGTAGACAGAGCGTTTGAAAGAGCGCTGAAAGTAAAACCGGCTGACGCCACTTATTTCAAAGGCGACATCATGGGTATCGACCCTCAAGGTAAATATGCGGTATTCGCAACCTACGATGCTGCCAAGCTGACTGCGGTTAAACTGTATCCGCTGACAACAAGCGGAGATTTCGTGGATGAAAAAACCTACACTGCAGAGCAAACTGCAACGATTGCGGCAATCACGCCTGTCCTGCTCGCAAACGGTTCGTCCGCACAACCTGTAGCCGGATTTGAAGCTGAATCCAAAGCTGCAATCCAGGCATTCTGGGATGCAGAGCAGAACGCCCTCATCAACAACACTTCCGCTTATGTTGACGGATTCTACTCTTCCTACGGTACTGCAAGAAGCGTAGGCGTGGAAAGAGCCGATATCGTTATCCGCAACGGCAAGCTGGTAGATGTGAAGCTGTACAGACTGGGTTCCAATCTGGTAGACAGAGGCGCAACTGCTTATGCAGAAGTTGTGAAAGCAAATGCACCAATGACAGCCAAATTGCTTGCCAACGGTTCTTATTTGGCCAATTATGATGAGAAGGTAGACGGTATTTCCGGCGCTACCGAAAGCAGCCATGGCTGGAACCAAGCTGTAGAAAGAGCTTTCGAGAAGGCGCTGAAAGTTCCTGCAGAAGGCCAATATTTTGAAGGCAAATTCGCCGGCGTAGACAACCAGAACAAAGTTCTGCTGCTGGTCGACATTGCTGCCGACAAAGTAAGCGGCATTAAAGTAAGTCTCTTTGCAGCTGACGGCAAAATTATTGCTGATGACAAGCTGACACCTGAACAAAAAACTGTAGTTGGACTGCTGACTGCAGGTTTGCTTGAACAAGGCGTGGATTTGACGGATGTTCCGGGCCAAGAGGCTTTGTCCAAAGCGGCAAAAGCAGCTCTCACAGACGCTTTGACCAATGCTTCCAAAGTACAAGGCACTTATAAAGACGGCACTTTCACCGCTTTCGGTGATGCTTATGATAAAGGAACCAACAGAGCAGACGTTACTCTGCGCAACGGCAAGATTGTGAATGTTGCTCTTTCCCGTGTAGGTATGAATATGGTGGATTTAGGTAAAGCGGCTTATGCTGAAGTTCAAAAAGCAATTCCGCAGCTGACGACCAGCTTCCTTGCTGCAGGAACAAGAGAAGGTGTACAATCGGTAGATGCCATCTCCGGCGCTACAAGCAGCAGCAATGCACTGAAAGCTGCCGTAGACAGAGCTTATGGTAAAGCAGAAGTTGTAGAAACCGACAAAGCAGCTTACTTCGATGGAATTTTCATTGGAGCAAGTACCGACAAATCCGTCAATGTTATGGTTACTGTCAAAAATAATATCCCTGTGTTGATGCTGGTCTATTATCTCGACGGTGCCGGAAAAGTGAAGACCCCATATCTATTAACACCGGCTGAGCTTGCGGTGAAGACAGAAATTGAGTCCACTTCCAGCACGAATGGCCTGCATAAATACGGATACCGTCCGGCAGCCTTCGGAGCCAATGATGCTGAGAAGGATGTTTCCGCCAAAGCAGTAGAAGCAATCAAAGCTGCGCTGGAAGCAGCAGGCAAATAATACAGTAACGTCTATAGAGGAGGTTATTCAGGGCCCTGAAAATGGCTTTGGATAGCCTCTTTTTCTGCTGTAAGCAAAGGCTATTGAGCGGCTTGGTACAGGCCCCGGCATAATTATGAATCGTTATCGTATAGTAATTTAAAGGGATTTCGAAGGTGAATGTCAAAAGTTTAATATACACAGCAGGATATAATACCTGCTAGTAATGGGAGGCTCCAACATGACACTAATTAAACAGCTATCTCCGCAGGACGAATTTGTCGGGTTCTATCTGTTACGGGAGCTGACGCTCAAACAGACAAACGGTACTCCTCCAAAGGATTATTTTGATATTGTACTCGGTGATTCAAGCGGTCAGATAACAGCTAAATTTTGGGATGTCAGCACAACTGATAAAGAAACCTTTTTCCCCATGGCTCTGGTGAAGGTGCGGGGCATAGCGCATACCTACCGTGAGAAGCTGCAGGTCAAGATTAGCAAGATCAGACTGGCCAATGAGACGGACGGTGTATCGCTCACTGATTTTATCCGGTCTGCGCCAATCCGTCCCGTTGATCTTATCCATACGATTAAAGGGGTGATGAGCAGCATTGCCGATCAGGAGATTTCCGCAATCGTCTCCTTCTGTGTCGGCAAGGTGGAAGAGAAGCTGATGCATTATCCCGCAGCCAAGACCTATCACCATGCTTATTTTGCCGGACTTGCCTATCATATGGTGCGGATGCTGGAGATTGGTGATTTTCTCTGCAAACAGCGTCCGTTCCTGAACCCTGATCTGATGAAGGCGGGGATCATTCTGCATGATATCGCCAAGCCGGAGGAGATGATTTCCCAGTTTGGCATTGTGTCGGATTACAGTGTGCAGGGAAAGCTGATCGGCCATATCTCGATGGCGTCGAACTGGATTACCGAGGCCGCGATTCGTTTAGGTTTTACTCTGGATTCGGAAAAGGTTATCGCGCTGCAGCATTTGGTCTTATCCCATCATAATCTGGGCGAATGGGGAAGCCCCGTTCAGCCGCAAACGGCGGAAGCGGTGGCGCTGCATCATATCGATGCGATGGATGCCAAGCTGCAGATGGTGGAGGATGCGCTGGATACGACCCCGGAAACCGAAGAATGGACACCGTTTATCCGCGGACTGGAGAACAAGGCGGTTTACCGGTCGAAAATCTAGAGTCGTCAAAAAAAAGCAAGGAGCAGGTCTTCTCGAGTAACGGAGAAGACCTGCTCTTTATTTTGATCCACAGCGGGTTGCCGGGCTGTCTCAGAAGCGCTGCTCAAAAGGTGCTGCCGGGAGCAGCGGAACCCGTTTTTTGCCGGGTTTCTTTGCTGCTTTTTTGGGTGGTGATTTAAAAGGAGTATATCCGCCCGAATACATCGTTCCGGCTTTATAGCCTTGACTGTCCGCGAGCAGCAGCGGTTCGAATTGCTGCTGCTGTTCCATCAGCTTCAATAAGATGATAGCCGCAGCCCGGGCATCATCAAGTGCGTCATGATGCTTCAGACGGATGCCGAAATGCTGTGAGATTACATTCAATTTATGGGAAGGCAACTCCTGGAGCATTTTTTTTCCCAGCAGATAGGTGCACATATATTGAAAATTCGGGTAGCTGGTCCCTGAGGCATCCAGACAATAACGCAGCACGCTCATATCGAAGGCGGCATTATGCGCCACAACGATTTCGCCTTGCAGCAGCGGTTCGAGCAATGGCCACAGCTCAGCAAAAGTAGGCTGCCCCTGGACCATTGACGGCGTGATCCCGTGAATAGCAATATTCATCCCGTCAAACCGCTGGCGCGGGTCAATCAGCCAGACATGCTCGGCTGTAATAACGCCTTCTCTAACCTGGACAAGACCCAGGGAGCAGGCGCTGGAGCGGCTGGAATTCGCCGTCTCAAAGTCAATTGCTGTAAAGTTCATTTGGTAAAGCCCCTTATCTATCAGGTATATCACTAATACTAAAGTAGTGAGGGGGTAAATACAATCTAGCAATTTTACAAAATCTTGTGAGTATGATACTCCTTATATATGAAAAATTGGAAGAGTACATCGAGGAATGAGGAGATGAGGTTATGCTGCAGCTGCTAAAGGGTCAAAAGGTAGATGTAACTAAAGGGAAAAACGTATATGAGCTTACGTTATCCTTCGGATGGTCAACCGCTAATCAAGAGATGGGGATAGATGCCGCTGCTTTTCTGTTGTCGGAGCGGGGACGCTGCGAACGTGATGAGGACTTTATTTTCTATGGAAATCCGGTATCACAGGATGGAGCCGTAACACACACAGTCTTGAAGCAGGGAGATAAAGAAAGTCTCTCGGTTTCATTGTCCCGTCTGCCGCAGCAGGTTGCCCGGATCGCCTTGACATTGACTATCTATGAAGGCGAACAGCTGAATCACCGTATGAAAGATGTATCCGGCCTTTATCTGAAGCTCCAGGATCGTCAGAGCGGCGAGGAACTGCTCCGTTTTGAGTATGGCTCTGATTTATCCGATGAGACAGCGATCGTAGCAGGAGAATTATACCGCCATAACGGGGAGTGGAAATTTAACGCCATCGGCAGCGGTTTTAATGGAGGCTTGGCTGCTCTATGCGTCAATTTCGGACTTGAAGTGGAAGAGGCAGGTTCTGCGGAGGTTGCTGCTGCAGCTGAAGTGCTGGCACCGCTTGAACCGCCTTCACCCACACTGCCGCCAGCACCAGCCGAGCTGTCCGCTCCACCGGAACCTGTAAAGAATTCTGTCCTGTCTACCATTGATCTGCGCAAAAAAATAGTTCAGTTCACACTCGAAAAGAAGCAGTTGACCGGAGTAACGGCCCGGGTTGGGGTTGTGCTGGATATCAGCGGCTCGATGAGAGATCTGTATACCCGCGGCATCGTGCAGGAGGTCGTAGAACGGATACTGGCCGTTGCCTGCAAATTTGACGACAATGGCTCGCTGGATGTCTGGGTGTACGATAACGAATTCAGCCGGCTGCCCCCGGTTACGGAACGGGACTTTGAACAATATGTACAAAGACATATTCTAAAAAATCCTTCGATTCATAAATTCGGGCGGAACAATGAACCTCCGGTGATGGAGGATGTGATCCGCAAGTATACCAAAGAAGATAAGGATTCTACTCCGGTATTCATCATATTTATCAATGACGGAGGCGTCTTGAAATTAACCAAAAAGGTGATTATGAAGGCAGCTGTCCAGCCGATATTCTGGCAGTTTGTCGGGATCGGCAATTCGGATTTCGAAGTGCTGGAAGGATTGGACAACATGACCGGCAGAGTCGTGGACAATGCGGACTTTGTTCACTTGGACCGGATTGAAGGAGTATCGGATGACGAGCTGTACGACAGGCTGCTCAATGAATTTCCGCACTGGCTGAAGGCGGCCAAGGACAAACGGATTCTCACGACGTAAGGGGAAGTTCAACATTTTTGCAAGAATAGGCTGGCCCATGGGCTAGCCTATTCTTGTGGTTAGGGGTTGTTCCCTCTGAGCACCGGGGAAGGATTGCAGATCCAGCCGGAAACCTTTAACCAGAGTATTCCCGTTTATAATATCGGTCTCGAAATGCCGTTTGAAGCCCAGCCGTTCGTAGAGCCTGATCGCCGAGACCATCATATCCGAGGTGTGCAGGTTCAGGGTGGAGGCGCCCAACTCACGGGACCTCCGGGCGGCTTCCCGAATCAGGAGTGCAGCAACGCCGCGGCCGCGTACGTCAGGGGAGACGGCAAGCAGGCGCAGTACAGGGGAGTGGATGCCAAGCTCCGGCTTGCCGTAAGCCGTTTCCGAGGAGGTGAACAACAGTGCGCTGCCGACAATCTGCTGGCTGGTTTCAGCGATGATGCGCGCGAACGGGGCATCACCGTGTACGGAATCAAGGATTGAATTCCGGTACGCTTCCCACTGCGGCTCAGGCATGCCGGCAGAATATTGGCTGTATGCGGACAGCAGCACTTCGGCAATTGCTTCGCGCTCACTTTCTGCAGCGTCACGAATAATGATCTCTTTTGACATGTTCACGAAATACCTCCCTTACTTAAGTCAGGTGGAAAGATCAGTCGAGTGACGTTTATTATAACTGACAAATCGCATAAACATAAGAGGAATTTAACATTTCTGATAAATGAATAGAAAAGTTCTATCTATCTTTGTGATTTATTTAACTAGGTCTGCCCAATTAACAAACAAACACGGTTTTCGAGACACTGTAAATAACGGTTAGGGTCTCGGCGGAAGCGAAGGCGTTTGTTACCTTCGAGTAGTCGGGATTCCCATCCCTTACGTTCGCGAAGGTAACACTCACATTCCACACAGCTCAGCCGATTCAAGAGATTCTCTTGTTTCAAGGCATCCTCGACCCAAACAACAAATTCTCCATTTCGCCAGATGTAGCGATTCCAACTGCGCAGCCCCGTCATTCGGCGGTGACGTATCTTGGTCAGGCGCTCTTGCCGCCTTAGAGCCGGTAGCATCAGCCCCACCGTTCTTAGACCTCTGCTTTCTTTCCATTCCGGATCAATATACTTTAGTCAAACAAAAAAACGTCCAAGCGGGATACACCACCTGAACGCTTTTGAATTACTGACCTAAGACATACCTGATAGCAATAAGGACAATTTGAATTAACGTCTGACGTCCCTCTTTGGATTTCATATACTCCCAAACATGACGACCAGCAGACTTCACGCCTGTCCACATTTTGAAAACAATCGATTTGGTTCTCTTCATTTCAACCCCTCCTTTCCTCTGCAATCAATATAAGAAAGCCAGCCATGAATTTATCAGATGGAGCGTAATAAGCCTGCCTAACGATTCAGATACAACATGATAAGCAATCCGGCTCATATTATTAACAAGAGCATGTCGTATACTTGTCAGGCTTTCTCAACTCCGGCTGCTCATTCTCGTATGAAATGGCAGAAGATGATTTCAGGGTTTTTAACTTCAAGCTGAAGGAACCAAAATCGGGCCTTTTCTATGTACTTCATCATAAGCTGTTCATTCCGGAGTATAACCATTTAGCAGACCGATCCCTTTAATAGTGGCTACATCCAATCCGCCTGGTTTAAACCAGGCGGAACGAAAAAAGGGCGCTCCCCGGCAATCCATGTGGTATTATCCCCTCAAGGTAGAAAGTGAAAAAAGAGATCATGTTAGATCATGTTAGAATGATCTCAACATCTAAAAACCGGAGGGGATCTTTACTATGCGAGCAAAGAAAGGTCAAACATTTAATCGATACAGTGAGGACACGAAGAAAGAAGCTGTTCGTCTGCGAGTGGGAGAAGGTTGGGCGTACAGCCGGATCATGGAGAAGTTTGGCATTAAAAGCGAAATCCAGATTATCTTTAGCAGTGCCGAAGAGGAAAATGCCTATTTGAAAGCACAGGTAGAATATCTAAAAAAGCTCAATCCAAACTTGCACGGGGAGGGAAGCTGGATTTCGAAGCCCGGTACAAACTCGGCGACCTTTCCCTGATTGAATTCCAATCTTTATAAGATTTCCATTACGCTTAACATGTTGCTCAACATCATTTACTAGCACTCTGACATAACGCTTACCATTCTAAATTAAGTGGAATAATATTGAATTTTATTGCAATATATGCTAGTGTTTAATTGTAATATAACTCATGTTTCCCAAAGGAGCGTGTGCCATGAAAAATAAAGTTTAGTAGCATCTAACTTACTTTAATTTTTTTTGGTATTTAAGTTTTTTCTCGGAATTAGTTTAAATGAAAGTTTGATTTCAGTTAAACGATAATATTTTTTTATATTACTCGTGAAAAAAAACACATACTAATGATGGCTAAATTATTTAATTCAATATATATATCTAAAGGAGATGTTTACGTTGAATCATATAAAAAAAATAACAGTATCTAGTTTTGCTACTCTAATGATGGTTCTAGCACCTACAAGTGCAATTTTCGCTGAAGAAGCTGTTACAAACAACACGTTGCTGTCACAAGAAACGCAACCCTTAGGCAATGTTACTTTACAAGGAACAGAATGGGCACAGGTTGGACAGCAAACCGTACCTATTTACATGAATGGGCAAATAAAAGTCGTGTTAAATGGTCAATTTGGAGATATTTGCACTGTACATGCTATTGATCAATATAATAACCGAACTTACTTAGGACAATTGAACAATAAGGAATCCTTAATAACTAAACTATATGGTTACTACAAGATTGAATTAAATTTAATTAGTTCTAATAATTCAACTGGATCAACCTTCTACGTCATCTATTAGTAACTTTGTATACCTCCTGCATTTGTCTATATAAAAAAACAACAGGCGATAAAATTGCCCTGTTGTTTTTTTTCTAGGTCTGCCCAATTAACAAACAAACACGGTTTTCGAGACACTGTTGTTCATGGTCATTATTTGTCCTTGGTAGGTACGGCGTATCGTAACACGCAAACAATCCTTGCCAAAATCCGGTGCTATATCGCTCAAAATTCTCGACCATTTCGGTATCTTCTTTTCGGGTATAGGACCGTCTCATTTCGGTGCGGAGCCACTGCATTTGCACACGAACGCATTCTGCGGTTTGCGGTGCGGGCGCACTCAAAATATGGGCAGCATCTTGATGAGGCTTCAGCCAATGCTTTACTTTGTGGTATGAGGAGCAGAAGCTATCCAATGTTTCAAACAACTTCAGGAGTTTCTCACTGTAGGCGAACCCCCTTTTTTAGCGCTTCGTTGAAGCGAACCTTGAATCGCTAAGGCTTCTTAGTATACCCGAATCCCCGGAAGATCGAGCGGTGGATGCCCATCTTCGAGCAAAACGGCGCGCCACCCCCGCCAAGACTTCGCGGAGATGGTCCGTGACCGATGCGCGAAGTAGCGTCAGATATCACTCGTACAGTCGTTCACAATTCCGCTTGGAAGTAACGACTCCCCGTCGATTGAGCTCCTCGTGCAGTTCGGAAAGTGTGTAATGCTGCTTGAACCGAAGCTCTCCGACGAGGGCAAGAACATCGAATCCGTAAGAAGTATGTTTCATCACGAGCGCATCGGCCTCGGCGGATCGAAAATAGGATCCCGTATACGGGCACTCCAAATTCGGGCAGGCGTATGCCATATTCCAGATATCGAAGATTCCGTTCAGGGTATTGACGTATTTATGACAAGCAGTATGGTGCCGCTTCAATTTCGTGCCGCAGTGCGGACATTGCCGCAGTTCGCTATGGAAATACATTCTTTTTTTCGGGGTAATCCGGTTTTTAGTTGAAGGCATGAATACCTCCTCCTTCCTTACCCCTTAGGAGAATATTTCCACACCGTTAGTCAAACGGGCAGACCTAGTATTTAATGGAAATCCGACTGAAATACACGGAATATGTGTTGACAAAAAAATACGCCGTGAATAAGATATATACAAAATCTATAAGAACGTATCGCCATAATTCATTGTTAATTCATCGGAATAGTAAAATTAAACCCGACTAAGGGGGGGCTAGGTGTGAACATTGAAAATATTGAGGCCTTTGTGTACATCAACCATTATGGAAGCTTCAATAAAGCGGCTGAAGTCCTGTATATCTCGCAGCCGACTGTTACCGCCCGCATACAATCGCTCGAACGGGAGCTGGATTGCCGGGTATTTGACCGGCTGGGCAAGCAGATTAATCTCACCGATAAAGGCAAGCAGTTCCTCCCCTATGCCCAGCAGATTCTCCAGGTCTATCAAACCGGCAAGCATCAAATACAATCGAAAGGACATATTCCGAATGAGCTGAGAATCGGCAGCACTGTCTCGGTGTCCAATTATTTGATGCCCCATCTGCTGCTTCATCTGAAGCGCAGGTATCCGCATATCACGATCAAGCTGACGACAGCGTCTACGGAAGTGCTGATCAGCAAGCTGAAGTCGAAGGAGCTCGATCTGGCTTTTATCCGTAAAGTCGTAAATCCGGCGATTCAAGCTTTTCCATTCTGCGAGGACCCCATTTCGCTGTATGTGCACAAGGAGCATCGCCTGGCCAAGGGAGGCCGTGCCTCAATACAGGATATCCGTCAGGAGACGCTGGTTTTCTTTGAATGCGGCTCTTTGGACTGGATGCGGCTGCACCGTGTATTTGAGAGTATGGAGCAGCCGCCGAATATTGAATATCAGGTGGATAACCTGGAGACGGCCAAGAAGCTGGTGCTGAAACAAGCGGGGATTTGCTTTCTACCGGCACTCAGTGTGCAGGAGGAAGTGGCGGCAGGGACGCTGATCCGGGTAGATGTCGCGGAGACGGAAGGGATTTCGCTGCGGACCAGCCTGATTTCCCTGAATGGGGAAAATGCGGAGTTTATCGAAACCCTGCTGGAACTTAGCATAGGTAAAGCCGGAGATCGACTTCTTGTATAGATGTATTAAAAAACTCTATTAGCGCATGGATACCTGCGGTGATAAAGTTAATTGCATAATCATAATCACTACTAATTCGATAGGGATTATAAAATTAAAATCCGAAAGGTTGGAGGGCATACGATGGGTGAAGTATACCGGTTGGCAGAACAGAAGGATGCGGAGCAATTACTGGATATTACATATCGTGCCTATCAGCTGATTCGTGATCTGGGGCTGCATTGGCCGGCGGCAAACGCCGATCTGGCGCTGATTGAAGACAATATTTCAACTAATGAATGTTATGTGCTTGAAGTCAGCGGAACGATTATTGCGACAATCACTTTGTCGAAAGAAGAAGAGATGAAGAAGCTCAGCCCGCTACCTTTTATCAAATGGTTCGCCGTGAGTCCGGAATACAGTAACAAGGGCTACGGCGGAAAGCTGCTGGATTGGGTAGAGGAGCATATTATTCTCGGACAATTGGGCTCGCCTGAAGTCACTCTGGCAACGGCGAAAAAACATCCCTGGCTGGCTCTGATGTATGAGCGGCGGGGTTATGAACGGTTCCTGGAGCTTGATCCGCAAAATGGCGACGGCATCATGTATCTGCTGAAAAAGACACTTATAAACAAACCACATTTCATTCAAAGGGGATAGAAACATGAAGAAGTCAATCTCACTGGTATTTGCATCAATACTCACGCTGGCGATTGCCGGCTGCGGAAATAACAGCAACAGTGCTGGCGGCAACAACACGGACAGCAGCAAGAGCGGGAATGTGGCAGAAGCTGCAGCGCCTGCTAATGCGAAAGAGGGTAATGCTTCGGCAGAGCCGGCTAAGGTAACGAAGATCATCGTGGGCACAGGCACAGGTTTTCCAAAAGTCTGCTACATCGACGAGAACGGCAAGCTGACCGGGTTTGATGTGGAGCTGATTAAAGAAATTGACAATCGCCTGCCGGAATATGAATTCGAACTGCAGACGATGGATTTCAGCAACCTGCTGCTGAGTCTGGAAACCAAAAAAATCGACCTGGTCGCCCATGTTATGGAAAAAAATCCGGAGCGCGAGCTGAAGTATTCTTTTAACAAAGAAGCTTACGCCCACTGGAGAAACCGCATTGTGGTGGCTAAGGACAATGAGTCGATCCATTCGCTGGATGATCTGAAAGGTAAAAAGGTGCTGACGGGTGCAACCAGTGCACAGGCGCAAATTCTTGAGAACTACAATAAAGAGCATGACAATGCGATTAATATCGTGTACCAAAACGGTACGGCTAACGATACAGCTGCCCAGATCAGCTCCGGCCGTGTAGACGCCACGCTGGCTGCCGATTTTGTCCTTCCGATTATTGATCCGCAGAGCCAGCTGAAGGCAACGGGCGACGAGCTTTCGTCGGCAGACATTCTTTATGTGCTGCGCAAGGATGATGCTGATTCGCAGAAGCTGTCGGATGCGATTGACGGTGCGATCAAGGAGCTTAAGACAGACGGTACACTTGGCAAGCTGAGCACGGAATGGCTGGGTGCGGATGTTACAGCGAATTCGGTTCAATGATTAAGCCTGTGAGTGTGGGAAGGGAGGGAGTTTATGGGCGAACCATTTGATATCAGCTATGTATTTTCATTTTTGCCTAAGCTGCTGGGGACGTTAAACACCACACTGCTGATTGTCGCCTGCTCGCTGCTGGCAGGAATTATAGTCGGTTTTCTCGTGGCTCTGCCCCGCCTGTACAAAGTGCCGGTGCTGAAAACCTGCTCCGAAATCTATATTTCTTTTTTCCGGGGAACGCCGATTCTGATCCAGCTCTTCCTGTTCTATTACGGGCTGCCTGAAATTCTAAAACTGGTTCATGTGGATATGACCCGGACGCCGGTGCTTGTCTTTGTGATTCTAACCTACGGCCTGCATACGGGGGCATACATGTCCGAAATGATCCGGGCTTCTGTGATGGCGGTGGATAAGGGGCAGGTGGAGGCTGCCTATGCTACGGGAATGACAGGGTTCCAGGCTTTTACGCGGATCGTATTGCCACAGGCGCTTGGCATCGCGATTCCGGTATTCTCCAATCTGGTGATTGCGCTGCTGAAAGATACATCGCTGGCCTTCACGCTCGGTGTGATGGAAATGACGGGCAAAGCACAGACGCTTGGCAGTTTGACACAGCATTTTATCGAAACCTACATTGCCCTTGCCCTGATCTATCTGGTCATCAGCTATTCGATTGAGAAGCTGCTGCTTGTAGCGGAGCACCGGCTGCTGCGGCATGAGAAGCGGAGCACCCCTGAGAAAAAATCGTTTAGAGTCCACAAAAATTGGTCCTACCGGCGCATTATTGCGGAAATGGGATCGGGTAAAGGAGGCGCAGGATAATGAAACTGGACCCATCATTTATCTGGACGGCGTTCCTGCAAATCTTGAGCGCCATTCCTACCACCTTATATATTACAGTTGTCTCCGTGTCAGTGGGCTTTCTTATCGGCATTTGTGTCGCATTGATCCGGATTTACAGAGTGCCTGTCCTGTATCCGCTGGCGGTTGGATATGTGACTTTTATCCGGGGCACTCCGATGCTGACGCATCTGCTGCTGATTTATTTTGGACTTCCTGTCCTTATTGACGGACTGGCCGCCCACTTTGGCTGGGGGTTCAGGTCGGTGTCGGTTCCGATGATCGGTTTTGCCTATATTTCGTTCTCAATTACAGCGGGTGCTTATATGTCCGAGGTCGTCCGTTCCGGTCTGCTTGCCGTGGACCGGGGCCAGCTTGAAGCTGCACATTCCATAGGTATGACCACCCCTCAGGCCTTGCGGCGGATTGTCTTTCCCCAGGCGCTGGCGGCAAGTCTGCCCAATCTGTCCAATTCCGTTATTGGTATGCTGCATGGGTCAACGCTTGCTTTTACCGTTTCCGTTGTGGATATCAACGCCAAGGCGCAGATTGTGGCTTCGACGAACTGGAAGTTCTTTGAGGCGTACCTGGCGGCGGCGCTGATCTTCTGGGGGCTTACGTTCCTGATCGAGCGGCTGACGTCCCTGATCGAGAAACGGATCAATCTTTACAATCGAGGTGGAGTGGCATGATCAAGCTGGAGCGTATTTCGAAGTCGTTTGGCCGGAATCAGGTGCTGAATAATATTGATTTAACCGTCACCAAAGGCGAGGTTGTTGTCATTCTCGGCCCCAGCGGCTCAGGCAAAACTACCCTACTGCGCTGCGTGAACTACCTGGAGAAGCCCAGTGACGGGGAGATTGCCATCGGCGATTTCAAAGTGAACTGCAGGCATGCACGCAAAAAAGAGATTCATCAGCTGCGGCAAAAAACGGCGATGGTCTTCCAGCAGTATAATCTTTTCCGGCATAAAACTGCGCTGGAAAATGTGATGGAAGGGCTGCTTATCGTCAAAAAGCTTCCGAAGGAGGAAGCGAAAAAACGGAGTATCGCTTTGCTGGAGAAGGTGGGGCTTGGAGCCAAGCTGGACGCGTATCCAAGCCAGCTGTCAGGCGGGCAGCAGCAGCGGGTAGGCATTGCCCGCGCCCTGGCGCTGGAGCCGGAAGTGATTCTGTTCGACGAGCCTACGTCGGCGCTGGACCCGGAGCTGGTGGGCGAGGTGCTGGCCGTCATCCGCAAAATTGCCAAGGAAGGCATCACAATGATTGTCGTGACGCATGAAATGGGTTTTGCCCGCGATGTCGCTAATCACGTCGTGTTCATGGACGGCGGTGTGATTGTTGAGGAAGGGACACCGACAGAGTTATTTAATCATCCGCGCGAAGAAAGAACGAAGCAGTTCCTGAAGCGGATTACACCGGAACTGAACTATTCCATTTAGGAGGCCAAAATATGGCGATTACAATAAGCGTCCTCGACCAAAGTCCAATTTATCCGGGGGAAACGCCGGAAGAAGCCTTCTTGCATACGATTAAGCTGGCACAATTATCCGAGCAGCTGGGATTCCGCCGTTTCTGGGTGTCGGAGCATCATGACTCCGGGCAGGTAGCGGGTTCATCCCCGGAGGTGTTGATTTCTCATCTGCTCGCCAAGACAGAACGCATCCGCATAGGCTCCGGCGGCATTATGCTTCAGCATTACAGCCCTTATAAGGTAGCGGAGAACTTTAACGTGCTGGCTTCGCTTGCACCGGGCCGGGTGGATCTGGGGGTTGGCCGTGCTCCCGGGGGGCTGCCAAGGAGCACACAGGCATTGCAGCAGGGTAGCTTTGAACCCTCCAGCCTGACGGACAAGATTATCGAACTCGAAAAATATGTACATAACCGGCTGGAGGAAGACCATCCGCTGGCGGGGCTGAAAGCAGGCCCGATTCCAGGGACACCTCCCGAAATTTATGTGCTTGGCGCGAGTGTAGCCAGTGCGGAAATCGCTGCCGGACTGGGGTTGCCGTACGTATTCTCTTTATTCATCAATGGGGATCAGGCGATAGCGTTGGAAGCGATCGAGACTTACCGCAACAACTTCGAGACTTCGCCGGGAAAAGAACCCCGGGCAATTATTGCGCTGTCTATCCTGGCTGCCGAAACCGAGGAGGAGGCCAAAGAACTGGCCGGAGCGCATAAGCTGATCCGGATTAATCTGGCCAGCGGCAAGACACTGACGGTTGCTACCCGGGAGCAGGCGGAGGAATTTACCCGGCAGAGTACGGAAGATTACACCATAGAAGAGCGGGAGCCGGAAATTACAAAGGGGACAAAAGCCAGCGTGCGGCAACAATTGCTGGCGTTGTCCTCAGCATCAGGCATCGACGAGTTTATCGTCACGACCAATGTGCAGCCCTTCGATAAGCGGGTCCGTTCCTTTGAACTGCTGCATGAAGCACTGGCCGAAGTGCCTGCGGAGGCCTGACAAGAAGGAGCTAAGTCCGATAAACATTATCGAAGGGAAGGAGGGCTTTCATGACAAGCAAAACCGTCGAGCCCAGCGCGGAGGCGTTCTATGAAATCATTACCGGGATCCGGCGTCATTTGCACCGTTACCCGGAGCTGTCCAACGAAGAGTATGAAACCACGAAATATATTACAGTCCTGCTGGAGCAGGCCGGAGTAACTACCCTGGATTATGGGCTGAAGACCGGCGTTGTCGCGGAGATTGGCGGACTGCAGGAGGGTCCGGTAATCGCCCTGCGTGCCGATATTGATGCCTTGCCGATTCAGGAAGAAACCGGATTATCCTATGCCTCACAATATCCCGGTAAAATGCACGCCTGCGGTCATGATTTTCATACTGCGGCACTGATCGGCGCTGCTTATCAGCTTAAACAACGGGAGAAGGAATTGAAGGGAACCGTACGCCTGCTGTTCCAGCCTGCGGAGGAGAAGGCGAAGGGTGCGCAGCAGCTGATAGCCAGCGGGGTGCTGAAAGATGTCCGTGCAGTGATTGGAATGCACAATAAGCCGGATCTGGCGGTCGGAACCATCGGCATTACAAGCGGCCCGTTGATGGCTGCTGCGGATGGTTTTGTGGTTGAGATTAAAGGAGCAGGATCACATGCTGCTGTGCCGGAAGCCGGAGTCGACCCTATCGTGACAGCTTCACATGTGGTGACTGCACTCCAGTCTATCGTCAGCCGCAATGTCAGCGCATTGCACAGCGCAGTAATCAGTGTGACGCAACTTCACAGCGGGAACTCATGGAATATTATCCCGGAGTCAGCAGTGCTGGAAGGTACGATTCGCACCTTCAATGAACAGGTGCGCGGTGAGGTGCTTGAGCGATTCAGCCAGGTGGCGACCGGTGTAGCCGCTGCTTTAGGAGCAGAAGCGGCTGTTCGCTGGATCGAAGGCCCGCCGCCGGTAGTCAATGATGCCGCGCTTGCACGGCTTGGAGAGCAGACAGCAGAGGAGCTCGGCTACACCTCCGTGAAGCCGGTGCCTTCACCGGCTGGCGAAGATTTCGCCTTTTATCAGCGGGTGGTTCCCGGATTGTTCGTCTTTATGGGCACTGCCGGAAGCCGGGAATGGCATCATCCTTCCTTCAATCTCGATGAACGTGCACTTCCGGTAGGCGCCGCATTTTTCAGCAATCTGGCTGTACGTTATTTGGAACAGTTCTCTTCGGAGGGAGGTGCAGTGACATAACGAACCACTCTGTTTATGACGTGATTATCGTCGGGGCGGGTTCTATGGGCATGAGTGCCGGTTATCATCTCGCCCGGCGGGGGATCAAGACATTGCTGATCGATGCCTTCGATCCGCCGCATACGGAAGGAAGCCATCACGGAGAGCCGCGGTTGATCAGGCATGCCTACAGCGGTGACCCCACCTATACTGACTTGGCCCTGCGTGCCCATGTGCTGTGGAAAGAAGCGGAGCAGCAAAGCGGAACCGAGCTGCTTGTGCCTTCGGGAGTCCTGAATCTGGCAGACAGCGCAGTATATTCTTTCCGCGGCCAGCTGGCGGAAGCCGGGAAGCAGAAGGTACGAGTAGAGCAGCTGGATGCGCAGGAAATCCGCCGGAGGTGGCCTGCCTTGAACCTCCCGGATTTGTTCGAAGCCATGTATGAGCCGGATGCCGGATATCTCTACAGTGAGAGATGCATCGCCGCTTACCGGCAACTGGCATTGGCTCATGGTGCAGAGCTGCTGACGAATACGGCAGTACTTCATGTGACTGCGCGCGAAGGAAGTGTCACGGTCCACACGAAGAACGGAGATGTTCATGGAGGGGCGGCCATTCTGAGTGCCGGAGCCTGGTTTGGCGCGCTGTCGCCATTCATCACACTGCCGATTAAGGCGATCCGCAAGGTTGTCGGCTGGTTTCAGAGTGCGCCGGCTTTTGACAGCGGAAACTTCCCCGGATTTACACTGGGCACCGAGGAAGGCGGATATTACGGCTTTCCCAGTATTGGCGGAGCCGGCCTGAAGATCGGGCGGCATGACACGGGCTTGGAATGGAAGCCGGGTCAGAAGCTGGCCCCTTTCGGCACTGAAGAGAGTGACGAAGGGGATCTCCGCCGTGTCCTGGAGGCGTATATGCCCGGCGCAGCCGGACGGCTGCTGAAGGGGGCAGTCTGCAAATATGAGCATACACCGGATGAGGACTTTATTATCGACCGTCATCCTCGTCATACGAATGTGCTTCTGGCCGGCGGGTTCTCGGGGCATGGCTTCAAATTTTCCAGCGTTGTCGGGGAAATCCTGGCTGACTTAGCGGCAGACGGACAGACCCGCCACAATATCCGTCCGTTTTCGTTAGCACGCTTTGAGACACCGGGTCAATCGCAAGCCGGACAACTTTTGGAGGGGATCTAATGGGCAATGTGCAAATCAGGGATTATTTGAATACGCATGAGCAGCTGGTTCAGGCACTGGAGGATTTGACGGAGGAGCAATTAAAATGGAAGGCCGGGCCGGCCAGCTGGAGTGTAACCGAGGTGCTGGCTCATCTGGCCGATCACAGCATAGTGGTTTCATTCCGCATCCGCGATATTCTGGCGGGTACCGAAGTGCAGCTGCCGGTCTTTAATCAGGATGCCTGGGTCAGCGGCCAGTATGCCAACAGCGGGAATGCCGCCGACAGCCTGGAGTTGTTCCGCAGCCTGCTTCACTACAACAGCCTACTCCTCGGACGGCTCAACCCGGAAGACTGGGAGAAAAGCGGCTTTAACTTCAAAGGGGAAACGGTCAGGATTACGGACATCGTACGTTTGTTTACCGCACATGTACAGACCCACCTAGGCCAGATCGAACGTATCAAGCAGAGTGCTGGCGCAGCTTCTTATATTCAATAATTAAGAGGAGGAATGGATATGACCAAGCCAAGACAACTGAAACTGGGGGCGCTGCTGCACGGGGTAGGAGGAAGCACCTCGATGTGGCGTCATCGAGAAGCCCAGCCGGATGCGAGTGTGAACTTTGAGCTCTACAGGAAGTGGGTGCAAAAGGCCGAGGAAGGCAAGCTGGACCTGATCTTTATAGCGGACGGTTTATATATTAATGAGAAATCCATTCCCCATTTCCTGAACCGGTTCGAGCCATTGACCATTCTCAGCGCCTTGGCTGCCGTCAGCAGCAAAATAGGCCTGGTAGGCACCTTGTCCACCTCCTACAGTGAGCCCTTTACCGTGGCCCGCCAGTTCGGATCTCTGGATGTGATCAGCGGCGGACGGGCAGGCTGGAATGTTGTAACTTCTCCGCTGGAAGGCTCCGCTCTGAATTACAGCAAGAAAGAGCATCCTGACCATGGCAAACGCTACCGCATCGCCGCGGAATATTTGGAGGTGGCGCGCGGATTATGGGATTCCTGGGAGGATGACGCGTTTTTACGCGATAAGGAGAGCGGCGTCTTTTTTGATCCGGACAAGATGCACACGCTGGATCATCAAGGAGAATTCTTCTCTGTAAAAGGACCGCTGAATATTGCCCGCTCGAAGCAGGGACAGCCGGTTGTGTTCCAGGCAGGTTCTTCAGAGGTCGGCAAGAATTACGCCTCGAAAGAGGCCGATGCCATCTTTACCGGACATGACACGCTGGAGGAAGCGCAGGCATTCTACCGGGATGTGAAGGCCCGGATTGCTTCGTTCGGCCGGAATCCTGATGAGGTGCTGATCTTCCCGGGCATTGCGCCTATCATTGGCGATACCCCGGAGGAAGCCGAGCGCAAATACCAGGAGGTTGCCGGCCTCGTGACGATTGAGAACGCGCTGAATTATCTGGGCAGATTCTTTGAGCATCATGATTTCTCGCAGTATCCGCTGGATGAGCCGTTTCCGGAGCTTGGCGATTTGGGGCGAAACAGCTTCCAGAGCGGAACGGACAAAATCAAGAAGAATGCCAAAGAGCAAGGCTTGACACTGCGCCAGGTCGCTCTGCAATCCGCTACCCCGCGCAGCAGCTTTATTGGCACACCGGAGCAGGTGGCGGATCAAATCCAGCACTGGTTTGAGTCCGGTGGGGCAGACGGCTTTATGATAGCTGCCGCTGTACCGAGCGGCCTGGAGGAATTCGTGGACCGGGTGGTGCCGATTTTGCAGGAACGGGGACTGTTCCGTAATGAATACGAAAGCGATACACTGCGCGGAAATCTCGGTATACCGGTACCAGAGAATCGTTATTCCAAGTCTACGGAGCCCGCAGGGCGAATTTGAGGAAAAGATCAGCTGCAGTTTAAAAAAAGGATACTCTCCCTTGAAAGGGAAGTATCCTTTTTGTGTATTTTAGTTACTTGCTGCTGTCCGTTTTTTTGCTGCGGAGCCGTTCCAGCTCGGCTTCTACTGCACTGTTAACCGGGGAATCAGCTGCCTCAGCAGAATGGAATGCGGAGGTTTCCGCATGTGCTTCCCACTCGCTGATTTTGTCTTCCATCCGTTCGAAACCGCGTGATGCCGTACCGGCGTTGATAACGTGGCCCCGGGTTCCGGGATAAGCGGGGTGACCGCTGTTCTGAGCCTGCTGTCTCGCCAGTTCCTCCGCTTTGCGCGCACGGGCAGCCAGCTCGGTTCTTTTGGCTTTTAGGCGCTCATGCTCTGCTTTGGCACTTTGGATGCTGACTTCCAGGGCAGCCAGAGTCTGCCGTGTTTCTTCCAGACCTGACGTGCATTCTGCTTCGCTTTCCAGGTAGCGCAGCTTAGCCATTACTGCGGCTCTGGCTGCAGGCTCATTCCCTTCGCTCATCGCTTTGACCGCATCCGCTTCACTGCGTTCCGCAAGGATTTGATATTCGGAGATGCGACGCTCCAGCACATTGGCAGCTGCCGTGAATTCGCGTTGTTTATTTTCAGTGCCTGCAATTTTATCATCGAGTTCCCGCAAATATTGTCCAGTCAGCAGGATTGGATCCTCCAGTTTATTCAGACCTTCGTGGATTGCTGCCTTCGTCAGGGTGGTGATTCTTTGGAATATACTCATGTTCATTTCTCCTTTAGGTTTGGATGAATTTAATAGTTTGTATGCTTTTATTTAAATTGATTAAAAAGAATGGTAGTCATCCGTGAAGCTGGTAATAGGCTCTTTAGGGACAATGAGGCTGGCCACTATATAAATGAGAGCAACGGTGCCGAAGCTGAAGACGGCAGTGACCGCAACAAGCAGTCTAATAAGTGTGGCGTCAATGTTCAGTGTACGGGCCAATCCTCCGCATAAGCCGGTAAGCTTCTTGTCTCTTTCGGAACGGAATAAATTTGTCATGGTTGAATCGCGTCCTCTCCATTGGGATTTACCAGAATGAATCTTTATTAATATCCGGTGTCTATGTACTTATTGTAAGGCTATATGAAGTTCGGCAAAACGGCCTGAAGACTGTTTTTGAGTCCAGACCTGAGGCGGGGAAAGGTTCCGCAGTAAGGCGGGGATGAACGAGTACAACGGGGAACGGAAGGCCTTCTACCATTTGTAATATGTTGTGCCGGGAGAACGCCTTTCTCTCTTTTAACATAAGACGTCAACTGCTTTATCCGCATTTAACAATGGGGACCTATACTGTTATTATCTCTATTCCTGAAGATAAGGGAGGACTGGCCCCATGGGTATTCATAAATATTTCCGCTCTCTGAACGAACTGGAACGGATCATCCGCTGTCCGGGGAAATTCAAATTCGAGGAGCATAGTGTAGCAGCCCATTCCTGGAAGGTCGTGCAGTACGCCAAAACCTTGGCAGATATCGAAGAAAAGCATGGTGCGGTTATTGACTGGAAGAAGCTATACGAGATTACGAGCAGCCACGATTACGGTGAAATTTTTATCGGCGATATCAAAACACCGGTCAAACATTCCTCGCTGCAGCTGCGTTCTTTAATCCAGCAGGTGGAGGAAGGTATGGTTCACAATTTCATTGAAGAGCATATTCCCGAGGATTTCAAAAGCATCTTCTTTCATCAATTGCGTGAAGGCAAGGATGAATCGCTGGAGGGGCTGATTCTGGAGGTAGCCGACAAGATGGATCAGGTCTACGAGGCATTCGCCGAACTGCAAAGAGGTAATACGGAAAAGGAGTTTGTGGTTATGTACCGCAATGCCCTGATCAAGATCAAGAACATAGACCTGAAATGCGTGGAATATTTCCTGGCTGAGATTTTGCCGGATATGGTCAATGAGGAAACACTGTCCTCCATCGATATCAAACGGATCACGGAAGAGGCACTGGCTCTGTAGTTTAGGGTCGGGGGCTTTTTTTTTTGTATACATAGGAATAGATGAAGAGCGAAACTGGGCATCAGGGATCAGCTATACATAGAGTTGGATTGTTTCTTGGCGATCAAATACGCATAAAAGGCCGCCGAACCGTTAAAAGCGATGTGCAGTGGAATAGTGAGCATTATAGACTCAGTCATCTGGGTGATTAGCCCAAAGAACAGCCCGCCGGCAAATGCGAATATCATAAATCTGATGCTCTGGCTGTTCAGCTTATAATATTGCAAATGGGAGACTGCAAACAGCGCAGCTGTGATGACGACAGCGAAGCTGAGTTCGATTACAGGCGTATGATGAATTTGGCCGAGGCTATGATGACGGGTGAGAACAGGCTGAGCCAGCCCCCGGAAGGCAATCTCTTCGAGCACGGGATAGATAATCACGAAGTTGAACCGGTCAAACCTGCCTGCGGGAGAATAGCCGGAGGATCTCGAGATGAGGCAATTGACAATCAGAATGATAAAGAACAAAGGCAGCACCGTAGAAAGATTCTTCGGGAAGCTGTAGACATAAGTGTTTTTTATTAATAAGCTTGCAATGATAACCATAATTCCCCAATAATAGACAGAGAACCGTAGATGCTGCTTATAGATAAGCCCAACTACTCTTTGAACAATCCTGAACGAAAACGATAATAGAATCGCGATGAACAAAGACCACAGCATTTGCACTTCAGTCCTCCCGGCGGAATACAGCATAGATATGACAAATATAACATGAAGAAAGCGTGCGGGTATATGAATAAACGGAGTGGTAGTAGTAGAAAAAGGAAACTTAAAGCAGTTTGGGCTCTTACTGTTATTTCCATTGTTGTTTCGATAAGAAGATTGTCTGGTCCATTGTAGAGCGGTATTAGAGTGAACAGATAGGAGATAGAGGCGAAAATGGAACGGGATAAGATTAAGTTCAGCTGGGTGGGCAGTCACGCAATGTACCTTGACGATCCAGCGATCATGAATTTTGGTAATATGGCTATCGGCTGTTATGGCGGAAATACTGCAGCAGGTGCGGACAAAAACGAAGACGGCCTCTTTGTATTGCTTGACCCGGACGGAAGCTGGGAGTTCGTTATGCTGCTGGATGCCCATAAAACGGCAGAAAGTGCAGAGCTGCTGGTTAGCACCATGGACAGTGCAGCCAGTGAAATTAACGGACATCTATCACAGCCCATATCACACGCTTTTGATGCTTTACAGGAGTATCTATTATCCCTCTTTACCTCGGAAGCCTTCATTAACAGATGCAGGGAAGTGACCGGTGAAACGGCATGCCTGATCTGCGCCCGTAAAGAGAATTACATATGGTGGCTGTCTATCGGTGACAACTCACTCTACCTGCTTCATCCGGACCTCGCTGCCCGGGGACAATTCTTATTGAACCAGCGGAATTATTATGAATGGATCGGGTATGCCAACACCTTTGCCCAGCCTGTTCCCTGCTATTCAACCGGAGTCAGAGAGCTGAGAGAAGGACATCAAGTGCTCGTCATGACGACTGACGGTCTTCTGGAATATGGCGCACAGTCCTATGCAAATCCGCAAAAGCTGTTTGATGCTTTCTATTCGGCAAGGGATATGAAGGAGTGTGTCGGTGCTGCGCTAATGGAGGTGCATCAGCAAAAAGGCCGTGACAGTGCTACTGTCATTGCCTGGAGCTTCGATAATAATAGGACAGCAACGATGCCAAGTGACCAGTGAATACTGTTGGAGACTTGATCCACAACACCTGATGTTAAGTAACATAATCTAAGTTGAAAAGAGGGATAAATGATGAGTAAGGCGGGTGCTTTTGCAGCGGCATTGGATTCCTATTGGCATTATACGCAAATGCCTTGGGGCCGATTATTTTATCAGACGGCTTGGGATCAAATAGACCGGTTCTTAGGTGGGCAAGCACAGGCTATATTGGACATCGGCTGCGGCTTCGGTATTTCCAGTAATGAGTACAGCAGGAAAGGGCATCGGGTAACTGCGGTAGAGCCTGCCCATGAGATGATCGAGCTCGCCAAAAAGGCTGGACCGGAAGTGTCTTATTTGGAGCATTCTTTTGAAGAGGCATCCGGGAGTTTGGGGAAATACGATTGGATCTTTTGCCATAACATTCTTGAATATACGGAGGACCCACAGCCTTTTATCCAGCAGATCAGCAACTGCCAAGCCACAAATGGCTACTTGTCACTGATTGCTCATAATCCGGTGGCGAAGGTAATGAAAAAGGCTATTCTTCATAAAGATTCTGAAGATGCGCTTACAAGTATAGGCAGCAGCCGGGAGTATAGCGGAATTATTCAAACGGATATCACAGTATATCCTTACTCTCAGTTAGTGGAATGGCTCAACGAAGCGGGTTATGAGATTGAAGGTCATTTTGGAATACATAATCTGTACGGATATATCGCTGACAATGAGCTTAAGCAGACTGAAGAATGGCATAACCAGACTATGCGGCTGGAGCTTGAACTCGGCAATCACAGTCCATACAGGGATATAGCCATATTTACACATATTATCGCTAAGAAAAGCAATTAATTGCCGGAGGAATTAAGCATGATTTTCAACGGACGATTGCGATCTTCGCGGATACCGGGGTTAATCTTATCGTGGATCATGTGATCCATGACGCCTTTACAAGAGAGGACTGGCAAAAAAGCCTATCCGGATATCCGGTGATGTCTGTGGGCGTCTTTTGCCCGCTATATGAGCTTGAGCGCAGGGAAAAGGAAAGAGGAGACCGGAGAATCGGGCAAGCCAAAGGAATATTAGACGATAGGAGGTGAATGTATGAGCGACGGAGAGCAATTAAACATACAGTATGAGCATGAAATACCCGTTAATGCTTTTGCTTGGTCACCGAACACATTCATGCAGCCCCTGCATTACCATTCCAGTCTAGAGATCGGCTGTTGTATTTCGGGAAAGGGATGGTTTCATTTCGGAGAAAACACGTACCCTGTTCAGGTTGGGGATGTATTCATAGTTAACCATTCGGAGCTGCATATTGCCTGGTCTGATGAAGAGGACCCAAGTACATATATCTTTCTGAATTTCGATCCAGGGTTGTTACTTACAGAGGACGAGAGGCTGCTGATTCCTTTTTGTTATTCTAACGGACTCTATCAGAACCGAATTCCACATAGCGAACCCCTTGCCATTGAATTGAGACAACTCATCGAACGGGTCCGATCCGAGCTTGTCGATAAACAGGAGGGGTACTCCAGCATGGTAAAAGCAACCCTCCTGCATATATGTACCCTCCTGCTTCGGAATCGCTCGATCCCACTGCAACAGAAGGATTGGCAGAAGCTGACACGTACGATCAGGGAGTACCGGAAACTGATGGATTACATTAAGGAACATTACACGGAAGCTCTAACCCTTCAGGAGGTTGCTAAATATCTGGGAGTCAGCCCCTCACGTGCAAGCCATGTATTTCTAGAAGCAACCGGGCGCCATTTCAAGGATTGCCTCCTGCAGGTCCGACTCAACGAGGCGAAGCGTTTACTCGTGAATACAAGCCTGGATGTCACCAAAGTATGCTTCTCAAGTGGGTTTCAAAGCGTATCGACGTTCTACCGTTTATTTGGGTCAATTATTGGGCTTTCTCCAAGTGAATACCGGCAGCAATATCAAACATTTCGCAATATTTGAGAATTTCCCTATAGTTATTGAGAAGCCTCTCCTCCAAACGGGTTCTATAATGAATATAAAATACAAAGTTTGGGGTGCGGATCATGGCAGGATGGGATAGCTTACAGCGATTGGTGAAAGAAGAGGTTATTCAGCGCAGAGATGAGGGCTGCAATACAGAGGGCTTTATTGAAAAGATTGAGGCGGCAGGCAATGATCGGGAGCAATTGATGGCAATATATGAGCAATTGATGAGGCTTCCGATTAGACCTGATTTCCCGTTTGCCGAGCCATCTGAATTGGATGAAATCCGTAAAAAGCGTCCAGAAGGGCCGAGAGTGCTTCAGCCGCAACATTCCGAGCCAGTCTGGCGGGACAAATTTTATGGAGCGTGGCTTGGACGGAGTGTTGGCTGTGCACTTGGCAAACCCCTTGAGCAGTGGGAATATATGGGCGGAAGCTTCGGCAATCCAGGCTGGAAGAATGTTCAACTTTGGTTCCAAGGTGCAGACGCATGGCCTATAACGACTTACGTACCTGCACAATCCCGTGCACAAAAGGAAGTTGGCCTGAACATTGCTAATGTCTCCCCTAAGAGCCTGCGTGAGAACATCTGCTACATGGAGAGCGACGATGATATCCGGTATACAGTTCTTGGCCTCATTATGCTGGAAGAAAAAGGGCTGGAATGGGATTCTTGGGATGTGGGTCTCTTATGGCATAGGGTTTTGTCTTATTCTCAGGTATGTACAGCTGAAACGCAGGCGTATTTAAACTTTGCACAGGTAACATCACATCTTAACAATTTATTGAAAAATGAAGGGAATGCCCGGAATTCAGACTGGGAAGAGCAGAAGGCTTGGGTCCGTACCTATCTGAATCCTTATCGCGAATGGATCGGCGCCCAGATCCGGGCAGACGGATTAGCCTATGGTGCAGCCGGGAAACCGGAGCTAGCGGCTGAACTGGCATGGCGTGATGCTTCTTTCTCTCATGTAAAGAACGGCATATATGGAGAAATGTTCGTAGCCGCCATGATTGCTGCTGCATTCTCGGAACGTGATCCCGAGCGGATCGTCGAAATTGGCTTAAGCGAGATTCCTGCTACCAGCAGATTGGCGAAGGATGTTAGGGAAGCTGTTGCGATTGCACGTAGCACGAAGAATCAAGTGGAGTTGGTTGACCGGATATGGGAAGCCTTCAAGCACTATAATCCGGTTCATACCAACAATAATGCGGCTTTGGTGGCGGCTTCGCTGATCTTCGGCCAAGGGAACTTCGAAAAAGCCATAACCACAGCGGTTCTGGGTGGCTGGGATACAGATTGCAACGGGGCCACAGTCGGCTCTATTATGGGGGCTATGCTGGGAGCAGAGGCAGTCCCTAGCTCCTGGACTGCACCATTAAATGATATCCTGTATGCAGAAATCAATGGATTCCATCCCATCCCGATTTCTGAATGTGCGGCCCGGAGCTTTGAGGTGTTTAAGAAGCTAAACCCGGACTCCTGTTGCTAATAAAGAATAATATGGAACCTAAATGGTCTAGCAACCTTTTAGGTTTTTTTAGTTTGTACAAAGGTATGGCTGCTTGCTGTATTTATGATTACGCATAATATTGGACTAACAAAAGCAGAGTATGATTTAAAATATAATATTGATTGCTCTGAGAAACGGGAGACGTCCATAAAAGAACTCTTCCGTTTCTATTTTCATGTCCGTTTTTGATGACCGTAAGCCGCAATTTTATTAACGGATGATGAATTTTGTTAGCCCACTGTTAATTATAAGCGAATGGCTTGAAACGCTCTTACTTCAGGTTGTATGATCAAAATAACAACAGAAAACAAAATGAAAACACATGAAAACAACGTAAATTATTAGGAGGGCAAGTAATGATTAATAGAGTTTATTTAGACCGGGAAAAGACTAAATATAAAGGCAACCTGCATCTTCATACCACTTGGTCGGATGGCAGTTTACCTGCAGTACAAGTAGTAGAAGCTTTTAAAGCCAAGGGCTATCATTTCATTTCGATTACCGACCACGATATTTATGCCAGAACGGAAGAATTCAATACGGTTGACTTTGTCACTCTCCCAGGGATGGAACGAGGGGGATTAAACCAGGTTGCAGATAAAAATCCAGGCTACCATTTCGGTGTGTTAAATGATCCTACCGCAGATTCAGAGCTGGAAAGATTCGAACATTTAGAGCAGTTCCCGGTGCCGATTCCATGGGTAGGGGACCACTCGCCCCAACTGCTCATTGACGAAATGCGGGCGCACGGGAATTTGGTCATCTTCAACCATCCGGAATGGCACTTGACCCGATTTGAGGACATGGTTAAATATGATGGATTTTTCGCAATAGAGATTTACAACCATGCTACGGAGTGGTCGACTACAAGCTCTTATGGCGCAGCTTATTGGGATCATGCGCTGCAGAATGGTAAACGAGTATTCGGTATTGCCGCGGATGATTCTCACGAACATGATCCGAAATGGAGAATTCCTGAATACGGAGGAGGCTGGGTACAGGTGCAATCGACAGCGCTGAACCCAGAGGATCTTGTGAAAAGCTTGAAACACGGTGAATTTTATTCCAGCAGCGGTCCGGAAATTTACGATCTGCGAGTGGTGGACGGTGAACTTATGATCGAGTGCTCTCCCTGTAAATTTATTATGTTTAAATCTTTTCCCCAAAGAGGAGCTTTTTTAGGGGATTTTGAGTGCGGGGAGCCTTTGACCCAAGCGTCCATGGAGGTCGATAAGGATATGCAATATATTCGTGTGGAATGTATTGACTTCTCAGGGAAGGTGGCATGGTCCAACCCTGTATTTGTATCCGATTTGCTGCAGGGAGGAGAATAGCCATGAAGTCAAAAATCTATTTAGACGAGAGTAAGCGCAAATTTAAAGGGAATATCCATACCCATTCAACTCGCAGCGATGGGCAATATGCTCCTGAGGTTGTAATCGAAGCTTATAAGAATAAGGGTTATGACTTCATGTGTTTAAGCGATCATGAAATTTATTTCAAATCCGATAGCTATGACGACGAGAAATTTATCATGCTGGATGGTTATGAAATGGCATGTGAAATGAGCCGGAAAGAAACGGGCCAGCAATACCATATACACGGGCTTTTCGATAAATCGTTAGGCTCAGAATACGGATTCGAGCACGACGAAGAACATGCGAAGCCTGAATATAAAAGCTTGGATACGATTCAGACCCTGATTGAAGAGATGAGGCATAAAGGGAATTTAATTATTATGAATCATCCGGAATGGTCCAGAAACCGCGCTGAGGATTTGCTGAAGCTAGAGAACTATTTTGCGGTAGAAATCTATAATCACCAGTCCGAAATCGACGAAGCTGTGGGGTACGGCGTTCGCCATTGGGATTATTTACTGAAGAACGGGCGTAAAGTGTTCGGCGTGGCTGCCGATGATGCTCATGGAGGGCGAATAGATGAGGTCATCTCGGAATTTTTCGGTGGATGGATTTCGGTCGATGCGGACAAGCTGGAGCAGCAAACGTTGATCACGGCGCTAAAGAGCGGACAGTTCTATTCTTCACAGGGACCGGAAATTCTGGATCTGCGGGTAGAGAATGGCTTCTTGCAAATCAAATGCTCACCGGTAAAATTCATTAAGTTTATTACACATCCCAATAATGGGCGTGCGTTATATAACAAAGATGCTTCACCCATTACCAGCGGCGGGTTCAAGATAGAGGGTACAGAGCAATATATTCGCGTGGAATGCATTGATTTCGAAGGGAATATTGCCTGGTCAAATCCAATTTTTCCGGATGAGCTGCAATAGGGGCAGAGATGAGCGGTTCTGAATTTCGTAAAGATATGAAGAGGTTAGTCATCCCCTCCGTACTTCAAATGCTACTCGGGAATTCATTTTCTTTGATCAACACATTAATGGTCGGAGGATTAGGGGATACGGCGATTGCCATAACGGCTGCAGTGGGTCAAATCAGCTTTATTCTTGGGATGCTTCTTGCAGCGATTTATGGTATTTCAGCTTACATTACACAATTTTATGGAGTAAAAGACTTTGTAAATGTTAAAAAAGCATTTGCTCTTATGCTGATCTCAAGCATCCTCCTTTCATTGATTGTATTTATGCTTGTCTCTGTGTTTAAAGCGCCGTTAATCACACTTTTTATCCAGGATGAACCGGCAATCGCCTATGGCATTCAATATTTATCTGTGATCGTATTCGTTTTCTTAATTAATTCTATAAAGATGCTTTTAGCAACGCATTGGGTTCGATAGGTAAGGTGAAGCTGACTCTGATTGTTGGGGTTATGGGTATGTTCGTCAATATTTTACTGGACTATGCACTTATTTATGGAAAGCTTGGTTTTCCTGTGTACGGTATTGTTGGAGCGGCCTGGTCAACCTTAATATCCTCTATGCTCAGCGCGGTTATTCTACTAGGTTACGTCTATTGGAACAAATATTATTTCAATGTCACGCTGAAAGAAATTCTTTCAATCCGCTGGGATTTCGCCCGGAAAATATACATAACCACACTGCCGCTCTTGTTCCATGAAGGGATGTGGTCGGTTGGCAATATGTTATATGCGGTAGCCTTTGGTCATTTAGGAGTGGCTGCTCTAGCAACTTACCAATTAGCGCTCACGTTTAACCGATATTTCATGATGGGAATTTTCGGGTTTGCGTACGCAGCCAGAGTCATGATTGGCGAGAAGTTAAGTCAAGTCGAATCGGGTGAATACCTTATCTATGCCCGTAAATTCACACGGATTGCCCTCTATTCGGGTGTAGTCGTTGGAGCTCTTATATTGCTGCTAAATCCGTACTTTGTACATCTATTCCCCAATATTAGCATTGAGGTGCGAACCTCCTTCCGGCATGTGATGGTCATTCAAGCTGTAGTGATGATCATGTTCTTCTTAAATAACCTGTGGATTGTCGGCATGTTCAGAGCGGGCGGCGATAACCTGTACACAATGAAGCTGGTATTAGTCACAACCTGGCTGATTGCACTGCCGTTAGTGTTTGTTGGAGTATATGTCTTTCACCTGCCCGTCGAGATCGTGTATATGCTGTTCGTATTCGAGGAAGTTGCGAAGGCTGGTTTTGGCTATTTCAGATACAGATCAAATAAGTGGGCAAGAAATCTTGTTCGAAATATGTAGGAGGTACTACGATGGGAGACCACTATTTATTATTAACACCGGGACCGTTATCCACAACACCTTCCGTCAAAGCAGTGATGCTGAAGGACTGGTGTACCTGGGATGACAGTTATAAACATATCGTTCAGTTGATTCGGAGCAAGCTGCTTCATATAGGCAGAGCATCGGAAGCCCGTTATACGTCAGTGTTAATGCAAGGAAGTGGAACCTTCGGAATTGAAGCAACGATTGGAACGGTTATCCCCCAGGATGGCAAACTCCTTATTCTGGCTAATGGAGCGTATGGCAAACGGATCGAGCAAATTGCGCGGATACTCGGAATTGGTTACCGAACTTTAGAATTCGCCCCGAGCCAAATTATTGATGTAGAGCAAGTGGATACCTTGATGAAGCAAGATCCAGCGATAACCCATGTTGCGTTCGTACATTGTGAGACAACGACAGGTATTCTTAATCCGCTCGAACAGCTGGTACAGACGATTAAGGGGCACGGGAAAATAGCTATTGTCGATGCCATGAGCAGCTTTGGAGGGATACCGGTAGAAGTTGAGAAGTGGGGCATTGATTACTTAGTCAGCAGCTCGAATAAATGTATTCAAGGCGTACCTGGCTTCAGCTTTGTTCTCTGTAACAAGGATGAATTGGCAAAGTGTAAGCACAATGCAAGGTCATTATCATTAGATCTGTATGATCAATGGCAAGTGATGGAGCAGGAGGAGGGGAAGTGGCGGTTCACCTCTCCGACGCATGTGGTACGGGCTTTCTCTCAGGCCTTAGTTGAATTAGAGGCAGAAGGCGGAGTCGAGCGGCGTTATGTCAGATATCTTGAGAATCAACAAACATTAGTTCATTTAATGGAAAGTGCGGGATTTAAAGCATACCTTCCCGAACCGCTGCAGTCACCGATTATCACTACGTTCAGGTATCCGGACTTTGAGCATTTCAGCTTTGAGTCTATGTATCTCTTTCTGAAGGAGCGAGGGTATGTAATCTATCCAGGTAAATTAAGCGACGTACAAGTATTCCGGATCGGTTCAATTGGCGATGTGCATCTAGAAGATATGGTGGGTTTGTGTGCGGCAATATTGTCCTATGCGACAAACAATGGGGAATGAATGGAGAGCGATTCGTTTATGAAAGTACAAGGACTAATATTGGACTGGGCCGGAACGACGGTCGATTATGGATGTATGGCTCCCGTGCATGTGTTCTTCGATATCTTCCGGATGATTGGGATCGAACCGGCGATGGAAGAAGTCAGAGCTCCAATGGGGTGCTTAAAATGGGATCATATCAAGATGATGCTGGAAATGCCGCGGATTCGCAGCCAATTTGAAGAAAAGATGGGGCGTCCATTCACTGACAGCGATGTGGATCAGCTGCACGATGCTTTTGAACCGAAGCTACTTGAAATCTTACATCGATTTGCTGAACCTATTGAGTATGTTGTCGATACCGTGAAGCAGCTTAGAAAGTCAGGGTTACGAATTGGCGGGACGACAGGATATAACGACACCATGATGCAAATTGTCGCAAGCAGGGCAGAGATGAATGGTTACGCACCAGATTACTGGCTGACTCCTGATTCTGTCCATGGCAGAGGGCGCCCGTATCCTTATATGATCTACGCGAATATGATTCATCTGGATATGGGCATGCCTTCTCAAATCGTAAAAGTAGGGGATACGAAGTCGGACATGCAAGAGGCAAGAAATGCCGGAGTATGGGCAGTTGGCATCGTTAAAGGCAGCTCCATATTAGGTTTGACGCAGGAAGAAGTGAATGAGCTGGAGCCGGCTGCTTTGAAGCTTCTAGTTGAAGCGGCCAAGCAGCAGTTTATCGAGTATGGAGCGCATGAGGTTATTGAGGATATGTCTCAGCTGCCTGGCCTCATTGAAACGATTAACAGCCGTTTGCTGGGAGGGGACAGCCCTCATGGATATTAAGGCTTATCAGAGAAGTGAAGGAGACATTAATCTATCGGCAGAACGCGAGCAATGGCAAGAAACGAATTTAAGCCGCCACACTAGAGATGTTCTAGAAGAAGACAGCCGCTACTTTCTGCATCAATCGATGTCAACGCCTTGTTTGAACGTAATTACAAATGCTGAAGGCATCTATTTAGAAGATCTGGACGGCCGGAAATATATGGATTTTCACGGTAACAGCGTGCATCAGGTTGGGCATAAGAATAGTTATGTTATTGATGCGGTCAAGAAGCAATTGGACGAGCTGTCTTTTCTGCCGCGGCGTTATACGAGTCCGGTTGCAGTTCAATTAGCACGCAAGCTCGTGGAGCTGGCACCTGGTGATCTGAATAAGGTGTTATTCACACCTGGGGGTACAAGTGCCATCGGAATCGCGATGAAGCTTGTTCGTAAAGCGACGGGAAACTTCAAGACCATTTCTACTTGGGACTCTTTCCACGGGGCAAGCCTAGATGCGATTTCTGTTGGAGGAGAAGGTGTATTCCGAAACCATATGGGACCCTTGCTGCCGGGAACAGAGCATATGATGCCTTATAATTCCTATCGCAGCTTCTATGGGAATTCCGATCCTGACGGCTCGAAAACCCTTGATTATCTGGAATACATGTTGAAGCGGGAGGCAGATGTCGGGGCAGTCATTATGGAGCCGGTACGCAGCACAGATGTACAGGTTCCGCCGAAGGCGTATTTCCAAAGATTACGTCAAATATGCGATGAATCCGGTGTTCTGCTTGTGCTGGATGAAATTCCAACAGCCCTCGGGAGAACCGGCAAAATGTTCGTTCATGAGCATTACGATATTGTTCCGGATATTGTGGTTATTGGCAAAGGGCTTGGGGGCGGATTATTTCCAATGGCGGGCATCATTGCACGTGAAGGCTTGGATGTGGCTCATGATATATCCCTCGGGCATTATACCCATGAGAAAAGCTCAGTAGGTTGTGCCGCTGCTTTGGCAACAATCGAATATATTGAGCAGCATGGATTGCTCGAGCATGCGGAGCGAATGGGAGTTTATCTGGAGCGGGAGCTGATGGCAATGATGAATAGACATGAAGTCATTGGGGATGTCCGGGTGATTGGAATGCTCGCTGCGATTGAGCTGGTTACCGATCGCCAAACGAAGAAAGAGGCGGTAGAAGGGGCAGAAAAGGTTATGTACCGCTGTATGGAGATGGGACTGAGCTTTAAGGTTTCTAATGGCAATGTGTTAACCTTGGTGCCGCCCTTAATTACAACTCAAGGGCAGCTGCAGCATGCCCTCCAGTGTATTGAAACGGCTATCTCGCAAGTGTTTCCACGATAAACAACATAAAAACATAATAAAACAACATAAAAACATATATTTAACGTGGAATTAATCCTCTTATTACACTCTATTCTTATACTAATATTGTACTGGATTATAAAAAATGGGATGAGGGGAAATGGAGATGCGGACCAAATTATCCATGCTATTTGTAGTATTACTAGGATTGACTGTGGTATTGGGAGCATGTAGTGCGAAGAATAATACGGGGAAAGAAACAGCTTCTGCAGCAGATGTTCAGAATAAAGCTAATGCACCGAAGGATGCCAAGACGAAAGAAATTATTAAAATCAGTGTAGGTGAGGACGATTACGGTGCCCGGATGTCAAACTATACAGCTGCTTTTAAAGCCTTAAATGAAGAGTTGACGGCACAAGGCAAAAATGTAGAAGTAGTTGCCGACATTTTGCCGGCTGTTGGTGATGATGAACTTGTTCTGCAAGCCCAAGCCGGCCAATACCGCGATATTTCAATGAATTCAAGCCTGGATATTGGCTGGGAACTGGATGCAGGACTTATTCAACCTATGGATTGGCTGAAGGAGTCAGAGGTATTCAAAACTCTTCCACAAAATCTATGGGATATCATGGAATACCAAGGGCATGTATATGGTGCAATTCAGGATATGGATGCTTCCCCTCTGTATATAAACAAAACTGCTTTAAAAAAGCTGGGTTGGTCGGATGCGGATATTGAAGGACTTCCGGATCGGGTGCTTAAAGGTGATTGGACGATGGCGGATATGCTGAACATCGCTGCTGAAGCTGTTGAGAAAAAGGTGACGAAGTACGGCTTGGTAAGTGATGGGCTGGACAACATCACTGTTCAGGATATCAACAACCAAATGATGGGCTTTGAGCCATACGATCAGGAACAAAGTAAAGTGATTTTCGATAAAAAGGGCATTACAGATACTTATAGTTTTTGGGAGAAAGGAATTAAGAGTGGCGCCATTACGAAAGACTTTGCCGCATTGGAAGATGTGGGCTTCGGATATTATGTCAACGGGGATGTCATGTTTTTCATTGGAGGGACCGGTTCATACAATAGTATGAAAGAAGCTTATGGGAAAACGGATAAGGAATTCGAGGATTGGTTTTATGCAAACAGTACCTTTACTCTAATTCCGGCTGGAAGTAAGGGCGGGGAACCGGGTTCACTGGCCAATCCGCGTCTGTATTACGTCAGCTCCAAGGTAGATGAGAATAAAATGCCTTATGTTCAACGAATCATTGAATTGGCAATGGCTCCAAATTTACAAATGGACCACACCATAGCCTCAGGCAAACTGCCGGTAACAAAATCGGGACAAGAAGATCCGCGGTTTAAGGATTCCAGATTTCTACATGATGTAGCGTACATGCTGGATTATACCAAGGTACGTCCGCCGCATCTTGCTTACCCTGATTATTTGAAGCAGCAAATTAAAGGTCTTGAAGCAATCATGGTTAATGGTGCGTCGGCAGAAGAAGCCTATAAGTTATTCGAAGAAAACTATAAGCAAAATGTGGATCAGGACCAAGTCATTTTCAGATAGCCGGCAGCAACATTTTCGATAATAGATGAAACAACGGCTTGCATAGTGCAGGATTGTAGTCCTCCCTTTGCAAGCCGTACATATGAGAGAGGAAGGGGCCAATGAATTTAGCCAGATTG
The DNA here is from genome assembly GCF_038593145.1 of Paenibacillus sp. FSL L8-0340. NCBI lineage: Bacteria > Bacillati > Bacillota > Bacilli > Caryophanales > Paenibacillaceae > Paenibacillus > Paenibacillus sp. FSL L8-0340. Next base: position 1,610,885 of record NZ_CP151967.1, read on the forward strand.
AAGAAAAAATCTTACCCCTATCTGTTTTTGGCGCCGTTTGCGATCTTAACTTTATTATTCTTTATCATTCCTGCATTTGCGACTATATGGATGTCTACAACAAATCTAGACCGTAAGATGAAGGCGGATTTCATCGGGCTGGGGAATTTCCGGCAGATCCTTGCAGACATTAATTTATTGCCGATCATTAAGATAACCCTGATTTACGTGTTTTTCTCCTTAATCCTTACCGTAGCCTTCAGCTTGCTCTTGGCAATTTGCACGCAGTATCTGGTGAAAAATAAAAGAATAGGTGCCCTTTATCGTGTCATATGGCTGATTCCGAGCACCATGCCTGGCTTAGTCTATGTTGTATTCTGGAAGTATATATTCAACCCGACACCAGGAGGATTTGCGAATAAAGTCATTATGTACTTTGGCCTGGAACAACCGGTATCCTGGTTCAATGAAGCAGGACTACTAATTATTATTGCTGCCGGAGTCATCTCAGGTGCCTCAGGTGGCATGATTCTGTTCTCGGCTTCGATCAATTCCATTCCCGAAGATGTATATAAAGCAGCAAGGGTGGATGGAGCCAAAGACCGTTCTATTATTAAGGACATCATACTTCCTGCATTAAAATGGCCGATTATGTACGTTACGGTGACTTCGACGATCGGATTGTTTGCAAGCTACAATTTTATTCTGCTTGCTACGGGAGGCGGCCCCGTGTTTGATACCACAACGTTAGCTCTCTATGGCTACCAGCAGGCCTTTAATCGGTTGGAGTATGGATATGGTGCTGCTATATCGGTTATAGTGGTCATTATTTCACTTCTGCTAACACTGTTGTTATTTAGGATATTTGATTTCAATAAACTGATTCGTCCTCCCCGGATAGAAGACTGACCATACTAGATAAGAGTGGTGAAACCCTGTGAGCTTATGGAAATTCAGCAAACGGAATATGATTCATTTCTTCATGGTCCTGTTAATGCTGCCTATCATTTTTATGATCATTTGGTTATTTGTATCGTCGGTATACAACTATAATTCAGGGAGATTGTCTTGGGAGAATTGGCAGTTTTTAAGGAGATCTTTTGTTCTTGAAGGAATTAGTTTTCCGATGATTTGGCCGATTGTGATGAATACGGTTGTATTTGGGCTGCTCATCACGGTGATTGACCTTCTGGTCGCGGTTCCAGCAGCGTATGCCTTTTCCAGGTTGAATTTTGTTGGCAAAGGATTTGCTTTGAAATTCCTGTTTATTATGGGGTCCTTTCCCGGAATTACATTATTGATTACAAGCTTCTTTATAATGATGTACTTAGGGCTGCTCAACACCGTATTTGCAGTTGTTGTGCTGTCGGCAGCAGGAATGATTCCTTGGCATGTGTATATTCTGAAGGGATTTTTTGATGAAGTCTCCTGGGACTTGGAATTCTCCGGCATGATCGACGGGTGCAGCCGGTTCAAATGTCTTTATCAGATTATTCTGCCGAATATGCTGTCGGGTATTTCAGCGATCGCCATTTATGCTTTTATGGGGGCTTACGGGGAATGGCTGCTAATCAAGCTGTTTATTTTCGATAACACCAAATTGACGCTTGCCGGTTACCTGGCCAAACTGATTTTTACAGATGATGATAAGGTTACAAATATTGGGCTAATTACAGCTATTGGACTCTTCTATACCATTCCAATCGGCATATTTTATCTATTCACCCAACGGACGATGATGAAGGTGACCATAGGAGGTTCCAAAGGCGTATGATAAAACTAGAGGGTATATCGAAGAAATTTGGCGATTCAACAGCGCTGGAGAATGTCAGCTTGGATATTAAGCGGGGGGAGTTTGTCGCGCTTCTAGGGCCATCCGGCTGCGGCAAGTCAACCACGTTAATGATTCTGGCCGGACTTCTGCAGCCTACGAGCGGAAAGGTGTATTTTGACGGGAAGATTGTAAATCATGTGGAGCCTAAGGACAGGGATATCGGGATGGTATTTCAAAGTTACGCGCTCTATCCGCATATGACTGTCCTTGATAATATTGCATTTCCATTAAAGCAGCGGAAAGTGAAGAAAAAAGAACGTTATCAAAAAGCCCAAGAGATTGCTGCAATGCTGCAGATTGATCAATTGACAGACCGGATGCCAAGCCAGCTCTCAGGCGGACAGCAACAGCGGGTAGCGATGGCCCGGGCACTTGCTAAAGACCCCTTGTTCCTGCTGCTGGATGAACCTATGTCAAATCTGGATGCCCGCTTAAAGGTTGATGTCCGCGACGAAATCCGGCGCCTGCAGCTAAAACTTGGGATTACAACGATTATTGTGACCCATGATCAGGAAGAAGCGATGGCGGTGGCTGATAAAATCGCGATCCTGCAAAATGGTAAAATTCAGCAGTATGGTACACCGGATGAGTTATTTATGAAGCCTGTTAATTTGTTTGTCGCACACTTTATGGGGAATCCGCCAATGAACATCCTGAAATGTGATCTGCTCCGCAACGGAACTGAACGTGTTTTGCGTGGAGACGGCTTTGACTATAAGCTTTTATCGACTAAAAAATTGAATGCTGAATTTAAAGGAACAAAGGTAGCCTTAGGGGCAAGGCCTCATCATCTTCAGATTTCCAAAGTACAGCTGGAGAATAGTATTCCGGCGAAGGTCGTGCTGGTCGAACAGCTTGGGCGGGAGAAATTGATCAAGGTCATGTTGGGCGATAATGAAAACACGACGAATTTTATTCGTATATTAAGCCCTTCGGATCTGAATGTGTCGTATAATGAACGTATTTATCTTACACTAGACTCTGAGGCTATTCATATTTTCGATGAAGAAACCGGCAAGGTTATCACCTAAATGGAAAAAGAGTGTAGTTATACAATGCTAAAAAAAGGGAGGGAGCAAGTTGTCGCTTGCTGGGGAGGATAGAAAGATCAGTATTATGAATCTGCTTAATGAGAAGGGCAAAGTGATTGCCAGAGAGCTTTCTTTGCTCTTTGAAGTTTCAACGGAAACGATTCGAAGAGATCTCGATGAGCTGGAAAAAGAAAATAAATTAAAAAAAATATATGGCGGTGCAGTTAAGTTCAAGGTAGGAATGGAGCCTCCGCTTTATGAAAGAGAATTATTAAACGCTGAAGCTAAGAGCAAGATCGGGCTTCTCGCTGCGGAGTTAATTGATCACAACGATGTGATTATAATAGATGAAGGAAGTACGGCTCTGCAAATTATTCATTTCTTAGAGGGCAAGCATAATGTAACGATATTGACCAACTCTATACCAGCGATGATGTTACTGATTGAAAACAAAAAACGCGGGGCCTTCGACGGTAAGATTATTTTGATAGGCGGAGAAGTCAACGTAAAACACTTGCGGGTATCCGGTCCGATTGCTGAGAAAATTATGGAGGATTTCTATGTCAATAAATCCTTTATTTCTGTGGATGGTGTTTCCTTGGAGTATGGGATAACAAGCTATGACTACGAGCAGGCGGTACTGACCAGGGAATTAATTCGTTGTTCAGAGACAGTGATTGTAGTTGCAGATGAGTCGAAAATCGCTAAACGAACATTAGCCAAAATTGTTGATTTTCATGAGGTGCATGTGATCGTTTCCGACCAAGCGCCTCCAAACGGTTGGATTCCGAAGCTCAAGGATAGCGACGTCAGATGGATCCATCCTTAGGGGTTATCTTTGCTGGATTGAATTGAAAATCATAAGTTTTTAATGAATGAAACCTTAAATTACGATCTGTAACAGATTGTGGTTTGAGGTCATTTTTTTTTTTGGCCTTTCTAATCTATATAAGTTGAATTAAAAAATTAGCTAGAGGCTAAAGCAACGGAGGGGAATTTTGGAACTGTAGGAGCGATAGCGACCGCCTTTGTCTCCGGATTTCAACCGCAATAGCGGTACAAATCAAGAAATCGGGAGACAACAGCGGCCGGAAGTCCAAACATTCACCGCAGTTGCGTTCTAACCGACTCAGTAAATCTAAAGTTCAACTTATCTATCCTGAGAAATCCACCTTTAATTCCTTCTTCATCTTACCTATAATTACATAAAAAGGGTTATGGTGTGAGTTTCAACGAAAGGAGTTTAATATGAAAAAGGATTGGAAAGCGGTTCAAATCATCATAGTAATCTTAATAGTAACAGATGGATTCAAAAATTTTTATAATTTAACAAGTGAAACCCAATCAATCGGGTTCAACACTTCATTAACAACCTCTTTCTACTACTTCCTATCTATTCTGCTATCAGTGTGTTTAATCTTTTTTATTGCTTTATTTTTTATTACAAAAAGAAATAGGTTTTACAAATTGTTAAGTGGGTCTATTCTTTTATACGGCTTATATACAATTATTTTCACTCTGGTGACATTATCACCTTCAATCAGTGATTACTGGTACATTATAATCATGGGATTATTGTTGGGATTCATCGAATTTACTGTCGGCAAAAAAATGCTCAAAAACTGAATGCAAACCATGGCAAGTGGAGGTAGACCTAGCGCTGACGCTAATGATTTCATTTGCGATGCGGATTGTGTGGATCCTTTCACTCCACAAAAAGAAATAGACCACCACCATTAAAGAGTATACCTAAAATCCCTGTTATAATAGCCCGTACCTATTTCCCCCGTACAGGCACTTCTAGGCATCTACCCACATACAATAAAAGGACCATGAACCCGTAGTTCTCATTGCTGATCGGTTTCATTGTACATGTGCGGGAGGTGTCGCCAAGTTGCCAGGAATCATAAGCACGATAGCGCTACTGATCAAAGAACTGACGCTGCTGGTATCGTACGTAAGAAACAATGCTTTTCCCCAGCCGCTCTCGGAGCAGGATGAAAGCAAATACTTAGGGATGATGGCTGAGGGCGACGCTAAGGCTCGTAACTTGCTAATCGAACACAATTTGCGCTTAGTTGCCCACATAGTAAAAAAGTTCGACAACACAGGCGAGGATATGGAGGATCTGATTTCCATCGGGACAATCGGATTAATCAAAGCCATCGAAAGCTATCGGCCCAACAAGGGCACGAAGCTCGCGACCTTTGCTGCTCGTTGTATAGAAAATGAAATATTGATGCACCTTCGCTCGCTCAAAAAAACGCGCAAGGACGTGTCCCTCCACGATCCGATCGGGACGGACAAGGAAGGTAATGAAATTACTCTGATTGATATACTCGGCTCGGAAGCCGACGATGTTATTAAAGAGGTGGATCTCAAGATTGAGAAAAGTAAAATTTACCGCAATCTCGACATTCTGGATGAACGCGAGAAGGAAGTCGTCGTCGGCCGCTTCGGCCTGGATACCGGCGGGGAGGAGCGGACGCAGCGGGAGATTGCGAAGGATCTGGGGATCTCGCGGAGTTACGTATCACGGATAGAGAAAAGGGCGCTGATGAAGTTATATCATGAGTTTTATAAGACGAAAAGATAACTTTTGAAAGCAACTTGTCTTCGGATGAGTTGCTTTTATTATGTAATACGCAGTGTACATGCTTGAGTAAATCTCAGAATATACAATAAAGGGAGTTTCACTACAATGAGCTACAAGGAAATATATAATCTCCATGTTCAATTGTTGCATTCCTATGAAAGGCACAAAAAACATCAAAGCCAACACCAGAGAGAAATTAATTATTTTAAAAGGCAGCTTTTTATGAACGGAGGATATAGTTCAAAAGATTTTTGTGTTAAATCAACTCGTGAAGATTCATGAGGAGGATAGAGCACAGGGGTGGTGAAATGGTGTTTAGAAAAGTAAAGTATTTTGATTGAGTTTAGAAGCAGTACTGACCTAAGATTCTTATTGTATTGCCAGTATATTATCAAATGCAACTGAATAAAGTTGAATATACTTTAGTAGGTAAAGTTGCTGCTAAAATAAAGACTGCACACTCCTGATGAGTTGCAGTCTTTATTTTCTTTAGTAATTTTACTGATTAGTTTTTTACTCACATAAAATCGGTCGATGATCTATAAATAGTTGCACGTGGGTGCGAATTTCAGCGACGGTGTGCTAAATAGGGTATAGCTTGTATGGTGTAGCTTTGCTGGCGATGCATCATTTGGGGATCCCACGAAGCGAGTGTTTGACTCAAAATCGATGTTCAATCAAGGCTGCAATAATCTCTAGTGTCCAGTTATGCGGCGCTGTAAAACCTAGATATTGCGGGACTACGCTTACAATTGTTATTTTTAACCTTTCTTGGTATTATTTGGTTTTTGGTTAAACGAATACGCGTTCTCTAGGGGCTTTTATTTGTAGGCCTGAATGTTCTCCAGTTTCAAGCAAGTTATCCATTAGACCAAGTCTATCGCTGTACCCTCATCTAAATTCCTTTTCCAGTCCCAATATAATTGCTTACATTCGTCCCAACTCAGAGATGAATTCAAGTTTTTAGAATCAAAATTACTAAGAAGAACGCGAATTATGTATTCAAGCCAATTCGCGTATAGGATAAGATCATTATGAGTTGTCCCTGCCTCATGGACAATATTGTTTCGTATTCTATAAATCCTATTCGTTAAATTACGATATTTATTATTCAGAAGAGTCAATTGTCTTTTCTGATCTATAACATTTATGCTCGCATTGCAAAAACAATCAATCCTATGATTTATATATTCATCGGACGAATACTTTTTGAATTTTAAAATGTGTTCTGCAAATATTTTTGAGTTAATTAAAGGGAAATTATGAAGCCCCTCTATATCTTTGAGTTCACTAGGAGATTGACCTTGAGAGAAAAAAATATTATCAAAATATTTATATATAGATTTCAACTCATTCACAAAACTAAGGCTGACAAGCATAATGGGAATAAGATCAAGCATCTGGCTTTTGACGGTTTTGTTTTTATCATTCTTAATTAAATACTCCAGTGCAACCCAATAACTTATAAACTTCTCATGATCGGTTTCTGCCTCACGTCCTTTTTCGTACCAAAATAAGACGTTAGATAACTTAGCTAAAGTTTCTGGTTTAGTTTTTTTAATCAAAGAATTTAATGTGCTATTCGAATCTTTAATATCTTTTATAACTTGCCTATTTAATAAGGGAGGCGAATAACTTATATCATATTTGTGAGAAATATATTCTTCATCTTCCATAGTTATTATTGGGTGATGAATAGCATTAGTAACAGAATTAATTCCAAAATAGTGTTTGCTAATATGTACATTCCTTAAATGGTAGGTAAATTTAAATATGTTTATTACATTTTCAAGAATTCTCAGTGCTCTACTGGATCCCTCCTTTATATTTTTTGCAGGGATGGTCAGCCTTGCGTGGCAATCATAGTCAAGGTATTCAATTTCTATAGAGGAGGATGGATCTCTAGAAGATTGTAATATTTTTTGATCAGAAAAACTAAGTAAATACTCCTCACCCTCAATTAATTTCTCTCCAGCGTCCATTTCGAGCATGTCTTCCCTGAATGGATTATAGAATAATATATTTTCGATATGATACGGCCTCATTATTTTTAATCCGAGTATTTTAAAAACATATGTTATGTTGACATCTTCTGCATAAGGGGTGTCGAGTAATTTCATTAATGCATTTTCTATACTTAGATCTTATATACCACATGTATTAATTTCAAAGGTTTCGTTAAGTGACTTTACTATGAAATTTATATTGTGGCCTTTTTGCAATAGTTCTGATAAAAAATCAGAGGTTACTGATTTAAGCGTATTTAATGAATTCTGGAAAGGTACATTATCATAAATTTTTTCTTTAAGATCTTTAATAATTCCAGGTAAGGTATTGTCAATATCTTTCATTAATTTCAGAATTTCAGATTCAAATTGAATATAAATTTCTCTCGTACAGCTTTCCCCCATTGATATGATAGTACGAGCCGATTGTTTTAAACGTGAAATTTTCACGGCATACTCTTTCTTGAAATAATAATTATCATCAAGATAATTATTCAGTTCTCGAATCTGATGCTTAAGTCCAAAGTCATATCTAGTAGCGATTATATTTGTAACAACGGTCAGAATCTCACTAATTATCGTTTTTAGATTAACTAATGAATATGATGAGTTAATATCAACACCGCCCATAAGCAGATGATTTGAATATGAGCGTATGAAGTTTACTTTTCGACTAATTAGTGTATTATGTGCATCATTCAATTGTAATCACATCCATCCATTCAATTGTAATCACATCCATCCATTCAATAGGTTGCAATGTTGTTTTCAAATTTGATTTTACAATATGAGGAATGATTTATATATGTTATTCTCTCATTAATCCTAGAAAGTTCATACTCTTGAACTATTTGTAATGGTAAAATAAACCTAGATATATGACGGAAGAAAATTATTTTTTAAGTTAAATAAAATATTCGAGACTCCTGTAGCGCTTTTCTCAGGAAAGAATGTGAAAGATAATTGAAAGGAGTTTAAACAGATGGCATTTGGATTTAGAAAGAGCTTTTCAATTGTTCCAGGCGTCAGATTAAATGGAGGAAAGAAAAGTGCAGGATTAAGTTTTGGTACAAAGGGGCTGCGCTACAGTATTAACTCCCGCACAGGTGGCAGAATGACAGCTTCTATTCCAGGGACTGGATTATCATACTCAACTTCGACTTCAAGATCGAGAAATTATAGAAGTAATGCTTATCAGCGGAAAGAAGAATTAAGAAGGCAAAAAGAGACTAGAAAATTAGATATACTTGAGCAAGCTCGGTATGAAGTTGAATTATATGAAAATAAAATTGAGTTGATAAAATCTGTCCATAAAGAATGTGATGAAGTTATTGACTGGATGGCAATCGAACGCTTAAGACCACCCTTTGTTAAAGGAACAAGCGGACCTAAGCAAATAGAAGCTGAATTTAAACTAGCAACATACAAACCAAGCTTTATGGAGAAAGTATTAAAAAATGATTCCAAAAAACAAGTGTTGTTAAGCGGAATAGATAACGCCAAAAATGAAGATAAAGAGAATTACATAAACTGGGAAAATCTAAATCAACTTGCTAGGGATATAAATAGGGGGGATGTAGATGCCTATTTTAAAGTAATTGACGAGATGGATCCATTAGAAGATCTCAGTGAATATGGAAGCGGGTTTAACTTCTTTGCATATAATTCAGATTTTCTTGAAGTGGAATTTCAGATCAACTCAGAGAATGTCATTCCTAAAGAAACAAAGACTTTAACAAGCACGGGTAAGCTATCCTCTAAGCCAATGAACAAGACAACCTTTTATGATTTGGAACAAGATTATGTTTGTAGTTGTGCTTTAAGAATTGCTAGAAATATGTTTTCGTTGTTACCCATAGATAATATTTATATCCACGCAATGGATTCTATGCTAAACCCAACGACCGGGCACAATGAAGATTGCACAATATTATCAGTGAAAATTGATAAGAATACATTAAATAGATTGAACTTTGAGAGTATTGATTGTTCTGATTCAATGCAGAACTTTAAGCATAATATGAAATTTTTAAAAACTGCAGGGTTTAAACCAGTTGCAAAGCTTCAAATATCTTAGCTTCTGTAGACAATGTTTTGTTTGTTTTACCATCTGAAAAATGTAGATTACTACTTATTTATTGGGCCGCTGTTCACGACGGCTCTTTTCTTTTACTATCATTTGATTTTGAATGGAGGAGAAAATGTGATATCTACTGATTGGAAACATCTTACTGAGGAAATCGCTGCGAATAATGCAGTTTTATTCGTTGGAGCGGGATTATCACTAAATGCCTTGCCGATAAGCGATCAAGTGACCACTAGTTTTAAAGATTGGACTGGCTTCATGCTTCAACTTGCAAGCAAATTGTGGGAACAGGAGAGTCACGATAGAGAGAAGTTGATGGAGCGAATAGCTGGAGACTATCTATATGTAACTGAACTGTTTAAAGAGCGTTTCGGTGATACACAATTCTATAAGGAATTTCTTGAAGCTGTTCCGACACAGGACTATCAACCTTCGGAGCTCCATCGACAGCTGCTTGATTTGCCGTGGACAGAGTATGTTACTACAAATCAAGATGATTTACTTGAAAAGACATTGCGACAATTAAATACTCCGTTCCACAGCGTCATTCAAGAGCTTGACCTATCCACCTCGCTCCACAAAAGATTAATCAAAATGCACGGAACATGGGAACGGCCAGAAAGCCTAATTTTTTCAGAGGAGGATTACCGTAATTATGAAAGAAAGCATCCGCTCATCGCATTGAAAGTAAAGCAGTTGTTTGCCGAACGAACCGTGTTTTTCGTGGGATTCGGTTTGAAGGACAGTAATTTTAAAGCAATTCATAGCTGGATTCAAAACATCCTCGGTCATCATCAAAAGAAAGCATATGCATATATGCCAAATGCTGACGAGTACACTAAAACCTATTGGCGGAAAAGAAATCTTGTCATCTTGTCTGATGAAATACATGGGAATGATCCCGACGAAAGAAAGTACAATTACCAAAGTCATCTGATGGAAAGAACTCGCTATTTAAGTGATGAAATCAGTAATATCAGAGCACGTAAAAACCTTGGAGTCGATGTTCAGAAAAACTACGAACGAATCAAACATTTAATTTTTGATCAGACATTAAGAAATGAAATTGTGACATGGCTTGAATCTGCTGAGGAGACGTTACGCCGGCATACGATGATTGCGGAATCAATGATTAAACAATGGGAACTAGCAGAACGTGAGGGGCTCTCACGGCATTTTGCCGCTCCGCTCCTTCGAGATATTTTTTTCATGCAGCAAAGCTATCGACCAGAGTGGTACTCTCAGTTACCGTTGCAGTGGTTCGAGCATATTCTAGGGTCTGAAGATAATTTAGAAATACGTGGTGGATTTTTGCGTTTATTGAAAAGGTATGTAGAGACGTTTCAAACCACGAAAATTTATACAGTTGTAAACGATAATGGAAAAGAAAAAGCCATTTGCTTATATCAATTATTACGTAAAAGAAGTGAAGTGCCGGCATCGTTCAAAGAATTGCTTACGACAACTTATATCGGACGTATGTATTACGAACATCGTAACTATCGTATGGTTGAACGACTACTGACATTAACTTTGCCAGTTGTAAAAAATGATTTGTATTTGGACGAGTTACAGCATCTTCGATTGCTTTGTTTGAAAAACCAATTCAAATATGATGAATTAGAACAAGAGCTTAAACGTCAATTGTATGGACAAATCAAACCGAAGTGTTTAATAAGGAAAGGATATTTTTATTTAGTACTTGGTCGCTTTAATGAAGCAGTTGATGCTTATTTTCGTGCTGTTCTGCAGACAGAAAATCAGGAAGTTGTATTCCATGCGCTGTTTACACTGCAGCAGTTACGTAGAATGTCTGTAAGTGATTCTGAGTTATTCCAGACACTAGATAGCATGCATCTTGATAACGTTGAGGAGCAAATTAAGAGTAGATTTGGAGAAACAACTCGAATAGCTGATCTCAAAAATATGTTAAGTGAAAATGAGCGGTTGGCTATACGCAATATTGGCGAATGTGAACGTTCGAAAGATCGGAGAGAGCGAAAGAAAAGTTGGGGAGTTGACAACTATATGTTAGAGGCGTACGAGGCGTTGGAGGATAATGCTGAGTTCATCGAGCACAATGGACTTCCTGATTATATAATTGCAAACAGTCAAGCTATGCGCCTAGTAGTTGAGGGTTTGATCATAGAAGGTAAGCTCTCTATAGCTCATCGCTATCTTGGTTTTGGATTAAGCTTTAAGGACTTGTTACTTACAGATAAAGAACTCTTTTTATATAAGGATCAACGTAACCAATTGTTTCAATGGATGAACGTTAATTTACTTAAAATTGTATCTATGCTTGAGGAAGGAACAGGACAGACCGATACTGGTCATTTCTTGTTAGTGAAGTCGGCAGAGGCACTGCTATCTCAGACAAATCTGCTGTACAGTATTATTAATACAGTGTGGATTGAGCCATTAGTCGAGCCATTGATGCGTATTCTGCGATTGCATGTTGTTTCAATAAACAATAGTCTAGAATCGTTAGCAAATAGACTTTTAGTGCGAGTAATCAACGATCTACCAGCCGCACGAAGTGTTGAAGTATTTGAAAATTATTTACGTCACTTGTTAGATAACGTTGATTTACGTTGTTATAGCGATCTTCAACATGTTCGCTTTGTCGGTTGGTCGTCTAGAGACTTGCAATCCTTCCAATATGGACTTCTAGTGGATATCTTCCGTAGAATGCTTTACCAACATACTTTTCGATCACAGCAATATTATTTTCTAATCCTCAATTTGCATATTATAGCACCATTACCAGATTCTCTGTTGGCCGAATTAAATCCAATTTTGCGGCAATTAGACGAGAAGTCTAAGAATGAAAGTGAACATGAAAAAGGAGCTTTACTTAGGGTTATGATCGAATTGAAAGTATTGAGTGGAGAGGAAATACGAAGCCGGGTTCTGGAGGCTTTGGATCGCTATGAGCAAGATAATAGAATAAGTTCTAACCTCGGAGATCCCTTATATGTTTTTGCAGAAACAGTGAGCTTCTTAAGTAAAGAAGAAGTGGACCGTATTATTATTAAAGCAAATATTGACAATAAAAGATTAATACACTCGCCTCAACTACCTGGGCTGGATTTGGAAGGAATGTTTAACGAGAGTTATCAATACTTCTTATTAATGTTGACGCAGCACTATGGATCACCTGATCTGCTAATCCGTGAATTTGGAAAAGAGTATGCGAGTCGCATCTCTCCATATTTCCTGGGTAAATTACGCCAAAGCTTCGAGGCAAATGAACAATATGTCGACAACATCAATGAATGGCTTGGAAATCATATTATTAGAGGCAATGAAAAAGAAAGGATTAGCTTTTTAAGTGTAGCACAAGGGTGGATTGAGAGAAATTTGACACGTTATCAATCCGACAAAACGTTGGCCGGGAAGATTGAGTGGTTCATTTGGGATTCTTCTTATCAGATAAAAGCTTGGACAATATCCTTCATGACATTTTATTTTTCCTGTGAACCTGTAACAGAGAGAGGGGATATTTCCAAATTTTTTGAGGAGATTAACGAGGTTCCTATGGAAGAAAATCATGAAGGCTTTATTTTTGCAATGGCTTTATTTTTAAAGAAGTTCAAAGAGCAGTTGGTGGTCAATAATAATTTAAGCGAGGAATCGGAAAAATGGGTGGAAGTAATCAAGAGATCGCCCTACCGTTCAGTGCAACTTGAATGGGAAAAATAAGCTGAAATTAGTTTTCTCGGAAATCTGCGATGTAATTAATCTGCGGCACATAACTCCGCGATCTCCCGCTGTGTCCGCTCCTTCTCGCCGGTGTCCAGGGCGAAGCGGCCGACGACGACTTCCTTCTCTCCATTACGGTAGATCTTGCTTTTCTCAGTCTTCAGATCGACCTCAGAGAAAAGGGTACTGAATAAGCTGTATCATGAGTTTTATAAGGCGAAGCGGTGAGGTCTGAATGATAATTTCAGTAATAAGTAGCGATTAAAAATAGAACATTTTAAAGCGACTTGCCAATAGGGAAGTTGCTTTTTTGTTAGTACGCCCAGCATGGGCGTCATCTCTAGGGTGAAAGTCCCGAACGGAGGCTGGCGAGCGCCTAACATTAGCCAAGGACAAGGTTGTCCATCGTGAGGTGGAATCTGAAGGAAGTCGGAAGAGGGACACGAATTCAATTTGAGACGGCTATAGCCCTTAAACTTGGGCAGGCATGGGCGGAAAGGTGGCGTTCTTATCTGGGGAAAACAGCGTGATAAGAATAGGAGAATACTTATAATGGAAATCTAGGTTTCAGTTCTCTGACAGAACACCATTTTAAGAAAGTGGAACTGGATATTTTCTGGATATTCTTATTTATGGCATATTGAGGACCCAAAACTTGATATCTACTTCTTTCAAATTACTAGTTTTCATAATAGAAACAACGCATAAGAAAGATTACGCGCTGTTTGTTACATGTTTAATTTGCGAAGTAGTTTCCTTGCTCTCGGTTAAACATTTCGTTTGACTTTTTATGTATCTAAAATGACATCGTATCGTGTTCATAACCTTCATTCTTGCGTCTACGGGAATAGCCGGAATAGTCGGAACATTTGCCTGGTGGAGATCCGCTGCGTGGTCATCGGTTAGTTTAATATAGCCGTCTATTGTCTCCTGAACTTCATATACCTCCAGCGAAAGATTGTTCAATGCGATATAGTCGCCAAATTTTTGTGCACTCCCTCAATTTGTATGGCGGGCGTTCTGCCATTTTTTCAACTCCTCCATAAAGAGAGAGCTTATTCAGGATTCTGAGTACGACACTCCTGAACAAGCTCAATCAGAAATCTTTCAATAAATCTACTTTATGATGTCCTGGCCATCGCTTAAGCGAGGCGAGGCTGGCCCAAGCCCAATTGAGCAGAGCCAATTCAGCACTACCTCATGCAGCACGTTGATGTTGTCTACCTGACAGTGTTCTAATCCGCCAAGTCGTCTATCTTCTATCGGGTAGAACGTCTTGTTTTTTGAACCCGCTTGCTCGTAATTCTTCAAGGCTTGTGTCAGGGGATTTGGCTGAACCAATATCTCTTCCGCTCCGTGCATTACAAGAAGCGGACATTCTATCTGGTGGAGCACGCCCTCAAGATCATAGGCAAAACGCGGATTCCCCGCAAAATCCTCCAAGCTTTTTGCCCCTAGAATTCTCATTCCGTGTGCGGCCAGACTCGGCGGCATCCAATTAAGCATGGCACCCCAGTCAAAGGCGTGCGTACCGCCGTCGGAGATGACGGCAGCAATCCTGTGATCGAACGAAGCGAATCGCAGCGAGTCGTAAGCCGCAAAACTCTCCCCGTGCACGATAATCTTATCGGGATCGACTTCCGGCCGTGTTAGAAGAAAGTCGATTGCCCGGGAATGGAAAGCCTCACTATCCGCCCGTCTCCCCTTTCCTTTTTCGTACAGCGAGAGGCCGGTGCCAGGCTGGTCATAGACCAGAAAGTTATATCCACACGAAATGAAGGCGGGACCTAGCCAGAAATAATTTTCAATTGACCACTCATCGCCACCGTTAAGAGCAAAAAGAGTCGGCTTTGGACCTTTTATCCAGGAAGGGGAAAAGAAGTACCCCTCCAGCTTGACATCCTCGTAATCAACCTCAATCTTCTCCGGGCGGACATCGAAGTACTTTCCGGCAGCTTCGAAGAGTTCATTTACCTTCTTAAAGATACGGATTTTCTCGATGTCATCATCCATCACCGCATACTCTGCGATTCTGTAGTAATTGCAGGCGCGAATGTAGCAGTTTCGTGCTGTATACCAGTTTCCAGCTGTTTCGGCCTCCTTGCCGTGTCTTTCCAGTGCCTGGGCGGTTATGAGCCATTCCCTGTGCCACGTATCCTTATCATCGGGGTCGATTTTTTTGCAGGCCTCGTAGATCTCGGTGACGTCCGTAGCACCTAGGCTTGCCATACCCAAAGCTTTGGTGACTTGGTATGACATCATGTAGTTATTGGGCCAACGGCTGAACTCAATTGACATTGTAGCATTCTCCTTTTCCAGTTCTAGTGATTGTAGTTTTTTTACTACAAGTAATTTTTACAACACAAAGATAAAGCTTCTTTAAAAGAAAAATAAATGTTTATAAAGAGAATATAAAAAACTATAAACCGCTGAAAAAACAAAAAAGGCAGCTTCCCGGGTGTGTGTGGCAGCAGCCTTTAACTTTGTTGTAAAAGAATATGTGTGCAAAAATAAGGTCAGCGCTGTGCCGCCCGGGGAAGGCTAAATCTTATCCCCAAACCGCCATATTCGGAAGGGTAGGCAACAATTTCGCCACCGTGATGTTCAATAATGGATTTACAGCTTGCTAGACCCAGCCCCAGCCCGCCCTTTTGGATTTGCCGCGATTTATCCACAGTGAAAAATTTGAGGAACAGAGAAGAAATATCCTTATCCGGCACTCCAATCCCATTATCCTCGATTTGGAAATAGGCATAATGTCCTAGCGGGTATCCGGTCATATACACTTTCAGCTTATTCTTCCCTCCATATCTTACAGCATTGCTAAAGAGGTTGCCGAAAACCCGACGGATCATCGGTTCATTGACCATTAGTAATATATTGTCCGTGAATGAGTGGCGGCAAGTAAGCTCGTTGTCAAGTCCCGCCAGCTCGTACTCATATTCAAGGGCAATTTTTTCGAATAATTTTGATGCATTTACAGGTTTAGCTACCATGGATTCCAACTCCAGTTTTTCTTTGGTGAAGCTGGAGAAATCATTGATGAGTTCGACCATATATTCTGACTTCCTTTGAATCAATTCATAATATTCCTGCTTTTCAGTTTCTGGTAAGTCCTTGTGTGCAGCCAGCAGTTCAGTAAAACCGTTAATAGAGGTCAGGGGTGTTTTCAAGTCGTGGGCGATAGCGGCAATCATATCGGTTTGCTCTCTGTGGGCGAGTTGAAGCCTATGCTCCATCTTATTGAAGTGCTTATAAAGTTCTCCGATCTCGTCATTATTCCTCAAAGCTAGCGGAGGCATTGGATGTACAATATTTACTTCTTCCAGCCTGGTATTCAGAAGCTGAATGGGTTTCTCTATGCAAAAATGAATATAGATAATCAGAATAATAAATATGAAAAAGGCAATGCCAAATATGGGCAGGAGCAATGCAATATATCGTGAGTCCAGCAATGAACTGCGTATAGGGGAATATACTGCAAAGACAAGCTTCAGGTACATTCCAATTGAAAACATAAAAATTATAAGCATCAGCAGGAATAAGAGAGGAATTTTTATTTTCAGTTTCATACTATTGCTCTCTTTCCGTGTATTTATATCCTATGCCCCATATGGTTTTAATAAAGTCATATTCAGGACCAAGTTTCTTACGGATATTTTTTATATGGACCGTTACGGTATTTATTTCTCCGTATTCGTCTCCCCAGACGTTTTGATATATCTGCTCACGAGTCAATACATGATTGGGGTGACGCATAAGAATAGACAAAATTTGAAATTCCTTCGTTGATAAGTCGAGCTTCCTGCTATGCAGGAATGCTTCAAACGTCTTATCGTTCAAAATGAGCGGAGCATCCGCCTTTTCGTTACTGGTACTAAGTTCATCCCACTCTTTAAACAGCCTGTCCACTTTTCTGAAGTGGGCCTTTATCCTGGAGGCAAGCTCCCGAATACTGAAAGGTTTGGTCATGTAATCGTCTGCTCCTATTTCAAGCCCGACGATTTTGTCAATGTCCTTATCACGCGCACTTAAAAACAAAATTGGAACATTATAAGATTTTCGGATACTTCTGCAGACATCAAGTCCATCCATATCAGGCATCACTATATCAAGAACGATGAAATCAATGTGGTTTTCTTCCAATGCAGATAAGGCTTTTTCCCGGAACATGCCGAAATTATTGCAAATTGCTCGTACCTTAAACTCTTTGTGATGAGTTTTACGATTTCTTCATCGTCGTCTACAACTAATATCGTTTTTGGCATCTTTATACCTCCCAACCTCTTTAAATGGACTGGATTTAACAAGCTGGTATGCCCTTCAATAGCGGTCGAGTTATGGGCATCAGTGTCAATTTAGAACAGATAAATAAACGAACACTTATTCCTTTCGGATTAATGAGCGGATGAACTTTTTATTTTATTGTTTTTATGAACATCTTCCGTACCGCTATCCAAGGCGGTCTTGTAATATAAACATTTATGTTCTATGACTTCCATCGTTTTTTTTAATTCTTCCATCTGTGCTTCTACGGAAGCTTTCCGCTCAAGGAACATGTCATATCTTTGCTGCAAGGTGGAATCCCCCTCAGAGCACCACTCAATAAAATGTTTAATTTCCTTAATCGGCATCCCGGATGACTTCAAGCATTCAATGACTTTTAAAGCGTCCATATCCGATTCCTTGAAAACGCGTTTCCCGCTGGAGGTCCTTTCTATAAAGGGCATAAGACCTTCCTTGTCATAGTAACGCAGGGTATGTGGTGTCATGTTAAAGTGTTCTGCAACTTCACTTATGGAGTATGTCTTCATTATGTATCTCCAGTCTCAATTGTATTTTTTGCTTGACTTAGAGTTAACTTTAAGTAATAACATATGTTTTGTAAAGTCGGTGTTACAGATTTTAATATTAACTAGAAGAGAGGTTACACTATGATAAAAGTTAATGCACGCGCTACATTCAGCCAGGAAGGTCCGTTCAAGCTAACCACCATTGAGCGCCGGAATCTTCAGCCGCACGATGTTCTTATTGAGATTAAGTACGCTGGGATCTGCCACTCGGACATTCATACAGCCCGCGGGGAGTGGGGGCCGGTCACCTATCCACTCGTTCCAGGGCATGAGATCGCCGGAATTGTTAGCCAGGTCGGTTCCGAAGTCACAAAGTATTCAGTAGGTGACCGGGTAGGGGTAGGGTGCTTGGTTGACTCCTGCGGAGAGTGCAGCAATTGCCATAA
Source organism: Paenibacillus sp. FSL L8-0340 (assembly GCF_038593145.1). Lineage (NCBI taxonomy): Bacteria > Bacillati > Bacillota > Bacilli > Caryophanales > Paenibacillaceae > Paenibacillus > Paenibacillus sp. FSL L8-0340. The sequence goes on from NZ_CP151967.1 coordinate 1,629,361, forward strand.
AGGTGAGGAGCAATATTGCCTTAATGGAAGTACAGGCACTTATGGAGCTATCGACCGGTACGGGCACTATACCCAGGGCGGGTATTCCACTCACATTGTTGTAACAGAAGACTTCGTGGTCCGGATTCCTGACGCTATTCCGCTTGATGCTGCCGCACCACTTTTGTGTGCCGGAATCACAACCTATTCACCGCTGCGCCATTGGGGGGCCGCTCCAGGCAAAAAAGTAGCTGTGGTGGGTCTTGGCGGACTTGGACACATGGCTGTGAAGATCGCTCATGCCATGGGGGCTGAGGTTACTGTTTTATCACAGTCACTGAAAAAGAAGGAAGACGGTCTGCAATTAGGGGCGGACCATTATTATGCGACTAGCGATCCGGAGACATTTAAGCAGCTTGCCGGTTCGTTCGACCTGATCGTAAATACAGTAAGTGCGCAGATTAATATTGATGCCTATCTTTCGCTTCTGGCGCTGGATGGTACATTAGTCAATGTCGGTGCACCCGCTGATCCATTGGCAGTTAACGTATTCTCGCTGATCGGCCACCGCCGCTCGTTTGCCGGATCAATGATTGGCGGAATCCGTGAAACGCAGGAAATGCTTAATTTCTGTGCTGAACACAATATTGCATCTGAGATCGAGGTTATTTCTGCCGACCGGATTGATGAAGCCTGGGAGCGTGTACTCGCTTCAGACGTCCGTTACCGGTTTGTAATCGATATCAGTACGATGGGGAATGAATAAGGATCGTCCTCTTTTTGACATCGTATCGTGTCCATAATTCCAAAAAAATTCACACTTATAGATATCCTTGGCTCCGAGACGGATGATGTCATTAAAGAGGTCGATCTGAAGATCGAGAAGAACAAAATCAACCGCAACCTCGACATTTTGGACGAGAGGGAGAAGGAAGTCGTCGTCGGCCGCTTCGGCCTGGACACTGGCGGTGAAGAACGGACGCAGCGGGAGATAGCCAAAGAACTTGGCATCAGCCGGAGTTATGTGTCGCGGATTGAGAAACGGGCGCTGATGAAGCCATATCATGAGTTTTATAAGGCGAAAAGATAACTTGGAATTTAGAATAATAACCTGTAGGGATGAGATATTAATTTCTCAATCCTACAGGTTATTTGCGTTTCTGTATCATGAACAAGCGTAGGAAATCATCAAAGAGACTTTTGCTTTCTAATATACTTGTACAAATAGCTTGAAAAATACAAATGTATTTTGTATTGTGCATCATGATCCTACTGTACCGCAGAGTAAAGTGACGGGCATACAGACTTAAGCTAATATAAAATGTACTGTACTGTGGTATACTCGAACTATAAGTGGGAAATGAGGTGTATGTATAATGATGAATCTTACACAGGACCTTGCTAAATTGATTCGATTAACAGGTGATCGTGCGAAATTGGATGCTAAAGCAAATGGGACATATATAGTATATAAGACAACTGAGGGGCAAATCGTTAAAGAATATAGCACGGGTAAGATCGAGAAAATGAATGAACAGGACTTTACCCATGAATGAGACAGTTGCAACGATGTTTGTGTTTGCCGGTAATAATGGAAGTGGCAAGAGCACAATCCGCAACTTGATCGTTGACAGGCTTGGGGTAAGTGTAAATATTGACCCGGATGCACTGGCCCGTAAAATTAATAATGGGCATCCTGAAAAGAGTAAAGTATCTGCTGGAAAAGAAGCCATAAGAATAGCCAGGGAATGTATCCGGAATAAGTGGGACTTCACCGTGGAAACTACTTTAGCCGGTGGTAACGTTGTAAGGCAAATGAGAGATGCAAAGGAACAAGGCTTTGAAATTATTATGTTTTATGTGGGGCTAGGGGATGTTCGGCTAAATATTGAACGTGTTGCTTTGCGCGTGAAAAACGGTGGTCATCATATTGAAACCGAGGATATTGTTAGACGCAATGTAACAAGTATGAATAATCTGTTATCTCACTTAGACCTGATTGATCAATTAATTGTTATTGATAATAGTAGAGCTGATGGGGAATTTATTCTTGAAGCGGATAAAAGCGGGATAAAATATTATTTAAATGAACTGCCTGAATGGACACAAGAAATCAATCGGAAGCTACAAATTAAATATAAAACGCGAAAATAAACCAATTCGAATCGGGAACGATCGTAATTGGTTTATTTTTTGACATCGTTTCGTGTCCACAACCTCAAAAAATTCGACAATACAGGGGAAGATATGGAGGATCTCATCTCCATCGGCACGATCGGACTGATCAAGGCCATTGAAAGTTACCGTCCGAACAAGGGCACGAAGCTCGCGACCTTTGCAGCCCGCTGTATTGAAAACGAAATCCTGATGCATCTCCGTTCACTTAAAAAGACCCGGAAGGATGTATCCCTTCACGATCCGATTGGGACTGACAAAGAAGGTAATGAAATTACCCTGATTGATATCCTCGGTTCCGAGGCAGATGATGTTATTAAGGAAGTCGACCTTAAAATCGAGAAGAGCAAGATCTATCGCAACCTTGATATATTGGATGAACGTGAGAAGGAAGTCGTCGTCGGCCGCTTCGGGCTGGATACCGGCGGGGAGGAGCGGACGCAGCGGGAGATTGCGAAGGATCTGGGGATCTCGCGGAGTTATGTGTCGCGGATTGAGAAGAGAGCGCTGATGAAGCTTTATCATGAGTTTTATAAGGCGAAGCGGTGAGATCACAAGCTACAAGGTAGTACTGATAACAATAGAGTGTATAGGAAGCGACTTGTCTGCGGATGAGTTGCTTTTTTGTTTTAGTCGCTGCTCATATTCGTCCATACTTGTGTGCGATACACCGTATGTGCTTAATATGTTCAGGGGCATGGTTGATGAATTATAAATATACAATAGAGTCTTTCGCAGAGGAAGTGAGACATTCATACCGGGAATATGTGACTCCTTACGGGGGGCTGATTCCGGCGATTCCGTACGATGATATCAAACTGGACCACCGCTTGCTTGTAAACGACAAGCACCGTCCGCAATACCATATCAGTCCTCCGCAACATTGGATGAACGAACCGCACGCGCCAATCTACTTTAATAGGCATGATCCGCATGGCCCGTATTTGCATACGCTTCATTGGGGCCATTGGGTTAGCAATGACCTAGCACAGTCATCAAATCACCCGAATGACAATAATATTTGACAAAAGCTTCTAGTGAAAATATATTATATAGTAAGTAATCGTTTACTTCAATGAACACAGTGGGAATAACAATTGAGGTATCGGATATGCTTAATGCGAAACGAGACAGGTGTAATGTAGATGACTGAAAAAAAGAATGTCAGTATCAAAGATGTGGCTTTAAGGGCTAATGTATCTACAGCTACTGTTTCCCATGTCATTAACGGAACGCGGTTTGTATCCAATGAGACGAAACAGAAAGTGAATCTTGCAATGAATGAGTTGAACTTTCGAATCAATTCGGTAGCCCGCTCATTGCGCAGCCGCAAGTCGTATATTATTGCGTTTCTTGCACCGATCCTTGCTTCAGAAACTTCCAACTTTTACTTTATGTCGGTAGCAGCCGGAGTTCAAAGCGTATTGAAACAAAGGGGCTATCACCTGATCTTGAATGACTCCAGTGACAATGTGGAAGTGGAAAATAAAGAAATCGGGATGTTTGATTCACAAATGATTGACGGACTGATCGTGGCTCCGGCCAGCAGGGATTGCGATTACGAGCGTTTGTTTGGAGATTATCCAGTGGTCTATATTGATAGAGTCCCTAATCAGTGTGAACGAGATTCCGTACTCATTGACAACAAAAGTGCGACTAAGGAAGCAATGCAAAAGATTCTGGACAAAGGCCACCAAAAAATTGCTTTTCTATCCGGCCCCCTTTCGGTTACGACAACGATTGAACGGTATGAGGGGTATTCTGAAACGTTGGTGAGCGCAGGTCTTAAATTGGATGATTCATTGATTCGCTTTGGAGATGTGAGCTTTGAGAACGGATACAGAAACATGGGGGATCTGCTGGAGATGAATCCAACAGCTATTTTTGTAACGGATAATGTGATGGCAATGGGCGCGATGACGTATCTGCAAGACCATTCGATTCGTATACCGGACCAGTTAGCCGTTGTTGGCTTTGATGATTTTCAGTGGACCCGGGTCACTCATCCCCCGTTAACCGTTATCCAACAGCCATCGTTCCAGCTTGGTGTAAAAACTGCCGAAGTGATATTACAGAGAATTGAGGACGGCACTTCTGGAAAAGAGGAACATCGCTTAAAAGCCAATTTCCTGGTCAGACAATCGCTCTGACTTTTTTTTGAAAATAAAGTAAACGATTACGCAAACAATTAACTCTTTCGCTATCAGGAGATTTCTTAACAGGTGTTTTCTCCTCAGTGTAAAGAGTTTTTTTATAAAGGTAATGTAAGCGTTACCATTGCATTATTTTCTTTGCTGTAATTCAATCTGAGAGGGGGTGATGTATACCGCATAGTACATTTATTATGGTAAATTCAATTTTTAATGCTTGAAGGGAAACGATTAAAAGTTCATTGCCAAGTATTGGTGGAAAATATTAAAGGGATACGGATAATGGTTAGTGTGCTTGCTGCTTTGTTAATGATGCCTTATGGGATCTATCACCTAAAGTTGAAGCTGCGGCCAAAGGTTTTATAAATAAACCGAACAGGGAGCTATTCCCTGACCGTTTTTCATTGAATGAACCAAATATTGAGCAATCGGAAGAAGAACTTCAAGGGGAAGAAAATTTATTGACAACGCTATCAAAAACAAATAAAATCAATTGTATAAAAACGATTACGTAAACGATTACTCGTCTTTGTAATCAGGGTTTTGGCAAGTGTGGCTATACTAAAAACAAGTTCGTTTATTTTAAATAATCGGAGCACATGTCAACTTTACCATTTGGAGCGGGGGAGCTTACAAAATTATAGTAAAAGCTCTTTTCTATTACGTAATCGTTTACCTTGGAGATGGAGGAAAATACATGCTTGGGAAAATGAAAAAGAATTATGAATTGTATTTATTGATTTTAATCCCAATAGCCTATTTTACAGTTTTTAAGTATTGGCCTATGTATGGGGTACAAATCGCTTTTAAAGACTTTGTAGCTTCCAAAGGGGTTTGGGGCAGTGAGTGGGTAGGGTTAGAACATTTTCAACGCTTTTTTGAATCGTACAATTTTAAGCAAATCGTAGGAAATACTATTTTGCTAAGCTTGCTCAATTTGGCTATAGTTTTTCCCTTCCCCATTATTGTAGCCATTATGCTGAATCAATTGAGACAGCAGAAGATGAAAAAGTTCATTCAAACTGCGATTTACGCCCCGTATTTCATTTCAACTGTCGTATTGGTCGGAATGCTGTTCATCTTCCTGTCCCCTACCAGCGGGTTGGTTAATCATATTGTAACCGCCTTCGGCGGCGAACCGATTATGTTTATGGGCGAGGAGAAATGGTTCAGGCCTCTGTACATATTCTCATCCGTTTGGCAGGAAACCGGATTTGCGTCAGTTATATATTTGGCTGCCCTAGCAGGGATCGACCCCCATTTGCATGAAGCGGCTGTTATGGATGGTGCTTCCAAGTGGCATCGAATTCGTCATATTGATTTACCGGGTATTGCTCCTACCATTATTGTTTTGTTCATCATGGCTGTAGGAAATCTAATGAACGTCGGGTTTGAAAAGGCATTTCTTATGCAGACTGATTTGAATGTCGCTACCTCCGAAATTATTCCGACTTATGTATACAAGGTGGGGATTCAGCGAGCGGAATACAGCTTTTCGGCTGCAATCGGACTGTTTAACTCCGTGATAAACCTAATACTACTGGTCATTGTGAATAAAACAACTAAAAAAATAAGCGGCAAGGGCTTGTTTTAGGCGTGAAGAACGCTTGCTAAGAGGAGGAGAGAAACCATGTTAAAGAGAAAAACGAAATCGGATCTGGCATTTGATATAATCAATTATTTGTTTTTAGGCTGCTTCACTTTAATGATTCTGTATCCCTTATATTTTATAGTGATCGCTTCCATCAGTGACCCGAACAAGATTTATTCCGGTGATGTATGGTTATTACCGCAAAATATAACCTTTGACGGATATAAAAGAATTTTCAGCGACAGTTCAATATGGAACGGCTATAAGAATTCCATTCTTTACGCGGTGCTGAATGGATTTGTCAGCACAGCTCTCGTCATTATGGCGGCTTATCCGCTTTCGAGGAAAGATTTTTACGGCAGAAACGCAATTATGACCTTTTTCATCATTACAATGTTCTTTAATGGCGGCATTATTCCTACTTATCTGGTTGTAAAGGATCTGCATTTGATGAACTCGATGTGGGCAGTCATTCTCCCTGGTGCAATGGATGCATTCCTGATTATCATTGCAAAAACCTTCTTCGAGGAATTGCCTGAAGAGCTGAGAGAGGCAGCCGCCATTGATGGAGCGAGGAATCTTAGATATTTATGGAGCATTGTCCTTCCCTTATCTAAACCGATTATTGCAGTTCTTGTCCTCTTCGCTGTCGTACGCCAATGGAACGGATTCTTCGATGCTCTAATCTACTTGAGTGATGGTGATAAGTTTCCGTTGCAACTGGTTCTTCGGAACATTCTAATCCAAAGCCAACCATCCGGGAATATGCTTATGGATATTGATAACATGCTGGCCAAACAGCGTGTGACGGAATTGATCAAGTTCGGAGTTATTATCGTTTCCGCAGTTCCGCTGCTAGCCTTATACCCGTTCTTGCAAAGATATTTTGTCAAAGGAGTAATGGTGGGTTCGGTGAAAGGATGAGACCTAGCTTGTCAGATATTCGTTAAGGAGGTGTTGTGAAGCTGGATTAGAATGGGACTGGCTAATCCCAAATCAAGAAGTATGAAATGAGCAGATTTAACAGGGAGGTTAAGAAGAATGAACAGAAAAGCTGTGGGTCTATTGGCAGCAATGATGGCCGTTTCCGTGTTTGCTACGGCATGTAACAGTAACAATGAAAGCAACAATGGTAAGACAGGTACGAATACAGAGAATAGCGGAAATCAAGCGGATGACAATGCATCCATTCAGTTTCCGCTGAAAGAAAAAACCACCTTAAAGGTGGTTGCACGCAGAGCTCCGCTGGCGCCAAGCGATTATAACGAAATGACCATGGCTAAAAAACTTGAGGAAATGTCAAATGTTCATATCGATTGGAATACCATTGTCGAGACAGATTACAACGAGAAGAAGAATCTGCTCATAGCAAGTGGCGACTTGCCTGAAATGTTCTTCGGAGCCGGGTTCACAGATACAGAGCTGATGAAATACGGTGAGGACGGCACCATTATACCTCTAAATGATCTGATTGACAAACACATGCCTAACTTGAAAGCATTGTTCGACAAGAGACCCGATATCAAAGCCATTGCTACTGCCCCAGACGGCAATATTTATTCCCTTCCTGCGGGTGAGGAGTTAGGCACCGGACAAGAAGAGATTGGTGCTAATCCGGATTTCCTCTATATAAATGAGGATTGGCTGAAAAAGCTGGGGCTGAAAATGCCAACCACTCTGCAGGAATATCATGATGTATTGCTTGCCTTTAAAACCAAAGATCCGAATGGCAACGGAAAAGCAGATGAAATTCCATTATCCTTCGTCAATGCATTCTGGACGGGAGATATCGGTTATCTGTTCGGAGCCTTCGGTGTACCAGACAAAACCTATCAACCTGCTAACAACGCCTACGCTGAACATTTAAATGTGGACAATGGCAAGGTTTCCTACGCAGCTATTCAAGATGGATACAAAGATGCTGTAAACGAGATCGCGAAATGGGTGAAAGAGGGGCTTGTTGATCCGGAATCCTTCACCCAAGAATATACACAATATTATGCAAAAGGGAAGTCGGAGAAGGAAACCCTAGGCTCTTTTCTCTGGTGGGATCATACGGACGTAGTGGGTCCTGAACGTGACAAACATTATCCGATCGTCCCTCCGTTTAAAGATATGGTTGTCAAATGGAACAGTGGTTCCGCACTTTCTAGAGGAGGTTCTGTTATCACGAAAGAAGCAAAAAATCCGGCATTGATTGCTGCATGGCTGGATTTGTTGTACAAACCGGAAACCACAGCCGAAGTCCGTTGGGGCCCTATTGGCGAATGGTTTGAGAAATCTGCCGATGGCAAGCTGATACAGAAGTCTGATATCAGCAATCCGGGTGAGTTCCGTCAAAAAGTATCACTTGGTGGAGGCGGTGTATTCACTGGTGAAGACTTCGAAAACATTGCACCTCCGGAAGCACGGGCACAGCAAAGACTGGATGATATCAAAAATATTTTTGTACCGCAAATGCAGAAGGAGAAATACCCGAATATCTTCTTTACAGAAGACGAGTTGAAGACTATTGAAAAGCTGAAACCAGAGATACAAACTTATACGAACTCCATGCGCGCTAAATTCATGTTGAAAGGGGTTTCTGATTCCGAGTGGAGCGATTACCTGGCCTCGCTTAAAGATATGCGGTTGGACGATTTGATGAAGATATATCAAGAGGGGTATGACCGTTATCTCGCAGCCCTGAAATAAAATTTGATAGGTAAGGCATGTAGCAAGCCTGAATGAGATGCCTTCAATCGGCTTGCTACATATGTTTTTCGGATTAGAATCCTATATATAAATGATGGACTAGGGGTGGAGAAACCATATGGTTGATATAACAGCAATAGGTGAAGTACTGATTGATTTTACTCCTGCAGGCTTGTCCGAAAAGGGGGAGCAGCTATTTGAATGCAATCCTGGCGGCGCCCCTGCGAATGTGGTTGTGGTGTTGTCCAAGCTTGGAAGATCCACGGCAATTATCGGTAAAATCGGTGAAGACCAATTTGGGGAATATCTTACCCGGGTTTTGCGGGAAAATGGTGTGGATACAAAGGGTTTGGTGAAGGAAAAACAAGCCAATACAACGCTGGCTTTTGTCCATCTGAAAGAAGACGGCGACCGTACATTCAGCTTCTACCGCAACCCTGGTGCTGATATGCTTCTGGGAATTGATGATATTGACCTGGAACAGATCAAAGATACGAAAATCTTTCATTTCGGCTCCGTATCTATGACTCATGAGCCTTCTGCGAGTGCAACCCTAAAAGCGTGTACCCAGGCGAAAGAGAATGGAGCTCTCATTTCATTTGATCCCAATCTGAGACCTGCGCTTTGGAAGGATTTGGAGCAGGCGAAAATCAAGATCAAAGAAGGGCTTGCTCTTGCGGATATTGTTAAAATCTCGGAAGAGGAACTTGAGTTTATTACCGGTCTCACGGATTTGGAAGAGGGTACCCATCAAATTCAGACACAATTCAAGGTGAAAGTGATCCTGGTGACCAAGGCTGAAAAAGGGTGCTTCGTTCGGTACGGCTCCGGCTCTAAATGGGCTGATGTGCCAGGGTTCAAAGTTCAAACCGTTGACACCACCGGAGCGGGAGATGCATTCCTGGGCGGGTTCCTCTATCAGCTGCTTGAGAGAGGGGGCAGTATCGACCAGATCAGGGATCAGGACTGGATCCCTATTGTCCGCTTCGCCAACGCGGTGGGTGCTTTGGTAACGACACAAAAGGGAGCCATTCCGGCCATTCCAACCTATAAGGAGATTAATAAACAAATTCAATCAACGGGCACAGATTTGTTCATAGAATCCTACAGACCGCAATTCCATTACTCACCACCGGCAATGTGGATGAATGATCCGAACGGTATGGTTTACTTTGAAGGGGAGTACCATTTGTTGTACCAGCACCATCCAGAAAGCACCGTATGGGGTCCTATGCACTGGGGACATGCGATGAGCAAGGATTTGGTGAACTGGGAAACACTTCCTGTTGCCATGTCACCGGATCATAACGGTGCCATTTTCTCCGGGAGCGCAGTTGTGGATTGGAAAGATACCAGCGGATTCTTTGAAGGCGGGTCCGGCTTGGTGGCCATATTCACCCATGCGGATATATACCCGGATTCAGACAGACCGAGGCAGCGCCAAAGCTTGGCGTACAGTAAGGATAAAGGCAGAAGCTGGACGTTTTACACGGGAAATCCGATCCTGTCCGATGTCGAAATCACCGACTTTCGTGATCCCAAAGTCTTCTGGATGGAGGAAGCCGGCGTCTGGGTAATGGTACTTGCGTGTGGCGATCATATCCGTTTTTATCGATCTGCTAACTTGAAGGATTGGGATTTTGCCAGCGAATTCGGGAAGTCGGATGGTTCACATTACGGTGTGTGGGAATGTCCGGATTTATTTGAATTATCAATAGATGGATCCAATCAGAAAAGGTGGGTATTGATCGTCAGTATCGGAGACAATCCGGATTATCCAGAAGGCTCCAAAACCCAATATTACATCGGAAGCTTTGATGGCTGGGAATTTGTAAATGATAATGCTCCCGATACGGTGCTGTGGCTGGATGAGGGACGGGATAATTACGCGGCAGTGTCTTGGTCGGACATTCCGGAAGAGGACGGACGGCGCGTGATCATCGGATGGATGAACAACTGGAGGTATGCCAACCAGGCGCCTACTGCTTCCTGGCGGGGTGCAGCGACTCTTCCCCGCGTGTTGTCGCTGACCAGCCGGAATGGCAGTGTAGTTCTTACTCAAATGCCTGTCCAGGAAGTAGAGCAGCTGCGGAAAGAATCACACTCCTGGAGTGATGTAGCGGTTACACCTGAGGTCTCTTTTATTCACAAGACTAATGAGGATCTGCTGGAGATTGAAGCGAACATCGATATCCGCTCCGGAGACGAGGTTCATATCCAATTGAAGTCCTCCGGGCAGACTGCGACCATTATCGGATATGACCCTGTGCGCGAATGGCTTTTCATCGACCGGTCCAAATCGGGTCTGACTGATTTCAACCCGTCATTTGCATGCAAGCATGGCGCTAGAGTTGTTCCGGAGAATGGGGGCATTAAGTTGCGTATCTGGCTGGACCGCAGCGCGGTTGAAGTGTTTGCGAATGACGGGCTGGTTGCGCTGACAGATCAAATTTTCCCGGATGACCCGATCGACAATGTTTGGATAAGCACGGAGTCAGGGAGAGCTGAACTGAACTCGCTTCATATCCATACGCTTAGTTCCATTCATAAGCCCGAAGGCTGCACAGAGCAGATATCAAGGAGGGTTAATGTATGAGCAAAATCATCGATAATCACGGGCTAATGATGTACTGGGCCTTTGATGAAGGGGCTGGAGCAAGCGCTCTCGAGAGCGTATCCCAGGTCGAGGATGACATTCAGTATGTATTTAACCAAGCGGAGTTTACCGAACCCTGTCCTCCGCAGTGGAGACAAGGAGCAATGGGAAACGGGCTCCTGTTCGACGGGTACTCGACTTATATTGCCCATCCGGTCAACGAGGGAGATACTAATGGCGGGCCGCAATATCTTTCTTCCCTAAGCATCGGAGTATGGGTAGCACCCCGTTCCTATGAATGGGGGGAAGGGGGCAAACTGGCCGCCCTTGTGAACCGCTACAACGTGGATCGCAAGCAGGGGTATCTGCTCGGCATGTTTCGTCACGGCTCCTGGTCCTTCCAAGTCGGACTGGAAGGAGGGGACTGGAAAGAGCTGTGGTCTCCTGAAGGCTATGAACTTCCCAAAAATGAATGGTCTTATGTAAATGCCGTGTTCGATGGGGAGCAAGGCGAAATCAAACTGTATTTGAACGGCAGTGAAATCGCTTCGGCTGACCTGCCACGCGGTTCCCGCCTGGCTGAAGCTGCGGACACGGATGTGCTCATCGGCAAGAATAATCACAGCACCCTTCTGGCGGAAGTGTTCAGTCTTCACATGTTCAGTGGTATGCTCGATGAACTCAAGATTTATAATGGTGCCCTAAGCGCGGAAGAGGTGGCCGCTTCATATCGGCAAGTGCTGGATTCCCACGGAGGAGTGCAGCCGCAATTAAAGTACGATGATATCAAGCTCGACCGAACGCCTCTGCTGGCGGACCGGCACAGACCGCAATATCATGTCAGCCCGCCGGCCCATTGGATGAACGAGCCCCATGCGCCGATCTATTTTGACGGGCAATATCACTTGTTCTATCAGCATAACCCGCTTGGGCCGTTCTTTCATCAGATTCATTGGGGACATTGGGTAAGTAAAGACTTGGTGCATTGGCGTGATCTGCCCGTGGCCTTGGCACCCGAGAAGGATCAACTATCACCCGACGGGGCTTGGTCAGGAAGCGCCACCTATGATGCAGACGGCCTGCCTGTTTTGTTCTTTACAGCTGCCAATGACAGTGCATCGCCGAATCAGAGTGTGGCGCTCGCCCGCAGCACCTATTCCCGGGATAAGGACCCGGATCTGGTTCAATGGGTCAAACATCCGGAGCTGCTCATTGTACAGAAGAAGGGGATCGGTGCATTCGGAGATTTCCGTGATCCTTTTGTGTGGAAGGATGATGACGGCTGGTATGCTCTGGTTGGGTCCGGGATCGAAGGCGGAGGCGGAGCAGCATTGGCGTTTGCCTCGCAGGATATGCTGAATTGGACGTACAAAGGGCCATTTTTTGAAGCAGATATTCAGAAGTTCCCTTATCTTGGGCCTATCTGGGAGCTCCCTGTATTTCTTCCTCTGGGCAGTGACAAGCAAGGTGTGAGCAAGTATCTCCTGCTGGTCAGCCCTGTGGGAAAGGGAGCTGATGTCGAGGTGTTCTATTGGATGGGGCAGCTTGACAAGCAAAATCTATCGTTCCTTCCAGATCAAGAGGAGCCGCAATTGATTGACGTCGGCGATTTCCATTTTACCGGCCCAAGCGGTATGGTAGATCCGAAAACTGGCAGAAATATTGTATTCACAATTGCCCAAGGTGACCGTACGTCCGAGCTGGAATATAAATCGGGCTGGGCTCATAACGGAGGTTTGCCGTTAAGCGTGTATTTAAGAGATGACGGGCGATTGGGAATAGAACCGATTCAGGAGCTTCAATCTCTGCGGGGCACCAAGCGGCTATCCTTCCAAGACAAGTCATTGGCTGAAGCTAATGTGCTGCTGGGGGATGTACAAGGCGACATGCTTGAGATTCAACTGGAGATTAAACCAGGCAGTGCTACCCAATTCGGAATCAAGGTTCGCAAATCACCGGATGGGGAAGAAGAAACCCTGTTGTATTATGATCTCAATCAGACCATGCTCTTGGCCGACCGGACAAAAACGACACAACATCCGGGAGAAAAATGCAGCGGGGTTCAGGGTGGTAAGCTGGAGCTGCTGGGAGAAAATCTGAAGCTGCACATCTATTTGGACCGCTCCATGGTCGAAGCGTATGCCAACGGATTGAAAAGTCTGACGACCCGGGTGTATCCGAGCCGCAAGGATGCTCTGGGACTTGAGATCTGGGGCGATGGGGAACCGCTGGTTAAGTCCATGGAAATATGGGATATGCAATCCATATGGTAACGTGAGCGCCTAGGCGCTCCTTACTATACCATACGGGTAATGTAACTAACACTTAAGCCACTTAGCACCCCTCGGGATGGAAACGCTTCATTCACGCCTCTCTTACTTCATGACTATGCATCCTTGTATACGGAGAGCCATTTCAAAATTACGTATGAATGTTTGCATGAATAAGAAATGACGAAGGAGGCTCGTTGATGAGAGAAGGCAAAAGAAGCAAAGTATGGATCTCCAGAATGGTTATAGGGGTGATGGTTCTTCAGCTTGCAGCTCCCGGAATCTCGGCCGCAGCCGAATCCAAGGCTGATGTTGAGGAAGCATTCAGTCCACAGGTGAACATGGGATTACCGGTTACGGATGCGGTCTATCATATTCCCAAGGCTGACGAGGGGTTGTCAGTTACGGATACAGTCTATCAAATCCAGAATCCAAGCTTCGAAACCGGGGATATGTCAGGCTGGACAGTTGTCAGAGGTCAAGCGTTCGGTCAGGACAGTGTATCGGACGAAACTACTTGGTGGGCGGAACAAATCCCGTACAATCAGGAAGGTGCTTATCATCTAAACGGCTGGAAGCATGACGAGGCTGCGACCGGCGTGCTTCGTTCCAGCACCTTCGAGCTGGGCGGCAGCGGCTGGATCAGCTTCAAGCTTGGGGGCGCGAAAAATCCAAACAAAGCATATGTAAATATCGTGGAAGCCAAGACGGGTCAAGTGATTGTCCGGTATGGCAATAGCGCCTTCGCTGACGTTGGTTTCCCGAATCCCGCACAGGGCCTGCGGCTTGCCAATATGGAGCAATATAAGGCAGATCTTTCCGAATATCTGGGCAAGAAGCTGTACGTGGAGATCGTCGACAACGCAACCACGGATTGGGGCGTGATCTTTGCAGACGCCTTCTTCATGTACCATGAATCCGAGCCGGCTGAAGGAATTGCCGCCACGGATATCAAGCCGGATTTCAAACGCTATCAAATTGAGAATCCAAGCTTTGAAACCGGGGATATGACAGGCTGGACGGTTGTGGAAGGCGAAGCGTTTGGTCCGAACAGTGTGTCGGACGAAACAACCTATTGGGTTGAACAAATCCCGTACAATCAGGAAGGCACTTATCATTTAAACGGTTTGAAGTATAACGAGACAGCGACAGGTAAGCTTCACTCCAGCACCTTCGAGCTGGGCGGAACAGGCTGGATTACTTTCAGACTGGGCGGTGGCAAGCATACAGATCAAGTGTATGTAAGCGTCATAGATGCGGATACGGGAGACTTGATTGCCAGGTACGGCAACACCGAATTTAACGAGTCCGGATTCCCTGATCCGGCACAGGGCCTGAGACTCGCGAATATGGAGCAATATAAAGCCGATCTCTCCAAGTATATCGGCAAGAAGCTGTATGTGGAGATCGTCGATAATGGGCACGCGGATTGGGGAGTAATCTTTGCGGACGCCTTCAACACCTTCAATGAACTCGTACCGGAAGAAGGAGTTATGGCGGATAACATTATGCCGACCGAAATCCAGAATCGCAGTTTTGAAACCGGAAATTTAGAGAGCTGGACCGTTGAAGGCAATGCTTTTCAAGTGACTGATGAAGCTATGGCCGGTAAAGAAGGGAACTTCTATGCCAAGTCCTCCTTGGAAGGACAGGGTTCGATTACCTCCAATACCTTCAAGCTTCAGGGAACCGGGACTATTAACTTCACTGTCGTAGGCATCGATAATCCGCAGGACGCCTACGTCGCACTATATGATGCCAGCACTAACACGTTGCTTGAGAAGACCGGGGATGTCAGTGCGAATGAGAAGATTTCCTGGAAAATGCAGAAGCACTACAATAAGAGGCTTTATATCAAGGTTATCGATCAATCCAATCAAGCCAGTATTGCGGTTGACGCTTTTCAAGCTCATAATACGGGCACCATTTTCTACATGAGTCTTGATGAAGGTGCAGGAAAAAAGGCGTTTGAGGAAGTAAGCAATCTTCAACACGATGTGAGCTATGTATTTAACAACGCCAGATACATGGCCTCCAAGGATCCAAGATGGACTCCGCGCGGAGTAAAAGGCGGTGCCTTGCTGTTTGACGGATACTCAAATGATATCGAGGTCAATGCAAAGGATACCATTCCTGTAAGTGACGCGTTAACGATCGAAGCCTGGGTTGCTCCGCGCAGCTATGAATGGGGCGATGGCAACAAGCTGTCTGCTATCGTGAACCAGTCCGATCAGGATAATGCGGAAGGCTTCTCACTTGGCATGTATCGGCATGGCACATGGTCGATGCAGGTCGGGATCGGCGGCCAGTGGATTCAGGTATGGGTCAAAGACCATCCGCTCGAAAAATACAAGTGGAATTACGTTGCAGCTACGTTCGACAAAAAGGACGGAATCATTAAATTATACCTAAATGGTCAGGAAGTAGCTTCTCAGGCAACTCCTGTCAACGTTCCGGTTACACCTTCTACGGAAAAGCTGATTATCGGAAAAAACAATAGATCTGCAGAGTTTGCAGGATTGTTCTCCTACAATATGTTCAGCGGACTTATCGATGAAGTGAAACTGCAGAACAAAGCGCTCACGGGTCAAGAGATTCTTGCTGAGTATGAGAATGTGAAGGCGCTTCACGGCGGGATGGTTCCAGAAATTCCGAATGGTGACATTGACGAGGATCCTAGTGTGTTTGACGGTGATCAGCACCGTCCCCAGTACCATGCGATGCCTCCGCAAAACTGGATGAATGAAGCGCATGCGCCGATTTATTTTAACGGCAAATACCATTTATTTTATCAGCATAACCCGCAAGGTCCATTCTGGCATCAAATCCACTGGGGACATTGGGTTAGTGACGATATGGTTCACTGGGAAAATGTGAGGCCTGCTCTTGCCCCCGAAGCGGGCACCCTTGATCCGGACGGCGCATGGTCAGGCAGTGCAGCGTATGATCGCGACAGAAATCCCGTGCTCTTTTATACCGCCGGCAATGACTCCCTGTCCCCGAACCAAAGAACTGGGCTGGCGACTCCGGCGGATTTGTCCGATCCCAATTTAGAGCAATGGGTGAAATATCCTGAACCGGTAACGGAGCAGAACGGGGATGGCATTCATAACGAGTTTCGGGACCCATTTGTATGGTACGACGAAGAGGTAGATAAGTGGTATCAGCTAGTGACGTCCGGCCAACAGGACTTCAGCAGCGGCACAGCTTTAGTGTATGTGTCCGACGATATGTACAACTGGGAGTATAAGGGGCCGTTATACGTTAGTGACAGAAGCCAGTATCCAGAGCTCGGTACGGTATGGGAACTGCCCGTATTATTGCCGTTAGGCAAGGACAGTACGGGCAAGCAAAAGTATATTTTCATGATTAATCCCCATGAAAAGCCGGAGCAAGTTCCTCCAGCGAACGATGTGCAAAGAGATGTTGAGGTCTTTTATTGGATTGGCACCTGGGACCGGGATAACTTCAAATTTATACCTGACCAGGAGTCGCCATCCAAAATGGATGTGGGTGATGGCTATTTAACCGCAGAGAGCGGAATGGTCACACCTGACGGAAGAACGGTCGTTTACTCCATGGTGCAAAATGTAAGAACACCACAGGCTGAATATCAAGCCGGATGGGCTCATAATCTGGCACTGCCAGTTTCCCTAAGCCTGGACGACCACGATAAATTGCGCATTGAACCCATTGAGGAATTGCAGAGTCTCCGAGGTACTAAATTGGTTGATTTTGCAGACAAAAACTTGGAGGCCGCCAATCAATTGATCCAAAATGTCAAAGGTGACATGCTGGAGATTGTGATGGAAATTGATCCGGGCGAGGCTCAGAAATTTGGTCTCAAGGTGCGACGCTCCGATAACGGCCAGGAGGAAACCCTGATTTACTACGACAAGACAAACGGGACTTTCAATGTAGATCGCACTAAGAGCAGCGTTGATCCGGATGTGCGTGTGGACGGCATTCAAGGCGGATACGTGGATCTTGACGGAGAGAACTTGAAGCTCCATATTTTCCTCGACCGTTCGGTTGTTGAAGCCTTTGCCAATTACAAGAAAAAGCTGACAACCCGCGTCTACGTTGGCAGATACGACTCATTGGGCTTACAGGTCTGGGCTGACAACGATATTACTCTCAAGTCGATGGAAGTATGGAATATGAATGCCTTGACGGGTGAACCGGCTGCTCCGGTCGATGTTCCTGATAACTGGGATAACTCCGTGTACACCGATATTACAGATCTGCCTAATCATGATTTTGCCACAGGAGACTTAACAGGCTGGATTACAGAAGGGGACGCTTTCCAGGATGTCCATGTGAGCGACGAACAGTTTTTCTGGGACACGATCTACTTCAATCCGTCGCATAAAATTCCTGGCGGCTATCATTTGTGGGGCTTCAACGAGGAAGCCGGCGGTGACAGCTTAACGGGAACGCTGAAATCGCAGAATTTCGTCCTCGGCGGGAACGGTAAGATCAACTTCCTGGTCAGCGGGGGGCGTGATATCGACAAGCTGTATGTTGCGCTGGTCCGGGCATCGGATGGCAAAGAACTATTTAAAGAGACCGCCACTAATTATGAGGAGTATCAGCGGAAGATCTGGGATGCTTCGCAGTATATCGGCGAGGAGCTCTACATTAAGGTAGTTGACCAATCCACAGGCGGTTTCGGACATATTAATGTCGATGATTTCAATGTACCGGTTAAGGTGCAAAATCCGAATAATCCGACCGATCCAACTGAACCAAACGGTCCAAGCGATCCAACCGATACAACTGTCCCAACTAAGTCCTCCGAGTAACCCTGTGATCCCTGCAAATAAACCGAACAGCCAGAACAGCTTGTCATTCGAAATGGCAAAGGGAGAGCGGCAAGTGATATTTCCGGTGTCCAACGCAGATGACGGCACTCTGGAGTATAGGAGCGGAAGGTATTCAGACGGTAAATGGACTGTAGAAGAGAACAGTGAATTGGGAGTCCTTACCTATGACAAATCATTTGAAGATGTTAATGCATCGTATTGGGCTCATGACGTGATTCAAAGCATATCTGCTCCACAAAGGACAGAACACGGCCGCTAATCGCTTGAGTAATTTTAAGGATGCTGGTACGATTAGCGGCTGGGCTGCAAATGCGGTCGCTGCCGTACAGGAGCTTGGCTTAATCAGCGGCCGTGGGAACCAAATGTTCATGCCGCATGAACATGTAAACCGTGCAGAAAGTGCACAAGTTATCTCGCTATTGCTTGACAAAGTCAATAAATAACTGCTAAAGGAAAGCCGGGGAAGCAAGGTGATGTTGCCTTCGCCATGACTCCGGCTTTCTCTGTTTTATACCGAGTAAGCAAGTGAGTAATATATATCTTGCTAAGAAAGGAGTTCCCAGCATGAATGAATCTGAGCGGGAGCAGAGGGTTTATACGTATAAAGACCTTGTGAGAAGACTATATGATCTGGAAGTTCTGGCGGTCCCACCGCAGGCCGGTGAGAAATCCGGCTGTTTCTCCAGCTTTGACCGGAGATCTGTTTATAATGCTCAGACGGGCCTATACGAGGATTGGGGGGCTAATGATGACGGAGGAGGTTTCATCCGTAAGGAAGGTGAGAGTATTGTCGCCATGGAATTGGATGGTCCTGGCGTGATCTGGAGATTCTGGTCAGCCCTTCCTGAGAAGGGGCATATCCGGATCTACATAGATCATTCCGATACCCCTGTGATCGATCAGCCCTTCCGGGATTATTTTGACAGATTTAATCAGGAGGATGCCCCAATTAACTTTCCTAATCTGGCGCCTACGCTATCACGCGGAAGAAACTGCTTTATCCCCATATCCTTTCAAAAGCACTGCAAGGTGCTTCTGGACAAAGGCTGGGGCGCTTATTATCACATTACCTATACCACGTTCCCTTCCAATGTCCATCTGCCATCTTTTGACGGCAGCATAGACAAAGTGTCGGCTATTGCACTGGCAGAAGCGGACCGGATTTTACAGCAAAGGGGAACCCATTATTTTAAGAAAGCAGAAGGAGCCTCTGACGAGAGTGCTACTGTAACGGTAAATGTACCGGCAGGCGGCAAAGCCGTGCTATTTGACAAACAAGGGGCAGGCGCTCTTTCTATGATTCGCATCAGAACAGCTATTGGACGAAAGAGTGAGGAACAGCAACGGATTTTGGCCAGACAATTGACCATCTCTATGAAATGGGATAATGAAAAAATCCCTTCTGTATGGGCTCCTTTGGGTGATTTTTTTGGTAGCGCGCCGGGGATTAAGCCCTATCGCTCTCTGCCTCTAGGAATGAATGAACATGAAATGTACAGCTATTGGTATATGCCGTTCTCAGAAGCCGCAATAATTGAAATTCAAAATGACGGAACGGAACCATGCGAGTTAACGGCTGAATTCCAATATACATCTTTAATAAAATCCTCAGCGGATAATCTCTTGCGTTTTCATGCCAAATGGCACCGGGATGAATATCTGGATTTGGATGCCGAACGCTTCATGGAAGGCGGAGACCGCTGGCCGGATTGGCCTCTCCTGCTGACAAAAGGCCGGGGAAGATTCTGCGGTGTTCATCTTCACGTATACAACACCTGGGAGAAGCCGGAGGAGGAAGCCGGGACATGGTGGTATGGGATAGGAGACCAGAAAACCATTGACTGGTGGTGGGGCGAAGGGGACGAGAAGTTTTTTGTGGATGGCGAAACCTTTCCGTCCACTTTCGGAACAGGCAGCGAGGACTATATTGGCTATGCCTGGGCGGCAGAGCCGCCCTTTCCCATGTTCGATAGCGCCTTTGCCAGTCAGCCCTTTGTTGAACTAGATGCCAATGGACACACCTCAGTTAACCGGTTTCAAATTTGCGACAATGTTCCCTTCATGAACTCCTTTCAAGGCTATATTGAGAAATATAAAGGAAATCAGTGGGGTCTTAATAACCAGTGTTTGTATGCCGCCACCGTGTATTGGTATCAGGATCGGGGCACAAGAGATCCTTATATGCCGGTTTTACTAAATGAACGTTTAGCCACTTAGAACTATGGGAGGAATAGTTAATGAAAGAATTTTTTTATCGTCCGGATAATGCTTGGGTAGGGGACGTTATTCCCTATTACGAAGATGGAGAGTTTAAGTTGTTCTATCTTCACGGGTGGAGAGACAACTACCGGGAAGGTCTTGATCATGGCTGGCATTTGCTAGGCACGAAAGATTTCGTGAATTACAGGGAAGATGGAGCTTGCAAGATCGAAGGCGGAACCGGCCATATCCTCAAGGTTGATGATATCTATCATATGTTCTACTGTATTTTTCCTGAAGGAAAACAGTTTGCCTGTCATGCCGTCAGCAAGGATCTGCAAACATGGGAGCCTATTCCTGAAGACACTTTTGGTCCGGACGGCGAAATTTATGAGCTGGCGGACTGGCGCGATCCCTTTGTATTCTGGAATGAAGAAGAGGGCCAATACTGGATGCTGATCGCAGCCCTGGCGAAAGGACCGACCAACCGGAAAGGCTGCACCGGTCTGCTGTCGTCCAAGGATCTCAAGCATTGGGAGTACCGTGAGCCGCTGTACGCACCGAACCTGCATGTAGGCGCGCATGAGTGCCCGGACTTGTTCCGGATAGGAGAATGGTGGTATCTGATCTATTCTTCTTATACGGGGCGTTTCGGCACTTTTTACCGGATGAGCCGGTCTTTAAACGGACCGTGGATTACTCCGCAGGAAGAGGCTTTTGATGGACGTGCTTATTATGCGGCCAAGTCGGTATCCGATGGGCAAAAACGTTATTTGTTTGGCTGGAATCCGACGAAAGATGACGATCTGTTCGGCTGGAATCCGCCTAAAGCTACAGGCAAAGACTATGACACCTGGGATTGGGGCGGCAACATGGTTGTGCATGAAATCCTTCAGCGTCCGGATGGGACATTAGGCGTGAAAATTCCGGAAACCATAGACTCGGCTTTTGCCCGGCAGGTGCCCGCTCATTTTCATGGAGTTGCTGGAGAGTGGTCGATTACGGACGATGCGATCTCATGCGATTCCCCTTATGCCTTTGCCGGCTGCATCACAGAGGAGGAACTGCCTGATTTGTGCAAGATTTCTGCAGCCGTTCGATTCTCCGGGTCGACCCAAGGTCTGGGAATGATGCTTCGGGCGGGCCAAGGTTTGGATTTTGCCTACTACATCACACTGGAACCCCATCGCAGCCGAATTACCTTCCGTGGGCCGATTATGCAATCTGAAGAGGGGGGTAAAACCTTCCCTTATGATGTGGAACTGGAACGTCCGCTCAAGCTGCTGCCGGAACAGGAGTATGAGCTGAAGGTATTTGTGGACGGCACGATTTGTGAAATTTATGTCGGAGGGGAAGTGGCTTTGAGTGCCAGAATATATGATATTCAGCACGGGAAGCTTGCCCTATTCGTCAGTCAAGGTACAGCGGAGTTTAAACGGGTCAAGATAGAAACTTTAGGAGATATAAGCATTCCAGAATAAGAGAGGAAAACCATTGTATATCCTTTTTTCATTAGCATAATCAGGAATAATCAGACTAAGAGCGTCCCAAAGGGGCGCTCTTTCTTGTATATCTGGCTGTCTCGCTTGGGAACACACTTCCCCATGGACTCCCGGGTGAAAAGGCCGGATCGCTCAAGCTATATATTCGACAAAACCGGCGAAGATATGAAAGGATTTTCTCCGACCAAACAATTTCCAAGGACCTCGGCATCAGCCGCAGTTATATCCATAAGTGCCTTAATGTCCGGAAGGGTTGTAATTGTCATGGAAGGCACTCCTTTTGTTCTGGTCGCCCCTATGACCTTCTGGATGCTTGCCCAATCCCCGTAGGATTATTACGAGCGGTTTCCATTAGGGTCATTTTTTCGTTGAATTCGTTTAATAGCACTCTTCATTGTAACATTCCTGCCTTCACTGAATTTTCATGACCGCCGCAAATTATTATTTCTATCTTGTAGCCGGGATCAGCCAGATCACCAAAAAGTGGAACAAGTACATCTGTTATCTGCCGTTGTTATTCATATTTTCCGTGAGTATGTATCCACGGCCCGGATCTATTTCTGATTGGATTTCCTGTAGACTGCCGGAGTAACACCATATCTTTTTTTGAAAGCAATATAGAAGGTATTTAATGAAGAAAAGCCATATTTCAGTACGATGGGTTCAATCGGCGCTTCGCTGGATATCAGCTCCTCGCAGATGATGCTTAGACGCTTCTCGGATATCGTTTCCGTAATGGAGCGGTTCGTCTCGTTCTTGTACAAATTTCTAATATAATTTACCGACAGGCCAAGCTCATCGGAGAGCATCTTAACGGACAAATTAGCATCGGTCAGATGTGCTTCGATGAGCCGTTCAACCTGCCCGACCAGACCGGCATTTCTTGAGACACTGCGGACGGCTGCGATCTCATCCAGAAATTTGGCGGATACTGCTGCCATCCACTCCACAACGGCTTCAAGCGTTTCGAGCTTAATAATCTGATTCTCTACCGAGGTCAGACTCCAGGAGCTGGGCAACACGGGTTGGTGGGTGATCTCCTGCATCGAGCGGCGGATTTCCATGAATAAAGTGATTAATGACATTTTGCATTCGAAGTATGGCCGTTCTCTAAGCGAAGAAATAGCCATATACAGGCTATCAAGGAAGGCAGAAGCATCCGCTCTATGGATGGCCTGTACCATTTGCCGTTCCAGCTCCAGCGGCATATGATACAGCTCGGCAGGACTTGCATCTGCATACTCCTCTATAACAAATGCTCCTTGCCCTAAACGGAAACGTTCTTGGGTCAACTCATAGGTCTCCATATAACCCTCATGAAGTTCGTTCAACCCTTCCAAATACTTGCCACAGGCTACTGTGGTTCCGATGGATAGAAATTGGGCTACCAGCCGCTGCGCCTGCTGAAGCTTCCCGGCATACATAGCCGCAGATTGCCCCCTGCCAACCGGGAGAATCACTGCAACATGATCTTTGCCCATATCAACGGTAAGAATCCCTTTCATAGCATCTGTCTGCAGGGATTCCTGGATAATATTAGCCATGGCGAAGCGCAACAGCCGCTGGTCTTTCTCCGAATACCGCACTGTAAAGGAAGCAAACTGGTCTATCCGGAAGATAGCTACAGATACTCCCTCCTTAGACAGTTCAATGCCGAGCTCGCTGCAATTGTTGCGGATTTCCGCAATGGATAAGGTAAGCCCCCCCAATAATTCACGTATAAACCGCTCCCGGGCCAGAAACTTGTTCTTCCGCCCATGCTCGGTCAGCTCATGGATCCGCTCATTCTGGGAGACAAATACCTGGGATAAATACACCAGCTCATTGGCTTCGTTCTGCCCGTCCAGCTGCTCCGCATGATGCTGCTCCATAACATTGTGAACAAGCTCCTGGATTGGCGAATACACCCGTTTCGACAATAGAATGATCACCCACAGGGAAGCGGCAAACAGTCCTGCAAACAGTAGCAGTGTCAAATTCCGCAGCCATGTGATTTTGCTTAAGATTATCGATTTGGGAATCGTCTCGATAAATCTCCAGTTTTGGATGCCATTGATGGAGGTATTGGCGTAGACCAGCATTTGCTCCGGGGATTTCTGCGGCTTAACGATCTTCCAGCCGTTCGCTTCCTTTTCCACGGCCTGGCTGAACTCTTGTATCTGTTCTGCGTCCAGCTTCACGGTGCTGAAGACAAGCTCTTTTTTGTCATTGAGCACAAAGACGCTGGTCTCTAGAACATTGCTGTTATTCTGCAGCAGCGTCATGATATTGTCAGCATCGACGTTCAGTACGAAAGCGGAAATAGATTTGCCGGTCTCATAGGGGACGATAGCCGTAATCACTTTCTTCTCCTTGCCGGATTCCAGCGGCAGCATAAGGGTCCGGGGAATAAGAAAGGCTCCGTCAGTCAGTTTCCGGGTCCGCAGCCGCTGTAATACCTCCTGGTCATAGAAGCTGTCAAATTCATTCACGCCCAGCCGGGAATCGATAATTTGATGCGTATAATCATTAATCAGATAGACCGAATCGATGGATGGATTTCCCTTCTTGATGTTCATCAGCCGGCTCCACACCGCATAGGTGTCCAGGTCACTGTGCTGCTCTGAGAGCGCATAAGACTCGATCTGGACATCGGAGCTCGAGGAATAAGCATAATTGATAGACCATTCCATGAGCTGCGCTGTATTCTTGGCTCCATTGACTAACAGAGACTCGGAGTGGTCGCCGATTTCCTTGAGCAGGGTCTTTGAGGATAGAGAATAGAGGGCAATAAATGAAACCGCCAGTACGATAATATTGGCGCTGACAAAATAAATGATGATTTTGATAAAAGTGGAGCGTTGCTTCAAAAAATTCAACCGGGATAGTTTGAATCTAGGCATGTTGTACCCCCGTCTGTATCTCTGTGGATTTATAAGGCAGATTCATTGTATCATATCGCTGCTTCTGATAAAGACAATCGATGGTTCCTGAAACTGTGATGCTTTTGGGAAGTGCGCTGATTCATGCATACAGTAGACATCGTTAATTCCCGCAATGGTCTGGAATATCAAAGCCTGGTATGTTTTTCCCAGACAAAGCTTGTAACGAATTATTCACGAGGGGGTACACAGGATGCCAAATGTCCGGAAACGCGGGGCAGGCTACAAACTGCAGCAAATTGCACGTAATCCTTTTTTATACGGGATGGCGGTGCCGGGATTGCTCTTCTTTCTTATCTTCAGTTATTTTCCGATTTACGGAATCCTTATTGCGTTTAAGAATTATGACTTTTCCAAAGGGATTACCGGAAGTGAGTGGGTAGGCTTCCGCAACTTCAATTATTTCTTTACATCGGATGATTTCTGGATCATCCTGCGCAATACACTGCTGCTGAATGTGCTGTTCATTATTTTTACAACGCTTGCAGCGGTTCTTATCGCTCTGATGTTTAATGAGATCCGCAATAAGTATTTCAAACGAATTTCGCAGTCACTGATCTTTCTTCCTTATTTCATGTCATGGATTGTGATCGGCATGCTGGTTCAATCGTTTCTGGGAGGCGAATCTCCACCTGTTAATGCATGGATTCAGAATTTGGGCTTTGAGCCGGTCAATTGGATGTTTGAATCTGCCTTATGGCCATGGATCCTTACGATTATCCGCGTATGGCAGGGAGCCGGCTACTTGTCTATTATCTTTTTGGCGGCTATTACGGGCATCTCCGAGGATTTATATGAAGCAGCGCGGATAGACGGCGCCTCCAAGCTGCAGATTATGCTGCGGATTACCTTACCTCTGCTTGTTCCGACCATTTCCATTATGACCCTTCTGTCGGTAGGCAGAATCTTCAACGGCGACTTTGCCATGATCTATGCGATTATCGGAGATAACTCTCTGCTGTATCCAACGACGGATGTGATTGATACCTTCGTATTCCGTTCCATGCGGCAGCTCCATGATTTTGGAATGTCCTCTGCGGTGGGGCTGTTCCAATCGGTTATGGGCCTCATCTTCGTGATTATCGCCAATGCGGTTACGCGCAGAATGTCCAAAGAATCTGCTTTGTTCTAGGAGGGGAAATACTTGAAACAGACGTTGTCTGACCGTTTATTTAGCGTTTTTGCCTATGCTGTCCTCATCTTGTTCACCCTATTCTGCATTCTTCCGTTTCTGCTGATGGTCATCGGCTCGTTTACAGAGGAGAGTGAGCTGATTGTGAACGGCTACACGCTCTTTCCCAAATCATTCTCGATTGCCGCATACAAGGCGCTCCTGCATTCAGACGCCTTGTACAATGGATATGGCATAACCATAATCATTACAGTTGCGGGTACGATCACTGCACTCTGCATTTCGGCCATGCTGGCCTATTCACTGGCTAATAAGCGCAATGTGCTGCAAACTCCATTTTTACTTTTCTGCTATCTGCCCATGCTGTTCTCGGGAGGAATCATTCCCTTCTATATCGTGGTCAGCCAATGGCTGCATCTGCAAAATACAATCTGGGCGCTGATTCTTCCGCTGCTCTGCCAGCCTTTCCTTGTATTCCTTCTTGTAAGCTTCTTCAGAACGGTTCCGGAGGAGCTGGAGGAAGCGGCACGTATAGACGGCGCCAATGAAATGAGAGTATTCTTTCAGATTATACTTCCGATCTCGAAGCCGATTCTGGCCTCAGTGGGACTGTTCTACGCGCTTTATTATTGGAATGACTGGTATATGGGACTGATGTTTATCGATAACGAGAAGCTGTTCCCGCTGCAGCTGATACTGCGCCGGATGGTCTCTAATATGGAAGCGGCCAAAAATCTGATTCCGGCTTCCGCTGCAATCTCTACCGTGGCGCCGACTTACGGGGTCCGCATGGCAACGACTGTGCTGACTATCGGTCCGATTATCCTGCTCTATCCCATGCTGCAGAAATATTTTGTCAAAGGGCTGACGGTAGGGGCAGTCAAAGGGTAAGCCAGTTTCTGGCATCAACCGGATTTCCGGTTATTGCATATAAGCATTATTATGAATTGGGGAGGGTTATTAAAATGAGATCAAAGAAAATGCTCAGCATCACTATAGCTGCGGTACTGTCACTATCCATGCTTGTATCCGGCTGCGGGGGGAACGGAAACAATAATACCGGAGCAAACACTCCGAATAACGGAGAGGGCAAGGGTCAGAGCAATTCAGCGGACAGCCCGAAGGAGACAGTGGAATTAAAAGCCTATTTCCCGGGTGATAAGCCTTCTGGCTTCGAGGATGTGCTCAAGGCAGTCAATGAAAAGCTGAAAGCGGACAACGTAGGCGCTTCGTTAAATATCAATTTTCTCCCTTGGTCCGATTATGGTAATTCGGTCTCGGTTAAAATGTCGGCAGGCGAGGAATTTGACATGTATCTGGATGCGCCGTGGTTATCGATGTCACAGATGATTGCCAGCGGTTCGATTATTCCGCTGGATGATATGGTAGCTTCGCGCAAGGAATTGAAGGAGTCCATTCCCGATCAAATGTGGGATGCCAACAAATTTGGCGGGAAGATCATGGGTATTCCACTCGGGACTGTGCAGGGAACCTTGTACGGCTTCGTTATCCGCAAGGATCTGCGTGAGAAATACGGGATGCCCGAGCTGAAGACAGTAGCGGATGTGGAGAAATTCATGTATACCGTCAAAGAAAAGGAAACTACAATTAAGCCGTTTGTAATCGACGGCCGCAAAGCAGATAAGCTTCCGGTATTATTTAATGATACCTTAAATACTGGAAAAGTAAGCTATATTGAGACCTTAGTGCCTATGTTCTATTATTCACTTGAAAATAAGAAGGTTGTAGGCGCGTGGGATGCCAAGACGCTGGACCAATCCTTTGAACGGGCGACAAAGTATTATGAGGACGGCATCCTGTCCAAGAATATTGCCCAGGAGCAGAATGCCCAGACTTTATTCAACCAGGGTAAATATGCGGCAACCTATTATGCGGCTGATGGCGTAGAAGGTCTGAAATACCTGGACGCGCTCAAAATTGATGGAGCCGAGCTTGAAGTGGTGGTTCCCCACGACGAGACCTCCAAGCCGTATTCCAATTATCAGCAGTGGAACTTCCTCACGATTCCCAAAGCTTCTAAGCATGCCGAGCTGGTCATGGATGTAGCCAATTGGCTGTCGGTTAAAGAAAATCACGATCTGCTGGAGTATGGTGTTGAAGGAAAAGACTGGGAAGCGGTAGGCGATTCGAGTTACAAGCAGCTTTCTGCGTATGTGTTCCCCGGGTTTGTGCTCACCTGGCGTCCAACACTGGAGCGTACTCCGGACAACATGCTGGCTGGAGACAAAGAATGGGTTGAAAAGGCCGGAGCGGCTGATTTCTTCAACATAAGCCCCATCACCGGATTCAGCTTTGACGCCGAACAGGTGAAGACCGAATATGCCAAGACCACGCCATTCTTCGATTCTGTATTCCTGCCGCTGTCCCAAGGCGTGTTGCCGGCAGATAAAGGCAAAGAAATGCTGAAGGACAAGATTCTCGGTGTCGGCGGTCAAAAGGTAATTGACGAGATTCAGAAGCAGATCGATGCGGCAGTAGCCAAATAGAGCAGAAAAGGGGAGAGATAAATGGCAGTAATACGCTCAGAACATAATCCTATTGTCAGGACGAGCGATGTGAAACCTTCACGGCCGGACTTTAAAGTGCTGGGAGCCTTCAATGCCGGAGTTGCTGTTCATGGAGAAGAAACCATTCTGCTGCTCCGTGTGGCTGAAGCGCCGGTCAGCAGCGCCGAAGGAGAGGTGCCGGTCCCGAAGCTGAATGAGGATACAGGAGAGATTACGGTAGAGCGTTTGTCCTCAGGCGATGAACGGTATAATTTCAGCGATACCCGGTTTGTAGCGGAGAAGGGCCAAATGGTGATGCTGACCTCCATGTCCCATCTTCGCGTGGCACGCAGCAAGGATGGCATCCATTTCACCGTGGAGGATCAGCCGGCAATCTTCCCGCAGACGGCGCTTGAAGCCTGGGGAGTGGAAGACCCGCGCATCACGCAGATCGGACATAAGTATTACATCACATACAGTGCGGCTTCTTCCCGCGGGGTAGGCGTAGGCTTGGCTGAGACATACGACTTTGTAACGTACAAGCGCCACGGAATAATCCTGGCTCCGGAGAACAAGGACGTGATGCTGTTCCCTGAGAAAATTGGCGGAAAATACTATGCTTTAACCCGTCCGGTGCCGCATTCCTTCGGTGCGCCGGAAATGTGGATCGCAGAATCGCCGGACCTGCTGCATTGGGGCAATCACCGTTTCCTGATGGGACTCCGCAAGGCGTCCTGGGACGGTGGCAGAATGGGCGGCGGAGCCGTACCGCTCCGGACTGAGCGGGGCTGGCTGACATTGTACCATGGTGCCGATACCAAACATCGGTATTGTATGGGAGCCGTACTGCTGGATCTCGAAGATCCGGGCAAAGTCCTGGCACGTTCGACCCGGCCGTTCATGGAGCCGGAGGCAGATTATGAAGTGAACGGTTTCTTCGGCGGCGTGGTCTTCTCATGCGGTGCCCTGTTAATCGGGGATACCGTCCGCATGTATTATGGAGCTGCTGACGAAGTCATGGCAGTTGCCGATATTCAGCTGAATGATATTTTCGATACTCTGTTAAATGAAGAGAATTAATTAGAATTGCAGCTTACTTTGAGAAATCTAAAGGGATAACATCCCTTTGGATTTTTTTGTTTAGATTGCAAGCGTAGTACCGTCATTCTTTGATTCTAGTCCAGCGTAGCTTAAATAAGCATATTTACCGTATTATCAAATGATTATGAACTGGCATGATGAGCTCACAAGAAAAATTACAGGAAAGAAGGCTAATGAATATGAGAATGACAAAGACATTTAAAATGCAGATTGCTGCTAAAAATGTGAATTTGTACAAATGGGTAACTGAGATGACTCCAGCTGAATATGAATCCTTTTCAAAAGGTCACAAGGCAATGGGCAGTTATTTTGAAGATGGAAAATTCTATATGATTAATGTGGAAAATATGGGGAATAAGGAATTTTGAGTGTAACTTGAGTCCCTTCCCCGACAGTACTATGGATCGTCAGTCCATACTGCTCGCCGTACATTAGAACCGCCCGATCATTTACATTTTTAAGTCCATAACCTTTAGATTGAGATTTAAGCAAAAGAACAAGCTGCTCTTCCTCCACTCCAACCCCATTGTCAGTGATCTGTAGAACAATACTTTGCTCTTCTTTCTTGGCTGAAAGAAGTATTATTCCATCACCGTCTTCGCGGTTTTCAATTCCATGAATGATCGCATTTTCGACTAAAGGTTGGAGCATCAAATTAGGCATACGGCAAGAAAGAATGGAGTCATCAATCTGATAGTCCACTTTGAAACTGTTGCTGTGCATAATCAATTGGATATTAATATAGGACTGTACATTAAGAATTTCATCCGAAATCAATATAAGATTGTCTCCCTTATTGAGAGTAGTACGATAAAATGTGGATAAAAGCTGGGCCATTTCGCTGATATCCGTCGCATGGATTCGCAGTGCTCTCCAATTAATTATAGAGAGGGAATTGTATAGGAAATGAGGGTTGATTTGCGCCTGCAAAGCTTTCATCTCATATTCCTTGCGTGCGATTTCTGCCACATATACAGTATCAATAAGCGTCTTGGTTTTCCCCACCATATTTCCAAATCCTCTGATCAGATCACCAATTTCATCTTTAGACTCGCTAGAGACTTTAATTTCTAAATTCCCTTCTCCAACAAGCTTCATGCTTTTATGCAGCCGGTGAATAGGCAACATAATTCTACGGGAAAAGAGAGTGCCCGCCACGACAACTGCCGCGATGCAGGCGGCAATCATCAGCAGGACGATCAAGGCAATCGACCATGCGGATTTTGTAAATAGACTTGTCGGCTTACATAGGTATACCTTCCATCCCGCAAGCGGGATAACAGATGTCAAGACGGTGTAGCTCTCTCCTTGCCAAAGCAGCCTATCTGCTGCCTTAGCGGTATCCGGAATATCCTGTATTTCATAGTTGTCTCTTGAGGAATAGACAGTATTTCCGCTTGAGTCCAATATAAAAATCTCCGAACCGTGAGATTGGAGGGGCTCAAAAGTTGTGAATAGCTTATCATAGTTAACCCGTGCAAATAGAATATTATCTTTGGGGTTTCTGTGTTTCGTACTAAGGATTCTGCGGACACTGTAAATGTTTTTTTCACTGGCAGACCAAAGAACATCAACCGATTTCATTACATTCGGGTACCAGGAGGTACTCCTTATTTCATCCATAGGGATTACGGTGTTTCCGTGTTGAGGTAAATTAGTCCCGGTATAAAGCGTGATTTGTTCTACTCCAGGATTCAAGTAACGTGCAGTATAGAAGTTCTGATCAATTACGTTCGTTAACTGATTATACATTTCATATTCACTGGTATAAGTATTGTTGGAGGCATTTATAATTTCCTGATTGAAGCTCAGAAAGTTCATTAATTTATTATAAACATCCAGTTGATTGTTTACGGCTAAGACACTTTGAGTTAATGTGGCATGTAGATCGGCTTTTGCTTGCTGCACTAAGAGGGACCTGGTTTTCGAGAAGCAAAAACTTCCGAGAACAATCACAGGAATCATACTTACCAGTAAAAAGGAAAGCTTTATTTTGGTTTGAAACCGAAAGTCACCAATTCTCTGTTTAAAAACCCGCCATAGCTGCATGCTGTTCTCTCCCAAGCTGTTATTTCTGATGCAACTGCCGGAATTTCTCAGGAGTTTGCCCGAAAAAGTCTCTGAAATTTTGGCAAAAATAAGAAACGTTTTGGAATCCCACTTTATAGCAAATATCCGATACTTTTAGAGGGGTCTGCATCAGCAAGTTTTTTGCTATTTTCATCCGAACGTTCTTAATATACTTATTTAATCCATATCCCGTATGTTTTTTGAAAATTGAACTTAAATAATGGGGAGACAAATGTACCTTTGCAGCAAGAAGATCCAAACTCAAATCCTCGCCATAATGATCCCCGATGTACTGCTTTACAGAGGTAATATCCCGATTTAAAAACTCCGAACTGCTGTACTCTTGTTCAAGACTAGCAATTCCTTCGAATATGATTTCTTTTATTTCCTTTAATTCCTCGGATTTGTATAGTTTTTCAATACCTCGACTGAGCTCTATTTCAGTGACAGGTGCTGAATAAGTCATAATTTCCTGATACAAAGAGGAGAACATGTACTTGACATATAATTGTGAAAATTGAAGCTGCTTCGCATATTTTTGATACAATAAATCTGTATTGGCTCTAAGACTAAAAAAATCCCTATTCATCAAATCACTTCTGATTTTGTCTAATAGATCATTATCTGAGAGTTCAGGGAGCCTATCATCAGCAAAATAAAAATCTTTTTTGACATCAAATACAAAATAATCCGGCGAGAAGAACCGGTATTCCATCAGTTGATCTAATTGAATCAGAGCCGTTGAAAGATCTGGCAACATGGTGATTTCATCATGAATAGCAAGGTAGCAATTCACTTTATATTTCTTTAGTATGCTGTCTCGTATATGCATGCCTAATTCATGGGAGGAATTGAAAGACCAGGATTGAGGCTGGCAAAACAGCAGCAGACTTTGACAATCATTTAGATTTAAGTAATCCATCTGCCCCTCTAACAAAGACAAGATAAATTCCTCGAAATCCGGTTCGGCATTCTCAAAAAAATTCTTTTCAAATTCCATCAAAACTATTCCATGATATTGATTGGGCAGACCGAATGAAACATCCTTCATTAAGGACGGCATTCCCAAGCCGTTAACCAGATTAAAAAGCACATATTTCTTTACACAATTTTGTTTGATTTGCGAAGCGGCATGTTCCTGTTGTTGGTCCATTAACTGATCCATTACTTTTTTCATGGTATTTTGAAAGGCTTCAACATTGATCGGTTTGAGGAGATATTCCGAAACACCGAGGGAGATGGCGGTTTTTGCATATTCAAATTCGGCGAAGCCGCTGAACAGAATAACCTTCAAGCTGGATTGAAGGCCTAAAGCCTTTTTTGAAAGCTGCAGTCCATCCATAAATGGCATCCTAACATCAGTAAAGAGAATATCTACGGACTTTTGCTCTAAATAATCGAGAGCCTTTCGTCCGTTTTCCGCCGTCACGACATGGAGGGGAAACCCCAGTTCATGAATGAGAAATTCAATACCCTCCCGTTCTTCCCTTTGGTCATCTACTACTAATATGCTTAACATAGCGGTCGTCCTCTCCAAGCGCAGTATGCCAAACCCAGTAATTCATTTTGATTGTACCATGGTTTAAATGAATTCAATCAGCGGGCAAAACAAGTTGCTTAAAGTGAGTTATATATTTGTGTAAAACGCAATTTATTTGCGTATACGGTCAAATAGCCATAGTTCTACAATTAAGATGCAAGATAATATGGGTTCTGTTCTTATCATTAAGGGGGATTATGTAATGAAATCGAAAGTCAAAAAGTCTGCTTCTATCTTGTTGACAGCGCTTTTATCCGCTTCGCTTGCAGGCTGTCTAAATTCCAATTCCAACAATACCACCAAAGAATCTGCGGTCAATTTGAATGATCCGGCATGGAAGAAAGCCATGACGACACCCTATGAAGCCTATCCTGAAACCGTTAACTATACGGTTGGAGCGACAGCAACTAGCTATACGCCGCTTGAGGGGACAACTTACGAGGGGGATAATTCCACCAACAATGTGTGGACGAGATATTTTAAAAATAAGCTCAATGTGCAAAACGAAGTTGCATTTGAAGCGAATGACGGCACGGATTATGTTCAAAAGGTTTCGATGGCCATTGCAGGGGGCACAATCCCTGACATCATGGTAGTCTCCGACCAGACCACTCTACAACAGCTCTATGAGAACGATCTGATTGCGGATTTAACGGATGCCTATAAAAACTGTGCCAGCGACCGAATTAAAGAGATTTACGATTCCTATGATGGCCGTGTTCTGGAGACCGCCAGATTTGACGATAAAATAATGGCGCTGCCCACTACTGAAATTTCACACGGCCCGGGTGTACTTTGGTTGCGTAAAGACTGGATGGACAAACTGGGCCTCTCCGAGCCCAAAACGATGGATGATGTAGAAAATATTATTACTCAATTTCTAGAGAAAGATCCCGGCGGCAATGGAGCCGGAAAAACGGTTGGTCTTGTGGTCGATAATGAAAATGTTGCCGGAATATCCGGGGGGCAGTACGAATTGAACAACATTTTTGCGCTGTATGGCGCTTTCCCAAAACAATGGATTAAGGATGGAAGCGGCAAGGCGGCTTATGGTTCCGTGCAGCCTGAAATGAAACCTGCCCTTGCAAAGCTGGCGGAGCTATACAACAAGGGATTGATTGACCAACAATTTGCCGTGCGGACACCGGACGACCGAAAGGCGCTGCTTACCAGCGGAAAGAGCGGTTCGTTCATGGACAACTGGTGGGGAAGCTGGACGGTGGCGGATACGCTTAAATTGAACCCGGATGCCAAGTGGGTTTCCTATGTGGCTCCACAATCGGAGGATGGCTCGGTTACGATGTTCACCGGAAATCCTGCGAGTAGTTACCTTGTGGTCCGGAAGGGGTTCGAGCATCCGGAGGTTGCTGTGAAAATGGCCAGCCTTCAGTTTGATTACCAGCGTTATCTGGAAAAAGACGCAACCATTTTGAAGCAGTTTGAGGACTACAGCAGCAATAATATCGGTGGCTCTCCGCTGGCCATGAATATCGATTACTATGATGCATTTTACCGTAATGTCGGGATTTATGAGGATGCGCTAAAGACTGGTGACAGCAGCAAATTGCTCAGCAACATTGATAAGAACTCCTACCGCTCCTACAAAAAATATCTGGACAGCGTGAAAAACGGAGAGAAGCCGGACCCGACCGCGTGGGCTGGGTATACTTCGAGCATCACAACTGCCAACCTGGTCAAGAATTCAAAGGTTAAGGAGATTAACCCTATCTTTTTTGGAACAACGCCTTCCATGGCGCTGAAGTGGCCGACATTGACGAAAATGGAGCTTGAAATGTATTTGAAAATCATTACCGGAGAGCAAACCCCTGATGCATTTGATAGTTTTGTGAGCAGCTGGAAAAAAACCGGCGGCGATACGATTACAAAGGAAGTCAACGAAGCACTCACCTCCAAATGATGCTGAAAGAGATGATTCTTGATGAAAAATAAAAAAGACCAAACGGCGTTCCACCTTATGCTCGCACCGAGTATGGTATTCTTGATTATTTTCTCCTTCATACCGATGTTCGGCATCGTAATGGCTTTTCAAAATTACATTCCGGCCAAAGGTATCAGCGGATCAGCATGGGTGGGACTTGATAATTTCAAGTTTATGTTTCAAATTCCCGACAGCCGGCAGATTTTAATCAACACAATGGTAATCGCGATATGGAAAATTATTGTGGGAACCTTTGTTTCGATTGTATTCGCCTTATTGTTAAATGAAATCCGCGTGCGGTTTGCCAAAAAGTTTATGCAGACCGTTGTGTATTTGCCCAATTTTCTTTCCTGGGCCGTATTGGCTACAGTCGTGATGAATATTTTTTCGTACGAAGGTCCGGTCAACGCATTATTGGGATGGCTTGGCATTGATCCGGTTTTGTTTATGGCCAGCAATCATTGGTTTAGACCTATGCTGGTGCTGACGGATGTGTGGAAAGGGTTTGGGTATGGCTCCATCATATACTTAGCCTCATTGACGGCTATTGATCCGGGACTTTATGAGGCGTCTTCCATCGACGGAGCCAATCGTTTTAAACAGCTGTGGTATGTGACTTTGCCCGGCTTGATGCCTACCATATTACTTGTTACGACTTTAAATTTGCCCAATGTACTCAATGCCGGTTTTGACCAAATTTTCAATCTTTATAATCCCTTGGTTTACGCAACCTCCGATATTATTGACACTTATGTATACCGGGTAGGCTTAGTGGAGAGACAATACAGCTTAGGTACAGCTATCGGGCTCTTACGGTCTGTTGTCGGAATCGTCCTCATTCTTTCTGCCAATAAGCTAGCTCAAAAGTTAACAGATTATCGAATTTTCTAATGAGGGAGGTGTTTTACATTTACGCGCATTCCATAAAAAGCCGAATTGCGGACATCATGATCTGGATATTGCTGATAGCTCTCACTTTGTCCTGCCTGATTCCTTTAATTAATCTGGTTGCTATTTCGTTCAGTGACAACGCGGCGGTTTCTGCCAACATGGTAAGTATTTTTCCGGTTCATCCTACGTTCAGTTCCTATGAGAAGCTATTCTCGGACAGCCAGTTTTGGCGCTCATTTATGATTTCGGTAGAGCGGGTTGTCCTTGGTTTGATTGTCAACATGAGTCTGATGATTCTGGCCGCTTATCCGTTATCCAAAAGCTCAAAACAATTCCGGGCGCAGAAGGTGTACATGAATATTGTGATTATCGCCATGCTGTTCTCCGGGGGGCTAATTCCAACCTTTATGGTAGTCAAAGGGCTTCATCTCCTCGATTCCATATGGGCGCTGATTCTGCCGGGAGCCGTGGCGGTCGGGAATGTCATTCTATTGATGAACGCGTTCCGGGCAGTGCCCAAATCCTTGGAGGAAGCTGCAACCATTGATGGGGCTTCGCAGTGGAGAATTCTCTCAACCATATACGTGCCTGTGGTGTTGCCTACAATTGCTACAGTAACGCTGTTCACGATTGTTGGGCATTGGAATGATTATTTCGGTGCTCTGGTGTATATAAATAAGACGTCAAATTATCCGTTGCAGACTTATATCCAGCAGCTCAGCGTAGACGCGCAAAATATAACCGATCCGCAAAAGCTGATAGAATACGCCAAGATTTCAAACCGGACACTAAATGCCGCCAAAATCGTTGTCTCAACATTGCCGCTGCTCTTAATTTATCCTTTTATGCAAAAATATTTTGTTACAGGAATTGTAGTAGGTTCGCTTAAAGAGTGAGGTGTAGAGTTATTATTCTAGAAAATACAGCGTTCAAAAAGCGACTTGTCTGCGGATAAGTTGCTTTTTGACTTTTTTCCAGGCAATGGAATCCCTCCAAAAAGAAGCATGCTGCTGCAAAGTTGTATCCATCCGATTTTTATTTCTTTTCGTTCTATTTTTCCGTTACCTTTATCCAGCATAACATAAGAAAGGTCTCCCTCATGAATGACAGCAATGTTGGAAAGCACTGTAGTTCTTCAGTAGATATTGATATCGGAAGCGGCTGTTGGAGTTATACGGCGCTCAATGCTATTTCATACATAAGTATGATACACTGCTCGATATAGAAGATTAGTAATGCTACTTATATACAAGGAGCTGTTAACAGTGGATCAGAAAGCAGCGGATATTGCAGCCAATGAAACACCAGAAGGAACACAGATTCTATATGGGGAATTTGCGGAGGGAGGTACCTATTATTCCTGTACTTACCGCCCTGATGTAGTTTACGCAACATACGGCGATTTGGACAGAAAACTGCAAATTATTATGCCAAGCCGCAGTGAATACAAATTTCCTCTAGTCGTCTTTATCCAAGGTTCTGCATGGAGACAACAGGATGTTTATTCCGGCATTCCTAATCTCTCTCATATTGCGGCAAAGGGTTACGTGGTGGCCAGTGTGGAAATCAGAGACACCGGTATTGCACGTTTCCCGGCTGCCGTCGAGGATGTGAAGTGTGCGATCCGGTTCATGCGCAGGAATGCTGAGGAATATGGTGTTAATCCGGACCGCGTAGCGGTATGGGGTGATTCATCCGGCGGACACCTATCCTTAATGACGGGACTTACTATGGGCGACTATGATAATGGCCTTTATAGTGAACAGTCAGACGAAGTCAGTGCAGTGATTGATTATTATGGGGTCTCGGATCTGCTGACCTTAGGGAAGTACAATCATATTCTTGACCACGATGCAGCCGATTCCCCTGAAGGCTTGTTTATTGGCGGAAAGGTACAGGAACATATGGAATTGGCGAAGAAGGCGAGTCCCCTTCATCAGGATTTGAATAAACCGCTTCCGCCGTTTCTGATCGTGCATGGAGACAGTGACCAAGTTGTACATATCAATCAGAGTATAGAGATGTACAAAGCTTTGAAAGCGCATGGACAGAGCGTTTTATTTTATAAAGTAGCAGGCGCAGATCATGGACCAGGCTTCTGGAATCCTCAGGTGCTTGACATCACGGGGAAGTTTTTATCTGCTCACTTAAATCGGCCGTGATGAGGAGAGCGGTATATCCTTCAAGGAAGAGACTATAACAGGCGGCAGACTAATGTGGATATGCGAGAATGTTGAGACTTAAGAATAAAACCGTTGGCTTCTAAAATTAGCGGCCGCCGGTTTTATTTATATTCAAATTGATTATTTCCATACAAATAGGTAACATAAATATCAATGTCAAACTAGGCATGAGTACTACAAGGAAGGGGATTCTAATGAATAATGCAAAAATTCTTATCATTGAGGATGACGCACCAATTGCGGATTTGCTTTCATACGGGCTCTCCATGGAGGGTTTTAACACTCGTATTGCAGCAAGCGGCGCCTCAGGAATGAGTGAAATACAGTTATTTCAGCCGGATCTGCTGCTTCTGGACTGGATGCTTCCTGATCAAAGCGGGCTGGAGATATGTAAGAAGGTAACCTCCGAATATAACATTCCCATCCTTATGATTACCGCTAAATCAGATATTACCGATAAAGTGCTGGGTCTTGAATTTGGAGCAGACGATTACATTACCAAACCTTTCGACCTGCGCGAAGTGATCGCACGCGTGCGGACAATTCTTCGCAGAATTGAGCAAGCAAACACCGGACATAAAGGCGAGGCAAATACAGAAGGTTATAGTTTCCATGATATCGAAATTCTTGCTGAAGAACGGGTAGTAAAGAAAAACAGCCGTGATATTGAACTGACTCCGAAGGAGTATGACCTGCTGCTGATGCTGGTCAGAAATCCGGGAAGAACCTTCACCCGATCCGAATTGCTTGACAGCGTATGGGGATATCATTTTGCAGGGGATACCCGCACCGTGGATACGCATATCCAGCGGCTTCGCAAAAAACTGGATGCGCCGGAATATATTACGACGGTATTCGGAATCGGATATAAGTTTAAAAAACAGGTGCTTCAGCATGATACGTAAAATCAGCCATAAGTTCCTGCTCGGGTTATTGTTTATTTTCCTCATTTCTTTTATGGTGCTGAGCCAAACGGTACAAGCATTCATTCGGACAAGCAATCAGGACCTGATTACTTCGGAGCTGGTGGGACTCAAAACAAACAGTAATGTGTATGTCCGCCAAGCGTTTCTGATCAATCATTATTCAAACAATGAATTGTTTTTCGGTGAAATGGCTGAGGAGTTGGGGAATAGCCTAAATCATGCGACAGGAAACAGCGTAGGCGTATACACGGTTAAAGGTGAACTGCTGTATGCTTCGGACAAGTCCGTCTTCCAGCAGACGGAAAGCAAAGATCTGCAGGAAGCAGTATCAGGCAAAACCGCATACAGTATCCGGAACAATGAGAATCAAACCTCTGTTATGTTTTCTTATCCCGTGGTTATTGACGGGGCTAAAGTCGGCATTTTGCGATATTATAAGGATTTCACCCAGCTTTATCAGCAGAGTAATCGAATTCTGGATATAACACTCTATATCACCTTGGCAATATTCTCAGCCGCCTTTCTATTTTCATACATTTTATCCCGGCATATTACACTTCCGCTTGGCAAGCTTGCCCATGCCTCTTCCCAAGTGAAGAACGGGAATCTGGACGTCCGCATCCGGTTTAAACGAAAGGATGAAATCGGCCGGCTGGCGGAAAACTTTAATGATATGATCGAGCAAATCAGCCGGCAGATCAATATTATCAGCAAAGACCGCGACCATCTCAAAGAGCTTCATCAACAGGAAAAACGTTTCTTTGATAATATTACCCATGAGCTTAAAACGCCTTTAACCTCAATACTTGGATATGCCGAGTTAATTAAGATTAACGGAGAGCGTGACCGGAGCTTTTTTGAAAAAGGCATGAATCACATCATAGAAGAAAGTAAACGGCTGCATGCGATGGTGCTGAAGCTGCTTGAAGTCTCACGTCAGGTGAAGAGCGATGGTTTAGAGGCAGTGGATGCCGGCGCTATCCTTCGGGATGTCTGTGACTCTATGGCTATGCGGGCGCAGCGATATAAAAAAAGGATCCGGGCTGACATCGAAAGTGACTTATGGATCATGGGTCAGACTAACCGGATACGCCAGCTTTTCATTAATCTGATCGATAACGCCATTAAATACAGCTGGGCATTCTCGGAAATAGAAGTGAAAGGTCTTTACGCTGACGGCAAAGTCCGGTTTGTCTTTGATAATCCAAGTGATGCAATCAGCGAGGATCAACTATCCAAACTTTTCGAACCCTTCTATTTGGCCCATTCCGAGGACTCAGAAAAGGGAAGTGTCGGGCTAGGACTAAGCATTGTTAAGTCTATTGTTGATGAACAAGAGGGAGTGATTTCCGTCATCAGCCAAAACAACCATACGGTTGTTACTGTAGAATTCGGCAGTCTGAAAGCGGCAGAGGAGGGGAACAGTCTATGACCAGGAGATATTCGGGATGGATGTTCGGAACTTTTCTTCTAATAATTTTGTTATCCGGCTGCAGGGCAGGAGTTCAAAGCGAAACCGTAATTATTCCGGATAACGAGGAAACCGATCATGCGCCTCAGAGTTCAAGCTCTTTCCAGGTTAAAGCCATTTACCGGTTGCCGGATGAATATATGAATGAGGGGTACTGGCTGGGCTGGGACTCGGCCGATTCGATTGTCGGTTTATTCAAGACTTCAGGCATACCTGAACAATTTAACTTAAAACGGTTAACCTATCCTTATGAACACAGCGGGAATATTAAAGAGATCAGAAGCAATTCTCAAATGGAGCTTTCTCCGGACGGGAAATATGCCGCTCAGACAACCGCCTCCAATACTGGCTTGAAAATGGTCTCGTTGAAGGACGAAAAAGAAACGGAGATCAAAACACTCAGCATCGGCGATCAAGAGTATGTGCAGGATATATCCTGGTCTGGCAACAGTCAATATCTAAGTTATTTAGTACTGAATGCCTCTGAAGGTGAAAAAAGCAGCGTACACATCTATGATATGCAGACCCATGCTTCCAAAAAGTATGAATTTAAGGATTTTGAGAAAGGGGATACTCTTCTCAGCATAAATGTTTCAGATGATGGCCGCAGCGCATTGTTTACCTTGTTTGAATCCAACCGGCCGGGGAAAACCGTTATTAAGTTCGGAAGGGTGACGGGTTCTAACATTGAGATCATCTATAAACATGAAATTGGGCGGGAACAAAATACATGGATTAGCAACGATCAATTTGCATTTCTCGGACCGGATGGAACTCTGTATGAATATGATCAGAGAAACAGTGAGCTTTCCGTGATTCTGGAAAACGTATCTGCATTTAAATTTTCAGATAACAGAAAAATCATTGCTTACTCCTTGAAGGGTGAAGATGCTGTATACGTCGGCAAAATGCAAGGTAGAAATGTTTTGTACAGAGAACCTGTATACCATGGGATCGTGCCGTTGGATACGTATTGGAACATGGATAATACAAAGCTGTTGATTCAGGGGTCCAATGCTTTCGTAAATTCTCATGCCGTGCAAACCGATTTCACGAGAGGACCGTCGTTTATTATTGAACTTGAGTAATTATTGTAAAGCCATAAAAAGTTAGCAAAGCAGCGATCCTCCGGTTAGTGGAGGATCGCTGCTTTGCGTTTTTGGTCATTGGCGGCTGCATTGTACAAAGAAACCGCCCCCTTTTTTTGTTCAATAAAGCAGGCATGCTTGTGACAACTTGTTTACATCCTGATCAAACTTTGGCGACATCTCGGCTCTATAGTGAATAAAGAGGATAAAAGCCCAATAACAAACAAGGACTGAACAGAATGAATGGGAAACAGGATCATCTTACGAAGCGTTATATGCCGGGAATAGATGGCCTCAGAGCTATTTCTGTCCTGGCAGTCATTGCTTATCATTTTAATTTGAAGTGGGCACAGGGTGGTTTGTTGGGGGTTGGAGTATTTTTCGTGCTATCGGGATACCTGATTACGGATCAAATACTTCAGGAATGGAAAACGAATCATAGCCTTTCTATCTGGAATTTCTGGATGAGAAGATTTCGCAGGCTGTTGCCTGCCATGGTATTCATGCTGATTACGGTTGGGCTCTGGCTTATGTTTACGGATCCTTCAAGGCTGCTTTCACTAAAAGGGGATATGCTCTCTTCAATCTTCTACATGAATAACTGGTACCTCATATTTCATGAGGTTTCCTACTTTGAGAGTTTTGGTCCAGCTTCACCGATTGGGCATCTATGGTCGCTTTCCGTTGAGGAACAGTTTTATATTGTTTGGCCCCTTGCGTTGCGCGTTGGCTTAAGGCTTTCACCGCGCCGGGGGAAGTTAATGCTGTATATCCTGGTTTTAATCTTTTTATCTACAATAGCCATGGCTATATTGTATGTACCGGGAACCGATCCAAGCAGGGTCTATTACGGAACAGATACCCGGGCATTCGCTATCCTGATTGGAGCGGTCTTAGCAGTCGGCTGGCCAAGCTGGAAGCTGAGCGGGAGGATCTCATCTTTCGGACGGTCAATGCTTGATATTACAGGCGGATTAGGCTTGCTTATTATCCTTGTACTGATTTATCTAACCAAAAAATACGATGACTCGTTGTACCCATTCGGTTTTCTTTTCTTGTCTGTGATTTCTGCGGCTGTTATCGCAGTGCTGGTGCACCCCGCCAGCCGCCTAGGCGGAATATTGGGTTGCCGGCCGCTAGCCTGGATTGGTAAACGCTCCTATAGTCTCTACATTTGGCATTATCCGGTGATTATTTTGATGAATACGAATGCAGCTAACGAAGAGCTGGGGTTTACAAGAATTTTGCTGCAGCTCTCGGTCATCCTGATGTTGTCCGTCTTCTCCTACAAGTACATTGAAGAGCCGGTTCGGAGGGGCAGATTTCGCGCTCAACTGCAATCCGTGAAGAGCAAGTTTTCGTTCAAACCAATGGTCGGATTAGTTTTGACGATTCTAGTCTTCTTTCGGTTTGTTTCTTGGATAACGGCCTCAGCCGAGAAGCAGCCTGGAATTTCTAGTCCTGTAATTGCCGAGAAGATCACTTTGAATGAACATCAAGACTCTAGTAGCAAGGATGCAGGGGGAGAACCTCCTGAACAAGGAGAGGGAGTTACCGCTATCGGAGACTCATTAATTTTGAATGTCGCTTCATCTTTGGAAGAAATACTTCCTGGCATCGTCATCGACGGCGAGGTGGGAAGGCAGATGTCCAGTGCCCAGGATGTTGTAAATGAACTGCGGGCAAGAGGAAAACTGGGGAACCGTATCATATTGGAACTGGGGACCAACGGCTCTTTTAACAAAACTAAGCTCCGGCTGCTGCTGGAATCTTTACAAGACGCCAAACAGGTTTACCTTGTAACCACCCGGGTACCGGAGAATTGGCAGAATTCCGTAAATGAGGCTTTGAAAGAGGTTGCCGGTGAGTTTCAAAATGTGAACATCATCGATTGGTATTCTGCTAGTGATCAAAGTTAACAACACATGATGAGGCGAGAGACGCCCGAAAGGATGAAATGCAGATGAAATTTAAAAAAACAGGGATGGTATGGTGTCTTGTAATTCTGATTTTCGCTTTGGGATACCTGGGGATACATCGGGAAGCTTCCTCGGATTCAGTTGAAAAAGAAGTGGCCAATCAACCGATTGTACAAAGTCAGCAGATTTCAAAAAACACTCCGCAACAGCAGCAAACTAATGCCGGGGAAGAGGATGATATTCAAAAAGGAGAAGAGGTTACCGTCATTGGGGATTCGGTTATTGTGGGAGTCGAACCCTACCTGAAAGAACTGCTTCCTAAAATCACGGTTGACGGGAAGGTGGGCAGACAGATGTCGCAAGCGAAGAAAGTAACTGACGAATTAAAAGCAAAAGGGGCGTTGGGCGATTACGTCATTTTAGAGCTTGGAA
This sequence comes from Paenibacillus sp. FSL L8-0340, assembly GCF_038593145.1. Classification (NCBI taxonomy): domain Bacteria; kingdom Bacillati; phylum Bacillota; class Bacilli; order Caryophanales; family Paenibacillaceae; genus Paenibacillus; species Paenibacillus sp. FSL L8-0340. Next base: position 1,673,463 of record NZ_CP151967.1, read on the forward strand.
CGAATGGTCCATTCAATAAGGAACAACTCCGCAAGGTGTTAACTTCACTGTCCGACGCCAAACAGGTGCTTGTGGTAACTACCAGGGTTCCAAAAGGATGGCAGGATACCGTGAATTCAACTATTAAAGATGTGGTTCCTGAATTCGATAACGCCAAAGTTGTGGATTGGTATGCAGCAAGCGAGGGGGAAAAGAATTACTTCTATAAAGACGGAGTGCATCTTAAGCCGGATGGCAGCAGATATTACGCTTCTCTTCTCCTGCAAGCTTTGCAAGAACAGTAAGGATGATGAAGGGAGGAATACAAAGAAAAGAGGATTCGACATGAAGTTGAAAAAGAAAAGAATTGTAATAGTGGCATCCATTTTTCTCGTTGGGGTTATCGCGTTTGTGTTCTATTATGTCTCTTCTATTTATAAAGGGCTGGATGGATTAAGTAAAACTGCGGATAACTCTCCTTTTTATGAGGTGAAAGCAAACGATGAGAAGATCGTAGAACCTCCGAAATGGACTGGCAAGGAACCCGTCAATATATTATTGATGGGAGTGGATGCCCGCGGAACCTCCAAAGGGGAGATTCCCAGATCCGACAGCATGATGGTGGTAACGCTCGACCCGGTCCGTGATCGTATTCATGTGTTTTCCATTCTCCGCGACACCTATACCGAAATTCCGGAGCATGGCAAGAACCGTATCAATACGGCGATCACATATGGACCCAATACGGCGATGAGTGCAATAAGTGATCTACTGGGAATTCCGATTCAATTTTACGTATACACAGACTTTCAGGGCTTTATTAAGCTTGTGGATGCTGTAGGTGGAGTCGATTTCTATGTCGAGAAGAATATGAACTATGAGAGTAAAGCCGATAAGCATGAATATGACATTGACCTGAAAGAGGGTCAGCAGCATCTGGACGGGACAACAGCACTGCAGTATGTTCGTTTTCGTCATGATGCTATGTCCGATTACTCCCGGACGAAACGCCAGCGGGAATTCACCAATGCCATCGTCGAAAAAATGAAAAGCACTACCTCTATCATGAAGCTGCCTTCCATACTTGAGGAGGTCAGTCCTTATATTGATACCAACCTATCGGTAAACGATATGTGGAAACTGGCGTCAGTGGGATACCGAAGCAAAATGGAGGCAAGTGAGCAAATTCCTCCAATGAACCTGGTTAAAGAAACCTATGTTGGAAGAGCGGCGGTTCTGGGCGTCTCAAGCAGCAATGAATTGAAAGAATATGTCCGGAATATCATTGAAAACGATGCATCGGAACAGTCAGAAGAGGGGAAACAGAATGTTGAAGAAGCTATTAAATAAAGGCACACTGGCGATATTAATTTCACTGTCGCTGCTGACCGGCACGACGGCTCACGGTGAAAAGTTTTTGAGTGAAGTTAAACCTGTCCAAATCTTAAAAATGAATACCAATGTGGCATCCATGACGGAAAAGAAAACAATCCAAGTCCGTTTTAATCTGCCGAAAGGTGTAGATTCAAAAAGGATCAGCTGGACCTATGGAGGCAAACCGTTATCCGAATGGAAGAAATTTGCGTTTGAAAAACGTAATTACACCGGTCCGTCTTTTATCACAGTTAACAATGTAAAGACGAAAGGAGTGGTACTCACGGCCAGCATTACCTTTGACCTGCCTTACAGTACGGACAATCTGGCTGAACCCCGCCTGCAGCAGCCGTTATTCGCTTCACTGATGGGAACCTATGATCTGGCGGCAAAAGCTAACGGACATGTTATTGCCCAGGCTCCGGTGAAATTAACGCCATATGACAGCTTCCTGACTTACGAGGAGTTGAAGCCGCAGATTGATGCTGTTACAAAGCAAGCCGCAATCAAAAACAAACGGTACATTCATACCGAATCCATTGGAAAGTCGGTCGAAGGAAGGGATATTTACTTCACGATCGTCGCTAAGGACAAAGCAGCGGTCGACAAATATCAGAATGTAACTCATGCTGCCATGTTGAATAATCCCAAGCAGCTGCAAGCCGATATTAAATCAGGTGTATTCAGCGACTATGCCGTGCCCATCTGGCTGAATAATATTCATCCGAATGAATCGCCGGGTGTCGATGCCATTTTTAATTATTTTAAGTCTATGGCATTGGACGATCGGATTACGTATAACACCACGCTGTCCGATGGCAAAGCAAGCAAGGTCAACTTCAATGTAGATGATGCGTTAAAGCATGTGTTCTTCCTGCTGGTTTATACGGATAATCCGGATGGCCGCGTTCATACGGAACGGGGCAATGCCAATTATTTTGATTTGAACCGGGACAACTCTTATCAGACGCAACCGGAGACGCGCAGCGTAACAGAACAAATTGCGAAATGGTCCCCGCTTTCTTTTCTTGATTTGCATGGGTTTGATAGAGGCTTCCTGATTGAACCGGCTACGCCGCCGCATGATCCTAACATCGAATACGACCTGCTCATTGACAGTATGGTGGAGCAAGCAAAAGCCATGGGCGAAGCCGGCATCGCCAACACCAAGTATGATTATTATCATATTCCCTACGAGGAACACCGGAAATCTGTGAAAGATTCGAAGTATGTTTCAAAAGGTACGGCTTTGGGATGGGATGACGCTTCTCCGGCGTATACCGCCGTATTTGCCATGCATCATGGGGCGCTCGGACACACGCTGGAAATTCCGGAGAATAACGAAGAGTCTACGAAAGCACTATACTATAGCGTGGCAGCAGCAACATCCTATGTCATGAATAATCAGAAAAAATTGTTCCTGAATCAACTCAAAGTCTATGAACGCGGTGTGGATAATATTGATAATCGTGCAGTAGATAAGTATTTGGTCAATGCCAAAAATAAAGAAATCGGCCGCCCGCGTCAAGGGAATGCAAATTTCTTTCCGGAGTATTACGTACTGCCAGTTGATAAAAGCGTACAGAAAAATGCGCTTGAAGTTTATCGTATGGTTGAATATTTCCTGCGAAACGGGGTTCAGGTTGAGCATTCAACAGAAACAGTAACCGTTGACGGTACGACATACCCTGCAGGATCATTTGTTGTGAATATGCATCAGTCGATGCGAGGCATGGCAAATCTCGTCTTGTATGATGGAATTGATGTATCGGACTATAAATCGGTTGCCGGAGAGATTGTTCAGAATTTCCCTGATCTGCGCGGGTTCGATCGTTATGTGATCCGGGAGCCACGCGTATTTGCAAGCAAAACGATGCCGGTAACATCCGTCCCGGTACCGGGGACGACAATGCCAAACAACATTGCGTACGTCCTCATTCGCAACACGAATAATGATGCGATCAGAGCGGTCAACGATCTGCTCTCATCAGGCAAAGCAGTGACGATGCTTACAGCAAGTGAAGAGGGGCACGAAGCAGGAGATTTTGTCGTTTCCTATCAGGACCTAGAACCATTAGCTTCCAAATATGTTCTTGACGTGGATACATTTGGGGAAAGTAAGCCAGTTGGACAACACCTTAAACGCCTGACTGTAGCCGCTCTGGGTGAACCTGAGTTTGTATTGGAAGATTTGGGCTTTGATGTGACAGCAGACCAGAAGAAGGCTGACATCCTCGTAAATACGTTTGATTCTGCTGAGCTGGTAAGGAACGGAAAACCTTATATCGCATATGGAAATATGGGGATGAAGAATATCCAGGACTGGATTCCCGGGTTCGCCTTTGCCGGACCTGACTGGGAGCGTTATGAAGGGGTATTCCTGGCAGACGTTAGTCAAGACAACGTTATTACTGCACCTTACAAAGAACAGGAGGATTTTTATACTGTCAGTGGTTCATATATTACAGCTGTGCCGAAAACGGCAGAAGTACTTGCTAAAATAAGCGACAAAGAGAATTTTTACAAAGCAGGCTGGTGGCCGAAACACGCTGCCGCCAAGGGTCAGATCATGGCTTTTACGTACAAAGAAAATAATAAAAATCTGACGGTATTCGCTAACGACTTGACAAATAACGGCCATTCACAGCATCAATACCGTTTGCTGGCGAATTCAATATTCAGTGCAGAAACCGGGCAATCTGCAGCTGCTGGTTCCTAGTTCTAATGAATCGCTGGCCATATTCACCGATCGTATGCCAGAGAAGCTGTCGATAAGTTGACCGGGGCACGAACATATTTTTGAGGGGGAATTTAGTTGTCAAGCCGTATAAATTCGCAGGGTACACGGCGTCTAATTGCACTGGACGCAGCACGAGGGCTAGCGGTAATAGGAATGTTTTTGCAGCACTTTACTTCAAACGATGTTATTGCTTCTATTGTCTCAGGGAACACAATGATATTATTCATACTTTGTTCCGGCATCTCCTACTCGATCATGACACAGCGCATGATTGAAAAAGGAGTGGAGATGGCTGCATTCAGGGCACAGATGCTGGCACGGGCAATATTCATTGATCTTATTGGTTATCTTCTTATTATGTTAAATGGTCCTTTTGGGGTTATTTTACCTGCCTATGCTACATTATTCGTATTGGCTTTAGTGTTGGTTCGTTGCTCTAGGCGTACACTTTTTACAATATCATTAGTACTGCTTGTGGCTGGACCTCCACTGATGATTCTAGGTGGCAGTGTGTTGTCAGAAGCCTACTTCCTAGGAGACATAGCTGGCGGTCCATTATCTGCGCTTGGGGTCGCTCCGGTTTTCGTTGCTGGCATGGTGATCGGGCGACTTAACCTTCATAGTCTACGTAATGCAACGTGGCTTATCATCAGCGGCATAATTCTACTTGTCATCTCTAAGCTGTTTTCCAACCGGGTGCTTCCTGGGCTGGCCCATTCTTTTGAGAAATGGCTTCTAGATTATACGAATATCGCCACTACTCAGCCAGATCCATATGCAATCTGGCCACACAATGTAGCACCGCCCCTGTGGCAAATGCTTCTGACCTCAGGTCCGCAGAGCGGGTCAACATTTCAACTCCTGATTGGGCTGGGTACTTCTCTTCTAGTGCTGGGACTGACATGTCTTATAGCGAAGAAGGGGGCTGCTATACTTACACCTTTTGCCGCAGTTGGACAAGTAGCGTTAACTCTATATGCTGCTCAGTTTGTTCTTGCCTGGGTGCTCATAATTAGTGGTATGGACTATACATTTGGTGTCGTAAGTGTCGTACTGATAACACTCATTGCAGGTGGGCTGCTTGTGCGCTTCTCAATTAGTCCGCTTGAGACAATGATGCGGCGCTTCGACCGGTTATTTAGCGGATTTCAATCATCTGCTGCCCCAGCGGCAAGCCGGTCTAGCAATATTTCATAACTGAAAGGAGAGGGAAACTCTGATTCGTCTATAGTTCAGTTGTTTCCTTCTGACCGCTTCCTTCGAGAACTATTGAAATTAAAACCCCAAAGCGAGTGCCTTGCTGTCTGTATTTACAGTAGGCTACCATTCCCCGTTCACGCTCTGGTTAACGATATGTAACAGGCACTTCTCACCCTAATAATCAGTTCCCTTTAATGTGTAAGCTGCCCGGATTTTGACTAATTGATTGTCCACATGATCCTGAACATCATCTGGTATGCAGAGTGCCGGGTAAAGGAGAATTAACGCTTCGACTTCATTTGCGCGTTGCGCTACTGTGAGCGCCGAAATAAATCCGCCTTGGCTAAAGCCCATAAGCGATACTTTACTTGCATCTACATAGGATAAACTTTTGACATAATCCATGACGGCTTTAAGGTCCTCGCATTCAGTCTGCACCGTCATATCGGTTGTTTCTCCGTCACTTCTACCTTCCCCATGCGTACAGCCACCGCAGAAATCAAAACAATACGCTGCATAGTTGTTCCCCCGTCTCTTGTGCAGCAAAACTCACGTTCTATAATGTTTGTATTCATTTCTTAACCTTCCTTTCAGATAAATTAATGCGCTTTTATTAATGAGGAAAGGTACAACATCTCCAACACAGTTAGTGTTGAGAATGCATTTAAGCCTTCGTCCATCCGATAGTATCAGACGCCCCGTTCCCCGCATATTACCTTGTCCATTCTTCACATGGCCGGAATCATTTTGTGACCGAGATATGGTTGACAATAGGATATTCCTCCTCTTAGGAGCAAAGTATACTTGCCCTTTGATTGTTATTGTTTTCCACTATATCGGGCACATGTGGCTAAAGTTTGGTCAATATGTAAACAAAAGATAACAAAAGTACATTTCCCTTGTCGCGGGTGATTCCGGATCCGATCTTTCTTCTGGTGACTTTTTTTGAGGCGAAGGGTTAAAAATCGCTAACATTCGACAAACTTTTTATATTTTATGTACTACTATATTAAATGAGTATTTGTTCATCAATAGAATTTATAAGAAAAGAAGCGAGGATGCGATGGCAATTCGAAAACTAATGATCAATGTCTTGTTTATCTTTATGGCTGTTAACTCTATTTTTACCTATAGTTTGTATGCGGCGTCTCCTGCTTCCAGTTCACTGAGTTCGTCTTACGGAGGTGAATGGGTTGACAAAGCATTGGTTGAGGTCGAAGATCTCGACGGTACGATAAATCTTACATTTGATAAGAATACGGGCAAAGCATCTTTAGAGTATTCAGTCTGGGACGAAGAGAACTATACCTTTCAATCAACGGCACCTATTGCTGTTAATGAACAGAAACCCGTAAAATTCACCTACGAATACCAGGACTATACCCAGCATGAAAATCCAAGGACTGCGCAAGGAGAGGGCATCATTGATTTCAAACCTGGCACTATTGTGCTTAAAATGGGAGCACTTCCTTCGGATATAGACAAAATTTTTGCTCAGCCGCAGACCTTCATTCGTGATCCTTATGCGAACCGGGTTCCAAAGCCAGGGGATGCCTTAGCTGTTGTATCCCAATACTGCAAATGCAAAGAATCCAATCTGGTGAAATTCATTTACCCTGCTGCAGACAATGAAAGCAATAAAAATTGGATTGCTTATGTCGAAGTGTATGTAAGAGGGATTCTCTTAACCGAATATAAAGTGAATTTGCACACCTATAAGGCAACAGAAATCAAGGATTTATGGTCGCAATCCTCTCATTTTGCTAACAAAGTTAAGGTTTCCAAAATCACAGCATCATCCACATTACCTAAATCGAAGGCCGGCTCTTATAATGCAAATCAAGTAATCGATGGGGATACAGCCACATGCTGGTGCGAAGGGGTTAAAGGGAGTGGAATAGGACAAAGCTTTACGATTAGCTTCCCCCAAAAAACTGAGGTTAGCAGCTTGAAGGTTTTTCCGGGGTATGGTAAATCCGTCTCCGCTTATCTGGAGAACAACAGTGTGCGTAAAGCAAAAATAACCTTCTCCGATGGAACCTCTGTCATTGTTGATTTCACGAAGGAATCCGTATGGGATCTGCCAAAAGTTAAAGCAACAACCAGCATTACGTTCACCATATTAGAAGTCAACCTAGGCTCTAAGTATAACGACACTTGTATCTCGGAATTTACCATCTCATAAGAGTATCACTGGGCAGTGATATTTAATCAATTCTTTTATCTTTACTTTGTAACTGGACAGTGAATAGTTCTCATAGAACAACTTTTCACTGTCCAGTTACTGACCTAATGACTCTTGATCCAGCTCTCCAGATCATCAATCACATATGTTGGCACATTGCCAGGAACAAGGAATTCATACATCGGATCACCCTTGCCACTTTCGATATAGGCATGATTCAATTCAGGGTAGAGCTTATAGCTTGTATCTGAAAGACCTGACAACGTCTCCTTCCATAGTTCCAGTTCAGTTGAGGTAACCTGTGCATCTCTGCCCCCCTGCAGGATAAGAAGCGGAATAGGATGCTTGATCAGCACCTGTCCTGGCACATAGCTCTTCAAACTGTTCCACCAGTATGCATTTGGTGTCAACTGAAACGCCGCAGCATGATGCGGATCAAAGTCTGGTTGAAGCACTAGGCCTAACTGTTCTCGATAGATCGCCAGTGTATCCGCTTCTACCTGGTCTTCGGCACTCGCTTCAAAGTAAGTATCAATTTCCGTCAACTGAGGGTTCGGTGATGACAGAATGAAAGCACCGGCAATAGAGTTTGGCTCTGCCTGTGCAACAATCTGTGGTACCATCAACCCACCACGGCTGTGGCCTGCTAAATAGATTCGACTCGAATCGATACCTTCAGTTTTCTGCAAGATGTTGATCGCTGATAACGCAGGATCTACAAACTCTTCTTGCACGGTATAAGTGGAATAGGATTGTGCGTAATGCTCACGAGTAATCTTCTCAGCTCTTATTACTGCTATACCACGACTTGCAAGACCAGCAGCCATATCTTTGAAAGGTTTAACCGCCATAAATGTGTTATCCTGATCCGACTCTCCATCGCCTTGAATCAATACAACCGCCGGATAAGGTCCCTTGCCTTGCGGCATCGTCAAAGTGCCTGGTACAGTATATTTTCCTTCGTTAATAACGACTGCCTTCTCTGTGTAAGAAGAGGGATCTGCATAGTCTGGTAGCTTATAACTGTTTGGAACATGCATATTGACATAAATATCATCTATCAATCCCTGGTTATTATAGCGTATCTCCACATCAAACTTGCTGCCCTGCAGCTCTAAAATTGCTGTTACCACCTGATGCACAGCATTATTCGTCCTATTTATTTCTATGATGGATGCCCCAACAAGCTGGTTAAGCATCATGGTAACAGGAGTCGGGATGGAAGTCTGAACGAGCTTCTGATCAGCATACGCTAGGGCCTCTATCAGTTGTCCCCGTTGCATATTAGTCAGAAAAGCTGCAGTTCTCATTGTTAAATCACTTTGGCTCAAATGGAAATTTTTCATCTCTGGTACCCAATCCAGCTTCGACTTCATAATGGTATTGAAAAGCTGCTCCGACATATACGTCTTCCCCTGCTTCATTTCAATCTTGCCAGCGTTCTGAACAGGCTCACCATTCAGCTTGGCAACCAATTTGTTAGCCTGTTGTTGAATCTGCAGCCCACCAGCCCAGTTAATAACCTTGACCGTACGCGTTGCCTTATCCCACTGCATCTTCATGCCCAGCTTCTCTACTACTTGCCTGAGCGGGAGCAAGTCATCTGTCTGGCTCGATATGAAATGGGATTGGCTCGCTGCCGAGGCAGAAACCGCATTATGCATTAAGGAAATGCTAATCCCAACTACCATTAAACACTTTAACGTTCTAGCTTTCGTAATCATATGTATTCCTCCTCGAATCAATAAAATCGTCTTGTTTGTTGATCTGCTGTCAGAATACCAAGCGATTATAAGGAAACGATAAGGAATGAATGTTTCGATCAAATAATAATTTATGCTATACTGTGGTTCGTATTAAGTTTGAACATAAATTCACAATCTAAAAGATAGTGGTGATTCAATGAGCCATATTCTAATCATAGACTTCGCTTGTACGGATACCGCTTTAACGGTCATGGCTTATTTACGCAAATCTATTTATCGCATGTTTGCTTGTAACCCGCACTTATCCATAACGAAAATAATCCAAGCCAAATAAGGAAACAGTGAATTTGATGCCGGTTCGCTTGCTTCTTAAAGATTAGAACTTTTCACTTTCCAGTTTTATAAGAAGTAAAAATAAAAAATAAAAGGAGAGTTAAGATAATTAAAGAAAACCATTCTATAGATTGTTTAAATATTAAACTATAAAACACATCAATAATTTCTAAGATGATTACTATACATATAAATATTCCCCAACGATCCTTTTTCATTAATATACACCGTCCTAATTTACAATTAATCACATTATATAACTTTACAGAATAGTTTACTGGCTTCGGCATATCTATTTCTTCTATTTCTCATGGTGTGAATCCGCTATAAAAAAGATGTTCCTCTTCAATTTGCTGAATTTGCTTTGGGGAATCGTCCTGGGATAGGGCAAGAACTTCCGCCCGGTAATGTTTAGGAGAGGAGCCCTTTAGCTTTTTGAACATTTTTGAGAATAGCAAAGCATCGCTATAGCCTACGGACCGGGAAATGTCAGCGATTGAAAGTTCCGCGTTTCCCATGATCTCACATGCTCTATTGATTCTATAGCGAATCAAATAATCCTGGATGCTTATATGCATCCGCTGATTGAATAGCGAGCATAAATAGCTTCTATTGAGTCCGATAAATTGGGCAATGTCCGAAATGGTTATTTTTTCAGGATAATTCATCTCGATAAAATCCTTTACCTTTTCAACGTAAATCTCGGCACGGGTTTCTTTTAATTCAGGGGATGTAGCCGGACTGAACTCCACGAGCAGCGATAACAATAAATAAAGCAGCCCCGTCAGTCTGGTTTCCCGGGCTTTACGGAATCCCCGCGACTCGTTCATCAACTGCAAGTACTGGTAAATCATATCATCTCTGTCGTAGCGGAAGATAGGGGAATCCTTTGTCAGCCCTGCTTGCTTGAGGAGCAGTTCCGCCGATGTCCCGTTAAACCCAACCCAGCAATAGGACCAAGGATTTGCTGTATCAGCTTGATAATAAGTGAATACATCGGGAAAAATTAAAAACCCCTGTCCCTTCCGCAACCGGTATTTAATTCCACCCACTTCAAAGAATCCTTCCCCGCTCAAAACATAATGGAGTAAATAGTGACTCCTCACAGCTGGCCCAAAAAAATGACCCGGTATACAATCCTCAATGCCGAATTGGTTGAGTTGTAATTCTGTATGCTGTTTACTACGTGGCAGATACTCAATCATAATAAATCTCCTTAATATAAAATATCTAGTATCATAACATATTTAGTGAGTACCATGCCATGTACTCTATATCTGAGTTTAATATATTATTTCTATAGAACTGCCTGTTCTAATGCATGGACTTATCAAGTATTAAACCATGTAGACAGTATTTACTGGAAGGAAGGGATATTTTGTTATGGGCATAATCGTACAAGAGCAAGCAGGGCTATTTCATCTGCAGTCGTCCGGCATGAGCTACATTTTACAGATAGTAGATGGTCACCCTGTACATGTATATTGGGGGAGCAGACTGAAACACCGGGAACCCATGTCCGATCTGCTAATTGCTACCCCGAAGAAGGCTGGAATAGACCGGTTGCCGCAAGAATACCCGCAATATGGGAGCGGGGACTTCCGGAATCCGGCGTACCAGGTTGAACTTGAGGATGGAACACGCATCACTGAGCTGAAATATGAAGGTTACCGGATGACTAAGGGAAAGCCTGCCCTAGCCGGGCTACCGGCCGTTTATACCGAGGAAGAAACGGAAGCAGATACGCTGGAACTGGACTTAACTGATACTTATTCAGGGCTTAAAGTTGTGCTTAGTTATAGCATCTTCGCAGATCGTGACGTCATCATTCGCTCGGCCCGGCTGAGTAATGAGGGGGACACAAAGTTGCGGCTTCGGCGTGCCCTGAGTGCCAGTGTCGATTTTCCGGGCAAACGCGATTTTGAGATAACGTATCTTTCAGGTGCCTGGGCCCGGGAAGGTAATATTACCCGCAAAGCGCTTCATCAAGGGGAGACCCGCATCGACAGTAAAAGAGGCATGAGCGGCCATCAATTCAACCCCTTTGCCGCGTTGGTCACTCCGGAAACGACGGAGCATCACGGTGAGGCTTTCGGTTTTAGCCTTGTCTATAGCGGTGGCTTTGAAGCAGATGCGGAAGTGGACTCGTTTGGCTCTACGCGGTTTAGCATCGGGATAAATTCCTTTGATTTTGCGTGGTTGCTCAGTCCAGGGGAGTGCTTCCAGACCCCGGAAACAGTTATGGTTTACTCTGGGCAAGGACTGGGAGACATGTCCCGCACGTATCACCGTTTGTATCGGACCAGGCTTTGCCGGGGGGAATATCGCGACGAAGAACGTCCTGTTCTAGTCAACAACTGGGAAGCTACCTACTTTGACTTTAATAGCGATAAGCTGGTATCGATAGCGGAAGAGGGAGCCAAGCTGGGGATCGAGCTGTTTGTTTTGGATGACGGCTGGTTCGGGAAAAGGGATTCTGACAATTCGTCGCTTGGTGATTGGTACGAGGATCGCCGGAAGCTCCCAGGTGGTCTTCAGGAGGTTGCGGAACGCATCAATAAGCTTGGCCTAAAATTCGGGCTCTGGGTTGAGCCTGAGATGATCTCGCCGGACAGTGTGCTGTACCGGGAGCATCCAGACTGGTGCCTTCATGTTCCGGGGCGGAGACGCAGTGAAGCAAGATGGCAGCTAGTGCTGGATTATACCCGCAAAGAAGTGCGCGATTATATCTATGACTCGCTGTCCGCTATTTTTTCCAGTGTGCCGGTCTCTTATGTGAAGTGGGATATGAACCGCTGCTTAACAGAAATAGGTTCGGCTGATCTGCCGCCGGAACGTCAATCCGAGACTGCCCATCGTTATGTTCTGGGATTGTACGAGCTGTTAGAGCGCATTACTACCGCATTCCCGCATATTCTTTTCGAGAGTTGCTCCAGCGGAGGCGGCCGGTTTGATCCAGGCATGCTTTATTACATGCCGCAAACCTGGACCAGTGATAATACTGACGCCGTGGAACGGCTGAAGATTCAATACGGCACCAGCCTGGTTTACCCCGTAAGCGCAATCGGAGCACATGTGTCGGCCGTGCCGAACCATCAAGTTGGCAGGGTGACACCCCTTGATTTCCGGGGCGATGTCGCGATGTCTGGAAACTTTGGTTATGAGCTTGATCTTACGAAATTCTCTGAAGAGGACAAAGAGACGGTCAAACGCCAAATCGTAACCTACAAGGAGATTCGCGGATTAGTACAGAGGGGTGATTTGTACCGTTTGAAGAGCCCTTTCGAAGGAAATGAGTCTGCTTGGATGTTTGTTTCCGAGAATAAAGAGGAGGCGCTGGTCTACTATTTTCAAGTGATGGCCGTGCCAAACGCGCCCCAGAGATTTTTGCGTCTAGCCGGACTTCATCCTGAACTTGCATACGAGATTCAGCCGGGATACAGCGGAGAACAGTCTATCCTTGGGGGAGATAGGTTAATGCAGTTGGGACTGTCCCTTCCCTATGAACAAAAGGATCATGAAAGCGGATGGTTCCGTGTCCGAGCTGTAAGTCCTGACAAAGCTTGATGTAAAGGCGCTTTCACTATCCGAAAGAGTAACAATACATCAAATAAATCTCTGCCCCTTTTTGTGTGAAAAGGGGCATTTTGCGTGCAGTGGCCGTATTGGCCCGGGAGGATGATTCTATGAATTTTATCCGAATGATGAATGACATGAAAATGAAGAAGAAACTGGCGCTTACATTCATTTCAGCAGCTGTTCTTCCGTTAGTGTTATCCAGCTTGTTTTTGACCGGGAAGCTTCGGGAGATTGTCATTAATGACGCCTCTTCGCAGGTATCTGACAATGTGGAGCGCGTCAGAAAACGTACGGAAGAGCTGATTAAGGTACCGCTGGACATTTCCTACCGGTTAACCATTGATAACCGGATGAAGAGGGTGGCCGCCAAAAAATATGAAAGTTACACAGAGGTTATTCAGGCATACCGGGAATATACGGATATTCGCGACTACATCCAATTGTACAAGGAGATATCGGGCATTCGCGTATATGTCGTTAATCCGGAAGCACTCAACAACTGGGAATTTATCCAGCCGGACACTACCATTACAGCTGAAGCTTGGTACAAGGAGGCCATAGACCAGAAAGGACTTGCCGGTTGGAACCTAATCAAGGATGAACGTAACGATACCGAGCAGCTTAGTCTCATACGTTCATTCCCTGTGGATTCAATAGAGCAAAAAGGTGTTCTGGTCATTAATGTAGATAAACAGCAATTAAGTTCGATTCTGGACCAGGAGTCGTTCACTACGCTTATCGTGGATAACCGGAATCGGGTCGTCGGATCCAACGAAGCGGAGTTTTTCGGGAAGAACCTGTCAGAAATTGATGGGGAAGAAAAGATTCTTTCGCGTCAGGAAGGAAGTTATAACACGGTTGTGGGCGGCAAAGCTTCCAAAGTGGTTATCGCAAATCTCAATCCGGAGAATAGCTGGAATGGACTTCGGATCATTTCTGTTTTTTCCGTTTCCGAGATTACCCGTGATGCCAATCAAGTGATCCGGCTCGGCGTAGTTGTGATAACGGTCAGCCTGGTGTTTGCAGTATTACTAATCTATGCTTCGGCTTCGCTATTATCCGGAAGGCTGCTTCGCCTAAGCAAACATATGTCCAAAGTGGGACTGGGATCTTGGGAAACGTATCTCCATATTGACGGTAAAGATGAAGTTGGCTTGTTGTCCAAGCAATTTAATGCGCTCGTTAGAAGCGTGCATGATCTGGTCCAAGAAGTCCAAGAAACGAATCATCAGAAAAATCTTGTAGAGCAAAGACAAAACGAAATTAAGTTCAAAATGCTGGCAAGCCAGATTAATCCGCATTTTCTCTTCAACTCTTTAGAATCCATACGAATGGAGGCTCACATTCGCAAGCAGGATGATATTGCAGAGGCCGTGTGGCTTCTGAGCACGCTATTGCGCAGCAGTCTGGAGGCTGGTAACGGCAACATTCCGCTTCGGGAAGAACTTGAGCGTGTGCGCTGTTATCTGGGTATGCAAAAGTTCCGCTATGAAGACCGGTTGAAATATAGCTTGACGGTTGATCCTGATTTGGAGGAGATGCCCATCCCTCCGTTGATTATTCAGCCTTTAGTGGAAAATTCCATCGTTCATGGTCTTGATAACCGCGAAGAAGGAGCTGTCATTAAAGTTGAAGTGAAGAGAATCCCGAAGGGAGTTCGAGTTAAGGTATGGGACAACGGCGCAGGCTTCCCGGCAGAACGTCTCGCTAGTATTCGGGCGGAACTTGCCGTATCCGTACATGAACAGGAGAGCAAGCGGATCGGTATTAGAAATGTAAACGATCGGCTCGTCATGCTGTACGGGGCATCCAGTGCCTTGTGTATCGAAAGCGAGCCCGGGAAAGGTACTTACATCACGTTTTTCATTCCTGGAGGTGCATCCAATGATTAAGGTAGTGATCGTGGACGATGAACCGAAGCTTCGGCAAGGACTTCGAACGCTAATTCCGTGGGAGAGTCTCGGTTTTACAGTTATAGCTACAGCAGGCAATGGTAAAGAAGCATTGAAAATCATCGAGGAAGAAAGCCCTGAGGTCGTACTTGCAGATATCCGTATGCCCGTTATGGACGGCTTACAATTGATTCAGCACTTGAGAACGGCCGGTAAACATTTGCATGTTATTATTCTCAGCGGATATGCCGATTTCGAGTACGCCAAACAAGCGATCAAGTATGGGGTCGCTGGTTATCTCCTTAAACCAGTAAACATCAGCGAAATGTCGGCTAGCTTGAAACTGGTTCGCGAGCAGATCGAAAAGGAATCCCTTTCGAACGAAGGGCGTCAGACAGAGGTTGTGAACCGGGATTTGTATCTGCAGAGTCTACTCGTTCCTCAGGAGAAGACGGGAGATCCGGCAAAGCTGAGAAGTAAGACAAAACAAGCGGATTTGTTGTGGGGCAGTTACGAAGTAGCGGTCATCTATCCGCGGGTTTCCGATGCGGAGCGTTCTGAAGAATTAAACCGGCTTTCGGTTGGACTGAAACAAGGGATAGAGGGACGGAGTAGGGGGATTGTGACCTTTATCTCCCCCTATGTCATTCTACTGCTCAACGTGCCGCTGCACGGAAGACAACGGCGCGATAATCTGTACGGTGAGATTCGGAGCATCGCAGGCGATACCCGATTCGCCGCTGCAACCGGGGGGGCTGTTACCGAACCGGAACATATTAGCAGCTCTTATTTAAAAGCCCAGGAAGCGGTAAAACAAGCTTTTTTCAGCACTAAGGATAGTCTTCTGGAGCCGGATATTTCTTATTTGTCTTCGCCGGTATTGTCTCGGCTGCCCGATGACAACTATGAAGAGAGGATAGAGGATTTAATATTCCGCTTGTATTATTGCCTGGATGCAGGAAACAAGACAATGGTACTGCAGCTGTTAAACGAGGCTGCAGCATTTTTTCTCAAGCAGGGACAAGATGAGAAGTCTGTTAAACAATCCTTCTTTTTTCTTTCCAACGCGATCATTCATAAACTGGCCGCTGCCTCCCGGATCGAACTAAAGGAAACAGAGACAGTCTCACGATTTTTAAACGGGATATACCAGCATGATCATCTGCAGGATCTCTTGGAAGAGATCCACTGTTTCTTGTCAGAGTTTGCAGAGGACTTCGAGCCTAAAGGCAAGGATCAGGAAATTAAGAAAATGCTCGACTTCATTCAGAGACATTATGGAGAAGACATAAGGCTGTCATCGCTTGCCGGACTGCTAAACTATAGCACCCCTTATTTAGGACAGCTGTTCAGGAACGTAACCGGGGAGTACTTTAACACTTATCTGGACAAGGTCCGCATCCAAAAAGCAAAAGAGCTGCTGGGCCAAGGAATGAAGGTATACGAAGTGGCCGAACATGTCGGTTACACGAATGTTAATTACTTTCACAGCAAATTCAAAAAATACGAGGGCCGTTCTCCGTCGGATTATAAAAATCCATAATTAGTGGATGATTTTCCCCGAAATTCTTAGTATGGGCCATGCCTCCCTTCTGATTTATTATGGATTCAAGAGAGGGGAGGAACTATGAAAACGATAACAGTAAATGCGGAAAACGCATACAAAAAGAGAAAAAAGAGTGCCTGGAAGGAGTTTAAAAATCAGAAGTATCTGTACTACATGTCTATACCCTTCGTTCTTTGGGTCTTTGTGTTCCAGTATTTACCCTTATGGGGCTGGACCATGGCCTTCCAGAAATATAAACCTGGATTAAGTTTTTTTGAACAGAAATGGGTGGGCTTGGAGCATTTCCGCACCTTGTTCAGGGATGACCACTTCTACCAAGTGCTGCGTAACACGCTGGCTATGAGTTTTATGGGATTGATCGCCGGTTTCATCGTACCGGTCGTCTTTGCTCTGCTCCTAAATGAGGTCCGTGTTCAGGCTTTGAAACGGTTTGTCCAGACCGTATCTTATCTTCCACACTTTGTTTCCTGGGTGGTTGCTGCAGGGATCGTCGCAAAAATGCTCTCGACGGACGGCGGAGTAGTGAATGATATCCTCCTTGGCCTGAACCTCATTGACCAGCCGATTCAGTTTATGGCAAAAGGTCACTTATTTTGGGGGATTGTAACCGGTGCGGATATTTGGAAGGAAACAGGCTGGAACGCCATTATTTACTTGGCTGCTATATCCGGTATTGGGCCTGAATTGTATGAAGCTGCACGGGTGGACGGCGCGAGCCGATTGAGACAAATATGGCATATTACGTTGCCGGGTATCCGGCCGACAATGATCGTCCTTTTGATTATGTCCATTGGTCATCTGCTAGGCACAGGCTTTGAGAAACAATTTCTGCTAGGGAATCACCTGGTCATTGATTACTCTGAAGTGCTTGATTTGTATGCGCTTAATTATGGTCTGGCTATGGGACGATACTCCTTCGGAACGGCTATCAATATCTTCAATTCGTTGATAAGCCTAATCCTATTGTTTGCGGCTAACGGAATTTTTAAGCGCTTTACAAATGAAAGTATTATGTAAGGAGGAAGGGTGACATGGGGGTTGTTAATAGCAATGCGCCGGTCGGCCGGGTAAAACAGAGCCTTCAGGCGAAAGCGCCACAAGATCGGATTCTTGAAGTAATCGTTTATCTTTCAATGATTGTCGTAACCATTCTGACGATCTATCCATTCTTAAACGTACTGGCCATATCCTTTAACGATTCAGTAGATACCGTTAGAGGAGGAATCACCATCTGGCCAAGGCAATTCACGTTGGATAACTATAGCCTGATTTTCACTTATGGAAGCCTGATTACCGGGTTCAAAATTTCCTTACTGCGGACCGTCATTGGTACCATAGCAGGCTTGATCAGCGGTTCTATGCTGGCTTACACGCTTGCGAGGAGTGATTTTCAGGCGAGAAGATTTATTTCGATTTTTCTTGCTGTCACTATGTATGTCACCGGGGGCTTGATTCCGGGTTTTATCCTGATGAGGGATCTGCACTTGATTGATACGTTTGCTGTCTACATTCTGCCAGGTCTTGTAAGTGCATTTAATGTCTTCGTTATCCGTTCCTTTATAGACGGTCTGCCTTATGCGCTGCAAGAATCAGCTAAGCTGGACGGCGCCAATGATTTCACTATATACTGGCGCGTTATTCTTCCTCTTTGCAAACCCGCATTAGCTACTGTGGCTCTGTTCTTGGCGGTGGGGCAATGGAATTCATGGTTCGATACTTATCTTTTTAACGGGTCTAACGAAGCTTTGACAACTCTGCAATATGAGCTAATGAAAATTTTGCAAAGTACTACAACAAGTGCAAACAATTCTCAAGATGCCGCTAATATGGCTGAGCGCATGTCACAAATTTCGCCGGAATCCGTTAAAATGGCAATCACTATTATTGTTACGGTGCCGATTCTTATCGTTTATCCTTTTTTGCAAAAATACTTTGTCAAAGGGATGACGCTCGGCGCAGTAAAGAGTTAAAACGATCCAAATTATTAACTAATTCATTATTTTGGGGGGAGCTTCATGAAGATGGAAAAAAAACGGATGGTCATGTCTTCCATACTGGCGCTGACTTTAGCGTCGACACTTGGAGGTTGTAGTGGAAATAACAATTCGGCTGCCGGAGAGGGAAACAATGCAGAAGGAGGGTCTACGTCCGGGACAAATTCGAAGCCGATTACGCTTACTTATTTTTCGGAGGACTCCAGCACGAACTGGAATAACATGAAGGATGAAGTCGGTAAGATTATTGCTGAAAAAACCGGTGTAACCCTGGATGCCGAGTTTGCCGTCGGTGACCCGGTACAAAAGATTTCACTGATTGCCGCGACAGGCAACTATCCTGATTTGATAGCGGCAAAGGCGGATGTCGGCAAACTTGTCGACGCTGGTGCTATTCTCGATCTTACAGATTTGATTGAGGAGCATGCTCCTAACATCAAAAAAATGCTGGGAGACAAGATTGTCCGCACAAAGTACAATTTGGACGATCAAGCGATTTATGCTATTCCAACCTGGTCCTCCGTTGATGAGAAGAAAATTAAAGCCGACGGGGGCTTTGAACTCCAACACCGTGTCGTCAAGGAGGCTGGATATCCTGAAATACGTACGGTAAAGGATTTCGAAAAAGTTATCCAGGATTATATCACCAAGCATCCGAAGGACGAAAACGGCAACAAAAATATCGGGCTTTCGCTGAATGGGGACGACTGGCATATGTACCAGGTCACCAACTCGGGATTCCAGACAACCGGAGGACCGGATGACGGCGAATATTACATTGATCAAGAAACGCATCAGGCAACTTATCATTTCCGCCGTCCGGAAGAGAAAGAATATTTTCGCTGGTTGAACCACATGAACGACATCGGGCTGCTTGATCCGGAAAGCTTCGTGCAAAAGACCGACCAGTTTAAGGCTAAAGTGGCTTCGGGCCGTGTTCTCGGCTTGGCTGATCCGGAATGGGATTATGGTGACGCACAGAATGCGCTAAAGTCTGCAGGGAAATTCGATCAGACTTACGGTCATTATCCGGTTACGATGAGTAATGAGTACAAGGATACCAGTTTCTGGTCTGCCGGTTTTGACGGAGGTTACGGAATCTCGATTTCCAGCAAGTGTAAGGACCCGGTACGTGCGATTCAGTTCCTAGACTTTCTGGCATCAGAAGAGGGACAAATCCTGAATAACTGGGGTATTGAAGGAAAGCATTACACGGTTGAAGCTGGCAAACGGGTGGTTATTCCGGCTGTACAGAAACGGATGGACACAGACAATGCGAGTTTCCAAAAAGAATCCGGTGTTGGACTTTACTGGAACATGATGGTTCATTACGGGGATGGAGTTAAGGATTCAACCGGTAACTATTTCACACGTAATTATCCGGAAATGTTGACCACAACTTATAGCGAACCTGAAAAGGAAACTCTAAAGGCTTACAAGGCGGAGCATTGGAAAGATCTTTTCCCAAAGGAAGAGGAATTCCAGCCAAGAGCTTACGGTGCAGCTTACACCATGCCGCTGGCTAACGATGATCCTGCTGTTATACTAGGAGCTAAAATGAAGGATATTACTTGGAAACGCATTCCGGAAGCGGTTATGTCCAAGCCGGGGGAATTCGATAAGATTTGGGACGCCTATATGGCAGACCTGGATAAGGCTGGAGTTAAAGAAATGGAAGAAGCCTATACCAAGCATATCCAAGACCGGATTAAGCTGTGGTCCACTAACTAATTCATTTTAATAAATCGGGACGTTTTCACAGATAGGAGTATCAATCAATGAACAAACGTATTAATCCGGCACCCTGCAATGATAAAGCGAGTAATGAGGTAAAGGCCGTTCTTCGTTATTTAAGCGAACTGTCCGGCAAGGGGATGATTACCGGGCAGCATACACAAACCACCGTACAGAAGGAACTGCGATATATCGAAGAGGTGACCGGCAAACTCCCTGCCTTATGCGGCTTCGAGCTTCTCGCGTATTCCCCTAACATCAACTACGGCGATGCCAGTGAAGCTTGTTTAATAGAGGTAGAGGAAAATAAAAATACGTTAGACAATGCATGGGACTGGGCGCTATACATGCGGGGGCTAATTACATTTACCTGGCACTGGTTCTCACCGTTCGGCAGCCGGGACAAAGGATTCTATAGTGAGCACACCACTTTTGATGCCTCCCGGGCAATTATAGGAGGAACGGAAGAGCACAAGAGGCTAATTGCCGACATGGATCATATGGCAGAATTGCTTAAACCTTTTTGCGAGAAATCTATCCCGATTTTGTGGCGTCCATTCCACGAATCTGAAGGTGACTGGTTCTGGTGGGGAGCCAAAGGGCCGGAAGTTGCCAAACAGCTGTATCGTATGATGTATGAGCGGTATACGGTTTATCATGGCTTGAACAACTTAATATGGGTCTGGAATTCCCCTAATCCGGAAGGCTATGTCGGCGACGACGTCTGCGATGTGATCTCACTGGATGTGTATCCTCCAAAGCATACCCATACTGACTTAGATAAAGAATACATGGAGCTGACGGCAATTACACCGGCCAATAAGCTCACAGCACTGGGGGAGATCGGTGTGGTCCCGAGCCTCCCTATGCTGTCTGAGACACGTATTCCGTGGGTTTGGTATATGACATGGTCCAATGATTTCGGCGCTTCCGAGGAATGGACAACGAAAGAGGAGCTTCGGCGTGCTTATGACCATCCCTATGCAGTTACTTTAGACAAGCTGCCCCGACTTTATTAAGGGAAATGAAAAATTGTCCAACCCATTCTACTAGGGACAAGCTTGCGATAGAGGAATCTGTGAAGTACACTTTCTGTATCCAGTAAAAAAGGAAGTGTTAAACAATGAATGCAGAGATGGTCATGCAGGAGCTTGAGGCGCTCGGCAAGGAACGAACCAAGAAAATATACAGCTCGAATGGCGCGCAGGAACCGCTTTTTGGCGTGGCCACCGGAGCTATGAAGCCTATCTTTAAGAAAACCAAAATAAATCAGCCGCTGGCTGAGCAGCTATACGCGACAGGGAATTACGACGCCATGTATTTTGCCGGCATTATTGCCGACCCCAATGCAATGACAGAAGCCGATTATGACCGGTGGATGGATGCGGCTTATTTTTATATGTTGTCTGATTTTGTAGTTGCAGTAACTTTGGCAGAAGCGGATATTGCGCAAGAGGTTGCCGATAAATGGATCGCGAGCGGTGAGGAGCTGAGAATGTCAGGGGGCTGGAACTGTTACTGCTGGCTGCTCGGCAACCGGCCGGACGATGAATTTTCCGAAAGCAAAATTGCCGGTATGCTTGAGCTTGTGAAAAAAACGATTCATGAATCGCCGGAACGCACCAAATACGCGATGAACAACTTTTTATACACCGTGGCGGTATCCTATCTGCCGCTTCATGATCAGGTGTGTGAGACCGCAAGGGCCGTAGGCCCGGTAGAAGTCAATAAGGATAAGGCCAAAAGCAAATTTATTTACGCTTATGAAAATATTCAACAGGCAGTCGGCAAAGGCCGGGTTGGATTTAAACGTAAGCATGTAAGATGCTGACCGTTGACAAAACTTAAACCGTTCCGGGACAAAGCAGTATCCTTAAAACAATAGAACGTTAAAAAGCGACTTGTCTGCGGATGAGTTGCTTTTTTTGTTCAGCATTGTTCACAAAAAAGCGGCCAAAGCGGCCGCCTCAATATGCTCACGATATTATTGTTTAGGAATGGCCGTTCAATCGACGTGTCCGCGGCACATGCTGCCTGAACCATCTTGTTCTCCGGCTATTTCAGTGAGACGGGTAGCTTAATCCCATGCAGCTTACCGCCGGATTGAATAAGCAGCATGCCGCCGGTCTTCAGCAGGGAGCCGAATTCACGTGATCCGGTATGGACGGTGAATACGGGTTTTGAGCTTATATGGTCATAGGCATGCAGAAGTCCGTGGACTGTCCGACATAAACCCCCTTGCTTGAAAAAAAGCTTATTTTTCAAATATTAAAATATTCATATATATGTACAGAAACTTTAAATACATATATACTTGAGTCAGCTAAAATGAAGCTCTTGAGATCATTTTTGAAAAAAGAAATATAATCTTGTCTTCATATTAATTATTAAGATAGGAGGCAAGTTTGTTTGAGCACTGTGAGCATCCTTGTACAGACATATTTGGGGATTGAAAAACGTTATGCAGAACTTATTAACAAATATTCGGGATTAACTTTTCTTGAAGGTTCAACTGCAGTTGTTGAAGGAGGAGCTTATTCTTGGAGTCCCTTAAGTGCAGATGCAGTATCCATCCGAGAGCGCCTATATGCTGATTACATAGACTTAATTGAAATGGCACGAGAGACCCTGCAAAGTAAGGATAGTCCTTATTTTATAACGTATGAAGAGAGTATAGCAGTAACACTAGCTTATTTCGCTCAAGAAGATTTAGTGTTTGCCTCATCGCTGGAAGAAGTTTATAAGATTGTAAAAAGAGAATTAGATCTTCAACGTTCTATCATCTGCTCCATGATGTATGATAGCTGATTTTATTTTATCGGATACAAAAAATGAACCAGCGCGCACGGGTTGCATCCGTGCGCGCTGGTTATTTATATTCTACCCTACACAAATACCTCAGTCCACTCTGCTGCCTGTTCTCTAGCCAGAATGGTAAATTGCTTGGTCAGAAGATTCGCTGCAAGCTTTGCCTCACTAGCTTGATGTTTCCACGTGATTTCCAGCTCATGACTGCTTTTCTCTTGAATGGCAATATCGCCACTGAAGGCAGGGCAGCTGTTTCTGAATTTCAGCAACTGGAACAACTTTTGAACAACGGGGCGTTTGGTCTCAACTTCAATTTCCTCTTTGGTATAATAGTGCCGGTTAATATTGCGTCCTTCCTTCGTGCTCTCCAGCAGTTCAATATCATTCTCTCCGGCCAGCAAGCCTACATAATAGATTTGCGGGATACCCGGTGCAAAACACTGAAGAGCCCTCGCCAGCAGATAGGCCTGATCGTCGTTTCCGAGTGCAGAATAATAAGTGCAATTAATCTGATAAATATCGAGATTGTTGTATGCTTCCGTACTGTAAATTTTCTTAACATTGGCGCCTTGGCTGTAGAGATGTTCACGGGTCATTTCCGCTTCCTCATCCGATAATAAGTCCTTCACATCAACGACTCCGATACCGTCATGAGTATCCAGGGTGGTGAATTGTTTGCGCGGACAAATCTGCAGCCAGTGGGCCAGACGATGGACATTCCCGCTGAACAGCGCATGCAGCACAAGCATCGGGAGCGCAAAATCGTAGACATAATAACCCTGCTCGGCAATCTTCAGCTGAATGCTGTAATGCTCGTGAATTTCCGGCAGCACGGTGATACCGGTTGGATTTACAATATCTTCGGAATACTTGAGCATTTCCCAGATCTCCGGCTCTACAAAAAAGCAGTTCGTTCCAATCTTTTTGTTAGCATAAGCAAAAGCATCTAAGCGGATAATTGAGGCTCCCTTTCCGGCGAGAAAAGTCAGATTGTCCCGGACAAACTTCTTCGTGGTTTCTGTTGTCACATCCAGATCAATTTGCTGCTCATCAAAGGTACACCAGACTTTCTCCGTAGTGCCGTCTTTAAATGTGACTTCAACGTACGGAGCACGGGGCTTGCGTTTATAGATCAGATCGACATCCGCATCTGTGGGTTCGCCGCCGGGCCAGAAGTCCTTATAGCGGATGAACAGATCAGCATATTCCGAATCCTCCTTTTTATCCAGAAAATCCCGGAAATAAGGCGACTGTCTGGAAATGTGATTGATCATAAAGTCGTACATCATATAGAATTTCCCGCTCATCTCTTCAACCTCAGACCATGATCCAAAGGCTTCATCCACTTGGGTATAATCCATGGGTGCAAATCCGCGGTCGCCGGACGAAGGATAGAAGGGCAGTAAATGGACCCCGCCGACCACTCCTTTCAAATGCTCGTCTAATATTTCATTCAATTCTTGTAAATTGCGTCCCAAGCTATCGGCATAGGTGATCAGCATAGCTTCATTTTTGATTTGCATAATAAAATGTTCCTCTCTGCCCTGTAAGTTTTGTTAGCGGGTGATGTTCGTTTCTCGTGTTAATTTCCACATGATGCTTTCATAATCGTCATTCCATAATGCGGGAATAGCAAGCCCGCTGTTCATCAGTTCATCCGCGCCATAGACGCCGCCTTTGTTGCAGGAGTAATCGCTGCTCTCATCCAGACCTTGCAATCGAACCGAGCTCACCCGGCTGTTTGCCTCCGCTCCGGTTCTGAAATAAAAGACTAGCGCTTCGCTTTGGTCGGCGGAAACAAACATCCATGACGTTTCATTCCCTTCAAACGGGCTGAGCAGCCGGTAAAAACCGCCAAATTGGATTAACATCCGGTTTGTTTTATACAGCTCAATTTGCCTCCGAATCTCAGCTTTTTCTTCTTCGCTTAACACGGTTACGTCAAGCTCGTATCCGAAGTTCCCGCTCATGGCGACATGCCCGCGGATGTCCAGTGAAGTGCTGCGGTGGACTTGATGATTCGGAACCGCGGAGACATGGGCACCCATGGAGATGATGGGATAGACAAGGCTTGTTCCATATTGAATCTTCAAGCGGGACACGGCATCTGTGTTATCGCTTGTCCAGGTCTGAGGCATATAATACAGCATGCCTGGATCAAAACGCCCGCCTCCGCCTGAACAGCTTTCGAATAGGACATGCGGGAATGTTGCCGTCAGTTCCTCCATTACTCTATACAAGCCAAGGATATAGCGGTGAGCGGTTTCGCGTTGTCTTACCGGCGGAAGGGTCGCCGAGCCGATCTCTGTCATATGTCTATTCATGTCCCATTTGACATAGGTAATTGGGGCGGACGACAGGATGCCCGAAACCATGGAGATGATTTCGTCGCATACTTCCGTCCGCGAGAAGTCAAGAACCAGCTGGTTGCGTCCCTCTGAACGGTTGCGGCCGGGAACATGCAGACACCAATCAGGATGCATGCGGTACAGCTCACTTTCCTGTGAGACCATTTCCGGCTCGAACCATAAGCCGAATTGCATATCCTTGTCCACGATTCGCCCGGCCAGCCTGTTCAATCCGCCCTCCAGCTTGTTCTCATTGACAAACCAGTCTCCGAGGGAAGACTTATCATCATCGCGTTTGCCAAACCAGCCGTCATCCAAGACAAACAGCTCCATGCCAAGTGAGCTGCCGGCTTCTGCGATCCGTTCAATACTGTCTGCAGTAAAGTCAAAGTAGGTTCCTTCCCAGTTGTTAATCAGAATGGGGCGGACCTGGTCGCGGTATTCCCCGCGGCATAAACGTTCTCTGAACAAACCATGAAACGTCCGGGACATTTCTCCCAACCCATTCGCCGAGTAGACAAGGATCGCTTCAGGACATTGAAATGTCCCGCCAGGCTCAAGTCTCCAGCTGAAGTCAAAATCATTGATCCCCATAGAGACCCTCGTGGTCGAGAACTGATCCACTTCCGCTGAGGCTGTAAAGCTTCCGCTGTACACCAGACTGAATGCAAAGATCTCACCGCATGCTTCTGTAGCTCCTTTTCGTGCCAAGGCAAGAAAGGGATTATGCTGGTGGCTGCTGGCGCCCCGGCGGCTCTCAATAGACTGGATTCCCTTATGCAGCGGTTGTCGTTCAATATGCCGTTCTCTGGCCCAGGCGCCGGGAAGATGTACCATGTCAAAATGGTCATCGCGGAAATCGACATTGGCGCTGAAAGCCCGCAGGACCTGCAAGGGTTCTGCTCCTTTATTCAGCAGCCGGACGGAGCGGGCAATTACATTTCGTCTTTCGTAAACGGTATAAGACAACGTAACGGAGAGATCAAGGATAGGATCCAGCAGATGGATTTGCAGGGTCTGCGCTTCATCTTCGTCTTCCACATAAGTAGCGGGAAGACCGTCTAAGGACGGTTTTCCCTGTATAATCTGATAGGAGATCACCCGCAGATCGGAGACGGTTGTACCATCCATGCCCTGAATTTGATAGGCCGGATTGCGGAAATCAGTGCCTCCGTAAGCCGGATATTCCTGCGGAAGTGTGTCAAGGGAGAACGTGCGGTCATCCGGGTTGGGGTTAGGGGAGAATCCCCGGTCCAAATATTGCAGCGCATTGCTGCCATCATATCGGCGCAGACGTTTGCCCCAATAGAGATGGGCCAGATAGCCCCCATCAATAATTCGCAGTATATAGCTGGTCTCAGCCGCTGTTAAATGGAACGTACGGGATTCGGCATCGAATTGTATACTCATCTGGGCTCACTCCTTTAACGGTTAATTAACGAGGTTCAGCTTTTTACAGCCCCGGCGGATAAGCCGGCAATGAAAAAACGCTGGAGGAAAAGATACAACAGCGTAAGCGGCAGCATGGACATCAGAGATCCGGCGGCTACCCAGCTCAGATTGCTGGTAAACTGGGAGAAAAATGCGGATAAGGCCACTGTCAGTGTATGCATGCTGGACGATTGCAGGAAGAAAAGAGAGAATTGATAGTCATTCCAGATCGAAACCCCTGATAAAATAATCGCCGTCACCGTTACGGGCTGCAGCAGCGGCAAAATGATTTTGAAAAATAGTCCTACTCTGGAGGTTCCGTCAATCATCCCGGCTTCATCCAATTCTTTGGGGATGGTGCTGATAAAACCGGTGTACAAGAAAATGGTCATCGGAAGATTGAAGGTTACATTGAGCAGGATCACACCCCAATACGTATTTAGACCATTCAAGTCCACGATGAACTGGTATAGCGGCACTAACACGGTCAAGGGGGGGACGATCAGCGCGGAAATGAACAGAATATAAACGAATTTATTCAAGCGTGTCTGAAAACGGGACAACGGGTAGGAGGCAAGCGAACCGACAACCAGAATAATGAGAACTGCAAAAAACGTGATGATTATATTATTAATAAAGGCACGGTCCAGATTGGCATATTGCCAAGCATTCTTGAAATTGTCCAGATTGAAATAACCCGGAAGAACCCACTTCGAACTTAAATCACTTTCCTTTTTGAATGCGGTGCTGACTAATAGGTACAGCGGAACAATATGAACTACGCCAATCAGCGCCATCAACGCGATTTGCCACTTATTTATTTTGGGGGTTGCCATTATTATGCATTCTCCTTTCTCCGCAGCAGAATCAATGCAGCTATGCCGATAATGCTAGTAATAAAGAACATTAAGTTACCCATAGATGCCGCGTATCCAGCGTCCTGTCTGGCAAAATACATTTGGTACATCATCGTCGACAGAGACTGTGAGGCGTAGCCGGGACCTCCGTTGGTTAGAGCGATGATTACGTCAAACAGCTTCAGTCCGCCAATGATATTAATGACCACATTGATAGTAATTGACGGGGCTAGCAGGGGGAAGGTGACATTCTTGAAACGCTGCCAAGCGGATGCGCCGTCCAATGAAGCTGCTTCATAATAATCGGGAGAAATGGACTGCAGGCCTGCCAAATAAATAATCATGGCCGTACCGACAAATTGAAAAGTGTTGACCAGTGTAATCAGCCAGACATTCAGCTGCGGATTGGCCAGGAAATTAACCGGATCTTCGCCAAATAGCTTAACCAGATCGTTCAAGGCGCCGCCGTTCATCTGGAAGATAAAATACCAAATGTAACCCATGATCAAAGGGCTGATAATGACCGGCAAATAGATGATTGTTCTAACGATCCCTCTGCCTTTAATGCTCTGGTTCAGCAAAAGCGCGTACAGCAAGCCAAACAAGTTTTGCAGAATTGTGCTGCCCAAACCGTAGGTTAATGTATTTTTGACAACCGTTCCTATATTCGGATCTGTAAATAAGCGTTTATAGTTGGCTAAGCCAACCCAGGCGGAATTTTGCGAATAGCCGTCCCAGTTTGTAAAAGAGATCCGTATGCCGTTCATAAACGGGTAAAAAATAAATGCAGCAAACAAAATCAATGCCGGCACGTACATCATATTGATTCCGAGTAATGATTTCTTCACACAATTCCCTCCTCTATGAGGAATAGAGAGCCCTCTCTTCAGTGAGGACTCTCTGTTCCTGCTCTATATCTATTTCTGCTGAGCTTTTAGCCGTTCTACTTCTGACTTCATATTCTCGCTGTATTTCTTAGCGGTGATATTTCCGGCCAACAATTCCTGGGCGTTCGTAATCATTACATCCCACATGCCGTTAGGAAGGTAGATCCGGTCAAAATAAGGCAGTACTTTAGTGTCTTTATATTGATCATAGTAATCACTGAAAGCGCCACCGCCGGATACATCCTTGAGGGCGGCTGGAGAAAGGGTGGCATCAGATACTTTCTTGACATTGTCCGGCTGTGCCATATAATTCAGGAAATCTTTCGTTTGCTCTGGATAATTGGTGTCCTTCCATGCCCCCAGTGCAAGGCGCTCGCCTCCGGCAAAGGTAGGCTCGTCGCCTGCAGCAATAGCCGGCAGCGGAGCGATTCCCATTTTCACATCAGGATTGATCTTTTGGATATCTGCATAGGACGAAGGAGTGTGGAACGCAAATGCCAGCTTGTCTTCAGCGAAAAGGCGGGCTTCATCCGCATATTTTGCCGTCAGCAAGTCGTTGTTCGTATAGCCCTTGTCATATATTTCCTTGAATTTCTCAGGCAGATAGGTCCATTTATTCCAGTCGAAGGTGCCGTCAAGAAGTGCCTGGGCTTCATTCTGCGGCGGAGTAATCAGAAGCGGATTTGCCATCATATCAAAGAACTGGCCGATGGTCCAAGGATCAAGCCCGGAGAAGAACATCGGAATGACTTCGCCTTTGCTTTCTGTTTTGATTTTTTCAGCGGAAGCCAGCAGCTCATCCAGGGTAGCCGGCGGCGTCACACCGTATTTCTCAAGTACATTAACATTATAGAAAAGGCCGTCTTTCGCTTCGTTGAGCGGCAGCGCGTAGACTTTACCGCTTTCATCCGTAAGCGTGGGTTTGATCGTATCTGTCATTTTTGCTGCCCAAGGTTCGTTTTTAAGATCCATGGTGTAATCCCCGTAACGGAGCTTGGCCCAGCCATGGGTATCGAAAATATCCGGCAATTCGTTGGAGGCCATTTTCATTTTCATAATACTTTCATAGTTGGAGCCTGGAAATTGAACCTCAATTTGTGTCTCCGGATGTTCCGTTTGATAGTTCGCTACAATTTCCTGGATGACATCCCGCACACCCTGTTCACCTACGGTCAGCATCATGGTCAGCTTGACGTTTTCTGCTGCACCTTCCACATTCTTGTTTTCGTTATTGCTGCAGGCAGCTAGTCCGAGACAGAGACCGGCGGCCAGTACAGAACTTAGATATTTCTTCTTCATTTTTTTCATCCCCCAATTATTAATTAACGCGCTTACATACAAAAGAATAGCATTTATAAAAGCGCTAACAAATGACACCATTCTACGATTTATGCGCTCATTTCTCGAATTGACTTCTTGTTGTACTTTCCTTATTCTTGTTGTAGTAAAGGAGGGGCTTTCCATGAAACTGCATACGCTGCGATCCAAATTAACCCTTTCTTACGCGTTGATCATTGCCATCCCCGTGGCGATTATCATGGTTTGCATGCCGGCTTATTATCAGTACCTATTGGAACGGGAGACCGAAGCGCTGACGCGGAACACGCTTACCTCCATGACTGAACATATTGTGACCTATCTGGAACAGTTAGAGCAAATCACTTATC
Organism: Paenibacillus sp. FSL L8-0340; assembly: GCF_038593145.1. Classification (NCBI taxonomy): domain Bacteria; kingdom Bacillati; phylum Bacillota; class Bacilli; order Caryophanales; family Paenibacillaceae; genus Paenibacillus; species Paenibacillus sp. FSL L8-0340. Next base: position 1,703,744 of record NZ_CP151967.1, read on the forward strand.
TTCCCTATTTTAGCCCGGAATTAATGCAAGCATTGATTACTAAGAATACTTCTGATTATTCTTCCAATACCGATTCCGTCAAATACCCGGTGGAGCTATCCTTAAATACCTTCCTGCCGGCATTTCTGCTGACCTACGGCAACAATTTATCAGCCGCCTTGCTGCTGACTCAGAATGGTGACGTCTACAGCCAGACCAACGGTCTGTCGGATGTTGTTGAAGATTATCCGTTTTTTGATCAGCCGTGGTATCTTCAAACGGTACAGGCGGATGGCAAAGCAACCTTTATTAGCACCCACCATCAGGATTATTTTACAGCCCCGCTGACCAAACGTGTATTTTCCGTAGCCCGCGTTATTAAAGATCCTGAATCCCTTCGTCCGCTGGCTGTCATTATGGCTGATGCGGAGACAAGCTTGCTGGACGAGATTGTGATCAAGGATTTTGGCGTGCGGTCCATTAGTGCCATTCTTAATGAAAAGGGAGAGGTCTTTTATTCCACGGCCCCTTTGTCAGAGCACATTCTCCAGGAGATCTCCAGTGCAGGGGTATCTCAGGTTAAAGATTCCGGAGAATCTTATGTCGTCATCTCCAAACCGATTCGCCAGGCCAATTGGAAAATGGTTGCCCTGCTTTCGAAATCAGAGCTGAGGGAAAAGGTGGAATGGATGTATATTGTAGGGCTGCTATTCGCCTTTATCGGCCTGCTGCTCACATTGCTGCTGCTTCGTTATGTTTCGCGCTGGATTGTGGGTCCCTTTCTTCAAATGAAACAGGCGATGAAGCAGGTGGAAAGAGGGGATTTCCAGGTCCGGCTGGAGCCCGTCGGCAAAGACGAAATCGCCAGTCTGGGATACTCCTTTAACCATATGATTGACACCATTAACGAGCTGATCCAAAAAGAATACGTCGCCGTCTTGAATGAAAAGGAGATGAGATTCCGGGCGTTGCAAGCCCAGATTGAGCCGCATTTTCTGTTCAATACGTTAAATGGATTTTTCGCGCTGAACAGGATCGGCGAGAAGAAAAAACTGGAGGAGGCCATCCTTTCTCTCAGCTCGCTGCTGCGATATACGCTTGTTCAGGAAAATTGGACTACCATAGGGGAAACCTTTACTTTTCTGCACAAATATTGCGGCTTGCAGAAATTGCGCTTTGATGAACGTCTGGAGTTCAGCCTGCAGTTCGATCCGCGGATTTCAGAATTCAAGATTCCGAAACTGCTGCTTCAGCCACTGGTCGAGAATGCGATTATTCACGGGATTGAACCTTCAGCCATGCCCTGCCGCCTTGTTGTCAATGCGGGTCTGGAGCAGGAGGGCGAAGATTGCCTAATCATAAAAATAGAAGATAGCGGAGTGGGGTTCCTGGAACCAGCCGCTGAATTAGAGGATAGCATTGGACTGCGTAATGTGCAGGAGCGTTTGAAATTTGCTTATCCGTCCGCTGCCTTTGATATTCACAGCTCGCCCGGAATGGGGACCACCGTGACCATTCGAATACCGCTTAAGGATGTGGAGAAATGAGAGTGCTTGTTGCAGATGATGAGAAGCTATCCAGAGTCTCATTGATCAGCATGCTGGAGGAATCGGAGCGCGACATTTCAATTGCCGGTGAGGCAACCAACGGGGAGGACCTGCTGAATGCTTTGTCAAAAATGCAGCCCGATGTAGCTTTTGTCGATATCCGAATGCCCAAAATGAACGGACTGGAAGCGATTGAACACGGCCGCAAGCTTTCACCCCATACCCAATGGGTCATTTTGTCGGGTTTCTCCGAGTTTGATTATGCCCGCAAGGCGCTTAGCCTGGGAGCCTTTATGTATTTATTAAAGCCTCTGGGGATGGAGGAGCTGGGATCGGTCCTGGATTCACTTTTTACTAAGCTTGATCAGACCTACCAAAGGCTTGACGACGAATTTGAGCATTACCTGCTGGCAGCTTTGACTAACGGGCAGTCCCCCGGCTTGGCAGAATTCATCTCCGAAGCCCGTTATACGAAATATAAAGTGTTACTGATTGCGACAGATACCCATGCGTTCCCGGGACAAATGGAACAAGCCAAGCGCCGTTTATACAGTGCAATTCAGGAGACAGTCAGTGGATGGTCCACTTTAACTTGCCGTGTGGCAATATTTACGCTGACTAGCGGGGAAACGGCGGTGGCGATGTGTTGGCAGGAGGGGAATCCTAAAGACGGCGTGAAGATGGAAGCGATTACTGACAGCATATATCACCGAATAAACCGTCTGACAGACCAAAGAATTGCCTATACTCAGGTTGATAGCAGCATATATGCAAATATTGGCGGCATGCTGGCAGGTCTGCAGGACATTCGCCGGCTGCTGCCGCTGCGTGCCGTCATAGGAATTAACCACAGATTTTCGCTTGAAGAACTTCAGAAGCAGCCTCCTGCAGCAGCTCATATGGGACTTGTATTAACCAAGCTGGTCGATGATTATCATCACCATCTCTATATGGATTACTGTTGGGAGCTGGAAGAAATTACGACCCTGTTAAGGACGGAACAACACTCCAAGCAACAAATAAAGCATATGCGGAGTTTTATTCAATATGGAATGAATGATAGTGCTGAGCTTGAAACTGTTGAGCTGACGGCCCTGCTTACCCGCCATGCGGATAAGCTGTTAACGGACAAGAAAAAACTGGAGGGCGAGCCTCCGGATATGATCTCAGAAGTGATCTATTCTATTGAACAACATTATGCCAGCGATATCTCCATTGCCCAGTTGGCGGAGAGGCTAAGAATCACACCTAATTATCTGAGCTCTACCTTCCACAAGAAGACAGGGACCACATTTACGAAATATTTGACTCGTCTGCGGATTCACCGGGCCAAGGAGCTTTTAAGTACGACCAACCTTCCGGTAAAAGATATCGCCCTGCAAGTGGGATATTACAGCACCAGGCATTTCGTCAAATTATTTATAGAATCCGAAGGCTGCTACCCGACAGAATACAAGAAGCAGGCTCGGTTATAGGTTAGCATGTACACACCCATCACGCCGCAGAGCTGAAATGAACAGGTAATGTTTTGCGCTTTCTGGGTAATAATTGATATGCATTTGGATAACCTATCCATAACCCGGAAGAAATGAGGCGATAAGCATGTCTAATTTGAACAACAGTCATCAGGAAGCTGTCGAGACGGTTAGAGATTTGATCAAAGGCATTGATACGGCCATGTTAACAACGATATCGGCCGAAGGACTGGTATCCCGTCCCATGAAGACACAGGAAGTCGAGTTCGATGGAGATTTATGGTTTCTTACCAAGAAGGATACCAGCAAATTCGAGGAAATTCTTCATGACCCGAGGGTTAATGTCATATACGCTGATAAATCCTATGTCTCCATCCGTGGAACAGCCAAGCTCGTTCAGGATGTGGAGAAGAAAAAAGAATTTTGGAATCCAGGCTACGATGCTTTTCTCCAAACCAGCTATGATGACCCCGACGTGATTCTGATCCGGGTCCAAGCTGAAGCGGCTGAATATTGGAAGAGCGGCAACCTGGCTGAGAAAGTGACTTACCTGTTTAAACGGCTAACGAAGCAGGATACGGAGCAATCGAATCTCAATGAGACGATTGATTTGAAGTAGGAGTCCGTGGCGATAATCACACAATGCATAAATAGCCTGATCCGCAAATAAAGCCGCCGGGAATTTTCCCGGCGGCTTTTTGCCGGATTATTCCGCCTTTTCCTTCCCTTGAGCGAGAAGCTTGTCGGCCGCCTGCTGCTGCCGGTATTGTCCGGGAGTCAGCCCCGTCCGGCTCTTAAACATCTTATTGAAATAGCTTACGTTCGCATATCCGATTTCCCGGCAGATCTCCTCAATGGAAAGGTCGAGCTGCTTCAATAGCTCCATAGCCCGCTTCATGCGAAGCTGGATCAAATAATCGTTGACGGTCATCCCTGTGGACTCCTTGAAGATACGGCTTAAGTAGGATGAGCTGCGCTGAACATATTCGGCTACCGTGTCCACAGAAATATTATTATTAAAGTTCGCATCCATATAGTCTGTTGCCAGCTGCAGGGTCACATCCGTCATCTTGGAACGTTTCTCCTTGTGGTAGGTGATGATCCTGCCGCACATGTCCAGCAGGCACTCTTCCATATCGGACAGGGTCTCGGCACGCGCCAGTACATCTGCGTAAGCCGGTCTGTCCCCGAACACTGCGGACATATCGCCCCGGGTCTGGACAAGTGTCTTCATAATTTCCCCGCTCAGCTGGAAGAACAGCTGCTGGATATTGGCCTTCCCCAGCTTCTTGTCAATCACGGTCCGGGTGATCTGCCGAACGGCATTGAAGCATTCCTCTTTATCCGTCTGCAGCAGCGCCTGCAGCAGTTTTGTTTCCAGCTCGTAGGGATAATAATAAGCCTCTTCTTCTGATTTCCAGTCGGCGAGAATGTCATAGGACAGTATTTCGCCTTTGCCGATGTACATTTTCAGATTCAGAGCTTCCAAAGTATTCTCGTATGCCAAACGGACCTTTTCTTCTCCCTTGTAAATTGGACTGACGGCGAAGGTCGCGTTCATGCTGTACCGGCTCAGCAGAAGCTGCTTCAGCTTCTTGGCTTGCTCCAGCGGGAATTCGTCGTCGCCCGGAGGAACAGTCAGGAGAATCACCGTCCGCTTCTCATCCTTGGCGAAGATTTCACCATTGATATCGCCTCCCAGCTCTTCCATCAGCCCGTAGCGGAACAGGTGGAATTGGAGGTTACCATCCGGTCCGTTCAACGGATAAGGCTCCTCCAGCTCAAGGGTCAGCACGGCAAACCGGGTGAAGTCCAGCCGGAGCCCCAGCAGCTCTGCCGCCTGATCTGTACTGCCGCCCTGGATGAGGTCGTTCAAATACTTCTCCTTGATCGCTGTCCGGTTATCGGTAAGAAGGGAATCGACCTTCCCCTTCTCCGTCATCAGCGTCTCCCAGTTGCGGGCCAGCTGATCAAAGATATGACGGATGAAGCCGGCTTCGTCACCGGCAGGCAGTTGGGGGGATTCTCCGTCCTTCTGACTGGCTTGGGAGCCGCCGATATAGGAAATTACACTTTGGAGCGGCCGATACAATCTTCTGGACAGGAAAAAGGATAAGGTGAACGCGGCTATCAGGTATGCCGCTGCAACCGTGATGACAATGACCTTGATCCGGTCCATCCCCTGCAGAAGAGCGGAACGTTTGGTAATGTCCACGAATCTCCAGCCGGTCAGCTCCGAGGTTGTGTAGGAGACGATCCGGTCGGAATCATCAATGTAGAAGCCGCTTGCCCCGGTCAGCCTGTCGGGGTCCAGCTGTTGAAGCAGGGATTCCCCGGCAGCAGCATCGGAATAGAGCAGCTCGGAGTCCGGCCCTAAGACAAGGGTGTTGCCTTTTTTATTATGATAATGGCTTAAATAATCGTCGAATAGCAGTTGAAGCTTCAAATTCATGACGATGGCACCGTTCACTTGACCGATTAAAGGCATTTTTTGAAGCAGGCTGGCGGCAGGGTGATCCGGGGAGAAGCCGTCTTGCCGGCCGGTAACCCAGATTGTGCGGCTGTCAGAAGGCTTATTCCAGACCTCAATCCAAGAGGTGTCCACGAAGGTGGAGATGGGTGATGCCTTGATCTCGGGACGCGAGGTCAGGATAAGCTCCAAGGGGGCGTAATATAAATAGATGGAATCGATGTAGGGGCTGACCTTCTTCTGTTCTTCCACGAAGCCGGTGAGATCAATGAGGGAGCTGACGCTTAACTTGCTGCCGTTCGTATGATACAGATAGGATTGGGTCGTAATCATGCCGGTGGCGGCATATTTGATGGCGGTCAGTTCCTTGTGGATGAGCTCCTGCTGCTGTGTCAATATGGATTCGTTGTACGCAATGGCGTTCTGAATGTTATTGTCCGCTGAAATGGAGTAAGTAATGGTGGAAATGAGAATGACGGTGATCACGGCAATAGCAGTGAAGGATAGAAGCAGCTTGACGAACATCGTATTATGTTTGATCGAGCGGTTTCTCAGCAAGGCACTCACTCCACTTCTCTAAGATGATTACGCTTACATATTTAACCAGCAACTCAGCGAGGTACAGGGGGATTATATCACAGATGGGTTTTCCGGCAAGGGGAAGACCGAAAAACATATAAAAAAAAGAAAAACATAATCCGCTTTCTGGGACAGAAATGGCCAAAAACATAAAAAGAAGCGAAAGAGAGGATTGTGTACTTGGTCAGAGCAGGCTATCGTAAATGTTGTAACCGCTACCATAACCCCGGCCGGGAGCTATCGTCAGGATGCGGTCCAATACAGTTTCGATTAGGGGGACATTCATGTGCAGACAAAACTTAAGAAACTAGGCAATGTCATGATGCCGGTGATCGTTGTGGCAGGCTTGCTTGCCGGGTGCGGCAATGGCGGAGATAACGGGAACAGCGCAAACAACGGAAAGAACGCGGCTTCGCCAGAAGCAAGCAAGAGCACAAACACCGCAAATACCGAAAAAGCGGCGGCAAAGCCGGTGGAGATTACATGGGGTATCCACTTCCAGGCTCAGGGAGTTGTAGAGGACTCCGCTGTTCAGAAGTGGCTTGAAGAGAAATTTAATGTAAAGATCAAACCGGTGAAAGTGACCGATGCCAGCATCGCATCCGGAGAGATTCCTGACATCTTCATGCTTGGCGATCCCTCCAACGTGACGGCGTATATGAATCAGGGTGTTCTAATGGACATTGATCCGAACATGCTGAAGGAAAAAATGCCGGAGTATTCCAAAGATATTGAAAAAAATAACGCGCTGTTTCAAACCGTTACTGTAGACGACAAGTTATGGGCCATCCCAATGTTTATTGATCTGAAGCCATATGATCTGGCGATGCTCTGGCGCAAGGATTGGCTGGATAAGGTAGGCATCACAAAGGCTCCGGAGACACTGGAGGAGTTCGAGAAGGCAGTCTATGCATTTGCTGAGAAGGATCCGGACGGAAATGGCAAAAAAGATACCTACGGCTTGACGGGTACGGCGACTTCCACCTGGTCATCCGGCTTCTATTCTATCTTCGGTGCGTTCGGCGTGGAACCGACCATGTGGCACGAGAAGAACGGAGAACTGATGAACGGCTCCGTGATGCCGGAAACGAAGGAAGCGCTGGCCAAACTTCGGCAGTGGTATGCCGACGGGGTCATTGACCCTGAGTTTATCACGGATACACAGGATTCCTACCGCAAGAAGCTTTACAATAACCGGATTGGTGTCATTGAGGAGCAGATTGCCAAAGGTGCGCTCCCGACTTCGGGAACTGTGACGGAAATGAAGTCTTTGAATCCTAATTCGGAGCTGGTCTTCGCTAAGAATCCTAAGGGACCCGGCGGTGACGGTTCTTGGGACTGGGGAGTGAAGAGCAACTTTGTCGTCATCAGCAACAAAGTGAAGGATCAACCGGAAAAGCTTGAGAAGCTGTTCGAAATACTGAGAGCAGAAAGCAGTGACGAAGAAACCATCAACATGACCAGCCTCGGGGTGAAGGGTACTCATTGGGACTTCGTTGAGAGCGGAGCCACCTCTGGAGCCACTACGTTCCTGACTGGCTTCGAGAAGCAGGAAGCACGCGATCAGATCGGCGTTAGGCTCTTCTCTTTCGGTAACATCACGACGCAGGCTTACCGTGAGAAATACTCTAATCCGGATTTGAATGAAGCTATCAAAACCTACTCCTCCGCTCCAAATATGACGGATGCGCTGCTCTTCTCGGCGCTGCCTTCCGATGGCAAATACAAGAACGACCTGACTTCGCTGATGCAAAAATATTTCGCCCAAATCATCAGCGGTGAAATTCCACTCGATGACTTCGATAAGTTCGTTACAGAGTGGAAATCTAGAGGCGGCGATGAGTTGACTAAAGAAGCTAATGCGATGTACCAGGCTCAATTTAAAAAATAAATAAATCCGGTTACGGTGATTCCGCAAGTGCAAAAAAAGGTTCTTGCGGAATGGCCGGTCGGGGTTTCAGGGGAGTGCAGTATGAAAACCATAAGAAAGCATGGAGAACTAATGGCTTTGTTTCTGTTTGCCTTTATCTTCTTCGTCATCTTTAAATATGGTCCGCTCTACGGCGTGATCATTGCCTTCAAGGATTTCCGGGTTGTGGATGGAATATGGGGAAGTCCCTGGGTGGGCTTCCAACACTTTCAGGAATTGTTTCATAGCAGCGACTTTTACCGTCTCCTTAAAAATACGCTCCTTCTGAACATGTACCAGCTGATCTTTGCTTTTCCTGCACCGATCATTCTGGCAATACTCCTGAACGAAGTCCGCTCCCGCGGCTTCCAGAGATTTATTCAGACAACTATGTATTTGCCCCATTTCGTATCTTGGGTAATCATGTCTGGGCTTCTTATCTATTTTCTATCGCCAACTACCGGAGTTGTAGCTCAAATCGTAGGCTGGTTCGGAATGGAACCCGTTTTCTTCATGGGCAAGAAAGAATATTTCCGGAGCATCATCGTAGGTTCCTCCATCCTGAAGGATCTGGGCTGGGGTTCAATCATTTATTTTGCAGCTTTGTCGGGAATCAACCCCGAAATTCAGGAATCAGCCATTATTGACGGAGCGAACCGCTGGCAGCGGATCATCCGGATCAATATTCCTTCGATCATGCCTACCATTTCGATCATGTTCATCTTGAGTCTCGGCGGGTTCTTAAGTGCAAATTTCGAACAAATCATTAACCTGCTGAATCCGGTCACTTTCGAAACCGGCGATGTCATTGACACTTATGTCTATCGGGTGGGGCTGCAGCAGTTCCAATACAGCTACACGGCGGCTATCGGTCTGTTCAAATCATTTGTGGGGCTGCTGCTCATTCTGGGCGCCAATCTGACCGTGAGGAAAATGAGCCAAGGGGAGAACGGATTATGGTAGAAGCAGGAGGAAGTCAGTCATGAAGGTGAAAAAATGGCAGGATCTTATTGCCCCGGCAATTATCTATTTTGTATTATCACTACTTGCGCTTATCGTCGTTTACCCGTTCATCCATGTTATCGCAGTATCCTTCAGCGGCCGCGGTGAGGCACTCCGCAGCGGTTTCCATTTCATCCCAAGGGACTTCGAATGGAGAGCTTACAAGGAATTGCTGGAGTATCCATTCATCTGGTCGGGCTATGCGAATACTATATTCCGCATGATCGTAGGCACCCTCTTGACGCTGCTCGTCACCGTCTGCGCTGCTTATCCGCTGTCGCGACCGGATTTTCCGATGAAGCGTGTTCTGGTCATGCTCCTGCTGTTCACCATGATCTTCGACGGGGGCATTGTGCCGAATTATCTGCTCATTAAAGAGCTGCATCTGCTGAACTCACGCTGGGTGTATGTGCTGCCTTCGGCAGCTAATGCCTTCCAGGTTCTGGTCATGCTCTCATTCTTCCGCTCCATTCCGGATGCGCTGATTGAAGCAGCCCGTATCGACGGAGCCAGAGACATTAGGATCTTGTTCCGTATTGTGCTGCCACTCTCCATTCCGTCCCTCGTGACGATCGGGCTGTGGTCGCTAGTTCATCATATCAACGCATTCATGGACAATCTGCTGTATGTTACCGACCAATCGAAATTTGTCCTGCAGCAAGTCATAAGGCAAATTCTCATTGAGAACAAGCTCGATCCGTTCACTACAGCAACCAATCTGATGCCTCCTGCGCCAGAGAGCCTGAAGATGGCGTCAGTAATCGTATGTTCTTTGCCTGTGCTCATCATTTATCCTTTCTTGCTTAAGTACTTTGAGAAAGGAACAATGATCGGGTCGGTGAAAGGGTAAGCTCCGGGGAACCTCACGGTTCCCTTTCGAATTAAAACCGATAACAAGGAGGCCTGTATTGACATGAAGAGAAAAGCGGTCATTGTCTTCTGGATTATTGCCTTGATAGTAGGTTTAACCCCGGGGGTTGTCCCGGGTACGGAGATTCAAGCGGAGGAAGCCCCAAGTCCCGGAGCAGTCTATTTCGTAGCGGGAAATGGAAGCGATTCCAACTCTGGCGTGGAGGCGGCCCCATTCCGTACCCTGGAGAAGGCCAGGGATACCATCCGCCAGCTGAAGCAGGGCACGGGTCTGCCTGACGGCGGCGTTACGGTTTATTTGAGAGGCGGCACATACAGCCGTACCGCAAGCTTCCTGCTGGAGGAGCAGGATTCGGGGACGGCAGACAAACCGGTCACCTACAAGGCATATCCGGGTGAATCCGTGCGGCTGAGCGGCGGCCGGCAATTGGAGAAGTCATGGTTCACCCCGGTAACAGATCCGGCGGTTCTGAACCGGATCATCAGTCCCGATGCAAGATCCAAGGTTCTGCAGGTCGAGCTGCCGGGGCATGGCATTACCGATTACGGAGTCATGAGCCGTCATGGCTACTACAAAGCCAATGACGTAAGCCAGACTCCCCCCATGGAGCTGTACATTGAAGGCGAAGGGATGACTCTGGCGAGATGGCCCAATAAGAGCACGGTCCAAATGGGCAATATTCTTGATCCGGGACCCACCCGCAAGGATGCCGATCTGCAGACCCGGGGAGGCACTTTCACCTACACTTATGATCGGCCTGAGCTCTGGACTCAGGCGGACGATATATGGCTTGACGGGATTTTTGGCTACAGCTGGGAATGGTCGTACAATAAAATTGCTTCTATTGATACCGGGAACAAGTCGATCACATTAGCTTACGGGGAAATGAGCGGTCTCTTCAAAAACTGGTATCCGGACTTCCATTTCGCCCAGAACCTGCTGGAGGAAATCGACATGCCAGGGGAGTACTACATTGACCGGAGCCAAGGCATCCTGTATTTCATGCCGACAGCCGCCTTCCAGGCGGACAATCCGGAGATCACTGTATCCATGCTGAAGACACCCATGATCAATACGGCCAATACGTCGTATGTGACCTTCGAGGACCTGATTCTGGAGAACGGCAGGGATTCCGGGGCGGTCATCATGGGCGGCAGTCATGTCCGGCTGGTGCACTGTGAGATCCGCAATTTCACTGAAGGGGGCGTACGGGTCAATACCCAGAGCCGCTGGTTGTACAATGACTTCGTCAAGGGCACAGGGGTAAACCATGCCATCGTGAATACGCATATCCATCATGTGGGGGGGACGGGAGTCATACTGAACGGCGGCGACAGGCTGACGCTTGAGCCGGGCAACAATGTGGTGGAGAACAGCCACATCCATGACTTTGCTTATTATCATAAAGCGTATAACCCTGCCGTAATTCTGACAGGAGCAGGGAACCGCATATCACACAGTGAAATTCATGATGCCCCGCATCCGGGGATTCTGATCTTTGGCAACGACCATGCCGTGGAATACAACAACATCTATGATGTGTGCAAGACGTTCTCCGATCTCGGAGCTATCTACATGAACCTGGGGGCTGCACCGCAGGAGCGGGGCACGGTCATCCGGAGGAATTACTTCCATAACATTGGAGAAGGCAAAGCCGGGGTTCAGGGGATCTATCCGGATAACTTCACCATGGGAATCACAATTGAAGAAAATCTCTTCTACAAGATGGGCAATTCAGCCATTCTGAACAACGGGGGCGCTCATGTCCGCACCAAGAACAACATCTTTGTCGACGCCAAGGTTCCGTATGATTATGCGGATCTGTACCTGGGCGATGGACCGGAGCAGCAAATCTCCAAAAACTATATGCAGCCATGGCATGCTTTGTTCGAGAAATACAATAACTTCGCCGGTATGCCGCATCTGGTCAAATACCCGGAGCTGGCGGACTTCTTCACAGAGAACCGGTATTATCCGGACACGAACACGTTCCAGAACAATGTGATCTACAATCCGACTAGAACGATAAGCAGCACGACGAATGCAAATGGTGCTTATGATAAGTTCAATCTGGTCCAATACGCCAACAACTGGGTAACGAAACAGGATCCCGGCTTCGTGAATCTGGCGGGCGGCGATCTGAATCTGAAGGCGGATGCAGCGGTGTTTGAGCAGATACCGGGCTTCCAGGCGATCCCCTTCAGCGAGATGGGAATCTCAGGTAAGGCAGGCCCTTATCTCGCACCGGATAATATTCCCGTCCAAGGTGTCGTGCTGTATGACGATAGCCTTACCCTCGGCATCGGGAAAACATCTACCCTGTACTCGGCGGTTCTTCCCTGGAACGCCACCAACAATAAACTGCAGTATACCTCCAGTGATCCTTCCGTGGTGACCGTAGATGCAACCGGCAAGCTGAGAGGGGTTAACCTGGGGACCGCAGTAGTTACAGCAGTATCCGCCGACAACCCGCTCTTAAAGGATGAGGTTCAGGTGACGGTCGAAGTCGGTGACGGGATTATAGATGAAACGAATTTCGAGAACGGCCGGAATGGCTGGCCGGCCGATGCCAACCGGAGTATCGTGGAGGCCGACGGCGGCAATCACATGTATAAGCTGCTCAAAGGCGCTACGACGCTGAATGAGAACGACTTCAATAATTACGAGCTGAGCTTCAAGCTGAAGACACCTCCAGTGATCCCGGAATCGGCCACATTCTATATATTCGACCGGCTGAATCCGGGCGGCAACGGAGGAAGAATCGGATACCGGAAATATGCTGACGGAACTTCTACCTGGATTCTCTACAATGCAGCCTGGGGAACCGTTAAGCAGAACGCACTGTCTGCCCCGGACCTGCTGCCCGATACCGTCTACAACATGAAGATCATCGTCAAGGGTTCAGAAATTAGCGTCTATGCTGACGGCAAGCTTAAGCTGAAGGCCACTGATCCGACCTTTAATCCTTCCGGAAAAGTCGGGTTCTACGCCGGCGGCTTTGACTATCTCTTGTTCGATGACATCAAATTTATGGTCCCTACAAAAAATGTAGCCGGGCTTATGCTCGACAAGAGCAGCGTCAATATGGTAATGGATGAACAGACGCTACTACAGGTCCGGTTCGATCCGTCGGATGCCGAGAATCGTTCCGTCGTCTGGCAGTCTCTTAACCCGGAAATTGCCTCTGTCGATGAGAACGGAACAGTCACCACACACGCCAAAGGGGAGACTGTTGTCAAGGTAGCCTCCGTTGCCAACCCGGAGGCCACCGCTTCTGCTCGGATCATCGTGTCGGATATTCTTCATTACACAGATTACGATTCGGGAGCCAACGGGTGGCCGGTGGATCCGAACCGCAGCCTTGTGACGGTGAACGGAAACAAGATGTACAAAATTCTGAAGGGCGCCTCTGCGCTTCATCCGAAGCTGTTCACCGACTATGATCTGACCTTCAAGCTGAGAACGCCTGCTGTGATGCCGGATCTTGGGACCCTCTATGTGTACGACCGTTCTGTCGCCAGCAATTCAGGCAAGATCGCATACAAGAAATTGGCAGACGGCACTTCACAGTGGATTCTCTACGGTCCAACCTGGACGGTGCTTCAGACGAAGAATCTTCCAACCCAAGACTTGCAGCCGGATACCGACTATACTCTTCGTATTCTGGTGGATGGCGCCAGCATCCGCGTCTATGTGAATGGAGAGCTGAGACTGGATGGTTCCGATCCCAAACATAATGCTTCGGGAACGGTAGGTTTCTATGTGGGCGGTTTCAGTGAAATGTGGTTCGACGACGTGAAATTTATGAGGATTGACAAGACCGCACCTGTTAGCACAGCTGTCTTGACTCCGGCGCTGCCTGATGGTGCGGACGGCTGGTATACTCAGCCCGTTACGGTCCAATTGAATACTGCAGATACGGGTACTAGTGTAACGGACACCGTATACAGCATAAATGGCGGAGACACATGGCTGCCTTACCAGGGACCGCTGACCTTTAGCCAAGACGGCCAGTATTCGCTGCTTTACCGCTCGGTTGACTACGCCGGAAACAGCGGGGAATCGAAAACCTTGAGCTTTAAGCTGGATAGTAGTGCCCCTGAGTTAACTGTGGCAGAGCCGGCCCCGAAAGCCTATGCGGGGACAGAATCGCTGACCTTGTCTTGGGCGGCCACCGATGGGATGTCCGGGGTGGATTCCGCCAAGACCGTTGCACGGCTGGATGAGCAAGCCGTAGAGCCGGGAACGCAGGTTCCACTGTACACGCTGGATATCGGCTCTCATACGTTCGCGGTATCCGTCAGCGACAGCGCGGGGAACAGGCAGGAAAGCACAGTGACTTTCTCAACGTATGCCGACGTAAGCTCGCTGAAAGCACTCGTTGGCCTGTTCAAAGAGAAGTCTTGGATAGACAATCACGGGATTGCTAACAGTCTGCTGGTGAAGCTGGAGCATGGTAAAGTGGAAGCCTTCGTTCATCAGGTTCAAGCCCAAAGCGGCAAGCATATCGGGGCTGAAGCGGCTTCCTATCTGCTGCGGGATGCCAACCATATCCTGCAAGGGATGGGAGAGCAAGATAAACTACAGGATGGGATCCCCGGGTAAAAAGAATTAAACAAAACAAAGCCTTGGACGAAGTTGTCCAAGGCTTTTGTTCGAATATAGAGTTTATATGCTTCACGCTATAAATTATCCTTTTATTTCTCGCTATCTATTTCCCGGGAGCCGAGCGCTTGTACGGGGCGATTATCATGCGGGAAAATGCCTTCGAATTTGCCGATTTGCTCATCAGACCATTGAACCGGATTTTCCAGGACGATCCACTGCACCCCTTCGGTACATGGAGGTGTGGTGAGTGATCCTTGGTAGCGGAACGAGTGAAGGTCTTTTGGAAGCAGCTGGTTCATATCGAAGACACCCTCAACTTGGACTTCCTGTTCGCTCTCCTCGGAGGGGAGCACGGACCAAAGCTTTTTCAGCTCAACATTTTCGGAGCCTTTAGTGATTAGGACACTCAGCACAGCAAGCGTCTCGTCTTCACTTTTATGGACAAAATGAAGCTCCATATCGGCATGTTTGCCATCTACCTCATGCTCGCTGGGCAGGTGGAAATGAAACTGCTGCAAGATATAAGTCTTTCCTTCAAGGGTGATACGGTTGTCCTGGTTCTTAAGGTTAACCTGGATCGTATGGCCGTTATTAATGATAGACACCGGGGATGGCGCATACTCAACCTTGATCGGGGACAGGCTCTCATCATCCTGCACTTTCTCAGGAAGAATGTTAATCGGTGACTGTGCCTTCCCTGTACTGCAGGTTGTGAACAGTTTATCCAGTTCAGCCCAGTGTTCCGGGGACGTTTCACCTTCATAGGACCAATGCGCAGGGTGGGCGCTTACTGTGGTAGCAGGTTCCTTATTCGCTTCTGCCTCGTCTTTCTGATCGTTGCTCCCGCATCCCGCCATCACAGACATGACCATGATGGGAAGCAGCATTCGGGACATCTTTTTGTTGATACGCATACGTCATCCTTCTTCCTTTTGAGTAGTGGTGCATTTTAATTTATATTGTAAATATTGGCATGCTCAGCATCAAGTGAAAAAAGGCTCAAAGTTCTCAAAATGGTTCTAACTATCCAGGCCGCCAGCGAATCCAAGAACTTGCTATCCGAATCGAATATACATATAACCAGAAATTCTAATCCAGTTCGAAGAGGTGGTTTCCAAATGAAAAGGCAGGCAGGGCCAGTTAAGAAACGGAAGCTTTCACCCAGACCCCGGCCCCAAAACAGCTTGAAGCTTAAGGTGAAGCCGCAGATTATTAACTTTGCCGTGATCGGCGATAGTCATGTGGGCTATGGGAACAGCTCGGCTATTTTTAGAAAGCTTTTACCAAAAGCTGTGGGCAGCGGGAACAAGAAGTTTGTGATTTTTGGCGGGGATAATGCCCAGGCCGGAGCCAATCATGGAAATAATGCCGATGCCTTCTACAAGGACTTCAAGGATGCGGTTACCAGCACGCTCGGGAGCATTCCTTATAAAGCATCAATAGGAAATTGGGAGGCAAGCACTCAGTCCTTGTTCAAACAATATTTAGGTGCGGTTGCCGGGCAAATGAATTTCCCCGGGACGCAGGCAAAGGTGAAGTATGTATGGCTGGATTGTGCGCTAGGGGCATTCACACCGGAAAGCCTAAATATTCTTAAAAATCTAGACGACCGCCATTATTATATTATTGATTTTCATTGGCCATTGAAAGTGAGCGGGATTACGGTTGCTCCCAGTCATGTGTTAAGCGGGGCGGAGACGAACAAGTTTTTTACGGCGATTCCAGCAAAAGTGAGAGATAAAGTGCTGGCCATATTTACACACCACGGGCATTTGTTTTATCGGAAGCTGGCCAATATTTATCCGGGGTTCCCTACAACTAAATTCTTCGTGTGCGGATGTTCAGGGGATTATAAATGCAAGCCAAACGGTGATCGGGGGTATTACAACGCCACATTGACCATTAATGGGTCTGCTGTTTCTGTGAATGCTTATAAGGTGCCGGTTATGTAGCTCGAGACTAAAAACCAATAAATCTATTGCACGAAATACAGCAGAATGCGATTTACCGGAGAATAATGAGCATTCTACTGTATCGAGTGCAATTATATGAATAAAAGTCCTCATGCAATTACTGCACACTCAGATTATCCCAATTGATCTGGAACTCCTTCAGCATGCCTTCTTTAGTCAGCTTGCCGCCGAGATAACCTTGAATGCTGCTGGATAACTCCTGCGGCATTCCGTTCGGCAGACGCGACCAGTTCCAAGTCAGCGCCTGAT
Source organism: Paenibacillus sp. FSL L8-0340 (assembly GCF_038593145.1). Taxonomy (NCBI): domain Bacteria; kingdom Bacillati; phylum Bacillota; class Bacilli; order Caryophanales; family Paenibacillaceae; genus Paenibacillus; species Paenibacillus sp. FSL L8-0340. The sequence goes on from NZ_CP151967.1 coordinate 1,720,406, forward strand.
CCTTGTCTGTATAGTCCAGCACCTCAGCGCCAAGTGCACCGAGTTCCTCTTCGGTTCCCTTAATGCTGTCGAGCGCAGGGATGAACTGGAATTCCTTGGTGATATATTGCTTGCCGGTCTCCGAGGTAACGAGCCAATCCAGGAAGACCTTAGCTTCCTCTTTAACCGGGGAGAACTTGTTGACTACCCAGTTGCTTGGCACCCCTACATAGAGCTTATCGTTATCTTCCGGGGTATCGTCAATCGGCATCGGCAGGATGCCCAGGTTCAGATCCGGGTCAATCCCGTCAATCTGGCCTTGGGTCCAGTTGCCCTGCTGCATCATCGCGGCTTCCCCGCTGGCCACCATGGTGACCTGGGTATTATAGTCGGTCGAGAGTGGATTCTTGTTCCCGTATTCCACCGTCAGGTCAAGCAGGTCGATCCACTTGGAGAAAACCGGGTCTCCGGCGAAGGACTTGGAGCCGTCCGTCAGACCGGTGATGAATGCTTCGGGATCGGGCTGCTGGGCGAAGGCTACGTTCACATTGTGGTTACCGAGCACGAACCATTCCTGATAGCCGTTGGCAAAAGGTGTGATCCCTGCAGCCTTCAGCTTTTCGGCAGCCTCGCGCAGAGCGGCCAGAGTCAGCGGCTTCCCGGTAATTCCGGCTTGCTTGAACAAATCCTTATTATAAATGAAGCCGTATCCTTCCAGATTCATGGGCATGCCGTAGAGCTTGCCATCTACAGTCATTTGTTGGGCAGCCAGCGGCTTCACATCCTTAGCCCAGGCTTCTCCGCTCAGATCCTCCAGATATTCCAGCCACATGTTGCGCTCATTGTTGCCGCCGATAGTGAAGATGTCCGGCTCATCCCCGGACGAGAACTTCGCCCTTAGGGAAGCGCCATAGTCGCTGCCGCCGCCGACGCTCTGAATCTCCAGCCGGATGTCCGGGTGTTCCTTCTCGAATTCAGTCTTGAGCGAAGCCAGTGCTTCGGAGATCTCGACCTTGAACTGGTAGATATGCACCGTTTTGATTCCACCCGCATTGTCGCTGCCGCGTCCACAACCGGCCGTTAGCAGGGCCAGCAGCAGGGAGCCTGCGAGGAGAATTCCACGTTTTTTATTCATATTGATTCATCCTCTCTGCCTGAAAAGTCACATGTATCGTCAGCCCTTGACGGAGCCTTGGGCGATCCCTTCAATAATATACTTCTGCATCAGCAGGAAAAAGATGACTACAGGTGTAATCCCGAGCACGAGACCCGGAAGCGCCAAATCCCACTGCTTCGTATATTGCCCGAAAAAGCTGTAAGTGGCGATGGGAATGGTGCGGAGGGATGGGGCCTGCAGAATGAGAGAAGGCATCAGGTAATCGTTCCAGATCCACAGGGTGTTCAGAATAATGACGGTGACGATGATCGGCTGCATCAGCGGCAATACGATCCGGAAAAAAGTACCGTAGGGGCTGCTGCCATCCACCCGCGAAGCCTCTTCAATGTCGATGGGTACCGATTTGACGAAGCCGTGGAAAAGAAAAACGGTCATTGGCGCACCAAACCCCAAATACGCCAAAATCAGACCGGCCGTCGAATCCATTACGCCCAGGCTGCTGACGATCTGCACCAGCGGAATCATGATCGCCTGGAAAGGAATAACCATGGCCGCTACGAGCGCGATATAGAGGAAGCGGTTGTATCTGCTGTTGTTGCGGACCATTTTATAGGCACACATGGAGCAGAGGAAAGCCAGCAGGATATTGCTGATTACCGTGACGACAAAAGAGTTCAGGAAAGCACGCGGGAAATTGGTAGCTTTCCACGCTTCGGCATAGTTGCTCCACTGGAACACGGAGGGCAGCGCAGCGGAATCCGAAAGAATCTCGCTGTAGCTTTTGACCGAATTGGCTAGCAGGAAGTAAAACGGAACCAGAAAAACAAGCGCCAGCACAATCATCAGTAACTCGGCAAACAGCAGGGGGACACTGGATTTTTTGGCGGTAGTCTCCATTACAGCTCCACCTCTCTTTTCTTGGTTGCACTAACCTGCAGCAGGGAGATGACGGCCACAATGACGAAGAAGACCATTGCTTTGGCCGACCCCATGCCGAACCGGCTGATCGTGTAGGCCTCATTGTAAATATTAAGCGCGACCGATTCGGTAGCCTTGAAAGGGCCGCCTTTGGTCAGCGACAGGTTCAGGTCGAATAGCTTGAAGGACCAGGAGATGGACAAGAATAAGCAAACGGTTACAGCCGGCATCACCAGCGGAATGGTGACATGGCGCAAGGCTTGCATACGTCCGGCCTCGTCCACTTTGGACGCTTCGATCAGGCTCTGCGGCACGTTGTTGATGGCCGAGATGTAGATCACCATCAGATAACCTGCATTTTGCCACACGAAGACGATTACAATAGCCCAGAATGCAGTGGCTTCCGTGCCGAGCCAAGGCAGATTAAAGAAGGACCAGCCGGTGGCCTGTCCCATGGAGGCAAACCCTCTAACAAAAATAAACTGCCAGATGAATCCGAGCAGCAAACCGCCAATGACATGGGGGACAAAAAACACCGTTCTCAGCACATTGCGCGTAAATAGCTTGCGGGTCAGCACATAAGCGAGTGTGAATCCGAGCAGATTCGTCAGCACCAGTCCAAACAAAGTAAACTTCGCGGTGAACCAGAACGAATTCAGAAATGAAGGGTCTTTGGTGAAAATATGTAAATAGTTCCGCAGCCCGGTCCACTCGACATGCCGTGAGATTCCGTTCCAACTGGTAAACGAATAATAAAGGCCCAAAAAGAATGGAATCAGCACAATAACAAGGAAAAACAGGGAAGTTGGCCCGACAAAAATAAACTGCTGCATCAGGCGTGATCTTTTTTTATGGTCCATCGTTCCTCACCCCTCTGTATAAAGTAAATATTTCATTAAATAACCGGATCACCGATTAACCAAACAAGGAAAGCTATAATTTACCAGATTTTACTCGCTGGAGTGTCTGACAATGGCATTCATTATGGTCGGGCTCAAGTAGATGAACAGGGGGAAGACCCGGTGTTTGGCGGGGCGAATTATACTCACAATATCACCGTGCGGTGATGTCATTGACGCGAGAAAACTATAAGCTCTATAATCTAAAAAAACGGACGAAGAACGTCCCGTACTCCATGGCAAATTGGGGTGCGGGATTTTTTTGTGCAGAGGAGGAAGCTGGGAATGGGTTTTGCTGAAGAACACCAAAAGTGGCTGGATTCTCATAAGAACCGTAGAACAGGAGAACGACTTGACCGGTTGGTGCGAGGGCATGGGCATGGTGAAAAAATGTTTGTGGAGCGGGTCTGGTGGCCGATTTTTGGACATATGGATGATCTTCATCCGGAGTACGAGGTCTCGGATTGGCGGGGACGGCCTTATTTTGTTGATCTGGTCTGGAAACCGGGACAGGTTAAGTTTGCCATTGAGATCAAAGGGTACGGGCCACATGTGCAGCAGGCCGATCGGACCAGGTACCGGCAGGAATTAAACAGAGAAACTTATCTGCAAATTGCAGGGTATCGTGTAGTCGCGGTTCCCTATGATGATTTGGAATCTGTACCGGAGCTGACAATTCCTCTATTTAAAACTTTATTGGCTCCAAGCTTGTTGAAGATTGCGGATGGGGAGAGTCGTCCGTACAGCAGGCTGGAGAGGGACATTCTACGGATGGCGACACGTTGGAATGGGTTCATCCGGCCTGTTGATCTAGTGAACAAGCTTGGAGTGAATCCACGTACAGTCAAGAAATCTATGAACTCTTTGTGTGAAAAAGGGAAGTTTAGACCTGTGCTGGCCCAGGGTAGCAATCGAATTTGCCGATATGAATTTATACACTCGTTCATGGATAACGAGCTATGGTAATCCTCTAATATCTCCGGAATTGGGCAAAGTGGCGGAATGAGATGTAAAAATGCTTCTCATATCGCCGAAAGTAGGCAAAGTGGTGGGATGAGAGGTAAAAATGCTTCTCATATCGCCGAAAGTAGGCAAAGTGGTGGGATGAGAGGTAAAGATGCCTCTCATTTCACTCCTCTCGTGAGCTGGTACGGTATTTTGTTCGCCGATTCCTCACTAGGAACGGTTTCAGCACAGGCTTGATAGCCCTTTCATAGTGTGGGTATGGTGGATTGGTCACACTAGAAGGAGGTTGAGGCACATGTCAGGAGTTCTTGGCAATCATTTCGTTACGCAGATTGGGATTTTGGTGAATGATATTGAGAAGGTAAGCCGGGAGTATGCGGACTTTTTTGGACTGGCGGTTCCGGAAATTATCATTACCGACACGGCAGATATTGCCCAGACCCGGTATAACGGCGGGGTGACGGAGGCGCGGGCCAAGCTCGCTTCCTTGCAGCTGGAACTGATTGAGCCGGATCATCAGCCGAGCACTTGGCGCGATTACTTGAATGAGCATGGGGAAGGGCCTCATCATATCGCTTTTGTAATCGAAGGAATAAACAGCACTCAATATGTTCTCACAGCAGCTGCATGTGTATTTGCAAGAACGCGGCGTACAGGTGCTGAGCGTACACCCCGGCTGGATGCATACGGATATGGGCGGGAAAGAGGCGTCGACGAACCCGCGCAGCAGTGCCGAGGGCATTATCAGCCTGATCGAGCAACGCCGCGCTCCGGAAGGGCATTTCATGTTCGTAGATTATACAGGCAAAGATATGAAGATATAATCAGCCGCAGCCAGGTGCTGCGGTCCCAGAAACGTGTGCGGATGAGGCTGTATTTGTGAGTTTTATAAGGCGGGAATACAATCGGGGAAGGTAAAGCAGATTTTCCGGAAAATCCGGGATGTACTCCAGAAAACAGAGATGTTAATATATTCACATAGTACTTAACACATCTATTAACGAGTGCTTAATGGAGGAATATCTATGAAAAAACTATCGTTGAGTTCATTAGAACAGGCGGGTGTTTCAGCTTGCGGTGTTCAGCGCATTCAGACAGCTGCAGCGCAAATGGTTGAGGACAACATTACGCCCGCACAAGTGATTGTGGCCGCGAGAAGGGGAATTGTAATCGTCCATCAAGCGAATGGAACCCTCGGATCTGAGCCAGACGCAGCCGAATTAGCTGTTGACACGTTATTTCCACTCTGCTCCATAACGAAGCTGTTTACCGCAACAGCTGTTATGATCTTGGTTGAACAAGGGAAGATAGGACTGAATAGACCTGTTTCGGATTATATCCCCGAGTTTACAGGAGAAGGGAAATCAAAGGTTTGCGTGCATCATTTGTTGACACACACCTCTGGTCTGGATGTTGGGGTCATCCGGTTGAATGGAACTGAGAAACTGGCAAAGGGAGAGTTCCCTGCAAGCGAACCCAATCAGGATCCGGAAATTCATCAATACTTGTACGGCGGATATGATGCACCGCTTAGCTTCGAGCCAGGGACTGTCATGTCTTATTGCGGGTATGGTTATGAGCTGTTGGGTGAAATTATCCGGCGCACCAGCGGTCAAGCTTATGATGAGTTCGTAAAGGAAAGCATTTTTAAACCGCTTGGAATGGAAAATACATATTATCGGGTTCCGCAGGAAGCACGCAGCAGAGTCGTTAGACGCATACCGGAGGCAGCTTGTGCAGAGTGGATAGAAACCGAAGAGCAATTAAATTCTGTATCGGCCGGGGGCGGTGCTTACTCTACTGCCCTGGATCTGGCTGTATTTGGGCAAATGTTTCTGAACGGCGGAAGTTATAACGGGACACGGCTGCTCAGTCCGGTAACTGTAAAAGAAATGACACGCAATCAAATTCCCGGTGTATCCTCGCAATATCGGGATGAGGTATTTCCTGAAGCGTATTGGGGATACGGCTGGGCGGTTAACGGGACAAAACGTGATGGCGGAGACCTATTCTCACCGCAAGCCTATTCGCATTGGGGTGCAGCGGGGCCTTTTCTCTGCGTCGATCCGGTCTATCAGACAGTAACCGTTCATTTTTCTGTGGAGCTTGACCACCGGAAGCCATTTAAAAATATGTACGTTGATTACTTCAACAATACCGTTCTTGCGGCAATAACAGACCTATAAGGGTAGTCGTTTCGGCAACTCGTCAAATTGAAGCTTGTATGCAGCTTGTCTAAGGACAGGCTGCTTTTTTTGCGTGAACGGTAAAAACTTCAATTTCAAAATATTGACAATGATCCTGATGCTGCGTAAGATGAGAATAACAAAAACGACAATATGTCGTTATTTTGAGTGAGGGGGAACAATGTATTCCAAAGGTTAGTGAGGCATATACAGAGAATAGAATCAATGAAATTTTGGATGCAGCGCTGGAGGTTAGTGCGCGTAAACCGCTGCATAAAGTAACAATGAAGGATATCGTGAGACAGACCGGACTGAGCCAAGGGGGCGTCTATAAGTATTTTGCCAATATTGAAGAGGTGTGGTTTGCGTTGTCCAACCGTTTTGATCTGGAGATAGATTTCAAAGGTTTTTTAACGCAGCTTTTTGCGGCCAGCCGTTCGCCTGAGCAGACCCTTCGCGCAATCTTTACCTTCATCGGGCAAGAGATTACGGCCTCTATGGAGAGTGGCTACAGCAAATTGGCTTTTGAGCTAAATGCAATCTATGCCAGTCAGCCGGAGCTGGTTAAGAAGCAGCTTGCTGAGCAGGCTGCGGAAGCAGAAGCCGAGTCCGGGCACGGCTACAATTATTTCTTTCAGCAATTGATGAATTATTGTGCAGAAGGTGAAGCTAAAGGCCAGTTCCGGCCCCTTGTTCCCTTAACCGACATCCTGATGCTCATTCAGGTAACCGTGGATGGAATCATCCGCGATGCCACGCTGGAGCTGTGTTTTGCCGGTGATGAGCTCCCTGCTGAATTAAGTGTGCGGCAGAGTGTGGAGCGGCTGATGGACAGCTTGTACATTTCTACAATGACCTTATTAGGAGGCTTTTAATTATGCGTAAACCAAGCGCACTAAAGTCCTGGCTCCTGCTCATCCTGTCCCTTCCAAAGGGGATCGCGGCGTTTGTAATTGCCGTTACAGGCATATGTGCCGGCTTGCCGCTGCTTATTCTAGGGATTGGACTGCCTTTACTGGCTGCAACATTTACCCTATGCCGCTGGATGATGGCCAAGGAGGTGCAGGCGGTAAGAGGGTGGATGCAGGGAGAAGAGCAACCGCTCCAAGCTGAGGACTCCCGATCCATTGTGGATTGGAAGGATTGGCGTTCCATGCTGTCTATTCTTTTAAATAGTAAGAGCTACCGGGGGATCCTCTATAGTATAGCCCAGCTTCCCGTAGGCATTGCCGGGTTTACCCTTGCTGTCACGCTTCCCGCCGTTGTTATTGCGATTATATTGTCACCGGCAGCTTACAAGTTAAGCAAGGTCTTATCCCTTTCTTTTGATCTGTATTCCTTTGACGGGACGATGAATCTTTTCTTGCCGTGGCTCAATGTATATCAGCGTTCCTGGGTAGCGGCTGCAATCGGCATAGTGCTGGTCCTGTTGCTGCCTATGACTATAAGGGGGTTGGGGAGATTATATTCCGCCTGGATTGGGGGGATAGCCGGTGACCTCACCTATGGAATGAAACCTGTGTCTATTAACAAGGGTGCAGGGTCGAGAGTATAGCAGGGCAGGTTTAACTTTTATAAAAAGAGACACGATACCCTAGGGATATCGTGTCTCTTTAAAATGCAACGGCTCCCCTCAAAGGGGAGCAGCCATTTCTTTTTGCACACTCTGCTATTAGCGGCGTGACTTGGTAATCAGGAACGGAATGACGCTTCTTGCAACGCCTGTCGGGTTTTCAAGGATGATAACCCACTCCGAGTCGCTGTTCGGGAAGCTGTCTGTCGGCCAGGCGGAAGTCAAATCGGAAATGGTCCATCCCGCACTAACGACAGCTCTGCCTGTTCCAGCAGATAAAAAGAGGAAAAGAAAGTCGTTGGCTTCGATGGTTACAGCGGGAAACTGAATACGGCGGAAACCATTTCCAAGGTTTTGCGTGGAGCGTGCTCTGTTTGGCCGCAGGGTGACTCTTTTACCTTTACCTTTGGCTTTTTTTCTAAGTGCTAGTTTTTTTACTGCCATTTTCTGCTCGCCTCTTTCTTCGTAGGATAGATTATCTTACGAAGAAAGAGGGTTGTGAGCTTGTATGAATGTACATGGAGATTAATCCAAATTATTCTAGAGTTGCTTATTTAGATTTTGGCCGGATTACCTTAAGCATGGAAAGCTCTTTCGGAGTGAGCCGGGGGGTATAAGCAGCATTGCCGTTATGGGTATCTACAACCTTTACCCGGCCTGCTCCCTGTCCCCCAGGACGTGCTACACGCACCCGGAGTGCCCGGAGTGCCCAATCGACGGGAAAGGCAACCGAAGTCTTTCCGTCCTCTGTACCGGCGTAATTCACAGCCGCCGCGAAATTATCCGCGCTTCTTAGCCAGACAGAACCGGAGTCTCCAGGAAGCGATACCGGTGTATCACTCAGAATGATCGATTGATTGCGGAAGGTTAGCACGCCTACATCCCTACCATAATCTACCTGTACATCCGTATTCACCGAATCGACTCTTCCCCTAGTCAGACCTGTTGTCCGCCCTACTTTTTTGAAACGCTCCCCTACACGGTAGGAAGTGACATGACCCGGAATGGTGCCTACCGTTGCATATTTCGGACTGAGAATGCTGTTTCTTACAGGGCGGGACAAGGCCGCATCTATGCGGTTAGTTCCATTTGTCTTCAAAGTTACAAAACGCGATAAATACCCGACCCGATCCCGTACGGTCCGCCCTTCATCCGCGCCGCCCGGCTGCAGCGTTTCCGCCCGGTTGTTGGAGTTGGTCGGATTGGTAAGCACGTGGTTATTGCTGAGCACATACAGCTGATTGCCGCTGCTGACAATTAAGCCTGCGGTTCCTGAACCGCCGGTCGTACCAATACTGTAGCCTGCTACGACTGGACGAATCCGGTCCTGGTAACTTGCATTGCTGCGTATTTTTTTGGTCTTTACTACCCGGATGGGGACATTTATAGGTTTGCCTTTGAGCAGCGAGGAGAATTTTGAGCCCCAACCCAGGGCGGTACTGCTCACGGCGTTAGCGTAGAGGATCACGGCTGCGCCTTTTTTGGGATGTTTGGGGTCGTAATACCCTATCCCGACTCCATGAATTTTCCGGTTCTTGAGCACGGTACTTGCTATGTTTTCCTTTATCACAAGAGCTTCAGCAAATGTTGCCACTGTTTCATCACCTAACCTCATTAGAATAAGATAGTATATTATCCTGAGGTGTAAAAGGCATGGGCGATTATCCGCTCTTTTATGAAGTCCAGAGGCGATTTATTTATTTTGTCTTACATGCCGCACAATGACTGGAATGTCAATATGCCCTATTTGTCTAACAATAAACTATTGTCCAGCCCCTTTATTCACTATTTTCATATGATGCAGGGTAAGGAAAAAAGTGATGAAGGGAATGAAGACAATGGGGCTTAATTTTCGCAACAGTACAAGTGAGACGATATTTGTTGCCTATGCTTACCCGGATTTCAGCTGTTCTCCTGTCAACTACGCCACAATCGGCTGGTACCGGATCGAACCGGGCCAGTCGAGACAAGTGTGGAGCGGGTATGCCGGGGGCAACACATTCTTTTACTATGCAGAGAGTGACAGCTATACCTGGTCAGGGGGATACTATACAGAGATCCCTAATGACGCCTTCAATCAGTGCTGGGACAGCGACTGCAACGACTGCAGAGAACTTGGCTTTCGTAGAATTCCTGTCAGATCCAGCGTCCGCAACTACACAGTTGTGTTAATCTCCAGCAGCAGCCGAAGCAAAAAAGGGTTAATCCATCTTCGGACAGCATTGCCTACAAAGCCTGGAAAACGGCTAACGCGCAGAGTTCCGCTGAAGGCCAGAAAGCTAGCCCCGGGAAGACCTGTTTTGGCCAAACGCAGAGCCGTGCCTAAAAGACGGAGAAGATAGTGAACGCAAAAAACTTCCTTTTTATCTTTGAATAGACTGGATGAATGCAAAAAGAGTGCACCTATCATGGATAGGGCACTTTTTTTTTCTAAATCAAAGGATGTAGTATCCCGGATTATCCGGTGACGGCAAAGGCTCTCATTAACGCGCCTTCCAGCTCACGAGTATCAATAGGTTTCAGCAGGGAAACAATGCCCCCTTTGCTGAAAGCTTCGAGGACAAACGGATGGCTGCTGGTGACAATAATTGTACTCTGCGGATATTGGGTATTGGCAAGGCGTTCAGATAAAGGCGCTTCTCCGAGCAGCAGCAGCTTGGCATCGGTCACAATAATATCCGGTTCATGTTCGGTAATCAGCCGAAGGGCTTCCTGATCGCAATTGGCTTCAAGAATAACCTCCTCTTTAAAATGAAGCTGTTTCAGCATCAGCTTCAGGTGATTGCGTACATGAGGTTTGTCGTCAACAAGCATGATTTTCATAATATGGCCTCCTGTCTGGTTGCATTTAGGATTCATACACCTTTTGTGCGGAGTAGCGCTGGGGGAGCAACATAAGTGCAAGGGAGAATACAACAAGCAGCAGGCAGCCCCAGTAAGCATTGCGGTATCCGACCCACTCGGCAGCGGCCCCTCCGGCCAGACTTCCGGCCAGCCGTCCGATGGTAGTGGCATTGGTATATAACGTTGAAGCATATCCGGGCAGATCAGGGAGCAAATCCTGAATGTAGCTGATTCCGATGGCCGAAATCACGGCAACAAAGAAAGCCAGCAGCACCTGTCCGGCCAAGAGATGCCATAATTGTGTCGAGGCAAGCACCAAAATATAATAAGCCGCCCCCAGTAGTATCCCCCAGAACATCAGCACACGATTGGAGGTTTTGGCAGACAATACCCCTAATACGAGCATGAATGGAATCTCCAGCAGCGCACAAATACTCGAGACCGTAGCTACATTCTGCGTACTGCCGCCCAAGGTGTTAATGATGAACAATGAGATATTCAGATTGTTAAGCCAGTGCCCGGCATATAACAGGGTCAGCACCAGAAACGGGATAAGCACTCTGGCGTTCTGATGCAGCTTCAGCTGCGTTGCGGTTTGAATACCAGCTGGCTTCTTTGATACGGGACGTTTCACGAAAAAGCAGACCAGCAAGGCATTAAGCAAGAAGATCAATGAGGTGCTCATAAAAATACCCTGGAACCCCAAGTGATTAAGGATAATAGAGCCGATCAGCGGGCCGGTGATAAACCCCAGGGAGAACATCGAGCGCAGACTGGAATTGGCAAAGGCATGGTCGGCGGACGGGCTGGTGTTTACCGCTTCCCGCGCACTGGCGAATAACTGCGGCATGGCCGGAGCACCAAATGCAGTGAAGACCGTCATGTACAGCAGCAACGCATAAAATTCGTGGATGAATAAATAACCGGCAAAAGCCAGTGCGTTGAACAGCATGGCTGTGAACATGAGTGTTTTACGGTTCAGTCCGGAATCGGAGCGTTTGGCAATGATCGAGCTGAGCCAGACCCCGCTGATTAAGGTCACTGCGGTAAAGATTCCGAAGGTTCCTGCGGAAACTCCCAGCTTTGTTGTGAAATAAACGGCCAAAAAGGGAGAGCTGATGGAAATGGCCATCCCCTGCAGCATCATGCAGATCATAAACAGGGAGTAGCTTGGAATCAGGAAAAGCTGGCGGGTTCGCGTCAACATGTACGTAAAGTTTCTCCTTCACTTTCTAGCCTTGCGGTTATCTCTTTGATTTGGTTATAGTATAGATAATGGCTTGCGATTATTAAATGTTTTATCTGATTGAAAAGCTCTACTATTTGGCTGAGGCGGTGAACGATATGGACCTGAGGCTGCATGCCTGCGCCTATTCTTTTCATACACTTCCGTTTAAATCTTCCTTTACGCCGCCACCGTTTTTCCTGTTCCGGCTGCAGGTGGTGGGCAGCTGCAGGGCGCTTGTAGACGGCAAAATGAGTCTTGTCCAGCCAGGCGACTTATTAATCTATCGTCCTGGAGAGCCATATCATTTAGAGGTAGATGCAATTAACGGAAAAATCGAAAGCGGCGACTATTATTTACTGTGTGAAGGTTCTTGGATCGAAGAATGGTGGGAATCCCAGCTCCGGCTGACTCAGCAGAGAATTCATCTGGATGAAGGTATGCTCTCGTTATGGCAGCAGCTCAGCATCGAGCAGCACCGTATCGCACAAGGTAACCCTGAGCTGATCCGGCATTTATTGTGTGCGCTATGCCTATCTTTTGACCGTTTGTCGGGTGAAGCTGTCTCAGGGCCTAACCCGCAGGGACGCTCGAATGAACTGGTCTTGCGGATGAGACGTTATATTAACAAAAATGCGCTGAATCCGCTAAGAGTGGAGGAAGTTGCCAGATTTGCCGGACTCAGTGTATCCAGAGCCGTACATCTTTTTAAAGAGCTGACGGGTTATACCATTATCCAGTATACACAGGAGATTCGCCTGTCCAATGCCCTGGAGCGTATCCGGTTTACCGACTTAAGCCTGGAGAATATTGCCGGGAGCTGCGGCTTCGGGACGTATTCCTATTTTCACAAGGTATTCAAAGCCAGGTACGGCCTTTCTCCCAAGGAAATCCGCAGCCGGCCGGCTTCGGCAGAGCTGAACTACCAGGACAGCAGATTTGTTATCCATCACGCGGACGGTAATCTGTCAGGCATCTCCCCGGATGCCCGGCGTTTTCTCAGTTCATGATTAGAATCTCTAATTATGAACTGATTTTTATTACAATTGTTAAGGTGTTGCTGCTTACGGTAATCTTTTATGATGGTGAAGGAGAGTCCTGTGGAAGCGCCTTAATCGGCTATCCATGCGCTATGATGAAACCGTTATCACAAAGATTGAAGGAGTGAACCACGAATGGAAACAGCTACATACCCATATCAGCAGACGGATTTACCTGTAAATGAACGCGTGCTAGATCTGATCTCCAGATTGACTTTGGATGAAAAGGTAACCCTGATGCCGCAATATCAAGCCGCTGTAGAGCGCTTGGGCGTGGGAGCCTATAAACATGGTACGGAAGGGGCTCACGGAATTTCGTGGCTGGGCAAGGCAACTGCTTTTCCTCAGGTCAGCGGATTGGCCTGCACCTGGAATCTGGAACTCTTGAAAAAGATCGGCTCAGCCATCGGCGACGAGGCCAGAGCGTTCTACAAGAAGAATCCGGCTGTTAACGGCTTGACGTTATGGGCACCTACGGTAGATATGGAACGTGATCCGCGCTGGGGCCGTACGGAAGAGGCATATGGCGAAGACCCGGAATTAACCGGACGCCTCAGCACCTCACTGGTGCAGGGAATCCAAGGTGATCATCCCAAGTATTTGAAAGCGGTAGCAACACTGAAGCATTTCCTCGGCAACAATAATGAGATCAACCGCGGCGTGGATTCGTCCAGCATTGATCCGAGAAATATGCGTGAATATTATCTGGAGGCCTTTAAGCCTGCCTTCAAGGAAGGCGGCGCCAAGTCCATGATGACCGCCTACAACTCGCTTAATGGGGTACCGGTCATCCTGCATCCTGCGGTGATGGATATTGTCAAAGGTGAATGGGAAATGGACGGCTTTATTGTAAGCGATGCCGGGGATTTGTTCGGTATTGTGAAGGATCATAAATATTATGAGTCATTCGCCCAGTCGATGGCTGAATCGATCAAAAACGGGATCGACAGCGTGACAGAAGAAACGGCAGAGACGATCAAGGTTATTCATGAAGCACTGGCTGAAGGGCTGCTTGCCGAGGAAGATCTGGACCGTGCGCTGTTCAACACATTCCGTGTCCGTTTCCTTCTGGGTGAGTTCGATCCTGAAGAAGGCAATCCGTATACGGCAATCGACGATTCCGTCATCCTCAGCAAAGAGCATGGCGAGTTGTCGCTGGAAGCTGCGAAGCAGTCTATTGTACTCCTGAAGAATGAGAACAGCACGCTTCCGCTGAACCCGAAAGAGTTGTCCAAAGTTGCGGTCATTGGTCCGCTCGGCGACGAAGCTTTCAGAGACTGGTATTCCGGCACCCTGCCTTATGCTGTCACACCTCTGCAGGGAGTGATCAAGAAGCTTGCAGGCAAACAGGTATCCTTCGAAAGCGGCGATGACCGGATCATCCTAACTTCGGCCGCAACAGGCCAAGCCGTAGGAATCACCGGCGAGGACGGCAGACTGGCAGTGCTACATGAGACTAAGGAGCGCGGAGAATTGTTCCGTCATACGGCCTGGGGCTGGACGAGCAACACTCTTGAAGCTACAAGCCGGGGACAATATGTTACCCTTAGCGACGCCGATACACTGACGGCTTCCGCTGATGAAATCTATGGCTGGTATGTGAAGGAAGCACTGAATATTGTACCGGAAGCCGAAGGTACAGTCAGCCTGCGGACCTGGAATGACAAGCCGATCTCAATCCATGCCGAAGACGGCACACTGCTGGCGAAGGAGCAGGAGACTGATGCCAAGGCGCACACATTCCGCAAGAACATTGTCGTGAACGGTGTAGAAGCTGCGGTCGAAGCCGCGAAAGCCGCAGAAGTTGCCGTTGTATTCGTCGGCAACCATCCGCTCCTGAACGGCAAAGAAGAGATTGACAGACCGGATATTGTCCTGCCGGAAGAGCAGGAGAATCTGGTTAAGGCTGTGTATGAAGCCAACCCTAATACAGTGGTGGTTATTGTCGGAAGTTACCCGATCACTTCTACATGGATTGATGAGCATATCCCTGCGGTCCTCTATACTTCCCACAGCGGGCAAGAGCTGGGCAACGCGATAGCCGACGTTCTGTTCGGCGACTACAGCCCGTCGGGCAAGCTGAATATGACTTGGTACCGGTCGGTGGATCAGCTTCCTCCGCTGATGGATTACGACATTATTAAAGGTAAAAGAACGTACATGTACTTTGACGGTGAGCCGCTGTATCCGTTCGGCCACGGCCTGAGCTACGCGCAGGTATCTTATAACAGCCTGTCGCTGGCCGCCGGGGAACTGGAGCAGGACGGAACGATTAACCTGTCCGTTCAGCTTGAGAATACCGGTAACGTGGATGGCGACGAAGTCGTTCAATTATACGTGCAGTCCTTGTCTTCCCGAGTCACACGTCCACTGAAGCAGCTGAAGGGGTTCCAAAAGATCCGGCTTGCCGCAGGACAATCGCAAACGGTGGAATTCACGTTGCCGGTTGCCGAGCTGGCTTTCTGGGATGTAACGCGTGAACAATATTGTGTTGAAAACGGCGATTATACTGTGATGATCGGCCGCTCTTCAAGTGATATTCAATTGACCGCCCAGATCAAAGTGCATGGCGAAACGATTCCGGCCCGCAATCTCTATTTGACGGTCAAAGCCGAGAACTATGACGACTATGAAGAAGTATATCTGGATGAATGCAAGGCGGGCGGCGCTTCTGTCCATCCGGCAGGTGAAGGAGCATGGATCGCCTTCAAAGATGTGGAGTTCGGTCAAGGCACCGCAACGTTCCACGCGCTCGTATCCTCCGTGACCGGCGGCAGCATCGAGGTCAGAACAGAAGGCCCGGCAGGACAATTGGCGGCGACCCTTGAGGTTCCTCCGGGCGAAGGCCTGCAACAGTGGAAAACATTGTCTGTTCAAGCTGAAATTGAAGCTGGCGGAAACGATGTGTATCTGGTCTTTAAAGGCGAGGCGCTGCTCAGCCGCTTCCATTTTTCCGTGTAGCTCCAGCTAACTAAACGTAATAGGGTATAATCCTATTGAAAGTCGCATATTATGCGGCTTTTTTTTTATGGGATTAAAGTGTCGACAAAGAAATTATAAAAATTTTTTGCTACTCAAGACTCAAGACCTATTCAACAAATAATTCTAAAATTGAATAGGTTTGTTTCACAATCAACATTGATATGCGACGAAGAGGCAATTTAATTGACCAGAAGAGATCACTTGCTCTCTTTCCTATGCAGATATCTTACAAAAGAAAGCGTTAAATTACTCAGTCGGAGGAATCACTATTTTGAGAAAGCTATCATTCGTTATTGCCATTATTATGTTAGGTGCAATGTTGTCCGCTTGTTCTGCCATTACATCCACCGTGGAGCAAGCGCCTGCAGGCGTTACTTCCGGCGAGAGCAAAGAAATCGATAAATACAATGCGTATGTGAGGCTGAATAACTTGATGACTGGCAGAATCAACGAGGTTCTGGTTCATTATTTCGAGAAGTTCGGAGTTGATGCGCAGCCTGTAATCGAGAAAAACTTTAGCTTCATCATGCTCGGCGTTGCTGAAACTGAGCGGGAAGTTGTTGATAAAGCGAACAGCTATACCGCAAGCAAACCTGTTTTTGCGAATGCAGACCCCTTAGTGGTCAAACTGACCCCAGTCATCAATGATCTGTTGTCCGTCCAGGACGATTTGAAAGCCTACTATGATACAAGAGGCTACGTGGATGATGATTTCGCAAAAGGAAAACTGCTGCATACCAAGCTGGTAAGTGCAAATCTCGCTTACGAGACTGTCGCCAAACAATACTTCACGGCTTTGCAAAAATTGGGTAACGAGCAGCGTCTGGCTGAACTGCAAAAACTCAAGGATTCAGACCAGCAGATCAGATATAATGCCTTGAAGTTCATGATAGATGCAGAGGCTACGGCCATTGAAATGGATGAGCAGGGAATCACCGCCGACAATGTGCTGCAGCTTGATATGACGAAGTTTAAAGCTAAATACGACATCATGACCGCAGATCTGAGTGCGCTCATGACAATCTCAAAAGACAAGAAACGAATTCAAAAAGAAGGGATTAACAGCTTCAGTATCGAGAACTATGTTGATTCAGCCACTGAGGCAAAAGCGGCCGCTTCGAAAATCATTGAACGCATCAATAAGAAGGAACCTGTATCTGATTCTGATCTGAACGGCCAGTTCCTGAACACTACGGATGGTACACCTGAGAATTTCAATTATAAGCTAAGCAAGGCAGTCGAAAGATATAATGAAATGAATTAAGCGTGTCTAGCGGTTGGGCTGCGAAATCAAATACAGAGTTCCGGTAACGAATAAGCCTTATCCGCGAATGGAACGCGGATAAGGCTGTAGCACGGGGATACGTTAGTTAAATAAAACAGCGACAGTAAAGGACTTTATTTCTCGTCCTTTTACTGTCGCTGTTTCGATTTCTGGAGTCACTCTAATACTAATTTCTAGCCAGTTAACGGGTTCCCGTTTCTCAAAGCCCGTAATATCAAGTATTCCAGTCCGCAGAAATCCGGAGGATACCGTTAGAAGCATTCCCGCGATAACCAGTACCCCAATTTTGTACTTCGGAACAAACGCTGCAGCATAGTATCCTCTCCTTTTGCAAGTGTTAGCTTCGATCTGCTGATCCACCGGCCTGTGCTCCACGACTCGCATTGCTTTAGAATCCATTTCCTCTCTTGACCTTAGGTCTGACCTAAGGTGTATCTTTAGGGTAATCCGGTTGCAGTGAGGGAGTGGTGGTAATGAACAGTGAGCTCACAATTAGTAAATTAGCCAAGCTTACTAATGTGGCTGTGCACACTCAAGTAACAAAGTCTGCTAAGCCTTTCTCTTTTTAGCAAGCATTATATTATGGGGGAAACAAGATGAGAAAGAAAATTGGCATGATTATAATTGGTGTTTTTTTGATAACTATGGGTGCAGTGCTCTATGTATTTCGGCAAAACAGCTTTGACATGGTGGAGCAATCCATTGAGATTTCCTCCCCTCAGGGCAAACTGACAGGTACACTTGTCCTGCCCAAGAAAGAGTACGGAAAGCTGGGACTAGTGTTGTTCGTTCATGGTGACGGACCCATCAATGCTTCTCATGATGATGGATATAAGCCGCTATGGGAGCGCCTTGCTTCGCAAGGCTACGCTTCATTGTCCCTTAATAAGAGAGGAATCAACGGTTCTGAAGGGGACTGGCTGGAGCAGAGCATTGATGACCGTGCAGAAGAAGCGCGCCAGGCGCTGGCCTGGGCCAGAACGCAGCCGATGATTGACGATAAGCGGATCGGCGTGTGGGGAGCTAGTCAGGCGGGATGGGTTATTCCGAAGCTTGCAGGAAAGGAGCCGCTCGCGTTCAGTATTCTGGTGTCCCCGGCCATCAACTGGTTAACCCAGGGAGAATATAATACGCGCGAGCAAATGGCAAAAGCCGGATCCACTGAGGTGGAAATTTCTGAACAGGTAGCGTATGAACAGGAATTGAAGGAGCTTTTGAAAGAGAACGGATCGTATGATGAATATGTAAACAAAGCTCATACAAATGAGATTATGTCAAAAGAACGGTGGACATTTGTCAGCAAGAACTTCAGATCCGATGCAACCGCCGATCTGCATAACTTCAAATCTCCTGTGCTCCTGCTACTGGGGGAAGAGGATATTAACGTGGATGCGACGGAGACGGAGCAAGTATATCGTAAAAAGGTCAGCCCTCCATCATTGCTTACAGTCAAGGTCTTTGCGGATACAGAGCATTCCATGCTGGCGACGAAAACCGCTGATTCGAAATTGCGGGCATTGCTCATCAGTCTGTTCGCGCCAAGAAAAATCACGGTCAACGGTTATATGGAGCAAATTGAACAATTCTTGAAGAGGCTTCCCTGATTTGGAGCCTGTTATCATTGAAACCCTTTCTACCAGTTAGGAAATATTCTTGTTACCTATTTTGAGGAGTGGAAAGAACATGCCAAGACGAAGCTTAATAATGATATTAGCCATTATGCTCGGTGTTGCAACCGCCGCTTGCTCCAATACAAAAACAGAGGAGAGCGCAGGTGCAGAGGTCAAGCAGGATAGAATGGTCGAGGTGGCCACTGTAAGCGAGGAACTGCTGGAAACAGATTATACTCTGTCCGGCACCTTGCAGCCTGTGAAAGAGGCAGCGGTGACTTTTGAACTGGCGGGGCGGGTGATCCGTACAAATGCAGAAATCGGAGATTCGGTCAAGAAGGGAGGTCCGCTGGCCAATCTCGCTATGTCCGAATTTCAGCTTAAGGTTGAGCAGGCCGAGCAAGGCATTCTTCAGGCCAAGGCAGGATTGAATCAGGCCGAGCAGAACGCTTTGCAAGCCAAAGCGGCGCTGAGGAGCGCCGATGCGTCAATTAAAGCATCTGAAGCGCGGGTTGCAAATGCAACAGCAAATCAGGTGCAGGTGAAGAAAGGAGCACGCAAACAGGATAAGCTGCTGGCCGAGAACGGGCTGGCCTTAAGCCAAGCTGCTTACGAGAAAGCCAAGATAGATACTGAGCGCTCGCAGAAGCTGTACGAGCAGGGACTTGTATCTCAAACCGATAACGAAAACGCACAGTTGAATTTGAAAAATGCCGAGAAAATGGTAAAGGATGCCGAAGCCTCCATATCACGGGTTCAGGAAGGGGCCACGCAGGAGGAGAGACAAGCGGCAGCGGCGTTGCTGGAGGAAGCGATATCAGGAATTATGGCAAGTAAGGCCGGCAAGGAGCAGGCTGCGGCCGCTCATAACGGAGCGTTGGCCGCCAAGGAACAGGCACTTGCTGTATATAACAACGCAATTACTATAAAAAAAGAAGCGAACTTGGCCCTTTCCAAAACCTCTCTTGCCGCATCCTTCACTGGAGTGGTGCTGACCAAAGAAGCCAGTTCGGGTGATGTCGTTAACCCTGGACAGACCATTTATAAGCTGGGAGATGTCCGCCGGCTGAAGGTACTTCTGCCTTTGCCCGACAGTGAAGTGGGGCGATGGAAGAAAGGGGTGAAGGTGGATGTCGGTCTGTACGGCGAAGTACGCAAGGGGACGGTGAGCAAAATTTACCCGCAGACCAATGCCGGTACCGGGACGATTAGCGTGGAAGTGATTATCCCGAATGAAAAGCAGGACTGGATAGCGGGCCAGGTTGTCAAAGCAGGACTGAAGCAATCTGGAAGCAAGGTGATTCTGGTTCCCGTGATGGCAGTCATCAGCAACGGCGGCAAGCCTCATGCATTCAGAGCCGTGAATGGAAAAGCTGTGAAAACGGCTGTCGAAGTGGGGAGCCGGCTGGTGGATAACAAGCTCGAAATTGTCAGTGGACTGAAAGAAGGAGAGCAAATCATCGTCAAGGGGGCGGAGACTCTGTTTGATGGCGATCAGATTGAAGCGGCCGACGGTGCTGTCAAATGATCGAATATTTCGTTAAGAAGAAAAAAATTACCCTGCTGTTTTTCATCATGCTCATTGGTGCCGGAGTGTTCAGCTTCACCGGATTGCCGAAGCAGGAGTACCCTGACATCGTTATAAAATATGCTTTGATTACTACGATTTATCCCGGAGCCTCCCCGGAGAAGGTGGAGCAGAGCGTAACCAGGGTGATTGAGCAGAAAATCAAGCAGGTTAAGGGTATCAAACGGATTTTGTCCACCTCGGCCAGCGGTTATTCGAGCATTACCGTAGAGGGTGAGGACGGTGCCGATGCCAAGACACTGTTCGACGGGGTGCGCAAAAATGTGCAGGATGCACAGGCCGACCTGCCTTCCGGCGTCCAGACTCCGGTTGTTGATGACGATCTGGCCAGCTCCTATATCGGATCGTATGCGATCTCGGCTGCTTCCCGGGAAGAGCTGGATGCGCTCAGTGAGCTGATGAAAACCTGGAAAGACCAGCTCAGGTCGGTTTCGGGTGTGGCCAATGTGACTATCCAAGGGGTTCCTGATCAGCAGATTCATATCAGTATCAATAGCAGCAAGCTGCAGGAATACAACCTGGGCTGGGAACAGGTACAAGTGGCTATTCAAGGCGAAAAAACGCGGGTTCCCACCGGTGAAATCACCCTCAATGACCGAAGCTACCAGATTATGGTCCGTGAAGATGAGAGCCTGGATAATTTGAGGAAGGTGTTGATCACCCGAACACAAACCGGTTCGCCTGTTTATCTGAAGGATATCAGCACGGTCAAGCTTGGCCATGCCGATCCGAAGTCTTTTGCCTACTACGGGGATAAGCCGGTTATCACGATCAATGTTGGCGCGAAAACGGGCAGTGATGTGCCGGCCATGCACAAGCTCGTGAGCGAAAAGCTGAAGGAACTGAAGGCAACTCTCCCTGCAGGCACTCAGTTGGAAAACTTGTTTGCACAACAGGATAGGGTTCATGAAATCTTTAATGATCTGACACGGGAAATGATCATTGCGGTAATTGCCGTAATCATCGTTTGTATGCTCGGACTGAATCTGCTTACCTCGGCTTTTGTTGCCCTGGCGATTCCGGTCTCACTGGCGGTTGGCTTGATCCTGCTGCCGTTTCTGGGGATCAGCATGAACGAGATCTCCGTTATTGGCCTGATCATTGTCCTGGGAATCCTGGTGGATGATGCCGTCGTGGTCAACGATAATATCGAGAGGCGGCTCAGCGAACTAGGGGAAAATCCGCAGGTTTCGGCAATAAAGGGCACCAAAGAGGTAGCTGTTTCCATCCTTACGGCGACACTGGCTACGATTTCCGCCTTTGCTCCATTGCTATTCCTGCCGGGACCTTTGGGCGCATTTATCAAGCCGATTCCGGTGGTCATTTCATTGACCATGCTGGCTTCCATGATGATGTCTCTGACGATCATTCCAATCTTTCGCGAGTGGTACGAGAAGAAGAGAGAACGCAGAGCGAAGGCTGCCGCAGCAAAATCGGGTTTTCTCGGCAACCAGATTGCCGCCATGAACCGGTTTTATTCCGGTAAAGTCATGAAAGGAGTGCTGAAGCGGCCGCTGGCAGTAGCCCTCACCGGCTTGCTTCTCGGAACGGCTGCCTATCTGCTGGCACTCTTTGTGCCTGTTGAGCTGTTTCCGGCCTCCGAGCGTCCGGAGGTGGTTGTGACCATGACAATGCCGCCCGGAACTTCCCTACAGGAGACGGACCGCGTAACCAAGGATATTGCCCGCTGGATGAAACAGCAGCCGGAGTTAAAAACGCTTTCCTACAGCGCCGGCAGCAGCGCCCCCCAATTGCACAGCGATCAACCCGGCATTTCATCGCCAACCAAAGGCCAACTGGCTGTAGTTGGGGAAAAGGGAGTGTTCAACCTAGACAAAACGGTGAAGGCATGGAACAAACATTTGGAGACTAAATATCCCGAAGCCTCTTTTCAGTTCTATACGAGTAAGGTGGGCGTCGATGTAGGTAAGGCAGTATCGATCAGCGTTGCCGGAGAAGAGCTTGGTCAACTGCAGACAGTGAGCCAGCGGGTGAAGGAGACCATTGCATCCATTGGCGGGGTTTCAAATGTGACGGATAATTTGGGCATAGACCAATATACGCTGGAATTTGAGGTTAACAAGCAAGCTATGGATCAGTACATGGTGTCATATACCGATCTGACCCGTGCCATCCTGCTGTCAAGCAATGGTATTACCTCCAGCCAGTTCGATACCGGTAAAAATATGATTGACGTTAAGCTATATTTGCAAAAGGATAACAACGACCCGAATGTAATGTTCCAAAGATTAAATGTCACCAATACGACGGGCCGGCAAATTCCGTTGTCCCAGCTTGCCTCTATTAAGCCTTCATTTGCCATTCAGCAAATCCAGCATGTGAATCTGAAGCGCACGATTACGATTGAGGCGGATGTGAAGGGGCGAACGGCGACAGAGGTCGGTGCGGAAATTAGCGGGAATCTGAAAGGTATCATCTTCCCGGCGGGCTACAGCTGGAGTGCCGGAGGAGAAACGTCGGAGCAAAACAAGGTGTTCAAAAATCTGACCACGCTGTTTGTTATCGTTATATTCCTGATTCTGCTGCTGATGACTCTTCAATTTTATTCCATTTCCATTCCACTGATTATAATGACTACTGTCTATCTGGCTGCGGCAGGAGGAATTATCGGAATATACCTCTCCGGAATGCCGATCGGATTTATGAGCCTAATGGGTATCATCTCCCTTGCCGGGATCGTTGTGCGTAACGGCATCGTGCTGATCGAGTTCATCGAAGATGCCCGGCACGAGGGTACGGAATTGAAAGAGGCCGTTATACAAGCTGCTTCGGCGCGGTTCCGTGCCATCCTGCTGACCTCATTAACGGCCATTATGGGGATGATCCCGATCGCGTTGAGCGGCAACATTTTGTTCCGCCCCATGGCGTACACCATTATTTTCGGACTCATGTTCTCGACACTGCTGACTCTGCTTGTAGTTACTTCATTGTATATGGTCGTGGCTCAGTTCAAAATGAGACGACAGGAACGGAAAATCAACCGGAATGCTGAGAGGGAGCAGACGCTTTCTGTATAAACCGGTCACTAAGTCTTTCCGCCAAAATACTGAAAGGAGTTAAGGATATGAACAAAGTGTTTCTTTCAGCATTATTTGCTTTATTGTTGTTCACCTCTGTGCTGCCGTCGGCACTGGCCGCTGACAATGAGGCGCAGGCTGTCACGGAGGACGGGAAAGAAGCGACTACCGATAAGCGGCTTCCGTCCACTTTTGTCAATCCGCGGGCATTGGCCGAGCTTGACCGCCTCAATTTGCAGACAGCGTTGTCACAGGCAATCGACAGTTCATTTAATCTGTCACTTTTGCAATTGAAGAATACGGCTCTGATTACTCAACAGAAAGATTACAAGGCACAAATTCAAGGTCTCGAATATGCCAAAAAGGATGCCTATACCCTTCCGGTCACTCCCGAGGGCATACTTGAGAATAAAAAATACCTGATCCCTGCGGATGCTGAACCCCAGCTGCTATTCTGGATGGGGCCGGTTATGGAGATAAACACTGTTTTTAACGGCCTGATGTCTGCACAAGTGGAAAGCATGAATGAGATGGTGATTTCCCAGCGGGTTCAGTTGGAGAGCGCAGTGAAAAAGCTAGTGCATGAGAAGCTGCAATCAGCACTTGACCTGGAAGAGGCTGTACAGGGAACCAAACTACAGGTCACCGGCCAATATATTCAGTTGCTGTCGCTCAAACAGCAAGCAGCGTTACTGAAAGAGGGACTTCAGGTTCTGGATTTAGAGCTGAATCGGCAGGAAATACTGGTCGGGCAGGGCATGATGACGGCGGAGAATTACCGCAATCTGGAGGCGGAGCGCAATAATCAGGGTGTCGAACTGGATAAAATGCTGGCAAATTACAGGTTGGGGTTGCTCCAGTTGTCGTTCGATCTCGGTATTCGCTATAACCCGAGTATGATGATGGAGGAAATTCCACTACCCGAAGTCAAGCCGGTGATCCGCAAAAGCAGCGAGGACATTCTGGTTCATTCCTTTGAGTTGAAACGTCTCTGGAATACGCTTAATCAAGCCAGACGGGATCAAAAGTTCACTCCTACACCGAACGCATACGCCAGGGAAAGCCTGGGCCAGATCGTGCAAATGACCGAGGAAGAGATCAAGCAAACCAAAATACAACTGAACCAAAATATCAACGCCGTCTACGCCGGGGCGGACGATGTTTACCGGCAGTCTCTCTCCGCGCAGAGGGAAGTGGATAAAGCGGCTTTCGATTTCGCCAATGTCAACAGGAGGTTTGAAGCAGGGAGTGTACCGCAGCGCGATTTGAACAACGCCCGGTTCATGGTCCAACAGGCGGAAACGAAAGCGGGGTTGCTGGAGCTGCAATATTTTGGCATACTGGGCAAGATTGAAGCGATGGAGAAAGGACTTATTCTGCCTGCTGCACAATAGAGATCGGGAAACACTTCGGATTTATGCCAGAGCATAAGGTTGTGGCCGGGCGGTTCAGGCTGGGCACGGCGAAAGTACCAATTGTGAAGGGGGAACACTGGACGTGAATCCATCGACACAGCGAATTACTGCACTGGATTATGCAAGAGCCTGGGCGATCTTTGGGATGATCATCGTTAACTATAAGCTTGCAATGCAGGCAGAAAATGACGGCCCGTCGTGGTTAAGGGAGCTGGCGGGTCTTTTTGAAGGCAGAGCCTCCTCATTGTTTATTATACTGGCAGGTATTGGAGTGTCTTTGATGACCGCGAAAGCAAGAAGATCGATGGATAAGGAGATTATTCGTCAAAATCGCCTCAGCTTGTACAAACGTTCCGGATTTCTGCTTGGTTGCGGCTTGCTATTGCTGCTGATAGGCTGGAGCGCCGACATCTTACATTATTATGCGGTATTCATGCTTGTGGGCGCAGCTATGATTACTGTATCTGATAATAAAATACTCGGTTTGTTCTCAGTGATTCTGCTGGTATCCGAGCTGTCATTGATTCTGTTTGATTACAGTAAAGGCTGGGACACCGGCTTTCACCAATATACGGATTTTTGGACGCTGAACGGATTTCTCCGGAATTTAATTTATAATGGCTTCCATCCGTTTTTTCCTTGGAGTTGTTTTTTTCTGATTGGCCTGTGGATCGGCAGAAAGCATTGGCTGGCCGAGGAGAACCGACGGAAGCTGCTGCTCTATTCAGTGTCGGGAACCATAGTTATTGAAGCTATTTCTTATTCTTTGATTCAAGGGACATCGTCTGTATTAGACTATGACTCCGCAGCTTATCTTTTTGGGACCAAACCCATGCCTCCAACATTGCTGTATGTTCTCTCTGGAACATGTTCTGCTCTGGCTATCATTGCGATTAGCCTGTATATCGTGCATGCATTCAGAAATTCCTTGTTCACCCAAGCAATTATCCATACCGGGCAGCTATCGTTGTCCCATTATATAGGGCACGTGGTTATCGGGTTGGGTTTTCTTGAAGTGGCAGGGTACTTGGAGAACGGAACACTTCCATTTGCAGTCGCTTATGGCTGTGCTTACTTCGTGCTGGCGATACTCTTTTCATCTACCTGGAGGAAATGGAAGGAACGGGGGCCCATTGAATTAATTATGAGGAAGTTTTTCTAAAATTTTATACCTGGTATCTAAAAAAGCGAATTTGAAGAATTTGAAGATCGACTCCTACTCTAGTGACATTATTGCAGTTTCAGGAACGTATGATGTAATACTTCATGATGGAACCAGCAAATCATTTGATGTGACGTTAAAAGCTAAGAAGGAGTCCCTCAGTTATTTCTCACCAATGTTTAACATTGAAGAGGGAAGGGGAATCTCAACGGATTCAAAGGAAGAGGAACTGGATCTGCAATATAAATTTCAGCTTCTCAATAGCATAGACACTATTCGAAAGTTATCCAAAGAGCAGCTTTACTTCCTTTTTGGGTTGAAGAAGGCTCAATAGGAGCGGAATGAAGAAGTCACATTCTATCGTAGAGTGACAGAGTATGAAAGTAAGTTGTTTTAATATAATAGGAACCAAGACTGTATTTAAAAAGAACCCACAGGGCTAAGCCTGTGAGTTCTTTTTGCACACTATATAAGTTGGAGGCAAGCTTAATCGCCACCACCACCACCACCGCCCCCGGAATCTCCGCCCCCCCCGCCGGAATCCCCCCCGCCGCTATGTCCGCCGCCATCCCAGCCGCCATGCCCGCCATGATGACTGTCCCAGCTGCTCCCGCCATGACTGTGACCGTGATGACCGCCATTCCCGCTGTTTCCGTCATGGTGATTGCGGGTGTGATTGTTGTTGTCGTTGTCGCCCGTAAAGAGATTTGGATCCGCGCCGGGGAAGAAATAATTGTCAGACGTGTTGTTTCGGTTCCGCAGCCGGTTGCCGCCGCCATGTTTCCTGCCGTTATCACGGATAACCGCCTGAACGACGGCATACACTAACACCCCAATAAAAACAATACCGATGCCCAAAGTAATCGCTCCTTCAAGGTTTCTTACCAAGATTGTACCATATTATTGCAGCTCTGCACCTTAATTGCACAGGAGAATGACGCATCTAGTAGATAATTCAGCGGTCATGCCGGAACTGCCTGGGTGTTACTCCGGTATATTTCTTAAAGACTTTCGTGAAATAGCTCTGGTCGTTGAAATGAAGCCGGGTGGCGATATCCGACAACGTGACCCCGGGCAGCTCGATCAGCCGCTTGGCCTCCTCAATCCGCTCCCGCTGGATATAATCGCTGACAGAAATTCCATTCTCCTTCTTGAACAGCTGAGAGAGATAGTTGGCATTCAGACCGGCCACCTCAGCCAATTTGTTCAGAGTAAGCTCCTCGTACATGTGGTTGAAAATATAGTTCTGGCATAGTGCAGAAGTGCGGGACAACTTGGATCGGCGGTTGTCGCGTACATGATCGGCGAAATCGCACAGAGCCGCGAGCTGGGCTTTGTCAACGGCGGGAATATCCTTCAGTTCTTCGATATGCTGAATGTGGAAGTCGCTCAGTGTATAGGCGATTTCCCAGAACAGGCCCCCGTCGATCGCGGCCCGGGTTGCCAGTGTGATGGAGGAGATGGCCAGATTTTTTTTGCTGCGCAGCTGGCTTTTCTTGGAGAGCCGCCCGAAGCTTTCCTCAGAGAAGGAGGCTTGGGACCGAAGGAGTCCTGCTTTGTCTCCGATTACGATATGGCGGAACATCTCCCGTTCGAGCATCGGCTCATGATGCAGCCAGGTGTTCTCACGCCGGTAGGAGTGATCGAGATCCGAACGGCTTTCCGTATGCTGCACAGGCTCATGATGGGTTGAGGCAAGCAGCAGCTCTGTGACCGAAAGGGCTTGTCCGTTGACCAGTGAGTACAGTAGCAGGGCGGCATGGTACCATCTCGTCCGGCTCAGCACCGGCAGGCCGCGGTAATACTGAAGCCACTCTTCCACATGGCCAAGCGGGAGGTTGTGGTCATTCATCAGGCTGGCTACAGTAGTCTCGGTCATTGAAGCAGCCAGTGAAGGGCCGAGTATTATCGTTCCGCCAGTCCCAAGCTCTGCAGGCAGCTTAAGCATAATAAAATTTTCCAGAAAACCGGTAGTGTGCAGATACGGCAAAAAGGAAGTCCCCCCGGTGTTTCGGGGATGGTTGTGCTCAATTCCAGAGACGAACTCCGTAAGTTCAGCCAGCATCCCGGAGTGGGTAGGCGCAGCCGGCCGTTCTTCCATAGAAGGAGGGAGCGCCAGTTGAAGGTTGCCTGCAGTGTCCAGCCAGCAGACCGGAATCCGGTAAGCTTCGTAGATTAATTTGCAGATGTATTGCAATCCCTCTGTTTCCTCCAGGTAGTCTAACATCTTCATCCATCCCCCTCCTGATCCAATGAAAATACCAATAATACAATAGTAATACCATAAATGCAGGTTGAAGTATATTAGAATGGGAGTAGAAAAACCTATTTCGAGGAGGCATATGATGACAACTCACATTTTAAACCTCATTTCGCAAATGACACTGGAAGAAAAGGCCGGACTTTGCTCCGGGCTGGATTTTTGGCACACGAAAGGCATCGGGCGGCTGGGCATTCCCTCTTTGATGCTAACCGACGGTCCCCATGGACTGCGGAAGCAACAAGGGAGCGCCGACCATCTCGGACTTCACAATAGTGTACCGGCAACCTGCTTTCCATCCGCAGCCGGGCTTGCATCTTCCTGGGACCGTGAGCTGATTCATGAGGTCGGCAAGGCGCTCGGGGAGGAATGCCAGGCGGAGGATGTAGCGGTCCTGCTTGGACCGGGAACCAATATTAAACGTTCCCCGCTGAACGGGCGGAACTTCGAATACTTCTCGGAAGACCCTTATCTATCATCGGAAATGGGCGCCAGCCACATCCAGGGAGTGCAAAGCCAGGGCGTGGGCACCTCGCTGAAGCATTTTGCCGCCAACAACCAGGAGCACCGCAGAATGTCTACGAATGCAATCATTGATGAGCGGACGCTGCGGGAAATTTACCTGGCCAGCTTCGAAGGCGCAGTGACACAAAGCCAGCCCTGGAGTGTAATGTGCTCTTATAATCAGCTAAATGGTGAATACGCTTCCGAAAGTGAAACACTGCTGACGAAGGTGCTTAGAGAGGAATGGGGCTTTGAGGGCTTCGTCGTGTCCGACTGGGGAGCGGTCAATGAACGGGTGAAGGCGCTGCAGGCCGGGCTTGAGCTGGAGATGCCGTCAAGCGGAGGCATTGGTGATGCCAAAATCGTGGCTGCAGTGAACAGCGGGGGGCTGTCCATGGAGACGCTGGATAAAGCTGTGGAGCGGCTGCTGTCCTTTATTTTCAAAAGAGTGGAGAACCGCAAGGAGAATGCAGCGTTCGATCTGGAGCAGCATCATGCGCTGGCGCGAAAGGTGGCCCGGGAAAGTATGGTGCTGCTGAGAAACGAAGATAATATTCTGCCGCTTGCCAAGAGCGGAACGCTTGCCATTATCGGCGAATTCGCCAAAAAGCCGCGTTACCAGGGCGGAGGCAGCTCGCATGTCAATCCGACGAAGCTGGATGATGCTTTTGCCGAAATGCAGGCGGTGGCCGGCGGTTCCGCAAGCTTCCTGTATGCACAGGGCTATGACTTGAACAGCGATGAAATCAACAGTGCGCTGCTCAAGGAAGCACAGGAAACAGCACAAGGCGCAGATGCTGCGGTGTTGTTCCTTGGACTGCCTGACAGCTATGAATCGGAGGGGTATGACCGCAGCCATCTGTCGCTGCCTGAGAGCCATAAGGCGCTGATCAAGGCGGTGGCTGAAGTTCAAGACCAAATGATCGTGGTGCTGAGTAACGGCTCCCCGGTTGAGATGCCTTGGCTGAATCATACGAAGGCCGTTCTGGAAGGTTATCTGGGCGGGCAGGCTTTTGGCGGCGCGATTGCCGATCTGCTCTTCGGTGAAGTAAGCCCTAGTGGCAAACTGGCCGAGACCTTCCCGCAGAAGCTGAGCGACAATCCCTCCTTTCTCAATTTTCCCGGTGAAGGCGATACGGTGGAATATAAGGAAGGTCTGTTCGTCGGCTACCGCTATTATGATAAAAAAGAAATCGAGCCGCTGTTCCCGTTCGGCTTTGGACTCAGCTATACGCAATTCGAGTACAGCGGTCTGAAACTGGACAAGAGTAGCATCAGGGATACAGATGTTGTCCAGGTGACGTTGAATGTCAAAAATACCGGCAGCCGGACAGGCAAAGAGGTGGTCCAGCTCTATGTCAGTGACGAGGAGAGCAGTGTTATCCGCCCGCTGCAGGAGCTTAAAGGCTTCCAGAAGCTGGAGCTGCAGCCGGGGGAGCAGCGAGAAGTCTCCTTTACCCTGAATAAGCGTGCTTTTGCCTATTACAACGTGAAGCTGGCGGACTGGCATGTGGAAAGCGGAACGTTCAACATTGCCGTAGGCTCTTCATCGCGGGATATCCGGCTCTCCGCTCCACTTACGGTAACTTCGACAACGAAGAAGATTGCGGTAAGTTTCCACCGCAACACCACGGTAGGCGATTTGCTGGCAAATCCGTTGACTGCGGAAAAAGCAAAGAATTACAGCAGTATCTTTGGCCTGGAAGATGCAATGGATGATAATCCGGAAATGTTCCTTGCCATGATGAAATATATGCCGCTGCGTGCGATGATCGGCTTTGGCCAAGGGAAATATACCGAGGCCAACTTGGCCGAAGATTTACGGGAATTGAACGCGCTGGTTGCAGAGCAATAATCGCCGTCTGCTGAATCACTGGCAGGAAGGATTAACCTGTTGGCAATAGTAAAGGCAGCGCCCCGCTATAGGGAAGCTGCCTTTTAGCAGGTTAAAATAATCCAATCCGTGATTGCCGGATTATCCAATTCCATTATGAATGACCCGGGATATAATGAAAGCGTAATCATACAAATCAAAAACAGCTCCAAACTACACCTATGGAGGAACCTATAATATGGCTGATACAATTCAGAACTGGTTTGCCAGCACGGAAAAAGCACCTTGGATAGCCCAAAACATCCCTGGTCCAGAACAAGCCGGGACAGCCGCTAATCTGACCGTTACCGCAGAGACGTTCCAGACGCTGGAAGGCTTCGGCGGCTGCTTTAACGAATTGGGCTTTGTGGCGCTGGGCCATCTGCCGGAGGAAGAACGGGCGGGGCTGATGCATGAGCTGTTCCATCCCGAAGGGGAGCAGCGGTTCAGCATCTGCCGCCTGCCGATTGGAGCCAGCGACTATGCGCTGGAATGGTACAGCCTGAACGAGACTGACGGGGATTACGCCATGGAGCATTTCTCCATTGAGCGTGACCGGCAGATGCTGATTCCCTACATCAAGGAAGCCCTGCAGCTGAACCCGGACCTCAAGCTGTTCGCGTCCCCCTGGAGCCCGCCGACATGGATGAAGTTCCCCAAAGCGTATAACTATGGAACACTACGCTGGGAGCCGCAAGTGCTTGAGGCATACGCCCTTTACTTCGTGAAGTTCGTGGAAGCCTACCGTGCAGAAGGAATAACGATTCATCAGGTGCATGTGCAGAATGAGGTGGTTGCCGACCAGAAGTTTCCTTCCTGCGTCTGGACCGGGGAGCAGCTGAGGATCTTCATCCGCGACTACCTTGGCCCGGCATTCGAGAAGCATGGGCTGGAGACGGAAATTTGGCTGGGGACGATCAATGCCCCGGAGCCATGGGATGAATGGCTTAAAGCTAAATCAAGCGATCATGATGCCTTCGCCGGGGTGGTGCTCGGCGATCCCGAAGCCTATAAATATATCAAAGGCGTAGGTTATCAATGGGCCGGCAAACATGCCATCCAACGTACCGTGCAGAGCTACCCGGAGCTGCGGTATATGCAGACCGAAAATGAATGCGGCGATGGCAAAAATACGTGGTTTTATGCGAGATACGTATTTAACCTGTATCAGCATTATTTCATGAACGGTGTGAACGCTTATATCTATTGGAACATGGTGCTTGAACCCAAGGGCAGGAGCACTTGGGGCTGGGAACAGAATTCCCTGCTGACCATTGATCCCGGCCAAAGACAAGCGACCGTGAATCCGGAGTATTACGTGATGAAGCATTTCTCACGTTTTACCGTCCCTGGTTCCGTAAGAGTAGGGCTTAAAGGTCCGTGGAGCGGCCATGCCGTTGCTTTCCGGACACCGCTGGGCGGGATCACGCTCGTCCTGGCCAATCCATTCAAGGAACGGCGGATGCTGCACTTGCATAGTGGTTCCTCCTCGTACTCCCTGGAGCTTGAACCGGAATCCTTCCATACGTTTGTCCTTAGTTAACAAGGCATTCTCCTTAAACTAACGTCCATTCTTCGCGGGGCGTTAGTTTTTTGTTAAGATAAAATAATTTAGAGCATTCAACACTTAACATGAATTGTTGAACCCAAGAAAATTCCATTCTGACTTGGGCAAACTATGGCAAGTGAAACTTGGAGGTTGGTGCAGCAATGAGGGTTGCCGGTTGGATCATGAAACTTACTGAGCCTTTCCGCCGCAGTATCCGCAATAAGCTTATTCTGACTATGATTATCCTCGCTGTTGTGCCAATTGTGACAATTACAGCACTGGCAGCCGAGAACAGCCGCCGGTCAATGGAGGCCGAGGTCATCAGCACGAATCTTTCCAATATGAAATGGACCGGTGTCTATCTGGGGGACCAGTTCGCCCAGCTTAATAATCTGATCTATACCGTGCTGATCAGCCCCCACCTGAGCGAAT
The DNA here is from genome assembly GCF_038593145.1 of Paenibacillus sp. FSL L8-0340. Lineage (NCBI taxonomy): Bacteria > Bacillati > Bacillota > Bacilli > Caryophanales > Paenibacillaceae > Paenibacillus > Paenibacillus sp. FSL L8-0340. The sequence continues at coordinate 1,752,851 of NZ_CP151967.1, forward strand.
ACCTCGCGAATGTAGAGGAGTCCAGCCTGTCCAGCCAATTTGCCGCACAGCGGAACATTATTGATACGCTGACGAATCTGTTCTACTCTGCGGGCAATCATGTGGTGGGGGTGGAGCTGTATCTGAAAGAATATAACAAGCTGTTTACTATCAACGCCTCGCAGAGTGACATTGCCTCAACAGCCGGAATTCCTGCTCCGTATAAGCTGCTTTTTGAGCAAAATAAGGATTTCACAATAGCCGTTGGCGGCAACGATAACGGGAAATTCCAGCTGGTCCGCAGCATTAACCGGTTTGAGAACCAGGAGAAGCTTGGAGGCATCTCCCTGGAAATCCGCTGGGGTGTACTGGATCAGACGCTGAATCTATTAGGCCGGGGCAACGATCATACGGTATTTATCGCTAGTAGCGACGGCAAGGTGCTGTACCAGCCCTGGGGAGTGACTCCTTCGAAAGCCATTCTGGACCGGGTTGCCGGCACCGGTGAGCCGCAGGGCTATTTCCGCGGTGACCAGGCCTATGTGTTCTACAATACGATTGATCCAGTGGGTCTCAAGCTGGTCACCGTTATTCCTAACAGCTTCATTAACCAGAGCGCGCTGGCGACCATGAACTTTGGATTGATAGTAGGCGCCATTACCGTGGTCGTGGCGATATTGCTCGCCGTAACTCTGGCCTGGAGGCTGGCGACGCCAATCGTTAGCCTGGCCCGGTCCATCCAGGGCTTCGGCTTAATGAAGGAGCGTGAAGTGCGGCTCAGCAACCGGGTTGATGAAATTGGCCTTCTGGAGACGAAGCTGTATCAGATGTCGTACCGCATCCGCGAGCATATCCGGACGGAATATGTTATCGGCCTGGAGAAAAAGAGTGCCGAGCTTAAAGCACTGCAGGCGCAGATTAATCCGCATTTCCTGCAGAACACCTTGCAGATGATCGGCAGCATGCTGTTCAAGAACAGCCCGGCCGAAAGCTACGGGGTACTGAGATCGCTTAGCGACATGTTCCGCTACATCATCCGCGAGCCGGAGGACTTGGCCCCGTTGCGGGCGGAGCTGAACCATCTGAACAATTATATGCAGATCCAGCAGCAGCGTTTCGCGGCCCGGCTCAGCTATGCGATTGAAGTGGATGAGCAGGCGACGGACAGTCTGATTCCGAAGCTGAGCCTGCAGCCGATTGTCGAGAATGCCTTTTTTCATGGGCTGGAACAGCAGTCGGGCCCCTGGGTGCTGGAGGTCAAGGTAACTTGTGAAGGGGAGGACACGGTCATTACCATCTGCGACAACGGGATCGGGCTGCAGCCGGATAAGCTGGCGGAGCTGCGGGGAAGACTGGAGCGGCGCAACGGTGATTTATGGACGCATGGGGAGCGGATTGGCTTAAGCAATGTTGCTTCACGGATTCAGATGCATTTTGGCGGGAAATACGGGATTGGTCTAGATAGCATTCAGGGGCAAGGCACAAAGGTGACTGTAACAATACCACTGGAAAGGGACGGTGCGAACCATGCTTAAAGTACTGCTGGTGGATGATGAGAGCTGGAACCGTGACATTGTGCGGACGTTTGGCTTATGGGATGAACTGGGCATGGAGATTGCCGGAGAAGCAGAGGACGGGAGCGAGGCGCTGCGCCTGGCCGGGGAGTTGTCCCCGCAGATTGTCATCACCGATATGCGGATGCCTGGCGCGGACGGTGTCAAGCTGATGAATAAGCTTCATGAGTGTTATCCAGAGATTAAAGTGATTGTTGTGAGCGGCTACGACGATTTCAAATATGCCCAGAATGCCATCCGCTACGGTGCGGTGGATTATTTGCTGAAGCCGATTGATCCGGGGGAACTGAATGCTGTGCTGCGCAAATGCCGGAAGGAGCTGGAGGAGAGCTCCCGTGCCCGGGAGCCGTATGCCCTCGATATTGAGGTATCCTTCTCGCTGTCCTCCTACAAGCAGCTGATGAGGGTGCATTTCAATGAGCTGAATCCCGTAGGGGTCAATGCTGTTCTTGAAGGCATAGAGAAGGAACTGGTGCAGGGAGGCTCTGGCAGACCGGGAATGCTGCGGCAGGCGGCAAGTGAAATGCTGCTGCTGTTGAAGGAGCTCATGCGGAGCAACGCACTGGAGGAGGATGTCCTGAAGGCGGAGATCCCCCGTGAGGTATTGTTGTCCGGGAGCAGCACCGCCGCGTATCTGAAACAGCTCTACGGGACAAGTCTGGAACAGCTGATCGGACAGCGCAAGTTCAAGAATAAGCTGAACTTGGATGAGGTCCGGCAGTATATTAATACCCACTTTGCCGAAGCGGTAACGCTGGAAGCGCTGGCCAGAGCTTTTTTCGTCAGCAAGGAATATCTAAGCAAGGTGTTCAAGCTGGAGTATGGCTGCAATGTTACGGATTATATCCTGCAGCTGCGGATGGAGAAGGCGAAGGAATGGCTGGCTGAGGAGAGCATTCCGATCAAGACGGTGGCAGAGCTGGCCGGATATGAGGATGTCGGCTATTTCTACAGAGTATTCAAGAAGCATTACGGCGTTGCCCCCGGTGAGATGCGCAAGCAAGCAGCCGGTTTAAAAATGTCCAATCCGAAAGGGTAATTCCGTCCAATTAACCGCTTTCATAATAAAGATACAATGAAAGCGTAAACAAAACATAGACATTGGGAGGTCTTACAACATGAACAAGATGACCAAAGGTGTACTCTGTACATTCCTCACCGCGACGCTGCTGGCCGGCTGCGGCAGCAATAACGGTACAAACAACAGCAATGCTGCAGAAGAAGGAAATACAGGCAGCGGTACAGCCAAAAGCGTTACCCTGAAGATGTTCATCGCGCAGCCGCGCTTTAAGGAACAATATGATAATTATATTGCTGAGTTCGTGAAGAAAGAGAAAGCGGACAAAAATATTGATGTTTCCGTACAGCTCGAAATGCCGACGGCGGACAATGCCTCGCAAATTCTGAAGACGCGCCTGGCCTCCAATGATGCACCTGATATATTCGCTATCCATGCTGTGAACGAAATTCCATCCTATTACAAGGCCGGATACCTTGAAGACCTGACAGATCAGCCCTTCGTCGGCAAGCTGCTGGACAGCGTGAAGCCCTCTGTAACCACTACGGACGGCAAGGTTGTGGCGCTGCCGCTGGAAACCCTGTCCTGGGGCTACCTCTATAACAAGACCATATTTGCCGAGAATGGCCTGACCCCGCCGACAACGCTGACAGAGATGAAGGCTGTAACTGAGAAGCTGAAGGCGAAGAACGTGACGCCGTTCGTGCTCTCTTATAAGGAATCATGGATTCCGCAGCTGGTGCTTCCGCTGGCTGTAGGGGGGATGATGAAAACTGCGGACCCTGAATTCGTGAACAAGATGAACAAAGATGAGGGCTCCTTTACCGAGATGAAATCCGCGATCTTTGATGTGTTCGATCTCATCAACGACAACGGCACGGCGAAGGCCACTGAAGTCGGCGGCGATGACGGTGCGGCGGCATTTGCCGCTGGCAAAGGAGCCATGTGGCTGATGGGACCGTGGTATGCAGAAACCATTCTGAAGTCGAACCCGGATCTGGATTTCGGTGTTGCTCCGCTGCCGATCAGCGACAATGCGGATGCGACCCTGATCAATCTCAGCGCCTCGACTTCACTCGCGGTATCCCCGACCAGCAAAAACAAGGAGGTTGCGCTTGATTTCCTGAATTATGTGCTGGATGATCAAGCCTCCAACGGCTTATTCCAGGCAATGAAATTCAATCCGGTGTCCACGGTGCACACCTATGAGAGTTATCCTTGGATCGCCGAAGCGACTACCTATGTCAAAGCTGGCAAGTCGGTGCAGGACCCGGCGATTCCGCAATCCGTCAAGGATGAGGTGGGCAAAGGACTGCAGGCATATTATGCCGGACAAATGAGTCAGGATGATGTGCTCAAGGCGCTCGACAAAGCCTGGAAATCCTACAACAAGGTAAACAAATAAGCTACAGCTTTACAGTCCGGGATGGAAGAAACGGGGGCGCTGGCCCTCCTTCCTCCATCCCGTTTGCTTTGCACACCACAGAGGGAGAGGGGCGGATACTATGCCGGTCAAGCGCTATAAAAGTGTTGTTTCGCTGCTTGCTTTCGTTGCACCCGCATTTATCATTTATTCATTGTTTCTGCTGATTCCGACCATCGGCGGCATGTACTACAGCTTCACGGACTGGAACGGGCTGAACCGCAATTATTCTTTTATCGGCCTTGGCAATTTCATTGAAGCGCTGCGCGAGGACCCGGATTTCGTGCACGCCTTGCTCTTTACACTGAAATACGTGCTGTTCATGATCGTATTGCAAAATGTATTCGCACTTGTGCTTGCCGTGTTCATTGAGACAAAAACAAGAACCAAAGGTTTTTTCCGGACGATCTTCTTCATGCCGAATATGATCAGCACCATCATCAGCGCTTTTATGTGGACCTTCGTGTTCTCCCAAGTGCTGCCGCAGCTTGCCGAGAAGACGGCAGCCTCGTTCCTGGACCAGCTGTGGATCGGAGATCCCAGTGTTTCTTTCTATTCGATCATTATCGTATCGCTGTGGAATGGCGTCGGCTATATGATGATTATATATTTGGCCGCCCTGCAGGGGGTGCCGCAAAGCCTGAAGGAGGCTGCCGTCATTGACGGGGCCAGCCCGTTCCAGACGTTCCGCAAGGTGACGATGCCGATGATTACGCATGCGGTTACGATCTGTTTTTTCCTTACTCTGAACGGGGCGTTCAAGGTATTTGAGGTGGTATACGGGCTTACCGGCGGCGGTCCGGGACGCAGTACACAGGTCATTACGATGAATATCTACGAAGAGGCGTTCTCCAATAACTTCCGCTACGGGTATGCCAGCGCCAAATCGGTGATCCTGTTCGTGATTATCCTGCTCTTCACTTTTATCCAGATCGGTGTCATGAAGAGAAAAGAGGTGGAAGCATGAGACTGAGAAAGGGAGCCAACCTATTTATCACACTGTTTCTCTGTATCGGCGCTGTCATGTCCTTTTTCCCGATTTATCTGGCAATTATCAATTCCGTGAAAACCCAAGGCGAGATGTTCGCTTCCTTCACGGCGCTGCCGACCAAGCTGCACTTTGAGAACTACAGCCAGGCTTTTAGCAAAATCAACCTGCTAAGCAGCACCCTGAACTCGGTTGTTGTCTCAGTCATTGGTATTGGAGGCATCATTTTCTGCGCTGCCCTGGCCGGCTACAAGCTATCCCGGACCTCCGGCAGACTTAGCGCGGCGCTCTTCTCGCTATTCATTGCTTCCATGCTGGTACCGTTTCATTCGATTATGATTCCGCTTACACGGATGGCCAAAGCACTGCATGTCAGCGGCAGCACCTACGGCCTTGCTGTGATCTACATTGGTCTTGGAGTGAACATGGCGATCTTCCTGTACCACGGCTTTGTGAAGTCGATCCCCCGCGAGCTGGAGGAAGCGGCACGGATTGATGGCTGCGGCGAGTTCCAGACCTTCTTCCGTATCATCTTTCCGCTCTTGCTGCCGATTACGGTAACCATTGCGATTCTGGACTTCCTGTGGATCTGGAATGACTTCCTGCTGCCGCTGCTGATGCTCACCGACTCTACCAAATATACGCTGATTCTATCGACCAACACGCTGTTCGGAGAGTACAATAAGGAGTGGTCGCTGATTCTGGCGGCGCTGGTGCTGACTGCGCTTCCTGTGATCGTTATCTATGGATTCTTCCAAAAGTTTATTATGCAGGGCATTGCCGAAGGGGCAATAAAAGGCTAAAGCGAGAGGAGCATCAGAGTAATGAGTCAACTACGTTACGGCGTCGCCTACTACGATGAATATATGCCTTATGAGAGGCTGAATGAGGATATTGCCATGATGCTGGAGGCCGGGATCAATACCGTCCGCATCGCCGAATCGACCTGGAGCACGCATGAGCCGCAGAACGGGATATTCGACTTCTCTTCCGTCGACCGGGTGCTGGATGCGATGCATGCCGCAGGAATCTCCGTAATTGTCGGGACACCAACCTATGCCGTTCCCACATGGCTGGTCAAAGAGCATCCCGGAGTGCTGGCTGTAACGGCGGACGGTCCCGGCCGGTATGGCGCACGGCAGATCATGGATATAACGAACCCGGTCTACCTGTTCCATGCGGAGCGGATCATCCGCAAGCTGATCGGCAGGGTCAGCAAGCATCCGGCGGTCATCGGCTACCAGACAGACAACGAGACGAAGCACTATGGGACAGCCGGAGAGAATGTGCAGCTGCTGTTTGTTAAGCATATGCGGCAGAAGTATGGAACACTGGATGAGATCAATGACCGGTTCGGGCTGGATTACTGGAGCAACCGGATTAACAGCTGGGAGGACTTTCCGTCCGCTGTCGGCACAATCAACGGCAGCCTGGGTGCGGAATTCGCCCGTTTCCAGCGTGGTCTGGTGAAAGCGTTTCTTGCCTGGCAGGTGTCGCTGGTGAACGAGTACAAGCAGCCGGGACAATTCGTCACACAGAATTTTGATTTTGAATGGCGCGGCTATTCGTATGGCGTACAGCCGTCCGTGGATCATTTTGCCGCGGCTGAAGCCTTCGACATCGCCGGAGTGGATATTTACCATCCCTCGCAGCATGAGCTGACCGGAACGGAAATCTCCTTCGGAGGGGATATCGCCCGTTCCCTGAAGCGCAGCAATTATCTTGTACTGGAGACGCAGGCCCAGGCATTTCCCCACTGGACACCCTATCCGGGCCAGCTGCGGCTCCAGGCCTTCAGCCATCTCGCCTCCGGGGCAAATATGGTGGCTTACTGGCATTGGCATTCCATTCATAATTCGTTTGAGACCTACTGGAAAGGGCTGCTCAGCCACGACTTCAAGCCGAATCCGGTATACAACGAGGCCAAGACTATCGGCCGGGATTTTGCCCGCTTAAGTCAGGCGCTGGTGGACCTGCGCAAGGATAACAAGGCTGCGGTAATGGTCAGCAATGAAGCCCTGACTGCGATGGAATGGTTCAAGCTGCCGGATGGCAGGAACTACAATGATGTGGTTCGCTGGCTTTACGATGAGCTGTACCGGATGAATATTGAATGCGACTTCATTCAGCCCGGCTGTACCGAGCTTTCGAGGTATAGCCTCATCATTGTTCCGGCACTTTATGCGGTTCCGGATGAAGCGCTGCTGCGCTTAAATGAATATGTGCGTGAGGGAGGCCATGCCGTCTATTCCTTCAAATCCGGCTTCGCGGATGAAGCTCTCAAAGTGCGCACGGCGGTGCAGCCGGGCATCATCAGCGAGGCCTGCGGAATCAGCTACAGCATGTTTGTGACTCCGCATGAGGTGACACTGCGCAGCGAAGCTTTGGATACCGGTGCGGCAGATCCAGCGGTGAATACATGGATGGAGCTGATTACACCAGATACGGCGGAGGTGCTGCTCCGTTATGAGCATCCTCATTGGAGCGAATATGCGGCCGTCACCCGCAACAGGTTCGGAAACGGTACGGCAACCTATATCGGCTGCATGACAAGCAGCGGGCTGGCGGGCAGCATCCTGAAATCCGCTGCCCAGGAGGCCGGACTATGGGGGCCCGATCAGGAGCTTGCTTTTCCGCTGATTGTCAAGACAGGAGTGAACCGGCAGCAGCAGAGGGTGCGCTATTATTTCAATTACAGCGATGAGCCGGTGTCTATGGTGTACCGGCATGGCCCGGCAGCAGAGCTGTTGTCCGGAAAAGAGCTTCACCCTGAGGAAAGGGTTGAGCTTGAGCCTTGGGGTGTGCGCATCCTGCTGGAGCATTCAAGCGGACAATGAGACCGGACGCGGCCCCGGGAATAATAGAGGGTTGCTTTTATCGGCGGTATTTGCTAGTATTCAATGTAACTTAATCAGATGTTTTGTTTTCTAGGGTTCCGCAGTTGCTACAGGCTGGTCTGGTCCGAGGGAAAACGCATGTACAACGATGTACATGTCTACACGGAGGGATAAAAGCCCGGGAGGTATCGTCAATTAGACGATGGCCTTCCGGGCTTATTTTGTTTCCGCGGTTAAGAGTTTTGTATCATAACTATTTAGGGGAAGAGGAGAGAATGGCAGTGAATAACAGTATGGCATGGATTAAGATTGCAGGCGCTGCCTGCTTCGAGGTCGTGTGGGTCATCGGGCTCAAGCACGCTTCGGCTCCGTGGGAGTGGCTCGTTACGGCAGTGGCCATTATCATCAGTTTCTATACGATCATCTCGGCGAGCAGCAAGCTGCCCGTAGGTACGGTCTATTCTGTATTTGTCGGACTCGGCACAGCCGGGACCGTCCTGGCGGATATCCTCTGGTTTGGTGAGCCGTTCAAGCCGCTGAAGCTGGTACTGGTGCTGATTCTGCTGGCGGGGGTTATCGGGCTGAAGCTTGTGACCGGTGATTCTAAAGAGAAGGAGGTGTCCTAAAATGGCTTGGTTAATGCTGATTGCTGCCGGGTGCTGTGAAATGTTCGGTGTGGCAATGATAGGGAGGCTACACCGGGACCGCAATTGGCAGGCGGTTGCCCTGCTGGTTCTCGGATTCGGAGGCAGCTTTCTGCTGCTGTCGCTGGCCATGGAAAGTCTCCCGATGGGTACGGCCTATGCGGTATGGACAGGGATCGGTGCTTCCGGTGGAGCGATTCTGGGCATGCTGCTTTATGGTGAAGCCCGGGATTTGCGGCGGATTATGTGTATTATTCTGATTCTCGGAGCTGCAGTCGGCCTGAAACTGGTAGGCTGACGACGCTGATATGTTAAAGAAATAGACACCTGTACGATGTTTCGAATGATGTAACATGGTAAGTATAGTAAGTAGTACTTAATCCATCGTATAAGGAGACTTCCACTATGAATGAAAATATCCCCGGGCGGATTAAACTTCCGGACGGAACAGACTTGCCGAGAATCGGGCAGGGAACCTGGTGTATGGGTGATGATGCTTCCAGACGTTCCGAGGAGATAGCTGCACTGAGGCATGGGGTAGAGTTAGGCCTTAGTGTGATAGATACGGCAGAAATGTACGGGGACGGCCGATCGGAAGAGCTTGTCGGCGAAGCGATCCGGGGGATCCGTGACAGCGTATTTCTGGTCTCCAAGGTGTATCCGCAAAACGCAGGCAAGAATCAGCTGGCCCGCAGCTGTGAGGATAGTCTGAAGCGGCTCGGTACGGATCATCTGGATCTGTATCTGCTGCACTGGCGGGGGAAGATTCCGCTGGAGGAGACCGTGGAAGGTATGGAGGAACTGGTGGCTGCCGGAAAAATAGCCCGCTGGGGCGTGTCCAATCTGGACACGGACGATATGCGGGAATTGCTGCGCATCCCCGGAGGCAACCGCTGCGCTGTCAATCAGGTTCTCTACCACCTGGGTTCCAGAGGTATTGAGCATGAACTGCTGTCCTGGCAGCGGAGCCACAAAATACCCGTAATGGCCTACTCTCCGCTGGCACAGGCAGGCACGTTGAGAAAAGGGCTGACGGAGAATGCTGCGGTGCAGGAGGTTGCCCTTAGACACGGAGCGACACCGCTGCAAATTTTGCTGGCCTGGAGCATCCGGGAAGGCGACGTAATCGCTATTCCTAAAGCATCGACCCCTCAGCATGTGGCCGAGAATGCGGCAGCAGGGGAAATCAAGCTCAGCACCGATGAGCTGTGGCAGCTGGACGAGGCTTTTCCGCAGCCGGCTTGGAGAGTTCCACTGGATATGATCTGAAACCATCTAAAGGGGCTGCCCCGAAAGCGGATATCCTACGAGCGGAGACAGCTCACATTCTTTCTCAAAACCGTAATAGTCAACAGAGCAGCGATCCTCCTGTTATTGGAGGATCGCTGCTTTGCGGTGCGCCTCATCGTTTGTTGAATAAGTTGTTAATTTAACATTTTAAAGTAAAGCATTTCTTAGTAATGAGAAATTACCTTCACAATCGGTACCTTGTACCTGATAGGTATGCCACTCTACTATCTCATGGGAAGGAGAGTTGATCCGCCAAAGACTTTTACAAGAAGCTATTAATATTAAATCAGAAAATGATTTAACGGTCTGAAGTGGGCATAGGGTTCAACTGAACACAAAAAGAGATGACCCTGATAATTTCAAGGATCATCTCTTTTTTAGAGAAAACAATTGAACACAAAAAAACACTATGATATAATCGATAGCGTTATTGACAAATTACAAAAAACAAAATAATTAATTATTAACCTTGCTTTTATAGTACATCTAGAACTTTGATTTGTCAATGATTTTTTTCTGAACTAATGGTTAGGAGAGATGTTGAATGAATTCACTGGTTCTCGATTTTCAAGAAATGGATAACACTCAGCTTTTGCTTGTTGGCGGAAAAGGGCTGCAATTAGGGGTATTATCCAAAATGGAAGGAATACAAGTGCCAGAAGGGTTTTGTGTTACAACAGTGGGATATCAAAAAGCCATCGAACAAAACGAAAGGGTTCATGCTTTGTTAGATCGGCTAACTACGCTTAAAGTAGAAGATCGGGAACAGATTGATGAAATCAGCAAGAAGATTCGACAGGCCATTATGGAAGTAGCCATTCCTTCCGATGTTGTGAATGCAGTTGTTTACTATCTCTCCAAGTTTGGCGATGAATATGCTTATGCCGTGCGTTCTAGTGCGACTGCTGAGGATTTGCCGTATGCTTCTTTTGCTGGTCAACAAGACACCTATTTAAATATTATCGGCAAAGAATCCATCTTGGAGCATATCCGCAAATGTTGGGCTTCTTTATTTACGCAACGCGCGTTAATTTACCGAATGCAGAATGGATTTGATCACAGCCAAGTTTATTTATCTGTTATCGTTCAAAGGATGGTGTTCCCTCAGGCTTCTGGGATTTTATTTACCGCTGATCCCATTACCTGCAACCGGAAGCTGCTCTCTATCGATGCCAGTTTCGGACTTGGAGAAGCGCTGGTCTCCGGCTTGGTATCTGCCGATTGTTATCAAGTACAGGATGGGGTAGTCGTCAGCAAGAGAATAGAAACCAAAAAAATGGCTATTTATGGACGAAAAGAAGGCGGTACAGAGACCAAGCAGCTCGATCCTGATCAGCAAAAGACGCAAACCCTTACGGATCAACAAACTTTGCAGCTGGCACGCATTGGAAGACAGATCGAAGAACATTTCGGCTGCCCCCAAGACATCGAATGGTGTTTGGCTGATGATACATTTTATATTGTCCAGAGCCGGCCGATCACCACTTTATATCCCATTCCTGAAGCAAATGACCAGGAGAATCATGTGTATGTATCTGTCGGCCATCAGCAAATGATGACTGATCCTATTAAACCGCTGGGGATATCTGTTTGGAAGTTAACAGGTAACGCACCCATGTTTAGAACTGGTGGTGGAAGGCTGTTTGTGGATATCACGAAGGGCCTGGCTTCACCGGCTGGCAGGCAAAATTTATTGGATGTTCTAGGGCACTCCGATCCGCTCATAAAAGACGCGCTTATTACCATCATAGAGCGGGGAGATTTTATTAAATCAGACCCATATGACAAAAGCGAACCGGGGCCCGTTAAAAGCCATAAGGGGATGTCATCTGCGGATATTCTAGAAGAAGCAGGAAATAACCCGGGAATTGTTGCTGTTTTGATTAAGAGCAGTGAGACATCGATATCAGCGTTAAAACATAATATCCAAACGAAATCAGGATTGGATGTATTTGATTGTATCCTGGAAGATATGCAGCAACGGAGGCAGCGAGCGTCCGATCTGAAGAATTTGAATGTGATTATGGCCGGCATGCATGCTTCAGCATGGATCAATGAAAAAATGAATGAATGGTTAGGTGAAAAAAACGTAGCAGACACACTTTCCCTGTCTGTGCCTAACAACGTCACTTCTGAAATGGGTATGGAGTTACTGGATGTTGCAGATGTGATTCGTCCCTATCCGAAAATAATTGAGTATTTACAGCAGGTAAAGGATGATAACTTTTTGGATAAACTGGTTCAATTCGAAGGTGGGCAGCAGGTGCGTGATGTTATTGCAGCTTTTCTCGACAAATATGGAATGCGATGTGCCGGGGAGATCGATATTACAAGAACACGCTGGAGTGAAAAACCAAATATACTGGTACCTATGATCCTCAGTAATATCAAAAACCTTGAACCTGGCGCCAGTAAACGGAAATTTGAGCAAGGGCGACAGGAAGCGTTGAAAAAAGAACAGGACTTATTAGCCCGATTGAAACAATTACCGGGTGGTGAACAAAAAGCCGAAGAGACAAAACAAATTATCGGCCAGATCCGGAATTTTATCGGTTATCGTGAATATCCGAAATACGACATTGTTAGTCGCTACTTCATTTATAAACAGGCTTTACTAAAGGAAGCGGAACGACTCGTGCAAGCCAACCTTCTTCATGAAAAAGAAGATATTTATTATCTCTCTTTTGAAGAATTGCAGGAAACCATACGCACAAATAAACTGGATTACCAAATCATTGACAAACGAAAAGAGGAGTACAGATTATATGAAAAACTAACTCCGCCACGTGTTATCACCTCTGATGGTGAAATCATTACGGGTCAGTACAAACGAGAAAATATCCCCGCCGAAGCTGTTGTGGGCCTCGCTGTTTCTTCAGGCGTTGTAGAGGGGCGGGCACGTGTAATTCTGAGTATAGAAGAGGCTGATCTGGAGGATGGCGATATACTAGTCACCGCTTTTACCGACCCCAGCTGGACTCCATTGTTTTTATCCATCAAAGGCTTGGTTACGGAGGTGGGCGGGCTGATGACCCATGGAGCCGTTATCGCACGTGAATATGGCCTGCCAGCCGTTGTGGGAGTGGAGAATGCGACCAAATTGATAAAAGATGGGCAACAAATTCGCGTGCATGGAACAGAGGGGTATATAGAACTTTTGTAACACATACAGAGCTGAAATATAACCATATAGTTAGGGCTCAGTATGCATGCTAAAGCTTTTATTGGTATCAGAATATGATCGGAAACAACGGATTGGAAATCTAAATAAAGCACACCCTAAACGGGAGTCTTGCAGCTGATGCAGACTTCCGTTTTTTTTGTAAATATAAGGATGTTTAGGCTTCACGCCATAAATTATTTTTGAATTTGCTAAAGAAATGGACCCCATCCCCTGAGGATGGCAGGGCCGTTTTTTTCTTGTGTCCATAAGCCGGATGCATGTCCAAAAGCCTGTAGCAGCAGCTCTTAAATGTTGTCAACAACGTTCATGACGAAACCGTGTTTTCAATTTGATGACAAAGAAAGCGCTTTGATTTACGCTGTGTGCATAGGGGATTACCTTTAAAGAAATCTTAAATAAAGGCATCCCATTTAATTTATATTAAGGGGGCATTTTAAATGGCCACAACGGCAACGACACAAACTTCATCCGGCGGTACAAGGGTGAGAGTTCAACAATTCGGCCGCATGCTCAGCGGTATGGTTATGCCGAATATCGGCGCTTTTATCGCATGGGGTTTAATCACGGCTTTATTCATTCCAACAGGCTGGTTTCCAAATGAAAGTCTTGCAGCTCTAGTAGATCCAATGATTAAATTTCTGCTTCCGCTGCTCATCGGGTATACGGGCGGACAGATGGTACACGGCAAACGCGGCGGTGTTATCGGGGCAGTAGTCACGATGGGGGTTATCGTCGGTTCTTCTATTCCGATGTTCCTCGGCGCTATGATCGTCGGCCCGCTGGCCGGCTGGGTCCTGAAGCAATTCGACCGTGCGGTTGACGGCAAGATCAAAGCCGGGTTCGAAATGCTTGTCAACAACTTCTCGCTCGGCATCATCGGCGGCGGCTTGTCCATTGCTGCGCTGAAGGGAATCGGACCACTGGTCGAAGGCTTGACCAATATCCTCTCGAATGGTGTGGAGTTTCTGGTTAACCATAACCTGCTGCCGCTCGTCAACATCATCATTGAGCCGGCAAAGGTATTGTTCCTGAACAATGCCATCAACCACGGCGTACTCGGACCGATTGCGCTGGAAGAATCACAGAGACTGGGACAGTCGGTACTGTTCATGCTGGAATCGAATCCAGGACCGGGGCTGGGTATCCTGCTTGCTTACTGGCTGGTAGGACGCGGTTCGGCGAAGGCTTCAGCACCAGGTGCAGTTATCATTCACTTCCTGGGGGGGATTCATGAAATTTACTTCCCGTACATTCTGATGAATCCACGACTGATCCTGGCTGTTATCGGCGGCGGCGTGTCTGGAACGTTCACATTGCAATTGCTGGGAGCAGGTCTGGTAGCTTCTCCATCGCCAGGCAGTATCTTTGCTTACTTCGCCATGACACCTAAGGGCGGATATGTGCCAATGCTTGCCGGTGTCATTGTTGCCACAGCTGTATCCTTTGTGCTGGCTACACTGCTCCTTAAGACTGTGAAGAAGAACAACGAAGAAGAGATGAATCTGGAAGAAGCTGCGGCAAAATTGAAAGACATGAAGTCGGCAGGGACTGCAGCGCAAACCGCTGCTGCTGCCGCAACTGTAACTACAGCGGCAAATGTCCGCGGCAAGGCTGATGTGAACAAAATCGTCTTCGCTTGTGATGCAGGTATGGGGTCCAGCGCGATGGGCGCATCCGTGCTAAGAAAAAAACTGCAGGCTGCCGGAGTCAATATTACGGTTGTCAATTCCGCAGTCAGCGAAATTCCTGCGGATGCTGATATCGTGGTTACCCAGAAAACACTGACGGACCGGGCGGTTGCCAGCAATCCGAAAGCAGAGCATATCTCCATCGACAATTTCCTGAAGAGCCCTAAATATGATGAGCTTGTGGAACGTTTAAAGTAAATGGAACAAGCATAGAAATGATGTATAACGCTAACTCAGGAGACGCTGGCCCGCAAAGCCGGCGTTTGTCTCCATTTAGGGCGGGGGTACACGGTTATGAGAAAAGTTACCGCGAGGCAGCGTCAAATCATCTGGCTTCTCTTAGGGGTCAGTGAAGAGATTACTGCCGCCGAAATCGCCGAGAGCACCGGTGTGAGTGTAAGAACGGTTCACCGGGAGATGGAGGACATCGAGCTTACGCTGGCGGATTTCGGTCTGGATTTGATCCGTAAATCAGGAAAAGGAATTCAGTTGAGCGGCCCGGCGGCCGGTCTTACCGAGCTGCGCCTGTTTTTACGGGAAGAGAAGCCAGCGGAACATTCCAGCGAGGACCGCAAGGTGTATGAGCTCTGCTCCTTGCTGGAGGCAGAAGAGCCAGTGAAGCTGTTCACACTGGCCCACTGGCTCAAAGTTACGGTGGCTACAGTGAGCTATGACTTGGATGAACTTGAGCTTTGGGTCCGCAAGTTCGGCCTGCAGCTGGTCCGCAGGCGGGGCTATGGTGTTGAGATTACCGGCAGCGAGATTGATAAGCGCAGGGCGATTGGCCGGCTGGCCGCTGAGCATCTGGATCTTTCAGATCTGGTGGGGCATAATCCGCAGCCCGCGAGCAGTCCGGTTTTCCGGATTCTTCTGGATGCGGTAGGCAAAACCAATCTGATGGATGTGGAGAACACGCTGTGGGATATGGAATGGAAATGGACGGCGGAACTGCCGGAAATCGTTTATATGGAAATGCTGCTTGGCCTCGCGGTAACCACCAGACGGATTGAGATTGGCCGGAGTATCGACAACGGCGGGGAAGCAGGATATCCCCGAATGTCCGATCACCGCCATATTGCCGCCGCCGAGCAATTTGGGCAGCGGCTGGGCCAGGCACTGGGAGCTGAGATACCGCGGGCAGAGGTTCTATATATAGCCGGTCTGTTCGACAGGGTCCAGGAATCATTCTCCTCAGCCGGATTCGCCTACGGTGATATTGAGCTGATGGAGATTGTATATAAGCTGACGGAGAACGTGGTCAAACGGACGGGAGTTCCGTTTCAAAGCGACCGCTCCCTGCGGGAAGGGTTGCTGGAGCATATGGATCCGGCTTTCAAGCGGCTCCGGGAGGGAACCCGTATCCGCAATCCGCTGCTGGGTCCCATCCGTAAGGATTATGAATATTTGTTCCAGATTGTGAGGGCCGCGGTGGAGGAGCTGGAGCTGGAGCTGGACATCCCCGATGAGGAAATTGGATTTCTGGTCATGCATTTCGGCGCTTCTGTCGAACGTCTGAATCAGCTCAGGCGGGGCGTCCGGGCAATTCTGGTCTGCGCCAGCGGTCTCAGTTCTTCCCGGCTGCTGGCTACCCGGCTGGCCAAAGAAATGCCGCAGATTGAAATTCTCGGCAATATTTCCTGGTACGAAGCGGCGCGGCTGCCTGAGGTTGACTACGATCTGATTATTTCAACGATTGATTTGCCGCTCGACAAAGACCGCTATATCAAAATTAGTCCTCTGTTGACAGGGGAAGAAATAGAAAAACTGCTGAGTTATATCCAGAACACCACGCTGAGAGAACGGGATAGTGTTCCGCAAGGCGAGTACGACAGAACAGCGAGTGAAGAGCATTCCCTGGAGCGGTTGAAAAGCTACCAGGGCATGCTGGATGAAACGGTCAGCCTGCTGGAGCGGTTCCGCTTCTATCCGCTTGATAATAGCGGGATAACGCTTCCCGCAACGATTTCGGCGATGCTCGATTTTCTGGATGGCAGCGGGGTGGTCGGTGATGCAGATATCCTGCTGGAGCGGCTGCTGGAACGGGAAAGGATGGCCAGCCAGGTCATTCCGGACACTGGGCTTGCGCTGTTTCATGCAAGAAGCAGCCACATCCTGATGTCTTCCCTGACGCTGTACCGTCTGCGGCAGCCGGTTGTTCTGGATGGGGGTACCGAGGTCAGGGTCATCCTGCTGATGCTTGCACCGCGCAAGCTGTCCAAGGAAAGCCTGGAAGTGCTGAGTGAAATCAGTGCAATGCTGCTTAATTCCGAGCTGGTGAAGCTGCTTGAGGAGCGCACGGAGTCCGAGATCAGGCGATATCTGTCGTCAGAGCTGCTGCGTTTTTTCGAAAATAAAATGTGAAAGCGAGAGAAACCATATGAGTATACTGTCAGAGAATAAAGTGATTATGAACGGTGCTGCCAAAGATAAATACGAGGCGATCACCATGGCCGGAAGACTGCTTGTGGATGCCGGACATGTAACGGAAGAATATGTGCCGAAGATGCTTGAGCGCGAAGAGGTCGTTTCCACTTATATGGGCGAAGGACTGGCCATTCCCCACGGAACCAAAGAAGCCAGACCCTTCATTAAATCTACCGGATTATCCATTATCCGCTTTCCGGATGGTGTTGATTTTGGCGGAGATGAGCCGGCCTTTGTTGTGATCGGCATTGCAGCGGCAGGTGACGGGCACATGGAGATATTGACGAATGTGGCGATGATCTTCTCGGAAGAGGATGCTATTGAGCGGGTCATGAATGCGCCAACCCCGGCCGATGTGATCGCCATCTTTGAAGGAGGCCTGGAATGATGAAGGCTGTTCATTTCGGTGCCGGCAATATCGGCAGAGGTTTTATCGGTCTGCTTCTGTCGCAGGCAGGCTATGAGGTCACCTTCGTCGATGTGAATGAAGCCTTCGTCACACAGCTTCAAGAACGCGGGGAATATCCGGTGATGCTGGCCAGCGAGGGTCGGGAAACGGTGATCGTGACGAACGTGACTGCACTAAGCAGTGTAACCCATGCCGAAGAAGTTGCCGCGGCCATTGCCGGAGCGGATCTTGTTACGACAGCGGTTGGAGTATCCATCCTGAAGCATATTGCAGGGGTGCTGGCTGAGGGGATCGGCAGACGGCTTGCAGGTTCCACCGCTCCGCTGCATGTCATCGCCTGCGAGAACGCCATCGGCGGCAGTGCGCAATTGAAAGAGCTCGTATACGCCAAGCTTGATTCAGAAGTCCAGGCCAAAGCGGATATATCCGTAGCTTTTCCGAATGCGGCTGTAGACCGGATTGTTCCTTTGCAGCAGCATGAGGATATCCTCAAGGTAGTGGTAGAGCCATTCTATGAGTGGGTGGTAGAGTCTTCTCAGATGCTTCCGGGTTACCGTCCGGTAGAAGGTGTTCACTATGTAGATAATCTTGAGCCTTATATTGAACGCAAATTGTTTACGGTGAATACCGGGCACTGCTCGGCAGCGTATCTCGGGTACCTGCGCGGATACGGGACGATCCAGCAGGCCATGGCGGATGAGGGTTTGACCGGGCTTGTGCGCGAAGTGTTGGAGGAGACAGGGGCGGTGCTGGTTCAGAAGCATGGGTTCGACGCGGAGCAGCATAGCAAGTATATCGACAAAATACTGGAGCGCTTCCGCAATCCGGCTCTGACGGATGAAGTTAGCCGTGTAGGACGTTCACCGATCCGCAAGCTGTCGCCGAATGACCGGCTGGTATCGCCGGCGCTCCAGGCTTTTGACAGAGGGCTTGAATACACGGCCCTGACCCGCTCCATGGCGGCAGCACTGCTGTTCAACGTGAGCGATGATCCGGAAGCGGTTGAGCTTCAGGCGGCTGTCGCGGAGCTTGGTGCGGCAGCGGCAGTTACGAAATATACCGGTCTGGCCGCAGATCATGCGGTGCACCGGTCGGTGATGGCAGAGTATGACAAACTGAAATAACGATGAGGGCATCATAAAAAGCCGCAGGGGAGGTCATATCCCCTGCGGCTCTTCGTCTAACTTAGCTTAGCTGTTCTCAATAATGGTCTGCAGCGTTGTGCGGTCCAGTCCTTCCACAAGCTTGATCAGCAGCTCTTTGGCGGCATCATAATCATCGCTGTGAATGATGGAAGAGGACGTGTGGATGTAGCGTGAGCAGATTCCAATCACTGTGGACGGCACGCCAATTCCGCTGACATGCACCTGTCCGGCATCGGTTCCGCCTTGGGAGACAAAATACT
This sequence comes from Paenibacillus sp. FSL L8-0340, assembly GCF_038593145.1. Lineage (NCBI taxonomy): Bacteria > Bacillati > Bacillota > Bacilli > Caryophanales > Paenibacillaceae > Paenibacillus > Paenibacillus sp. FSL L8-0340. The sequence goes on from NZ_CP151967.1 coordinate 1,771,714, forward strand.
GGTATTTGATCCGGTGGGTATCTGCCGTATCCTGAACGTATTCGAGCAGGCCGCGGTGGGTTATCATCGTCGGATCGTAAATGCGCAGCAGCGCGCCTTGGCCCAACTGGCCGAAGGCCTGGCGGTCGCCGGTCATGTCGGCGGCGGCACTGGCATCCAGGCCGAAGAAGATGTCCGGCGACAGCAGGTTAGCTGCTGTGCGGGCACCGCGCAGGCCTACCTCTTCCTGGACCGTAGCGCCGGCGAAGACGGTGTTCGGCAGTTTTCTGCCGTGCAGCGCTTTGACCAGCTCAATGGCAAGGCCTAAGCCATAGCGGTTGTCCCACGCTTTGGCTATGATTTTCTTCGGATTGGCCAGCGGGGTGAACGGGCAGATCGGCAGAATCTGCTGCCCCAGAGCTACGCCATAGCTCTGGGCTTCTTCCCGGCTGTCTGCACCGATATCTATGTACATTCTGCGGATGTCACCGGTTTTGTTCCGTTCGTCCTCACTCAGCAGATGGATTGGCGTACTGCCGACAACGCCGGTCAAAGTCCCTTTCGGTGTAATGATCTGCAGCCGCTGTGCAGCTACGGCTGAAGCCAGCCAGCCGCCAAGCGGCTGAAAGCGGATCATTCCGTTGTCCGTGATGCCGGTGACCATAAAGCCCACCTCATCAAAGTGTCCGGCTACCATAATCTTGGGGCCGTTCTCTTCACCGCGCAGGACTCCGAACAGGCTGCCGAGGCGGTCCTGGACGAACTCTTCGGTATACGGTGTCATAGCATCCTTGACAAAGGCACGCAACTCGCGCTCAAAGCCCGGAGCTGCGGGGAATTCAGTCAATGTTTTGAACAGATTGGTCGTTTCTTGATTCATATACATATCGCTCCTTTACTATTGTCTAGTATGAACATTGTCGCGCTACTTGTCCATGTCTTCAAAGGGGTAAATGAACACTGGGCGCCACCTTTGCGAATAATATGCAGTAATGGCTCTGCAGGCAGGAGCCGGGAAAGGGAGCGAGGAAGATGAGGGTGGCAGAAAGCAGGTCAGCGGACAACCCGCAGGGCTTCTACGGTAAAGTGAATGCCCGCGGGGTGCCGAGAAGATACCTCCGCCGGTATGGGCCGGAGCGCGAAGCTGTGCTGATTTTGATTCTGTTTATATTGCTGATTGTAATACTGTTGTATTTTACCTGAACTGGGGAGACATAACGAAGCCGCTTACGGCGAACAATAAGGAAAAACTTCTAAGCGAAGAAAAGTCCGAGGGGAAATGTCCGCACTCACTGGTTCAGCCCTCCCCTCGCATACATTCCAGGAGGTGTCCTCATTTGCCGGCCAAAACTCGAAAGTCCGGTGTCAAGCTCCGGCTTGACACCATGACCCCACAGGATTATGAGAAATTGTCCAAGCCGTATGTGCCCAGTCGTCCTGTGTTCAAAAACTGCATCCGGGCTTTTCTGTCGGGCGGTTTGATCTGCGTAATCGGACAAGGCATCACGGAGGCTTTTATGGCGATATTCGATATGACCTCCAGGGAAGCCTCAAGCCCTACCGTTGCGGTTTTGATCCTTATCTCCGTAATCCTGACCAGCTTCGGTGTATACGACAAAATAGCTCAATGGGCAGGAGCGGGTTCTGCAGTTCCGGTCACCGGCTTTGCCAACAGCATGTGTTCTGCCGCGCTTGAACACCGTGCGGAAGGACTTGTGCTCGGGGTCGGCGGCAACATGTTCAAGCTGGCTGGTTCTGTTATTGTATTCGGTGTCGTCGCGGCCTTTGTGGTCGGGGTAGTTTATGCCATTATGGGCTGGGGAGGTTCTCACTAAACTATGAAGCAGCTTGGCAGCCAGACCTGGCAATTTACTACCCGTCCTGTCATTCTCGGTTCTTCCGCAGTAGTAGGGCCGGAAGAAGGGGAAGGCCCTTTAGTTTCCGATTTTGATTTTATCTATGACTCGCTCAAAATGGGTGAACAGACATGGGAGAAGGCAGAACGAGCCCTCTTCGAGAAATCGTCCAAGCTGGCGCTGATGCATGCGGGACTCGAGCAGGAGAAGCTGGAGTTCTTCGTCGGCGGGGATTTAATGAATCAGATTATCAGCAGCTCGTTCGCAGCCCGAAAGCTCGGTGTACCCTATCTTGGCGTCTTTGGCGCATGCTCCACTTCCATGGAGAGTCTCGCCATCGCTTCGATGATCGTGGATTCCGGCGGGGGCAAATACGCGCTCGCGGGAACTTCCAGCCATAACTGTACCGTGGAGAAGCAATTCCGCTATCCAGTCGAATACGGCTCCCAAAAGCCGCCGACGGCCCAGTATACCGTAACCGGTTCGGGCTGTGCCATTGTCGGCCGCAATGACGGCTCCGCTGCGGGCCCTTATGTTGTTTCGGCAACCCTTGGACGCATTATGGATATGGGGCTGACGGACCCTTTTAATATGGGCACAGCCATGGCTCCGGCCGCCGCGGATACGATAACTGCACATTTTCGCGATACGGGCTTGTCCCCGGGCCATTACGATTTAATTGTAACCGGCGATCTGGCTTCCGTCGGTTTGCCTATTGCCAAAGATTTGCTGGCCAAAGAAGGCATTCCCATGGAGCAGACGACATTTGATGACTGCGGGCTGCTCATTTATGATCGCGACAAGCAGAAATATGTCATCGCCGGAGGGAGCGGCTGCGGCTGTTCGGCGGTGGTCACCTATGGACATATTCTCAAACGGATGAAAAAAGGCGAGCTGAAGCGGGTGCTGATCGTGGCAACCGGAGCGCTGCTTTCGCCGCTGTCCTATCAGCAGGGAGAAAGCATACCGTGCGTGGCACATGCTGTAGCGCTGGAGAGCGGAGGTGAAGGAGCATGATGATTTATGTATGGGCATTTTTGATTGGAGGCGCCATCTGTGTCATCGGGCAGCTTATGTTCGATGTGCTGAAGCTGACACCGGCTCACACGATGAGTACGCTTGTCGTGTCTGGAGCGATCGCTGACGCGTTTGGACTGTATGACCCGCTGGTGAAATTTGCCGGAGCGGGGGCTAGCGTCCCTATTACCAGCTTTGGTAACTCGCTGGTGCACGGAGCACTAACGGAACTTGAGCGGGACGGCTGGGTCGGCGTGGTGACGGGGATTTTCGATGTGACCAGTGCGGGGATTTCATCAGCTATTGTATTCTCATTTCTGGCAGCCGTGCTTGTACGGCCTAAGGGGACGCATTGATCAGCTGAAAACTATAGGTTTTCTTTTCCGGCCGCCACATTGGCGGTCTTTTTTTGGTCTGTCTGAATAGAAAAACGGATTCGGTTTATAATCATTTCTATAGGAACAATATTTTTCCTTCTATATAATAGAGAGATTTCCTTGTCCATGGTTTGGTGTATCTTTAATTTCCGGGCTGCAATAATGTACTTTGGGACCCATAATCATGTAAAATATATGTATTGCGCTTATTCTGACATAGGAGGTTTACTATATATGCCCGTACGTCAAGAATCAATTCACATCATGAAGGCTGTCCGCCATAATTTGGAATCCTGTATACTCGGCAAAACATTTGAAATAGAGCTACTGCTTACGGCGCTGCTGGCCGGTGGGCATGTCCTGATCGAGGATGTTCCGGGAACGGGTAAAACCCAGCTCATTCGGGCGCTCTCCAGATCAATGTCCGGGGAGTACCGCCGGATTCAGTGCAATCCCGATATTCTCCCTAGTGATATAACGGGGGTATCGGTCTATCATCCGCGAGATGAGATGTTTCATTTCCGTCCCGGTCCCGTGATGACGAATATTCTGCTCGCTGACGAGATCAACCGTGCCACAACCAAGACGCAATCTGCGCTGCTTGAAGTAATGGAAGAACGGAATGTAACCGTCGACGGAGAGACGTATCCGCTGCCGCATCCGTTTATGCTCTGTGCGACTCAGAACCCGATTGATTTCGAAGGCACCTACACGCTGCCCGAAGCACAGCTTGACCGTTTCATGCTGCGTATCAGCCTTGGCTATCCCGATGCGGTTACCGAGAAGAATCTTCTGATGAGCCATCAGGAGGGACAGCCGGTGGACAGGCTTACCCCGGTAACAGGCATGGAACAAATTGCGGCTATCCAGGAAGAAATCCGCGAAATTTATATCAGCGATCCTGTGCTGAACTATTTGCTGGATATTGTCCGCCAGACCAGAGAGCATCCGCTAGTCCTGCTTGGTGCCAGCCCCCGTGCTTCGCTTTCATTCATGATGGCCTGCAAAGCCTATGCTTTCCTGCAGGAGCGCGATTATGTCCTTCCTGATGATGTGAAGATTCTTGCTCCGTATGCGCTGGGACACCGCATTCTGCTGCGTCCGGAGTCGCGGCTGGATAATATCAGCGTAGATTCCTTGCTTCAGAAGCTGCTGCAGAGCATACATGTGCCTGTGACGATGAGGCAATAATGATGAAAAGGTATTTGTCCGGAGCGGCAGCTGTCATTCAGCCGGGGAAATTCGCCGGCATCCTTGCGATCTGGGGCATCACGCTGCTCTACGTACTGTTTCAGGGCGGCAAAACATCATTCATGCTGTTTATAATGGTATCTGTACTAATGATATATCTGATGATAGGAGGCTTAGGCGGAGTACGGCGGGCCAAAGGCACGCGCAGCCTGTATTCCGAATTGGACAAGCCTGATCTGCTCTATGCGGGGGGCTTTCTGCGGGTAAAGCTGGACGTTACAATTCCAGGCTTTTTGCCTCTGCCGTATGTGGTGGTGAGAGAGATTCTGAAGCGCCATAACGGCGAATCCTGGGTATTTGAGGAGAGCATGGTTCCCAGCCTGAGAGGGCAGGGGGAGCTGCTGTTTCAGACGCCGGCACTGGAGCGCGGCCGCTATACGTTCGAAGGAACGGATATCCTGAGTGAGGATATCTTTGGCCTGGTGGAGCATAAGGGCACCTTTATGGCCGAAGGGCAATTCCGCGTACTGCCCCGTGCGGTATTCGTGCCGCGCTGGCAGCTTTATGAGCGGAAGTCACGGCTGGCGGGGCAGCAAGCCTCGCTGCTCCATTCCCGGAGAGAGACAACGCAGATCAACGGGGTCCGCGATTACGTCTATGGCGACCGGTTGACGCGAATCCACTGGAATGCAACCGCCAAGACGGGTAACTGGAAATCCAAGGAATTCGAGCATGAATCCGTACCCAAGACGATGATTGTGCTGGACGGCAGCGCCATGGTATATGCCGGCTCGAACCAGTTTGAGCTGGCGGTGTCCATTGCCGCCTCCCTGCTCGGCTTTGGGATCCGCGACCGGATCGGCATCGGTTTATGCTGTCTGGACAAGAACACCAAGATTTTCATGCCTGCCGAGGGCGCTGCGGAGCGGCAGAAGATGATCCAATATTTGATTGACATTAATGCGGAAGGCCGGGGGCCGCTGGTTCCCAGGCTGGACAAAGGACACCGTATGTTTCCCAAAGGTTCCTATCTGGTATTGATCAGTCCGCAGAGCGGACAGCCTGTACTGGATGTGATGCGCTGGGCGGAGAGCCGGGGAATGACGCCTTCCCATATTCATGTGCGCAATCCTGCAGCGGTCAACCGCGGCGTAGAATGGATGGATGTGCTGAAATCCCGCGGGGCAACCGGCTATAGCGTAAGTTCGCTTCAGGAGCTGCCCTCAGTGCTCGGAGGTGATAAAGTATGATGAGACGCTGGTGGAGCGGGATGAAGTCCTCATGGCATTACTCCTTCAGTCTGCTATGGCTGATGGTTATCGCCCTGCAGTGGCTCACTTATACAGAGCCCATCTGGCTGAAGGCGACCACTGCCGCCGTACTGCTGACCTTGGCTGCGGCGGGGGTTATTGAAATTCTTTTACCTGTTAAACGGGGATACCGGCTGATTCTTGAAGTTTGCGCCATGCTATATTTCGTGTACAGGGTAATTCTGCGCTACGAACTCTATGTTCCTGATCCCTGGCTGCCTTCGCTGCGCGACCGTCTGTCTGACATCGCCATAAATATGGTTCCATATCTATGGTTTGCTGCGGGTGCGCTGGCCTTGCTGCTCCTGTCATCGTGGTGGGTCTCCTCCAAGGCGCGGATTCTGCTGTTTATCACCACGAATATTGTAGCCTTTGCGGCACTGGATTCCTTCACTTCGGCCGTACTCTGGCAGGAGGTCGCCTGGACGGTGTTCGCGGGGATGGGCTGGCTTGTTACCCAGCATTTGAGAAGCTTTCAATTGCATTATCCCCGCGGCTGGACTTATCTGCTGAAATATCCTTTCAAGATCTTCATTAATATCGCCATCATTTTCTCCTTTGTCATTATTACAGGTGTGAACATGCCAGAGGTGCGGCCGACACTGACAGATCCTTATACCGCCTGGCATAAATGGAACGGCACCGGATTATCGGCAAGCTCCGGCACATCGGGAACAACAAATGCCGGAACCAGTGATGCTTCTGCAGGAAGGACTACTTCGGGTTATAGTATGAACGACGATAATCTGGGCGGGGGCTTTAACTATGATTATTCGCCAGTCATGACAGTGACCTCGGATATACGTTCCTACATGCGGGGGGAAACCCGCAGCGTATATTCCGGAAAAGGATGGAGTGATGACGACCGGCTTACACGCGGTCCGCTGTCCGGGGCAGCCGTAGGCAAAGAGCTGGACAGGGAACCCGGCTCCAAGGTGGAGACGCAGACCCTGCAGCAGACGGTAAAGCTGCTTGGGAACATTGATTATCCGGTATTGTTCGGAGCCTATTCCATTGCGAAGGTCGATTCCATAGACGGCAAGGAACAGAGCAGCCGCTTATTATGGAGAAGCACAGACAGTGAAATGCTGTGGGATACGGATGGGAACAGCGGAAACTATCCCCAGACTTATGTGCTTACTTCGGAGGTCCCAGTCGTATCCGTGCAGGAGCTGAGCAAACAGACCTTCGATCAGCTGTACACCGGCCAGAATAATACGCAATACCTGCAACTGCCCGACAATTTTCCAGAGCGGGTCACAGAGCTGGCAGAGACAATAACCGCAAGCGCGAAGACCCCTTATGACAAAATTGTGCTGCTCCAGCAATATCTGCAGCAAACCTATCCCTACTCGAATCAGCCGGATCTGTCACGCGGCAAAAGCAAGGATTTCGTGGAGAGTTTCCTGTTCGAGATTATGGAAGGCTACTGCGACTACTATTCCACCGCACTCGTGACCATGGCGCGTTCGCTGGATATTCCGGCACGCTGGGTCAAGGGATATGCACCCGGTGAACAGGCACAGCTGCCGGACAGTCTGGCCCAGCAGGGATTATCCAATAATAATTATACGATTACGAATGCCGATGCCCATTCCTGGGCGGAAATCTATTTCGGTGAATACGGCTGGATTCCGGTCGAAGCGACCCCGGGCTTTAATGTCCCTCTTCTGACACAGAGCGAAGAGCCTGAGAGTAAGGAAGATATACAGCCGGAAGAGGATAAACCTGAGCCTGAACAAGAGGTGGCAGATCCCGGCAAAGCCGGTGGAAGCCTTCATGTGGGCGTATGGGCCGTATCGGCCGCTGCGGCAGTGCTGCTGCTGTGGGGAGGTTATCTGCTCTGGCATTACCGCTTCAGTCTCCGGTTCCTGCTTGGGCGGCTGCGCAACGGCAAACCGTTGTCTCCGGTGCAGAAAGTTGTGGCTGAAACCGAGCGGTGGGTAAAGTATGCCCGCAGAAAGGGCATGCTTAAAGAAGAGCACGAAACGCTTCGTGAATCGGTGGCCCGCTGGAGCCGTGAACGTCCGGCAGCTGCAGAAAGTCTGGCGTCGCTGCTGCAAATGTTCGAGAAGGCGAAGTACAGCCCGGATGTTATAGAAGACAAAGATTGGCGCAGCGTGTATACTGAAGCTTTGCGGCTGCACAGTCTCTTGAAATCAGATAAATAAACGTGGCAGTCCTAACATCGTCGCAGATTCATTTGCGAAGCGCAAAGAGTATGATATAGTTTTTCGTATGAAATCGAGGTGAACGTATTGTTTGAAAGGTTGGTTCCAAAACTCCGGGTGAATACGGTATTTGATATTGGGCTGGAAGAGCTGTACAGCCGGGGATACCGTGGTATCATTACGGATCTGGATAACACGCTAGTCGGCGCCAAAGCGCCTCTGGCCACTCCGGAGCTGCTGTTATGGTTCGAGAAGGTGAAAGAGCTGGGCTTCAAGCTGATCATTGTGTCGAACAATAACATGGACCGGGTGTCACGCTTTGCAACGCCGCTTAATATTGAATTTGTACATCAGGCCCGCAAGCCGATCAATACGCCTTTCGTGAAGGCGATGAAGCTGATGGATCTGAAGCCGGAACAGACGATCGTAGTTGGCGATCAGATGCTTACGGATGTATTCGGCGGCAACCGGCTCGGCCTGTATACGGTACTGGTGCTGCCCATCTCCGTGAAGGATGAAGGTATTGGAACTAGAATTAACCGCCGGATCGAGCAGATTGCCCTGACACGGCTTCGCAAGCAAGGATTGTGGCATGAGGAGGATAAACCCCAATGAATCAACAGAATGAAACACAGCGCCCTGTAAAATGCAGCGGCTGCGGCATTAAGCTGCAGACCGAAAAGAAGGATCTCCCGGGTTATATTCCGGAGGTTGCATTTGAACGGGAACCGGTTATCTGCCAGCGCTGTTTCCGCATCAAAAACTATAATGAAGCTTCTTCGGTATCCGTCGACCAGGATGAATTTCTTCACCTGCTCAGCGGAGTGGGCGAGAAGAACGCGCTTGTTGTGCATATTGTCGATCTCTTCGATTTCGAAGGCAGCCTGATTTCCGGCCTGCAGCGTTTTGTTGGCAATAATCCGGTTATTCTTGTAGTGAACAAATGTGATTTGCTTCCCAAGGTAACGAACTGGAACAAGCTGCGTAACTGGATGCAGCAGCGCTGCAAGGAGCATGGACTGCGGACTGCGGAGATTATACTCTGCAGCGCGAAGCGCAATCAAGGGTTCGAACGTTTGCTGGAAGCAGTGAATGAGCTTCGCGGACAGCGTGATGTCTATGTCGTTGGGGCAACCAACGTAGGCAAATCCACGCTAATTAACCGGCTTATTTCCGATTACAGCGATCTCGAGCAGGAACTGACGACCTCGCGTTATCCGGGAACGACTCTCGATACGGTCAAAATCCCGCTGGATGACGGCCACTATATCATTGATACTCCGGGAATTGTATATCCTTGGCGGTACAGTGAACTGGTGGAGCGCAAGGACCTCGGTGCCGTTATGCCGGAAAATCCGCTCAAACCTGCGGTATATCAGCTGAATGAAGGCCAGACGCTGTTCTTCGGCGGTCTGGGGCGTTTTGATTTCATTCAGGGTGCCCGGCAATCCTTCACCTGCTTCATCAGCACTACGCTCAAGATTCACCGTACGAAGCTGGAACGTGCGGATTCCCTGTATCAGGATCACCGTGGTGTGATGCTGGCTCCACCGGTAACTGCCGACATGGACAAGCTGCCGCAGTGGCAGCGTCATGAATTCCGGATCAGCCGGGGCAGCCAGACCGATCTGTTCATCTCCGGCTTGGGCTGGATCAAGGTGAACGGAACCGAAGGTGCCGTTGTGGCCGTTCACGTTCCGCGCGGCGTGAAGGTGGTTACCCGCCCTTCGCTGATCTGACGAAGGGTGGGGGATTGCCTGTGACAAGTGCAAACGGAAATGACAGAAATACGGATCTGCTGCTGGGGGTTATGGGTGATCCGATTGCCCAGTCTAAATCCCCGATCATGCACGGGGCCGCGCTGAAAGCGCTGGGCATACAAGGGGCTTATGTCCCCTTGCATATTACCGGAGATCAGCTTGGCGATGCGGTGCAGGCCATCAAGATCCTCGGCTTTCGCGGAGTCAACGTAACCATACCGCATAAGGTTGCGGTGATGGAGTATCTGGACAAGCTGGATGAAAGTGCGGTTGCTGTAGGTGCAGTGAATACAATTGTCAATGACAACGGGGTACTTACCGGATTCAATACGGACGGCATCGGTTATGTCCGTTCGCTGAAGGCGGAAGCGGTTCCCGATCTGTCCGGAACCCGTATTCTGGTAATCGGTGCCGGGGGCGCGGCGAGAGGGATTGTCAGCGCTCTGCTGGCCGAAAAGCCGTATTCGGTTAAGATCGCTAACCGTACTGCCGGGAAGGCCGGGGAACTGGCGGCATTATTCCAGGGCCGGGGCAAGGTTGCCGGAGTGGGCATGGATGAAATCACGGAAGCGGCTAAGGATGCGGATATTGTAATCAATACCACATCTGTTGGAATGTTTCCCCATCCGGATGACCTACCGATGGATCCCGGACTGCTGCGTGAAGGGATGGTCGTAAGCGATCTTATCTACAATCCGCTGCGTACCCGGCTGCTGCTCGAGGGCTTGAAGCGGGGCTGCACAATTCATGGGGGTCTGGGAATGTTCGTATATCAGGGCGCCTATGCGCTGGAGTATTGGACAGGGCAGGCTGCACCTGTGGATATTATGCGGCAGACGATTATCGACTGCCTCGGCGGCAGTGCCAGTGAAATGGATCCGCAAGTTTAGGGTAATAATATATGTTAATTAAGGGGTTTGTTCATTTATGTTAACTGGAAAACAAAAACGCTATCTCCGCTCTTTGGCTCATCATCTTGACGCTGTCTTTCAGGTCGGCAAAGGCGGTGTGAACGACCACCTGGTCCGTCACATTGAAGAAGCTATTGAAAAACGCGAGCTGATGAAGATCAGCGTGCTTAACAATAATGCGGATGACCCGAAGGAAATCGGTGCTGCTCTGGCTGAGCAGTCCGGCTCCGAGCTGGTGCAGGTTATCGGCAAGACCATCGTTCTTTACAAAGAGTCACGCGACAACAAAACGATTGAGCTTCCACGCTAGGCAAGCTGCGCCTTGCGGCTGTCTTACCAGTCACATGGAGTCATTTCGCAGGAAGATAAGAGGAGGTAGGCCTCTCTTGAAAATTGGAATAATGGGAGGAACCTTTGATCCTCTTCACATAGGACATATGATGGCGGCGGAAGCTGCGAGGGACACCTATTTGCTGGAAGAGGTCTGGTTTATGCCTTCGCATATCCCGCCCCATAAGCATGAAGCCGGAGCTTCGGGTACAGACCGGCTGGCGATGGTGCAGTGTGCGGTCGAGGACAATGAGTCTTTCCGCACGCTGGATTGGGAAGTCCTCAGAGGCGGCGTTTCCTATACACTCGAGACCGTGCGCAGCTTGCAGCAGGAATACCCGGACCATGAGTTTTATTTCATCATTGGTGCGGATATGGTGCAATATTTGCCCAAATGGCAGGGGATTGAAGAACTTGTGCAGCGTCTGGCCTTTATCGGTGTGGGCCGTCCGGGCACTCCGCTGGATCTGGCAGCGCTGCCCGGCTATATCGCTGACAAGGTGCTGCTGGCGGACATGCCGCTGGTGGATATTTCGTCCACGATGCTCCGGGCGCGCTCCGCTGAAGGAAAATCAATCCGTTATATGGTACCGGACAAGGTTTTCGATTATGTGCAAAGGAGTGGATTGTATGGCCTACAGCCGGGAAGCGCTGATTGAAGCGGTCTCTTCGCAGATGCCAGATAAGCGCTGGCAGCATACCCTTGGCGTAATGGAATCCTCAGTGAAGCTGGCTGAGCGCTATGGAGCTGATCCTGCCCGTGCGGAGACAGCAGCGATTCTGCATGATGTAGCCAAATATTGGCCTGTGGAGAGAATGAAGGAAATTATAGAGCAGAATGGTCTGCCCTCCGAGCTGTTATCCTACGATAAGCAGCTGTGGCATGCGGAAGTGGGGGCATTTGTAGCGGAACGGGATTATGAAATTACCGATGCCGAAGTGCTGGGAGCCATACGCTATCATACTTCGGGCCGTGAAGGCATGAGCCTGCTCGAGAAGATTGTCTGTCTGGCCGATTATATCGAGCCCGGACGGGATTTTCCCGGTGTGGACGAAATACGCAGGCTTTCCAAAGTAAGTCTGGAGGAAGGGCTGATAGCCGGATTTGATTCGACGATCAGCCTGCTGCTGCAGAAACGCCGGATTGTGTTTCCGTTAACGGTGCTGGCGCGTAATGATCTAGTAAGAATACTGGAGGATAAATAATGAGTGTACAATCAAGCAAGCTGCTGGAACTGACTTTAAAAGCTGTGGAAGATAAAAAAGCGATGAATGTTGTTGCGTTGGATCTGCGCAATGTTTCCCCAATCAGTGATTATTTTGTGATCTGTCATGGTAATTCCGATACCCAGGTGCAAGCGATTGCCACCGAAGTACGCAAGGTTGTTCATGAAGCAGGCGGTATGATCCGCGGAATCGAAGGTATGGACGCGGCACGCTGGGTGCTGATGGATCTTGGTGATGTTGTTGTGCATGTGTTCCACCGCGATGAACGCGAATATTACAACATTGAGCGCCTGTGGTCTGACGCCAAGATTGTGGAGAACGTATGAGTCTGATTGCCGGAACTGTAGTTAAACTGGATGTACTCCGGGAAGTATCGCCTTACGGCTACTTCCTGGGTGCCGGTGATCAGGATGTTATGCTGCATTATACGGAGCTGGTTGGCAGCAAGCCCAAGCCGGGCGATAAAGTGGAAGTATTCATCTTCTTCGATACGGAAGACCGGCTTGCGGCAACAATGAAGAAGCCTTTTTTGACACTTGGTGAAATGGCACTGCTGGAAGTCGCGGATATTCATCCCCGTCTTGGCTGCTTTCTGGAAATGGGACTTGGACGCCAGCTTCTGCTGCCGATCCGCGAGCTTCCTGAACTGATCGAGCTGCGCCCTCAGGTTGGTGACAAAGTATTTGTTATGATGGAGCACGACAAACAGGGGCGTCTCCGCGCCAAGCTGGCCGGTGAACAGGAGCTTGCTCCGCTGGCGCTTCCTGCGCCAACCTCATGGATGGGGCAAATGGTAACCGCAAGAGTGTACAAGCCGCTGCAAATGGGCACCTTCGTGCTTGTGGACGGCGGAGTGTTGGGCTTCGGCATTATCGGAATGGTTCATTCCTCGGAACGCAGCCGTCTGCTGCGTCTGGGCGAGCAGTTTGAAGCCCGGGTCTCACATATCCGCGAGGATGGCCGGGTCAACCTTTCCATGACCCACCGCAAGGAAGTGGGACGTGATGTGGATTCCGCTGCCTTGCTGGACTTTCTGAATTCCCGCCCGGGCGGTGCCATGCCGTATTCGGATTCTACGCCTCCGGATATTATCAAGCAGCGCTTCGGCATCAGCAAGTCGGCCTTCAAACGGGCGATGGGCAAGCTGATGAAGGAAGGCCTTATTACCCAGAAGGAGAATTGGACCTACCTTGCAGGCAAGGAAGACACAGCTCCGGATGAGAATCAGGGCGATGAAGGAACAACGGAGAAATAAGCGGTTATGACAGTATTTGATTACAGGTAATTATAGAAAGCGGTGTGCGCAGTGTCTTCCTATGGGAAATTTGCATATGTATACGACGAGCTTATGGCCGATATGCCATATCCGGATTGGCTGGAGTTTGCGGAAACCGCCTGGAAGCTGCACGGAAAGCCGCTCACCGTGGCCGAACTCGGCTGCGGAACCGGCAGCATTACCATTCCGCTTGCCGCATCAGGGTATCATATGACGGGCATTGATCTCTCTTCTGACATGCTGTCTGTGGCGCAAAAGAAGCTGGAGGAGCATCCGCAGGGCCGCAGGTTCCTGCGGGAGGGCAGTGTGCGCTGGGTAAGGCAAAATATGAAGGAATGGGAGCTGCCGGAACCGGTGGAATCCGTTATTTCTTTCTGTGATTGCCTCAACTATGTGCTGGAAGAGCAGGACGTTCAAGCGGTTTTCGCCAGTACCTTTGCCGGTCTTAAGCCGGGAGGAACCTTTCTGTTTGACGTGCATCATCCCAATACATTGATCCGTTACGAGGAAGAGCAGCCCTTTTTCATGAATGAGCCCTCCATATCGTATATTTGGACCAGTGAGCTGGATGTGCCGCGGCGGGAAATTGAGCATCATCTGTCTATCTTTGTTCGTGAAGAGGGACGGGGTAATCTGTACCGCCGCTTTGAGGAGACTCATGTGCAGCGGGCTTATGATCCGGAGTGGATGACAGCGGAACTGCTGAAAGCCGGGTTCAGTGATGTGAAGACCTATGCCGACTTCGAATGGGTAGAGGCGGATGACAGTGCCCAGCGGCTGTTTTATGTAGCAGTGAAATAAACCATATGCTTATGTGGGTCCTTGCCCGGAGGGTGAGGGCCTTTTTGCGTTAAATCCGGTTGTTCCTATAAGGAACCGGCCCGTACATAAGCAAGGGCCGGCATCTTCCAACCTTTTACCGGTGCTCAAACAAATCGATCGCGCCTAAGACAATATGCGCCAGACCAAAGCCAAGCACGCCGGTTGCGGCCAGCTTGTATTTGCTTCCCAGAAAAGCTGCGCCGGAAGCGGAAACTACGGTACCAAGAACGGCAGGGATCAGACCTTCACGCATATGAAACACTCCTTCTCGGTGGTATGGGAGACATCGGTTAGTGTGGGTTAAGCCGATAACAATTATACAGGCAAAAAATGCTTCACATAGACATAAAAAAAGACCATCTTCTGGCTAGCCGCCGGGGATGGTCCTTATGTGCTTACTCGCTTGTTGTCATGGAAACACAGCTGCCAACTTCTTCAACCTCATGTACATTATAAAGCACGCGGGCCATCAGATCCTGGCTGTAATTGCCGAAATGCTTGCCGTAAATGGTCAGTCCGCGTTTGTTGACCGGCTTGTCGGTAACGGCAATGCGGAAGGTCAGCTCGCTTTTGTAGTCCAGCTTAATATCATCAAGGGTAATATCCGAAATGCGGCAGCCGTCGATAAAGCTTCCTTCATTGTTAATCCGGATCAGCTTGAGCATCCCGTATTGATTCAGGTGAGGAGGCCACCAGTCTGGATTAAAGGTACCGCGCTGATCCCCGAAGTCTCCGGGACTGGTCCAGTAACCGATTTCGATGCCGTTTACATAAAAGTAGAGGTCTGAAGGATAGTTATCGCTGAAACCGGGGGCCTCTGAGCCAATTTCCATGGAGAACTGAATTTCACGGAAGGTCTGATTGGCCTTAAGATAGTTCGGAATGCGGTATTCCAGGAATCCTTCAGCCATCCAGATAATCTCCGAATCAATCCGTTGGGGATCTGCGAAATAGCGCGGCTCGTCGAAGTCACCGATAATGCTGTCCTTGGTGGCCAGCCCGCAGGTAGGAACAGCCTGATAGTTGCTGTAATGGCCAACCTGAATCTCAACTTCATACAGGTTGTCGACATCCTTGCTGCGGAGATCAACCATCAGCTTATCTTTATTAAGGTAACAGACTTTCTGAATGCCATGTTTGCCTACAGAAGTATTAATTTCGATCAGGCCGCTTTCTTCCAGCTTCTTGATATGCATCGTGATGGCGCCATTGCTGAGATTCAGCTTCTTGGCGATTTCATTCAGGTTAAGTGCTTGATTGGTGGCAAGCAGCTCAAGGATCTGGATGCGAATCTCGGAGCTCAGTGCCTTGAAAATATCAATGCCACTCATTAAATCTTTAATATAAATCATTGTACAATACCTTCCTCCGCGGACGTCATGAAAGACTATTTTATAAAATTATAAACTAATTGAGGTAAAAAGGAAAGACTTCTTCCTTTATTTGTGTAATACAATTAAATTTAAGTCATTTTTTAAGCTAATTAGTCCTTTGATTCACATATTCATAAAGGTACTTTAGTGATATAAGATGAAAAAGACCTATTATTTTCTGAAAGTAGCCTTTAATTGATTTTATTTTGGATACATATAAAAAGGTTTATACTTTTATGTTTACATGAGGGCTTATATATGTTATTTTATATCTGTAAGCGAATACATTCAAATGTTTTTTAATTAATTAATAAAAATGTGAAATGGAAGTGATGAGATTGTCGGCAGACACACTAAGAGCGACGCTTATCGCCGATAAGTCCTTTGTTATCGCTGAAGTGGATAAACGGATTTACGGCTCCTTTATTGAACATTTAGGCCGTGCAGTATATGGCGGAATTTATGAGCCTGGTCATCCCAGCTCCAATTCTCTTGGCTTCAGAGGTGATGTGAAATCACTGGTCAAGGAACTGGGTGTACCGATTATCCGTTATCCCGGAGGGAATTTTGTATCCGGCTACAATTGGGAAGATGGCGTAGGTTCTGTAGAACAGCGTCCGAAGCGGCTGGAACTGGCCTGGAGAACTATTGAACCTAATGAGGTAGGTACGAATGAATTCATGAGCTGGGCCAAGGAAGTAGGCTCAGAGGTGATGATGGCTGTCAATTTGGGTACGAGAGGTATTGATGCCGCACGTAACTTGCTGGAGTACTGCAATCATCCCGGCGGAACCTACTGGAGTGATTTGCGCCGCAATCATGGTGTGGAGCAGCCGCATAAGATCAGAACCTGGTGCCTCGGCAATGAAATGGATGGACCCTGGCAGATCGGCCAGAAGACAGCTGTAGAATATGGCAGGCTGGCTTATGAAACCGGCAAGGCGATGCGCTTGATAGATCCGGATATTGAGCTGGTTTCCTGTGGAAGCTCAAGCTCAGCGATGCCGACCTTCCCGGAATGGGAAGCGGTAACTTTAGAACATACTTATGAAGTAGCCGATTATGTTTCCCTTCATCAATATTATGGGAACCGGGACAACGATTCTGCCAATTTCCTGGCACGCAGCATGGACCTGGAGCATTTCATCCGCACCGTAACGGCCACCTGTGATTACATCAAAGCCAAGAAGCGCAGCAAGAAAACGATGTATCTCAGTTTTGACGAATGGAATGTCTGGTACCACTCCAATGAGTCCGATACGAAGATTGAGCCTTGGACAGTAGGTCCGCCGCAGCTTGAGGATCATTATAATTTTGAAGATGCCCTGCTGATCGGCAGTATGCTTATTACCTTCCTCAGACATGCGGACCGTGTGAAGATGGCTTGTCTGGCACAGCTTGTAAATGTAATTGCACCCATTATGACAGAAGCGGGTGGAGCAGCCTGGAAGCAGACAATCTTCTATCCATACTTGCATACCTCCAAATACGGGCGCGGCGTTTCGCTTCAGCCGATTGTCAATTCGCCGAAATATGACGCTCAGGACTATACCGATGTTCCATATCTCGACAGTGCCCTTGTGTATAATGAGGAAGCCGATGAGCTAACGATCTTCGCCATTAACCGGCATTTGGAAGAAGCCCTGCATTTAAAATGCGATGTGCGCGGATTTGAGGGCTACCGGTTAATCGAGCATATTGAGCTCCATCATGAGGATCTGAAAGCGGTTAATACAGCCAAGGAAGAGCATGTGAAACCAAGACAAGCAACCGGAACCGAATGCAAGGATGGTTTTGTAGAGACTCTGCTGTCCAAGGCCTCATGGAATGTGATTCGTTTAGGCAAGGTGAACTGATTTTGGATTTTGGAGTTCCCTGACAGGCAACAAACTGAGTTCATTGTTTGCAAAAACATTTTTGTAGATGATTTACTAATTTAATTATTAGGAGGAGAAAGTGTTGAAGAAAAAGTGGGGTTTTTCGGCATTAGCACTTGTTCTATCATTATCGACGGTATTGGCAGGCTGCGGGAAGGATGATTCAAAGACAATAACCTTCTGGACGCCGCTGACCGGTGATGACGGTGCCTATATGGACCAGCTTGTTAAAGATTACAATGCTACCAATCCAGAGATAAAGGTGAAGCATGTAATTACCGCGGATATGTATACCAAAATTTCGACGGTTCTGAACTCCGGAAAAGGCGTGCCTGACTTGGCCATTATCCACGCTGACCGTGTACCGGGTTATGTGAAGCAAGGAACACTGGAGCCAATGACTGCAGTAACAGCAGCTCAGCCTGAAATTAAACAAGACAATTACCTGCCGCAAGCGTGGTCAACAGGTACAATAGATGGAACTCAATATACAGTGCCTCTCGATATTCACAGTAATGTTATGTACTACAATAAAGATTTGCTTAAGAAATATGGTGCGGAATCCTTCCTCGACGACAATGTGGTGACGATAGATGAAATGCTGTCGCTGAAAGGCAAATTGGCTGAAGGCGACTTTGTGGTCAACGATGCCCTGCTGGGCTGGGTTATCCTCGGGCAAGTTCAGAACCTTGGCGGAGATATCCAGGAGAACGGAAAACCTGCTGTAAACACACCGGTGATGAAGCAAGCTTTTGAAAATGTTAAAAAGATCAACGATGCCGGTCTGATGACACCGTTTGGTGAAGACGGATACCTGATGTTCCAATCGGGCAATGTATTGTTCTCCACAGACGGCACATGGAGCTCCACAGCGCATGCCGGAGTTGAAGGCCTTAATTTCGGAGTAACCAACGTATATTCCAACACGGCTGACAAGTTCACGAACAGATCCTCTTCGCACTTGTTCTCCATGTTCAAGAATAAAGACAGATCTGAAGAAAAGGTAGCCGGAATCGGTAATTTCCTGGAGTTCATCCGTCAGAATTCCATTGAATGGGCCAAAGCCGGACAGACCGTAGCAAGTAAAAAAGTTATTGAGAGCCCTGAGTATAAGGATTACATGCAGTCCTTCTTTACTTCGAATGAGAAAGAGATTGAATCCCTCTACATCTACACTTATGAATACTACCCATATATCGCAGAAGCAGTGGATACGTATTGCGGAGATATCGTCCGCGGCAATGTAGATATTGATGAAACTCTTCAGACCATGCAGAAATTTGTAGAAGATAAAATCGCTGAAGGCACAAGCGGAGCAGCGAAGTAACAAAAGGAAGCGGAAATGAATGCATAAAGCAATGTGCCGGAATACGGCACATTGCTTTATGCCAAAGGAGAAAAGAATGCCTATGAAAAAGAAACTTAATTTGGCGCCTGTTTTCTTTGTAGGTCCACATGTCATCTTATTTGCTGTATTTATTTTACTGCCCACGATCTACGGGATTTACGCTTCCTTTACCAAATGGAATCTAATGAATGATCCGGTCTGGGTAGGTTTAGACAACTACAAGACCATTTTGTTTGACAACAGTTCCACCTTTCATACCCAATTCAACAACGGGCTTAAGAACACATTGATTTTTGTGCTGCTCAGTGTTCCGCTGTTGATTGTGATTCCGCTGCTTGTTGCCGTTGCACTGGAACATAAGAAAGTCAAAGGGAAAAGCCTGATCCAGTCCATCATCTACATTCCGGGCCTTATTTCCATATCTGCAGGCGCGCTGATCTGGCTGCTGCTCTTTAACAAGCAGCTCGGAATGGCGGGGAATGTGTTCGGCTCAGACGTATCCTGGCCGGCCAATCAGCCATATGCGTGGATTATCATTATTATCATTACAGTCTGGGGCGGCGTCGGGGGCAATATGATTATTTACCGTGCCTCCATAAGCGGTGTGGCACAGGATCTGTATGAATCGGCGGAAATAGACGGGGCAGGACCTGTCCGCAGATTCACGAGTATTACATTGCCTTCCATTCGTTTTCCGCTCATCTATACCTTTGTCATGACTACTGCCGGAGCCTTTAACGTATTCGGGCAGCCGCTCATGATGACCGACGGCGGACCACGGCAGAGCACGCATGTACTCATGATGTATATTCGTCAACTGGCGTTCGGCAACGGGGAATCCATTGCGGGAATGGCATCGGCGATGGCGGTGTTGCTGGGACTTATAATCCTGGTCATCTCGGCTCTGCAATATTATGTGATGAACCGGAATGCAGCTTAACACTCGATAAGACAATGGACCAGCAATGGAAATTGAAAAGGCAGGTGTACCCGTATGTCAAACCAAGCGGCACAACAAATGGATAATAGTCCGCTTCTTAATGGACAAAACGCTGGGAAAAGAAAAGGCTCCGGCATCAGTATCTCTAAATATCTCTCCTATCTCTTCTTAATTATTCTCTGCATTATTTGGATCGTTCCTGTGATCTTCGGAATCACTACCTCCTTCCGGTCGCAAACCGAGGTGGTCAGCTCCGGGTTCAGAATGTTCCCGAAAGAGTGGATTTTTGACAACTATATTGCGATTTTGGAAAACACCTCTACCGCACCAATCTTGCGCTGGCTGATGAACTCACTGCTTATTGCCACAATGCATACTCTTTTGGTGGTTGTGGTAATCTCCATTACCGGTTACGGCTATTCGCGGATGAAATTTAAAGGCAGAGACACGCTCTTTTTCACCCTGCTCGGTATTTCGTTCTTCCCGGGTGTCGTGAATCTGATTCCTTCCTACAAAATTATAGATGCTCTGGGCTGGGTTAATACCTCCTGGGCAATGGTAATCCCCGGACTCGCGGGTATGGGGAATATCTTTTTGGTCAGACAGTTTATGAACGGCATTCCGAAGGAACTCGACGAATCGGCCCATGTCGATGGTGCGAGCCATTACAGAATTTACATGTCGATTATCGTGCCGCTGATCAAGCCTGTATTGATCGTGTGTGCCCTGTTCTCGTTCACCGGATCCTGGAATGACTTCCTGTGGCCGGTAATCGTATTCACGGATGTTGACAAAATGCCGGTTACTGCCGGACTGTTGTTGCTGCAGGATATTTATGGGAATTACCGGATGATCGGACAGCTTATGGGTTCGGCGATTCTCGCTATTATTCCTACGCTGCTGCTGTTCGTGTTCGCCCAGAAATACTTTGTACAATCGATTAATTTGAATTCAGGGATAAAGGGCTAAATAAAAAAACATTAGCCAAGGAGAGAGAAACTATGACTGCAAAGCTTGTGATTCACGCTGACCTGCCCAAAAGCAAAATCAACAAAAATATATATGGGCATTTCGCAGAACATTTGGGCAGATGCATTTACGAAGGTCTGTGGGTAGGCGAGGATTCGCCGATTCCCAATACGGACGGCATCCGCAATGACGTCATCGAAGCGCTGAAGAAACTGGACATTCCGGTGCTGCGCTGGCCGGGTGGCTGTTTTGCCGATGAATATCACTGGAAAGACGGAATTGGACCGAGGGAAGGCCGCAAGCGGATGGTTAATACGCACTGGGGCGGTGTAGTGGAGAATAATCATTTCGGCACCCATGAATTTTTCCGCCTGTGTGAGCTGCTGGATTGCGAACCGTACATTTGCGGCAACGTAGGCAGCGGTACGGTTCAGGAAATGTCGGAATGGGTCGAGTATATGACCTTTGACGGCGAATCGCCAATGGCGGACTGGCGCAGGGAGAACGGAAGAGAACAGCCCTGGAAGCTTAAATACTTCGGTGTCGGCAATGAGAATTGGGGCTGCGGCGGCAATATGCGTCCCGAATATTATGCGGACCTGTACCGGCGCTATCAGACCTATTCCAGAAATTACGGGGATAACCGGCTGTACAAAATTGCCGGTGGAGCGAATGTGGACGACTACAACTGGACGGAAGTATTAATGCGGGAAGCCGGCCGTTTCATGGATGGCCTCAGCCTGCATTCCTATACCATTCCCGGCAGTTGGGAAGAGAAACGCCAGGCGCTCGGGTTCGACGAAGCTGAATGGTTCGAAACGATGCAGAAGTCACTTCATATGGATGAGCTCATTACCCGACATTCGGCCATTATGGATCAGTATGACCCGGAGAAGCGGGTAGGATTAATTATAGATGAGTGGGGGACCTGGTTCCTGAGCGAGCCCGGAACGAACCCGGGGTTCCTGTACCAGCAGAACACTTTGAGAGATGCGCTGGTAGCAGGCATCCATCTCAATATTTTTCAGAATCACAGCAGCCGGGTGCAGATGGCCAATATTGCGCAGATGGTAAATGTCCTGCAGGCGCTGGTCCTGACCGAAGGCGATAAATTACTGCTAACCCCTACGTATCATGTGTTTGAGATGTATAAGGTGCATCAGGATAATGAATTGCTCGAGGTTGCCTTTGAGAGTCCGCAATACACCAGCGGCGGGGTTGCTATTTCGCAGCTTAGCGTATCTGCTTCACGTGACGGGGAAGGCAAGATCTATGTGTCAATCTGCAACTTGAGCCATGAGGACGGTGCAACTCTCAGCTTTGGTATCGGTGGCGCAGCACCAACCAGGGTAACCGGGCAAATTCTGACGCATCCGGAGCTTGGTGCACATAACACGTTCCAGACGCCAGACAAGGTAGCGCCGTCTGTCTATGAAGCTGCAGCTTTGGAGGATGGACTGCTGAACTGTGTCCTTCCGCCTGCGTCTGTAGTTGTGCTTACTTTGGAGTAGAGAAGCAGCGAATTCATTCTTTATATTTACTGATCAGATCAAAGGAGAAACCATTATGAACACAAATAGAGAATACAGCAATCCGCTTGTGGAACAGCGCGCTGATCCATGGGTGTATAAACATGCTGATGGCTATTATTACTTCACCGCCTCCGTGCCGGAATATGACCGGATCGAGGTGCGCCGGTCAGAGACCATTGAAGGACTTACTGAAGCCGTACCGGTTGTAGCCTGGCGGAAATATGAGACGGGACCGCTAAGCGCGAATATATGGGCACCTGAAATTCATTATATTGACGGGAAATGGTACATTTATTTCGCCGCTGCCCGCACAACCGAAACGAACGAGGGTTTGTTCGATCACCGTATGTTTGCCCTGGAGAACGAATCGGCCAATCCGCTCGAAGGCACATGGGTAGAGAAAGGCCAGGTGAAAACAGCCTGGGAGTCCTTCGCCCTGGACGCGACTACGTTCCAGCACAAGGGAGTGCTGTATTATGTATGGGCGCAGAAGGACCCTGAAATTCCAGGGAACTCCAACCTGTACATTTCCGAAATGAGCAACCCCTGGACCTTGACCGGCCCCCAGACCATGATTGCGACACCTGAGTATTCCTGGGAGAAAATTGGCTTCAGTGTAAATGAAGGCGCAGCGGTACTGAAACGTAACGGCCGCATATTCATGAGCTTCTCGGCCAGTGCTACCGATTACAATTACTGCATGGGCCTGCTGTATGCCGATGAAGACAGCGATCTGCTGGATGCTGCATCTTGGACTAAACATCCCGAGCCTGTGTTCAAGACCAGTGAAGAGAACGGACAATACGGTCCGGGACACAACAGCTTCACGGTGAATGAGCAAGGTGAAGATGTGCTGATCTACCATGCCCGCAATTATAAAGAAATTACCGGCGATCCGCTTTATGACCCGAACCGTCATACCCGTGCACAGGTGCTGTATTGGAACGAAGACGGCACACCAAACTTCGGCCTGCCCGTGAAGGACAGCAGCAAGTAAGGTTGTGAACTGAGCAACTGCAAACCAACAAAGAGTCCAGGAATCCCGTATAACAAGGGGGACCTGGACTCTTTGCTGTTGGTGTATTTACTCATAAAATCCGGAAATCGTGTAGTTATCTAGTGGATTTTGAATTTATGCGCATAACCGAAGCATTAACGTGGAATGGCCACAAATGAGGAAGCTTTCCGCGTGTGATCGTTCCACAAACGGGGAAGTGTTAGCTTAAAATGAACCATGATTTGGCTAAAGGAGACTCTTTGTTCAATAAACTGATGAAAGCAGCCGGTAAAAACGGGTTGCTTTCGTTTCGTTAAGGGGCAGGATTGCGTAGTACAGGGAGCGAATAGATTAATACAAAAAACGGATGTATGGAGGATTTTTAATGACGCAATTTTATCTCATTCGCCATGGTGAACCTCTATGGGACATAAATGAACATTACAAATTAAAGGGACATGGCCGGGACATGGTTCCTCTTACGAATAAAGGGGTTAACCAAGTATATTTGACAGCAAAGGATGAACGTTTAAAAGAAGCTGAAATTGTTGTCTCTTCCCCTTACCCAAGAGCACTTCAAACGGCCGCTATTTTATCAAAGGAACTTGGTTTAGAAATAATGGTTGAATTCGATTTAAGGGAATGGCAACCTGACTTAACATTTGAATATGATTCATTGGAGAGGCTTAAAGAACTGGGGGATGATTATGATGCTAATCATGGAGTCTATCCTCCTGGGGTAACCAAGCCTTGGGAGTCCAAAGAACTACTGAAGAACCGCATGGAGAAGGTGATTAACAAATATCTTGAATTTGAAAAGGTGATAATTACTGGACACGGCATGGCTTTTCGTACCTTGGTAGGAGAGGTAGGCGAAATTCCACATGCTTCAATTATTGAGTATTATAAACAAAGCCACGTCGCTTTACCCCTAACGGGAGACATTAGTTGAACAAACACAACTCGGCAGCCGTCCAAAAGGATCGGCTGCTTTTTATTCAAGATAACTAATGAGTATTCCGCCGATAGCTCCTGCAATGACAACCATCCAAGGCGGTGTCTTCCAAAAAACTAGCATAATAAAAAGTATTGAGGCAAGAGCGAAATCAACAGGTGCCAATATTGAACTTGTCCAGATTGGATTATAGAAAGCAGCTAATAAAATGCCTACCACGGCAGCATTTACACCGACCAATACGCCTTGAATCTTCGGTACTCTTCTGAGCGAATCCCAGAAGGGCAAGGCTCCAACGACTAACAAAAAAGCCGGCAAAAATATAGCGAAGGTAGCCACAATAGCCCCTAACCAACCATTGATAATGGCTCCCAGGTAGGCAGCGAATGTAAATAATGGTCCTGGCACAGCTTGGGCAACACCATATCCGGCAAGAAAGTCCTCCTTTGATAACCAGCCGGTTGGTACTACTTCTCTTTCGAGAAGAGGAAGGACAACGTGTCCTCCACCAAAAACTAGAGATCCAGCCCTATAAAAGCTGTCAAAAAAAGCAAACCAATGAATCGAAGTTATTTCTCTTATTAGCGGTAATATAAATAATAAGCCGAAAAATAATACAAGGCAGATTACAGCGAGCGAACGTTTAATAGGAACTTGGACTTTTGGAAGATCAGGAATATTGATATTTTTGTAGAGAATCAAACCCGCTATGCCTGACACAATCATAATGGCAACCTGGCTAAACGCCGTTTGCCATAATAAAGCAATTGCAGCAGCCAATATAGCGATTGTTACTCTATTTCGGTCAGGAGTAAGTTTTTGTCCCATACCTAATATCGCTTGAGCCACAATTGCCACCGCGACTAATTTCAATCCATGGATCCATCCGGCGCTTCCGATATCAAAGCCTTGCAGCAAAAAAGCAAACAGCACTAAGGCGATAACGGAAGGAAGGGTAAATCCAACCCATGCAGCTAATCCTCCCAATAGTCCGGCACGCATGACCCCAATGCCGATTCCGACTTGGCTGCTCGCAGGTCCAGGAAGAAATTGACAAAGTGCAACCAAGTCGGCGTAGCTCCGTTCATCCATCCATTTTCTTCGCTTAATATACTCGTTGTGAAAATAACCAAGATGAGCAATGGGACCGCCGAAGGATGTCAAACCTAGCTTTGTGGAAACCAATAATACTTCCATTAACGATCTAGGCTTACTTTTATTTTGTGATAATTCATTGTCCATTGCTGATCATTGCCTCCATACTTATTTTATTTCTTATAAAGCTCATACATAATCTATAATCCGTCCTCATTATTTGTTTTTGTTATCGATTTTCGATATCAGCGTATCAACTTTGCGTAATATACGCAATATCATTTCACCAGAGGTAAACGTGAGAGAGGTGAAGTGTGGTCAAACTACAAGTTTCTTAGAAGGTCCTTCGGTAATTAATTTTGATTATTTGTTTCCATTGACGGTTATCTAAAATGTCTTATCAGAAAATGCATTGTTGGCTATTATAGGGATTTATTTAAAGGTAACTTTGTTGCGGAGGTAAAGATTATTTAATTAATATGGAGAATAACAGTAAAAGCTTTGGAATATATAAATCAGCAAACTTTATGGTCAATACCACAAGATAAACTTAATGCAGCAATCTCAAAAGCAAACGAATACGTACTGCAACTCTCAACTTAAAACTATGGGTCGCGCGCTAAAAAGGCGTACCAAAAAGACGGTGTCTGCCCGGATGGCGACACCGTCTTAATTTGTACGATTATAACAACGGTTATGGAATATATTGCTGCACGATTGAAGTTACTTGACCGTCTTCGATCGTGAGATGGTATGGAAATTGGCTTAAGTCGATAATATCGGTCTTGGTGAATTCCTTCTGGAACTGAGGTAGAGAAATTCCCTCGTTCCAGTTGATATCCAGATCCTCGATCGTTCCGGTATGATCATAGATTTGCATGGTTACGCCGGCATTATCGGCTACCGGATAAGAGGTTAGCAAATCACTGTCGTTAACGATATAATATCCGTCCGGTGCGCCTCCCAGCTCGGCCGCACCATCCGGCTCCCGGTCGGCGAACACCCGGTTGGCGTCCGCGCCTTCAAACCATTCGATATCGTCCGCATTAAGCATCAGCTTGCCGTCTACGATTTGCAGATCGTGAATATACGCTGTGAGATGCTGAATCTGCCCGCCGCTTTGTGCTTCCGCACGTGTTCCTGCTGTGCTTGCCGTTGTTGCAAGGGAAAGAAACAGCAGGACCAGCAAAGGCAGTACATACTTGGAGTTTTTCAATAACATCTTTTCATTTCCCCCTTGGCTTAAATATGGCTTGTGAATAGCCTATATACCTCTTTACCCTTCGCTATAGTTCTCAAACGGGTATGTACCTCTATTAACGTAAATTAGCAAGAAATGTTGCAAAAATTTTGCTAAGGTCTATCAGAACTGCCGAAGATGTGATAAACGGCAGCGGATTGTAAAAAGCTTCATGCCGGGACATATTAAAATATCCAAATAACGGCTTGGGGGTGACTGGCGGATGGCAGAAATATGGCGGATCTATTTAAATGATTGGCGCAACTTGTTCAGGATTCCGGTGGCGGTGCTGCTGATTGCAGCGCTTATTGTGCTGCCCTCTGTGAATGATTGGGTAAATGTAGCTGCAGTATGGGACCCCTACAGCAACACCTCCGGCATCAAAATCGCCGTGGCCAGTCTGGACAAAGGGGCGGAGCTGCAGGGGAAAAGCTTCAGGGCATTTCTTTCAAATCCTGAATCCTTTTATGCCGTTTACCTATGCGATCAGTCTGCTGCGGGAAGCGGTTGGGGGGGGCTTCCTGAGGTGGTCCTCCGGGATGCGTTGGCTCTGCTGCTTTTCGGCGTGCTGGCATTACTGCTGGGGCTTACGCTGCAGAAACCGCTTGAACGCTTTATCAGCAAAGCCGCAGAACAGGCTGAGAAGTCCAAGCTGATCTCTTGATGTAAGGAATTAGAAGATAAGAGCTTTTATTTCCATCTGTCAACCACTTTTGAACGTGCCAATGGATGTTGACCTATGTAATATTTACACCTATTATGTAGGAATATCTGGATTATTGTTCAAATAATTGGATTTGAGAGGTGGAGTTTGTTTGGAGCCTAAGATTACGATCCAAGGGGAACTGGACGCTTTTCTCAAAAGGGAAGGCAAAACCATTAATCAATTTGCTGGAATATCCGCTGTCAACTCCGGAACGCTCAGCAGCATTATCAATGGCAACCGCCCGATTGCAATGCAGCAGCTGGACCGGATAACTGCCGGAATGGGTCTGCCTGAAGGTGCGTTTTATGAAATGTATATAGATGAATGCATTATTCATTCCACGCCGGACTGGCGGCGGCTGGGCCCGTTTCTGCACCGCTGCGCCGAGCTGGACAAGCTGGAATGCATCCGGCAAGTGGTACATAATCTGATGGATAATATCTCCTATGCTCAAGCGCTGTTTGACACGGCAGAGGAATTTTACAGGAATGACAAAAAAGAAGCTGCGGCGCTGCTGTATGAAGGCGTAGCGGAGAGCGAGAAGTATCAGCATTCCGAACGGCTGGCGCTCTGCCAGTACCGCTTGTTCACGATCGCTTTGGGTGACAATCAGGATATCAACCTGCAGGCTGCCATGCAATTTGAATATTTTGTCGAACGGCTGGATGAGGCCGATCAGCTTGATGCGCTGCACGCGCTGGCGAATATTTATATTTCCCTGCACCGCTGGAGCAAAGTGAATGTTCTGGCTGAAGAAATGGAGCGCAAAGCCTCCATTCAATACCAGAATCAATACCTGGTGACCAAACAGCGTGAGACGCGTAAGGAACCGGCAAGACCAATCTGCTTCTACATCCTTTACGCTTATCTGCTCCGTTCGGCGGTATGCCATGAACGTGGCGAATACGAACGGGCTTTGCATTATGCTTCACTCTACGCGGACTCCGCCTGGGTGCGTGAGGACACGGATAAAGTCCGGGAGGTGAAGGCGCAGTTTCAGGAATGGGCGATTGCTAATTCGTATCTCCATCGGTTAATGGCTGGTCAAATGGATGTGCTTACAGAGTATGTCGAGTTCATTGCGGCCCGGGAAAATGAAATTCTTCCGGCTTTAATGAAAATTATGCAGGCCGCCAACCGCTATCAGTTCAATGTGGATGGAATTATCGAACGTTTTAAGGATCAGCTGGATTTCAAAGAGCTGCGGAGCCGAATCGGCATTATTAATTCAAGGGTTACCTGGGATGAATATACAGACCTTCTCTGTGAGGTGGCCGCCTATTACTTTAATGCACAACGATATGAGTCGGCTATTCATTATACGTTAAAGGCATTGGAGTATTCCGCTAAAATAAATGGTGATGCATGTGTTCTCCGGTGCGTGAGATTATTTGAAGAATGCAGGCATCTGGCCACTATAGAGGACGAAAAGAAGTATAAAACACTAATCAGCGGGGCAGGACGGATGAATGAAAAGAAAGGCAGCTTGATGCCTGTTCACTATTAGTATGGAAAGGACTGTCTCTTCCGTAGAAAACTCTGCGGGTAAGACAGTCCTTTTTTGGAAAAATAATTTATATGCTTCACGCTGTAATTTATCCTTCTATTTCTCGCTCAGCTTCCCTATCTCGCCGGTGCGAAACCGGCCACCTGGCGGAGCAGGCCGTCGATGGTCTCCAGCGTTTCCTGCTGGAGAAGAATGCCGGAGGCCTGCGCATTCTCTTCAACCTGGCCTGGCTTGCTGGCTCCGATCAGTGCAGAGCTGACACCTGGCTGGCGGAGTACCCAGGCCAGCGCCAGCTGTGAGAGCTTCAGGCCGAGGCTGGCCGCCAGGTCATCCAACTGGGCAACGACGCCAAGGACATCGTCGCGCAGATAGCTGCGGATGACGCCGTTCACTGAATCGTCTGCGCCGCGTGTCCCGGCCGGAGGCTGTTGTCCCGGCTTGTATTTGCCGGTCAGAATACCCTGGGCGAGCGGCGAGAAGACGACTTGTCCCAGTCCTTCCTGTCCCGATATCTCAAGCACCTCTTCTTCGATATAACGCTCGAACATATTGTAGATCGGCTGATTGGAGGCCAGCGGGCGGAGATTCAGCCTGCGGCTGATGCCTCCGGCACGGGCGATCTGCGCCGCGCTCCATTCGCTGACTGCGGAATAGAGGATTTTACCTTGGGCTGTAAGATCATCCAGCGCGCGCAAGGTTTCTTCCACCGGCGTATCCTTGTCAAAGCGGTGGCAGAAATACACATCAATGTAATCGGTTCCGAGACGCTTCAGGCTGGCCTCGCATTGCTCCATAATATGCTTGCGGGAAAGCCCCCGGTCGTTCACCCCATCTCCCATCGGGAAAAACACCTTGGTGCTGAGCACATAATCCGACCGCTGGTAGGAGCGGAGAGCTGCGCCAATCGCCTTCTCGCCTTCCCCGCGGTTGTAGGCATTGGCGGTATCGAAGAAATTGATACCACATTCAAATGCTTTAGCCACGCAGGCATCCGCTGCTTTCTGCTCTGCGGCTGTTCCGTAAGTAAGCCAGCTGCCCAGGCCGATCTCACTGACCTTAAGGCCTGTATTGCCTAATCTTCTATACTTCATTTGGATTCCATCTCCCTTCATGTCATTTGTTAAATTCTACCACATAGCTGGACGGCATCACAAATCATTGAAGAATTAGCTTCAATTACGGTAGAATCATAGATAGTGCCAAATCTATCTAATTATAATAGTTGAAGGGTGAACTGGATGTCTATTTCATTTGCTAAGCCAAACACAGTTATTCTGTTTCAGGGAGATTCCATCACCGACGGCAACCGTGGCCGCGATAACGATCCCAATCATATTCTGGGGCATGGCTATGCCTACATCATTGGCGGCAAGCTGGGCAATGAGCTGGCTGAGCAGCAGCCTATGTTCTACAACCGCGGAGTGAGCGGTGACCGGATCTCCGATCTGTATGCCCGTTGGAATGAGGATGCGTTCTATCTGCAGCCGGATATTCTCAGCATCCTGATCGGGGTCAACGATATTTGGAGAATGATGAAGGGCGAGCCGGGCGGCTGCACCGACCGCTACGAACGTGCTTACCGCCATGTGCTGGAAGAGACGCGCGAAGTGCTGCCGGATACGAAGCTGGTGCTGGTCGAGCCGTTTATCCTGAATACCGGAGCACCCGCGGAAGACTGGAGTGGATGGTCCAAATGGATCAGCCATTATCAGGGGGTTGTCCGCGAGCTTTCACAGGAGTTCGGCACCGTGCATGTTCCGCTGCAGGAAGCTTTCAACGCAGCAGCGCAAAGAACGGATGCTGCCTATTGGTTGTGGGATGGCGTTCACCCGACGACTGCCGGGCATGATCTGATTGCTAGGGAGTGGCTGAAGGTTGTGGAGAAGAGCGGGATATGCTAGGCCTGCTCAGAAGAAGTTTTGCCCGTGAAATAGAGCTGTTGTCCGCATAGGACGGTATGCTCTATTTTTTTGGGAAGCTGGACATTTATTTTTCTCAACGTTCAATAGGTGCAGTGATTTCCAATTGTATGAAATAAAGAGGAAACAACAATGGTATTCTTTTTATGTTGACCTCAAAAGAATGTGGAGTAAGATGGGTAATGCGAGAAATCACTGATTTTCCAGGTTGTTATTACTGAAGGAGAAGAAGGAACTGAAACGGCAATGGCCGGAGAACCGGACTTTAAATATTGTATGCCACGGACACAGTGTGCCGTCTGGATATTTTGCCACCCCCATTGTTGATACCTTTCATGCTTATCCCCATTTGCTGATTATGGATTGAATGACCGAGGCATTGGACTGGACGCTGCTGCCGATTCGTGGAAAGCGATGATCGAAGCCTCTCTTGAACAAGGAACCAAAGTCATCCTGTTGACACCCACCTGGGATCGGTCGTATGGTACAGGAAACGAAGCTGGCATTCCTTGCTGGAGCACGCCGGGCAGATCCGGCAGCTCGCTGAAGAATACAAGGTCGGATTAAGTGACAGCTTCGCCGCCTTCCAGACCTACATCGACGGCGGAGGCGAACTCGAAGATCTGCTGTCCTATGTGAATCATCCCAATGAACAGGGGGCACCGGCTGCTAGCCGGCGAACTGGCGAAATTTCTGCTGTAGGAAGGGGCGGGTGCCTCCATGAAATCCCTGAGAAGGTGGGGCGGGCTGATCCGGGAGAAGCTTAGCGACAGATTTTATCAGATATCGATCAAACAGAGAGTGCTGTTCTCTTTCATTCTGTTGATAACGCTGTCAATCAGTGCGATGGGATTGTTAACCTACCGGATTGCCGGGAAGGAAATTCAGAACAACGCCTTTGAGACCAGCAGGGAAACGGTGGACAAGACCATGCAGCTGCTCGATTACAGACTGAATGATGTGGCCATGTCGGTACAATCGCTGATGCTGAGTGATGCCTACAGGCAGATGATGATCGATGTTCAAGCTCATGATGTGAAAAATTACTATGTCCATTTGTCGGAAATGCAGTATGTACTCTCCCAGGCCACCTTCAATGAACCGATTATTGAGAACGTTCTTATTGCAACGCCAATCGGCGATTTCTATTCGACAACGCAGGTGCGGGCGCAAGATCATTCATTTTACGGCTCGGAGCTGTACGACAACAGTGAAAAAAATCCCGGCGGTTATTGGGCCAAAGCCCATTACGACCGGCTGTTTACAGGCAATCAGCGTGTCGTTTCTTTTGTGGTGCGGGGAATATATGAGCATACGCCGATTACGAATGTGTTCATCGTCGTCAACCTCCGGGAGAACCGGATTACCTCGCTGCTGAATCAGAACAGCTCCGGCAATGACCGGGAATACCTGCTGCTGAACAAGGAAGGCGAAGCGGTGGTGCAGAGCGGCGGGTTCACCCTCGAGGAGCCGCCGAAGGACCCGGCATTTCTGCGTGACAGCACCACTGGTAGCGAGGGGAATTTCTTTTACCCTTTTGACGGAGAAGATTATCTGGTCAATTATAAGCAATCGATAATTGCGCCGAACTGGATCCTGGCCGGGATACAGTCCAAGGATCAGCTTCTCGGACAGCTGAAGGGTGTGCAGCGGACAATTCTATATGTCATTCTGGTGTTTCTGCTGACCACATGGTTTTTCTCGAACAAACTGACAGCCGCCCTCCTTAAGCCGCTCTTCAAGCTGAGCAGACTGATGCGCAGGGTGGAGGAGAATCAGCTAAGTGTGTCTTTTGAGAGCAAATATAATGACGAGATTGCCCAGGTTGGCTTCCAGTTTAACCGGATGATGACCGAAATCAAAAGCCTGATCGAGGATGTGCGACAGAACGAAGAGGGCAAACGCCATGCCGAAATCCGGGCGCTGACAGCCCAGATGGAACCGCATTTTCTCTACAATACGCTGAATACGATTTACTGCAAATCGGTGATGGGTGAAAATGACGATGTAAACGAGATGATTCTGGCCTTGTCGCAAATGTTCCAGCTTGGCCTCAGCGGCGGCAAGGATCTGATTCCGCTGGAGGACGAGCTTTCCCATGTGCAGCAGTATTGCGCCATCCAGCAAAAATGCTATGAAGATCTGTTCCAGTACAAGGTTGATATCGGAGAAGAAGAGCTGTTGTCCTTCCCGGTCCCCAAGATCCTGCTGCAGCCGATTGTGGAGAACAGCATCCAGCACGGCTTTGCGGACCGCCGAAGGGGCGGTGTCATTCAAGTGCGGATTTCCACGGAGCATTCCATGCTGCATATTGTGGTGGAGGACAACGGCAAGGGAATGGATGTTGTGAAGGTGGAGCAAGGAATGCACAAACGTGAAGTTTCCAAAAAAGGCTATGCACTGGTCAATATCAGGCATAGGCTGATGTTATATTACGGCGGTGAGGCGCGGATGGAGCTGTCCGGTGAATCGGGCACTGGCTCCCGCACTGATTTATGGATACCGCTCAGCCCGCTGAGGGGGGAGGGAGGAAGCTATGGCATATAGAGTGCCTAGGCTACTCAAAATTTGTGTTATCGATGATATCCGAAGTGTGGTGGATATGATTGCCCGCAAGCCGGACTGGCAAAAGCACGGCATTGAAGTGGCGGGGACAGCGCTTGATGGCGAAGAAGGACTGCAGATGATCCGCGGGTGCATGCCCGATATCGTGCTTACGGACATCCGGATGCCGCGCATGGACGGGCTTGAGATGACCCGGGCAATCCTGGAATTTGCGCCCCAGTGCAAAATCATCATCCTCAGCGCATATTCAGAGTTTTCTTATGCGCAGCAGGCGATCCGCCTCGGGGCGATGGATTTTGTCAAAAAGCCGTTTTCACTCGAAGAGATTGTGAATGTGGTGCTGAAGGCCAAGGCGATATGCCTGCAGGAGCGTGAGGAGCAGGAGAAAATCAGGGAAATGGAAGCCAAAATCAAAGAAAGCCTGCCGATTCTCCGCCAGGAGTATCTGACCTTTCTGATGCAGCATCAGACCACGGAACATAGCGCGAAATCGCGCTGGGAGTATTTGGGGATTCCGCTGAATCAGGAGAATTTCATCGTATTTATCGCGGAGATTGATCATTTTGCCGAGAAGTTTGGCAGCCAGCCGGTGCAGGAGATTGAGCTTGTCCGCTTCATCCTGCAAAATATACTGGAGGAGACGATACGCTCCCGGACGCGGGGGATTATCTTCCGGGAGGCAACGAACCGTTACGTTTGCGTGATGAACGGGGAGGATCCCGGTACTGCCGAGCAGATTGCGGAGGCTTGCTGTACCAATATCAGCCGGTATTCCCGGTGTACGATCTCGATAGGAACGGGTCTTTGCGTATCAACGGTACATGAGCTTGCGGATTCCTACGCACAGGCGCTCAGCGCGCTGGCTTATCATTTCTATACAGACGGAAATGCTGTGTACAGTTATTCCAGTATCGTCCATAAACCCCGGTCCGTGAACAATTATTCCGTTGCCGCTGAACAGGAATTTCTGTTCGCGCTTCGTTCGGGCAACCGCGACAAAAGCCAGCAGGTGCTGCAGCATATTTTTGACGAGCTGCTGCAGTTGGACCCGCTGCCCGAGCCGCAGTACGTAGAGAATATCGGTTATGAGCTGGCGTTCAAAATCTCCCGGGTTATGCTGGAATTGTTCCCCTACGAGAAGGTTCAGCCACTAGAGCAGCAGGTGAACTGGCTGAGGAACCGGCATTCCCCTTCTCTGCAGGAGATACGCACGCTGCTGGAAGGGTTGTGTGCGGAAGGCTGCCGCTGGATTGAAGAGGAGCGTTCCATGGAGTCCACTCTGATTATTCATCGGGCAAAAGCGTATATCTGTGCCAATCTCCATACCAGCCTGACACTGGAGCAGGTGGCGAAGCAGATCAATTTGAGCCAGGGATATTTCTCTAACCTGTTCAAGAAGGTAGCGGGCATTTCCTTTCAGCAGTTTGTCACGCATGAAAAGATGGAGAAGGCTAAAAGTATGCTGATTGAAGGCATGCAGGTGCAGGAAATCGCCATAGAGCTGGGCTACGAGCACCGCCGCTATTTCAGTGAGGTGTTCAAGAAGTCCACCGATATGACACCTTCGGAGTTTAAAATATCTTATCTGGGCAAAGGTTGATGCCGGGTGAATCGCGTCTGCTAGCGTGACCTGGCCTCAACATATCTGTCAACACCACGGGGATGAACGATCTGCTTAAACAGCAGAGACTCATCCCCGTTTGGCATTATTTCAGCAGAAAGCTGCCCTTAATGTGGGCTTACCCGCATTATGCAGATTATGGAGCTGCCCTATAATCAAGGTGTAGGGAATCAGTATTGAAATATAAGGGGGCTAACAGCAATGAGGAAACAACTGCTTCTGACTGCATCAAGCGTAGTATTGGCATTCGGCCTGACCGCATGCGGCAATTCCGATACCACGGATAAATCCGGAGAGACAGGCGGATCAGCACCGGGAGAAAAGACCAAAATCAGCTATTGGACGGGAGACCGCCATGACGCCGAATTTGTGAAAGAAAAGGTGGCCGAGTTTAATGAAACGAACACCGACGGCATCGAGGTGGAACTGGTCGTCAAGGGTGATGATTTCGATACCGCACTAGATCTTTCATTCCAGACCTCCGACGCCCCGGACATCATCCGGGTGAAGGAGAATACGATTGGCACCTTTTATAAAAAGGAGTATCTGGCTCCGATTGACGAGTACCTGAGTGAGGAGTTGAAAGCGAAATTTCCGGAAATGGTCGATCTGAACACATTTGACGGCAAGCGCTACAGCCTTCCCAACTATGGAACGACGATGCGTCTCATCTATAACAAAGACCTGTTCGCCAAAGCAGGCATCCAGAACCCGCCAACGACCCTGCAGGAATTGGTGGACACCGCCAAAAAGCTGACCGAAGCGGGGAAAGCGGATGGTGCGTATGGCTTCGCCCAGAACTTTAAGAATCCACCCAGTGCGCTTGGACGCTCTTCACGGGTCATTGCTGAAATGAGCGGTTATGGCGGGTTCGGGTATGACTTCAAGACGGCCAGGTTTGACTTCAGCGGCTTCAAGCCGATCATTGAAGCTTTCAAGCAAATCAAGGATAACGGGAGCATGCTGCCGGGTGTTGAGTCGCTGGATATTGACCCGCTGCGGGCACAGTTTGCCGAAGGCAAGATCGGAATGTATCTGAGCTTCTCCTCGGAGCCTGGCGTATATAGCAAACAGTTTCCGGCCAAAATCGACTGGGCTGCGGCTCCCGCTCCAACGATTGACGGCAATGTGAAGGGGGCTTCCGGTTTCCTCGGTGGACAATGGCTTGCGCTGAGCTCCAAATCGGAGCATAAGGATGCCGCATGGAAGTTCATGGAATTCATGTACAGCGATCAGATGCTTACAGCGTATCAGGAAAACGGCTACGGTATCTCGATGGTGCCTTCCATCAGCGCCGCAGCAAAGACGCCGGAGGTCAACGGAATCGAAGGCTTCCTGCCAAATAAATATGACGGTGTATGGCCGGTCTATCCTACTGTTGCGCCGGAGGGCATGAAATCGGATGACGCGTTCTTCAAGTACATGCTGAACGGCGGCGATCTGGATGCTATCATCACAGATCTGAACAAACGGTACAATGCGGCGCTTGACGATGCGATGAAGAACGACGGTCTGAAAGCCGAACCGGACGCTGGTTTTGACCCGGCTCAGCTTGGCGGGAAATTCGCCAAGTAAGTCCAACGCCATGAAGATGTAGAGATCGGATAAGGAGGGGGAGGCTCTCCCCATCCTTATCTATATACAGCAAGACAGGAAAGGAGTCTGAAGAGATCCTATGCGCAAAACCAAAAACGCTGTTTTTGCTTACAGCTATCTGCTGCCCAGCGCACTGCTCACACTGGTGCTGGGCATCTATCCGATTGCCTGGGCATTCCGCTATATGTTCTACAATTACAAAGGTTATGGAACGGCCCGCTTTATCGGTTTAGATAATTTTACCCGGATTCTGCAGGATACCCAGTTTTGGGACTCGGTTGTCAACACTTTTGTATATGCGGGAGGCAAGCTGCTGCTCTCCATCCCGCTTTCATTGCTGCTGGCTGCGATTCTGAACCGCAAACTCAGAGGCAGACAGGTACTTCGGGCTATCTTTTTCATGCCTACGGTGATCAGTACGGCTGTCATGGCCGTGGTCTTTTTTACCATATTCAATTCTTACAACGGAATTCTTAACCAGTTCCTGATCAAATTTAACATTACATCCTCCGGCATTGACTGGCTCGGTCCGAAACATGCCATGCTTACGGTCATTCTTGTCGCTGTGTGGGGCGCGGTGGGCAATTACATGCTGCTGTTTCTGGCCGGACTGCAGAATATACCCGAGGATGTTTATGAGAGCTCCTCTTTGGATGGAGCCAATAAAATACAGCAGTTCCGGTTCATTACTCTGCCGATGCTCGGTCCGGTCCTGCAGATGGTCATTATGCTGGCGATCATCAATGCACTGAAGGGCTATGAGAGCATTATGGTGCTGACGGAAGGCGGACCTGCGGGCAAGACGGAAGTGATGTTCCTGTACTTGTATAAGCTGTTCTTTCCTGTCGGCGGCGGCGCAGCCTCAACCCAGGTGCAGGAGTTTGGATACGGCAGTGCAGTCGCGTTCGTTTCTGCGCTTATCGTAGGGATGATTTCCATCATTTATTTCTATGCGTCCCGGCGAATGAATCGGATCGATTGAGGAGAGATGTGACATGAGAACCAAAACGGTATTGGGAAAGACGTCATTATGGTGCTTTTTGCTGGTGTTCGCCTTTATTACTTTAATTCCTGTCGTAATCACTATTCTCGGCTCGTTCAAAACGAACAGTGAGCTGACTACGGGTGCGACCTTCCTGCCAAGCAAATGGCAGTTTTCTAACTACCTGGAGGCCTGGAAGCAAGCTAATTTCTCCACGTATACGATGAACAGTCTAATTGTGTCCCTCTCGGTGGTAGTGGGCACTCTGGTGGTCTCCTCCATGGCAGCTTATGTGGTGGACCGTCTGGAGTTTTTCGGCAAGAGGATCTATATCGGTATGCAGTCGTTCACGATGTTTGTTGCCGTCGGCGCGGTAGTGCTGCGCCCGCAGTTCGATCTGATGGTGAAGCTGCATCTGCACAGCTCCTTATGGGGAGTCATACTGATCCTAATTTCCGCGCATGCTTCAATCTTCTTTATCCTGCTCAGCTTTATGAAGGGCATTCCCCGGGAGCTGGATGAGGCCGCGCGGATCGACGGCAGCTCGCTTGGCCGCACCTTCTGGACCATCATCCTGCCGCTGCTTGGCCCCGGCCTCGGCGTCGGCGCGTTGTTCACCTTCCGCGGCGCCTGGAATGAATATCTGCTGCCGCTTGTATTCACGATGACGAAGCCGGAACTGCAAACGTTGACTGTCGGCCTGGCCAACCTTAAATACGGCATTTCCGCCGCTTCGCAGACCCACTATATGATGGCGGGGGCCTGCTTGTCCATTCTACCGATTCTGGTGGCCTATGTGTTCGCCAACAAGTCCTTTATGCAGATGACGGCGGGGTCCCTGAAAGGATAGGAGCATTCCTTCCGGACAAATGGTACTATCTCGAAACTACGTCTAACAATGTGTTTAATACTACTTTTGATACATCAAGCAACAACCAGGAGGTTTACATTATGACAGTTCAGGTACCAACAATCCTTACATCCAGTCCGCTGATTCAGCGCTACCCCGGCAATCCGGTGCTCGATGCTGCGCGTGTACCCTATCCTACCGCACTTGTATTCAACGCTGGAGTGACCAAATTCAAAGGCAAGTATGTGATGGTCTTCCGAAATGACTATGGTTCCCTGAGCAATCAGACCATTGAGCCGCATCATACGACAGACCTCGGGATTGCCTTCAGCGAGGACGGCATCCACTGGGAGGCCAGTCCGAAGAAATGCTTCAGGCTGCATGATGAGGAAATCATCCGGGCCTATGATCCCCGGCTAACCGTCATTGACGGACGCTGCTATATGTGTTTTGCGGTGGATACGAAGCATGGCATCCGTGGCGGCATTGCGGTGACGGATGACTTTGAGGAATTTGAGATCCTCAGCCTGTCGTCGCCGGATTTGCGCAATATGGTGCTGTTCCCCGAGAAGATCGGCGGAAACTATGTCCGCCTGGAACGCCCCTTCACCGTGTACAGCCGGGGTGGCAAGGACCGTTTTGACACCTGGATTGCTGAATCCCCCGATTTGAAATACTGGGGGAATGCCGATCTGCTCTTTGGGGTAGAGCATGTGCCATTCGCCAATGACAAGGTGGGACCGGCTGCGCCTCCGGTGAAGACGGACAAAGGCTGGCTGACGACCTTCCATGCGGTGGATGTGGATCCTTCCCGCGGAAAGCATGGCTGGGAGCCTACCTGGAAGAAACGGTATACGGCAGGCATCATGCTGCTTGATCTGGAGAACCCGAAGCGGATTATCGGCATGAGCAAGGAACCTTTGCTGGCGCCGGAGGCCAGTTATGAAACCGACGGAGGTTTCCGCAATAATGTTATTTTTCCGGGCGGGATGATTCTGGAAGAGAGCGGCGAGGTCAAAATCTACTACGGCTCAGCGGACACGATTGAATGTCTGGCAACCGCGCATGTGGATGATCTGATTGCGCTCTGCTTGAAAGGCTGATTGGCCGATGACGAAGATATGGAATCATCTGGAGAATCCACCGGCGGAGTACCGCCCGCTTCCCCTCTGGTCCTGGAATGACAGGCTGGAGAAGAAGGAGTTGGAGCGGCAGATTGAAGAGATGCATAAAGTCGGCATTGGCGGTTTTTTCATGCATGCCCGCGGCGGGCTGCAGACGCCTTACATGAGTGAGGAATGGATGGACGCCATCCGTATCTCCATTGAGAAGAGCCGTGAGCTGGGGATGCACGCCTGGTTCTATGATGAGAACGGCTGGCCCAGCGGCTTCGCGGGGGGAGAGGTTCCAGCCAAGGGACTGACTTACCAGCAGAAGAAGCTGGTTTATGAGCAGGCTCCCTTCCAGAGTGCGGCGGAGCGGATGATTGCCTGTTATGCCCGTGGAGCAGAAGGGCAGGGGTACATTCTTCTGGCTGCGGATGAGGAGGCGAATGCCGATCTGCGCATCTGCTATGAGGTGAATCCGTATTATACAGATACGCTTAGTGAAATGGCTGTACAGGAATTTATCACGACGACCTACGAACGGTATTGGGAGCAATTTGGCGCAGATTACGGGGCGGAGCTACACGGTGTGTTCACCGACGAACCGCAGTTTGGCCGCGGCGGACTTCCCTGGTCCTTCGAGCTGGAGGAGCGCTTCGCCTCCCGCTGGGGTTATGATGTGAAGGAGATTCTTCCCGCCTTGTTCCTGGAAACGGAAGGCTGCCGCAAAGCCCGCTATGACTATTGGGAAACTGTGACCTTTATGTTCACCCAGGCGTATGCTAAACAAATCGGCGATTGGTGTGCGGATAAAGGCTGGTCAGCGACGGGACATGTTGTCGATGAGCAGGAACTGATGCATCAGGTGACCTCTGTCGGCGATCCCATGGCCTTCTATGAGCATTTGCAAATTCCCGGATGCGACTGGCTGGGCCGGTTCGTCGGCAGTGATGCCCTGGTGCCGAAGCAGGTGAGCTCGGTGGCCCGTCAGCTGGGCAAAAAACGCGCGATCACTGAGAGCTACGGGTGCTCGGGCTGGAACATCAGCTTCGCCGATCTGCGGAGGATCGGGGAATGGCAGTTCGTGCACGGCATTAATCTGATGTGCCAGCATTTGCAGGGCTATACGCTGCGGGGCCTGCGGAAGCGGGACTACCCGCCTTCCTTGTACTACCAGCAGCCCTGGTGGGAGGGCTACAAGGGCTTTAATGACTACTTCGCCCGGCTGTCCCTGCTGCTGGCGGAGGGCAAAGGCCGGGCGGAGGTGCTGCTGCTGCATCCGGTGCGCACAGCCTGGACCCTGCAGCGCGGTGCTGACTCTTCGGCGGTGATTCCCTTTCATGAGGCATTCGCGCAGCTGTCCCGGTGGCTGTGCCAGAGCCTGATCGAGCATGATTACGGCAGCGAAAGCATCCTTGCCGGCCATGGCCGGGTCAGCGGCGGCTGTTTGTGGGTTGGTGAGGCAGCATACCGCGTGGTCATTGTTCCGCCAAGCCTCACGCTGGATACGGCAACTGCTCAGCTGCTGGAGCAGTTCGTCTCCCAAGGCGGCCACTTGATAGCCTTCGACCCCTATCCTGTGCTGGTGAACGGGGAGCCTGATGGCGGGCTTGCAGACCTCATGCAGGCTGCGGTCCATCCCGGATGGAGCCGTGATGAGATTAGCCACGCCGTATCCTCTGCTTCCCGGCCGTTCCTGCACATTACGGAGGAAGACGGAACGGCAATTGCGGTGGATACGCTTAATGTGCGGACACTGGAACTGGAGGGCGCGGTGCTCTGTTATATCGTGAATTCCGGTGAGAAGTCCTATCCGATGTTGCATATGGAAGTGTCCAGGCCCGGCACCGTTTCACTGATTGATCTGGAGACGGGGAGCCTTCACGCGCTCAGACAGGAGGTCCGGGAGGATAGTGTCCGGCTGCGGCTACCGCTGTATGCCGGAGGTTCCTACATGCTGAAGCTCGATCCGTTGCCGGAAGCAACTGTTGCGGCTGGGAAATTAGGTTCAACGGTGGAAGAGGAAATAACAGAAGAAACAGAGCTGCCGTATCCGCCTAGCAGAGTGGAAGCATGCACACGGCTGGAACTCGCCCCGGAGTGGGATATTGCCTATGCGGATCTTAACAGCTTAACGCTGGACTCCGCCCGGCTGCGGGTGGAAGGCGGAGCATGGTCGAAAACGCAGCCGGTGATTTTCATACAGGAGCAGTTGTTGGCTTATGACCGGTCTGTTGCGTTTGAATTGGAATTTGTTTTTCAGGTGGCCTTTGATCCTAAGCGTCCGCGGGAGCTGTATCTGGTGCTTGAACAGCCTGAGGAAATGGAAATCCTGTTGAACGGAAGTGCAGTCTCCAGTGTAAGCTGCGGCTGGTGGAGGGATTCTTCCCTGCAGAAGATTGATATAGTAGGGTTGGCCATCCGGGGCAGCAATGTCATTACCCTGAAGGGGATGTTCAGGCATTCTGCCGAGCTCAACGACAAGCTGGAGCGGGCCAAGCAATTTGAAGCCGAAGGGAACAATCTGACGCTGGACCAGGAAATAGAAAGCATCTATCTGCTGGGCTCCTTCGGTGTGGAAGCTGCGGAGCTTTTTGAAGAGACCGAACGCAGGGCGCTATGGACCGGAGGACCCTTTACACTGACTGAAGCTCCAGAGCGGGCATGCACCGGCGATCTCGCACAGCAGGGATTTCCGTTCTTCGCGGGAAGCATTCATTTATTTCAGACGTTTGAACTGGGGGGAGAAGAAGCAACCGGAGCTCAATGGACCTTTCAGTTTCACTCTGCACCGGATGCGGTTGTAACCAAGCTGTTCATTAACAGGGCCGAGGTACGAACCTTCCTGTGGGAACCGTATGAAGCTGATATTACCGCTTATTTGCAGCCCGGAGTAAATGAAATTGTACTGGTGCTGACCGGCAGCTGCCGCAATCTGCTGGGACCCCACCATCATATTAAAGGCGAAGTATACAAGGTAGGACCGGACAGCTACAGGGATAAGCCGGGCTGGACAGACAAGGATTTGAAACCGGACATCCATGTGTATCAGGACAGATATTGTTTTGTGCGTTTTGGATTGGCGGCGGCTCCCGCTATTCTTGGGGATACAAATGACATCAGCGGTTTTGCTTGCGGTATTGCAAAGGCGAGCGTTTAACAATTTGTTTAAACACACGCCCGAAGTGGGCGATGCTGTCAAAACCGGTCTCCTCGGCAATCTTTGTGACTCTGTCATTCGTATCCCGCAAACGGCGCTGCGCCTCCTGGACACGGACCGTATTGAGGTACTCGACAATGGTGAAGCCGGTGGTTTGCTTAAATAGGCGGCAGAGATAGGTGCTGCTGATAAAAAAGGTATCCGCCAGCTCCGTTATCGTCAGCTTCTCGGCGTAATGGGTCTGTAAATATTCGATAATCTCATAGGTTTTGCGCTGTTTGTCATTGTTCACCGGAACGATGCTGTCCGGAGCCCGCTCCCGGATCCGGTTCATCCCGATGAGCAGCTGCAACAGCAGGGTCTGCATAAAGGGGATGTGCTGCGCCCGCTCCGCCTTCTGTTCCTCCAGCATGGCGAAAAGAAGGTTTTCGATCATCCCCTGTTCATGCGCATCAGGGCGCAGCAGCAGGCATTGTCCACTGAAAAAGGGCAGCTCCAGCTGGAGTTGCTCCATCAGCCTGTTAACAAAGTCATGCCGGAAATTGATCAGGATCCGCTCATGGCGGCTTGTTCCTTTGGCTACAGTCCTGTGAAGCTCGTTGCGGTTAATAAAGATCAGATCGCCGCTGCGCAGCGCATATACCAGATTGTTGATGTAATAATTGCGCTCTCCCGCAAGCAGATAATAAATTTCATAGCTGTCGTGATAATGGTCGGAATCCATACTGAAGGCTCCGGCCCTTTTAATTTGTTCAATCATGAAAAGGGGTTCCATTTTTCACGCGCCTCCTCTATAAGAAGCTAAAATATGCATAGTATCCCTAAAAAATGCTAAATAATGCTTAGAAATAGATGTATTTTATACTATACACTATATTCAGAAAGCGCAACCAA
The DNA here is from genome assembly GCF_038593145.1 of Paenibacillus sp. FSL L8-0340. NCBI lineage: Bacteria > Bacillati > Bacillota > Bacilli > Caryophanales > Paenibacillaceae > Paenibacillus > Paenibacillus sp. FSL L8-0340. The sequence continues at coordinate 1,815,173 of NZ_CP151967.1, forward strand.
ATCAATGGCGATGGAGTGATAATAATGATCAGCAAAAAGTATGCATTTGTCGGTACCGGCGGCCGGGCGGAGTTTTTTTACGGGGAGATCACGAGAAACTACCGGGAGACGGCTGAAATCGTCGGCTTCTGTGATGTAAACGCGGCAAGAATGGCTTATGCCAACACCCTGCTGGTGGAGAAATACGGATACCATGAGGTTCCTGTCTACAAGGCGCATGAATTTGACCGGATGATTGCGGAAACGCAGCCCGATGCCGTGATTGTAACCAGCATTGACCGCACACATCACCGCTATATCATCCGCGCCATGGAGCTTGGCTGTGATGTGATCTCGGAGAAGCCGATGACGACGGACGTAGAGAAATGCCAGGAGATTCTTGAGGCGATCGAACGCACCGGGCAGAAGCTGCGGGTGACCTTCAACTACCGCTATGCACCGCATAATACCAAAATCCGCGAGCTCTTGATGGAAGGGACTATTGGTGAAGTGCTGTCTGTCAACTTCGAGTGGCTGCTGAATACACAGCATGGTGCGGACTATTTCCGCAGATGGCACCGCGATAAGCGCAACAGCGGCGGCCTGCTGGTTCACAAGTCTACCCACCATTTCGATCTCATGAACTTTTGGCTGGACTCTAAGCCGGATACAGTATTTGCAATGGGCGATTTGCGCTTTTATGGCCGGGAAAATGCCGAGAACCGGGGAGTAACCGAATTTTATCAGCGGGTGCACGGCAGCGCAGCAGCGCAGAATGATCCGTTTGCCCTCCATCTCAAAGATAACGAGCAGCTGAAACGGATGTATTTGGATACTGAGCAGGAAGACGGGTATTTGCGTGACCAGAGCGTGTTCGGAGATAACATCAGCATTGAGGATACGATGGGTGTAATGGTCAAATACAAGAATAAGACGATTATGAACTATTCGCTTAATGCTTATCTGCCGTGGGAGGGCTTCAATGTAGTGTTCAACGGCACCAAGGGGCGGCTGGAGGTCAAGGTCGTAGAACAATCCTATGTCAATGCCGGAGGCGGCAAGGAACTGGAGGGGGCGGTAAAAGATAAGCAGATTACTGTCTATCCGCAATTTGCTGCACCGTATGAAGTGGAGATTGAGGAAGGCATCGGCGGTCACGGGGGAGGCGACCCGGTGATGCTGCGGGATATTTTTGAACGGCACGCCGAGGACCGGTTTCGGCGTGCAGCCTCCCATATGGATGGAGCCTGGTCGATCATGACAGGAATCGCCGCCAACCGCTCCATGGCCACCGGGCTGCCGGTGAAGGTAGACCAACTGATTCAGCTGTAGCTTCACCTTAATCCTCTAATGATTTCTACTGCGACTACTTTAGTAATCTGATGAGGCCTGCGGGATCGCACCGAATTGGCTTTTGGCTCCTGACTTCTGGCCTCTGACGCCTGGTTCCCGGCGGTATAATAGGTAGTAAGAGCTAACGGGAAATACGCCCGCTGATTTTACGCCGATCACACAACGGGAGTAATTATAGGGAAATGCACCCGCTAAATCTGGCATTAGAAGAATAAAAGCTAATTCGCCAAAAATTAGAGGGATAATTTCCTCTTAATGGTATATTAGCACTGGATTAGAGTGATTTACCGGGTGTAATTCCCGCTGCTGAAATGTTGCTTACCAGACTTTCGCAGATGCAACACAGATGCAACACAGATGATCGCCTATAACCGCCTATAACAACAACACAGCCAGCAGGAAACCGCGTTTCACGCGTTCCTGCTGGCTTTTTGTGCACCTTTTTGCGAGGGCGGTCAACCTATTGTGGACAGGCGGTAAAGTCACTATTCTAACGGCCGGTCATTGTCGGATTAGGGCCCCGGGTGACATAATCAAAGCATACAGAAACAACTCTGGCAACGAATCTACAGGAAGGCGTGAGGACATTTGGAAGTTTTCCGCAAGCAATCATTCCGCAGCAAGCTCAAAACTGCATTTCTGGCTGTAATCCTGCTGTCGGTGCTGATGACCGGAGGGCTGTCCTACTCCATATCGGCGGCGATTCTGGAGAAAAATGCGCTTAAGCTTACCCAGGATACCGTGGTCAAGTCGGCGCAGATTGTCGACGAGAAGCTGAACAAGCTGATGCTCATTATGATGACGTTTATGATCAGCCAGCCTTTTCATGACATGATGAAGGATGTTGTGGCCGGGGACAGCAGCAGGTACTACACGCATTTGAATGATCTTGATAACGTTTTCTCGCAGGCGAGGATTGCTGAACCGCTGATCCAGTCGATCTTTGTCTCTACGCCGGTCGGCGATTTCTACCCGCTCTCGATGAACCGTAACCGGCTTACCGCTTTTCAGGACACCTTCCTCTATGAAAGCATCGAACAGGAGAAAAAGAACCTGTGGGTGGAGGGCCATGAGGACATGCTGTTCTCCGGCAAGGACCGTGTGCTGTCTCTGATTCTGGAGCCGATCTTTGATACACCGGTCAGCGGCGTCTATATTGTGGTCAATATCCGTGAGGACGGGTTCCGCAAGCTGGTCCGGGGGGATAGCGGGGGCGGTGCGGAGAGCTTCCTGCTGAACGCTGAGGGTCTGCCCGTATACTCCGTGAAGGACCCGCTGATCAAGAAGGCGGTGGAGAGCGGCCATCTGACGGAAATGCTGGAGCGCAGCACGGCTGATCATGATTCTTTTGAGATCGGAGGTGAATCCTATCTGCTCAATTATGCCCATTTGGGAATCACGGATTGGACGATGACTACGATCCAGTCCAAAGCCGCTGTGCTGAAGGATATGATCTATGTCAAATGGATGCTGGTCTTCGTTGCGCTGGCGGTGTTCACAGTAACGCTGTTTATCTCCGGCGCGTTTACACGGTATCTGCTGGGGCCGCTCCAGGGACTTATGAAGGTAATGAAAAAAGTGGAGAGCAACGACCTGTCTGCACGGTTTGAGAGCGGAAGCGGGGATGAGCTGGCCCAGGTCGGCTTCCGCTTCAACCGGATGCTGGAGCAGATCGTAGTGCTGATTCAGGAGGTAACCGAAGCCGAGGAGAACAAGCGGGCTGCGGAAATCAAAGCGTTGTCGGCGCAGATGGACCCGCATTTTCTGTACAATACGCTGAACACGATCTATTGGAAGCTGAATCTGAAGCAGGTGGAGCCCTCGCAGAAGATGGTGCTGGCCTTGTCCCGGCTGTTTCAGCTGGGGCTGAACAAGGGGCAGGAAATCACAACACTGTCCAAGGAGCTGGAGCATGTGCGGCAATATCTGGAGCTTCAATCCAGCTGCTACGAGGGCCAATTTTCATACGAGATTGATATCGGTGAACCAGCATTGACAGCGCTTCCGATACCGCGGATCATTTTGCAGCCGCTGGTGGAGAACAGCATCCTTCACGGTTTTCAGGATATGGAGAGCGGCGGAAGGATCGGAATTGCGGTCAGAGATGAGGGAGAGCGCTGGAGTCTTGAGGTGCGTGATAACGGAAGCGGGATGGAAGAGGCTGCGCTTCGTGCGCTCTTTTGGCGGGAATCGGAGAAGGGGTATGCCGTGTACAACCTGATCCGCCGGCTGCAGCTTTACTACGGCGGCAGCGCGCAGTTCAATGTGGAGAGCGCACCGGGGCGCGGGACGGCAGTGATCCTTTCATTGCCCAAGAAAGGGGAGCAAATAGATGTATAATCACGACAGTGTCAGCCTGTGTATTATTGACGATATCAAAAGCGTAGTGGATGGGCTTAAGGGGATGAACTGGGCGGAGCATGGCATTCGTATGGCCGGTGTAGCCTCCAATGGAGAGGATGGACTTCGGCTGATCTCCGGGGAGACGCCGGATCTTGTGATCACGGATATCCGCATGCCGCGGATGGACGGTCTGGCGATGCTGCGGGCAGTGCTTGAACAGAACCGGGACTGCAAAATGATTCTGATCAGCGGCTATGCCGATTTCGAATATGCGCAGCAGGCGGTGCAGCTTGGGGCTTTCGATTTTGTCGTCAAGCCATTTTCGGAGCAGGAGATCATGGCGGCCGTACTGCGGGCCAAGGCGGAAATATTGGAGCAGCGGTCCAAACTGCTGAACCTGCGGGAGATGGAGAACAAGCTGCGCGAGAGCCTGCCGATTCTGCGCCAGGAGTACTTCGCGCTGCTGGTCAGCCACCGTACCCCTTGGGAGCAGGCAGCAGAGCGCTGGGAATTCCTGGACATCAATCTGAATCCGCAGGGGTTCATTGTTATGCTGATTGAAATCGACCGGTTTCAGGAACAGGCTGCCGAAATGTCGATCCGCGAGGTGGAGCTGGTCAGGTTCTCCCTGCTTAATATTACGCAGGAGACGATTTCGGAGCATACCCCTTGTGTCGTATTCAGAGCCCGCCATAACCGGTACCTGGCCGTAATGGGGGACGCGGCGGCCGCCAGTCCGGTCGAAATTGCCGAGCAGTGCTGCCGCAATATTGAACGGTATACCAAGTTCACCGTCTCGGTCGGCGTTGGCGGCCGGGTGGAGCAGACCAGCGAGCTGCCGGAATCCTACCGTCAGGCGAACCGCGCGCTGGCCTATCATCTGTTCACGGAGGGCAATGCGGCGATTATGTATGACGATCTTCTTCAGGCAGGGAGCCAGGAGCCGCTGACGCTGGAGTATAAGGATGAGCTGCTGCTGGCGCTCCGTTCCGGGAATGCCGGGCGGACCTCGGTAATCCTCTCGGCGATCTCTGCCACGCTTGAGCGTCAGGGCTCCCGCCATAACCCTGATTATTTGCTTAGCCTCTACGACGAACTCGCAGCTTCTGCGATACGGACCTTTTATGAGCTTGTGCCGTTTGCCGACATTCAGCCGCTGGTGCTGAGATTCAAGGCTGTCCAGGGAACTGCGGGGCTGCCGCTGGCCTCCCTGCAGCGGCAGCTGCTGGCGCTCTGCATGGAGGGAGCGGAGCTAGTGCGCCTAAACAGCCTGTCCGAAGGGCAGAAGGTTATCTATGAATCGCTGGATTATATCAAAAGCCGGCTGTCCGAGGATCTTACCGTCGGGGAATGTGCTGCCCATGTCCATCTCAGCGCCAGCTATTTCTCAAGTCTGTTCAAGAAGGTGACCGGAATGACCGTAACCCAGTTCATCACCGCTGAAAGAATCCAGAAGGCTAAGGCTTTATTGGTTGAAGGCATGCCTGTGCAGGAAGTGGCCTCAGCTGTCGGCTACGAGGAACGCCGGTATTTCAGCGATATGTTCAAGAAGATCACCGGCCAGACCCCGTCGGAGTTCCGGGCGAGCTATCATCCGGAGCTGTAAGCAGCTTGTTCCGGACGCTGCAGAGACAATTGTTCAGGACGTTGCAGAGACAATAGAATTCTATCCCTGGAGAGTAAGGCTGCCCCACTCCCATACAGCAGGGCCGGATTTATAATCAATATGAGCTCACAATACATTATCAATTAAAGGGGTAGAAGGTATGCGTAAACAATGGATGGGTCTTGGCCTCAGCCTGGTGCTGGCGCTGGGTATCGCCGGCTGCGGAAATAACAGCGGCAACAACGGCAGCACGAACGGGGCGGCTGAACCCGATGCTCCGGCCGGAACAGCTGAAGCTGGCAGCAATACAGCAGCTAAAGGCGAAGCGGTACAGCTGAAGTACTGGACCGATGACCGGCATGATCAGGAATATATTAAAGAACTGATCAATACATTCAACGAGACCAACAAAGACAATATTCAGGTAGAGCTGACTGTTCTGTCCGAGAATTATGCGCAGAGCGTCGACATCGCGTTCTCCAGTAACCAGGCTCCGGATGTGCTCCGACTCAAGAGCGCCAACACCTCCGAGTTTGTAAAAAAAGGTTACCTGGCCCCGATTGATTCCTATCTGGATGAGGGCATGAACCAAAAGTTCGGCAGTCTGATGATCGACAACGTCAACCGGTTCGACGGCAAGGTCTATTCGCTGCCCAATACGGGGCTGACCATGCGCCTTGTCTATAATAAAGATATTTTCACCAAAGCAGGCATCCAGAATCCGCCGGTCTCGCTGCAGGAAATGGTGGACGATGCCAAAAAAATCACCGAAGCCGGCAAATCTGAAGGCATTTACGGCTTCGCGCTGAACTTCAAAAATCCGAAGCAGGCGTTTGACCGTTCCATCCGGGAAATTCTCTCTCTGAGCGGCTATCAAGGTCTTGGCTATGATCTTAAGACCGGCCAGTTCGATTTCGCTCCATATGCCCAGGTAATTGAATATTTCAAGCAAATGTATAAAGACGGCAGTATTCTTCCGGGTGCCGAGTCGCTGGATATCGACCCGCTGCGTGCCCAGTTTGCCGCAGGCAAGATCGGGATGTATCTTTCCTTCTCGACAGAGCCGGGAGTGTACAAGGATCAGTTCCCGACAGAGATCAACTGGGCGGGTGCCCTGGCACCAACACTTGATGGCCAGATTAAAGGAACCTCGGAAATCGTATCCGCCGGCACATGGCTCGGGATCAACGCCAAATCCGCCCATCAGGAAGCGGCCTGGAAGTTCATGCAATACATGTACGGCGACGACATTCTGAAGACCTATCACGAGAAAGGCTTCGGCATCGCTGTAGTTCCAAGCATTGTCGAGAAGGCGCAAAATCCGGACATTAAAGGAATGGAAGGGTTCCTTGTCGGTGAGCATGACTCACTCTGGCCGGCTGCGCCGGGTGTCACTCCGGAAGGGGCAACCTATGCCGACGCCTTCTTCAAATACATGCTGTCCGGCGGGGATGCCAAGGCGATTGCTGAGGATCTGAACAGCAGATATAACGCTGCTCTGACCAAGGCGGTTGAGAAGGGCGAGGTTAAGGTTACACCGGACCCGGCGTTCAATCCAAGCAAGCCGCAAGGAGAATAACAGGCAAGGATGGGGCGTTTGCGGACTTCCAGCGAAACGCCCCTTTTCTTTCCCCGAAGGAGGAATGAATCATGAACTTTAAATGGAGACGGCTCGGGGAAAATTCCCTGTTTCTGCTGCCAAGCATCATCCTTACACTGACACTCGGCATCTATCCTTTGATTTGGATGCTGCGCTATATGTTCTACGATTACGCCGGATATGGAGAAGCAGTGTTCACCGGGCTTGAGAACTTCCGCAGGCTGGCGCGTGACAGCCTGTTCTGGGAATCGGTAGGCAATACGTTCATTTTTGCCGGGGGTAAACTGCTGCTGACGCTCCCGCTGTCTCTGCTGCTGGCGGTAATCCTGAACGGCAAGCTGCGGGGGAGTAACCTGCTGCGCGGGATTTATTTTATGCCGACGGTAATCAGTACCGCAGTCATTTCTGTCGTTTTCTATAACATCTTTAATTCCTATAACGGGATGGTTAACACAGTTCTGATGAAGCTGCATCTCGTTTCCCAGCCTATCGACTGGCTAGGTCCCAAGCATGCCATGCTGACCGTTATTCTGGTGGCGGTGTGGGGAGCGGTCGGCAACTACATGCTGCTGTTCCTGGCCGGACTGCAGAGCATTCCGCAGGACCTGTACGAGAGCGCGGCCATTGACGGCGCGAACGCCGGAAAACGGTTCTGGCATATTACGCTTCCGATGCTGGCCCCGGTTGCCCAGATGGTCATAATGCTGGCGATTATCGCCTCTCTGAAGGGGTATGAGAGCATCATGGTTATTACGGAGGGCGGGCCAATCGGCAAAACCGAAGTTATGTACCTCTATCTGTACAAACTGCTCTTCCCGGTATCTACCGGTTCTCCGGTGGCGCAGCAGCTCGGCTATGGCAGTGCCGTGGGTTTTGCGACCGCTGTGATTGTCGGGACGATTACGGGACTCTATTTCTTTCTCAGCCGAAAAATGAACAAGGTTTATTAGGAGGTCTATCAAGATGAACGAACATGCGGTATCCAAACAGCCTGCCGGCAACGCTGGCAGAATAGTGGCCCGGACGGTCATGTGGCTGTTTTTGCTGGCAACGGCGATCCTGACCTTGTTTCCACTGGCAATGACACTCTCCGGTTCGCTGAAGACCGGCGCCGAGATGATGACCGGCGGCAGCCTGCTGCCGGCCAAACTGCAGTTTGCCAACTATGCGGAAGCGTGGAAGCAAGCCAACTTTGCCCGCTATACGTGGAACAGTGCGTTTGTCTCCATCATGGTTACGGTAGGTACGCTGCTGGTGGCCTCGATGGCGGCCTATGTGGTCGACCGGCGTGATTTTCCCGGCAAATCGCTGTATGTGACGGTTCAGGCATCGATGATGTTTATCTCCGTCGGAGCGATTGTGCTGCGCCCTCAGTTCGATCTGATGGTCGCCCTGCACCTGAATACCACGCTGTGGGGAGTCATTCTGATCCTGATCAGCGCCCATTCCAGCACTTTTTTCATGCTTCAGGGTTTCTTCAAGGCGATTCCCCGGGAGCTGGATGAAGCGGCAATGGTCGACGGCTCCGGATTTATCCGTACCTTCTTCCGGATTATACTGCCGCTGCTGACCCCGGGATTGGGTGTGGCCGGACTGTTCGCCTTCCGCCATTCGTGGAACGAATACATTCTGCCGCTCGTCTTCACAATGACCAATCCGAAGCTGCAGACACTGACCGTCGGGCTGGCGAACCTCCGCTACGGCTCTTCTGCGGCGATGCAGATCCATCTGATGATGGCGGGCGCCTGCCTGTCGATACTGCCGATGCTGCTCGCTTATATTGTGGCGAACAAGACCTTTATCCAGGTTACGGCCGGTTCGGTGAAAGGTTAGCTGCCCGCGGCTGGAGCAGGCTGAGGCAAGGAATGAGTCTGCATCCGCCGTTTTTCCAGACTACAGCTTGTAAAGGAAGCAATATACACCCGTAAAGGAGATTACACATATGAGTGAATTTATAATAGGGCTGCTGAGCTCAAGCCCGTTGATTTCGCGCCATCCCTTGAACCCCATCCTGTCGCCCGGCGATGTGCCTTACGGCCCGGCCATGGTATTCAATGCGGGCGTTACCAAGTTTAAAGGCAAATACGTGATGGTGTTCCGCAATGACTACGGCGATGAAGCGAAGCAGCTTGTCGCTCCCCATCACACAACGAACCTGGGCCTGGCCTTCAGCGACGACGGGATCAAGTGGGGAGTGCAGCCGGAACCTTGCTGGTCGTGGCAGGATGAAGAAGTGACCCGGGTGTATGATCCCCGGTTAACGGTCATCGGGGAGCGCTGCTATATGTGCTTTGCCGTGGATACGAAGCACGGTCTGCGCGGCGGCATCGCCGTCACCGACGATTTCCGCTCCTTCGAGGTGCTCAGCCTGTCACTGCCGGATAACCGCAACATGGTGCTGTTCCCGGAGCAGATCGGCGGCAAATACATCCGGCTGGAGCGTCCGCTGCCAGTGTACAGCCGTGGCGGAATAGACCGCTTCGACATGTGGATGAGCGATTCACCGGATCTGAAGTACTGGGGGAACTCGCGGCTGCTGCTGGCGGTTGAAGATGTGGCTTATGCCAATGACAAGGTCGGCCCGGGGGCGCCGCCTATCAAGACGGACAAAGGCTGGCTTACCACGTTCCATGCGGTGGATCTTGACCGCAGCCGGGGTAAAAACGGCTGGGAAGACAGCTGGAAGAAGCGTTACACCGCGGGCATTATGCTGCTGGACCTGCAGGACCCCGGGAAGATTATCGGCCGCGCTGCCGCCCCGCTGCTGTCACCGGAGGCCTCTTACGAAATCAGCGGGGGATTCCGCAACAACGTCATTTTCCCCGGCGGCATGATCCTGGAGGATAATGGCGAGGTCAAAATTTATTATGGTGCCGCCGATACGGTAGAATGCCTGGCAACCGCTCATGTGGATGATCTGCTCCGTCTTTGTCTCGAAGGGACGAAGACCCCATAAACTAGTGTACTTTCAAGGAGGATTCATGATGAACTACGACCATATTACACTGCCGTCTGCCGACATTCCGGTGTCACGTGAGGTGGATGTGCTGGTGATCGGCGGGGGCGCCTCCGGCATTGCCGCCGCGATTGCCGCCGCACAGGGTGGCGCGAGCACGCTGATCGTGGAGCAGCGGGGATTTCTCGGCGGAATGGGCACACTTGCGCTTGTCCCGGCCTTCTGTCCGTTTACCGACAAGGAGAAGCCAATTATCCGCGGCCTCGGGCTGAAGCTGATGGACCGGATGAAGGAAGCCTGCGATCCCGGCTACCGCGAGGAATACCGGGAGCTGCTGGACTGGGTGCCGATAGATCCCGAGGTGCTGAAGCGCGTCTATGACGATGCCATACTGGAAAGCGGGGTCATACCGCTTTTCCATACCTTTGTCTACGATGTTGTGCTGTCGCAGGACCGCAGGAAGGTCGAGGGCGTCATCATCGTCAACAAAACCGGCCGTTCCTTCATCCGCTGCCGTTATATCATTGACTGCACGGGTGACGGGGACATTGCTGCCTTGTCCGGCGTGCCGTTCCAGAAGGGCGGCGAAGCGGGCGAGCTGCAGCCAGGCAGCATGTGCTACTTGCTGGCCAATGTCGACCGTCCGAAGTTCAATGCTTTCCTTGCGGAGACGGGAGATACCGGGCAATTGCACCGGACGGTAGAGAAGGCGATGGCTGAAGGCGCGCTGCCGGAAGGCCGCAAGTCGATCTCTGGCCTAGCCTGGATCAGTGACTATCTGGTCGGTGTCAACTTTGGCCATGTGTTCGGCGTGGACGGGACGAAAGCCGAGGAATTGACGCGGGGCGCGATCGAAGGCCGCCGGACGGCGGAGCGCCAGCTGCAGTTCTTCCGTAGTTATGTGCCGGGCTTCGAGCATGCGCATCTGGTGGCCAGCGGCGAGCAGCTTGGCATCCGGGAGACGCGGCGGATTCAGGGGGACTACATGCTGACTGTGGATGATTTCATTGCTGCACGCAGCTTCCCGGATGACATTGCCCGCAATGCTTATTATATTGACATCCACCTTGCCACCAGCAAAAGCGACATGACCTTCAACCATCTGCCGCCAGGCGTATCCCACGGTGTGCCGTATCGGATCATGCTGCCTGTGGGCATCAATAATCTCTGGGTGGCCGGACGCTCCGTGTCCTCGGACCGGGCAGTTCAGGGCTCGCTGCGGGTGATGCCAAACTGCTTCTCGATGGGCCAGGCCTGCGGAACGGCAGCGGCGCTGGCACTGCGCGACGGGGGAGATTCGCGCAGCATCTCCATTCCCGAGCTGCAGCACCGGCTTCTGGCACAGGATGTGTGGCTGGGGGAGAATTTCACACCAGCGGATGATGCAAGTGTGATGGAGGGGGAGTGGCTGTGAAGCAGCTTCCCTTAATGGACGCTTGGTTTCACGGCGCGGTGTCGCTGGAGCACCGGCAGGAGGGGATTAAGCCCTGGCGGATTCCTTACGCCGACTACGCGCTGTACCCGCCGGACGGCATTGAGGGCAAGGCGGAAATTTGCGCCGGGGTCCGGCTGCGGCTGCACACCGACTCCTCCGCGCTGACCTTGTCGTTCACCCCGCTGCCCGAGCCAGCGGCAATGGATTGCCTCATAGACGGGCAGCTGTTCCTGTCGCTACGTCTCCCTGCAGGAGAGATATCCGCCGTCTTCGGCAATCTTCCCGCAGGGTGCGAGATACTGGAGATCTACCTGTCGCAGAACATAGGCCTGACAGTGACCGGCCTATGGATTGATGATGCCGCAGCCGCGCGTCCGCTGCCGGATACCCGGCCGAGGTGGGTCACCTACGGCAGCTCCATCACCCAGTGCGTGGCGGCCTCCAGCCCTTCGCGCACCTGGCCGGCCATCGCCGCAGCGCGCAGCGGCTACAACCTGACCTGCCTTGGTTTCTCCGGCAACTGCCAGCTGGAGCCGATGGCGGGACGGCTGATCGCCAGCCTTCCCGCCGACCTGATCACGCTCTGTGTCGGCGTGAACGTCTACGGCGCCGCCACGCTGAGCCCGCGTGTCTTCGCCCCGGCGCTCATCGGCATGCTGCTGTCGATTCGCGAACGGCATCCGCTCACTCCGCTGTTCGTGATCTCGCCGATCTACGGCTCGGAGCGCGAGACCGAGCCGAACAAGCTGGGCTTCACGCTCCCGAGGATGCGTGAAGAAATAGCCCGGACCGTCGAAGTGTTCCGGGCCCGGGGGGACAGCCGTATGCACTACCGCGACGGCCTGTCCTGGTTCGGCGCGTCCGACAGCGAACGCCTGCCGGACGGCCTGCATCCCGACGCCGAGGGCTATGAGCTGCTCGGCGCCCGGTTTGCGGAGCGGATTCTGCGGTAATCCGCATAGCAGCAAAGGGCATCCTTGCCGGCAGGATAATCTGCGGGGATGCCCTTTTTGCCGTCCTTTGCTAAGGACGGTAACTTCTTATTTGTATAGAGCTGATGCAATGTAAAAAATTGCAGCGCTCTCGCAAACTTGATGACACGAAGGTACGGACTCTCACTGAGCGTGTACAAGTATCAGGAATCCGCACGCAAAAGTGCAGTTGATTTCACCATCCACGGTCTATTCGGTGGAATGAAGTGTAATAGTACCTTTGAATTCCCCCATCCACGGTCTATTTGGTGGAATGAAGTGTAATAGTACCTTTGAATTCACCATCCACGGTCTATTCGGTAGAATGAAGTGCAAAAGTACCTTTGAATTCCCCCATCCACGGTCTATTCAGTAGAATGAAGTGCAAAAGTACCTTTGATCCCCCTGGCTTACAACGGCAGGTCGCGCTGCCGGAAAATCTGGATGCCTGCGGCGAAGGCCAGCAGACCGGTCAGCAGCAGCCAGAAGGAAATCCAGGCGACATCCGTCGTGCCTTGCACGATATCGCCGGGGCGGTAGAAGCTGAACAACGTGAAGTAGCGCAGCACATCCAGCTTATCTGTGATTTTCGCGAGAATGTCGATTGTGAAGAAACCGAAGGTAATGCCTCCGGAAATCCCGAACGCTTTCTTCTCGTCATTACATATACAGGAGACCAGAAAGACAAGGCCGCCAATGGCAAAAAACAGCAGGAACGCAACGGTGTTAAGCTGGGTAAACCGGCCCATGCCGAATTCATATTCCGTACGAAGAAACCAGAGCTTGCCGGCGAATCCGGCCAGTGTGGTTACAGCCATAATAATGAACAGTGAAGAGATCAGCACGAGTGCCTGCGTAAAAGCGACCTTGCGGCGTGTGGTCGGCGTGGACAGCAGATAGGCCATCGAGCCGCGGTCCACTAACCTTGCTACCAGCTGGGTAGACATCTGCACACAAACGATGGACAGGATCAGCACTAGGATGAGCCCGTAATATTCTCCCGCAATGAAGGCTTCGGCATTGGCGAAGCCGTTGCTTAGTCCAAAGGCGTTGCTGACCCCCTCGGGCATGGCTTTTACAAGATCATCAATGGCTTTCGTATTGTCCGCAAGTCCCGGATAGAGCCAGATCATAAACACGATATAGAAGGCGGAACCAAAGGCGTAATTCATAATGCCCTTCAAATTGACCCGCATCATTTCTTTATAGAGTGGAAGATTCATTGGACATCCGCCTCACGATCATAATAATTCATGAAAATATCTTCCAGGTTCTGCGTCGATACATCCAGACTCCGGATCCGGAAATTGGCGACCTCCCGGGTGAATTCATTGTAATTGCCCTGTACGGCAATCCGCACCAGGTTTCCTTCACGGGTAAGCACCTGCAGGCCGGAGGGGGCGAAACGCTCCGCTTCTTCGGCCGTTTCAAAAATGATGTCGAACAGCTTGCGCTGCATCGACTGCAGCTCATGAATATTTTTGACGGCGATGATCTTCCCGTCCTTGATAATTGCTGCTCGGTCACAGGTGCGTTCGATCTCCTGGAAGCTGTGGGAAGACATCAGGAAGGTGGCTCCCGCTGCTTTTTCCTCCAGCACGAGTTCAATAAATACCTTCTGCATCAGCGGGTCCAGGCCTGAGGTTGGTTCATCGAGAATAATAACGTCGGGGCTGTGCATGAAGGCGGCAACAATTCCAACCTTCTGCTTCATACCCTTTGACATCTTGCGGATTGGGGTAGCGGCATCAAATTGCAGCCGGTCGATCAGCTGTTCACGTTTGGCGGAGTTTTTCACACCCTGCATCGAAGCCATGAAATCAAGAAAACCTTTGCCGGTCATGCCGTCAATAAAGTTGATCTCACCGGGCAAATACCCGGTGTGCCTCTGCACGGTTCCCTGTCCCTTCCAGACATCCAGCCCGTTAATCGTGACAGAACCCCGGTCGGGCTTCATGAATCCCATAATATGCCGGATCGTTGTCGATTTCCCTGCTCCGTTAGGCCCCAGGAAACCGAACACCTCGCCTCTCGCTACCGTGAACGATACTTCTTCAATCCCTCTGCCGTTTGAAAACCGTTTGGTTAAGCCCTCTACCTTCAGCATGCTGCACCCCCGCCGTAATAATGAAATATTAGTGACTGTATATTTCATATGTTATAATAGTCCCAGGAATTACCTAAGTCAATATAAATATGAACTCATATGAAAATTATATTTCATTATTTTTCTGACTGTACACTAAATCGTCAAGTTAGGGTGAAGGACATGAACGGCTTCGAGAAGAGAAAGGCAATGATCAAGGGGAATATTATGAAGACAACCATGGTCATGCTGAGGACCTGGGAGCCGAAGCGGCTGCGGATTGCCGATATTGCCAAGGAGGCGGAAGTCTCGCAGGTCACGATTTATAATTATTTTGGCAGCAAGGAGGAGCTGCTTAAGGAGTCTTTCAAGGATTTTATTCAGCGGGCCATCCGTGAATTCGAGGAAGAAATGCTGAAGCAACAGTCGCTGAGGGAACTGATCAGCTACACGATTTTCAAGGAGAAAGAAACGTATTACAACCTGTCCCCGGCGCTGATCAAGGAGGTCCTGTTTGATGATCCCGAGATGTATGCGTTCATTCAGGAGCAGTATGATACCAACATACTTCCACTGATGGTCAAAATGTTGGAGGACGGAAAAGCGAGCGGTGAAATTTCGGATAAGGTCTCTGTAGAGGCGTTCCTGATGATAATTCAAGTCTACATGAAGAGTTCCGAGGAAATGCTTGGGGCGATGGAAAAACACAAGGATAAGACTGCTTTTCTGGATGAGCTGCTGCATCTTATATTTTATGGGCTTTGCGGGCAGGAGCTTCCCGAGGTATAAGCGGCTGTCCTGTCACCTGTTCGCAACTGGGGAGGACAGCCGGAAGATGTCTATCTTTTCGAAGCGATGCGCGGCTAGAGCAGGGATTTGAAGGAATGGCGGATGACGTCGCCGCGGCTGATAATGCCTACGAGCACACGTCCGCGTTCAACCGGAACCTTTTTGATCTGTTTTTTACCCAGAATGGCGGCGATCCGTTCGATGTCTTCGTCCCAGGAAACCGTGATGACTTTCTTTTTGGCGATTGCCATCACATTAAGATTCAGCAGCTTCCGGGTCCGTTCTTCGTACTCATCCTCATCGCCTTTAATCACATTCAATTGGAAAAAGGAATCAACGATGATATCATCATGTTTGCCGATATAGCGCATAATGTCTCCATCGCTTAAATAAGCGACGATTTCGTTTCTGTCGTTGATGACCGGCATGCCGCTGATCCGGTGCTGAATACATTTCTCAATAAAGGTCCGAACGGTATCATATTCTTTGACCTTGTAGACCTGAGTGATCATAAATTCATGAGCTTTCATAAAGTTCCCCCAGTAACAATTCACTAGCTTTTATAAGAATAACTTGTATAATGAAAGTATATACTTGTATTATACAAGTTGCCATGGTGATGTCAATAATCATCCGTGTATTCCTATGAAAATTACTTGTATCACTATCATATGCTTGAGCTGAAAGAGAGGTCACAACCTGCCATGGAGAAACGTCCGATAGAAACCATAGAACTGGAAATGTCAATTCTCAGCCGCCGTTTGACATCAATGAGCACGTATAAAAAACTCGGCATGCTGGA
Source organism: Paenibacillus sp. FSL L8-0340 (assembly GCF_038593145.1). Lineage (NCBI taxonomy): Bacteria > Bacillati > Bacillota > Bacilli > Caryophanales > Paenibacillaceae > Paenibacillus > Paenibacillus sp. FSL L8-0340. The sequence continues at coordinate 1,831,093 of NZ_CP151967.1, forward strand.
CTTCTCAGCTTATCTGCTGCTGCGTCAAATCGCCACGCACGGCTCGGCCGGTGTAAAGGCGCTGTCTGAGGAATTCCGGCTGGATATCTCTACGATCAGCAGACAGGCATCAACGCTGGAGCAGAAGGGTTATCTGTTCCGTGAACCAGACCCGCAGGACGGAAGGGCTTATACGCTGCAGATTTCTGAACTTGGACTTAACATGTTGAAACAGAATATGGATATCCGCCAGGACAAGGTCGGCAAAATGCTGGAGGACTGGAGCGAAGAGGAACGGGAGAATTTCGGGCAGCTGCTGCAGAAGCTGAACGACGCTATTTTTCGAGAAATGTAAGGGTGTGACCTACTATAACCGGAGGTGTCTTATGAATCCCCAGGATAGTCAAGAAGAAAAGCTGCTAATGGTTTTTGAGAACCTCAAACGCTTGACCACCCGCACCAAATGGAATGATTCGATTCCCCACGGGGAATTTCTTATGATGTCCGCCATCAATGTCATGATGAAGAAAGAGAGTAGAGAACCGGAGGCGCCGGAATGTCCGGGAGTCATGATCTCCAAATTAAGCGAGCTGCTGCAAATCAGCAGACCGACCGCCTCGCAGGTTGTCAGCTCTCTGGAAGAGAAGGGGTATATTGAACGCGCCATGTCTGTAACAGACCGCAGAGTGATCTACATCAGCCTTACGGAACAGGGACAGACAGAATTCAACAAGAAGATGGAGCGGTATTCCTGCGTCATGAACGAGATTATTGAGAAGGTGGGCCGGGAAGAAGTCAACCAGCTGATTGAAACTTGTGAACGCCTGCGGAATGTGGTGGATGAGGTGAGAGAGCAGCTGGTGTCCAGTCAGGGTATGTTTGAGGAAATAATAGTTTAGAAAATAGAAATAAAGGGCCTTGGATCATCTTCCAAGGCTTATTCTACGTTCATGGATAATCGGGAGCTCCCCAATTGTAATTTTAGTGAAAATGGAATATCCTACATATAGAAATATTTCGAAATGATTTTTATCTAATTGTTAACGGGAGGTGCGCATGGGAATTAAGGATACTTTCAAAGCTCTGTCGGATGAATACCGCAGAGAGATGCTCGAAATGCTGAAGGGCGGAAGGATGACTGCAGGAAGCATCGGCGAACGCTTTGAGATGACGCAGGCGACCGTGTCGCATCATCTGTCCATACTCCGGGAGGCCGATCTGGTCCGCACCGAGCGGGACGGGAAGTATATTTATTATGAACTGAACACCAGTGTATTTGATGATGTAATGAAGTGGATTCTAGCGTTCAAAGAGGAGGAATGAAGATGCTCAAATTCAAGATGACCAGCATCATTGCCCTGCTTGTTGCCTTAATTCCAATGGGTTTATATCTCTATCTGTACCCGCAAATGCCGGACATGGTGCCGATGCACTTCGACATTAAAGGGAATGCCGACCGCTTTGTGCCCAAATCCAGCCCGGAGGTACCCTTTCTGGCCGCTTTAGGCCTGATGGGGTTCATATTCTTTAAGCTGATCTTCTTTTTCATTATTCGAAGCGCCGCACAAAAAGGCGAAGACAACGCAAGATCCATCGCCAAAATATTGGATATTACCACCCTATGCAGCACCATGCTGTTTGCGGGAATATCGGTTCAGGCATTATTTGTGCAAGCAGACAGTATCGCCTTCTCGGGAATGGATCTTGTGCGGATTGCTGCAGGGATGCTCGGACTGATTATGCTGCTTACCGGCAACCGGATGCCTAAGCTGAGACGGAATTCCCTGGCAGGCCTGCGGACCAAAGAGACGATGAGAGATGAACAGGCATGGTTCAGGGCTCAGCGCTTCGCTGGAAAATGGTATGTCGCCGGGGGTGCGGCAATGGTATTGGGCTGCTTGCTGCCGGGCTGGTGGGCGCTATATGCGGCAATTGCGATTTTCGCAGTGGTGAATATAGTGCCAATCGTTTATGTGAAAGCAAAAATGAAACTAAAGTGAAAGTAAAGTAAAGCTTTATGGGGTTATATAATATTAGTGAAAGGATAGAACATAGGAGGGTTTGCAATGACTAAGATAATTCTGCCAGCCGATCAGATTGAGGTAAGCCGTGAAGTGGATGTACTTGTGGTGGGGGGCGGGCCAGCAGGGATCGCGGCGGCTTTGGCGGCGGCCAGAAACGGAGCTTCCACGCTGCTCGTAGAGCAAAGAGGCTATTTGGGCGGAATGGGAACAGCTGCGCTGGTTCCCGCTTTCTGCCCTTATACGGACCACGAAAAACCGGTCGTCCGGGGCATTGGGCTGGAGCTGCTGGAGAGCATGAAGCGCAGCTGCAGGCCAGGATTTATCGCTGAGTACGGCGACCGCCTGGACTGGGTGCCGATCGATGCGGAGGTATTGAAACGGGTTTATGAGCAAGCGGTAATTGAAAGCGGTACCGAAGTGTTATATCATACCTTTGTTCCTCAGGCTATTCTGGGCGATGACTCCGCAACTGTGGATGGAGTGGTCATTGTCAACAAAACGGGTCGCTCCTATATCAAATGCCGCTATATCATAGACGCTACAGGCGATGCGGATATTGCCGCTCTGGCGGGTGCAGAGTTTCAAAAGGGCGGAGAACAGGGTGAGCTTCAGCCAGGCACTATGTGCTATCTGCTCAGTGATGTGAACCGCTCCCGGTTCAAAGCATATTTACGCGAAAGCGGCGATACGGGGCAGATTTCCGCACTCGTCCAGAAGGCGCAGGCTGCCGGTGACCTTCCTCTTGGAAGAAAGGAAGTGTCGGGCTTTTCCTGGGTTTCCGATACCCGGGTCGGGGTGAATTTCGGGCATATTTTCGGCATTGACGGGACCAAGGCTGAGGATCTGACACGAGGCGCCATTGAGGGCCGTAAGGGCATCCAGGTGCAGGTCGAGTTTCTCCGCAATTATGTTCCGGGTTTCGAGAACGCGCATTTGGCCGCTTCCGGGGAGCAGATCGGCATTCGTGAAACACGCCGGATTGTTGGAGATTATGTTCTGGTCCAGGAGGACTTCTTGAATATGGCTTCTTTCCACGACGACATCGCCCGCAATTCGTACTTTATTGACATCCATCTGACCACCTCCAAGGATGCAATGGAGATCAAGCATTTGCCGAACGGCAGATCCCACGGTGTTCCGTATCGGGCGCTGCTGCCCAAAGGCATCAATAACCTGTGGGTGGCCGGACGCGCCGTATCCTCTGACCGTATCGTGCAGGGCTCGCTGCGCGTTATGCCAAACTGCTTCGCCATGGGCCAGGCGGCGGGCACAGCGGCGTATCTCGCAAGCTCAATGTCCGGCAGTTCGCGGGATGTTCCGGTAGACCGGCTGCAGGAGCTGCTGATCGGGCAGGGAGCCTGGCTTGGGGATGAAGCGGAGCGGAAGGAAGCAGTAAAGAGTTTGGCACAATAGGCTAATTATTATCAATCTCAATAGAGCAGCCGGTTTCAAATAGGTGCTGTAAATAAGGTATTAGACGCAGATCAGGTTTACACACAGCCGCTGCATTGACAACAAATTTGGAATTGGCTATACTTTCTGTAATCTTATAGTTGGTATACGTTGAACGAGACAGTAGCAGCCCTTGTCCCTGTCACAGAAAGCCGGGGGGGGATGGAACCCGGCACACACATGGACTGCGAATTACACTCCGGAGTATCTTGGGTAACGCCAAGCGGAAGGAAGCGAACGATAACTCGCTGAAAGTGGTACGGACACAGCTGTTAAGTGTTCGTGCAATTTGGGTGGTAACACGGTTAATTATAGTCGTCCCTGAGTCTTCATAGACAAGGGGGCGATTTTTTTGTTGGCCAAATCCTCCGAAACCCAGCCGCTGTGCTTGCTTCAACGTAAATCCAAAGAATACGAATAATTACACAAAAGGGGCTGTATCATGTTGAACATTATTGATGAACTGGAATGGCGCGATGCGATTAATCAGCAGACGGATGCGGAAGGGTTGCGGGAACTAACGAATACGAAGGCGATTTCGCTCTATTGCGGCGTGGACCCTACAGGCGACAGCATGCATATCGGCCATTTGATTCCCTTTATGATGCTGAAGCGTTTCCAGCTCGCCGGACACCGTCCGGTAATTCTCATCGGCGGGGCAACCGGCACAATCGGCGATCCAAGCGGCCGCCAGAGTGAGCGTTCGCTGCAGACGATGGAGCAGGTGCAGGAGAATGTTGCAGCGCTGACTGCTCAAATGAAGCGATTGTTTGTTACTGACGGTGATAACCAGGTGCGTATGGTCAACAACTATGACTGGACAAAGAACATTAACGTGATCGAGTTCCTGCGGGACTACGGCAAAAACTTCAGCATCAACACGATGCTGGCCAAAGATGTCGTTTCCAGCCGGCTCGACAGCGGGATTTCGTTCACCGAATTCTCCTACCAGATTCTGCAGTCGATTGATTACCTGCATCTGTACCAGCATGAGGATGTGCAGCTGCAGATCGGCGGCTCTGACCAATGGGGCAATATCACGAGCGGACTGGATCTTATCCGTAAAAAAGAAGGCAGCGAAGCCAAGGTGTTTGGTCTTACCATCCCGCTGATGCTCAAATCGGATGGCACCAAATTCGGCAAAACCGCCGGGGGTGCCGTGTGGCTTGATCCTAAGAAAACGACGCCGTATGAGTTCTACCAGTTCTGGGCCAACACCGATGACCGCGATGTGGTGAAATACCTCAAATACTTCACGTTCCTGAGTAAGACGGAAATCGAAGCACTTGCCGAAAAAGTACAAACCGAACCGCATAAACGGGAAGCTCAGAAAGCACTGGCCGAAGAGATGACCCGGTTTGTTCATGGCGAAGAGCTGCTGGAGCAGGCAAAACGCATCACCGCTGCCCTGTTCAGCGGGGATATCCGCTCCCTGACCGCAGACGAAATCGAGGAAGGCTTCAAGGAAATGCCGACCTATACCACAGCCGCTGAATCGAAAAATATCGTGGAATGGCTGGTGGACTTAGGGGTTGAGCCGTCCAAACGCCAGGCGCGTGAGGATATCACCAAAGGAGCAATCTCCATTAACGGTGAGCGTGTGAGTGAGCTTGAAGTGGAGATTACAGCTGATCACGCTATCGGCGGAAGATTCATCATCATCCGCAAGGGCAAGAAAAATTACAGTCTGGTGAAACTGACCTAATAGCGTACTACGCGATGACCCGCATGCGGCAAAGCCGCCGAACCCTGAGAGGTTCGGCGGCTTTTTGTAAATAAAAGTATTTATATGCTTCCCGCTATAAATTATCCGTTTCCACTTGGCTGATCAGATGTTCATTCATCCTCAAGCTTCGCAAGCTCATCCTCAAGTCCGGCGAGACTTGTGCGGATAGCTTCGGCTAAGGCTTGTTGTCTGGCTGCCTGCTCCAGCAGCTTCTCCTCCTCGGAGGCATCAGCCGCCGGGTCATACGCAGGAGAGGTTCTTAACCGGTTCAAATCTGCCTCACAAGCTTTTCCGGCATGTTCAGCTTGCTTCAATTCTTCCCCGGCAATGCCAATCTGGTACTCCAGATACGTGAAGTCAGATGAGGCTGCGCTGTGGGTTGAACGCTGTGAATAAGTCATCATGCACCTTCTTTCCTGTCCTTTCGGGTAACTGTACGTTCATCATACAGGCTTTCGGGCATGCGCTCAACTGACCTATAGGCGTATGCCTTTTCAGCCTTGGAATTGTGATTCTTCAAGCTGCCTGCGACATTGCTCACAGACAACAATCCCCATTCTTGTTTTACCATTAGAGAATTGAAAATAAAAGCTAAATTTTTCAATAACAGTTTACAAGGGAAGCTTCCCGCGAAAGAAGGTTGTTATACATAATGAAAGCTTTATCTTTTGACACATTGGACGAAGTCAAACGTTATCTGGGGGAAAAGCCAAGCAGCCGTGGTCTCGTGCTGTTCGCCTCCGCTGGTGCAGTCAGGGAACTGTCCCCGCACGCACCTGCAAATGCCGTGTTATGTTCGACCAAAGGTGAATATACCCCGAAGGGTTACCGGAACGGCGTGGTTTCGGGGTTTGAATACGATGCGGATATCGCCGATATTGTGGAGATTCTGCACCCGCCCGTGCTCAGCGGCGATAACCTCAAGGCCTCGTACCATAAAGTAAAAGACAATGTGGATGCGTTTCTGCTGCTGCTGTGCGACGGAAGGGCTGCAATGGAGGAGACGATTCTCTCCTCGCTTTATTTTATCGATCAAGAGTTCAAGGTGCTTGGCGGAAGCGCAGCGGATGATGAGAGCGGAGAGACCTATCTTTTTATCGGAAGCCGCCGGGTGCGCAACCTGGGAATCTTTTTCAACTTGACCGCCCGTACCGCATTGATCAAAGAAAACATATACGTTCCGACCGGAATGAAACTGCTGGTAACAGAAGCGGATGTGTTTCGACGAACGGTATATTCGTTTAACGGCCGCCCGGCGGCGGAAGAATATGCGCGTGTGCTGGATGTGAAGGAAGACCTGTTAGCCGGACATTTCCTGAGCAACCCGCTGGGCAAAAGATACGAAGACGATCTGATTATTGCATCTCCGATGGTCATCAATCCGGACAAGTCTATTACCTTCTACAGCCAATTGATGCCGAGCACTTATCTGGAGGTGCTTAGCGCGGCTGACCCGCTTGTGGTGCTGGAGCAGACGCTGCGTGAGATTCCGTTTAAGCCTGCTTTTGTACTCAACATCAATTGTACGCTGCGCGACAGGCTGTTCCTCCGGGATGGCTTGTGGGCAGGATTTGACGACAAGATGATCGGGTTCTGCGGGAACACCGCCGGCTTCATCAGCTACGGGGAGCAATATTACACAAAGCATGCCAACCAGACAATGGTATTACTGCTGGTCGGCTAAGGGGGACTCACTATGCAATGGATCAACAAGCTGCGTGCTTCATGGGGGAAAAGCAGCCGTGACGCGGATATAGAAACTCATGGCAGCGTCATCCAGACAGAAAAGGACAGTATGCCCGGCCAATCAAGCACCTGTAATGATTTGAATCCCGTCTCCAAGCCATTATCCTATGGCATTCATGCCTATTCCTTGGCGGAGCAGATCAGCCGCGAAACCGGGTTCATCCTCCAGGAAGAGGGACGGATGGTAGAGGATTTTGCAGCTCTGCGCGCGGGAAGCGGAGAGATGATCAGCCAGATCGGCGGAACTCAGCGGCTGCTGGAGCATTTGAAAGCCAACAGCGAGCAAACTGAAAGGCTTATCAATGAAATGTATGGCAGTCTCGCGTTTTCCTCAAACAAAATTGAATATGCGAAGGAAGCCAACGTACAGATATCTGCTGAAATGCAAAAAGCCTCGGCGATATTCACCCAGTTTGTGTCTTTAAATCAAGAGCTAAACCAGCATTTTCAGAGTATTGGGCAGCTGGCAGGCATTATTACGGAAATCGCTGAGCAGACCAATCTGCTGTCCCTGAACGCAGCCATCGAGGCGGCAAGGGCTGGTGAGCATGGACGGGGGTTCGCGGTCGTTTCTTCAGAAATCCGCAATCTTGCCGACCGGACCCGCAGCCATGTGGAAGAAATTATGGGTTCGCTGTCGGGGATGACAGGCGTGATAGAACAGCTGCACAACAAGTCCAGTGATGGAACACGGGCCATGGCAGAGACGAACGAGCGGATCGGCCAATCGACCGTTTATATGAACGAGATCGTCGAAGCGGAGGAAGAGGTATTCCAGCATCTGGAGAAAATACAGGTTTCCCAGGACAGCAGCCTTGAAAATGTGGAACGCATCAATGCCGATCTGCTGCATGTCATAGAGAAATCAGGACAGGATTCCGAACAGTTTGAGATGCTTGTCCTTACGATTCAGAAAAAAGCTGATCATTTTCAGCAGATGCTGAATCACTTGCATCAGATAGCGGAGCTAAGGCAGCTTGATGAAGAGGGAGATACAGCCGCCCGGCGTGAATAAGGCCCGTTTGTAAAGAGCGGTTTTAATGGTAAGTAAAAAGGTCCGCCGCGTGAAATAAGTCAATAAAACAACCCGCAGTAAGGATTATTCCCTTGCTGCGGGTTGCTTGCGTTCTTGTCTAAGTCAGTGTGTATGTAATATAGATAGACAGACGTTTAGTTTTTATCAATAAGTTCAAGTTTTTCAAGGATCTTTATTGTTGTTAAGGCGGATAACTGAACGGCCAATTCAACGCTTTCTTTCTGAATTCCATCCTTCTCAATAGCATCCTTGTTCTCTGAGAAGACTTCTTCAGTTACTTGGCTGATCAGACTTTTGACGATTTCAATATGCATAATAAACTCCCCCTCTCCGGAAAAATAGCCACATTCTTATATTTCGGCAGATCATCAGGTTTTTCTTTGAAATAAAACTTCCTCATTTAGCAGAAATCGGGTGGAGAAAAGTATAAACCATCTCATTATTATGATATAGTTAATATTGATTTTTAATCCATACCCTTTCGTTAGTACAGAAGAGGTTGTTTGAATACATATCAATTGTTACAGAAGACCTGAGAGGGAGTACTCCATGACACAATTTGTCTACAAGCAAATAATTGATGACCTTAAAATGAAAATCTTTGCTGGACAGTTTGCGGATATGCGATTACCCGATGAACGCAGTCTTAGCGAAACGTATCAGGTTAGCCGCAGCTCCATCAAGCGCGCATTAACCAAAATGGAAAGCGTCGGAATCATTTTCAAAAAACGAGGTTCAGGCACGTTTATTAACCCCTTATACATAAAAAACGAATCCATCTTCAATTACGAAGGTTCCAATCTGGGTGTCACCGACAATTTCCAGATGCATGGCAAGAAACCTAAAGTCAAAGTATTGAATTTCGAAGTCATTCCGCCAACCAAAGAATTGCAGCGGGATTTGTTCCTGGGGCCCCATGATTTTGTATACAAAATCGTCCGCTTGCGCCTGTTCGATGATGATCCCTTTATGATAGAGACGGGGTATATCCCGATAAAAATCGTCCAGGATTTAAACCAGACGATTATCGAGGGCTCCATTTTTAATTATCTGGAAGACTCGCGGAACCTGGCCGTAACCAAATCATTTTTATCTATTTTTGCCGAGCCGTCCTTGTCCACGGATCAGGAGCTGCTGCACTTGAAAGAAAATGAACCTGTTGGCATTATGGAGGGGATTTTCTTTTTGGACAATGGTACTCCCTTTGAATTTTCCCATATGCGGTTTCATTATCAATATTTGAAATTTAATACGTTTGTTTCTGTTCATTAAGGAGCAAAATAAGACCGGGAATTTTCCCGGTCTTATTTTTTTGTATCCTTTACTTTTTTGTGGATGTAACGTATTTACATAAATTTCAATATAACCGTGTTCTGACAGCCTTTTTCCTGAGTTTTTCATACTATGTTCAAATTTTCACAAAATTGGACCGTATCACTTGTCAAAAAGGTTGTATTTATTTTGAGCAGAGGTATGATGTATTTGTAGAGAAAAAGAATGGCAATAAGCAACAATATATATATATAGGAGTGGATGAAATGGGATTATCAACCATGAAAGTCGATTATTCGTCTAAAACGTATCTGGAAAAGCTTGACGCATATTGGCGTGCAACCAACTACATTTCGGTAGGTCAGCTGTATTTGAAAGACAATCCGTTGTTAAGAGAACCTTTAAAAGATGCTGACATTAAGATTAAACCTATCGGACACTGGGGTACTATTCCGGGCCAGAACTTTATTTATGCCCATTTGAATCGTGTTATTACTAAATATGATTTGAACATGTTCTATGTTGAAGGTCCGGGTCATGGCGGTCAGGTCATGGTTTCGAATTCCTATCTGGACGGAAGCTATACTGAGATTTATCCGGAAATTACGCAGGATATCCCGGGTCTCAAAAAACTGTTCAAACAATTCTCGTTCCCTGGCGGCGTTGCTTCCCATGCTGCACCAGAAACTCCTGGATCTATCCATGAAGGCGGCGAGCTGGGTTATTCTTTATCCCACGGCGCTGGCGCTATTCTGGATAACCCGGATTTGATTTCTGCTGTTGTTGTGGGAGATGGTGAGGCTGAAACCGGACCACTGGCCGCATCATGGTTCTCCAACCGCTTCATCAACCCTGTCACAGATGGCGCTGTTTTGCCGATTCTGCACTTGAACGGATTTAAAATCAGCAACCCGACGATTCTGTCCCGTCAATCGAAGGAAGAAATCACCGCTTACTTTACAGGCATGGGCTGGGAGCCGTTTTTTGTTGAAGGCGAAGACCCTGAACATATGCATCCGGAAATGGCGAAGGTACTCGATACCATCGTCGAAAGAATTGCAGCCATTCAAAAAAATGCGCGTGAAAATAACGACCTTACCCGCCCGGTATGGCCGATGCTCGTCTTCCGTTCCCCTAAAGGCTGGACTGGACCGGCAGCATGGGACGGTGTGCCGAATACCGGTTCGTTCCGTGCCCATCAGGTGCCAATTCCGGTTGACCAGAAAAATATGAAGCATGCTCCAGCTTTGCTTGAATGGATGAACAGCTACAGACCGGAAGAATTATTTGATGAGAACGGCCGCTTGAACGCAGAGCTTGCCGAAATCCTGCCGACAGGCGACAGACGTATGGGGATGAATCCTGTTACCAACGCTGGCAACCTTATCAAAGATTTGCGCCTGCCGGATTTCCGCGATTATGTGCTTGATAACTCCGTTCCAGGTAAAGTAGTAGCCCAGGATATGGCCGTTCTCGGAAAATACCTGAAAGAGGTTGTCCTGCTCAATGAAGATAACCGCAACTTCCGGATTTTTGGACCGGATGAAACGATGTCCAACCGTCTGGGACCTGTGTTTGAAGTGACCAAACGCCAATGGCTGGATCAAATTAATGAACCTAATGACGAATTCCTCGCCTCGTATGGCCGTGTGATTGATTCCCAATTATCGGAGCATCAGGCGGAAGGACTGCTGGAAGGTTATGTACTAACCGGACGACATGGCTTCTTTGCAAGTTATGAAGCTTTCCTGCGTGTTGTGGACTCGATGATTACCCAGCACTTCAAATGGCTGCGTAAAGCAACCGATCAAGGCTGGCGCGCTGATATCCCTTCACTCAATGTTGTCGCAACTTCAACTGTGTTCCAGCAGGACCATAATGGTTATACGCACCAGGATCCGGGTTTGCTGGGTCATCTGGCTGACAAAAAACCGGAATTCATCCGGGAATATTTGCCGGCTGATGCCAACTCCCTGCTGGCTGTATTTGACACCATCCTGAACGACCGTCAAAAGATCAACCTGATTGTGTCGTCCAAACATCCGCGTCCACAGTGGTTCTCGGCTCAAGAGGCGCAGGAATTGGTTGATAAAGGACTCAAGATCATTGACTGGGCCAGCACGGACGAAGGCGGAGAGCCTGATGTTGTATTCGCTTCTGCAGGTACCGAACCTACGATTGAAGCTTTGGCTGCCATCTCTATCCTGCATGAGAAATTGCCTGAGCTGAAAATCCGTTATATCAACGTGGTCGATCTGCTTAAGCTGAGAAGCCAGAAACTTGATCCGCGTGGTTTATCCGACGATGAGTTTGATCAATTTTTCACAAAGGATAAACCGGTCATCTTCGCTTTCCACGGTTATGAAGGCCTGATTAAAGACTTGTTCTTCGACCGCCACAATCATAACCTGCATGTGCATGGCTACCGTGAGAACGGCGACATCACGACTCCGTTCGATATGCGTGTACTGAATCAGATGGACCGTTTCGATCTGACGAAGGAAGCTGTTCTGAGCTTGCCTGCAGCTGACAAACACACTGCCATCGCGGATGAGATGGATGCTATGGTTAAGAAGCATTATGAGTATATCCGTGAAGAGGGCATTGACCTGCCGGAAGTGGAGAATTGGGTCTGGAAGAGTTTGAAATAAGTTTAAGAAATCTGCTTGTAAATGTATGATGAAGTTGAAGGTGCCTGTCCCGGTATGCATTAGGGGCAGGCACTTTTTTTGAATGGGGCTTAGGCTGGGATTTGTTCTATTAAGCTGACTGGTATCCATGTGGTAAAATAGAGGGATATGAAAGAAAAATTCAGCTAGGAGCCCTGAGAATGAAAACTATCATTGATATCGCCCGGGCGGCGGGTGTGGCTAAAAGTACGGTCTCAAGATATTTGAACGGTGGTTCTGTCAGCGATGCGACGAGAGAGAAAATCGAACGCATCATCAAACAGAACCAGTATGTGCCCAACACATTCGCCCAAAGCCTGAAGGCAAAGCGGACCAGCATTATCGGCACAATTGTTCCGCGCCTCGACTCCTATGCAGTCTCACAGACCTTAATGGGCATAGACGATGAGTTGCGGGGACGCCAGTATCAGCTGCTCATTGCCAACACCAATCAGGACTTGGAGCGGGAAATTGAATTCATTTATGAGATGGCGAGGCAAAAAGTTTCCGGTCTGCTGCTGCTGGCGGCGCAAGTAACGGAGCGGCACCTGAAGGCCGTCCGGGACTGCAAAATTCCGGTTATACTGATCGGGCAGCAGCATGCAGACCTGCATAGCGTGATTCATGATGATGTAATGGCCGGTTATCTGATGGGCAAGCATATTCTTGAAAAAGGACATCGCCACATCGCTTATCTTGGGGTTACGGAGCAGGACATCGCGGTAGGTGTAAGGCGGAAGCAAGGCTTCCAAAGGGCTCTTCGCGAATACGGAAATTGCGATGCAAGGTTTTATACCTCCGGATTCAGAATGAACGAGGCTGTGACGGCGGCCGATTTGCTGTTTGAGGACAGGGTGCCTACAGTCATCGTGTGCGCGACCGACAATATTGCACTCGGTGTGATGAAAGCAGCCTCGCTCAGACATATACTGATTCCTTCCGGAGTGTCGGTGACGGGATTCGGCGATTACGAGGTCACTGAGATTGTTCATCCGGCGTTGACGACTATAAGATTTTATTACAGAGAAGCGGGGCAATTGGCTGCGGAGAACATCATAGCCTTGGTGAATGGAGAAGAGGTCGCCAAAGTCTCCGTCTCCGGCTGCGAAATTATTCAGCGAGAAAGCGTTGACAATTTGACTGAACTCAGCATACAATAACATTGGAACCGGTTCCGGACCTTTTTTCACAGCGATGCTGGAAAGAGGTTTTCTTTTTCAGCTTGTTGGAACCGGTTCCGTTGAAGAGAACTAGACCAAATAGATAGTGGAGAGTCCTATGATGAAAATGGATAGAAAACAGCTGTACCGTCTTATCGAAGAAGCGGAGCCGGGTGAACGGGAAGCGCTTGAGCGGCTGGTCGCACGCAGCCCATGGAGACAACAATTTCATATCCAGCCGGAAGTGGGGTTATTGAATGATCCTAACGGCTTCTCCTACTACGGAGGCGAATACCACTTGTTTTACCAGTGGTTTCCTTTGGGGACACAGCATGGCATGAAATATTGGTATCATACTTCTTCTTCCGATCTGGTGCACTGGAAGAACCTTGGCATCGGCATTGCTCCGGGCGGGCAATACGATTCACACGGGGTGTTCTCGGGCAGTGCAATTGAGAAGGATGGCAAGCTGTTCCTGATGTATACGGGGAATACCCGTACCGAGGACTGGATCAGACTGCCCTATCAGTGCCTGGCTGTAATGGAACGGGACGGAACGGTTATAAAGCTCGAGCGTCCGGTTATATTCGATGTGCCGCCTGGCTATACAGATCATTACCGCGATCCGAAAGTGTGGAAGGCAGCGGAGGGCTACTACTGTATCATTGGTGCACAGCGTACAGATCATACAGGCTGCGTGGTGCTGTACAGCTCGCCGGATTTGCACAATTGGCATTTTGAAGGGGAGCTTGGCACCCGGCTGATGAAGTTTGGATATATGTGGGAATGCCCCGATTACTTTGAACTGGATGGAGCAGGGGTGCTGCTGTTTTCCCCGCAAGGTCTTGCGCCGGAGGGCGACAAATTCCCGAATATCTATCAGTCAGGATATCTCACTGGCGATCCGTTGCGCTTGCCGGACAGGGATTTCCGCCATGGTGAATTTAGAGAGCTTGACTATGGCTTTGATTTTTATGCGCCACAGACAACCCAGGCACCCGACGGCAGACGTTTGCTGGTCGGATGGATGGGGCTGCCAGAGATTGATTATCCTACGGATCAGCATGGCTGGGCGCATTGTCTGACTTTGCCCCGCGAGCTGACCTTGGAGAACGGCCGTCTGATCCAGCGTCCGGCCAGAGAACTGGTCAAACGCCGGGGGCGGATGACAGAGGCCCACGCGGTAATACACAGCGGGGCAGCTGAGATGAAGGAGCTTGGGGGCACTGTCTATGAGCTGCTGGCCCAGATCCGGGAGGATGGAGCAGAACACTTCGGCATTGAGTTCCGTGTCGGCCCCAATGAGAGAACAGTCATCTATTACGATACCGCAGCGGGGAAAGTGGTACTGGACCGTTCCGAGTCAGGTCAAGCTCTGGCCCTGGAGTTCGGGACGGAGCGGAGCTGCATGGCCGGTCTTCGGAATCGCATGCTAACCCTGCAAATGTTTGTGGATACATCATCGGTTGAAGTGTTTATGAATGACGGAGAAACGGTATTTTCGGCGAGAATTTTTCCTGAACAGGTAAGCACAGGCATCCGCCTTTATGCCGAAGGCGGCAGCGCGGAGTTCCGGGTTGTCCAATGGGAGATTGAATACAACGGGGAGGAATAGCGTTATGAATGAAAATCAAATGATCGCCAAGCAGGTTGTGCAGGCTATAGGAGGAGAAGACAACATCATCTCCTTCGCGCACTGCGCTACCCGACTGCGTATTATGGTGCGGGACAAGGATAGCATTAACCAAGAGCAGGTCGAGGGCATCGACAAAGTCAAAGGGGCATTTTTTAACTCCGGACAGTATCAGATTATTTTCGGCACCGGCACCGTCAACCGTATTTTTGAGGAAGTAGAGAAGCTGGGCCTTCAGAGCACCTCCAAGGAAGATCTGAAAGACCAGGGCAAAAAGGCGGGGAATGTGTTCCAGCGGTCCATTCGCACTTTCGGGGACGTATTCGTTCCCATCATTCCGGTTCTGGTAGCCACTGGGTTGTTCATGGGGCTGCGCGGTTTGCTGACCCAGCCGCAGATTCTTTCTTTGTTCGGGCTCGTGCCCGAGGATATCTCAGCCAATTTTCTGCTGTTCACCCAAGTGCTCACGGATACCGCTTTTGCTTTCCTGCCTGCACTGGTAGCCTGGTCGGCCTTCCGGGTATTCGGCGGCAGTCCCATTCTAGGGATTGTGCTTGGGCTGATGCTTGTCAATCCGGCTTTGCCCAATGCCTATGCAGTTGCCGGAGGGACGGCGGAGCCGCTGATTATGTTCGGATTTATCCCGATTGTAGGTTATCAGGGGTCGGTACTGCCGGCATTTATTATGGGACTGATCGGGGCGAAGCTGGAAAAGGCATTACGTAAGCGTATTCCAGAAGCGCTTGATTTGATTTTGACGCCGTTCCTGACTCTGCTGCTCATGATCACGCTGGGCTTGTTCGCCATCGGCCCTCTGTTCCATTCCTTGGAGACGGGCGTACTGAATGCAACCACTTATGTGCTTGATTTGCCCTTGGGCATTGCAGGGCTATTGATCGGGGCGCTGCACCAGATTGTGGTCGTGACCGGCGTGCATCACATCTTTAATTTTCTGGAGATTCAGCTGGTGGAGCGCACGGGTGTCAACCCGTTTAATGCGATTATTACCTGCGCAATGGCTGCTCAGGGTGCCGCTTGTCTCGCTGTGGGACTGAAGACGAAGAACACCAAGCTGAAGGCGCTGGCATTGCCGTCCTCACTGTCCGCTCTGCTCGGTATTACCGAACCGGCGATCTTCGGGGTTAACCTCCGGTATATGAAACCTTTTGTAATGGGTCTCATCGGCGGCGCGGCGGGCGGTTTCCTGGCTTCGCTGTTCCAACTGGCCGGCAACGGCATGGCCATTACGGTGATTCCCGGAACCCTGCTGTATCTGAACGGCCAGCTTCCGATGTACATTTTGGTCAATCTGGTTGCGATGGCTGTAGCCTTCGTGCTTACCTGGCTGTTTGGCTATCGTGATGAGATGTCCGCAGGTCCGGCAGAGCAGACGGCAGGCTCCGGCGGAACAGTGTCAGCACCTCCTCGGTCTGAAGAGATGCGGCCTGAGAATACCACGGACGTGAATGTACGCACGGCCTCCCCGGTCTTTGCTCCGAATCTGGTTGAGGCGGCAGATGAGCCGGGAACCCTTACATTCCTGGTACCCCTTACAGGAACACTGGTGGCTCTGGATCAGGTGCCGGACCCCGGGTTTGCCGGCAAACAATTGGGAGATGGCATCGCCATTGAACCCAGCGAAGGCAAGGTCTACGCGCCGTTCGACGGTACCGTGGCCCATGTGATCAAGAAAAGCAAACATGCCGTCATTCTGGAGCATGCCAGTGGAGCGCAAGTGCTTATTCATGTAGGTATTGACACAGTCTCCCTGAAGGGAGAAGGCTTTGTGCTTCATGTGGAGACCGGTGAGCAGGTGAAGGCCGGGCAATTGCTGATTGAATTCGATCTTGACGTGATCCGCGCTGCCGGGCTGTCTACGGTCACTCCGGTTATCGTTCCGGGGGGGATTGACAACGTGCTTGAGGTGAACCCCGCTTCGCCAGGAACAGTAACCGCCGGCATCGACAAGGCCATGCAAGTGAAAGTTGCGCTCCAGGAAATTATATGATTCCGGAATGTTTGACTTAGGCACGTTATCGCAATATAGTAAACGGGACGAAGCAGCGGATTTCCGGCTTCGTCCCGTTTTGTTTTAATCGAGGCTAGCTTTCCGTAACCATGATATTTTGTTTGACAGAGAAGGGGGTTTACGCCATAATACAATCCATACTAAACATATATGATTTATAAGAGGGGAGAGTCAGACATGTCACAGCTTAAAGCATTTAGAAAGTCATTTTGGATAGGAACCGTAGCACTTCTATTATTAGTGGTGGTTGCAGGATGCTCTGATTCCAAGAATAATTCTGGGTCAAATAAGAACGCCCAGCAGAACACGAATCAAGGGGCAAACCAGAGCGCAACTCCGGAGGAGCCTGCGGCGGGAGGAACCTTCGTCTATGGACGGCCTGCTTCCGTAACCTCACTTGATTTGCATAATCAGATTACATCGAATAACGCCTTTGCCATTGATAAAGTATTCGAATCTTTGGTTGCTTTTGACAGCAAGGGTGAAATTGTGGACTGGCTCGCCAAGTCCCATAGCATCAGTGAAGACGGCTTGACGTATACGTTTGTATTGCGTGACGGCTTGAAGTTTTCGAACGGTACTGAAGTTACTGCAGAGGATGCAGCATTCTCCTTACAGCGGCATTTGAAGGTTGGCGGACCGCTGGCGATAGCGGCAAAGGTTGATACCACTGTAGCGAAGGATAATCAAACGTTTGTTATTACGCTTAAAGAGCCTTACACACCGTTCATCTCTGAGCTGTCCAACTTCTCCAACGGAATAATTCCGAACAATTTCGGCGGGGTATCCGAAGAAGAGTTTTTCAAGAAACCGGTAGGTACAGGACCTTTCGTTGTTGAACAGTGGGATGCTGCTGGCGATCTGACGTTCACGAAGAACCCGAACTATTGGCAAGAAGGAAAACCTTATATTGATAAGCTTGTTTACAAGCTGATTGAAGATGACAGCCAGGCCATTAACCAGCTGAAGGCCGGTGAAGTGAATGCTATTGAATCTTTGGCGTTGCAAAATGCCGATGAAATAAAAAAAGGCCCTGACACTACAGTAGTAACTAATGGCAGCTGGGTGACAGAGCAATTGTTCTTCAATACGCTGGACAAGAATTTCTCTGATGTGCATGTCCGTCGTGCGCTGGCTCTGGCACTGGATCGTGAAGGCTTGACTAAGGCACTTACCTTTGGATATGCACAGACTGCAAATTCATTGCTGCCGACAACCATTCCATATAATGCGAATGAGACAATCAAGGCACTGAACTTCGATCTCGATGCGGCTAAGGCGGAGCTTGCTAAATCTGCCTTCCCTAATGGATTCAATACAAAATTGCTTGTAGCCTCCGGCAACAGCACAAGAGCACAAGAGGCGCAAATTATCCAGGCAGCAGGTAAATCGATCGGGATTAACATTGAGATTGAATCCATTGAACTGGCCACTTTCCGTGAGCGTTTCTTCGCCTATGATTTTGCGGCAATGCTCAACAGCGGTCAAGCCGATTCTCCCGAAGCGAACTCAATTATCGCCTTCCAGACCGACCCGGAAGGCTTCAGTAAATCGTACTGGACCCATTACACAAATGATGAAGTGACCAAGCTGCTATATGAAGGGCAAAAAACGCCGGATGGCAAGGAACGTGAGGCAACCTACACCAAGCTGCTGCAAACTCTTGCTGATGAAGTTCCGTACATTCCTCTATATTATCCGGATATCCTGAAAGGCGTAGGATCTTCAGTGGATGGTCTCATAGTTTTACCTAACGGCAGCGTTCGATTTGAAGAAGTCCGTATCGGTAAATGATGAAGAGTAGCACGCCGTTAAGCCAATCGTCAGGAAGGAATACATCTTACAGCTGGCTTGTGACCGCTCTATTAAGAGCTTTGGCAGTGATCCTCTTTGTAGTGACCGCAGTCTTTTTCATCATCAGAATTGTGCCGGGAGATCCCGCAAAAATGATTCTGGGAGAATACAGCACACCTGAGGCCCTCGAGAGTATGCATCATACTCTCGGGCTGGATCTCCCTTTATGGGAACAATTCATCCGGTTTGTGAAGACGCTGTTCACACATGGTGATACCGGAAATTCTATAATTACCGGAACCTCTACAAGAGTGCTGATTGCCGAGCGGGCTCCCATTACTTTGCTGCTCATTGTGATGGCCTGTATCTTGGCAGTCATCATTGCCCTTCTGCTTGCTACGGTTGCAGCCACACACAAGGATAAGCTGCCGGATCATTTGATCCGTATTTTTCCTACAATAACTCTGGGTATGCCAATCTTTTGGGTTGGCATGCTTTTGATTCTGCTGTTTAGTGTCCGGCTTCATTGGTTTCCCGTTGGGGGTGTAGGCGAAGGGTGGTTAGGAACCTTGTACAGTCTTACACTTCCGGCGATTACCGTCGCCTTTTCGCAGATTCCTACGCTGGTACGTTCGTTAAGGGCACAGATGCTTGAAATATTGGAATCCGATTTTGTAGTCACCCTGAAGGCGGCGGGATTGCCAAGCAGGGTGATCCTGTTTAAGCATGTGCTGCGCAACTCGGCGCTTCCGACGCTAATGCTGCTTGGCGTTAATATTTCTTATCTGATCGGCGGTACGCTGGTCGTTGAACAGGTGTTTGGCATCAAG
This sequence comes from Paenibacillus sp. FSL L8-0340, assembly GCF_038593145.1. Taxonomy (NCBI): domain Bacteria; kingdom Bacillati; phylum Bacillota; class Bacilli; order Caryophanales; family Paenibacillaceae; genus Paenibacillus; species Paenibacillus sp. FSL L8-0340. Next base: position 1,850,443 of record NZ_CP151967.1, read on the forward strand.
GGAATTGGCAGCCTGCTGTTCACTTCAATTTCGAATCGGGATTTCCCGGTCATTCAAGGAATAGCGCTTTACTGTGCGATATCTGTTGTGATCATCAGCCTCCTGATTGAAGTCATTTCGTGGTGGCTCGATCCCAGAACGAAAGGAAAACAATGAAACGTATAATAACAGAACCTATGTTGCTTGAGGACGCCAGGAAGACAAACGTTCTCCATCGAATAAGGCATACGCCTTCCCTTCTGGTGGGGAGCATTATGTTTGCAGTGCTTATTATCTTAGCTGTATTCATACCGTTTCTAAGTCCTTATGACCCTTCAGCGCAAGATTTGAGCGCTTTTTTGCAGCCTCCGTCTGCCGGACATTGGCTGGGGACGGATCAATTGGGACGCGATTTGTTTACGAGGCTGATCTATGCGGCGCGAACCGATTTGAGCATCATGGTTCTGGCGGAAATTGTTCCATTCTGCACCGGTGTATTTTTGGGAATGGTTGCAGGGTATTACGGCAAATGGGCCGATAAGGTCATTACGCTGCTCACAGATACGTTTATCGCTTTTCCTTTTTATCTGATCGTGATTATCGTGGCTTTTGCCAGCGGAGCAGGTGAGCGGGGCATTTATATCACCTTTATGCTTGTAGGCTGGATTGTGTTTGCCCGTGTAGTCAGAGGTATTAGCGCATCGTTTCGCGAGCAGGAATGGGTGGCGTCCGCTCAGACGTTAGGGCTGCCTGGAGTAAAAATTATCCTTCGTCATCTCCTGCCCAATGTACTGCCTCAAGCGGTTGTAGTCCTTATGACGGATATGGTCGGACTTCTGGTGGCCATTGTTACACTCGGTTATCTTGGCATCGGCATTGCACCGCCAACCCCGGATTGGGGAACCATGATTTCGGATGGACAATCCTTTATAACTACAGCCTGGTGGCTCTCGGCGGTTCCGGGATTCGCAGTGGTGTATACGGGAATTGCGTTGTCTCTTGTGGGAGATGGGTTGGCAGACTTATGGAGGAAAAAATGATTTCAACAAGTCCGGTTTTGGAAATAGAAGCCTTATCGCTGGGAACCAAGTCCAATGCTAAATTAGTAAGCAATGTAAGCTTCTCACTGGGCAAAGGGGAGAGTCTGGGATTAGTAGGCGAATCGGGTTCCGGAAAATCGCTGACACTGCGTTCGATTCTGGGATTGCTTCCACGGGGTGTTGAACAGACAGGCGGAGTCATTAAGAGTGACGTAAGCAGCGCTATGGTATTTCAAGACCCGAGAGGGGCGCTGGACCCGCTCTGTCCGGTCGTTAAGCAGCTTGCGGAAGTCGTATATTATAGGCAAAAATTAAGCCGGAAGGCTTCACGCAGCGTGGCTGTGGAACTGCTCGAAATGCTTGGCCTGCCCGATTCTTTAAAGAGGGCGGACCGTTATCCGAGCCAGCTTTCGGGGGGGCAGTGCCAACGGGTAGTCATCGCCATTGCACTGGCATGCAAGCCGGGTATTCTTCTCTGCGATGAGCCGACAACGGCGCTGGATGTTACCGTTCAGCGGCAAATCATTGAAACGATCACCCGCCTGCAGAATGAGCTGGGCTTTGCTATGGTATTTGTTACGCATAATCTTGCGATTGCAGCCGCCCTGTGCTCCAAGCTGTGTGTGATGAAAGAGGGGCGGATTGTTGAGCAGGGAGATACCCTCAGTGTTTTGCAGAACCCGCAAAATCCTTATACCCAAATGCTGATTAACTCGGTGCTTCCTCTGCCGGAGCTTGAAGGGAGCGGACAACCATGGAGCTAGCCCTGCAAGTGAAAAATCTGGCGGTTCATTACGGCGGATTTACTGCGCTCGATCATATCCATCTGAATCTGCAGCAGCATACTACCCTTGGCCTTGTAGGAGAGTCCGGCTCGGGCAAATCCACGCTGGCGCGGGTCATTGCCGGGTTGATCACCCCGGATGAGGGACAGATTCTGCTGGGGGCACAAGAATTAACCAGTAAGAGAAGCCGGGAGCAGCGCAAGCGAATCCAGATGATCTTCCAAAATCCGGACGCTTCGCTGAATCCCAAGCATTCCATCAGGCAGATTCTATCTGAAGCACTTCTGTTTCATAAAATTGTCGGCCGCACGGAGGTCGAGCAGCGGTGTAAAGAGCTGTTGAGCCGTGTTCAGCTGGAAGCCAAGGCATTGGACCGGTATCCTCACGAATTCTCCGGCGGTCAGCGCCAGCGGATCGCGATTGCCCGCGCATTAAGCGTTGAGCCGAGTCTTCTGATTGCGGATGAACCGACCAGCGCCTTGGATGTATCTGTACAGCGGAGTGTGCTCGAACTGTTTAACACGCTCAAAGATGAGCTTAATCTTACCATGCTGTTCATCTCCCATGACTTGGGAGTTATCCATGCAATCAGCGATACGGTAGCGGTCATGCGGCAGGGAAAGCTGGTTGAGATCAGTCCCAAGGATCAATTCTTTGCCCGCCCTGAAACGGAATACAGCCGTGAGCTCTTGTCCGCCGTTCCGAAAATGCCGAAGTCGATCACATCAGGAGGTTTATATGAGCCGAGAACATAAAGGATTTATACCGCTGTCATTATCTGAGTTTGACACACTTACAAGTTTGCTCTCCCGGCTTTTGTCTACCGGTCATCCCCCGGTCATCATTCCCGGAGAGGCAATTCTGGGAATCGAGGCGGTAGCGGCGGGGATATCTGCGCCTGACCGTACGATTCTAAATATAGTGACAGGTCCCTATGGGAGTTTGTTTGGACAATGGCTTGAACGCGGCGGGGCAACGGTTGTTGAAGTAAAGGTCCCCTTTGATGAAGTAGTTACTGTTCAGGAAGTCGCTGCGGCGATTGAACGGTTTAAACCGTGTGCACTTTCCTTTGTTCAGGCAGAAGTGGTGACAGGCGGATCGAATCCGGCCAAAGAAATAATTAAGCTTGCACGCGCCGCTAACCTTGTTACGGTGACAGACTCCGTTTCAGCGGTCGGGGGAGAAGCCCTCCCGGTGGATGAATGGGGCGTTGATTTTGCAGCTATAGGCGCGCAGAAAGCTTTGGCCGGGCCTAACGGCGTCAGCGCCGTAAGCATCTCACCGCGCGGCTGGGAATTCCTCGAATCTAATAGCAATGCTCCGCGCAATTCCATTCTGTCCTTACTGGATCTTAAACCCTCACAGAAGGGGACAACACCGTTACGTGTTCCTCCCAACATTCCAACGCTGGAGGCAAGAGCTTTGATCTCGGCATTGACAGCCATTGAGGAAGAAGGCTTGGAACAGGTCATCAAGCGCCATGAATCGGCTGCGGCCTCGGCCATTGCCGGTATCAAGGCCTTGGGTCTGGAGCCTTGGCAGAAGGATAGCCAACACTATTCTACACTGACTACGACGGTGCGGATTTCCGGGGAACCGGGCTTGCGTATTAATCAGCCTATCGGTATCGTAGCTCCCGGTGACGGAGAGCTATCCGGCCAGCTTCTGCGGATTAATCATTTCGGAACGAATGCTTCCCGTCAAAGCGTGGAAGAAGCCATTACGACGCTCGCCGGGCTGCTGAATCAGGGCACTGATCCAGCGCTCAAGGCAATCCGCCTAACTTGGGGGAATGAACATGATCAATAAACATCCTGAGGCGTTAGTCTTCAATCATATTTTTATAGCAGGCATCGAAGGAAAACGTTTTGATATTAACATTAAGGATGGCCGGTTCTCCTCTATAGCTGAAACGGAGCCGCCGAAGGATCGGCCCGCTCATTCAGGCCAAGATTTATGGATCGGTCCGGGGGTTATTGATCTTCATACGCATCTGGCTTGGACGGACTTTGACCATGAGGATCAATTGAAACGCGGCAGCCATGAGCTCGAAGTCATGCAGGCTGCGGCCTTCGAAGCCACTTTGCGGACCGGTGTAACAACGGCGCGTGATGCGGGCGGGATTCTGCCGAGCACCGTACGGCACCTCGTTCAGCACTATCAGCAGCCGCTAAGGGTGCAAACCAGCAGCGCTATGCTTGGAGCGGCGGATACCCGCGGACTTAAGTTTTTGGAGGGGCGGCTGGCCGGGATTTTTGATACAGGAGCAGGCTGGATTAAGATTATGGCAACAGGCGGCCTTGGTGCACCTACTGAAAAAGTGCTGGAGCCGATTTTTTCAGAGGAAGAATTCTCTTTCATTGTCCGCCATGCGCATACTCATCATAAAAAAGTCCTGGTTCATACCTGGGGCGGGGTAACGGTAGACTGGTCTATCGCTGCAGGTGTGGAATCCATAGAGCACGGGATGTTTCTGACCGGAGATCAGGCCGGAAGACTTGCTGAGTCCGGAACAGCTTTTGTGCCAACGACCTCAATTTATAGCATTGCTGCAGATCCGAAAGGCGTTCTGGCGCTGAACCCGGTCATTTGTGACCGGGCCGCCCGCGCTGCCGAAGCCCACTCCAAAGCCATTGGTTATGCCAAGAGGGAGGGGGTCCGCATAGGGTTCGGTACGGATTATGCTACGCCTGCACTTCACGGGTACAACCTTCAAGAACTGGATACGCTGATGGATTACGGCATGACCCGGGCGGAAGTGTGGCAGGCTGCCACACTAACTGCTGCTGAGATTCTGGGAAGCGGTAATGAGCTGGGGCGGATTTCCAGCGGATATCTTGCAGATGCTATTATTTTCAATGCTGATCCGTACCAGGCATCTAATGCAGAAGAACTGCGGAAGAGCATCGTTTCCGTCATTACCGGTGCAGAGGAATCTGAGCTGATTCAGGCTCAGTAACATTTGTGCAAGATCATAAATAATTAACCCGTTGGCATAAGCCTGCGGGTTATTTTTGTGCGTGCTGGGGAAAACATTAAAGACTTAAGATGGCATTTATAGTAAACTGAATGTAAAGTGCCCATAATTCAATGGGTATATTTTGTCGAAAAGCTCTTCGAATGAAGAGTTTTTTCAATTATATAGAAAATGATGTGATATGTTTATGCAGCTTCGCGCTAGTCTTCCGAAGAAAAAATTGCTGGAGAAATATCTTTCCGGCGAAGGTATGGATTATCGGCAAATTATAGCTTTATTTATTCCTATCCTGATTGACCAGGCCTTCATCATTGGGCTTAATCTGGTAAATACCGCAATGATCAGCTCGTCCGGGATGGCGGCGGTCAGTGCGGTGAATATGGTGGATTCGCTCAATATTTTTCTGATCAATGTGTTTGTTGCGGTTGCAACCGGGGGGACGGTAGTAGTCGCGCAGTATAAAGGCAGCGGAAATGACAAGATGGTGTCTCAGGCTACGGCCGGTTCGGTCACCTCGGTGTCGCTGATCGCCTTGGGAATCGGGCTTCTGATGATGGGCTTACATACTCCCATTTTGAACCTTCTGTTCGGAACCGCCTCGCCCGACGTGCTGGACAATGCCCGGATCTATCTCATCGGCAGCAGTATCTCTTATCTGGGCATCGCGGTGGTGCAGGCGGTATGCGGAGCTCTGCGGGGAGTGGGCAGGACACGGGCTTCTCTGATGCTGTCGCTCATCATGAACCTGCTGTATGTTATTCTGAACGTAGTCTTCATTAATCTGTTGCACATGGGCGTGCTGGGGATGACGCTTGCGGTAAATATCGCACGGTACACGGGGATGGTCTGTGCCTTGGTGTATCTGTTCAAGGTGGATACAGCCCTGCGTGTGCGTATTCGCGACCTGTTCCATATTCCGTTGACCATGCTGCGGAAAATCATGTTCATCGGCGTGCCGTTCGCAGCGGAGCAGATGTTCTTCAACGGGGGCAAACTGCTGACCCAGGTATTTATTGTCAGCCTTGGCACTTATGCCATTGCGACCAATGCGATCGCCGGCTCGCTGGCCATGGTGTTTCAAATCCCGGCCAGTGCGCTCTCACTGACCATTGTAACGGTAGTCGGCCAATGTATCGGGCGGGGGAATGTCGCCGATGCCAGAAAGTTCATCAAGTCCTTCCTTTGGATCGGGTCCGCTTCATTGGCATTGATCGCCTTGATCCTGATGCCGCTGTTCCACCCGCTGGTGTCGATCTTTTCTCCGCCTCCCGAGATCATTGACGATCTGTTTGTAGTGCTGCTGGTGAATTCCATTGCCCAGGTTCCGCTGTGGGCCGTTAGCTTTATTTTGCCGTCTGCGCTGCGGGCAGCGGGAGATTCCCGCTTCACCTCAATTACTTCGATGTTGACGATGTGGCTGTTTCGGGTGGTATTTGGCTATATCCTCGGGATCGTGCTGGGCTATGGCGTCATGGGAGTCTGGCTGGCGATGAACTGTGAGTGGGCCGTTCGCGGGAGTGTTTTTCTATGGCGCTTCCGGGGCAAGAAGTGGTTTGCGCATAAGCTGATTTAGATAAAGCCGAAAAGGCTGCCGGGAAATTTCCGACAGCCTTTTTAAATTTATACCCAGAATTTATATGCTTCACACTATAAATTATCCTTCTATTTCTCGCTGAAACGGATACCGTCCTCTTGAGGACAGCGAAGCCGTTTCCACTTGTACCCGTAAACCTTCTTGAAGCCTTACCGTGTGTGGGAATCCGTTCATTTATCGGATCATACTCCAGCAATATCATTCCCCTACGCCGACTTCAAATTAACCAATACAACCCCAGCAATGATCAGCAGTATGCCAAAAGCAGTCATAGCATTCGTCGCTTCTTTCCATATAACAATCCCTATGACGACGGTTAATGCAGTTCCAACACCTGACCATATGGCATAAGCGACCCCCAAGGGGATCTGTTGCAACGACAAAGATAAGGAGTAGAAGGCTACACCGAAACACAGGACCATCCCGATGCTTGGATAAACTCTCGTGAGTCCCTCTGAAGCTTTGAGCAGAGATGTCCCGAACAGCTCACTGACAACTGCAACAGCCAAAAACAAATATGCCTTCACACTCACTTCCCCCCGTGATCCATGTTGCCCTTACAAATACCCACCAGCAGCAGATCTACCATTTGCCCCAGCGCCCTCTCAAGCGACAACCCGTCCTGAACTTCATATTGGTGCTCCATCAAACGATAGAACGCCCCGATATACACTTGAATAAACAATTCAAAATCAAACTCACGGAGTTCCCCATTCCTGACTCCTTTTTCAACTAGTAACCTAATGTTATCCCAGCCATTATGGATGTAATGATCGACTTCCGCCCATTGAACAGGATAACGCTGCTTGAGTTCTTCAAGAAAATGTACGTTATGTAAAACAAGTCTGCTCGGCAATAACGCCAATGTCTTATGCAACTTGTCCATATTGGACAGAGAACTTTCGTTTATGATTAATTGCTCGGCATGTCTCATTTCTGACACAGATTGCTCGACAATATAACCTATGATCTGCTCCTTGGATTCTATATTTTGATATAAAGTCTTTGTGCTAATGCCGGCACGCTTTGCCACATCTCTTATGGAGAATTTCAACCCTCGTATCTTAATTTCAGCTACCGAGGCTTGTATAATTCTGTCCTTCATCTCTCTCACATCCAAACTTATTTATTGGGTTGTACCGCCGTCATTGACGCCGTATATCGCCCTTTCTTCATAATCGAAGGCAAAAAGAACAATGGGTATACTATGAGAAACAAATTCGGGACCCACCAGGACCAATCCAGATCTAACCGGATCGTCCAGAAAGCTATCGCCTGCAGCCCGGAGCAAAAGGTCAGACTGAGTGATAGGAGACATAGCGGCAGCCACTGTCCCTTATTCTTTTTAAAAAAGTACATACTCAAAAGACCGGTTAATGAGATCAAAAGATCCAGAGGCACAAACGATATATTCCAGGCCATCATGATTTCATTATTGTAGTCTTTATACAGATATTCATCCGGCACCAGATGAAGCCATGTCACTAACCAGTAGATCAAGAACCCTACGTCTGTAATCAGCATGAGCAACTTTAGTGGTTTTGTCATCTTGTGAGGGATCACCTCCTTATATAATGGAAAACACATAAAACAATTTGTTTTATGTGTTTTATTGTAAATCAAGTTATAACCTGAGGCAAGTGTGATTTGCCGCTTTACCTAAATATTATCACGTAATCCAGTGAGGAAATTGAAGCTATGATAACAAGGCCTTTACTTGGAGCGGTTCCACCTTAACCCCGGCTGAGACCAACTCAGTGTTGATTTTGCAAAAGTTGAGTTAAGAAATATAAGTTCAGAATTTGAAAAAATGCAAAACGGTGAAACCCTTGTAAGATCAAAGGTTTCACCGTTTGGGTACCGAAGGATAACGCTAACATGTTCCCGCTGACCCAGCCTCTCGGCCGGTAATTCTACTCACGCCAGCTCTAGCACTACCATCTGGTGATTCTCCAGATAAGGAAGCATGTAGCCGATTTCGCCGTCTTGGCCCACCGTAAATGGCAGCTCTGTCATTGATGGGGCCAGGTAGACCCGCTGGACGGGAGCGGGTGACGGGAGGCGCAGGCTGACGGAAACGTCCCGCAGCGGCACGATATCCTCAATGACTTCTGTGCGTCCCTTCAGCACGGGGGCGGCATAGAGCAGATGGTTGACATAGCGCCGTTCCGCCGGCTGGTATTGCAGGGTCGTTACCCCGCGGGCCGGCAACCGGGTGCGCAGAGCAGGCTCTGGCAGCAGCCGGGATAGAGCATGGAGTACCATCTCCTTCAGGATGAGATGCCCGCCATCCGCGTAATCGCTGAACACATCCCAGGCGATATAGATGCCATTTTCGCTCTCAACCATGCCCGGTCCATTATCTTCCTTGGCGCTGGGCGTATGCTGATGCGAACAAAAAGTGAAGACATCACGGTTGAAATACGGATTCTCCAGACAGCCCAGCGATTGCCCGCTGTTTAATTCCACAAGCTGGCCTTCGCCGTACATCACATAGGAGGCGGGCAGCAAGGCGCCGGGAATGAAGTCCGGGCGGAAATAAGCCGGCTTGTACGGATTAGTTCCTTTCCAGTTCAGACCCAAATTCAGGACAAAAGCATCACCAGCTGCGTTCAGGCCCGAACGCCCGGTGGCGAGCACTTTGCCGCCTCCTGCTGTAAATTCCGCTATTGCGCTGGCTAGTTCCGGCCATACCGGAACTTCGTCCGGCAGAATCAGCACTTTGTAAGCGCCAAAATCGCTTAACGTATCCACGATGTCGAACAGATAATGGCCTTCGGTCAGCATGCGCACCACACCGGCATCGGCCAGATTGCGCTGCCCCTTCAGCTCCTGCCCGTCCGGACAGGCCTCACGCGCGGCTTCAAGGGACAGAATAGCAATGTCCGCGACGGACTCTGTCCCGGCGCACCATAGCTCCTTTGACTCCACCTCGGCATAGGCGGCGCCGATCAGGGCATAGGTCGCCTCATCCATTAGGCCCGTGGGATGAAGCTGATCACCGATTGAGCATTTGGCACCATGGGCAAGACTGAGCGCTGCCTCAAACCGCAGGGCGTTCGGATGCTTGTATCCGCCAAATTCGCCCCAGGAGGTATGGAATTTGCCGGTCATGCCGAGAAATTCCATGCCCAGCGTCTGGGCGTAGCGTGCCGACAGCGGGAAGTGATCATAGCCCCAGCCTCCGGTCGGGAGCGACTCCAGCTCGAGATGGCTGTTGACATGGGCGAGGTCACGGCGGCCCCGCCGCTGATGGCCGCTGTTGTGAAAGACCGGAAGACCGGGCTTCACGGCGTCGATGGTCTCCCGTACGCGGCGTGCATAGTTCAGGTAAGTCCGTTCGCCCAGGGCGGCGACGGCAGATTCGCTGCGCGGGTCTTGGCCGTCCGCGCGCAGCGCAGCTACACAGTACTGGCAGCGGCATTTGCGGATGCCCACGATATCGAGGAAGATGCCGTCCGCGTCATAACGGGAGACCACTTCATGGATTTGCGCCAGCAAGATGTCCAGAAAAGGCGTGTTGAAGCAAAACTCGTGATACCCCGGTGTCATGAAGTCCTTCACCCAGCGCGTCCGGTCCTCCGCGTCACGGATCAGCCATTCGGGATGGCGCCGTGCCAGCCTTTCGTCGAGACCGGCTGATAGATAAACCGGTGTGAGGACCCCAATTTCATGGGCCGCTGCGATCATTTCGCCGAGCAGGTCGAAGCTGAGGTGCGGATGCATTTCATTGGCTTCACTGGGATGATAGGCCCAGCCATGATGGCATTTGGAGAAAACGGTGATGGAATCGACATGCCCGGCACGCAGCATGGACTGAAACTGGGATTTGGAGAACTCGCTTCCGATGCCGGCAATGGCTTCAGAAGTATGAAAGTCGAGGTGTACCTGACGAAAACGCATGGATAAACAGCCCCTTATATGGTTGGATGAAAAGCGGATTCCCAGTCAATGTACCTCTTTTCGGCCGGAGTAACCAGTGATAATATAGACTTTGAATAGCACAAAATCGACTTATGACAGGAGAGGAATACTGTGCTGTGTCTGGAATTCGCCATCCCGCCGCTGCCGCAATTTGTGACAGTAGGACATGCCGTCTGGTCGCCGGGTGACCGGCATTTCGCCCGTACCTTCGGTGTGTACGATCTGCTGCTGGTGAAGCGGGGAACGCTGTATATGACAGAACAAGATAAGGAATATGCCGTGGGTCCGGGAAAGCTGCTGGTGCTGGAGGCGGGGCTGCCGCATGCCGGGCATCGGCCCTGCGGGGAGGATACGGAAATTTATTGGGTGCATTTCATTCATGGGTGTCCGACAGCGCATATCCGGCGGGAGGATATTCCCTGGTCGTCGCTGCTCGCCAAAGGGACGGTAGAGGATGTTGAGCCTTCTGCGCAGCAGCGTTTGTATATGCCCAAATTTGCTGCAGTCGATGTAGAAGCACTGGAGCCGATTTTGCGTGGGATGAACGAGATCCACAACCGGCTAAACGCAGAGAACGCAGTCCGGCTCCATTTGCTGCTGGCAGAGCTGTTGGCCGCGCTGCAGGCGGAATGCGCCCGGACTTCCGCGCCGGAGCCTTCGGTCCGGCTGGCCCGGGCAGCCGCAGCCTATCTGGACGGTCATTGGAGACAGCCGTTTGATCTTGCCGGACTCGAGGAGGAACTGCATTTCCAGGCGGATTATATTACAAGGTGCATGAAACAGCATATCGGCACAACACCGCTGCAGTACGTGCTGCGTCTGCGCCTGGAAGAAGCCAAAAAATTGCTGGGTGGTACAGTGCTCGGCATACCTGAAGTTGCCGAACGGGTGGGCATCCGCGATCCCAACTACATGACGCGGCTGTTTAGTACGAGATTTGGTCTGACGCCCGGGGCGTACCGGCGGCGGCTGCGGCAGAGGGATGAGGGAATGGCCGCCGGCAGGGATGAGGATAAGGAGTGACTGCAGATGCCGTTAGGAATCCCGCATTTTCTCGCGGTATTCACTTGGCGTGCAGTTGAATGCTTTGCGGAACTGGCGGGAGTAATAGTTCTGGTCATGGAATCCGCTGTCCATAGCCACCTGTGAAATGGTGAGGCCGGGGCTGCGCAGCAGCGTGCAGGAATAGTCCAGCCGCTTGCGGATGACGTAATCCATGGGGGTGGTCTGGTAATTGCGGGTAAAGACTCTCAGAAACTGGCGGGTGGACAAATAGGCCATATCCGCCATGGATTGCAGAGAAATGGGCTGCAGAAAATGCTCCTCGATATAGGTCACGGTCTCGCCGATCCGCAGCGCCTTGTTGTCCTCGCTTCCGAGGCTGTTCTGATAATAGCGCGAAAGCATGCCCACCAGAGCGGTAAAATAAGTGCGGATCATCAGCCGGTATCCTTCCGGCTGCCGGTCATGCTCTTCGAGGATCACATCAAGCAGCCGCGTCGCTTCCCGCAGCTGCCCGGCGTCAAGGGTGAGCATGCCCTTGAAATACATTTCCTTGCGGTAGAAAGGCTCAATATAGAACAGCGCCTGAAAGCCCGGCAGCAGCCTGAGCTCGGGCAGCTGCAGCAGTTGTTCGGGCTGGAACATGACGTTCACATATTCGATGCCATCGACATTCTTATAACCATGGGAAACGTTGCTGTGGATTAGAAAAACCTGGCCGGCAGTAACCGGATACTCTCTCCCTTCGATAATATGCACAGCGCTTCCCGATAGAATAACGACCAGCTCGGAGAAATCATGGCTATGGACGTAGTAATCATGGGTCAGCGGGCATTTCTGGATCCTGAAGGTAAAGCCGGGCTCAAGTCCGATGTCCCGCGCAAAAAGTTTAGTTGTCATGGCCATATTATGCTAAAGAAGGTCGGAATCGTCAAGGCGAAAATGGGGAGGCAGCGTTATCATTAGGTTGCGGGCCAATCGCCGGACTTCGGCTAAGCCATGACCTGTGTTATTGTCAGGAGGGAAAACAATGTTGCATTTATTTGCTGATCCAATCACAAATGATCCGGTGAAGCCGGTGATTCTGTTTCTCGGGGACAGCATTACGGCGGATGGCCGATACATCCGTTATGCAGAGGAATGGCTGCGGAAGCACCGCCCGGATCAGGAAGTTGAACTGGTGGCACGCGGTATCCCCAGCGAGACGGCATCAGGCCTAAGTGAAGCAAGGCATCCATTTCCAAGGCCCTGTATCCACGACCGGCTGGCGGAAGAACTCGCCGCTGCCGCTCCCGGTGTGGTCGTCGCCTGCTACGGCATGAACGACGGGATTTACCATCCCTACTCGGACGAACGGTTCGCGGTCTATCAGGCGGGAATGCGTCAGCTGAGCGCACAGATCCGTGAAGCCGGGGCCAAAGTAGTGCTCATGACCCCGCCGCCGTTCGACGCCGCTTCAATGAACGGCCAGCTCTTGCCTGAAGAGGCGCCCGATTTCAGTTATTTGGCGCCCTACAGGAATTATGACCGCGTGCTGGAGCGTTATGCGGACTGGCTGCTCTCCGGCGGTTGTCCCGCCGATGGCGTGATCGACCTGCGCACTCCGCTGCTGGAGCATATCCGGTATGAGCGGAGGCTTGACGCCGGTTATAGCTATGGTGATGGTATCCATCCGGACGCATCAGGTCACCGCGTGATAGCGCGGGCGCTGCTGTCGGAGCTGTTCGGAGTTGTTTCTACCCCCATTCATTTCAATTTATGATTTAATTCGGGCCTGCAAAAGGAAGTGTTCCTTTTTTGCGGGCCTTTGCCATGCCGGGCTGGATTTCGAAGAACCTTCTTACGCCTATTCCCTCAGCGCAGTTGCGGTTTAAGGAGGTCTTGAGATCTGATGTCGCTATCATGCTAAATAAGGTCCCGATCGTCAAGGCGAAGAAGATTTGTATGCGGTAACATGATAGGGAAAACAAGTGAAAGGGAGGTTCGGCATGAAGCGCTGTTTATACAGGGCCGAGGGGCTCAGGGGCAAGGAACTTACTTCTTTTTTTCGGAGCCAAGAGGTCTCATCTTCGCTCGCCGAAGCGATGGAACATCTCAACGTGGTCAATCTGAGCCTGTTTGCCTGCAGCAGCCAGCTGTTTCTTTATTATGAATGCCTGGAAGAGGCGGTTCCGCCGGAAAGTTTGCTGCCCGAAGCCTCAGAACGGCTGGCAGTTTGGCCGGGAGGGGAACAGGGTCGCCGCTGGGCGCCGCTGGCGGATATTTTTCATTATCAGCAACCTGTTTCAGCGCAGCATTGGGAGCGCTCAAACGCTGCTGGCCAGCCTTACGGACGGCTTGCGCTGCTGAAGCCGGAAGAGGCCGCCAGCTATGTGTATTACCACTATCAATATCAGGAAGAACAGCCGGGTGACGGAGATAAATACGGAATTATCGGGCTCCATGAGAATCTGCTGTTTTTTTATGCGGAGCAGCCGGCCACGCGTGAGCCTGCCCCTTATGAAGGAAGGCTGAAAACAACACTTACTCCGGACAACTGGGCCGAAATTATGGAGCCGCATTTTATCAAATGGGAAGGGGCCCCTGCCGGCCAGGATATTTGGCGGAAGCTCGATCTAGTGCTTGAGGTGCGCTCCTTCACCGGAAAGTTGGGAATAAGAGATGCGTAATTTGCTATGTCTAAACGGGGAATGGGATTTCATGCCCCTGTACGATCAGCCGCAATGCCGCAGGCTGCCGGAAAAAATTGTTTATGAAGCGCGAAAGATCCAGGTTCCTTCCAGCTGGAGGCGGACTTATCCGCTCCCGGAAGGCAAACGATTCGGCAAATTCCAGGAGTATGACTACGCCCCGTTCGAGCTGTACGGTTATCCGGAGGAATGGGATTCTGCTGAAGCGGGAGTGCTGCATCGAAGCTTTCGGGTTCCAGGGAGCATGGCCGGTCAACGGATCGTGCTGCGGCTGGACGGCATTATGCAGAAGGCCGTCATTTATTTGGACCGGCAGGAGATTGGTGTCTGGGAAGACGGCTACTTGCCGCTGAGGCTCGACATTACTTCCCTGGTGGTGCAGGGGCGGGAGCATCATCTGCATGTCGTGTGCGGCGGATTCGACAGAGTGGTGCTTCCAAACGGCATGCAAAAAATAACCGGACTTTTGGGTTCCTGGTATGGAAGGATTTGCCGTGGACTTTGGCAGGATGTATATCTGGAAGGTTATCCGGCACTGTCGCTGGAGGATGTAACTATTCGTACTTCCGTTCGGGAAGGGCGGATAGAGGTGAATGCTGTTGCCTCCGCAGCGGGAAGTGCTGCGGCCCGCAGCCCGCTGCGCGTAAAGCTGAGCATTCGGGAGAAAGGAGTGCTGCGGCAGTCTGAGGAGGGCCGCAAAGCGCTGGAATCTTCAGATAGGACTAGCGCAGGATCTGAAGGGGCAGGAGCGGAGCAAGCTGGTACCGGCTTGCGGCCAGACAGACAGGAATGTTGCGGAGTTGATCTGGAATCTGCACCGGTCCTGTCTGCTGAATGCATAGCTCATCCAGTCGATGGCGCCGCTGTGGAGACGCTCAGGCTATGTGAAAACGAAGTGGCCGGGGCAGTATACTGTGCCTCATTCAATATGGACTGGAGCGGTGCCAGACTGTGGAGCCCGGATGAGCCGTTTCTATACAGTGCGGTGCTGGAACTGCTGCATGGAGAGGAGATCATCGACCGGCGTTTGGAAGATTTCGGCTTCCGCGAAATCTGGTGCGAAGGCCCGCAGTTTATACTGAACGGCATTCCGGTCAATTTGCGCGGCGATTCCTGGCATTTTCAAGGCGGGGCGCAGCAGACGGAAGCGTACATCCGCAACTGGTACCGTATATGCCGCTCCGTAGGTGTCAACAGTATCCGGCTGCACGCCGAGCCATATCCGGCTGATTATGTGCGGATCGCCGATGAAGAAGGCATGCTGATCGTTGATGAGACAGCGATTTATGGTTCGAGCAAATCCATGCTGGCCGACCATCCGGCTTTTGTAGAGAACTGCCGGCAGCATGTACGGCGGCTAGTGCAGCGCGACAAAAACCATCCGTCTGTTATTCTCTGGAGTCTGCAGAACGAAATGCGCTGGGTGGACGGACGGGACGGCTTCAAGCTGCATATGCCCGGCTTGATGGCTGCGATCCGCCAGCTTGATCCTACCCGTCCGATCATCGCCGAAGGAGACAACAGGCTGCTGCCCAAAGTGCATACGGAGGTGGAAAGCCGCCATTACAACATCGACGGCACGATCAGCCAGTGGGACCGCACAGTTCCGCTGACCTTCGGGGAACATGGCGGCTGGTGGTATATATGTCCGCAAAACAGCAGCATGTATGTTGGACTGCAGGCCTACCGCGGTACGGACGAAAGCACAGCGGGGCTGGCGCAGAAGGAGCGGCTGTTTGTGGAGTATGCAAGACGGCAGGGCGTGTCCGGTATTTCCACCTTCAATTTCGCCCATTATTTCATGCGGGCGATGCCGGAGCAGAACATTGTCCTGCCATCCTCCGAGCCGGGGATGTCCGGCGTGAAGCCAAAGTTTATTCCGGCCTATTCGCTTTCAATCAACAATGGCCTGCTGCCGGAGGATTATCCGCTGTACACGCCTAATCCAGCCTTTGGCATTATGGCTGAGGCCTTTAAGCCGGCTACGATTATCGCCGCCGAGTACAACCGCTGCTTCTATGACGATGCGCCGGTCAGCCGCAGCTTCGACGTATACAACGACACGCTCTCTACACAGGACGTCCGTGTGGAATTCGTTATCATGCAGGGGAAAAGCATCGTCCATGAGCAAAGTATCGGCTTTCGCCATAGTCCCGCCGAGCATAAGGTCATCGGGGTGAAATGGATGCCGCTCCGCGCCGCAGCCGGAGAGCAGGCGGTGTTGACGGCGGTGCTGTTTCACGGCGAGCGGCGGGTGCATGAGCTGCGCTTAAAATACAGGATCATGTCCGCAAGCCTGCTGAACCAACCCGTGAATGTACAGCGTCAGACCGTGTATTGGGGAGGGGATGAGGATTACGAACACATCCGCCGGCTTGTTCCGGGCTGCGAAAAGGTAGAATGTTCTGGACTGGCCAGGCTTGCTGCCGATCATTTACTCGTTATCGGCAGTAAGGCCGAGGATCTGGATGGCGGACTGGAGGCGCTGCTGAAGGCGTATGTCGCGCGGGGCGGCAAGCTGCTGCTGCTGGAGCAGACCCAGCTTTCGCTGGGCAGGCTGCCGCTCTCGCGCCGGCCCTTCCTCCGCGCCCATGCGGGCAATTACCAGCATCCGGTGCTGGAGGGACTTGGCGACGAGGATCTGATGTTCTGGCATGAGGAGCTGCGCGAGGAGGGTCCGCTGCCGATCGTCCATGCCGCCTTCGAGAAGCCGGCCGCAGGTGATTTCACCCTGCTGCTGGAATGCAGCGAGGGCGATTTTGGCGACGGCGGTGATCTGTGGTCGCCGCTGCTGGAATACCGCAGCGGGGAGGGCCTATTCCTGGCCAATCAGCTGGAGCTGATGGCGAACATTGGCCGCGTGCCGCAGGCCTGCCTGCTGCTGCGCAACCTGCTGGCCTACGCCGGGCGCGCCGGGGACAACGCCGGGGCTGAAGCCCGGCCGGTGGCCGCGCTGCTGCGCCCCGGCGGGAAAGCTGCAGCGTTCCTCGATAAGCTGCGGCTGCGGTATACGGCGCTGGATATGACAGCGCCGGCAATGGGCAACGCGCCGGGTGAAGCGGCGCCAGGAGACGGGCAGGACTTCGGCCTGATCGTGGCCGAAGCCTGCATGCTTGAGGCGCCGGGGGCACCCGAGGCGCTCCGGCGTCATGCCGAAGCCGGCGGACAGGTGCTTCTCCTGCCGGCGGAGGACCGCCAGCAGGCTGAGCTTACCCGCCTGCTGGGCCGCCCCGTGCGCGTGGTGCCGCACGAGACATATCACTTGGCGGCGGACTATGCCCGCGCCGCCGTGCGCGGCTTCAGCCCGGTCGACCTGTTCGGCTTCGACAAGGTGTTTCTGTCGCCGCGCGAGGTCATGAACCGCGCGCTGGCCCTCAACAGCCTGGAGCTGCCGGACGCTTGTGCTCTTTGTACCAGTGTTGAAGGCACGCCATGGAAGGACTATTTCGTGCATGGCTACACGGCAGAATACAGCCGCCTGGCACTGGTGGAGCTAAACCGCAGAAACACACGTCCTGCTGGAACATTCCTTGCCGAAGTGAAGACAGGGGCAGGTTCCGTATTCTGCTCACAGCTGCTGACAGACCCCGGGAGTGACAAGGCGCTGCGCCTGTATACCCGCCTGCTCGCCAATCTGGGCGCGTCCTTTGACGACGGTTTACTGGATAGCGTGAAGGGTGACGGCGAGTGGGCTATGGAAGTGGCGATGGCGCTGCCTTGTCCGCCCCATGTCGATTACGGGGAGATGAAGGCTTACTACACCGATCCGGAGTTTTCTTTGAATAATCTGGGCGAAGGCCTTTATGGCTGGATGCAGAAGAAAGAGCGGCGTTCCGGCGACGGAACACTGCGGATTGCAGATGCGGGGCTTGATCCGTGGTTTCTGAGCTGCTTTGTGCGGGTGCCGGGACAACTTCGCCGCGGACACCTGCGCGTCAATACAGCCGTGCCTTATGAGATTTATTTGAACGGCGTGCTGGTGGCGGAGCCTGAACAGGAGCTTACCCTGCGGGGCGGCCTCAACGTGCTGATCGCGATACTGCATGGAACCGGTGGTGATCTGACCTTCGGTTTGAACTTTCTTAACACGGGCGGTACCTATATGAAGGACCTGGAATACCGCCTGACCCTGGACGAGGTCGAACCGAAATAAATAATCTATATCATAATCATCATAAAGGAGCTGGAGCCCAGTGAAAGCGGAACACTTCAAGCATGCTGAACCATCCGGGCAGCAGGAACATAAGGAGGACACAGGCGGCTTGCCGTCAAGCGGATTACGCACAAACCGCGCTGAGCCGAAGGATTACTATACCTTCTGTGACGAGGAGAAGGAAGTTGAATTTAAACGGCATGATATGCCTACGCCGTGGATGAACTACCTGTCGAACGGCACTTTCCACACAATGCTGTCGCATGCGGGGGGTGGTGTGGCCTTTTATAAGTCGCCCCAGATCTGGCGGATCACCCGTTACCGTTTCTTTCACCTGCCGATGGACCGTTCGGGTCCCTATATCTATGTGCAGGATGCAAAAACGGGCGGGTACTGGTGCCCGACCAGCGAGCCCGCCTCGGACAAACCTGAGGAGTGGAAAAGCGCCCACGGCATGGGTTATACCCGCTTCGAGGCAAAGCGGGCCGGTATCGCCGCCAGGACGGTGTATTTTGTCGGGCCATACGAGAACTCGCTGATCTGGAATCTGACCTTGTCCAACCAGGGCAGTGTAGCGAAAGAACTGAAGGTTTACGCCTACGCCGAGTTCGGCATGATGGAATTTATGCGCGAGCTGCAGTGGCAATGCTACAACAAACATCAGGTTTCGGTGCAATATCATCCAGCGGAAACGCTGGTGTACCGGTACGGGGTCGAAAATCAGCCCAAACCGGAAGAGACGCCGCTGGTCTATCTGGCTTCGGATACACCGCTAGCTGGCTATGACGGCGACCGCGAGGAATTTATCGGCTGTTACCGCAGCGAATCAAACCCGGCAGCGATTGAGAGCGGCGGCTGCACCGGATCGACGCTGATGGGCGGGGACCCCTGTGGTGCGCTGCAGTTCAATCTTACGCTGCAGCCGGGCGAGAGCCGCACCATCAATGTGTTTCTCGGCACCGCAGCGGATGAGCAGGAAGTTGAACGGGCCGTAGCCCACTCCCGGGAAGCCGGATTTGTTGAATCCTCCTTCCGGGCGCTGAAAGAGAATTGGGCTGGCTATCTGGGAGCGTGGGAGAGCCGGCTGCCGGACAAGGACGCCGAGCGGATGATCAACATCTGGAATCCGTACCAGGCGCACCGTAACTTTCTGTTTTCACGCAACATTTCCTTTTACGCCACCGGCACGTTCCGCGGAGTGGGCTACCGGGACACCTCACAGGATATTTTGGCAGTTGTGCCCTTCGACACGGAGCTTGCCTTTGACAAGCTGCGGCTTTTGCTCGGCCAACAGTACAAGGACGGTCATGTTAACCATTATTTCTTTCCGAACGAAGGCTGGGAGCCGGTAACGAGTATCCATTCCGACGACCATTTATGGACCGCACTTGCCGCATGGGATCTGCTTGCAGAAACCGGAGATGCCGCTTTTCTGGAGGCCAAACTGCCCTATTATGACGGCGGCGAAGGCACGGTATATGAGCATTTGAAGGCAGCGATTGACTTTACGGCGTCGAAGCTGGGGCCTAACGGCTTCCCGCTGATGCTGCACTCGGACTGGAACGACCAGCTGTTCCGCGTATGCCGTGAGGGGCGGGGCGAGAGTATCTGGACGGCGATGCAGCTTGGAACGGTGCTGCTGCGCATGGTTGATCTTGCGGCCGCCGCAGGCCATCCGGAGCATGCCGCACAATATGAAGCCATGTATGAGGCGCAGCGTAAACTCGTCAACAGCATCGGCTGGGACGGGCAATGGTTCCGGCGGGCTATTATGGACGACGGCCGGTTCCTCGGCAGCGATGAACACGACGAGGCCAAAATCTGGCTCAATGCCCAGACTTGGGCCACGATGTCCGGCATGGCGGATGGGGATAAGGGGCTGCGGGCGATGGACAGTGTCCGCGAAATGCTGGACACGGAGCTTGGCATCAAAAAAATCCATCCTTCCATCAGCAGCTTTCCTGATCCCGCCGACCCTTTGACCAATTACAACAAGGGGACGGGGGAGAACGGAGCGGTATTCTGCCACGCCAACACTTGGGCTATTATAGCTGAATGTATGCTGGGCCGGGGAGATTTGGCCTACAAATATTACCGCCAGCTGCTGCCGAATGTGGCCATGGACAAGGCAGGGTTATGGCGTTACAAAGCAGAGCCCTACGTCTATGCCTCCAACCTGTTCGGGCCGGAGTCTGACAAGTTCGGCCTCGCCAACGTGTCCTGGCTAACCGGAACGGCTGCATGGATGTATGTCGCCGCCACCCAGTATATTCTGGGGGTGAAGCCGGTGCTGGGCGGCCTGTCCATCGACCCTTGCATTCCAGCAGATTGGGAAGGGTTTACGGTGAAGCGGCGCTTCAGAGGCTGTGACTATGACATCACCGTTACGAACGCAAGCAAGGTCTGCAAAGGCGTCAAACAAATCACCGTTGACGGAGAACGGGTGGAGGGCAACATCCTCGCGCCGTACCCTGGACGCTCGTCCGTCAAGGTTGAAGTTTTCCTGTAGGATCCCGCTGATCTTCGCTGGCAGGCGAGGGATGGGATGCTACTGTGGTTGATCTTTTTGCTTTCAATCTAGGCGTTGTATTAGGGCGTGGACTGAGGAGACGTTATTTGTGGAAAAAAGACTGTGCGTACAGCGTCGCGGACTGGAAAGACGTTATTTGGCCGCACAAGCAGGAAGTAACGTGTGAAATGAGGTCATAACGTCACTGGTCCGTAAGCACCTGAAATGTGCCGAATATCTGCAAATAGCGGCTCTTGTATCCGAATCAGCTAGGGCAGCAGCGAAGGAAGAGAACGAGTACGTGCTGCCTCGCAATCCATCTGGAATGGTTAACTGACCCTGTTTGTCACTGCATGCACGAAAATCGCCCCTTTTTGAAATGGTTGCTCATCACTTCCATTTTACCAAGGGGCGATTTTTTGTGATTATTATGAGATTGGTGATCCAGCCTATGATAGGGATTCAGCGGATGCTTTTTCTATATTGGTCCGGTGAAATTCCTTTGATCTTTTTGAACATCTGGCTGAAGTATGACGGGGAAAGATCGCCCACCTCCACAGCAATCTCCTGAATGGAATTACCGGTATTGGCCAACAGTATGCAAGCCTCTCTGACACGCCGCTGAATCAAGTATTCGGACAGGGTGATGCCGGCATATTGCTTGAACAAATGTGAAATGTGGTAAGGCGACAGATGCAAACTGGCAGCCAGCGTTTCGAGGCTGAAGGGCTGCTTGTAATGCTCGTCCAGCCAGTCGGTAATCCGTTCGACATGTGAGCCTCCACGCGACTGGATGGGATTGTCTTCGGTTTGGACATCGGACACTTGTTTTTGAAGCAAACGCATCAGCTGAAGCATCAGGAATCCGGTATCTTCTTCTTTGTTTGCGGCAGAATCATTTACGGAATGATGTAACTCCTCCAGCAAATCCAGAATCGGGGTATTATTCATGGCATAGAAAACCGGTCTCTGCAGAGTGCCCTTCCACATGTTCCGGAAAAACTTCTCCAGGAAAGGAAAAGCGGTAAGATAATGCTCCAGAAAACTGGGGTCAAAGGTCAGATTGGTCCGAATATAAGAACGGTTGGGGGCCGGAGGAACCATCACTTGGTGCAACTGATAGGGCTGGAACCAAACCAGCGTGTGATCCTGAATGGGGTAGGTCTGATTCTCCACCATGATTTCTCCATGACCGTTATATATGTACAGTATCTCAATTCCCCTATGCGCGTGAAACCAATGGGATTCCTCATCTTCATATTTATACTTGTACATCAGTAGACCGGGTTCAAGCCCTTTGGGCGTATGATCGTTCCTGTTCATGAAACGCTCCCTTGCAACCATTTTTAATTACAGTATAAATAGCAGGCGATGAAAAATAAAATAGTTTAATAGAAACGCCATCAATCCATACAGCACATCAAACCGGCAGAGCTCCGATGGGGAGCCTGCCGGTTTGCAATTTCATATACAGGTGTAAGGTTGATTCATCCTATACCCTTGCCCATATTCACTTTAACGTTCGTACCAATATCCCGGTATTCCTTGCTCCAGCCGCATCAGCGCTTCCAGGAAAAAATAGTCGCCCCAAATCATGAAATCATCGGGAGACGATTTTCCCCTGACGGAATAGGAACCATGCCTCAGAAAACCCTCCTCAGTCTGACTGCCGGCAGTGAAATAGCGGTTCACCAGGGAAGCTATAGATTTGTGGACCGCTTCGTCAAGGAATGCCCGCTCCGGATCATCTTCCGGCAAGTGTTCAAGCAGCTCAAGGATACCGCACACAAAGATAGCGGAAGCCGAGCTGTCGCGGGGTGTGTCCTGCTCTTGCGGAGCATCGAAATCCCAGTACGCAACATGATCCTCCGGGAGCTGCTCCAGAAAATAACGGGCAAGCCGTTTTGAGGTATCCAGGAAATAAGGTTCTTTGAGATGGCGGTAAGCTAAGGCAAAGCCATACACCCCCCACGCCTGTCCCCGCGTCCAAGTGGAACCGTCTTGGAAACCCTGTTCTGTTCCTCCGCGGATAGCATTTCCCGTTACCTGATCAAAATAAAAAGTATGGTAGGAAGAGTCATCTCCCCTCACCAGGAACCGGCGGCTTTTCTCAGCCTGCATGCTGGCACAGTCGGCATAGCTGCGGTCCCCGGTCTGTTGAGTAGCCCAATAGAGCAGGGGGAGATTCATCAGGCAGTCAATGATAATCCGGCCCCCATTGGCATCATCGCCTTCCGGTCCCCAGGCTTGAAACAGCTGCGGGGCAGACCGCCAGCGCTTCATCAGAATATCAGCAGCCTGCAGCGCCAGCAGACGGGAGTCTTCATCCTTATCGACAATCCAGCGGGCCTTCGCGGACAACGAATATAAAAAGCCGATGTCATGATGATCGAGTCCCTGTTTAGCCTCCAAGCGTTTTTTGAGAGAGTCCACACTTTTGATGGCTGCAGCATGAATCTCCGGGTCCTTGCTGTATTCGTAGCTCAGCCATAATATCCCGGACCAGAATCCTTCCGTCCAGCTGGTATGGTCAGTTAAATGATATTTGCCGTCCCCAAGACTTACGATGGGAAATTGGTCTCCGAAGCGCTTGATGTTAAGGCGGGTGGTGGCCAACGTTTGTTCAATCGCCGATTTCCAGTTCATAATAACCTCCATAGTATCGCTCAATTGTTCTTATGTTTATTATAAGCCAATCATTTTGTTGATTTGTTGTGCAAGTTCTTAGGTAAGTTGCGGATTAAGCGCAATTCAAATGATATATAAAAAGCACGGTACAATCTTTAATTTAGAGTAAGACGCACTTTTTGCATTATGCTACGATTTGGGGTGAGAAAGGGGGCGGCTTTCCATATTTGTAAGCGCTTAACTTGTCTAACCCAAATTCATACAGAGGAGTGTAACGCATGAGTAAAATGATTAAACAGGTCTTCTCGTTAGTACTGGCGGCGAGTCTGCTTATTCCGTTAGGCTGTCTTGCTCCGGTTGCGCAAGCTGCAACACCGAAACTGGAAGTCACGAAAACGGTTTATCATGAAACCTTTGCGGCTGGTGCAGGCAAAGCTGTTCAATCGGGAGGTGCCAGCCTGACGGCTGTCACCGGCAAGTCTTTTGCAGGCAATGCAGACGGAGCGGCATTATACGTAAGCAACAGAGTAAACAACTGGGACGCGGCTGATTTCAAATTCAGCGACCTCGGACTGGAAAACGGAAAAACCTACACGGTGACTTCAATTGTTTATGTGGATGCAAATGTGAATCTGCCCACCGGCGCTAATGCTGCACTTCAAACTGTGAACAGCTATGGAAATTATGCGGAAGTGAATTTTGAAGCGGGCAAAGCCGTTACTCTGACTAAGGAATTTACCGTCGATACAAGCACAGATCAGGCCTTGCGTATGAACTCCAACAAAGCAGGAGCCGAGGTTTCTTTCTATATCGGAGACCTTCTCATCACCGAGAAAGTCACTTCGGACGGTGGAGAAGGACCGCCCAGAGAACCGGCCTTACCATTCACTGCCATCACCTTTGAGGATCAGACTACCGGCGGTTTTGGAGGCAGAGCCGGGACTGAGAAGCTGACTCTTACAGATACAGAGAATCATACCGGGGGTGGTTCCTTTGCCTTGAAAGTAGAGGGCAGAACAGCTACGTGGCATGGGCCGTCCTTGCGAGTGGAGAAGTATGTGGACCAGGGCAGCGAATATAACATTTCGGCCTGGGTCAAGCTGATCGAACCCGCAAGCTCGCAGCTGCAGCTGTCCACGCAGACCGGGAATGGAAGCAGCGCGAATTATGTAGCTCTTTCCCCCAAAACAATCAGTGCCAGCGACGGTTGGGTTAAATTTGAGGGAAGCTACCGCTATAACAGTGTGGGCGGCGAATATTTAACCATCTATGTCGAGAGCGCCAATAACGCAGCAGCATCTTTCTATATCGACGACATCCATTTTGAGAAAACAAGCACAGGTCCAATCGCCATACAAAAGGACCTGATTCCTGTAAAGACTGCCTATCAAAATGATTTTTTGATCGGCAACGCGATAACAGCCGAGGATCTGGAAGGTGTACGGCTGGAGTTGCTTAAAATGCATCACAATGCCGCTACCGCAGGAAACGCGATGAAACCGGATGCGCTGCAGCCGGCAAAGGGTAATTTTACCTTTGACGCTGCGGATTCCATGGTTGCTAAGGTACGGGCTGAAGGGATGTTGATGCATGGGCATGTGCTGGTATGGCATCAGCAATCTCCCGTGTGGATGAATACGACAAAGGATGCTGAAGGTAATAGCCTTCCCTTGGGGCGGGACGAAGCGCTCGCAAATCTGCAGACCCATATTAAAACGGTCGTGGAACATTTCGGTGATAAGGTGATCTCTTGGGATGTCGTGAACGAAGCGATGAGCGATAATCCGGGTAATCCGGCAGATTGGGAAACCTCGCTGCGTCACTCCCCTTGGAAGAGTGCCATTGGCGCAGATTATGTGGAGCAGGCCTTCCTGGCGGCAAGAGAAGTGCTGGACCAACATCCAGATTGGAATATCAAGCTGTACTACAACGATTACAACGAAGATAACCAGAATAAAGCGGCAGCCATTTATAACATGGTCAAAGCCATCAATGATAGGTATGCGCTTACACATCCGGGAAAACATCTCATCGACGGCGTCGGCATGCAGGGGCACTACAGTGTCAACACCAATCCTGAAAACGTAAAGCTGTCACTGGAGAAGTTTATTTCCTTAGGCGTAGAAGTAAGCATCACCGAGCTTGATATTCAGGCTGGGAGCAACAATCAGCTTTCCGGGAAGCTTGCGAATGCCCAGGGCTATTTATACGCGCAATTGATGGAGCTCTTCAAAACTCACGCCGCAAATATAAAGCGTGTTACCTTCTGGGGCTTGGACGACCATACGAGCTGGCGAGCTTCTGCTAATCCGTTATTATTCGATAAGAACCTGCAGGCCAAGCCGGCTTACTACGGGGTTATCAACCCCGGTAAATTTATGGAGGAGCATAAACCTGATTCTACCGGCGCAAACCAATCGACCGCTGTTTATGCTTCACCTGTAGTTGACGGGACGGTTGATGCTGTCTGGAGCAAGGCGGCGGAGTTGCCGGTGAATCGGTACCAGATCGCATGGCAGGGCGCGGCCGGAGTGGCCAAAACCCTCTGGGATGATCAAAATCTGTATGTTTTGATTCAGGTCAGCGACGCGCAGCTGGACAAGAGCAGTAAGAACGTATGGGAACAGGATTCCGTCGAAATCTTCCTGGATGAAAACAATGGGAAGACGACGTTCTATCAAGACGATGACGGACAGTTCAGAGTCAATTTTGATAACGGGACTTCCTTCAATCCGGCTGGGATCGCTGGCGGATTCGAATCATCGACCAAGGTTACCGGAACCAACTACACAGTTGAAGTAAAGATTCCGTTTAAAAAAATCTCAGCAAGCAACGACAAAAAGATCGGTTTCGACGTACAGATTAATGACGCCAAAGACGGGGCCCGGCAAAGTGTTGCCGCATGGAATGATACAACCGGCAATGGTTATCAGGACACCTCCGTTTACGGTGTGCTTACGCTTACGGGTAAACCCGGCCAATCGAACGAGGGCGGCAACAGCAACAATAACAACAGTAATAACAGTAACAGTAGCAACGGATCAATTCCGCAGGCAGGAAACGTTGAGAGCAAAGATGGCGTGGTGACGATCAAACCGGAAGTGAAGACCGAAAGCGGAGGGGCGAAGGCAGCGATTTCGGGCGATCACCTGAAAAAAGCCCTTGAGCAAGCTACTCCGGCAGCATATGGACGGAAACAGATCATAGTCGAAGTGCCGAAGCAAGCAAACGTCTCCTCATATGAAGTGCAGTTGCCTACTCAAAGCTTGAAGAGTCAGGAAAACTATGTACTTTTGATAAAAACAGACTTAGCAGCTATCGAGGTTCCGAGCAATATGCTGTCCAGTGCTACAGTAAATACTGACACCGTGTCCATCCGTGTAAATCAGGCCTCAATAAACAATTTGAATACGGTAGCCCGTGATAGGATTGGCAATCGTCCGGTAATGGAGCTGAACGTTATAGCTGGCGGCCAGGCAGTGGCATGGAACAACCCGAATGCGCCTGTAAAGGTAACCGTTCCTTACAAGCCGACAGTGGAAGAGCTGGGCCACACGGATTTGCTCGTCGTTTGGTACCGTGCAGCCAATGGCAGCATGATATCTATCCCGAACGGCCGTTATGACGCCGCAAGCGGAGCACTTGTGTTCCAAACGACTTATTTTGGCACCTACGCGGCTGCGTATAACCCTATGAGCTTCGAGGATATGGAGAACCTGTCTTGGGCAAAGCAGGCTGTTGCTGCCATGGCTGCCCGGGATATCGTCAAAGGAACCTCAAAGACCAGCTTCTCCCCGGAGACAGCGATGAATAGAGCAGACTTCACCGCGCTTCTTGTGCGAGCCCTTGAATTGAAGGGTACAGATCAGGATAGTACTGCCTTCAGCGATGTCCAGAAAGATGCTGATTATAGAAATGAACTTGCCATTGCGAAGCAATTAGGCATCGTTACTGGCTATGAAGGCAACATGTTCAAGCCATACAGTGAGCTTTCCCGCCAGGATATGATGGTGGTCGCTTACCGCGCACTGGCGGCAGCCGGCAAAAAGGCCAGTGGCAGCGCATCTTTGGAAACCTATCAGGATGCAGACCGGATTGCTGATTATGCCAGAGACAGCCTGGCAGCTCTGGTGAAATTGGGAATTGTCAGCGGCAAAGACGGCAAGCTTGCACCGGACGATACACTCACCCGCGCTGAAGCGGCAGTTATTGTGTATCGCATTTGGAATTTGTAATCTGTATTTACAGCTTTTAACCTAAACAGCCAGCCGCCGGGGAATTTCCGGTGACTGGCTGTTTTTTTGCTGTGATTTACCAGTATTTCATCAATGAATAAAGATTCTATCTTTGATACAATTCTAAAATTGAAGTCATAGGAGGAATCTCGTGAAGGCCATATTAGGTAGATTCATCATAGCCGCCGCCGCCGTCATTTGCTCGATAAGCATGTTTTGTCAGCATATATTGGCCGATGGACGGCTGCCTTTTGATGATATAAACACAAGCTATGCCCAAAAAGAGATCATAGATTTATATAATAAAAAGCTTATTACAGGAACCTCGTTGACGAGTTTCTCACCAGCAAAGTCTATGACCAGAGCAGAATTTATTACTGTGCTGGAACGTTTGCTAAAGCTTGATCCAGTGGCTAGTCCAGTAACCGCTTTTACAGATGTTGTAATGAATGAATGGTATTACGGTCCAATTCAGGCGGCTGTTCAGCTGAACCTGGCAAGTGGAACCTCGGAGACTACCTTTGCACCAAAGAGAGCAGTTACAAGACAAGAGGCAGCTGTTTGGATGGCTGGTGCATTGCAACAAACGAACGGCAAAACCGCTAATCTGACAGCATATAAGGATAGTGATCATATTGCTGCTTGGGCTGGTAATTCTGTTGCCGCCGTTAGTAAGCTAGGATTAATGAAGGGCGATGAAACAGGATATTTTCGTCCAGCGGATGCAATTACCAGGCAGGAAGCAACTGTACTTATTTATCGGGTGCTGCAAAATAAAAGCTGGGCCGCAGAGCTTGAGAACGAGCCGCAAAAACAGATTGTTATCGGCTGGCAGTATGGACAAACAACCGCAGAGTATAAGAGCACTATTCTGAAATCGAATGTGAACATCTTGTCTCCACGGTGGTATTTTGTAGGGGGAACTGGGATTGTAACGGATTCAACGGAAATCCCGCTTGTTTCGTGGGCAAAGACGAAGGACAAAGAAATTTGGGCGATGGTCGGTAACCGGTCCGATCAAGAAGCTACTCATCTAATGTTATCTAGCATAACAGCAAGGAATACTGTAATAACCCAATTAGCAGCGATAGTAAGTAAATATGGCCTTGATGGGCTAAATATAGATTTTGAGAATGTAAAGGCAACGGACCGGAAATATTTGACAGCTTTTATTACCTTATTAGCAGAAAGATTGCATGGCGTTAATGCTACGCTGTCTATAGATGTATCGCCTGATCTTGGTACGGATTGGACGGAGGCATTTGACTACGCTGCGCTTGGCAAACAAGTGGATTATGTAGTAATGATGGGCTACGATGAGCATTACGGTGGAAGTGTCAATCCAGGCTCTAATGCTTCGCTTCCCTATATCACAAACGCACTCGAAACCTTGCTAAAGGTTGTATCAAATGACAAGGTCATATTGGCACTGCCATTTTATAACCGGGACTGGATGTTAAAGCAAAATGGAACAGTTTTATCCTCCGGATTCATTACGTTCACTGAGCAAAATCAGAGGATCAATACCTATTCGATGAAACCGCTATGGAATGAATCATTGGCTCAATATGTTGCCGGCTATACGAACAATGCTATGCAACACATGATTTGGATTGAGGACGGGCGCTCTTTAATTGCCAAATATCATTTTGCTGTTACTAAAAATTTAGCGGGAGTGGCCTACTGGTACATAGGCGGGGAAAGTCCAGATATTTGGACAAGCCTGAGTAATGCGGAGCAATATTACAGTTATTCCTTCTTAACCAATAAAACCCCTTGATTCATTAAGGGGTTTAGCTTGACGGAAAACTCTTGCCTACTGATAGTTTCTTATGGTATATTTTAGGTGTCACTTAACAATCTAAACGTTTAACAAGACGTTAGCGGCATAGAATAGGAGAATTACAATGAGTAAAACCAGTATTAAGCATATCGCTGCTAAAGCCAATGTTTCGATTGCTACAGTCTCCTATGTGCTTAATGGTACCCGCAATGTCCGTCCAGAAACGCGTCAGCGAGTCGTTGAAGCGATTGAGGAGCTGAATTACAAACCCAACGATATTGCCAAGAGTCTCAAGCTCAACCGTACGAATACGATCGGTGTTATCGCGGAGGATGTGACGGTGTTTAATGCACCCGAGATTATCGATGGTATCAATGATTTTGGCGATCGGCATGATCTGCATATTTTACTGGTTAACCTTCGTCTAAATAAACGTATCGGCCGTAATTTTGCTGATATAGAGGCATACCGGAAGTACGCTGCCAATGCTGTGTCCGAGCTGCTCAGCAAGCAGGTGGACGGGATTATCTATATCGGTGTACATACCCGTGACCTAACCGGACTAATCGATGCAGATGACAAACCTATTGTATATACCTACGGTTATACACGGGACGACATTTCCATACATTATAACGACGAACAGGCTTCTTATGAGGCCATGTCCCATCTGGTCGCGAAGGGTCACAGCAGAATCGCGGTCATTAGCGGGCTGATGGATTCCATTCCGTCCAGACAACGGCTGAACGGTTATTATCGGGCGATTACCGACTTTGAACTGCCCTTTGATCCTTTATTGATCAAGATGGGGGACTGGGAGCGGGAATCCGGATATGTCCTGACCGGCGAGCTGTTATCTCTGCCGGAGCCGCCGACGGCTATCCTCTCTATGAATGATGTTATGGTGGTAGGGGTATTACAGGCAGCCGATGAAAGAGGCGTTAAGGTTCCGGAGGACTTGTCGGTGATTGGCTTCGATAACCGGGAATTCAGTGATTATCTGCGCCCGCGGATTACGACGATGGAACTTCCGCTGCACGAGATGGGCTATCAGGCCATAGAGAGCTTGTACAATGTGATCAATGGGAACGAGTCGGCGCCACTGATTATGCCGGAATGCCGGTTAATCGAGCGTGACTCTGTAGCTGCTGTAAACGATGTGAGATAAAGCCGATGTCTCACATCATATTTTTTTCATTTATCTAAACGTTTAGATTATGAGGCAGGACGCGAAAGAGGTGATGGCGATGACGTTTCTCAGCAATGCAAAATACAGAATGGAGCTTAGCGCCCGGGGAGCCATGCAGTCCCTGGTTATGCAGGAAGATCCCGCCGTAATGAACTGGGTGGTTGATCCCGTTTATCTGCAACAGGCAGGATATGAAGACGAGGATAAGCTGTTCGGGGAATGGACGCTCGAACTGAATGGGAAGATCATACGCAGTGTGGATCTTAAGCCGATTGTGATCCAGGAGGGAGAGCATCGTGCTGCTGTTGAGTTTGATGTTTTTCCGGTAACGATCCGCTTCGTGTATACACTGGAGGAGGAACGCTTCAGGTGGAGTATCGAATTGTCCAACCGCTCCGCACAAGCTGTACGGATTAACGGGCTGCATGTATGGTTCTCGCTGGCCTATATCATGTTCAGGGATGAGAACGTGCTGCGCAATATGGGTGAATCGTGTGCAGTGTTCACTCATCTGGGCGGAGACTTCACCAAGTTCGCCGCTATCAGGCGCAGCAATGAGGCGCCACACTTGGGTATTTATCAGACTGGAGGCAGAACAGTCACGGCAGGCTCCTATTGCCGTTATAGTAACCGCTTTCTTGAGCAGGTATCACCTTCGTTGGACGGCTTGCTGTATCATCGGCTGTCGCTGGTGGAGGATGGAGCTTCAATGCCCGCCTCAGCAGCTGCGGATTGGATCTATGGTAACGCTTACCATGCACTGGATCTGGAGCCCGGGCAGACTTCCAGCTGGGAGTATGTATTCCTCCCTTGCCAGGATCAGGATGATTTCTACCGCCAGGGAGCTGCGTTTGGCCACCCGCACTGGAGCTATACGCCTGTGCTGACGCAGGGCGGAATCTTCCAGGCTGAGGTTGGGATAACGCAGGAACAGTCTATACGTGAAATCCGCCTATTCAGCGCTCCACCTGGAACGGAGGAGATCCGCCGCGAAGACATTACAGATCAGGCGATTCCGGTAAAAGGAGAGAATGGCAGGTACACACTTACGCTGCTTCGTCCGGCGCCTGGTGAGCACAAGCTTGAGCTGGTGTTTGAAGACGGACGCAGCGACATCCTGGTGTGGAACGTGCTGGAGCCGATCGACATTATGCTGGAGAAACGGGCAGAATGGCTGGTAGCCCATAGCTATGGAAGCGCAGATGGAGTCGGACGCCCCTACGCTTTCCGTCCCTTGTCCAATCAGGGAGAATCACTTGGCAAGCTGACCTTCCTTCTGATGAAGAACAGCATGTCGGCGGCAGTGCCGGAGCAGGTTGAGAAGGCCGAGGCTGCTGCAGTGCTGGATATGAAGCTCCATTGGTTCGAGGATGGCGATTTCACTCGGCCGCGCCCCTTGTATGGAGGGTTCTACCGGATTTATGATCTGGATTATATTGCGCATGTTTTCTACCTGCTGTCGAGAATGGATGCTGCGCTGCTGAGGCTGCATCCGCCACGGCTTTATCTGGAGTGGGCTGCCGAAGTGATATGCCTGCGTCTGAACCCGGACTGCCATTCCAGGCAGCGAGAGAAGGATGAGGCGGGGCTGAACGGCATTTTCACCCTATATATTCAAGACTTGCTGCAGGCACTTGAGGAAGAGGGACTTGTGGAATGGCAGGAGCAATTACAGCAGTTATGGGAGCAGTTCGGCCGGAATCTGCAGACAGAAGTACAGCAATACGGCGGGGCAATTACGGAACACTTCTATGATAACGCAGGGTTTGGCCCTACCTGTGAAACGCTGTGCCATCTTGGGAATCTGGACGAAGCGGAACGCTACGGACAGCTGATTCTGGCGAACATCGGGTTCAGTAATGACTACAGGGTCCAGAACCCGGACCGCTGGTGGGAAGCCCTGTCTTCCATGATCCATTCCTTATGGGGGGGATTAGTATCCGGCTCGGCGCGGGTTGCCTACGAGCATTTGGGCAATCCCGAATATTTGGAGGCAGCTTACCGTTCTACAATGGCCGTGTTCAATTGTTATGACTGGAATGTGCGCTCCACTCCGCGCCGCTTGCAGCCGGGAGAGGCGGCCTCAACTTACAGTGTGGCTGCACCTAATCTGAATATGCCGGAGCTATCGAGGAACAGGTTCGGACAGTCGGTATTTGTAGCAAGCAGTGATCCGTTATTCGCCTCGCTGTTCTCCACTGTATCCGGAGATGATTGGGACATGGGTGAAGAGCTGGTTGCCTACTTATTGGGCTTTGGGACAACCGCCTACCTCTATAGAGACAGCAGCGGCAAGCTGCGTTGTGTTAACGGTTATGTTACCGAAGAGGCGGACGGCTGGACAATTACGAGCTATGCGGCGTACCCTTCCAGATACCTGCTGCTTGAAGACAAGGTGGGTTTCCGCTCCGGGCAAGGCCAGCTGCAGCGCCAAGTAAGACTTCAAGGCGGCGTCTTCAGCGCTTGTCCATAATCGCCGGCAGAAGCGGCAGAATGGGACAGGCTACCTAACGGACAAACCCGTGAAGCTTTTAGATTAAACGTTTAACTTTGTATAATCGAAATAAATATAAGTGAACTTGGAAAATCGACATTAGGTCTCACAAGTTCATTCTATATAGATTTAAAAGAAAAGGGAGGCAACAAACATGAAGTTTGGTAAACGCACTCTGGTTCTATCACTGGCATTAACAATGGTCTTCGCTTCGCTGGCCGGCTGTTCGGGGAAAGGAGAGAAAAACACGGGCAACAATGCCGCCAAAGCCACAGAAAAAGCCGCGAATGATAAGGGAGGCACGTCCGGCAAGGATATTACGCTTGAACTATTGTATTGGGGCGATGACGCGCAGAAGAAGCTGGTGGAAGAGGCTGCAGAGAAATATACAGCAGACACCGGAGTTAAGATCAATGCGCAAGTGCTGCCGGCTGACGGAACCTTTGATACTTTCATTCAGACCCGCCTAGCCTCCGATCAACTGCCGGATATCAGCTACATGGGCGAGGGGGATATTCAGAAGTACAATGAAATGGGCATTCTCGAGGACATTAGTGACCTGCTTGCCGATGGTTCAATACCTGAGAAATTGGCAGCGATTACAATCCATTCTCCGCAGCAAAAAGTTATCGGTGTCGGCCTCTCCAACCAACTGGAGCTGCTGTACTACAGTAAAGCAAAGTTCGATGCTGCGGGCATCGCCTATCCGCCATCCAAGGTTGAGGATGCCTGGGATTGGGACACCTTCGTGAGCAATGCCAAGAAGCTGACCACTGATACCAAAGGCAAAACGGCCGCAGATGAGGGGTTCAACGCTTCATTGACAGAGAATTACGGCATCGGGTTTACCGCAGGACGTGAGTTCCATCACTTCTGGGCAGCCAATGCGAACGGAGGCGGTATTGTATCCCCGGACGGCAAGGAGTTTCTGTGGGATTCGCCCAAATCGGTTGAGGGTATCCAGAAGCTGGCCGATCTTATCAACAAGGACAAGGTAGCCTCGCCCTTCAATTATTCATGGACTACCGGCGCCGGTTCGGTCATTGATGCGCTGAGCGGCGGCTATGCGATGGCGGTCAGCGGCTCGTGGGATTTGGCTAACATCAAAGGCAACGATGATATCGGTGTCGGTGTGTTGCCAAAGATGGAGCAAGCCGTAACGATGAACGCAGGTGCTCCACTGGTAGTTTACAATACCTCCAAGCATATTGAGGAAGCCAAGAAATTCTACGCTTACATGGTGAACCCGGAGAATGCCCTGGATCTGCTCAAGAGCGGAGCATGGCTGCCTAACCAAGCCGACTGGTATACCGACCCTGCCCTCATTGAGAAATGGACTGCCGATCTTCCGGCAAGTGCCAAAGAAACGATTCTCAGTTATTCCACAACCAAGGATTCCATTGCACAGTGGCCTGCTTATTATGTTCCGGCTTATCTTAAGATGAATACGGAATACGAGAAATCCATCGACAAGGCGCTGACCGGTCAGAAGAGCGTCAAGGACATCTACGATGAGATTATGCCAACGATTAAGAAACTGTGGGAAAGCGGAAAGGTTTCGTAATTAAAGCTTATTTTCAAAGAGAGGGCTATGGCTTATGAATCCAGAGAGCAAGACCGGCACGGCACCCAACTATGTTAAAAAGCCTGCCAAAGGCGCCACCAAGGAAGCGGTCGCCGGATATTTATTTGCAGCACCCGCGATTATCGGCTTTTTGGTGCTGACCCTGTATCCGATGTTGGCCAGCTTGTTCTACAGCTTTCACAAAATCACGGTGATGAGCGGCGGGCAGGTGATGGAATGGATCGGGCTGGACAACTTCAGATATATTTTCAGCAATCCAAGCTCCGAGTTCAAAAAATCAATCACGGTCACCCTGATTTACGCCTTTATCAACGTAGCGCTTGTTATTGCCTTCTGTCTGCTGGTCGCGCTATTGCTGAACCGCAAGTTTCTCGGCAGAAATATGCTGCGGGCGGTCTTCTTCCTGCCCTCGGTCATTCCGATGCTGGCGACCACGATTGTCTGGCAGATGCTGCTGCAGAATCAGGCCAAGGGCGGTTTGGTCAACTGGCTGCTGCTGCAGCTGGGCATAGCGCCTTTAGACTTCCTGACAGACCCGGTGCGGATCTTCGAGACGTTGTTTATTATGAGCTTGTGGACATGCGGGGGCACGATTGTTGTCTTCATTGCTACCTTGCAGGACGTTCCCGGTGAACTGCTGGAGGCGATCGAGATGGACGGGGGCAATGCCTGGCACAAGTTCCAGAAGGTCACCTACCCGACGATCAAGCCAGTACTCTTTTTCCAATTGATTATGTGCATGATGACCTCTATCCAGATTTATACCCAGAGTGTGGTGTTATCCAGAAACGGTGCACCGGACCGGATGACTTATTTCATCAATGTTATGATTTATGATCATTCCTTTGTGCAGGTGGGGATGCGCGGGCTGGCGTCTGCTGAGGCTTGGGTCGTCTTCCTGATCACATTGGTCATTACGGTTATTCTGTTCTATTTCCAGGGCGCGCTCAAGAAGGATGATTCGATGGGCAAAAGAAAGCGGGTGAGATAATGGCTGTATCTGCGACTGTAAAATATTCAAGTCTTAAGAGAGCAAAGAACAAAACAAAAGCGGTGAACGTCATACTCATCCTACTCTCCTGCCTGCTCGCTTTGGTATTCGCCTTTCCGCTTTATTGGCTGCTGCGCGGCGCATTCGTTAACCATTCAGAGATTCTGGCGCGCCCGCCAGTATTTATCCCCAGTGAGCCGGGCTTTGATAATTTCCGGCTGGGGCTTGAGCGCATCCAGTTTCTGCGGCAGCTCTGGAACTCAGTCTCGATTGTGGTGCCTTATGTAATCGGAACAGTGCTGACCACAAGTTTTGCCGGTTATGCTTTTGCCAAGCTGCGGTTCCCGCTGCGCGGGATGTGGTTCGTGCTCGTAATCAGCACCATGATGCTGCCAAGCGCTGTAACCCTGCTGCCGCAATATTCCCTGTATACCTCCTTGGGGCTGGCCGGCAAGCCAGCACTTATTATTCCCGCATTTTTCTGCGCAGGCGGCAATGCATACTTTGTCTTTTTGCTCCGGCAATTTTTCACGACCATTCCGCTTGAACTCAGTGAAGCGGCTAAGATTGACGGTGCGGGTTATTTCCGTATTTACTCCCGCATCATGCTGCCGCTCATTCGTCCGGCCATGATTGTTGTGGCCCTGTTCAGCTTCATCAACTGCTGGAATGAATTTTTCTATACGATGATTTATTTGAAGACGGAAGCGGATTATACGCTGCCAATGGGTCTGTATATTGTGAACGGAATGCGCATTCCGAATTATGAACAGGTTATGGCGCTCGCTCTGGTCGTTACGGCTCCCTGCCTGGTGTTCTTCCTGATTGGCAACAAATATTTTGTGGAAGGTATTGCGTTGACAGGAATCAAGGGATAAAAAGGAGGAGACAACAAGTTATGAGAAAGACTAAGCGGTCAGGGAAGGCTTGTGTGGCAGTGCTTTGCGCTGCCGTAGTCCTAAATGGCGCGATCGTCCCGGCATCGGCGAATTATACGACAGATTTCGATCATAAGGGTGTAGGAACCGATTACGGGAAACCGGAGTGGAAGGCGGGGAACATCACTACCCCGGAAGGAATTGATTTCAGCAAAGCTACCGTCGGGGAAATGATGCAGACGATTGAGGATTTTGACTTTGATGCCTTTAAGAAAGATAATGCCGATTTGCCCTGGCTGGATTCATTGCTCGTGAACGAAGGCGTGATTCCTGATGATAATGGGAATGATGATGCCAGCGCTAATACATTGTTCAGCCGGGGCAGCGCCCTGTACATGAAGACACAGGACAACTCGAAGCTGGGTTTTGCCGGGAGCGTGTATTATGCGGATACGTTGAACCAGGATGTTATGTATACGCTCTCTCTTTCGACGGGAGAGGTTACGGAGGATCAGTCTGCCCGGAAAAATTATCCCAGCCACGAGAACCAAACCTACCGTAGCGGGGAACTGGAGATTAACCAGCGCAAATTTATTTCGAATGATAACAGTGCAGTAACACTGCTGGAATTCAAGAATCCCACGGCAAGCGACATCCAGTTGACACTGAAGGTCAAATCTCCGTTTGTTTCCAGGGCAGAGGGGGATGAGTTGATCGGTGACCGGGTAGCGGCTCCGCTGATGATCGGGAAGTCCGGCCAGAAAGTTGTGAAAGCGATGTCATATGTGGATGTTCATCTTAGCGGAACCGGACTTACTCCTGCCGGGAATGAGCTGGTCAGAGAGATTACCGTTCCTGCGGGTGGGACGCTTGACCAGAAGGTGGTTATGGGCTGGCTCGCGGATGAAATTCCCGGCTCCAAAACGCAGTATGAGGAGTTCAAGTCTGCGGCCGGCAACAATGAGGCCTTTTCCACCCAGGTGAAGGAGTACAATGAATGGTGGGCGGATAATATCCCGTATATTGATGTCCCTGATGAAAATGTGAAAAAAGTGCTCTATTACCGTTGGTGGTGTAACCGCTTTAATATCCTGGATGCCAACATTCCCGGCAATGACTGGCAGTTCCCGATGAATATGGAGGGTGTGCTTGGCTACAACAACGGCATCACCGTCAGTGTGCCGTGGGCGCTGCAGGATCTGAAGTGGCTCCGCGATCCGTCCTATGCCTATGGGACCTGGCTGGCGCAGGG
Organism: Paenibacillus sp. FSL L8-0340; assembly: GCF_038593145.1. Classification (NCBI taxonomy): domain Bacteria; kingdom Bacillati; phylum Bacillota; class Bacilli; order Caryophanales; family Paenibacillaceae; genus Paenibacillus; species Paenibacillus sp. FSL L8-0340. The sequence goes on from NZ_CP151967.1 coordinate 1,888,131, forward strand.
CGAATATTCCGAGAACAAGAATTACAAGAACAACCCCGGACGGCCCAATATCTGGACCTGGGATATGATGCAGAACAGCTCGCAGGTAGGCTGGGAAGCGTACAAAATCTATGGTGGCGGTTCGGAAATCCTGAAGAAATTCGCTGATTTCTCAGCCAATGACGTGACCGGCACACTGGCTCATTTCAAGGGCAATGATCCGAATCTCGTCTATTATAACCACGGCCCGATGACTGGAAATGACGGTGACACCGTCTCCATGCACTGGAACGGCAACGGCAACAATGCCCGTCTGGACGGCTCTGCGACTACTTATGGCAATGCAGTGGCCACAGCCCAAATGTATAAGCAGCTGGGGGATACGGCGAATGAGACCCGGATGAATGAAACTGCCGGGAAGATTCAGAGTACGATTTTGAACGATATGTGGTTTGACGGTAAGGACTTTGACGGAGACGGCAAAGCAGATACGAACGGCGAAGGCAGCTTTTTGCATAAAAAGGTTGTCGGTAAAGAGGATGTGTTCAACCCGTGGCGCGATAACAACATGTTCGTCTTCAACTTCGGCGTTGTGCCTACAGAAGGACAGGAGGGCTTTCAGGCTAAATATTTGACCCAGCTGACCGATTACGCTGATCCTGATTATTATCCGATCTTTCCGTTCTTCACAGCGGATCAGAACAGCATTATGAAACGGGTGGAGGATTTCAAGAATGGCAAGACGGATGCCTTCGGCACCGACCAGTTCGCCTGGTGCAACTTCGGCAACTACATTAATACTGTCCGTGCTTCCTTACGCCATTACCCTGTGGACAATATTAACAGTGATACTTACAAAACGTTGTTCGACTGGGGTGCATGGCTGCATACGGTGGAGACGGGCAATACGGATCACCTCGATTCCAATGAATTCTTCTGGCTGGAGGACTATTTCTTCGGAACGCCGTGGACAAAGGAGAATCCTCCGAACCCGAGCGGCAAAATGGTGCGGGCTTGGATTCACCACGATACGCTGGGCATGATGAATTACACCGTACTGGAGGATATGGCAGGTCTTCAGCCGAGAACGGACGACAAGATCGAGCTGTGGCCGATCAATGTCGAATATGACCATTTTGCGGTAGACAATGTGCGGTATCATGATGCGGATCTGTCGATCGTCTGGCAGGACCCTAAGGTATATACCGGGGACAAAAAATTGCCTTATCAAGACATTCCGTCCGGCTTCTCGCTGTTCATTAACGGTGAGCTTGTGATGACCACGAATGAAATGTCACATCTTATTTATGATACGGCGACTGGCAAGGTGGAAATGCCTAAGGGTGATGTTGCCGGAGCGGTTGGTGACAATTCTAAGACGCAAGTGTTGTTTGAAAAAAGCAGCGCTACCCCTCTAGCCAAGGCTGATGATACTTCACTGGCAACGAATGCAAAAACGGTGGATATGTTCAACAAGGCAGGCGTTGATATTGTCAATAGCGGCGAGAATCTGGCCGCTGCTGCCGGAACGACGATCGAATCGACGTATATCGAGAGCGGTTCAAGCATTAAAAGCTTGGCGGACGGCTCGACGATAGCTTCCATTGACCACACGTCCAACACGGCTCTGTTCGGTGGTTCGCCGAATCCTGCCGATACGGTCACGTTTAATTTTGACGCCGCCAAGCCCGTAGATAATGTGAAGGTCTATTTCTACAATAACCGTCTCCTGGATGGCTACGGTACACCGCAGACGTTTGGTGTCGAGTATCTGGAGGCGGACGGCATAACCTGGAGCCCGGTGAAAGGGCAATTCCGATACCCGGATGTTGTGGCTTCCAACTATAACAATGTGGAGTTCGAGAAAGTTAATACGACAGCGATTCGTGTCAGTGTGACCCATGCACTCGAACTTGCAACAGGGATCAAAGAAATTCAAATCTACAATAACGGACTGACGGTTACGCCAGCAGTAAATCAGGCACCGAAGGTAACGGTAGATACCCCGGTACGGGTGCAGCAGGATGAACTTCTGGCTGTGGTTCCCCAAATTTACGATGACGGTCTGCCCGGCGGCAAGCTGACCTATCAATGGGAGAAAATATCCGGTGATGGCGAGGTCGAAGAGGGTGCGCTCGATCAGGCTGTTTTGAAAGCCACCTTCAAGACTGTAGGTGAATATAAGTATCAGTTGACCGTCAGCGATGGAGACAAGCAAACGGTCGTAGAAGTTCCTGTGTCCGTGTTCATAGCAACGGCTGAACTGGCCGATATGGTTGCGAAATTCGCAGACCGGGATTCGGCGCAAGGGAAAATTGTCCGGAATTCCGGCGACTTCACACCGGAATCCTGGCAGCAACTGCAGACCGCATTAACTGCGGCTAAAACATTACTGAGCAAAGGAAACTACACTCTGGATGAAGTGAAGGCTACTACCGACCAATTGCGTATAGCCTTTAGTACTCTCGGCTACAGAAATGCGGCGCTGCTGGCTGTGCCGAGCGCTTCATACACCTCGGCCTGGGAGTCGGTATATGCGGTTAACGATGGATATATTCCGCTTTTCTCTACTGGTTTAGGTGATAATACAATAGAAACACAGTACGGCAACTGGGGCGGATCAGGGGACAATCAATGGCTGCAATATACCTGGAAGCAGAAGGTAAGCCTCTCCGGCAGCTCGATATATTTCTTCGATGACGGCGGCGGCGTGCAGGTGCCAGCTGATTACAGCCTTGACTATTGGGATGAGGCAGCCGGTAAATTTGTCCCTGTCACCAACCTGAGTGAGAAGGGCAAGGAGAAGGATAAGTTTAACGATGTAACCTTTGATAAGGTGGAAACGGATAAGCTGCGGCTGACGCTGGTTAAACAATCTGCGAGTGTTTTCACGGGAGTCAAGGAATGGCGCGCGATCTCGGCCAAGCCGGAGGGAGAAACGCCCGATCCGGGCACATTCGGCAAAATTGTAAGCATAGAGCAGGTTGCCGTAAATACGACGATAGGGGTAGTTCCTGCACTGCCGTCCAAAGTATTGGTAACTTATGCGAATGGGAATAAGGGCATGGCAGATGTGCAGTGGGAGGACATTCCGCTTAACAAGCTTACGATTGCTACAGACTTCATGATTTCCGGCAAGGTAGCCGGAACAGAGCTATCAGCAAGCTGCCGTATATTTGTGAAGTATGACAAGACAAGATTGAAGACTGCTATTGATACGGCCGCAGATCCGGCGGTGAATGAAGAGAACTATACCGCTGCGCCGGGGCAGTGGGAGACGCTGCATGCTGCACTTGCAACGGCTCAAGCTGTGTACGAGAACGGGGCTTCGACCGAAGGTGACATTAATGCTGCTTATACAGCTTTAAAAGCGGCCTTTGAAGCGCTGCAGCCGGTGGAAGGCCGCAATGCGCTGATCAGCGGAATCACGATTCCCGGCGGCGTTGTCGATCAGGTAGCGAAAGAAATCATCGTGCCGGAGACGACTACGCTGACGGAATTGAAGGAAGGGCTGCAAGTTCCGGCAGGCGTAACCTTTGCCGTATATGGAAGTGACGGCATAACCGTTGCAACGGAGCTCCAGACCGGATACAAGGTCACCGTAACGGCTGCGGACAAAACGACGAACCGGACGTATACACTGACGTTGGCTTTCGTAACTCCGCCGGTGATCACGACCGGTCTGGAGGCGAAGCTGAAGGAAGTGCTGGAGCTGGAACAGGGGCTGTATACACCGGACAGCTGGACGGCGCTCCAGAAGGCTGTAGCCGCTGCGGCTGCGCTGCTGGAGAGCGGAACGGCTGACCAGGCGGGAATCGACGCCGCGTTAAGCAGGCTTGCGGCAGCGGTTGCCGGTCTGCAGCGGCTTCCGGCGGCAACGCCATCAGCATCGCCGCTGCCTTCGGCGACACCGGCACCTACGCCGGGAACTCCGGCGTCCGGGTCCGAGACTTATGTCCCGACGCCGAAGCCTTCGCCAAGCGCGGCGCCGACAGCAGCACCTGCTGCCGTAAGCATAGGCAGCATTGTGCTGCAACCGGTGGCCGGAGCTGACGGAACGGTCAAGGCAGTGCTGACAGCCGGGAATATTGAAGCTGCAGCCAAGGGAATAACAGATGGCAGGTTGACAGTATCCATTAAAGCGGCGGCAGGCATGAAGCAGCTGTCAGTTGAGCTTCCATTGCAAGCGCTCATGGCGGCACAAGGTGTGCACACAGTCAAGATTGAGACTGGAGTGGCGGACATTCTATTGAACGAGAGTTTCCTGAAAGTCTATGCCGACGGGAAGAGTAATAAGCTGGAGATTTCTGTCAGCGCTATAGATCCGGCAGGCTTACCGCTGCAGGCAAGCGCGCTGCTGGGAGTGAACATGCTCAGCAATTTCGGTCTGAGTGTTGACGGGACTGCTGTTCGGGCCTCCGTACTAAAGGCGAAGGGCGTCAAGCTCGCACTGCCGTACACGTTGAAGCCGGGTGAGAACCCTAACAGGGTAGTGGCCTATTATCTCAATGATAAGCGCGAGCTGGAAATTGTGAAGAGCGGTAAATACAACGCCGCTGCCGGGACACTGGAATTCAATCTCAACCGGAGCGGAAGTTACGCAACACACTACTCGAATGTTTCATTTAAGGATATTGCAACTGCAGCCTGGGCAGTGGACAGCATCGAAGCACTCGCGGCCAGAGGAGCGATCCAAGGAACAAATGCGGATAACTTTAATCCCTCAAGCAACGTCACCCGTGCAGAGTTCATCAAGATCCTGATGAATGCGTTCGACCTGGTTGATGAGTCAGTCGTAAGCACATTTACAGATGTGAAGCAGGGGGCCTGGTATGCCGGAGCGGTTGCCAGCGCCCAGAAGCTGGGCATTGTTAAGGGGAAGCCGGACGGCACCTTCGGTCTGAATGAGGAGATTACCCGTGAGGAAATGGCCGTCATGCTGCATCGTCTGACACAGCTTGCAAACGTTTCGTTGAGCGGTGCGGCGAATGCCGGTGTCAATGCTAATACCAGTAACAATGCTGCCCCTGTGTCATTTTCTGATCTTGATCAAGTATCATCCTACGCGGCTGATGCCGTGGAAGACATGAGCAAGAGCGGAGTGATTGGCGGAATGCCGGACGGCAAGTTTGCGCCGGACAGCCAGGCCACAAGAGCTGAAGCAGCAACGGTTATCTTCAGGCTGCTTGGGCAAGCTCAATAACGGGCATGGGGTTTAATCCATAACGTAGTTGCTAGAATACGAGGACTCAAGCATCCAATGAACTATGAACTAAAACTCGAAGTCGGGTAGTTTCCCCCTACCCATAATTTGGTAAAGCAAAGCAGCCAATGACAAAAAGACAGGCCAGCGATTCTCCAGTAACGGGAGAATCGCTGGTCTGTTATCTTTTTATGGTCTCTTTTTAATAACAGGACTGTCCCGTTTCTCGAAAAACACTTATGCGACAGCCCGCTTTAGCCTATATGTATGGTCGAGACGACAGGATTTGAACCTGCGACCTCTTGCTCCCGAAGTATGGAGCGGGGGTCTTTTGGTGTGTTATGGGGTCTTGTATAGTGTTAACCAGAGTAAAAATAAAGCATATATTGCTGCTGAGAACTAAGATGTGTTATTCAGTATTATCGGCGTTACTACATATTTACTACATGTACTACATTGGGATTATCAGTCTTTTGCTATATCATGACGTTGTATCCGTGTATCCGAATTCAGGGTATAATATTGAACAAAGGAGTTGATGAGCATGTATCTGGAATTAAAGGATAAGAGCGGTAAAGTGTATCGTTCTTTTATGAATGACCGTCAGAAGCCTGTAATTGTAATCAATGACACAGAATATGAAGTGTTCGAATTAATCCAGTCTCAGGACAACTCAGATGCTCTTTCGGCTGCGCAAATTGCTGAGCTTGATGCTGATCCTGAAATTGCAGAAATGATCCAAGAGTCCAAACGGGATATTATGCATGGTTCAATAATTTCTTCTAAGCAAATGATCGATATGATAAGAAACAGAGAACTATGATGCAGGTAGTCTGGACTAAAAGTGCGGCACAGAGCTTTTCCAAGATCGAAAGCATCCACTTCTCACCACAGGAAACAGCAGAGTATAAATTAAAGCTGTTCATGCGGATTGAAGAAAAGGTGATTCGGTCAGGAAAGTTGTTTCCGTCAAGAACTTATAAAGACACTTACTAGAGAGAATAGGAACCATTGACACCAACAGCAATACTTCAAGTGTAGTGCTATTTTACTATGGGCGCGAAAGGTTGCTTTCTTTGAGAATATTTTAGCGGGTACAATCAAGAAATTCTTACGACAACAGCGGCCGGAAGTCCAAATATTCACCGTAGTTACGTCCTCGACCAAATGAGTGAATCTTACATTCGATCTATATATTAGAGATGGAGTGGATTAATTTGGGCATTTGTATAACATAGAAGTGTTAAATTAATATAGAGGTGATTTTTACATTGGCTAGGACTAATCAGTTAACCATACATACGCTCACTCAAGGCGATAGACGACTTGTATCTCAGCTTTTTAAATCTACAATTTCAGATGCCTTCGAAAAGGAGGGACTGGGGCATTTGCAGGAGGACATTCAACATGAAGTTGACAATAAAAAACAAATGGTTGATGCCTTTCTGAACCCGGCGAATACGGATATATACTTCCTTGTTGCCAAAATAGACGGGAAGGTTGTCGGCACGATTTCATTTGCACCCTGCGACGAGGATATTCGCTCATGCACCGGAAATCAACTTGATGATGTGGGAGAGCTAGGAAGCTTATACGTTTTGCCAAGCTATCAGGGTCTCGGTGTAGGCTCGAGGCTGATTAAGGAATTGATGGCATATGTAGGAAAACAAGGGATTGAGCAGTTTTGCCTGGACAGTGGCTACCAACGTGCGCAGGCAAAATGGCTGCAGAAATTTGGCAAGCCATATAAGGTGGTTAAGGATTATTGGGGACCGGATTCGGTTCACATGGTTTGGTTATGCAAAGTCAGCGATTATACAACATAGAATTACCTTAAGCCGACGAGTGGGATTAATGATAATCATCGTCCAGAATCAGGACATTCATAATAGTGGCCATCAGTCGTTTGCCCTCCGAGATTGACAGATTTAGGGGCACTGGCTATACTTGAAATGTTAAAATGCAAATCGGATAAAACGTTGATGAAATGAAGTACGCCGGAGCATGGCTCCCTCAGAGAACGGATTCCGTTACGGATACAATCGTAATGGCTGCGAGAATCCGGAAGACAGACCGGCAGAAAGCTGATTTCGGAGTGCGGGGACAATCCCGCCGGGGGCGCCCGTTAACAGCCGCGACAAGGCGATCGCCAGCAGTTGTCCCATGCATATGGGCAGGGCGATAACCAGGGTGGTACCGCGATAATAATCGTCCCTGAATTCATTCAGGGGCGTTTTTGTGCATTCCGGCAGAAGTGCCGAATTAATGAGAAGACGGGAGCTGTATATGATGAAAGCAAGTGAAATCCGTTCCAAATGGCTGCAGTTTTTTGAGAGTAAAGGCCACAAAATCGAGCCCAGCGCATCGCTGGTGCCCCATAATGACCCTTCACTGTTGTGGATTAATGCCGGTATGGCGCCGCTAAAGGCTTACTTCGACGGCCGGGAGATTCCTGAGAATCCCCGCCTGGCCAACTCGCAGAAATGTATCCGCACCAATGATATCGAGAATGTGGGCAAGACACGCCGCCACCACACGTTCTTTGAAATGCTGGGGAACTTCTCCATCGGCGACTACTTTAAAGAAGAAGCGATCACCTGGGCTTGGGAGTTTCTGACCGGCAAGGAATGGATCGGCTTTGATCCGGAGCGCATTTCCGTGACGGTGTACGCCGAGGATGAAGAAGCCTTCAAGCTGTGGAATGAAAAGGTAGGACTGCCAGCAGAACGCATCATTAAGCTGGGAGATGAGAACTTCTGGGATATCGGCGAAGGTCCTTGCGGACCTTGCTCAGAAATTTTCTATGACCGCGGTGAAGCTTACGGCAACGACATGAGTGATCCGGAAATGTATCCGGGCGGGGAAAATGAGCGTTGGCTCGAAGTGTGGAACCTGGTGTTCTCACAGTTCAACCATAACAAGGACGGCAGCTATACACCGCTTCCGAATAAGAATATTGATACCGGAGCGGGTCTGGAGCGTCTGGCTTCCATCCTGCAGGATGTCGATTCCAACTTCGACACGGACCTGTTCCAACCGGTGATCCAGAAGACGGCGAAGCTGGCCAAAGTTACCTATAAAGACAACTTGGAGCAGGATATTGCGCTTAAGGTAATTGCCGACCATATCCGTACGGTTACTTTTGCAGTAGGCGACGGAGTGCTTCCTTCCAATGAAGGACGCGGCTATATTATCCGCCGTTTGCTCCGCCGTGCGGTCCGTTACGGCAAGACGCTGGGTCTGGATCGTCCGTTCCTGTATGAGCTGACGGATACCGTTGGCGAGGTTATGGGTGTGTACTATCCATCCATTGTAGACAACCGGGAGTATATTGCCAAAATCATCCGTACGGAAGAGGAGCGTTTCCACGAAACCTTGTCCGACGGTCTGGCCATTCTTGGCGAGCTTACCGCCAAAGCAAAAACGGAAGGTCTCGCTGCCATCGAAGGAGCAGATGCCTTCAAGCTTTATGATACGTATGGCTTCCCGTTTGACCTAACGGAAGATTTTGCTTCCGAGCAAGGACTTACTGTTGACCGTGAAGGCTTTGATGCAGCGATGCAGGAACAGCGTGACCGGGCTAGAGCTGCCCGCCAGGATGGGGCCAGCATGAAGATTCAGGGCGGTGCACTTGCCGATCTGACGGTTAAAAGTGAATTTGTTGGTTATAATGACTCCGTAACAGAGTCAAAAATACTCGCTATTATTGTCGGCGGTGAACTTGTCAATACAGCGGGTGAAGGTACCGACTGCCAGGTGATCTTGGAATCAACACCGTTCTACGCTGAAAGCGGCGGACAGGTCAGTGACACCGGCCTGCTTACCGGTGGCTCTGTCACTGCCAAGGTAACCGGATTGTTCAAAGCACCGCATGGCCAGCATGTCCACCTGGTTACTGTTGAAGCCGGGGAGTTGAAGGTAGGCGAGAGTATCCGCGCGGAAGTAAACCGCGAGCAGCGTGAGGATGTCGTGAAGAACCATACGGCAACCCACTTGCTGCATAAAGCGCTCAAGGAAGTATTGGGCGGTCATGTGAACCAAGCCGGGTCTTTAGTAGAAGGCGCACGTTTGCGTTTTGACTTCTCGCATTTCGGCGCAATTACGCCGGAGGAGCTGAGTGATATTGAGCATCGCGTAAATGCTCAAATCTGGCGCGGCTTGGATGTCGTGATCGAGAGCAAGCCGATTGAAGAAGCCAAAGCGATGGGGGCAATGGCCCTTTTCGGAGAGAAGTACGGCAATGTGGTACGTGTCGTTCAGGTGGGTGACTACAGTCTTGAACTGTGCGGCGGCTGCCATGTGTCCAACACCTCGCAGATTGGAATCTTCAAGCTGGTCAGCGAGAGCGGCATCGGCTCCGGCGTACGCCGGATTGAAGCTGTTACCGGCCGTTATGCTTATGAGTTCACGGAGAGCCAGCTTGATCTGCTGAAGCAGTCAGCAGGCTTGCTGAAATCCTCCCTGAATGATGTGCCGAAGCGAATTGACGCGCTGCATGCCCAGGTTCGTGAGCTTTCCCGTGAGAATGAGTCACTGCAATCCAAGCTAAGCGCTACCTTTGCGGCAGAGCTGACAAGCAGCGTGAAGACAGTGGGCGGCGGTACACAACTGCTGGCTGTTGCTGTTCAAGCCGGCAATATGGATGCCCTGCGCTCCACGGCCGATGAACTGAAATCCAAGCTGCCTGATGCTGTACTTGTGCTGGGTGCAGCGATGGACGATAAGGTCAACTTTGTAGTCGCAGTACCTCAGGAGCTGGTGAAGAAAGGTTTCCATGCCGGCAAGCTGGTCAAAGAGGTTGCTGCGGTATGCGGCGGCGGCGGCGGCGGACGGCCGGATATGGCCCAAGCCGGCGGTAAAGATGCCTCCAAGCTTGGCGAAGCGCTCGTTAAGGCTGAAGAGCTGGTAGCTGCACTGGCGTAAACATTAGGCTGCCGGGATTCCCAGGGTAGCTGTCAACTAACACTAAGGCAGATTTAACCCTAAGCTAATCTGCTGCCTGCGAACAAGGTAAAAGCATGTGAGACAGAGAAGCAGCGGTACTGAGTGCTCCATATCAGTACCGCTGCTTTATTCAAAAAAATAAAAAGTTTTGAATTTTTGCGAATATTAGCCTTTCATGGTATTCTGCAATAGCTTAAAAGCCAAAAAAATCTATATTAATGTAGATAAAATGCCAAAAAAAGCGTTATTATTGTGGCAGGATTTCCTCGTTGGGGCATGAATATGTTATGATGAAGGCAGCAAGTAAGCTGTACAGCAGCAACTTTGCGAAGCTGCCCTTTTAGGGTGATTTTGCAGAAGGAAGGTGTCACAAATGGACTCCATGGACAAAACGGTTAAATTCAATGTGAAGGGCGATGAAAAGGAAGCTTCTCCCCAGGAAATCTTGCTCGCCGTATACGACGCGCTCGTGGAGAAAGAATATCATCCGATCAATCAGATCGTTGGATATCTTCTTTCCGGAGATCCGGCTTACATTCCGCGCCATAACAATGCGAGAAGTTTGGTCCGGAGGAAAGAACGTGATGAGCTGATTGAGGAACTGGTCCGTTTCTACCTTGCCAATCATCGGGTGGATCAGCCGAAATGAAGAAGCTGGGTCTGGATTACGGCGACCGTAGAATCGGAGTCGCCACAAGCGATATTTTCGGATGGACAGCCCAGGCTCTAGAGACGATTGAGCGCCGCGGAAACGGGAATGAGTTCGAACGGATCCGCGAACTGGTGAAAGAGCACGAAATTGGAGAAATTGTGGTTGGGCTTCCGAAAAATATGAATGGCTCAGTTGGACCGCGTGGTGAAATCTGTATAGAATTCGCCGGCCAGCTGCGGGAACAACTCGAATTACCCGTACACCTTTGGGATGAGCGTCTGACGACAGTATCCGCTGAGCGGGTGCTGATTGAAGGGGACGTCAGCCGGAAGAAACGCAAAGGGATTGTGGACAAAATGGCCGCAGCCTTGATTTTGCAAAATTTTTTGGATGCTAACAGTAAAAGGTGAGGGGTGCGCGGATATGACAAACGAGCAGATCGGCCAAGAAGAAGAACCGGAAATTATCTATATTCCCGATGAGGAAGGTAATGAAGAGGAATTTGAGGTCATCATGAAGTTTGAAGTCGACGGTTCGGATGCAAAGTATATGATGGTGGTTCCACTCGATTCCGAGGATGAAGAGAGCGATGAGGTGTATGCGTTCCGTTACGAGGAAGATGGTGACGACCTGCAGCTCTTCATGATCGAGAATGACGAAGAATGGGCCATTGTTGAAGAGACTTTCAATACTTTGGTAGACGAATTGGACGGAGGAGCCGAGAATGACTGATTTTTCCGCCCAACAAGCGGTATGGACATCTAAGCTCAAAGAAGTATACGGAGAAACAGTGGAACTGGAAGACGAGCAGGGTAAATCTTCCGTTTACGATATTATTGCCGAGTTTGAAGTCGGTGACCGCGCATATGCGGTGCTGACCGGTTCCGGAAAAGACGCGGAGCAGGAGATTCTGCGGATTGTAGTTTCGCCTGACGGTCTTCCGGAGCTGGAGAGCATCGTTGACGATGAAGAGTGGGAAGATATTTCCGAGCTGTACGATGAGCTGACTTTTCCCGCAGAGGACACGGAATAAGCATCTTTATCTGTATGCAACATTATGTTGAGCATGAAGAGGGCGGAATTTTCCGCGCTCTTTTTGCTTGATATACGACCATAAAAGGTTGATGCAGCGTTCTCATGAAATTTATATTGAATTTAAAACAATACAATTTTATACTTTATAGTCGGAAAGTGAGGAGTCACATTTGAAAGCAGCAATCCGCGCTGTGCTCATTATTATCCTTTTGCTGGCATTGGCAGGAGGGGGAGGAGCATGGTATATCTGGAATGGCATGCAGCCGGTAGAGCCTGCAGGGCCAGCCGTCACGTTTACGATAGAGAAGGGCATGGGGAGTGCGGAAATCGCCAGCCTGCTCGACGAAAACGGCATTATACGTAACGGAATGTTCTTTAGGGGATATCTGAAATGGGTCAAGGAAGGGTCAAGCTTCAAGGCAGGCACCTATACGGCAAGTCCAGGGGACACCTATGATGAGCTGATTGCCCGGCTGAATGCCGGGGATGTAGTGAAGGAAGATACGGTGGTGTTCACCATTCCCGAAGGATTCACGGCAAAGCAGATAGCTGAGAAGCTTGCAGAGGCTTGGAACCAGCCGGCCGATGTGTTTCTGAAAATGATGAACTCGGGGGCGGGGCTGACTGCGGTAAATACGCTGAAGATTCCCGGGGACGCCAGTTTACGGCACCGGCTTGAGGGCTATTTGTTCCCGGAAACGTATGAGCTGGCCAAGGACAGTACACCGCAAGAGGTTGTTGAAGCCATGCTGGAGCAGTTGACGAAGAAGCTGGACAGTATTCCGGACTGGCAGGCGCAGCTTGCGGAGCGCGGATTGTCGCTGCATGAACTGCTGACCGTAGCTTCTCTCGTGGAGCGGGAGGTAGTTGTGGACGAAGAACGTCCGCTTGTAGCCGGTGTTATTTATAACAGGTTGAAGAAAGGCCAGAACCTGGAGATCGACGCAACTGTCCAGTACCTGCTGGACAAGCAGAAGGAAAGACTGCTGAATAAGGACCTGAAGGTCGAAAGCCCGTATAATACGTACCGGAATCCGGGTCTACCACCTGGACCTATCGGAAGTCCGGGCCTTGCATCGATACAGGCTGCGCTTGCGCCGAAAGCCTCAGAGTACTATTTCTATGTGACCAAAAAAGACGGTACGCAGGGGCATCTGTTCGGCAAGACCTACAAGGAACATTTAGCCAATATCAAAAAAAGTGAACAAAATCAGTAGGAAACCTGTAAAATGAGAACTGTTGCCGTTAATAAATGATGATGAGCTGGACGGATGAATTTAGGAGGAATCAACATGAATAACAAACCGGAGCTGCTGGCAACGGCGGCTTCCTTGGAAGAAGCACGTGTATTGCTGGATGCCGGGGCAGATGCGCTCCTCATCGGGGATGACCGTTTCGGCATGCGACTTGCCGGACACTTCTCGCTGGAGGACACAGCGGCTGTCGTTAGTCTGGCTCACAGCAAAGGCCGCAAGGTGTATGCCGGTCTTGGCGGGCTGATGACGAACCGTCTGCTGGATGAGCTTCCTGCTTATGTGAAGGCGATCGGTGAGCTTGGCGTTGACGGCATTGAATTCGGAGACCCTGCTGTGCTGGCGGCTGTGAAGCATGAAGCGCCGGGCATGAAGCTGCACTGGAATGCGGAAATGACCTCGACCAATTATGCCACTGCGAACTATTGGGGCCGCAAGGGAGCTTCGCGTGTCGTTCTGGCCCGTGAATTGAATATGGATGAGATGACGGATATGGTACCGCTGCTGGAGATCGAAGCCCAGGTACAGGTCCACGGCATGACGAATATATACCATTCCAAACGCAAGCTGGTAGAGAGCTATATGTCGCATCAAGGCCGTCCGAGTGAAGGCGGAAGCCTTGGCAAGGAGCGCGGCTTATTCCTGATTGAAGCAGAACGCCAGGATGAGAAGTTTCCGATTTATGAAGATGTCAACGGGACACATATTATGAGTTCCGATGATATTTGCATTCTGGAGGACCTTCATCTGCTGCTGGGTGCCGGAGTACACAGCCTGAAGATTGAAGGGCTGCTTAAGCCAGCTGCCTACAATGCTGCTGTAGTTAAGGCTTACCGCCATGCGATAGACCTCTACACCGCTGATCCGGCAGGTTATGCGTTCCAGGAGGAATGGATGGACGGAATCCGGGCGCTGCAGGACCCTGAGCGTGAACTGACATTCGGCTTTTTCTACAAGGAACAGGTGTATTAAAATATAAATAATGCAATGATTTGCTGATTTTAAAATGAACTTAATGCCTAACCTTAAAGATAGAGTAACGGAGGGAAGGTTTGGAACTGTAGGAGCGATAGCGTACGCCTTTAGGTTTGGATTTCTACCGTGGCTAACGGTTCAAATCAGGAAATCCAAACCTAACAGCGGCCGGAAGTCCAAACACTTACCGCAGTTGCGTTCATATCTAAAAGGAAGATTTTCAGGTTTATTTATACAGCAAAGATATGGAGGGGAGAACAGGAATGGGAACCATGACAAAGCCTCAGTTTAAGGGCAAACGTTACCGTCTGGACAAACCGGAGCTCCTTGCTCCGGCGGGTAATCTGGAGAAATTGAAATTCGCCGTGCATTATGGTGCGGATGCAGTATATATTGGAGGCCAGAAATACGGCCTGCGCTCCGGAGCGGATAACTTCAGCTTTGAAGAAATGCGCGAAGGCGTGGAATTCGCCAAGAAATACGGGGCCAAGGTATTTGTTGCTACCAATATCTATGCCCATAATGAAGATATCGCCGGGATTGAAGAATACCTGCGCAATCTATATGAAGCCGGGATTGCCGCCATTATTGTAGCAGATCCGGCCATCGTCGATACCGCGCGCCGCCTGGTGCCGGGCCTTGAGGTACATCTCAGTACCCAGCAGTCCACACTGAACTGGCAGGCTGTCTCTTTCTGGAAAGAGGAAGGTCTGCCGCGTGTTGTATTGGGCCGTGAGACCAGCCTTGAAGAGATTGCCGAGATCAAAGCACATGTGGATATCGAGATCGAGAGCTTTATCCACGGAGCCATGTGCTCCTCGTATTCCGGACGCTGCGTGCTGTCGAATCATTTCACGGACCGCGACTCCAACCGCGGCGGCTGCTGCCAGTCGTGCCGCTGGAAATATGACCTGTTCGAAGATGCCCGTCCGGAAGGTGCATGGGTATCTGAGGAAGAGCAGGCTGAAGTCCTTTCGTCCCCGCAGCGTCTTGAGCCCGGTGTAACCCAGCTTCCGCTGCATCAGCCGGAGGATAACCAGTTCTCGATGGGATCTAAGGATTTGTGCATGCTGGAGAGCATTCCCGAACTGATTGAGGCGGGCATTGACAGCTTCAAAATTGAAGGCCGGATGAAGTCGATTCACTATGTGGCGACTGTAGTCAACGCCTACCGCAAGGCCATTGATGCTTACATGGCTGATCCGGAAGGTTATGAGCTGAAGCCGGAGTGGCTGGAAGAGCTGCAAAAAGCGGCAAACCGTCCGCTGAACACCGGATTTTTCTACGACACCCCGGATCATGAGGATCATATCTATGAGCCGGAGGAAAAAGCGGCTCCTTATGATTTTGCCGGATTGGTGCTGGAGTATGATGCTGAAAGCGGAATGGCTCTAATTCAGCAGCGCAACAACTTCAAACCGGGGCAGGAAGTGGAGTTCTTCGGCCCGGACAACACCTTTTTCAAGCAGACCGTCGGAGAGCTGTGGGATGAAGAGGGCAACCGGCTTGACGTTGCCCGCCACCCGCTTCAGCGTGTCCGCATGAAGGTAGACCAGCCGGTAGCTTATTTCGATATGATGCGGAAGAGAAAATAATTTTATTATTTATTTACAAGGGATGCTCTTATTTTTTGAAGAGCATCTCTTTTTTTGCAATCCCGGCAAAATTCGGGATATTCTTAGGAAATATAAAAAATTCTCTGGGAATTTGTAAAGAAAACTAAGAAAAAAGACCCAATATGCCGATATATATTCCGTGAACGCTTACATACATCTTCTAATCTAATTGGTAGGTGATGGTAATGGGGGCTCCCGAGCGTGAAAAAAGAGGAGAACAGCAGAAAGGGAGAAGGATGAGAGTGGGGAAGAACAAGAAGAAACCGGTGACAGTACAAAAAGCAGAGACAAACCGCACAAGTGAAACACAGACAGCAAGCAAAAGTAAGGTCAAGAAAGTGCGCGACAAGGTAACCCTTAAGGGGGTACTACATACTTCGGTGCGTCAGGTGAAAAGGGTCAACCCGCTGAAATCAGTTGGTGTCAAGCTGTTTTTGATTTTCTTGTCTTCAATTGTTATTGTGGTACTGCTCTTGGGACTGTTGTCCTATAACAAGGCCAAGAATACGATTAAAGATAATGTATCAGAAGCTAACCGGCAGACCATTATCCAGACCTCTGATAAGCTTGATATTCTTATCAAACAGTATGAGAATCTGGCACTGCAACTGTATTTTGATACGAAAATGCAAAGTGATTTGACAGATTTGGCTTCCGCGAGTTCCAATTATGATAAATTTGTAGCTACCGATTCAATAAGCAAAAAGCTATCCAGCCAGACGACAACAGATTCGAACATTGTGGCTATTTCACTGATTCCGCAGTCAGCGGACTATAGTGTAATTACAAGCGGCAACTCCGGACTAAAGATGGATGGAATAAGAGATCAGGATTGGTATAACACGGTTGTAGGCCGTACTCAGGAATATGAATATTATTACTCCAAGGAAACCAAAGCATCCCAGAACTACTGGTTCTCGACGGCCATTGAAGGTGATAAAGGGAAAAATATCGCGATGGTAAGATCCC
Source organism: Paenibacillus sp. FSL L8-0340 (assembly GCF_038593145.1). NCBI lineage: Bacteria > Bacillati > Bacillota > Bacilli > Caryophanales > Paenibacillaceae > Paenibacillus > Paenibacillus sp. FSL L8-0340. The sequence goes on from NZ_CP151967.1 coordinate 1,904,757, forward strand.
TCAAAAACATGGGTTCCAATTCAGGATATGTAATCATGCTTGAACTGAAAAATACACTGCTGGAGGAAGCCTTCAAAACTGTTTCCCTCGGAGACGGCTCACGGATTCAGCTTGTGGACCCGGATGGTATAGTAGTCGCTTCTAATGTACCTGCTGATGACGGGGTGGCTTCCGAGCTAGCCTTCATCAAGGAGAGCAAGAGCAACAACGCAAGTCAGGAAGCCAGCGATGCCGACGGCAAGGATGTGCTGGCAGTGTATAATCCCTTGACCAAGGCTGACTGGAAGCTGACCGGAGTGGTGCCAACCGGCGAGCTGGTGAAGGCAGCACGTCCGATTCTGTTCACGACTTATCTGGCGGCGCTTGCTGCAGCCGCGCTTGCGGTAGTGCTAGGGTTCTGGATGGTCCAGATGATCGCCAAACCGCTGGCACGCCTGAAGGATCTTATGGTTGAAGGTTCAAAGGGTGACCTGAGCGTGCGTACCGAATACGTATCTAAGGATGAGATCGGCGAGCTGTCGGCCTCCTTCAATACGATGATGGAACGGATTACAGAGCTGGTTGCACAGACAACGGACACAGCCCGCGAAGTGCTGGATACTGCTGGCGAGCTTGGTGAAGCTTCCCGCAAGACTGCCATTTCTGCGAAGGAAATTGCCGCTGCTACGGAAGAGATCGCCGGTGGTGCAGGAAGTTTGGCTTTGGAAGCTGAACGCGGCAATGAGCTGACGGATCTGATCGCTACACAAATGCAGAGCGTTATCGCTGCCAATGCCGAGATGGATGAGGCGGCCCGTGGTGTCGGTGAAGCCAGCGGACACGGAGCGAAGCAACTCGAAGAGCTGCTGAAGCAGACAGGCCGTACCGGAGAGATGACAACCGCGCTGGTGGATCGTGTCAACGATTTGAAAGAAACGGTATTCTCTGTAATCAAAGTGCTTGATGTTATGAAGAACATTACACAGCAGACAAACATTCTCTCATTGAATGCAACCATTGAAGCAGCAAGAGCGGGCGAAGCAGGCCGCGGATTTATGGTCGTGGCTGGGGAAGTCCGGCAGCTGGCGGATCAATCCAAGCAGTCCATTGCCCTTGTAGCCGGGATTACCGATAAAATCATGGCTGAAATGAACGAGACAGTAACTGTGCTGTCCGAAGTTGCACCGCTCTTCAAGCAGCAGATGAGTTCGGTGAAGAGCACAAGCGATATCTTCGTATCGGTTAAGGGACAGATGGAGGATTTCATTACAAGCCTCGAATCAGTGACCGGCGCCATTGGAAGCCTCAATCATTCCCAAGGTGTCCTGTCGGATGCCATGGGCAATGTAAGTGCGGTAGCGCAGCAATCCTCGGCCACTTCGGAAGAGGTAGCCTCACTCAGCAGCGAGCAGCAGAACGTGAGCGATCACCTCGTTTCGCTGTCAGGCAAGCTGGAGAGCGTTTCAACTCAGCTGAAGGATAAGCTGGCGCTGTTTACCATCAAATAAATCATTAGAGTTACGCAGGTTTTTGAGCCAATAAGGCCGTTTCTTCCACAGGAAGAAGCGGCCTTATTCCGCTTTTAACAGGTTTCAATACTTCGGCAAAGGGTTATGGAAACAATCTTCGAAGTTACCTTGGAACTTTGCGTGCTATCTTCTTGTACAACCACACACTAACACGTATAATGATTTTGTTAGGGAAATTGTTATGAATATAAGAAAAGTTAGGTAAACGTCATTGAAGGAGAAGGGCCGTATGAAGGGTAAACGCAAATACAACTGGTGGTCCTTTATCGGGGATATGAGCATGGAACGCAAGCTGCTCCTCGTCTTTCTGATTATCATTACACTCCCGCTTTCTTTTATCAGTGTAATCAGCTTCAAGAGCTACTCCAAGTCCATCGAGTATAATACCATCGCTTATTCAGAAAAGCTGATCGATCAAATGATGGACGGGATTGATGACTACATAGAGGATATGAAACGAATCTCATCCATGCCCGCTTATGTAAACGATATCAAGCAGAACCTGCTGCGCTCGAACCGGTATTATGAGCAGAAGCAGGGCATGGCGGGCGAAATGGACAGTTCGTCGATTGCACCCGGTGATTTTGATCTTTTGCTGTCTATACAGCGGGGGATCGAAGGAAACATTTCCTTCATCAACAATATCAAACGGGGCACGAATTCCGTGTATATTTTTGACGGCTATGGCAACGGTTATTATTCGGCCAAAGACGGAGGCGTCCGGTTGGATCTGAAGCAAAGCTACAAGTTCTGGAGCGAGCAGGCCAAGTATTCCAGCGGGGAAGCACTGCTTTTCGGCACTCAGGCATACACAAGCAATCTGCAAAGCACCCGGTATGCGTTCACGGTTGTCCGTAAAATTGTCGACGGCCTGTGGAATCCAATCGGACTGATTGCGGTGGATGCCAATATCAGCAACATGGAAAATCAAGTCGCCGAACTGGATAAGGTTACGCACGGCAAGTCATTAATTGTGGATGAGAACGGAAAAGTTGTGTATGACAGCGATCAGAAGCTGCTGACGACGGATATTTCACACACATTGCTGTACCGCAAGGCGCAGGGCAGCGCCGGGAGCTTCTACGACACGGTGTCCGGCCGGGATAGGCTGAATATATATTCAAGCTCCTCCAAGACCAATTGGAAGGTGATTATCTCCATTCCGGTCGATGAGTTGACCCGCGATGTGAAGCTGACCCGCAATGTGACCTTTGCCGCAACGCTGATTATCATTGTGCTGGCGCTGATTATTTCGATTATTTTATCCTTTGCGTTGACCAAACCGTTGACTCAATTAATTCAGCTAATGAAAAAGGTGCAGAACGGCGATCTTGATGTCACCTTCCGAGTCAAACGCCGGGATGAAATTGGCCTGCTGGGTCACCAGTTCAACCGGATGCTTGCCCGGATCAGGCAGCTGATCGAGGATATCTACCGGATTGAAGAGCAGAAGAAGGAGGCGGAGCTGCAGGCGCTGCAGAGCCAGATCAATCCTCACTTCATCTATAATACACTGGAGTCTATCCGCATGACTGCAGAGCTTAATGACGATGTCGAAGCCGCCGACATGATCTCCATACTGGGTAAGCTGCTGCGTTACAGTACGAGTGAATTAACCGGCAAAACGACGATGAAGCAGGAACTGCTGTATGTGCGCAACTACGTAGAGCTGCTGGGCAGCCGTTATCCCGGACGTTTCCTGCTGGAGATCGATGTCCCGGAGGAGCTTAACGAATACTCCATCATTAAGCTGGTCTTCCAGCCGATCATAGAGAACGCTGCTTATCACGGATTGGATGACAGCAAGCCCCAGATGCATCTCAGCATTAAATGTGAGATTACAGAGCATAAGCTGCTGTTTCATATCAGCGATGACGGCTGCGGTATGGATCAGGACACGCTGGACAAGCTCAATGACAGTCTGAAACGTGAGACACCCCGCAAGAAAAGCATCAATGGAGGAATCGGTATGAAAAATGTGCACCAGCGTGTACAGCTGCATTATGGTGCGGGTTACGGCATTGAAGTGTTCAGTGAGGCAGGGAAAGGGACGGATGTAATCTTATCCCTGCCACTGCTGGAGCCAAACGAACGAACGGATAGCGAGAGCTAGAGAGAGGGGGAACACCTTGAAGAGGACTAAAATACATTGGCCTGTGCGGACCGTGCTGCTGGTTCTGCTGCTGCTGTCAGCGGGTTGCGAGAATCGCGGCAACAGCCAGGAGCCTGCTGCATCAGCTGCCGTAGACGGGGGTTCGTCCAGTCTGTCAGGCACGATTGTCATGCTGACGAATCGAATTGATCTGATTGAGAATGGAACCTTCAAAGGGTATGCCGACCAGTTTAAAAAGAAGTATCCGGAAGCTAGTGTGGAATTCGAAGGTTTGCCCAATTATGCGAGCGACATTCTCGTCCGATTGTCGACCAAGGACGCCGGGGATGTTCTGCTGCTGCCCGTCAATTTGCCGGCAAAAGAGCTCGGGCTTTTTTTTGAGCCGCTGGATAATGAAATGTCCGCTCAGGAAAGATTCACCACATTCGCTACTTACGGTGGTAAGAGGTACGGATTATCTACAGGTACGACAACCAGCGGAATCGTCTATAACAAGCGGGCTTTCGAGCAGGCGGGCATTACGCAAATTCCGCAGACCCTTGAACAATTCTACGCTGCCTGCGCCAAGCTGAAGGCGGCGGGAATTACGCCCGTTTATTTAAATTACGGAGCCGTCTGGCCGCTGCGGGAATGGGGAAATAATATGGTCAATTTTATGACCGGTGATCCCGAATACTTGAACAACATGGTTCATGAGGACAGCCCGTGGCAGATTGATAATGCATGGGGGCAATCTCTGTCCATCGCCAAAACGATAATTGACAAGGGTTATGTGGAAGATGAGCTGTTCTCGAACAATTGGGAGATTTCCAAAACCAAGCTGGCGAAGGGGGAGGTCGGCATGTATTTGCTCGGAAACTGGACGATCCGCCAGGTGCTGGATGCCGGTGCCTCCGAGGAGGATATCGGATTCTTCCCGTTTCCATATGACAATGGCAGTGAACATTATGCTCCGCTCAATCCGGACTGGTTCATTGGTGTCAGCAAATTCAGCAAGCATAAGGAGCTTTCCATGGCCTGGGTGGAGTATTTCGTAAAAGAGACCTCCTATACAGCTGACTGGGGCTTCCTGCCTCCTGAGGGAGCAGCAGAGCCTTCTATGGAGCAGTTCCGCGAGTTTCTCTCCTACAATCCCCGGTTGGTTGAGGCAACAGTGCAAAGTGACGCCTTCATTGAAATGGCTAACAGGGCGAAGATGTCGTTCTGGTCAGGAGATTATATTCAGGAGTTGCTTGCCACGCCGGATTTACAGCAGTCTTTTGACATATTGAATGAGAAATGGAAGGAAGCGCGTCAGGGGCAGCAGGCTTCTCCGCAGCCATAAACGGGGAATTGTTTTTTAAATCAAGATTATTCTGGAGGGCTTTCATATGGCTAAAAAGGTTACCATGCAGAAAATTGCCGATCATCTCGGCGTATCCAAGTTTGTCGTCTCCAAATCGCTTTCAGGCAAGGGCGGCGTCAACGAAACAACCAGAGAGCGGGTAATCCAGGCTGCTTCACAGCTTGGCTATTTCACACAGAAGAATGCATACGTGCAAAATATAAAACGTTCCTCCCAGGGCTCAGGGAGCGACCGGAATAAGCAGTCGGTGTTGGTGCTGATGCCCAATATCCGTTCACAGACACAAGATTCCCTCTATTGGGGCAAAATTGTTGACGGCATTGCACTTGCGCTGGATCAGGAAGGCCTCGGGATGGTGATTGTTTCAGAGCACCGTGCAGATAATTTCGTCAACATTCTGAACCCGAACGGTATTCTCGGCCTGGTTGGAGTAGGACAGATTTCTACCTCGCTGCTGCTGGAGGTGCACCGCATCGGACTGCCGATGGTGCTGATTGATCATGAAGATCCGCTAATTCCGAGCGATACAGTATTCGCTAACAATACTGATTCCATGAACCGGCTGAGCAACCACCTGATGGCAACTGGCCATAAGCTGCTGCATTTTATCGGCAATATTCGCTACTCGCGCAGCTTCCGCGACCGCTGGATCGGCTTCCGCAGCGCGTTGGAAGAGAGTGAATTGAAGCCCCCTGCCGGTGATGACGAGATGCTTCAGCTGGAAGGCATGGATGACGCAATCATTCAAGAGCAGTTTAACCAATGGATGGCGAAGCGGAAAAAAGCCAAAACCATGCCGACAGCGCTAGTCTGCGCCAATGATTTCATCGCGCTCACAGTCAGCGAGGCGCTGAAGGAAGACGGCTTCTCCATACCGGGCGACATCTCAGTAACGGGATTTGACAACATCGAGGATGCAACAAGAGGTGTTCCGCCGCTTACAACCGTGCATGTACCCAAAGAGGCAATGGGCCGGGCGGCAGTGGAGAAGCTGCTGAACCGGATTCATAATCCGTCAGCACCGCTGGAGAAGATTCTGATCGCTGCCGATATCGTCCACCGGGATTCAGCGTCCGGACCGCAGAGCTAGGGAATGTGATGAAGACAGGAGGAGATGGAATGAACCAGACGTTAGCAGATCCGACAGAACACCCGGATTGGAGACTGCCGCATTCATTTGAATGGTATGCCGGACTGGGAGGGGAGACGGGGAAATATACGTACCCCTGGAATTCCACGATCACGGGGCCCGATGCGGAGGCGATGTTCGCCGAGGAGGTTGCAGGACTGGTGCCAGGGAAAAGAGTACTCGATATCGGCTGCGGTCATGGGGATTTTACGATTCGCTGGAGTCCTGTGGTGAAGCAAATTGTCGGGCTGGACGTCACTGCTGATTTTATCGAAACGGCCAGCAGCACAGCCCTTTCCAATGTTTCTTTTGTTACAGCCAATACCAAGCACAAGCTTCCCTTCGAAGACGGACAATTTGATTGTGCTTACAACCGTAAAGGCCCGACCTCCGCATACTCTGATCTTACGAGAATCCTCAATAAAGGCGGGAGGCTGCTTGCTCTCCATCCCGGCGACCGTTTGTCGCCAGAGCTGTCCCGGCTCTTTCCCGGGCTGTTTGCACCTCAGCCGGAAGGAACTCCGGTACTGGACAAGATCAATCAACGGCTCGAGGCAAGCGGATTTACAAGCGCTGAAATCGAGATTGTTACGAGTGTGCAGTATTTTCATGAGCCGCTGGATATTGTGCGGTTGCGCTGTTTTGGCCAGACACCTGCGGTTCACGAAATGGTGTTGCAATGTATGCCTGAGATCAGCCGGATTTTCACTCAGCACCAGTCATCCCAAGGGTTGCAGGCAACCTTGGATAATTACATCGTTCGCGCAGCGGTGTAAGTTGACGTTAAGTCCGCTCAATCCGTAATAATAGGAAAAAGTGCAAGGGTAGTTTCTCTTTTTGCGCTGTTCCCCCGCCTGTATAATTTGGCCTGAGACCAAGAGAGGGTATTGGGGCAATTTAGAAGGCATCATCAGCACCTGTAGCTTTAATTGCATTACCTGCAATTATTCAAGGTATAAGCAGACTTTTTCTAGAAATAACTGCATTTTATGCAGTTAAAAATAATAAATTCGCCCATTTGAGCTGAAATCCTCTAATATAAATGTACAGAATGCAACTATACACACGGTGGCAGTGGAAATTGCGTTTTTAAGTGTGCGAAGTACAATTAAGTCGCATTGGGAGTGGAGATCCGGCCAAAAAGCCATACGGTCAATCAGTTATTCGGCTGCTGGTCCTTACTTCAGCCCATGTAAATAAAAAAGAGTCTGCCAGGAACTCAACCCGGCTGACTCTTTTTACGTATGAAGTGTAGGCAATTATAGCTGTAAGTTACGGTCGATCAGTGCGATGCGCTGTTGTACGCAGGCATAGGAACGGAGCGGATCTTCCGGTGTATTCAGCACATAGTCGAGCATTTGGTCAACTGAAGTGGTAGCTACATGAATGCGGGTGTCGGAGGATGCGTAGTAAATATAGATTTCTCCGTTATCGCGGGCAATTACACCGTTGCAGAACACTACGTTGGATACGTCGCCGACACGTTCTTCACCGTCTGGAGCGATGAAATGGCCGCCTGGAGCATGGGTAACTTTGTTCGGCTCATTCAGGTCCGACAGGAAAGCATAAAGCACATACCGCAGTCCTGCTGCTGTATTGCGCACGCCATGGGCGATGTGCAGCCAGCCGCGCCGAGTTTTGATTGGAGCCGGGCCTTGGCCGTTCTTCACTTCTTTGATGGTGTGATAATAGCGCTGATCCATAATGGACTCGCTGGTAATTACGGCATTTTCGATTGTATCGGACAATCCCCAGCCGATGCCGCCGCCGGAACCGGCGTCGATGAAGCCATCCTGCGGACGGGTGTAGAAGGCATATTTGCCATCCACAAATTCAGGATGCAGCACGACATTGCGCTGCTGGGCGGAACCGGTCTTCAGGTCAGCCAGACGTTCCCAGGTCTTCAGATCCTTGGTGCGGGTGATGCCGCACTGGGCTACAGCACTGGAGAGGTCGCCGTGCGGAGCATCCGGATCTTTACGCTCGGTGCAGAACAAGCCATAGATCCAGCCATCGGCATGTTTAACCAGACGCATGTCGTAGACATTGATATCCGGGTCTTCTGTTTCAGGTAACACTACCGGATGGTCCCAGAAGCGGAAGCCGTCTACACCGCTGTCGCTTTCGGCTACAGCGAAGAAGGATTTGCGGTCATTGCCCTCAACACGGGCTACGATATAGAACTTGCCATCCAACTCAATGGCGCCCGGGTTGAAGATGCCGTTAACGCCGATTCTTTCAGCAAAATATGGATTGGTTGCCGGATTATAATCATAACGCCAGATCAGCGGGGCATGCTCTGCGGTGAGCAGCGGATACTGATAACGGTCATAAGTCCCGTTGCCGTAAGCCACCTTCTTATTTTTACGTCCGATCAGGGCCTCATAACGTGCTGTCAATTGTTCCTTGCGTTCTTCGAATAAAGTGGTCATTAGACATTCTCCTTTAAAGTTGTTTTAAGACGTTCGATCATCTCGAAGCAGGCTCTGCTGTTATGATAAGGGCATTTCCAGGCGCTGACCTTCGGCTCATGCGCGAGCGGCTGCAGCTTCTCGTCAACACCCCAGTACCATTCGCCATACTTGCGGTCCACTAAATAGCTGTCAATAAAGTTCCAGGCGCCTTCAGCGGCATTCAGGAACCGCTGATTCCCCGTCAGCTGATAGGCATTGTAAAAGCCGACAACTGCTTCAGCCTGCGGCCACCAGTCCTTATCCTTACTCAGCAGCCCGCTGCCGTCGGCCTCATTCCAGATGCCCCCGTCGCTGGCGATGCCTTCTTCAAGCGCAGCTTCTGCCATGCTCAGGGCAACTGTGCGCACGCGCTGGAGCAGCTTCTCATCGCCAAGCACCTCAGCGGCTTCTACCAGCAGCCAGCTGCCTTCGATATCATGGCCGTAGGAGACGAGCTCAGATTTCACATGCCACTCTTCATCCAGGAACAGGTGGAAATGCTTGCCTTCCGCGTCAATGATATGATCAAGCATCGTTTCGATCAGCCCGGCCAGCTTAAGCTTCAGCTCTTCGGATTTCCATACACGGTACAGGCCAGTATAACCCTCCAGCACATGCAGATGCGTATTCATCGACTTCTTCTCATTCATATCCTTGGCGCTTAGCGACAGATCATCCGTTACATGCCATTCACGCGACAGTGCTTCGATATATCCTTTATAAAGCGGATCGTAGCCGTGCTTTTCCAGGAGACGGAACAGCTCAACCGCTTGTTCCAAGGCTTGTGAATTTTCAGTAGCATGATGGAATTCGGCTAACGCGTAGATGGCAAAAGCCTGGCCGTATACTTGCTTTTTCGGCTGGGAAGGTGCACCTAAAGCATCTACCATCCAGTAAAATCCACCGTATTCCTTATCTGTGAAATGCTCCAGCAGGTAGCTGTAGGCACGTTCAGCCATGGACAGGTATTCAGCTTTGCGGTACATGCGGTAAGCACTCGCAAAGGTCCAGAGAATCCGAGCATTAAGCACAAGGCTTTTCTCTGCGCCTTCGACAACATTCAACTGGTTATCAATTTCGCCAACAAAGCCGCCGTATTGCTCATCCAGCGTGTGTTCCATCCAGAAGCCGAGAATATTGTCCTGCAATTCAGCCTCCAGCTTCTTCAGCCAATCTTCGGGTGAGTTCTTCATTTTTCCGGTCCACTCCCATCGTTAGTTATTGATTTTGGAGCCATAATACGCTTTGATGACACCTGCTGCCGACTTCCCGTACATGCAGTAATCATCATTGTCTGCCGCCTCTTCAAGCGGATAGAGCTGTGCAGGCCAATCCCATAACATGAAGCCCCGTACCCATTCACGGCTTTCGCAGCTGCCGAACATCGCCTGGTAGAACCGGTGTTGCTCTTCTTCGCTGGGTTCACCCTGTAACGTCCAGTCATTGGGGATAGCAGCGCTTCCGGTACGGCTGGGACAACCGGCTTCCATAAAGAAGAACGGTTTGTTGTGTAACTTCACCACGGCTTCAATCCGGTCAAGCTGGGCTTCCCAGTCCTGTTCCGGGTAATATCCGCTGGAAGAGATCACATCGAGGTCATCCCACCAGGTCACATTATCCTCCTGGTATTTGTCGCAATTGTAAGTAATGATCCCGTGGTAGACCTTGCGTACCTCAGCGATCAGGGCCCGCCATTCCGCTTCGCGCCGTTCGGTCTGGACCAGCTCACAGCCGATGCAGAACATTTCGCAACCGCTTTCTTCAGCGATCGCAGCATAATGCAGGATAAAGTCAGTATAAGAGCGGAACCACTCCGACCATTTGGGCTCGCAGGGAACATCCTTGTCGAAAAAGTTAATATGTGCGCGCCAAGTGCCGTCTGCACAATTGACAATCGGCTTCAGGCAGACCTTTAAAGTGAGCTCTTTGGCCTTGCGGATCGCCCAGACTACTTCTTCGTCGGTGACTGTCGGCTTCTCCCAGTACGGAATTTCCGTGGATTGCGGAGTGGCCTGAATGGCGCTGAAGGCAATTGCGGTCCAGTTCGCACCCGTAACCGATTTCATAAGCCCCATCGAAGCTTCGGCTGCTTCAGTAGTCCAGGTTCCGCGTCTGCCCATAAAGCCCCAGGTGACACCTCCGACATATTCATTAAGCAGTGACATTTGGAAACCTCGCTTTACTAGGAAGAATAGATAAAATAATGCTAACAAATAATAACTTTTCGTTGTTATGTTATTATAATATTGTTATTTATTGATAACAACAATACAATTTAGTTATATACCTTTTTGTGTTTGATTTCAAGGGGGAATTAATTAAAGTAAATTGAAGACTATAAAAGAGCAATACAACACATTTTCTAACCGGCTAATCAGGCATATAATTAGAATGGTAGCGCAATCATTCGCAGCGGATTACAATTGGAGGCGGTTTCGAATTGATCAAGGTCATGATTGCGGACGATGAGGAAGTAATACGACGCGGGCTGGAGAAGATTACTTCCCGCATGGACTTGGAAGTAGAAGTTATCGGTTCATACGGCAATGGACAGGAGGCTTGGGGGCATCTTTCCACGCTGGCTCCTGAGGATATTGATCTCCTGATTACGGACATCAAGATGCCGAGGATGGACGGCTTCAAGCTGATAGAAGAGGCCAGGGGCCATATGAAAAATTTATCGATTGCTGTGCTGAGCGGATTTAGCGAGTTTGATTATGCCCGGAGGGCTATGCGTCACGGCGTACTGGATTATCTGCTTAAGCCGATAGAGAAGGCTCAATTGTACGAGCTGCTGAAGCGGGTGGAGGAGAACAAGGAACTGAAGATTGCCGTACCTGAACAGGAGAATCCTCCAGCTCAGGCTGCCGAGGGTGGAGAGCATTATGTGGTTGAACAGACCAAAAGCATTCTGGAGAAGGAATATGGCCAAAACTTTGAGCTGGAGCGTCTGGCAGAGACCGTTGGTATGAACGCAAGTTACATCAGCCGCCTGTTTAAGTTCAAGACCGGCCAGACGATAACGGATTATCTTATCGGTATTCGTATCGCGAAAGCCAAGGAGCTGCTGATTGGACAGCCTGATCTCAAAAACTATGAGATTGCCGAAAGGGTCGGTTACAGCGATCCTGTATATTTTAACAAGCTGTTCAAGAAAATGTGCGGAATGACACCAAAGGATTACAAAAGCGGATGCAGGACTCCGAAAAGCTAGCATCCGGCACAAAGTAATCTGCTCTTTAATAGGAAATGATTCGTGAAAAGGGGGGCGAAAGCCCTCCTTTTCAGGTTGTTTAATATATGGTAGATAACAAATTTAAATTTAGAAAAACAAAAATAACAAATTGAAGACCAGAAAAAACAATTGAAACCATCGTTTTGGCTCTGGAAACGATTTATAATATATTTGTAAGCGATACCATCATTCTTTTCATAATGATTGTAGACAAAACACGAATTAACGGTGATTTATCTCAATCGAGACTGATATAGAGTGTTAGTATTTTGTTATTTAGAAACGTGAATAAAAGAGAGGGGTCAAAAGCAATGAAGAAAAGCAAAGTAATGGCTGGATTAATGGGACTTACGCTAATGGCTGGCTTGTTCACAGGCTGTTCATCGAACAACAACGCGGAGAATGAAACAGCGAACAATAAAGGGAATGCCGGAACCAGCACGGAGGCTACTGCTGCTCCTGAAGGTGATGCCGCTAAGGATATCAAAGGCGAAATCACCGTGATTACACAAAGAACGGATATTGTTGATACCGTATTCAAAGATTACGCAGCAAAATTCAATGAGAAATATCCGGACGTAAAAGTGAACTTTGAGGCACTTTCCAGCTATGAGGATCAAATCAAAATCCGCATGAGCACCGACGATTACGGCGACGTGCTGCTGCTGCCTACAAGTGTAGCGATTAAGGATCTGCCGGACTTTTTCGAGCCGCTGGGCCAAATGTCCGACCTTGAACAGAAATATACAGGGCTTGAGGAACGTTCGGTCGACGGAGTTTCCTATGGTGTTCCAATCACCGTTAACTTCTCCGGCGTGATTTACAACAAACAAGTATTTAAAGATGCGGGCATTACGGAAACACCGAGAACGATGGACCAGTTCATGACGGCTCTGCAGAGCATCAAAGATAAAACCGAAGCTGTTCCGCTGTACACGAACTATGCAGCCGGTTGGACATTGACTCAATGGGAATCGGATTTGGCTACCGTTGCCGGCAACCGCGACTATGTCAATATCGCTCAAGTGGCTTCCGATGACAACTTTGTTAAAGGACAACCTCACTATGACCTGTACAAAGTACTGTACGATGCAGCTAAGAACGGCTTGATTGAAGAAGATCCTACAACAACAGACTGGGAATCTTCTAAAGCTGATCTGGCTAACGGGAAAATCGGTACCATGATGCTCGGATCCTGGGCGATCGGCCAAATTAAAGGAGTGGCTACAAATCCTGACGATGTAGGCTTCATGCCATTCCCTACCAATGCTGAGAAGGTTCTGGTTCCGCTGTCCGATGACTACAACCTGGGTGTCAGCGTTCACAGTAAAAATAAAGAAGCAGCAAGAGCATGGTTGGACTGGTTCATTAATGAATCCGGCTATCCGACTACTGAAGGCGGCGGTATGAGCCCGGTTAAGGGTGCTGAGCTTCCTGAAATCCTCAAACAATTTGAAGGCACCGAAGTAACCTTTGATACACTGGCTCCTGCAAAAGCTGGAGAAGAAGGCTGGGTTGATGCCATCGACAAGGAAGCTCAAATCGGTCTCTGGCAGCCTGACTTCAAGAAAGTGATCATTGAAGCGGCTATCGGCAACCGCAAAGATTCCTATGACGATATCATGAAAGATCTGAACGATAAATGGAAAGAAGCAAGAGCAAAAGTTACCGCTGCAAAGTAATGCCGGTAATTGCCATATCATTTTAACTAGATAAAACGCAGAGTGAAGAAAGAATCAAGAGAACGGGAAGATGCTCAAAGAGGCATTTTCCCCTTCACTTTTGCGGCCTGGAGCTGGATTTGGAGTAAAAAGCATTTGTTCTTAGGAGGTGTGGAGAGTGCCCAAATTGTCTAACTTGAGTTATAAAAATCAGCGGATTTTGATTATTTTTCTATTTTCTTTGGTTCCGATTCTTTTGCTGTTAACCTTCTCGTATTTACCGGTGTTAAAGATGTTCCAGTACAGCTTCACGAGCTGGGATGGACTGAGCAAGAAGATGGAATATGTAGGGCTCGAAAACTACAAGACGATTTTCACCAAACCGGAGTATTTTGCCGTATTTAAAGTCAGTTTGTATTACTTCTTCGCTACCTTTGTCCAAATGGGGCTGGCACTGTATTTTGCAACAATTCTAAGCTTTAACGTCCGGATGAAGAATTGGTTCAAGGGAATTCTGTTCTTCCCGACACTGCTTAACGGTGTAGCTATCGGTTTTATCTTCCTGTTCTTCTTCAAGCCGGAGGGAACCCTCAATACGCTGCTTGATATGTTGGGACTTGGAGCCTGGCAGCAGAAATGGCTGCTCAACCCCCATTTGATCAACATTTCCCTCGCTTTTGCCTCTGTCTGGAGGTACATGGGAATGAACTTTATCATCTTCCTTGGAGCGATTTCCTCTATCGGAAGTGATATTTATGAAGCATCGGAAATTGACGGCGCCAACCGCTGGCACCAGTTCAGACATATGATCATTCCGAGCATCAAACGTATATTGCAGCTCAATCTGATCCTCGCCGTAAGCGGAGCGATCGGTGTCTTCGAAATTCCGTATGTCATGACCGGCGGGTCCAATGGCAGTAGCACGTTTGTCATCCAGACCGTCGATGTGGCCTTCAAATACAGCAAGCTTGGCCTTGCTTCCGCAATGGCCGTATTGCTTCTGGGTATAGTTATACTTGTTACCATTCTGCAGCGTGTTCTGATCAAGGAGGAGAAGTAAGAGCTATGCATACTTTTAAATATACCGCTGCTTCTTTCTTCAAATACCTCACCTTGTTGTTAGGAGCGCTCGTGGCACTTATTCCAATCGTTGTCGTCCTTTTCGCTTCACTAAAAACAAACGCTGAATATGCTTCGACCGGACCGCTGACACTGCCGGAGAATTGGCTGAATTTCTCGAACTACACCAAGGCTTTTGTCGACGGCAAAATGCTGCTCGGCTTCAAGAACACGATCATTATCGTGGTGATTTCCATCGCCGGTGCAACGCTGACCGGTTCGATGATGGCTTATATCCTGTCCCGCTTCAAATTCAGAGGCAGCAAGCTGATGATGGGCGCCTTCCTGCTGGCTACACTGATTCCGGGTGTGACGACTCAGGTGGCTACATTCCAGATCATCAACTCCCTGGAGCTGTTCAATACCCGCTGGGCGCCGATTTTGATGTACCTGGGTACAGATATTATTGCCGTTTACATCTTCATGCAGTTTCTGGATTCGATTTCAGAGTCGCTGGATGAGTCTGCGATGCTGGACGGGGCTTCGTATTGGACGATTTACTGGCGGATTATATTGCCGCTGCTGAGTCCGGCCATTGTAACAGTCGTAATCGTAAAGGGCGTAAATATCTACAATGACTTCTATACCCCATTCCTGTACATGCCAAAAAGTGACCTGCAGGTCGTCTCGACTGCGCTGTTTAAATTTAAAGGCCCGTACGGCTCGCAGTGGGAGGTTATCTGTGCCGCGATCATGATTGCGATTATCCCGACCCTAGTCGCCTTCGTTTCCTTGCAAAAATATATTTATAACGGGTTTGCGCAAGGTTCTGTAAAATAGTTACAGATTCTGATTCAACACATTACATTTAAGAACTGCAGCGGAGCTGCAGTACCTTTGGAGGGAGACTTAACAATGAAAGAAGTAAAGTTGATTGGAAATGATTTGCCGAATATCCCATGGCAGGACAGACCTGCAGGAAACGAAAACCCGGTCTGGAGACATAATGACAACCCGGTAATTAAACGCAATCCGGCTAAAGGGGTTGCACGGATTTTCAACAGTGCGGTTGTTGCTTATGATGGCAACTTTCTCGGTGTATTCCGCGTAGAGGACAACACGACCCGTCCACATCTGCGGATGGGCTACAGTGTTGACGGTCTGGACTGGAAAATCGACGATCAGCCGATTCAATTCATTGATGAAGAAGGCAATCCGTACATGCCGCGTTATGCCTACGATCCTCGTCTGGTGAAAGTCGAAGATACCTATTACATCATCTGGTGTACAGATTTCTACGGCGCGGCTATCGGTGTAGCGAAAACCCAGGACTTCAAAACCTTCATCAGCCTGGAAAATCCGTTCCTGCCGTTCAACCGTAACGGCGTGCTGTTCCCTAAAAAAATCAACGGCAATTTCGTGATGCTCTCCCGTCCGAGCGATAGCGGACATACCCCGTTCGGGAATGTGTTCCTGAGCGAAAGCCCTGACTTCGTCTACTGGGGCAAACACCGCCATGTGATGACCAAAGGCGGTCAAGGCTGGTGGCAAAGCACCAAAATTGGCGGCGGCCCCGCTCCGATCGAAACTTCCGAAGGCTGGCTGATGTTCTACCATGGCGTAACCGGAACCTGCAACGGTCTGGTATACAGCATGGGCGCAGTTATTCTGGATAAAGATGAGCCGTCGAGAGTGAAATACCGCTCCAAGAACTTCGTCCTGACACCGGAAGAATGGTACGAAGAAAGAGGGTTCGTGAACAACGTGCTCTTCCCTTGCGCTACGCTGAATGATGCCGAAACCGGCCGCATTGCGATCTACTACGGCGCTGCAGATACTTATGTAGGCGTTGCTTATACGACTGTTCAGGAAATCGTTAATTATGTAATTGATACCCATGAGGAAGTCGGCGACGACGCGGGCTTGGGCAAGATCTAATACAGGGTGCAAAAAGAGAAGCAGGAGCCTCAGAGGCTCCTGCTTGATTGTTGATTAACGGGGTGAAGGCGCTCGCCGCCCCATTTCCCAAGATTTCACACCACCTTAAGGAGAAGATGATAAGTGACCAATGAACGATCCCTGTCCCAATTAAAAGCCTACGGGGGCAGCAGCCCGAAGCCGGAGGATTTCGATCTATTCTGGGAACGGGCGCTAAACGATCTTAACGCCCAGCCGCTTGATTATGAACTTGTACCAGCGGAATTTACCAGCGAGCTGGCGGAATGTTTCCATCTCTATTTTACCGGCGTAGGCGGGGCAAGAGTGCACTGCAAATATGTAAGACCGAAGAAGGCGGCGCAAGAGAAGGGGCCGGGTGTAGTCATGTTCCACGGCTACTCCTGCGACAGCGGGGACTGGATGGAGAAGGTCACTTATGCCGCTCACGGAATCAGCGTGCTGGCGATGGACTGCCGGGGACAGGGCGGACTGTCCGAAGATAATCTTACAGTACAGGGAACCACGATCCGCGGCCATATTATCCGCGGTATTGATGATCCCCATCCCGACAGCCTTTATTACCGCAACGTATTTCTGGATACGGCCCAGACGGCGCGTATTCTGATGGCGATGCCTGAAGTTGACCCGGCGCGGGTTGGCGCTTTCGGCCTGTCGCAAGGCGGCGGACTTACTGTAGCCTGTGCATCGCTTGAACCGCGCATTGCCATAGCTGTGCCGGTCTATCCGTTCCTGTCCGATTACAAACGGGCCTGGGAAACGAATATCACAACCTCGGCGTATGAGGAGATCAACTACTATTTCCGCTTTTTTGATCCGCATCATTTACGCGAGGACGAGATTTTCAACCGTCTGGGTTATATTGATATTCAGAATTTGGCGGACCGCATCCAGGCTAAAGTGCTGTGGGTGACCGGACTTGCGGATACGATCTGTCCTCCTTCAACACAATTTGCTGCATACAATAAAATCACAGCATCAAAAGACCTCATGGTTTATTATGAATACGGTCATGAGTATCTTCCATATCTTGCTGATCGGACGCTTCAGACGTTCATGACCTTGTAACGGGTGTAATCCCTGCAAGAAAACAGTAGATTTGGCGGTGAATTTTTTTGAGCAAGCAAGCAAAAGGCAGTAAAGGGTTCCTAACCCGGCTGCATCCCTCCAAGTCGCTGGGGATGCGGCTATTTCTCGTGTTCTTCATCGCCACGATGGGAATTGTCCTGTCCCTCGGATACACCTCGTATTCCGTAGCCAGACAAACGATCGAGAACAACGCGCTGTCCTCCAATGAGCAGACGGTCCTACAAACGGCAGAGAAGCTGGACGTAATATTGCTGCGGTTTGAAGACAGCCTGGGACAGCTTTTTTACAACAAGGATATTCAAAATGCTGTAACGCAAGGAAATCAGTCTCCTGCAAACCTCGGGCAACCTCAGGAGCAGTCTAAAGTGATCACCGGGGAACTGGAACTTTGGCTCTCTGCAGTAAGCGGGATTCAAGCCGTGTACCTTGTGCCGTTAAATCCCAGTCTCCCTATCTCTGCTACGGGAACGACTGACAACGCCTTTGTGGAGGAGATCCGCGCATCCTCCTGGTTTAAGCAGCTGCAGGAGAAACCTCAGAGCTTATGGATCACGCAGGCATTGAAGCAAGGAGACGACTCGGGAGTGCTGCATTTCGCCAAATCCATCGCGGGGGATGCCGGCAGCACCGGCTACATCGCTGTCTGCGATATCAAAACTACAGAACTGGAGAGCCATCTCAGCAAAGTCAATCTGGGAATGAACTCCTACATTCAATTGATTACGGACAAAGACGAGCTGATTGCCTCTTCACAGCACCAGGAGGCAGATACGTATCTGCGGCTGGGCGGAACGCTGCTGAAAGGCGTTAATCAAACCTCAGGCTCGCTGCCGACCAAGGACGAGGAAGGCGAATCCATTCTTGCGGTTTACGGCACACTGGAGAGCTCAGGCTGGAAAGTACTCGGGGTGGTGCCTGCTGAGAATCTGATCAAGGATGCCGGCCGTATTCTTAACACTACGTACATAGCGGTTGGTGCTGCCGCGGTCATCGCCATTCTGATCGGCTTGTGGATGGTAAGGATGGTGTCGAGGCCGCTCTCAAGGCTGAGACACTTAATGTTTCAGGGAGCCGAAGGCGATCTGCGTGTGCGGACTAAGATCACTTCCCGCGATGAGATCGGCCAGTTGTCCAGCTCCTTCAATGCAATGATGGAGCGGATTACAGAGCTGGTTGTCCATACCAACGAGACCGCCCGCGAGGTGCTGGAGACCGCCGATGCTCTAGGCAGCGCTTCACGCAAGACGGCTGCTGCGGCAATGGATATTGCTGCGGCGACCGAAGAGATTGCCGGTGGTGCAGGCAATCTGGCTCTGGAAGCAGACCGCGGAAACGAAATGACTGGTGTAATCTCCGGGCAGATGGATATGGTTTTTGCTGCTGCCCGTGAGATGGAAAGCACGGCGCATAGTGTAGGACAAGCTAGTGAAGAAGGCGTTGTGAAGTTAAAGGAATTGCTGGGCAGAACACAAACGACAGGCGAAATGACCCATCATCTCGTGGTGAAAGTCAATGAATTGAAGGAAACTGCTTCTTCGGTGATTAAAGTGCTTGAGGTTATGCAGAATATTACGCAGCAGACTAATATCCTGTCACTGAATGCTACGATTGAAGCGGCAAGAGCGGGGGAAGCCGGCCAGGGCTTTATGGTCGTGGCCGATGAAATCCGCCAATTGGCTGACCAATCCAAGCGTTCCATTACGGTTGTAGCTGAGATTACCGGCAAGATCATGAACGATATGAATGAGACTGTGGTTGCGTTATCGGATGTAGCTCCGCTGTTCAATGAACAGGTGGCCTCTGTCCGCAATGCCAGCGACATCTTCGTATCCGTACAGGAACAGATGCATCATTTCATCGGCCGGCTGGAAACTGTCTCTTCATCGGTCGGCGGACTTAACCAGTCACAACGAGTGCTGTCAGAGACGATTGGCAATGTCAGCTCCTTCGCCGAGGAATCTTCAGCTGCCTCCGAGGAGGTTGCTTCCTTAAGCGGTGAGCAGCAGAATGTGAGCGATTATCTGGTTGAACTTTCCGGCAAGCTGGAACATGCTTCAAGCATGCTTAAGGAAAGATTGTCCAAATTTAGTGTCTAACCATTTGCATGTAAAAAAGTAGTATCCCATTATACCGCTCCACCCTTTTACGGGTAGAGCGGTTTTTTGCCATACCTTGAACTGTTTCATGTAATAAATCAGCAAGGTGGGCATAATAGATCCAAGGAACAACACAATCGGCTATCCGCACATACATTCAGGAGGAATGGCATTGCATAAGGTAATCCATAAACGTATATTCTGGGGCCTGCTTATTTTATCGGCACTGCTTGCAGTCCTCATTCTAAGGCTGGCATGGGTTCAACTGCTGCTTAAGAATCAGCCGGTCCCCGGTGCGGAATATTCTCTTGCCCAGATGGCCGAGATTCAGAGCGAGCGGGAGACTGTGCTGGACAGCGGGCGTGGCCGGCTCTATGACCGGAGCGGAAAGCCGCTTGC
The DNA here is from genome assembly GCF_038593145.1 of Paenibacillus sp. FSL L8-0340. Taxonomy (NCBI): domain Bacteria; kingdom Bacillati; phylum Bacillota; class Bacilli; order Caryophanales; family Paenibacillaceae; genus Paenibacillus; species Paenibacillus sp. FSL L8-0340. The sequence goes on from NZ_CP151967.1 coordinate 1,924,800, forward strand.
CGGTGAAACCGTTTGGGCGGCAGCCTTTTTTCCGCAGGAAGAACAACCTGCTGCTGTCATTAACCCGGGAGCGGAAGCGGGAACGGAACCTCAACGTCGTCTTGCCGCGATCCTCGGAGTCCCGTATGAGCAGCTTCAGAGCAGAATCTCCGGAGTGAAGGAGCCGTTTCTATGGCCCTCTGCCACAACCAAGACCCCACAGGCGCTGACACCACAACAGGCACAAGAAGTGGAGCATTTGGGTCTGGGCGGGGTCAGAGTCCTGCCGTTCTCCCGCAGATATGAGAATGAAGAGTCAGGACGGCAATGGCTGGGGTATATGTCGGAGGCTTCCAGGACGAAGGCAAAGGACTCGCCCACAGGACTTAGAACTCCACTGACCGGAACGGATGGGCTGGAGAAAACCCTGGAACCGCTGCTTCAAGGTGTTGGTCACACAGAGGCATATGCCCAGGTGGATGCGCGTGGCAACCGGCTTCCGGGCAGCCTTATAAAAGTGAAGGCGCCAGGGAATCCCTATTACCCCTTGTCGATCTATACGACGATTGATAAGCAGCTTCAAGCAGGAATTGAGCAGCTGGTTACGGAGGCGGGATTGAAAGAGGGAGCGGTGGTAGTGCTGGATACCAAAAATGGTGATATACAGGCAATGGTCTCTCTGCCCTTTTATAATCCAGGGCATATTTCGCCTGAAGGCGGGGAGTGGAATAACCGGGCACTGCAGGCAGACGCACCCGGCTCAATCTTTAAGATTGTAACAGCCGCAGCTGCGCTGGAGGCCGGGATCACCTCGCCCGACGAGAAGTTCTATTGCTCGGGGCATTATGACAAATACGGTTTGTCCTGCCAGAACGGCAAAGGACACGGTTCCCTCACGCTGGCGCAAGGGTTCGCCGTGTCCTGCAATACAGTATTTGCTTCCCTCGCCGAGCGGTTGAGCGGCGTGCAGCTTCAGGCCACCGCACTGGCGCTTGGCCTGGGAAGAAATGTAGGCTGGCAAGCGGAGAATACGCTTGGCCTGCCGCTGCTCCGGCCGCTTGCCGGGGAGCAGCCCGGAACGATCTTTACGACCCTGCTGCCTGATGACGGCGGAGCAAGGGTGCAGACAGCCATTGGCCAGCGGGATGTAAGAGTGACGCCGCTGCAGGCGGCCAATCTCGTTGTCACGCTGCTGCATGGCGGCAAGGTCAGGGCGCCGCGCATTCTGCAGCGGGTCGCGTTCAGAAACGGCCAGACGCTTAAGGAGCTGCCGGGACACCTGGCTCCGGCTTCCGCCGGACAAATCTCGGAGTCGACGTCCAGGCTGCTGTTGTCCTGGATGCGGCTGGTCGTCACAGAGGGAACCGGCAGACGCCTGCAAGGCGCACATTGGCCGCTGGCCGGCAAATCGGGCACGGCCCAGACCCTAGTGAAGGGAGCACCACGCAACAATCAGTGGTTCATCGGCTACGGTCCGGTTGACCATCCCCGGTATGCCGTATCCATCGCTGTGGAGAATGTGTCCCCCGGCAGTGCCCATACAGCAACTAAGCTGTTTGGTCAGGTATTCGACTTGTTGGCCGCGTCTTCGGGAGCTTGAGAGGGTTCTGTTTCACCAGTGACGGGTCCTCCGGCAGTCGAAGGTTCGGCTGCCGCAAACGGCGAAACAATAAATTCCTCCTGTGGCAGGTAGATCCAGCGCTGGAGATAACCCTGTTGAATCAGCTCCTTGATCAGAATAAGCAGGATCGGGGACAGGATCAGTCCGGCCACGCCAAAGGCGGACATAGAGAAGATTACGAAGGACAACATCAGAAACGCGGAGGATACGCCGATCGAATTGCCGGTAATCTTTGGCTCCAGCAGCTGGCGCACAATCAGCACAACCGCCAGCAGGACGAGCAGTCCGATCGCAAGCGAAGTATTGCCCACAATAAACAAATAAATGATCCAGGGAATTAGAATCGTGGATACCCCTAGCAGCGGCAGCACATCAAATACAGCGCATACCAGCGCCATGGTGATCTCATTTCCCGTTCTCAGTATGAACAAACCGGCCAGCACAATAACGAAGGTGATGCTGATCAAGATCAGCTGGGCTTTGAGATAGGAACCGATGGCTTTAAAAACGTTCCCTTGGACGAAAGCGAAAGCCGTCTTAAAGGTCTTGGGCATTTTATCATGAGCGATCTTACGCCAGTCCTTGATCTCCATACTGAGGAAAAAAGCGAGAATAATGGCGACGCCGAAATTCCCCATAAAGGAGGAGAAAGAGCCAAGCACACCGACCATATACTTAAAGAAGCTGACCATCCATTTGGAAAGAATGTTGGTGGCATTGGTGAAATAGCCATTTATTTTCGTTGTAAGATCAGACGGCAGCGCATCAATCTGATGCTGCAGATAAGTGGTGGTTTCTTTAAAATGCATTTGAAGCATCTTTGTGTATTGAGGTAAGCTATCCGAGAATTGAAGGGCCTTTGTCGCAATGAGCAGTCCTGCACCGAACAAGACGCCCAGCAGAATAATCAGAAACAGCAGTACGGAAATTGCGGAGGCGAACGGTTTGCCCAGCCCCTTGCGGTTCAGGAAGCGGGCCAACGGCTCGATCAGCAGGAATACAAAAAAAGACAGGAATACCGGTGCGGCCAGTTGATACAGCTTGCTGAAACCCAGCATTACGAGATACACCGTCAGCACCACCAAACCAATATCAAAGAAGGTGCGCCAATATTTTTTGTACAGCGGCAGCATAAGTAGAAACGACTCCTTTTTCAGATTACTTTTTTAGAAAATTTGACAATTGAGGCTCCAATTCATTGTACACGATTTTAATAAAAAAGCGTCTTTTTCTTTGGTACCTGTGTTAAAATAGGGGGTAACGTTTTTTCGTGGGATTCTGCTCACCTAAAAACCGCGAGGCATATTATACTCTACTTGGCCGTACCCGAATATCTGCTTGCAGACGTAAGACGAGCCAAAGTCAACTCTGGAAAAGCGGTGAATATACATGCAGACTTTGCTGCTCTGGTTATTTTACATCTCGACCTTTTATGCGTTCATTCCTGGAATGATCAGCCGGATCTTCGGTTACCGCGTATTCCGCAAGGGGATTGGGCGCTCTGAATTTGCCCTCACCTTTGATGATGGTCCCGATCCGCGTTATACACCATCTTTACTGGATTTGCTTAAACGTTATGATGCCAAGGCGACCTTCTTTGTAGTCGGGGCACATGCCGAACAGAATCCGGAACTTATTAAGCGTATGCATGATGAGGGACATCTTATCGGCATTCATAATTATGTACACAAGAGCAACTGGGTGATGCGTCCCGCTACTGTCAGGCGGCAGATTCAACGCACGGATGATATTATTTACAGTATTACCGGTGAGCGTAGCACCTATTACCGTCCGCCGTGGGGGATTGTCAATCTGTTCGACTTCTCCAAACGCCGCCAGGTTCAAATTGTACTTTGGTCGGCTATGTTCGGCGACTGGAAAGAAAAGCTCGGCGCAGAGCGGCTGACCGAGAAGCTGCTCGAGAAGCTGAATCCGGGCGAAGTGATGCTGCTCCATGATTGCGGGACAACACTCGGTGCAGATCCGAAAGCGCCGGAGCATATGCTGGTTGCCCTGGAACGGATGCTGGAGGAAGCGCGGCTCCGGGGCTTGCGCAGCATCCGGATCGACCAGATGATCAAGACTGTGCAGAACTCGCCGATTCAGCGGATCTCCTACGGCAAGCGGCTGATTGTCGGCCTGTGGCTGGCCTGGGAACGAGTCTTCCAGTTCCTCTTCGGCTTAAAGACGATCACACCGGCTGACCCGTTCCTCCATTACCGGCTGCGCAAATATCAAGGCGGCTCCGTGCGAATGGAAGGCGGCGAGGTCTTGAACAAAGGCGATAAGGTCATTGAGCTGCATATCGACAACCGGCAGCTGTTCGAGATTGGCCTGAATTCCCGCTCTTCGGCTCAGCTTGCGATCCGCATGATCCGCAGGATGGAAAAGGATCTGCCGGTGCTTGCGGAGCAAATAGCCGGCGATGTAGATCTGGCTGAGGCTAAGGCGCTGTATGGTGTCAGCATGCTCAACCGCGGGCCGGAAAAATTCGGCTTCATGGTCCTGGATCTGCCGAACGGCTGGTTTGCCCGTTCCTCCAAGTTTTATTTAAGTCTTCTGCTTAGTGTTATTCATCCCTCAGGCGGAGAGAGGCTGAAGGTCCGCAGCGAGGCTCTGATCCCTAAGATGATTCTGATGCCCATCTCACAGCTCTTGGATCAGATGAATCAGCAGCGTCCGCAGAAACAGGCGAACCCGCGTGAGCACAAACGCGAAGAAGAGCTGACCCTGGAAGCTGAACTGCCGGGAGCGACGGTTATGCATTGATTTGAGGGTTCCCGAACTTTTATATAATTCGATATAGCTGGCTTAAAATGCTCCGGCAGCCGTAATTGGCTGGGGGGCATTTTTTTGTTTTTGTATATGGATATATGCAATGTGATACAGGAAGGAATCACTTAAGGACTGTCGAATATTTTGTTTTATCACGGAGGTGACATATGAAGGCGCGTAATTCTACGTACAATATTGACAATGTTGCTCTAGGTTTTGAAGAAGAGGTTGAGCGGCTGAAAGTACAAACAATGATGGGGTGGGATAAAGAGTTTCGTAACTTACAATGGTATGGATTGCAGGATGGAATGAGCGTGTTAGAACTTGGAAGTGGTCCCAGCTTCGTTACCGAACAATTAGTCCATAGTTTGCCGGAAAGTGAGATTACAGCTTTGGAAATTGATCAAAAGCTGCTGGCTGAAGCTAAAAACCGGTTACATCATATCCCTTCGTCCAAACTGCGGTTTGTACATTCTTCTGTGTATGACACCGGACTCCCTGATCATTCCTATGATTTTGCTATTGCAAGGTTACTGTTTCTTCATTTACATAATCCGGTGGAGGCTGCAAGAGAAATTTATCGTGTACTAAGGCCTTGTGGGAAGCTTGTCATTATCGATATTGATGACGGGATTTTTGGAGCGGTTAGCCCGAATATGGATTTACTGCCTTCTGTGATAAAGAAGCTGGCGGAGCATCAAGCTGCAAAAGGGGGCAATCGGTATATCGGCAGGAGGCTGCCACGACTCTTAGCACAGGCAGGTTATGTTGATTTAGATATGGATACTGTTATCCAGCATAGTGATCTTCATGGAATGGAAGGTTTTAAACGGCAGTTTGATATTAACCGGTTTAGGGTTTTTTACAATAAGGGAATTATCAATGAAGAAGAGTATGAACAATTACAACAAGCCTCTGAGAATTTTAATAATTCCCCTGAAGCCTATGCGATGATGACCTTTGTGATGGCATGTGGTAAAAAACCAGAGCACTGCTGAACGAACGGGTAACCTTATCCTAACAAACACACCAACACGGCAGCCGTTGTACCGGCTGCCGTGTTGGTGTAACATCTGTGCAGAAGATCACACTATTTAGCGTTTATTCATAGCATCCTCGGATACAGCCTATTCGCCAATAGGAGTGAATTTATTCTCCACAGTAATATTGGAGAACTTTGCATAGTTCAGTTGCTCAATTACATTTGCAACATCATTGCTGTCAACGGCAAATCCGACATATACCGAACCTTGCATAACGATTGTCCGCTTGCCGATCAGCGTCCATTTTTTTCCGTCTATAGATCCATAAGCATAGAAAGTATCTCCTTGACGGCCAAGTTTAAGCCAATAACCTTGTTCCACACCATTAATCTTGAACGGAATATCCGGAAGTAGTTGAATCCCGGCTTTTTCGGCAGCAGAAGGGCTGTCTAAAGTTTCGGTCAATACATCAAAATCTCCGCCCTTAAGGTTTCTTCCCGTCAGATAAGATGACCAGGCGGTAGCTTTAAATAACTTCACCCAGGAGAGGCCGAGGGCCGTAGCAGCACTGTCTTCTTTCAAGTCATCACGGATCATCAATCCTGTGAAGGCGTGGTTGTCAACGTCTCCAATCTTCTCCAGCTTCGCGGTAACCGCCATATCTCCATTCATCTCTTTATACACAAAGTGAAAGTCGTCTTTGGCCGCATTGTTCGCTTCTGATCGTTCAAGGCTGCCTTCGCTACTTCCAAGCTTTCCGTTTCCTTTAACAGTAATTACATCGCCTGTCATGCTTCCGGAACCTTTAATGTCCGGATTGCCGATATCTTTGGAGGTCCAACCCTTGCCAGCCAAAGCAGAGGAGGAGGTATTGACATGGATATTAGCGGCAGTGGTTTGTGTCTCATTTCCTTTGGTATCCGTGACTCTTGCAGAGATATAGTAGGAAGCATCCTCTAGTCCCTTGATCGCATAGGTGTAAGTGTTGCCTTTCTTCACTGCATCTCCAAGATATTTAGATCCATTGTATACAGCAACCTTCTTTATTTTGTGTCCGAATTTGGAAGAAGCTTTGATTTTAACCCCGATCTCTTTCCCTAAGGCAAACTGGGCATTGTTCCCTGGTGCCAAGAGGCTAGCTTCAGGGTTTTCGGCAACATGGTCCATACCGGCAAGACCGTTTGTATAAAGTTCAAGCCATGTATAACCGCTTTCTGTAATTGTTTTATAGGCATCCTTGATGCCCCAGATATTATTCTTCTTTTCCCACTTGTCGTCTATACCGTTTTGATTGGTGTCAAATTGATCCTCTCTCTGTTCTTCTACGACACCAAAGGCCGAGATGTATCCACCAACCTCATGTTCCGTGTTGATATATCTTCCCGAGCCTTGCTCTACTTCCGCAACAATTCTTGCATCGACAGCGCCGCGACGCGGATAGGTAGCTCCCGCTTGTTGCAGAATGCTTTTCAGTAACGGTTGGTTAGCAGGTTTTACACCGGAATTAACGTAATCATCAAATGCTTTATTGGTAGTACCGTGATTTACTCCCGTACTGTCCGCCGAAAGATACGGCTTGCTTACTAAGTTCGTCATTTGGTCACCGCTGTTGTCACCGGAAAATTTCACAGTATCAGAGGATTCATTCAGTAATCCAGTAAGCTCCCCGTTGATTCGGTTCCCGGCGATGTAGAAGCCGCCAAGCTTCTTGGATTCCCCGGCATCAATAACCCTTTGAGTCACGTTATCTCTTGTACCTGGACCGGCAATTTCGATATTATTCATAAAATTAGTAAAGGTAAAACCCCCGCCATAAGTTCCATTAAAGCCCCAATTATAAATTATATTGTTGGAGAACTGAACAACTGCGACATGCTCTGCATCCGCAGCACCTGCATAACCGCCGCCCAGCCTTGGATTTCGCGAGGTGTGGTTCGCGTACAGATTGTGATGGAACGTTGTTTTATCTCCGCCTGAAATACCGCCGTAGCCATGTCTTCCTTTGGTATGCCCGGACAGAGTCAGACTTTCCGAAATCATTGACCACTGGATTGTACCGTTTTCGCCTCTGTATAACGATAAGGTTTCATCCGTGTTCCAGCTGAAGGAGCAATGGTCAATAAGGAAGTAGTTGTTGTCCCTTCCCCAAAGCGCATCCATCGAATCGCTGCCGCTAAATACATTGGTGGCACCCGGACGGAAAGAGATATAGCGAAGAATGATGTTTTCCGAATTGCTGATATCGGTATCCCAGCCCGCAATTGTAATTCCGTTGCCTGGGGCGGTTTGCCCGGCGATGGACAGGTTTTTGATATTGTTGAGCTGCAGGGTGCTCTTCAGTTCAATCGTTCCGGAAACATGAAAAACAATCGTACGCCCCTCTTTAGGCGTAGATACAATCCCATACCGAAGCGATCCTTCAATCGGTTTGTCATTGACAGCGTAATCTTTGAGGGTGGTTACGATATATACATCGCCCCCCCGGCCGCCGCTGGTATAGGCGCCGCCACCTTCTGCGCCCGGAAAGGCAATAATTGAGGCACCTGTAAAAATCTTGTCTCCGTCTGCCTGTCCTGAGGCATCAAGAGGCTGGATTCCTAAAAATAAAAACGCTACCGAAATACTCGTGAAAACGGCTAAAACCTTGTTGGATCTTTTACTCTTTCTATTCATCTTTTGACGTATAACATGGATGCAGCCTTATCTTGAGGCAGTGCTCCTGTTATACTTCCTCCTTTCAGTCAAATGTTGTGGGTACTTACGTGATTTTTTGTTTCTTTTTACTGCAACAAGCAGACTACTGCTAATACTTTAAAACTTTTAGGCCACATTTACCTGCCAAAAAGAAATTATTTTGTGCCAACTATTGCTCTTAGTTCTTGCGCAGAAGAGCAGATCCATATTATGTTCTTAGTATTGCAGAAATTTCACTGCTTGGTATTCCGTGACGATAGGGAGGAAGACATGAATATTAAATATCAGCATCGTGACCAGGCGTTTCATTCCTTTATTTCAACCAATAACACCTATCCTCTTCATCTGCATAAAAATGTAGAGATCACGATGGTTTTGTCCGGCAAAATCAATATCAGCATCAATGGCCAAGATTATGTTTTGTCTGAGGGGGACATGGCGATCATTTTTTCCAATCAACCTCACAGCTACAAAACGATAGAGAAGAACCAGATCCTGCTGATCTTTTTCGATGCCACATTTCCGGGGGATTTCACGGGGGAGTTGTTTAATCATGTCCCGGATAACCCTGTAATCCCCAAGCATCAGATGCTTCCGGGCCTGCTGACAACCTTGTATACACTATATAAAGAACAATGTGACAATCGTTTGCTCAAGGCTTACACCTCTGTAGTACTTGGGCACGCTTTGCCATTATTGGTAATGAAAAAAGTAGACTACAAGAAAGAAATGGACCTCATTCCCAAAATTCTCGCTTATATCGACATTCACTTTTTAGAGCATATAGATCTGGATACGCTTTCAAAAGAGCTTGGTATCAGCAAGTTTATTATTTCCCGCATCTTTTCTGAACAGTTCCACATCTCTTTTCGGGATTATATCAATGGGCAGCGGGCAGCCTTTGCCCACATGTTGCTGTTATCGACTACCCATCCGGTCACTGATATCGCGTTTGATTCCGGATTCAACAGTTTGCGCTCATTCTATCGTGTTTTTAAAAAGGAATATGGAATAACCCCTAATGAATTCCGCCGAAAAGTATCCGGGGAGTGAAAATAAGATTGTAGTCTGGGTGTGGCCGAGGATAAGGTAAGGTAGAGGTTAACGTGGTGCTGGTGTAGAAGATAAGTTATGAAACCAATCTAGGAGTTGGAGGTATGGACAGAGAAGAATACGTGTTTCATAAATGATACTTTAGTAAAGGATAAAGCAAATGACAATAAACAAAAAAAGTTCGAGAAAAATTGTGGTTAAAGCAGAAAGCTATATTTGGACGATTTCACCAGACAGCGGATATGTCATTATGATACCGGAACATGAAGCTTTTAGAGGGAGACGATTTGAAGTTTATATTGCTTCAGATATTGATAGCTTTTGGGTAAACTTCCCTAATACAGAACATTTGAACATGAAAGTTGTTAGACCTAAAGATGTTGAGTTCTTTATCGGTCAGGCACTTGAACAAGGATGGATTCCAAATGAAAAACGTGCACCAATTGTCTTTGATTTCGATGGTAAACTTCTGAAGAGAAGGATGAACTATGCCGCATTTACGCTGCCTCGCATTCACGATACATCGTGGAATGAGAGGCAGTAGTGCACCTGAATCCGCCGCTTTTATGCTACACGGTGAAATGAGAGGTAGAAGTGCATTTGAATCCGCCACATTCACGCTATATGGCGGAATGAGAGGCAGAAGTGCACCTGAATCCGCCGGATGCGGATTACATACAGAAATGATCGAATGAGGTAAACAAAAGAGCAGTCCCACATACGTAGTGGGGACTGCTCCTTTTGTCGGAACTATAATTAGGCTGATGCCTTAAAGCTTGATTAGATCTTCAACACGCCGCCCTTGCTGGCGTTGGTAACAAGCTTGGAGTAGCGGGCCAGATAGCCTGTTTTGACTTTCGGCTCGAACTCTTTCCAGCCGCTGCGGCGGACTGCAAGGACTTCTTCCTCAACCAGCAGTTCGATCTTGCGGTTGTTGAGGTCCAGCTCGATGATGTCGCCATCTTCGACAAAAGCGATCGGACCGCCTTCAGCCGCCTCCGGAGAGATATGGCCGATGCTGATGCCGCGGGACGCGCCCGAGAAGCGGCCATCGGTGATCAGGCCGACCTTGGCGCCAAGACCCATGCCGACGATCTGCGAAGTCGGTGCAAGCATTTCCGGCATGCCGGGACCGCCCTTCGGTCCTTCATAACGGATAACCACGACATGGCCTTCCTTCACTTTGCCGTTCGCGATGCCTTCCAGCGCTTCTTCCTGAGAATCGAAGCAGATTGCCGGGCCTTTATGGTAGCCGCCTACAGAGGCGTCAACAGCACCGACCTTGATGATGGAACCTTCCGGTGCAAGGTTGCCGTAAAGCACGGACAGACCGCCAACTTCGGAGTAGGGGTTGTCCAGCGTATGAATAACCGTGGTATCTTGAATCTCATGTCCACGGACATTTTCAGCCAGCGTTTTGCCGGTAACGGTCATACAGTCACCGAAGATGGCGCCCGGTTTCTTCAGCAGCTCGTTCAGCACGGCGCTTACGCCGCCTGCCCGGTCTACATCCTCGATGAAGATATCGGAGGCCGGAGCCAGTTTGGCCAGATAAGGCACGCGGTTCGCTACTTCATTGATGCGTTCCAATGGATAGTCGATGCCTGCTTCCTGAGCCAGTGCCAGCGTATGCAGTACGGTGTTGGTGGAGCCGCCCATCGCCATGTCCAAAGCAAAAGCGTTGTCCAGAGATTCCTGGGTTACGATGTCGCGCGGTTTGAGATCCAGCTTGATCAGCTCCATGAGCTGGGTCGCCGATTTGCGGACAAAATCTCTGCGTTCTTCCGCTACAGCCAGGATTGTACCGTTGCCCGGCAGCGCCAGTCCCATCGCTTCCGCAAGGCAGTTCATCGAGTTGGCGGTGAACATGCCTGAACAGGAGCCGCAGGTCGGACAGCCGTATTGTTCAAGCTCCAGCAGCTCAGCATCATTGATCTTGCCGACCTGATGGGCGCCTACGCCTTCAAATACAGAGGTAAGGGATAACTTCTTGCCTTTGCTGTCTACGCCGGCCTTCATCGGGCCGCCGCTGACGAAGATAGTCGGGATGTTAACGCGCAGTGCGCCCATCATCATGCCCGGGGTGATTTTATCACAGTTAGGAATGCAGACCATGCCGTCGAACCAGTGGGCGGACACAACGGTTTCCAGCGAGTCGGCGATAATCTCGCGGCTTGGCAGCGAATAGCGCATACCGATATGGCCCATCGCAATTCCGTCATCTACACCGATCGTATTGAATTCGAAGGGAACGCCGCCAGCTTCACGAATGGCTTCCTTAACAATTTTGCCGAACTCCTGAAGATGCACATGACCCGGAACGATATCAATATAGGAATTGCAGACCGCGATAAACGGCTTGCCGAAATCCTCCTCTTTTACTCCGGCTGCCCGCAGGAGACTGCGGTGTGGAGCCCGGTCAAAGCCTTTTTTAATCATGTCTGAACGCATTTTCTTGGCTGCCATAATGAAATTTTCCCCCCTGAAAAGTTTGTTAGCTTCAGCTTCCGTGAATGTATCCAATCTCACTACGGAAGTTTTCGCCTGATGTCGTATAGTGTCGCATTAACGCATCACAATCCCAAAAGCTGCGTGTCTGCGGTTTATAGATAGAACGGGGTCCAGCTTCTTAAAAGAGAAGGAGGGCGAAGCCGTTTCTATAAAAAAATAAAACCGATTAAGCTTAAACGGTAAGCTGCCATGAATAGCAGCCAGCCATTGTTATTAGTGAGTCTATCACAAAAGGCCTCTTTTTTCTACCGGACAATGTGAAGTTTGTCAGATGACGCAATGGGCCGGGGGGCGCAGAAAAAGCCTATCCCCGGAGGGGGAGGTATTATTTGGAAGTGCATCCAGAGGGGATTGTAATCCGGAAGAAGCTGACGGACAAGCGGGATTGTATTTTCCTCCCACTCTAGACAACTTAAGGAGACCTCAGTAAGATGGTACTTAGCTTTTTATGGGAGGTGCTGGAAGATCCGGGATTATCCATCATATCACTGAGGAGGAAAGAAAATGTCACAGCGTACAACCTTTTTTAATCCGATTGCAGCAAGTTCAGCTGACCCGTGGGTATTCAAACATACCGATGGCTGCTACTATTTCATGTCTACCCGCTCCAAAGGTCTGGAACTCGCCAAATCCAGTACTTTGACCGGTCTTACGGAAGGCCGTAAGAAATTAATCTGGTCTCCCGAACCGGGAGGCAGCTACAGCTACAACCTGTGGGCGCCGGAGATTCATCACTTGGATAACAAATGGTATATCTACTACACTGCCAATGACGGCGGAGGCGATGAGTCGCGCCGGATCTGTGTGCTGGAGAACGAACAGCCTGATCCGCTGGAAGGGGAGTGGGTGTGGAAAGGCGCGCTGCAGACACCTGTTCCTGGCTTGGATGGTACGGTGATGAGACTGCGGAATGAGCTGTATTTCCTGTATGCGGGATATGGTCATTTCCCTGAGTACGGATCAGCTGTTTACATTATGCGGATGAGCGATCCCTGGACGGTCGCAGGAGAACATCGTCTGCTCACCGCTCCAACCTTGTCTTGGGAGAAACAAGGCGGTATGGCCATTAACGAAGGCCCGGTGATCCTGCAGCGCAACGGCCGCATTTTTCTGGTATATTCGGCGAGCACAACGTGGTCTGAGGATTATGCACTGGGTATGCTCACAATGAGCGAAGCTTCTAATCCTATGGAACCGCTATCATGGGAGAAATCCATGCTGCCTGTATTTTGCAAAAGTGTGGAGAACGGGATTTATGCTACCGGACATAACAGCTTTACCCGATCACCCGATGGCCGGGAGGATTGGATCGTCTATCATGCGCTTCCTGCCGCTGGAGCGGATGTATCTTTACGAGCCACCCGAATTCAGAAATTCGGGTGGAAGCCGGATGGAACACCGGATTTCGGGGTTCCCTATAGCGATTCTCATGCCTTGACCGTCCCGTCGGGTGAGTAAAGCCTAGGATTAAACAAATATAAAATCAAGATAGAAAAGGCCATTTGTTACAATAATACTGTAACAAATGGCCTTTTCATGCGAATTGAAGTGCAGAAAACATTTTGCTGTGAATAACCGACTAAACAGCCACTTATCGAGCTTTATCAGGTGTTCCATAGGCTGTTTAAACCTTTTTTCATTGAATAACAGTCTGGTAGGCCTGATTATTTGTTTAATTGAGATTTATAATATTACAAAAATATTGTTTGAAAGCGTTGACATAGAAGATTAACATCCTTATAATTCGACTTAAGATACAGAAAAGCTGTATCAATCATATGATTTTTATGTCTGATCATTTTACAGGTAAAGGGGAGCAATTGGCATGATGCAAAGGAGCGTGGTTTCAAACGTTGGGTTCGCCTAAGATATTGCGGAACTTATTTTATAGTGGGAGGTTAAGTATGAAGAACAATACAAAGCGTCTGTTAAGTCTTTTATTTGTATTAGTACTGATCATTTCGACTGTAACAGCATGCAGTGGCAATAAGGCAGAAGATGGGGCCGGAAGTAGCAGTAACTCCAACAAAGAGAACACATCCAATGCACAAGACCCGGTTGCTTTTAAAGATATCAGCGGAGACATACGCGGCAATAAAGCACCCACACAGGAGCAAACCGACGAAGTGAATCATTCCTTGAATGATACATACCTCGGCGACATTTATGATGAAGTGATTCCAAGCGATTATTCAGCTTATCCTGTTAAAGGAGACGTTGTTCTGGATGTCTGGATGCCTGCAAATTCCAATATCCCGGATATGAACAATCATGTGGTCCAAAAACAGGTGGAGCAATTAACAGGAATCAAGGTGAATTTCATCACGCCGCCAATCGGCCAGGAAGCCGACGCCTTTACTTTGATGATTTCTTCAGGTGATCTTCCAGACATTATCATTGAGCCGGGACGTTATCCCGGAGGCCTGGAAGCAGGTGTAAATGATGGCGCTTATATCGATCTGACAGATCTGATGGAAAAAAATGCACCAAACTATACGAAGTGGCGCAATTCCGATGAATCGAGAAGAAAAACTACAGTCACTGACGACGGCAAGCTGCTGGGCTTTTACGGGATCGCCCCGTATTCCGAATGGACCTGGTTTGGAACGCTGATTAAGCAGGAGGCGCTGGACAAAACAGGGCTTGAAATTCCGAATACGATTGATGAATGGCATACCTTTTTGACCAAAGCAAAGGAAGCCGGCTACAAAGCACCGCTTAATTACGGGTCCTCTTACGGTCAAATCTTTACCGGCATCATTAATGGTGCATATGGAGTATGGGATTGGACCTTCCTCGATAAGAACGGCAAAGTGGCCTGGGGACCGGCACAGCCGAAAGCCAAAGAGTACCTGTCGACCATGCAGCAATGGAACAAAGAAGGACTGCTTAACCCGGATTGGGCAACGGCTGACTTTAACCAAAGAATGGCAAGCGCTATTTCGGGGGACACCGCTGTGATGATGGATTCTCCGGATACGATGTGGAGCTACTGGAAAGAACAGAGCAATATCGACTTTGTGGGAGCACTGAATCCGGTTCTGAGCAAGGGGGATAAATCCGCCACCACATACAAGAATTTTAAAAGGGCAGGGACCGAAGCTGCGATCACTACCCAAAGCGAGAATGTGGAAGCAGCAATGGCCTGGCTCGATTTCAATTACAGCAAAAAGGGCTGGGAACTGATTAACTTTGGCGAATACGGAAAGGTACATCTGATAGATGAGACGGGAATGCCTTATTATCCCGAGGACAGTTATATCTTTAAGGACCCTGAAGGTCAGCCGGTATCGACTACTTTATATAAATACCGCATGCATAGCTGGCCGAATATCCGTGATGAGCATCATGCCAACCCGCTGATCGCCACCAAAGGAAGCTACTCCGGCGATATCCGGAAATTCTGGACTGAAAATATGGATACCAGCATGGCAATGCCGCCGATTTCCTTTACCAAAGAGGAAGCCTCAAGGGAAGCCGAACTTGGCAACCAGCTGTCGACACTGCGCGGAGAGTATTTTGCAAAAATCATAATGGGTGAAATGCCGGTTGATGCCTATGATAAATTTTTGAAGGAAGCTCAGAGTATGGGACTGGACGAATTTTTAAGTATCCATCAGGCAGCCTTGGATCGATATAACAAACGATAGGTGGTTGTTTCATGATCCAGAAGGATTTGAAGAAGAACTGGTTTGTCTATCTGTTGGCTGTTCCTGTAGTTGCGTGGTTTCTGATCTTCTGCTACGGGCCCATGTGGGGAGTTCTGATCGCCTTCAAGGACTTCAAGCCCTTGCTGGGGTTTAGCGAGAGCGACTGGGTAGGGTTTAAGCATTTTATTGATTTTTTCCAAGGGCCGTATTTTTGGAGAGTCGTTAAGAATACCCTGCTTTTGAATGTTTGGGGGATCGCATTCGGATTTACCGCGCCGATTATTCTAGCTTTAATGCTGAATGAAATCCGCGGGGCCAAGTTTAAGAAAACCGTTCAAACCATTACCTATATGCCTCACTTTATTTCGCTGGTGGTTGTGTGCGGGATCATTCATATTTTTGCCGCAGATGAGGGGATCATTACACAAATCCTTCAATTTGTAACAGGAAAAGAGTACTCCTCACTGCTTGGCTATTCTTCTTTCTTCCGGCCGATTTATACGTTTTCCGGCATTTGGCAGAGCATCGGCTGGGACAGCATCATTTATCTCGCCGCGATGAGCTCCATTGATACTTCGTTATATGAGGCAGCTGAAATTGATGGCGTAGGACGGATAAAGAAAATGTGGCATATTACGCTGCCTCAGATCAGTCCGGTCATTATCATTCTTTTTATTTTTGCAATCGGCGGGTTAATGTCATCCGGTTACGAAAAAATTATCCTGCTGTACAATCCTCTGATCTACGATACTGCTGATGTCATTGCATCCTATGTTTACCGCCGCGGCTTAAGAGAAGCCAGTCTCAGTTATTCTACGGCCGTGGGATTAATCAGTTCGATCGTTAACTTCGGGCTGCTGTGGATGACCAATAGAATAGCCAAACGCAGATCCGAGGTCAGCTTATGGTAAGAAAGAGGGACAGCCATGAAAGATAACCTGCAGCCTAAAAAGAAAAAAATCAGGAAGCATAGATCCACAGGGGACAGAATATTCGATTTCGTCCTGTATGCCTTATTAACCGCATTAACGCTGGTGTGCTTTTATCCTATCCTGCATATCTTGTTTGCTTCCGTCAGCGACCCGGGCTCCTTAGTGGCTCATAAAGGAATTTTGCTGAGACCGCTGGGATTCACTTTGGACGGCTATAAGCTGGTGTTTAAAGACAACAGTCTGATCAACGGGTACAAAAACACGATTATCTATGTAGGGTTAGGCACGTTAGTCAATATGATCATGACCATACTGGGTGCCTATGTGTTATCCAGGAGAGATTTATACTTCAAAAACTTTATCATGATCCTGATTACGATCACCATGTTTTTTGGCGGAGGGCTGATTCCCTGGTTCTTATTAATGAAGGATATCGGCTTATACAATAATTTGTGGGCCATGATTTTGCCAAGCGCTTTAAGCACATGGAACATCATTATCTTACGGACCAGCTTTCAGGCCATTCCGCAGGAATTGGAAGAAGCGGCTACGATTGACGGGGCAAGCCAGGCCCATATTCTAACGAAAGTCATTCTGCCCTTGTCCAAAGCCACGCTGGCCGTAATCTTTTTATACTACCTTGTCGGGAATTGGAACTCCTGGTTTAATGCGATGGTGCTGCTGAAAGACAGAGAGCTGTTCCCGCTGCAGTTATTAATGAAGGAAATATTAGTAGCCAATGACGCAACCGCAACCTCGATCGGCAGCGCAGGTGGAGTAGTCATCGACAGTGCGCAGAGCCAAACGGCTTTCCGCGAACTCGTTAAATATTGTGCGATTGTCGTTTCTACGCTTCCTATATTAATGGTATATCCTTTCCTGCAAAAATACTTTGTTAAAGGGGTTTACGTAGGTTCGATCAAAGGATGAGGCAATAGACTATATAAAATGAAATGGAAATTAATAAACAGGAGTGAAGTACACCATGTTGACAGAGGCAAGCAATACACAAGTTCCGCGTCCGGAGTATCCAAGGCCCGAGTTTCTCCGCAAAGAGTGGCTGAGCTTGAACGGAGAATGGGATTTTGGTTTTGATGATGAACGGGTTGGTGAGGATGAACGATGGTACCTGGCCGATGCTCCCGCTTTATTTACAGAAACCATCCAAGTGCCCTTTGCGTTTCAGAGCAAGCTGAGCGGCATTGAAGATCCCTCTTTTCATGATGTGGTGTGGTATAGAAGAAGCTTTGAGGTCCCGGAGGCTTGGGAAGGCAAGCGGCTTGTCCTTCATTTCGGTGCAGTGGATTATTTGGCAAAGGTCTGGGTAAACGGGCAACTGGTGGCGTCACATGCAGGCGGTCATACGACGTTTCAGGCAGATATCACACCGTCGCTGATTAAAGGAAGCAACACCATTGTGCTGCGGGCGGAAGACTTCAGCCGGGATGTAACCTTGCCGCGGGGCAAGCAATACTGGCTGGAACAGTCCGCTGCCATCTTCTATACCCGCACGACCGGAATCTGGCAGAGTGTCTGGATCGAGCCGTTGGCAGCGGTACATCTGAGCAAAACTAGGCTGACGCCTGACATTGACCGCAATGAAATCCGCATCCGGACGTTCCTCCAGGGGTTTAAGGCTGCAGATGAGCTTAAACTTCGCATAACGGTATCGTATAGCGGTGAAGTGGTTGCGGAAGATCAATACGCGATCAGGAATGCCGAGCAGCAACGGACCCTCGGACTGGGTGATTTTACGGATCATGGTCTTGGACGCCTATGGAGCCCCGAGCATCCGAATTTGTATGACATTCAATTCGAGCTGCTTCGGAATGGCGAGGTAGTCGATGAGGCTGTGAGTTATTTCGGCATGCGCAAGGTATCTATTGAGGACGGCAGGCTGTGCCTGAATAACCGCCCGTATTTCCAGAGACTGGTGCTGGACCAGGGATACTTCCCGGAGGGAATTCTAACCGCGCCTACGGACGAAGCCTTGAAGCGTGATGTAGAACTGGCGAAGGAAATGGGATTTAACGGAGTAAGAAAACACCAGAAGACAGAAGATCCCCGTTTCCTGTACTGGTGCGACAAGCTTGGCCTGCTCGTCTGGAGTGAAGCAGCCAATGCCTATGAATATTCTGAAGAGTATGTCCGGCGGTACACCAGCGAATGGCAGGAGATCATTGAGCGGGACTATAATCATCCAAGCATCGTGGCCTGGGTTCCGCTGAATGAGAGCTGGGGAGTTCCCAATGTCCAGATTGATACACGCCAGCAGCAGCATGGACTGGCAATGTATCATTTAACAAAATCTTTGGATGAGATGAGACCCGTTATCTATAACGATGGCTGGGAGCATATGACTACGGATCTGGTAACCATTCACGACTATGAGAGTCGCCAGGAAGTGCTGGAAGAAAGATATGCCACGGCAGAATCCGCCGTGAATGCGATGCCGGCGAACCGCAAGATATTTGTCGGTGGAGCTTCCTATCAAGGCCAGCCGATTCTCGTATCGGAGTTTGGCGGGATTGCCTTCAAGAAAAGCGACTGGGAGGGCTGGGGTTATTCGGGAGCAGAGAATGAGGAGGACTTCCTGATTAAGCTTAAGGCAGTGGTGGACCCGATGTTCACTTCACCGGTGATTCAAGGCTACTGCTATACCCAGCTGACAGATGTCGAACAGGAAATCAATGGGTTGCTCACTTATGACAGAACACCCAAAGCGCCGCTTGAAGCCATTCGCAATATTATGATGTTTATCCATAATAAATAATATTTCACAAAAGGAGCTACACAATGGCACATCTACCAACGATTCCTCGTCCTGAATATCCCCGTCCCGGCTTTGTCCGGCCCGAGTGGATCAATCTCAACGGTCAATGGCAATTTGAAATTGATCATGGCAAAAGCGGAAAAGAACGCGGTTACCATGACAAAGAACATGATCTCTCGGGAATGATAACGGTTCCCTTCTGTCCGGAAAGCAAGCTGT
Organism: Paenibacillus sp. FSL L8-0340; assembly: GCF_038593145.1. Taxonomy (NCBI): domain Bacteria; kingdom Bacillati; phylum Bacillota; class Bacilli; order Caryophanales; family Paenibacillaceae; genus Paenibacillus; species Paenibacillus sp. FSL L8-0340. The sequence continues at coordinate 1,943,990 of NZ_CP151967.1, forward strand.
CCGGCGTAGAATATACAGATTTTATGGCAGCCGTATGGTATAAACGGGAGTTTGCCTTGCCGGTGAACTGGACCAATGGCAGAACACTGCTGCATTTTGGTGCAGTTGATTACATGGCGGAGGTATGGGTTAACGGAGTCTCCGTAGGCACGCACCGCGGCGGGTACACTCCGTTCAGCTTTGATATTACCTCCAATCTGTTGCCAGGCGGAAATGTCATTTCCGTCTATGCTGAAGACGATGTCCGTTCCGGGCACCAGCCGCGGGGCAAACAAAGTGAAAGGTTCCACTCGCATGGCTGCGACTACACACGTACCACGGGGATCTGGCAGACAGTTTGGCTTGAGCAGGTTCCCGACGCTTATTTGTCGGACATGAAGGTTGTCCCCGATCCCGATAATGCTAGCGTGCATCTCGAAGTCAAGGTGCACGGAGATGTATCGGGAGGCACACTTACCGCTTCTGCTCTGTATGACGGCAGATCCGTCGGGGAGACCATTGTCCTTGTCTCCGGACACTCCGTAAAACTCACCCTTCCGCTCTCGGAGGTTCACTTGTGGGAGGTTGGCAATGCCAGACTGTATGACTTGAAGCTGTCCCTGCATACACAGGGCCGGGAGAGTGATACGGTCGATTCTTATTTTGGCCTCAGAACCGTATTGCTGGATGGAATGAAATTCCTGATCAACGGAAAATCGGTGTTTCAGCGTCTTGTGCTGGATCAGGGGTTTTATCCGGAGGGGATCTATACCGCTCCAAGCGATGAGGCTCTGCGCAAAGACATCGAAATCTCCATGGGACTGGGTTTCAATGGTGCGAGACTTCATGAGAAGATTTTCGAGCCGCGTTTTCTGTATTGGGCTGACCAATTAGGGTATCTGGTATGGGGAGAGCATGCGAATTGGGGGCTGAATATCACTGGAGCGGAGAGCTTGGCCCAATTTCTTCCGGAATGGCTTGAGGGCATGCAGCGGGATTACAATCATCCTGCGCTGATCGGCTGGTGTCCTTTTAACGAGACCTGGGACAGAGACGGCACCAAGCAAAATAACGATGTGCTGCGGATTGTATACGAGGTTACGAAACGAATGGACCCGACGCGCCCTGTAATTGATACAAGCGGCAATTTCCATGTGGTGACCGATATTTTTGATCTGCATGATTATGATCAGAACCCGCAGACCTTCCGGGAAAGATATGAACCGATGAAGGATGGCGGAGAAGTGTTCAATACCTTCCCGGACCGGCAAACGTATGAAGGCCAGCCTTATTTCATCAGCGAGTACGGCGGAATTTGGTGGAATCCGCAGCAGAAAGACGAGAAGTCCTGGGGTTATGGGGACCGGCCGGTAACTGAAGAAGCGTTTATTGAACGCTACGAGGGACTGACCCAGGTTCTGCTGGATCATCCGATGATGTTCGGCTTCTGCTATACCCAGCTGTATGACGTGGAGCAGGAAGTGAATGGCCTGTATACCTATGACCGGCAGCCGAAATTTGATCCCGAAGTGATTCGCCGCATCAATTCGCGCAAGGCAGCCATCGAAGAGTAGAGCCTTCTAACATCATCCGAAAGGAACGTGAAGGGTTATGAAGGGAAATGTCCGCAATAAGTGGCTGCTGGCTATAGGCGTACTCCTTATTCTTCCAATGGGTCAGGAGACATACGCCGTCCCCGGCCATAACAACTTCTACAACGTAGTCATGCAGGATGGAGCGGACCCGTGGGTTTATAAGCATACAGACGGGTTCTACTATTTCACCAAAACAACCGGCGGCAATGTTACCCTCTGGAAGTCCGCCCAGCTGACTACGATAGATGCTGCTCCCACTAAGGTTGTGAATACAGGCGGCAGCGGCATATGGGCACCTGAGCTGCATTATATTAATGGGGCTTGGTATATCTACTACGCGATGGACGACGGAGACAATGTGAACCACCGGATGTATGTCATGGAGAATACCTCCGCCGATCCGACAACGGGAACCTGGCAGTTTAAAGGCCAGATCACAGATGCGGCTGACAAATGGGCTATAGACGGCACTGTGCTGCAAGTGAATGGCGGGCTGTATTTTATCTGGTCGGGCTGGGAGGGCGAGGTCAATGTGCGGCAAAATCTCTACATTGCCCATATGAGCAATCCGTGGACGATTGATTCCGGCCGCGTAGAGATTTCAAGACCCACCCATAGCTGGGAAACCAACCATTCCCCGCATGTAAATGAAGGACCGCAGGTAATCGAGCGCGGGGGTGTCATCAGCCTGGTCTTTTCGGCAAGCGGAAGCTGGACCAATGATTACTGTCTGGGGCTGATCACAGCAGACACATCCAGTGATCTAATGAATCCCGCATCATGGGTTAAACGCAGCCAGCCTATATTCAGTTCAGGGAACGGGCTTTACGGGCCGGGGCATCATTCGTTTACTACGTCTGCTGACGGCACGGAGGACTGGATCATCTACCATGTCGCCAAATACAGGGGAGCCGGATGGACCCGCGAGGTTCGCACGCAGCCCTTCAGCTGGAATGCCGACCAGACGCCTAATCTCGGCGTTCCCGCAGATCCTGATCTCCCGATTGCTTTGCCATCCGGCGAAGCCCCTCATTTCCGTTACGAAGGGGAAGAGGGGGCGTTTGGTGGAGAGGCTTATGCCTCAGCCAGTCCCAAAGGCTCAGGAGGACTTAAGGCGGGTCATCTGGATACTGCGGAGAGCTACGTGGAATTTTCAGTTCAGGCGGCAGCTGCAGGTGAATATATTCTTTTAGCCAGGACAGCGAATGGAACGGCTGGCGGGAATTGGTCCAATCTTCAGCTTAGTGTCAATTCAGGACCCTCCAGCCCGTTTTACATCACCAATAAAGGCTGGGAGAACTGGGGGCTGTCGACAGCCCGGGTTCAATTGAAGGCAGGACAGAACAAGATCCGGTTTGCGAAAGGCGAAGGATACGGAGAGATTGATTTCATTGATATCAAACCTGTGAATTAGGGGATAGGTCATTTCAATTGTTTTTCAGTTCATTAAGAAGTAAGATAAATATAATGATTAGGAAATAAGGAGAGCTGAATTGTGCTGGAACTTAGCTTAAACGACCCGGACAAACTGGTCACGGTGACCCATGCCTTATCCACCCGTTCCAGGGTTGATATACTTCGGCTCTTAAACTCTAAAAACTTAAATATTATCGAAATAGCCGAGAAGCTGAAGCTTCCGGTTTCGACGGTAGCGAGCAATATCAAAGTATTGGAAGCGGCAGAGCTAATTCATACCGAACTAGTTCCCGCCTCCCGCGGGGCGATGAAAGTCTGCAGCAGGAATTACGATGATCTCCACATTGCCTTAAATCTGAAAGAGCCGATGTCCACGGGAGTAACCCATGTTTATGAAGTAGAGATGCCGATCGGCCATTACAGCGATTGTGAGGTTTCTCCTACATGCGGGATGGCGAATAGTGAGGGCCTTATTATTAAGGATGATGAACCGTCGAGCTTTTATCACCCCAAACATGTCAACGCACAGCTGATCTGGCTCCGCAAAGGATTCCTGGAATATTTGCTGCCTATGGATATCCCCTCTGGAGCGCGGATTGAATCGCTTGAGCTGTCTATGGAGATGTGTTCCGAAGCTCCAAATTATGATCAGAACTGGCCTTCAAACATATCCGTATGGGTGAATGGTTCGGAGATCGGCATGTGGACCAGTCCCGGTGATTTCGGTGACCGGCGCGGCAAACTGAATCCGAATTGGTGGTGGGATGGATCCACACAATACGGGTTTCTCAAGACCTGGCGTGTTGACCATGAAAAGACGACGCTCGATATGGAGAAGGTGTCAGGTGTTACCTTAAATGATCTTCTGATTCACCGGAGTCCCAAATTGCGGCTGCGTATTGGAATCAACCCCGATGCTGTTCATCAGGGCGGGCTGAACCTGTTTGGCCGTCAATTCGGAGATTACGAGCAGCATATTATAATGCGGGTGAAATATACAATGGAGCAGGATGTAGCAAACCTGTAGCCTAACTACTCTCCACCATAAAGGAGGTGTCTCAAAAGCCGTGAATGAATTGGCTTTTAAGACACCTCCTTTTATTGAAATATGAAATTTATATGCTTCACGCTACAAACTATCCTTCTATTTTTCGCTGAAACGGGTACCGTCCTTTTGAGGACGGCGAAGCCGTTTCCACTTGTTGCGAAAGATCTAGGAAAGAGCTTGAGTGTAAGCTCCGCGAATGTTTACTATTCAACAAGGGAAATAACAGCTGTGCGTATCTTTAGAAGGCGGAGCTTGCTGCCTTTATAGCGCTAGAGTCAGGGTGTACGGCGCAGGGCGGTCCGCTGCAGGGTGATCATCCAGTCGACAGAAGGCTCAACAATCGGGTGAAGCAGACGTTTTACCCCGGGCTGGGCCAGCAGCACAGTAGAGAGGATTGCGCAGAGCAGCAGAACAACTGTCCCGGCGGCGTTGCCAATATAGGCATACACTCCGGAAATGGCGGCCAAACGCACGATAAAGCCATGCAGCAGGAAGACATAGAGTGTGCGGCGGCCCCAGTCGGTCATACGGCTAACCTGGTAAGGCACCCAGCCTAGGAAAGCTAGGGAAGCGGTGATTTGCAGAGCGTAGACGGCCAGCCGGTACAGGCCTGCATACCATTCGCCTGCCTCAAGCTGCATATAAGTCATGCTCCCGTACAGCCAGCCCATTGGAAACCCGGAGCCCAGTACTGCCAGGAGGGCAATAATCAGGACGGAGAATGCGGCTGCGGCAATTTTGACATACTTCTGAAACCATTTGGCAAAGGTACTGAATGAAAAATGATAGCCGATTACGAAGAAGGGTAAATATACGAAGGTGCGGCTGATGCTGAACCAGACCCCGTCAAGCTGCAAATATCCGACGGCCACACCCGCCGCTACGGCGAAGGCGATTTGTGCCGCTCGGGACCATTTGCTCATCCCCAGCATCAGGAGACGCCAGCAGGCGTGACTGGCCAGGAACCATAGAAGCAGATAAGGGGCAAAGAAGGAATGATGGATATTGGATACATGGAAGAGGGAAACGTCCAGTGCTGAGTATAGGCTTTGGAAAATAAGATATTGCAATGCGATCTGCAGCAGCACCTTGCGGCCTGCGGACCCGGTGAGGCTCTTTCTGGCGAAATAGCCGGTTACCAGCACGAAGAGCGGCATATGAAAGCTGAAGATCCACATATAAAGACTATGCATTCCATCCATGCGGCTAATTAAAGGTTCAATGGCGTTGCCTACAAATACGGTAACAATAAGCATGAAACGCAGGTTAAGGAAAAAAGTTTCTCCGCGCGTTTCCAGCGTGTTTTCCCTGGTCATGGCCTTACCTCCAAATTATGCACTGTGGAAATTACTTTAATTTTAAAATACAAGATTTTCGAAGAATAAATTGTGAAATACATCACAAAGGCGAGCGGTCACAAGACTCAATTGTGGCGATGTGTTGAAGGTTGTTTGATTTACCTGATTCCTCTATAATTTTTGTATGCAGTACCCGGGAGTGAACACTATTGAAAAAAAGAATCACCAGACGCAGCATCCTCATAGCACTGCTTTTGTTTTTAATTGTGGCGGGGTTGCTCTTGTGGAAATACTTAACCCCCTATGTTCCGGCAGAAAAGGCCGAGTCTGCGCTAGTGTCCGCCGGAGGTGTGGCTGTGGAGCAGAACGACAACTGGATCTCTTTCGAGCCCACGGTCATTCTGGGGACGGCAGTAATTTTTTACCCCGGTGCACTGGTGGAAGCGGAGGCTTATGCTCCGCTGGCCAAACGGATTGCCGCTGCCGGGCATCCATTCTATATAGCCCGGATGCCGCTGAATCTCGCGGTCATCAAGGGCGATGCCGCAGATGAAATCATCCGTGTGCATCCCAAGCAGTCTTTTGTGCTCGGTGGTCATTCGCTGGGTGGTGTGATGGCGTCCCGTTATGCGTCAGAGCATCCGGATCAGCTGAAGGGTGTCTTTTTTCTAGCTTCCTATCCAGATGAGAAAGGCAGTCTGAAGGACACTACATTGTCCGTATTATCTCTGCTCGGTACGGAGGATGAGGTTGTTGACAGGGACAAATACAACGAGGGACGTTCCTATCTGCCGGGCAATACGGTATATTTCTCGATTCTGGGCGGAAATCATGCCCAGTTTGGAAGTTACGGGCCACAAAAAGGTGACGGTATAGCAACGATTACCGAGGATGATCAGCAGGCCCGCACAGCAAGAACGATGCTGGACTGGATGGGAAATCTGCGGTAGCGGGCTAGACATCATGGCTATAGATAGATGAGAGGAGACGTATGATGCCACTGCTGCATGTAAAGGATCTCTCCGTGCCTTGCCAAGGCATTTTGTTTGACAAGGATGGAACCCTGCTCGACCTGCTCGCCACTTGGGGTAGCTGGGCGGAGGAAGTGCTGCTAGGTCTCGGTAATGAGCTTGCCCTTACCGGTACCGGATCGCATGTTGATCTGTCCAAGGTGCTTGGCACATCTCATAATGCTGAAGGTAAGGTAATAGGCTATGATCCCGCCGGACCTCTCTCTATGGCAACTACGGAAGAGAGTTATGGCATTCTCGCATGGCAGCTGTACACTGCCGGAGTTCCCTGGAATGAGGCGCTGGTCCGTGTGAAGGCCATTGCCAAGGATGCCATGAATGGAATGCACGGACGCCGCATAATCGAGCCGTTGCCGGACCTGCTGCCGTTCTTGCAGCAATGTGCCGATGCTTCCTTGCAGCTGGGTGTGGTTACATCCGATGGTGACAAGACCACAGGTGAGCAACTGGACTTACTTGGAATAACAGGTTACTTCCATACTATTATCACGAGGGACCGGGTATCCAGCGGCAAGCCGGATCCAGAGATGGCCGAAACCGCTTGCCGGGAACTTGGCCTGCTGCCGGAGCAGACTGTTATTATCGGTGACAGCAATGCGGATATGCAGCTTGGCAAAGGTGCGGGCTTGCGTCTATCGGTCGGCATCTCTCCTGCCGGAGCGGCTGGACATCTGCAGGATGCCGACATCGTCGTTTCCGGCTTTCATGAGCTCCGCATTACCTGTTAACAAATAACTCGTAGAAAGGGTGCGTGTGCAGACTATGGATCCATTGCAAACTTTGGCTTCCTGGATCAAGGACAGCGGAAACATCGTTTTTTTCGGAGGAGCCGGAACATCCACAGAGAGCGGTATTCCGGACTTCCGCTCAGCGGCGGGTTTATACCAGACTGAGCATAACTCGCCTTATCCGCCCGAGGTGATGCTGAGCCGCAGTTTTTTTATGTCCTCGCCGGACATTTTTTTTGATTTCTACCGCAGCAAGATGATTCACCCGGAGGCAGAGCCAAACGGTGCCCATTTATTGCTGGCAGAGCTGGAGCGGCAAGGCAAACTGAAAGCGGTCATTACGCAAAATATTGACGGGCTGCACCAGCTGGCCGGCAGCCGTGTGGTGCTGGAGCTGCATGGTTCTATCCACCGCAATCATTGCATGGGCTGCAACCGTTATTACGGTCTGGAGCAGGTGATTCAGTCCGCTGAACGGGCGCCCCTCTGCCCGGAATGCGGCGGCATCATTAAGCCGGATGTTGTACTCTATGAGGAGCAGCTGGACCATGATGTGCTCGTGGGTGCGGTCGCAGCGATTGCGGCTGCGGATTTGCTTATTATCGGCGGCACTTCGCTGACCGTTCAGCCTGCAGCCAGCCTCGTCACCTACTTCCGGGGGCGGCATACGGTGCTGCTGAACCGTGATCCGACACCGTATGACCATAGGGCGGATCTGATTATTACCGACCGGATCGGGAAAGTGATGGGAGCCGTTCAGGAACAGCTCTGAAATCTTATAAAACTCGCATTCTGTGCGTATCACTGCAGGTGATTTCAGATTACAAGATTACAACGGCCGCCAGTGGTTTAAAATAGGGTAATGTGACAACTGAGGATATGAGAGGCAGGGATAAGCAATGGTATATGTGGCTAGCGATGAACGGTATGAAGTTATGCAATACAACCGCTCTGGCAGATCGGGACTGAAGCTTCCGGCGATATCACTGGGACTCTGGCATAACTTTGGCGGGATCGACACTTATGAGAATGGCCGGGAGATGATTACCCGTTCGTTTGATCTCGGCATTACCCATTTTGATCTGGCCAATAATTATGGTCCGCCCGCAGGCTCGGCAGAAGAGCTGTTCGGCAAGGTGCTCGCCCGTGACCTTTCCCCCTACCGTGATGAGATGGTGATTTCAACAAAAGCGGGATATTATATGTGGCCAGGACCCTATGGGGAATGGGGTTCGCGCAAATATATGCTGTCCAGTCTGGATCAGAGCCTGAAACGGCTGGGTCTGGACTATGTCGATATTTTCTATTCTCACCGTCCGGACCCGGATACACCGCTGGAAGAAACGATGGGCGCGCTGGATTATGCCGTGCGGTCAGGCAAAGCGCTATATATCGGACTATCCAACTACACGGCTGAGCAGACCGTGGAGGCGATTAGCATTCTGAAAGGTCTCGGCACTCCGCTCCTGATTCATCAGCCGAGGTATTCGATGCTGGACCGCTGGATCGAAGGTGGACTGCAGGATGTGCTGGAAGAGAACGGCATCGGCAGTATTGCGTTTACTCCGCTGGCCCAGGGCCTGCTGACGAATAAATATTTGAATGGCATCCCTGAGGATTCAAGAGCGGCCGGTCCATCAACCGCGCTGAACGAAAGCCGGATTACACCGGAGGTGCAGCGCAAGATCCGGGCCCTTAACCAGATGGCTGTCGCGCGCGGCCAAAGTCTGGCCCAGTTTGCGCTTCTCTGGACACTTCGCGGCGGCAGAGTGACCTCCGCACTGATTGGCGCAAGCCGGGTGAGTCAGATCGAAGAGAACATCGCCGCGTTGTCCCATGCGGACTTTACCCAGGAGGAGCTGGATCGGATCGAGACCATCCTCAAAACAGAGAGTGATGTGTAAGCTTCGCATCCACTACATGTATGGCCTCCATATGCATCCCGTTTAGGGGCCTATTGCTGCACAGCCCGCTTCCTGACCGGAAGACGGGCTGTTGCTGTAGTTGGACAATTAGGAATAGGGCATAACCTGGGAAAGGGATAGGACATAACCTAGGGAATAGAGGGGGATGAAGTGGGGGGTGAATCGGACTGTGGGGACGTTATTTCAGGGAGAAACATCCAAAATTTACACAAACGGACCGTATAGCCGTTATTTTATCTGAAAAGTGGCAGAACACGCGCAATATTGGAAAATAACGCCTCTGAGGTCCAAATTTGTGTAAAAGACAGGTGGATCAGCGTAATAGTGGCTATGGAGTCGGTTTGCAGCATGTTATCTCCGGAGGGATAAGGGGTTAACTAATCAGCTTGATACCGTGTGGCAGCGCATCGCACAATACGGTGAGAGGGTTCAGCGCGTGCCACGGCAAGGTGCACAGAATTCAGCAGGTGCCGGTGGACTGAGATCAACGCGGCTAGCGCGAGCCGCAGTGTCTTATTGGGTTCAGGATGGTGTACAGAATTCTGGCCCCAATACAACAGATCTCAAGGCTGCTGCTTCTCCCCGGGTCTGGACGTTGAGATGCGGTAAGCGGTTGGGGACTGGGCACAGAAGCGTTTGAACTGGCGGGAGAAATACAAGGCATCCGTCAGTCCAACGGATGCTGCAACCTGCTCTACGGATAATTCTGGACGTTCCCGCAGCAGCTGGCGCGATTTCTCGATGCGCAGCTTAAGCAGATAGGTCACCGGCGAGAGACCGGTCTCCTGCTTGAAGATCCGCGACAGGTAAGCGCGGTTATAGCCGAGGCTGCCGCACATTTGCTCAATCGAGACCGGGTGAGCATATTGGGAAGCCATATAGTGGATCATCTGCTTCACGGTGCGCTTGACCTGTGATTCCGCCCCCGACAGCCTGGAGGAGGAGATATGCCGCTCAGCGGCTTCTCCGACGATCAGATACAGATAGCCGAGTGAAGTCAGGTGGGCGCTCTCCTTATTGGCGTAAAACGCCTGCATCATCCCGGCCATCGCGGCGGGGATGACACTGCCTTCGGCGGTGGAGAGCACCGGCTTCTGCGGCGTGAAGCCGGTCTGGAGCACAAGCGCGTCGGCTTCCGCGCCGGTGAAAGCGGCCCAGCGGTAGCGCCAGGGCTGCTTCTCGTCCGAGAGATAGCTGACCAGCTGGCCGGGATGGATCAGGAAGCAGTCGCCTTGTCCCAGCTCATATTTGCGCTGCTCGGTGCGGAAGGTCCCGGAGCCGGATTCAATGAAGTGAAGCAGGTAATAGTCATAGATTTTGGGACCGGCCTGGTGCAGCGGCAAGGTCTGGCTTTCGCCGGCAAACAGTACATGCAGATTTTGCTTATCATAATAGACGGGATTTGACCCTACGGAATAAGTATGTTCCACGAAGAAGCTTCCTTTCTGGAGTTAACGCTGTCACCGCTTTGGGAACGGGTAATCGCTGGAAATGCCCGTCCTCCGATTATAACACGGAAGTCACATTTATCCATGCATTGCACACATGATTGCATTATCAGGGCAAGTCTGATTTTATTATAATATAACCATGAAGACAGCAAGACTGATTCCAAGTTGAAGCAAGAGCAGCGAAAGGATGGAGTGGCACTAATGAGCATACAGGAACTTAACAGCAAATTTATTGAGAAGTATGGGGAGAGCACCGAAGAGGCACGCGTCTTCTACGCACCGGGCCGTGTCAATCTTATTGGAGAGCATCTGGATTACAATGGAGGTTATGTACTGCCGGCAGCGCTGGAGTTCGGAACTACACTGATTGTACGCCCGCGCAGCGACGGCAAGGTTCAATTCGCATCGACGAATCTTCCTTACGAAGCGTCCATGGACTACAGCGAAATCGGCAAGGCCAAAACAGGGGAATGGATCGATTATCCGGTTGGCGTCATGGTGGAATTGGCAAAGAAAGATCTTCCGGTTTCCGGCGGCTATGATCTCTTGTTTCACGGTGATATTCCGAACGGTTCGGGCCTTTCTTCCTCCGCTTCCATTGAGGTGGTTACCGGCTTCGCGTTCCTGACACTGCTGGGCGGGGATACGGATACAGTAGAAATTGCGCTGCTGTCCCAGCGTGCGGAGAACCAGTATGTCGGCGTAAACTCCGGAATTATGGACCAGTTTGCCGTAGCCAACGGCAAGCGTGATCACGCGATTCTGCTGATGTGCGATACGCTGGAGTATAACCTGATTCCATTTGTGACCGGAGCCTACAAGCTGGTGATCAGCAACACGAACAAGAAGAGAGGTCTCGTGGATTCCAAATACAATGAACGCCGCAGCCAGTGTGACGAAGCATTGTCCATTTTGAAGCAGGAGGTTCCTTCCCTGTCTTACCTTGCAGAGCTGAAACCTCAGCAATTCGAAATCCATCAGCACAAAATTACAGATGAAACCGTCAGACGCCGCGCCCGCCATGTAGTGGAAGAGAACCAGCGTGTGCTTGACTCGGTTGAAGTACTGAAGAACAATGACCTGAAGCAGTTTGGTCAATATATGAATGACTCCCATGTCTCGCTTCGCGATCTGTATGAAGTAAGCTGCGAGGAGCTGGACATTATGGTTGAAGAAGCGCAGCGGATTCCCGGAACCCTTGGCTCTCGGATGACCGGTGCGGGATTCGGCGGCTGTACGGTATCACTGGTGCATGAGGATGATGTCGAACGCTTTATCCGTGAAGTTGGTGAAGCCTATACGACCAGATCCGGTCTAGTCGGCGAGTTCTACGTATGCGGTATCGGTAATGGTGTGGAAGAATTGAAAGGAGTGAAGTAAGATGGCGATTTTGGTAACAGGTGGAGCGGGGTATATCGGTTCTCATACAGTAGCTGAGCTGCTGGAGCGGAGCGAGGAAGTTGTGGTGATCGACAATCTGCTGACAGGCCACCGTGAGGCGCTGCTGGGCGGCAAGCTGTATGAAGGTGACCTGCGGGACAAGGCGCTGCTGGCCAAGCTGTTTTCGGAGAACAAGATTGAAGCGGTGATCCATTTTGCCGCAAGCTCGCTGGTGGGCGAGAGCATGAAGGACCCGGTCAAATACTATGACAACAACGTATATGGTACACAATGTCTGCTGGAAGCGATGCAGCATGCAGGTGTGGACAAAATCGTCTTCTCCTCCACGGCCGCAACCTACGGCGAACCGGAAAAGGTGCCGATCGAGGAAACCGACCGCACAGAGCCGGCGAATGTGTACGGTGAAACCAAACTGACCATGGAACGCATGATGGCCTGGTTTGACAAGGTGCTCGGCATCAAATACGTGGCATTGCGCTACTTCAATGCTGCAGGGGCGCATGCCAGCGGCAAGATTGGCGAAGACCACCGTCCGGAGAGCCATCTGCTTCCGCTGGTGCTGCAAACCGCGCTGAAGCAGCGGGAGAGCATTGCTGTCTTCGGCGAAGACTATCCGACCGAAGACGGAACCTGCGTCCGCGACTATATCCATGTCAGCGATTTGGCTGACGCCCACGTCCGGGCGGTCAACTATCTGCGCAGCGGCAGTGCAAGCAATATCTTCAACCTTGGCAACGGCCTCGGCTTCTCGGTCAAACAAGTGATCGAAACTGCCAAGAAGGTGACCGGGCTGGACATTCCGGTTGTCATTCAAGAGCGCCGTGCCGGCGATCCCGCTGTGCTGGTAGCTTCTTCTGACAAAGCCCGCTCCATTCTCGGCTGGACTCCGCAGCATGCGGACCTTGAGGATATTATTCAGAGCGCCTGGAACTGGCATTCAGCGAATCCGCAAGGATACGGAGAAGAATAACTCCTGGCTGTCCGGGGTAGTCAGGCATTCTATTGAACCAGCTGCCCCCCAAAAAAAGGACGCAGACAACTCGCTACACCACATTAAGGAGAATTTAAATGCCTAACGATATTAATACCGCTCCGGCCGGAGAGAAGGCGCTGCATGCCATCGAACAGCTTGTGCTGTTTGCGCTGAACCAGGAACTGATCCAGCCTGCCGATGTTGACTATAGCCGCAATGAGCTGCTGGACCAGTTCGGCTTCAGTGAGCCGTATGCCCTTGAATTCAGTGAAACACCGCTTGAGAGCCCGCAGGAACCGCTGGACATTCTGATTGATTATGGCTTCGAAACCGGATTGATCCCGGAGAATACCGATACGTACCGTGATCTGCTGGATGCGAAGATTATGGGCTTGCTGATGGCACGGCCATCTGAAGTCAATGCCCAATTCTTTAGCCTCTCGGCAGAGAAGGGCATTGAGGCGGCAACCGACCGCTTTTACAAATTAAGCATTGATTCCAACTATATCCGCATGGACCGGATTTCGAAGAATGTGCTCTGGCTGCAGGAATCACCATACGGGGATATCGAAATGACGATTAACCTGTCCAAACCCGAGAAGAACCCGAAGGAAATCGCCATGGCCCGGCTGCTCCCTCCGCCGGTCTATCCGAAATGCCTGCTCTGCCGCGAAAATGTGGGTTATGCCGGACGTTTGAATCACCCGCCGCGCCAGAACCTGCGTGTAATTCCGCTGAAGCTGAACAATGAGAATTGGTTCTTACAATACTCGCCGTATGTGTACTATAACGAGCATTGCATCGTATTCCACCACGATCATGTGCCGATGAAGCTGACCAAGGAGTCGCTGAAGCGTCTGCTCAGCTTTGTGGAAGCTTTCCCGCATTATTTTATTGGCTCGAACGCCGATCTGCCGATTGTCGGCGGGTCGATTCTGACCCATGATCATTTCCAGGGCGGACGCCATACCTTCCCGATCCAGAAAGCACCGAAAGAGCAGACGTTCACCCATGCCTCCTACCCGGGCGTCAGCCTCAGCATCGTGAAGTGGCCGATGTCGGTCCTGCGTTTGCATGGAGCGGACCCAGCAGTGCTGCTGGAATGCGGCAACGATCTCTATGAAGCCTGGAAATCCTACAGCGATCCTGAGGCTGAGGTATTGGCTTTCAGTGAAGTTGACGGTGTGGAAACCCCTCATAATACCGTTACTCCAATCGTGCGGCGGGCTGAAGACGGCGGCTTCGAGCTGGATCTGGTGCTGCGCAACAACCGGACCAGCGGGGAATTCCCCGAAGGGATATTCCACCCGCACCGGGAGATGCACCATATCAAGAAGGAGAACATCGGCCTGATTGAGGTTATGGGTCTGGCTATTCTGCCGGGACGACTAAAGGAAGAACTGGATGCTGTCGCAGGCGTGCTTGCCGGAGATCTCCCGCTACTGGCTGCCGTGAAGAGTGAAGCTGATCACGCGCTTGCACAGCATGCCTCGTGGGTACAAGAGCTGGCCGAACGCTTCGGCACAGGTCACAACCACGAAGAGGCTGTCAAAATCGTGCAGAATGAGGTCGGTATCAAGTTCACCCATATCCTGGAGCATGCCGGGGTCTACAAACGGACACCGGAAGGACAAGCCGCTTTCCGCCGGTTTGTGCAGAGCTTCGGAGCCCTATAAATAACTGAATGTTAGTATTATGTCCCCGGCCATGCAGGTTTGGGGGCTTTTCTTATACAGTTCGTTCAGTTTGGCGTGATACGGGGAGCCGCTGTGATTTGAATGACGCACGCCGGAGGTCTATAATATGAAATTGCATCACATTCATCAACTAATGGAGGTTTACCCATATGCGCAAGTTTGAATTTTATAATCCTACCAAGCTGATTTTTGGACAAGGAACATTGCAGGCTTTGAAGACCGAAGTCCCGAAATTCGGTAAGAACGTATTGCTGATGTACGGCGGCGGCAGCATCAAACGCAGCGGTTTGTACGATAATGTGCTGGCTGAGCTGAATTCCATCGGGGCTGTCGTGACCGAACTGGCCGGAGTCGAGCCGAACCCGCGTCTGTCCACTGTACATAAAGGTGTGGCATTGTGCCGGGAGCACAACATTGAGCTGATCCTTGCCGTAGGCGGGGGCAGCGTACTGGACTGTGCAAAGGCAGTTGCGGTAGGCGCGAAATATGAAGGGGATATGTGGGACTTTGTGGAACGCAAGGCTGCTCCGCAAGCCGCGTTGCCGCTGGGCACAGTGCTGACGATGGCGGCTACGGGTTCCGAGATGAACAACGGCTCTGTCATCAGCAACGAAGTCACCCAGGAAAAAATGGGTTGGGGCAGTGTGCATGCCTTCCCGGCATTTTCCATCCTTGATCCCGAGAACACCTTCACTTTGCCGCGTGACCAGACCGTTTACGGCATGGTAGATATTATGTCGCATGTTCTGGAGCATTATTTCCATACCGACGGTAACACGCCTGTACAGGACGGTTTCTGTGAGACGCTGCTGCGCACCGTTATTGAAACGGCACCGAAGCTGATCGGGGACCTGAACAATTACGAGCTGCGCGAAACGATTATGTACTGCGGCACAATGGCTCTGAACGGCATGGTCAGCATGGGCTTCGCCGGAGACTGGGCAACACACAACATCGAGCATGCCGTATCAGCAGTCTACGATATCCCGCATGGCGGCGGTTTGGCTATTCTCTTCCCGCAATGGATGAAGTACAACCTCAGTACGAACCCAGCCCGCTTCCGCCAGCTGGCCGTGAACGTATTCGGCATTGATCCGGCCGGCAAAAGCGATGAAGAAGCCGGTCTTGAAGGCATTGAAGCACTGCGCCGCTTCTGGGATTCCATCGGTGCGCCGAAGACCCTTGGCGACTATGATATCAATGACAGCGAAATCGGAAATATGGCTGACAAAGCGGTGCGTTTCGGACCGTTCGGTAATTTCTGCAAGCTGGAGCGTGAGGATGTTGTAGAAATTTATACAATGGCGCTGTAAGAACGCCATCATAAAGGAGCTGCAGAGCTGCAGCTCCGGGCAGGAAATCAAGCCGTTCCCGGTAATGGGGACGGCTTTTTTGCATAAACTGTTGGCATAGGCCGGCTTGGGTTCAAGGCTGCTTCCACGATACAATATTGAGATAATCATCCAAGTTTGTGAAACCAAGGACATGGTTTGAACGTTTATACTAGTATGACAGTCCGGAACTATAGACGGGAGGAGAAAATAATGCAAACGCTGTATTTGGGCTGTTTGGCGCTCGGCGTCATTTTTGCCGTAGTCAGCGTAATTGTGGGAGATCTGATCGGCAATGTTTTGGACGGGATATTTGATGTAGCTTCCTTTGATTTCCTGAACCCTGCTGTGCTGGCCGGGGGAGTCACCGTATTTGGCGGAGCAGGTATTCTGCTCACGCGTTACAGCAGGCTGGAAGATGGCGCTGTTCTTGCCTTGTCCTTGCTGATCGCAGCCTTTATGGGGGTGGTTCTTTACTTGGGAGTCGTCAAACCGATGGACAAAAGCGAGATGTCAAATGGATTCTCCATGAGCGAGCTGCCTGGCAAGATCGGAGAAATTACCGTTCCTATTCCGGCACAGGGCTATGGCGAAATCATGGTGAAGTTCGGCGCAGGCAACAGCCTGCATACGGCAGCCAGCTTTGAGCAGCTTTCCCTCCCGGCCGGGATTAAGGTTGTAGTGGTAGAGGTCCGGGAAGGTGTTGCGCTGGTAACTGAATTTGAAGAGAGAAAAGGAGTGGATTCTTAATGTTAGGGTTAGACATTCCAGATTATTTGTTTATTCCTATTGTGGTTGTAGCGGTTCTACTGGTGCTTGGGATTGCGTTCTGGGCGCGTTACAAGACGGTCGGACCCGATGAAGGAATGATTGTCACCGGTTCCTTTCTCGGCAGCAATCATATCTCAGATGATGGCTCGGGCCGTAAAATCAAGATAGTCCGCGGGGGCGGGGCGTTCATTCTGCCTGTCTTCCAGAAGGCCGAGTTCATGTCTCTGCTCTCGCATAAGCTCGATGTGACGACACCGGAGGTATACACTGAGCAAGGGGTGCCGGTTATCGCCGACGGTGTGGCTATTATCAAGGTAGGCAGTTCTACAGAAGATGTGGCAACGGCAGCCGAACAGTTCATGGGCAAGCCGATAGAAGGGCTGAAGAGCGAGGCGCAGGAAGTGCTTGAAGGGCATCTGCGGGCGATTCTCGGGTCAATGACCGTGGAAGAGGTTTACCGCAACCGTGACCGGTTTGCCCAGGAGGTTCAGGGCGTAGCAGCGCGCGATCTTAAGAAGATGGGACTGCAGATTGTCTCCTTCACCATCAAAGATGTGCGCGACAAGCATGGATACTTGGAAGCTCTAGGTAAACCGCGGATTGCTGCAGTGAAGCGGGATGCGGAAATCGCTGAAGCGGAAGCGCTGCGGGATGCGCGGATCCAGAAGGCAAACGCCGAGGAGCAAGGGCAGAAGGCTGAACTGCTGCGGGATACGAACATCGCCGAAGCCTCCAAGGACAATCAGCTGAAGGTTGCAGCCTTTAAACGGGATCAGGATACAGCCAAGGCGGAAGCCGATCAGGCTTATCACATCCAGGAGGCACGCGCCAAGCAGACGGTGGTGGAAGAGCAGATGAAGGTCGAACTGGTTCGCAAGGAACGCGAGATCGACCTGCAATCCAAAGAAATCCAGGTGCGCGAGAAGCAGTATGATGCGGAAGTGAAGAAGAAGGCGGAAGCCGACCGCTACGCAGTGGAACAGGCGGCGGAAGCCGATAAGGCCAAGCGGATGCGCGAAGCCGATGCCTTGCAGTACAGCATTGAGACCCAGGCGAAGGCAACATCCGAGCAGAAACGCCTGGAAGGCCAGGCAACAGCCGACGCAGAGCTGGCTAAAGGTAAAGCGGAGTCCGAAGTTATCCGCCTGCGCGGCCTCGCAGAAGCAGAAGCCAAAGAGAAGCTGGCCGAAGCGTTCCAGAAATTCGGCGAAGCTGCCGTGCTCGACATCATCGTGAAGATGCTGCCTGAACTGGCTGGTAAAATTGCCGAGCCGCTGGCATCCATCGACAAGCTCACTGTGGTGGATACGGGAAACGGTGAAGGAGCGGCCCGGGTCAGCAATTATGTGACCCAGCTGATGTCGACGGCACCGGAAATGCTGAAGAGTGTCTCGGGAATTGATGTAGAGGCGTTGATAAAAGGTTTGACTAAAGGGAAAACGGGAACTCCGGACCACAGACCGGCAGTATCGGTTGCACCTGCGGTACCGGTAGTACCTGCAGTGCCAGTGGTTCCAACTGATAAACTTGAAGGATAATGCGGGATAACTCAAGGTATGACAGGCGCAATTGCCTGTCATACCTTGAATTTTATGGAGAGAGGGGAACTTCGCATGGAGCTGCTCTTGGATAACATCCGTAAGAGCTTCGGAGATAAACAAGTACTCAAAGGCATTGACTACACTTTTGAAAAAGGCAAGATTTACGGTCTGCTGGGCCGCAACGGTGCCGGTAAAACCTCGCTGTTCAACTGCTTGAGCGGGGAGATCGGAATGGACAGCGGCGGGGCTTTTTTACGGGAAAACGACGTGAGCAGTCCGCTCCGCGAGGCGGATATCGGGTATGTATTTTCTTTGCCCATCCTGCCGGAATTTCTTACAGGCTATGAGTTTGTGAAATTCTATATGGATATCAACCGCGACAAGATTGAACCTGGCAAAAACATCGAAGACTACTTCGACATTATCCGGATTGAGCAGGAGGACCGCCACCGGCTGATCAAAGGGTATTCTCATGGCATGAAGAACAAGATCCAAATGCTCTGCTTTATCATTACACGTCCGCCCTTGATATTGCTGGACGAACCATTGACTTCTTTTGACGTTGTGGTGGCACTGGAGATCAAGAAGCTGCTGCGGGAGATGAAGCAGGATCATATCATTATTTTCTCCACCCATATTTTGCAGCTTGCAGCCGACTTGTGCGACGAGCTCGTTATCCTGAATAACGGGACACTCCAGGAGATTCCTGCCGACACCCTGCACAGTCCGGAATTCGAGGAGAGAATCATAACCTTGCTAAAGGATGAGGGCAGCAATGATTAAGACGCTGAACACCATACTGGATATCCGGGGCGCATCCGGGGCGAACCGGCTGATCTATTATCTCCAGCGGTTGCCGGTAATTGGGAAGATGGCTAAGAATGACTTGTATTCCCGGACAGGACTCAAAAAGACGCTGACTGTAATCGTGCTTATTCTGAAGATAATATGGGGCTTTCTGACCAAATTCGCTTACTTGGGAATTGTAGTCTATTGGCCGGTGATCACAATCGGCAAGGAACTGACGACTGCTGAACAGTATCAGCTCTATCTGCAAGTGCTGGTCATAATCAGTTGCGTCGTAGCGGCAGTTTCAAATGCGGTCATCCTGGAACCGAAGCGGGACAAATATATTTGTGTGAAGCTGATGCGGCTGCCTGCTGATCAGTACATGCACGCTACTCTGTCGCTTCGGACCTTCAGTTTCTTTGTTTACTATATACCGGCCATGTGCCTCTTCGCTTCATTGCTGCAGGCTCCGGTCTGGCAGGGAGTGCTGCTTGCCCTGCTGTTAACTGCCTGGCGCTTGGGCAGTGAGGCGCTGCATTTATGGCTTTTCGACCGTACAGACATTGTGCTTGTCAAAAAAACAGGGTGGGTGTGGACCGTCATAGGCATAGGATTTCCGCTTGCCTATGCTCTGCTGTATGCAAAAGTGTCCTTCGTGGACAGCGCTGCGTTGTTCAACCTGCCGGCGGGTTTAGCCATTGCGGCTATAGGAGTGGTTGCCGCCGTTTATATTGCACGTTATCCCCGTTACCGCAGCGCGGTTGATGCCGTGAGCAAAATAGACGATCCGCTGCTGGATATGGGGCGTATGATGAAGGAGTCGAGAGTGAAGGATGTCGAGACGAAAGAAAAGGACTTTTCAGCGGAACAGCTGAGTCCCGGCCAATTTCAGGGGAAAAGCGGCTATGCTTACCTGAATGCGATCTTTTTCTCCCGGCATAAACGTTTTTTAATACAGCCGATTCAGCGGCGTATGCTCATCATTGGCGTATTGTTCGCAGCCGGATTGCTGTCGATGATGGTCTCACCGGCAATGTTTACCAAGATGTCACATTTTTTAATCGGCAGCCTTTCTTATTTTGTATTTATTATGAATTTTACCTCGATCGGTGAGAAGGTCTGCAAAGCGATGTTTTACAACTGCGACCTTAGTCTGCTGCGGTATGGATTCTATCGGGAACGGACGGCGGTGCTGAGCAATTTCCGGATTCGGCTGCTGAGAATAACCGCTCTGAATTTGATTCCGGCCGGAGCTATTTGTATAGCTGTGAATCTGCTCATTCTACTTTCGGATGAAAACTGGGGGATTGCGGATGCAGCTGGTTTCTGCGGGGCTATCCTCGGCCTATCCCTGTTCTTCTCCGTGCATCACTTGTTCATGTATTATATTTTCCAGCCTTACAGCACAGAGCTGAATTTGAAGAACCCGTTCTTCACCATTGTCAACAGCATTGTCTTGGCTGCAACCATTGTGTGCCTCCGCTTGGAGAGCACTCCGGCTTATTTTGCAGGAATGGTACTGTTGACCACGGTAGCCTACATGACCATTGCCCTATTCCTGGTCTATAAATACTCGGGCAGAACCTTCCGGGTAAAATGATCCAGCCTCTTCCACATTCGAAATCTTGATGTTATGGCGGTAGCCAAGTATAATCTACACATGCTGTCAAGTTATGCAGCTGCCGCAGCGGCAAAGGTATTCAGAATTCAAAGAGGTGTAAGCAGTGAGCAGCATAACAGTGGCTAAGGTACTCAATAACAATGTGATTATTGCCGAGCATCCCCAATACGCCGAGGTTGTGGTGATCGGCAAGGGCATAGGCTTTAACCGGAAAATACGTGACCGGATCAGTCTGTCTTCTGTGGAGAAGATGTTTATTCTCCGCAGCCAGGAGGAACAGGAGCAATACAAGCAGCTCGTTCCGCAGGTGGACGAGAAGCTGATCGAGGTAGTTCAGGAGATTGTATTGCATATCATGCAGAGCAGCCGCCAACCGCTGAATGAACATATTCATATTGCACTCACTGACCATATTTCATTTGCCATCCGCCGTCATGAACAAGATATCGCCATACATAATCCGTTTCTGTACGAAACCAGGGAAATTTACCCTGAGGAATACAGTCTGGCCGAATATGCAGTCGGGCGGATCAATCAGGCGATGGGGGTAACGTTGCCTTTTGATGAGATCGGTTTTGTCGCTTTGCATATTGTAAGCGCATTGAGCAACCGTCATATCTCCGAGGTGAAGCAGCATTCCGTGCTGATCGGTGACCTCGTGGGGCTGGTGGAGGATAATCTGAGTTATCATGTTCCGCGGGATTCCCTGGATTATTCCCGGCTGGTCACTCACCTGCGTTTTGTTCTGGAAAGACTGCGCCGTGGTGAGAGTGTGCGGGAGACTTCTTCTCTGGACGGGTTAATGAAGCGCGAATATCCTGAAATGTACATGCTGGCCTGGAAGCTGACTAAGGTCATTGAGCAGCGGGTGCGTATTCCGGTATATCCGGCTGAAGTGAGCTATCTGACTATTCATCTGCAGCGTCTGGCCCAGAAGAAAGAGGATGAAGAGGATATGGAGCAGCATGAGGGTTGAAATGAACCCCTTACAAAAACATGCTTGCAACTTCAAAAAATCGGTGCTACAATGTTCCCTGTTCCAATAAAACAGAATACCTACGTGTAACTGATACGATCAGGCATGAGTGATTTACAGTATTTTGGTTGTCAGGCCCCAAGCTGGGGCAATCTAACCTTAGTGTTAGAAGACAAACCTAAATGCTGTGTTGCTCATGTCTTTTTTGGTTTCCTGTTTGTGAAATTTACTATTAAGGAAGTGGCCTAAATGTTCAAAAAGTTGTTTGGCGTTTTGCAAAGAGTCGGTAAAGCGCTTATGCTTCCTGTAGCCATCCTGCCTGCGGCGGGCTTGCTGCTCGGGATCGGCAACATGCTGGTTAACCCTGATTTCCTTCAATACGTACCGGCACTGGAAAACAGCGGGGTTCAGGCCGTTGCCAACGTTTTGATGAACTCGGGACAGATTGTTTTTGATAACCTGTCGCTCTTGTTTGCGGTCGGGGTAGCCATCGGTCTTGCCGGTGGTGAAGGGGTTGCCGGTCTTGCGGCAATCATCGGATTCCTTGTCATGAATGTAACCATGGGAACGGTACTGGGCATTAACGCTTATGTATTGACCTGGAAGGATTTCTCCTATTCCAGTGTCCTGGGGATACCGACGCTGCAGACAGGGGTTTTCGGCGGTATTCTGGTCGGGATACTGGCCGCGTCGATGTACAAGCGGTTCTTCCGCATAGAATTGCCGTCGTATCTCGGTTTCTTTGCGGGTAAACGGTTTGTGCCGATTATGACGGCAGTAACCTCCCTGATTCTTGGACTTGTATTGACGGCTGTATGGCCGCCGATCCAGCACGGCCTGAACTATGTGTCGCAAAGCATGATCAACACGAACTTGACGCTGTCGGCCTTTATCTTCGGTGTCATTGAGCGTTCACTGATTCCTTTCGGCTTGCATCACATTTTCTATTCACCGTTCTGGTATGAATTCGGAAGTTATGTCGATAAAGCCGGTGAACTGGTACGCGGGGATCAGCGGATCTTCATGCAGCAGCTGCGCGACGGGGTGGATTTCACAGCGGGTACATTTACAACAGGTAAATATCCGTTCATGATGTTCGGTCTGCCGGCAGCGGCGCTGGCGATCTACCATGAAGCCAAACCTGAGAACAAGAAGATTGTCGGCAGCTTGATGGTTTCTGCAGCCCTTACTTCTTTCCTGACAGGGATTACAGAGCCGCTGGAATTCTCATTCCTGTTCGTAGCTCCGCTTCTGTTCGCAGTGCATGCTGTCTTTGCAGGTCTTTCCTTTATGACTATGCAAATCCTTCATGTTAAGATCGGAATGACCTTCTCCGGCGGCTTTATCGACTATGTGCTGTTCGGTATTATCCCGAACCGTACTGCGTGGTGGCTGGTTATCCCGGTAGGTCTGGTTATTGCCGTGATTTACTACTTTGGATTCCGCTATGTCATCCGGAAGTTCAATCTGAAAACTCCGGGCCGTGAAGATGCATCCGATGATTCGGAAGACGTCAGCACGGGGAATGTATCTACAAGCGGTGATGATCTGCCGCGCAACATTTTGTCCGCACTGGGCGGCAAAGAAAACATCACCCATCTGGACGCCTGCATCACCCGCCTCCGCGTCGAGGTTAAGGATAAGGCAGGCGTAGATAAGAACCGGCTGAAGAAGCTGGGTGCTTCCGGTGTGCTTGAGGTTGGTAATAACGTTCAGGCGATCTTTGGTACACGTTCAGATACAATCAAGTCACAGATACAGGATGTCATGAACGGCAGAATTCCAGCTGCTTCAGCTGCTGCCGCACCGCAGCCTGAGCTTGAGAAGCAGGCCGGTGAAGAAGGCGCAGCAATTATTCCTGAGGACATCGTGTCCCCGGTAAATGGCGAGCTGCTTGATATTACGCAGGTTCCAGATGCTGTCTTCTCCCAGAAGATGACGGGTGACGGATTCGCCTTCCTGTCAGATGACGGCAAGATTGCTTCACCGGTATACGGTAAAGTGTTCAATGTATTCCCGAGCAAGCATGCCATCGGGATTATGTCCGACGGCGGCAAGGAAGTGCTCGTGCATATTGGTGTTAATACTGTAAAGCTTAAAGGCCAAGGCTTCACGATTCTTGTAGAAGAAGGCGACCTGGTAGCTGCAGGACAGCCGATTATGGAAGTGGATCTGGAATACGTGAAAGCCCATGCGCCTTCCGTTATTTCACCGGTCATCTTCTCTAATCTGCCTGAAGGGTCTACGGTTACCTTGAAGAAGCCGGGTAAGGTGGCTGTAGGCGATAAAGACATCATCAGCATTAAGTAACATGTGCATTGGCATAGCGCTTCCCTTATAATGAAGGGAGCGCGGCCTTCACATAAGACAAACATTCAAATTAACAGAAAGCGAGTTGGATATTATCATGCAAAAAACATTCAGAATTATTGACGAAGACGGAATTCACGCACGCCCAGCAACAGCGCTGGTAAATACAGCAACAAAGTTTAAAGGCACAGAAGCATTCGCGGAAGCCAAAGGTAAAAAAGTAACACTTAAATCCATTCTCGGCGTATTGTCATTGGGTCTTGAAGCCGGCGATACTTTGAGTCTGATTACTGAAGGCAGTGAAGAAGCGGAAGCACTGAGCGCACTGCAAGATGTGATGATTAAAGAAGGGCTGGGAGAGCTCCATGAATAAAATTTCAGGAATCGCGGCTTCAGCAGGTATTGCCGTAGCCCGTGCATTTATCCTGGAACATCCGGATTATACAATCACGAAGACTGCTGTAAGCGATGTGGAAGCCGAGATTGCCAAACTGGAGAGCGCCCTGGAGAAATCCAAGGGCGAGCTGCAGGGCATTAAGGAGCGCACGCTCGCTGAATTGGGCGAGAAGAAGGCGGAGATTTTCGAATCCCATCTGCTGATTCTTGAAGACCCCGAACTCATCAGTCCCGTAATGGATAAAATCCGCGAGGAATCAGTTAATGCGGACTATGCCCTAAATGAAGTCGCCACTCAGTTTATCGAAATGTTCGAAAATATGAAAAGTGCTTACCTGCAGGAACGTGCTGCTGATATGCGCGATGTAACCAAACGCATCCTGAACCACCTGCTGGGTATTCACTATGTAAGTCCTGCGGAAATCAATGAAGAGGTTATCGTCATTGCCCTGGATTTGACTCCATCCGACACGGCGCAGCTTAATCGTAAATACGTGAAGGGCTTCACGACGAATATCGGCGGACGCACCTCGCACTCGGCCATCATGGCCCGGTCCCTGGAAATTCCGGCGGTGGTCGGCACCAAGAATGTACTGTCTGAAGTCAAGGCGGGAGATCTGGTGATAGTCGACGGTTTGAGCGGAGATGTTCTAATCAACCCGAGCGATGCTGAAGTCGCCGAATATAAAGCTAAGCAGGAAGCCTATGATCTGCAAATCGCCGAGTGGAAAAAACTCCGCGATGAGCCGACCGTATCGGCTGACGGCAAACATGTAGAACTGGCTGCCAACATCGGCACACCTAATGATGTGAACGGTGTGATCGAGAACGGCGGCGAAGGTGTAGGTCTGTACCGCACCGAGTTCCTATACATGGGCCGCGACAAGCTGCCTTCCGAAGAAATTCAGTACAATGCGTACCGCGCCGTGCTTGAGAATATGAACGGCAAGCCGGTTGTTGTGCGCACACTGGATATCGGCGGCGACAAGGAGCTGCCTTACCTGGAGCTGCCGAAGGAAATGAACCCGTTCCTTGGGTTCCGTGCGATCCGCCTGTGTCTGGACCGTCAAGATATTTTCCGCACCCAGCTGCGCGCGTTGCTTAGAGCAAGTGCCCACGGTGACCTGCGCATAATGTTCCCGATGATCGCTACGCTCGGCGAATTCCGTGCAGCCCGCGATCTGCTGCTGGAAGAAAAGGCTAAGCTGCGCGAAGAAGGCAAGGAAGTGTCGGACAACATTCAGTTGGGCATCATGGTAGAAATTCCATCAACGGCGGTTCTGGCGGACCAGTTCGCCAAAGAAGTCGATTTCTTCAGTATTGGTACCAACGATCTTATTCAATATACGATGGCTGCCGACCGTATGAATGAACGGGTATCCTACCTGTACCAGCCTTACAATCCGGCGATCCTGCGTCTGGTCAAAATCGTTATCGATGCAGCCCATGCTGAAGGCAAATGGACCGGCATGTGCGGCGAAATGGCTGGCGACAGCACAGCGATTCCGTTGCTGCTCGGTCTGGGCCTTGATGAGTTCAGCATGAGCGCAACCTCCATCCTGCCTGCACGCAGCCAGATTTCCAAGCTGTCCGCTGCAGACATGAAGGAAATGGCTGCCAAAGCACTTCAGCTTGGCACCGCCGAGGAAGTTGCTGCACTTGTGCAGAGCAGCGTGAAGTAATTCGCAAAGCTATCTTGCATTATCCGTTTAGGCAATTCACTCTTCCAACTACTGCTGGCCTCCTCTATAGGAGGCCGTTTTTTTGTTGTCGGCAGCAGTACATCACCTGTTGTTCGTGCTTTCTTTTATAAGGACAAGCTCAAATGCATGGGCGCAGCAGCCGATAATAGAATGTGGGCACATAAAACAGGTGGAACCCAAACCTGTGAACATAGTGTTACATATTATATTATGATTCAAAAGAAAGACAGTACTCTATAGACTTTGCTTGCAGATCTGTGCAAGTATTAATTTCTTCCGTAGTGGAAATAGTTGGATTTAAGTGAAGTAAACCGTTATCCGGCAATATGGCGGAGAACAGGGGGATGGTGGAATACATGAACAGCAATTATATAAATACAGAGACAATAATAGAGACTTATGAAGGCAAAGACCTTGGACTAACCTACACTGTAGGCAGCAGCCAGTTTAAAGTATGGGCTCCAACGGCCTTTACGGTATCGGTTGTATTGTATGAGACCGGCGGGATCGGCGCATCTGTATCAGCCGTTTATTCCAAAGACAGTGGAGTGATTATCCCCATGCAGCGCCAGGACGGCGGTGTTTGGCAGGCGCAGCTTACCGGAGATCTGAAAGGCAAATATTATATGTACCGCACCGTATTTGCCGATGGCAGTATAAGGGAGGCCGCCGATCCCTATGCAACCGCTGTTTCGGCGAACGGGCTGAGGTCGGCGATTGTGGATCTGCGTGAGACCGATCCGCCCTCCTGGGCAGAGGACCGTTCCCCACAGTTGCCACATCCCGCAGATGCGGTAATTTATGAGCTGCATGTTCGTGATTTCTCCGCCCATGAGAGCTCTGGCATGTTGCACAAGGGCAAGTTCAAAGCATTTACGGAAACCGGATTACGTGATTCCGCAGGAAATGCACTGGGGATTGATCATTTGGCTGAACTGGGGATTACTCACGTGCATCTAATGCCGGTATTCGATTTCCAGACGGTAAACGAACTGAATGCAAGTGGTCCGGATACC
Organism: Paenibacillus sp. FSL L8-0340; assembly: GCF_038593145.1. Lineage (NCBI taxonomy): Bacteria > Bacillati > Bacillota > Bacilli > Caryophanales > Paenibacillaceae > Paenibacillus > Paenibacillus sp. FSL L8-0340. Next base: position 1,970,986 of record NZ_CP151967.1, read on the forward strand.
GAAGCGGGATATTACTCCGAATATAACTGGGGGTATGATCCACAGCATTATAATGTACCCGAAGGGTCCTACAGTACGAACCCAGGTGAACCCGGGACCAGGATCCGTGAATTCAAAGAAATGGTGAAGGCACTGCACAGCCGAGGCATTTCGGTCATTATGGATGTGGTGTACAACCATACGTATTCTGTTGAGAAGGGGCCATTCGAGCCGCTGGTGCCGGAATATTACTACCGTCATGATTATTTGGGTAGACTGACTAACGGTTCGGGCGTCGGCAACGAAATTGCCACGGAACGGCCTATGGTGCGCAAATATATTAAGGACTCCTTGTTATACTGGGCTTCGGAGTATCATATCGACGGGTTCCGGTTTGATCTGATGGGCCTAATGGACAGCGTAACCATGCGTGAAATTACAGAGGAGCTGCGCCTTGCCATTAATCCGAATCTGCTGATCTACGGGGAGCCGTGGACAGGAGGGGACTCTCCACTGGCAGACAAAACCCTGAAGGGTGTACAGCGCGGCAAAGGTTATGCCGTGTTCAATGACAACTTCCGCGCGGCAATAAAAGGCGACAGCGATGGTTGGGGCAAAGGCTTCGCAACCGGAGAATACGGCAAAGAAGGCGCAGTGGCATCGGGAATAAAAGGAGCGATTCATGAATTTACCGACTCGCCTGTCGAAACGGTGAATTATGTAACCGCTCATGATAACTTGAATCTGTGGGATAAGGTGCTTGCTTCCCAAGGCCAGCGCCAGGCGGCGAACCTGCCTGAACTGGAGAACGGAAGATTGAGGGGCGGCGGAGAGGTCAAACGGGCGGTTGCTAAAGCAAATCCGTACTTCGCAATCGACCCGCAGGATGTTCTTGGAAATGAAACTGTGCGCCGATCTTTGCTGGCGAACGGGATCATTTTAACCTCCCAGGGCATTCCTTTTCTGCATGCCGGAGATGAAATGCTGCGCAGCAAATATGGGGATCACAACAGCTATCGTTCCCCTGATGTGATCAATGCGATCCGCTGGGATAATAAAGAGACATTTATGCCTGTCTTTCAATATTATAAAGGTCTTATTGAGCTGCGGCGCAAGCATCCGGCCTTCCGTCTGCATGGACGGCAGGAGATCGAGCGCTCACTGGAGTTCCTGCGCTGTGAAGACGGCGTCGTCGCTTATCAGCTGAAGGATAATGCAGGCGGTGATGTCTGGAACAACATCGTTGTTATTTTCAACGCCAACTGGGGGCCTGTTACTCAGCAGCTGCCTGAGACAGGAGGTTGCTGGAACATTGTGGTAGATCATTCCCGTGCCGGAACAGAAGCCTTCCGTATTGCCACAGATCACGCAGTAGAGCTTGAAGGACTGTCGATGATGGTATTGTATGATGTCTACGGCGAGCCTGCACCGCGGGCAAAGATCATTGAGGTACATTATGACCGCCCCGACGGCGATTACCGTGGCTGGAATCTTTGGGTTTGGGGTACAGGTATCCAGGATGGACAGTGCGATTTCCGGCAGCTGGAGGATGGACGTGCGGTAGCGCGGATCGAAGTGGTGCCGGGAACAGAGTCGGTTGGATATATTTTGCGGCTGAATGACTGGGAAGAGAAGGGTAGCGGAGACCGCTTTATTGACTGCTCCGGCAGTGAGGCGCTGCTTAAGGTAGTGGTGCAAGACCGCAGCAGTGCATGCAGCGGCGATGCAGATAATCCGCTACAGATAAGCAGCTGAAGTTAAGATATCGAAGAAACGGATAGCCACTCAGCTGATAAAGGCTGTTCCAGCATCGCCGCCGTTTGGGCAGTGATTCGGGAACAGCCTGTTTTGCTGCCTGTTTCTTTATTTATGCTTGTCTGAATATTCTTCGTCCACAAGCTCATTGTATAGATTGGCTTCGTTGCCGCCGCTGTTTTTGGAGCGGTACATCGCAAGGTCGGCGGCGTGGAGCAGTTCGTTGATACTGCCGCCATGCTGCGGATAAAGGGCTACGCCGATGCTGGCGGAAGTATGAAAGCTGGAGCCTTGGTTGACGGACCAGGATTTGTTGAACAGCTGAAGCAAACGGTCCAGCATTTCGTTCAGCATCTCTGGATTGGTAAAGCGGTGAAGTACCACGGCGAACTCATCGCCGCCGATGCGGAACGCCTGACCGAATCCTTTGACCGTCTGCTGCAGCTCACGGGAGAGCAACTGCAGGAATTCATCTCCGGCCAAGTGGCCAAGGGTATCGTTAAGCTGCTTGAACCTGTCACAATCGAGCAGTGCAACTGCTATTTCCTGTCTGCGGTCCTCCGGCTGATTAATCAGGTTCTCCATGTACATTTTAAAATGGGCTCTATTGGGGATGGCTGTTAAATGGTCATAGAAGGCCAGCTTGTGGAGCCGTTCCTCATGTTGCTTACGCTGGGTAATCTCACGAGAGATAAGCATATACTGCGCGGGAAAAGCACGGCTGCCGGTGATCAGTGAGATTTTCGTTTCCAGCCACACCCAGTGGCCTTCTGCCGAACGCATGCGCAGCTCCGAAATCCGCGGAGTCCCCTGAACCACACTCTTCAGCTTAACCCAAGAGATTTCAGCTTCGCGGATATAGTTGGAGAGAGGAACACCTTTGTCCGGCACGTAGCCAAGCACGCTGCAATGGGAAGGTGAGGCGTACAGGATGATGCCGTTTGAATCGGTCAAAATAATGAAATCAGACATGGTCTCCCCGATCAGCTGGTATAGGGATTGATCTTCCTGCATTTCACTTTGCAGCGAAACTACTCTGCGGCAGAGATAGATAATAACGAGCATAAGCAGGAACAAGATCAGCGAGTAGACTGCGAACAGGGTGCTTTTTCTCTCACGGAACTCTTGGGTAATCTGCTGTCCATAGTTGTCGATCAGGTGCTCGGATTGATCCAGACTGCTGCGGACCTCACTCAGCCGGGTGTTGATCAGAGTTGCTGAGTACGTATCCGGATTCCAATTGCTTTCCATGCGCTGAGAGATCAGTTCCTGCCCGGTATTCTTCCAGTTTTCAAAAGCGTCTTCGAAGCTCAGCAGCTCGTTTCTCAGCCGGGAGAGCAGCCGATCGCTCTGTGCCATCCTCTTTTCCGGATGGTTCATAGCGTTGATGTTGTAGCTGGCCATGACCAGCCGCTGCTTCATCTGGGCATTATTGTCATGAAACTCCTGAGACATCAGCCTGCGCTGTTCACTGGTAATATTCCGGTTCATCACCGTGTGCAATGCAAGGGCAGACTGGTGGAGATCCCGGTCGGCATTCAGAATCAGCTCTGAATTTCGGTAGACATCGCTGTACAGTGAATCTGAAAGCCGGTTAATTGTGTGGTCCAGATACAGCAGAGAAGCGGTGCTGATGCCCGCCAGAATAACGGAGATAGCGGCAAATAAAAGGATTAATCTGCGTGTATTTTTGATTTTGTATAAAGCCACTGTCATCCTCTCCCCGCATAAAACTTTGAGAAATCTCTTTGATAGTAGATGATACCTATGCGGAACTAATCCCACTGCGGGTAATTGGCCGCAGGGACAACGAAGAGAGTGTTCTTTTCAAATAGTCATAGAAACATAGTGTTTCCAGTACGATTAGGGATTCTTCTCATCAGTATGTAGGACGTCCTGCTTAGGGCATCCGGGCCGGAACATGGAATTTATGGGGTTGATCCGAGCCTGAAAATGCCCAAAATCCCCTGCCAGCCGACCTTTCGGGTCATCAAGCGATCCGGTAAGCCGGGGAGGAGATGGGGATATTGATCTTGAGTCCTATTACCCAAGTTTTCTACAAACGATACTCCCTTTCTGTGCTAAGCGCTAAAATATCATAGCTGCCGCTCCAGTCCCCTATATTAAAGGTTAACGTATTCGTTCCCGGCGAGTTTAAGGATTAATTCCTCTGAATTTGTCGGCTTGTCAAAACGACATTTTGTGCATATAATAGATAGACATATCTTCTGAGTAAGAAGATGCAGTTTCTTAGCAACATCATTATAAATGCAGTGATGGAGAAGAGTACGCAGTGCCTGGCTTACAGGGAGGAGACGCCGCAGATTGAGAGCGTTTCTAGGAGAGCAGAGCTGCCGAAGTTCACTCCGGAGCAGATCCCTGAATTTACTTCAAGATCTTTTTGAAGAAAGACAGTAGGGGAAACCGGCCGCAGACCGTTATTTCTGTTAAAGTGAGGCATGTCTTTACCGCACCGAAAGAGGGAATACAGCTCTTAAGGGAAGGGGTACGGCAGTCTAACAAGGGTGGTACCACGGTCTTTTCGTCCCTTACCGGGAGGAAAGGCCTTTTTTTGTTGACAATATGATGATTAAGGGGGCAGTACACGCCATGAAAGAAAAGCTGGAAGCATTGAAGGTTGAGGCATTGGCTAAGCTGCAGGAAGTAACCGATCCGCAGGTTCTAAATGACTTACGCGTGAAGTATCTGGGCAAAAAAGGCGAGTTAACCGAGGTTCTGCGGGGAATGGGAGGGCTTAGCGCGGAAGAGCGACCGGTAATCGGCCAGGTGGCGAATCTGGTGCGCAGCGCGATTGAGGATATTATCGGCTCCAAGCAGGAGGCATTCCAGCAGCAGGAAACACTGACCCGCCTGCAGGCAGAGAAAGTGGATGTTACGCTGCCGGGCCGCGGGTTGCCGCAAGGCGGAATTCATCCGCTTACCCGGGTGGTCCAGGAGATTGAAGATATCTTCATCGGCATGGGCTACCGGGTAGAAGAAGGCCCTGAAGTAGAGACGGATTACTATAATTTCGAGGCGCTTAATCTGCCGAAGAACCATCCGGCACGCGATATGCAGGATTCCTTCTATTTGACGGATGATCTCCTGATGCGTACGCAGACCTCTCCGGTGCAGATCCGCACCATGCAGGCAATGCAGGGCGAAACACCGGTCAAAATCATCTGTCCGGGCAAAGTGTTCCGCCGCGATGATGATGACGCCACCCACTCCTTCCAGTTCCAGCAGATCGAAGGTCTGGTCATTGGACGGGGAATCCGCATGAGTGACTTGAAGGGTACATTGCAGCAGTTCATGAAAGAAATGTTCGGCCCGAGTGCGGGGATCCGTCTTCGGCCGAGCTTCTTCCCATTCACCGAGCCTAGCGTTGAAGTTGACGTCAACTGCTTCAAATGCGGCGGAGACGGCTGCCGGCTGTGCAAACAGAGCGGCTGGCTGGAAATCCTCGGCGCTGGCATGGTGCATCCGAATGTACTCAGAATGGGCGGATACGACCCTGAGGAATATAGCGGCTTCGCCTTCGGCGTAGGTGCAGAGCGGATTGCCATGTTGAAATACGGCATCGACGACATCCGTTATTTCTATACCAATGATATGGGCTTCGTGAAGCAGTTCAAGGGCATTTAGATTTTTGACGGGTGAGCGGCTGTTAGATAAATACATCTGAAATAAAGGAAGTGAGCGGACATGAAAGTATCAACCGGATGGCTGGCTGATTATATATCGTTAGAGGGAGTAACCGCTGAAGAGCTGGCGGACAAAATCACCACTGCAGGCATCGAGATTGACGGTGTCGAGCGCCGCAACAAGGGGCTTTCCGGGATTGTAACCGGATATGTGAAATCGAAAGAAAAACATCCCGACGCTGATAAGCTGAACGTATGTATCGTGGATGCAGGACAGGGCGAGGATCTGCAGATCGTATGCGGAGCAAAGAATGTCGAAGCGGGGCAAAAGGTGCCTGTAGCCTTGGTGGGCGCGAAGCTTCCAGGTCTTGATATCAAAAAAGCCAAGCTGCGCGGCGTATTGTCGCAAGGCATGATTTGCTCAGCTAAGGAGCTTGGGCTCAATGACAAGCTGCTGCCGAAAGAACTGCAGGAAGGCATTCTTGTTCTGCCTGAGAATACTGAGATCGGCCAGGATATCCTGAAGGTGCTGAGCCTGAATGATGAAATTCTTGAATTCGATCTGACACCGAACCGGTCCGATTGCCTAAGCATGATTGGCGCGGCCTATGAGGTAAGCGCGATTCTTGGCCGGGACCTGAAGCTCCCTGATCCGGCAGCGGATCTGATAGAGACCGGGGGCAAGGCGCCCGACTCTATTTCCGTAAAAATCGAGAATGACGAATACTGTTCCCACTATGCAGTTCGCTATATTACCGGAGTGAAGCCTGCTGCGTCTCCGCTCTGGATTCAGAACCGGCTGATGGCTGCAGGAGTCCGTCCGATCAATAACATCGTGGATATCACCAACTACGTCATGCTGGAATACGGACAGCCGCTGCATGCCTTTGACAGTGACAAGGTGGAAGGCGGCGTGCTTGGCGTCCGCTTTGCGCAGGAGGGAGAGATTCTGACTACGCTCGACGGGCAAGAACGCAAGCTGGAGCCGCAAATGCTTGTGATCGCCGATGGGGCAAAAGCCGTAGCGCTTGCCGGAGTGATGGGCGGACTGGCAACGGAAGTAACTGGAGAAACAGTTAATCTGGTGCTGGAATCGGCCAAATTCGACGGTGGAACGGTCCGCAAGGCTTCACGCCAGTTCGGCCTCCGCTCCGAAGCATCATTGCGCTTCGAGAAGGAAGTGGATCCGAATGCTGTAATTCCGGCATTGAACCGGGCGGCAGCACTGATTGCGCGTTATGCCGGGGGTTCAGTGCATGAAGGCATTGTTCAGGCAGGAGGAGACTCTGCACAGGAGAAGGTTCTGAGCTTGTCTCTGGAGAAGCTGAACAACTATCTCGGCACGGAGCTGTCTCTGCTGGAAGTGAAGACATTATTTAGCCGTCTGCATTTCAAATGCGGATATGCCTCCCAGGGAGTCGTTGAAGTTCAGGTGCCAACCAGACGCGGCGACATCAGCTATGATGTGGATCTCATTGAAGAGATTGCCCGTTTGTATGGCTATGACAATATCCCGACAACCCTGATGGAGGGCACTACCACTGCAGGAGCACTCACTAGACAGCAGTTCCTGCGCCGCGAGCTGCGCCGCCTGCTGTCCCTTGGCGGATATCAGGAGGTCATGGGTTATTCCTTCATCCAGCCGGAGCAGAGCAAATGGTTCCCTGCGTTTGCAGAAGGCCAACTTTCTGTGAAGCTGGCCATGCCGATGAGCGAGGAACGCAGCGTGCTGCGTACCAGCCTCATTCCGCAGCTGCTTGATATTGCCCTCTACAATATCAACCGCCGGCAAAGCGATCTGGCGCTGTTCGAAATCGGCAATGTCTTCTTCACCGATGAAGAGCAGCTCACCCGCCAGCCGCGTGAGCTGCCGGTGCTGGGACTGCTGCTGAGCGGAAGCCGCGCAGCCAAACAGTGGAATGTGACGGCAGAGCCTGTCGATTTCTTCGATCTTAAGGGCGCGCTGGAAACCGTGTTTGCGCATCTGGGACTTACCGGACGTGTAGTCTATGAGGCTGATGCCCCGCAAGACTATCATCCGGGCCGTTCCGCTTCGGTGTATCTGCTGGGAGATGAAGGGCGCGTGATGATCGGAACAATCGGCCAGCTTCATCCTGAACTGCAGCGCAAGCTTGACCTGGAGGATACCTATGTAGCTGAGATCCTGCTGCAGCCGCTCTATGAGTCCGCACGCGCTAACCTGCAGTACAGTGAACTGCAGCGCTACCCGGGAATGGAACGGGATATTGCAGTCGTTGTGGATTCGGAAGTTCCGGCAGGCCATCTGCTGGCTTCCATCCGTGAGAACGGAGGAACACTCCTACAGAATGTGCAGGTGTTCGACGTGTACACCGGCGGCAAAATGGAAAGCGGGAAGAAGAGCGTAGCGATCTCGCTGCTCTACCGCCATACGGAACATACACTGACCGATGAGGAAGTCGGGGAAGTGCATGATAAGGTTGTTTCCGCACTTCAGCAAACTTTTGGTGCGGAATTAAGAAAGTAGCAGGAATTGTGCAAAGCCGCAGCGAATCCATTAAGAATCAGAGATTCGCTGCGGCTTTTTTCTAATAAGTCTAAGGTGCGGCGGATATAGACTAAATCAATATAATAAAGACGTTTTTTTGCCAAATGTTTAAGAAAAACGCTACAATAGAAGCAGGGATAGCAACTTAGAATCCGCACACATACAAAGGAGGGCACAACTGTGGCTATGGACCGGACTCGTGTCGCCGTGGAGATATATGGAACTTCCTATAAACTTGTCGGAAGCAGCACTGAATATATGAAGCAGGTTGCCCGTTATGTGGACGAGCACATGCGCGCAATTTCCAAATCACATTCCAGACTGGATACACCGCGGATTGCGGTGCTTGCAGCCGTACATATGGCAGAGCAGGCCATCCAGGTTCAGGACTTTAAGAACGAGCTGAATATGCTGACCGGCGAGCGCACGGAGCTGCGTGTGGAGGTGTCGCGTCTCCTCGAAGTACAGCGGGAGCGGCAGGAGGAATTCGAACGGCTGGATGCTGCGGCCAAAGAAGAGGCAGCACGGCTGATTGCCGCCGCTGAAGAGGAACGCAAACGGCATTTGGAGATACAGGAACAGGAGCGCAAGGTTCATGCCGAGCAGCTGCTTGAAGCAGGGAAGACGGCTGCTGCGGACCGGGATAAGCTGGCTGAAGAGCTGCAGGCCCGTGAGCTGGAACTGAAGGCGCTGCGGGATACGAATGAGAATGAGCAGGCTGCTGCCCGCGAGAGTCACCGGCAGGAGCTGGAAAGGCTTGAAGCTGCACGTCTGGAGCAGCTGGAAGAACTGAAAGCGGCGCATGCGCAGGAGCTGGAGCTTCTCCGGGAGACTTTGTCTAAGGAGAAAGCGGAAACGCTGTCGGCTCTCCAGCAGGAACTGGCTGAGACCCGGGAGACGCTGGGAAGCGAGGTTGTGGAGATCCGCACTTCGCTGAGCAAGGAACTGGCGGATACCAAATCCGCGCTGGATAAAGAACTCAGCACCGAAAGAGAAGCGCTGCAGAAGGAGCTCGCCAAGAATAAGGAGCTGCGGCAGTCGCAGGGTACCCAAGAGCACCGGCATAAGCAGCAGCTCGGAGAGCTGGAGAAGCAGCTTAGCGAGCTGCGCGGCGGAACCGGACAGCTTCAGTCCAGGCTGAGAGCGGCGGAAGCGGGGCTGAAGGGTGAACGTGATGCCCGTACGACGCTTCTGGCGCAATATGAAGCGGTTCTAAGCCGGGAGGAGCAGCTTTCTGAAGAGCTGCGCTCCGCTACGGAACTGGGAACACTCCTGAATGGGGAGCTGGAAGAGCTGCGCCAGCGTTATGAGCAGGTACAGCGCGAAGCCGTAGAACTTAGAGAATCGCTGCAGGCAACAACTGATACTTTAAACCACACCAAGGAGGAGCTGCGGTCTGCCGCCGAATTGGGAGAGCAGCTTAGCGATGAGCTGGAAGGACTGCGCCAGCGGTATGAGCTGGCACAGCAAGAATCCTCAGAGCTGCGCAAATCGCTGCAGGGAACCAAGGACAGTCTGCTGAACGTACAGGCGGAGCTTACCCGTACTGCAGAAGAAGCCGGGAATTGGCAGGAGCTGGCGGACAAGCATATGGAGGATATCAGCGAGCTGGAGATGAACCTTCTGGAAGCTGAAGAGAAGTCAGCAGGACTGCAGCGTGAGATTGATACGCTCCGCGGCCAGGCAGACGGAATGGTGCAGCAGCTCGACCACGAGGCTCAACTGCGTGCAGAAGCGGAAATGGAGAGCGCAGCACAGCGCGAAGCTGCAGCGGAAGCCCGCAAGGAGCTTTCGGTGCTGCGCGGGCGTTATGAGGAACTCATTGCGCAGTATGATGATGTTCTGCAGGACGGAGAGCAGCTTCGCGAAAGATACGAGCTGCTGGAAGCCGAAAGCGAAGAGTCCACACGGCGTCTCGAAGAGCTTTACGAAGCCAGCCGTGAAGCTGCCGTAACCGCAGCAGAGCAGCAGGAAGTGCTGAAGGAAGCGCGGGAGTACGAGGCATCCTGGAAGCATAAGTATGAAGAACTTCAGCAGCGTCAGCAGCAGTGGAGCGAAGCGGAAGCCACTCTGCGCGAGGAAATCGAGATCTGGCAGCAGCAGGCCGGAGAAGCCGAAGCCGAGGCTGAATCCATGAACCGGGAGCGTAGCGAAGTGCAGTTGCAGCTCGCGGAAATCGGTGAGAGCTACGAGCTCGTGCAGGGACAGCTTCGTTTGGTACAGGCGCAGTTCGAACTGCGGCAAGGTGAGCTGGATAAGCTCTCTCAGGAGCATCGCAATCTCCAAGGGGAATATGCCAAGCTGCAAAGTGAATATAATGAATGGATTCAACTGATCGAACAGGATAGTTGAATGGCGGACGCAAGATAAAGACGGGGCCCGGGCAGTGAATTCTGCCTGGGCCCCGTCTTTATTTTTAGATATCAACCTGCGGATAACTGTATGTTATTATTCCACAATAATCTTAGCGCTCATCGAGCTGTGCCCGGAGCCGCACATGATTGCACAGGTCATTTCGAAGGTTCCAGCTTCCTCTGGAACAATGACGCGGGAAGAATCCTTGGCGGTTAATTGAAGCTCCAGCTCAGGAACAAGAATTCCGTGATTGCCGCTTTCGTTCTTAAAGGTGATCTCCACCGGCACGCCCTTTTTTAAATGATATTCCTCCTGGTCAAAGCTGTAATTCGTAGCAGAAATAACGAGTTCATCCTCTGGCTTGATGCCGGAAGCAGCAGTACCATTACTGCTGGTAGAGCCGGCTTGATTGCCGTTGCCGCCACTACAGGCCGATAGTATAAGAACAAATGCGATGGACACCAGCATGGCTGATCTTCGGATCATCTTTATCCTCCCATAACTATATTTTGATACCGTTCAGTGACAATAGCATAGCTTAGTTTTATTCGGAAGTCTTGGATAAACTTTTCAAAACCGTTGGAAAACAATCAGGCTCGGAATTTCGTCTAAAATATGTCCGAAGTTTGTCGAAAAATGCAAATAAATGATGCAAAAATAAATTAAATTTATTATAATGAAAGCTATTATATTAACGGTTAGAAGTAGGGGATGTACATCAATTTAGCTAATGATACGTTGAATGCAGAGATATGGCACCGGAGAATATTAAGCGGGTATTGGGTGCTGGTAATTTTCATGCTGGCTGCCCAGCTCATCTTTATGTTGTCAGCCCATATGCCTGAAGTCAAGACAGTGCTGATTCCGAGCAAGGGGCACCTATTTATAGGATGTAATTTAATGATTGTGATCTCGATGATAATCGCCGAAATGTGGTTGCGCACTACCCTGCAATATCACAAGCAGGCTGTTGTTGTTTGCGGGTTTATTGTGTCCTATTTGATGTATTTCGTCTTAGAGCCGTTTGTTGACGGTGCACAAATGACCCTGATGATGCCAATTATGATTGCGCTTGTTTATTTTGATCAAAGACTGCTGCACGGATTGGGACTGATCAGCTTACTGTTTTATGCCGGTGTTTATTTGGGGCTGGAACGGCCGTTTCTGAATAAGCCGCTGCTGGAGTTTTTGATGGTAGAGTGTGTGTTTATTGTGTTCGTTGTGATGGCCCAGGCCGTAATTGTCCGGGGACGTGAAGTCCGTGAGCATCTGGAGCAGCTGACCAAATCCGAACAGGAACTTATGGTCGAGCGGGCAATTTCCGATAAGATGCTGAAGATTGATGCACTTACCGGCCTTTACAATCACAAGTCATTTCATGAATATCTGGACTCGCTGCTGGAGCAGTGTGAAAGCAACGGGCTGCGGCTGCAGCTGGCCCTATTTGATATTGATAACTTCAAGCAGGTGAATGATACTTATGGTCACTGGGTCGGAGACCTTGTTCTGAAGGAGGTTGCGGCCAAGATGGGCAGCCTGATCAGCTTAAATGATTTTGCGGCGAGGTATGGCGGTGAGGAATTCGCGGTGATCTTCACGGATAAAAGCGTTATAGATGCTTATGCCGCTGCAGAGAAGATGCGGATAAATATCGCCCAGATGGAGCATCCCTATGCTGGTGACAAGCCGATTACGGTCAGCATCGGGTTGTGTGATTACCAGCTCGGAGACGGCAAAGAGCGGCTGTTCCGCAAGACGGACCATGCCCTGTACGAAGCCAAGCGGAGCGGAAAGAATACTGTGGTTACCGCAACAGTAGCCCATGACGATGATCCGGTCATGTCCTATGCTTAGTTACTATAATAAACCCCCTATTCCGTTATAGTCCGGAAATAGGGGGTTTCGTTGTCTGCAGAGCCACTGCTGGGCGATATGTTATTTTCCCGCTTCAAACGGAGTGGATACCGGCAGAAACAGGTCGATAATCCCTATGACGAGGGCTGCCAGAAGCGCGCCAAGGATGGAGACGCTGACACCGCTCACGACAAACTGGGCGATCCAGATGACTAATGCGCTGACGATAAAACCGACGATTCCGCGGCCGAAGGGCGTTGTTTTTTTGCCGAAGATGCCCTCAATAACCCAGCCAAGCAGAGCGATCACCAAGGCAAGGACAAGTGCACTCCAGAAACCGCCGATTGTAAACTGCGGGACAATCCAGCCGACAACCAGCAGCACGATGGCTGCAACGATGAAACGGACGACATGACCCAAAAATCTCAATGAACTAACCTCCTTTGCCTTCGTTTCAAGGATATGTGCAGTTGTTATTGTGGCCCGAATCGCTGATTCTATGCCTAAATAGCGCAAATGGGCCGAATTAGGTATAATGTAAACATCTATGAAGGGAGCTGTGACAGTAATTGGACGACAAGATTTTGCATACGCTTGAATATCGCAAGATTTTAAATAAATTGATGCAATATACGCAAACCCCGATGGGGCGGCTGGCGGCTGAAGACCTGAGGCCCTCCGGTGATTTTGAAGGGGTGAAGAAACTGCTGCAGGCTACAGATGAGGCGGCTAACGTTGACCGGTTGAAGGGAATACCTTCTTTCCGCGGGGTCAGCGATATTCGGCCTGCGTTGAAACGCGCCTCCATCGGCGGCATGCTGGGAACGACGGAGCTGCTGTCGGTTGGCAATACCATTGGCGGAGCCCGCCGGGTCAAGCGGTTTCTGGCGGCCATGCATGAGGATGAGAAGATCCATTCTTTGTTTGCCTTAAGCGATCTGCTCTCGGAGCAGAAGCATGTAGAGGATGACATCCGGGCCTGCATTGATGAGAATGCGGATGTGCTCGATTCGGCAAGCCATGAGCTTGCCACGATCCGCAGGGAGCTGCGCGGAGGGGAGACGAGAATCCGTGAAAAGCTGGATTCTATGATCCGTTCCTCCTCAGTGGCCAAGATGCTGCAGGATCAGCTGGTGACGATCCGCGGTGACCGGTTTGTCATTCCGGTCAAGGCCGAATACCGCGCCCATTTTGGCGGAATCGTGCATGACCAGTCCGGTTCGGGGGCAACGCTGTTCATTGAGCCTGAGTCTATTGTGGCGATGAACAATAAGCTGCGGGAGACCCGCCTGCGCGAGGAACGCGAGATTGAGATCATTCTCCACCGGCTGACCGCGCTGGTAGGCGACATTGCCGAAGAAATGACCTATGATGTCGATATCCTTGGCGAGCTTGATTTCATCTTTGCCAAGGCGCGTCTGGCGCGCGATATGAAAGCTACACAGCCACGGATGAATGATCGTGGCTACCTCAAGCTGCGCAAGGGGCGCCACCCGCTTATTCCGGCGGAACAAGTCGTTCCCTTGGATGTGGAGCTTGGCAATCAATACAGCTCAATCATCGTTACCGGGCCGAATACGGGCGGTAAGACGGTTACGCTGAAGACCATCGGCCTGCTGAGCCTGATGTCGATGTCCGGATTGTTCATTCCGGCAGAGGAAGGCAGCCAGATGTGTGTATTTGATGCGATTTATGCCGATATTGGGGATGAACAGAGCATTGAGCAGAGCCTCAGTACCTTTTCCAGCCATATGACCAATATTATTTCCATACTGAAGCGTATGACTCCGAAAAGCCTGATCCTGCTGGATGAGGTGGGAGCGGGAACAGATCCGGCCGAAGGCTCGGCGCTCGCCATTGCGATTCTGGAGCATATTCACCGGATAGAATGCCGGATGGTGGCCACCACGCATTACAGCGAACTGAAGGCTTATGCCTATGAACGCAAAGGAGTCATCAATGCCAGCATGGAATTTGATGTGCAAAGTCTCAGCCCAACCTATAGACTGCTGATTGGTGTGCCGGGCCGGAGCAATGCATTTGCCATTGCCGAACGCCTCGGACTGCAGAGTGACATTCTTGAGCATGCCCGCGGCGAGGTCAAGGAAGAGGATCTGCGCGTGGAGCATATGATTGCTTCACTTGAAGAGAACCGGCTGGGTGCAGAGAATGAACGCGAGCGTGCTGAAGTGGTCCGCCGTGAAGCGGAAGAATTCCGCAACCGGCAGCAGCTGGAGCTGGAGAAGCTGGAGAGCCAGCGCGACAAGCGGCTGGAAAAGGCGGAGAAAGATGCCAGCGCCATTCTGGACAAGGCGCGTAAGGAAGCGGAGGAAATCATCAGCGATCTGCGCAGGCTGGCGATGGAGGAAGGTGCCTCCGTCAAGGAGCATAAGCTGATTGAAGCACGCCGCCGCCTCGATGAAGCCGAGCCGGCACCGCGCAAGAAGGTGGTATCCCGCAGCAACAGCAGCAAAGCACCGCGGCAGATTCAGCCCGGAGATGAAGTCAAACTGCCGAGCGTGAATCAGAAAGGCTTCGTCGTGGAGCTGAGCGGAACGAAGGAAGCGCTGGTGCAATTCGGCATTATGAAGATGAAGGTTAATCTGAACGATCTGGAGTTCCTGGCTTCCGCCCCGGATGTCCCCGTTCCTGCTCTTCGCCGGGCTACTACAGTGAAACGTACCCGTGACGAGAACATCCGCAGTGAGCTGGACTTGCGCGGAACGAACCTCGAAGAGGCAATCATGGAGACCGACCGCTTTATTGATGAAGCCTTTCTCGGCAACCTGGGCCAGATTTCGATCATACACGGCAAAGGAACCGGCGTGCTGCGAACGGGTATTCAGGAGTACTTGCGCAAGCATAAGCATGTCAAAAGCTACCGGCTCGGGAATTATAATGAGGGCGGCGCGGGCGTAACCGTGGCTGAACTGCAATAGCGGCGGAGCCTGGCGGAAAGAGGGGGAAAGATGCAAGAAACTATTGATCTTATGCTGGGCCATCCGCTGGGCGCACTGATCGGTTACTTCACCGTGGCGATTTTGGGGCTGGTGGTGTTTCTGTCCTTTTTTGAAATGGTGACCAAATATAACTGCTGGGAAGAAATCCGCAAAGGGAATTTGGCGGTAGCCATGGCGACAGGCGGCAAAATCTTCGGCATTTGCAATATCCTGCGCTTCAGCATACAGGCAGGGGCTTCGATTTACGAGACGATGAAATGGTCGGTTGTAGGATTTCTGCTGCTCTTGCTGGCTTATTTTTTGTTCGAGTTTTTAACCCCTGTTTTTTCAATTGATGATGAAATTGCCGCAGATAACCGTGCTGTCGGATTGACGGCCATGCTGATCTCGGTTTCACTGTCTTATGTAATTGGCGCCGCTATATTCTAAACTCGGGGAGTAGGAAAATCATGAAGATGCTGATCCGGATTCTGTTTTTTTCTGCCCTGGCTTTTATAGCGGCCGGTATTATTTATTTAATGGTGAATTGAATTAAATGTGAGGTAAGAAGGAGATTTTAGTGATGGAAACAACCGTATGCCCTTGGTGTCATACCGAAATCGTGTGGGACGAGGAATTTGGACCCGAAGAGACTTGCCCCCACTGCAACAATGAGCTTAGCGGCTACCGTACAGTCACTCTGGGCAGTGACGATCTGGAAGAAGACGGGCCGGAGACTGAGGACGAACCGGAGTCAGAGGAAATCAGCGATGAGGACTTGTGGGACGACAGCGACAAGGAGAGCGTAGTGCCAATCTTCAATACCGCCAGCCAATTCAGCGACGATTATGATATGAAGCGTTATGAGCATAGCGTTTCTGCCATTCTTGCTGCACAGCTTGAAGCACCCGAGTGCCCGCAATGTCATGAACTGATGGTGCTTGCCGGTACACAGAAGGTAGACAGCTTTGAGCCGTCAGCTCCCGAAGCACTGGGCGGAGCTGTAATGAAAGCACCGTTTGCGCTTAATCTCTATGTATGCCCTTCATGTTTTCATGTTCAGCACAATCTGGCGCAGAAAGACCGTATTCAGTTTGTGCGTAACCTGAGCACCTCTGCGGAATAAATGCCGATTCATGTCAGCCCTGCTTTCTGGACATATTAAAGCTAGGAATGTCCAAAAGGCAGGAGGTTAATTATGAAAAGCTTATTGCGTAATCAGGCGGTTCTGCTGCTTGCCGTGGCCGGGCTGTATATGTTGGCGAGTGTGCTGGCAGGCACTTTTCTGAACGTCTATCTGTGGAAAAGCCGCCAAAATTTTGCCATGATCGGCTGGTTTACGGTTGCTCAGCAGGTGGCTGTTGGCCTCAGCTTCTGGGTGGGCGGCAAATGGGTGAAGGAGCATAATAAGATGAATGCCCTGCGGCTGGGAATCGCCGTTTCGGGCTTTTTTTATTTGCTGGTGCTGTGGCTGGGCGGACAAGCAGTGCATTATATCTGGCCGCTCGGCCTGATCCTGGGGCTCTCGATAGGCTTCTTTTGGCTGGCATTCAACATCGTGTTTTTCGAAATTACCGAAGCGGTGAACCGCGATTTCTTCAATGGGTGGATGGGGTTGCTCGGTTCATTTACCGGCATCGTCGGACCGTGGATTTCCGGTTGGCTGATCTCGTTGTGGCCAGGGGATCGCGGGTACCGCGTCGTATTTATCATCTCGCTCTGCACTTATGGCATTTCAGCCGTACTCAGCTTTCTGCTGCAGAAGCGTAAGAGCGAAGGGACCTACCTGTGGCTGGAGCCATGGAAAGAGCTCCAGCGTGCCGGCAGCCCATGGAGACCGGCAGCGGCTGCGCTGCTGTTTCAAGGTATGCGTGATGGCGTTTTTTCATTTCTGATCGGCTTATTGGTGTACATAGCGGCTAGAGAAGAGAGCAAGCTGGGGCAGTTTGCACTAATTACTTCAGCTGTATCTCTAATCAGTTATTTTGTTGCCGGTAAGTGGTTCAAGCCCAAATTCCGCTCCGCAGGCATGTTGGCCGGTGGCCTGCTGCTGGTGGCTGTGATTACGCCGCTGCTCTGGAAAGTCAGCTACGGGACGCTGCTGATCATGGGCATAGGGACCTCGCTCAGTATTCCGCTGTATATGCTGCCTATGGTTTCGACCAGCTTTGACTTGATGGGCCTGTCTGCGGAGGCTGCCGGCAAACGGGTAGAGCTTGTTGTGCTGAGGGAGCTGAGCCTCATGAGCGGACGGCTGCTAGGGGTGTTCGTATTCATTGCGGTGCTGTCTGTGAACGACTCACCACAGGTTATCACGCTGCTGATGCTGCTGCTGGGTGCATCTCCGCTGGGCAGCTGGCTGGTTTTGCGCCGTCTGCTGAGAAGCGGCAAATATCATCCGTCCTGAAGAGGGCGAGATGACCGGATAGGGGGAAGGTTAAGTTTTGGCCAAGAAAAAAGGTTATGGCCTAAGGACGAAGGTTGCAGTTATGGTATCCGCTGTGGTGATGTTGGTCATGCTGATGCTCTACATTATTTTCCGGAATCAGATTATCCCGCAGACCCGCCATGCCCTGGAGGATAAAGCCATTACGATTGCCCGCACCCTTGCCTTGATGCCGCTGGTGTCGGAAGGGCTAGTGGAGGGCCGCAGCAAGGAGATTCAGGCCTATACCTCCAAAATCACCCGCCGCAATGATATTATGTTTGTAGTCGTAATTGATATGAACAGTATCCGCTATTCCCATCCTGATGCCTCAATGATTGGAAAGCACTTTGTGGGTGGAGGACAGAAGATGGCGCTGCGCGGGGAAGAGAGCATCTCCGAAGGCGAGGGGCTGCTGGGCAAGTCACTGCGCGCCTTTGTGCCAGTGTATAACAACAGAGGTTCGCAGGTAGGAGTAGTCGTAGTCGGACTTTCGCTGGAACGTGTGCACCGTCTGGTACGGCAGAATGAATGGACCATCATCGCAATTCTGCTGTCCGGTGCCGTGCTTGGAGCCGGAGGGGCGATCGTGCTGGCCCGGAAAATTAAACAGATGATGTTCGGCATGGAGCCTTCAGATATTTCCAAGCTGCTGGAAGAGCGCAGCGCCATGCTGCAGTCTGCACGCGAAGGTATTATTGCGGTAGATGATAAAGCCCGGATCACAATGATCAATGTAGAAGCAGAGCGGCTTCTGGGAACGGTGGGCATTACTGGCAATGCGATGACCCGGCATATCGCAGATTATTGGCCTGAGCTGCGTCTTGAGTCCGTGCTGGCCACGGGGGAAGCGAAGGTGGATCAGGATCTTGAGCTGAACGGCATCACTTTGCTCGTCAACAGTGTTCCGATCCGGGTGAATGGCCAGATTGCCGGAGCCATCGCGACATTCCGGGATAAGACCGAGCTTGCCGTGCTGGTCGAACGGCTGTCCGGCATTTCCGTATATGCGGACGCCTTGCGGGCCGGGACGCATGAGTTCATGAACAAGCTGCATGTCATTATGGGAATGACACATATGGGCCTGTACGATGAGCTGCAGCAGTACATCTCGGGCATGGTGGGCAACTACCAGAAGGAAATCGGCTCTATTACGAGACAGATTAAGGACCCTGTGATGGCAGGCTTCCTGCTGGGGAAATTGAGCCGGGCCCGCGAAGCAGGAATTGATCTGCAGCTGACCGGGGACAGCTATTTGCCGGAATCGGCAGACCCGCAGTGCATTCATGAACTGATCACGATTGCCGGCAATCTGCTTGACAACGCTATGGAGGTACTGAAGGAGCATAACGTCAAGGAGATAGAGCTTGCTTTTTGTTATGACCGGGGACGCCTGATTTGCACCGTGCGGGACAGCGGACCGGGCGTTCCAGAGGTGCTGCGGGAGCAGGTATTTGTTCAAGGCTTCTCCACCAAGGGAGAGCAACGGGGAATCGGTCTGTACCTGGTCCGGAAAAGCGTGGAGAAGCTGCAGGGTAAGCTTCAGATTGTAGATGACGGGAAGCCGGGAACAACGTTTATGGCCGATGTGCCATATGCTGTTAAGGGTGATGAAGCAGTATGACCATTAAGGCGCTGTCCAGCCTGGAAGATAAAGGGGAATATTGATTATGGACAACGATCATCACCTGCAGCTTTGGGATCAGGTGCTTCTAAGAGTGCTGGATATACGGCTGCGGCGGGTAGAAGCAGGTGAGTTTCATCTGCCTTATGTCCTGCCTGCAAGCTCTTTTATATTTTGTACGAACGGCAGCGGCGAGCTTTGGCTGGATGAAGAGATCTGGCTGGCTGATGGATTTTACCTGCTGCACGCAGGCAAAGGCAGGAGGCTTAAAGTAAATACGGAGAAGGGTTTGGAGCTGTATTTCATTTTCTATAAAGCTGTTTTGCCGCAGAACTCCTTGCGTGAATTTCATATCCTGATGCAAACGGACAGCCCCTTCGATCATATGTGGGGAATTTCTCCAGCAGAGCCGCTGGAACTGCTCAGTCTTGCCCAGCAGATGCTGGAGGTCTGGCATTCTGACAAAAGCCCTATAGGTAAGCTGCTGATAAAGGGAATGTTTATGCAATTCCTCCATCACGCTTTAAAGGATAAGCAGGACTGGAAAGCAGCCAAGCCATCAGTAGCGGAGCAGGTTGTGCGGTATTTGTCACAGCATTATCGTGGTCAGGTATCCATTGAACGCCTAGCACAGCAGCTTAATTACAGTCCTCAATATATTTCACGAAAATTCAAAGAGCAGACCTGCTACAGCCCGCTTGACTATGTCATCAAACTTCGCATGTATAAAGCACAGGAAATGCTGCTTGCTACCAATGCTTCTTTGCAGGAAATCGCTGCGTATATTGGCTATACTGACGTTGTATATTTCAACCGTATATTTAAAAAAAACATGGGTGTTGCTCCCGGATTGTTTAGAGCACAATTAGAAGCCGGGCAAAGGGGTGTTTCGGATCATGCTATAAAGAAGTTAAATCCGTCTCTTGTTATGAAACTTATCCAACGATATCATATTGATGATAATGAAAATCATTATCAATATACGGAGGATGGAGAGTTTGATATGCTTAACCATTACAAGAAAATGACTACAATGTTCAGCTTATGTGTCATGCTGCTGCTTGTTGCATGCGGAACATCTAAGGGCGGATCACAAGCTGCGGGGAGCAGCCAGGCGCCAAATGAACAACAGAATAAAGCGGTATCGACTCCGTCCATTCAGCCGGACGAATTGCCGCAGGAAACCAAAAGTGTCTCTACGAAATTTGGTGAAGTGGAGATTCCCGTCCATCCTCAACGGGTGGCTGCTATTTCCTATTTGGGTACTGTGCTTGCACTTGATGTTAAGCCCGTTGCGGCAGAGGAGTTTTTAATGTCAAGTCCTTACCTTGAAGGAATGCTTGACGGTGTGGTGGATGTGGGCACCTCGCTGGAAAAGCTGCTTGAGGTGGAACCTGATCTGATTATTAGTCATGTAACGGATCAAGAAACCTATGATAAGTATAAACAGATTGCTCCTACTGTTGTGATGCCGTACAATGCATTTGAATCCGTTGAAGCTGAAATGGACTATTTCGGCAAGGTGCTAGGCAAGGAGGAAGAAAGCCTGAAATGGAAGGAACAATTCCAGGAGCAGATAGCCAGTGCGAAGCAACAGGTACAGGAAGCTGTCTCAGAGAATGAAACGGTATCTGTTATGCAAGAGTTTGATGGTCTTGTATATTTGTTTGGCAGCAAGTCCGGCAGAGGCGGACGTATTATGTACGAGCAGTTGGAGATGAACCCTCCCGCAGCAGTACCCGAAAAAATGCTCCAGGAATCCTATGCTGAATTTTCATTGGAGCTATTGCCGGAGTATATGGGAGATTATCTTGTGCTAACCTCTGAATCCTCATTGGAGCAGCTACAGGCTGATCCCATCTGGGGAATTCTTCCTCCAGTCAAGGAAGGACGCGTATATTTGTGGAATGAATCGAGTTCCTGGTACCGCGATCCCATTGCAATGCTTAATCAAATCAATGATTTAGCCGATTGGCTGGCTGCTGCAGCGAAAGCTAACCTATAAACCGTAAATGCTGTGGAGACTCGTCTGAGGATAGAGTCTCCTTTTGGTGCTCTATGTTATTTTCCGAGATCAGATTATCCGGCAGCAGGGAGATTCAGGCCTTTACCTCCAAAATTATCTGCCGTAATGATATTATGTTTGTAGTCGCATTCAACTGTGCGGCAGAATGAATGGAGAAGTTACTGATCCAGCTTCAGATTGTAAAGGATAGGAAGCCGGGAACAACGTTTATGGCCGATGTGCTATATGCTGTAAAGGGTGATGAAACTGTATGAACATTAAAGTGCTGATTGTTGAGGATGATCCGATGGTGGCGAAATTCAACCGCCATTATCTGGAGCAGGTGCAGGGTTTTGAGTTCGCAGGCTGGGCCTCTTCAGGCGATGAGGCTGCAAAGATGCTTGCGGATCGTGAAGTAGACCTGATACTGCTCGATATTTATATGCCGCATACCAACGGGCTGCAATTGCTGTCCTCCCTGCGGGAGCAGGGAAGCATGGTTGACGTTATCGTGATTTCCGCAGCCAGCGACAATGGGAGCATCCGTAAAGCGCTGCAGCACGGGGCTGTTGACTATTTAATCAAGCCCTTTGAGTTCGCCCGTTTTCAGGCGGCGCTGTCTGCATACCGTGAGGATCATCTGCTGATGAAGCATAGGGAGCATCTCAGCCAGGAGCAGCTTGATAAGCTGCTGCGGCATTCCCTGGGAAACGAGGAAGACAAAGCGGGGACTCTGCCCAAGGGACTTGCGGAAGGGACGCTGGAGAGCATTTGGAACACCATACAGCGGCTGGAAAGACCGGTATTCTCCACCGAAGATATTACGGCAAGTGCCCCGCTTTCGCGGATCTCTGTCCGCAAATATTTGGCTTTTCTTACGGAGGCCGGTGTGCTGGAGATGGAGATCAGCTATGGAGCGGTGGGCAGGCCGGTATATATGTACACAGTATCTGCTACGGGCCATGAAATTATAGCTAAATATATATAAGCGGCAGCTGCCACTCAAGAGGGACCTTCGGGTCCCTTTTTACTGTACAGGACAATCGTTGAACCAGACGTGGTTACTCGCTTATTCGCTATGGATTTGGGGTTTCATCACTCCTCTATGAATTTAAGAAGCAAATACTAGGCATATTGGTCCTTTCTCTAAATAATATGTCGAATCTACTTGACAATGCTAGGCCTTTTTGACTAGTGTTAACTCAAATATTGGTAGAGAGGATCATGCTCAGGATGGTAGGGTTGTCGATGAAATCATTGTTTTACAAGTTTTGTATGGTACTATGTTTGTTAATTCTGGGTCTTACAATTTTTCCGCGTCCGTCGCTAGGTTCGGCTAATATTGTGAACCCTGGCCAGGTCTACTCCTATTCCACTATGGAAAGAGATATCAAGAGTCTGGCCGCCAAATATCCTGGATTGATCACTTACAAATCGCTGGGCCGGACGATATACGGACGCGAGTTGTGGGCGGTTCAGCTAGGGCGCGGGGAAGCGGTGCTGTCTCTGAATGGCTCACACCATGCCCGGGAATGGATGACGACTTCACTGCTCATGAAAATGGCAGACTCGTATGCTGAGGCCTATGTCCAGGATCAGAAGCTGGGAAACTACAACGTGAGAGATTTGTTGAACAATGTCAGTATCTGGATCGTGCCAATGGTGAATCCGGATGGTGTTACGCTGGCTCAGCAGGGCACAGCGGGTCTGTCTAAGAGTCTAGCTTCCACACTGGTAGGCTACAACGGAGGAAGCAGTAATTTCAAACGCTGGAAAGCGAATATGCAAGGGCTCGACCTGAACCGCCAGTATCCTGCAAGCTGGAACACGATCAGGAATGCTTCACCTTATCCGTCGTACCAGAACTACAAGGGTGTGAAACCGGCGCAAGCGCCGGAGATCCGGCTTATGATGGATTTCACTTATACGCTGGATCCGGAAATGACCATTTCCTATCACAGCTCCGGCGAGATTGTTTTCTGGAACTTCAACACGCTGGCAGCCAATCTGGGACGGGACAAAAAAATCGCCGCCGATGTCGGACTCTTTACCGGCTATTCTCTTGTGAAGCCGGAGAAGAATCCATCCGGTGGAGGCTATAAGGATTGGTTCATCCAGGAGTTTAAACGGCCTGGCCTTACGATTGAAATCGGCTCGTACGCCGGTGAAGGGCCACTGCCGCTCAGCGCTTTTAATAACATCTGGGCGAAGAATAAGAAAGTCGGAGTGTATGCAGCTGCGGTCTCCTATGATCTTTGGCTCAAGAAGCAGACGCTGGAGCAGGTTGGGCTACCCATGAATCTGTTCACCCAATCGGCAGTATTCTCCGGTACCGGCAATTCGCCAGCCATAGGCACGCAGCAGCCGCAGGAAGTATATGTAATCGCACGTAAGGGAAACTGGTTCCAGATCAAGTACGGCAGCGGTGTGGGTTGGATTTGTCCTGCACCTGGGACATTGGTTGTCGTAGAGGCAGTAGAAGCCACTGCTCAATTGAATGCACAAACAAAGCTGTATAAGTATCCTGATCTTCTGGCTCCTAAGGCGGGCATCCTTCCGCCACAGGAGGTACAGGTCAAAGGTAAATACACCAATTGGCTGCTGGTCTCGAGCTTGAACGGGACGTGGTGGATTGACGGAACTTCGCTTACTCTGGTAGAGGCTGCGCACCCTACGGCAGTGCCGCAGGGTGCAGAGGAAGTAAATAATAGCGCCGAAACTGAAAGCAATAGCATTAATGAAGGAGGAGCACCCACCGGAGAGAACAGTAACGCAGCGGAAAGCAGCGGCGTCTCTGAAGAAAGCAGCTCTGCAGAAGGCAGTGGAAATGTTGGACGGTGAGTGTTGCGGAAGTGACCGTTAAATCATAGCATCATGCGAAAACGGCAGACCCGAAATTTCAGGTCTGCCGTTTTCATTTTCAGCCATGTATAAGCATCTGCACCAGGCTATTTAAGATTAACTTAAGATTCTCGAAATATAGCCGAAAGGTTGAAAGGATATTCTTGATCCATACGTCCAACAAGAGAAGGGACAGAATCAGGAGAAGAGGTAAAGAGAGATGATAACAATACAGCGGACTATAATGCAAACATTAATGATCGTATTGGTTATGGTCACAGGCAGCGTGCTGCCCTTACTGCAACAGGGGGTGGCCCATGCGGAAGCGGCTCCACTTGCTGTAGATACGGCCCAAATTGACAAGTTTGTGGAAACGATGCGCGAGAAGCTGGATATTCCGGGTGTGGCTGTCGGCATTGTGCAGGGAGACCAGACCGTCTACACCAAGGGATATGGAATTTCCGGCCCCGATGGCCAGCCCGTTACAGCACAAACCCCTTTTATTCTAGGCTCCGTCTCCAAATCGTTTACGGCGCTGGGCATCATGCAATTGGTTGAGCAAGGGAAAATTGACCTGGATGCGCCGGTGCAGCACTACTTACCGGACTTCGAGCTTGCGGACAAGGAAGCATCCAAAACCATTCTGGTCCGGCATTTACTGAATCAGAACAGCGGACTGTCCACTTTACATGGGCGGTCAGCTTTTACCAACACAATGCCAACTATAGATGCACTTATACATAATCTGAAAGACACACCTTTAACCGAGGCCGTCGGCAACAAGTTTCAATATTCCAATTTCAATTACGATATACTGGGGGGAATTATTCAGGCCGTTTCCGGCAAGTCTTATGCTGAATATATTCAGGATCATGTGTATGCTCCTCTGGATATGCAGAACAGTTTTACTTCTACACCCGAAGCGAAACTACAGGGATTGGCCACAGGCTACAAATCCGTCTTTGGTTTCATGGTTCCTTTTGAGCAGCCGGACAACCAATCTATGCTTGCGTCCGCCTATCTGATCTCAAGCGCAGAAGATATGAACCATTATTTAATTGCGCAAAACAATGGCGGAAGGTTCCATAATCATAGCGTGGCAACTGCGGAAAGTGTTGCGGAAATGCATCAGCCGGCCATAAAAGACCCTACCACCGACGGCAGTGAATACGGTATGGGCTGGGAGATCATTAATGGTATTGTTCAGCATGCGGGTGATGTTGAGAGCTTTCACGCCGATATGAAGCTGGACGGGGACGTAGGTGTTGTGGTATTGATCAATGCCCATGATTATTTGGTCCGCGGCTACAAATTAAGCATGGTGGCTGATGGAATTCTTGACATTATACATGGCCGCGAGCCAGTCGAGGATGTGGGCAGCAATGCCGGTACCCATTTTTTCATTGATCTGGCTTGTTTAGCAGTGGCAATTATGCTGGGAGTGTCGGTTGTCAACCTGTTTAAACGCAAGAAAAGCTTTCGATTTACCCCGTTGCGGACCAGCGTATTCGTATTTTGCCTGCTTTTGTTTAATGTAGTGCTGCCGATTACGGTTTTATACGGTCCTAGTCATATTTTTGCCCCATGGAGAGTGGTGGTCTCCTTTCTGCCTGGGGTTGGACATCTCGTCTTTGTCCTGAGTATCCTATCTCTCGGGATCGGTGCTGCCAAGCTGATTGTATGGGTTCATA
This sequence comes from Paenibacillus sp. FSL L8-0340, assembly GCF_038593145.1. Classification (NCBI taxonomy): domain Bacteria; kingdom Bacillati; phylum Bacillota; class Bacilli; order Caryophanales; family Paenibacillaceae; genus Paenibacillus; species Paenibacillus sp. FSL L8-0340. The sequence continues at coordinate 1,996,625 of NZ_CP151967.1, forward strand.
ATCTGCGTCTGCACAGAATGAAGGGAAGCGGGAAAACGATCGCCAGCTAGAATTGAATAGAGGAACCGGGGCCGACCGCCCCAGCAGGAAGATTCAGTTACTATAATTGCATTTTGCTTCTGTAGAGGCGGGGCCGCTTACAGAGGTTGGTATTCTACATCGTGGAGTGCCCTGCCTTTATTTGCGAGTCGTTCCTGAAGACCGGCTATGATGACCCGGATGTAATTCTGATTTAAGGTCCATACCGAAGCAGCCGAATACTTGAAAAGCGGCAACCTGGCCGAGAAGGTGATGTACATGTTCAAGCGGTCACCAACCAGGATACCGAGAGCTTAACCTCAACCAGACCGTCGAGTTAGAGTAGAGCAGTCGGTTTCGGAAGCAGGCTCTACACCAGGGAGATTAACAGGATTTATCTGTTGGTCTCTTTTGCTGTGGAGACCGGCATAATTAAATGTCACGCTTAAGGCTGCTCAAGTGTTATATCTATAGTAACAGCACAAATAGAAGAAAGGAGACCAACGTGGATTCTATAGAAGAGAAGATTAAGAGGATACAGGCCGGTGAGGCCCGCCTGTTCTCAGATGTGATCAGGCTGTACCAGCAGCGGATATACCTCTACTGCTTCCGGCTGCTGAACAGCAAGGAAGAGGCGGAGGATGCGGTGCAGGATGTCCTGATTAAGGCCTATCAGAATATCGGGCAATACAAGCCGCAGGCGGATTTCGTATCATGGCTCTACAAGATCGCTTACCACCATTGTCTGAATCAGTTGCGGCGGCAGAAATTTCAGCTTCAACTGCGCAAGCTGCTCCGGCAGGAGGTTGCGGTGAACAGCGCCGAACAAATGGTCGAGAACCGCCTGTTCAGCGAGCCGGTCTCGGCCGCCCTGGGGAAGCTTGATGTGGAAGACCGGAACTTGTTGATTCTGCGAATATATGAAGATAAATCGTTTGCGGAAATCGGCGAAATTCTGGGCGTCAGTACGGCTACCGCACGCAAAAGATATGAACGGACCAGAGGCAAACTTAAAAAAGCGATTGAGAGAAAGGAGAAACAATTATGGGCAAGAGTGAATTGACTTCGGAGGAGCAGTTTCTGAAGGATGGAGACCGTTCGGCCAATTTGATCCCCGTTGATGTTCATGGACCGGTAATGAAAGCGCTCGGGCTTGGCGGGACCTTACCTGCTGCAGAAGAGCAGACAGCGCTGCAGACACTTCCGCCAAACGAAGGGGCTTCTAACGTGATGCGCAGGCTGGAGACAGAAGCTGCGGCTGGGCGGGGCCGGAGGAGATTCCTGCGGATTCCGGTGCAGGGCTGGGTGGCGGCACTCCTTGTATTGGTCTTGCTGGGCGGCGGCTATACCCAGTATTCCGGTGAAGTCCGGCAGGGGGCTGGAGCTCAGTATAAGGTGCTGCCGTATAAGCCGCTTCCGGCGACGACATCAGGTGGTATGATAGAGAAGGCGATAGAACCCTTGATTCCCTTACCTCCCGAGGTACAGCCGAGTACAGAGGATGAAATCTACAAAGAGAATAAACTCTACAACATGAAATATTCAAAGGGCTACAATGACATTGAGACGCTGCTGCTTCCTGGAGAGTATGCCACCTATGTTATCACACGTGAAGACCGGAAAGAAGAATCTCATCTTGGCTTGTACTGCCCGCCGATCATAGTCAAGGACTATTCCACTTATAAGACCAGTGTCGAGAAGCACAACGCTCCGATAGTGAAGCAGCCGGGGTATATGCCGGAAGGGTATGCCTTGGACGAGGCGGCCATCAGGCCTTCTTTCATAAAAGTTCCAGATGAGGAGCAGCTTGAAGGCGGAAGCGTGAGAGACCTGGGAGACAACTTCCGGCTGACCTGGAGAGTGGAGAAGGCGGAGAACATTGCCTATCGTTCTTCTTCACTGGTGTACAAGAAGGGGAAGGTTCAGGTGAGAATCGGTGCCTCGCGTGTTGATGACAAAGACAAACCGGCATATCCGCTGTCGTGGACCAAAACGACAAAGGTGGAGAATATTGAGATTGGCGGCAAGCAGCTGATTTATCTCGAAAACTCCAGCAACAAGGAGATCGATATGGGGTATACGTATAACCTGGTCTGGTCTGACCCCGAAGCGCAGATCGTCTATAATGTGTCGGTTCGCCAGGAGAAATCTGAGTTGACCAAGGATGAGGTCATCCGCATTGCTGCCAGTATGATGCATTAAACGAACGCAGATATTACGCTCAGGGCTGTTTCGCTATCTATGATAGCGGGACAGCCCTCGAGCGTTTTTTGCATGTGCGAAGGACTGCATATTCCATCTTCCGTAAGCGTTCCGCTGCCCCAGCAGCAAAATCCGGTTACTTTAGTTACTAAATGTTTTTTTTAATTACGTAAGCTTCCAAGAACAGCATCTTTGCCGCTATGATTATTGTGAAAATATGCACAAGGGGGCAAAGATTACACATGAAAAAGAAAACAGCAGCTGCTCTTCTTCTCATTCTCTCCGTCATGCTTGTTATCGCTGGATGCGGTAACGGAAACAGCAACAACAATACCAGCAGCAAAGCAAATGAGAACAAGAGCAAGAACAGCGCGACAAACGCGCCAAAAGAAACTGAAGCCGTTTCGGGGGCATCCGAAGCAAGCTATACACCGTTCGATCAATTAAAAGATAAATATGATATTATCATTGTCGGTGCAGGCGGGGCTGGAATGTCTGCTGCACTTGAGGCAAAAGAAAAGGGCATGAATCCGGTTATTTTGGAAAAAATGCCGGTTGCCGGCGGGAATACAACAAAGTCATCTTCCGGAATGAACGCTTCGCAAACGAAATTCCAAAAAGAGCAGGGCATTGAAGACAGCAATGATTTATTTTATGAAGAGACATTAAAAGGCGGTCATGATACCAACGATAAAGAAATGCTCCGTTTCTTCGTTGACAATTCAGCAAGCGCTATTGATTGGTTGGATTCCATCGGAATTCGCTTGAACAACATCACGATTACTGGCGGGATGAAGGAAAAACGTACACACCGTCCTGAAGATGGTTCAGCGGTTGGACAATACCTTGTCAAAGGTTTGGTGAAAAACGTACAAGAAAAAGGCATCCCGCTTTTTGTGAACGCGGATGTCAAGGAGATAACTGAAAAAGACGGCAAGGCAAACGGCGTTAAAGTCCTCTTTAACCAAAAGGATGAAAAAACAATTACAGCAGCTGCTGTAATTGTGACGACCGGCGGTTTCGGCGCAAATATGGATATGATTTCTAAAGTGAGACCTGACTTGGAAGGATATGTGACTACAAACCAGATCGGCAGCACCGGTGACGGCATCCAGATGATTGAGAAGCTCGGCGGCACGACAGTCGATATGGATCAAATTCAGGTTCACCCGACGGTGCAGCAGGAGAAATCCTATCTCATTGGGGAAGCTGTCCGCGGTGAAGGCGCTTTGCTTGTCTCAAGTGAAGGCAAACGGTTCACCAATGAACTGGACACCCGGGACAAAGTCACGGCTGCAATCAATACACTTCCTGAGAAATCAGCTTTCCTTGTATTTGATTCCGGCGTAAAGACCCGTGTTAAAGCGATTGAACAGTACGAAAAGATGGGCTTTGTGATCCAAGGAGATTCTATCGAGGCATTGGCCAAAGAAATGAATGTCCCGGCAGATCAGCTGCAAAAGACACTGGATACCTGGAACAGCTCGGTGAAGAATAAAAAGGATGCTGAATTTGGCAGAACTACAGGAATGGACAATGACTTGTCCGGTTCGCCATACTATGCAATTAAAATCGGCCCCGGGATTCATTACACGATGGGCGGCGTAAAAATTAACACGAACACAGAAGTGCTGAATAAAGACGGCAAACCTATTACAGGACTATTTGCGGCTGGGGAAGTTGTGGGCGGACTGCACGGACAAAACCGGATTGGCGGCAACTCTGTAGCGGAAATCATTATTTTCGGCCGTCAAGCAGGTATTAAATCTGCTGAATTTGTAAAAGCACAATAAGTAATCAATACCTCTTCTACTAGGCAAAACAAAAGCTTGGGCTCAACAGAGTCCAAGCTTTTTGCTGCTTTTATGCCTGTACGGCGGGAGAAGGAGACGGCTTCGTTGTCCGGGTCAGCGAGAACAGCTCAAGTTCCTGCCGGTAATTGCCGGCAAGGGTGTCGGCCATAAGCTCGGCAGCGATCATGCTGTAGACCGTGCCGTTTCCGCCATAGCCTTCAATGAAATAGCAATGCGGAAATTCTGGATGAGGGCCTATATAGGGCAGTCCGTCCCGGGTAGAGCCGAAGACGCCTCCCCATGAATATTCTGTTTCAATCCCCCGGATTTCCGGGAAAAGGGCTTCCAGCTCTTCAAGCAGCCGCTGGCCCTGGGAGAGCACGCGGATATCCCGGCGCTCCGGATCGGTCAACGGCTCATCTTTGCCTCCCGCAATAATGCGGTTATCCGGCGTAGTACGGAAATAGAGGTACGGGCGGGCAGTTTCCCAGATCAGGCTCCGCTCATACCACTTAGGCAAATGTTTAAGCGGTTTTGTCATAATGGCGTAGGTATTAATGAGCTTAGCGCCACGGTCTTTTTTCATCTCCTGGGTTTCGTAGCCCAAGGCAAAAATCACCTTCTTGGCGAAGATCCGTCCGTTCCCGGTAATGCAGGTTACACCCTCGGTGCTGTATTCATAATGCCTTGCCCGGGTATGCTCATAGACGCGGACTCCGTTGTCACGGGCCTTGTCAATCAGGCTGTGAACAGTACGGAAAGGATTAGTCTCCGCATCGCCCTTGGAATACAGCGCGGCTGGTTTGGAGAAGGCGTAATGTGAGCTGACCTTGTCCTGCTCCCAGAATTCCGAATCAAAGCCGTGCGATACCAGATTCTCATGCTCCAGCTCCAGAGCTGGTACATCCTCCGGTGTGCTTGCATACAGCAGGCTGCTGCGGGGAATAATGTGCGGATCAATGTTCAACTTGTCAGACAGCTCCAGAATTCTCTGTGTAGCCTGCTGGCATAGCTTATAGAACAGCACACCGTTTGCTTCCCCAAACGTATTCATGCACGCAGTCAGCGATTTGTCATTGGCTATCTGCAGCAGGCCGGTATTGGCATGGGAGCTTCCGCCTCCAATTGCTCTTTTATCAATGAGAACTATATCTGCTCCGCTTAAAGATAAGCGGTAGGAGGACATGGCTCCGCCCATGCCTCCGCCAACAATCAGGCAATCGCATGTAATATCCCCTTCAAGCGCAGGATATGATGGAGGATTTGGAAAAGAGCTGCCCCAAGGCAGCTGCCCGCTGTTTAGTTTCATTTGTTGATCTCTCCTTTATGAGATACCGATAGGGTAGTTTCGCCGGCTTTACCCGCTCTTATGCACGGGTTTAACCGGCATTCATCCGGGAGCACGCATAACATCCATGCACACATAATGTGCCTGGGTACGCGGCATAATAACGACTGCTTGAACCATTTAGAAGGAGGGAAATACACACTATGCAATCGAACCAAATGCAGGCGCTTAGCGGTAAAGAAGTGGAATACATCGCTGACTCCATCTCTAATGAGGATCTGTTGATCAAGCAGCTGGCTGCAACCGCCGGAACGACTCAGAACGCCACGGTGCACCAAATCTGCGTTCAACAAATCCAAAGCCATACTGGTCATATGAATACACTTGTACAGCTGTTGGAGCAGCATCAGCAATACGCACCGACACAGCCGCAATAAAGCGGCCGGGTGTTGGTATGGAAAGCAATTTCAACACTAAACTATTGAGGGGGTAATATTGTGTACGCACAAAACGGATCGGCATTTATGTCAGATGAGGATTTACTCAACACAGTGCTTGCAGATTTGAAACGGACGGTACGCGAATATACGACCGCTGCTACGGAGTCGAATTGTCCGACGGTACGCCGGGCGTTCAACGACCTGACCTTGGATACTTTACGCCTGCAGGGGGAACTGTACACTAAGATGTCCCAAATGAACATGTACACTACGCCAGGCAAGGCACTGCGCCAAGATATTGACAAGCAGATTCAGACCGCTCACCAGACCCAGCAGAAATGCCAGCAGTTCGTGCAGCAAAAAACAGGTGCAGCCGGAACAAACGTACATTATGGAAATGTTCCCCAGCACCAGCCGAACGTACAGAGCTCCTACTATATGTAACCTTCCTGCCGGGGGGTGAAGCAACGAAGGGCCAGACCTGTTCGTGCGTAAAAACCTCTGCAGCTAAAGCCGTCCGCTATCCGCCGGATTTCCTCCGGAGGGGTGGACGGTTTTTTCTGTTGGCGGCCTTTATTTCGAGTACTGCCCCGTCTTTCCCGCGGGTTATTTTGTTTGCAGAACTGTCATTTTCGTGTCATATTAGTATTAAACTCTTTTCGCAGGACGAAGCGTGATCTTTACGCAGTTGCCGGTGCGAACTATCCGGAGGGAAGGCATGAAGGAAATGAATGAATTGAAGCGGAAAGTGCTGGAACTGCTCAAGGAGGACGCCCGAAGCTCTACGGCGCTGATGGCGACGTTGCTCGGAGCGGAAGAAGATGATGTTAAGACGGTTATTGAGCAAATGGAGAAAGATCATGTCATTGTAAAATATGCTACTGTCGTGAATTGGGATAAAGTGGATGACGAACGGGTGACCGCACTGATCGAGGTGCAGATCACGCCTGAACGGGGCCGCGGATTTGAAGGCATTGCCGAACGGATCTATCTGTACCCGCAGGTCAAATCGGTCTATTTGATGTCCGGCGCCTACGATCTATTAGTGGAAGTGGAAGGACGCAACCTGCGCGAAGTCGCCAATTTTGTCTCCGAGAAGCTGTCTCCGATTGATTCGGTGCTCTCTACTAAAACCAACTTTACACTCAAAAAATACAAACAGGACGGTATCATCTTTGAAGAGCATGAAGAGGACAAGCGTCTGATGATATCTCCGTAAAGGAAGTAATGATATGATCACCAATGAATCCAAACCAACCGGAGATACAGGTAAATCAATGAATTCATATTTGGCACCGCTGGTTCAGCAAATCCAGCCCTCAGGCATCCGCAAGTTTTTTGACATGGCGGCAGGCAGCAAGGATATCATTTCCCTCGGGGTCGGGGAGCCGGACTTCAAGACCCCATGGCATGTCCGCGAAGCCTGTGTCTATTCGCTTGAGAGAGGTTTTACCGGATATACCTCCAATGCAGGGATGCCGGAGCTGCGCGAAGGCATTGCCAATTATCTTCAATCTCGTTTCGCTGTTGAGTATAATCCCGCTAATCAGATTATCGCCACGGTAGGCGGAAGTGAAGCCATTGATTTGGCACTCCGCGCATTGATCGCACCGGGAGATGAAATTCTTATTCCTGAACCCTGCTATATTTCGTATTCGCCGATCACTGCAATTGGAGGCGGCATTCCGGTCGGGATCGAAACCTTTGGAGAAAATAACTTCAAACTTACGGCAGAGGCGCTTGAAGCCAAAATTACACCGCGCTCGAAAATATTGATCCTCTGTTACCCGAGCAATCCGACGGGGGCGATCATGAGCCGGGAAGACTGGGAACCGATTGCCAAAGTCGTCGAGAAACATGATCTCATTGTGATTTCAGATGAAATTTATGCCGAATTGACCTATGGAAGCAATCATGTGAGCTTCCCATCACTGCCGGGGATGATCGACCGGACCATTCTGGTCAGCGGCTTCTCCAAAGCGTTTGCGATGACCGGATGGCGGATGGGTTATGCCTGCGGCCACCCCGATTTGATCTCGGCCATGCTGAAGATTCATCAGTATACCGTAATGTGCGCCCCTTCCATGGGGCAGGTAGCTGCGCTGGAGGCTTTGACCAACGGTATGGAAGAGAAAGACCGGATGACGGATTCCTACAACCAGCGGCGGCGCCTGATCGTCAAAGGCTTGCGCGATGCGGGATTGGACTGCCATGAGCCGCAAGGCGCGTTCTACGCTTTTCCAAGCATACGCCGCACCGGACTGACCTCGGATCAATTTGCCCAACGTCTCTTGCTGGAGTACAAGGTAGCTGCTGTTCCTGGCAGTGTATTCGGCTTAGGCGGTGAAGGTTATCTGCGTTGTTCCTATGCCACATCGGTATCCCAGCTGAACGAGGCGATAGAGCGGATAGGTGAATTCGTCTTACAGCTGGAACGTGAACGGACTGAATAAGGCAGTGAGATGAAGTTTAGGAGGGATGATTGTGCTCTGTGCCGATTGTTACTTGCCTTCCTATAGCGGGGAATGTTATCCGGGAAACGGAAAACGGTCCTGCAAGGCGGATGCTTCAACTCGCAAACTCTCTCTGGAAGATGAAATTCAGGCACTTCGCAGCAGAATGGAGCAGCTATTTATGCAGGAAAAATCGTTCACCTCGGATATTGTGATTGAAATCAGCAGTTTGCTGGACCTGAAGATTAATGAATATATGAGAGGACGTATGCGCAGGGATTGACTGCACATACATCCATTTGGAGATGGGGGGCCTTAGGGCCCTCTTTTTGTGTGCCGAAAATAGATGTATCCTATTACTAGTAAATTCCTTATAATGGGTTATGAATGAACGATCATTCATTTCATGGAGGTGTCTATGAGCATTCAAAGCAAAATGCTGGAGCAGAGATTTATCGACGGCTTTGAGCAACTCGCTCCAGATCAGGCAACGCGCCAAATTATAACTCACGCGCTCGAGGTTTTTTCGAGGAAAGGATTTGCCGGGACCAAAATCAAGGATATTGCGGCCAGTGCAGGATTCAGCCAGGGGTATGTATATATGTATTTCAAATCGAAGGAGGAGATCTTCACCAAGATTGTCGAACTGGCGTCGGAAGGGGCAGGACGATCCGTGCTATATGCAGCGGAGCTGGAAGGGACGGCAATGGAGAGAATCAGTTGGCTAACCGAGGCGTTTCTGTCCCCGGGCAGTCTTGCGATGCAGCATTGGCGGCTGATTCTTTTGCAGACAGCAACCTCCGAAGCTATCCCGGAAGAAGCGAAGAGGATCTCGAGGGACAAGATAAGAGAGCCTTTTGAGCATCTGATTCCGCTTATTATGGAAGGCCAGCAGGACCTGGAGATTGTGGAAGGCGATCCGCTGGAGCTGGCGATTGCTTATTTTTCATTCATCCAGGGGCTGGGAATCGCAAGAGCTCAGGCCACGGAGCAGACGTCTTTTCCTACTACAGAGCTGGTGCTGCGCTTTTTGAAGAGAAGCTAACAGAAGCGGACATTGAACCTAAGGGAGAGAACAGGCATGGTCAAGGTATTTAAACGTGAAGCAGGCAAGGAGAGGGTGCTGCATTCCTATAATGAGCTGCTGGGCCGCTGGGCGACGGAATTCCGCGAGCTGGATATTGAAACGGAATACGGATCAACGCATTGTATAACGGCAGGAAATGAAGGCAATCCGCCCTTACTGCTGCTTCACGGGGTGGGTGATAATTCTGCAGTGATGTGGATGCTCAATATGCAGGAATTATCCCGGCATTTCTATTGCATCGCGGTAGATACGATAGGCGGACCCGGCAAAAGTATTCCTAACGCCAATTTCAGCAAGCGGATGTTCTCACAGGTGGATTGGATTACTGCCGTAGCGGATGGGCTGGGGATCGGGGAATTCCATCTGGCGGGTGTATCGAATGGTGCCTACATGGCTTTTAATTATGCGACCTGCCTGCCTGAAAGAGTATTCGGGGTGGTGTGCATGGAAGGCGGGATGATTACTGCTCCGATGAAGGCGATGATCCAGACGCTGATGATGATGTTCCCGGAAATTCTTGTTCCGACCCGCAATAACCTGCTTAAGGTCACCCGAAAGCTAAGCTCGCCAAACTCCGGACTTTTTGACAAGCATCCTGAAGTGGCCGAGCATCTGGTGCTGTTAATGAAGAACCATAATCAGCAGGCCATGTTTGTTCATCAGCTTCAGCCTTATGATAAAGAGAAGGCGGTTGCGATCAGAGACAAGCTTTACTTTCTGGTGGGGGATTACAAGCTGGGCCACAAGAAGGATTTCCTGGAGATTTTGAAGGATGGGGATTTCCGCTATAAAGTGATCGAGGATGCAGGGCATGGGGTTAATCATGAGCAGCCGGAGATCATCAACAGGGAGGTTATCAGCTTCCTGCAGGAACAGAAGGCGCAGGTGTGATTGAAGAGGTTATACAAAAACGCGAAAACCGTAATTTGACTGAACTTGCCATGGATTGCCCGGACTCAGGCAGTTATTAACATGGCAGAAATACTGATCTTCATTTGCCAACCTTACATCCTACCGATTAAACTATGAATATGTGATGTTGAGAGTGAAGGGGGCAGAAAAGAGATGGCGATTTATACGCGTACGGGGGATAAGGGAGAAACATCGGTCATCGGCGGACGGGTAGGCAAGGATGATGTCCGCGTCGAGGCTTACGGAACGATTGATGAGCTGAACTGCTTTGTGGGTCAGGCCCGCAGTCTGATGGAGGACGAGAGGTTCGCCGATGTCCGGGAACAACTGCTGGAGATCCAGCATGAGCTGTTCGATTGCGGTTCGGATCTGGCTTTTGTGAAAATCAGCGAGAGCAAATATAAGGTCAAGAGCGAGATGGCGGTTCGCCTGGAGGGCTGGATCGACGAATTGCAGGCGGAGAATCCGGTGCTGGAGCGCTTCATTCTGCCAGGCGGCAGCCAGCTGTCCTCAGTGCTGCATGTCTGCCGCACCGTCTGCCGCCGTGCAGAGCGGCGGGCGGTTACGCTGGGCCGCAGCGCAGATATTAATCCGGAAGCTGTGATTTATTTGAACCGTCTTTCGGACTATTTCTTTGCGTTGGCCCGCACAGCGAATACACGGCTGGAGATTGCTGATGTAGAGTATGTGCGCAGCAAAAAGGTGTTCCGCAAATAATATGACAAGCTATTATTCACCGATCTCCTATATTGTGCCGCCGTCCGAGGACGGCTGGCTGCTGAAGACCATCCTGCAGAAGCGGATGGATGTGTCCCGCAAGCTGCTCTCCCGCCTGAAGATGACAGAGCAGGGGATTATGCTGAATGGCGAGCGAGTCTATATCAGCGTCCGGGTCAGCGCCGGAGACACCGTGGACATCCGGATGGAGCAGGAAACGTCGGAGGATATTTTGCCGCAGGATATTCCGTTTGATATCCTGTATGAGGACGGGCATCTGCTGGTCGTGAACAAGGCAGCCGGAATCATTGTCCATCCGACCCATGGCCATTATACGGACACACTGGCAAATGGAGTCGTCCATTATTGGGCGCAAAAGGGAGAACAGTACCGTTTCCGCCCGGTTCACCGGCTGGACCAGGAGACGTCGGGCGTACTGGTAATCGCGAAAAATCCTTATAGTCACCAGCATATTTCCGAGCAGATGATTGCCGGAACCGTGGACAAACGATATGCGGCCTTTGTTCACGGAATTCCTGCGGTGCTGCGCGGTGATATCGACGGTCCCATTGACCGTGACCCGGCAGAACCGCACCGGCGCATCGTGACGCCGGACGGCTATCCTTCCCTGACCCGGTATGAGGTCAAGGCAGCCTACCCGGGCCGTGCGGCGAGGGTGGAGCTGAAGCTGGAAAGCGGCCGCACCCATCAGATCCGGGTGCATATGAGCTCCATCGGCTGCCCGCTGATCGGTGACGGCATGTACCGCCACCTGCTGTATGGCAAGGAGGAGCTGACTTCGGAGGAAGCGGCATGGCTTGCGGGCATTGCGGAGCTGGATGCCTCAATTCCGCGGCAGGCGCTGCATGCGGTGCGGTTGTCGTTCAAGCACCCGGTCGGGCTTGCGGAGCTGGTCTTCGAAGCGCCGCTGCCGCCGGATATGGCGCTGCTTGAGCAGAAGCTGGAAAAGGAGACGGCTGGGGAGTAGCGGTACTGCACCTGCACTGCACCTGCACAAGCATATGCCGCCGCAACACCTGGACCTCGTGATTAATGGGAAAAGGTCCCTGTAATTATCGCTTTTGGAAGTAGCGGAGTGAATAGCGGGATTTACTACCTGTAATTTTATCGATAGTGTGTTATAGCGTGATTTCTACAATTATAGAGGGAGTAATTCCCGCTATCCTTTTATAATTGATGGTTCGGCTGGAACTAGCGGGCATATTTCCCTCTAGTAACGCCCGTATTACTGATCTAATGCACTGTAAAACGAAAAGATAGGCCGGAATTACAATTCTATCTGTGAATGATACATGACAGCCCCACGGGTCATCTCCTTAGCTGCAGTTGGGCTGCAATTGAATTCACTATAAATTTTAAAAGGGAACTGCCAAAGGAGCTGCTATGAGTCAACTGAAAGTATATCAATATCCAAAATGCGGAACCTGCCGCAGCGCTGTCAAATGGCTGAAGGAGCAGGGGCATGAGCTGGAGCTTCAGCATATCGCCGAGCAGCCGCCCACTGTGGCAGAGCTGCGTTTGCTGGTCGCGAACAGCGGGCTTCCGTTGAAGAAGTTTTTTAATACGAGCGGTGAGGTGTACAAAGCACTGGGCTTGAAGGACAAGCTGTCCAGCCTTAGTGAAGAAGAGCAGCTTGAACTGCTGTCCAGCAACGGGATGCTGATCAAACGCCCGGTAGTCACTGACGGCAAGAAAGTCACTGTAGGCTATAAAGAAGAGCAATACGGCGAAGCCTGGAGCAACGCCTAATAAGATGGAATATAAGGAGAGGTTACACATGAGTTCAGTAACAACAGGCCGGGTAATGATCGTCGATGGAATGGCTCTGCTGTTCCGGGCCTTTTATGCGACCTCTTATGGAGGATATATCCGCAAGACGAAGGCCGGACTGCCGACCAATGCGGTGTACGGATTTTTGCAGTATTTTTTCGATGCGGTCAGCACATTTGAGCCTTCCCATGTGGTCTGCTGCTGGGATATGGGCAAAGGGACTTTCCGCACAGAGAAGTATGACGGTTACAAATCGAACCGGATAGATGCGCCGCTGGAGCTGATTCCACAGTTTGATCTGGTCAAGGAAGTCGTGGCTGAACTAGGCGTACCGAATATTGGACTGGTGGGCTATGAAGCGGATGACTGTATCGGCACGCTTGCTTCATGCTACAGCGGGGAATCCGAGGTGTACATTCTCACCGGCGATCACGATATGCTGCAACTGGTCAACGATACCGTCAAAGTCGTCATTATGAAAAAAGGCCGCTCGAACTATAAAGTTTACGATCCGGCGGAATTGCTGGAGGAAAAGGGCCTCACCCCTGCCCAAGTGATCGATCTGAAGGGCTTCATGGGCGATACCAGCGATAACTACCCCGGTGTAAAAGGCATTGGCGAGAAAACGGCGCTGAAGCTGCTGACCGAATACGGTACGGTGGAAGGGGTAATCGAAAATCTTCACTTGCTTCCCAAAGGCGTGCGTGCCAAAATTGAGGCCGATCTTGATATGCTTCACCTGTCCCGTGAGCTGGCAGAAATCCGCTGTGATGTTCCGGTAGTCTGCACGCTGGCTGAATGCCTGTGGGGGCTGCAGCGCGAGACGGCAGCCCGCAAGTTCCAAGAGCTGGAATTCGGCAGCCTGATGCATCTGATCGGCAGTGTGCAGGATGAGCGGGGTATTGTGCAGATCGAGCTTGGCGATCTGGGCTGACCTTCGCCAGCCGCTGATACAGGTTGAATATTTTTTTGCAAAAGCACTCTTGAATCTATATAGGTTCCAGAGTGCTTTTTTTGCGAAGGGGTGGAGCATGCCATATATAAAGATTGACGAAGGGGTTTAGCAGTGTTTATAATATTAATATAATCATTAAGTAGTTAATATATATATTAATTATTGAGAGGTGGATTATTAAAATGGCTCAGCGTGCAGTATTAAATGCGGATATCCGCAAGGGAACAATCAACCGGAATATTTATGGACATTTCTCCGAGCATTTGGGACGTTGTATTTATGAAGGTATCTGGGTAGGCGAGGATTCGCCGATCCCGAACACGAACGGCATCCGTAACGATGTTGTGGAAGCGCTTAAAGAAATCAAGATTCCGGTACTCCGCTGGCCGGGCGGCTGCTTCGCCGATGAATATCACTGGAAAGACGGCATCGGTCCGCGCGAAGGCCGCAAACGGATGATCAACACGCATTGGGGCGGCACGGTGGAGAACAACCATTTTGGCACCCATGAATTTATGGAGTTATGCGCCATGCTGGATTGTGAGCCTTATATCAACGGCAACGTCGGCAGTGGCACGGTCCAGGAAATGTCGGAGTGGGTGGAGTATTTGACGTTCAACGGGGTTTCGCCAATGGCGGAGCTGCGTCAGGAGAACGGCCGGCAGGAGCCGTGGGCAGTAAAATATTTTGGCGTGGGCAATGAGAACTGGGGCTGCGGCGGAAATATGCGTCCTGAATATTATGCCGATCTGTACCGCCGGTATCAGACCTATGTGCGCAATTATGGAGACAATAAGATCCATCGCATTGCCTGCGGTCCGAACGTCGATGATTATCACTGGATGGAGGTACTGATGCGTGAAGCCACCCGCTATATGGATTCCATCACACTTCATTATTACACCATTCCGGGTCCTGCCTGGGAACAGAAGGGGGCAGCTACCGGATTTGAAACCGGCGAATGGTTCTCTACGCTGGAGAAGGCACTACGCATGGATGAGCTGGTAACCCGTCATAGCGTGATTATGGACAAATATGATCCGGAGAAACGTGTGGGCCTCATTGTCGATGAATGGGGAACCTGGTATGATGTTGAGCCTGGAACCAATCCCGGCTTCCTCTATCAGCAGAACACCATCCGTGATGCGCTGGTTGCCGGTGTGACCCTCGACATTTTCCATAAGCACAGCGGCCGCGTTCGTATGGCGAATATTGCCCAGACGATCAACGTGCTGCAGGCTGTAATTCTTACGGAAGGCGAGAAAATGCTGCTGACTCCTACGTACCACGTATTCAACATGTACAAGGTGCATCAGGATGCGGAGCTGCTTGATCTTTCGCTGGAGAGTGGCACCTATAGCTTTGAAGGCCGCGAGATTCCGGAAGTCTCGGCCTCAGCTTCCATTACGGCGGAGGGTGTAATTCATGTCAGCCTGTGCAACCTGAATCATGCTGCAGCAGCATCGCTTCCGCTGGAGCTGCGCGGGCTTGCCGGGGAAGAGGTTGAAATTACAGGAACGACGCTGGCCGGAACAGCAATTGATGCCCACAATACATTTAGCCAGCCGGAGGCAGTGACGCCACAGCCGTTTACCGGCTTTAAGCTGGAAGGCGACAAGCTAAACGTTGAGCTGCCTCCGATGTCGGTGACCGTGCTGGAAATTACCCCGAAGGCTTAAGGAGCATACGATATGAGTACTTTATCGACCTGCAAGGGCTGCCGGGAAGAGTACAAGGTGACGGATGCCCAGATTGCCCGGATTCTGGCTTCATCAATGTTCACCCCGGACAACACTGCTCCAGATGAAGTATACAGGCAGCGGGTTGCCCTTTGCTCAGCCTGCCCGAAGCTCCAGGATGGCGTAACATGCACGGCCTGCGGTTGTATCATTCCGGTCGTGGCCAAGTTGAAGGAGCGTGGCTGTCCGTTGCCGGGCGGCGGTTTGTGGAGTCCGGTCACGGAGTAGCGTTCCGCCAAGCCGTTAGAGAACCTTTGTCACAGAGGAAGCGTCCATTGGCTGTGATACCGGAAAGAAGCCCATGGATTCCCAGGCATACTGAAATTTTAAACGCCCTCATCACTCGTGGATGCAATACCGCGAGGGATGGGGGCGTTTATGTGAGAAGAGAAGAATATATGTGCGGACTTTACAGTGAAGGCTTCGCTTGATTAGGAAACTGTTCCATTCCCATTGTCAGTCCTTGCTGCTGTATCCGTTTTATCCGCGTCAGCACTATTGAATCCATCGGTATAGAACAGCTCTACGACCAAATCCTCGTTGTAATTGCCGAAGCCTTTGCCGAATAAGGTGAGCCCGCCGATATGTTCGGCATCCTCTTCCACCGAGAGCCTGAAGGTCCACTGCTTGTTGCGGATTGCTACCTGTTCCAGCGTAATGTCGGAGAGTTTTAAGCCGTCCATATAGGTTCCTTTTGGAGTAATGCGCAGCTGCTTGAGCAGGCCGTATTGATTGGTGTACGCGGGCCACCAGGCAGGGGTATATTTCCCCGGGCTGTCTCCGTAATCGCCTGGGCTAGTCCAATACCCTAGCTTCTGGCCATTCAGCGTGAATGCAATATCCGAAGGCCAGTTATTATTGGTTGACGGTGCTTCGGAGGCTATCTCCATCGTAATGATGAGCTCCTCCGGCTGTTGGCTGGATAACAGGAAGTTGGGTATTTTGTATTCGACATACCCTTTGCCAAACCAGAGAATTCCGGCATTCATCCGCTCCATATCCCAGAAATAACGCGGATCGTCGAAGCTGCCGATGATATGCTCGGTAGTGGCCAGCCCGCAGGTGGGCTCTATCTCAAAGTCGGAATAATGTCCGACCGGTATTTCTTTCCTGTGACCCTTGCGCTCTGCTTTGGCCTGGAGTGGGAAGATAATCTCCACCCCTTCAGCGGCAAGAGAACAAATCTTCTGCAGTCCGCTTCGTCCGGGGGCCATATGGGTGCGGATCAGTCCGGCCGTTTCCAGCTTGCGCACATGCATTGTCATAATGGCACTGCTCAGCTTGACCGCTCCCGCCAATTCCTTTACGTTCATGGGCTGAACAGCGAGCAGCTGCAGCATTCGCAGACGTACAGCGCTTGAGAGCGCCTCGTACACCGGCAGGGAATCTTCGGTAAGATCAAGTTTCATTTTCTGGGTACGCCTCCGGATTCAAGTTATATAGTTAATGATTATATTACTTAAATGAATTTCTTACAACCCGTAGGGTCCACCGGATGGTGTGCTGGAGAACTTTGCCGCTCCACTTTTATCACAGACACCCCCCGGCGAAGTCCACTATAATGTACAGGATAAATTAGCGATAAGACAAGGTGCCCTTGTAACTACAAGGGGTAACAGGGAATCGGGTGCAAATCCCGAGCGGTCCCGCCACTGTAAGGAAGAGCTGAACTTCAGCATGTCACTCGGCAAACAGCCGGGGAAGACGAAGGAAGGCGTTATGATCCCGAGCCAGGAGACCTACCTTGTTTGCGCGCACCACGACTCTACGCGGATAGGAGCGGTGTACGAATTGGTTAAAGAGATGAAGGCATGCATTTTTGGAGACGGTGGATGTTGAAGATTTGGTGCAGAGCAAGTGCCAGCTTCAGCTACCCCAAATTACAATTCTGCGAATTCTTCGCTGTTGCAGCGGGACCACCATCTCTTACATATCTGATGACGTACATAGCACTCCCACCCCCCGGGGCGGGAGTTTTTGATTTGATGCGGCACAAAATGACGAATCCATGGAGGGAAAAGCATGAACAAACGCAAGTTTTGGAGTTTTGCTGCACTCATTGCCGGATTTACCGTTTATTTTTTGCTGAATGAGCCGGGCACGGCCAACGCGATGCATATTATGGAGGGTTTTCTGCCGGTAGGCTGGGCCGTATTCTGGTGGGGGGCATTTCTGCCGTTTTTTGCCCTTGGAGTCCTTAAGCTGAAGAAAATGACCAAGGACAACCCGGAGCTGAAGCTGCTGCTTGGGCTGGCGGGTGCATTTACCTTTGTATTGTCAGCACTCAAAATGCCTTCCGTAACCGGAAGCAGCTCCCATCCTACAGGAACGGGACTTGGTACTGTAATGCTGGGGCCGCTGCCGATGAGCGTAATCGGGTCTGTTGTGCTGCTGTTTCAGGCGCTGCTGCTGGCACACGGGGGGATAACGACACTTGGAGCGAATGCATTTTCGATGGCGGTGGCCGGTCCTTTTGCCGGGTATGCGGTCTATAAGCTGCTGATGAAGGTGAATGGACGTGAAAAGCTGGCTGTCTTTATGGCGGCGGCAGTGGCCGATCTCATGACGTATGTGGTGACCTCGGTTCAGCTTGCAGTGGCTTTTCCGGCAGCAGACGGAGGTGTGCTGGCTTCTCTGATTAAGTTCGGCGGTATTTTTGCCGTGACGCAGATTCCGCTCGCCATCAGCGAGGGGCTGCTGACCGTGCTGCTCTGGAACTGGCTGAAATCCTACAGTCCGAATGAGCTGTCGCTGCTGAAACGGCAAACCAAGGGAGGAAGTCTGTGATGAGCAATAAGTGGAAAAATGGGTTGATGCTACTGGCGGTGATTTTGCTGGTGGTGCTGCCTCTGCTGCTGGTGAACGGGGAATTCGGCGGGGCTGACGATGCCGCAGAGGGTGTAATTACAGAGATTGATCCCGGTTATGAGCCCTGGTTCAAACCGCTGACGGAGCTGCCCGGCGAAATGGAAAGCATGCTGTTCGCGCTGCAGGCGGCGATCGGGGCCGGAGTGATTGGCTATTCCATCGGCCTGCTGAAAGGCAGACAGGACCGGCGCAAGCTTAATGATCAGAAGAATTGATGCGTTATCCTATAGCAATGCGCTGAGGCAGCTGCCCGCGATGTGGAAAAGCCTGTTCGCAGCGTTCATGTTCATCCTTTCCTATGCGCTTCATCCGGCCTTGCAGCTTGTGGTTGCCGGCTGGATGAGTGTGTGGTGCGTCCTGTACGCCAAAATCCCGCTGCGTGCCTACGGCCTGCTGTTTGGTACGGCACTTTTGTTCTTTTGTCTGAGCCTGCCGGCCCTGTTGCTTGAAATTGGCCTTCCAACTGCCGGTGAGACGGTAATGTCCTTGCAGCTCCCGGCTTCGACTCTTTCGCTATACATTACGGCGGAGGGGCTGCACCGGGCAGGGTTGCTGCTGGCGCGTGTGTTGGCCTGCCTGACCTGCTGCTTTTTTATCATATTTACAACACCGTTCGGAGAATTGCTGCAGGTACTCCGCAGGCTGCGCATGCCGCAGATCGTACTGGAGCTCATGCTGATTATGTACCGTTTTCTGTTCCTGCTGAGCGATACAGCACATGGAATGATGCTGGCGCGGCGGCTGCGCGGCGGCAGAAGAGGACGGGTGGCCAAACTGCGGGAAGTTGCGGGAATGGCGGGCTCGCTGTTTGCCAATACGATGCACCGCTACTATGGGCTGTCGCAGGGGCTAATAACCCGGGGGTACATGGGTGAGATTATTTTGCCGCCTTACGTGTCACGCCCGGTGCCGCGCAGATTCGCGGTTCAGGCCTGCGTTGGTATTTCCCTGTTGCTGCTCGCTCAGTTATGGATCTTGCGGAGCAGGTGATTACCTGATGCAGGAATCAGCCAACGGCAGGAGTAGAAGTGGAGACTGAACAAGAGTAAGGAGATTGCAATGAATAACGAATATAGCCTGGTCTTTGAGGGGGTCGCCTACAGTTATCCGGACACGGCGGAACCTGCGCTGCGGGAGCTGACTGTCTCCATCCCCAAAGGACGAAAAACAGCAGTGCTCGGCCACAACGGCTCCGGCAAATCAACCTTGTTTCTGCATGCGGTTGGCGTACTGCGTCCGCAGAAAGGCAGGGTGCTGCAGGGCGGCACCCCATTGGCCTATTCCAAAAAAGAGCTGGCCGCCCTGCGCCGCCGCGTGGGCCTCGTCTTTCAGGACCCCGAGCAACAGCTGATTCTTAGTACGCCTATCGAGGATATCTCTTTCGGGCTGCGGGGGACAGGCATGGATGAGGCCGCTATTCAGAAGCGCTGCCTGGAAGTGCTGGAGCAGCTGAATCTGCTGGCTCTGCAAGATAAGCCGGTTCATCAGCTCAGTCTGGGCCAAAAAAAGCGCACGGCGCTCGCAGGGGTTATGGCGATGGAGCCGGAGCTGATTTTGCTGGATGAGCCGACCTCCTATCTGGACCCGCTCTCCGAGAGACAGCTGCTTGCGGGACTTGAAAGCATTTCTGCCAAGGGCACCACGGTGGTCATGGCGACGCATGATATGAATCTAGCCTACCGCTGGGCGGACTGGATCATTGTGCTGGATAAAGGAATCTGCCGGGCAGCCGGATCGCCGGAGGATATTCTTGCAGACGGGGAAGACCTGCGGGCGCTCGGTCTTGACCTGCCGCTGCTCGCTGATTTATGGCATAGCCTGCCCGGCCGTTTGACTGCCGGGCAGGCTGCTCCCCGGAATGCAGAAGAGTTCAAAGCCATTTTGAAGCGGGAAATTAAATAGAATGATTACGACTATGACAGATGTGAATGTACCTGATTTGGCAGAAGCATCTGCTAGATATAGAGTCTTGTAGCAAGCAGCAGGGGAAGCATGAAATCAGGTTATTTTGTGGACGGGGGAAAAAGGATGGAAAAACAAGGAAAGCTGCTGATTATCGGCATTGGCCCCGGTGCCCTGGAGCATATTACAGGCCGCGCACTGGCTGCGCTTGAGGAAAGTGAAGCTGTTATCGGCTATAACACCTATGTAGAGCTGATCAAGCCGCTGCTGAAGCATCAGGAAATTGTCGGCACCGGTATGACGGAAGAGGTTAGCCGCGCCCAGGAAGCGGTGCGCAGGGCGGAAGCGGGACAGAGCATTGCGGTCATTTCCAGTGGGGATGCAGGTGTGTACGGGATGGCAGGACTGGTGTACGAGGTGCTGATCGAACGGGGCTGGAAGCGTGCGGGCGGTGTGGAAGTGGAGGTGATTCCCGGAATATCAGCGATCCAGTCCTGCTCCTCACTGCTGGGAGCGCCGATTATGCATGATGCCTGCACGATCAGCCTGAGCGATCATCTAACGCCGTGGGAGAGCATCGCGGCGCGTGTCGATGCGGCGGGTGCGGCGGATTTTGTAATTGCCTTCTATAATCCGCGTAGCGGCAAACGGAAGCGGCAGATTGAGGAAGCCCGCAGCATTTTGCTTCGCTACCGCGATCCGTCCACGCCGGTTGGCATTGTCAAAAGTGCCTACCGTGACCGCCAGCAGACGGTTGTAACTACGCTGCAGGATATGCTGGAGCATGAGATCGGCATGCTCTCCACAGTTGTGGTCGGCAACTCCGCGACTACCGTCTATGAAGGTCTGATGGTGACGCCGCGCGGCTATGAGCGCAAGTACAGTCTTGGCGCCGAGACGCAGGCGCTGAAGCCGCATGAGCGGCTGCGGACAGCTGCAGAGCCGTGGTCGCTGGCTGCGGCAGCGGTTGCCGCAGAGGCCGCAGCAGAGGCCGCAGCAGAGGTGAATAACGCTGCTGGCCCTATGGGCAGCGCAGCTGCTGCGGAGAGCGGAGCTGCTTCTGCAGCGGCCCGGACGGAGCTGCCTAAGGCTTTTGCTTCCGCCGTTTCGCCGGCGGCGCAATTCGAAGCCTCCGAACTGGAGGTTTCGCCGGCACTTGGCAGCCGCAGATATAGCGGCGCACAGATGGCGCTGCTTGCGGAGCTTGCAGGTGATGAAGGTCAGCTGGTGTGTACGCGGGACGGACATTTTCTGCTGCGCAGCAGTGGGGCTGAGCAGGAGGATAAGGCTTACCGGCTGGCAAAGGCCGGGCTGAATGTGAGCCTGCCGGGGGATTTTGTGCGAGTGAAAACGTGCGGCTTCTGTGAATTGAGAAAGGAAGACGGACTTAATGCAGCTATCCGCCTTCATAAGCTGCTCCACGGACGGCCGGTGCCGCGGGAGCTTCAGATCGGTGTAGCCGGTTGCGGCATGGCCTGCAGCTCAGCTGTGCTGGAGGATATCGGTATAGTGTACTCCAAGGGCAGCTTCGAGCTGTACCTTGGCGGGAAGAGGTCGGACGAGGCGCACATGCAGGCAGCCTGGTCCGTGAAGGAATGAATGAAGATGAGCTCATAGCCGCAGTTACAGCGATTGCCCTGCGATACGGTTCGCAGGGCAAAATCAATGAACGGTTTTATACATTTTTTCAGCAGGGGGGGCACAACGAATGAAAACAGTATTGCTCGTAGGACACGGCAGCCGGGTAACGGAGGGCAACGATGAGCTGCGGAAATTCACAAGTGAGCTTGCCGCCCGCAAGCCGGAGCTGACCTTTGTAACCTGCTTTATAGAACTGGCTTCGCCTTCGATTGCTGAGGGCATAGCGCTTTGTGTAAAGGGAGGCGCTTCGACAGTTTACGTGGTGCCGATTATTTTGTTCGCGGCTGGCCATTCCAAGCTGGACATTCCGCTGGCCATGGACCAGGCGAAGCTAAAGTATCCGGGCGTGGAATTTGTGTACGGACGTCCGGTCGGCGTGCAGGAGCGGGCGGTGGATATTTTGCTGGACCGGATCGCAGAAGCAACTGCGTGGAGACAGCCGGACCAGCCGGAAGACAAGATGCTGACATCGGGGGGGAATGCGAATGACGCGGGTCCGTGGGTAGCATCTTCTGTCTCCGTAGCTGGCAATACAGGCATTGCTGCAGTTGAGATGAACACCTCGAAAGTGGAGGACAAAGACACCATTATTCTTGTTATGGGCCGTGGAGGCAGCGATCCTGATGCCAACAGTGATTTCTATAAGCTGACCCGCCTGCTGTGGGAAAGGACTGCTTATAAAAGCGTAGAGGGCTGCTTTATCGCCATTGCCAAACCCTCGCTGCCCGAGGGGCTGGAACGTTGTCTGGCATTGGGTGCGCGTAAAATTGTGGTGCTGCCGTACCTGCTTTTCACCGGAGTGCTGATGAAGCAGTTTTCTGATATCATCTCGCAGTTCGCTGCCGGGCATCCGGAGGTCGAGGTGGAGCAAGGCAGTTATCTTGGGTCTCACCCGCTGCTGTCCGACATGCTTGCGGAGCGAATTGAAGAGACATTGGAAGGCCAATCCTTCGCCAACTGCGATAACTGTAAATACCGTGTTGAGGCGGCCGCACACCACCATCACCACCACCACCATGGTGAGGAAGGTGATGAAGAGGAACACGGGCATCACCATCATCATGCGGAAGATCACGGCCATGACCACAGATATGATCATCATCATGGGGAAGACCACGGACATGATCACAGACATGATCATCTTCATGGAGAAGATCATAATCACGAGCATGAGTATCACCATCATGGTGAGGAAGATCATAATCACGAGCACGGGCAATGTGGGCATAATTATACGGCTCATGGGCATCAGTGCTGCAGCGGGCAGCATGCACAGGAGCATCACTCCGAGATGGGTACGGAAGGCAAGATACAGCCGCGTCAGCGGGACCTTTCAGTACAGACAGTATCTTCGGCCAAAGGACCGAAGGAATTCTGAACGCTATGATATTTATGTTGTGCGGAACGAGTGATGCCCGGGAATTAGCACTGACTTTTTCATCTCACGGATTACCGCTGGTGGCTTCTGTTGTAACGCCAAGTGCAGCGGAGCGGCTTGAAGCAGCCGCAATACGGACTGCGGTTGGCAGGTTGGACAGCCCGGGAATGATCTCCTTTTTGCAGGAGGGGAATTACAGTGTTGTAGTAGACGCAAGCCATCCCTTTGCACTTGAGGCGCATGCCAATGCAATGGCTGCTGCGGAAGCGCTGGGGCTGCCCTATTTTCGCTACGAGCGGCGAAGCCTTCATTATGACAGTCATCCCCGGTTGATCTGTGTAGATTCTTATGAAGCTGCGGCCCGCAAAGCAAAACAATTAAAAGGCTCGGTCATGCTGACCACCGGTGGGAAGACACTGGAGATTTTTGCGGAGCAGCTGCTCGGCGATCCGGAGGTACGCCTGACGGTCAGGCTGCTTCCCTGCCTGGAGAACATCGATAAATGCCTTGCGCTTGGGATAGAACAGCGGAATATTATTGGGATGCAGGGACCTTTTTCAAGGGGAATGAACGAAGCGATGTACCGGCAATACGGCACGCAGGTCATGATCACTAAGGAGAGCGGCGCAGAGGGATCTCTTGATGAGAAGCTGCATGCTGCACTGGATATGGGGCTATATGTCATTTTGATAACGCGTCCAGACACGCCTTATTGCGATTTTGGCAGTGTCTATCATGCAATGGATGAGATAGCAGGTGCGGTAAAAGCAGTACTGGCGGTGCATGAATGAAACGATGTAGAAACATCTATTGAATTATGAAAAGGGGAATGGGCGTGGACTTTGGGACGGATTTCAAACCGCTGACGGTGCAGCCGCAGGAAATTGAAAGCTTGAGCTTTCAAATGATCACGAAGGAACTGGGAGTACATTATTTTAACGCTATGCAGTATCCGGTGGTGCAGCGGATCATCCACGCATCTGCCGATTTCGAGCTGGGGCGGAGTCTGATGTTTCATCCCCGGGCGATTGAAGCGGGTATAGCTGCCATCCTGCAGGGCAAGCCGATCATTGCCGATGTGCGGATGGTAGAGGCCGGTATCGCCAAGGAAAGGATACATAAATACGGCGGAGATGTCAGGGTGCATATTTCCGACCCGGATGTCATCGAAGAAGCCAAAATGCTGGGGACGACCCGGGCAATTGTCGCGACGCGCAAAGCTTGCAACGAAGCCCCCGGCGGGATATATGTTATCGGCAATGCGCCCACGGCGCTGCTGGAGTTGATTCGTCTGGTAAAAGAAGGAGCGGCCCAGCCCGGACTCGTTATCGGCATGCCCGTAGGCTTC
Organism: Paenibacillus sp. FSL L8-0340; assembly: GCF_038593145.1. NCBI lineage: Bacteria > Bacillati > Bacillota > Bacilli > Caryophanales > Paenibacillaceae > Paenibacillus > Paenibacillus sp. FSL L8-0340. The sequence continues at coordinate 2,021,157 of NZ_CP151967.1, forward strand.
GTATCCGCCGCGGAATCCAAAGATGAGCTGCGCAAGCTGGACATTCCCTACATTACGAATATAGGCCGCAAAGGCGGCAGTACGGTCGTTGTTGCAGCGGTGAATGCCTTAAGCCTGCTGGCTGTCCGGCAGGATACTGAACAACAGGAATCTGGCCGGTAGCAGTAAAGGGTAGGTTTTTATACGAATAAAGAATAAATAAACATAGAAGTCGTTAACTAAGAAGAAAGAAGCCAAGCCAAGTCAAGCCAAGTCAAGACAAGAAGAAGCGAATTAATGAGAGCCAAACAGAGAGTAGAACATGCACAGACCACAAGTGAAAAGTAACGCCAAGTAAGCACTAAGAAGCACTAAGAAGTACTAAGAAATACTAAGAAGTACTAAGAAGTACTAAGAAGCACTAAGAAGCACTAAGAAGCGCTAAGAAGCGCTAAGAAGCACTAAGAAGCACTAAGAAGCACTAAGAAGCACTAAGAAGCACTAAGAGCACTAAGAGCACTAAGAGTGCTAAGAGTGCTAAGAAGCTAAGAAGCAGCAATAAGCACAGAAGCACAGAAGGACTAAGTTAAAATCTAGTGAACCAAGCAAGCCCATAACATACAGCAAAGAAGGGATCGGCATGACTGAGGAGACCTCTTCGAAACCTATGCGCCGGGGTTATACCACCGGCGCCTGTGCTGCCGCCGCAGCCAAAGGCGCGGCACTCCTCCTGATCACCGGTGATGCGCCGGAGAGAGTGGAGCTTTACTTGCCGGCGGGATTCCGGCATACCTTCGAACTGACCGGATGGCAGCGTCAGGATGATTCCATGGCAACCTGTGCCACGGTGAAGGATGCCGGGGATGACCCGGATGCCACTCACCGGGCCTGGATCGAGGCCACTGTTAGTTGGCTCGAACATCCCGGTGTGGAGATTGACGGCGGGCGGGGCGTCGGCAGAGTAACGAAGCCGGGGCTGCCGGTAGCGGTAGGAGAAGCCGCGATCAATCCGGTGCCCCGTCGTATGATTCTGGAAGCTGTATCCGAGGTGCTGGAAGAGCATAGCGCCGCCCGGGGACTGCGGGTGGTAATCAATGTGCCCGAAGGCGAAGCCATTGCGCTCAAGACACTCAATCCGCGCCTGGGCATCGTAGGCGGTATTTCGATACTCGGCACAAGGGGAGTGGTTACACCGTTCTCCACTGAAGCCTATAAGGCGAGTGTGGTTCAGGCGATATCGGTTGCAGCTGCTACAGGGAACAGGGGGCTGATCCTCACTACCGGCGGCAGCAGTGAAAAATATGCCATGGCAATGTTCCCTGAGCTTCCGGAGGAAGCTTTTATTCAGATGGGCGAATACGTGGGGTTCTCTCTCAGCCATGCCAAAGCTTATGGATTCAGCAAGGTGACGCTTGTCGGCATGGCAGGCAAATATTCCAAAGTAGCACAGGGAGCCATGCTGATTCACTCGAAAAATGCGCCGGTTGATTTCGGTTTCCTGTCCCAAGTAGCGTCCGAAGCCGGGGCTGACGAAGAACTGGTGCAGGAGATTGCTGCCGCCAATACGGCTTCGCAGGTTGTGGACATGATGACGGCAGCCGGGAATTACGCTTTTTTTGAACAATTATGCCTTCATGCCTGCAGACATTGCCTGATTCACATGAATGGGGAGATGACGGTAGAAATGGTGCTGATCACGATGAAAGGCCGAGTGCTGGGAAGGGCGGAAATCTGTGGCTAATGTAATTTATATCATCGGTATCGGCGAGGATGGCGCAGGCGGGCTGACGCCGGGTAGCTTGAGAAAAGTCCAGGAGAGTGAGGTACTGCTCGGCGGGGAGAGGCAACTGTCGTTTTTCAGCCGGTACGATGGGGAAAAGATCACGCTGCAGGGCGGGCTAAAGCCTTTTGCCGACAAGCTGGAGGGATTGTGGAAAGCGGGAAAACGTATTGCTGTGCTGGCTTCGGGGGATCCGCTGTTTTTTGGGATTGGCGGCTACCTTGCCAAGAGGTTCGGGCCGGAGCAGGTCGAAGTGATTCCGCATTACAGCAGTGTGCAGCTTGCTTTTTCCCGGCTGGGTGACAGCTGGCAGGATGCAGAGCTTATCAGTCTGCACGGCAGGACGATTAACGGGCTGGCCCAGCGGATTGACGGCAGGCAGAAGATTGCTCTTTTGACGGATGAAGTCAATACTCCTGCGCGGATTGCAGCTTACCTGCGGGAGTTTGGCATGATGGAGTATGAGGCTTATGTCTGCGAGCGGTTGGGCGGCCCGGAAGAGGTCTGCCGGTTCTGGGAACTGGAGGCGCTGGAGCTGGCGGAATTTGCGGCACTAAATGTGGTAATTCTGCGGCGGAAGCCGGGAAGTACGGTGGAGGTGCGGCGCGGATTCGCATATCCCGATGAGGTGTTCCAGCAGCGGAAGCCGGAAAAGGGCCTGATTACCAAACGGGAGGTCCGCGCTTTTGTCCTGTCGGAGCTGAATCTGTCCGAGGATGCGATTGTCTGGGATATCGGCTCCGGCTCCGGTGCAGTAGCGGTGGAATGTGCGCGGATTGCCCGTCTTGGCAGGGTCTATGCCCTGGAAAAAGGGGCAGACAATCTGCCCAACATTGAAGCCAACCGGCGGAAGTTTCGTGCAGATTTTGCAATTATCCATGACAAAGCCCCGCAGGGGCTGGATAAGCTTCCAGACCCGGACGCCGTGTTCATCGGCGGCAGCGGCGGTGAGCTGGCAGCTATAATTGCACATAGTGCAGCCCGGCTGCGGCCCGGAGGGCGGATCGTTGTGGGAGCCATCACGATTGAGACGCTGCATAACAGCATGGAGGCGCTGGCACTCGCCGGATTTGCTCCGGAAGTAACGATGCTGCAGGCCTCACGGGGCAAACCGATTCTTGGCATGACCCGGTTTGAAGGGATGAACCCCGTCTATGTGGTCAGCGGCCATAAGACGGTTTAACTGTTGAACGCTGCAGGGCAGCGGGAGATAGGTATGAGGGGTACAGCGGCTTCGGTGCGAAAAAGATAAAGTTGTGAATGCGGCTACGATGCGAAGAAGATAGCGATACGAAGACGATTAGACGGCTACGATGCGAAGAAGACATCAATACGAGGACGACTAGATAGCCACGGTGCGAAGAAGGTAACATCACGAAGACAGCTACGTGCAGAGGCGGACCCCAGCGACGTTATTTTATCAATGAGCCATAGTTTTCCAAGTAAACGGACCCCAGCGCCGCTATTTCCTCGCTTGGGCTGTATCATGGAGATAAATGATGCGAATAACGTCTCTGGAGTCCGAGAAGAGCGAAAAACAACAAGAAATCTGCAAATAGCGCCTCTCCAGTCCGCGTAGCTACCAGTTGCTCGGATCATAAGCGATGGACCAAGCATTCTGTGCCAGTCCTCCCCTTGAGAAACTGAGTGCTGCATCCAGCAGCTGCAAGGGAATCAACTGACTATCGTCCGGATATGCAATCGGCAATCTAAAGCGAAGCACATGGAATATTATTCCATATCTGATTTGTCACTACCAGATTTAGTCACTACCAGATTTAGTCACTAATAGCTTCAGTCCATACGTGCACCCGTGCGTGCCAAACTGAACTCTTGTATGCATTCCTGAGCCGCAAAATGCCATGCCGTACATACACGAAACTGTCGCAGCATAAATCCCCTCCTGCCATAGGTAGTGATGACCAAAGGATATATCCAAGTAAACATACAGCTCAATAAAAGGAGAAACTGGAGATGACAAACAATCAAGCGGAACCGCAGCTAGTACCCTCAAGCGGGCAGAATATTGCCGGTGAAGAGACAGCCCAAGCGATGGCCCAAACGGCTATGGAAGAGTATGAGTTTATTGACGGCCAGCTGGAGGCCGAGAATGTAATTGAGTCTAACGCTGCCTTGCTGGCTGTAGGTACCATGTATGGAGTGGGTGTCGGTCCCGGGGACCCGGAGCTGATTACGGTCAAAGCCTGCCGTCTGCTGAAAGAATGTCCGGTGATCGCCTATCCGGCTGCCAAAAAAGGCGGCAAATCCTATGCCCAGGAGATCGTCGACACCTATGTAAATGAGGACGAAAAGGTCATGCTGGGACTTGTGTTTCCAATGACCAAGGACCCTGTGCAGCTGGAGAACGGGTGGCGCTGGACTGTAGAGCTGTGCTGGAATGAGCTGCGCCTTGGCAATGATGTTGCTTTTGTGACGGAGGGTGACCCCAATCTGTACAGCACCTTTATTCATCTGGCCCGTTTAATGCAAGAGCAGCATCCCGTTGTGCCGATTATATCGGTTCCCGGAATTTCTTCGGTGCTGGGTGCTGCTGCGGCACTCGAACAGCCGCTTGCCGACGGTGACCAGCGGGTGGGTATCATTCCGGCTACCGAAGACCGTGAGGCGCTGAAGGAAGCGCTGCTGCATCATGATACTGTAGTGTTCCTTAAGGTGGCGAAGGTGCTTGATCTGGTGCTGGAGGTGCTGGATGAACTGGGTCTTGGAGGAAAAGCGTCCGTTGTCACCAAGGTGACTTCTCCCTATGAGACCGTCTGGCGGGATGCCCGCGAGCTGCGCGGCTCGGATCTGGAGTATTTGAGTCTGATGGTGGTGAGCAAATGACGGAAGCACAGCTGGAACCTAAGGTCTACATCGTCGGGGCAGGACCCGGCGATCCAGAGCTGATTACCGTTAAGGGCAGCCGTATTCTGCGCTCGGCCGATCTCGTATTGTACGCCGATTCGCTGGTCAGTGAAGAGCTGATCTCCAGCGCGAAGCCCGGTGCTGAGGTGCTGCAAAGCTCAGGGATGGATCTGGAGCGACAGGTGGAGCTGATGGCAGAAGCAGTGCAGGCCGGCAAAAGCGTAGCCCGTGTGCACACAGGCGACCCCTCGATGTATGGAGCGATCCTGGAGCAGATGTCGCTGCTGAAGCTGTGCGGCGTCGGCTATGAGATCGTGCCGGGTGTCAGCTCTGTTTTTGCCTCAGCGGCGGCGCTTGGCGCGGAGCTGACGGTGCCGGAGCTGACGCAGACGGTCATTCTGACCCGTGCCGAAGGACGTACGCCCGTGCCCGAGCGCGAGCAGCTGCGCCGTCTGGCCAGCCATCACTGCACGGTGGCACTGTTCCTCAGCGCTTCACTGGCCGGACATGCGGCGGAGGAATTCCTCGCCGCCGGGTGGAGTCCGGACACGCCTGTAGCTGTGGTCAAACGGGCCACCTGGCCGGATCAGCAGATTCTGCGGACAACGGTAGAGAAACTGGAGGCTGACCTGCGTGAAGCGGGCATTACGATGCATGCGATGATTCTGGCCGGCTGGGCACTGGATCCCGGGCTGGTCGACTGTGATGCTCACCGCTCAAAGCTGTACGACAAGACGTTTACCCACGGCTGCCGGGAAGGGACCGGCAATCATGGATAAGAAATATGCGGCTATCGCCATTACACGTAACGGCATTAAGCTTGCACTGACGCTGGGGGAGCAACTGAGCGGTACCGAAGTGTTCTGCTACGCCAAGTACAGCGGGGAGCTTGAAGAGATACCGGGGGAACGCCGGATATTTGCTGAGCCCCTAAAAGAGCTGCTGCCGGTTCTATTCCGACGTTATGAGGCTTTGATTCTTTTCTTCTCGCTTGGCGCAGCGGTAAGATTAGCTGCGCCTTTACTGCAGGATAAAAAAACCGACCCCGCCATCATCGTGATTGACGAACGCGGAGAACATGTAATCAGCATGCTCTCCGGTCATTTGGGCGGGGCCAACAGGCTGACGCTGCAGATTGCCGGGCTGCTGGGCAGCCATCCCGTGATCACAACCGCCTCGGATGTTCAGGGGACGTTCGCGGCGGATTTGCTCGGCCGTGAATTCGGCTGGCGGCCGGAGAGCTTCACACACATGAAGGCGGTGAGTGCCGCCTTGGTGAACGGCGAGCGGGTAGCCTTCCTGCAGGAGCATGGGGAGTGCGGCTGGCTGCACCCTGGAGCGGCATTGCCCGAGCATGTGCAGCTCTGCGGGGATATGGCTGAAATGCGCGCGGCTTCCTTCAGCGCAGCAATTGTTGTAACCGACCGGCTGCTGAAAGCGCCGGAAGCGGCGGCTTTGCCGGAACGGACCGTAGTGTACCGTCCGCGCAGCCTGGTGCTCGGCCTGGGCTGCAACCGCGGCACTTCGGCGGCGGAGCTGGAAGCGGTGGTGGCGGAAACCCTTGCACAGCTGGGGCTGTCTCTCCTAAGCGTGCGAAACGCGGCCACTGCCGGGATCAAAGGCGATGAAGCCGGCCTGCTCGCTTTGTGCGCCAAGCACGGCTGGGAGCTGGCTTTATATCCGCCGGAGCAGCTGAATACGGTTCCGCTGGACCAGCCGTCGGAGATCGTATTCAAGGCGACCGGAGCCTATGGTGTTTGCGAGCCTGCAGCCCTTTTGTCTTCAGGTGCGAAGGATTTGCTTTTGCCCAAGAAAAAAAGCGGCAATGTGACGATTGCTGTGGCCAGGGTTATTTTTGACAGAGGGGAGGCAAATGCAGATGTATGAGCGGGAAGGAGACGGGCTTCCGTTGCAGCGGCGTGCCCGCATCCTTGTAGCCGGTACAGGCAGCGGTTCGGGAAAAACGACGGTAACACTTGGGCTGATGCGGGCGTTTGCCCGGCAGGGACTGAATGTACAGGGCTTCAAATGCGGCCCGGATTACATTGATCCGGCCTATCATGCCGCTGTCACCGGACGTTCACCCCGGAATCTTGATTCATGGATGACCTCAGGCGAGTATTTGCTGGAGTACTTTCTGCGCTCCTCAGCGGAAGCGGATCTTTCGGTGATCGAAGGGGTCATGGGGCTGTATGACGGCAAAGAAGCGACAGGGCTAACCGGCTCAACCGCCGAGATCGCCATCCTGACAGACAGTCCGGTATTGCTGGTGCTTGATGTCCGCAGCATGGGCCGCAGTGCGGCGGCAATAGTGCTGGGCTTCCAGCAGCTGGAGCCGCGCGTACGTATTGCCGCGGTTATTGTAAACCGCTGTGGGAGTGCCAGCCATTACCAGACGGTGAAGGCGGCGATTGAAGCCGCCTGCGGAATTCCCGTGCTGGGCTGGCTGCTGCGGGATAGCGGGCTCGACATTCCGGAGCGGCATTTGGGCCTGCTGCCTGCCGTTGAGCGGGGGGAGCTGGAGCCCTTGTTCGACCGTGCCGCCGATCTGCTGGCGGAGGGCACCAACCTCCCGGCGCTGCTGCAGCTTGCCGGAGCAGCGCCCCCGCTGCGGCATCCGCTCCTCTTACCGGAGATCTCGCTGGCAGAAATCCCCCCGTTTGGCAACCCGTCACAGGGCGGGACGTCCGCTGAAGACTACCCGGCGGCGGCGTCCGGTTGCCTGCGTGAAGATCAACCGGCAGGCATCGCGGAAACGGGATTGCCAACTAATCCTGCTCCCGATTTGCACCTTTCCGGGGGTGTGGTAGGTGAACGGGGAGCGGCTTCCGAGCGGCCAGACCAGCCGACAACCGGCAGCGAATCTAAGGCGGGATCCCATGCCGTATCTCCAAACAGCCATCTTCCCATCCCTCCGTCACTTGCGTCAGCCAGCCACGAGCCGCCAGTTCACCCCATCCCTCCGTCCCTTGAACCAGCCGGCTACCGCCCGTTTCTTGCCGTTGCCCGTGATGCGGCATTTAATTTCTATTACACCGACAATCTGGAGCTTTTGATTCGCGCCGGTGCAAGACTGACTGAATTCAGCCCGCTGCGCGGCGAGGGCATTCCGCCGGATGCGGACGGAATCTATATCGGCGGCGGGTTTCCCGAAGAGTTCGCTTCCGTGATTGCGGGGAACAAGGCTTTCCTGAACGGCATCCGGTCAGCTGCGGCGGACGGAATGCCGCTCTATGCCGAATGTGGCGGCTATATGGTACTGGCACGCAGTCTGACCGACCGCAGCGGGAACTTGCATGAGATGGCCGGGATTATTCCGGCTCATACGGTTATGCAGGAGCGTCGTGCGGCGCTTGGTTACCGGGAAGTTACCGCGATCCGGGACTGCCTGCTGCTGCTGCAGGGAGAGACGCTGCGCGGACATGAATTTCATTACTCCGTCATGAGTTATGACCATGGAGAGCCGAGGAACTTTGCGTATGAGAGCAAAGGGAGGGGCGGCAGCCAGCCGGAAGGTTATGTAAGCGGCAATGTGATGGCAGCTTATGCCCATATTCATCTGGCTTCTTATCTGCCGGCCGCCGCACGGTTTGTCGCAGCATGCCGGGCCTATCATGAACGTAAGTAAGCCAGATATTTACCAGCTGTGACAAAGGACAAAACAGCAGCTCCGTTAAACAGGGGATAGCGTGTGATGTCCTTTTTTTTCGGAAAACAGAACTATGTCAACCGCTTGTCATAACCCTGCAACCCACGTATAATAAAGGCAAGAGAGCGCTTTAATATTATATAACTACCGGTAGAGCCGGTTAACGGCCAGCCGTTCATGGAGAAGGGGGAACACTGCAGTGAAATTGTTGGGAGCGATTGAAGCAGGGGGAACGAAGTTTGTATGCGGAGTGGGGAATGAGGACGGGACGATAATCGACCGGGTCAGCTTTCCAACGACAACGCCCGAAGAGACGATGGGACTCGTGATCGACTATTTTGGCAATAAACAAGTCGGCGCCATCGGCATCGGCTCATTTGGACCCATTGATCCGGTGCCGGGAAGCCCTACGTATGGATATATTACGACGACTCCGAAACCTCACTGGGGACAATATAATCTGGTAGGAGCCGTAGGCGGACAATTCAATGTGCCGATCGGTTTTGATACGGATGTGAATGGAGCAGCGTTGGGTGAATACAAATGGGGAGCAGCTCAGGGGCTGGACAGCTGTCTTTATATTACCGTTGGCACAGGCATCGGGGCCGGGGCAGTGGTCGGCGGTGAGCTGATTCACGGCTTATCTCATCCTGAAATGGGGCATATTCTGGTGCCGCGCCATCCGGAGGACAACTTTGCCGGCTTTTGCCCTTATCATGGGGATTGCCTGGAAGGCCTGGCCGCAGGTCCGGCGATCGGCAGCCGTTGGGGCCAGCCGGCAGGCGAGCTGCCTGCGGATCACCCGGCCTGGGCCATGGAGGCCCATTATCTGGCGCATGCACTAATGAATTATGTGCTTATTCTGTCTCCGCAGAAGATCGTTATGGGCGGCGGTGTCATGAAGCAAAGTCAGCTGTTCCCGTTAATCCATGCCAAGCTGCAAGAGCTGCTGGGAGGTTATGTGCAGCATCCTGCGCTAAATGAAGGCATCGGCAACTATGTTGTTTCACCACAGCTCGGAGACAATGCCGGACTGTCCGGAGCGCTTGGATTAGCCAAAATGGCATTGGACAGAGCCTAACACAAAAAGAGATTGACTGTTCGGCAATCTATGGTATCCTAGGATTTAACAGTATAGCATTTAAGAGGGAGCACCTCTTTCACGTTCAGCGTGAGAGAGGTGCTTTTTGTGCGTTCAAGGGTCTATATAGCAGCCGTGCTCTATAGATCGGAAGCTCCGGCGTTGACGCGATCATGCTTGCTGTAAGACGAGGAAGGTAGGGATCGGGATGCAGATCGTATTTATGAACCGGTTGTCGAGAATGTCAGGGGCAGACCAGGAGGCGTTTGCCCAGCTATGGATTGGCGAGGAAGAAGGCATTTGGAGTCTGGGCTGGCGCGATTTTTCCGGTGCCGAGGAGCTGAGCGACAACATTTGGTATGAGGGCGGCTCATGGAATGAGATGTTATGTGTATACAGGCATGAGCTGGCGGTAAAGATGGGGGACGGCTACCGTCCGTTAATCGACGGTGCATTCCATGAAGAAGAGGGTCTGAACAGCCGTAATCAGGAGCAGCTCAAGCTGCAGCATTACAGCGAACAGCACGCCAACGAAGCCATTTATGAGGAGCTCTGCGCCTGGCGCAGGGGCAGAGCATCCAGTGAACGCAAAGCGCCTTATATTCTGGCCAGTAACCGTCTGCTGCGGATGCTTAGCGCATTTCTTCCCCGCACGCGGGAGGAACTGCTGCAAATCCCGGGGGTCGGCGAGGGTAAGGCTTTGCAATACGGGGCCGAATGGCTGAACATTACTTCGGGAGCTTCGCGTGATCACAGTTATCCGCTGAGCTGGGTCAACGAGGCTGTTGAAGAGGAGGCCTTCAGCTCATGGCTTTATAAGCAGAAAGAGCTTAAGTACAAGAAACAGCTGGAACGGCTGCGGCTGCGGCGCATAGTGCTACAGGGAATTGAAAACGGCCTGGGAATGGAACAGCTCAAAACGACGAGCGGCGTTAGCCGCCGTGAAGTGATAGAAGCGGTAGAAGAACTGGAGAAGGACGGATATTCCGTGGAGAAGCTGATTGAGCTGGAACTACAGGGAATCTCACCAAACGAGCAGGACAGTATATGGACCGCCTATGAACTGTTGGGCGATTCATTCCTGAAGCCTGTGCTGTATAAAGCGTACGGAGAGGAATTTTCACCTGCCGAAGGGCTCGATATGTATTATGAACGGCTGCGGCTGATCCGGATCCGTTTCCGGCGCGGTACGGAGAACGGAGTGGAAATGGCTACGGGGTTTTAGAATAAGGCTTTCGATGCCAAGGCGAAATGGAGTTGCCTAAGCGAAAGAATTGTAGCTAAGCGGGATTCCTCCCTTGCAGGAGAGAGTTCCGCTTAGGTTTTTTTCGATTTGTATTACAAAATATGCAAACAGGGTAATGAACATTAACCTTTAGGCAGATGATCAAAGGGAATTTGCGGATTGCCGCTGAACATATTCTGGATTGGAGCTGTATATATGAATGTTTTACAATGGCTTGAAGAGTGGTATTCACGGCAATGTGACGGAGATTGGGAACACAGCCAGGTTGTCAGTATTACGACACTTGATAATCCCGGGTGGTCTGTTGACATTTTTTTGGGAGGAACCGAACTGGAGGATAAAGGTTTTGAACTGCTGAATATTGACAGGTCGGATGTCGACTGGGTATACGGCAAGGTAAGCGATAATATTTTCCAGGGAAGAGGAGGAGTGAACAATTTAGAAGAGATCCTACAAATATTTCAGCAATGGGCAATGCTTAACGAAGATTAGAATAGATGCTATTCAGCTTCTTCTGAACAAAAAGACGAAGGCTTCCATTCCCTTGCGGTAACGGTGCCTTCGCCTAGCGTATTCGTCCGTTGTTGTTCATAGCCAATCCTTTTTGCGGAAAACAAACAGCATCCCGCAGCCGAGCGTCACCATAACGGCAATAACGCCATAGTAGCCGTACTCTGAATGGGTCTCGGGAATATTGTCAAAGTTCATCCCGTAGATCCCGGTAATTACGGTCAGCGGCATGAATATCGTTGTAATGGCTGTAAATACTCTCATAATTTCGTTGGCACGGTTGGCAATACTCGATTGGTACGCCTCGCGTAAGTTGCCCATAAGATCGCGGTAGGTCTCGAAGGTTTCAGAGATTTTGACCGCATTTTCATAAATGTCGCTAAAATACTTCTGCAGCTGGTCATCAATCAGGCGGAGGTCTTTTTTATTTAGGGTGTTGATAACCTCTTTCTGCGGTCCAAGCATCTTCTTCAACCAGAGTATTTCGCTGCGCAGACCGATAATCTCGCTAAGATGCGATTTCTTGGTATGCATAAGGATATCCTCCTCCAGCTTCTCAATCCGCACTTCAATCCGGTCGCCGACGGAAAAATAGTTATCCACGACAGTGTCGATCAGATGGTACAGGAAGCGGTCCGGCTCGCTGACCTCCTGCTCCCACAGGATGGGTTTCAGCACACGCAGTTCATGGATCTTTTGTTTGGTGACGGTAATAATGTAATGTCTGCCGAGAAACACGTTCAGTGCACGAAGGAAAATCTCCTCGTCATCGAAACGGATGCTGTTGACAACTATAAAATAATGGCTTTCATAAATTTCAATCTTCGGGCGCTGCTCCTCTTCGCTGAGGCAATCCTCAACGGCCAGGTCATGCAGATTGTATAAGGGCTGAAGCAGCTCCAAATCCTCAATATCCGCATCAATCCAGTAGAAGCCCTCTGTAGGGGCTGTCAGTGTTTCTTCAATATCCTCAATAGTTGTAAAAACTCCTGCGTTCACCTGCCGAATTTTCATCTGATTCACTCCTTCTGTCCCCAGTCTTCTCCAGGGATATGCTAATTAAAGCACAGAGAAAAAAATCAGCTTGGCCGGTGGTACAATCAACGAATAAGGCCAAATGACGTTTCGAGAGCATGAAGAAGAACTGCTCCCGCCGCCGGCAAGCTGATGTTAATCCTGTGTGGTAGCTCACTTTGCACGCTTAACTGCGCACCCGGGTCGCCTTCCATTCTTCTCTCACCTCTTCTTTTCGTCATTTATAGTATGAAACACTTGTCTAGTATAACGCCGGGGTATGCCTCTTTCAAGCAAAATTCTTTTCACTTTCAGGGGCTCTTTAGCATTGTATGGGCTTGACGAAAAGGAGGTTCATGATTTAAAGTGAATTTTAAGAAAAACAACGTTTGACATTTTAGATTTTTCTAACTGAATACAGCTAAATCTTATCAAGAGCAGGTGGAGGGACTAGCCCGATGAAACCCGGCAACCGGCGTGTGAACGCACGGTGCTAATTCTTGCGGAAGCTTTGCAGGGGATATTTGAATCCCGGCAGAAGTTCTCTGGCAGATGAGAGAGGCGCATATGACTGCAAATCTATGACCTTTCTCGCCCGAGAAAGGTCTTTTTTGGTTGTATTTTAAACACAAGCCGTATTAGCGGCACTCAAATTCAGTTAAGGAGTGGACACAACAATGCCAATTAAAATTCCCGACAGCTTGCCGGCCAAAGAGGTATTATCCGGGGAGAATATCTTTGTAATGGATGAAAGCCAGGCCTTCCACCAGGACATCCGCCCCTTGAGAATCGCTATTCTGAATTTAATGCCGACTAAGGAAACAACCGAAACGCAGCTGCTGCGCCTAATCGGAAACTCGCCGCTTCAGGTTGATGTGATTCTGCTGCATCCCAGCTCCCATACCTCCAAGAACACTTCGGCAGAGCACTTGAAGAGCTTTTATAAAACCTTTGACGAAATCAGCCACCGCCGTCTGGATGGATTAATTGTTACCGGCGCCCCGGTAGAACAGATGGAGTTCGAGGATGTGAACTACTGGGAAGAGCTGAAAGAAATCTTCGAATGGAGCAAACACAACGTTACTTCGACCATGCATATCTGTTGGGCTGCCCAGGCAGGACTGTATCACCACTTTGGAGTGCGCAAGGTTAGCTTGGACGAGAAATGCTTCGGAGTTTTCCCGCACACCCTGAGCCATAATAACGTCAAGCTGCTGCGCGGATTTGACGAAGTGTTCCATGTTCCACATTCCCGCCATACCGACATTTCCCGTGAGGATATCCTCGCTAATCCGGATCTGCAGATTCTGGCCGAATCGGAGGAAGCCGGAATTTATCTGGTAGCGACACATGACGGCAGACAGATTTTCGTTACCGGTCATTCTGAATATGATCCTTTTTCCCTCAAATGGGAGTATGACCGGGATGCAGCCAAGGGGATGGATGTCGCACTGCCGAAGCATTACTATCCAAAGGATGATCCGCAGCGCACACCGCCGGCCGTCTGGCGGGCCCATGCCAACTTATTGTTTGCCAATTGGCTCAATTACTATGTATACCAGGAGACCCCTTACGATATTGGTCCGATTATTTAAAAGAGAAGACGTTAGCTGCTTCACACCATATAGAAATGATTACACCACATTTAGGAGGCTTACAGATGGACGAGAAACTTAGGATTGAAAGCAGACTGGCGCAAATTGGCTCACAGGAAGATCCCGCTACAGGGGCAGTAAATTATCCGATTTATAATGCAACGGCATTCCGCCACCCTAGACTCGGACAAAGCACAGGTTTTGACTACAGCCGCACCAAAAGCCCAACCCGCTCCGTGCTGGAAGAGGCGGCTGCGGAGCTGGAATCAGGAGACGCCGGCTTTGCCTGCAGCTCCGGGATGGCTGCGCTGACCACAGTGTTTGCACTGTTCGGGCATGGTGACCATCTGGTGGTCTCGCTGGATCTGTACGGGGGCACATACCGGCTGCTGGAGCGGATTCTGTCCAAGTACGGGATCACAGCCTCCTATGTGGATACAAACGATCTTGATGCGCTGGAAGCGGCGCGCCTTCCGAATACGAAGGCTGTATTTATTGAAACCCCGACCAATCCGCTGATGATGATTACGGATGTGTCAGCCGTGTGTACGTGGGCCCGCCGGCAAGGACTACTCACAATCGTAGACAATACGCTGCTTACCCCGTTCTTCCAGCGTCCGCTGGAGCTCGGCGCGGATATTATTGTCCATAGTGCCACCAAATATCTGGGCGGCCATAACGATGTCCTTGCGGGTCTTATCGTTACCAAGGGCACCGAGCTGTCGGCAGAAATGGCCATTCTGCATAACTCTCTGGGTGCCGTACTTGCACCAAATGACAGCTACCAGCTGATGAAAGGCATGAAGACGCTGGCCCTGCGTATGGAGCGGCATGAGAGCAATGCGCTGGAATTGGCTCATTATCTGCTGGAGCACCCGGCTATTGCAGAGGTATTCCATCCGGGGTTGCCTGATCACCCGGGCTACGAAATTCAGAACCGCCAGTCCTCGGGCAACACCGGGATCTTCTCCTTTAAGGTAAAAGACGCCAGATATGTGGAGCCGCTGCTCCGCCATATCCGCCTGATCGCCTTCGCCGAAAGCCTGGGCGGTGTCGAGTCGCTGATGACCTATCCGGCGGTGCAGACCCATGCCGACATTCCGGTCGAAATTCGCGATGCCGTAGGCGTGGATGACCGCCTGCTGCGCTTCTCTGTCGGAATAGAGCATGTGAATGATCTGAAGAGCGATCTCAGCCAGGCGCTGGAAGCAGCGCGGATCGAGCTTGAGGAAGCTGCGAATTAAAGAAAAGCAGACGGATGATAAAGGTACCGGCAGCAGCGCCGCTTGATGGCTCTGCTGTTTTTTGCTCTTATTAGGAATGTAAAAACATGCCTGCCTCGGCTGAGGAATCACGTGTACGCAAAAAGTTTCTCAAGCCGCCCGGATTGTGATACGATGAAGAAACGAGCTTATTCAAATGTTATACAAATTTAATTCATCCATCATACTAAATGGGCTTAAGAGGAGGCTGCGAACGATGAGTGCGATAGATCTTATTCTGGATAAGACGCTGAAGGGCGAACGTCTTCAATTGGAGGACACTATCCGGTTGTTCGAGAGCAACGAAATTGAGAAAATGGGCGCTGCCGCAGATATTATTATGAAACGCTGGCACCCGGACCCGCTGGCCACATTCGTGATCGGCCGCAATATTAACTACACCAATGTGTGTGATGTGTACTGCCGCTTCTGCGCATTTTACCGCAGACCCGGATCCGAGGAGGGCTATGTGCTTCCCGATGAGACCATCTATCAAAAAATTGCCGAAACCATAGCCGTAAACGGCACGGAAATCCTCATGCAGGGCGGCACGAATCCGAATCTGCCGTTCAGCTACTATACGGATCTGCTGCGTGGCATTAAGCAGCGTTTCCCGGAAATTACGATGCATTCCTTCTCTCCGGCGGAGATTATGAAGATGAAGGAAGTGTCCGGCCTTTCTCTGGAAGAGGTAGTGCGGGAGATTCATGCCGCAGGACTAGATTCGCTGCCAGGCGGTGGAGCGGAAATTCTTGATGACCGTACCCGCCGCAAGATCAGCCGGCTGAAAGGCTCCTGGCGCGAATGGATGGACGTCATGCAGACCGCACATAAAATCGGCATGAACACGACCGCAACGATGGTTATTGGCCTGGGAGAGAGTATGGAAGAGCGCGCGCTTCATTTACTGCGTGTGCGTGAAGCTCAAGATGAGTGTATCGCCAATAAATATGACTCCGAAGGGTTCCTGGCCTTTATCTCCTGGACATTCCAGCCGGACAACACCAACCTGAAGCTGGACAGACAGACGCCGGAGGAATACCTGAAGACGGTAGCCATCAGCCGCCTTGTGCTGGATAATATCAAGAACTTCCAATCCTCCTGGGTAACGATGGGGCCTGAGGTTGGCAAGTTGTCCCTGCAATACGGCTGCAATGATTTCGGCAGTACAATGATCGAAGAGAACGTGGTTTCCTCAGCGGGTGCGACCTACAAGGTCAACATCGAGTCGATCACCCAACTCATCCGTGAGGCGGGCAAGATCCCTGCGCAGCGTAACACACGCTATGATATTCTGCGGACGTTCGAGGATGCCAATGCGAAGATCGACAATGATTTTGTCATGCAGAACTAGGAAGCTCCGCTGATATTCTAAGTTTAATAAACCTTCATAACAATGCGTTAGAGCACCTGTCCGTGTACTTGGAATTCACGGGCGGGTGCTTTTTGCTGTGTGCCTGCGTGGTGATAACTGACCAGTACTATGTCGAATCTACTAATAGTTTAAATTTTTACAAAACTATTTAATAGATTTGATAAACTTCGACAGATTCCTTAACTTTGTCATGATACACTTTTTGCGGTCGGTATAAAGTGACAAAGTGGGAGGATTATTAACTTATGAAAGTAACAAGATGGAACAAGCCTATCGCTTCAATACTGGCGGCCACGGTTCTTGGTGCGCAAGTGTTGGGGGGGGTGTTTGCAGGTTCAGTTTTGGGAGCGGAAAAGGCTGAAGCCGCAGGTGCTGCTGCAGACTCCTCGCCCACAGTTAAACTGCGGCTTATGAGCACAACGGACGTGCATACAAATGTCTATGGCTGGGACTACTTCAAGAATGTTAAATCCTTGACGGTAGGTCTGGACCGCACGGCAACATTGGTCAAAACGGCCAGACAAGAGAATCCGAACAATCTTTTGCTCGACAACGGTGATTTGATTCAAGGCACTCCGCTTGGCACTTATATGGCAACCAAATCGGACATTATGACAAAGGCGGGCAAAATTCATCCGCTGATCGCAGCAATGAACGTGATGAGCTATGACGCAGCAACCTTCGGCAACCATGAATTCAACTACGGATTGGAGTATTTGGATCGGGTAGTTAATGGAAGCAAGGAAGACAGCGAAGCTACGAATGCTGATTTTAAATATGTGAATGCAAACATTTATATTGACGACCATAATGCGGATCCTGCAGATGACGTCAATGCCTATAAGCCTTATATCATCATTCCTAAGACGGTTACTGACAGCAGCGGGCAGACGCAGACAATCAAGGTGGGACTCCTTGGACTGGTAACACCGCAAATTATGGAATGGGACAAAGTGAATCTGGAAGGCAAATATATCACCAAGGATATTGCCGAAACCGCAGAGAAGTTCGTTCCCCAAATGGAGCAAGCGGGCGCAGATGTAATCGTGGCGATGGCACATACCGGATTTGATGCATCTGCCGTGAAGGGTGATCTTTCCGAAAATGACGTCAATGCGTTGAGCAAAGTGCCGGGTATCGACGCCATCACCTTCTCCCACAGCCACAAGGTATTCCCGACCAACGGGAATGACACCCTGCTGGATGCTTCTTTTAAAGATCCCGTGACCAAGCTGCCGTACAACAACGATAAAGCGGTCATTGACAATGCAAAGGGACACATCAATAATGTTCCTGCTGTACAAGCCGGCTACGGTGGTGCATACCTGGGCATCATCGATCTCTCGGTTGTCAAAGACGGAGACAGCGGCTGGAAGGTGGATAAGGCCAACTCGGAATCCTCCACACGTTCGATCTACCGCACAGAAAACAAAGTGAACATCGCAAATGTTGCTCCGGATGCCGAAGTGGATGCGGCGGTTGCTGCCGACCATGAAGCTACAATCGCGTACACTGGCCAGAAGCTGGGCGAAACTACGGCTCCGATGAACAGCTACTTCGCTATGGTACAGGATGATCCGACAGTACAGATCGTAACCTATGCGCAAAAATGGTACGTGGAGAATTACATCGCCACCAGCGCACCGGAATACAAGGATCTGCCAATTCTCAGCGTCGGGGCGCCTTTCAAAGCGGGACGAAATGGCCCTGACGAATACACCAAAATTGATAAAGGCGATTTGACGATCCGCAGCGCCAGCGACCTCTATCTCTATGACAATACGCTGAAAGCAATTTTGGTCAAAGGCAGCACAGTCAAAGAATGGCTTGAAATGAGCGCCGGTGCCTTCAACCGTATCAAAACAGGCATTTCGACGCCGCAGTCTTTGCTTAATCCTTCTTTTGCCGTGTATAATTTCGATGTAATTGACGGAATTAAATACCAAATTGATGTGACCAAGAACGCAAAGTACAAGCCGGACGGGTCTATCAATGACGCAACTTCCAGCCGGGTGACGGAAGTCACCTATAACGATCAGCCGCTGGATATGAATCAGGAATTCGTCGTTGTAACGAACAACTACCGTGCCAGCGGCGGCGGCAACTTCCCAGGTGTGAAGGACTCGGTCATGATCCTGAATTCCCAGGAAGAGAACCGTCAGGTGCTGATGGATTACATTACCACTGCCGGTACAATTGATCCAACCGCTGACAACAACTGGTCGATTGCTCCGATCAAGGGGAATGTCAACGTTACCTTTACCTCTTCACCAGCTGCAGCAGCAGTGATGACCGGGAATATTACGGATACCGGTGAGCGTGACGGACGTGATTTTGAAATTTACAATTTGAAATTGAAGGAAACCACTCCTCCGCCTACCGGGGATGTCGAGGTTCACCTTCTCGGAATCAATGACTTCCACGGCCAATTGGATACAACTTCTATGGTGGGTGATAAAAAGGCAGGTACTGCAGCTGTGCTCGCCACCTATTTGAAAGAGGCGCGCGCGAAATATCCGAATTCCCTGCTGTTCCATAACGGTGACTCCGTGGGTGCATCTGCACCGGTATCCTCGCTTGAACGCGACGAGCCGACCCACGAATGGATGAACCTGATGAAATTTGATGTGGGAACCTTGGGCAACCATGAGTTCGATCAAGGTGTTGCGGCAATGAAAACACAAATTTTCGGCGGTGTGGACCCGGTAAACAGCAAAGTTAATCATGCGGGTTCGGATTTTGATTACATCAATGCTAATGCAGTTGACAGCAAAACCGGAGAACCGATCATCACGCCTTACGTTATTAAGGAAGTTGGCGGTATCCAAATCGGCTTTATTGGCGTGGTTACCAAAGCGACGCCAAGCAAAGTATCCCCTGCCGGTACGGCTGGCGTGAAATTCCTGTCAGCTGAGGAAGAAGTTGCGGCGATTGAGAAATACGCCAAGGAATTGCAGCAAAAAGGTGTGGAAACGATCATTGTACTTGCCCATGATCCCGCTACAACTAAAAATGATGTGACCACTGGCGAAGCTGCCGATCTGGCCAACGCGCTTCCGGCCAACTCGCCGGTAGACGTTATCGTAGCCGGAGATAACCATGCGCTGGCTAATGGGGTTGTGAACGGCAAGCTGGTTGTACAGGCTTACTCTTACGGCAGCGCTTTTGAAGACATCAAGCTTGTCATTGATCCTACTACCCGTGATGTGAAGAGCAAAACGGCTGTAGTTACGACCACATTCCAGGAAAATATCACACCTGATGCCGAGACTCAGGCACTGGTGAATAAGTATCTGGCGCTTCATCCGGAGCTGACTCAGCCTGTAGGCACTACAGACGGAACGATTAACCGTAACGATGCCTACACCAAGGAATCCAATCTCGGCAACCTGATTGCCGATGCGATGCGCCAAGCCGATTTCGGTGACGGCAAAGGGACTGCTGATTTCGCCTTTATGAATCCGGGCGGCATCCGCGCCGACCTTCCAAAGGGAAATGTAGCATTTGGCGATTTGGCCAAAATCCAGCCGTTCGGCAACACGCTGGTGAAGCTTACCCTTACCGGCGAACAAATCAAAACGCTGCTTCAGCAGCAGTGGAACGTTAAAGCTGATGGAACGGTAGATACAAAAACACTGCAGATTTCTGGTCTGAAATATACGGCCAATATGTACCTGCCGGTTGCTGACCGTGTGGCCAATCTTACCAAGGCTGACGGAACCGCGATCAGCATGACTCAGAGCTATACGGCAGTAGTCAACAATTTCATGGCTGCAGGTGGTGACAATTACAGCGTATTGACGAAGGCAAGCGCAACTTTGCCGGGACCTATTGACCTTGATGTGTTCTATGATTACGTTGTGAAGACATTCAAGGGCGGTGCCATTACTGCGGCGCTTGAAGGGCGTATCGTCAATAATCTTACGGCTCCTAGCACAGGGGGAGGCGGTACATTACCGACAGCAACACCAAAACCTTCTCCAACAACATCACCAAGCCCGTCGCCTAGCGCAACACCTGCGCCGGCGGGAACTTCAGCGCCTAGTGCAACGCCGGTGCCGAGTGCAACAGCGGTTCCTGTATTTAAGGATCTGGGCAAGGTAGCCTGGGCACAGGAAGCGATCAGTGCTTTGGCTGCCAAAGGCATAGTCAAAGGCCTGGACGGCAATACTTTTGCTCCGGCGAAAACTGTGACCAGAGCAGAGTTTGTAACCATGCTTGTTCGTTCACTGAACCTTAGCACGCCAGGAAGTGCAACGTTCAAGGATGTTAAGCAAGGAACCTGGTATTCTGAGCCGATCTCCATTGCGGTGAATGCCGGTCTTGTAAAAGGCTCAGGAGATAACCGCTTTGAGCCGGGACGTGTAATTACTCGCCAGGAAATGGCGATTATGATTGCGGGTGCGCTTAAAGAGCAGCTGCCTTCCGTAGACAAGACTGCGGTTTTGGCAAAGTTCACCGACAAATCCTCCATTGCCTCCTATGCGCAGGAAGCTGTTGCACAGCTGACAGAGCTTGGAATTCTGAATGGGATGGATGACGCCAAGTTTGCACCGAAATCTAATGCGAACCGTGCTCAGGCAGCGGTGATCATCTACCGCATGCTGGAGAATAAAGCATCTTAATTTCAGCTTGTACCCGGATGTTCCGCCGGCTCTCTTAGAGAGCAGCGGAACATCTTTTTGTTTATTTCCTTTATAAAAAAGGCCCATGCGGTTATGCGCATGGGCCTTCCATTGTTTACTACGAGGATTATCCGGCAGAAAATTGATCTCTGCAAACTGCTGCGGCTGCTCAGGGATTACTTCACTGCAGCTTCCCACTTGCAGCGGATGGGGGAAACAATCGCATTTTCTTTCTTCAGCTCGGTGAAGGCTTTGTCAATGGCTTTGCGTTCCAGTCCCGACAGCTTTTCCACTTCACCTGCGCTAAGCGGGTTCGGCGAAGCTTTGATAATATCCAATACCTGTTCTTTAACACTCATGTTTTCCACTTCCTCGTTTGATTTTTTGTGTATCACATTAGCTTTGCTAGATTAGTAGTATAGGAAAACATGAGGAATAATGCAGTGATATTTTTGGGGGAATAGAAAAAGTAGGCGAGAAAATGGATTTACATATACAACCAAAAGTGATATCATAATTATATCAAATACATATCTAATGGAGGTATCTTTATGAAAGAGAAAACACTGCGCCCGGTCAGCGGTTTCTGGGTTGTCGCTTTAATTGTCATTTGTCTAGGCGGAGGCATTTACGGTGCGTCTCAGGAGTATGTGGCAGTACCGCTCATCCTGTTTGCTCTAGCTGCTGTGCTGTGTACGAGTATTACAGTAGTTCAGCCTAACAAGTCAGTGGTAGTGACCTTCTTCGGACAATATGTCGGAACCATTTCAAGCAGCGGATTATGGGCAGTTATTCCGTTCAGCATTCGCAAGACGGTATCGCTTCGTGTACGCAACTTCAACAGCGTCAAGCTGAAGGTCAATGATGTGGAAGGCAATCCGATCGAGATTGCCGCTGTCATTGTGTTTAAAGTGATCAATTCGGCCAAGGCGTTGTTTGATGTAGATAAATATATGGCTTTTGTGGAAATCCAGAGTGAGACGGCTCTGCGGCATGTAGCAAGCAAGTATCCCTATGACAATTTCAACGAATCAGGAATGTCACTGCGTGCCAATGCGGATGAAATTGCCAAGGAGCTGGCAACCGAATTGCAGGAGAGATTGTCTTTATCCGGTGTAGAGGTCATTGAAGCCCGGCTGACTCATCTGGCCTATTCTACGGAGATTGCCAGCACGATGCTCCAGCGCCAACAGGCATCCGCTATTCTGTCTGCCCGCCAGATTATAGTGGAAGGCGCAGTTGGAATGGTCGATTTGGCCATCCGCCAGCTTAAAGAGAGCGGAGTCGTTGAGCTTGATGAAGAGCGCAAAGCAGCAATGATCAACAATCTGATGGTAGCGATTGTGTCGGAGCGCGGAGCGAGTCCGGTCATTAACGCCGGCTCGTTGTACTAGAGGCGGTTCATCATGGCGGCCAAAAAAAGCTTTCCGCTGCGGATCGATCCTGAGCTCCATGAGGCGCTGGAACGTTGGGCGGCAGAGGAATTCCGCAGCGTAAACGGACATATAGAGTACCTGCTGCGTGAGTCTTTGAAGCGTTCGGGCCGCTTGCCGGGAAGTAAACGCCGGGAAGAATAATACAGCTTGCAGAATTTCGGGCAGGCTGCAGGCTTGACGGAAGGTGAGGACAGATTTATAATTACTCCATAATTCACGTTATCAGCTCCGACAAAGATATGGACCGTTAGCTCAGGACCGCTTCAGAGAGAGGAAACAAGGCTGCAAGTTCCTCCGGTATCCGGCTTCCGATTTACCCCTTTGTAGCTGCGGTTATGAACTCCCGAAATGCTTCTTGTTGAAGACAGCCGCTGCGGGACAGTAAGAACCGCCGGTTCATGGCCGTTATTCCCATGCTGACGAAGGATGTAATCCCGTAAATGGCTGCTTTTTAATTTAAGGTAGTTAGCCGGGAGGAATCGAATTTGGGTGGAACCACGGGTGCAATCACTCGTCCCTTTGCGGGACGGGTGTTTTTTGTGTGCGTGGATCATTCCGTTCCGAAGTAAATGCTAACAAAACTTAAGCGTATGCTTCCGAAGTAGTTTTGTACGAAGAAAACTCAAGAAGTAAATGCTAACAAAACTTTTAGGAGGAACAACAATGTCAGTAAGTATCAAGCTACCGGACGGCTCGGTCCGGGAATACGCCGATGGCAGCAGCATCGATGATGTGGCCGCCTCCATTAGCAGCGGACTCCGCAAGAATGCCGCAGCGGGCAAAATGAACGGGATTGTCGTAGATTTGTCGACTCCACTGCAGGAAGACGCGCTGGTCGAAATTGTAACGCTGGATTCGCCTGAAGGCCTTGAAGTCATGCGCCACAGTACAGCCCACTTGATGGCCCAGGCGGTCAGACGTCTATTCGGCACAAAGGAAGTCAAGCTGGGAGTAGGTCCGGTAATTGAGGATGGCTTCTATTATGATATGGATCTGGAGCATCCGCTGAATCCAGAGGATCTGCTGAAGATCGAGAAGGAAATGGATCGCATCGTTTCCGAGAATCTGCCGATTGTGCGCAAAGAGGTTAGCCGCAAGGAAGCGCTGGATCGATTTGGCGAGCTGGGCGATCCTTATAAGCAGGAGCTGATCGAAGCGCTGCCTGAGGATAGCGTGATTACTATTTATGAGCAGGGCGAATTCTTTGACCTGTGCCGCGGCCCGCATCTGCCGTCAACTGCCAAGATCAAAGTGTTCAAGCTGATGAATGTGGCCGGTGCTTATTGGCGCGGCGACAGCAAGAACAAAATGCTTCAGCGCGTATACGGCACAGCCTGGCTTAAGAAAGCACAGCTGGACGAGCATCTGCATCTTCTCGAGGAAGCTAAGAAACGTGACCACCGCAAGCTGGGCAAGGAGCTGGAGATCTTTACATTCAACCAGCTGGTTGGACAAGGTCTGCCGATCTGGCTGCCAAAGGGCGCTAAGCTGCGCAGCATTCTGGAGCGTTATATTGTGGATCTGGAAGCAAGCCTTGGCTATCAGCATGTGTACACTCCGGTGCTGGGCAACGTAGAACTCTACAAAACTTCCGGCCACTGGGAGCATTATCAGGAAGATATGTTCCCTAAGATGACAATTGACAACGAAGAATTTGTGCTTCGTCCGATGAACTGCCCGCATCACATGATGATCTATAAGAGTTCGATGCACAGCTACCGTGATCTGCCGATCCGTATTGCCGAGCTTGGCATTCAGCATCGTTACGAAATGTCCGGCGCATTGACCGGTCTGCACCGTGTACGCTCCATGACCTTGAATGACTCCCATATTTTCTGCCGCCTGGACCAGATCAAGAGCGAGTTCACACGCGTGCTTGAGCTGATCAAACAGGTGTACAGCGATTTCGGGATTTCCGATTACCGGTTCCGGTTGTCCTACCGTGATCCTAAGGATACCGAGAAATATTTCCCTAACGATGAAATGTGGGAGACTGCTCAGCGGATGCTGCGCGAGGTTGTTGAAGAAGCGGGCCTGCCGTTCTTCGAAGCAGAGGGCGAAGCCGCCTTCTACGGTCCGAAGCTGGACGTTCAGATCAAAACAGTTCTGGGTAAGGAAGAAACATTGTCCACTGTGCAAATCGACTTCCTGCTGCCGGAGCGCTTTGAGCTTGAATATGTAGGCGATGATGGTCAGAAACATCGTCCGGTTGTGCTTCACCGTGGAATTCTCGGCACCATGGAGCGTTTCGTAGCGTTCCTTCTGGAGAATTTTGCCGGTTCGCTGCCGCTGTGGCTTTCCCCGCAGCAGGTGAAGATTATTCCGGTATCCTCTGCTTTTGACGAATATGCCAAAGAAGTGGAAGCGAAGCTGTTGAAGAGTGGCATCCGGGCTGAAGTGGATCTGCGCAACGAGAAGATGGGCTATAAGATCCGTGAAGCCCAACTGGAAAAACTTCCTTATATGTTCGTCGTCGGCGAGAACGAGATGAACGCGGGAACCGTCTCCATCCGCAAGCGCGGGGAAGGCGATATCGGTGCCCAGCCGCTGCAGGAAGTTATTGATTCCCTTGCCAAAGAGATCGCCGAGCGTGTAATTTAGTCACCTGATATGAACCTCTGTCATAAGCCCCGTGAAGCCGGAAGCTGGTGCTTCATGTATAAAATTTTGTGAAACGGGAAACCTTCGCTAATAGGGGGAGGTTTAACAAATGAACAAAATGGGCTTATGTCAGAGGTTTTGGTGTCTATTCGTTACCATCGTGCTTATGCTGGCTGCTGCGGATATCTATCCGGATTATGGACGCAAGTCGGTTGAGGCGAGCGGGACGGGAGACACTGCCAATCCGCTAAACGTCCGTACAACGGAGTCAGAGGCTTCTCAAAATACAAAGGTTTCAGATGATATTACAATGATCTCCAGCGGAGCATCCTCACTAGGCGGCGCCTCAAGATCAACACGTCCTGCCGCAATACAGGCGCCTCAGCCTGCGGAAGGAACGGAGGGGCGCAAGAGGAACAATGCTGCTTCCAAGCAGCCGGCCACCGTGCCTGTAGCTGCCCCAGCGCCCGAGCAGATCATCACTTCGCTGAAGGTTATGGCAACCGGCTATACGGCCGGATTTGAGTCTACAGGCAAAACCTCGAAGCATCCGCAATACGGGATCACGTATTCAGGTGTCAAGGTACGCAGGGACAAAAATGCCGTCTCCACCATCGCAGCCGACCCGAAGGTTCTGCCGCTGGGCAGCATCCTTTATATTCCGGGTTATGGCTACGCTGTTGTTGCAGATACCGGATCGGCGATTAAAGGACGGAAGATTGACTTATATTTTTCCACTACCAAGCAGGTGTATAAGGAGTGGGGCAAAAAATCAGTTGTGGTTCAGCTCATCAAACGCGGTAATGGAAAATGCACGGAAAGCATGCTGAAGAGTCTCAGCCGGGCGATCCAGACTTACAAGACCGTTCCTCAAGACCTGCTGGAGGAAATCGTTTAAAAGCAATTACAGACGTTTGGCAGCTTGATGTTTTTTTCACTTGGGTATGCATAATACAGCACTTCACTTCCCATAATACGGACTGGGGCAAAACACTTGCCTCTTCCGAAAAGGGAGGTGAATTCCGTGGCTAAAAAACCAAAGGTACAAGAAAACTACAAAACACCGAATGAAAAATACAATGCTGAGTTTGCTGTTGAGAATGAAGGCACAACAACGCAAAGCAACACGATCTCCAAACCGGTCCAAAAACCGCAGCAGTAATGCGGTGATGGACTCTGGGTTACATCTAAAAGCAATGAAACAGGCTGTCCCAATCACGCTCATAATGAGCTGAGGGGCAGCTTTTTTTTGCGGCTTTAAAGAGTAGCCATTGAAATAATCCATGAAATTTCTTACTATTAATACCAATGGACTCCGTCCAGAGACTGAGGCTTATTTACTTCTCGCGCCGCTGTTCCCCGCACCAGTATTTCTGTAGACTAAGGCTATAAGAAACGGATGACATGATTGCTATAACAACTAAAGGGGAAATGGATTATGAAAAGAAGGTTCA
Source organism: Paenibacillus sp. FSL L8-0340 (assembly GCF_038593145.1). Lineage (NCBI taxonomy): Bacteria > Bacillati > Bacillota > Bacilli > Caryophanales > Paenibacillaceae > Paenibacillus > Paenibacillus sp. FSL L8-0340. The sequence goes on from NZ_CP151967.1 coordinate 2,047,629, forward strand.
CCAGCCAGGTACTTGGCGGTCTGATCCTGATTGGACTCGGCGCGGTGTTCCTGCTGAGACAGATGGGGTATACCGATTTCAGCATAGGATCACTAATTTCTGACTACTGGCCGGTTATTCTCATTTTTATGGGTGTACAGCGTTTACTATCCACCGACGACCATCAATCTAAATTTTCATCAGCGCTTGGCGGATTTTTCTTTCTGGCGCTCGGGGTCTTTTTTCTGGGGCGCAACTTGGACTGGTTTGATGTTTCAGCAGGCGACTTCTTTAAATTGCTGATACCCGTCATGCTGATCGGCGGAGGACTGTTTGTGATCTTCAAGCCGCGCAATGCTACACCACCGGTACCTCCCGTTCCGCCAGCACCGCCAGTGCCGCCAAGCTTCTACCCGCCGGGCCAGGGTTCGCCGGATGCCCCGCCTCCAAAGCCGCTGGAGTCGACGCTGGATGAGCAGTTTGAGCAGAAGTTCGGCAAACCTGCCGGAGAGCGTGACTGGAATGAATATTTAAATAAAGACACTAATGAAGACGAGATTGACCCTAAGGATGGCCGTTTTCAATCGGCTGCGGAATCGCGCTGGCAGGAGAACCGGGAACGTCATGAACGCAGACGGCAGGAGCGCCAGGACCGGCATGCCCGTAGACACGGCGAGTGGCATGAGGAGTTTCACCAGACAGAGGATCATAAGGAAACGACTAACCGGTCTGCTTTTATCGGAGATGTCCATATGGGACGTGAGCATTTTCAATTGAAGCATACCAACATTTCGCAGTTTATCGGTGACACGGTGCTGGACCTGACCAATGCGCAAATTCCTTACGGGGAGACGAAGATTAATATTTCCGCGTTTGTCGGCGACATCAAAGTGTATATTCCGGATGATATGAATCTTGGGGTATCTGTGACCAGCAGTTCCTTTATCGGTGACATGCAGGTACTGGAGCAGTCCCGTAGCGGGTTTATGAGCAATGTGCAGTGCAAGACACCTTATTACAAGGAAGCAGGCAAAAAGGTTCGTATTAACGTGAGTGCTTTCATCGGCGACATTAAAGTCAAAACGGTAGGTTAAGGATGGGGACGATCTTTAGCAATACCAAATGGATGCTGCTTGTTTACTTCCTGCTCAGCGGAGGTTTGGCTGCCGGACTTGTGTATGCCGGAACATGCCTGGGTTATATCGAAGTTGTGGATTACCGCATGTGGGTGTACCTGTGTGTTGGGATTGTACTGTTCACCGTGGTTATCGGCTATGTGGCTGGACAGCGGATTCAGCGCCGGATCGATCATCTGGATCTGAACATGCTGCAGGTGGCCAAAGGCAATTTGTCTGTACGGATGCCTGAAAGTGATGATCAGTCCTTTGCGCGGGTCTACCATGAATTTAACATTATGATGGACACCGTGGAGAACAAGATGCAATTGCTGCAACGGCTAGGGGAACAGGAAGTGATTGAAAAAGAAAAGGCAGCGGAGAGCGCGGTACTGGAAGAGCGGAGGCGAATGGCCCGGGATTTGCATGATACGGTGAGCCAGCAGCTTTTTGCGATTCATATGTCCGCTTCTTCGCTGCCTAAAGTTCTGGAACGCAATGAAGAGCAGGGCCAGATCGTGATGAACCAGTTAATTACGATGTCCCAAATGGCGCAAAAGCAGATGAGAGCGCTGATTGCACAGCTGCGCCCGGTGGAACTGGAAGGCCGTAATCTGTTTGAAGCGCTGGAGAAATGGTTTCCAGACTATTGCCGCCAGAATGGGCTAAAAGGCGTGAAGGAGCTTGAACTGCAGGGCGAATTGTCGGAAGCGATCGAGCATCAGTTGTTCCTGATTATTCAGGAGTCGATGGCCAATATCGTCAAACATGCAGGAGCAAGGGTGGTCAGCCTGTCGTTACGCGAAGTGCCGAGGCAGGTCGTACTGAGCATCAGCGATGACGGTCAGGGCTTTGAGCATGTGCAGCACAAGCAGGGGTCCTACGGGCTCACCACGATGCGCGAGCGTGCGGAAAAGCTTGGCGGCCAAGTGGAAATTATCAGCCGCAAGGGAGCGGGAACGACGATCCGCGTACATATTCCAAAGTTTGTGCAGGGCTATCAGGAACAGGGGGAATAGAACATGAGTCTTATAAAAGTGCTGCTTGTGGATGATCATGATATGGTGCGGATGGGGCTCAAAACGTATCTGATGCTGGAGCCCAGTTTCGAGGTTATCGGCGAAGCGGCGAATGGCCAGGAAGCGCTGGAAATGCTGAAGGCCGGCGGACAGGAAGGTCTGCCTGATCTTGTGCTGATGGATCTGATGATGCCGGTGATGAACGGTGCCGAAACGACGAGGGCCGTCCTAGCCGAATTCCCCGGGCTTAAAATTGTCATCCTCACCAGCTTCCTGGAAGATGATCTGGTTGTTGACGCTATTGAAGCCGGAGCGGTCAGCTATGTGCTCAAAACAGTCTCGGCCGAGGAACTGATCTACGCGCTGCAAGGAGCGTACCGCGGCATGCCGGTCATGACCGGCGATGTCTCACAGGCGCTGACCCGCGGCATCCGCCAGCGGACCGTACAGGGGGATTCCTCCGGCCTAACCGAGCGTGAGAAGGAAGTGCTGCTGCTTATTGCCGAAGGCAAGACCAACAAGGACATCGGTGAGGAGCTGCATATCAGCATCAAGACGGTGAAGACACATGTCAGCAACCTGCTGATGAAATGCGAACTGGACGACCGCACACAGCTGGCGATTTACGCCCACCGCAAGGGCTGGGCGCAGGGATAAAGGAAATGGATTCATTACAGATGAAGCTTGATTATTATAAGATGTTGTTAAGGGCCGGCGCGGCAATGTGCGCGCGGGCCTTTTTGTTTTGTCTGAACCCTATTATCTTTTATCTCCGCTTAAATTGTTTTTAATGTGACCTTAAGGTTTAAAGTACAAAATAAGAACAAGAGAACAACACAATACTCCTTGTCGAACAGGCAAGGCACGGGAGGAACGTAAACATGGACGATAACAAAAACAACTTCAATCGTGATAATGAACCTTCACCGGATCGGGAATGGGATAATACTAAGAACATTGACAGCAGCAATGATAACCAATCAACCGATTCAGGATCCTCATACTACTATTCCTATGGACCTTTTAAATCTTTGAACAAAGACGAGATGAATCCGGATGATGTACAGCATTACAACCGGATGGAGTCGGAGCGGGTAGAGGTCACTCCTCCGCAGCCGATCAAACCGGCCCCTTACAGCACTTCACTTCGCACTACCGGGAATGACGGCGGTGGACGGGGCGGCAATGGCGGCAACGGTTCGGATGGCGGCAACGGCTGGCAGTATAACCGCAAGCCCCAGAGACCGATAAAAACCGCCTTGATTTCTTTCCTCGCCGGGATGGTCGTGCTGTCAGGCTCGATGTTCATGGCAGACCGCGGTAACTGGTTCACAGGTGGTGAACAGGCGGTAACAGCTACAGTGGCCAGCCCGGCAGCCAAGACGGCAGTCGGCAATGCCCATATTACTCCTTCGACGTCCACCACCGCACTTGTTACCGGGTCAGGTGATGTGTCGAGTGTAGTAGATGGAGTTGGACCGGCAGTCGTCAAAATCGAGACATTGGTCAAAACGGGCTCCGGCAGAAGCTCAACCAATCCAAACACGAGCGATCCGTTCTCACAATTTTTCTTCGGTGATCAATTCGGAGGCAGTGGATCTTCCGGGACGGACAGGAATTCCCAGTCGGAACCAGAGTCGGATTCATCCCAGCTAACTCCTTACGGTATTGGAACAGGCTTCATTTATGATTCGACCGGATATATACTGACTAACCAGCATGTTGTTGATAATGCAGATGTTATTCAAGTAACTGTTGATGGAACCACCAAACCTTATGAGGCGAAGCTGCTCGGCGCCAGCAAAGATCTGGATTTGGCAGTACTGAAGATCGAAGGGGCAGACTTCCCTACAGTGGCTCTTGGAGATTCCGACAGCATCAAGGTAGGCTCTGAAGTTGTCGCGATCGGCAACCCGCAAGGTTTCGATCATACAGTCACTGCTGGTGTGCTGAGTGCGAAGGACCGCAGCATTGATATTAACGAAGAAGACGGCAGCGGGACACGCAATTACAAAAACCTGCTTCAAACCGATGCATCAATCAACCCTGGTAACTCCGGCGGACCGCTGCTTAACATGAACGGCCAGGTTATCGGAATGAATGTTGCCGTTAGCACGCAGTCTCAAGGTATCGGGTTTGCCATTGCGGTCAACACCATCAAAGAGGTAGTAGACAAACTTGAAGCCAACCAGGAAATTCCGAAAGAACCTGTTCCATTTATCGGTGCCTCGCTCATGACCATTACAGATGAAGTGGCGAAGCAAATGGGTACTGACATCAAAGAAGGATCTGTGGTTGCTGAGATTGTCTTTAAATCACCGGCTTATTCCGCCGACCTGCGTCCTTATGACATCATTACAGGTGTGAACGGAACGAAATATGCAACCAGCCAGGATCTGATTACTTTTATCCAATCCTTGAAGGTTGGAGACAAGGTCACAATGAATGTGGTCCGTGACGGCAAAACGCTGGAGCTTCCGGTTACCATCGGCAACAAAAATGATTTTGACACCACCCAAACTCAGAAGCAGTAAAATACACCGGACGGTAAAGTGAACAGCGGAAGGGGGGAACCCTTCCGTTTTTGCTGCACAGGGCGCTGGGCCGCGCATTCATGCTACAATAGAGATAAACGATTTAGACAATGGGGGCTGCTTGATGCGACCGAATATTCTAATTATTGATGACGATGAAAAAATTATATCCATGCTGCGCCGTGGTCTTGCCTTTGAGGGGTATGATGTAAAAACTGCGGCCAACGGGGCCGATGGACTGCGTGCTGTACTGAACAGCGATCCCGATGTAGTTATACTCGATGTGATGATGCCGCAGGTAGACGGGTTTGAGGTTTGCCGTCGTTTACGGGAAGGCGGAAGCAGTGTGCCTGTACTGATGCTGACAGCCAAGGATGAAATCGAACACCGGGTCAAAGGGCTGGATCTTGGAGCAGATGATTATCTGGTAAAGCCCTTTGCGCTGGAGGAGCTGCTGGCCCGGGTGCGCGCACTGCTTCGCCGCAAGAGCGAGCAGGGGGGCGGCGCAGATCAGGCAGTGTCGTATGAGGATATTACGCTGGATGTGGACTCGCGTGAAGTCACTCGCGCCGGCAAACGTCTGGAGCTGACGGCCAAGGAGTTTGAACTGCTGCATTTGTTCATGCAGAATCCGAAGCGTGTATTGTCCCGCGACCTGATTATGGATAAAATTTGGGGCTATGATTATAGCGGGGAGTCCAATGTGCTTGAGGTCTATATTGCCATGCTGCGCCAGAAGACGGAGGAGCACGGCGGCAAACGTTTGATCCAGACGATCCGGGGAGCCGGTTATATTCTAAGAGGTGACAATTAAACATGTCTATTAAATTGCGGCTGACAGCCTGGTATTCAGGGGTTTTGGCCGTTATGCTGCTGGCTTTATCAGCCGCAATTTACGGTTTCGTCTATTTCAATACTTATGGTGATTTGAAGGACCGGCTTAAACTGCAGGCACAGCAGGTTCAACCCGACATGGGCCTGAACAATGACGGTACTTTGGGGCCGGTGCTTAGAGGACCTGCAGGGCAGAGCTTATTTGCCCAAGTGTATATTTATGACCTGGAAAAGCTGATTCTCAGCACGAACATGACACAGATCAATTTGGAATTCAAATATCCTGCGAAAGATAACGTCCAGAAACAGCAAGGATTCTCTCAGTCCTATTATGGCGGGAATCCCTTTCTGATCTACCAGCAGGCAGTTGATGTTGCTACTAGCAGTGGCAATCACGCAGGTGTACTTCAGGTTGCTGTATATATTGGGGAACAAGTGACAATGCTGACCCGGCTCAAGAACATCCTGCTCGTCGGCTCCTTTGCCACGCTGATCGCAGCCTTCACCTTCGGCCTGTTCCTGGCCCGTAAATCCATGAGCCCGATCGGCATGGTCATTGAAGCTGCGAACGGAATTCAGACGGGAACCGATCTGAGCTCCCGCATTGAATATGACGGTCCGCCGGATGAAATCGGGCGGCTGATTGAAACGGTCAACAGCATGCTCGGGCGGATGGAGGGCTTCTATAAGGATCTTGAGGATTCGTATGCAACCCAGCGCCGGTTTGTATCCGATGCCTCGCATGAGCTGCGGACTCCGCTTACCACGATTCGCGGGAACATCGACCTGCTGCAAAAAATATGGGAGATGGAGCCGGGAGAGAGCAGAATGACCGAGGCGGAAATCCGCCAGCTCTCTATGGAGTCGGTGAAGGATATTGCCGATGAATCGCAGCGCATGAGCCGGCTGGTCGCGGATATGCTCTCATTGGCACGCTCCGATACCGGGCGGACCTTTGATAAGGAGCCGGTAGCGCTCGAGCCGATGATGACTGAGGTCGCCCGCCGGGCGTCCTTCCTGCCGCGGCAGGCGGAATGGTCTGTAGGGGCTATGGGGCATCTGAACGGTAAATATATTGTCGGCAACAAGGATTATCTGCAGCAGATGTTATTCATTTTTATCGATAATGCCTTCAAATACACACCTTCCGGAGTAGTGACGCTGGACGCTGTCTTTTATCAGAGCCAGGTGGGGATCCGCATCACGGATACCGGAATCGGGATGGACAAGGATGAGGTGCCGCATATCTTTGACCGGTTCTACCGGGCCGATGAGTCGCGGGGCATTACGGAAGGAATTGGTCTCGGGCTATCCATCGCCAAGTGGATTATTGATGAGCATGGCGGTTCAGTGGAGGTCGTTACCCGCCAGGGCGAGGGGACTACTTTTGTCATCTGGCTGCCCCTTCTCTTTGCTCCGCCGCTGGAATAGGGTATAATTAGGCAGGTCCTATTACAGCCGTCATTGACAGCAGAAAGCCGGTGAATTCATGGAAGTTATCAAAATATCTCCCCGGGGCTATTGCTACGGTGTCGTCGACGCCATGGTAATGGCACGGCAGGCCGCACAAAATCTTGATCTGCCCCGGCCAATTTATATACTGGGCATGATTGTTCATAATAGTCATGTTACCAATTCTTTTGAGGATGACGGAATTATAACTCTAGACGGGCATAACCGTCTGGATATTCTCGATAAAGTCGACAGTGGTACCGTTATCTTCACCGCACACGGCGTTTCGCCGGAGGTACGCAAGATGGCCCGCGCCAAGGGGCTGACAACCGTAGATGCCACCTGCCCCGATGTAACCAAGACGCATGACCTCATCAAGGAGAAGGCAGAGGAAGGCTATGAGATTATTTATATTGGCAAGAAGGGCCATCCGGAGCCGGAAGGCGCTGTCGGCATTGCCCCGGAGCATGTCCACCTGATTGAGAAGGAAGAGGAGATTGCAGGGTTATCTGTGCCTTCTTCCCGTATCGTTATTACGAACCAGACCACGATGAGCCAGTGGGATATTAAAAATATCATGAAAAAGCTGCTGGAGAAGTTCCCCGGCGCTGAGGTGCACAACGAGATCTGTATGGCTACCCAGGTACGGCAGGAAGCTGTAGCGGAGCAGGCTGGTCAATGTGATCTGGTTATCGTTGTTGGCGACCCTAGAAGCAATAACTCCAACCGTCTGGCACAGGTGTCAGAAGAGATCGCAGGCGTGCCTGCCCACCGTATTTCCGACGTGTCGGAACTGAATACAGAGTGGCTTAAGGGAGTGTCCAAGGTAGGGGTAACGTCCGGCGCTTCGACGCCTACACCGATTACGAAGGAAGTTATCAGTTACCTGGAGCAGTATGATCCGGCGCTTCCGGAGACATGGGAAATCAAACGTACGGTGAATATGGCGAAGCTGCTGCCTCCGGTGAAGAACAAGACTGCGAGCGCTACCTAAGGTTTACCCCGGTATTTGAACTTATAAATTGGGTGAAAATGAAGCACACAGATTCCGGCAGCGGAGCCTGTGTGCTCTTTGTTATTGGATGGATATCCCTTTAATTATTCCATACTGTACCAGCTGATTTTCCAATGTACACCAGAGAGATAGCTTCGTTAATGCAAATAAATGGTAACTAGTGCAGCTGGGACCGTAATTGAAGGTTGACGAAAAGAACAAAATGCGGTAAAATCACTTTAGTGCTTAAAAGCGTACACGCGTCGTAGCGTGATAGTATTGTGCGATTTATAAGGTAACATTTGCTAAATAATTGCTTAAAAGGGGAGCTATAATATGATCGTTATTACATCCAATCAAACACCGCAAGAGCAGGTAAATGATATTATTGCCGTTATCGAAAAGGAAGGGCTGCAGGTTCATCTCTCCCGGGGGGCGGATCATACGGTTATCGGCCTGATCGGTGGTGTCACACCGAAGCTTGCCGAGCATTTGCGCCAGATGAAAGGTGTAGAGAACGTAGTGAAAATCTCCAAATCCTATAAGTTGGCGAGCCGTGATTTCCATCCGGAGGATACGGTTATCGATATCCGTGGCGTGAAGATCGGCGGGGAGAATCTTGTCATTATGGGTGGGCCTTGTGCCGTTGAATCCCCGGAGCAGATTGACGAAATCGCCCGGCTGGTGAAAGCTTCCGGTGGTCAAGTATTGCGTGGAGGCGCGTTCAAGCCGCGTACCGGACCTTACAGCTTCCAGGGTGTCGGTGTAGAAGGACTGACAATGATGGCAGAAGCCGGCAAGCGGCATGGTCTGCTGACCATTACCGAGGTAATGACACCGGAGTATGTGGATATTTGTGCAGAGCATGCTGATATACTGCAGGTGGGCACACGCAATATGCAGAATTTCGACCTCTTGCGCAAGCTGGGCACCTGCGGACGTCCTGTCTTGCTTAAGCGCGGCTTCAGTGCTACTTACGATGAGCTCCTCAATGCGGCTGAATACATTCTGGCCGGCGGCAACCGCGATGTCATGCTTTGTGAGCGCGGAATTCGCACCTTTGAAACCTACACCCGCAACACGCTGGATTTGTCAGCAATTCCGGTGCTTCAGAACCTCAGCCATCTTCCGGTGATTTCTGACCCGAGCCATGGTACAGGACGGCGTGAACTGGTTGCGCCGATGGCCAAAGCTTCTGTTGCTGCGGGAGCCAACGGGCTTATTATCGAAATGCATACCGATCCCGACAATTCCATGACAGGCGATGGGGTCCAGTCGCTGTTCCCTGAGCAGTTTGACACCCTGCTGAGAGATCTGGAGAAGCTTGCTCCGCTGGTGGGACGCAAGTTCTCGGAGTCTCTTGAGGCTGCCCCGATTCTTTAGTACAAGAAGCAGAAATCAGCCTTTAGGCCGTCCTCTTCTCCGCTTACGGGCGTAGGGAGAGGACGGTTTTTATGTATCGTATTGAATGAATGTGACATAGGAATTGAGAAAGTTGCTTTTTTCACTAAAGCGTTAGAATATCTTACATTGTCTTCAAAAATACCTGACATAAGCATTGACGATGTTAGGTTTGAGATTTATAATGACGACAGCAAAAAAATTATAAACAAGAACATTTGATACTGTGAGCGGCCTAATGTTCGGAAATTGGGGAGGAATATATTCATGTCGGTTGAAAAAGTGTTGCAGACGATCAAGGAAAACAATATCGAGTGGGTGGATTTTCGTTTTGTAGATTTGGGTGGACGTGCTCACCATATCTCATTGCCAGCATCCGCAGTGGAAGCAGAAACATTTGAAAATGGTGTTGCGTTTGACGGTTCTTCCATCAAAGGATTCCGCGGTATTGAAGAATCTGACATGGTAATGATGCCTGATCCAAGCACTACATATATCGATCCTTTTACAGCTCATCCGACGCTGAACATCATGTGCGATATTTTCACCCCTGATGGTGAACGTTACGAGCGCGACCCTCGTGGTATTGCAGTAAAAGCAGAAGAATTCCTGCAGGCAAGCGGTGTGGGTACAGCAGCATTCTTCGCACCAGAATCCGAGTTTTTTATCTTCGACGATGTGCGTTATGAGAGCGGAATGAACAGCTCTTCCTTCTTCGTAGATTCTGAAGAAGCGGCATGGAATACCAACCGTAAGGAAGAAGGCGGCAACCTTGCATTTAAAGTTGGCGTTAAAGGCGGATATGTTCCAGTAGCGCCGGTGGATTCCCAACAGGATATCCGCAGCGAAATGTGCCGTTTGCTGGCTGAAGCCGGACTTGAAATTGAACGTCATCACCATGAAGTAGCAACTGCAGGCCAAGCGGAAATCAACTTCCGTTTTGATACCTTGAAGAAAACAGCTGATAATCTGCTGACTTACAAATATATTGTGCAAAACACTGCACGCCAATACGGAAAAGTGGCAACGTTCATGCCTAAACCGCTGTTCGGCGATAATGGTAGCGGCATGCACGTTCACCAATCTATCTTTAACGGCGACGCTCCTTTGTTCTACGAAAAAGGCGCTTATGCCAACCTGAGTGAGATGGCCTTGCACTATATCGGCGGTATCCTGTATCATGCTCCGGCACTGATCGCGCTGACTAACCCAAGCACTAACTCTTTCAAACGTCTGGTTCCTGGTTATGAAGCACCGGTTAACCTGGTTTACTCCAAAGGAAACCGCTCCGCTGCTGTTCGTATCCCGGTAGCTGCTGTGACGCCTAAAGGCTGTCGCATCGAATTCCGTACACCGGATTCCACAGCTAACCCTTACCTGGCATTCTCAGCTATGCTGATGGCCGGTCTGGACGGAATCAAGAAGAAGATTAACCCGGAAGAAATGGGTTACGGTCCTCTGGACAAGAACATCTACGAACTGTCCGATGCAGACAAAGAAAAAATCCGCAGCGTTCCGGGCAGCCTGAGCGAAGCGCTAGATTCTCTGGAAGCTGATTACGAATTCCTTACTGAAGGCGGCGTATTCACTAAAGACTTCATCGATAACTATATCGCTCTGAAACGTTCTGAAGCTCAAGAAGTTGCGATTCGTGTACATCCGCATGAATACTCTCTGTACTTCGACCTATAAGACGAAGCTCTTGGTCAGGTAGCCCGCAGGTTAGATCGGGAGCCACCAAAAGAGTCTGTAACGATAAGGGGTGTCTCAAAAGCCATGAAATGGCTGCTTGAGACGCCCCTTATTTTGTGTTTCAGCCCAAAGTCTAAATTTATCAATAGGTAGTTTTTGCATTGGGAGATAGTCTTTGAAGATATTTTTGGCTGGGGCGAATCAGAATGAACAAGGCCTCTTTCGAAGAGATCGCCTGAAGAAGACTAATGATAAGAATAACCATGGTTGTTTTATACATTTTGCAGCTAATAAAAGTGACGTGCTAATAACGCAGAGATTAGCGCTATGTGGATTGCGCGTATAGATGCCGTTAAAAAGAAAATACATAAAAGTTGGACTACATCATGATGAAAGATGAAGGGAAGCATGGCGAACATGTTCTTCAGTCTCAGATTGCCGCTGATGATCAGGGTGCTCGTATGTATCGTATTAGTAGTAACGGCCGTCCATTGTTCTTTTTGTAGAATCTGCTCTTAAAACACAAAAGGGGCTGTCCCAAAATGAACTGCACCCCGTCAAGTAGACAGCGTAAATAATAAAAGATCCTTAAGCGGCCTTAGTCCTGAATTCATTGGGACTGAGGCCGTTTAGTTTTGCCTGTAACCGTTCGTAATTGTAAAAATGTATGTAATTATCAATGTCTTGTTGGAGCTCTTCAAAGGTTTGGTAGGTATGCAAGTAGTACTTCTCACATTTGAGTGTCCCCCAGAAGGATTCCATGGGTCCGTTATCAATACAGCAACCCACCCGGGACATGCTCTGCGTTAGTTCTGCCTCGTCCAGCATCTGCTTAAAGTGCAGAGAGGTATACTGGAAACCACGGTCGCTATGAAGTAAGGGGTGGGTCTCTGGTGCTGCCTGCAAAGCCAACTCCAGCGTCTTAAAAACCAGCGAATTATTATTAGAATGACCCAGAACGTAAGCAACAATGGACTTGTCATGTAGATCTTTTATTGCACTTAAATACGCCTTCCGCCCGTTACCATATTTAAATTCCGTTACATCGGTTACCCACTTTTGGTTTGGCATTTCCGCCTCGAATTTACGGTTCAGTACGTTCTCTGCAACCTGCTGAGGCGCAGAGCCTACGTACTTCTTCCTCTTTCTGCGGATGACGGACTGGATGCCTTGGAGCCTCATGAGACGGTACACTCGCTTCGCGTTAATGACTCTACCCATTTGTCTGCGCAAATGCAGGGTCAATTGACGATACCCAAAGATTCGTTCCACCTTCTCATACAGGAGAAGCATGGCCTGTGTAAGTTTCACGTTGTCGGTCTCCCGGGAACTGGGTTCACGATTCAACCATTTGTAGTAGCTTGACCGTGAGATCCCTGCGATGTTACACAAAAGCTGAATAGAGCAAGACTCCTCTTGCTGAACGGCCTGAATAGCCAGGTAGATGTTCTCCTGACGAACGTGACTTAGCGTCTCCTCCTTTCGAGTTCCTCTAACTTTTTTAGAAAAGCATTCTCTGCACGCAGCCGCGCATTCTCATATTCCAGCTTTTGCATCGCGAGTTTGTGGCGATCTGCTTCTGTGAGCTCTTCAGGTGCTTTGGTACGTCCTCTGCCGTCTCGTAATGCCTCTTCGCCGCCTATTTCGTACTTCTTCACCCAGCTATATATTTGTTGGTAAGAAACCTGGAAATGGTTTGCTGCCTTTGTGTAGTCTTGTCCATTCGACAGGCAGTACAGCACGATATCCATCCGTTCCTGCCAAGTGGTTACGCGTCCTTTGGTCATAGCTCTAGTTCCTCCTGAATTAGCTGTTAAGCTGCTGCTATGACCATTATACTTCTTAATCCAGTTGGCGAGTTGGGTTCGACTTGCGATCTTATACTTGTCGATGATTTGATATTGCGACAATGCCCCCTCCATATAATCTTTAACGGCCTGGCGCTTAATTTCCACAGTATATTTTCGGTTGCAGGACCGGACTTCCAGCCCCTCAAAACCGTACAATTGATAACGTCGTCGCCACTTCACTAGAGATGTTTTAGATAATCCGTACTTTCGAGCTGCAGCCTTGAGCCCGATCTGGCCGCATTCAACCTCTTGGAGAATCGTTAATTTTTCAAATGCTGTAAACTTCTTTTGTTCCATAAAAATACTCCCCATACAGTAACAGGTTTTTATTATTTCACCTGTCTACTATATGGGGAGCATATCATATCATGCTGGGATAGCCTCTTTGTTTTTAAAGCAGGATCAACGTTAGCACTTGGGTGGACGCTGCTGCGAACGGAGCGTTGTACCAATCGCTGATATGCCGCGTGTTATTGAGCCGTATTCAGGCTTCGCTCAGCTGCGCCGCAGGACTCCCGTACAACGAGCTCAGGCTCTACTACGATGAAGGAAGTTGTGCCCGACTGGCTGTTTATAAGGTCATAAAACATCAGAGCGGCCAGGCGCCCTATCTTGCTTTTATTTTGTCTAATTGTACTTAACTTCGGCGTTGTATAATTGCAGGCTTCGATGTCATCACAGCCAATAAGCGCAATCGTATCGGGAATAGATAGGGATGCTTCTTTAAGGGCCCGGATTGCACCAATAGCAAGCTGGTCTGAGGCAGCAAATACAGCCCTTGGCAGATTTCCGCCAGCAATCATTCGGCGCATGGCTTCATAACCGCTGGCTTCGTAAAAATTACTTCCATTGATGAACCATCGTTCGTTGATTGGCAATCCTAAATCCTCAATCGCTTTACGATAACCACTTTCGCGCATATTTGAGATGTCTGATTCCAGTGTGCTGCCGATATACCCAAGCGCTCGATAACCAAGTAAATAAAAGTGTTCTACTACTTTGGAGGACATTTTAAAGTTATCTGACATGATATAACCGGAGTTACCTCCGGATAGCTTTAAGTCAACGCCAATACAAGGGATAGGGCTATTATCCAATTGGGCGATGGAAGGTTCCAGCTCTTGTCCAGAGATGAGCACGCACCCGTCCACATTATAATGCTGACAACGGGCTAAATAGTCGTTGGTGTCACCGCTTTGGAACTTTTCGTTCGAGAAGAATAAAAGGTCGTAACCAAGCAGGCCCATTTGTTTTTTGAAGGCATTAAGCACTTCGACAAAAAAAGGATGAGTAAAATCAACGTTCAGCTTCCCGGCAAATATAACACCTATGAGATTTGAGGATTTAGTTGCCAATGTCTTAGCTGAATTGGAAGGGGTATACCCGGTCTCTTTTATAATCTGTAGAACTTTCGTTTTGGTATCTTCCGAAATTTCACTGTAGTTATTGATAATTTTAGAAACTGTCGAAACAGAAACTCCGGCTATTTTCGCTATATCTTTGATGTTATAGGCCATTTAAAGCCCCCCTTATTGTAAAAATGGCTCTTCAGAGGATAATAATGAGAGTGATTTATACAGTTAAAATGATGCGAATGTAAACTTAACGAAATAGTTTCGTTTATTATATTATAGCTGATAAAGGGTGGAGTCAATGGAATGTTGCATAAATCCTTAGATATATCCAGGTTACAAAAGGATTTTCAGAAAAAAATCTAACTTTTTGAATATAAAAAAAACTCTTTACAAAGATTATTAACGATGCAATAATAAATTCAACGAAACCGCTTTCTGTAAATAATGGATCAGTGTTTCGTGGATTCAAGAATTGAAGGTTGTTTCGTAGAAAATGACACCAATTATCTAGGGGGTAACAAAAATGGTAAAGAAGCTTTCTGCAATTTTGTTGAGCTCAGCTATAATGCTCTCATTAGCGGCATGTGGAGGCGGCAATAACAACACGAACGGCGAAGCGAAAAATGCTTCGGGAACCGATAAGGCTTCTGGCGGCAAGAAGGTTATTAAGATCCTGCACTGGAAGCAAGAGAACATTAACAAAGCCATTACAGAAATTAACAAGAAGTTCGAGGAAAAGTATCCCGAGTACAAGGTTGAGTACACAACAACTGGTCCGGATGATGAATTCAAACAAGCGCAGAGAGCGAGAATTACAGCTGGTGACGTTGACGTTCTCGCCGATCTGTCCGGCATGAGACTATCTCCGAAAGACTGGACTCCAGGTGCTAAAGTGCCGGACTGGCAACAATGGATTGATTCAGGATTGATTGCTGATTTGAGCAGTGAAGCTTTCGTTAAGAATTACAATGCTAATGATATTGCTAAAGCCGGCACTTACAAGGATAAAGTGTATGCGATTCCAACCGGTAAAGTTGCAATGTCAGGTTTCTTCTATAATAAAGCAATATTCGAAGAAAATGGTTTGAGTATTCCAACAACATGGACTGAGTTCATTGGTCTGCTTGATACTCTGAAATCTAAGAGCATTGTGCCAATCGTTGTAGCAGGTAAAGACGTATGGCCTCTGAAATTGCCGGCGTTCGGTCTGCAGGCTAAGATTTTGGGCGGCGGCAACCAGCAGCAATGGATAGAAGGCGTTTGGAAGGGGACTTCGGCGTTCAATGATGCTGAGGCTGTAGAAGTACTTGAGAAAATGAAGACGCTTCAGGATAAATACTTTATTGATGGTTTCCTGGGTATCGACTATGCAACGGCGCCATCGTTTTTCGCAACAGGAAAAGCGGCTATGATCGCTGATGGAACATGGGATGCGCCTACAATCGCTGCAGCAAACCCGGATTTGAAATTCGGATACTTCCCAATTCCGGCTACAGAAGATGCAGCCAAGAACAATTCTCTTGTCGGCAAATACGATGTAACCTGGTATGCAGCAGAGAAAGGCCCGAACAAAGAAGGCGCATTGAAATGGCTTGAGTTCTTCTCTGAAAAGGAAAATTACACGCAATATGTAAAAGCGGCAGGATTCTTGCCTACGCAAGACAACATTGCGACGGATAGCGAATTCATTGATAAAGAACTTGCTCCTTACATGACTGGCGACTTTGAACTTGCTTATGAAATCATGATGATTAACCGTGACAACGTTGGTGAGCACATTGCTGCTGAAGGCGTGCATACGGAGTATCTGGCTCCAGGCGGCGAATTCAAAACCGCTAAAGAGCTTGCAGATGTACAACAAAAAGAATGGGAAGCTGCTGCACCTAAATAAGCTGCTAGCCTGATAAACTGACATCTACAACATACTGTGCACCAACATGTTCTACGGATTCGGGGTCTGTTCAGTGCAGACCCCGATCATTTATTGAAATAGGATTGGGTAGGTGAGAGAAATGTATCCGTTTGGGAAAGGTTTAAAACGATATATCCCGCTTTTGCTATTAATGATTCCGCTATCATTGTACGTTATTTTCTATTTTGCCCCATCTATGATGACGGTCATCTATTCATTTACGGATATTACCAATGTTCCAGGCAGCAAGATGAATTTCGTAGGCCTTGACAATTATTATGATGTATTTTACTCCGGAAATTCAGGCGAGCGTGTGGATTCTATTATACGTACTATTTATTTCATGATCATTGTTACGATTATACAGAACGGTGTTGGACTTCTGATGGCTGTAGTCATCAACCAGAAGCTGAAGGGCGATTATTTCTATCGTGCGGTTTTCTTTTTGCCGGTTGTGCTTGGTGTAGCGGTAGTTGCGCTGGTATGGGGCATGATGTTCGATCCTCTGAGCGGTCCAGTAAATCAAATGTATGATTCTTTGTTCGGTTATAAAGATATGTTCTTTGGAAGCTTTAGCCATGCGTTCGGTTATATCATATTCACGCAAATTTGGATGTACATGGGTTATTCGATGCTGATCTTCCTAGCGGGACTACAATCCGTTCCGAAAGATTTATATGAAGCCGGGTATATTGACGGAACTACGAAGTGGCAATCTTTCAAAAACATTACGTTTCCGCTTATCGCTCCCTCCTTCACGATTAATATAATCCTGTCGATTATCGGCGCAATGTCAACCTTTGATATTATTCTAGCCACTACAGACGGCCGCTTTAACACAAGAACGATGGCGTATGATGTGTATAAAGAGACATTCCGCGGTTCCCTGGAGATGGGGCTGCCTTCAGCGCTTTCCGTAGTACAGTTCCTAATGATTTTGGTGTTTGTTGTAATTGCTGTTAAACAAATGCGTAAGAGAGAGGTGGAGTATTAATGAAAGAATCCAAAACCGCCAAAACTCTCTCTTATATGCTGATTGCAGTATTGTTAGTTTTGTATATCCTGCCGTTGCTATTTGTAATTAACATATCCTTTAAGCCCTTTACTGAATATTTGCTGGACCCTATCGGTCTAGTGAAAAATATCCAATGGGATAATTACAAGGAAGCTTGGGTTCAGGGCAGTTTCTCTAATTATTTCTTAAACAGCTTGTTATATACAAGCGTTGCAACAGTGCTGACACTGATCGTATCGTTATTTGGAGCTTTCCCGGTAGCGAGGAATTATGTGAAGTGGAGCGGGTTTATTTATCTGTTCTTTTTGCTGTCCCAGTTCCTTCCGAATCCTATGGTCGCACAGTTTAAGTTAATGCTTACTATGAAGCAGGAGCTCGGTTTTGTGGGTTACGATACGAAGCTGGGTTATATTCTGCTGAAAACCGGCGGTACAGGCATCGTATTCATGATGTTCGTAGGCTATATAAAAGGAATTAGCCGCGAAATGGATGAAGCAGCCGGTATGGACGGTGCTGGTTACATTCGCTACTTGTTTCAAATTATCCTGCCGCTGATGAAGCCGGTAATTGCAACAGGCGTTATTCTAACGGCAATCAGCATCTGGAATGACTTCGTAGGTCCAGTCATGTATTTGCCTAGTCCGGAACATTACCCCATTACCTTCGGGCTTAAAGAATTCCGTGGCCAGTACGGAAATAACTGGCCTATGTTAGCGTGCGGTATTATGATCGTTTCTGCACCGCTTATCGTGCTGTACACCTTCATTCAAAAGTATATTGTTGACGGAGCATTGGCAGGTGCGGTTAAAGCTTAGGCAGATGTGTAAATGAGAGGATGAATACTATGGACCGTAACAAAATATACGGCTTCGAATTCACTGGTAACGATGGGGAATTCAGGCTTCAGAACCCGGATCGCAGCAGCTTCTTATACTTCCCTCTGGTAAATGAGGGAGGAATGATGTCTACTGTAACTCCAAAGCTTCACGGTCAGGCGACCACCGGACATAATACATTTCTTACTCCGCCGTTATCGGTTGAGGACTTGCATACTTCACGGGCTTCACGCAACTTCTGGGTATATGCGGATGGAAAGGGAGCATGGTCTGCAACCGGTAACTCTGCTAAGCAAAATGCGGAATTCTATTCTTCTTCAGCTGACGAAGCCTTGCTGGAGGCGGGATTCTTATGGCATCGCATAACCCGCAGCAACGCTGTGATGGGCGTTAAGGCAGTGACGACCAGCTTTGTGCCAAGCGGTAATGATAAGATAGAACTAATGAAAGTAACGCTGGAAAATACAGGTTCAAAGACGCTTACACTGACGCCGACTGCTGTAGTCCCACTCTATGCCCGTTCTGCAGATGACCTGCGGGATCACAGACATGTGACTTCTCTGCTGAACCGGATATACACTTCGCCTTATGGTGTGGAGGTTCAACCGGCCCTTTCCTTTGATGAGCGCGGCCACCGCATAAACCATACCTCGTATGGGGTTTTTGGAGCGGAGGGTGACGGCAGTCAACCGGCAGGATTCTTTCCTGTTCAGGAGGAATTCATCGGAGAAGGCGGAAGCCTGGATTGGCCTGAAGCTGTTGTCCTTAATACTGCTCCGGACATTGGTAAAGGCGGGGGTGTGCAAAGAGAGGGCTACGAGGCGCTTGGCGGTCTGAGGTTTGATCCGGTATCCCTGTCTCCTGGTCAAAGCCATTCTTATGTAGTAATTATGGCCATTGAAAGTGAAAGAATAAATACTAATGCGTTGATTGGCAAGTACGGGACAACTGAAGCCTTTGATCGCCTGCTGGAGGAAACGAAAGCCTTCTGGGCAGAGAAGGTGAATAGGGTACAATTTCAAACCGGTGAACCCGATGTTGACCAGTGGATGAAATGGGTGACAATCCAACCGGTGCTTAGAAGACTCTATGGCAACTCTTTCTTGCCGTATCATGATTACGGAAGAGGCGGACGCGGCTGGCGGGATCTTTGGCAGGACTGTCTGGCACTGCTTATTATGGAACCGGCAGAAGTGCGCAGCCTGCTGCTGAATAATTACGCCGGAGTAAGAATAGACGGCAGTAATGCGACTATTATTGGTCAACAGCCAGGTGAATTTATTGCAGACCGCAACAATATCCCCCGTGTATGGATGGATCATGGAGCGTGGCCGTTCCTGACGACGATGCTGTATCTGGATCAAAGCGGGGATTTGGACTTCCTGCTCCAGAAGCAGACCTACTTCCGTGACAGCTTTATGAGCCGCTGCAAGGAACGGGATGCATCCTGGAACACAACAGTTGGCAGTTCCCTTAGAACTGATTCCGGAGAGGTCTACGAAGGTACGATTCTGGAGCATATTCTGCTGCAAAATTTGGTTCCGTTCTATAACGTTGGCGAGCATAACAATATTTTGTTGGAGGGTGCTGACTGGAATGACGGGCTGGATATGGCGGCAGACCAGGGTGAAAGTGTAGCTTTTACAGCCTTCTATGCAAGTAATCTGAAAGATATTTCACAGCTGCTGCGCATCCTCAAACAATCCAAAGGTCAAGAAACCATTGAACTGGCGGAAGAGATGAAGCTGCTGTTTGATTCACTGGAGGAAAGTGTGAATTATGAGTCTGTATCAGCAAAGCTGGGAAGACTCGATCTTTACTATGCCTCAGCACCTAATAAGGTTAGCGGGAAGCGTATTGCTCTTGATACGGATAAAATAGCAGATGATCTGGAGAAGAAAGCCGCATGGATATTCAATCACTTGCGCAATAACGAGTGGTTGCAAAGTGAAAAGGGTGACGGCTGGTTTAATGGTTACTATAATAACGACGGTGAACAGGTGGAAGGCGAGTTCTCTGAAGGTGTCCGCATGACGCTTACGGGCCAGGTATTCCCAATTATGGGCCATGCAGCAGCGCCGGATCAGATTCCGCACATCATCTCTGCAGTTGAGCGTAACCTGCTGGATGCCAAAATCGGATACAGGCTCAATTCCAGTTTTGGAGGTATCCAGCAGAATCTGGGCCGCGCCTTCGGTTTTGCTTTTGGTCATAAAGAAAATGGAGCGATGTTCAGCCACATGACTGTAATGTACGGGAACGCGCTCTACAAACGCGGTTATGTGAACGAGGGTCATAAAGTTATGAAATCCCTTTACAGCCTAAGCTCGGACTTCGAAACGAGCCGGATTTATCCGGGTATCCCTGAATATATCAATGAACAAGGCAGAGGGATGTACACGTATCTGACTGGCTCGGCTAGCTGGCTGCTATTGACCATGGTCACTGAAGTATTTGGTGTTAAAGGCAAGCTTGGAGATCTGTTACTGGAGCCAAAGCTGGTAAAAGAGCAATTCGATACGGAAGGAAGAGCTTCGATTAATACAATTTTCGCGGATCGCGAATTTAAGGTGGTCTACAAGGCCGCAGGAAGCTTTAATTATGGAGAGTACCAAATACACTCTGTTTCCCTTAATGGCAGCGAGGTGACGCTTCAGCGCGTCTCAGGAGGTGCGGTGATTCCGCGTGCGGAGTTGCTCTCTCTGCAGACCGGGGAATGTCATCTAATCGAAGTGACATTAGCGTAATCTAGACAGGGAACAATCAAACGTCTGTACCGTTGCTTATTACGGTTGCAGGCGTTTTTTGGAAACATATGAGAGGTATGACTCCATTTCATTCTTGGTAAACAGAAAGGACGCGTTAATATATGGGTATCACGTTGTCAAATGATATTTTAACTGTTGAAATCGCTGATCTGGGAGCATATAAAGGAACCAGGTTCGACTGGACGGGCTTTATAACGCAGGTAACCCTGGAACAGGGGAAACATATGTTTTGCGTTCCGGAAAGCCTTGTGCCCGGACAGGGTACTGGCGGTATTGGGCTATGTAATGAATTCAGCATTTCCCGGGCAATTGGCTATGACGATGCAGAAGTAGGAGAATGGTTTCCGAAGCCGGGAGTAGGGCTGCTGCAAAAGCAGGAAGATGCCCCCTATTTTTTTGCCGGAAGTTATCCGCTCATTCCCTTTGAGGTGATTGAAGAACACACTACAGATTCGGTTACTTATTCGGTGCAGCCGATGGAGTGCCGGGGATACAGCATGCTTTTAACCAAGAGGATCTCACTGGATGAAGACAGGCTGAACATCTCTTATACTCTGGAGAATAGGGGGTCTAAGGAGCTTCGGATAGAGGAATACAATCATAATTTTATTGGAATCAACGGTGGAAATGTCGGCTCAGGGTATGAACTGAGATTGCCGGGGATTGCCAGGGTAGAGCAGGCGGAGTCCAGCTATACGGAGGAATTGCTTAGCCTGACCGGGGATAAACTAAGCTGGAATAATGAACCTAATCGCTCCTTTTATTGTAAGCTGGGCGGTTGGGAAGCTGTTAGGGACTCCTTTTATTGGGAAATTACTCATCGGCCAAGCAGAGCTGGGATCAGGGAATACGGAAATTTTCAGCCGGACCGGATGGCGCTATGGGGCGAGAAGCATGTTATTTCGCCGGAAGTTTTTGCGGACATCAGCATTTTACCGCGTCACAGCAAGGATTGGAGCCGCAGCTATCAGTTTTTCACCATTTAAGCCTGGAGATTATACTTTCCATGTGAATAATTATACTTGATGGTGTGTTAGATTACTGCTATCATAATCTCTATCCATATTCGCAGGAGAGAAAGGGTGGGGGCAATTTTGAGCAAGAGAGCATACAATTTTAATGCAGGTCCGGCGGCGCTGCCGCTTGCAGTATTGGAACGCGCACAAGCGGAGTTTGTCGAATTCCGGGAAAGCGGAATGTCCATTATGGAGATGTCGCACCGTGGGGCGGTATACGAGTCCGTTCATAACGAAGCTCAGGAACGTCTGCTGTCACTCCTTGGCAATCCGCAGGGCTATAAGGTATTGTTCATCCAAGGCGGAGCAAGCACCCAGTTCGCCATGCTTCCGATGAACCTTGTCTCCGAGGGCCAAGTGGGCAGCTATGTCATGACAGGAAGCTGGGCAGATAAAGCCCTCAAGGAAGCCAAATTGGTTGGTGGCGCCCATGTCGCCGCATCCTCGGAGGACAAGAAGTTTCTGGCGATTCCAGAGCTTAGCAGCATCAAGGCAGCGGATAACGCAGCGTATCTGCATGTTACGTCGAATGAAACGATTGAAGGAACACAATATGCGGAGTTTCCGGATTCCGGCTCCATCCCGCTGATTGCAGACATGTCCAGCGACATTCTGAGCCGTTCCTTTGACGTGAATAAATTCGGACTGATTTATGCCGGCGCACAAAAAAATCTCGGACCATCAGGCGTAACTGTAGTTATCGCCAAGGAAGAGCTGATCGAGAAGTCGCCTTCCAATATCCCGACGATTCTGCGTTACGATACGCATTATAAGAACAACTCTCTCTACAATACGCCGCCATCCTTTTCTATATACATGGTTAATGAAGTGTTAAAATGGATAGGGGAGCAGGGCGGGCTTGCAGGTATCGAAGTTAAGAACCGCGACAAAGCCGGGCTACTCTATAATCATATTGACGGCAGTGATGGTTTCTACCGCGGAGTTGCGGAACAAGGCAGCCGCTCCATCATGAACGTTACATTCCGGATGCAGTCGGAAGAGCTTGAGAAGCAATTCGTCAAGGCTGCCGAACAAGAAGGTTTTGTCGGTCTTAAGGGCCACCGCAGTGTTGGAGGCTTGCGCGCTTCCATTTATAACGCGGTTCCTTATGAGAGTGTTAAGGCGCTTACCGATTTCATGCAGCATTTCCGGCAAACTCAGGGCTAATGTATAAAAGCTTTTGAACCTTCCGCCTGCAGGCGGAAGGTTTTCTGCGTGACACACCACGCGCCGTGTATGATCTATAAGCGCCGCCCTCACCTTAGAGGATCTCCTTACTAACACATTATAGGGCTGTTAGAGCCTACAGAGAGGAAGCATTCACACTATGGCACTTCATATTGTGCTGGTAGAACCGGAAATTCCGGCGAATACCGGCAATATTGCCCGCACTTGTGCGGCAACAGGCACGCATCTTCATCTGGTTCGCCCCTTGGGCTTCCGTACCGACGACGCTACGCTGAAACGGGCAGGACTGGATTACTGGCACGCCGTAAATATCGAATATCATGATTCGTTTGGGGAAGTGCTGGAGAAGTATAAGGAAGGCCGGTTTTTCTATGCTACAACCAAGGCCGAGAAGCGCTATACCGATTTTGCCTTTCAGGATGGGGATTTCTTCGTTTTCGGCAAGGAAACCAAGGGTCTGCCAGCCGATATTCTGGAAGCCGGGAAAGAAACGAGAATGCGCATGCCAATGAGCGATGCTGTCAGATCGCTTAATTTGTCAAACTCGGCGGCCATTATTGTCTATGAGGCGCTTCGCCAGCTAGACTTTCCACAACTTTTCTAAAAACGGACATGAATTTTTATTTATTTCAGCAGGATTCGACAATTGATTAACGAAATAGTTGAATAGTGCCGAAAAAAGTAGTAGTTACTAATTATTAGTTGAACAGGAGAGGTGTAAGTTAGATATGAAACCTGCTGGCGTTGTTCGGAAAGTAGATCAGCTGGGTAGAATCGTTCTGCCTAAGTCCCTGCGTAAAAGGTATCAAATGAATGAAGGCGATCCGGTAGAAATTCTGGTACAGGGCGACCATATCATTCTGGAGCGTTACCGCCCCAAATGTGTATTTTGCGGATCAGTTGAAGGTGTAAGTGAATATAAAGATCGTTATATTTGTGCTGAATGTCTTGGGGAAATGACTCAACTTTCAAGACACGCCTAGAAATTACGCTTTCTCCTGCTGAAAGCAAGCAAATTTAATTGTACATAGTATGGCCGCAGCAGGGTGTCTGCCGTCTCCATTACTAAAAAAAGCACCGCACAGATGTGCGGTGCTTTTTTTTGAAGCAGCGAATGCTTGGGTCCATCCAGGCTTTTATAAGCCCTTGGTCTTATCGTCGTTGTAGGAGGAGGTTAGAATTCCGGTCAGGAACAGCAGAAATACCAGGGTTATGATCCAAAAGGTCAAGGAAAACGACATGCTGGACACCTCCATAAGGATCTGTATTCGTTATCCTGATTATAACCTGGTCTATATCAAAAACAAAAGAAAAATGTGAGATGCCGCACAGACAACTGGAAAAGGTTATCTGAAAAACAGGAAACTGGTTGGCACCTGGCGGAGATTCCCGTCCGATGGATTGTTAATAACCTTTCCTCTAAAGATCAGGGACGAAGATCCCCCGCCATCCAGATTGTAGGCATCGATCACACCCATGTTGTACAGCTTGTTCTGGATTTCCTCCAGCGTAGCACCGGAGTTGCCGTTTTCGTTGTAGCCGTCCGCCACGAGCACGAGAAGCTGATCATCCTTGTACTTGCCGATTACGGTGCGCGGGGCACGTTTGGGGCTCGTCTTCCACTTATCCGGGATCACCATCTTGGTGTTGTTCTTCAACAGGACCGGGACAAAGGTGGCGCCGAACAGCGGCTCCAGCTGGTCGAGTTGTGTCCGGCTGAAGAATTTGCCGCCGATCAGCTGTCCTGATTTATTCAGGCCAACGAAGCTGAGATCCTTGTAACTCGGCTCGAATCCGTACAAATATTGGCCGCCTACAACGGTCGTGGACAAGGGATAACGTTTACCGCCCTTATCGGCAAACCCTCCGGCATTGATGCCGGCTGTTGCACCGTAACGGTTGACGGCGCGCATGGTGGTTTCAGCTCCGCCGGAGCCATCCTCGGCCAGGCTCATTTTCATGGCAGAAGCATCCTTCAGCTTGATTTTTAGGGCATAGGCTTTATAGTTACCGGGATTTAAGCGGTAAAGTTCGATGGTAATGCGTTCGCTGTTCACAATATCGGCAGGAATTCCCAGCCTGGCTGAAATTCTCCGGTTATAGATTAGCTCCGGGCGGGATGCCTGGGTTTTGGCGGTATTAACAATGGCATTCATCGCGTTTGTTGTTTGTTTGTAAAGCTGTGCACTGGCACCTATTGAATCTATGGTATAGGAAGCGGAGGCCTCGGCCAGCTTCAAATCATTCTTCAAAGAGGTTGTTAATTCAAGCGGCCCCGGGGCTGCAGCGAACTGTTCTGTGTTCAGCTTCAGGTCAAGCGGCGGCTGATACCACCACAGACAGAGCAATAACCCGAAGAAGGGAGCAGTCAGCAGCATAAAGAACCGGTTGACTCGTTGGACAGGGGTTCTCATTTCAGCAGATCCATCTCTTTCTTCAGGGCATCGAGTTGCTTGCGGACCTCGTTTAACTGGGTATACAGCTTGTTGCTGTTGTCTGTCTTGCTGCTTGCATTGTCTTTGGTAAAGGTGAGCAGTTCATTAAAGCTCTGAACGGTGCTCTGCAATTCCTTCACCTCTTCAGAGAGAACGGCGATTCGCGCTTCATAATCGGTCTTCAAAACGGTAAGCTGCTGCTGGCTTTGAGTGCCAAGTTCGCTCAGCACCTGCTGCTTTAGATGGTTGGTATAGCTGTACACGGCATAGAAGCCGAGCCCGATCATCAAAATCCAGAACAGTAAAAACCATTTTACGGAAGGGCCGCTTCTCGCTGCAGTACGGCGCGAGTGTACCGGGGTCGATTCCGCTAGCGGTTGCATTACATCACCTCAGGTTGTTTTTTTCAAGTCCCCATTCTATCAGACTTTTTGAGATTTCGCAAAAGTGAAAGAGAGTCGGAAAAAGGGAAAAAGTAATTGCATCCTGTTAAACTACTGCGATACAATTTCTATAGATTGGAATATCTGATGGGCGTATACAAGGTAAAAGAAGGAAGAAAGGATAAAAATGCAACCATCCTTGCATACGTAATAACTGGAAAACCCCGAGGCGTTGTTCACTCTGGGTAAATTATATAGATAGCAGGAGGTCAGGGAGTTAATGATGAAGGTGTGGCGGGGGATCATCGTGGGATGTCATCCCACAAGTATGCTTGGAACAAAATTGATTTTGGAGGAAGGGGGAGAGCTGGAAATTCTGGGGATGTATTCGACTTGGAACGAAGGCGTTTACAATGTGCGTGAAAGTCAGCCGGATCTGGTGCTGGCGGATTATCAGATGCCGGAAGGAAATGTGGAGAGCATTTTGCCGGAGATGAAGAGCAGTTCGCCAAATTCTCATTTCATCATCATGACGGAAGAAGAGGACAAGACTTTATTTCAGCCGCTGCTTGAGCTTGGGGCAAGCGGAATACTCTCCAAGGGAGCTTCTCCCCGCCAGTTGCTGCTGATGATTGACGGATTGCGGGAAGGTTTCCTCTCTATACCGTTTGACTGGATTGAAAAAGGATTTCGGCTGGCACCATCGTCACAGGGGCTGGATGGTGTCATGCAGCTGACCCAGACCGAGATGTTCATTATGGAGCGTATTGTGCAGGGAATCACTTATGATAAAATTGCACTTGAAATAGAGGTAAGCCGGCGTTCCATAGACAATTATTTGCGCAAAATTTATGTGAAGCTTGAAGTGTCGACGAGAGCGCAGGCTATCGAGAAGTTTGCTCTTTTCTCAAGGCAGAACAAGCAAATCTACGCATAGGACCACGCTAACGACATATTGCCGGCTGGGCTGGAATATTCTTGGTACCAGGGGAGGGGGGAACATATGAGATATGAGTTTTCTGCCCGCGCACATACCTTGCTGTCTTCACCGCTGTTGAGTATACGCACCAAGACGCGCCGGGGCACGTTGATTTCACTGGCGGAAGAGCTTCCGGCGGAAGAATTGTTCCCGTTGTCCTTGCTTGCCGAAACCGCGTCTACAGTCATCTCCGCAGATGCCGGGGCACTGCAGTACGGTGATCCGGAAGGGTACGGTCCGCTGCGGGAGTGGCTTACCGGGGATTGGCTGAAAGCCAAAGGTGTGGCTGTTGCCGAGGGCGGAGTTCTTCTGACAACGGGAAGTCAACAAGCCATCGATTTGCTGTCCAGGGTATACATAGATCCCGGAGACCGGGTTCTTGTAGAGAATCCCACCTCACCAGGCATTCTGCAGGCGCTCCGTATGCAGGGTGCGGTGATTATTCCTGTGCAGGGAGACAGGGACGGACTGCTGCCGGAGCATCTGCGTACCCAAATCCGGCAGCACCGGCCTAAGATGCTGTTTGCAACACCGAGCTTTACGAATCCAAGCGGTATTCTCTGGAGTCTGGCAAGACGCAAGGAGGTGCTGGAGCTGTGCACCGCCCATAACGTGCTGATTGTCGAAGACGATTCCTATGGTGATCTGCATTTTCAGCGTAATGGCCAGCATCCGTCCGTAAAATATCCGTCGCTTTATGCGCTGGAGAATGTAAGCGAGGGTGGACATGTGCTCTACATCGGTTCTTTCAGCAAAACGGTCGCGCCCGCTCTGCGGACGGGCTGGGCGGCAGGCAGCCGGGAGCTTATCGGCATGATGGCTGCCGCAAAGCAGATGGCCGACTGGCAGTCCAGCTCCCTAAATCAGCGGCTGCTGCATCATCTGCTGGATGTCACCTCTTTTGATCTGCGTGAGCATATTGCCCTCTTGAACCGGGAATACAATACCCGCCTCAAGCTAATGGCTGAACTGCTGAAGCGTCCGGCCTGGAAGAGCAGCACCTATAGTCTGCCGGAAGGCGGCATGTTTCTGTGGGTATCGCTGCCGGCTGGGCTGGATGCTATGGCACTGCTTAAGGCCTCGCTGGCTAAAGGCGTAGCTTTCCTGCCCGGCCCCCTGTGTTGTGTCAGCGGCGGCGGTAACCGCATCCGCCTCAACTTCAGCCATCCCGGCCGGGATGAGCTGCTGCTGGGCATGAACCTGATGAGTGAGGCCGTGACGGAGTTTACGGCCCGGAGCTGAGGGGAATGGGGTATTGATGACAACTGGGTTGATTGGTTAGAGTTTAAAGTTAGGGGTTGTAGTTTGTGACATATGCGGCTATGAGTAGCGTCTGCTGTATTTAGTACAATAGATTTCCCGTTTTTGGCAGTCTGATAGGATTCTGTTGCATTCTGTGCAGTAGAATTGGGCGAGAATGGGCTTTTTGGGTGAACGCGGGGGCGTGATCTCTACCCTATGAGCGAAATACGCGATAATTGCACTTTATACAGCTAAAACTCCATATGGATGGGCGAATGAGGAGATAGCTGCACTTCGTACAACTAAATAGATGTCATTCGGGCAAAACGGAAGGATTCGCCATTTTTAATTGTAGAGCATACAACTATATCTTTGAAACAACTATATTGCTCCCGAATAGCTGCACCAAATACACTTATCGAAACTCGAAGCAAGCAACCTAAACCAGCGTTCATACGTAGCAAACAACAATCAAGGGGTTGGCGGAGGTTGGCCGGAGTCAGCAGCAGATAACTCAATAATAAACGCGCTTAAGTGTGGAAGGGCAGGAAGATGGAAATTAAAGCGGTGCTCTTCGATCTGGATGGAACGTTATTGGACCGCGAGTCCTCTCTGGTCTCTTTTGTCCGCGATCAGTATGAACGATATCCACAATTTCAGTCTGTTCCTAAAGAAAAATTTCTGCAGCGGTTTGTCGAGCTGGATCAGAACGGTTATGTCTGGAAGGATAAAGTGTATCAGCAGCTTCTTGAGGAGTTTTCTATCCGGGAGCTAAGCTGGGCAGAACTTCTGAATGATTATCTGCATGGTTTCCAAGGACATTGCATCGGATTTCCTAATATGATGAGTATGCTTACAACATTAAAGGCAAACGGAATCAAACTCGCGCTGGTATCCAACGGCTATGGTCAATTCCAATATGATAATTTTCAAGCACTGGGAATCAGCCCTTTGTTCGATGAGGTGTTGATTTCAGAGTGGGAAGGTCTGCGCAAGCCGGACCCGGCGATTTTCCTTCGGGCATTGACGAAGCTAGGGGTTAAGGCGGAGGAAACGCTGTTTGTCGGCGACCACCCGGACAATGATATCCGGGCGAGCCGCGCCGCTGGCCTCAGAGCAGCATGGAAACAAAGCACACTATTTTCTACAGATATAGAGGCGGATGTAATATTTGAAGATCTTGAGGAATTAGTTCAGTATGTAATAATCGATTAAGATAATGGCAGTGTGCAGGCTAGTATTGGTGAAAAGGCAAGTCTTCCGGTATGGGGGGCTTGCTTTTTGTTTATGCAAATACATGGCATTTCAGCGCAGCTTGCAGGGATGTTTCGAGTACAGGAGTCTAATGGATTGGAATGTATATATATGGATATAAGAAAGACCGAATGAAGAGGAGGGGCAATGTGGGAAATGTACTGGAATGTGCGAATCTGACGAAAATGTATGGAAAAAAGGCTGCTTTAAACGGACTGAATCTGACAGTTCCCAAGGGAAGTATAGTAGGGCTGCTCGGGCCGAACGGGGCGGGAAAAACGACGCTTATGAAGCTGATCGTGGCTTTGCTGCGGAATTATAAAGGGACGATTACAGTCGGTGGACAACGTCCCGGTGTGGAAACGAAAAAGATTGTATCCTATCTGCCGGACAGAGAATTTCTGTATTCATGGATGAGTATTGAGGAGTGTGTTGATTTTTATTATCACGCTTTTGCCGATTTTCAGCGGGACAAGGCCTGCGGAATGATAGAGATGCTCGGATTGAATCTTAAAGATAAGGTGAAGTCCCTGTCCAAAGGAATGCAGGAGCGTGTGAGCTTATCGCTTACGTTTGCACGCCGGGCCCAATTATTCGTACTTGATGAACCCTTAGCGGCTGTCGATCCATCAACACGTGATAAAATCATGCAGATTATCCTGGATAATTTTGACCCTGACAGCTCCATTCTGATCAGCACCCACCTGATTCGCGATGTCGAAAGCCTGTTTACGCATATAGCGATTGTGGACGAAGGAAAAGTGCAGCTGCAGGGGAGCGTGGAGGAATTGAAACGGGAGTATGGCATGCCCATTGAAGATTTGTTTAAAAACATCGTTTAACCATTTGAGAAGGGGAGTAGTTACGTGATTCTAGTCCATCAATTTAAACTGGAGTGCAAAAGACATTTTGCAATGTTCGCCTCATTAACTGGATTAAGCTGCTTAATCAACCTGTATTTCCTGTTCAGCCCAGGCCAAGATCTGGAATTTCTGATTCTCACCGTAAACATGGTCATCGGCATTCTAATCCCGGTGTACATCTATGTGGATTATTACAAGGAATTCTTCACGGGTACGATGCCGGTTAATCATATGCTGCCTGTCAAGACTTCATCGCTGTTTCTGGTGAAATCGGCTGTTTTTATGCTCGGCACCATGGCGGTATGGTCGACGACATTGCTGGAGGTGTTTTTAAATCCTGATGGCTTATATCAGGCGAGGATTGCTGATTCGGCCAGTCCGGCGTTAGGAATCCTGTATCTGTTGTTGTCCAAGCTGTGCAGTATCCCTGCCGGACTGGCCTTAATAGGACTGGCGCTGGCTGCAGGCAAAAGACAACGCAAACCGTTATTAAGCCATCTCTGCATTGCTGTCCTGATTGTTGCGGTTGTTGCTGTCCAGTTCGCTCTGGTTATCCAGGACAGCTCGCACTGGAGCATAGGAACGTCGGCTAATGAGTCCTTCAAGCAATACGCCAATCTGCTGACGGTCAGTCCCATCTATCAGGAGCAGGCGGCCAATATTAACGATACGATCAGTTGGCAGTCTATTGGCATGAATCTGCTGGTCGCCTGTATTGCAGGCAGCGGGGCAGCCCTTCTGCTGAACGGACGGAAATATGAGCTGTACGGAAAATAAAGCTTAGGCTCGGCTTCCGGTGATGTTCGCATATTCGATCAGCGCCGCTGTTCCGGCGGCCGTGAGCGTGTAGCGGCCGCGCCCCACCCGGAAGAACCACCCATAGTAGTTCTTCTGCAGGAATGCGGCGGCGCCCGGCACGCCGCTTCTCTTGCGCAGCTCGGCGGGTGTGACGCCGAGCGGAGCTTTCGCCCGGCTGTCCGCAGCCGCCGGGCCTAAGGCAGACACAGCAGCGGCGTCCGCTGCTGTGTCTGCCCCTGGCGCGCCGCCGCGTCCGGCGCGCTTCCCGGCGAGGCCGGCCGCCGCAAGGGCGGCTTCGGCCTCTGCGGCCTGCAGCGCGAGCGCCACGCGCAGCGCCTTCTCGCGGTAGGCCGTCACGAGCTTGACGCGTGTGCTGCCGCCGGTGTTGTAGTCGCCGCTGCGCTCGCGGAACTCATAGAGCAGCCGCTCGCGCCGCCGTGTGCGGCTGCGGGGCTGGGGCGGCGCGTCGCCTGGCTCCGCGAGCACCTCGACCAGCGGTGCCTTGGTCTTGTAAAAGACCACAGTGATCAGCCCAAGGCCAAGGCGGCGGCATAGCCCGCTGAGTTCGCCCCAGCGCTGGTTCACCGCGCCTTTTTTGTCACGTACGCGCTCCACGGCGAGATAAACGTTGGGACTTAACCGCAATCGTTCAATCCCCTGCAGCAGCAGGGCGAGGTTGAACGATTTTTTCATCTCCACGATCAGCGGCTGCTCCTCACCCTCACGCAGGCCAACCAAATCACAGGTCCGCACCTCGCCTTTGATGTCATAGCCTTGTCTCTCAAAAAAGCTCTTCAAAGGAGCATAAAGCTCCGTTTCATGCCTTACGGCCATATTTGTCACTCCTGTGTCCTAATGTTGCGCCCCCGCTGAATCAATGGCAAAGTGTCTGAATAAGCTTGGAGGACAAGCCCGCACTTTGTACCGGTATTTTATAAGGGAAATCATGATTCTCTATTATAGCACAGCAAAAAAGAGGTAAACTATTCCCGGCTCGCCGCATAGGTATGTAATACACTTTTAAAGCTGTGGAGCAAGTAGGAGCGCAAGAGGAGGTAGCGAGCAATGGATATTTTTGAGCGTATAGCTTCGTATCGGGCTGAGAACGACCGTTTGGCGTGGAGCGGCACCTTCAAGGACTATATAGAACTGCTGAGAAAAGACCCCTCTCCCGCTAAAACAGCTCATTCCCGTGTATACGACATGATCAAGTCACACGGCGTAGAGGACATTAATGGACGCAAGCGGTATAAATTTTTTGAGCAGGAGATATTTGGACTCGACCGGGCGGTGGAGAAGCTGGTGGAGGAATATTTTCATTCTGCAGCCCGGCGTCTCGACGTACGCAAACGGATATTGCTGCTTATGGGACCAGTTAGCGGAGGGAAATCGACATTGGTTACGCTGCTGAAACGTGGCCTTGAGCAGTATTCGCGTACGGATGCAGGAGCGGTGTATGCCATTGAAGGCTGCCCGATGCATGAGGACCCGCTACATTTAATTCCGCTGGAGCTTCGCCCGGAGATCGAGAGAGAACTGGGTGTGCGGATCGAGGGCAATCTCTGCCCTTCCTGCCAAATGCGGCTGAAGAATGAATACCACGGCGACATCGAGCAGGTGAAGGTTGTACGGGTGCTGCTGTCGGAGGAGGAGCGGGTGGGCATCGGGACCTTCAGTCCGTCCGATCCGAAGTCGCAGGATATCGCTGACCTCACAGGCAGCATCGACTTTTCCACGATTACCGAATTCGGTTCGGAATCCGATCCGCGCGCCTACCGCTTCGACGGGGAACTGAACAAAGCGAACCGCGGAGTGATGGAGTTCCAGGAAATGCTCAAATGCGATGAGAAGTTTCTGTGGAACCTGCTGTCGCTGACCCAGGAAGGCAACTTTAAGGCCGGGCGCTTCGCATTGATATCGGCGGACGAGATGATCATCGCCCACACGAATGAAACGGAGTACAAATCCTTTATCTCCAACAAAAAAAATGAAGCACTTCAGTCCCGCATGATCGTCATGCCTGTACCGTACAACCTGAGAGTGTCGGAAGAGGAAAAAATCTACGCCAAGCTGATTGCCCAAAGCGACATGAAGCATGTGCATATTGCGCCCCACGCGCTGCGCGCCGCTGCGATTTTCTCAATCCTGACCCGCCTGAAGGAGAGCAAAAAGCAGGGGATGGACCTGATCAAGAAGCTGCGCATGTATGACGGCGAAGAGGTTGAAGGCTACAAGGAAGCCGACCTTAAGGAGATGCAAACCGAATATTTGGATGAAGGCATGTCAGGCATCGACCCGCGTTATGTCATCAACCGGATTTCCAGCGCCCTGATCAAAGGCGACCTGCAGTGCATGAACGCACTGGATGTGCTGCGGGCGATCAAGGATGGCTTGGATCAGCACCCTTCGATTACCAAGGAGGAGCGGGAACGGTATCTGAATTTCATTTCCATCGCCCGCAAGGAATACGATATTCTGGCCAAAAGCGAAGTGCAGAAGGCATTCGTATACTCTTTTGAAGAGTCCGCCAAAACGCTGTTTGAGAATTATCTCGATAACATCGAAGCCTTCTGCAACTGGGCCAAGATTCGTGATCCGCTGACAGATGAGGAGATGGAGCCGGATGAGCGGCTGATGCGCTCCATTGAAGAGCAGATCGGCATTTCCGAAAATGCGAAAAAAGCTTTCCGTGAAGAAATCCTGATCCGTATTTCCGCCTATTCCCGCAAAGGCAAAAAGTTCGAGTACAACAACCACGACCGGCTGCGGGAAGCGATCGAGAAGAAGCTGTTTACCGATCTCAAGGATATCGTCAAAATTACCACCTCCTCCAAAACGCCGGATGAAAGCCAGCTCAAACGGATCAACGAGGTATCCAGACGCCTGATCGACGAGCATAACTACTGCCCGATTTGCGCCAACGAGCTGCTGAAATATGTCGGAAGTTTGCTGAATCGGTGACCGCATTCATTAGGCACATTCTCCGAACAAGAAATCTGCAAGCTGCATACTTTTGTATGTAACTGCAACACTGCGGACTGCCATAAGGCGGTCCTTTTTGTGGTGTTTTTTTAAGTGAAATGTACTGCTGAACGTCCATTCAAAACGCTGAAGCAGACAACTGGCGCACGATACATGCTGAACTTGCCAAGGGGGCAACGGACCGTACAGCACAATATTTATGTACTTTGGGCTCATATACCCAGATTCGCGGACCATATAGTTCTTGTGATGCTGCAAATCTATCCGAAAGACACCAAAAATACATACAAAAGCCGACATTTTCATAGGAATATCAATTTTTTCTTATAGTCGAAATTTAGGAGATGATGTAATTTAATAGCGGATTGATCTTTTATTATCATTGGGGGGAAGAATGTTGTCGAAGAGGAAGATTTTGAAGAGAGGTTTTGCCTTATTACTCGTGATTTGTTTCACGATATCTCCGTACGCCTCCGTATTCGCCGGGACGGCTTCGGATATTTCCGGAAATTGGGCCGAACCGCTAATTAGCAAGTGGATGGAAAAAGGGTTCATCTCCGGCTATCCGGATGGCCGCTTTAAACCGGCCAATCCCATCACCAGAGCCGAACTGGTTTCATTAGTTAACAAATCCTTTGGATTTGTGGAGACCAAGTCCGTGGATTTCAAGGATGTGGCAGCTTCAAACTGGGTGTATCCGGAGGTGTTAAAAGCAAATGCTGCTGGATACATTAGCGGATATGGCAACGGCTCTTTTGGACCGGGCAACAAGGTTACCCGACAGGAATTAGCGGTCATTGTCAGCAAACTGCTCGGATTGGCTGCATCAGCAGATGCCAACTTCAGCGATACAGCAGATAGTCCGGCATGGTGCAAAGACGCCATCCGTGCAGTGCAGGAGAAGGGGATTATGCAAGGCTTTGCAGACAACAGCTTTCATCCGGGTGATGCGGCGACCCGCGCCGAGGCTGTAGTTATTTTGGATAGAGCTCTGGACATACATAATTCAGTAGTTAGCGTAACATACAGTACACCAGGGACCTATGGCCCTGAAGCAGGGAATGCCGCCACCCTTCAGAATGTTATCATCAACTCGCCGGATATTAAACTCCGGAATACGACGATCAATGGTAATTTACTCTTGGGAGAAGGTATAGCAGAAGGCGAAGCGGTCCTTGAGAATGTGATCGTCAAGGGGACGACTACTGTCTCCGGCGGTGGTGCTCACAGCATTCATTTTAACAAGAGCACTCTTGGCACGGTCATCATCGACAAAAAGAATGGCAGTGTAAGAATTGTGGCAGAAGGAACGACGACGGTTGCCAATCTGCAGGTTCAATCGGAAGCGGCGATTGAATCGATCACGGGGGCAGCTGTAGGTGCAGTAACCTTATCGAAAGAGCTGCCGGGAAATGCCAAGATAAGCTTGAAAGGCAGCTTTAAGGAAGTCAACATTCAAGCACATAATATTGCTGTAGATATTCCTGAAGGAACGATTCAGAGTCTAAACGTGGCTAAAGAAGCCACAGGCAATAAACTGAAGAATGAAGCCAGCATCACAACGATGAATATCAATACTGGCCTGGATGTTACAGGCAAAGGCAAAATTGACACTGCGGTCATCAATGCCGTAGGCATTACGATGGAAACTTCGCCAGTCAAGCTGGAAGCTGGTAAAGACAGCGGCTCCGATGTTAAGGTCAAGATTGGCGGTGTTGACAAGTCGGCTGTGACGCCATCACCGACAGCGGCAGGAAACGCTAATCCGGCACCGTCGACAACGGCAACCCCGACACCAGCCGCGACAGCCACACCAGCCGCGACAGCCACACCAGCCGCAACAGCAACGCCAGCCGCGACAGCCACACCAGCCGCAACAGCAACGCCAGCCGCGACAGCAACACCAGCCGCAACAGCAACGCCAGTGGCGACAGCAACGCCAGTGGCGACAGCAGCGCCAGTAGCGACAGCAACGCCAGTGGCGACAGCAACGCCAGCGGCGACAGCAACACCAGTGGCGACAGCAACGCCAGCGGCGACAGCAACACCAGTGGCGACAGCAACGCCGGAGCCAACTGGAACACCGCCAGTATCGGGCGGCAATGTTAAGGGAAGTTTTACGTATGCAGACGGATCAATGGTTGGGGATGGAAAGCTGTATTTTTACAGGATGGAGAATAGAGTCGGAACTTCTTATAAGGTGGAGCTGGAGGACGGACGGTTTAGTATAGAGCTGCCGGACGGTCAGTACTATTTAAACAAGCTTTATATCCAGGAGAATCAAGAAACTATCGCTTTGTTCTATCCATTTAAGGTTGCAGATGGGAAGCTGGATTCAGGGATGCTGGAACTCAAGTTGTCTCCTAAATCGACAGGAACCATTCAATTTTCAGATGGCAGCACCATCAGCAATGGAAGCCTGAGTATCAGCAGTTCCAATACCAATCCTTCTTTAAATTACAGTGTTGATCTCCGGAACGGAGCCTTCAGTCTGTATTTGCCTGACGGCAATTATCAGGTCCATAGTTTATATAGTTCTGATATCCAAGAAAATATTGCATTGAACTATACGTTCACCATTACAGGAGGACACTCCACACCGAGTCCCCTAAGCTTTATAATACCTGCAGCTGTTACGGGAAAGTTCAAAAATTTCGACGGAACACCTGTTGCTTCCGGAACGATGAATGTGAGCCGGACGGATTCCGGCAACAATTCAAGCTATTTTGCCGGAATAAAGGAAGGACAATTCACTCTCTACTTACCGGATGGGGATTATCGTATCAATAATCTGTTTTCTTCGGATAATACGATGATGATGGGCGTCAACCAGACGTTCAGTGTGACCGGCGGCCAGACTAATCCGAGTCCGCTTGAAATTACGCTGCCGAAGCTGTTCAAGGGAACGTTAAGTTATTCAGATGGAAGTCCTCTAGGCGATGGTTCCGTGTTCGTGCTGAACACTGCAACAGGTGACAGGAATCCTAGCTACTCTTCCCAGGTGATTGATGGGCAATTTAAGGTCTACCTGCCTGACGGCACGTACCAGTTGAGTGAATTCCATAATGCAGATAATTCTGAGAGAATATCACTGGACTACAGCTTGACCATTGCGGGCGGTCAATCTACTCCTAATCCAATCAAGATTGTCGTTCCCAAGAAGCTTACGGGAACCATTGTAGATGGAGACAACCATCCGATTGATTCAGGGAAACTGTATGTGTACAGTACGACCAGTCCCAAAGTCCAGTATAATGCGGATATCAAAGACAGCAGGTTCGCGCTCTTTCTGCCGGACGGTACTTATCAGGCAGAAATGTTCTACGACGCACAAAACAAGAGGACCCCACTCAGCTATTCATTCACAGTAACGGAAGGACGTACTGTTCCAAGCACTCTATACATTGTCGTTCCTTCGGAAAATGTCGCAGGGACTGTAAAGTATTCGGATGGCAGAGATATTGAGGATGGTACGCTGCACATTACTAAGCGAAATATTTCAAATCCTATTTCTATCGATGCCCAAGTGGAAAAAGGATCTTTCAGGCTCTATCTTGAGGATGGAGATTATGAGATCATCAGTCATTATAGTAAAGACAACAAGGAATCGTTACTGATCTCCTATAAGTTCAAAGTAGTGAATAAGAAAAGCGTGCCTGCACCATTGTCTGTAGTTGTGCAGCTCAAGAACGTAACGGGGACGTTGCAATTTGAGGATAGTTCAACAATAAAGGATGGATTTCTGTCCATTACGGAAGAGACCACCCAAGCCTATGTAACGATTCAAGTGAAGGACGGGAAGTTTAGCTCTTATCTGCCTGACGGCAAGTATAAAGTGCACAGATACAACGTCATAGGCTCAGAGGGGAACATGTATCTCACCTACAACTTTACGGTAGCCGGAGGGAAACCGGTCCCAGCTCTGCTGGATATTAAACTCCCCAATTATAATGTAACAGGTACACTTAAATATCCGGACGGGTCTGCGGTTCCCGATGGCATATTGTTAGTCAGAGGTCAGACGGCAGGAGCCAGAGCTACTGTGGCTAAAGGACAATTTACGCTTACCTTGGCGCCGGGTAAATATGATGTGTACAGTTACAACGATTCAGCTATTCCGGCCTACTCGTTCGAAATTGTTGATAAGCAAATGAAAATCCTGGATATTACCATCCCTTTCAAGAGCGAGATTAAGGTAACCTATGCTGATGGTGCAGCACTTGGTATGAGCTACTTAAATATTAGCACTGATGGAGGGACATATACGAGCTACGGTACTTCTTCACAAAATGGCGTATTCAGTCTTTATCTTCCCGATGGAAAGTATAAGATATATAGCGTAACCGTTAATGATACCAGCAAGAATATTCCATTATATACTGGCATCACTGTAACAGATGGACATCTTAACCCGCAGCCGTATATTCTGAAGCTTCCTCCAAAAGTTTCGGGCTCAATCATTAATGCAGATGGAACACCAATTGCTAATGGAACAATCTTTCTCCACAGTGGGGGGAGCAGCGATTCTAAGCCATACTCTGCTATAATCAAAGACGGACAGTTCTCCTTGTATCTCCCGGAGGCTGACTACACAGTGGATAAATTTACTGACGAAGCCAATCAGAAGGACATTAAAATCTACTATTCCTTTAGTGTTGCAGCTGGACAGTCAGTGCCCAATCCACTTGTGATTACCGTGCCTGTGGAGTATTCCGGTACAGTTACCAAAGGCGGTAAACCTATGACTGGCGTTGTTCTATACTTGCATGACACTGACAACAACAACTCGTATTCAGGACAAATAAAAGACGGGAAATTCACCGTACTCTTGCCTGACGGAAACTACCAGCTCGATAGGGTCAATGACATGAATAACTTCAAGGATTATACGCTCAATCTGAAGTTCAAAGCATCAGCCGGAGTCGTAGATCCAGTGGACACTCTGAACATTACGATTCTTTAAGCAGATCTCCTGCACGGCAACACAATATGCTTACAAGCATCAAGCATCATATATACAACAGGCGAGCCTCCGGTATACGGGGCTTGCCTGTTGTTTTTTTAACGTGTGCTGCCGAGCAGTATTCTTTAGCAAACGAGGAACAGCCCGCTTGCAAACTGCTTGTTATAATGAAATCACCGTACGGGGAAAGGCTGGGTGACTCATTGAATTACAGCAAGGATATTGAGAGATGTATCGATTATATTGAGGGAAATATTAAAGACAACCTGACTGCTGAGAAGATTGCCGCCGAGGCCGGATATTCGCTATACCATTTTAGCCGGGTATTCAGCCTGTGCAAGGAGATGTCTGTAATGGAATATGTACGGAGCCGGAAGCTGTCACTGGCAGCGGTCGAATTGTTCAGCGGGCGGAGAATTATTGATATTGCGCTGGAGTATGGCTTTGAGACGCCAAGCGGTTTTACCAAGGCGTTTCGTAAGGCCTATGGCTATAGCCCATCACAGTATGCGTCGCGTATGGACGGTTATCTTCAGGGCGGTTCTGTTGTCAAAATCGGAGGTTATTTAATGAATCCTGTTATTATGCATAAACCTGCCTTTAAGGTCGCTGGTTACGGTATTGAAACCAATGTGGCCGAAGGCAATTATACCAAGGACATCGCTTCTTTCTGGAGCCATTATGAAGGAGAGAATCTGGAATCCAAAATGTATGAAATTCTCGCACCCCCAAGGCACGGAGAAGTCGGATTATGTGTTCCAGCTGCTGAGAGCGGAAACGCCACTTACCTGCTTGGCGTGATCGTTGACGATTTTAGCAAGGTGACCGATGAGATGCTGACAGTTGAAGTGCCTGAGGCAGCCTATGCGGTATTCACCACACCGCCCGTGGATACATCGGGGGATAAGGAGCAGAAGGATTTTGCTCAGGTGATCAAGAGTACCTGGAAATATATCTTTGAGGAATGGTTCAAGGACAGCGGGTATGTCTATGACGAAGGCAAGCTAGATTACGAGTTCTACGACGAACGCTGCCATTCCAGGGTGGATACGGTGATGGAGATTTATGTTCCGGTGAGGGCGCGACTATAAAAAAGTAATACGTTGGCAGGCAAAGGCTGCTTGGTGAATGGGCTTCACTGCGCGAATGTTTGGACTTCCGGCCGCTGTTAAGGTTGGATTTCTTGATTTGAGCCGCTGTGCAGCGGTGAAAATCCAACCTTAAAGGCGGACGCTATTGCTCCTGCAGTTCCAAAATTCTCTCCGTTACGCTCACCTCCACAGCCTTTGCCTGGTTATTATTCCTATTCTTAAGGTCGCTGTGGGTAGCGACCTTAAGAAAGCCCGCTCGCACTAAGTATGTGCTCGCGGGCCATTCCTTTTTTAGATCGCCTGCAGCTATGTGCAGGCGACCATACAAGCAGGGTAACACCAATCTACTATACAAACTTCCGTTGCACCTTTTTACCATCATAGGTAAAAAGGGCTTTTTTGTCTTCCACCACGGTTTGGAGGTGCACGGTCCGGCCCCAGAGGGCATAGATGTGCGGGAGCGTGCGTTCCAGGTATTTCAGGTCCAGCTCAATACTCTCGTAGCGGTGGGCGATCAGCAGTTCGCCATTGCGCTCGTAATCTGCGTCCTGAACAACAAGGTAGGGAGAGCCGCCGTTGACCCGGGCAAGCACAAGCTGGTCGCGTACATTTTCCCAGGCCTTGTCGGTAATTTTCCATTCCGGTCCTTTTTTCTCAAAGACATAGAGGTCGAGGTCATTGACCAGCTCTTTGGAGAGGTAACTGCGGATAAATGAAATGTCCGAATCCAGTTCACGTACCTCAAACATTTTGTCGCGGTCCCAGCGGCGTTCGATGTCTTCAAAGATTTTCAGCCCCAGATAGTAAGGGTTCAGGCTCTGGCGCGAAGGCTGCACGACCGAGGAATTGAGCTTCGAGTATTCAATGGTCTCCTCCGGAGTCAGGTCCAGCTCGCGCATGATCCGCTGATGCCAATAGGAGGCCCAGCCTTCGTTCATGATCTTGGTCTCCATCTGCGGCCAGAAATAGAGCATTTCGTCACGCAGCATCGTCATAATGTCGCGCTGCCAGTCCTCCAGCACGGTCGAATACTGCTGGATGAACCAGACGATATCCTTCTCCGGCTCAGGCGGGAAGGCCCGTTTTCCTGCGGTTTCCGCTGCCTGTGGCTCTGCTGAAGCCGGATCCAGATTCCATAGCTCGCTATAAGGACTTGGTGTAGCGGTACCGCCGGCTGGGGCATCCTTACGTTCCTTCATCTTGGCTTCCAGCAGATGGGTTTTGCCCAGCTTGCGCGGCTGGATCAGGCTGGGGTCAATATGCTCCTGTATGGCCAGTACGGAGTCAATGAAGCTCTCTACAGTATCCGTTCCGTAGGTCACCGAATAGCCGGCAATCCGGTCGGCAGTGGCTGACATGCTCTCGACCATATCCCGGTTGGACATAGAGAAGCGCATGTTGTTCTTGAAAAAATCGCAATGCGCCAGCACATGCGCGACGATCAGCTTGTTCTGGATCAGCGAGTTTCCGTCCAGCAGGAAGGCATAACAGGGGTTGGAGTTAATGACGAGCTCATAGATTTTGCTAAGTCCAAAATCGTATTGCGATTTCATTTTGTGAAACGTTTTTCCGAAGCTCCAGTGTCCAAATCGGGTAGGCATTCCATAGGCCCCGAACGTGTAAATAATATCGGCAGGACATATTTCATAACGCATCGGGTAAAAATCCAGCCCAAATCCGGTCGCAATCTCCGTGATCTCGGCAATCGCCCGCTCCAGCGCTTTAATCTCATCCCCGGGCATGAATCCATCGCTCCTTTCACTTGCTGTGTTTGCTGCAACCTATTCACGCTAGACCGCGAAGGTTCCGTTAGTCGGTTCTGTTCTTCTTAATGTATATGGGAGGAGGGGAGGGAGTATGATGCCGTGAATTGGGAGTTGGATAAATAGACTTCATGTAAATTGGAGTATGTAATCGAAGGGTAAAAAAATAGCTTAACAATAAACAGTCAGTTTATTGTTAAGCTATTCTTCATCTGGATCGGTTCCCCAAAACACATAATGAGACATTCCAGTATTAGCAAAGTAACAAGCATCAACATACACTTCACGAAGATCTTCATCAATCCTATATATAATGATCACATTACCGATTAACACCCAGTAGTATCCGTTAAACTCAAAACCAGGGAAGTCAGAAACTCCATCAGCTTTGTATTTGGGCTCATCGGCCGATACAGACTTAGAACGCCTGAAGACGTTCATGGGGTCTACTTTATATTCCTTCATGCGGGTAAGAGATAATTCCCGTCCAGCAGGAAGACGTAACAAGGATTATGGGCAAGTATGTTAATTGCTAATTTGTCTCACTCACAATGTAATATTCATTATTCTGCTTCGGTGTAGAATATTTTAAGTAGAATATTCTGTGAATAATTTCCAAAGTGCTCCCCGAAAATAGTAAGTCCACCTTTGTTTTTAGAATTATCATCAATACTTATCTTCAACTTGATGAAGGGGGAATCTTCGATCTTTAAATTGGCAAGTGTAACCGATGATATTTTTTGACCGTCTATTCCAGTATCTTTCTTGGTGACTCTTAAATGTTTTAAAAGGCCGTACTGGCTTAGTTTGTTATCCCACCAGGTTGGTGTTAATTTTCCGCGCACATCTGAAAAATTTCCTGGAGCAGTCCAGGTGCCTAAAAAAACATCGTTTATATAAAAAGCGATATCACTTGGCCAATTATTGTTGGATTCAGGAAACTCTGAAGAAAGTTCTAAGGATAACTCTAATAATTCTGCAGTGAAATTTTTGTTAAAATCATTCGGAATAATATATTCAACGAAGCCCTCCGCAAACCAAAGTAATGAAGCATCGATCCGGTCATTGGATACGAATGCCCGTTGATCATCTAACTTTCCGATTACTTTAGTTTGGCTAGCTAATCCACATGTAGGGGTGACTGAAAAATTAGAATAGTATCCAAGCTTTATTTCATTAGTAATTACATTAAAAGGAAGATGAAGTTTTTTTGGTAAGTTGATGGCAATATGATCAACAGCAAGAATAAAATTCTTCTTTCTGCTATCGGTAACCTCTAAGTTTTCCTGGAGCTTGATTATCTTGGCGTCCTCTAGTAACCGGATATGGCGTGAAACGATAGCTTTGCTTAATTTTAGTTTTTTGGCGAGCTCACTGACATTAAGAGGCGTATGTAACAATAATTTGAGAATTGAAGCTCTTGTGTCAGATGCCAGTGCTTTCAAAACAGAA
This sequence comes from Paenibacillus sp. FSL L8-0340, assembly GCF_038593145.1. Classification (NCBI taxonomy): domain Bacteria; kingdom Bacillati; phylum Bacillota; class Bacilli; order Caryophanales; family Paenibacillaceae; genus Paenibacillus; species Paenibacillus sp. FSL L8-0340. Next base: position 2,090,794 of record NZ_CP151967.1, read on the forward strand.
ATACCATTCTCATCGAGTTCTAAGAACATATGTACCTCCTCACTCGGATTTACTACCTCATAAATCTAGCTTCTAGCGGCTGTTGAACATTATAACCCACATCTCGTACCCCGCCAATACTTTCCGTATCAGCTTACCGGTTACTTGAGGATTTAAGCTGCGAAAGTTGATAGAGCTAGGTGTGAAGTTCTAGAAAAATCAAGTGTATAACATATTGTTAACTTTTTTGTTTACAATAAAAGATCTAGTTAAGCGGTGATTTTTTTTTGTATACCACAAAGTTGAAAATCAGGAATAACGTTGATACAAGCTTGAAAGAGCGTTTTCATCATGATAGTATTTGCTTGCTTGGACAAGTGAACAAAGAAAAATAAGTTAATTTGAGGAGGGTTTACTATGAAACACACGAAAAAGTTAACTATTATTGTTGCGGGACTATTAGTGGTTTCACTTCTTTCAGGGTGTGGGAAAACCAGTGATTCAGCTAGTAATGGTGGAAAAGAAAATGGCGGAAAAGAAGAACTTCGCATCAGTTGGTGGGGAGGGGATTCGCGCAATAAAGCCGTGCAAGAAGCTATAAGTAAATTTGAAGAAGAAAATCCTAATATTAAAGTTAAGGCAGAATTCGCCGGATATGCTGGTTATCAAGAAAAAATGACTACCCAATTGTCTGGAGGGACTGCTCCTGATGTTATTCGTTTAGATTCCATGTGGGTTGATCAATATGAAAATCAATTATCAGATTTGAAAGAGTTGGGTGAAGAACTGGGTCTTTCTAATTTTTCACAAAATGTGCTTGCGCCCTTAGAAAAGGACGGTAAACTGTTAGGTCTTCCCCTTTCAACTGTCTATAGACCATTACTATATAACAAAACGGTGACTGATAAATATGGAATTGAAGCACCCCAATCTTGGGATGATCTTTTTGCAATGAGAGATAAGTTGCCAGAGGATCATTATCCGATGGCGAATTTGGTAGGGTCAAAATATGCGTCCCCGATCGTATTTTTCTCAATTTTCGCACAGCAAACTGGACTTCCGCTTTCTGATGATAATGGAAATTTAAATTATAAAGAATCTGATTTTGAGAACATGCTCTCTTTCTATCGCGAATTGGTAGAGAAAAGAATTATGCCATCCAAAAAAGAAGTGGATAACTCAGGGTCAATAGAAGGTGCGACAGCAACAGAAATCATGGAAGGGAAGTGGGTTAGCTTATTTGAGTTTACATCGAATACGAATACCATTCAAAATCAACTAAAAGAACAAGGCTTTGATTTAGAGGTAGCTGGCTTTCTTTCAATGAAGGATGAAAAATCTACTGGTGTCTGGACGAAGCCTGCCATGGTATATTCCATTCCTGAAAAAACAAAACACAAAGAAAGTGCTGCGAAGCTAATTAACTTTTTAATGAATAGTGAAGAAGCAAATAAAATTCAAATGCTTGAAAATGGTGTTCCCGACAGCAAAGCGGGAAAAGAGGTGCTTGAAAAAAACAATCTGATTACTCCGCTAACAGCTGAAATCACAAAATTAGGCGATGAAAAAAATGATAGCAAGCTTTCTACTATGTTCAAATGGGATACAGCAAAGTTGAATGATGTGTCACTGGATGTAATCACTAAGCTGGATTATGGTGAGGTCGATACGAAAGAAGCTGCAAAGGAACTGTATGCGGCTTACAAGGAACAAGAACAAAGCTTTAAAAAGTAAACATAAATGAACAACAATCATTTACCGCCCAAAATTATATGCATAAGTTTATTCCAGTTTTGGGCGTTAAATGTCACGAGAGGAATGCGAATAGCCATGAATAAAAATAGGTATACAGGCTTATTCTATTTAACACCATGGTTAATAGGGATTTGTTTCTTTGTAATCTACCCATTTATCATGTCATTGTATTACAGCTTTACAGACTACTCCCTTCTGGATGAGCCTGCTTTTATTGGACTGGATAATTATTCACGGATGTTTACAAGTGACTCCACCTTCTGGATATCGGTGAAAGCCACGATCAAATTTGTATTCTTTACCGTGCCTCTTAAATTAACATTTGCACTGCTTATTGCCTATATTATGAATGCTAAATTAAAGGGAATCGGATTTTTTAGAACCGCCTATTATATTCCATCTATTTTAGGTGCCAATGTAGCTATTGCAGTATTATGGCAGTTCTTATTTAAAAGTGATGGGTTAATCAATATGGCGTTAAATATGATCGGTCTGGAAAGCATCGGGTGGTTCTCTAGCGCAAGTGGAGCAATGTTTACTATTGTTTTATTACGTATTTGGCAGTTTGGTTCTGCAATGGTAATTTTTTTGAATGCGTTGTCGGAAATCCCGCAAGAATTATATGAAGCAGCATCCATTGATGGAGCTTCAAAGTTTAGACAGTTTCTTTCAGTGACAATACCCCAACTAACCCCAATTATATTCTTTAATTTAATCTTGCAGCTTGTGCAAGCCTTCCAAGAATTTGAGGGGCCATTCTTAGTTACGGGTGGAGGTCCAATGAAGAGCACCTACCTATTACCAATGTATATATACGATAGTGCATTTAAAAACTTTGAAATGGGATATTCTGGTGCTTTGTCCTGGGTGTTATTTATTATGATTATGATATTCACGGCCATCCTGTTCAAAACGTCAAGTAAATGGGTGTTTTATGCTGACGGAGGGAAATAACATGGAGCAAGCAATGAGAAACAAAAATAACAGAAGTGAGTACCATAAAAGAAAAATCGCTTTATATTTCCAATATTTCTTTTTGATAATAGGGACTTTAATTATGCTTTATCCGATTCTCTGGTTATTTGGGGCATCTTTTAAGAGTAATACAGAGATTTTTAAATCAATATGGTTTATGCCTAAGTCTTTTGATTTCACACCTTATATCGAAGGATGGAAGACTTCTAGCCAGTATACATTTGGAACCTACTTTTTAAACTCTTTTTTGATTGTAATTCCAAAAGTGTTATTAACTTTGATTTCTTGTATTCTGACTGCATATGGATTTGCAAGATTTAACTTTCCTATGAAAAAAGTGCTATTCCCGGTTATGATCGCTACTCTTTTTCTTCCAGGAATCGTTACTAGAGTACCGATGTATATTTTTTGGAAGAATGTAGATCTTTTGGACACTTATATCCCTCTAATTGCCAATTCTGCATTTGCTTGTGATACATTTTTTGTATATATGTTGGTTCAATTTTTAAGAACGATTCCCGGGGAGCTGGACGAGGCAGCAACAATAGATGGGTGTAACTCTTTTAATATTTTAATTAAAGTATTGCTCCCTATTCTTAAACCTACCCTTATTACAGTAGCTTTATTCCAGTTCATGTGGACATTTACTGAGTTTCAGGGTCCTTTAATTTATATTTCTTCAGTCGAGAAGTATCCTGTTTCAATTGCGCTTCGAATGGCGATGGATACGACATCTGTTGATTTTAGCTGGAATAAAAATATTGCTATGTCAATTATAGGTTTAATACCTTCGATTATTGTATATTTCTCTGCTCAAAAGCACTTTATTGGCGGTTCTACAGCAGGCGGAATTAAAGGATGATAACAGATAAAGAACTGACCAATGCAGCAAGATATGAATGAATAGGATAGGAGATGAAGATAGATGTCACATAGGATGGAATATCCGCGTCCACAGTTAGTTAGAGACGCATGGCTTAACTTAAATGGAGCATGGCAATTTGAATTTGATGACAGGAATGTTGGAGCTGCACAGCGATGGTTTGATCCAAGTGAAAATTTTAGTCAGACCATTCAAGTTCCATTTGCTTTTCAAACCCCTGCAAGTGGAATACACGATACCTCTTTTCATGACTATGTCTGGTATAAGCGTAATTTTACACTTGATCCAGGTTGGTATAAGAAGCGTGTTGTATTACATTTTGGTGCGGTAGATTATAGAGCTTGGGTTTATGTGAATGGTCATTATATCGGCATGCACGAGGGAGGACACACTCCATTTTCTTTTGATATTACGCATGCATTAACCGGACAGGAGGAACAGGTGACTGTTCAGGTTGAGGATCTTTCAAAGGATGAAACTATACCTCGGGGAAAACAGTTCTGGTTAGAGAAGCCAGATAGCATCTGGTATACCCGCACGACAGGGATTTGGCAGACAGTGTGGCTAGAGGCGGTAAACCCTGTTTATATTCATCAGGTGAAGTTTGAGCCCGATTTAGATCAAGGGAGCATTGGAATAGAAGTTAAATCTGAGGGATATGGATCAGAAGAATTAGATTTGGATATTCGTATTTCTTTTCGAGGAGTACCTGTTATTCAGGATCAAGTACGATTGTTGCAACCAATAACAAGTAGAATGGTAGATCTATTTGGTTTGAATATATTTCGAACAAACTTTCATCATGCCGGCTGGACATGGACTCCGGAAACTCCTAATTTGTTTGATGTTGAAATGAAGCTTTACGATCATGGGGTTGAGGTGGATTGTATACAATCGTATTTCGGCATGCGGAAAGTTCATACAGAGAATGGTATGGTCTATCTGAATAACAAACCTTATTATCAAAAGCTTGTATTGGACCAAGGGTATTGGCAGGAAGGATTACTTACTGCGCCAACGGATGAACACCTGAGGAAAGATATTGAATTAGCTAAAGAATTAGGGTTTAACGGTTGCCGTAAGCATCAAAAGGTAGAGGACCCGCGATTTTTATACTGGGCAGATCGAATAGGGTTCCTTGTATGGGGAGAATGTGCTGCCAACGCCTCTTTTAATAGTGATGCTGTAGCCCGGTTAACCAAAGAATGGATTGAAATTATTGACCGTGATTTCAATCATCCATCTATTGTTGCATGGGTTCCGCTAAACGAAAGCTGGGGAATTCCGATGGTGAAATCGAATAAGAAGCAGCAGTATCACAGCTTAGCCATGTATAGTCTTATTCATTCATTGGATGATACCCGATTAGTGATATCGAATGATGGATGGGAAATGACACTAACTGACATTTGTGCGCTACACAATTATCAGCATGGCAGAGCAGATGAGCCCGAAAAGTATGAAGAATTTAAGCGAATTCTTTCCACGAAGGAAACGATGCTTGCTTCAAAGCCATCAGCTCGCAATGTATATGCAGATGGTTACCAACATCGGGGAGAGCCAATCTTGTTAACTGAATTTGGTGGTATAAGCTATAAGGCTGGCGCTGACGATGGTTGGGGATATACCAGTGCACAATCTTCAGAGGATCTTGTTCTAGAATATGAAAGAATTATGAAGGCTGTATACGCTTCTAAGATTATTTATGGTTATTGTTATACGCAGTTAACAGATGTTGAGCAGGAAATTAACGGTCTATTGGCATATGATCGAACACCCAAATGCGATATGTCGTTAATTAAAGAAATTAATAGTCAATGGCATCTACGGACAGTTTAGTATATACAGTCATAGGGAAGAATGCACAAGCTTGCTTTCGGAACATATTTAATGATAAGGAGTTTATGAATCCATGACAAATGAAATACTGCTTCAGAAAATTGAACTGGTAGTAGACAAGCTTATGAATCTGGGCGGTAGCGACTATGAAAAGGATAAAACTGTGGTTCAGGCCGATACAAAATTAGGGATTGTGCAACGGGATTTCGGAATTGAAGAATGGGACTGGCCTCAGGGCGTCGGTCTTTATGGTCTTTACAAGCTGCAGAAGTATTACAGCGATCACCGCTATATGGAATTTTTTCAAAATTGGTATTCCCGTAATCTAGAGGTTGGACTGCCTTCAAAAAACATTAATACGACAGCTCCTTATTTGGCTTTGGTTCTGCTCCTGGATCAACTTGAGCCTTCCAGCCAACTGAAACAGCTATGCCGGGAACATGCGGATTGGCTCGTTCATGAGTTACCCAAAACCAAAGAAGAAGGCTTTCAGCATACGGTCACTGCCATTGGCAATCGGGATGGAGTTCACTTGCACAATGGACAGTTATGGATTGATACGCTCTTTATGGCGGTTCTGTTTCTGAACCAGGCCGGGCGCAAGTTTAACCGGCCGGAGTGGGAGCATGAAGCTGAACACCAGATTCTGCTCCATATCAAGTATTTGTTTGACAAACATACCGGCCTGTTCTTCCACGGCTGGAGTTTCGAACGCAATGATAATTTCGGCAGTATCTTCTGGTGCCGCGGCAATTCCTGGTTCACCTATGGTATCGTCGATTACCTGGAAACTTGCCAGGATACGATTAGCCCGGGTATCCGGAAATTTCTGGTTGATACGTATAAAGCTCAGGTCAATGCCTTGGTTTCACTCCAGGCAGCTTCCGGTCTTTGGCATACAGTCCTGCAGGACCGGGCCAGCTATGAAGAGGTATCCGGATCGGCCGCAATTGCCGCAGGTATTATAAAAGGCATTAAAGCCGGTATTCTGGATTCCTCATATCAGGCTGCGGCAGACAAGGCCATTCAGTCGGTATGTCAAAATATTAGCGGAGATGGAACCGTACTGAATGTGTCGGCCGGAACCGGTATGGGATTGGATAAAGATCATTACAAGAACATTACCCTCATGCCAATGGCATACGGACAGTCCTTGGCTCTTATTGCCTTGTATGAAGCTTTAAAATAAACCCTGCGTAAGCGCATTTATTCATCTCTTCTTGGATACAAATAGCCTAATCCTTGAGCATTTACGCCAAAGGATTAGGCTATTTTATCTTCTTTACCCAGTTACTCGTAAACCCGCACCTCAATAATCTCCGCATACTGGTCTTCCGTTAGTCGCCCCGATCATAAACGCGCAGGCGATCAGTTGTTACAACTTCGGCAAGTGTGTGCACATGCTTGCGCTTGTGATTGTCACTTCCTGCGGCGACTGCCGTCCAGTTGCCGTCCATGTAAGCTTCAATACGATAATCCTTGACGAGCGTTGGCAGGATTTCGTAAGGCGTGATGTGATGATGCAGGTTGATCAGGTCCTCATTCACATCATCATTGAAGGTGACATGCACCTGGCGGAGGGTAACCGGGGCGGTCCAGGCCAGCTCCAGCCATTCCTCGCGGCTGGACGATGCTTTTCGTTCGTTGAGAGCTTATTTGAACACCCGACGATATGACTCGCAGACTTTGGGCTTGAAATTGAACTTGAGCTCTCAACTTTGAGCTTGAACTTGAATTTTGATTTTGATTTAGATATGAAACCCAACCAAAAGGGAAAGTGACGGAGGGGAAGTTTGGAACTGGAGGAGCGAACGCGTCCGCCTTTATGGACCAATTTCTACCGCGATCAGCGGTTTGAAATCAGGAAATTGGTCCATAACAGCGGCCGGAAGTCCAAACATTCCACGCAGTCACGGCCGAACCCTAATGGATTTTTTTCAAGCTCTTTTGCTATAAGACTAGTACACAAACCTCCGCTGCGCCCAGTAGCTGAACAGGAAGATCGAAACCTCGGTCAGCAGCTTGGCGGCCACAAGCGGGATGATCAGCTTTTCATTGTAGAAATAGAGCAGCCCGTAATTGAACAGCAGCACGAGAGTGACCAGTGCGAAGTATTTGGGCAGCGACTCCTGGAGCCTGGACGCCTTGCCGCCGGTGAATACATATTTCCGGTTCATGGAATAGTTGAAGATGGAACTGCACAATCTCGCGGCAGCGACTGACAGGAACAGGTTGTGGCTGAGACTCTGGAACAGGAACAACAGCGTGAAGTCGAGCAGGGCCGAAAGCAGCGATGAAGTGCTGAACATTAGGATCGGCAGATAAATCCGGAAGGAGTCTACCAGAGGCCGGAAATGGGACGATTTATTATCTTCCAGATACACGGTATCAATATATTCCTCGGTAAGGGTATACCCCTCCCTATGGGCAGTCAGCAGCATGTTCATTTCATACTCAAACCGTTCCCCGGGAATCTGGCACAGCCAGTCAAGCATCGGGAAGGAAAAGCCACGCAGGCCGGTTTGTGTATCATAGATCTTGGTGCCTGTAGTGAGGGAAAAGACTGCCCGTGTCACCGAGTTTCCGAAGCGGCTGCGCAGGGGGATAGTCCCGCTGAACCGGCGGCTGCCCAGCACAATTCCGGGAGTGGCCTGGTGCTGGAGCACCTCGACAATCCGCTTAATGTCATGAGGCAGATGCTGGCCGTCACTATCCGCGCAAACTACATAGCCGGACAGTCCGGTCTCCTGGATATACCGGAAGCCTGTCTTCAGCGCGCGTCCTTTTCCCAGGTTGGCCTCATGCGTCAGGACAGTGCAGCCGAAGGCTTCGGCCATGTCGAAGGTTCCTTGGTAAGCCGGACCGCTCCCGTCATCTACAAGGACGATCGGTCCAAGCTGATACTCTTGCAGCTGCACAATTAATTCCAGCAGTCGTTTATCTGGCTCATAGGCCGGAATAAGGATCGTCATGAGGTTACGCCCTCCTTGATATAAAGAATGTCGCTAACGCCGCGCTCCTGATTTTTGCCCAGCGGATTATTCACGACCCGTCCCATGAAATACATCGTGGATGAACCGCCGCCGTCCAGATTGTAGGCTTCGGTGGCTCCGAGATCCGACATCACATCAGCAAGCTCGGCAAGGGTCATGCCCCGGCTGTATCCTTCACTGCGCCCGTCCACGACAACGAACACATAATGGTTCGGTGCAATCATGCCAATCGCGGTCCGGGGATTCGCATTCTGGATGGAGCGGTTGCCGAAATTGCTGTCGATTTTGACACTGCTGAAATCACTGACAATGTTGCCGTCCTGAATGAGAATCGGCCCGAAGGAGAGGGTATTGGCGGCTCCCTGTGCCAGCAGGTCGGACGAAGAAATCTCTTCCTCGTTATAGGTTTGCATGGTCCCGTCATCGAACAGCGCCATCGCATCCCGCACCGGATCATCCCGGTACACCGTTCCATTGCGGATAATGACCCCGTCCTCGCGGAAGCCATAGTAATCGCCGTTGATTGCAAAGACCGCATTGTTGCTGGAGGCAATCTCTGAGGTGTCCTCTATGATGTTCGTGCCGAAGCTGCTGTCGGCAAAAGCAGAGCGCAGGCTGCTTGCCTCCTTAAGCACGACATCAGCGACAAAATAAGTGATCTGGTCTGAACCGGACCCGGTCTGTACCTGGTCGATCTGGATCTGGATACCATCGCTGGAATAACTCCAGTCGTCGGAAGTCGCGTTAACCTCGGCTGCAACTGTGGTTGCTGCTGTGCTTACGCCGGCTGTGGCTGTGTCATCCGCTACGACGACTTCGACATGTTCGATCAAGTAACGGTCGGCCAGGCTATAAATCACCGTGCCGAGACTCAGGAGGACCACGATCATCACGATCAGAAGTTTGCGTTTGAAACTCCAGGGTTGTTTTTTTCTAATGTTCATCATTGAACCATCACCTCATCATGTAAGTTGTTAAGGTCATCATACCGGGGCTACCTTTAGTGAAACTGAAATAGTAACCGCACCGGACAATAGGTATACTTTGACCTGCAATTTAAAAAGGGCAAGCTGTGGATTACATATGACACTTGATTTTAGCTTTTGTATCAAGGAATCTATTGCTATACTTTAACAACAAGACGGTTATTAGAGCTGCTGGGAGGTTTAGTCATGACGCATCGTATACTGTTGGTTGAGGACGATGAAGATATTAGTAGAATGGTATTTTCTTATTTGGTAAAAGAGGGCTATGAGGTGGAGACTGCATTTGATGGTGAGGCAGCGGAAAAGCTTTTTCACCGCGGCGCCGCCTATGATCTGGTTCTGCTGGATCTGATGCTTCCGAAAAGAAGCGGCAATGATGTGCTGCAGACGATTCGCCGGGACAGTCTGGTGCCTGTGCTGATCATGTCGGCCAAGGACAGTGATGTGGACAAGGCGCTGGGCCTTGGCTTCGGCGCGGATGATTATATTACGAAGCCGTTCTCGATGATCGAGCTGGCGGCACGGGTGAAGGCGGCGATCCGGCGGGCGGGATATGCCGCTGCTGGAAGTCCTGTTCAGGAAACAGCTGCCGTTCAGGAGCGCGCCAACACGATAGCACTGCGTGGACTCACTGTCGATCTCGATAATTTCTCAGCGCTGAAGAACGGGGAAGAGGTCAAGCTGACGGCCAAGGAGTTCCAGATTCTTAAGCTGTTCGTGAGCAGCCCCGGCCGGGTGTACACCAAAGCGCAGATTTACAGCGTCGTCTGGGAAGATGATTATTACGGGGACGAGAATGTTATTAATGTACATATGCGCAGACTGCGTGAAAAAATTGAAGATGACCCGTCAAAGCCGGAATACATCAAAACGTTATGGGGCATTGGCTACAAGCTGGGGGATGTGCTGGAATGACCGCTTTTTTGAGTGTGGTTATCCTGCTGCTGCTGATCGTAATCCTCTGGCAGTACCTGCGTCTGCGGGGGCATTCCCGCCAGCTCGATTATATCCACACCAAACTTACGAGCATTGTTGACCGGGGCTCGCATGAAAGGCTGCTTCTGTTCAATAGCAACCCTCATCTGCAAACGCTGCTGACTGATCTCAACCGGCTGCTGGACGTCAATCACAAGGGAGCGGTCGAGCTGGCCAAGCTGGAGAAGTCTATGCGCAGCATGCTGGCGAACATCTCTCACGATCTGAAGACTCCGCTGACGGTGGTGCTCGGCTATATTGAAACGATTCTCCATGATGGGAATATAACGGAAGAGGAGCAGGGACATATTCTGCGGATGATTCATGCCAAGGCAGAGGAGGTGATCCGGCTGATGAACAGCTTTTTTGATCTGGCCAAGCTGGAGTCCGGGGATAAGCAGATCGCGCTGTCGCGGGTGGACCTGGGCGAGGTCTGCCGGCGGAACATTCTTTCCTTTTACGATATCTTGAATGCCAAGGGCAGTGAGGTGGAGATCGGGATTCCGGATGAGGCGATGTACATGATGGGCAACGAGGAGGCGCTGGACCGGGTGCTGTCCAATCTGCTGTCCAATGCGATCAATTACGGGGATGCCGGAGGTGTGCTTGGACTCACCCTCTACAGCGCTGGAGACCAGGTGTGCATAGACGTATGGGACCGGGGCAAAGGTATCACCGAAGGGCATCAGGATAAAGTCTTCGAACGGCTCTACACGCTGGAGGATTCCCGCAACCGCGACTATCAGGGGAGCGGTCTTGGGCTGACCATCACCAAACGGTTGACGGAACAGATGAACGGCAGCATTACCTTACGCAGCAAACCTTACGTCAAAACGGTATTTACGCTTTCTTTTCGCAGGCTGACCTTCTAAAAACTATACTGGTCCGGCGGCTTAACCTGCGCTTACAGCTGCAGCTTAAGATTTTCGTAAGAATCAGGTAATAAAAAAGAAAATTCCGCTGTGTACAATAAGAACCAGGAAGACAAACGAAGAAGCCAAAGGGGATAACGGAAATGACCACCATACTGCGTACTTGGGATTTAACCAAAGAGTATCAAGGCAAAGAGGCTGTCAAAGGCGTGAATATGAATATCAAGCAAGGCGAAATCTACGGGTTCCTGGGACCAAACGGTGCGGGCAAAACCACGGTGATGAAAATGATCACCAATCTGGTGAAGCCGACGGCGGGAGAGATTGAATTTTTTGGCGAGTTCATGACAAACCGTTCCTATGAAATGCTGAAACGTATGGGCTGCATTATTGAATATCCGGTATTCTACGACAAGCTGACCGCGAGAGAAAATCTCCAGCTGCACGGGGAGTATATGGGTTACTACGATGCCAAGGCCATGGAAGAAGCGCTGGAGCTGGTGAAGCTGAAGGGTGTGGACAAAAAGCCGGTCAAGCAGTTTTCCCTGGGGATGAAACAGCGGCTGGGCATTGCCCGGGCAGTCATGACGAAACCGGAGCTGCTCATTCTGGATGAGCCGATCAACGGGCTGGACCCCATGGGCATCAAGGAACTGCGTGAGGTGTTCCGCATGCTGAGCCGCGAATACGGAATGACGCTGCTGATCTCCAGCCATATTCTGGGTGAAGTTGAACAGGTCGCCGACACCATCGGCATGATCCGTGACGGAATTCTGCTGGAGGAAGTGGCGATGGATACGATACGCAGCCAGAACACGCAATACATCGAACTGATTACCGGAGAGAGCAGCAAAGTGGTGTATGTTCTGGAGCACAAGCTGGGACTCACCAACTTCAAGGTACTCGACCCGCGGACGATCCGCATTTATGATGCTGTACAGCAGCTTGAACTGAATAAAGCAATGGTAGAAGCGGGTGTGGAGCTGGAAAGCCTGAGTAAAAAGAATCATTCGCTGGAAGATCATTTTGTGGAACTGATGGGGGGTGAGGGCATTGCTTAAGCTGATACAACTGGAAATCCGTAAAAACAAACTGGCAGGCATGCTCAAAGGCGTTGCAATCGCCAACCTCGCAATTTTTGCTTTTATGCTGCTGCTTACTTACGTTGATGCTGAAGGCGGAGGTGGTGGCGGGGAATTTAATTCATATGCAGAGATGTTTTCCGGCCTGTATGTTTTGGTCAAGGCGACCTTTGTGGTGTTTGCTTCAGTTGTGCTGAGCAAGCTGGTTATTGAAGAGTATAAGAACAATACCATCACTTTGCTCTTTATGTATCCTATCTCCCGTAAAAAGCTCTTAGGTGCCAAAATTATCATTGTGTTCCTCTTTACACTACTCAGTATTTTTGTATCGGATGTTCTGATTAGCGCTCTTCTGATCGGACTTAACTCTTTCACCCATGCGATTCCGGGACAGCTGGATTTAGCTGTGATTCCTGGAGAGATGATCCAGATAGGGGCAGATGCGGTATATGCGGCAGGGATTGGACTAATTCCTCTATATATCGGAATGCGCAAAAAATCCGTACCAGCTACCATAGTTACTGCAGTATTGCTTGTCAGCATGATTGCCTCCAATCTTAGTGAGTTCCAGCCGGGCTATCTGGTAGGGCTCTCCATCTTCCTCAGTCTGCTTGGCGTAGTCATTGCTTATCTGTCGATCCGGAATATTGAACAGAAGGATATTGCGTAAAGGTAATCGGAAGTACAGCTTTGAGTGTTTTCATTTCCTAAGTTCCTCTGCGGTGAGGTTAAGGATGGTCCAACCATTCTTACTCATCTGCCGGAGGGACTTTTTTGCTGTAAAACCGCTTGGCATCAATGTTTTGATGGCGACCAACTGCGGTTTTTTTGCTATAATAGTTTATAATTCAGCAATTTTCGAGCGGAGTACAAATTAAAGTTACATATACAGTTTATCCGCAGTTTATGAATAGAAGGGGATACATGATTGAAGCAGCAGAGGAGGTGGGCTATGACTAAACAATGGTCTTTTATTCTGGATCGGGTACTTTCGGAAGAAGGTGCTTATAAGGCGTTATACGATCATCACCCCGACCTGATCATTGTGCTGGACAGGCAGGGAAACTATGTGGACAGCAACCGTGCCTTTGAAGTTGCTGCTGGCACAGATCCGGAACTTCACGAGCCACTGTCTGGTTTCCGGCCACAGCCTCCCGGAGAAGAGCATTTTGCTGCAGCGCTTGGAGGCATCGGCTCCGGCTTTGAACTGGAGGCGGATGAGAGCCGCGGAAGCAGCCCGGCTGCGGTTACGTATGTGCCGGTAAAAGCTGAAGAAGGTATCGCAGGTGTATTCGCTATTATCCGATATGACCAGAGCCGTGTTCTGCCTCTTCTGCTTCAGGAATGGTTCGGCAGGCTCCTGACCGGGGATTTTTCTCCTATGGAATACACGGATGGGTGGATACCTGGGTGTGAAGAGGAGCTTATAGAACTGGCTATGGTGGAGGAGCAGCAGAAGGCAGAGCTGGTGCTGGAGATGTCGGAGGACAGGCATCTTAGCCTGATATTCAACTCGATTGCAGCCGGAATCTTCGGGCTCGACACGTTGGGCCGGACCTTCTTTATCAACCGCGAGGGAGCAGATATGCTGGGGTATAAGCCCTACGAGCTGAAGGGGCTTCCTTTGATGGATGTGATTCATCACATCCGTGGAGACGGGTCAAGGTACCAGCAGCATGAATGTCCGATCTGGCAGACCCTGCAGGATGGTGTCACCCGCAGTAGAGGGGATGAAATCTTCTGGCGGAAGGACGGCACCAGCTTTTTTGTCAGCTACCGGATTGCGCCGCTTCTGCATAAAGGAATCATCTGCGGTGTAGTGGGCTCTTTCAGTGATATAACTAATGAACGGGAGATTCTCCGGGCCAAGGAATCGGCAGAGCAGGCGGCTCAGGCTAAGTCCGATTTCCTGGCGATGATGAGCCATGAGATCCGTACCCCGATGAACGGAATGATCGGCATGGCCGACCTGCTGCTGGAAACAGAGCTGGAAGAGGAGCAGCGCGGCTACGCCGAGATTCTGCGCAGCAGCAGCTACAGTCTGCTGCAAATTCTAAATGACATTCTCGATTTCAGTAAAATGGAAGCCGGCAAAATGCCGCTGCTGTCGGAGAAATTTGATCTGCGCGAAATGCTGGAGAGCATTATAGATTTATTCACCCCCAAAGCTGAAGAGAAAAATCTGGCGCTGCGCTGGTGGGCGGATACAAGCGTTCCGGCCATTGTGAAGACCGATCCCAGCCGCCTGCGCCAAATCATCGTCAACTTGGTCGGTAATGCGCTTAAATTCACGGAACGTGGAAGCGTAACCTTGTCGGTGAAGAACATTCCGCTGCCGGGTTCACCGGAATATCTGCTGGAATTTTCTGTCCGTGATACAGGAGTGGGAATTGCCGACAGCAAGCTGAATCTGCTCTTTCAATCCTTCTCGCAGCTGCATCCGTTCATTAACCGCAAATATGGCGGAACGGGACTGGGACTGGCCATCTGCAAGCAGCTCGTAGAGCTGATGGGCGGAACGATTTTTGTGGAGAGTGAAGAAGAACGGGGCTCGACCTTCCGCTTTATGCTGCCATTCGTCCATGAAGAAGCTGAATCAGAAGCAGAAGCGGGAATCACACCTTACCTGTGAACAAACCTTCTTTGTATTGAATGTTCGAACTGAATTAAACATAGGCATATCAAAAACCAGCAAGCTCCGGTTATCGGGGCATTGCTGGTTTTTTTGAAAATATAAGAATTTATATGCTTCGCGCTATAAATTATCCTTCTATTTCCCGCTGAAACGGATACCGTCCTTTTGAGGACGGCGAAGCCGTTTCCACATGGCTGTTCAATAGTTAGTGCATATACATGAGGCCAACAGTAGCGGGTCCGCAGTGGCTGCCAATGACACAGCCGGCATGAATAACGGCAATCTCTTCAACATCGGTCTGTTCACGCAGCGCCGCCACCAAAAAGTTGGCATCCTCTTCACCCAGTGTGTGGGCCACGATGAGCAGCTCCTTATCCATTTCCCCGGCATTGGCAAGGGCATGCTGGAGCATCTGTTCCACAGCTTTTTCTTTCTTGCCGCGAACTTTGCTCACTGGTACAATCGCACCGTCAATCAGGCGCAGTACAGGCCGGATCTTCAACAGGCTGCCGATAAAATTCTGCATACCTGAGCAACGTCCCCCCATATATAAGTAATCCAGTGTATCCACAACAAACTCTGCCTCCACCCGGTCACGGCATTGCTTCAGCATAGCGGCAATTTCCCTGCTGCTGTGGCCTTTGGCTGCGGCACGTGCCGCTTTCATCACTAGGAGCGCAATCCCTCCGCATAACGTCTGGGAGTCGACCACTTGAACGCGTCCTTCAGGAAATTCCCCTGCAGCCAGCAGGGCATTCTGATATGTAGAGGATAAAGAAGAGGAAAGACTGATATAGACGACGTCTCCTCCGCTGCTGATGACCGGCCCAAAGGCGGCCATGAAGTCGGCGGGCGAAGGTGCAGCGGTCTTCGGCAGTGCTCCATTTGCGGCGACACGACGATACACTTCCTCAGGTGTAATGTCTACACCATCCTTGTAGGTACCGTCTTGAAATACTACATACAGCGGGACGATGCCAATATCATACGTTTCCTTCCAGCCTTGCGGCAAATCGGAAGTACTGTCTGAAAAGATTTTTACGATAGACATGAAATTCTCCTTCACCGAATCTCGGATGACAATATGACATAATAGAATAAGCCATATAATCTGTTTATTATACCAAGCTATTGCCAATTCTCAAAATGAAAATTAATAGAGAAGGAGCTGGGAAATATACCAATCTCTTTACAAGGTTGCTTCCGGCAAGGTTTAAACAAAAAGGACTACCCTAATCGGGTAGCCCAGTTGCTTATTTCTTCATCACCGGAATCCATACTTCACAGACATAATCCTCTGCATCCGGGTCGCCTGGTGGATAAAGCTCGAATTCCGGACCACCTGCATGCTCATAGCCGGTACCCGGGAACCACTCCTGGAAAATCCGCTGCCACACATTTTGAATCGCATGCGGCATGGGGCCGACTGAGGTGAATACGGCCCAGCTTGCAGCTGGAACCACCGCGGTTTCATAGCCTTGGGAATCCGTCTCCGGAGTACCTTCCACTCCGATCCAGTAGGACAGCAGCTCTTTCTCCATGTCCATACTCATACAGATGCCGAGCCAATCTTTGCCTGTGCCGATGTCAATCAGCTTATCCGAAGTGCCGTCCGCATTGCATTCATTCCAAAACTCAGGGATTCTGCGGAAATTCTCTCCCTCCCTGGTCGTAACCTCCATTGATTTGCCGATGACGGTAAATGCGTCTTTCTCCACGATTCTGTATTCCATTTCCTGATCTCCCTTCAATGATAGATGGAAGGAGAGGCGGGGGAATGCTTTGAGCTGTACACCCGGTTCACGCGCGGCAGAGGGGGTGAGTCCATGCGCTTTGCGGAACGCTTTGGCGAAGGCTTCCGGGGAGTCATATCCATATTTCAGCGCTACATCCAGCACCCTGACTTTGGAAATGGCCAGCTCCTGGGCGGCCAAAGTCAATCTGCGTTTACGGATATAGTCTGCCACCGTTACCCCTGTCAGCATGCCGAACATGCGCTGGAAATGAAAAGGGGAGACATGAGCCACCTTAGCCACTTCTTCTATGCGCAGGGGTTCGGTCATCTTGCTCTCCATATAATCCAAGGCATTTTTCATTCGGATCAGCCATTCCACGTTTGCCATCTCCCTTTTGCATTTATACTATCATGAGCCAGTCAACCAAGCCTGTTATTCTCTGCTCATTAATGACAGGTTAACACAAATCGGGTGTATGCTATAGACGAATTTGATAGACCCGGGCTTCATAAGGCCGCAAGGTTGCAAGGCTGGCAGCATCCGGCTCTCCCGGATAATTGCCGATAATGAGGCTGGTTACAGCCGCCAGCTCAGCAGGGAGATCAACCGGCTGCGGGTCAGCGCTGAAATTCAGCAGAATAAGCCACTGTTCATCGTCTAATGTCCGGGTATAGGCATAAATGTATTCATGCTCCGTCAGCAGCAGCTTATATTCGCCGTAAGCCATAATCTGATGTTCTTTACGCAAGCTAATCAGCTTCTGGTAATAATAAAACACGGAATCCGGATCAGCCAGTGCCTGCTCTACATTGATATCCTGGTAGTTCGGGTTAAGCTTCAGCCATGGCGCGCCTTGGGTGAAACCTGCATTTGCGGAGGCATCCCACTGCATTGGAGTACGGGCATTGTCCCGGCCTTTCGTGTGAATGGCCTGTAGAATCGTCTCATGCTCCGCGCCGCCTTCCGTGACCTTTTCCCGGTACATATTCAGGATCTCGATATCCTTATAGTCTTCCAGCACAGGGAATTTCACATTCGTCATGCCGATTTCTTCGCCTTGATAGATGTAGGGCGTGCCTTTCAGCGTATGCAGCAGTGTAGCCAGCATTTTGGCCGACAGAACACGGTATTCACCATCATTACCGAACCGGGAGACCATCCGCGGCTGGTCATGGTTATTCAGGTACAGGCTGTTCCAGCCGCGTTCGGCTAAGCCAACCTGCCATTTATGCAGAATGTCGCGCAAGCCTTTGAGGCTCCAAGGGGTGACATCCCATTTGCCGCCGGGACCGGAGTCCACATCCATATGTTCAAATTGGAACACCATCTGCAGCTCCTGCCGGTCTTCGGCTGTATACAGAATCGCATCCTCAACACTGGCCCCCGGAGTTTCACCAACTGTCATCACCTCATATTTGGAGAGGACCTCACGGTTCATTTCCTGCAAATATTCATGGACCCGCGGGCCGTTCATAAAATATTCGCCGCCACCGGCCAGCTCTCCCGGAGCCAGTCCCTCTCTGTGAGCGGAAGGCAGGCCTTCCACCTTGGAGATCATATTAATGACGTCCATCCGTAAGCCATCGACGCCTTTGTCGAGCCAGAACGCGATCATTTTGTAGAGGGCTTCGCGAAGCTGCGGATTCTCCCAGTTGAGATCCGGCTGCTTGCGCGAGAACAGGTGAAGATAATATTCTCCGGTAGCTTCATCCAGCTCCCAGGCCGGACCGCTGAAGACGGAGCTCCAATTGTTGGGCCGTTCGCCATTCGGTCCGCCTGGCCGCCAAATATAATAATCGCGGTAAGGATTGTCCAGGGAGGAACGGGATTCGGCAAACCATGCGTGTTCATCCGAGGAATGGTTGATCACAAGGTCCATCATCAGCTTGATGCCGCGTTCATGCAGTCCGGCCAGAAGCTCCTCCCAGTCCTTCAAAGTGCCGAACTCATCCATAATATCCTCGTAATCGCTAATGTCATAACCATTGTCGTCGTTGGGGGATTTATAGACCGGGGACAGCCAGACGACATCGACGCCAAGCTTCTGCAAATAATCGAGGCGGGAGATAATCCCTTGCAGATCCCCGATTCCGTCTCCGTTGCTGTCCTGGAAGCTGCGAGGGTAGATTTGATAGACTACGGCTTCTTTCCAAAAGGCTCTTTTCATTCTAAACGACTCCTTTGAGTGATTTTATAATGAAACCATAATGAATAATAAAAGATATAGGATGAACTTAAAAAAATCTTAGTGGGCAGCAGTAACGGAGGGGAAGTTTGGAACTGTAGGAGCGATAGCGTCCGCCTTTATGTTTGGATTTCATCCGCAAATTTTGCGGCAACATTCAAGAAATCCAAACATAACAGCGGCCGGAATTCCAAACATTCACCGGAGATACGGCGTAAGCCCATTCTGCAGATTTTTGAGTTTAACCTATAAAAACAACCCCGAAGGAGATTGAAGCCTCCGGGGCCAATTAGCCGGAATTATGCCGTGACGGTGGAGCCTTCAGCAGTGACGCTGCTGAGTCCGTTCACAGTATACTCCTTGCCGTGAATCGTGATGGACGCCGGAATATCGGTTTCATTGACAACCGTAACCTGTACATCGGTAACAATGACTTTAAGCCGTGAGCCGCGGAACATGATCTTGAAGGAATACGAAGTCCAGTGTCCCGGGTTGGAAGGCTTAAGGATCAAGCGGTCTTCCTGAACGCGCAGTCCGCCGAAGCCATGTACAATCGACATCCAGGTTCCCGCCATGCTTGTAGTATGGCAGCCGTCTTCCGTGTCATTGTTGTAATTGTCGAGATCCAGTCTCGAAGTCCGCAGGTACATTTCATAAGCCTTATCCTTATACCCCAGCTCACAGGCAAGAATTGCATGGATACATGGGGAGAGGGAGGATTCATGCACGGTAATCGGCTCGTAGAAGTCGAAATTCCGTTTCTTGGTGTCCAGATCGTAACGGTCGCCAAGGAAATATAAACCTTGCAGCACGTCGGCCTGTTTAATGAAACAAGAACGCAGAATGCGGTCCCAGGACCATTTTTGATTCAGCGGCAGATTCTCTGGCAGAACATCCTTCACCTGAATGATCTCTTTATCGAGGAAGCCGTCCTGCTGCAGGAAGATGCCGCGTTCTTCATCGGCCGGATAGTACATTTTGGCGATGATTTCATTCCATTGTGTGGTTTCGCTGTCCAGCAGCTCCAGCTTATCGGCAAGCTCAGCGTACCGGGAAGCCTCGTTCTCCTGCAGATATGCCAATGCTTCCAGCGTGTATTCCATCGTCCAGGCAGCAATCCGGTTTGTATACCAGTTGTTGTTGACGTTATTCTCATATTCATTGGGGCCGGTTACGCCGAGCATCACATATTTGTCCTTGTGTGCCACGTAGTGAACGCGTTCTTCCCAGAAGCGGGAGATTTCCACAAGCACTTCAAGACCATATTGGCCGAGATAAGCTTTGTCCCCGGTGTAATTAACGTAGTTGTAAATCGCATAGGCAATCGCGCCGTTACGGTGAATTTCTTCGAATGTGATTTCCCACTCATTGTGGCATTCTTCACCGTTCATCGTAACCATCGGATATAGCGCACCTTTTTTATAACCGAGCTTAAGCGCATTTTCTTTGGCTTTTTCCAGATGCTTGTAACGGTAAATCAGCAGGTTGCGGGCGATTGAGGAATCCGCTGTACTTAAGTAGAACGGCACACAGTAAGCTTCTGTATCCCAATAGGTGCTGCCGCCGTATTTTTCCCCGGTAAAACCTTTTGGTCCGATGTTCAGACGGTCATCTTCACCGGTGTAGGTCTGGTTAAGCTGGAAAATGTTAAAGCGGATCGCCTGCTGTGCCGACACATCACCCTCAATGATAATGTCGCTTTCCTTCCATTTATCACCCCACGCAGTAGCCTGTTCGGTCAAAAGTGCGACGAATCCGGCTTCCTGGGCGCTTTGCAGGGCCGTCTGCGCAGCATCAACCAGTTGTCCCAGGCCGTAATTACGGGAAGTGACATTGGCAGCATATTTATAGATGACAACCTGATCGCCGGTTTGCACGGGGAGAGTTACCGTACTGCCCACATATTTCTCCTCTTCGGTGACTTCAGCTTCTGCAGTAAGCTTTTCGCCATTGACCAGAATATCAAAGGTAAATGCCGAGGTGACGTGAAAATCAAGTTTTTTCGTCTTCAGGGTGAGGTATCCGCCGTCCGGCTCGCCTTTCTTCTCCACTTCGTTCCAGAATTTCTCGTCATAGTTGGCATCCTTGTTCTTGATGTCGCCGTCAAGGTAAGGGGTAACGGTAAGCTTTCCGGCAAAATTCACCGGAATGATCGAGTAGCGGATCGCACCGATCTCATGGCGGGCCATACTGACGATACGGATACTTTCCACCTTAACTTCCTTGCCGTCCTCAAGAGTGGCGGTGAAGCTGCGGGAAAGTGTGCCTTCCTTCATGTTGAGCACCCGGCGGAACTCAGTAACGGTGCAGGTAGCCAAATCCAGCGGTGTGCCGTCGATGTCGATGTTAATGCCAATCCAGTTGGTGCTGTTCAGCACTTTGGCAAAATACTCCGGATAGCCGTTTTTCCACCAGCCGACCCGGGTTTTGTCCGGATAATACACACCGGCCATGTAGCTGCCTTGCAGGCTGTGTCCGCTGTATTGCTCTTCAAAGTTGGCTCTTCCGCCCATATATCCGTTTCCGATGCTAAATACGCTCTCAGAAATTTCTTGGGTCTGGGGATCGAAGGATTCTTCAATGATTGACCATTCATCAATTTTTAAATATTGCTTCATTATTACCGGCTCCTTTTTAGGTGGGGATGTTATAAATGGAACTATGAGTTCGACTATACAGGTTACGTGCTGGCTGCCCCTCAGGCGAATGGATGTTACGATCGCTGTTGTCCCCGGATGCTCGGAAATGGGGTTATTGGGCAAACATCCGGGGACAAAGACGAACGCAGGTCTTCTTTGAAGATCCGTCCGCCTTCACTGCTGCTCAGCGTAACTTTGTTCTCACATATAGTTCAGGTAAATAGAGTAGGGTAAAAGAAAATTCACAGGGTTTCTGATAGGTATTAATGTTCGTCAAACCGTTGCAAAAGATTCCCGCAATTCCGCTAGCGCGATCTGCTGGAGAGAAGGCACAACGATGTTCGCTGCCCCCAGTGTTGCAGGAGAACCGATGCCTACGCTGCGCATACCGGCGCGGGTGGCAGCTAGGATTCCGGCCTCGGCGTCCTCAAAAACCACGCAGTGCTCAGGGGATACGGCGAGTGCCTGAGCCCCCAGCAGGAACACTTCAGGATCAGGTTTGGCCGCGCTGGTATGGGTGCCGTCGATGATCGCATCGAAATACGGTGTCAGACCGGTGTTATTCAAGATGGTCATCGCGTTTTTGCTGGCGGAGCCAAGGGCGACTTTGATGCCGGCTTCCCGGCATTCCTTCAGAAAGCCCAAGGCACCGGGCAGAATCTCCGAGCTGTCCATCTTGGCGATGTATTCGACATAACGGTTGTTTTTTTGCTCGGCCAGCCGGGCTTTTTCTGCCTCGTCCAGTGAAAGTCCGCCGATTTCCAGCAGGATGTCCAGGGATGCGGAGCGGCTTACGCCTTTAAGGCGTTCGTTATCCTGTTCAGTGAATTCAAATCCAAGGTTTTCCGCGAGTTCTCTCCAGGCGATAAAATGATATTTGGCAGTGTCGACAATTACACCGTCCAAATCGAACAGGCAGGCTTTAATTTCTGACATGTTAATCCTCCTAAAAGTTTTGTAAGCACAGCTTCCTTAAATCGACTTCGTACAAAACTCACTTCGAAAGCATAAACTTAAGTTTTGTAAGCTATTTTGACGGATATATTGTGTTTTATAAGTAGCGCAAACGTTTGAACAAAGTTCGAAAAAATAAATGAAGCATTTTTGCTTCATTTATTCTTGTACTAGGTCATTTCTTCCCTGGAGCATACATAGACGACTCTCTGACGATCAAGCGGTGGGGAATGACGAAACGGTTCGTATATCCGGCCTGATTACCCGGCTTCTGGATGCTTTGAATCAGCACTTGGGAGGCCGTATAGCCAAGATGATAAATTCCGATGTCAATGCTGCTGATCGGCGGGCTGGACAGTTCCGATAGCGGAATGTTGTTAAAGCTGACAATCGCCAAATCTTCCGGAACCTTGTATTTCAGTTCATTCAGTCCTCGCAATACTCCGAAAGAGACCATATCATCCACTGCAACAAGTGCCGTTGGACGGTTCGGAAGATTCATGAAGAATGACATCGCCCTATATCCGCTATCCTGCAGAAACTCGCCCTCTACAATCCACTCTTCACGCATCTCCAGGCCACTGCCCAGCATGGCTTTGCGGTATCCTTCGAGGCGGTCGCGTGAAACGATGAGGTTCGGCGGTCCGCTGACAAAACCAATACGTTCATGGCCCATGGAGATTAGGTGGTTTGTAGCGTCGTAAGCGGCCATGACATTATCATTATCCACGGATAAAATATCCTCATAGCGGTCGCTTCGCCCAACAAGCACGAAGGGGTAGCCGCCTGATTCCAGAAAATCAATAACCGCATCATCTTTGCGTGAATACAACAGAATAACGCCATCTACACGGCGGCCCTTCAGCAGGCGGGAAACAGCTTCAAGCTCTTCCTTTTCGTTTGCTCCGGAGCTAATCAGCACATCATAACCGGATCGGCTCGATTGAGTCACAATCCCGCGGATTAATTCCATAAAAAACAGATTGGAGAACAGTTCTTCAGCTGGTTTCGGTAAGATGATGCAAATGCTGTTAGTGGTCTTCGAAACGAGGCTTTTAGCCATCATATTCGGAGTGTAGCCCATTTCCTCCATAATCACTTTGACCTTGCGGGAAGTTTCTAGGCTGATTCTGGGATGACCTGACAACACCCGGGATACAGTGGAGGGAGAAACTCCCGCTTTCTTAGCCACGTCCTTGATGGTAACTGTCATAGAAACCTCCTCATGGAACCGTTTGCTTTACAAAGTAATATTAATCGAAGTGCTGTAAATTGTAAATAGACAAAGTCTTTCTAGAGGTCCTTCAGAGCTGATTTGGGAATAAGGACTAGAACCTTCGCTTATAATTTGCACATTTCCACAAATGAAATGGGAAAATATAAGAAATATTTGTATTTTGATGTAAAATGCTGCGGGTAAGCTGAAATCTAAAGTCATACAATGCGCAAACGGTTTTCCTTTAAAACTCTTACGTTACATATGTTTATTTTATTGATGATGCAAATCTGTGCAAAAAATGGCATTACTGCAGGCCCATTAGTATGAACTCTCAGTCCCGGCTGACGGGTGGTTTAGTAATTTATTTTTTGGGTTGACAACAAGTTGAGACTAAGATTAGTATGTTAAACAAGGTATAAAAGCGCTTACAAGCGCTTATTTTGTGCAACATATCTGCTGCACAAAATAAAGTTTGCAGGGAATGTGTAGGTTTGATATTTTTGCAAACGTTTGCGCAATGACTTCGAATTAAAATCTATAAGGGGGTGTCATTCCATCAGGCTTTAGAAGCATGAAATGTTGGATCAAGGAATAAGAAATCAGTGTTTTCTCTGTTCAGGAATCAAATGCAAATATGGGGGGATTGAAGGAATGAGATTGGCTTTATGGGGTAAAAAGGCTTTTGCCATTAGTATGATCCTTATTCTTGTGTGCTCTTACTTTACAGGGTACACGGCAAAAGTGGATGCTGCCACATCCAAAGTCGTGCTTGTAGGCGACCTCCAGTCAGAATTGTCTGCTGGTTCAGGGCAAGCGGATGACTGGTCACCAGATGCAACAGTCACTCAGATGACCTATACAAACAATGGTACTTATGTCTTTACAGGCACGCTGCCGGCAGGGACCTATAAGTACAAGGTAGCCCTTAACGGCACCTGGGACGAAAGCTATGGATACAGCAGTTATACCCATACTGAAGGAACTGATGACGGCGGCAACATCGTGATTACGTTGGCTGCTGAAACAACGGTTACCTTCTATTTCAACGAGATTACCAAAAAAATTGCCGACTCGACGTATTACTCGCCAATCGCAGACAACAGACTGCCGCGGCTGGTGGGTACTCTGCAAAGTGAGCTTGGCGATGCGGGCGATTCCTCGCCAGCCGACGCGAAGACGACATTGTCCGATCCGAACTTTGACAATGTGTATGAGCGGACGGCTGATCTTCCTAAAGGCGACTATTCGTACAGCGTCTTTGTGCCGGGAGCAACCCCGCAGGAGGATAAGTTTTATCCTGAGCATGAACAGGCCTTGAATCTGCCGGCGGATCTGCCGGTCACCTTCAAATACAACGCGGCGGATCATGTCGTCAGTGCCAAATTTACGGCTCCGGTTGTTCCGGGTAACAATGCCCCTGTACCGGATGGGCATCTGCGGGTTCACTACCAACGTACAGCCGGTGATTATGCGGAGCAGGGTTTATGGCTCTGGGATGATGTAGCTGCACCTTCCTCCGGGTGGCCTGCGGGTGCCACGCCATTCCCTGAAGGTCAAACTGATTCTTATGGGGCGTATACCGACGTGCCGCTTAAGGCAGGAGCCCAAAAAGTCTCCTTCTTAGTTGTCAACCGCAACAATCAGGCCAAAGACGGCGGCGACAAGCTGTTCACAATCAATACTCCGCAAGCGAATGAAATCTGGATCAAGGAAGGTTCGGATCAGGTGACGCCGTATGAGCCGGCAGTAATTCCTGCAAATACCGTCCGGATTCATTACATGAGAAGCGATAATCAGCAAAGCCAGTATGGTTTATGGCTGTGGGATGATGTCGCAACAGCACCGGTTAACTGGCCGTCGGATGCTGCTACGTTTCTCCCTGAGAATGTGGACCGCTTCGGTGCGTATATCGATATTCCACTGAAAGAAAATGCCAAGAAAATTGGCTTCCTCATCGTTAACCCGACAAATGAGGACAAGGACGGCGGCGATAAAGCTTTCAGCCTGCTGGACCGTTACAATCAGCTGTGGGTAAAAGAAGGGGATAACAATGTCTATGTTTCTCCGTTCGGGGAACAACCGGTAGGACTCGTGTCGGCTGAAGTACTATCGACCAGCAAAATCCTTCTGGGCTTCACCTTAACCGACGGTTTAGATGCTGCTGCATTAAAAGCTGGAATTACCGTCAAGGACAAAGAAGGTACAGCTATCCCGGTAAATGCAGTAACCATTAAGAGCCCGACTTCCATTGAGGTGGATACAGCAGCTTTTGATCTGGGTAAAACACCGTTGAGTGTATCTTTTTCCGGCAAAACGGTGTCCGCTTCCGGCGGCTGGAGAATGATCGATGAAATATACAATTATACTGGGGACGACCTTGGGGCTGAGTATAGTGCGGCTGAGAAGTCGGCCACGCTCAAGTTATGGGCTCCTTTGGCCAGTTCTGTTGTAGCAAATGTGTACGATAAGAGTGATGCTGCCAAACTTGTCGGCCATATCAGTCTGATTAAGGGCGAACAAGGCGTTTGGTCTGCGAAGCTGAAGGCGTCTGATTTAACTGGCGCTCCCGGGGAGTCAGATGTAAGCGGATACTATTATCAATATGAAGTTACCAATGACGGGGTTATGAAGCAGGTGCTTGATCCGTACGCCAAGTCCATGGCCGTGTTCACTGTGGATACCACAGGTGCTGCGGGCGCTGGCGGAGATACAGTGGGTAAAGCAGCCATCGTTGACCTAAGCCGGACCAATCCGGCTAACTTCCATAAGGCAGATATCGCCGGTTATGAACAACGCGAGGATGCCGTCATTTATGAAGTCCATGTCCGTGATTTCACGTCGGATATTTCAATCGAAAGCAGTCTGGGCGGCGAACGCTGGGGCTCCTATGCCGCTTTTGAGAAGAAGCTGGATTATATTAAATCTTTGGGCGTAACCCATATTCAGCTGATGCCTGTAATGGCATGGTATAACGGCGACGAGACGAAGATGGGGCAAAGAGAAAGTGAATATTCAGCGCAAAATAATCAGTACAACTGGGGATATGATCCGCATAGCTACTTCTCCCCGGATGGCGCATATTCACAGAATCCTGCCGATCCAGAACTGAGGATCAAGGAGCTTAAAGGGCTTATCGACGCAGTGCATGAGGCCGGGATGGGCGTCGTTCTGGATGTTGTATATACCCATATGGCGAAGAAGGAATTCTTGAACGATATCGTGCCTAATTATTATGCGTTCCAGGATGCAAACGGCAACTTTATCGGCGGTTTCGGCAACAACCTGGCGACAAACCATAAAATGGCGGAGAAGCTGATGGTGGATTCCGTCAAGTACTGGTTCAGTGAATACAAAATCGACGGCATGCGCTGGGACATGATGGGCGATGCCACGGCAGATGCTGTGCAGGCTGCCTATGATGCCGCAGCAGCCATTAACCCGCAGGCGCTGTTCATCGGCGAGGGCTGGAAAACGTTCGGCGGAGCCGCTTCCGATCCTTCTCTTGCAGGTAAAGGCGCGGATCAGGATTGGATGAATAAGACGGATAGTGTCGGCGTATTCTCCGATGAATTCCGCAATGAATTGAAATCAGGTTATGGTTCGGAAGGTGAACCGAGGTTTATTACGGGCGGGGCACGTTCCATTGAGGCGATACTGGACAATATTAAAGGCCAGCCGTCCAATATCCCGGCGGATGATCCGGGGGATATCGTGCCGTACATTGAAGCCCATGACAATCTGACACTGCATGATGTAATTGCGCAGTCCATCAAGAAAGATCCGGCAATTCCCGGGAACGAGCTGGAAATACAGAAGCGGATCAGGCTCGGCAACATGCTGGTATTCACTTCCCAGGGTACCTCCTTCCTGCAGGCAGGCCAGGAGTATGGACGCACCAAGCAGTGGAAGGCAGATACTATTCCTGAGCAAAAAGCTACAGAGCTAAAGGACGCAAACAATAATTCATTCGGGTATTTCATTCATGATTCCTATGATTCATCGGATGCGGTCAACATGTTCGATTGGTCCAAGGTAACCGATGAAGTGAACTTCCCGGTGCAGAACATGACCAAAGATTATACCTCAGGCCTCATTAAGCTGAGAAAGTCTACAGATGCATTCCGTCTGGGCGACATGAGTCTGGTGGATTCTAATGTCAGCCTGATTCCGGCGCCGGAAATGCAGGAGACCGGTCTTGTGATCGGGTACAAGAACAAGGCCACTGATGGTACCGGCATCTATTATGTGTTCATGAATGGCGACAATGTATCCCGAACGCTAACACTTTCCGAGGATTTAACAGGCGGCAGCGTACTGGCCGACGATGACGAAGCGGGTACTGAAGTTATCCCTGCTGCAGCCCAGTCCGGTTTTGCATTAACGGCTACGTCCATTGAACTGCAGCCGTTGACTGCTGTAATTATCAAGATGGATGCCGCAGCAGCTGTGCTGAGTTCTCTGGAAACGGACAGCAGCAGCTACTCCCTGCAAATTGGCAGCACACATCAATCGGCTGTATATGCCAAATATGATGACGGCAGCAAACGTTCGGTTACGAATACTGCCACTTATATTTCCGATAAACCGGAAGTGGCTGCCGTTACAAGCAAAGGTCTCGTAAGGGGGCTCAAGGCTGGAACAGCCAACCTTACCATTACCTATGGCGGAAAAACAACGAAGGTAACCGTGAAGGTAACGAAAGAGCCGGTGGATAGCAAACGTTATGTCCAATTGACCTATGTCCGTGACGACAAGGAATATACGGATTGGAATCTCTGGATATGGAACACTGGAGTTAAAAATGATCAAATTGATTTCACAACGTTTAAGGATGGTAAAGCCAGTGTTCTGATTGAGGTGGCGCCAAATGCCACAAGCGTGGGCTTCGTACTGCGTAAAGGAACGGACTGGAATACAGGCAAACAAGACTACCCGGATGATCGTGTTATTCCGCTTACCCCGGGTGAAAATTTCACCAAGGTCATTGTGACCAGTATGGTGAAGGAGCTTGACATCAAACCGGTTATTAGCGGTCCAGTCATGAAAGACGGGACGATTACCTTCAAGTACCGTGATGACGAGCTTTTCCGCGGCGGCAACCTGGAATCTATCAGCGAGGCCAAAGTGAAAGTAAACGGCAAAGAATACCCGATGGTGTATGATCCGTCGAGTGAGTGGTTCAGTTATGAACTGACTGGCGTGGAGGAAGGAACGTATAAGTATACCTTCCTGATCACTAAGGATGGAGTTACTGAAGAACTCACCGATCCGAAAAATACGGTGAACGGTGAATCGGTTGCCGTATATCATCGTCCAGTCGTTACAGTCAGTGCAAAAGTACAACCGGAAGCTGTTACATCGAGTGAAAATGCAATTGTGACGGTCAGTGCAGCCTCCGAAGAAGCTGTAACCTATAAGCATGGATTCATGGATCTGACTGTCATTGGGGGTCCAAGCGAAGTGAAGCTCGATACCGGGCTCATGAAACAGACCATTGCGGTGAAGGATACCGTAGCTGCGGGCATCAAAACCATTCCGGTCACGCTTATTGACCAATACGGAAATACGCATAAAGGCAGCGCCTCCATTGAAGTGAAAGCCAGAACCTATACGGGAGCCAAGCTGGATTTCGATTGGGATGAGGCACGGATCTATTTTGCCCTGACCGACCGCTTCAAGGATGGTGACCTCACCAACAATGAGAACGTCGATAAAACACATCTTGAAGCCTACCACGGCGGAGACTTCCGCGGGATGATCAACAGTCTGGACTACCTTCAGGAGCTAGGGATCAACACGCTCTGGATCTCGCCGATTGTCGACAACATTGATTTCAATAAGGGGGTTGATTTCGGCGGTACGCAGCAGGCTTACCATGGTTATTGGGCCAAGGATTTCACCCAGCTGGATGAACATCTTGGCGATATGGCGACCTTCCGCGAACTGATTGAGAAGGCACATGACAAGGGTATCAAAATCATGGTTGACGTTGTGCTGAATCATGCAGGCTACGGTTTGGAAGCAGAGGATAACTATCCGGCCGTTACCGCAGAGGATAAAGCGCGCTTTGACGGCATGCTCCGTACGGACAATGTATCGGCCGATACTGACCCGATCAAGGGCGAGCTTGCCGGCTTGCCGGACTTCAAAACGGAAGATCCTGCAGTTCGCGCAAAAATTATTGAGTGGCAAACGGGCTGGCTGGATAAGGCACGGACAGCTCGCGGCGATACGATTGACTATTTCCGTGTGGATACCATTAAGCATGTGGAAGATACGACATGGAAAGCATTCAAAAATGCGCTGACAGCAATTGACCCCGGCTTCAAGCTGGTCGGTGAATATTACGGCGGCACCATTGATAGCGACGGTGGCATGCTGCAAACCGGGCAAATGGACGGCTTGCTGGATTTCGGCTTTAAGAATGCGGCGAGAGATTTCACGAACGGCAAAATCAGTGATGTGGATGCTTACCTTCAGGACCGTGAATCGAAGATTGACAATACCCGGATGATGGCTCAGTTCTTGAGCAGCCATGACGAGAACGGCTTCCTGTCCGACTATGTGGACGGGGACAAAGGCAAGCTGAAAATCGCTGCCGCTCTGCAGATTACAGCTAAAGGACAGCCAGTTATTTACTATGGTGAAGAACTCGGACGTTCAGGCAGAAATGCCGGAGACATGTCGAAGGGAGAATTCAGCGAAAATCGTTCGGATATGCCGTGGGATCAGCTTACTGCTGAGCAGGGTCTTCACGACCACTATCAGAAGCTGCTGAATATCCGTGCCAAATACTCTGCGGTATATGCCAAGGGTACACGTACGAAGCTGGCAGGTTCGGATGAACTGGGATATTTGGCTTTTGACAAGCAGTACGGTTCCCAAAATGTTGTGACGCTCATCAACACCAGCACGAAGGCTGTAACTGCAAGTATTCCAGTGCCGTACACAGCATTTGCTTCTGTAATAGATGAGTACAGCGGCAGAACATATGCCGTATCGTCCGACCGGAAAGTAACGCTTGAGATCCCGGGCAGAGATGAGGGAGGAACCGTTATTCTAGCGGTGGTATCTGATGGAACGCCGGGACCCGTACCCACTCCGGCACCGGCACCAGCACCAACGCCAACAACCACAACTGCAGATCCGCAAATTATTGGGGTAGACAGCTTGAAAAATGGCAAGGACGGCAAGGTAGAGGTGCAGGTTGCTGCCGGTAAGCAATCGGTGCTCTTACCGATTCAGGCAGCGGAAGTCCTCGGAACAAATGGCTTGGTACTCCATATGGGCGGGCTTTCTGTAACTCTGCCGAGTGCAGTGCTGAGCGGGATTCAAGGAAGCTTGACCGGGACTGAGGGGGAGGGGGCGCACATTCTGTTCGCAACCAGTCCGCTTCAAGGCATGGCGGCAGACACCTTCCTGGCCGGGCTGAAGCTGCAGGATACCAGAGTGACCGCTGCATCGGATGTATATGAGTTTACACTGCATATTGTCAAAAAAGACGGCACCCGTATTCCGGTTACGACCTTTAAAGCGCCGGTTACGCTTGCTTTCAAGATTACCGGCAATCCGGATAAAGAGCTGCTCGGTATCTATGTTCTGGGCGATAGCGGAAGTGTGGCATATGCGGGTGGAGCCTTGAACGGGAATGTCATTACGGCACAAGTTACGCATTTCAGCAAATATGCGGCACTTGAGCTCGACAAGACCTTTAAGGATGTTCCGGCAGCCAATTGGGCGGCAGCGGCAATTAAATCGCTTAGCGCCAAACAAATCATTACGGGTGTTACCTCTTCCGAATTCAAACCAAAGAGCAATGTCAGCCGCGCGGAATTTACCGCACTGCTGGTTCGTGCGCTTGGTGTGACTGCGGAAGGTCAGGCTGCATTCGCTGATGTGAAGCCTGCTGCCTGGTACTCTTCGTACGTGGCAACAGCGGTCAGTCAGGGAATTGTGACGGGACGAAGCCAAGAGAGCTTTGCGCCAAATGCTGCCATCAGCCGCGAGGAAATGGCCGTTATGGTTATTCGTGCGCTGGAAGTCAAACAAGGTCAGAAGGTTGAGGTGGCCTCCGGGTCAACCCGGTTTGCAGATGCTGCCGGCATCAGTGCCTGGGCGGGCTCTTATGTAAATACCGCTGCAGAGCTGGGGTTGGTGCAAGGAAAAGCCGGTCATAAGTTTGCTCCCAAAGAGCTAATGACCCGCGCTGAAAGCGCACAAGTGATTTACAATCTGCTTGACGAATAAATAGCCATATAACGAAAACGGCACTCTTCATCGCGAAGAGTGCCGTTTTTTATTTGTGAATGATATCTCGTCTGGATTGAAGTGATGGATTGTTATACTATCGCCTTAATGACGGTATAGCCGTATGCTGGCAGCTTAACGGAGAGCTTGCCTCGCTCAGCGCGCAAGGATTCGCCGGTGAACAGGTTCTCCCATTGACGTTCTTCTACGCTAATGTGGAAGGTCTGGCCTGTCCCTTCTGTGTTCATCAGTACGATGATAATATCATCGCCAAGACTGCGTTCATAAGCCAGCTTGCTGCCCTGCGGGGCCGCCTCCAGGAAGGTGAGGGCGCCGGTGCGGAGTGCAGGATGGCTGCCGCGGATCTCGATCAGCTTGCGGAAAAAGCTGAACAGCTCGCGGTCCTGCTTCTCGGGATCCCACTCCATGCATTTACGGCAGCCCGGATCGCCTTCGCCATCCATGCCAATTTCAGCGCCGTAGTAGATGCACGGCGTGCCCATAAACGTGAACTGGAACAATGTGGCCAGTTTCAGCTTCTTCTTGTCTCCTCCGGCCACAGTCAAGAGGCGCGGCGTATCGTGGCTGTCCAGCAGATTGAAGGCCACTTCGCTGGCCTGCAGCGGATAACGCGACAGCTGCTTGCCGATGGCATTGGCAAAACCTTCGGCATCAAGCGCACCGGAGATGAAGAAGTCAATTACGGCATCGGTGAACGGATAGTTCATTACTGCGTCGAATTTATCGCCTTCCAGCCAAGGGGCGGATTCATGCCAGATTTCACCCAAAATATAAGCTTCGGGATTCGCGCGTTTTACCACTTTGCGGAAGTCGCGCCAGAATTCATGATCCACCTCATTGGCAACGTCCAGACGCCAGCCGTCAAGGCCGACCTCACGAATCCAGTATTCAGCCACATTCAGCAGATATTCCTTTACTTCGGGATTCTCTGTATTCAGCTTTGGCATCAGGGGTTCGAAGGCAAAGGAATCATAATTCGGGATGTTGTCCACCACCTGCAGTGGAAACTCGCGGATATGGAACCAGTCTTTGTAACGGGAGTTTTCCCCGTTCTCCAGTACATCAACGAAAGGGGCAAAGGTTCTGCCCGCATGATTGAACACGGCGTCCAGGAGCACACGTATGCCGCGTTCATGGCAGGCATCGACGAGTTTTTTGAGTGTCTTCACATCACCGAAATGCGGATCAACCTTCATATAGTCCTCTGTATCATACTTATGGTTGGTAGTCGCCGCGAAGATCGGAGTGAAATAGATGCCGGTAATGCCAAGCTCGGTCAAATGATCCAGATGGTCAATGACTCCTTGAAGATCTCCGCCGAAGAAATTTTCCGGTGTAGGCGTACCGCCCCATGGCTGCACATTCTCGGGATTCAGACTGGGATCACCGTTTGCAAAGCGCTCCGGAAAGATCTGATAGAAGACAGCGTCCTTCACCCATGCCGGTGGTGCGAACACATCTACAGGGTTTATGTACGGAAATTCAAACAGCCGGTTCGGATTCGCCGGACGTTCTGTCTGAAAGTCGCTTTCCGTCATCCAGATCCGCTCATGACCTTGTTGCAGCAGGAAACCGTATTTCAGCCTGCGGTACAGGGGAACCGACTCACATTCCCAATAATCAAACATCGCATCCGAAGTGAAAAGCTTCATCGGAATCAATTCTTTGGTAGTATCCCAGGCATATTTATCGCCGGCCCAGGCGAATACCTCTGTCAAATCTCCTTTTTTGGCACGTAGACGAAGATGAATGGTTTGGCGGTCATAGGCATAAGACCAATTCAAGCGCGGACGGTGGTATACAGCTTCTAATAACATGATAATTCCTCCTAAAAAGTTGGTTTGTCTTGTGGAATCCCAATGCAGAACTAAGACGGTGCATTATGCGCAATTTGCATGAAGTGGATATATAAGGAACTTAAGGGGTGATATACGGACATGTGCCCGCGGTGCGCAAACATTGTGCCACGATTGCACAATATCGCCCTTACATTCGCCCATAGCAAAGAGGCACAACCGCCGCCGAAGAGTTAGTTCCGAGGTTGTACCTGTGTCAAGTAACATTGCCTTTTAGTTATAAAAGAACAAAGGGCGGATGCTTCTGCTGCTTCCAGCAGATCAAGCTGCTCATAATGGTTTGGATTATAGCACGGAATAAATAGCCGTTCAATACTATTGTTCAAACCATTGCACAATTATTCACTTGCGATCAGGCACTTTTACGGTGATCTAATTTTCAAAAGATTCATTACAGAAGATAAGTGCGGCTATAAATTGTTAATGAAAACAAATAATTAAGTAGAGACTGAAGAAAACAAAAGGAAATAAGAGTAATCTTGCGAATAAGGGATATATTGTATTGTGACCATGGATAATTAGCCGAAAATGGACGAATATACCATGTGCAAACGTTTTAACAATTAAGATTCCTGTTGTATTATAAATTAAGTAATGAAGCGCTTTCTAGAACTTGACTAAAGCGGATACAGAAGGTTGGAAGAATAAAACAGACATTTTTTTTGGATCTTCTGAAATCGTTTGCGCAAGTTCTGCAGGATCATTGTTGGCAAGCGTACACAAATTAGGAGGGGTTAAAGCAATGAAGTTGAAAAAGCTTATGGTTCTCACCGCCGCAGCGTCAATGGCACTTTCTGTTACTGCCTGTGGATCTAGCAACAACGGAAATAACGGGGGCAGCAACTCAGCCGCAACGAACGCACCATCAGAAAGCACGGCTCCGGCCGGAAACGCAGGCACAGACAACACTGGCGCCGAAACCGCACAAATCACCCCAGAAGATGGCGCAACCCTGACCGTATGGGAAAGTAAGGAAGAAAGAGCCTTTACAGACGCAATTGCGAAGGAGTTCACTGAAAAATACAAGGTTCCGGTAAAAATTGAAGAGTTGTCACCGGTGCAGCAAGTTACCAAGCTGTCCCAAGACGGTCCTTCCGGTTTGGCTGCCGACGTTGTTCTGATTCCGCATGACAACTTGGGCAGAGCAGCAAGCGCACAGCTTTTGCTTCCAAACGATGTGTTCGAGAAAGAAACAGTAAAGAACAATACAGAATCCTCGATTACCGGTGCCAGCTATGACGGTCTCCTGTACGGCTACCCGCGTGCAGCTGAAACTTATGCTTTGTACTACAATAAGTCTCTTGTTACTGAAGCTCCTAAGACCTTTGATGATGTACTTGCCTTCGGCAAAACCTTCACCGACAAATCCAAAAACCGGTATGGAATCATGTGGGAAGTCGGCAACATGTATTTCGACTACCCGTTCATCGCTTCCAACGGCGGTTATCTCTTCGGGGATAACGGCACGAACAAAGACGATATCGGGATCAATACCGACGGCGCAATCCAAGGCTTGAGTGAATTTAAGAAACTGAAAGAAATTCTGCCAATCAACAGTGGCGATATTAACCCGGATATTAAGCGCAGTCTCTTCAACTCCGGCGATGTCGCAATGGATATCAACGGACCTTGGGAACTGGCCGGATACAAAAAGGCTCTGGGCGACAATCTGGGACTGGCACCGCTGCCGACTGTCGGCGGAAAGACTGCCATCTCCTTGGCCGGCTTCAAGATCTTCGCGGTTAACGCGTATACGCAATATCCAAATGCCGCCAAGCTCTATGCTGAGTTCGCTTCCAGCAAGGATGCCCAGCTTAAGCTGAACAAACTGGTCGGATCGATTCCAACCAACTTAGAGGCTCTGGAAGACCCGCAAATCAAGGATGACCTTTATGTATCCGTTTTTGCTGAGCAGGCTAATAACTCCCAGCCAATGCCATCTATTCCTGAAATGGGGAATGTGTGGAGTCCTGTAAATGCAGCCCTGCCGGAAATCTGGGACAAAGGCGTAGACCCTAAGACTGCAATGGACAAAGCAGCCCAACAGATCAAAGATCTGAACAACGGCGCTTCGAAGTAAACATCCGCAGGTCTATTCCAACAGTATATTTATGAAATCAAATCACCCGCCGCCTGGTAGCGGCGGGCGATTCTCTGATTTCCCAGGAGAGGAGAACGGAAGGGAAATGCAGCGACACCATACTAGAACAGCAACGATACTGTCTACATTATTTATGGGATTGGGACAAATATATAACCGCCAATTTATCAAAGGTTTTATTTTTTTGATTGTAGAGGCATTAAGCTTAACTTACTTTATTGAGAAGCTGGGACGGGCGTTCTGGGGTATCGTTACCTTGGGGACAACCTCCCAACATTTTGAGAAGGTCAAAGGGATTGCCAAGTTGGTCAAAGGTGATCATTCTATATTTATTCTAATTCAGAGTTTGATTACAATTATATTCTTTGTTCTGTTTCTGCTTGCGTGGTATATGAACATTAAAGATGCCCGAAAGACTGGAGCTGTACGGGACGCAGGCCGTACTCCGGCTACATTTAAACAGAGCATCCGTTATATCCTCGACTACAAGTTTGCGCAGACATTTCTTATCCTGCCGTCTGTAGGTATTCTGTTATTTACAGTAATGCCGATCATCTTCATGATCATGCTGGCGTTTACGAACTATGCTGCGCCTAACCATATGCCTCCGGCCAAGCTGGTAGATTGGGTTGGCTTTGAAACATTCCGTAATCTGGTGGTACTTAAATCATGGAGCCAGACCTTTTACGGGGTACTTACTTGGACTATTACATGGGCGATCTTGTCCACGGTTACTACCTATTTCGGCGGCATGCTGGTCGCGATGCTGGTCAGCCAGCAAGGCATCCGTTTCAAGGGCTTCTGGAGAGCCATTCTGATTGTTCCATACGCTATTCCGCAGATGATCTCCCTTCTGCTCATGCGTAACCTGTTCAACGGCCAGTTTGGTCCGATTAACCAATATCTAAAATTTTTCGGGCTCGGTGGCCTTCCTTGGCTAACGGATCCTTTCTGGGCCAAAGTAACGGTTATCGTGGTTAACTTGTGGGTCGGTATTCCGGTATCCATGCTGCTGATTATGGGGGTTCTGACAACGATTCCGCGCGATATGTATGAAGCGGCCGAAGTGGATGGGGCGACCAACTACCAGAAATTCCGCATCATAACATTGCCTATGGTGCTGTTCTCGACGGCGCCTACACTGATTGCCCAGTTTGCAGGTAACATCAATAACTTTAATGCGATCTTCCTGTTAACAGCCGGTAATCCCCCAAACGGGGATTATCAGTACGCCGGTTCCACCGACTTGCTCGTGACGTGGCTTTACAAGCTCACGCTTGACCAGAACAAATATAACATGGCATCTGCGGTCGGAATCATTATCTTCTTGATCGTAGCCAGCTTCTCGCTTTACAATTACCGGCGGTCGAAATCATTCCAGGAGGAGGACATGATCCAATGAGCGGAGTAAATATTAAAAGAAAAATACGTCTCGGATTAAGTTATTTAGCGTTGCTGATTCTGTCTGTTGCAGCACTCTATCCTGCCATTTGGATTCTGTTATCGTCGCTGCGGCCGGGCAAATCCCTTTACAGTAAAACGCTGATTCCTGAAACGTTTACGCTTGAACATTACCGGGCGCTATTCTATGATAACACCCTGCTGTTCCCTACCTGGTGGCTTAATACGTTTAAGATTGCCTTGTTCTCAATGATCCTGGGCGTTTTCTTGACATTGCTTACAAGCTATGCAGTTTCCCGGTTCAGATTCAAGACGCGCAAGACCACCATGTCCGGACTGCTGGTGCTTGGAATGTTTCCAGGCTTCATGAGTATGATTGCCATCTATTTGCTGCTGAAAGAGTTTGATCTGCTGGATAAACATTTGGCTCTGATTATCGTATATGCAGCCGGTGCTCCGCTAGGCGGGACACTGATCGCGAAAGGGTTCCTCGATACGATACCGCGTTCGCTGGACGAAGCTGCCCGCATTGACGGAACAAGTAACTTTGGAATCTTCTGGAGAATTATTCTGCCTCTGTCGAGACCGATGATTACCTACATGGCGCTTACGCAATTTGTCGGACCGTGGGTTGACTTTATCTTTGCAAGACTCATTCTGCGGACCAAGGATAAATGGACCGTTGCCGTCGGTATGTGGGACATGGTGGATTCGAATCAGAACTCCAATTTCACGACTTTTGCGGCAGGCGCTGTACTGATCTCTATTCCGATCATGATTCTCTTTGGCTTCCTGCAAAAATTGCTCGTCGAAGGGTTGACTGCCGGGGCGAGCAAGGGGTAATCTGGCCCTTTGCCAGTTTGCACGATTTAACGAAAACAAGGTACAGCCTTCATTTGACTGCGAAGGGTGTACCTTGTCTTATGTATTTTTATTTAATTTATGGGGTTATTCAAGGACTACAGCTGGGTACCTGATTAGGCTTTAAGGATAAAACCCACTAATGTGGCGTTATTTTATTCTATGGGGAGAGTAGACTTATGAAAGGGCAACGAAGCCTGCATCTGCAATCGGTTGGCGTCAAATTATTCATAATCCTGTTCAGCACCATTCTGTTGTTGTCCTCCGTGCTTGGTTTGACTTCTTATTACGCCGCCAAAGGTATTATTACCGATGAAGTAGCTGCTGCTTCATCGCAAGCGATTGTCCAGGCAGCTGACAAACTGGATTTCCTCTTTGTCGAGTATGAAGCGCTCTCGCGGCAATTTGCCGTGGATCAGGCGCTCAAGGCAGATCTGGAGGCGGTAAATGATCCGGGTATCGGGATCGTGGCTAAGGTTGCCGCCGAAGGGCGTATCCGCAGCAAGCTGGATGCAGTCAAAGGCTCCGATGAGCGTCTATTGGGCATCCGGCTTGTTTCCCGCAGCCTCGCCGAAGTTGAATCTTATACAACCTCGGGCGTTACGGGGATCCGCACCGATGAGGGGATCCTGGCGAGATTCAAGCAGATTGACGAGGCCAAGGGTAATCCAGTGTGGTTCCCGGTCCGGCCGACGGGCTTCTTCGATACATACTCTGAAGCTTCTCTCACGATGGGACGGCTTCTGCGCAATATGCAAAATCCGCAAGCGGAATATTATATGCTGATTGAGATCAAGCGAAGCTCTCTCAACGACATATTAGCGAATCTGCGCATTGGAGAAGACGGTGAACTGCGCATCCTTGATGCTGACCGAAAGGTTGTGTATGCGAAGGATGATGCTCAACTGGAGCAGACCTCATTCATCAAGCCGTCGAGGGCAGAGGTCGAGCCTCAGGCGGCCCAAGAATTGGATCGTTCCTTTATGGCAGACGATGAAGCCGGAACGGAGCAACTGGCGGTGTACCAGCCGCTGACCACAGGTGGTTGGACACTGCTTGGCTATGCGCCGGTCAGTGATTTCACCAAGTCGGCCGACCGCCTGTTGTACATTACACTGCTCGTAGTATTCGCGGCGGCACTGATTGCTCTCTTGATCGGCTATGTGCTGGTCCGTCTGATTGGCCGGCCGCTCGGTAAGCTGGCCCGGCTGATGGAGGAAGGGGAGCGAGGCAACCTTAATGTTCGTACCAACTTCAAGGGCCGCGATGAAATCGGCCGGCTTGGGCATAGCTTCAACCGGATGATGGAGCAGATTTCCATGCTGGCCGGCCAGAGCGGCGCTTCGGCGACAGAGGTTCTGGCGACATCCGAACAGCTGGTTCATGCTTCGGCAACGATCTCGGACCATGCCCGTGAGCTGGCGGTAGCCACGGATGAAATTGCCCAAGGTGCTGCCAGTCTGGCGGCGGAAGCCGAGAGCAGCAACCATGATGTGGAGCTGATGGGCGGCAAGATGCATGAGGTGGACCAGATTAACCGGGTAATGGATGCGGCAGCCGAGAAAGTGATCGCGGTCAGCGAGCAGGGAGCGGCGCTAATGAAGACACTGGTTGCACAAAGTGAGTCGACGGTGGAGATGATGCGGCTGATTGAAGAGAATTCGGCCAAGCTGCAGGAAAGCACTCATTTGATCCGCAATATTCTGGCGCCAATGATTGCCATGAACAAGCAGACCAATATTCTGGCGCTTAATGCTTCCATTGAAGCAGTCCGTGCCGGAGCGGCCGGCAGAGGCTTTATTGTTATCGCCGACGAAATCCGCGCCCTGGCCGGCCAGTCCAGCCAATCGATTGCCTCAGTCTCGCAAATTACGGAGGAGATCGGGCGGAGTATCGAGGACACCGTCAAGGTGGTGGGCGAAGCTGTGCCGCTGTTCAGCGAGCAGATCGGCTCGGTGCGGGAATCGTCCCAGATTTTCGCGGCTGTACGCAAGGAAATGGAAGACTTCATTGAATATCTGGGTCAATCGTCGGCTGCGGTTTCTGAGTTGATCATTTTCCAGGCACGTCTTGGCGAGTCGATGGGTAGTGTCCGTTCTGTGGTGCAGCAGACCAGTGCATCTACAGAGGAAGTGGCGGCAATGTCTTCGCGGCAATTGACAGTAAGCGGCGAACTGGTGGCGCTGTCCAAGCAGCTGGAGGAACTGGCAGAGAGCTTGAAGCAATCGCTGATTTCTTTTCACGGACAAGCTGAAAATCCGCAAGCGGACAGCCCGGAACAAATGCAGTAGAGTTGTTCCGAAGAACCTCAAAATTAGTTGTGTATCTTTCCAGGCAGGCAGCGGATAGCAGAATTTCAGCACAAGTTGCCACATATCAAGAAACCTCCAACCCCGCTGATGCGGGCTGGAGGTTTCTAGTCTGGATATCCTCAGTTAATTGGGGTTTTCTTTTCAATTATTAATAAAACATGAAAGAGATGGACTATGAAATTATTCTGTATACCTTATGCAGGTGGTTCGGCCTTCTTCTACAGTCAATGGTCAAGCTACTTAAACGGAATCGCTGAGATTATTCCTGTGGAGTTGGCTGGCAGAGGCAGGAGAGTGCACGAGCCGTTTTATCGATCCTTTGAAGAAGCAGTTGAAGATATTACGTCGCTTATTCTGCCGCAATTAAGTGGAGATCCCTATGGGATTTTCGGGCATAGCTTGGGGGCAATTCTTGCCTATGAAACGATTCATCAACTGAAAAGTAGGGGGTATAAGGAGCCTGATGCCGTTTTTTTCTCAGGAAGATCTGCCCCGCATGTACCAGACAAGGATGAAACCATCGTTCACACGCTCCCGGATGAAGAGTTTAAGCGGCACTTAATGGAATTAGGCGGAACGCCGCCGCAGTTTTTTGATAATACGGAATTGATGGATCTTTTTTTGCCTATTATCAGGTCGGATTTCCGGTTGTCAGAGACTTTTATGTTCAAAGAGAGAAACAGTAAACTCGGGTGTGACGTCTACATATTCTTCGGTTGCAAGGATGACACCCTGTCAGGAGATATAGAAGAGTGGGACCAAGTTTCTGATAACGCTTGCAAGTATGTTGGTTTTGATGGAGATCATTTTTTTATTCATAGTCATTCGCAATTTGTTATAGAGGCTCTTATGAAGGCTCTCAATTTCCGCTAATCGCAGCAAGATGTGTTTTTACAACAAGAACCTATAATCCAGGCCAATCATCATACTGCCTAATTCGACCTCACTTTCTCAGATTGGTTTGCGGTTGCCTTCAGAAGCATGCAGTTCATTCAGAGTCAGCATAATTAATGAGGGGGACTTACTTGTATGAGACCGTTAAGCGGGTGCAAATCTGCATTTCCATTAACGCACGCACAGAAGAGAATTTGGATGATGGAGCAGCATTATCCCGACACTTCGCTCAATAATATAACGCTGTATTTTATTTTTAAAGGAGAAGCGAATTTAGATTGGATTGAAGCAGCCATCCACTATAATCTTAGCAACCACGCAGGCTTTGGATTGCGAATCTCCCGCAACCAGAACGGTGAGCCCTATCAATATTATGTGCCCCATCATAAAACCCCGTTCCCACTAATCGATTTCAGTACTTCAAATAACCCTAATGAGGCGCTTGAGCTTTGGACGCAGCAGCAGGCGGCAATCCCCTTCCAATTCGAGAATAACCCTTTATATTACGTAGCCCTCTTCAAAATCAGTGACGATGAGTGCGGATATTTAATCAAGGCACACCACATCATTGCTGATGGATGGTCAGGGCAAGCATGGCTTCAGGATACACTGGCAATTTATGAAAAGCTGGCGAAAGGCGAAAACAATCCGGTTGGCAGATCAAGCAATTTTCTTGAATTTGCAGATCATGAAGATAATTATTTAAGGACTAAC
This sequence comes from Paenibacillus sp. FSL L8-0340, assembly GCF_038593145.1. NCBI lineage: Bacteria > Bacillati > Bacillota > Bacilli > Caryophanales > Paenibacillaceae > Paenibacillus > Paenibacillus sp. FSL L8-0340. Next base: position 2,132,908 of record NZ_CP151967.1, read on the forward strand.
CGGTACATTAAAGACAAGAAGTTTTGGTTACACCGTTATCAGGACTATGAGTCCCCTACGGTTATGGGAACTTCCAAAGGGGTCACCGGCGATTCAGCTGGAACACGGAAATCATTCCTGCTGAACAAAGAGCTTTCTGACCGGATCAGGGAAAAACTTGATGAGAACCGGGTTTCACTAAACGCCTGGTTTGTCTCGTTAATGCTCGCCTATGTGAATCGGACGACAGGGCAAAGCGACTTAGTCATTGGGACTCCGGTCTTAAACCGTTCCGGAGCGAAAGAAAAATCTGTAATTGGTATGTTTGCCAGTACAATGCCGCTTCGGGTTCAAGTCAACGCTATGCAGAGCTTTGACTCGTTTAGCAGGGAAGTACAGCAGGAATTGATGTCATGTTACTTTCATCAAAAATATCCATACGATAATCTGGTGCAAGAATTAGAACTGCGTAAAAGGGGAATAGATCAGCTGTTTTCTGTTGTTGTAAATAATCTTGGCACCAGACTTGTGACGAATTTGGCAAACCTGACTGTAAAAGCGAACGAGGTTTACAATGGGCATCAATTTTATCCATTTCAGCTTATGATTAAAGACTGGTCTCTGACGGGTGAACTCGAATTGGCTTTTGATTATAAAGCTGACCATTCGGATGGAATTGTAGAACAGATATTTAGCTCTTTTACTGTCATGCTTCAGGATATCCTTGGGGAGCCTAGTCGTATGATTCAAGATATCCGTCTATTGGATGAAGTGGGGACCCGTCAGCTTACAGTTGGATTCAACGATACGGCTGCGGAGTATCCGCGGGAAGCAACGATTCACGGTCTGTTCGAGGAGCAGGTGGAGAAGACGCCGGATGCGGTAGCGGTAGTGTACGGGGATCAGCAGCTGACCTACGCGGAGCTGAACGCACGGGCCAACCAGCTGGCGTGGACACTTCGCGGGCAAGGTGTAGGGCCGGAGCGTATTGTGGCGATTATGGCGGAACGCTCGCTGGAACTGATTGTAGGGATCTATGGCATCCTGAAGGCCGGCGGGGCGTACTTGCCGATTGATCCGGCTTACCCGAAAGAGCGCATCCAATACATGCTCGGGGACAGCGGCGCGGAAGCGCTGCTGATTGACGCTGGCCTTGATCCATGCGGATTTGAAGGCGCGGTCATCGAGTTGACTTCCAGAAGACAGGCACAATCCGAGGCCAACCCGCCGCTAGAGCTGGATTCCCGGCATTTGGCGTATGTGATGTATACCTCGGGGACCACAGGCAACCCGAAAGGGGTCATGATGGAGCATCGCGCGGTCATTAACCGCCTGCAGTGGATGCAGAATTGGTACCGCATCGGAGAAGAGGATGTCATTCTGCAGAAGACGCCGATAACATTCGACGTTTCGGTGTCGGAGCTGTTCTGGTGGGGTATGACCGGGTCCAAGGTCTGCATGCTTTCGCCTCAGGGAGAGAAAGATCCGGCGGTGCTGGCCGAAACCATAGAGCGTCACGGGGTCACGGTGATGCATTTTGTGCCGTCGATGCTGAGCGTCTTCCTGGAGCAAGCCGGGCAAACGTTTAGCCCGGAGAAGCTCGGCAGCTTGCGCCGGGTATTTGCCAGCGGAGAAGCGTTGAAGCCGCAGCATGTGGCCGGGTTCTACAAGTTAATGGAAGGGAGCGGAGCCACGCTTCACAACCTGTACGGGCCGACGGAAGCAGCTGAGGTTTCCTATTTTGATTGCATGCCACTCGTCGCGGAAGCGACGGTGCCGATCGGCAAGCCGCTTGCCAATACGCAGCTGTACATTGTAGGTGACGACTTGCAGCTGAAGCCGATGGGCATTGCTGGTGAGCTGTACATCGCGGGGGACGGTCTGGCGCGGGGTTACTTCAACCGGCCGGACCTGACGGCGGAAAAATTCGTGGACAACCCGTTCGAGCCGGGGACGCGGATGTACCGGACCGGGGATTTAGCAAGATGGCTGCCGGACGGCAACGTGGAGTACCTGGGCCGGATCGACCACCAAGTGAAGATCCGCGGCTACCGGATCGAATGCGGGGAGATCGAAGCACAGCTTATGGCGCATGCGCAGATCCGCGAAGCGGTGGTCATGGCCCGTGAGGATGAGCAAGGACAGGCGTACTTGTGCGCGTACCTCGTAAGTGATGAAGCGGTTCCGGTATCGGAGCTGCGGGCGCAACTGGCAACACAGCTGCCGGATTACATGATCCCGTCCTACTTTGTGGAGCTGGAGAAGCTGCCGCTGACCCCTAACGGCAAAGTCGACCGGAAGGCGCTGCCAGCGCCGGACCGGGAGGCGAACAGCGAAGGCTATGAAGCACCGCGGGATGCGCTGGAGACGCAATTGGCGGAGTTGTTCGCAGAGGTGCTGGGGGTAAACGAAGTCGGCATCGGGGACTCGTTCTTCGAGCGCGGTGGTCACTCGCTGAAAGCGATGACGCTGGTGTCGCGCATACATCAGCAGCTGGCGGTGGAGCTGCCGCTGCGGGAGCTGTTCGCGCGTCCGACGGTGAGGGCGTTGGCGGACTATGTGCGCAGCACGGAGGAAAGCGATTACGGCCGGATCGAGCCGGCGGTAGCGCAGGTTTCGTACCCGCTGTCTTCGGCGCAGCGGCGGCTATACGTGCTGCATGAGGTGGAGCCGGAGAGCACGCGCTACAACATGCCGGGGGTCATGGAGCTAACAGGGCAGGTGGATGCGGATCGGCTGGAGGAAGCGATTCGCTCGGTCATCGCCCGTCACGAATCGCTGCGCACGTCGTTCACGTGGATCGACGGCGAACCGAGACAACAGGTACATGAAGACGTGGTGTTTGAATGGGTATGCCGGGAGGCAGATGAAGCGCAGGCGCGGGAACTCACCCGGAATTTTGTGCGGCCGTTCGAGCTGGATCAGGCGCCGCTGCTGCGGGCTGGGCTGCTGCGGCTGGCAGAGGAGCACCATTGGCTGGTGTGGGACATGCACCATATCGTCTCGGACGGCGTTTCGCTGAACCTTCTGGTGTCGGACCTTATGGCGGCGTATGCCGGTGAGGAGCTGACGCCGCTGCGGATCCAGTACAAAGACTACGCGGTCTGGCAGCAGGACACGCTCGGGGTAGAGCGGATGCAAGGGCATGAGGTGTACTGGCTGTCGGCCTATGCGGAGGAAGTGCCGGTGCTGGAGCTGCCGGCCGACCGGATGCGTCCGGCGGTGCTAAGCAGCGAAGGCGGACAGGTTCATGCGCAGATCAGCGCGGACGTAGCTGAGGCCCTAAAACGAATTGCCGCAGAGACCGGAGCCACGCTGTACATGGTGCTGCTGGCGGCCTATAACGTGTGGCTGCACAAGTACACGGGGCAGAGCGACATTGTGGTCGGGACGCCGGTGTCGGGACGGACGCATGGGGATACGGAGCCGATGATCGGGATGTTCGTGAACACGCTGGCACTGCGCAACGCCCCGTCCGGGGACAAGCGGTTTATGGACTTCGTGCGCGAGGTGAAGGAGCGGACGCTGGCGGCATTCGAGCATCAGGATTACCCGTTCGAGGAACTGGTCGAGAAGCTGAACGTACGGCGCGATAGGAGCCGCAATCCCTTGTTTGACACGATGCTGGTGCTGCAGAACATGGAGCAGGCGCGCTTTGGCTTGGCAGATGTTGACGTTCGTCCGGTCGAGCTGGACCACCGGGCGACGAAGTTTGACCTGACGCTGAACGTTGCGGAGAGTGAGCAAGGACTTCAGTTGTTGCTGGAATACAGCTGCGCGCTGTTCAATGAGGAGACAGCCGGGCGGTACCTGATGCACTTCGTGCAGCTCTTGTCGCAAATGGCCGGTCAGCCGGAAGCAAGCATTGGCTCGTATGAGCTTGTGACGACGGAAGAGAGGCAACAACTGCTGCATGCGTTCAATGACACAGCGGCGGCGTATCCGCGGGAAGCGACGATCCATGAGCTGTTTGAAGCGCAGGTGGAGAAGACGCCGGATGCGGTGGCGGCCGTGTACGGGGATCAGCAGCTGACCTACGCGGAGTTGAACGGGCAGGCGAATCAGCTGGCGTGGACGCTGCGCGGGCAAGGTGTGGGGCCGGAAACGATTGTAGCAATTATGGCGGAACGCTCGCTGGAGCTGATGGTAGGGCTTTATGGCATCCTGAAGGCCGGCGGGGCGTACTTGCCGATTGATTCGGCGCTGCCGGCCGAACGCATCCGGTATATGCTCGGGGACAGCGGCGCGGCGGTACTGCTGATTCAGCCCGGCCAGGATTCATGCGGATTTGAGGGGACGGTCATCGAGCTGACGCCTGGAGGGCGGGTGGAATCCGAGGCCAATCCGGAGCTTACGCCGGATTCCCGGCGGTTGGCGTATGTGATCTATACCTCGGGGACCACAGGCAACCCGAAAGGGGTCATGATTGAGCATCGCGCGGTCATCAACCGCCTGCAATGGATGCAGAACCGCTACCCGGTGGGAGAAGGGGACGTCATTCTGCAGAAGACGCCGATAACGTTCGACGTTTCGGTGTGGGAGCTGTTCTGGTGGGGGATGACCGGGTCGAAGGTCTGCCTGCTTCCGCCGCAGGGAGAGAAAGATCCGGCGGTGCTGGCCGAAACGATGGAGCGTTACGGGGTCACGGTGATGCATTTTGTGCCGTCGATGCTGAGCGTCTTCCTGGAGCAGGCCGGGCAAGCGTTTAGCCCGGAGAAGCTCGTGAGCTTGCGCCGGGTATTTGCCAGCGGGGAAGCGCTGAAGCCGCAGCATGTGAGCGGGTTCTACAAGTTAATGGAAGTTAGCGGAGCCACGCTTCACAACCTGTATGGGCCGACGGAGGCCACGGTCGATGTCGCGTATTACGACAGCGCTCCGACCTTCGCGGAAGCGGCGGTGCCGATCGGGGGGCCGATTGCCAATACGCAGCTGTACATTGTGAGTGACAACCGGCAGCTGCAGCCGATCGGGGTCGCGGGTGAACTGTGTATCGCGGGCGACGGTCTGGCCCGGGGCTATCTGAACCGGCCGGAGCTGACGGCGGAAAAATTCGTCGACAACCCGTTCGAGCCGGGTGAGCGGATGTACCGGAGCGGGGATTTGGCGCGATGGCTGCCGGACGGCAACCTGGAGTACCTGGGCCGGATCGACCAGCAAGTGAAGATCCGCGGGTACCGGATCGAGTGCGGGGAGATTGAGGCGCGGCTCATGGCGCATGCGCAGATCCGCGAAGCGGTGGTCTTGGCCCATGAGGACGAGCAAGGGCAGGCGTACTTGTGTGCGTATCTCGTAAGTGACGCGGCTGTTCCAGTACCGGAGCTGCGTACACACCTGGCGGCACAGCTGCCGGATTACATGATTCCGTCCTACTTTGTGGAGCTGGAGAAGCTGCCGCTAACCCCTAACGGCAAGGTGGACCGTAAGGCGCTGCCGGCACCGGACCGGGAGACGTACAGCAAAGGCTATGAAGCACCGCGGACAGCCCAGGAAGCCTTGATGGTATCGGTTTGCCAGGAGGTTCTGGGCATCAAGCGGATGGGCGTCAAGGATTCCTTCTTCGAGCTGGGCGGGGATTCGATCAAAGCCGTTCAGATCGCCGCGCGGCTGCGGGGGCATGGGCTGCACTTGGGGATCCGCGATCTGTTCCGGTATCCAACGATCCTGGAGCTGTGCCCTTATGTGCAAACGTTGGCGCACAAGATCGATCAGCGTCCGGTCGAAGGCGAAGTACGATTAACTCCGATCCAGCAAGGGTTGTTTGAGCGGTCGCCGCAGTTGCCGCACCATTATAATCAGGCGGTCATGCTGCATCGCCGGGACGGATTCGACGAAGGTGTCCTGCGCCGTGTGTTTGAACGGATCGCCCAGCATCATGATGCGCTGCGGATGAGGTACCGGGAAGAAGCGGGGGGCATCGTGCAGTGGAGCTGCGGGCCTCAAGAGGCGAGTTTCGGGCTGGACGTGATCGACTTGCGCGCGGAAACCGCGGTGGATACACGGATTGCGGCGGAAGCCGAGCGGCTGCAGCGGGGGCTGCATCTGGAGCAAGGGCCGCTGCTGCGCCTAGGGCTGATGAAGACCGGCGAGGGCGACCATCTGCTGATCGTCATCCACCATCTGGTGGTGGACGGGGTGTCCTGGCGGATCCTGTTCGAAGATGTGCAGACCGGTTATGAGCAGGCGGAGCGGGGCGAGGAGATCCGCTTTCCGGAGAAAACGGACGCGTTCCAGGCGTGGTCGGAGGCCCTGGCGCGCTATGCGGACGGCGGGGAACAGCTGCGGGAAATCGCTTATTGGAAGCGAATCGAGGAGACGCCGGCTGCGGCACTGCCGGCGGACGAAGGACCCCTGGAAGCGGAGGAGACCGGCGGAGCGGTGAGCATCCGGCTGTCGCAGGAAGAGACGGCGCAGTTATTGAACCAGGCGAATCGGGCGTACTACACGGAAATCAACGACATCCTGCTGACGGGGCTGGGCCTGGCGCTGCGGGAATGGACCGGTGAGGATCGGTTTGTCGTGGACCTGGAAGGGCATGGCCGTGAAGAGATCGGGGAAGCGGTGGATGTGAGCCGAACGGTGGGGTGGTTTACGACGATCGTGCCGACACTGCTTGACCTGGGGTCATGCGAGACGTTGCCGGGCTGCATCAAGCGGGTAAAAGAGGGGCTGCACAGCGTGCCGAACAGAGGGCTGGGATATGGCGTGCTGAAGTATATGACAGCCGCGGAGCACAAACAGGAGCTGAAGTTCGACCTTCGCCCGGAGATCTGCTTCAACTACTTGGGCCAGTTCGACCGGGACGTGACGACAGATCTATTCGAATCGTCGGCGTACGGGACAGGCAGCAGCATCGACCCGAACCTCCCGGGAGAGTACAAGCTGAACCTGAACGGGATGGTGATCGGCGGGGAGCTCGTGTTTACATGCGACTATGCGGCAGACACATACCGGAAGGAAACGGTGGAGGACTGGATGGCGTGCTACGCGGAACAGCTTCGCAGACTGATCACCCACTGCACCCGGCAGGCGCACAGCGAGAAGACCGCGAGCGATTTCAGTTTGGCGGATTTGGAGCCGCAGGAAGCGAGCGGCTTGCAGCAAGCCTACGGCTATAAGGTGCAAGACATCTATCCGCTGTCTCCGATGCAGGAAGGCATGTTGTTTCACGCTGAGCTGGACCCGGAGGCTGCGACGTATTTCGAGCAGTTTACGTTCCGGGTTGAAGGAACGCTGGATATCGCGGTATTCGAGGAAAGCTTGGGCCGTTTAACGGAAAGGCACGACATGCTGCGGACGGTGATCGTGAGCGAGCAGGTAGGGCGGCCGGTGCAGCTGGTGCTGCAGGAACGGGAAGTTGATCTGCGGGTGAGGGAAGGGTCAGGTGATCTGGAGACGATCCAGCAGGAAGACCGGCAAAGGGGCTTTGACCTGAGCCGGGATGCGCTAATGCGCGCCACGATTGTGATCGGGGAGAAGGGGTGTCAGCATGTCATCTGGAGCTTTCATCACATCATCATGGACGGCTGGTGCACGAGTATTCTGATGCAGGAGCTCATGGCGATTTATCGCGGGTTGCAGACGAAGCAGCCGATAGAGCTGGGGCCCGTGGAGCCGTATAGCCGATACATGCAGTGGCTGAACATGCAGGACAGGGAGGCGGCGCGGCAGTACTGGAGCCGGTACCTGAGGGACTATGAGCAACAGGCGAGTGTGCCGCGAGTGACAGGGGCAACAGGGCGAACAGAAGCTGAGCGGCAGGAGCATGCCTTCCGTCTGGATGTGGGGATGACCCGGGAGCTGGAGCGGTTGGCCCGCCAGGCCCAGGTGACGCTGAACACAGTGATGCAGACGATCTGGGGACTGCTACTACAGAAATACAACCAGAGCGATGATGTGGTATTCGGGGCGGTCGTATCGGGGAGACCGGCGGAGGTGCCGGGGATCGAGCGGATGATCGGCCTGTTTATCAATACAACGCCGGTACGGGTCAGCAGTTCCCCCGAGCAGAGTGTAACGGCACTGCTGCAGCAGGTGCAGGAAGCAGCGCTGGTCTCGGAATCACATAGCCATTATCCGCTGTATGAGATTCAGGGAATGAGCGCGCTGAAGCAAGGGCTAATCGACCATATTTTGGTGTTCGAGAACTATCCGATCGCCGAAGCGCTTGGCCAAGCAGGCGGGACGGCCGAGGCTGCGTTTGGAATCCGTGACGTTGAAGTATATGAGCAGACGAATTATGACCTAACCGTCGTGTTATTCCCGGGCGAAGCGATGTCGATTAATTTATGCTACAACGCCAAGGTATACGAGGGGATATTCATCCGGCGAATGGAAGGGCACATCCGGGAGATCGCGCAGCAAATGCTGGCGGATGCGCAGCGGCCGGTGGCCTCGATATCGCTTGTGACGGCGGAGGAGAAACAACAGCTACTGCACGGATTCAACGACACGGCGGCAGAGTATCCGCAGGAAGCGACGATCCACGGTCTGTTCGAGGAGCAGGTGGAGAAGACGCCGGATGCGGTGGCGATCATGTACGGGGATCAGCAGCTGACCTATGCGGAGCTGAATGCGCGGGCGAATCAGCTGGCGTGGACGCTGCGCGGGCAAGGTGTGGAGCCGGAAACGATTGTAGCAATTATGGCGGAACGCTCGCTGGAACTGATGGTAGGGCTTTATGGCATCCTGAAGGCCGGCGGGGCGTACTTGCCGATTGATTCGGCGCTGCCGGCCGAACGCATCCGGTATATGCTCGGGGACAGCGGCGCGGCGGTACTGCTGATTCAGCCCGGCCAGGATTCATGCGGATTTGAGGGGATGGTCATCGAGCTGACGCCTGGAGAGCGGGTGCAATCCGAGGCCAATCCGGAGCTTACGCCGGATTCCCGGCGTTTGGCGTATGTGATCTATACCTCGGGGACCACAGGCAACCCGAAAGGGGTCATGATTGAGCATCGCGCGGTCATCAACCGCCTGCAATGGATGCAGAACCGCTACCCGGTCGGAGAAGGGGACGTCATTCTGCAGAAGACGCCGATAACGTTCGACGTTTCGGTGTGGGAGCTGTTCTGGTGGGGGATGACCGGGTCGAAGGTCTGCCTGCTTCCGCCGCAGGGAGAGAAAGATCCGGCGGTGCTGGCCGAAACGATGGAGCGTTACGGGGTCACGGTGATGCATTTTGTGCCGTCGATGCTGAGCGTCTTCCTGGAGCAGGCCGGGCAAGCGTTTAGCCCGGAGAAGCTCGTGAGCTTGCGCCGGGTATTTGCGAGCGGGGAAGCGCTGAAGCCGCAGCATGTGAGCGGGTTCTACAAGTTCATGGAAGTTAGCGGAGCCACGCTTCACAACCTGTATGGGCCGACGGAGGCCACGGTCGATGTCGCGTATTACGACAGCGCTCCGACCTTCGCGGAAGCGGCGGTGCCGATCGGGGGGCCGATTGCCAATACGCAGCTGTACATTGTGAGTGACAACCGGCAGCTGCAGCCGATCGGGGTCGCGGGTGAACTGTGTATCGCGGGCGACGGTCTGGCCCGGGGCTATCTGAACCGGCCGGAGCTGACGGCGGAAAAATTCGTCGACAACCCGTTCGAGCCGGGTGAGCGGATGTACCGGAGCGGGGATTTGGCGCGATGGCTGCCGGACGGCAACCTGGAGTACCTGGGCCGGATCGACCAGCAAGTGAAGATCCGCGGCTACCGGATCGAGTGCGGGGAGATTGAGGCGCGGCTCATGGCGCATGCGCAGATCCGCGAAGCGGTGGTCTTGGCCCATGAGGACGAGCAAGGGCAGGCGTACTTGTGCGCGTATCTTGTAAACAACGAAGCTGTTCCGGTAACGGAGCTGCGTGCGCACCTGACGGCACAGCTGCCGGATTACATGATCCCGTCCTATTTTGTGGAGCTGGAGAAGCTGCCGCTCAGCCCTAACGGCAAGGTCGACCGCAAGGCGCTGCCGGAGCCGCAAGGACAGATTCAGGCGGGAAGCGAATATGTGGCGCCGCGCAGCAAGATGGAGGCGAAGCTGGCAACGATTTGGCAGAACGTGCTCCAAGTCGGACAAGTCGGGATCCAAGACAACTTCTTCGAGCTGGGCGGGGATTCGATCAAAGCCGTTCAGATCGCCGCGCGGCTGCGGGGGCACGGGCTGCACTTGGGGATCCGTGAGCTGTTCCGGTATCCGACAATTCTGGAGCTGTGTCCGCATGTGCAGAAGTTGGCGCGGCAGATCGATCAGCGTCCGGTCGAAGGCGAAGTACGATTAACTCCGATCCAGCAAGGGTTGTTTGAGCGGTCGCCGCAGCTGCCGCACCATTATAACCAGGCGGTCATGCTGCATCGCCGGGACGGATTCAACGAAGTCATTCTGCGCCGTGTGTTTGAACGGATCGCCCAGCATCATGATGCGCTGCGGATGAGGTACCGGGAAGAAGCGGGGGGCATCGTGCAGTGGAGCTGCGGGCCTCAAGAGGCGAGTTTCGGGCTGGACGTGATCGACTTGCGCGGGGAAACCGCGGTGGATACACGGATTGCGGCGGAAGCCGAGCGGCTGCAGCGGGGGCTGCATCTGGAGCAAGGGCCGCTGCTGCGCCTAGGGCTGATGAAGACCGGCGAGGGCGACCATCTGCTGATCGTCATCCACCATCTGGTGGTGGACGGGGTGTCCTGGCGGATCCTGTTCGAAGATGTGCAGACCGGTTATGAGCAGGCGGAGAGGGGCGAGGAGATCCGCTTTCCGGAGAAAACGGACGCGTTCCAGACGTGGTCGGAGGCCCTGGCGCGCTATGCGGACAGTGAGGAACTGCTGCGTGAAATCGCTTATTGGAAGCGAGTAGAAGAGATGCCGGCTGCGGCACTGCCGGCGGACGAAGGACCCCTGGAAGCGGAGGAGACCGGCGGAGCGGTGAGCATCCGGCTGTCGCAGGAAGAGACGGCGCAGTTATTGAACCAGGCGAATCGGGCGTACTACACGGAAATTAACGACATCCTGCTGACGGGGCTGGGCCTGGCGCTGCGGGAATGGACTGGTAAGGATCGGTTTGTCGTGGACCTGGAAGGGCATGGCCGGGAAGAGATCGGGGAAGCGGTGGATGTGAGCCGAACGGTCGGCTGGTTTACGACGGTCGTGCCGACACTGCTTGACCTGGGGGCGTCGGAAACGTTGCCGGGCTGCATCAAGCGGGTGAAAGAGGGGCTGCGCAGCGTGCCGAACAAAGGGCTGGGATATGGCGTGCTGAAGTATATGACAGCTGCGGAGCACAAACAGGAGCTGACATTCGACCTTCGCCCGGAGATCTGCTTCAACTACTTGGGCCAGTTCGACCGGGACGTGACGACAGATCTATTCGAATCGTCGGCGTACGGGACAGGCAGCAGCATCGACCCGAACCTCCCGGGAGAGTACAAGCTGAGCCTGAACGGGATGGTGATCGGCGGAGAGCTCGTGTTTACATGCGACTATGCGGCAGACACATACCGGAAGGAAACGGTGGAGGGCTGGATGGCGTGCTACGCGGAACAGCTTCGCAGACTGATCACCCACTGCACCCGGCAGGCGCACAGCGAGAAGACCGCGAGCGATTTTAGTTCTAGTGGATTAGATATTGATGAAGTAGAGAACATTTACTCATTGCTTGAACAAGTAGACTAGAGCATGTCTTCAAACTGGAAGAGCTCTGGGGAAGCAAGGATTTAGAATTGAAAGTAGGGCCCAAAAGCCCGCAGCGGGTTCATTTACCCGTAACGCACAGGAGGTGCTATGGAGAGTAAAATCCCTGTTTATTCTCTTTTGCGGACCCAGGCGACCTTATCTGCTCTGCATTCTATCTAAAAACGGCCATCAGGGAGAAATAACTGCGCTGGAGTCCTTGTCCTCCTGTAACAGGCTAAAAGCCCCAAATCAAGTACAGCTCGGTCCGTTTGTACTCAGAGCCAGGAATACACTTTCCAGTCACACACACACCTTCGGAAGAAGAGCGAAGTCTTTGAAACACCGAGACGTAAGCCTCCACCGAAAAACTACCTAGTGGCGAAACGCCTTTCTCCGCATGTGATCAGAAAATGGTACTGTACCCAAGATTCCTTAGGGCATACAGCGGCAGGTTTTGGCGGAGAAGCGGTTTGAAGACACACCTTAGAAAAAAAGGGTTAACAGAAGGTGGAGAGGTAAAAACATCTTCCCTAACGTTGTTATTGAAGAGAACGAGGCACCAAGTATCTAAACTAAATGATCGGAGAAATAGCCCAGGTTTTATAATAGCGTCTCTAAACAACTTGCCGGGAGGTAAACATGAGTAGAAGAAGAGACTCGATAAAAGACATCTATTATCTTACGCCGATGCAAGAAGGTATGTTATTTCATTCTTTGCTTCACAAATCAAATGAGTATTTTGAACAATATACTTTGGAGCTTGCAGGTGATTTAAATGTAACCCTAGTTAATCAATCATTTGCGAAGCTCATTGAGCGATACGATATACTTCGAACCATCTTCGTCTGGAAAAAGGTGAAGAAATCTGTTCAAGTCGTAGTAAAAAATCAAAAGACGGACTTGATTTTCAAAGATATTTCTCAGTTGAGTGAAAATGAAAAGTCTAGGTATGTGAACGAGTACATGCAAAATGATCGAGATGAGGGCTTTGACCTATTGAGGGGGCCTTTAATTCGATTAGCTGTTCTAAAAAAGGATTCTGATTCACACATAATGATTTGGAGCTTCCACCATATTTTGATGGATGGTTGGTGTGTAAGCATTCTTATGCAGGAATTTATGCATATATATCAATGCTTGAAGACTAAACAGCCCATTCGACTTGACACGCCAATACAATTTAACAGTTACATGCAATGGCTTGAAAAGCAGGACGGGGAATCGGCGCGACAGTACTGGAGCCAGTACTTGGCAAACTATGAGCAACAGGCGAGTGTACCGCGAGCGCCTTGGACAGCAGGGCCTGCGGGAGCCAAGCCGCAGGAGCATGCCTTCCGTCTGGATGTGGGGATGACCCGGGAGCTGGAGCGGTTGGCCCGCCAGGCACAAGTGACGCTGAACACAGTGATGCAGACGATCTGGGGACTGCTTTTGCAGAAGTACAACCAGAGCGGTGATGTGGTATTCGGGACTGTCGTATCGGGGAGACCGGCGGAAGTTCCGGGAATCGAGCGGATGATCGGCCTGTTTATCAATACGACGCCGGTACGGGTCAGCAGTTCCCCCGACCAGAGCGTAATGGAGCTGCTGCAGCAGGTGCAGGAAGCGGCGCTGGCGTCGGAATCACACAGCCATTATCCGCTGTATGAGATTCAGGGACTGAGCGCGCTGAAGGAAGGATTGATCGATCATATTTTGGTGTTCGAGAACTATCCGATTGCTGAAGCGATTGGCCAAGCAGGCGGAACGGACGAGGCTGCGTTCGGGATCCGTGACGTTGAAGTATTTGAGCAGACGAATTATGACCTAACCGTCGTGCTATTCCCGGGTGAAGCGTTGTCGATTGAATTCCGGTACAACGCCAAGGTATACGATGGAACATTCATCCGGCGAATGGAGGGGCATATCCGGGAGATCGCGCAGCAAATGCTGGCGGATGCGCAGAGGCCGGTGGCCTCGATATCGCTTGTCACGGCGGAGGAGAAGCAAGAGCTGCTGCATGGGTTCAACAACACGGCGGCGGAGTATCCGCGGGAAGCGACGATCCACGGGCTGTTTGAAGCCCAGGTGGAGAAGACGCCGGATGTGGTGGCGGCCGTGTACGGGGATCAGCAGCTGACCTATGCAGAGCTGAACGCGCGGGCGAATCAGCTGGCGTGGACGCTGCGCGGGCAGGGTGTAGGGCCGGAGCGTATCGTGGCTATCCTGATGGAACGCTCTTTGGACATGATCGCCGGGATGCTCGGCATCCTGAAGGCCGGCGGGGCGTACTTGCCGATTGATCCGGCGCTGCCGGCCGAACGCATCCGGTATATGCTCGGAGACAGCGGCGCGGCGGTGCTGCTGACCCAGCCTGGCCTGGATTCCTGCGGATTTGAGGGCACGGTTATCGGGTTGACGCCTGGAGGGCCAGCAGAGTCCGAGGCCAACCTGCCGCTTGCGCCGGATTCCCGGCGGTTGGCGTATGTGATCTATACCTCGGGGACGACCGGGAACCCCAAAGGGGTGATGATTGAGCACCGCGCGGTGGTTAACTTCATCACAGGGATGACGAGAGTGATTCCCTTCGGCCCGGCGAAGTCGGTTTTATTTGCGACCACGCTGTCCTTCGACATCTCGGTGGTGGAGACGCTGCTGGCGTTGACGCAAGGCATGCGGATCGTGGCGGCGAGCGAAGAACAGCAGAAGGACCCTCAGCAGCTGGCGGCGCTGATCGAACGCCAGCGCATTGGGATGGTGCAGATGACACCGTCGCGGCTGAAGATGCTGCTGTCGGCGGGCTGCGTGGCGTGGTTTGAAGGCGTAACGGAAATACTGGTCGGCGGGGAGGCATGGACGGACGATCTGCTGGCTGAACTGCAAAGCAAATCGAAGGCTGCGCTATTCAATATGTACGGTCCGACGGAGACCACGATTTGGTCCGCGGTGCGGGAAGCGACCTCCGACCAGACAGTGAGCGTCGGGGGACCGATCGCTAATACGCGGCTGTACATTGTGGGTGACAACCGGCAGCTGCAGCCGATAGGCGTCGCGGGCGAGCTGTGTATCGCGGGTGACGGTCTGGCCCGTGGCTACCACAACCGGCCGGAGCTGACGGCGGAGAAGTTCGTAGACAACCCGTTCGAGCCGGGGATGCGGATGTACCGGACCGGAGATTTAGCAAGATGGCTGCCGGACGGCAACGTGGAGTACCTGGGCCGGATCGACCACCAAGTGAAGATCCGCGGCTACCGGATCGAATGCGGGGAGATCGAAGCACAGCTTATGGCGCATGCGCAGATCCGCGAAGCGGTGGTCATGGCCCGTGAGGATGAGCAAGGACAGGCGTACTTGTGCGCGTACCTCGTAAGTGATGAAGCGGTTCCGGTATCGGAGCTGCGGGCGCAACTGGCAACACAGCTGCCGGATTACATGATCCCGTCCTACTTTGTGGAGCTGGAGAAGCTGCCGCTGACCCCTAACGGCAAAGTCGACCGGAAGGCGCTGCCGGCGCCGGACCGGGAGGCGAACAGCGAAGGCTATGAAGCGCCGCGGGATGCGCTGGAGACGCAATTGGCGGAGTTGTTCGCAGAGGTGCTGGGGGTAAACGAAGTCGGCATCGGCGACTCGTTCTTCGAGCGCGGTGGTCACTCGCTGAAAGCGATGACGCTGGTGTCGCGCATACATCAGCAGCTGGCGGTGGAGCTGCCGCTGCGGGAGCTGTTCGCGCGTCCGACGGTGAAGGCGTTGGCGGAATATGTGCGCAGCACGGAGGAAAGCGATTACGGCCGAATCGAGCCGGCAGCGGCGCAGGCATCGTACCCGCTGTCTTCGGCGCAGCGGAGGCTATACGTGCTGCATGAGGTGGAGCCGGAGAGCACGCGCTACAACATGCCGGGGGTCATGGAGTTAACAGGGAAAATCGATGCGGATCAACTGGAACAAGCGGTTCGTACAGTTATCGCCCGTCACGAATCGCTGCGCACGTCGTTCACGTGGATCGACGGCGAACCGAGACAACAGGTACATGAAGACGTGGTGTTTGAATGGGTATGCCGGGAGGCAGATGAAGCGCAGGCGCGGGAACTCACCCGGAATTTTGTGCGGCCGTTCGAGCTGGATCAGGCGCCGCTGCTGCGGGCTGGGCTGCTGCGGCTGGCAGAGGAGCACCATTGGCTGGTGTGGGACATGCACCATATCGTCTCGGACGGCGTTTCGCTGAACCTTCTGGTGTCGGACCTTATGGCGGCGTATGCCGGTGAGGAGCTGACGCCGCTGCGGATCCAGTACAAAGACTACGCGGTCTGGCAGCAGGACACGCTCGGGGTAGAGCGGATGCAAGGGCATGAGGTGTACTGGCTGTCGGCCTATGCGGAGGAAGTGCCGGTGCTGGAGCTGCCGGCCGACCGGATGCGTCCGGCGGTGCTAAGCAGCGAAGGCGGACAGGTTCATGCGCAGATCAGCGCGGACGTAGCTGAGGCCCTAAAACGAATTGCCGCAGAGACCGGAGCCACGCTGTACATGGTGCTGCTGGCGGGCTATAACGTGTGGCTGCACAAGTACACGGGGCAGAGCGACATTGTGGTCGGGACGCCGGTGTCGGGGCGGACGCATGGGGATACGGAGCCGATGATCGGGATGTTCGTGAACACGCTCGCACTGCGCAACGCCCCGTCCGGGGACACGCGGTTTATGGACTTCGTGCGCGAGGTGAAGGAGCGGACGCTGACGGCATTCGAGCATCAGGATTACCCGTTCGAGGAACTGGTCGAGAAGCTGAACGTACGGCGCGATATGAGCCGCAATCCCTTGTTTGACACGATGCTGGTGCTGCAGAACATGGAGCAGGCGCGCTTTGGGCTGGCGGATGTTGACGTTCGGCCGGTCGAGCTGAAGCATTCGACGACGAAGTTCGATCTGACTCTAAATGTATGGGAAGCCGAGATAGATCTTCTCCTGACACTGGAATACAGCTGCGCGCTGTTCAATGAGGAGACAGCCGGGCGGTACCTGATGCACTTCGTGCAGCTCTTGTCGCAAATCGCCGGTCAGCCGGAAGCAAGCATCGGCTCGTATGAGCTTGTCACGCCGGAAGAGAAGCAACAGCTACTGCACGGATTCAACGATACGGTGGCGGCGTATCCGCGGGAAGCGACGATCCACGGTCTGTTCGAGGAGCAGGTGGAGAAGACGCCGGATGCGGTGGCGGTCGTGTACGGGGATCAGCAGCTGACCTACGCGGAGCTGAACGGGCAGGCGAACCAGCTGGCGTGGACGCTGCGCGGGCAAGGTGTGGGGCCGGAAACGATTGTAGCAATTATGGCGGAACGCTCGCTGGAACTGATGGTAGGGCTTTATGGCATCCTGAAGGCCGGCGGGGCGTACTTGCCGATTGATCCGGCGCTGCCGGCCGAACGCATCCGGTATATGCTCGGGGACAGCGGCGCGGCAGTACTGCTGATTCAGCCCGGCCAGGATTCATGCGGATTTGAGGGGATGGTCATCGAGCTGACGCCTGGAGGGCGGGTGCAATCCGAGGCCAATCCGGAGCTTGCGCCGGATTCCCGGCGTTTGGCGTATGTGATCTATACCTCGGGGACCACAGGCAACCCGAAAGGGGTCATGATTGAGCATCGCGCGGTCATCAACCGCCTGCAATGGATGCAGAACCGCTACCCGGTCGGAGAAGGGGACGTCATTCTGCAGAAGACGCCGATAACGTTCGACGTTTCGGTGTGGGAGCTGTTCTGGTGGGGGATGACCGGGTCGAAGGTCTGCCTGCTTCCGCCGCAGGGAGAGAAAGATCCGGCGGTGCTGGCCGAAACGATGGAGCGTTACGGGGTCACGGTGATGCATTTTGTGCCGTCGATGCTGAGCGTCTTCCTGGAGCAGGCCGGGCAAGCGTTTAGCCCGGAGAAGCTCGTGAGCTTGCGCCGGGTATTTGCGAGCGGGGAAGCGCTGAAGCCGCAGCATGTGAGCGGGTTCTACAAGTTCATGGAAGTTAGCGGAGCCACGCTTCACAACCTGTATGGGCCGACGGAGGCCACGGTCGATGTCGCGTATTACGACAGCGCTCCGACCTTCGCGGAAGCGGCGGTGCCGATCGGGGGGCCGATTGCCAATACGCAGCTGTACATTGTGAGTGACAACCGGCAGCTGCAGCCGATCGGGGTCGCGGGTGAACTGTGTATCGCGGGCGACGGTCTGGCCCGGGGCTATCTGAACCGGCCGGAGCTGACGGCGGAAAAATTCGTCGACAACCCGTTCGAGCCGGGTGAGCGGATGTACCGGAGCGGGGATTTGGCGCGATGGCTGCCGGACGGCAACCTGGAGTACCTGGGCCGGATCGACCAGCAAGTGAAGATCCGCGGGTACCGGATCGAGTGCGGGGAGATTGAGGCGCGGCTCATGGCGCATGCGCAGATCCGCGAAGCGGTGGTCTTGGCCCATGAGGACGAGCAAGGGCAGGCGTACTTGTGTGCGTATCTCGTAAGTGACGCGGCTGTTCCGATTACAGAACTACGGGCGCACCTGGCGGCACAGCTGCCGGATTACATGATTCCGTCCTACTTTGTGAGCATGGATGGAATCCCGTTGACTGCCAACGGCAAGGTGGACCGCAAGGCGTTGCCGGCGCCGGAAGCGGCTCATACCGGCAGCGTATACGAAGCGCCAAGCACGCCGACGCAACGGCAACTGGCAGAGATTTGGCAGGAAGTGCTGGGGGCGGAGCAGGTCGGCGTCCACGATAACTTCTTTGTGCTGGGCGGCGACTCGATCAAGGCGATCCGTCTGGTCAGCCGGATGAACCGTGACATGGAGGAGGATCTCCCGCTAAAAGAGCTCTACCTGCATCAGACCATCGGAGAGCTGGCCGGGCTTTTGGCGCAGGAGTATGAGCCGAACCGGCAGCTGGAATCGGGGCGGGAGATGCTGGAGCAGATGAAGCGGCGCATCATGGTGGACCCCGAGCAGTTGAAGCACCTGCCAGAAGATTGCGAGGATGTGTATCCGCTTAGCAAAATTCAGCAGAGCATGGTGTTCTACTCCAGATTGCGGCCGGAGGAGCCGATCTACCACGACCAGTTTGTGTATCATTTCAAAATCGTGTCAGTGGAACAGTTTGCCGAAGCACTGCAGCGGTTATCTGACAAGCATCCGATTCTGCGCACCACCTTCGATCTTAAGCATTTCGAGGAAGAGGTCCAGATCGTGCACGCCCGGATCGTGCCAGCCCTTTCGGCGGAGGATGTCTCTTCACTTGGCCGGGAAGAGCAGGAGCGCGTTATCCGCACGTATATTGAGCAGGACCAGCGCCACTTGTTCCGCTTCGACGGCGAGGTGCTGTGGCGAGTTCGGTTGTTCCGGCTGAATAGCCAGCATGATTATTGCATGGTGTTTACGTTCCACCATGCAATTCTGGACGGCTGGAGCGTGGCTTCCTTCCAGCAGGAGTTTGAAGACATTTATCATCAGCTGCTGCAGGGAAACCCTGCGGAGGTTAAGCCGCTGCAAAGCAGCTATAAGGATTATGTGGCCATCAACCGGTTCCGGGAGAGCGACGAGGAGAGCCGGCAATATTGGATCAGCGAATTGGCGGGGTATACCCGTAATAAGCTGCCGTTTAACTACGCAGGCAAGAAGAGGGAACGCGGGGCAGTCAGCAAAATTTATCGCAGGCCATTGAGCAGCACACTGCTGGGAGCCTTGAAGCGGCACGCGAAGCGGTACGGTTGTACCGTCAAGGAACTGTGCTTGAGCGCGCACGTATATTTGCTGGGTATCCTGACGACGGAGGAAGAGATTGTCACGGGCGTGGTCAGCCACGACCGGCCGCCAATCGAGGATGCAGATAAAGTGCTGGGCTGCTTCCTGAATACGGTGCCGATCCGCATGGGGATAGCACATGAAGTGTCCAAGTCGGAACTGGTGAACCGTACCAAGCAGCAGCTTGCACACATGAAGGCGCATGAACTGTTTTTGGTCGATATCGCCCATGCGATCGGCGATGTATCGAGCCCGTCGGTCAACCCGATCTTCGATACGCTGTTTAACTATACGGATTTCCATGTGCTGGAGGAGATGGGGCCGAGACAAGAGTTGGTATCGGAGACGGCGGCGCTGAGCTTGGAAGCAAACGAAATGACAAATACGTGGTTTGATCTGGAAGTATCGCAGTACTTTGACAGGCTGAACATGCAGATCAAATATACGCCGGCTTATTTTGAGGACCGGGAGATCGAAACGGCGTTTGCCTGGTACGAACGAATCCTTGAGGCCTTGTGTGACGAGGAGAACGATCTCTTGTCGATGGAGCATCTGATGACGGCTGCGGAGCGTCAAGAGATCGTATACGAATGGAACCGAACGGATACGCCGTACGCAGTAGAGAAGACGCTGCATCAACTGTTCGGGGAACAAGCAGCGAGGACGCCGGAGCGACCGGCTGTAAGCTGGAACGGCCAGCAGCTGACCTACCGGGAGCTGGACAAGCGGTCGAACCGGTTGGCGCGGCGGCTGCAGGCCCAGGGGGTGAACGTCAATGATCATGTCGGGCTGATGACTGGCCGGGGCTTTGAGATGATCATTGGCATGCTGGCGATTCTGAAAGCTGGCGCGGCGTATGTACCGATGGATCCGGACTATCCGCAAAGCCGGATCGTGCATATGATCAGCCATGCGGGAATAAGCGTCGTTGTCGCCGATCAGGCGTATGCAGAAATACCTGCGCAAATCATCGACAGCCGGGACCCTTCGCTGATCGGGCATTCCGGTGAGGCGCTTCACCTGGCCAAAGATTCGCACGAGCTGGCTTACATTATTTACACCTCGGGTTCCACCGGAGAGCCGAAGGGCGTCATGATAGAGCATCATTCGGCCGTGAACTTGGTCAGCTGGGTCAATCAGGAATTTGGCGTTCATGAGGAAGATCGGCTGCTGTTCATCACGTCGATGTGCTTTGACTTGTCGGTGTATGACATTTTCGGACCGCTGGCGGCAGGCGCCCGGATTGTGATTGCAGACCGGGAGCAGGTGCAGGATCCTAAGCAGATGCAGCAGCTGCTGGAACAGGAAGCCATTACGATTTGGGACTCGGTGCCGACGACACTGAACCATGTGCTGCATGGTCTGGAGGAACAGGAGAAGGGCATCCGTCAGCAGGCATTGCGTCTGGCGCTGGTAAGCGGGGACTGGATTCCGGTGAATTTGGCGGAGCGAGCGAAGGCAGCCTTCCCGAACGTCCAGGTGATTGGACTTGGGGGTGCGACGGAAGCCACCGTATGGTCCAACTACTATCCGATCCGGGAAGTAACGGCGGATCAAACAAGCATTCCGTACGGCAAGCCGCTGGATAACAACACCTTCTACATACTGGACGCCAATCGGCATCCGGTGCCGTACGGGGTGGCCGGCGAGCTGTATATCGGGGGAGTAGGCGTAGCCAAAGGATATATGAACGATACGGCGAAGACCAGCGCATCGTTTATGACGAATCCGTTTGTGCCGCAGGGACGGATGTACAAGACGGGAGATATGGGTCGGATGCTGCCGGACGGCAATATGGAATTTCTGGGGCGCCGGGATCATCAGGTGAAGATCCGCGGCTACCGTGTGGAGCTGGGCGAAATCGAGAGCCAGCTGCTGAAGCATGAGGCGGTCCGCGAAGCGGTGGTGATCGACCGGGAGGATGCCGCGGGCGGGAAATACTTGTGCGCTTACGTGGTGCTGCAGGAGGAGACGGCATCGGCGGACATTCGGGAGCATCTCGGGCGGACGTTGCCGTCCTATATGATACCGGGGTACATGATCCGGATGGAGCGCTTGCCGCTGACGCCTAACGGGAAGCTGGACCGCAAGGCGTTGCCGGAGCCTGAGGCAAGAATGGATTCGGAAGAACGGTATGAGGCAGCGAGTAATGAGACGCAGCGGAAGCTGCTCAGGATTTGGCAAGACGTGCTTGGCATAGAGAACATTGGGGTGAGCGACGACTTTTTTGCAATCGGAGGACACTCCTTGCGGGCGACCGCGCTGGTGACCAAGATCCAGAAGACGATGAACGCAGAACTGACGCTGCAGGATGTATTCCGCCTGCCGACAGTCAAGGAGCAGGCGCAGAAGATCGAAGGGATGTCGAAGACGGCCTACAGCGCCATCGAACCGGCGGCACCACAGGCGTCGTACCCTCTGTCTTCGTCGCAGCGGCGGCTGTACGTGCTGCATGAGATGGAGCCGGAGAGCACGCGCTATAACATGCCGGGCGTGGTGGAACTGGCCGGGAGGGTGGACCCGGACCGGCTGGAGCAATCGATTCGCTCGGTCATCGCCCGTCACGAATCGCTGCGCACGTCGTTCACGTGGATCGACGGCGAACCGAGACAACGGATACATGAAGACGTGACGCTGGAATGGGTATGCCGGGATGCGGATGAAGCGCAAGCGAGAGAACTTACCCGGAACTTCGTGCGGCCGTTCGCGCTGGACCAGGCACCGCTGCTGCGGGCCGGACTGCTGCGGCTTTCGGAGGAGCGCCATTGGCTGATGTGGGACATACACCATATCGTGTCGGACGGCGTGTCGATGAACCTACTGGTGTCGGACTTCATGGCGGCGTATGGCGGCGTGGAACTGGCGCCGCTCCGGATTCAGTACAAAGACTACGCGGTATGGCAGCAAGGTACGCTCGAGGTGGAGCAGATGAGAGCGCATGAGGCGTACTGGCTGTCGGCTTATGCGGAAGAAACGCCGGTGCTGGAACTGCCGACCGACCGGAGGCGTCCAGCGGTGCCCAGCAGTGAAGGCAGGCAGGTTCATGCGCAGATCAGCGCGGACGTAGCCGAGGGGCTGAAGCAGATTGCCGCAGAGACCGGAGCGACGCTGTACATGGTGCTGCTGGCTGCCTATAACGTGTGGCTGCACAAGTACACGAGGCAGAGCGACATTGTGGTCGGGACGCCGGTGTCGGGGCGGACGCATGGGGATACGGAGCCGATGATCGGGATGTTCGTGAACACGCTGGCGCTGCGGAATGCCCCGTCCGGAGACAAGCGGTTTATGGATTTCCTGCGTGAGGTGAAGGAGCGGACGCTGGCGGCATTCGAGCACCAGGACTATCCTTTCGAGGAACTGGTCGAGAAGCTGAACGTACGGCGCGATAGGAGCCGTAACCCCTTGTTTGACACGATGCTGGTGCTGCAGAACATGGAGCAATCGATTCTTTATTTAACTGATATTGAGGTTCGCTCCGTTGAACAAGATATTTTGACAACGAAGATGGATCTGACGATGATTGTTGCCGAAGTCGAACAAGGCCTTCAATTATCTTTGGAGTACAGAAGGGATTTATTTGAGCATGGGACGGCAGCGAGACTGCTTCAAGGATTCTGTGAACTTATCAAAGCCACGGTAACCGATCCTTCCGTTTGCATTAAAGAATTAAAGATGGAACTTTTTCCACAGGAAAAAGAAGAAGAGGAAGACGAATTATTCGATATTATTTATTTTGAATAACAGGGTCTGTTGTCTGTTGTATTACTAGGGTTAATCTTCGGTAACATCTCAATTGGTTACAGAATTCTAGTTCCAGCCACGGAAAGCTTCAGACCACTGGTTTGGCAGTTGATCTGGAAAGAAGCTGGAACTAGAATTCACAAAAATCAATTTCTAATTTTGCCATATGTATAACTTTAATAAGTGAAAAAGTAAATATATAAACTTTATTGATATTATTGGACTTCAATATAATGAGGTGTTGCATTTGTATAAAATGGCATTTATATTTCCGGGCCAAGGCTCGCAATATGTTGGGATGGGTCAAGCTTGGCATTCAGCATATCCAATTGCACGGGAATTGTTCGAAATGGCCAACGATGCTCTTGGTTTCGATCTTAAAAAAATTTGTTTCGAGGGAAATCCGCAAGAACTTAAAAAGACGGAAATTGCCCAACCCGCAATTTTAACCGTAAGTTTGATTGCTTATCGAATCATACTTCAAGAGGTTGAAATTCAGCAGCCCGTCCTTGCGGGTCATAGTCTTGGAGAGATATCGGCATTATGCGCAGCGGAAACTATATCGTTTGCCGACGCAGTCAAGCTAGTGCATGCCAGAGGGAAATATATGCAGGAAGCGGTGCCGGAAGGCCGGGGCTTGATGTATGCCGTGGTTGGACTTTCATCAGAGCAAGTGAAAGAGATATGCAGGAAGATTTCACTAAATACAGGGGCCGTCGTGCCATCTAACTATAATGCCAGCAATCAAACGGTAATATCCGGGGTAAAAGGCGCGGTGGAAGAAGCGGTGATTTCCATGAAACATGCAGGCGCGCAAGTTATACCGTTAAAAGTCAGTGCTCCCTTTCACAGTCCGCTCATGGAACCGGCCGTTGCTCCGTTTCGCGCATTTTTGAACGGACTTACATTTCAGCCTTTGCGGCACACAGTTGTGTCGAATGTTACGGGGGACTTTTACAGCAGTGAACAGGATATTATTCCATTGCTCTCTGACCAATTAATAAAACCGGTTTTGTGGACGGCTTGCATGAACAGGATGGCTGCTCTGCCCGTTCATGCATTTATCGATACGGGGCCTCGTGAAACACTTGGGCCGCTTCTGAAGGAAGCTTTTCCGGAAGCGAAGGTGTATGCAATAGACTCCGTCCATTCGGCTATGCAGGATTGTCTTGACAACCTGAGGTCAGATCGGGAAAGAAGCCGTCTAAGAGGCAGGAGGAAGGTAATAGATAAATGCTTATCTATTGCCGTATGCACCCAAAATCACAATTCAAATGCGGATGAATATCAAAAAAATGTGCTCGAGCCTTATAAGATGATTCAGAGAATGAAGGAAGAAGTAACGGTTGCCGGAAAGGAACTGACATTAAAGCAAACGGAGAACGTTCTACAGCTGCTTGAGACTATTCTTAGAGGTAAGAAGCTGCCTGCCGATGAACTGAATCTGCGTATGGAGCAGGCGATTAACGAAACAGGTATGCCCGGTTTATTTCATGGAATTGCTGAGGTTACCCAATGATTGGAGGTTCAACAATGGATTCTTTAACCGTTAGGCTTATGGCTTCCAGCGGTAAATACTCGGAGGCCGTTGATTATTGGCTGGAGCAGCTTGCGGAATCCTCCGCACCGACAACCCTCTCCCTAGGCAGAGAGAACGGTATAGCCGGCCCGTCGTTCCGGCAGGTGGAGCAGCAGCTTTCGAAGGAGACCTTACATCAAGTTGAGTTGCTATCTAAAAACTCGGAACAGGCAATGTTCATGGTCTTAATGTCCGGAACGCTGTTGTTTCTTTCCCGGTATCTGAATCTTGCAGATTTATTAGTAGGTATGCCTCCACTGAAAAAAAAAGGAAGCGAAGAAGTAGCTTCGGCTGTATTGCCGATTCGAATTCAAGTGGACTCTGAGAGTACTTTCAGGGACGTACTGCTCCAGGTGCGTAACGGCTTAACGGAAGCCGCCAAACATCAGAAATTCCCCCATCCTTACATAGCCGAGAAATTCGGGCTGCCTATGAACGGTAACGATTTATTGCGTTTCGGTACGATTGTTTCACTTAACAGCATTCACCAAACGATAGACCCTCTTCTCTCTGAATGTCTCATACACATATTTTTTCAAAAGAAGGACGACGCCCTTTCCTTTGTACTGCATTATGATGCAAGCCGCTATGCCCATGAGAGTCTGATCAGGTTAAAGCAGCAGCTTGCTTACTTCCTTGAATTAATAATGGAACAGAAGAACACGCCGCTTGCCCAGATTGATATGGTTTCGGATCAGGAGAGGAAAGAGCTCCTGCACGGGTTCAACGACACAGCGGCGGCGTATCCGCGGGAAGCGACGATCCGCGGGCTGTTCGAGGACCAGGTGAAGAAGACGCCGGATGCTGTGGCAGTTGTATACGGGGAACAGCAGCTGACCTATGCAGAGCTGAATGCGCAGGCGAATCAGCTGGCGTGGACGCTGCGCGGGCAAGGTGTGGGGCCGGAGTGTATCGTGGCCATCCTGATGGAGCGCTCTTTGGAGATGATCGTCGGGATGCTCGGCATTCTGAAGGCCGGCGGTGCGTATTTGCCGATCGATCCGACCTATCCAGCCGAGCGCATCGCCTATACACTGGCGGACAGCGGGACGCAGTGGCTGGTGACGACCCGTGCCGCCGAGCTTCGGACCCCGGAGTTACCGTTCGCGGGATGCCGGGTATATGCCGGAGAAACTTCCTTAGAAACAGAGGCGGTGCAGGCGGAGAACCCGCCGCAGGCGACGAAACCGAACGATCTGGCGTACGTGATTTACACCTCAGGAACGACGGGAAAGCCGAAAGGGACGATGATCACACACCGGAACGTAGTGCGGCTGTTGTTCAATGACCGCATGGCTTTTGATTTCAACGAACGGGACGTGTGGACGTTGTTCCACTCGTATTGCTTCGATTTCTCGGTATGGGAAATGTACGGAGCGCTGCTTTATGGGGGCAAGCTGGTTGTTGTGCCGCTGATGACGGCGAGGGACCCGGAGCAGATGGTGCGGCTGCTGCGGCAGGAGCGGGTGACGGTGCTAAACCAGACGCCGAGCGCATTCTGTGCGTTGTCAGAGCGGGAAATGGAAGAGGCGGACGCGGAGCTCTGCGTGCGGGCCGTGATCTTTGGCGGAGAAGCGCTGGCGCCGGGCCAATTGCGGGAATGGCGACGGAAGTATCCCCATACGGAATTGATCAACATGTACGGGATCACGGAAACGACCGTGCATGTGACTTACAAGAAGCTGACAGAAGCGGAAATCACAAGCGGCGGCATCAGCAACATCGGCAAGCCGCTTCCAACGCTGCGGGCCTATATTCTCGGCGAAGGGCAGCAGCTGCAGCCGATCGGGGTCGCGGGTGAATTGTGTATCGCGGGGGACGGTCTGGCCCGGGGGTATCTGAACCGGCCGGAGCTGACGGCAGAGAAATTCGTCGACAACCCGTTCGAGCCGGGTGAGCGGATGTACCGGAGCGGGGATTTGGTGCGATGGCTGCCGGACGGCAACCTGGAGTACCTGGGCCGGATCGACCAGCAAGTGAAAATCCGCGGCTACCGGATTGAGTGCGGGGAGATCGAGGGGCGGCTTCTGGCGCATACGCAGATCCGCGAAGCGGTGGTCATGGCCCGCGGGGACGAGCAAGGGCAGGCGTACTTGTGTGCGTATCTCGTAAGTAACGGGGCTGTTCCAGTACCGGAGCTGCGTACACACCTGGCGGCACAGCTGCCGGATTACATGATTCCGTCCTACTTTGTGGAGCTGGAGAAGCTGCCGCTAACGCCTAACGGCAAGGTGGACCGTAAGGCGCTGCCGGCACCGGACCGGGAGACGTACAGCAAAGGCTATGAAGCACCGCGGACAGCCCAGGAAGCCTTGATGGTATCGGTTTGGCAGGAGGTTCTGGGCATCAAGCGGATGGGCGTCAAGGATTCCTTCTTCGAGCTGGGCGGGGATTCGATCAAAGCCGTTCAGATCGCCGCGCGGCTGCGGGGGCATGGGCTGCACTTGGGGATCCGCGATCTGTTCCGGTATCCAACGATCCTGGAGCTGTGCCCTTATGTGCAAACGTTGGCGCACAAGATCGATCAGCGTCCGGTCGAAGGCGAAGTACGATTAACTCCGATCCAGCAAGGGTTGTTTGAGCGGTCGCCGCAGCTGCCGCACCATTATAATCAGGCGGTCATGCTGCATCGCCGGGACGGATTCGACGAAGGTGTCCTGCGCCGTGTGTTTGAACGGATCGCCCAGCATCATGATGCGCTGCGGATGAGGTACCGGGAAGAAGCGGGGGGCATCGTGCAGTGGAGCTGCGGGCCTCAAGAGGCGAGTTTCGGGCTGGACGTGATCGACTTGCGCGCGGAAACCGCGGTGGATACACGGATTGCGGCGGAAGCCGAGCGGCTGCAGCGGGGGCTGCATCTGGAGCAAGGGCCGCTGCTGCGCCTAGGGCTGATGAAGACCGGCGAGGGCGACCATCTGCTGATCGTCATCCACCATCTGGTGGTGGACGGGGTGTCCTGGCGGATCCTGTTCGAAGATGTGCAGACCGGTTATGAGCAGGCGGAGCGGGGCGAGGAGATCCGCTTTCCGGAGAAAACGGACGCGTTCCAGACGTGGTCGGAGGCCCTGGCGCGCTATGCGGACAGTGAGGAACAGCTGCGTGAAATCGCTTATTGGAAGCGAGTAGAAGAGATGCCGGCTGCGGCACTGCCGGCAGACGAAGGACCCCTGGAAGCGGAGGAGACCGGCGGAGCGGTGAGCATCCGGCTGTCGCAGGAAGAGACGGCGCAGTTATTGAACCAGGCAGGCCGGGCGTACTACACGGAAATCAACGACATCCTGCTGACGGGGCTGGGCCTGGCGCTGCGGGAATGGACCGGTGAGGATCGGTTTGTCGTGGACCTGGAAGGGCATGGCCGGGAAGAGATCGGGGAAGCGGTGGATGTGAGCCGAACGGTGGGGTGGTTTACGACGATCGTGCCGACACTGCTTGACCTGGGGGCGTCGGAAACGTTGCCGGGCTGCATCAAGCGGGTAAAAGAGGGGCTGCGCAGCGTGCCGAACAAAGGGCTGGGATATGGCGTGCTGAAGTATATGACAGCCGCGGAGCACAAACAGGAGATGAAGTTCGACCTTCGCCCGGAGATCTGCTTCAACTACTTGGGCCAGTTCGACCGGGACGTGACGACAGATCTATTCGAATCGTCGGCGTACGGGACAGGCAGCAGCATCGACCCGAACCTCCCGGGAGAGTACAAGCTGAGCCTGAACGGGATGGTGATCGGCGGGGAGCTCGTGTTTACATGCGACTATGCGGCAGACACATACCGGAAGGAAACGGTGGAGGACTGGATGGCGTGCTACGCGGAACAGCTTCGCAGACTGATCACCCACTGCACCCGGCAGGCGCACAGCGAGAAGACCGCGAGCGATTTCAGTTTGGCGGATTTGGAGCCGCAGGAAGCGAGCGGCTTGCAGCAAGCCTACGGCTATAAGGTGCAAGACATCTATCCGCTGTCTCCGATGCAGGAAGGCATGTTGTTTCACGCTGAGCTGGACCCGGAGGCTGCGACGTATTTCGAGCAGTTTACGTTCCGGGTTGAAGGAACGCTGGATATCGCGGTATTCGAGGAAAGCTTGGGCCGTTTAACGGAAAGGCACGACATGCTGCGGACGGTGATCGTGAGCGAGCAGGTAGGGCGGCCGGTGCAGCTGGTGCTGCAGGAACGGGAAGTCGATCTGCGGGTGAGGGAAGGGTCAGGTGATCTGGAGACGATCCAGCAGGAAGACCGGCAAAGGGGCTTTGACCTGAGCCGGGATGCGCTAATGCGCGCCACGATTGTGATCGGGGAGAAGGGGTGTCAGCATGTCATCTGGAGCTTTCATCACATCATCATGGACGGCTGGTGCACGAGTATTCTGATGCAGGAGCTCATGGCGATTTATCGCGGGTTGCAGACGAAGCAGCCGATAGAGCTGGGGCCCGTGGAGCCGTATAGCCGATACATGCAGTGGCTGAACATGCAGGACAGGGAGGCGGCGCGGCAGTACTGGAGCCGGTACCTGAGGGACTATGAGCAACAGGCGAGTGTGCCGCGAGTGACAGGGGCAACAGGGCGAACAGAAGCTGAGCGGCAGGAGCATGCCTTCCGTCTGGATGTGGGGATGACCCGGGAGCTGGAGCGGTTGGCCCGCCAGGCCCAGGTGACGCTGAACACAGTGATGCAGACGATCTGGGGACTGCTACTACAGAAATACAACCAGAGCGATGATGTGGTATTCGGGGCGGTCGTATCGGGGAGACCGGCGGAGGTGCCGGGGATCGAGCGGATGATCGGCCTGTTTATCAATACAACGCCGGTACGGGTCAGCAGTTCCCCCGAGCAGAGTGTAACGGCACTGCTGCAGCAGGTGCAGGAAGCAGCGCTGGTCTCGGAATCACATAGCCATTATCCGCTGTATGAGATTCAGGGAATGAGCGCGCTGAAGCAAGGGCTAATCGACCATATTTTGGTGTTCGAGAACTATCCGATCGCCGAAGCGCTTGGCCAAGCAGGCGGGACGGCCGAGGCTGCGTTTGGAATCCGTGACGTTGAAGTATATGAGCAGACGAATTATGACCTAACCGTCGTGTTATTCCCGGGCGAAGCGATGTCGATTAATTTATGCTACAACGCCAAGGTATACGAGGGGATATTCATCCGGCGAATGGAAGGGCACATCCGGGAGATCGCGCAGCAAATGCTGGCGGATGCGCAGCGGCCGGTGGCCTCGATATCGCTTGTGACGGCGGAGGAGAAACAACAGCTACTGCACGGATTCAACGACACGGCGGCGGAGTATCCGCGGGAAGCGACGATCCACGGGCTGTTCGAGGAGCAGGCGGAGAAGACGCCGTATGCGGTGGCGGTCATGTACGGGGATCAGCAGCTGACCTATGCGGAGCTGAACGCGCGGGCGAATCAGCTGGCGTGGACGCTACGCGGGCAGGGTGTAGGGCCGGATCAAATCGTGGCGATCCTGATGCATCGCTCAGCAGAGATGATCATCGGAGTGCTCGGCATCCTGAAGGCCGGCGGGGCGTACTTGCCGATCGATCCGGCGCTGCCGGCCGAACGCATCCAATACATGCTGGCGGACAGCGGCAGTCAGTGGTTGATAGGCGATGAGACGCTACTGGCGGAAACGGCCTTTGATGGAGTTAAGCTGGGACTGATGACAGCAATGGCCGAAACCGCTGCGGCCGGTACAATGCATGTCGGGGAGAGCAGCATTATATATGGCTGCAATTTAGGGGCAATCAGCGGACCGGAGAGCCTGGCATACGTCATCTACACTTCGGGCTCTACGGGGCGGCCAAAAGGAGTGATGGCTGAGCACCGGAGTGTGGCCAACTTGACGTCTATGTTTAAACATTATCTACAGGTTACCGGGGGTGACCGGATTCTCCAATTTGCGTCCCTCTCGTTCGATGCATCTGTCTGGGAAATCGTGATCAGCCTGTGCAGCGGGGCGCAATTGCATATAGTGCCGGTGGAAGTGATCCATCACCTTGGGGAGTTCGAGCAGTACATCCGGACAAACGGCATTACAATAATGAGCTTGCCGCCGGCGTACTTATTGCGGATGCATCCGGAGCAAGTCCGTTCGCTGAGAACGGTCGTCACGGCAGGCTCGGCATGTCCGCAGGAGGTTGTGCGGAAGTGGAGTCCTTACGTCAACTTGGTCAATGGGTACGGGCCGACGGAAACGACAGTGGGCGCCACGATGTGGCCTGCAGACGGAACAAAAGAAGAGATGATGATCGTTCCGATTGGCAAACCGATGTCCAATACTCGGGTGTATATACTGGATCAGGAAGGCCGATTACTGCCTATGGGTGTGCCGGGTGAAATCTGTATCGCGGGAGCCGGCGTGGCCCGGGGCTATCTGAACCGGCCGGAGCTGACGGCGGAGAAATTCGTCGACAACCCGTTCGAGCCGGGTGCGCGGATGTACCGGAGCGGAGACTTAGCGAGATGGCTGCCGGACGGCAACCTGGAGTACCTGGGCCGGATCGACCAGCAAGTGAAGATCCGCGGCTACCGGATCGAGTGCGGAGAGATCGAGACGCAGCTCATGGCGCATCCACAGATTCGCGAAGCCGTCGTCGTCGACCGGAAGGATGAGCAAGGGCTGGCGTACTTGTGCGCATATCTCGTAAGCGGCGAAGCCGTTCCGGCAGCTGAGCTGCGTGCGCACCTGGTGGCACAACTGCCGGATTATATGATTCCGTCCTACTTTGTAGCTATGGATGGAATCCCGTTGACTGCCAACGGCAAGGTGGACCGCAAGGCGCTGCCGGCACCGGACCGGGAGGCGCACAGCGGAAGCCATGAAGCGCCTCGGGATGCGCTGGAGACACAATTGGCGGAATTGTTCGCAGAGGTGCTGGGGATAAAGGCGTTCGGCATCGGTGATTCGTTCTTCGAGCGCGGTGGTCACTCGCTGAAAGCGATGACGCTGATGTCGCGCATACATCAGCGGCTGGCGGTGGAGCTGCCGCTGCGGGAGCTGTTCGCGCGGCCGACGGTGAAGGCGCTGGCGGACTATGTGCGCAGCACGAAAGAAAGCGGCTACGGCAAGATCGAGCCGGCG
Organism: Paenibacillus sp. FSL L8-0340; assembly: GCF_038593145.1. Lineage (NCBI taxonomy): Bacteria > Bacillati > Bacillota > Bacilli > Caryophanales > Paenibacillaceae > Paenibacillus > Paenibacillus sp. FSL L8-0340. The sequence goes on from NZ_CP151967.1 coordinate 2,164,675, forward strand.
GCGGCGCAGGCGTCGTACCCGCTGTCTTCGGCGCAGCGGCGGCTATACGTGCTTCATGAGATGGAGCCGGAGAGCATGCGCTACAACATGCCGGGCGTCCTGGAACTGGCCGGGAAGGTGGATGCGGATCGGCTGGAGCAAGCGATCCGCTCGGTCATCGCCCGTCATGAATCGCTGCGCACATCGTTCACGTGGATCGGCGGCGAACCAAGACAACAGGTACACGAAGACATGGCATTTGAATGGGGGTGCCGGGAGGCGGAGGAAGCGCAGGCCCGGGAACTCATCCGGAACTTCGTGCGCCCGTTCGCGTTGGATCAGGCGCCGCTGCTGCGGGCCGGGCTGCTGCGGCTGGCGGCAGAGCGCTACTGGCTGGTCTGGGACATGCACCATATCGTGTCGGATGGCGTGTCGGTGAACCTACTGGTGTCGGACTTCATGACGGCGTATGCCGGCGGGGAGCTGGCGCCGCTGCGGATCCAGTACAAGGACTACGCGGTCTGGCAGCAGGGTACGCTTGGGGTGGAGCGGATGGAGATGCATGAGGCGTACTGGCTGTCGGCTTATGCGGAGGAAGTGCCGGTGCTGGAGCTGCCGGCCGACCGGATGCGTCCGGCGGTGCCCGGCAGTGAAGGAGGACAGGTATCCACTCAAGTGAATACCAAGACGGCAGACGCCCTGAAACGAATCGCAGCCGAAAGCGGAGCGACGCTGTACATGGTGCTGCTGGCTGCCTATAACGTGTGGCTGCACAAGTACACGGGGCAGAGCGACATTGTGGTCGGGACGCCGGTGTCGGGGCGGACACATGGGGATACGGAGCCGATAATCGGGATGTTCGTGAACACGCTGGCACTGCGCAACGCCCCGTCCGGGGACACGCGGTTTATGGACTTCGTGCGCGAGGTGAAGGAGCGGACGCTGGCGGCATTCGAGCATCAGGATTACCCGTTCGAGGAACTGGTCGAGAAGCTGAACGTACGGCGCGATAGGAGCCGTAACCCCTTGTTTGACACGATGCTGGTGCTGCAGAACATGGAACAAGCGCGTTTTGGGCTGGCAGATATTGACGTTCGTCCGGTCAAGCTTGACCAACGGACGGCGAAGTTTGACCTGACGTTAAACGTCGCGGAGAACGATCAAGGACTTCAGCTGCTGCTGGAATACAGCTGCGCGCTGTTCAATGAGGAGACAGCCGGGCGGTACCTGATGCACTTCGTGCAGCTCTTGTCGCAAATGGCCGGTCAGCCGGAAGCAAGCATTGGCTCGTATGAGCTTGTGACGATGGAAGAGAGGCAACAACTGCTGCATGCGTTCAATGACACAGCGGCGGCGTATCCGCGGGAAGCGACGATCCATGAGCTGTTTGAAGCCCAGGTGGAGAAGACGCCGGATGTGGTGGCGGCCGTGTACGGGGATCAGCAGCTGACCTATGCAGAGCTGAACGCGCGGGCGAATCAGCTGGCGTGGACGCTGCGCGGGCAGGGTGTAGGGCCGGAGCGTATCGTGGCTATCCTGATGGAACGCTCTTTGGACATGATCGCCGGGATGCTCGGCATCCTGAAGGCCGGCGGGGCGTACTTGCCGATTGATCCGGCGCTGCCGGCCGAACGCATCCGGTATATGCTCGGAGACAGCGGCGCGGCGGTGCTGCTGACCCAGCCTGGCCTGGATTCCTGCGGATTTGAGGGCACGGTTATCGGGTTGACGCCTGGAGGGCCAGCAGAGTCCGAGGCCAACCTGCCGCTTGCGCCGGATTCCCGGCGGTTGGCGTATGTGATCTATACCTCGGGGACGACCGGGAACCCCAAAGGGGTGATGATTGAGCACCGCGCGGTGGTTAACTTCATCACAGGGATGACGAGAGTGATTCCCTTCGGCCCGGCGAAGTCGGTTTTATTTGCGACCACGCTGTCCTTCGACATCTCGGTGGTGGAGACGCTGCTGGCGTTGACGCAAGGCATGCGGATCGTGGCGGCGAGCGAAGAACAGCAGAAGGACCCTCAGCAGCTGGCGGCGCTGATCGAACGCCAGCGCATTGGGATGGTGCAGATGACACCGTCGCGGCTGAAGATGCTGCTGTCGGCGGGCTGCGTGGCGTGGTTTGAAGGCGTAACGGAAATACTGGTCGGCGGGGAGGCATGGACGGACGATCTGCTGGCTGAACTGCAAAGCAAATCGAAGGCTGCGCTATTCAATATGTACGGTCCGACGGAGACCACGATTTGGTCCGCGGTGCGGGAAGCGACCTCCGACCAGACAGTGAGCGTCGGGGGACCGATCGCTAATACGCGGCTGTACATTGTGGGTGACAACCGGCAGCTGCAGCCGATAGGCGTCGCGGGCGAGCTGTGTATCGCGGGTGACGGTCTGGCCCGTGGCTACCACAACCGGCCGGAGCTGACGGCGGAGAAGTTCGTAGACAACCCGTTCGAGCCGGGGATGCGGATGTACCGGACCGGAGATTTAGCAAGATGGCTGCCGGACGGCAACGTGGAGTACCTGGGCCGGATCGACCACCAAGTGAAGATCCGCGGCTACCGGATCGAATGCGGAGAGATCGAGGCGCGCCTTCTGGCGCATGGGCATATCCGTGAAGCTGTCGTAGTCGACCGGAAGGACGAGCAAGGGCAGGCATATCTATGCGCTTATCTGGTATGCAGCATGCCGCTGACTGTAGCCCAAATACATGCTCACCTGTCCAGACATCTGCCGGACTATATGATCCCGTCCTATTTTGTGGAATTGGACTATATTCCGCTCAATAATAACGGCAAAGTGAACCGGACACTTCTGCCTGTTCCAGATGTGGTCTTGGATGATCAAGAAGAAAAACTGCCGCCTGCTACTGAGATTGAGTCTGAAATTTTGAAAGTATGGCAAGAGGTTCTTCACAAAGACGACATTGGGGTTATGGATAACTTCTTCCATGTGGGTGGAAACTCATTGCGGATTGTAGATATATATGCCAAGTTACAGCAAAAGTATCCGGGCGTACTTGTTGTAGCGGATTTGTTCGGAAACCCGAATGTGCGTCAATTGGCTCAGTATATCGAAACGGTTCATGCGCAAAAACAAGCATCTACATGGAAGCACCTCCCCCTCGCATTCCCAACGTCAGGTATGGCCGGGCAAGGAGTCTACATTCCGGGCGATGTATTGCGCTTTGAGCTCTCGGAGCATACGAGTCAAAGCTTGGAACGCATTTCGAGTCACTACAGCATTCAAAAGATGTCTGTGCTGTTGACCGCTTTTGCCTATTTAATGTCGGAATACGCACAGACAGAAACGGTTACTTTGCCTTGCTTGATAGAAGGCGGCGATGTATGCCGGGTTGAGGTTTCGTTCCGGGAAGCTGAAGAGCTGGAGGAAGTTTTTGCAATAGTAGACGGATACCTGAAAACGGAAGGGCGATTTCATTGGGAACAGGTGAAGTATGCTGCTTATGAGCCGCAAGAAGGCCAAATCCTTTGTGCATTTACAGGCGCTGACCTATTGCCGTCAGGCTTTGCAAAGCAGTTTGATCTCGTGCTCAATTGTGGAGAGGCTGGCATTGTCCAGTCCATGACATGTGAGTACAACCAGGGCAGGATTTTACAAGCGTCTGTAGAGAGGCTGCTTCGCCAGTTCGTAAGCTTATTGGCTAAAATGCTGGAACAATGCGAAAAAAAGGCCAGTCTGTAAGAGACGTGAAATGAACAGGAGAAGAGAGGAGAAGACAAGCGAATGTCCTTCTCTTCTGTTCTACGGATTGTTATACATCAGAGCAGGTTTCAAATTGGAGGGCGCAATGTGAAAAAAAAACTAGTCGACTTCGATACTTCCGAAGTGTTATTAACGAATGAGAATATCAAGTTTGAACAAATCTCAAGTAAGGATATTGCAGTAATTGGTGTGTCCTGCCAAATTGGGAGCGCCAAAAATACAAATGAGTTTTGGGATAGTATGGTTGAAGGAAAGTGTCTGGTTGAAGAAATTCCGCAAGCACGCCAAAAAGATATTACAGATGCACTGAAGCAAAGCGGCATCACTCATCAGGAATTTAAGAAAGCTTCTTACCTTGGCAGCATCGACACGTTCGATTATAAGTTTTTTTCTCTGCCGGCTATCGAGGCTCAGTTAATGGATCCGCACCAAAGGCTCTTTCTGGAGACTGTCTATGCCACCATGGAGGATGCGGGGTACGGAGGAAGGGAGCTAGCTGGCAGCGAAACCGGAGTATTTGTCGGATTATCGAGCGACGGGCCCAATGAATACAAAGCATTTGCGCAAATGTCCGCACCAGAGCTTGTGGGTCTGACAACTTCAGGTAACCTGAAATCGATTATCGCCGGCAGGGTTTCCTATATATTTGATTTTAAAGGCCCCAGCAGTGTGGTGGATACTGCATGCTCTTCCTCTTTGTCTGCACTTCACCTGGCATGCCGCTCTATCCGCGCAGGCGAATGCAATACTGCGATAGCGGGAAGCGTCAAAATTGTCATGTTACCGGCCAGTCAGTCGAATGACTACAGTATGGGAATTGAATCCTCAGTCGGGTACACCCGAACCTTCGATGCAGAATCGGATGGAACGAATGGTGCAGAGGGAGTCGCGGCTGTTCTGCTGAAGCCTCTGCATCAAGCGATGGCCGATCATGATCATATTTATGCGGTCGTGAAGGGCAGTGCATGGAATCAGGATGGCAGCTCGGTAGGACTCACAGCACCGAATCCGGCCGCTCAGGAGCGGGTTATTCTGCGGGCATGGCAGGATGCGGGAATCGATCCTGAATCCATCTCCTATCTGGAAGCCCATGGTACGGGAACAAAGCTGGGAGATCCTATCGAAATCCGAGGAATAAATAATGCTTTCCGCAAGCATACCTCCAAGATGCAATTTTGCGCCGTCGGTTCCGTCAAGACGAATATCGGCCATTTGGATCATGCAGCGGGAATCGCCGGATTTATTAAGGCGGTTCTCGCCTTAGAGCATCAAAAAATTCCGCCGATGCTGCATTTTAAAGTGCCTAATCCTAATATATCGTTTATTGATTCGCCCGTTTATGTGGCAGACCAGTTAATCCGGTGGGAGCGTTCACCAGGTGCAAAAAGAAGATGCGGGGTAAGTTCGTTCGGTTTAAGCGGAACGAATTGCCATGTGGTATTAGAGGAGGCACCTGAACGAACAGAGACTTCCCCTGACCATTTACATCATATTTTTACCTTATCTGCTATGGAACAAACGAACCTGTTAGATATGGTGAGAAGATATATAGATTTCCTATCGGGTTCTGTCAGCAAATATAGAATCGGGGATATTTGCTATACCGTTAACACGGGGAGAGGCCACTACGCTCACCGCTTGGTGCTGAGGGCTTGCAGCATAGAAGAACTACTTCAGCAATTGGAGCGATTTCTTAAAACCCCATTCGTTACGATGGAAGAGCATCATATTTATTACGGCAGCCATAACGTCAGTACTAACAAAGCCACCTGGCCGGATTCTGAAACTGCGACGGGTTCCGCTGCCGAGCAGGTCAAAGAACTTTTGACCAATATTAGCAGGGATTTGTCCGATGCGGGAAGAACGTTTCATGATTTCGCTCAGGCTTATATACAAGGAGCTGAGATGAACTGGAAACTGTTATATCCGGCCCGTTCTTATTATAAAGTCAGTTTGCCGACCTACAGCTATACGAAAAGCAGATGCTGGATCAGCATTCCGGAGAAGCACATAGAACTGGTTGAGAGACGCGAAGCTTTACCATCTTTGCAGGAAGCGGGGCACTATTATCAGCCGGAATGGGTACGCCGGGACATGGATGACAAGCGAACGGAACCCATTGACGGGAAAACGGTGTTCTTCCGGACAACAGCTCCGCTGTCCAGCCAGATCCGTACATGTCTGGAAAGACAAGACCGGGATTATATTGAAGTTTATTATGGTTCCCGGTACAGCAAAGTAACGGATCGTGAATATGTGATTTCGGGCAATGATGCTGACTATCTCCTGTTACTTGAGCAAGTAGGCAAGGTTGGGCATATCATCCATGCCTTTGAGCCCGAGGAACGGCTGCCGCACCATACCTTGGAGCTGCAGGAGCGTCTCGCTCGCAGCGTCTACAGCTTGGTTTCTTTATCGAAAGCATTATTCAAGAAGCAGCGGAGGCAAGAAGCGGTGATTACCGTGCTTACCCGATGGGCCAATGCCGTGACAGGAGAAGAGCAACAGATTCATCCGGTCGGCGCCGCAGTGCTCGGGATGGCGAAGGTGATTCACCAAGAGCATCCATACCTGTACACCCGCAGCTTTGATCTGGACGAAACGATTGAACCTCCTGTACTTGAGGTGATTTTATCCCCAATCCGAGAAGCGGCAGAATGTGCATTCCGAAACGGTGTCAGATACATCGAAAGCATTCAGGCAGCGGAGCTTAGAACAACCGAAGCCGTTGGCGTTCGGGGCAATGGCGTCTATGTTATTACAGGAGGACACGGGGGAATTGGTTTAGAGGTGGCCAAACATTGGGCGGGACAACAGCAAATCTCCATGGTCCTCATAAACCGGACGCCATTGCCAAGCCGTGAAGAATGGAGCTCCATTAAAGCGGGGAATAATCCTGAACGTAAACGCATCGTTGAGAGCATAGAGGAAATGGAGAGCCTGGGTTCTTCCATACATTCTTACAGTGCGGATGTTTCCGATTTCGCTCAAATGGACATGCTGTTCCGGCAGATTAGAGCCAGCCTCGGAAATATTAATGGCATTTTCCATGCGGCAGGCATCGCAGGAGACGGTATGCTGTTCAGAAGAACCCATGAGCAAATGGATGCGGTCCTGTCTCCTAAAATAACGGGCACATGGAACTTACACCTGCTTACGAAGGACGATGACCTGGACTTTTTTGTGCTGTGCTCGTCGCTTGCTTCACTTACCGGGGGAACGGGTCAAGGGGACTACACGGCTGCCAACCGGTTTATGGATTCCTTCGCCGCCTACCGAGCCGGCTTAGGGTTGACGGCTTGTTCTATCAATTGGCCGGCCTGGAAGGAAGTCGGCATGGCTGCTAATTACGGCGTCAAAGAAAGCGACAATCTGGTTAGCCATATCTCACCTCGTGCCGCGCTGGCTGCGCTTGACCAAATCCTGGATTCGAATCGGTCCAGAGTGATTCTGGGGGAGATGAACTCTGCACATGCAAGTCAAGTGCCTGTAAACGGACAGCTACAGGAACAACAGCCCTTCAAGACTGTACAGCTGGCAGGAAGAGAATCCGGTGAATACACCGAACTTGAGAAATTATTGGCAAGCATTTGGGGAGAACTGTTCGAACGTGATGTGATGAGGGTGGATGACAATTTTTACGACTTGGGGGGACACTCCTTATTGCTTATCCGGGTGGAGGTTGAGCTGGAAAAGCATGGTGTGGCGGTAGACCAATTAAATATTGAACGGGACCGGACGCTTGAGAAAATAGCGGAAACTCTGGAATACTCGAATTCTAAGGTTGAGGACTGAGTGCGTGCTTGAAGTGAAAGCGGGGAAAAAGGGATGCCAAAAATCATTGAACCGATAGAACCTTTTAACGAAATCTATTATCAAAGCTGCTTGTATAATTCGTTGTTTCCGGTTATACGGCATTTTCAGCTTAGTATATTGCCGTTACTGATTAACGATTGGGTTGTGTATGAAACGGCCCGGGCAGGGGAAGGCACTCTTTGCGGAATCTCTTACAGAAGCAATAAGGGTCTTATTGAAGCTCTTGCAGCGCTTGGAATCGCAGTCGAGAAGGAACAGTTTGCCGGAACGGTCGTTGACAAAATTAAGAGTGCAGTAGACATGGGGAGACCTGTCGTACTATGGGTTGATTGTTACGAATTGCCGGTTCGCAAAGACACTTTTCTGAAGAAGCATTTGCCACACACTATCTTAGTTCATGGATATAATGATTGTACCGGCCATTTTCATATTATTGAACATTTGCAGATGGAGAACCTGTCCTATGATAAAAAAACAATTCGGATGGAAGATTTGGAGCGGGCTTATATTGAATTTGATCATGAATTCAATCAAGGACAAATGAAGCTGGATTCCTACTATGAATTTTATAAGCTGAATCAAGCTGCTTCCATGATTTCCGGCGAAGCGGAACAATACCAGGAACTCATTCAGGCAAATATGAATGTAATTACAGAAGGTCTAGACCAGCTGCTGGAAGTGTCGGAGCTGTTGTATGGGAGATTGATGCAGCAAGCGCACATATCTTTAGATCATGCTGCACAGCAACTCGATAAGCTGAATTCAATCATATTGGCGAAACAAGCGGAGAGCTACAAGCTGAAGCTTTTGCAGATGGAGCAGGAGCCTTTAAGTGCCATCCTGCAGAGTATTACTAATGAGTGGAGCATGATTAGAGCGATCGTGGGCAAATATGTATACTCCAACCAGTTTAAAGTTGAACAATTCGCCGAATTGCCGGATCGAATCAGCAATATTTACGATGCCGAGTTAAAGTTTTACGAAACCTTTTTAACGAAGTGATGAAGAGTACACAGATGAACGGGATTATACAGATCGATGATAGTGTTAACACATACTAGGTCCATACAAAGGAGCGTCTACTATGCATTCTATGGATACAATTACTCAGGAATTACTTGAAATCATTAATGCTCATCTCTTGCAAAGAGCTGAAGAAGCAGGAAAACCGGGTGAAACTGGATTGCTGACCAGCTTGGAAGGTGATCTGGAGTTGTCCAATTATATTAATTCCCTTGATTTCATCATGATTCTCGTTAATATTGAAAAAAAGTTTAACGTGGTGCTGCAAGGAGACCTGAATATACTAACAGATCGGAGTTTTATCCAAATTGCTGAATTTATTGCAAAAAAACAGGAATGATTAATGGTAGCCCTGAAAAAGCTTGTATTTAGGGAAGGGATCTTCAGTTAGGGACTAGGTGCAGTATAAAAATGCAGCGCGTATCCGCTTAGGCTACGCGCTGCATTTTTAGCATCTAAATCCGGCTCCTCACGATTTGGCCAAATCTCTTTTGCCGAAGAAGGTCTTGAGCGCCTGGTATACTTCCTTCTTATCCTTAATGACATAATGCATGAACTGCTCCTGCTTCAGATGCCGGTAGGCGGACATCAGCGTGCTGCTGCGGTTGTACTGGTTCACCTCGCCGTATCCGAACATATTGCTGCGCTTCAACAGCTCCCCGATCAGCTTGACGCAACGTTCGTTATCCGAGGTGAGATTGTCGCCATCCGAGAAATGAAAAGGATAGATGTTGTATTTGGCCGGCGGATACCGGCTGTCGATAATCTCCAGCGCCTTCTGGTAGGCTGACGAGCAGATCGTGCCCCCGCTTTCACCCCGGGTGAAGAAATCATGCTCACTGACCTCTTTGGCTTCCGTATGATGAGCCAGGAACACAATCTCGACCTTTTCGTATTGCCGGCGCAGGAAGCGGGTCATCCAGAAAAAGAAGCTGCGCGCGCAGTATTTTTCGAAGGTCCCCATAGATCCGGAGGTATCCATCATAGCAATGATGACTGCATTGGAATGAGGGACGGTAATATCATCCCATGTTTTGTAACGCAGATCATCGGGACTGATGCTGTGGATGCCGGGATTTCCGTTGCTGGCGTTGCGCCGCAGATTCTCCAGTAAGGTGCGCTTCTTGTCGATGTTCGACATCATGCCTTTTTTGCGGATATCGTTGAAGACGATGGACTTGACCTCGATCTCTTCTTTATCCTTCGGGGCTAGGTGGGGCAGCTCCAGGTCCTGGAACAGAATGTCCTCCAAATCCTCGAGGTTCACTTCAGCCTCAACCGTATCCTGGCCCGGCTGATCTCCAGCTTTGTCACCTTTGCCCGGTTGGGCAGATTGCGAATCTCGGCCGAGCACATCGCCAACCTGGCTTTCCCCGTCTCCTTGGCCGACATGCTTTTGCTTCCGGAAGTTATAGATAATCCGGTACTCATCCAGACTGCGGATCGGCACCTTTACAATCTGTTTTCCGTCCGACATGATAATGTTCTCTTCGGTAACGAGGTCGGGCAGATTATCCTTAATGGCTTCCCTGACCTTCTGCTGATGACGTTCCTGATCCTGATGGCCTTTGCGGTGAAGGGACCAGTCTTCTTTTGACACGACAAACGCATATGGACCTGGTGATTGCGACAGGATGACCACCTCCCATGGAATATAAATCGGTACGGGCGCAAGCACATGCTTCCTTAAGAAAGTAACTCTGAGGCATGCTGTAACTAAAGTATATTCAGGGGTAGGGAGGATATGTGAAGATATCAATGGGTATAAACTGCGGAGCCTGGACCTTTGATCCTTTATTCACTGATCTCTTCAATAATAAGCCTATAGCTGTTGGACCGGGATTCCCCGGAATATCTCCGGCCGTCAATCGTGTTATATTAGCCTATGACGGGTAATTCCTGCTCATGGTTTCGAGCTCCTCGGGGGTGATTTCTTTCTTAATGACAGCAGAGTGATACATGATTTCATGAACTACATTAGACTGAAGCGTCTTGAGACTGCATGCTTCCGGCTCATGCCTATAAATTGAAAGAAACATGCTTTTAATATAAAAGATGTTATAACAAAGGAGCAGAAGTACATGACCGCAACCTTATTTAAAAATGGCGTTCTGCCATTTCGCAGCCAACCCGGCGATGACGCTGTATATGTGGAGGATGGCAGGATCACGGCTGTTGGAGAGGGCAGGGATTTAATTCTGCAGCTTAGCGGCAGAGAATATAACGTTGTCGATTGGGACGGAGCCCATGTGCTGCCCGGTCTGACCGATGCGCATGTGCATCTCGGCATGCACGGCATGAAGCTGGACATGCTGGATTTCACAGGTATGACCTCCAAAGAAGAGATGCTGCATGCAATTGCCAGACGTGCAGAGCTTACGCCTCCCGGGGAATGGATCCTCGGGCTGAACTGGAACGAGAATGAGTTCCGGCCTGCTGCAGCGCCGCATATATCCGAGCTGGATGCGGTGACAGAGCGGCATCCCGTATTCCTTACGCGCACTTGCTTTCATGCCTTTCTCGGCAACAGCGAGGCTTTCAGGCGGGCGGGCGTGACCGAATCCACTCCAGACTTCGCTTCCGGAGCCTACGGCCGTGATGCTGAAGGGAAGCTGAACGGCTGGATTTATGAGGATGCCTCACAGCCGTTTAATGCCGTGCAGCCGGCGCCCGATTATGCCGCCAAGAAGAATGCGGTCCGCAGGGGAATTGCTGACGCGCTCTCCCTGGGGCTTACAGCCGTGCATACCGAGGATCTGCGGCTGCTGGACAGTGTGGAGACGATGCTGCAGATTCACCGTGAGCTGCGCGAAGAAGGCCTGTTCTTCCGCACACACCAGCTGCTGTACTATGGCTATCTGCAGGAGGTGGAGGAGCTGCGGCTGCAGGCGGGCATCGGTGATGAGTGGCTGCGGCTTGGTGCGGTCAAGCTGTTCGCCGACGGTGCCATCGGCGGACGGACTGCACTGTTGGAGCAGCCTTACAGCGATGCCCCGGATACATGCGGCATCGCGATCCATACACAGGAAAAGCTGAATGAAATTGTCGGTGCGGCGAGACGGCTGTCATTCCCGGTAGCTGTGCATGCGATCGGAGATGCGGCTGCCCGGATGACGCTGGCTGCGATGGACCATCACCGGCTGTCTCCGGAAGCCGACCTGCCGGACCGCTTCATACATGCCCAGGTGCTGAATGGCGCGCTGGTGGAGCAAATGCGCGGACTTCGGCTCATTGCCGATATCCAGCCGCGTTTTGTGGCCAGTGACTTTCCCTGGGTGCTGGAACGGGTAGGCCCGGCAAGAACAGGGCATCTGTATGCCTGGAATAAGCTGATGAAGGCCGGAATTACCTGTGCCGGTGGCAGTGACGCGCCGATTGAGCCGCTGAATCCATTTCTTGGCCTGCACGCTGCCGTTACCCGGCGCAAGCCGGGGGAATCCCATGAGGGCTACTTGCCGGGTGAGAAGCTGAGCATCCCGGAGGCGGTAGGTCTGTTCACAACGGGCAGTGCGGCTGCCGCGGGAGAAGCGCGTGAACGCGGACGTATCGCACTGGGCTTGCAGGGGGACTTCACGGTAATTGACCGTGACGTGCTGAGCGATCCCGAAGAACTGCTGCAGGTGAAAGTACAGATGACTGTGGTTAATGGGGAAATTGCCTACTGTGCGCAATGAAAAAGCTGTCCGGGTACCGGATGATGAACTGAAGAAATGCCGCCGCATATACTTCTAGTGCGCTCCCCATCAATTTCGGCAAAGTTTATGCAACCCCGACTATGGGTTAAACGTTAATAAGGGTAGCAAGCAGATATTGACCATACCGCACGTCTATGAGGAGGCAGTCAACATGAAATCACAACGTTCATTACCGGCTATTGCGGCAGTCGCTGTATTGATGCTGACATTAACCGCTTGCGGAGGCAACACTCCTGCTGAGGCTCCGGGTGAGCCTTCGGCAACGGTTTCTCCTTCACCTGCGGCAAACACAGCAGCGCCTGTACCTAGTCCTACCGCTACTGCTGAAGCACAGGTCATCCAAGGAACCGGCAGCTATGTCGGTCAAATTGACAGTCATTCGATTGAAATAGAAACGGAAGAGGGCCCTACCGCTTTCGAACTGGGTGCTGGCACCGAGAGTGTGCTTGAAGGTCTTGAGATGGAGGACCCTGTAGTTTTTGAATATGTAGAAAAGCCGGTGGAGGGTGATCCTTCTGTCGTCCAGCGGATTCTTTCCAAGCTGTCTAAGGCGGAAGAAGGGGCAGCTCCGGTGACCACACTGCCGGAGACCCGAACCATGAAGCTTACGCTGGAAGGCATGGCGGAAGAGAAGACTGCCACGCTTGCGGAAGGAGAAGGTTATTCGCTTTATGTATTTGATATCTTTACCTTTGATTCGGCAAGCAACCGGTTATCTATGAAGGTGGATCCTGATTATTACGCCCAAATTGAGAAATTACCTTCTGATTTTAATCTCGATATTTTGGAGCAGAAAGCCCAAAAGGAATTGTCTGCCACTGGAAAGGTGACAGCACTCAGCAAGGAAGAGCGTGACCTCAGAATGTCTGGCCTGCGTTTATATTTGACCGCAACAGGTTCCGGCCTGACCCGGCAAACGACCGTCAAGGAAATTGATGGCCAGGGCTACATGATCAAGCTCAATATTCCACAGAGAGAGGCCTCGGAAGGCTTCGGTCCACATGTTTACGCGTCGCTGGATTCCATCGTAAGCCGTTAGCAGTGTCTGCATTTCAGCTTAAGTTGCAATATTAAATAAAAGAAGAGCCACTCCACGAACAGCTCCGGGAGTGGCTCTTCTCTATTATTGAAAGTAAATAGCGGGATAATCAGTAGGAGCCGGCATTGACCAGAATGGTAGAAATGAGCAGCATGAACAACAGAAGGATGATAGCATTGATAATGGTGCCGATGACGGCGAACACTTTGCGGCGGTTGCGGAGAGTCAGCCCGATAATTCCGACAACTGCTCCGATTACATTAACAGCTGCAAGTATCAAAACGGTCACTCCCAGAAACATGAAGGTTCCTGCAGACTCATTGATGCCGCTGTTGCTTTCACTAAGAATGGAAGAAGCCTGCTTCCCTACCACCACAAAAGTAATGGCATAACCGATAAACGTGACCAGCGCGATCACGAAAGAGGCGATACCGGGGCCGGAATGTTGGAAATCACGTTTATTCGCTTGGTAGGTGTAAGGTACTTCTGGTTTTAACAGATCATTTTGCCCTGGAAATAGGCTGTTCTGCCCGGTTTCCTGTGCGTCGGATTTTGGTGGAGAATTATAGTCCATAATAAAAATGCGCTCCTTGTAAAAGAATGGTTTCTTGATACTATCCACTTTTTCATAAGAACGCTTCAAATGCAAGTCCCACATTGAAATAATCCCGGAACTCCGCTGGAATTGCCCCCTGCCGATAAGGTAAGATAGGGGAAGTCCAATAATAAGGAGTTGTGTTCTGATTATGCAACGGAGATTTATCGCCTGGGGAGCTTTGCTGGCTATGCTGGCAGTGGGGATCGGCGCATTCGGAGCGCATATGCTGAAGGCTTCGATCAGCGAGGATTACATGAAGGTGTATGAAACCGGTGTGCATTATCATATGATTCATGCACTGGGACTGATATTGGTCGCGATTATTGCAGGACAATGGGGAGAGAGTGTCCGCCTGCGCTGGAGCGGCAGGCTGCTGATCGCAGGAATTGTTCTCTTCTCCGGCAGCTTGTACGTACTGAGTATTACCGGGATCAAAATCCTTGGAGCGGTTACCCCGCTCGGCGGCGTTTGTTTTATTGCCGGCTGGATATGTCTGGCCTGGGAAGCCCTTTCCCGCAAGAACTGACTGAAGTCAACCGGATGCATAAGCAAATAAAACAAGCACCTTTCACGGAATGCCATTCCGGTAGGGTGCTTGTTTGTGCTTCACAGGTTCGTGCTAATGAAATTCGTCAATTTCATTGAGGTTAAAGGTATAGACCTGTTTCTCATCCACGTGGTAGATGCTTATCGAGTTGGCCGCTTCATCAAAATTAAGGATACGGCAGGGCATGGACATCTGCTTGCCATGACGGTTCGTCCGGATACGGACCAGTTGATTGTTCTGAATGTACTGTCTGATCTTACCATAAGCATCCGCACGGCTTTCCACTGAGGGCTTATCCTCTGCGGTTTTTTCCGGTTGTTTGTCCGCCGGCTTCACTGGCAATTTAAATGGAACTGGAGGGGCTGACTCTTGTTGCAGAGCTATCTTCGCAGAACGTAGAAGGTTGTCAATGGTTCTTCCCAGCTCAAGACCTGAGTTAATGTTGAAATCTGTGATTTTGTCGCTGTTGTTCAACATTTCAAGTAAATATTGCAGTGCAAGCGGGTTGGTACGGGCATTAATCAGGATGTCGACGTTAAATAAATAATTTCCGTCCGTGTGTTGTAGTTTTTTGTCCATAAATCCCCCAGCTTTTTACTAAATCGATTCCTAAAGTAAATAAACTATACCATTAAATAAACAATAATCATATACTTCTTTGCTTGGAAATAAGGCTTAAAGTCTCTGTATTTTATTGGGATATAGGACCATCGTCCACACACAGCAAAAGGGCTCCGCATACACATAGAGCGTGGATGACGAAAAAAGGAGGCGCTGCTATTGGTTACCATAGAACCTATTCAGATCGGAGATCACACCTTTGTTGGAGTCGAGGTGAAACTTCCCAAAACAACGCTGCTCACCATCAGCACAAGCCGAGGGTATATTATGTGCGGAGCGCTGGATGTGGGACTGCTGAATAAGATGCTTAGTGACCGGCAGATTATTGCCGCACGGGCCGTAGGCGTACGCACATTGGCGCAGCTCCTGGCAGCTCCGCTGGAGTCTGTTACTATAGAAGCGGAAAATCTTGGGATTGTGCCGGGGATGGCAGGCAGTGAGGCATTGCTCCGCATGCTCTGAGCGGTAATGAACGTAATGATTAGGCGTGTTGCACGGGGCCCTCTGGGGGCCCTTTTGTTGAAATATAAGCATTTATATGCTTTACGCTATAAATTATCCTTCTATTTCTAGCTGAAACGGATACCGTCTTTTTGAGGACGGCGAAGCCGTTTCCACTTATGCGGGCAGTTAAAGGGCATAAGGCGGGCAATCTTGGTCATCCTACGGATAAGGAGTTGGTTAAAGCCCTCGGAGAGAGCTCGTTTTCACTGCAGGTGTGGCCACCATTTTGTTTCGGCTAACCGCTGGAAGGGTAAAGTAAGTATAGACAATTGCAAGGCCGGACCTTGGACAAGCAGCCGGCTAAACTATGGATAAGGATGGGATCATATCATGGCTAAAGCATCTAATAAAGTAAACACTGCATCATTGGAACAAGTCCTCAACCGTCAAGTTGCGAACCTGAACGTATTGTATGTTAAAGTTCATAACTTTCACTGGTATGTCAAAGGCGAACAATTTTTCGCCCTGCATGTGAAATTTGAAGAGCTTTATAATGATATTACGCTGAAAATGGACGAAGTTGCTGAACGCCTGCTGAGTATCAAAGGCAGCCCTGCAGCTACAATGAAAGAATATCTGGAGATTGCCACCATTCAGGAAGCAACGGGCAAAGAAGATGCCCGGGGCATGGTCCAATCCCTCATTGAAGATTTTGCTACGGTATCCGAAGAACTTACGGAAGGCATTGAGCTTGCGGAGAACGCCAGCGATCAGCCGACAGCCGATTTGTTCATCAAGATCCGCTCCGACCTGGAGAAGCAGCAATGGATGCTGCGCTCGTTCCTGGGCTGATTTCAGCCTGACCCGAAATTACATTTGAAATTCTGCAAAGCCTCCTGTGCGGGGGCTTTGTTTTTGTGTTACTGCGGCATGAGCGTTGGCAGTCTGCGAAATTTGTAGACTCCTGCGGCAATGGATATAATTTATAGTGAAGATAATGATTTTGAACAGGATAACTGGAAGGAAGGAGTGAATGTCCTTGAACGCCAACCCCGTAGCTTTAAAAGAATGGGCCTCAGCCATACAAGCGCTGACAGAAGGACGGATGATTATGCTGATGCGTAAAGGGGGGATAGAGGAAGAAACACGGCGTTTTGAACTTAAAAGCCCTTCGTTCTATCTCTATCCCACTTATGAACACCAGCGAGCCGAACTGCTGAAGGAGTCATACCGCCCGCTCGTCGGCCAGACACTGGAAGCAGGCGGCGCTGACTCCGCTGTGATTTCATTGAATGCATACGCTGAAGTGGCTGCTGATCTGGAGGTTCGTGATTTGAATCAGCTGGAACGGCTGTACCCCTATCACATCTGGAGCGAAGGACTTGCGTCCGAAAGATTGCGCTGGAAAGCGAAGGAACCGCTTCATGTCCTGCTGCTACGTGTATACGTGCCAGAGGCTCCTGTCATTATTCAAGTGCGGCCGGAGTATTCAGGCTGCCGCTCCTGGATTGAACTGGAGTCCCCGCCTGAAGCCGGAAACATGCGCCCGGTTCTGGGCGACGAAGAGTTCCGGATCAGGAAAGAGGAAATCATCTCTGCCCTTGGACAGTAACAGGCTGAGAAAGCGCTAAACGTGGATGACGGGGATGAAAATTGAAAATAGATATTTGTAAAAAAACTTCCTTTGTAATAAAATTAGTGAGAATCATTGATAATCATTGTGATTCACTTTATAATAATTATAATGTGATATAAAATCTAATTGTGCTGGTAAACAGGGACCCCCTGTTTTAATACAGCTTTCTGATTTTGCAAATTGATGAGTGGAGGGAATAATTATTATGGCAGCAGATTTTGTCATTGAAGGACTAAAAGCGACAATCGAAGGAAAAGAAATTCTGAAGGGCATCAATCTTCAGATGAAGGGCGGCGAAATTCACGCTATCATGGGTCCGAACGGTACAGGTAAAAGTACACTGGCTTCCGCGCTCATGGGTCATCCAAAGTATATAGTAACTGAAGGCACAGCTGTGCTGGAAGGTGAAGACCTGCTGGAGATGGCAGTAGATGAACGCGCGCGCGCCGGTTTGTTCCTGGCTATGCAATATCCAAGTGAGATCAGCGGAGTAACCAACTCCGACTTTCTGCGCAGCGCCATTAATTCGCGCCGTGAAGAAGGCAGTGAAATCTCCCTCATCCGTTTCATCCGTCAGATGGAAGCTAAGATGAAGGAACTGGATATGAATCCGGAATTCCTGCACCGTTATCTGAACGAAGGCTTCTCCGGCGGCGAGAAGAAACGCAACGAAATTCTCCAAATGATGATGCTGGATCCGAAGATCGTCATTCTTGACGAAATTGACTCCGGCCTTGATATTGATGCACTCAAAATTGTCGCTGAAGGTGTAAACTCGATGCGCAGCCCGGAACGCGGTTTCCTGGTTATTACCCACTATCAGCGTCTGCTGAACTACATCACGCCTGATTACGTGCATGTTATGATGCAGGGCCGCATTGTGAAATCCGGCGGACCTGAGCTCGCGCAGCGTCTGGAAGCAGAAGGTTATGAATGGGTTAAAGAAGAACTAGGCATTGAAGATGAAACTGTAGGACAGGAAGCTTAAAGAGACGCCAGGAAGGAGGAAACCACTTATGACGACGCAAACCATTCTTCCGGTGGATGCCGGACGTCTCAGCGAATTATCGCAGAGCAGCGGCGAGCCAAGCTGGCTGAAGGACAGCCGGCTAAAGGCGCTGGAACTGGCAGCAGGCTTGGAGCTGCCGAAACTGGAAAAGACACGGATTGAACGCTGGAACGTGAACAACTATGGAACCTACAAAGCCAGCCAGCCTTTTACAGCACTTAGTGAAGCCCCTGCTTCCATAACGGCCCTAATTCAGGGTCAGGAGGAAGGCAGTCTGATTATTCAACGCAATTCAGGCGCTGTTTATACACGGCTTGCTCCTGAGCTTGCTGCGCAAGGCGTGATTTTTACCGATTTGCAGACAGCAGTCAAAGAGCATGGAGATCTTGTGCAGCGTTATCTGCATAAGGCTGTGCTGCCAGACGAGCATTCCATTGCTGCACTTCATGCCGCCCTGTGGAACGGCGGAGTATTCCTCTATGTTCCCAAGAATGTGGTTATCGACACTCCGCTGCAAGCGGTGCTGCTGACGGACGACGCAGAAGCTGCTTTCGTTCCGCATATTCTGCTGGTTGCCGAATCGAACAGCTCAGTAACCTACGTAGATAACTATGTATCCGACAAAACGGAAGCCGGACTGCATAACGGTGCGGTTGAAGTATTTGTAGGTGCAGGCGCCAAAGTGCGCTTTGCCTCGGTACATCAGCTTGGCGTGGACACTACGGATGTGACCTACCGCCGTGCAGTGGTTGAGAACGATGGAACTATTGAGTGGATTGTCGGTGAAATGAATTACGGCGATACAGCGAGTGACACGAAGTCGGTGCTGAAGGGCAATGGCTCAAGCTCCGATGCCAAAGTGATCGCGGTAGGGTCGGGTTCACAGAAGCTGAACTATACGACTCAGGCGCAGCACTTCGGCAAGAATACGCCAAGTGACATGATTACCCGTGCTGTTATGCGGGATTCTGCGACTTCTATTATTAACGGAATTACGAAGATCGAAAAAGGCGCGACAAGAGCCGATGGACAGCAGACCGAGAAGGTTCTGATGCTGAGCCCGAAAGCACGCGGCGACGCCAACCCGATCCTTCTTATAGATGAAGATGATGTAACAGCCGGCCATGCCGCTTCCGTAGGACGGGTCAATTACGAGCAAGTGTATTACCTGATGTCCCGCGGAATTACACGGCACGATGCAGAAACACTGATCATATACGGCTTCCTGGCACCTGTAGTGTCGCAAATTCCACTGGAGGGACTGCGCAATCAGCTCCAATCTCTTGTGGAAAGGAAGTTAGGCCAATGATTAACAGTAACATCCGGGAGCAATTTCCCATCCTGAATCAAAAGATTAACGGCCATCCGCTGGTTTATCTGGACAGTGCGGCAACTTCACAGAAACCGCGCCAAGTCATCGAAGCGGTGAAATCCTATTATGAATGGGATAACGCCAATGTCCACCGCGGTGTGCATACCTTGGGCAGCCGGGCTACGGATGCTTATGAGGGAGCCCGCGAGAAGGTTGCAAAGTTCATTCATGCCCGCAGCACGAAGGAAATTATCTTTACCCGCGGCACAACGACAGCGTTAAATATAGTGGCTTCTTCTTACGGCCCTGCTGTTCTTAGTGAAGGCGACGAAATTATTATCACCCAGATGGAGCATCACAGCAACTTTATTCCATGGCAGCAGTTGGCCAAAAAGACTGGGGCAACCCTGAAATTTCTACCGCTGCAGAAGGATGGAACGATCACACTGGAGGATGCCGAGAATACGATTACGGACAAGACCAAAATCGTAGCCATCGCGTATGTATCCAATGTTATGGGGGTTACCCATCCGGTGAAAGAGCTTGCAGCTATTGCTCACCGCAAGGGTGCAGTTATCGTGGTGGACGGAGCACAGAGCACTCCGCATATGAAGGTCGATGTCCAGGAGCTGGATTGCGATTTCTATGCGTTCTCCGGTCACAAGATGCTGGCCCCGACCGGCATCGGTGCTTTGTACGGCAAGAAGGCATTGCTGGAAGCTATGGAGCCGGTTGAGTTCGGCGGCGAGATGATTGATGACGTCGGTCTTTATGAATCTACTTGGAAAGAGCTGCCTTGGAAGTT
Organism: Paenibacillus sp. FSL L8-0340; assembly: GCF_038593145.1. Classification (NCBI taxonomy): domain Bacteria; kingdom Bacillati; phylum Bacillota; class Bacilli; order Caryophanales; family Paenibacillaceae; genus Paenibacillus; species Paenibacillus sp. FSL L8-0340. The sequence continues at coordinate 2,184,925 of NZ_CP151967.1, forward strand.
CGAAGGCGGGACACCGATTATCGCCGGTGCCGTCGGATTGGGAGCAGCAATTGATTTCCTGCAGGAGATCGGACTGGATGAAGTTCACCGTCATGAAATCCAGCTTGCCGCTTACGCGGAGCAGCGTCTTGCAGCAGTTGACGGCTTGACGCTGTATGGCCCGCGTAATCGTCAGGTGGGTGTAGTCACATTCAATCTGGGTGATGTGCATCCGCATGATGTGGCGACGGTGCTGGATGCGGAAGGTATTGCCGTCCGCGCCGGCCATCATTGCTGCCAACCGCTGATGCGCTGGCTTGAGGTCAGCTCAACGGCACGGGCCAGCTTCTACCTCTACAATACGGAACAGGATGTAGATGCGCTGGTCCAAGCTTTAATCAAGGCAAAGGAGTATTTCGCCTATGAACTTGGATGACTTGTATAGACGCGTAATTATGGATCATTATAAAAATCCCCGGAACCGTGGTTCATTTGCAGACGACGCTGTGAAGATTGAGCTGAACAACCCGACCTGTGGCGACCGCATTACGCTGCAGCTTAAGGTAGAGGACGGCATCGTCAAAGATGCCCGGTATAGCGGCGAAGGCTGTTCGATCAGCATGTCGTCGGCTTCCATGATGACGGAAGCTGTCAAAGGACAGACTATAGAGCATGCGCTTGAGCTTGCTGACAAGTTCTCCTCCCTGATGAAGGGTGAGACAGTAGATTTCGGAGACTATGAAGATATAGAAGCCCTTTCCGGTGTTAATAAATTTCCGGCGCGGATCAAATGTGCCACACTGGCATGGAACGCGCTTCGCAAAGGAATAGACGTCGAAGAAGAACACCAACAACATTAGATAACAAGGAGGCTGACACCATGGCTAAGAAAGCGCCTGATATGGAGGAATACCAGTACGGGTTCCGTGATGAGCACAAGTCGATATTTCAGTCTGGTAAAGGACTTACGGCCGAAATTGTGAAGGAAATCTCCGCAATCAAAAACGAGCCGGAATGGATGCTGAACTTCCGCCTGAAGGCTCTGGAGCAATTCCGCAAGATGCCGATGCCTCAGTGGGGCGGCAACATGGATGATCTGGATTTCGAAGACATTCAGTACTATGTAAGACCTTCCGAGAAGCAAGGAAAAACTTGGGAGGAAGTTCCTTCCGAGATTAAAGAAACCTTCGATAAGCTGGGTATTCCGGAAGCGGAGCAGAAGTTCCTCGCCGGTGTATCGGCACAATATGAATCTGAGGTTGTTTATCACAGCATGCAGAAGAGCCTTGAAGACCAAGGGGTAATCTTCACCGATACCGATACTGCGCTGCGTGAGCATCCTGAGCTGTTAAAGAAATTCTTCGGAACGATCATTCCGCCGACAGACAATAAGTTTGCTGCATTGAACAGTGCCGTGTGGTCGGGCGGCAGCTTTATCTACGTACCTAAGGGTGTGAAATGCGAAGTGCCTCTGCAGGCTTACTTCCGTATTAACTCCGAGAACATGGGTCAGTTCGAGCGTACGCTGATCCTCGCGGATGAAGACAGCTTCGTGCATTACGTAGAAGGCTGTACCGCACCAATCTACAGCACCAATTCCCTGCATAGTGCCGTTGTTGAAATTCTGTGTATGAAGAACTCCCGTGTTCGGTATACTACTATTCAGAACTGGGCACCAAATATCTACAATCTCGTAACCAAACGTGCGGTTGCCGAAGAGAATGCCACCATGGAATGGGTGGACGGCAACATTGGTTCCAAGCTGACGATGAAATATCCTGCAGTTGTGTTGAAAGGCCGCGGAGCCAAAGGTTCCGTATTGTCGATTGCCGTGGCAGGCAAAGGCCAGCACCAGGATGCAGGCGCCAAGATGATCCACTTGGCACCGGACACGACTTCGACGATCGTATCCAAATCAATCAGCAAGCACGGCGGCAAGGTAACTTACCGCGGACTCGCTTCCTTCGGCCGTCAGGCGGATGGTGCGAAATCGAATATCAAATGTGATACGCTCATTCTGGATAACCAGTCTACTTCGGACACGATTCCATACAATGAGATCATGAACGATAATATCGTGCTGGAGCATGAAGCCACGGTATCCAAAGTTTCCGAAGAGCAGCTGTTCTATCTGATGAGCCGCGGTCTCACGGAAGCCGAAGCCACACAGATGATCGTCATGGGCTTCATCGAGCCGTTCACCAAAGAACTGCCGATGGAATATGCAGTCGAAATGAACCGTCTCATCAAATTCGAGATGGAAGGAAGTATCGGATAACCTTGTTGTACTAAGGTTTTCACCTTCCCACAATTTAAATTAGTATTTATAGTTATCACCATAATGTGTGTCCGCAGCAGCCCTGATGTTCTCATTTTTCAGGGCTGCCGGGCACATGTTTTGCTTTTGCCCACTACGTATCCAGGAGGCCCACATGAGAAACTTGATTGTGTCTGAATTTTTAACTGTTGACGGTGTAATGGAGGACCCGCAGTGGACCTTTCAATACAGCTCGGATGAGCAGGATCAGTTTAAATTCGCGGAGTTAAAAGCTGCCGACGCGCTGCTGCTGGGGCGCGTAACCTATGAAGGCTTTGCGGCTGCCTGGCCTAATATGCTGGAGCAGACCGGGGAATACGGCGAGATGATGAATGGTTATGCCAAACATGTAATCTCCACAACCCTGACAGAAGCCGGGTGGAACAATTCATCTCTGATTAAGAACAATCTGGTGGAAGAAATCACGAAGCTGAAAGAGCAGCCCGGCAAAGACATTCTCGTGTTTGGCAGCTGCACGCTTGTGCAGTCCCTGATCTCGCTGGGTCTCGTGGATGAGTACCGGTTGATGGTGTTTCCGGTGGTGCTGGGCAAGGGCAAACGTCTCTTTGGAGAAGGGCTGGAGAAGCAGGGTTTTGAGTTGGTGCAGACTAAGCGTTTCTCTTCCGGTGTGGCAGTAGTCTGCTACCGGCCTGCAAAGAACTAAGAGCTGTACAGCTGAGGAAACAGCAAAATGCAATGCAAAAACGCTACCGCTGGAACATGAACCCCATGTTTTGGCTGTTGCGTTTTTTTTGTTGTAACAAGCTTCACGGAAATGGATGAAATATGCATAAAAATACACCCCGAATCTTGTGTTTGCTTAATTGAACAGTATTTGCGAGGAAATGGAAGCAATTAAAGCTATAGGTGTCCTTTTATCATCATATAAGCCACCTTTATTCGGGAAAAACGTGGAAAACGGCGTATTCTACCCTTTGCCGCATTAAAATATGGGTGATAAACTGCTTAAAGTCCCTAAAATGGAAGCGCTAAAAAAGCTGGCTTGCGATGTGAGATTTGCATCGCAAGCCAAATGTATCTTACGGGGCAGGCGCCGCCCAGTAGGAACAAGTTCATGCTTACGAAGTAAGCTTTACTTCGTAAAGCTTTAAGGAGGAGAGATATGGATGTTCTCAGGCAACTGCGGGGCTTTTATCGGGAGAAGCTGCACTATCTGATTCTGTCGATTTTATGCTTGGCTGCCGCAACTGCAGTGGGGCTTATTACCCCGAATTTGCTACGAAGGTTAATTGATGATGTGATTGTTCCCCTGAAGTTTACTGAGGTGCCCGTACTCGCTCTATCTGTACTGGCCGTGGTAATCGTCAAAGCTTGCCTGCAGTTTGCGCATGGTTTTTTTGGAGGACGGCTGGGTAATTTTCTGGCCTACCGGCTGCGCAATGCCTGCTATGAGAAGCTGCAATTTCTGTCTTTCCGCTACTATGATACGGCAAAGACTGGCGACTTGATGTCCCGGCTGACCGGGGACCTTGAAGCGATCCGGAATTTCATCGGCTTCGGCTTCGCCCAATTGCTGAATGTATTTTTTATGGTGCTGTTTGGGTCTATTATGATGTTCACGATCAACTGGCAGCTTACGCTCGTCACACTGATCACTATGCCTTTTCTGGCTGCAGTAGCACTCAGATTCGAATCGAAAATTCATCCAGCCTTTCAGGAGATGCGGCTTGCCCTCAGCTCTCTGACCACGGCTGTTCAAGAGAATATTACAGGGGTACGGACGGTCAAATCGTTTGCCAGAGAGGCTTATGAAGTTGAGAAATTTTCGCACCGTAATGAACGTTATAAGGATAACCAGATTTTTGCCGCCGAGCTGTGGAGCAAATTTTTCCCCGTCATGGAGCTTCTGGCCTCCGTCAGTATAGCCATTCTGCTCGGTGTCGGCGGAACGCTGGTCATCAAGGGCCACATGTCACTGGGTGAACTGGTCGCCTTCTTCAGTCTGATCTGGTATATTATCGGTCCGGTCTGGGGTCTTGGCTTCCATATCAACAACTATACGCAATCCAAAGCTTCGGGAGAACGTGTACTTGAAGTGCTTAACCAGCAGATTGATGTAAAGGATAAGGAGAATGCCCGCGAGCTAGTATCCTCCGAGGTACGGGGCGAGGTCATTTTCGACCATGTTACATTTGCGTACGGGAATAAAATGCCGGCTGTAAAGGACATTGATTTCGAAGCGAAGCCGGGTGCGGTTATCGGGTTCCTTGGCGGTACCGGCTCAGGCAAATCGACGATTACCCAGTTGATGATGCGCGCCTATGACGTAAATAAAGGAAGCATTACACTGGATGGCGTGGATATCCGGGAATACAATATTCGCAGCCTGCGTTCGCAGATTTCGACAGTGTTTCAGGAGACGTTCCTGTTCTCCTCTTCTATCCGTAATAATATCTCTTACGGCCTCAAAAATGTGAGCATGGAGGAAATCATCCGGGCGGCACAGCTTGCCAAAGCGCATGATTTTATCATGGAGATGCCTGATGGATATGACACGGTTGTCGGCGAGCGGGGGATGGGACTTTCGGGCGGACAGAAGCAGCGGATTGCTATCGCCCGTGCTTTGCTCAAGAATCCGCGTATCCTCATTCTGGATGATGCCACGAGTGCCGTGGATATGGAGACAGAACATGAGATCCAGACTGGCTTCCAAGAGGTTATGCGCGGACGGACCACGCTGATCATTGCCCACCGGATTTCCTCGCTGCGTCATGCCGACCAGATCATCGTGATGGATGAAGGACGGATGGTTCAAAAGGGAACGCATGCGGAGCTGATTGAAGTTCCCGGCCCGTATCAGGATGTATACCGGATTCAATACGCCGATTATCTGTCCCGGAATACGGTGAGAGGGGAGGGGATTCAGCATGAAGCTTGAAGCCAAACAAGCCACAGCGGCTAGTGCAAAGCACAATAAAACCGAGGAACAGACGCTTGAGGAACGCTTTGTATACAAGGATGACGACCAGATCGACAAATCCTTTGACTGGAAGCAGTTCACGAGATTGTTCGGATATATGAAGCCTTACGCGAAGCAGATGCTTCCGCTCGTCTCCGCACTGATGGTTCTGGGCACAGTCACGAAGCTCACGGTCCCTTTTCTGACCAGTATGGCTATTGACAAGGCAATTGCTCCGAAAGAGGGGAACCCCAGCTTAACGTTACTGTACACACTTACGGTAAGTGTAATTGTACTGTACCTGATCCAGTGGATCGCAGGGGTGTACCGGATCAAATATACTAATGTTATCGGCCAACGGGTTATTTATGATTTGCGCTCGGATCTGTTCCGGCATATCCAGAAGTTATCTTTTAACTTTTTCGATAAACGTCCGGCCGGCTCGGTACTGGTACGGGTAACGAATGATATTAACTCTTTGCAGGATCTGTTCACCAACGGAGTCGTCAATTTAATGATCGACTGTGTACAGCTGGTCGGCATTACCGTGATTCTGCTGCTGATTAACTGGAAACTTGGGCTTGCCGTGATGGTTACGGTGCCGGTTATGTTCCTGGTTTCAACCAAGCTGCGGCAGAAGATCCGGATTGCCTGGCAGGATGTGCGGATGAAGAACTCGCGGATCAATTCACATTTAAATGAATCGATCCAAGGTATCCGGGTCACTCAGGCCTACACACAGGAACAGGAAAATATGCATTACTTTGATGCCATGAATATGGACAGCCGGAAATCGTGGAACAAGGCTTCAGCGATGAACCAGGCTTTTGGCCCGATTATTGAAATAACAGGCGGGTTCGGCACCATGATCCTGTTCTGGTTGGGGGCATACTTAATCCAATCCGGAGAGCTGACCGTCGGTTACCTGGTGGCATTCAGTACGTATGTGAGCAACTTCTGGGACCCGATCAACCGCTTGGGCCAGATGTACAATCAGCTGCTGGTGGCTATGGCGTCTTCAGAACGGATCTTTGAGTATCTGGATGAGCAGCCTTCGGTTCAGGATAAACCGGGGGCAACACCGCTGCCGAAGATTCAAGGGGATATCCGCTTTAACAAGGTCATCTTCGAATATGAAAAGGGCCGTGCGGCGCTGAAAGGGATTGATCTGAACGTCAAGGCCGGCCAGTCGATCGCGCTTGTGGGCCACACGGGTTCCGGCAAAAGTACGATCATTAACCTGATCGGCCGGTTCTATGACATTAAGAGCGGCGATATTACTATCGACGGCAAGGATGTCCGTGAGGTTACCCTGCAGAGTCTCCGGGAGCAGATCGGTATCGTGCTGCAGGATACGTTTATCTTCTCAGGAACGATCCGCGACAACATCCGTTTCGGGCGGCTGGATGCCACCGACAAGGAGGTTGAGGAGGTCGCCAAGGCAGTGGATGCCCATGACTTCATCATGAAACTGCCCGGCGGTTACGAAACTGAGGTGGAGGAGCGGGGGAGTGCGCTGTCCATGGGTCAGCGTCAGCTGCTTTCCTTTGCCCGGGCACTCCTGGCCGATCCGCGTATTCTGATCCTGGATGAAGCTACGGCGAGTATTGATACCGAGACGGAGATCAAAATTCAGGAAGCGCTGAAGATTCTGCTGCAGGGCCGCACCTCCTTTATCGTGGCCCACCGTCTGTCAACGATCCGCCACGCCGATAAAATTATCGTGCTGGATCACGGGGAGATCAAGGAAGAAGGCAATCATGCCGAGCTTACCGCGAGAGATGGCATTTATAACGGTTTAATCGAAGCGCAGTTCCGCTTCTTATAGAAGTAAGAGCAGCCCATCCATGAGAATTGCTGGAGGGGCTGCTCTTTTTTTGGATTATCCTATATACAATAGCGGATAAGAAGGGATGCCTAATTGCGACGTTTCCCAACTTTACCGGAAATACGCACTTCAAACATCTGTGCGCTGATCTCCTGCTGCCATTCGGTGTCCTCCGTATGCGCAGCAAGAACAGCTTCATGGGTTAGTCTTGCCATCTCCCAGCAATACATGGTGTTCACCTGCAGGCAATGGCGCTGCTCGGCTTCTTCGGCCGCCGTTAGCGGGCGCCTGCAGCTTGCAGTATAAAGCTCTGCTAGACGCTGATGAACCGGTAGCATTGGTATTCCTCCTCTAAGGTAGTGAGCATTTCGCAAACAACTCAATTACTGCCTCTTTTTAAGCCTCGCCATGCGGTGGTTAATCCAAACCATGCAGAATCACCGGGAATAATAAAATTTTGACTAAAAGAACACAAAAATCTTGAAATCGCTTTTTTTTGTGCTACAATAACAGTAATACAGGATTGTGACCGGTAAGGCGGGCAATGCCTAAGTTGATGCGAGTATCATTTTTTAATGATATTGGGATCAGCTTAGGCTTTTTTTGTACAAACTATATGTCGGGGGGTGATCAACAGATGATTATAGAGAAGATACTTAACAACAATGTGCTCTTAACCAAGAACCAGAAAGGCAAGGAAGTCATTGTGATGGGCAGGGGAATTTCCTTCAATAAAGTAGCCGGAGACTATGTAGATCCGGAAAAGGTCGATAAAATCTTTTTGCTGAACGAAAATCAATTCACGGCCAGACTGACTGAACTTCTGAATGACATTCCGGTGGCTCATCTGGAATTAGCCAATGAAATTGTCACCTATGCAAATGGAGTTCTCGGTACAGAGCTTAGCGACAATCTCTATCTGACCCTGACAGATCATATCCATTTTGCTGTCCAACGTTTTGAAAAGGGGATTGCACTGAAAAATGCGATGCTGTTTGAAATTAAACGTTTCTATAAGAAGGAATTCTCCATTGGGATGGATGCGCTGAAGATCATTGAAAGGGCTACCGGACTTTCGCTGGGCGAGGATGAAGCCGGGTTTATCGCGCTGCATCTGGTAAATGCCAGAATGGACGGCAGTGAAATGAAGGCTACGATCAAGATGACGGAAATTGTTCAGAATATTCTGAATATCGTCACTTACCACTACAAGGTCGTTCTGGACGAGAGCTCACTGAATTATTCGCGGTTCCTTACCCATTTGCAATATTTCTCCATGCGCGTACTGAAGAAGGAGAGCAGCAGCAGCGGGGAGGATTTTTTGTACAATCAGCTTAAGCAGACTTATGTGAAGGCGTTTGAATGCGCCAACAAAATCAATGATTATCTGGAAAAGGCCTATAGCCAAAGCTTAAGCAAGGATGAATACGTATATCTGACCATCCATATCCAGCGGGTAACGGAACGCAACAATCTGGAGTAAAGCTTGGGTTGAAAGTGAAAACAAAATAGTGTTCATCTGACAGGGTGTTACTGGTAAGGCAGGCAAAACCTGAACTGATGGCAAAATGGGCGTGTGATGACGTTTCCTTTTTGCCGTGAGTTCAGGTTTTTCTTGTTTGCAGGAGTATAAGGTCAACAGCTGGCACAACCTATACTTGCTGCAACGATCTACATTCTAAAGCTGTAAAGGAGCAAACTAATATGAGCAGCAAAGACTTGTCCAAACAGATTATTACGCTTGTAGGCGGCGAAGACAATGTGAATTCCGTGTTCCACTGCGCCACAAGATTAAGATTTAAGCTGAAGGATTCGAGGAAGGCAGATAAAGCCGCATTGGAGAAAACTCCAGGTGTTATCACTGTAGTGGAGAACAGCGGCCAGTTTCAGGTAGTCATAGGCAACAATGTAAGCCAGGTGTTCGAGCAGATTATGAAGGAAACCTCACTCCAGGATGCCGAAAAATCCGGCAAAGCCGACGAGTCTTCAGAGAGTACCAGTATTCTGGGCAAAGCCGTCGATATCATTTCCAGTATCTTTTCCCCGATTCTCGGGGCACTGGCAGGGGCAGGGATCCTCAAAGGGCTGCTCGCCTTAATTTTATCTCTGGAGTGGATTAATGCAGCCAGCGGAACATATTTGGTTCTGAATGCGGCTTCGGACAGCGTATTCTACTTCCTGCCGGTATTTCTGGCAGTGACGGCTGCACGCAAGTTCAAGGCTAATCAATTTGTCTCCATTGCTGTAGCAGGCGCTTTAGTCTATCCGGCAGTGATAACCGCAGTCAGCGCACCGGACCCGCTCAGCTTCTTGGGCATACCGGTTGTACTGATCAACTATTCATCCAGTGTCATTCCGATCATTCTGGCGGTCTGGGTACAGTCCTATATAGAGAAGTGGTTCCGCTCGTTCATTCATGAATCGGTTAGAAATATTCTGGTTCCGATGTTCGCACTGCTTATCGTTATTCCGCTGACCTTCCTGGCCTTCGGTCCTGTAGGCTCATTGATCAGTGATGGGCTGGCTTCGGGCTACACCTGGCTCTACAATTTAAGTCCATTGGTTGCCGGTGCCATTGCCGGAGCGTTCTGGCAGGTGTTCGTAATCTTCGGTGTACACTGGGGTTTCGTGCCGGTTATGCTCAGCAATATTGCCACACTGGGCTATGACACTATGCTGCCTATCCTTACTGCTGCAGTCTTGTCACAAGCGGGTGCGGTATTCGGCGTGTTCCTGAGATCAAAGAATCCGCAGCTAAAAGCATTGTCCGGCTCCTCAACACTGGCTGCAGTGTTCGGGATCACCGAGCCGACGATCTACGGCGTCACCTTGAAGCTGAAGAAACCGTTCATCTATGCCTGCATCTCCGGAGCCATCGGTGGTGCGATCATCGCTATCGGCGGGGCCAAAGCCATAAGCTTCTCCTTACCGGGCCTATTGGCTCTGCCGACCTATTTTGGCGACGGATTCTCCTGGGTTATCATCGGTATCGTTGTTGCTTTTGTATTAGCGATTATTCTGGTGTATGTGTTCGGATTCGATGATCCTGCAGTACCAGCTGAGGAGGCTCCCGGGCCTGTTGCCGCATCGTCACCCTCGCGGATTGACAAGGAGATGGTGGTCAGCCCGCTGACAGGAACACTTATGCCGCTGGAAGCTTTGCCGGACGAAGCTTTTGCCTCCGGAGCCATGGGCCAGGGGATCGTCATTGAACCGGATTCAGGCCGGCTGACCTCTCCGGTGAAGGGGACCGTAACAACTGTATTCCCGACAGGGCATGCGATTGGCATTACCTCCGAGAGCGGCGCCGAGCTGCTGATTCATGTGGGGGTCAATACCGTGAAGCTCAAAGGAAAACATTTTGACAAACAGGTACAAGAGGGAGATAAGGTCGAGCAGGGCCAACTGCTGCTGGAATTCGATGTAGCAGCGATTCGAGAAGCCGGCTTTGTGACTGCAACACCAGTGATCGTGACCAACTCTGCAAATTATCTGGATGTGCTCAAGACTACTGCAGCCAAAGTACAAAATGGCGACCTGCTGTTGACCATTATCAATTAATAAAGAGGGAGATTAAATCATGACAGTGATCAAAAAAGGATTTCCGCAGAACTTCTTATGGGGTGGCGCTACAGCCGCGAATCAGCTGGAGGGGGCCTACGATGCCGACGGCAAGGGATTGTCCAGTGCGGATATGGTTGCCTACGTGCCTAAGCCCGAGCGTACAAATGACCATGCTATAGAAATCACCTCCGAGCGGATTGAACAGATTTTGTCCGGGGAATTCAGCGCACGTTTCCCGAAACGTGAAGGGGTGGACTTCTATCACCGTTATAAAGAGGACATTGCCTTGTTCGCCGAAATGGGCTTCAATGTGTTCCGTCTGTCGATCAACTGGGCGCGCATCTTCCCGAACGGCGATGATGCCGAGCCGAATGAAGCGGGACTGCAATTCTATGACAATGTCTTTGACGAGCTGCATAAATATGGCATCGAGCCGCTTGTGACACTGGCCCATTACGAAACACCACTGGGCTTGACACAGAAATATAACGGCTGGGCAGGCCGCGAGGTTATCGCTTGCTTCACCCGTTATGCGGAGACCGTATTCCGGCGCTACAAGGACAAAGTGAAATATTGGATCACATTCAACGAGATCAATATGATGACGCTAAGTCCATTCACGGGCGGCGGCGTTGTAATCGACCGGGCAGAGAACAAGCTGCAGACGATCTACCAGGCGCTGCATCACCAGTTTGTCGCCAGCTCTCTCGCCACGAAGCTGGTACATGAGATCATCCCGGGTTCGCAGATGGGCTGTATGCTGGCCCGGATGGAAAGCTATGCGAATACCTGCAATCCTGAGGATGTCTTGAAGAATCAGCAGGAGAACCAGATGAATCTCTACTTTACGGATGTGCATGCCCGCGGGGAATATCCGAAGTATATGGAGCGCTTTTTCGAGGAAAACAATGTGGTTATTCATAAAGAGCCGGGAGACGATGAAATTCTGAAACTTCACACCGTTGATTATGTGGCTTTCAGTTATTACATGACGCTGACCGTATCTGTAAGTCCGGAAGGAGAACGCGCACAGGGCAATCTGTTCGGCGGTGTGAAGAACCCTTACCTGAAGGCTTCGGAATGGGGCTGGCAGATTGATCCCATCGGCCTGCGGATTATGCTGAATACGATGTATGACCGCTATCAGAAACCTTTGTTCATCGTGGAAAATGGTCTTGGCGCGTATGATAAGGTTGAGGAAGACGGCTCAGTCCATGACAGCTACCGTATTGATTACTTAAGACAGCATATTGCTCAAATGAAGGAAGCCGTGCTGGACGGCGTTGAGCTGATCGGCTATACCAGCTGGGGGCCGATTGACCTGGTGAGCATGTCCACTTCTGAAATGTCCAAGCGTTACGGATTTATCTACGTTGATCTGGATGACGACGGCAACGGTACCTTGAATCGTTCCAGAAAGGATTCCTTCCACTGGTACAAAAAAGTCATCGCCACCAATGGTGAGGAATTGTAGGACTCAGGAGTAAAAGTGTGAGCTGCTCACAAGCACTAAACTATGGATGATAAAGAAGAGGTTCCCTCAGCCGTCTTGGTCTTGGCGAAAGGGAACCTCTTCTTGCGTGGGGATATTTAAACCAAAGTTAACTATTCCATATAGATTTCAACCACCGCGATTTTGCGCTCGCGGGACAAATCAAGGAATATGCCTTCGCTTTGCACAAGCGGGCGGAAAACATCCAGCGGATTGTTCATGACAATGACACCCATGTCTCCCGTGCTCAGCAGCACACGTTTACCGATGAAATTAGGCATTAAATGCTGGATAAAGGCTTGTACAGGTCTGCCGTTAAGCTTGCCGAAGCTGAGATTGTTGATTTCTCGCAGTACGGAGATCAGTTCTTGCTTAGATTGATAAACACGGTCAGTGGTCATTGCGCTGTAGATATCAGCTACGGCAGCAATCTGGGCATAAGGGTGGATGTCTGATTTCGTAAGGCTGTTGGGGTACCCGGAGCCGTCTTCACGCTCATGGTGCTGCAGGGCAACCAATGCGGTATGAGGATCGTTCATGGAGCTGCGGATAATTTCGTGACCGTAAATCGTATGTAATTTGACTTGATCATACTCCTCCGGGGACAGCTTGCCCGGCTTATTCAGAATGGAGGGGGAGATCCGGCATTTTCCGATATCGATCAAGTATCCGGCCCGGCCGATTTCGTAGCACTCTTTCTTGGAATACCCCAGCCATGAGGAGATATAATAAGAAAGCATGCCCACCTGAAGTGAATGGTTATAAGTGTAATTATCATCCCGGTCCAGCAGAAGCAGCAGAGAGACTACATCCTTGTGTTTATCTAAGGAGTTCAGTGACGGCTGGAGAATATCGTCCACTACGGTTTGATTAAAGCTCCCTTTGGTTAACGCTTCGGTATATACCGATTCGAAGCCTTCAATACTTGTATCAAAGTTGGCGGCTACGGCCTGAATGATGGAAGACCTGCTGATTGGGACCGGTTCTACATGCGCCTCCTCGATATCAACATAATCAACGCCATGCTGTATCAGCTTGGCTATCTCCTCGATCTGGAGAGATGATCCTTTAGGTAATACATGCAGCCCTCTTGAATTAAAGGTGTCCATCCGCAGGCAATCACCCGGTTTAAGATCCATGACGTGTACTCTCAATGAATATGCCACCTTACATTAGCTATTTTTCCCAGCATAGCAACAAAGTCGGCAATATTCAATGGTTTTGAATTACTGGTTAATCTATCTGGTATTTCTGTGCATTTAGGTCAGAACCGAGCCACTGTTCTCCAGATTCATTGATGTCCTTTTTCCACACGGGAACGGAGGCTTTCAGTTTCTCGATAGCATAGCGGCTCGCTTCGTAACAGACATCCCTATGCGCCGCTGACACCGCAATAATAACGCTGGCTTCCTTAAGCCCTACGAGTCCTATCCGGTGCGCAATGGCGCAACGGGCGTTCCAGTGTTCCTGAACCCCCCTGCCGATTTCCTGCAGCTTGCTAAGCGCCATCGGGATGTAAGCCTCATAATGGAGCGCTGTTGTCCGCTGGTCTCCGGTCATCTCACGCGTAGTTCCGACGAAGACCAAGGAAGCTCCGTGATCGCTGTCAAGCACTTTATCCAGAAGAGCTTCTGCATTCAGCGGCAGGCTGGTAATACTGAACAGACCATCTTCAGTCTCGCTCCTTGAGGGTTCGGCTTCTCCTCCGGAAACGGGAGGTATCAGGGCGACTTCGGAGGCTTCGGAGATCTCAGTATCATCAGGAGCGTATTCATGGTCAACAGCTACCAAAGAAACGCTGATCTGTGCCGCCGCATCAGGGTAGGAGGCAGAGAGAAGCTCCTTTAAACGGCCCGCAGTTACGGAGTTATCGTGAATGTGAAAGGACAGGGTGGAAGAGCCGATTACCTCGGCCAGCCCGGCAAAAAGACGTATAGTTAGATGCATGGTTTATTCACCTCGTAGGTTCTGATAATGATTCAAATATACCATATTAGCCCTGAAAATGTTATGCTAGGTCTTATAAGATGAGACACCTGCCGCTACATTCAGAACGGCTAAACAGGTGGGAGGGATAGAAGCTGATGGAATCCGCGCCGCAAAGATTGACCATATTTCATACGAATGATATACATAGCCACTTCGAAATGATGAGTCCGATTGCTGCGCAGATAGAACTTCTAAAGGCTGAGGCAGGCGAAGATCCCGTGTTGCTCGTGGATATCGGGGATCATATGGACCGGGCAGCTGTGGAAACCGAAGGGACTATGGGCCAGGCGAACATTGATATTCTTAACTTGACCGGATACGACGCTGTCACCATCGGTAACAACGAAGGACTGACCTTCTCGCAGGGAGATGCGCAAGAGACATTGTCTGCGGTATTTACCGGCCTACAGTGCCCGGTGGTGTGCTGTAATTTCCTGGATTCGTCGACAGGAGAACCTCCTCACTGGATCAAACGCCATACGATTGTGGAAAAGGAAGGCATCAGAATCGGGATTACGGGAGCTACGGCAGCTTTCACTTCCTTCTATTCCTTGATGGGCTGGGATGTCATGGACCCTGAGGAGGCGCTGCGTGAGGAGTGCCGTCTTCTGGCCCCGCAGGTCGACCTTGTCATTATTCTCTCTCACCTTGGCCTGCCTGCAGACCGGGCGCTGGCGGAGAAGCTGGAAGGTGTGCATGCGATCCTCGGCGGACACACGCATCATATGCTGGAAACGCCGCTCCTCATTAACGGGACCGCCGTATGCGGTGCGGGGAAATTCGGCCGCTATGTAGGAAGGCTTGTGTTTGAACGGACAGCTCCTGGAGATTCGTTCAAGTTCTTGAACGGCGGATGCATTGCTGTTGATCCCAATCTTAGCGAGGGTGTTATTGCTCCTGCCGTAAAGATGAATTTGCAGCGTGGTCTTGAAGTGCTTGATGAAACGGTGGCGATCAGTGACCGCGGGCTGCCGCTGGATCTGCAGGGCGAATCACCCTTTGGCAATCTGCTGGCGCAGGCGGTGCGGCGTTTCACAGGCAGTCCGATCTCATTAGTCAATACCGGACAGCTGCTCGGGCCGCTTCCGAAGGGGAATATCACTGCAGGGATGCTTCATGCGCTCTGTCCCTCACCGATTAATCCTTGTACTATCAAGCTTGCCGGCAAAGACATCCGCACGGCGCTTGAACAAAGCCTGTCAGACGAGTTCTGTAATAAGGCAATCTTTGGCTATGGTTTCCGGGGGAACGTGCTGGGAAGCCTGGCTGTGGATGGTTTAAAAATCTTGTACGATCCGGCGGTCATGCCTTATGATAACGATATTGCCGTTTTTGTCGATGGAGAACCGCTGGAGGAAAGCCGGGAATATGAAGTAGGGACTTTGGACATGTTCACTTTTCGGAGCGGATATGAGAGTATCGCTAACGGGCGTGATACAGTGTATCTGCTGCCACATTTTCTGCGCGATCTGTTGCGGATGGAGCTGCAGCGTCCGGGAAGTCTTGAGGAATGTATGCTCGTCCGCTGGGAGAGCAGAGCGACTTAATGTGGCACCACCTACATATGTAAATCTAGAGCAACAAGCTGCAACAAGTTTCATATGTTCAAGAACAGGAGGCTAAGATGGATACTATTACAGCAATTATTCTGGCTATTGTAGAGGGGATTACGGAGTTTATTCCGGTTTCATCGACAGGCCACATGATTCTTACCACGAAACTATTAGGCTATAACGAGCAAGAGCCGATAATGAAGACATACGAAATTGTCATTCAGCTCGGTGCGATTCTGGCCATTGCGCTAGTCTACCGCCAGCGGGTTCTGAATTTGCTGGGGATCGGACGCAGCCGTCAAGGCAGAGGCGGTGTGATGCCTGCTTCACGTCTCAATCTGGTGCATATCATTCTCGGAATTGCTCCGGCGCTGGCCGTGGCATTTTTTGCCCGTGACTTTATCAAGGGGCTTTTCGGGGCTACGACGGTGTTATGGGCCCTGGTCGCCGGCGGGATTCTAATGATCGTTGCAGAATGGGTGAACAAACGCAAGATCCGTGTAACTGCGCATGAGCTTGATGATCTATCTTACGGGCAGGCGCTGGCTATCGGCATGTATCAGATTATTTCCGTACTCTGGCCCGGCTTCTCCCGCTCCGGATCTACAATCTCAGGCGGTATGCTGAGCGGTGTCAGCTATAAGGCTTCGGCGGATTTTTCCTTCCTCATCGCCATTCCGATTATGTGTGCGGCTTCGGGTTATGAGCTGCTGGATTCGTACAAGTATTTTACAAGTGATACTATCTGGGATTTTGCCATTGGATTCGTAATTTCATTTATAGTCGCTTATGTGGTCGTAATTCTGTTCATGAAGCTGATTCAAAAGATCAGACCGACGCACTTTGCGATCTACCGGTTTATCCTCGCAGCTGTTTTCTGGCTGTTTATTATGCGTTAATCTCCAAAAACTTGGTACCGGCAAGGATGTAACCGTTCATCACAAATTTCTTGCCGGATCGCTCAAGGCAACGGTATAGACACAGCGTGTTGACCCTAGGATTTTGAAACAGAATAGTAATTTACCGTTAAAGGCAGGAGTGAGCCAAGGTGCGTTTAGTATCCGTGAATCGGCTTCAGGCGGGAATGAAGCTGGGTAAAAAAATTTATAATGATGATGGACTTGTTCTGTTAGCGGACGGAATAGAACTTACGGATGCCTTAATTAAGCGGCTGGCTAGGATCGACATCGGCTATATCTATATAGAGGATGCCATCACGGAAGATATCGTAATTACTGGAATGCTGCATGATGAGACGCGCAATCAGGCGCTGAAGGTCATTAGGAGCCAGTTTCAGGATATGTCCGGTGCTTCCGGCATAACTAAAGGGTTCTATCATCTCGACAAAAAATTCTCCAAGATGATGGACTCCATTCTGGAAGACATGTCATCACTAGAGGACCCGATGATTATGCTGGCGGATATGCATACAGCTGACAACTATCTGTATGTCCATTCGCTTAATGTCTGTCTGTATACGCTGGTGCTTGGAATTGCCCATGGCTACAGCAAAGAGGAGCTGCGGGTAATTGGGCTGGGCTCGCTGCTGCATGACATTGGCAAAACGCAGATTCCGGTCAAAATCATCCAGAAGCCGGGGATGCTCAGCGACGAGGAATTCCGCCATATGCAGGCTCACACTGAAATCGGATACCGCATTCTCAAGGATGAGCCGAATATCCCGCTGCTCGCGGCGCATTGTGCCCTGCAGCATCATGAACGTATTGACGGCTCCGGTTACCCCCGCGGGCTGACCGGTCCGCAAATTCATGAATACGCCAAGTGGCTGGGGATAGCTGATTCCTATGATGCCATGACCTCGAACCGGATCTATAAAAAAGCGATGCTGCCGCATCAGGCAGTAGAGGCGCTGTATGTCGGATCAGGGACATTGTATGAGCAAAACCAGCTGGAGCTGTTCAGAGACCGTGTAGCGATCTACCCGCTTGGGCTCACAGTGAAGCTGAGCACCGGTGAGAGCGGCGTCGTGGTCAAAATTGATCCCAGTATCCCTCACAGGCCGGTTGTGCGGGTATTTGCCGGCCCCGAAGGTGAGGCGGTTATTCCCTTTGAACGGGATCTTGGCAGAGCACTTTCCGTTGTGATCATCGGCGTGTCAGATGAGGATCAATCAATGGTGAAGGTGACCTAACGGATGTTGGCGGCAGGGAGCTGTCTTTTCGGCTTCCTGCCGTTTCGCAGCGAGGAAGAAAGCTGGGTACGCAGCGGTGCGGCCTGCTTTCTTCCCCGCTGTTTTTTATACTCTTCCTAAAGAAAGGTTCCCCGGGCCGCAACAAAAGGATCCGGCAATTACACCGCTTGGAGCGGCATAATTGCCGGAAAGTGCAGTTTTTTTGCTGCTCGTGGTATGATATAGGTTAAGTCAACGTTCTTTTTGATTTATTTTGGGTTAATAATAAGGAATACGCACTAAAGGAGCAATAAGAAATGAGTATATTAGAACCATCCTCCACAACTGTCCGTGAACTGTCGCCGAGCTACGATCCATGGGATCCGATTACTTCACTGCGCAAGCATGGACGGCATGTATTGACCAGTGTGGAGATGACGGTTACCAATCTATGCAACATGCGCTGTGAACATTGTGCGGTTGGCGACAGCCTGACGATGAAAGAAGGAGAAATGCTGCCGCTGAAGAATATGCTGGACCGCCTGGAGCAGGTAGAACATCTGCAAACGATCAGTATTACCGGCGGGGAGCCGATGTTCCGCGCATCGACGGTAGAGAATATCATCGTACCGCTGCTGAAATATGCCCGTGAGCGGGGCATACGTTCGCAGATCAACTCCAATCTGACTATGCCCTACGCCCGTTACGAGCAGCTGCTGCCGTATCTTGACGTGATGCATATCTCATTCAATTATGTGAACGGAGACGACTTCCATGAGGTAGGCTTCGCCAACAGCGGCCATCCGGTGTCACGTGAAGCGGCGTATCGTTTATATGACACGATGCTTGAGAATTCACGGCGGCTCAGTGAAGACGGTATGCTGATCTCAGCAGAATCTATGATTAACTACCGTACACACACCAAGCTGCCTCAAATTCATAAGCTGATTGGCGATATGGGCGCAAGACGGCATGAGGTGCATCCGATGTACGCTTCCAGCTTTGCCTCTTCGCTCCCTGTGCTGTCTCTGAAGGAGATGGGTAATGCCATTCATTCCCTGCTGGATCACCGCGATCCGGAGATGTGGATGCTGTTTGGCACTCTGCCGTTTTTTGCCTGCAGCTTCCTGGAGCAGGATCAAAAGCTGCTGCGCAGATTGCGTACCGAGAAGAATGTGACGCTGCGCAATGATCCGGACGGAAGAAACCGTGTGAATGTAAATTTATTTACAGGTGATGTGTTTGTCACGGATTTTGCCGATATTTCCGCCTTTGGCAACATCAGCACCAGCAAGCTGGATGACATTTTCGCCGAGTGGCAGACTAAGCATCCGCTTAATCAGAAAGTGAATTGCCACTGTGATGAAGCCGGCTGCTGCGGGCCTAACCTTTTGGTGGCTGATATGTATTATCCAGAGGTAGATTTTAAATCAAGGAAAGCGATCACTCTGTAGAAACGAGGCGTTGTTATAGTGGTGCATACGGAATTTGACATAGGAAGATTGCTGCTTAATCTTTTGCTGGTTCTGGTGCTTGTATTGTTGAATGGTATATTTGTAGCGGCGGAGTTCTCGCTGGTAAAGGTGAGACAGTCCCGGCTGACCCAGCTCGTTAGTGAAGGCAACAAGATGGCTGGATACGCGCTGAAGGTCAACAAAAAGCTCGATTCCTACCTGTCAGCGACCCAGTTCGGCATTACCCTCGCCTCTTTGGGTCTCGGCTGGGTTGGTGAGCCGGCCATTTCAGAGCTGCTGGTCGAACCGCTAATGTTTCAGCTCGGCGTTACCGATCATACACTGATTTCCACTGTGTCTGTCATTGTCGGGTTTTCCATTATTACATTTTTACATATTGTGCTGGGTGAGCTTGCTCCAAAGTCCCTGGCGATCCAAAAAACTGAAGGCTCCGCGCTGCTGCTCTCTGCACCGCTAATGTTCTTCTATAACCTGTTTCTGCCCTTTATCTGGGTGCTGAATGCATCCGCCAATGCTCTTCTTAGACTGGTGGGGGTTGAACCGGCCAGTGAAGCCGAGGCGGCTCACTCGGAAGAGGAAATCCGGATTCTGATGAATCAGAGCGCCAAGAGCGGTGTCATTGATAAAGACGAGATGAAGCTGATGGATAACATTTTTGAATTCTCCGATTTGCTTGCCCGTGAAGTCATGCTTCCGCGTACCGATATGGATGTGCTCTATAGCAATCTTACACTGGAAGAGAATATGCGGATCATTACGGAGACGAAACATTCGCGTTATCCGGTTGCCAACGAGGATAAGGACCGGATTATCGGCTTCATCCACATTACCGATCTGTTATTCGCACCTTTAGAGCAGCAGAATGATCTGGCTTCGCTGGTCCGCCCGATTCTGAACGTACCGGAGTCGATGGAGATCAGCCATGCACTGCGCCTGATGCAGAAGAACAAAGCCCAGCTTACATTGGTTGTCGATGAATACGGGGGTACAGCCGGACTTCTGACTGCTGAGGAGATTCTTGAAGAAATTGTCGGTGATCTGCATGATGAATTCGAGGACGAACGTCCGAGCGTCGAGCGCAATGGAGATTATATCTCAGTTGAGGGCCGGATGCTGATTGAGGATGTCAACGATCTTACGGGTGTGATTATTGAGGATGATGAGGTCGATTCCATCGGCGGCTGGCTGTTCAAAGAGCTGGAGGGCAATCCGTCCAAGGGTAAGCGGGTTGTTGTGGACGATGTCACCTTTGAAGTAGAAGAATCCACCCGATTGCGGATTACAAGAATCAATATCCACCGGGAAAAGCTACTTGTCAGTGAAGAGGACGATACCGGGACAGATGAAGAAAAGGAATAAGCTTTGATGATTTTGCCGGTTCATTGCAGCATGACATTTTAATAACCGTATCTTTGCATGGAGAAATCTTTCTCTTTGCAAAGGTGCGGTTTTTTTGCGTGGGCGTTCTGATTCCACCCCAGCCAGTCATAAATTAGTTACGAAGAGATGTGCGTTCAGAAGAAAAGTAAATCAAGTGAATGCTTTCTAAGCGTGGTTTGTACGAAGCTGAATCAAGGAAGTATTTGCTAACAAAACTTTGAGGAGGGTGTATCTATTGAACTCCCAGGAACGTGTATGGACACCGTATAGGGGACCATTTGACCCTTGTCCGCCGGTGCCGTTCAAAACGTATGTTGTGCCGCCTAACCAATTTATTGCCTTTCAGCCCCCGGGATTGCCGCAGTTTCCGTTACCTGAAGCACTAAGGGCGGGTACACTTTGGCCCGCGTTGTTCAGCCCGTATGAATCCAAAGCCGGCAAAGGAGGAATTTAGGACGATGGAAGCAAATCCTTGCGAGCCCCGTTACTATGAAATGCTGGAGCAGCTGCAGGTTCTGGATTTTGCCCTGGTGGAGCTTAACCTGTATCTGGATACCCATCCGGAGGACTTAAGAGCGATTGAACAGTTCAATCAGCTGACCCAGGAGCGCACCCGGCTGGCCAATCAATTTCAGGAGCTGTACGGCCCGCTGCAGAACTTTGGCCGCGCCTACTCCAAATGTCCGTGGGAATGGAGCCAGAGTCCTTGGCCTTGGCAGGTATAGCGGTACGCTGATCCCGGCGAAGCGGCTAGGCGAATAAAACTATAAGGAGGGTTCATTCCCGAATGTGGATATATGAAAAAAAACTGCAGTACCCGGTACGTGTCGGCAAATGCGATGTGCGGATGGCGCGGTATTTGATGGAGCAATATGGAGGGGCGGACGGGGAGCTGGCGGCAGCACTTCGTTATATGAATCAGAGATATGCGATTCCCGATAAGGTTATCGGCGTACTCACGGACATTTCAACGGAGGAGTTTGCCCATCTGGAGATGATTGCCACCATGATCTACAAGCTGACCAAGGATGCATCTGTGCAGGAGCTGGAGGCTGCGGGTCTTGGTCCTAACTACGCGCAGCGTGATCATGCGCTGTTCTATCAGAACTCCGCGGGTGTTCCGTTCACCGCGGCCTAT
This sequence comes from Paenibacillus sp. FSL L8-0340, assembly GCF_038593145.1. NCBI lineage: Bacteria > Bacillati > Bacillota > Bacilli > Caryophanales > Paenibacillaceae > Paenibacillus > Paenibacillus sp. FSL L8-0340. The sequence goes on from NZ_CP151967.1 coordinate 2,206,691, forward strand.
ATCCAAGCCAAAGGCGATCCGCTGGCTGACCTCTATGAAGACATTGCCGCTGAGGAGAAAGCCCGGGCTACATACCAATGGCTAATTGACATGACCGATGACGTCGACCTGCAGGACAGCCTGAAGTTCCTGCGCGAGCGGGAGATTGTGCATGCGCTAAGATTTAAGGAATCGGTGCAGATATTGATTGATGAGCGGGAGAAGAAGCGTGTGTTTTAGTAAGATGTATACATGAGGTAATTATTCAGAATGATATAGAAGAGCCCAGAGAAGTATCTGCGGCTCTTTTTCTTCTGGTAACAGTTCAATGCAGTTTCGATCAGAGCCTTAAACCGTTCATAACGTAGGAGCGGACAGTAACTACAAGTAGATCGGTTCGATCTTGTTCTCCGCTTATAAACCAGTAATGCGCAGCGCTATAGATCGCGGAACCTGTCATAGCCGAAATGAACCTGGTATGATGGTTGGCTGCCATACGCTGATGTTAAGCTTGGAAAGCAGGCTGTCAGCAAAAAAGCAGAAATAATGTTATTGGATGAGGATTTTATAGAAAACTATCTTCGACAATGACATCAGCGCCAAGGAGAAAGCACGGGCGGGACCGGTTCATGCCCAATTGAAGGGTTTAACTATGCAACAAGCCGGTATTAGGGTATTCAAAAAGAGTTTTGATAACCTCAATAATTTTTCTTGCTTACATTGCGATGATCTCACGAACATGTTCCAGCGTTATGCTGTAATAACTTATCCTTTAAAATTTTATTTAAAAAAAGGATTAGAAGTAACAAGAACAGACAACAAGGAGCGTGAAAGTTAGTGAGGTATCATCATCCATTTGTAAGGAGAGTATTGAGCGGCGTATTGGCAATGGCGGTTCTGCTCCCGCTCATCCCGCCCTCCCTTTCATTGTCATCGACCGTCTATGGGGATTCAGCGGAGCCTAGCGGTATCGTCATGGCAGAAGATTTCGAAAAGGTTAGCTTAGCTGACTTAACCTTTGACAGTGCGCGCATTTATAGCGGCAGTATGGCACTTGAAACGAATCCGAAATACGTTCGTAACGGGGTAAAGTCCTTGCGGATTGATTATGATTTCATTGGCGTAACAGATAATCCATCCCAAGTTGCGGTAGGGCCTGCAACGCAGTTGGCGTTAACAAACAGAGTTCCCAAAAAAATCGGGATGTGGGTATACGCCAATAACGAAGGACATGGTCTAACCTCTAAGTTCTACGTTTCATCCACTGGAAAATCTAAAACGTATGAGATTAGAAGTGAAGAGATAGGTATAGACTGGAGCGGCTGGAAGTATGTAGAGGCTGAAATAGGGGCTGATTTGACGCTGCCGGGCACCCTGGCGTTCTACTTCCAGATGAAAGAAAGACAAATGAGCAAAAAGAATAAAGGCTCGATTTGGATTGATGACGTTAGGCTCATATATGATGAACCGGTTGGTGAAGATATGGATGTCCCCGTATTAAGTCCAACTACACCCACTCCCAATCAAATCTTGAACGCCCCCGTCTCCGATATTATCCTGTCAGCGGATGATACTAAGTCGGGTATCGATCCAGACTCGATCCGGTTAACTGTGGATGGCCAGTCTGTTGCACCGTCGGCCTATGCATATGATCTGAATAATAAGGTGATAACCTATCACCCGGATATACCGCTGGGCGGCGGCTATCATCAAGTGCTGGCAGAGGTTAAAGATCTGGCCGGCAATCCGGCAGCAGCAGACTATGCTTTTAATATTGAGCATGGCGCCATGTTTACATTAGAAGCTCCAACGGAAGCTGTCAGCAACGAGACCTACCGGTTGAAGCTCAAGGCAAAGGATGTAGGCGAAGCCAAGCGCGTGCATGCTAAGATCAAGTTCGATCCGGAGACACTGCAAGCGAATGCTATTAACGCACGTTCCGATTTAAGCAATGTGCAGACTACCATCGATAATGCAGGCGGTTATGTTGAGTTTAGTGCAGAGGGACTGCAAGGGGACCATGCAGATGCTCTGGTAATCATCGATTTCGACGTGAGTAGATCGGCGAAGATGGAACGTGGCGAGAAGTATAAGCAGATTGCCATGGTGGGTGGCGGTTTTGGGTATGGAGGCGGCACTTCGGTGAATTCCTTTGCCTCACCGGTTAATTATAAGATCGGGTTTCCGTACACTCTAAAAGTTAAGGGATCAGGCCTGCAAACACAGAATATAATCACTGTCACAACTCACGCAGGAAATCCGGTAGAAGGAGCGGAAATTGATTTTACCGATGCAAGCGGCCCTCAGACTTATGTGACCGTAACAGCTGAGGGTTCCACTATATATACGAGCGCTGATAGTTCGTCCGCAGTGTTGCTGGCGGCAGAGAAAAACGGGCAATTTTTTGCCGCAACAGGAAATACATCCGGATTCGTAAAAGTGTATCTGCCGGATGGAACCAAGACCGGTTACATACCATCCGCTGATGTACAGCAGAAGGATCTTACCGAAGGGTTGGGCTTGACGGATGCCAAGGGGGAGATCCATACGTCACTAGCTAACCTTGCAATTGGCACCTGGAAAGTGCAAGCGGTCAAGGATGGCGGTACCAGCGAGAGTATCAGCATGACCGTTGTTTCTCAGTTTGGTGGAGACAATCCCAAATATGTACAAACCTTTGTTACTGAAGATATGCGTACGATGATGAGTGTAGGGTGGCAGACGGCACCTAGAGTTCAAGAAACATCTATCCAATATGTGAAAGATAGCGATTTGGTTAATAGTGACTTGACTAATGCACCAGAAAAAGCGATAGAGCAGCTTGCGCTTTCTGATGTGGAGGTCATTCATGAAGTCGCAGGTGGGCCTCTGGGCGAAATTAAGTTCCATAAATCATTGGTTACTGGCCTCGAGTCAGGTACGGATTATCATTACAGAGTCGGCTATGAAGGACATTGGAGCACATGGTACGATTACAAGACATTGGAGGCAGTACCGGATCATCCCGTTTCTTTTGTATTTGTAACCGATTCGCATACTAAAGGTGATAATGGGCTTGCAATTTATCAACAATTGATCAGCAATGCTTTAACTCATTATCCGGACACCCAGTTCATTATGCATGGCGGCGATATGGTTGACGATGGGTCGGTCTTGAATGAGTGGAACCAGTTCTGGGAAGCTTCATCGATCTACGCATCCTCTATTCCTTCTAGTTACACAATGGGGAATCATGATGTTAAAGGGGAAGGCAAAGATATTTTTGCCAAGGGATTAGATCTTCCAAATAATGGGCCTGATATCCAGAAGGAGTATGCCTATTCGTTCGATTCAGGTGAGGTGCATTTCATTGTGCTGAACTCCGAAGCAGACGAAGTAACCATGGACAAGCAAGCAGCATGGCTTCGTGAGGATATTCAGAAAAGCAATAAAAAATGGAAGATTGTTATGTTCCATAAACCTGCTTATCATACCGAAGATGGACGCGGCAATATGATCGAATATACACAAACATATTTTGCCCCTATTTTGGAAGAATTGAAAGTAGACTTGGTGCTGGAAGGCCACGACCACGTGTACGCGCGCACCTATCCAATGAGCGAAGGGAAGCCATTGTTGAACGGAGAGCAGGGGACTGTCTATTTGGACGGAGGCGCATCTGGCTGGAAGTTCTACGATGGAACAAAATATGAGTATCTGAATTTCATGTTTGACGATGATGTTCCGGTATACTCTGCAATTCAAGTTAGCCATGATAAAATTATAATTCAAGCCCGTACTACGGAAAGCGAAGAATTGATCGACAACTACACGATTGAGAAGAAGGATGAGCTAAAGGTGACTTCCGTAGCAGTATCACCGGCCCAACTGACGTTAAATGTCGGTGACGAGCGTGGGACTGTACTTACCGCTACCTATAGCGATAACTCCTTTGCCGATGTCACGAATCAAGCAACATGGATTTCTTCGAATGAGAGTGTAGCTACGGTAGATGCCAAAGGCATCATTCACGCTGTTGGAATTGGCGGGGCTACAATCCAGGCGGGTTACGGCAACATGTCGCCAGTCAATATTTCTGTAACCGTTCAGGCCGAAGGTACGGTTCCTGTTCTGCTTAAGCTGACAGCCGATCCAGGCACTCACACATTGCAAGCGGGTCAGACTGCTGCTTCTGTTATCACGGCAGTATATGACAATGCAGTGAATACAGTTGTAACGGATCAGGTCATTTGGACGACTTCGGACCCTGCCATTGCCACGGTATCGGGTGAGGGTGTTATTACGGGCGTTGCAGCGGGTGAAGGGGTAACGATCACGGCTTCGTTCGGCGGCAAATCAATTGGGATTCCAATTGTGGTTACTGAGGTTCCAATTCTGACCTTAGTTGATCTGGCTGTAACCCCTGCTTCGCTCTCTTTGAAAGCAGGTCAAACGCAAGCCTTGTCGGTGACGGCGAAGTATTCGGATCTTTCTACTGCCCTTAAGACCTTGGATGCGAATTATGTATCGAGTGCGACTTCTGTGGCTACTGTGAGTGAAACAGGGGTAGTGACAGCAGCTGGCACAGGAACGGCCTCAATCGTAGTATCTTTTGGGGGAATCAAGAAGGAGATTTCGGTTTCGGTAGCGGCGGCCACAGGCAACAACAATGGAGGCACGACACCGGCAGCAACACCGACACCAACATCAACATCAATGCCGACAGTAACACCGATACAGACACCGACGCCGACACCAGCTGTAACTGCCGAGCCTGCGAATCCAACCGGAGCGAAACCTGTGTTCAACGATAGAGTAAACATTGATAAGGTTAAAGCTATCGTGGCGAAAGAGCGAACAGCTTCTGTTGTTAAATTCCCGGATGTACCTGCAGCTCTGTGGAGTGCAGCGTTCGTTGAACGCGCGGCCCTGATGGGGATTGTAACTGGCTATACGGATGGTTTATACCGTCCTGAAGCCAAAATAACACGCGCTGAGTTTGCTGAAATGCTTGTAAAAGCTTTTGGTCTGACAGCTTCGGGGGGGACCGGGTTCTCCGATACGCAAGGGCATTGGGCTTCGGAAGCGATTGTTGCGCTTCAGGCTAATGGAGTGATTATGGGCTACGCCGATGGTTCGTTCCATCCCAAGCAGGAGATAACCCGTGCGGAGATTGTGACTATGCTGGCTCGTCTTACGAACTATGTTACCAGCACATCGACGCCATTTTCCGACGTCTCTACGAACTGGGCAGCAGAGCAAATCAATGCCTTTGCTAATGCAGGTATCATATCGGGTAAAGGCAACGGAGCGTTCAAACCGAACGAAGCTGCTTCCCGCGCCGAATCAGTAGTGATGATCATCCGTCTCTTGGATAAGGTCCTTGCACTATAAGAAGCAGTTCAATTTCTCATAGTAGAGTTTAACGACTAAGGCTAATGTAACAAAGCTGAACAAAACGAGCAGCCCAAGCCGGGTTGCTCGTTTTGTTGGTGGTATCAGGGCGATCCGCTGGCCGGCCTTTATGAATCCCAAACTCTCCAAGTCCATCGCAGATGCGTCCTGGGGCGAATAGGTGCGTCAACTGACGTATAAAGCATCCTGGTATGGACGAACCCTCCGGGATTTAGTTCGAACAATTAAACTGTCGGAATGGTACCGCCATTAATGACATATTCGCTTCCTGTAATGGATGCTGCACGGTCAGAAACTGTACGAGGATATTTGTCTTGATGGGTTGTACAGATATTCAGCTCTTATACGTTATAGCCGAAGCCCAGGATCGTGAAGCATTTGTCCTCATCACCAGCGGCCATTCTTATTTCTATCACATGCTCCAAGTTAAGCTCATTCTGGTACAGGATAACCGGGTTGCAATGTGTCCAGTTGTTCTCATGCGGATCAGCAGTGACCACCAGTTTGTCATCGACGAGAATGTCCGCTTTTCCAAATTCGGGACTGCCCGAATCCTTGTATACCAGGATAAGGTTTTTGCTTGTTATCGTCAGCTTGAAGCTGTCCTGTCCCGAAGCAGCCTCATGCATCCAGTTATGCGGGAATTCTGGGGTCCCGTAAGGATTCGCGTCCATTTCCACCATCTGCAATTCCGTATCGCTTCCCGAAAAACCGCCTGCTTCAATGCTGGCAGCGCCTATATGGCTCTTGCGGTCCAGCAGCCGGGTGCAGGCAAAATCATTCCCCAGAACCGGCGGTTTATCCAGAGTGATATCCCCGCTGGTCATAAGCGATTTATAGGTCTCGGAGAATAAGAAGGCGAGGCAATCCGCCATTACCCGGTGACCCTCAGTAGTGGGATGATAGATATCATAGAAAAATTGCCTTTTTGATATCACATTACCTTCAGCCTTGCTCAGACGGAACTGTTCTGTCACTGCGTTCTTTACACTGACCATAGGGAGATGATAGTGCATGCCTACTGGGGAGAGCCGTTCCTGGAGGTTCCAGTCATTCACAAAAACACTGAACAGCAGGATCACGGCCGGCTGGTTGCTCGCGGAAAGGATTTTCAGGCAGAGGCTTTCAAAGCAGTTGCCCTTTGTTTCATCGCCCTCGTCGTTTACCGCGAATTCCACCACTACGATGTCCGGTGTTACGGCACCGTCCCTGAGAATATCTCTTTCATAGCGGATGACCCCAAGCTCCGATGGCGTTCCGCCTACTCCGGCCTTCACATAATGAATGTTCTCTCCGCCGTCCTTGCCGAATAGTTCCTTAAATCTTAAATAGGACTGATAGGCATAACACCCGGTATGTATAGGCTTGGCCCCCGCACCTTGAGTGATCGAACCTCCGATATAGGCAACCGTGACGTCCTCACCTTTGACTGCCTTTGCTATCGCTGCCCTCAGTCTTGTATTATTGCCTGAATGCATCAAGGACTTTGCGATCATGTCCCCGTATTCATTCGAGTCGAACGAAACCGAGGGTTCAGCAGTAAGTTCAGGCACGGCATAACCGTCATTCAGATAGAAAATAATGCTAACCGTCGCCAATTCACCCTCCCGGCTGAATTCAAAGGCAAATTTGCCGGGAGACTCATCATCCTCGGACCATGTGTAATCCTCCAGCTTGAGCATGATTTCGGTTCCGTCGCCCGGGCAGGGAACAACCAGCCGGGTGCCTGTCTCATACTTGCTCGTTCTGCCCCAGTTCTGGAGATGGAAAGACACCTCCGTATCTGCCCTGGCTGTCTTTACGGACACCCCGATACTATGAACCAGACGGCGAAATCCAGTCCAGCTCCCCAGAAGATCCAGAATCTGCCCATCCGTGACTCCACCTATATATTTGGCCTTATCTATCAGATAGCTGCCTTCGAGATAGATTTCCTGTGATGGCCTGCCCTGAGCCCGCGCTGTCGCCTCAATAGCTGTTTCAAACAGCACGAAAAATCCGCTTCTTTTCTGAGCCGGGTCCTTGGGTGCCTTAGGACCTTCATTTCTACCGGCAGAATGGACCTTGCTATAGTCTTCCACTTTAACCAGCCTCACTTTCCAATGCCAGAGTGTAAACACTTTCATTATAGACTTGAAATCCTGGAGAGCTCAACGATATTCATAAATCTCAATAGTTATTACAATAAGTCCTTTAGTTTGTACATGTTGGTTGAAACCGCTTTAATTATATAATATGCCTAAGCAGAGTTTTATCTGAACCTACATTAATCAAGAGAAACAAGGAGCGACATGGCAATGATAACGAATCGTACAAAGCGCAGTTCCTCGCCGGTCAAGCAATTTACGCTTGTAAAAGAGGGGATCGCGGGCAAGATTTACATAGATCCAAAGGGGGAGGATTATGACGGATTGCACCGGGTGGCCAAGTCTTTTGCCGCAGATGTGCATCTCGTGACGGGTACAGAGCCTTCCATCCTTACACAAAAGGAGCACCTGGCTGGAACGGCTGTTATTGCCGGATCGATTGGCAGCAATGATGTCATTGATACGTTAATTGCAGAGGGGATTCTGGATGTATCCTCCATTCAGGGCAAGCGGGAATGCTACCGGATTCAGAGGGTGGAACATCCGGTTCCCGGAGTAGATCAGGGACTGGTTATCGCCGGGAGTGATAAGCGGGGGACGATATACGGCATCTATGCAATTTCTGAAAGGATTGGAGTCAGCCCGTGGGTATACTGGGGGGATGTTGTCCCGGACAAAAAGCCGCTGCTGGCTTTTTCTGCAGAACAGCTCAATATCACATCCAAGGAACCCTCCGTCAAATACAGAGGGATATTTCTGAATGACGACTGGCCTTCCCTGGGCTCTTGGGTGACTCAGGCGTTTGGCGGCTTCAACGAAGAGTTCTACGATAAGGTATTTGAGCTGATTCTCAGACTGAAAGGGAATTATTTATGGCCAGCCATGTGGAGTGCTGAATTCAGCCTGAACGGCAAAAGCAGCCCGATCGCCAACGCTAGGCATGCTGAAGCATACGGCATCATCATGGGAACCTCCCATCATGAACCTCTGTTCCGGGCAGGCAGCGAATGGCAGAAGGTATACAAGCAGTATGGAACAAGCAACCAGTGGGATTTTGCCCGGAATAAACAGGCGATCACCGATTTCTGGGAAGACGGAATCAAGCGCAATAAGAGCTTTCATAACCTGATCACCCTCGGCATGCGGGGGGAGGCCGATTCCGCACTGGAGGGTTCTGACCGGGAGAATATTGAACTGCTTAAGGACATTATCCTGACACAGAAAGACTTACTACGGAAATACAATCTGGACCATGCGCCGCAAATTCTCGCCGTATACAAGGAAGTAGAGAAATACTGGTATGGCAATGCAGAGGTAAAGGGACTGAAGGACTGGGAGGTCCTGAAGGATGTTACGATTCTGCTGGCTGACGACAACTTCGGCAATCTGCGGAAAATCCCTGCGGTACACGAACAGCACCGTAGTGCCGGCTGGGGCATGTATTATCATTTTGACTATCATGGTGGTCCGCATTCCTATGAATGGGTGAATACCATTCCGCTGGAGAAGGTCTGGGAGCAAATGTCCATGGCGTTCGATTACGGCATTCGCGAGGTATGGGTCGTTAATGTAGGAGACCTTAAGCCCATGGAATTGCCGATATCCTATTTTCTGGATTTGGCATATGACTTTGAAGCTTGGGGGAGCTATGCAATCAACCGGACTGGCGAATATACCAGACGGTGGGTGGAGCAGCAATTCGGCCATTTTCTGGAGGCAGGAAGTATAGAAGGAATCGGCCAGTTGTTATCGGATTACACTAGAATGAATGGCCGGCGCAAACCGGAAATTATCAATACTTCAACCTTTAGTCTTGTGAACGGTCACGAGGCGCAGAGAGTTTTGCAGCTGGCGCTTGGAATTGAAAACGCAGCCGATACCTATAAGGCGTTGATCCCTGAATCGCAGAAGGATGCCTATTATCAGCTTGTCTATTATCCTGCGGTGGCTTCAGCGAATGTGGTCAAAATGCACATCTATGCCGGACTGAGCAAGCTGTACGCTGAGCGGGGCAGTGTTCTGGCCAACACCTATGCGGAGTTGACAACGGAAGCAATTGAGCGGGATAAGGAACTGGAGCATTATTATAACACCCGGCTTTCAGGAGGGAAATGGCAGGGGATGATGAGTTCCCCTCATGTCGGGTATGTCCACTGGGATGCAGAAGGGTGGAAGTATCCTGCGGTGCACATAATTCCTGGCCAGGATTCTCAAATGATCGTTGATGTAGAGGGAACGGAGCAAGGATATGTTACGGGTACGGCTACTCTCCCGGTATTCAGCAATCTGCACCAAGAGATCTATGAGATCACGATCAGCAATGGCGGAGCGGCGGGCTTCATCTATCGGGCAGACTGCAATGCGGACTGGATCAGGCTGGATAGCACGCAGGAGTGGGTTGACACAGGGAAGACGATACAGATAAGTGTGGACTGGGAGAAAGCAAAGGGGAAGGAATCGGGTGAAATTACCCTCTCCGGTGCCGGAGGAACGGTTAGGATCGAGGTATCCTTGGACTCGTTTGACATTCGGGATGTGCCGCCGGCAACCTTTATTGAAGCTCATAATATCGTGGCAATTGAGGCGGAGCATGCTCTAAGCCGCGTTTCGAAAGCCGGAGTCGAATGGAGGATTATCGAGAACTATGGCCGTTCTTTATCCTCGGTCAAAATGTTCCCGGACGGAGCATCTTTTGCCGGGCCGGAGCATGCACCATATCTGGAGTACCGGATTCTGGTACGTCAGGACGGGGAGTACACCTTGACCGCCTATCTTGCCCCGACGAACAATCTGTCACCGGTCAGAGGATTGAAATATGCGGTAGGTTTTGATGGCGAAACTCCGGTGATTGCGGATGCCCTGCCGCCGGACTATGAAGGCGGCAACCATGACAATGAACCTTGGTGCCGCGCCGTTATGGACAATATTCATACGCCCGTCACCTGCCATACGCTGACCCAAGGTGTGCATACTCTCCGTTTTTACGGACTCGCTGCCGGACTGGTTGTGCAAAAGCTGGTGCTGTCTGCTTCCACGCTGCCCTATACCTGCCTTGGGCCGGAGGAGAGCTACAGTACGGGACGGGCGTAAGTTCAGATGCGTTTTTTGATGTGATAGACAATGAGCAGCATTAGCGGGAATACGATGGAATAAGTGAAGTCCCAGTCTACCCAGTAGGCGGGGACTTCTTTGACGTAGAAAATAATATCTTTTGCAATCAGATGGGTCAGCCCGTAAAGCAAAAATGCCACCGGAAAAATTAGGGGACGGTATGATTTCAGCTTCAGCAGCTGGGCGGTCCCTAAGACAAAGGCGTAGAAGTAAAGCGCTGTTTTGAAATAGGTGCTAATAATCCATGTGGTAGCCATTAATGCCTCAAGCCGCTGCAGAAAATTGCCGATGTTGATCCTTTGGGCAAGAATATAGGCTGCATAGAAGTTGTGCTCGGAGAAATAAGCGCCCAACACCGTCAGGGAAAGAAACAAAATAAGGTTCAGTCCAACCCCTCCGATGACCAGGGCGATGAATATATCCCGGCTTGTATTGCTTTGTTTTTTGGCATAGGGATACACCATTAAAAATACGCATAATTCCCCAAACGGATAAAATACCCCGAAAAAGACCGTGTGCAGCAAGTCAGGAAACGGTGTATTCATAATCGGATAGATCTGCTCTATACGCATATCGGGAATCAGCAGAGCGAGCAGACCGATCAGAAAAACCGTAAAGAAAGGGAGGAAAATCTGGGCCGCCCGTCCCAGGGTTTCCAGACCCAGTCTTAAGCCATACACCAGCAGAAAAATGGCCATGAAACGGATAACTCCCCCGGGGGTCGCCTCGTAAACCTGTGTGCACATAAAATCTTCAATTTCCCTGACATAGGTAGAGGCAGCAATGAGAAAAAAGATTAAATAACTCAGAGCTACCGCTCCACCCACCCATTTTCCTAAAATTTGTTGTGAAAGCTCGATAATTGTTTTATTAGGATCAATATTGGCTGTAGTTATCATCAGCTTTAGGGTTGCGAGACCCAAGGGAATACTAATGAGGCCGGCGATCCACGCATCTTCGTGAGCTCCTGCTGTCATTATCGAAGGATATACAAGCGCCATGTCCCCAATAAGAGTGAAAAGCCCGAGTACTATCATTTGAGCTGTACTGATCTGGTCCTTTTCAAGTCTCATGTGATTCCTCCGTATCTGCTGCAAGCCCTCTTAAGCGTTTCAATATTATTTTCCTTAGCATGCAATATCCTTCCATAATTATGCATCCTAAACATAATAGAGGTGGAAACGGACGGGATAATTATCAAATTCCGCATCATACTAAGGACAGTTTGTTCACGATAAACGGAGGTTACTTTATGGAAGATATCCTTAGGAGCCCATTGTCACACCGGCTAGAGGATAATCAGAAGCAGCTATCCCAATTGCTCGGGAAAAGCACCGATCTGATAATCAAAGAATTACAGCTGGATCCATGTACGCAAATTGCAGTGATCTATATAGATGGTCTTGTAGACACGCAGGTGCTGCATAACTCTATTCTTTTTTCCCTTCAGGAAGGCTGTGCCCCGGAGCTGCTGCGGGATCTTGATGCCGGACAGAAGTTTGAGCTTCTGCAGAAACGTATCCTAATCGCAGGAGATCTATCTGTTACTGATGATTTAAGTCAATTTGCGTATCAGCTGATGTCGGGCAATGTGATGGTGCTGGTGGACGGAATATCTAGTGCCCTGCGGATCGGGCTTCCCGGGTGGGATGACCGGAATGTAAGTGAACCCAGCTCGCAATCGGTTGTGAGGGGGCCGATGGAGGCGTTCACAGAGAATATGAGAACGAACACGTCATTGATCCGAAGAAAAATAAAAGACAGTCACCTGTGGCTCGAAACCTTCCAGATCGGCAAGGTGACGCAGACCAGCGTGTCCATTATGTATCTCACTAATCTCGCAAGCCCTGACTTGGTGCTGGAGGTAAAGCGCCGACTGGACCAAATAGATACAGACAGCATTCTGGAGAGCGGATATATCGAGGAATTTATTCAGGATAAGACTGCCACGCCTTTCCCGACGATCTATAACACTGACCGGCCGGATACCATCGCGGCGGGAATTCTGGAAGGGAAAGTGGCGATTCTTGTGGACGGAACGCCGTTTGTCCTGCTGGTGCCTTGCTTTTTTGTCTCCTTTTTCCAATCTGCCGAAGATTATTATCAGCGGTCCGATATTGGCACCTTGCTGCGGTTTGTTCGCTTTCTTTCTTTTTTTATTACGATGCTTGCCCCCTCTTTTTACGTGGCGGTTACTACGTATCATCAGGAGATGATCCCTACCAGTCTGGTCATAAGCCTTGCCGCACAACGGGAGAGCGTCCCGGTTCCGGCATTCGTAGAGGCGCTGCTTATGGAATTGACGTATGAGATTCTCCGGGAAGCGGGCGTGAGAATACCGAAAAATATAGGGCAGGCCATCTCTATCGTCGGTACGCTGGTCATTGGCCAGGCGGCCGTTGCGGCGGGTTTTATCTCATCGGCGATGGTTATTATTGTATCCATTACGGCCATTTCCAGCTTTGTCATACCGGAGTCGGGCATGGCTATTGCTGCAAGAATGATTCGTTTTGTATTTATCGTGCTGGCTGGTTTTATAGGATTGTACGGGATATTGTTTGGCGTGTTTTTGATTGTGCTGCATTTGGCAAGCCTTCGTTCATTCGGCATGCCTTATATGAGTCCGATCGGACCATACGAATCGAAAGATCTGAAGGATTCGATCTTCCGATTTCCTTGGCCGCTTTTAAAGACAAGGCCGGCTAACATGAAAGTACAGAATCTAAATCGTCAAGACACTTCCAAAGGGAAGGAACCGATTTATGAGCCCAATAAAAAGTAAAGTCCTTCGGCTGCTGCTTGCCCTTCTCATTCCCCTGCTGCTTAGCGGTTGCTGGGAAAGAAAGGAATTAAATGAAATAGCCTTTATTCTGGGAATGGGACTGGATAAGGCAGAATCCGGCTACAGGGTCACGATGCAGGTGGTTATTCCTTCTTCGATTTCTTCACAGACAGCTGGAGGAACAAGCGGCGGCGGGGTACCAGTGGTTGTATCCAGCTTCACAGTGCCCACGATCTATGAATCGGACCGGCAATATACTCTCATCAGTTCGAGAACCGCCTACAAAGGGCATATCCGCGTACTGGTGATCGGAGAAGAGCTAGCCCGGGCAGGTATCGCTGAGATACTTGATGTACTGAAGCGGAGCCGGGAGCCGCGAAATGATTATTACGTCATGGTCGCGAAAGGGACCACAGCGGAAGAAGCGCTGAAGGTTCTCACCCCGCTTGATAAAATACCGGCGAATAAATTGTTTAGTTCCCTGGACAAATCCTACAAGATATCAGCCAAAACAACTGCTGTCTCCCTTAACAAGTTCGTTGATGATCTGCTCTATGTAGGAATTAACCCGGTGTTGACCGGAGTGGAGGTGGTTGGCAATGCCAGCGAAGGCGACAAGATGAGCAATCTGGAACAGAGCGTACCTAAAGCCAGTTTGAAATACCGTAGCTTAGCTGTATTTAAGAAAGACAGGATGGTCGGGTGGTTAAGTGATGAAGAGACAAGCGGCTACAATTACATCACCGATAACGTTGTCAAAACCTCAGGTAATTTAATAGGGGACGACGGCCGGCCTATTGTTATTGAAGCGATACGGACAACCACTAAACGGAAAATGAAGATGGTCGGCGGCGAACCGCATATTTATATTCATGTAAAGGCGGAGTGCAATGTGCAAGAAGTCCATAGCAAGGATAACATGGAGGCAGAGAGTGTGATTAGACAACTGGAAAGGAAATCGGAAGAGCGGATAATTCTGCGGATGGAAACTGCCGTCAAGCAAATTAACGAGCGCTACAATGTGGATATCATGGGCTTTGGGCAGATGATCTACCGTGCCAATCCTAAAGCTTGGGCCAGGCTGCAGCAGACAAAGGGGGATAATTACCTGAAATCGCTGCCTGTCCATTACAAAGCCACCATGACGATTAACCGGATCGGTATTACAGACAAATCTTTTATTGACGATGTCAAGGAGTGAGCGAAATGTTGCTGCTGTTATTTCTGGCTATTGCGGCTGTCTGTATAGCTGTCGATGTGCCTTTGCTAAAGCAGGGAAGCAAGACCCGGGATTTGCTGGTCTGGGGCATGCTCTGGATCATGGGCATTGGTGCGACCGTCTGCTTCTTGTACAGAATCAAAGTACCAAGCCCGCTCCTTCTGGTCATGCTGATCTATAGGCCCGTTAACAGCCTGTTTGAATCATGGTTTTATTAGGTTGTCGGAATTGTTAAAACCTTTAGTATGCGCTTGATTAATTGACCATAGGAAACTTGCCTAAAATGGTCTGAAGCATTGAAAGAGGCGAGCCGTACTGCTTTTGACCACTCTTTTTTTATGATCATTGCGGGTGTAGCTGTATTTTTGGCGGCAGCGTCGATATTCGTGCGGTTAGCCGGAGGGCGGTCCAAGGCTCATGATCTTTTAAAGCTTTAGCGCTGGGCACCAGGAGATGAGGAGAGGAGAAAGGGAATAACGCAAAAAAGCCACTTCACGGTGTGAAGTGGCCCGATATACCGTTCCTCTATTATTGACGCAATGTCTTTAGCGCTCCGCTCCAGGCCAGCACTTGATCAAGCATCGCGTTTACATTTGCGGTATGCAGATCAGCCGGTTTGAAGACTGTACCGTTCTCGAAGTCTGTAAACAAGGACAACAGCGGGTGTACCCGGACATCCGCAACCTGCAGTTCACCGAGAATTCCACGCAGGTGTTCAGCGGCGCGTACACCGCCTGCAGAACCATAACTTACGATACCTGCAGCTTTATTATTCCATTCATCACGGGCAGAATCCAGTGCATTCTTGAGTGCTCCCGTAAGGCTGTGATTATATTCCTGGGCAATGAATACGAATCCGTCGAGTGTGGCAAGCTTTGCTCCCCAAGCCTGAGCGGGTGCGTAATCATCACTTTCACCAAGCAGCGGCAATTTGAAATCAGCAATGTCTACGATTTCATAGTTGGCATCTCCGCGAGCGTCTGCGATTCCTTTTACCCATTCACCTACTTGCGGACTTACCCGCCCTTGACGAGTGCTGCCTAGTATAATACCGATGTTCAACTTTGTCATTTGAATTACCTCCTGAGATATTTGTTAGTTTTAGTTTCTAATAACTTATGTGTGTTTATTATAGCATATTACTTTTTTAAAGCAAGTGGTTTTTAGAAACTATTAATTTCTGAATTTGCGAAAGAAATTACTAGAGTGTGTTTCAAACTGAAAGAGCTCTGGGGAAGCAGGGATAATAGTATTGAAAGTAGGGTCCCTAAAAAAGCCCGCAGCAGGTTCGTTTCTCGTGACGGACTCAGGAGACGCTATGGAGAGAAAAACCCCTGCTTATTCTCTTTTGCGGACCCAGACGACACCTTATCTGTTCTGCATTCTATCTAAAAACGGCCATCAGGGAGGAATAACTGCGCTGGAGTCCGTTGTCCTACTGTTACAGGAAAAAATGCCCAAATAGGTGCAACTCGGTCCGTTTATGCTCAGAGCCAGGAATACACTTTCCGGATACGGACGCACTCACGCCTTCGGAAGAAGAGCGGAATCACTATTATAATTCTTTTATTTTGGGATTGGCTGTGACTACAGATAATGTTTGGACTTCCCTATCTAGTAGCGAAACGGCATTCTCCGCGTGTGATCAGAAAAGGGTACCGTATCCATGATTCCTTAGGGCATACAGCAGCAGGTTTTGATGGCGGGTGAAGCGGTTTGAAGACACACTCTAGGCATAATATAAAAAAATCCGCCAAATCGGCGGATTCTGATGCTGCTTATTGATCAATCTCAATGTCTCTATAATATTCGTCTTTGAGAGTTTCCCAATGCTGTTTGTCTTCATCGGTAATGGTTCTAAGCACTTTGCAGGGGTTGCCTACAGCAATAACATTATCGGGAATATCCTTGGTGACTACGGCCCCGGAACCGATGATCACGTTGTTGCCGATGTTGACACCGGGATTTATTACTGTATTTGCGCCGACCCATACGTTGTTTCCAATAGTAATCGGTTTGCCAAATTCGAGCATAGTATTGCGGACTTCCGCATCAATGGGGTGGCCGGCAGTATATACACCTACCCTTGGACCAAATAACACATTGCTGCCTATGGTTACGGGTGCCACGTCAATGATGATGCAGTCATAATTTGCATAAAAGTTATTGCCGATTGTGATGTTGCAGCCATAATCGCAGCGGAAAGGGGGCTCAATATGCAAGGATTCCCCTGTAGAACGGAATAATTCCTTGATCAATTCCACTCTATATCCTAACTGTTCTTCTGTACTGTTGTTGAACAAACGGGTGAGCATTCTGGATTTCTTATGGTCTCGGGCTAATTCCCCGCCTCCGGCAAGGTACAGCTTGCCCGCTAGCATGTTTACTTTGTTTGTCGCCATGATTTCGGCCTCCTGAAGTGTTCTTTATTATCTTTACTGCAAGATTGCCGCCAGAATTACCGGCGTTTCTCAATAAGCTGTAAAGAGTACGTCATGCTGTCGAGTGTGATGGCAATAAGGCCGTTCATGTAATCATCATCAGGATCATCCAGCAGGATAAGCTGAGGCATATGTTCTGCGGGGATGATCTCCAGGCAGCTTTCCAGAATCTGCTGCACATCTTCTTGTCTGAATTGCTCTCCTGTAAGTGCAATGGTCCTCGGATTAATAACCGCGGTCAAGGAAGCTACAGCATGCACTGCCAAAGGGAGAAAGGTATCATCTCCACCTAAGCGGATGAACTGCTCTTCCCGGGAAATTCCAAAGGGCAAAAAAGAAACTTCGCCAGCAAACCGGGTATTTCCCTTGTGAATATGTCCGTCGATTATAATCCCCGAGCCCGGAAAGCTGCCGCGGATAAAGGTCAGCACCACGATGGTTTTGTCTTCATCATAGGACTGTTTGTTGTAGAATCCGTAGGCGGTGAGATTCATATCATTTTCTACAGTGACCTCGACGTTGTACTTCTCCTTAAGCAGTGATTCCAGCGGAACATTGATTAACGAATGGATGTCACAAATATTAATAACACCTTGATGAACAAGACCCGGAATACCGATGCCAACGGCCTTAATATTGTTATATTTCTGTGTGAGCGTTGCGACCAGATGATCAAAGCTTGCCGCGTCGATAAGCTCGGGTTCCAGCAGACCCTGTTCCACAAGTTCACCGGTTGAATTCGTTACCGCAAAAGTTAAGGATAACGAGCCGTCCTCCGTTTTGGCATAGATGCAGGCAATATAGGAGAAATCGGCATTGTACAGGAAACGCCTTGCCGGACGTCCTCCGCTGGAAGCTTCCAGCTCGGTTTCAATAACCTCGCCGGTTTCGACCAGCTCATTGAGGATGTTTCCGCAGGTCGCTATACTTAATCCTGTAACGCTGGCTACCGCAGCCTTTGTGCCTTGCTTCATCGCTTTTAAGGCTTCCTTGATCAGCTCCTGATTGATCCTTTTGACGCGAATGGAATTGTTTGCGATCTGATTCATTGGGTGCATCCTCCATACCTTTGACACTTTCGATATTGGTTATTAAAAGTATTATAAATAACATACCCTGAGTTTTTGCAATTGTCCAGTGAGCCAAAGAAAAAAGCAGCCCTCACCAGGACTGCTGTCTTAAGATCTCAACACCAAATGGACTCTAACGGCTATTCCCGCCGGTATTTATCCCGGTCTGCTTCTATAATTTCACGGATGACCCGGCAGGGATTGCCGGATGCTCCCTTAGCAAATTGGTAAAATAGACCTTTAAATTTTACCATACGATTTCTATTTTATTCAAATAGGATGGAATTTACAGGTGAACTGATCTAAAATAAAAGTTGTGTACAAAACAACCGGAGCCATTAGAGCCGGATCTATGGAGAGGAGCAGTGTGAAATGAAGTATCGCAGATTGGGTGGAACAGGGCTTAAGGTCAGTGAAATCAGCTTGGGAAGCTGGCTGACTTACGGCGGTTACGTGGAACGTGAGAATGCCGTTAAAGCCATTGAAACCGCTTACGGATTGGGTATTAATTTTTTTGATACGGCCAATGTATATGAAAAAGGAGCGGCGGAGAAAGTGCTGGGCGAAAATTTACGCGGATTTCCCCGCGAGTCCTATGTTCTGGCGACCAAGGTTTTCGGCGTTATGGGGGAGGGGCCCAATGACCGCGGATTGTCCCGCAAGCATATTACCGAGCAGTGCCATGCCAGTCTGAAACGGCTTGGGGCTGAATATGTGGACATTATGTACTGCCACCGCTATGATCCGGAAACTCCTATTGAAGAAACACTGCGGACACTGGATGATCTGGTCCGTCAGGGCAAGGTGCTCTATGTGGGTGTAAGTGAATGGACGGCAGCGCAAATGGCGGAAGCACTCGCGGTCGCCGACCGTTACCTGCTGGATCATATCGTTGTTAACCAGCCTATTTATAATATGTTCGAACGTTATATTGAGAAAGAAATCATTCCGCTAGGCCAGCGCAAAGGAATCGGACAAGTTGTCTTTTCCCCGCTTGCCCAAGGTCTGCTGACGGGTAAATACAGCTCCGTCTCTGATATTCCTGAGGACAGCCGGGCAGCTAAGCTGGACTGGATGCGCAAAGGGATAACGGATGAGAAGATTGTCAAAGTGCGTCAGCTTGAGGGTGTTGCGGCTGAACTGGACATTTCTGTCGGCAATTTGGCACTGGCCTGGATTCTGCGTCAGCCTAATGTGGCAAGCGCGCTGGTCGGTGCAAGCCGTCCGGAGCAGGTCGAGGAGAATGTTCTGGCCTCAGGCATAGAGCTCTCCGGGGATATTGTGAGCAAGATTGAAGAGATTCTGGGCTAAAGAAAGGAGCAGACAGAGATGAAGGTACTATTTATCGGAGGGACAGGATTAATCAGCGAGGCCGTCTCCAGACTGGCTGTTCAGCGCGGGATAGAGCTGTATCTGTTTAATCGCGGAGAGCGGGGCGAATTCGTGCCGGAAGGTGCGAAGGTGATCCAGGGAGATATCCGCAAGGGGGCGGAAGCCCGTGAAGTGCTGAAGGGGTATGAATTTGATGCTGTGGTAGACTGGATCGCGTTCACTCCTGAGCAGGTGCAGCTCGACATCGAACTGTTCACCGGCAGGACGAAGCAATATATCTTTATCAGCTCGGCATCAGCTTACCAGAAGCCGCAGCGGCATTACCGGATCACGGAAGAGACGCCGCTTGTCAATCCATACTGGCAGTATTCACGCGATAAAATCGCCTGTGAGGAACTGCTGCTGGAAGCCCATCGCAGCAACGGCTTCCCGGTTACGATTGTCCGTCCGTCGCATACTTATGGCGTTACAGCGATTCCTGCAGCTTTGACGAGCTGGCAGCATCCCTGGTCACTGGTAGAGCGCATCCGCAAAGGCCAGCCCCTCGTGATTCATGGGGACGGAACCTCACTTTGGACGCTGACCCACAATACCGATTTTGCCAAAGGGTTTGTCGGCCTGCTGGGACATGCTGAAGCCATTGGAGAGGCTGTCCATATCACTTCTGATGAAGTGCTGAGCTGGAATCAGATTTATGCTGCCATTGGGGAGGCTGCAGGCAGAG
Organism: Paenibacillus sp. FSL L8-0340; assembly: GCF_038593145.1. Lineage (NCBI taxonomy): Bacteria > Bacillati > Bacillota > Bacilli > Caryophanales > Paenibacillaceae > Paenibacillus > Paenibacillus sp. FSL L8-0340. The sequence goes on from NZ_CP151967.1 coordinate 2,226,830, forward strand.
AGCCGAAGGTTGTGCATATCTCCACGGATTTCATCGCAGCCCATACACCGGCGGGCACAGCGGATGGCCTGATCGGGGACCAGGCGGTAAGCAGTGTGTTCGACAACAGTAAAATCAAACGGCTTGTGCCGGATTATAAGGCTACAGTTCCGTTCGCAGAAGGAGTGAAGCTCTCGGTAGCGTGGTTTGAGCGTCATCCTAAGCTGTGCTTGATGGACCAGGAATGGTCGAAGATGGTGGACAATCTGATCAGCAAACATGGCATCGATCCCAAGCTGCTTTCTTATTACGTCTAAGCTTAAGCTCATAGGCTGCACATAAGCTCAAAAAGACGGTGATTCCTAATAAGGATCACCGTCTTTTTGTGGGGAATTTTGTTGCTTATACGTGCTGATGTGAGGGCGTGGCATGAAACGGGGAATCTTGAATATACTCTCACTACCGAAATCCCCTTAAAAGGAGTCCTGGCCATGCCGACACATCCGTATGTCTCCCGTTTTTTTGTAAATTCCGATGCACGCCGTGAGAAGCTGATTTACGATCTGCCGGAATCCTGGTGGAGCCGCCCTTATGAATACGAGTGGTGTACAAACTTTATTTCGCCCCATGATGTGGTGCTGGATGCCGCTTGCGGCATTTCCCATCCGCTGAAGTTCTATCTCGCCGGATTCAGCGACGAGGTCTATGCCTGTGATCTTGATGCCCGCATCCTGTCAAGGGAAGCGATCCTCCAGAACATTGCCGGTGATATCGGAGCCGAAGCGGCACGGCAGGTGGAGGCGAGACGGACAACAAATCTACATCTGGCCCAGGCCGATCTCACCAAGCTGCCGTATGACGATGAGAGCTTTGATACGATTTTTTGCATCTCGGTACTGGAGCATCTGTCGCTGGAGGATTCTGTGCGTGCGGTGCAGGAGTTCCACAGAACGCTGAACGGAGAGGGCCTGCTGGTACTGACCTTTGATTATCCTACAGTCAATCTGCCGCTGATGAACGACGTGCTGCTGCAGTCCGGATTCCAGTATTGGGGGGAGACAGATTTCAATCTTCCTGAGGATGCTGTGCGTACAGATTTGTGGGGCGGACTGAACTGTTTCAGAGCTGTGCTCAAAAAAGCGCAAATCTAGCAGGACTTTATACCCTTCTTTTAAGAATCTGCTTTCAGTATAGTAGAACAATATCTTATAAAAAGGGGCTAGAGTATTGAAAAGATTGGCAATCATTACAGTTATATTATGCCTGCTTGTACCCTCTTCTGCTGTATTTAGCAAAGGGGCAGCGGCGCAGGAGAACATCACACTTGCTTTTGCCGGAGATATTCTGCTGGACGGTTTTGTGGGCGAGCAGATTGCAAAATACGGGGTTCATTTTCCATTCACCAAAGTGGCACCGGTCCTGCAGAAAGCTGATCTTGCGTTTGCGAATCTGGAGACACCGGTATCGGTCAGAGGGAAGGCGGCCGAGAAGACCTTTGCCTTCCGCTCCAAGCCGGAAACATTGGGTGGACTCAGCTATGCGGGAATTGATGGCGTGACCGTGGCCAACAATCATATCCTGGATTACGGGCAGAATGCCATGCTGGATACGTTGGTGCATCTGGACCGGCACAAGATTGGCCATACAGGTGCAGGCAACAATATTGAGGAAGCCTTTAAACCGTATATTAAGACTGTCAAAGGCAAACGGATAGCTGTGCTGGGCACAAGCCGCGTGTTATCCGGCACCTCCTGGTATGCCGGGAAAAACAATCCCGGAGCTGCTTCAGCCTACACTGCGGAGCCGCTGATGGGTGCGATTAAGAAGTCAGCTAAGGACAATGATTATACCATTGTGTATATCCATTGGAACCAGGAGTTCAAGGACTATCCTGAGGACTACGCCCGGACGCTGGCCAAGCAAATGATCGACTGCGGCGCGGATATTATCCTTGGTGCGCACAGCCACAACCTGATGGGGATCGAATATTACAAGCATAAGCCGATCTACTATTCGCTCGGTAATTTTGTATTCAACCGTTCTACGCGCGGCGGAGAGAAGACCCTGCATTCGATGCTGGTCAACTTCACAATCAGCGATAGTGGTGTAACCGGCAAAATTACGCCGGTTAAGATTATCGGCGGACAGCCGAATTTTATGGGCAACGCCTATAATCAGGAGACCATCAAGCGAATGAACAAGCTGTCGTTCAATGCTGTCGTAGCGGCAGATGGTACAGTTACAGAGGATCTTTGACCTCAATAATATAAAGAGCATGTGACCCTAGCCTAATGGCTAATCACATGCTCTTTTTTGTCATATGAAGTGTAACACTGTATTGAAATCAGCCCTTCACTGCCCCGGCGACAACGCCTTTAACAATATACTTCTGCAGGAAGATGAATACGACGATGGACGGCAGTACAGCCATTACCATGGCCGTCATCGCATATTGCCAGTCCGAAGTGTATTGGCCCACGAATGTATAAGCTGCAAGTGTAAGTGTCTTCGTATCCGGAGAGCCGTTGACCATAAGCAGCGGAAGCAGGAAGTCATTCCAGATCCACATGACGTCGATGATGACGATGGTCGTCGTTACCGATTTCAGCAGCGGGAAGATTACACTGAAGAACAGGCGGAAGCCGGAAGCCCCGTCGATCGTGGCGCTTTCATCGATTTCCAGCGGAATGCCTTTGACGAAGCCGTGATAGATGAATACGGCCAGCGGAGCTCCGAAGCCCCAGTACAGCAGACCCAGTCCCCAAGTGCTTTCGGACAGGTTCAGGTTCTTGGCAGTCTGCAGTACGGTCAGCATGATCGACTGGAACGGAATGAGCATCGGCATAATGCAGAGGAAGTAGATCACTCCGCTCCATTTGGATTTCGTCCGTGCAAGCTTATAAGCCGCAATGGATGAAATGAACACGATTCCCAGCAGGCCGACGCCGGTAATAATGAAATTGTTCAGGAACAATCTTGGATAATTGATGAACTCCCACACATAGGAGTAGTTGCTGAAGGTCAGCTTCTTCGGCAGGGCAATAACGTCAGTCATGACCTCACTGAAGCTTTTCAGAGAGTTGATTACGGTCAGGAACAGCGGATACAAGAACAAAAGAGATAGGAGGACCAGAACAACTTCCAGAATGATCTTGCCCGCTTTGCTGTTGTTTGTTTTCATTATGCCTCAACCTCTCTTCTCTTGAAGAACGTAAGCTGGATGATTGTCACGACAAGCACAGCCAGGAAGAGGATGAGCGCTTTTGCCGTACCATATCCGTACAGATTGTTCTGGAAGGTATCCCGGTAAATATCATAAGCGATACTGTAGGTAGTTCCGCCAGGGCCGCCGCCGGTCAGCGACAGGATAACGTCGAACACCTTGATCGAGTTGGTCAGGGCCATGAATACTGAAATGGTGATAGATGGAGCGAGCAGCGGCAGGGTGATGCTGAAGAATCTTCTCAGCGGTCCGGCACCGTCCACGGTGGCTGCTTCCTTCAGGTCTTCAGGTACAGATTGCAGACCGGCAATATAGATGACGAGATAGAAGCCGACCGATTGCCATATGGAGACTCCTAAGATCGAGATGAAGGCCAGTCCCGGCGTTCCTAGCCAGCTTAGGCCGAATATGCCCCAGCCTGTACTTTCTCCGAGGGAGTTGAAGCCTTGCATGAAGATGAATTTCCAGATGAAGCCGACGATAACAAGACTGAGGATATAAGGGATAAAGAAAGCCGCTCTCAGCCAGGAAGTCGTCTTCAGCTTCATGTCCAGAAGCACGGCAAGCAGGATGGCCAGCACGTTAACAAGTATGATGTAGAGCACCGCATATTTGATGGTGAACCACGCTGAATCGGAGAAGTTGGTATCTCCCGTGAAGATCTGCTTGAAGTTATCCAGTCCGACAAATTTGGGGTGTTTGGATATCCCGTTCCATTTGGTCATCGAATAACGGATGGTCATGGCAAAAGGAATGTAGAATGCTACAGCGATACAGATCAGAACAGGAAGCGTGAAAATTCCGAATTCTATTTTCTCACGCCATTTTCTGCCGAGTGTTTTTAACATGGAAGCACCTCTTCTTGTATTTATAGGGTGGGAGCAATGTGCCTGGCTTGCCACACATAACCATTCCGGTTAGTCTATATTGTGTATTATAGAGCAGACCCCTATTCTCAAAAATGGATTTAAGAGTACAGTTAGGGGTAAAAAGGTGAACTGAACAGAACACCGAAAAATTTCTGAAGCTGGAGAAAAGGGTCCTGGCATTTCGCGGAGGCCATCATTTCCGGGTATTGTACCTGCAAGCAAAGGAGGCCGCTGCACATCATTAGATCAATTCTGCATAAGCTGTTTGAGCCTTTACTGGAGCGGATTTCACGCCGTCTGGCGAATAAGCTGATTCTGCTGTTCACGACCATTATTATCCTGGTGGTTACTTCGCTGACGTTCATTTCATATGGAATGCTGCGCAAGGAATCAGTGAACAGCAGAATAACGAGCACAAGCAACAACCTGCTGCTGGTTGGCCGTAATCTGGAAAGTTACCTTGACGGGATCGAGCAGCTGTCCCTGCCGCAAATCTCCTATGATGAGATTACTTATGCCATCATGCATGAATCGGAGGATTACGCCTCCAAGATGTATGTGGAGGATTACCTGAAGAATCTCTATTTTTCACGCAACGACCTGGAGGCTATAACCCTCTACGTGATCAAAGAGCAGAAGTATTATTATGTCACCAAAGAGAACTATAATATTACGATCCGGGTCGCCCAGCACCCCCCGATTGAGAATCTCACCTGGTATAAGCGTGCGCTGGCAAGCCCGTTTAACCGTTCATATCAATCCTTTGTGCAGGACACTTCGGAACAGGATGACTATCCTATTAATAAAGACAAAAGTTTCATGGGCTACCACAGGCTGCTCCGTTCGATCGCGTCCAGAGAACCGCAGGCGGTATTGTCCTTGTACTTCAACTCGAGCGTCACCGATGAGATCATGAAGGATATTCCGTTCAGCAGCGGAGAGCATTTGATGTATGTCAGCCCGGATAATGAGGCGTTTGTGGTGGATGACCGTGAATTTTATGCCAAAAGTGAAGCGGCAGGCCTGCTGGACCAGCTGACCCCAGCCCAAGGCGGACGACTTACGTGGTCGGCTGATGAACAAAAATATCTGGTGATCTATGACATTAATAAAAAAGAGGGCTGGAAGCTGATCAAGCCGATTCCCTACAAAGAAATTTACGAAGCGGCGACAACGACACGTAAATTAAACTACTTCATTGGCCTGCTGTTTCTGATCGTCTCGGTGGTCCTTGTCAGCTTCATCTCCAACAGGATCACAAATCCGCTGAAAAATCTGTCGCTGCAAATGAAGCGGTTCAGCACCGGCAGCTTTGATGCCGAAGCACAGGTGGAGGGAAACGATGAGATCGCGTATCTGTCGCGCCATTTCAATAAGATGGTTGAAAAAACCAATGAACTGATCAATGAGCGGTATAAAATGAAAATCGTCGAGAAAAACGCGGTGCTCAAAGCGCTGGAGGCGGAGATTAACCCGCATTTCTTATATAATGCTCTGCAGGCGATTTCTACGAAGGCATTGAAGAACAACAATGACGATATCGTCGAGATGGTCGATAATCTGGCTTTGACGTTGCGATACTGCATCAGCGGCCGTGATGTTGTTGCTGCCAGGGAAGAGCTGAGGCATATTGAACGCTATTTGGCGCTGCAGAAGGCCCGGTTCGGGGGTCGGATGCAGGTTGTCTACGATTGGGACGAGACCTTGCTGGAGCTGAGTATTCCCAAGCTGTCCATTCAGACGCTGGTGGAGAACTGCATCAAGCATGCGCTGGAGAAGGTATCCACTACAGTCACGATCAGGATTGAGGCGCGGATTACTCCAGACTACAATGTGATTTCTGTACTGGATGACGGGCCTGGCATTAGCGGAGAACGGCTTGCGGAAGTGCTGAGCACGCTGCAGATCCAGTGGGAGGAATTTGGAGGAGACTTGTCCGAAGACGGGAATGAAAGCATCGGACTGAAAAATTTGAATACACGGTTGAAGCTTCTATATGGAGAAGAAGCGGGTCTGGCGATCAGTAGTAATGAGCACGGAACGGCAATGGAAATGCAATTACCGCGGGGAGGAATGGGACAACATGTATAAAGTACTCATCATAGATGATGAAGAGCCGCTGCGCGAAGCCATCAACATTCTGGGGGACTGGAAGGGACTAGGGGTAGATCAGGTGCTGGAGGCTACGGACGGCAACGTTGGACTGGCCATGCTGCGGCAGCACAAAATTGATATCGCACTTGTCGATATGAAGATGCCGGAGCTGAACGGCAGCCAGCTGCTACAAATCGCCGAGCATGAATTTCCGGATCTGCTGCTGATTGTCATCAGTGGTTACAATGATTTCGAATATACCCGGCAAGCCATCCGTTCCAAGGTTGTCGACTATTTGCTGAAGCCGGTTAACCGGAGTGATCTGAACAGCGCGCTGCGCAAGGCCGTCGACCTGCTGGAGGCGAAACGCAAGAAAGAAAGCGAATTTATCAGCCGGAACATCACGCTTAACATGTCCATTCCGAAGCTGAAGGAGAAGATGTATCTGTCGATTATCGAGCGCAGCTTCAAGAACCAGTCCAATGAAGCCTTTTTGCCGCTGATCGGTGCAGATAAACCCGGCCATTTTTTTGCTGTCGGGATTGTCCGGCTGCTCAATCTGGAGCAGGTCCGCAAGGGAAGATTTCATGAAGACCGGGATCTGATGCATTTTGCCGTAACGAATGTCATTAATGAGAACAGCGGCGGGGATTTTGAAGCGTTCAGCTTCGTCAGCCCCCGGGCAGAACGTGAATTTATCGCTATCTTTACCATGAAGGGCGGTTACGGGCAAGATGCGGCCTTTCTGTCCCTGCATCATATGAAAAAGGCCGCTTCGACTTTGAAGGAGCTGTTCGGAATTGCTTGTGCAGGAGGCATTGGAGAGCCTTATAGTGATTGTATGGATATCGCACAGTCGTATGACGCCGCCAAAGCGTCGCTGGACGCCATTGATCTGCTGAATCTAAAGAGCGGCATTGTTGCTGCCGGTGCAGGTGCCAAACCTCCAGTTAAGGACAGCCCTTCGCTGACTGCCCGGATGCCGCTTATCCGCAATATTCTGGAGAGCGGAAATGTGAATCATGCCAAAAGCATTCTCGGCGAATTCACCGGACAATGGCAGACCTACGGGCATTTCAGCCTCGGGGCAGCTGACCGGACGATTCAGGAGTTCATTATTCTGCTGAACGATATCGCCAAGGAACTGAATGCAGGTCCTGAACGGCTGCGAGGCGGCAAAGACAAGGGATTGCGCGGGCTGGGGATCGCCGGTGACTTCGCCTCCTTTGAGCAGTTTGAAGGCGTGCTTAATCATATTCTGGATGTCTATGCCGGTGAAATCGGCAGATCCCTTGCCGGTAACCGCGGCAATGTGCTGGAAAATATTAAAGCATACATTGATAACCACTATTTCGAGAATATTAAAATATCGTTGTTCACGGATAAATATTTCCTGAGCAGAGAATACTTGATGAAGCTGTTCAAGGCCCAATACAGTTACGGCATTCATGAGTATGTACAAAAGGTAAGAATGGACAAGGCCAAGGACCTGCTGTCTGATCCTGCCCTCAAAATCCAGGATATCTCCGAGATGCTGGGCTATAAGGACAAAAACTATTTCAGCAAGGCGTTCCGCAATTATTACGACTGTTCACCTTCTGAATTCAGGCTCCTTCTGCCCGGGGTAGAAAAGTGAAACGGTTACATTAGCCCACTTTTTTACCCTCATAAGTTCACTTATGTACATTCTTATCCTTTTTCTTTTTATTTAGAATAGCAACAAGACCACACAAGATGCATAAGAAAAAGGGGGCAACATCATGTTAAAACGATTTATGGGACTATCTGCAAGTCTGCTGCTCGTCGGCGGTCTGCTGGCCGGTTGCGGCGGGAACAACAATAATGCCGCTACTAATAATACGGCTGGTACAAACGGGACGGATAATGCTGCCACAACGGATTCCTCCAAGCCCGTAACGATTAATATGTTTACCGCATCACCGGAGTACACCGATGCGTTCAATGCCTACATTGCAGAATACAAAAAGGTTAAACCAAACGTAACCATTAACCTGGAAATTATGCAGGCTGACTACAATACGGTACTTAAATCGAAAATTGCTGCCGGCAGCACTCCGGACGTGTTCCAGACGACAGCTGGTGGAGATATTGATACCTTTGCTGAATACAGTGCCGATCTTACGAATGAGCCGCTTGCGGCAGCGATGACCGATGCGGTCCGCTCCAATATGAGCTCTACCGACGGTAAGGTGCTGGGACTTCCGGTGAAAGGCAACCTGTTCGTACTGATGTACAACAAAAAGCTGCTGTCTGATGCCGGCATTACAGAAATTCCAAAGACAACCGCCCAGCTGGATGATGCGATCACCAAGCTGGAGGCAAAAGGGATTACACCGTTCGCCAATGCCTACAAAGAGTGGTGGGTATGGAAGCATATCTTCCAACACTTTGTGGATGCGGCTGCAATTGATGCCGGTACGGATGCCAAAACGCTTGTAGCAGATTTCATCGCCGGCAAGACGACCATCAAGGATCATCCGGTGCTGTACAATAACTTCTTTAATTACATTGACACTACAGTTAAGCACGGTACGGACAAGCCGCTGGAGCGCGACAGCAATGCTCAAGTCAGCGACTTCGCTCTTGGCAAAACTGCATTTATGAACGGTAAGGGCGCATGGGATGAAGAAGCCATTAAGAAAATCACACCAGATTTTGACCTTGGCATCGCCGGCTACCCTGTCAGCGACAAAGCGGAACAGTCCCAGATTATTACTGGTGCTGACCAGGCGCTGCGTATCAACAAGGATTCTGCTGTAGTTAAAGAAACTATTGAGTTCTTCAACTGGCTGTATACTTCCGAATACGGGAAAAACTGGTTCTCCAGCGTGGCTAAGGTAATCCCGCCAATCAAGGATGCCCCAATGCCAGACCTGCAAATGCCTAAGGAAATGGAAGAAATCCTGAAGACGGAGAAATCCGGCGACCTGTCGGTCAACTACTCCCTGGATACCTTCCACCAGAAATTCGGTGAATTGATGCAGGCTTACATCGGCGGCAGCAAAACTAAGGATCAAGCGATCAACGAAATTCAGAAAGCCTGGATCCAATTTGGATCGGCTCAATAAAACATTTCGATGTGGGACGGTCTCGAAGGTAAGATTCATTTACCGGGGGGCCGTCCCTTTATTGTTGGCGGGAGGCGGTGAATGCCGTAACTGCGGTGAATGTTTGGATTTCCGGTGAAACAAATTATAATCATATAAGACACCAACATATGGCAGGAGGCTAAATTAAATATGGACAGCAAGATCATTGAAATCGCCGAAAATGGACTTTATCTTACGATTGAAATTACAGCGGAGCAGGATGTCCGGCTGCTGCACTTCGGAGCGTCACCTTTGGAAGCCGGGGCTATCGCCGACAAGAATAAACCGGGCTTCCGGCTGCTGGAGCTGCAATTGTCGGGTGAAGACCGCGCCGAATATCACGGGCGCACACACCGGGCCTCCTATCCGGGGCTCCGGATGGTATATGCCGGGCACAGCGACACGGGGAATGCGCTGGGACGCAAGCTGGAGCTGACCCTGACCGATCATCTCACCGGAATTCAGGCAGTACAGCATTTTCAGTTCTATAAGGGCGTACAGATTGTACGCAGCTGGACAGTGCTGAAGAATGCCGGGGAAGCCGAGGCGGCTGTGGAATACATCTCGTCATTTGCTCTTACAGGTGTCGACAAGGAGGGAAGCGGAGACCGCAACGACAAAATCGAGGTAACCCTCGCGCATAGCGGGTGGCAGAGTGAGCTGCAGTGGCGGACCTACCGGCTGCCTGAGCTGGGGATGTCCCATCTGGCCGACCGCGGCTCGAAACGGATTGCCGCAAGCAATACAGGCTCCTGGTCGGCGGCAGAATTGCTTCCCATGGCTGTGCTGCACAACAAGGAGAGCGGGACAAGCCTGTTCTGGCAGATTGAGCATAACGGCTCCTGGCATTGGGAGCTGACGGATCAGTATGATCAGCTTACACTGCTGGCCAGCGGGCCTACAGAGCATGACAACCACTGGTGGCTGAAGCTGGCCCCGGGTGAGGAGTTCACCTCGGTGCCTGTAGCTGTGGGTGCTGTACAGGGAGGATTCCAGGGTGCAGCGGAACAGCTTACGGCGTACCGCCGGATGATCCGCAGACCCAATGAGGATAATGAGCTGCTGCGGATTATTTTTAATGACTATATGAACTGCCTGTGGGGAAGCCCGACGACGGAGAAGCTGCTGCCCTTAATCGACGCCGCTGCCGATGTCGGCTGTGAATATTTCTGCATCGATGCCGGATGGTATGCGCCTGGAGAGTGGTGGGATGGCGTAGGACAGTGGGAGCCTTCCAGTGAGCGGTTCCCGGAAGGGATTAAATATGTGCTGGACTATATCCGCAGCAAAGGAATGATTCCCGGACTATGGCTGGAGCTGGAGGTTATGGGCATCAACAGTCCGAAGCTGGCGGAGACCGATGACAGCTGGTTTTTCATGCGGCATGGCAAACGGGTTAAGGACCGCAGCCGCTACCAGCTCGATTACCGCAGCCCGAAAGTGATTGAACATGCAAACGGTGTTATTGCCCGTCTGGTTGAGCAGTACGGCGTAGGATACATTAAGATGGATTACAACATCAATGCAGGCATTGGAACAGAGACAGCTGCGGACAGCTTCGGCGACGGGCTGCTGCAGCATAACCGTGCCTATCTGGCTTGGCTGGACAGCATCTTTGTGCGTTATCCAAATCTTGTGATCGAGAACTGTTCCAGCGGCGGCATGCGTATGGATTATGCGATGCTCAGCCGGCACAGCATCCAGTCGACCAGCGACCAGGAGGATTATGTACAGTACGCGGCCATAGCCGCAGGCTCACCGGCGGCACTGACACCGGAGCAGTCCGCGGTCTGGTCGTATCCGCTGCGCGAAGGCGATGATGAGGAAGTCATCTTCAATATGGTCAATGCGCTGCTGCTGCGTGTGCACCAGAGCGGACATTTGGCGGAGCTTGAGCCCCGCCGCAGAAAACTGGTGAAGGAAGCTCTGGATTATTACAAAACCATCCGCAGCGATATCCCGCATGCCACGCCTTTCTGGCCGCTCGGCCTGCCGGATAGCGGGGGCGAATGGGTTAGCCTCGGGCTGCGGCGCGGGGAACGCAGGTACGTGGCGGTATGGCGGATTGCCGGAGAAGCCGATAATGTCCAATTGCCGATAGAAGAGCTGAGGGGGCTTGAACCAGCCATCGCCTGTGCCTATCCGCAGCAGCATAACTTGGCCTGGAATTGGGATAAATCAGCAGGAGTATTGACAGTGGCCCTCCCACCAGGAAAAACAGCGAGATTGTTTGAGATTACTTCGTAAAGTTCGTAAAGCCTGCAGCCAGGGCCGGTCCCCTTGAACGCGATTCTTGGGGAGCGGCTACTTGTGCTTGCAAGGAAAGCCGGGACTTCTCACTATGCCTCCATTAGAAAAAGGCAGTACAATGATAGTTTCAAATTCATAGTTTTGAGCCTTGGTAACAAGATTACCTCCATATTTTTTAGCCACTCTTTGAATATTCGTTAAGCCGAATCCGTGGAAGCCGGCATTTGTTTTGCGATTACACCGCACCATGGCGCTGGATTCGCTCCGCGAGTTGGTGACTTGGATAAATAATGCAGTATCAGTCGTGAATATCAGAAGATGAATAAATCTATCTTCTTTTTTAGGAACCCTTGCAGCGGCTTCCAGAGCATTGTCCAGCACGTTCCCGATCACGGTGCACAAGTCAAGCCGTTCAATTTCAATAGCTCCGGTGTGTATCCGAATATCATTGTTCATGGCAATGCAGTGTTCACAGGCAATATTTAGTGCGTTGTCAATTAAAGCATCAATGGCCAAATTGCCTGTTGATAGCTTTGGAGCAGGTTGATGAATTTGACCGAGCATTTGATTGATGTGATGAATGGATTCCTGAATTTCATTGTTTTGAATGCAAGTCCGGACATATACCAATTGCTTGTTCGTATCATGGATAACTTGTTTGATGTTAGTAATGGAATGTACGGTTTGTTCATAGCTGCTGTGCTGGTAATCCAGCTGTTTCTGCAATAGTAAATTCTCTTCAATCAGTTTGGTGTTTCTGTTGAATTTACCGAATAGGAGAAGGGTTTCCCACATGATCAGAATAAGCAGCAACAGGATGACAATAAAATAATATAAGGTCATCATCTTTCTTTGAATTGCGCAATCATATAATAGGCGTAGGCTTCTTTAACCTCTTTTGCCAGAGTGCGTCCAATAGGAAACTGCTCTTGATTGTGCATGAATACAGAAGTAGCGGTGAACTTGTGGACATGTTCCAGATTAACAATAACGGAACGATGAATAAGCATAAACGGGCGGTTTAGCTTGCCTATATATTCAGAAAGTGTACCTGAAATGATGTAATGCTGCGTCGAGGTAATGATCTTTAGCCGGTTTTTGGCCAAGGAATGTTTGATTTTAACAATCGCAATAATGTCGGACTTTTTGATAACCACATGTCCATCTTCAGTTTTAATCAATAAGAACCGGTTTACAGAAGAAACGATATAGTTGCACAGCTTGCTCATCTTTGCCTCGAATAACTCATAGGCCACAGGTTTAATCAGATAATGGAAGGCTTGCACATCAAAGCTGTCCATTACATACTGCGGATAGTTGGTCAAGAATATGATTTGGACATCTCGATCCGGAAGCGCCCTGATTTTTTTGGCAACCTCGATTCCATTTAATCCTTTCAGCTCAACATCCAATAAGAGAATATGAAAAGGATAACTCATCTGTTCATGGTAAGAGTGAAGCAATTCCTCGCCACTACAAAAATATTGAGTCTCAAAGGAGTAAGCTGTTCTTTTCGTAAATCTTGGGAGATATTCCTTTAGTAGAATGAGTTCCTTTTTCTCGTCATCGCATACAGCCATGTGGAACAAAGCCATTCCTCCCGCTTTTATATTTGTGATTTTTTTAAGATCAGAACCTGACATGAAACGTCATTCAGCCTCGTTTTCCAGCCATTAGCTACCAAAATACCCCAAATATTCATTTATATGATATATTGATAGCGCTATCAATGTCAAACCCAAGCTGAATAGTAGAAGAGGATACATGTTATGAATGATAAGGATACCCTTAAAAAACTTATCAGATTATTCAAACCGCATAAAAAGAATTTATGCATTATTCTTCTGTTATTAATATTTTCAACTTTAGTTAGTTCGGTCTTGCCGATGTTCAACAAAATCATTATTGACGACGGTTTTATGAAATCAGACGTCAAAACCATCATCATAACGGCAATATTCATCTTTTTGTTGTCCACGTTCAGCAGCTTTTTAGATTTACTCAAAGAAAAACAAAGGATAAGAATATCTTCACACATCATCTACACCTTGCATAAAGATGCTTTTAACCGGCTCATGAAAGTGAAAGTGAAATTTTTCACCGATAAAAATTGCAGTGAACTATTAAATCGTGTTAGCTCAGATATATCGAATATCTCGCAAATTACGGATGGCAGCATGCTTTTTATTGTGAGTCAGTGCTTTAGTTTGGCGGGAGGACTAATTGGACTTTTTGTCATAAGCTGGGAACTTACAATTCTTGTGCTTATTTTAATACCTGTTGAATATTTGATTTTGAAATCGTTTGCTAAAAAAAGAAAGTCACTTACAGAACATTACATCACGAAGGATGGTGAATATTCGCATTGGTTTGAGGACAGCTTGAACGGCGTGAAGGAAACACGGCTTTTTAATTTATTCTTTTTCAAAGAAAAAGAATTTGCGGACAAGCAGAATCAGGTAATAACCTCCCAGATGGGCATTAGCTTGTTGGATAACTGGCGTATTACTGTGGAGAGATTTCTAATCGGTGGACTGGTTCTTCTTATATATGCTTCCGGATCAACAATGGTATTTGAATCAAAGCTTTCGGTAGGAAGCATATTTGCTTTCATTACCTATAGCGCGTATGTGACCACTCCTATCTCATCGATGTTAAATATCGGCTACCTGATATCGGGAATAATTCCTTCTGCTCAAAGGTATTATTTGTTGCTGCAGGAAGAAATAGAAACCTGTGATTTAGAGGCTGGCAACGTCAATGTGAAGCTGGTCAACCCGTTTGGTAGCATTCAGTTTAAAAATGTGAGTTTTTCCTATAATGCTGAACGGGTCTTGTCGGATGTGAACTTCACGATTGGCAGCCATGAGAAGGTGGCGATTGTAGGAATGAATGGGTCGGGTAAGTCGACAATCCTAAGTTTAATATTAAGATTTTACGAACCGCTTGCAGGACAAATACTATTGGATGGAATGGATATTAGGGATATTAATTTGAATGAATATCGGGAATTGATTTCGACTGTAAGTCAAGAGGTGTATCTATTTGACACAACAATCGAAAATAACATAAAACTGTACAGTGAAATCGGGAATCAGCAGTATAGACAAGCTATTGAGGTTACCCAATTAGCAGAGACGAATACAAACCTGTTTGACGATTATGTCGTAGGCCCCAACGGCAACAGACTTTCCGGAGGGCAAAAACAAAAAATCGCCATAGCCAGAGCATTAGTGAAAAACAGACCCTTGGTGATTTTTGATGAAGCGACCTCCAGCCTTGATCTTCACTCCGAACAAGCCATAAACCATCTATTAGATACAGCACTCCAGAACAATACAGTAATTATAGTCACCCACAGGCCAGACATTCTACAGCACGTGGACAAGGTGATCTTTTTAGAGCAAGGGCAGGTGACCGGTTTTGGACTTCATGAGGAGTTGTCTAACACAAATGAGAGGTACCGGCTCATCACACAACAGCATCAATTCGTTGAATAGCTTGACCCTTCAAGTGATTTAAATATCAAATATTGATATTTAGATAAATCTGATGCGAAAGGAGGAACAGGCATATGAAACAACTTGTAAAAAGAACAAATGCAAATTATGAAACTCTGGAGGCGTACGCAGCTTGCAGTGCATGCCCTTGCTATGCATGTACATGTAATTCCAGCGGATCAAACAAAACAGCCATGAAACAAGTAACCTATACTGGAAATTCCATGCAGATGACAGCGATTGGAATCGGGTAAACGCAATCTTAAGTATAACTAAGAGCAGGATGGCTTAATGGCTTTATAAAAAGGCTGTCCTGCTTCACTTTTAGAGTGGGGGGAGTTCAGGTGCCAATATTTCATTTGTTTGAAACGGTAACGGGGAAATATATGTTCGATGCCAACGCAAATACATTTCTCAAATTAAAGGGAAGATCCTATGAAGCCTTGTTGAGCTATAGAGCTTCAAACTTTGAACATGTAGAACCGGAAATTCAAACCTTAATGGATTCCGGTTTTTTGGCGGAGAAACAGGATTTTGAGATGATTCATCCCATGAGCGACTCCTTGCAGCACAATTTAACCAGAAATGTTGGCTCGATCACTCTGCAAGTCACGCAAAACTGCAATTTGAGATGTAGCTATTGCGCCTATTCCGGGAGTTATTTACACAGAGTACATACCAATAAGAGAATGAAAAAAGAGGTCGCATTAAAAGCAATTAAGTTTCTAATTGAGCACTCTGTAGACTCTCCACGCATTAATATTGGATTTTATGGCGGAGAGCCATTACTGGAAATGGACTTGATAAAAGCTTGTGTTGCCTATGCCAGAGAACAAAGTGCAGGCAAAGAACTAACGTTTAACCTCACTACAAATGCAACCCTGATTACTGATGAAACCTTGGAGTTCTTATCTTCTAATGATTTTAATTTAACCATCAGCTTGGACGGGGATGAAGTCGCACATGATAGAAACCGCGTTTTTGCGGTAAATCATAAAGGCACCTTCCAGACTATTATGAAAAATATTGAAACTATCAAAAACCAAACCCCGGACTATGTGAATAAAGTGATGTTCAATGCGGTCATTGATCCGAATTCGGATTTCAGCTGTTCCACAAACTTCTTTTCAGACTATGAGACCGTAAAAGACTTTGCTGTTATGGCAAGTGATATAGCAAGCAGCTATAAAAAGAGCGAGTCCTCTATCAATGACAGCTTTATCAAGATGTATAATTACGAAGTGTTCAAATTATTCCTCTATAAGTTTGATAGGCTTAAGAAAAAAGAGGTATCGAAGCTGGTGATGGAAAGTTTCGATCAAATCCAGGAGAATGTTCACAACAGGCTAAGAATCTCCTTTTATGATGTGAAAAAAGATCACCACTCCGGACCGTGTGTTCCAGGAGTACAACGATTATTCGTCAACGCAGACGGCGCTTTATACCCATGTGAAAGAGTTAGTGAAGCATCAAGTGTAATGAGAATTGGGCATATCGATACAGGTTTTGAATTGGATAATATCCGGAACATATTAAATATTGGAGCTATAACGGAGAAAGAATGCAAGCAATGCTGGGCATTTAGATATTGTACTTCTTGTGCAATGGCCGCGGATGATATCAGTGAGTTTTCTGCTGCCAAAAAATTAAGCATTTGCAACAGGGTTAAAGAAAACACTGAGAATTTGTTTAAGGATTATTGTGTTCTAAGAGAGCTGGGCTACGACTTTGACAAAGAAAAAGTGTAATGGGGGGACAATGGTGAAAAAAAGAGCAGTTGTTTATCCATATCATGCGGAATTCGGTCCGGTGGTCAGATTCTCCAATTTATTGGACAACTATGAACTTGTTTCTTTGATGGCACCCTTGGGCTTTGGATTGAATGGAAAAGATGCGGCGTACAGCTATTGTGGTGAGGATGTAGGGATAGAAGTTAAAGATTCTTTTTCGGATGATGAATTTGATGTGTTAATAATTTGTGAGTTTGAATGCAGTTTTGAAAAAGTTGTGTTCCCGGCAATTGTCAGTGCTGCAGGGCTGGGAAAAGACATTGTTCTGTTGAACAGATGTCCGGATCATGAAGTGGAAATGGTAAAGACGATATGTCTGGAAAACAATGTGAAGCTCACATGTTTTTTTGGAATTGACATTGACAGAACTAAAGTAGAACTTGTTGAGAAAATACTGCTCGATATCAATGTGCCGATCATCTGTGTAGCGAGTCTGATGGAAAAATCCAATAAATTTGATGTTCAGCTCAGTCTAAGGAACTATTTCTTGAATGAAGGCTACAAAGTAAGCCAGATAGGGACAAAATCTTATTGTGAGATTATGGGATTCCATTCCTTTCCCGAATTTATGTTTAATCATCAGGAAGATGAAATGGATAAAATATTTCTTTTTAATCATTTCTGTAAACATATTGAATTGAGCGAGCAACCTGATGTTATGATCATCGGAATTCCAGGCGGGACCATGGTATATAATAATCTGTTTACTAATAGATTTGGCATTACTGCATTCGAGGCGGCTAGCGCGATTCATCCGGATGTCGGCATTATGAACCTGACCTATGATGAATTTAATGGAGAGTTCCTGGATAAAATCTGTGTGTCTACAAAGCATAAATTAGGTTTTGATATTGACTGTTTTAATATGTCCAATCATAAATTCGATACGGGCCGAAGCAAACAGGATAAAGAATTGAGGTTTTTTACGGTTGATTCTAAGCTGGTCGATGAAAAAAAGGCACAAATATCGCTGGAATCCAAAGTACCTTTCTTTAATTCGTTAAATGGGACAGACACTTTGAAATTATCAGAATTCTGTGAAGCTCTTTTATTGCATGAAAACATGCAAATCGTATAAAGGAAGGGTGATATTTATGGACCTGGACCAAGTGCGTGAACAGATGAACGAAATATTATTCGGCGTAATGGGAATGGACAAGAACAAGCTTAACGAAAACTACTTTTATGAGGATTTATTGGGCGGGACGATGCAGTTTTCTCCACGGGATTTGTTGGTTCTTTTTGTTCATATTGAGGAAACCCTAAAAATACAAATTCCGGAAACCGATATATTAAATGGATGCTTCCACAGCTTAGACCGAATATATCATACGGTTTGCCGCATTATACAGGAAAAAAGAATAAAGGAGTTGGTTTAATTTGTTGAATGTAGCTTCACTCAATAGCCTGAATCGTTCGGAGGCAACAAGGGTAAGCCAGAAAAATCAGAATTCGGGGGTTTCTTTTCAAGAGGCGTTATCGACAACGAATTCGGAAGAAGTTTTGACGGGATTGGAGAAAAAATTTGGCATTAAGATCAATGTGCAAGCCATACCCAAGACCGAAGAAGCCGTAAAGCGTGTGTACTCCCATGGTGTTGGTAAAGGAAATGTTGCAATTGCTCCCAATATATTAAATCAGTCGGCAACAGATCCGCAAATGTATAAAAAGGTAGAAGCGATCATACAGGACCATTTTGCATCCAGCGCTAATGATAAACCGGGTGATGCCAGCGGGGTAATTATACATCCGGATGGAACAGCTACGTTTTGGGTTATTGGTGATTATTTGACACCTGCCGAGCGGGAAAAAATTCAAAAAGAAGTAGAGGCAGACCAAAAAAAGAAGGCGGAGCAGATGGATATGTTGAGTAAGTTAAGCAGCAGCACGCTCCTCTCACAATTCGGGTCAATTACAGAGGCCTCAAGTAGCGGTGAAGAAGCAAATAGCCTGTATATAAATAGTGTGCATCAAGCCAGTCTGGATTCAAGGCTGCGGAAAAAGGATTTGTTTAATTTAAATGATTAATACCTTCTTGGATCATGTCTACCGCCTGGGTCAAAGTGTTTGTGACCAATAAGGCGGTTTTATTTTTGCCGTATGGCAAAAGGAGACGATGAACATCAAAGCTAAAGTGAAAATTGCCGTGATTGATGACGGAGTCAATGAATATTTACTTGGTGAATCTGTTGTTCAGCAGTTGATCTTCAATGATGATTTTACGACAGAAACTTATACAATAGATAGTCCTGAAAGAATAACCCACGGCACTGTCTGTGCAGGCATAATAAAGCTCTATTATCCTGATATTCAAATATATAGCTTGAAGATATTGTCAGATACCTTAAGCGGAAACATTCAGAAGCTGTACAGCGCACTAGAATGGTGCGTCCAAAATCGTATCCAGGTTGCAAATGTCAGCTTGGGAAGCCATTCCTCAGCAGACTTATCCGCAACACAAAAAGTCATAAATAAGGTTGCCGGTCAAGGCCTGGTTATTGTAAGTGCTGCAAGTAATCATGGATATATTACGTATCCTGCCTCCTTTTCAAACGTTATAGGTGTTAAGAGAGAAGAGAGCAACACTTTGCGCGAAAGTGGGTTTTATGTTAATGATAATATCATCGACGGTATAGAATTTACGGCTTTTGCAAAACACAAATGGAATGGAAAAGTGTGCAGCAACTCAAGCAGTTTCGCTGCGCCCATGATCGCAGCCAAAGTATGCCAGCTTATTGGAGAATTCCGTCTAACTGATCTGCAGCAAATAAAAATCGGATTGCTGAAGATGGCAACTAATTATATGGACGACAAACAATGGGGATTTTACTATGCTGATCCAGATTGGATGAGTAACGTATTAATTTGCCACGTGAATAAAAAATGTAGAATAGATTATTCGCATCTGAGCGTTAACATGCACGATGAAATTGTCGTTCCTGCTGATTCGGCTTCAGAGGCTCTTGATACAGCTCTATCGGCTTATGCTGATAATATTGACACGCTCGTTGTGATAGGTAGAGATTTTTGTTCCGGTGATTATTTTGAATTACATAGAGTTGTTTCGAAATTCAATAAAAATGTAGTGTTTATTGACAATTACCAAGGAAAAGATATGAATAGGATAGTTAACAAACCGTGTACTAACATTAAGTTATGGCATAGTTTATTTAAGCTGCACAACATATGTACCCTTAACAGCAGCCCCATGCTAATCGAGGAGCCTATGGTGTCCATTTACTTCCCTGCTGACACTGGTTTTGAAGTTGTTTTATGGTTAAAAGCGCAATTCAAAAATAATAACTATAACAGTTATTTCGCAACGAATCACCCCCTCGGAGTTTTATACGGTATAGACGTTGTTCCTGAAACAAACACAACGAATATGTATTCTTATTTTTCCTTGATTCTGAACAAGAAATTCTACGATATCGCTATATATGTCTTATTTGGCTATGAAGGTCCGGAGAAGATGGCAACGGATATAGAAATAGATATTGAACGAATAAACGATTGCTTTGAAGCAACTTATTCTGCAGATGGCTCCTTTAAGGATCGTATTATCCATATCAAACAGATTGATGAAAGCTTTATAGGCAGCTTATATGATTCAATAGTTCGTTTATTGTCTTGACCCTCAGCTCCAGATCATTCCGTAACCCGATCTTCATTCTGCTAATCCCCCCATTAATTGTCACCTATAAATCTACAAAAAACTGTCAATGGCAGACGTTTTCGGCTATTATAATTTATAAACATCGAATATTTTGTCGAATTGACTCTAGATTATAACGAATATTTTGTCGATAAATATCAAAAGTTGTAGAAAATTAAATTGACAGGAAAGAAATAGCACTTTAAAATGCAATTATAGCGTGATCATTCCTACTATTTAGAAGCTATGATAGCTTTTAACACAAATGATTAAATAAAGTGTTTATTTCAAGGGAGGATGCATAATGATGAAAGCAACAGGTATTGTAAGAAAAGTAGATGAACTGGGACGTATCGTGATTCCGATTGAGCTTCGCAGAACAATGGGAATTGACATAAAAGACCCACTGGAGATCTTCGTTGATGGTGAAAAAATCATTCTCAGAAAATATGAGCCTACCTGCATCTTCTCTGGAAGTGCGGAAAACCTGATTAACTTCAAAGGTAAAATGGTAAGCAAAGATGTTCTTGATGAATTGATTTCGAGCTTTGACCATATCTAATTTCTTAACCTAACCTCACAGATTACAATGACAGCGGGGGACCGGTGGCAGACACGTTGCAGTGTCCGTCACCGGTCCCTTTTGTTAATCTCGGCTCATAGACAATACACGCTGCTTTCCTATATCATAAAGGAATGTAACTTAGAGCTGCATGTGCAGAGCAGAGATCACTCGCAGAACAATTTGGAAGGGATGAGTAACCTGATGCTAAAGAAACCGGAAGCAATTGTATTTGATATGGATGGAACATTGTTCCAGACAGAAAGCCTGTTATTGCCTGCTTACCATAAAATGTTTGACATCCTGCGGGAAGAAGGGCTTCATACCGGGCCGACTCCGCCCGAGGAACTTATTCTGGGCAGTCTTGGCATGCTGCTGGAGCAAATTTGGAAGAATGTCATGCCGGATGCCGATGAAGCTGTACACCGCCGGGCGGATGAGCTGCTGCTGCAGATGGAGGTTGAGGGATTGGAAGCAGGCGGCACCCAGCTCTATCCGATGGTTAAGGAGACCCTTACCGCACTTCATGAACGTGGAGTCAAGCTGTTCGTGGCCAGCAACGGGTTGGAGGATTACATCCATAGCATCGTTGTTGTGCATGAGCTGAAGGATTTGTTCGAGGGCTTGTACAGTGCTGGTGGACAAGGTACTGCGACCAAAACCGAGCTGCTGCGTATTCTGCTGGACAATCACGGGATCAGCAGCGCGTGGATGGTTGGGGACCGTTCCTCCGATGTGGAGGCCGGCAAAGGAAACGGACAGACCGTAATCGGCTGTGCCTATGCAGGCTTCGGACGTCAGGATGAGTTGAAGGGCTCAGACGTTATTATTACTTCTTTCGATGAATTAATCGGATTGTACGACCGGGCCGAGTAACGGATAGAAGCGGGATGCGCCAATCCTGGTACACCTGCAGTTCAAGCCTGCCTACAAACACCCCTTGCTTCGCGGTGCTGCGGACAAGGGGGGTTATTTTTATGCTCCGGAAAATAATAAGTTCTTCGGCGGTTTGCCGGACAAAACGTCTGGAAAAATAGGTTGATAACCTATCTATTTTGTGATTTAATGCAGTAGTACTGTTAAATCTTTTGGATCGGACCGGAACGCACTAACCTGCGTTTTTTTACTGTCCCGTACCCTTCGGGTGCAGCATGAATATATTAATTGGTACTGAGGTGAATCTGTTTGGTTAGATTGTCTGTGGTCGTACCGATTTATAATGAAGAAGGCAATATCCGGGAGCTTCACAAGAGCATAACGGATGCGGTGCAAGACAAGGTGGACAGCTATGAAATTGTGCTAGTCGACGATGGCAGCAAGGACCGGACCGCCTTGATTCTGGATGAGGTTGCACGGTCTGATAAGTCGGTGAAGGTCATTCATTTCGAGAAACATTGCGGTCAGACGGCTGCTGTCTGGGCGGGCATAAGGCAGTCCAGGGGAGAGCTGGTCGCGCTCATGGATGCCGATCTGCAAAGCGACCCGCGCGATATATTCAGGCTGATGCCCTTTATCGGCAGAGTGGATTTTGTAAACGGCAAACGGGAGAACCGGAAGGATATTTTTTTGAAAAGGATATCCTCATGGATCGGCAGCGGAGTAAGAAATTGGCTTACGGGCGAAAGGATCCGGGATTCGGTATCTCCCTTAAAACTTATGAGACGGGAAGTGGCGGACAGCTTCTTTTTATACAATGGCATGCACCGTTTTTTGCCTACACTGGCCAAAATGAACGGATTTACAGTCATCGAGGTTACAGTAACGCATCAGGAGCGAAAACACGGACATTCCAAATATGGTGTGCTGAGTCCGGCAATTACAGGGTTCGTAGACGCTGCTGTCATCGGTTGGCTAAAAAAAAGGGTCATCCGGTACCGCATCAGATCTATCCCTAATCTGGATTAACGAGAAGCTTTCTGAAATCGGGAGGGGGTGCGGCGGCTGGCCAAGTTTTTAAGGAAAGGGATAGAGTCATTATGAACAAATTCGATATTAAAAATAAATTATACAAGCCTATTGTATTATTTAGCTTAGTTTTGCTTATAAAGAGTGCAGTAGCCTGGTTTGTTGTCTTTAACGACGGTCCCAACTGGAGCATGGTGTTAACGGAAATCCCCTTTTTCATCATTGTGTTCAGTCTGATTGAATGGCTGGCCTCGAAGCGGAAGATATTGTACTACATGATCGCCAATCTGCTGATTACGGTTATTTATTTTTCCGTTCTGATGTATTACAAATATTACGGGGTGATCGCTACATATCATGCTTTGCAGCAAGCAGATAAAGTCACTAAGGTAGGAGAAAGCACGTATTCTCTGATCGCCCCCTATTACCTGTTTATCTTTGTGGATATTATTTTCTTCCTCTTCTTTATGTTCCGTCCCAAATATATTGCCAAATGGAAGGAACGAGGTTTGAAGCGCATGAACCGGGCAGTTCTGCTGGTCATCACGGCCGTTTCCATCGGACTCTGCTTCTTTAGCATCTGGCCAAATCATGCGAGCATGAATGAGATAAAAAAAGCGGAGAGTATGGGGATTCTCAATTACGAGCTGTATACCCTATTTGCTGATACCACTGAGGACGAGGAGCTTATTGACAGCAAGGAGATTACCCAGCAGGCGGTCAATGAGCTGAAAGGAATCCAGGAGCCGGCAGCACCGCAATTTTATGGGGCTGATAAAGGCAAAAACCTTATTGTGGTGCAAATGGAGTCGTTCCAGAGCTTCCTGCTCGGACTAACCATTGACGGCCAGGAGATCACTCCAAATCTAAATGAGCTGGTACAAGAAAATACGTATTTCAATAATTTTTATACGAATGCGGGCCAAGGGACAACTTCGGATGCGGAATTTGTGGTGAACACCTCTTTCTACGTTCCCAAGAATGAGCCGGCTACCTCTTCGGCGTATATGGAGAAATCTGTGCCGAGTTTGCCGAAGCTGCTAGCCTCGAATGGCTATGACACGGCAACATTCCACACCAATAGTGTGGATTTCTGGAACCGCAAGGAGTTATACAAAGCGGTAGGCTTCGACACCTATTATGACCAGTCCTTTTTTGGCGACGATGACCATATTGCCTTTGGCGCATCGGATGAAGTGCTGTTTGCCAAAACAGTGCCGCAGCTCTCCCGGATGGATGCCGGGGAAAAGCCGTTTTATGCGATGGTGATTTCGATGACCGCCCATCATCCATACCATATGCCGGAAGATAAATATAAGATAGAGTTGCCGGAGCGCTTTGAGGGAACGCTGCTGGGCAATTATATTCGTGCCCAGAATTATGCGGATTATGCGATGGGGCAATTTCTTGAGGAACTGAAGACAAGCGGCCTGTGGGATGACAGCCTTGTCGTCTTCTATGGCGATCACCAGGGACTGCCGATGTACACGCTTGGCAGTGATGAGAAGGAATTAATCAATGGACTGGTCGGCCATGAATATGGCTACACCGATATGTTCAACATTCCGTTCATCGTCCATTCGCCGGGTGCTAAACTGCCTGCGGTAATGGATCACACAGGCGGCCAGGTCGACATCTTGCCGACGGTGGCCAATCTGCTGGGAGTATCGGTTCAGAATCAGCTGCATTTTGGTGAAGATCTGTTTAATCAGCAGACCAACCTGCTGCCGGTCAGACATTTCCTGCCGACAGGCTCCTTCATTAATGACAAGAGCATTTATGTAACAGGGGATGCCTACGGGGACGGTACCAACTACAGCCAGCTGGATAACTCCAGTCTTGAGGGCGGATCTACAGAAGCGCAATTTGATGCTGTACAACGTCTGCTGCATCTGTCCAACAGCTATATTTTGCAGCTGCCGGACCTGGAACAATAACCAAAAGCACAAAGTATAGGTTTCCAACCTACGCTTTGTGCTTTTTTTGTACACTCTAGTCGACATCCGGCTGATTCTGTATTTGTTCAAAATAGGCATGTACCCTGTTCAGGAGTTCAATTAAAGTTTCACTTTGCTCCTGGCCCAAATAATCAACCATGCCTTTAAACATCTCACGGATCTTGGCGACGGCTTTATCTGCGAGCAGCTCGCCTTTTTCCGTCAAGACAATGCTGCTGATTCTCCGGTCCTGTGAGTCGCTGGTGCGCACAACAAAACCTTGTGCTAGCAGGCTGTTCACCATCTGTGTAATCGTAGGGGAAGTTACCTTAAGCAGCTTGCTGATCTCGGAGACTGTCAGCACCTGCTTGTCTGCTTTTGTATTGCGGAGTCTGATCGTGATCAGCACCCGTATTTCACTGGGCTTTAGCCCAAACATCGTTAGCTTTTGCCAATTCATCTTGGAGAATTGCTGAAAAGCCCCCAATAATTCATCCACATGTTCATACCTGTCTTCTTTCACTAATACACCTCATAAGCTTATTTACCTATTATTATAGCCCAAGCCGGGGATAAACTAAATGATTTGCGTATGGCGGTAAAAGAAATGTGTGTGATCTATCTCATTCCCGGTGATGTGAAGATTTGTCTGAATATTATAGCTCCTTCAGGAGATAACATAAGGGAAGGAAGGAGGCGAAACACATGCCAAAACAACAATTAGGTGTGCATGAAACGATGGAATTGCACGAGTTGCTTACATTTAAAACTAACTGTCTGACCAAAAGTCAAACCATGCTGCCGATGGTAACGGATAACAATCTAAAAGGAATTCTCCAAGAAGATATCCAGGCAGGTATAGAGGATATTCAACAAATCCGTAATTTGCTTGTATAATAAAGGAGGCATAAGATGAACCCGATTGTTGAAAATCTAACTGGAATGAATGTAATGACGGATCAGGTAATTGCTACAGATTTGCTGCTTGCATGTAAAAGCGGTTTGAAAAACTATGCTGGCGCTATCTCTGAGTCAGCGAGCCCAGAAGTTAGAAATACACTGAGCACTCAATTTTCCAAAGCAGTCACCTTGCATGAGCATGTGTTTAATTATATGAGAGATAACGGGTACTATAATGCCTACGATCCCGCTCAGCAGCTGCAAATGGATATTCAGAATGCAGACAAGGCATTGTCTCTGCCAAATGTTCGATAATATTTGGCCATCTATAGTAGAGAGAACACCGTCAAGAGATCTTGGCGGTGTTTTTGTCCAGGAAAGCTATAGGCTGTTGTATGATAAAAGGTGTGGAAAATATTACAATTTGCCCAGAGGTATAAAACGTGATATATTATTAATCCGGCCAGTTAGTTGGCTGCTTGATCTTTGAAAACTGAACAACGAGTGAGTATGGAAATCACGCAAGTGAAATCCAAAACTGATGAGTTTCACAGCGTATTTATACGCTTTAGAAATTTCATCGTGAGAATGTAAATTCTCGTCAGATGTTTCAAATTGAGCAATCGCTCTTTTCAATATCTTTTTCGGATGGTTATTTTCTCGAAGTAATTCGGGTGAAGTAACCGCTCGAAAAAACCAATTTGGAGAGTTTGATCCTGGCTCAGGACGAACGCTGGCGGCGTGCCTAATACATGCAAGTCGAGCGGAGTTATGAAGGAGCTTGCTCCGGATTAACTTAGCGGCGGACGGGTGAGTAACACGTAGGCAACCTACCTCTTTGACTGGGATAACTACCGGAAACGGTAGCTAATACCGGATAATTCCTTTGTTCACATGGACGAAGGATGAAAGGCGGAGCAATCTGCTACAAGGAGATGGGCCTGCGGCGCATTAGCTAGTTGGTGGGGTAACGGCTCACCAAGGCGACGATGCGTAGCCGACCTGAGAGGGTGAACGGCCACACTGGGACTGAGACACGGCCCAGACTCCTACGGGAGGCAGCAGTAGGGAATCTTCCGCAATGGGCGAAAGCCTGACGGAGCAACGCCGCGTGAGTGATGAAGGTTTTCGGATCGTAAAGCTCTGTTGCCAGGGAAGAACGTCCGGTAGAGTAACTGCTACCGGAGTGACGGTACCTGAGAAGAAAGCCCCGGCTAACTACGTGCCAGCAGCCGCGGTAATACGTAGGGGGCAAGCGTTGTCCGGAATTATTGGGCGTAAAGCGCGCGCAGGCGGCTATTTAAGTCTGGTGTTTAAACCTTGGGCTCAACCTGAGGTCGCACTGGAAACTGGGTGGCTTGAGTACAGAAGAGGAAAGTGGAATTCCACGTGTAGCGGTGAAATGCGTAGATATGTGGAGGAACACCAGTGGCGAAGGCGACTTTCTGGGCTGTAACTGACGCTGAGGCGCGAAAGCGTGGGGAGCAAACAGGATTAGATACCCTGGTAGTCCACGCCGTAAACGATGAGTGCTAGGTGTTAGGGGTTTCGATACCCTTGGTGCCGAAGTTAACACAGTAAGCACTCCGCCTGGGGAGTACGGTCGCAAGACTGAAACTCAAAGGAATTGACGGGGACCCGCACAAGCAGTGGAGTATGTGGTTTAATTCGAAGCAACGCGAAGAACCTTACCAGGTCTTGACATCCCTCTGAATCCACTAGAGATAGTGGCGGCCTTCGGGACAGAGGAGACAGGTGGTGCATGGTTGTCGTCAGCTCGTGTCGTGAGATGTTGGGTTAAGTCCCGCAACGAGCGCAACCCTTGACTTTAGTTGCCAGCAGGTAAGGCTGGGCACTCTAGAGTGACTGCCGGTGACAAACCGGAGGAAGGTGGGGATGACGTCAAATCATCATGCCCCTTATGACCTGGGCTACACACGTACTACAATGGCCGGTACAACGGGAAGCGAAGCCGCGAGGTGGAGCCAATCCCAGCAAAGCCGGTCTCAGTTCGGATTGCAGGCTGCAACTCGCCTGCATGAAGTCGGAATTGCTAGTAATCGCGGATCAGCATGCCGCGGTGAATACGTTCCCGGGTCTTGTACACACCGCCCGTCACACCACGAGAGTTTACAACACCCGAAGTCGGTGGGGTAACCCGCAAGGGAGCCAGCCGCCGAAGGTGGGGTAGATGATTGGGGTGAAGTCGTAACAAGGTAGCCGTATCGGAAGGTGCGGCTGGATCACCTCCTTTCTATGGAGAATCGTTTCCTGCAACGGAAACATTCAAATCGGAAGCTTAGCTTCCAAAACTCAGGTTTAGGCCTGTTACTCACTCGTTGGTCAGTTTTGAGAGTTTAAGCTCTCAAGTAGTACCTTGATCCTTGAAAACTGGATACCGAAACGAATTTGCGTTTTAGAACATCTTTTAGCTGAAACTTGTGTAAACAAGTTTTAATTATAGCGATGCTAGCGATTTTCCTAACGGAAAACGCATTGGTTAAGCTAATAAGAGCACACGGAGGATGCCTAGGCGCCAGGAGCCGACGAAGGACGTGGCGAACAACGAAACTGCCTCGGGGAGCTGTAAGCAAGCTTTGATCCGGGGGTGTCCGAATGGGGAAACCCAGCTGTGGTAATTCGCAGTTACTTCTCTCTGAATACATAGGAGAGATAGAGGCAGACCAGGGGAACTGAAACATCTAAGTACCCTGAGGAAGAGAAAACAATAGTGATTCCGTCAGTAGCGGCGAGCGAACGCGGAACAGCCTAAACCAAGGGGCAAGCCCCTTGGGGTTGTGGGACGTCTCACATGGAGTTACAAAGGAATATGGTAGGCGAAGAGGTCTGGAAAGGCCCGCGATAGAGGTAAAAGCCCTGTAGCCTAAACTGTGTTCTCTCCGAGACGGATCCCGAGTAGTGCGGGGCACGTGAAACCCCGTATGAATCCAGCAGGACCATCTGCTAAGGCTAAATACTACCTGGCGACCGATAGTGAAACAGTACCGTGAGGGAAAGGTGAAAAGCACCCCGGAAGGGGAGTGAAATAGAACCTGAAACCGTGTGCTTACAAAAAGTCAGAGCCCGATCTAGGGGTGATGGCGTGCCTTTTGTAGAATGAACCGGCGAGTTACGTTTAACATGCAAGGTTAAGGTGAGAAGCCGGAGCCGCAGCGAAAGCGAGTCTGAATAGGGCGACTTAAGTATGTGGACGTAGACCCGAAACCGTGTGATCTACCCCTGTCCAGGGTGAAGGTGCGGTAACACGCACTGGAGGCCCGAACCCACGTATGTTGAAAAATGCGGGGATGAGGTGGGGGTAGCGGAGAAATTCCAATCGAACTCGGAGATAGCTGGTTCTCCCCGAAATAGCTTTAGGGCTAGCCTCGGTGAATGGAGTGGTGGAGGTAGAGCACTGATTGGGTGCGGGGCCCGCAAGGGTTACCAAGCTCAGTCAAACTCCGAATGCCATTAACTTCTTGCCGGGAGTCAGACAGTGAGTGCTAAGATCCATTGTCAAAAGGGAAACAGCCCAGACCATCAGCTAAGGTCCCCAAGTGTGTGTTAAGTGGGAAAGGATGTGGAGTTGCACAGACAACCAGGATGTTGGCTTAGAAGCAGCCACCATTGAAAGAGTGCGTAATAGCTCACTGGTCGAGTGACTCTGCGCCGAAAATGTAACGGGGCTAAACACACCACCGAAGCTATGGCTAGATGCTTTGCATCTGGGGTAGGGGAGCGTTGTATGTGGGTTGAAGGTGTACCGTAAGGAGCGCTGGACAGCATACAAGTGAGAATGCCGGTATGAGTAACGAAAAGATCAGTGAGAATCTGATCCGCCGAAAGCCCAAGGTTTCCTGAGGAAGGCTCGTCCGCTCAGGGTAAGTCGGGACCTAAGGCGAGGCCGAAAGGCGTAGTCGAAGGACAACAGTTTGAAATTACTGTACCACCGTAATCCGCTATGAGCGATGGGGTGACGCAGGAGGGTAGTGACGCGGACTGATGGATGTCCGTCTAAGCAGTGAGGCTGGTGTGTAGGCAAATCCGCACACCGTTAAGGCTGGGCTGTGATGGGGAGCGAAAATTATAGTAGCGAAGGTCATGATCTCACACTGCCAAGAAAAGCCTCTAGCCAGGAGAAGGTGCCCGTACCGCAAACCGACACAGGTAGGCGAGAAGAGAATTCTAAGGCGCGCGGAAGAACTCTCGTTAAGGAACTCGGCAAAATGACCCCGTAACTTCGGGAGAAGGGGTGCCTCGGTAGGGTGAATAGCCCGAGGGGGCCGCAGTGAAAAGGCCCAAGCGACTGTTTAGCAAAAACACAGGTCTGTGCGAAGCCGCAAGGCGAAGTATACGGGCTGACGCCTGCCCGGTGCTG
Organism: Paenibacillus sp. FSL L8-0340; assembly: GCF_038593145.1. NCBI lineage: Bacteria > Bacillati > Bacillota > Bacilli > Caryophanales > Paenibacillaceae > Paenibacillus > Paenibacillus sp. FSL L8-0340. The sequence goes on from NZ_CP151967.1 coordinate 2,256,982, forward strand.
GAAGGTTAAGGGGAGCGGTTAGGAGTAATCCGAAGCTGTGAACCGAAGCCCCAGTAAACGGCGGCCGTAACTATAACGGTCCTAAGGTAGCGAAATTCCTTGTCAGGTAAATTCTGACCCGCACGAATGGCGTAACGACTTGGGCGCTGTCTCAACGAGAGATCCGGTGAAATTTTAATACCTGTGAAGATGCAGGTTACCCGCGACAAGACGGAAAGACCCCATGGAGCTTTACTGCAGCTTGATATTGAATTTGGGTACGATCTGTACAGGATAGGTGGGAGCCGTAGAGGCAGGAGCGCAAGCTTCTGCGGAGGCGCCGTTGGGATACCACCCTGATCGTATCTAGGTTCTAACCTAGTGCCCTAATCGGGTACGGGGACCGTGTCAGGCGGGCAGTTTGACTGGGGCGGTCGCCTCCTAAAGAGTAACGGAGGCGTTCAAAGGTTCCCTCAGAATGGTTGGAAATCATTCGAAGAGTGCAAAGGCATAAGGGAGCTTGACTGCGAGACCTACAAGTCGAGCAGGGACGAAAGTCGGACTTAGTGATCCGGTGGTACCGCATGGAAGGGCCATCGCTCAACGGATAAAAGCTACCCTGGGGATAACAGGCTTATCTCCCCCAAGAGTCCACATCGACGGGGAGGTTTGGCACCTCGATGTCGGCTCATCGCATCCTGGGGCTGAAGTAGGTCCCAAGGGTTGGGCTGTTCGCCCATTAAAGCGGTACGCGAGCTGGGTTCAGAACGTCGTGAGACAGTTCGGTCCCTATCTGTCGTGGGCGCAGGAAATTTGAGAGGAGCTGTCCTTAGTACGAGAGGACCGGGATGGACGTACCGCTGGTGCATCAGTTGTTCCGCCAGGAGCATGGCTGAGTAGCTACGTACGGACGGGATAAGCGCTGAAAGCATCTAAGCGTGAAGCCCCCCTCAAGATGAGATTTCCCAATCAGTAAGACCCCTTGAAGACGACGAGGTAGATAGGTTGGAGGTGGAAGTGCAGCAATGCATGGAGCTGACCAATACTAATCGGTCGAGGGCTTATCCAACAAATTAAGACGCAGATTCGTTTCGGATTCAGTTTTCAGGAATTAAGGTTCCTGAAGCATTTACGCTGTAAATGCCCGTTTGGTGGCGATAGCGGAGGGGTTCCACGCGTACCCATCCCGAACACGACCGTTAAGCCCTCCAGCGCCGATGGTACTTGGACCGAAGGGTCCTGGGAGAGTAGGACGCCGCCAAGCACATGGCATGACCGAATAGGTCATGCCTTTTTGCTATTTACAGACACAACTCAGCAATTTTAGCAAACGGTTGATCAGATATAGCACCGATTTTTTTTATTGGCCAAAAGAGAACCTCAAGACGTTTAGTAAAGGTAAGAAGTGAGGGAGTATCATCATGAGCGAGACCCAGTGCTCTCATTGAAGTATTGTGAGCAATATGAAGCTCAGCCTCCTGTAAAGGCCAAGGGAGATGGTGAATATGGCCAATATAGAGCCGGCCTTTCGAGCCAGAAGCGTACAAACAATACCGTTCTGTCAACCAGTGGAGAAGCGTTCCTGGCTGCGCATGAAAGCAAAAGGGTTGAGTAGCCCGGTAGATGCCTTTGAAAACAGCTTCTTCTTGGCGGTGAGTTTGTCTTACGCTGCTATATCGAATAGCCTTGCCTTCGGTGTGATAAGACATTTTAGCATGACTATAGGGTAGGTGGGCGAAAAGGCGTGCTGATGCAACTGCTAACAGACTGGAGGCATCCAGATTAAGAAAAAAGATCCCTGGCTTGCCGTCCCGCACAACATAAGTGCGAATGTTAAGCTCTAAGAACTGACGAACTCCTGGAGGAGGTGGCAACCCCCGCAGTCTCAGCAGATCCATAAAAAAGGAGACATACTGATCCAAGGTGTACCTTCCCATTGTTCAAGTTCTAAACCCTCTGGAAGATAGGGGAATAAATCTACTTTATTCACGGGCCAATGTGCAAACAATAAGTTTGTCCAAACTTGCTTCATAATCCAAGGGCCATCGGGCAGAGGGAAAGGACGATGTCTGATATGCAAAAGAATATCACTGTTTTTCAATGAAATCCCTCCTATGAGCAGTCTTCCTTACGATCAAGAGCTGGAAGGTATACTGATTATTACCCATATTCATTGCTTTATACATGATGTCGGTGCTGGGTACCGAAGGTGAGGCTCCTCCATCGGCTCTGAATTTACGCACGTACAAACTAATATTATGTAAAAAACCCCCTATAGGCAGAAGGAAAAAACTCTGAGGTGGGAAGCTATATTACGCATATCTATGCTGATAATCAATATGCCGGAGTCTGGACATGCAACGTTAATCGTTAACGGATGCCCGATCTAATGTAGAATAGGAAACCTGCTTCAGTAAATAATGTAATGTTAACCACATGTGAGTCACAGACTCCATGTGGTTTTTTCTTATGAGGTAGCATTCAACATTTTGAGTGATCAACAATAATATTACTTAATTTCCAACTAAATATATATTATTCAATAAAGTTTATATTAAATAAATATACTCAGAATTTATAGCAAGGTTCGACAATTTCTGGATTAATGATTTGCTATAATAAATCGATTCTAGGAATTGCAATCTAATATTTTTATCAAAAAATAACAGAATTTTGGAGGGACGTTCTTGAAGAAATCAATGATAGTGACCCTGCTAGCCAGTGTCTTTTTAACTTTTTTTATCTTTAATACTAAGACTTCAGCGGCTGCGGTATTAGAAGGTGTTGATTCCAATTATATAATCAAAGACATGAACGGCACGCCACAGCGGCAGAAGATCAGCATTTACAATCAGAGTCGGCTTGAGATGGAGATTCTTCCCGATAATTCAATGATTCAGTATACCTATGATGCGAATGGCAACCTTCTTAAGCGCAGTAAGGCCACACCCGCAGAACCGTATATCTTCAGCACTTCAGTAGTCTCCTATGATATTTACCTGAAAGGAGTTCCTGACAGTGTTAAAACCGTACGTTTTCCGACATGGACGGATTACAATCAGCAAGATGATCTCGAATGGATTGATGGTGTAAAGGTTGCTCCAAATCTCTGGAGAGGTACGGTCGTTCTGTCCAAACATGGGATGGAAACTGGCGCATATGTAACTCATGTTTATGCGGATAACAAAGCTGTAGCGGGTGTAACGACTCAAATTAAGAATACTCAAACCGTCAGAGCTCCTCAAACGGTCGGATTAGATGCTGAATACTATGAGGTAGTTATAGAAGGCGTGTCCAGAACTATACAAGAAGTGAAATTCCCGACATGGACAGAAAAGAATGACCAGGATGATATTGAGCGGCCCTATGTGATCGGTGAGCGGATAGGCAATACAACGTGGAGGATACGGATACCCTTCAGTAAGCACAATTATGAAGCTGGTAACTATTTCACACATATCTATGCCCATGACAAGTATGGCAATTCAAACTATATCGGAGGAACGTCAGTTGCTGTTAAGGGAGGTGTAGGTGTATCAGGACCGAAAACAGCCAATATCTCGGCGGGTTCATACAATGTTTTGATATACGGACTAGACCCTAATATAAAACGTGTTCAGTTCCCTACCTGGACTTCTAATAAAGAGCAGGATGACCTTGAGTGGATTGAAGGTGTGAAGGTTGCCCCTGGAGTCTGGAAAGCCACGGTACTCTTTCAAAGACATAACTCTGAGGTGGGAAGCTATATCACGCATATCTATGCTGATAATAAATATGCCGGGGCTTTAGTATGTAATGTTAACCGGTAGCTGAGGTACGAATAGCAGAGATATCGAGCGTGAAGCTGTAATTAGAATGAAGTTGGAAAAGTGGAGAGGATGATTGGAGCAAGAATGAAAACCAATAAAATTACTAGCTATGTACTGCCATTTTTAATGATTATTGTTGCATTCAGCATTTTTCAGAACAAGGCTTTTGCTGCAGAGAACGTAGTGGCTCCTAAAGAATCATTTGAAAGTGGTACTTTTAATGGCACCAGCTATCTCCCTGTGAATGGGACAATTACCAGTGATGCACAAAAGATAGTTAGTGGAAGGTACTCCGCCTATTTGAGTTCTCAAGCATCAGAGGAGTGGAAGGAATTTTCCTATACAGATCAAAGTAAAATTAAATTCGAAAAAAACACTACCTACTCGGTGACTTTTTCCTACAAATCATTGGATATGCAGCCGCTGGATGCGAACCGTTTTTTTTATTTCCTTGCTCGTAGTACTGACAACCTGGAAGACAAGCTGTTTACAACCTGGAATGATGCAAGTGGGGGAAATGGCATAAAAACGATGACGTTCACAACCGGAAATAAAGCTAACTATTACTTAATTTGGGGAATCCACGCAGGGGGTGCCCTTTCTATTGATGATATAACAATCGTGAAGAAAATTTCCGCACAGAGCGAATCTTTTGAAAAGGGTTTATTTGATCAGACTAATTTCCTTGCCGGATCTGGTGTTATTACGAGTGACCCAGCAAAAATAGTTAATGGTCAATATTCAGCTTACCTCTCTTCATTAAACACAGAGGATTGGAAAGCATTTTCCTATACGGATACTAGTAAAGTGAAGTTTGAAAAAAATACGACCTATAAAGTTACATTTTCCTATAAAACTATCGATATGGTGCCAACCGGAAGTGATCGCCGTTTTTATTTTGTAGCCAGAAGTACGGATAATACAGAGGACAAAGGCTGGACGGCCTGGAGTGACGCTAGTGGGAATAGGGGAAGAAAGTCGATAACATTCACAACGGGAAACAAAGAGAATTACTATTTGATCTGGGGAATATTTAAAGGCGGCGCCCTGTCCATTGACGACATAGAAATCACAAAAGTAAATGAATCCTTTGAGAGTGGTTCGTTTACCAATACTAATTTCAATGCTGGCTCTGGAGTCATTACTAATGAATCTTCCAAAGTGGTTACTGGACAATATTCAGCTTACCTTAAATCACTGGCGACCGAACCAACAAAGGAATTTGTAAATACAGATCTTAATAAGTATAAATTCGAACCTAGTACGACTTATTCAGTAACTTTCTCCTATAAATCAGCTGACATGGATTCCTCGAACGCCAACCGGTACTTCTATTTCCTGGCTCGAAGTTCAGACAAGCTAGAAGAGAAAGGAATGACCACCTGGCAGAATCCTAGTGGCAGCAAGGGCAGCAAAACCGTTACGTTCACGACAGGGAGCAAGGAAAATTACTATCTGGTTTGGGGCATCCGTCAAGGTGGCGCTCTTTCGCTGGATGATATAGAAATCTCGAAAGTAAGTGAATCCTTTGAGGGTGGCTCATATAGCGGGACTGGCTTTTCACCCGTATCTGGAATGATTACTAATGAATCCTCAAAAACCGTCAGCGGTTCATATTCTGCCTATTTAAGCTCCACAGCTTCCCAGCAGTGGGCGAATTTCGCAAGTACAGATTTGGATCAAGTGAAGTTTCAGAGCAATACGACATATTCAGTGACCTTTTCTTACAAATCTATTGATATGGATTCAACCAATGCCAACCGCTATTTTTACTTCTCAGCACGTGGCCTAGATGATATTGAAACCAAAGGCTGGACTACATGGAATAGTGCCGCGGGAACAAAAGGAGTAGAAACGGTCACCTTTACTACCGGAAATCAAGAAAACTACTATTTGTTCTGGGGAATTTATGGTGGAGGCGCTCTCTCCATTGATGACATTATTATTAAGCAAGCGACAACTTATCTATACGATGATAATGGAAGGCTGGTGCAGATCAAACAACCCAACAATAAGACGACTTACTATAATTATGACTCGAATGGCAATCTGAAGGGGACCCGAACGGAATAGTGCTGCAATGCGCTGACCTGCCTATGACGGAACAATCTGGAGACCGGTAATAGCTTATGTGAATGAATTAGGGGGTGGACCGCTCTTGCACTAGATTCGTGTTTTGCTATACATGACTTTAAAAATGAATGATAGGGGAGTATTTATTTGAAGAATAGAAAAAAGATGAATTCATTACTCAACGTTGCTTTATCCTTTACTATATTAGTAGGCGGTTTTCCAGTTACAAATGAACGTATAGCCGCTGCTGAGAGCAATTCGATCCTTTCCTCTGAATATGTGAAGGCCGAAACTAAGGTGGAAAGTCCTGCTCCTTCTCCAGCCCCATTGAATACAATATCCGAACAGCAAATTGAGCCTACATTTAATCCCGGAAATGTCCAGATGAAATCAGCCTTTGCTGAAAATAAAAAGCTTATAGACGAGGTTGTATCCGTAACTGGAGACGTTTACGATCCGAACATGTTAACCATTCAAATGTTAAGAGAGAAAACCTATGAAACGCGTATGAAATTAGTTCCTGGGAAAACAAAGGAAAATTTAGAGAAGCCTCTTGCCCGTGCGGCTGAACCCAGGTCCCTGGATTTAACCCAAACAGAAATTGAACCGCTTGTTCTGGCTGGAGCCTCCAAGGTTGATGTATATTGGGTAAATTATCTGAGCTTGCTACAGGAGAAGCGAACCCCGCTGGAACTTTGGAAATGGAAACTGAATGAGAAAAGATCCTGGGAGGATATCCAGCAGGAGCTTGAAAAAGAAGCAGGAATATTCAGTAAGCCCACTGTACAGGAAAATGTGTATGCAACTGAAATGTTGAACCATTTTTCTTTTAACGGAAAGCCAACAGTTTCCTCCTCAGTATATGGACAAGAAGAGGGTACCGGGAAAGGGTATAGATCAGAATTAGCCCTCTCCATGAGTACCTTTGATGCAGCCGTATCCGGTGTGATCAACAAGTTAGCCCTTGCTCAAATCAATCAAACCTATAAACCGCAGTTTAATGACCGCAACAGTTCCAGTGAAATGGTCGATCCGGTGTCAGGAAGTGTGACCCGGAAAGAAAACCTGATTCACTTGCCTGGTGTGGATGGACTGGACTTAGATATTGGCCTTATGTACAATTCCAACCAAAGTATTCCCTTTCTTATTAGTACATGGTGGGATCCCAACTTTCAGAGTTGGGAATATAGCTACAATTATCGTCTTCCGGTCTTAGGCAGCGGGTGGTCGTATCAATTCCCATACTTACAAAGAGCTGGTGATACGGGGTTCATCTACCACGATGGAACAGGCAATGCGTATAGAGTTCGTGATGACAATAGTAATGATGAGCTCTCACTTTATACAAATTTACTCAATTATAAAGGCAAAGACAAGCGACTGGTATATGAAAACTGGAACAATGGCGCATTCAGTAATGGGCAACAAAGATCAAGTTCCTACATTGAATACTTAGATCTTAAACGAGAATACTTTTCCAATGATGGGGATTTAATTGGAATCGTAGATCGCTTCGGCAATACGATTACATTTAAATACGACGAATCAAGAAGATTGTTCTCGATAACGGATACCGTTGGCCGTGTGGTGAAATTTAATTACGAGGAAGACCTGGATTCCGAGGTATTTGATGGGGAAAACGTAGATATTCGGGTCTATAACGAAGAGAACGCGACGCAAGAAGTTCAGAAGGTGGTATTGACGAAAGGGAGAGTATTGGGGGAAATTCAAAGAAATATAGGCATACCACCACTTCAAAAGTATATTCCGTACCTTGCGTCAATTACCGATCAAAACGGAGAGAAAACCTATTTCGAGTACCAAAATGGCTTTTCTTCTTATGTTGGTTCTTACGACGGATTTCTATTTAATTCGTTCCTGAAAAAAATTACGTATCCCAATTCTGTTACAGAATATGAATATGAACAAGCCGATCGTCATACCGGCCCGAATTCCACCGTCATAGAGTATCGGGCGAAATCTAGAAAGGACAAGACGGCATCCAAGACGTATCAGGAAATAAACTATTCGTACACAGGTGATTATACGGGGAACACCCCGGATCAATATCCCGCTGTTTTGCCTGCGGATTTTCGCTTTAGTACGACGTCAACTGTGGTTAGCACGACTGCCAGTAATGGGCTCCAAACCACTCATACATTTGATAAAGATGGCAGAGTGCTTCGGACGGAGACCCGTGAGGCTGGAGGCGAGCGGAAGATCACTGACAATACGGCGTTTCATGGAGTCTTTACCCGGTATCCCACAAGGACTACCCTCTCGGAGTATGCTCCTCAAGACACTGAAGCAACCGCAAATCATTTATACACCGAAACCGTGTATAACAGCTGGGGGCAGGTTGAGAATCAAACGAAGCCGTTGACCGGAGATCAGTTTAATAATCCGGCAATCAAACAGCATTATACAACCACCTACCAGTATGAACCTAAGTATCATTTGCTGGAAACGCAGTCCTGGTATAACAATGAAAATGATGCAGCACCGCAAAATGAACGTTATACCTATACTGCTGAAGGGCGGCCGGTAACGGTAACCAATGCGTTAGGAGACAGGACGGTATACAGTTATAGTTATTTTAATAGTACGGGAGGGATCTCCCAGGCAACGACGGAGAAGACTGCCCAAGGCCAACTGGTGGCCAAAAGCGTGACCCAGTACGGGCCCGAAGGCCGCCGTGCTTACCCTACCGAACAACAGCAGTGGTTCAACATTGGTACATCCAATCAGCAGATTGTGAAAACCACGATGAGCTATGAGATGGGTTACGGATTGCTGAAAAGTCAGAGCGACGAGAATGGCAAGACCACGAGGTATGAATATGATGCCGCAGGGCGTCTGAAAAAAGAGACCTATCCAAATCGCTCCAACGCCAACGGAGAAGTGTTCAGTGAGGTCGTAGAGTATAACTACTATAATACAAGTTCCGCAAACTTTGATGCTGTCAATACGGGAATGCCGGTCTTAAAAGTGGACTCTATCCGAACTGTCACTCAGTTATCGAATAAGAGCGTGGTCAAAACCTATGCGAATGTGCTTTATAACGGAATGGGTTTGGCCCTTTTAGAGGAACACTTTGATGACAACGCTGGAAAATGGGTATTCACCCAGTATCACTATGACGATATGGGCAGACCCATCTATCAAAAAGATGCACTATCCAATGAAATAACGGTGGGGTATGATGCTTGGGGCCAACAAAAAAGTTTAACGGATTCCTATCGTAATGTCTTCGTGACAAATTATAATTTGAAGCAGCGGAAAGCGGTAAGCTACCTGACTGCGGCGGGCACCTCCGAAACGATGAATTACATCGAGGAGTCGTATGATCCGTGGGGCCGGGTGATTTCGAAGCGGACGTTTAGAGATTGGCCGAATCAGTCGCAGCCCATCACTGAGCGCTACAGTTACGATATTATCGGCAATCTTACGGGATATACCGACCCGATGAACCATCTCAATGAGGCTGGCGTGACAACCCATTACAGTTACAACGCATTAAATCAGTTAACTGGTGTTAAGGATGCGCTAAATCAGACTACACGGTACAGCTATGACGGAAATGGACAAATATCTAAGGTGACCATTCAGGGCAAGGGTGAGTCGGAACAAACCTTAAACACGAAGAGTTACAACGAAATCGGACTGATGACGACGAAGCAGGACGCCGCCGCCAAAAGCGAAAGTGTTTCTTATAATAATCTGGGTCAACAGACCGGTAAAACGGACCGTATGGGCAGTGTGTTCAGTTACAACTACGACGAGAGAGGTCAACTAAAGAGTAGTTCCGTTAGTGGAGTAATCAATAATACGTCTGCGACGCAAAAAATTGATTATATCTATGGAGATGGATCGCCAAAGTATCGTACGATCAATAGTTATGTGAATGGAGCCTTAAGGGCAACGCAGAAGCGTTACCTGGATAGCATGAACCAAGTACGTAACGACTACTCCGTTGGATATTCTACTACGGGTGCGGGTGGCCATTCGTCGTACATCTTAAACGAGTTGGATGTACTGGGCCGAATGACACAAATAAACGATTCCAATCTTGGGTTTTATGTAAACTACCAATTTGACAGTCAGCGCCTGGTCAACGTCCAAACCAATGGCAGCGCGTCCCTAAGCAAAGCCGCATCCGACAATGTACAGTATAGCTACTATGCAAATGGCCGAGTCAAGACAATTACTTATCCGCCGTTGACGGATGGAAGTATCTTAAAAACAGAGTACACGTACAACAAAGCACTCGGTTGGGTAGAGAGCATGAAGAATACAAAGGGTAGCTCCGTGCTTTCGGGATACACCTACAGCTACGATAATAATGGGAATATTACAGCGGTAACTGAAGTCCTCAATAATGGAGCAGCCAAAACGACAAGTTACGGATACGATGCTTTGAATCGTCTTCTGTCAATCAAACGGCCGAATGGTCAAAGCACGCAGTACACATATGATGTACGTGGCAATCGTCTAACCTCAAGCGAGAGCGTCAGTACCAGTGTGGATCTGAGCGATACAAGCTACACCTATGATTTACAAAACACCTTGACCGGATTGACCAAAAATGGGAATACGACCATCTTTACCTACTATGCGGACGGCCTTCGGTATTTGAAGAGCACTGGAACGACCCATACTCAGGTCAATTATGATTTTAGTGGCCAAGTTATCGCAGAGGAGAAATTAAGCGGGAGCACTGTAATACAAAAGTCCTCCTTTGTCCGTGGAGACCGGGTATTGGTGAAAAAGGACAAAACGGCAGCAAAGGATTACTACTACTTGTACAATGGTCATGGCGATGTGGTGCAAATCGTCAATACCAGCGGAACACCGGTTAACACCTACAGCTATGACGAATGGGGGAATATCACCAGCCAGACGGAAGGGATACCAAACTCCTTTAAATATGCAGGTGAGATTTACGACGAAGAAACGGGCCTTTACTATCTGCGTGCACGGTATTATGATCCGAGTATCGGGCGGTTTTTAAATGAGGATACGGTTGAAGGGCAGATTGATAATCCGCTGAGTCAAAACCTTTATACTTATGTTCATAATAATCCTTTGATTAATAGTGATCCTACAGGTCATATGCCGCATAAACTTTTGAATATGTTTTTGTCTGATTTTATTGGTGGACGTTCAAATGGAACAAATTATACAAATGCAGAGTTAGCAAATGCAGTACTTAATGCTAATGGTAATAATGATAGTGGCAGGTATAAGGCATTCCATGAGATTGCTCAAATTTATGCGGCTAAACAAATACATTCAGAGTCTGGTCAAGCAGTTCAATTAGAATATCACCTTGAAGAAGAAATAAGTTATTGGCCAAATAAACATCATTATGTTGATATAGTTACTGGAGATAATAAAATGTGGGAAGTAAAGGCAATGAGGGTTACTCACCTTGGTTTAGGGGATGGTGCTTGGGAGGACGCAGAGGCTCAGCTATTGAGGTACAGGAATGTTAATAATCAGTTGAGCAGAGGATACCAGCTAAGCGATATTACTGGAATTATCATAGTAGATCAGTTAAGGATGGATATTCAATTTAATGATCTTGGGAAAATAGTTTATTCCTTTTACTTAGATATGGGGGGGAAAGGTACAATGCCTCTTACAACTCAGATGGCATCTGATTATGTTTCAAATAGTACAGTGTATCCACCTTCTATTGATATCGATATTAAAATTCCAATAAAAGGAAGGAAAAAATGACTAAACAGATCATGATGCTGTTAACTTTAATTCTTTTAGTGGGGTGCTCAATGGACAGAGGCAAAAATGGAAATGGCTCGAATTTAGGAAATGATTTTAAAGAGGAAGCCCTTTTTATCATTGATTCCCTCAATATCTGTATTGAAAATTTTGGGTTTTCTGAAAGGTTAAGAAAAGAAATAGATACTTTTTTCGAACAGGATCATACTCAACAAGAGGAGGAAATAGAAAAAAAAATAGCAAGTATTTATATGACTTTCTTAGGTAAAACAAATTTTAAGAACAAGAATGCTGCAACAAATAAAGAGTTATTTAGTCAGTTGAAAAAAGAGATTGATGAAGTTAGAAATTTACTGACAGAATGATTTAAGTAATCAATTCGCTCAAAGGGGGAATTAAATTCCGATAAACCACATGGGATATATTACATGTGGTTTATTTTTTTTGAATTTATGTGTCCCACCCAGTGCCCCCTAAATACCAAGAGTAATAATGAAATTGAATTACCCAGCGTGAAGCAAGTTGGGGCATCTCAACTGAAGGGATGTTGTATAACTGGCATCAATTTATTAACCGAAAGCAGGACAACTTTATAGTTGGTTTAGTGGGAAGATAAGTCAGCATACGTGATCCCGAATCACCTGAACAGCAAGCAAGATGATAGAAAAGGTAGTAATTGGCGCGTTATAGAGGCTTTGAAGAATTACATACATTTTTAGCACGTTCATCGAACGATTTACGTGCCTAAAGAGTGTAGGATTATATTGTAAGAAAATTGGATAGGGAGGTAGGGCATCATTGCATATTGTACTTTTAGGTATCAAACCTGAACTTAGTGATCCGCGTTTCAGATTTCATGAGTACGGAACGTGCGAGGAAGCACAAGAAGTATCATCTATTATTAAGCCCAAAATAATCCTGGTGGTTGAAGATTTGGCCCAGGAATTCCTACCGTTCGCCCTGAGTATAGCTGTGAAGATGGTGGTGATTAATGAGGCTTATCCGTTGTCACTGACAGCGGTACGGAGCTGGACTGCACTCGGAGCGGCTGATGTGTGGTCTAACCGGGAATGGCCAGCGCGGCTCCGGGATTCCATGGATGTGCAGAAGATCACCGCTGCCGGGACGACGATTAATGAACACAGCGAAATGAATAGAGCTGTGGAACGAACGGTGATTGCGGTAGGGAGTGTCCTTGAAGGTAGTAGAGTACAACTACTATAATACAAGTTCCCCAACTTTGATGCTGTCAATACGGGAATGCCGGTCTTAAAAGTGGACTCTATCCGAACTGTCACTCAGTTATCGAATAACAGTGCGGTCAACACTACCAACCATATAAATTGGATGGTCCTGTTCCTGATTTTATTAAAGACTTATTCGGATGGTGAGGATATGAATAGAGTTACAATTCACGAGAGCATTGTTAATAATAAGATTTTTGAAGAGTTTCAGACTCGCAATGGAATCAGTCTTTTCAACCACTCTGCTAATAGTTGTTCGATAGAAGACTTTCTTGCTGTTTCTTATGTTTTATGCCCTGACCTAATTGAAATCAATGGGTATATATTTATTGCTGATTTTTTCATTGAAGAGGGTGATGCCGCCATTGAAAAAGTAAAACGCCTAGAAATGCAATTTAATAATAATAAGAAAGACATACAACAATGGGTTAATAGTTGGAGTTTCGCTGACTTCTTTATCGGGAATGTCACAGAAGGACTGGATAACAGCAAAATATTAGAACAGTTCGGAGAAGTAATTGTATATCATTGGAGCAGAAGAGCTAAAGAGATTTTTCCGGAGAAAAACATAATTGTAGAAGTAGGCAATGAAATTATGGGTGAGCTTGGATTAAGTGTTACATTATATGAGGAATAATTCTCTATATAACCACATGTGAGTCTTATGCTCCATGTGGTTTTTTTCTACGGTTGATTACTTCTCTAACCATCCTGATTTTGGGTAACAAAAAGGTGAATGAGTTACTACTAGACTCGGTGTGAGTGTGGATGAATTCAATACGGATAAATGTGATAGTGTTTACACTACTATACTCAAATCTATCGTAGGAAAAACTGGTGAGGGGTGTGAAATGGATATTAACAATGTTATAGAATCACTTCAACAGAATGTGCTAAAACACGAGCCAGGTTCTTATAAGATTTTACTAAACTTATTTCAACAATTGTATGAAAATCATGATGATGAACATGAAATTGTAGGTTCATTCTTATTAGGACACATTAATGAATTGATTCCTGTTATCGCAGAAAAAATAGTTGAGTGGTTTTCAATAGATGATTCATATGGTCATATTGATTATTTATTTAATGGTTTTGCTAATAATGACTTGTTGGATTTTGAGAAGACCTTATTTAATGTCACTGCTAGTTATGAAGTTCTTAATTATGAGATATTACAACATTTCTTTGAAAGAGGGGTCTTTAATAAAGACCTTTGGAAGGGGATTATTAATCAGGCTGTTGATAAAGCGCTAAAGAGATTTATTTCAATAGTGCATAGCGAATTGAGTTTTAACGATTACATCTCTTTTTGTAATTTATCTATCATGGGCATTGAATATTATTTAAGACAACAAGGTGTTAATAACGAAAGTGATTTTCAAGAGTGGAAAAATACGCAATTCCATGATTATGAAAAGCTTTTGGTAAAATCCTCAAACAGCTATATCCAATCACTTCGAAGCTTAATAGCTCAATAAAATGAAAACTTTGATTGCTATCACAACTCCTGTGAGGGAATATTAACTCGAAACAAAGGAAAAGGGTTGATTCTTTTCCCTACTACACGGATGCGGAGAAGAAAGGGAATTAAATCCACGCTCATTCGGCAATGCACAGCTGATATTATACAACCCAAAGGCGGGAGAATATGAAAGTCTGGTTACGAATTTTAATGATACTCTCTATAATATTTAGTGCCTCGTCATTTGTTTGGTTTCTTCTAGGTTCAACAGCGTATTTTCAACGAGGTATGGATATTATAGGAACTACTTATTTATGGGGTGGAGGTATTCCAGTTTTATTGTTCGCTGTATTATTTATCGTATCACTTATAAAAGGATGGGCTCCAACGAGCCGAGTAGATTACGTTGGAATCTGTCTTGTGGTAGTGTTATCGACGGTGCTCTCTGTTGTCCTATTTCAAAGTGTCAGTACCCATGGTTGGGCAAATGAAAAGATAGAAAGTGACTCTATAAAGATTACGGCAGATGAAAAGTATGAATATCGAATTGACTTAATTAATTTATTTCAAAGAAACAGTCATGCACGGCTCTATCTAAAGGATGTTGACTCGGGAGAGGAAATGTACATTCCGATTGAGATTCAGACGCGTGAGATTGTGGGACTTAGGGTTAGTAAGGTTAATCATTGGGTGGAGCTTGAGGCAATGGGGAATGCATCTTATTATATTCTGTACACGACAAAAGATCTTGGCATCCCTGAAGAGGAGTTCAAAATCGACATCAGAGCAGGAACATCAAGTAGGGTGAATTAAAACGGAATTATTCTAATCACTGGCGAACCCTTCCGTTTGTGGTTCTTTTCTTTTAGGGCATACCATCGCAGCAGCTCAAACAATAAGTCCATACAAAGCCGTAGTGCAAGTGAGATTTACGACGTGGAAATCGACTTTCACTATCTGCGTGCACGGTATTATGCAAGTGAGATAAGGAATAATGCATGTAACTATCTTTCCAACGGTTGTATGGTAGGAACTGAGGAGTTCTTTTATAGTGGAGATGGGTTTTTGCAATTGACTATACCTCTGAGGAAGGCTTAAGTTCTACTTTAGTTTTAGATCAACAAAAAGGTATCTTTGAGAGACGCTTTATTAAGATTGATTTTTGATAGACCTAATTTTACTGCATCACTGAAATATAAAGATACGACTAAAAATAACCCCATGTGGCAAAATGTTGGTGATTTAAGAGCTTATCTGGCCAGTAATGGGGAACTCCATATAGGACAACCATTTAAAAAAATAAAATGAAGCTATTATTATCGCATATGATTGGATGGGGGATTGAAAATGTCAGTTTATTATTTGGAAAATGTTTTTCAAGACAATGAGGACGATTTAGAACTTTTGTTGGATCTTGTTTTTAGTTTTCCAGAAGTTGGCGAGTTCTTATTTTTTGAATATGGATATTATTATCCAGAACCATTTGTTGACGGGATTGAAACATTTAAAGATCATACTAATAGCTTATGGTATCGTCCAAGAGATCAAAATGAAGCGAGAAAAATGGACATGGATTTTGTTATAAATTGTGTTGTATTGACAAAGGACAAAGAGATGGATTCATGTAAATTCAAACTTAGCATTGTTGAAGCTCCAGAGTCTATTGAATTGATGGTTACAGAAATCAGACTAGGAGATTTTCAGGAATTACTTGATAACAGACTAAAAAAATTCCTGGAACAGGGAGTTAAAGTTTTAACAGAGGAACAATATAATGACATGATTGAAGAACAGTTTTCCAGAAATCAATGGGTATTTAAAAAAAATTAATATATTCTAAGATTACGAAATTATACAAATTAAGAAAAGGCATAAACCAACTCTTACAGTTCTAATACTGATATCCTACTTACCACATGTGAGCGAATGCTTCATGTGGTTTTTTTTCATGTAGAAAAGCATTTGACATCCCATTATAATCTGTTTGACGAATCAATTGTAAAATTTCTAAAAATGATTGATGTTCATTCAAGACAAATGTAGAATAAAGTAGTAAGACAAATGTCTTGGGAGGGTGATACGTTGGGCACAATTAAAAAACTGCCAGATGCAGAGTTTGACATTATGAAAGTGATATGGGCAAATAAGGCGCCAGTAACAACCAGTATCATTATGCAACAACTGGGAAGTGAAAGAAGTTGGAAGGCTCAGACAGTCGTTTCACTTATGTTGAGGTTGGCTAAACGAGGTTTTGTCAGATCGGAGAAGAACGGCAAGGAAAACCTCTACTTTCCGCTTATTGAAAAAAATGACTACCTGAATTTTGAAACTAGCAACTTTATCGAACGCTTTCATGGAAATTCTTTTACAAGTCTGGTAGCAAGATTATATGACGGAAATAAGATAAAAGACATTGACCTTGACCAACTGACAACGTGGCTGAAAGAAAAGAAGGAATAGTATGCAGGAGTTTTTTAGCACTTTATTTCTGAATTCAGTTACTATGTCGTTAGTGACACTTATTTATGCGGCAATACTACCCGTTTTATCGAAACGGTATGCAGCAAAGTGGTGTTACATAGATTGGATTATAATTGCAGTCGGGTGGGTGTTTCCACTTGGCCCTCAATTTGACTTCTTGTTGAAACGTATGCAATTTTCAGATATACCGCTAACGTCTGTACACACAATTATTAGTGCCACTCCAATGCCCGTGCAAGATGTTATAAACACTCCAGCTTCTATTTTATTTATGGTGGATATTTCTGGTGATTTGGGTTCTAGGTTCTATAAGTATCGCGGCTTATCATATTTGGCGATATAGATATTTTTTAAAGTTGGTAAGCCGTTGGAGCATTCCTATAGCTCATTTCAAATGCTTGAAAATTTTAGATGGATTAAAGTTAGAGATGAACATTAAAAAAATGTAGAGTTACGTGAGTGTCAGATTATTAAAAGCCCCATGCTGGTCGGTTTTTTTCGTCCAGTGATTTTGCTGCCATCTGAACAATTTTCTGATGATGAATTATCAATGATACTGAAGCATGAGTTGGTTCATTTAAAAAGGCATGATCTTTGGTATAAGGCATTGATTTTAATGGCAACCGTGCTTCATTGGTTCAATCCGATAGTTTATCTAATGTCAAGATCCGTAGCAGCACAGTGTGAAATCTCCTGTGACGCAATAGTTATTCAGGGAGCGGATTTACAGCGGCGAAAGCAATATGCTGAAGCAATTATTAATGTTGTAAAGAACGGGGCAAAGCTCCAAACAGCATTTTCAACAAATTTTTATGAAGGAAGAAATATGAAAAGTCGCATTCTTTCAATTATGGATACAAAGCAGAAGAAGACAGGCATTATTATTCTTTGTATGACGATGTTAGGTGTTCTAATGACTGGTGCAGCTATGGCTGCGGCAACTAACTCGCAAGAATCCATTCGTCCTGAAGTAGTTGTCGCATCTCTTAATAGTAATAAAGATACGGATAATGAAGTAACCCAACTCCTAAAGTTGTTACGCCGCCCTTACGACGACAAGACGAACGCAATTAACTCACAAGGACCGACTCGTCCTGAAGTAGTTGCCGCTTCTCCTAACAGCGATAACAATAGTGATAATGCAGTGACCCACCTTCTAGAGTTGTTAAAGCAGTCGCGATAATATTTTTCTTCTATGCAAGAAGTCGAAGCATTTGAGTTATTTGTGGGTAATCTTATTTGAAAAATCGAGATAGCCCGTATATGTAATAGTTGTTTCTTGCCCCACAAACAAACTTAGCAGTGGTCAGCACTTCTCCAGACAATTAGTGCTGGCCTCTGTTTATTTGTTTATGTCAGAATGCATTATTCAAGTTTATCTTTAAGCTGATTTTAAACTTTTTTTTGCTAGTTGAATTCGTTTTTTACACGCCTCAACTGATATTCCAAGTTCTTGCGCCGCCTCCAGCACTGAATACTTGTCCAAGGCAATTCTTTTAAGCAATTTATATTCTTTAACCTCGATTAAGTCGGAGTACAAAAAATCAACATCAAGTCTATCTTCACCCACGGATATGATATTCTCATTAAAATCGACGGAAGAAACTACAATGCTATTAAGATATGTTCGGCTGCGAATTATGTTCTTAATGACATTCTTAAGGGTAATTAATAGCCATCCTTTCCTATTTGGACTAGACAATAATATTTAGGCTTTTGTGCAGGCAATCCTGAATGTCTCCTGAACAGCATCTTCAGCTAGTGAGTAGTTATGAAGTGCATTATTTGCATAAGCCGATAAGGGATATAGCATATCTCGAAATAATTCTTCAATAGCGTGGCGCTGGTCATCATCAAGCCCCATCTCATCACCGCCTTAACTGTTTGATAGAACCTTCCTGAGAATTTGTATGTTATGAAAAAGTTGAAGCAAAGCAGCCCTCCGTTTTAAAATTGTGAGAAGAATTCTAAAATATACAGGAATTTACAATTGTCAATCCAGTATACCATCAAAAAACTTTTGTTCCCATATATTATATTATATGTATAATTTGTAATGATTCATTTAGAGATGGAGTCGGTGGCATCCTGCTTTAGTTAATATATTAAAACGTTAACAAGACATCCGACGGATGGCAATGAGATGTAAACTACCAATTTGACAGTCAGCGCCTGGTCAACGTCCAAACCAATGGCAGCGCGTCCCTAAGCAAAGCCGCATCCGACAATGTACAGTATAGCTACTATGCCAATGGCCGAGTCAAGACAATTACTTATCCGCCGTTGACGGATGGAAGTATCTTAAAAACAGAGTACACGTACAACAAAGCACTCGGTTGGGTAGAGAGCATGAAAAATGCAAAGGGTAGCTCCGTGCTTTCGGGATACAACTACAGCTATGATCATAATGGGAATATCACAGCGGTAACTGAAGTCCTCAATAATGGAGCAGCAAAAACGACAAGTTATGGATACGATGCTTTAAATCGTCTACTGTCAATCAAACGGCCGAATGGTCAAAGTACGCAGTACACGTATGATGTGCGTGGCAATCGTCTAACCTCAAGCGAGAGCGTCAGCACCAGTCTGGATCTGAGCGATACAAGCTACACCTATGATTTACAAAACACCTTGACCGGATTGACCAAAAATGGGAATACGACCATCTTCACCTACTATGCGGACGGCCTTCGGTATTTGAAGAGCACTGGAACGACCCATACTCAGGTCAATTATGATTTTAGTGGCCAAGTTATCGCAGAGGAGAAATTAAACGGGAGCACTGTAATACAGAAGTCCTCTTTTGTCCGTGGAGACCGGGTATTGGTGAAAAAGGACAAGACGGCAGCAAAGGATTACTACTATTTGTACAACGGTCATGGCGATGTGGTGCAAATCGTCAATACCAGCGGAACACCGGTCAACACCTACAGCTATGACGAATGGGGGAATATCACCAGCCAGACGGAAGGGATACCAAACTCCTTTAAATATGCAGGTGAGATTTACGACGCAGAAACGGGACTTTACTATCTGCGTGCACGGTATTATGATCCGAGTATCGGGCGGTTCTTAAATGAGGATACGGTTGAAGGGCAGATTGATAATCCGCTGAGTTTGAATCTGTATACGTATGTAAGTAATAATCCGTTGATTTATATTGATCCGACGGGACATAGACAAGAATGGGGCACAGGTGGAGCAGGAGGTAAAGATTTTGGATTCTGGCAAAAAGAGTGGAATTCTTTTAAAGAGGCAAATTCAACGTGGTATTCGGCAATAGACTTTTGGTCAATGGGGACTATGTCTCAATTAAATGACTATTATAAAATATCTCAGGAGAATCCGTGGTCTTTAGAGCATTTTCTATCTGCTGGAATGATATTTATAGAGTTAACTCCTCAAGGTAAAACAGCAAAATTAACGAATAAGGGAACCGATTTTATAAGAGGGGCACTAAAGACGTGCAATTGCTTCACTGCTGGAACGAAGGTCCAAACAGACGAAGGGGAGAAACCTATCGAGGAAATCGAGGTAGGGGATAAGGTACTTTCCAAGGATGATGAGACAGGCGAGATAGCTTATAAAGAAGTCGAATGGCTCTTCCAACGTGATGTTGAAGAAACGTATAATATAACTGTTGGGGATGAAGTCATTACAACAACCGATGAGCATCCGTTCTGGATTGTCGGCAAAGGTTGGGTTGAAGCACAGCATCTTGTGGTAGGCTATGTTCTGACAACCTCGGATGGCAAAGAATTAGCCATTGAGAAGATTGAAGTTAAGAAGGAACATGCTACGGTATATAATTTTAAGGTGAAGGACTTCCATACTTATTTTGTCTCGAATTTTGGGATTTGGACGCATAATAGTTGTTGGGGTAAATTCAGCGCAGATGATTTGAAAAAGATTGGAACGCAAGCAGACCAAAAAGATATTAGGGCTATCAAGGGGAATGCAGATGATGCTTATAATTTCTTCAAGGCTCAAGTAGACCAGTCTACCATAAAGGAAGTTTCCCCGGGGGTGTTTGTAGCTAAGGACGCAAATGGAATTACTTTCACTTATCGTCCGACATCAACCTACGGGAACCATGAACCCACAATAAATGTTAATGGAATTAGTGGAATTAGAAAAATAAAGTTTACAAATTGAGGGGAAGATACGATGATTCGAAGACCTCAAAATGAAATGGAAATGGTTCGGTTCAGGAAAGCATTTAGTTTAGTTTTTAAAAGTAGGAATCCCTTTGAAGAGATGTTTCAAAGCAGAATTTCTGAAAGACTATTACTGTACCCGACTTGTGGTACTTATCTGGATGATGCTCAGTTCAGTGCATTAATGGAAAGTGCAAAAAAAGTAGGCGATATGCAGTGCTACATTTCTGAGGTAGAGGCTGAGCCAGATAGTTTTATATTGCCTGATGACAGTGAAATCTATCATCCGGCGCATTGGGAAGGCCCGCTTTCGTCAGGATTTTATCAAGAGTACAGAGAATTGACTTTGGTTCTGAATAATGCAATTTATTCAAAAAAAGGAACTTGGGGAGTACTCATTTCTCATGAAGACCATGCCGTGTTGGGAGGGAGTGCAATTTTCGTTAATGAATTTAAAAGAAACTACCCTAGGTGGACAGACGAGCTAACGGAATTTGAATCAATGTTAAGCCATAATCACATCAAGTATGGCACAAATGTGGATTGGTATGAAGGATTAAAGAAACATTTGAATCCGAAAGCATAAAAGAAAGACCTTGAGGGCGGCAATCCTCAAGGTCTTTCTTTTATCCCCACCCAGTACTGAATGAATCGGGTGGCACACCTTGAAAGAACTTAACGCTCATCACTTCCGTATGATATTCCTCTAAATATGCCTGTACGTACATGTCCTGTACGTACATGTAATGTGTTGAAAAATATCAATAAACGATGCAGTTGTTGGTGCGGTTTCAGGCATGAGTGGAGGAGTGGGGACACTCTTAAGTCCTCTCGTAGCAGAAGAAAGAATAGTTAAAGTGGAACGAGTGGGAACTGCGTTAGCTAAATCAGATGTAGATCATCGATCCCCTAGCTATATAGAACGCTATTAATAAGCTATTGAAATCATTTTAGTGGCCAGAGAGGTCAACTAAAGAGTAGTTCCGTTAGTGGAGTAATCAATAATACATCTGCGACGCAAAAAATCGATGTTATCTATGGAGATGGATCGCCAAAGTACCGTACGATCAATAGTTATGTGAATGGAGCCTTAAGGGCAACGCAGAAGTGTTACCTGGATAGCATGAACCAAGTACGTAACGACTACTCCGTTGGATATTCTACTACGGGTGCGGGTGGCCATTCGTCGTACATCTTAAACGAGTTGGATGTACTGGGCCGAATGACACAAATAAACGATTCCAATCTTGGGTTTTATGTAAACTACCAATTTGACAGTCAGCGGCTGATCAACGTTCAAACCAATGGTAGCGCGTCCCTAAGCAAAGCCGCATCCGACAATGTACAGTATAGCTACTATGCAAATGGCCGAGTCAAGACAATTACTTATCCGCCGTTGACGGATGGAAGTATCTTAAAAACAGAGTACACGTACAACAAAGCACTCGGTTGGGTAGAGAGCATGAAGAATACAAAGGGTAGCTCCGTGCTTTCGGGATACACCTACAGCTATGATCATAATGGGAATATTACAGCGGTAACTGAAGTCCTCAATAATGGAGCAGCAAAAACGACAAGTTATGGATACGATGCTTTAAATCGTCTTCTGTCCATCAAACGGCCGAATGGTCAAAGTACGCAGTACACGTATGATGTGCGTGGCAATCGTCTAACCTCAAGCGAGAGCGTCAGCACCAGTCTGGATCTGAGCGATACAAGCTACACCTATGATTTGCAAAATACCTTGACCGGATTAACCAAAAATGGGAATAAGACCATCTTCACCTACTATGCGGACGGCCTTCGGTATTTGAAGAGCACTGGAACGACCCATACTCAGGTCAATTATGATTTTAGTGGGCAAGTTATCACAGAGGAGAAATTAAACGGCAGCACTGTAATACAAAAATCCTCCTTTGTCCGTGGAGACCGGGTATTGGTGAAAAAGGACAAGACGGCAGCAAAGGATTACTACTATTTGTACAATGGTCATGGCGATGTGGTGCAAATCGTCAATACCAGCGGAACATCGGTTAACACCTACAGCTATGACGAATGGGGGAATATCACCAGCCTGACGGAAGGGATACCAAACTCCTTTAAATATGCAGGTGAGATTTACGACGAAGAAACGGGCCTTTACTATCTGCGTGCACGGTATTATGATCCGAGTATCGGGCGGTTTTTAAATGAGGATACGGTTGAAGGGCAGATTGATAATCCGCTGAGCCAGAATCTTTATACGTATGTGAGTAATAATCCGTTGATTTATACTGATCCGACGGGACATAGACAAGAAATCGGAGGCTCAGCATTCGAAAGTAAAACAATAGGTTCTAATGGCGTTCTTTATAACAACAATGGTAGTGTGGCATGGGACTTTTATCTTGCATGGCGAAATAGTGACAGACTAGCATTTGATAAGCTTGCGAACTCAGGAAAAGGTATCACTAAAGATCAGATGATGGTCATGCGGCTTACGCTATCATTTGTAACATACGCAGATGATGGCACATTAGTATTATTAATGGAAAGTGACGGACAGTATGGGCTAGCTAAAGGAATAATGGAGAAGTATGGTGTTAAAGCGGGAGAAAAGATAGTTCTTAAGACCACAGCTAAAATTGCCAATTTTAATTCTGTTAATTTTGACAATAAACAGTTGGGGAAAAAATATGGAGAGCATAAGCTTGATTATCCGGGAATGACTCATCAACAATACAAAGACTATGCTAATAACATATTCAAGAATCCAGATAGAGTTGTTTTTGACGCAAATTATAATGAGTTTTATTATATTAGAGGAAACGATTTGTTGAGAGTTAAAGAAAATGGCGATTTTATCAGTCTTTATCCTGGTGCAGATTCCACAAGAGTTAATAGGGCAATTGAATGAGGCGAATGGAGGAAGGTGATATAAATGAGCGCTAAATTCAATATAATCATATTTACAAAAAACATAATTGATTTGAATTGGCTACTTGGAGTCGTGCAAGCCAGGAGCCTTAACGCTTCTTTTAATGAAATTGAGTCTGTGGAGAATTGGGAATACGACGATTTACAGATTCATGCGTGTGAAAGTGATATTAATGAAATTTTAGGGCTCCTTGAAGAAGGAAGAATTATTTCTGTTAGCGGGGTGGTTAACTCCAGTAAATTTGTAGTGATATTAAATAAGGTAGAAAACATCTATGAGACAAGCATTTCCCTTGACACAAAGAATATTGATTACTTAGACAGTAATATGCTTGATGAACTTAACCAGCCTATTTATGATGAAGTCTCAAATATGTTATTGTCTCCTGAGATGGTTAATGATTTACTTGTTTCTGCAATAGGCGTAGAGGTGATTGTGGACTACTACGAAGATTTTGAAAAGTTAAATCTTAATAGTTATAATGTGGTGAGATGGGTTTTAGGAACTTGTATGACAAGTCGTAATCATAGTCTTAAGGACTATAAACAGGTATCGACCAATGTTTGGGATAAAATTACTTGAGTTTTAAAAATTGATTGTGTTTTCTTATGATGAAGCTATGGGATAGCACTTGTTGTTTTGAGTAGGATTGGTGATCACTTTTTTTCGTTTAAAACTTTTTGTTTATCGTATATTACTTATAAGTTATTTTTCGACCACATGGTATATGAACTCCCATGTGGTTTCTTTTTGTCTTTTCAAGCTACCCCCCCAGTGCCGAATGATCTGAATCGGTTGGAGGCTTAAACACCAAAATTCATGCGGTGGTTGACGCTTTGGGTAATCCGCTTCGCTTTGTGTTGACCGGAGGACAGTGTCATGATTCGGTCACCGGTTACGAGATACTAAAGCAGATGGATTTAACAAGAAAACAAGTGTTGGCCGACCGTGCTTATGATACGGATCGAATTCTTCAGCTGCTGAAAGAACAATTCCGCCGTATCGGTCATTCCCAGCAAAAAAAATCGTAGAACGCAACGAAAAATAGATAAAGAAATTTACAAGGAACGTCATCTTATTGAGTGTTTTTTTTATAAAGTGAAACATTATCATCGATTGGCGGCTCGCTATGATAAGTTGGCTTGTTCCTTCATGGCTTTTTTATCTCTAGCCGCCATTATGATATGGCTTGCCTAGGTTTGCATACACGCCCTTGTACCTTGACCAAATCAAATTTCAGGATATAAATGCTTTAACTTGCCTCGTGCCTGCTCAGTGGTAAATTGCCAATCGACGGATTTCTGGATTCGGTTGCGTTCGGTTTCCCAAGCGGACACCTCGACTTGCAATTCTTCAATGGAGGCAATTCGGCGGTTCAGGCATTGAATCGTCAGAACACTGAGTTCAATTTCTGCGATATTCAACCAGCTGCCATGCTTAGGGGTGTAATGGATCTCGAGCCGTTTTGCCAAGGCTAATGCGTGTTCAGGTGCAAAGGTTTCATACAAGGACGAGATCGTATGAGTATTCAAGTTGTCCATCACTAGCCGAACCCGTTTCGCCTCTGGATAGTAGACCTCCAGTAACTCCTGGATCTGCAGAGCCCAATCGGATTTAGTCCGTCTTTCCGAAGCCTGCACGTGACGCCACCCGGCGAGCGGCTCCGTGAACAGAAACAGGCTGCAGCTTCCTTTGCGAACATATTCGTAATCTTCTCGTAGAACCTGTCCAGGCTTCATGGTTTGTGGAGGCCGTGAATGATTGAGCAGTTGGATCGGCTGTTCATCCATACAAATGAGGGGGATATCAGGGTCATACGCAAGGGCGTAGGTCTCTAGGACGTCTTCCATCCGAGCGACGAACTCACTGCTCGATTTGGCGGGAATGCACCATTGTTTTTTCAGGTGAGGTTTAAGTTTTGTTTTTTTAAAGTCGTCCGAATGGTTTCTCGTCCGACAGATTCCAAAATATTCAGTTCGATGACTCGACGCGTCAACAAACGAATGGTCCAGCGAGCGTACCCCTTTGGAGGCTCGGAACAAGCTAGCGCAATAATTCGGGCTTCCACTTCACCTGTGATCGGTGAAGGACGTGCCGGCTCATCGCGTCGACGGTAACGGAGCGTCTGATCCAACCCGCGGGTGCAATAGTCTTTTACCGTGTAATAGACTGTCACATTACTGACTCCTGAACGACTGGCAATTTCAGTCTGTTTGGGGATGACACCTTGATTTTCGTCCGAAAGCAGCAGCACGAGACAGCGGCGGCGAATGCCGGGCGACGTCGAATCGGCATGGAGAAGTTGTTCGATCCATTCGCGTTCTTTCGGTTCAAGTCGAATCTCGTATTTTTTGTTCATCTGCTAGCCCTCCCATATTTTTCTTATAGGTAGAGCATAAAACTAGAATTAAAATCGGTCAAGGTACTAGGAGCAACAAACCTTTAGCAACTCAAAAAAGGTAAGACATTGCCAATGACAAATAAACAGATATAATAGCTAAATGGTGGAACATGGAAAATGGCGAGATCAGTAAAAGAATTAAACAGTAAAGATACTCGGTCAGGAACTTTTGATGCACTTTTAACCAAGATTGGAGACTAATATGTATTATTGGAGAATTACCAAATATAGCCCGAATAACCGTATTAATGGGGACTATACAAAAGAGGAATGGACTTCTATAAGTGATGTTGGAAAATCATACTCAAATGAAGTGTTTTTAATTGAACATTATTTACAAACTGAATCGTTATATATAATGGCTTTAATTTCAATTGTGAATGAGATGAAAATAAACTCACTTCAAGTGACAAATCTTGAGAAGCATGATTTTGGATTTTTAAACGACAGATTCCATACTCTTTATTCTGATGAAATGAAAAAAATCTATAGTAATATTAACAATGGTGATTCTATTTCTGGGAATGAATTGGTGTTGTTATGTAAATTAGTGCTAAGAGAAAAGCTTTGGTGCAAACTCCAGACTAGTGGTATGTTTGTTCACTTTGGGTTTGATTATTACATGTATATTGGCAGTGCATTAAAATGTAAGAATTCTTTAAAAGCTATAGTTAATTCTGGTCTTTTTATTGAACCTTTTCAATCACCTTATCTTGAGGAAGAATAGTGGCTGGGAGGAAAGAAACAGTACTTGAACTTTCAGGGACTTCTCAATACTGCCTTGTATCCATGACAGGCATAATGTGGTGACAGCAGACAATATATCATAGTGGCTCAATGACCAATACAAATCATACACCTCGACTTAAAGATACAAAGGGATTATCCGCGTTTCTTGCGCCAGATGAATCTAAAGGTTGATTACATCAATTGAAGGGATTAACGCTACAGGAGTCTTGACTGCAAAGGTAGATAATCCTGTAACAGGTCATGTGAATATCAGAGCTGCTGATCTATACGAATATAAGTTATGGATGGAACCAAGAGTGAATGCTGATACTAATCCTTATTATTTAACTTTAGTTTTGAAAGTAATCACCTTTCAATATGATCATAGGTAGGCTGATAAAAATGGATATCAAAAGATTAATCCCGAAAGATAAAATGGATATCGATTCAGTTAATAAATTGAAAACATTGGATATTAATTTAATTAGACCTATTATACCTGATTTATTAGAGTGGACTGAAGATGCAAATTGGCCTACTACAAAAGAAATTGGGAAGTTGCTGCTACCCTTAGGGAGTGAATTAATTCCTCATCTAAGGAAAATTTTCGCTTCTGATGATGACTGTTGGAAATATTCAATGCTAGTGAAGTTGGTTAAAAATCTACCGAAATCTGTATTATCGGAAATGGAGGCTGACCTTAAAAGGTTAGCTTTAAACCCTACTGAACGTGAAAAACAAGAATTAGTCAACGAAGAGGCAGCCGAGATTTTATCGCTTTTGCAGTGAAAGGAATTGAATAGTAATTCTCTTCTTTATGGAATGAAGAGCAGGCCCCTTCTTCTTTTGATTCAAGAGCTAAATTAGGCCAACAGTATGGTCTATATTATTCCTATTCCATGATATAAGTCGATGAATAGCTCATAAATATCAATTATTGATTTATTAAAAGTGAGGTAACCTATGAGCAATTATGATAAGTTATTTGAGGATGCAGAAAATAATAATTATGAAAAAAGAGAATATCAAACTGCCCTAGAGTTTTTTGAGAAGGCTCTAGCCATTAGATATTCTAAAGACTGTATTAATTATATAGCATGTTGTTATTTGAAATTAGGCAAACTAACCAAAGCTCAAAGTATATTGCAAGGCTTAGTTCTGAATAATCCTAATTGGGAGAAACCACTGATAAATCTTGGAAGAGTGAATTTGGCGATGGGAGATCGTGATAAAGCATTAGAGTTCTTTGAGAGCGCAGCAAAAGTTGAACCTAATAGTGAGGATGATTACTATTATTTGGGAGTATACTATTTTCAACAAAATAACATTATGAAGGCAAAAGAATATTATGAAAAATCTTTGTCTATTGATAATAACCAATCAGAAACTCATTTAAATCTGGGTCTCTGTTATCTTAGGTTAGATGTAATAGATAAAGCTATAATAGAATTTAAACAAGCCTACCTATTGGACTCAGATTGTATTAATGCAATTTATAATCAAGGAATAGCTTATTATGCAATAGGAAATTATAAAGATGCATTGAATTATTATCTTGAAGCCCACAAACATCTAAAGGATGATACAGATATACTGTATGATATTGCCCATTGTTATTACAAACTTAAAGATCTTGATAACTCTATTTACTGGGGGAATGAAGTACTGAAAATCGACGCGGAGCATGGAAATGCAATCAAGTTGGTGAAAAATGTTTCAATTTTGAATAATAGAAGCCGGAGTAAGGACTCGCAATAGGATAAAATTATACCGACCACATAAGAGTGTAACAACTCCATGTGGTTTATTTTTGTATTATTTTACATAGCCTCCACCCAGTGCCGAGTAAAACTAAACTAGAAATCAACTTCTAGGTGAATGGGTTAGCATTAGACCCGGTGTGGAATGATGAATTCAATTCGGATGTATATGATAGTGTTTACACTACTATACTCAAATATATAGTGGGAAATAAGGGAAGAACATAACCGATGAGGATGTGAAATGGATATTAACAATGTTATAGAATCACTTCAACAGAATGCATTAAAAGACGATCCAGATTACATAAGTTATGGATGGAATCAAGAGAGAATGCGAGGTTAGTCCTTTTATCTAACTTTAGTTTATTTTAAGTAGGGGGAATAGTAATGGATATCAAAAGATTAATCCCAAAGGATAAATTCGATTTCAATTCAGTTAATACTTTGAAAATATTGGATATAAACATAATTAAACCTATTATTTCTGATCTACTAGAGTGGACTAAAGATTCAAATTGGCCAATTACACAGGAAATCGGAGATATACTCGTTCCCTTAGGCTCTGAATTAATACCTTATCTAAGGGGGATTTTCGATTCTAATGATGATTGTTGGAAATACTCAATACTTGTGAATTTGGTGAACAAATTACCACCAACTGTATTATCGGAAATGGAGGCTGATCTTAAAAGGTTAGCTTTTAATCCTAGTGAACGAGAAAGACAAGAATACGTTGACGAAGAGGCAGCAGAGATTTTATTGCTTTTACAGTAAGTATGGATATTGTATTCTTTGAAAAAAAAGGACCTTGAAGCCACATTGGCTCAAGCAAAGAATTCCGGGGCCCGTTGACTGGAGACTGTTATTGAATTCGAAATACCGCGAGGTGTACTGAGTATTGATAGGACCGTAGCCTCAAATTTGCAACAAATAGCAAGAGCTGCGAATGGGCCGCTTAATATCACAAATATTAGGAAAGTGAGGTTTAAATAGTGGAACAAATCGCTTCTCTTGAAATGCAAGATATATCTGTAAAATGTAAACCAACTATGTGGAATTTTGTTTCTTGGACAGATCAGCTTCAGCACTTTTCCTGTCGGTTTGATTCAGGAAAAGTCTATGGTATTGTAGGCCAACCAACCAAGGGTGGCTGGGCTTTATCCTATTTACTTTCAGGTAATTGCAAGAAGTTCCAAGGCGACATCCTAATAAATGATCGGCTGGTGGAGAGGAACCTGCTTTATACAAAAGGCTGGTACGTTGGAGAGGGTCTTAAAGGAGGCTTGTTTAAAAGACAATTGACAGTACGAGAACAACTGGAGAGGGGAATATCAGTTGATTATACTGTTGATGAATTAATTGATTCTTTTGAGCTTTCACCTTCACGACTGGATCGGGAGATAAGGTATATCAGTAACGAACGATGGAATGCTTCAGCCGCTATTGGATTGGCGCATGGAAAGCAAGTTTTTTGATTTCCGTGGTTGGACGATGAGTGGAAAAATTTAATAAGAGGAAGGTTGGCCCATTGTTCGGATGTACTAAGAAGGAGTAACAGGATATTACTTATTCCCTTATTAAACTTATCGATTGTTGAAGACTTTATTGATGAGGCTGTGTATTTATCCTAGAAATAATATTGGCGTAAGATAAGTTGCGTTCAAGAACCGAGGCTTGGGTAGGTCACAAAAATTTGGGGTTCTGAAACCAAGGTAATGTTTGGTTGTAACATTTTGCAAAGGCAAGCTGGTGATCAAGCTGGTGATAATGTAGGGATTTTTGATTACCTTGGGGAGATCAACATGACGAATATATGTCGATGTTGTGGATTTCACTTTGGCTTTGATGACGACGATATGGATGATAAAAAATTGTATACAAGATATGGAACGAGAAATGGGTTAATGGAGGATGTTTATGGTTTTCCAAGGGTAGGAAATCTCATCCCAATTGGAACCCTATAGGACAACTTTAAAACTTAAACCACTAATTTCTGATGGACAACCATGCTTAGGACTATCGGTCAAGATCCCAAAAATAAACTTTGAAAAAACACCTAGGCTGCAAAGCGGCGCCGGTACTCCACTGGCGTCAGTTTGTTTAGTTTGCTTTGCACTCGTTCCTCATTTTGACAGGGTGGAATAAATGCATAAAATCACATGAATCTTCACCTGTTAGAACATCATTTTATGCGAAGAAATAAGGTTTGGCTTGGAAGTAGGTGCTTCACTAGATACAGAAATTGATTTTTGAAAAAACCAATTGCAAAAGCTTCGAAAAAAGTACTTAAAGAAGTGCATGCTAAAAACTACAGATGATATTGAAGAGTTAAAAAGGCAGATACAATAATAGATTTTCGGTGTATGACCTTGAGGATATAATAGTCCTCAAGGTCTTTTTTTTGCCCCCCGGTGCCCTCCCAGTATCACGCTGGACGCACAACAAACAAAATATTTTTTCTGGTTGTAATACCTCCGCTTAAATTACCCTATAAGTGAAGGCACAAATAAAGGAGAACGAAATGGGTTTAGGAGGGAGCTTGATAAGAATGAAAAATGTACTGTACGTACCGTTGGATGATAGACCGGTCAATCTGGATGATGTTATTGTCCAAGGGAGATCGGCGGGGATCAATGTGATCACGCCAAGTGTGGGCGATCTTAGAAACCGGCTGGATTCACAAAAGACAGCATCGGGAACAACCTTACTGGCGACCTCTTCACCCGCCTATGGGAATACCGCAAACATCCGGCAGTTTATCCTTGATAATGCAGCCTCTGTAGATGGCTTTATCATCTCAACAGATATGCTAGCTTATGGGGGATTGATCGGAAGTCGCCGTCTTCGGACGAGTGCAGGCGGAGCTTACCCGGATTATGATGCGACTATCACGAATTTGCTCGACGTGATTCGTTTAGTTAAACAATCTTATCCTAAGAAGCCGGTCTATGTACTGGATACCATTTTGAGGCTGGCCACAACGATTTTTGCAGAAGGTTTAACCTTTGAAGCCTATACAGAATCACGCAGTTTCATGTTACAGCCACGGAAAAGTTTTTCACGGTTTGCTGATATTCTCACCGGATATAACTTGTCGCCAACCGGTTCTTATGGCAGTACGGCCCATTTTAATAAAGACCAGTATTACAATACCAGACAGCACAAGTTCAAGAGTAATCGTTACATTCTAGAGAAGCTGGTCCAAGCGGGATACATTGATTTTCTTGCGGTGGGTGTCGATGATGCCAATACGCAGGGGGTACAGATCAATGAGATTAACTTTCTGGAAGGGCGCATCAATGCTTGTCTTGGCGGAAAGAATGGTCAAAATCCAGAGCGGGCTATTATTCTTCCGGATGCAGACGGATTGGGGCAGGCGCTAGTGGCACGTATGGCGAATCAGCTCTACCGCTGCGGAATAAAGCCAAGGTATGCTGTGCAATACTTTGGACCACATGGCTCCACCATCACCAGTCCATATGAATATATGGATGTGCATCAAAATATTTTGCGTCATGTGGATATTGTTGGCGGAAAGTCTGTGAGCACTTCACCTACCGTGGAAATTATCGCGATAACTGCTGCGAATCAGGTAACGGCTGCGGTCAGCCGGATTGCTGCCAACAGTACCCAACACGTTCCAACTGTAGTCATTGATTTCGTGGGTGGTGGCGCAGCGAATGCCACTGTAACCGAAGCATTGTTGGGTAGCGAGCATACCGGGAGTATTTTAGGATACAGTGGCTGGAACACGCCAGGTAACAAGATCGGGATTGCGCTGGGTATGGGCCAGGCACGGTATACGTACTTGGTTACGGAAAAAGATGCTGAGGCACTCAGTTCAGCAGTCAACGCTCACGGTACGCTTTTGTTTAAGCGATTCTTGAAAGACTATTATTACAAAACGTTGGCCATTGGTGAAATCCGGGAGTACTCGAGAGCCAATTCTTTGTATACAAATATCGCTACGATTGCAGACCAGAATATGATTTTGTTCATTAGTCCAGCAGACTATTTGCATTTACAAGACGTGCTGAGGGAGCGGATGCAGACGCATACAGACTCACTCTCAGGGAAAAGTGCATTTCTTAACGGCGGTTCTGGAACGGCTTATAACGTCCGCCAGATTTGTGGAACCACTTGGTCATTTTCGGAATATGTCAGTGCAGAACTCCTTCATGATGATCCGGATTTTATTTGGGGCCGTGCTTTTGAGATTACTTTGAATCCTAACGTGTCTTTAGAATAAGTGTTAAGACAAATAAGACAGGAATAACTAAGATAACGCCAAAAAGAAATAAAATTACTGGAAGGGTATTAGAGGTAGCCTCAGGTTCAGTGAAATTAACTTGTCCTGACCCCATTTCAAGGACTCCGTTTTTAGTAGGAGAAGCAGCCCGTTTTTCCTTAATACTTTTTATGTTTTCATCAAAAACGGATTTGGATATTGTTTTCTCTGCGTGGAGGCTACCTGATGTAGCGTTGTTGCTGTTAAGATCTATTACTCGTTCCCCTGCTATCCCATGAATGTATAAAGCATCTATACCATATCTAACGTCACTAACAAGTTTTACGTCTTCTCCTTCTTTAAGGGATGATTTTGTTGCTACAAATGATTGCTCATTATTTATATCACTAGTAATGTTGAATATCTCCCACGAACCGGAGTCATTGTTTGAATAAATTGTTCCAACATCTATATTATTCAACTTTATTGAAAAGATATAACCTGCAAAAACTAACTCACTACTATTTGCTTTATCAGATATTTTGTAGTAAGCAGTTCCTGAACTTAATTGTGCATTTTCAAAACTTGCTTTTCCATCGAGGCCGTATTCTGATTTCACTGAACTCAACGAACCAAGATACTTTAATTTGAATTCATTTTGTATAGTTGCTTTAATCTGTTCATTCGGAGCCGGCTCAAAAGAATCAGCAAAGATGAAGTTATTAAAGTTAAATAACAAGAGATTAAATATGAGGAAAGAAGAAAAAAACCATTTCTTTTTCATTAAATAAAGTCTCCTTGATTAATCTTATTTGATCATGATTTGATAAGACTCAACCATTATTAACTCTAAATCATTCACCGAAACTCGCTTTGAGTTCATCTAATCTTGCGGTGGCTGCTACCACTTCTTCAAGCTCTGCACCTGTCAAAGATAAACTGTCGATTTTTTCAATAAAACTACTCATAAGTTCGATTTCATCCATGGATGCAGCAATATCGGCTCGTAATACAAAAGCTTTGTACTGTAGTGTTAATGTTGCTTCTTCATCTTTCGAGAACACAAGGTCAAGCACTTTCGCTGCGTCAGCGGGTTTATCTTTGGCATAGGCCAATTGGTAGGCAGTTTCGAAGGCAGTGGCAAATCTTGACGGAGGGTCTTGTTCAGTTGGCATGGATAAGGCATGCTTTTGTCCAATTATCAATCGATTTCCGGCAGGGTCGATGAGGTTGAATCTCCGATCCTCTGCAAGATTATTGACCTTGGTGATCCTAGGCAAACCTTTGGAAGGGACCTTGTGATAGGCTTTTTTAGATTCCCGCAAAATTCGTTGTACACAGCATCCACGTCTGGAACATTTACATAGCACATACTGTAAGAGTTTGCGGGTTCCAGTTTTTTGAGTACAAAAAAATGTAATTCCGCAATCCGGTGACGGACACAAGCGTAAAGGTTGGGTTTGGCTTGCCGATAAGTTATTTCAAAACCTAATGCTTGGTAGAAATTCAACTGTTCGTCTATGGAGCTGCAAGGAAATATAGGGATTGTTGTCCCGCCGTTACTGATTGTTGACAAGTTTCGAACCTCCCGAGAGTTTACTGTATTTCAAGAAATCAGCTTACCCTCTAATAGTACAACATTCGTGCAAATGATAAGGTTTACCCGAATATCTCCTTATTTTTCAAATGAATAACATAATGAACCCGTCAACAACTTTAAGGATTATTTGAAGGTTACAAAGTCTGTTTAGTTTAATGGAGATCGTGTTATCTGAGTCATTCATATGAATTACACTAACTTTTTAAATTGAGAAGTACAGGATTATCATCAGGTAGCTAAAATTGTATGAACCGTTTGAGTTGAGATGTAGTTCTTGTTGAGAATCTTAATGTTTGTTCAAAATACCGTTCTAATCTTGACTCGTAAGACAGGGTTACTATTCATTTTTTTCTTTATTGTTCCGATAATTACATTAAAAGGATGAACTGTCTGTCAATTTACCTAATACAATGTTAAGCATAGGAGTTATGGGTTCAAATGTAGGAAAATAAATTCGACGAGGGGAGAATTTATTGAGTAAAAGAGTAAAAAGGGGAGACGAATGGAGAAATTGATAAAGACATTACTCCAAGCCATTCTTTATGTACTAATAGTTATTGGATTACATCTAATTTTAATCTATTTACTTGAGATAAGAATAGAAGTGTGGGGGACAGGATTATTAAAATTCTCATTTAAGGTATACTTTGTGCCGCTATTTTTATGTTTTATTAATTCCTTTTTGTTTATAAGGACTCAGAGGATAAAGTACCATGTCATCTGGTTTCTGTTAACTACGCTCCCAAATTTTTTACTTTTGTTATTTTTCAAAGCAATACAAACTAGTGGAGATAGTGAGGATGCAGTTGTCGTTTCTATTGAATTATTCCCAAAATATCAGGTGGAAATGCTCATTCTGCTTCCTGGGAGTATTTTAGTAATCCAATTTATTATGGCTTTATATTATCTCATCAAAATTAGAAAAGAAGTTAAATCATAATTCAAGCATCATGGTGTTTAGTATGTGGTTGCGTTGCGGGAGTATATGGGGCTCTAAAATCAACCATAAAAGTCCAATCTATACAGTGGAATGTTCTTTTAAGATGTTAAAAATCTATCAGATTCTTACTGTATACCTGTGAGGTGTAGATAATTGAAAAACAAATTAATTACTAGGATAAGAGCAATTTCACAAGTGGTATTTATTGTGATTTTGCATTTATTTGTTATCCATATTACGGATTTAACAGTAGGAAAGTGGGAGAAAGAAGAGATAAGGCAAATATTTATAGTTTATTCTGTTCTAATAATTCTAATGTACGTAACTTGCATGATGTCATTAGTAACAAAAAAGTTAAAATATAATTTAATTTGGTTTTGCATAAGTACTATTCCTAGTTTTAGTATTCTGTTTTTTCTTAATAAAATTCAAGGGAATAAGGCCACTGGATCTGGTTTTATTGATTTTAAATTTGACGAAGGTTTTGTTGAGTTGATGATTTTATTTCCTTTTTCGTACTTGTTAATACAATTAGGTCTAGTTGTAGCGCTATGGATATTGAAATTCCCAAAAAACAACTTCCCAAAAAACAACTAATGCATTTCTTGGTATATGTTTGCATTATCATACTTTATAAATTTAAAGGAGGTTAAGTGTGTGAAAAAAACATGGAAAATCTGGTTGTGTTTAATAATGATTATTTCCTTATTTAATGGATCTGGATTTGGTCGTAATAGTGTTATTTATGCTGAAGAATTTACACAGCCAGATGTGCTTGATGATAAAATTCAACTTGATTCTAATGGTAGTTCAATCGGAATATTGAGCACGTCAGTCTATCCAGATAATGCTGAGGTAAAGTTCGGGGAAAAAATATACATAAACTATAGTTTTAATGACAGAGCACACCCAGTATTAGTAAACATCTATAAGGATAATGAATTATTGTCAGATTATATTTACAGGAGTTCAAGTTGGGGGGAGAGATTTTCTTATGAACCAAGAGATGAAGGAGAATATAGATTTGTAGTTCAACCTACTGATTCAAGTAGTTACACAAGAGATTGTACAGTTACTGTTTACAAAGATAGAATAATATTCATTCCAGGGATTATGGGAAGTGAATTGTTTTTAGGTCAGGATAAGAAATGGATGCCAAGAGAAAATGCTAATGCTATTTCTGACATTCTCAATTTGAAAATGAAACCTTCTGGAGAAAGTGTTCAAAATATTAGTGTTGGTCACAGTATAGATGATTATTATAGTGGTATACGATCATTTTTTGATAACGAAGGTTTTAAAGTTATTGATTTTGCATATGATTGGAGGACTCGTACAAGCGATAGTGCGGAAAAGTTGAAAGAAGTTATAGATTCTGAGCAGGCTAGGCACCCTTATAGTAATTACTATGTAATAGCTCATAGTATGGGGGGAGTCGTTGCCACTGAATTTATAAGGCAGGGTAATGGACATTTGATAAAAAAATTGATTACTTTAGGAACTCCTTTTCTTGGTGCGCCACAAGCAGCTTATATGATGGAAACAGGAAATATTTCAGAAGATGACTTGCAAAACCTGGCTATCCACGTTCCCGTACAAGAAATTGTACGAAATATCCCTTCAATATTTGAGTTACTTCCCACAAAAGAATACTTTAATTTTCAAACAAATGGATATATAGAGTTAAGAAGAATTCTGGGTCCCGATAAGACAAGGAGGGAGGTAATAAAGAAATATGATTTTAATGATACTGTTCAATTTTTAAAAAACAATTCAGCACAATTTTATAATAGATCATTGTTTGATCAAGCTATTAATTTCCACTCATCTTTAGATGTAGTCAATAATCTAAACAGTGTGGATTCATACTATTTTGTGGGGGATCAAAAACCAACATTTGGTAAAATGGTTTACCGTATTTATTCTGAATATAATCCTTATTTTATTCTTGATGATGTTAGAAATGTACAGGGTGATGGTGTTGTGCCTGTTTCTAGCGCTACAGCTGGTTTTCAACTTGATTCAACCCGGACTTACTACGTAAAAGCCTCACACATTGGCCTTGCAAAGAATGTTAATGTACAGAAAAAAATTCTGAACATATTAAAGGGACAACCTAATGTTCTTGTTCCTAATATACGAACCACAACAACTGGGACAAGTACTCTAAAGTTTAAAGCTGAATGTCCTGTAGAACTGCATGTCTATGATTCTTCAGGAAACCATACTGGACCAAGTGGTCCTGACAACTTTGATTCTAGTATCCCTGATGCTAAGTATTTTACAGATGGCGAAACAAAGATTGTTTTAGTAAACAATGTTGAAAACTATAAGGTTCGTATAGTTGGCACTGGAAATGGCGAATTAACCTTTTCAATTGTTTGGGCAAGTGAGAATGATGTTGAAGATAAAACATTGCGTTTTGATAATGTTACTGTTACTCCTGGTTCAATATTTAAAGCTGATGTTAATCAGAATGGGCAAGTAGTGCTTCAAGTAGATCAGAATGGTGATGGTAACTTCGAAGGTAGCGTTAGTCCTTCTGTACAATTAGATCTAGGAGGAACTCAAGACGAAACAATACCAACATTAAGCTCACACGTTGCTGGAGTAAAAGGTGTAAATGAATGGTACGGTAAGAACGTTTATTATAATTTAGCCGGAGACGATAATGCATCTGGTGTTTATAAATATTTTTATGATCTGAATAATTCGGAGTATAAGGAGTATGTTGAACCTATAACACTACCTGATACTGGAATATATAATTTCAAATCTTATGTGAGAGATAAAAATAGAAATGATTCCGAAGTATTAACAGAAACGGTGAAGGTGGATACTACCAACCCGACCGTACCAATAATGACGGTAAATCCTACAGCATGGACGAACAAGTTTGTCACGATTACATTAGCTGGAGGAACAGATGCAGATAGCGGTTTTCAAAAATATCAATACAAGATCAACCATGAGGGAGAGTGGAAAGACTATACTGCGCCTTTTGTGATTGATACAGAAGGATTATACAATGTTTACGCCAGATCAGTGGACAATGTATTTAACCTTAGTGAAGAAGTAACTGGGGTAGCTAAAGTTGATAAAACCAATCCCCACAAACCGATTATGACAATTGAACCATCAATATGGACAAGTCAGTTAGTCACCGTTACTTTGTCAGGTGGAACTGATATGGATAAGGGTATTCCGAACAGTGAATTTCAAAAGTATCAATATAAAATAGATGATGGAGAATGGAAAGATTATACTACACCTATAATTATCGATACTGAGGGTTTATATAAGGTTGTAGCTCGATCAGTGGATAATGCTAATAACCTAAGTGATGAAGTTTCTGGAGAGGCAAAAATTGATAGGACAAACCCAATAGTACCCAAAATGACAATTGAACCATTAATATGGACAAGTCAGTTAGTCATCGTTACTTTGTCAGGTGGAACTGATATGGATAAGGGTTTTCCGAACAGTGAATTTCAAAAGTACCAATATAAAATAGATGATCGAGAATGGAAAGACTATACGACACCTATAATTATCGATACTGAGGGTTTATATAAGCTTTTAGCTCGATCAGTAGATAATGCTAATAACCTTAGTGATGAAGTATCTGGAGAGGCAAAAATTGATAGGACAAACCCAATAGTACCCAAAATGACAATTGAATCATCAAAGTGGACAAATCAGTCGGTTACCATAACATTGTCTGATGGAACAGATACGGATAAGGGTATTCCGAACAGTGAATTTCAAAAGTACCAATATAAAATAGATGATGGAGAATGGAAAGATTATACTACACCTATAATTATCGATACTGAAGGGTTATATAAGATTTTAGCTCGATCAGTGGATAATGCTAATAACCTTAGTGATGAAGTTGTTGGGGAAGCAAAGATAGATAAGACAAATCCAACCATCCCAGCAATAGTTCTGAGTGAAGATGTTTGGAGTAATGAAAATATTAGCTTTACTATACTTGATGGCGAAGATAATCTGAGTCACGTTAAGAACAGTGAATATAAAATAGGCTTAGACGGTGAGTGGATAGTTTATAAAAGCCCAGTAATAATTAGTTCCGAGGGAACAACAACTGTTTTTGCTAGAACAATCGATAATGCAGGAAATATTAGTAACAAGTCTGCGAAATCAATATATATTGATAAAACTGTACCTACCAAGCCATCCAATTTAACGATTCCTTCTGATTTAACTGGTAAGGGATTAACAAGTATACGTTTAAAATGGAATCATTCTATAGATACATTAAGTGGGATTAATCGATACGATATTTATGCTAATGCTAACTTAGTGGGAACAACCAAAGATAGTACTTATCTTGTACAAAATTTAACACCAGGTACTTCGTACAAATTCGAAATTAGAGCATTTGATAATGCAGGGAATTATAATAGCCAATATATTACGGTAAGTACCAGAGATACCATGATAGCTGCTTCTAATGCATTTAGTGTTTGGTTACGGGGTGACGGAACCGTATGGACCTGGGGACAGAACAATCAGGGGCAATTGGGAAATGGCAGCCAGCTGAATAGCAGTACGGCCTTACAGGTTGCGGGACTAGAGGACGTGGTGGCTGTATCGGCGGCCGGAGATACAACGTTGGCGTTGAAGTCGGATGGAACGGTATGGTCGTGGGGGAGTAACAGCAACGGCCAACTGGGGAATGGAAGCATCACGTCGAGTTCGGTACCGGTGAAAGTCACAGGACTCAGCGGAGTTATTGCCATAGCATCAAGCGACAGGCATAGTCTGGCCTTGAAGAGTGACGGGACCGTGTGGAGCTGGGGGTATAACTACAACTATCAGTTGGGGGATGGAACGGGAGTCCAGCGGTTAACGCCGGTCAAGGCGGTAGGTCTAAGCGGGATCACGGCGATTGCTGCTGGAAGCGGCATTAGTTTGGCCTTGAAGAATGACGGGACGGTGTGGAAAACGGTAATTTCAACGTATGCCAAGATCGACAACCTTTCTGGCATTAAGCAGATTGCATCTGGAGCAGAACACCAACTGGCCTTGAAGGGGAATGGGACACTCTGGGCATGGGGATCTAATAAATATGGAGAACTGGGAAATGGAATGACAAGTGTAAGCATTTCGGGAGTGGTGCAAGTTCCGGGAATGGATGGAGTCGTTGATATAGCAGGCGGCAAATATTACAGTCTGGCAGTCAAGAGTGACGGAAGCGTATGGGCATGGGGATACAACAACGGAGGTCAATCGTGGGATGGGACCCAGACGAACCGTTGGGCTCCGATTCAAGCACGGACTGAGTGGAATCAGAGAAGTGGCGGCAGGAATCACCCACAGTATGGCCAAGGGCAGGGACGAAAGAATATGGTCGTGGGGGAGCAACGAATATGGCCAACTGGGAGACGGAAGCCTGACCACCCGGTTGACACCTGTGTTGGCACAGAGCAACGGAGCGCCACAGGTAGTCCTGACCACGCCGTCGGGAAGCTGCAGGAAGTACCGACAGTAGTGGGGATTACAACACCAAGCATTGGTTGGAATCTCAAAACGACAGTGCGGGGACTACATTTACCGGATTCCAGGTACAGATTCTGATGAATCTGGAGAAGTAGTGCTGGATTCGGGGGAATTGACTCAGAATACGACCAGCAATACCGCGAGTTGGACGGTTCCAGATAATCTTCCCAATTACAAATTGTTAATGGTCAAGGTTAAAGTGTTTGATGGTGTATTATGGTCGGAATGGTCAGAGATTTGTTATTTAATAATTGAATAATAAAGCTTTCTTCTAGTGAAGAAACAGAACGCCTCAGAAATAAAGCATATCGGATGATATGTAGTTAATCTTGAAGGTGTTTTTGTGTTGATTCTAACTCAGCAGAATAATGATTATGTAGTGAGTTTGTAGCCGGATTTCTATTAATGGATGTGGTTACGTCCAATTTTAATAACCTAAGAGGTGTTTCAGAACATCGAGGTAGAAGCTATTGATTATTTAGCTATATAAACCGCAATTAAGTTTATAACCTAACAAGGAGACGATCTATCGTTTCCATGCTGTTTTCATTATTCGTTTCTTATAAAATTTATACCATTATTATTTTCCAATCCGTGACAATTTTTCAAATGATAAAGCACCACTGTTCATTTCTTATCAAAATCAATATCCTTCAACGGGGCGTTGAGGTTTGGACTGTATGCGGCAGGAAGACCAACTGCAGACGCGGATTTCCCTTCGCGCGTTTTAACTTCGTAGCGTGATGTATCCGACTGTTGTCCAAAATCATGGCGATTTTCCCACTTGGATAGGCAGAGAGAAGATTCCAGAGAAAATCGAATAAAAGCTGCGGTATCCGCCTTTTTCTTCTTCTTGGCGATGCACCTTGCCGGTTTCATAGTTAATCGCACCAAACAATCAGCTCCTTCGTGTTTGCCATATGTCGGCACTTTACGTTGTTTACCCCGAGGAAACCAGTTATATTGAAGGGCTTGGTAAGAGCGAATCATGGATTCGTCTTCAAACAGCAGATGACTGGACCTTTTCAGTCTCCACCTGCTTCTTGAGCTGCGAATGTGTGCTTTAAAAGAAGGCTTGGGCCTCTCATCGGCATTAGCAAAGCGCATAGGCGTTTTTGGTAAAACTGAATTCATCCGTTTCATCGCACTGATTCCACGCATTCGTGTCATGTAGACGCCAAACTCCCGCTGAATCCATTCGGTCACCAGATGGAAGAGTCCAGTGTAACGGCTTCAAACCCTACATCGGCTGGCTGTTGTTGTTCGACATCGAAGCGAATCGACGGCGTTGTTCCTCCGTAAGTTTTTTTCGGTTGTCCGGGGGAATGATCCATCTCTAAACCGGTTAGACCCTGCGCTTGGTAGGCTTGCCAATAAATACTGATGGTTTGGCGCGTACGGCTGAGTAACTCACCGATCTCGTCAAAGGTGTCCCTCGAGACGGGGAAACGAACCGCTAGATATCTTTCGTAAAGCCGTTTGTCTGAGGTTTGTTTCATTGCTGTATTCAACCGTTCAATCTCTTGGTTGTTGTTTTCATTTTCATCGCCGCCTCGGATTCATTTACAATCTATTACCCGATTTGGCGATTGGAAGACATAAGTTGGTTTCTTAATTACGTTCTATATAAATGTTAGAATCAAAGAAATTATAAGGGATTTCAGCCGAGGGAGCCCTCATTGTTTGGGACTTTCCTCAGACATATTTGGGAGAACAGAACTAGTACCTTGACCGATTTTAATTCTAGTTTTATGCTCTACCTATAAGAAAAATATGGAGGCTAGCAGATGAACAAAAAATACGAGATTCGACTTGAACCGAAAGAACGCGAATGAATCGAACAACTTCTCCATGCCGATTCGACGTCGCCCGGCATTCGCCGCCGCTGTCTCGTGCTGCTGCTTTCGGACG
Source organism: Paenibacillus sp. FSL L8-0340 (assembly GCF_038593145.1). Classification (NCBI taxonomy): domain Bacteria; kingdom Bacillati; phylum Bacillota; class Bacilli; order Caryophanales; family Paenibacillaceae; genus Paenibacillus; species Paenibacillus sp. FSL L8-0340. The sequence goes on from NZ_CP151967.1 coordinate 2,299,947, forward strand.
AAAATCAAGGTGTCATCCCCAAACAGACTGAAATTGCCAGTCGTTCAGGAGTCAGTAATGTGACAGTCTATTACACGGTAAAAGACTATTGCACCCGCGGGTTGGATCAGACGCTCCGTTACCGTCGACGCGATGAGCCGGCACGTCCTTCACCGATCACCGGTGAGGTGGAAGCCCGAATTATTGCGCTAGCTTGTTCCGAGCCTCCAAAGGGGTACGCTCGCTGGACCATTCGTTTGTTGACGCGTCGAGTCATCGAACTGAATATTTTTGGAATCTGTCGGACGAGAAACCATTCGGACGACTTTAAAAAACAAAACTTAAACCTCACCTTGAAAAACAATGGTGCATTCCCGCCAAATCGAGCAGTGAGTTCGTCGCTCGGATGGAAGACGTCCTAGAGACCTACGCCCTTGCGTATGACCCTGATATCCCCCTCATTTGGCATGAAACAGCCGATCCAACTGCTCAATCATTCACGGCCTCCACAAACCATGAAGCCTGGACAGGTTCTACGAGAAGATTACGAATATACCCGGCAGCTGCTGCAGCCTGTTTCTGTTCACGGAGCCGCTCGCCGGAGGCGTCACGTGCAGGCTTCGGAAAGACGGACTAAACTGGGATTGGGCTCTGCAGATCCAGGAGTTACCGGAGGTCTACTATCCAGAGGCGTAGCAGGTTCGGCTAGTGATGGACAACTTGAATACTCAAGGCCGATCTCGTCTCGTATGAAACCTTTGCACCTGAACACGCATTAGCCTTGGCAAAACGGCTCGAGATCCATTACACCCCCAAGCATGGCAGCTGGTTGAATATCGCAGAAATTGAACTCAGTGTTCTGACGATTCAATGCCTGAACCGCCGAATTGCCTCCATTGAAGAATTGCAAGTCGAGGTGTCCGCTTGGGAAACCGAACGCAACCGAATCCAGAAATCCGTCGATTGGCAATTTACCACTGAGCAAGCACGAGGCAAATTAAAGCATTTATATCCTGAAATTTGATCTGGTCAAGGTACTAGGATGTGTCTGAAAACTAAATAACATGGTAAGATTTTGAGAAAAACGAATGGAGCGTCAAGCATGATTCAAAGACGGTACGAAATAAGTGATGAAACAGTGATCAAATTAAGTGGTATGTTTCCACCCTACAAAACAGGGCGTCCGTCAAAATTAAGTGAAAGAAAACCATGTTTAACGCTTTTCTATGGATCGCTCGAAGTGGTGCTGCCTGGCGCGATCTACCGGAGGAACGCTATGGTTCATGGAAAAACGGTCTTACAGTCGCTTCTGCAAGTGGCGAGATACCGGACTGCTTGTCGCGATCTTCCAAGCTCTTCAGGTCGAACCTGACTTTGAAAACTTGAGCATTGATTCTACATCAGTCAAAGCCCATCAACATAGTGCCGGTGCTAAAAAACGCCCCAGGACACGAAGTGAATCAGCACATCGGCGTCAGTCGTGGCGGAAAGACAACCAAACTTCACACCGTTGTCGATGGATTAGGAAACCCCTCGCTTTTCTTCTGACGGGTGGTCAAGTCTACGATTCCGTTCCAGCGATCGATTTACTTCAGAAGCTTGATATTACAGGAAGTCATATTCTTGGCGACAAAGCTTATGGCTCAGAAGTATTGAATTGATTACAGCTACAGGCATCCTACACCATCCCACCTAAAACGAATAGTCAAAACCCATGGAAAGTCGATTGGTATCGCTACAAAGAACGCCACTTAGTGGAGTGCTTTTCAATAAAATCAAACACTTTCGCCGTGTGGCTACTCGTTACGACAAGTTGGCCAAGTCATTCCTGGCGTTTGTATACGTAGCTGCCATTTTCAACGACCACTTTGGGGAGTTTTCAGACACGACCTAGTATTTCGAAACGTTATCAGTAAGCAACATTCAACTCAATAACACATGCATCATAGATGTGGCAGGAACAGTTCAACTGCTCTATGGTTGTCAGTATTGAGAATATATTGCTCCTTATGGATAAGGAGCCTGGTTTTATTGAGCCTCAATATGAAAATGCTGTAATTCCCAGTCTCATCTTATTGGCAATTGTGATCTGCTATCTATTATTCATAATATAAATTTCAATAAAAAACAATAATTCAAACCCGGATGATAGTCTGTTTTATTGTTACTTATTTTTCTTCTTTGGACCTAGGTTTGGGATGGATATCTGATGTAGACGATTATTTCCATAAAGAGCATAGAGAGCAATGGGCAGTTCATAAACAAAATCCAAGCGATATTAACAATCAACATATTTCATATCTAATCGATTTGAAAACAAGTGAGAAAAGAGTAAAGGAGTTAAAAAACATTATTATGTTGCAGTACTAGTGAAACAAAGTGAGGTAGCCATTACTAAAGATGAGGTCGGATTTTTTGCGGAGAAGGCTAAAAAAGTAAAAATTTAAAAAAGTGAGTTTATTATTTTATGATAAATCTAAAGCGAATTCTATAGAAATATATATGAATTATGAGAAGGGTATTACACACTGCTCTCCAACCTAAGAGTGTGAGGAAATGGAAATAATAGAGAATAAATAAATGACCTGTTGTTATTTCTAAAACAGCCGCCCCTGACCCATTCAGATAAGCTATTGTTTGGCTTGAGTTCATCTAATCTTGCGGTGGCTGCTACCACTTCTTCAAGCTCTGCACCTGTCAAAGATAAACTGTCGATTTTTTCAATAAAACCACTATAAGTTCGATTTCATCCATGGATGCAGCAATATCGGCTCGTAATACAAAAGCTTTGTACTGTAGTGTTAATGTTGTTTCTTCATCTTTCGAGAACACAAGGTCAAGCACTTCGCTGCGTCAGCGGGTTTATTCCGCGCATAGGCCAATTGGTAGGCAGTTTCGAAGGCAGTGGCAAATTCTGACGGAGGGTCTTGTCTTCAGTTGGCATGGATAAGGCATGCTTTTGTCCAATTATCAATCGATTTCCGGCAGGGTCGATGAGGTTGAATCTCCGATCCTCTGCAAGATTATTGACCTTGGTGATCCTAGGCAAACCTTTGGAAGGGACCCAGTGATAGGCTTTTAGATTCCCGCAAAATTCGTTGTACACAGCATCCACGTCTGGAACATTTACATAGCACATACTGTAAGAGTTTGCGGGTTCCAGTTTTTGAGCACAAAAATGTAATTCGGCAACTGTGACGGACACAAGCGTAAAGGTTGGGTTTGGCTTGCCGATAAGTTATTTCAAAACCTAATGCTTGGTAGAAATCGGGAACCGTTCGGTTCATGGAGCTGCAAGGAAATATAGGGATTGTTGTCCCGCCGTTGATTGTTGACAAGTTTCGAACCTCCCTGAGAGTTTACTGTATTTCAAGAAATCAGCTTACCCTTTAATAGTACAACATTCGTGCAAATGATAAGGTTTACCCGAATATCTCCTTATTTTTCAAAAGAATAACATAATGAACCCGTCAACAACTTTAAGGATTATTTGAAGGTTATATAGTCTGTTAGTCTATTGCAGATTGTGATAATTGTTCCGATAATTACTTTAAAAGGATGATCTGTATGTAATTTTGTCCTGTGAGACAAATGGAGAAATTGATAAAGACCTTACTCCAGCCCATTCTTTATGTACTAATAGTTATTGGATTACATCTAATTTTGATTTATTTTCTTGAGATAAGGATAGAGGACTGGGGGAAGGTGATTATTAAAATTCTCATTTAAGGTATACTTTGTGCCGTTATTTTTATGTTTAATTTAATTCCTTTTTGTTTATAAGGACTTGGAGGATAAAGTACCATGTCATCTGGTTTCTGTTAACTACGCTCCCAAATTTTTTACTTTTGTTATTTTTCAAAGCAATACAAACTAGTGGAGATAGTGAGGATGCAGTTGTCGTTTCTATTGAATTAATCCCAAAATATCAGGTGGAAATGCTCATTCTGCTTCCTGGGAGTATTTTAGTAATCCAATTTATTATGGCTTTATATTATCTCATCAAAATTAGAAAAGAAGGTAAATCATAATTCAAGCATCATAGTGTTTTGTGTATCGTTGTGTTGCAGCAGGAGTAACTATCAGATTCTCACACCCACATTGCATATTCCTGCGGGCACAGCATCGCTTTGCGGTAAGTGCCGCTGCCCCCAGTGCGGGCAATGTATTTATACGGAGACGGGTATATAAAAACCACAAAATACCACTTACCAATTGGTTGAATTATGGTTGAATTATAAGCTGTTGTGATATACTAATTAAAGGAGGTGCTTCTGATGTCAAAGGTTAAAGATAATTTGCTTCACTTTCTGAAGAAGGTTGAGTCGGGTGATGTTACTGCTCAAGACATTCACAATGCACAGTCCATTTTAAATTCTTCTGTCATTATTCCGTCAAGTAGTGTACTGAGAAAAGGAAACACGAGAATTCGCTTAAGACATCGGTTTGGATTCACCCCAGCCTTAAAAGACATGCTCCAATCGAACGAGTACTACACGGTCCAAGAGGTTGCTCAACGCTTCAATGTGACGGATAAAGCAGTCTATAAATGGATTAAACAAAATAAAATTGAGTGGGAGCGAACCAGTCAAAATAGTAGGGACATCCGTATTCCCAAAAATCAATTTAAAAGTCCTCCTGCCAAAGCCAAGGCCTCAAATCTGGAAAAATCAATATTCAATGATGCTGTTGAAATGGAACTCGTTAAACGCCAGGATCTATACCGCGATGAAGACTAAAATTGTAATTTGGGATGGTTGTATACTCGCTGATCGGTTTATTTATCGTAACCATAGGGTTCGCAAGGAATTCGACCGGTTGTATGATTTGCACATCAACGGTCTTGTGGAATTCTGCCTGCCCAAAGCGGTTCAGGCAGAATTCTATGGATTGCTGCGCTCAGGGGGAATAGCAATTCGCATGGTAAAAGATGGACCGATGAGACCGGTTGCTTTTGAACATGACAAACTTATGCCACTCTTTAGGATGTTCGCCGGAATTTTTAATGTGGAATTTCTAGATTCATTAGCGCATATAGCTTGGCCTGAATTCTCAGACGATTATAAACTGATCGTCGATGAGATCTTGCATGAAGAGTATGGGTGGCGTAATAAGGGCCAAGATGTGATTGAGGAGTATTTGGGAAAAACAATTGCTCTGTTACAAGAGGAAGCGAGAAAGGAACGGGCGCGTAAGAAGCCACTGAAGGATGTAGATGATTATCCGGTGATGGCCGCTGCTATTATACATAATGCTGATATCATTGTGACTTATAATCTTAAAGATTTCATTGACCCGTTCGGCAGAATTCGTGTAATGAATCTGGATATGTTTCTATCCCCTGAAGTTCAGGAGGCTTTGTTTTGAGATTTGCTTCAATTCTCCATGTTCCCTTTGTTTCTTGTTTATAGTTTTCATCATCCTTCAGAAATATAATAATTCTTTTCGTATATGCATCTTCTAGCATCCATGAGTACCGAGGGGTATAAGTAAATATTGTCTCAATCCTCTGAATAGTTTTTTTTGAAATTAAACTCAACTTTCACAACAACAACCGCCCCTTCTGAATCACTCAGAGAGGCGGTTGTTTGGCTTTGAGTAACAGATTTACTCTTCAGTTGTCTTTACCGGACTCGGCGTGTTCTTGTTCTTATACACCCACATCGCATATTCCAGCGGGCGCAGCATCGCTTTGCGGTAAGTGGCGCTGTCCCCGGAGCGGGCGAAGACTTCGCGGGCAGGCTTGGGATTGACCTCCAGCACGTAAATCTTTCCCTCACGGTCGATGGCGAGGTCCAGCGCCAGCTCGCATAGGGCGCCGAAGCTGTCCTCAAGGAAGGCGGCGGCTTCAAGCCCAAGCTTTTCAGCCGTTTTCATGGTTTTGGACGCTTTTTCTTCGCTGCCGAGCCATTTCTTCAGCAGGACCTCCGCACGTACCGCATGTCCGCCGCCGTGAAGGTTAGACGTTACGCTGCGGGCTGCTCCCACCCGGCCGGCCATGCCGGTCAGCTCCCACACGCCTTGGCCGTTCTTTTGCACTAGCATGCGGTAGTCGTGGTAGCGCCCGCTGGGCAGGCGCAGCGGGATGCCCTGCTGGACCAGGAAGCGTCCGCCGAGGCACCATTGGCGCACAATGGACTCCAGACGGGTGAGCGACACCTTGCGGGGGGCAATAATTTGCCGGTTCTGGCGGCGTCCCTGGATATCGTAGAGTTGCTTGCCGTCCCGCTGCCGTTCAATCCGCAGGATGCCGCGTCCACCGGTGCCGTTGATCGGTTTGACGTAGACGACAGGGCTGAATTTCAGCATCCGGTGCAGATCGGCGGAAGACTGATATAGCAAAGTTTCCGGCATATGCTGGCGGAAGCGGCTTTTCTGCGAAAAGGTCTGGTGGACCGTCCATTTGTTGCGCAGCGGCCGGTTCAGAAAGGTAAGATGACTATAGCGGGAGCGGAATCTGAGCAGCTGCTGAAAGCGGGAGCTGCGCTGGATCCGGCAGCGGTCATAGATCATGTTCGGGAATGGCCGCCATTTGCGTGACCATTTGCCGCTTTTAACATCGTAGACAAGCGCGTGAATCTGTTCTTTGCTGACATGCACATCGGAAGGAGTAAACACAAAGACATCCAATCCAATGCGGCTGCCTTCAATAATCATCCTCCTGTATACACTCTTCTCTTCAAGCTGTTTGGCGTCGTTCAGGTATAGTGTAAGGATGCCTAAGACGGGTTCTGGCACAGGAGCTCACCTTCTTGTGGGTAAATTTCCACGCTGCCTCTGCTCTGGGGCGACCGCAGCAGCAGCGTGGGCTTGCCGGTAGGTCCGCTCTTCAATGCCACAGCGGCAAGCCCGCTGTTAAAGCACATCTTCAGGCTTGCCGTATTGTCGGTAGCGACGTTGCATTCCAGGCGGCCGAGCCGCTCCAGCTGCCCGGACAGCAGGGCTGTACCGGTATGTCTATTCCGGTATAGAGGATGGACGGCAACAAGACAGGCTTCTTTGCCGTAGCCGGATACGAAGCTCACGCCTGCCAGCTGACGGCCGCTTTGACCGCGTACGGTGGCGACAAGCAGGGAGACGCCCGGCTCGGCAAGCTGCTCCGGAGTCAGACGGGCCAGCATCCTGCATGCACGAAGCGTAATCCGCTGCTCCCCGTACTCCCTCAAAAATTCCAGCAGCCCGGCCAACCTGGAATTCCACTGGCCCGGACTGCTGTCATAGATAGAGGATATCTGCATGGCGTGTCACTTCCTTTACAGGTTTCTACTTATTCATGCGGGCCAAATGCTGGCTGTACTGAAAAATCCGCTCCAGGGACAGCTTGCGGATGGCCGGTTCGTCGAATTTCATCGGCCGCGAGTTGGCCTCGAAGAACCACAGGTCGCCGGCCTCATCGACACCAAGATCCATAGACATCTCACCCAGCAACATTTCGGAGGCCCGTTCAATCTGGCGGGCAATCAGCAGCGCGGTGGTGGGGACATTCTTGAGAATAGCTGCGGCTCTTTCTGGACCGAAGGTTCCTTCCAGCATGGTTGCCGGTTCTTCAATACTGCCGCCGCGCGGCACATGGGTTGTTATGCTCCGGGCACCAGCCAGTCTTGCACCGACTCCGGTCACTGCCCAGGCTCCCCGGCTATTCTTTTGCAGGAGCACCCGCAAATCAAAAGGCCGCCCGTGGTGTGTTGCGAGCTGAATGGCCTGCTGCACAATATAACGGGATTGTTTTTTCTCCTTGCTGATCCGTGCCCACAAGCGGTCCATGGAGGCCGCTTTGTAGGTCGCGTTCTTTTTGCCGCTCTGTATCTGCAGCCTATAGGGCAGGCTTACATCCTCACGGTATTTTAGCCGCATAATTCCCTTGCCGGCTTTGCCGCTTTCCGGCTTCAGGTAGAGACTGTCATGAGTACTCAGCATGGCGATAAGGGTGTTTGCGCTGCGCAGCCGTCTCGTTTTGGGCACATGCTTCGAGGTTGCGCGCGATGCCTTCAGCCATTCAAACAAATCCCATTTATTAAAAAAACTCGGGTTGTAGAGCTTGATATGGTCATGCCCCAGGCACTCGGCAATTTTGCGGGCGACTGGTGCTTTTTCTTCTTCTTCACGATTGGATATCCGGTTATAAATGACTTGCGGCAGCGGGACAGGAATGCTGTACCACAGCTTGCCGCTGGGGGAAGGGACGTAGCCGTTCACCGTCCGCTCCTCCAGCTTTAAATCACGCGTAGTCACAACGTACACAAGAAAGCCCATTTCTCTGCCGGTGCGGATAATGTCGCGGAAGTTATTGCGGTTGCCGCGAAATTGCTTTACTCTGTCACTGGTCGTTAGTATAGCTATTACGGGTTTGCTGGGGTCAGGGATTCGGCTGTTCACAGATCATCCCTCCTGCGGAATTTGCTGAGATAGAGACAATGCTCCAGGATGTGCTCAATGGAAGCTTTGCCCTCAGCGCGCAGGGAAGGATGGCGGAAGATCGAGCGTCCCGGTTTGGCATTAGCCTCGAACATCCAGATATCTTCATCCTGGTCAATTCCAAGGTCAAAGCCGATTTCGCCAAGCAGATGGTGATGCTGGGTCTCCAGCGACTCGGCCAGCCTGACGGCGGTTGTTTTCGCCCGCTGCAGCACTTCATCCGCTCTGGCGCCGAATACGCGGCCCAGGGCCTGTTGCGGTGTGAGCAGGGCCCCCCCGTTCTTCAAATGGGTGGTCACACTGCCCCTGCCGGCTTTTTTGGCTCCGATGCCTACAACCACCCATTGATTGCTGCCGTTCTTATGCATATGGAAGCGGAAATCAATGGGGCAGGAGTCAATTTCGATCAGGCGGATGCCCTGCTGCACTACATAATTACTGAGGCTTTGGCCATGGCGGGCGCGCAGCATGCGCATTAGGCTTTCGAAGTTGGTAAACCGCAGCAGCACATTTTTACCGCTCTTGCGGTACCGGGCGAAGTAGCCTTTCTTCGGCAGGTAGGTGAGCCGGTAGATTCCGTGGCCAAGACTGCCTGCGGAAGGTTTGTAGTAGACAAAGTGATGCCGTTCGAGCATCTCCCGCATTTTATCCGGATTTGGATTGCTGTGCGTTTCCGGTACATAGCGGTTTGCCGCCCCGTCATTTTCCAGCAGCCGGTAGATATCTGATTTATTGAAAAAGCTCCAGTTGAAATACGGGATTCTCTTGCGAGCAAACCGTTCACGCAGCTGGTTGATATAGGGGGACACCTCGGCTCTGCGGCTGGGCAGACGGTTATACACGACATCCGGAAGCGGTACTACTTTGCGTTCGAATTTGCCGTTTGCATTCAGGAAGAAGCCGTTCACCTGCTCCTGCTGCCAGTCGATGTCACGCGGCATGAAGGCGAAAATATAACATCTGTTGCTGCCTTCCCGCAGGAGCTGCTTAATAAAGCCGGTGCGGGACCCGAAGGGGCTCGTCGAGGACCCGGGGCCGTCGGACAATACACCGACCAGCGGTCCAAGCTGTACTTCATCCTGCAGGTTGCGCAAATAGACGCCGCCTGATTTGGGGACCTTGATTGCACTCTTTACTCCAGTGGCGAGGAACAGATGCTTGCCGGCACGTTTGATCGGTTTGATCGTTGCCGGGATGGCATCTTTTCCGAGCCGCAGGCGGATATTTTTCTTGCCGGTTAGTTTCAGGCTTTTCATCAGTTCACCCGAGACGTAGACAACTCTTTGGGGCTGCTTGGTGAAATGCACATTGCAAAAAGTGAGACCCATTTATGAATCCTCCTTAGGAACCGTTGATATCATTCTCCCGTTTGTAACGGAACTGCCGCGTAGATGGCTTGCGGTTTGCTGCTGAATTCAGCAGCAGATGACGCGCATAGCGCAGGGGGTTCTCGGCGGCGAGCTTAGCAGCCCGGCGGTCGCCCGTCAACCGGAACACCGTGCGCCCTGGTTTGGAATTGGCTTCAAGCAGATAGATCCTGCCGCCTTCATCAATACCGTAGTCTAGGCCGAGTTCTCCCAGCCTGCCGCATGATTCCTCCAGCAGCGGCGGCAGTAAAGCCGATGCTGCTGCAAGCTCCTCCATAAGCCCGATTCCCGTCTTGCCGTATTCTGCAAGCAGGAAGGGCTTGGCGGGAACCGCTGTTCCCCCGCCATGGAGGTTCGAGGTCAGCGAACCGCGGCTGCCCAACCGGACGGCCATGCCGGTAAGCGTCCAGACGCCTCTGCCGTTCTTCTGCATGAGTACACGCACGTCGAACGGCTGTCCTCCGCTGCCGGTCAGATGAAGGTAAGGTTGTATAATATAGCGGCGCGGGCCGATAAAGTCATGGATCCAGCTCAGACCTTCGTCCAGCGTTCGGAAACCTTTCTCAAAGGGGACATTTGCCTCATCACGACCTCTTAAGCTTATGCGCCCGCCCTCGTTATTGCTTAGGCGCTTCGCATGGATTGTGCGTTTGCCATGGGTGCCGGACCTTGGCTTCAGAAAAACGCCGTCCTCTCTTTCTGCAAGCATCGTGTCCAAATCACCGGTACCGGTGTAAAGTCTGGTCTCGGGCAGCCATGCTGAAGCTCTGCGGCTGCGCCGTAAAATTTCATAGACGCTCCATTTATCAGGCAAACCACGCGACCACGGAAGCGACCGGGATAAGGCAGCCAGGGCGGAAGCGGCGGATCTTTTTTCCTGCAGGCTTGAGTATAGACAACGGTTATACAGAATGTCGGGCGGAGCTGCCAGGGTAGGCTGCCACTGTCCGTCATTCCAGATATAGCCGCGTATGGATTGGCCGTCTCTTGCAACTCCCTCCGGGTGAAAGATAAGCACCTGCAGATCATACAGCGGGGCTACCCGGCATAACTGACTGCAGAACTCCGGTTCCGCGATGGGAGGATTCCCGCGGCGGCGGCCCGTCATGATGCCAAGGAACCCCATTGCTGTCTCTGTCATAATGCCCTCCTTATAACCCGGCCAAGTAGCGGCAATATAGAATCATCTGTTTGACGGACGGTCTGATTTTCACATCACTGAGGGGCGTGTTGTCGTTTTTGGACGGTTTGGAGTTGACCTCCAGCAGCCAGATTTTCCCCGACTGATCCAGGGCAAGGTCAATACCGAGCTCCCCGAAATGCGCGGGAATATAGGTTTCCACACCCCTGGCTATCGCCAGGGCTGCCCGTGGAAGCTGCAGCTGTGTGCTTTCTTTGGTCCCGGACGAGAGGCTGCTCTTGCCGATGGCCTCGCGGACAGTGCTGAGCGTGCCGCCCCGCGCCAGATTGGAGACAAAATGGTTGCTTCCGGCGGTACGGGCAACTATAGAGGTGACGCCCCACTTGCCGGTGCCGTTCTTCTGCACAAGTGCCCGGAAATCTACCGGACGCCGTCCAAGCTCTAGTAGAGGGAGTCCCTGCTGAATCTGGTAGCGGGTGGTTTTCATCTTGGGCGCAATGGATTGAAATAGCTTCGCCAGGGTCGGATAGACTTGTTTACGCGTGCCAAGCGGTGTTGTGGATAACAGCCGGTAGCCGCCCCCCTCATCTTTGGAAATGCGGAGAATGCCTTTTCCAAGGCTACCGCGTACCGGCTTCAGGAAGACGCTGGGATAGCTGCTGCACATTCTTTTTAATACGGCGAAGCCGGTTAAGGCATGCGATTCCGGCAAATACCGCTGCAGGGCGGCATCCTGTGCCAGTGCTTCGAACACCTCTGTCTTGTCAAGGAACTTTTCATTGAAGAAATGAGTTCCGTAGCGGGATTTTACATCCGCCAAAAAATGCTGTACGCTAGGTTTATTCTCCACCTTTCGAGTCGTAAGCCGATTGTTAATGACATCGGCAATGGGCAGACTCAGCTTCCGCCATCCCTCGTCGTATACCCAGCCCTCAATGGAGGAGCTGCGTGTTTCCAGCCCTTCCGGGGTAAAGAAATATACATAGGCGCCTTGTGCATGGCAGGCATTGGTAAGCTCCCGGCAGAACAGGGTGATCGGGCCGAATACCCTTTCGGGATGGTCCGGATGGTCCCGGCTCACCAGAACTCCAATCAACGGTCCGAGCCGCAAGGTGCGGCTGCCGGAGCTGTATGAAGCATTCAGTGAGAGCCGTTGCCGCAGTCCGAGTTTCCGTGCCAGCGCTTCATTTACGCGCAGACTGTCGGCTTTGGGAACCGGAATGACGGTGACCTCCTGCCGGAAAGAGCCGAACGTGAGCCGGATCGTTCCGTGTGCGGGTATTTTGAGCTTTTTCATGGATTTTTCGCCCAGCATTACAGCGTTTTCCTGCAGGATGCCCGAGTGGACCGAGTGGACCGGGATCTTGAATTTGGACATCGTGGATCTCCTTCCAGTAGGCAGCATGATGCCGGCAATATGAATCTTAAGGGTTACATATCATTCATCATATGGAGACATCTGACCCTTGGTGATTGACCTATTCTTTAAAAAGCCGTGCCGGATTTGAACGAGGCAAATCAGGATGCGATGCTTACAAAACTTAAGCAGATGCTTCCGAAGCGAGTTTTGAACGAAGCTGAATCAGGAAGCGATGCTTACAAAACTTTTAGGAGGAATTATAATGAACGTAATTGACAAGGCGCATGAACTGGCGAGAGCCATTAAGGAAAGTACGGAGTTTTCGGATATTTCCAGTGCTATGAAGGTAATTGAGGCCGATCCGGAAAGCAAACGGATGCTCGACAGCTTCCGTCAGAACCAGATTGAGCTGCAGCAGCGCATGATGAGCGGGGAGATGCCTCCACAGGAAGAAATGGAGAAGATGGAGAAGCTGTTCGAGGTGCTGAATCTGAATCTGGGCATCCGTCGCCTATTTGATGCGGAACGCCGTCTCAGTGTCGTTATCGAGGACGTGAACAAAATCATCACCGACAGCCTGTCGCAAATGTACGGCGGTCAATAATTCTGTATCTAATCACACTGCTGCCAGGGGTGGCTGCAATGTATGAACAACAGGAGGGTGTCTCCTAGCCTAATGGCTAGAGGACACCCTCCTGTTGGTTATATATAGCGGTGAAGCTTACTCCTGCTTGCCTTCCACTGCACAGAGCAGAATCCCGGCAGCCAGGCCGAGACGGCGGTCCAGCTGGCTGCTGCGGTCCTCGGAGAAGTCGGCGATGATTTTGGTAACGAAGGGGTTGAAATTTTGCCGGAAGGCGGGAATGACGGTGTTCCCAAGCTCAATGTTATATTTTTGCGGAATGAGTGTGATAAAGCGCCGCAGGAGAGCCATAAGTGTGCTGTTTTCTTTGATTAGCCCGATTTCGGTATCCCGCTGATCCAGGATGATCCATTCATCCTTCAGGATCGATTTGAGCCCCTTGCGGCGGAGCGCCCCGATATGTTCGCCGGTCTCCGAGTCATGCACATCGTAGGTCGCGCTGAAGTCGATTACACTGCGGGCTTTAATGCGCAGCAGCTCCTTTTCCATACTCTCGTCCGTAAACAGTGCAATGTCCTCTTTCAGTTTGAAGGCTTTCATTTGCGAATAGAGCACAAGCTCTTCCGAACTGTTGTAGATGTGCAGCTTAGCGCCCATAATGGAAAAAACCTTTTTGCGGATTATGTACTCGGTATGATTGAATGCGTTATTCAATGTAGAATCGCCTCCCTGTAATGCTAACATCATCTCATATCGGAACGGTGCAGGCTATAGTGTAGATTACTTCCCGGAAGTTTTTTGCAACTTGTCTCATAATTCCGGCTGCATGTTCATAGAGTAGAGATATAGATTCCATGGAATAACCTTTTAAGAGAGAAGGAGCTGTCTGTAATGAAGAAAAGAAACAAGTTCAAGCATGGTGTGTATATGCTGGCGGCACTGGCTATGCTGCTCTATGCACTGCCGAAGCTGTCCTTTCAGAACGGGCCTGGCTGGGTGCTGGGGTTCGGTGTGGTCTGGTGCATTTTTGCCTTTCTGGTGATAGCGTCACATTTGCATTTTATCATCGGTGTGGATGAAGAGAAACAGAAGCGCGTGGAGTCTGTCCGCAAGCATAAGCTGGAGCAGTGGCAGGGCAAATGGAATGAGGAGTCCCGTGTGGCAGAAAGATGATGTAATTCCACCGAAAGTAGTCCCGTTCCCGAATTTCTTCCGCAGTCAGGACAACCCCTGCATCCGCCGCTTTGGTGGGGGCAGGGGTTGTTGTGCAGTTGCTTAAGCCTGAGGTGCAGTGTGTTTCATACTTGCTCCGGTATAGCAATATGTTCACAGATATAGCCAAATCTAAGCTTCCGTTACTGTTGTACTCCACTGTTGCCTCCGTGTATAATAGGTACAGAATAGTACAGATCGGGCTATGGGGGTGTAACAGTTGGAGGGTCAAGGCGATAACATTACAAAACATGAACAGCTGCTCCAGCACATTGAAGGCCTTAAGGTTGGCACCAAAATTTCCGTCCGTAAGCTGGCTAAGGAGATGGCGGTCAGTGAAGGTACCGCTTACCGTGCAGTGAAAGAGGCCGAGAATCTCGGAATTGTCATTACGAAGGAGCGCATCGGTACTGTCCGCGTTGAGAAGAAGCCGCGGAATATTTCCGATCAGCTTACCTTCGGGGATGTAGTGGATATTGTGGAAGGACATGTGCTCGGCGGAGTGAACGGCCTGAATAAGCATCTCCATAAATATGTCATCGGCGCGATGAAGGTCGATGCTATGATCCGTTATATCGATGCTGACAGCCTGCTGATCGTGGGTAACCGTGATGATGTGCATTCGCTTGCGCTGGAGCAGGGTGCAGGCGTGCTTGTGACGGGGGGCTTCGGGACGAGCCGTGAGGTCAAAGCGCTTGCTGATGAGCTGGACCTGCCGGTGATCTCTTCAAGGCATGATACGTTTACTGTGGCCTCCATGATTAACCGGGCCATATTTGACAGGCTGATTAAGAAAAAGATCATGCTGGTTGAAGATATCGTGGATAACAAGCCGCGGCTGAACACCCTGAAAGTCACAAGCACCGTCGGGGAGTTGCGGATGTTGTCACAGACCAGCGGCGAACTGCGTTTCCCGGTTACGGATGAATGGAACCGGGTTATCGGCATCATCGGCCGCAGGGATGTAGAGGAGTTCAGCGAGGAGCAGAGCATCGAGAAGGCGATGATCCGCAGCCCTGTCACAGCTGCCCTGCAGACGTCGCTGGCCTCGGCGGCGCAAATCATGATGTGGGAGGGCATTGACTTCCTGCCCATCGTGGACCGCAACCGCAAGCTTGTGGGCTCGCTGACCCGCCGGGAGGTACTGCAGAGCCTGCGTGATGTCAGCAATCAGCCGCAGCTCGGGGAGACTTTCGACCACTTGATTTGGAACGGCTTTGCCGAAGAGCGGGACGAGGAAGGAAAGCTGTTCTTCCACGGCTTCATCACACCGCAAATGGCGACCGATCTGGGTACCATCTCCGAAGGTGTGTTATCCACGCTGATGACGCTTTCCGCATTCAAGGCGGCTAAGGACATTACCGGGAACGACTACGTGCTGGACAATATGTCAACATATTTTATCCGCCCGGTGCAGATTGAGCATTCGGTTATCGTCTTGCCGAGGCTGCTGGAGATCAGCCGCCGGACCTGCAAGCTGGAAATTGAGATCTCCCACAATGACACAATAGTTGCCAAAGCGGTGCTGATGCTGCAGTCGATCGACCACGGCTGAACCTTCATATTCTACCAAAAAGACTATCCCGCCGGGATAGTCTTTTACGCATATACGATACAGCGGTTGTCTTCTGATAGCACCGGTTTCACTTAAGGATGCTGAGGATGCCGGTAATGCAGCCAGACTACTGGCGGGTAAAATGATTTTCATTCCTGTTCCGGCTGTAGTATCCGTGGCTGCGCAGTCCGGAGAAGATGTTGAAGGCGCCGATCACCAGGAAAACCGCCTCCACAATGACATTGACCGTGGAACCGCGGAAGAGGAACATCGACATCAGCGACAGCGTCACCAGCATGGCGCCGAGCAGCACATTCATAATAGCGCGCTTGCGGCCTTTCTCCATCGGATCTGGCGCTCTGCGCGAGGATAAGCTGTATAAGGCGGCACCGGTCATACAAATCACCAGCAGGACAAACAGCACGTACTTGATGAGCAGAATCATGGATAGGCAGCTCCTTTATCAACGTAGTGGAAAATGATAGTTTTGCCCTATGATGTATCCGTATATCACCTGTCCACTATTGTAGCATGATTGGCCTCAGCTGCGCTTATACGGATTAATTTCCACCCAGATTTGCAGTACTCCCTCCATGACGAGCATGGTGCGGATTTTAACCGCATATTCCTTTTCGCGCACGATGTATATTTTACCGTCCAGAAGCAGCCGGGCCAGCTTGCCGTCCGTGTCGATTTCGAACATGCTGCGTCCGCGCATCGGTTCAAGGTCGGAGACCATTTTGCTGATAATTTCTTTGGTAGTTACTGGGTCCAGAGCCGCAGCGCCGTCCTTGACCTTGCTATCCTCTGTGCGCAGCTTGATCTCCCGGATGACGGTAGAGGTGTTGTTGTATTTTTTGAGTGTCTGGATATCCTTCCGGTATTGCTCGATCTGCACACGAAGATCCTGATTGTTCAGCCAGAGCACATTATACCCCATGTGAAAAATAGCGTTGTACGCGACAGCTCCTGCGACCATACCGAGTACAAAGACGGCGGAAATCTGCGAGAAGCGGCGGTAGCGGTGGAACGGGGGGATTCTCATTCCGGCATCACCCCTTGCCGCACACCCATTTGACCAGCTCGCTGCCCATATGAGCGCCCAGGAAGGCAAATACTAGATAGAGAATTTGCTTGATGGCTGGGGAGAGGTTGCCTCCCAGCATGTTGCTCTCAATGACCCGCATCGGGTCAATCGTTCCGCCGACAGCGGCGGCAAGCGCCCAGATTTTAATCCGGTCCGCGATATCCAGCATAGTCTGTGTAGGCGGCTGCAGGGAGACTACCGCACCGATCCCGCCCAGCATGGCTCCACCCAGTACGATGCCGCAGGCAATAAAGAAGTCTAGGACGGCTTTGCTCAAAAACACGTTCATACAAGGCCCCTTTCCGGACCAGGCCTGTTCGTCAGCTCAGCCTGTCCTTGTGCTCTTACTCCATTCTATGGGCGGTTCCCCCTCTAATATGATAAAATAGTTTCATCTTATGTTTTGATTGTTGACTGAAGGGAAGTGGGGATATGAGCCCTTACGTGCATTTGCATGTGCACAGCGAATACAGTTTACTGGACGGGGCGGCGCGCATTACCGATCTCGTGCGCCGGGCCGGCGAATACGGCATGAAATCGCTGGCGCTGACCGATCATGGCGTGATGTACGGGGCAATCCCCTTCTATAAAGCTTGCAAGGCTAATGGCATTAAGCCGATCATCGGCTGTGAAGCTTATTTGACTGCGGGCTCGCGGCGTGAGCGGGGCAGCCGCAAGGATCAGCCGATCTACCACCTGATCCTGCTTGCCAAGGATGAAACCGGCTACAAAAATTTGATGAAGCTGATCTCGATCGGCCATCTGGAAGGCCAGCATTACAAGCCCCGCATTGATATGGAATCCCTTGCCGCGCATGCTGAAGGCATCATCTGCCTCAGCGCCTGCCTGGGGGGCGAGGTGCCGCAGCATCTGCTGCATGGGCGGGATGACGAAGCGCGCCGGGCGGCGCTGAGATATAAAGAGATTTTTGGCGGGGACTTCTATCTGGAGCTGCAGGATCATGGCATTCCGGAGCAAAAGCGGGTGAACCCGAAGCTGATCGCCCTTGCCGCCGAATGTGATATTCCGCTGGTCGCCACGAACGATGTGCACTATCTGGCCAAGGAGGATGCCGAGGTACAGGATGTGCTGATCTGTATCGGCACCGGCAAGACGGTGGATGATGAGGAACGGCTCAAGATCGGGACAGACCAGCTCTTTTTCAAAAGCGGCGAGCAAATGGCGGCACTGTTCCCGCATGTGCCGGAAGCCATCCTCAACACCGAGGCCATTGCCGGGAAATGCAATCTGGAGCTGACGTTCGGGGGTCATATTCTGCCGGAATATTCCCCGCTGCCGGAAGGGCTGGATGCGGCAGCTTACTTGCGTGAGCTGTGCCGCAGCGGGCTGGAGGAGCGTTATGCGGATACACCGCTGTGGGCTTCGCCGGAGCAAAAGGCAACAGCCGAGAACCGGCTTGACTATGAGCTGGGAGTCATTGAGAGCATGGGCTTCAGCGATTACTTTCTGATCGTCTGGGACTTTATCGCTTATTGCCACCGGCAGGGCATTGCCACCGGACCGGGCCGCGGATCTTCCGCAGGAAGCCTGACCGCGTACAGTCTGCGGATTACCGATGTTGATCCGCTGAAGTACAATCTGCTCTTCGAGCGTTTCCTGAATCCCGAGCGGATCACGATGCCGGATATTGATATCGACTTCAGCGACGAGCGGCGCGATGAGGTCATCGCTTATGTCGTTGATAAATACGGCCAGGAGCATGTGGCGCAGATCATCACCTTCGGAACGATGGCGGCGCGGGCGGCGGTGCGTGACGTAGGCCGGGCACTGAACCTGCCCTATAACGAGGTGGACAAGGCTGCGAAGCTGATTCCCGGCCAGCTCGGCATTAGCATTGCCCGGGCGCTGGAGAGCAGCCCTGATCTTAAGGCGCTGTATGAAGGCAATCCGAAGACCAGAGGTCTGCTGGACATGGCGATGAAGGTCGAGGGAATGCCCCGGCATGCTTCCACGCATGCTGCAGGGGTCGTCATCTCCAAAGGTCCGCTGACCGATGCGGTGCCGCTTCAGGCCGGCAACGAGAGCACCGCGCTCACCCAGTACTCCATGGAGCATCTGGAAAGTGTCGGACTGCTCAAGATGGACTTTCTGGGGCTGCGGACCTTGTCGATTATTGAACGCTGCATGAACTGGATCAAGGAAATGAGCAGCAGTACACCCGATTTCCGCAGCATTCCCGACGATGATCCGCTAACCTATGAGATGCTTGGTGCAGGTGAAACGACCGGCGTCTTTCAATTGGAGTCGGCGGGGGTAAGACGCGTGTTGAAGGATCTGAAGCCTTCAGGGTTCGAGGACATTGTCTCCGTGGTGGCGCTGTACCGCCCGGGTCCGATGGAGTTTATTCCTAAGTTTATTGCCGGTAAGCACGGCGAAATTGAAGTGGAGTATCCGCATGCCGACCTGACGCCGATCCTTGCCGATACTTACGGGATCATCGTATATCAGGAACAGATTATGCAAATCGCTTCACGGATGGCCGGGTTCTCGCTCGGTGAAGCCGATCTGCTGCGCCGCGCGGTGTCGAAGAAGAAACGCGAGACACTGGATAAAGAGCGGAGTCACTTCGTAGAGGGCAGCTTGAAACTGGGCTATCTGGAGACCGATGCCAACGCTGTCTATGATATGATTGTGCGGTTTGCCGATTACGGCTTCCCGCGCGCCCATGCCGCAGCTTACGGCGTGCTGGCCTTCCAGACAGCCTATCTGAAGGCACATTATCCTGTGCAGTTTATGTCGGCGATGCTGACAGCAGTAATGGGTACACACCGCAAGGTGGCTGAATATGTACTGGAATGCCGCCGCACGGGCATCGGCGTATTGCCGCCGGATGTCAACGAGAGCGGCGTGTTGTTTACGCCTGTGCCGGGAGAAGGCAGCGGCCATATCCGTTTTGGCCTGGCTGCGGTCAAGAATGTCGGCACACTGGCTGTGGAGAACATCATCGCCGTCCGCAAGGAGCGGCCGTTCGACAGCCTGCTGGATTTCTGCCGCCGCGTTGATCTCCGGGTCTGCAACAAGCGCGTGATAGAATCGCTGCTGCAGGCCGGCGCTTTCGACCGTCTGCAAGGCCACCGGGCGCAGCTGCTTGCGATGCTGGATGAGACAGTCGATGCCGCGCTGAAATGGCGAAAGGAGCGTGACGAGCTGCAGATCCAGCTGTTCGACGACCTGATAGAAATGCCGAACTGGGAAATCCGCTATCCGGATATCCCGAAATTTACCATCGGCCAGCAGCTGGAGCTGGAACGCGAGCTGCTCGGGCTGTATCTGTCCGGCCATCCGCTGGACGACAGCGCGGAGCTGCTGGAGGAGCCGGGCATGCAGCGGCTGATGGATCTCGGCGAGGCTGAGGATGAGAGCCAGATCGTGACGGCAGGCATGGTGGTGTCGCTCAAGGAAATTACGACAAAATCCGGCAAAGCGATGGCTTTTGTCGAATGGGAGGACCAGATCGAGCGCTGCGAGGTCGTGCTGTTTCCTGAGGTGTGGAAGCGGAGCCGCAGCCTGATCGAGAAGGGTGCGCTCTTGGCCCTGCGCGCCAAGGTGCAGCAGGAGGACGAGGGCTTCAAGCTGCTGGCCGAAGAGGTCGCGCCGCTTGGCGCCGACACGATTCGCAGCCTGCTGCAGCGCCGCAGCGCAGCTGCCGCCCGCGCGTCCGCCGCGGGCCGCACCCAGACGGCAGGCGCGCCCGGAGGTGCGTCTGCCTCCCGGGCGGGCGCAGGCGGCCCTGGCGCCGCCCGCAGCACCGCAGGCGGCGTTACCGCGCCTGCGCCCGCAAGGCCCGCTGCCGCGCAAGCAGCGGCGCGACAGGAAGCCCCGCGCTCCGCAGCGCCGGGACCGGCAGGCCAGCGTCCTGCAGCCGCAGACGCTGTGGAGTCCGCTGGCCGGAGTTCCGGCGCAGCGGGGAGCGGCCAGCGTGTCTTTATCAAGATCACGCCGGACTCCGAGAACCCGGCGCTGCTCTCGCGCCTGCAGGCGCTGCTGCAGACCCATCCCGGCCCTGCAGCCACCCTGCTGTTCTACGAGCGTGACCAGAGGCTGCTCGCGCTCAGCGACGGCTACCGGATCAAGCCGTCTGAGGAGCTGTTCGCAGCGATCGAGGGGATGCTTGGAGCAGGTACAGTTCGAATAAAATAAGAACATTTCCGCCTTTTTCCGCATACATTAGGAAACCACAGGGAACTGTCCCGTGCGGAAAGGGGAATCACATCATGTCCTATCAAATGGCAAAAGAGCTGCTGGAGCGCAGGGGAGTCACGCTAACGTCCATCGCTGAGATCGTATATATTTTGCAGTCGGCGTATTATCCGGATTTAACCAAAGAAGAGTGTTTATCGAGCGTTAAATCGGTGCTGGGTAAAAGAGAGGTGCAGTACACGCTGATGACAGGCGTTGCGCTGGATGAATTGGCTGAAAAAGGCCTGCTGCCGCAGCCTCTGCAGGCGGTGATGGAGGCGGATGAATCACTCTACGGAGCGGACGAAACTCTGGCGCTTGGCATCACCGGTGTATACGGAATGATCGGGCTGACAGGTTTCGGCTATCTGGATAAAATAAAGCTCGGCATTATCGGCAAGCTGAATGATGATGAGCAGGGGATTCATGTATTTCTGGACGATCTTGTCGCGGGAATTGCGGCGGCGGCATCCGCCAGAATTGCGCACCGGCATGAAGGGGCCAAGGTGTATCCCCATGTCAGCGGTACGGAATAATTAACCCCCATTATTTGGTGAATAATGCTCCCTGGTCTTGCTTTCTGCGCCTTACTCCTGTTGCGGGAAAAAAGAAAACTGTGTTATCATGATTCCATTATACGGGATACGGCTGGGAATTGAGATTAGGGAGGCTTTGCAGGGCATGTGGACGGTAATCTATATTGCGCCAACCGCCAGAGTGGCGGATATGATTCAGAGCAAGCTTACGGAAGAAGGATTTATGGTAAAGTGCCGTCCGGTCAATATGTCCAAGCAGCAGTTCGAGATTCTGGTTCCTTCGGGAGAACTGGAGGAAGTGCAGGAAGTCCTTAATCTAATTTTACATCCCTGAATAGACATCAAGATGGCATTCATGACAGCGGCAAGCTGCTATATGCGCAAATAAACGGCTGAAGAGGTGCGACCCTTGTTCAAAGATTTATTTCAGAAAAAACGGAAGTACGCGACTATTCCTTCAGAACGTCTGGAGCGGAGCGGCGGACCGGTAGAAGGCGAACGCCCCAAACGGGAGATTCCCGAGGGCTTAATGAGCAAATGCAGCAAATGCGGAACGATCCAGTACAGCAAGGAGCTGGAGAAGAATCTGAAAGTATGCCCTTCGTGTGGTTATCATATGCGGCTAAACGCGTCGGAACGGATTGCAATGATCCTTGATCCGGAAGGCTTTATCGAGTTCGACAGTGAAATGGCATCCGTAGACCCGCTGCAGTTTCCGGGCTATGCCTCCAAGCTGGAACAACAGCAGTCCAAAACTGGACAGGTTGAAGCCGTGCTTACAGGCCAGGGAACCATTGGCGGTCATCCGGTGATTGTTGCCGTGATGAATTTTGAGTTCTTCACCGGCAGTATGGGCTCGGTTGTAGGAGAGAAGATTACCCGGGCTGTAGAAGAAGCTACGGAGAAGAAGCTTCCGATGCTGATCTTTTCGACTTCGGGCGGAGCACGGATGCAGGAGAGTATCCTCAGTCTGATGCAGATGGCGAAGACGAGCGCAGCGCTGGCCCGGTTTGGCGAAGCAGGAGGGCTCTATATCTCTGTCATAACAGACCCGACAACGGGCGGAGTATCCGCCAGTTTTGCCAGTCTTGGCGATATTATTATTGCCGAGCCTGGAGCAGTATTCGGTTTTGCCGGAAGAATCGTCATTGAGCAGACCATCCGGCAGAAGCTTCCGGATGATTTTCAGACTGCTGAATTCAACCTTCAGCATGGTCAGCTTGATCTGGTCGTACACCGCAAGGAATTACGGTCCACGCTAACCAAGCTTTTGGATTTGCACGACGTGAAAGGGGGCTTATAGGTTGGCGGGAGAGTTGCCTTTTGAAATGCCTCTGGTAGAAATGCGTAAGAAGATTGCCGAACTGAAGCAGTTCGGTGAAGAGAAGGGTATTGATTTCAGCGATGAGATTGCCCGGCTTGAGGAACGTTACCGCGTACTTGAGGAAGAAATTTATACCGATATTTCTGCTTCACAGAAGATGCATCTGGCCCGGCATCATGGACGTCCAACTTCGCTTGATCTTATAGGGCTGATCTTTACTGATTTTATTGAGCTGCACGGTGACCGTCTGTACGGCGACGATCTGGCTGTAGTAGGCGGAATCGGCAAGCTCAACGGCGTCCCGGTTACCGTGATCGGCCAGCAGCGCGGCAAGGATACGAAGGAGAACATTCTGCGTTTCTTCGGCAGCGCGCATCCCGAAGGCTTCCGCAAGGCGATACGCCTGATGAAGCAGGCGGAGAAGTTTGGCCGTCCGATCGTTACCTTTGTCGATACCAAAGGGGCTTACCCTGGCAATACGGCGGAGGAGAGAGGCCAGTCCGAAGCGATTGCCAGCAGCCTGTATGAGATGTCTCAGCTTGGCGTGCCGGTTATCTGCATCATCATTGGTGAAGGCGGAAGCGGCGGAGCGTTGGCGATGGCTGTAGGTAACCGTGTTCTGATGCTGGAGCATGCCATCTATTCAGCGATCTCCCCGAACGGCGCGGCGTCCATACTCTGGAAGGATGCCTCGAAGGCGGAACAAGCCGCAGAAGCGATGAAGATCACAGCCGCCGATCTGCTGGAGATGGAAGTGATTGAGGAAATTGTTCCTGAACCGCGGGGCGGCGCACACCGTGATTACGAGTCTACTGCCGCTGCGCTCAAGGATGCCATATGGCGCCATTTGCAGGAGCTGTCGAGCTTTGATTTTGCGGAACTTAAAGAAGACCGCTACCGAAAATTCCGCAAAATCGGCGAATTTTCCGAAGCCCAGCAGGAAGCCGTTAACCCGGAAGAAGAAGTGCAGAACGTGGAGTAAAACTCCCGGTTTCATTTGCACTTTCAGACATATAGTACTATCAGCAGGTCCAAAATATGGACTGGCCTAAATAAACATTTATTACCATTGAAATAATCCTGCGGCATTCGCAGGGTTATTTTTATTTTGCCCTGAAACTTCATGTATTCGACTTAAATTTACAGCAAAAGAAGGCTATAACATTGATTTTGTGTCCAAGTTGCAGTAATATTCATTAGGGCGCAGTAAAAGGTACATGTGATAAAGTTCCTATACAAACAGAGAGCCTTATAGTAGATTTTGTAGTTGGAAAAAGTGAGACAGAGAGAACGAAAAAACGGAGGAAAACCTAATGCGGAAAAGTAAAATTGTATGTACGATCGGTCCTGCTAGTGAATCGTTGGAGAATATCAAAAAATTGATCTTGGCTGGTATGAATGTGGCCCGTCTGAACTTCTCCCACGGCGATTTTGAAGAGCACGGCAACCGGATCAAGACGATCCGTCAGGCATCTAAAGAACTGGGCAAAACTGTTGCCATCCTGCTCGACACCAAAGGACCGGAGATTCGCACAGGCAAGCTGGAAGTAGAACCGATTGAACTGGTTCAGGACGAGTATCTGACATTGACTACGGAAGAGATCCTTGGCGACCAAAACCGTATCTCCATCACTTACAGCGACCTGCCTAATGATGTTCAAGTAGGCTCGACCATCCTGATCGATGACGGCCTTATCGGACTTACCGTTGTCGACATTCAAGGCACAGAAATCAAGACCCGTATTGTTAACGGCGGTACGATCAAGAGCAAGAAAGGCGTTAACGTACCAGGAGTTGCCATCTCCCTGCCGGGTATTACGGAAAAAGACACCAACGATATCGTTTTTGGGATCGGACAGGACATCGATTTTATCGCCGCTTCCTTCGTTCGCAAAGCTAGCGACGTTCTGGAAATCCGTGCACTGCTTGAGAAGCACAATGCTTCCCATATTCAAATCATCTCCAAAATCGAAAACCAACAAGGTGTTGACAACCTTGATGAAATTTTGGCAGCTTCCGACGGCCTGATGGTTGCCCGCGGCGACCTTGGTGTGGAAATCCCTGCTGAAGATGTGCCTTTGGCTCAAAAGCTGATGATCGAAAAATGTAACATTGCTGGCAAACCGGTAATCACAGCTACCCAAATGCTGGATTCTATGCAGCGCAACCCGCGTCCTACCCGCGCTGAAGCAAGTGACGTTGCGAACGCTATCTTCGACGGAACAGATGCAATCATGCTGTCCGGTGAAACTGCTGCCGGGAAATATCCGGTAGAGTCCGTTCTCACAATGTCCCGCATTGCTGAGAAAGCTGAATCTGCCCTGAACCACCGTGAAATTTTCATGAAGCAACAAATTGCTCAAGAAACAACGGTTACTGAAGCGATCAGCCAATCCGTAGCGATTTCCGCTCTGGACCTGAACGCTAAAGCTATCATTTCTTCGACTGTAACTGGCCACACTGCACGCGTGGTTTCCAAATACCGTCCTAAATCGCAAATTATTGCCGTGACTACTCAAGAAAGAACTATGCGTCAATTGGCACTCGTATGGGGCGTAACTCCTGTATTCGGTAAAGAAGCTACGTCGACAGACGAATTGCTGCAAACTGCCCTTAAAGGCGGTAAAGATTCCGGTCTGGTTAAAGCAGGCGATCTTGTTGTAATTACAGCGGGTATCCCACTGGGACGTTCCGGTTCTACAAACCTTGTGAAAGTAGACACCATTCCAGCTGACTAAGCTTAGGAGTCTTCTATAACGCAGATCGTTCTATTCATAAAAAGCAATGGTGGATTCCACCATTGCTTTTTTTGCTTGATATACGAGGGTCAAATGTATATATTGGATTGAGAGTTTCGGGCAAAATGAACACTAGGAACGTATGAGAATAGGGTTTCTTGTGTTAACGAGAGGCGAGCCCTTATGATATACACGTTTAACTACAAAAGTATCTCCGGCGGAATTGGGGCTTGAAGGGACGGCAACTGCGGTTTTGTTCTGCACCATAATACCTCCATCGGCTGGAGTGAGCTTAGGGCTTTTGCCGTTGATCGTGCAGCGGCTGAACCCTGTGGGTGTTACCCGGGCTAGCGCGCCTATAGTTCCGCCGACTTGAGGGGCTTCCATGATCCATTCAGCGGAGGACTCCGGGCCGGTGTAATGCTGTATGGTGCGGAAAATCCAGTTCTTGCTGAGATTCCGCAGGGTTATACGCCATTTTCCGCGGCTGATCTTGGCGATCGTTGCCCGCATGCGGTCTCCGGGAGAGACCGGGAGATGTATAACCGTCTCCATTGCCGGCAGTATTTCCCACCAGGGATAGTAGCGGACGACTCCATTTATAGATTCATGTGCGGTGCCGGTCTGAATCAGATTGCTGTTTTTGAAGCCGTCGATTCCAATCCAGGCCGAGGAATAGCTAGCTTTGGAAGAGGGTTTGACATAAGGGACAACCCACTCGCCGGAGATTCTCCGGAAGGCTCCTTTTTTACCTGTGATGGCATATCCGCTCCAGTTGCTGGAGGTCCAGCCGAAGCCTGTGCTTTGAGCTCTTCCTTTGTTGGTTTTGTCCGTGAGACAAGGCCGACCGCGCTTTAATTTATAAACTGTGCTCACTTGTTCACCGCCTCTATTAGGTTCTGCTCTATTTAATGCGGCGTAGTCTTGTAAAGGTTGGGTATTCTGTTAAAAAGGATTGGAGAGGAAATATAGCACAAATGGAAAAACTACTGAAGCTGCGCGGCTTTTATCTCTTCCTGGGACTTGCCGGCGGCTCGTTTGGTTCCTATCTGACGCTGTTGCTGAAGTATAACGGAATGGATGTCAGTCAAATTGGTATGATGATGGCGGTAGGAACACTTATTGCCATATGTATTCAGCCTGTATGGGGTCTTATCTCCGACAGGTATAACCAGGCGCGCCTTGTACTTATTCTAAGTGTGGCTGTACCGGCGGTGCTGGCCGTATTCTACCGTTCGGAATATTTCATTGTTCTTCTGCTGGTATACACGGTGTCCACGATCTTCTCGTCCACACAGGCCCCTATCGCCGATTCTTACGCCATTGCGGCGGCGAACAGAGCCGGATCCACCTATGGCAGCATCCGGCTGATGATGAGCATAGGAGCGGCTGTAGGGGCCTATGCCGGTGGCCAGTATGTTGAGAGATTTTCAGTCTCTACGATATGGCTTCCGTTCCTGCTCTTAAATTCAGTTGCCGTTGTTTTTGCCTTGACCTTGCCCAGACAGGCGGAAGAGAATCATATGATGAGCCAATCGCTGGCTCAAGGGGTCAAAAAATTGCTCGGCAACCGCATCTTCCTGGCCTTTCTGGGCGGCAGCTTCCTGGTGAACCAGACGATGACAGCTTTCGGCACTTATTTTGTAGTGGCCTTTCAATCTGTCGGCGGCTCCACAGGGTATGCCGGAATTGCGCTTTTTCTTGCCTCTGTGACGAACGTCCCCTCCATGCTGTATGCCTCAAAAGTTATCCGTAAGCTGGGACGGGAGCGCACGCTGCTGCTGGGTGCGCTGATCTATGTGCTGCGCTGGGGGATTCAGGTGGCCTTTCCCCATCCTTCGGTGATGATCGGCGTGCAGGTGCTGCACGGTCTGTCATTCGGGCTCTTTTATATTGCTGCTGTTGAATACGTGTCGCAGATTACTTCATCCGAGATGCAGGCAACAGGCCAAAGTGTCTTCAATATCGTATTTTCCGGTTTTGCGGGAATTCTGGGCAATTTGCTGAATGGATTTCTGCTTAGTCAGGGCGGTGTCGGGCTGATGAATGTGTCTTGCATGATAAGTTCTGCCGTAGGGGCGGTACTGCTCTTCTATGTAGCCAAAAGCTCAAGGAGCAGCGTTCCGAAGACGATGTCCTCGGGCGGAATTGGCGTATAGCTGCCGCTTCCTCAAGTAAATACAGAAAGGAGCATAAGTTATGGAATCACGTAATCGGGTGCTTTCCAGCTGCTGGCACAGCACGGCTTTCCGCGTGCGTTACCAGGAAACCGATCAAATGGGTGTGGTGTACCACGCCAATTATTTAAGCTGGTTCGAGAGCGGGCGCACCGAGATGTTCCGCGAGCTCGGCTTCGCCTACCGTTCACTGGAGAACATGGGAGTGCTTCTTCCTGTGACTGCGGCAGATTTGCAATTTAAAAGTCCGGCGCGATATGATGATCTTATCGCCGTGTATGCGCGGCTTAAGGTTTTTTCAGCTTTGAGAGTTGTATATGAATATGAGGTGCGCCGGATTGAGAAGGATGGGGAACGTGGCGGCGAAGGTTCTGCGGAACATGGAGCGCTTTCAGCGCTGACTGCTGCCCAGACTCTTCCGGGTGAGCTTCTGGTTAGCGGTTCTACCAGTCATGTCTGGCTGAACAAGGACTGGAAGCCGGTAAGGCTGGACCGGGCGCTGCCGGAGCTGTATCAAGCGATAACCGGGGCGCTCAGGGAAGAAGAAGGAGGAGCAGTATGATCAGGAACAAATGGCTGTGGGCTGCCTTGTTTATTATCCCGGCCGTGGAATTATTCGGGTTCATCTATGTCGCTGGTTATCTTGGAGCGCCCAAAACGCTGCTGCTCATTCTGGCAACTTCAGTGATCGGACTGCTCATGATGCGGTTCGAAGGCAAAAAGGTACTGCAGGACAGCAAAATACAAATGCAGGAAGGCAAAGTGCCCGGACGGACGATGCTGGACGGCTTGTGCATTTTTTTCGGCGGTCTGCTGCTGATTCTGCCCGGCTTTGTAACGGATTTAATCGGCTTTTCTTTGGTGTTTCCGCTGACCCGGCCGCTGTACCGGGTTTTTCTGCTTAGATGGATTGAGAAGAAAATGAAAAATGGCACCTTCACCTTTTACCGGAGGTAACAGAAACCTGTCTATGCGCTGCTATGTGTACCAGACGAATAGCATGAACCTAGGAAACGAAAACAGAGCGGAAGCTGTCTACTTAGACGGATTCCGCTCTGTTTCGTTATAAGGGGCTGCTTTACATTTCCCGCTGTATTTCATACACCTAGTTGGACTAATGCAGGCGTCCGCTCACAATATAGCTGTGCAGCGCCCGGAACACGCCGGCACGGTGGAAGGCGTCAAGGATGACCAGAATAACAGGACCCAGTAGAAGACCGAGCATGCCGAACAGCTGCAGGCCGGCGAACATGCCAACCAGCAGGGTAAGCGGGTCCAGCCCGATGCTGCTGGCGAGCACCTTGGGCTCAAGCACCTGGCGGGTCACGAGAATGATCCCATAGAGCACCAGCAATCCGATGGCCAAAGCCAGGTTGCCGGTCATATAGGAATACAGCGCCCAAGGGAGCAATATAACACCGACGCCAAGGTAAGGGACCAAATCAACGATGCCGACCGTCAGACCGATGGCAAAGGCGGAGTCTACGCCCAGCAGCAGGAGACCGATAATGACGATAACCCCGGTAACAGAAATCAGCACTAACTGGGCCCGCAAATAGCCGGACAGCGCTTTGCGCAAATCACTCCAAATCTCGGAGACCGGTCTAAGCAGAGGCGCCGGCAGCAATGAAGTTAATTTTGCATTATGGTGATCCCAGCCGGTGCTGAGGAAAAAGGCGGCCAGCACGATCACAATGAGGATGGTTCCCATGCTTGGCAGCGCGGAAATCAGCTTCAGAATCATATTAAAAAAACCGGTGATGAGTTGGGTCATGGCGTGGCCCACGGTTTCGGTAGTCCGGCTGATGTTGCTGTCGATAGTGGCATGATAGTCCGGGTTGTCGTGGTAAAACTGGTTGATTTGGTTAATAATATTCTGAATGCTGGCATTGCGGCCCAGTGACAGCAGCAGTTCGCGCCATTGGTCGGTATGGAGATCTAAGGTCTGCAGCAGCACAATCAGCTCTTTCACCAGCCGGGTAATCAGCGCAGTCAGTACAAGGGCCGTACCTCCGATATAGAACAGCAGCGAGAGCGAGACGGCGAGCCAGCCCGGAAGCTTAAAGCCTTTCAGGATCACCACCAGCGGATGAATGATATAGGCGAGCAGCCAGGCCAGGAGGAGCGGATAGAGCAGCGGAAGCAATACATAGATGGCGAACATCAGCCCCGCAGCGGCGAGAACAACCCAAAGGCCGCGCAGCACTCTTTTTAACACTAGCGTGTCCATCGTTCATCCCCCCACTATTGCTGCTCCCGCAAGAAAATAACTGCTCGTCTTATGTATATTCATAGATTGATTTTACAGACTATCAAAAGTCATAAAGCATAAAACATGGCAGACTCTATAACCTGAAAGCGCAATCATGAAACAGGAAGATCGGAAGTTTTTTTCTATCTCTCCGATAAAATCATTTGATGCGTGTCAAAGCTTCCACGTTGTTCACATAACCGTCAAAATCCGGTATGATTATTAAAGGTTCTACCCTGAAAGTTGGTTGCAATCTTTAAGGATGTCTTATCGCCCTTCTTTTTATGTTTTTAAACCTTTAAAATGTAAATGTTTTCACGATGTTAGAAATGGCTTTTAAACCCTTGTTCGCAAAGGAGAG
This sequence comes from Paenibacillus sp. FSL L8-0340, assembly GCF_038593145.1. Lineage (NCBI taxonomy): Bacteria > Bacillati > Bacillota > Bacilli > Caryophanales > Paenibacillaceae > Paenibacillus > Paenibacillus sp. FSL L8-0340. The sequence goes on from NZ_CP151967.1 coordinate 2,330,233, forward strand.
AGATACTATGACAGCTACTAAAGGCCTGGAAGGCATCGTCGCCACGACTTCCTCAATCAGCTCGATTGTGGATGGCGTCCTCACTTACCGCGGATTTGATATTGACGATCTTGCGGAAAATGCCACCTTTGAAGAAACCGCTTATTTGCTGTGGTTTGGCAATCTGCCTACTACGCCTGAGCTGCAAGCTCTGCGACGTGATCTCAGCGCATTTGCACCGATTCCGGAGCAGGTCATTGCACAAATGAAGCTGTATCCCAAAGAAGCGAACACGATGGCTGCCCTGCGCTCCGCCGTATCAAGTCTCGCGCTCTATGATGAAGCGGCGGATGATATGAGCCGTGAAGCTAATGAAATCAAGGCAGTAAAGCTTCAGGCGCAGATTCCGACCATAGTCGCTGCGCTGGCGCGTATCCGCAAAGGTCTGGAGCCCATTGCACCCAAAGAAGGCTTGTCCATCGCGGAAAATTTTCTCTATATGCTATGGGGCAAACAGCCGGATGTCGTATCCGTCAAGGCGCTGGATGCTGCACTGGTGCTGCATGCGGACCATGAGCTGAATGCCTCCACATTTGCCAGCCGCGTGACTGTGGCTACGCTCTCCGATATGTATTCCGGTGTGACGTCTGCGATTGGTGCCCTTAAGGGTCCGCTGCATGGCGGAGCGAATGAGGCCGTAATGAAGATGCTGGAGGAGATCGGCAGTCTGGATGCAGTGGAGCCCTATATACGCGGGAAGCTGGAGCGCCGTGAGAAAATTATGGGCTTCGGACACCGTGTCTATAAGAATGGGGATCCGCGTGCCAAACATCTGATGAAGATGTCCCGTGAGTTGGGCACCATGAAGAATGACACCACACTCTACGAGATGTCCGTCAAGATTGAGGAGCTGATCACCGGGCAGAAGGGACTGAAGCCAAACGTGGATTTCTACTCGGCTTCGGTATACACGCAGCTTGGTATTGAGCGGGAGCTGTTCACGCCTATTTTTGCCATCAGCCGCGCTTCGGGATGGACAGCGCATATTCTGGAGCAATATGTAGACAACCGCATCATCCGCCCGCGTGCAGAATACACTGGGATGTCCGAACAGAAATACGTTCCCGTTGACGAGAGATAAAGGCGGCCCTTGCGGGCCGCTCCACCCCTCTAGTAGAATGAATGTACGCATGTGCTAACCAAACCAAACTAAACTTTTTAGGAGGATTCCCCACAAATGTTGAAACTAGAAAAATACGATCTGCCGACAGAAGGCGAACAAATCACGATTGAAGACGGCAAACTGGTGGTTCCGAATCATCCGATTATTCCTTTTATTGAGGGTGACGGCACTGGCCGCGACATTTGGAAAGCCTCTAAACGGGTGCTTGATGAAGCTGTAGCCAAAGCTTACGGCGGTGCAAAAAAAATTGCCTGGTATGAAGTATTTGCCGGCGAAAAGGCCTTCAATACATATGGTGAATGGCTGCCTAATGATACGCTGGAAGCCATTCGTGAATATATTGTAGCTATTAAAGGCCCGCTTACTACTCCAATCGGCGGCGGAATCCGTTCTTTGAATGTGGCGTTGCGCCAGGAACTGGACCTGTATGTATGTTTGCGTCCAGTGCGTTATTTCGATGGAGTGCCTTCACCGGTGAAACATCCGGAGCTGGTGGACATGGTTATCTTCCGTGAGAATACAGAAGACATTTATGCGGGTATCGAGTACCAGGAAGGCTCCGAGGCTGTCAAGAAAGTAATTGAATTCCTGCAGAAGGAAATGGGTGTGAACAAAATCCGCTTCCCGGAAACCTCCGGAATCGGCATCAAGCCAGTATCTTCCGAAGGCTCGAAGCGCCTGGTGCGCGCTGCAGTTGAATATGCGATCAAGCATGGACGGAAGAGCGTAACGCTTGTGCATAAGGGCAATATCATGAAATTTACCGAAGGTGCGTTTAAGAACTGGGGTTACGAAGTGGCTGAGCAGGAGTTCGGCGACCAAGTATTCACCTGGAACCAATATGATGTCATCAAGGAACGTGATGGTGAAGCTGCGGCCAATGCTGCCCAGAAGGAAGCGGAAGCTGCCGGAAAAATCATCATCAAGGATGCAATTGCCGACATCGCTCTGCAGCAGGTATTGACCCGTCCGACCGATTTCGACGTGATTGCTACGCTGAACTTGAACGGTGACTACTTGTCCGACGCGCTTGCTGCTCAAATCGGCGGCATCGGCATCGCTCCGGGAGCGAACATTAACTATTTAACAGGGCATGCTATCTTTGAAGCAACACATGGTACGGCTCCGAAATATGCCGATAAGGACGTTGTGAACCCGGGTTCGGTCATTCTTTCCGGAGTAATGCTGCTGGAGCATTTGGGCTGGCAGGAAGCGGCTGACCTTATCTACAAAGGAATGAGTACCGCCATTAACAACAAAACAGTGACTTATGATTTTGCCCGTCAAATGGAAGGCGCAACAGAGCTGAAATGCTCCGCGTTTGCCGACGAAATTATCAATAATCTGTAGTCTTGTAGGAGGGTATCTCTTGGCCATCAAACGTTATAAAATTACAGTCGTGGGTGCCGGCTTCACTGGCGCTACCACGGCGCTTATGCTTGCCCAGAAGGAACTCGGCAACGTGGTGCTGCTGGATATTCCGCAGCTCGAGAACCCGACCAAAGGCAAGGCGCTTGACATGCTGGAAGCCGGTCCTGTGCAGAAGTTCGACAGCCAGATTACGGGAACCTCAAGCTATGAGGATGCTGCGGATTCGGATATCGTGATTATTACGGCAGGCATCGCCCGCAAGCCTGGCATGAGCCGCGATGATCTGGTGAATACCAATGCGGGAATTGTGAAATCGGTCTGCGAAAATGTGAAACGTGTCGCTCCGGAATCCATCGTAATTATATTGAGCAATCCGGTAGATGCGATGACTTATGTGGCTTACAATGCACTAGGCTTCCCCAAAAACCGGGTAATCGGACAATCCGGTGTGCTGGATACGGCCCGCTACTGTACTTTTATCGCCCAAGAGCTTAACGTTTCGGTTGAAGATGTACGCGGCTTTGTGCTGGGTGGACATGGCGATGATATGGTACCGCTCGTACGCTATTCCAGCGTAGGCGGCATTCCGATTGATACGCTGATTTCCGCAGAGCGAATTGCGGAGATTGTACAGCGTACACGAGCCGGCGGCGGCGAGATTGTCAGCCTGCTCGGCAACGGCAGCGCTTATTACGCGCCAGCGGCTTCCTTGGTCCAGATGACTGAAGCGATCCTGAAGGACAAGAAGCGGATTATCCCGGTAATCGCCCTGCTTGAAGGTGAATACGGTTATGATGGGCTGTTCATGGGCATTCCGGCGCTGCTGGGTGCGGACGGCATTGAGAAGGTATATGAACTGGAGCTTACGGCAGAGGAGAAAGCGGCTTTGGATAAGTCGGCAGATTCGGTACGTGCCGTTACTTCGGTAGTTAGGATTTAAGCAGTAACCTGCGGGAGCCCCCATTTTAGAAATTATAATGGGGGTTTTCTTTTCTTCTATTTGTTGGTTAGGTATAATTGAAGTGTAACTAAAATCACTGAAAACATTAGAGGAGGTATGTTATGGGTCACTTTTTGTTTTTTCTACATATGATCGGTACATTGGCGCTGGGCTTTTATCTGGTGCTGCCGTTTGTTCTCGGGCGTGTCCAGAAGCTGAGCGTCCCTGCGAGAGAAGGAACGCTTAGCGCTATCGGCGGCTTCAACCGCTTCGCCCAGTACGGTCTGGTCATCCAACTGCTGACTGGCGGCTATATGATGACGAAGGGTGAATATTCGGTACCGTGGATGATCGTGGTGGTTGTTCTGCTGCTTGCTATGTTTGCACTCGGCGGCATCATCAGCAAACCATTGCGTCTTGCCGCAGCCGGCATGCGCGAGAACCGTGACGTATCCGCAGAGACAGGCAAAATCCGTACCTTGAGCCTGCTGCTCATGGTGGCGCTGGTGCTGATGGTGTTTTTTATGGTGTACAACAGCATTATTTAAGACTTCCTTCATAGAAAGACTACAGAAAGCCCGCCTCCGGATTGACATGGAGAGCGGGCTTTTGGGTGCAGACATTACTTCAGGGCAAGTCTATCGGGTACCACCCAGCCATGCCGCAGTCACAGTCTGCATATATCTGCAACTCCATTGCTGGATTAGTGCTTTCTCTGTAAAGTATATCGCCTTCCCCGGCAAAAACAACTGACATTTTAGTTTGACCGCGCCCAAGGTGTGGTAAGTAACATAACGTAAAGCAAATAAAGAGATGATCTGCAGGTGCATAAACCAGGCACCCTGAGCCAACCCTAAAACGATGAGTAACCAACAGGTACACAGCGAAAGGAGAATGGATCATGCCAGACAACACGCAAACCAAAAAAACATTACCTCCGCAGGTGCAGGACCGCCAGCCCGGAATTGAAAGTGAAATGAATCCGCTGCCGGAATTCGAGACCTCAGCCTATAAGGCGGCGGGCAAGCTGCTGGGCAAGGCGGCTCTGATTACAGGAGGAGACAGCGGTATTGGCCGGGCGGTTGCCGTTCATTTTGCGAAGGAGGGTGCGGATGTCGTTATTTCCTACCTCAATGAGCATTCCGATGCCGAAGAGACTAAACGCCAGGTAGAGCAAGAGGGAAGGAAGTGCATTCTGATCGCCGGCGATATCGGCGTGGAGGCGTTCTGCCAGGATCTGATCAATAAGACAGTGGAAGGACTCGGCAAGCTGGACATCCTGATTAATAATGCGGCCGAGCAGCATCCGCAGGAGAAAATTGAGGATATTACCTCTGAGCAGTTAGAGCGGACATTCCGCACGAATATTTTTTCGATGTTCTATTTGACCAAGGCAGCCATGCCCCACCTGAAAAAAGGGTCCACGATCATCAACACGACTTCGATCACAGCCTACCGGGGCAGCCCGCAGCTGCTGGACTATTCGTCCACAAAAGGGGCGATTCTCAGCTTTACCCGTTCTCTGTCGATGAACCTGGCGGACAAAGGCATCCGGGTTAATGCCGTAGCGCCGGGTCCAATCTGGACACCGCTTATTCCGTCGACCTTTGACGCGAAGAAAGTCAGTGAATTCGGCGGCACGCAGCCAATGAAACGCCCGGGACAACCGGAGGAGCTGGCTCCAGCCTATGTATATCTGGCTTCCGACGATTCATCTTATGTAAGCGGACAGGTAATGCATGTGAACGGCGGCGAGGTCGTAAACGGCTAAATGCGGTTGCTGATTCCATTGCTATGCATAATTAGAGTCTGGAGCGGAATCTTGGGTTCCGCTCTTTTTGATGCAGGCCTCTTTTAAAGGATGGCTCTTCAAGGAATAATATGTTAGTATATGAAACGTTAAGCGTAATTGAATATGGATTTGTCACTAGGGGTGCCGCAAGGCTGAGACGAACATACCCGTTCGGACCCTTTGAACCTGATCTGGTTTATACCAGCGTAGGGAAGTGGAGAACGAATAACTGCAGCGGGGCTGAATGGCCCGGTATTCCTGTATATATTCCAGACTGCCTCCTTTACGGGGGTGGTCTTTTTTGTGTTTGCCGGTAATGCAAAAGAACAGGAGAAGGTGAACATGTTGAAAGAGATACATTTGATCTCGGATGGAAAGCAAAATCCGGCGCAGTTTGTTCAACTGGCTGCGGCTGTGCATTTCATAGTGGATTATATCCATCTCCGGGAAAAGGCAATGTCTGTACGGGAGCTCATGGCTCTGACGGAGCAGCTGATCATAGCAGGGGTTCCGCCTTCCAAGCTGGTGATCAACGACCGGGTAGACGTTGCGCTGGCCGCAGGGACGGGCGGGGTCCAATTGGCTTGGCACAGCCTGCCGCCTGCCGCAGCACGCGGCATAGCACCGGGCCTGCGATTGGGAAGGTCGGTGCATTCCCCGGAGGAGGCGGCCGAATCCGGCCGGCAGGGAGCGGACTTCTGCCTGTTCGGGCATGTGTTTCCCTCGGCCTGCAAGCCGGGGCAGCGGGAACGCGGATTGCAGCAGCTGGCTGCGGCTGTCCGCTGCAGCAGCATTCCGCTGATCGCCATAGGCGGAATTGAGCCGGGTAATGCCGGTAAGGTTCTGGCAACGGGTGCTGCCGGAATTGCCGTAATGTCCGGAATATGCAGTGCGGGAGATCCTGTGGCCGCCGCTACAGCCTACAGATCAGCAGTTCAGGCCGTACCCTAAGCCTGAAGCCATGAATAATGCTCCTGCACCAGTTAAAGGAGGTGAGCAAGCATGAATTTGATCGTGAATGGAAAAGGCGGGGCCTATGAAGAGAGCTGCCGGACTGTAGCTGATCTGCTAAGCCGGTCAGAGTGGGCCGGGAGACTGGTTATCGTGGAGCTGAATGGTGAGATCGTCGGCAAGGACGTTTACGAAGATACGCTGCTGAGCGAAGGTGACCGCGTAGAGCTGGTCCATTTTGTCGGCGGGGGCTGAAGCCGGTGCGTGTTGCCGGATGAAAGCAGTAAGAGGCAAGAGGCAAGAAGCAAGAGGTAAGACGTAAGACGTAGGAAGTAAGACGTAAGACGTAAGACGTAAGACGTAAGAATCAAGAGTTAAAGGTAAGACATAAGAGGTAAGATCAAAACTCAGTGTATCAGCAACAGAAGCTCCGCATTTAAGCGGAGCCACTATCTCAGGAGGCGATTGTATGCAAGATTCTTTCGTTATCGGCGGAATTCCTTTATCCAGCAGGCTGTTTATCGGAACCGGGAAATACAGCCGCAATACCCTTATTCCCGAAGTGATTGCACGCTCGGGTTCACAGGTCATTACTGTGGCTCTGCGCCGGGTTGATACGGAGAGCAACGACAACATTGTTACTCATATTCCCTCCCATATGACGCTGCTGCCCAATACCTCCGGTGCGCGCACAGCCGAAGAAGCGGTGCGTATTGCCAGACTGGCCAGGGCGGCAGGGCTGGGCAATTGGGTGAAGATCGAGGTGATTAATGATCAGAAATATTTGCTGCCTGACAATATGGAGACGGTTAAAGCCACGGAAATATTGGCTGCAGAGGGTTTCGTTGTACTGCCGTATATGAGCCCCGATCTTTCGGCAGCTATCCGGCTCAAGGCAGCCGGAGCTGCCGCTGTTATGCCGCTGGGTGCGCCCATCGGCTCGAACCGCGGCCTGCAGACCAAGGAGCTGCTGCGGATTCTGATCGCAGAAGTGGATCTTCCGGTGATTGTTGACGCCGGTATTGGCAGACCTTCCGAGGCTGCTGAGGCGATGGAAATGGGCGCATCCGCCGTGCTGCTGAATACGGCAATTGCTACTGCGCGTGATCCGCTTCTAATGGCGGAGGCATTCCGTGAGGCGGTATCGGCAGGGCGCAAGGCTTATCTGGCCGGACTGGGGCCGGTGGAGGAGGCGGCAACGGCCTCTTCGCCGCTGACCGGCTTTTTGTTCTAGCCAATGGAGAGAAGGAGGGAGGAAGAGCATGAGCTTTTATGATACGCTGACCCGGCTGGAGCAGCTTCCTTACGAGACATTATGGAAGCAGTATACTGCCGTGGATGTGAAGCGGGCGCTTCGTTTGGAGCATCTGGACGAAGACGGGCTGATGGCACTGCTGTCTCCGGCGGCGGAGCCTTACCTGGAGGAAATGGCGCAGAAAGCGCAAAGATTGACACGTACGCACTTCGGGCATGTGATGCAGCTGTTTACGCCGATGTATTTGGCCGATTTTTGCGTGAATCATTGCACTTATTGCAGCTTTAGCTCGATTTATGACTTTCCGCGCAAAAAATTGACACTGGAGGAGGTCAGGCAGGAAGCAGAAACCATCGCCGATACAGGCCTGCGCCACATTCTTATTTTGACTGGCGAATCCCGGAGTGAAAGTCCGGCCGCTTATGTGAGGGAGTGCGTGAAGGTGCTCCGTGACTATTTTTCTTCTGTCAGCATTGAGGTTAATCCGCTCTCTACGGAAGAATACAATGAACTGAGGCTGGCAGGGGTAGACGGTCTTACCTTGTATCAGGAGGTCTACCATCAGGAGACCTATGGGAAGCTGCATGTGAAGGGTCCGAAGAGAGTCTACCGCAACCGTCTGGATGCGCCCGAACGCGGCTGCCGCGCCGGGTTTCGATCTGTGAATATTGGTGCCCTGCTGGGGATGTACGATTGGCGCCAGGAAGCTCTGGCCACTGCCCTGCATGCGAGATACTTGCAGGATAAGTACCCGGAGTGCGAAATCGGCTTGTCGATTCCCCGCTTTCGCCCGTATCTCGGAGAATTCAATCCGGCAAGTGATGTAACCGACCGTGCGCTGGTGCAGATCATACTGGCTTACCGACTGTTTTTGCCCCGTGCGGGCATTTCATTGTCCACGCGGGAACCGGCAGCTTTGCGCGATCATCTGGTCCATCTCGGCATCACTAAAATGTCCGCAGGAGTATCCACCGAGGTAGGCGGGCATACCCTTGAAGGCGGAACCCCGCAGTTTGAAATCTCGGATGGCCGCAAAGTGCATGAAATTACAGAAATGCTGTATGCCAAGGGACTGCAGCCGGTATTCAAAGACTGGGATATCCTGACAGAGCCGCTCCATTCACCAAAGATTACACCGCCCCATCAGGTGGACTCGCTGCATTAATAAAAAGCGATCAAATTGCTGCATTCAATCTGCCGAATCTGCCCCGGTCTCACTGCTCATGCCAGCGGACAGCTCGTCCAGCGACATTTCAAACCCTGGAGCCATATGGGCCAGGAAATAATCCATCTCCGGCAGTTCCAGTACGCGCAGCTTCGTCGCGGTCTGCTCTTTGGCAGCAGCGAACTCGCGGTTGCCTGCAGCGACCTCCCAGACGCATTTCAGGTAGGCGTCCAGCACGTCCGCTGCTTTGACATAGCGCAGCAGCCCGGCATCCTCTGAGCCGGGCGGGCTGTCCTGCGGCTGCAGGAGCGGCGCGTAGACCGCACTTAGCTCCGGCGGAATCATCGCCGCCAGACGTTCGGCGGCGACCCGCTCCATGTCGCGGAAGCTGGACAGCAGCCGCGGGTTGTTATGTTTCACCGGCGTAGCGATATCGCCGGTGAATACCTCGGAGGCGTCGTGGAACAGCGCCATCACGGCAGCACGGTCGGCATTTAGCGACCGCCCGAAATGAGCGTTGCCGATTGAGCACAGCATATGGGCCAGCAAAGCTACCTGGAATGAATGCTGCGCCACGTTCTCCGGGGCGGTGCTGCGCATCAGGCTCCAGCGCTGAATATATTGAAGACGATACAAATAGGCTGAAAAATGGTAGTTCAATTTTTAAGTAACCCCTTTCATGAGCCGATTAATATGATATTATAATAACTAATTGTAACAGAGTTTAGACAACCTGGAACTGATGGAGAGGAGTCCTGAATGAAGATGCAGCATTTTGAAGACAGCATTTATAATCTGATCGTAGAGACCTCCACAAATTTGCCGGGCGATGTGCGCAGGGCAGTAGCGAAGGGGCGCTCGCTGGAAGACAGGGCGACCCGCTCGGGACTTGCTTTGACCACGATTGCACAGAATATCGGAATGGCTGAGCTTCAGGTATCACCGATCTGTCAGGATACGGGGATGCCGACGTTTATTATTCATACACCTGTAGGCGTTAACCAGATAGAAATGAAAAAAGATATACACAGCGCCATTGTCCGGGCGACCCAAAACGGCAAGCTGCGTCCCAATTCGGTAGATTCGCTTACCGGTGAAAACAGCGGAGACAATCTCGGCGCCGGGACACCGGTAATCCATTTCGAACAATGGGAAGAAGAGGGCGTAGATGTCCGGCTCATCCTGAAGGGCGGCGGCTGCGAGAACAAGAATATCCAATACAGCCTTCCGGCAGAGCTGGAAGGACTGGGCAAAGCTGGCCGTGACCTCGACGGCATCCGCAAATGTATTCTCCATGCCGTCTATCAGGCACAGGGACAGGGCTGCAGCGCGGGCTTCATCGGTGTGGGCATCGGAGGAGACCGCACGACAGGCTATGAGCTGGCCAAGAAGCAGCTGTTCCGTAAGGTGGAGGATATCAACCCGGTAGAGGATCTGGGCAAGCTGGAAAATTATATTATGGAGAATGCCAACAAGCTGGGCATCGGCACGATGGGTTTCGGCGGCGAAGTCACGCTGCTGGGCTGCAAGGTGGGAGTAATGAACCGGCTTCCGGCCAGCTTCTTTGTCTCGGTGGCCTATAATTGCTGGGCCTTTCGCCGCCAGGGCGTGTTGGTTGATCCTGCGACCGGCAAGATCAGGGAATGGCTGTATGAGAGCGGCACGGGGATTTCCGTTGATGATGCTGGAGTATCTTCGCCCGAGCCGGTAGCTGTACATGCCGCAGGAGCTGCCGGGTCCGGTGTCGTTCCCGAGGATGCCACGATTCCAGGGGCTCCGGCTGTTTTGCCGGCCGCTGAAGCTGCTGAAGGAGCAGGGCAACCTGCAACGGCCGGCGGATCGCGCGAGGTCCGGCTGACGACGCCGATCAGCGAGGAGGATATCCGCAGCCTGCGGGTTGGCGATGTGGTAATCCTGTCCGGGGAAATGCACACCGGCCGCGATGCGCTGCATAAATACCTGATGGACCACGAAACGCCGGTTGATCTGAACGGTGCAGTCATTTATCACTGCGGTCCGGTCATGCTGAAGGATGAGGAAGGCTGGCATGTAAAAGCGGCAGGGCCGACTACAAGCATTCGCGAAGAACCGTACCAAGGGGATATTATTAAGAAATTCGGCATCCGCGCCGTGATCGGCAAAGGCGGAATGGGCCCCAAAACGCTGAAGGCTCTGCAGGAGCATGGCGGCGTATATCTCAACGCTATCGGCGGAGCCGCGCAATATTATGCCGAATGTATCAAGAAGGTAAGTGCAGTTGACTTTATGGAATTCGGAATCCCTGAGGCGATGTGGCATTTGCAGGTAGACGGCTTTGCGGCAATCGTAACGATGGATTCGCACGGCAACAGCCTGCATGCTGATGTGGAGAAGGATTCTGCAGCCAAGCTGGCCCAGTTCCGCGAACCTGTGTTCAAATAAGTCATCAGGAGATAAAGGCCACAATAACAGAAGCCGACCTTCATTTTCACTCTGGAGCGAGGCTTCTTTTTTTGCCGATGTTCAGAAGAATTAAGGAGAAAAAACGAAGAAATTTAAAGTTCTTGACAACGCATGCGTTTGCATGGTAATTTCTTCTAGGAGGAAACCGGTTTCCCAAACTGCATTGCAGTGAGGCAAGTGATGGAAATGCAATTACAGTCTAACACAGGTATGTAAACGCTTTTATGAGAGGGAGATGAGAATGAAACGTAAACCATGGCTTATTCCCGTTCTAATCACGTCCATTGTTCTTTCGATCACGATGAATTTATTTGTGGTCCCGCCGTCGAAGGTTGAAGCAGCAAGCATAGGCACCGTCACCGAGAATGATACGATTTATCAGATTATGGTTGACCGCTTTAATGATGGGGATACATCCAATAATGCCACCGGTGCAGCAATCCGTTACGGGGAGAACTCGGATGAAGATTTCCGATACATGAAGGGCGGCGACTGGCAGGGGGTTATCGACAAGCTTCCCTATATTCATAACATGGGATATACGGCAATCTGGATTTCTCCGGTCGCTGAACCACAAATGACGAACCGCGAGAACAACGGCACCGGGAAAAACACGGCCTACCATGGATACAACGTGAAAAACCCGAATGCTGCCAACCCGTATTTCGGGACTAAAGAAAAACTTAAGGAGCTGGTGGACAGTGCCCATGCTCTGGGAATAAAAGTGATTATTGATGTTGTGCCGAACCATATTGGGGACTACATGCTTGGCAGTCAGGCGTATTATGATATACCGGCATTGCAGCCGGCCGCCCCTTTTAATAATACATCCTGGTATCATCATAACGGGGATATCAACTGGTCGCTGGCCGACGGAAGATATGATCAGTGGGCTCAGGACTACCTGGAGAATCATGATCTCGGCGGGCTGGATGATATCGATTTCGATGTTCCGGCGGCCAAGCAGGCTGTGTTCAATTCTATCAAGGGCTGGTTTGATTATACCGGAGCGGATGGCGCCCGTGTCGATGCAGCCAAGCTGATAAAGCCTACGGACATTGGAGAGCTGGAGGATTTGCTTGGCGTCAATACCTTCGGCGAGAACTTTGACGGCAATGCCGAATTTGTCTCCCGCTGGGTAGGCAGCAGCAAGGAATGGGGGATGCTCGACTTCCCGTTATTTTTCTCCGTGCTGAACAGCTTCGCCTACGGTCAGTCTTTCGAGTCCAACATCAAAAGCACGCTGGCGCTCGATTCCCTTTACAATGGAAATGCCAACCATATGGTCACCTTTATAGATAATCATGACCGCAACCGTTTCCTGACGGAAGCCGGAGGAAACGTCGAGAAGCTGCAAAATGCATTGTCCTTTATTTTCACTGTTCGCGGAACCCCGGTGGTCTTCCAGGGCACAGAGCAGAATAAGGGCAACGGCAACGGCCAGATTATGACCGGGGGAATCGCCGATACCTGGAACCGCTGGTCGATGGTGAAGCGGGATGCAGGCGGCAATGTGATTCAGAACTATTTTAATGAAGACGCGAGTACCTTCAAGCATATCGCCAAGCTGAATGAAATCCGCAAAAATAACCCGGCCCTGCGCACCGGCACCCAGCGTGAAATGTGGTCTGCCCAGAACCTGTACGCGTTCTCGCGCCGCATTGACACCGGAGCCAATGTCGGCCAGGAGGTCATCTCTGTATTCAGCAATGCCTCGAACGGTTCGCAGACCATCACTATCCCGCTGCGCGCTGAAAGCACATTGACTGCTGGAACGGTTCTGCTGAACCAGTTCAATACGGCTGACAAAGTGACAGTGCAAGCGGGAGGAGTAACGGGCAAGCAAATCACAGTAACTGTGGGCGCAAATACAGCCAAAGTCTACTCCAAAACACAGCCTGTTTCAGAAAACGAACCTCCGTCTGTGCCAACCAATGTGACAGCGACTGTGCAAAATGCTTCCAGTGTACTGGTAAGCTGGACAGCGTCCACGGACAATGTTGGGGTAGCCGGATATGAGGTTTACCGCAATGGGGTCAAGGTTGGGACTACTACTACCCCTTCTTATACGGATAACGGGTTAGCGGGTAATACCAGCTATTCTTATACAATAAAAGCTTTTGATGCCGCATCCAACCTTTCGGGATTCAGCTTAGCCGCTCTTGTTGTTACACCTGCGGGGAACAATGTGACGATCTACTATAAGCAGGGCTATGCCACACCGTATATCCATTACCGTCCGGTCGGAGGGACCTGGACGACGGCACCTGGTGTAGCCATACCAGCAGCCGAGGTGGCAGGCTACAACAAAATAACGGTCAATATCGGCGCTGCCACCCAGCTTGAGGCTGTCTTCAACAACGGAAGCGGCACATGGGACAGCAACGGTGGCAGCAATTATTTCTTCGGCACCGGCACCTGGACCTATACGCCGACCGGAAATATCCAATCCGGCGGACCAGTGACGCCAACAGCAACACCAACAGGAACGCCAACAGCAACACCAACAGCCACACCAACAGCAACACCAACAGCCACACCAACAGCCACACCGACGGTGACGCCAACACCAACGCCGACTGCAACAGCAACAGCAACGCCAACAGCAACGGTGACACCAACAGCGACACCTGTGGGCAATACGGCAACGATCTATTACAAGAATGCAGCTTTCAGCAATTCCTATATCCATTACAAGCTGGACGGTTCAACGACCTGGACGACCACGCCAGGCGTGCAGATGGAGTCATCCTCCTATGCGGGTTATAAAGTACTAGAGGTTCCGCTGGGCAATGCGGCGGGTCTGACCGCTGCTTTTAATAATGGCAGCGGCACATGGGACAGCAACGGCGGCAACAATTATCACTTTGGTGCGGGTAGCTCGAGTCTGGTGAACGGCAGCCTGACGGCCGGAGAACCGCAGGCCGACAGCGTGACGTTCCGGGTCAGTGTTCCGGGTACTACGCCTGCAAGCGGACCGGTGTATCTGACCGGCTCCTTTAACAGCTGGAACGCAGCGGACCCTGCTTTCCAGCTGACCAAGGGAAGCGACGGCGTATATTCGATTACGCTCAGCCTGCCTGCAGGAACTGCTGTGCAGTATAAGCTGACCCGCGGAAGCTGGGCGGCCGTAGAAACCGCCTCAGGCGGTACGGACATCGCCAACCGGACACTGACACCGGCAGGCGGAGCGCAGACAGTCACGCTGACTGTGCAGCGCTGGAAGGATCAATAGCAGCCATTAAATTTGTGCCACACTAATCGGTTTCCAAATGGATGTTTATAAACAAGGAGCGGCTCCCCGGGAGGCCGCTCCTTGTTTTAAGTTCCGCAAACTTAAGCTCAGAACAGTTCATGGCTAAGCTAATTCCGGACAACATGTCTTAACGTGGATTCCCGGGCAATAAGCTCCGGCTCCAGCAGCAGCTGCCGTGATCCCGTATTTTTGCCCTGGATAAGATCCATCAGCCATTGGCCGGAGGTTACCCCAAGCTTGAAGGTATCTATATTCAATGAGGTCAGGGGAGGTGTAGTGTATCGGGAGAAAGGATATTCATCAAAAGCGGCCACACCGAGCTGTGCGGGGATTTCGATGTCCAGCTCGCGGGCGGCTCTTAGCACGCCGAAGGCAACATAATTGGTCATACATACGATGCAGTCGGGCCGGTCACTACCCTGCAGAAGCTGCATGGCGGCGCGGTAGCCTTCATACTCGTCGGCTTGCCCATTCACAATTAATCTTTCCGGGGCGGACCCGCCTGCCTGGTTCAAAGCCTTAAGATAGCCGTTTAAGCGGGAAGTGAAGATTCGCTCATGCGGCTCTCCGCCAATGAAAGCGGGCTGGGAGTAACCCTGCTCCAGCAGGTGGCGTGTCAGTATTCTGCCGCCGGCTTCATTATCGAAATCGACCCAGCTGGCCGGATCGTTGCTTTCGCCTATGGAGATGTAGGGAAATTCAAGCTGATCGAGCTGCGCGGACAGTTCTTCCGTCAGCACTGAATTGTTGGCGATAATTCCGTCGACGCGCTGATTGTAAACCAGTCTGTTCAGGAAATCTCCCTCTTCATCATTATGCTGCACATTGCAGAGAGTCAGCTCATATTTCAGCGGACCGATCACGCTCTCTATTCCACCTATAATGTTATAGAAGAATTGATTCAGAAATTCACTTCCTTTGGACATGTCAACCAGCAGCCCCACGGTATTACTGCTTTGTCTGGCAAGTCCGGTGGCGATACTGCTCGGGGTATAGTTCATTTGCTTCATAATTTCACGGACTCTGCGTTTGGTGTCCTGCGAAATTTTGGGAGAATCGTTCAGTACCTTGGAGACAGTGGACTTGGCAACATTGGCGGCTTTTGCAACATCCGAAATCGTTACTTTCATTAGATTTCCCTTTCGAATTTAACAGGTTTTGTAATGATAATACCATAAATCGGGTGGAGCCTTAATGTTTTACGTCTCTGCTGGCAGCACATGCTGTCCTATTTTTACACTGCGTTGATAATTGCCTGGAGAACTGGTGTTTTAGCGAAAATGGAGGTAGGATGTTCTCAATGACATAATGATAAGGAAGAGGATTTTTACATGAAACCGTTTCGTATCCGGCTTACCTTTATACTGATGACTATGATCGGGATTTCCATGATCGGTGCCGGACTTACCATGGCCCAATTGTTTAAGGATTCCCATATTGCGGCCCTGGAGGAAAACATGTCCCGGGAAATAAAACTGCTCTCCGGAACACTTCAGTTTACCGATATGAACAGCTCCGGCGCATTGAATTTCTATACGGACCAGGCCAAGCATATCTCTAAGCTGACCAATTCCCGGATCACCTTCATTACCAAGGACGGCAAGGTTATCGGCGATTCGGAGAAGGATCCGCTGCAAATGGATAATCACTCCACTCGCGAGGAGGAAGTGCTGGCCGCCAAGGAAGGAATCGGACGGGCGATCCGTTACAGTGATACACTCGACCGGCAAATGCTGTATGTAGCCGGAGCTGTGGTCTCTGATCAGGGGTTCGACGGTTATATCCGGCTCTCTATGGAGCTGAACGCTGTGACGGAAGGACTCAGCCGGGCTTGGCTGATTATGGCAGGGGGGCTGGTTCTGCTGTTTATTGCAGCAACCCTAGTGAGCTATAAGGTGGCTTCAAGTATGACCTCTCCGCTGGAGCAGATTACGCGAGTGGCCCGGCGTATTACCGACCTGGATTATGATGCCCGGGTGCCGATGAAGCGCAAGGATGAGATCGGTCAGCTTGCTACAGCAATCAATGCGATGGCTGACAGCCTGCAGACCCAGCTGAAGACGATCCGTGATAACGAGGATTTGCTGCAGAGCGTGCTGGATAATATGACCGGCGGCATTGTGATGATCAATGCGGAGGGCGAGATCGCGCTGCTGAACCGGGCATCGGAACATCTGCTGGATGTGAAGAACAGTGAAATGGCCGGTTATTCCTACAAGGAAATTAAGCATCATTATGAGCTTACCCGATTGATTGACGAGGGAGTTACCCGTAAGGAGGCGATCCACGAGGAGCGGAGCATTTATAACCCGGCTGAGCGGATCGTCCGGCTTGACGGTGTGCCGATGATGCAGGATGGCTCTTACCGGGGCATGCTGTTCCTGCTGCAGGAGGTGACGGAAATCCGCCGTCTGGAGAAGATGCGCAGTGAGTTCGTGGCCAACGTCTCACATGAGCTGAAGACACCTGTTGCTGCGGTAAAAGGGTTTGCCGAGACCCTGCTTGGAGGCGGCGTTACGGATGAGAAGACGGCACGTTCTTTCCTGCAGATTATTTATGATGAGAATGAACGGTTGAACCGGTTAATCGGAGATATTCTGGAATTGTCCAAAATCGAATCAAAGCGCGTGCAGCTCGAATGCTCTCCTGTCCATTTAATTGAATTTTTTGATTCCGTACTGGGGACGCTCAGCAAAGTGGCAGAGAAGAAAAAAATCAGCCTCAGTGCAAATGTGCCGAATGAGCTGTTCGTGGAGGGTGACGAAGACAAGCTGCGCCAGATCTTTATGAATCTGCTCTCCAATGCGATCAATTACACGCATGATGGGGGAAGTGTGAAAGTAACCGTCGTCAACGGCCATAAGGCAGACGGCACGGAAACGGTTGTCTTTACCGTCAGCGATACCGGCATGGGCATTCCCCGCAAGGATTTGCCGCGGATTTTTGAACGCTTTTACCGGGTGGATAAGGCAAGATCGAGAAGCTCCGGCGGAACCGGCCTCGGATTGTCAATCGTGAAGCATCTGGTGGAGCTGCATCGCGGTTCGATTACGGTGGAGAGTGATCTCGGCATCGGCAGCTCGTTTATTCTGGAATTGCCGTTACTGCAGGAGCAGGCAGAATAGGATAAGGCCCCGTTTACAGCTGGACACACTCCCGGAAGTGCGTTTTCAAATTTGCTAGTGAGCCCTTCAAGGTTTACTATGGAATTGAATTCTTTTTAATAATTCAGAAGTCTTTGAGATTTTACACCGAGTTAACATTCCGGTGATATGATGGGCTTGCGAACTGATTTGTAAATTTAAAAACATATGAAGACGGGGGAACCTATGGCACAACGATTGCTTGTCATTGAAGACGAACCGACGCTGGCACGGCTGCTGTCCTATAATTTGACGCAGGAAGGTTATGAAGTGACGGTGGAGGATCATGGAACGGCAGGATATGACCGTGCGACTAGAGAACCTTTTGACCTGATCGTACTGGACCTCATGCTTCCGGGAATGAACGGGATTGATATTCTTGATAAACTGCGCGGACAAGGCATCCGTACGCCTGTTATCGTGCTGACTGCCAAAAATGCCGAAGAGGATGTAGTCCGCGGCCTGAAATCCGGTGCTGATGATTATATAACCAAACCTTTTGGTGTATCGGAATTGCTTGCCCGGGTCAGCGCAGTACTCCGGCGGATCTCCGGACTTGCCGAAGAAGTCCAGCCGGAAGCTGTTGTATCGGCATCGACGATTATTCTGGGACAGCTGGAGATTTACCCTGAACGGTATGAGGTTTCTCTGGGCGGAGTCAGTATTAATCTGCGGCCGAAGGAATTTGAAGTGCTGCTGTATCTAGCTCGCAAGCCGGGTGTGGTACTGACGCGCGACGATTTGATGAATGCCGTATGGGGCTTTGATTATATCGGCGGACAGCGGACGGTGGATGTCCACGTCAGCTCACTGCGCAAGAAACTGGAGCTTGATCCGGAATCGGTCCATATTGATTCGATTCGCGGTGTAGGTTACAAACTGGTAGTTAGCAAGAAAAGAGCGCCTGTCATTTGAAATGACGGTGTTCTTTTTTTAAAATACACAAAGAATTGAAATAATAAGCTCATCGGCATTTCGTGAACACGGGACGATCGCCACCGATTTTACACTGCGTTAACAATTCTCTTCAACTGTATTTACACTGAAAGCTTATCATGGGGAACGAAGATGATGAGAAGGAGACGCAAAAACTAATGAAATCCATCATTGACATAGAGAAACTTGATCTCTACTATGAGTCTTTTCATGCACTGAAGGCTGTGGATCTGCAGATTCCGGAGAAACAGGTGACAGCTTTTATCGGTCCCTCCGGCTGTGGTAAATCTACACTACTGCGCACACTAAACCGTATGAACGACATGATTCCCGGAACACGTATTGAAGGTAAAGTGAACATCAGCGGCAAAAATATTTACAGCGACGAGGTTGAGGTGGAGAGCCTGCGAAAGCAGGTCGGCATGGTATTCCAGCAGCCTAATCCATTTCCCAAGTCGATCTACGACAATGTGGCCTACGGCCCCCGTCTCCATGGTGTCCGCGCCAAAGCGGAGCTGGACGAACTCGTAGAACAAAGTCTGCGGCAATCCGCGCTTTGGGAGGAAGTTAAGGATTTTCTGAAGAAATCTGCACTTAGCCTGTCCGGTGGACAGCAGCAGCGTCTTTGCATTGCCAGAGCGCTTGCGGTACAACCGGATATTCTGCTGATGGATGAGGCAACCTCCGCGCTTGACCCGGTATCCACACTGAAGATTGAGGAACTGGTGCAGGAGCTGCGCGATAAGTACACCATTGTTATGGTCACACATAATATGCATCAGGCGGCCCGGGTTTCGGGCAAAACCGTGTTTTTCCTGAATGGTGTAATTGTAGAAGCTGCAGATACGGAACTGTTGTTCTCCAATCCAAAGGACTCCCGCACAGAAGACTATATATCCGGCCGCTTCGGCTAATCCCCCGCAGGGACCCGTTTCTTGGAACTGACTAGCAGACCATACGTTTTGAGGAGGAACGCTTTTATTATGATTCGCAGAAAAGAATTCGATAAAGATCTGGAAGAGCTGCGCAGTCTGCTGCAGCAGATGGGCGAGCATGTAACGGATGCTCTGGAAGGTGCAATTGTAGCTTTGCAGACTCTTGACATCGTACGTGCACAAGAAATCGTCAAAGCCGATTTACGGCTGAATGCCATGGAAGACAGAATAATGGAAATCGGTTCGCGGCTGATTATCACCCAGCAGCCCGTAGCCAAGGACCTGCGCCGAATTATTGTTGCGTTCAAAATATCCAGCGATCTGGAGCGTATGGGCGATTTGGCACTGGATGTAGCGAAGGTTACGCTGCGCATTCAGGGCCAGCAATTGATCAAACCGCTGGTGGATATCCCGCGGATGGCTGAAATTGTGGCCGTCATGATCGACGAGGCGATTCAATCCTATCTGGATGAGAACACCGATCTGGCATACAAGATGGCTCAGGATGATGACCAGGTCGATCATTTGTACAGCGCAACGATTAATGAGCTGTACACTTATATGGTCGAAAAGCCGGAATCGCTGAATCAGGCGATGCTGTTGACGCTGGTTGGACGCTATATCGAGCGGATTGCCGATCACGCCACCAACATCGGCGAAAGCGTGGTATATCTCGTAACAGGCAAGCGCCCGGATCTGAATCAATAACGATGGCACGATATATCCGGTGCTGGCTGACCTTGTACATCAGCCCCGGATGAAATTCGCGTGTACCTACTAAGCAGCAAGCTCCTGTACTGGAGGCTTGCTGCTTTTTTTCATTTTTATTTAGAAGCTAAGCGGTTTTAGCAAGGGGAAGAATGGAAATCCTACATTAAATACATTAATACGGCGCTTCCGCTAATTAGCGGGCAGGAACTTGCTTTACTGTTAGAATCCGCAGTTCATTTCAGATGTCCTGGTTCTTTTTTGAGCGGGGCATATGTTACTATGTAGGGAGTAAGCAAGATAAAGGCGAGGTGCTATAGTGGACAAGTTGATACTAATCGATGGAAATAACATCATTTATCGCGCATTTTTCGCCATGCCGCCGCTGACGAATACGGCGGGGCAGCAGACAAATGCGGTATACGGATTTACGACGATGCTGCTGCGTCTAATAGAGGAGCATAAGCCTAGTCATCTGATCGTTGCATTCGATGCCGGGAAGATTACATTCCGGCATGAAGGGTATGAAGATTATAAGGGCGGCCGTCAAAAGACACCGCCGGAGCTCTCCGAGCAGTTTCCGATGCTGAAGGACCTGCTGCGTGATATGGGGGTGCCGCAGTTTGAGATTTCCGGTTACGAAGCTGACGATATTATCGGCAGCATCTCGCGTGAGGCTGATGAAGCCGGACGCCAGGTAATGATCGTGTCCGGGGACAAGGACATGCTGCAGCTGGCCTCGGAGTATACGACGGTGGCACTGGTCCGTAAGGGAGTTACAGAAGTCGAGCTGTACGGACCGCAGCAAATCCGCGAGAAATACGATCTGACGCCGGAGCAGATCATTGACCTTAAGGGGCTGATGGGCGATGCCAGTGATAACATCCCCGGAGTGCCTGGCGTAGGCGAGAAGACTGCACTTAAGCTGCTGCACCAGTTCGGTTCGGTCGAAGGTGTGTTGGCCGGAACCGGCGAGCTGAAGGGCAAGATGAAAGAGAAGCTGGAGGAACATGCGGACAGTGCCGTGATGAGCAAGAAGCTGGCGACGATTTACCGCGAGGTTCCGCTGGAGCATGCCTGGGAGGATATGGAGTTCGCCGGAATTAAAGGGGATACTGCCGGCCCGGCACTCGCCAAGCTGGAATTCAAATCCCTGCTTGAGCGTCTGTCGCTGAGCGCTTATTCGTCCAGCAGTGATGGAGCTGTAGAAGCGGTTGAAGCTGCCGTCCTGGATATTACCATCGTCGGTGAAAGTGAACTGGAGGACTTGATCTCCGCTCTCCCGGGTATTTCCGCGCTGCATGTGGAATCAAACGGTGAGAACCCGCACCGTGCAGAAGTGATTGGCCTTGGGTTGTCTTCGCCGGAGCGGCATTACTTCGTGCCGTTTGCACTGCTGCAGAGCCATGCCGCAGCTCCGCTGCGGGCCTGGCTGGGAGACAGCAAGGCACCGAAGAGCGGTTACGATCTGCACCGCGCCGATCTGGCGCTGCATTGGCAGGGGATTCCTTTTGCAGGAGCAGCCAATGATGTGCAGCTTGCTGCTTATCTGCTGGACCCGACAGAAGCGAATCAGAACTTGAATGATCTTACCGCCAAATACGGCCTGCCCCGCTTATCACCAGATGAAGAGGTGTTCGGCAAAGGCGCCAAATATAAAATACCGGAGCTTGAAATCCTCGGCAATCATGTGGCGCGCAAAAGCGCTACCGTGCTTGGTATCGTCGAGAAGCAGCAGCAGGAGCTGACCGAGACAGCAATGACCGGACTGTTCGAAGATCTCGAGATGCCGCTGTCGCGCATTCTTGCCGATATGGAAAAACAGGGAATTGCCGTCAATAAAGAAGATCTTAAAGAGCTGGGGAAAGAATTCGAAGCCCAGATTTCCAAGCTGGTTGCTGAAATCTACGAGATATGCGGAACCGAGTTCAACCTCAATTCGCCTAAGCAGCTCGGGGAAATTCTGTTTGTGAAGCTGGGCCTGCCTGTCGTCAAGAAGACCAAAACAGGATATTCCACCGATGCCGAGGTGCTGGAGAAACTGGCCCCATATCATGATGTGGTGCGTCTGATCCTGCAATACCGCTCGATCGCCAAGCTCCAGTCCACCTATGTTGAGGGGCTGCTCAAGGAAGTCTCCGAGGTGACCGGCAAGGTGCATACCTTTTACCGGCAGACCATTGCCGCAACTGGAAGGCTTAGCAGCCAATTTCCGAACCTGCAGAACATTCCGATCCGGCTGGAGGAAGGCCGCAAGATCCGCAAGGTCTTTGTACCGTCCGAACCGGGCTGGTCCATTCTGGCGGCAGATTACTCGCAGATCGAACTCCGCGTGCTGGCACATATTTCCGGTGACGAGCGGATGAAGGAAGCTTTTCTGCATGATATGGATATTCACACCAAGACAGCGATGGATGTGTTCGGAGTCACGGCCGACCAGGTCGACAGCAACATGCGCCGGTCCGCCAAGGCGGTTAACTTCGGCATTGTGTACGGCATCAGTGACTACGGACTGTCGCAGAACCTGGGGATTTCCCGCAAGGAAGCATCACATTTTATTGAGCAGTACTTTGAAGTATATGAGGGTGTACGCCGCTACATGGACGATATCGTGCTTGATGCCCGCAAGCAGGGTTATGTAACCACGCTGCTGGAACGCCGCCGCTATCTGCCGGAGATCAATGCGAAGAACTTTAATCTGCGCTCCTTTGCCGAACGTACGGCGATGAATACCCCAATTCAAGGGACGGCTGCGGACATTATCAAGCTGGCCATGGTCCATATGGATAAGGCGCTGTATGAGCGCGGGCTGAAGAGCCGCATGCTGCTGCAGGTGCACGATGAACTTGTCTTCGAGGTGCCGGAAGATGAGCTTGAGCTGATGAAGGAACTGCTGCCCGAGGTTATGGCCGGCGCGCTCACGCTCTCTGTGCCGCTGAAGGCAGAGGTAAGTTATGGAAGTAACTGGTATGAGGCGAAATAGACTCCCCGCAGCCCCGGCAATTCCGGTATAATGGAGGAGAGGTGAGCTATTATGCCGGAATTGCCGGAAGTAGAAACAGTCAAGAGAACACTTAATGAATTAATTAAAGGCAAGCAGATACAGAATGTCACCGTCCGGTTGCCGCGGATTATCCAGCGTCCGGACGATACTCAGGCTTTTGCCCATATGCTGGCAGGCCATAGCGTGGTTCATGTGGAGCGCAGAGGCAAGTTTCTGCGTTTTGTATTTGACGGTTTGGTAATGGTCTCCCATCTGCGGATGGAGGGCCGGTACGGTCTTTTCCAGGGTGATGAGCCGCTGGACAAGCATACACATGTCATCTTCCATTTCACCGACGGCACCGAGCTGCGTTACACGGATGTGCGTCAATTTGGTACCATGCATTTGTTCCAGCCGGGTGAGGATCTTCTCCTTAAGCCGCTGAGTAAGCTGGGGCAGGAGCCGCTTGATCCTTCCTTTACAGTGGAGAGGTTCAAGGAAATTGTCTCCGGCAGAAACACCAAAATCAAGCCGCTGCTGCTGAATCAGGAATATGTGGTCGGCATCGGTAATATTTATGTAGATGAGGCGCTGCACCGCGCCGGAATTCACCCTGAGGTGAGCGCGAAGGCGCTTACGGAAGAGCAGTTGAACAAGCTGCATCATGCGATTGTGGCAACGCTGACTGAGGCGGTGAATGCCGGAGGCTCCTCTGTGAAGTCGTATGTCAACGGCCAGGGAGAAAGCGGCAACTACCAGCAGCAATTGCTCATTTACGGACGTAAGGACCAGCCCTGCGCGACCTGCGGCACTCTTATCGAGAAGAGTGTTGTAGGCGGCCGGGGCACTCATATTTGCCCAAGCTGCCAGCCTTTTGGCTGCGGCAGTTAAGTAGGGCATTGCACTAGAGCAAGAGATGATTTACAGGCATTATACACCTCTGCTGTTCATGCTGCTGCAAAACTAAGGCACCGACAGTCTGTCCCGCCCATATACTGTGTGAAGAATGCTCAATAAAGCGAACGGAGCCCGCGGAACGTTCCGCACGGGCTGCCGGTTCTTCACGGGAGGGATTGCGGGTGCTCAGCCCCTTGTTTTCATTGCTGCTGCTGGCTTTTGCCCTGAGCTTGGACGGTTTTGGTGTAGGCATTACATATGGACTCCGCAAAATGAAAATACCGCTGCTCTCCATTATGATTATCTCGCTCTGCTCGGGGGTAGTCATTTGTGTCTCTATGCAGGTCGGTGTGCTGCTGGCGAAGGTGATTTCACCGCAGGCCGCTTCAAGCATCGGCGCAATTATTCTGGTCCTGATGGGCTGCTGGTCCCTCGTCCAGATGTTGATCCAGAAGGAGAAGGAGCACAATCCGCGAGGGCGGGAGACAGGAGCGGTACTGCTGCCGGGTGTGGCTTCCATGGGGAAGGCTGCAACTGCTGACCTTGCAGATACGACTGCGGATTGTGTGAGTGAGATCGAAAAAGATGCGCAGAAGTTGGCAGTCTTTTCACTGGAGCTCCGCCATCTCGGGGTGGTCATCCAGATTCTCCGTACGCCGTCTTCGGCCGATATGGACGCCTCCGGGAGCATTTCCTCCATGGAAGCGATGCTGCTCGGAATAGCACTGTCGCTGGATGCTTTCGGAGCAGGTCTCGGGGCTGCACTGCTGGGATTCAGTCCGGTATCCACCTCGCTTATGATCGCCCTGTTCAGCGGAACCTTTCTGCTGCTGGGCATGAGAACAGGCCTTAAGCTGTCTGGTCGTTACTGGATGAAGCATGCTGCTGTACTGCCTGCGTTAATGTTAATTGCAATGGGAATAATGAAGCTATTATGAGGTGAGTACATGATTATGGGCTTAACCGGAGGCATTGCTTCCGGAAAAAGCACCGTGTCCGCACTGTTTGTGGAAAAGGGAGCAAGACTCGTGGACGCTGATGCCATCGCCAGAGAAGTCATGCTCCCGGGACATCCGGTGCTGGCTGCAGCTGTGCTGCATTTTGGGGAAGGAATCTTGCTGCCGGATGGAACACTGAACCGCACCAAGCTGGGGGAGATCGTTTTTCATGATCCGGAAGCCCTGCAGGTACTGAATCAGTTGACGCATCCGGCGATTCGCCAGGAAATCAAAAAACGTATGAACACAATGGAACAAGAAGACCCGCAGCGATTGACTATTGTAGATATCCCTCTGCTGTATGAATCGGAGCTGGACAACCTTTTCGGGCAAATTGTGGTCGTCTATGTTCCCCGGGAGGTCCAGTTGGACCGGCTGATGGAGCGCAACGGGCTGTCTCTGGAGCAGGCCCAAGGAAGACTGGATGCCCAGTTGGATATTGAACTGAAGCGCCGCAGAGCGGACTACATCATCGACAACAGCGGTACTCTTGCCCAGACTGAGCAGCAGGTTGCCGTATTGTGGGACAGGCTGGGCCTATGATGAAATGGCTGCGTAAAAAAAGAGTGCTGCTCCTGTTATTCGTTGGATTCACTGCAATCCTGTTCTTGAGTACCAACTGGATGTCCTGGTTTTATCCGATTTATTATAAAGCAGAAATTCGTGAGCACAGTATTACCTACGATATGGACCCGTTCCTTGTGGCAGCCATCATCCGGGTGGAAACGAACTATAAGACCGGCCGGGAGTCCAAAAAAGGCGCATTGGGACTCATGCAGCTGATGCCGGATACGGCGAAGTGGGCACTTGAAAAGGCCAAGCTTCCGGATGTCTCGCTGCAACAATTGAAGAGGGAGCCATCGGCCAACATTGAGCTTGGAACCTGGTATTTGTCATCACTTTCCCGCCAGTTTGATGGCAACCGTACCGCTGTGATCGCAGCCTATAACGCAGGCCCCGGGAAAGTGAAGAGCTGGCTGGAAAAAGGCAATTGGGACGGTACAGCGGCTTCCGTGAAGGATATCCCGTTTGGCGAGACCCGGCATTATGTGCAGCGAGTCATTTATTACTACGACCAGTACACGGAGATTTACAGCGAGTTCTAAGGGAGAAGACTGAGACTGTATTTGTACGAAAAAGAAGCATTAAACAGCCTTGAGGGCCGTTTAATACTTCTTTAGGCAAGCTTATGGGGACAGGTTATTTGTATTGACCTGCCAGTGATTGCTCAGCCAGGGTTACAAGACGTTTAGTGATGTAACCACCGATCGAACCGTTTTCGTAAGAAGTTTTATTGCCTTGGTATCCATCTGGGGAGAGCGTGATACCTAGTTCTTGGGCAACTTCATATTTCAGTTGTTCCAAGGCACCGCGTGAATTTGGAGCTACCAGGTTATTGGAGCTGTTGTTTTGGCTCATTGCTGTTCACCTCCTATCGGTTGGTAACAGTATTATGTGCTGGACATGGCATATTCATAACAACAAATAAACGGTGTTTTCTGGAAAAAAGAGCTACTGGTAGCCGGCGTATTGCCGGACCGGAAAGCGACCATTAATACAAAAGGAAGTGACTTGAGGCTTATGAAATGCCCTTACTGCGATCACACGAATACGAAAGTGCTTGACTCGCGTCCGGCCAACGAGAATAAGTCCATCCGGCGCAGGCGGGAATGTGAGCGCTGCAGCAAGCGGTTTACAACCTTTGAGATGATTGAAGAAACTCCGCTGATCGTGATCAAAAAAGACGGCAGCCGCGAAGAATTCAGCCGCGACAAAATCCTGCGCGGCCTTATCCGTGCCTGCGAGAAACGTCCCGTCTCCGTAGAGCGTCTGGAGTCTATTGTCTCCGAGGTGGAGAAGTCATTGCGTGGCATCGCCTTAGCCGAAGTGGAGAGCCGCCAGATTGGCGAGCTGGTCATGGAGCAGCTCTACCCTGTCGATGAGGTCGCTTACGTCCGCTTCGCCTCCGTGTACCGCCAGTTCAAGGATATCAACATGTTTATGAAGGAACTGAAGGGACTGCTCTCTAAAAACACCGAGGAGTTTGAGGGGTTGTAGAAGCAATTTGCACCCCCAAAAACTTTTTTTGAAAAAGTGTTGACACCGAAGGCGATTTTTTATATTATATAGAAGTCGCCTACGGAACTTAAACATGACGAAGCGATGGGAGCTAACAGCTCACTCCGGATTTTAGAATACATAGTTGTAGTTCTAAATCAGCCACATGGGGCCATAGCTCAGCTGGGAGAGCGCATCGCTGGCAGCGATGAGGTCAGGGGTTCGATCCCCCTTGGCTCCACCAAATTTCATATGGACTCTTAGCTCAGTTGGTAGAGCAGTAGACTCTTAATCTATTTGTCCAGGGTTCGAGCCCCTGAGAGTCCATCCTAAAGAAACGGCAGAAATGCCGTTTCTTTGCTGTTTCGGGAAGCGGGAGGATGAAGCAGAAGCGGGGAACACAGATCTGTTTAAAACCACTGGTTCATTTCTTCTTAGAATTTCACAAAACGTTTGTTTAATGAACAGTTGGGACAATCCATTTTTCATACCACTTGTGTCTTTCAACTTTCATATGTGAGGATTCCAAATTATATTTTCTTCACCCTCTTTAATAGCTTGTTGATAATAATTAACTTTTTTTCGTAGCAACATAATTTGTTGTGTGACTTCTTGAAGGTAATCTTCTGCCAATAATTGTTGATCTCTTATGATGTTATAGCGTTCTTCCACGGTATCTGAACCCTGTTCGCATAAATCGATGTATTGTTTGATATTCTCAAGCGACATACCTGTCATGCGCAGTGCTTTGACGATTTCAACATATTCCACGTCCTTTGAGGAAAAAAGACGTACATTCTGATGATTTCTGATTATATTTGGAAATAGCTCTTTTTTAGCATAGAACCTTACAGTATGGGGAGATAACCCTGTGAAATTTGCTACCTCATTAATGGTGTACATGATATGCTTCCTTTCTCTTGACTGAGAGTAACTCTCAGGTTGTATATTTATCATAACTTATAAATGCTTGATAGAGAAAGGATAATGATTGGTGGAAAATAAGGTATGGTTTGTTACGGGAGCTTCGACTGGACTAGGGAAAGCCATAGTTTTAGAGCTAATAGCTAAAAAGTGCAAAGTAGTAGCAACATCGCGTAATCCGCTAGACATAGAACTTTACCTGCCTGGCGCTCAGGAGAATGACAATCTTTTGGTTTTACCGTTAGACGTCACAAACAGTCAGCACATTAAAAGTGTTGTTGAAGCAACCAAGCAAAAGTTTGGCGGAATTGATGTTCTTGTTAATAACGCAGGTTATGCCTACTTCTCACCTGTTGAAAATGCTGATGATGAGCAAATTGAAAATATGTTTGCTGTTAATTTCTGGGGAGTCAAGCACATGATAGATCATGTGCTACCAATTATGAGAGAGCAAAAGAGCGGAACTATTTTAAATATATCTTCTCTAGGCGGTTTACGTGCATTTGCAGGTTTCGGATACTATCATGCCACTAAGTTCGCTTTAGAAGGCTTTTCCGAAAGTTTAAGTCAAGAAGTTAAGCCTCTAGGAATTAATATTTCCTTGGTAGAACCAGGGGATTTTAACACGGATTTTGCAAGCAGATCTGCAACTGAAAATGAAAATATTATTGAAGCATATCAAGCAACGGCAGGTGAAAATATCAAAAACCTTAGAGAATTATCTGGACACCAGCCGGGAGACCCTAACAAAGCTGCCAAGGTAATATATGATCTGGTGAATCGTGGTGATGTTCCTTTGCGAATTCTTTTAGGGAGTGATGCCTATCAGCGGGCAATGGAAAAGTTAACGGGTATGCAAAAGTTATTTTCGACCTACCATGATATAACAATTAGCACCGATTATTAAAAGTAATGGGGGGAGTTCCTAAAGCCATGAATGGCTGGTTGGGATGCCCTCGTTTTTTACACAGGTCGACGTGAGCGCTTGGTGTGGACATTCCGCGAACGGGACCGGTGTTCCAATCGCTGACATGAACGAGACTGTCAAACGCAATTGTAGATAATTAGAAGATACTGCAACGGGTTCTGGGAACCTACAGACCGCCTTGTGATGGAAAGCATGTAATCCATAAGGCGGTCTTTGTCCTGTCTTCAGATTGTTTCGGGTTCGCTCTGAGGAAGGATAATTAGTCACCAGAAGCGGCTTTGAAGGCGGCATCCAAGACGACGGTCTGCTCTTGTGCAGAGAAGTTAGTGACTACAATCAGCATTTCATCATTTAGCGTCTGCTGATAGTCGAAAACATCGGGATGCTCCTCAAGCAGTAGTCTGTAATCACTGTACTGTAAAAAATAACTTCGTACCGTTTACGCAACCGGAAATTCACAGTAGTAGTACCATGAACATTACAACAGCTTGGCTTAAAAACAGCCTCCATCTTTCAAAATGACGCCGTGGAGCGAATTCCAGAATATAGGGACATCGGATTCGGTGTGAATTAGTCCTTGTTCTTGCGCGTTGCTGATCATGGTTAATCATTGCCTCATGGCGTTTACAGTACGGCGCATGCTTCCTCGTCGAGCTTGTGGAGATTTTCAGTATTTTGCATGCGACCTTCTCGGTAGGTTTTCAACTTTCGTCACCAGGAATTGTATACAGTTGTCCTTCCTTCACTTGTCAATAAACGATGGAGCTCAAAGATCATATTGACTTTCTGAAATGGAGTGGATACAATGATACCTAAAGGAAACACTGTTACCGTGAATACACGGTACTTAACATTGAAAAAACAAGAATTACTTTCGAGTAATGGTAACGGTGTTTCTATATTATAACATAGTATCAAAAAGGAGAGCACCACTATGACAAATAAGGGGGAATAGGCGCTCGTCACGGGAACTTCTTCCGGTATTCGAGAGCAATTCGCGTGTACAGAATTATCTGGGGGCGCAGTTATCACGTTTTATTACACCAAAGCAAAGTCTTCGGCTTGTTGGAAGCATGCTTCGTCTGCGTGAAGGATACAGCAGCAATAATAAGAATCCGGGTAATCAATCTGATCTTACAGGGAGGACAATACAATGAAAGCTATACAACTGACAAACGGCTTCGGCTTTGAGGAATTAACCATGGCGGAACTTGGCAAACCAGTGCCAGGCCCTAAGGAGGTGCTAATCCGCATGAGGGCAGCTTCTCTCAATTATCGGGATTTAGTGGTCCTCGGCGGATTAATGCCGATCCAAGTCAAATTCCCCTTCATTCCATTATCAGACGGAGCGGGAGAAATTGTAGCCATTGGCCCAGGAGTAACTAGATTTCAGGCCGGACAACGAGTAGCAGGTAATTTTCAACAGCGCTTCATTAGCGGCAGCCCAAGACCAGGGGTGTTAGAAGAAAGTCTGGGAGGTCCGTTGAATGGAGTAGCGGCCGAGTATGTTGTTCTTCATGAAGACGGAGTCGTCGCTATTCCCGATCACCTCACTTATGAGGAGGCCTCCACTTTGCCGATCGCGGCATTAACCGCATGGAGCATGCTAATCGAATACGGTGGTTTGCAGGCGGGTGATACTGTGCTGCTGCAAGGAACAGGCGGTGTCTCCATCTTCGGGCTTCAATTCTCGCTTATGACCGGAGCACGAGTCATCATCACGTCGAGCAGCAACGATAAGCTGGAACGGGCAAAAACTCTTGGCGCATGGCAAACAATCAACTATTCGGAGGTTCCTGATTGGGATAAGGCAGTATTAGAGCTGACTGGCGGCGTCGACCATGTTCTGGATGTTGGAGGTGCGGCAACGATGGGGAAATCCATAAATGCACTTCGTACTGGAGGGACGGTGAGTATGGTCGGGTTCTTATCAGGCTTGACCATTCCGGAATACGATGTCTCCAGCATCTTGCACAAAGCCGCAACAGTTCGCGGCAGTCAAGTCGGCAACCGGGATCACTTTGAAAAGATGAATCGGGCGATTGCCCATCATCGTTTACATCCCGTCATCGACCGTGTATTCCCTCTAGAGCGAATTGCAGAAGCATTCGCGCTCTTGGCTGAAGGAAAGCAATATTTTGGTAAAATCGTAGTCCAAATCTAAAATCACTCAAAAATGATACAGGAGGCACTCTAATGCCCAATAAACCAGTAAACTCCGTTAAACTTACTGAAGGTGTGAATCGTCCTAAACGCTCACTGCGTGCTAGGATATCCAGATGGGTTCTATCACTGCTCGCGGTGCTCGTTGTAGGATTACTCGTTTTCTTACTTTATCCTTCACCGGTCAAACCGTTAAAATGGTCCGCACCGACGGCTCCCTCTTTTGAGGAAGCGGGTCCGTGGCAACAGAACAACAAACTCAGTTCGGCTCAGCTAGTTACTGATGCCCCTCAATTCCCGGAATTCATTACATTCGATAAAGAAGGCCAGCTATATACAGGAGATTCAGACGGGAAAATTTACAGGGTTCCTTTCGATGCAGAGGGCAATCCGCAAAAAGCACAACTGTTTGCAGACACCCAGGGAACGCCTAATGGACTTATATTCGATGCCAAAGGCGATTTGATCGTTACGGATGTCCAGAGGGGACTGCTGTCTATAAACCCATCCGGGAGCATAGAGGTATTGGCCGATCAAGTGGACGGCAAGCCGATCTATTTAGCTAATGAGCTTGATATTGCCAAGGACGGCTCCATTTATTTCTCCGATACTTCTAATTATGGTAGAGTGACCTTCAAAGAAATGGCCGAGAACAAGCCGCATGGACGTTTGCTGAAGTACGATCCAATGACCAAGAAGACGACCGTTCTGTTAGAAGGTCTCTATTTTGCAAACGGGGTTGCCTTGTCTGCGGATGAAGATTTTGTGCTTGTGGCAGAATCGTATCATTATCAGTTGACCAGATACTGGATCAAAGGACCGAAGAAGGGTACATCGGATATTTTCGCAGACAATCTCGCAGGCTTTCCAGACAACATTACGCGTGATGACCAAGGTCATTTCTGGGTCGGTATCTTCACGACTCGCCTTTCTTTTGTAGATCAGATGCATAGCAACCCTTGGCTGGCCAGTACCATGGCTAAAGTGCCGCAGTCGCTGCTTAACGGCGCAAGTGCACCGGCGAAGCATGGGCTTGCTGCGGAGTTCAGTCCGCAGGGAGAGCTAATCGGAAGCTGGCATGATCCGGAAGGCAAACTGTATGGTGTAACTACGGCTGCAAGCCATAATGGTTATTTATATATTGGAACGGCACCTGGAGGCAGCAAGGGTGTCCATCGTGTGCTTTTAACAAAATAAGATTGGAATCTGGGAGGGTGCAAAATGAATCTGGATGATTTGGAGCTATCTTGGAATGAGAAGGAGAGTCTGACCGGTAAAGTGGCCTTGGTGACAGGCGCCAGCAGCGGAATCGGGGCATCGATCGCCAGGAAACTGGTAAAACGCGGCGCCCATGTGACTGTAGTGGCACGCCGGCAGGATCGATTGGATGAGCTGGTTCAGGAATTGCATAAAGAGGGATTATACGAGGTTATGGCGGTACCTGCTGATATTCAAAAGGCTGAAGAAGTACAGCATGTGGTCAATGAAACGATTAACCGCTGGGGCCGTCTCGATATTATAGTTGCCAATGCCGGATTCGGGTATCGAAGTCCATTGGTAGAAGTGGATCTGGAAAGATGGGAGGAGCTGTACAAGACGAATGTACACGGTCTAATGTTAACGCTGCACTACGGGCTTCCGCCAATGCTGGGTCAGGGTAAGGGAGATGTCATCATCATCTCCTCCATTGCAGGCAAGGAAGTGATTGCCGGAGGAGGTCCATACAGCGCTACCAAATACGGCGTTAACGCCATAGCGTCTGCATTACGTTTGGAGACAATCGATCAGGGGATTCGCGTTACGACGATTCTGCCCGGGGCGGTGGCAACGGAATTTTCTCAGGTGGCCGGGTATTCCGAGGATGAGATAAGGGCATTTGCTTCGAAAGTTCTGCCGTTACATCCCGATGATGTTGCAGAGGCAGCACTTTATGCATTGGAGCAGCCTGAGCATGTCAGCATTCCGGAACTAACCATTATGCCTTCAAGGCAAGCCCAGCGGTTCAAATAAAACGATGTCCAAATAGTAATAAAAGATCCGTGCCAAATTTGGCAACGGGTCTTTTGTTTTTTTCGCCGAAGGAGATTTGGCTGCCGAATATCCTAGTATCCCGGTAACGACAATTGAGATGATGGCTTATGGCATGATGGACGGGGATAAAGTGCTGGATACCGCAATTGAACTTATGGAGAAGGGGGCTTAGTTCATGGCAAGCGGCGCAGAATGGAGGGGCAAAATCCAGAAAGCCAGTACCAAGATTCAAAAAAACAATTATATCAGTGCTATTTCCAACGGGCTGATGGCTTTGATGCCGATATTGATCCTGGGTGCGATATTTTCCCTGATTAATGCTTTGAAGCTGGAGCCTTACCAGAACTTCCTGGAAAGTTCCGGCCTGAAGACGTACACTGCGATTCCGGCTTCGATAACAACCGATTTAATCGCTCTGTATGCAGTGTTCTCCATCGCTTACAATTTTGCGGTACAGCTTAAACAACAGGGATTCTCGGCAGGAATTCTCGCACTGATGAGCTTTCTGCTGGTTACTCCAAAGGGGCTCCTGGACGATGGCGCCACCAAAGCCTTTGGTTACTCCTGGCTGGGAGCCAAGGGGCTGTTCGTAGCCATTATTGTAGCCCTCATTGTCGGCAAACTGTATACTTACCTGCTGGAGAAAAAAATCTATATCAAGATGCCAAAGGGTGTTCCGCCTACTGTTGAGAAATCCTTTGCCGCATTGACTCCCGGCTTCATTATTGTTTTCGTGATGCTGATCCTGACAGCGATTTTCGGAGCGACGAAATATGGAAATATGCATGAGTTTGTCTTTTCCATTATCCAATTGCCGCTAACGAGTCTCGGTGGTACGTGGTGGGCAATGCTGATCTGTATTTTCTTAATCCATTTGCTGTGGTTCTTCGGTGTTCACGGTACATTGGTGGTTTACTCCGTAGTAGGACCGATCTGGGTAGCGCTTGGACTTGAGAATCTGGATGCTTACCAAAGAGGTGTAGAAGGCACTCATATTATCGGTTCGCCGTTCTTCCCGGTCTATGTGCTGATTGGTGGTGCGGGTGCAACGCTTGGCCTGATTATTGCCATGCTGTTCGCCAAGTCTACCCGGTATAGAACGCTGGGCAAGCTTGCAATTATTCCAAGTATTATTGGAGTTAACGAGCCGGTCATCTTCGGGATGCCGCTGGTGCTTAACGTGCGTTTCATGATTCCGTTTATTCTAACCCCACTGGTGAGCAGCGGATTGGCTATTCTTTTGACTTCGATCGGAATTCTGCCGGTTCTGCACGGTATTCAAGTGCCGCTTGGTATTCCGGTGCTGGTTAATGGCTGGATGAACGGAGGCTGGCGCGTATCCGCGTTCCAACTGGTAATGATCGGGGTAAGCTTTGCAATTTATTATCCATTCTTCAAAAAAGCCGATTTCGAAGCCTATGAGCTGGAGCAGCAGGCTGAGTCTAAGACGGCGGCCGCAGTAAATTAAATGAATAAGGAGGCTTATCCGATGCCTAATCAGTTTCCGGAGAATTTCCTGTGGGGCGGAGCGGTTGCAGCCAACCAGGTTGAAGGTGCGTATTGCGAGGACGGCAAAGGGTTGTCTACCGCAGATGTGGTCAAATACGTTCCGCCGGGACAGCGCAAAGCTCTTGAGCATGCTCTCAGCATCTCCAGAGCGGAGCTTACTGCCGCTATCTGGGATACGAAGGAGGGGAATTACCCCAAACGCAGAGGGATCGATTTCTATCACCGTTACAAAGAAGACATTGCCTTATTCGCAGAAATGGGTTTTAAAGTGTTCCGGATGTCGATCTCCTGGCCCCGTATATTTCCAAACGGGGATGAGAAAGAGCCGAATGAAGCGGGATTACGCTTCTATGATGATGTTTTTGATGAGTTGAACAGATATGGCATTGAGCCACTGGTTACGCTCTCGCACTACGAGATGCCAGTGGAACTTGTTACCCGTTACAACGGGTGGGAGTCACGCGAACTGGTCGGGCTGTTCGTCCGTTATGCGGACACGGTCTTCCTGCGCTATAAAAACAAGGTGAAGTACTGGCTGACCTTTAACGAAATCAACGCAGTAATCCGCTTTCCGTTTCTGGGGGGAGGTGTGCTGACCGAAGGTAAAGAGAATGAGAAGCAGGCTGCGTTTCAGGCGCTGCATCACCAGTTCATTGCCAGTGCTCTGTCTATCAAGCGTGCAAGGGAGATTAATCCGGAGTTCCAGGTAGGCTGCATGCTGGCCCGCAAACTGATCTATCCGTATTCCTGCCATCCCGGGGATGTGCTGAAGGCACAGGGAGAGAACCAAATGGCCCAGTTCTGTTCCGACGTTCAGGTCAGGGGGTATTATCCGTCATACATCAAACGGCATCTGGCTGATTATGAAGTAAACATTGAGATGGAGCCGGGGGACGAAGCTGTTCTGAAGGAGAACCTGGTTGATTTCCTTTCCTTTAGCTACTACATGTCCTCAACGGTCAGTACGGACGAGAGTATCACAGAGCGGACAGAGGGTAATCTGTCGTCGGGTCTGGTGAATCCGTTCCTGAAGACCTCAGATTGGGGCTGGCAGATTGATCCGACCGGTCTGCGGGTTGTCCTTAAGGAGATGCACGACCGTTACCAGATCCCGCTGTTTGTTGTGGAGAACGGTCTCGGTGCTGCAGATGTTATTGAAGCGGACGGTACAATCAAGGACGATTACCGCATCGAATATCTGGCTCAGCATATCGAGCAGATGGCCGAGGCCATTGCCGACGGCGTGGAACTATTGGGCTACACAAGCTGGGGCTGCATTGATCTGATTTCAGCTTCCACGTCAGAGATGCGAAAACGCTACGGCTATATCTACGTCGATCAGGACGATGAAGGTAACGGCTCCCTGGAACGCATACGCAAAAAAAGCTTCTATTGGTACAAGAAAGTCATCGCCTCCAGAGGGACCGATCTTGCAAATCTTTAAATTGGAAAGTCTGGCAAAGACACAAAAATCGTTTCTGGGCAGAAATGTCCGGGGGCGTTTTTGTGCTGTGTTTTTTTCGTGAAAAAGGGCCGTAGTCACACGTTGGTCACAGTAAGCTTTACTAGATAATAATTTGGACTATGTCGTAATATTATATATAACTTGTCGTGTTTTCCTATTAAAAAAAGCGGCTCAGATATGTTACCTTATAGTGGGATGTCAGAATACTATATGTTGGAGGTTATGGAAAATGAGCATTGGCATTGGTCTAGTCAGCTTTTGGCATGTGCATGCTTGGGACTATGTTAAGCAAGCGCAGGCGCATGAGGATACGTTTATCGCTGCAGTATGGGACGAAGACGTGATAAGAGGACAAGAAGCGGCTGAAACGTTGAAGGTTCCTTACTTCGAGTCTCTCGATGATATGCTGGCCCAGGAGGATGTTAACGCTGTCATCGTGGATGCGCCGACAAACATTCATAAGGAGGTAATAGTGGCCGCCGCCAAAGCAGGCAAACATATCTTTACCGAGAAGGTTATCACTCCGACAGTGCAGGAAGTGGATGATATTATTACCGAGGTAAATCGGAATCAAGTGATAATTACCGTGTCCTTGCCGCGATTGAACGACGGGTACACTTTGTCCATTATGGAGTTGATTAGCGGGGGGCTACTGGGAGAGATAACGTATGTCAGAGTTCGCTTATCCCACAATGGGGCCATTGCCGGCTGGCTGCCTGAGCACTTTTATAATAAGGAACAATGCTTAGGAGGCGCTTTGATCGACTTGGGATGCCATCCTATGTATTTAACCCGCCTATTTTTAGGTCAGGATGTGACGGGTGTAAGTGCCAATTTTGGATATATCACAGGGAAAGACGTGGAGGACAATGCAGTAGCAACCCTGTTTACAACCTCGGGGGCGATCGGTGTGGTAGAGGCCGGATTTGTGAACAGCCATTCGCCGTTTACCATCGAGGTTCACGGAACAGAAGGAACGCTGCTCTTCGGAACGCCGGAGGATAAATTACTTCTTAGAACGAATAAACCTGAGGGTACCTCGGCTAGCTGGACGGAGATTCCAATAAAAGATAATCACGACAGTGCCTTTCATCAATGGGTCAATCATATACAGAGTGATACTTTTGCGGATAATAATATTCAGACTGCCATAGAACTGACCAGATTAATGGAAGCTGCCAATCGCTCGGCAAAAGAAGGACGGGTCATCCCGTTAGCAGATGTAAGGGCATGATCTACCAAACGATGTCTCAAAAGCCGGATTTGCTGGAGAGACTCGATATTACAGTTCAATGGGGACATTATGAGATTGTTGTACTCAGGTTCCATTTAACCTCATTCCCGGCCGGAAAAATTATAGATTTCCATAATCATGCAGAGTTTGAGTTTCACTTTATTCCTAAAGGTAAAGGGAAAGTAATTCTCGCTGAGCAGGAGTACCCATTATCGCAGGGGATGCTTTATTTAACGGGGCCGGGTGTGATGCATTACCAGGAGGCTGACCCGGAAGAAGCCATGGACGAACTTTGCCTCCATATTGATATTAGACAGAAAAGAAGAGTAGAAGTGGACCCGTGGGAGGCGGCAGAAGCGGAAGAATGTATCGACAAACTGTGGAAACTCCCCCTCATTCCGATCCATGACCGGCATCATGCCATGAACTGCTTTCTGGAAGCCTATGAAGCTTGTGAGGATAAGTTCACCGGATATTATACAGCCATCAAACAGTTTGTAATCAGTATTTTGTTAAAAACAGCAAGAGCGTATGATCCGGAAGGGGTTAGAGCGGAAGCGCCGGTGCGGGATATGCTGAGCTACAGATATGAATACGCTATTCAGTATATCAGGGCTAATTATTCCGGGGCTGTCACGCTGGACAATGTTGCAGAAAAGCTGAATATCAGCTCCAGACAGCTGCAGCGGATTTTTAATAAGGTCAATCCTGATCAATCCTTCTCCCAGATTCTTGAGAATATCCGTTTGGAAGGTGTCTGCCGCAAGCTGTCGGAGGGCAACCAGCCGATTGAACAGATTGCACAGTCTGAAGGTTTTACGAATGCTAACTATTTGCATAATGTGTTTCGCAAGCGGTTAGGAATAACTCCCGCGACCTATAGAAACGGGAAACATACGATAAAGTGAGGATGATAGGTATGAGTAAAGTGTATCGAATAGGCATAATCGGGTGTGGCGGAATCGCGAACGGGAAGCACCTGCCAAGTTTAAGCAAGCTGAACAATATTGAAATGGTTGCGTTTTGCGATATCGTTCAGGAGCGGGCTGAAGCAGCAGCACAACAATATGGAAGCAAGGACGCAAAAGTCTACACCAATTATCAAACGTTACTTAAAGATGGAACACTTGATATTATTCATGTGCTTACTCCCAATGAGTCTCATGCGGAAATCTCTGTCGCTGCGCTAGAAGCCGGCAAGCATGTCATGTGTGAGAAGCCGATGGCCAAGACAGCAGCAGAGGCCAAAAGAATGGTTGATGCAGCCAAGCGAACCGGGAAAAAACTAACGGTAGGATATAACAACCGTTTCAGAGAGGATAGTCTATTTCTGAAAAAGCTCTGCGAAGCAGGAGAATTAGGCCATATTTATTACGCTAAGGCACATGCCATCAGAAGAAGAGCAGTACCTACCTGGGGCGTTTTTCTTGATGAGGAGAAGCAGGGTGGAGGACCGCTCATCGATATAGGAACCCATGCGCTTGATCTGACCTTATGGATGATGGACAATTACCAGCCTAAGGTCGTTTTGGGAACCAAATATCATGAGCTGTCCCAACGGGAGAATGCTGCAAATGCCTGGGGACCCTGGGATCCTGCCAAATTTAAAGTAGAGGATTCGGCGTTTGGAATGATTGTTATGGAGAATGGTGCAACGATCATGCTGGAATCCAGCTGGGCCCTGAACTCGCTGGAGGTGGATGAGGCAAAATGCAGCTTGAGCGGAACGGAAGCCGGCGCGGATATGAAAGAGGGCCTGCGGATTAACGGAGAACAGCATGGCCGCTTGTATAAAAATGAGATTGAGCTGAACGCAGGCGGAGTAGCATTCTACGATGGCACTCAGGTAAGTGCGCCTGACCTGGAGATGCGAAAGTGGATTGAAGCGGTTGAGCAGGATAAGGAACCGCTCGTAAGACCTGAGCAGGCGTATGTAGTTTCCTTGATTTTGGAGGCACTTTATGAATCTGCACGCACAGGGAAAGCCGTTTACTTCGATTAAAGGCAATAAGCCTGAGCGGAATTTTGGCGCCTTATTACATGAAGGCGCTTTTTTCCGTTACAATAAATGAAACATTTCACCAAATTGAACAGGGGGCTGAATGGGATGAAAATAGTGGTCGCTGATGATGAACCCAGACACCTTCGAGGAATGGCGAATCTAATCAACAATCTGCGTCCTAACGTTCGAGTCCTGGTTGCAAAAGACGGGTCCAGCGCGTTAGAGCTTGTCAGATTGGAACGTCCGGATGTCGTGCTGACGGATATCCGTATGCCCAATATGGACGGGCTTACATTTTTGCAGCAGCTCAAAAAAGAAGAACTTCAAACGAAGGTTGTGATGGTGTCAGCTTATAATCTGTTTGAGTATGCCCAGATTGCCGTTAGACATGGTGCATATGACTATCTATTAAAACCTGTAGAGGCAGAGAAGATAGAGGATGTATTGCGGCGTATAGAGCAGGAGCTGCTCACAGAATCGATGCTGAACCTGGAAGCAGAGGAGTTGAAGTTGCGCCTTCACCATACCTCCTCCGCTTATAGAAACCGCTTATATTTAACCTGGCTAAACGGAAGCTTAACGAATCTTGAGCGGGATGAACTGGATACGTATGATTGGCTGCAGGGTGGCGGAGTGGTTATTTTCTCAGAGCTCAGAATCCGCCCCGACCGTCATGGTAATATTGAAAGCGCTTGCTTACTGCGAAGCCTGGAGCAAGGATGGATGGCAGCGGGGGAAGCTGTTACGATTCCTTTGAATGTACTTCTGGAGAATGGAGTCCAAGCCGTCACAATTATCCGTAAAGCCACCCTTACCCCGGAGAAAAGAAATGAAATTCGTGCCATCGCTTCCGCTCTATCCTCAGAATGGGAGAATACAGGTCAGCTTACCCACGGGATAGGACTGGAATGTAAATCATTATTGGAAGAAGCACCGCAAGCTTACAGGGCAGCCCAAACCGTAAATAAGTTTAACTTTCATGACTGCTGGAAAGGGATTCTGTTTCAGGATGAGCTGCGGCTGTCCCAGCATCTAATGACACTTGACATGGATAAACTCTTTGAAGCTCTGCAGGGAAATGATGCGGACATGGCTATAGAAATGTGTATTGGAGCGCTCAGAGCGCTTTCAGATGATGGGCATACAGAGCCGATTATTTTAAAAGAAAATGCCTCGCTGCTGCTTATGAAGGTTAAAAGCAGGGCGGGAAATATCGTTGACCGCCAGCTTGGGGATCTTCTAACGAAAACGGCGATTATGGAAATTCAAGCTTGTGGATCTTATACAGAATTGATTGCGCTGGTAGAGGTTACTTTACAGAAGGTTCATTATGCATTACAACAGGCACGGCTGGATAAAAACGAAATTATCGTTACGGGCTGCTTGAGTTGGATTCAGGAGAATCTGAAGGAAGATTTGTCTCTTGAACGAGCAGCCGCACACTTTTCTTTTAATACCTCCTATTTTAGTACGTTGATTAAAAACCGTACGGGAAAAACATTCTCCGATCATGTGGCGGAAGCCAGAATGAGGCGGGCTCAATTGCTGCTGTCCGCGAACAAGCTCAGAATATATGAAATCTCCGCAGAGTGTGGTTATCAGGATACCAAATATTTCTGCAGGGTGTTTAAGAAATACAATGGCATCTCACCCGAAGCGTTTAAACACTTCACGTCTACAGAGGAGATATGAGGAATGAAGATGACCTTTCGAGCCCGATTGTTTGTCAGCTATATCTTTCTGATCGGAATTCCACTCCTTATTTTGGGGTCTCTTTTCTATCGGACCAGCCTGCAGGTCGTGACGGAACAAGCCCAGAAAAATGTGTATGAGATTGTCAGGAAAAATAATGAGATTATGGACATTAAGCTGCAGATCATTGATCAGAACAGCCAGGCAATGTTCATAGATAAGGATTTATTCAGAATTTTTAACCAAATGGATCCCCAGAACGAAGTAGAGCTGTTTG
The DNA here is from genome assembly GCF_038593145.1 of Paenibacillus sp. FSL L8-0340. Taxonomy (NCBI): domain Bacteria; kingdom Bacillati; phylum Bacillota; class Bacilli; order Caryophanales; family Paenibacillaceae; genus Paenibacillus; species Paenibacillus sp. FSL L8-0340. The sequence goes on from NZ_CP151967.1 coordinate 2,371,450, forward strand.
AAGCAGACCGTCAGGTAACTGCCATACTAAGTAAATATTTTTCCAACAATGAGGATGTGTATGCTTATCAGTTATGGACTTCCTATTTTACTTTCGGCCAGTTGCTGCCGCAAGGAGATCCTACTCAATCGGATATATACCACAAGGCACAGCAGGCAGGTGGGAAATTGGTATGGTACCCTACATATAATTTTGTTGATATGTTTAATCAGCCCTACTTAGAGTCCGGCAATCTGGATTTCCGCCATTTATTTTCTGCGACCAGACTGCTTGATTTCTCTCTGCTGAGCAATACGACACTCGAGAAGATGGATGTTCAGGTGGAACGGCCCGTTTTAGCAATTAGCTTTAAAGCGGAAGCTTTGAAATCTCTATATGACGAAAGTATCCCCGAAGGCTCGGACTTCCTGGTGCTGGATGAGGATCAAAAAATCGTTGCGGGCAGTCAACCAGGGAAAATCACACAAACCTTCTCAGACTCATGGGTAGAGGAACTGGAGCTGGAAAGCAGCGGTGCACGAAGAATGACACTGAAGGGCCAAGCTGTAATCGTCTGCTTCGACCGTTCGGAGGTGACAGGCTGGATATCCATTGTATGGATGCCGGAGTCCTCACTGGTTGGCAGTTTGTTGCAAAGCATCCAGACATCTATTGTCCTCCTTGCCGCTATTATGGGACTTGTGGCGCTCATTTGTGCTTTTTTTATTGCAGGCAGGATTACCAAGCCCATTAAGAAGCTGCTTGCTGCCATGAGATCCGTAGGTGGAGGGGATTTTCAAAAGCAAGTTGATGTTGAAACAAATGATGAGTTTGGCATACTTCTTCAGCGCTTTAATAAGATGAACGACCGGATTCGGCTATTGGTTATAGAAAATTACGAGATTAAATTAAAAGAACAGGAAGCCGAGATTCTAGCGCTGAGTATGCAAATGAATCCTCACTTTCTGTATAATACGCTCAACGTAATGAACTGGACGGCTATTGAAAACAATCAGAAGGAATTAAGCAAAATGCTGGTCAGTTTATCCAATATGCTGCATTATACTTCACGGAAAGACTGGAGTGCTGTTCATTTGTCAGAGGAAATCAAGTGGATGAACAACTACTTCTATATTATGTCCGTTCGTTTCGAGGACAAGTTCACTGTACATTATGCAATTGAACCGGAGCTTTACGAGTACAAAATGCCCAGACTTCTATTTCAACCCTTTGTTGAAAACGCTATCATGCATGGCTTTGATCAGACAGAAGCAGGGGGGGTGATCAGTATCCGTGGCTGGATCGACAGCGGAAAACGTACTTATGTTATTGAAGATAATGGTAGAGGCATGAGTAATGCCACGATCCATGAGATTTTATATAAGGAATCCACTTCGATAGGCATTAAGAATACCATTGCACGTATTCAAATGACTTATGGCGACAGCTATGGTGTTGCCATTAATTCCTTGCCGGGAAAAGGAACCATGATAGTGATCACCTTACCCCTGAATACCTAATAATAATCCACTAATCTAAAAAGGTTCGGGTTATGTAAGCGCTATTACGGACCTTATAATATAAGCATCATAGACTGCAGCTATGAACCAAGCGGGATTGAAATTGAAAGGGGTTTGAGAAATGACACGACAAAAGAAATCGCAATTTGTGCTCACGGCTCTGTTGTTGATGCTGGTTACCATTTTATCTGCATGCTCGAAATCCGATACCGGCAGCAATAGTAACGCGGCACCCTCAGCATCCGGCGATGCAGAATCACAAGATCCCATTACCCTTCGCCTGTCAGAATGGGGTTCACCCGATGAAGTAGCTGCTTACAAGGTAGCGATTAAGAAGTTTGAAGCGAAGTTTCCAAATGTCAAAGTTGATCTTCAGCATATTGCAACAGATTATGATACGAAGCTGACAACAATGGTAGCGGGGAATGATGTACCCGATGTTGCCATGATGGAATCGGGTACCATTGCTTTTCCATTAGCTGAACAAGGGAAATTCTATAACCTTCAGGAATTTCTGGATTCAGACCCGGATATCAACGTAGACAAACTGGTGCCCAATATTATGTATTCTCTTGAGCCTGGTAATGTGATTGGTATAGGACCAGGCCCCGAATCCTTTGGTCTTTTTTATAACGAAGATATCTTTAAGGAAGCGGGGATTTCACCTCCGCCTGCTAAAGCCTCGGAAGCATGGACATGGGATGAATTTGTAGATGTTGCTAAACAACTGACTGTGGATACGAAAGGCAGAACGGCAAAGGATGCTGATTTTGATTCTAAAAATATAAAGCAATATGGTGTTAATGCTTCCACTTGGTGGGGAGCCTACAGCAACTTTATATACTCCAACGGCGGAGATTTTATCTCGGAGGATGGGAAGACGTTTGCGCTTAACCAGCCGGAAGCTGTCGAGGCGTTGCAGAAGGTATCTGATTTAATGAATGTACACCATGTTTCGCCATCACCCGTGCAAGCCAAAAATATACCGGCGACGAATGTAGCGCTTCAAACCAAAAAGGTAGCGATGGCTATAGACGGGCAATGGGCAAGCGCCGCCTTGGCGCAATCGAAGTTCAACTTTAATGTAGGGGTATTGCCAGTTTTGAAAGAGCCGGGAACTACAATTGTTGCTGGAATGTTCTCTATCTTTAAGTCAACCAAACATCCGCAGGAGTCTTGGGAGTTATTGAAGGCATTGCTTGATCCAGAGTCTTCTATTGATATGATCACTGCAGGCACATGGATGCCATCCTACAAGGATTGGTATACGGACCCGGCATTGTTGGCTAAATGGACGGAGAACCTGGATGCAAGACCTTCGGCTTATAAAGAAGCTATTATAGATGTGCTATTGACGAAAAGTCATCAGACACCAACGGGTTATGTGAAAAATTTCAATAAAATAATGGATATCGTGAATCCGGCCTTGGATAAAGTATGGCTTGGTCAACAGACCGCGCAAGAAGCAATGGACTCCATAGCAGCCAAAGCACAAGAACAAGTTCAAGGACGCCGGGATATCGCACAATAATCGAAGAGACGGCGTTCGGATTATAGAAGATTGGAGGCAGCTATGCGAAAGGGACTGTTTTACGGACTATTATTTACGTCTCCGGCTATACTCGGGTTTATTATTTTTACACTGGGTCCCATGATTGCAAGTCTGGTGCTTAGCTTGACGGATTATAACGTATTTAAGGAGCAAACTTCCTTTATTGGTTTTCAGAATTATTCGAGAATGTTCTCAGGTGAAGATGAGCTGTTCTTCAAATCGTTAGGGGTTACTTTCTATTTCGTTATTCTTCGGGTGCCAGCCGTTATTATTCTTTCTTTTTGTATTGCCTTGCTGCTGAACATGAACGTTCGGGGCAGAGCCATATTTAGGACGATTATCTATCTTCCCAGCATTGTGCCAGCCGTGGCATCGGCGATGATCTGGATGTGGCTGCTGAATCCCGACCTGGGACTGATCAATTCCGTGCTCAGCTGGCTTCATTTACCAACCAGCAACTGGTTATATGCGGAGAATAGTGTTATCCCGTCTGTTGTACTAACCACATTATGGGGAATTGGAAGTACGGTGATTATTTTTCTGGCAGGCCTATCAGGTATTTCCAAACAGTACTACGAAGCGATTGATGTGGATGGTGGAGGCTGGTATAGCAAGCTGCGCCATATTACGATTCCAATGGTTACACCGACGATATTTTTTAATACCATCATGACCATCATCGGATCCTTCCAGGTATTTAACGAAGCTTATATTTTAACTGAAGGTGGACCGAATAACAAAAGCTTGTTCTATGTATTTTACCTCTGGCGTACAGGCTTTAGAGATACCGAAATGGGGTATGCATCTGCTCTGGCGTGGATCCTGTTCATCGTCATCATGTTCTTTACGGTTATTGTATTTAAAACCTCGAAGTCATGGGTGTATTACGAAGGAGGGGAGCGTACTTGAGACAGTCAAAGCTTTCCCTTGGATCTGGTTATGCAGCGCTTATATTCATCTCCCTTTTGTTTATCGTACCGTTCGTCTGGTTAATCCGCAGCTCGCTCATGGATTTATCGCAAATCTTTACGATGCCGCCGGAATGGATTCCGAGGCCGTTTCATTGGGATAATTTCCATAAAGCCCTTACTGTGCTGCCGTTCGATACTTTTTTCACCAACACGATTATTATTGTAGCTAGTGTTCTTGTAGGTACAGTCTTAACGAGCAGCATAGCAGCCTTCGGATTTTCACGGATCGTGTGGAAGGGCAGGGATACAGTATTCGCTATACTTATGTCCAGTATGATGCTGCCTGCTGCCGTAACAATCATTCCAAGCTTTCTTGGCTGGAAAATGTTTGGTTTCTACGATACGTATTATCCATTAATCGTGCCTGCTTATTTCGGTGGGGGAATTTTCAACATTTTTTTATTGCGCCAGTTTTACTTGACGATCCCACGGGACTTTGATGAAGCGGCATTCGTGGATGGAGCTACCTATTTACAAATATACACGAGAATTATACTTCCGTTAAGCCGTTCGGCGGTTATCGTAGTTGCACTGTTCAGCTTCCTGGCTTCCTGGAATGATTTCATGGGCCCCCTGATTTATTTAAAAAGTGATCATCTCTTTACCTTGGCGCTTGGGCTGCAAATGTTTCAAGGTTCGTACACTGCGCAGTGGGATTTGCTTATGGCGGCTTCAGCAGCAGTTGTCTTGCCTTGTGTAATCGTATTTCTAATCGGACAACGATATTTCCTTGAGGGGATTACATTATCAGGTCTGAAGGGGTAATGACAGGAAAGTGAGGATACCTCATAATGACAAAAATTAAAACACATCTAAGTAATTGGCAGGGTGTGCCGTTCACGAATGTAACCATTGAGGATGTTTTCTGGCGTCCGCGTCTGGAGGTGTTGAAAAAGGTTACGCTGCCTGCCTGCCTCACGAAATGTGAGGAGACAGGGCGTATATCGAATTTCGCCAAAGCGGGAGGCTTAATAGAAGGGACTTTTGAAGGCATTTATTTCAATGATTCCGATGTCTATAAGGTCATCGAAGGTATTGCCTATTCGCTTATGTCGGAGCCGGATACGGAGCTGGAAGCGCAAGCGGACCGGATTATTGACCTTATAGCCTCCGCCCAGGAACCGGACGGTTATTTGAGCACTTATTATACGCTTGAAGCACCCGAGTCCAAATGGACGGATATGGAGAAGCATGAGATGTACAATGGAGGGCATTTAATCGAGGCAGCGGTTGCTTATTTTGAGGCAACCGGCAAGCCTAAGCTTCTTGATGTCGCTTGTAAATTGGCGGATCATTATGACAGTCTGTTTGGTCCAGGCAAACGCCATTGGGTGGAAGGCCATGAGGAAATTGAGCTTGCTCTTGTAAAGCTCTACCGTGTTACCCGGGAACAACGATATTGGAAGCTCTCCTTGTGGTTGCTTGAGGAACGTGGACATGGATATGGAGTTGGAGAAATATGGGACACTAAGGAGTGGGGCCCTGCGTATTGCCAAGACGATGTTCCGGTCAGAGACATCCAGCGGGTGACTGGTCATGCTGTCCGGGCGATGTATTTATATACCGCTATGGCGGACGTGGTTCACGTGTCGGGGGAACCTGATTTTGTTGATGCCCTGCATAGAGTATGGTCACATACGGTAGAGCGCAATATGTATGTGACTGGGGGGATTGGTCCATCCGGCCATAATGAAGGATTTACACATGATTATGATTTGCCGAATGAATCCGCTTATTGTGAGACCTGTGCCGCTATCGCCATGGTTTTCTGGAATCATCGCATGAATCTGTTGTTTGGAGATGCCAAATATGCGGATGTGGTGGAGCGGGAAATGTACAATGGCGCTTTGGCAGGAATATCGTTGACCGGAGACAAGTTTTTCTATGTTAATCCACTGGCTTCGAAGGGCGATCACCACCGGGTGCCTTGGTTTGACACCTCGTGCTGTCCGACGAATTTGGCACGGTTCCTCCCGTCTATTGGTCAATATTCATATGCTCAGACCGGTCAGGGCATTGCAGTCAATCAATATATGAATGGTGAAGCAGAGATCGTAATGGAGAGTGGGCTGGGCGTTAAGCTCAAGCAAACCACTCAATATCCTTGGAACGGTAAAATTGAGCTTACGGTGGAAGCGGATAAAAGTGATTGTTTCAGCATTTATTTGCGGATACCTGGCTGGTGCAGGGGTTATAAGGTTAAGGTTGGAGGTAAATCCTTGCCGGGAGTTGAGGCGTTGACTGAGCAGGGTTATATCGCTATTCATCGAGCTTGGTCACAGAACGATACGATTGAACTTGAACTGGATATGCCTGTAGAAATCATTCAGGCGAGGCCGGAGGTGCTGGACAATCAAGGCCGGGTTGCCATTCAGCGAGGTCCTATCGTGTATTGCCTGGAGCAGTTGGATAATTCCCGGCTTTCCTATGATGGGTATTCATTTTCTGCCCATGAGACGTTACTGGTGGAGCATCAACCGGAACTGCTCGGCGGCGTTACTGTTCTGAAAGGCAAGGATGGGGAAGGTAGACCTTGTCAATTCATCCCTTATTATGCCTGGGACAACAGGGAATCAGGATACATGCAGGTTTGGATACGGAAAGCGGAAGATAAGGGGCTGTATAGCTTTTAAGAGAAAGAGGAGTTGATCTTCATTGAAGGGCATACTTCAATCATAGTCTTCCGTTAAGGTTCATTCCTTCCGATAAACGGATAATCGGAAGGAATGACGTATATATAACTTTCCCTCCAACGATTCCGAATGCCGCTATTTGCTACCGGCTTCCCATCTTAGATTCCAGTTATAATACTGATCCAATTCCTGGTGCCCGGCGAAATATTCTACGAGTCTCTCCACGCTGAATGTCTCATCATTGTGATTACGAATCATGGCGATGGCACACATCCCCTTATTGTTGTTATGCTCATCCAGCCGGACCTCGATCTCTGGTCCGCTCTGCTGCTTGATGGTTACAACAGCGTCAGCCTCCGACCAGTTCGTAATTCCCTCATAGATGAAAGCAAAGATAACAATTCTGCTGATTTCGGAAAGATAATGGCCATTAATCCGCAGATTCTCGCCCGTGACAATGGATCCGGTGCGGTCATCCCCGTCTAGGGAGATATAAGGCGGTCTGTTCAAGCTTCCGAAGGATTCTCCGAGTGCTTGGACAGAGCCTTTAATGCCATTTTTTAATTCAAACAGACAACCAAGGTCAAGATCGATGCCTTTACTGCCGAACCAGCCCGATGATTTTTTTTGATACCAGTTGAGATTAATCAGTACCTCGCCCAGGGATTCCGTCCCTTTCTGGAGATTGATCATCTCCCCGCGTTTCTTAAGCAAGATGGTATTGAGATCTAGAGGAGGGGCCTTAGGCCGTGACCGCAGCTCTGGGAGAGGAATGGGTGACTGCTGCGATTGAATTACTGGGCTAGAGGGTAGAACTGACGGCACTATGTTATTAACCTTTATTCCATAACTTTCGCATAAGGCAGCTAAGCCTCCTGCATATCCGGAACCCACAGCGCTGAACTTCCATTCATTATTGTATCTATAGATTTCTCCGGCGACAATGGCGGTCTCTACAGAAAAAGCTTTACCTAGCCTGTAGCGGATAAGTTCTGTTCCATCAGCGGCGTTGATAATCCGTAAATACGCATCGTCCAGTAGCGAGAAGTTTTGCTGCCGCTTTTCACCCTCATAAATCGTTAGCGCAAATGCAATCCGTTCGTAGTCCGTAGGAATTTGCCGAAGCTCAACAGCGATTTGGGTGTTATCGGTTAACCCCGCGTAGGCTCTTTTATCGGACAGTAATACAGCTACGGATTGATTCGCAGCAGAAGGGTTGCCATAAAAAATAAGATCGTCATCTTTAGAGACTGTCTGGGCCGGCGTAAGCAAAAAAGCAGAAAAATCAACCTCAACCTCAGATCTGGTATTATGCCAGCCCATTCCTACTATAATACGGGTAAGTAAAGGCTCGTCTTTCGTTAAATTACATTTTTGTCCCTTAATCAGATCAAATGTCATTAGAATCAGCCTTTCAAAAGATTAGTAGCGCTGGATCAATACCTGAGCAGGTTAGAATCTGCCACGTCTTCCGGCGTCGAGATTCGGGCCGTTCAGACTGGATAGCTTCTCCAAGGAATGTTCGTAAATACGTACAATATCCTGCACCTTTTGGAACTCCGGATCCGAAGGACCCAGATTGTCCATGAACATACGCTGCAGGATTTCCTTATAAAACGAAATGCGGCTTCCGATAAGCCCACACTCGTAATCAATGACCTCTTCAACCGTGTGCTGCTCAACAAAATCCATCATGTCATCGGCCGGGCTATCGTGTGACTCCCGCTCATTGCGTGCAGCAATCGGAGTGTTAACATTCTCGAGGTTAACGGTGGAACGTATATCGGAAAAAAGAATACTTTCTTTCGCCAGCATTACCTGAAAAGGCTTGTGCTTGAACAACTCTTGTACGACAAGAGTGCACATCGCCTGATTCCCCAGCAGCATACCATCAAAAGGGTGAAGAACCCATCCCCTGTCATCCCGGTACAGGCTGAACGTGAAGTATTCACCTCCATATTCATATTTCAGATTGATTGCAGTCTCTGAAGTAAGCTCATATTGAAATGCATCCATTGTTCTACTTGCGCCTCCTGCTTCTTTGTTCTTTGTAATTATATTAGCATAGCAGAATATGGGGAATCTTGGGAGAGCGGATTTTCCCCTTTATTATTTACAACGGATTTAGAGATTTGGTAATGTATAAAAGTACATGTACATCCCAATGGGTAGGAGGAGACGTGATGGGCAAAAAAAGCCCGAAAGTCAAAGTTCAGTTGGATTCTGGAGATATTCGCACTCTGGCAGACCAAGAGATCAAAGCCATCCTTCGTGCTGCTGATGAACTAATTATGACTGGAGGGAGGAACCTGCTCGCCAAAATTCTGAAAGGCTCTAAAGACAAGAGTGTGCTAAAGCATGAGCTTCAGCTATCTCCCGTCTATGACTTTTATCATGAATTGAAGCTGGAGGATATTATGCATCGAATCGACTGGATGATCCGCAAAGGGTATCTGGAAATCGAATATAGCGACAGATTGCCGTTGATAGTTTTTTCGGAAAAAGGGTGGGCTATATAACGTGAAACATATGCTGAGGAGTTACTGCTCAAGCTTGGCTCATTGCTGGACGGGCATGACTATTCTTATGTAGAAACGCTTAAGGATCGCAATCGCGGAATGATCCTTCTACTGATTGAGAAGATCAAAGGGACAGGCAATGCCCGTTTTGTGCCCCTGCTTAGAACCTGGCAAGCCATAGAATACAAGAAGGTGCAGGCAGAACTCCAAAGTGCTGTACAGTATTTGCTAAAAGAAGGCCAGATTAAGTGATGTGCGAGGAAGAAAAAGCAATGGGTTGGTACTATTTCGCGCCCGCCTGATCCAACCCTAAGCCCCAAACACCAGCTTCTGCGATAGGTTATCGAGTCCCTGAATTCCTTCTCCTGAACTTCGGACCCACAGCCTTTATTTTCTCTAATTGACACATTTAGCAATGCTAACGGACCGTGCTGCACTTATTCCCCTCCATCAGGCATGTTTCACGCGGAAGGTCAGCAATTAGCTGCATCTGAGTCCGGAAGGTAGACAAAACAGTGTTTATGGTGGAAATAAAGGCTCCTAGGTCCGTAGTAATTCACACGACTCCTTCACCATACCTTACAGTAATATGATCCAGCAGGAGTCAAACCGCTAGCCGGGCACCCCACCCGCATTCTCATAAATATTCATGACCACCTGCTGGATCGGCAGTTCCTTGACCGAAATGTCGGAGAAGCGGTGCTTCCTGGAGATTTCTTCAATAAAATCGCTGATTGAAATAAGTGCCGTATCCACTTCAAGCGTAATTTGAAAGTCTGACGGGCGCTCGACCACCTTGGTGTAGGCATTGTCGAAGATGGTTTTGTGCACAGACTCTGCAAAAGTAAAACTGACCCGTTTCTTATCCCCCAGAAAAAGCTTCAGCTGCTGAAGCGATTCATCAAAAACCTTTTCCCCGTGGTTAATAACAATGACCCGGTGGGCAAGCTCCTCCACATCCTCAAGATCATGGGTGGTCAGAATACACGTCATATTATGCTTCTTGTTCATCTGGTGAATGAATTCGCGGATTTTGACCTTGGCGATCACATCAAGCCCGATGGTCGGCTCATCCAGAAACAAAACCTCCGGCCGGTGCAGCATAGCCATGACGAATTCGCATTTCATTCGTTCGCCAAGGGACAGCACTCGTGTGGGCTTTTCAATCACATGTGCAATATCCAGCATCCCCGTCAGCTCTTCCAGACGGCGTTTAAAGTCCTGATTGGCGATTCCGTAGATTGCCTTGTTCATGTTGAAGCTGTCGATAGGCGGAATGTCCCAGATCAATTGGGATTTCTGACCGAATACGGCTCCGATTTTGCCGACATAGCGCTTCCTGTCCCGGGCAGGCGAATAACCAAGAACTTGAATTTCACCGCTTGTGGGAAACAGCGCACCGCAGAGCATTTTGATCGCCGTTGATTTCCCCGCCCCATTGGGACCCAGAATACCGCAGATTTCCCCCTGCCCAATGGCAAAGCTGATATCGTTGACGGCGTTGACCACGACCTCTTCACGCTGGAAGAAGCTCTTAAAGGTCTGACCCATACCTGCGCCCCGCTTATAGGTTTTATACGTTTTAGTCAAATGCTTCACATCAATAACCGGCATCATCCGCCTACCCCCTCGTACAATCTGATCATATGCCGGTAAATCCATACTCCTGCCGCCAGAAATAAAAAGCAGGGCAGAACAGCAGCGAAATCGCTGGCATGCACCCGTCCTAGGAGAGCGGAAGCAGGGAAGAAGCCTACCATTCCCACAGGAATTATCATCGTGGCCAAAGCTTGTACAGCCTTCGGAAATATGGGCAGCGGATATTTTCCAATGTGCAGCACACTGTCAGCAAGTTCGGAAATTCTCGAGTTGCCCACCCATTTGAAGGACATAGCGGCCATCATTAGAGATAGTCCTGCCAGGACCGCCGTCCCTGCGATAAACATCCCGGCAAATTGGAGCCAGAATAGGACCGGAATGGTGCCGACATGCATAGCGGAGAATATGAATAGCGAAACCCCGCCCAGAAACAGGCCAACACTTTCGGTAGAAAATGTTGTGGCAACAATAAAAAACAGCGGATTCAGCGGTTTCATAAGAATAACCTCGAAGCTTCCCTCACGGACATGCGACATTGTGGTCCAGAGAACGCCGCCGAAAATAAGGCTAGAAAGGCCGCTGGACATGGTGAATACAGACTGGATCAACAACACCTCAAACAAGCTCCAACCGGGAAAGCTGGTGCCCGCCCGGTAAATAAGCAGGGTCACCAGCGGAAACAGAATGTTGCCGGCCAGGGTGATCAGACTGCTGATAATGAAATTCATACGATAGGCCACAGCCGACTGCAAAGCAGAATACATGCACTGCCTGTAAATATCCAGATACCGTTTCATGTAAAAAACTGTCCTTTCATGGGGGCATTCACGCGCCGACAGCAGTAAACTGCTTCATGGCCAGACGGCGAACAAGCTCGTTTAATCCGAACGTAACGAACAAGGCCGCCGCCTGTATGCCCACGGCTTGCTCAATGGAAAGCTCAACGCCTCCAAGGGAGTAATGGCCGGTAAAAACCATTGCAGGCAGGTAGGCCATGTACTGGAACGGCAGGAAGAACTGGATCACCTGAAGCCAGTGCGGAAAAAAATCAAGCGGAATAAGCGCACCCGAAAAAATACCCGACACCAGCATAAAAGCGCTTCGTATTCCAGCTGACTGGACAAGCCAAAATGAAGTCAGGCCGATCATGTAGTTCACATAAAAAATCATTAGAAAGGCAAGCAGCACCGACAGAAGCATCCATGGAAAGCTTGCCGGCCGCATATCAACTCCAAAAATAAAAATGAAGATCAAGAGGCAGGGTAAAAATTCAAACAGGAAACCGAGAGACCGATGCCCGATCTTCTGAAACAAAGCGAAAGAACGGTGATGAATCGGGCGCAAATGAAAGGTAAGAAACTTACCGGTGCGCACAAGCATGGATAAGTTCCAATCGGCAAAATCCATGACCAGGTAACCGATAAGCGCAGTAGCGCCGAAATAGCGGATCATTTGGGGGAGTCCGATACCGCCGAGCGAAGCATGATCTCCATATACCGCCGTCCAGATATAATATTGCACCATAAAATATACAGGACCGACGATAATGGACACCATGGAGTGAGTGCGGTAGGCACTCCATTCCTTGTAAGTTACCTCCGCCACCGTCCGGCAAATAAGCCATTTGCGTTGCAGGCTATTCATCAGGTGAGTCCAGACCAAATGATATTAGTTACATTAAATAGGCCCTCTGCGTACCAATTATCACCGGTAAAAGGCACAAACCATACAGCGGCAAGCTGCTCTGTAGGGTCGATGGCCATGCAGCAGGCTCCAGCGCCTTCATGAAAATAGCTGGTTGGAGAGTAGAGGAAGGCGGGGCCTCTCCTCATATCCAGTCCAATGCCATAGCTCCGGTCTTTGACATCGTTATCCCAGCAATAATCGGGAACCCCGTACAGGGTGCGGGTCGTGATCTTCTCAACCGCTTTGCGGCCGACGATACGGGTATCGCCCAGTGTTCCCATACCTAGGAGCATGTTGGCGAACCGGATGAGGTCGGCTGGCGTAGAGGCAAGGCCTCCGCCGGTGCTGGAGACTGTATCCCACAGCTTTTCCTCTGGAGAGACTTCAGGCAGATTACCGTTAATTAGATCGTTCAGCCGCTTCTCACGTCTCTCGTTTCTTATAATGGCGCGTCTGGCTAGCTCCGGCGTCAGTTCCCAAACAGTATCCTTCATGCCAAGAGGCTTCAGGATTTGCTCTTCTATGTACTGTTCCGCGGTTACGCCAGTCACTTTCTTGATGATTTCTCCGAGCAGGCAGAAGCCAAATGAGCAGTACTGCCATTCCTCGCCGACTTTTTTATTGACCCCGCAGCTCAGCGCGGCTGTGATCCAGTCCGGATCCCCATTCTCAGGGTTATATTTTTCGAAATATTCACCGATTAATTGCCAATAAGATTTATGATAGGGAACTAAGCTGCCCGCACAGTCGGGAAACAGGCCCGAGGTATGGGTCAGAAGGCTGTAAATATCGATTTTGTTAAAAGGGTCCACGTTAAACTGCTCCAGGAACGTGCTGACAGGAAGGTCAAACCGGAGAATACCGTCCTCCACAAGCTTGGCCATTGCTACTGAGGTAACGGCTTTAGTAATGGATGCGATATTATGAACAGTTGTCGGTAAAAGCGGCTCGGCCCTGTCTTCCCGGAACGAAAGCGGTCCCATAGCACCGTGCATAAATGTCTTTCCATACCTTGAGACGCAGTAAGCTGCGGCCTGGATTTTATTTTGATCAATCAGGTTCTGGAAGTGGTTGTGCAAAACCCCGATTCTCGAAGTATCATAACCTACCTCTGCCGGTGAACAGTCGGTAATGCCTGGCGTAAACAGCATACATATATGCCTCCTTGAAATTATTAGCACCATGCAAGGATACCTAATCTATCTAAGCGCTTTCACAGGAACTCGCTTATTCGTGCCGCTCTGCATGGTAATAGCTTTCAGCACGATACCACTTAAGTATATTTCCAGACATTGGATGTTACAATGGCGAATTTGTATATAACCATACTTGCCCGGGTGATGTGTTGTGTATGAATCTTAATAAAGGATGATATTAACAAAGGAGAAAAAGATTGCAAGAATGGCATGTAAAAAGGTATAAATATATATGTGACTTGTCCGGTAGAGATTTTTGACAACATTTTTATATTTTTTTGGTGACTGATTAAAAAATTGAGCAACAGCGGTCGATAAACATCATATACGAATAATGCAATATTCATATTCACTCGATTTGCATGCAGTCTAATAGAATTCTAACAAAAGAGAGGGCTGGCTGTGGACGGAAAATCAAATGCTTCTGCCTTGCCGCGTAACACATTGCTGAATGGCGTCTATCAGATCAAAAAAGTAATATCACGCAGTGAGCTTGGAATCGTCTATTTGGGAAGGGAAAAGGAGACGGGAAAACCAGTCGCAATTAAGGAGTTTTATCCGGCGGTGCTGGCCCGGCGAAAAGCTGATAAGCGTACGGTTGAAATTCGATTGGGGAATAGTCTGGACAAATATGATGAGCTTCTGCATTCGTTTATGCAAGAGGCGGAGCTTCTTTCTGAATTGAAGCATCCTCATCTTCTGAAGTATCTTGCTCATCTGGAAGCTAACGGGACAGGATATATTATTATGGAATACTGCCAGGGAACATCTCTGGATAAGTGGCTGAGTGCACGTGGAGCGGTTGACCGCGCGTTATTCATCAATCATACCTTACTACCGTTGGTGGAGACGCTGGAATACATACATACTCAAGGCATTATTCACCGGGATATTAAGCCCTCCAATATTATGATTATGGAAGATGGCACTCCGAAGCTTATTGATTTTGGGTCTGCAGTCCGGCTTCCGCTTAAGGAAGGGGAGAAGCAGACAATCTTTACATCAGCATGCTACTCTCCCTTGGAGCTTTACTCTGAATTGTCACCTCATAATGAGATGTCTGATATATTCAGTCTGGCTGCGTTATTACATTATTGCTTCTGTGGTGAAGCACCTGCCGATGTGAAGCTGCGCTTGTTCGATGAACAAATTCCTGCGGTTAGGACCAAGAATCCGGAAGTCAGCCGCTGGCTGTCGCGAACCGTTCATTGGGGACTGGCCATGCGCCAGGAACAGCGTTGCCCGTCACTCGCCAAGTTCAGGAGGGCACTGCAAGTTCAGTCTTTTCTATGGAAGTGGAAAGGTACAGCAGTACTTGGGAAGGCAGCGATGGATCTGTCGTCCGGAAAGAAATAGGACAACCTCTAAAGGTTGTCCCATACGGTAACCGGTAGTGATCCTGACTTGAGGGTCACTTTTCTTTTGCCTGGAAGCAGCTCTCGCACGGAATCCCCGGTTATTCTCCACAGCTTATATAACTTCCGAATCCCTCTGCTGGCCTACATAAATATTAGTTTTTGGCTTAATGGCCTTATAACGAATCTCAATCTCCGTCAGACCATCTTCGAACGTAATATAGAGCCGGTCGTTGTATTCAAGGACTTCCTGCTTGCCACGCTCCACAGGGGTTCGCCCATGTACGACGGTGCAGCGGGAATCATGCCGGACGATCAAGGTTTCATTCTTGCCGGCTTTGAACCAGATATTCCCTGCTTCCGGAACATGTTCCCGGATCTCCATCATGTTAAGCAATTCAGCCAGATTCATCCTGCGCTGTTGAAACGAGGTCATCGGCCAGTGGGTCACAGGAATATCCGTACCGCTTGCAGTACTTAGGAAATAACCTTCCAGTCTGCCGCGAAATACTGGCTTTGGCCGCAGCACGAACCAGTACAGCAGTCCAACAGCGATCAGCAACAGTACGGAGAGTACGCCAATACGCAGCATCTTTTCCACCATGGAAGTGATATGTACAGGGATTCGGGCGGTTACTTTGGCGCCTTCATCATCTGTGGCTGTTACTGAGAGATAGGACTTTCCTGAATGCAGCGAAGACAATAAGAGTTGTCCATCTTTGATGTCTGCTTGAGCCAGGCTCCGATCTCCTTGTTCTGTATCCACGGTATAAGTAAGCGAATCCTTATTAGGATCTTCGAAGTAGCTGGTTAAGTCAAGCTTAACAGCTCCGTCATCCTTGGATAAATCAATGGATTTATTCAAAGCGACCGGCGGCAGATTGTTAATCTCGATGACTGCAGTCTTGCCTTCTCTGTAGAAATCCGAACCGTCTACACGGATATGGTATTGGTATGTATTTGATTTAGGAAATATGTAGGTGCCCTTAAAGCCGCTTCCCGTATTGGTTAGTGGAATCCGTTCAACTTTGCCTTCTTTGGGTGTTACGATCAGTTCTGCTTTTAGCCGATTGTAAATATCGGTATCCTGAACTTTAGAACGGTCGTTTATTCCGTATAGTGCAGCCTCGAAGACGGTAGCTTGTCCTTTGAGCACCTTTTGTCCGCCGGATATAGCGGCTTCGGCACGCATATTGTAATTTCCAAGCAGATTGATTTTGACAAGATCACCGGCATGTCCGCGGAATTTCAGCACGAAATTGCCTTTAACCGGCTTGACGATTTTCATCAACGAGTATTTATCCGATTGAATGAAGCTTACATTGCTTGATTTGTAATAGAGCTGGGCCTCCGTTACCGGATGCTCCGACAACATGATAATATTGGCGTCAGCCATGCTGGAGTTTGGAATCTCCACTGTGATTTCCTGAAGGGAGCCATTTGCTGTAACGGCTGCTACGGATGTAAGTACGGATTGAATCTGACTGGCAAAGATCTGGTTAAATATTTCAGGCAAATCGTCTGCACTTCCGGTAATAAAAGAGGTACCGCCCGTCTCACTTGAGATCCGCTCCAATTCACTTGAATTGACCTTGCCTCCATTATTAAGGCCAACGGTGTAAATCGGGTATCCTGACTTTCGGGCCATGTTAATAACTTTGTCCACATCATTTGCAGAATCAGCAAAAGTCCGTCTACCGGAGTTGTTCCCAATATCGGTCTCTCCGTCGGAGAGAAGGATGAGGAAGGGTTGTCTACCGTTTGCCCGGGATTTCGCCAGCAGTTCAGCGCCGCGCCGCAGTCCAAGGCCAAGATCTGTGTAGCCAGTCCGCTTCAAGCTGTCGATCTTGCTCCGTAATTGCTGTCGTGCGCCGGAAGACGTAATATCCGTGAGCGGGACAGAAGAGGTGATCC
This sequence comes from Paenibacillus sp. FSL L8-0340, assembly GCF_038593145.1. Classification (NCBI taxonomy): domain Bacteria; kingdom Bacillati; phylum Bacillota; class Bacilli; order Caryophanales; family Paenibacillaceae; genus Paenibacillus; species Paenibacillus sp. FSL L8-0340. Next base: position 2,388,374 of record NZ_CP151967.1, read on the forward strand.
GGTCGTTGTAGGCCACGAAGCCCAGCCTGGTTTTTTGCCCCCCGCTCATATCCATGAACATGCGGATAACTTCATCGGCTATCCGGTCCTTGTCCGTCTGATTCATGGAGTAGCTGACATCCAGCACAAACATGGCATCCAGACCTCCTGCCGAAGCGGAATTGTTCTTGCCGGATGATGCGTAGCTGGAAGTCCCGCCGTTTCCTGCCAAGCAACCTGAAATCAGTATTATCACTACTACAATTTTCCTGAGTGATCTAAAGTACATAAGCTGCGGAATCCCCCCTTGTATCTGTTTAGGCCTAAAGTTATTGATGCAGCTCCATAAAATGCTGGGATAAGGTTATCATCGGTGGCTCATTGAGGGAAAATAAGGAAAAATTACAAAATAGTCCTTTTAGTCTAGTTAGTCATAAAAATGATTAAATGGAACTATATGCCTTTATATTGACAAAAATTATCTTTACTGGTTAAGATGGGTCCCATGAATCTAAAAAATATCGCTTCAAATGGCAGTATTTAGTCGAATGGTGTAACCAAAGACTCACGAATGCATGCCGGGTAACAGAAAATAATGGAGGGGGGAAGGCATCCTCATGAGCCTTTTTTAACATGGGATGCTGCCTGAATGGACATTATCAATCAAACGAACCGAACCTTGCTTTTTGAGGAAATCAACCCGGAAAAGCTCGATTTGATCACCATCGTCGGGGATGTAAAAGGTATCGACAGCTTGAGTGACGATAAGATCAAAGAGATTAATGAGCATCTTCTTGTGCACAATTTTGATGAGTTCCTCGACAAGTTTTCACCGAGCATTTACTCCTTTTTTAATGCGGCGAACCAGAAAGTAATGTATACGCTTAAGAAGCCTGAAGGCATTCCGGATGATACCATTTCGGAGATTAAGATTGATCAGAGCAATGACTTCCTGCGAATGTTGTTCACACTGATCGATACGAAAAGAAGCCAAGGGATTACGAATGTTGATTTCAAATTTGAAAATTTGCTGGACATGATCTCTCCAAAGAAGGTTATGGATGATATCCGCCAGGTCCGCAAAGAGATTCACTACATGTACGGCCAGTACGACAAGCTGGATGACGGAGATCCCAAAAAACTGGATGTCGGCGATAAACTGAATATTATGTTCGAGGAAGCCAGCCGCAACTATAACAATGTCATGGCTATGCTGCCGCTGGCCATCGAGGATATCAAGACTCGGCTGCTGCTCGGCCGGGCGCAGGAGGATACATCTTCCGAATTGATTCAAGTAGGCCAGCTTACCATCGGCGAGAGCGGTGAACTGAAGATCATCGAGGCTCCCAAGAGTGACAGTACCGACCTCATGCTTCTGGATGAAAGCACGAATACAGATCTCACACAGGTATTTGCTGAAGATTACGGCTCTTTGTCAGAATCTCCGTCTACTTATGTGCAGGACCTGGTAGTACGCACATTCTGTCCGCTTCCGGCGGTCCGGGCTGAAGTCAACGCCGCACTGGAAGTACAGAATTACAATACATACCTGGAATTCTATAAGAATGCCAAAGATGATTTCGTCAAGACGGTTAAGCCGTTAGTGGAAAAAATACTGGGTGTTAAGATGTTCTTCGACCAGTATGCGGTTAAAAACAAAGGGATGCAGCCTTCGATGCTGATTGCCAACAGCAAGCTGGATATGCTCGTGAAGAGCAGCAATATCCCGCGGCTGGAGACATATTTGAACACAGTGAACTCGAAAAATGAATTCTCCGATACGATCTGGTACGGGATTGTTCCTTCCGTTGAGCTAGAGACAACCGGCAAGGTCAAAGTTAGCCGGGAACGTTTTCGCGGAAACGACAAAGTGGTCAAGCAGGATGGCAACAGCATGGAATCACTTACAATGCTGCTCCAAGTCATCAAGGACTACAAGGTGCAGTTGTTCTTCAGCTTCGAGTCCGGCGAGGACACTACATTCAGCAGTATGGCTACTGCCGGAATCGACAAGTACATTGACAAATGTGCAGGATTGACACGGAAGGAATACAGTGAATTTGCGATCCCGAGTGCACCGAATTTCACGGTGATTCCTAAGGAGAAGTCCGGAGTTATCATTGACAGCAGAATGCTGCAGACCGAGAACGGTGTGGAATTGTCCAAGGATAAAGAAGACATTCTGAAGCTTTGGATCGAGGGTGTCTATATCGGAGCCGCTTATGTTGCCGCTGGTATTGTAGCTGCTTATCAATGTCCTGAATATCTGAGAAGCAACTTTAAGAATGTAAACCGGGAATTTCCGGGAGTACGCTTCGATATCGAAGCGGGAGACAACAGTCTGCGCTCCGTAACAACGATGACCAAGGAAATCTCGGGGTTCACGAATACAATCAAGGACTCCATTAACCGCAAGAACTTCGGATTTATTTTCTCCTCTGAGAACGCACAGCTTCAGGATACGGATATCAAACGGATTACCGTATATAAATCGAGAAGTATGGCTATGTCAGAGGACGGATATGATTCCATTTACAAAACACAGGTGAGTACCTATATCGAACGTTTCCTGCGCTTCCAGACCGGAGATTTCAAGCATGAGAACATAGTGAAGTTCTTCAGCAACAATCCGAGCAGCCAGAAGAGCCGCTGGTTGGGCAAACGCGGATCGGTTAACTCGATCATTCAAGAAGGCGATGATATGAGCTATATTATCGACGAGAAGAGCAACCTGTGCCATATAGATCTGGTCTTCAACGGCAATGTGAAGAATCTTGAGGTCATGATAACCAAGGGAACCAGCACTGTTAAGGCTTAATCATTCATATAACAACGATAAAAGATTATATTACAGAACTTATTAAGGTATCAGAGGCTTGTTCATCCGAGCTAGCCTTTATACATATTTCAACACTATTTTTCGAGGAGGTTTTTTATTTATGGGTTTTATTTTAAAAGTTGAAGGTGCAGAAACAATCGAACTGGGAATGGACAATATTCGTTCTGTTGTGTACGACACGGACACTCCGGATGATTCAAACGCAAGATCGACCGATGTTGGAGCAACCCTGCGCATCACTGGTAAAATTATCACGGCTACTGACGGCGATAATGCAGATGACACCATCAAGCTGGCGCTCTGGTCTATTGTTCCTGCTGAAAAAGCGGACTGCTACCGCAAAGTAACGCTTGAAGTTATTGCAGCAGACCAAGTAGTGCGCAAGATCCATTTCCCTAACGCATTCGTTGTGGATTACACAGAACGTTACGGGGACACCGAAGGTGTTGGTGAGTTCACACTGTACATCAAACAAAAGAAAGACAAAACCGAACTTACCAAAATCGATGGCGGATTCTCGGCCTAATATTAGGTAATCGGACTGGGACATCGGGCTGGCTGTGTCTGCCTGATGTTCAGAACATTAAGGGGCCTTTATGCGCCTCTTAATGTTTATTTATCTCTAAATCGTAACGGGAAGCGGTGAGGCGTTTGACAGATTATTATGAAGTGCTTGGTATTGCCCCAAATGCATCATCCGCCGAAGTGAAGCAAGCTTACCGGAAGCTGGCCAAAAAGTATCATCCCGATACGAACGGAGGAGATCCGCAGGCCGCCGAGCGGTTTAAGCAGGTTCATGAGGCCTATAAGGTACTAGGTAATGAAGAGTCAAGGACGGCTTATCAGTCGCAGTCGCGTACAACCCGGGCATCCGGAGAGCCGCCGGAGAAGCCATCCGCAGGCAAGGAGCGGGTCAGTTTTGATCCGGGAAATATGGAAGAGCAGTTCGAACGTTTTTTTGGTTTCCAGCCGAAAAAGGAGAGTGACCGGAGCATCCCCAAACGCTCTGAGCCAGCAAAAAGTATGGAGTCATCGGAGCTGTTTGAGCGCTATTTTGGAATCCGAAAGAAGTGATCCGGCAGTCATTCTGGGGCGTAGCCCGGTAAGGCGGAGGTTATGGGAGTGAAACAAGGAAGGTCGGTCTGGACCCTGGTGCTGGATCTATTGATAACAGCCATCTCGGCTGTAATATTCTATTACATATTTGTGGTTGCAAAGGTTAGGGGGGCACAGGTGGTTGCGGCAGCAATCCTTTTGTTGTCAGTAGTCATAATTGCAGTCAGAACAAGACCCAAGAAGATCAAGGTGCAGAATAAGGTCAAACCCGGCAGCAAGGTTGTAAAGCTGGTGCTGCTGAGTGAAGACGGTGAAAGTGTAAAGGAATGGTACATAGAAGGCGAGACAAGTGTTCTGATCGGCAAAAGCTCAAGGCACGGTGAAGCGGATATAGATCTGTCAGATACACCTTATGCTTCTCTGATCAGCGCCCAGCATGCTGTGCTGAACAAAGCATCCGGCAAATGGTACATAGAGGATATTGAATCCTCCAGCGGTGTGGGTATACGGAAAAGCAATCAGAGCAAAGCAGTTAAATTGGAAATCGAGGAACCCAGCCTGCTTGAGGCGGGGGACTTAATTTATATTGCCAACACGAGGATTCTGGTGAAATGAACAACACATGCGGGGGTATGAGAGCGAATGAGTCTGACAAGATGCGCTAACGGACATATGTTCAGCACAAGAAGACACGGCAACACGTGTCCTTACTGTAATCTTACCGTGGAGAGCCCGGCTCCGTCCGGCAGCAAGGGAGCAGCCATTGCTATGGCGTCCCGTCCTTCCGAAGATGACAGAACGATGCCGTATTTGGGAGAGGCTACCGGAATTGAACCGGTGACGGGTTGGCTGGTCTGTATTGAAGGGGCACAAATGGGACAGGACTACCGGATTATGGCGGAGAAGAATTTTATCGGCCGCTCGGAAGAGATGCATGTGCGCATTCTGGGTGACAATACGATCTCCAGACGCAATCATGCGGTGATTGTCTATGATCCGAAGAAACGCAATTTCTACTTGCTGCCCGGTGATGCTTCCGGACTTGCCTATCACAATAACGAGGCGGTATATTCCCCGGTAGAGCTGGCTGCTTATGATGTTATTCAGCTGGGACGAAGCAAGTTTATTTTTGTTCCCCTGTGCGGTGTTCACTTTGAATGGGAGCAGCAGCAATGAATACGCTGAAGCAACTGCTGGATGATAGTGCATTGACCCCATACTGGATGATTGTTGTCTGGATATTGCTGATCTGGCCGCTGATTATGTTCAGGCATCGTATTCAAAAGATGCCGAAGGCTGGCACCGGTTCCGGGGACGGAATCGGGAACGGCCAGACGATCGGTGCGCGTGAAGAGCAGGATGACTATTTTGCGACGGTCAATATGCCTTTCGGATTGCTGGCTGTGCTTGCGGATGGAATTAGCGGTTTGAGCGGGGGAAGGGTGGCCAGTACGGCGGCCGTCCATACTTTTGTCAAAGAATTTCGGGAACTGGAGCGCTTCCCCGATCCGCCGGAATTCTTCGGTGATGCGGCAATGAACGCCAATGGAGAGATCATGAACCAGTTGCACGGAGTGCAGGGAGGGACCACGCTGGTAGCGGCGCTGATCCGCAGTAGTATGCTCTACTGGGGGGCGGTAGGGGACAGCCTGTTGTTCGTATACCGCGGCGGTATTCTGATTCCGGTTAACCATAAGCATACGCTGGAGAATACGCTGCAGGAACAGTATCTGTCCGGTGAGATTACCGAGTCGGAGGCGCTAGGCAATCCGCAGCGCAAGACTCTGGTCAATTATCTCGGGTCCGAGAATTTCAGGAGCATGGAGCTGGCAGAAGAACCTTTTCAGCTGTATAAGGGAGACAAGATTATGCTGTGCAGCGACGGGGTATACAACACGCTCACGGAAATGGAAATGGAGACGATACTGTCCCGGCCGCTGTCACCCTATGATGCTGCTCAGGCCATGATTGATTTGATAGAGGAGAAAAGGCTTGTACATCAGGATAACGCTACAGTCATTATTGTGGAGAGGCGTTGGTAGAACAGGAGATGTCCCGCCGGGTACATAGCATAAATCATCAATACGGGAAATGGGGATACGCATGAGGAAGGAGAACAGCGATTTTTTAATGAGTTTCGTCTCCGAATCGGGTTCTTTTATGACTAACCGGGATTTTTTCGGGTGCGTTGAGCTGGAGGATAAGGCCTGTTATATCATTGCCGACGGATTGGATTCAGATGAAGAGGCTCACAGTGCCGAAATGATTGTGCAGACGATTCTGGAGAGCTTTTTGGAGAAACCCACCCTCTCCCGGCGGCGTTTGACCGATTACATCCGGATTGCCCATGAGTGGCTGCATTATGAGAGCCGAAGAGTCCGTCTGAAGGCCAGTATACTAATTGTGGTGACGGATTATACGAAGATGGTATGGGCATCGGCCGGGAATGCGAGACTTTATCATTTTCGCGGGGAGCGCCTGATCTTGAAAAGCCGGGACCACAGCCTTGCCCAGCAGATGGCAGACGAAGGACAAATTGCCGAGGACAAGATCGATACGAATGATGAGCGTGGCAATCTGCTGCAATATGCCGGGATGCCGGGCAAGCTGAAGCCTTATGTCTCCGGGAAGATTCCGCTGGCAGATGGCGATGTGCTGGTGATGTGCACCTCCGGGTTGTGGCAGGCTGTCGAGGATGCGGAGATGATTGATTCTGTCCAGGCGGCTAATGATCCGGTCATGCTGGCGGATACGCTTGAGGAAGTCATGCTCAGCAAACAGCGGATGCGGATAGACAATTATACGGCAGCATGTATCTACGCTAATAAGACCTATCAGGAAGAGCCGAAGAACCGCAAGAAATGGATCAAACGCATTCTTATTATTCTATTGACGGTGCTTCTGGTAGGTGGCGCCGGGATCTTCTATAAGGTCAAAAGTGCGGCTAAGAAGGCCGAATTAGCTGCCGATATGCTCCAGTATGAACAGAGTGCTGACGTGTATGTTACAGAGCAGGAGTATGGCAAGGCAGTATCCGACTATAGTCTGGGCCGCAACAACTCGATCAAGCTCAAGGACCGGATTCATAAAAAGCTGCTGACAGACAAAATGGCGGCTGCGCAAAAGCTGGTTGACGGCGAAGCCCACCTCAAGGAGGGGGATATTGTAAAAGCCAAAGCGAGCTATACCAAAGCGCTGGAACTTTCGGAGCCGTACAGTATCTTCAAGCGGCAGGCGATTGAGGACAGACTGGGACAGATGAACGCCTTCCAGAAGGTACAGGACTGGCTTCGGGAAGCAGATCTCAAATTCCAGAACGGGGACTCCAGCGGAGCCATTACGCTGTACCTGCGGGCGCGGTCCTCCGCCACGGAGAACGCTTATAAAGAGGCTCTTGCCGAAATTACAACCAAGCTGGAAACGGCGGAAGCCAAAAAATCGGATGTGGAGCGGCAAGTAAGTCAGCTCCAGGCTGATAAGCTGGAAGCCAAGGGCGACCGTTACAATGAAGCCGCTGATTACAGCGGGGCGCTCGATGCTTACGCAGCGGCGCAAGAGGTCTATCAGAGTATTGATATGCTGGAACGGGTACTGGCAATGGAACGCAAGATCTCCAAGCTGGAAGAGAAATTGAACCCGCCTGTACCTGCTGTAGATCCGAATGCTGCCGGAACTGCAGACCTTACGGGAAGTATGGGTTTGCCTCTGGTGACTCCAGATGAAAGTACGGATAACAACGGAAATATCACAGGAAATTCAAGTAATAATGAAGCTGGTAAGGGTTTAGAGGAAAGTGCCGCAAAAGGTGCAGCGGGCACAGAACCGGGCAGCGGCGTAGATGCCGCGCTGCCAAAAGAGGAAACGGTCCAGAAATCCGCTGAAGAGGAGGTGCAGCCATGAAAGATATCATTCGTGACCGTCTGAACAAGATGGAGGATCTGGAGCAGCGCCGGATGCTGAAGGATGTAATGACTGGTTTATTTCTGAATCTGGTGGAATATCAGGAGACGCTGAACCGGCAAATTGAGGAGCGCGTCTTCAATGAACTGGAGCCGGAGGAGGTGCGGCATGATGTGTATGCGTCACTCTGTCCCCGCGAAGAGCTTGATCCACTGCATGAATTCCTGTACCCCATGGTCCCAGGCGATTCAGAGCCGCAGTTTATCAATCTGGCGGAAGTTGCGGCTGCCTTATCGAAGCAGGAGGAAATGAAGTTATGTACGCTGTTCCTCCAGTGCGATACCTCACAGATTCGCTCGCTTACCCGGAGCAAGCGCCAGTTCAAGGGTGAGATGATCACCAGCGGAGGCCGGTATGAGATAACAGTCCGGCTGAAGCAGAGCTCAATGTACACCGAACGCATTGAAGAACTGTACCGGATATTCCGTAAAAACAGCCTGCCGTGGAAAACAGTCCACATCCCTTATGCCTACAAATTTATGGACTGCATCCTGATATCCTGCGGTTCGGAGTGGGACAACCAGGAGACGGTGAAGCAGATTTCCATACAGTTGGAGGAATTGGAACCGTATAAACATATGAATCTGGTGCCGATCTGGAATATTCAGAGAATGGAGATGAAGATCGGCGGCTTTCCCGTTCCGGCGGCTGACCGGGTGAATTACGAGCATGTGCTGCCGCTAAGAAGAACAGGCACAGAACACGGATATCTTGTAGATGGCGAGGAAGCAAATATCCGTTATATTAAACGCTCGGAGGAAGAGATTACAGTTGTATCTCCGCTGGATAAATCGGATTCCTGGACCATGCTGAAGGTGACGAGGCCCATGAATTCTGGAATTGGCCGGATGCATTATCCTCTTTTGTCGAACCGCAGACAAGAAGGGTATATCGGCAGATATGTCCGGCAGGCCGGCAGTCCGGTTCGGTCCAAAGGTGGCATTGCCCGTTTGACCGGGGCATTTGAGGTTTCGCGGGAGGTAGAACTGGAGGATGTCAAGATTCTGCCGCCGGGACAGGAGATTCCGCTGACTTATGAACTGAACAACTTCGTCAGCGACCAGGTCCGCGTACAGACGGATAAGTACCGGATGCGCCTTCTGTTCAGAGCTGTGGCCAGGGATCGGTCACTTGCCGGATCCTATCTAAGTGACGATGTGCTCAGCTTCCTCGTCTCTGAAGTTCAACTGGTCTTTCCGGAGTACCGCTGTGAAGGAGCCTGGGTATGAACTATATTTGGGATCTGCTGGTTCGGTCGGGGCGGGCGGGAATGAAGAGGAGCGACATTCACTTTGTTCCGGCGAAGGTGTATTCACCTTATATGGAGCTGAGCCATACCGATCTCAATGCGGCTGCTGTGGAGCAGGAGGTTGAGGTGAACCCGTATTATCGTTTTTACGATATTTTCAGAGACTTGTTCGATCCTAACAACGCTGAGGATTCCGAACTGCGTGAGACTTTATTCGATCTGATCATTCATTTCCTGGCTGAATTGGACCTGATGCAGGGGATGAACAAACGGGAATATCAAATCCGCTTCACACTGCGGGAAATGCAGGAGGGAGTCTTCGGAGAACGGATTCGGCAGCGGCTGAAGCTGTTTGGACGGGAAGAGCAGGAAGTCATCGCCGGGCATGTTCTACGGCTGTTCGATACCGGCGAAGCGGTGCATCTTCTGCGGGAACTGCTGGTCCGGATGTTCCCGCGTTCCACATTATATGCGAATTGTGAGGATAAGGACGAATTGCTGCTCTACATTGGTGAGGAAGAGCGCCCGGAGACAAGGGAGAAGCTGGAACTGATTTTGGAGCTTTTTTTACCGGTACGCTTCGAAACGGAGATTTACTGGAAACGCCATTTCGGCATTATCGACGTGGATCACACGATGGTTCAGGATTGCATTGCCATGTATTAAAGGAGCAAGAAGAGAGGGCAGATTCAGATGCTGCGGGAGCAGCCGCCTAGGAGGTTACGAACATGAACGGTTATACATACAGGTTGCATCCTGACGCTGCGAGCCGTGAACGCATTCGGGGAACCACCCGATATACGCGGGCAGAGCTTATGGACATGACGACCTTTCAGCTTCGCAACATTTGCTACAAAGAACGGATGGTAGAAGGGCTGGGTCCGCAGACGGACCGCGAAGAGTTGATCCGGATTATCCTGAAATTTCTGGGAGCGGATGATGTACTGTGTATCGGCCGTGTGCATAAGGGCGGGTTCGAACGGATTCAGCAGGCGATCCACCGCCATATGACCTCGCCGCTAAGCAGTGATGGCGGGATTAGTGTTCCCGCCCGTCTGATTCTGTACGAAGGGCTTAAGGTGGACAGGCTGGACCGCTATATCGTTACTGCAGCGGGAGGGCTTACGGACTCCAATGTACTGCTGGTGAACGAAAGTATGGAGCTGTGCGGGATTTTCAATCTGGAGCAGGATGAAGCCGTGCCGGGCACCTTCTACTTAACCGCCGACAGTGGAGCGAGATGGGAGAGAAGCAGGAACCGCCAGTACAGTCTATTGTTTTTCCGCAAGCGTGACTCGGAGTATTTGTACAAGATTTATTATTCAGACAAGCCGCTGCCGCCTGTTAACATTCAATATACCAAAATTCCGCTAGCCCATCTCGACATCCGTGAGCTGGAACAGACGCAAGCCGTGCTTGCCATCGATTTTGGCACCTCCAATACGACGGCGGGTGCTTATTTGCATAGAGGCTATATTCAGGAACCCAGCAGCCAGGACCTGCTGAACGGACGTGTCCGCCTGGAGGAGATTAATTATGTGACTTTTCCGGATACAACCTTTAAGAATACGGACTGGATTGAAGTGCTCCCGACAGCAGTCAGCATCGCTGATTGCTCGGAACCCGGCAATATCCTGTACGAATTCGGATATGAAGCGCTGAAGAGCATGCGCAGGGGGGGCTATAGCAGCCGGGCCAGTGTCTTCCGCGGCATCAAGCGTTGGATTAGCGATTACAGTAAACAGGAGGAAGTAGTAGATGCCCAGGGCAATGCAGCTGTAGTGACGCGTCTGGATATTGTGCGCGCCTACCTTGAACATGTAATTCTGACGGCGGAGCACCAGTTCAAATGCAGGTTCAAACGGCTGCATCTGTCCGCTCCTGTGAAGATGAAGGCCCAGTTCCTTGAGATGTTCAGCGAGATTCTGCCCGAATATGAAATTGAGAGCGAGCATTCCCTCGATGAAGGAATGTCAGTGCTCTACAACACGATTGCCGACGGTATCGAACGCAATGCCTTTATGGAGGGCGTGCCGTATCAAGCTCTGGTAATTGATTGCGGCGGGGGCACAACCGACCTTTCCTCCTGCCGCTTTACTGTGGAAGACGGACAGATTGCTTACAAGCTGGACATCCACACCACCTACGAGAATGGGGATACCAATTTCGGCGGCAATAATATCACTTACAGAATTATGCAGTTCATGAAGATTGTCTTCGCGGATTATTACTCCGGACGGCGGGCCGCAACCGATATTGACAGCCTGATTGCAGCACCGGGGGCAGATGTGTTCCGCCAGGTCGATGAAGCGGGAGTCCAGAGTGTATATGCGGAGCTCGACCGCCGGTATTTGGAGGCGGAGCAGATTATTCCTACGGCCTACGCCCACCGGGAACATCGTTCACGGGACGAATATTTGCGGGTCCGCGGAAATTTCCATTTCCTCTGGGAGATTGCTGAAGAGATGAAGCAGCAATTCTTCCGCAAGACCGGCATGCTACGCAACCGATTCCACTCCGCCATTGAGGACGGACAGGACAGCGATTTGCAGATTACCACGATGGAGCGCTGGTTCCTGTCCGTGGTGCGGAACGGCGAACTCCGTGATGAATTTGAATTTCCGGATGTGGTCTTTAACATCAAGGAGATCACCCAGCTCATCAAGGCGGATATTTATGATGTGGTCCGCAAGTTCCTGGAGGAGTTCTACCGGGAGGGAAGGCTTGGCCAGTATTCGATGATTAAGCTGACGGGCCAGTCCTGCCGGATTGATGTCTTCCGGGAAGCGCTGAAGGAGTTCGTACCTGGGCGCAGTATAGAATTCCGCCAGAAACCGGCGGAAGGCCGTGTTCCTGATCTGAAGCTGGCATGCCTGCGGGGAGCGATCCGCTATCTCAGTGCCAGAAAGACGGGGGCAATTCAGGCGGAAATCACCCATGAGGCGGCGGTCATTCCTTATACGGTCAGCGCGTATTCCCACAACCTCCGGCAGAAGGTATTGATTAACAGTCTCGAGCGGAGTGACGGTCTGCCCGGCAGCATTTCCCGGCCGTTCGAGACGGCCGAGGTCGAGCTGTATGTAAGCGGCAGCGACGGGACCCTGCGGCAAAAATGCGTATACGTCAATCGTAAGGAGAATTACGAGCAGGTGGTCTATGAGGACATCCAGTCCCGCTTTGGTACGAAGATTCCGCAGGACGATACGGATTCCATTATGAACGGGGAGACAAAGTTCTTCGTGTTCGCGGATCATTCGCATTGGGGTTTCCATGTCCTGCCTGTGGCCCGCCGTGATGAGCAATTGCTGCTGGGTCACAAAAGGCTGTTCGCCTATGAGAATGAATCCTCGGAACTAGACTTTTTTGATGGACTGAAGTAAAAAAGGCAAGTCTGGGAAAGGAGCGCCGCAAATGTTCACCTATACTTACCCTGAGTTTCATAAAGGGCGGATTCTAAAGACCCGTATGCTTGAGGATCTGCGTGATTTCCCCCGGCAGTTTTGGGAGCTGTACTACAGGGATTATGCTGATGGAATTGTGTCTGGGGCAGAGGTGGAGGTACACGCCGAACGGTTATCGGTAAGCCCCGGCATACTGCTGCATGAGAGGCGGCTCTATATGATGACGGAGCCGGCGGAAATTGCTTATAAGGCCACAGGTCAAGAAACTGTTCTGAAGCTCCGGTTCACCGAGCTGGAGACAGGTCATGACCTGTCTCTGGGGCAGACCTCGCTTGCACTGGAAGATGCGGCGTCCGGGAGCGGTTCCCATGAGATGGAGCTCGCCCGCTTCAAGCTGAAGGAAGGGGCCAGATTGCGCAAGGATTACCAGAGCTTCGCGGATCTGGCCACAGAATACAATACGCTCCAGGTGCTGCAGGTTCCCTATGCGGCTCCCGGTGCCAGCACCCTTCCTCCGGCTGTGCTTCAGGACTATGCTCAGCGCCTTATGCGTACCGGTACGCCGGATCCGCATGATGTGATGTTCGCCATGCTGTGTATGAATGAAGGTGTCATCACCCGGAGTGTTATCCTGCATTATATTGCGAACCGGCTGGGACAGGAATACCGGGATTATCCGAGCCTGCAGATTCACCGCTATCTGGACCGGATTCTCTCAAATGCGCGCGGGGGACAGGGTCATAAGGGGCAAGCTCACGGGGGTATGCAGCGGATGCTGGTGGAGTAGAACGGCTGCGCATCAATCGACTATTGGAAGGATGGGGTGAAGATGGAGCATTGGGATGAGAAGATTGTGTCCATGCTTAACGGCAATACAGGCGGACAGCCTGCGGATAATTACGGAGTGATTCCGGAAGAGGCTGGACCGGATTTAACCGCACCCGTGGTGCAGATTGGAGACGAGCCGCACACCTTTGTGGAAACGGAGCTGCTGGACGGTGCGATGCGTATGCTGCTCCCGCAGACCTTTAAGCTCATGAGTAAAGAGATGGCAAAGCGGAAATATCCTTCTGAGCATCGACCCGGCGTTATATATACGACTTCCAATGCCAGAATTAACATTGCCGTCAATCACACCAAGAACCCGCTGCCGGAGGACGAGCTGTCCGATTTCAAGAAGACCATGATCCAGATGCTGCGCCGGACGCAGAAGCTGACGAAATGGTATGGGGACCATGAGTTCAGCATTAACGGCAAGCCGGTCGCTACTTGTGAATTTTTAACTCCGGCGGTTAATGCCAATCTGTATAATCTGATTCTGTTCGCTTCACTTGAGGATCGGGCACTGATGTGTACTTTTAACTGTACGGACGAGGAGCTTGAGGACTGGAAGCCGATTGCACTGGCCATGATGAAATCCATTCAGTTCATTCCACAGGAAGAAGGGGACGAGTCTCATGAGTGAACCAGCTTTGTCTTACGATAATCTGCGGGTTAGCCCGTTTGAACTGGTCAGTCTGCAGGAGTTAACCATTACGAAGCAAATGAATGAGCACACCTATGTGAAATTCACCGGTATTGTGGATGAAGAGAAGAAGGACAGCTATGTCCGGTTGAGCTCATCAAATACAGTGGTGGAGATCACGCAGGTGAATGAAGAAGGCGGCAGCTGGGTGCTGTTCAGCGGACTTATTCTGAATTTGAGTGTGTCGGTGAACCGCGGGGTCCACATCCTTGAAGTGGAGGGGGTCTCCCATACCCATGAGCTGGACATCCGCAAGAAAAGCCGTTCCTTCCAGAACCACAGCATGACTTACCCGCAGCTTCTGGATCAGATCGCGGAGGGTTATTCAAATATTGATATTATGGACGCGGCAACAGATGGAGCGGCTATCGGCAAGTTCACGCTCCAGTATGAAGAGACAGACTGGCAGTTTTTGAAGCGGATCGCTTCACGTCTGCGTACCGGTCTGATGCCTGCATCGGTCTTTGATAGTCCTAAGTTTTATTTTGGCGTGTTCGATACCTCCTCGAAAGGCAAGCTGCAGGATTTTAACTACCGGGTTCGTAAAAGAATGGACAAATTCCGTTACACTACGCAGAATACGTCAGCCAAGGTAGGCGAGGATGATTTCATATATTATGAGGTCGAGACGGGCCGGGTACTGGATCTGGGCAATGCGATCGAATTCAAAGGCAAGCTGCTGTATGTATATGAAGCGTACACTGAAATGAAGAAGGGCCTGCTTCGTCACCGCTATATTTTAAGCTCGCGTCATGGACTTCGCCAGAACACCTTTTATAATGACAAAATCATCGGAGTTTCGCTGCAAGGTCAAGTGATCGGGATCAATAAGGATAAGCTCAAAATCCACCTCTATATCGATTCGGAGCAGCAGGCGGGAGAAGCGCATGACTTTCCGTATTCATCTGTGTACACGGCAGAAGGCAACAGCGGCTGGTACGTCATGCCGGAGAAGGGCGATCATGTCCGGGTGTATTTTCCGGGGAACAAGGAGGAAGAAGGTGTAGCAACCAGCTCGGTGCGGCAGAATGCCGAAGAAGGTGAGAGCAACAAGTTAAGCAACCCTGACCACAAGTTCTTCCGCACACCGGCCGGCAAAGAGCTGAAGATGACCCCGGATGAGGTAATTGTGACCGGAAAGGACGGAAAGATCTTCATCCGGCTTAGTGAGGGCGGCGGGATCGAGATTATCAGCAGCCAGCTGATTAAGCTCAATGCTAAGGAAGATATTATGATTAACGCGGATAAAAGCATTGTCATTTCCGCCAAAGATCAGCTCAGCCTGACCTGCAAGGGCAGCAGCCTGAAGATGGACGGCACGACCGCTTTAAGCGGAACTGAAGTACGTACGAACTAAGTAAAGATATGCAGATAACATCCTATGAACAACGGTTTAGTTCCTTTGGAAGAAAAACTAAAACTGGAGCAAGCGATAACAGGAGGGGAAACTGTTGGCTCAGACTGCTGTGCTGGAGATGTTTATGGAAGAAATTGTGGGGCCGGTCCGTAACCGGGTACTGCTGCATTGGGAGCAGCTGTATCAGGCCAACCGCAAGCCGTTAAAGGAGGCGTTCATCCGCCACTTTGACAAGCTGTGCCGGGAGGTGGCGGAGCTGCAGAGCATAGGAGAGAAGGGTGCCATCGGACATTTTACCTATTCGATGCTCCGGACCCGGCTGCAGGAAGGACGCGGAGTTTATCTGGTAGAGGCTTCGGATGAGACGTGGCTGTTTGACCCCGCTTCTGTGGCGGGTGAATATGATGCTTCTTGGGCATTCGGCTACCTGGATGAGCTCCAGCTGCTGCTGGAGGAGAAAAGACAACGCCCGGGTTCCCCGTATGCCGGAGGTATCAGCCGTCCCGAACTGGAGAAGCTGCTGCTGCGTGAATCGCAGCATGGGCATCAATATGTTATTGCACTGCTCCGCTGGGCGATGCCGGAGGCGATGCTTACCGAGGGGTTTCGTAAGCTGGAGCAATGCGGAATAGTTGAAGTGCGTGTAGGCGAGTATCTCGATATCAGCGAGTCTGTCTACCGCAAGGACAGCGACCCTGCGGATGAGACCGAGATTCGGAAATGGCTGGCTGAGCGGATCGAAGGTGCTTACGGATACGGCGCACTGGAGCGGCTGGATCTGACAGGCGGAGATTACAGTGAAATGGATTTTCGTTATTCTGCCTTTCGGGAGAGCGCTTTTGGCGGTAGCAGCTTTGCAGAGAGCAATCTGGTGGGTACGGTCTGGGAAGGCTGCGATTTGACGGATACGGAATGGAATCAGGGATGGCTGCACGGTGCAAGCTTCCAGAATTGTCGTCTGGTGGGGGCGTTATTTCATCGGGCGGAGGCGGCCTGCGGGCTTCCTGATCCGGGGAAGTGGGAGATTCCGGGCTTCCATGAAATATCCTTTGCCGGAGCTGACTTAAGCGAGGCTGAATTTGTTCTGGCCAAGCTGCGGGGGGCTAGATTCACGGGGGCGAAGCTTACCGGAGCCATCCTTGGATGGTGCGATCTGACCGGTGCAGATTTCCGGGGAGCTGATCTGCGTGGAACGAATTTCTCAGGCTCCTGTTTAATAGGAGCGCAGATGGATACGGGCGCGTGCAGCTTGCTCAGCGAACGTCCGGAAATGCCGGAACTTCCGTTCACGGAAGAAGCCATTATGGATTGGCTGAAGGAGGAACATCAACAATGAGAAGCGACTGGTTCCAGCTCTCACAGGATATGCGTGTGCGGGGGGCACTTGAACCGCGTGGTGTAAAAGAAGCCATCCGTCCGGAATGGCTGAAGGGGGAGGATTTACTGGAACTGGAGCGGTCCAATCTGCATTTTGAGCTGAAGCCCAGTCACCAGCTGTTGGCGGTGGACCTCATTGAGCGGCCTTATCCGCTGTGGTCTGATCCTCTGAAGCAGCTGCTTCAGACCTTTGCCCCGCGTCTGATCTTCCGTCTGGCCGGACTAATGGACGCCGAACGAGAGCAGCTGTACCCCTATTGGTTCCTGGTTCCGCCGCAGCTTGCCTGTCTGCACGAAGACAGCCAGTTCGACAGCAGCGGCCGCCTCACCCGGCTGAAGGTGGATGCGGACTGCTTACAGACCTGCGGCTGGCCGATTGTCCAGGCCGTGGATAATCGGCTGCACGAGAATGTGTTCCTGATCAACCTCGCACTTGCGGAAGCCATTTTGCGCAGAGACTTTACCGGGTTATGTATGCAGCGGGTAGAGATGACAACAGCGGAGCCGATGTTATGAGATAAATGGAAGCCGTTAATTATAGCATTTCAACTGACATAGGCAGTTGAATTTAGGAGGGGAATCTCTATGGCAGAAATCAAAGGAATCACGAGACCGGATGTTGTGGAACAGGACGGAGGAGGGGCAGAGCCGAGCTACGTGGTTGCCGGGGCAATCTTAAGCTGTACATGCGGAACTCAGCTGAATCGCTTGAAAATCCCTTATAGCCACGGCGTCCACCTGAAAGAAAAAGCACAGCTGAATGTGGAGGACAAGAACCCGATGATCCACATTATGCCATTCGGGAATTGTACCAGCCTATTGAACCCGGCTGTCCAGATCGGGAAACTCGATATTGAAGGGCGGAAGAAGGCGCCGTGTGTTCCGGGGATTTCGACTTCGTGGATGGACGGAAAAACAGATGTGCTTGTGGAGGGACATCCCGCGCTGCTCAGCACATGTGTGAACCAGTGTGTTTATGGGGGACGAATTGTGATCGAGGATGACGGTCAGGAGCTTGGGGGATCGAGCCTGGAGGGGACGACGAGCGGGTTCGGCGGGGCCATCCGGTAATGTAAAGGAGAGGAGTGAGACAATGGGCATTGTGGAAGCCGCAACAGGCACATGGAACCTCAAGTGCCATTCGCCCTATCCCGTGCACAGCATCCAGAGCATACATATGGAGCGGAAGGCAGGCGGACATGCACGCTTGTTCCTGACCGCTGTTCTTCCCGAAGAACAACAGGACCGGGAAATCGATATGACCGCAAACGGGGAGAATATCTCCCTGATCGAGACCGGTGAACGGGGCCAAGAAATACGCAAGCTGTTTCAGGGGATCATCCAGGAGGTTGGCGTCCGGGATGTTCAGGGGGTATACATCCTGGAACTGGAGGCCGTCTCCTATTCGTATCTGCTGGACATCGAGCCGCGAATTCGTTCGTTTCAGCATAGCGAGATGGAATGTGAGGACGTGATCCGTCAGGTATTATCAGCCTACCCAAAGTCTGACCTCATCGACTACGTGAGCAGCGGCACGAAGCTGGGAGGGCTGACGGTACAGTACCGCGAGACGGATTGGCAGTTCCTGCGGCGAATCGCATCCCGGTTCGGAGCGGTGGTGATCCCGGAGGTGACGGCGGATGCGCCGAAGCTGTATTTTGGTGTCCCGGATGGCGGATATCATGAACTCAAGGATCAGAATTATACAGTAACAAGAGATTTGCACGCGCTGAAGATGTCCTGGTCGGTGGGAGCCGCAGACGTAAAAGAAGCAGACTTCACCTCTTACCGGGTAGAGACGCGGCGCTGGTTCGGACTCGGAGATACCGTACAATTTCAAGGACAGGAGCTGCGGGTAGCAGCAGCAGAGAGCAGGCTAATGCAGGGCATGCTCATACATACGTATACCCTCAGTCCCCACAGCGGGATCCGGGAGAATGAAATCCGCAACGATGAACTGGCAGGAGCTTCGCTGGAAGGCAGGATCTTGGCGGTCACGAAGGATACCGTAAAAGTACATCTGAACGTGGATGCGACCCAAGCGGAGAATGAAGCGAGCTGGATGCCGTACTCCGCGGTCTATGCGAGTGACGGTGGAGGTTTCTACTGCATGCCGCAAGCGGGAGATTCGGTACAGGTGTATTTCGGAAGCGGGCGTGAACAAGACGCGTTCGCGATGGGATCGGTGAGGCGGGGCAGCAGTCCGTCACCGAAGACCGCGGATCCGGCGACCAAGAGCTGGGGAACGAACTTCGGGAAAGAGATGCGGATGACGGATGCGGAGATGTCGCTGATCGCGACCGAAGGCAGCCTGTTCATCACGCTGGACGACGGAGGCATCTCGATCACGAGTAACAGCGGTATCCAGATGAACACCGTGCAGGATTTGGTACTGGACAGCGAGAAGAGTATAGAGATCGAAGCGAAGGAAATTCTGTTCCTGCAATGCGGGGACAGCAGTCTGGTGCTGGATGGGATGTCGGACCTGCGGGGAAGCAGCCTGACGATGAATGGCATCAAAAAGATGCCCGTGCAGGTGGAAGACCTGGAGCCGCAATACGAAGCCCCGTTCGTGAGCGAAGTGGCAGTGCCGGAAGAGGCCGCCCCCGAAGAGCAGCCGAAGAAGAAGAAGAAAAAAGGGTTTTGGAGTAAGGTGCTGGATGTAAGCCAGACGGTGCTGGATGTGGTGGGCATGATCCCGGTTTATGGGGAAATCGCGGATTTGGCGAATGCGGGGATCTATGCGCTGCGCGGGGATTATATGAGTGCAAGCCTTTCATTAGCAGCGACAGTGCCTGGTGCAGGTTGGGCAGCAACAGGAACTAAACTGTTTGTGAATAGTAAGAAATTCACGAAAGCCGCAAATATGGTGGGGAAGGCGACGAAAGCTGTAAGCAAAATAGCGGACAAGGGAGCTGATGTCGCGAAAGCGATCGGGAAATTAGCGGATACCACGGGGGATGCGCTGAATGCCGGTCTAGGAAAAGTGCTGACAAAAGCGAAGAAGCTGGCGAGCAATGTAAGTACGTTCGATCTAGCCGGGAAGCTGAAGAGCGGCATGAATACCATCCTGACGAATTCATCCAATTTGAAAAAAGTGTTGCAAAAGGTCAAAAAAGAAGTGAAGAAAACCGCAGATCAAGTAATGGATCAGGTATCCGATACGATGACAGGGCTGAAAAACCGTCTGTCCGGTCCACAAAAAGCACTGGATGGCCCCTCTGATTTTTCATTCAGCAAACCAAATAAATCTCTTCCACAAAATAGCCAGCAGAAGAATTTCTGGAGTGAGATGGAGGCAGGCAAAGAGGATTTAGCGAAGAAGATGCCTGGGGGGACGGGTAAAGGTAATCTAAAAAAACCAGATGACATCGAGATTAAGGAATACGGAGAATGGAAAAATGATGGATCGGGGACTCAAAAGCATCATTTAAACCAAGACGCAGCGTATGGTTCAGTAATTCCAACTGATAAAGGAGTAACAATTGAACTTGATGGAAACATCATTAGTGGTCCTGTCGGAACCCCGCACTATAAAGCACATCAAGAAATGGAGAAATTCTGGGATCAATTCAGAGAAGTCACTAAAAAATATCCTGCAGGTCCACGTGTAGGTGATATCCCAACAAATTTAGAATATACAAGAGCTTTAAAACGTTCCCTGGAAGCAGCAGGTCTATCACCGGATCAGGTAAAGAAATCTTTGAAAGAAGCAATTCATCAAAGAGTAAAATACGGTTTGCTTGGTGGTATGAATGTTCCGTTAAAGTTTGGAAAGAATGGAGTACCGAAGATTCCGGGTAGGATATATGGCGTTTATAGAGATTACAAACCATAAAGTTTCATTATTATTGCTGGAAAATGGGAGGTATAACAGATGAAAGAGATTATAGTTAATCAAGAATTATTAAACGAGTTTGAGAATATCCAGTGGTTTATTAATTGTGGTAACATAGAAGAAATAGATTTACTATGTTCGGTACAACTTGTTGCTGGATGGGAGAAGGCAGAGGAACTTGACGATAAAGAAGAATGGGAGGAGGTAATATCAAGCAGTAGGGATGAGCTTTCAAATTTTGTTCTGAAAAAACTGGGATATAGTGTTAGGGATTTTAATTCAATTGTTGCTGTAGTAAGAGAGTCACTACAGTATAAAACTGCTATCTCTAAACTTTACGACGTTATTGAAGAGAAAAATATAAAAGAAGAGTTTGGTGGTACATTGGGTTGGTTATTACTTAATGCAGGTATTGAAAGTGCTTATGTTGAGTATAATGGTTGTCCAAGATTTTTTAGCGAAATGCTATCCGTTTTCAAACTCGGACACTGTCCATGTGGATGGAAGGGGAAATGGCCTAAAGGTACATTATATATTTACTAAACACTTATTTATAATAAGGTAAAGATGATGGGAGATAGATAATGAGCGACTTTTTAGAACCCGAGAAACTCGACGGAGTAAAAGTAAATAATGCGACAAGTGAGCTAAGGCTTTTTTTAACTAAAATATTTGAACTAATTGGAATCAGGTTTGAGGATACATCTGAGCTTGAAAGACAAGTTATTGCAGCGTTTTGTTTTGGCGCATTAAATGCTATTGTTCAAAGGGACGAGATGAATCAGCCACAGGCACATGCCTTGATAATAGCGCTACTGATTAATGGATTTAAATACAGTGAAAAACAGGCAGTTAATTTTGCGGAGGACTTAATTCAAGCAACAAATAAAGAGTATCACCCTGTAATGAATTCAATAATTCATAGAGGAATAGATGGTCATTATCAGTATGAAAATAACATGGAGGAAAATTTAAGACAAAATATATTAGGTGTCATTAATGCGGTGAAAAAGAAAGCGTGAATAATGCTTCTATTTTTACCGCAAATCAAACACTTTAATTTTACAATCTTTACATTGAACAGGTCGATTATTTTAGACACCTTCTGTGGTTTAGTGGATATTCGACAATCTCACTTTACCAAACGAAGCAGTGTTTTTCTATGTTGGCAAGATCCTGACTTAAACATGCTCCACCTAACCCTAGCGGGGTCTGAATTCGATTCTGACTCTGCGAAAGTTGAGCTATTAACATCAAGATAGTATAGTACAACCACCAAACCAAACTCTAAAAATTGAAAAACTACTTACCAATTTTCAAACGCTTATTCCAACTTGAATCATGAGATAGGAATAAGCGTTTTTGTATGTCAAAAATCAAAGGTGGGAGTAGCGAATAATTGAAGAAACAGTCTATGCGCATGCAGACCTGTGTCTGGCCGATCGTCCGTGCTGTGGACGATCAGCTGAAAGAGAATGTATTACTCCTGATCAACCTTGCACTCCGGAAGCCATCCTGCGCAGGAATTTTACCGGGCTGGGGGTATACATCCTGGAACTGGAGGCCGTCTCCTATTCGTATCTGCTGGACATCGAGCCGCGAATTCGTTCGTTTCAGCATAGCGAGATGGAATGTGAGGACGTGATCCGTCAGGTATTATCAGCCTACCCAAAGTCTGACCTCATCGACTACGTGAGCAGCGGCACGAAGCTGGGAGGGCTGACGGTACAGTACCGCGAGACGGATTGGCAGTTCCTGCGGCGAATCGCATCCCGGTTCGGAGCGGTGGTGATCCCGGAGGTGACGGCGGATGCGCCGAAGCTGTATTTTGGTGTCCCGGATGGCGGATATCATGAACTCAAGGATCAGAATTATACAGTAACAAGAGATTTGCACGCGCTGAAGATGTCCTGGTCGGTGGGAGCCGCAGACGTAAAAGAAGCAGACTTCACCTCTTACCGGGTAGAGACGCGGCGCTGGTTCGGACTCGGAGATACCGTACAATTTCAAGGACAGGAGCTGCGGGTAGCAGCAGCAGAGAGCAGGCTAATGCAGGGCATGCTCATACATACGTATACCCTCAGTCCCCACAGCGGGATCCGGGAGAATGAAATCCGCAACGATGAACTGGCAGGAGCTTCGCTGGAAGGCAGGATCTTGGCGGTCACGAAGGATACCGTAAAAGTACATCTGAACGTGGATGCGACCCAAGCGGAGAATGAAGCGAGCTGGATGCCGTACTCCGCGGTCTATGCGAGTGACGGTGGAGGTTTCTACTGCATGCCGCAAGCGGGAGATTCGGTACAGGTGTATTTCGGAAGCGGGCGTGAACAAGACGCGTTCGCGATGGGATCGGTGAGGCGGGGCAGCAGTCCGTCACCGAAGACCGCGGATCCGGCGACCAAGAGCTGGGGAACGAACTTCGGGAAAGAGATGCGGATGACGGATGCGGAGATGTCGCTGATCGCGACCGAAGGCAGCCTGTTCATCACGCTGGACGACGGAGGCATCTCGATCACGAGTAACAGCGGTATCCAGATGAACACCGTGCAGGATTTGGTACTGGACAGCGAGAAGAGTATAGAGATCGAAGCGAAGGAAATTCTGTTCCTGCAATGCGGGGACAGCAGTCTGGTGCTGGATGGGATGTCGGACCTGCGGGGAAGCAGCCTGACGATGAATGGCATCATAAAGATGCCCGTGCAGGTGGAAGACCTGGAGCCGCAATACGAAGCCCCGTTCGTGAGCGAAGTGGCAGTGCCGGAAGAGGCCGCCCCCGAAGAGCAACCAAAGAAGAAGAAGAAAAAAGGGTTTTGGAGTAAGGTGCTGGATGTAAGCCAGACAGTGCTGGATGTGGCGGGCCTGATCCCGGGTGTAGGAGAAATCGCAGATTTGGCGAATGCGGGGATCTACGCGCTGCGTGGGGATTATTTGAATGCAAGCCTTTCGGTAGGTGCTTCAGTGCCCTTTGCGGGCTGGGGAGCGACCGGAGCGAAGCTACTCATGAAGAGCGAGAAATTCATGAAGGTTGCGAACGTGGTGGGGAAGGCGACCAAAGCCGTAAACAAAGTGGCGGACAAAGGAGCCGATGTCGCAAGGGCGATCGGAAAAATAGCGGATAATGCGGGGGAGGCGTTGAATGCCGGTCTAGGGAAAGTGCTGACTAAAGCGAAGAAGCTGGCAAGCAATGTAAGTACGTTCGATCTAGCCGGCAAGCTGAAGAGCGGCATGAATACCATCCTGACGAATTCGTCCAAGCTGAAAAAAGTGTTGCAAAAGAACGTGTCCGCGCTGGATGAAATGTGGACGGGATGGAAGCAGCAGGTCAAACATGAAGTTAAGAAAACCGCAGATCAAGTAATGGATCAGGTATCCGATACGATGACCCGGCTGAAAAACCGTCTGTCCGGTCCACAAAAAGCAATGGATGGTCCCTCTAATGTTTCATTCAGCAAACCGGATAATCCTCTACCACAAAATAGCCAGCAGCAGAATTTCTGGAGTGAGATGGAGGCAGGCAAAGAGGAATTAGCGAAGAAGATGCCTGGGGGGACGGGTGATGTTACCACAGATAGTTTATATAAGAGAGGTGGTTTTAGAAAAGGCGCTCGTGCTAAAGCGGAAAGTGAGGCGCCAAAAAACACATCAGGAAAAATGATCTGTCCTACTTGTGGAAAAGACATCCCAGATAGTATTATTATTAATACTAAAAATGGCCCCGTAAAAAGAATTGGATATGACTTAGACCATTACCCAGATACCTGGGCGGAAAGAGTTGCAAGTATGAAAGCTGGTGAAGTGCCACCAACACGAGTGGAAGTGTTGGATGAGTACAATGCGCGTTTAAGGGTTCAATGTAATGAATGTAATATCGGTCATAAATATGAAGGAGTAGAAGGAACACATAAAGGAGTAAATAAGGATGATTAACTATGGAGAACTTTACTACGACCATTACAGCCATTTTTTAGGTGAACCAATTGACCGAGAGGTGTTCAAAAATAATGAAGAAATGCCAAGTATACAAATTTTGAAATACGAAAATGTATTTGAAGAATGCTTAGTTTATAACACTCTTGGATTTAGCAAGTATGAGGAAGTAGTAGGCGATAATGTTGAGATTTCATTGGTAGTTGATGGGGCATTTAGCAGTGCTGGGTATGTTCTTGCGAATGCATTATTTTATTGTATAGGTAACCAAGTACAAATAGGGCGAGGAATAGCAATTAGCGGCATTGAAAGTATTGAGAAATCATTTGTTCAAAAGTATAAAAAAAACGTAGTTTACTTTACTGAACCATTTGCGTTCACAGAAGAATATAGTCATGTTCCGACTAAAAGTGAAGATAAAGACGGAAAAATTCTATTAGCTTTTTTTATCTCACAGTCAGAATATGAGTATTTTGTAAAGTATGGAACGGAGAAATTTGAAGATCTACTAGAAGAAAAGAATGTTGATCCATTTAATGTTAGTAGAGAATCTATTGTTTGAAGGCTACTTAGTTCCGAATGAAGGTATTATTTAATTATAGTGGCTGTCCTATCGACCAATGTTTTTGCACATATGTTAGGTCGAGACTGTCAAGAAAATGTAATTTTTGAAAACGTACAATATCTCCAACAACGCCACAATACGAGTTAGCCGCCGTATTGTGGTTTTTTTCATAAGTTGATGGGTAGAAAAGAATAAAATAACCGGATACCGCGGGGGATGCGCTGAATGCCGGTCTAGGAAAAGTGCTGACAAAAGCGAAGAAGCTGGCGAGCAATGTGAGCGCGTTCGATCTAGCTGGCAAGCTGAAGAGCGGCATGAATACCCTCCTGGAAAAACACTCGAAGCTGAAAAAAGTGCTACACCTAGCAGGGGGCATGGGAGTCAACTACATGGCGACGTTGGCGATGGGCTCCGGGGTAGATGCACTGAGCGAACATGCAGATTCGAATATTGTGAAGGCAGCGGTGTTTACCCTGAGTATGCTTATGGGCCGGAGTAGGTTGAAGAAAGGGAAAGGTGGGGGTTCTAAGGGAACGGGGGAAGGTGATAAGAGAGCTAATGAAAGTTATGATTATAGAAAAGTAAATAAACAAACTAATGCTATAGGAGAAACACTCGCAACAAGTAAACAGGTGAAACAATTCAAGAAAAAATGGGAACAACTAGGGGTACCTGTGAAAGTGGATAAAAAAGGGAAGATTCTCAAAGGGAATTATGAAGCGGCATTCGATTATGGGTATGGTAGGATATTTATCAAGAAAAATCCTACTGTTGTTAATATATACCATGAAGGATATCACGCAGAACAATGGTTAGATATAGGAAAAGATTCATATACAAAGCTGAGTAGATTAGAAAGAGAAGAATACGTATTTGAACAAATTATGAAGAATAAACATCTATTTGATGAAGCTTCGTTAGATCATTCGTTTGAGTATATTGACGGATTAAGAAGAAAATTTAAATAAAAGGAAATGATGATAATATGTCGTTAAATAAATATAAAAAAATGACAAGTGAAGAGTTTAAGAGTTTAACTGAAGAAGAATTTAACGAATATATAAAGTTGAAGAAAGAAGATCTTCCTAGACATCATCGTAAAATAGAAGAAATCACGATTGAAATTGTTTCGACCCCAGAAGAAGCAATTGAAATCGCAAAAAAGTACCATCAAGAACATGAATTGGATGGGACGGTTAATGTGCAAATAGAAAGTTTATTTTTTGACGAAGCCTATACGTTTAAAGTAGATTTAGAAAATAGAGAGAATGATGATATTCGACCTGCTTGGAGAGTTACTGTAGATTTACCACCAAATCCATTTTTGTTTGAAGATTATACTATAATTGTATCAGACAGAGATAAAGCGGTAATGGGGATGTTAGATCCTAATGGACATCCAGTATCAGAAGGTAACGAGTTCACTGATGAAGATATAGAGTATATTATGAGTGATGAAGACCTAGAAGATGATGAGAAATAATATTGAAACAATTTTTAATCCTATTATTATATTTTTTAAGTAGTGATTTTAGTGGGTAGGTACAGAATGAACTCATTATCAACCAATAACACTTGTTTGAAAAGTATAACGTTAATAACGTAAGAGCGTACATAGAACAGGTCGATTATGGTCAGATGCCACCATGATTAACCTGTTTTTTGTTAACTTCGTTTTCTTGCAGTCTTTTCAAAATATCTGACGTAAGGGAAGCAGACTTCACCTCTTACCGGGTAGAGACACGGCGCTGGTTCGGACTCGGAGATACCGTACAATTTCAAGGACAGGAGCTGCGGGTAGCAACGGCAGAGAGCAGGCTTATGCAGGGCATGCTTATACATACGTATACCCTCAGTCCCCACAGCGGGATCCGGGAAAATGAAATCCGCAACGATGAACTGGCAGGAGCTTCGCTGGAAGGCAAGATCTTGGCGGTCACGAAGGATACCGTAAAAGTGCATCTGAACGTGGATGCGACCCAAGCGGAGAATGAAGCGAGCTGGATGCCGTACTCCGCGGTCTACGCGAGTGACGGTGGAGGGTTCTACTGTATGCCGCAAGCGGGAGATTCGGTGCAGGTGTATTTCGGAAGCGGGCGTGAACAAGACGCGTTCGCGATGGGATCGGTGAGACGGGGCAGCAGCCCGTCCCCGAAGACTGCGGATCCGGCGACTAAGAGCTGGGGAACGAACTTCGGGAAAGAGATGCGGATGACCGATGCAGAGATGTCGCTGATCGCGACCGAAGGGAGCCTGTTCATCACACTGGACGACGGAGGCATATCGATTACGAGTAACAGCGGCATCCAAATGAAAGCCGTGCAGGATTTGGTACTGGACAGCGAGAAAAGTATAGAGATCGAAGCGAAGGAAATTCTGTTCCTGCAATGCGGGGACAGCAGTCTGGTGCTGGACGGGATGTCGGACCTGCGGGGAAGCAGCCTGACGATGAATGGCATCATAAAGCTGCCCGTGCAGGTCGAAGACCTGGAGCCGCAATACGAAGCCCCGTTCGTGAGCGAAGTGGCCGTGCCGGAAGAAGCCGCCCCCGAAGAGCAGCCGAAGAAGAAGAAGAAGAAAAAAGGGTTTTGGAGTAAGGTGCTGGATGTAAGCCAGACGGTGCTGGATGTGGCGGGCCTGATCCCGGGTGTAGGAGAAATCGCAGATTTGGCGAATGCGGGGATCTATGCGCTGCGGGGGGATTATTTGAATGCAAGCCTTTCATTAGCAGCGACAGTGCCTGGTGCAGGTTGGGCAGTAACAAGAACTAAACTGTTTGTGAATAGTAAGAAATTCATGAAAGTCGCAAATGTGGTGGGGAAGGCGACGAAAGCTGTAAGCAAAATAGCGGACAAAGGAGCCGATGTCGCGAAGGCGATCGGGAAAATAGCGGATAATGCGGGGGAGGCGCTGAATGCCGGTCTAGGGAAAGTGCTGACGCAAGCGAAGAAGCTGGCAAGCAATGTAAGTACGTTCGATCTAGCTGGGAAGCTGAAGACACAGATGAACAAGCTTCTAGCGAATTCGTCCAGGCTGAAAGAAGTGTTGCACAAGAACGTGTCCGCACTGGATGAAATGTGGACGGGATGGAAGCAGCAGGTCAAACAAGAAGTGAAGAAAACCGCAGATCATGTAAAGGATACGATGACCCGGATGAAGAACGGTCTGTCCGGTCCAAAATATGCAACGAATGGTCCCGAACCTGGTTCACTCTACGAACCGAAGCAGCTTGTTACAAAAAATAGCCAGCAGCAGAATTTCTGGAGTGAGATGGAGGCAGGCAAAGAGGAATTAGCGAAGAAGATGCCTGGGGGGACGGGGAAAGGTAAGAACATCCCGGATGATCCACCGCCACCTAAACATTCGCCTGAGGGGACGGGTGAAACCTATCGCCACCTCAAGGATTATGAGAACAATAAGTATTTTACAAGAAGCGTAGAGTATAATGCAGGTAAGGATGGAACGGGATTTACCTACAAGGTTTACCAACGCAATGATATTGATTGGAATATGGCCAGAACAACAGGTGCTAGAAAGGGGCGTGGCTTAACAAAATGCAGAAGCCTCCGCAAAACATGGTCTAGCCCCAATACTAGATGATGCAGGCAGTGTAGCAACATTGCATCATTCACAGCAAAAAGGAATTGGACCGTTATTCGAGGCATCAACTAGGTATCACAATATTAGTAACGCCAAAAGAGCACCATTGCATCCGTATAAGGGAAAACTTAATCCTTCTTACCCTATGGATGAAGCAACGAGAGAAGCCTTTCAAAAAGTAGATTCAATAAATTATTGGAAACGAAGAGGAATTAACGAATTAGGAGGTAATTAAATTGACTAATCTTCCTGACGGGCTTGAAGAAATTCTTGCGGAAGAAACATACGAACGTCAAAATAAAGGTGAAGTACAAGATGCGATAAACCGTTTAGGTGTAAATGTATCAGAAACTTTTTTTGAATTTTATAATAAATATACTGGACCTTTTTGGGAAGAATCTGTTCCTTTTGAGTTGTTAGATATTGTTGAAGATACTAATACTATAGAATCCTACACCATGATTTCTCGTAAAGAACACGAATTTCCAAAACAGTATCTCGTTCTTAGTGAGATGTCAGCAAATGCTGTGCTTGTCCTCGATACTAATACAGATGGAGTGTACAAGGTGAATTTTGAAGGTGGAGATGAGTTGTTAAAGAAAGGTGAGTTGAAAGAAACTTGGTCAACCTTCTATGATTTTTTAGTTGAATATTTTAACTGCTAAGATTGAGTATCGGTGGGGGGCTGCCCATTGCCGAACAAACCTATCATTCAACCAGTAACACATCTAACCCTTGTAATACCCGTATGAAGATTTCTCGATTTCGGTTGTACGCACATCAAATGTTTTAATTTTATAACCTAAATAACGCTATTCCGTTACATTGAACAGGTCGATTATGGTCAGATACCACCATAATGGATCTGTTTTTTGTTATCTTCGTTTTCTTGCGCAAATTTACTCACAACTGTAGAATGGGCGCCCCGATAGGGAGGATGAAAAGGCAATGCATCTATTAAGCGAAGGAAATTCTGTTCCTGCAATGCGGAGACAGCAGTCTGGTGCTGGACGGGATGGCAGACCTGCGGGGAAGCAGCCTAACGATGAATGGCATCATAAAGCTGCCCGTGCAGGTCGAAGACCTGGAGCCGCAATACGAAGCCCCGTTCGTGAGCGAAGTGGCCGCGCCTGAAGAAGCCACCCCCGAAGAACAGCCGAAGAAGAAGAAAAAAGGGTTTTGGAGTAAGGTGCTGGATGTAAGCCAGACAGTGCTGGATGTGGCAGGCCTGATCCCGGGTGTTGGGGAGATCGCGGATTTGGCGAATGCGGGGATCTATGCGCTGCGCGGGGATTATACGAGTGCACTCTTTTCGCTAGGTGCTTCAGTGCCCTTTGCAGGCTGGGGACCGACGGGAGTTAAGCTGGGAAACAAAGTCAGGAGAGTACTGCAGAAGGTAGATCTGGCAGGCCAGGCGAGCAAAGCTTACGGCGCAATCAAAACCGTGGCAAGTAAGGGAGCCGATGTCGCGAAGGCGATCGGAAGAATAACGGATACCGCGGGGATGCGCTGAATGCCAGTCTAGGGAAAGTGCTGACGAAAGCGAAGAAGCTGGTAAGCAATGTAAGTACGTTTGATCTAGCCGGGAAGCTGAAGAGCGGCATGAATACCATCCTGACGAATTCGTCCAAGCTGAAAGAAGTGTTGCACAAGAACGTGTCCGCGCTGGATGAAATGTGGATGGGATGGAAGCAACAGGTCAAAAAAGAACCGGCTGAAAAACGGTCTGTCCGGTCCACAAAAAGCACTGGATGGCCCCTCTGATTTTTCATTCAGCAAATCAAATAAATCTCTTCCACAAAATAGCCAGCAGAAGAATTTCTGGAGTGAGATGGAGGCAGGCAAAGAGGATTTAGCGAAGAAGATGCCTGGGGGGACGGGTGATCATGATGCGGCATGGAAGGAAATTGATCGTTATAGGACAAAACTGAAAGAATTTGAACCCCTCGGTGATAAAATTCCATTTAAAGGTGATGGACAAGGAACTATCGCCTTTAAAAGAAGTTAATGGTAAAAAAGTATTTGGGATTAACTCATCTGCTATTAGTAATGAATCCAAAAACTTGGGAAGAGAATTTTTAAAATCGATGCAGGAAAAAGGTTTTTTTGAAGGTAAGCGTTATGGTCAGGGGTTGACACAAGTACTGACACACGGAGAGGCTCATTCATTGATGAGAGCATGGAAAAAAACTGGTGGAAATCTGGGTGATGAGGTTGTAATCTATGTTGATCGGTTAACCTGTGGAATTTGCCAAACTGGATTCCCAATGCTTAAGGAATTTTTGAATTTAAAAAAGATCAAGATTATTTCTAAAGATGGAAGTGAATTTATTTTCTAATACTGGGAGGAATTTGTATATGAATAAAGTAGTCTATCAAGCCCCTAATGGCTCTGAATTTATCTTGCATGATCTTGTCGAATTAAAAAACCATGTACTAAACGAGTTTCCTGATTATTGGCATGAAGGTCATGGTGGTGGGATAATCAGTTGGCTTGATGATGAAAAATGTACGAGACAGCTTCTTATTCTACCAAATGATGATTACGGGATATACTTGCAGTATATTGATAAAAGAAAAAATGAGAAGTCATATGAAACTTGGCTTTCTTTGCAAGACTCTAATAATTTAAGCGAGGAGACAGCAGAATACTCTGATGAATTATACGCTTCAATTGGATTGTTTTTACCAGTAGGAAAAGCATGGTTAGCAATCGAGGAATTTTGTGAGACGGGGGGGGAAACAGACAAAATCGATTGGATTGAGGAAACTGCCATGCCTGAAGATAGTAATTTTTAGACAAATAACTTTATGCAGTTATAATGGACAACTCGTTTGGCGAACCATTTTTTAAAAATAAAAGTGTTTAAAATTGTGAAGTAGGCTACTCAGTGCCGAAATGTAATACCGGTAAGCATTACATTGAACAGATTGATTATGGTCAGACACCACCAAGATTGATCTGTTTTGTTATGTTTGCGATTTTTTTAAATTTCAATTACAACTGAGATTTACTACCTACGGTGTAGAGATGTGGTGTTGGTTTGCGCTCGGAGATAACGTCGCGCTGGATATTGGTTAGTTAACACTAAATGCCGGTCTAGGGAAAGTGCTGACAAAAGCGAAGAAGCTGGCAAGCAATGTAAGTACGTTCGATCTGGCCGGGAAGCTGAAGAGCGGCATGAATACCATCCTGACGAATTCGTCCAGGCTGAAAGAAGTGTTGCACAAGAACGTGTCCGCACTGGATGAAATGTGGACGGGATGGAAGCAGCAGGTCAAACAAGAAGTGAAGAAAACCGCAGATCAAGTAATGGATCAGGTATCCGATACAATGACCCGGCTGAAAAACAGTCTGTCCGGTCCACAAAAACACTGGATGGCCCCTCTGATGTTTCATTCAGCAAACCGGATAATCCTCTTCCACAAAATAGCCAGCAGCAGAATTTCTGGAGTGAGATGGAGGCAGGCAAAGAGGAATTAGCGAAGAAGATGCCTGGGGGGACGGGTAATACCACTAATCCAGGAAAACCCAAAGCAAGCAAAGATAAACCAAAAGCCAGTAGAAAGCCTTCTAAAAGTAACAACAAGCAAAAGACAAAGAGACTATCAAATGCGGAGTTAGATAAGCTAGTAGAGGAAAATTTTGTAAAAGAAACATCAAGAACTAGAACTTTTACTCCAGATACTATGCCAGGGAGTAAAGAATTCGCTAAATGGTTCAAAGATTTGAGTGTAGATGAATTTGAACTGGCTTGGGCAACACCGGAATTAAGAACTATTATTGAGAGTAGAATACGTCATCCAGGTGGACTCCACGAATGGCATTTAGTATCTCGTGCTCCCATCTTTAAAAGGTGGGGTGTTACGGCAGAAGCTATCGCTGAAATGAGAACACTAACAAAGAATGTTGAGTTTGTTAATCCAGTAGGAAAACATGGTTTCGATGGTTCAGGAAAAGCACATAGAGAACTTCTTGAAATCATTGATAACTCTTTAGATTATGGTACGTTTAAAAGAAAGTTACGTAACTGGGCACATTACAGATTAAAGGGTGGAATAGATTCATTACCAGAGGGGTTACGATAAGAAAAGGAGGAATTAATAGGTGAACAATCCTGGCGCAGTGTCATTATGGTTAGGAAATTGCAGAGGTGAAAATTCCTTAAGGGAATATGTTGACATAAAATATGACGAGAATGGGGATAGAATTCCATCTAGATTTATGGAGGACTTTTCAATTGAATTTATTGATTACAGTCAAGATTTACTAGAGTGTACTTTTATTAAGCATGCTACTCATTACCTATCACAACTTTTAAAAAATGCATCTTACTCTGAAACAATCATAAGTGAACTAGTTGAGTTTTGTGGTGATGAAATATCAGAAGAATATAACGTAGCAATACGGTTATATGATTTTGAATACGAAGAAATTGTAGAGGAAGCAATACTTGACGGAAAAAAGCTTACTTTCATAGGCTCTGTGATGTACGAGGAATGATATCGGGGGGGTCACACACCCAGTGCCGGATGAAGTCATCATTCAACTAATATCCTATATAACCCAAGTAACTACTCGTATAAAGATTTCTCCATTTCGGTTGTACGCACATCCAATGCTTTAATTTTATAACCTAAATAACGCTATTCTGTTACATTGAGCAGGTCGATTATGGTCAGATACCACCATGATTGACCTGCTTTTTGTTATCTTCATTTTCTTGCAGTCTTTTCAAATTATCAAACGTAAGAGAAGCCGACTTTACCTCTTACCGGGTAGAGACGCGGCGCTGGTTCGGACTCGGAGATACCGTGCAATTTCAAGGACAGGAGCTGCGGGTAGCAGCGGCAGAGAGCAGGCTTAGGCAGGGCATGCTCATACATACGTATACCCTCAGTCCCCACAGCGGGATCCGGGAAAATGAAATCCGCAACGATGAACTGGCAGGAGCTTCGCTGGAAGGCAAGATCTTGGCGGTCACGAAGGATACCGTAAAAGTGCATCTGAACGTGGATGCGACCCAAGCGGAGAATGAAGCGAGCTGGATGCCGTACTCCGCGGTCTACGCGAGTGACGGTGGAGGTTTCTACTGCATGCCGCAAGCGGGAGACTCGGTGCAGGTGTATTTCGGAAGCGGGCGTGAACAAGACGCGTTCGCGATGGGATCGGTGAGGCGGGGCAGCAGTCCGTCACCGAAGACCACGGACCCGGCGACCAAGAGTTAAGGAACAAACTTCGGGAAAGAGATGCGGATGACCAATGTGGAGATGTCGCTGATTGCAACCGAAGGGACCTGTTCATCACACTGGACGACGGAGGCATCTCGATCACGAGCAACAGTGGCATTCAGATGAACACCGTGCAGGATATGGTACTGGACAGCGAGAAAAGGATAGAGATCGAAGCGAAGGAAATTCTGTTCCTGCAATGCGGGGACAGCAGTCTGGTGCTGGACGGGATGTCGGACCTGCGGGGAAGCAGCCTGACGATGAAGGGCATCATAAAGCTGCCCGTGCAGGTCGAAGACCTGGAGCCGCAATACGAAGCCCCGTTCGTGAGTGAAGAGGAAGTACCGGAAGAGGCCGCCCCCGAAGAACAGCCGAAAAAGAAGAAGAAGAAAAGCTTCTGGAGTAAGGCGCTGGATATAGGGCAGACGGTGCTGGATGTGGCGGGCCTGATCCCGGGTGTTGGGGAAATCGCGGATTTGGCGAATGCGGGGATCTATGCGCTGCGCGGGGATTATACGAGTGCCTTCCTTTCGGTAGGTGCTTCAGTGCCCTTTGCAGGCTGGGGGCCGACGGGAGTGAAGCTGGGAAACAAAGTCAGGAAAGTACTGCAGAAAATAGACCTGGCAGGGCAGGCAAGCAAAGCCTACGGCGCAATCAAAACCGTCGCAAGCAAGGGAGCCGATGTCGCGAAGGCGATCGGAAAATTAGTCGATACCGCAGGGGATGCGCTGAATGCTGGTCTAGGAAAAGTGCTGACAAAAGCGAAGAAGCTGGCGAGCAATGTGAGCGCGTTCGATCTAGCTGGCAAGTTGAAGAGCCAAATGAATACCCTCCTGGAAAAACACTCGAAGCTGAAAAAAGTGCTACACCTAGCAGGGGGCATGGGAGTCAACTACATGGCGACTTTGGCGATGGGCTCCGGGGTAGATGCACTGAGCGAACATGCAGATTCGAATATTGTGAAGGTAGCGGTGTTTACCCTGAGTATGCTTATGGGCCGGAGTAGGTTGAAGAAAGGGAAAGGTGGGGGTTCTAAGGGAACGGGGGAAGTTAAGAACATTCCGGATGATCCACCGCCACCTAAACATTCGACTGAGGGGACGGGAGAAGCTACTCAAAATGCTGGATCGAGTGGGTAATAGATCTAATGATGTCCCGTACAAGGAAAATGGTGGATATGATTTACAACAGAACTCATTGGGTGATCATGGACAAAACATGCGTACGACCCAAATACAACATCAACAAAAAATAAATCACAATACGGAAAAGATGTTTACATTGAGCAAATCACTCTTGATATTATGTATAATCCAGATCATGCGGTCACCAAATTGTATCCAGACGGTAGTAAAGTAACAATTTATAAAAAAGAATACAACGGAAATATAAGTACTCCTGATACTCCAACGGGAAGCCACAGAGTATTTGATCATTTAACAGATCCAGGGAAAAGCACGAATTTCCCCTTTGTACCAAGAAATTAGAAAAAAATAAGAAGGGGGGAAACAATATGAAAGAATATTTCTATTTTTATATTCGTCCTGAAAATCATCAGTATTATATTTCTGAAAATGAGTACCTAAAAGAGGGGATTAGTTACGAAAAAATTTATAAAGTTAAGCCAGCATCAACACTCAGTTCAGATAAATTTTTATATGAGAATAAACCAAGCGGTATACCTGACTGGGTAGTGTTTAGCAAAGCGTTTCGTTGTCATTTTGAGTTGCCTAAAAAAGGTAAATATTTAAAAATTGAGAAGTTTACAGACAAGCTAATGGTCTTTGATTCCGCTATCGCATCTCTAGTTACAGATCAGTATTATTATGATGTTGTTTTAGTGGACGAAGAAGAAAGAGATTCGTTTTATACAGGATTAACAATGAATGAGGTTTGTGCACAATATTGGGCAACTATGATGACACTTTCTGATTATTTACTTAAAAAGCCATATGTTAATCCAGAAATTCTAATATTTGAAGACGTTCCTAGACAGTATTTAAGTTTCGGCGAAGTGGACAAACTGTCATAAAAAACACATAAGACGGCTTTGTCATGAAAACTGAAATTAAGAACGTGCAAATAGGGTGAGGGCTACCCAGTGCCCAATGAACCCATCATTCAACCAAGAACACATATAACCCATGTAATACCCGTATAAAGATTTCACCATTTCGGTTGTACGCACATCAAATGCTTTAATTTTATTTAAAACCTAAATAACGCTATTACGTTACATTGAACAGGTCGATTATGGTCAGATACCACCATGATTGACCTGTTTTTATTATCTTTGTTTTCTCACAGTTTTTAAAATCGGTCGCAACTTAACGAATAGATACCTCGATGGATATTGTACCGAAATAAATTACTATCTTTCTTTAGTAGAGTTTAAGATTATTAATAAGGGGACAGGCAATGCTGTAAATAATACCAATCGTGTATTTAGAGACAAGTTATAAAAGCAATTTCAAGAAGAATTCAAAAATATTAAAACTGTTAGAGTTTAAATGAAGAATTAACGGATAAGAGGAGTTGTATTTGATGAATAATATTAAAAAGAAATACTTGGGAGAAGACAATATTGATTCATTTTTATTTTTCCTAAAGGAGCATTATAGTAACGAACTTAAACCTTGTGATGAAAATGACATGATGCTAATAACACAATTAGCAGATAACAAAAAATTGCCTGAAGCATATTTGAAGTTTATGGAATGCGCTGGCAGGGGTTATGTGATGTTCAGTGGTTCGGATTATAGTATTAGGAATATGGAGAGATTTAAAGGATTTAAAGAAGGAGCATTGGAGCTACTAGAAGAATGTAATTATAATAAAAGAATCGGTGATAATCAATTTGTTTTTATGGGGCACCAAGGATACATGTATTGGTTTTTCAATCTTGATGATGGAGACAACCCTTCCGTCTACTTTTTTGAAGAAAGCTATGATGAGTCATACACTCAAAATGAATTCATGAAATTAAGTGAGACTTTTTCAGAGTTTTTGATAAAGAAATATAATGGTGAACTTTCACGTTATTAGCAGATATTGAAATAAACTTCATAGCACTCTAAATCATTTTAAATAATTTTAGTACCTTGACCATAACGGGAAGTATTGACCCTGATATTTGACAGGTATATGCATGTCGTATGCAAATTTTGGTTACCTCCAGTTTCTAACTTTTAGTTGTACTTTTAATCTTTATCCTGCAGTTGATGAAAATGAAATCAACAGGATCGAGATAGAAATAGGTTTCAAATTCCCCAAAGTATTTAGGGATCTCCTAAAGTTAACTAACGGCTTTGAAACAAAAGAAGGTGTCATAATTTTTGGTACTGATGTTATTTTTGAAAGAAATCAAACATAGGAGGTTTCAGAATACGCTCAGGGTTATTTAGCTATAGGGAGTAATTTGGCGTTTGGTTGTACGCACATAATAGATTTATCGTTTATACAGGCTATAATTTTCATACATAAATAAGGCTATTTCGTTCCCGAATCTGGAATTCTCTTAACGAGAAGTTGAGAAGGAAGGCGGGCCTAGTCTAAAACCTAGAGATAAAACACTACCAGCGTCTAAGGGGACGGTGAAGTTCTAAACAAAAATGTATGATATTTATGGTCCTGGTAGCAAATCTCATCCAGTATATTATCGACAGATTTAAACCAATAGACGAGTAATAATAATTAGGAAAGGGAGAAGAACAGTGGCTTTAATAGCTGAATTAGTAAAAGAACTTGAAAATGATACAATCCAAAATGAAGATTTAATTGTTTGTATGGAGGCTTACAGTTATAGAGTTGTTGTTATGGCGATATTTAAAGCAATAGAAAGAAATTATTGTAATCAAAGAATAGTTGATAGATTAGCTGAACTCAGTGATCTGTTGAAGGACAATAAATTTCTTGGACCATGGCAAATGGGACATGTTGCTTTAGCAACGTTAGCACTTTTAGACAATGAAAATGCAAAGGATAAATTCAATGAACTTTTTGAGAGTCTAAGTGATAAGGATAAATTTCTAGTAGATAACTTTATTAAATCAGAATCATATGAAGCATAGTGAAATGCTTTAATTTTATAACCTATATAACGCTTTTCCGTTACCATTATTGGTCTGTTTTTCGTTACCTTCGTTTTATCTCGGTTTTTTCAAATATATCTCAACTATTAAGGAAAAGTTAGGAGAATTACATAATGAATAACCTTAACGATGAATTATTCGGTGAAATTACATACGATTTATACTGGAGTGGAAAGCAGAAGGTAAAGATCTTTGGACAAGAGAGAATCGTTATTTTAAGTATTGATGGAAACGAAGAAGGTGAATTTCAAGGTGCTCAAAAAGAAGCGTATATAAATTTTATAGGTAATATGGAAAATATGTTAACGAAAATAGAGGATGTTGTCTTTGACTATTATCTAGAAGTTTATATGGAATATAGAGATATGGTGGGAGAAGATGAAGCTGACAAGATTGCACCAATTATAGAAAATAAAGAAGAAATGGGCAAACTAGTTGAACCTACTCAATTGACTATAAGAAGAGTACGTAAGAATGGAATTAGAAGAATTGGTTTACTTTTTAATTGTACTTGGGAAATAGAACATGGGCTTGCTGTGAAAATTGAGGATGAAGAAATAGTTGAGGTAGGCTTTCAGGATATAGTCCTATAGGTCTGAAGTGGAGGCTACTCAGTAATTGATAAGGAGAATTAGTAATATATGAGTGTATTAACTTACAATGGGCCTATTGGAGATACAGTTGAAAATCCTAACTCGAAGTTTTTAAAGGTGTACAAGAACGGTTAATTTTCTTTTTTGATGAACCATATGGTTTTTTTATCATACGTCATCCAGATTATCTTACACCATACAACGAAGATGTTGAAATAGAAGCACGCCTGTTGATTAGCTAAATTATGGAAAAGCGAGATCATTAGCCAAAAGGGTATGCCATTCCACGGGTAAATGTTGCAACGTAAATAAGCGATCAAAATCGGCAAACGTCAATTTTGCGCTCCAATGAACCACCGCATTTCCTTCGTCAAACAGGAACTTCAGTAACACATAAACAAGCAAGGCGGTGTACAACTGTCCATACACGGCATTTGGCGTTGTCCCAAATAAGGTGGGGATGTTTAAATGCTGCTTAATCCAGCGGAAAACACCTCAATCTGCCACCGTTTCTTGTAGATTTCAGCAATTCTCTCGGCTGAGTGCCAGTGCAGATTCGTGGCGAGAATCACATGATTACCTTGCGGGTCTTTCAGGATCACGACGCGGAAATGGTGCTTGGAAAGTCGGGCATTCTTTCCCAACTGACAGGTGAAATCGCGTTCGAGTGTTCCTGCAAACGGTTCGAATCGTTCTCTGGGTACGGGATCTTGAAAATGTGTATTATCCCGGAGCCGAATGACAAAAGATTGGTGCTGTTCCAAATAGTCATCGAATCGTTTGTGACTGCCGTACGCTCGATCGGCTACGACAATAAAACGCTTGTCAATC
This sequence comes from Paenibacillus sp. FSL L8-0340, assembly GCF_038593145.1. Lineage (NCBI taxonomy): Bacteria > Bacillati > Bacillota > Bacilli > Caryophanales > Paenibacillaceae > Paenibacillus > Paenibacillus sp. FSL L8-0340. The sequence continues at coordinate 2,427,797 of NZ_CP151967.1, forward strand.
ACCTCAGGACTGCTTTTAAAATCATGGGAATTCCCTGTTGTTTCGGTCACTTTGTGGAGTCGACCTTCATAGGCCACCAACGAAACGTGCAATTTGATTCCCGCTCGTTCGCCTTTAAGCGGAGCCCAAGAAAGCCGCTCTTTACCCACGGTAATCTTAGTGGAATCCACGAGAAGTAACGCTTTGGGAATTCCTAAATGTCTTAACTTAAGCAGCACTAAAACAACTATTTGGGATTAATTAGTGAGGGAAGCGACTATGGAATATAATATAGAAAATATTAAGAAATATTACGATGGTTTCCGGTTATACAACTATGACAATCTTATTAAGCAAGGTTTTATAGTGTGTGATGCCTTTTTTATGAGTCAAATAGGTGTTCCGTACAATTTTCTAGGTTTCACTTTTTTTGAACTGGAAGAATTTAAAACTTGTGTATTTTCTGATGAAAATTACATTCAAGTAGGTGTTTTTAGACCACATGATTATACGAGTAATGGAATTTATGTGCATTTAGGTAGCGGAAAGATGGTGAAAGAATCAGAAAATGATATCGTTCTTCTGAATCGTGATTTAAAAACCTTTTTCTTGTTCCATCTGATTTTTTTTCAAGAAGCTAAAAAGTATAATTTGAAGGAAGTAGTAGAATGTAATAGGTATGGAGAAGAGGTACGGAATAAGTTTGAGAAAATTGATCCTGAAGCAATGGGAAATAGCGAAGGGTATTGGTCTACTAAGGTTGAAGAATATGAAGAAATGTGGTGATGTGTAAACCTATTTATAACCTCAACAACCAGATCGACTGATAATGTGCTCCTTGGATTATTAGGAGGAAGCATACAATATGTAGAAAGTGTTGGTTTCGTGGTGAATACCAAATTTGGAATGAAACATCATTTAACTGACAATACATAAAATATTTATGAATTGAGTTTATGTTGATAAAACTTGATAAACTTTCAAATGCTTATTCCAACTCGAACGATGAGAATGAATGAGCCTGTTTTGTAAGGATCGGAGGCAAACAGATTTCCTATGGGACATTTGCATAAATGCCAAGTGCATGCAGGGAAGTAGTGTGGCTGCCAACTGACACGCAGATCCTAAATAACAAGGTTGCAGAGGTAAAGCGGAAAGTGAAGCGGCAAAAAATACATAGGAAAAATGATCTGTCCTACTTGTGGAAAAGACTTCCCAGATAGTATTACTATTAATACTAAAAATGGCCACATAAAAAGAATTGGATATGTCTTAGACCATTACACAGATACCTGGGCGGAAAGAGTTGTAAGTATGAAAGCTGGTGAAGTGCCACCAACACGAGTGGAAGTGTTGGGTGTGTACAATGTGCGTCTAAGGGTTCAATGTAATGAATGTAATATCGGTCATAAATATGAAGGAGTAGAAGGAACACAACAAGGAGTAAATAAGGATGATTAACTATGGAGAACTTTACTACGACCATTACAGCAATTTTTTAGGTGAACCAATTGATCGAGAGGTGTTCAAGAATAATGAAGAAAGAGTTTATAACACCCTTGGATTTAGCAAATATGAGGAAGTAGTAGGCGATAATGTTGAGATTTCACTAGTAGTTGATGGGGCATTTAGCAGTGCTGGGTATATTCTTGCGAATGCATTATTTTATTGTATAGGTAACCAAGTGCAAATAGGGTGAGGAATAGCAATTAGCGGAATTGAAAGTATTGAGAAATCATTTGTTCAAAAATATAATGAAAACGTAGTTTACTTTACTGAATCATTTGCGTTCACAGAAGAATATAGCCATGTTCCGACTAAAAGTGAAGATAAAGACGGTAAAATTCTATTAGCCTTTTTTATCTCACAGTCAGAATATGAGTATTTTGTAAAGCATGGAACGGAGAAATTTGAAGAATTACTAGAAGAAAAGAATGTTGATCAGTTTCATGTTAGTAGAGAATCCATTGTTTAAAGGCTACTAAGATAGTGTGCTGTCCTATCGACCAATGTTTTGCACATATATTAGGTCGAGACTGTCAAGAAAAATGTAATCGTTGAAAACGTACAATATATCCAACAACGCCACAATGTGAGTTAGTAGCTGTATTGTGTTTTTTTTCATTGAGCACTAAAGAAAATTAGAAATGTCCATATAGATATTTTGGATTAGGAGCGCATATTAAATGCTTGTAATAAAGGCTCTGACAAAGATTTTTGAGGATTGGGGCGATGATATAGACGATTTTTATATCACTTATCATATAGATATCGGTCCAAAGGAGATAAATGGAGCATCAGACTTATTTTCGTTTGAATTAATTAGTTCTAGAAGGTTAGAAAGGATGTTAGGTCAAAGTGATATCATCATAGGTCGTGGGCATATTATGACAAATGACTTTAGTGAAAAAAAACTTGAAGAAACATTAGGTCATATTATTAATAAGTGTTCAGATGATGATATTAATAAGGCAAACCATAACCTTTCTAAATACTTTCGCTGGGAGATGGATGAGTAGATGAGAGTCAGAAAAAATGGCTTGTGTAAACCGAAGTTTACAACCCGAATAACAAGATCAAGTGAGGTGGGGAAATTGAATTCTTATTTTGAACAAGCTAGAGAGAGAATAAAAAACATTAACTGGGAAAGTAATGGTATGGATAAACCTTCACATACGGTCTTAGTAACAGAGTTTATTAGAAGAGGTAACACTTTTTTGGATTTCAACTCCAAGGATAATAATAGACGGGCTGTATTTAATGCAGCAGAAATAATCAAGTTTGATAGACCTGTTCATATAAAAGAGGAATGTAATGGATTTGTTAACGCAAACGTTGATTGGGTTACAGAATACCTGTGCACTTTTTATCTTGAGTGGGCATACGTGGTTGATAAAAAATTGCCTATTGCGCTACAGTTTCACGATCTATATGACCCCATTATTAAGTTGTTTGAGAGAGGTGGAAGAATCAGTTATCACCATAATGAATTAGTATGTGGAAAACATGCCTGGCCGCGTAATTCTGGGGCTATAACTAGAGAACTTTCTCCACAAGACATTAGGGATGAAGTTCTGGATGCGCTTGATAACTTACAAAAGCTCTTTCCAACTTGAACTATGAGAAGGAATAAGCTTTTTTTGCATGCTCAAAATCAAGGGGCGGAAAAAGGACCCGAAATGAATACCATCCTGAAGAATTCCCCCAAGCTGAAAAAAGTGCTACTCAACATGAACATGTCCGCGCTGGATGATATGTGGACGGCATGGAAGCAGCAGGTCAAACATGATGTGGAGAAAACAGCAGATCAACTAAGAACGTCGAGTTTATTAGTCCAATAGGAAAACATAGTTTAGTTGGTTCAGGAACAGCATCATGATTGGGAAGGAAACTCTGTTATATATCCAGGGGGTATCCAGATTTCAAGGGGGCTGGAATGGTAAAACAGGAAGTTGATATAGGTTGACCGGAGAATCTGCAGGGACTTGCCGCCGAAGTGCATAGGGTTTTTCGAAATGAATATTGTCACGAAGCCGAATGACAAAGGATTATCCGTCTTGTTTGTAGCGATCCAATCGTTCCAATTTGCCGTATGCACGGTCCATGACCATAATAAAGTCAGGATTCTCCAACGTTTCGCATACAGGCCCATCGTGCCGTGCGCCAATCGTTTCCGTGACGCCAAGTAGCTGTGCTGACATATAGCAAAGTGAAACCTCAGAACGAACACCACGTAATAACAAAATGATATATGAAGATAATACCAATTAGATTTTATTTTATCCGAGGAGGGGAAGCTTTGAAGAAATTATTAGCATTTATGTTGTCTTCATCCTTGATACTTACTTCACTAGCGCCACATGCACTAGCTAAGGATGAGAAAGCAGCAATGACACGAGAAGAGGTTGTTACTTATTTATTAAATGTTGCAGATGATTACAACCCTGGCTTGAAGAAAGAAGACATTTTGAAGGGGGATGCTCAAGGAAAAACTAAAGACGGTGAGTATGTCTCGCGTACCGAAGCATTAATTATGCTAAGTAGAGCATTCTCAGACCTACCGAAGCCGCAGGGAAACGATTCGCGCAGCTTAAATACAGCGTCTTCCTTTAGTGACATCCCGGTGTGGGCACAAGATGAGATGACTACAATTGCTGCGACTGGTATCGTTAATGGTTATTCGGATGGCAAACTTGGAGCTAAGGATCAAGTTACACTTGAACAATTAACTGCACTAGTTAAAAGAATGGTAGCGTTAAAGGGGACAAACCCTCGTGATGATTATTATGAGTTTGTAAATAAAAAGTGGCTGAATGCATCTACCATTGATGCTGGAGAAATGACCAATGGTGCATTTAACGAATTGGACAAACAAAATCAAGAACGAATTAAAGATATGCTGCAAGAAGTTGTGAAGGACACACATGCTAAAGGATCAGTAGAACAGAAAATTGCAGACTTTTATACGAATGCACAAGATATGAAGCATCGTAATGCTTTGGGAATTACGCCAATTGCACCTTATATTGCATCCTTGAATCAAGCTTCTACAATCAAGGAGCTAATGAATGTAGGCTTGAAGATGGAGAAAGAACTCGGCTTTGGCTCAATTTTATCATTTGGTATCATGGCAGATGCTAAAAAAAGTGACACTAATGCATTATATTATGCAGGTGTAGGTTTGATTTTAGACAAGACGAGTTATGTTTCTAACAATGCTCAAGCAAAACAAGGGTATGTCTCGTATTTGAGCAAGTTATACCAACTTGCTGGTGACAGCAAGGAAGTTGCCGAGAAGAAGGCAAACTCACTGTATGAGTTTGAGAAGCAAATAGCAGCAGCAACGATGGACATTCAAGACCAGAATGATGTAAATAAATATTATAATCCATATACGATCCAAGACTTTGCTGCGCTGTTCCCTTCACTGGATATGGCTGATTATTTGAAGCAGCTACAGCTTGGTTCCGTGGATAAATTAATTGTAATGGACAAGGGGCAAGCCAATAAGCTTTCACAATTAATGACTGATGAGCACGTGGAAGATTTTAGAAACTACATGCAAGCGATTTGGCTTATTAATTCCAGCAGCGTATTAAGTGAAGAGTTGCAACAAGCGTCGTTGGATTTCCAAGCTAATCTATTTGGTATTCAAGGTCAAAAAACACAAGATGAAATTGCAATTCAATTAACACAAAGTGTAATGAGTGATTACTTAGGTCAAATGTTTGCAAAACGCCATTTTACAGCTGAAGCGAAGCAAGACGTGGAAAAAATGGTGAAGGAATTTATTGCGGTGTACAAGGAGCGTATTAAGGCGCTAGACTGGATGTCTGAAACCACTAAAGCTAAAGCTATGCTGAAGCTAGATAAAATGACCTACAAGATCGGTTATCCTGATAAATGGGATGACAGATTTAAAGACGTATCCATCGTATCCATTAAAGAGGGTGGAACATTATTTGATAACTTTGTAGCTATTCGCAAAGCATCATGGAAAACAGAAGTAGCAACATTGGGTCAACCTGTGGATAAAAGTAAATGGCAAATGAGTGTCTACAATGTTAACGCCTATTACAACGCACTCAATAATGAAATTGTATTCCCAGCAGGTATTCTTCAAGCACCATTCTATGATATTAATGCGAAGCACGAAACAAATTTAGGTGCAATTGGTATGGTAATTGCTCATGAAATCAGCCATGCATTTGATAATCTCGGCTCTTCCTATGATGAAAATGGAAATGCTGTAAACTGGTGGACACCTGAGGACTATAAGAAGTTCCAAGAAAAAACGGAGCAAGTGATTGCTTATTATAACGGACTGGAAGTCATTCCTGGTGTATATAATAACGGTAGCTTAACTGTGAGCGAAAATATTGCTGATCTTGGTGGTATGGCCGCCTCCTTGCAAGTATTGTCTCAAACGAAAAATGCTGATTACAAAGCTTACTTTGAAGGGTATGCAACGATATGGCGTACAACAATGACTAAGGAAGTGTTAGCTTATCTTTCTAGCAATGACACACATTCCGCTAACAAGATTCGTGTGAATCGCACAGTTGCCAGCTTTAAAGATTTTTATGATGCCTATGGAATTACAGAAAAAGATATGATGTATGTAGCGCCAGAGCAGCGTGTGAGTATCTGGTAGAGTATTGTAAGTTCTAATTTATTTTTGCCTAAAATATAAAGGATTGTTTCCACGACATTTCGGGTGGGCCGCAATAACACTCCAAAGCTCTTTCCCACTTGAACCATGAGTAGGAATGAGCTTTTTTACATACCCGAAATCAAAGGAGGATGAAACGAATGGCAAAACGTGTATAGGTTGTGACAGCAGAATTGAAGAAACAGCAACCAGTGCAGAAAGCAGAAAAGAAGTTACGGTCCATAGCACAGGCCCGCGCATTATACGAGCTAATTGATGGAATTTATGATAACTGTCAGCAAGCCCGGGAGTACGTGAGTAGCAGGGGTACATCATTCTGGACGGACAGATTCTCAGGTTAGTGTAGGCTTATGCAGTATAATCGGGGGGAAATGCTGCTGAAAAAAAGGGGAGAAGTATGTAGTGCCCTAGCTTTAATTGTTTTTTCACCATGAAAATGGTGATGGTAAAAAAAATGTCGAAGTATTGACTCGGATGAAAATGGAATCATACACTTTGGTAAATTCTCAGATATACTGAAGACGTTCAAAGACGGAACAAGATGTTATACTCCAACTCGTGGAGCTTTTCAAGTTAGGAGATTTTACGCAAAAAACACTCTTAATTCACTTGTTAAATCATTCTGAAGATGAAGCAGTATTAAATCTTTGCATTCGGATTTTTTGCTCAATTTGTACGCATGAAGATTTAAGAGACTCGAACAATCTTCTGTTTTTAGAAAATGCTACAGAAGATGTGGTTCATACATTTGCGTCAGCGGCAGTTACAACGCTTTCTCTCGAAGCAGTTCCATATCTATTAGCATTACTTGAAGATTGGGATGAAATTAATGATACGTCGATCATTATAAGGGATTCTATAGATGCTTTTATTGAATTTGAAGAGCATTTAGGTGATGGTGCAACCGTGGAAGAGATTGGTCATTATTATTTGGAGTACATTAACAGTTGTAACTCGGAAAAGTATTACTATAATCAAAAAAATGCATTTATTGGTAATTTAACAAAAAAATTAATTGAAAGAGTTATGATTGCCGCTAATACCGGACAGCGTCTTGAAATGGAGTTAGTTCCATCCTTACTATCGATTTGGTCTGGGGAGAAAGTGCCAGGCGATTACTACACAGTAATAAATGCAGACAACTATAAAGGTTTTATTAATTATGTCGAAGGACTTTCAAAGAAAAACTGGGAGAAGGGACATAAGTATTTTTACGGACTTAAAGTATAATGTACGGTTATAAGACACCCTCTGTGATAACATGATGTGAAATAACCCGTGATAAAATGAGGGCTGCCCAGTTCCAAATGAACTCATCATTCAACTAACAACACATATAACTTAACAATAGCGTTACGATGATCAGGTCGATTATGGTAAGATACCACCATGATTGACCTGTTTTTTTGTTTTTTTATAGGAATTCGAGCAATTCATGGAAAATAGTGTCCTCTAGATCAAGCAGCCATGGCTCATTTAACTGCCGTTGTCTCGTGGTGGAGCAATACGGGGAGATAGTATGGTACAAAGTCCCCAGAAGTTAGGGAATGGATGCTTAACTCCGATAACTATCTCAAGTTTTTTAAAAGTTAAATCTCAGAGCAAATGAAAACTGGATAATAGAATTGGATGTCGATTTGAATATTGTAGGAGTAAGATAAATGAGAGTATGCCTTAAAGAGGGTTTAGCGAAAAAAGAGAATCTATCAATGAATAAAAATTATATAGTTTTTTCTGTGGAAACCAGTGAAAATGGTGAGAAATTTTTCCGAGTAGAAAATGATGTCAATCAAGTTGTGCCTTATTCAATCTCTTTATTCAAAGTTGTATCCGATAAAGTGAACTCTGATTGGATATTGTGGAACAAGCCCAATAATAGCTCAGCTTTATTGCCGAAGCAATTTGCTTATCTAAGTTTTTGGGAGGATTATTATAATGATGAATTAGAGGCATTGAGTATATTTAACTTGGTTAAGGAGCAGCTATTTCAAGAAGAATTAGAAGAGATTGAGGTGCGTGAGATTTTTGAAATAGAGAATGAGGATGAGATTACATTCGTTCTTAATGTTCTCTTTAAGACAAAAGACAATAGATTCATTAATCAAGCGATTCAATATGTAAAAACAAAGTTGGAAAAAAATTATGGAATAGATGATACTACACTACTTGCATTTCAATATCTGAGTTTATTCAATCAAAGTGAAGTAAAAGATTATTTCCTTTGTTATTTGACTAACATTGAGTTAGGAAACGACCAATTAACTGCAGTAGTAAATGATTATTTTAGCTAAAAGTAAATGACTCTAATGAGGGTGAAACATTTTGAAATATTTAAATGAGTTAGTCTCACAATTTAGAATTGATAACATTCCTATGAATCCTTGTACAAACGAAGATTTAATTAATGTGAGAAAACTGATAAGCGATCAAATATTACCGATGGCTTATATTGAATTTCTTGAAACAATGGGAAACGGCACTGATCATACTTTTTTGCGTGGTGAATCATGTTTTATGGATGAATTGTTAGCGTTAAATGAAGGGGGGGCAGAATTGTTAGAAGAAAACAATGTACCTCTTAAACTTACTTCAAACGATTTTGTATTTTGGATGAGTCAAGGTTGTATGTTTTGCTTCTTTAAATTAGATGAAGGGGAAAATCCACCTGTCCACTTTTACTCAGAAAGTAAAAAGAAGGATGGTTTTTATAAGATTACAGATACTTTTACAGAATTCTTACAGCGTAGGTATATAAAAGATAGGTATATATTTCAAAAAAAAGAATGGGTTGCTAAATAATTCGTTAATGGATGCCATAGCTAACAAAGTTGGAGGAAAGTATAGTGTATTCAAATAATGACGAAGTTGGTTTAAAAAGAGATTTATACGAACAATCAAAACCTGGGATGATTGATACTTCAGCGGTAAGCCCTAATTGGTTTACCTTTACGGATCATGAATGGGAAGCATTACAAAAGGATTTCTTTGAAAAGCCTCTTGACGGCTTGTTGGTTGATTTAGTCTCGATATTTAGAAAAGGGAATCCCAATTACATCAATTTAAGTAGCCTGTTCGGCATTGAAAAAAAGAGGGTAGATGACAAAAATAAGATTATCTACACTGTTAATCAGGTGAATCGGAAGGAAAACGACATTACTAATGTTACAATGTTTCTTCATCCTGATAGCCACATAATCATAGAGATTTATTTACATATGCAAGTACTTCCTCATATGAATGAACTTAAATGCAGGATCGAGGAGAACTATTCCGATTTACTTGTTAATGTTAGCAATGAGCTTGTAATTATTGATAGAGATTTTAAATTAACGCTTAAAGAGTGATTTTGTGAAAATGAGTAATCCATTAATTTATAGGATAATTTTGAAAGGGGGCGTATAGATGTCTAGTCCAAAACTTTCTGCATCACAAGCGTTGAATATTGCACAAGAGTACATCAACGAACGTAACAAGCACATCATGGGGTATAACAAAAACTACATTCCATCGACCATTGACAGTGACATAGATAAATCTGTTCAGTATTATGAAGATTTTTTTGCATTGACGGGCGGCGCTTGGATTGTTGAGATAGACTTTAGGGATTTTGAAGAGCTTTTGGTTGTTTCTGATGAACAAAAAGTTATTTCTTTTTGGATATTAGGAATCGATAGAAATAAAATACCTGAAATATACACTAAGTTAACCACTGACCAATTGCTCCAAATTGCTCAAAGCTATAATGACGAGTATGATTTAGAGGGAGTAATCCATCTTAATCACGGTGAGTCAATATTTTTTATGAGAAATTTGAACATGTTGAAGGTTACTCATGGATTATTAATATGAACGTACCCCCTTCACCTTATGGCGGGGGTGATATGGTAAGTCTGGTTTTTTCTGATGAAAAAGCGTGTGTTGAATATATGTTTGATCCGTCAGGTTACCCGATTGCCCCTCATTTAGATGACGATTAAGAGAATGATTCAAGATGAAGATAGCCTCTATCAGAACACACAACGTACAAACTTGGCAGACGTTAAAAGGCTTATTCCAACTTGAATCATGAGTTAGGAGTGAGCCTTTTTATATGTATCAGAATTTATGGGATCATAAAAAGTCTTAGAAAGTTCAACTAGCACAGAAAATTGGAGGGAGTTTAATATTTATAAAAAATGACGAAAGCATTAATGCGAAGTTTCTTTATAGAAAGCCTGTAGTTATTGGGGTATTGGACGATAGTGATGATGATTTCAATGATATGAGCTGGATGGTGGATAACTCGTGGGAATTGTTAAAAGTGAAATTTATAGAAAGTTCTTTTCAGGAGTTAGTTGTGGGGTTGGTGGAAATATTTATAGGTGGACAACCAAACTACTCAACACTGGGTGAAATGTTCGGTAATGATACAAAGGTGGAGGGGGATGTTGAGAAAGTAGTATACAAAATAAACAATATTGAAAGAAATTCAAATGATATTATAAGAGTTAGCGGAAAATATGAGGGCGTATCCATTGAATTAAATAGCGAGTTTATTATTACAGGTAAGGATTACAGAATCATCATAAGCGGCAAATAAAAAGGGGAGACTTAAAAATGACAATAAACGATCCGATTTTTGGTGAACTTGAGTATAACTATACTTGGGCTAAGGATACTACGATTCATTTTTTTGGAAAAGAAACTGAGATTGCATTGATGATCGATGGTGAAGAAGATGGCAAGTTTGATGAAGATCAATATACGGCGTATCAATCATTAATGCAAAACTGGCAGCAATTACAGCAAAGCTTCTTGCAACCCATTTTAGACTATTACCAACAAAAACGATATGAACTGGGTTATGATATGGAATTTAATGAGTATTATCCCTTAGTTGAAACAACCAGCCAACTTCTTGAGATGATTACTTTGGTTGGAATTGTTGTTTCATATGCAGGGATTTATGAAGGCCGAGATATCGGAATACTTTTTGATTGTACATGGGATGCAGAGAACGGAGTGGGAATTCGTTTATTGAATGAAAAAGTAATTGAGGTAGGTTATCAGGATGTTGCGATTTGAATAACTTATCATACGATACGAGAGAAATACTGATACAAGCAGGCTGGAACCCGAATAATAAGGCTGATTTAACCGAGACAGTAAAGTTTTTAGAAGCAATGGGGTATCAAGTATTCGATTCAGTGATTGATGCACTAGACCCTAGATACTCTATGTTTATTTAGAAAACCAGAAGAGGTATAACGCCGGGAAAAGATAGACTTGTGGCAAAGGTGGTTTGATAAGTTATGAAGAACGGAATATACAGCAATTTAGTTGAGGAAGTTATTCAATTCTCTAATTCTATTATGGAATTCCCGAAAACAGCTAGAGCCCAAAATATCGTTACAATTAATCAATATGAAGAGGCAAAAAGGCTAGCCAGTACAGAAGTTTTTGGTGAAGATGAATATACTTGGTCTGATATAAGACAACTTGAAATGGGAAAAGTTAAGGGGAAGTTATATAAATTAGCTTCTTCCCAAAAACCTAGTGGTTTGGATGAATTAACTGGATTAATAGCGGATGGTCTTAGAAGTCAAATAACTGACCCCTATCGCGATTTTTTTGAAACTGTTGTAGTGGACTTGAGAAACTGTGCAATCAATCGTGCAATAAACGGTGAGGTTGAAAATTTTTATGAACAAGTTTTTAGAATCTATAAGGCTGGTGGTTTTCCATGTGGTTGGGATGGTGATTATCCAGACGAAGGAAGAATTATTGCTTACTTTGCCTAAACAAGAAATTGAGTGAGGTTAACTTATGACTTTTTCACAAAGAACTATTGATATTTTAAAGGATGCTGGCTGGTATCCTGAAAGGAAAGTAGAGGTTAGCTCGACAATAAACTTTTTGGTGGAAAAAGGGTTTGAAGTATTTGATCTTGCCAAGGAGGCATTTGAACACTTCGGTGGACTAGAGTATTCAGTGCCTAGTGACGAATCAGATGACTTTCAGATAGGTCCTGAATTTTTAAGGGCAGGCATCGAAAAGAAACACTATAGCAGGTATGAAACAATAATAGGAGAAGAGCTAGTTGTAATCGGATTGGCATATGACGAGAATGCAACTATGTTTATGTCTAAAACAGGGAAAGTATATGGCATTATGAATGATTATTATATTTGGAAATTCGGCGATAATATATATGAAGCTATACATAATTTATGTGAGAGTAAAGAGTTAAAGGTAATTAGTGAAGAATGAGAATAGTGGGGGGAGTTTTGTGAACATAGAATTTGAGTCAACATTTAAACCAATTCAACATCAAGAACTAATAACTTTTGAAGAAACGTATAATCTTGTCTTGCCAGATGATTATAAAAATTTTTTAATGTATCATAATGGAGGTAAGACAGTTCGAAGAAGATTTGAAACAAAGGATCAGAAAATCACATCGTCTATTATGTTATTTCTGCCACTTAGCAAAGAAACGGAGAGTAATCTAGAAGACTATTATAAAAAATATAATGGTGGAGCAATAATCCCTCCTAACTTTATTCCTATTGGGATAGATCCTGCAGATAGCCTTATTTGTCTTGCTGTTAATGAGGAGGATCAAGGAATAGTTTATTTCTGTGATATGGATTATTTCGAAGAGGACAATGAGTTGAGACCCGAATTCATTAAAATAGTATCTTCAAGTTTTAGTGAGTTTGTGAATTCACTGTACCAGCCAGATTGATTCCAAAATCCGCCCGCTCCGATAACAGTCACAACACGGCATTATGGAGGTAAACATGTTCAAGAGCGAAAAGATTAAAAATTACTTCGAGGAAAATGGTTGGTATGAAGGAAGGGAAATTGATATATCCCTTTATAAGGACATGTATCAAAAATTCAATATTAAGCCCAATCCTTTAGCGCTAAATCTATTGAAGGAATTTGGAGGAATTTATTTAAAGCTGCCCTCTAAAAGCTCGAATTATTATACATCTTTAATACTTGATCCAAGTGAAGGCGAAGTAACTCTCGAAGAGTTAAAAGAGTTTGAGGAAACAATGGGTGGGAAGCTGACACCTTTAGGTTTCTTTCCTAGGAGCACACTTGATATTTATATTTCAAACTCTAATAAATTTTATTTTGCTGGTTCCTATGAATTTATGTATATAGTTTTTATAGGTTCTGATTTTTATGAAATGTTAGAAGTGTATTTTAATAAGGAATATCTTGACCAAGACAGATTTCCAAATCTATTCCCTGAGGATTAATACATAGCATTGCAGGTCAAAATTTAGCCTGGCAGACTTACTCCACTTGAAATTTGGGTTGAGGTAAAGGAGACAGATAGGTGAGACGAAATTACGAAGCATTATTTGGTGCTTTTTATGAAAGATATTTTGATTATAAAAGTGAGAGGATGAGCGATGCTGAAGCTATTGCCTGTACAGCTGATGCATATTTTGGTGTGCAAAACAGAGGCGAGATGGAGAAGGCTGTTGTATATATTTCAGAAGGAAGAATTTGCTTAACGCACTCAAAAATATTCATTAAAGCAAAAGAAAGAATAGTTGAGGTATTAAATTCTTTAGATTTACATAAGCTTCAAATTGAAACAACTCCAGATGAATATAAGGACCTATTAGAGCGCAGAGATATGGTACTGGATGAAATTGATAATATTCCAGTAGATTATAGCCCCTACACAAGATGGTATTACCATGAAATGGAGAAAGAAGTTAAGAACTACTTTGGGATCATTGTTAATGAAGTGGAAAATAAAAATGAAATGATAGAGAAAGTATTGGAGCGTTTTGAACGTGAATGTACGAATACGCTTAGCGAAAATATTGTTGTTAAAACTACGCTTGTAGAGTTACTAATTAGATATGAAATTAAGGGAAATGAACAATTTGTAGAAATCAGAAAAGAGCTGGAACAGTTCGATATAAATGATGTAGGTGAACAATTAACAGAAAATGAGAAGGAAGATCTGTCTCTCCGAATCAGCAACTTGTTGATGTAAAAGTTTATTCGATACTTGCTAGAGCCTTTTTAACAAGTTGGTCTGACTGACGTGTTGTCTCTGGCAAACGATAATCGGGTGATAGATGTAGAACCCATTCACAAGCGGTATCTAATGAAATACGATGACCAGTGGAGACGAAGATAGGCTTAACATTATTCTGTGTTCTAAGAACATTTCCGATAATCTCTCCTTGATCTTGCAGTGGTGAAATTGAGCCTCTTGTTAAATTGGGTTCTTCATACTCTCCTAATAACCTGGTTTTTCCACAACCAATTGTAGGAATATCAAATAGAACACCTAAATGACTTGCCAGACCAAATCGTCTCGGATGGGCAATCCCCTGACCATCACAGACAACTAGCTGAGGAGAGGTCTTTATCTGCTTAAATGCTTTAACTAAAGGGGGAAGCTCCCTGAATGAAAACAGCCCTGGAATATAAGGGAACTGAACAGAATCTTCAACTACCACGGATTCTACTATATCTAAGGAGCTTGCTTCTAAAATGACTACTGCGGCAATCAGTAAGTCACGTTGTTCACTATATGCCACATCTACTCCAGCGATATAACGAATTTCAGCAAATTGATCTTCTTTTATTACTTTTAAGGATAACTTTTGCTGTAATATTATTGCTTCCGTTTCGGTCAAAATCCAGGAATGATTTAATATGGGTTCCATCTTGTATCCCTCATTTTCGAACATTAGAATATCTGCAAATGCGAAGTACATTTATCTTAACACCTGGAAAATACTAAATTTGAAGAGGAGCATCATGTCTTTTAGAAAAGCAAACTGCGTCACCGCTTTACTTACGCGTAAGGGTCCGTTGCGCCCGCTCAGTAATACGTTTCGTTTCCTTTGTGTCAGAGGCCTTCAGCCAGTCGGAGCAAAGCTGCAGCACCCAATCCGGCTGGCTTTTGCTGGCGTCATTCAGCCAATTGGCCACCGAGTCCTGCACATATTTGACCGGATCGGAACGAAGGGGTTCAAGGAGCGGAAGCCCCTGTGCCGGGTTTTCTTTCAAGGCTTGTATATGTTTTGCCCAGACGCCTTGGGGACGTGTCGACTCCACGGCAAATCTGCGGATATTTGCGTCCTCGTCCCGGACCCATTTCGCCAAGAGGGTGATGGCTGCCTCCAGATTGGCTGAGATATGGGCTCTTACGGCCATCCAGGCAATCTCACGCACTCCAAAATGGGAATCGGCAGCAAACGGGCGGATATGCTGCAGTATGCCGGCAATATCCATATCTGGAGTGACTCCGACGATATAAGCCGCCCAACAACGGACGCTGTCGGAGCGGTGTGACGCCAGCATGGCGAACAATTGGCCTCGCTTGGTCTCGGGCAACTCCCTCAGCAGGCGATGCCACTGCGCTGCAATGGCCGGAATCATCTTCATCGGCTTGTCTTCTTTAAGCTTATTTAAAGCAGGCAGCATTACCTCTGCTTCATGTGAAAGACCGGAAGTGTTCAGCACAATGGACAATAACGCCCGGTGATCTACTGCCAGCCATTCTGTCAGATTGACGCTCTCAATAAGACCTTGATTTAAGCGTTCCAACACATTTTGCGGAATATCCGCAGCCTTCTTGGCGCCTTTGCGATTAAGGATATCTGCGGGAAGTGAAGCCGTTTCGTTCATCAAAAAAAGGACCTCCTCATGGGTTGCTTTCCTTAAAATACCCTGAGCAACCGCATGGAGGATGTAATGCAGATTACAGCTTAATGACAATCTGATATCAACTTCTCAAGTCGCTCCGGATGGATGCGGACCGTTTTAAAGCCTGTCTGGACCAGGCCGTCTCTGTTCCATTGCCGCAGGACGCCGCTTACTGCCTCCCGGGTGGCTCCAACCATATTGGCGAGTTCCTGGTGGGATAAGGACAGGTTGATCATGGATAGTCCGTCCTGCTCTTCACAGCCAAACCTGCGGGACAAACGCAGCAGAATATGCGCAAGCCTAAACCGCAAATCCCCAAGTGCCAACTGCAACATCAGACTGCCCATATCATTAAATTGGCTGCTTAACGTCTGTATCAGGTTCAACATGAAACGGGGCCGGCTCAGCAGGAACCCTTCGAAGCGGTCTTTGTTCATCAGACAAATATCGCAGTCATCCAGCGTGTCTATAAAAAGCTCTCTTGTCCCAAGCGAGATGCCGGCCATTTCCCCAAAAACATTTCCTTCACTCAGAATATCGAGCGTGAATTGCTTGCCGGTGCTGCTCAGCTGATAAAGACGAATCTTGCCCTTTTTGACAAAAAACAACCCTTCAGTAAATGTCGACGGTGTCTGGATCAACCTATTCGCCGGGACTGCTGTAATGGAAGTCATCTCCTCCATCTCCATTAAGTCCTCAGTGGACAGATTATTCAGAAGATTAAACTGGGATAAATACTGGATGCTATTCATGAATCCTCCTTAGCATATAATTGGTACTACCCTACCATAATCGAGCCAAAGCTCCGACGAAACAACTATGTAAATCACAGCTCTGCCATATAAATGAACCCCGGGCTGCAAAAAGCCCGGGGTTTATTTTGTGTGATAGCTACCCTTAGGTAATGGAGGCTTCGTAGATTTCCTGTGTGGATTTTGCGAGCATAGCATTGAATTCATCGTCCGATAGCTGATCGCTGAGCCCTTGCGATAAAGCGCGGGAGAAGCTGGCGATCAGTCCATGGTTATGTGCCAGCTTGTCATTGGCTTCAGCTTGGGAATAGCCTCCAGACAAAGCCACAACCCGTACCACATGCGGGTCTTCAATTAAATCGCTGTAGAAATTGTCCTCAGTCGGTATGGACAGTTTTAGCATGACTTTTACATCTTTGCCAAGGGCGGATAATTGAGTGGAGAGCTCATGTTTTAATAGCTTCTCAGCTTGTCCCTTATCTGCGCTGTGGATATCCACTTCCGGTTCGATAATCGGCACCAGACCATAACCTGCAATTTGCTTAGCAATAGTGAACTGCTGTTCGACAACTTTTTGAATGCCTTCGGGATTTGCTTCCTTAATCAGCGAGCGCATCTTGGTCCCGAAGATGTTTTTCTGCACTGCGCGCTTCAGGAGGTCATCCAATCCGGGAATAGGCTTCATAAGCTGAACCCCATTTTCAAGTTCATCCAGACCTTGATCGATTTTCAAAAAAGGCACAATGCCTTTCTCTTCCCAGAGATAATCGGCGGTTAATTGCCCGTCAATGAAGCGATCCATCGTGTTCTCAAAAAGAATAGCACCCAAAATGTGCTTGGAATCAAACGCTGAGCTCTTGATAATACGTGTTCTCATTTCGTGAACCAGTTCAAACATCTCTTCTTCATTGGAATAGCGGTCTTCCTGAATACCGTATTGCAGCAGTGCTTTAGGCGTGCTTCCACCGCTTTGATCCAAAGCCGCAATGAAGCCCTTTCCCGTGTGGATCACGTCCAATTGTTTCGTATTCATGGTCGTTTCCCCTTCCCTTCCATAAAATGAATGGTAACTGTTTCAATCATGTATAGTTTAGTTAGAATAAACGAACAATGCAAACTAAAGGAAAAGACAGGGAAGCCAATCAAGTATGAGAGGTGTGTTCACATGAGTATTGATTTGATCTGCACGATAGGTCCGGCAAGTTCTTCTTCTGCTGTTCTCAAGGAATTGCTGCTGAGCGGGATGACGATTGCCCGGCTCAATATGTCACACGGGAGCCATGAAGAGCATGAGCGGGTAATCGAGGCTTTGAAGACAGCCGCTGCCGAATCGGGACAGCCCGTACGGATAATGGGTGACTTGCAGGGACCGAAAATCCGTCTGAAGAGCATAAAAGGGGACGCGATTCGCTTAGATGAGGGTCAAACGTTTATCCTTGACCAGTCTGATGAACCGGGAAGCCGGGAACGCGCAGCGCTCGATAATCCTGGTGTAATGGAAGATATTTTACTAGGGTCAACTATTTTAATCAATGACGGGGAAGTCAAGCTTAAGGTGACGGATAAACATCCGTCCAGGATCACTACACGGGTTATAGTCGGTGGAATGATCGGCAGCCGAAAAGGCGTTAATCTTCCAGGAACGGTACTTCACTTGCCGGCCATTACGGAAAAAGACAAACGGGATCTTCAGTTTCTGCTGGAGCATCATGTGGATTGGATTGCGTGCTCCTTCATCCGTGAGGCGTCGCATTTGGAGGAAATTCGAGAGTTTGTAGCTTCACTGGGGAAATATAGTCAACCTGGCCTTATTTCTAAAATCGAAACTATTCATGCGGTGCGTAACTTTCCATCCATCATGGAGGCGTCCGAGGGAATCATGATTGCGCGCGGAGATCTTGGGGTGGAGCTGCCTTTTGAACGTATCCCCTTTATTCAGAAAGCGATTCTTCGCGAGTGCAGCCTGTCGAAGACCTATGTAATTACGGCCACTCAAATGCTGCAATCCATGATCGATCATCCGGTTCCGACGCGCGCAGAGGTAACAGATGTCTCTCAGGCCGTAATGGACGGGAGCGATGCCGTGATGCTGTCAGCTGAGAGCTCGGTTGGTCATTACCCGGTGCAGAGCACAAGAGCCCTGAATACGGTAGCCAAATTTGCAGAGAACATGCGAGAGCAGGGGAAAAACGGTTTTTCACTGGAGGAGATTTGCTCCGAGTCCCTATTTCATAATCTGTATAAGAATATCGCTATTAATAACCGTTCAGATTGAATATTTCTATACAGCAATATGGATGCAGAGATACCGGCTGCTTTCGCTCAACCGCCGCTTAGGTGATAACCTATTTCAAGCCGTTGCTTTGGCAAATATGATGAAGAACAACATTAACTCGCCTAATATAAGATGTGGAGTTGCGCATTGCTGTCACGGCCGAATCGGTTGATGTATACGGATTGCCCTAGACGAAGGGCCTACGCTCATGGAGCTTGTGGCTAGAAAATCCAAAGCGAAATTCTTCATGCTGGATGCGGGTGAGTATATAATTTGAATACAACATGTTAAGAGAAAAGGCTTCATCCGTCGATTAGAATTGCCCGATCCATTGAAGCATCACATCAGCCGCCAAGCCTAAATTGCCAATTTGACAGTGATTGGACGCGTGTTCCTTTGCTGTGAACATGCGGGCAGTAAGCGAACGGACATGGGTCAAACTCGTGATTTGTTCGTTTAGCTGTTTGAGAGGAACATAATGATCCTCCTGTCCTGCCAAAAGAAGAACATCTTGTGTGAGCAAGGAGGAAATATCCTTCGTGTTATACAGCATGGTTTTTCTCATGAATTCTGCCGGTGTTTGGCTGCTGGTGATATGCATCCCCTGCATCAAGCCCCACTCAATCATCAGGCTTTTGCCCGCCATTTGTTGTAACGCCGTATTGACTTGCTCATTCTGCCCATCCGCCAACAGCGTTTGAAGCTTTTCCCTGGTTTCTGGTTCAACTTGATGCATAAATACTTCAAAAAAATTCGTCAGAACGTCATACGCAATAACATGTTTTACTCGCTTCTCAAACGCCGCAGCCCGCACTGCCAGAAATCCCCCCAAGGACATACCAATCAGAGTAACATTGTCCAGGCTAAAAAAATCAAGAACCGCACTCACCGGTCTTTCCCATTCATGGGTAAACGGTAACCCGTAATCCTCTAAGGCTGCTCCTTGTCCGGGTCCGTCGAAACAAACGACATCAAATCCGGCACCTTTAAAAATCATAACCATCAAAAGAAGCTCCTCCACATAACTGTCGAATCCTCCAAAAAAGACAACTGTTCTCTTGGGATTGTCCGCAGAGATATGGTAAGCTGACAGAAATTTGTTCTCGTAAGGAATGAGGTGGTGTTGCTCCTTGGCTATCCCGTAATGGGCAGTTGTCAACGCAATGAATTGCTTGCGCAATTGCTGTTTCTTCGGATTTCCCTCTGGCAGGTAGAACTCCCCTCCCCGGAAATAATACGCCGCTTTAAGCTTTTTATCTTGTTCCAAAGCCTGATTGCCGAGTTGGATAAAGGAATGGACAAGCTCCTCATATGAATGGATACTGCGCGCGGCCTCACGCATTTCGCGAAGCATGTCTTCGTCATTTGTCCAATTATAAAACCGGTTCATTTGAAAATTGATGCTGACATTCGGGTGGAGGTCATAAAGTCCTACGGGAAAATCGCGGGTAGACCATTTGTTCATCATCTGTAATGCTCCTTTCCTTTTGTTTTTTTTTATCATACACTCACTATAATGAACCCGAACCTCTGCCACAATCACTGGATAATGCGGTTTCGTTGCTTATTCAACAGACGGATCTCTTTTGTTGCTTGACACAGAATTACGAGACAGGCGGTGTTAAAATGTCTTATGAAAAAGATCTGAGGGTGCTGAAAACACGCAGGCTGATCAGAGATGCGCTGGTAACCCTCATAGAAAAAAAAGGATTTAAGAATATCACGGTCAATGATATTGCCGAGCAAGCAATGATCAACCGTTCGACTTTTTACCACCATTATACCGACAAGTACGAACTGCTTGATCAGATGGTGAATGAGTTAATTGCAGAGCTAATGACGCTGGTGGCTCCGGAGGCTCATGTCAAAGGCGGGAAATTGGAATACTCCAGTTTTGTGGATACGATACAAACCATATTAAGCGTTGTAGCAAAAGACGCACAGCTTGTAAAAGTTGTAATGAGCGATAATGAAATGATCAGAATCCGCAGGCGAATGGAAAATACGTTAAAGGAAAAGCTGGACAAGAGTTTTCAGGAACAGATCCTAATCTCCAAGGATCTGTTCCTCGAATTAATTACGTCGCTTTATATGGCTGCTATCGAATGGTGGGTCAATAACGATATGAAATATTCTGCGGGGTATATGGCAGAGCAACTGGTTCGGATGCTTGCGGCCGGGCCTGTAAAAACCGCTGGTCTGGGGTCCATGTAGGCTTTGTTGCATGAAACTTTAAGAACTACAGTAGAGCGAATCCAAAAACAATCCGATGTGAATGTATTTGGTCTTGAGGATGACAAAAGCCATTTGCGCTTATCCGGTTCATGGGCATCTCATAATCTGTAAAGGGACACAGATAACCTATTTCAAGCCGTTGCCTTGGCAAATATGATGAAGAACAACATCAACTCGCCCACTATAAGATGTGGAGAAGCCGCTATAAATAGGTCCAGGGTAAACAGGGCACAAAGAATGCCGGTTAACAGAGTAACAACGGTGAAGCTGGGTCTAAGATGATTGAATTTGTACTGAAAGAGTATGAACATCACGGAAATATAATAGATCAGCACAGAGCCGAAGGCAAAACAAAGCATAAATACGTATTCCAATTGATCTATAAAGAGAAGTTGTATGGAAGCGGCAATCATACTGAGTGAAAAATAAATAAACAAGTGCCCGTATATGAGGCTCTGTCCTGCCGTTTGTTTCGATTTGTCTACGTGCTTCTCCACATTCTCGAAGTATTGCCACCAGATGGCGATCACTAATAGAAAAGCCAGGGCTGCAAATAAAACAGAAGATCCTGTGAATTTATAGGATTGCAGGACAGACAGCATGCTGACTACCGACTCACCAAGCAGAATCAGGGTAAACAAAGCAAATCGTTCTAATAAATGCGCAGTATGAATAGGCGTCTTGACCAAAATCTTTCGTCCGAGCAGAGGTACAATAATGTCCACAGCAATGCCTGCATATAGAAACAAATACCGTACTGAGGAGTCAAAAAAGAGGGAAACGCAGGAGATAACGATCCCCAGCCCAAAGGAGGCTCCTAAGAAACGGGCTGTTTTCTGCTTATGTGCAGCCTCTGTCCGCGAAGAGAGCACATACTGGACGGCGGTTAAGCTCCTTAAACCGATATATCCGACAAAAAAAGGCAAATAATTTGCATCAAAGTCCACATCAAGACTGGCGGTCATGATCAAAACAAAAAACAGCTGCACGATCATAAAGAGCCGCTGCGCATTGCTGTCACGGCCGAATCGGTTGATGTATACGGATTGCCCTACCCAAGCCCACCAAATCGGAACGAAAATCAGAATGAATTTCACCAGATGTTCAACGGAAATACTGTTATGCTCGACATGTAGCAATACATGGGTAGCTTTGGAAACAGCAGCTACAAATAACAAATCGTAAAAAAGCTCTAGCCAAGAAACCTTCTTCTCATGCATTGTTAGGAAGCCCCCCTCAATTTTGCAGAATAGATATGGAGACTGGTGATGTTTTCTCAGAATATACTAGCACACAATTACTTAAAAAATAAGCAAATATTTAGACCTTTGGTATTAAGCTATTATCATCATTGCGTAAAAACGGAGCTATTTCACAAGCAGATAAGACTGCTTACAAAATAGCTCCGTTGATGATGCATTGTTGTTAGCGTATCCGTTATTAGAAACGGTATAGTATCTTCCAGTTACTCACCCATCATCTGAACGTATACTTTACGAGTCTGCGGACCGTCACACTCCACAAGATAGATATGTTGAGCAGAACCACACACAATTCTGGATCCCTGAATTGGAAACATACAGCTATTTCCCAGCAGCATCGATTTCAAATGACCTGGCGAGTTATTGCTTGTGGCTCCATAGGTTGGAAGAAAATGAGCGTGAATATATTTATCGTCATCAGGAACGAGCTTCTCCAGCCGTTGTAATATATCTGTTTCTACACACTCCAGCGGTTCATTGATTGTAATTCCTGTGGTAGTATGAGCCGTAATTACTGCGACCAGGCCATTCGTAATTCCTGATTCCGCAACGATTTTGTGTACTTCTTCCGTAATATTTATCATTTGAACCGCTTGCTTCGACATACATGAGATTGAAACTAATTTGTTCATAAGCTTATTTCTCCTCCCCTAGAAATGCAAGTGCATTTCCCCCAAAAATGTTCGTCTTTACCTGTTCACTAAACGGTAGATTTTCTATAGCTTTTTTTAATTTAAACGCACGAAACCTCGGGGTATTTGAACCAAACATCACTTGCTTGGCAAAATTGCGTTCAAGGGTCTGCGGTTCCATTTCCTTCATAAAAATACGTTCCATAAAATCATTAAAGGAATCCATATACAGCATTGAGGTATCTGTGTAGACATTAGGATATTTTATCAACAGCATCATCATTTCTCTAACCCATGGCCATGCAAAATGTGCGAGGCACATTCTCAGCTCCGGGAACTCCACTGCTACCTGCTCATAATGAATCGGGTTAGCATACTTGGCTAGCGCATTAGGCTCCCAACTCAAGCCGGCATGAAACATGATCGGTTTATCGTATTCTCTACATTTCTCATAGATCGGCCACAATAGCTTATCATCAGGATAAAACCGCTGCTTGGAAGGATTCAGCTTTAGCCCGCTTAGCTTCAGATTGGCAAAGGCATTGTCCAAAACCTCCACCGCATCCTTCCGATACGGATCTACACTGGCAAATCCAATAAATGAATCGGGATGAAGATCTGTGATCTTCTTGATCTCCTCATTACTTACAATACAGCCGCCACTTTGTGTTGTTAAATCAAGTGGAAGCAGAATGGAACGGTCGATCTTACCATAAATCATTTCAGCTACAATTTCCTCATAACTGTAAGGTGACTGCTTATAGGTACCAAACTGCTCAGAACGGAATTTCAGGGCGGAATCATCCCCGCAAATCGTATCAAAATAAATCGGATGTACATGTGCATCAATAATCATTTTTTCTCCTCCTCCAATATCCTCAGCTTTGTAAATTAATAGGGTTCGAATTTTTGAATAATCTCAGCGGACAGCTTTGCACCCTCTTGCAAGCAGCTTTTTATCGGAAAACCCTTGATCATCCCAGCCATAAATCCGGCAAAAAAGGAATCCCCGGCTCCCACTGTATTTACAATATTTACTACTTTTATAATGCTTCCCGAATAGAACTGTTTACCATCGTACGCCAAGCTTCCAAACTCTCCAAAAGTAGCTACTACGATTTGTACTCCTTGATCACAGGCCCACTTCATTTTGTCTTCAATCCACGAATCTCGCTGCGGGTATGAGAATAAAGCATAATCCACATTCGGGATAATCAATTCAAAATCCTTATCCTCCAAAAATGTAGAGAAATCAAAAGCGATCTTACAGCCCGCTTGTCTGAATTGTGCCAGTAAGCCATAAATACGTCCGAAGTAATCTGTATGAATGTAATCATGCTGCTTAATAAAGTCAAAATCGTCATCTGTCAAATAATAATTGGCCATAACTCCATCAATAGAATTACCGTGGACTCTGTCGTTATCAATCAACTGCATATGAATTTGTGCCGTTGAGCCCTTATCCACCCGGAGGTGAGTAGTATCAATTCCGCTTATCTTCAGCCTCTCCGCCATCTGTACCCCATAAGAATCATTTCCCACAGCGCTCACAACAGCGGCGGGGATTCCCTGTTTTTTAATATTGATAGCAAAATCAACACCATTGCCTGTAGGGTAGCTCTTATCCAGATTGTCATAAACATCCATACAGCTATATCCAACTGCAACAACTTTCATAAAGATCAACCTTTCTACACAGATATCTAATAAACAACATGCATAACGTTATATAACGTATTGATAATATGTCCAATATAAGCGTTTTCATATAGAGTGTCAAGAGAGAACATTATTACACACATCGTGGTTTCGGGATGTGTTTTTTGCTGTTATGTCGTAAACTATATATACGTAATTTTCCCAATACATATAATACAACCGGGAGATCTATAATTTCGTGACAGGAAGGACTTTTAATTTCACAATGAATACGAAGCCGCTAACAAAAAATGTAACATTCATTGAAGCTCTGGCCATTGTGGTGGGGATGATCATCGGATCGGGGATTTTTCTGAAGCCGGGTATTGTGCTGAATCATGCCGGTACGCCATGGATGAGTATTTTGGCCTGGGGGATTGGAGGAATCATTACGCTGGCTTCGGCGCTGAGCGTGGCGGAAATCGCAGCCGCCATTCCTAAGTCAGGAGGACTCTATACTTATCTAGGTGAATTGTACGGCGGGGTATTCGGCTATTTGCTGGGTTGGGTGCAGGCTGTAATCTCCTATCCGGCCTCCGTTGCGGCGCTGGCGATAGCGTTTGCCACATACTCCGGCTACTTTTTGCCGCTCAATCAATGGCAGCAGAAGCTGCTGGCGGTGTCCATTCTGGCATTCATTCTCCTCATGAACGTCATTGCGACCAAATTCGGCGGTATTATTCAGACGGTTGCGACTGTTGGGAAGCTGATTCCGGTTGCAGGTATCGTAGGAGTAGGTTTATTCTCGGATTTGGCTCCCGGCTTTGGAGGGATTGGAGCTACTGCGACTGGTGCAGGCTTTGGGGCGGCGGTTCTGGGCACATTATGGGCCTATGACGGTTGGATCAGCGTGACCAATATGGCAGGAGAAATCAAAGATCCGGCCAAGACCCTGCCGAAGGTCATCTCCATTGGTGTGATGTTCGTGATCGCCGTTTATGTGTTGTTCAATATTGCAATTTTCAAGGCGCTGCCTTACGACCAGATCATTTCTTCCCAGACTCCTGGGGCTGATGCAGCAGAGGCTTTGTTTGGCAGCGGCGGCGGGGCTTTCATTACCGCGGGGATTATCGTGTCTGTACTTGGTGCGCTGAATGGGTATTTAATGACCGCGGCGCGGGTACCTCAGGCAATGGGGGAGAAGAATCAGATTCCTTTTTCCCGGGTACTCCGAAGCATCCATCCCAAGTTCCAGACTCCAGCCAATGCGCTCATTTTTCAAAGTGTGCTGGCGGTCATCTATATTTTCTCGGGAACCTTTAATACGCTGACGGATTTACTGGTGTTCGTGTTGTGGATTTTCTTTACAATGGGTGTGTTTGGTGTGTTCATCTTGCGTAAAAAACTGCCGCCGGAGAAAGGACGCTACCGTGTGCCACTCTACCCGGTTACCCCTATTCTAGGGGTGGCAGGCGGGATCTATATTCTGGCCAGCACAATTGTCAGTGATCCGCTGCGTTCTCTTGTGGGTATCGGCATTACGCTGGCCGGACTGCCGGTCTACTATGTGTTGTCCCGCAAAAACAGGTAGTTCTAAAATAATGAAAGAACTCGAGTAATGATTTTCTTGACATAAGCAATATAAAGTTATATGATATTAAAGCGTCTTTTGAAGATGATTTCTTTTTTTGAAAGATACCAGTCTAGTGGAATTCGAATAATTAGACATCTATTTGGACTCTTAGCTCAGTTGGTAGAGCAGTTGACTCTTAATCAATTGGTCCAGGGTTCGAGTCCCTGAGAGTCCATCACAGAAAAAACGGCAGAGATGCCGTTTTTTCTGCTGTTTGGATAGAAAGAAAAGACGTACAATGCAAAGAGAGCCGTGCGTCAACACGACTCTCTAGGCAATAGCCGCTTTTAAGGGCGGCGGCTTTAAGGTATTACAGGCAGAGATAGACCGCATCCTTTGGACCAGGGAATACAAAGCGACTCCAAAGCACTTGCTCTAATCGGACAAGCAAACCAAACACGCCAAATACGGCGTGTTTTTTTGCGTTTAATTTCGGCGTCGATCAAGCTCCAGCTCTTCTTTTATATATTGCATCAAAAGTTTCTTGGATGAGGATATATATTCATCATTGCGTGCTTGCAGCAGGCCGACCGGAATGGCGGAATCCTTCAGTTCAACTTGGATTCTCACAACATTTGGCGGTAATGGCGTAGAATCGAGAACGGCTCCTATGGAGGAAGGGATTTGCTGGACGAACCCCGCAATGGCTGAGATTTGACTTACTGTATACAGAAAAGGAGTTTCAGTGTAACGGGAAAATTGCTTCGATAACCGCGAATAATATAAACAGGTAGTTCCCCCGGATATGATTGGATAACCCAGTAATTCTTCAAAAGGGATTTCGTCTCTCCCGGCCAAAGGGTGGTTGTGCACTGCGATGAAAGAGATATGCTCGTTGTACAGTGGCTCAAAGTGAAACGAAGCCGCCTCGGCAGGCTCTCCGCATAGGGCAAAGTCCAATACATTCTGAAGCAGTGAACGGGACAGGGTGGTTGTGTTCCCGATTACGAAGTGGCAGGATACATTGGGCTTATAGTCGCGGAACCGCTTCAGCGAGTTTGGCAGTACTTGCTCTGTTAACGATTCCAGCCCTCCGATACTGAGAGTGCCGATCTCCTCTTTTTGCAAAGCTTTGGCCTGTTCTGCTACATAGTTCCAATGTTGAATCAGCTTGTCGATCTCTGTTGCAAATATTTGCCCGGCAGCGGTAAGCTCTGAATCCCAGCCTCGTTTGAAAAGCTTGATACCCAGTTCCTTCTCCAGCCGCTGAACCTGGTTCGTAATCGTAGATTGTGCGTAGTTCAGTTTTGCGGCGGCTTTGGAGAAGTTTCCTTCTTGAAGGATAGTCTGAAATGTAGTGAGTTCCTTTAAGTCCATAGTCTATATCTCCATCGGAAAAATTGAATTTTTGTATCATTTAATTCAATTATACAGAATAAGTGATGGGGAGTACAATAAGGATAAATCGCTAAAGGAGTGAAGGAACATGCCATTCGTCAGGGTAAGTTACTTGGAAAATAAATACGATGCGGAGCAATTACCCATTATTAGCCGTGATATCATGAGTGCTCTAGTTGAGCATTTTAACGTACCTGAGGATGATTTTTTCCAAGTATTCCATGCACACAAAGCAAGTGAATTTTATTATAGTCCGAATTACTTGAACATAGAGCGAACGGATGGACTGCTCTTTATTCAAATCACGCTCAAATCCGGAAGAAGCATGGAGCAAAAAAAGAGTTTTTACAGCAAGTTGGCTCAACTTTTGTCGAACACCCTCCACATCAGGAAAGAAGACGTCTTCGTCGTGCTGGTCGATACGGAATTTGAGGACTGGACGTTTGGCAATGGCATCGCACAAATGATTGAACATCCATAGAAGGAAAGGAGGGGATTGGAATGAAGCATCGTAAAATTGCATCGAAAGCCCTTGAAACCTTTGGGGAGATTGCCCCAGCGTTTGCCCGCTATTCAGAAGAAGTGCTCTTCGAGGAGGTATGGCGGAGAGAGCAATTATCGCTTCGGGAACGCAGTCTCCTAACGGTATCGGCGCTAGTCGCTGGTGGACTTACCGAGCAGTTGCCCTTTCATATCCGTCTGGCCCGGGAGAATGGTCTATCCGAGGAAGAATTGATCGAAGCGATAACACATCTCGCTTTTTACGCGGGGTGGCCGCGTGCCGCATCTGCAATACAGGTGGCCAAGGATATGTTCCAAGAAAACTAGAAAGTGATTCCCAAAGTGACAACAATGTAACAAACCCCCTCCTGCTTATCACCTGGATCGAACGACAGGGTTTGCGCTTAACCATACAATAAATGTGTTGGTTGAAACTGCCTGTTCGATCTGACTTGGGTTAAGCCCAAATTTAAGGAAAGCAAGGAGAGGATTTTCGTTGAGTAAGAATAAGAATAAGAATAACAAAACCCGCCGCAAGTCCGGCATGCTGGCCGCTCTGCTGATGCTGACTCTTGCCGTTGAAGCAAGCGCGTATGCTCAGCCGTCTGAGCCATCAGATCATTTAGCCTTGGTCCAACAAGTTGCCGCACTCAGCAGCGCTGCCCCGGGAGATTTAAAGAACGGGCCCCGTGATGCGAAGGAGGTTGAGGCGTTTCTTGACGCATTTTTTGCCCAGGATGCCATCAAGCAAAAAGCCGGATCGGCTGCGGTCTCTGTCGTTCAAGACGGGAAAGTGCTTGTCTCCAAAGGTTATGGCGTAGCTGATAAAACGTCGAAGGCACGGGTTGATGCCAGCCTGGGTACCTTCCGGATAGGCTCCGTTTCTAAAGTATTTACAGCCGCAGCCATTATGCAACTTGTCGATCAAGGGAAAATTTCGCTTCAGGACAACATTGAAAAGTACCTGGATGGTTATAAAGTAACAAATCCCTTCGATACACCGGTAACGATAGAGCATCTGTTGACGCATACGACCGGTTTTGAAGTTCGCGAACCTACGGATGCCAGCTATTTATTTGACCCTTCCCAGAAACCTATTTCATTAAAAGAAAGCATCTACGATGTGTTCCCACCTGTTGTTCGCAAGCCGGGAACGTCCTATATGTACGATAATTTTGCTTCCAGGCTGCAGGGATACATTGTGCAGAAGGTAAGTGGAGAATCCTTCGGGAGTTATGTGCAAAAACATCTGTTTAAGCCGCTCGGTATGACTTCAAGCAGCTTTAGCATGACCAAAGATTTGACCCGCCGGCTCGTCACTTCTTATGATGCGGAGGGCAATGCTATTCCGGTGTATGGGTTTTCGCCGGGTGAATGGCCGGAGGGCAGCATGTTATCGACCGCCTCCGATATGGCATTGTTTATGAAAGCTTTTCTGAATGATGGCCGTGCGTCGGACGGCACGGTTATCCTGTCACCTGAATCGGTGAAGGCGATGTCAGCTTACCAGATGGCCATCCATCCGGATTTGCCGGATATGACATATGGCTTTGAATCGCCTGTTCTTCCGGCCAAAACGAAGGGTGAAGCTGTGATCTCCAAAGGTGGCGATATTCTGGGCTATAGTTCGCTGCTGTGGATTCTGCCTGACCGTAAAACGGGTGTTTTCGTTTCTTACAATACGAATCAAGATTTGCGTAATGATCTGTTTACCGCTTTTATGAATCATTATTATGCGAGTGGCAAATCGCCGTATGAAGCGAAGGGATTCAAGGTACAGTCGGCGGAAGACCTTTCCAAGTTTGAAGGCCTGTACTCCGATTTGCGGATTAAACTACTGACCAAAGTCGAAGTGGCAGGAGATGGCACCCTAAGGGTGAGCGATATGCTTAGCCATCACCAGTTGAAGCAGACCGGTGAGCTGCTGTTCGTTGATGAGGAGGGGAATCCTCTAGCCTTCAAGGCGGATGCCGAGGGCCGTATTCTCTATATGAAATACTCTAATTTATTCAGCTATGCAGCCAAAATACCGGAGGATCCAGCCGAATTCCCGGATGTAGCGGCCGATCATCCGTATGCCAGCTACATTCTTAGCTTAAAGTCACTGGGGTTCTTAACGGATGATTTGTCACAGCCATTTGAGCCTACGCAAACGGTCACCCGTGGAGCGTTCATCCATATTTTTAACGCGATATGGAGCATCCCTGAATCATCAAATCCGTCTGTATTCAAGGATACTGAAAATTCTCCCTACCGAAAGGCTATTCAAGCCGCTGTCGAGGCCGGTATGCTGAATGGAACAGGGAGCGGATTGTTCGAACCGGACCGTCCGATTCTTCGCGAAGAAGCTGCGGCTATCGTCTACCGCTTACTTACTGTAACGGGAATTAGGATGCCGGATTCCACGGCTGTCCTTGCACCGGGCACGTCGAAATGGGCTGCCGATGCTGTCAGCTCTGCGGTCATCTGGAAGCTGCATGGACCGGAGGTGACCGAATCGAACGGCATGTTCGATTACGGCTCTCAGCGGGCGTTGAACAAGCAGGAACTGGCGGCTCTGCTGTTCACGATGCTGCTTCCGCAATAAGTTCATTACAGTGGGGGGCGATTCATTTGCCTCCCCTTTTTGTATGGAAGCGCGGAATGGTATGATGAAGGAGCAACAGCCGGAAGGGAGCTCGCCGATATGGATTTTAATATATTTATTATCGAAGATGATGAGGCCATTTTTTCTTCCTTAAAGGAACGATTGGAGCAGTGGTCGTTTCATGTCACGGGACCGGAGCGGTTTGATGATGTGATGAGCACCTACATTAAAGTGCAGCCCCAGCTGGTCATCATAGATATACAACTTCCAATGTATGATGGTTTTCACTGGTGCCGGGAGATTCGGGCAGTGTCAAAAGTGCCGATTCTCTTTCTATCTTCGCGCGATCATCCGCTGGATATGGTGATGGCGATGAATATGGGGGCGGACGATTATATTCAAAAGCCGTTTCATATAGACGTGCTGCTCGCGCAAATACAAGCGGTTCTCCGCCGGACCTATGCTTACAGAGAGGAAGCTGATGACCTTATCGAATGGAACGGCACCATTATTGATATGAAGCGTGGATTGATCCGTAAGGATGGGCAGGATGTGCTATTGACCAAGAACGAATTTTTTATTCTGGTGGTGCTCGTCAAGGAGAAGGATAAAGTGATCTTACGCCAGGATCTGATCCGCAAGCTGTGGGATGATGAGACCTTCGTCAACGACAATACGCTGACAGCGAACATAACGCGGCTGCGTCAGAAGCTGGCGTTTTTTCAACTTGAAGAAGCGATAGTAACAAAAAAAGGACTTGGATATATGGCGTGTACGTTATGAGCGGGAAACGTTTATTCCTCCGCTATCTGTATGACAGGAAAAGCTGGATTGTGTTCTTCCTGTTCTCATTGTTGTTTGTAGATTTGCTGATCTGGATCGACAATGGCATTTCCATCCGTGGCAATTCGATGCTCTATTTAAACCTGCTGCTAATTCTGGCGATGATCGTTTTCCTTGGGTGGCGTTTTCGTAAAGAAACGAGGTATTCGCGAGCACTGGCAGAACTGGCTGAAGGAATCCATGAAGATTGGGTTGAAACCTTGCCTTCAACTTATTTGTATCAGGAGGAAGCGACGAACCAGCTCTTACGGGCAGTGGACCACTGGTACTGGCATAAAATATCGAAGAGCTATTCTGCCCGATCTATGGAACAGGATTATATCGCTGCCTGGGTGCATGAGGTAAAGACGCCGCTGACTGCAGTGAAATTAACCATCGATGCCAACAGAGACCATCCGGCGATGCGTAAAATCGAATCGGAATGGCTGCGGATTCATTTACTTATCGACCAGCAATTATACATTTCGCGTTTGCCGACACTTGAGGCTGATTATGTGTTGGAACAGACGGGAATTCAGCGGCTTGCTGCACTGGAAGTACGTGAGCTTAGCTCCTGGTGTATGGAGAAAAATATAGCTGTTGAGTTTGAAGGCGAAGAGAACCTAGTTAGAACGGACCGCAAATGGTGCCGTTTTATTATCAGGCAAATATTGACGAATGCGGTTAAATATAGCCCGGAGGGCGGAATGATTGTACTGTCAACTACAGCCATAGAGGATGGGCCTGTCAGATTGACGATTAGAGATGAAGGACCGGGTATCGCCGCACAGGACTTGCCGCGTATTTTCGACAAAGGCTTTACCGGAGAGAACGGCAGACTGCAAAATGCGGCAACTGGACTGGGGCTCTATTTAGCTCAAACTGTTGCGGACAAAATCGGGATTAGGTTAACGGTAGAGTCTGAGTCCCAGTCAGGAACGGCCATTCAGATGACCTTCACCGCGATCAATGCGTTCGAATCTGTCCGGACTTCAATATGATAATATTGTCACGTAGAACCTCCTGTTTGTCATCTGATACGGGCGACGGGCATGGCCTGTTTCTCTAAAATGAAGGTTATATCAGAGTGGAGGCTATGGAGATGAATCAAAACAATGGGCTGAGAACCGTACTGCATGCGCAGGAAGTCCGTAAATCATATGGTGTCAGGGGAAATGTTCAGCAGGTGCTGAAGGGCATCAACCTGCGTGTAGTGGAAGGTGAGTTTGTCGGAATCATGGGGCCGTCCGGGTCGGGGAAGTCGACTTTGATCAAAGTGTTGGCGACCATTGATAAAGCGACGGAAGGGAAAATTCTCGTCGAAGATACGGATGTCTCAATTATGAAAAATAGCGAATTGTCTGCTTTTCGGCGCAGGAAGCTGGGCTTCATCTTTCAGGATTACAACTTACTTGATACGTTGACGGTAAAAGAGAATATCCTGCTGCCCCTTTCCCTCGATAAGATGAAGAAAGCAGCGGTGGAGGCTGATTTTCAGGCCATGGCTGCAGATCTTGGCATCGGGGAGATTGCCCATAAATATCCGAATGAAATTTCCGGGGGGCAGCGGCAACGGACGTCTGCTGCACGCGCATTAATCCACCGGCCCTCCATCGTATTTGCGGATGAGCCGACAGGTGCTTTGGATTCGAAGGCGGCCTCCTCTCTATTGGGAATGCTGGAGGAGCTTAACGGGCAGCACAATATTACCATTATGATGGTGACTCATGATCCTGTGGCCTCGAGCTATTGCAGCCGAGTTGTGTTTTTGAAGGACGGAGTGCTGTATTCCGAATTGTACCGTGGCAGCAAGACACGGCAAGCTTTCTTCAAAGATATATTGAATGTGCAGGCCGTGCTCGGGGGTGATCATATTGACACTGTTTGAGTTGATTATCCGTGGTGTACGGAAAAATATTAAAAATTACTACTTATATTATTTTGCACTAATTTTCAGTACAGCCCTTTATTTCGTGTTTGCCACATTGCAGAATGACTCATCGGTAATGGCAGCATCATTCGGCGATATTCCATTTACTTTGGTGTTTGATGTGGCCGGAATTTTGGTGCTCACGATTGTAGTTGTATTCATGATCTACGCGAACAGCATTTTTCTGAAACGCCGCAGCAAGGAAATCGGGCTGTATCAGCTGGTGGGCCTGACGCACAGCGCGGTAGCAAGGTTGCTCATCACGGAGAGTGCACTGCTGGGGATGGGGGCGCTCCTGACCGGAATAGTTGGGGGAGCGCTTGTGGCGCGGATTTTTATGCTTATTCTGATGAAACTGATCGGTATAGAAAGCGTTGTAACCCTCTCTTTCTCGAGTGGAGCCGCCTTGCAGACCGTCATCGTATTTACTGTGCTTATCGGCCTTACCATGGTACAAATGCTGTTCAAGGTTTACCGCTCAACGCTACTCGATCTATTCAAGGCGGACAAGCAGGGCGATTATCCGCGAGAGCCGAAGACTGTTCTGTCCGCTTTGATGGGGTTGCTTGGGATTGGACTGATCGTTACAGGCTATCTGCTCTCCAGCCAAACCCTCGGCCAGAATCTGTTCCAGCAGGTGCTTGTGATTCTCGCCCCGACCATACTTGGGACCTATTTGCTGTTTCGTGTGACGATAGGCTGGCTGTTCTTCCGGATACGAAAGGGGAAGGATGGACAGCTCGGGCTAAAAAACAGTTTGTCGCTAGCCCCGATCATGCATCGCATGAAGGGGAATGCGAACTCGCTCACCCTAATTACCATTCTATCTGCGATGACGCTGACGATGGTAGCCATCTCTTATTCGCTGTACTATTCGGCGGAGAGTGAGTCTAGAGCAATGCTGCCTTACGACTTTATCTTTGCCAATAATGAGCGGGATGCGAAATCATTTCGTGTTGAGCTGGAGAAGGAAGGAATTGCGTTTGCTTATCAACCGGTTGAGGCAGTCCGGCTGTCTGGCACGATCGGTAAAGGGCAAGGGGACGGACGCAGCCTGTTGTTGCTCGCGGCAGAACAATTGCAGGCAAGCGGTGCAGACATTATTGTCCCAGGACAGGGTGAGGCCGTCTGGTACACCGGCCTCAAGAAGGCGCTAAGCAAGCAGCCGTTTCCGGTTACTTTTCCACAAGCTGTTGATTTCGGGGCAAGTGGGGTTCACACCAACATACAATTAACACGGGGAAATGATCGCTATGCCATGAATTTCAGCTTACACGGCCATCAGCTGGTGATGCCGCTGGCCTCGATAAAGGCTATTCGTGAGCAATTACCAACTTCCCCTGTATATGAAGCCATTATTATCGACACCTACCAAATTGCGGATAAGAATGAGCGTGCAGCCGCAGCTGGCATCTATGCGAAATATGTCAAGGAAGAGGGAGGCAATCCCGATTTCGATAGCTTTTATAAAGGGGCGCTCCGAAAATTCGGGCTGATCATTTTTATAGCAGGTTTTCTCGGCCTGATCTTCCTGATTTCCACGGGCAGTATTCTGTATTTCAAGCAAATGACAGAGGCAGAACAGGAGAGGGATAGCTATACGATTCTGTGGCAGCTCGGATTCGGGGAGCGTGAGATCATGGGCGGCATTGTCCGCAAGCAGATGTTTGTATTCGCGATTCCGCTTGTGATCGGGCTTTTGCATTCCATCTTTGCCGTAAAAGCGGCTTCTGCGCTGTCCTTATCCAACCTCACCTTCCCGGCAGCTATTGCCATGTCTGTATATACGCTCATCTATTTTCTGTTCGCTGTGCTCACTGTTGTTTATTATCGCCGGGTTGTGAAGATGTCTCAGCATCAAGACTGCTAAGCTGTGCGAGCACCTACATCACATCCACTAATTTTTTGAAAATTGGACAAAATATAGGTGGATTCATGAACCGAAACCGGTTTATAATGGGTTTATACAAAATGTTTGCGCTTACATAATTTCCTGTGAAACTACCACTGTAATGAAGACATCAGGTGTTTATATACGAAACAGGTTGAATAACAATAAAGTGAACAGATTAGACGGCCCCCTTCAAAGGCGTCGGTACCTATACAGTGTGGAGAACGCTTATTATGCTCTGGTTAATTCAGGTTTCAAATGTGCGGAGCGCGCGCCGTGCATTGAAATAAAAGAAAATAAATGAGGTGATTTTACTGGACTGATCATGGTTAGACTGTTATCGTCTGTTTTCCTGCGTCCTATTAAAACTTTCATTTTAAGAGGAGGGAAAGATGATGTTGAGAAGGGGAAAAGTTCTGGTTCTATTACTTCTGTTCACACTCTTGATTTCTTTAGTACCCGCTGGGCATTCAAATGCAGCTTCTAACTGGAATCAGGTATGGAGCGACGAATTCGACGGGAATTCTCTGAATACTGGCAATTGGTCTGCCGAAGTTAACGGCGATGGCGGGGGAAACAATGAACTGCAGTACTACACCAACCGTGCGCAGAACTTGAACGTTACCGGGGGGAATCTCGTCATTACTGCACTCAAAGAATCCTATGGCGGAAAGAATTACACCTCTGCAAGGATAAAGACACAAGGATTAAAAAGTTTTACCTATGGAAAAATCGAAGCGAGAATCAAATTGCCCTCTGGGCAGGGAATATGGCCGGCATTTTGGATGCTTGGAACGAACATCGATTCGGCGCATTGGCCTCAGTGCGGGGAAATCGACATTATGGAACGTGTAAACAATAATGCCTTTGTTAATGGCACAGTGCATTGGGATGCCAATGGACATGCTGAGTATGGACAGGTATCCGGCAATCTGGATTTTTCCCAGTACCATGTCTACAGCATTGAGTGGGATGCAAATTATATTAAGTGGTTTGTAGACGGCAACCAATATAATGCCTTCTATATTGAGAACGGAACTGGAAATACGGAAGAATACCAGAAGCCATTCTTTATACTGCTCAATCTTGCCGTGGGCGGAAATTGGCCGGGCAGTCCCAACAATTCAACTCCATTCCCGGCACAAATGCTGGTTGATTATGTACGCGTGTATCAGGCATCCACTTCGCCAAATATCGAAAGCGGCAGTATTTATACCTTAACAAACAAGGCGAGCGGCAAGGCGCTGGATGTAGTGGACGTTTCCACAGCCAGTGGAGCGAAAATGCAGCAATGGACCAATTACACTGCCAATAACCAGAAATTCAAGGTAGAAAGTACAGGTGATGGATACTACAAGCTTACTGCAATGCATAGCGGAAAAGTATTGGATGTCCCAAGCTCAAGTACTTCCACCGGTGTACAGCTTCAGCAATGGGACGATAATGGTTCCAATGCCCAGCAGTGGAGAATCGTGGATGCGGGAGGCGGGTACTTCAAACTTGTTTCCAAAGGGAGTGGGTTGGTCATGGACGTATCCGGATCTTCTACGGCAGATGGGGCAGTGGTCCAGCAATGGACCGACAATGGAAGTGATGCTCAGAAGTGGTTGTTTACCAAAGTTAACTAACACCCTAGCAGGACACTGAAACAAATTTGTCTGAATGCCGTGCCCCGTTTCGGGTAATTTATGAATCTTGTGACGGGGTGCAGCTTTATTGCTTCTGCTCCATAGTGAAAAGACGAAAACACTGGCTTAGCTGTGCGCTGCAATCTGTACCTCGAAACCGTCCGGATCCAGTACATAAAAGAATGATATGCGTGGATTCGGCGTGATCGGACCACGCGCTACCGGGATACCCTGGCTTTTGAAACTCTCTATCGCCTCATCCAGTGACGCCACCTCGAACCCAATGGACACACCGCATTCCGGCTTCAGAGCCGGGTCGCTTCCCTGAATAAGCTCGATCTTGGGCTGCCCCTCCGTGCCTAACATTACAATCTGTCTTCCTCTGCTTTCGAATCTGCGGTCAATCGGAAGTCCCAGAATGCTGTGATAAAAATTAAGGGATGCCTCCAGATCCCGCACCCTGAGTGTAATCCAATTCATGCTCAATATCATGTATCCTACCCCCTTTCTGTGAATTTTCTATTTTGTTCATTATACGCTATTTTGGGGCAAGCATGTTTCCAACAATCCGCAGACTCTGCTTTCGGGTAACGAATCTGGACAACTGTGCTCCGAGGTAATTTTGCGAGCCTGGAACAGTGTATATCTTCTTTTTCGCGAGTGAGCGCAGCGCAGTCTCAACTACCTGCTGTGGAGTTGCTTTCTTCCCGACTGAAGCATCCTCCGTCCCCACGACGGTGAAGAAAGCTGTATCTGTAGAACCGGGGCAAAGTGCAAAGAACTGGACTCCACGGTCACGATTCTCCCACCATAATGCGTCTGTAAAGGACAAGACAAAAGCTTTGGTTGCCCCATACACAGCCATATAGGGGAGCGGCTGAAATCCTGCGGTGGACGATACATTGATCACAGTACCAGAGCTTCTGCGCAGCATATCCGGCAAGAATAAATGAGTCATATTTACGACGGCAGCAACATTCAACATAATCTCCTCATGCTGCCGCTGGCCTGAGATTTGCTCGAACCTCCCATGAGTGGCAAATCCGGCATTATTGACCAGCAGCTCAATCTCAAGTTTCAACAGCTGGCATTGCTGGAACAATTCGCTTGGTGCACTTGCTTCCGTAAGATCCATAGCTATGACTTTGACCTTGATGTTATAGCTTCTTTCGAGCTCCGCTGCCAAGTCATCGAGTTTGTTCTTAGATCTGGCTACGAGAACCAGATGACTTCCTTGTTTAGCCAGCTGTATTGCGAATTGTTCGCCAATACCGGAAGAGGCACCCGTGACTAGCGACCATTTTCCTTGAATATTCATAAAATTATTCCTCCTATTAAAACGATGTATTCGTTAGGAAACGTTGTTTCCTGTTGAAATCATAGTAACCCGCTGGCTGGAGAAAGTCAAACCTTCTTTTTTAAAAATTTGCAAGAAGATATGTGTATGTATGATTGACTTTGTGGAATCGACTGTATAGAATGCGTGGTATATGATTGGAAACTGCGTTTCCCGAGAATAACAACATAAATAAAGAAGGCGATTAAGTTGAATGAACCTAATAATTTTGCTGACGCAAGCAATAGAAAGCTGACAACCTACCAGGAAGCCCGCTTACAGAACACAGCTAGTCTTCGTCAACTCGTAGTTGATGCAGCAGCCTTTATTCTTCAGGAAGAAGGGCCGGAAGCTGTCACCGTGCGAAAAGTAGCTCAGAAGATGGGTTGCTCGACCAAGATCATCTATAGTCTGTTTGCTAATAAAGAAGGTTTAGCCCAGCAATTATATCTGGAGGGCTGCAAAATACTCTCGAGCGAATTTGAGAGTGCTTCACAGTCAGAGGATCTGCAGCAGTATTTAATTAATCTGGCAGAAGTGTATTGGGAATTTGGCCAGCGCTACACCAGCTACTATAAATTGATGTTTGGGGGAGCATTTGCCGATTTCAAACCGGATGAGCAGAGTATGAAAGGCACTGTTACTGCTATGCGGCGCTTGTTGTCCGTGATTGTCAGCGCTCAAGAGCAAGGCCTAATCGCCGGTGATTCAAATGCGGAATTTATTGTAGGTACGATTTGGTCCTCTCTTCACGGAGTGATTCACCTGCACATAGGAGGACATTTGGGAAGTGTCGCAGCGTCGCACGCAGTGTATAAAGGAACGGTAGCTCTGCTTGCAAACTCGCTGTTTGCACCTGCAGCCGCAGCCAAGCATTTAAAGCAGGAGTAATTAGTGAAATCCTTTATATAGGTCCTGGGTTCGAATCCTGAGAGTCTATAACACAATTAAACGGCAGAGATGCCGTTTTTTTGTTTCTATATTTGTTGTAAATCTTTACAAATGCCGAAGAACGAAGCCTATTTCTGAAAAAAGGAAAAGATATATAAGTAAGGGAGAACTAGGACTTATTAATTTTATAGGGATAAATTCCGATAAAGAAAGAGTCCTGTACATCTAAAGTCACACTTGTATACCCATAACGGGACAGAAAAACCGAGTTTGAAACAAAGGCAAATCCGTACGAAAGTCGGAGACGCAAAGCCACGGGTCTACTTCATCCAAAGGAGGATGTTAAGACAGCCGGGCCGCTCAAGGCACTTGGTTTTTTGGCGTGCCTACAAATAGCGCTAGGGGAGAGAAGTAAATGAGGTTTATTAGGAAAGGGAAGTTTTCGCGGATGGTTGTTTCCGCAGTGGCGGTGAGTTTGCTTGTGGGCCTGATTAGCGGCGGCCTTAGCATGAAGCAGGTTTTGGCTGCCGGGACCGATCCGGGTAGAACGGACTATAACGTATCCGGTAACCGGATCGTATGGCTGGAAGCAGGGGCCGATGGGGTGAAGCAGGTTCACGCGATGAATCAGGCCAGTGGTGCCAGCACTGTTCTTACATCGGGTTCATCCGCCAAGGATGCGCCTTATGTGAGCGGCAACGTTGCAGTGTGGGCCGACAAAGGAACAGAGCAGGAGTCTTCACTGAACTGGGATATTTACACTGCCGATCTTGAGACGGGTACCCGAAGAAAGCTTAACAAACAGTCTGGCACATATGGCAATCCGACTACGGATGGAGCCGGTGTAGTCTGGTACGAGCGCAAAAATTACGGCAGCATGATCTATCATGATCTGGCTACGGGTGTTGAAGCCGACCTTGGCGAAGGACGTTTCCCGGTGCTGGCCGGCGGCAATGTGGTGTATAAGAATGCCCGTGACGGGGGGCTCAGTCTGCTCCATTTGAAAAGCGGAGCTACGCGTGCACTTGTTAGTCTGGGCGGAGCAAGCTATGTGGACTGGTTTGTTTTTAACGGCAGCGATGTGCTGTTTAAGCAAAAAAATGGGTCTTCCGAGAGCAAATATGTGATTCTGAATATCAAGGATCTGACTGCTCTGCCTGTGGATCTCACCGAGATGAAGCCTGGAGGAACCCAGTATGCCTTCATGTCGATAGGTGAAGGGCAGGCAGTTTTTCAAGAGGAGAGGGACGGTGCTGCCACATTGCAGCAAGTGAACCTTTCTACATATGCAGTGAAATCACTGCCAGCAATAGAGCCCGGAACGAAGCTGATCGGCATTACCGGGGATAAGCTGCTTTACAGCAAGAAGGATGACTACATAGAGTCGATTGACCTGAAGGAAGGATCAACCCCTCCGAGTCCGGGAGCCACTCCAAGTCCAGCGGTAACCCCAACCCCAGGAACGACTCCAACTCCAGGGACAACCTCAAATCCAGGTGCAGTTCCAAATCCAGGCGCAGATCCGAACCCGGGTTCAACCCCGGAAGTGAAGACCCCTGTAGTAACCGGAGCCAAGGACAGTCAGGTTATCGGAAGTGCTGGAGGTACTTTGTCTGTACTGAATGGCTGGGCACGGCTGGAGATTTCAGCAGGAACCTTCCCTGACAATACCACTGTAAGCTTGGCCCAAGCTGAGCTGGAGAAAGAAGTACTGCTCGACGCAACCGGCAAAAAGCTGCTGAAGGCAGGTTCTGCGTGGCAGGTGCAAGCGAGTGCTCCGTTCCTGATGCCGGCCAAGCTGACGGTAAGGTACCCGAAGGAAGCGCCTTGGACGACAGGCCGTGAGAAGCTTGGAATCTATAGCAACGATCCGGCAAAAGGCATATGGAACTATATTGGCGGAGTGACTGCGGCGGAAGACGCCGTTGTTCAATCCAGAATTACAGCTTCTGGACTATATGCGGTAATGCTACGCGGAGCTGAATTCACAGATATGTCAGGCCACTGGGCGCAGCAAGCAGTAGAGGTGCTGGGGGCTAGGGGGATTGTAAACGGGATGAACGGAACGGCTTATGCGCCAAAAGGGATCCTGACCCGGGCTGAATTCACCAAGCTGCTGGCAGCAACTCTTGGATTGCAGCCGCAGCGGCCGGAGACGCCGGCTTTCCGTGATGTTTCAGCTGCGAACTGGTCCTACCCTTATGTGGAAGCAGCTGCAGCGGCAGGAATCGTAACGGGAGAAGGTGGACTTTTTCACGGTAATGATCCGCTGACCCGTGAACAGATGATGGTGATGCTGATGCGGGCAATAGACAGCACTATCGGCAGCCGGGCTTCTGCTGCAGAATCTGCCAAGCTTGCAGCTGAATTGGGCGGATATAAGGACAACGGCAGCGTTAGCAGTTGGGCAAGGGATTCCGTAGCTGCGGCGGTAGGCAAGAAGCTGGTGCAGGGTAACGGACAGCTTTTGAAGCCTAAAGATTCATCAACGAGAGCAGAAGCAGCGGTCGTGATGTACAAGCTGCTGGCTGAGCTGAAATTACTCTAACTTACAACGGATAGGAGATCAAATCATGAAATTCGGAGCGCTCAAAAGGAAGTGGCGCGGCGGCAGCTTGAAGGCGCGTTTTAACCTCATGCTTGCTTTGCTGTTGGTCATTTCTTATATTCCCATCCTTCCAGGTCTGGATAAGCTCATCTCTCCGGCCTATGCAGCTACCAATATGCGGATTGAACCCAGTGAACTTAACCCGGAATCGGGAAAATCGGTTAAAATCTCCTTTAGCTTCAACGCGGCCGACAACGGTCAGGAGTATCATAAAACGAATATCAGCCTCTGTACTCCGCAGCGGGACGGATCGTCCCCGCTCCTCGGGGATCTGATTAAGAGCGGTGAATATCCAACGAAGCTGAACGGCCAATATATCGTTCATGAGTATGAATGGGACGGGAAAATCGGCGGTGTACCGCTGGATGAAGGGCGTTACAACATCTGTATCTCCCCTGCCGAGTATAACGGTGTTGGCGTGTACTACGGGCAGATCGCCAGCTTTGAAATCCTTGGGGGCGATGAATTGCCTCCTCCGGCAGCTTTGCAGATCAAACCTGCTGCTGCAGGACAATCTGTGGTTTCAGGAACTGCTGAACCAGGGGCCCAGCTGGAAGTGGAACTTTATTATCCGTCCAGTGGGGAAAAACGGCTGTACTCTAATATTGCTGCCAACAGCGCAGGACAATGGAGTGAACAGATCGGGCTAACGCTGGGCAAAGCCGTGCATATCACGGCAAGAGCGAAAGAGGAAGGTAAGTACTCTGGAGTTTCGGAGCCGCTCGCAGTGCTGCGTGCGCCTATGCCTGCTTTTTCACTCAGCTGGGAGGCGCTGGCAGCCTATTATTATAAGCTGGATACTGTTCAGGCCATGCAGGAGAAGGCTCAGGACATTGCAGTATTGAATCAGTCTGCAACCTCTGCGGGAACAATCAGCGGCCTGACCTCCATTCTGCTGGCCAATCCGCAAACCAGCCGGGCTATAAACAGCGGGGATCTGCCGCAGTTTACGGAAGCAGCACTTCAGGATAGGCTGCGGATTGTGAACCCGTCCGGACAGGCACCGGTTGATCCGGCCCGGGGAGATTTTGTCTACTCCAGTGATTCAATCTCGCTGCAGGCGTTGATGCCGCTGCAATTCGGCCTGAACTATTTAAGCCGTGACCCTTATACAGGTGTAAGTGGATTAGGGTGGCATCACAGCTATGAATGGAAGCTGACTGCGGTAGAAGACGGCAAGGTAGAAGTGATGAGCCCGGATGGCTCGCGTTTTGAGTACGTACCTTTGTCGGGAGGAGAGTATCTGACACCGCGCGGCACGGACTGGACGCTGAGTGCTCCGTCAGCAGGGGTGTATACTCTATCATCACCTCAAGGCGATCTCTACCGGTTCAATGCAGAGGGGCTGCTGCAGTCCATTACGGATTTGAACGGGAATAAGATCACTTTTGCTTATCAGGGTACGAAGCTGGCAACGGTCAGTACAGCCGGGGCTTCTCTGAGCTTAAGCTACGACGGAGCAGGAAAGCTGATGACTGCAAGTGATCCAACCGGCCGCCAAATGTCATTTCATTATGACCCGGCCACTGGGGACCTGACCTCGATTACTGATGTGGATGGAGCTATAACCAAGCTTACCTATGATAACAAGCACCATGTGCTTAGTGTTACGGATGCCAAAGGGACCGCCACGATGAGTGTGACCTATGATGACCATCAACGCGTGACCGGCTTTACCGATTTTTACGGGCAGACAAGTTCATCCAGCTATGAAGGGC
This sequence comes from Paenibacillus sp. FSL L8-0340, assembly GCF_038593145.1. NCBI lineage: Bacteria > Bacillati > Bacillota > Bacilli > Caryophanales > Paenibacillaceae > Paenibacillus > Paenibacillus sp. FSL L8-0340. Next base: position 2,471,300 of record NZ_CP151967.1, read on the forward strand.
GCGTAGCTCCAGTAGTTCGGGGAGAGGTGTCTGATGGCGGAGAGACTGGGATAAATCCTGCAAACGGACGGGATATTCCGGACTCGGATGAAGTGATTTTGTCCGGTACGATGCATAATCTTGCCCATGCACCTGCATACCGGCAGGTTGCCGGGCTGAAGCCGCTCATCGCTGACTATCTGGCGGGCAGCATCGGAGCCATCGAGAACAAACGGGATGGCTTCATTACTTCTGCGGTTGCCGCTCCAGGCGGGATTGCTGCCATCCAAAGTGCAATTGCGGCCAGCAGTACATCCCCGGCAGTTGTCAGTTCGGGTCATTTAAATCTTGAAGAAAGCGTAACATTCGGGTCGCCGAACAAGCCTGTGGTGCTGATCGTGGATGGTATGAATACGAACCGGGATATTACCGTGCGTGTGTACGGTACGCTGATTCTGAAGCAGGGACTTAATGCCAATACCAAGCTTGCACTGGATGTGCAGAAGGTTCAAGGTTTGTACGGCAATCTGTGGTCGGGCGGAACGATTCATCTCAACAATGATTCTTCCGTAACTGTGGGGGATACGCTGCAAACGGGCAGTTTGACCTATAACAGCGGCGGGCTGACCATCTATGCACAGCGGATATTGATTGCCGGAGACTTGTCCATTAACACTAGGGTGGAAATGAATATCGCCCAGGAGATGGTCATTGGCGGGATCGTATCCAACAACCAGACGGCGAATCTAACCGTGTCCGGCGGCGATCTGTTCGTTCGTGACAACGTCAGTGTTAACAATAATCTGAATGTGCAGACGGGCGGTCTATTCGTCCTTGGCGGAGACATGACTCCGAACCAGACTCCTGTTGTTCATACGGGAGTGGGAGCAGGCAAGACCATTTTGACCTACTCGGAAAGCGGAGCAAGCGATGTGAATTCCGGGAATGCCAGAACGGTGAGTGCTGCCGGATTGGCCTCTTCCATCGCTACTACTGCGAATAAAACAACGTGGACCAATGCGCTTGATCAAGATACTGCTTATGTATGGAATAATAATTTCCAAGTCGTTCAGCGGCAAGCGGCGAATGGCTCGATCGTTAAATATAGCTATGACAGCAGTGACCGGGTAACCGCGATCATAGACGCTAACGGCAATAAAGAAAAATTGGCATATGACGAGCGCGGCAATGTTACTCAGCTGACAGATGAGAATGGTACTTCCACCCTCACACGTTATAACGCCTTGAACCGTCCGGTTGAGAAGATCGATGCCCTCGGCAACCCTTCCACCTACGATTATGATACCGCAGGCAATCTTGTCACAAGTACGGATGCCCTCGGCAGCACTGTCACCATTGTCAGAGACAGTGCAGGGGTTCCGGTCTCCATAACCGATGCCGAAGGGCATACCACAGCATATATCAATGATGCTGCCGGGTTCGCACAGGAAATTAAGGACCCGAGCGGATATACGACAGTGATTGAACGTGATACCCTGCACCGCACCACCCAAGTGGCAGATGCCGATGGCAAGCTGCAAGGTGTCGAATATGACAAGAAGGACCGTGCCGTTTCCATAACCAACGCACTTGGCCAGACGAGCACGGTCACTTTTGACGCAAATGGCAATGTGGAAGAACAAACGGATGAAGCCGGGACAAAGACCGTCAGCTCTTACCAGGTATACCGGTTAAACGGCACGAAGGACGGACTTGAGCATAGTACCAGCAATACGTATGATGCGCTTGGCCGCGTGATAGAGCAAAAAGATAAGGCGGGTGAGACAACGGCTTACAGCTACGACAGTGTCGGACAAGTAAAGGAAGTTACCGATGCTGAAGGCGGGAAGAGCACTTATACCTACGACGATAACGGAAATATGCTCACCCGGAAGGATGCCAAGGGTAACCTCACCTCCTACACCTACAGTAAACGCAATGAACTGCTGAGTGTGACCGATCCACTCGATGCCAAGACGAGTTACCGTTATGATGCGGCTGGCAATACCATCAAAGAGACGGATGCGCTGGGCAATAGCACCTATTATGACTACAATACACTGGGACAACTGGTGAAGGTAACAGATGCACTACGTGGGGTAACGGAATACCAGTACGACAAGAACGGCAATCAGATCGCCGTCATCGACCCTAATCATTCCATCTGGAAGACCAAATACGACAGCAGAGGTCTGGATGCAGGGACAATCAATCCGCTGAATGAGGAAACGGTCGTAACCCGCAATGCACGCGGACTAATGACCGGGTTCACCGATGCGGCAGGCCAGAAGACCACCTACGAATACGATGATTTGGGACGCAGTACACGGGTACGCAACGCGCTCGGGTACGAAACCTCATATGCTTATGATGCTCAAGGCAATGTAGAGAAGATCGTGGATGCGAATCAGCGTGAAACTGCTTTTACGTATGATCCGCTGGGCCGGTTAACAGATGTGAAGAATGCGGAGGGCAGCACCACCCATTACACCTATGACGCCTCCGGCAACTTGCTGGACAAAACCAATGCCCTGGGAGCAGTGACTTCCTATCACTACGATGCACTGAACCGGGTGATTGAATCAGTGAATCCGCTGCAGGAGAAGACCAGCCTTGCTTATGATAAGAACGGCAACCTGCAGAAGGTTACTGAACCGGACAGTAATACAACCGTATATGCCTATAATAAAGGCAATCAAGTGGAGCAGATTAAGTACGGTAACGATCTTACTGTAAATTACAAATATGACCTCGCGGGACGCCGTGAGTTGATGACAGACAGTACCGGAAACACAAGATATACCTATGACGCACTTAACCGGCCAACGTCGGTCATTGATCCGGACGGCAATAACGTGCGTTATGAATGGACCGCAACCGGACAGCGCAGCAGAGTGATCTATCCAGATAACTCAGTGGTTAACTATGCGTACGATAAGCTGGGCCGAATCAAGCAGGTGACGGATGCGCAGAACCAGACGACCAGCTATCAGTACGATGCAGGCGGCCGACTGACGGAGAAGCTGCTGCCGAACAACGGTCAAAGCACTTATACCTATGACGGGGTTGGACAACTGCTGGAGATGAAGCATCAGGCACCGGGCGGCGCGCTTTTGGAGCAGCTGACCTATGTCTACGATCCGGCAGGGAACAAAATACGCACGGAACGCCAGGAAGCCGGCAGCGATGAGGATAATCCGGCCGGCACACAGCGTCCGGCAGACATCTCGGATTATGCGTACGATGCGCTGAACCAACTGGTTGAAGTACAGAAGCAGAATGGTTCCAAAGTCGTCTATTCCTACGACACCGTAGGCAATCGTCTGGGCAAAGAAACAACTGAATCCGGAATTACCACCTTGGAGAGCTACACCTACGATGCGGCCAACAAGCTGACCCATTACGAAAAAGGCAGCGACTACAAGGACTACGCCTACGATAAGCGCGGCAATTTGCTGGAAGTCAGCGGGATCGACAGCGAAACGGTTTTGAGCTTGTTCACGGCGAAGGCCAATGCGCAGAAGGTTACAGTGCCGGAAAGTGTCTATTCGGATAAGGAAGTAAAAGGATTGGAAGCAGGCGGGGCCGCAGACGCAAATGCAGATGTAGATGCAGTTACCAATACAGATGCATTGTCGGAGCTGTTAGATCCGCTGTCATCGATTGCAAATCCATCCTTAAGTCCAGCAGGAACGATTCCAACCGATGAGGAAGGAGCTTCATTATCCGGCCTGCCGGAAGCAGATCTTGAATCTGGCGTCACGGAAGAGGTATACGGGGCAGACAAAGTCCTGAATCCTGACGCGCTGCTGAAGGTTGCGCAGGCAGCAGGCCCTCAGGTACTGGAGAGCAACCGCTGGGATGCATCGAACCGGCTGATCGGGAATACCAACGCGTACGGCGATATCACCACATACAAGTATGACGGTGACGGGAACCGGGTCTCCATGCGGACCACCATTGGTGACGGTGCAATTCAGGATGCCTATTTCTCAAGCAATCCTGCCGGGAACCGGGATGGCTGGGAGCCGCAATACAAGAAGCGGCAGATTGATATTTATTTTACCAATGACATCACCATGAGCATTCCACAGCCTCTTATGGCAACCGGAGCTGACGGCCAGAACTGGAAGCAGTCCTACGTCTACGGAGCCGGTGAAGAACGGATCAGCATGAGTTATTTGGTCAGCGGAGACGAGAGCAACGATTGGGAACCGGCTGATGGAGCCAGTGGTGCAGGAGCGGCGGCTGTAGCGCCGAAGACACTCTATTATCTGAGTGATGCACAGGGCAGCGTGATTGGCCTGGAAGGCCAGGACGGCAGCGTGTCAGCACGCTACCGTTACGACGAATTTGGCATAGCCGAAAACCCGGAGAAATTCGACCTGAACTGGTCCGGTCCAGACAACTTGTTCGGCTACACCAGCCTGGGCTATGATTACTACAGTGGTTACTCCCATGCGCAGGCGCGGGATTTTGACTCTAGCATTGGCCGGTTTATAAATGAGGATACGTATGAAGGTGAACTGGATGATCCGCTGAGTTTTAATTTGTATACGTATGTAAAGAATAATCCGTTGAGGTATACGGATCCGAGTGGGCATATGGCGTGGGAACCCTATGAAGTCAAGCAGCTAAGAATCATAGTGGATGAAGCTAGGGTGAAATCTAAATTCAGTACAACCAATAAGAATTATCAGGTGTACAAGGATTTCATATGGAATCACTACAACTTTTCATCTTTCATGAAGAAAAACCGCTACAATTACTTATATGGGTTGTTAACGGGAACAAGTGCCTACACGAACAGTGCCGGTAATGCAGGCTGGGCGAGAGAAGAGTTAATACGAGCGTATTATGAATCAGTAGAGGCAGAGTATGTCGCAGCTATGGCGATGGGATTTGCTACAAACGTCAGTATGCGTGGCAGTGTAGGCAACCAGAATAAGACGAAGAGCAAATCTTCATCTGGATGTAATTGCTTTGTAGCGGGTACTAAGGTTCAAACAGACGAAGGGGAGAAACCTATCGAGGAAATAGAGGTAGGGGATAAGGTTCTCGCCAAGGATGAGAATAACCCTGATGGAGAGTTGGCTTACAAGGAAGTAACAGCTTTATTCCGCAACCAACGTGATGATATTATTAAGTTGCATGTTGGAGAGCAAGTCATTGAGACGACCAATAATCATCCATTCTATGTTGAAGGAAAAGGTTGGGTACTTGCAGATGAACTTCAAGCGGGCGATAAACTCCAAAAAGCTGACGGAAACAATCTAACGATTGACAAGGTAGAGTTTGTCAAGCAAGATGAGCCTGTTACAGTTTACAATTTTGCCGTTGCTGACTACCATACGTATTATGTAACCGATTTAGGAATTTGGGTACACAATACGAATACGGGTGATTGTATTATTAAAACAGGTGACAAGACACCTGGAGGTCATTCATTTAGTGAACATGGTGCAGAACGTGCAAATGAGAGAGGGTTTTCAACTCAAACGATTGACAACATAATAAACAACAATAAAAGGAATAGGAAAAGTAAGGTTGATGACCAAGGGCGGAAAACATGGGAATATACAGATGCTCGGGGCAATAAGGTTGTAACCAACGAAAGTGGAGGAATTATATCTGTCCATTCCCCTGCTTCGGGGGGCGTGTATATTCCTAAACCTTAATATGATAATTGGAGTTGATAAGAAGAGATGAATAAGGATGTATTATTAGAATTATCAAAGAATCTAAATACTGAATATGAGATAGGGATTTGGTCAGAGACAACGGACTTCTTTGAAAGACAGGATAATATCGCAGACTTTTCTGTTAAATATGATGATGGTCAGTATAATATTGTGATTAAACCAAAAGAGTTTAACTTAAATGCGGCAAAAACCATATTCGCCTCATTAGTACGGTTTATAGAGTATAAATCGACATTCTATGTGAGGGAAGATAAAAAAGATTCATTCGTATACTACCTACTCTCTTCAACTGATAGCAAAAAAGCGTTCTTGTTTTATGTAGTTATTCAATAAGTTTGAGACCTTGAGGGCGGCAATCCTCAGGGTCTTTTTTTACCCCCACCCAGTGCCGAATGAATCGGGCGACTACGTCCATAAGAACTTAACCCTCATCACCCCCGTATGATATTCCCCTAATATGCATGTACGCACATGCAATGCTTGAATTTTATACCCTAAAACACGGTATTCCATTACGTTTGACAGGTCGATTATGGTCAGATACCACCATGATTGACCTGTTTTTTGTTATCTTCGCTTTCTCTCGGTTTTTTCAAAAATGAATTGCAACTGTAAAATACCCTGTCTCGATAGAGAGGGCGAAGGACAGAAGACGCACCTTTTCGGATGGATAGCACGACAATTCATAGTAGCGGCAGAAACGTGAAGGATTTTGATAATGTCTGCAACTGAATTGACCTTTACAGCGATTGTTACAGCGTAAGAAAGAACTCTGCTGACGAGCAGTTGACATATACAGGTAAGGCAACGTGAAGGCTAGCCGCCTTCCTGACATCATAGCCGCCGCAGGGCGGAACACTCAAGAGGAGGGCAACGAAAGTGAAAGACCTATGGTTGAAAAAGAACAATCAAGCTGCCAATAAGTATATGGATGAAGTAAGTCGAGCGAATCAGTTCACGTCCCATCACAACGGTTACCTCAAAGCACCAGTAAAGATTCTACGTTGCTTTGGCTTGAGTGCCTTTGAGAAGCTGATTCTGATGGATTTAATCGCTTATATGAGCGATAAGACGTTGTGCTACCCTACCATCGAAATGATTGCTCGTGATGTCGGATGTAGTTCCAAGTCGATAGAGCGGCATATCAAGGAACTTGATGACAAGAAGATGATTCTAGTCAGTCAAGACCGAAAGAACAATACGTATTATCTGCCGAACTATCTACATTGCCACCCGTATTTGCTAATGAGCGAAAAGACACATGAGTTTATTGGCGGTGTGAGGAAGCAAGTCAATGAACGAGAGCTGACGCTATGGGTGCGAGGGATAGTAAAGGGTGATGAGTTCAAAGCGTTTACAGCCAAACTGCAACGGCTTCATGAACATCGCTTTCCTATGGATAAGTTCGCAGAGAAGGAGATACTGGACAGCTATGCCCAGTGCCTGAAAGTGGAGTTAGCAAAGCGATTTCCGTCCGATGTGAACGAGCAATAATGGACTGTCTGTTATTTCAGCCGACTTTGTGTCCTGATAACCGTCAACCAGTCTGTTGAAGAATACAAAACAGCCGTTGTAGACAAATTGTCTGCGATTTTGACAGATTGTCGGTTATCGTGGACGGATAGTCTGCAATGAGGACACAAAGTCTGTCGTAAACAGACTGGCAGTCTCACTAATAAGATTCATTAACAAAACTCAATAAACAAGAATCAAGAGAAAAATCATTTGAATAAGAAACAGCAGACACGCCGTGGGCGGTCAGCATTTTCAGGGAGATTCTTGATTCTTGGAGGGTAAAGATGGCGGACTTCTCTTTACATGTACAGAGAGATATTCCGCTGTTGCCGCTGTGAGCGGTATGACTGCTCAATCAATCTCTATTAGTTCTTCTATCCTGACATTCAAGGTCTTACAGACGAGTTCTAATGTCTCTAAGTAGACTCTGTCAACATTGTCAGAACACAGATGGTTGATTGTGCTAGCTCGTAATCCTGTTAATCGTGCTAGTTCACGTTGAGATATTCCTTTCTGCTCTAACAACTGGCGCAACTTCACTCGAATTGCCATGCTTATCCTCCTAACGAGTAACGCTTAACCGTACTGAATTTATGAAGCAATTATATCACCGCACATGTAGAAAGTCATTGTGTGTTTCGGTTAAGCGGTATATAATGAAATTAATGATTCGGTTAAGCGTTACGGTAATCTCAATTATCGTAACGGTGGGGGAGGAAACAGCATGAATGTCATCGGTTATGTAAGAGTTTCAACGAATGGACAAGCAAAAGATGGATACAGCTTAAGCTACCAACAAGACGAAATAAGTTCGTATTGTCAGACTCAAGGATGGAATCTGATTCATGTTTATACTGATGAAGGGATTAGTGGGGCAAAGGTCGATGAGGATGCTCTTGAGGTCGACAGAATGGGCTTTCAGGACATGCTTACTGCTCTGACTTCCCAGTCCATTGATGCAGTTTTAGTGCTGAATACAAGCCGTTTATGGCGGTCAGACATCGTGAAGGTATTGGTTCATCGAGAGTTTAAGAAGTGTGGCGTGGATGTGAAGAGTATCGAACAGCCAACTTACTCCATCTATAAGAACGACCCTAGTGACTTTCTAATCAACGGATTAATGGAACTGCTAGATGCATACCAACGGCTTGAAATCAACATGAAGTTAAGCCGAGGGCGTAATAAGAAAGCCCAACAGGGCGGCTACGCAGGAGGACGGGCGGCATTTGGTTACAAAGTCCGTAAAGGACACAAGGCAATTGAAGTGAACGACAAGCAAGCCCAAGTAGTGAAGCGGCTCTTTGACATACGGGAACAGAACCCGAATTGGACGTTATCTGAAATCGCATTTCAACTGAACCAAGAAGGCTTTACGACACAGCAAGGAAAACAGTTCACGAAAGTACAAGTGAAACGGATACTTGACCGCAGAGCGTTTTACGAAGGTCAGTATCAGTACGGCGGCATTACAGCAACAGGACTACATCAAGCCATTTTATAGCGTTTATAGAGGAAGAATAGACACGCTTACCCTTCAATGTACGCCTTCGGGCGAATACTAAACAGACGATGCGGCTATTCTTTTTCCCTAAACGCTATAAAGGCTAAGGGGGATACTAAATATGAGACATCGTAAAGAGCAGTTTATCTATGTTGGCGTTGATTTACATAAGCGGACGCATACCGCAGTTGTCATTAACTGTTGGAATGAGAAGCTAAAGGTTATAGAGTTCGAGAACAAGCCATCTGCATTTCCTGCGGTGGTGAATAAGGTCAAGAAGCATGTGCATGAGGGCATGTCTGTTGTATTCGGACTTGAGGATGTGGGCGGCTATGGAAGGTCATTAGCCGTGTTCCTAGTCGAGAATCATCTCCAAGTCAAAGAGGTCAATGCCGCTCTATCTAACTGGAAGCGTAAAAGCTATGCTATGACGGAGAAACATGACAGTTGGGATGCGGAGAACATTGCCAAGCTGTTACTTGATGAACTGGACAGGTTGCCGAATGCCCACCCACAGGATGATTATTGGATTCTGAAACAGCTAGTGATGCGGCGTTACAGCCTTCGGGATACACTTGTCATGCTAAAGAATCAGCTTCACACGCAGTTAAGCAACAACTATCCAAGTTACAGCAAGTTCTTCTCCGAAGTGGACGGAAGAACAGCATTAGCCGTATGGCACGAGTACCCTTCACCTTATCTATTGGAGGGCGTGACGTTAGAAGTATTGGCAGAGTTCTTACGCAAGAACAGCCATAATGTATGCTCGACCAAGAAGGCTGCTCTTATCCTTGATAGCGTTCAAGCTGATGGGAATACGAAGCGGAGCGGTCAGGAGTATCGTGATTTCCTTGTCCGTAGCCATGTGAACCAAATTCGTGACGTTCAACGTGAAATGAGTGACGTTGAGGACAATATCCGAGACATCATGCAGAAGTTAGATTTCAAACTGAACACGTTCACTGGCATTGATAACGTTACCGCTTCGGCTATTGTGGCTAAAATCGGAGACATAAGCCGTTTTACGAGTGCAGACAAGTTAGCCAAGTATGCAGGACTAACACCAAGCCAAATGAGTAGCGGCGGTAGGGGCAAAGACCGCAACCAAAGGCAAGGAAACCGAGCATTGAACAAGATTCTATGGGGATTAGCAGTAAGGCAAGTTCATACCGCTAGAACTTCCAGTAAGCCGCTCAATCCTAAGTTCCGTGAATACTACGAGAAGCGATTGAGTGAAGGCAAAAAGAAGAAACAGGCAATCATTTGTATTATGAGAAGGCTAGTAAACAGCATCTATGGCATGATGAAATATAAAACAGAATACCGACTTGCTTCTTTACCCGAACAGGTAGCGAGTTAATGATAAAATGGTGGTAGCTGATGCCACCTTCTGTCTTCCCTGAATCAAGTTTATAACTAACGAAGGGGAGAAAAATATCGAAGACATTGAGGTCGGAGATAAGGTTCTTTCCAAGGATGAAGAGAGTGGAGAGCAGGCTTATAAGGAAGTCAAACATCTGTATCGAAATGACAAGGAAATCATCTATGAACTTACAATAGGCAACCAGGTCATTGAGACAACCGACAATCATCCTTTCTGGGTTGAAGGAAAAGGTTGGGTGCTTGCGGCTGACTTGCAGGCTGGGGATAAGCTACAGCAAAGCAACGGAAATATCTTAATGATTGACAATATCAAGATAGTCAAGCATGATAACCCAGTTAAGGTATACAACTTTACGGTTGCTAATTTCCATACCTATTTTGTAAGTGATTTGGGGATTTGGGTTCATAATACTGGTTGTGATGTAATGAGAGTCTGGGATTTAGAGGGAACGGGCGATGCAATATCAAAGAAGAATCTAAAAGACATTACTGAGAATATGAAAAAGAACGGATGGGTTGGCGACCCAATAGAGATATATCAAATGAATGGTAAAAACTTTATTGTAAATGGACATCATAGGGCTAAAGCTGCAAGGCAAGCAGGCATTGAGAATGTACCAGTTAAAATGTTAACAGAGCAGCAACTCAGAGACATTTATAAGAAAACTCCAGATCAGTTGCTTAATGATTATTATTACGGAAGGTGATTGTAATGGGTTTAGAATCATACAACTTGTTATTAGTTCCACATGACTCCCAAGTTACTATTGAAGATGATATTGTTGACTATGTGGGAGGGAAAAGAACCCCTTTTTCCAAAGCAGTTGAAGCTATTTTATCTATAAAAGGGATTCGAGCATATGTGCCACCCGATATAACAGTAAGGAAAAAGGCGGAATGTTATTATGTTTATTCAGATGTTAAAACTATTGTTGAGATCGAAATAAACGCCGGATTAGTTGAAAAGGAAGGTATAGAGGAAATTTCGGTACGTTTTGCGGTAACTAGCAATGAAGAAACATTTGAAGTGGCTGTATTTATTTGCAAGGTTTTGAATGAGCAGCTACGAATGAAAACTATTGATATGCGCCTGAAAGAGGAAATAGACTTAACAAACGACTTTCAAATAAGAAGGAGTCAGAAAGCGTTTGAGCAAAAAAAGCGGAGGTTTTACGAAATGTACTCTCTGCCCTATAATTGCATTACTGAACCTATGAACTGTGGAAAAGCATTTTTTGAAGCATTAAGGGGCAAGTAATTTGATATCGAAATAGAACTACTATAATAACCGACCTTGGGGCGACAATTCTCAAGGTCTTTCTTTTCCCCCACCCAGTGCCGAATGAACTGGGGTAGAAGTTATAACAGCCCACAATGATTATTATAATTGAGGTGTTTCAATGAAACTTAGGCATGTTCTTTTAGAAGTATATTGTGAAAACAATACTTCTCGACCTTCTTTGTGTTGAAAAGATAGAATAGGTAACCCTGGATATCATTGTTTATCTGAGAATTGTCCGAATGTTAGTTATACGTATGCTCCGCATGAACTTGCTTACTCAGGAGAATTTGGGGTAGTACCCGACTCAAAAGCATGGATTGGATTAGGAGGCGAAATGTTCCCTGTTGACAAAGATGAAAATATGGAAGTTGAATTCAAAGAATTATGGGAACGTATATGTAGGCAGAAAATTCAGGAAGCCTACGAGGAGTACATGAAACAAGTTGATGAATATGAAAATAATATATTTAGTTTTTATTGTAGACAGATTACATTTGAAGTTTTAGTGTAATGTTCATTTTTGCCAAATTACTCAGAATTCCTTGACTGTGAATAGAGCCTTAGCAGTCTATTGCACCAAATTCAAAACAAAGCAGTAGGCGTAGGACGAAATATTTCAGTACATTGAATTTTTTATAACCACAAATGAATTCAGGGTGCTGTTCTATTCGAATGGGAGGGGAAGTATGGTGAAGATAGCTATAAACGTTGACCGGCAACTGGATGAAGAGACCTATCATTTAGTGGAAGGCCTTGCAAAAACAAGAAGAATGAAAAGAGATGTCAAGATACTTTCTAGTATGGTTCCAGATAAAGATATGGGGGTTGACGGCGAATTTTATTATAATCCATTAGATTTTCCAGAGTCTGGACAGAGCGTAGATCCATCCGTTGTTGATTATAATGCTCCGCCCAGTTGTCAACCGGACCTCTGGTTGCATTGGAAACCAACCAAAGATCGTAAGCAAATCATATGGACCTCCAGTGAACAAACGGTAAATATTGTGGAATGGCTGGTTTATTTGGTTCAAAAGGTCTTTGGGCCCAAAGGTTACTCCTTGAGTGGAGATGCACAAGTAACCGGGTCTATAAGGATCAGGATAGAGAACAATGAGATATTTGTAAACGACAGAGCTATAAACGCCATGGAAATTTTGATGAACATTATAGTGTCCAATATGAGGATGGATTTGAATACATCGGTTTTACCTGGACGAATACTTAAGATGGAGATGTCTCCTGGTGAGAAATGGGCTATCGAGGTCGAAGACACCCGTTCCGAAGTGAGGACTGTATTGTCTTCAGTTGAGAACGAGATTACTTTGGTACAGCAGTGTAATGATGTTTTATTCAGTTATTCTGGCCATCTCCAATTAGATAGTGAGGCTATTGAAATTCATTGGAGTGATGACGGCAGTAGATCCGCGGTTTTCCTGAACGGTTTTCTTGTGACTGTTTATGACTTGGCAAACCAAAGAATGATCAAATCCACGCTGAACGGAGGTGAGTTGATTCCAGTTCCTGCAAAGTGTTTTGTAAAGGGTATTATTGGAAATATAGGACAAGTAATCAGTATAAACATACGCACAAATCGATAAGGGATTTTTAATATATTCTATGCCTAGATAATGTGTATGTACCAATGGAGGAAGAGTACGCGGCTGAAATGACTGGAAAGTGGGGTGGATTCTATGAGTGATGAAATTCAATTAGAAAAGGAAATATCAACTCTCATATTAAATATTCTTCTGTATATAAGAACGAATAGGGAGTTGCCGGAAGAAAGTATAAGAGAGCTACTGGGTTTTTTAGAGGCACTAAGAAAATTCACTAAAGGAAGACATGAAATATCTAAACCTTTGGCGTATCAATTGTTCTACCTTTACACAACAGGTGTAAGTCAAGCTGCTCATAACAAGGATTCAGATAGTACTATACTTACGGAGTTATACATGGGCATTGTTGCCGTATTTAGTGATATTCTTTATCAATAATCAAATTTGCTAGATAGATTGAACTTAAAACTTGGATGATCAAATTTATCATTGACAAAATAATTTATTTATGCTATAATTTACATATCCGAATTTAACGTTTATAATAAGATTCTCCTGGCCAGGGGGAGTCTTATTTTTGTTTATGCGGAGGGTGATTGTATGAAGACAAATGAGTCCAGTGTAACTTCCTTAATCTCAGCATTTGGTCGAGCCTATCATAGTAAATATGACACACCCAAAATTTTCGATGATTTTATTGCCAAAGATTTAATTACGGCCAAAGAATTTGCAGACATCAGCGAGAATATGATCCAAGGCATATCCTTTTTTAACCAGGAGATTGCTCAAAAATATCAAGAGGACCCGGATGAAATTTTAAAATGGATTACACAAGTCCAGCTTTCTCCAACGCCTTTAGCACGGGCAGCATACTGTGAACAAGTATTCCTGAATGAAGCGATACTCGGATTAAAACAGTATGTTATCCTTGGAGCCGGGCTAGATACCTTTTGTTTCCGGCATCCAGAATTGGAAAACAAAGTGGAAATCTTCGAACTGGATCATCCGGCTACACAGGAGTTGAAGAGGAAGAGGTTGGAAGAAGCTAATTTAACGATCCCTATTAATCTTCATTTTGTTCCTATGGATTTTACTAAACAGTTTTCTTATCAGCATCTGATAGAGGCGGGATTTGACAGCACAAAAACGTTCTTTAGTCTCTTGGGAGTTTCTTATTATTTAACGAAAGAGGAAATTTCGAACCTGATCCATCATTTATTTGCCAACGTCCCGTCAGGCAGCTCAATAGTCCTTGATTATGCAGACGACAGACTGTTTGAAGAAAAAGGGAGTTCTAATAGAGTAGAAAATATGGTGAAAATGGCTTCGGTAGCCGGAGAGCCTATGAAATCAGGCTTCGCGTATGCGGAAATGGAGAAGCTGCTGGAGAGCGCAGGCTTACTAATCTACGAGCATCTATCACCGGCTGAGATCAATGACCGTTTCTTCAGTCACCGGACGGATTATTTGTCTGCTTTTGAGACGATTCATTATCTCCATGCGATAAAAAAATAATTGATCAATGACCGCAGGCTTAGGAAAGAGACCGCATTCCTTGGGATTGCGGTCTCTTTCTATATGTCCAGCTGAATAGTTAACTCATGATCCCCCCCAGGGTTTGACAAAATGCTAAATCATTAAGTACATTTTATTTATTCCGACTGTTCAGTATAAATAAAACAAGCAAGGAGAACATATGCCCAAACTAGGGATGGAACCCACTCGCCGGGCTGAGGTTATCATACCTGACGATCGAAGCGGAAATTGCAAACACCATGACAGCCGGGGATATGCTCGATGTTACACTGAAGTATATCTTACCGCCAGCCCGTAATGACACGGGAGAGCAGATTAATGTATCGCAGCTGGATGGAATTGAAAAGATGCATATTCCGTATTCAGCTCAAGGCAGGCTGTTTATTCAGTTTTTTTCGAAAGCTGTCTTGGACCGTAATTTACAGGAAGTTGTGTCCAGCAGTTATCTGGCTGATGTCCATGCATCGCAAAGATCTTTGATTACGGCAACAAGGCGGGACAAATGACTGTAGAGGATGCGCAAAGCGCTGCCTATGGGCTGCTGGCTATGGTAGTAGGACTAAGCTTCTTCAGAGTAGCGGACATACCGCCAAGCCGCAGCGAAGACAACCGGTACATTTGCGAGGAGTATGTCAGAAGGTTCACCAAGCATTGAATATGCAATCTTAGGAGGACAATTATGAATGTAGCAAAGGTAGAAGCAGGTGGCGTAGATATTGCTGTTGTGAGCAGCAGCGATGTATTAATTGGGGATGTGCAGTCAGCGCTGGATTTTATAGCTACCGTACGATATGAAACGGACTGTGACCGTATCGTTCTGAACCAATCCAATGTAAGCGACAGCTTTTTCGACTTGAAAACACGCCTGGCTGGCGAGATCCTGCAGAAGTTCATTAATTATCAAGTGAAGCTTGCGCTGGTTGGTGATTTTTCCGTGTATACCAGCCAAAGCCTTAAAGATTTCATCTATGAATGTAACCATGGGAATGACTTCTTATTCATGCCAACCGAACAACAAGCGATTCAAAAGTTAAGCACGCTGAAGTAAAAGATAGATCGGAAGTGGAGTCAGAGGTTGTGGAGCAACCTGCCCCGCCGCAGTCACCCTACGTTTTTCATTGACGATCTCGGATTTCGTATTCCCAGATCCTAAAAAAGGCGGAAACCCCCCCCTAGAAATAAATCGGATCAACCATAGTGTCTCCAATTATTTGCTAGAGGGTGTCCCCGCTCAATGGACTATAATGCAAAATTACATATTGACGGCTTTGAGGTAATACATGTTGGTCTTCTTGTCTAGTTCAAATTCCATAAAGACACTGAACTTAGAGATGAAGAAACCGGGCAAGTCTATTTCATAAGCCAAAGTAGTATAAGAATCACCTTTATTAGAGTAGTCCGTGTCTAACGTTACATCGTTGGCAGATGCACTTTTTAAAATGGCTGCATATTTCGTAATAATATCTTTTTCATTGACTTTGATGTCTGATTGAACTGTTTTGGCGAAGTTATCCTTCGTTCTTTTTTTGTAGCCCATGTCATAGTCATTTACATCATCGATCAAATATTTATCCACCATAGCATCGAATATGGCAGTTGATCCAGAGGTCAAGGCATTGCCATAGGCTTTGATAAAAGCTGCCGCTATGGATTTATTTTTTTCACCTGAGGCTTTGAGATCATGATTCACAGGCAGTGTAATCAAACCAGCCGGTGTGCTGACCGTCTGAGTTGCCGGAGCACTGGCTGCCGGAGCACTGGCTGCCGGAGCACTGGCTGCCGGAGCACTGGCTGCCGGAGCACTGGCTGCTGGAGCACTGGCTGCTGGTGTGCTAGGAGCAGCATCATTATAAGGGATACCGGCATTGGCGCCACCAGTGGTTGAAATGACAACGGTGTTGCTGCCGCTGTTCCAGAGGACTTCCGCATTCAGCGCTTCACCGACGGCTTTGGCGGGAAGATAGGTAGATCCGTTGTAGACCAGAGGGGAGATTTTGTTTCCACTAGCATCTTTAGGAGTCCAGGAAGCTCCATCTACAGTAAACTTAATTGTGCTATTCAGGTAAGCTTTGACTAAAGAAATCCCGTCAGCAGCGTAGACACCGGCAGCCCCGAACAACAATCCGCTTGCCAGAATGGTAGAAACGAATGCTTTTTTTGAAATGTGCATAAATATTAAATCCTCCTAATTCATTGCTTGGTTTATTTTAAATATGTACTTTAAATGAGGTTTAATTTTCCTCTCTTATTAATTTATAGTACCTTATTCTTATCGTCAACTTTAATGTTATTATCAAGGAAGAATAGAGAGAGTTTTGGAGCTTACACCATAAAACACCATCGAACGCCAAATTTGTCCACAAATTGGACCATACATGGACTAAAGAATACCGGACCTATGGGCGTAATTGTGGTGCTTTCATCCTTCATGATCTGATAGGCCTCCCGCAGAACTGTTTCGTTATCAAAGGTAGCGACCAGCTCTAAGATAGAATCGGATGAATGTTCTTTGTTGCCGCCGTAGTCGCTGAACATAACCCTTTGGCCGAGAATATGCATTTCCGCGTGAATGACAAATTTCTGGGGCTCCTTGTCGGGATCATACATGATGGAATCTGTAGTGGCGTTAAAAGCCTTTTGATAAAGTTCGATAGCTTTGCAGCAATCACCATTCAAATATAATTGTGGATTTAGCATACATTCTCTCCTTTAAGGGATTTATACTAAACGGGTAACAGTTTGAAGAAAGCTGATGCCAGTTTACCCGGTGATAATAAGTTATATTTTACCACCCGTCAATGAACTAATTATCGTTTTCTGATACCTGTGTTGCAGGGGGATCGGCTATCGCGGAGCCATCCGTTTTGAGCTGACCCTGGAAATGTGGGATAATAAGTTACACTGATTGGAGAGGTGAGAATTTAGATGACCTATTCGTTCGCAATTGGACCTATAGAGCTGCAGGAATTTGACAGTGAAGATGAATTGATAAACAAATGCAAGGAATGGAATCTCTTGTCGAGTACAGCAACACGGGTGAAGACCTTTCTGTACAAGAGAAACGGCATCACGCTGCCTTGTGAAATTGTGGGGTACGTCGATAGTATGACTGTAGTGATACAGTTTGAGAATAAGCAGCAGCACTGCATTCACCCTGCTTATTTAAAGGAGATGCAGACCTCCGGTTTTGGACAAAAATCAGCAGCAGCTGCTGAAGTTGAGGTGACAGAGGGAACGGATGAAGCTGGCAATGAAGCGGTAAGTGAAGAAACCGTAATTGAACCAGCGGCAATCGAACCAACCACAATCGAACCAACAACGCTTCCGCCGGCCGCCGGTGTGAAGACTGAGGAAAAACCGCAGGAACCCTTGAAGAAACAGGAGAAAGCGAAAAAGAAAGCAGCGCTTGAACTGCCTGAAGAGAAACTGCAAATGTCCGCTACAGTCAAAGAGTTTACCACCGTGCCCAACCACTTTTCAGATAATGATGATGAGGTCATCATCTATGATGAGGTAGCAATAGAAGGCTACGAGCTGGAGCTTGGGGAAGTTTGGTCCAGCCACAGCGCCACATTGAAGAAACTTGAACTTGCGGTCGGGGATAAAGTTTCTTTTGAAGCAAAGGTGGTTGCTAAGAAGCTCACCCAGCATCCTGTAAAGTATAAGATCAACAACCCATCGAAATTGAAGAAAATAACAGAATAAACAGGACCTTTAGCAGCAGGAGGACGGGTAAGCTTATAAGTGACAATTTTGAAAACAAGCCGTGCTCTTAATCGGTACAGATAGTCTCTCAAGCTGCTGAATGGTATGATAGGAAGCGGGGTGAATTGGACAATGAATAATGAGACAACGAATGAACCAACAAACGAGGAACTAGAAGGCAATCAAGAGAATATGTCTGCCGAGAATTGGTCCGAGCTTCTGAACGCTGTTCATCATAACGGCCTCGTAGCTTTGAAAATGAGCTTTAATGAAGTGGAAGGACAAGTGTCGCAGCTGGAGGCTTACGGTGCGGTGTTTGTGTACCGTGTTAAGGATGCGTCGAACAATGACTATTTCTGCGGGTTTTTCCTTCGCGAGCTGATCGCAAGATTTCAGTCGGGTAATGATCCTGCGATCTGGATGGCCTCTTTCTTCCACGAGCTGATGAAGACTCCAGGAGGCAAGGATCTTCCCAAACCGCCTGCAAACGAGGAAGAAGCAAAAGCGGTCATCGACAACGTGTTGGTTCCGCAATGCATCGAAGCTATTCGTGAAGAATTTGCTCCTGAGCAAATCCATGCGGGGCTCGCCTTGAACCCGGAGCATGGACCTGTCCTGGAAGCCGGATTCCCGGCCATTACGGATGGCCCTAACGTTTGCGCGATTCCGCTACATTTCTTGCTAACCCATTTGCAGCTGAACCGTGATCCGTCTGAGCTGCTAATTACAGGCATGTACAATATCCGTAAAGAGCATGGATTGGACTAAAATGTGAAAAGCATGAAACCATACAAAAGCAACCCTGCCATCGGGCGGGGTTGCTTTTGTAATTTGCAGTACATATTTCAGAGTGTTTAGCGGTACAGGGAAGCACGTAATCGCCGCAGAGGTAATTGGCTGACTATAAGCCCGAACCGCAGTTTGCTCCTGCTCATATGTTGAATGGATGACAGGAGAGGGGAGAACGGCCTTGGGAAAAGCAGCTGATCCATACGGCGTTTCAATCATCGTGTGCACCAACCGCCCGCAATTTTTTGATAATCTGTTAGGCAGCTTCAGAAGTCAGCAATACAAAACGAAAGAATTAATCATTATACTTAACAGAAACAGCATGAATCTGAAGCAGTATCAAAGTAAAATACGCGCCTATCCCAATATCTCGCTGTATAAGGTACCCGAAAAAACTTCGCTAGGACAATGTCTAAACTGTGGGATTGCTAAAGCCCGGTTCCCGTTTATCGCCAAGTTTGATGATGATGATTACTACTCCCCGTACTATTTGAAGGAGCAGATGAATGCGCTCAAGCGCACCAAAAGTGATATCGTCGGAAAACATGCTTGTCTTGTGTATCTGTCAGGCACCAAACGGCTCATCATCAGATCGCCCAGAGAAAAGAATAAAGCTGCGGATTTTGTGCAGGGGGGAACGCTGCTGTTCAGCAGACAAGTGACGAGGCAGGTGCGTTTTTCGGATCGTTCGCTGGGGGAAGATGTTGCTTTTTTACGCAGATGCAGCGCCAAAGGGTATCGTACCTATGCCACATCCCCGTATAACTATGTCTATATGCGCAGAGAAAACAAGGGCAGCCACACGTGGAAAGTGGGAGACCGCTTTTATCTTAAAGGAAGTATACCTGTCGCCGTGACCGACAATTACCGGGCAATCGCAAAACGGAAAGTGTAGAAGTGGAATTGAGGGGAAGGCCAAGGGGGGACAACCACACAGGTGGTTAATCCCCAAGCCTTCACAAGAAATAATGGCATTAGCGTTCGGAGGATTTTCTTGCCCGGATAAATAAAAATTGCGGTTTGCGCAGCAGCTTCTCATATGACTGAGGCAGCGCTTGCTTGAATTCTTCCGTCGGCATAGGCTCCAGCAGCTCTTTGAGTATAAAGCCAGCGTGAAGTACAGCGGACATAATCGCATTTAGAGGGCGGCCGTTCATAGTAAGCATTATAAGGTTTTTTGTCCACATCGTTGAGATAGTATTCTGCCATTTCTTCATAAGAATCCAGCGAAACTGACTCCTCGTGCATTCTGATCCCCCCTTTTCGCAATTAACCTTCCTGTAGCAGCCTTTGAAGTTCTTCTTCGTCACAGCCCGATACCAGCAGCTCTAGATGTTGAAACAGCTTGTGCTCATCCCAGTTCCACCACTGCACTTTGGACAGCAGCCCGATCAGCTTATCACTGAAGCGTTTTCGAATTAAACTGGCGGGATTACCGCCGACAATGGAATAAGGCTCTACATTTTTTGTTACGGTTGAATTGGAAGCGATAATGGCACCGTCCCCAATCGTGATACCCGGCATAACTGTAACCTGCTGGCCGATCCAGACATCGTTGCCAATTACGGTATTCCCTTTAAAAGGAAGCTGGTCCAGCGTAGGTGTCACCTTTTCCCAGCCGCCGCCAAAAATATTAAAGGGATAGCTTGTCAGTCCATCCATGCGGTGATTGGCACCGTTCATAATGAACGTAACACCTTCTGCAATGGCGCAGAATTTGCCGATGATCAGTTTGTCGCCCAAAAATTCATAATGGTGCAGAATGTGTTCGTAGAAATGCTCCGGGCTGTTGTTATTGTCACTGTAGTAGGTATAGTCACCGATTTCTACATTTGCCCTAGCTGGAAGATTACGGATATAGCATACAGTTTTAATATTCTCATTGGGGTACAGCTTGTTTTTATCCGGCCCGGCCATCATGGCTTTCACCTCGCGAGTTATATTTACGGAATATTGAAGCAGGGGTAAGCGAAACTCCGCAGTCATTCTATCTTACTAATTTATGGCAGTCCGTCAAGTTGGAGAAACTTAGGGAAAAGCGGAAAAAGCAACTCCCCCAACCCGGCAGGAATTGCTTTTTGTGTTGCAGCTTTATCAGTTACAGTGCTTTATCGTCAATGGAATTTAACCAGCCTTCAATCTCTCCGATGACGGAGCTGACGCAGCCATCCTCGAATGGTGAGATCAGACCGGCAAGCTGGGCCAATTGGACAAAAGATTGGCTTCCACCGGCCTCACAGAGGCGCAAATAATCGCTCCAGGCAGATTTGAAATCTTCATTTGAACGTTTCCAGAACTGGAAAGCACAGAGCTGGGCTAGCGTATAGTCGATATAATAGAACGGTGAGCGGAAGATATGTCCTTGCTTATGCCAGAACCCGCCTTGTTCCAGATAAGTGTTGCCGTCATAATCGCGGTGCGGCAAATATTTCTTCTCAATTGCCCGCCAGGCCTGCTTGCGCTCAAGCGGTGTGGCCTCTGGATTCTCATAGACAAAATGCTGGAATTCATCCACAGAAACACCATAGGGAATGAACTCCAATCCAGACGCCAAATGATTGAAGCGGTATTTGTCGGCATCCTGCTCAAAGAACAGGTCCATCCACGGCCAGGCAAAAAACTCCATGCTCATCGAGTGAATTTCCGCCGCCTCCGAAGTTGGGAACTCATATTCAGGCAGCAGCATATTACGGCTTGAATAGACCTGGAAGGCATGGCCCACTTCATGGGTCAGCACATCAATATCTCCTGCCGTTCCGTTGAAATTGGAGAAAATGAACGGGGCTTGATACTGGCTCAGATAGGTACAGTATCCGCCGAATTGCTTGCCTTTTTTACTTGTCAGATCCATGAGCTCGTTGTTCTTCATAAAAGTAAAGAATTCATCCGTTTCCGGAGAAAGCTCTTTGTACATCTTTGCACCATTTGCGACAATCCACTCGGGATCGCCTTTGGGTTCAGCATTGCCTGTATTGAAGTTAAAGCCTTCATCGTAATACTTCAGGGCATCCAGACCCAGACGCTCGGCTTGGCGCTGCTTCAGCTTCAGGGAGACAGGAACGATATGCTCCAGCACCTGCTTACGGAAATTGGCCACCATCCCGGCGTTATAATCGGTTCGCATCATCCGGTCATAACCGAGTTCTACAAAGCTGGCGTAACCCAGCTTCTTGGCTATGCGGGCACGAACCTTAACGAGCTCGTCGTAAATACGGTCGAATTCGGCCTCATGTGCGGCCATAAATTCATTTTTGGCCAGATATGCACGTTTGCGCGTATCGCGGTCTGTTGCCGTTTCAAACGGTGTCAATTGGGACAAGGTGCGTTCTTCCCCATCGAACAGGATCTTGGCGGAAGCGATCACCTGGGAGTATTCGGTGGAGAGCTTGTTCTCCAGCTGCAGATCCTCAATAATTTCCGGGCTGAAGATCCGGAGCGAAATTTCAGCCAGCTGGAGAAGCTGCGGGCTCCATTCCTTTTCAATTTCAGCTCTGAATTTGGAGTTTACGAGCGCTTTGTAGTATTCAGTTATGTATTCCTGGACAATGGGGCTGATCTCATCTACGTAATCCTGTTCTGCCTTGTAGAATTCATCCTCAGTGTTGATGGAATGCCGGATGTAGACGAGGGTTGTCATGGTTTCAAAAGAACTGCGGAGTTTGTTCAGCGCAAGGATTGCGGCCTTTTGTTCCTCCCAGTTATCCGCTTCGAGACCTTTTAGCAGCGCCGTGAACTCCAGCTTGAACTTGTTTGCGTCGGGGCGTTCATAAGGGTATTCTGTAAATTTCATGAAACCATCAACATCCTTTCTCTACCATATGGACTATATTATATACGCTGGAGCATCAAAAAAACAAAAAAATAATGTTCGGAGACCTTTAATTAATTTGGATGTGTGGTATTGACTCTCCCCTTAGAGGAGGCCCTAAACTAAGTTTTGAAAGGAGCGGGTTCAGTTGCTTTATAGCGTAAAGGAGACAGCCGCACTATCCAAGGTAACCGTCAAAACTCTGCATCACTATCACAAAATCGGCTTGCTGATGCCGTGTGAGATCAGTGAAGCGGGGTACCGTTTGTATGGGACGGAGGAGCTGGAACGGCTGCAGCAGATTCTTTTATACAGGGAATTGGATCTTACGCTGGAGCAAATCAAGCAGCTGCTGGAAGATGAGCCGGATAGACTAACGATTCTTGTAGAGCAGGAGAAGCTTCTGCTTCTCCGCAAGCAAAGGCTGGAAAGTATGCTTGGAACACTAAAGAAATCTATTATGAGCAGAAAGAAGGGAGAACAAATGGAGGATAAAGAGCTGTTTACAGGTTTTGAGAGTGAGGAAGAGTGGGCGGAGGCCATGCAGCCACAGTATGAGCATTTGAAAGAAACATATGATTTTGAATTGCTTGGTGCGGCTCCCGTTGATCTTCAGGGGATGAATGAGATGGCGGCGGAGGCAGCAGCTTTTATGAAGGCGATGGCGGAAGCTCTGCGTTCAGGAGTGAAGCACAGTGATGCGGCCATCACACAGTTAATCGAAAGCCATCTTGGGTTTTTGAAGGGGCAGGGGCATCCGGTTTCAGCACAGGATTTTGCACTGCAGAACCGCTTTTTCCTCGGGGATGACTTTCATTTGCAGATGCTTGAAGGCCAGCAGACCGGGCTTGCTTATTATCTGTCTGCGGCAGCAGATTATTTTGAAAGATAAGAATTTATATGTTTCACGCTATAAATTATCCTTCTATTTCTCGCTGAAACGGATACCGTCCTTTTGGGGACGGCAAAGCCGTTTCCACTTGCAGCGCAAGCGCAGTAGAGTGAATTCCAAACGGACAGCAGAGCTGTACGCACCGATATTCCGCCAAGCACGTTTAAGTGTTTGGCGGTTTTTGGTGATAAGGTACAGAACTATTTTTTGTCACGGAAATCCAAATGCATTCATGTTATCATCGGTTCAGCAAAGGAGTGCTGATGTTGAAGACGAAGTTGATCCCACCGCCAGGAAAGTTAATTCGGGTTAAAGGCAAACAAATGCATATCAGAATAAATGGGTTACCGGGAGGTAAGACCGTTGTTTTCGATCATGGCTGCGGCTACGGATCTTATTCGGATACATGGTCACTGGTTGAGGAGAAAGTAGCGCCATTTGCACAGACTGTTGTTTACGATCGGGCGGGGTATGGTTGGAGTGAGAAGGGATCCGTTCCTAGAAACAATGAGCAAGCTGTTGAAGACTTGCACGAGCTGCTTCAGGCAGCAGGAGTTCGACAGCCTTTTATCTATGTGGGCCATTCCTATGGTGGTGTAAATGCGCGTCTTTATGCGGCGCGGTATCCGGAAAATCTGGCTGGCATCGTGCTTGTTGATGCTAGTCACGAAGATGAGCTGACAGACCGGTTCCCAAGAGAACATGTGAAGGGGCAAAAGTCGGGAATATTGATGTTTCGGATGCTGTATTGGTTGACTAGAGCAGGTATCCTGAAATGGCTACTGCAGCGGAACAAGCTGAAGGATTTTGAAGCTCTGTTGAAGCATTTCCCTGAGTCAATATCTCTACGGATGAGACTAATGACCCCACAGAGAGCGACAGGATTGGCAGTATATCAGGAATTCAAAAATTTACAGCTTGGCTATGATGCAGTCCGAAAAAAAGGTCTTCCACCAGGAATGCCCTTGCTTGTACTAAAAAGTGGAAAAGTGGAGCATTTAGAGAAAGTACCGGCAGGGATCGCCGATAAAATAACGAGCTGTTTATTGGATGTAGCTGAAGAAATGTCCCAGTTGTCTGACCAGGGCGAACTGGTCGTTGTGGAAGACAGCGGACATAATATTCATATCGAACGGCCCGATGTCGTAGCTCAAGGAATCCGTCAAATGCTTTAAAACCGTGTTTCCGAACATATGCAACCTGTGGTTGACAGATTGTTAACGTCGCTTGGTAGTCAGGAACATGACGGTTTAATACGATAAGTTTGAGGTGATGATGATGGATTTTGCGGATAAACTGCAAGGCTACAGAAAACAAAGGGGGATGTCCCAAGAAAATTTGGCGGAGGTTATCGGTGTGTCGCGGCAAGCCGTATCTAAGTGGGAATCGGGTCAGTCGTATCCGGAAATGGATAAGATGATTGCCTTAAGCGAGTTCTTTGGTGTAAGTATGGACCATATGGTCAAAGAAGTTTCGGGTAATCAGGAAGCAGTCCTGCCACTCGATGCTGGGAATTTCCACTCTGATGTTACTGCAAAGTATCATTATGAATACAAGAGCAAACGAACGTTGTTCGGGATTCCCCTGGTGCATATTAATGTCGGACGCGGAATTTATGTCGCCAAGGGAGTTCTGGCTATTGGGAATATTGCCGTTGGCGGTTTGTCAGTCGGAATCCTCTCGCTTGGCGGCCTATGCTTCGGCGCACTTGCAGGGGGGATGATGAGCATTGCCGGGCTGGCTCTCGGTTTTCTTCTGGCCATTGGCGGACTGGCCGCAGGAATTATCGCTATTGGGGGTCTTGCCGTTGGGATCTTCGCCATCGGCGGGCTGTCCATCGGAATGTTCTCGCTCGGCGGCTGTGCGATTGCTTCGCGGATCGCCATCGGGGGTTATGCAAGCGGACATATTGCGATCGGCGACGTGGCCAAGGGGGCGTACACGATCCTAGTCGAACAGGATCATTTCAGCAGCATTCAGGCGGAGCAAGTGAGGGGACTGATAAATCAGGAGTACCCGCGCCTGTGGAAGCCAGTGGCGGAAGGGATCATAGCTATCTTCGAATAGAAGCCAGTGTAGCATCCAGCCGCTGATCACTGACAGGAACTTTCTAACCAGCTTCCGGAGCGCATGGCTGTGGCGGTGTACTCCGGGGGGATTTCTGCAGGAAGGCTGGCAACCCTGTTACAATTTGGTATACTGAGCCTATTATTACAACTTCCTATGCAACCAGAGTTTGACAGATGAAGTATGTTTCGCATAGAGATCTAATGTGTTATGGGGGAAATGGGATTGAAAAAGGCTGTTTTATGTTCAATATTGTTCATGTTTATAATGGGTAGCTGGATTCCCGGGGTGGGAGCGGCTGCGAATTCCGTCTATCCGGGTGATAATGGGCCCCGGCAATCCAGTTATGCTGCACCGTTAGCCAAGCCGGAGTTGAAGTGGGCGGTTCCGTTCACAGGAGAAATTAAGCAGGTGGTTGTTGATTCAGCAGGTATTTTGTATGTTCTGTCCGAAGGAGCGCGGGTAGTGAAATTAACGTCACTTCGGGCAAGCGGCGAGATCCTCTGGTCCAAGGAAATAAAGGGCGTAGAGGCGAATACACTCAACCTGTCCAACGATAAGTTTCTGATCGTATCAAGCTCGCTCGACGGCCGGGAGCTGACTGATTCTTCAAGGCTGAACGATAGAACGGCGATTGTATCCAAATACTCTATCGCCGGAGAACTGCTTTGGGAAAATACATACGAATATGTAATGAGACTCGGCAATATCACCGTAGGTGATGACGGCTATGTGGCGCTTGCGCTATCGTACTTTACTCAAGCAAGCGGATCGAAGAGATATACGGAACATGTGAAACTGATCGGCATGAATGCGAGTGGTGAAACCAAGTTCAACAACACAATGGTTTCGGACACGGAGATGGTCCCGGTATATTTCTCTGCTCCTCTAATTGTGAAGGACAACGTATACTTGTCGATATCCAAGGGATTCATGAGACCTTATAGTTCAAGAGCGATGAAGCCCGAATTCACGGATGCCCAATTTTTAAAGATCAGCAAGCAGGGGGAATTGTTGTCCAGCACGAAGTATAAAGGCATTAGTCCGTATGCTCCTGTCTATTACAACAACAATTTCTATGTGAGCGGTGAACCCTATGGCGGGGACAACAACTTGTATATTATCAATACCGCCGGGAAGATCACCAAGACCCTCAGCGTAGAAGCGGGCCATATCGGCAACCAGATTCCGGCTTCCATCAGCAGGGATGGGCATATTGTTTTTGCACAGCATGTGTATAGTCCTGCCGGCAAGCTGCTCTGGAGTTTTCAGCCGACTGTCAAAGGCAAGGTCTACCGCTTTTATCCGTATTCCGTACCTGGCCTCACCCTTGACAGCAGCCAGAATATTGTATATAGCGGCTATGATAGTCTATACGATGGCAATTACATCAGCTCCATCAATATGAAGACTAAAAAGATCAACTGGAGCTTGCCCAGTAACACAGACGCACGGTCTCCGGTCATCATTGGCAAGGACGGAACGATATATGTATGGGGATATAAGTTATATGCGTATGGCAAGAAAGCTTCGTAAGTAAGCTGAGCTTTGAACAGTCATTCCCAAACGGCAGAAATGCCGTTTTTTTTGTTGCCCGCGTGACCGGGTAAGTACACGTTTTTCAGCTGGTGAAGGCCGTGGAGCGGGAGGGGGCAATCCCTTGCCCTCAATAACTCTATCTCTAATCACGATGTTCGATTCGCTTTCTGCTTGTCTCGGTTTCAGATGTTGATCGTGCGTATCAGGTCTATGAATAACCCAATCAGCGGGGAGTAGTGGCGGTCGCGATTATAGGAGTAGAAGATATGCCGCTGAAAATTGTAGTCCGGAATAGTCCGCATCATTAATTTCCCCCTCGCCACCTCATCTTCCACGGCAAGCCGCGAAATAAAAGACACATGTCTGCCGCCTATAAGCGATTGCTTGATCGCCTCCAGTGAATCGAGCAGGATATGGGCTCTTGGCGTTACGCCGGATCGTTCAAACCACTTGTTGGTCAACTGGCGTGTGCTCGATTCCATATCATGCAGAATAAAATGGGCAGATGCAATCTCGGACGGACTAAGCCTGGTCTGAGCTGCAAATTCATGCGTGGGGGCGAACACCAGTACAAGCTCATCTTCGCATAAGGACTGGCTGTGCAGAGTCGGCACATAAAAGGATTCCGTGGACAATATGCCCAGATCAATTTCATGATTCACCAGCATCTCTTTAATTACGGGGGAGGGCTTAACCGATAGCGAAATCGTTGTCCCCGGATGCTGCTCTCCGAACTGGCCCAGGATTTGGGGGAGAATATATGTGGCCGGCACATAGCTTGCACCGATTTTGAGCGTGCCGCGGCCTGCATTACTGAATTCCTTCACTACCCGCTCGGCCTCTGCGGCCAGTGCATTGATTTTGACAGCATAATGAAGAAACGCCTTGCCGCTTTCCGTCAGGATCATTTTATCCATTTTCGACTCAAAAAGCTTCTCCCCGAGCTGCTGCTCCAAATTCTTCAAATGATAAGTCACTGTAGGCTGCTTCAGTCCCAGTTCTTCGGCTACTGTCGTGATTTTCCTGTGTTTATAGAGCAGTTCTACGATCTGCAGCTTAATCAAATTCAGGTTCATTTCTATTCACTCCCTCGTCTGCTAGCTAAACGATAACATAGAAAAATTCTATGAATGTTAAAATAAATCGGTGAAAAAGTTAATATCGGCGTTACACCCGGCAAATATTGCGGGAATTGTTTGCCTTTAAACTAAGGACATGTTCATAGCAACCTTACTTTAGTGCAGTCATTATCTCTTTATAAGTTAAGAACAGGCAGGTACATGAGAATGAAGCAGCTTATCATTAGTGGACTGGAAAAGAAATTCGGTGACGTGCATGCCCTGAAGCCTGCCGATCTGACCATTGCAGCAGGAAGCTTTACCACGTTGCTTGGGCCTTCGGGCTGCGGTAAAACCACCCTGCTTCGCCTGCTTGCAGGACTGGAAACACCGGATGCCGGAGAAATTGTGGCTGACGGGGAACTTATTTTCTCGAGCAGCCGGAAGATCAGCCAGCCGATTCACCGCCGGAACTTTGGCATGGTCTTTCAGGATTTTGCGCTTTGGCCGCATCTGAGTGTCTTTGAGAATGTAGCGTTTGGGCTGCGGGCATCGCGGCAGAAGAAGGAGCTGCGCAGCCGGGTGCAGGAAGCGCTACGCAGCGTAAGACTGGAAGGACTGGAGCTGCGGTTTCCCCATCAGCTGTCTGGCGGGCAGCAGCAGCGGGTCGCTTTTGCCAGAGCGGTGGTGACCCGGCCCCGGCTGGTGCTGTTCGATGAACCACTCAGTGCGCTGGATGCCGTCCTCCGGGATGAGATGCGGCTGGAACTGCTCTCCCTGGTGAAGGACATGGGCATCACCGCCCTGTACGTGACACATGACCAGACCGAAGCGATGTCTATGTCGGATGAGGTGGTTGTCATGCATGGCGGAAGCATCCTGCAGACTGGTGCCCCCGAGGAAATTTACAGGAAGCCGGCTGAGCCATTTGTGGCCCGTTTTATCGGCAGGTCGAACTGGATTGTCCCCGGGAAGCAAATGCTTCGGCCGGAGCAACTACGCTGGATCGACAGAGAGGGAGCCTCTCAGGTATTTACAGGAGTCATCCGGCATGTCAGCTATATGGGTGACCGCTATGAGGTCATTCTGGAGATGCAGGGAATGGGCACCTGGACGGCCTATCATTCACACCGCTTAACGGTGGGTGAGAGCATTCAGGTCTACGCCTCACAGGAGCACATTCACCATCTGAACTAACCACAATTATTCTTAGGAGGTCTTCCCTTGAAAATCATTAAAAAAAGCAAACTAGGTTCCGTTCTCTTGACTGCCGTGTTAAGCATCAGTCTGGCTGGCTGCGGTTCCTCCAATACACCCGAGGCTAACGCCAAAGCGAACGACAGCAAGAGCAAAAACAGTAATACTCCGTCTGCTATTGAACAAGCCTCACCACCGGCAGAGAATACGCTTAGCGGCAGTCTGGTGGTATACAGTGCTGGACCTGAGGGACTGGCGAATAAAATCAAAGAAGGGTTTGAAGCGAAAACGGGAGTCAAAGTGGAAATGTTCCAGGGTACCACAGGTAAGATTCTGGCGCGGATGGAGGCGGAGAAAACCAACCCGGTGGTCGATGTGGTGGTACTTGCCTCCCTGCCTTCCATGCAGGGCATGAAAAACGACGGGATATTGCTTCCTTATCAAGAAGCGGTGAATGCCGGCAAGCTTGTCAGTGACTGGTCGGATGCGGAAGGGAATTACTTCAGCTACAGTGCGTCGGCACTGGGAATTGTCTATAACACCAAGAAAGTAACCACACCGCCGGCTTCCTGGGCTGACCTGGGCCAGCCGGAATGGAAGGGCGTGGTCAACATCCCCGATCCATCGCTCTCCGGCTCGGCACTGGATTTCATGACCGGTTACCTGAGTGCTCAGGGAGACAGCGGCTGGGATTTGTTCAAGCAATATAAGGCAAATGGGGTGGCGATGGCAGGGGCGAATCAGGAAGCACTGGATCCGGTAATTACCGGTGCCAAATCCGTGGTTGCCGCAGGGGTAGATTATATGGCCTATAAAGCTAAAGCGGATGGGGAACCGGTGGATATCGTGTATCCGGCAGAAGGCACAGTGATCAGCCCGCGTCCGGCAGCCATTATTAAGACGAGTGCAAATGTGGACAACGCCAAAGCATTTATTGATTATCTGCTTTCCGATGAAGCCCAGGCACTTGTAGCCAAGGCGTACCTGCTGCCGGGAAGAAGCGATGTGAAGGCGGAGAACCGCGCCAATCTGGATGAGATCAAAACCTTTGACGTGAAATGGGATTGGATGAACGAATATGGCGATGAAGTGTCCACAACATTCACGGATTTGTTCAAGTAAGCGGAATGAAAATTAACGCTGTACGCTCATTTAAGTGGGTGAGCAGCAGCCTTGCTTTGTGTATACTGGCCATTCTGGTGCTGCTGCCGCTGCTTCTGATCTTCTGGACCAGCATTTATTCTGGTCAACAACTCGATATCACCGCGCCGCTCAGGACCATTACCGGAAACAGCGGGCTAATGAAGGTGCTGCTGAATTCTCTGGGTCTTGGAGCAAGCGTAGTCGCCTTGACTACAGTGTTCGCCTTGCCGCTGGCCTGGATTATGGCCAAGAGTGACATCGGGCGCCACGCTTGGCTGGATGTTGTCCTGCTGAATCCGTTCATGACACCGCCTTACATCGGTTCCATGGGGTGGATGTTATTTATGCAAACGGGTGGCTATATGGAGCAGGTTCTTCCGTCTTCTGCAGCACTGACCCCTTACTTCTTCAGCTATGGGGGGATGGTGCTGATCATGAGCCTGCATCTGTTTCCTTTCCTCTATCTGCTGCTGCGCAATGCACTGCTGCAGATCGGGGGCGGCTTGGAGGAAGCGGCTTCGGTTCACGGCGCTCCATTCCTTTACAAGGTTAGAAGAGTTATTGTGCCCTTGCTGTTATCGAGCTACGGGCTTGGTGTGCTGCTAATCTTTGTTAAGACAATTGCCGAATTCGGGACACCTGCGACCTTCGGGCGCAAAATCGGGTTCTATGTTCTGACCTCGGAAATTCACAAATATATTTCCAGCTGGCCGATTGATTTCGGCAAAGCGACTTCACTGGCCAGCCTGCTGCTCGGAGTCTGCCTGATCCTCTGGTATATCCAGACGATTATCAGCAGCCGCTATTCTTACCGCCTGGTGGGCGGGAAAGGGATACGCAGCAAGCATTACGCCGCAAAGGGAGCCTTGGGCTTCTTCAGCTGGGGGTATATTGTGCTGCTGCTGCTCGCTTCCGTCGGAGTCCCGTATTTCTCCATTATTACCGCCTCATTATTGAAGCTGCGCGGGGAGGGGCTGTCGTGGGGGAACTTGACGTTAAGTCATTATGCTGAGCTGCTCTCTCCAGGCTCACCAGGCCTTCAGGCACTAATCAATAGCTTCAGCCTGGCGATTGTTGCTTCGAGCATCGCAGTAATTCTTGGCACATGGCTCGCGCTGATCATTGGCAAGGGCACAGCCTGGCGGCAAAAATGGACCGATCTGTTCAGCCTGCTGCCGAATACTGTACCGGGCATTGTCCTTGTTGTTGGGCTGATCCTCATGTGGAATGCCCGCTGGATGCCGGTCCCGCTCTATAACACCTATGGGATGGTCGTGCTCACCTATGTCGTGCTGTTCCTTCCCTACACCGTGCAGTATGTAAAAGCCAGCTACGGGCAGATTGATTCCTCCCTGATGCAGGCGGGGCAGGTATTTGGCGGAAGCAAGGTTTACGTGTTCCGCCGTATCCTGCTGCCGCTCATTCTTCCCGGAATGGCGGCTGGCTGGATGATGACCTTCACCATCTCCGGCCGTGAATTGGTGGCCTCGCTGCTGATTCTGCCGCCGTCGATGCAGACGTCGGCGACTTATATCTTTGCCCAGTTTGAACAGGGTGCAGTGGCGATGGGCATGGCAATGGCCGTAATCTCTGTAGGCGTTACAACTGCATTGCTGCTTGTAATTCAATACTTAAGTCCAGACAGAAAGCGGAGACAACTATGACCAAGCTGACGATATGGGGGGGCGCCGGGGAGCATGGGCGCTCCTCCTACCTTTTACAGGGTAAGGAATCCAGTATTTTGCTCGATTGTGGTGTAAAGAAGGAAGGAACAGGAGAGTATCCGCTGCTGGCTGCCGCGGTTATTCCGCAGCTTCAAGCGGTCTTTTTATCCCATGCCCATGAGGACCATTCGATGGGCCTTCCGCTGCTTTATAAATATGGCTATAAGGGGAAAGTATGGACAACACGCGATACCTTCAGGCAGCTGCCCGGCTATTTCGAGGCGTGGAGCAGATATACGGCCGCTGAGTCAGCCGGGCTGCCTTATGGAGATGAAGATAAGCAGGCGATGGAATTTATGTTTCTGGACGAGCAGGCCGGACCCCGCACCTGGCTGAACGTTGCACCCGGCCTGCGTGTGCAGTGGGGGCGAAGCGGACATCTGGCTGGTGCGGTATGGCTTGCCCTGGAATGGGAGGGGAAGAGGATCTACTTCTCCGGTGATTACACCGAGGAGTCGCAGCTGCTGGCAGTGGACCGGCCACAGGCGCTGTTCTTGTCCGGGCCTGAGGCAGGCAGGGGGCAAGGAGAAGCCGATCTGGCCATTATCGACGCCGCTTACGGAGCGGATCCCGAAGAGCAGCATGTGAAACTGCTGCAGCTGGAGACTGTGATCCGGGATACTTTAGAAGGCGGCGGCTGCGTGCTGCTGCCAATGCCGCTGCAAGGCCGGGGCCAGGAGCTGCTCATCTGGGCTGCTGAGCGGTTCCCACAAGCGCAGCTTGTGGTGGAAGAAGCTCTGCTGGCTCCGCTCCGAGCGCTGCAAACCCGTTCAGCTTGGCTGAGAGATGAGGCTCCCGGCAGCATTGATCGGCTCCTGAACAGCAGGAACTTGAAAGCAGTCTCCAGTCCTTCCGAGCGGAAGGAGGCACTGCTGGAGCGGAAGAATAAGATAATCTTCACGAACGACGCACTGCTCCAGTCTCCTACAGCCCAGTGGTATTACCGGCAGCTGCTTGATGTTCCCGGCAGCCATGTGATTTTTACAGGCCATTTGCCTGAAGGCAGCTTTGGCCGCAACCTGCTTGGGCAGCAGAGCAGCGGCGGCTGCAAGGTTTCTCTGATCCGTTACAAGGTGCATCAAGGCCTTCCTGACATCCGCCGGATGCTGCGGGCTGTTCCAAGCCGCCGCACAGTGCTGGTTCATGCCCCTAAGAAGCAGACGGATCAGGTGCTTTCCATCCTGGAGGAAGAAGGGTTTACGGGACTGTATTCTCTGCTTCCCGGAGACAGTATCTCCTTCTGATGCACTCGAATACGCTCTTCAGACAGCAAGCCAGCTCGATACCTGAGCTGGCTTGCTGTCTGTTTGCTGTTTATCTACTAAACCCAGCGATACGCAAAAGGTCGGTTCAATGGGTTATTCAAATAGCTGCTGTTATTCCGTGACCAGAACCCGTGGTGAAGTGCTGCGGATAACGCTGGAGGCGATCCAGCAGCCGAGACCGGCCACGGTTATACTAAGCAAAGCGAGGAAGGAGATGCCAGCCCACTGCATTAGGAGCGGCAGCTTGACAATACCATAGGTGGAGAGCAGACCTCTTAATATGCCGGGGAGGAGAAATACCCCGCAGCCGATGCCCAGAGCCGTACCCGCTGCGGACAGCGCCACAATGCTCCAGGTTACTGCACCCCGGATGTTATTCGAAGTCAGCCCGATGGATTTGTAGATGCCATAGGTCTTGGTTTCCTTGCGGATATGAATCCGGCAGGTACTGTAAATAATGAGGCAGGTGACCAGCAGAAACAGCAGGCTCAGAATGCTCATCGGAAGGATCAGTACCGCCGTAGCTTCCTTGAATACCGAATCGAGCAGGGTTTGCTGTTTGATGGCCTGAATTCCAGGGCCATATTTGTCATTCAGCTGCTGCACTATCTTATCTGCATCATCGTCGTTTATTAAATTCAAGTACGCCGTATCAGGGTGAAACTGGGTGAGTGCATCCGAGGTTATTCTGGCCTGATTGGACATATTGGCAATCGACTGATAAATGCCGGTCACTGTAAAGGTGTGCCGCTCTCCTTCAACATACAGCTCGATAACATCCCCCAGCTCTTTTCCAAGCTGCCTGGAGATGTTGATGCCGATGGAAATTTCATTCCGGTTGGCCGGATTTCTGCCGTTTAAGGAGGCGAAGCCCACCTCATCCAGACTTCCTTCTACGGCATTAAGCGGAATGCTGAGGGATTGTGAAGTATCGCCCACCTTCCCGGAGCTTCGCATGGTTTCTGCAGATACAACGCCGATGGATTGGCCTGCCCAGTTAAGGTTCAGGATAGCAGGATCGGCCTTAACCCCGGCATTCAGAGCTTCACGGTCAAAATCCGCCTCGTTCACGACCATGACAACAATATCAGAGGCATCATAACCCCACAGCGGCGAGGTTTTCTGCATTTGATAGATGCTGTTCAACAGGACGAAGCCGAAGACCAGCACTGACGTTGTAACGGTGGTCAGAATAAGCATCAGGATAGAGCCCTTAAGATTTTTGGTTACATTTCTCAGCCCGATGACAGCAGGAACCGGCCAGCGTTCAAACTCACTGCCCCGCTTTCCCCGGCCTTTCGAACGTTTGCCAAGGCTGCTGTGCGAAGCTTCAGACATGCCATAACGAATGGCCTGCATCGGCTGGATGGAACGCGTTTTGCTGGCATAAATCCACACGCATACAAGAATCAGCAGCAGCATCCCTGCTCCGACCATCCAATCACTCCAAGCTCCCTGTAGCTGGATCGAGGAATGATCTGTTTTTAAGAAGGATAGAGACTGGTCAATAATCACTCCGGATAAAAAGCGGCTGATCCATAGCCCGGGCAGGATGGACAGCAGTGCAAGAAAACTGTACTGGGCAACGTAGGTGCCTATAATCTGCCTTGAAGTCAGACCCATGGATTTGAAAATCCCAATGGTTTTGTAATTGGCCAGAATCGCGTCCGAAATCGTAAAGCTGATCGTAAACAAGGCAACCAGTATCATTACAATGCTAAGGAAGCTCATGACAAAACCGATGATTTTATTCATGATAAAGTAAAAAGCAGAAATTTGCTCAAAGCTGGTCTTCTCCTCCATGAATGGAGTACCCAGAAAGGCTTCAAACCGTTCCCAATAATCAGCACGCTGGCTGTAGTCAGCGAAACGGAGCCCCAGAATATATGAATCAGTGTCTTGAGCAGAGCTTAGATCCTGCTGGTAGTCGCTGCTGTTCATCCAGATTCGCGCGGTTGTGGAAAAGGGCCCTCCCAGCGGAAGGTCGATTACGACAGCAGATACAGTTAAGCTAAGAGGAGTATTACCTGTCTTGAACTGAAGCTCGTCACCAATGGAAACATCATATTTATAGGCGAGTGAGGTTGGAATCCAAATCGTACCCTGTTCGGGTTGAGCAGTCTCCGGTCCTTGGGCAAATACAAGCTCATCTGTGCCAAAGGGCCGGTCCGGTGTATTCATCATATACAAATACAGGTTGGGGATATCTTCTCCTCGGTGTTTGACTCCTGCCAATGGCTTGTAAGGCAGCAGCACGGATGCCGTTACACCATCCTGCTGGGACCACCACTGGGCTGACGCCTGCGGATTATGAAGACCTCTGCTGAACATTAATAGTTCATGGGAGCCTTTAGTGTCGCGATGCAGGCTTTCGTAAAGATCTTCCGAGTTCGAAATAACGGTTATCGCGGTGTTCGTCAGCAGCGTGGACAGCAGAATAAGCAGCGCAATCAGACTGTTCTGAACTTTGCGTTTCCTCAGATTCCCCCAGCAAATCGTCAGTATTGCATGCATTACGTAAGGCTCCCTTCACGGGAGATGTAGGAGAAGATGAGGGACTCTCTGTCCTGCAGCTGATCAGGGGTAAAAGCACCAAGCTCCAGCACGCCGCCAACCTGACCATCGCGGATAAAAATCAGCCGGTTCGCACGGCAGGCCGATTTGATATCATGAGTGACCATGACGATGGATTGTCCTTCGGCATTCATGCTTGTCAAAATATCAAGTACCGCAACGCCCTGATCATAATTCAGGCTTCCTGTCGGCTCATCTGCAAAAATGATCTCAGGCGTATTGATTAATGCCCTCGCAATAGCAGCTCTTTGCTGCTGGCCCCCGGATACCTCAGCTGGCAGCCGGTGCTGCTGCTCTTCAATGCTCATGGCCTTCATCAGCGACAAGGCCTTCTGCTTCACTTCACGCCGTGGCCTTGCTGCAACATAGCCGGGTAAAGCGATATTTTCCAGCAGTGTCAGATCAGGTACAAGATTGCTGCTCTGATAGATATATCCGATTTTTCCAGCTCTCAGCCCGGAAAGCTCCTTCTCGGAGAAGCTGTTCATACGCTGCTGGCTGAAATGGACTTCACCTGCGGTGACCGTGTCCAAACCGCTAAGCAAGTAGAGCAGCGTTGATTTTCCTGACCCGGAATCTCCCATAATTACAGTAAAATCCCCTTGGTAGATGTCCAAATCAATATTTCGGATGGCGTGAAATTGCTCGCTGCCGGTGGAATAGGTTTTACACAGGTTTTTGGTATGAAGTATCGCGGTTTTCGGCATACATAAATCCCTCCAGGTATCATTTTCCTTCATTGTAGAGGGGGAATCTTGCAATAAGCTTATCAGGTTATTAATAAAGTATTACAAGGCAAGGAGCTGTCAGGAGATAGGCAGGGTGAAATAAAATTCGGTCCCTTGATGTTTGGCGCTTTTAAAGGAAATGGTGCCATGATGGGCTTCAATAATATGTTTGCAGATCGACAGACCCAGTCCGGACCCCTCATTGAACCGCTTCTCCAATTGGGAAGGCGCATGTCCCTGGAAATAACGTTCAAATATAAAGGGCATGTCCTGCGGCAGAATTCCCTCGCCTGTATCGGATACGGTCACCGTAAGCTGATGCTGTTCCTGGAGGATGGCTACCCGGATCGTATCTCCGGCAGAAGTATGCTTCAGCGCATTGGCGATAAGATTGGATAGAAGCTGTTCGATTCGGACAGGATCTATGCGGATCAGCACGTTTGGGATTTCGGCAGGCTCAGTAAATTCCACGCCTGCCGTACGGATATAAGGACCCATTGGCCTGAGGATGGACTCGAAAATCTCCTTGCTGTAATGCTCCACGGGATGTACAGAAATTTGGCCTAAATCCCTTAAAGCATGCACCAGCAGATCCTCGACCAGCACGGTCATCTTGTTGGCTTGCGCCTGCATAATCTCCATATACGCCATCACCGCCGGCAGATCGGAGCAGACCCCTTCGCGGATCGCCTCAATGTAGGCTTTTACGATGGTCAGCGGTGTTTTCAAATCATGTGAAATATTGGAGATGAGCTCCTTCCGGGCTTTGCTCTGCGCTTCATTCTGCATGCTCAGCGTCATAATTTCACTCCGCATTTGATCAAATACGGCGTAGACCTCACCGATTTCATCCTGCTTTGCATATTCGGCTTTCTGCCCGTAGTTCCCCTTGAGAATGGCCTCGGCATGATCCTTTAAACCGTTAACCGGATAAAGGAGGTCGTGATTGATTTTGTACCGGAGCCGGAATAGAAGCAGCAGCAAGAGGAACAAGGCTATCATCAGCAGAGTGAACATGGCAGGAAAAGACGCAGTTTGCCTATAAGCGAGGAGTGAGCCGGGCAAGGTGAAGATCGCATTCCCCGCCTGCACTCCAGACTCAGGATCAACAACCGGGAAGGCCAGTTTGAACCTTTCCTGTGCTGTTTTGGAGCTGTAGAGATCATAATGCAGATCACTTTTAAGATTCAGCTTGTCCTTATTCATGGAATGTGGAGCCGAGGAGTCGAAAAGAAGGGTACCATCAAGGCTAGTGTATTGCAGATGGAGCTGCTTCTCTTCACTCCACTTACGCAGTTCTTCCCGTATCCTGTTCTGACTGGAGACTTCTGTGTGATGCTGCTCCAGAACCAACATAATGCGGCTTATCTCAATACGAGCCTGATTCACCACTTCGTCCGGAAGAACATCCTGTTCCGTAGCCGAAAGTCTATACTGAATGAACGCCCCGCAGCCCCCCATAATTACAATACAAGCGATGGCTGAGGCGAACCACGGTTTAAACCAATTTCTCCAATACATAGTTCAGCGGCTCCATTCTTTGATTTAATCCAGGTTGAATTTATAGCCGACTCCCCATACGGTTTTGAGATACTCAGGATTGGAGGGGTCCGCTTCAAGCTTCTCACGCAGCCGGCGGATGTACACGGTAATGGTGCTTTCATCTCCAAAGGAGGTGTAGCCCCAGATTTGATCGAGCAGCTGGCTCTTGGAAAACACCTGATTTTTATGCTCGGCCAAAAAGAACAGCAGCTCAAATTCCTTGGCAGACAACGGAATCTCCCGACCGCCTTGCGTTACCTTATAAGCTTTTTTGTCGATGGTCAGGGTACCGATAGAAATCAGTTCGTCCTGCGGCAACGGATTTCCGAGGCTCTCCATTCTGCGCAGGTGAGCCTGAATTCTTGCCACCAGCTCGCTGAGGGAAAAGGGCTTGGTCATATAATCATCCGCACCGAATCCCAGCCCCAGCACTTTATCGGTATCACTGCTGCGGGCGCTTAGAATGAGAATTGGCGTCCGGGTTTTATCGCGGATTTGTCTGCACAGCTCAATCCCGTTTGCATCAGGCAGCATGATATCCAGAATAATGAAATCGGGCTGTACTGCTTCCAGCAGCCGAAGACCGTCCACGCCATTGTCTGCAATATGTACGTCAAAACCCTGCAATGTAATATAATCCTTCAGAATACGGGAAATGTCCTGTTCATCTTCAATGATGAGAATCCGTTTGCGTTGCTGCATCGTTTACACTCCTACTTGTTTATTCTGCTTCCATTATATAGGGCATTCCGGAGATTCACTATAACTCCTTATGTTCTCTATGGTTTCGGGCTGAACATAGCTTTATTATCGGAAGTATCGTCTGATATAATAGGCTTAACTATACAAATTTAAAACATAGGGTTGCTTGCTGCAATTTGGAGGAATACATAATGATTGAGAGC
Source organism: Paenibacillus sp. FSL L8-0340 (assembly GCF_038593145.1). Taxonomy (NCBI): domain Bacteria; kingdom Bacillati; phylum Bacillota; class Bacilli; order Caryophanales; family Paenibacillaceae; genus Paenibacillus; species Paenibacillus sp. FSL L8-0340. The sequence continues at coordinate 2,510,690 of NZ_CP151967.1, forward strand.
ACAAAACTTCACATCCCCCATGGCCGCAACTCCCTGGTCCCCCGGCCAAGTCTGATGAACAAGATCAATGAAGGAATGACTGCAAGGCTCACTGTTGTATCAGCACCCGCAGGTTACGGGAAGTCAACAGCGTTAAGTGAATGGGTCAAATACAGCGGATCGCGTGCCGCCTGGGTGTCCCTGGATAAGCAGGATAACGACTGGATCACGTTTTGGAGCTATGTGGCAGCTGCGGTCGAGGAGCAGATTCCTGGGTTTGGAGCCGGAATCCGGCCTTTGCTTAAGAAAGGTTCCTCAATATTCTTTGAGCCTGCACTGGACGTTATGCTGAATGAATTCAGAGAAACTGCTGCCGATCTGGTCATTATACTCGATGATTATCATTTCATCAGTCTCCCGGAAATACATGATTCGCTGGTTTATCTACTCCAGCATTTGCCGCCTCATATTCACTTTTTTATAGCTGGCCGTACCGACCTGGCCATACTGATCAGCAGTATAACGGAAGCAGTCACTGTACATAAAATTACTATGCAGGATTTGAGCTTCCAACTGGATGAAGGGATGATCTTCTTCCGGGAGACAACGGATTTAAGGTTGACGAAGGAACAGGTGACACAGCTCTACCACCAGACCGAAGGCTGGATCAGCGGACTGCAGCTGGCCGCAATTGCTCTAAAGAGCAGTGATAACATCCCCCGCTCCATTGATAGCATTAGAGGTCAGCATCAGGACATCTCCCGCTATTTGCTGGAGGAGATATTCTCTCATTTGCCTGAGCCCATACGTGTATTTCTATTGGAAACCTCGATCCTGAGCCGGATGAACCATTCCATCTGTGAAGTCGTAACCGGTCAGCCCGATTGCCAGGAGCAATTGGAGAGCCTGGAACAGCTGAATTTGTTCATTATCCCTTTGGACGATCAGAGAAACTGGTACCGGTATCATCATTTGCTGTCTGATTTCTTGCGGGAACAGTTGTCAGCTGAAGATTCGGCAAAAATAACAGAGGCCCATATCCATGTGGCGCATTGGTGGGAGCATTATGGATTTGAAGCGGAAGCGGTGGAGCATTACTTGGAGGGCAAGCAATATGAGGACGCTGTCCGGTTGATTGAAAAGAATATCCTTCACCTTTTGCAGTCCAGAAGTGTTGTGCTCAACCGATGGTTATCCGTCATTCCGGAGCATTATTATGCCGGGAAACCCATGGTGGAAGTCTTCTATATCTCTGTGCTGCTCGGAGTGGGGAAATGGGAAGCAGCATTTAAAAGAACTCAGCAGGCTGAGGGTTCATTCCAAACCCTGCAAGCCACTTTAAGCGAACAAGCATATCATCAGGCGATGGGCAATATCTACTTCATGAGTTCGGTCTCTGCCTATCTGCGCAAGGACTTGGTAACCATGTCGAAATACTTCGAAAAGATGGAGCAGCATATACCGGAGGGCAGCTTTTTTCAAACGATGGGGCGCAACAGATATCAGGGATACGATGCCTTCGATGATCATTTGGTCTATATTAACGATCTTCATTATGCAGAAGAGACATTGGTGAAGTGGATATCTGTCTGGGAGAGTAAGCGGGAATATCCTTTTGTGGGCTTCCTGTTTGTCTCCTATACCAAGCTGCTCTACGAGTGGAACCGCCTGGAGGAAGCTGCTGTTTCTGTTCATAAGGCGCTCAAGCGTGAGGATATCAAACCTTTTGCACGGATATTGATTCACCTTACCGTCAGCGCCGTGCGAATTCATAACGCCCAGGGTGATCCTGAAGGTGCTTCGGAGCTGCTCTCCGGTCTGGGCTCACAGATTGATTCCCCGGATCATTTGCAATTTATGAAAAGAGTTGAAGCGGAGCAAGCCTTCTTGGCACTGGAGCAGGGCCGGGTGGAAGAGGCCCGCGCGTGGCTGCAGAGCTGCGATGTAGCCTATACGGATGAGGTATCTCCGAACCTTGTAGCCGAGCATCTGATCTTGGCGAGAGTGCTTGCGGCTTGCGAACAATCAGATAACGCACTGCAGCTGTTGGAGCGGATGTATCAGTTATTATGCCAGGAGGACCGTCAGCGCGGCCAGATTCAGGTGCTGGTCCTGCAGAGTGTGCTACATCAGGGAATGGGACAAACGGAGACGGCCCTTGTTAAATTGGGAACCGCGTTGCACTTGGCACAGCCACAGGGGTATATCCGCAGCTTTATTGACGAAGGGGCTGCTATGAAAGAGCTGCTATCCTCTTATTTGAAGCTGGGGTGGGAGAGCAATTTGCGCAAGCGTGCCGAAGTTTCCACGGAGTATGTTGAGCGGCTGCTGCAGAGTTTTGAATAGAGGGTAACTCTCTGGCAATGCATCCAAAGAAACGGCAGAAATGCCGTTTCTTGAGTTGTTATAAACACCAGATGGCCAGTACTCAGTAAGTACTTACTAATAGGCTGCTGCGCGATTCCTTGGTGTGATTGATTGGGCGCTTGCGGCAGGGAAAACCGTACCGAAACGCATTCGAAAACTACCGGAAAAAGTACCGGAAAGCGCATAAGAAAAGTCCAGAGTATCCAACCCGAAAGAGTAACGGAAAACGCAGCGGAAAAGTACCGGAGTACGTAACCCAAAAACTACCTGAATACGTACCTAGCAGATCATCCCCGCAAGCTGCGGACTGTATAGCCTCTATTTATGCTGGGTAGCTCTTTTTAGCAGGTTCGCGGACCGTATAGCCTTTATTCGCCTCCAGTTACTCCTAAATAGGAGAGAGTTGAGCAAATCCAAATACCGATAGCCATTATTGAAATCCCGAACCTCCCACTCAGGAAACAGATGGTCAAAATTCCCGACTGCCGGGAACCAGACTCTCTTTAGAAATTCAACCGTTCCATGTCCCAAAGCTTTGGCCAGCAGCTCCCTCCGTCTAGGATTAATCTCATTCGTGATATTCTTTTCTAACCATTCCATGTACTGCTGCTCGAACCGCGCCATTGCTTTCCCTCCCTAATAATTGTTTCGAACAAAAAGAAAAGCCGCTTTCCCACCACTCATCCCGGATTAACATACGAGAGATGAATAGTGTAAAAGCGGCGTGTTCTTCACGACCTATAATTCTGATTATACGTGGAAGCTTCCCATTCAACAATTGAAAATAGATAACCCTCCACTTCAGAACCATTTTCCTCACACCAAAAATAACCAATTCTATGATAAATTAGAATGAGGCCGAAGGCCGGGCCAATTTGATTATGTGGAAGGATTATAGACTATGGAAACTTTGCATCAGCCATTCGATTTCAACAAGCTGTGTGCAGCTTACGATTTGGGGCAATTAACAACACAGCCGGAACAAATTTTCGGCGGGTTCCTTCATAAAATGTACCGCTTAACTACGGACCGAGCTGAATATGCTGTTAAAGTGCTGAATCCGCAAATTATGAAGCGGAGCACAGCGATGGAGAACTATGTTTTTGCGGAAAAGGTGGCAACTCTGGCCCGTGAGCAAGGAATAAACGCTCTTCCGGCTCTCGTATCGAAGGGGAACTTTATGCATGAAGTAGAGGGTCAATATGTGCTGCTGTTTCCTTGGGTGGACGGAAAGCCGCTATCCTCCGGGACCATTGATATGGATGCCTGTGAGAAAATTTCCGGAATTCTCGCAGGCATACATCGCATAGATTTCTCTCAACTTACAGATGAGGCTAATTCAGCCAAGGAAGATTTTATACCGTCAACCGTGGATTGGCAGAGTTACGCCCTCAAGGGAGAGCAAGTTCACTTGGAATGGTCGTCCATGCTGACAGAATACTTGAGTAAACTGCAACTATGGGAGCAGCAGGCGAACGCAGCAGGGGCTGCTTTGATGAATAACAAGGTGATCAGCCACAGAGATTTAGATCCGAAAAATGTGTTGTGGGATAACAATCATGTTCCGGTTATCATTGACTGGGAAGCAGCCGGGGCGGTTAACCCCATGCAGGAGCTGATCGAAGTAGCTTTGTATTGGTCGGGCTCTAAGCCGGGGAATGTTAACAAAGACGTTTTCCGTACAATGATAAACACATACCGCAAGCATGGAGGCAAGATCGGCGATAACTGGCATGACGTGCTGAATTGCGGATTTCAAGGGAAGCTCGACTGGCTCAGCTATAGCATCAAACGATCGCTAGGAGAGGAAAGCACAGACGCTGCGGAACAAGAGCTGGGAACGAGTCAAGTCATACCGACAATACAAGCTATGGCGGATTATGCTGATTTTATACCGGTCTGCATTAAATGGCTGGAGGAAATGGAGAGTTGATCCTGCCTTTCGGTAAGATAGGTGAATTTGTTGACCGGTGCTTACCTGTAAATGGCCACTGTTAACACGGACAAGAAGGCGATCCCGGCTAAAGGGGTCATGATCCATTTTTCTTTTGGACTCTTGGAGAAAAGGTTGGCGAACGTATTCAGGCCCAAATAAACAGCAATGATCCAGATAAAAATAGATGTGAAATGAAAGCTGAATCCTGAGGCAAGGACTCCGGCGTGTTGCAGTGAAACTGCTGAAAAGAACAAGAGAATGAAAACCGACAGCAGACTGAACAAACGCAGCTTTCCAGGCAATTTGCCTTTATTTCTCCCGCCCATTGTGATTTCACCCCAGGGCATACCGAACGTCAGCAGCAATTGGATCAAAGCAATGATCATGAACAAGAGAGTGCTAAGTTTTGCCGCTGCCTGTATGTAAGAATCCTCCATCGTGTTAGCTCCTTTTTACTTTCTTTACAGTTCTCCATATTTTACGCCCAGTTAGTTTATATAGTCCAAAAGCAAGCAAACAGCCATATCAAATGGCTGTTTGCTCCAAGCTAATGTCTAGTATAACGGCTTTTTCTTTTGGCTTTGAGAAGATTCGCTCTACGGCTTCTGAGCTGTCTAATGATGCTTAGTTCGGTTAAGGAGAGGCGGAGAGTCTTCGACCGTTTCACTTTCAAGTGAAGTCTTCTGCTTTTTTTGTAACGAAGTTTAAGGTGGGTGACTTTCCGCTTTCTCCGTTTCAAATACGTTCTGAATTTTCTCCACGGCGTCAGGCTGAGGTATTTATGATGCAGACCTGCCCCCGGAGAGTTTTGATCCCAGAACTTTTCCGCTCCGGTAAAATGGATAATTTTATTATGGAAGTCATGATTGGGTATAGACTGGTTGAAGAAATTGAAGCGCCGATCCAACTGAAGGTAATTCCCCCCGAAAACTGCATTCAATGCATCCTGATCAGGCATCGTGGAATCCGGGAAACTGCGCAAAAAGTGCAGTGTTTCTTCGTACCATTCCTGGTGGCAGCGGATAGTATTCAGGGCAAACAGAACCACTCCGGAATTGAAATAACGCTCGGGAACCAAACCTTTGGAATTGATAACATGTGCAACTTCCATAATGCCCTGATCCCAAACTGCGCCTAAATAATACTGTCCCAGATCAATTCGCCACAGCTCTTCAAGGTCCATATTGACCAGCACATCGCAGTCCAGATAGATGATTTTTTCAACCGGGATAAGTGCGGGAAGAAGCAAGCGGTACATACATGCCTGTGTCCATACATTAATCGAGCCTACATTTTCCATTACCTGAAGCATGTTTTCAGGAAGAGTAATGGGATAGAAGGTAATGGTGTGTTTATATCGGCTTGTTAGTCTCATGAGCTTTGACTTGTTCTCTTCCGTTAAAGTCTGATCATGCAAAATATGAACATTAACACGGGAAGCGGTATTGTGGAAAACCGAGGCTAAAACAACTCCGGCATGCTCGGCATAGTGTCCATCCTGATCCTGAAAAGCTAACGCAAGTTCGATCATACGCTAATTCCTTTCTCAACTTTATTGTGTGAATGTACCATAGTATACGTTTGCCATGGATACATGGATCAGGCGATATGCCTACTCCATTCACCCATTTTCAAACGGTCTGCTGGATGGAAGGAAGCAGGCGACGTTGACGTAAACTTGTCTAGTTTCCGGATTCAATTTAATATTGAGATAAATTAAAGTGTTTTCTTCGAGGAGGGTCAGCATGAAATACGAGTCGGAAAGTCCGGAAGACTACATCAGCCAACTGCCGGAAGATCGTCAGGAAGCCATTAAGCAGCTACGGAGCACAATCAAGGGGAATCTTCCAAGCGGCTTCGAGGAAACGATGTCCTATGGCATGATTACTTATGTTGTTCCACATCACTTGTATGCGCCGGGTTATCACGTGAATGCTGAACAGCCTCTTCCGTTTATAAGCATAGCCTCACAAAAGAATTTTATCGCACTGTATCATATGGGACTGTATATGCACCCTGAGCTACTGGTGTGGTTCCGCGGGGAGTATCCGAAGCATGTCCAGACAAAGCTTGATATGGGCAAATCATGTATCCGGTTCAAAAAAACAAACAACATTCCATACGGGCTTATTGCCGAACTGAGCCGCAAGATTGCGGTGCAGGAGTACATTGAAATCTACGAGCGGGAAACAGAAAAGATCAGAAAAAAATAATTTATGCTGCGGATTCCCCGTTGGCAGCTAAAGGAGAGAAACGTTATGGACAACAAAATTACTTATGAATCTGTGGATGATTATATTTCAAGATCTGCTCCTGAAGTTCAGGAGATCCTCCAAACGTTGAGAAAGGTCATTCAAGAATCGGCCCCTGAGGCGAAAGAAAAGATAAGTTATCAGATGCCTACTTTCGAGCTGCATGGCAATCTGGTCCATTTTGCGGCATTTAAGAAACATATTGGATTGTATCCGGCACCGAGCGGGATTGAAGCCTTCAAAGAGGAGCTGGCGGAATACAAGGGAGCCAAAGGTTCCGTTCAATTCCCTTTAGATAAGCCGATGCCCTATGATTTGATCAGACGGATCGTTGAATTTAGAGTGGCTGAGAATCTTCAACATGCAGAGGACAAAGCGAAAAAGAAGAAGAAAGAGCAGAAGCAGGAGAAATAATTCAGGGTGAACCTGTAAGTGAGTGAGGTGGAATATAGTGACGGAACGGATTCCCTGCCAAAGCGAAGACTGTGCGGCAACCATTTTACCGGCTACTGCCCACAAAACGGGCGGATTCTGCATGCCGTGTTATCAGGAACAGGAACGCCGCAAACGCCAGGCGTATATTGAACAGCACCGCAGGGATGTGGATCTATATAAAGGAATCACTGATCCGGTGGAAGTGCTTAAGATTATGCATGCAAAACGAGCCTACGACCCTTTGATCCGCTATCTGCCCTATCCCTTAAACCGCGAGCAGGTGTATTCTTCCTTGTCGGGTGAGGATGCGGAGAGGATGAAGGTATATGCATTAGAGCTGCTCATTGCCGGTGACGAGGAGACCAGCGTGGATATTCTTTTGTCGCTGCTCTGTTACAACAACGTGCGGCTTACGGACTGTATCCCTGAGCTCATCGGCCATGAGCTGTATTACCCGGGGATTCTGTATAAAGATGCTTCAGCGGAGGTCCGGGATCAGCTGCTGGAACAGGTGGAACAGGATAGTGAGAACCGCAATCATCTGCTGCTGGCCTTAGCCTGGATAGGAGACGGACGGATTGTTCAGCAGTTTCAGCAGTGGCGGCAGCATCCGCCCCAGTGGGCGAAAGAGCTTTTTGTTTCACCTGATCAATACTCACTTGAAGCCGGCTGGAAGCTTACAGAAGCCGGAGTGCGGCGGGATTTGTTTTCTCACACCGTATTTGCAATTGAACGGGCAGCGGAACCGCTGGATGCTGAACTTGCTGCAAAAGAAGCGGCGCGGTTTCTGGGAGCGGCCCCGGAGGAATGCCCGTGGTGCGGCGGCGGGTTAATGCGGCTGATGGAGCTGCGGAAGAATCACCCGTCGATTCGTGATTTGGCTCTGGAAGATGAGTGGCTTAAGGTGGATACATGCCTGTCCTGCGGCAGTTACAGTGTGATTTATATGGAAACTGGAGTTCAAGGAGAACCCCGCTGGAGCCTATACAATCAAGCTCCGCAACCATTGCCGGAGCTTAATCTAGCCGACGATAATGACGAGTATTTAGCCGCTGCACCACGCCTGCATCTCGCTGCCCAACCGCGGAATGCCTATCATGCCGTGGAGTGGACACTGGAACCCGCAGCCTCGCAGGTTGGCGGACACCCGACCTGGATTCAGGATGCAGAATATCCGGCCTGTCCCTGCTGCTCTGAAAATATGATATTTATAGCCCAGTTGGATTGGTCACAGCTTGGCCCTTACGGAGAGGGCATCTATTATATGTTTATTTGTCCGAAAGATAAGATTACAGCTACCGTATATCAGCAATCCTAGTATATTAACGTCACTGGAGAAGGACCCTTATTCTCTGGAGCTGAACATCTTCGGATGTGGGGGTGATTTTTGTATTCCTTCAGAGCTCCCGGAAGGTTTAATTTTAGTGATTGCCTTGTTTGAATTTATATTTTACAGTAAGATTTGTGAATACCATGATTTGTAACTCTGCTTGGTGACATAAGGCGCTGATTAGGGGGTGTAAACCTTGTACCAGATTATTGATTTCGTACTCAACAAGCTCCATGCAAAGCCTGCGGAATAAACAAGGCGAAGCTTGGCATGGAGCGAAGGAATAATTTCGCCTGTAGTAACTTAAAAGTTGTGTTTATTAAAGCAGGCTTTGCCCTTAGAATATCTATTCTATTTTAAGGAGCGAGCCAATTATGGATTATATAAGAGCGACAGATGTGTTCCCGGATCGACTACTCCAGGAGATCCAGCGGTATATTCAGGGGGAATTGATCTATATTCCAACCCGTTCAACCGAGCGGAGAAAATGGGGCGAGAATTCTGGTGCGGCAAACTATTATATTGCCCGTAATGAAAAGATCCGCCAGAGTTTCCGCGAGGGTGTGACCATCGATCAATTGTCAGACCAGTTCGGATTGTCGGTAGAGAGTATTAAGAAAATCGTATATTCGAAGAGATAACATTGGGGGCTGTCCCAAAAGTGAACTGCACCCCGTCAAGTAGACAGCGTAAATAATAAAAGATCCTTAAGCGGCCTTAGTCCTGAATTCATTGGGACTGAGGCCGTTTAGTTTTGCCTGTAACCGTTCGTAATTGTAAAAATGTATGTAATTATCAATGTCTTGTTGGAGCTCTTCAAAGGTTTGGTAGGTATGCAAGTAGTACTTCTCACATTTGAGTGTCCCCCAGAAGGATTCCATGGGTCCGTTATCAATACAGCAGCCCACCCGGGACATGCTCTGCGTTAGTTCTGCCTCGTCCAGCATCTGCTTAAAGTGCAGAGAGGTATACTGGAAACCACGGTCGCTATGAAGTAAGGGGTGGGTCTCTGGTGCTGCCTGCAAAGCCAACTCCAGCGTCTTAAAAACCAGCGAATTATTATTAGAATGACCCAGAACGTAAGCAACAATGGACTTGTCATGTAGATCTTTTATTGCACTTAAATACGCCTTCCGCCCGTTACCATATTTAAATTCCGTTACATCGGTTACCCACTTTTGGTTTGGCATTTCCGCCTCGAATTTACGGTTCAGTACGTTCTCTGCAACCTGCTGAGGCGCAGAGCCTACGTACTTCTTCCTCTTTCTGCGGATGACGGACTGGATGCCTTGGAGCCTCATGAGACGGTACACTCGCTTCGCGTTAATGACTCTACCCATTTGTCTGCGCAAATGCAGGGTCAATTGACGATACCCAAAGATTCGTTCCACCTTCTCATACAGGAGAAGCATGGCCTGTGTAAGTTTCACGTTGTCGGTCTCCCGGGAACTGGGTTCACGATTCAACCATTTGTAGTAGCTTGACCGTGAGATCCCTGCGATGTTACACAAAAGCTGAATAGAGCAAGACTCCTCTTGCTGAACGGCCTGAATAGCCAGGTAGATGTTCTCCTGACGAACGTGACTTAGCGTCTCCTCCTTTCGAGTTCCTCTAACTTTTTTAGAAAAGCATTCTCTGCACGCAGCCGCGCATTCTCATATTCCAGCTTTTGCATCGCGAGTTTGTGGCGATCTGCTTCTGTGAGCTCTTCAGGTGCTTTGGTACGTCCTCTGCCGTCTCGTAATGCCTCTTCGCCGCCTATTTCGTACTTCTTCACCCAGCTATATATTTGTTGGTAAGAAACCTGGAAATGGTTTGCTGCCTTTGTGTAGTCTTGTCCATTCGACAGGCAGTACAGCACGATATCCATCCGTTCCTGCCAAGTGGTTACGCGTCCTTTGGTCATAGCTCTAGTTCCTCCTGAATTAGCTGTTAAGCTGCTGCTATGACCATTATACTTCTTAATCCAGTTGGCGAGTTGGGTTCGACTTGCGATCTTATACTTGTCGATGATTTGATATTGCGACAATGCCCCCTCCATATAATCTTTAACGGCCTGGCGCTTAATTTCCACAGTATATTTTCGGTTGCAGGACCGGACTTCCAGCCCCTCAAAACCGTACAATTGATAACGTCGTCGCCACTTCACTAGAGATGTTTTAGATAATCCGTACTTTCGAGCTGCAGCCTTGAGCCCGATCTGGCCGCATTCAACCTCTTGGAGAATCGTTAATTTTTCAAATGCTGTAAACTTCTTTTGTTCCATAAAAATACTCCCCATACAGTAACAGGTTTTTATTATTTCACCTGTCTACTATATGGGGAGCATATCAAAAGTGATGTAATGGCTGCTTGGGATAGCCCCTTGTTTTTAAGTAGGATCAACGTGAGCACTTGGGTGGTCGCTCCGCGAACGGACCGTTGTTCCAATCGCTGTGGTCTCCAGATTTTTTACATTCCCCTTAGCGGTGAAAATCCGGAGACCAAGACGACCGCTGCCGCTTTTCCACAATCGTTCCGTCCTCTCCGCTGCTTTTAAAGGAAAAAGTTTCTGTAATCCTTCTAAATTCACAAAAAAGAAATCGCCGCCGGACAAACGCTGCATTTCCGCAAAAAAAGCAAGGAAACGTTAGAGAGTGGATATGAAATCCGAAAACGTCATTACCGTAGCCAGAGCTGCGAGGGCTGCCCACTGAAGGAACGATGTACGAAAGCCGAAGGAAATCGAGAAGTGGTCGTCAGTTTGGAACGACTGCGGTACCAGAGTCAGGCTCGGGAGATTCTACGGAGTGAAGAAGGTTACGCCTTGGCCGCGCGCCGGATGACGGAACCGGAAAGTGTATTTGGCCAACTGAAGAACAACCGGGGATTCCGGCGCTTCCTACTTCGTGGGACGGAGAAAGTGAAACTCGAGGTCGGTTGGCTTTCCCTTGCCCATAATCTATTAAAGCAAGCAGCCAATGACCAAAAACGCAAAGCAGCGATTCTCCAGTAACGGGAGAATCGCTGCTTTGCTCAATTTTTGTGGTTTTAAGAATGAAGAAAGCTATCACAGTCAAAGAAATCTACTTTTGGGACAGCCCCTTCTACATTTCTCCCATTGCCTCCGCTTCGCCCGCTGGTCATTAGGGATGTCCAGGAATAGCCTCCGTCCGCTGTGCTCCAGGGATATTCTTATGTTCAAAAGATTACACAAATGTGCAAACGATTGACGTTACGGGTTTTCCATAAAAACTAATCATATCCATTTTATCAAAAATTAACATAAAATATATTTACTATTGGTATATTATATGGTATATTTATCCTGAATTTCATACCAAAAAAAGGAGATGTCGTAAAATGTTTAAGAAGATGAACAAGAGTTTATCGATTTTGGTTTTGGCAGCTGTTTTTGTGCTAACGTTTGCACAATCTGTCTTTGCCAGTGACCAGCCTGTTCAACTGACTTCAGCCAATCTATATATTTACAAGTTTGGATACGTTGGATTCAGCGGCAATATCGAAGTAAGCAACCTGGGCAACCCAAAAACTGTAACTATTCACTATACTCCTGGAGACGGTCAGTGGTATGATACGAACGCCTCCAATCAAGGCCCAACGGACTCCACGCATGAAAAATGGGCTTTTGCTGTTTCCACCGATAACATTAACAATAAAAATCCGCAGCTCGCAAATGCCGAAACGATTCAATTTGCAATTAAGTATGAAGTCAATGGACAAACGTATTGGGACAATAACAACGGACAAAACTATTCCGTCAGCCGTTCTAATCAAAGTTCAACCATTCTTGGTAAACCGAACGTTTTTCGCGCTTCCGATGATTTATATGAGAACACCTTCTCGGGAAGTGTATATGTCAAAAATTTAGCGGTCAGCAAAGAGGTTAAGATCAAATATACAACCGATAACTGGAATACAACTAAGGAAGGATACGCCAGCTACTCCATGCCGGCGAACTCCGATGGCAGCGTAGAAAACTGGCATTTCAGCTTTAATAATATTGACCCAAGTGTTACGCAAATTCAGTACGCTATCTCCTACACCGCAAATGGACAAACGTATTGGGATAATAATTACGGGAACAACTACACAGTAAACCGCTATTAATACAGAAATATATCCGTGAACTTAATGCTCTTCCCCTTATTTTGGAGTAGGATCAACGTGAGCCCTTGGGTGGACGCTCCGCGAACGGACCGTTGTTCCAATCGCTGTTGTCCCCAGATTTTATTTATTCTCCTTAGCGGTAAAAATCCGGGGACAAAGGCGACCGCTACCGCTTTTCCACAATCGTTCCGTCCTCTCCGCTGTTTAAGCGGAAAAAGTTTCTTCAAATCTTTCTAAAATCACAAAAAGAAACCGTCCTTTGGTAAAATGGAGTTACCACACAACCATTTCAAAGGAGAGGTTTCTTTTGTACATTCAATATACCATGGACCAACTTTGCTTGCCAATGGATCTGGAAGAAGATATTCCAGAAAGTCACCTTGTTCGTGTCGTGAATGCCGCCGTCAATCGACTGGACGACGCCATTTTTGACGCTGCCTATCCCGGCGGCGGCCGCGACAGCTATCACCCAAAGATGCTTACTAAAGTCATTATTTACGCCTATACTCAGCGAATCTATTTCGTTTCGTCAAATCGCTAAGGCCGTGCGAGAGAACCTTCCTTTCATGTGGCTGGCCGGACGGCAACGCCCCAACTTTCGCACGCTGAATCGCTTCCGTTCCCAGCGAATGAGGAATGTCCTTGAAACGGTATTTACAGCCGTGCTTCAGTTTCTGGCTGACGAAAAATACGTGTCTCTGGAGCATTACTTTGTGGATGGTACCAAGATCGAGGCCAATGCCAATCGCTACACCTTTGTTTGGGGGAAAGCCGTTAGTACCAAACTGCAAGAAAAGGTACATACATTGTTTGCCGACATTGAGGCTGCGGAGGAACAAGAAGAACAGGAACACCGCGGCCAGGACCTGAGCGAACTTGGCGAGTCCGCTGAGATCAGCAGTGAGAAACTCGAACAAATGACTCAGGCGCTAGAGTCGCAACTGCTGGAGAAGCCCAAGAACAAACCACTGAAAAAAGCGGTTCGGATGTTGCGTAAGGATTTGCTTCCCCGACTGCTGAAGTACGAACAATATCAAAAGCTGCTTGGTGACCGGAACAGTTTCAGCAAGACAGATCCAGATGCAACGTTTATGCGGATGAAAGAAGACCACATGCGAAATGGCCAACTGAAACCGGGATACAATGTGCAAATCGGGACCGAAAACCAATTTATTTTAGCCTACAGTTTACATCAAACACCGACCGACACCCGCTGTTTAGAGCCGCATATGGAAAAAACGCAGCAGATCCTCGGACAATTGCCAAAGACAGTCATTGCGGATGCAGGCTACGGCAGTGAAGAAAACTACGCCTATCTGGAAAAGAAAGAGATTCAGGCGGTGGTGAAGTACGGCAGCTACCATAAGGAAAAGAGTAAAGCCTGGAAAGCAAACGTTGGTAAAATCGAGAACTGGACATACAACACAGCCGAGGATCACTGGACGTGCCCAGCCGGGAACATGCTGCATTTCCACAGGGGAAGCAAGGAGACCTTAGAGGGCGGCTATGAAATTCATAGACGTCATTACCGAAGCAGCTCCTGTGAAGGTCGCCCCCTAAAGGAGCGTTGCACGAAAGCGGCAGGAAATCGGGAGGTGGTCGTCAGCCTGGAACGGCTGCGATACCAGAACCAAGCGCGGGAACGGTTGCGGAGTGAAGAGGGCTATGCCTTAGCGGTACGCCGAATGACGGAGCCGGAAAGTGTATTTGGGCAACTGAAGAACAACCGGGGGTTCCGGCGATTTCTGCTTCGCGGCATGGAGAAAGTGACGCTAGAAGTCGGTTGGCTTTCGCTCGCCCATAATCTATTGAAGCAAGCTGCAATGGACCAAAAACAGAAAGCAGCGATTCTCCAATAACGGGAGGATCGCTGCTTTTTTAACATTTGAAGCTTTTGAGAAATTTGAGAATCTGACTCGTCAGTAGAATATCTACTTTTGGGACAGCCCCTTTTAACTTTATGAAGAGCCGCGAGCATCGTAGTTTTGCGACATCGTAAGGCGCTGGATTTCAAGGTATGATGATGGAGTTAGTCAGTGTGTGCGACCGCACTGATTTCGATCCGTTGCTCAGGGTACGCTAGGAAGGTCACACCGATGAGACTGCCGGCTGGCCGGTGATCTCCCATGTATTCCTTGAACAGTTTGAGGCATGTCTCAAAGTCTTGCGCGTTTGTCAGATAAACCTCCACATAATCGAGGTTCGACCTCGTGACACCAAATCCCGCCAGCACGCGATCAAGATTCTCCAGCGTCTGCCGGGTCTGTACCTCGATATCGCCCTCGCCCACAAACGCGCCCTCCGTATCGTGCGAAAATTGTCCCGAAATGTAGATGGTGCCGTTTACGCTGTATCCCTGCGTGATGCCGTGATCCCAAAGATCGTGATTGTAGGTTTTGACATTAGCCATTTTTTTCTCTCCTTTACTTCAAAGTAAGGTCAGTATAAAGTGAACGTAAATAAAAATATAGTACGCACTTTTTTGATAGGTACTACCAGAAAGGATAGTGTAAATATGAGTATGGCTGAATATAAAGGTAAGGTTAAGAATATTCAAGATACACCTTTTGGTTACACCTTGTCCGTTATTGGCGGTAAATGGAAGATGGTGATTATGTACCTGCTGGCAGAAAATCAACCGGTTCGCTTTAATGATCTGAAAAGACAGATAGGAGCTATTACGTATAAAACATTGAGTTCACAGCTGAAAGAACTGGAAGCTGACGGTATGGTGATACGGAAAGAGTATCCACAAGTTCCCCCTAAAGTCGAGTACAGTCTGACAGATAAAGCCGAAACGTTATTGCCTGTTTTGGAAGGTTTATGTGAGTGGGGGACGATACACCAAAATAATTAGATGAGTCATGGTGTACAACTTTTAATAAGTAATCTCGGTATATCATCTCAGCCTGCAGTTTCCTTACAATAAGGTCATACAGAGATTAAGGGGCTGGTTAACGATGACAGTACGGTTCAGAGCCTATACTTCGGAAGATATGCTGAAAGTACGCCAATTTCTTTCACATGTTTATAGCAATCTTGGGCGGCCGAATAGTTGGCTGATTGCACGCTTTGAATTCGAGATTTTTTTCCTGCAAAAGAATGCCGGGTGGCTTCCCGAATGGGAGCAGAATATAGGGTTATGGGAAGAAGAGGACGGTAAGCTGGTTGCCGTAGCCTGCAAGGATGGCGATTTCTATTTCCAACTCGATACAGAACAGCCGCAGGAAAGCCTGCTCATGGAAATGTTCGAATTCATTGAAGAGAGGTCCCGCCAGGGAACAGCCGGTTATTGCAAACTGGCTGTTCCGGCCTTTATGCCACAGCTGGAAAAGATGGCGCTAAGTCGCGGATATGAGCTTCTTCCGAACGAAAGCGATAATTTCGTTTCTATCGCACTGGACCGGATTTTTCCTGTGGAGATTCCATCGGGGTTCACTCTTTGCTCTGGAGCGGATGTCTCTAATAGGGCTAAGGCGCAGGGGCATATTATGGCGTTTAATTATCCGGGAACTCCATATGCGGAGCAGATGCTTCAATATTATGGAGGGATTGCCGAAGCTCCCGGTTATCGGCCTGAGCTTGATCTGTCACTTGTTAATGGGCAAGGGGAGGTCGTGTCTTTCTGCAATGTTTTTCTGGATGAGGAGAACAAGATGGGCATACTTGAACCGGTGGGTACTCATAGGGATTACAGGTTGCATGGGCTGGGGCGAACGATTATTTATGAAGCGCTAAACCGGCTGCGGGCAATGGGGATGGTCAAGGCATATACGGGTCCCATGCAGCCTTTTTATCAGCATATCGGTTTTGAGCTGGACGTGGAGCTGACCGTGTGGAAGAAAGAAATATAGTATTCTATGTTGAACGTAAATCCCTTTATAGCGCGCAAACAAACCAAGCTCTGAGGTACTGGGGCTTGGTTTGTTGTATGTACTATTTTGAGGCGACTCTAATTCATAATCCCGATATCGGAAAATACAGATCACACTCGCAATAATGCTTGTTGCCCTTGGCGTAATTAATATATTCAAAGCTGAACTTCTCCTCTAATTGAAAAGGTACGGTCGGCATCCAGGTTGAGGTGATGTATTCCCAGATTTCACTCAGGGAGTGCGGCGTAATCTCCTCAGGCCGATGCAGCCCGATATAGGTAAACACACCGTATTTATGCGGTTTAATATGTTTGATATTCAGGTCAGGCGGGATGATGCTGCTGTGGTTGATTTGCAGGGAGGGCTGGTAGGTCATAGAGCCGGTAAAGGGCTCGGGAATGGAAGTGAAGCCGATATAGACATCCTTCTCTACCGGATTCATAATCCTGGAACGGGAAAGCGTGAAGAATTCGACACCATAACAGGCCGCAGCCTGGGACAGCAGGTTGTCCTCTGCATGAATAGTATAGGTGGGTCCTGCTATTGAAAAAGGGGGCAATACCGAGATGGAGCGAAAAAAAACGAGGCCATCTCCGGCGCGGCTCATAAAGTCGGCATTGAACCGGTCCAGGATATTCAGCGGGGAAGGCGATCTGCGCCATTTGGCCGGAGTGACATGATACTCTTCCTTAAAGGCCCTGTTGTAGGTCCGTTCACAGCTGAAGCCGTATTTGGCGGAAATATATTCAATGCTGCTCCGCTGATTCAGCAGATCGCCAAGCGACAGGGCAATCCGCCTTCTGCGCACGTACTCCATTAATCCAGTGGCTGTAGCCCCTTTCCAGATGCGCAGCAGGTGGAATTTGGAGACATTGACATGCCCGGAGATATCATCAAGACAGAGCGTTTCCAGCAGATGCTCTTCAATATATTCCGTTGTCTGGTTGATAGTTTCCAGTAAATAATGATCCATTGGGGTCTCCCTTCCAGCAATTTCTGTCCGGTTTTCATGAAAAACGTGAAGTATAATTTTACCACAAGCTCCAGAATCGGCAAGCGATTTCAATCATAGGGAGCGGTGGAGGATTAATTGGATATGGATGATAGAGTACTGCTGGAGTTAAAAGACCGCTATCTGGCTGCGACGGAAAGCTTTGTTGACAGGGTCAGGGAAGATCCGAACGTTATTGCCGTCATTGTGTGCGGAAGTCTCGCTTATGATTCAGTCTGGGAGAAAAGCGATATCGACATGGGCCTGGTCGTCCGCGACCAAACCCTGCAACAGAACGCGTATTGCCTCGTGGAGGATGGAATTACGATAAACGTCCAGCTGTTTGAGCGAAGTACCTTCAAGCGGGGTTTTGAACGAATAATCGGCGGGTCGATGCCGCAGTCTTTTTTTGCGAAGGGGCGAATGATCTATACTTCTGATGATAGTCTTTATGATTACTTCGAAGAATTCAAGCAGCTGGGAAGCTATGATATTGCGTTGTCCCTGCTTTGGAATGCCTGTGAGTTGATTGATGTGTACTACAAATGTCAAAAATGGCTGACGGTGCGCAAAGATCTGCTGTATGCCCAGTATTTTTTGCTTAAGGCAGGCAATCTGATCGCCAATATGGAGCTGTGCTCACAAGGTGAGCCGCCGATCCGGGAGTCGGTCCTTAAGATCCTCGAACACAGTCCGGAACGTATGGCCCCCTTTTACCAGAACCCGATGTCCCGGCGCTTAAGTGAGGATGAAATTCAGAACGCCATAGACACAATAGGACAAGTCCTGGACCGTCATCTCGACATGATTAAGCGCCCGGTCATTGAATTTATGGCAGATCAGGAGATGAAGACCGTAACCTTGCTGGCGAAGCATTTTCATATGCAAAGTCATTTTCTGATCAACATCCTGGAGTATATGGCTGAGAAGGGTGTCATCGAGAAGGTGTCACAAACGATCCGCATCACCTCCAAGAGCAAACCGGCCGTCGAGGAAATTGGTTTCTTGTATATTCCATAAAGAGAAGGGGGAATTGTCATATGTCCGTACGCACGACAATTGAAATATCGGGGGCCAAGCAGAACAATCTCAAGAATATCTCCGTAGAGATCCCGCGGGACAAGTTAACGGTCATCACCGGGGTATCCGGCTCGGGCAAATCCTCTCTTGCGTTTGATGTCATCTATGGGGAGGGACAGCGGAGATTTCTCGATTCAATCTCGAATTTTGCCAAAAGCAGGATCAGCCAGGTGAAGAAAGCCAAGGTTGATTCTGTGCGGGGGTTGTCCCCGGTTATTGCCATAGAGCAGAAAAAGGGCAACAATAATCCCCGTTCCACCGTAGGGACTGTGACGGATACCAATGATTATTTGCGGCTGTTGTTCGCGACAGCGGGTACCGGGCATTGTCCGGAATGCAGCCATCCGCTCAAGCAGCTGTCTGCAGCCCAGATCGCCGAACATATCTCGGCGCTGCCTAAAGGCACGGTCGTTGAGCTTCGGGCTCCAGTATACAAGATCTACGGGGAAGACTACAGCTATACTTTCCAGCAGCTGCGGACCAAAGGCTTCAAGCATTTGCTTATTGATGGGGCTCCGGTGTCATTGTCGGAAGAAATTGAGCTGGATGAATCTGCAATCTACAAGATCGAAATGGTTATTGACCGTTTCACTTTAAAGCATGACACCTACATACAGCTGACCAAGACCATTGAGGCGGCGATGCTGGCGCTGGATGAGGATATATTGATCAAGGTAGAAGTGATCGGGGGAGTGGACGACGGGTTTTACGAGCATTTTGGCTGCCGGGAGCATCATTTTTTCCTCTGCGATATGCAGCCGTTCCATTTCTCCTTCAATACACCGGCAAGCGCCTGCCATACCTGCATGGGTGTGGGCATGTCCTATGTCGTGGAGCCGCGTTTTCTGGTGGTTGCACCGGAGAAAAGCATTAATAAAGGAGCGCTGAAGAACACGGTGTTCAACACATCGGGCAAAGACAGCTACCGCTCGGTGATGATGTACAGCTTGTCCCAAAAATATGGCTTCAGCCTGGATACACCATTCCATGAACTTCCTACATCGGTTCACGAGCTGCTCTTCTTCGGCAGCAAAGGCGAACTCGTCCCCATGCTGCACCCGCCTGCCTCCCAAAAGAAGAACTGGATTACCGGCCGGGACCGGCCGTTTGCGGGATTTGTGCATGAGATGGATCATTGGTACAAGCAATACATCCGCAAGTCATCCACCTCGGAGGCATTTGAACCGGCCTTTATCAAGGAGTGCATGATCGAGCGAATATGCCCGGCATGCGGTGGAGCGAGGCTGAAGAAACAACGGCTACGGATTACGGTCGGGGACCGGAATTTTGACCAGCTTAGCCGCATGCAGCTGCATGAGCTGCTGGGATTTCTGGATGGCTTGACCTTTGAGGAAGAGGTACGGGATGTAGGGGAGACTATTATCCGCGAGCTGCATACGAGAATCTCCCTGCTGATCGAAATCGGGCTTTATTACATCAACCTGGGCAGAAGAAGCGATAGTATGTCCGGAGGCGAAATGCAGCGGATCAAAATGTCGACGCAGATCAGCAGTGAGCTGATGGGCATGCTCTATATTATGGATGAGCCGAGCATCGGACTTCACCCGCGCGATTCGAGCAAGGTGATTGATACGATGAGAAAGCTGTGCGATATCGGCAATACGATCATAGTGGTTGAACATGATCTGGATACGATACAGTCTGCCGACCATATCATCGAAATTGGTCCAGGGCCCGGTATTCATGGCGGGGAGATTGTTGCGAGCGGAACGATGAAGGATATTATGGACGAGCCGGAGTCGGTTACGGGCCAATACTTATCCGGAAGCGCAAGCATCCCTATTCCCAAGCAGCGGCGGAATCTGGGAGATCACTTCTTATCCATTCAGGGAGCCCGGGAGAATAATCTCAAGAATGTGGACCTGGACATTCCGCTGGGTGTTTTTATCTGCGTGACCGGGGTATCCGGCTCTGGGAAAAGCTCGCTGATCAACGAGATTCTGTCCAAGCAGCTGAGAATAGATAAAACGGGTGCACGGATTGTCGCCGGGGAGCATGATTATCTGTTCGGTTCGGAGCTGCTAAACCATGTGATCAATATTGATCAGACACCGATCGGGAGAAACAGCAAATCCAATCCGGCCACTTATATCGGGATATACGATAAAATCCGTGACCTGTTCGCCATGCAGCCTGTTGCCGTAGCGCGCGGGTATCAGCCAATCGACTTCAGCCTTACCCATGCAAACGGGACACGATGCGAACACTGTGCGGGCGACGGGATTATCGTCACAAGCCTGCAGTTTATGGCTGACATTGAATCCATCTGCCCGGTGTGCAAAGGCAACCGGTTCTCTGAAGAAGGGCTTGAAATCAAGATCCGGGATAAAAGCATAGCCGATGTTCTGCAAATGACCGTGGAAGAAGCCAGTATTTTCTTCGAGGAGCATAAGTATCTTAAGCATAAACTGGGGATTATGAATGAGCTGGGACTGGGATATATGACCCTTGGCCAAAGTTCAACCACCTTGTCCGGCGGAGAAGCGCAAAGAGTGAAGCTGGCTTACGAATTGGGCAAGATCAAGAAAGGCGCCCACAACCTGTATATTCTAGATGAGCCTACAACGGGATTGCATCTGGCGGATATACAGAAGCTGCTGCTTGCCCTGAACAAGCTGATGGACAGCGGGCATTCTGTCATCGTCATTGAACATCATCTGGATGTGATGAAATCGGCAGACTATATCATTGATATGGGACCGGAAGGCGGCAATGAGGGCGGATATGTTGTTGCGGAGGGAACTCCAGAGCAGGTGGCACAAGTGGAGGCTTCCCATACTGGAAGATACCTGCGCAGTGTGCTTGAACTACGGAAGTAGGAGTGAAGGAGCGAAAGTAATGAACGGACAATACAAAGTGAAATTTGCGGAAATGCAGGATGTTGATTCATGGATGTCAATGATTGAAGCTGTCCGCAGTAATTTTCCGGGTCTCCACAGCGAAGAATTGCTGGAGGGCTATAAACAGACCGTAATTAAGAACATTAACAGGCGGACGGCTATCTGCGCGGTCTATGCTGGCGAGGTTACCGGGCTGATGCTCTTCTCCTATAATGCCAAATGTCTTTCCTGCATGGCCGTACACCCGGATCACCGCAGACAAGGAATCGCCACAGCAATGATCGATCAAATGTTATCTTTGTTTCCGGAGGATACAGAGCTTTCCGTAACTACGTTTAGAGCAAATGATCCGCTGGGGGCAGCACCGCGTCCGTTATATAAGAAATTTGGATTTGTTGAGGATGAGCTGATAGAGGAATTTGATTATCCCCATCAGAAATTTGTCCTTCGCAGATCACCATCATAAAGGGGGATAACATTGAATCAGCCACAGATTTATCCATATGAATTGTCTGCTGTTGTAGAAGCGCGTATTGGATCATTTACAGTTCTCTCAGATCACAGACAAGGCAGCTCAAGAACAGGAGTGTGGAAGATTCAAGCGGCCCAAGATCAGACATGTTATTACCTGAAGACTCATAGCCGTATTCAAAGATGGCATCCCGAAGTGTATGCCTACAACCACTGGGTGAATGCTTTAAAGCCTTATGTGCCGGAGCTAATTGCAGCTTTTGAGGGAGTGGGTTGGCAAGCTATCTTAATCTCCGCACTCGATGGAGTCACTATGAGAGAGTCAAACCTGAAGCCGGCTGAGCGATACACTGCTTACAATAAAGCAGGGCAATTGACCAGGCAGCTGCATGATTCACAGACCGGTGATTGGTTTGGCCGTCCGGATAAAGACGGAAATCCCATTGAGCTATATCATCATGCGGATCCTGTTGTCTATATCCGCAGCACGCTTGAGGATATGGCCGGCAAATGTATGGAACTAAACCTTCTTCAGCCTGCTGAGCTTGAACTGCTGGAGTGGGCTCTACAGAATGCCGGTGTTTTTGAAGGCAGCAAGCCTGTCCCTATAAGCTGGGATTCAACCCCGGGCAACTGGCTGGTAGATTCTAACGGAATTCTCACCGGACTGATTGATTTCGAGAACATGTTATGGGGCGTAGATATTGACCATTTTTCGGTACTGTTTGAGAAATATTTTATTAAGGATGAACGGGCCAAGGTTGCGTTTTTTGAAGGCTACGGAGATGAGATACTGACTCAAAAGCAGATCCATATTAGAATTTGCTGCATCAAGCTGGCTTTGGGAGATCTCTATTGGGGTACTCAAAATAACATGCCTAAAGTTATAGCAAACGGGAGGAAACTTCTGGCGTCCTTGCTGAAAGCTAATGATGATAAATGATGACTTTTAACGAGGGTAGGATACTTTCGCTTATTCACAGTAATCTTCCTGCCAGTTCATTATTTTACATTTTTCGAGTTTCCTGTACAATATAAGTTACATATTATTACAGTCATCAATTGAAAATGCTTGCGTTATACATACGCTAAGGAGTGGATCAAATTATCTTAATGCAGTATTGGTGGCAACTGTCTTTAATTGGAGTCGTCAGCTATTTCCTGGGGAATATCTGCGGAGCGGTGATAGTCTCAAACAAGTTTATGCACAAGGATATCAGGGGGCTAGGAAGTGAAAATGCCGGAACGACGAACATGGCCCGGGTATTTGGCGTGAAATACGGAGTAGCGGCCTGGATTTAAAAGGAGGTAAGGGATTTGCTCAGGAATAGGTGTGTTTATGGCGCTCCAGCCGCTGTTTACACTGATTCTACTAGTCTACGGGCTTCTTAGCTCTACCATCTGCTGAAATATGGAAAAAGGGCTCATTGGGCTTGTGAGATTTATTAAACATTATAAATTTATGAATCTAGTAAGTGTGGAGGTTATAACTTGTGTCGAAACCTGTGTATGGAAAAAACGCTGTGCAGCTGAAGCATAACGAAAGATCAACAGGGGGAGTATGGCTGCTGGCTGCCGCTTTTATACTTTTTCTGGGATGGGCGCCATTTCAGAGGGGATTGTTTAACAGTCAGCAGCTCATATTCGAGAAACCTCTCTTTGTGTCTGCTCTATTATGCTGTCTTATGCTGTTTGGCTGGGTAGGTTTGAATTATAAAAAATTCAAGCTGCAGGAGCAAAGTGACTTGCTTGTCCTGGCTGCATTTATGTTGCCGGTCATTTACGCGCTAACACTGTTTGTAGCTGTTTCGCATTTCTCAGCGATGAACATGCTGTTTATTCAGACTATGTACGCTGCCGTCTTTATAATCTCCTTCTACCTGTTAAAGCAAAAGCAGGTAAACTTTGCGGTACAGCAGGCCATCTTGAGTATTGCTTATATCATTGTATGGTTTGGCCTGCTCAATTGGTTGGGGAGCGGGAAGTTAGCGGGCAGTCTGGTAGGCTGGTTCACAAAGGAAGTGGTCAATGGAACTTACAATGGCGCACTGATAACTGATTCCAACGGTTTGCGCCTGACCTCGATATTTCAGTATGCCAATACGTATGCAGCTTTCTTAATGGCCTTTCTGTTTGTTGCTCTGTTTGCACTGGTCCGCTCCAAAAAGGGGTACGGCTGGCTGATACACGGGTTCATGCTCGTCCCGATTATCGTTTCCATGCTGCTCACGCTGTCACGCGGCGGGCTTGTCATGATGCCGGTAGTATTTATATTGCTGTTGTTATTCCTGAAGTCTGTGCAGCAGATTCTATGGATCATTCATCTTGGGATTTCTGGATTGGCATCTTTAATTATTGCGTCACCCGTCACTAATCTGGGAATCAGCCTCAATACGGATTTCACGTCATCATCGGCATTAAAGGGCTGGAGCTACTTGCTCGGGGCTTCGCTCCTCACAGCCGGATTAAGCTGGGCAGTGCAGCGTTACCTGGCTCCATGGCTCCGAGGCAAGCTGGACGGCGAGAACTCCCGAAAACTGAATGGAATGTGGATTCCACTGGGTTCGGTAGCGCTTGTCGGTATTATTGCCTTTCTGCTGATCGGTACAGGCGTGCGGAGTATTCTCCCGGACCACATTGAAGTCCGGCTGGAGAATATTAACTTCAAGCAGCATAGTGTTTTGGAGCGGATTACCTTTTATAAGGATGCTGTTAAGGTTATTAAGGATAATCCGGTTCTTGGGATCGGAGGTAGCGGCTGGCAGGCAGTGTTCGGGCAATATCAGAATAATCCCTATGTCAGCCACCAAGTGCATAACTTTTTCCTGCAGTATCTGATAGAGGTGGGGATAGTCGGGTTTGTTGTGTTTATGAGTTTCATTCTCTATATTTTTTATAAGTATATCCGCGGGTATACGGCAAGGAAGCAGGATGAATTCAGCAATGGTTTCTTTTATCTGATTATTGCATTATCCATTCTTGTTCACAGTCTGTTGGATTTCAATATGAGCTATGCATTTATGGGGATTCTGGTCTTTTTGGGCATGGCCGGAATGGCAGTGGTGATGGACAGCAAACCGCTGCGCCGGAACTGGAACAAGGCAGGGGTGCGTTACGGGTACCTTGCAATCCTTACGGCAGGAGCGGTGTTCATGCTGGTTCTGTCCATTAACTATATCAGCTCCAACAATGCCGGCAATAAAGCCCGGCAGTTGTTCAGTGTCAGTCAATCCTATGATGAGCTCAAAGCTCCGCTGGTCAAGGCGCTGAAGATACGTCCAGGCCATCCGGAGTCGACGATCTATCTGTCTTCACTGGATCAGCAGGTGTATTCCCAGACGCAGAACGAACAATTTCTGGAGGAGTCGCACACCTTACTGACGACTGCGCTAAAGAGAGAGCCCTACGATAAAGAGTTATTGAAGCAGTTGGTTTCTTATTATGACCTTAAAAATCAAAGCGACCTTGCCCTCAAGGTCTACCACGATAATGCCAACAAGTACAAGTGGGATATCGATTGGTACAGTACGCTGATCAGCCGCTCCTTTATGCTGGGAGAGCAAGCCTTTAATTTAAAGGACGATGCGGCTAAACAAGAATATTTCACAATTGGACTTCAAGCCTACGATCATGTGACTGCCGGTGTGGAGCATCTGAAGACACTGCCACCCGAACAGCTGCAAGGAAATCCATTCTCTGTAACCCCGCTCATCGCCCTGAACGCGGGTAAGATAAAGTTTATGATGGGCGAAGTACAGGAGGCATCGGATATCTTAAAGCAGGCCTTAAGTGCAGATTATGCGGATGTTACTAACCGCGAGATCGCCCGCTGGTATCTGGCTGCACTGAAAAAGAATGGAGGCCAGGACCAGGCGGTCCATGATCTGCTGATTGCAGCGGACGCACAGGAGGCGGCCCGAATTGATGAAATCTTAGCTAAGCAGTATTAAAGGAAGGGACACTCTCCTGAATAAGAAATCGTTTTGCATATTGCATTTTTTGAAAATTAAAGTGTAATTGAGGCGTTTTTGCGTTATCCTCTAAGAAGACACAGCTTTCCCGGAGCTGGTCAAATCCAAAGAAAAGTAGAGAATACCGCAGGAGGAACCTGGATGTCAACTGAGATTTCCCGTTCGTATATTGAGAATGTAAAGCTGGAACTGCTCAGCAGGCTTGGCCTGAAGCAGGTCTATTATAAAGGTCCGGCAGGCGATGATTTACTCTTTGAGGCCACGGGCTTTGACAAAGGAACACAGCACAAATTTTGCGTCAGAACAAAAACAGGGACCATTGATGAGTTCGTTGCAGGGAAATGGATGAAGGTCCGCAGCTTTACGGTCAAGAGTGAAAAATGAAACTTGGCACAACAATCAAAGCCGCATACCCCGCGATCTGTGGGGTATGCGGCTTTTTTGTGGTAAAGAAAACTATAGATTGTGAAAATTGTGTATCACTCGAAAACTTGATGATGCACTGGCTCAGCTACTTGGGATTGAGTAAAAGTGCCAGGAACTCTATCACTATGCTGCACAGGATATTAGATATTGGTGCCACTGGGCTACTGGGCTCCGGGTGAAATGAGAAGCATAAGTGCATTTGAATTCGCCGTACTCGGCAAAATCCAATGATTTAAGTCAACCTTTTGAGGACGGCAAGCCGTTTCCACTTCTTTTGTAACCGCATTAAGATGCTTGTTCGAATTGGCTATTGTAAAGCTCCGCATAGAAGCCATTTTTGGCAAGCAGTTCATGATGGCTGCCGCTTTCCAAGATATCGCCATCCTTCAGAACCAGAATCACATCGGCATTCTTAATTGTTGAGAGCCTATGTGCAATCACGAAGGAAGTTCTTCCTTCCATAAGCTTATCCATCGCCTGCTGAATCAACAGCTCTGTTCTTGTATCGACCGAGCTTGTTGCTTCATCGAGGATGAGCATCGGCGCGTCCTTGAGCATCGCGCGGGCGATCGTAAGCTGTTGCTTTTGCCCGGTAGATAAATTGACTTTGTCATTTAGCACGGTATCGTATCCGGCACTCAAGGTCTGTATGAAATGGTGTAAGCCCACTGACTTACAAGCCTCTTCGATTTCATTATCGGTTACGCCCGTTTT
Organism: Paenibacillus sp. FSL L8-0340; assembly: GCF_038593145.1. Classification (NCBI taxonomy): domain Bacteria; kingdom Bacillati; phylum Bacillota; class Bacilli; order Caryophanales; family Paenibacillaceae; genus Paenibacillus; species Paenibacillus sp. FSL L8-0340. The sequence continues at coordinate 2,537,488 of NZ_CP151967.1, forward strand.
GTTGTACACTAGGTTTTCCCTGATAGTGCCCTCAAAAAGCCAGGTATCCTGCAGAACCATACAGAATAAATCATGGATATTTTCTCTGGTCAAACTGCTGATTGGGGTATCATCAATATAAATTTCCCCGCCCATTAATTCATTAAACCGGATAAGAAGGTTTACAAGCGTTGTTTTACCTGCGCCGGTAGGACCGACTATAGCGACTTTTTGTCCAGGCTTAACCTCTGCAGAGAAATCTTTAATAACAAGCTTGGCTGAATTGTCATAAGCAAATTGCACATGCTCAAATTTCACTTTGCCCGCAGCGGTTTCAAGATGTCCTTCCTTGTGACTCTCATTGTCCATTTCTTCGGCATCCAGGAATTCAAAGACACGTTTGCTTGCGGCAGACGCCGATTGCAGACTTTGTGCGGCTTGCGCAATCTGTGACAGCGGCTGTGTGAAATAACGGACATACAGAATGAAGGCCACGATAACCCCAAAGGATATCGTTCCGTTCATAGCAAGTATAGCACCTGCGACACAAACGGCCACAAACCCCAGATTGCCTATAAACATCATAATCGGCATCATGAGACCGGAGAGGAACTGTGCTTTAAATGCACTATCTTTTAGATTCGTATTCAAGGATTCAAATGTACTGCGCATTTGCGATTCGCCATTGTAGGCCTTCACTACAGTATGTCCAGAATAGACTTCCTCCACATGGCCATTGATTTTTCCTAAATATTCTTGCTGGCTTTGAAAATACTTTTGAGATTTTTTCATAATTGCCGCCATGAGGCCAAAGCCAATTACGGTGGCAACAATCGCTGTAATGGTCATGATCACGTTCGTTTTGAACATCATGAGGAGAGACCCGACAAACAGGGCGAGGGCAGTGACCAGTGTGCCGACACTTTGATTTAACGCTTGCCCGATGGTATCCACGTCGTTTGTAACCCGGGACAGGATGTCACCGGTTGTAGACTTATTATAATAAGAGATCGGAAGCCTGTTCATTTTACGGGAGAGATCGGTTCTTAAGCTTTTGGAAACCTTTTGTGTAACTACGGACATAATTAATCCTTGTGCCAAAGACAATACAGAGCTAAGGAGATAGATAAATACAAGGAAGAGTCCAATGGAAGTTACAGCTTCCATATCAATACCGGTGACGATGCCCTCGGTGATCAAGTCTGTTATCTCTGAAAGCTTATCCGGCCCGAGCAAAGTCAGTACCGTACCGATTGCTGCACTGATAATTGCAATAAGAACTACGGGAATATATTTTCTGCCATAGCGGAGAAGTTTGCTCCAGGTGTTGAGTTGCTCTTTGCTCTTGTTCATTAGGCCAGCTCCTCCTTAGAAAGTTGTGAGTAGGCAATTTCCTGGTAGATACTACAGGACTGCATTAATTCATCATGTGTCCCCATGCCTGCCATACGTCCAGCTTCCAGTACAATAATTTTGTCCGCGTCTTTGATTGTACCGATTCGTTGGGCAACAATCAGCATCGTTGTGCCGCGGGCTTCTTTCTTCAGCTCACTGCGCAATTTGCGGTCTGTCTTATAATCAAGGGCTGAGAAGGAATCGTCGAAGATCAATATTTCAGGACGGCGCGCAATGGCCCGGGCAATGGACAGACGTTGTTTCTGCCCGCCGGACAGGTTCGAGCCGCCTTGGGCGACATGAGCCTCGTAGCTGCCGTCCATCTTTTCCACAAAATCCGAAGCTTGAGAGGTATAAACGGCATCAACGACATCAGATGCAAGATTACTTCCGTTGTCACCAAAAGCAACGTTGGAGCTTACCGTGCCGCCAAACAAAATCGCTTTTTGGGATACATATCCTATTTTGTTGCGCAGTGCACTTTGCTCGTATTGGTTGACATTGATACCATCCACCAGCACCTCACCTGCTGTAGCATCATAAAAGCGGGGGATCAGGTTAACAACGGTACTTTTTCCGCATCCGGTTGAACCGATAAATGCCACGGTTTCTCCTTTTTTTGCCGTAAAACTGATGTCCTCAACAACATAATCCTCTGCATCAGGATATTTGAAGCTGACATTTTTAAATTCGACTTCGCCAACCCGATCCGCCTTGGAGGAAGTAAGCGATCCGTTCTGTAAGCTTGGTTTAGTGTCCAGCACTTCGTTGATTCTTTTGGCAGAGACATGGGCACGGGGCATTAAAATAAAAATCATGATCAACATCATGAACGCCATAACCACCTGCATCGCATAGGATGAGAAGACAATCATATCGGAAAATAAGCCCAGCTTCGCGGCACCATCGGCATTCTGAATCAACACAGCACCTACCCAATAGATAGAGAGACTTAAACCGCTCATAATGAGAGAAATACTTGGCATCAGCATGGACAATACATTGTTAGCGAAGAGATTCGTCCGGGTAAGCTCGTTGTTGGCTACGCCGAATTTATCTTCCTGATAGCCTTCTGCATTATACGCGCGAATGACACGCAGTCCGGTGAGGTTCTCTCTTGCTACACGATTTAGGTTGTCCGTCAGTTGCTGTAATCTTTGGAATTTCGGCAGCACGAGCACGATACATATGCCGACAATCAGGATTAACACTCCAATAGCGACACCGGTAGAGAGCGACCACTGCCAACTTTTGCCCGTGATCTTGAGCATCGCCCAGACTGCCAGGATAGGAGCCTTCAACAGCAGCTGCAGACCAATGACAATCAGCATTTGCACTTGCGTGATGTCATTCGTGGACCGGGTAATTAGACTGGCTGTAGAAAAGTTGTTGATTTCTTCCATGGAGAAGGACTGTACCTTATCGAACAATTTGGAGCGTAATCTTGAAGAGAAGTTAGCCGCGGTTCTGGCGGCAATGCCTGCCACAATAATGGAGGTGGCTAAGCTGCCGAGGGCACAGAGCAGCATCCAGACTCCGGCTGTAATGATTTCGCTCATTTCACTTCCCGGTGTCTGTATAAGACGGGTAATATCGCTCATATAGCCGGGCAATTCCAAATCCAGCCATACCTGTGCAACAATGAAGAGGAGGCTAAACCCGACCAGAGCCCATTCCTTCGGTTTCAAGTATTTAAGTATAGTGACCATATCTCTGACTCCTTTATGTGGCGTTGCATTCATGATAACGAAACAAGATAAACTGAAAGTTAACTTTTCTGAAAAAATAAAAAGCCTTGAAAGAACCATTCAGTTCTTTCAAGACTAGAGTCAAAGTCCATCCGGTATTGTAATTGTAAACGTGGTACCTTGTGACGGGGTGCTGCTGCAGGCAATCGTTCCTTCATGCAGATGAATGATTTGGTTCACGATCGCTAATCCAAGCCCATTGCCTGCTGTCGAGTGGGAAGTATCCTGCTGATAAAATTTATCGAAGATCTTGGTAAGTCCTTCCTGGCTAATCCCGCAACCGTTGTCGCGGAACAGAATGACAATGGTATTTTCATTTTGCTTCATTTGAACTTCAATTAGGCCATTGTCAGGTGTGAACTTGATCGCGTTATCCAACAAATTCAGCCAGACTTGATTCAACAGCTCTTTGTTTCCAGAGATATTGTAATCCTGAACGTTAACATTCAGCGACATATTCTTCTTCTCCAATTTGGCAGCAAGCAGCAGCACAGATTGGCGAATCTGCTCCCCAACATTAAACCGTACTTTATTCGTTAAAATCGTCTGCGCCGCAATTTTTGAAAGCTCAAGAACATTCGAGGCGAGGGAGGCTAGTCTAGCCGATTCCTCAATAACAATGTCTAGATATTCATCCCGTTCCTCTTTGCTAAGATCATCATGCTTGAGCACTTCGGCAAATCCTTTGATCGAGACAATGGGGGTTTTGAATTCATGGGAGAAATTATTGATGAAATCGGTTCGCAGAATTTCAATTCCCCCAAGCTCTTCGGCCATCCGGTTAAAGTTCTCCGAAAGAATTTTAAATTCCGGAGGGCTTTTGAGCTGAAGACGCATGGAAAAGTCACCTTTGGCGAGCCGGTCCGTGGCTTCTATAAACATCCGGATGGATTTTACCATTTTCCGGCTTGTGACAGCCGATATCGTTGTACCGATAATTGTGCAGGCGATTAATGTCATTACGGGAAGCAAGGTGCCATCTTGGGCGATTTCTTCATTTAACAGACCAAAAACATTCGCAAGATAGAAGAGCAGCCCGGTAATCACAACAGTAATGAGAAAGATGACGAATACGGCAAGAGAGAAATAGAGGGGAAGAGAGATTTTGCTGCTGAGTTTGTTACTCATCTTGCTCATGGTGTTCTCACCGCCTTGTATCCCAGACCCCGAACAGAAACCAGTTCAAACTCCGGATAAGCTTCAAACCGTTTCCGCAGACGATTGATGTGCACATTAACGGTTGTATCCGTACTTTCATTTTCCATGCCCCATATTTCGTCCATGAGCTGGATTCGGGTGAAAATCCGCTCAGGATAAGATAATAGCTTATACAACAAATAAAATTCTTTTTGCGGAAGGGTCTGTTTCTCATCCTCCCGGGTTACCGTCAAGGCGTCATAATCAAGTACGACTTTACCCACTGCCAGCTTACGGGCACTCGCAATTTGGGAACGGCGAAGCAGAGCTTGGATTCTGAGAAGCATTTCTTCGGTATCAATGGGCTTGGTCATATAATCATCGGTTCCAAGCCGGAACCCCTTTTTCTTATCTTCAGGGAGCTGTTTGGCTGTAGCCATAAGTATGGGGATCAAGCTATTGGCATCCCTTACTTCCTTTGCGAATTCATAACCATCCATATTAGGCATCATGATGTCCAGAATGATTAGATCAATATGCTGTGAATCAAGGACCTCCAAAGCTTTAACTCCGTCTTCGGCAGTAACAACAGAATATCCTTCACGTTTTAGAACAGCTTCAAGTAGTCTTCTTACATGCTTTTCATCTTCTACGACCAGAATGTTGATCATGATTTCACTCCAATTCATTTCATTGGGGGTTCAGGGTCATAATATCATCTTTCTTCTGCAATGAACAAACTGTGAAGTATAGGGAATTTATGTAACTTATAGGACTTGGCATCGTATATCATTCGAGATTATAAAAATGACCTTGGAGATGATACCGTGCAACTTGCCCGCTCCACCTTAACCGACCTGCACAGTAATGAAGAAGAACCGGATATTATATTACAGCAAGCGGTAAAGCTTTATCTGCAAAGGGTCCGCCAGTTTGAACCACAGATCCATGCCTTTGTTCCGGAAGAGCATCTGGAGGGGCGGTTGGCCATTGAAGCGGAGCGTTTGCTGGCTTCATCCGCTGCAATGGCAGTCAAACCGGCTTTATGGGGAATCCCTATCGCCATTAAGGATCTGTTGCATGTCGACGGTTTACCCACTTGTGCCGGTTCCGCGCTTCCTCCAGAAGTATTGGCTGATAAGGAAGGCTCATTGGTAAGACGTCTTCGCGACTTGGGAGTGCTGATTGCCGGAAAAACAGTGACCGAAGAATTTGCCTACAACGGGCCTATTGCTACACGGAATCCGCATAACACGGAACACACGCCCGGCGGATCAAGCGCAGGATCTGCAGCAGCGGTAGCCGCCGGCCTATGTCCCCTCGCAGTAGGCACCCAAACCTTGCGCTCTGTGATCGCACCGGCGTCCTTTTGCGGGGTGACCGGATTCAAACCGAGCTATGGAAGAGTCCCGCTGGATGGAGTGATTCTGCTGTCACCTTCTTTTGACACGATAGGCTTCTTCACGCAGGATCTGCCAAGCATGGAAGTGGCTGCAGCCCATCTTGTTCCGGACTGGACCCCCCGCCAGGTAGATCGGAAGCCTGTACTCGGTATCCCGCGGGGAGTATACATGGAACTGATGAGCCCGGAGGTCAAAGCCACCTTTACTGCGCAAATCGAACATCTTGAGCAGTTGGGCTACGAGGTCCGTTATGCAGACATGCCTTGGGAAGATGAGTTTATTTACGGGGACAGCATGCTGCGGTTCATTGAAGGGGAGATGGCCCGCGGGCATGCATCCTGGTTTGAGCATTATGCTGAGCTCTATGGTCCTCCGGTGAGAGAGGCTATTCTTAGAGGCAAAGCCATCCCGGAAGATGAACTGGACGGGTACCGCAGGAAGCAATGGGTGCTGCAGGAAGAGCTGAAGTCGCTGATGGTGAAAGAAGGGATAGATATTTGGGTGTCTCCAGCCCAAGGCGGAACCGCTCCGAAAGTAGCGGACAATAATACCGGATGGTCTGGTATGCCCGCCATATGGGGGTTTGCCGGATGCCCGGCTCTCAGCCTTCCGTCAGCAAGCCTTGAGGGATTGCCGCTCGGTTTTCAGTGCATCGGAAGCTTTGGCGAGGATGAATGGCTGCTGGCCTGGGCCCGGGAAGTGGCTCGGGATTTGTGAAAATATAAGAATTCATATGCTTTATGCTATAAATTATCCTTCTATTTCTCGCTGAAACGGATACCGTCCTTATGAGGACGGTATCCGTTTCCACTTGCTAAATCCATTGATACCAATACCGCCAAGCTAAAAGTAAGGGAGGAGATCCTGGAATCATTATCGGAGGCATGGCAATGTACCTATTCTCGACCGGTGAGGAAACGAAAAGCCGCAAACAAGTCTTCTACAGGAATATCATGGATTCGCAGGCCGGACAGGTTGCATTCCTGAATATTCACATTGGAAAGATCACAGCCGAATAGGGTGCTGCCGGTTAACCGGGAATCTGCAATAAGTGTGCTCTGAAGGTTCAGGTTGGTGAATTTGGAGTCACTCATATTGCAGTCCGTAAACAGGCTGCGTCTTAAATTGCTGTTGCTGTAGGAGGATTTTTCCAGATTCATATTGTAAAAGTCGGCTTCATTCATCATACAATTCTCGAATTCCGCCTTGGAGAGCTGCTGGTCCTCAAATCTCACACCTTCCTCTGCTGTTACAGCCGTGCCCGATTTGACCTTCTCATAGCCGAATTCGGTGGCGGATTCATAGATTCGCGTATAACCGGCTTTCTCATAGAAATGGTGGTTGCTCAGCTGCTTGCTGGAGGTTTCCAGCTTCCAAACCCGGACAGCAGGGAATTCCTCTTCGAGAAAACTCATGATCTTCGATCCGAAGCCCCGGCCTTGATACTGCGGGTCAATGAAGATTTTATCGAGACGGGCATGTCTTCTTCCGGTGTAATTAATGCTGAACCCGCCTGCAATATGCTGCTCTACTTCTAAGACAAAATAATCTGATTCCCGGATGAAATACTTGTGCATTTCTGCAGAGTCATATCCCGGCGGGCGTAGATTATTATCATATTCATTCTCTTCCGTTGCCCAGCGCTTCATCTCCAGGTCGAACGTTCTTTTCATTACTTCAGCTAAAAGCCCGGCATCTGCCGTGGTTGCTCTGCGAATATTCATGTCTGCACACTCCGTTTTTTGTAATCGTAAATCCTTAATTGTTTTATTCAGAACAAAGGTATACCCCAGCCTCCGGAATATAGCTGATGGATGCGCAGCGGCCGGTAACAGCTCCAATGACTTGCAAGGTATAAATGTCGATCAGCTGCAGCAACAGGGTTTCCTGCTCTGAGATGAAATTGCGGGTAAGCATACACTGAGCATTGATCATCCTTACCATCGTATATTGATCACTGGCCGTGTACAACAACTCACCGCTGTCAAGATCATAAATCTGATCCAGAGGCTCCGATGTTCTGATTCCAAACTTGTTCAGATCTTCCCCGATATAAATAGTGTCATAACACTCCTCAAGTCCGCATCTTTCCATCTGCCTGTCCTTTAGACCGTATGTACATAGTTCTGAAGAATTTTCTTTAAAATTCTGTTTGCATAGGAAAAGAGAAGATCCTCTCCGGCTGATGCCGGCATACCCATGGGCCGGATCACATTGGTCAATAATAAAAGTTTCGTCGATTGGCAGGTGATTGCGGATATTCTGAACGAACTGTTCCAGCGGAATCATGACCACACTTTGTATGGCTGTACCTTCGGGCATATCGTATTGGCTGTAATCCCATTCCGCCCTTTTCTCAGAGACTCCAATCCGGCCCGTTACAAGCATAAGCTGTTCGATATGATCCTGCTCAAAGACTGAGGTGTATGATAAGTGTACGATCCGGTCATTCGGCCCGATCCTCTCGGGAACGGGGAAGCTCTGCCCAAGCTCGACGTCGATCAGCAGATATCCGGTAAATCCGGAGTTTCGTTTTTTGGAGAAGGGGTCCAGATCACGGACAGCCACCAATAGATAGCGCTGGTTCAGCCCATACAATTCTGTGTATTTTAAAGCCGATACCTCTATGTTTTCTGCCAGATCATCTGTCAAACGAAGAATATAGACCTCCTTCGCATGCATGCTGCGGCAATCCAGTTGATGAATCGCCAAGACGGCTGTCCGGCCTTCCCAGCTCAAATAGGCATAATAAATCCAGCGCCCGGCGTCTGAATGATTAAGAATATAAGACCTATGCCCATAGCTGACGAACTCCGTGGTATGGTTGACCAGATCATAGCGAAGCACTCCGGCAAAGGGGCCGGATTCCGTAAGCTCTTCTTCATAAATAGCGTCACTGACATAAAAGACAGCGTAGCGCTCATCGAGGGTAACCCCGGAGTAAGCTACAAATTGATTTTCAAAGCCGTGCAGATGCAGCATTTCAGTCATTACCGGGCACAACTCCCCTACACTGTAATAAAACAGAATATACCATAAATTACGAAAAAAAGGTTAAGGCTACTGTGGAAAAAGAAAAACTAGGCATTGAAAGGGCACGAGCTCAGCTCGTGCCCTTTGCGTACCGCAGAAATCTGACATTTACTTCTCCGCTACCTGCTGTATTTGGACGGAGACCCAGACAGAAAGCATTCCGTTTCAGTGCCGTTTTGACCTGCGAGGGGGAAAGGGAAGGAGAACGCTGCAGCAGCAACGCGGCTGCGCCGGAGACGATAGGCGTCGAGACGCTGGTGCCGGACAAGACAAAATATTGTTTATCTATCCTCAAATACGGATATTGGCGGGCTAACTGTGAGCCGGGTGACCGCAGAGAGATGATCGTTTCGCCAGGAGCTACAATGTCAGGCTTCTTCCTTCCTCCCGGTGCCGGCCCGCGGCTGGAGAAATCGGTGATTCGGTCATCGCCCTGCGGCACTGTCCGGCGGTCATCCACAGCCCCAACTGTTATAGACGAAGGGCTAACGCCCGGTGACTCAATCGTTCTGCGGCCTGGACCGCTGTTCCCGGCGGCAATCACGACGGTGAGCCCGGCTTTGACTGCTTTTTCTACAGCTTGGCAGAGCAGGTCGTCCTCACATGAAGTATTCACCGGTCCGCCGAAGGACAGTGAAAGAATGCGCAGCTTCAACCGCTTCCGGTGCTTAATACACCATTCAATCCCCTTAATAATCGTGGAATCATAGCCATCGCCATTCTTATCCAATACTTTAATGCCCACAATTCCCGCTTCCGGTGCCGGGCCTCTGTATTTCCCCCGGCTTGCCCAGCCGTTGCCTGCAGCATCGCCGGCGATATGCGTACCATGACCATTGTCGTCATAGGGCTGTTTCCGGTGATTGATAAAATCCTTGAAGGCTATAATCCGGTTTACCGGCCGGGTCAGATCCGGATGCGGGAATACTCCGGTATCGAGAATGGCGATATGGATTCCTTTGCCCGTAAGCCCATCCGCTTGCCGAACGGTTGCAGCTCCGATTGACGGGGTGGCTATATTTAATGAAGTTGTTTTGATTGCGTCCAAATAGACCTTGTGAACTCCATTCCAGCAGCATATGCGTTCCAGACATTTCAATGATACCTGTGAGGATACCGCATTGAGCAGAGGCAGACGGCGGCTTACGATAAATGGCTGCGGGCCGATATGTCTGTGTAGAGCAAGAAGACGGGAGGATGTGACAGGGCGTTTAAACTGAATAATAACCGGAACGGCGACCGCTTTATTGACAGAGGCATAGGTTTTCCGGACTTTGTGTTTCAGGGGCCGATTTAATTTGGTGGCATGCTGCTGCAGCCATAACTGTGCGTTCATTGCTCAGTGATCACCTCTTCAGTCAGTGTATGCACAGTAAGAGACGGTGGGTACGTATCTATGAACCTAGGACACTACCACATTTTAATTCAAATAGGCCATTGTAGTTTCAGAGAGCACGGGAAATGAATCTAATAGTGTATCCTATAAGAAAGTGGTGAAGTAAATGAAGCCAGTGGACAAGAAGACTCTTATGGCAAAACGGGCACTTATGGCAAAAAAGGCGCTTATGGCCCGCAAGGCAAAGGCATCCGCAGTGAAAAAGAAACGCAGAATCAGACAAAGCCTCGACAGATTTATCGTAATTGCTACGAATCTGTCTAATGCACCAAGAGATACAAGTGGATGGACAGCTAGCTTAACCAACGCAGGCGTAACAACAACAGCCGATTTTGATGATTTTGGTGTGGCCAGATTCCCCACAATCACCACGTTAACAACGGTACCGTATCTTTTGAGAATAAGAGATGCCAACGGAAATTCGGTAGTCAGCCGAAATGTCCCTGCAGACCGTGAATTTTTCATCGCCAGATTCTAATCTGGGGTGATCCATGGATGTGACATAGTCTAAACAGCGTGCGCCGATGCAAGACGGTGTGCGCTGTTTGTTATGATATGAAAACAAATTAGAGTAAACTGGAATTGTAATGTTTTTCCTGTATCCTCATCAGCTTGGTATTCAGATTGGAGGGGTGTCCTATATACGAGTGGATCAAAGACCGTAGCTTGCTGGAATATAGCGCCAAGCAGGAGCGATTTGAACTGGATAGGTTAACTGATTTTCATGTGAACAGACTGACGATGGACAAGCCACCTTCCGGGATGACGGCGCTTGGGCAGTATTTTATTGCTTCTAGTGTGTTGGACGACCAATCCTTCGCCCAGGTAATCCCGGTACAAGATGAAGCGATTAGAGCCATATTGATGGAGCAGGTGGCGCCACATTTTACGGTAGTAAGGGAAGCCGGACATGAAGGTGTAATAGAATCGTTTTTTCTGGAGCAGCTCAGACCGGAATCGAAGATATTGTTCGAGGAGACGAAGACCGGGATATTGCCCGTTATACAGGATTTGTACCGTCACAAGGATATGAGCAGCCATTACCATGAGGGCAAGAGACAATTGATTCATTATCCTGTGAATTTGGAGCTGCTTACGCCTTATGATGCGCCAGATGTGCAAGAACTGCAAACGCTGCTGAGAAAGTTCTATTTCAAATCCGGGGGGGAATCCAGTCTGATGCCGGTCGGCTGGATATTTGAAGATTCCTTACGGGATTCTGCCCTGCTGCGGTTTCTTGCCGGATTTGTCCCCTATGTTACGATGCTCGTGGATGCAGACAGCAACGAAGTTGTAGTGCTGCGGATGAGCGAAAATGAATGTTCACATACGCTTAAATTGAATTCAGCTAAACCGCAGCCGCCGCGCAGACACAATAATTATTTATACCTGGATATGGGCATTGGATTGGTCTTTGCGGTTGATTTAGCCGGGCAGCTACCGGTGGAGGATTGGAAAGGTCTCCGGGAGAAACAGGGGTATTATTTGCCGGAGGACAGTGACTTTGCAGATTTTGATCATGAGACCGCAGCGCCGATTCCTGAGGGCATAGGCCTTTTTTTTGATTCGGATTTCACGAAAGCAATGGTTGAGGCGGTTAACCGGGAATTGCTGAATTTCTTGGGAGGAAAATGATGAAGTCTATCAGGGGGTTTGCAGCTTTGCCAGAAACGGATGGTCCTTATGTGGTGTATATGGATTTCCGGCCCGGAAAAATAGGGCTATATATTGAACTTAAATCTTGAGATAAGGGAAAGGAGCAACGGAGGGGGATTTTGGAACTGGAGGAGCGGTAGTGTCCGACTGAAAGCTTTCCGAAGGAAAGCTAGCATCGAAAGCATAAGCAGTCTTCGGATTTCTACCGCTAATAGCGGTTAAAATCAAGAAATTTGAAGACAACAGCGGCCGGAAGTCCAAATATTCACCGTAGTAGCGACTGATCCTGTACTCTAATATCTTAAGTTCAATCTATGCAGAAAAGCTGAATTGCAGAAATCGGTAGAACTTAATCCTTACTGAGAAGACCAATAACACTTATTATTGCTCCTAGTAATATAGTCAGAAAACTCAAGCTGGGATATCTGACCTTGTAATCAACGATAGCATTAAAAATGAGTCCTAAAAAAATCAGGAGGTGCAGATCGTGCCGCCGAAATCAGATATTACGAAAGAGCAAATTATACAGGCGGCATTTGCCATTGTGCAGGAGCAGGGGCTTGAAATGTTGTCAGCCCGAAATATCGCGCAGAAGCTGAATTGCTCCACCCAGCCGATTTACAGCTTGTACGGAAATATGGAGGAGATCAAAAGTCTGGCGTATCAGAGGGTTGTAGATCATGTGCGTTACAGCATGACAAGTTATGAGGAGGGGTACTACTCACCTGCTCTCAATTTGGCTATCGGATTTTTGCATTTTGCCAAGAAAGAACAGCATTTGTTCAGATCTGTGTATCTTTCAGGTTATAAGAGCTATGATCTGGATCAAGAAGAATTTATAGGCGAAGCCATAAGTATGGCCTACATGCGTCATAGCAAACGGCTCAATTCAGCCTCAGAACACAGACTTAAGCGGGTTTTTCTGAATCTCGCCATCTATTTAATCGGGCTGGGAACCCTGATCCACTCAAGTACAAAGAAGCTGGAGATTGATGAGGCGATAATCATGGTCAGGGAGATGTATGAAACTTTGCTCCTGAGAGAAAAAGAGGGAATGAGCTGTGAATAGCGGTCTGGCGTTATTTCTGCAAGAAAGCAGATTAAGATATTAGCCGTTGCTATTTTCTTCTTGATGAGTATACAATAGATTGAATTAAAATACTGGAAGAGGTGGAAATATGAATTCATTTTTAAATCTTCATATTTTCATTTCATTGAAACACTAAGGCATTTTATGCTTTAGTGTTTTTTTATTATGCGGAGGTGTAGAGATTGGTAAGGTACAAAAGAGTTCTCATTAAACTAAGCGGCGGGGCAGTGGCAGGAAAGACAGAATTTGGTTTTGAACCGGAAAAAATGGAGCATATCGCGAGTGAAATTATGTCCGTGGTGAAACTGGGCGTTGAGGTTTCACTCGTGATCGGAGGAGGCAACATATTCCGTGGCAACATGGCGGAGAGCTGGGGCATAGAAAGAGCGGAGGCTGACAATATCGGCACGCTCGCGACCGTCATCAACAGCTTGATGCTGCGTGGAGTACTCAAAGCCAAATCTGACAGAGAAGTGCGCGTAATGACAGCAATACCGACTACATCCGTTGCTGAACCGTATATCCGTCTAAGGGCAATTCATCATTTGGAAAAAGGGTATATCGTGATTTTCGCCGGAGGCAACGGTCAGCCCTATGTGACAACAGACTATCCTTCGGTTCAACGAGCGATCGAGGTGAATTGTGATGCCCTGCTGGTTGCCAAACAAGGGGTGGATGGTGTACTTAGTGCAGATCCTAAACATGACAGGGCGGCCAGAAAGTTCAAATCCCTGCATTACAACGATGTGCTCCAGCATAACTTGAAGGTCATGGATCAGTCAGCGTTCATTCTGGCCAGGGATTATCATCTCCCGATGCATGTGTTCAACTTTGACCAGCCGGGTTCCATGAAAGACATTTGTGAAGGGATCAATCACGGAACAATCATTAGCGGAGAATCTCTTCTGGAATTGGAATAAGTGGCATGTTTTATTCCATTGATAAGAGGGTGTAGAGTGTAATAGCTTAGTTTGTCAATATACAGCTAGCTAATAAGCTTGAATATTAGTGATTATGTACAATCGGTTGGCAATAATTTAGCTATAATGACAATAAACCTAACATATATATTTAAAAGGCACAGCATTCAAGATATAATGTGGCCATCAGTATCAGCGTGAAGGTTGGCGGAGAGTCATGTATTTTGATTTCTAAAAGATGCCATCGAAAGGTCTGAGGGTTGATGAGCCTGGAAACTTTAAATGAACGAGTACAAACGGACCTTTCCTATTTGGCCTATGGCGGTACGGACTGGGTACGTCCTCTGGAGCATCTGGAAGGGCATGTCTACGATGTTGTTATTGTCGGAGGCGGTCAAAGCGGTTTGGGAGCGGCTTTTGGACTGCTGCGTGAACGGATATCTAACATTCTGGTCATTGACGAGAACAGTGAAGGGTCAGAGGGGCCTTGGGAGACCTATGCCCGGATGGTTACACTGCGGACGCCAAAGCATTTGACCTCCATTGATTTAGGGATTCCATCCCTGACCTTCCGCTCCTGGTGGGAAGCGCAGGCTGGTCCCGAGGGCTGGGAGGCCATGGACAAAATCCCGCGCGGTGAATGGATGAACTATCTGCGCTGGTACCGCCAGGTGCTCAGACTTCCTGTCATCAATGAGGTGAAGCTGAAGCTGATTGAGCCTGGAGAAGAGGGGCTCCACCGCCTGCACATTGCTGGCCCGGGAGCACCCTCCGGGTTGCTGCTGGCCCGGAAGGTGGTGCTGGCTACCGGCATTCAGGGTGGCGGTCAATGGCATGTGCCGCCGCTTATTGCCGGAAATCTGCCGGAGCATCTGTACTCGCATACTTCGGAGGCTATTAATTTCAGCGCACTGAAGGGCAAAAAAATCGCCATTCTGGGCGGCGGAGCCTCAGCCTTCGACAATGCTAATTACATGCTCTCCGAAGGTGCAGCCGAAGCCCATGTCTTTGTACGGCGGGAGAAGCTGCCGAGCGTCAACCCGATTCGCCAGATGGAAATATCGGGGATGATTGAAAGGTTCCATACGCTGGCGGATGACGATAAATATGCGGTGATCTCCCATTTCTTCAAGTACAATCAGCCGCCGACCAATGATACCTTTGCCCGTGCCGCGGCTTGGCCCGGCTTCACACTGCATCTCGGCTCCCCGTGGCTTGATGTGCAGGCTACTCCGGGAGGGGCGGTAGTAACAACTCCCAAGGGAGAGTTCGCCTTTGATTATATTGTGGTCAGTACTGGTCTTCTCAGTGATCCCGGCCTGCGTCCCGAGCTGCGGCTGGTTGAGCGTTATGTCGCCCGCTGGAGCGACCGCTATCAAGCCCCGGAAGATAAGGCGAATCCGCTGCTTGATGCGCATCCTTATCTCAGCCCGGGGTTTGCGCTGCAAAGCCGTGGGGAAGACGGGAAGAAGCTGCTGCATGGTTTGTTTGTATTTAACTATTCCGCTTTGGCCAGCTGCGGGTTGTCCGCTTCGGCGATTTCAGGTATCCGGAACGCCATACCCAAGCTTGTAGCCGGGGTGGCCGATCAGCTCTTCGGGGATGACCGTGAGAGGATTCTGCAATCCTTTTACTCCTATAATGAAATTGAATTTACCGGAGATTTGTAAGGAAAAGCTCTCTTGAGAAATCAAGAGGGCTTTTTGCTATAATAGAGAGGTTCATATTTCTTCTGCAGATTGGAGTAAGACCATGACCTATCGCAATTTGGAAGAGTGCATTATAGATTTGGAGAAGCACGGACATTTGATCCGTATTCATGAGGAAGTGGACCCCCTGCTGGAGATGGCAGCGATCCATTTAAAGGTTTATGAGGCCGGCGGCCCTGCATTATTATTTGAAAATGTTAAAGGCTCGAAGTACCGTGCGGTGTCGAACCTCTTCGGGACCATTGAGCGCAGCAAGTTTATATTCCGGGATACCTGGGATTCTTCACAGAATGTCATCGCGCTGCGCAATGATCCGATGAAGGCGCTCAAGCAACCCTTTAAATATATAGGTACAGGGCTTGCCGCGAGAAAGGCTCTGCCGCTTAAGACACTCGGCGGTGTCCCGGCAGGCTTCGAGGAAATTCAAATCTCCGACCTTCCGCAGATTAAGCACTGGCAGGGAGACGGGGGGGCTTTTGTCACCTTACCGCAGGTGTATTCGGAGGACCCGGACAAGCCGGGCATAATGAATTCCAACCTGGGCATGTACCGTATTCAGCTCAGCGGCAATGAGTATGAAGTGAATAAGGAAGTGGGGGTTCATTACCAGATCCACCGCGGCATCGGAATCCACCAGTCCCAAGCGAACAAGCGGGGCGAACCGCTTAAAGTGAGCTGCTTCATCGGCGGTCCTCCCGCACACACATTGTCTGCTGTCATGCCGCTGCCGGAGGGCTTAAGCGAAATGACCTTTGCCGGTCTGCTGGCCGGACGCCATTTCCGCTACAGCTATGTAGACGGCTTCTGCATCAGCGCGGATGCGGATTTTGTAATTACCGGGGAAATACATCCCGGCGAGACCAAACCGGAAGGTCCCTTTGGCGACCACTTGGGGTACTACAGCCTGGTGCATCCTTTCCCGGTCATGAAAGTACATAAGGTGTATGCCAAAAAAGGGGCAATCTTCCCGTTCACCGTAGTGGGACGGCCGCCGCAGGAGGATACCGCCTTTGGGGAATTGATTCATGAACTGACCGGAGGTGCTGTGAAGCAGGAGATCCCGGGAGTGAAAGAAGTACACGCGGTTGATGCTTCAGGAGTGCATCCCCTGCTGTTTGCCATTGGCAGCGAACGGTACACGCCTTATCAGCAGTTGAAGCAGCCGGCGGAGATTCTTACCATCGCCAACCGGATCCTGGGAACCGGCCAGCTTAGCCTGGCTAAGTATCTGTTCATTACGGCCGAGGAGGACCGGGCCATTAGCACTCATAATGTGGTTGATTTTCTGACCTATATTCTGGAGCGGATTGATTTTCACCGTGACATTCATTTTCAGACCAATACTACGATTGATACGCTTGATTATTCCGGCACAGGAATGAACAGCGGCAGCAAGGTGATTTTTGCGGCAGTGGGAGAGCGGAAGCGGAGCTTGTGCACAGAAGTGCCGGAGGTTCTGTCCCGGCTGCAGGGCTTCGGTGAGGCCAGAATGGTGATGCCGGGCATCGTTGCCCTGCAAGGGCCGGCATTCATTAATTACAAGGAAGCGCAGCAGCAGTTAAGGTCTTTGTGCGCCGCCATTGAGGAACAAGGTCCGCTCCCTACCTTGCCGATGATTATTCTGTGTGATGATAGCGAGTTTATGAGCGGGACCCTGAACAATTTCCTATGGGCGACCTTCACGCGCAGCAACCCTTCGCATGATATATATGGCGTGAACAGTGTAGTGGAGAATAAGCACTGGTCCTGCGACAATGTCATTATAGACGCCCGTACGAAACCGCATCAGGCCCCGCCATTAATCCCGGATCCTGAGGTGGAGCGTCATATTGGGCGGCTTTTTGCAAAGGGAGCCATCCTGGGAAGCCTGCGTAAATAAAACTGCAGGTTATTCTCTTGGCGGGGAGTTGGGAGAAAACAGTATATTCGAACGGAAAACCGCAGCTGATGTCGCTGCGGTTTTTTATGTGCGTCTCACAGTTGTACCTATTCGAAAATCGGTTTTTTGTCATATTTTCGCGAAATTTCGTACGAAAATAGGTAACATTGCTGGATCAAAGTCGTAACCTGCGTGTCCGGGAGTACTCTACAGAAAAAAATATAATGCAATATGCAGGCAGGACAAATTGCCAAAGGATAGAGAGTTAAGAGACTCTAAGAGTGAAAATAATGCATCGGAGAGAAATTGCTTTCAAGTGAATTAATCCAAGAAGGCCAGGCCTAGCCTGGCTTCTAATCGCTGAGCGAGCCTGTTGGACCGGATTTTATTCCCGATCCCCTGAGCTGAGATTGTAGGACACAATAAACGAATGCAGTCATATTTTGGAGATTATTAACGATATGAAATAGAAAAAAATAATAATGATGTAATATTCGACAATAAATTCCTTACATTTCAAAAAATATATGATAGGATAAAAAATGAAATCGTACAAACGTTTGCACAACTTCTGGTTGTTGCTTTTCGAGAGTTAAAGGGGGCGTACTGAGTTGATGTGAAAATATATGAAATTATGTGAAAAGAAAAGAAAATAAATGTAAGAAAGTGGAAAGGGGATTAGGCAATGAAATCAGAACAAGCTGAATATGCAG
The DNA here is from genome assembly GCF_038593145.1 of Paenibacillus sp. FSL L8-0340. NCBI lineage: Bacteria > Bacillati > Bacillota > Bacilli > Caryophanales > Paenibacillaceae > Paenibacillus > Paenibacillus sp. FSL L8-0340. Next base: position 2,555,546 of record NZ_CP151967.1, read on the forward strand.
TATCGGAGAAGATGCCAGCACTGGTATGGTGTTCCGAGGGACTGAATCTGTCTGAACTGGACATCCCTGCGGTCACACTATTAACTGATGTCAAAATAAAAATTCAAATGACGGGGATCTGCGGAACCGATCTGGCTGTCATCTCAGGAAAAGAACCTGGTATTTCTGGAGTGATACGCGGTCATGAAGCTGTAGGAACTGTTATCGAAACCGGGGCGAATGTGACAGGCCTGAACATAGGCGACAGAGTAGTCATTGATCCCAATCAAAGCTGCGGCGAGTGCAGATTTTGCCGTCAAGGCAAAGAACATCTCTGCATAGGAACGGATGGGAAGGGCATGCCGATTGCCGGATTGAACAAAAATGGCACTTTTGCTCCCTGGTTCGTTACTGATGAAAAGTACTTGTATAAACTACCTGAACAAATGAGTTGGGAAGCTGCACTGGCCGTTGAACCACTCGCCTGTGTTCTGCATAACTTCCGTGAGGCAAGGATCAGCGCAGATGACTCGGTGTTAATTCTTGGTTCCGGCCCGATGGGACTTTTAGGTCAAATAGTTGCTAAACGTATGGGATGCACAACTATTGCTACGGAAATCAATACAGGCCGGCTGGCAAAGGCGAAGCAAATCTCTGACTATGCCTGCCCGCCGGAGGAGCTGACCCCGGAGCTGGTGTCCAGCATACTGGGAGAGAAGAAATTTAACATCGTAATAGATACAGTGGGCACACAGATGGAGCTGGCGGAACAGTGGGTGGAACGCGGCGGTACGATAATCCCCTTCGGCATCAATGGGAAATATCAGTATACAATCTCACCGACCTTTTACACCCAGAACGCAGTAAGGCTCCTGGGAGCCGGTGAATATCTGAACACCTTTGAGGATGCATTTCAGTTTGCGAAGGATGTACCGGAGGTAGCCTCCCTGATTACACGTAAGTACAGCTTGAACCAATCCGGGACAGCCATTCAGGAGTTGCTGGGACATATGCCGGATCATGCAGCTTCTTCGGACAAGCCGCTTCTAAAAACGGTGTTTGTTTTCTGAAAAGAACTTTCATAGGGAGATGCGCTCAATGATCAGACAGGATGAAAGAATAAACCGGATGCTTGAATATTTTGCCGGCTGCCAATTTAAAAAAGTGGAACCCATCTGGATACCCGCTTTGTGGAACGAGTGCGGCTATTTGTCGGTCTTGGATAACAAGGATGGCGAAATTCTCGTTGATCCGGCAGGATTTATGGTTAAGCATCTGCAATACTTGCTTGAGTTGTCTTCGGGCTATGTCAATATCGAGCAGACAGATTTAGATAATAGTGTCATCTATTGCTCCTTGCTCCGTTATACTTCAGCCTGGGATTATAGCCATACCGGGAATATCCAATCCGGAACGTTTCTGAAATTTATGATTCTGTTGCCAATGCTAAAAAAAATGAATGTCAATATCCTGTACTTGCTGCCTGTAACCCAGTACAGCCATTTGAATCTCAAGGGGGATATTGGTTCGCCGTATGCCGTGTACAGCCTATTTGATTTAGATGAGAATTTACATGATCCGTTGCTGGACGGTATGGAGAAGCTGACCATCCATGATGAGCTGGCGACCTTGGTTGAAGCCTGCCATTTGCTGGATATCAAAGTAGTACTTGATTTAATCCCGCGGGTGAGTGCAAGAGATAATATTTTTTTGGCAGAACACCCGGATTGGTTTTACTGGATTGATCTTAACGTGCTGCCGGGATTCCAGCCTCCGAAAATTGCCGAATTGGAGTTCTTCGCCGAATGTACACCGGATAAGCTGGAAACCATTTACCGCAGTGATGAAACCCGGGTTTTTCTGAACCAATTCCGTCTGCCGCCGAATGAACTGGATGCAGTCCTTTGGAGTGACCTCAAACGGCGCGCCCTTGAGTCAGGCGAATCCATATTACCGATGATCGAACGTGAGATGGGGATTACCCCGGCCCCTGCACATTCGGATTGGATTAATGATGTTCAGCCAATCTGGACAGATGTAGCTTTCTTTCGTCTATACAATGATCCCTCTCCGTTGGTCCGGTCTTATTTACCTGAAGGGCAACCGCCATACGTACTTTTTGATACGATCAAGTGCAATGTATACCCTGGAGAGGAGCCGAACCGGGAATTGTGGAACACACTGATAGAGGCTGCTTGTTTCCAACTGAACACCTATAACATTGATGGTTTCCGGATGGATATTGGACACACGCTCCCGGTTCCCTTACAGGAATCTATGTTCAAGGTGATTAAAGATATTAAGCCAACAGCGATTCTGATCAGTGAGGATTTATTCAATCGCAACCACCGTGAAGCGGCAAGAACCGGATACAATGTGATGTTAGGCAGCGGGTGGAACATCATGACTGATATCCGTGTCGAACGCTTGGAGGAGTACCTGCGGGAACTTCCGGAGTTGCAGATCCACGTATTTGCCTGCTCGGAAACAGCGGATACTCCAAGAATTACAAGCCGGGGCGGGATGGAGCTGGCCCGTCTCATGACGGTGTTTAATTATTTCCTACCGAACGGAATCCCTTATCTGACTACAGGAATGGAAGTATATGAGGAGCAGCCGCTCAATTGCGGTCTCGGGGATAATACCGGCGGTGCAGATATTCCAAAAGCTTTTTTCAATACCATGACGATCAATTGGACCAATGAATCCACACTGCTGCCGCTCCTGGAGCAATTAAAGCAGATAAAGAGACAATACTCTAATCTGCTGAAGCCAACGAACTTTTATCTTTCTGATTCACAAGGCGATATTATGATCTACTCTTACTATTTGAAAGATGAGCTGTTCAGCGTTTGTTTTAATTTGAACCCGGAAAAAGAGCAGACATTAAAGATTGAGCTTATCTATCCGGGGTCTAAAAAGACAAATCTGCTGATAGAAAGCGAACAGGGCGGATGGAACAAGCCTGGCAGCGAAGAAACCTATGAGATGCAGCCTTATCAGGCGCTGGTACTTTTAATGGAACTGATCAAATGACCAAGGAGGAAGGATTGCAATGGATAAACAAACCTTACAGCAACAGCAACTGAATATCTGGCATGAATTTGATGGGAAGGGAGATACCTCCATAGAGGTGTTGGAGCAGCTCTGCCGTGAGTATAGCTCTAAATTCGGTGTTCCCGTTATTCCGAAAGTCATGAATATCTCTAAACTGACCGCTGGCTTGCAGCAGATAAAAACTGCCGGAGCTGGTCCACAAATGGCGCTGGTTCCGGCAGACATGGCTGGATACGGGGAAGGAGCCGTGTATTCGGAGATTCCGGAGAAATTCTGGTCTATGTCCGGCTTCTCTGATAAGGATATCCGTTTCTCCATGCGGTCGAATGACAAACAGTATGGTATTCCTATTCTAAAAGGCAATCATCTGGTGCTTTATTGCAACTCGGAAATCTATCCGGAGGCTCCAGCTTCGTGGGAAGCGATTGAGCAGCAGGCGGAGGAGCTCATGGCTAAAGGTATTGTTCCAGCCGCCACTGATCTGGCGGACCCTTATTGCTTTATCCCATTCCTGACTGCATTTGGAGGCTGGCCGCTGAAGGAAGGTAAACCCGATCTGTCAACTCCGGAAATGGAAGCGGCTCTGCGGTTCGTTCAGCGGCAAACGGCCCAAGGGGTGCTTGGCAGTTTTCACGGTTCCACTGAACTCCTGGACCGTTTTATCGCCGGAGAGATTGGTGCCATCATTTGCGGGGAATGGATTTACAATTATTTAGACCTTCATATGCGAGACAGATTGCTCGTAGGTGCGCTGCCGACTATTATTGGCAACCCGGCAGTCTCAATGGCTTCATCCATCGGTCTGGTATTTCCGCAGAATTCGTTGGAATCGGAGCAATCGGACGAGCTACTATCATTCGCCGCTTATCTGCTGAGTGAAAGCAGCCAACGGGAATGGGCGGAACGGGTACAGCGGATTCCAGTGCATACCGGGGTATTGGAGGACATCAGGGTTACCGCCTCACCGGTCAGGGCTACACTGATTTCCTGCCTTGAAAGTGCGCGTAACATGCCAATTGAGCCGGTTATGAGGGAAGTCTGGGATGCCATCTCCGCAGGCTTAAAACATTTATCACAAGAAGACGCCGCGAGATTATTGGTATTAATGGAAGAGCATGTGAGCAGCCGCAGCAAACAGCAAACTCTATAGAGAAGAGGGAAAACCATGAAAACGACCATTTTTAGCCAAGTGTCAATCGACGGAAAGCTTACTTTAGGTGCGGGGCAGTCCAGCAAACAATTGTTCAGTATGTTCGAGGAACCTGATATTGAATATATTCATAAATTCAGGGGCTTAGTTGACGCAATCATGGTAGGGAAAAATACAATACAAAATGATGATCCGATGCTGACAAACCGGTATGAGGAGAATAATAACCCGCTGAGGATTATCCCCACCTCACATATGGATATTTCACTGGACAGCCATGTTTTTGCCGACAACGGCAGAACGCTGATCGTTACTACTGAAAATGGCCAGGATCCTGAGAAGATAAGTATTTTGAAGGACAGGAACAAAGAGGTGTTAATCTGCGGAGAGGACAAAGTGGATTTTGTGGATTTGTTCCGTGAACTGGAGGCTAGCTACAACGTGCACAGCATTATGATAGAAGGCGGCGGGTTTCTAAACTGGAATGTTTTTGACCAGGATTTAGTAGATGAAATCATCTTAATGCAGCTGCCGATTATTATCGGAGGCGGGACCAATATAACGCTTGTTGACGGCAAGGGATATAATGACCTGAGCTTTGCAAAGAAGTTCAAGGTTGTGGAAGTTCTCCCGCAAAAAAACTATACACTGCTTCGTTATCAGAAGGCTGTGTGACGACGATGGGAGGGCCCGGTAATGTTAAAAGATTCAAAGGCGGATTTTTATAGCAATATCTATAAAATAGCAATTCCTGTAACTCTGCAAAGCCTGATTATGGCACTGCTAACCTTAACCGATCAGCTGATGGTCGGACAACTCGGCGATGTGGCCGTTGCTTCTGTAGGCATATCCATAAAAATATACGGGATTATAACTGTAGTATTGGCCGGACTAGCGACAGGGGTATCCATTTATGCCGCACAGTTCTGGGGGAAGAAGGATGAGAGAAGCACAGCGCAGCTGCTGGGATTAGGACTGCTTCTAGGGATGGGCATCTCCATTATTTTTACGTTGCCCATTCATTTCTTCCCGCAATTCAGTCTCAGCTTATTTACTAAGGACCAGCGGCTGATCACAGAGGGGTCCGGTTTTCTGAAAGTGATCTCTCTGAGCTATATTCCGGTTATGCTGACAATGATCTACTCCGCTATTTTGCGTGCTACAGGACATGTGAAGCTCCCTATGATAACCAGCATAGCTGCAGTGTGTATTAATATTATACTTAACTATCTGCTAATCTTCGGGAAATTCGGCTTCCCGGAATGGGGGTTAAAAGGCGCAGCGATTGCTACACTTACCGCCCGGTTGTTTGAATGCTGCTTTATCATTGCAGCTGCCTATAAGCTTCGTCTTCCCGGAGCAACACGTATCCGCGACTGGTTCGGGGCATCCGGGACGCTTCTGGGGAAGTTCCTTCGCACTACGTATCCGATCGTATTGACCGAGCTGATTTGGGTGCTGGGTGAAACTGTGTACGCCATTATTTACAGCCGGATGGGAACTTCTGAAATAACCGCGATGACGATAACCTATCCGCTTCAGAGCTTAAGTATCGGTTTATTATCCGGGCTCTCTAGCGCGGCCGGCATCATGATTGGGAATAAGCTGGGGGCCGACGAGCAGGATGTAGCATTGGACTTTTCAAAGCGGTTTATCAAACTGGGTATTCTGGTATCCCTTGGAATCGGTGTATTGATTGCCGTATTTGCGCCTTTGTATGTATCTATCTTTCAGGTGTCAGATGAAGCGCGTCTCATGGGAACCCGGCTGGTTTGGGTATTCGCTGCATTCCTGTGGGTAAAGGTTGCCAACATGATTTTGGCGGGCGGCATTCTCAACAGCGGCGGTGACAGTAAGTTTGTATTCGCGATGGAATCCACTGCGACATGGCTGATTGGTGTCCCTTCCGGATTATTAATGTCGTTTGTCTGGAAACAGCCTGTATTTCTGGTATATATGATATTGTCTATGGAAGAAGTGGTTAGGCTTAGCATAGGACTAATACGAATATACTCCAGAAAATGGATGAAAAATTTGGTCGCTGACATATCTGCATAAGAAGAAATGGATTCGGGGGAGAAATCCCCCGTCTTGCTTTATTACAATACAATGGAAACCGAATTGCCAAAAAAAATAGATTACCATTATACACGATGATGCCAAAACTATGAATTATATATTTCAATTGACCAACGGTAAAACTATGGTTATATTTGTAATATAATAAAATTTCTCTCATATGTTGCAACGAGTTGATTCTGAAGGAGTGGTTTACTTGATAGCTACAACCACGATCCGCAGCGAGTTGGATAACCTCATGAAACAAAAAGGCTGGAATATGAGTAATCTGGGTAGAACCATCGGTATAAATGTAGGATCTATAAGCTCCATTTTAAAAGGCAATAAGGTAATGAGCGTGGATCAGGTTGACAGGGTGACCGCGGTGCTTTCGTTGCCTGCGGGTTATTTTTACGAAAATTATATTCAGGAAAGTATGATAGAAGCGACGCCTAATTGGCGAAGAATCGGCCCGTTTCTTTACCGCTGCGCAGAACTGAATAAACTGGATTGTGTTCTGAAGACGGTTACTATTCTTCTAGAGGAATTGACCTACGCACCCTTGCTCTTTGATGTTGCCAATGATTTTTTCAAGAGAAAATGGAATGATTCTGCTGCGATTCTGTATAATAATGTGGCCAGATGTGAAATCCGCCAGCATTCCGAACGTTTGGCCTTTTGCCAATACCGTCTCTTCACGCTTAGCATTGGAGATGACCAAATTCAGAATTTTGAGGCGGCTTGTCAGTTTGAACCGTTTGTCGAACGGTTAGACGAGAAGGATCAGCTGGATGCACTTAAAGATTTAGCGAATATTTACCGTTCTTTGCGGCGGTGGGACAAGGTTGAGGAGCTTGCCAGAGAGATGGGCCGGAAGGCCCGGATACAGTATTACAGCAAACACCGGAAAGAAGGAAGAGTGCAAGAGAGCTTGGCGACAAGCCTGCCGCTCTTTGTTTACATAGCCTATTCGAACCTGCTTCTTGCAAGTGTATGGGACGCCAGAGGGGATTTTCAGCAAGCCTTGGAATGCACCTATGCTTATGCCGATCTTAGTTGGGTCAAAGAGACAGACCCTGAGACGTTACATTGGGTTGAATTATTCCAGCATTGGGCACAAGTCAATACCTATATAAATAAGCTTCGAGGCGGAGATCAAAGTGTAATCTCTGACCTTGTTAAAATTACTAAAGGAAAAAAAGAAATCTTTACTGAGCTCCTTAATATTATTGAAGCTGCAAATCAGTATTCTTTTGATATCGATTACATATTAGATGAATTTGAGTCTCAAATTGTCTTTTATGAACGAGATCTCGCTTCGGATGTGTATACCCGTCAGGTCATTCCTGAACAAACAGCACGGTTTAGTTACGAGTTGTCAAAATATTACCTTAAAAAAGCAATGTATGCAGAAGGGTTTAAGTATTTATTGGAAAGTATGGAATCATACAGTGCGAAAAACAATAGTAATGCTATTATCAAATGTGTAGGCTTATTTGAGAGTTTTAAAGAATATGCGCGGCCTGAAACATTGATACAATATCAAAGATTTATTCAAAAGGTGTGGGAAAAAAATGAAAAAGAAGCTGACCTCGTTATTAGCAGTATCTAGCACTGCAAGATCCTAGTGCCTAATTGATACAGAGAACTGTCTATTCATGTCAAATGCTCAGTTTTTATTTGGGAAAATATACAACAAAAAGAAAAGATTGTGATATAATCATTTGTGTAGGCTTATCTGAGAGATTTAAAGAGTATGCGTTGTTTGAATTACTGACACAGTATCACAAATTTATTAAAAAGGGTGTGGGAAAATGAAAAAGAAGCTGACTTTGTTGTTAGTAGCTACCAGTTTTTTAGCCATTTTATTTTTGCCGGTATTGCCTTCAAATCCGTCTCATATTGTAATCCTTAATGATCAGGTTGGAGGAGCATAATCAGGCTGTCACCTCCCTTGGAACTGTTGAATTCGAGTACCCGTCTTTAAATATCTCTTCAATTATTTGAGCCTACATAACCTCTGAGTATCCGGCAGATTGTATGAGAACTGTCCTTCCTTTGCAGGGAGGGACAGTTTTTGATTGTAATGGCTGACTCCAGCACGCCTGGCAATTTCCGAGTGAGTGGGAATCACTCCCTGGCTTTGGTCTGCCAGAAGAAGTAGGAGACAACGATTTCGAATACCTTTAGATGTGGAAATGCTGTGAAGGAGTTGCTTACACAATATATTTTACAGTCAGTCTCTCGACTATTGAATAGTTATTTTAAATCTTAAAAACAGATACTGTTTGATTCATTTCTTCCGCCCTTTTGGCAAGCATGTTGGCCCCGGCAGAAACTTCCTCCATGGCTGCCGTAGTTTCCTCGACAACGGATGCTACCATTTGAGTAGAATCTGCTGCACGTTCAGAGATTTCAGCTATTTTTCTCATAGATTCCAGCATAGAAACGGTCCCTCCACTTACAGATCTTGCTTCAATAGCGGCATTGTCCACCTCACCGCTGACCTCTTCAACAGCAACAACAATATCAGAGAATACGGTACCCACACCTTCGACGAGCACCATACCTTCATTTAGTGAATGAACCCCTTCATTCATTGAGATCACAACTTCGTCGGTTCTCAATGTGATTTCGTTGACCAGAGAAGAGATTTTGCCCGTTGCTTCACTGGCCTGTGCTGCCAGTTTGCGTACTTCAAAGGCAACGACCGCGAACCCTTTTCCATGCTCCCCTGCTCTTGCAGCTTCTATGGCCGCATTTAGTGAAAGTAAGTTGGTACTGGCTGCTATGTCACTGATCATAGTTGAAATTTGACTAATCTCGGCAGACTTTTCCCCCAAAATATTAACTACTTCCGCAGATTGAGTTACCTTGCTATGAACATCTCTTATTTGAGAGACAGTGGAAGAAATTATGGCTTGACCATTATTAGCCTTCTCCTGTGCTTGGATTGTGAGATCGGACACATTAGCAAACCGATTAGTTATTTTCTCGACGCTATTAGAAACGTCTACTGTAATATTCAACGTTTCAGCTATATCTGCAAGCTGAGTTTGCGATCCCTCTGCGACTAAAGTAACACTTACGGCTATCTGCTCGCTGGCTATACTTGTCTGCTCTGCACTAGCTGTTAACTGCTCTGCTGTAGAGGCAACCAGTAACGAGTTTTCTACCACTTCTTTTAAAAGGTTACTCAGTGACTCGCACATGACATTAAAGTCGGACGCCAGCTCGCCGACCTCGTCTTTTGATCGGACCCTAAGGGGTTCGACTTGCAGGTTCCCCCTGGTTACCAACTTCATTTGTTCCGCGATCTTTAATATAGGTTTAGTGAACGATGCAGCCAGTAAAAGCGAACCGATGATTCCAAGGATAGTGCTTATGGCAGTCAGGGAAATCATTAATATTTTACCTGATTGGTAAGAACGACTCGATAGATTAGCTGCATCCATAGCGTATTGCTCATTGAGTAGCCTAAGTTTATTAACGTCGTCTAATGCGGCATTATAAATAGCAGAATTTCCATGTATGATCATGTATGACATCACTTTATTATTTTCTTCCATCGCAGTGGAAACCACTTTTAGATACCGAAGATACATTGCCCACTGACCATAAAAGTTGGTGAACAGCTCTTTTTCCTCTACTGTGGAGGCAATACTCTGGTATTTGTTTACGCTCTCTTCCATTAAACCTATCGCTTTTGCTAGGTCAACTTGATCTTTTTTTCGGGCTGCCGGATCATCTTCGATTATCATCCTAACGGTGAGTCTGTCAACTTCTGTTATCTGCTTGTCCATACCCTGAAGCAGAATAACGGCAGGTAAAGAGCGCTTATTAACTTTATCTGCTGCCACCCCCATATCCGACATCTTTATGATACCTACAATACTCGAAAGTGACAAAACGATAACTAATACGAGCGCCGCACTTATTAATTTTTTCTTTAAAGTCAATCTAAACATCGTTTCTTCCTCCTATGTCTGGTCTCGATGTCACCGTTGGGCTTTCCAGTAAATACGTATTTGCCGCAACAGCTCAGCCGAATCTATTTTCCCACTGATGTAGCTTTGAATAGATGCACCAGTGATGGCCCAATGATCAGGAGGAAGAGTTGTAATAAACGGTAATGTCTTTCCTTCCGAGATATACGCCTTGATCGATTTCCCCAAAGGATCGACAGGCTCTAAGGAAATGTTCTTGAACGCAGGAATAGTATTGGCCTTGTTGACTAGGAACTCTTGACCGGGCTTTTCAAATACGAGCCAATTAAGAAACCTTTTTGCTTCCTCTTGCTGTTTAGGAGTGGTGGTTTTTGAGTCGATGATTATATATTTTGTTACACCAACTGTAATTTTAGAATTAACAGGATCATCCGAATTATTGTTTAACGGTAGAGGCAAGAAGCCGTATTCCCCATTTGCTGTATCATTGCTCTTAATTTCCCCCCAAGCCCAGTTGCCCATAAACCAAAGCCCTACTTTTCCCTCTCCAAGGGCCTTTGCTCCGTCATAAGTATTTTCCATAGGCGAATTCTTATTAATGTTGTTATCTTTGAGCAAATCTAAGGTTTGTACCCACCCAGACATCGCATCATTTTTAGACATATCTATGGAATTATTCTGCATACCCTTAACAAACTTTGAAAAACCTCCGGGTTGAACAGAATAAGATACAGTTAAAAGATGAGAGCCAAGTGACCAATCCATCGTAGAAAGCATGACTGGTTCTACACCCGTCTTCTTGATCTTAGTCATTAATAAGTTGAGGCTGCTTCTACTTTTTACCGATGAAGCATCGAAAGAGCCCCCAACCGCCTTGTCGAGTACCTTCTTATTGTATATTAACCCGTAGCCTTCAACTGCAAATGGAAAGCCGAGTACAGTTTCGTTTTTCTTAACAGCATCAAGTCCATTGTCTATCGTTTCAGCTACCCATTTTTCTTTACTTAAATCAACAGCTTTATCCAGAAACTGCTGTGTGTCCCCTGAATCAAGCATCGACATAGTTGCCGGGCTCCCTGAGCCGTACATTGACATTAACTTTTGATAACCAGACGTACCCTCCGGAGCGGATATTATCTCTAAAGTTACTCCAGGATGCTCTTGATTGTATTGTTTCGCTACTTCCTCTAATTGAGTTTTTATCTCAGTTTTGGAATTTAGAAGTGTGATCTTGGTTGTCTTCAGTGATGTTGGGGAAGCTGAACACCCCATTAACATTAATAGACATGCCAGGGAGAGTGAAATTCCCAGCTGTTTTCTCATTAAGTTTCCCTCCATATTATGAATACATTTCTAACGGATTTTCTATTATCCTGAGTCCTATAAATATTTATTTGCTTAAACTATAGGAAAGTTGTTCGAGCTAATTGTAATATAATAGGATTCAAAGACGAATAACCCTATCCCTTCTGATGTTTTTTCGAAAATCTAGCACTTTTAACTTATCGGCATATTTACCTAGGTGAATTAGGGATTTACTTTGGTAATATATGACTATGGAATCAAGACGTTTTCTTTATACTTTCCTGACTAGGGTGTTTATGCAAACTAGGGTTTTGTAAGAGTTTGGTAAAAGTAAGTATAATGAGACGATACGAAATCCGTGACAATCAATGGGAAAAGATCAAGGACCTGCTGCCGCCGGAACGAAAACCACAAGGAGGGAGACCCCCGAAAGACCATTGTCAGATGCTGAATGCCATGCTGTGGGTGCACCCTGGCGGGATTTACCGGAATACTACGGCTCCTGGTCCACAGTGTACAGCCGGTTTCGGCGCTGGCAAATTGCCGGCATTTGGGACCGGATTTTAGAGCATCTCTCGATTGAACCCGACTATGAAAGCATCATGATTGATGCAACGATTGTGCGTGTCCATCAAAATGGGGCGGGCTTCAGCAGGCAATTGGCCGATCACGAGGAGGCTTAACGACCAAAATCCACGCCGTTGTCGATGCTTTGGGCAACCCGCTGCGTTTTGTGCTGACCGGAGGACAGTCCCATGACTCGATAACCGGCTACGAGATCCTAAAACAGATGGACTTAATAAGAACGCAAGTGCTGGCTGACAGCTTATGACACCATTCAGTTTTTTTACCTTCTGAAGGAGCAGTCTGCAACTTCGGTCATTCCAAGTAAAAGGAATCGTCGGGAACAAAGAGAATGGGACAAAAAACTCTATAAAGAGCGTCATCTGATCGAATACTTTTTTCAGCAAAGTGAAGCATTACCGCCGATTGGCGACTCACTATGGTTTATTCTTGCCTCGTAAAAGAAGCAGTTAAAATTTAGTTTCACGAATGTAGGCGAGTCGGCTAACATCAGAGGTATTATAGAGCAGCAATTGCAGATGAAGGTCTCTTCATAATCAAAGATGCAAAAGGATGAGGATTAATGGAAGTTTTGGAAACGTTGCGTTTAGTGCTTAGGAGATTCAGAGCAGAAGATGGGCAGGACCTGCATGAATATCTTTCCTGTGCAGAGGTTGTAGAATATGAGCCTTATGGTGTTTACAATGAAGAAGACAGCCATGCTGAGGCGGTCAGACGTTCCACGGATCAGGCATTTTGGGCCGTGTGCCTGAAGGATTCAGGCAAAGTTATCGGCAACTTATACTTTCAGGAGCAGCATCCGCAGGAGTTTCAGACTTGGGAGATTGGCTACGTGTTCAACCGTGAGTATCAGGGCTGCGGCTATGCGGCTGAAGCCTGCCGCACATTGCTGGAGTACGGCTTTAATACGCTAGGAATCAGACGGGTAACCGCCCATTGTAATCCGCGGAATACACCATCCTGGCGGCTGCTCGAACGGCTGAAGCTGCGGCGGGAGGGGCATTTTCTCCAGACGGGCTACTTTAAAACCGATGAACAAGGTATGCCGAAATGGCATGATACTTTTGCCTATGGTGTGCTTGGTAAGGAATGGCTGAATTTGAAACAGGAGTAAGCGGCGGAACGACAAGTGTAAGCAAAGACCTTCTTGAGAAATCGGGGAGGTCTTTTTTTGTATAAATAGTTGAGATAATTAATCTCTCCGTTTACAAAATTTATATAATTTTAACGCTGGCTTGCCATCCTCCTGATGCTGCGTTGACATCCAAGCCTTACACTTGCAGAGGTAGTAAGAAGACAAAAGCGGACTGTTAGGTCATTAGGAGGCTTCCATTTTGAATGAACTAGAGAATTCATTAACCCTGCCTGCAAGAGAAAAAGCGGCATCGGCTGGAGTTCCCTTACGACCGGCATATTTAAGTAAGCTGAAGGTTCAGGAGAATATGCTTGCCTACCTGTTCCTGGCTCCTTCGTTGCTGCTGTTCGGTGTGTTTTTATTCTATCCGTTGCTGAAATCCGTATATTTAAGTCTGCACAGTACGGACCCGGCGGGACGAATCGCAGCGTATGTCGGCTTTGACAATTTCAATGCCCTTTTCACTTCAGGACTATTTCTGGACGGTATCCGGGTGACGGCGCTGTTTGCCCTCCTGACGGTCCCGACCGGCCTGCTGCTTGCACTTGTGCTCGCGGCGCTTACCCACAACCAGCAGCTGCGCGGCAAACGGTTGTTCCAGTTCACCTTCTCTTTGCCAATGGTGCTGTCTGTTGGATCGGCGGCAGTGATCTGGAAATTCCTGTTTCATCCCACGCTGGGTATGCTGAATTATTTGCTGGAGCTTGCCGGGATGAGGCCGGTGGCATGGCTGGTCAATCCGGACACTGCGCTGCTGTCTATCTCATTAATGACGGTATGGATGAATCTCGGGTTCAATTACATCATTCTGTCGAGCGGAATGCAGGGTATTTCGGACGAAATCTATGAGAGTGCCAGAATTGACGGAGCGGGAGCAGTTACGGTATTTCGCAAGATCACCCTGCCTCTGCTGTCCCCGACCTTGTTCTTCGTACTCGTGGTTTCGATCATTAGTGCCTTCCAGGCGTTTGGCCAGATCAATATATTAACCGCCGGAGGACCGATGAACAGTACCAACGTGTTTGTATACTCCATCTACCGTGAAGCCTTTGTCAACTTCCGCTTCGGAACGGGCAGCGCCCAGGCACTGATGCTGTTTCTGGTTATTATGCTGCTGACGTTGATCCAGTTCAAATGGGTGGAAAGGAAAGTGCACTATCAATGAAAAAGCCAAAAGCAGGACAACTACTTAGCTACTGTGTGCTCACTGTGGTGGCGGCACTGGTATTGTATCCCATATTCTACAGCTTCTTCATGGCCGTTATGGCCCCGGAAGAGGCCAGCGCTTATCCGCCGTCCATCGTTCCGCATTCCTTTCATCCGGAGAACTTTAGCGAAGTGTTCGATATTATTCCGATCGCCACCTTCATTGGCAATACCTTTCTGGTATCCGGCATTGTCATGATCGGCCAATTGATCACCGCCAGTCTGGCAGCTTATGCCTTTGCCCAGATGAATTTCAAAGGGAAATCACTGATGTTCAGCCTGTTCGTGGCCACGATGATGGTTCCCTGGGAAGTGACGATGATTCCCAATTATTTGACTGTACGCAGCCTGGATTGGCTGGATACTTATCAGGGTCTGACCGTACCCTTTCTGGCGACGGCGTTCGGCACCTTCCTGCTGCGGCAGTTCTTTATGCAGCTGCCCAAAGAGCTGTTTGAGGCAGCCAAAATCGACGGCTGCGGACATATTCGCTACTTTCTGTTTCATATGCTGCCGCTCTCCAGACCGGCACTGGGCACCTTGGCTGTCTACTCTTTTCTGAATATGTACAATTCCTATCTCTGGCCGCTGCTTGTTACGAACAGCAAACCGATGCGGACGGTGCAGATCGGAATCTCCATGCTTGAATTTCAGGAATCGACCTCGTGGAATCTGGTATTTGCCGGAATCACACTGGCCATTCTGCCTTCGCTGCTGCTGCTGGTATTCGGGCTGAAGCAGTTAGTCCGGGGCATGGCGGCCGGTGCACTGAAGGGATAAGTGCCCGGGATGCGCAGAGCTAAAAGCTAGTCAGCTGCTTATTACAGATGATGAATACGTATATAGCTTCTTCAATCCAAATTATAGGGGAAAAGGGAGAGATACTTAGAATGAAACGATTCAAACAAGGTATGGTTCCATTGCTTGCGAGCCTGATGCTGGTTCTTGCTGCCTGCGGCAACAATTCAAATGCTGGTGATAACAGTAATACTGGCAGCAACGCCTCCTCCGGAAATGAAGGAGAAGTCAGTGCCGCTGCTGCTCCGGTAAAACTCAGCTGGTGGCATTCTATGTCCGGTGCGGGTGAAAAAGCGATTAATCAGATTGTCTCCGACTTCAATGCCAGCCAGACCGGCATCGAGGTGGAAGCAGTGTACCAGGGTAAATATGATGAAAGCTTGAATAAGCTGAAAGCCTCCATCGGCTCGAACAGCGGACCGGATCTGATCCAGGTCTATGAAATCGGCAGCAAGTTTATGATTGATTCGAAGATGATCACACCGGTGCAGCAGTTTATCGACCAGGACGGTTTTGATCTGTCAGGTCTGGAACCCAACATTATCCGATACTATACGATTGACGATAAGTTAAATGCGATGCCGTTCAATACGTCCAATCCGATTCTTTATTATAATAAAGATGCTTTCAAAGCAGCCGGACTTGATCCAGAGAACCCGCCTAAGACGTTTGAGGAATTCGAAGCCGCTGCCAAAGCATTAAGCAAAGACGGTAAAGCCGGAGCAACAATTGCCATCTACGGCTGGTTCATGGAGCAGCTGTTTGCCAATCAGAACGCTGATTATGTTAATAACGGTAATGGGCGCGACGCCGCTGCCACAGAATCGCTGCTGGCTTCGGATGCCGGTGTAAGCACACTGGAATGGTGGAAAAAGATGGTTGACGATAAAATAGTCGCCAATCTGGGCCGGGACACAGATGATACGGATAGCGCATTCGCGGCAGGTCAGGTAGCGATGACACTGAACTCTACGGCTTCACTGCGCAATATGGTAGAGGCGGCTGGCGGCAAATTCGAAGTCGGCACAGGTTTCCTGCCGAAACCTGCCTCAGCGAAGGACGGCGGAGTGATTGTCGGAGGAGCCAGCCTGTATATTATGAACAACAAACCGGAAGCGCAGCAGAAGGCGGCATGGGAATTTATCAAATATGTGGCCTCACCGGAGGTTCAGGCAAAATGGAGTGTAAGCACCGGGTATTTCCCGATTAACAAGGCTGCTTATGAGCAGCAGGTGCTCAAGGATAATATGGTGAAATATCCGCAGTTCCAGACTGCTGTTGACCAGCTTCATGCTTCGAGTGCTTCAACGGCGACCTCGGGTGCGGTAATGGGCGTATTCCCCGAAGCACGCCAGATTGTTGAAGGAGCGATTGAAGAAGCACTGAACGGACAAAAAGAGCCTAAACAGGCGCTGGAGGATGCCGGCAAACAGATTACCGAGAAAATCGGCCAGTACAATGCTACGGTCAAATAGAAATCCGCAGTCAATGAATGGGGCTGCATTCGACAGCTGAAGTGGAAGCCGGGCAGACGCCCCGGCTTCTTTTTTGTTACATAAGGATTTAGATGTCCGCTGCGCAAATGATCCTTAAATAAAGGATTAAACGACCGAACAATAGTAATAGCGGCGACTATGGATGAACGAAGGGTGGCCTATAATTGTATATCGCAACCATCAAATCTCTGACCAGATTGAATAAGATTTATGGTTTGGGCAATTGCAGTTTGCTGAAATGCAGACAGGCGACTCTCATCTCCGTCCCAGCTATGTAGCCACCAGAAGTATGAGCATATATTCCTATAGTCCATGAACATAGGAATCTGCTTAACCCAATAGGTATCTAAGTCATTATGTTTGAAGTAGCCAGTTAAAAATTCATCCAAGAATCGTTTTGCAAATTCATTTTTAGATTTTCGGTCCCCGGCCGGAGCTCCCCACCACACGGCATGAGTTGCCGCAATTGCAATATCCAGCGCAAACCAGCCGTATATACTGTCATCAAAATCAAAAACCGTAATGTCATCATTGTTGATATGAAAATTATAGGGATGAAAATGGTTGTGGATCAATCCATACGATTGAGCATCTTTAGGCAGAGAAGCGATCATATTCTCCAGAGATTTCAACTTTTTAAGCAGGATATGATATCGGCCTTGTTGTAAATAAGGGTTATCCATGTTCCATGTTCCCCAGTCATCTCTTTGTACAGCAGCATCTGCAGCCGTATAGGATTTTGTGAGCAGATGCATTCTTCCCATGGTTTCTCCCCATTTATTGAATATCGGGGGGCCCCACAATTGCAGATTGTTTTTATCAAAAAAACGTCAATCGTAAGATGCAGAGTTGATTGTTTTTGGAAAACCGGTACACCTCATTACAAGAATTGCTAAGGAAAACCAATGTATCAACTTCAAACCCAAAGGATTCTGCAGCTCTGCCTAACAGTTCTTTACTTACCATATTGAACCTCATCTCTTCAGCAATTCCCGGCCGGGTATAACCTCAGACTAACCGTATTTTCAAATAAAATATAGACTTATAGTTCTCTATCAAATAAACTAATAATCAAGTACAAATCATTTTATTTTCGTACTGTTCATGAAGTTTCGGACACATACTATAATTAGACAAGACTCCTTTTCAAGGAGTCTTTTTTAATAGTTCTTCTCTTCAGAAGTTTCGTCAGACTATGACATTGTTATCTTTTAACAGCACATTCGACTTTACAAACCTCCCGGATGCATCGGATGATAGAATCAGCTTGAGAAGAAACAGGTGAATCAGATGAAAATTAACCGTTTGCTGGGAATCGTAGTCTATCTGCACAATCGGGAGGTGGTCAGTGCCCGTGCACTGGCCGATAAATTCGAGGTATCGCCGCGTACGATTCAACGTGACATCGAATCTATTGGGCTCGCCGGGATTCCGGTGGGATCACTGCAAGGCACTAACGGAGGTTATTACATACTCGACAGCTTCAAAATGCACAGACAGCTGCTTCAGTCCGAGGATTACGGTTATATTCTGGCCGCCCTGAAGGGGCTGGTATCGGGCTACAGCAGCAGACGCGCAGAGGATACCATGGAGAAAATCATGTCCTTAACACCGGAGAAGGAGGCAGTGCCGCAGCCCTTTCAGCTTGATTTGGGGGTTCTCCGGGAAGGAGCGGGCACGGCAGAGGCAATTCAAGTTATAGAGCATGCCATCCGCCGGAAAAAGGTGCTTCACTTTCAATACACCAATGCAAGGAATGAGGTGGCAGACAGAAATGTCGAGCCATTGCTCTTAACCTATAAGTGGTATGCATGGTATTTATTCGCCTATTGCTGTGACAATTGCGGATACCGGCTGTTCCGTCTTTCCCGAATCCGGGAGCTTAGGGCCACGGACGGGACCTTTTCAATAATACATCGGGATGCGGAAAGTCTGCTGGCGGAGGCGCAGGATCACCGGCCGTACATAACCGTTAAGCTTGCATGTCCGGCAGGTCTCCGGGTGCTGATGGAGGAGCTGCTCCCCAATGCGGTGCTGATAGAAGTCCGGGATCAGGAACTGGTCATGGGCTTCACCGTCCCGGAAGAGGAGAATGGCTGGTTCGGAACACTGCTGCTGTACGGCCATCAGCTTACAGTGCTTGAACCTCTGTCACTGCGCCAGCGAATGGCGGACCACGCCAGTAATCTGCTGAATAAATATGCCGAATGTACGACAGACAGTTGTCCGGATTAGCCGTCTATAATGAATGTATTCAACCTGAGGAGGGCTTGCATGAATACACAATTATTAGATCCCTATACTAACTGTCCAGTCTATGAAACGGAGCGGTTTACGGTCAGAAAGGTGCTGCTGGAGGATGCCGCGGATTTACTGAAATGTTATGCTGATCCGGTCTCTATGCCGCTGTTCAACAGCGATAACTGCCATACTGATTTCAAGATGTCCACCGTGGATGAAATGAGGGAATGTATCCATTCCTGGCTCGAGGCATATCAGCGGCGGGCCTATGTGCGGTTCAGTATCGTTGATAAAAGGAATGGAAAGGCCGTGGGGACCATCGAGTTTTTTAGTAAAAACGATGCTGGTAGTCATGTGAATCCTACGGGAATCTTGCGGCTTGACCTGGCTTCGAAGTATGAAGATGAGGACTTGCTATGCGAAATGATTGGACTGCCTGACGGTTTCCGCGAGTGTTTTGAATTTGAGGGTATTTTGACCAAAGCTATGCCACTGGCAGACCAAAGAATTGGTGCTCTGCAAAGGTGTGGTTACCGAAAAGTGAAGAACAAAGCTGTTTTGCCGTACGATTACTATTACATAAAAGAATTTAGCAGAATGTTGTAAATACATGATTGTGCAGCACGTTTCTACACCCTTTCCGGAGGGGGAGAGAAACGCGCTGATTTTTGTGGGCAGTGTGCGGTCCCTCCCGCACAAGCAGGGCAACTCCTCAACCTCTTTTCGCTAGGCTGTAAATATCCCCGTTCGGTTCTTCAAGCGCCGGTTTTCAATCACCTCTTCGTAATCCCGGATCAGGCCGTCAAAAATATGCTCCCAGGAGCGGCCGAGCGCGAGCCGCCGTCCCTCCCGGCCCATAGCCATCCGTTGCTCCGGCTGATCCGCCATAATGCAAATTTCCTTCACCAGTTCTCCCGGATGATGCGGTTCAAACAATGACCCGGTCACACCGGACAAGACCAGATCCGTTGTGCCGCCTGCCCCGGCAGCGATGACAGGCAGGCCCGAGGCCATCGCTTCCAGAACAACGTTCCCGAAGGTTTCCGTGCTGGAGGGGAACACGAATACATCTGCCGAGGCATACAGCTCTGCCAGCTCCTCCCCGTGCTTGCCCCCGGTGAAGGTGACATTGCGCGGCGCCTGCGCCCGCAGCTCAGGCAGCAGCGGGCCGTCTCCCACTACCAGCAGATGAACCGCCGCAGCCGTGGATTCCGGCAGCTGCCGCATGGCGGTTAAGAGGGTGGGGATGTCTTTTTCCGGAGCAATCCGTCCAACATAAAGCAATACTACCGGTGCCGCAATTCCGTAACGCTCCCGTACCTGTCTGCTGCGTTTCTCCGGTGTGAACAGACCGCAGTCAATTCCCCTCGACCATAACCGCAGCCGGGTGAAGCCATGGGAACGGAGCGTAGCTTCTGTCTCCCGTGAAGGGGCCAGGATGGCATCGCAGGAGCGGTGAAACCATTTCATGTATTTCCAGTAGAGCGGAATGATTCTGCTCATCCGGTAGTATTGAAGATAACGGTCGAAGTGGGTGTGGTAGGAGGCAACATGAGGGAGGTTCTGCTTCTGGGCATAGCGGAGACCGTACAGGCCGATGTTGAACGGGGTGACCATATGCAGCAGATCAGGCCGGAAGGACCGCAGCTCGTGCTGGATGGAGGACATGCCGGGCAGCGCCAGCCGGCACTCGGGATACAGAAAAAAGGGGATGCTGGCAATCGGGCGGATTGGATCGGCGAAACGTTCTTCAGGGGCGGATTTCGGGGTGAAGAGCAGATGCTCGATGCCGCGGCGGTGTAAATGGCCGGCAAGCCGGTGAAGCGTGCGTGCGACTCCGTTGGTTTGAGGAAGATAGGTGTCCGTAAACAAGGCAATACGCATGGATAATCCCTCCCGGTACTCTTGTTGTCTTGATCATAACAGGCGAATATTTCAGTGAGGTTATCGGGGGATCAACTCATTTCCGCCTTCATGTAGCGATTTATTCTGGGGTTTACACTCCGTTTATGCAAATCGGCAAATTAGAACATACTCGTCCTCTATAGTAGAAAAAAATCTATAGAGTATTGGAGTGACAATCACTTGAATTCAACAGGCAAAACAATCCTTTCTCTGCTGATTGCTGCAGAACTGGCAGTGGGCCCGGCGTGGAACGCTGGTCCGGCAACGGCTGCAGCAGCACCCGGGTCCGGCACTCCGTATACCGCTGGCGGCGTTTATGATGTAACCGTTCCCCATATTGTCGTGAACCAGATCTATGGCGGCGGGGATGCCGAAACAACGGGAGGGTACTTCTCCAAGGGCTATATCGAACTTTATAATCCTACGGATTCCGCTGTGGATTTGAGCGGCTGGTCCGTGCAATATTCAGATCCAACCATGAACGGAGCCTGGAGCAAGCTGGAGCTGACCGGCACGATCCACGCACATTCTTCTTATCTGATTACGGACGGCAAAGTGAACCCCGACTATAAAAGCGATATCAGCGGCAAAGGCGATCAGGTATGGAGTGATATCCTCTTTTACAATAAAGGAATGAAGGTGGTGCTGCTGAACAATACTACGCTGCTGGAAACGGCAAATCCGTTCCTGAATAAACCGGATTCCTATGTGGATATGATCGGCACGGCCGGCAATGACAACGGCTCAACCATCGACGGCTATGAAAGTGACTATCCAACCGGCAAAACCGGCGGCACCTCGAAGCAGAAGTCGGTGCGGCGCAGCGATTTTGCCGATACGGACAACAATAAAACGGATCTTAAGCAGATCAGCTTCGATTCACTGGATGTGGGAACGCTGAATCGGATGAAGCCGCATAGCGGTGCTGACGGAGCATGGGGCGTGGCTATTCAGCCTCTTGGCCTGGCGGACCCGTCTCTGCCTGCCGCCACGGCTGGGTCCCCGTATTCGGTGACACTGTCCGTATATGGCGGGACGTTGCCTTACACCTTTGAGGCAGCGGGGCTGCCCGAAGGTCTGAGCCTGGACGTTGCATCCGGCAAGATCAGCGGAACTCCGGTGACGGCAGGTGCGGCAACGGTCAGCGTCTCTGTGTATGACAGCAGTGTTCCTGCGATGAAGGCGGAAGGGAGCCTTCCGCTGACGGTGGATAAACCTGCGGGAGAGCCAACCGCGGATGTTATCAGCATTACAAAGCTTGGCGGATATTCCGTCGGGGTTACCAATGAAGACGGCGGTGTGGCGGAGATTGTCAAGTATAACCGTGACAACGGAAAGTTCTATCTGGTCAACGGTTCGACGCATCCTGCGACAGTAGATATTGTAAATCTGAAGGACGGCATCCATCCGGAAAAGGAAAAAAGCATCAACGTGGAGCAGCTGGCGGAAACCGGAGGCTTCAGCTATGGCGATCTGACCAGTGTGGATATTAACCCGGCAACGAAGCGGATTGCTGTAGCCATACAGGAAGCGGATGCCATGAAGAACGGCAAAATTCTTGTGCTGGATTATGACGGTAAGCTGCTGGATACCTATGAGGCTGGAGTCCAGCCCGATATGATCAAATTCACCGGGGATGGCCGCTTTATTCTTACGGCTGACGAGGCCGAGCCCCGCACACTGGAGGGGGATCCCGAAGGCAGTGTGACGATCATTGACACGACTGCGAAATCAGCGGATTACGTCAAGTTCGACAACCCTGAGCGGATCGACGATCTCGTGCATATCCGCGGGGCGGTTGATCCGGCAACGAAGCTGATTACAGGGAAGGGTACAAAGGAAGAGGCAGTCCGTGATCTGGAGCCGGAATTTATCGAGCTGTCCGAAGATCAGAAGACCGCTTATATTTCCCTTCAGGAGAACAATGCTGTAGCTGCAGTCGATATTGCTTCCCGCAAGCTGCTGTGGGTCAAGGGGCTTGGGTTTAAGGATTTGAGCGATCCGCTAAATGGACTTGACCTCGTGAAGGACAGCAAGAGCAGGCTGGAAAATGTACCGTTCTACGGCGTTTATATGCCAGATGGGATCAGCCAGTATACAGTTAACGGCAAAACCTACTTGTTCACGGCCAATGAGGGCGATGCCACGGAATGGGACAGCAAGGAAAATGCCAGCACGATCGGCAAAATGAAGGGGGCACTTGAACCTGACTCTGCGGCTGCACTGTTCCTGAACGGAAATACGAAATATGACGGTGTAGAGGTCATGTCGGATATGGGTCATGACGGCATGTACTTGTACGGGGGCCGTTCCTTCTCGGTATGGGACGCTGGTACGCTGAGGCAGGTGTATGACAGCGGCAGTGATTTTGAGCGGATTACAGCAGAGCGGCTGCCTGATTACTTCAATGCAAGCAACAGCAATACAACGCTGGACAGCCGCAGCACCAAAAAAGGGCCGGAGCCTGAATATGTTAAGGTAAGCAAGGTGGGGCAAAAAGCGCTGGCCTTCATCGGCCTGGAGCGCATTGGCGGCCTGATGACTTACGATGTCAGCAATCCCGAACAGCCGCAGTTTCTCAATTATATTAATTCCCGTGAATTCACACCGAAAAATAATATCGCTACGGACACCGGGCCGGAAGGCATCGAGTTCATTCCGGCAACGGACAGTCCGACCGGACTTCCGCTGGTGCTGGTAGCCAATGAGGTAGGAGGCACTGTAGCGGTATATCAATTCAACGTTACAAAGATTACGCTGGACCAGAAGTCACTCTCTCTAAAAGCCGGAGGGACAGCGGCAACGCTCAAAGCTGAGGTTAAGCCTGCGGCTGGAACGCCGGAGAAATCACCGCTTAGCTGGAGCTCCTCTAATCCTGCAGTGGCCGCAGTGGATCAGAAGGGGACGGTAACTCCGCTGGCAGCGGGAACGGTGACAGTTTCCGTATACAGTGCGGATGGATATGGCACAGCCGAATCGCTGGTGACTGTAGCGGCGGCTGATCCGGTCATTACGAATCCGGGTACAGGTGGCTCTGTGGGGCAGACCCCGGCAGTTGCAGCTCACCCCCCGGCGGTAACTGTTGAAGGCTCCAAGGTTGTTCTTGAACTCAAGGCCGCAGCAGGTGCGGATGGAGCGGCAACTCTGTCCGTTACTGCCGAAGCCGTGGCAGCAGCGCTGGAATCCTTGAAAACTTCTGCCGGCAAAGAGCTGGTCTTCCGCGTTGCTGCAACAAGCAGTGCGGCCAAAGCCGTAACCTTGGAGGTTCCTGCCGCAGTCTGGGCTGCGATTTCCGGCAGTGCTGTGCAGAGTGTGACATTTGCAGCCGGTCGGGGAACCGTCTCGCTTGACCGCACTTCGCTAATAGCAGTGAACACTGCGGCAAACGGTGAACCGGTGAAACTATCTATTACAGGAACAGATCTTGGCAGTGTCATGGGCAATCCCGCTGGAGGTATAAGCGAAGCCGCGCGGAGCACAATCGGCAGCCGTCCGGTTATCAACCTAACAGTGCAAACCGGTAGCCGTACCCTTTCCAGCTTTGGGGAAGGGAAAGCGTTGGTGAGCATCCCGTATTCACTGTCATCTGCGGAGGATGCCAATGCGGTAGTAGCCTACAATGTTACACCTGCAGGTAAGCTGGTTGTGCTTCCTGGCAGCCGCTATAATGCGGTGACCGGCCAGTTGACCTTCCGTACCGCTCATTTCTCTGCTTATGCGGTTGGTTACAGCAACCCGGGCTTTACCGATACTGCTGCCAGCTTTGCCAAAGACTCTATCACGTATCTGGCGGCACGCGGCATTATTTCCGGAATCAATGAAAGCCAGTTTGGGTTGAAGAGCAACCTGAGCCGTGGAGACGCAGCCCTGCTATTGGCCCGTCTGGCCGGGGCGGAGCTGAACACGGCAGTGTCCGGCAGCTTCACAGATGTGAAGCCGGATGATTATTATGCAGCGGCAATCGCTTGGGCGAACGTTAGCGGAATCGTAAACGGCACCGGAGACGGGAAGTTTGCACCCAAGGCGAAGGTTACACGCGAACAGCTCGCAGTTATGATTATCCGTCTGGCGGATGAGCGGAACTGGACTCTGCCCGTGAGCGGCGGCACTGCCGTATTCGCAGACCGGCAGTCCATTAGTTCTTTTGCGCTGGAAGCTGCTGCAGCTGTCCAGCAGGCGGGGATCATCTCGGGCAAAACTGCCCCGGATGGCAGTGTTAACTTTGCGCCGCAGGCTGCAGCTACGCGTGAGGAAACCGCGCAGATGCTGGCTGCCCTGCTCAAGCTTGCCGACTGAAATCGGCAACGGATTTCTTTGACACCCCTGGCGCCTCATGAGCGTCAGGGGTTTTTCGTGTGCAGGCCAAGAAAAATAGGCCAACCCGAAGTTTCTGGCTGACCTAAATAATACGAAATGAGCCACTTTCGGAGCTCCACCCTTGAATTAATACAAATGTCTTTACGAGCTAATGCCGGAATCCCAGATCGGCTCGGCGAACTGATTCTTGAGATTGCTGCTGCAATCCTTGCCGGTATCATAAGACCGGTTGCCGAGCACCCGCTTGAACTGTTCCAGCGCGCGGGCTGCTTCTGCAGGCACCTTGCTGTTCAGCCAGTCGGCCAAGGCCTGCAGCACACTCCGCCCTTCCGCCAGCGCCTGTTCCCAGAGCTCCCAGACACTTTCCGTCCGGACCTCGGAGTACAGCGCGGAATGCCGCCATTCGGCATGCTTTTCATTTAAATAATCCAGCTGCTCGTCTCTTGGGGAAAGCGGCTGGTAGAAATGATGGCGCGCTTTTCCTCTTAGCAGCGACTTCTTCCAGCCTTTGGGATCATATAAGCATTTATGGGCCAGAATCATGTCCAGGTACGCCTCCTGCCAGATCTCATCCGGGAGGCCCTTTGTTTCGGGATACCAGGCCGCTGCGGTTTCATGAAGGAGAGTGTGAACGGTATGGGGGAGCCGCGAGCCGACGTGAATTTTTTTCCAAGCTGCAATCCGCCAGGTATCGATTTGCTTCAGCCGTTGCATGAATACGGTATCGAGGACGATCTCAAACCGCTGATGGTTGCGGTGCTTGTAGCCCGCTTTCCAGTTAATGTAGGGATGAAGATTGCGGTCCAGCAGATGATGTGTCAGAAATCCAAGGAAGTATTGCTGTGTTTCTGCAAGGTCAGGAGGAGGGAGGCTCCGGATTTTTTGCCAGAGCTCCAGCAGCACCGGACCGCAGTGTACAGAGTGCATAAGGTCGCCCAGCCGGAGGGCTCCGGTATCTTTTTTCCACGGCAGAAAGCTGTGGTATAGAAGCAAATCAGGTCCTTGGCAGCCAAGCTGGTACAATTCAGGCCGCTCCTTCAGCCCGCCCAGAAAAGGAAACTGATCCGCAAATTGTTCCGCCAGCACCTGCCCATACTCTAAATGCATCCAAATATTAGGCATCGCTCCACCCCTTTTACGCTTAGATAGCTCCATCTTAAACTCTTCATGTTAACAGAGATTGCATTCTGCTTCTTTGGATTGTAATCCTTGGGGTAGCCTTTGCAGATGCGTTTAAACTTGCGCTTAATTCTAAGGTACTCTTGTATAGCACTAATATCAACTCTGCAAAGTGTGGCAATTGTGCAAACGCGCTGGAGTCCGGGGATATCGCAACTAGAGGCATCCTCCGGTAATTCATGTTATAATCGAACGGACTACACTCAATTAATTACCGAGGTGATGAGAAGAATGGGATTTCAGGCAGGCCAGCTTTTTGTTAATTTGCCGGTGGACAATCTGCAGAATTCGATTAACTTTTTTACCGCTTTAGGTTTTGAGTTCAACCCCCAGTATACCGATGAGAACGCAACCTGTATGATCATCAACGGCAACACCTTTGCGATGCTGCTGGTCAAGGAGTTTTTCAACACCTTCACCTCCAAAAAAATCATCGACACATCCGGTCAGACAGAGGTAATCCTGGCCATCTCTGCCTCCAGCAAAACCGAGGTGGACGAGCTGGTGCAGAAGGCGCTGGCCGCAGGCGGGAAGCCTTTTAACAATCCGGTTGATCACGGCTTTATGTACAACTGGAGCTTTCAGGATATTGACGGGCATCTGTGGGAAGTCATGTATATGGAAGAAAACGCCGGGTAAGCGGGCGAATCAGAATATGTAATGGATCAAGAACAAGCTTCCGGAGAATTCCGGGGGCTTGTTTTGCTTTTATGGGTTTGAACAGCAGTACTCGGACCCCAGCGCCTTTATTTTGTCAAAAAAAGCTTTATATCTGACGTTGCGGACTCCAGAGACCTTATTTGCCCAAAAAAACTCTCAACTAGGATGATTTAGCTAAATAGGGTCATTCAGGTCCGGATAGAAACTTTGGCGGCTCTTTGGGAAGAGATAACGCCTATGAGGTCCGTAAGCAGTTTTAATAGCTGGGACGATGGCGGATGTTCAGCGGATATGGGATATGGGGGTTTTTGGGCACGGTGCAGGTTTTGTTAACATTTTCGCAACAGATTCTTTACGATCCGCATACAAAACTGTGGAGAGTAATTAATATCCAGCTCCTACAATGAGTGTATTAGTAAAATATACCTATAGTAGGCGTGATACGAAGGGATGATACGCTTGAAAAGAAGCTTGCTGCACCTATCTATGAAATGGAAGTTGATTCTGGTATTCTCTGCGATAACTTTCATCTTCCTGGGGGTGGCTCTGTACCAGGGACACAAGATTAATCAGGTGGAGCTCTCCATGGAACGGCAGAAGACGGAGATGGAAAAACGAATCACCGTTCAAACGATCACGCAGCTATTGCAGGAATTGGACGGTCTGGAAAAATCGCTGGCCGAGTCCAGTGATGTGGAGCTTGCCGGGTCTTTTAAGGACAAGCAGCAGCAGCTCACCGATGAGATTGCCAATATGGATTTTGAACAGGAGACGCCGGCGTCAGCAGAACTGCAGCTGCTCCGGACCCAGGCCGGGGAATATGCCGGGTTATTCGGGGAACTGGTTAAGACGATGGAGGATGAGAGCCTTGACCCGCTGACGGTGCTGGAACAAATCGACGCCCTGCATATGAAGGCACTGGCTGTCAATCAATCCATGCTGGAGACCAACGGGAAACTGTATGACGCTGCTGCGGGGAACGCCGAGAGGGCACAGGATCATTCTTTTGCCCTGCTGGATCAAACGGTATCCATTGTGCTTTACGCCGCAGGTGGAGTTTTCCTGTTCACACTGGTGCTGGCCTGGCTGCTGATACGCTCATTCTTGGGACCGGTGCGCAGGCTCCAGGATGCGTTGCGGCAAATTGCCGATGGCGATTTACGGCAGCAGATCAACTCTACTTATAACGATGAACTGGGACGTTTGAGCTATCATTTTGATCATATGGTTACCCGGGTCCGGGAAATGCTGCGGCAGACCCTGTCCGTTGCTTCTTCCCTGGCGGATTATTCGCATTCCTTCCAGCAATCCTCATCCATTACCGCGGATACCAATCAGGATATTGTCAGAACGATACAGGAAATTTCCGTGGGCGCGGATCAGCAAGCCGTTCAGTCCGAGCAAAGTGCAGTCTTGCTGCAAGAGCTGGAACGGGAAGTGGATGAGATTACGGATCATACCGATGCCATGCTCACGACAAGTGAAACGGCCAATCACAATACCCGCAGAGGGTCTGAGACGGTTACCGCACTGCAGCAGATTTCCCGGCATTCCCGTGATTCCATCGGCAGAGTGTATCAAGCGCTGGAGAAGCTGGTGGAGCAATCCCAGGATATTACCCGGATCACGAATTCCATTACCGAAATTTCCAAGCAGACAAATATCCTCTCGCTGAATGCTGCGATTGAGGCTGCGCGGGCCGGAGCTTCCGGCAAGGGGTTTGCCGTTATTGCGGACGAAGTCCGGCATTTATCGGTCCAGACCAAAGATTCCTCCATACATATCAGCGAGATCATTCATGAGCTTCAGAACAGTATGACCGACTTTCAGGGCTACATGCTGGAGACAAAAAAAAGCCTCGAGCAGCAGGAGCACCAGGTAGCGGAAACCCTTGCATCTTTCGAGGCGATTGACGGATCGATTACCGGAATCAGCAGACAAATTGGACAAATTCATCATAAGGTGGAGCTGACCCGGAAGATTAATTCCCGGCTTGCCGTATCCATTCACTCTGTAGCATCCGTAGCCGAGCAGACAGCTGCGGGTGTTCAGGAGGTCAATGCTTCCAGCACGCAGCAGGACAAGGCGATCCGCGATATTGCCCGGCAGGCGGTGGAAATTAATGAAATTTCGCAGCAGCTGTTCACGGAAATTAATATTTTCAAAATAGAAGAGGAGACCGGGAATGTCCCGCCATCCGGTCAGCTGCTGGTATTGGAAGAACACTGGAATGAACTCAACGAACCAACGGAAAAATTACTCGCGATTGCCGAATGAAGCATTAAGCTGGGTCACCAGCTCCGGAAACCAGTCACTGAGTGCAAGGAATGGAAAGCCCGCCGAGCGGGCTTTTGTTGTATCCATATGCCAGGACTCGGTAATGCCGAAGGGTGACATATCCTCATCCGCAGTTTCGGCCTCAATCACCGCCTGCTTACCCGTGGCTGCTTCAATGATGGAGAGAATCTCCCCAATGGTAAGAGTACCGTCCGAGCATGCATTTACCGGTCCGGTCAGTTGGGAGAAGCCAAGCCAATACAAGAAGTCCGCAGCCTCATCCGAACGGATGAAGGAGATGGCAGCCTGGGTGTTCGGGATACCCATCGGCCGGCCTTCGCGGACATGCTCGATGTGAAAATGCAGCCTCCGCGTATAATCATCCGTGCCCAGAACCATGGGAATGCGCACGGCAGCCACGGGGAATGCGTCCTGCTTCAGCAAAACCGTTTCGGCCAGTCTTTTGCCCTCCTGATAGTTGAAGTCCTCCTTCGCACCTAATCGCAAGGGGTATACTTCAGGGTCGAAGTCAGCTTCGGTCAAAGCTTCCGGCCTTGGATCATAGACCGACAAGCTTGAGGTAAGGATGTACCGTTTAGCGGTGCCGGCAAAAATACGGCCTGCAGCATCAGCCTCATCCGGTGAAAAGCAGATATTATCATAGACCACATCCCAAGGGGTATCCCCGACGGCTACGGCAAGCGCTTTGGCGTCCGTACGGTCCACATTCAGCCTGGAGACCTGTTCCCCGAAGCTGTCTTCCGCCCGGCCTCTGGTTAGAATCGTTACCTTGCTGTCTCCCTCCCGGAGCAGCCGTTCCACCAGCCGCTTGCCAAAAAACCGGGTTCCCCCAAGCACAAGTATGTTCCTCATTCAATACACTCCTTTAAATTGAAATAGCTGATCCGCCTGAGGCTTTGGGTTAGGCGGCCATCCGCAGCCCGGGATGAGTGCTGCTGCTAGCAGTTGAACGGCTGCTGCTGGCAAAGTGCAGCGCCTGCACGGTACCTGTGCTTACAGCCATCGTAAGTTCCGCTGATTGTTCATGGCGGAGAAGCTCCAGCATGACAGGGATTTGACCCTGCTCATAAGCATCGGCCAGTGCCGACAAGAGCTGCCGGTAATCGGCGTCCAGCGGAACCGCAGGCCCGCCGTCCGCCGACAGATCCTCTCTAACGGCTGCGAGTGCCTGCCGTGCCCGGTGCAGCGCCGATTTCACCGCGCCTTCGGTTGTTTCCAATTGTTCCGCCGTTTCACCCGCAGAATAGCCCAGCACATCCCGCATCAGAAAGGCCGTCCGCTGCAGCGGAGACAGATGTTTCATTAGGGCCTGAAAAGCCATTTCAATTTCGGAAATCGTTCCGCCGGTTAATGGTTCTGCCTGTGAATGCCCGCGCTCCAGTGCGCGGCTCAGAGAAGCCCGCCGCCGGGCAGCATCAATCCATGTATTTTTGGCGATCCGCAGCAGCAGGGCTTCGGGATTCGGATTGGCCGGAAATTTTCCGTATCCCAGCGCCTTGGCCCAGGTCTCCTGAGCCAAATCCTCGGCTTCAATGCTGGACCGGGTAAGTGTCAGGCAATAGCGGTTCAGGACTGCTCCAAGCGACTGCAGACTTTTCTCACCGGTATGGTTAACGGTATTGTACTCTTCAAGGGTCATCACGCTTACGCATCTCCTTCTGGCTATCCCATTTAATTTGTTCCCTCTATTATATAAACGAATAGCTCATCATAAAAGATACGCATCTTCCGTAAATTTAAAATTCTGTATGTCCCGTATCCTTTGCCCGTCATGATCCGTTTACAGGGTATAAAGTTAAGGCACATTACAGGAGGTATATAAGAATGAGTATTATTCCCTATGTAATTGAACAAACGAGCAGGGGCGAGCGATCTTACGACATTTATTCCCGGCTGCTGAAAGACCGGATTGTATTCGTGGGTGCGGCCATTGACGACCAGCTGGCTAACAGCATCATTGCCCAGCTGCTGTTTCTGGCGGCGGATGAGCCGGATAAGGATATTCAGATGTTTATTAACAGCCCGGGCGGCTCAACTACTGCAGGGTTCGGAATTTATGATACGATGCAGGTAATCAAACCGCAGATAAATACGATTTGTACCGGTTTTGCAGCTTCTTTCGCTTCGCTGCTGCTGCTCTCCGGGGCTACAGGCAAACGGTTCGCCCTGCCGAACAGCGAGATTATGATCCACCAGCCGCATGGCGGCGCACAAGGGCAGGCTAGTGATATCGCAATCAGTGCCAAGCGTATTCTGCAGATCCGGGAGAAGGTTGTGCGGATCACTGCGGAGCGCACCGGACAACCGGTGGAGAAGGTAGAAAAGGATATGGACCGGGATTATTTCCTGTCGTCCGAAGAGGCGCTGGAATACGGGATTATTGACAAAATCATTACCAAACTTTAAGCGAATGGAGCGGATGGGTATGCTGGTAGCATTGCAAGGGCAAGAGGTCACGGTTAATTTTCTGGATGGTTCCACTGTCAGAGGCGGTGTTCTGGAAGAGATCGACGAGAGGTTCGTGAAATACCGTACGGAATATCAGGTACTGTACATTCCGATCAGCTCTATCCGTGCCGTAGCCGTGGAAACGAAGGAGCGGGAGCGTCCCCGCGTCGGATTCGGGCAGTAAGACCGGAATGTTCCGCTGTAACTGGAATCCCCCAAGCCCCAACAAGGGGTTCGGGGATTTTTTTGTATCTTTTGCATCTAATAAAGTATTCTCGTCATTGGCATTGAGAACGATTATCAATTATACTTGTTTGTAATAGAGGAATATAAAATGTTCTGTAATGGTGGTGTTCTGTAACAATGGACCTAAAAGTAATGGAACCAGAAGTAACTTCTCCCGCTGAAAAGGATGCTGAGACTCTGCCGGACTGGGATCAGCTGTCCTTCAGACTGTTGTCGGTTCAGGCACTGAGGGGAGACGGGGAGGTCCGGCTGCCCCAGCAGCTGAATTTCTGTTATGCGCTGATTCTGGTGGCAGGCGGAGCAGTCCGGATTCATGTGGATCACCGCCAGGTGGAGCTGTCAGCAGGTTCAGTCTGTCTATGCCTGCCGGAGCAAACGGTCGGAACGGCCAAACCGGCCGCCAGCCTGGATATGTATATTTTTTATTTTGAAGTCTATCATTACGGCAAGCCGGAGAACGTTCGTGGCCATGCAATCCATGACGTACTTCTGTTTCCGCCGGATATCGTACTGCAGCACTTTCCAGCTAAGCATATCTCTTCGGTCTATAGTGAAGTTTTCCGGTTATCCGGGTCAGGACAACAGAACATTAGCTTTCGCGCGCAGATAGATTTTCAGGAGCTGCTATATGTGATTCGTATAAGTTGCCGGCAGAAACCCAGAGATACGGGAAGGGCATTGGAGCAGGCCAAGCAATACATAGAGCATCACTTTACGGGGCCGCTGACGACCCAGGAGCTGGCGCAAGCCGCCGGGCTCAGCCCCAAGTATTTTGTGGACCTGTTTAAGCGGAAATACGGCAAAAGTGCAGTGGAATACGCCGCCGAACTGCGGCTGCAGCAGGCGAAACGACTGATGGCGGAGAGTGGACTGAAGCTGAGGGATATCGCCCACCGGGTGGGGTATGCCGATGAGTTCTATTTTAGCAGGAAATTTAAAAAGATGATCGGCGTGCCGCCTGCAGTCTATATGAAAAGCCGTCACCGGAAGCTGGTTGCTTATTCTCCGGCCGTGCTGGGACAATTGCTGCCGCTGAACCTGACACCCTACGCGGCGGCGCTGCATCCGAAATGGACGGAATATTATTATCTGAATTACCGCGGGGATATTCCCGTGCATATCAGCGCATACCGTAACAACCAGGAATGGCAGGCTAACATTGACCTGCTGAGCCAGCATCCGGCTGACCTGATCATCGCCCGGGATGAGCTGAAGGAGCAGGAGAAAACCGCGCTGGAGAAGATAGCTCCAGTCTATTATAGTCATGGCGGCAGCAGTGATTGGCGTGGACAGTTTCAGCAACTGGCGCAGGTTCTGGGCGAGAGCTGGCAAGGAGAGCAGTGGCTGTCAGCGTATGACCGTGAGGTGCGCAACGCCAAAGAACTTCTGCACAAAGCGATGGGCGATGAATCTGTTGCTGTGATCCGGATGCTTGGCAGCAAGCTGTATTTGCACTGCAATTACGGCATGCTGGATATGCTCTACCGGGAGCTGGAATTAAAGCCGGCCTATAAGTCCGGCGAGGATATTTATAACGTGCCAATTACATTGGAAGAGCTTGCGGCTCTGCCGGCAGATCATTTGTTCATGCTGATCCGCAGAGAGAACGATACACTAGGCGAGTGGCAGAAGTTGCAGAATCATCCGTTGTGGTTAAAGCTTTCTGCGGTTCAGAGACACCGGGTGCATCATATGAGCTCCGATCCCTGGCGTGAGCATTCCGCTTATGCGCAGCTGCGGATGCTCCGGCAGACGCTGCAGCTGCTTTGCAGCCAATCGTCCATAAATATTCCGCCTTTTGTCCATGGTACGGCAGTAAACCCTTCGTTATAATCGAAAATGATAATCATTATCACTAGTTGTGATATAGATTGGACATTTTACAGAGTGGAAGGGGTTTTATAGAAAGATGAAAAGATCATTTGGGATAGCAGGACTGATAGCATTATTGGTATTGGTACTTACAGCGTGCGGAGGCAACGGCAACAATACGCCGGCAAATGGGGCCGCAAATGCTGCGGAAACCGCAACAACAGCTCCGGCTGCAACGGCAGAAGCCTCCCCGGCAGCAGCTGAAGCAGGCACGCGCACGATTGAATATTTAGGGGAGCAATATACGGTACCCGCATCAGCAGAACGGATTGTTATTACCGGAGCTATGGAAGCCATGGAGGATGCGCTGGTGCTGGACGTGCATCCAGTCGGCGCGATTACGTTCAGCGGTGAATTTCCGGAACGCTTCGCTGCCATTACGGACAAGGCTGAATCGATCGGGGAGAAAACCGAACCGAACTTCGAGACCATCCTGAAGCTGAAGCCGGATGTGATCCTCGGGACTACGAAGTTCAAACCTGAAGTTGTAGAGCAATTGAAAAAAATCGCTCCGCTTATTCAAGTCTCGCATATCGCCAGGAACTGGGAAGCCAACCTGAATCTGATGGCAGAGCTGACTGGCAAGCAGGAGCAGGCTGCGGCGGAAATCGCCAAATATCAGGCAGCGCTGGAAAGTGCAAAAGCAGAGCTTGGTGCGAAGTTGAAGGATCAGAAGGTAGTGGCAGTACGTATCCGTGCGGGACAAATGTTTATTTTCCCTGCGGCCGTGTTTGTTAACCCTATCTTGTATAACGATCTTGGCCTGAGTGTTCCGGCAGAGGTAGAAGCGGCGAAAGCACAGGAAGGCATTTCGGTCGAGCAGCTGGCGTCAATGAATCCGGATATCCTGTTTATCCAATTTGCTGCCGATGAGAATGCCGAGACTGCAACAGCGCTGGAAGACCTGCAGAGCAACCCGATTATCCAAAAAATCAATGCGATGAAAAATAAAAAGACCTTCGTTAATGTAATTGATCCGTTGTCCGAAGGCGGACCGGCATGGAGCCGCATACACTTCCTGCAGGCTGCAGTGGAGCAGCTGAACAAGTAATCTGAGATTGTACAAAAGAGTGGGATGATATGAAATTATCTGCCGGACTAAAAACGACCTCCCTGCTGGTGCTGGGGGTCGTCCTCATTATACTCGTCGGTGTCTTGTCGGTGCTCTACGGCACTAAATCCATCAGCTATGGCACGGTATGGAATGCGCTGTTTCATCTGGACGGGAACAATATTGATCATCTGATTATCCGCACCTCGCGGATTCCGCGGGTGGCCGGGGCGCTGCTGATCGGCGCGTTCCTGGCCGTATCCGGGGCCTTAATGCAGGGGATGACGCGGAATTATCTGGCCTCCCCTTCAATTATGGGGATTAGCGACGGGTCTGTACTTGCCATTACGATGTGTATGGTGTTCCTGCCCGGCGCTTCATCCATGACGATGATTCTCTATTCACTGGCAGGCTCGATGCTGGGAGCGGCTTTGGTCTTCGGTACAGCCAAGCTGCTGCCCGGCGGGGCCTCGCCCTTGTCACTGGCCGTCCTGGGTACTATTATCGGCACCTTTCTTGGAGGGGTGTCGCAGGCGCTCGCTACCTATTTTCAAATTTCGCAAAATATCAGCTTCTGGTACAACGCCCGGCTGCATATGATGGACCCGGCGTTAATCAAGCTGGCAATTCCGTTTGCCGTGGCCGGCTTGGCTCTGGGTCTGATGATGGCCCGCTCCGTGACAATGCTCTCGCTTGGGGATGAGACCGCTGCAGGCCTCGGCCTTAAGGTCACAGTGGTAAAAGGCTTGACGATGCTGAGTGTCGTCATTTTGACGGGGATCTCAGTAGC
Organism: Paenibacillus sp. FSL L8-0340; assembly: GCF_038593145.1. Lineage (NCBI taxonomy): Bacteria > Bacillati > Bacillota > Bacilli > Caryophanales > Paenibacillaceae > Paenibacillus > Paenibacillus sp. FSL L8-0340. Next base: position 2,591,269 of record NZ_CP151967.1, read on the forward strand.
CATTGCCGGGAAAATAGCCTTTGTCGGCCTCATAATCCCGCATATCACGCGTTATCTGATCGGTCAGGACTACCGCAAGATCATTCCTTTTTCCGCTTTTTTGGGCGCCCTGTTCCTGGCTGTATGCGATCTTATCAGCAGGTTCGTGAATTTTCCGTTTGAAACGCCGATCGGTGTAGTCACCGCTTTGTTCGGGGTTCCCTTTTTCCTCTATTTAATCAAGACGAGAGGGGGCGGCCAGACTTGAGCAAGTCCTCTCTTTCACCGAAACCAAAGCGGCGTGCTTTCTGGTCGTTGTTTCTGATCATGTGTGCACTCACGTTGTGCTTCATGTACATCAGCCTAACCAACGGGACCTTCGACCTTTCAGCGAAGGATGTGTTCCGTACTTTACTGCGGATTAATCCCGCCAAAGATCATGACCTCGTTATCTTTGATTTTCGTCTGCCGCGCATTGTGCTTGGCGCACTTGTCGGATTCGGGCTGGGAATCGCCGGGGCCGTACTGCAGGGCATTACCCGCAACTCTCTTGCGGATCCCGGAATTCTCGGCATTCATGCTGCTGCAGGAGCTTTTGTCGTATTGTACATGTTCTTTGCGGCAGGGACGATGAAGACCCCGGACTGGTTTGCGGTCCTGTCCATGCCGATGTTCGGCTTTGTGGGCGGGCTGGTTGCCGTCGTTCTGCTCTATATCTTCGCCAGGCAGAACGGTGAGTTTAATCCGCAGCAGCTGATTCTTGTGGGCATCGCGCTTGCATCCGGCTTTGGGGCAATTACCCTGTTTGTCTCACTCAAAATGGACCCGCAAAACTTTGAGATGGCCGCCGTCTGGCTGGCTGGCAGCGTGTACAGCGCGAATTGGAGACAGGTGCTTTCGACCCTGCCCTGGCTGGTCATATTAATTCCAGTGATCTGGAGACGCGCAGCTGTTCTTGATTTAATGCAGCTGCATGAAGTGAGTGTAAAGGGATTAGGTGTCGCTGTAGGCAGAGAACGGCAGATCCTGCTGCTCTGCTGTGTCGGTCTGGTCAGCGCCTGTGTCTCCGTGTCCGGCAGCATCGGGTTTGTTGGCCTGATCGCACCGCATATCGCCAGAAGACTGATCGGCAACAGCTATAAGTACATCGTCCCGTTATGCGGCATGATTGGGATGCTGATGGTGGTTATCAGCGATTTTATCGGCAAAACGGTGTTCGCTCCGGCTCAGCTGCCGGTAGGTATTGTCATCTCTATCATCGGTGTGCCGTATTTCATTTTTCTTTTGTTCAAGACACGCACGAAATAGGTGCGCTTGTAGGAGGTTAATATCATGGAAGGAACCTATAGACAGGAAGAGATTGGCGGCCGCAGGCTGACCCTCTATACTCCGATGTCCTATGGGGAAGAGGGCAGAAGGTTTCCGGTTGTCTATCTGCAGGATAATGGCGAAGTGATGGAGCATTCGCTGAATTACCTGGAGCATTTGTTTATAACCAAAGAACTGCCGGAACTGATTTTTGTCGGTATTACCCCGCGTGACCGGAATCATGAATATACACCATGGCCGTCACCGGCCCTGATGCCGGGCAGACCGGATTTTGGCGGTGGCGGTGGAGAGTATTTGGAGGAACTTGTCGGGAGGATCAAGCCGTATGTAGACAACAGCTATCATACTTTGCCAGGACCAGAGCATACGGGGCTGCTTGGCTGCTCCTTCGGCGGACTGATCTCGCTTTATGGATCTTACCTTTATCCCGATGTGTTTGGCAGGATCGGGCTGATTTCCGCATCATTCTGGTATGAAGGTATCGTGAATTACATACAGGGACAGAGCAGGACGATGCCGGAACAGCGGATCTACATGTATGTTGGAGAGCTGGAGGGACTGTACAAGACAAACTTGCAAAAGCAAATGGTCCCACAGTCGCGCCTCGCGCATAAGCTGCTGCTGGAGCAGGGCTTCAGCGAGGAGGCATTGCGCTTTGAGACCAACCCCATAGGAACACATGACAGTGTGTTTTTCAGCCAGCAGCTTCCGCATGCCCTGCACTGGCTGTTTGGAGCAGAGCATGCCGGGGGCAGCAGAGTCTGATCCTGTGGTGAGTGAATCAATGGCGGGCAATCATATAAGGGAGTCTTCTGAAAACCGCGTGGCGGCTAGAAGAAGACTCTTTTTTTACGAGGATCTGAAGAGAGGATGAAATTGTACCGATACTAGGCATTGTAAATGTACATAATAGGTTAAAGAAACTTGAGGCGGTGGCGCTTGCGGGGGAACAGGAGATTTTATACACGGATGATGATGATGAGTATTGGATGAACGGGACAACCTATAATAACCCTAATGACCGTTCCATTATGGTACCGAAGCGGATTGGAATTGGCACTACGATTAATATAGGGACAAAAACGGGTAAATATATTTATTACGGCCTTTTTGTGTTTGTGGCGGAAGTAATCATCGGGACCGGATGGATCAGTGTCCAGGCAGAGTTCTCTACACCTGTAATGAAGATCGGCGACAGCGGAACTGTTAAGATTCAATTTCCGATGTACAATTACAGCTTTGCACTAGAGGATGTTCTTGAACTGAAGCTGGTGGATCAATTGCCGGAAGGCGCAGAAGGACTAACGGCATTGGAACGGACAAAGTGGTTATAGGAAACTTTAAGCTGGATCAATTTGGCAAAAGCAAGCTATACCTCTATAAACAATCTCCTCCGTACATTGTAATCAGATTGCCTGACCTCTATGTGGTGTATAACCATAAGGAGGCATCCGAGACCCGGCAGATTTTTGCGGAGCTGCAAGGGAGGTAAGGAAATTCATTGATTTTAAAATAAATCGTATGAAGCAGACCCCTGCTGTGATACAATAGTCCGGTTGGCCTTGTATACGGCGATCCGTTCAATATAGCTTCTGCTTCTTTAGTGCAATGAACAGAAGAAGCCGAGAAAAACAGAGCATTCTCATGTATTGCTATGAATTACAGAGTATTAATAAGGAAACCCGTAGATTTTACAGAAAAGGCATCAGTTTTTGTCGTTTTTTATTGATTTATTCAAATGTATTCTGTATAATCAGCCTTGTTGATTTTTCATATGGAATAGCCCATGCTTCTGAAGCAAGTTTTGTATAAAGCTATTCTTCTGAAGCAACGCTGACAAAACTTTTTTTGGGAGGTTGTTAATTTTGGGAAAAGCGTTAATTATTGGCGCTGGCGGCGTAGCAAGTGTTGTTGTGCATAAATGCTGTCAGAACCCGGATGTATTTGAAGAGATCTGTATCGCGAGCAGAACCCTTGCGAAATGTGATGCTCTGAAAGATAAATTGGCCGGAGGCCAGACGAAGATTTCTACTGCTCAGCTCGATGCAGATAACACGGACGAGGTCATCCAATTGATCAAGAGCTTCCAGCCGGATGTCGTTATTAATGTCGCTCTCCCATATCAGGACCTGACCATTATGGATGCTTGTCTGGCAACGGGAGTGCATTATGTGGATACTGCCAACTATGAACCACAGGATACTGCTAAATTCGAGTATTCCTGGCAGTGGGCTTACAAAGAAAGATTCGAGAAAGCCGGAATTACCGCGCTGCTCGGCAGTGGCTTTGACCCTGGTGTAACCGGTGTGTTCACGGCTTATGCGCAGAAGCATTATTTTGACGAAATCCATACGATTGATATTGTTGATGCCAACGCGGGCGACCATGGTTATCCGTTTGCCACCAACTTCAATCCTGAAATCAATATCCGCGAAATTACAGCCAACGGGCGTTACTTTGAGAATGGCGAGTGGATTGAAACTGCACCGCTGTCCGAGAAAAAAGTCTACGATCTCCCGGAGATCGGTCCGAAGGATATTTACCTGCTGTATCATGAAGAACTGGAATCCCTGGCTGCCAACATCAAGGGCGTGAAGAAAATCCGTTTCTGGATGACCTTCTCGCAGAACTATCTCACTCACCTGAAGGTGCTTGAGAATGTGGGCATGACTTCCATTGAGCCGATCCTTTATGAAGGCAAAGAAATTATTCCTTTGCAGTTCCTGAAGGCGATTCTGCCTGACCCGGCATCCCTGGGACCAAGAACCAAAGGCAAAACCAACATTGGCTGCATCATTCAAGGCACTAAAGACGGCCAGCCAAAAACTTACTATGTGTACAATGTCTGCGATCATGAGGAATGCTACAGAGAGGTTGGCTCCCAAGCCATTTCCTACACCACCGGCGTTCCAGCAATGATCGGGGCTATGCTGATTATAAAAGGCATCTGGAAGAAACCGGGCGTCTACAACGTAGAAGAATTCGATCCGGATCCATTCATGGATGCACTGAACAAACACGGGCTGCCTTGGCAAGAAGATTTCTCGCCAACGCTGCTGGATTAGGACGTAACGTAATGAAGGATATAGATATCGATATCAGCTCACTGCCGTCACCTGCTTATCTTGTGGATGAACGGCTGCTGAAGAAGAACCTCGAGACTCTGAACTATGTGCAAGAGCGTAGTGGTGCGAAAATTCTGCTCGCGCAAAAAGGCTTCTCCATGCATGCCCTGTACCCGCTTGTCGGACAGTACCTGCATGGCGTGACCTCCAGCTCCTTGTTCGAAGCCCGGCTGGGCTTCGAGGAAATGGGCAAAGAGGTGCATGTCTACGCGCCTGCTTATATGGACCGCGAGTTCGATGAGCTGCTCGGCTATACCGACCACATTGTGTTCAACTCATTTGATCAGTGGAGCCGGTTCAAGGATCGGGTGCAGAATGCTCCGAAGAGAATCAGCTGCGGCATCCGTGTTAATCCGGAATATTCCGAGATTGAAGTGCCACTCTATGATCCGTGCTACAGCTTTTCCCGGATGGGCGTAACTTTGCCGAACTTCCGGCCCGATGAGCTTGAGGGTATTGATGGCCTGCATTTCCATACGATGTGCGAGCAGAACTCCGATACGCTGGAGCGTACGCTTAAGGTCGTGGAAGAGAAATTCGGACAGTACCTGCATGGCATGAAATGGCTGAATTTCGGCGGCGGCCATCATATTACCCGTCCCGATTATGATCTGGAGAAGCTGATCAGCTGCATCCTTCATATGAAGGAAACCTATAATGTCGAGATCTATCTGGAGCCCGGTGAGGCGGTTGCCCTCAATACCGGATACCTGGTGGCTACCGTTCTGGACACGATGCATAACGGAATGGATATTGCCATTCTGGATACTTCGGCCGAATGCCATATGCCGGATGTGCTGGCGATGCCGTACCGTCCGAACATTATCGGCGCCGGAGAGCCGGGCGAACATGCCTATACGTACAGACTCGGAGGCATGACCTGCCTGGCAGGAGATGTGATCGGGGACTATTCATTCCCGGAGCCGCTCAAATACGGCGACAAGCTTGTCTTCCTCGACATGGCGCATTATTCCATGGTGAAGAATCATATGTTCAACGGTGTGAACCTGCCGGCCATTGCTTCGTATAACGAAGAAGAGGGCCTTAAGGTGATCAGAGAGTTTGAATATAGCGACTTCAGCAACAGATTGTCTTAATAATTATAATACCGAGGCGTTCCGCCACCATGTGTTCATGGGTGATGGGGCGCCTTTTTTTGGTTGCAGTTAACGGGGAAGCGGCAGCACGGAATGGTTAAAGCTGTTTTTTCCATTGTTCTTAAGCATAGTACTCGCGTAACATCGAGGAATGAAGCCAGCCAGCTTGAACGTGAAAGGAGTGATCGGCATGAAACGCCGGGCTAATCCATACTATTCCATTGACGGTGAAGAGGAATTGATTACTTAATCCAATTGTGAACTGAAAAGGAGCTGCTGCAACGCATGCTGAAGTTAAAATATTTATTCTCGAATGAAAGTTTGGCGGAGATGCTGCTGGGGAACTGGACATATGATCCGGAGTCGCTGCATTTGTTCCAGTACTATCGAATCTCCTCCAATGCGATATATCCGTTCAGAAGTGCCGGGAACGGGCAATTCCTGCGGTTTGCCCCGCGGTCGGAGAAGCTAATGGAGAACTTGCGGGCGGAGCTGGAGTTCATCTCCTACTTGAAGGACTGCGGATATGGCGTGCTGGAGGCCGTTCCCTCCTTGGAAGGAAAGGAGCTGGCAGAAGCGGAGACTCCCTGGGGAGAGTATTATGCTTCTGTCTTCGAACGTGTACCCGGAGTTCAGCTGCAGGATGCCGGCTTAAGCGATCATGTCATGTTCAAGTATGGCGAGGCCTTGGGCAAGCTGCATCAGCTGTCCAGCACTTATAGCCCTGTACAAACCAAGAGAGGGTCATACCGCGATGTGCTGGACTGGATCGTGGATGTGTTAAAGGTATTTCCGCAGGAAACGGCGGCTGTGGCGGAAGCTCGGCTGCTTGCCGAGTATTTCAGCAAGCTCCCGGTTACAACAGCTAATTACGGGCTGATCCATTATGACTTTGAACTGGACAATGTGTTTTATGATGAAGCTAGTGATACCATCAGCGCGATAGATTTTGATGACTGCATGTATCACTGGTATGCTGTGGATATCGAGCAGTCTCTGGACAGCCTGGTAGGGGAGATTGATCCTGAAGAGTTTGGACTAAAGAAAGAGCGCTTTATGGAAGGGTACCACAGCCAGTTTAGTCTTCCCGATGACGGTCCCTCTATGGCGGCGTGCAGACGGTTCGCCGATTTGTACGGGTATGCCAGAGTTTTGAGGTCCACCGCTGAACAATGGGAGCATGAGCCGGAATGGCTCACGGGACTGAGAGGCCGGCTGCACCATTCCCTGGTGACCAGATCTGCACGGTTTGGAGAGCGGTTAACCTAGGGTGGCAGCGCAATGTGAGCAGTGTGACGTATGTTGACGAATATTGAGGGATGATGACGGATGTTGATGGATGCTAATGAATGTTACTGAATGCTACTAAATGCTACTGAATTCTACTGAATTCTACTGAATTCTATTAAATTCTACTGAATTCTACTGAATGCTACTACCGATTTAGCGGTAAGTAACTTGTTGCTGTCCCGCCGGACAACCCAGAAATTCGTAACGGGAATTGCGCCCGCTAAATAGATGAAACTAGCGGAATCTGAGTAACTAACGGGAATTTCTCCCGCCTTATTTAACCAAATGGCCCGATGCAGTGAAACGGCTCAAATTAGCGGGAGAAATTCCCGCAATGGTCTTACAGAGGGATGGGATACAACAATACCGGGAGCTTTGCCCGTTATTGTTGCTAAGACTGACTGGTGAGCTTAACAGAAGCTTACAGTAGAGGAAATCCTGAATTGATAAACCCCAGGAAAAAGCGGACCTTGCTTCCACGAAAAGTGGAGCGGAGGCCCGCTTTCTGCTTTTGGACTGGCTTTAGATCGGCTAAAAGATAAGGTTGAGACCGTGGAGATCTATTTGTAGGTGATTGCAATCTCCTCTTCCTGCGGCATCCAATTGACTGTTGCGCCAAGCTGTTCGCTGATAAAGCGCAGCGGCAGGTAAATCGTCCCGTATACGACAAACGGCGGGTTTGCAAGAGTTACCGTTTTGTTGTTCACGGTCGTAACCCCTGTAACAGAATTGATGGTGATGGAGATGGCGGGTTTATCACCGGCGGCGCGGGTAATCGTCACTTTTTTATCCACAGTGGTTGTTGTTCCTCCTGCTTTGCCTGAAGGGACACTCTTCGTATCTTCTTTGTAAGAGACATTGGCCCCCATCTTGTCAAACAATGAACGGAGTGGGATAAAATTCTCCCCGCCCCGGGTAATTACACCGTTCGTTAGAGCAACCCGTTCGCCGTTCAAGGATACTGCAATCGGCTTCTGCACGGGAACGGGTATTTTATAGCTGAACTCATACTCACCATACCCCAGCTGTCCGTCTTTGTTGACGCCCCAGCCAAAGAGGGACCCGTCTTTTTTTTGCAAAATTAGATGACGCTCACCTTCCTGAATAGATGTGATATCAGAGGCCAGGAGGGTGAACTTCGCAGCCGCTGGCATGGAGTCGCCTTCAAGGGAGGCAGAGTAAGCATTGCCATCCGAAGTCAGGGCGACGATTGAGCGTTCCATGAAGTAGGCACCGGTCACGTTCTTGATGCCTGTAAAGCACACGGGAACTTTCTGCTCATGATAATTGGTTCCGTCGGACCAGCCCGTTACGGTGGAGCCCCAGAACCACAGGCGTGATTGACCATCGATGGCCAGCATGGTCCGCGAGTTGCCATGAATCGAGCGGATATCTGTCAATCCTGTCATCCGAGAAGCGGATAGAACAGACGGAAACGGCTTTCCGGAATTAGGGGAGTCATAGGACTGTATAGGCCAGGTCCAGAGTGTACCGTCTTTTTTAAGCGCATATTGCTGCGTCAGCTGGAGGATATCGGTCAAATTCTGGATAGGCTCAAAGGTGGACAGCCCATCGCGGGAGGTCCATACAGTGCCATCTTTTTTCAGGAAGTTGATACGTTCCAAGCTTTTGTTTCCATCCCATTCACTATAACCATTTACTGCAGCGACATTATCTATGCCGGGAACAGCTGTAAAGCGGGGAGATTTGTCTTCGTCTGATACTCGGGGAGAGCTGAATACCGCGCCATTTCCATCTATAGCTATGTAGCGGTTCCAAAGCGTAGAAAGTTCTGTTAGACTGGTCAGTTCCTGCACAGGAGTGACTTCCACCGCCAGAGTCTTAGGGTTGGTCTGCCACCGCCACACGGCATTATCCTTTGTGACAGCCAGCCCTCCGGCCTGTAGGCCAAACCCATAGGCGGCTTGTACATCCTTCAGCCCCGGAAGCAGAGTAGGCACCGATTTAGTGTCACCCCATATCCAAAGGCTTCCGTCATTTTTAATCAGGTATTCTGGTCCATAGGACTTAATGCCGGCAGTTGCCTGCACTGTTGCTGCGGCTGTTGTGGCAGTAGTTTCGGCAGTCCCGGCAGTCCCGGCAGCAGATGCATGTATTGAAGCCATTGAAGCGGTTAAGCTCAGCAACAAGCATAAAGTCATCGTCCATTTCTTCACGGAAATCCTCCTCGGTAATTTGCGTAATTGACTTATATAGGAAATAAAACAATCTGTAAGGTTAGACGCAAGGACTGGTTAAAAAGTTTCCTAACCGATCTAATACCTCATGATTGTAAAAATCACGAATTCATCCGTTCACAGAAAGCCCTCCTGTGATACAATAGTTTAGTCTGTTTTTTAATGGAATAATCACAGCATGCTTTACCCGGCATTGTCCGTACCTGAGGAGGAAATCAGCGTTAATGAAACATGCACCCTTTATAGCAGTGGAAGGCCCGATCGGAGCCGGTAAAACAACACTTGCCACGATGCTGGCCGGTGAATTGCAGCTTCCGGTCATCAAAGAAATTGTGGAGGAGAATCCGTTCCTGGACAAGTTCTATCAAAACATGGACGACTGGAGCTTCCAGCTTGAAATGTTCTTTCTCTGCAACCGGTATAAGCAGCTTGAAGATACCGTGAACGAGTACATCGCTAAGAACAAGCCGGTTATTTCGGATTATCATATTTATAAGAACCTGATTTTTGGCGAGCGGACGCTGAAAGGCACCAAACGTGACAAATACCGCGAAATCTATCATGTGCTGACTGATGATCTGCCGAAACCGGATATCATTCTTTATATCAGAGCGGATCTTGATACGCTGCTTACCAGAATCGCCAAGCGCGGCCGCCCGTTCGAAGAGGAGATTGCTCCTGCATATCTGCAGCAATTAATAGAGGATTACGACGATGCGATGGCTTCTCTGGCCGTCAGCGAACCGTCAACCGTTATTGTGACTATCGACGGAACTAAGGTAGATTTTGTGGGAAACCAAGAAGACTTTGCCGCAATCGCCGACCACCTAAAGGAGCTTATGAAATGAACCCATACAACATCCCTGATAACGCAATTATTACAGTAGCCGGTACGGTAGGTGTCGGAAAGTCCACACTGACCGGAGCTTTGGCGAAACGTCTCAATTTTCAGACTTCGCTGGAACAGGTAGACCACAATCCGTATCTGGAGAAGTTCTACCATGATTTTGAACGATGGAGCTTTCATCTGCAAATCTACTTCCTGGCCGAACGCTTCAAGGAGCAGAAGAAAATGTTCGAGCTGGGCGGCGGGTTTGTGCAGGACCGCTCCATTTATGAGGACACCGGAATTTTCGCTAAAATGCATGCCGATCAGGGCACGATGTCCAAAACGGACTACGAAACATACACCAGCCTGTACGAGGCTATGGTGATGACGCCCTATTTCCCGCATCCTGACGTGCTGATCTATATTGAAGGCAGCCTGCCGTCGATCCTGACCCGCATCAATGAACGTGGCCGCGAGATGGAAATTCAGACCGATGTCTCCTACTGGGAGCATATGCACGGGCGTTATTCGCAGTGGATTGGCGAGTTCAGCGCCTGCCCGGTGCTGCGCCTGAATATTGACGATTATGATGTGAATGATGCGGCTTCGATGGCGGAGATTCTGAAGCAGGTAGGGAAGTCAATCCAGCGGGTTCCGGTGGAGAAGTGAAGTTGAAGGTCAATCGGAGGAATCCGGTTGGCCTTTTTTGAAGTATAGAATTTATATGCTTCACGCTATAAATTATCCTTCTATTTCTCACTGAACGGATACCGTCCTTTTGAAGACGGCGAGCCGTTTCCACTTGATGGATAGGAGTTAATGCGAGAGGTGCCTGAAGATGTCCCCTGTGATACAATAATCTGAAAAGCCGTAATGGATGGAGGAACCTCACTTGAAGTATAACTTTGACAAAGTAGTTAACCGCCGCAATACCCGCTCCTACAAATGGGATCAGTCCGAGAAGCTGTTCGGAGACAAGGAGATTCTTCCGCTCTGGGTAGCGGATATGGACTTTGAGAGCCCGCCTGCCGTGAAAGAAGCGATTCTTCGGCGCGTTCAGGAGGGAATATACGGCTATAGCGTGACGAGTGATTCCTATAAAGAGGCGATTGCCGGCTGGTACCGCAGACGCCATGACTGGGAGATTCAAAAGGACTGGATTACGGATTCCCCCGGAATCGTTACCTCGCTCAGCCTGTCGGTAGAGCTGTTCAGCAAGCCGGGAGATCAGGTGATTCTGCAGTCGCCCGTCTACTATCCTTTTTATGATGTGATCCGGATGAATGACCGCAAGGTGGCCATTAATCCGCTGAAACTCGAAGACGGCCATTATGTTATGGATTATGTCCAACTGGAAGAGCTGATGGCCGGTGGCGCCAAGCTGCTGCTGCTGTGCAGCCCGCATAATCCGGGAGGCCGGGTGTGGGAGCGGGAAGAACTGCTGCGTCTTGGAGAACTGTGCCTGCAGTATGGGGTAACGGTGATCTCGGATGAAATCCATTGTGATATGGCTATGCCGGGCCACAAGCATATTCCGTTCGCTTCCTTGTCGGAGGAGCTGTCGAATATTACACTGACCACGCTGGCCGCTACCAAGACGTTTAATTTGCCGGGCCTGCAGACCTCTTACATCGTAACCTCCAATCCGGAATTGCAGCGGAAATTTGAGTACAAGCTTAAGACGCTCAGCCTGCACATGTCGGCTTTTTTCACACCAGAGGCTGTGGAAGCGGCATACAATGAAGGTGGAGAATGGCTGGATGAACTTATACAGCATATCAGCGGCAATGCGGAATATGCCATCGGCTACCTCGCGGAGCACATGCCACAGGTGAAACCAATGACGCCAGAGGCTACTTACCTGCTGTGGATCGATTGCCGCGCACTTGGACTGGACACTGAGGGTCTGAAGAATCTGATGTACCGCGAAGCCAAAGTGGCATTTAATGAAGGATCAGTCTTTGGCACGGAGGGACAAGGGCATCTGCGGATTAATCTGGCTTGCCCGCGTTCTATTCTGGCCGAAGCACTGGAGCGTTTCAGTCAGGCTGCAGCACCTTATGTAAAATAAGGGTTTACGCGTTAGCGATAAGCCCGCCGTATCTCTTTTGAACACTGCCATGTTCAGAGGATACGGCGGGCTTTTTTGCGCCTGCTGATACGCTTTCATTTTAATGTATCCCATTGACCAGTCCTGGCATTGAGCCCTTGGGATACCCGTGTTAAGATGAAATCTATGATATGGATACATAATGGGAGTGGGAAAAATAGAGATGAGTACAACCCGCATAATTATTGATTGTGATACCGGCATTGACGACGCATTGGCCATATTATATGCCCTGCGGACTCCAGATGTGGTTGTGGAAGGAATCACTACTGTATTCGGGAATATTGATGTCGCTCAGGCGGCAGATAATACACTCAGGCTGCTGGCTTTGGCCAATCCCGGTTATGAGATTCCCGTAGCCCTTGGCGCGTCCCAAGCCCTCGTCCGCGAGCTGGGCGGCTTCTCGACCCATGTGCACGGTGGGAACGGGATTGGCGGTGTTCAGCTGCCTCCATCGTCTCAGCGGCCGGTGCTGGAAACGGCAGCCGAATTTATTGTCCGCCTGGCGGATGAGAATCCCGGCGAGATTGTACTCGTAACGCTGGGACGGTTGACCAACCTGTCGCTGGCGCTTGACCTGGACCCGGCTCTAACCGGGAAACTTAAGAAAGTAGTCGCCATGGGCGGTACCGTCTTTAAGCCCGGCAATGTTACGGCGGTTGCGGAAGCGAACCTGTGGGGAGATCCGGAAGCGGCCGACCGTGTATTCACCTCCGGGCTTCCCGTGCTGATGGTCGGGCTGGATGTTACGCTGAAGACGCTCATCACCACAGAGCATCTGGAGCTTCTGAGGCAGTTCGGCAAGGAAGAGAACAAAGCCCTGATTGACTTCATGGACGAATCCCTGAAGTATTATTTTAATTTCTACCGTGAAGCGAATTATCTGATAGGTGCGGCACCGCTGCATGATCCGCTGGCCCTGATGGCTGCGCTGCAGCCGGACCTGCTGACCTGCCGCCAGATGAAGGTCCGCGTGGAGACCCGGGGTGAGCATACCGCCGGAATGGTCGTTGCCGATTTGCGGGCACAGCCCAAAGCCGGTGAATTCATAGAGGTTGCCGTTGATGTGGATGCGGAACGGGCTGTCGGCGTCTTTTTGAGCGCGTTTATGTGATAGTTACAATCTATTAATTTGCTAAAAATAACTATTTTGGTAAAATGGTAGACGGAACTGAACTAGGTTTGAGAGACTCGTCATCCTATCATAGAATGGAGAATTTATACATGAAACGCTTAACTAAGCTGCTATTATGTGCAGCAATCTCTGTAAGCGGCTTTGCCGCTTTGCCTGCCCAGCCGACTCAGGCTGCCCCGGCGGGTGTCAGCATTATGCTGGACGGATATCCGCTGCCTTTTCCGGTTGAACCTGCGGTGATGAGCGGAACAACGATGGTTCCGTTCCGGGCGATCGCGGAAGCTTTGGGAATTCCGGTGGTATGGGACCAGGCCGCACGTAAAATCACAGCAGCCACAAGCGGTGCCGCCGGGAACACTAAGGTTATCCTTACACTCGGCAGCAAAGATGCAGCGGTGAACGGCGCAACCGTGAAGCTGGCTGTAGCTCCGCAAAATATCCGGGGCACCACGATGATCCCGCTCAGCTTCTTTGGCCAGCAATTTGGCGCAGCGGTATCTTGGAATCAGGCGAGCAAAACTGTATCGATCACTTCGCCGAAGAAGGATATGTATACGCTCGGATTTTATGCGCAGGGAGCCTATAGCGAGGTTTCGCGTATTCCTGATTTTAGCGCGGTCGCCTTTGGGTGGAGCCGGATCGACCGCAGCGGACAATTTACTACGGCCAGTACGGATTTCTGGTGGCCGAAGGCTGACGGCGATGTGACACCGGAGTCCATCGTCCAGAATGCCGCTGCTGGAGGCACCACGCCTTACCTGATGGTTTATTCCGGGGACAAAGAGCTGGAGCTGACCAAGAATATGGAAGATCTTGAGCTTCAGCAGAAGACGATTACCAGCATTGTTGATTTGGCTTCACAGAAAGGCTTTAAGGGAATCGGGCTTGATCTGGAAGGGCTGGGGATGACCGGCGACAAGAAGCTGGTACAGAGCCAATATAATGTTTTTGTCAAAAAATTATCCGTAATGGCGCGGGCGGCAGGTCTTAAGCTGACCGTTATTCTTCCCCCGCTGAACGGCTCCTACAAAGGGTATGATTATAAGACGCTGGCATCGCTGGCCGATGATTTGGTGATTATGGCTTATGCGTATGAGGATGAGTCAGGTCCGGAGCCGATGAACAAAGTGGATGAAGGCATTCGTCTGGCCCTGCAGCAGGTGGATAAAAGTAAGCTGGTGCTCGGAATCTCCGTATACAGTGAGAATGCAACCTCCGTCAACGCCAAGATTGGACTGGCCAAACGGTATGGCCTCAAAGGCATCGCCATCTGGCGGCTTGGACTGATCGGACAGCCTGTTTGGAATGAGATGAGCAAATCGGTAGAGTTGTAGAATGGTAGAGTTGCCGGAAATCATAGATTGAATCCGAAGATTGAAGATAATGTGAGTCGGTTTGGAAGAAGAGGCTGCCCGCCGGGCAGCCTCTTCTTGCTATTTCCAGGGAAGGCAGCAGTGTAGATTGCGTTCTTTATACAACAAATATCACATTAACTTGAGCTGCAAACCTTTATAATCTCTAAGGTTGACCCTTGAGCAGGAAATCTTATTTTCAGGAGGCTTATCAAACATGAGCATGAAATATAAATCACTGGAGCTGGACAAACCGCTGACGTATGAACTGGAAGGTTTGGAGGTTGGCGTGACCTCGAACTGCAATTTCCGCTGTGATTACTGCTGTGCATATAATAGAAACGACGGGCAGAGCATCAATGGCAAGGAGGTTATCCGTATCCTGGAGGAGCTTCCCGGGCTGAAGCGGGTCCGCCTCTCCGGCGGTGAAGTCACCTTGAAGTTTCAGGACTGCGTTGAAATTGTATCCTACTGCGCTTCCCGGGGCATCCAGACCCAATTGAACTCCAACGGTAGTCTGCTGAATGCGGAGCGCATCGAACAACTGGTGTCTGCCGGGCTGACTACGATCCATATCTCGTTCAATTTTACGACAGCGGATGCTTTCTCCCGTTATTACAACATTCATCCAAGCGTCTATGACAAAATCAGAGAGAACATCACGATGTTCGCCAAGACAAGTGTGGATGTCGTGCTGGAAACGCTGCTGTTCAATGAAACACAGGACAATATGAAAGAAATCAGCGATCATGTCTACTCTATGGGCGTTAGAACGCACGAGATTCAGAACAGCATCATCATGGGCCATACCGGCTGGAAAGCCATTGCTGCCCGCGAACAGCTGAAGAATGCCGTGAATGAGCTGATTGACCGCAAAAAAGAAGATACAACGCTCTACTTCACCTGTATGGACCGCTTTATGGAAGCGCTTGGTTTCCAAGAGCAGCCTGGGGTATATTTCCCGCATTGCATAGAAGGCAAGAAACAGCTGCACCTGCATGGCAACGGCGATATTCTGATCTCCGAGCTTTGCCACCCGGTAATCATCGGCAACATTTATCAGGGAACCTCGCTGAACGAGCTGTACAGCAACATGCCTGAGCCGCTCTCGCAGTTTCTGGAGAAGCAGCCTTGCCCGGCGCTGGACGCGTTGTTTCCGCAAGGCCTATAGAGAGCTGCGACGAACCGGATTCAGCTTGGAGGAGCCGGTTCAGCAGCTCAGCAGCAGACAGGACCGCGGCATTCCAGCTGCGGTCTGTTTTTGTTGCCGATGTGATAGGCCGGCGTGAGATATTTCTTGTGAATTTCATCCCACAATGACTTACAAAGATTATGTCGCTAAGGGGGCTCGCCTTTTAACGGCTTGTCCTTAATTATCAGCAATGCCTGGGGCCTCAGAGACGGGGAGTGGAAAGGGTTTGCAGCCCCCGAGAAACTGTTGCTATGGGGCAACGTAATCCTGATTCTGTCCTGGATTGTCGTGGGGATTGCGAACAGCATGGCGTAGTTTTCTGCAAATTGCCATGATTAACAGGCAGAGATATCATGAGAATCTGTTAAGATTTCAATAGAGTCTGTAATGTGAAATCTATGGAGAAGGCTTGTATGCCGCTGCATACATGAAGGTAGAAGAAGATGCTCAATGGAATAAGGAATGGATTGCTGCGTTCCAATACGTTGCTGGAAAAAATAATGCCGCTGCTGACACCGGCTGCTATCGCGTTTGGCGTTCTGAACGAGAGTAGGCTTCTGCCCTTTACCTGGCTGGTGCCGTGGATATTTGCCTTCATGACACTGATTGGCAGTCTCAAGTCTAATTTTCGCGATTTGCTGGCCGTACTGCTCAAACCGCAGAAGCTGATTATTCTGATGGTCATTCTGCATGTGGTTATGCCGCTGATCGGCTGGATTGCGGCGAAGGTTTTTTTTCCTGGCGATCCCTATACGGTTACGGGTTATGTACTGTTGTTCGCCATACCGACTGGAGTCGTCAGCGTGGTATGGGTATCCATGCATGGCGGCAATGTGGCACTTACGCTAGCGCTGATTCTCATTGACACCTTGCTGTCACCGCTGATCGTACCGGGTACACTGCATTTGCTAATGGGGGCAAGCGTGGAAATCCAGCTCGGGGAAATGATGAAGGGGCTGCTGTGGATGGTCGTATTGCCTTCTCTGGCGGGAATGCTGCTGAATCAATGGTCGAAGGGAACGGCCGGGAAAGTGTATGGTCCGCCGCTGGCTCCATTTGTCAAAGTAGGACTTTTTATCGTTGTATCAATTAACGGCGCCAGTATTGCCCGGTATTTAAAGCATCCGGACGGCAAACTCGCGCTGATCCTATTCGTCACCTTTGGAACAGTTGTGCTAGGATATGTGATCGGAGCCTTAGTGTCACGCCGCTTTCACTGGGATTATGAAAATTCGGTGGCCGTGCAGTTTAACTCCGGAATGCGCAACCTGAGCGCGGGGGCTGTGCTGGCGGTGAAGTATTTCCCTCCTGCTGTTGCGCTCCCGGTCATTTCCGGGATGCTCTTCCAGCAGATTCTGGCCGCATGCTCAGGATTTGTAATCCGCAGAAGGGTGAGACGCATGCAATCCGAAGATACTGTAGCACAGTCAACCTTAATGTCTCCAACGGAAACGAAGATCTCCTCATAGAAGTAATATAACGATAAGCAGGCGGAATATCTTTCCGGCCTGCTTTTTTTGAACTGTATAAAAATGATATAGAATGTAATTTTCTGTTTTCTTCGACGAAATACGCTATTATTTTCTGAAATTCTACATCTCATCTTCACTGTTTTCATAGGAATACCGATAATAAATGTAACAAATTACATAGAAATAGGAAGATAACCAGGACTATAAGACCAGTATGAAAGGACGTAGAAAATTATGAAAATTCGTATGAAGCTGTCAGTTATGATGATTGCCGTTACCCTGCTTTCTACTGTAATCATGGGGGCTTTCACCTATAGCAAATCCACTAACACCATTCTGGGCCTTACCGAATCTGCAATGAAGCAAGTCAACACCAATAAAGCGGAAACCATAGCGGCCATGATTGATAAAGAGAAACGCAATATGGCTCTGGTGGCCGGACAGACCGAAATTATTGAACTGCTGCAACAAAACAAAACCGGCGGAATAGCAGATGGAGATAAGCTGCAGGCCGAAGTGAACACCAGGCTGCAAGGCATCGTGAAGGATGCCGGCAATCTTGAACATATATTTGTATCCGATATGAAGGGGATTGCGGTAGCAGATAGCGACACGGCGCTGGTGGGTACGGATTTCAGCGAAAGAAGTTATGCAAAGCGCGTGATTGAGACCGGTGCCCCGGTCATCAGTGAAACTTTGAAATCGAAAGCTACAGGGGCTTATGTTGTAGCGTTTGTGCAACCGGTGACCAACGGCGGCCAAATGATCGGCTTTGTCGCCTCGGCTGTCAATGCGAATAGTATTATCAAATACTTGTCCGGTGCCAATGTGGCAAATGCCCCTTCCTCGTACGTCTATCTGGTAGATGAGACCGGAAATATACTGTATCATCCCGATGAGACGAAGATTGGCTTGCCTGTCGAGAATGAGCAGATCAAGGCTGTTGTGGAACGTGTGAAAGCCGGAGAGAAGGTTGAAGACGGCAAAGTGCAGTATAGCATCGGTGATGCGGAGAAAAAAGCTGCTTATACCGTCATTCCCGAAACGAACTGGACAATGGTGCTGACTGGTGATGTCGGGGAGGTCATGCAGCCTGTAGACAATATGACGCATTATATTATCCTGCTTGGTCTGGGGAGTCTGCTGCTGACTCTGATCATTGGATTGTTTGTTGCCGGCAGAATTTCTTCCCCGATTATCAAGCTGACAGAGATGATTAACCAGACCGCTAAGCTGGAACTCAAATACGATGCGCAGTATGAGTATCTGTTGAAGAACAAAGATGAAACTGGAATCATTGCCAAAGCCATGTTCCATACCCGCGCTGTACTCCGGGAAATGGCTGAAAGCCTGATCACCATCTCCACGAAGGTGCTGGACAATGCGGAAACGCTGGAGAAGCTGTCCATTGATGTCAGAGAGAATGCGCATGACAATTCAGCCACGACGGAGCAGCTGTCGGCAGGTATGGAAGAGACGGCAGCTTCAACAGAGGAGATGACAGCAGCGATTCATGAGATCGAGAACAATGTCCGAATGATCTCCGGAAAGGTCAAGGAAGGGTCGGAAGTGACCAGCCAAATTATCGAGCGGGCACTGGTGCTGCAGCATGACGCCGTGCAGTCTACGGACAATGCCAAGCGGATTTACGAATCGGTGCGTATCGAAATGGAGAAGGCGATTGAGCAGTCGGGCGCGATCAATGAAATCAATCTCCTGGCAGATACCATTCTGTCGATTACCAGCCAGACCAATCTGCTCGCCTTAAATGCG
Source organism: Paenibacillus sp. FSL L8-0340 (assembly GCF_038593145.1). Lineage (NCBI taxonomy): Bacteria > Bacillati > Bacillota > Bacilli > Caryophanales > Paenibacillaceae > Paenibacillus > Paenibacillus sp. FSL L8-0340. The sequence goes on from NZ_CP151967.1 coordinate 2,610,150, forward strand.
GCGATTGAAGCTGCCCGCGCGGGCGAAGCAGGGCGGGGATTTGCGGTAGTTGCGGGTGAAATCCGCAAGCTGGCAGAGAAATCCTCCGAAACGGCAGCGGGAATTCAGGATGTCGTCAAGAATGTATACTCTTCCGTAGAGCAGATGAAAGAAAATTCTGAAGCCATGCTTACGTTTATTGACCATAATGTGCTGGGTGATTATGAGCGCCTGACAGAGGTCAGCGAACAGTACAACAGTGACGCCTCCATCATCAACACGCTCATGAACCAGTTCGAGGAGTCCGCAGATCACTTGGATCAGACGGTATCAAGTATCGCGATTGCGGTGAATGAGGTGGCAGCTACTGTCAACGAAGGTGCAATCGGCGTGCAGGATATTGCCGAGAAGACGGCGGATATTGTAGAGAAGACATTCGATGAGGCGAAGATGGCCGACGAAAATACGCAAAGCGCCAAAGAGCTTCAGGGACTGGTGGAGAAATTTAAAATATAAAGCTATAACTTAGACCCCGCCCACACTGGCGGGGTTCTTTTTTTTGTTCATCATCATTACATCTATTGATAGGTACATCCAATTTTTGACCATACTATGGTTAGGATACAGCAGAGAACCGCTGATATGGGGGGGATGTAATGATTAAGATAACACTCGGGGACGAAGAGAAGGAATACAGCCATAATCAAGCAGAGTTGAATGGGGATGGCGCAAGATTAGCATTTCCCCTGTTAACCGCTAACGATAGAGAAACACGCAGGCTGGATCAGCTACGGCTTATGCAGGAGAGCTTTCTGCTGCAGATGGTCCGGGAAGCGTGGCTCAGTCCGGAGAAGGTGAAACAACGGCTGCGGCAGCTTCAGCTCCATCCGCTGGCCGATGAGGGAGTGAAGCTGCAATTTGCAGCCGTAGAGCTGCAGATTCCGGCAGGAGAAATAGGAGAGCCACGGAAGCGCCGGAATCAGCTTTACAAGGATTTCCAGCAGATCTGCCACAGGACGGCGGCAGGGTGGAAGGGCGTGTATCCGTTCTGCGATGTCGGAAGCATTAGCCCGGTAATGTATTTCCTGATTGTCATGAAAGACAATGCGTCACATAAGAATGACAGAGCTGAGCACTTCGCCAGAGAGCTTGAGCAGAATATCGAGAGCAAATTGAGGCTGGGGCTTGCCGCAGGAATCGGTGCTGAGCACAAAGGACTGAAGCGGTTAAAGAACGGTTATGCCTCGTGTTTACTGGCTTTAAGCGGGAGCCGCAGCGCTATTCCCGGCAGCGGCACAATAGGGCTGGTTCTCCAGAGCCGTGCCGGTGACCGGTTGACTGCATTTAACCAGGCAACGGTGCAGAGGCTGACGTTGAGTCTAGAACAGCCAGCTAGTGCTGCTTTCCGTCTGGAGCTGGATTCCTTGTTCACTCTGGAGGATGGTGCGGCCTCTCAACTTGAGGTTTGCCGCTTTTTGGCGCAGCGTACGCTGCTGATTCTAGGTGGAGCTGCAGGGAAATTTGAATACGGAGGCACTACGCTCCAAAAATATTTATGGAACAGCCAAATGACGCTTGCCGCCTGCACATCGAGTGAACATGCAAAGGAATTGCTGCTGGAACTAGGGCAGCTGGTCATGGCGGAAGTGAGAAGGACGCAGGCATCCGGTGGAAGAGAGCTGGCCGAGGCTATCAGGAAATACGTGAAAGAACATTTTGCCTGCGACTTGAAAGCTCCATCTCTCGCAGCGTTATTTCATGTATCTGAAACCGAGCTCAGCCGGATATTCAAAATGCATGTTGGCATTCCTTTGAACGACTATGTCACTAAATTGAGAATGGCCCAGGCTGAGCAGCAGTTGCGGGAAAATGCACTGAAATGCTCTGAGATCGCAATGCTGGCAGGTTATTCCGTGACAGACGAATTTATAGGCGCCTTCAAGAAGTACAGCGGCAGAAATCCCAAGGACTACCGGGAGTGGTACTTGAAGAGACAGATGAAGGTATAATAAGGCCTTCTTCAAAAAGGGGTGAAGGCCTGCGTCTTCATCTTCAAGTCATGATATGGTAAATTAAATGTAAGCATTGCCGGATTTGAGCGGAAGGGAGACAGGATCATGACAAGTTTCGGCACACAGCTCTATGCAAAGTCTATAGATTAACAACCGCGGTTGTTTGTATAGAGCTGTAAGCAGATTACCGCATAAGTTATCTTGTAGAAGATAATGGTTTCTCCTATAGACTTTGCTCCCTTAAAACGTTTACTAATTTTAAGGAGCGGGCTATAAAATGAAATATGTTAACGCAGATGTGATTCTGCCGGAAGTATTGCTGAAGGAAATTCAGAAATATATTCACGGTGGAATGCTCTATATTCCGAAGCCTGAAGGCGTGCGGAAGAAATGGGGCGAGAATTCGGGCAGCCGAAGGTATCTGATAGCGAGAAACAATGAAATCAGGGAGCAGCATGCCGGCGGGGCTACCGCCCGTGAACTTTCCGAGCAATTTTGTCTGTCCTACGACAGCATCAAAAAAATTATCTACTGCAAAAAATAGATTCACAAAATGCCGTATGGGATGAACAGTCCGATGCGGTTTTTTTGTGCAATAATCTCTTTAGAAGAGTTGTCTATCTATTAGCAAAGCGGCGCTGCCATTATAATAAACGGACATATTCGTTAAGGAGGAAGCAGAATGTTCGAAGCTTTTCGCTGTGATACGGATGAGGATAGACAGCTTCTGTTGGAGCAGGCAAGGAGCATGGTGATGTGGGCACTGCCGCAGTATGGGCTGGATTGGACCGCAATTTCATATATTGGTCTGTCCGATAACATCACTTATAAGATTGAGACGGCAAGCACCGGAAGCTATTTGCTGCGGCTGCACGGGCGATGGATGAGCTATGCAGAGATTCAGTCGGAGCTGATGCTGCTTCAGGCGTTGAACCGGGTGGAGAGACTGACTATGCCGGAAGGGGTGGCCAATACAGAAGGCGCTTATATCCTCAAGGCAGATTCCGCGGAGGATGCCTCTTCCTTATGGGTTACACTTACCCGCTGGGTCGAAGGGGAGCCTGCTGACGGGCAAATGACGGACCAAAGATTATTCGATATGGGAGCTATGATGGGAGACTTACACATCGCCGCTGCCGGATTCGTTCCTCCGGCTGGGTTTATCCGCCCTGTATGGGGTGAGCAGAGCTTTACGCGTGAGATGGATAAGCTGGGACGTTATTACAGCGGGTTTGTATCTGAAACGGGGTGGAAGACTTATCAGTTAGCTGCTGCAAAAATCCTCTCCGAACTGGAGGACATGGAGGCAAACGAAGATCAATATGGACTGATTCATGGAGATCTGCATAGCGGAAACGTTGTGTTTGCCGGGGAGCAGCCCTATCCGATAGATTTTGGGAGATGCGGTTACGGGTACTATCTCTACGATCTGGCTGCCGCATTATTGGAGCTTTCCCCTGGGCAGCGCAAGCGGTTTATTGAAGGTTATGCAAGCCGGAAGAAGCTGGAAAGCGGATATGTGCGTAGACTGGAATGTTTTTTTGTTATGATTATGATCGGAAATTACAGCCATCATGCCTCGAACCCGGCGGAAGTCCCCGGACTGCGGGAGCAGCAGCCATATTCCCAGGCGTATCTCAGGGAATATTTAAAGAGTGCTCCCTTTTTGTTCGAGGTGACTTAAGCCCGAGGAAGTGAAATGATTAGAGGGAATTTTGCGGGTCCAGGAGAATTAGCTGGAAATGAGCGAAATTGCTTCCTCCACGGTAAGCAGTTCCTCCTTGTGTGCAGACATGTCCTTGAGACGGAGCTTGCCGAGTGCGGCTTCGCTTTCGCCGAGCAGCAGACAATAGCGGATGCCTTTTGCTGAGGCTGCGGCCATCGTTTTCTTCAGCTTCCGGGTACCGGAATCTACGGTTACGCGGATGCCTGCGGCCCGCAGCCTTGCAGCGGCGAGCAAGACCTGAGGCATATTCCCGCCAATGGGAACGATCCATACTCCAGGCGGCTCCTGCTGCACCGGACGCTCTCCAAGCAGGGCCATGATCGACTCCATGCCAAATGAAATGCCAACCGTAGGATATTCGATATCCTCCCGTCCGACCAGCTTTCCAATGATGGAATCATATCTTCCTCCGCCCCCAAGGCTGGACGTATAAACACCGGAGGCGTCGAAGATTTCATAGACGGTCCCGGTATAGAAGGATAGGCCGCGTGACAGGAATGGATCGAAGACACAGAAGCCGTCCAGGCCAATTTCTTCAATCAGCTGTTTCAGAGCGAGAACTTCCAGCGCTCCGGGGCGGCCGGCGAGTCCATATTTGCGCGTCAGCTCCTCAAAACCCGGGTTGCCGGATTCCAGCAAAGCGGTAATCGCCAGTAAGGCCTCCGGAGTTAGTCCTTTATCGTACAACTCCGCCAGCACGCCGCCGATGCCGATTTTGGCGAGCTTGTCGAGGGTCAGCATCACGGAGAGGTGCTCCTGCGCCGGGACCCCTGCCGATTCCAGAATCTCGCCGAGGAACCGGCGGTTGTTCCATTTGACCACCACCGCAATATCCAGTCTGCGGAATACCTCGGCGGCCAGCTGCATCAGCTCTGCTTCAGCCTGCGGACCGGCAATCCCGACCACATCGGCATCACATTGCAGGAATTCGCGCAGCCGGCCTTTTTTGACCGGACCGTCGCGGAACACCTTGCCGATCTCATACCGCTTGAAGGGGAACTCCATCCCCGGATTGAGGGCAATCACCTTGGCAAAGGGAATCGTCAGGTCGTAGCGCAGTCCCAGTCTGCGGCCGCCCTGGTCGGTAAGCCGGTACATTTCGCGGAGGATTTCGTCTCCACCGGCATATTTGGAGGTCAGTAATTCAAGCTCATTCAGCAGTGTTGTATCCATGGATTCAAAGTCATAGCTTTCAAACAGCCCGCGCAGCACAGCCTGTACCTTTTGTCTGACCGCTTGCTCCCGGCCGAAATAATCGTAGGTTCCTTTAATGTTTTGCATGTTAAGCAGCTCCTTTAACCTCGAAATATAATTCAGCATAAAAAAACGCGCCGGACCTCATGGTCCTGCGCGCTTATGAATGCCGCAGGGAGGTCAAACGCGAAATGCGTTAGCCCTCCCTGATAGATGTTCAGGAGTGCTAACGCTGCTTGTGATGATGAAGCTGATTCTGTATGATGGTAATGCTGTTTGTGCTGTTCACTGGAATCAACTCCCTTTCAGACTGGATTACAGCACATTATAGCGGATAGTGAAAATCCATGCAAGTGTGATACTGCAGATGGTTTAGAATAATCAATTGAACGAAAAGGGGGATTTACTGTGAATCATACACAACTTATTGCCGAGTCTGAAAGGTTTGCGAAGGAGCAGCTGGCCGGAGATTCCACCGGTCATGACTGGTTTCACACAGAACGTGTGCGGAATACGGCAGCGCTGATTGCGGAGATGGAGCAGGGGGATGTTTTTATTTGTACGGTCGCTGCGACATTACATGATGTTGCTGACGAGAAGCTGAACCCTTCCAAGGAAGCGGGACTGGATAAAGTACATAACTGGCTAAAGCAACACCTGGCGGATGAAGCCCAAATCAAACATATCATGCTTATCATTGAGACGATGTCTTTCAGCGGCGGTGGAGGAGAACCGATGTCGACCTTAGAAGGGCGGATTGTGCAGGATGCAGACCGGCTGGATGCGCTTGGCGCCATAGGCATTGCCAGAACGATGGTATTCTCGGGTGCGAAGGGACGTCCGGTGTATGATCCGGAGATCGCGCCGCGCGATGAATCGCTGCAGAAGGAATACCGCGATTATTCCAAGGGAACAGCGGTCAATCATTTTTATGAGAAGCTGCTGAAACTGAAAGACCTGATGAATACCCCCTATGGCCGCGAGCTGGCTGAAGAACGGCATGATTTTATGCTGGGCTTTCTGGAGCAATTTTATAAGGAATGGAATCAAGGCAGCCATAAACTGGTATAATGAAACTATGCACAAGATGGAAGGAACGCGGGAACCCCCGCTTGAACCGGAACAATCGGCATAGAAGAGGTTGAAGTGAACATGAGTGAACTGCAGTTTAAAGAGTATGGTTTGAATGAAGAGATTATCCGGGCACTGGATGTGCTGAAGTATCTGGAGCCGACTGAAGTACAGCGTAAAGTGATTCCTGTAGCCTTGCAGGGGCAGGATTTGATCGTGAAATCGCAGACCGGCAGCGGCAAAACAGCGTCGTTCGGTATCCCGCTCTGCGAGCTGGTGGATTGGGCGGAGAACAAGCCGCAGGCTTTGGTGCTAACCCCAACCCGCGAGCTGGCTGCTCAAGTGAAGGAAGATATCACTAATATCGGGCGCTTCAAACGGATTAAGGCTGTCGCCTTGTTCGGCAAACAGCCGTTTGCCCCGCAGAAAATTGAACTCACGCAAAAGACACATGTTGTCGTAGGTACGCCGGGCCGTGTGTTCGACCATATTGAACGCGGTACGCTGCCGCTGCAGCGGATCAAATATCTCGTTATCGACGAGGCCGACGAAATGCTCAGCATGGGCTTCATTGAGCAGATCGAGAAGATCATCCTGCAGCTGCCCCGGGAACGGGTGACGATGCTGTTCTCCGCCACACTGCCGGAGGCGGTGAAGAATTTATGCCGTAAATATATGCAGAATCCGGCGGATATTGAGATTGAAGCCAGCGGCATCACGACAGCGTCGATTGAGCATGCGCTGATTGAAGTGAGACAAGCTGCCAAATTCCAGCTGCTGTGTGATCTGCTCACCGTGGAGAATCCGGACAGCTGCATTATTTTTTGCCGTACCCAGGATCAGGTGAACGCCTTGTTCCGCGGGATGGCCGATCTGGAGTATCCGGTGGACAAGATTCACGGCGGGATGATGCAGGACGAGCGGTTTGAGGTCATGAATGCTTTTAAGCGGGGCCAGTTCCGTTATCTGATTGCCACCGATGTGGCCGCCAGAGGGATTGATATTGAGAACATCACCCATGTGATCAATTACGATATTCCACTGGAAAAAGAAAGCTACGTCCACCGCACCGGCCGGACCGCACGCGCGGGTAAAAGCGGCAAAGCGATCACGCTCGTTACACCGAATGAGCACAAATGGGTAGCGGACATTGAGGGCTATATCGGTTTCAGGCTGCCGGTAATGAAAGCTCCTTCGGACGATGCTGTGGCCTACGCCAAACCGGCCTTCGATCTGAAGCTGGGCAAGCAGCAGGTCCGCAAAGCGGGCAAAACCGAGGTCATGAACGAGAATATCATGAAGCTGTATTTTAACGGCGGCAAGAAAAAGAAGCTCAGAGCCGTCGATTTCGTCGGCACCATAGCGAAGCTTGAAGGCATCTCCGCAGACGACATCGGGATCATCACGATCCAGGATAACGTCAGCTACGTAGACATCCTGAACGGCAAAGGCGCATTGGTGCTGCAAGCGATGAAAGACACTACGGTAAAAGGCAAGCTGCTGAAGGTGCATATCGCGAAGAAATAACGCAAAGACAGATTGCAAAAAGCAGTATCGGACGAAAGTCTGATACTGCTTTTTGTCTTTGCGGAATGCCGGACCGCTTACTGGTGAACGGCCCCGTATACCCGGATCTCGATAAGCTCCGCATAGCGGCTGCCGTTTGTCGAATCAATCAGTACTCTGAGTTGGTCAGCCTGCACCGGATTCGGCAGACGGTGGACAACCTTGCGCTTGCGGTTATCGCTTCCGGCTGCAACCTCAGTCCACTTCCCGCCGGTAACGCACGCCTCTACCCGGTAGTCACGAACCAGCTCGGGAATGATGGCAAAAGCCGTGCGGTGATGATGCAGGTTCACCAGATCTTCGTTGACATCATCGTTGAAGGTCAGGTGGATTTCGGCGATGGACTGCACGGAATCCCACTGCAGCTGCAGCCATTCCGGCTGTCCGCCTGCCATCGGCTGCGACATCCATTGCTGCGGCCCGCCGAACGGGCGGTGATAGCCGTTTACGGCTTTGTCCGCTGCGAAGGCGTCGGTCGGCGACCCGATCCGGCAGCAGAACGGCTGGCGGGCTTTGCCCCGCATCTTCCACAACACCACGGGCTGATCCGTGGCGTGGTCCTCCAGATCCTTAGATACCTGAGGCTCTTCATCCTTGAAGAAGACGAGTACGCCGCTATGCGGCTGCTGCGAATGATACAGACTGACCGCATCGTTTGCCTTGATGATGATAAAAGCATTTTGCGGCTCCTGCGGCTGCCACTGCAGATCGAAGGTAAGCCATTGCTGCTCACCGGCTACGGCGTGGGCAGTTGCCCTTGCCTGCAGGGTATGCGGCACGTAATTTTCCCTGCGCCCGGTGTCCCACAGCTCGGCAGTAACCGAAGTGGCCTGCTTGGCATCCACCAGCAGCTGAAAGCCGCTGATTCCCGGATCCGCAGGAATCAGCACAGCGGCATCCTGCTGCAGCGGATAAGCTTCGCCCGGTTGGGCCAGCTCAATCACGCCCAGCGTGCTTGAGGCAGTGGTCCGCGCTTTGCGGGCGACATCATCTTCATCGCTGCTGCGCAGCCCGATGATCGAGGCATCGCCGCGCAGCAGCGTCTGCCGCAGCTCTTCCAGATGCCGCTCCTGCAGCTGACGCGGGGTGATTCCCTTGCGGCTGCTGAGCGCGGCTCCGGTTCCGGCCGCTTCACCGATCACGGCGCAGGTGGCCATCACTCGTGTCGTGCCGAAGGCGACATGGGAGGCGCTGATATCGCGCCCGGCCATCAGCATATTCCGCACATTGGCGGAATAGAGGGAGCGGAAGGGGATATGATATACCCCGTCGGCATGCATATGCTTGGAGCCGCTGGCGTCGGCATACATCCCCTGCGGCGGATGCAAGTCGATCGACCAGCCGCCAAAGGCTACGCCGTCCGCGAATTCGCGCTGGCCGATAATGTCATTCTGGTTCAGCACATAGTCTCCGGTAAACCGCCGGTATTCACGTTTGCCGGGTAGTGAGCCGACCCATTCCAGCGTCATATTCTCAGCGCCGAACTTGCCGGAATTTTTGATATAATCCCAGATGCCGTAAATGACCGACCACAGCTCGTCGCGGATCATTTCATTGTCATGAACAGCGTCATGCTCGCCGCCCCATTCAATCCACCAGTAGTGGCAGCCGGAATCACCGCTCTTAATGACACGGCGGATCGGAATCGTCGTCTGCGAGATGTCCTTGGCAAAGGAAGGCGGCACAAAATTCACCGGTACGCCGGTATCTTTGGTATAGAAGAGGATAGTGCTGCCCAGCGTAATGTCATCGGCGATCTCCGGCGCCCACTCTTCGCCGTATTCGCTCCGGGCTTCCCGCCCCAGGGCAAATTTGGCTCCGGCCAGAAATCCGATCAGTCCATCACCCGTGCAATCGAGATACATGCTGCTCTTAAAAGTGATTCTCCGCTCCGAACCCATCATCCAACCGGTGACCGCAGTAATCGTCCGCTCCTGCTCGTCACCTTCAGCCAGAACCTCATGGACATCCGTATTCAGGTAGAGTGTGATATTGGGCTCAGCCTTGACAGCCTCCAGTACGACCAGATCCCATAGATAAGGGTTACCTTCCGGATTGCGATACTGGTTCTCCACGAACAATTCACCCATAATTCCCGTTTCCCGGGCGTAGCGGTTCGTGCCGTGTGCTGTTGCTCCGCAGACCCAGACCCGCACCTCGCTGCTGGAATTACCTCCGAGCACAGGACGGTTCTGGATTAGAGCCACCTTTTGCCCAAGTCTCGCCGCAGCAATTGCCGCACATACCCCAGCCAGCCCGCCGCCGATCACCGTAATGTCATTTTGCACTAGCTCCTGCTTCATGAATGAGCACCTCTTAGGATTATATTCTTAATGCATATCTATAATTTCATAATGAAGCTGCTGCTTTACTTTTGAAATGCACGATTATATCATTAAGCATATACTTTATTTCGAGAAAGGGATGGAGCCATGAAACTTCTGGACCATATCTACTGGAAGCAGAAGACGAGTTTTGCCCTGCCAAGCGACTGCTATGATTCCTGGGTCGCCTTTGCGGTAGAGGAGGGGCTGTTCCGCTTCGAAATTGGAGAACATGGCGGTGAAGCAGGGTTTGCAGATTTGGTCGTCTGCCCTCCCGGAACCCCCTTCATTCGTGAGACAATCACACCGCTCACCTTCCATTACATCCAGTTCACCCCGGAGAATGATGCTAGCCTGCCGCAGCCGGGGCTCCTGCAGCTTAGCGATACGAAGCGTTTAAGCTCGACCTATGCCTATTTGCGCCAGCTCAGTGAAGACAATAGTCCAGCAGCAAGGGATTGGAAGCAGCATCTTATTAAAGACCTGTGGCTGCCGGTTCATATGGAGAGCCGGGCGGAAGCCGGAGGGCGTAAATTCTCAGAAGACGCAATGATGGATGAAGCAGCATCCCTCATTGCCGATAGAGCCGCTGAACCGCTCAGCCTGCTGGAGCTCGCCCGGGAGCTGGGACTCAGTCCCGTGCAGTTTACTCGGCGCTTCCGCGCAGCTTTTCAGGAGACGCCTTCCTCCTATTTGAAATCGCTACGGTTGGCCAAAGCACGCCTTCTGCTGAAGGACAGTGAACTGAACCTGGCCCGGATTGCCGAAAGATGCGGCTATGAGAACGGATTCTATTTAAGCCGGGTGTTCACGAACAGCACCGGGATGAGTCCGGCGGAATACCGTAAACGGCATAGGCTGTAGAAGCATAGAACAAATCTGTGCATCATAACCCCGGTCTATAGGAGCAATGGGACAAAACAATGCAATTTCCTCCAGCTTCAGCCGGGTGACCCCTGCAGATGTTATAATAAGCCCACAAATGAAGGGAGAGAGCTGCGGAAATGAAGAAGCCGGACTGGAAGATGTTTATACCCCAGAAGCTGAGATACAGGCTGTTCGGCGCTTTTCTCATCCTTATTCTTCTGCCGTTCAGTGTGCTGAATGTATACAACTACAGGCAGATTGAATCCCTCGTCGAGGAGAAAATCAGCCAGCAGAGCCACGAGCAGCTGGTGCAGATGTATGGAACGCTGGAGGATCAGATGAGCGTAGCCTTCAAGACGCTGATCTTTCTGGAACAGGATTCGGCGGTCCGCAGTGTTCTGACAAAGCCAGGCAACCGGTCGCCTCTAGAGAATAAAGCGCTGATCGAAGAAAAATTCAAAATGCTCAACAACAGCTTTTTCCTATACAATCCTTCCGTATATTTCACCCTGCTGGACTTTCATGAGAGCGTATACACTTCTTATTTGCCGAAACAGGCGCTGGCCTACGAACCGTACCGTGAGCTCTTCCGCCGCCATCTGGGGAGCGTTGTCCCAGCAGATCAGGGCACGGTCCAAAGAGAGGCTGCCCTCCCGGGTGAAGCAGCAGCGCAAACATTGGATTCCGCAGAAGCCCAAGGCCTGTTCTACCAGTGGGATTCACGGGACGGGAACAATATGCTGCGGGAGGTATCCACCAGCCCTTATCTGCTCTCGCTTTATGCCTATATGAAGGACAGCGGAGGCAACCGCTACGGACTGGCCCGGATCAGTATCGATTATTCCTTCTGGTTCCAGTCCGTCCTCAAGGAATCCCTGAGCAGTCAGGATTATTTTCTGATTACCGGCAAGGGAGAGACTGTGGCCCGCTCCTCCAAAAAAGCGGTGCTGGCCCCGGAGATCACCCGGGAAATAGCCCTCCATCCTGCACAGGCGTATCTTACCGATGACAAGTCCGGCACACTGATCAATTATGTCTACATCGAGTCGCTGGACTGGTATATGGTCAACCGGATTCCGCTGGCCGTGTTGTTTAATGAAATTTCCGGGCTGAAGCAGCGTTATTTCCTGACGTTTTTTGCCTTCACAGCTGCATTTGTACTCATAGCCTTTATGATCTCTGCTACCTTTACCCGTCCTTTGTCGCATCTGCAGAACAAGATGAAGGATGTCGTCCGCAAAAACCTGAAAATCCGCATCCCCGAAGGCCGGAGTCATGGCGAAGTGCTGGAGCTGACCCGGACCTTCAATACAATGCTGGATGACACGAATAAGCTGATTGCCCAGTTGAAGGCAGAGGAGCGGCAGAAGGAGGCGGTTCATTTCCATATGCTGCTGGCCCAGATGAACCCGCATTTTTTGCTGAACACCTTGAACACGATGAAATGGAGCGCCATCCGCAGCGGGAATGAGGAGATCTCCGAAATGTGCGTGTCGCTGGGCAAGCTGCTGGAGGTCAGCCTGAATGCTGAGGTTGAGCTGGTCTACCTCAAGGACGAGATCGAGCTGGTTCAGGCTTACCTGCATATTCAGCGGATCCGGTATCAGGGCAGCTTTGAGGTAACCTGCGACTTTGACGATGAGCTGGAGTATGCGCTGGTGCCGAAGCTGAGCCTGCAGCCGCTGGTGGAGAATGCGATCCGCCATGGCGTCGGGCCTCTGACTGAACGGGGGCAGATCAGTATCCGTATTTACAGAAATGATAAAGCGCAGCTTACGCTGGAGGTCGGAGATAACGGTATCGGCATGGAGGAATCCAGACGCCTGCAGGTGACACGGACCCGTAAGGGGATCGGTCTGTCCAACCTGAAGGAACGGCTGCGGCTGCTCTTCAAGGGCCAAAGTGAGCTGGAGATCCTCCAGCTGTCACCGGGAACCCTGATCCGGTTCAGTATTCCCTTCCTGCTGTCGACACCTTATGTGCAGGACAAGAAGATCCAGTAAAAGGAGGAAGGTCTCATGTGGAGCGTACTGCTGGTGGAGGATGAGGTATTCGTAAGAGAGTCGGTGCGGGAGATTATTTCCTGGGAGGAGCTCGGCTTCATGGTTATCGGCGAATCCGGCAACGGGACCGAAGCGCTGGAACTAATCACGCGGGATAAACCTGATCTGGTGCTCGCGGATATCGTGATGCCTGGTCTGAACGGCATTGAGCTGTTGAAGCAGACCCGTCAAGCGGGTCTGAATACGAAATTTATTATGCTGACCTGCATGGGAGAGTTCGAATATGTCCGCCAAGCGATGGAATACGGGGCCTCCAATTATATTCTCAAGCTGTCAATGAGCGTAGGTTCATTGCGGGATACGCTGCGCAAGGTTAGCGCCGAGCTGAGTGCCGGCAGTCACCGGAATGTTGCTCTTTTGGAGGCAGACGGGATTCCAGCGGTTGTTGCAGCTTCTGCGGAAGCACCTGACACCGCTAACCCCGGACCGGGTGCGGCTTTTCCTGAAGATGAGGTGAAAAATCAGCCGCTGTCCGGCTTCGGGTCCCTGTCCGGGCCTGTTGTTTCGCATCCGGAGATTAGCAAGATCATTGAATATATCGGAGAGCATTATGACCGCGATATTACAGTCAAGTCTATGTCCCGCTATGTAATGATGGGAGAGAATTATATCAGCGCCTTATTCAAAAAGAAAACCGGGCATACACTGATCCATTATCTGCACGGTGTGCGGATGGAGAAAGCGGCAGTGTTTTTGCGGGAGACCGATCTGCCTGTGCATGAGGTGGGGCATCGGGTGGGCTTTCCGAGCGATAACTATTTCATCAAAATCTTTAAGCGCTGGACCGGATGCACCCCGAGCCAATACCGCCACCGTGAGGAATAGAAGAAATATGTGTGAGCATTTTTGCCCGGTCCCTGCTCAAATTCCGTATATTTGTTCCGCCAGGATGATGGATTTGTATCTAAAATGCCTCCAGCGTCCCTGCTAGGATGTAAGGGAAGCACAATCCATAACATAAACGGGGAGGCAGACAGAAACGATGAAAACTAAAAAAGGGTTGACCCTGCTGGCGGCATGCGTGCTGATGCTTGGGATACTGGGCGGATGCGGAGGAAACAAAAATAACACCGGTGGAGAAGCGCAGGGGAATGAAGGCAGCAAAGCGGTGAAGTTAACCATGTGGGGTGCCGTTCCGCCGGAGAACGGACCACAGGAGGTTGTGGATACCTGGAATGCGGAGCATCCTGAGATTCAGGTCGAATACGTACGTTTTGTCAATGATGATGACGGCAACCTGAAGCTTGATACCGCACTCTCGACGGGGCAGAACGTCGATCTGTTCGTCAATTATACTCTGACCAATCTGGATAAACGCATCAAGGGCGGCACTGCCCTCGACCTCGGCGAATTCAGCGACTACAACATCGACGAGAAAATGGGTGCGGATGCTGCTACCTGGAAAATAGACGATAAATACTACGGGATGCCAACCAAAAAGAATGCTTTGTTTTTTGCCTTGAACAAGGATGCGCTCGATAAAGCCGGGCTGGCCTTACCAACGGCATGGACCTGGGATGAAGCAAGAGAATATGCCGCCAAGCTGAAGGCGGAGGGGTTCAAGTACGGGCTGGTGCAGCATACGGCCTCGCTGGTTGATCCGCTGGATTCCGTTCTCGTGAAGAACGGTTATGTCAAGGCGGATGGCAGCTCTAACCTTGATGATCCGCTGATCATCAAATGGCTTGAAACGCTGAACGGAATGATGCAGGAGGATGCCACCACCCCGCCGCTTGGCGAGCAGCTGACCTCCAAGATGCCTGTGGAGAACATGTTCCTCGGCGGAGAATCAGCGATGATCAACATTGGGGAATGGCTGATCCGCAGCTCCAACAATATGACGGATTTTCCGCGTGAGTTCACCATCGCCTTTGCTCCCGTTCCAAGGCTGGCGGATAATGAAGCGGATTTCGTCAAAAGCGGCGGACTGGGCGACTTCATCTCCATCAACGCCAAATCCAAAAATAAACAAGCGGCCTGGGAGTTCCTGAAATGGTATGCCGACGGCGGCATGATTCCGATGGCGGCCGGAGGCCGCCTGCCTTCCTCCAATGCGGTGGACCAGCAGACCGCGATTACCCATCTGCTCGGCGAGCATGCGGACACCTATGATAAAGCTTCGCTTCAGTTCGTGCTCTACGGCGATAAGACGCCAACCTTTGTCCGCAGCATCGCCCAGGAAATCGTGGATATGCGCGCCCAGGAATACGAGAAATATTTCCTTGGCAGCCAGACCGCGGAACAAACGGTACAGAGTATGGTCAAACGCCACAATGAATGGCTGAAGCAGAATCAGTAAGCCGCTGCCGGTTGTGCTGCATAGAACCGTTCCCTTATGGGGAGCGGTTTTTTTAAACTTCTATTTCTCGCTGAAACGGATACCGTCCTTTTGAGGACGGCGAAGCCGTTTCCACTTGTCCACGAATAGAACATTTCCATCCGCATGCCCCTAAGCAAACAAGCTGCAAAATAAGTAATTCTGTGATATCCATTCGGTGGTTATGTTCCTTAAAAGCCGCCGTCAGGCTTGTTATGCTTAGGTCGAGATCATACAGCTAAGGAGTGGGGGAACAATGAACAAATCATGGATGAAGCGGCAGAGCAGGCTCGGCTATCTGTTTATCGGACCGAATATGCTCGGGGTCCTGTTGTTTTTTATTATACCGGCCGCCTATTCGTTTTATCTGATGTTCACCGATTACAAATTTATGGACCCGGAGATTCATTTTGTCGGTCTGGACAACATTTCGAGGATGCTGGGAGACGAGCTTTTTTATGTGGCACTGAAGAATACGCTTATCTTTCTGCTGGCCGTTCCGGTGTCGATTCTGCTGGCTTTTATAGTGGCGGTTATTCTGAACAAATCTGTTTATTTTCAAAAAACGCTGCGGGCGCTTTATTTCATGCCTTACATTACCAGCGGCGTAGCCATTGCATTTGTCTGGATGCTGCTGTTCCAGCCGACCTCGGGTCCGATTAACGGATTCCTGCGCGGTATTGGCATTAACCATCCGCCAGGGTGGCTGTCCACGACGGAAACCTCGATGTATGCGATTGACATCATCTGGATCTGGTTCATGCTGGGCTACAACATGATTATTTTTCTGGCAGCCCTGCAGGAAATTCCCGAAGAGCTGATGGAAGCCGCCAGAATTGACGGAGCCCGTCCTTGGCAGAGCATCCGCCGTATAGTCTGGCCGCTGGTGAGTCCTACAACCTTTCTGCTGCTGATCACCGGACTGATCATGACGATCAAGAACTTCGGCATCATTCAGGCGATCACCCAGGGAGGGCCGGGAAACAGCACAACGGTGCTGTCGCTGTTCATTTATCAGAATGCCTTCCGCTATTACGAGATGGGTTATGCCGCCGCCATAAGCTGGGCGCTCTTCGCGATTATCATGATCTTCACCGTGTTCCAGTGGGTTGGCCAAAAACGCTGGGTCCATTACTGAGTGGACAGTTCAGCGTCCGGGTGATGGCTTCGCCACCAAATTTTCAGGAGGATTTCCGATGCAAAAAACAACGATTAGACCGGCAGCGCCTTACCTGCAGGAGATCAAGGCTGATTCTTCCGTCAATATCCGCAAAATCATCGCTACCCTTGTGATGTCCGGTTTCGCCCTGCTGATGATTGTGCCTTTTATCTGGATGATCAGCACTTCGTTTAAGTCACCTGCGGATGTGTTCAAATATCCGGTTCAGTGGATTCCTTCCAGCTTGAATTGGGAGCATCATATCAAGGTGTGGAGCGGGAATGACAGCTTTATTACCTATTACCTGAACTCGCTGAAAATATCGCTGATCAGCACGGCCGGTGCAGTGTTCTTCTCTGCTTTTGCCGCTTACGGGTTTGCCCGGATTCAGTTCAAGGGGCGGGAGCCGCTGTTCCTGGTCTACCTGTCGATGATGATGGTTCCGCCGCAGGTGCTGTTCGTGCCGAAGTTTCTGATGTTTGATTGGGCGGGCATCTATAATACACATTGGGCGCTGATTTTGCCCGGCATGTTCACGATCTTTGGAGTGTTTATGCTGCGCCAGTTCTTCCTGTCCGTACCCGCGGAAATTTCTGAAGCGGCATTTATCGACGGGGCAGGGCATTTCCGGATCTTTTTCCGGCTGGTGCTGCCGCTGGCCAAGCCTGCCCTGGCTACTCTTGCAGTCATCGACTTTTCCTGGCACTGGAATGATTACGAGAATGCGCTGGTTTTCCTGCTAGATAAGGATTTATATACCGTTCCTCTTGGCCTGCAAAATTTCATTCTTGAGAACAACGTAGACTACAACGGCATGATGGCGGCAGCAACAGCAGGCATTATTCCGATGATTATCGTTTTTCTGCTGGGGCAGAGGTACATTATTCAAGGAGTGGCCGGCAGTGCAGTGAAGGGGTAGGGAAAGAGGCAGGTAAACGCAGAACAACCTTCCGCAATCAGCCCATAGGGCTGTAGAGCGGAAGGTTGTTCTTATTTCTGCATGATGTCCTATGTCCTATCATTCCTGCATAGGACAATTCTCGGCCTTACGTTGCGCTATTGTTTCCTTGAGCATTTATTTCATTCTCTGCGTTTTACGCATTATACTGCGCCTGGTACAGGCGGCTGTAAGTGCCTCCGGCGTTGACCAGCTCTTCGTGGCGGCCTTCCTCGGAGATGCCGTCTTCGTTTACAACAATAATCCGGTCAGCATTTTTGATCGTCGTGAGACGGTGGGCAATCACAAGGGTGGTACGGCCCACCGACAGGTCAGCCAGCGACTGCTGGATGGCGGCTTCTGTTTCCGTATCCAGCGCCGAGGTGGCTTCATCCAGAATCAGGATTGGAGGGTTCTTAAGGAACATTCTTGCGATGGCCAGGCGCTGCTTTTGTCCCCCGGACAGTTTCACGCCGCGTTCCCCGATCACTGTATCCATGCCATCCGGCAGGCTGCTAATCAGCTCTTCCAGGTGGGCGCGTTTGGCAGCTTCCCAGATTTCCGGAAGCTCCGCATCCAGCTTGCCGTAGGCGATATTCTCATGGATTGTGCCGGAGAACAGGAAGACGTCCTGCTGCACAATCCCGATTTGCTTGCGCAGCGAATTCAGCTTCATGTCACGGATGTCTATTCCGTCGATGGAGATGCTGCCGCCGGTGACGTCATAGAAGCGGGGCAGCAGGCTGCAGATTGTGGTTTTGCCCGCGCCGGAAGGGCCGACAAAAGCAATCGTATCCCCGGCGTTGACCTTCAGGCTGATCTCCTGCAGTACCGAACGATTGTCGTCATAGCCGAAGCTGACGTTTCCGAAGATAATATCTCCGCGCAGCGAACCGACTTCCACCGCACCCGGCTTATCGGCGATATCCGGCTCTGTATCAATCACCTCAAGATAACGCTTGAACCCGGCAATACCTTTCGGATAGCTCTCGATAACGGCATTGATTTTCTCAATCGGCCGGAAAAAGACATTGGACAACAGGATGAAAGCAACAAACTCCCCGATCTCCAGCTCTCCCTGAATAAAGAACCAGGCGCCGCAGACCATGACCACAATTGTAATCAGGCGTGTCATCATATAACTGACTGACGAGCTTTTGGCCATCAGCTTGTAGGCCATCAATTTGGTCTGGCGGAACATTTGGTTATCAACAGCGAACAGTTCTTTTTCATATTCTTCATTGGCAAAGGACTGCACCACGCGGATTCCCCCGACATTGTCCTCGATCCGGGCATTGAAATTGCCTACGTTGCCGAATAGCCGGTGGTAGGTAGAGGTCATGCTGCGTCCAAAATGGATGATGACCCAAGCCATAATCGGCACGATAATGAACGTGATCACGGCCAGCTTCATATTGATATCGGCCATCAGGATAAAGGCTCCGATCAGCGTCATCACGGCAATGAACACATCCTCAGGACCGTGATGCGCCACCTCGCCGATATCGTTCAAATCATTGGTAATCCTACCGAGCAAATGCCCGGTTTTATTGTTATCGAAGAAGCGGAAGGAGAGCTTCTGGATATGATCAAACATCTTTTTGCGCATATCTGTTTCAATGTTTATTCCCAGCATGTGCCCCCAATAGGTGACAACATAATTCATTGCGGTATTAAGAGCGTAGATGGCAAGCAGGGCAACGCTGGCGATCAGAATTAACGACCAGTCTTGTCCGGGGAGCAGATCATCAATAAATTTATTCACGGCCACCGGAAAGGCCAGCTCTAAAAGCCCCGCACCCACCGCACAGGTGAAGTCGAGAACAAACAGCTTCTTATAAGGACGATAATAGGAAAAAAAACGACGCAGCATCTCTTGTTCACTCTTTTCTGTAATGTTATGTATTCTAGTTGAGAGTGATTCTCAACTACCTTTATTCTTAGGATACTAAAGAGGGTTGTCCGATTTGTCAACCGCAAGAATAATTTAAATTGCAGGGGAAGTGAGTAAGTTCTTGTCGTTTCACCCAGACCAGACTGGATATTTCCACATATTTTAAAAGTATTCAAGTATAAAGGAGGAGTTAACATGAGCGAAAATGTTGGAGGATACGGCGGTGCTTTCACTTCCACTGGAGCGATTCTGGTGTTGTTCATCCTGCTCGTAATCATCACTAAATCTCTCTGGGTATAATCAGCTGAATTAATCTTCAGCAAAGCGGCCGGTCCTTTTGGACCGGCCGCTTTTCAGATGGAAGGCCGTATAGTTAAGCTATCCTAAGAATCCAAGAAGCTGTGCGCCGGCATACATAAGGGGGTATAATGTAACAAAGTGTGATACATAAAACAGCTTCATTTCCGTACAAGCCCGGTGCTTAACGGATTTTTTCGCTGCAATCAGGAGGAGCCTCATGAAAGCAAGGCAAGAAGACCGCAAGATTCAGACTTCATTATCCACCTTATCCCAAGGAAACGCCGGATCTAAACGTATTCTGCTCGTGGTCGGCATTGTTTTTGTCGCAGCGGCGCTGCGGGCCCCGTTCACCTCTGTCGGACCGTTGCTGGAGATGATCCGCGATGATCTGGGATTATCCAATACACTTGCCGGAGCAATAACTACACTTCCGCTGCTCGCTTTTGCGCTGCTGTCCCCATTTGCTCCGCAGCTCGCCCGCCGTTTTGGCCTTGCCAACGTGCTAATGCTGGCGCTGCTGGCATTGTCGATGGGAATCCTGATCCGTTCCGCCTCGGGAACCCTCACATTGTTCGCAGGCACCGCAATCATCGGGCTGTCGATTGCGGTGTGCAATGTGCTGCTGCCGGGACTGATCAAGGGCAAGTTTCCCGGACGTATCGGTCTTCTAACCGGGATTTATACGGTTTCGATGAATTTATGCGCAGCGGTGGCTTCCGGTATTAGTGTTCCGATAGCGGACCAGGCAGGGCTCGGGTGGCGGGGCACACTTGCCCTATGGTTCATTGTCGCTGCACTGGCCACTCTATTCTGGATTCCGCAGATGAAGAGCCTGGGCCAAGGCAGCGGAACAAGCACGCCCGGTTCAGCAGGGAAAATGTGGCGTTCGCCGCTCGCCTGGCAGGTTACCTTATTTATGGGCCTGCAATCTCTGCTTTATTACGTTCTGATTGCCTGGTTCTCGGTCATTCTCGGTGAGCGGGGCATGTCCTCCAGCCATGCGGGCTGGATCCTTTCACTGCTGCAGCTGGCCCAGCTGCCGTTTACTTTTTTTGTTCCTTTATGGGCAGGCAAACTGAAGAACCAGCGGGGGCTGGTTGTCATTACGGCTGTTTTGTTCATGGCCGGAATCTCCGGCGTTTGGTTCGGCAGCAGCGCATGGATGCCGGTATGGGCGATCTGTATCGGCATTGCCGGAGGTTTTGCCTTTGGACTGGCAATGATGTTCTTCAGCTTGCGCACCCGCAGCACTCAGGAGGCAAGCGAGCTGTCGGGAATGGCCCAGTCGATCGGCTATCTGCTGGCAGCCATGGGACCGGCACTGTTCGGGCTGCTTCATGACGCTACGAACAGCTGGAACGGTCCGTTGGCACTGCTCGCAGCAGCAAGTGTTCTGCTGCTTGTGGCGGGGCTGGGAGCCGGAAGCAGCCGATTTGTAGGAGATGCAACAGAACCCGCCAAATAACGGCAGGTTCTGTTGTGCTGTGACAATCTGCCTAATGTCTTAATTACTTGCGTCAGTGGGGTCCCACCAATTTCCGGAAATTGTAATCATGCAGAGCAATCTAATGCTGTTGCCATAGTAGGAATTGGACGATGTCGGCGCATTGACAATACTTTTCCATAGTGCATTCAGCCAATTTTGATTGCTGGAGTCTACCATGGCGCTAACTGCAAACGGTGCGGAAAAGGCAATTGCGGGATCGTTGTCGTCAAGCGGATCACCGTTCAATTTGTATCCTGCTACAATTTTGCTTGGATTGCCATTTGTTTTTTTGGATATCCATGCATTCGTTAGCTTTGTCTGGTTCAATGCGCGCGTATCTCCTGAAAGTAAATAATCGACAGGAACTCTCCATGGAACCCGTGCCGCATTCCAGCTAAAGTACCCGTCCCTGTCTGTTTCCAGAAGATTTGGAGGCGAAGGGGCGTAACCCCTGTTACTCCATACCACAAAATCAGGGAGTAAGCCGGTGGAGGGGCTGTATTTAGTGGAGATCGTTTGGATAATCCCGTAAGTGTTGTCAGCGACTTTAGCCCAGTTGGGATCACCGGCAGCATTCCCGAATGCCCGAAGATGGCTCAACATAAAGTCGGAGGGACGGGTGGCAAGGCCGTAATCGGGATCGCTATTTTCTACCCAATCGCCGAATTTCAAGCTCCATTTCTGCTGATTCACATCTTCTTTCATGATCGCAGCTATGGCTGCCTTGCCCTCGCTCAAGTAATCAATTGGGCCGCTGCTTCCCCACTGCTTGTCCGCGAGCAGCAATGCATAGGCGATATCCATGTCTCCATCAGTAGCAGAACGGCTTCCATCATCGCTGTCGCTAGGCGGTGTGTCAATAATATCTCCCGCACCGGTCTTAATCTGCTGCCAGGCCATTAAGGCCGGGTTATTTACGCTTGGATGCGCTTTATAGAACCGATAGAGACCGTCAAAATAATCTTTTGCCAGCGGGTCGTGACCGGCCATCAAGGCGGAGATTAACATGCCATAACCGTGACCCTCCGAGCAGGATACGGCATTATCCGGGGCAGCTTCCTTTTCCAGGTTGTAGAAAACGTAGTATTGATCCGATTTTTTGGGATGTTTTTTTAAATATCTCGTTTTCCATTCATCATATTTTTTACGCACCTCGTCATCCAGCTGGTTTTGGGAAACATAGTTGGGCTTGATGGTACCCGCCTGGTATTGCTCATGTTCCGGGAAGGGGTGCATGGCTTGTACGGCAGAGGACGAGACTTCCCCGGAAAATAGAGGCTGAGGTGCTTCTGCCGCTTCAGCCTGCAACGAAAAGGCCAAACACGATAGAACGGTTACAGTTGAAAGAATTCGCTTGAACAATAACATCAACTCCCCTTACTCAAAATAGGTGGTAGGCTCATGGTTGTATGATTCACAGCCTAAACATAACAGACCAGACTTTCGCGATTCTAAAACGAAACTTAATGTAGCCTTAAATTTGGGGAAGAAAGATGTGGAAGATCGTAGTTTCTTCTGTTGTACCCAGGAGCTGAATTGAACCTTGATGCAGATGGACAATTTTTTGGGCGATCGCCAGCCCCAGGCCTGTACCTCCGTCATTGGACCGGGCCTTGTCCCCTCTGACGAAGGGTTCGAAAATAATGGATTGCGTGTGCGCGGGAATCCCGTTCCCGTTGTCTGCGAACTCCAGGTAGAGGCCGTCAGGCTGAACCTCCAAAGTGATCCGCAAGCGGGTGCCTGCCGGATTGTAGCGCACCGCATTTGCGATCAGGTTGCTGAATACACGTCCCATTTGCTTTCGGTCGAAAGGATAGAGCACCACTGCTTCAGGTATTCCCACCTCCAGTTCAATCCCCTTGTCCTCGATTTCCGAGAGATGGTCCAGTATGGTTTCACGCATACATTCACCGATGTCCTGTTCTTTTTTGTCCAAAATAAATTCAGGATGGTCAAGCTGTGTCATCTCAAACAATGTATCCAGCAGGGCATTCACCCGTTTGGCTTTATTATAGATGGACTGCAGATAGCTTTTTTGCTTGTCTGCATCTTTCACCATTCCTTCATGCAGCGCTTTTGCATAACCGTATAAGGTGGAGATGGGTGTTTTCAGGTCATGGGAAATATCGGCCAGCATTCTCTGCCTGTCCAGTTCCATCCGCTTTTTTTGTTCGCCGGCCCGTTCGAGCTTCTCAGCCATACCATTCAAGGTATCACGGATTTGCAGAAATTCGCTTTCCAGCTTAAAATCAAGGCGAACTGTATAATCACCTGCTTTTAAGCGGTCAATCCCTCCGGCAATCTTTGCCAGCGGATAACTTATTTTTCTTGCTGTCCATCTACTGTATACAAAAATAACAATGGTGGAGAGGAGGATAAATCCAAGTACAGCTTGGGCGTTATAACGTTGAATGTGCTTATCCCGTAGGGTGCCGCTCTGTTTGCTCCAGATGCTCACTTCCAACTGATCAACAGGGATCTTCACGACATAGGTATACAAAACTCCTTTTCGCAAAAAAGAAGCAACTGAGCTGATATAAGGGGCATACTCCGGGTCTTTGTCCAGCAGCATCAACTCCGGTGTGGACTTGTCCAGGGGCGTCCCGATATATTGCGTAATCAGTTTCCGGGAATCCAGAACTTCGATCCACCCGTTGACTTTCTTGATATCATCAAACAAGGAGTTCAATCTCTCGGCATCATTATTTGCATCCACCAAATTCTGTGCCGTCACCACATCCATCTCTGTCTCTGCGTAGCTCTGGTCAGCTCCTTTGGATGCATATAATATACTAAGGATTCCAATGACACTGATGACGATGACCAAGAGGAAGTAATGAATACGCAGCATCGTCCGGACGCCTGTGTTTCTCCGGCACATCCTCAGCATCTCTTTTCAAATCTGTAGCCAAGCCCCCGGATCGTTGTTAAATAGACCGGTTTCCTTGGCTCATCTTCGATTTTATCGCGCAGCTTGCTTATGTACACCAACAGGGTGTTGTCGTCGCCAAACCACTGCTGCCAGACACTGTCAAGGAGCTGCCGCTTCGTAAATACCCGCCCCGGATTCTCCATAAAATGAAGCAGCAATTTATACTCAATGGAAGTCAGCGTTGTCAGTTGCCCGTTTTTGTACAATAGGCATCCGGCTTTATCAAGGACCAGTCCGCCAATCTCCACCAGCTCGGAAGCTGCAGTAGTCTCCGTTTGGACATATTGATTTCTTCTTAACTGGGCTTCTATTCGCGCCACAACCTCCAATGGATTGAAGGGCTTTGTGATATAATCGTCAGCACCAATTTTGAGTCCCAGAATTTTATCATGATCCTGCACACGCGCAGACAGCAGAATAACCGGTACCGACAAGGACTGGCGCAATTCCTTCACGACCTGAAATCCGTCACATTCAGGCATCATGATATCCAGCACAATTAAATGAATGGTGTGATTTTGTACGATTTCCAGAGCTTCCTTCCCGTCAAAAGCCTCAAGCACATGGTATCCTTCGTTCTCTATATACAATTTCAACAAATCGACGACCTCTCTTTCATCGTCTACTATCAGTATTGTTTGACTCATCGGAAATCCTCCTCGCTCACGTAACTTATCAGCAAAGCTTAGTTGCGTCTTTATTGTAGCTAATAATCGTGGAAAGGGATATAATGTCCCCCGATCCCAAGACGAGAATGGGGAGCAACAGGCAAAGAAGAAACGGTATGCGGGTATGAAGAAACAAAGAGCGCACCGGAAATTAACCTCCGGTGCGCTCTTTGTTTCTTAGTGCTTCTTGGCGGCAATCCGGATTCTGCGGTAATCCATGATCCAGCCGCCTTCTTGGAACAGAACGGGCTTCAGCTCCTTTTCCATGAAAGCCAGCACATCCTCACGCTGCGGGCTGCTGAGCACGCTCAGAATTCCATCCGCAAAGGTGTTCAGCCAACGGGTGAAACCCTGCTCACCTCCGGCAAGCGGTGTTGGCCGGCCGAAGCATAGGGCAAGTTCAACGGTCATCCCGTTCCGTTCCAGGAGTGACGAGTATTCCCCGATGCTGGGGAAATACCAGGGCAGCTTCAGCTTGCCGCTGCACCCGATGGCGGCAAAAGCACGCGGCAGACCGTTAACGACCGAGGCGATGTTTCCTTGCCCGCCGAATTCGGCAATGAACCGCCCTCCGGTCCGCAGGCTGGCGGCAATGCTTGCAGCGGCCCCTTGCGCATCCTGCAGCCAATGCAGAGCAGCATTGCTGAAGACGGCGTCGGCGGGAACATCTGCACAATAGGACTGGCCATCCGCCAGCACAAATTCCAGCTGCGGATGTTTGCTGCGGGCAGCGCTTATCATCTCAGGGGATGCATCAATCCCTGTAACAGCTGCCCCATGATCAGCGATGGCAGCGGCCAAATCTCCAGTGCCGCAGCCCCAATCGAGAATTCGTTCGCCCGGCTGCGGCTGCAGCAGATGAATTAAAGATTCCCCGAAGCGGGATACAAAGGCCATATCCGTATCATAGGTTCCGGTATTCCATTGCTGATTCATCAGAAGTCTCCTTTCAGGTCAAACAGGAATACTTCTGTTGTATCATGCGTTATCTTATAAGTGAAATATATAAATCGAATAGAGTTTATTGGTTATGCCTATCATCAGTTTCAACCGGATTCACCCCCCTGCTTCGAATAAGGCAGAGCAGCTACCGTATAAGCTGAACAGGATCAGGCTGACCGATGAGATCAGGCTCAAAGATCGAATGAAGGCATCAGGCAGTCTGCCGCTGATCCAGCAGATAATAGCAGATAACAGCAGCCACCAGCAGCAGGAGCCGAGCACAATTCCTGCCGGGAGGAACAGGGAAGACCCGACAGTATTTCCAAGAGAAGCTGCGAGCGCCATGAAGCTTAGAATGGTAGCCGGATTAGCCAAAGTCAGAAATGCTTCGAAAATAAAACTTGCATATTACATCAAAAGGGAGTATATTCTTAATTACGGTGATTAAATCGCTGCATACATAATACGCGGTCATGGCGGAATTGGCAGACGCGCTGGCTTCAGGTGCCAGTGATAGCAATATCGTGGAGGTTCGAGTCCTCTTGACCGCATCATAGTTTACAAATCAAACCCTTCTTCGGAAGGGTTTTTTATTTTGCGTTTTGCAGGGTATGGTTGTGCCGCTCGAATAATGAAAATGGGTGTCTAGCGTCTTAGTCAGATCTTACGTACCTTTGGGGTCACATGTTGACCCTTTCAAGCCTCCGTTCGGTTTATCTTGCTGGCAGTATAGTTGTGGGGGAGGCGTTTTATCGACCTGTGTCATCCGATTATACATGTCCGTCCCTTCTCTTGTTAAATGAGGCAATATAAGGCTCCACAGGATGGAAAAGACACTTTTTTGCTTTGGAAGAAATTTTTGGAGAAGAATTATTTCCTGTGTCCCATACATATTGAGCGATAATAAAGAAATGGACAAATCTTCATATTGTCCGGCATATAATTCTTCTTTCATAATTCCATTATTAACAAATATGGTAAATGTATCGGTAAAAAGTGTATAGAAATCATTAACAACCTTAATTTGCATATCAGCGATCTCAGGATACAGCTTAGGCAATTCTGTAAAACTGGAGAAATAAAAGAAATATTTTTCGCGGAATGCACTAAGGATTAAAAACTGCTGATTCAGCCCTTGGATAGAAACGTCCGCAGAGAAATTTAAGTTTTGATATTCTTCATATTGCCTTGCCATAACACCAATCATGAGGTCTTGTTTTTTTTTGAAATGGTATGTCAAATTACCAGGACTAATATTTAGCGCATCGGAAATATCCCTCAATGTTACATATGCATATCCTTTTTTATTAAATAATTCAA
Organism: Paenibacillus sp. FSL L8-0340; assembly: GCF_038593145.1. Taxonomy (NCBI): domain Bacteria; kingdom Bacillati; phylum Bacillota; class Bacilli; order Caryophanales; family Paenibacillaceae; genus Paenibacillus; species Paenibacillus sp. FSL L8-0340. The sequence goes on from NZ_CP151967.1 coordinate 2,636,907, forward strand.
TTGAAGTCTCAAGGATCTTATCTCTTAAATTATTATCCATGCCTATCTCCTTTATAGCGTTTGTGATATGCACTTGAAATCAAAAGCATTATATCATAAATTGGCCCTACAAGCCGAAATAAGTAGCTTGATTAAGCATATGGAAGGATTCGAGAGATGATTGCCGAGAATTCTCAGCTAAGTATGATTTTCTCGAAAAAGATCAGAGTTGAATTAGTGTACTCGTAGGAATACACTTGCTTTAGTACATGTGTACTAATATTTGGAGGGAAATGTATCCGGCATATACAACACATCTTATAAGGAAAGTTCACATGCTATTAAACAGGACACAGGAGAACACAGCTTATTGATTAACTGGTTTCAAGAAAAACTATCAAATGGAGGCAAGCTATGAATCCTCTGCCTATCGACACTAACGAAAGAAGTAATCACTTTTATGAGCTTACCTGGAAGGAAGTTAAGATTCCTATGAGAGATGGGAATTATCTCGCCGCAAATCTTTATCAGCCTAATGCGGACGGGGATTTTCCAGTAATCATGACGATGTGTCCGTATGGAAAGGATACGCATTTCTCGCAATTTGCTCCTGCTAACCCGACGGTTGCAATAGAATATACCCATTTGCAGGATAAAGGGCCGTTACTTAGCTGGGAAACACCAAATCCTGAATATTGGGTGCCACAAGGGTATGCTGTATTACGAGTAGATGAACGTGGTATCGGTAATTCTCCAGGGAAGCTTGATATATTATCAAGTGCTTTAAAGAAGGATTATTATGATGCAATCGAATGGGCTGGAACGCAAGCCTGGAGCAATGGACGGATAGGACTGCTGGGCATCTCCTACTTGGCAATGAGCCAATGGGCTGTGGCATCCGAACAACCTCCACATTTAGCGTGCATCATACCTTGGGAAGGTACAGTAGATTATTATGCGGATTTCTGTTATCCGGGTGGAATTCAAGTAAACGGCTTTCTTTCATTCTGGTGGGAAAACGGAGTTTTGACACATCAATACAATCCCGGTGGAAGCCTTTCTGAGGAACAACTGCAGGACAATCGCATTGATTTCCCGGAGATGGTCAAAAACAATCCATTACGTGATCAATCGTGGACGAATCGGTTCTCTGATCTAAGCAAAGTAGAGGTACCTTTATTATCCGCAAGCAACTGGTTTAGCGCTGGAATGCATACCCGGGGGAACTTTCTGGGATTTCAGAATGCAGCATCGGAGCACAAGTGGCTTGAAGTTCATATCGGCAGCCATGTTGGTGAATTCTATACCGCTCAGGGTCGTGAGCTGCAGAAAAAATTCCTCGATTATTGGCTCAAGGGAATCGATACCGGCATAACGAGGGAGCCGAAGGTGAAGCTTGCCATTCCCCGCGGAGGTAATAGCTACACATGGCGCTACGAGAATGAGTATCCGCTTAAGCGTACCCAATGGACACGATTTTACCTTGATGCAAGCTCAAAGCTGCTTTCAGTGGAACTTCCGCAAGCCAAGAGCCAGCTTTGCTATGATGGCGATAAGGAGCGCGAGTCCAGGCACTGGGCCGGGCCCTTTATGGTGAAAGCATTCTCGAGAGAGGAAAACAACTCCAAGCGTATTCTGTTTGAAACGGCTCCGTTCGAGAACGAAACAGAGATTCTGGGACCTATCAAGCTCCGCTTGTGGGCATCGTCAACTACAGATGATATGGATATTTTTGTATCTTTGCGCAACATTGACCCTCTTGGCAATGAGGTAGTTAATTCAGGAGCACTAACGGATCAATTTCCCATTAGCCAAGGCTGGCTACGCGCTTCCTTACGTAAAACAGATGATCAATTATCGGCGGAATATAAGCCCTACTACAGCTTCGATGAGATTCAAAAACTGATTCCCGGGGAAGTCTACCCCTTGGATATAGAGATATGGGATAGCGCGATTGTTGTATCTAAAGGAAATCGGCTGCTCCTGGAAATTGGCAGCCAGAATCAGAGCGGCTGCGCACTGCTGACTCAGACGGCGGATGACAGGGTTTGGGAAGCAGACGTTACTCTATATACAGGGGATGAATTTGATTCTTATTTATTGCTGCCGATCATACCCTAACTGGATTTAACATGATATGCTTATCTTTGCTCAGATTTTAGTTTTTTTATTCCATGTCATTGAGATCTTCCCTGCCATATGTTCATGATGCGAATTACCGATTTGGCGCGTATAGAGAACGGAAATACATACTAACCTTAATCCTTGAGCAATCTTGAGATGCAGTGAGCTTTCTAGCCGCTGCTTCTTTTTTTGCCTATCCGTTCCTCCGGGTCTTGCATAACGTCACAAGAATGACACAATATCTGTTCATTTTTTCCGGCAGAAAAACAGTTATACCTATTAGAGAGGAGGGGACGAGGTGGATGAAAAGGAATGGATTCGGCGGATTCAGGAGGGGGAAACCGAGTATCTGACACCGCTGATAGAGCGGCACTACGCTGGCATCCAGAAGTATTGCTGCTGGCGGGTACGGAACGCGGAAGAGGCGAAGGATTTAACTCAAGAGACCTTTTACCGCTTCTGCCGCCATATTGAGCGTTATACTGACGCCGGAAAATGCCGTGCGTACTTATACACAATCGCCCGCCATCTATGCAACGATCATTTAAGGAAGGGACAGCCGCTATCCCTGGAGGACGAGGGGGATGCAGCAGACTGGAGGGGTGCACAGCAAAGCAGCTCTATAGAAGAACAGGTGGAAAGAGAGCAGCTGGTGCATGAGCTGTTTGAGCTGCTGCCTGAAGCGCAGCGGGAACTGGTGTTTATGCGCTTTTGCCTCGATCTGACCTACCGTGACATTGCCCGCGTAACAGGAGTGAACGTGTGTATGGTGCAGTACCGGGTGAAGCGCGGGCTGGCTGTACTAAGAAGCTACTTGGAAAGGAATGAAGCCGTTGAACAAGAGATCAGAGCAAGCCATCGTCAACGCCCTAAGGAACTACCCCACGCCCCCCATTGAACGGCAGCATCTTGAAGATACCGCCAGAGGGGCGGTGGAGGTGCTGCGCCAGCGACAAGCCGGGCGGAGAACGTCGTTCGGAGAGTTCTATCTGGCCCAGCTTCGCTTCATCAGCCGGAAGGTATGGGCCGTACAATTGCTGATCGTCCTGGGAATGGTGCTGTTACTGCGAAACGCCCTTCAGGAAATGGGTGAGAGTGTGCAAATCGTCATGATGGTCTCTATATCCTCGCCTCTGCTGGTAATGGCTGGAATCCGTACTCTGACCCGTTCGCTTCGCTGTAATATGCTGGAGATAGAACTCAGCACCCGCCATCTCCTGGAGAAGCTGACGATGGTCCGCATGAGTCTGCTGGGGATGGCGGATTTGCTGGGTCTGACCCTGCTGGCTGCGATATTAAGTGTTTGGATACATAGTGATGTTGCAACCATGCTGATCTATCTGCTGGTGCCTTTTAATTTAACTTGCCTCGGCTGCCTGTGGCTGCTCAATCGGGTTCGCACCCCAAGCTGCGGATATTACTGCCTGACCTTCGCCGGCATGGTGGCTTTGGTTCAGATGATACTTGCCTTTACCCCCAACCTTTGGGTGTTTGAACCAGCGGCAATGGGAGTATGGCAGACGATGCTGCTGGTGACAACCGCAGGAATAGCCCTGCAGGTACGCGGTTTGCGCAAGACTTGCCGGAGTCTGGAGACCGCTTCCAGCCTGATTTGAAATTACCGCGGCGCAGGCCGCTTGGCTACAGGGAGCATTAAATAAGGAGGGTTCATCACATGTTGGAACTGACTATAAATGAGCTAAGCAAGCGTTTTGCCGCGAAACAGGCGGTGAACGGCATATCGGCCCGGCTGACCAGTGGTGTGTATGGTTTACTCGGAGCTAACGGAGCAGGTAAAACAACGCTGATGCGAATGATCTGCGGTATTCTCAGTCCGACCTCGGGGATGATCCAGATGAACGGCCAGGAGATTGGCCGCATGGGGGAACAATACCGCGATCTGCTGGGCTACATGCCTCAGGACTTCGGATATTATCCCGATTTCAGCGCGGAAGAGTTTCTGTGGTACGTCGGATCGTTGAAAGGGCTGACCCTGAAGGCTTCGAAGGGAAAAGCCCGTGAACTGCTGCGCATGGTAGCTCTGGAGGAGGCAGCCCGCAAGAAAATCCGCACTTTTTCCGGGGGAATGAAGCAGAGGCTGGGTATCGCCCAGGCGCTGTTGAATGATCCCCGCCTGCTGGTGCTGGACGAGCCAACGGCGGGACTGGATCCCAAGGAACGGGTACGCTTCCGCAACCTTATAGCCGATCTGGCCCGCGATAAGATCATCCTCCTGTCGACACATATTGTATCCGATGTGGAATATATCGCCGATCAGATTCTGGTGATGAAACGGGGTGCACTGTTAATGAGCGGGACGGTAGAGCAGCTGACAGCTACGATGGAGGGCAATGTCTGGTTATGCCATGTTCCGGCGAGGGAAGCGGAGGTGTGGAATGAACGGTACTGTGTGAGCAATCTGCGGCATGAGCGGGACCGGGTTGAGCTGCGTATTGTCTCTAAGGTCCAACCCGCAGCTCATGCAGTTTCGGTTCCACCGACGCTTGAAGACTTGTTTCTATACCATTTTCAAGATGAATCGGCTGCAGCGGCGGGCGAAGTCAAATAGGAGGTACAGTTTATGGATATTCTGACCCGGTTTGAGCTCAGAAAGATCATGAGACGGAAATCATTTTTTATAGGCATAGCACTTGTAATCGTCGTGGCCTTATTAGGAGTATGGGCGCTCGTTTCGGGTGCGTACATAACGGACAAGGACGGCAATGATCTAAAGGGACTGGAAGCCATCCCGCTCCGAAAGGAATACAACCGCCAGCTTGCCGGACCGCTCACGGTAGAGAGAATAGCGGCTGCAGTCAAGCATCATCAAAAAGTCATGCATGATCCGAAAAACCTTAACGAGAAGGGGGAGCTCACAAATGAGGCTTATGTAACCTACAAAGAGCAGAGTTATCAGATTGATACGTTGATCCGGTTTGCTTTTTCCCATTCCCGTGAATACGATCATTATATTATCGACAGCATGACACCAAATACAGCAAAGACCTTCTATCAGGAACGTCTCGATAAGGTGAAAGAGTACATAGACCGGGATTATACTCCCGGCAATGCTTCTGCCAAAGAGAATGCTTTTTTTATGCGGATGAATAAGTCCATTCCGGTCCCCTTCCAAATGGACTATGTAAGCGGCTGGGAGAGTGTGTTCGAGAACCTGCAGTTTGTTTTATTGATCAGCGCGTTTGTGATTGCAATTTGGCTTGCTCCTGTCTTTGCCGGTGAATACCAGAGCGGGGCGGATGCAATAATCTTGTCCTCCCGTTATGGCCGCAATAAGGTGATTGCCGCCAAATTAAAAGCCGGCTTGATTGTCTCCCTTGGCTTGCTAGCTGTGGGATTAGGCATCTATACTCTCTTGATGCTTGGGATTTTTGGATTTGATGGGGGAAGCGCCAGCGTGCAGATGATCAAGCTTTTTGCTCCGGTTCCTTTCACGGTGCTTCAGACCTATTTGTGGGCAATTCTCATTGGCAGCCTGGCCTGTCTGATCGTGGGGGCGGTGACGCTTTGGCTGTCCAGCCGGATGAGCACCCCATTTCCCGTTATCATTTTCATTGTCATTTTGCTGATTGGCCCGCTGTTTTTTCCGGCTAGCAAGAGTAGCCGCTTGTACAATCATATGATGAACCTATTTCCTGGCAAAATGGTTGACGGCATTACAAGAGTAACCGAATACGAGGTGTATTCTGTGTTTGGACAGCTGATTCCCAGCTATAAGTTCGCTACAGGCTTTGCAATCATCGTTATTGTCCTGCTCCTGCCCTTTACTTATCGCGCCTTCAGAAACCATCAGGTGGTTTGATAGGAAAGACTCAAAGTTTCAGCTCTAAAGTCCCAAGCGGAAGTAGTCAAAAAAGTACGGATTCGCAGATTGCTGATGCAGCAGTTTGCGGACCCGTTTTGTTTTTTTCGGAAGCACTGTAACTATTTCGGAGGCTTGGACGAATAAGTAGTAGAAGGCTGCGGGAGAGGAGGGGATTCGGACGAACGATATCCAGAGAGGAAACAGGCAGCGCTCCATTATGGAGGATGAGGCTGCGGGTCACCCGGATGATGAGGCAGCCGTGCTGCTCCGGTTCCGGCAGGGAGAACGGGAGGCCTTTGAATGGCTGGTTCGTCAATACCGGCAGCCTGCGGTAGGGTTTGCCTATCATCTGACCGGGGATTATCATACCGCCGAGGATTTGGCACAGGACTCTTTTGCCTATCTGCTGGTGTATCCGGAGAGATTCGATGCCCGCGCGTCTTTTAAAACCTATTTGTTCACGATCCTCCGCAACAAAAGCATAGATTCCTTGCGGAAGCGGCAGCGGCAGGGGATCTTGCCGGTTGAAGCAGGAATGCGAAGCCGTCCCGATGCCGTCTTTTCAGGGAATATTTCAGGAGAGAACCTGCCTGAAGGGAACGGCATGCCGCCTCCCGGCAGGGAGGATCCCGAGCGGATGGCGATTGTGCACGAGGAGAACCGAGAGTGGCAACGGCGGTTGCTTGCGCTCAAACCGGATTACCGGATGGCCGTGTATCTCGTTGATGTAGGTGAGATGTCTTATACAGAAGCGGCAGCTATTATGGGCCGTACCACGGTGAGCTTCAAAGTATTGCTGCACCGGGCCCGTAAGAAGCTGAGGCAGATTTACGAAAAGGGGGAGTGGGATTGTGAAGCCAGCCGAAGAGGAACAAGCGTTTCTAGAGGAAGTGTACCGGAAAGCCCGTCTGCTGGAGTTTGACAAACGTGAAGCAGAGAAGGTGCAGAGAAACAGCCGGCAGCTCGACAGGCAAAGAAATACTAAGCTGGCGGGTATTGTGCTTACTGCGGTTGTTGTTTTTGTAATGATCAAGTTCGAAGTCATTGATCGAGGGTTGCTCGTCTTGCTGTCACTCCTCCTGATCGGAATAGGACTGATGGTGGAGAACACGGAGTTTGCCTGGGACCAGGAAAGCGATTAGTAATGGGAGTCAAAAATATGTGAGGGAGAGGACCAGAATGGAACTTGTAATTGAACAACTGACCAAGACCTACGGGGAAAAGCAGGCTTTAAACGGTGTCAGCTTCAAAGTAGGCGAAGGGATACACGGCCTGCTTGGTCCTAACGGGGCAGGTAAAACAACGCTAATGCGGCTGCTTGCAACTTTACTTACACCCACGTCCGGCAAAGCAACGATCGGTGGAGTGCCGTTGACGGACAAAGCGCAGATCCGCCAGCTGGTCGGTTATCTGCCGCAGGAATTTGCATTTTATCCAGGGATGTCGGTGCTTGAAGCGATGGATTATCTCGCACTTTTGTCCGGGGTGAAGGGGCATTCGGAGCGGAAGCGGAGAATCGACGATTTGCTGGAGCAGGTGAACCTGACGGAGCAGCGCCGGACCAAAGTGAAAGCACTGTCCGGCGGAATGAAGCGCCGGCTCGGCGTGGCCCAGGCAATGGTACATGAACCGAAGCTGCTGATCGTCGATGAGCCGACGGCAGGGCTTGATCCGGAAGAGCGGATCCGTTTTCGCCGGCTCCTCGGCCGGTTCTCTGAGGGGAGAATCGTGCTGCTGTCCACCCACGTTGTCGAGGATGTGGAATCCACCTGTGAGCAAATGACCGTGCTGCATAAGGGAAGTCTGCGCTACCACGGCAGAATCGGCGACCTGACGGGGGCTGCCGCCGGACGCGTCTGGACGGTGGAGCTTGACCGGGCGCAGTGGGAACGGGACCGCGACCGCCTTCCCGTGCTGTCCGCTGTGCCGGAAGGCACAGGAATGCGCATCCGTGTTCTCGCCGATCAGCAGCCTTATCAGGGAGCGCAGCAGGCCATACCGTCCATTGAGGATGCCTATCTTTACCTGATGCGCAAGGAGGAGTCGTTCGTATGATAGGGCTCATTGGTAAAGAGATTCGCATGATTCTGCGCAGTCTCGTCTTTTATGTATTTATACTAGTGGCCTGCTTCTTCTATTTCACCGAATATGCCGCAGAGCAGACCTGGAGCGAGCTTCGGCCTCCCGTTATGACTGAGCCGCAAAATGTGGGTCCCCCGGAACATCCTTTTTACGGCTGGAAGCTGCCCGGGAACACCTCTGAGCTTGCTACGCAAATTAGGAAAGAGATTGGCTGGGACCTGAATGCCGGTTCAACAACCAAGCTGAGAATCGGTTTTCCGCTCGAGAGCAAGCTGGACAAGCAAGAAAAAGCTGCCCTCACCGAAGCTGCTTCCAAGCTGGACAACATTATTAAAGATCCGGATAAGTACACGATGGATGATGTTTACAAGGTTGCCGATGATTTAAACAAGCAACTTGGCGGAAACAGTATGTACAAAAAAGGGATGGATGAATTCGGTTTTGCGATAGAGAACTACGATGAGGCGGTGAAAGCGCAGGAACAAACGCTTGCACGCTACAACGAGGTTGTAGAGGCCGGAGAGCTGCTGCCCGGAGCCGCACGGTATTTCAGCGATTATCTTTCACTTTCGGCCGGTATGTTTCCCGTGTTCCTATCAGCTTTTGTGCTGCTCCGCGATCGTTCCAGCCGAATGAGTGAGCTGATTTACAGCCGTCGGGTTTCGCCATGGACCTACGTTGGTTCAAAGTTTATCGCACTAGGGATTATGCTCTCCCTGATTTATCTTGTGCTTGCTGTCGCCGGCGGTTGGCAGACCGCAAATGCCCTGGAACTGAAGGGACAGACGGCGGAGACGATTTTCCTCTTCCTTGGATACACAGCTTGGTGGCTGTTGCCCACAGTCTGGGCTTCGATTGCCTTCGGTATGTTCGGCTCTATGCTGTTCCGCCGGGGGATTGTGCCGATCGCTCTGCAGATCGTCTGGTGGTTTATTTCCGCACTGCCGCTTATGGGCTCCTATGGGCTGTACAAGCTGATCATCCGCTTTAATACGCCAAGGGACGCTGATTTATATAAAGGCTGGGTGGATGAGATCGCAATTAACCGCAGCTTTTACATTCTACTTGCGGTACTGCTGGCAGCCGGAACCGCGCTGCTCTGGGAAAGAAACCGCAGCCGGACGGATTCTGGATGGGTACGGGGGAACAAAACCTCTGCTAGAAAAGCCAAAACGGTCGCGGGGGAAGCCTCATGACAGGTCAATCACTCCGCGTGCTTGGTTGGTACAACCTGAAGCTGACCGCCCATTATTCGTGGCTGCTATCCATCGCCTTGCTGTGCAGCGTGCATTTATTTATGGATCCTCAGCTCATGGAATGGAGAGACATCGCCAAGCTGGGAGAACAATTGATCAGCTTCCTTGGCCTGATCGTGTACCCCCATCTCGCGATGCTGGAGGAAGGCGGAATCGGTGAGGTGCTCTACGCCAAGAAGGTGCGGCATCACGCTATCTTCCTGTTTCGCTGGTTCTCCACTACTTTGTTTGTTTTTTTGATCATTGCCGTTTTTTTCACCAGCCTGCATTTGCGCGGCGCGGTATTTGACCTATGGCCGATGATCGGCGGGGTTGCCATTACCGCAATGGCGATAGGATCCGCAGGTATGACGGCCACACTTCTGCTCCGCAACATATCAGGCGGATACATTATCGGCTTTGCCTGGTATTTGCTTGATTTTATGACAAAGGGCCGTCTGACCGGACACTTTTATCTGTTTGGACTCATGAATGACGGATGGGATCAAGACAAGTGGCTGCTCGCCGGACTGTCATGCGCACTTGCCGTGTTCTGTGCCTTCCTGCTTCCGGCCCGGAGACTGGACTGATGGAAGCCTGTTTGACATAGAACGAACTTAACTCTTCAGCATCTTCGCTTAACCGGCGATAGATGCTTTTTTTTGTTTTAGCCTGAATGATGCCTGTATGTTAATACATTGGATACTGATTCGTATTAACCTAGCACCCGCAAGGACGGCGGGATCTGCACCGGAGCCGAAAAACTAAACAAACGGCATAAAGTGACTGAGAGGCGGTTTTTGGCCGGGCAAAACTGCTGACATTACGTCCCGATCTGCAACTGTATCGAACGGTTTTCCCGCTTCCATGGTCATTCTTTTTGGGCAAAAAGCCCTTATTCGCATGCCAAATCAACAGTAAATTGCCTCATTCGTTTTCCATTGTCTCTATGATAGACTTCATATTAGAAGCTAATTGACCGAAAAAAAGATATACTTACATTTACATTTAATTTCTGTCCGCCACTTTCACAGAGGAGGCTCTATCATTGTCCGACAATCTTTTTAAATATCTGTATTTGCGGTCTTCTACAGGATTTGCAGTTGTTTCCATGAAGGATGGGACGATACAGCTGGCCAATCCTGCACTGTGCAGTATGTTCGGGTATACGGAAGCGGAGTTTATGAACCTTCGGTATTTGGATATTTCCTGTACGGAAGAGAAAGACACAGCAGATCATGAGCAGGTTATAAACCTATTGCTGCAGAGCCCGGGTGCGGCTGTAGACAGTGAAAATCAATTTACACGCAAAAATGGTGAAGTCTTCTGGGTGGCACTGCATTTGTTTCTGACTTTTGATGAAGCTGCGGGTCCCCCTTTATATATGATTGCGGAAATGAAGGATATTACGGACCGCAAGCTGGCGGAGAAGAAGATTCTGGAGGAGCATTATCTCTATAATCTGATTTCGCAGAATACGCCGGATTTGATATCTCTCGCGGATCCTGAGGGTACGATCCATTATGTCTCGCCCTCCATTGAACGAGTACTAGGATACTCCACCCATGAAATGATCGGTAAAAAAAGGCCGGAATATTATCATGAGGAAGACGCATTGGAGATGACCGAGCAGGGACTGCTCTATTCGGATAATGATGTGTTTACCCGCAGGGTGCGCCATAAAGACGGGCACTATCTTTGGATTGAAAGCTCTTTCCAGGTCATGCGCGACGATAAGGGTGGGGTTCAGCAGGTCTTGACGGTTGCCCGTGATATAACGGTCCGGAAGAAATACGAGGACATGCTGGCAAACGCCCAGTTTCTGGCCCGGATGGGCTCGTGGGAATGGGAGGCGTCCAGCCAGCAGTTGATTGCTTCCAAGGAAATGCGCAGTATCTTTGGCCATACCGATGATTTCAGCAATCATACCGTCTACGATCCGCTGCTCATCAAGGAATGTGTGGAGCCTGAAGATCTGCCCAGGGTTACGGAGGCGCTGCTTGATTCGGTGAAACATGGGACAAAAGGCGGAGCGGTCTTCGGGATTACGGCGGCCGACGGCACGAAGAAATTTATAGATGCCCATTGGGAAGTGGCTCAGGATGCCTCAGGTAACATAAGGCAGATTAGCGGAGTGGTTCAGGACATTACAGCTCATCGGGAAATGGAGCAGCAGCTTCGGGAAAGCGAACAGAACTACCGGCTCATTTCGGAAAATTCCCAGGATTTCATTTCCCGCAATGCAACCGATGAGGAAGCAACCTATCTGTATGCCTCTCCGGTCTGTCTGCAGATGTTCGGATATACACCAGAAGAGATGGTAGGCACCGGGGGAATGGATTATATTCATCCTGAGGATGCAGCCCGTGTCCAGGCCTATCTGCGCAGCAGCATGAAAGGGGAAAGGCTTGAGCCGATCGTCTTCCGGTTTCTGTGTAAAGACGGCTCTTACATCTGGACAGAAACAACCCTGCGCCACATTGGTACCGGTGCTGGAGGAGATACGGAGATTGTCGGCATCACCCGCGACATCTCGGAGCGGAAGCAATATGAGCTCAAGATGCTGGAGAGCGAAAACCGCTATAAGTCTTTGTTTGAATATAACCCTTCGGCTATCAGCGCGATGGATTTGCAGGGACGGATTCAATCGCTGAATGCCAGCCTGCAGTATTTGACAGGGTATTCCTGTGAAAGCCTGCTGTTGTCAAACTACAGCGATATCTTTGATCCGGAAGAGCTGGATTTTGTGGCAGAACGCTTTCTTGTTGCTGCCAGCGGTGTAGCTCAAACCTTTGAGAGCAGACTGCTTCACCGGGATGGGCATGTTGTCGAGGTCAGTATGATTTATGTGCCGATAATGGTAGACAGCCGGGTTGTGGGCGTATTCGCCATTACGAGCGATATTACGGAGCGCAAACGGCATCTGGAGCAGATTGAGAAGCTCAGCTATGAGCATGCGCTGATTCTGAATTCCGTTTCAGAAGGTATTTTTGGCATGAATCTTGAGGGTGCAACGGTATTTATCAATCCGGCGGCATCCGCAATGCTTGGCTACGAAGCCGGGGAGCTGGCGGGTGAGATCAGGCTGCCTACGATCGAGCAGACCTGGCTCGACGGTGAGCCGTATCCTGGAGGGCGGAAGCCCCTGCGGGAATGGCTGGAAGATCATCTCACCTATGATGAGAAAGAGGGCGTATTCTGGAGACAGGACGGTTCAAGCTTTCTCGTCAAATACCGGATGACCCCTCTGTTCGATAACGGTGTACGGAAGGGTGTTGTGGTTGTGTTCCGCGACATTACCGAAGAGAAGGCGATTGTACGGGCTAAGGAGTCTGCCGAGCAGGCGGACCGGGCCAAATCGGAATTTCTGGCCATTATGAGCCATGAGCTGCGCACACCCATGAACGGGATTATCGGCATGGCTGATTTGCTTGAAGGCACCGAACTTGACGAAGAACAGCAATATTATACGCAGATTATAACCAAAAGCGGTGGGACGCTGCTGCATATTCTGAATGAGGTGCTTGATTTCAGCAAAATTGAGGCGGGTATGATGACGATTGAGCTGCAAGCCGTGGATCTCCGCCAGGTTGTATCGAACGTCACAGATATCTTTTATCCCCGTATCAAAGAGAAGGGGCTCTCGCTAAACTGCGAGCTGGATGACGCGCTGCCAACGCTGGTATTAACGGATGAGGCCAGACTGCGCCAGATTCTTGTAAACCTGGTCGGCAACGCGGTGAAATTCACCGAGGAAGGGGAGATCGGGATTCAATTGAAGCTGGTGTCATCCAGGGATTCCGGCGAGTGTGTTCTTAAATTTACCGTGACGGATACTGGGATCGGTATTCCGCTGGACAGCCAAGGGCTGCTGTTCCAATCCTTCTCCCAACTGCATCCATCGATCAACCGCAAATATGGCGGAACAGGTCTGGGACTGGCTATCAGCAAAAAGCTGGTGGAGCTGCTGGGTGGAGCGATAGGCGTGGAGAGCCGTGAAGATGAAGGCTCGGAGTTCTATTTCACCCTCCATGCCACTCTTCCAAGAGAAATCACCTCCGAGGGTGGCGCTGCTGCGTTCCCTGCTACGGAACGGCGTGAGAACCGTAGCAAGTACAAAGGCTCCTCCAGCGGGGTGTACGGTCCGCTCTCGATTCTAGTTGCCGAGGATCATCCTGTGAACCTGAGATTGCTGCAGGCATATCTCAAGAAGCGGGGATATGATTCCGATGTGGCGTCCAACGGGGAAATAGCGGTCGAGGCCGTGCTCACCGGGCAATATGATCTGGTATTTATGGACATTCAGATGCCGCTCATGGATGGGATTGAAGCAACAGCCAAAATCCGCGAGGAGCTCGGATTGTCCCCGGTCATTATCGCTACTACAGCTTTTGCCCGCAAAGAAGACAAGGAGATGTGCCTGAGGGCCGGCATGCAGGATTTCATCTCCAAGCCGATCCGGCCGGAGGAGCTGGACAGGGTGCTGAGGGAATGGTCGGCTTATTCCCGCAGATAGACTGAAGCAGCATACGGGAGTCAGGAATGATTGGCCTCCATTGAGGTTATTCTGAAAGAATGAAGGTTCAAAAAGAAGGAGAGAGGGCCGTTAATGAGAATGTTGTTGTATGTGCTGTTCGCGATCCTTTACCTGCTGACCACGTTCTTCGGCCTGGGTCCCGTACTGTTCGCTGACGGCTCTGCCAAGGAACGAACCCTTACGCTGATTGTCGTGTTGCTGATTTATACGGCGATCACCGTATGGATGCGCAGTCTACTGAAACGGGTGGGCAAGCATTGACAAAGTCTGCTGCGCTGACTATATTTAGACTATTCGTAATTATTACGTATAAATATAGCCAGCGAGAGGGTAACGCGATTGCAAAAGATGAAAAGCGGCGATTTTGTCATTATTGTATTGGTTTTACTTGTAGCCGGATCCATCTACGGAGTCAAATGGATGAATAACCGGAATGAGCATTATGCACAAGGGGATCTGAAAGCCGTTATTACAGTGAATGGCAAAGAGTATAAGACTGTTTCATTGACCAAAGAAGAGCAGATTATTGAGATGAAGACTAAGTTCGGCCACAATATACTAAAAGTGTATGATTACGGAATTCAGATGACGTATTCTGATGCACCGCTGCCGATTGCCCTGGAGATGGGCTTTATTTCCAGGCCGAGGCAGCAGATTATTTGCATCCCGGCCCGGCTGATGGTTGAAGTCGTCAACCCGGATAGATCCATTGATGATGATGAGCTGGATGCAGTTATTTAGCTGCTGGTAAACTTTGAATCTGCTTCCATGCGGCTACTGAGTCGGCATTGGTGTACACGTAAGGAGTGGAGGGCTGGGGAATCGCTGTAATGCTGTCTGCAGCAATCCGCATGAGTTCCTTGCCGCCGTATTTCACAACCTGAAGCTTGCCCCGAACCTCAATCCAGGTATCGGCGGGCAGGCTTATTTGTGTTTGCGGATCAAGCAGGATTCCGAAAGGAGTGGCATCGGCAGTACAGCATTGGACGAGAAAACGGCTGACCGCATACGAACTTGTGCCTGCCACCGCCGGTTCGCGGTACAGGAAACCTGAGACGGTGATCTCTTTACCTGCAAACTGGCCTTTATACAGGTCGATTGCTCCGAAGGTTTCGGAGAAAATTTCGGGATAGACCGTAATGACATCCTGTGCGTGAAGGTTGGCGGCAAGCTCCGCGAATTCCGCCTGATAAGGATTGGCTGCAACGAATGACTCTTTTTCCCGCGGTTCCACCGTGGTATAGGTTAAGGCGATGCCCTTTTTGGCTGCGGCCGCGCTGCCCAGAGCACGGTCGGGAAGCAGGAAGCCGAGCAGCAGCGGAAGCAGGAACAAGCCGTATAGCGCGCTGCTTCTGAGCCCGGTGCGGGGCAGGCGGTGCTCGCAGTCGCACAGGACACTGCTGTTGCCGAACAAGGCCTGAATCCCCAGGCTGAGTGCCATGAGCGCAAGGGGTACGGGACAGAGCTTAATCCAGCGCGCCAGCTTCGGGGCGACATAATAATGCAGCGCGTCCTGCTGGACCAGATGTCCAATGTACAGCGCGAAGAGAAGCAGAATAACCGCCCTGAGCAGATAGTGGTACCGGATGCTGCCGGAATCGTTCATCTCTGGCCCTCCTGAAATTTTTGTAAGAAATAGCATCATAACCCTAATGAAACCAGCACCGATCCGATAAAGACGGCGGAGAAGATAAGAAAAAATAAGTAAAGCGCGAACTTCGTCTTGAACAGCGAGAGCAGCATCAGCGAATTTTTGAAATCCAGCATCGGTCCAAGCACCATAAATGCCAGCAGTGATCCCGCCGGGAAGGTGTGCAGAAAGGTGGAAGCGACAAAGGCATCGGAGGTTGAACATAAGGAGAGGACAAAGGCCAGCCCCATCATGAACAGATAGGATCCCAGCGGCTTCTCCCCAATAGCGGCCAGACTGCCCTGATTCATAAAGCTCTGAATGCCGGAGGTCAGCAGGCAGCCGATAATCAAATATTTGCCCATCTCAAAAAACTCGTCCGATGTGTGCACGAAGACGGCAACCAGCTTGCCTCCGCGTGTGCCTTGTTCATGGCGTTCCGCGGTTTCACGCTGAATAGAAAGCCGCAGCGGTGACTTTTTTACCGTGATGTAAACGATAAGGCCGATCAGCGCGGCAACGGCAAACGCAAGACCGATCCGGGAATAAGCAAGTCCGGGATGGGAGCGGAAGGCCGTCAGTGTCGCCCCATAAACGACGGGATTGACCACGGGTCCCGAGAGAATGAATACGATGGCAACATACAGCGGCATTCCCTTATGCATCAGACGGCGGACCAGCGGAATCATGCCGCATTCGCATACGGGAAAGAGGATGCCGAGCAGACAGCCGAACAGGATCGCCAGAACCGGTCTCTGCGGAATCCAGCGTGAGATGATCTCGTCCGGAACGAATACGCGGAGCAGGGAAGACAGCAGCGCACCCAGCAGCACAAACGGCAGGGCTTCCAGCAGAATGCCGATAAAAGCTGTTTTGAACGTATCCACATAGGCATTGTCCAGCAGCTCCGGGTGCTCCGGCAGCCACACGATGCCCGCAATAATCAGAAAGACGGCGGGAATGAGCAGCGGCAGTATTTTAAACGGAGAAAAGGTTGTCAAGGCATCTTAGGCTCCTTCCCGGCATGCAGTATTAACCGAACAGTGCAGACCAGCGCTCCGTCAGCTGCTGTTCATCCAAATGCAACCCTATGAAAACGACATAAGGTAGTCCCGGATAACGCGACGGCTCCCAGCTTGCGCGGTTTCCGGCAAATTGTACCAGCTGGACTTCAGCCTGACCCCTCAGCCGTACATGTCCTTTAGCCCGCAGCAGGCTGCCGCCCCATTCGCGGAAGAAGCCCTCCAGCTGTTCCCTGTAGATTCCGCTTTCCTCCGCTTGCGGGAATGTCAGCGTCACAGCAGCCACCTGCGAATACGAGGGTTCGGCTTCAAGCCCCGGTTCCTGCACAGCGGTTGCACCCTGGGGCTGACCGGCGTTCATCCGTTTAAGCACGGTCCCGTTGATGCTGCGGGAGCTGCGCTGGGCAGCTGCGGTACGGGATGTCCGGGCAGTGATGCCGGCCAGCAGCGGAGCCACGTTGATTTCACTGTAGTGGGTAAACACAATCTCGGATTCCGCATTATACTTGCGGACGGCCTTTTCAATTTTCCATAAGGTTTCCGGCTCTACAAGATCACTTTTATTGACGATAATCAGATCGGCCCCGCTGATTTGCTTGCGCAGTGTCCGGACAAGCTGCTTGTCGGCAGAAAACCGGCTGTTGTACTCAAGCATGTTTTCGGCATCGAGAAGGGTGACCGTATAGTGCAGCGCCAGCCGCTCGCTGAACGAAGGCTCCTGCAGCGACTTTGCGATCTCTTCGGGATCGGCGACGCCGGTAAGCTCGATAAAGATCATATCCGGCCGCCGGGCGAGCAGTGCATTCAGGCTTCCCGGCAGTTCGTCCTTGCGGCTGCAGCAGACACAGCCGTCCAGCAGTTTTTCCACATTTGTCCCTGTATGCTCCTGCAGAATGTAGCCGTCAACATCGCGTTTGCCCAGCTCATTCATCACTACACCGGGATTCAGTCCCCGTGCCTTGCTCTCTTTCAGCAGAGTGAGCAGGAGAGTTGTCTTCCCGCTCCCCAGAAATCCGCTTAATATAATCACCGGTATCTTCATCGTCCACACTCCCGTTTGAATCTTGCAATTGCAAGAATCATATTTTCATATTTCCATTTATACGTAATTTGATCTAAGGAAAGACCACATATTTGAGAGAGTAGAAATTTTCTGCATGCCCTTGTTGACAGTAGGGGACTCAAACATGTAGAATGTGTAAATCGTAATTATTACGATTATACAAAAGGAGATGAACGCTGTGAGAGTAATTGTAACTTTGGCCTGCACAGAAACCGGCGACCGCAACTATACCACTACCAAGAACAAGAAAACCCAGCCGGGACGGATCGAAATGAAGAAATATTGTCCGCGTCTGAAACGGGTCACGCTGCACCGTGAGACACGCTAAGTTATGCAGTCCGGGTTCTGAAGCCGCCTTACGCTGCACATCACTTTTCATCTGTTATCCCTATCCCATCTAAAAGTCTAAGGAGTAAAACTATGAATAAAATTCCTGTTACCGTGCTCAGCGGATATCTGGGCTCCGGTAAAACCACATTGCTCAATCACATTCTGCACAACAGAGACGGCTTGAAGGTCGCTGTCATTGTCAATGACATGAGTGAGGTCAATGTCGATGCTAGTCTGGTAAAATCCGGCAACACGCTCTCCCGGACCGAAGAAAAGCTGGTGGAAATGTCCAATGGGTGCATCTGCTGCACACTCCGCGACGACCTGCTGCGTGAAGTGAGCAATCTGGCCGCGGAAGGCCGGTTTGATTATATCCTGATCGAATCCTCCGGGATCAGCGAGCCGGTTCCGGTCGCGCAGACCTTTACGTATGCCAATCCTGATCTGGATATTGACCTGACGGAGCTCGCCAGACTGGACACGATGGTCACCGTTGTGGATGCCAACCGTTTCTGGCATGATTTCGCTTCCGGAGACAGTCTGATCGACCGTAATATGACGGCAGGCGAAGGGGATTTCCGCGATATTGTAGATCTGCTCATTGATCAGATTGAGACCTGCGACGTATTGCTGCTCAACAAATGCGATCTCGTTGAAGAGCAGGAGCTGAACAAGCTTGAGGCTGTGCTGCGCAGACTTCAGCCGGGCGCCAAGATCATCCGTACGGTTAACGGTGTCGTTGATCCCAAGGAGATTCTTAATACGCATTTGTTTGATTTTGAGAAGACAAGCATGTCCTCCGGCTGGATTGCGGAGCTGAATAAGGAGGAGCATACACCGGAGACTGAAGAATATGGCATTGGCTCCTTCGTCTACCGGCGCAGAACACCTTTCCACCCGCAGAGGTTAAGCTTCTTCTTCAGCAATTGGCCGGAAGAAGTTGTGCGGGCGAAGGGGCTGGTCTGGCTGGCCGCGAAGGGCGATCTCGCCGCGAGCTTAAGCCAGGCCGGGCCTTCTATCCAATTTGGTCCGGCCGGTTACTGGCTGGCGACTCTGCCGAAGGAGCAGCAGCTTGAAGTGCTGGCGGCCGAGCCTGACGTGAAGGCCGGATGGGACGAGCAGTGGGGCGACCGGATGAATGAGATTGTGTTCATTGGAGTGGCCATGGACCGTGCGGCGATTGAAGCCAGACTGGACCGCTGTCTGCTTACCGGAGAAGAACTGCAGCAGGACTGGAGCCAGTTCAATAATCCGCTTCCTTGGCCTGCCGAGGAGCTGCTGGCAGCCGCTCAGGAGTAGAGGCGGTAAGCGAGCACAAGTAGAGAGCGGATCTCATAGAGGGTGCCTCAGCCAGTTCGCATTTAGAAGGACCTGTTTCCACATGAGAGTGGAGAATGGGTCCTTTTATTAAAATGTGCTTTCTTTATGAAGATAGGCTGCTGCGGGAGATGCCCGGTTGACTTTGGAATCAGCATTTTGTGCTGACATTAATCGTTGTTAATCATAATAATTACGATTAATTTGCCATAATGGGTTTACAAATCGTAATCATTACGATAATATGTTTGGAGTCAATACGTAATATTTACGATTAATCCAAAGCGGATTAGGTAAGAAAGGATATGTGCCATGATTTTATCATCCATGCGGGATGTGGTGTTTGGTTACGGGAACGAGCCTGTGATTGACTCCCTGTCGCTTGATATTGAAGCCGGTCAGTTCATCGGGATTACCGGCCCGAACGGTGCGGCAAAGACCACGCTGCTGAAGCTGTTGTTGGGTCTGCTGCGTCCGTGGAGCGGAACAGTCACACTGAACCGGGAAATCACAGGAGGTGGCAAGCTTGCTGTCGGCTATGTTCCGCAGCAGGTGGCTTCCTTCAATGCCGGATTTCCTAGCAAGGTTATTGAACTGGTCCGTTCCGGCTGCTATGCCCGGCTTGGCTTGTTCGGCAGGTTTACGAAAAGTGAGGAAGAAATTGTCGAGCGCAGCCTGAGACAGGTGGAGATGTGGGACTACCGTGACCGCCGGATCGGGGAATTGTCCGGCGGGCAGAAGCAGCGGGTCTGCATCGCCCGTGCGCTCGCGGGACAGCCTCAGGTACTGGTGCTGGATGAACCGGCCACAGGCATGGACATCGCCAGCCGTACCGGATTCTACAAGTTGATGCGACATTATGTCAGCCAGCACGGGCGCACTGTCATTATGGTCACGCACGGCCTGGAGGAGACAAGCGCTTATCTAGATACAGTGATCAGCCTGGAACGGAAGGAACAGGAGGGCTGGCAATGCTTGGTTACGAATTCATGCAGCGTGCATTTTGGGCCGGGGGCCTGATCGGGATCATCGGGCCGCTGCTCGGCGTATATCTGATGCTCCGCCGTCAGGTGCTGATGGCCGATACCCTCTCCCATGTGTCGCTCGCGGGTGTGGCGCTGGGTTCGGTGCTGCAGCTGAATCCCGCACTCAGCGGCTTCGCAGTGGCTGTCATCGGCGGTATCGTCATCGAGCAGCTACGCCGTTCTTACCGTACATACAGCGAGCTCCCGGTTGCCATTATTATGACCTCAGGGCTAGCGCTGGCAGTTGTGCTGATGAGCTTACAGCAGAATCTGAGCAAGAGCTTCAGCTCGTATCTGTTCGGCTCTATCGTAGCTGTGAGTGATACCCAGCTTAGACTGATTGCTATCGTCACAGCGGCAGGCCTGCTGTACTTCGTCCTGCTGCGGCGGCCGCTCTACAGCCTGACCTTTGACGAAGAGACGGCCAGCATCGGCGGCGTGCATACGGGCCTGTTATCCTTTTCGTTCGCTGTGCTCACCGGGATGACCGTTGCGGCAGCGATGCCGGTGGTAGGGGTATTGCTGGTGTCCGCACTTATTGTGCTGCCAGCATCACTTGCGCTGCGTGTCGCTTCCGGCTTCACCGCCGCGGTTCTGATTTCGATTGGCGTGGGCCTCACCGGTGTTATTAGCGGCCTGGCAACATCCTATTATATCAATACGCCTCCCGGAGGCACAATTGCCCTCATTCTGCTGTTGTTCCTGCTGACCGCCATCGCAGTGCAGAAGCTGAGCAGGCGGCGGAACCGCCGTAACACACATAAATCCTTAAGTAAATTCCATAAACCCATATAAGAACAGGAGTTAACATTTATGAAGTCTAAATTCAATATCCGCCATCTTGCCGTCTTGTCCCTATCAACCCTGCTGATTGCCGCCGGTTGCGGCAAAAACAATAGCGCAGATCCTGCCGCTACTGCTGCTACTGCTTCTAATGCGCCAGCAGCCGAGACAACTGCCGTTCCGGCAGCAGACAAGCTGGACATTAAGGTCAGCTTCTACCCGATGTATGAATTCACCAAGAATGTTGCTGTCGGGCTTGCCGATGTCGAAGTCTTGGTTCCGGCCGGCATGGAGCCGCATGACTGGGAACCGACAGCACAGGATATGGCCAAGATTACGGATGCCGATGTGCTCGTGTATAACGGAGCCGGCATGGAGGGCTGGGTCGAGCAAGTGCTGGACAGTGCTTCGGGCAGTAAAATGGTCACCGTGGAAGCCAGCAAAGGGCTTGAAATTAAGGAAGGCTCAGAGGAAGAAGCGGATGCTCACAGTCATGAGCATGAGGAAGCCGGACATGCCGGGGAAGCCCATGATCACGAGCATGAGGAAGCCGGACATGCGGAGGAAGCCCATGATCACGAGCATGAAGAAGCCGGACATGCGGAGGAAGCCCATGATCACGAGCATGAGGAAGCCGGACATGCGGAGGAAGCCCATGATCACGAGCATGAAGAAACCGGACATGCGGAGGAAGGCCATGCTCATAATCATGGCGGTCTGGACCCCCATGTCTGGCTAGCTCCTGAACTTGCAATCAAGGAAGTGCGTACAATCGAAGCCGCGTTGTCCGCTGCTTCCCCAGCGAACTCGGCTGCCTTCAAAGCTAACGCTGAGGCCTATATTGCCAAACTGGAGGCACTGCACCAAGAGTTTCAGGATGGACTCAAAGATTCAAAACGCAAAGATTTTATTACCCAGCATGCTGCCTTTGGCTATTTGGCTGAGGCATACGGCCTGACACAGGTGCCGATTGCCGGCCTCTCTCCGGAACAGGAGCCATCTGCTGCCCAAATGGCCGGAATTGTTGAATTCGCCAAGGCCCATGACGTAAAAACAATCTTTTTCGAGACGCTGGTATCCTCCAGTGTGGCTGATACTATTGCCCAGGAAATTGGTGCTAAGGCCGCTGTCTTGAATCCGATCGAAGGACTGACGGATGAGGACCGCAGCAATAACCTTGATTATATCGGTATCATGCGTCAGAACCTGGAAGCGCTGAAGACGGCACTTAACGAATAGAGCAGGATTCATCATTGGCAACTCAATCAAACAACGGAAGGCGGATATATAATATGGCCAAGAAATCAAAAGTAGTCAAAGAATTAAAACGGCAGGAATTGGTGGCTAAATACGCAGATAGACGGAGAGAGCTGAAGGCTAAAGGAGATTATATGGCCCTGCAGAAGCTGCCGCGCGATTCCTCCGCTACCCGGCAAAAGAACAGATGCACTGTTTCCGGCAGACCCAGAGGGTATTTAAGCAAATTTAAAATTTCACGGATCGTCTTCCGGGATCTGGCGCTGAAGGGTCAAATCCCCGGCATAACCAAGTCCAGCTGGTAAAATCAGGTGTTGTGTTCCAGCTTTGAAGAAGCGGCTAATTCCCAACTTTACAGGGGATTGGCCGTTTTGCTGTGTTCATTATCTTTGCCTGGGTTTACGGAGTGGACTATTATAGAAGAAAAGCAGGATTGATTCCAGCAGGGAGATTCATCGAAATATGGGGAGCGTTGTTCTCCAAAAGCAATCCCTGCCTGCGGGCCTCGATGCTGTCCAAACGGTACGGCTGGGGCATGCACTTTAATGATGAGGGCAAAATTGCCCTGTATGCCAAGGCATCACCTAAATAGGATCACTTTACGTCACATGAGGATGCAGGCGTAAAGCTGCTGAATGCAATGCGCAGCAAACGCAGCTGAGAAGGGAGGAACAAGTTTGTACAAGTCAATAGAAGAGCTTACGCTGAATACCTGGCCTGCGGAGCAGAGCGTAATGCTGGAGGGCTGGGTGCTGCGTTCGGCAGCGGGCTATACGAAACGGGCGAATTCGGTCAACCCGCTCTACGGCCCGGAGGAACAGGATGCCGGACTTGGAATGTTAGGGAAGATCCGGCTTGCAGAACAATATTATGAGGATGCAGGGCTGAATCCCGTATTCAAAATCACTCCGTATGCCCGGCCTGCCGGTCTGGATAAGGAACTGGAGTCGCAGGAATATGGCCTCGTCGAGCCGTCATCCGTCCGTGTTCTTGACCTGCAGGACCTGCCTGAATTACACAATGTCTATACGCTGCAGATCCGCGGCGAGCTGACAGAGGAGTGGCTGGAGGCCTTCGCTGATTTTGCCGGGTTGTCCTCCGGGAACCGGGAGACGCTGTGCCGAATGCTGACCGCTTCCTGTTTGAAGCAAGGTTACGCTCTCTTGCTCAAGGAGGGTCTTCCGGCTGCCTGCGGGCTTGGGGTAATCCAGCATGGGTACATAGGGCTGTATGATATCATCACAGCTCCGGCTCACCGCAGACAAGGGATGGCGGAGCAATTGATTCTGGGACTGCTCCACTGGGCCAAGGCCCAGGGTGCCGCAGCCTCCTTTTTGCAGGTGGTACAGGCGAATAAAGGCGCTTCGGCTCTATACGACAGGCTGGGCTACAAGGAGATTTATGAGTATTGGTACAGGGTCAAAATCCGGGAATAGAGGAGGCGGTGCATGTGTCACAATACTGGAGCGAAAGATTTGCCCGGGAAGGTATGATTTGGGGAGAACAGCCCAGCGGATCGGCGGTACGGGCTAAAGCGTGGTTCCTTGAGCAGGGGGTCAAGTCCGTCCTGGTTCCGGGTGCGGGCTATGGCCGCAATACGAAGGTGTTCTCGTCTCAGTTTGACACTTACGGCATAGAGCTGAGCAGTGCTGCGCTGAAGCTTGCTGCGGAATGGGACAGCAGAACAAGGTTTATCGAAGGATCGGCACTGGAGCCTCAGCTGGAGCACCAGGTGGATGCTGTCTACTGTTACGATGTGCTGCACTTGTTTCTTGCCGGTGAGCGGTGCAATTTGATTGATGCGGCTCTTGCGCAGCTGCGGCCCGGTGGCCTGCTCTACTTCACCAGCTTCTCTGATGAAGATCCGAACTATGGCTGCGGAAGAAGGCTGGAGCCGGGGACCTACGAGTATAAGGAGGGAAAATATGCCCACTTTTTCAGCGATGCCGATTTGCGTGAGCATTTTGCCGGAACGGAGATTGTAGAGACTGGCACATTTACGGATTCGCTGCACAGTCCGCAGGGCGGAAGCCATGAATACATACTGAGAACTATTCTCGCATGCAAAAGAGGATAGAACCCTAGCAGTAAGACGCTTTTTTTGTAGTCCGCGTAACCGGATTTCAGCTTGCCGGCCACGCGGTTCAGACCTATACGAATTTCCCTTGAGTCGGGACAGACAGCTCCTTGAATGTCTTGCATAAATGAGCCAATGCGGGCGACAGCTCTGGAACAGCCATGGGCAGGCCATGCCCGGCAAGCAAGACTTGCGGATCGAGAAGTGCGAGCTTGCGCACAGACTTCTCCGCCTCCACCCAGTCTAACGTGAAATAAGCCGGAGGACCGTGCAGTTCCTTGTGCTGTGTAATTACCGCAAATGCCGATTCCTGCTTCACTGTAATTAAAGCGTCTCCTGCTACAAGCACCCTGTCCTCGGGACGGAAAAGTGAGATATGCCCCGGGCTGTGCCCCGGCGTATGCACCCATGTCCATCCTTTGGCCCCAGGAACACTTCCATCTTCCGGCAGCGGATGCACATCTGCGCCGAGATCAATGCCACGGTGGGGATAAAGCGGGGCTGCTACGGCCATCAGGCCGCCGCCAACGGATGGATCAGCCGGGGGATAATCCTCTTTACCGGTGAGATAAGGCAGCTCCAAGGGGTGGGCATACACCGGAGTTCCTTTCCATTCTTCCAGCAGCTCCTTCAGGTTGCCGACATGATCAAAATGCCCGTGCGTCAGCACAATCGCCTGCGGCGGTTTGCCAAACTGCTCTCTGGCTATGTGCATAATGCTCCCTGCGAAGTTTCCAAGGCCTGTGTCGACCAGAATCCAATCTGATCCAGACCGGCCAATAAAAGCTGTGTTCGCAAATAAGGTCCGAAGACCCAACACTCCGGCTGCCACTTCCCATGTTTCGGTAAAACCGGCAGTCAGTATACCGTTCCATTCCATCCGCGTTCCTCCTGTTTGTTACTAGCTCAAAGTGAGTTCACCATGTAGTATGGCCTTTTTCATAAAATAAAAAGCATAGCTTCACAAAGCAATTCCCATCAGGAGGAAACGTCAAATGGCCCTTCTCGCAATGAAGAAGGACCTTGTGTGTTTGGGTATTGAGTAAATGTACTTAGGACAAGCAGTTTGCTGGATGAACCTGCGGTTAAATCGGATTAATGCAGCTCGCAATCGGCGAACAGGATATGCCGCGGGATATGGAAGAAATTCTCTGCTTTCTCCTGCAGTGCGAGGGTTGGGAGATGGCTCTGATGCAGCCATTTGCGGAAGGTGCCGGGATGGACACCGATCCAGATGCTGACATCGGTGACGGAGAAATCGTAAACCATGCACAGACCCGTAAGAATGACATTGCTGCGGGGGGAGCCCGCAAGCGTTCTTTTCATAAACCGTGAAGGTGTCGGCTGGCAGACTATCGGACTTTGCCGTACAAGTGCCTCGTTGAACAGGATGTGGGACGGATAGCCAAGCAGGCGGCAGACCTTGTCCAGATTGGTTCTGGAGGGAATGCGGCCTTCGTACACCCAGGCGCTTACACTACGCGAGGAGACGGAGAGCTCTTCCGCAAGCCGGGACAGCTTAATGTCCTTGGCCATCAGGATGGCAAGCAGCACACGGTTGCGGATTTGGCTGCGTTTAGGCCGGCGAAATCTTTTGACCCGTACACCTTGTCCGAGATATTTACGGTTGATCAGAGACCAGGCCTGGATTTTGTGAGATTCTGGTTGATTCTTAGGCATACTTCCTCCGAATTTTTAAGGTTATACTACAATACTTTCTGAAGTGCTGCAATGGTTAATGCTGTAATTGCTTACATACATGCTTAAGTTTCTTTCAGAAGTGATGGTGTTATGATATATTTTTAATAATCATTTTACAAATTTAATCGTTGGGAGCGAAATAGATGATTAAGCATATTGTGTTTTTTAAATTGAAAGACCGGTCCCCGGAGAAGGTCGATGCCACAGTTCAGGTCCTGCGGAACATGGAAGGCAAAATTCCGCAGCTGCTCTCCATCGAGGTCGGTGCCGATCTGATTCATTCCGAGCGTTCCTTTGATATTGCACTTGTAACGGTGGTAGCATCCATGGAAGATTTGCAGGCTTACCAGGTTCACCCGGCCCATAAGGAAGTTATTGCCCATATCAATGAGGTCAAGGAGCTTTCGATTGCAGTAGATTACGAAATCTAAAGCAGTATGACTGTAGCAGGAAAACCCATTAAATACCGAAAGCGGTGACGTAAATGCGTGAGCTTGAGTATCCGATGGAAGCCTTAACGTATCTGATCGTATTTTTGGCAGCCTGCTTTATTATGCTGTTCTGGCTGAAGCGCCGCGGCAAACGCGGAAAGTAGCAGCCATTACTTTCGTTCTATTTAAACTACCAGAGTTGGAGGGTCAGCTGTGTATTATGTCAACCGGAAGCAAATCGAAATGATACTTGGCCAAATCCCCGATATCAGAGCCGGTCTTCAACATGCGGCATCTGCATGGGATGGCAGCATCCTCACAGGACTCGTTCAGGAACGATGCCTGCATTTGGCGATAGAGGTGGTGACTGATGTCGGCAGCTACCTGATCGACGGGTTCATCATGCGTGATGCCGGCAGCTATGAAGATATTATCTCCATTATCCATGAAGAAAAAGTCCTTGGTGACAGCGGAATCTACGAGGTGCTTATCCAGCTCGTAGCACTGCGCAAACCGCTGGTGCAGGATTATTATACCTGGGAGCGCAGCGCGCTGCATCCGTTAACCGATGTGCTTCCGCAGGTGCTGGAGAAGTTCGCGGAGGAAGTGCACAGGTATCTGGACCAGGAGCTGGGTGCCGGACAATAACTGGGAAATAGCCTGAACTAAGCCAGTGCTGCACAACTATTATACACGGCGACAGCCGTGAAAGAGAGGAGGTCCTTGCGGATGAAAAAGGGGCAGGAAGGCGGATCTACACGACGTTTGATTATGACACTTCTGAAGAAGAAAGGCCCGCTGACGATCGGTGCGCTGGCGGAGGAACTGGGAATTACCGAGATGGGCGTACGGCGTCATGTACTGCAGCTGGAGCAGGAATCGCTGGCCAAGACCAAGGTCGTCCGCCAGGCTATGGGCCGTCCTCTGCATGTCTATTCACTGACTGAGCGGGCTGAAGACCATTTTCCCAAAAGCTATCATAACCTGGCGCTTGAATTGCTGCGGGAGCTGGATCACGGCAGCGGCCTGGAGGCCGTCAATGTACTGTTCGAAGGCCGGCGGCGGCGGATGCTGGCCCAGTACGCTCCAATGATGGAGAACTGCAATCTGGAGGAGCGGGTTGCCGAGCTGTCTTCCATCCAGAATGCCGGAGGTTACATGGCTGAATGGAATAAGGAAGAGGACGGCTCCTATATTATGCGCGAATATAATTGTCCGATCCGCCAGGTAGCGACCCAATACCGGAAGGCTTGCCAATGTGAGCATCAGCTGTTCGAGGAACTGCTGGATGCCAAAGTTACGCGCAGTGAATGTATGGCGGAGGGCGGCCAGTGCTGCCGTTACGATATTACGCCCAGAGAAAAAGACAAAACTTCTGAAATGATTCCCTAATCAGTCACGGGACAAAACATCCATGCTTATGATATACCAGAACTAGGCGATTGCCCGGGTGGCCGGGCAGAGGCACTTGAATCCAAAGGAGAGATTGAGGATGAAAAAGGAATCCAAAAGTTTGCTGTGGGGTATTTTGGCTGGTAGTGTGGTAGGTTCAGTGACAGCCCTGCTGCTCGCTCCTAAACCGGGCAAAGAGCTGCGTAAAGAGATTGCGGAAGGCACCACCGGAGCCATTGATAAGGTGCAGGATGTCGCCGGGCAGGCCGGAGACAAAGGCGCGGAGCTGTACGGTAAAGCTAAAGAGGCGGTAGAAACGGTTGTAACCGAAGTCAAGGAATGGAGCAAGCAGCACATTCATACCGGTGAGGAAGAAAAGTATATTACCCTCAGCGGAATTTCAGTTAAAGAGCCCGAGGCAGTATCGGACGTTGCGGAAGTTGCTTTTGAAGAGGTTGCCGCAGGCAGTGATGAACCCGCAGTGGAGATCGAAGACGTTCTGGAGGATGGAGTGAAGGACGACAAAGGCAACGGTGAGACCGCCTGATTTCACTTGGATAGGTTATGCTCAGGGAATCCGAATGATATATACGCTTCCGGCCAAGAGCCGCTTTTCGCAACGTGGCGGAAGGTGGCTCTTGGCGGCTGGAACAACAGTGGAATAATGGGCTGGACACCGGAGCCGATCAATGCTTCTCTTGAACTGTAACGGCAAAAGGAGTATTATCTGCAATTGGGGCTGAAGGCCAGGTACACTTTGTTTAAGCCTTACATAAGCTACACAAAACAAGTAAAAGGAAGCGGTGTGTTCGTGCAGCAAGCTATAGCAATATTGGACTCGGGTGTGGGGGGACTTACGGTTGTCAAAGAAGTAATGAGACAGCTCCCGCGGGAGAAAATCATCTATTTTGGAGATACTGCCCGCGCCCCTTACGGACCCCGTTCAACCGAGGAAGTGAAACTGTTCACCGAGCAAATCGTGGACTATCTAATTCAATTTAATCCTAAAATGATCGTTATTGCCTGCAATACTGCAACTGCGGCAGCTCTTGACTATATCTCCGCCAAGGTATCCATTCCTGTCATCGGAGTTATCCATCCCGGTGCCCGTGCGGCGATCAGCGCAACAAAAATAGGCCAGGTCGGCGTAATTGGCACCATCGGAACCATTAAGAGCGGAGCCTATACCGCAGCGCTTCAGGAGTTGTCTCCGTTTGTCAAGGTAGTCAGTCAGGCCTGCCCGGCGCTTGTCCCTTATGTCGAGCAGGGGTTGTTCCGCACGGCGGAGAGTGAAGCGGCGGTGGCGGAATCTCTCAACGGGATCAAGTATGAACCGATTGATACACTGATTCTGGGCTGTACCCACTATCCGTTCCTGGTAGAACCGATTGGCAAGGTCATGGGACCCGGTGTTAAGCTGATCAGCTCCGCAGATGAAACCGCGCGGGAGATTAGCACGATCCTATATGACAAAGGTAAGCTTGCCCGCGGGGATGAAAGTCCGATTCATCAATTTTTCTGCAGCGGAGATGCCGAGATGTTCCAGCGGATCGCACGCGATTGGCTTGGAGAACAGATTAAGCGCACTCCCGTTGTGTGGCAGGTATCTTCGTTATAGGCTTTACTGTGAGGAAACAATAGGGACAATCCCTCAGATTCGGAAATTTCAGAATCAAGGGCGTTTAGGATAGACCGGGAGGTATCACTCCGGGTCTTTTTTTAATAGTATCGGAAGTTATACCATACAAAAAACATTCAGGATTATTGTATGCGTTTACATTTATTTGTGCGGAAGGGCAAACTGTGCTCATTTCTTTCATGCAGGGCAGTAGGGGCTGCATACAATAGGGTTGAGGGCTGTGTCCCGTTGTCTCCGCGGATATTGTCCGCCCGGGCGGCAGGGATGACGGCAACTAGAGGGCCGAGAGGATGAGACATATGCAGCAATATATTGCCCGCAGGGGAGATACCGTTAGCCGAATTGCCGCCAGGCATGGACTTACACCGGAGCATGTATTTCAAGGAAACCCATGGGCCGGCAGGCAGCCTTATTTATATCCGGGCCAAATCCTGTTTCTGCCTTCCGCTCCGCGCAGACGTTATTCTGTACAGGAGGGGGATGACGCCGGGTTGATTGCCGCTTTATTTAATGTGAGTATAGATGAGCTTGAAATGCTGAATCCCGGAGTGACCTCAGGCCGCTGCTGCATACCGGGCAAAGTGCTGGTTATTCCTCCGGCGGCTTCGCGGTCTGTAGTGTCTGTACGCAGTGAATATGGTCCGGATGATGTCGAGCAGGATATCGGCAAACTGGTGGCCAAATACCCGTTTGTTACAAGAGACAGCATTGGCGCAAGTGTGCTCGGCAAGCCGCTCCACCTGCTGAGGATAGGCAGCGGGCCCCGTCACCTCCATGTCAACGCTGCACTACATGCCAACGAGTGGCTGACCTCGCCGTGCCTGATGTCGTTCATCGAACAATATGCCGCTGCGTATGACGCAGGCAGGGATTGGCACGGCCACCGCCCCGAAGAGTGGCATAAGCATTGGACCTTGTGGGCAGTACCTATGGCTAATCCGGATGGGGTGGAGCTGGTGCAGGAGGGGGTACTGCCCGGCCAGCCCCACTATGAGGAGCTGCTGCAATGGAATTGCGGGCGGCGGAGCTTCCGGCATTGGAAGGCTAACATCCGCGGGGTAGACCTGGGGGATCAGTTTCCGGCCCACTGGGAAGAGGAACAGGCGCGCCGGGGAGTGCCGGGTCCTGCCCCGCGGGACTACAGCGGACCGGAGCCGCTCAGTGAGCCGGAAGCCGCCGCGCTGATGGTTCTGGCGGAGCAGTATCCCGGTGATGCAGCCGTATCCCTGCACAGCCAGGGCGGAGAGATCTACTGGAACTACCGGGGATATGAGCCGCCGGAGAGCAAGGAATGGGCGGCAAGGCTGGCAGCGGCGAGCGGCTACCGGGCCGTTGAGCTGAGCGGCAGCGATGCCGGCTATAAGGACTGGTTCATTCAGCGCTTCCGGAAGCCGGGCTTCACGGTGGAGCTCGGAATCGGTAAAAATCCGCTGCCGCTGGCTGATTTTGAAGACATGGCGCTGGAAACCGGGCTTATTTTGGGTGCTATACTCTCAAATTTGAAATAAAAATGAAACAAACTCTGTAAATTTGCGTAATATAACAGCAAAGGGTACGGCCGCAGTCATTCCTATACGTGCTTTGCGGCTGAATCCTTTTTTATGGAGATAACTGATTAAGCCCTGTCCAATATTATCCCAGTGTCTGGATTCAATATATTACCTATATCATTATTTAGGAGGACCGTCATGAAATTCAGAAAACTGCTTTCGCTTAAACAATGGTCCCATATCTTCCGTAATTCCTGGCAGTATGTCATTTCTCCCAATGTCACGATAGGGGACAAGCTGCTGTTCACCATACCAGTGCTGCTCTACTGGGTGCTTCCTGATTTTATGCCGTTTCTGCCGATTGACGACATTGGTGTGACGATGCTGCTGATGGGCTGGTTTGTATCGCGGATGGACCGCAAATATCCTGCCCTGAAGAGCGGAAGATGAATTTTTAGAGAATCTTTATACGCTCCGTTCTGATCTATTTCGCCGATATGGTTGCTTTTACAGGTTACTTTCCTTAAAATAAATTATTGAGTATTTAAATTTAAGATGCCTGGGAGATGGATGAGGATGAACGTCAAAATTACCCGCAATGCGGCTAAAGTGATAAAGAAAACAATGGAGCTTGAAGGCAACAGCGAGCTCAAGCTGCGCGTAGCCATTACCCATGCTCACGGCGACCATGCCCACTACGGTCTGGATTTGGACACGCCTAAAGAGAATGATGTGGTAGTATCCACAGATAAGGAGATCGATGTGATTCTCGATCCGAACCAGCCGCTGCTGGATGGGGTGAAGATTGATTACCTGTATTTCCCTGAAGAAGGTTTTGTCATCACTAATCCGTCTAAAGGAAATCATGGCGATCACTAAACGTTCGCCCGTACCTTACGGACATTAAGAAGGGTTGCTTTATGGCTAACGAAATACAAATTTGCGATCAATGCAATTACACGAGAATGAAAAGCATTCTTCCCAAGCTGCGAAAGATGGCTCCCGATGCGGAGATCAAGATTGGCTGCAAGTCCTACTGCGGACCTTGCGGCAAGCGGGCCTTTATCTATATCAATGGCCGTTACATCAGTGCTCCGACTGAAGATGAGGTGCTGGCGAAAGCTGCAGCCTTTGTCAAGCAGCCGGCAGTTAAGGAATAACTCCGTCATATATCTCAAGGGGTGGCAATCGAACGGTTGTTTAGCCGACCCATTGCCACCCACAACAAGATTCGCCTCCGCTGACCAAGCGGGGGCTTTTTACTTTCGCAAATTTGCAGTGTGTCCTCTTCGGTCTTTCCGGTTCTGCCGATCCGCTCAGGTTCTGCCTGGTTTGGGAGCCGGGGAGGCACATGGTATAATGAACCTGTTGTCTAAACTGATCTATACATAGGAGGGAATGATACTGTATGAAGCATCTTACCGACGGAACGATTCTGAATAATGGGGTTGTCATGCCCTGGTTTGGTCTCGGCACTTACAAAGCAGAGGGCGAAGAGGTCGCTAAGGCCGTCACGACCGCTCTTGAGCTGGGTTACCGGAGCATAGACACCGCAGCGGTATATGGGAATGAAGAGGAAGTGGGCCGGTCGATAGCCGCCAGCGGCGTAGACCGGGACAGCCTGTTCGTGACCACAAAGGTATGGAACAGTGATCAGGGCTATGATACGACCCTGCGGGCTTTTGAGACTAGCAGCAAGAAGCTGGGACTGGATGTGATCGACCTTTATTTGATCCATTGGCCGGGCAAGGATAAATATAAAGAGACTTGGCGTGCACTGGAGCGCCTTAATCAGGAAGGCCGCGTCCGGGCGATCGGGGTCAGCAATTTCCAGATTCATCATCTGCAGGAATTGCTGAAAGACAGTGACACTGTGCCTGTTATCAATCAGGTGGAGCTGCATCCGCGGTTTATCCAGAAGGAGCTGCATGATTTCTGCGCACAGCATCACATTCAGATCGAAGCGTGGGCTCCGCTGATGAAAGGCAGACTGCAGGAGAACGAGCTGCTGAAGAACATTGCGGACAAACATGGCAAGACCGTATCACAGGTTATTCTGCGCTGGGGGCTTCAGAGCCGTATCGTGATTATTCCGAAGTCGGTCACTCCGTCCAGAATTAAGGAGAACAGCGAAATCTTTGATTTCGAGCTGTCGCAGGAGGAACTGGCTGCGATCAGCGGACTGGACGCCGGGGAGCGGATCGGCACTGATCCGGATAAATTGTTGTTCTAGGGAGTCAAAAGCCATGAGCTGGCTTATGGGAGCAGCCTCGCTAAAAAACCGGGCAGCGATCCATCCGTAACTGGAGGATCGCTACCCGGTTTTCTTTTAAAGTCTGTGAAACAGCACCGTATCGTAATCAGCTTTGAGGGTTGCGCGGTGGAAGCGGCCCAAGGTATTGATAATACTGGCATTCGATCCGCCCGTTATACAGCTTGCGGCGCTTGTCCGCCTTGCGTCCGTACAATTGCTCAAATTCTTTTGACGGGCTGATGGCGAAGAAGGACCATGTCGGGAGGTACAGCATCATTTCGCCGAACTGGCGGGTCAGGCGCTCGACTTCCTTGTCGTTGCTGAGCCGTTCCCCGTAAGGCGGATTGGTAATGATGCAGCCGTATTCGCCTTCCGGCCGTGCCTTCGCGGCAGCGATGTTCTTGAAGGTGATTTCACCGGCAAGACCGGCGCTTTTGGCGGCGGCTTCGGCAATTTCAATCGCCGCAGGATCAATGTCGCTCCCGGTCAATTGCAGCGGATAATCATCGCGCACGGCGTCGAAGGCTTCCTCGCGGGCTTCCTCCCACAGACGTTTCGGGATTTCCGGCCAATGCTCGGAAGGGAATGAACGCCGCAGTCCCGGCGCGATGTTCCAGGCGATCATCGCCGCTTCAATCAGCAGCGTGCCTGAGCCGCAGCAAGGATCGTACAGCGGACGGTGGCCGTTCCAGCGGCTGAGCTGGATCAGGGCGGCCGCCATCGTTTCCTTCAGCGGCGCTTCTGTAGCCTGACGGCGGTAGCCGCGTTTGTGCAGCGCCGGGCCGGTCGTGTCCAGCGTGATCAGGGCGATATCATTCAGCAGAATCATCTCAACCACATAACGTGGTCCATTTTCGGGGAACCACTCCGTACGGTACGAAAGCTTCAGCTTCTCGACGATGGCTTTCTTGACAATCCCCTGGCAGGCGGGTACGCTGGTAAGCTGGGATTTATGCGAGCGGCCTTCCACAGGGAATTCCCCATTCTCGGGAATCCAATCCTCCCAGTTGATCGCTTTGACGCCTTCGAACAGCTCATCGAAGGTTTTGGCCGGAAACTGGCCCATTTTAACGAGTACACGGTCTGAGGTGCGCAGCCATAAATTGCAGCGGCAGATGTCGATATAATCTCCGCTGAACAATACCCGTCCGTTCTCGACGGTGGTCTCATAACCCAGTTCGTTTAATTCGCGTGCTACTACAGCCTCCAGCCCCATGGGGGCGGTGGCGATCAATTGTAATTTGCCCAAATGCTCTCAACTCCGTTTAACTTGTAGATGGTAACGCAATGCCAGTACAATAAGGTAAGTTACCGCAAGGCGATACAGCGTATTGCGGCATCCTAAATATGCGCCTCGTCAAGGACGGCGCAGCTGATCCTTCTAAGTATAGGGGAATGCGCGGGACTTCACAACATGAACTAAAGGAGAATACATATGCCTAACCAAGAAGAATACAGCGAACAGCTTTATACAGAGGATGAGCTGCTGCTTGAAGTGAAGAAAGCAATCGCCCGGAACAACATGCCAGAGGTGTCCATCGCTCCGGGCTATGGACGGCTGCTCACCATGCTGGTGGGCCTGTCCCGTTCAAGGAACATTCTGGAGATCGGCGCGCTTGGCGGGTACAGCGGCATCTGCCTGTGCCGCGGACTAGCGGACGGCGGAAGTCTGACATCGCTTGAGCTGAAGGCCGAATATGCCGGACTGGCCGAGCGCCACCTGCAGCAGGCCGGATTCGGCGATACAGTGGAATATAAAATCGGCCCTGCGCTGGACAGCCTGAAGCTGCTCGAAGCGGAGGGCCGGTCTTTTGATTTCTTTTTCATTGATGCCGACAAGGAGAATTACCCGAATTATCTAGAATATGCGATCAGGCTGGCTTCCCCGGGTGCGGTCATCGCCGGGGATAATATCTTCCTGCGCGGCCGCACCTTGAACACGGACAAGAACGGACCCGCCGTGCAGGCGATGCGCCGTTTCAATGAAATGATAGCATCTGATCCACGCCTGAATAGTACACTGCTCCCCGCTTATGACGGACTGGCTTTGGCGGTAGTAAAGTAACACCGGATTTGCGCTTAGGGTACCTGACGGGATTGTTTCCTGCGTTAGCGGAATAGCCGCGGCTCCGTATTCTTATACAGCTTGAGCCGTACCCAGACGGTATTGATCAGCAGGAAGCAGCCGGAGATGATGAACAGGCCCTCAATGCCGATATAGCCCGACAGGAATCCGCCGATCACCGCTCCCAGCATATTGCCAAGGGCCAAAGTGCTGCTGTTGAAGCCGAAAGCCCGGCTCTCCTTACCGTCAGGCGTATAGGAACGGATAAGTGCATTGACGCTCGGGAGCAGCCCCCCCATGAAGACGCCCATCAGGAAACGGACAATAATCAGCTGCCAGACGCTGGTTACAAAAGCCTGCGGGATCAGGAACAGCGAAGCTCCGATCAGCGCAAAGGTTAAGATCCGGTGGGCGCCGATTTTGTCGCTCAGCTTGCCCAGTACCGGGGAGGCCAGCATATTGGAGATTCCGGTAACCGCGCTGACCATTCCTGCCCAGAAGGCGATGTTCACAGCGGAGCCGTGCAGCTTCTCGAC
Source organism: Paenibacillus sp. FSL L8-0340 (assembly GCF_038593145.1). NCBI lineage: Bacteria > Bacillati > Bacillota > Bacilli > Caryophanales > Paenibacillaceae > Paenibacillus > Paenibacillus sp. FSL L8-0340. The sequence continues at coordinate 2,672,699 of NZ_CP151967.1, forward strand.
ATAGAGAGGCAGCAGCGACATCGGGCTGATCATTGCAAACTGCAGCAGAAAGGTTACGCCGAACAAGGCCGGAAGCTGCGGAACCTTGGCCAGCTCCTTGAAGCCTTCCATTACGGAAACCTGCGGAACCTGCGCGGCCTCGACCCGGTCAAATTTCTCTTTGACCAGGAACAAGGCCAGCAGCGAGGCGACGAACAGCAGCGCCCCGACGACATAGAAGATCGGGCGGAACCCGATCCAGTCAGCCAGCGCCCCGCCGATCAGCGGTCCCAGAATAGTACCGGCAACCGACCCGGACTGCATCAGCCCCATGGCGAAGCCCATCCGGGGTTTAGGTGTCGTTCCCGAGACGAGCGCGATGGAGGCCGGGTTGAAGCCGGAGATGGTTCCGTTCAGCAAACGGAGCAGCAGCAGCTGCATTGGAGACTGCGCAAATCCCATCAGCACAATGACGATCGCCATGCCGAAGCTGGAGCGCAGCAGCATAATTTTGCGGCCGTATTTGTCGGCCAGCTTGCCCCACAACGGCTGGAACAGAAATGAGGTCAGAAAGTTCGCGGCGAAAATAAGACCGGCCCACATTCCGATTGCATGATCACCCTGGACTCCCAGATCTTTGGCAAGATAAAGGGACAGGAACGGGGTAATCATGGTCATCCCGGCATTTACCAGGAATTGGCCAAACCAAAGCACCATGAGGTTGACTTTCCATGTCTCCCAATTCTTCAAAGTGCTTTCACTTCCTTTCAGAGGATTCAAAGAGGAAATATTCACGAAAAATTGACATTCTATCAGTATATCATAGTTTTTTGGCTGGACGGTGCAACACTTGTCATAGTAATGTCATGGGATTGTCATTCCATGAAGGGTGGAGTGGTTGTTACCTACTTTTAAAAAGGGCATAATAAGTTATATGTGTTTACAAATAACCTATCAAATCTAATGGAGATCTTATCATGACCTACAATGACACTTTTATCCGTGCCTGTAAGAAGCAAGAGACTGACCATGTTCCTGTATGGTACATGCGCCAGGCCGGACGTTATGATCCAGAATACCGTAAAATCAAGGAGAAATACTCGCTGCTGGAAATCTGCAGCCAGCCTGAGCTTGCAGCGGAAGTAACTCTGATGCCTGTACGCAAGCTGGGTGTGGATGCGGCGATCCTCTATTCTGACATTATGAATCCGGTGGCGTCGCTTGGCGTGAAATTCGACATCGTCAAGAATATCGGCCCGGTAATCGAGAATCCGATTGCCTCCGCAGCCGATGTGGACAGATTGAAGCCGATTGATGTAGAAGGGGATCTCAGCCACATCCTCAAGACCATTGCCATACTGGACAAGGAGCTGGAGGTGCCGCTGATTACCTTTGCAGGCGCGCCGTTTACCATTGCAAGCTATCTGATCGAAGGCAGGCCTTCCAAGAGCTATCACCGCACGAAAGAGATGATGTTCAGCCAGCCCCGGGTCTGGGAGAAGCTGATGGAGAAGCTGGGAGATATGGTGATCGCCTATCTGCGTGCCCATGTCCGCAGCGGCGGCAAAGCGTTCCAGCTGTTCGACAGCTGGGTAGGTGCTCTGGCTCCCCGTGATTTTGAACAATATGTCCTGCCAACTATTACGCGTATTTTTGCCGAACTTTCGGATCTCGATGTACCTAAGATCTATTTTCCCGGCGTAAGCTCCGGCGAACTGCTGCCAAGCCTAACGAATCTTAAGGCTGATGTCATCGGAGTCGACTGGCGTGTGAGCCTGAGTGAAGGCAGACGAAGAACAGGCGGAAGATTTGCCATCCAGGGTAATCTGGACCCTTATCTGCTTACAGCACCGATGGAGGTACTGAAGGAGCGGGCCAAGGAACTGATTGATGAAGGCATAAGGGAGCCGGGGTATATTTTCAACCTGGGTCACGGCTTATTTCCTGAGGCTTCTCTGGACACGCTAAGAGAGTTGACTGAGTATGTGCACGAGTACTCGGAGCAGGCGCTGAAAGAAGCTGCACAGCCAAGAGCTTAGGTTGAACAGCAGATTGCAGAGTATGGACATTATTCGTAAAAGGGGATGGAATCTGTGACAGCAAAAATCGGAGTTCTCGTGATGTCATACGGCACGCCTGAAAGTCTGGAGGGCGTAGAGGCTTATTACACCCACATCCGGCGCGGCAATCCACCTTCAGCCGAGCAGCTGAAAGAACTAAAGGACCGTTATGAAGCCATTGTCGGCGGGGTCTTCCCGCTTAGAGAGAACACAGACCGGCAGGTGGAGGCATTGCAGGAGGCGCTCAACAGCGGCCACAGCGGCGAGGATGTTCAATATGTGTGCTATCAGGGGCTTAAGCATGCGCATCCGTTTATCGAAGACGGTGTTGAAGCTATGGCGCGGGATGGCATCACCCAGGCGGTCGGGATTGTACTTGCCCCCCATTATTCGGTAATGAGTGTAGGAACCTACATTAAACGTGCCAAGGAAAAGGCTGAAGCCAGCGGAGTCAATATGGAATTTGTGGAGAGCTATCATCTGCATCCCGAGCTGATTGATGTGCTCACCCGCAGAGTGTCTGCCAAGCTTGACCTCTTTGAAGAGACCGGTGCCGCCCGGGATGAGGTTCGGGTATTGTTCAGCGCCCATAGCTTGCCTGAACGGATTCTGGCCATGGGCGACCCGTACCGGGATCAGCTGCTGGAAACGTCAAAAGCCATCGCCGAGCAGGCTGGTGTAACCTCCTGGCAGTTTACCTGGCAGAGTGCGGGCAGAACGGCTGAGCCTTGGCTGGGCCCGGACATTCTGGATACGCTGCACGAGCTTGGCGAAGCTCAGGTGAAATACGTGCTGTCGGCCCCGATCGGTTTTGTTTCCGACCATTTGGAAGTGCTGTATGACCTAGACATTGAGGCGCAGGCACTGGCTTCGGAACTGGATCTGCGGCTGATGCGCACCGATTCGCTGAACAGTGACCCGGCCTATATGTCGGTCCTCAGCGATGTGGTGCGCACCAAAGCCAGTCAACTGAAGGTGAACCAGTCATGACGGGTTCACCCCGTAAGGTAGTCATCATCGGCGGAGGCCTCAGCGGCCTCAGCGCCGCTTTTTACGTTCGCAAATACTACCGGGAAGCCGGAATACAGCCGGATACTGTGCTGATCGAGAAGGAGAAGGTGCTGGGAGGTAAGATCGAAACCTTGCAACGTGACGGCTTCGTCGTTGAGAAAGGGCCGGATTCTTTTCTGGCCCGCAAAACGGCCATGAGCGATCTGGCCAAGGAACTGAAGCTTGATCATGAGCTGGTCACCACCAATCCGAATGCCAAAAAGACGTACATACTGCAGCGCGGCAAACTACACCCTATGCCGGCGGGGCTCGTTCTCGGCATTCCTACAGAGCTGAAGCCATTCCTGAAGAGCGGGCTTGTGTCGTTCAGCGGCAAAATGCGGGCGATGCTGGACTTCGTTCTTCCGCCGCGCCGGAGCAGCGAAGATGAATCGCTCGGCCAGCTGATTGAGCGCCGTCTTGGCACTGAGGTGCTGGAGAATATGACCGAACCTCTGCTTGCCGGTATATATGCCGGAGATATGCGCAAGATCAGCCTACAGGCGACCTTCCCCCAGTTCGGTGAGGTGGAACGCCAATACGGCAGTCTCATCCGTGGAATGACTACGGGACGCAAGCCTGTTGAGACGCATACCGGTACCAAAAAAAGCGCCTTCCTGACCTTTCGCAAAGGACTGCAAAGTATGGTTGATGCCCTGATTCATGAACTGCATGATGTGGAGCAGCGCACCGGAACGGGCGCCGCCCGTATTACCGTCCGCAAAGATAGCGGCCGCTCTGCTGCAACCGAATCCGGTCCGCGCTACACGGTAGAGCTGGATAACGGCGAAACGCTGCTGGCTGACGATATATACGTCACAGTGCAGAATTTTGCTGCCGCTGGGCTGCTCCGCCCCCATGTGGATGTGTCTGCATTGGATGACGTCAACTATGTGTCGGTAGCCAATGTGGTAATGGCCTTTGCCAAGAAGGATATTGTTACGGAATATGACGGCTCGGGGTTCCTTGTTCCCCGTAAGGAAGGGCGCAATATTACCGCCTGCACCTGGACTTCTACCAAATGGCTGCATACAAGCCCTGAGGACAAGGTATTGCTGCGCTGTTATGTCGGACGTTCAGGCGATGAACAGAATGTTGAGCTGCCGGATGAGGCGCTTGCTGAGCTGGTACGCAAGGATCTGCGGGAAATTATGGGAGTGGGTGCACAGCCGCTCTTCACGGAGATTACCCGGCTGAAGCATTCCATGCCGCAGTATCCGGTCGGCCATCCCGGCCGTATCGCAGGGCTGCGGAGTGAGCTATCGCAGAAGCTCCCGGGCGTCTACGCTTTTGGCGCCGGTTATGATGGCATCGGAATGCCTGATTGCATCAAACAGGCCAAGGAGACGGCTGAAGCCGCAGCCGGAAGCTTGAACAAGCAGCCCGCACCTGTGGGTGCATCCATAGGTTAGAACCAGACGGTGAAGCGGAGGTGGTGGCGCTTCACCGTTTTTTTATTATGGAATTCCCGCCCGGCTATTTTGGAGGGAGCAGCATGAGTTATGCTATAATAGAACCAATTTAAAGGCAAAGGGGATTGTTTGTACCCATGTATCCGCCGAGATCACGCACACGACAGAACAATAAGCGCAGCACTAAACGCCGACGCAGAAGGGTTTGGGCGTGGACCAACGTAAGTATGCTTTTGTTGATGACCGCTATGCTAACCTATTATTTTATTGGAGATCACGACAAAGAGAATGCTGCCCCGCCACCGCCGTCAGAGATGGTAGTTTCGCCCTCACCGGATGCCGTGACACCTGAGCCTGAAGCTACGGCCACCGTAACTCCTGAGGTCACAGCTAGTGCTGAACCTACTCCAGACCCCTCTACTGAGGCTTCACCGGCACAGGAGAATATAGCAGAGGCAACGCCGTCCCCCGAGGCTAGTAGAGCTCCAGAGACTGCAACAGGTTCCGGAGACGATGGAGATGGCGGAGATGGAGGTCAGAATACCGTCGATGCGGTTTCCGGATTGCCGGAGAATGCCGGGGACACAGTCACGCTGAATTTTGCCGGGGACGTCATTTTTGCCGGCAAGGTCGGGGAACTGCTCCAGAAGAAAGGGTATGATTATTCCTATTCTGCCCTGAATGGAATGTTTAAGAAGGATGATCTCACCGTAGTGAATCTGGAAACACCGATTACTACGGGTGGTGTGAGCGCCGAGAACAAGCAGTTTGTGTTCAAGGGAGCACCAGAGGCCTTGGATGCGTTGAAGTCAGCCGGTGTGGATGCGGTAAATCTTGCCAATAACCATACGCTGGATCAAGGGGAGCAGGGGCTGCTCGATACTCTGAGCAACCTCAGCAAGCGGGGGATTCCTTATGTAGGAGCAGGAGCCGACAGCAAGGAAGCTTATACGACTCAGTATTTTGAGCGCCAGGGAATCCGGATAGCCTTGCTTGGCTTCACGCGTGTTATTCCTCATACGGACTGGATCGCCGGAGCGAAGAAGCCCGGTGTTGCTTCTGTCTATGACAGCAGAGAAGGACTGAAAGCCATCGCCGCTGCCAAGAAGAAGGCTGACTTGGTCGTTGTAGTTGTCCACTGGGGGAAGGAACGGGTTGAACAATATGATGTGACCCAGCAGGAGCTGGGTCGCAGCTTTATTGATGCCGGAGCAGACCTGGTGATGGGTGGCCACCCGCATGTGCTGCAGGGGATAGAGCCGTACAAGGGCAAATGGATCGCTTACAGCACAGGCAATTTTATTTTTACACGGTCCAAGGTTCCTGCTACTTGGGAGACCGCTGTTTTTCAGGCACAATGCACGGTCAAAGGCGAGTGTTCGCTGAAACTAAGCCCGATGGACGCCGGATTAGGCCAGCCGGTGCCTATGAATGATTTGAATGGACAGCTTTTGCTGAATAAGGTTCAATCCTTATCTTCAGGACTCGTAACCATCAGAAACGACGGAACCGTCTTACAAGCCGGCAAATAGGGCTAAACCAATAAGATAGTCGTAAGCAGCTCGCACCGGTACCCTGCAGAACTCACGGGGGGAATCCGGAGACAGACCATACTTCTGCTGGAGGTACTTATGATGAAAAACATGTGTGTAGCCCACCGTGGATTCTCCGGGAAAGCACCGGAGAATACGCTCGCAGCCGTTCGCATGGCGCTTGCTCTGCCTTATGTACGCTGGATGGAAATTGATGTTCAGCTCACCAGAGACGGGGTGCCAGTCGTCATTCATGATTTTACGCTGGACCGGACGACGAACGGGCACGGCAAGATTAAGAACATGGATTATGAGCATCTCCGGCGCCTGGATGCGGGAAGCTGGAAAGGACGTGCCTTCCGGGGGGAGCGGGTACCTTCGCTGGAAGAGGTGCTTGAGCTTGCTTCCGGCCGGCTGCGCCTGAATATTGAACTGAAGACCAGCGGTGATATGTATCCGGGTCTGGAGAAGGCAGTCATTGACCTTGTCTCTTCCAAAGGGATGCGGGATGATGTTGTGCTGACCTCATTTGATGCCGGGGCATTGCAGCGGATCAAGGAGCTGGATCCTCGGTTTCGCACCGGTCTGATTTATGATTCCAGAACCGGTGATCCGGCCCGTAAGCTGAAGGAGCTGGATTGCTCCTTTCTGTCCATCAGCTTTGCAAGGCTGAATCCGGGGCTGGCGAAGCTGCTTGCCGAACGCGGCGTCAAAACGATGGCCTGGACGGTGAACAAGGCGAAGGAGATGCGCCGTCTGGCTGAGATGCATTCCGATATTATGATCTGTACGAACCGTCCGGATATCTGGGGCGAAACTTTTCTGAAAGCTTAAGGACATTACCAATGGACGGGAAAAGGAGCTGATTATAATGTGTGCAGATGTTAATAACATATACTGTGTTGGACGCAATTATAAATTACATGCCGAGGAGCTGGGAAACCAGGTTCCGGTAGAGCCGCTGATCTTCCTGAAGCCCTCCCATGCGGCGGTATCTCTCGATAAGGCAATTATTCATCTCCCGCAGGATGCCGGACTTATTCACTATGAAGGTGAACTGGTACTGCGCATCGCGCGTGATTATGTACCGGGCATGAGCGTGGAGGAACTGGTGGATGTCATGGCGCTTGGCCTGGATTTCACCCTGCGTGACGTGCATAATGATCTGCAGAAGAAAGGCTTGCCATGGACGGCTGCCAAAGGCTTCAAGAACGCTGCTCCGCTCACCCCTTATATTGCTTTTCCAGAGCAGGAGGAGCTGGAAGCAACAGATTTCACTGTGCTGAAGAATGGGGTGGAAGTGCAGCGCGGGAATGTGCAGAACATGATTTTCTCGCTGCAAAAGATTGTTGAATTCATTGCCGCCCGCTACGGGCTTGGCAAAGATGATGTGATATTCACGGGTACCCCTGCCGGGGTAGGTCCGGTTGTTTCAGGCGATTCCTTTGAGCTGTACTGGGGCGAGAAGCTTATGGGCACCTGCCTGATCGGTTAATCTTAATCAGTCTTCGTCTTCCGGAGATTCGTCTGCGGAAGATGCTTATTCTTGCAGAAGCGGAGTTGAATCTATGTTATGGGTGATCGGTGCCTGCGGCGCTTTGCTGGTCGCCGGAGCGGCTTATGCCAAACAGTCGCTGAGCTTGTCCGGCATGCTGGCGGCGGTTGTTATGGGGACCATTTATTTTGGTGCCGGAAATGCCTTCTGGTTCGGTATCCTGCTGCTGTTCTTCATCTCTTCCAGTATGTTATCTAAACTTCACCATGAGAATAAGGCCGAACTGGAGCTGACGTATGACAAGACAGGACGAAGGGATGCCGGGCAAGTGTTTGCCAACGGCGGAATGGGCATGCTGCTCGTCCTGCTGAATGCCATTTATCCCCTGGAAATTTGGGGATTTCTCTTTATCGGCGTAATGGCAACCGTGACCTCGGATACATGGGCCACTGAAATTGGCACGCTATCCAAGAAATCTCCGCGGTCGGTCCTCACGGGCAAAGTCCTCCAGGCAGGAACCTCCGGCGGCGTTTCGCTGCCGGGCACTCTGGCCGCCGCCGCAGGCGGAGCCTTCATTGGAGTTGCCTCCTGGGCGCTCCGGGCGGTCTCCGGCATGCCGGACCATTCCTTCCTGCGGCTTGCGCTCGCCGGACTCGCGGGCGGTCTCGCCGGCGCTTTCGCCGACTCGATCCTGGGCGCTACGGTGCAGCGGATGAACCGCTGCACCAAGTGCGGCCGCGAGGTGGAAGCCTCGCAGCATTGCGGTCAGCCCACGGTGTATGCCCGGGGCTGGCGCTGGATGGACAACGACGCGGTCAATGCGCTGAGTTCGGTCATCGGCGGCGCTGCCGCGCTGCTGATCGGCTTTACAGCCAGTTAGAAAGTCAACAATACAGCAATGTGCTATATAGTCAGGAGGTGAACCGGATGAGCAGTGCAGCAAATCACAAGCATACTGCCATTCTGGATGCCGCTTATGAGCTTTTCGGTTCAGGAGGTTTCTACGAGACGAAAATGTCCGAAGTAGCGGAACATGCGGGAATCGCTAAGGGTACAGTCTATTTATATTTTAAAAGCAAGGAAGAGCTGTTTATGGCTGTCACCCGCCGCGACTGCGAGGGCTTCATGCAGCAGCTTGAGCACAAGCTGGAGGACTGTACAGCTCCGACAGAGAAGCTGGCGGTGATCGCCGAACATCATCTGATGTATTATTACGAGCGCAAGCAGCACACCAAGCTGTTTTTCCGGGCTCCCAACAACAACCCGGAGCTGGTGGCCTATATGGCGCTTTTTATGGAGGAATATATGCAGGCCGTGGTGAAGGTGCTCCTGGAAGGCGGGGCCTCCGAACCGGAGCTGATGGCTCAATCCTATATCGGGATGCTGGACAGGCTGAAGATGGATATTCTGTTTCAACCCTCCTTTACGGAAGAGGACGCGTATAAGCGGGCAAAATTTGCTGCGGCGCTGTTTATTCACGGGGCAATCGGCAGTCTGAATGCGGAGAACGGCTATTAAACGGCCAATAGGGTCAACTAAACGCAGCATAAATCGGTAATGAAAATATAAGGCAAGCGGGGACAGCGTATGAATATTATGACCGTGGAACATCTTTCCAAAAGTTATGGAGAGAAAATTTTGTTCCGTGATGCATCGTTTGGTATGGATGACCGGGATAAGATTGGTGTCATCGGTGTGAACGGAACAGGCAAATCGACCTTTTTAAAAATCATCGCCGGGCTGGATACCGCCGACGAGGGACAAATCGCAATCGGCAACGGTGTACGGGTGCAGTATTTGGCGCAGAATCCGCCCTATGAACCAGGCAATACCGTGCTGCAGCAGGTATTTGCAGGAGATGATCCTGAGCTTGCTACCATGCGTGAATATATGGAGATTATGGCCCTGCTGGAGAAGAATCCTGGCGACGCCGGACTGGAGGGCAGACTGGTGCGGATCGGGCAATCTATCGATGCCGCCGGAACCTGGCATCTGGAGAGTGAAGCCAAAACCGTGCTGACGAAGCTCGGCATCACCCGTTTTGACGCCTTGATGGAGACACTCTCGGGGGGACAACGCAAGCGTGTAGCACTCGCGGCCGCCCTGATTACACCTTCCGAGCTGCTGATTCTGGATGAGCCGACCAACCATATTGATACCGACTCCGTGGCATGGCTGGAGCAGTATCTGCAGAAGCGGCGCGGAGCGCTGCTGATGGTTACCCATGACCGTTATTTCCTGGAACGGGTAGCCAGTGTCATGCTGGAGCTGGACGGAGGGAGTCTGTACCGCTATGAAGCGAACTACTCGCGGTTCCTGGAGCTGAAAGCGGACCGTGAAGAGCGGGAAGCATCCGCCGAGCAGAAGCGCAAGAATCTGCTGCGAACAGAGCTGGCCTGGATTCGCCGTGGAGCCAAAGCACGGTCTACGAAGCAGAAAGCGCGAATCGACCGCTTTGAGAAGTTGAAGGAAAGCCAGGGCGGCGCTTCGGCTGGAGCAATGGATATTTCCGTGGCTTCGACCAGGCTGGGCCGCAAAATCATTGAAATGAAAGATCTTACCAAAGCACTGGACGGCCGGACACTGATTAAGGATCTGACCTATATCGCCGTACCACAGGACCGTGTAGGGATTGTCGGTCCAAACGGCAGTGGTAAGTCAACACTGCTTAACCTGATTGCCGGCATACTTCAGCCGGACAGCGGCGAGGTTCAACTGGGTGCAACGGTCAAACTGGGTTACTTTACACAAGAGCATCAAGATATGGATGACACCATGCGGGCAATCGAATATGTGAAGGAAGAGGCAGAGATCATCCGCACTGCTGACGGCAGCGTCATAACGGCCGGACAGATGCTGGAGTGTTTCCTGTTCCCTCCGGCGATGCAGTGGACGCCCATCTCCAAGCTGTCCGGCGGCGAGAAAAGACGCCTCTACCTGCTTCGTGTACTGATGGGGGCGCCCAACGTGCTGCTGCTGGATGAGCCGACCAATGACCTGGATATCGGGACGCTCGCCGTTCTGGAGGATTATCTGGATGAATTTCCCGGCGTAGTGTTCACTGTATCGCATGACCGTTATTTTCTGGACCGTACGGTGGATAAGCTGATCGCTTTTGAGAACGGGCAGATCCGGCTGCATGTCGGTGACTACAGTGAATATGAGGAGTGGCTGGCGAAGAACGTTACTGCCCGCAGTGATAATGCCAAAGACGAAGCAGCGGGTGCAGGCAAACGCAGCTCTGCCCCGGACCAGAGCCAGAATGCACAGACCTCCCCTCCAGCCCGGGAGAAGCTGAAATTTACGTTCAAGGAACAGCGCGAATATGAGGGGATCGACGAGCAAATTGAGCTGGCGGAGCAGCATCTGGTAGATATCACTGCGCAGATGGAGGCCGCTTTTGCCGACTCTGGCCGGCTGCAGGAGCTTGTGGACCAGCAGCGGCAAGGTGAAGCAGAGCTGGAACGCCTGATGGAGCGCTGGACGTATCTGAATGAGCTGGCAGAGCGAATCGCTGGCAAAGCTTAAGATTAGGGATCAGTTAAGAGAATAAGATGAACATGCACAGCAAGCCGGCTTCCGTTGCTAATGGAGGTCGGCTTGCTTTTTGATATGCGGTTATGAAAGTTTGTTGTTTCATTTTAGAGAGGATAAATTCTCTTAACCTATGTAGTCTATCACCCGCTCCAATTGCTGTTAGCGTAATACAGTAATAGGGAGGAGGAGATGTTATGCCAAGAATAACTCAGTCTGTCGGAGAATTGAAAAGGTTTATAGAGAATGCGGAGTCGGTCTGGGTTGAAGTGTTTTACTCGGCTGATACTAACAGAGTAATCATTGTGGACGGAAGGGAATATTTACGGCTGCCGCTGAGATTCAGTACAAGAGCCAAGGTGCTGGCTTATTTCAGAAGATATTGGGGTATTGTTTTGAGCAATAGAATGTTCTGTAATCTGCTTACTGTGACAAGAAATGGAAGATTGTACGTGATTGCAGGAGATACAGGCCCCCTGCCATACTATCCCCGGAGACTTCGGGTTACGAGTCGTACATCAACTAGACTTAGGGTTACGGCCAGCCTGTCCTTTGACGTAGATACAGATGAAGGAACTGAAATCATCCGTTACCTGATCGCCAGATCCGGGGAGCGGCTTACGATTCTGGACCGGAGTAATAAGGCCGGTGATCCAAGGTATCAGCCCTGCCGGTAAACTGGATTAAGATTATTTGCACAACAAGTGGAAACGGCTTCGCCGTCCTCAAAAGGACGGTATCCGTTTCAGCGAGAAATAGAAGGATAATTTATAGCGTGAAACATATAAATTCTTATCTTTTAAAAAAAGCAGGCTCAGTCCGATTCCGCTGACTGAGCCTGCCTTCATGTTTAACCCGCTAAACGGTCTATTTTCCCCCGGCCACGGCAATCATCTGCACCACCGGACGCGAATCGCCGGTTAATACAGCCTCATCGGCGTTCATCTGCGAGGAGCCGTCACCGTCCAGAAAGATGCCTTCTCTGCCTTCTCCGGGGACATGCTGCAGAACGGCTGTGCGGAACTCTTCCGCTGTACTGAGCGTTGGAGTGACGATCAGCCACAGCTTGCCCGCGCTATCGTAGACCAGGCCGGAGCGCATCCGCTGCTCATCAGCATTAGGAAGATGTTCTGCGGCAGCAGACAACGCCCACAGCTCTTCATGCTGCAGATTCATGCTGATTCCACCCTGAGCCCAATAGTTGGAGCGGTCACTGACCTCCAGTTCCCCGCCGGAGGAAACGACCTGCACTGACAGCTTGCTGCTTGCGCCATCCCAAACCATCGTTCCTCGGGCGTATTTGGCATTGAACCAGCCGGAGCCGTAGGCTCCCCGGGCTCCGCTCGACGGATTATCATTCATGATGGCTATCGACAGGAGGTCGGTCCCATAAAAGAAGCCGCCGTTAATGCCATATGCGGCGATTTGCCGCAAGGGGGCACCGGCAGGACGCAGGACGATATCTTCTGGTTCCAGCGACATCATGTGCAGCTGAACCTTGCCCGAAGTTTCCGCCTCCAGATAGGAGTAGGCATGAGGGAGGCCGTCAAAGACCTCCGCAGGCTGTGTATCCGGTTTAGCCATTATAATGGCTATCACCGTAATCAAGATAAACATGAGCAGCACCGCAACGGCAATCAGCCAGTGTTTTCGTCGTAAAATCCGCTGCAGCTTGCTGCCGGTTTCAGTTTGTACCGACATAAGCGGCAAGCAGCTTAGCGGTATTGAGCACGGCCTGCTTGTGCGTGCGCTCCATGGAGTGTGACGCATGCACGCCCGGGCCGATCAGCGCGGCGCGGATATTGTTGCCGCCTCTTAATGCAGCGGAGGCATCGGAACCGTACTGCGGATAGATATCTACCGCGAACGGAATGGCCAGACTGTTCGCCAGATCGATCAGGCGGCCGGTCATAGCATAGTCGTAAGGGCCGGAGGAGTCCTTTGCACAGATGGACACATCGGTCTCCTTGCAACTCAGGTCATCACCCATCGCGCCCATATCGACAGCGATGAACTCGTTGATCTCTCCGGGGATCCAGGCAGTTCCGTGTCCAACCTCTTCATAATTAGAGATCAGCAGAGAGAGGTTGTGCAGCGGCTTCCAGCCTTCGCGTTTCATGCTTTCCAGCAGGCCTAGCAGAGCAGCCACACTAGCTTTGTCGTCCAGATGGCGGGATTTGATATAACCGCTTGGCGTAATCACTGCGCGGGCATCAAAGGAGATAAAGTCTCCGACGCCAATGCCGAGCTTCAATACGTCATCCTTGGTGGAGACGAGTTCGTCGATGCGAATCTCCATATTCTCCTCAACGCGTTTGAAATCGCGCGCATCCGGATAGACATGGACCGAAGGATGGCTGGTCAGAATGGTGCCGGTGTAGGTAAGTCCGGTACGGGTATGTATGACGCAGTATTCATTCTCAATACTGCTCATGGTAAATCCGCCGACAGAAGTGAGACGAAGTGTTCCGTTCGGTTTAATGGACCGTACCATAGCGCCTAAGGTGTCCACATGGGCGCTGATACCGATGGTGCGCGAAGGATCAAGGCCGGGGACGGTCAGAATAACGCCGCCCTTTTCGTTCCAGCTTAAAGGCACGTTCAAGGCTGCTGCTTCTTCAGCCACAAGATTCATGACCTGGGCCGTGAATCCGCTGGGGCTTGGAGTACCCAGCAGTTTTTTGAGAATAGAGAGAATATAGTCTTCATTAGGCTGAATGGTAAGCAAGGTTAAGCCCTCCTGTTCATGATTAAGAAATAGAGACCCAGAGACCTAGTGTTGAGTAGTGTGTTCTGTGGAAAGGCTGTCATACTGTGTACCCAGATCGTCCAGTGAACTGCCTGCATCACGCAGTTTGTTCAGCTCTGCTGTCAGTCCTTTAATCTGCTTCTGCAGCTTATACTGGCGGAAAATGCCGTAAGAACCGACGACGACTCCACCGATCAGCGCACAGCCCAGAATGACGAGAATGAGCGGGATGCTGACAACATCAAAACCGAAATTAACCGGAACCGTATCGACGTTCATGACTGCGAACACAGCAGTAAGCAGAGCGAAGAAAAGACCGAGAATAAGCGACCATTGCAATTTCATATGATTTCCTCCTAGACGGTATGACAATATAAATCCCTCGCCCGCAAAGGGCAAGGGATTAATGTAATACTAAGCTTTCTGCCTTATTTGGTCAACTGTTCCATTTGCTCAATCACGCTTTCGAATACGCTCATAGCTTCGCGGATCGGTTCAGGAGAAGACAAATCTACTCCGGCTTTGGACAGAATGTTGATCGAATAGTCACTGCCGCCGCTCTTCAGGAAGCCAAGGTAGCGGTCCACCGCCGGTTGGCCTTCTTCAAGAATCTGCTTCGCAAAGCTGGTTGCAGCCGAGAAGCCGGTAGCATATTTGTAGACGTAGAAGCTGTTGTAGAAATGCGGAATCCGTGCCCATTCCATTTCGATATCTTTGTCCACAACCATGTCTTTGCCATAGTATTTGACGTTAAGGTCATAGTACACAGCCGAAAGATCCTGCGGAGTAAGCGATTCGCCGTCTTCCGCGCGCTGGTGAATGATTTTCTCGAACTCGGCGAACATTGTTTGCCGGAATACTGTAGTCCGGAACTGGTCGGCGTAATAGGTAAGCAGGTACATTTTTTCCTTCGGATCGGTCGACTTGTTCAGCAGATAATCCATCAGCAGTGCTTCGTTAGTTGTGGAAGCCACTTCCGCAAGGAAAATGGTGTACTGTGCATCCCGGTATTTCAGCGCATTGTCCGAATAGTAGGAGTGAAGGGCGTGGCCCATTTCATGCGCCAGCGTGAACATGCTGTTCAGGTTGTCGTTATGGTTCAGCAGCACATAAGGATGGGTACCATAGGAACCCCAGCTGTAGGCGCCGGTGCGTTTGTTCTCATTCTCGTAAACATCGATCCAGCCATTGTCATAACCTTCCTGCAGCACACTCAGGTAATCTTCGCCGAGAGGCTTCAGGCCTTCTTTGGTGATTTTCTTGGCTTCTTCAAAGGTTATATCCAGCTTATATTCGTCCACAAGCGGAGCGAACAGGTCATACATATGTAACTCGTCAACCCCGAGCAGCTTCTGGCGCAGCTTCATGTAACGGTGCATCAGCGGCAGGCTTTCGTGAATGGTGTCGATCAGGTTGGTATATACCTCTTTTGGAATGTTGTCACCGTACAGCGACATTTCCAGAACGGACGGGTACTTGCGCACACGTGAGTAAAATACATTCTTATTCACATTTGCGCTAAGGGTCGAGGCAATGGTGTTTTTTTGCTTGCCGTAAGTTTCGTAGACTGCCCTAAAAGCATTCCGCCGCACTTCGCGGTCAGGGCTCTCCAGGAACTGGATATAGCTGCCGTGTGTCAGCTCTACTTCCTTGCCTTCTTCATTCTTGACCTTGGGGAACTTCAGGTCCGCATTGTTCAGCATGCTGAAGATCGTCTGCGGTGCCTGGGATATATTACCAACCTGGGCGAGCAGGGCTTCTTCCGCTTTGGACAGGACATGCGCCTTTTCACGCTTCATTTCCGTCAAGGTGAACGTGTAAGCCGATAAGGAAGGATCAGCAATGAACCGGTCCAAAGTCTCATCCGGCAGGGACAGAATCTCTGGTGTTACAAAAGAGAGAGCTTCTCCGGCTTCGACACTAAGCTTTTTCGCTTTTTGGGTAAGTGCCTGATAGGTTGGGGCAGCCGTATCTTCATCCTGACGCATATGTGCATATACATAGAGGCGTTCAGTCAGCAGCGACAGCTGGTCATCGAGCTCGAAGCAGGCCTTCAGCTTGTCGGAAGAATCAAGCTTTCCCTGAAAGCCAGCTGTTTTCTTGATCAGCTCTTTAACTTCAGCGTATTCTGCATCCCATTCCTTCTGTGAAGCAAACATATCTTCAAGCTTCCAGCGGTTCTCGGCGGGCACTTCACTTCTCTTTAATAATTGTTCCATAGAAATCCTCCTTGAATGATGGGATGTAGTAGGCATAATCTTCTGCGGAGCAGCTGAAGCGGAATAGTTGCCCGGCAGCAGGCTGAGCGCAAGCAGAAGCGGCAGGGATTTGGCGCGAAAGGACATACTGCAGCCTCCTAGAACTTAAAGTCAGCTTAGTATGCCCTTGCCAAATTCTGATTATTAACGCTTAAGCACATTTTACAGAAGTTATGCGAGAAAGCTATAAATAATGAAGACAAAAGCCAAGGCAATCAGGATTACGGCAGTCAGGGCCATGCCGCGCTTCATGCGCGGCGGCATCTTGTCCTTGCCCATAATCAGCACAGCTCCCAGGCATAGAACAACGACTACATATATTACGAGATTCTCGTTATCCATGTCCGGTTATACCTGCTTGAAGGCAGCGATGATATTCTTGTATTCTTCTTCATTATCTTTATAGGATTCTTTGTTGAACCGGTTGTTAACCCATTGCATCATGGCCGGACGGCTCATAAAGGTATGCGTTTCTTCTCCCCATTGATCAGAAATTTCACGGAGAATAATATAGCGTCCCTGAACCTCGACAGTCATCATGTTCCACTTGTCTGTTTTGTATATTTCATGTTTTTTGATCATTATCATTACCACCCTGGCGATTTTTGGCTTTTGGCTCAATGATAACGCACCGGGGAAGGGAAAAGCAAATGAAATCACTAATATAGGAAATTCATGGATTGCGTTGCAGAAATAGTTGGGTTATAATGTAAGCATACGCCATATATGGCGGTATTTTTAGGAGGTTGTTCATTTGAAAGGTACAGTAAAATGGTTTAACGCAGAAAAAGGTTATGGTTTCCTTCAAGTAGAAGGCGGCGAAGATGTATTCGTTCACTTCTCAGCAATTCAAGGCGACGGTTTCAAGACTTTGGACGAAGGTCAAGCAGTTGAATTCGATATCACTGACGGTAACCGTGGTCCTCAAGCAGCTAACGTAGTTAAATTATAAGAAACGGCCGGACAGTTCAGCTGTCAGCCGCAATATATATTTGATTTATGGCAAAGCACTTGCAAGAGTGGTAACCATCAACTTACAAGCCACACAGTTCTTTCGGGAACTGTGTTTTTTTATTTGTGTTTTTTATTATAGAGAAGAGACCTTACCAGCCATATCTGGGCAGTAAGGTCTCTTGTTTTATTGAGCAGGCGGGAAGGGCGAATCCGGCGGCTTGCTGGCGGCAGGTTTTATTTTACGGTTAAAATAACGTCCGGGGCCTCCTCCAACATCAACGAGATGCTTGCCGAGAAACCCAAGGAAGGCGAGCAGCGAAAAGCCCGTGGCCACCAGGTAAAAAACTTCGCGTCCGGCGTCCTGATAAATCAGGCCTCCGAATGTGCCGCTTAGCAGGCCGGAGGCACTGGACCACACCACTGTGAAGAGAGCGAGTCCTGTTGCACGCAGATGGTCGGGAATAATCCGTGTAATGTACCGGACGGCCGTCACATAAAAAATTCCGAACGAAATGCTGTGCATCGCCTGAATAGCGATAACGGCCCCGGGAACATCGGCCAGCGACATAAGCAGAAAGCGCAAGGCATACATAAGGCTGCCAATCGCGAGCAGCGGCAGCTCTTTGAATCTTTCTCCATATTTGCTGAGCAAAAAGAACACAGGGATTTCGCTTAGTGCCGAAGCGAGCAGTGCCCAGCCGATGACTTCATCACCGGCATTCATTCCTTTCAGGCTGAGGGTTAGAAAAGCTTCATTCATTCTGTGGCCGAGGGCGAGTACGAATACACAGCCGAAGAACCACAGCACTTCCTTTTGCAGTAAAATTTCTTTAAGTCCGCCGCTCTTGACAGGGGGCTCTCCAGAGCTGACACTGCTCCCGGTTGCTTCATCATTCCGCTTGGCATCCTTCAGCCCGAAGGTGATAAGGAGTGCGGCAGCAATGATAACAAGACAGACGGTAATGCTGTAGGAAGGACCTAAGGCCCGCAGAACGTAGCCGATGGTGAGCGCGAAGAAGGAATACCCGAGAGAGCCAAACACGCGTATGGCGATGAAGTTGCGTCCGTGGCGCTGCGCTATTTTAATGGCCATAGTGTCTGCAAGCGGAAAAACCGGGTAATAGAAGAAATAGAAAAGGGAAATAATAAGCATAACACTTGTAAAGCCGGTGGCTCTAGCCAGCATTAGTGCAGTTACCAATTGACCTGCAAGAAGGATAGCCATGATCTTTTTGATCGTGCCCAGCCGGTCGCTGACCATGCTCCAGAACAGATTGGAAAGAATGGAGATCAGCGGTCCGACAGAATATATCAGTCCGACCTGAGGGCTGCTGAAGCCCAGATGGGTATAGAATAGCGGGAAATAGGAAACTACCAGCACGCTTGTGCCGTAGAGTGTGAACATAAAGGATCGCAGCCAGTTCTGATCGCTGTACCGGCCGCCGGTCCGTCCTGAATACATGAAGTTGCACTCCTCCGGATATCAAATACGGATAGTATAGCATAAAGAAAAGTCGGCATGTTTGTTAAAATTGAGGTATTTCTGAATCTTTCAGCCTTTTGCGAAAGTGATTTTGTTGTTTGTACAAATACGTTGATGATATTATAATAATGATGATTTGGATAAGGAGACAACAATGTGGAGGCACTGTCATTGAGTGAATTTGAGCAAGGCCGTTACCTTAGCCCGCGGGGCCCTATTGGGCTTATGAACAGGGTCTACAAGTACGTGCTGCCGGAAGTGCGGGAAAGTCTGGCCTTCTGGCGCCAGGATGCGGAAGGGATTCCCGATCCCGAGCTCCGCAAGCAAGCGCTTGCCAGCATTGAGACGAAGCAGTTTCATTGTGAAGGCGGCGGAATTTATGCCGCCGGTAATTTGTCAATGAGACATATATTGATTCCGTTAATTGTCGCATATCAAACGATCAGTGATTATCTGGACAACTTATGTGATCGCAGTACTTCGCTGGATCCTGCCGATTTCAGGCTGCTGCATCAATCCATGCTGGACGCAATTACCCCCGGTGCAGAGCCTGTTAATTATTATGCGCTGCGCAGCGAGCAGAATGACGGCGGATATTTGTACAGGCTGGTCCGCAAGTGTCAGGAGATGACCGCGCTTTTGCCCGGGTATGCTTCGGCGGTCGCGGAGATTCATGATCTGGCTGTACTGTATACGGATTTGCAGGTTTATAAGCACATAAGCCCCGAACTCAGGGAAGATGCCCTGAAGGAGTGGTGGGCGCAAGAGGGAAAGCGTGCTCCGCATCTTCAATGGAACGAGTTTGCAGCAGCAACAGGTTCCACACTGGGGGTATTCATGCTTTTTCTGGCCTCTTGCGACCCCAAGCTGACTAAATCGGCATCGGTTTCGATTCGTGCTGCGTATTTTCCGCATCTTTGCGGATTGCACATTATGTTGGATTACCTGATCGATCAGGATGAAGACCGGGCCGGCGGTGATCTTAATTTCTGTAATTATTATGACAATTCAGATACTATGCTGAACCGGATTGCTTCCATCGTGGAGTGGGCCCGTAAGGATGTCCGTAATCTTCCCGAGACCTCCATGCACCGCATGGTGATCGAGGGGCTTCTGGCACTTTATTTATCCGATCCGAAAGTCAGCGAACAGCGGGAGGTTCGCACGGTATCGAAGCGTCTGATGAGAAAGAGCCCGCTGACCAGACTGTTCTTTTTTGTGAACAGCCGCTGGATCCGCAAACACATGTATTAGATGTCGTGGAGCGCATTTCCTGAGCAAGGGATGGGCACCGCACAATTTTAAGGAGGAACAAACAGGATGACTAATGTTAAAAAAATCGCAGTATTGACCAGTGGAGGAGACTCACAGGGCATGAACGCCGCTGTGCGTGCGGTAGTGCGCAGCGCAATTTTTTACGGGGTTGAAGTGTATGGTATCCAGCGCGGCTATCAGGGTCTGCTGAACCGGGACATTTTCCCGATGGATCTGCGCAGTGTAGGCGATATTATTCAACGTGGAGGTACCATTCTGCAGTCTGCGCGATGTCTTGAATTCGTGAAGCCTGAAGGTCAGCAGAAAGGTGCGGACATCCTGAATGAAATGGGCATCGACGGCCTTGTGGTTATCGGTGGTGACGGCTCTTACAAAGGAGCTAACAAGCTCAGCAAGCTGGGAATTAAGACAATGGCTTTGCCGGGTACGATTGATAATGACATTTCTTTCACGGACTACACGATTGGCTTCGATACAGCAGTAGGGGTAGTTGTAGATGCCATTAACAAGCTTCGTGACACCATGTCCTCGCATGAACGTTCCTCCATTGTAGAAGTTATGGGACGCCACTGCGGAGATATTGCTCTTCATGCAGGCCTGGCTTCCGGAGCGGAAACCATTCTCGTACCGGAAATGCCTTATGACCTCAACGAGGTGGCTGACCGGATGCGTGACAACTTTGCCAGAGGCAAACGCCACAGTATCGTTATTGTCGCTGAAGGCGTAGGAAAGGGCGAAGACGTTGCACAAGCGTTGAAAGACCGCCATGCTTCACTGGATGCCCGCGTAACTGTTCTGGGTCATATTCAGCGCGGAGGTACTCCGACTCCAGGAGACCGCAACCTGGCAAGCCGTTTGGGTGACTTTGCTGTTCGCAAACTGCTCGAAGGCGAATCGGATAAAGGCTGCGGCATTATTAAAGGCGAGCTGACCCTTACCGATATCGATATTGTGGTGAATACGAAGAAAGATTTCGATACGGAATTGTACGAGCTGGCTTCCCGTCTTTCCCAATAGAATACAAGAGAGCAGGAAATGCTGCTTCACAAGCCGCCTAGAGATAGGCGGTTTTTTGTGTTTGACAATATACCCCCACCCGTATATTATATACCCCATGGGGTATAATTAAAAGGAGGAAAAGAATATGGGTAAAACAATTATTATTATTGGTGGCGTTGCCGGTGGAGCGACAGCAGCCGCGAGGCTGCGGAGACTGAATGAACAGGATGAGATCATCCTGTTTGAACGCGGGGAGCATGTATCGTTTGCCAACTGCGGACTGCCTTATTATATTGGTGAAGCTATTGATTCCCGCGATAAGCTGTTTCTTCAGACGCCCAAGGGCATCAAGGAACGATTTAACATAGATGTGCGTGTGCTTACTGAAGTAACGGAAATTGTACGCCAGCATAAACTTGTTCATTATCATGATGTCCGCACGGGTGAGACGGGGGATATTCCATATGACATCCTGATTCTGTCCCCGGGAGCCAGACCGATTGTGCCTGATATTCCCGGTCTCTTAGAGGCCAAGAATGTGTTCACCTTAAGAAATATCCCGGATACAGACCGGATTAAATCTTTTGTAGACATTATGCGTCCTAAGCATGCCACGGTTATCGGCGGAGGTTTTATCGGGCTGGAAATGGCAGAGAACCTCCGTGAACGTGGACTTGAGGTGACGATTATTGACCGCGGTGCACAGCTCCTCAATCCGCTGGACCCGGAAATGGCCAAACCTGTGGAAGAGCATCTCCGGATGCACGGCGTGGAAGTAAGGCTGAATGAGGGGGTGGAGGCTTTTGAGCAACAGGGCGGAATGCTGCGCCTTTCTTCTGGAGACGTGATCAGGACCGAGATGATCATTATGGCAATTGGAGTCACTCCAGAGAATGAGCTTGCCCGCCATAGCGGTCTAGAGCTGGGAATCCGCGGCGCGGTTAAGGTCAGTTCAACCCTGCAGACCAGCGATCCCGATATTTATGCCATCGGCGATGCCATCGAGGTCAAAGACCGCAATCATGGATTCGCCACCATGGTTTCTCTGGCATGGGGAGCGAACCGGCAAGGCCGTCTAGCGGCAGATCATATCAACGGTCACGCCATCTCCTATGATGGAGCTTTGGGAACGGCAATCATTAAGACCTTTAACCTGACCTCAGCAGTTACCGGGAACAATGAGAAGACGCTCACAGCTCTCGGTGTCCCTTATGAAGCCATTCATATCCATCCCAATTCACATGCGGGTTATTACCCCGGGGCATCCCCGATTGCCATGAAGCTGCTGTTCAATCCCGACAATGGTGATATATACGGAGCACAGGCTGTGGGGGCAGATGGTGCCGACAAGCGGATTGATGTTATTGCCACTGCTATTCGCGGCAAGCTGAAAGTGAACGAGCTCGCAGATATAGAGCTGGCTTATGCACCGCCATATTCTTCGGCTAAGGACCCCGTCAATATGGCCGGGTATGCCGCTTCCAATGTTGTGGATGGATTAGTAAGCAATCTGCAGTGGCATGAGGTGGATGCTTTCTCCGCCAAG
This sequence comes from Paenibacillus sp. FSL L8-0340, assembly GCF_038593145.1. Lineage (NCBI taxonomy): Bacteria > Bacillati > Bacillota > Bacilli > Caryophanales > Paenibacillaceae > Paenibacillus > Paenibacillus sp. FSL L8-0340. The sequence goes on from NZ_CP151967.1 coordinate 2,695,025, forward strand.
GGCGGACTGATCATCGACGTCAGGGACGAGATGGAACGGCTGGCAGGTTCCATTCCCGGCTCAGTGAACATTCCACTGTCTGAACTGAGAAACCGGCTTGCCGAGATTCCTGGTGATCAGGAGATCGCGGTATCCTGCCAGGTAGGGCTTAGAGGCTATATTGCTGCAAGAATGCTGAGTCAGCATGGGTACAGAGTGAAGAATGTCGATGGTGGGTACAAAACGTATGCTGTGATGCATGTGAAGGACACCTTGCTGCCAGATGAGAGCAGCGGAGATACGGCAGCCCATTTACCAGCTTCTCCGGTTTCTTTAGATGACAGGGCACAAAGCGGCAGCGGGGAGCAGCTGCTGTTGCTGGATGCTTGCGGACTGCAGTGTCCGGGCCCTATACTCAAAGTATATGAGACTGTAAAGTCCATGCAGGCAGGACAGCAGCTGGAGATTGCTGCTACGGATTTCGGTTTTGCCGCAGATATTAAGCAGTGGTGCCTCAAGACGCAGAATACGCTGGAATCGGTAGATGTGTCGGAAGGGAAAGTGAAGGCTCTTGTACGTAAAGGGTTAAACAGGGTGACGGGTGAAGCCTTGCCAGCAGTGCCTTCTGAAGCCAAGGAGGGTACGACGATGATCGTATTCAGCGGTGATCTGGACAAGACGATTGCTTCCTTCATTATTGCCTCCGGTGCGGCAGCGATGGGCAAGCAGGTGACTATGTTCTTTACCTTCTGGGGGTTGAATGTTCTGCGTCAGAGAAATGCTTCTCCGGTTAAGAAAAAAGGATTGGATAAAATGTTCGGAATGATGATGCCTCAAGGTACCACAAAGCTGCCGTTGTCCAGAATGAACATGGGCGGGCTGGGGGCAAGGCTGATACGGCATGCAATGAAACGGAAAAATGTGGACTCTCTGGAACAGCTGATGCAGGGTGCGCTGAATGCCGGCGTAAAGATCATTGCCTGCACGATGAGCATGGACATTATGGGTATCAAACAGGAAGAATTAATGGCTGGCGTCGATTTTGGCGGGGTAGCCAGTTATCTGGGAGCTGCAGAGGATTCAGGTGTGAATTTGTTTATCTAAAGGATGTGGGATGTATGGAATATGATAAAGGGATCAAAAACAGATTGAAGCGTATTGAGGGCCAGGTGCGTGGTGTGCTGGGCATGCTGGAGGAAGGGCAGGATTGCCGGGAGATTGTGACGCAGCTGACGGCAATAAGAACAGCTGTAGACCGCACGGTGGGTGCTGTTATCGGCTCTAATCTGGAGCAATGCATTCAGGAGGAGCTGGAGCAGGGCAATTCACCAGACAAAGTGATTAAGGAAGCGGTAGAGATGCTTGTAAAAAGTCGTTAACTCAAAAAAAGGAACAGCTGCGGATGACCGCGCTGTTCCTTTTTAATTAACTGCGAGAACATCACATTTCTTCGGCCTGATGCCGTAACAAGATGTGCTGCACTTCAAGGCATTATTGTTCTCCGGCACAGGCAGTCAAATGTCAAAATGAAAATAAAGTTCTAGACTGACATTCACGCCAATACTCCTGTGTGCGTCATAATTGACTGGCTATGGGGTGCGAAGCACAGGACAATTCCAGCAAAAAAAGATATCATTTCCTTAAAGCGAGCCGATCACCTCGGCGATGCCCTGTTTTTTCACCCGTTTCAACGGGGCGATGACGGAAACTGCCGCTGCTGCCAGGACGAGCAGGAGAATGAGGCCGATCTGCAGGTACGGCATCTCCCAGCTAATCTGGAACCGGGTGAGCTGGCTTTCAATCAGTGTCTTTTGCAAGGCGGAGCCAAGCAGGCAGCCGATGATCCCGCCGGTCAGGCTGTAAGCAGCGGCTTCGGCCATCACCATCCGGCTGAGCTGGGCGCCGGACATGCCTACCGCCCGCATGACGCCCAAATATTTGGTTTTGGCGGCGATGCTGGTGTTCATGGTGTTGATGATGTTCAGCACGCTGATCAAGCCGATGACTCCTACAAATCCGTAAATAAACACAGCCATTGTAAAAAAGGTCTGATCCATCTCAGCGTTTCGCTGGCGATAGTCTTGAAAAGTAGTGCCGCTGTCCAGCACCGCTTTGATTTCATTCACAGCCTGCTCCTGGCCCGACTTCTTTAACTGTATATCAATCACCTGGTAAGCCCTTTTTCCGGTCAGCTCGCGGAACAGCTTTTCGGTCGTAATGAAACTGGTCAATGTTTTTTCCTTGTTGCTGAAAGGGAGCGAGCGCACAATTCCTAGTACGGTCATTTCCTTTAAGCCGGCGCTGGTCTCAATGGTTACTTTGTCGCCGAGTTTTAAGCTGGTCGTGTCCGCTCTGCGGCCCCTGTAATGAAGGGCTACCGCAATAATTCCATTTTGAGCGTTAAGCTGTTCCTCCGACATTTCGCCTTCCAGCAACTCCTCTTTGGCCCAATCCAGCTGCGCCTGATCGTAGGAAATCAGCCAGGACTTCTCAGGCGGAACAAAACGTCCGTCCGCTGTAACATCGACCCCACCCATTTCCTTCTTATAGGCTTCACTCAGCTTTGAGGCGTCAAAGCTGGCGGCAACATCACCATACATTCTCCCATATACTTTTTTCATGCCGTCCAGCTGTTGCAGCTTCTCGTACAGCGCGCCGTCCAGATCACCTTGCTTGGCGACCAGCGAAATGTCGGGTGTGTACGGTTTGGTCGTTTTTCGGTCAGAATGGAGTAAATCAACAAAGACCTGGAATCCCATGAACATAACGATGCTGACCGCGATGGAGCAGACCATCAGGATAAGAGTTTTCTTTTTGGCGGCAACATTGCCAATGCCCATTGCGATCTCCGCCTTGAACAGTTTGGTCAACCAGCCTCTTTTTCTGCGGGCGGAAATTTTCAGGTCATTGCTGCCCGTTATAGCACGGACTGGAGCGATGCGGGCGGCTTTGCGGGCAGGCAGCAGAACGGCTGAGAACACGGTCAGGAACCCGACAGCGACGCCAGTGGCGATGCCAATAACGCTGAATGTGAACAGCGGAATATCGGCGAATAGACTGGCGTTGTAATATTTCAGAATGGCCGAACAGCCCAAAGTGAGCAGCATTCCGGCGAGCACTCCGATAGGAATGGCCCTGACGGTAATGGCCAGCCCTTCCCGTCTGACCAGCTTTTTGATCTGGGCTGGAGAAGCGCCGATACATCTCAGGAGGCCGAACTGCCGTATCCGCTCCATCACTGAGATGTTGAACGCATTGTAGATCATCATGACTCCGGCGATCAGGACGATGCAGAATAAAATACCGCCGGTCACGTAAAGCTGTCTTGCCGTCCCGCCCTTGTTCTGACCGATCGCGGCCAGGAGACGGTTGTTGCGGTCGATTCTGTCTTTGTCAATTCCGAGTGTCTCGGCGATGTTTTTTTCTGCAGCAGCAATATTGACCCGGTTTTTGAATTCGATCACGTACAACTCACTAGAAAGAAGACTTTTTTTCAGCTTATCCGCTGCCGCCATAGACATAAAGATGCCCGGATTGCCGCTCGCCTTCATATTGCCCAAATCTTTGCATATTCCGCTTACGGTGAAATTCCGCATGATCTTGTCGGAAAAGGCGATGTTGACCGTCCCGTTCAGCTTGGTATTCAGGTACAGCTTGTCTGCTGCCCACTGTTCAATCATGATTTCGTTGTCCTCGGTCGGGTAGCGGCCTTCAACCAGAGTGATATTCATATTTTTGGCAAAAGCGGGGTCTATTGCACTTGCGGCGCCGTTTATTTCGTTTGCCTTCACTTGTCCGAAGTCCAGCCATCTTCCGGCGTTGTTGACATCCTTGCGGATGGCCAGCATATTAATTTCTTGTTCGGTAGGCTGGATGATCGCAATGTGGTAGTTGCCGCGATCATGAATGATCTGGGTTTTTGAAAATTGCAGGAATACCTCCAGCATGGAGAAAATACCAGTCACGAGTGCAACAGCAATGGCCACGCTAGTGATGGTGAGGCGGGTCTTCTTCCGGTGGGCGGCAAGATACCTGGGGGCCAGACCCAGGTAATGGCCGATCATCGGTGGCCTCCAAGCTCGGTTACGACTCCATCCTCTACAGCGAGCACACGGTCGGCAAAGGTGGCGTAATTGGAATTATGGGTAATCATAATCAAGGTCTGGCCATATTTGGCAACGGACAGCCGCAGCAGATTCATGACTTCGCCGCTGTTTTTGCTGTCAAGGTTGCCCGTTGGCTCATCAGCCAGGATGAGCGCCGGCTTTGTGGCCAGCGCCCGGCCGATAGCCACCCGCTGCTGCTGGCCGCCAGACAGCTGGTTCGGCAGATGATGCCTGCGCTCCGCCAGCCCGAGAATATCAAGCAGCTCACCGATATGCTGTTTATCCGGCTTCTGATAATCGAGCAGCAGCGGCAGAGCCATATTTTCCTCCACGTTCAATTCCGGTACCAGATTGTAGGCCTGAAAAATAAATCCGATGTTGCGTCTGCGAAACACCGACAATTCATTTTCATTCATCGCATAAATGTCGCGGCCATCCAGAAGCACCTTGCCGGATGTCGGTACATCCAGCGCACCAAGCAGGTTCAGCAGTGTGCTTTTGCCTGAACCGGACGGCCCGACAATCGAAACAAATTCTCCTTTGGCTACAGTGAAGGAAGCTTCCTTCAGAGCATCGATCCTGGTCTCGGCTTTGCCGTAGGTTTTGCATAACTGTTCGGTTACAAGTATATCCAACATAAACACCTCATTCGCTTGATTTAATGAGATGATAGCATGGTTGCCTTACACCCCGGTGAACGGTAGCTTACAGAATTGTAAGCTTGGGGAAAACGATGCGAAAAACTGTTCCTTTGCTGAGCTTGCTTTCTACGGTAATGGTGCCTCCGTGTTTTTCCACAATCGACCTGGACAATGTCAACCCAATGCCGGCACCTTGCTTGTCTTTGGAGAATCGGCTCTGGTAAAAGCGCTTGAAGACCGAATGAATATCTTCGGGGTGAATGCCCGTTCCGTTGTCGGTGATCGTGATTTCGGTAAATAGCGGGGTCTCATCGCCGGCGATCTCTAGCTTGTCCCCGGCTTCAGTATGATCTAGCGCATTTTTGACAATATTGCTGACAGCCTCGAGCAGCCATTCCTTGTCGCAGTTCAGACGGATGTCCTCACGGCAGGTGAGGACCACCTTCTTGCCTTCCAGCACCACGCGGGTGCGGAAGCCCTGCATTGCCGCCTCCAGCACCGCCCGCAGCGGCTGTTCGACCTGCTCCAGTGCGATCGCGCCCGCGTCGAGCCTGGCCAGCTTCAGTAGGCTCTGGATCAAATGCTCCATACGCAGCAGTTCACGACGACTTTTTGAAGCAAACTTGTCCACAACATCGTTTCCGGTTCGTTCCTCCTGAATGATCTCGCCATACATCAGCAGGGCGGACAGGGGGGTTTTGAGCTGGTGTGAGATGTCGGAAATGATGTCGCGCAGAAACTCCTTGTTCTGTCTTTCCCTGCTGATATGGGCGGTCAGGGAGGTGGCCAGCATATTGATGGATGTAAACAGCCGGGAGAAGCTCCCTTCGGCCTGATCGCCCAGCCGAAGCTTAACATTGCCTTCCATAAAGCCGATGAGCGTGGTATTGGCCTGTTTCAGCATGGCGTTCTGCCGCAGAATGAACAGCAGCAGGACGGTAAGAAGCGCCAGTCCGAAACAGACAGACAGGGCGAGTAGCAGCAGCGCGTACTTCTGTTGAAAGCCGGCTACTTCGGGCAGCAGGCTGATTGGAGTGTCACTGTTATAGGCGACGCCATTCAGCAACCGTTGCCCGGCTGCGGCCTGTTCCCCGGTTTTGGAGGCGGTGAATAGGGCGGCGATGCGGTGTGGCGGAAGGACGCTCTCGGTCAAATAGCCGGCCAATTCGTAATCGTGGGCGAGCATTCGCTGCTTGTAATCGTCGGCCATAAGCTTTACGGTCAATTGCCCGGCAAGCAGCGCGCCGAGCAGGATGGCCGCGATGGCAGTAAACAGCAGCTTTATATTTTTGCCGACCATGATCCCCATTAATTGTCCCCTCATTTCGTCACTTTCCATTTGTAGCCCAGACCGCGTGCGGTAATGAGAAACTGCGGGCTCTCCGGGTCGTCTTCGGTTTTGCTGCGCAGCCGCCGTACATAGACGGACAATGTGTTGTCGTCGATAAAGTTGCCGTTATTGTCCCATAGCTTGTCCAGCAGCATTTCTCTGGGCAGCACCGCATTCGGATGCTGCATCAGCAGGCACAGCAGCCTGTATTCCGCAGGAGTCAGCTCGATTTCGCGGTCATCCTTGAACACTCGGGTTTCCAGCACCCTGACCGTCACGCCGTTGGACTGCAGCACTGTCTGCTGTGTATGGCTTAGGCCGGACCGGCGCAGCAGAGCGTTGATCCGCGAGATCAGCTCGTTCAGCTTAAACGGCTTGGCAATGTAATCGTCGCCGCCGATATCCAGGCCCATGACCACGTTGACCTCCTCGTCGGATGCGGTCAGGAAGATGATGGGCACGGCGGAGGACTGCCGCACTTTTTTGCATATATCAAAACCGTTGCCGTCAGGCAGGGTTAAATCCAGCAGGAGCAAATCGTGGCATTGCCGCTTTATGATCGGAAGAGCTTCCTCTACGGTTCTGGCGATATCGACATGAAACCCGCTTTTTTGCAGGGAAAACTCCAGTCCGTCAATCAGACCCAAATCATCCTCCACCAGCAAAATAGAATTCATTGCAGTTTACCTCTCTTTCTCTGTGGCTTGTCATTTGATAGATTTTCCATTCATATTATCATGCTGCCGCCTGCCCCAAAAATCAATCGGGTAAGCTGAAATTGAAAAGCTGCAAAAATGGGAAAAGTAAACAGTGAGAGTCCAAACCTGCCGCACACAATCGCAAAAAAACAACTTTACGCAAACTGTTACCGATGAAAATGTCTGCTACGCCCGGCTTTATATCGATTCATTAATGGTATGCTTCTCGCAATGTATCTCCTGAACGACACTCGCTTTTTCTTTCGTAAGGACTTAGCGGAAGTGGAAATTGTGGGGGTAGAGAACGGAAGAGTTCAGCATTTATCCTTTGGCAGCAATGATGAGATGGAACGGGCCGATCGTGAGACCTGATTAAGACCGTAGTTATTCTAGTACTATATTTGAAAATGATAACAGCGGCGTCTAAGACTATTTTTATAAAGTCTTGGTCCGCCGCTGCTTCGTTTAATGGATCAGTCTATACTTTATTTTCACCGAACATCAAGGCAAACCGCCGCTGGACTTTAACTAGCCGTGTCAGCAGCAGAATGGCTCCAATCGCCAGACCGGTAATCAGCCCAACCCAGTAGCCGTAGGCACCCATATCGGTATAAGTCGCCAGGACATAGCCTGTAGGCAGGCCGATTACCCAATAGGCGGCGAAGCAAATGATGAATGCCGGGTTTACATCCTTATAGCCCCGCAGTACCCCTTGCGTCGGCGTGGCAATGGCATCGGAGATCTGGAAGAAGATCGCATAGATTAAAAAGTGCTGAATCAGGGAGATGACCTCGGGTTCGTCAGAATAAAGTCCGGCAACCGAATCACCGGTGAACAAGAGGACGAGAGCAGTCAGCAGCGACAGCACGGCGGCGGTGCCGATGCCCATAATACCGTATTGGCGGGCATCCTTCTGCCTGCCGGACCCGTTCTCAAAGCCGACGAGAATCGTCAGGCTCATGCAGATGCTGAGCGGAATCATGTATAGGGTGGAGGCGAAGTTGATCGCCGCCTGATGAGCTGCAATGGTTACTGTGTCGAACCGGCTCATGAGCAGTGTTACTGCCGAGAAAACCGCCGTTTCAAAAAAGATGGAAAATCCGATAGGCACGCCAATCTTAAGCAGCTCTTTGAAGCTGCCCAGCGATATGGCGTAGAACTTGCGGAACAGCTGCAGGCTTTTGAAGGGATCAGATCGGTAAATGAAGGTCAGGGCAATTCCGAAGATCACCCAGTAGGTGATAGCTGATGCGACCCCGGCTCCGACTCCCCCAAGGCGCGGGAAACCGAAATTCCCGAAGATAAGCAGATAGTTCAGCCCAACATTGACAGGTAAAGCAATTAGCGTGATGAACATCGAAACTCTTGTCTGCCCTAATGCATCGATACAGCTGCGGACTACCGTATAGCCGAACAGAGGGATGATGCCGAAGGAAATGGCGCACAGGAAGCGGAAAGCGATATTCCTTACCGACGGCTCCAGATTCATAAAATCAAGAACAGGCGACAGTGCGAAACCGCCGATCATGAGGACGAGCAGAGAAACAATCAGTGAGAGCCAGATGCCCTGGGTCACCTGATAAGCGACATCTTTATCCCGGCGGTTGCCTATTAAATTGGACACAATCGGTGTTATACCCATGAGTATACCGCTAAGACCGGTTTGAATCGGGATCCATAAGCTGGTGCCGATGGCTACGCCGGCCAGATCATTCGTGCCGAATTTGCCGGACATATTGGTATCAAAGAAAGTAATAGCTGACAACGCAATCTGCGTAACAAGAATAGGAAATAAAATATGCAGGAATTGGCTTGCCTTTTGTTTAAGAGAAGTAGTATGTATCATCGGTTTGTGCCTCGTCATCTGAATTTTATAAAAGTGGGTAATATATAATCTTATATTATCAGTAAAAGACCCGGCAGGGCGCCGGGCCTTGGCTTATATTTGCTGATTGATTTCATCAAGGATAATTGCTGTAGTCATTATTTCTCGTAATCTACACCCGAAGTGTAACGGTTGTTAGCATTCCAGAGGAGGAATTCATCCACTTTCTCATCTTTCAAAGCCCGGATCTGGTCTTCTACCTGCGTCTTGCCGTATTTCACATAATGGGCGCTTCCAAGCCAGCTTGCGGTGAAGTCCTGAATCCAGGGGCGGATAATCGGTTTGTAGCTTCCCAGAGGGTCGAGCTTCTTATGTGTATCGACCATAGAACCCTTAATGGTCGCGTAAGGGTCTTTGTCAGGGTCTTTCACATCGAACCATCCTGTTGAATAATGGCTTGGGTATACCATCGGGCTGATGACGTCAACATTCTTCGATATTTTCACGAAATCCTGGCCTATGCCTTCCGCAGCGGGAACAGAAGCGGCGTATCCGAAAATATCAACTGATACCCGTACGCCCAGCGGGTTTAGTTCTGCTTTGGCGTATTTAACGAAGTCGCCAATGATTTCTACACGTGGTCTGTCGTTCTTGGTATATTTAAGAGTATCAGCACGTTTCTCGAAGCCTTCCGGGAAACGGACATAATCGAACTGGATTTCCTTGAAGCCCAATTTGGCGGCTTCCTTGGCGATGTCTACATTGTATTTCCATACATCTTCATTATAGGGATTGACGAAGCTGTCTCCGCCTTTATTGCTCCAGACTGTGCCATTTGTATTTACGAATGACATTTCCGGCTTCTTCTTGGCGAGAACAGAGTCCTTAAAGACTACGATCCGGGCAATCGGATATACGTCATGCTCCTTTAGGCGGGTCATCAGCTTGTTGATGTCACCGATGAACGGCTGGGGATGACCCAGCTTCTGAAGTTCAGCATTGTCTGTCTTGTAGGTAATATATCCTGCATCATCCTTAATATCGATGACCATGGAATTTAATTCCGTTTTATCAAGCAGGTTAAGCAGCGTTTCCATCCGTGCTCCGCCTGCACTGTAGGCTGTCACATAAATACCTTTAACCTTGGGGGCATCCGGCTGCGGATCGGCAAGAATCGTGCCGTCAGTACCTCCTGCTTCAGTTCCGGGTGAAGCGCTTGTAACCGGAGTAGGGGATGTGGTGCCGCCTGTGGCGTTTGGTGATGCTCCGTTTGGATTGCTGCTGTGCTCTGCGACGATGGGGGGATTTGTGGCGGACTGCAATGCAGCCGTCACGTCGGAGTCGTGTCCGCCATGCGGCACGCCAACGCCTCCCAGGGCCATCATCAGTAATGCCCAGGTGATGTTCATTTGCTATTCTCTCCCTTTATGTACATTCCCTTAAAGTATAAAGGAACGGCAGCTGCCAAAAAGAACAGACTTGTAACAATCCCTGTAATTTTTGGCTGTTAAAAATAACCGCTCTTGTTGTTTATAAACGGGATGTACAGATTTTAAACGGTCCTGTTAAAAAGTAAATGCCGCCCGGACCCGGCACATAGCCGAACCCCAAGCGGCAACTATGAAGACTTGCTTCGAAACGTCTTGCTCACTGAAGATACGCAGAATTCTGATGCTCGCAAATGCTGTAATGGATGATATCCATGGCATCTGCCGGTTCCAGAATACTCAGACCGTCACGCAGAACGATTACGGAATTCAATTCATTCTGCTTGAGAAACGGCATCATATCAGGATACCACCTCATGACGATTGCTGACAGTTTTACCGTTTCCATTTCCATAAAAATCACCCTTTCCTTTTTCGAATGGTACTGAATTGAATTCAGGGTACACCCGTAAAACGAAGTGCTTGAAAAAAGAGGGGTAAATCCCAATCTTCATGAAATTGTAAGGGTCCTGCGTGAGTATAATATATCACAATTTTAATTTATGCGCATTTCTTTCAATGTGATCTTTTACGGAAGGAACCCATGACTCCAACGGTTTCCACAATGTTCACAAAAGCCTGAGGGTCGCTGGTTTTAATGATTCTTTTAAGCTCTGCAAGCTCATAGCGGGTGGTCACTGTCATTAGCATGTCCCGTTCCACATGAGAATAAGCGCCCTCTGTTTTGATCTTTGTGACCCCGCGTTGCAGGCCCAGAAGCTGCTGAAGCAGTTCGTCTGTTCTTGTGGTTACGATGTAGACAGTCACTTTAACATGACTGATGTGAATCAGGTCGACGACCTTTCCGGTCACATAAATGGAGACCATCGAAGCAAGGGCTAGATTCCAATTGTCGTCAAAATAGGCAGCGGCCAGAATGACAATACCATTCAGCCCTACAAGCACATTCCCGATCGGGAAGTCGCGGTAGCGCGTAATAATGGAGCCGATAATGTCAAAGCCGCCCGTAGAGCCTCCAACCCGAAAGGAAATGCCGCTGCCGACACCTACCAGCACTCCGCCAAAAACGGAGGCAAGTAGCATATCCGACGCTACAGCTGTCTGCGGTACCAGTGTCATTAGCCAAGTTGTGGCTCCTACGGATAAAATGCTGAGAATAATAAATCTGCGCCCGAGCTGAAACCATCCTGCCACAAGCAGCGGCACATTGAAGAGCAGATATAGCAGACTGATGTTAAGGGGAGTGAAATAACCCACTAACATTGCCACACCGGATACCCCTCCGCTTAGCAGCCGATGGGGGATTAAGAACAGATTGAAGCCGCTTGCTATCATCGCCGAACCCAAGATGATGGCAAGGTAATTTCCTAGTTGTCTTAGTCGTAACAAGCAAATTCACCTCTAGAGTGTAATGTAAGTAATGAAAGAAAGGAATACACTGGTATTCCTGATCGGGTTTGTGATATAATGTATAGGATATTCTTGAGTAGAACGTTACAATGGTACTTTTGCATTGCTTCGGATGTGAAGCTACAATTGTTCAGGCTAGATAACCAAGCTTGATCATAGGACATTTTTTCGTCCCAATACGCGTAAACCATGCAGAGATTACGGCATGTTTGGACAGCCTATAAATGTGTTTACCGCTACTTAAGAATACAGACAAGCATGTGGAATGTCCACTGTATAGAAGGAGCATGAATAATTTGAAAACATTCGCAGAATTCGGCTTGGAGCCAAAAGTACTTCAAGCAATCACAGAGCTAGGATTTGAGGAAGCAACACCCATTCAGGAGCAGGCAATCCCGCTCGCGCTGACTGGAGCAGACTTGATTGGCCAGGCACAGACCGGTACAGGCAAAACAGCCGCTTTCGGTATTCCCCTCATCTCCAAAATTGCCCGGGAAGAAGAAAAAATCCTGGCGCTAATTATGACGCCAACCCGTGAGCTTGCGATTCAGGTTGCTGAAGAAATCGGCAAACTGACCCGCTTCAAGGGTCTGCGTTCACTGGCTATTTACGGCGGACAGGATATCGGCCGTCAAATCCGCGGATTGAAGAAGAAACCACAGATCATTATCGGAACACCTGGACGCCTTCTGGATCACATCAACCGCAAGACGATCCGTCTTGATGACGTGCAGACCATCGTGTTGGATGAAGCTGATGAAATGCTGGATATGGGCTTCATGGAAGACATCCAGACGATCCTCAAGCTTGTGCCTGAAGAACGTCAAACCATGTTGTTCTCAGCAACAATGCCTCCTAACATTCAACGTCTCGCCCAACAGTTTCTGAAGAACCCGCAACATGTTTCCGTAATTCCAAAACAAATCAGCGCTCCATTGATTGACCAAGCCTATATCGAAGTTCCTGAGCGCCAGAAGTTTGAAGCACTGAGCCGTCTGATTGATATGGAGTCCCCAGATTTGGCAATCGTCTTCGGACGTACCAAACGCCGGGTTGACGAGCTTGCCGAAGGCCTCCAGAAACGCGGATATTCCGCTGACGGATTGCATGGCGACTTGTCCCAGAACCAACGCGATGCGGTTATGCGTAAATTCCGTGACGGCAGCATTGACGTACTGGTAGCTACTGACGTAGCGGCGCGCGGACTCGACGTTTCCGGTGTAACACATGTTATCAACTTCGACCTTCCGCAAGATCCGGAAAGTTATGTACACCGTATCGGCCGTACAGGCCGTGCAGGTAAAGAAGGAACAGCGTGGTCATTCGTGACTCCGCGTGAAATGGACCACCTGCATCTGATCGAGCGTGTAACCCGTCACCGGATTACCCGCAAACCGCTGCCAACAATGGCTGAGGCAATTGAAGGCAAGCAACGCATCACTGCAGAACGTCTGCTGGCAATGGTTGAAGAAGGCAGTGAGCTGAACGAATACAAAGGCATCGCGATTCAATTGCTGGAGCAATATGATTCTGTACAACTGCTCTCCGCAGCAATGAAATTGCTTACCGGCGACAACAAGGATACACAGGTTGAATTGACACCGGAAGATCCGATCCGTGCAAAACGCCGCGGCGGCAAGAATGACATCCGCAGCGGCCGCAAGCCTAATGGCGGCTACGGCGGCAACCGCACTGGTTCCGGCACAGGCGGTGGCTATAAAGGCAACCGTGATAGCGGCAGCAGCTATGGCGGCGGCTATAAAGGCAACCGCGACAGCAGCAGCGGCAGCACAACCCGTGGTGGTTACAGCAGCGGCTACGGCAGCAACAGCAGCAGCGGCGGTTACAAAGGCAACCGTGACAGCAGTGCCGACCGCAAACCATCGGCGCGTCCAAGCAGCACAAGTACCCGTCCGGCTAAACGCGAAGATTACGACATTTAAGCAGCACCGGCAATAATGAAGAAGACGAGTACCGGTTAACGGTTCTCGTCTTCTTTTTGTACAAATGAACATATTTAGGCTTTGTGTTTCATGCCTTAGATAACAAAAGTACGAGTGATAATAACGAGCAGGATGAACAGAACGAGGATAGTGCCTGTGGAAGTCCAGACGTTGCAGCCAACTGGTGAGGACATAGGTAAAACCTCCTTTGAATTAAGGTGATTGTAATGGTTACGTTCCTAATATATGGACGGATCGCCGGGCTTGCATAGACCATAACCCAGAATCTTAAGAATGGGCGCTGGAAAAGTCCGGGTCAAATAAGGTATAGTTAAGATACGCAGTATGCGCGAGACAGACAGGAGGAAGGGAATTGGAGTTTAAAGGAGCAATGGGCGGTTTATACCGCGTCACGGAATGGATTTCACGTATCGCCTTCAGTAACATTTTGTGGGCAATCTGTTCGGTTCCGTTTCTGTTCATGGGAGTAATGAAGATGATTATGTGGGGATCGGGTGCAGGCGGCCCCAATGAACAGATCACACTGAACTGGGCGATGGGTATTTTGGCACCGTTTACGGTGTTTCCGGCAACAGCGGCACTATTTACGGTTGTACGTAAATGGGTTATGGGCAATAGCGATGTTAGCACATTCCGCACTTTTTTCCAGGGGTACAAAGAAAATTATTTCAAGAGTATGCTTGGGGGATTAATCTACACAGTGCTGTTTGTTGTGATGTACGTAGATGTGACCGTATACATGACGCAAATGGCGAATTTCAGAATCGTCGGTATTTTGATGCTGGTGCTGATGATTATTTTGTTCGTCTCCATGTTTAATTTCTTCTCGATTGTGGTTCATTATCAAATGACCTTCAAAGAAGTGGTGACCAACTCCGTTCTGTTGACAATCGCCCGGCCGATCCGCGTATTCTCCACGCTTATTGGTGCAGCGGTTCTTGTCTATATAGGTCTGAAGTATCCGGTGCTTTACGCCTTGTGTATTCCTACACTGATTGCTTTTTTCGCCTTCTTTAACTTTTACGCTACATACAACAAGCTGCAATTGCAGGTGGAGAAGAAGAAGCAACAGGAACTGGAAGCCCAGGAAGCCCAGGAGGCGGCAGAAAGAGAAGCTGCGTTGCTTGAGGCGAATGATTACGATGATGACGATGACGACGACGATGATGATGAGTACGATACAGATAAAGATAAAAAACGGATTTAACATTAATTACACATAAGCCGTGAAATAAGGCGAGAAATTTATTCCAGTGTAAATTAAAGCGCATACAGGTTTACTTTTTCGTCAAAACGCAATATAATAGTAACAAATCCTGCGATGTACGTTTACGGTTGCTCGTTGTTTTGAACCAATGATAATGTCTTGGGAGATCTATACGAAGCGCGGCTGAAAGGCCCTGTCTATACGACGCGGGGAATTCAAAAACGACTTCTGCGGTCACCCACCTGCTATAGCAGGTTCAGAAGACACTGTAGCCGGACGGCATAGGCGGGTTTTCTACTGTTTTTGACAAGGTGCCCTGTTTCCCGCTTACCCGCGGGGATGGGGTGCCTTTTTGTTTATAGTGAACAAGGTGAAAGTGAGCAATGCCCTTTTGTTCCTGGGATAAGAGTGTTACACTTAGACTAATGAACTTGGGATTTGAAGAGGGGGAAGAATTTTGTCGTTGAAAAGAACCTTGGTCGGTTTATTTCGCAGTCATGACGGAACAAGCGACCGTGCAAAAGATCCGGCATTAAAGACGCGTTACTACACTCTTTCTAGAGATAAGGCGTGGGAAGAAGTATCCTCAACGCTGAAGAAGATTCCTGGCTTCAAAGTGCTTCATGAAGTGCAATCTGTAGGAGAGATTACGCTTGAGAAGAGAACGGCATTCGGGCGTACGCTGGATATTACCGTGTCGGTGCTTAATACCTCACCGGTGCGTTGCGGCGTAGATATGTACTCGGCTTCCAGAGGTTCGCTTGGCGATCTTGGCGCCAACTATCGAGTAATTCAACGTCTGTACCAGTCTCTTGATAGGAAGCTAGGCAAATACAAGACAGAATAAAGGCAAGCTGCACTTTTCTGTTCAGAGATTGTATACGGTTTCGTGAAGTATGAAGATGCAGCCTGTCATTGAACAATAAGGCTACCCATAAGCAAAAAGCGGGAGAAGGATGACCTTCTGCCGCTTTTTTTTAGAGAATAAGAACTTATAGACTTTCATGTACTACGAATGAAATACAATTCGGCTGAAGGCTACAGCAGTTCCTTTACAGCTGCAATAGCGGCCTCGTAATTGGGATGCTCGGACATTTCGCCGAGGTACTCCACATAAGCCAAAGTATCGTTTTTGTCGATTACGAAGATGGAACGCATGTCCAGACGGAATTCTTTAATCAGGACGCCGTAGGCTTGTCCGAAGGCTGCTTCCTTGTGATCAGACAGTGTGATGACCCGGTCAATGCCCGCGGCGCCGCACCAGCGGGCTTGGGCGAACGGAAGATCCATACTGATGGTGAGAATAACGACATCATCGCCGAGCTCTGCGGCCTCGCTGTTAAAGCGGCGGGTCTGCGCATCGCATACACCGGTATCCAGAGAAGGCACCACGCTGATCAGCTTGATTTTGCCGGCGTAATCACTGAGGGAAGTATCTTCCAGCAGATTCTTGCTCACTGTGAACTGTGGTGCGGAATCTCCGGCTTTGAGCTGCGGACCCACCAGTGTGAGGGGGTTGCCTTTAAATGCGGCCACGCCTGTTCTTTCTTGCATCATATCCTTGGTTCCTCCTTGAATTGCAATATTGGATTCTTACTGCCACAATAAATTATAATCTTTTTAGAAGCTGGATGTCCAACCGGACAACTTACATAAAGGGTGGGTGTTATGATATTCATACGATATGAGAAGTGGAGAAGCTATCTCCGGTATTATCCGGTAACCTGTTTGCTTATTTTGGCGAATGTGATTATGTTTATTGTTCTGACGTTGAACGGCGGCTCGACAAATATCCAGACACTGATTGATTACGGGGGAACCGTTAATGTCAGCCCGCTCAAAGAGGAATTGTGGCGTTATGCGACAGCGATGTTTCTGCACAATGGCTTTGCCCATCTGTTCTTTAACTGTTTCGCGTTACTGGTGTTTGCTCCGCCTTTAGAACGGCTGATGGGCTGGTGGCGCTACGCGCTGCTCTATCTGGCGGGAGGTTTCCTTGCCAATCTTCTGGGAGTCGCGGTCAGCAGCCGTTCGGTGGTGGATTACGGTACGGTGTCAGTAGGGGCTTCAGGAGCGATCTACGCCATATACGGCGCATTCCTCTATATTGCGCTGCTCCAGAGAGTGATGATGGACGAGAGCTCACGTAAGACGTTGTACGGGCTTTTGGTGATGGGGATTATTATGTCCTTCGCCACACCTCATGTGGACTATACAGCCCATATTGGCGGCCTCGTGGCCGGGTTCTTTCTTTATGGACTTATGATACGGATATTCAAAAAAAGCCGAAGGTAGGAGGTGTTGGATTCGTGGAACTTAGACAGCTGCAATATTTTTTGAAGGTAGCGCAAAAAGAGCATGTTACCCGGGCGGCAGAGGAGCTGCATGTGGCGCAATCTGCGGTTAGCCGCCAGATTCATCAGCTGGAGCAGGAGCTTGGAGTGGACTTATTCATGCAAAAGGGGCGCAATCTGCAGCTCACCCCGGTGGGGCAGCTTTTTTGCAAACGGGTAGAGTCGGTGCTGAAGGAATTGGAGCGCTCGGTAGCTGAGGTGCATGAATTTCTGGACCCGGAGCTGGGAGAGATCCGCATCGGATTTCCGCATAGCCTGGGTACGCATCTTATACCTTCCATTGTGGCGGAGTTTCGCCGGCATTATCCTCAGGTTAAGTTTCGTTTCAAGCAGGGCTCTTTTCCGTCTTTGATTAAAGACGTGCTGTCCGGTGAAGTGGATCTGGCTTTTATTTCTCCCTTCCCCGAAAATGACGGTCATGTGGCCGGTGATATTGTAATGACAGAGGAGCTGTTTGCGATCCTTCCGCAGAATCATCCGCTTGCCGGAGAGAAGGTAATCCGGCTTGAACAGCTGCGGGAAGAAAAGTTCGTTTTGTTCAGCCAGGGATATTCACTGAGGCCGATTGTATGGCAAGCCTGCCTGCAGGCAGGGTTCAAGCCGCAGATTGCTTTTGAGGGGGGAGAGACGGATACCATACGCGGTTTGGTCGCCGCTGGCATGGGAGTGAGTCTGCTGCCGGAAACGGCATTGTATCAGACCAATCCTATGCAGCCGGCTCAAGTGAGGGTGATAGATCCCGTTGTGACCAGGACGGTTGGGATCATTCACCGCAGTGAGGGCAAGCTGCCGCTGGTAGCCCGCTCCTTCCGCACTTTCCTGTTGACGTATTTCAAAGATAGAAATAACAATACCCCGGTCGGCTCGTAGCCTTCCGGGGTATTCGCTCTGTATATCGACAGCGGGTTAACTAGATCAGCTTAATCACGATTTCCCAAGAACATCATGATCAGACGCAGCAGTTCAAGCAGGGAGACCAGGGCAGCAGCGACATAAGTTAAGGCGGCTGCATTCAGGACCTTGGCTACGCCGCGCTCTTCCTCGTTGCGGATGTAGCCTTGCTCAACCATGACCTGGCGGGCCCGGCTGCTGGCGTTGAATTCAACCGGCAGTGTGACAAGCTGAAAGGCTACTGCAGCTGAGAAGAAGATGATACCCAGACCAATAAGATTCAATGAGCTGAAAATAAATCCTGCCAACAGCATGAAGGGGGCTACGCCGGAAGCGAAATTGACAACCGGGAACATCCGGTGGCGCAGCGTGAGCATTGGATAATGTTCTTTATGCTGAATGGCATGGCCGATCTCGTGACATGCGACAGAGACAGCGGCAATGGAGCTTTCATAGTATACAGGCTCCGACAGGCGCACAACCCGGTGGACGGGATCATAATGGTCGGAAAGGGTGCCGCGCACAGGTTCAATCGGTACATCATAAAGGCCATTGGCATCAAGCATGCGCCGTGCGGCTTCATAACCTGTCAAACCGTTCATGTTGGCAACCTTGGACCATTTATTAAAGTTGCCTTTAACTCTGAACTGAGCCCACAACGAGAATAGAAAAGCGATAATAACTAACAGGTACATCAAAGGCATCATATAACATTCCTCCACTATGGTGTGAAAATAATATTTACATCGGCGGCCCCTGCGAGAGCAGCAGCCGGATCGCCTCCATGCACGCAACACCCTGCGGAAGCAGTGCGGCCAGCGCTCGTTTGGCTTGGACCGGTTTCAGTCCGCTGATCATCGGTTCCAATGCCTTTACTTCGCGCTCAAGCCGCTGCATCTGCAGTTCCAGCTCCACGAGTTTATCCGAAACATCGGTTTCTGGTGCGGCTGAATTCCACTTGCTCATCATGGCTTTGATTTCTTCCAATGTATATTTCTCATGCTTTAACTGATTGATACGTTCCAGAGCGATTAAAGTTTCATGGCTGTACAGCCGATAGTTCTTCATGCTTCTGGTTTCTGGTACAATGAGTCCCAGCTTCGTATAATAATCGATTGTGCGTTCACTGATGCTTGCAGCTTTGGCCAGTTCGCCAATCCGGTACAGGGTCATATCCCCATGTTCTTCTCACCTCGCTAACAGAATCCGGCCGGTTTGATCCGGCGCTTATCTTACTATATTTACACTTATTATGATATCAAATGATAAACCGTACAGTCAAACGTGATACTTACTTTAAGTATATGCAGGGTTAAAGCCAAAGATACCCTTGGAAAAGCAGGTTTCCTTCTATAAGATTGTACACCGATTGGACCTTACGAACTGCGGTATATTCACAAAGATGGAGGGGGATCTATAATTATATTACATGATGTGTCATGTTTATTGAATTGATGGGAGAGCGCGCTGCTTCTTTTGCTCATGAAAAGAAAAGAGTTCGGCAAAATAAGCGCCATTCACTTGATATATGTTCAGAATACTCATCATACAATACAGCATCTTGGATCATTTACATTAATGAAAATACATATTCATACATGGAGAAGTCCGTTTTTGCTGTATGCGTTTGCATAAATAAGGTTTGCTGATCGGCTGAAAACCTGTGATTTAACAGCGAAAATGCGTAGCTACAGGCAAATAGTGAAGAAATCATGTGCCTCAAGAAATAAATCGCAGCATTCATAAAAATAGTCTTGTCAATTTACCTGACTTCTGATTATAATGACATTAAGAGTTTCACGCTTTGTTAGAAAATATAACATTGGGGAGTGGGGTAAAGAATGAAAAAAAAGATGATAATGATGTTTCTGGCCATGATTACACTGATGGTCTACCCGGTCAGCGCATTTGCCGCTGAAGGTCCGGCAGCACCGGATCTCCAAATCGGATTGGATACGGCGTTTACTTTCCTGGCATTTATTCTTGTATTCTTTATGCAAGCGGGGTTTGCAATGCTTGAAGCCGGTTCGGTCCGGATGAAGAATGCGGGCCACGTAGCTGGTAAGACCGTATTGACACTCGCAATTGCCAGCTTGTGTTTCTGGGCACTGGGTTTTGGCCTTGGCTTCGGTAACGGCAACGGGTTCTTCGGAACTACAGGCTTCTTCTACGGTGGTGAAACACAAGCAGCATCATTCGATTCCCTGGTATTCTCAGATGTAACCTTAAACATTAAATTCCTCTTCCAAATGGCTTTTGCCGCAGTTTCTCTGGCTATCGTATCCGGTGGTATGGCGGAACGTGCTAAGCTTAGTGTATACATTATCTTCGGAATTCTGTTCTCTGTAGTTATCTACCCTGTCGTAGCTCACTGGGTATGGGGCGGCGGCTGGTTGGCTGAGCTGGGTATGCAGGACTATGCAGGTTCAACGGTTGTCCATCTTACAGGTGCAACGGCGGCTGTAGTCGCGACAATCTTGCTGAAACCCCGTCTTGGCAAGTTCAACAAAGAAGGCAAGCCGGTTATTATTCCGGGCCATAACCAAGTATTCACAGTACTCGGTGTTATCATCCTCTGGTTCGGCTGGTTCGGATTCAACCCTGGCAGCGCGTTGTCTCCAATGGGCGGATTCTTCGGCCACGTAGCATTGACAACTAACCTGGCAGCTGCGGCTGGCGGTTTGGCTGCATTGATCGCTTCTTGGCTCTACTTCGGCAAGTCGGATATCCCGGCAATGCTGAACGGTGTTCTGGCTGCACTGGTTGCAATCACAGGCGCCTGCGCTTTCGTAGTGCCTTGGGCGGCAATTCTTATCGGGTTTGTAGCGGGAGCATTCACTTTCATGACTTCACAATGGCTGGAACGTGCCGGCCTTGATGATCCAATTTATGCCTTCTCTGTACATGGTATCGCTGGGATGTGGGGAGCGGTGTCCACAGGATTGTTCGCAACACCTGATCTGATCGCGGAAGGTGCGCTTGTTGGTAAACCCGGATTGTTCTACGGCGGCGGATTCCACCAGCTCGGCGTACAGGTGCTGGGTGTGGCAGGTACCTTTGTCTTCGTAGCAGTTCTGTCCTTCATCATTCTCTACGTAATCAAGTTGGCTATCGGCCTGCGTGTTACCGAAGAGGAAGAATTGATGGGCCTTGATATCAGTGAACATGGTACTTACGGTTATCCTGAACAAATGAAACTGATTGCAGAATCGGAATCCAAGACCCTTAAAAATTAACTACTTCATGGATGGGGAGGCGGACCGAGTGGCTTCGATGGAGTCAGCAGAGTGGAATGAAGATAATAATTACTTGTCCATCGCAACGGCTGGTTCGCCGCAGGAGCTTAAGGCAAGGCGCACGGCCTGTCAAACCGTACTTCTGGCACAGTTAAACGTTGTTCCAATCGGGGAATGGATGACCCGTGTCAATGCAATGCATGACAGTATTGCGAAGGCGGCTGTAATCATATGTGAGGCGCAGATGAAAGAGGCGGGCTACGGCCCGCCTCCCTGCGCCTATTCCTTTATTGTGTTCGGCAGCGCGGGCAGGCAGGAAGCTACGCTCTGGAGTGATCAGGATAACGGCCTGATTGTGGAAGGGGAACCGGATGGGCTTAAGAAGAGTTATTTCCGGGCCTTTGGTGTGATGTTGTCGGATCTATTTGAACAAGTGGGTTATGAGAAATGCAGCGGCAAGGTGATGTGCTCCGAGCCGCTCTGGTGCAAGACACTGACGGAATGGAAAGAACAGCTGCAGAGCTGGATGCACCACCTGGAATGGGAGCCGATCCGTTATCTGATTATCTCCTCCGATATGCGTCATGTAGCCGGGAACGCGGAGTTATCCGCGGAGTGGCGGGAAGCTTTTCATGCGGGATATATCGGCAACGGGAAGCTGTCCACGGCGGTGCTGCGCAATACGGTCCGCCACAAGGCAACACTAAATCTTCTTGGGCAGGTACTGACGGAGCGGTTCGGCGATTATGCCGGGGGATTTGATGTCAAATATGGTGTTTATATTCCGCTCGTGAATATTGTTAGACATTTGTCTTTATTTGAGGGAGTCTGGGACAGCTCCACGCTGAAGAGGCTGGAAGTATTGGGGGCGCTTGGCAAGTACCAGCACCTTGAAGATCTCCGCCGGGCATTTTTGACCGCGCTGCGGATGCGTGCGAACACTCCCTACAATGTAAACGACGGCTTGTTGTCCAGCAGTGATTATATTGCTGAAAGTGATCTGAAGAATAAGCAGCTCATGTCCGAGCTGCGGGAAAGTCTGCTGCTCGTCAGGCGCCTGC
Organism: Paenibacillus sp. FSL L8-0340; assembly: GCF_038593145.1. Lineage (NCBI taxonomy): Bacteria > Bacillati > Bacillota > Bacilli > Caryophanales > Paenibacillaceae > Paenibacillus > Paenibacillus sp. FSL L8-0340. Next base: position 2,717,175 of record NZ_CP151967.1, read on the forward strand.
ATAGGGCACTGCAGCGTCAGCTCCGGTCAGCGGAAAGGAGACAGTCATGAAGGAGCCGAACAAAGGCGGCGGATTCTGGAACAACCTGAGACAAGGCGGAATGCCATCCGCCATCGCGTCGATGAGAGGCGGGGAATCGGCACAGCAAACTGCGCAGCAAATGGCCTTTATCCGTTCCCTGATGCGCGAGAAACGGCGTCCTGAAGTGCTGCATACCCCTCTCGCTGAACTTGAGACCGTTATTTTTGACCTGGAAACGACAGGTTTCTCCCACCAGCATGGGGATGAGATTATGTCATTTGGTGCGATTCGTGTAGTAGGAGAAGAAATAAAAGAAGATGAATGCTTTTATACACTGGTAAACTGCCAGACGGCGATACCGGATAATATTACCAAGCTTACGGGGATTTCTAAAGAGATGACATCCGCTGCACCTTCGTTAATGGACGGGCTGCATAATTTCATGTCCTTTGTGGGCCAGCGGGTGCTGGTGGCGCACGGAAGTGCGCATGACAAGTCTTTTCTGAATGCTGCATTATGGAAAACCTCCAAAGTGCAGCTTACCCACAGAGTGCTGGATACGATGATGCTGGCCCGCTGGCTTGAGCCGCACCGCAGCAATTATACGCTGGATGAACTCCTTGCCGTACACGAAATTCCGATCCAAGGGCGGCATCATGCGCTGGAGGATGCCAAAATGACGGCTCGGTTATGGGTGTCTTATCTGAACGAGATCTCCCAGAAGCGGCAGGTCGACACCTTGGGAGATCTGTACGCTTATTTAAGCAGAGCATAGAGCGGAGCATGCAGCAGCCGGTAACCCGCTGTTCTACTTGAATCAGGCAGCCGGTCGATATGAAAGCCCCTCAATGTTATTTCCTCACTCTTCTCCGTACCGGGAGAACCGATCAGGTATACCTTAAATTCAGGACCCAGTGCACTTAGTCCCTTGATGTCGGAGGGAGAAGGCCAGGGGGCAGAATGGGGATGGGAGTGGAACAAACCGACAGGGACGGGCTCGTTATAGAGTGCCTTTACCCATTCGCGGGGATCGGGAACGAAGGCATGCAGCGGGTCAGGCGCTACGTTGCTCATGGGGACATAGTCCTTGATGTGCATGCCGCCCGCTGCGTCAGCACCCAGCAGTATGCCGCAAGCTTCATGCGGGTAACAGGTCAGCAAATGCTTCCCCAGCATGAGCTGTACGGAGCTATCCAGTCTGATGGGCTGGGTTTTTCCCTGGTATGCTGTCATATCTTCACCCCTCTCTCTTCATAGGATTTCGTCTCTGACGGAATCCTCTTTTTTTGAAAGATAAGAATTTATATGTTTCACGCTATAAATTATCCTTCTATTTCTCGCTGAAACGAATACCGTCCTTTTGAGGACGGCAAAGCCGTTTCCACTTGGTACGGAAGAAGCTGATTTTATTTGGATGTAAAGGATGGTTTGAAACTGCACATATTGGGGGTACAATAGGAGCAAACCATCCCATTTGCAAAGGAACGGTCTTCCCATGAGAGCTGTGGATAAACGAAATGTAACTGTTGTGGCCTTGATTGTGATATTGGCCGTTCTCGTAATTGCGCATAAATTCAGGGCTGACCCCGAGTCAGTACCGGTAGTGCAGCAATCGACCAAGCTGGAAAGCGGCGCAGGTGCTGGCTTGCTGGCTCCATCCTTCACTTTGCAGGGAAACGACAGCACTGTTTACGACGTAGGAGGACCTAGGGAGAAGGCGCTGATGCTTAATTTCTGGGCTTCCTGGTGTGAACCCTGTCAGCTGGAGGCTCCAGAGCTGAATGCGATGGCTGTTAAATATAAGAATGTTCTTGATATTTATGGCATCAATGTGACCAGCCAGGATTATAAGCCCAACGCCGAACGTTTCATCAAAAAATATATGCTGTCCTTTCCGGTCATGTTTGATCTAAAGGGCAAGGTGTTTGATAAATATAACGGTGCGGTATTTCCTACCAATGTACTAATTGACAAAAACGGGGTGATCTCCGAGATTATTCTCGGCGTCTTGACTCCCGAAGAGCTGGAGAAGAAAATCATCACACTAACCGGCTCTTAAAGAAAGGGCAACGATTAAAGCCCCCCTGCGAAACGGGTGTTTTCCCGGCTGCAGGGGGGCTTTGTCTGAGATTTGTGAGATCAAATCTTTAATGGTTGACTAAGCCTCTAGGCTCACTGCTGGACTTCTTGTCGTTTTCAAGTGAGATTTGTCCCAAAAGGGCATAACGCATACTGTCGACCAATGCTTCCCAGCTGGCCTCAATGACATTGCTGGATACTCCAACCGTACTCCAGGTATTAGTATAATTTCTGGATTCGATCAGAACCCGTACTTTTGCAGCGGTCTGATCCTGTTCATCCAGCACACGAACCTTATAGTCGGAGAGATGCATCTCATCCAGTTGCGGGAAGTAGGGCAGCAGCGCCTTGCGCAGCGCATTGTCCAGCGCGTTGACCGGACCGTTGCCTTCTGCAGCGGTATACAGGCTCTCGCCGCCGGCCTTCAGCTTGACGAAGGCCTCGGAAACGACCGGACTGCCGGCTGTCTTCTCCACAAGCATTTTGAAGGATTCAAAAGTGAACAGCTCGTTCATCTCGCCGGTGGCTTCACGCAGCAGCAGCTCCAGTGAGGCGTCGGCGCCTTCGAATTGGTACCCCTGATGCTCCAGGTTCTTGATCTTGTCAATCACCTTGCGGGCCTGCTCGCTGCTTGGGTCAAGACTGAGGCCCATATCCTGGGCTTTAGACAGGACATTGCTCTGGCCGGCCAGCTCAGAGACCAGCACGCGCTGCTTGTTGCCCACCAGTTCAGGAGCAATATGCTCATAGGTACGCGAGTCGCGCATGATCGCAGAGACGTGAATGCCGCCTTTGTGGGCAAATGCAGCCGTTCCAACATAAGGCTGATTAACCGGCATATTCACATTGGCGACTTCGCTCACGAAGCGTGCGGTGTTGGTCAGCTGGGGGAGGGAATCCCCCGGAATACAGTGATAGCCCATCTTAAGCTGCAGCGTGGGAATGATAGAGCACAGGTTGGCATTGCCGCAGCGCTCACCATAACCATTGATTGTGCCTTGCACCTGCCGGGCACCTGCGCCAATGGCACTGAGTGTATTGGCGACCGCAAGCTCACAATCATTATGGGTATGGATACCCAGCGAAGCGCCCGGAAGGGACCCGGCCATACCGGATACAATGTCTTGAATCTCATTCGGGAGTGTGCCGCCGTTTGTATCGCACATGACCAGCCAGTCCGCGCCGGCTTCCCGTGCTTTAGCCAGGACGGCAGCTGCATACTCCGGATTGTTCTTATAGCCGTCGAAAAAATGCTCAGCATCGAAGATCACTTCGAGGCCTTTGCGTTTCAGATAAGCGATGGAGTCTCCGATCATCGCCAGATTCTCTTCTAGTGTAGTTTGTAGGGCAGTATGCACATGGAAATCCCACGATTTCCCGACTAGTGTAGCCGCCGGTACGCCGGCATCAATCATTCTTTGGAGATTGTCGTCGTTCTCGGCTACAGAGTTCTTGCGCCGGGTGCTGCCGAATGCGGTGATTTTGGCATTTAAATGAAATTCCTTGACTCTTTTGAAAAATTCGATATCCTTATTGTTGCTTCCCGGGATGCCACCTTCAATGTAGTGCACACCCAGATCATCGAGTTTTCTGGCAATCTTCAGCTTATCATCCGCCGACAGGCTGATGCCTTCGCCTTGGGTGCCGTCGCGTAGTGTCGTATCGAAGATGGAGATGGACTTAGACATGGGAGTCCTCCTAAAAGTATTGTGAGAATGGCTTCCTGGATTTACTCCGTACAGAATTTGTTTCGGAAGCATCCGCTTAAGGGAAATGAATTTTTATATTATAGCATTTTTACGCGGGAATGTAACAAAGAACTTTACAGCGTTTCTGCTTTTGTTGACCTTCCGGCAGTTGAAGAGGTATGCTAAATCCGACAATGGAAACCCTGAAGATAAGAAGGTAGATATTGTGCAGAACGTGGATCAGTATTACCCAACGAGCGGCAGGGTTATTCTGCATGTGGATATGAATGCGTTCTACTGCTCAGTGCATGAGGCGGAGGATCCGGAGCAATACAAAGGCAAACCGACGGCGGTTGCCGGAAGCGTGGAGCTGCGGAGGGGGATTATTGTCACCTGCTCCTATGCTGCACGCAGGCTGGGAATCTCAACAGGCATGCAGGTGCAGAAGGCACTCCGGATTTGTCCATCCTTAATTGTTATTCAACCGAACTTTCATCTATACCGCAAGTATTCGAATGCATTCATGCAGATTGCCTACAGCTATACTCCGCTGCTTGAAGCAGTCTCAATAGATGAATGTTATCTCGACATTACCGGCTCCAGACAGTTCGGGACTCCGCTGGAGATTGCCGGGGCCATCCAGCGCCGGATCATGGAGGAGCTTGGACTGCCTTGCTCCATTGGGGTTGCCCCCAATAAGCTGCTGGCCAAAATTGCCTCGGATCTGAAAAAGCCCAACGGAATCTCCGTCCTCCGGCTGCGTGATGTGCCGGATATTTTGTGGAACAAGCCATGTAATGAAATGTTCGGCATCGGCGGAAAAACAGCCGAAAAGCTCCGGAAGCTTGGCATCTACAGCATCGGCCAGCTGGCTGCGGCTGATGAGAAGATGCTGGTGGATTATTTCGGGGTCATGGGCTCATGGCTGAAACGGGCGGGCAACGGTATTGACCACGGCATTGTGAATCCTGAGCGCGAACAGAGCAAGTCAATCGGGCATACGACAACCTTGCCGAGAGATGTAGTCGGTCTGGCAGAGGCCCGGCCAATTCTGCTGAATCTTAGCGACCAGGTTGCCCGGCGGCTGAGGAAGCAGGGCTTGGTGGCAGCAGGTGTGCAGCTTACGATCCGCACACCCGACATGAAGACCATTACCCGGTCGCGCCAGCTGGAGACTCCTTCAGAAAGCGCAGAAGACATCTATAAGACGGTGTGTGAGCAGTTTGCCAAGCACTGGAAAGGGGACAAGCCGGTACGACTGCTGGGTGTTACCCTGCAGGGACTGAGCCCCAAGGAGGACTCCGCTATCCAGTTGGATTTGTTCGATTATGAACGTCAGCCGAAGAAGGAGTCCCTGAACAAAACGATGGATATGCTGCGCAACAAATTCGGAGAGAATGCGGTGCTGACGGCCGGCATGCTCAGTGACAGCCACTCGGCCCGCCTCCGCAATCATAAGGAGCGCGGCACCTCACTGCAGAAGGACAATCTCGAAAGTGTTGATCCTGATAAAATATGAGAAAAGCCTTGCCCGGCATGGACATTCAAGCAATGGAATATGCGTCGAAAATGGAAACGAATTGAAAACTAATTGAAATTGTATTCTATTTATATTAATATGAGAAAAATAACAGGCTGCTACAGCAGGCTGTATTGTTTAACGGGAGGCAGAGAAAAAATGGCTAAATACACTTGGGTCGAAAAAGATACTTGCATCGCTTGTGGTGCTTGTGGCGCGACGGCCCCTGATATTTTTGATTATGATGATGAAGGTTTGGCAGAAGTGATCTACGAGAATGACAGCAATCGCGGGTGTACTGTAATTCCGGATGATTTGTTCGACGATTTGCAGGATTCTGCAGATGGATGCCCAACGGACTCCATCAAAATTGCGGATGTTCCTTTTAATAAAGAAGGTTAATCCAAAACGTTTTTCGTTGACTACAGGATATAAGGATCGCTCAGCGCGAACCTTATATTTACATAAAGACATCTCTTCGCCGGCGTAAATTCGGTTGGGGGATGTCTTTTTTTGACGGACTGACCGATATATATAAGGAAAGAATCACAAACCCGCGGAGGCCCCGATGAAAAACTCGCAGCATCTTAAGGCGTATGTTCAGTTGCATCCTGAAAACAAGATGGCATGGTACTTGCTTGGTAAGGAATACTATAAGAACGGCCAGCAAGGCAAAGCGAATTACTGCTTCAATCAGGCCGGTGAAGTATACGAAGCTTTCGAGCACAGCAAGGTGCCGGCCGAAATGCTGCGTGAATATGAAGACGGCCTGCTCCAGGCTGCCCGGCAGCGTCACCAGAACAAGCAGAGAATGCGCCGTGTTCTGTTAACACTAGTTCTGCTGCTGCTGGTGTTTCTGCCGGATGCAGCTGCGCCGGGTACCCTTCCCGGTCCCGGTGAAACGGACAACTCGGCTCCAGAGATTGCCGGCGGAGCTCCGGCAGATTTACCAGAGGAACTTACGGCAACGGTCGTGCCAGAGACTGGAGTACAGCCTGCTCCGGCCCCGGTGAAGCTATCCTTTACGGCACAGCCGGGGGATGCTGCCGGACCTGGCAAAGCGCTGGCGGGCTTGCTGCAGAACAGCCAGCCGACCGGCTCAACGGCGATCCTGCGAATGGAGCGCTCCGGCAAATGGCTTATATGGAAGAAGAAGCTGCCGCTCGAGGCAAAGCTGGAGAAGAGTAAGGAAGGTCGGATTGTATACCAATCCTACAATTCGGCGGTCTGTGCCTGCCAGCCCCCGGATTCAGCAGAGCTGAAGAAACAGGCGGCAGGATGGCAAGAGGACCAGGAGGAGCTGGCAGTGCTGTGGAGCGCCATGCGATCCTACAAGAGCAGCAAGGGCGTGCTGCCGAAATCCCTTGGAGAACTGGAGGCGCCGTTCCCGGGGAATTGGCTGGGTGGGACGACTCCGCTGATGAAAGCAAAGTTCGCCTCGCTGCGTGCGGCAGCTTCCCCGGCAGTCCCGCAGGCCCCGGCGGCTACTGCCAAGCCGGCTACTGCCACGGCAACAGGGATTCCTGCAGCTGGCCAGGGCAGCAAGTCTCCTGAAGCAAGCCGTGATGCAGCGGCGGAAATGCCCTTTTTTACAGCACCGCTGACTATTATTGTAGATAAACAAAAACACCGCCTGGCAGTGACCAGCGGCTCGATAATTCTGCGGAACTATGAGATTGGGCTCGGCGGCGACAAAACACCTGAAGGGACTTTTGCGATCACAGACAAGGTGGTCAATCCGAATGGCCATGACAACGGGGAATTCGGCAGCCGCGGGATGCAGCTTTCGGACAGCAACTATGCCATACACGGCACAAACGAGCCTGACAGCATAGGCAAAGATGAATCGCTGGGATGTATCCGGATGAACCGCAAAGATGTGGAGGAATTATTCGCCATGGTACCGATGGGAACGAAGGTCCAGATTACTAAAGGGGTTCTGCCTGAGGAGCTGCTGCATCCGGAGGAAGCCTTTCCCTCTGGAGCACCTCAAAATCAGACCAACCCCCACAAAGTCTACCACTGGCTGAATTAATTACCTGCTACAAGAAATAGAACAATAATAAGAAGAACCAGCAAGGCCAGACTTACACTAATCCACAGAATTGCTTTGCGGTTGACTTCTTCTTTCTTCTGCTGGAGTGTAGGAGGTTTGCGTTTAGTTGACATACGGGTCATCCTTCTTTCTCTCTTGATCAGTGATTACCCTTACATTGTAATGCGTTTGCAAGAAAAATACTATACTCTGCATTTCGCTCGCAGGCATCACCTGGGCAAAAAACTTTTCTTTTCTTCCCGAAACGGATAAAATTAAGAAGAAACCAAGAGAAACGGGGAGTCGCGGGAAATAACGTATTATCCCTTGAAGGAGCGAGAACGGTGCTGTATCGAAATTTAGGTAAACCAATTTTCTTTAAAATGGACCCGGAGAAGGCACATCATCTCGTCATAGGCGGTTTGAACAAAGGGGCCTTGGTTCCGGGCGGCAGTGCGGCCATGCGCTTGATGTACGGCGTCCCAGAGACAGCCGATCTTGCGGTAGACCTGTTCGGTCTGCATTTCCCTACTCCGGTGGGTCTTGCTGCAGGCCTGGATAAGAACGCTGAAGCGGTGGGCGGCTTCTCGTCAATTGGCTTCGGATTTATGGAAGTGGGTACGGTTACGCCCAAGAGCCAACCGGGCAATGACAGCCCGCGGTTATTCCGTCTTCTTCCGGACGAAGCACTGATTAACCGGATGGGCTTCAATAATGAAGGCGCAGAAGCCATGGCCCAGCGGCTGAAGGTGCTGAAGAAACGCAGAATTCCTGTGGCGGTCAATATCGGGCGCAATAAAGTGACCCCAAATGAATCAGCACATGAGGACTACCGGCAGTGTATCCGTACGCTTTATCCGTACGGTGATTTTTTTGTGGTTAATATCAGCTCTCCGAATACACCGGATTTGCGGAGTCTCCAGCATGGCAGTGAATTATCAAACCTGCTGGCCCAAGTGAAAGAGGAAATGGAACTCCAGCGTGAGAAAAGCGGTATGGCCAAAAGTCTGCTGGTCAAGATTGCTCCCGATGTCAGCGACACCGAGCTTGAATATATGGTACATACACTTTCTGAAGCCGGTGTGGACGGTGTGATCGCTACGAACACCACACTTAACCGTGAGGGGCTGAAGAGTGACAAAGCCGGAGAGACAGGGGGCCTCAGCGGCAAACCGCTGCGCGACCGTTCCACAGAGATTATCCGCAGCATTTATCGCCAGACCGGCGGCAAGCTGCCGATTATTGGTTCAGGCGGTATTTTTACCAGCCAGGATGCTTACGACAAAATCCGGGCGGGTGCCAGCCTGGTTGAAATTTATACAGCTCTCATCTATGAAGGACCGGAGGTTAACCGCAGATTGCATGCCGGACTTAGGCAGCTTCTGCGGCGGGACGGATTCCGTAATATCCTAGAAGCGGTGGGCGCTGATCATCACTGAAGGATGAATGGACAGGAGGACGAAGGCGATGGACGGCAGGGACTGGGGAACTTTTTTGCTTCCATATGAACAGACTGTGGAGGAACTCAAGGTTAAATTCAAGACGATGCGCTCGGAGCTCAAGAAGAGAGAGGAATATACGCCGATCGAGTTCGTAACCGGACGCGTGAAGCGGCTGTCCAGCATTCTGGAGAAGGCCAAGCGGCTGAATGTGAAGATGGAAGATCTGGAGACAGGCATTGAGGATATCGCCGGCATACGCATCATGTGCCAATTCGTTGAGGATATCCGCAGAGTGGCGGAGTATATCCGTGCCCGCAAGGATCTTGAAGTGCTTTACGAGAAGGACTACATCACCAATTACAAGGAAAGCGGCTACCGCAGCTTCCATATGATTATTAAATATCCTGTTCAGACGGCTCTGGGGCAAAAGATTGTGCTCGCCGAGATTCAGATCCGCACACTGGCGATGAATTTCTGGGCAACCATCGAGCATTCGCTGAACTATAAATACCGTGAAAGCCTGCCCGATGAAATGCGGGTGCGGCTCAAGACGGCAGCAGAGGCCGCTTCCATACTGGACAGTGAAATGTCCAGCATCCGTGAAGAAATTCTGGAGGCTCAAAAAACCTTCGAAGAAAATTCCAATATGACGACTCAATTGCTCAAGGCGATTCATCAATTGTATTTCTATCATCTGGTGAACGAGGCGATTGAAAGCCAGGAACGTTTCAATGTGATCTGGCAGGCTCAGGATATGGATGCGATGAAGGAATTGCTGGACCATGTGCGTGAGCTGCTCTCTAATGCAAAGAAGGACAGTCTGCCGGATGGTCTATGAACCGCTGTATCTGGCGTACCTGGTCTATTTCAATAGAGACAGAGATTATTTCGAATGTCATGAGGTGCTTGAAGAGCTGTGGCTGGCCAAAGACCGTGATCCGCTGTACAAAGCATTTCTTCAGGTAGCGGTCGGGTTGTATCATTTCCGCAACGGGAATGTGCGCGGCGGGAGGATTATGCTGGGCGGGGCCCATAATGTGCTGCAGAAGTATCCGGATGAAACGCTGGGAATTCATCTTGCGAAGCTTGTACAGGAGACTGGTGAATATGTCCGCAAGCTGGAAGGCTATGATGAACAGCCGTTTCCCTATTATGATCTGACCCTTGAAATTACAGATCCCGGTCTGGAAGAGGCTGTAAAGATTGCAGCTGCCCGGATTACACCCAACTTGCCGCAGCGCAGGGGGCCCCAGCGGCCGGTTCACTCACCCCACCGCAAATGAAGCAATAAATACAGCAAGACAACAAGGAGCACTCCACCGGGGTGTTCCTTGAATTATTCATTCCTACATTCAGAAACAACAAGCAGGAGGAAAGCAACATGGCGGCACAATTGCCCGGCTCGTTCACGCAGCGGATGAAAGAACTGTTGGGAACAGAGTATGAACAGTTTGCGGAGACCTACAAGGAAACTCCTTATGGCGGTATCCGCGCCAATACCTTGAAAATATCGGTGAAGGACCTGCTGGCGCTGGCACCTTTTGAGCTGGAGCCGATTCCCTGGTGTCCGGCCGGGTTCTATACCGGGGAAGGCGCCAGACCCGGTAAACATCCGTATTACCATGCCGGCCTGTATTACATTCAGGAGCCGAGTGCAATGGCTCCTGTAGAGCTGCTTGATGTGCAGCCAGGTGACCGGGTGCTGGATTTATGTGCCGCACCGGGCGGCAAATCTACGCAGATCGCCGCTAAGCTGCAAGGTGAAGGTCTTCTGGTTAGCAATGATCTTCATCCGGAGCGGACCAAGGCTTTGGCTAAAAATTTGGAGCTTTACGGTGTCCGCAACGGCATTGTACTGAATGAAAGCCCCGAACGGATCGCAGCAGCATTCCCCGGGTTCTTTGACCGGATTCTAATCGACGCGCCATGCTCCGGTGAAGGCATGTTCCGCAAGGATGAAGACATGGTGAAGCAGTGGGAGCCGGGAACGCCGGAGAAATATGCGGCGATGCAGCGGGACATTCTTGTCTCTGCCGCTGCGGCGCTGAAGCCCGGCGGGACATTGGTCTATTCGACCTGCACGTTTGCGGTAGAAGAGAATGAGGGGACGATAGCCGGTTTTCTGGCCGCACATCCCCGGTTCTCACCGGTTCCGGCAGGCGGCACAGGCTCTTTCGCGCCGGGGTTCGGCGAATTGCCGGAGACGGCCCGGCTGTGGCCGCATAAGGTCAAGGGCGAGGGGCATTTCATGGCCGTGCTGCGCCATGATGGGAGCCTCGCTCCGGAAGAGGAAGGCGGAGACCGGGACATTGCGCTTGGGATCGCTGCGCGGAACAAATCTGGCAAAGCATCACCTTCAGCTAAAGCTGCTGGAGGTAAAGCGGAAAGAGGACGTGGCAAAGGCGGCCGTGCATTCGGCAAATCCGGCAACGGCTCCGGCAGAGAACAGCAAAGCATAGGAGAAGAGACACTGCTTGCCGCCTATGCCGATTTCTTCAAGGAGCAGCTCGGCTGGCAGCCTGCGGGATATCCCGTATGGTTCGGCGAACATTTGTACATCTCGCCATTGCCGAAGGAAGCATTGAATGGACTGAAGACGATCCGTCCAGGCTGGTATGTAGGTCATGTGCGCAGCGGCCGGTTTATTCCCGGGCATCCGCTCGCTACCGCCCTGCACCCGGAGGAGAGTTGCCGCAGTCTTTCCCTGTCGGGCAGCAGCGGTGAAGCGGTCTCCTATCTTAAGGGCGAAACATTATCTATTCCGGCAGAACGATTGTCTGTGAAGCCAGGCAGTGCACTCAAAGGGTATGTGCTGGTCTGTATCGACGGGTACAGCGCAGGCTGGGCGAAGTGGCAGGACGGAATGCTGAAGAATGAATATCCGGCTGGCTGGAGGTGGACATAAGGCATGGGGGCTTCGGGAAATAACGGTAAGAAACAACGGATCGATAAAGTGCTGTCCCATATGGGCGCAGGTTCCCGCAGTGACATCCGCAAGCAGGCGAAGCAGGGGTTGATTACTGTTAATGGGATGGTGGTAAAGGACAGCGGGTTTCATGTTGACCCCTATCTTGACAGGTTAGAGCTCAATGGGGAGCCGATTCTGTACCGCGAGCATATCTATCTGATGATGAACAAGCCCCCGGGTGTCTTGTCTGCTACAGAAGACAAACGGGACCGGACTGTTCTTGATTTATTGAAGCCGGGGTATGCGCAGTTCGAGCCGTTTCCGGTCGGGAGACTGGACAAGGATACGGTTGGACTACTGCTGCTTACCAATGACGGCAAGCTCGCCCATGAGCTGCTATCCCCGCGAAAACATGTGCCGAAGACGTATGAGGCGGTCGTGGAGGGCGAAGTAGACGCAACGGATGTGGCTGCATTTGCCGCCGGTGTGGAGCTGGAAGATGGTTATGTGACTCTCCCGGCACAGCTGAGAATCCTTGGCAGGGAGCGCGGCAGCAATGTCACCTCACAAATCTCCCTAACCATTACTGAAGGGAAATTCCATCAGGTGAAGCGGATGTTTATTGCGGTTGGCAAAAAAGTGACGTTTCTGAAGCGGGTGTCTATGGGGGATTTGAAGCTGGACGAAAGCCTGCCATTGGGCGCTTGCCGGGAGTTGACGGCAGAAGAGCTGAGTCTGCTCGGTGCAGACGGCAGGAAACATGAGATATAGCCCCGCTGCTGATTTAATACCGGCTTAATTAAAGTACGTGTCTTAGTTGACGGGGGTTTTGTAAGCTTGCATATATAGATATAAAAGACAGACAAGGATGGTGGGGTATGAGATACAAACTGATTGCGCTGGATGTAGACGGAACACTGTTGAATGATGATCACCACTTAAGTGATGAGAATAAAGAGGCAATTGCTGAGGTTACGCGGCTGGGGGGCCAGATAGTATTATGCACAGGCCGCAGCCCGCAGAACTCGATTCCATTTATGGAAGAAATGGGCCTGTCGGGGTATGTGCTGGGCCACAACGGAGCGGCGACTGTCCGAGTCAATGACCGCAAAGTGCTGCATCAATTTGGGCTGGATGCCCGTGGACTTGACCCTTACATTGAGTATTGCCGGCAGCATGATATCCATTTCGATGTTAATACCGCTTTTGATATGTACGTCGATAATGTGGAGAATTTGACCCAAGAGGCTAATTTTATGTACGAGCACTTCCGGATTATGCCTGCTTCGCTGCCGGCCTGGGATGATTTTCGTGAACCGATAGTAAAATTTACGGTTTTCACCCAGTCGGACATTCTGGATGAAGCACAACGTGAATGGGGTACTTGGACGCAGCAGTACAACATTTTGCGCAGCGGCGAGTTTTTTGTAGACTTCATGCATCCTGAGGCTTCCAAGGGGAATGCGCTGAAGAATCTGGCTGTGCAACTTGGGATTCCTCAGGAGGAAGTCTTATCCATCGGGAATTATTATAATGATATTTCAATGCTTACCTACGCTGGACTGGGTGTTGCGATGGACAATTCACCACTCGAGGTCAAAGCAGCGGCAAACGCGGTTACTGGAACTAACAACGACAGCGGGGTCTGCGACGCGCTGGTGAAGTACTGCCTATCGTAATGCTTGAGAAAATAAGTATGAAGTAGGAATAGTGTGAAGTGAGAATATAAATGTGAAAGCATAGACTAGTGCCCTGAGGCGCTGGTTTATGCTTTTTTTTCTGGTAGCTGACGTCTGGCTAGATATAAACAGCCGTGAACTAGAAATGCAAAAAAGCGGCTGCACCGCCCCTTAAAGGGACGGCGGGCCGCTTGGTACCACTGTACGTTGCTGCTCGATCGGAATTAGACAAACAACGAACGGGAAATGATGACAAGTAAAATAAAGAGCACCAAAATCGCACCGGTCGATGTGAAGCCTGGATGTGCACCCATGTCTGATTCCTCCCTTAACTCATGTCTAGTTCCCATGCCGCGCAGTTATGCTGTTGCGTCTTTGGGATAATGTCATCATATGCCGGGGGAGGCATCACGAACCGGTCAGTTGCCTATTGCTCGTCAATATGGGCTTTTAGGATCCGCAGCCCTTTGGGCAGGTGGTTCTTCAGTTGACCGGAGCTGGCTTTGCCCCAGCCAACAGGAAGTCCGCCAACCGTGACCAGTGTCCAGCCGTGCAGCTCAGCCGGAACCGGCAGGCTCTCACCGCGCAGCCAGGCCTGAATTTCATGACTATCGGCCGCAAGGTCCCAGCTACGGGCAGCTTGACTGGGCTGAAGAGACATTGCCAGGGCATGGGCCGGTTCGATCCGGTTTTTCTTCAGATGGGCCACATGCAGCCCGGCCCGCGGGATTTTGAGGCCTTCAAGCAGACCAGTATGCAGGCTATCGTTAAATGTCTCCGGGAGCAGGTACAAAGATTCTCCAAAGAGCAGAGGTACACCCTGGCCGGTGAATCCTGGCAGATGCTCCGCAGCCCAGCCCAGAAACTGCTGGTAAGCATCGCGCACAGAGGAGGTTGTTCGCGGGCTGTTTTTGCCCCGTCCGCTGCCCCGTTTGCTGCGGCTATTCGCAGTTTCTTCTGCAGGTGCCTTGCGCAGCAGGGCGACGAAATGTCCTTCACCTTTCTCCAGATGCGGCCAGAGGCGTTTCTCGGCAATCAGCTCCATATCGGGATAGTGCTCTATAAACCGGGCGATGGTATCTTCATTCTCGCTGCGGTTGAAGGTACAGGTCGAATACGCCAGGCTGCCGCCCGGTTTCAGCATGATATAGGCATCCTGCAAAATATCCCATTGTCTTGCCGCACACATCTCGACATGGCCCGGAGACCATTCGCTTACAGCAGCAGGATCTTTGCGGAACATACCTTCACCAGAACAGGGGGCATCCAGCATAATCCGGTCGAAGACCTGCGGGAAACGCCGTGACAGCTCCCCTGGAGCTGCGCTGGTCACCAGTGCGTGGGAGATGCCGTGGCGTTCGACGTTTTCGGCCAGAATTTTGGCCCGCTCGGGATGGATCTCATTGGACACAAGCAGACCTTGTCCCTGCATTAGAGAGGCGATATGTGTCGTCTTTCCGCCGGGAGCGGCGGCAAGATCAAGCACCGTCTCACCGGGAAGCGGCCCCAGCAGCTCGGCCGCGGACATTGCCGAGGGCTCCTGAATATAATAAAGTCCGGCGGCATGGTAGGGATGTCGTCCGGGCCGGGCGGGATGTTCGTAATAATACCCTGAGTGGCACCAAGGTACCGGTGTAAGGCCGAATAGGGAAACCGTATGTTCGGCAGCGCGGATGCCGGTTCCGAGTTGGCTTTTTAAAGTGTTGAATCGCAGACCCTGGGTCCGCAGCAAAGTATAGCTTTGCAGAAAAGCGTCCGCCTCCTGCCCCAGCATTTCTCTCATGGCAGTGGTATAAGCGGCGGGCAGCTGTTCTTCCGTCATCATTCATTCTCCTCTTGTCAAAATCAATTCAGGCTCAAGCGTTCTTCTTGGTTGCTGTTTCAGGTGGATACCGATAAAATCAAGGTAGGGGACCTTAGCGTACCAGTAATTGTACATATTTATTACTATATCATAATTGCCGGGTCTCACCGTAATCAGGGCAATTGTAAAGGGGATGTACCAGATGAACTTACTGCAAGCGCTATTCTTCCCGCCGGAACAGCCCGGTGGTGTATCTTCAATGATTCCTTATCTCCAGGAACGTTTCCGTTCCAGCCGCTGGGATATGGATCTCTTCTGGTTGCCCAAACGGATTCGCGGCAAGGGGCGCGAAGAGATTGTATTTGAGACCTTCGATTGGACTAAGTATGGCGAAAGTCCGGTTGTACAAAAATATATTCAGACCTACCGCGATTACCTATGGTGGACGAAGCTGAGGATGAGTAAAAAGTATGATCTGATCCATGCCCATCATCCGATTGCCGGTCTGGCAATGAAAAAGATCTATCCGGAAATCCCGCTGATCCAGACCCTGCATTCCAGCTATGAACGTGAGCTGATTCTGAATGGAATCATTGAAGAAGGCGGTCCGGAGCATCAATTTCTTGTCTCGGTATACCGTGAGCTGGAGCATGTCAGTGACCGCCTGATGACGGTTTCACGCTCTTTTGCCGATTATTTGGCGCCATACATTGACCAGCCTTCGAGCGTAGGCATCATTCCAAACGGCTTCGATGAGAAAAGATTCAAGCCTGTTCCGCATGACAACATCATCCCGCAATTGGTGACCGTAACCCGGCTTGTGCCGGCCAAAGGGATAGATACGTTGTTTAAAGCTTGTGCCGAGCTGAACAAACGGGGCCATGAGTACGTGCTGCACATCATTGGGGATGGTCCCAGCCGCGGCGAGCTGGAGTCATTAGCCCAGAATCTGGGCATCTATAATGAGACGATTTTTTACGGATACACTTTACACCCGGAAGAATTTATGCCTTTCTTTGATATTTTTGTACTCCCTTCACGCGCGGAAGCCTTTGGCTCAGTGTTTGCGGAGGCGGCGCTTAGCTGTCTGGCTCTTGTCGGCACGAATGTGGGAGGGATTCCGGAACAAATTGAGGACGGGGTAAACGGACTTCTGGTCAATCCTGACGATGAGGTGGCATTGGCGGATGCGCTGGAAAAAGTAATCAGCGATCCGGGTTACCGCTATGAGCTGTCCCGTTCGGCTTGGGATAAAGCAAAAAGCCTGTATTCGCTGACCCGGGTGGCCAATGAGCTCAAAAAAACCTATCTGCAATATCAGCCGGGAACGAAAGGGTGAGCAGATGATTCCTTTTCGTTTCCTGCATGCCGCGGATCTCCACCTAGACAGCCGTTTTGCCGGATTGGCGCAGCTTCCGCAGGCTATACGCTCCTATTTACGGGAGTCTACCTTCGCCGCCCTCGGGCGGCTTGTTAACGTAGCCGTTCATGAAGAAGTTGATTTTGTGGTCATTAGCGGGGATGTGTACGATGTCTCCGATGCTTCGCTTCAGGGACAGCTCCGGTTTCAGGAAGCGCTGCAGGAATTGGGAAGGCATGGCATCCAGGTCTTCCTGATTCATGGCAACCATGATCCGCTCGATGGGCCGCGTCTGGCAACAGAACCGCCGGAGCATGTTACTGTATTCAGTTCAGGAGACCCGGGACAGGCCATCGCCCGCCGCCGGAGCGACGGGAAGGAAGCTGCTGTGGTCAGCGGAATTTCCTATCCAACAGCAAAGGTAACGGAGAATACAGCCTTGAAATTTAGCCGCAGGACCGGAAGCAGCCTGTTTCATATTGCGCTGCTGCATGGCAACGTGGATGGGGATCTTCAGCACGAAACCTATTCCCCCTGCACCCGCAAGGATTTGATCAGCCGGGGATTTGACTATTGGGCGCTGGGACATATACATAAACGCAGTATTCTGCATGAGCGCCCGTCTATTGTGTATCCGGGCAATATCCAGGGCCGCAGCATTAAAGAGACCGGACCCAAAGGTTGTTATGTGGTGAATGTGGATGAAGCAGGAGCTGCATCGCTCCAGTTTCATGAACTGGATTCCGTCCGCTGGCAGGTGAGGGAGATTTCCATTGAAGGCTTGGCGGATGAGGTGAAATGGATTGAAGCTGTCGAGCAAGCAGTTGAGGAAATCAGGAATGAGCTTCCGCAAATGATGTCGGTTGTGCGGTTTCGGCTTACAGGCAGGGGAGGCGTGCACAGGATACTGGCAGAAAAGGGTGCAGCGGATGATTTGCTCTCTGAGCTGCAGCGGCGTGAGGCGAAACGTGCGGAGCGGAAAGAATATGCCGGTCTCGTGTGGACAGAGGGTTTCTCGGTGGAAACAGGTCTGGCGATAGACCGGGAACGGCTGCTGCAGGAGGACAGCTTCCTGGGTGAAATGCTGCGGCTGTCGGGGCGCAGCGGGGAGACGGCGGAAGGACTGGATGAACTGATTGGAAGTGCATTGAAGCCGCTCATGGAGAACCAGGAGCTCCGCAGACTGCTGTCCATGGCAGATGAAGAGGAGAAACGGGGCTGGCTGAAAAGCGCGTCAGAGCTGGGGATTACACTGCTTAGCGGGGTGGAAGAGACCGCTGAGGGGGAGAAAGCAGACATCAGACTGCCAGGTGCAACGGATACAGCCAGCGAAGGGACCGGGCATTCCACCGACCGGCAGGAGCGGGGGAGTACAGGATGAAGATACAGCATGTGCAGATCGGAGGCTTCGGGCGTCTGCATAACCGGGAACTGGAGCTGCAGGAAGGCGTAACTGTTCTGTTTGGACGTAATGAGGCCGGTAAAAGCACTACGCTGCAGTTCATCCGGGCGATGCTTTTTGGGATCCCGACCAGGGTGAATCTGGCGGAAAGATATGAGCCCGCACAGGGTGGTCTGCATGGCGGCATGCTGACGGCGAATGACGGGCAGGGAGGCCTATGGAGAATCCGACGTTATGCCGCAGGTGGAGAGACGGCGGGACGCAGCGAAAAGCTGAACATTACCGTCAGCTATCCGGATGGACGGTCCGAGGAAGTGGGGCAAGCGGAAATGGAGCGCCGTCTGCTCGGCGGCATTTCCAGAAGCATGTTCCGGCAGCTGTTTGCCGTGTCGCTGGACGAGCTTCAGGAGCTTGGGGCACTGCAGTCCGAGGAGATGAGCAGCTACCTGTTCCATGCCGGGATGGGCGGTGGCGGCGAAATTATGCGGGCCGAACGGCGATTGATCCAGGAAGCCGAGAAGCTGTATAAACCGCGCGGGAAAGTGCAGGATGCGGCCAAAATCCTGCAAAGCATCGACAAGCTTGAACGTGAAATGGCTGAGAGCCGTTCTTATCTTCCCCGGTATAATGAGAATACTGCTGCTTTGGAAAATGCGCAGCTGGAGCTGGCGGGGCTGGAAAAGTTGCGGACTTCCACCGGGGAGATGCTGGTCAAACTGCGGAAGGTGCAGGACATCCGCGAGCTGTGGCTGAAGTGGCGGGAAGCGGGGCTGGAGCTGGCAGAGCTGCCGGTGATTGAGGTCTTTCCGGAGAACGGTGCAGTTCGCTGGCAGTCCCTTGAAGGGGAGATCCGCAGCAGCGAAGCAGCGGTATTCCGCATGGAGCGTCTGGAGCAGGAGCTTATCGCTGAGCTTGCCCAGCATCCGCCGGATCTGATGCTGATTGCTCAAGGACCAGCACTTGAGCGTCTGGACCGCCGGCGTTCCAGTTATGAGGACCGGAGGGCGGAACGGCAGCGTCTCACGGGCGAGCTTGCTGCGCTGCATGAGCATCTGGAGCGCATCCTGCGCGGGATTGGCGCAGGCTGGAGCCCGGCTGAGCTGGCGGACTTCTCCGGTGCGGCGGCGGACCGTGAAGCCGCACGGCGCTTCGCGGCATCCTTCGCCGGGTATGACCGGCGGATGGAAGCGCGTGAGGCGGAGCGGCAGAGCCTCCGCTCCCGTCTCGCCGCCGCGGGCGCTGCGCTGCAGGCGGCGGAACGTTCGCTTGCGCGCGAGCACGCAAGCGGCGCCGCGGACTTCGCGGGCCTCGCCCCGCGCAGCCCGCGTGAAGTGCTGCAGCTGTGGGACGAGCTGCAGCAGGCCGCCGAGCGCTGGCGCGAAGCGCAGCTCGGCGGGGCAGGGCCGCTACGCGGCCCCGGCGCCGGTGGCGGCTCCGGCGCGGGAGAGCGCCGGGCTGCGCTGTACCGGCGCTTGCTTGCGGCAGGCGCAGCGCTAACGCTGCTGCTGCCGGCCGCGCTGTACCTGACCGGTGCGCCGCCGGTCAGCGCCTGGACCGCGCTCGGCCTGCTGGCCGCCGCGGACCTGGCTCTGTGGGCCGGTCTGCGCGCCGCGCGCAGACCGGAAACGTCCCCGCTGGAGCATGGCGGGGACGGGAGCGTGGCCGCAGCGGAAATGCTGCGGCTGCGCGGGCTGCTGCTCTCCGGTGCGGAGCCGGAGAGTGCTTTGAGCCGGCCGGGCCGCAGGCCGGCGGCAGCGCCCAGCCCTGAAGCAAGCGGGCTGGAGGCTGGCATGAAGAAGCTTCGCAGGCTCATGGAAGCCTGGAATGCCTGGCGGCAGCGTGTGGAACGGCTGGCTGGCGAGCGGGACACCTGCCTGACAGAGGTAGAGACGCTCTCCGGGCAGGAGCGGGCGCTGGCCGAAGAGATGGACCGTGCTGAGGCTGAATTTACCCAGCTGGATGAGAGCTATGAAACATGGCTGCGCCAGCACAGATTGCCGGAAGGCTTGTCGCCCGAAGGGCTGCCGGATATATTCGCCAGAGTGGAGCAGGGGAACGAGCTGCTGCGCCAGGAGAGCAAACTGGCGGCACGGCTTAAGGAGCTGCAAGAAGAGTGTGCTGTTTATGAACAAGAATGCCTGAATTTATGGCATGAGGCAGCAACGGAGGGCGAACTGTCGTCAGCTGCCGCCGACAACGCTGCAGCAAAATCAGCAGGTCCCTCGGGTTTGTTGCCATCCGTAAATTCTGAAATTTTATCCCTGAACGATACTGCAAGTACAGGGAATACACAGGTTCTGCCATTATTGGAACCTGCTGCTGGAACTGCCGCGCTCACCTTGCTGAGCTGGCTGGAGATCAGGAAGCGGGATTGGGACCAGCTCAAGACGGAACTGCTCCGCCGGGAAGCTGCCCAAGAGCGGCTGCATGAAGTACAGGCAGAGCTTGCCGGGGGCCGTCAAGCGCTTGAGGTATTGAATGAGCGCAGCGGCAGATTGCTGCAGGAGGGCGGTGCTGCGGATGGCGAGGAATTTCTGCGCCGTTCGTCAGCCGTGTTGCGGCGTCTGGAGCTGACCAGATCGATCCGCCAGTGGGAGCTGGCCATGTTCGGCGGATGGGAGAACGGGGAAGCGGCCGAACTGCAGAAGCTGCTGGAGCATCATGATGCTGCTGCGCTGGAGCGGGAACGGTCCGCAGCGGAGGATGCTGCGGCAAGCATTGAGGAAGAACGTAATGCGCTGCTTCAGCACCGGGGCAAGCTGCTGCAGGAGCGCGAGTATTTGAAGGAGCGCTGTATGGAAGACACAGTGCTCCAGCAATTGGAGGAGCAGCGGGCGGCGCTGAAGATTCTGGCCGGACAGTATGCTGTATCAGCCTTGGCTGCCGAACTGATGGGAAGGACGCGCCGCATCTACGAGCAGGAGAAGCAGCCGCAGGTACTGCAGCTGGCTTCGGTGTATTTCAACAAGCTGACGGAAGGCGAATACCTGAGAATCGTGATGACGCTTGGGCACAAGGAGTTGAAGGCGGAGCATAAGGATGCCGGCCTTCTGGACAGCGGACTGCTCAGCCGGGGAACGGCGGAGCAGCTGTATCTGGCTATTCGCCTGGCTTTGGCAGAGACGATGACCCGCCAGGCCAGCCTGCCGCTGCTCTTCGATGACCTGTTCGTCAACTTTGATGAACGCCGCCTGCATGCGGCACTGGCACTGATCGGTGAATTGTCGGTTTCCCGGCAGATTGTCATGATGACCTGCCACCGGCATGTAGCCGAAGCGGCTGCACGTTTGATACCAGCAGCCGCTGTGATCTCTGTATAGAAGCTGTACGGCTGCGAACCAAGCGGCCGTAAGGATCTTTAAATTAAAAGATATTATGCTTCACGATATAAATTATCCTTCTATTTCTCGCTGAAGTGGATTCATCCGGAGGGAACAGTTGCTTCATCCTTCCAGCTGTTATTTCCGTGTGATCCGAATCACCGGTTTGACAGCTACAATAGTGATGGCTTTGCCTTCCGGGCCGGAAGGGTCAGCTATCCGGGGCGGAGGAGACATAGGCGCGCGCAGCAGCATAATAACCCAGACTAGCGCCAAGGCACCGAATATAGGGTAGAAAACTCCCAATAGTGAGCTGAAGCCAAATTGGCTGAATAAATAACAGATCAGCATCAGCAGGGGAGTGACGAGGGACGGGGCAATGGGCAGATGCTGCTTAAGCTGTACTCCGACTCCATAGATGTTGGCTACAAAAGTGCTGAAGATCTCCAGAAAGATCAGCAGCAGATAAATGCTCTGCACAAGGGGGCCTAGCCGGAAGGCGATGCTGCCCATAGGGATTTCAAACTGCAGGATGCCAGGCATTTGCGAGCTCATGGCAAAATGAGCGGCCAGCAGCATGAACCCGATCCCTGCCCCGCCGAGGATGCCGCCCCGCACCAGGGATTTTTCATCATCGGTATGGCGGGCCAGCGGAACAAGCACGGCTTGGGCCATCCCGAGGTTGAAGGCGGTATAGAGCAGTGGCGACATCCATGCTCCGAAGATGCTGCGGTCGGTTTCAAGAAACAGAAAGCGCCCTGCTCCCGGCACACCGAGCGTATTGGAAATGATGATTAACGACAAAGTAAGCATTAAGGGGACGACAACACTGTTGATTTGCAGGATACCGGAAATTCCGCGTTTCAGTAAAAAGTATGAGCCGAATATTGTAATCAACAGACCTGCCTGGAACGGCAATCCCAGATTCTCCTGAAATATTGCCCCTGCCCCTGCCAGCATGATGCTGTTGACTGCGACGAGAACGATCAAGGTAAAGAGGCTGATGCTGCTGCCAACCCGCTCGCCGAAGAGATGGCGGTTAAAGTCTTCATAAGAATCGGCTTCGATGCGCCGGGCAATCACCATCATTTTGGTGCCCAGCCAAATAAAGAGCACCGTCGCGAGCAGAATGGTTAATACCGCCCAGTGGCCGTACCGGGTGAAAAACCTTAGGATTTCCTGGCCGGTGGCAAATCCGGCGCCTACAATGGTGCCAATATAAGTGAAAGCGATTTGCAACGTGCGGACATGGGATTTCATGGCTCGCCTCCTTCAATGCTATGAATATAAAAAATGGGCACCGCCCGCAGGATTGCCTTGTGCAGTCCATATAGTACAGGTTATGATGAGGAACAGAAGGACATGACTTCCGCCTAATGGCAAATGGGTGTATTAGAGTGGAACGTCTGGAATTATAAAGGGTAATGGAGGTTCAAAGTTATGGAAGTATTGAAACAGCGGATTTTGCAGGAAGGGGTCGTCGTTTCGGATCAGGTGCTGAAATTGGACGGTCTGCTCAACCATCAGGTGGATCCCATGCTGACGATGGAAATGGGACGGGAGTTTGCCGGGAGATTTGCGGACGCCGGAGTTACGCGGGTAGTTACCGTGGAGTCCTCGGGTATTGCCGTGGCATTTGCCACCGCTTATGAAATGAAGGTGCCGCTTGTATTTGCCCGCCGCAAAAAAACATTGCTCGCCGATCCCGATGCTTTATGCGAAAGAGTACCATCGTTCACCAAGGGAATCGTTACTGATATTATGTTGTCCCGCCAGTATATCTCCCCGGATGATAAGATTCTTTTTATTGATGATATTATCGCCAATGGTGATGCTGCGCGCGGACTGATCAAGATCATCCAGCGTTCAGGGGCCGAGCTGGTTGGACTGGGCGTAGTGGTGGAAAAAAGCTTTCAGGCAGGAGCCCGCACCATCCGGGAACAGGGCATCCGTCTGGAGTCGCTGGTCAGAATTATGTCTCTAAGTGAAGGAACAATAGTCTTTGGCGACTAAGCAGTGGCAATTAATAGGTGTATAGCCTATTTTTAAAACATCTGCTTTTCACCCTATGACTTTTCCTTTATAATAAATATTAGACATAGGAGAGGAGGCGTCACAATGGGGAAAGAACCGGTGACAGAGCAATTCTTTATAGATAAATTATCCGAGGCCAAGGATCATTTCGAGCGTGCGCTGGATTGTAAACACACGGAGTTCGACGATCTGTATCCCTATATGATTGAACATCCTCAATTTTTCTGGTACAAACGTTATGTAGCCTGGTCGGAACTTTTGACAATCACAGGTTTGTGTAAAGAACTGGATTTCAACTGGAAACAGAACTTCAGTGATCATCAGGTTGAATATCTGGAAGAACGTGTGATGTCCGCTAAAGTTCTTGATTTCTGGTTTGAGAAGAATGAAGCGCTGATATAGTATCTTCATAAGACATACAGAGTTGCTTTCTAGTAAGGAACTGAGGCCCAGATGATTTATCATTCGGGCCTTTTTCATGAGTGAATTGCGGGAGACAATGGACAAGCTAACTAACGGAGAGAGGGGAGTATTACCACATGATCAGTGATGAACAGCTGGATGCGTACCGGATATCCGGAGAGAAAATACGTGTCGTACGTGATGCGTTGGAGAGCAATGACGTCAAGGGTATTGTATTGGCCTGGGACGAGTCACAGGTGATGGTGCGCCGTCCCAATAAGCGGGTAGTGAAGCTTGACCGTAATTACGTGTATCAGCCTTTCTCGGAGCCTAGACAAGATCCGGACAATATATAAGCAACTCACAGCATGACAGCCCTTGTCCGGTTATGGATAAGGGCTGTCATTATTATTTATATACTTCATTATGCTATTAGATGGACATAGCCATCTGTTCGACGCTTTCTTCCTTAGGGAGAACGGCGAGCTCGGGATTTAATCCGAGATAAGCGCGCATACGCAGCATCATTTCATTGCGGAATCCAGGCCACAGAATGTTGATCTCTCCCACATAACCGCGGCAGGCATACTGTGCTTCAACGCCTCGCTGATCCTGGCGGATGGTGGTGATCTTCAAATGATGTGAAGCCAGCTCACGGGTTACCTCTTGCAGCATTAGCGAGGTCTTCTTGGTTGCACTGGAGACCAGTTCCATGTAAAGCTGTGGCGTCTTAAACAGACCACTCTTGCCGATCACCCGGCAATCCCGTTCAAATACTTTATGAATAAACGTTAGCAGCAGATAGCTTCTGACAAGGGACAATTCGTCTTTGGTTATATCTTCAGGAATAGCTGGTGTGATTAGTGTACTTCTCTTGGTAGTCGCCATTATAAATCACCTCATTTATATTATGCGAACCCTTGTTCTTATTATACCTCTTATTCATCAATAAAAGCAATATTTAACCAAAAATTAATGAAACCAACGAAAAGTCAAAAAAGATTGACACTGATTTCTCAGTATGATATGATCTATCTTGTGACCGCGAAAGCGAGTCATCATAATATGCGGTCATGGCGGAATTGGCAGACGCGCTGGCTTCAGGTGCCAGTGGTAGCAATATCGTGGAGGTTCGAGTCCTCTTGACCGCATCGTGCTTTACAAAGAAAACCCTTCTTAGGAAGGGTTTTTTCTTTTGAAATATAAGGAATTATATGCTTCACGCTATACTCGCTGAAACGGATACCTTCCTTTTGAGGACGGAAGAGCTGTTTCCACTTGTCTGGTTTAGTATATTTAGGCGAATTGAACGTGTCGCCGGCGTTAATTGCCTTTTCTCCCGGATGCCTATTGATTTCAAGGAATAAAAATGTTATTTTATGACTATAAAATCAAAAACGGTCATATAGTATTAAGGAGGCGGCATGGCGAAGAAATTTAGCGATAAAGAAAAGGAAATGATACAGGAAAGGCTCCTAAGCAAGGCTGAGATATGCTGGGGAAAGTATGGAATTAAAAAAACCAGCGTGGACGAGCTTGTCAGAATGGCGGGTATTTCAAAAGGTGCATTTTATTTATTTTATCCATCAAAAGAACTGCTTTTTTTCGATGTTCTTAAAAGCGTTGATAAACGTATAAAGAATGCAATGCTTGAAGCATTAAAAACCTCTAATGAGCCCCCAAAGCAGAGTTTTATCCAAGGTCTTATGCAAATGTTTAAAGAGGTCCAGAAAAACCCGTGGATTCTAAATCTTCAAAACGGTGATTACGAGCTTCTGATCCAAAAGCTGCCGGAAGAAACTGTTAAAGAACATCTATCGGATGACGAGGACGAAATCTCAATGCTCTTAAAGTACCTTGAGGTTGAATGTGATATAGGTTTTGTATCCTCTGCGATGAGGGCGATATTTTTCACGGTACTTCATAAAAATGAGATTAGCGGAGAGCATCATGAAGAAGTGGTGCATTTCTTTATCGAAAGTCTTGCGGAGAGGATTTTTGAAGGGAGGGTGGAGCGATGAAGTCAATCTATAAAAGTCCCTTGGGTAAAGAAAAAATACTTCGCATCTATGACAAGCTGCAATCCCGGCTGGATACGAAATTTGAGAGCCGATACGTGGATACGCGATTTGGCAAAACCCATATTTTAGTCGGGGGTGATGAAACAGCACCACCCTTAATCTGCTTTCACGGAGGAAATGTAGTCAATCCAATAACGCTTAAGTGGTTTGAACCTCTGTCGAAGATCTATCGTATTTATGCACCAGATACCATCGGACATCCGGGCAAAAGTGCTGAAATCCGGCTCAATCCCAAAACAAATGAATATGCTGAGTGGGTTTGTGATCTTATGGATGGTCTGGGTCTAACGAAGGCGAAATTTATTGGACCCTCGTACGGAGGCGGAATACTTATACGTTTGGCTGCCTACGCACCTGAGCGTATTGAAAAAGCAGTATTTCTTGTACCTTCAGGTATTGCGGGAGGTAAAATGCTCGGCATGATGAGGAAGATACTCATTCCGCTTGCTATATATAAAGTTATTTCTACCGATAAAAATTTGTACAAGGCTTGTGCAGCAATGTTCGATGATGAAATCCATGAGGATTTGTTGTTGCAGATACAATACATATATGATTATGTCCGGTTGGAAACGGTATTTCCCAAGTATGCTACCAAGGAAGAATTGATGGCGTACACCGCACCTTCCTTACTAATTGTCGCTGATCAAGATATATTTTTCCCTGCTGAACAGGTTGTTCCAAGGTCGAAAAAGATTTTTAACCATCTGCAAAAAATTGTTGTCCTGGAAAATGCAAGCCATTTTCAAAACAACAGAAACCTTGAAACTATAGTTAAGGAAATAGAGAATTTTTTTGAATAGTTCTGCCCGTATTGGCAGGCTCTTGATTTGGCTGTGAGGCCGTCAAGGGCCTTTTTTATATTTAATAGAGCTTATAAGCAAATGGAAAGTGTACTTTACATTGGAAAAGGTGAATGTTATTATTATGGAAAGTTAACTTTCCGTAATGAGTGAGGTGAAAGCATGGAAAACAGACTGGAGCAGCTTCGCAAGGAGCGGGGGATTAAGCAAGAGGAGCTTGCCGAGGCATTAGAAGTTTCGCGGCAGACCATTGGTTCGCTCGAAAATGGGAGATATAATCCGTCCATTATTCTAGCCTTTAAAATTGCCCGCTATTTCAAGCTGGCCATTGAAGATATTTTTATCTATGAGGAGGAATCGGAATGAAAATGAACAAGACAGTTTGGCTGTTTACTATTCTGCTGCTGCTTGGAGGTATTTTGACTGTGGTCGGCCTTCTGGTGATTGATGAAAGTACAGAAAAGCTTGCCGGAATATGTGTGGGGATAGGCTCGGGGCTGTTCAGTATGAGTGCCGCTAATCTTATCGTTCAAGGGTATTACCGGAAGCATCCCAAGCTCAAAAAGCAGGCTGTGATTGATTTCCGCGACGAACGCAATACAGCTATCCGGATGAAAGCCAAGGCCAAAGCCTTCGATATTATGTTTATGGTTATGATTGCACTGCCGTTTCTGTTTATCTTTGCAGGGATTTCTCTATGGGTGGTGTTGACCACCATTGGCCTTTATTTATTTGGCTATTTTACGCAGCTCTTCTACACGATTAAATACAGCAAACAGATGTAGCCTATATGGGAGAAGCGGGAATACAAGGAGTTACTTAACACTGGAGGAAGATCACAATGGTTGATGCTGCAAAGAACAGGATGCATTGGGAATTTACTTATATTTTTTTTCTTACGGTGCTTATAACGACATTGGCGGGAATTGTTCGTGAGTTGCCGCATGCGATTGCCATTGCCGGATTCACAGCTGCGTTAGCAGTAAATATTTGGATCTGGAAGAAGAGGATCAGCCGGACTGTTATTTATCTGCACAATGGTTTGAACATCGTCTGCGCACTTTTTCTGGCGCATATGCTGTCAGCCTACGTATTCGTGTCGGAGAGTGCGATCATTGGTGCTGCTCTCGGAGTGGTGGTAATGGATGTGTTTAGTTTCACCAAGAGAGGGCGGTTCACGCTTAATGCCAAACTAATAGGACAAAACAATACAGCTGCGCGGTTGTCTATTTGTCTTCCGGTTCCCGGAAAGCGGGGGCTGATCCCGCTCATCGGCGTGGGGGATTTGGTCTATTATTCGATGCTGACAATGGTAGCATTGAAATCGGACAGTGAGTTTGCCCTGTTATTTGCAGTACTGCCCATTCTGGGAGGGCAGCTGCTGAACATTGCCGTCATTTTTGCTGTAAAAGATAAAAAGGGATTCAAAGGCTTCCCGGCAACCTTAATGCCCGGATTGTTGTTTATTGCTTTTTATATTACAGGTATCCCGGCATAAAAAGCGGCTTCCAGACCTCGGGGACTTGCCCGGGGTCGGAGCAATATACCGTCTGCAGATAGCGGCTTACCGGAGTCAATTGCTGTTCAACCAGCACTTCTTTGATCTCGGAAGGTTTGGTTGGGATCGAATGTCCTGCAGCTTCCATGAAACGTTCAATGGGCAGCAGCATCCCGCAGCTCTTGCGGTAAGACATCCGGTGCGGATACCGCGGGGAGCTTCCTGAGTCATATTTGGACAGCCTGATATGCTCAAAATGATCACTCAGCAGTTCATAGGCAGAGAATTTCAGGATGGCAAAATGTTCGCCGGGTTCTCTGCGGGAGTACATAGCAGCCATGGCAAGGCAATCACGCTCTGTCGGCCACAGGAAGACATGCCGGTCAAGGCAGGCGCGGAATTGCTCCGGCGTTGTTTCCGGGTCCATGGCCTCAGGCGTGATCCGCAGATGGGCATTTAACCAGACTGAGCGGCCTTGATAGCGGGACTGCTGCAGCGTCGTCCGGTGCACACCGCATGCATGCTCAGGGTCTAAAAGCACGGATGCGGCCAGTCTGTCCAGTCCGGCAATAGCCGGAAGATTGCGTGCTCTGGTGAAATGGTAGAGCGAGCGTCTTAACGGGCTTTTAGTGATAGCTGCTAGGGTGGTTGTTATCATATTGGCATTTTGTCCTTTGCGGTAGGCGGATATTCTTCACGGCCTATTGTTTCTTAAGACGCCGGTAATACAGCCAGGTTCTGCCCGCGAACGACCCGAAAAGGAGAATGCTGATGAACATAAGCGAAGTAATCCATGCCCGGGAAGCGGTGATTCCGTCATTTAGCATGCCATCAATGAATGCCCCCAAATTCACGCTATAGAGCAGAAGCATCGGGAGGAATAGCGCAGTGTAGCTGATGGCGATTTTTCGGGCGTGCTTTAAGCGGTGGAATTGATCGCTGTATATTTCAGGGCGCTCAGCGCCTTCCGAATATTCCCGGCTCCAGATCGTCCATTTCTGCAAGGAGGAGAGGGAACTGTAGACGTTCTTCCAGCCGGCTTCCCTATGCAGCTCCAAATAACCTTCATCGGAAATCACTTGATAGTCGGCATGATAGTTCATCCGCCGTGGGCTGCCTTTGCTGAAATAGAACAGTGTTCCGCCTGGACCGATTTTACACAGATTAAATCCAAGCCGTTCTTTGTTCTCAAGCCACTGCTCCAGCCGGTCCGGAGCGTACATCCAGCCTAGTTTGATCCGGATGATCTTGGGTCCGGTAGGATTGGGCTGTACGTCAAGTTCGTAGCTGTCTTGATTGTCCCCGCGTAATGTTTTATTGGCTGCCCTGATCTTGATAACGGAATAGAACGCGAGTACCAGCAGAGCGATGGCGAAGGCTGCAGCGATATAGGTAACCAGCCACATGGGGCTTTTCACTACCCGGAGGGGCGTATCCTGGGAAAGGGAAAAACCTATCGTGATTAGCGGAATTAGTGCAATTAATAACAAATAAACGATAATCGCTGTGAAAAAATAAGAAATCTTCCGGTTTCGCTTGATCGCTTCCTTACGGGAGGGGTAGGCGTTGATTTGGCCGGGTTGCCGTTCATTGGCATAAATGGTCCACTTCCCTTGATGCACGTTCCTTGTCCAGCCCTCAGCGGCCAGATAGGTGGACAAGGAGGTTTGAGCTGATGGAGCATACCCGATTTGATAGGTAATGTTACCCGGCTTACCCTGCCGGAAAATAAACCGCCGAAGTTTAATATTCCATCCTTCAAGCAGCCATCCCTGGCTGGCCATCCCGGTCAGCCAGGTTTCTGTTTTGAGCAAGTCATAGCTCCAGAAAGGCCGAAATACAGTCTTCATAAGAATTCCTCCTCGCAGTTAATCGCATTGCTGTGCAGCTCTTTCAATCTGCCAATTTCTACGGTCATCACTTTTTTTCCAAGCTCCGATACCTCATATACCGTTTTTCTCTCTTCATCGGCAAATACGGTGATCAAGCCGTCTTTGTTCATTTTGGTCAATGTTCCATAGACCGTACCTGACCCCAGTCTGAGCCGTCCGCCTGACAATTCTTCAACATGCTTGATGATTCCGTATCCGTGGCGCGGTTTGGTCAGGGACAACAGAATGTAGAATGCTGTCTCGGTCATCGGCACGTACTTTTTAAGTGCTTTTTCAATGGAGGACACCAGGATCACCTTTTTCACATAATATATGTCTTATCGTGACTATGACATAACGTGACTATATCACGACGTGACTTATTTTGCAAAGAAACTTTCCCGGGAAATAAGAAATGAGGAGGATTCAATCCATTAATCCTGCTTTTTATTATTTTTGCAGGAGAATATCTTAATCGGTTGAAATTTTTTACAATGAAATAAGGTATTTAATTCTGTGAAACAAATAATCTCATATAGAGAGGAACTGATACTATGAAAACATTAGTCATTGTGGATGATGAGCCCTCGGTGGTGAACGGGCTGCGCACTTATGTAGACTGGGCGGCACAAGGGATTCAATTGATCGGAACCGCGGATGACGGAGATACAGGGCTTACGCTCATACGTGAGCTTAGGCCGGATATTGTGCTGACGGATGTGCAAATGCCTTCCATGGACGGAATTACGATGGCTGCGGAGGTCCGTGCACTGCTGCCGGATGCCAAAATTGTGTTTATCAGCGGGCATAACGATGCAGAGTATTTGAAATCGGCGCTGCAGATGCATGCGGCTGATTATATTTTTAAACCAGTCAGCAGAAAAGAATTGTACGCTGTGATGGAAAAAGTGACTGCTGCACTGGATGCGGAGAGGCGGGAGCGGGACCGGGTGAAGGAAATGCAGGTTAAGCTGACCCAGAGCATGCCGCTGCTGCGCGAGAAATTTCTGCTGTCGGTGGTCAGCGACAACATCAACATGGCCCAGGTTCAGGATAAACTGCAATTTCTGGGACTGTCGCTGCTCTCTGCGGACAGCTATATCATTATGGTCATCGTAATTGATGATGTTCCGCAGGTAATGGATTCACGCAGTGAGCGGGATAAACAGCTTTTGTCCTATACGGTGCTGAATATCATTCAAGAGTTAACGGATAAGCAAATGCGCGGTGTGACGTTTGAGAAGGAGCCGGGAGAGTATGTCGGCATTTTGTTGACCCGTTCTTTTGGAGGGCAGGAGGCGGACCGGGAGATCAAACCGGAGCTGTCAGCTGACCGCTCTCCCGAGAACGAATTGCTGCTGCTGGCGGAATCAATCCGCGACAATCTGCGGAAATGGCTGAAGCTGAGTGTAACTATCGGGGTGGGGGATGGAGTAGGCAGCCTTTCTGAGGTGCCGGCCTCCTATAAGCAGGCAAGAGCTGCCGCCGACCAGAAATGGTATCTGGGTAAAAATCGCATTCTGACGATGGACAACATTGAGTCCGGAGAGAATCTGCGTTACCGCTTTGAGCCGGAATGGAGCGAACGCGTAATCACTGCCCTTAAGTCAGGCGATCAAAACCGGCTGCAGGGGGAATTGAGAGGTATCTTTGGCCTGCTGGAGCAGAACCGGGGGCAGGGCTCCCGTTACGCGCAGAATGTCAGTCTCCACCTGATCCTGCAGTCCAGCCAGGTGCTGATAGAGCTGAACGGCATGACGGCAGAGTGGGAGCAACGGGAAATGGAAGCCTGGAAGCTGGTTATGCGCCAGGAAACGATACAGGATTTGCTGCGGTATACGGAATCGTATTTGCGGCATGTCTGTGATTTTGTGGAGGCCAAACGCAGCGGAAAGTCCAGTGAGGTCATTGAACGGGTCCGCCGCCTGATCGGAGAGCGCTATGCGGACAATTTGACGATCGCCGATATTGCAGCAGGCGTATATCTCAGTCCTACCTATGTAAGGCTGCTGTATAAGCAGGAAACGGGTGAAACCGTGTTTGAATATTTGACCAAAGTACGGATTGAAAAGGCGAAAACGCTGCTGAGAGATCCGCAGAACAAATTTTACGAGGTCTGTTATGCCGTAGGTTATACCGATCCCAGCCATTTCAGCAAACTGTTCAAAAAAATGACCGGGAGCACACCCAGCGCCTACAGAGAACAGCAAAATTAGAACTTGTGCCTCCCAAGGGCGATACGACAAAAAGGCCGGAGAAATGAGGTGTCACCTTTATGAAACTGGGATGGAGCTATCTGACTGGACTTGGACAGGGGATTCTGGCCGCAAGAAAGTGGCTGCTTGTCTATGCCTTGCTAATCTTGCTGCCGGTGTCTATTTTACTGGCCTCCTTTTATCAGCGGTCTAGTGAAATTCTGGAACAGGAAGTTACCCGTTCGATGCAGCTTACACTTAAGCAGGCAGGGCTGAATTTAACTTACAAGCTGGAACACATCCGCGACAGCAGCAATTCGGTGTTTATGAACCAAATCCTCTACGATAATCTGCTCCAGAAAGCCAGTATCACGGAGCAGCTAAAACAAATTAAGGAGCTCCGCAATCTGGCCGAAACCGCGCAGGAGAATGAGGATATTTTCCGCCTGCGTTTTTTTGTTGATCCTTCCCGCCTGTATGCCGGAGACCGGATTAATCTGTATTCCCTCGAGGATGCAAAGAGATATCCATGGTATGAATCGGTGATAGAGGCCGGCGGGGGGATGGTATGGACCGGTGTTTACCAGGAGAAGTATAACGACATTGGTAAAAAAAATATTTTTTCCGTAGCCCGGATGCTGCGCAATCCCCAGGAATATGAAGAGATTGTGGGTATTCTCGTGATGGATGTGTCCGAAGGTTTGATCGGGGAGATTATGTCGGAGCTGCAGTTCTCGGACAAGTATGCGCCTTTTCTAACCGATGCCAGCGGCAGATTGATCTACAGTTCAGATAGTACCGGTCTGAATAAGTCGGATAACAAACCAGGAAATCTGCAACAGGAAGCGGATGTCCTGCCTGAAGAGCTGCTTGACACCATCGAACACTCGGGGGAAGGCATCCTAAAGCATTCGATTGGCCGTGAAGAAGTGAACGTAGTGTACACCACCATCGGAACGACTGGCTGGAAGCTGGTTGCACAGGTATCGGAGCCTGAGATTTCACACAGGGCTACAGCGATGAATCAGTTCACCAGTATTGCTACACTCGCGGGAATTACGGTTTTGTTCCTGGTACTGGTCTTTGTTCTCTTCATGTTCATGATTCAAGGCATGCAGCGCAGAGTACAGATGATTCTCAGAATGATCCGCAAGGAAGGGATCGGCTGGCTGGAGGACCGCCGCTCCATGCCTGATGGTGATTTTCGGCTGCTGGAGCGCAGTGTGGACCATCTTATTCACAAGGTCAATAACCTGATGGAAGAATCGTATCAGGCCAAGATGCAGGAGCGGGAGGCCCAGCTTCGCACACTTCAGGCGCAGATCAATCCCCATTTCCTGTACAACGCCCTGGATATGATCAACTGGTCGGCCATTGCCCATGACGCTGAGGACACGAGCCAGATGATTGAAGCGCTGGCCCGTTATTTCCGGCTCAGCCTGAACCAAGGGCGCGACAACGTCAGCATTGTGGATGAGCTGAATCTGGCCAAGGTGTTCCTGGAGATTCAGCAGAACCGCTTCCCGTCCACGTTTACATTTACCATTCATGCGGAACCGGGGCTTGAACAATATATAATGCCGAAGCTGACGCTGCAGCCTCTGGTGGAGAATGCTCTGCTTCACGGCATCCGCAAGACGAAGCAAAAACAAGGAGTGATCACAATTACCGCAGCTCTTGAACAGGGAGATATTGTACTCACAGTCTGTGATGACGGAATCGGTATGAGTCAGGAGCAGGCCAACCGTCTGCTGACCGAGCCGTCTGCCGGGCTTCAGCCGGGCAGTTCAGAGGGTTCGTTTGGGCTCTATAATGTCAATGAAAGAATCCGCTATTTCTCAGGCAACCGGTATGGCTTGTCCATTGAGACGGAGAACGGAAAGGGAACCCTTGTTACTGTGAAATTTAAAGCGGTTTCATCAGAATAGTTTCTGCAGCTTTATTACAGTCACCTGAGACCAGAAATAATCGCTTTACCTCCTACACCAGTACCGGGGTCCATCTTTATAATTAACCCATAAACAGTTGGGGGTGAGTCATCTTGGGCGCAGGTGTCACGGATTTGAACCCGAAGAGCAAGGTTAAGCCAACCAGAATCAGGTCCGCAAGCAGGTGGAGATATGCATGGAGAAACAGGGATTATTATGTACTGCTGATCCCCGGATTATTGTTTCTCCTGCTCTTCAAATATACACCGCTTTACGGGGTGCTGATTGCTTTTCAGGATTTCAACATTTTTGAAGGCATTAAGGGCAGCGAGTGGGTAGGGCTGGAGCAATTTCATAAGCTGATCCAGTCGGAAGAATTCGGAAGGGTGTTTATGAATACGCTGTTAATCAGCGTTTATAAAATTGTGATCCTTTTTCCGGTTCCTATCTTCATCGCGCTGGTGCTGAACGAGGTTCGGCTGATGTTCTTCAAACGGACGATTCAGACGATCATTTATCTTCCGCATTTTCTGTCTTGGGTCATTATCTCTGGCTTATTCGTGACCATCCTCTCCACATCGGGCGGGCTGGTCAACAACATCATCCAGTGGTTTGGCGGAGAGCCGGTCAGTTTTTTTGTCAGCAATGAGTATTTCCGCAGTCTCGTGGTGTTTACCGCAGGCTGGAAGGAAACGGGCTGGAATGCCATCGTCTTCATTGCCGCCATTGCCGGTATTGATCAGGAGCAATATGAAGCGGCTGCCATTGATGGGGCGGGCAGAATCCGCCGGATGCTGCATATTTCCATTCCGGGAATTCTGCCGACGGTGGTGCTGATGTTCATACTCCGTCTCGGTTCAGTACTCGACGCGGGTACAGAGCAAATTCTCACAATGTACAATCCGGTGGTATATGAAACAGCTGATGTCATCGGAACCTTCGTGTACCGGATCGGTCTTGGCAAGATGGACTACAGCTTCAGTACAGCAGTCGGGCTGTTTAACTCCGTCGTCGGTTTCATCCTGATTGTCTCAGGCAACTACATCAGCCGCAAGCTGCTTAAGCGCGGAATCTGGTAATCCGGGAAGGGAGAGAAGATAACAATGACCAAACGAACCAAAGGAGATCTGGTGCTCGATATCTCCGTGTATGTCTTCCTGATCGCCCTGGGGATTATTATGCTTCTGCCGCTGCTGAACGTGTTATCCAAATCGGTCAGTGAAGAATGGGCAATCACTTCCGGCAAGGTGGGCATCCTGCCTGTGGGCTTCCAGCTTGACACTTTGAAGGAGGTTATTTCCTCCTCGATGTTCATACGCGCCTTTTGTGTATCCATCGGTGTCACTGTAGTAGGAACGGCTATTTCGATCCTGATGACCGCACTTACCGCGTACCCGTTATCCAAACGTAATCTGCCGGGTATTTCCTTCATTATGGTGCTGTTCATCTTCACTATGCTGTTCAACGGAGGGCTGATTCCCAATTATCTGCTGATGCGCCAGCTGCATTTGATCAACAATCTATGGGTGCTGATTCTGCCCGGAATGATCAGTGTCTTTAATATGCTGGTTATCAAGAGTTACTACGAGAGTCTTCCCGAAGCGCTGGAGGAATCGGCACGGATTGACGGTGCCAAGACGTACACTATACTGTTCCGGATCATCCTGCCGCTCAGCATGCCGGTTATCGCCACCATTGCCCTGTTCTATGCCGTGGGCTTCTGGAATGATTATTTCGGCCCGATGATCTATATCAACGATACCGCGCTTAAGACTTTGCAGCTGTATCTGCAGGATGTCGTAATGGATGCCAGTGCGGCCAATGCTGTGAACAAAAGCGTGGACGATCTCATGAATATGTCACCTGAAGGCATACGCGCAGCGACTGTGGTAGCTTCCACTGTCCCGATCCTGTTTGTGTATCCGTTTCTGCAGAAGTATTTTATCAAAGGGGTGCTGATCGGCTCTGTAAAAGGCTGAGTTTTGTCCCCGCAGCTTGCGCTATGAAGCCGCTCTTTGACAGAGCGTTTCATATACAGCATCACCCCATACAATTGGAGGAGGGTTATAAGGATGAAATATAGAAAAGGATTGTCTCTCATGATGTGCACCGGGCTGCTGCTTGCAGCAACGGCCTGCGGTTCATCGGGCAACAATGGTAACAAAGAGAGCAAGGGAACAGAGGAGGGGGCAAAGGCTCCGGCGTCTACAACCGCTGCAATAACTGAAAGCGATTCCAAACCTGAGCTGAAATCACTCAATCTGTGGTCAAAGGATGATTACAACACGTATCCGCTTGCCAAAGTGATTGAAGAACAGACCGGCTACAAGGTGAAATACGAAATGCTACCGGCAGACAAAGCGATGGATAAGCTTAACCTGCTGATTTCCTCCGGTGAGCCTTATGACGTTATTACCATTTCCGGTGAAAAAGCCGTGTATACCGATTATGCCAAAATGGGTGCGCTGGTGGATCTGGGACCGCTAATTGATGAGTTTGGACCCAACATTAAAGCGTCCATCTCAGAGGCGTCCTTTGATGCCATGAAGGTAGATGGCAAACTGTACGCGATTCCGAACAGCTCTTCGCAGTTTGCCGGGGCCGATCTGATGATCCGCCAGGATTGGCTCGATAAGCTGGGGCTAAAGATGCCGACGACGCTGGATGAATTTACAGCAGTGCTCAAGGCGTTTAAGGAAAAAGATCCCGGCGGTAACGGCAGCAACGGCGCACCGATGTCCATTGACGGTGCTCTCGCAACGACAGCCAATATTACCGGTGCATTCGGAATTGGCACAAGCTGGAACCAGGTCGACGGCAAACTGGTGCCGACACCGCTGCACCCGGGATTCAAGGAATATTTAACTTATATGTCCGATTTGTATAAGCAGGGTCTTCTGGACAAGGAATTTGCAGT
The DNA here is from genome assembly GCF_038593145.1 of Paenibacillus sp. FSL L8-0340. Lineage (NCBI taxonomy): Bacteria > Bacillati > Bacillota > Bacilli > Caryophanales > Paenibacillaceae > Paenibacillus > Paenibacillus sp. FSL L8-0340. The sequence continues at coordinate 2,754,161 of NZ_CP151967.1, forward strand.
GAACAAGGATGCTACCCTGAAGGAGAAGTTCACCAGCGGCAAGGTGGGTGTAATTCAGCTTCCCTGGTATGACATTCCGGGCATTGCTGATGCGCTGGCTGCAAATTTCCCGGATGCCAAGTTTGCTTACCTTCCTGCCTTAAAAGGGAAAGACGGGCAAATGGGCCTCGGGATGAGCGGCGGGTTCGACCGCATTACCTTTATTCCGAAATCTGCCAAACATCCTGAAGATGCAATTAAATGGATCAATGCCAAGCTGGAGAAAGAAACGTTCAAGCTGATCGCCATCGGAGAGGAAGGCAAACATCATACGTTTAAAGATGGCATGTACAGCCCGATTCTGCCGCTGTTCACGGATGAACGGGGCAATGCAAGCAACTATCTGACCGGTATCGATGAAAAGCTGTATCCAATCTATTGGCAGGCCCGTGTCCAGAAGGATGCACGTCTGTTTGCCGGCTTCTCCTTCCTTAACAATGAGCTGCCTGCAGAGGCCAGAATCTCTGATCCGCTTGCGCTGGCTCCATCCCTGCCGGAATATTCCAAGAGCAATGCTTCACTGGGTCAGATGATCAATGATTTTGCCGTCAAGGTAATCGTAGGTGAGGAGACCCCTGAGGCGGTAACAACCTTTGTTGAAAAGTACAATGCCGCTGGCGGAGAAGCGAGTGTCAAAGAAGTTAATGACTGGTATGCGGCATCCGCTAAATAAAAGGCTGAGTGTTTGGAGGAAAATAGAATGAAAACCTACAGGATGCGGAGCAATAAAGTTCCGCTCCAGGACAACTGGGATGTGATCGTTGTGGGCGGCGGCCCTGCGGGCTGCACGGCCGCCGCCGCCGCCGCGCGTGAAGGGGCAAGAACACTGCTGATTGAAGCGACGGGAAGCCTTGGCGGAATGGGAACCTCGGGACTGGTGCCGGCATGGTGTCCATTCTCCGACATGGAGACCATCATCTATAGAGGGCTGGCGATGAAAGTATTTGAAGCCCTGAAAGCTCAGATGCCGCATGTTGACAAGGATGCCATGGACTGGGTGCCGATTGAACCGGAGAAGCTGAAGGTCATCTATGATGAGCTGGTTCAAGAAGCTGGTGTAACTGTATTGTTCCAGACCCTGCTTGGCTCTGTGGAAACCGGTGAAGACGGCAGGGTGGAAGCACTGATTACGGCCAGCAAAAGCGGCCTGCAGGCTATGCAGGCCAAGGTATATATCGACTGTACAGGAGATGCCGATGTTGCGGCTTGGGCAGGGGCGGAATACCTCAAGGGCGATACCGGAACCGGTGACCTCATGCCGGCCACGCACTGCTTCAACCTCGGGAATGTGGATGAATATGCTTATCTGAACGGACCGCTGCTGCATGGCAATAATAAAACCAGTCCGATCTATGACATTCTGCGGTCCGGCAAATATCCGTTGATCCCGGATTCGCATATCTGCAACAATATGATTGCTCCCCGTACGGTAGGCTTTAACGCCGGCCATTTATGGGAAGTGGACAACACGGATGCCTTTTCGGTATCGGCTGCACTGATGCAGGGAAGGAAACTTGCCGCAGTTTACAGGGAGGCGCTTGCCGAGTTTATGCCGGCATCCTTCGGCAGCTCTTTTGTGGCCAGTACAGGTTCGTTAATGGGAGTGCGTGAGACAAGAAGAATTACCGGGGATTACGTACTAAGTGTGGAGGATTATGTGAACCGACGCAGCTTCGCGGATGAAATCTGCCGCAATAGCTATTTCATTGATATCCATGGGACGGAAAAGGAAGAGAAGCAGGCTGGAGGCAAGCAGGAAGTCATTAAACGTTACGGTCCGGGCGAATCGCATGGCATTCCTTACCGTTGTTTGACCCCGCGGACGTTGAGAAACGTCCTGGTCGCCGGGCGTTCCATCTCCTGTGTGCGCGAGGTCCAAGGCAGTGTCAGGGTGATGCCGGTCTGTCTGGCCATGGGCGAAGCCGCCGGGATTGCCGCAGCACTGGCAGTGAAGCTTCCTGACAATGACGTGCATGCGGTGGATATCCCTACCTTGCGCAGACGTCTGCAAGAAGAAGGAGCATACCTTCCCGAGATAGCCGGGGCAGACTCCGCCAAACCGCACGATGAAGCGAAGAATGGTGTAGTCTAAAATGCCTCAGCCTCACCGGAATCTATTTGCGGATGGGCCTGCGATTGAACAGGAGCGCGTTGATCTCGCCGCCGACCAGTATAATGATTGAACTGATGTACAGCCAGATCAGCAGGATCATGACGCCTCCGAGACTTCCGTAGGTTTTGGTGAAATCGCTGAACTGGTTGACGTAAATGGAGAAGAGAATGGAGGTTATGATCCAGCCGATGGTGGAGAACATCGCGCCGGGCATAACCTCTTTTAGCGTAAGCCTCCGGCTGGGTGCAATCCAGTAGAGCAGAGTGAACACGACGAACAGCACGAACAGCGGGACGATATATTGCAGCAGATCCCATACCTTCTGCAGCCCGTAAGGCAGATCAGCGAGCAGAAAAATCTGTGTCTTCAGCCAGCTCCCCAGTACGAGCAGCAGAATGCTGAGCAGAACAACAACACCAATGATCATGGTGGCCAGGAAAGCAATCCCCCGTATTTTCCAGAACACCCTGCTCTCATCAATATCGTAGGCGCGGTTAAGCCCTTTGATGATGGCATTGATGCCCTTGGAGGCAGCCCACAGCGTGGCCAGCATCCCGAAGGACAGCAGGGCCTCACTCCGTCCCTCGGATACATCCTGCAGAATCTCTTCAATAATAGAGACGGCTTCGGCAGGCATGATCTGCTGCAGCTCCGCAATCCTGTCCTCGATAGAAATATGGGCGTAACCGATCAGTGTCATAATAAAGATCAGGAAAGGAAACAGGGAGAGGATCAGATAATAAGTCAACTGCGCACTGATACCCTGCACATCGTCGAGTTTGATTTTTTGGAACAGCTGCTTCATCAAAGAGAACACACCTGCGGCATCCTTAGTCTTGTTCATAGTTCACTCCTCTACCCGCTTTTTCTTTTATGTTATGCATGTACATATTTTTTAATATTAACATAACCGCAAATTTTCCAACGGTATGCCTTAGGGGCAGAGGCTGAACCAAAGCGGAAACTCCAAATTGTGGATTAGACAAGAGGTGGAACATAGTCTGCGGCGGTTATCGCTCAATAGCTTATTTTACCCGCTACCGTTATTTTGTTCGACTCCTTATCCCAGTAAATAGACTTCTCTGCAATAAACATGATTTTCCTTAATCATAAATTGAGATGCAGAATAATCAACTGAATTCGCCACGATATGGAGCGGAGTGGCCGCATAGATATTTGTTGTGGACAACGGTAATACAAGCAGTAAGGATATAGCCGTTATCAACTTCTTAAACCACAAGTGTAATATCAATGTATCCTTTAGGACCCAGAAATAGAGATTGTACGTCATTGTAAAAATAATGAGTGATGTCATAGCTATCTACATAGCGGGTTTTGTTTAATACAAGTATATACTTTAGCACCAAGGACTTACAGGCCGATCTAATTACCGGAAGGAGAATCATAATGAGTTTGCCGCTTACGGATTACAACAGAATTCGCAGCTGGTTTTACCGCAATGCCCGCCCTTTGGATCTCGCCAGATGGAGGTTCCATTTCGAAGAAGGGCCTTTGTCCGCAGTGTTGGAGGCCTTATCTGCTTATCAGAATGAAGACGGCGGTTTTGGACATGCGCTTGAAGCCGACTCCTGGAATCCGAACTCCACACCGATTCAGACAGCGACAGCGGTAGAGAAGCTGCTGGAGGTTCATTTTGATGACCGGACCCATCCGATCGTTCAAGGGATGATGAGGTATCTGGACAGTGGAGCGGAGATGGATGAAGGTATCTGGAGGAATGTAGTGGACTCCAATAATGATTACCCTCATGCCCCATGGTGGCATACGGATTCGAACAGCACCGCCCGCAGTATGTATAATCCGACAGCAATTCTGGCTGGGGCAATCCTCAAATTTGCCGACAGAGATAGCCGGCTCTATGAACAAGGCATGCAAATTGCCAAAGACTTGGCAGGCAGGTTTCTGGAGCATCCCGATATAGAGATGCATCCGCTGATATGTGTGCTCACGATGCTGGAGTGTATCTCTGCCGCTAAGGTCGAGGAGCATTTCGCTTATCCGCAGCTAATAGTAGCTGCCAGAGCCCAAATCGCAGTGCTGCTGGCACGCGGAGCCGGGGATTGGAACGGATACAGCTGCAGACCTTCTGCATTTATCAAAACACCGGATAGTTTGGGTGCCGCGGATCACGCAGCGCTGGTTCAACAAGAGCTGGACTACATACTGAGCACCCGAAATCCGGAGGGAGTTTGGAATTTGACCTGGAGCTGGGCTGCTTATGAGAAAGAATTTGCAGTCGCCGAAAACTGGTGGAAAGCGAGTATTGCGATTGAAAATTTGCTGCTGCTGCGCGCATTTAAAGGATTGGGCGGCTAAAAGGATTGTGATGAGGATATGGTAAATCAGTCGAACTGACCTCCTAAAATGAAAAATGCAATAATTTTGGTTGTATTACAATTAGTTAGCCACCCCACATTATCAAGAGTTGCTGTAGGCAGGAACATACTCATGTTCATAAATGGCCTGCACTTTTTCCAGAACCTTGCGGCTCTCGGAGGCGAACTTCAGGTTGCTCACCTCGTCTTTGACGAGAAATACTCCGGGCACATGGCTGTGCCTGCCGAAAGCCGCTTTGTACAGCAGACCGGCCCCGTAGCTGGGATGAGGGAAGAACAGCTTGATAATCGGCTTCAGATAAAAAGGTAAACCCGATTTTTTGCCGCTGCGGATCGTATTATTGCCCCCCGGGTCTGCGCTGCGGATCATTATTCCTTCAGCGGCTAGCTGTGTGGAGATTTCTTTGGTCCAGAGTGAAAGCGCCATTTTGGAAGTAGCGTAGGGGCCGAACAGTTTTTTGAAGGATGCTGGACGCTCCAGGGTATCCGGATTAAATTCCTTCAGTGTCAGAACCGCATTGGAGGCAGTATTGATCACCGTTTTATGAGTTCCTTTCAGGAGCAGCACTTTTAGTTCCATCATTATAATGTAGGGGACCACTGTTTGCAGCTCAAAGTGCAGCTCCCGCCCCTGCTTGGAATAACTCAATTCGGCAAAGCTGCCGCCGGCGTTGTTGAACAGCAGATCAATCCGGGGTTCAGCCGCCACAACCTCCCCGAGCGCTTTTCCCAGACTATGAAAATCTGCAAGGTCCGCCTTATAAATCCGCACCCGCTTGCTGCTTAGTGCTTCAAGGATAGGGGCATCTTCTTCGGGAAATCCAGAGCGGATAAGTGCGATCACCTCCCAGCCTTCACCCAGCAGTTTGCGGGTCAATTCCAGGCCAATTCCGTTGTTGGCTCCTGTAATCAGCGCGATTCCGCGCTGTGTTTGTGTTGTCATAGTAATCTCTCCTCAAAGTTCAGTAATAGTGGTCTTAGGCCTGACGGTTGATGATGCGCTCATTGTATAACTTGGAGCCGACTCCAAGTCAAGGAGGTTTGACTGTATTTTTTGACGTTATTCAAAATCCTTGAAACAGGGCAGCAGATAAGGGCAGGTTGCCGTGAAATAAACGTTGACTTGGAGCTGACTCCAGGTTATACAATATAAAAATAAGAAAACGGAGGTGGCAGCATGAGTGAGGTTAACGCAATGATCAAGGGCTACTCCATTAAAGTGGCCTCTGAGCTGACGGGAATCACGGAGGACACAATCCGTTATTATGAGAAGATCGGACTGCTGCCCCGGGCACAGCGCAAAGGGAACAGCCACCGGGTGTACAGTGATGGAGATATCGAAACCATGAAGCTGATCACCTGTCTGAAAAAAACGGGAATGTCCCTGGATGATATGCGGCCATATCTTGACCTGTCGCTGGATTCCAATCTTGCTGAATACCCGGAGCTGTATGCAATGATTCAGATTCATAGACAGAAAATACTGAACCAGATTGCTTCGCTGCAGCAAATCGTGGACCTGATTGATACCAAGATCACTCAGAGCAACTTTGGCAAACAGGAATGCACGCTGACCGGGGATGTCAAACGTATGCCTGTCCGGAAAATTTAAGCTTATACAACTTCAAAATTGAACAGGTTTTAACTCGATCTATACAATGGAGCGTTTCTGGAATCTTAGGGGAGCGCTCTTTGGCATGAGCAGATTGCATATACCGTGGGGATTAGAAAAGTGCAGAGGATGTCTGCTTTGTCCTTGCCGGGCGGCGGGTTCTTCCTTAAACTGATAAGGATTGGAAAAAGGAGGAACTTTATATGAATCAAATCATCTATTCCCCGTCAAAATATATTCAAGGCGGCGGTGAAATCTCAAAGCTGGGTGCTTATTGCACACAAATGGGAGCCACAGGGGCTTATGCCATTGTAGATCCTTACATCCTCGCTACCTACGGAAATGATATCGTCAGCAGCTTTGACGCTGAGTCTATGCCGCTTGTTCAGCGTGAGTTCAAGGGAGAATGTTGTCTAAAGCTGGTGGAGCAAATTGTTGCGGAGCTGGACTTGAACGCTACAGGTATAATTCTGGGCATCGGCGGCGGCAAAACACTGGACACGGCCAAAGCCGTCAGCCGTTATACCGGATTGCCGGTGGTCATTGTTCCGACAGTGGCTTCTACGGATGCGCCCTGCAGCGCATTGTCGGTACTTTATTCGGAGGAGGGCGAGTTTGACTGCTATCTCCCTCTGCAACAAAGTCCCAATGCCGTAATCGCCGACGTAGATATTATTGCTAAAGCCCCTCCGAGATTGCTGGCGGCAGGAATGGGCGATGCGTTGTCCACTTTTTTTGAAGCGAGGGCTTGCCGTAATTCCGGCGCTGTGACCCATGCAGGGGGACAGAGCTCGATCGCCGCATATGCGCTGGCGCGTGCTTGTCTGGATACGCTTCTTGCTGAAGGAGCTGAGGCATTAGAGGATGCCCGCCAAGGAATAGCCTCGGCGGCTGTCGGCCATATCGTGGAAGCGAATATTTACCTTAGCGGCATCGGCTTTGAGAGCGGCGGACTTGCCGCCGCCCATGCCATTCATAACGGACTGACTGTGCTTGAGGAATGCCGGCATATGCTTCACGGGGAAAAGGTGGCGTTCGCCACGCTGGCGCAGCTGATGCTGGAGCATGCAGCGGAGGAGGAGATCGCTGCCGTTGTTGCTTTCTGCCGGGAGGTGGACCTGCCTGTAACGCTTAAGGAAATGGGCCTTTCTGAGATGGAGCCGGGGAAACTTATGGCTGCGGCCCAAGCCAGCTGTGAGGCAGACAGCCCGATGGCAAATATGCCGTTTGAGGTATCCCCGCAGGATGTATTTGATGCGATCATTGCCGCTGACCGCCGGGGGCAGCAGGCCGGATAACGATTGTTAATTATTGCGTACCTGTCCCGTACATATTTCTCCTTCAGGTTCCAAACAATGAGAACAATGGCAACATAGCACGAAGGAGGAGATCCTCTTGAAAAGGAGCAATCATACGGGCAAACGCACCATTCTGTATCTAATTATTGCCGTTGTCGCATTGATGCCGGCGCTGGTTCCGCCCGCTGCCACTGCGCACGAAACATCTGCTGGTTCAGTTTCACATCACGCCAGGGGCAGCCGATCTGTAGTGTCTTCAGCCGTCCTTGCCGAACCCGCCGTTATCGGCAGTGCTAAGGCTGAAGGACAGCAGGAGATTAAACAACCAGCCCGCAGCAGGATAGCCATCATTGTCGATGATTTCGGCAATGACATGCGTGGTACGGAGGAAATGTTGGAATTGCCGGTTAAGATCACTGTTGCCGTAATGCCGTTTCTATCGACTACAGAGAAGGATGCACGGCGCGCACATGAGCAGGGCTTCGATGTGCTGGTGCATTTGCCGATGGAACCGAAGCAAGGCAAACCCGAGTGGCTGGGCCCGGGTGCGGTTCTGACCCGGATGAGCGATGCCGAGGTACGCAAGCAGGTCGAGGCTGCACTGGACAATGTTCCTTTTGCCGTTGGAATTAACAATCACATGGGCTCAAAGGTGACCGGTGATGAGCGGGTAATGGGCATCGTGTTGGCGGTATGCAAGGAACGCGGATTGTTTTTTGTGGACAGCCATACGAATTACCGTTCGGTAGCCGGCAGAATGGCCCGGAAGATCGGACTCCCGCCCGTGGAGAATCATATCTTTCTGGACGATGTTCATACGGCAAGTCATGTCGTGAAGCAAATGCGGCTGGTGCAGGAAAGGGCTTTGAACCAGAACTACTGTATAGCAATCGGCCATGTTGGTATCCAGGGCAAAGAGACCGCTGCGGGCATCCGCAGCGGCATTGCCGAAACAAAGGACAGTGTCGAGTTTGTAGGCATTTCCGAACTGGTCCGGGACGAATGGCAATGGAATTCGCAGCTTACACCTCCATAAGATACGCGGCAATACCGTTAGCAATCGCTTCGGCAATTTCCTCTTGTCCTTTCGGACTGCAAAGCTTCTCGCGGTCGGTCGGGCTGCTCACAAAACCCGCCTCAACGATCACTGTTGTGGCGGTTATTTTATTGAGCAGATAAAACGGCTTGCCCCGTAACGGGCTGGCTTTCACATCATAGAGATGATTGAGCTGGTTCTGAATGGATCTCGCCAGCAGGAAGCTGCGTCCCTCCTGACGGTACAGCACAAGCGGTCCGTGTTTGGAAGGTGAAGCGGCCCAGTTAATATGAATGCTGACCACGACATTTGCCGGAAGCGTCTCAGCCAGCTCCTTGCGCTGGGCAAGGTCCCGCAAATGGCGGGAGGAGCTGCGCAGCCAGCGGTTATCATCGCTGGGGGCATAGTCACCGGTCCGGTTAAGGATCGCATCAAAGCCGTCACTGCGCAGCAGCAGGAACAGCCGGCGGGAGATGGCAAGAGTGATATCTTTCTCGAGGATATTGCCATATGATGTCCCCCCGTCAATTCCCCCATGCCCGGCATCAATCAGAATGATCCGTTGATCATGGCCGAGCATATGCTGGCGCTCTTCTTTCGCCGCGGCTCCTGAAGGCACCGGTGACGCCTGCACAATTCCCGCATCTCCCAGGGGAAGCATAAGCAACAGGGCGGATGACACGATAACGAACAGCCGGCGCAGTGTACCGCTTCCCCGGGTGGTTTGGGTTCTGGTTGGGTTCAGGTACTTCAAGTACATCAAGTAGTTCAAGTGGATGACCTCCTCGTGCGGTAATGATCTTTTGACCGGACTGGGTACTTTGTTAGATTGTGCTGGAACAGGCAAACCTATACGAAAAGCAGCTTCACGGTTTAGATATAGCTGTTCAAGAGCACACTAGGAACATGGATATCCAGACAGAAGACAGAAGTCAAAGGTGAGTGCCCAAATTCAGCATTCAGTTTCAGGAGGTGGCGAAATGGCTTCCAGCGGTGATGAACTTGTGAAGTATATTACGGAAAAGGTAGTCGTTTATATGGAGGACCCTCGTGCCAGCCGGGCGCGGCGAAAGGCCGAGAAAGAGCCGTGGGCAGAGAAATGGTTCGGCATGCTGCCGCTCGGCTGGTCGATCTGGCGGAGCAAATGGAGCCGGAACGACAGGAAGTGATCAGGTTGCAAGTAGTAGTACCGGCAAATCGCATACAGCTTGAACTGAAAACAACCTTCCAAGGTGCCCTGTATATGGCACTGTGGAAGGTTGTTTTGTTGCATGCCCGCGGGAAAGACGTTGTACTTACAATGGGTTACTTTAACGCTTAGAATTTGTAAGCGTACCGATCACTGTTTTGCCGGCTAGAGGCAGCTGGTGCAGGGTACCGCTTTTTTGAAGAGCTGAGAGAGGGAGGTAACGTTTGCCTTTCGGACCCGCAGCGGCATAGACGATGGCCGGACTGCTGCCGGTTTTGTTCCCGCTGGAACCGGCAGGCAGCCAGCGCTGATACCCCGTAATCATAAAAGGCGCTCCGGTCGTATCGTTCCTGCCAGCTGACTGAAAGACGAGACTGCCATTTTGAATCAGCAGAATAGTGAAGTTTTCTGCGCTGTCCAGCTTCAGCTTGGGGCTGGTCAGCCACTGTAAATCAGCGTATGGATCATCCAGACCTTCACTCCGGTAGGTCTGCAGGGGAGACCAGCCGGAGTCCAGCCCGGAGATTGTATTGACTCCATCTAGCTGTACCTTCAGGACCTCTTCTGCTTTGTCTGAACCCCACGGCAGAACTTGCGGTACCGAAGCATTGATATATATATCCGTATGGTCGAGCGTTAATTTCCACACCGGGAGCAAAGAGGCGTAAAGAGCCGTCAGTTCAAGCTTTCCTGAATAATCTGAAGAGATGAGTTCCTCCTGCACCAGAAACTGGCGCAGATCGGTCAAGCTGTAAGGCAGCCCGGAGGTTCCGGTTCCGTATTCGCTAAGCATATAACCGCCTTGCTCTGTAGCCGAGACAATCAGGTATCCGATGCGCTGCCCGCCGTCCATGAGATTAACAAGCCAGCTATGTGTGCCCGGTCCCAGCGGATAATAGTCGGTACGGGCCTCTTTCCAGCTTGTGAAGGGAGCATCGGCGGACAGCTTGCGGATGGTCAGCTTGGTGAAGTCCTGCAGCGATTCCGTTGATGGTTGCACCTTGATTACAAGTGAGGCCAGCACATCAGGGGAGACTGCTTGTGTGACAGTGACGCGGGTGTCCTTAGCGGCATAGGCAGCCGGAAAGGCAGAGCTTGCCGACAGCCCGATTGTGCAGAGGGACAGAATGAGGAGGAAGCGGCCGCGACGACCAGGCACGGCCTTCCGCCTTGATTTTATAGTCATGTCGTCGTTCACCTTTCTTGGTCCAAATCAAATCATCTTCATGGAACGGGTATAAATTAATTGTAGCGGACAAGCTCTAAAAAGGGTGTTGCATGCTGTCCGCCGGGTTGCGGGAATTCCGCTGTTTTTTTGCCTGCTTTTAGCGAGCAGGGTCGCATTCTATGTGCTGCGCAGATGAAACAGTCCGTAGGTTACGGCAGAAACTGCAACCTGCGGCTCGTATTGCCAGGAGGTCTCCTTCCGGCGGCGGTTATATTGCTCCTGGATCGCCAGCCGCTTCTCTTCGTCCTGCTCTTTGAGCAGCTCCTCATAATAAATGTCTACGATGCTCAGCTCAAGCCGCAGCCTTTCCCGGGCTTCCTCCGCCCAGCTGTAGTCCAGTTTTGCGAGCTGTGAAGTCAAATAAGCCTCCAGCCGGTCGGCCCCGGCGGCAATTGTAAGCTCTGAGGGCTGGATGTGAATATTCTCCGGCAAGCGGGGAGTTAATTCCCGTGTATTCAGCCTCGTGCCAAAGTCGGCGGTAATGACCCCGCTGGTTAAGGAAATTCCGATAAAATGCAGCTCTTCCCGCTTCAGATCGCAAGTCATCTCCACTTTGTAACAGACGCCTAGCCACGGTTCATAGGCCGCAGAGAACAGCGTCATCCGCTGTCTGCTTCCCGGGTCTTCAAACAGCTGCAGACATTTTCCCTCATCACGCGCGGCGGCCCAGATCTGCTTCAGCCGCTTGCTGCCGTATACTATATCCTCACGGCGGATCATGCCCGGGCCGATCCGCGGCAGTACCGGCACAACGCCAAAGTAGCGGGCGAGAATGCCGTCCTGCGGGTCTGCTTCAGCGGGAGCCGCCCCTGCGGATGGCGGCTGCCCGAAACCGGCCGCCGGGCTGTCCGCGCCTGCTTCCATCTCTGCCGCGCCAAGGCTGCCGCCTGCGCCCGGCAGAAGCCCGGCCGCAGGGCGGTTTGCCACGCCCCGTTGTGCCCGGGGCGGAGGAGCAGCCTGCGCGGCCAAGCTGTCGTACTTCTCCGGGTCGAAGACGAAGGTGAACGACAGCGTCTCCGGATCGACGCCGGTGCGCTCCACGAACCCCCAATAATAGGGCCGGTCGGTGAGCATCCGGTCGGCGCGCGGCGAGAGCTTCACCGTCACATGCAGCGGAGATACCTCAAGGATCGAGCACTCCGTTGCTTCCAGATAATCCATGACATGCTTGCGGACTTGTTGCGGAGAAAGGGTCATCAGGTGGCCTCGCTTTCATTCTGTATGCCTTGGGTCAGCTCGCTGATGGATTCGCCGATGTGGTCAAGTCCGCTGCGCAGCTCCTCGTCGCTGCGGGCTTCAAGCATGATTTTATAAAGGCTTTTCTCCAGCGATTCCTTTTTCTCGAAACGTTCCAGGATCACATCAAGACCCCCGATGACCATCTCGAACATGTTGATTTTCTCATGCAGCAGATGCAGAATATGCTCTTCAATCGTACCTTCTGTGGAGAGGTTGTAGATGACCACGTCGTTCTCCTGGCCCAGACGGTGGACCCGGCCGATCCGCTGCTCGACCCGCATCGGGTTCCACGGCAGATCGAAATTGATCATATGGTGGCAGAACTGCAGATTGATGCCCTCACCGCCGGCCTCCGTAGCAATCATCACCTGGGCCCGTCCACGAAAGAGATCCATCATCCAGTCCTTCTTGCCGCGGTTCATCCCTCCGGAGTATGACACACACTGCAGCCCGTGTTCACGGAAGTATTGCAGCAGATATTCCTGCGTGGCGCGGTATTCAGTGAAGACAATAACCTTTTCGTTCATTTCACGGATCAGCTCCATCGTTTTCTCCGCTTTGGTATTCGTCTTGACGGTGCGGATGCTCTGCAGCAGCTCCATCATCCGCTCCCGTTTCGGAGAATCGGCAGGCAGCTTTTTGATTAGGTTCACCAAGGTAATGAATACAGCATCGCGGCTGCTGCATACCTCACGCTGAAGCGTAACCAGAGAAAGCATGCTGCTGAGATTGCCGCCTGATTCCTGATATTGGTCTTTGACAAAGGCGGTAACGCCGTCATATAATACCTTCTCTTCCGGTGAGAGCGTGAGCGGTATATTGCGGACCTTGCGCTTGGTGAAGTTGACCGGGCCCTCGCCGCGGCGGTTGCGGATCATGACTTTAGACAGCTCGCCCCTCAGCTGGACTTCATTCTTCGGCTGGCGTTTGTCCACGACGAAATTAGCGGCAAAATCCCCCTGATTGCCAAGCTGCCCCGGCTTCAGCAGGGTGATCAGGTTGAACAGCTCGCCGAGGTCATTCTGTACAGGGGTGGCGGTGAGCAGCAGGCAGTACTTTTTGCGCAGCTGCTGAACGAACTGGTAGTTGGTGGACTTCTTGTTCTTCAGCTTATGGGCCTCGTCGATAATCAGCATGTCGTATTCGCAGCCGAGCAGCAGTTCTTTATGCGGATCACGTTTGGCGGTGTCCATGGAAGCGACCACAATGTCGTTTCCCCAGGAATAGGTCTTCTTCTGTGCTACGGCAGTTATGCCGAACTTGGCGTTCAGCTCGCGTACCCACTGCAGGACGAGCGAGGCGGGAACCAGAATCAGCACTTTGCTTACCAGTCCGCGTACCAAATATTCCTTAAGCACGAGACCGGCTTCGATCGTTTTGCCGAGTCCGACTTCGTCGGCGAGAATCGCCCGGCCCGACATTTCAAAGAGTACCTTATGAGCGGTATCAAGCTGGTGGGGAAGCGGAGACAGTCCTGACAAATGCTTCAGGCATTGCAGCTCGTCGAAGCTGGTGACAAGGCCCGATTCTTCACCCTGCACGGCAAGCCGGGATAACCTCAAGTCTCCCCAAGGCCCGCCTTTCTCCAGTCTCGACTCCAGATCATGCAGCCAGTTTCGCTCAAAGGATAGGGGAACAGGCAGCTGCGGTGCGGGTGCATTGACCTCTTGCGTCAGGGAATTGCGGGATAATTGCGTCATGTTGCAGCCTCCTCCGGCGCTGTATCATATCGAACTAGCGTAGAAGTAGTATGCGCGTAAAAGAGAGAATTCATAACCTGATATGGATTGCTAAAGAGTTGCGCATATTAAAGATTCACTCACCCGCAGATGAAACTTTTAGTTTCTGATTTTATAAAAAAACGAGCAAGAGTGAGAAAATGCGTCATGGATGCCGATTTTTCGCCACGGGGCTTCTTATATCGAAAAAGACCTCCGATACAATATGTGGTATAGTTTAAAAGCTGACGCACACAATATATTGTTACAAATGCTTGAAATATTGATTTATCAGAGCATTTGACGGTTATTTGTTATTGACAAGAGGAACTTCCTTTGCACAAGCAGGGCAGCTGGAAGTTTCTGTTGTGGGTCACAAAACGTAAGCCCACATCATGGAACGGAAGATTTACATATCATACATCCGGGAGGTTTTTCTATTGAGTACAGTGAAACGTAAGCAGCGCCTTGAGGGCCTTAGCGAGAAAATATTTTTGGACCGCTATGCGTGGAAGGATGCGGACAGCAATAATGCCAAGGTAGGCGATGTTGTTCTCGTCCTGACCAAAGACGACCCCAAATTCCCTACCAAGGAAGTTGGCGAAATTGTAGAGCGCAGCGGACGGATTGTTACCGTGAAGACACGCAGTGGTGAACTGGTGAAATCGGACGTAGAAAAGCTTACGCTTAATATAGAGAAAACTCCGGAGGAAATGTGGGACCGGCTCGCAGCCGCCATGGCTTCGGTAGAGAAAACGCCTGAGCTTCAGGAAGAATGGACAGGCAAGTTCCGCTCCATTCTCGATGACTGGAAGCTTGTACCGGGCGGCCGGATCGCCGCAGGCGCCGGTGCCAGTGAAGAGCTGACGCTGTTCAACTGTTATGTAGTACCTTCGCCTAAAGACAGCCGCGGCGGAATTATGCAGACACTGTCGGAAATGACCGAGATTATGGCCCGCGGCGGCGGTGTGGGGATTAACCTGTCTTCGCTGCGTCCCCGCCGTGCCATCGTTAGAGGCGTGAACGGATCATCCAGCGGCTCTGTCTCCTGGGGCGGGCTGTTCAGCTATACGACCGGGCTGATTGAGCAGGGCGGCAGCCGCCGTGGCGCGCTGATGCTGATGATCAATGACTGGCACCCGGATGTGGTTGATTTCATTACTGTGAAGCAGACTATGGGTCAAGTGACCAATGCCAACCTTTCAGTATGCGTCAGCAACGCTTTTATGAAAGCTGTTAAAGAGGATCTCGACTGGGAGCTCGTATTCCCGGATACGACGGACCCTGATTATGATACGATTTGGGACGGAGACCTTGATAAATGGAAAGCGGACGGCCGCCGGGTCATTCCTTACCGTACAGTTAAAGCACGGGATGTGTGGCATACGATTATAGAATCAGCCTGGAAATCGGCAGAGCCGGGCGTCGTATTCATGGAATACTACAACCAAATGTCCAACAGCTGGTACTTTAATCCGATTATCTGCACCAATCCGTGCGGTGAGCAAGGACTTCCGGGCTGGGGCGTCTGCAACCTGTCCGCCGTCAACCTTTCGAAGTTCTACGACGCGGAGAATCATGATGTGGACTGGGCCGATCTGGCGACGACTACCCGTTATTCTGTTCGCTTCCTGGACAATGTCATTGACAAGACGCCGTATCATTTCCCGGAAAATGAAGCCAACCAGAAGCTGGAACGCCGCGTAGGCCTTGGAACCATGGGTCTGGCTGAGCTGATGATTAAACTCAACATCCGTTATGGCAGTCCTGAATCGCTGGAGTTTCTGGACAAGCTGTACGGCTTTATGGCCCGCGAAGCGTATCTGGCCTCAGCAGAAATTGCCGGCGAGAAGGGTTCGTTCCAGGCGTTCGAATCCGACAAATATCTGCAGAGCGGATTTATGAAAAACATCACCGAAGTTTATCCGGAGGTGGGTGAATCCATCCGCAAGCACGGCATGCGCAACGTTACCGTGATTACTCAGGCGCCCACAGGCAGCACCGGTACAATGGTAGGAACTTCGACTGGTATTGAGCCTTATTTTGCCTTCAAATATTTCCGTCAAAGCCGTCTCGGCTACGACGAGCAGTTCGTACCGATCGCACAGGAATGGCTGGAAGCCCATCCGGGTGAAGAGCTGCCTGATTATTTCGTAACTTCGATGGATTTGTCGGCCAAGGATCACATCCGTGCGCAGGCTGCCATTCAGCGCTGGGTGGACAGCTCGATCTCCAAGACCGCCAACTGCCCGTCAGACTTCACTGTTGAAGAAACTGCCGAGCTGTACGAAATGGCCTTCGATCTGGGCTGCAAAGGTGTAACTATCTACCGCGACGGCAGCCGCGATGTGCAAGTGCTGGAAACCACGAAGAAGGAAGACAAGAAAGAGGCTCCGGCAGCGGAAACGGCTGCACCGGAAGCAGTAGAAGCTGCACCGGCCAGCGCAGTTGTGGCAGCGAGCCCTGCGCCACAGGCCAATGCCAATGTTGTTGACAAGCAATACAAGAAACGCCCGCAGGTGCTGCGCGGCGCAACCTATAAGATCAACACGCCATTCGGCATGGCGTATATCACCATCAACGACCTGGATGGCATTCCGGCAGAAATCTTCCTGAATGTCGGCAAAGCGGGCTCCGACGTCTTCGCCATGGCGGAAGCATTGGGCCGTGTCTGCTCGCTGTTCCTCCGTTACGGCGACCACGGCGAGAAGGTCGAGCTGCTGATCAAGCATCTCAAGGGCATCGGCGGCTCCGGTGCCATCGGCTTCGGCGCGAACCGCGTCGAGTCCATCGCCGACGCGGTAGCGAAGGCACTGGAAACGCATGTGCTGAACAACGCACATGACGACCATGTCCCCGCTCCGATCGCGGCAACGCTGGAGCTGGAGGATTTCAACGAAGCGCTGAACGCTGAGTTGAAAGCGAGCGTACCGTCTGCGGCAGTAGCGGACTACGGCCACGGCGGCCATGGGGCGGCCTCCCGCGACCTCTGCCCATCCTGCGGCAGCGCCTCGCTGGTTAACATCGAAGGCTGTAAGACCTGCAGCAACTGCGGATATAGCCGGTGTGGGTAAGAAGTAGGATTACAAGAAACCTAGAACGATTGTTGTGAGGGATCACCAAAGCGGCAAAAACGACCACAAATGATGATAAAAGTGGATCATGAAAGACGATAATCCATTGATATATTCAATATAATGCATAAATATTCAAGCAGGTATTTTTATGCATTTAAACGCATTGAAATTAGTGGATTTGATTTTTAAATGAACACAATAAAAGTCCCGATTAGGAATTTCCTATATCGGGACTTTTATAATGTGATAAATAATGTTTATAAACTATCATACCAAACGTCATCGACAGGCTCTAACCATTCGGTTTCGCCTGGTGTAATAGCCAGATGTACAAACCAGCTGTCTTGGGTAGCACCATGCCAATGCTTCACATTTGGTGCAATATTAATTACGTCACCAGTTTTAAGTAACTTTGCAGGTTTTCCTTTTTCCTGATACCAACCCTCACCACCTGTAACTAATAAAACCTGCCCAAATTTATGTGAATGCCAGTTATTACGGGCGCCGGGGGCAAAGGTCACGTTTCCGATCGGGGCATTTAAAGGAGTTGGATCAGTAAAGACCATTTGTAAATAAGCATCGCCGATAAAATTAGCTTCAACTTTTTTTCCTAATGGAAGAATGGTGCTGCTCTCTAATTGTTCATTTGACATCATGGACATCCTCTCTATTTTTATTCTTTATAGATTTCCTTAGCGATATTAAAAGCGGACCAAGCTTTGGGCCAACCGGCATAGAACGAAAGGTGTGTAATGATCTCTGCAATTTCTTCTTGGGTGATTCCATTTGCTTTCGCTTTATGAAGATGTGGAGTTAACTGTTCAAAGTTTCCTCCTGAGATTAGAGCTGCTACTGTAATCATGCTGCGATCGCGGGGAGAAAGTTCTTCCTCCCTTGACCAAACCTCACCAAACAATACATCATCGTTCAGTTCAGCAAATTTAGGTGCAAATTCTCCCAGCTTGTCTCTTCCTGCAGTTTGTTTCTCTGCCATTGTTACCATCCTCCATTCATGTATTAACTGCAACATCATCTAGTGTATTAGTGTATACCTTCAAGTGGACTTTAACGCAAGTAAGGATCAATAATTATCTATCTATTCGTGTCGAAAATATTTGACTTCAAGTTAACTTTAAGTTGTAAGCTGATCTGAGACAGGGGGATTAGCAATGCAAACTATTGATCAACAAAAGCTAACAGGAGAACGCGCACTATTTAAGAGCAAGAATCTTTTGATTAAAAACTCTACTTTTGCGGAAGGTGAATCACCGCTGAAGGAAAGTGAAGATATTACTATCCACAACAGTTTTTTTAAATGGAAGTATCCGCTATGGTATTCCCAGAACATTAGCTTAAAGAGAACAACTCTTCAGGAAATGGCACGCTCAGGAATCTGGTACAGTCATCATATTTATATGAATGACAGTGTCATTGAAGCACCCAAGACATTTCGCAGGGCAAGTGATATCCGTCTGAATCATGTGGATATGCCTAATGCAGAGGAGACGCTATGGAACTGCAAGGATATTGAATTGTTACATGTAACTGCAAGAGGAGATTATTTTGGGATGAACAGTGAAAATATCAGAGTGGATGATTTAACTTTGACCGGAAACTATGTTTTCGATGGTGCGAAAAACATAGAAATCCGTAATTCGCGGCTACTCTCAAAAGACGCATTCTGGAACTGTGAAAATGTCACCGTATATGATTCGTTAATCACCGGAGAATATTTAGGATGGAATTCTAAAAATATTACGTTTATTAACTGCACTATTGAGAGTAATCAGGGAATGTGTTACATGGAGAACGTGGTAATTGTAGATGGGAGCATAATCAATACGGATTTGGCCTTTGAATATTCCACTATTAATGTGACAACAACTACAATGATTGACAGTGTCAAAAATCCAATCTCCGGAATCATTAAAGCGAATGGAATTGGAGAAATAATACTGGACGATGAAGGAATTGCTGCTTCAAATATTATATATGAGCTGAATGATCAAATGAAATGAGCTTCTCAACAAAGCAGATTTTTATGTTTCTGATATTCTTTATAAATACAAAGCGATTGCTTGCTCTATTTCGGAAAATAAGAAAGGCAGGTGGATGTACTTGAAAGAAAATAAAACTCAAGCTGCAGCTCCAAAAACACAACCATTTGGAAAAGAAGCTTTTGAGAAAACGGAAAATACAATCATTCGCTGGTTAGGGAATTCAGGATTATTTATAAATAGCCATGGAACATGCGATATGGTCGATCCGTTATTAATGAGTTTTGACATGCCCTCGCTAATTGACCTTTGACGATTACAACAGAACAGAAAAAATCAGTTACCTCCCGAATACTCTTACGACGGAGGAAGCGCCGGATGGCTTCGATCCTTCAGTAGGTGATCTGACCTTATATGCTCCATGGAATGGAGGCATTCACAGGCATGAATGGTGACTTCACCGTAACCATTGAAATTTTAAAATAAATGCAATCAGGAGGAACCATGGAATTAAGAGTACTTCGGTATTTTCTAACAGTTGCCCGTGTTGAAAATATTACACATGCGGCTACTATCCTGCATGTTACACAGCCTACGTTAAGCAGACAGCTGGCCGATCTTGAAAAAGACTTAGGAACTCAATTGTTCACACGTGGAAAAAGTAAGATAACACTAACCGATGCGGGGATGCTTTTGCGTCAAAGAGCAGAAGAAATCCTTACCCTTGCGGATAAAACAGAGAAAGAGTTTAAAGATCAGAGCAATCTGGTTGGAGGAACAATATCCATTGGAAGTGTTGAATCATTAACATCAAATGTTATTTTCGAGTTATTAAAAGCGTTTAATGTTGAATATCCACAGGTCACCTATCATATTTTCAGCGGGACAGGCGATGATATAAAGGAAAAAATAGATAAGGGCTTACTTGAGATTGGCATATTGTTGGAGCCTATTCATATTGAAAAATATGATTTTATCAGACTGCCGCAAAAGGAACGCTGGGGAATTCTTACCAAAACCTCGTCAACGCTGGCACAGAAGGAATATGTTACTTCCAAAGACCTGGCCGGAGTACCCTTGCTAATACCCAGCCGATCAGTATTACAAAATGAAATTGCCAGTTGGTTTGCCGATGAGCACTCACAATTGCGCTTTGTAGCTACCTATAACTTAATATCCAATGTGGTTAATCTCGTGGAGCAGGGAATGGGAACGGCAATTTGCATTGAGGGTGCTTTCGCAATGAAGCATTCTGATCATTTATGCTTTAGGCCCTTCTATCCTGTACTTCAATTCGGATGTGTGATTGTCTGGAAAAAACACAAAATTTTCAGTCAGACTGCGACCAGGTTTTTACAATATATCAAGCATGCCTTGCAGGCATAATGAAGAATGAAATATAGGCATTGGCTATAGCTGTTTATATAGTGATATTTTAAAGGTGTAATGTGAATGAAGCCTTTACTTATCGCTTATAAATAGCTTTTTATGTTTGTAAAGCGCTTCCGTATTCGTTCATATTATGCAGCATTTATTAAGAGGGGGCATAATTGCATGAGCCAGAAGTATGAGGAATTAGCTCGAGAAATTGTAGAGAAAGTCGGAGGCAGTGAAAATGTATCTACATTAACTCATTGCATGACCAGACTCAGATTTGCGCTGAATGATAATAATAAGGCAGATCAACCAGCCGTGAAAGCATTGGACGGCGTTCTTGATGTTATCGAGAGCGGCGGACAATTTCAGGTAGTTATTGGTACTCATGTTGAAGACGTTTACACGGAGGCTATTAAGCATCTGAAATCCGTAGAAGGTTCAGGTCGTGAACTAGCTAAAGAGAGAAAGGTAGGGTTCATCGGCAAATTAATCGATTTCGTTTCCGGTACATTTAGTCCGATCGTTCCAGCTATTGCTGGCGCAGGTATGATAAAAGCGCTGCTCGCTCTACTTATTTTATTTGGTTGGATTTCAAAGGAGTCCCAGACCTATTATGTATTAAGTTTTATGTCGGATGCCATTTTCTACTTCCTGCCGTTTCTATTGGCGTACTCTGCTGCTAATAAGTTAAAGTGCAGTCCTGTCTTGGCTTTAGTACTGGCGGGTATTTTACTCCATCCAAACTTGACCCAATTGCGGACAGACGGGAATGACGTTAGCGTCTTCGGTATCCCCTTGACCCTGGTTGCTTACAGCTCTTCTGTCGTTCCAATCCTCTTAACTGTTTGGGCACAATCTTACATTGAAGCGATATTCAAAAGAATCATTCCAAACGCAGTCAAAGTTATTTTTGTTCCGATGTTTACGATTTTGGTAGTCGGGCTCCTTAGCTTAACGGTATTAGGACCTCTAGGGTCATTTTTCGGAACGTATTTAGCTATGGGATTTGATTTCCTTGGGTCACACGGATCTTGGATGATTATATTCGTTATCGCAACCTTTTGGCCCATACTGGTTATGTTTGGATTACACCATAATATCGTTCCCTTATCGTTGGCTCAAATCACCACACTGGGTTACGAGAACATTATCGGCCCTGGAGCGATGATAAATTGTATTTCCCAAGGTGTTGCTGCACTAGTGGTAGGGATGAGAACAAAGGATAAGGCTTTAAAGCAAATTTCAACTTCCAGCGGGATAACAGCTTTTATGGGGATTACGGAACCCGTCTTGTATGGCGTGAACTTGCCTAAAAAATATCCTCTCGTTGCTGCTATGATTGGTGCTGCCAGTGGAGGACTATACGCAGGACTATTGAATGTCTCTCGTTATGCGACAGGTGCTTCAGGAATTCCAGCAATTCCACTTTACATCGGAGAGAATATCTGGAATCTATATAATATTTTGATTGCATTAGTAATTACGGCTGTTGTAACTGCGGTTATTACCTACCTCTTAAGTTTGAAATATGAAAAAGAATTGACCACTCAAGAAACGATTGTTAGTGATGAAGAAACGATTACGATTAAAGACTCTGTGATTATGAGCCCAATTAAAGGGGCAATCATTCCATTACAAGATGTACAGGATGCTGCCTTTGCTTCAGAAGCCATGGGGAAGGGAATTGCTATAGAACCAAGTGAGGGGAAAGTGGTGGCTCCTTTTGCTGGGGTTATCGTTTCACTGTTTCCTAAAAAGCATGCCATGGGCTTATTATCCGATGACGGTGTAGAAATCCTCATTCATGTTGGCCTTAACACCGTTAAACTAAATGGGAAATATTTCGAAGCCCATGTTGTGGAAGGCCAAAGAATCGCTAAAGGACAGACCTTGTTGACCTTTGATCTGGAGAAAATTAAACAAGAGGGGTATATTACTCAAACTCCTGTTATTGTAACCAATACCTATAATTATTCAGATGTAGTATCAGTGAGTATTCATGATTATATAGATTTCAACAATGCGCTGCTGCTAGTAAAAGCATAAATAACAATACTCAATCTTAGGAGTGTATTTTAGATGACCTTAAGAAAAGATTTTCTCTGGGGTGGAGCGGTTGCTGCAAACCAATGTGAAGGTGGATCCGCAGAAGGTAATAAAGGGCTGTCAACGGTCGATGTCATTCCAGCGGGGAAGGATCGGGTTCCTGTTATGAAAGGCAAGGTCAGCATGCTGGAGTGTGACGAAGAACATTTTTATCCAAGTCATGAAGCTATTGATTTCTATCATCGCTATAAAGAAGATATCGCATTATTAGCGGAAATGGGTTTTAAGTGCTTCCGTTTATCCTTGGCATGGACGCGGATCTACCCTAATGGAGATGACAAACTTCCGAATGAAGAGGGATTGAAATTCTACGAACATGTCTTTGATGAATGTTTAAAATATGGCATTGAGCCCTTAGTAACGATTACTCACTTTGATGTCCCTATCCATCTGGTGAAAACAATCGGCTCATGGAGAAGCCGCAAAATGGTCGAATATTATGAGAGACTATGTGAAACCATCTTCACCCGTTACAAAGATAAAGTGAAGTATTGGTTAACCTTTAACGAAATCAATATGTTATTGCATTTGCCCTTTGGAAGCTCTGGCCTGGTATTTGAAGAGGGTGAAAATGAAGATGCAGTAAAATATCAGGCAGCACATCATCAACTGGTCGCAAGTGCGAAAGCAACTGAAATTGCGCGCAGAATCAATCCGGAATTTAAGATAGGCTGTATGCTGGCGGGTGCAAGCACGTATCCGTATACATGTGCACCAGATGACGTTTGGAAAGCAATGACAAGAGACCGGGAACACTACTTCTTCGTTGATGTACAGTCCCGTGGAGAATACCCAAGCTATGCCAAGAAAATGCTTGAACGAATGGATATTCACTTGGAGATGGAAGACGGAGATGAGGAATGCTTAAGAAATAATACCGTTGACTTTATTTCGTTCAGTTACTATGGCTCACGGTTAACCAGTGCGGACCCTGAGGTAAATACGCAAACCGCCGCAAATCTGTTTCCGACCCTGCGCAATCCACATCTAACGACAAGTGAATGGGGATGGCAGATTGATCCGCTGGGGCTAAGAATTACATTAAATGCATTATATGACCGCTATCAAAAGCCGTTATTCATTGTAGAAAATGGATTGGGAGCGCTGGATACACCTGATGAAACGGGATATATCGCAGATGATTACAGAATCGGGTACCTGCGGGAACATATCAAAGCGTTCATAACGGCAGTGGAAGAGGATGGAGTCGACTTGCTAGGATATACGACTTGGGGCTGTATAGATCTGGTAAGCTCCAGTTCCGGAGAAATGAGCAAAAGATACGGCTTCGTTTATGTGGATAAAGATGACGCTGGAAATGGCACATTGGAGCGCAGAAAGAAAAAATCTTTTGGGTGGTACAAAAAAGTAATTCACAGCAATGGTATAGAGCTGTAGTCTGCTAATGAATGAAGACGTAATAACGCATTGAGTCATGGACTCGGTGCGTTATTGCTTTATAAATGAATAGACCAGCTTCACTTGACTTAAAGTTAACTTTAAGTGATAAGTTAGAACAAAAATTGATATTGAGGTGAAGGTATGAATATTACCCAGGTTGCTAAGCTGTTTGATCTTTCGGCAGCCACATTAAGATACTACGAGAGCATTGGTTTGTTTCCGCCGGTTAACCGGAAAGAAAGCGGTGTGCGTGATTACAACGAGGAAGATATCAAATGGATTGATTTTATAAAATGTATGCGGGATTCAGGTTTGACGATAGAGGCATTAATTGAATATACGTCATTATTCGCTAGCGGTGATCACTCTTTAGAAGCACGCAAACAGATTTTGGTCGATGAGAGGGAGAAGCTGATACAGAAACGGAAAGAACTTGACGAATCTATCAGCAGATTGGCCGTGAAAATTAAGGACTACGACGGAAAATTGCTTGAACGAGAGGGGAAGCTCAAAGGCACACTCGTAATAGAAGCGAAGCATGACTAAATCAGAATTCGGTAGCTAAAGGAGTGGGATTCATATTAAACCAAAGGAAAAACTAAAGACGTACTCCTTATTGTCAGCAGCGTTATTAATATCTTCAGGACCAATAATCGCCGCTAATATTCCGTCGATAGCGAAAGATTTTCCTGCTATTTCTCTGACACAGGTAGGGTTACTGACTACAATACCTTCCCTGTTTGTTATTTTTGGTGTTCTAATCGGGAATCGGCTGGAACTGCGGATCGGAAAGAAGAGAACCATTTTAACAGGATTAGGATTCGTATTCATTTCAGGGACATTCCCGGCAATGAAGCACGATGTTTTTTCATTGTTATTCGTTTCCCGCTGTTTGTTTGGTCTGGGTATTGGCTTATTTAACCGCTTAATCATTCAGATGATCAACGATATATACCAAAATAATCCTGGGAAACAGGCATCTTTAATTGGAATTGAGAGTGCCTTTGAGGGATTAGGAGGTATCTGTCTGACGCTAATCGTGGGTCAATTATTAAAAATTAACTGGTATACATCATTTTATGTTTATGCATTGGCACTTCCCGTTTTTGTTGCTTTCCTTTTCTTTGTTCCGGAAGATAAAAGGGAGATAGACAAAGGCGGGGCGGAACAACTAACACTGACCTCAGACCATCCAAGTAATAAAAGGCCCTTACGAGTGATAATTGGCTTTGGCATTTTATTGTTTGTAATTGTTACTCTATTTATCAACTACAATATTCAGATTACTCCTTTGATAATGGAGAAGAATATTGGGAACGCGACGAACGGCAGCAATATGATTGCTTTTATAGGTTTAGGAGCCTTTATTGCCGGCTTTTCTTTTGGAAAATTATATAAATTGCTCAGACACTATATTGTTCCTTTGGCCATCCTTTTTCTGGGAGTGTCCATGTTTATGACGACGATCTCACAGAGTATTGTTCTGACTACATTTTGTTCGATGGTTATCGGTTTTTCATTTCGGTGTATTATGCCTTACTTACTGCATACATTTACGCAGCAAATTGCGAATATGGCAAAATTGGGCACTACGATCGTATTGGTCGCTTATAACTTAGGAGCCACCCTTTCACCTTATGAAGGGACATTGGTCAGACAGCTATTTCATGCTCCAAGTATACAATCATTGGTTTTCACTAATGCAATGATACTCTTATTGATTGCCATAACTGGTTTTAGTGTAGTTTACGTAAATCAAAAAAGAAGTTTGACTTCAAGTTAACTTGAAGTTGTAAACTTGGCCTGTATCAATAACTGAGGAGGAATTAACATGACTAATATTAAAGGGAAAGTTGTCATTATCATGGGGGCATCAAGCGGGATTGGTGAAGCCACAACGAAGAAGCTTGCTGGGGAAGGCGCAAAATTAGTGATTGCGGCTAGACGTGAAGATCGCCTGAAATCTCTTGTTGAATCCCTGCCTAATGCTGAAATTTCTTATGCCGTTGCGGACGTAACCAAACAAGAAGAAGTTCAAGCGGTTATTGATTTAGCAGTTAAGAAGTATGGCCGTGTAGACGTTCTATACAATAATGCTGGAGTTATGCCGACAGCACCGCTGTCAGCAACCCGTTTCGATGAATGGCGTCAAATGCTTGATATCAACATTATGGGGGTTCTGAATGGGATTGCTGCAGTTTTGCCTATCATGAAAAAACAGCAATCCGGGCACATTATTGCAACGGACTCTGTGGCAGGACATGTTGTATATCCCGGTTCTGCTGTATACTGCGGAACCAAATTTGCTGTCCGTGCTATCATGGAGGGATTGCGTCAGGAAGAACGTGAGAACAATCTCCGCAGCACAATTATTTCTCCAGGATTAGTGGATACTGAGCTGTACACAACGGTCAATGACGCTGAAAACCGAGAATGGCTGAAAAATAACGCAAAAATTGCAGGTGTGGGTTTGAGTCCAAGCGATATTGCTGACGCAGTAGCCTATGTCATTAGTACACCTGAAACGGTTGCTGTAAGTGAAATTTTAATTCGTCCAACGAAGCAACTCGTTTAATTCGGAGGTAGCAGGTGAAACATTCCGTGTTTAATTTTGATAAAATGACCAACCGTTTGGGTACGAACTCTTATAAATGGGATGTTCATACGGACGAGCTTGCGCTATGGGTGGCAGATATGGATTTCGAGACGTCTCCGGCAATTGTCGAAGCTCTGCAGAAGAGATTAGACCATAAGATCTTTGGCTACACGATGGTTCCTGATGCGTACTACAATGCAGTTGCAGGATGGTGGAGTAGGAGGCATCAATTTCAAATACAACAGGAATGGATTATGTTCTGTACTGGTGTCGTCCCGGCAATTTCCACCATTGTGCGTAAAATGACCAAAGTGAATGAGAAAGTATTGTTGCTGGCTCCAGTCTATAATATCTTTTATAACTCGATCGTGAATAATCAGCGAAAGGTTCTTACGAGCGAGCTGGTCTATAAGGATCAAAGGTATTCCATCGACTTCAACGATCTGGAAGAGAAGTTGGCCGATCCCGAAACAACACTCCTGATTTTCTGCAATCCGCATAATCCAATAGGCAAGGTGTGGGACAAACAAACACTTGAGTCCATCGGCAACCTTTGTATTAGACATCATGTGCTGATCCTTTCGGATGAAATTCATTGTGATCTAACGCATCCAAGCTACCGCTACACTCCCTTTGCTTCGGTATCTGAAGAGATAGCCCAGAATAGTATCACGTGCGTGGCTCCAACCAAAACATTTAACCTGGCAGGACTCCAAACGTCATCTATTATCGTACCGAATCCGGAGCTGCGGGCGCTTGTAAATCGTGGGATCAATACTGATGAAGTGGCTGAACCGGGTGCTTTTGCTATTGAAGGAGCCATTGCTGCTTTTACAGAAGGAGAACCTTGGCTTGACGCACTGCTGGAATATTTAATGGGCAATAAGCAATGGATGGAATATTTTATGGCAGCAGAGCTTCCAGAGCTTAAGGTCATTCATTCAGAGGCTTCCTACCTGGCGTGGATTGATTGCACAGCTGTAACTAATGATTCGAAGGCTTTATGCGAATGTATAAGAAAAGAAACCGGGTTGTACATTTCAGAAGGAGCTATTTTTGGCGGGAATGGACAAGGGTTTATAAGAATAAACTACGCCTGCCCCAAAACGCGTCTGGAAGATGGCTTGCAGCGCTTGAAGCGGGGGATTGAGATTTTTAAAAGTATGTAGTCAATCCATAGGTGAAGGGAGTGAACTAACATGAAATTAATAATGACAATTGGGCAGGATGAATATATAGCCACATTAATAGATAGCAAAGCAGTGGAAGGATTTATCACCCAGCTTCCTTTAAAGCTAACCTTACAGGACTATGCGGGCACTGAGAAGATCGGTGATCTTCCAGCACGTCTATCCGCCGAGGGTTCTCCGCCAGGGACAGCTGCTTCAATAGGAGACCTTGCTTATTACGCCCCTTGGGGGAACCTAGCGATATTTTACAAAAGCTCCGGATATGCTTCGGGACTTATTAAGCTGGGAAGTATAGAGTATAATGCCAAGAAACTGGCTAGCTATAATAAACCGATAGAAGCACTACTTGAGATAATCAATGAATAAGCTTTTGTATTTTGGACTATATAGACAAATGATTTGAGCTAAGCAGCAAAGTTTCTTTTCTTGTTTCCTGTTATTCTATAGGTAAAAGCTAAAAAAGGCGGAACTGCTCATGTCCATTAGCATCAGCAAAACAATTAAGGCACCGCAAGAGCTGGTCAATGCACCAGATAAAACAGGAAGCTTACAGTATCATACATCTCCCTTGAAGTGGATACGCAACCGGAGATTAGATAAGGCTGAGAAGATGTTACTGGAAACTTCGATTTCCGTTACAGATATTTGTTACTCCACCGGCTTCGAGAATATCGCCTATTTCTCCAAAGTGTTTAAGCTGCGGTTTGAACTCGCTCCTTCAGAGTATAGATTGAAGTTTAAGCCACAGGAGAATGAAGTGAAGTTATAAGTTAAGGGTTAACGTTCCGCGGGAATTACCGTGGAACGTTTTTTTATGTGAAAAGTAAGCCAAATGAACAAACAGAATGAGCCTGTGAGCAAAGAAACTAATGATTTTTCTTGTTATTCTTATCTCGTGCAGTAGAACAAAGAGATTACTCAACAGAAATAAGGAGAGATTCTGAATGAAAACACTGGTACTCGTATTCCATCCTAACCTATCTAGCTCCCGTCTTAACCGCCGCTGGGCGGAAGAAATGGACAAGCAAGCCGGTGTAACTGTGCATCGTGTTTATGAAGCTTACCCCAACGAGGAGATTGACGTTAACGCCGAGCAAGAGTTATTAGTGCAGCATGACCGCATCGTTCTGCAATTTCCTTTCTATTGGTACAGCACACCTTCATTGCTTAAAAAATGGGAAGATGCCGTTGTTACCTATGGCTGGGCCTATGGAAGCACCGGCAACAAGCTGCATGGCAAGGATTTGCTGCTAGCAGTTAGCGTGGGGGCTTCTGAAGATTCTTATACACCTAATGGCGCATTCAAATATACTCTTGCTGAGTTATTGCGGCCTCTTCAGGCAACGAGCAACATGATCGGTACTAGCTTTCTAGCGCCTTACGCAGCCTACGGAGTTATGCAGCTATCTGACGAACAAATAGAGCAAACTGCGAAAGACTATCTCGCTTATGTGCTTAATCCAGAAGCAGCATTGCTCGCCGTACGCTGATTACATTACTGCTAGTGAAGGTTGGACTATGCGGAGGTTATTCATAATATTGAAGGGCGTGAAAGCCTTTCCCTAGCGGCACGAGAAGAAGTGACGCCTTTAATCCAGATACGCTTGGCACACGTCATTAAGCTACCCTGAATATCATTAACGCTGGACACTCAAAAATGGCAATATGAAACTAAGTGCGGCTGACTTTTTTTAAAAAAAGCTGCGCCTTCATTTTGTATGAGGTGGATGGATGTTTTGAAGCAGAGGGGTTGGATATTGTAACGGTAAAGCCTAGCTTTTCAAGCCTACGCACAGATTGTTTGTCGATCATCTCTTGCTGCCTCGCCTCAAAATAATGGACCCCAAATCACGGTAATCTTCACCGCGAGTTAATAGATAATAAGCGACCTTGCGCGCTGCAATGCGTCGGTACTATGCACCGAGATAGTTGTTCGATCCTCGTATGGAGTTAGGGGCTTAATATCTTATAAGAAATTCTTGAAATTACAGAAATTTATCCGGGTAGGGGGATGCTATTATACAATTACAAATAAAGACGAGGTGATGATATGCAAGCGAAATTGGCAGCGGACGCCATTCCCCTCCCCAAAAAGCGGAATTCATGGATAAGAACGATAAAAAAGTATAAAGTGATGTACGCTCTCTTGTTCCCGGCATTAGTTTACTTTGCCGTATTCAAATACATTCCTATGGCGGGAATCATTATTGCCTTTAAAAACTATAACCTAGCTTTGGGACTATGGGATAGCCCATGGGTGGGATTTAGAAATTTCACAGATTTTATGAACGGCGTTTATTTCTGGGACATCATGAGAAATACGATTATCATATCGCTGTATAAGCTGTTGTTCGGTTTCTCAGCTCCTATCATACTTGCTTTGCTGCTCAATGAAGTTTATACCCAATGGTTTAAGAAAATCGTACAAACGATCACTTATTTACCCCACTTTCTATCATGGGTCATTGTTTATGGAATGATGGTGGCATTATTAGCCCCAGGGGATGGTCTTTTTAACATGATTTTGAAGGAAGCTGGAGTTGAACCCATCTCATTCCTAACGGAACCTGCCTGGGGCAGACTGCTGATCATCTTATCTGAAATATGGAAGGATATTGGATGGGGAGCAATATTGTACCTTGCAGCATTAGCAGGAATCGATCCAAGTTTATATGAAGCGGCTAGAATTGATGGCGCTTCCAAGTGGAGACAGCTATGGCATGTAACACTTCCCGGCATTCGAGGCGTTATGATTCTGATGCTGATCCTTAAATTAAGCCATATTCTAGATGCTGGTTTTGACCAAATATTCATGTTTGCCAACAGCTTTAATCAGGAGAAGATCGACATTATCGACACATGGGTATACCGTGAAGGGCTCGAGCGGCTTAAGATTGGCTTGGCTACTGCTGTGGGATTATTTAAAGCGGTCATCGGATTTGTTTTAGTGTTGGCAGCAAATAAGCTCGCCAAAAAATTCGATGGGCAAATTTGGTGAGGTGGTTATCAAAATGATCAATTTGACAATCGGAGAGAAGGTCTGGCAAGCAGTCGTTTATTTTATTCTTATTTTGCTAGCTCTACTTTGCTTACTACCCTTTCTATATGTGGTTGCTGTTTCAGTGACGCCAGAATCGGAAGTGCTAAGAAGAGGAATTGTTATCATACCAGAATCCTTTACCTTTCTAGCCTATAAAGAAGTATTCATTTCTCATGGTATCGGGCAGGCGTATAAAATTACATTGTTTCGAACGATAGTAGGCACTGCTCTCAATGTGTTTTTTACGGTAATAGCGGCATATCCGTTATCCAAAAAATATTTGCCGGGTCGAAGCCCATTTTTACTATTCATTGTCTTTACCATGATGTTTGGGGGAGGATTAATTCCGACTTATTTACTAGTCCGCTCTCTGGGATTGCTAAACAGTCCGTGGGTATTGATTATTCCACATCTCATTAGTGCATTTAATCTGGTGATCATTAAAGGCTTTTTCGAGCAATTGCCTGCTGAAATCGAGGAATCAGCGAGGGTAGACGGTGCAAGTGAGCTTCAGTCGTTATGGCGGATCATTTTACCTCTGTCCTTGCCCGTCCTTTCCACAATTTCATTATTTTACGCAGTCGGGCATTGGAACAGTTACTTCGATGCTATTGTTTATATCAATGATTCCAACTTAATGCCGCTCCAAGTGATCTTGCGCAACATCCTGCTTAACGTCGCAACACAAAGTGCTGATTCGCTTGCCAATACCGGAGCTGTTAGTACGTTCGCTATACAAATGGCAGCAGTTGTCGTGACTACAGTTCCGATTTTGATCGTTTACCCATTTATGCAAAAGCATTTTACCAAAGGTGTGCTCTTGGGATCGGTTAAAGGTTAAAAAGATATTCCAACCTGAGTTGTTACGGGAAAACCGTGATAATATAGAAGCAAAGGAGAGGTCATTATGCAAAGTAAAGCGATTACATTTGCTATTCTGACAGCAATGGTCGGTGTGGGAACGGTATTGTCAGGATGTGGGGAACAAAAAGAGGTTACATCGACAGCTTCGGGTAATTCACAAGGCCAGTCTAGTCCCTTTGAAACCAAATTGAAAATTTCGATGTTTAACCAAGGCACTTTCAATGCTGCTGCGCCGATTCCTCCCCGTGAAGAAGATATCCAACGCCAAATGTTGGAGAAAGCAGTGAATATCGACTTGGAAATGATGATTCCTCAATCAGGGCAAGCAACGACTAAATTAAATACGCTCATTGCCGGCGGAGATATTCCAGATTTGATCTTCTTGAAGAGCCGGGCTGATTTGGCGCAATATTATGACCAAGGCGTTCTTGCGGATTTGACACCGTATCTGGATCAATTTCCTGAATTACAGAAACGTTTTAGCAACGACTCCTGGGAGGCGATGTCCTATCAAGGAAAAACCATTGGAGTTCCAGGTTATGATAATGTAAACGGTATCAGTCGAAGCTTCTTCATCCGCAATGATTGGCTGAAAAAGCTGAATATGGAAGTGCCAACGACACCTGACGAGCTATTCGAAGTTATGAAAGCCTTTACAGAGAAAGACCCGGACGGTAACGGCAAAAACGATACGTACGGATTCATAGGGGGTATGAATAAAGAAGGCAATCTGCAAACCTACGGCTTCGATAGTTTGATGTGGATGTTTGGCGTCAATCCTCCCTCAGCCATTGATGTGAAAGACAATAAACCGGTGTTCCTGTTCACCGATCCAAAAATGAAAGAAGCGCTCACTTATATCAATAAAATGATGGAAGCCAAAGTTGTAGATCCAGACTGGGTGACGATGAATACTCCCGATTTGTTGGACCAAAAGTTATTTAAGGGTAAAGTTGGATTCATGATAAGAGATGCCCGCAGGCTGGAACCAGATTATCAGCAGAAAATGAAAGAAATCAGTGGAGAGGTGCCGGAATGGATCGTTATTCCTCCAATGATAGGTCCTTATGGTGATCAAATTGTAGAGAGAAAATCGTTCCAAGGCAATTCATGGGCCATATCCAAGAAAGCGGATAAGGACAAAATCATCCGTATCTTGTCCATGCTGAATTATCTCTTTACGGACAAAGAAGCCTATCCGAATTTTGCATACGGAATTAAAGGGATTCATTGGGATTTGGTAGACGGCAAGATCAAAAATAAAACCTCCGAATTATCGAAGGAAATGAAAGATAAGTACCTATGGGTCGATCATTATAGAATGCCGCGTCGTGGTGATGATGCTGAGTACTTCAGCTTCCAGAATCCTAAGACGGCAGAAGCTTTTAAGAACAATCAGAAATACGTTACGGCTACTTTGCCAGGTAATTTATTGACTGAAGACCCGAGCGATTCATTGGCAGCTGACCGCCAACGTTACATTAATGAAAGCTTGGTCAAATTTATGACTGGCAAAGAACCTCTTTCGAGCTGGGACAATTTCCTCAATACACTGGAAACCAAGTTTGACATGCAGAGATATAAGGAGTCAGTAATCAAACAATTTAAAGAAGCAGGCTTAATCAAGTAAATCAAGCAGAAACGGCTTCGCCGTCCTTTTAAAGGACGGTACCGTTTCAGCGAGAAAGATAAGGAATATTTATGCGCGAAGCATATAAATTCTTATCTTTTAAACGAAGAGAGTGGCTGTAAATAGCCCCTCTCTTTATTGTCATATGTTAGTATTTGTTTAATACAGATTTAAAAGGAAGATGATCGATGCGAAGAAGAATCAGCTTGCCTTTAAAATTATTTTTTATCGTGTTTGCATTTGTATTAAGCTGCATAATCTTGATAAGCCAATTGTCTTATCGCTATGTCCAAAAGGAAATAAGAACCACTGACATTTATTACACTAACCAAATACTTGACAAGATAGACCAGTATTTCACAGTTAATTTTTCCTCCTTCCAGACGATCCTGTTCTCGGTCGAGTCATCGGTGAAAGCCAACATTAACAATACGGACGTGATTAAAAAGCAATTAAGAGAGCTGTATGAACTCAACAGTAATTACGTCAGTAATATTTATTTGATCAAAAGCGATTTATCCATTCTAGGCGGAAGTACACCTACCCGAATATTCGATGAACCTTTATCTGAAAGAAAACCTTTGTTTGATGCAGCTGACAAGAACAGAAGGACTACATTTGTCAGTGATCCTTACAAATCTAAATATTCCGGCTGGACAGTTACGATGGTTCGATATCTGAACGGCGCTCCGTTTCCTATGGCCATTGCGGTAGATTTAGATCTAAATGCCATTGAAGAAACCTTGTTCAAGATTAATAAAAAAGAACAAATGAACTTGGCTCTAATCACCGCATCGGGAAAAATCATTGCCGGATTTTCGGAAAATAAAGGACCGCTGAATATTCAAGATCATACTTTTTCAATCGGGGAAACGTCAGCGGAACAACTTCTGGATACTACAGAAACAAGCCTTCAACTGCATACCAAGGATGGTATTCCGGTCTCCCTTCTGAAAAAACCGACTGAGAAATTCAACTGGACCATCATCTCGATCAACGATGAATCACGCTTGAAAGCTGCTTTGTCCAGATTGGAAACCTATTATATCGGGCTTCTAGCTGCAGGTTTTCTCTTAAGCCTGTTCATTTCCTTTTTTATTGCCAAATATATAAGGACCCCACTCTATGCGCTTAAAACAAAAATGAAGCGGGTGGAGCAAGGCCTCCTAACAACTACTATATCAATTAACCGAAACGATGAGTTTGGAGATCTCTCCCGGGCATTCGATCGTATGCTGCAGCAAATTGTGGAACTGATTCGGGGAGCGGAGCTTCATAATGAACTTGAGCGGAAGCTTGAAATTCAAGTGCTGCAGTCTCAAATAAACCCGCATTTTCTGTATAACACGCTTGGTTCTATCAGCAATGTCATACGACTCGGACAAATAGAGAAAGTAGATGTGGTGATCGAGTCTCTCATTTCAATATTGGAATATGGGATAGCCGAAGCTTCGGAAGAGGTTTCACTACGTCAGGAATTGCAAAATGTATCGGACTATATCGCTATCCAGAATATCCGCTATAACAGGAACTTCCACTTGATTGAAAATATCGAAGCAGGGTTAATAGATTTTCCAGTTTTTCGAATGCTGCTGCAGCCCCTTGTGGAGAATAGCATCTTCCATGGTTATAACGGAGGGGGGATCGAAGGCCCAATTACTATTCATGCGTACAGGGAGGGCGGCACCGTCATCATAGAAGTAGTTGATCAAGGCGAGGGTATTCCAACTGATAAAATAAAGCATATTTTAATTTCAGAACCAAGTGATGTGGAAGTGAAAAGGAAAAGAATCGGGTTAAATAATATTCATGGCCGAATCAGACTTCACTACGGAGAACAGTTTGGGCTCCAAATCATAAGCATACCTAAGGAAATAACTCGGGTTCGCGCCTTATTCCCAGCAGGCTTATTTAAAGGAGATGCATGATGGTGAGAGACTACACCTGCTTTATTGTTGACGATGAAGATCTAATCATTCAGAGATTGGAATTGTATTTTAACGGGCTCTCCCATAGGGAAAGGCGATTTCATTTAGTGGGAAAAGCGAATAATGGGCTGAAGGGGATAGAGGAGATCGTAAAGCTTAAGCCGGATATCGTGATATCTGATATCGTTATGCCGCGAATGGATGGAATTTCCATGATTGAGCAGCTAAAACCAAAACTTCCCCATACCCAATACATTCTTTTAACCGCCTATTCATCTTTTGAATACGCCCAGAGAGCTATTCAAGCGAACGTATTGGAGTACATCGTTAAGGTTCCGCTTAGGGACGCGGATTTGGATCGAGCTTTAGATAAGGCAGCCGGGATTTTAAATGAGGTTAAGAAAAAAGAAGTGGAATTTCAATCGTTAAACATATCCGTGCTTGAAAATAAATATAGAGTCCGCAAGCAATTTTTTAACGAGCTTATCAGAGGCGAAATTCCTTCTCATCGGGCATCGGATTTTGCCAATCGCATGCAGTTCCATTTCTTTCAAGCCAACTATTGCTGCTTCATTGTTGAAATGAATATGTATGAAAGTTTCCGAAACGAATATTCAGCGTCTGATCAAAACATCTTGAAATATGCGATTACGAATGTAATCGAAGAAACTTTGGTGAATGGTGGCAGAGGCGTAGCTGCAGATCTATCCGATAATCGTTTTATTGGCTTTCTTTCCTGGGAAAATAATCGCAGCGATATGGACACAGAATATGCTTGCCATTCATTAGGTAGTCAAATCGTCTCCCATTTGCATCAATATTTGAATCAAAGGGTATCTGTCGCTTTTGGAGGTCCGCACCGAGGCTGGGAATCCATCAAACAAGCTTACACGGAAGCACAAAATGTGAGTGATGATTTCTATTATCATACAGAGAAAGTAGTAAAAACACCTATGCATCGCTTCCATTACCATAATGATAGAGAAGAAGAATTTCAGCAGAAACTGGCTGAATTTCTTGCTGGGGTGAAAAGAAAGGTTTCCAAGGAAGAGCTGGAGAAAGCATTTGCTGATCTGAACCAATTTGTAACGGACCATAAAATCCATAAGTCTATCATGGCGCCTATGCTACGAGACTTATACAGAGACATTACTGTGAAATTTAAATCGGGGAACAAGTTGACGACGGAAGTAGCAGAGTTTCCCATAGAATTTATGACTTTCCGGGAGCAGCTTGCCTATATTGGCGATTTCACCTTCGAATATGTACACGCAGGCCAACTTTTACATCGTGTAGAAATTATGAGTGCTATACGGTTTATAGAGAATAACCTGAAGCAGAGATTAACGCTCGAGGCGATTGCCGAGGAAGTGAATTTAGCTCCATCGTATTTTAGCAGCTTATTCAAAAAAACAATGAACGAGGGCGTTATCAGCTACATCAATCGTAAAAAAATTCAATTAGCGCTCGAGCTGTTAAATGTTCAGGATTATTCTTTATTGGAATTGTGCGAGGAAGTAGGAATTGTGAATGAAGGTTATTTTTGCAAATTATTTAAAGAATATACAGGTGATACTCCTAAGCAATATCGGATAAAAATGACACGGTATGAATCCAAATAACGTTGCAAAAAATGTATAATTTTTTCGCGAAATCATGTAAAAAAAAGGGCTTCAAAAGGCTTAACATGATAGAAGGATCTAATCATGGAGGGTATCAAAATGGAGCTTATTAAAGCAGATGTAACCGTCGTAGGCGGAGGTATTGCTGGGATATGCGCTGCCATTGCTGCCGCACGCCAAGGGCTGCAGGTTTCACTTATTAATGATCGACCGGTTCTTGGGGGAAATGCGAGCAGCGAGGTCAGGGTTCATATCAACGGGTCGGCATATCTCGGGAATAGTCCATCCTATTATGCACGCGAGGGCGGGTTGGTGGAAGAACTCAAGTTGAAGATTTTTCACTATAATCCGTTATACAACAAGAAGCTTATGCTTTCGCTTTCGGATACGGTCTTATTGGATATGGTCTATGATGAGGCTAACATTTCTCTATATCTGAATACATGCGTGCATGAAACGGGCATGGAGAACGGCAGAATTCAATGGGTGGAGGGCCTTCAATTAGCTTCCGAAAGAAAATTCCATTTTGAAAGCCGAACCTATATCGATTGCTCCGGAGACGGAATTGTCGGATATCAGGCAGGGGCTCTCTTCCGATGGGGGAGAGAGGCGAAGCATGAATACAAGGAAGAATTGGCTCCTGAGCTGGCGGACCATTACACCATGGGCGATACGATTCTGTTTCAAGCCCGTGACGTAGAATATTCCGTTCCATACCAAAGACCTGGCTTTGCGTATGATATTACGAAGTTGGCCTTTTTCGATAGTATCAGAAAAGGCTTAAACCATCGGGCTTTTCCAAGAAAAATCAACGGGCTTGGCGGATTGTGGTGGTTGGAATACGGCGGACATATGGATATTATCAAGAATAATGAAGACATCGCGTTGGAGCTGCGAAAATTGGTGTACGGGATTTGGGATTATATCAAAAATAGCGGCGAATTTGATGATGTGGACAATCTCATCTTGGATTATGTATGCCCGATTCCAGGAAAGCGGGAGTCGAGGCGGTTTATTGGGGATCACATGTTGTCTCAGAACGATCTTACAGCAAAGCCGCATTTCGAAGATGCTGTATCCGTCGGTGGATGGTATATGGATTTACATGCTAATAAGGGCATCTACGATGAGGGGCCGGCTACAGCTTGGAATTTCGTGCCAGGATTGTACAATATCCCTTTCCGCAGTTTATATTCACGAAATATTCCTAATCTCATGTTCGCTGGTCGCAATATAAGTGCTACCCATGTGGCTTTCGGATCTACAAGGGTAATGGCAACCTGCGGTTGTATGGGGCAGGCGGTTGGAACGGCTGCTTCGTTATGCTTGAAATATGAGATAGACCCCGCGGCCATAGTCGAATCTCATATGGGGGAGCTGCAGGCGCTGCTGCTTCGAGACGGGCAAACGATTGTAGGGCTTCAAGAGGAATTGGATCCTTACTTCGCTGACGGTTTAACTATTCGTGCTTCGTCTCAGCGCTGCTATGACAATCTTTATCCATCCGAAGTGATTTCCTTGGAGAAAGGGTTATGTTTGGTCTTGCCGATTCAGACATCCGTGGCTGAAAGCGTACGGATCAAAATTAAAAATAGGTCCGAGCATTCGGAAACACTGCATGTGAAGCTGTTTGGCGGGGAACGGAAGGAGAATTATATTCCCACCAGCGAGTTGAAAGACTACCGCATGGTTATTGCAGCCGGTAATGACGACTGGATTACGCTAGACTTGAGCTGCAGGAAACCGGCTGACGACAAAATCTACATCGTATTGGAAGGTACGGCGAGCCTTGCCGTATACGGCAATGAAGAGAAAATGACAGGAGCTGTCAGCTTCTATTATATACCGGAAGAGCCGTCCAGACTGAAGAAATTTAATAAGAGCATTTGCTTCAAGGATCTGTTACCATCCCAGAATATGTATAGTCCTGAGAATGTCGTCAATGGCTACTCCAGACCTTATGGCCAACCGAACGGCTGGATTTCTGAACATACGGAAGGACAGGAATGGTTGGAATTCTGTTTTGCCAGCCCCAAAAATCTGGACGAACTCCATCTTGTTTTTAATTCGCAGCTGGATTTGGAGCATTTCAACGACCCGATTGAGTCCCTTATCCAAGATTATGATATGACCTTGACCTTAGAAGACGGAACTGAGAGGACAATCATAACTCGTGGAAATTATCTCACCTTGAATAAACATAAGATGGATGCAAAAGGTGTAACCCGAATCCGGATTAATTTCTGTGCAACTTATGGTTCGCCTTATTTTGAAGTGTTTGCTGTAAAATGGTTTGCTCCTAAAAACGATAAATGAGGACAGGTGAAGTCACGATGAAGGAATTATTCCCTCGTAAAGGGCTCCCCAATATAATTCAAAAATTGGAAAATGGGGATACCGTAACAATCGTCTATTTCGGCGGCAGTAATACGCGTTCTGAAGGCTACAGGGTCATGACGGCGGATTGGCTTCGTAAGCAATATCCTAAGGCGGATATCCGCTCTGTGAATGCAGGCATTAATGGGACAGGATCGGATTTGGGCTGTGCCCGTTTAGAGACAGATGTACTGCGTCATCGGCCTGATCTAGTATTTGTTGAATTTGTTGGTAATGATGGCGGAGATCGCGAATCTAAGGCGCGGATCGAAGGGATTGTCCGTCA
Source organism: Paenibacillus sp. FSL L8-0340 (assembly GCF_038593145.1). NCBI lineage: Bacteria > Bacillati > Bacillota > Bacilli > Caryophanales > Paenibacillaceae > Paenibacillus > Paenibacillus sp. FSL L8-0340. Next base: position 2,793,480 of record NZ_CP151967.1, read on the forward strand.
GATCCGCAAGCGGAGCCGGTTTACCGATATCCTGTTCGTTTATACGCTGAAGGAGCGGGATGTGGCCTTATTTCAGTCTGGGGAATACCAGAAGGGGGCTCTAATGCAAGAGGAAGTGGCCGACTATTACGGTATTCCTTCGATTCATCTGGGCGTAGCCGTCAGTCATTTGGTATCGGAAGGAAAACTCGTTTTCACCTCGAGGGAAGGCGTATCCATCCCCGGAGCCGTTATTTTTACACATGATTCGATCCATCCGACTATTCCCGAAGGACACCAGATTTACACGGATACGATCACCCGGTCATTTGAGAAAATTAGAGAACTTCAAGATCATCCGGGAAGGTCAGTACATCACTTACCTCAGAATCCGTTGGTCCCGGCTAATCCTTGGGAGTATGCGACCATGCAGTCACTGGATAGTCTTACCGATTTTTCCGCAGGATGGTCTTACATGACTCCCGATGATTGTGCTTTAGTGCGCGAGTACAATTGGTTGTTTCCCGGCCTGTGGCGAGCAGTCGATCCTGGAGAGGCTATTACGGTGCAGTTCGAGGGAACCCACATCGGGTTATTCGATATCGGGGGGCCTGATTCTGGCAGATTGAAGGTGTCGGTGGATGGTAGAGAACCCTTTATTGTCGATCGATTCACACTACACAACGATCATAATCGAAATCAGTATGTATTTTTGCCGGAGCTCCCGAATGGGAAACATACGGTTCGCTTCGAAGTCGATACCGAGAAGACAGACAAAGCGGCCGTGTTTGAGGCATGCGGCAATGAACGAGGTAGAGAGCATGTTCGGCAGCATCCAGATTGGTATGATCAAACGGTGATCCAGCTTGGGAAGTTGTTATTGGTGCAGCCGCCATTATAATTAATCATTAGGCTTGTCCACTTGGAAGACCTACATCATAACTGACTGCAGTTGAGCGGTCAGTTATGATGTAGGTTTCTTTTAATCGCCTCTGAGCTATTGGCTTTGTCGCCAAGAATATGGCTTCCCGTAATATCAAATTGCTGAAGTAAATCAATGACAGGTACTGAATCATAGATTTGACCTCCCGTCAGAAGAAAAGCGAGGGGATTTCCTAATCTATCGACGACGGTGTGAAGTTTGGTTGTCTTTCCGCCACGACTGACGCCGATGTGCCGATTCACTTCGTGTCCTGGGGCGTTTTTTTAGCACCGGCACTATGTTGATGGGCTTTGAGCGATGTCGAATCAATGCTCAAGATTTCAAAGTCAGGTTCGACCTGAAGCGCTTGGAAGATCGCAACAAGCAGTCCGGTATCTCGCCACTTGCAGAAGCGACTGTAGACCGTTTTCCATGGACCATAGCGTTCCTCCGGTAGATCGCGCCAGGCAGCACCACTTCGAGCGATCCATAGAAAAGCGTTAAACATGGTTCTTTCACTTAATTTTGACGGACGTCCTGTTTTGTAGGGTGGAAACATGCTCTTAATTTGTTCCCACTGTTCATCGCTTATTTCGTACCGTCTTTGAATCATGCTTGACGCCCCATTCGTTTTCTCAAATCTTACCATGTTATTTAGTTTTCAGACACATCCTAGTACCTTGACCAGATCAAATTTCAGGATATAAATGCTTTAATTTGCCTCGTGCTTGCTCAGTGGTAAATTGCCAATCGACGGATTTCTGGATTCGGTTGCGTTCGGTTTCCCAAGCGGACACCTCGACTTGCAATTCTTCAATGGAGGCAATTCGGCGGTTCAGGCATTGAATCGTCAGAACACTGAGTTCAATTTCTGCGATATTCAACCAGCTGCCATGCTTAGGGGTGTAATGGATCTCGAGCCGTTTTGCCAAGGCTAATGCGTGTTCAGGTGCAAAGGTTTCATACAAGGACGAGATCGTATGAGTATTCAAGTTGTCCATCACTAGCCGAACCCGTTTCGCCTCTGGATAGTAGACCTCCAGTAACTCCTGGATCTGCAGAGCCCAATCGGATTTAGTCCGTCTTTCCGAAGCCTGCACGTGACGCCACCCGGCGAGCGGCTCCGTGAACAGAAACAGGCTGCAGCTTCCTTTGCGAACATATTCGTAATCTTCTCGTAGAACCTGTCCAGGCTTCATGGTTTGTGGAGGCCGTGAATGATTGAGCAGTTGGATCGGCTGTTCATCCATACAAATGAGGGGGATATCAGGGTCATACGCAAGGGCGTAGGTCTCTAGGACGTCTTCCATCCGAGCGACGAACTCACTGCTCGATTTGGCGGGAATGCACCATTGTTTTTTCAGGTGAGGTTTAAGTTTTGTTTTTTTAAAGTCGTCCGAATGGTTTCTCGTCCGACAGATTCCAAAATATTCAGTTCGATGACTCGACGCGTCAACAAACGAATGGTCCAGCGAGCGTACCCCTTTGGAGGCTCGGAACAAGCTAGCGCAATAATTCGGGCTTCCACTTCACCTGTGATCGGTGAAGGACGTGCCGGCTCATCGCGTCGACGGTAACGGAGCGTCTGATCCAACCCGCGGGTGCAATAGTCTTTTACCGTGTAATAGACTGTCACATTACTGACTCCTGAACGACTGGCAATTTCAGTCTGTTTGGGGATGACACCTTGATTTTCGTCCGAAAGCAGCAGCACGAGACAGCGGCGGCGAATGCCGGGCGACGTCGAATCGGCATGGAGAAGTTGTTCGATCCATTCGCGTTCTTTCGGTTCAAGTCGAATCTCGTATTTTTTGTTCATCTACTAGCCCTCCCATATTCTTCTTATAGGTAGAGCATAAAACTAGAATTAAAATCGGTCAAGGTACTAGATGATTCTCATCTACAAGATTATTATTCGTGAGATTGGGAACATTGTTTACTGTCCTAATTTCATTAGCATAATGCATTGTAGCTAACTGAATGCAGTTACCATTGTGGGGTTTCAGTAGATACCGCCTGATTATTGTTACACAAAAATGTCCCTGCAATCATAATTTCTTTGATAGATATTTGGAATGATGACAGCATTTAATAGAAATGTTGGAAAGACCTATACCACAAAAAAAGTGGCATAGGTCTTATTTTTTATTTCGTTCCCTTTTGATTTTATGAATCGTGGAGAGCAGGCGTTTCTTCGGCAGGAGTCGGGGGATTTACCAAAATAGTAGACTTGTCATAATCGTAATTATTATGGATAAACATGAAATAAATATTTTTAAGACTACTAATTCAAAATTATTGTGATATAATCGTAATAATTACGATTAATAATTTGGAGTTGAATGCCATCATTCGTTATCTGTTGCAGCGTTTGCTGCAGATGATCCCCGTGCTGTTAGGCATCTCTTGCATTACCTTTGCGCTTATGCACTTAACGCCAGGTGATCCGGCGGAGATTATGCTGCGTGTTGACGGCATCAAGCCTACACGTGAAGCTATTGAAGCGACCAGGCATATACTTGGTCTGGACGGTCCTATACATATGCAATACTTTCATTGGTTGTACCGGGTGCTCCATCTCGATTTAGGGATATCTTACAGCAGCAGCCGTCCCGTGTTCACGGAGCTAATGAATCGTTTCCCGGCGACAATGCTGCTCAGCACCTGTTCCTTATTGGCTGCAATTTTTATTGCCCTGCCTCTTGGAGTGGGCTCAGCACTGTATCCGGGGAGACTGCCCGATCGGCTGGGCAGAGTAGTTGCACTGCTCAGTGTTTCAATGCCAGGGTATTGGCTTAGTCTGCTCCTGATTTATTATGGTGCAGTGAAGCTCAAACTGTTTCCTGTTACGGGAATGGAGGGGGCTGCCAGTGTAATTCTGCCTGCATTTACACTAGGCTTTGGTATGGCAGGAGTCTATATCCGTTTGATTCGTTCCAGTCTGCTGAACGTTCTGGGCAAGCCGTACATCACGGCAGCCAGAGCCAAGGGACTGCAGGAATGGAGGATTATCACAGGTCATGCACTCCGCAATGCGCTTCTTCCGAGTCTTACCCTCCTCGGTGTTAACATAGCCGGGCTGCTCGGCGGTTCTGTTATTGTTGAAACTATATTTTCCTGGCCGGGGATCGGCAAGTATGCCGTTGAGGCTATTTTTGGGAAGGACTATATTGTCATTCAGGGTTACGTATTATTGATGGCTGTTGTCGTTGTCCTGATTAACCTGGCAGTGGATCTGCTGCATCTGCTGCTGGATCCTCGAATCAGGCTGCGGTGAAGCTGTAAAAGGAGCCGCTTGTCATGTTTCGTATTAGCTTATTTAAGAATACAGGAGCCCGGTTGGGAGCGGGCATAGTGCTCTTATTCATTTGTATAGGACTCTTCGCCCCCTGGCTGTCACCCTCTGATCCGCTACAGATTCACATGGAACACAAATTGAGCATGCCTTCCTGGCAATATCCGCTCGGTACCGATCATCTGGGACGCTGTGTCTTATCCCGGTTGATCTATGGAACCCGGACATCCCTGTATTATTCATTCATAGTACTGATCGTTGTTTTTGCGATCAGCATTCCGGTTGGTCTTCTTGCCGGTTACGTTGGCGGAAAGATCGATCACTTGATGATGCGGATCATCGACATCCTGCTTGCCTTTCCGAGCCTGATTCTATCCCTTGCTATTGCAGCCATGCTGGGACCCAGTATGAAGAACCTGTTAATCGCATTTGCCGCAGTGTGGTGGACGGGGTACGCCAGGGTGATCCGCAGCATGGTGCTTGAAATTAAGGGAAGTGGATATATTCTGGCAGCCAAAGCGTCAGGCACTCTCCATCTGCAAATCGTACTCAGGCATATCCTGCTGAACGCTGCCCGACCCATTCTGGTTCTTGCTTCTATGGAGGTGGGTACAATTATACTCTCGATTGCAGGTTTGTCTTTTCTGGGTTTGGGAGCCCAGCCGCCAACACCGGAATGGGGGATTATGCTGAACGACAGCCGCGCCTACATTCAGACGCAGCCGCGTCTAATGCTGTTCCCCGGACTGGCGATAATGCTTGCTGTCCTGGGCTTTAATCTGCTGGGGGAGGGCTTGCGCCGGTCAGAGCATGATTCCGTTACTATAGGGAAGTGGGGATTCAGAAGATGATGGAAGGACCTGCACTGCTGAAAGTCAGTCATTTACGTACCAGCTTCCATACAGGGAGTCGAAAAGTTATGGCTGTGGATGATGTCAGCATCGAAGTGAAGCCGCAGCAAATTGTAGCACTTGTCGGTGAGAGCGGCAGCGGCAAAAGTGTTACGGCAATGTCCATCTTAGGATTAGTAGACCCGCCAGGCATTATTGAGAGCGGAGAAATCCGGCTGGGATGCAACAACCTTCTGGAGTGCTCCAGCCGCCAGTTAAGGAAGTTCCGGGGAACAGAAATGGCTGTTATCTTTCAAGATCCCATGAATGCGCTAAATCCGGTGCTGACTATTGGCAGGCAGCTTATGGAGACGATTATGCTGCACAAGCGGGTAGCGGGAAAAGAAGCTAAGGCGCTTGCCTTGAGGCAGATGCAGCAAGCAGGCTTGGCCGAACCTGTTCGGCTTTTCAATAAATATCCTTTTCAGATCAGCGGTGGCATGTGTCAGCGGGTAATGATCGCCATCGCACTGGTTTCAGGTGCACGCCTGCTTATTGCAGATGAGCCTACAACAGCACTGGATGTAACCATTCAAGCCCAGATTCTCAAAGAGCTGGACAGAATTAGATGGGAGAACCATGTCGGCATCTTGCTGATCACACATGACCTCGGCGTTGTAGCTGAGCTCGCAGATTATGTATATGTGATGAAGTCCGGGAAGATCGTGGAATCGGGAGACGTGTTTGAACTCTTTTCGAATCCAGTGCATCCATATACTAAGTATTTGATGGAATGCAGATAACAACTGTAATAACACATAAATTCAAAGGAGGTGGGAGCTATGAAGCTATTGGAAGCGGTAAGCCTGAACAAAAGGTATAGTGCGGAAAGGGGGTGGTTCACACATAAGGCCAAGAGTGTTCAAGCCGTGAACAATCTGTCACTCAGTCTTGAGGCCGGTGAAAGCCTGGGACTTGTAGGTGAAAGCGGGTGTGGTAAAAGCACTTTGGCCAGAATTCTGCTGGGATTGGAGAAACCGTCCTCTGGAAGGGTTCTGTACCGAAGCACGGATTATACGGATTGGAGCCACAGCAAGATGCGTATGATCCGCAGCAATATGCAGATGGTGTTTCAGAATAGTCTCGCTTCCTTTAACCCTTTGTTTACAGTAGAGCAGATTATCGGCGAGCCGCTGCGAAACTACGGAACGGGCAAGGCCGAAAACCTCAGGAAAGTGGTAACAGATACGCTCGATCTTGTGGGTCTGGAACAGCGGCATATCCGCCGCTATCCGCATGAACTCAGCGGCGGCCAGCAGCAGAGGGTAGGGATTGCCAGAGCGATCGCGCTGCGGCCGGAGCTGATTGTATGTGATGAACCCTTCTCGAGTCTGGATGTTACCTTGCGGAAGCAAATGATGGATCTGCTGCTGGAGTTGAAGCAAGGGCTGGGATTAGCCTATGTTTTCATTACACATGACTTGTCCGTTGTAAGCCGTTTGTGCGACAGTGTGGCTGTGATGTATCAAGGGGGAATTGTGGAGAAGCAATCAGGTGTGCATATCATGCAGCAAGGGAGCCACCCTTATACACGAACATTGCTGTCATCAGTACCAGTGCAGGACCCCAGGTTAAGAAAAAAGGTCTAAGCAGAGCTTGGCACTACAGCCGTTCTGATGATGTTAAATGGAGAAGGGGAGTACTGGGAATGAGAACGAATTCAAAGACAAACAGCTTATTAACACAACTATTATTCTTAATGCTTCTTGCGGTAATTATGGTGACATCAGGCTGCAGCAACAGCAACAACAATAGCAGCACTCCTACGGCTGGTTCGAATAACACTGCCAATAATGAAGCCGCACAAGCAGCCAACGCTCAGGACAAGGTAATCACTGTTGCTATATCGGCTGATGCCGGTATGGATCAGCTGGACGCCGGTGCCTATAAGGGCTCGATGAATGTGCATGCGATGATATATGACGGATTGGTGGAGTACGGAGAAAAGGGCGAAATTCTGCCGGCTCTTGCGGAGTCCTGGGATATTTCCGAAGATGGAAAAGTATATACTTTTCATCTCCGCCAAGGAGTCAAATTCTCAGATGGTACGGAGTTTAATGCTGAAGCTGTTAAATTCTCCTTTGAACGCTGGATTAAAGATCCGGCCAATTCGTTGAATGTGGCTACAGCGATGCAATCTATTGATGTTGTGGATGAGCATACGATTACCATGACCTTCACCAAAGCTTATTATCCCTTCCTGACAGAGCTTTCCTTTGCAAGACCAGTACGGATGATCAGCCCTTCCGCGGTGGAGCCTGCAGGGGATGTTACCGGCAAATTCATCAAAGCGATTGGAACCGGGGCATGGATGGCCGAGAGCTTCACAACCGATCAGGAAGCCGTACTCGTCAGAAATCCCTATTATTGGGGAGAAATGCCGAAGCTGTCCACAATCATTCTGAAGGTCATTCCTGACCCGCAGTCCAGAGTACTGGCGCTGCAAAGCGGGGATATAGACATTGCCGGGGGACAAATGGGTAAGATTCCGGTGGAAAGTGTACCCGTGATCGAAGCGGCTTCCTCACTGAGCTTGCAAAAAGCACCTGGAACAAACTCTCACTTCATGATCTTCAACTACAATACACCCGCTCTGCAAGATCTGAATGTGCGTAAAGCCATTAATTTGGCTATTAACAAAAAAAGCATCGTCAATGATCTGATGGATGGCATCGGCAGTGAAGCTAAAGGGTTGTTCCCGCAGACTGTTCCTTATGTGACGGATTCCAATAATACCTGGTACGGCTTCGATCCGGAGGATGCGAAACAGCTTCTCGCGGATGCAGGTTATAGTGATTCAAACGGAGATGGAATTGCCGAGAAGGCTGGTACGCCGCTTGAGCTGAACTTTGTACTGCAGCAGGCTGAATTTCCGGAATGGAAATCGATCAGTGAGCTGATTCAGTCCGAACTCAAAGAGATTGGGATTGCTGTGAATCTTCAGGTTCTGGAGCCTAATGCCTATTACGATGCCTTATGGACAACCAAAGCTTATGATCTGATCATGTACCGGACCTACGATGATGCATATAATCCGCATGCGTTCCTCCAGTCTCTATTCCATGAAACTGAGGAAGCACCTGCTGTGGTCTGGTCAGATGCTGGACTGGAATCACTGATTGACACGGCCGTAGGTACAACCGATCTGCAGGAACGCCAGAGCACTTATGACTCTATTTTCACCAAGCTGTACCAGGAGGCCATGTTTGCTGCTATATACTTCCCTGATGATATCCTGGCAGTGAACAAGAGAGTAACAGGGTTCAAAGCCGGGTATACCACCTTCTCGCCAATCTTCTGGAATCAGCTGGATATAGGTGGAGAATGATGTTGAGAGAAATTTCGAAGTATTGGACCTCAAGCTCGGAGAGTTATGACAAAGTCATACAGACCCAATTCCGCAGCAAGACAACCATTAACCTGTGGAAACAGCTGCTTACAAAAGGCTTGGGAATCAAGTCCCAGCAAAAGGTGCTGGATGTGGGAACCGGGCCTGGTTTTTTCTCCATCCTCTTATCGCAAATGGGACATCTGCCTACAGCCGTTGATGCATCTCAGGGGATGATCTATAGAGCTTCACAGAATTTTGAACGTTTTGGATACAATGTTCCTGCTTATGTCGGCGATGCTGCGGATTTGCATGCTGAACTGGACGACAGCTTTGATGCAGTAGTTTGCCGGGATGTGGTATGGACGCTGCCCGATCCACAGAAGGCTTATGCCGAGTGGTACCGGATTCTGAAGCCTGGAGGGACCCTGATTATTTTTGACGGTAATTATTTGTATAACGAGAGCAGGACGGTATTTCGCAGACTATGGTATGCCTTGTCTTGGACACTGATTCTGCTTACAGAGAAGAGAATCCGGCAACGGAGTAATAAGGATAAAAGTATGCTAAGCGAGCTGCCGTTTGTTAATGTACTGCGGCCTGAGGCCGATGAGAAAGCGCTGATACGGGCCGGATTCCGCAGCATAGATGTTCAGCGGAACTTTATTCCTGCCCGTGCGATGCCGCTCAATTATTTGAAATACGGCTACCAGAATGTAAACCGGTTCATGATTATAGCCAAGAAGGAGTGAATGATACATGAGTATCCAGCAGGAAGTAGAAACATATTGGGAAGGTGAAGCAGAGCTGTATAGTGAAGGCATTCAGCGGGAACTGAACGGGTTCCAGCGGGAAGCATGGCTGAAGCTTATCCTGGCGAATGCACCGGAGAAGGATAGACTGCATGTTCTTGATATTGGCTGCGGTCCCGGCTTCTTCTCTGTGATTCTCTCCAGTGCCGGGCATCTGGTCACTGCGGTCGACTGCACAGACAATATGCTGGAAGAAGCGAGAGCACATACCAGACGGGAAGGTGTCCCCGTTACTTTCCGCAAGATGGATTCACACAAGCTAGACTTTGCAGCGGAGAGCTTCGATCTGATCGTATGCCGCAATGTCACCTGGAGCCTTGCCGATCCGCAGTCAGCGTACAAGGAATGGAGAAGAGTACTCAAGCCGGAGGGAAGGCTGCTGGTTTTCGATGCCAACTGGAACCGTCATCTGTGGGACGAAGAGATGCAGCTGAAGCATGCCGAGGATCAGCAGGCCTACATAGACAGGGGTTTTGGTGAGCTTCCGCATCACAAGGACATCGAGGAGACTGACCGTCTGAGCCTTTTATTGCCGCTGACCAGAGAGTGGCGTCCGGAGTGGGATGTACGGACCCTCAAGGAAGAGGGTTTCTCCGTTGTATATACAGAAGAGAACCTGAACGCCATAGTACTGGATGAGAAGCAGCAAGTATTGAACCGTTCAACACCGATGTTCATGATTTGCGCCGAGAAATGATAATGAGCAGCTATAATAATAATGAAATGAGAAAAAAAGCAGCGATTCTCTAAAGGAGAGTCGCTGCTTTTTGTATGGAGTTTTCTCTTTCAGCTCAATCTTGGCAACGTCCAAGTTGGATTGTCCATTGAAGTTACACTATAGCGCCCGGGTTCAAGTCCCACGGGCAGGTTAGTTTCAATTAAAGGTAAGTGTTCTTTTATGACGAATAATACTAAAGGTATCGTTCTAGAGAGGTTGTCCATTGAAGATTTTGATATCATAAGTGATTGGTGTACCTCGGCTGGTATAACCAATATGCTTTTTCAATTTTCAATCAACACAATAAACTAACAGAGCAGAGAGGTGATCATTTTGACAAGGATAAGATTAGTAACTGTTCTTACATTGCTTATAGTCTTATTATCTGCGTGTGACAGATCAAGTGATACAGAGGTAGTAGAGAATGAAGAATACAACTTAATGATTACTAATAATAGCCCGTTGGATTTAAAAAGCGTAGTTGTTACTGTTAAACAAAAAGATACCACGCTAATTAATTCTTTAATCGATAGTAATATCAAACCTGGGGAAGTTGCGAAGTTCCGGGTGGAAGATGGGAAACAGACATTTAAGATTACATTAAATCCGAAGAAAAATTACTCGGTGAGTAAAGAATTTAACGAAGTATTTGGTAAAGAGGAAATTGTTGAATATCAAGTAATAATAGAAGAAAACGAAGTAATAATAAAAAAGATTAAAGCCAATGAGTAGTTGGGCTGAGAGTGTAAGAGCTGTAACGATAGAGGGTGTATTATGTAATAGGATACATAGAATTATGTGCGATATTTTTTGTTGAACAACAGCCATACCTTTATATTCGGGGGAAATGCCGATTTCCGGATGGCAAGCCTTTTGCAGATAGGCTCTGCTTCTGGCAGCCGCGTTTTTCCAGAACGCTCTGTCCTGTTCGTCCGACTGCAGGGCAAATAATTCATAGAAATGCGGCAGATGGTAAGAGGGATCGCTGAAAGGAGTTTCAGGAACGAACTTAATCAGCTTGGTCGCCGGATCCCACATCGGATCGCCTCTCCGACATTCCGTTCTTAGGAAGAGGAAGATGTTCATAACAATCCTCCATTGGATATGGTTTTCTCAAAGTCTAACATAAGCGGTGGTATAGAAATTAAAGAGTTTTCCTTGAAATTTATAGATGATTCAGGCCTGGTTCTCCACACCGCAAATCATTTCCGGAACATCTAAGAATAGATCAATGTTAAGTGGCTATATGTCATGGACTTCGATCAAGGTGTTTCACTATACTGTAATGGACAAACCGTGAAGCAAAAAAAATGTAAGGGTGATGGGTAGGAATAGGGTGGAAAATCATAGGAAGCTTACAGTCTGTAGACGCAAATCTAACCAGGACTACACCGAGTCTCTCAGCAACAGCGTTCATTTTGCCTGCGCGGATGATAATAACGGATTTCAAGCTTTGAACCGGAACTATGGCATACTGTTCGCTAAACCCGAATTTGTTCCGCACGGCTGACAGCGGCTCTTTCGGCATTGTCACGGTCAGAGTTGATGCATTGGGAGATGATGACGTAGAAAGCAGAGGACATATTCTTCTGTGGACCTCCCCGGATCTGGTTACCTTTCATAATCATGGTCTGGTTCAACTGCACAAGGAGCTTTATGTCAAAGAGGCCGTTTGTGACCTTGATGGCACCGGCGAAGAATGCACACATAAACAGACAAAATCAATAAATGACAAGGATGAAATTGCGATGGCAATAAAACAAGGATTCAATCCGTATCTCCCGTCTTGGGAATATATCCCCGACGGCGAGCCGCATGTTTTTGAAGGCAGAGTGTATGTGTATGGCTCGCATGACCGTTTTAACGGACACGCTTTTTGCTTGAATGACTATGTCTGCTGGTCGGCACCGGAGGACAATCTGGCCGATTGGCGGTATGAGGGCGTAATCTACCGGACTACGGATGACCCGTTTAATCCTGAAGGCAGCATGTGCCTGTATGCTCCCGATGTCACCGTGGGGCCGGACGGTCGGTATTATCTCTACTATGTACTGGACAAGGTTCCCGTCGTTTCGGTGGCTGTCTGCGACAAGCCGGGCGGCAAGTATATGTTCTACGGTTATGTCAGATATGCCGATGGAACACGCCTTGGAGAGCGGGAAGGCGACGAGCCGCAGTTTGACCCCGGCGTACTGACCGAAGGAGAGAACACCTACCTGTACACCGGATTCTGCGCGTATGGAGACCAATCCAGACATGGCGCAATGGCAACGGTGCTTGGCCCGGATATGCTCACAATTGTTAAAGAACCTGTATTTGTTGCGCCGAGCCAGCCCTACAGCAAGGGGAGCGGCTTCGAAGGTTACGAGTTCTTTGAAGCGCCTTCCATCCGCAAAAGGGGAGATACCTACTACCTTATCTATTCCTCGATCTCCATGCATGAGCTGTGCTATGCGACCAGCAAGCATCCGACGAGAGATTTCACCTACCAGGGAGTCATTGTCAGCAATTGCGATCTTCATATCGATACGTACAAGCCGGCGGACCAGCCGATGTGTTATGGCGGCAATAACCATGGCAGCATCGCCCAAATCAACGGCGAATGGTACATTTTTTATCACCGGCACACCAACGGGACGGCATTCTGCCGGCAGGGCTGCATCGAAAGGATGGAATTCCGCGGGGATGGCACTATTCCCCAGGTGGAGGTAACATCCTGCGGTCCGAACGGAGGGCCGCTCGAGGGCCGGGGTGAATATCCGGCATATCTTGCCTGCCACTTGTTCTGCAAAGATCAGGAAATGTACACCGGAGGCTTTGGACGGACCGGAGCATGGATGGACAGCCGGTTTCCGAAGATTACACAGGACGGCAGGGATGGCGACGAGGAAATCGGCTATATTGCCAATATGACTGATTCGGCTACCGCCGGTTTTAAATATTTCTCGTGCGAGGGAGTCGCCAAAATCAAAATCAAGGTGCGCGGATATTGCCAGGGCGAGTTTGAAATAAAAACGTCGTGGGACGGACCGGCTCTCGGACGGATACCGGTAGGGTTTGCAAATGTCTGGAAGGAATACTCTACTGAACTGGCTATTCCGGACGGTGTACAAGCACTGTATTTTACGTATACCGGCAATGGCGGTGCCAGTCTGGCCTCATTTACTTTGGAATAATCCCAAGGGGAATTCGAAAACTTTTTAAAAAGAAAGCAGCGCTCGGGGTATACTCTTGTGCTGACTTTTTTTTCTTGCCGGTTAGCTGGTCCGATGGCTAAAGACCGGAAGACTTACATGCGATGAACGCGAAGCATATGGTACGATGTTTCGCGCACTTGGCCTTCGATTAACGGGAAGATGTACGCACTCATCAGATTGATGATCAGTTAATGTTCGGCCCGGCATTCCTGGTTGCACCCGAGTGCCTTAGTGTGGCCTGTTGCCCTTACGGTAAGTTGCGGGAGTCATGTTCGTATATTTTTTAAACGTGCGGTAAAAATGGGGCATGCTCTCAAAGCCGCAGGGGATGGCAATTTGCTCGATTTTGTCGTTGGATGGAGCAAGCCATCCTTGGCCGCAAAAATCCGTTTGGTCGAAATATAATCGGTCGCGTTCATACCCAGCCGTTGCTTGAAGACGCGGCTGAAATGGGCCGGAGATACGGCCGCCCGTTTCGCCAGCGAACCCAGCTCCAGCGGCCGGTCTAAATGGTCGTTTATATAGGCGAGCGCTTCACGGAACCAATCCGGGACCAATGCGTTCGGGGCGCCCGGCTCAGCGGCCTGCGGCAAGCAATACCGGTTTAAGTGAAGCAGCACGAGATGGAGCAGAGTGCCATGGCATGGCCACCGTCCGGGCGCCTCTGCTCCCATTCCTCGTGAATTGCATCGATTTCACTTTCTATTATTTCAGCGTGCTCAGGAGGCAGGGTATATTTGTACTGCTTGTTCTTCCACAGCGAATGAGCAGATTCCGACAACATTGGTTAGCACGGCGACACCGGAAAATATCCGTAACAATATATTGTGGACGGAAGAGCCAATGGATGAACAATTGCTGGAGGAAGTGCTGAAAATTCTGAAGCCCATTGACGGCGTAACATGGCCGAGCGGCCGGCCGGAGTGGAATGAAGGGCAAGATCGGATCGGGGAGCAATTATAATGAAGGGAATTATCTGCGAGGAAATTGGAAAATTCGTGTACAGGGAAGATCTGCCGGAGCCGCAGCCCCAGGCCGGAGAAGCGGTTGTAAGGATTCGGCGGATTGGCATTTGCGGAACCGATCTGCATGCGTACCGGGGGAACCAGCCTTATTTCACCTACCCGCGCGTGCTTGGATATGAGCTGTCCGGGACGATTGAGCACATTGGCGCTAACCCGGAGGGGCTACGGGTTGGCGACCAGGTCAGCGTCATTCCATATCTTCATTGCGGCGAGTGCCGGGCCTGCCTGAGCGGAAAAACGAACTGCTGTCAGAAGATGAGGGTGTTCGGCGTCCATTTGGACGGCGGAATGCAGGAGCGGGCGGCCCTGCCCGTCCGTAATCTTTTGAAGACGGAAGGTCTGACGCTGGATCAGGCGGCGATGCTGGAGCCGCTGGCGATTGGCGCGCATGCCGTCCGGCGCTCGGATCTTGGTGCTGGCGATCAGGTACTCGTTATCGGTGCCGGACCGATCGGACTGGGCGTGATGGCTATGGCCAGATACACAGGTGCACAGGTGATTGCGATGGATGTTAATGACGAACGTCTGAACTTTTGCAAGGTGTGGGCGCAGGCTGAGCATACGGTGAGCGCACTACGCGAGCCAAAGGAGCAGTTGTCCAAGCTTACGGAAAGTAATTTACTGCCCTATGTCATCGATTCCACCGGCAACGTCTCATCCATGGAAAGTGCCTTTGGGCTTGTCGGCCATGGAGGAACTTTGACCTATGTTGGCTTGGTGAAAGGCATGATTACCTTCAATGATCCCGATTTTCATGCGCGCGAAATGACGGTGCAGGGCAGCAGAAATGCCACTCGGGAGGACTTTGAACGTGTGCTTGATGCCATCAAGGACGGTTACATCGATGTCGGCAGTTACATTACCCACCGCAGTGCGTTCGCAGACATGATTGGCCAGTTCGAGAACTGGCTCAAGCCTGAATCGAAGATGATTAAGGCGCTGGTAGAGCTGGACTAATCACGATATAGTATCGCTATGTTCAATACTATTAGGCAGATTTAAGGAGCGTAACAATCATGACAAGCATGGAACATAAGCAGCAGTTGTGGTACAGACAACCGGCGGGAGAATGGAACGAGGCTTTGCCGATTGGAAACGGGCGGCTCGGTGCTATGATTTTTGGCGGTGCAGCCGAGGAGAAGCTGCAACTTAATGAGGATTCCGTATGGTACGGCGGTCCGCGTGATCGCAACAACGAAGACGCGCTGCCTCATTTACCCGAGATTCGCAAGCTGATTCTGGAGGGAAGGCTCTTGGAGGCGGAGAAACTGGCTTCAATGTCGATGGCGGGACTGCCCGAAGCGCAGCGGCATTATTTGCCGCTGGGTGAGCTACTGCTGTCATTCGGAGGTCACGAACAGCCTGCCGATGACTACAGAAGAGCTTGATTTGGAGTGCGGCGTATCCCGGATTAGTTACCGGATCGGTGTGGTTTGGTATACCCGCGAGATGTTTGCTAGCTACCCGGATCAGGCCATTGTCATTCGGATTTCCACCGGTAATAAGGAAGGGGTTTCCCTGAAGGCGAGGTTTAACCGTCACAGCTGGAGATACCTGGAGAAAACAGAGAAATGGCAGAACAGCGGACTGGCGATGAGCGGAGATTGCGGCGGCAAAGGGGGTAGCTCCTTTGCCGCTGTCTTAAAGGCTGTCACGGAAGAAGGTAGCTGCCGGACCATTGGCGAGTATTTGCTTGTGGATGGTGCATGCTCGGTTACGCTACTGCTGGCCGCAGGAACCACGTTTCGCCATCCTGATCCGGAGCTTTATGCCAAAAGACGGCTGGAAGAGCTGAGCCAGGTTCCTTACGAAGATCTGCTGGCCCGGCATATCGCAGATTACCGCGGACTGTACGGACGAGTTGAGCTGGCACTGCCGGAGATCCCAAATAAACGTGCTTTACCGACCGACGAACGGCTGAAACTGCTCCGGAAGGGAGAGGAGGACAATGAGCTAATAGCGACCTATTTCCAGTACGGCCGCTATTTGCTTATCTCCTCCAGCCGTCAAGGCTCCTTGCCCGCGAATCTGCAGGGTATCTGGAATGACAGCTTCACCCCAGCTTGGGACAGCAAATTCACGATCAATATCAATGCGCAAATGAATTATTGGCCTGCGGAAATCTGCAACCTGGCTGAATGCCATGAGCCACTGTTTGATTTGATCGAGCGGATGCGGGAGTCAGGGAGGGTCACAGCCAGGGTTATGTACGGTTGCCAGGGGTTCACAGCACATCACAATACGGATATCTGGGCAGACACAGCTCCGCAGGATACCTACCTGCCGGCTTCTTTCTGGCCGTTGGGGGCAGCCTGGCTGTGCCTGCACCTCTGGGAGCATTACCGGTTCAGCCAGGATCATTATTTTCTGGCACAGGCGTATGAGACGATGAAGGAGGCGGCCCAGTTCCTGCTTGATTATTTGATGGAAGACGCCGAAGGCCGGCTGATTACCTGCCCGTCCGTCTCCCCTGAGAACACCTATAAGCTGCCAAGCGGCGAGTCGGGAGTGCTCTGCGCCGGGGCTTCGATGGATTTTCAGATAATAGAAGCGCTGTTTGGAGCCTGCATCCGCAGTGCAGAGATTATCAGCAGGGACGAGGCGTTCCGCGAAGAACTCACCTCCGCTCTGGAGCGGCTTCCCAAACCACAAATCGGGAAATATGGCCAGATCCAGGAGTGGATGGAGGATTATGAAGAGGTGGAGCCGGGGCATCGCCACATCTCCCATCTTTTTGCACTTTATCCCGGCGACTCCTTTAGCGTGGAGCATACGCCAGAACTGGCTGAAGCCGCCCGGACGACGCTGGAACGCAGGCTTGCGAACGGCGGCGGTCACACCGGCTGGAGCCGGGCCTGGATTATTAACTTTTGGGCCAGATTGAAGGATGAGGGCAAAGCCTATGCAAACGTCCGCGCTCTTTTGGAGCATTCTACGTTGCCCAACCTGTTTGACAACCACCCTCCGTTCCAGATTGACGGGAATTTTGGAGGAGCGGCGGGGATTGCCGAGATGCTGCTGCAAAGCCATGCCGATGGAATCAAGCTGCTGCCCGCGCTGCCGACAAGCTGGAGTGAGGGGAGCGTCAAAGGCCTGCGGGCGAGGGGCGGATATACCCTCGGTTTCACCTGGGCGGAGGGGTTTGTTACGGAAGCTGTTGTGACCTGCACAGTTTCCGGTCCTTGCTGCCTGGAAGCTCCCGGTCTTGCCCCCGTTTCGTTCACAGGAGAAGCCGGATGCTCCTATACGTTCACCCGGTAAGGAAAGAAGGATAAAGTCAGCTTTTCTGACGGATTCGGACTCAGTGCAATTAGAATAAATAGTGGACAACCTGCCTGACTTAACCAAATGGACGAAAATCCTGCTCCAAGACTATATTCACCTGCCAGGGGGGCGTCTGTATAATAGAACAGTTCTGGCTGGGGTTGGCGTATTAACGCCAGCCTTTTTTCGCTTGGCAAGGGCTTCGATTGAGACAAATCCATTTCCGCTATGCAATCGACGTTTCTTGAAATCGTCCTGCATTGCTTTTGCTTCACCCGCAGAAATAACCTTTCTGTAAGCATCACTCCATCCATTAATAACAAACGCTTACATTCTATCGTATTTTTTGGGGGGAAGAACTTTATTTTATGAATTGGAAGCGCATTCTTGGAAGGTATAATTATAGTTGTCACCAGGAATTGAACAAATATAAGCAACTAGCCAAAAAGGGAGGCATAACAAAATGCACAAAACGGCAAAACGTTCCGCCCAGGCAGTAGCAGCCGGTGTATTCGCGCTAGCACTGGCAGTGACCGGCTGTAGTTCGAACAACACGAACAGCAATACAGCCAATGGAGGAGCCGCTAGTCCAGCGGCAAATGGGGACGATAATTCACCGGCAACGTTCTCGGTATTTATGAGCGGTCCCGGGCAGCAGCCTACAGCCGACAACAAGATTCTCAAACTGATCAAAGAAAAAACCGGAGTCAGCTTCAATATGGAATTTCTCGTGGGCGACCTGAAGCAGAAGCTGGGAGTAATGATTGCCGGCGGAGACTATCCGGACATTATGTCGGGCGATGACAAATTAATCAATGCCAAGGCTTACATTCCGCTTGAGGATTTGATTGAGAAGCACGCTCCCAACCTGAAAAAACATTATGCTGCAGTCTGGAATCAGATCAAGGATGAGACCGACGGCCACATCTATGTTTTGCCGAGCTATGGCGTATATCAAGGTAAAATCACAGAACCGACTTACCAGGGACCAGGCTTCTGGCTTCAGAAGGCCGTACTTGAGGAAATGGGATATCCGACACCGAAGACTCTGGATGAGTATTTCGATATCATTGCTAAATATAAAGAAAAACACCCGGATATGATCGGATTTGAATCGCTCAACTTCGACTGGCGTGTATTCCCGCTTCAGAATGCTCCTGAGCATTTGTCGGGCCATCCGAATGACGGGGCCGTTGTTGTAGACAACAACAAAGCGCAGATTTTTGCCGATAAGGATATTTCCAAGACCTATTACAAGAAGCTTAATGAAATTAACGATCAAGGTTTGATGGACAAGGAAGCCTTCGTACAGAACTATGACCAGTACTTGGCCAAAGTCGCAAGCGGCAAGGTCATCGGTATGTTCGACCAGCACTGGAACTTTGAGGATGGCGAGAAGTCTTTAATCTCCCAAGGCAAAATTGAAAATACGTATATCGGCTTCCCACTGCTCTATCCAGGCGCTGAGGAATGGTACCGTGACCGCGGAGCAGTCGGCACCAACCGCGGATTCGGGATTTCAATCAATGCCAAGGACCCTGTCCGGATTATCAAATTCTGGGATCAGATGATTACGGAAGATTGGCAGAAAACGATTCAATGGGGTATCAAAGGCGAAGATTATGAAGTGAAGGAAGACGGCACATTCTACCGGACGCCGGAGCAACGGGCGAACGCAGATAAAACAAGCTGGCAGGTAGCTAACAAAATCACAACCATGCATGGGTATATGCCTAAAATTCAAGGTACCTACAGCGACGGAAATGCAGCAGATGCAGGAACTCAGCCGCAGGAATTCTTCGACAGTCTGAAGCCTTACGATCAGAAAATCCTGAAGGCATATAACAAGAAATCATGGTCTGAATTCTTCAAGGAACCCAAAGAAAATAATATCTACTTCCCTGCCTACTCCATCGTTCTTCAGGACGGCTCGGCAGCCCAGCTTGCGCAGTCCAAGCTGAATGACCTTCAGATCAAGTACTTGCCCAAGGCTATTATGGCCAATCCGGCTGAATTTGAAGAGGTCTGGCAAGATTATGTCAAGCAGATCCAAAAGCTGGATATCAAGGCATATGAAGACCGGATAAATGAAGGAATTCAATTGCGCATCAAAAACTGGAGCGTGAAGTAATTCAAAGCGGAAACAGAGCGGGAAATCGTATTTCCCGCTCTTCATTAATCCGGATAGTATGGAGAGAATGATCCTACAGGAGGGGAACACTACATGTCTGATACCGTACTGGACAAACAGGTCAAAACACAGAAGACCAGAAAACGCAGAGTCGATCCGGAAATCGGTGTGAGCCTTAGCTGGAAAACGCTAAAAACGCAGAAGCAGCTTATTTTCATGTCCGTGCCGCTTGCTATTTATTTAATTATCTTTAACTATGCTCCCATTTGGGGCTGGCTGATGGCCTTTCAGAACTACCGCCCGGCGCTCCCCTTCGGCAAGCAGGAATGGGTAGGCTTGCAGCAGTTTAAGTTTTTGTTTGAAGATGAGACCTTTATGATGGTGCTGCGCAACACGGTTGCCATGAGCTTTATTAACCTTGTGCTTGGTACTGTTACAGCAATCGGCCTGGCTTTGCTGCTGAATGAGATCAAAGTCAAGTTTTTCAAACGTATCGTTCAGTCAATTTCGTATTTGCCGCACTTTTTGTCCTGGGTTATTGCGGCGGGCATCGTTGCCACTTCGCTGTCGATTGATGATGGAATTGTCAATATAATCTTAATGAAGCTTCATTTAATTAAAGAACCGATTATGTGGCTCAGTGAAGGGAAATATTTCTGGGGCATTGTCGGGGCTTCGAACGTGTGGAAAGAGGTGGGCTGGGGAACTATCATTTATCTGGCGGCCATTACCTCGATCGATCCTTCTCTGTATGAGGCGGCGTCCATAGACGGCGCCAAACGTTTTCAGAAGATGCGCTATGTCACACTTCCGGGAATTAAGGCTACATTCGTTATTTTGTTGATTATGAACATCGGACATATTCTGGATGCCGGCTTTGAACTCCAATATTTGCTTGGCAACGGGCTCACTGTGGACTGGTCGCAGACCATTGATATCTTTGTACTGAAGTATGGTATTTCTATGGGGAATTACTCTCTGGCTACGGCGGCAGGGATCTTCAAAACCATCGTCAGTGTCGTTCTTGTATTCAGCGCAAATTATATCGCAACACGCCTCGGCGAAGAGCGATTAGTATAGAGGAGGAAGCCCATATGAAAGCAGTGACGAAAAGTTCAAGCCGCATTGAGCCGGTTGTATTTCATACAATTAACACGATATTTATGCTCTTTGTGGTTGCGATCACACTCTATCCATTCCTCCACACGCTGGCTGTTTCTTTAAATGACGGCAGTGACACTCTTGCCGGTGGAATCGATATCTGGCCCCGTGATTGGACCTTGGAAAACTATAAAGCCGTCTTTATTTCAGGGACGATTTACCATGCCGCTTTTATCTCTGTGTCCCGCACGGTGCTCTCGACAGTATTCGGCGTTTTTCTGACCACCATGCTGGCATATACCCTGGCGCAGCCGCAATATATTTTTCGTAAAAAAATCAGCATGCTGTTCATCCTGACCATGTATTTCAATGCCGGGCTGATTCCGAACTACTTCCTGATTAAAGAGCTGGGCCTGCTTCATAGCTTTTGGGTATATATCCTTCCCAGCTTGGTCAGCGCGTTCAACCTGATTATCATGCGGACGTATATCCGCGGACTTCCATTCAGTCTCACGGAGTCGGCGAAGATCGACGGGGCGGGGGATTTCCGGATTTTCTGGAAAATCATTTTCCCGCTGTGTACTCCCGTGCTGGCAACCATAGCTTTGCTCATTGCCGTTGGCGCGTGGAATAACTGGTTTGACACGTTCCTGTACGCATCATCGGATATCAAGCTGAGCACACTGCAATATGAAATGATGAAGCTGCTCGGTTCCATCATGAGTACGAATAATGATCCTTCGCTAATAGCGGGCAATCAGAACAATCAGGTGCAGTCATTGGTTACACCGGCTTCTATGCGTGCAGCCATCACCATTGTTACCGCCGTGCCGATTTTGTTCGTCTATCCTTTCTTGCAGAAGTACTTCGTGGTAGGATTGAACCTTGGAAGTGTTAAAGAATAACTGGACGTATCTATTGAAATAGATCAAAGGTGAATAATAACCGTTTCGGCAGCGACCGAAGCGGTTTCTCCTGTTCAACAACGGTCAGCTTATCGGAATCATAATTTAGAAATAAAGTTGGTGATGCAATGCTTAAGGTAGTGTTTGCCGATGATGAGCCGCTGATGTTGGAGGGGCTGCGATTATTGGTGGACTGGGAGGATCTGGACTTTGAAGTGTGCGGCGAGGCTCTCGATGGCGAAGATGCGCTGCAGCTTATTCATAACACGCGGCCTGATTTGGTCATAACTGATGTACGCATGCCTGTGATCGACGGACTGGAGCTTATTGAAAAATTTTCCGAAAGCGATTTCCAGCCTAAGTTCATCATATTTAGCGGTTATGCAGACTTTGAATATGCCAAAAAAGCTCTTAAGTATGGTGTGTCCAACTATTTGACGAAACCCTTGGATGAAAAAGAACTCACAGAGGCACTGCAGGCTGTATCCCAGCAAATACAAGCTGAACGCAAGGTTGCTTCAAGGCGGGAAGCGGTTTCCGCTTTCATGCAGATGGAAACCATATCCCGTCTTTTGATGCGGGAGAACACTCCAGAAGAAGAATTTGCGGCAGGGGTGAAGGCGCTTAATATCCGTCCTGATTCCCGGATATGCTGTGTATTGGCCCGGGGTGCTTCGCCGGGCAGCATGCAGCTGCGAAGCCAGGTTGGCTCCATGAACGCCAAGGAGCCGTTCCGCAAAATTACCGCGTATCCTTTTACAGCCGGAAGCCATAAGCATGGCTATTTGCTGGTTTCCCCGCAGGAAGGCCCGGTGCTTGACCCGAAGATGATTGCAAGCTGGGTCCATGAGGTGCGGACTGAATACAGCGGTCATGTACATTTCTCGGCAAGTCTGGAGCATCGCGGGGCGAAGTTCCTGAATACAGCCTATCATGAAGCACTGGCGGCTGAATTACACCGACCCGACTTGGGCAATAGCGATATTGGTTTTTTTCGGGAACAGGACAAGGATCAACTGGCGTCGCTTTCAGCAGGGCTGAGGAAATCACTGCTGCAATCGGTTACAGAAGGGGAACTTGACCGGTTAAGCGCTCAATTGAGCGATGTATTCAAAATTTTCTCGAGTGATGTTACTTCAAATGCATGGGTCGACGCTTTTCTGGCCAATATCAAAGCAGAGCTGCTCCGTGAAATCGACGCTAGAGGAGGGGAGACGGCCATATGGGCGAATAAGTGGTTTCCGCCCCGGGTCATCGCTTGCTGCTTGCCTCTGCTTGAGCGGCAGACAGAGGAAGAATTTCATGAGGCTGCAGAATGGTTCGCCGCAGCGGACAACCCTCAGGAGGACCCGATCGTATCGGCGGCGATGGATTATGTTAGGGCGCATTATCAGGAGAAGCTGAAGCTGCAGGACATTGCGAAGCAATTGCATGTGAATTCCGCCTATCTGGGACAACGAATCAAAAAACACTGTGGCAGCTCCTTTAACGAATATCTCCATGAATACCGCATTCAAGAAGCCAAGAAGCTGCTGCGCCGGACGGATATGTGCATTTCGGATGTCGCGGGGCGTGTGGGCTATTCCGACGCGGATTTCTTCGCCGCCAAGTTCAAAGCGCTGAATGGCGTCTCGCCTTCAGTATACAAGAAGGGCTAATTCAAAGGGGAGGAGGGAAGCGGCATGAAGGGTAAACGGAAACCATCTGCCTTCGTCAACGATATTCCACTCAAATATAAATTTCTGTTTATCTATTTGCTGTGCGTACTTGTCCCCATTCTCAGCATTAACGCCCTCTTTTATGTTCAGATCAGCCGTAATGTGGATGCTCGTGAAAGAGGCAATCTTGAGATCTCTGTAGATCGCGTAGTCTATGACATCATGCAAATCGTGAATGAATGTGTAGCGATAAGCAATACGGTCGCCGCAGACCGTAACTTTAATGAGATATTGGATAATGCTTTTCCGGATAACGAGGCTTATTATGAAGCCTATGACAGCGTTCTAAGGGATAAGATGCGGCAATACAGCACTCTGCATTCCTATATTTATTGGATGGGTGTGTATACTACGAATCCGACTATCCAGAACGGCGGCAGCTACTTTGTGTTCTCCGACAGTGACAAGGAGAGTGAATGGTACCGCAAAATTTCCAGTGGTGCGGACAAGGTGCTGTTAACCGCGTATCAGGGAACCAACCCGCTTAATCCGCCGCAAAAGGAGGTGTTTGTCAGCCTTATCCGCAAATTGGATAACTTTACGGGACAGCCCTACCATAAATATCTGCGGATTGATCTGCGGTTGAACAATGTCCAGGAGCTGTTCCAGAAGGAGCGCGACTATTTGCGGTTCAAGCTCTTAGATGAGCAGAGCCGTGTTGTGTTGGAATCGGATCAATCCTTCTACGCATTGGATAAAAACGCCTTGTTAAACGTTGACACGGGCGACAGCCAGCCGTCGTCCAAGCAGATAGTCCGAACTTTGGGCAGTGCAAGATATACGGAGGGCTGGAGGCTGATCGGAACTCCGGAAAGCAGAAAAAGTAATGGTGAGATGAGCCGGGCACTTCGGGTTTCACTAATTTTTGCTGTGTTGACGATAATTATTCCCACACTATTAATGATTGTAATTTTACAATCTTATAATATGCGGGTAAGGCTGCTCTACAAACATATGAAGCTGGTCAAATACGAGCATTTTGAGAACATTGATATGTATGAGGGGAAGGATGAAATCGGCGGCTTGATCCGCAGCTTCAATCTGATGACGGAGAAAATACGCAATTTGATCAATGATGTCTATAAGCTGGAAATTCAGAAAAAGGACCTTGAGCTTGAACAGGTAAGGGCCGAATTGAAGTATTTGGAAAGTCAGGTGGACCCGCATTTTCTCTTTAATACATTGAATGCCATATTGGTCATTTGCAAGAAATACAAATATGAAGAGGTCACCGATGTGATCCGGAATCTCGCTCTTATTCTGCGCAGGCTGCTAAGCTGGAAGGACGATCTGATTACCGTCGAAGAAGAAATATCCTTTATTGAAATGTATCTGCAAATTGAAAAATTCCGCTTTCAGAGCCGATTCACTTACGACCTGGACATCGACCCTGCCGTGCTGAATTGCCGAATTCCCAAGATGAGCGTACAAGCTTTGGTGGAGAATTCCTGCAAGCATGGCCTGCAGTCGGTCAAAGGTGCAAGGAAGATTCACGTGTCTGCTTCTATGAACGACACAGGTCTAATGATTGTTGTGACTGATAACGGAAAGGGAATCGAGAAGGAGAAGCTGGAATGGATCGAGTCCCACCTGCAATCGGAGCAAGACTTCGGTAAAAATATCGGGCTCCGTAATGTTTATAAGCGCCTGATGATGTATTACAACGACAGAGCCGGGTTTACCATTGAAAGCATCGAGTATGAACGGACGGCTATCACCATTAATATTCCCATAGATTTGGCAATGGTTTCAAAAGTGGAGGAATCTCATGTTTAAAGTGGTTTTGGCTGATGATGAAACGATTGCTTTAGAGGGATTAAGAACGTTGACCGATTGGGAGGAGCTGGGCTTTGAAATCTGCGGAGTATGCGAGAACGGGGAAGAAGCGTTGACCGCGCTTACTGAGTGCTCTCCGGATCTTGTGATTACAGATATCCGCATGCCCGGCATCGATGGACTGGAGCTAATCAAGCGCGCACGCCAGTTGGATATGGAGCCGCCCATCTTCATCGTCCTTAGCGGTTACGGTGAGTTTGAATACGCGCGGACAGCAATCCGTTATGGTGTGAGACACTATTTGCTGAAGCCTGTCGTAGAAGCGGAATGGGAGAAGGCGCTTGCTGCAATTACGGACGAGCTGGAAACGCGCATGAAGCAGAAGACGCAGCAGAACATGCTGGCGAACCAGCTTCTTCCCGTTGCGATCGCCCGTATGCTCGAAGGGCAGTGGACGGAGTCTGAAGAGGAGATTGCCGAACAAATGGATCGTCTGGACGAGGCGGTTTCGGGGTGGACTTATATACATGTAGATGGCCCCAAAAGCAGTATCTCGGAAATCTGCCGGGAACTGGCTGGTTCGGTGGGCGCCTTGTTCATTGATTTGTCCGGCGATCAGGCGGGAATTGCTGTGGATAGCTCAGCACGAGCGGCGGAGCTGGCTAGTCGGGTACATGCCGAGCTGTCATTGTCAGGGAACGGTGTGAAGGGGGCTGTCAGCATTGGGCCAAGTGTGCGGTCGCTTCGGGAGCTGCCTGTCTCCTATATGGTGGCTGCAAGGGCCGCTTCCCGCCATTTTTTCTATTCGGAGCCGGGCGGGCCTATTGATTCCGCCATGAACGCCCGGAGCGAGCTTAGCTATAATCTACCTTCCGCAGAGCTGACCGAGGAACTGATGAGCGCAGTGGAAAGATTGCAGGAGCAGAAAGTCTGGGATAAATTGAAGGAGATATTCAGGATGTTCAAACAGAATAGGACTGCGCCTGAAGTTGTACAGATGACCAGCGTTGATATCATGCTGAAAAGCATAGATCTGGTGCAGGAGTTTGGAGGGACGGCTGAGCAGTGGAGCGACTCTTTTGACTTTTTTAAAACAGAGCCAAAGTCGCTCGGAGCGCTGGAGGACACCCTTCGGGTTTTGTTAAATTCATGTATGGGATATATCAAGCAGCATAAGGAACGCGGCTCCGGGCATCCGCTTATACGGGTGGAGTGTTTTTTGAAGGACAATTATTCAAAGCCACTAACCGTGAAAGAGATTGCGGAGCAATTTTATATCAATCCGGTATATCTAGGCCAGGCTTTTATCAAGAAGAATGGAATCAGCATCCTCGAATACATTCATAATTTACGCATCGAACAAGCCCAAAAGCGGCTGATTGAAACGGGCGAGACCGTTCGGAACATTGCAGAGAATGTGGGTTATGTGCATTACCATCATTTTTTAAGAGAGTTTGAGAAGCGGACCGCGCTGAAACCAGTCGCTTACCGCAACCAGGCTCACTCTGAAGGATGATAGGTATACTTCTTTAATTTGGTAATGGTAAACGCATACAAAAACGATATCATAGACTTAACTGAGCAGCCCAAAGCTTCGTTCGGACGGCTTGTCGATCTGGCGGCTTCGAAATCATAACATTCACTGAAATTTGAAACGCTTAACAACAATGGAGGGAATCAAATGACACATCAAATGAATCAGGCCGCCGGAAAGGTACCGCCAAGCGGTAATCCGCTGGTTGCGCACAGATACGGGGCCGATCCCTATGCCCTGGTATTCGGGGGCAGGGTCTATCTGTACATGACCAACGACGTGCTGGAGTACGACGGGAACGGCACGGTAAAAGAAAACTCTTACAGCAGCATCCGTACGATTACGGTAATTTCCTCCGCCGATCTGGTCAACTGGACCGACCACGGTGAGATCGAGGTTGCCGGGCCGGAAGGGGCGGCCAAGTGGGCTACCCAGTCATGGGCGCCTGCGGCGGTCCATAAAGTGATTGACGGAAAGGACAAATTCTTCCTGTACTTCGCTAATAATGCCAGCAGCATCGGCGTTCTGTCGAGTGACAGTCCGGTGGGGCCATGGATCGACCCCATCGGAGAGGCGCTGATTCTGCGCTCCACTCCCGGAGTCGAGGATGTAACCTGGCTATTCGACCCGGCGGTTCTGGTCGATGACGACGGCAAGGGCTACATTTATTTCGGAGGCGGTGTCCCGGAAGGACAATTCGCGGAGCCTGGCACAGCACGGGTCATGAAGCTGGGAGATGACATGACCAGCGTACTGGGTACTGCTGAGGTTATTCCTGCCCCCTTCATGTTCGAGGATGCCGGCATACATAAGCGAGAAGGCGTCTATTACTATACCTACTGTTCAAATTTCTATGACGGGGAACGTCCGGAAGGCAATCCTCCTGCGGGAGAAATCGCGTTTATGACGAGCAGCAATCCAATGGGTCCCTGGATCTATCGAGGGACGATCCTGAAGAATCCGGGACATTTCTTCGGAGTATCCGGAAATAACCATCATGCAATTTTCCAATTTCATGACGAGTGGTACATCGCCTATCACGCACAGACGTTGTCCAATGCACAGGGAATTGCGAACGGCTACCGTTCGACGCATCTCAACCGTCTTTTTCATAACGAGGATGGTTCCATTCAGGATGTTGAAGCAGACTATAAAGGTGTGCAGCAAATCAAATTTTTAAGCCCGTATCAACGCGTAGAAGCGTCAACAATAGGGTGGAGCGCAGGCGTTAAGACGGAATTCGGGGCAGTCGTGGGAAAACAGCTTGTAACGGATATTGACAATGGCGACTGGATCGGATTATCCGGGGTCGATTTCGGAAGCAAAGGGGCAGGGGCATTCAGTGCTTCCGTCATAAGCCTTGAGGGCGGCGGTACCATCGAACTGCATCTGGATGAACCGACAGGTCTATTAATTGGCGAACTGTCCGTTCCCGCCGCGAATGGGCCGGAGAAACGGATGGAGTTAAAGACGGAGGTCCAGGGAGCGGCAGGAGTCCATCACCTGTATCTGGTGTTTGCGGGCGAGAGCGGGACCGGCTTGTTCAAGCTGGAGGCCTGGGGATTTCTAGAGCAGCGGAGTTAATCCCAAGGAGGCCAATACAATGAATACCGCCATCATTACCAATCCTGTTATGTGGGCAGATGTCCCGGATGTTGACGTCATCCGGGTTGGGCCTGTGTTCTATATGGTTAGTACCAGCATGCATTCCATGCCGGGTTGTCCGATTATGAAATCGGTGAACCTGAATGATTGGGAAATTGTGAATTATGTCTATGATACCTTTGAGGATAACGAGGCCCACCAGCTGCAGGACGGAAAAGGTATTTACGGAAAAGGCTCTTGGGCGGCAGCCCTTCGACACAAGGACGGGATATTCTACGTCTGTTTTTCATCCAATGATATGGACCGGCTCTATATCTACCGCACGGAGGATATTGAACACGGAATATGGGAGCGTTCGGTGATACCGGGGCTTCACCATGACCCTAGTTTGCTGCTGGATGATGATAGCAAAAATTATGTGATCTACGGTAATGGTAGTATCCGTATTAAGGAGCTGACAGAAGATCTTACGGCTGTGAAGCCAGGTGGAATCGATCAACTGCTGCTCGAAGGCGAACGGACAGACATTGGTTTGCGGATCGAGGGTTGTCATGCGTACAAGCTGAATGGTTATTACTATTTATTCTTTATTGAATGGCCGAGAATCGGCAATCGGCGCAGACGCCAGCTATGCTACCGTTCGCGCGAGCTTCTGGGTCCTTATGAGCGGAAGATTATTCTGAGTGATGATCTGGGTTACCATAATCACGGTGTTGCGCAAGGCGGGATTGTAGATACTCTGGGTGGCGATTGGTACACGGTGCTGTTCCAGGATCATGATGCTGTCGGACGGATTCCCTGCGTGTTTCCCATGAGCTGGGAGAATGATTGGCCGGTCGTCGGGGAGAACGGCAGAGTGCCTCAAGTTTTTGCGACGAAGCTTCCTGCCGCTGAGCCGAAGCCGCTTGTTATCAGCGATGAGTTCGACTATGTAAACAACCGGCTGGCACTGAACTGGCAGTGGAACCATAATCCAGACAACGGGCTATGGTCTGTCACTGAGCGGCCGGGCTTTCTGCGGCTCCGTACCGGTCAAATAGCAGACAGCATCCTATGCGCACGCAATACGCTGACGCAACGTACAGAAGGTCCGGCCTGCAGCGCGGAGACGGTGCTAGACCTCTCCGGCCTGCGGCCCGGCGACCGGGCAGGCATGGTAGCCCTGCAAAACGGGTTCGGCACTGTTGGGATTGCGGCAGGGGAGCAAGGCCAGTTCAATGTGGGCATGTGTGTCAACGGCGGCGACGGCGGCGAGGAGACAGTGGAGAGTGTGGAGTTCACCAGCGATCAGGTTTATCTCAGAATTGATTTCAATTTTGAGGATAGTCTGGATCAGGCCGATTTCTTCTATTCGGAGGATGGAACCGCTTGGAAGCCGATTGGCCGGACGCTGCATATGAAATATACGCTGGACCATTTTATGGGATACCGGATTGGCCTGTTCAATTACGCGACTAAACAGTCCGGCGGTTATGCCGATTTCGATTATTTTCATTATCACAGGCAGGATTAGGCTGGACCGAAAGTATACACGTGATAGAACGCTGACAGTCCAATATGGAAATAACGTGATGAGATCCGGAGGCGCGTCGCTCTCAAGTTATTGGTCCGCCCGGACTTTTGGTTCTTTGGAGGAAATCTTATCACGGTAGGCCCGGGGGGAATAGCCGGTAAGCTGCCGGAACTGCCTGCAGAAATGCTCCACATTCGCATAGCCGCAGAGCGCCGCGATTTCGGCAATTTTGTGCGGGCCAAAGCCAAGCTTTTCTTTGGCCAGCCGAATCCGGCAATGAATGACGTCCTCCATGCAGGAAATACCAAAGGTTGATTTATAGATGGTCTGCAGATAGCCTGCGCTGATGTGCAGATACTCGGCCATGGTTGACACGGTCCAAGGGTGGCCCGGGTTGTTGTACAGAGTTTTGCGCAAGTCCAGAAGATTATAATATTGCGGACTCAGCTTGTCTTGGGACGCTTCTAATAGCTTGTTGAAGAAGATTCTGAACAGGTAGTCGATGGAAATCTCCCGATAGTCGTTCTGAAAAGTGTTCTCCAGGGCCAACAGTTGAAACAACTGATGGCAATAGCCGGGGTCCGGCAGCGAGAATGGAACACCAACAGGCAAAGTGGTTTCTGTAATATAGGATTCGTCCGCATCGAAACGGACCCAGTCGTTAACGTACTTTTTGGAACAAGCACGGTAATAGATGTAGTGCTTAGGCGGATATAGAACAACAGAGTGGGCCGGAAACTCCTTCAATTCTCCGTTTACTTCAAACAACGCATCAGTTTGTGTGAGCACCAGAAGCCAGGCATCCAGCCCTTCGGGTATGCTGTACACAAAATCGTCGGAATGCGCAGCGTCATACTCTACGTAGTGAATCGTGGGCATTGGATTCTCCTTTCTTTGGATAGATCAATTAATGATCAGTAAATATCATTGTTAGAATTTCAGTGCTTCTCTATAATTTATATTGTAAATTAAGGAAATTTTGGTGAAATCCAAAAATTAATCACTGAGATTCGAATTTATGGTCATTAGAAATCATCAATAATGAAGGAAGGTCATTTGTTTCATGATACCACAACAAAACGAAGAGCGGAATTATATCCTTTGCTATACTCGATTACCGCAGGAGGACATGGTATACGCTCCAAAACTGGCGCACAGCATGCATTTAGCTTACAGCAATGACGGGCTTTTTTTTCAGGAATTGAACCATAATTCGGGCGTTTTATTTACCAAGGGGACAGAGAATGAGGATGGTACACTTCGGGCCAAGAGCTTGAAGAATCCGTATCTGTTCCACACCTCTGAGGGGAATTTCGGGGTGATCGCCGTTCGTACTGAGGCAGAAGGCGAAGCCGATGCCCAGAGCAAGGGAAAAGTGTTGCTGTTCTCTTCCGGTGATTTGCTGCAGTACAGCGAGGTTGGACTGCTGGAGCTTAAGGCCGATACCTTTGTAAGCGATGTTTCCTGCAAGTACGATTCCGACCGGAAGGGCTACCTTATCCGCTGGATCGACGAGCTGGGGAACGGTTATCAGAATTTTATAACCAATATTATGAGCTTGAAGGATATCTCGGCACCGGAAGCGGCGCAGCCTTTTACTCTGGATACAGTGCTTGCCGATATTGAGGGGATTCTGCCGCGCAACTACATTCCTGTAGCCAAGGAAGTAGCCCGCAGGCTCTACTGTAAGCTTACGGTTCCGACCAACATTGCAATTAAAGTCCCGGACCGCGTGACAGTTGCATCGGAAGAGGACGTGAAGGCCATCCGGGCCACGGCGCTGTACAGCGACGGCACCAAATCGCTGAAAAGGGTGAATTGGAGTACGGACGAAATCGAATGGGACAAGGCGGGAACCTTCAGAATTTCCGGTGAAGTCCATCAGGATCATTACCCGTTTCCAATTGCGTTCGACCGTGCGGACCCTTGCATTGCAAAATGGAAAGGGAAGTATTATTTCATTGCGACCAACGACGCGGACCAAAATCACACGCTGTATATGCGGGAAGCCGATACCATCCCCGGTCTGGTAGAAGCCGAGGAAGCATTGATTCTGGATTCAAAGACGTATGAGCAGATTGGCGGGCTGCTGTGGGCGCCGGAATTTCATATCATTCAGGATGAGCTATATCTCTTTCATGCGGCAACACCGGGGGAACTTCTATATGAGGAGTCGCATGTAATGAAACTGCGGGCAGGCGGGAATCCGATGTGCGCTGCCGATTGGTCGATGCCCCGGCGTGTAGTGAAGAAAGACGGTACGAATTTGTGCGAAGCAGGGAAGACCATTTCCCTCGATATGACCGTAATTCAATGGAATGGAGAGCATTACGCCGCATGGTCAGAGCGCCAGTTCGTGCCTGTCGATCTTGGAGCTTGGATCTATATTGCTACAATCGACCCGCAGGAGCCGTGGAAGCTGACCAGTGATCCGTTGCTTTTGACAAAACCTGATTATGGCTGGGCCAATAATCACACCTTTGTGGATGAAGGGCCCTTCGCCCTCTATACTGATGATAAATTATTTTTGACCTTTGCCAGCGCAGCGGTGGATGCAACTTATGTTGTGGGGCTTTTAACTGCAGACAAGGGTGCAAATTTACTGGATATCTGCAGCTGGACCAAGGGGAACTATCCACTGCTGACTTCAAGAAACGTGCCGGGGGAATATGGACCGGGCCACAATTCCTATGTGACAGACGAGGAAGGAGTCATTTGGAACGCGTACCACGCAAGACCGGGAATTGACGGACCGAGAAGCTCCGGCTTGCGCCGCGTGCATTTTGACATTGACGGTGTTCCGGTCCTGGATCTGACAGAGGATAAAGATCTGAACCAGGAGCTGAAAAAGGTATCTATAGAAGTAACCGTGAGATAAACCGCCCCGTTTCCAATCAAATATACAATTTAAAAAAGGAGATGCAACATGAAATCAATTCCAAAGCCTAACCAACCTCTCGTCACCCATATCTATACCGCAGACCCGTCCGCGCATGTGTTTGAAGGTGAAATTTATATCTATCCTTCCCACGATCTCGATCATGATGGACCGAGCAATGACAACGGGGATCAATATGCAATGGAAGACTATCATATTTTCTCGATGGAGAATCTGGCTTCACCGGTGGTGGATCATGGGGAGGCGCTTCATCTGAGGGACATTCCCTGGGCCTCGAAGCAGTTGTGGGCACCGGATGCGGCTTACAAAAATAATACCTATTATTTATTTTTTCCGGCCCGTGACAAGGAAGGCATTTTCCGTATTGGCGTAGCGACTTCTCCTTCTCCGGCAGGTCCGTTTCAGGCACGGCCCGATTATATTCCAGGGAGCTACAGCATAGACCCTGCCGTCTTTGTCGATGAAGACAACCAGGCCTATATGTATTTCGGCGGTCTTTGGGGAGGACAGTTGGAGAAATGGCAGACTGGAGAATTTAATCCTGAGCAAGAAGGGCCTGCCTGGGACAAGCCTGCGATCGGGCCGCGTGTGGCGGTGCTGACTGAAGATATGCTCGCATTTGAGGAGCAGCCGCAGGAAATTTCCATTGTGGACGTGGAAGGAAAGCCTATTCTTGCCGGCGATGAGGACCGGAGGTATTTCGAAGGGCCATGGGTCCATAAATATAACGGGCTGTACTATCTGTCTTACTCAACAGGCACAACGCATACGCTGGTATATGCCGTCAGTGAGCAGCCTATGGGCCCGTTCACCTTCAAGGGAGAAATTCTGTCGCCTGTGATCGGCTGGACCACGCATCACTCCATTGTACAGTTTGAAGAGAAATGGTATCTGTTCTACCATGACTGCTCGCTGTCTGACGGCGTCAACCATAAGCGGTGTGTCAAATATACAGAGCTGAAGTACAATCCGGACGGCACCATTCAACCCCTCAATCCGTACCCTTCCAATTAAGCAGAGGGAGTACTTCCTCTGCTGATCGAATAAACAAAGAAGTAAGCGCTTATATTCAGAGAGGAGCAAAGGTATGTTAAGAATAGTGCGTGTGGAAAATGGTATTGTTCAAGGACTGCCGGCGGCTGATCCGCGTATAACCAGCTTCAAGGGAATTCCGTTTGCCGCCCCGCCTGTGGGGGAGAACCGCTGGCGTGCTCCCCAGCCTGTGCCACACTGGGAAGGTGAATTGAAAGCGTTTGAATTTGCCCCCATTTCGCTGCAGGCCCCGACCGTCATAGATGTGAATAATATTTATACCCGCGAATGGTCGGTCGATCCGGATCTTCCGATGGATGAGGACTGCCTTTACCTGAATGTCTGGACACCGGCCGTCTGCGCCGATGAGAAGCTTCCCGTCTTTGTATGGTATTTTGGCGGAGGACTTCAGGTCGGCCATACGGCCGAAATGGAGTTTGACGGCGAACGCATTGCCCGCCGGGGGATTGTTGTAGTGACCGTGAATTACCGCCTGAACGCGTTTGGCTTTTTGAGCCATCCCGAGATTACCGCGGAATCCCCCGAGGCTCCGGCGAATTTCGGACATCTGGATCAGCAGGCGGGTACGCAGTGGGTGAAATGCAATATCGCTGCTTTTGGCGGAGACCCTGTCCAAATCACAATCGGGGGACAATCGGCCGGAGGCGGAAGTGTGCTGAGCCAACTGACTTCACCGCAGAATGAAGGGTTGTTTCAGCGGGCCGTGATTATGAGCGGGATCTTTACTCCGCTGTACCCGAACAACCCGGTGCCTCCGGTGGAGCGAACCCTCAGGCAGGCTGAAGAGGAGGGGACTGCCTTCTTTGAATTTATGGGGGTGTCGACTCTGGAAGAGGCCCGCAAGCTGGATGCCCTCTATATCCGCGATAAAATGCTGGAGTACGGCAGCTTCTGGGGAACGGTCATGGACCAGTTGTACTGTCCGGGCAACCCGTATAACCTTTTTCTGCAGGGGCAGCACCATAAGGTGCCGGTTATGCTGGGAAATACCTCTTCCGAATTTTTCGCTGTTCCGGATGCCGGTAGCGTGGATGAATTCAGAGCCCTGGCTGTTGAAATGTTCGGCGGGGAAGCGGAAGCGTACCTTAAGCTCTGCGCCGCTGATTCAGGAAAGCTGGAGGAAATGATCCAAAAGGCTTCTGTGAGCAATATTGAATATGCGGTTCGTGTTGCAGCTAAGGCCAACAGCGATTCCGGCAGCGGCGTCCCGATGTATTATTACACATTTGACGCCGGAATTCCGGGCTGGGATGATCCGGGAACCTTCCATTCAGTAGATCTGTGGTTCCACTTCGAAACGCTGGCCAAATGCTGGCGGCCTTTTGTGGGCAAGCATTATGATCTTGCCCGCCAGATGTGCAATTATCTAGCCTATTTCATTGGCACAGGCAATCCGAACGGCAAAGATTCCACCGGCGAGGAGCTGCCTCTATGGAAACCGTATACGCCTGATGCACCTTACGGCATGTTTTTTGCGGACAAGGCAGAATTTGTGGAGGAGCCTCCGGGTGAGGTGATGCAGTTTCTGGTCGAGCAATTTTTCAAGCGGCAATTCATTCATAGATAAGAGAGGTATGAGCGGGAATGAACGAAAGCAATCCGAATTATAAGATGCAGACGGCACCGACCGGATATGACAAGGAGAGGGAGGGTATTGCCCGGGGAATGATCGAGACTATAGAATATCCCTCATCAACGGTAGGCAACACCCGGAAAGCATTGGTGTATACGCCGCCCGGCTATTCCGCCGGGCAGGAATACAGCGTCTTGTATCTGCTGCACGGGATTGGGGGGGACGAGATGGAATGGTACAATCACGGCAAGCCTCAGATCATCCTGGATAATCTGTATGCCGATCAAATGCTGAAGCCGATGGTCGTCGTGCTTCCCAACGGCCGGGCGATGCTGAATGACCGGGCGGAAGGAGATGTTTTTGCACCGGACAAGGTGCAAGCGTTCAAAACATTTGAATCAGATTTGCTTCATGATCTCATCCCTTATATTGAAGGGAATTATTCGGTCCTGACAGACCGGATGCACCGTGCCATTGCCGGATTATCCATGGGCGGAGGGCAATCTCTGAATATCGGTCTGAATAATCTGGACCAGTTCGCCTGGATCGGGGCATTCTCCCCGGCTCCCAATACGCAGCTGCCCGAGCTGCTGGTGCCGGAACCGCTGAAGACTGCAGAATTGCTCAGCCTGCTCTGGCTATCCTGTGGTGATCTGGACAGTCTTAAGAATGTCAGCGACCGGACGCATGCCTATTTATCGCAGCATTCCGTGCCGCATATCTGGGTGGAAGAACACGGCGACCACGATTGGCCGGTCTGGAAGAACGGCTTGTATCAGTTCTCCAAGCTTATTTTTTAGCTGACCGCTCAAGGATAACCGTTGCTTCAGCCTAGCACGACAAAATGGGGACGTTCCCGGCAGACCATAATGTCTGCGAAGAACGTCCCTCATCTTTGATTAGAGCAGGATATACGCTTACGCCTGGTGGATCAGTATTTAATTATTGGCTATCGCATCGGCACGCATTTTAACGATTTTTTCTGCTCTTTCCGTATCTACGGTAAATACATCCTTCCAACCGAGACCGACCACATCGCTCTTCAGCTTGTTCCATAACTGATCGAATTCTGCTTGATCCTTGGCGAATATCATTTTCCAGGATGTGTTCTTCACATAATCCGAAATCTGACTGCGTTTATTTTTGATGTCCGACGAGTCCGACCCGAGACTTGTATTAATGTTCGGCACGATATCGATCATATTGTTTTTCTGATAGTACTCTGTCGGGGTGGTTGCATTATAAGCCTTCTGCCATTCCGTAGTTAGAACCGTCTTGTTCGCTTCTATGGTTGAGCTCCAATAAGTGCTGTTATAGAATTCATTCGTTTCCGGATCTACTACAAAGTCACTCATAATCATAGTATTGAGCTTGCTCTGACCGTCCTGATATCCTCCACCTCCGTATTCTTCAGGAACGGGGGTGTTTTCTTGGAAAGCAGTTTGCCCTATTTCAGTCAGCTTATACTTGCCATCTGCTGTTTTTTCATAATTGAAGCCTTCGAATCCGTTGGTGTAGTAGCGCAGACCTTCAGGTGAGGCCAGCCAATCCATAAATTCAATGATCCTTTCAGGATTTTTCGCTTTAGATCCGATAGCAAATACTCTTCCGTTCCCGAAGTAGGCATCGCTGTTCTGGATAATATGAGTATCGGCAATCGGAATGGCCACATTGCCGTCGCCTTTATTGCCTCTATCAATGGTGTTGTAGAAGCCTCTTTGCCAGGAGTACCATAAGAGAAGTACCTGTTTATTGGTCAGCTTTTCAGAGACTTTATTCCAATCCTGGGACGGCGAGTCAGGGTCAACGAGTCCCATCTGATTGGCGTTATAATAGAATTGTAGGATTTTTTTGTACATACTATTGTCGTCAACGAGCGGAACGATATCGCCCTTTGCATTCAACTGAATAGTTGAGGTTCCGTTTGGCTGATCATAACCGTACCAGTTGCTTAACCAGCGGACGTTCTCCATACTTCCGTTGTCCCAGTCCTTCCACAGGGTAATCGGAACGATTGGTTTCCCATCTGGTGTCTTGGGATATTTCTCCTGCATCTGCTTCAGGGCATTCATCAAATCATTGAGGTTGTTCAGCTTGGGAGAGCCTATCCCCTTGTAATAATCCCAAGGCATGATCGGACTGGAGTAAGGGATTTCTTCCGAGAAGGTTGTTGGGGAAGTGTCCGATACAAAAGTCGGCAGCGCATAAATTTTGCCATCCGGATTGATGCTTTCGAATGCAGTATTGAAAGGCTTGAAGTGATTGTCTGCATATTTGGACAGGTACTCTGTATTCTTGATCTTGTCCGTGAGATCCATAATCATACCCGCTGGAATCAATTCCTCCAACTGGCTGTTTTCAATAATAAGGAGGTCTCCCAAATCTCCCGATGCCGACCTTGTCTTGTACAGCTGATCGCCGGCAACCTGCGGAGACAGAATATTTAAAGTGATGTTGAATTTATCCTTAATCAGCTTTCCGTACCATCCGGTCTGCTCTCCCTGGTAATTTGCCGAATTGTTGAACAGGGTAATGGTCAAAGGTTTGCTGTGATCGATTCCTGTACCCGGATCGGATGACTCGGTTGCCGTACCCGGATCAGGTGACCCCGTTGCTGCACCCGAATTGTTGCAATTGTCGCTGCAACCGCTTAGTGCAGTTGTTACCAGAAGCAAAGTGGTGCCAAGCAACAGTAATGATTTTCTTGCCAACTTATTTTTTTTATTCATTTACAGCCTCCCGAATATTTAATTTATCATAATGGTGCAGCTTAACCTTTGACGGCACCAATTATAATTCCTTTGACAAAGAATCTTTGGAAAACCGGATAAACCAGCAGGATTGGTGCGACAACGATAATGGTAACAGTCATACGAATGGAGGTGGAGGTTTGCTTGGTGGCCAGACTTGCCATGGCCGTTGATCCGGCATTCTGCAAATTGACCATGGTGGACAAAGAGCTCGCCTGATTGATGTAGTTATACAGAATAAACTGCAAACTGTACAATTTGCTGTCCGTAACCAGAAGCAGCGTATCCTGAAAGGAATTCCACTGGTTGACTGCCGAGAATATGGCGACTGTCGCGAGTATCGGCTTACTGATTGGCAAGATAACCTTGTAGAAGATCGTGAAGATTCCGGCACCGTCAATGCTGGCCGCCTGCTGCAGCTCCTTAGGCGTAGCTTCCACGAATGTTTTCACAAGGATAATGAAAAACGGAGCAACAATGGACGGAAGAATGTACGCCAGGAAGTTGTCGGTCAGATGCAAGGATCTCATGGTCAAATACCAAGGGATAATGCCGGCATTGAAGAACATTGTAATAATGGTAAAGCGGTACCAGAATTTTTTCCCCCACATATCCTCCTGGGCAAACATGAATCCCAAAAAGGCAGAGGCCCCGACCGTCAAAATCGTGCCGATTACCGTTCTACCCAAGGAAATGACAAATGCATTCCACAGCCCCGGTATTTTAAACACGTCTACATAGTTCTGGAAATGAATCCCCTTCGGCCAAAACACAATCTCGCCTTTGGCGCTGAGATTGTTGGCGCTGATGGTATTGATAATGATCGAGTAGAACGGATACACACAAATAAAGGCAAATAGCGAGAATAGTATATAGATTGTGGCCGAAATCATTTTGTCGGTTGTACTGACCTGCATTTTAATTTTGGGGGAGAAGTTATTTTCTTTGGCATTCGGCGCCAGTCCTGTCTGGTTGTCACTCATACGATGCCCTCTCCTCTTAACAATTTGGATAGACCGTTTACGGAAAAAAGAAGCACCACGCTAATCAGGCTTTTCAGCATACTGATAGCGACAGAAACGGAATAGCTGCCGCCCCCCATGGCCAGGTTGTATACATATAAATCCAATACCTGGATGGTGTCTTTATTGAATGCATTCTGGAAAACAAAATATTGCTCCAACCCATTGTTCAGGAAGCTGGCAATTTGGAGCATCAGCAAGACAAAATAAGTCGGCAGCATACTTGGCAAAACTATATGCCGGATGACTTGCATTCTTGTCGCACCGTCTACATAAGCCGCTTCGTAAAGGGACTCATCAATGCTCATAATCGCTGCTATATACAATATGGCCGACCAACCCAATGTCTTCCAGGTAGCCCATACCCACATCGTAATCCAGACATGCTCCGAGTTCTGAAGAAAGAGTACTGGAGAGTCAACAAGTCCCATCTGGTGCAAAAAGCCATTAACTACGCCTTCACTGGAGAACATGGAAAATGCCAGGGAGTATACGAGTACCCAACTGATAAAGTTTGGCAGGGTGGTTACAGTCTGGATGAATTTGCGGAAACGCACGGCTTTGATCTCGGTCAGGAAGATGGCAAAAATCATGGGCACCCAAGAGAAAAGGATGCTCAGCCCGCTAATGCCGAAGGTGTTTTTGATGACCTGAAGCAATTGATCGACCTTCACCTGGTTCTCGACCAAGGAATGAAACCATTTAAAGCCGACAAACGGCGACTGTGACAGTGGAATAGGCGGCGTATAGTCAAAGAATGCATACACCCATCCATAGAGCGGGTAGTACGCAAAGACAGCAAGTAAAACCATAAAGGGCGAAATATAAAGGAATTTTCGTATAGAGTTGCTTCTCATGCTGTGGCTGCGCATCGCTTCACTCCCCTTTGTCTATTTGTATAAATGAAGCTTTCAGCAGGGTTGCTAACCCCTTGTACATATTGGCCGGTATGCCATCCCCTTCCACAAAAATCAAATTTCAACTTGTGCGATGGGTTTTACTGAACGTTATTTCCTAACTCCTCTTTATTGATAACGCTTTCATATCTATGAAACTATAATAAATTATCGTTTGTCTTCAAACAATGACCGATCCTCACCAGTTATTGATCTATTATTACATGAAACCTTTATTACATGAAACCTTGATGGAATTACAGTTACACTTCATTTTTACAGATATTTGTATAATTATAAATTATTGATGCAATTCCGAACGGCTGCGTTGTTCAGAAAAGGAGGGCAATGTAATATTATGATGTAACTGCTCATCTACGTATTGCTTAATCGTACTGACGATCGAACAGGAGGAGGCAACATTCCTTTCCGCAAGAATAATATTTATCTAATCTTTAGGTTCAGTTTAGAGTGTATAAAGATTGGAACGCTATATTAATACAAATAAGCTGGATAGAGCAGGAGATGGCAGATGAAAAATGTTAATAAATTTCTTACCATAGGTAAAGCAATACTGCTGGTCCTTGCAATCATTTATGTGGGTTCTTTAGTGGATTTTATTTTTAAACCCTTTAAGGCGCTGACGGGTGTGATCCTCATCCCGATGCTGTTAGCCGTTTTTTTCTACTATATCTTGCGGCCTTTAATTCCTCTGCTGGAAAAGTGGAAAGTGAAGCGAACACCGGCGATCCTTCTGATTTACCTTTTCTTGTTTATCATTGTTATGGCATTCTTTGGGGGTGTCTGGCCTCCCTTGAAATCGCAACTGATCAATCTGGTGCAAAATGCGCCCCATCTTTTCAATTTATTAAACGATAAAATTGTGGAGTTGGAGAAGACAGGGGTTTTCTCGAAAATTTTCCCCGAAGATTTTAGCCTGCTCTCCCAATTAAATGAATATTTAAACAAAGGATTCACATTATTAACCAGTTATGTCACAGGGCTATTTTCAGCGGTCTCCAACTTAGCGATTATCCTGTTTACCTTTCCAATTTTGTTGTTCTATATGCTTAAGGAGGGCGACAAATTCGGGAAAATCATCGTAAGAGCTGTTCCGAAACGTTTTCGCGGGAAAACCAGTACAATTACAAAAGAAATCGATGCCGCGCTCAGCAGTTATATCGTTAGCAGAGTTATCGTTAATCTGGCGCTGGGTGTCCTGATGTATCTCGGATTCCTTTTGATCGGATTACCTTATGCTCTTGTATTGACACTGATTGCCGTCATCATGAACTTTATTCCTTATTTTGGGGCCATCATCTCATCTGTTCCTATTGTGATTGTAGGTCTGGTTGAGTCTCCTGCTGTGGGATTGTGGGCTTTGGTTATTATTCTGGTGGCACAGCAGGTTCAGGATAACATCATTTCACCGTTGGTCTTTGGCAAAAGCCTTGATATTCATCCCATCACCACAACAGTTCTTGTGCTGGGAGTGGGGAATTTCTTTGGATTCATTGGCATGCTGATCATTATTCCAGTGTATATGGTCATCAAAATTTTATCTAAGCATACGTATCATTTGTTCTTTAAAGAAAAGTGGGAGGGACTATAGTTCGTATAAATCGAAGGAGGCGATGGGATGAATAACTTAATTAACGGAAACAAAGGCAACATTACAATCTCAAACCGGGCCATATTGAAGATTGCCGGCAAGGCGATTCAGGAAGCGGAAGAAGTGAAGGCGCTTATGGAAGGCAAAACCAAACGCAAAAACAGAGATGACTTCTATAAAGCTATTGACCTCGAGATAAACGGGGGAGAGCTGGCGGTTCACATCTTTCCGATTTTTGTGTTAGGCACTCCCCTTCACCAGCTCGCGCAGCTTTTGCAGCAAAAAATTAAGAGCAGCCTTGAAATACTGACTGGATTAAAAGTGTCGCAAGTGAATGTGACCGTGGTCGGTATTATACCGGAGCCAAATTGATTTTTTCAATAAAACAGCGGCAGTCGAGGACATTCTTCTATCGTCCTGCACTGCCGCTATTTCTTTTGGCGCTAGACTATTTTTGTAAAGTGATCTTAAAAACGGTTGATTCCTTCCCGGGGTTGGCCAGTTCCAACGTTCCGCCCATTCTTTCCGTATTTTTCAGGGCTATAGCCAAGCCTAAGCCGGTTCCTCCAGATGCCGTTCTGGCCTCATCTCCCCGCACAAAGGGATCGAAAAGGGTGGATCTGAGTTCTTGAGGAATCCCCGCACCGTTATCGGCAATTTCAATGACCATTCGGGTGGCTTGGGGAATGAGCTCAATCCGAAGAGTCGTTCCGGGCGGATTATAAGTCAGAGCATTGGTGATCAGATTATAGACCACTCGTGACAGCAGTTCAGGATCAAAGAGCGCATAAACATCCTGATCGGGTACTTGGAACTGAAGCGTAAACCGCTTTTGTTCGATTTCTCCATACGAATCGGCGATAATTTCCCGCAGGAAGTCGCCAAGCTCGTGATGCCCCATTTTCAACAGAAAATCCGGCGAATCTGTTTTGAGCAGTTCCATCATATTTTGAATTAATTTAGTGACTTGGGAGGACTTATTGTGAATATATGACAGATATTTTCGCTGTCTTTCCACATCCTCCACGCGGCC
The DNA here is from genome assembly GCF_038593145.1 of Paenibacillus sp. FSL L8-0340. Lineage (NCBI taxonomy): Bacteria > Bacillati > Bacillota > Bacilli > Caryophanales > Paenibacillaceae > Paenibacillus > Paenibacillus sp. FSL L8-0340. Next base: position 2,836,031 of record NZ_CP151967.1, read on the forward strand.
CTCATACAGGGCTTGCGCATAACCCTGAATGCTGGTGACCGGGGTCTTCAGATCATGAGAGAGGTCCATCATCATCCGCTGCTTGCTTTCTTCCGCCAGCCGCGTAGCCTTGGTAGTTTTCTCAATCATATCTGCCATGTAGTTGAACGTTTCAGCCATTTGCTCGAATTCCTGCTCGGCATGGACAGAGATCCTGGTGCTGTAATTGCCTTGAATCATTTCCTTTAATCCTTCATTAATGGTTTTGAGCGGTTTCAGAATCCGCCGGGCTACAGAATAGCTGTAAACAACAACCAGCACCAGAAGCACCATCGCTCCAATCAAAATATAGAAGGTAACCGATTGGTTAAAATAGGACATAAACGGGTAGCTGTTAATGGAGATGTCAATGCGGTCCCGTGGGATTTTCAGCAGCAGCCAGTCTGTCGAACCAGGGCCCGGGTAGCGGGACAATGAATAGTAATAATCCTGACTTCGATCATTCTCAAGCAGCTTATACAATTGTTCCTCTGAGTAGCTAATCATCTGATCCTGTTTATTTCCGATCACTTCTTTGATGAGCTTGCTTCCGTCCAAGATTTCAAGCCAGCCCCGGCTGCGCAGCAATTTCCCGGTTTCCGGTCCGGATTTGGGATTATTCAAATATTGGCTTGCCGTGACCTTTAAATCCGGATCTGCAAGTTGATAATCCTTTAGTTTTTGCGTCACATCGAGCTGTATAAACAAATAAGCGCCAAGCGAAATGACAAGAACAATGACAAGAAACCGTAAAAAATCAAAGGCAAGCGACGTTTGCAGCGGCCGTTGGTTTCTAGTTTTCCACAGGCGCATTAATTTTGTACCCCAATCCCCGGATGGTTTTCAGGTACTCAGGTTTCTTGGAGTCCAGCTCAATTTTCTCGCGGATGTTGCTGATATGTACCATGATACTGTTATCCTCATACATGTAGAAATCTTCCCAGACGGCTTCATAAATTCGCTTACGTGTGAACACCCGCCCCGGTTCCTCCATCATCAGCTTAAGAATTTTATATTCAGTGGAGGTCAACACAACCGGTTCCCCTGAGACATACAGAACACACTCGCTCAGATCTAGTGTCAGTGCTCCAAGTACAATTTTCTCAACCGCCGGCTCCTTGTCCACAGGGGAGACATCAAAATGATGGACTCTCCTCAGCAAAGCATTGACACGGGCAACAACCTCCAGCGGATTAAAGGGCTTAGAGATATAATCATCCGCTCCTAGCTCCAGACCGAGAATTTTGTCATGATGCTGGCTTTTGGCCGATAAGAACAGGACGGGGAAATGATACGCCCGGCGAATACTCTTAAGCAGCTGTAATCCATCCATCCCCGGCATCATAATATCGAGGATAGCTAAATCAATGGTATGCTCTCCAATGATCTGTAAAGCGTCCATACCGTTGGTAGCCTTCAAAATATGGTAGTCCTTTTCAAGGTAAAGCTGCAGCAATTCGACGATTTCGAGTTCGTCATCAGCGATCAGTATCGTAAATATAATAAATCACCCCTACTCAATATAACTCTCTAACCTTTACTCATTCTAAACCAAACCTAAAGATTGGATAAATATTTATGGATTATTGTTTTTATCTTTTTTCATTCGTTCGAACGGGGCTTTACAGTTTCTTGCGCTGACTGTATAATTATCAGTAATTGTATACGGAATCAAACGGAGGAGCCTGCCAAAAGCGGGCTCTTTTCGTGTTTTTTACTGGGAAAATAAGTTAATTATCAATACCTGAGAATTGTAAAGAATGAATGGATACAACCGCAATAGCAGAAAACTAGAGAATGAATAAAAGAGGAGGAGTGCTGGACCGTGCTGCATCTTGTAATTTTACTTCCATTTTTGCTTGCTGCATTTATTCCGCTTACTAAATATTTGCCGCGTTTTCATGTGGGCTGGATTGTTCTGCCCTTGCCTGCAGCGCTATTTCTCTACTTCCTGACAAGAATCCCAAGTATTCAAGCAGGATCAAATCTAATGACAAGCTTCTCCTGGATGCCTTCACTTGGAGTCGATATTACACTTTACCTTGATGGACTCAGCCTGTTGTTTGTTTTGCTGATTACCGGAATGGGCGCTCTGGTGGTACTCTATTCCATTTATTATCTGAGTAAGCACAGCGAAGGGATTCGCCAATTCTACGTGTACCTGCTGATGTTTATGGGGGCGATGCTGGGTGTTGTGCTGTCAGATAATCTGATGGTTCTATACGGATTCTGGGAGCTCACGAGTATTTCTTCATTCCTGCTGATTGCTTTCTGGCACCGCCGGGAAAGATCGCGTTACGGTGCGATGAAGTCAATGCTCATTACGGTGTTTGGCGGTCTGGGTATGTTTGCCGGATTTAATCTGTTATACGTCATGACTGGAACTTATAGTATCCGGGAAATTGTAGCTGTAGCCGGATCTTTGCCGGGCCAGTCCATGTTTATCCCGGCGATGCTGCTAATCCTGCTGGGAGCGTTCACGAAATCCGCCCAATTTCCATTTCATATCTGGCTGCCTGATGCGATGGAAGCACCGACACCGGTCAGCGCCTATCTTCATTCGGCTACGATGGTTAAGGCGGGAATCTATTTGGTTGCACGGCTCACCCCTATTTTTGCAGGTCAATCCGGGTGGTTCTGGCTGGTTTCGCTCACAGGAATGGTCACACTGATCTATGGGGCATTTAAAGCGATTAAGCAAAGCGATCTCAAAGGCTTACTTGCGTACTCTACCATCAGCCAGCTTGGTCTGATTATGTCTCTGCTGGGACTTGGTTCGGCGGCTTCCTTTTTTGCCGGGAAGGAAGAAGCTGTTTTCTATACTATGGCTACTACAGCGGCCCTCTTTCATCTCCTGAATCATGCTGTTTTTAAAGGCAGCTTGTTTATGGTTGTCGGAATTATTGACCATGAAACGGGTACCCGGGATCTCCGCAAGCTGGGCGGGCTGATGTCGCTCATGCCCATTACTTTCTCGGTCGCATTGATCGGCGCATTCTCCATGGCAGGCTTGCCGCCGTTCAGCGGGTTCCTCAGTAAAGAAATGTTCTTTACCGCTATGCTGAATATCCGTGAGTTCGACATACTGAATACTGGCTCTTGGATGGGGATTTTTCCGGTAACCGCCTGGCTTGCCAGTGTGTTTACCTTTGTGTACAGTATGATTCTCGTCTTTAAGACCTTTGGGGGTAAACTTCAGAAGGCTAAACTGGATAAAATGCCGCATGAAGCGCCGCTTGGACTTCTGCTGTCACCAGTGATGCTGGTCTCCCTTGCTGTAGTCTTTGCTTTCTTTCCTGAGCTTGTTTCTAATTCGCTGATTGAGCCGGCCATGGCGTCGATCCATAACGGGGGATTGGCGCCTGAAAATACGTTCGAGGTCTCGATTCATTTCTGGCATGGCTGGACACCGGAGATATTTATGACCATAGGTGTTATCGCTGCCGGTATGCTGTTATACCGAAGCTACAGCCGGTTACGGGTCTTGGACCGTAAGCCAAGCGGACGGAAAACGCTCAACCATCTCTATGATGGGAGCCTTCAATTGTTGGAGCGGGGCTCAAAACGCCTAACTAATGCCTATATGACCGGCTCCAACCGTCATTATTTGCTGTATATTTTCAGCTTCTTTATTATCGCGTTGCTCGCCGCTCTAATTGGACAACCGGGTATCAGCTTCGGCATGGAGCATTATGCGCCACTGTCCATTTATGAGACAGCTGTAATAGCTGTTATGCTGCTTGCGGCATTCGCGGTGCCGTTTGCCAAATCACGGGTCAGTGCGATTTTATTCACTGGCTGTGTCGGCTATATGGTAACACTATTGTTCGTCATCTTCCGGGCGCCTGATCTCGCGCTTACGCAAATGATGATAGAGACAGTGTCGGTCATTCTCTTCCTTCTCTGCTTCAGATATCTTCCGAAGCTGAAGAAGGAGAAGGAGCGCCTGCGGTTTAAGCTGCCGAACTTGATTATCGCCCTTGGTGTGGGTATCACCACAACTTTAATTGCTTTGGCGGCGATGGGGAGCAGTCCCTTTGAACCGATTTCCGAGTATTTTCTGAAGGAAAGCTACCATTTAGCCGGCGGTAAAAATGTAGTCAACGTCATTCTGGTGGATTTCCGCGGCTTTGATACCTTGTTTGAAATTATGGTGCTCGGTATCGCCTCAATGGCCATCTATGGCTTGATTCATTTAAGAATGGAACCCGGTCAGACTGAAGCCGGAAAAGTCCATTCTGGAAACTCAGCCTTACGGCTGCGGAGTAATGATGTGATCCTGCAGACCATGTCCAAGGGAATTGTCCTCATTATACTTACGTTCTCCTTGTATTTGTTCTTTGCGGGCCACAACCATCCGGGGGGAGGCTTTATTGGAGCGCTGATGACTTCCGCCGCGCTTGTTCTGATGGCTGTCGCTTTTGGCATGGATACGGTCCGTAAGGTTCTTCCGGTGAACTACCGCCTGATTACGGGAGCCGGATTGCTGATCGCGATTGTTACGGCATCAGGTTCTTTCATATTTAATGCACCGTTTCTGAGTCATGCCTTTGGTCATTTTCAATTGCCTATACTCGGGGATACAGAGCTTGCGACTGCGGTTCTGTTTGACCTGGGCGTGTATTTGGCCGTAGTGGGTGTAACCATGAACATCATATTATCAATCGGGGGGGATAAACAATGGAACTCATAATGGCGGTGGCTGTAGGGATTTTATTTACAATTGGTGTCTATCTGATTCTGTCCAAAAGTCTGCTGCGCATTGTGCTGGGAACTTCCCTGCTGACACATGGCGTCCATCTGCTGCTCCTCACAATGGCCGGACTCAAAAAAGGCGCTGCACCTGTGCTGGGAGACAATGCGGAGACTTATGTCGATCCCCTGCCGCAGGCGCTGATCTTAACCTCCATTGTGATCAGCTTTGGAGTTACTGCGTTCTATTTTGTTCTGGCCTACCGTTCCTACCAGACACTGGGTACGGATGAAATCGACAGTATCAAGGAGGAGAAGGAATGAGCAATCTGTTGGTGCTGCCGATTCTGATCCCCCTATGTACAGCGGTGATCCTGATCTTCCTGAAAGAAAGAATCCGGCTCCAGCGCTGGATTAGCTCCGCCAGCGGATTACTGAATATCGTCATTGCTGCTGTTCTGGTCTCACGCGTTCACGATCAGGGTATACAAACCCTGCAGATGGGGGGATGGTCCCCGCCTTACGGCATTGTGTTCGTTGGCGATATGTTGGCTTCATTGCTGCTGCTGACGGCTTCGTTGGCCAGCTTTGCCATATTGCTCTACTCCTTCCGCAGTATAGGTGAGGAGCGGGAGCGCTTTTACTACTATACCTTCTTTCATTTCTTGCTCGTAGGGGTATACGGTTCCTTCCTTACAGGGGACATCTTTAATCTGTTCGTCTTCTTCGAGGTGATGCTCATTTCTTCCTACGCGCTTATTTCTATTGGCGGGACGAAGCTCCAGCTCCGGGAGACGTCCAAATATTTGTTGATAAACATCGTATCCTCCACACTGTTCGTGGCGGCGGTAGCTTATCTCTATGCAGCAGTGGGCACGCTCAACATGGCCCATTTGTCCCAGCGTATTGCTGAAGCGGGGCAAGGCGGTGTACTTAATGTAATAGCCATTTTGTTTCTGATTGTATTTTCTTTAAAGGCCGGACTCTTTCTGTTTTATTGGCTGCCTGGGTCGTATAGTGCACCTCCGGCGGCGGTCAGAGCTTTGTTTGGCGCACTGTTGACTAAAGTGGGCTTGTATGCAATTATTCGCACATTTACCCTCCTGTTTGTAAACGATCCGGGCTTTACCCAGCCTTGGATAGCCTGGATGGCGGCGGCTACAATGATTCTGGGCGGATTGGGAGCTGTGGCCTATCAGGACATTCCCCGTATTCTTAATTACAATGTCATCATCAGCGTTGGTTTTGTCGCTTTTGGCCTGGCAGTTGGGACACCTGATTCTCTGAACGGGGCGGTATTCTATTTGCTCCATGATATGCTGGCGAAAGCACTGATGTTTATTCTCGGAGGAATGATCATCTCTGCCGCAGGAACGGAACACTTGAAGAACATGGGGGGGATGATCAGAAAGTACCCCTTGCTCGGCTGGATGTTTTTTATACTGGCGCTTGCGCTTGTGGGAATTCCTCCGCTCAGCGGTTTTGCCGGCAAGGTTCTGATCATTCGCGGAGGGTTGGATAACGGCATGTTGACCTTGTCTCTGATTGGTCTGGCGTCAAGCTTTCTTGTACTGTATTCCTTGATGAAGGTGTTCAGACTGGCATTTTGGGGAAATGAACCGGAGACAGAATTGCCAAAGGTCAACTTAAAAAGCGCTTCGGCCGTTGCTGCCGGACTGCTTGTTCTTGTTATTGCAATGGGTATTGGGGCGGAGTGGGTATACACCTATGTATCGCAGGCCGGAGATATCTTAGTCTCACCCGGGCTTTATATTGAAGCTGTAATGAAGCTGTAATGAAGGAGTAGAGGAGATGGCTTTGCAAATACTATTCAACCTGATGATTGCTTTCATGTGGATGCTGCTGAATAACAACAGTTCGGGCTCAAGCTTTATCGTGGGGTATGTGCTTGGAATATTCATTCTGCTGATCCTGCGGAAGTCATGGACACAGCCCTTCTATCTCAAACGAGTATGGGCAATGCTGAAGCTGCTGCTGATATTTATCCGCGAGCTGGTGGTGTCGAGCTTTGTGGTGATTGGTCATATCGTTCGTCCAAAGCTGGCTATACGTCCCGGTATTTTTGCTTATGAGACCACCTTAACGTCCGCGTGGGAAATCACTTTATTATCCTGTTTGATTTGCCTGACACCGGGAACACTGACACTTGATGTTTCGGGAGATGGAAAGATCCTGTACATCCATGCCATTGATATTGAAGATGCACAGCTGCTTACCGAGCAGATCAGAGGCACTTTTGAGCAAGCCATTATGGAGGTGACCCGCTGATGAGTCTGACTTTGTTAACCGCAGCGCTGATTATATTATCGGTGGCTATGCTGGCCTGTCTGTACCGTCTGCTTAAAGGACCGACCCGTTCTGACCGGGTTGCCGCGCTGGATACGATAGGCATCCATGTGCTGGCTATGATTGCGGTAGTCTCTATGCTGCTGGATACACAGGATTTTCTTGAGATTATTCTGGTGATCGGCATTCTTACTTTTATAGGAACGACGGCGCTGGCCAGATATATTGAACGGGGCATTGTATTTGAAGAGGGAGGTGACAGGCATGACCGGTGAGTTGTTCAGTTCGATTCTGGTGCTGCTAGGCGCCGTATTCTGCGGTCTGAGCGCATTCGGTTTGGTCCGGCTGCCCGATGTGTACCTGCGTTCACATGCCGCTACCAAAAGCGCAACACTTGGGGTGCTCTGTGTGCTGAGCGGAGCGTTTGTCTACTTCCTGTTTCACGATGGAACGGTCAGCTATAAGCTGCTGCTTGCTATCGTCTTTGTATTTATTACCTCTCCGGTAGCAGGCCATTTAAACGGCAGATCAGCCTACCGGTCAGGAGTCCCGCTATGGGAAGGCAGCATTCAGGATGACCTGAAGCCCTCCATGGAAGAGGATCAGGTGCAGTCTGTAGAACAAGACCGCTGACAGGAGCAGGCGAGCTGTGGAAGAGCAGCTCCACAATTCGCCGAATCCGGCTGTTTTGTTCCGCAGACAACCCCGCAGGTTACACCACACCCTGTTTAGATTTCATACACTTCAGATTATATGTGCGGCCGTAGGCGTTAGCGTATTTGACGATCCGTTTAATCATGCTTTTGTCCTTCAGCTTGGTAAACGGACAGGGATCGGGGGAAGTATTCACTTCCAGAATCCAGGGCTTGAGACGCCGGTCCAAGGCAATGTCCACGCCGATTTCCTGGAGGGCGGGAAAGGTTGTGCTTAGCTGCTTGGCGGACTTCACACCCATTTCCTTGAGGGCCGAGATCAATACTTTACGCTTCTCCAGGCTGGTGTAGGCATTCAACAATACTTCAACCGGATAAATCGTCCCCCCCTGGCTCCCGTTAGTAACAACCTTCCGGGGATGCGCTACGCGTCCTGCAACCCCTGTAGCTTCCCACCCACCCTTAAGATTTCGCTGCACCATCACCCGGATATCGAAGGGGCGGCCCTCATGAACCAAAAGCCGGATCCCTTTCTGCACTAAATAGGACTTCCCCTGGGTCTCCTTTAAGATTGCGCGATAAGCCGTGTCGTAATCCGGGAAGCTGCGTACATTCGTACCCGCCTGATAGCTGTATTGAATCCGCTCCTTCCGGGCGGTCTTTTCCATCCGCATCACACCTATCCCCAAGGAACCGCAGCATGGCTTAATGTAGACCATATTATATTTTTGCAGCATCTCATGAAGCGTGCTTTGATCCATTTTTCTCGTTACCGGGATGTATGTCCTTAATTCTCGGCTTCGCGCCATCACCTTTGTCTTCGTCAGCTTATTGGATATATGCCTTATTTGCTTCTTCATCTTGTCCCTCCGTCTCTATAGTTCCATAGGCTATATTACGGAAATGTTCAGTTTTTGACTGGGCATCTGCACAGCAATAGAACACACCCGGAGAATTCTACATAAGATTATTGCAGGTGTTTATCTAATGAGGCTGCAGCATGCGGCCAATAGGAGGCGGCGAAGATGCTGCTCGGCAATTTGCAGGATAAGGTTCTGGAAGTCACCGGGGTTTTTCCTTGGTACAAGCGGATGATCGGCGGGGAGAAGACGAGTTATAGCCTACAGAACCTTCCGCTTATGACGTCGGAGATTCTGGATACCCATTATTATACCCAAGATAGTGACCCTTCTCTGGCCGTATACCGGACGTCGGGCACAAGCACGGGCCGCCGAAAAGCGATATTCTACTCAGAGGAAGACGATAAAAACTACATTGATATCAAAACAAAGCTGTTCGGTGAGCTGCTTGCGGGAAGCGGCTGCACAAGAGCTTTGGCGGACATGGGTACCGGACATGCAGCGAACACGGCCCTGTCCATATTTGAGCGGCTGGGACTCGAAAAGAGTTCAATACCCTTTGATCTTCCCATCGAACAGCACATTGAACGGCTGCAAGCCTTTAAGCCTGAGCTGCTGTATACGATGCCTTCCATCCTTGACCATATCGTATATGCCGCCATAAATCCGCGCGACTTCGGCATCCGCAAGATCATTCTGGTCGGGGAAATCGCCACACTGGGATGGCAGCGGAATATGGCGCGCCTGTTCGGTCTTGATCCACGGGACATCGTCGATACTTATGGCTCCATTGAAATGGGCACAATTGCTTATTACTCTCATGAGCTAGGTAGGTACATCCTTGCCGACGGGATTTTTGCGGAAGGGCTCGGGACGGAGGCGTTAGGCGGGGATTTAAGGCCGCTGGGTAAAAATGAAAGTATTCTGGTTCTTACCTCAACTGTCCGCAAGATGATGCCAGCCATTCGTTTTGTTACCTATGATGTGGTAAGGGATTTCAGACCTGTGATGATAGGCGGTGTGGAAAAGCAGAGCTTTGCCTCAATCGTCAAACGGGTGGGCCGGGAACTGAAGCATGGAGAAAAAATTAGCCTGTACGATATCGAACAGGTTGTATACCGTCATATAGAAGATGCGATCATCCGGGTGAAGGTAAGGAACAATGCGCTGACCATTTATATCAAAAGTAAATCTGCAGTTAACTCCACGGCTCCGGCAATCAGGGAGGAAATCAGAGAGTGCATTCCGGAAATCGGCATGATGATTCGGAATCATCTGCTTGACGATATTGAAGTCTTTATAGTGGCCAATGGCGAGACGCTGGAGAGCGGGCAGGTAAAGAACAAAAAGCTATATTACCAGAAAGATAAAGACAGGGCAGAGATGAACTTGAGTGGCGGCATACTGTCGACCATCGGAAATACGCCCTTAATCAAGCTGAGCAACCTGTTCCAGAACAGCGGGTTTGAGGTCTACGCCAAAATGGAGCTGCTGAATCCGGGCGGAAGTGCGAAGGACCGTCCTGCCCTGCGGATGATCCAGGAGGCTTGGAAGGAAGGTAGAATAAGGCCTGGAACTGTCATTATTGAATCGAGTTCGGGGAATATGGCGATTAGCCTGGCAATGATTTGCAAATATTTGGGGCTGCGGTTTATCAGCGTTATCGACCCCCGGACAACCGAAACGAATATTCAGATCCTGAAGGCATTGGATGCAAAAATCGACTATGTCGCCGAACCAGACCCGGAAACAGGCGAGTTTCTCCCTGCCAGGCTCACACGCGTACAGCAGCTATTGGCAGAGATACCCGGCAGCTTTTGGCCGAATCAGTATGGAAACGCAAATAATTATCTGGCCCACTACCATACGACCATGAAAGAGATCGTGACCGAGCTTGGCCGGGTGGATTATTTATTTTGCAGTGTCAGTACATGCGGCACGATCAGGGGGCTGGCGGAATACGCAAGGGATCATGGGCTAAAGACCAGGATCGTGGCTGTCGACGCGGAGGGCAGCGTTATTTTTGGCGGAAATAAGGGCAGCCGGCGTTTTCCCGGACTGGGTGCCGGCATTGTGCCGCCTTTCTGCAGAAAAGACCTAATCGACCATATCGTGTATGTTTCGGACTGGGAGATCGTAAAAGGCTGCCGGGCGCTCTCGCAGAATGAATCGATCCTGGCCGGTGCATCCTCCGGAGGGATTATTGCCGCCGTCAAGCGTATGGAGCAAGAAATAACTCCGGGCTCCCTCTGCGCAGTCATTCTGCATGACAAGGGAGAACGTTACCTCGATACCGTATATTCGGACTCATGGATTCAGAACCAGTTCGGCCGGGAGCTCTCGTCTGAAGACGGAGATGTCCCTAACTAAATGCAAAAGGAGGGAGTGGTATGCTGTACTTAAACGACCAGGATATCCAGGCGATAGGCCTTGAGTGGCCTGACCTTGTGGAGTCCGCAGAATCTGCGGTGCGCATTCTTGATTCCGGTGATTACGCACAGCCAGTTAAGCCTTATCTAAGGTATAACCATCCTCAAAACCGGATTATTGCAATGCCCGCGTATGTAGGAGGAGACGTGAATGCGGCCGGGATCAAGTGGATTTCCAGCTTCCCGGATAATATCGGAGCCGGTCTTCCCCGCGCGCATAGCGTCATCATATTGAATGATCCCCATACAGGCCAGCCTTCAGCCGTTCTGAACTCGCCGCTGCCCAGCATCGTCAGGACTGCTTCCATCAGCGGGCTGATGATCCGTCACTTTATGCAGGCGCGGCCGCTGGAAGAGATTCAGCTCGGCATTATCGGCTGGGGGCCGATTGGGCAGCATCATTTTCAAATGGCAATGGCTCTGTACGGTGATCGAATAGAACGTATCCGCATCTTCGATCTAAGGGGAGCCGATCTGTCAGGAATTCCGCCCTGTTACAGGGACAGGATTGAAGTGGCAGAGACGTGGGCAGACGTCTATCTGAAGTCCAATATCTTCATCACCTGTACCGTATCCGATCACCGCTACATCGATCTTCCCCCTGCAAAAGGTTGTCTTCTGCTGAATGTTTCTCTGCGTGATTATAAGCCGGAGGCGGTAGCTTCGGTGAAAGCTGTCATTGTCGACGATTGGGATGAAGTGTGCCGCGAGAATACAGACATCGAGCGGCTCCATCTGGAACAGGGGCTGACCCGTACCGGCACCGGCACCCGTAAAATTAGCGACGTCGTCTGCCGAAGCAGCCTGACTGAATTCGCCGAAGATGAGCCGGTCTTCTTCTGCCCGATGGGGATGGCTGTCTTCGATATTGCAACAGCGGTATATTATGTGAAGAAGGCCAGGGAGAAAGGGATTGGGACCGAGCTTGAGTAAGGTGGGGGCAATTTCCTCTGCGCAAGGATCATGTAATACAGCTTATCACCGCTCGATACATGATGTGGTAGATCTAACACAAACAGCGCGAGCCAATGGATACTGGCACGCGCTGTTTTTATTCTATTCTATTCTATTCTGTAAATAATCTTGCCACCGTAATAATATAGTTAACTTCTTTTTGAGGAAAGTTTTGTGATATAGATACATTACCATTTACATTAACTTCCCGAATGGCCGGATAAACTGGACGACTATAAGAGTCACTAGCAAAGCCTCCATAATTAGCCCCAAAAGAAACAAGTGGATGAATGTCAGCCTTACCCTTAGGAATACTTTCACTGGTTATGTTTGTTGCATTTATGGTGAGCTGAAATGTGTTATTGCTTTTATTAGTTATTGCAAAGTCATTGATTCTAAATGCTCCATCTGCATTGTTGCTGTACAGATCGTTCCCGTCAAAATTTTTAAAGGGGTCCCCTACAAGTATTCGATCATCGTCCAAAGCCAGAATATTTGCTTTGTTATCCCAGTGGCTCTTTAATTCTGCTTGATCTAAAAAAATTCGTATTGGCAGAAACATAGCTCCGTTTTTTAGTACAGGTTTTGTATCCATCACAACAGTTTTTCCATCCATCTGAGCATTTTTTGAATCTATCAAAAATACAAACTCATGATCCAGCCAGTCAAGGCGAGTCACTTTCGTCGAGGCGGAGTAAGAAATTTCCCCACCAAATAAATCTTCAAAAGTCCGCAAAGGTACCAATAACCGATTATTTTCATCAACGAACGGCGGGGCAGGTTTGGTGTATAAAACAAAAAACTTTCCCACTTTTAGATTTACCTTAGATTTTACAGGTAGGGGAGCTGCTGACACATGTCCAACCTCATTAAATGAAACTAAGAGCAAAGCACAAAATAATACCGTAAAGAAACGCTTCACGATCTATCACCTCAATAATGTTTTATTTTACATTATTTAGACGTGGTTCTGCTAATTGGGGTGCAGCAGAACTATACTTTCTTCAGCTAGCCGATTATACTGAATTATAAAATTCACAATTTGAAATAGTCGAAAGGTGCTGCCCATGTTATCATTTTTGCTTACGCTTAAGCGTCTGATGACCGGCTTATGGCGGGCGCTCAAGCTTAAGAATTTTCAGGCATTGCTCGTATTGGTGGTCATCACGCTGACCTCCGGAACCATTTTTTATGTCAAAGAGGAAGGACTTTCTGTGATTGACGCGATCTATTTTTGCGTAGCCACGCTTAGTACAATCGGACATCCTACCTTTGTTCCGCAAACCACTTTAGGGAAAACTTTTACTATTGTCTACATCATCGTTGGCACCGGGTTATTCCTGGGGATGATCGGCTATATCGCTTACTTCTTGATCAAACAAACGGACAAGGAAAGCGATTGATCCGCAGGAAACAGAACAGAATAAATTCTTCTTAATTTATGAACTGTATGTGACGATAATAATTAAAAACATTCACATTTAGGAGATGCATCATGGATAATTTGACCGCACTTGTATTGGCCGCACCAATGATTAAGCAAATCCACGCACAGGACATTATGATTGGGATTACGGATAAGGAGATTTTTCATTACTACGCACCCAGCAAGGTACTCGATTTTGGCCTGACCAAGGGAAGTCCTGTTCCGGAGGATGACCCGTCACTCGGAAACGCCCTTGCAGGTCGTGCTACGACGAATCGTCTGTCTGCCGAGTTGTACGGTGCGACTGTAATCTCCTCGGCAGTGCCGATTTACGGGGATGAAGGGGAGATTATCGGAGCATTTGCGATTGCTTATACGCTTGAGAACGAAGACAAAATGGAACAGCTGACGGATAGTATCAACCAGATCAGCGGCCAATTGATGGATATGGTCCAGAACGTTGCTGCACAGTCCGAGGAGCTGTCAGCTACGACGGCCCAAATTCTGGAGAATTCGCGTAAGACGGTTGAGGAGTCAAAGCAGGTGAACAAGGTGGCCGGCTTTATCCGTGAAATCTCGGAACAGACAAACCTGCTTGGCCTGAACGCAGCGATTGAAGCGGCCCGCGTAGGGGAGCAAGGTGCAGGTTTCGGTGTAGTAGCTACAGAAGTGCGCAAGCTTTCCGTCAACACAAAGGAAGCGACGAAGACGATCGAAGATTCACTCAGCACTGTGCAGCATTCCATTCTGCAGATGGAACAAGAAATTGAAGCCATTGCGGATTCTTCCTCTGCACAGGCCGAATTGGTCACCCATTTCAGCGAGCTTATTGAGCGCCTGAATGAGACCAGCAGTGAGATGGAAAAGTTCATTTCATCGATTCTTCAATAAGCTCGGAAAAATTGAATGCAACTGTGAAAGCCCCGCAAATTAGGACACTTATTTGCGGGGCTTTTTGTTATGAAGAAGTCCAAATGCGGTCTCTCCTGTTCAGGCAGAAGGTATTATTGACAATTACTTGTTAATAGATGGCCTATCTAGTTTAAGTAAGTGACATAGCTGTATTTCATGGTGGCATGCACGCCTGTGTTGCATCATGGTGAAATAGAGGCATTTTCAGGTTTGACAACCTGTATATACAGGTGTACAATCCATCTTGTATATACAGGTTGAAGAGAAGTGAAGTGAGCTAAACACATAATGGCTGAAAAGGCTACATACAACTAGGAGGGACAAATAGATGGCAAATATACCTGAACAACAATGGTGGCGGAAATCAACGGTGTATCAGGTCTATCCGAAAAGCTTCAAGGATACGACCGGGAGCGGGACAGGTGATATAAAAGGTTTGACCCGGAAGCTGGATTATTTGCAGGACCTGGGCATTGATATCGTTTGGCTGCAGCCTGTTTATGTCTCCCCGCAAAATGATAACGGTTACGATGTCGCAGATTACCGGCGGATTGACCCGGCTTTCGGAACGATGGAGGACTTCGATGAGCTGATGCATGAGCTTAAGAAGCGCGGCATGCATCTAATGACAGATATTGTGGTCAACCATTCCTCAACAGAGCATCCCTGGTTTCAGGAAGCCCGCAAATCGAAGGACAATGCTTACCGCAATTATTATATCTGGAAAGATGCGGCACCGGACGGCGGCCCTCCCAACAACTGGCAGTCTAAGTTTGGCGGACCTGCATGGCAGTGGGAGGAGACAACGGGCCAGTATTTTTTGACACTGTTTGATAAGACACAGGCCGATCTGAACTGGGAGAACGAGCAAGTTCGGCAGGAAGTGGCCGACCTGATGATTTTTTGGGCGGAGAAGGGAGTCAGCGGATTCCGTATGGATGTTATCAACCTGATCTCTAAGGATCAGGGGTTTCCGGAGGATGACGGTAGTATTTCACCCGGCGACGGACGGCGTTACTATACGGACGGACCTCGGGTGCATGAATACATCAAGGAGCTGTATGACAAGGTCTTTGGTCCATACAATCTTGTAACTGTAGGAGAGATGTCTTCAACTACACTTGCGCACTGTATCCGCTATTCTAATCAGGAGGAGAAGGAATTCTCCATGACCTTTAACTTCCACCATTTGAAAGTGGACTACCGGAACGGGCAGAAGTGGGAACTGAAGCCTTACGATTTCGAGGAATTGAAGCAGCTGTTCACGAAATGGCAGTCCGGTATGCAGCGGGGAGGGGGCTGGAACGCGCTCTTCTGGAACAACCATGATCAGCCGCGGGCCTTGTCCCGGTTTGCGGACGACGGAATCTACCGGGTGGAGAGTGCCAAGATGCTGGCGACGACGCTCCACGGGCTGCAGGGTACACCCTATGTGTACCAGGGTGAAGAGATCGGTATGGCAAATCCGAAATGGCTGGACATTGGTGAGTTCAACGACATCGAATCCACCAATATGTTCAAGATCCTGCAGGAAAGAGGCCTGTCAGCGGATGAAGCACTTGCCATCATCCGGGAACGCTCCCGCGATAATTCGCGGACACCGATGCAGTGGGATGAGACAGCGAATGCCGGATTTACCACCGGGACCCCATGGCTGAAGGTGGATGAGAGTTACAAGGAGATCAACGTTAGCGCACAGCTTGGAGATCCGACTTCCATCCTGGCTCATTACCGTAAGCTGATCCGTCTGCGCAAGCAGGAAGAGGTGCTTACCAACGGACGTTATGTCCGGCTTGATGAGGCTCATCCTCAGATTTACGCCTATGCCCGGATTAATGAAACCGAAGTACTGGTCGTCGTATCCAATTTCAGCGGTGAACATGTTGTATTTACTGCTGCCGAAGTGTTCTGGGAGACGGTCAAGGGCAAGGAAGCAGAACTGCTGATCGGAAATACCCCGCAGACCCCAGCATGGGGCCAGACGGTTGAGCTATCACCTTATGCATCCTACATGTGGATTATCCGTTAACAGCACGAATATAACCTAACTAAATTAAGGAGTGAGAACATGGCGATTAACCGGCAAAACGTGGAGCAGATCGTACAGGCCATAGGCGGAAAAGACAATATTGAAGCAGCCACGCACTGTGTCACAAGGCTGAGATTTGCCTTGAAAGACGAGGGAAAGGTTGATATCTCTGCGCTGGAACGGAATGATCTGGTGAAAGGGCACTTTTCTTCCCAAGGCCAATTTCAAGTGATTATCGGTCCGGGACTGGTGGACAAAGTATATGAAGAAATGATCGACATTACCGGCGGTGCCCGTTCTTCGAAAGACGAGGTAAAGACGGCGGCCAGCAAACACCAGAATCCGCTGCAGCAGGCAATCAAGACACTTGCGGATATCTTTATTCCGATCCTCCCGGCCATTGTGATGGCAGGTCTGCTGCTTGGGATCAACAACATTCTGACGGGTCCCGGCATCTTTTTCGACGAACGCTCCTTGGTGGATGTGTATCCGCAATGGAAGGACATCGCTTCGATTATCAATACGATTGCCAGTACGGCCTTTACCTTCCTGCCCGCACTTATTGGATGGTCGGCAGTAACCCGGTTCGGCGGCAGTCCGCTGCTGGGGATTGTGCTCGGTCTTATCCTGGTTCATCCTGATCTGCTCAGTGCATACGGATATGCGGATGCCAAGCTGGAAGGTACGGTTCCAGTCTGGAATTTATTCGGCTGGGAAGTTAACAAGATCGGCTATCAGGGACAGGTGCTCCCGGTGCTGGTCTCCGCTTATCTGCTCGCCCGGCTGGAGCGCTGGCTTAACAAGCGGGTGCATGATTCCATCAAGCTGCTGGTCGTGGCACCGGTAGCGCTGCTGGTTACAGGATTTCTGGCGTTTACGGTTATCGGTCCGGTTACATTCATGATTGCCAATGCTATTACAACGGGACTGGTCAACATCTTTGGCTCCTTCCCGGCGCTGGGAGGACTCATTTATGGGGGGCTGTACGCACTGCTGGTTATTACCGGCATGCACCATACGTTCCTTGCTGTGGATATTCAGCTGATCGGTTCCGAAGGAGGAACCTTCCTCTGGCCGATGCTGGCGTTGTCCAACATTGCACAGGGTGCAGCCGCACTCGGCATGCTGTTCGTGGCCAAGCAGGAGAAGACGAAAGGTCTGGCCGTGACCTCTTCCATTTCTGCCTTCCTGGGGGTTACAGAACCGGCGATCTTCGGGGTTAACATCCGTTATAAGTATCCGTTTATCTTCGGGATGATCGGTTCGGGTCTGGCGGGCATACTGCTGGCACTCAACAATGTACTGGCATCCTCCATCGGGGTCGGCGGGATTCCCGGCTTCCTGTCCATCTTCCCGAATCAATGGGGAATCTTCTTTGTCGGCATGGCCATCGTATTAATCATTCCTTTCGGAGCTACCGTATTGTTCGGCAAGATCCGCGGCCGGGGAGGCGAAGAACCGGATAATAACGCAAAGGCGGATAACGTCCAGGCGACAACTCCGGCTTCCCTTCCTCCGATGATTCAAGAGAAGGCTGGAAGCAAAGAATCAGCAGCGAATGTTCTGGAAATCGTCTCGCCGGTGAGAGGACAGATTGTACCGCTGGAAGAAGTGCCGGACCCGGCCTTCGCCGAGCGGCAAATGGGTAAAGGAGTGGCAGTAAATCCGTCCGAAGGAAAAGTGTATGCTCCATTTGACGCTACTGTCGCCCATGTCATCAAGAGCAAGCACGCGATGATTCTGGAGCATGCTACGGGAGTGCAGATTCTGATTCATATCGGCATCAATACCGTTTCGATGAAAGGCAGCGGATTTACGGCTCATGCCGCCACTGGAGATCAAGTCAAGGCGGGTCAGCTGCTGCTTGAATTCGACCGGGATGCTATTACCGCAGCAGGATACCCGCTGACTTCACCGGTTATCGTGCCTGACGGGCAGGATATCATCGAACGGGTAGAGGAGCTGATCCCTAGTTCAAATCCTGTTCATGGGCAGGCGGTTCCTGTTCTAAAGATCTATCTTAAAGGTTAACAATCGTGGTACTATGGGCATGGTGATTAAGGATGAATAAGAATATATATCTTCATATTTATAATGATTATTCGGCCCGGATTCAGTCCGGTCAGCTCCCTGCCGGCAAGAAGCTGCCCTCGGAAAGCGAGCTTGCTGAAGCTTACGGAACTTCAAGGGAGACGGTGCGCAAGGCTTTGCTTATGCTCTCTCAGAACGGCTATATCCATAAGATTAAGGGCAAAGGTTCCTTTGTACTCGATACCCAGCGGATGAACTTCCCCGTTTCCGGATTGGTCAGCTTCAAGGAAGTGTCCAAAAACCTGGGCCGTTCCGTACGTACCATTGTATATGAGAACGGCTGTGTGCCCAGTACATCCGAGGAGGAACGGCGTCTTCAGATGAAGGAGCCGGGCCCGCTTTGGAAGGTAGTTCGTGCCCGGGAGATTGATGGGGAGAAGATCATCCTGGATAAGGATTATTTTCTAACCTCCTATGTACCGTCTCTCACTGCTGAAACCGCCGGGAATTCGATCTATGCGTATTTGGAAGGAGAACTTCATCTCACTATCAGCTACGCCAAAAAGGAGATCTCTGTGGAAGAAGCCACACCGGAGGATAAGCTTTTGCTTGATTTGCACGATTATCAGCATATTGTCGTAGTCCGCAACTATGTGCATCTGGTGGACACTAAGCTGTTCCAGTATACCGAATCGCGGCACCGGCTGGATAAGTTTCAGTTCGTAGACTTTGCCCGGCGGGCTCAGAGCGAAAGTGATTTGTAGTATAGACAGCTAGAATGGAAGTTTGTTTTTTAAAATATAATAATTTATATGCTCACGCTATAAGTTATCCTTCTATTTCTCGCTGAAACGGGTACCTTCCTTTTGAGGACGGCGAAGCCGTTCCCACTTGGAAAAAATCGGGTGAGATTCCTCCGTCAAAGAGGGATTGCACCCGATTTTTTGTATGAAGAAGGGAATCTGGATTATGATTGATAGAACGAAAGTTGAGTAGAAGCTTTAAGCGGGTAGAATCCGGGAGGTAAATTGTTAATAGAAAGCGCATACAAAAGTTCAGTCCATTTTCTTGAACACAGCCCATAACAGCCCAATCTAGCATAAGCCTACAGCCAGGAGGACAAAGGGGAGCCACTGCGGGCCGGCTGCACCCGTTATATTTATTTAGACCATTCGCGGGTTCACCCCCTTTCCAGGTAGAGATTGCAGGCTACTCTGTGGGGCCATAGACCAGTGAAATCTGATGCTCCTTGAAAAAATCAATCCATTCCTCCGAAGGCTTGCGGTCAGTCACAAGGTAATCCACTTTGTCAAAGCTGAACAATTTGATGAAGGCAATACGGTCGAATTTGGAATGGTCCACAAGCAGGATCACCTTGCTCGCCTGTTGCTGCATCAGAACCTTTAGCTCGCTTTCTGCTTCATTGGAATCACTCAGCCCGCCTGTCATAGACAGAGCTTTGCAGCTGAACAAGGCGACGTCCACATTGTACTTTTGTAGGGTATAGGAGGCAGTCGGTCCGACAAAGGAGTTCGTCTCGGCACCCAGAACACCACCGGTAGAGATCAGCTTGTGGCCGGAATGCTGGAACTCGGACAGGACTACCAGTGAATTGGTGATCACCGTCAGATTTTGTTTAACATTGGTTATTTTCCTTAAGGCTTCAAAAGCGGTCGAACTGGTGTCTGTCATCAGGCTGTCGCCATCATTGATCAGTCCCAGCACGTTGTCGGCGATCATCTGCTTCTCGTCAAGATGGACTGAATGCCGGAGGGAGTAGGCGGGATCTTCATTGGTGTGAACATTCAGAACCGCTCCGCCATAGCTTTTCTTGGCAATTCCTTCTTTATCCAGCTTGTCGAGATCTCTTCTTATCGTTTCTTCGGAGACTCCGAAATCCTGTGCCAGATCAGCAACATGGACTTTCTTATAGCGGTGCAGCTTGTTGATAATATATTCCCGGCGTTCAAAAGCTCTCATGTAGTTCCTCCTGCATTAAAACATCTATAAGGCTAGTGTACTACAATTCACTTCAGAAATAAAAGGATATTCCACATTTATTAGCGATCAACAAAATAAAATCCACAAAAAGTCACATATATGTGTGGTTTTTTGTTGACATTCCATTTCTCAGATTTTATGATGAAGCAGATGAAAGCGATATATTTAGTTTATAAACCCATTACCTTTGAGGAGGTTGTTCAGTATGGCAGTAAAGTATCCGGCAATCGGCATTCGTCCAACGATCGACGGCAGAAGGCGCGGTGTGCGCGAATCGTTAGAGCTTCAGACTATGGGAATGGCACAACGGGTAGCTGATTTTTTGCAGGAGAATTTGCGTTATCCTGATGGATCGCCCGTGGAATGCGTCATTGCGGATTCTACTATTGGCGGAGTCAGTGAAGCTTCGGCTGCACGTTCGAAGTTCTCCGGAGCAAATGTGGGGGTATCCATTACAGTAACTCCTTGCTGGTGCTACGGCTCAGAAACGATGGATATGGATGCGGCAATTCCCCATGCGGTATGGGGGTTCAATGGCACGGAAAGACCCGGTGCTGTTTATCTTGCCGCAGTTCTGTCGGCATACGCCCAGAAGGGAATTCCGGCCTTCGGGATCTATGGGGAGGATGTGCAGGACTCCGGAAGTGAAGATATTCCGGCCGATGTTCAGGCCAAGCTGCTCCGGTTTGCCAAATCGGCGTTGGCCGCAGCCATTATGAAGAGCCGCTCCTATTTATCCATGGGTTCCGTTTCCATGGGGATCGCCGGTTCCATCGTGAATGACCAATTCTTCCAGGAGTATTTGGGCATGCGCAATGAATATATCGACATGTCCGAGTTCGTGCGCCGCTTCGAAGAGGAAATCTACGATCCGCAGGAATTTGCGCGGGCCTTGAAATGGACCAAGGAGAACTGTCAGATAGGGCCTGACAACAACCCAGCCCATCTGCAGGTCAGCGAAGAAGAGAAGGAGAAGCAGTGGGAGACCTGTGTCAAGATGGCCCTAATCGGACGTGACCTCATGATCGGTAATCCTGTGCTTGCGGAGCTTGGCTTTGAAGAAGAAGCGCAGGGACATAATGCCATTGCTGCAGGCTTTCAAGGGCAACGCCAGTGGACCGACCATTTCCCGAATGGCGACTTTATGGAGACGATCCTGAATTCCTCTTTTGACTGGAACGGCAAACGGGCACCTTATATTCTGGCTACCGAAAATGACAGTCTGAACGGCGTGACGATGCTGTTTAATTATCTGCTGACGAATACGGCGCAAATATTCGCTGATGTCCGCACGTACTGGAGTCCGGCAGCCGTGAAGCGTGTGACCGGCTACGAGCTGGAAGGCGCTGCTGCGAATGGCCTGCTTCACTTGATCAACTCCGGTTCGGCCGCGCTCGACGGAACCGGTCAGCAATCCCTCGAAGGCAAGCCGGCGATCAAGCCCTTCTGGGACATTACGGAAGAAGAAGTGGCTGCCTCGCTTAAGGAGACCTTCTTCCGACCTGCCTCGCAGGAATATTTCCGCGGCGGCGGTTTCTCTACCGACTACTTGACCAAAGGCGGCATGCCTGTCACGATGGCGCGGCTTAACCTCGTCAAAGGCTTGGGACCCGTTCTGCAGCTGGTGGAAGGTTATACCGCTGAGCTTCCCGGAGAGGTTCACCGCCAGTTGGATGAACGCACCGATCCGACCTGGCCGACCACCTGGTTTGCTCCAATCCTTACCGGAACCGGCTCGTTCAAATCGGTCTATGATGTGATGAACAATTGGGGAGCCAATCATGGAGCCATCAGCTACGGCCATATTGGAGCCGATCTGATCACACTTGCTTCAATACTGCGTATTCCAGTCAGTATGCATAACGTCGACGAATCACAGATCTTTAGACCGCGTGTGTGGTCGCTGTTTGGAACAGACAGCCTGGAGGATGCCGATTACCGGGCATGCCGTAATTTCGGTCCGCTGTATCATTGACAGAACTTAGGCAGGTGGTTTCGATGAGTGAGTTCAAAAGAGTGCTGGCCGTGGATCTTGGAGCCAGCTCCGGCAGAGTGATCCTGGGAACTTATGACGGCAGCCGCATTGTCACCGAGGAGCTTCACCGGTTTGCCAATACGCCGCTGCACATCGGCGGGGATTTGCACTGGAACGTGCTGGAGCTGTTTCAGGAAATCAAGCAGGGGATCAGGCTGGCCTGCAGCAAATACGGGGAGCTGCTTAGTCTCAGTGTGGACACCTGGGGTGTGGATTACGGCGTGCTGGATCAGGACGGAATGCTGCTGTATCCGCCTCATCATTACAGAGATCAGCGGATGCGGGAATACCGCCTCAAGCTGGAAGAGCTGCTGCCGCCGGAGGAACAATTCCGCCTGACCGGCAACCAGCCGGACCCCATCAACACAGTGTATCAGCTGTTTGCTGATGTTCAGCGGAATCCTGAACTGCAGGCAAATGCTAGCCGTATCTTAATGATGCCGGATTTATTTCATTATTTATTATCAGGAACAGCCGCCGCCGAGAGGACGATCCTCAGCACCAGCGGCCTCATGAAGGCCGGCACGGCAGAACTCTCATCCGAGGTGTTCAGCAGACTGGGAATTTCTCCGGCGCTGATTGCCGAGAGGGTGGATGCCGGGACAGTTATCGGCTCCCTGCTTCCCGGCCTCCGCAAGGAATTCGGAGGCAGTGCCCTGCAGATCATTGCCGGCGCTTCACATGATACGGCTTCAGCGGTTGCTTCCATTCCTTATCGTGACAAGGAGCATGCCGCATTTATCAGCTGCGGCACCTGGTCGCTGGTGGGAATTGAAATGGAGCAGCCCGTGCTTACAGAGCGCTGTTACCGTTACGGCTTCACCAATGAGAGCTGCTATGGCGGAGGCAACCGGCTGCTGAAGAATATTACGGGTCTTTGGCTGCTGCAGGAAACCCAAAGAGCCTGGGCGGAAGCCGGTGTGACCCTTAGCTTCGGGGAAATGGTCGAGCTGGCCGAAAGCGAGCAGGCTGTGCAAGGTCTGATCAATCCGGGTGATCCGCTGTTCAGCACCCCGGGAGATATCCCCGGACGTATTGCGGAATATTGCCGCAGCACCGGACAGCCGGTGCCGGATAGCAAAGGTGCAGTCGTACGGCTCATTCTAGTGAGCCTCGCCGAGGCGTACCGCAAGGCGATCGCGGAGCTGGAGGAGCTCACCGGCAAAACGATCCATACCGTGCATATGGTTGGCGGCGGTATCCAGAACCGGCTGCTGTGCCAGCTGACGGCGGATGCGGCCGGGAAAGAAGTGACCGCCGGTCCGGTCGAAGCAAGTGCAATCGGGAACGTTATCGTGCAGCTCACGGCGCTTGGCTTGCTGGATTACAGCCGGGCGGGGGAAGTGGCCGCCGCTTCCGGAAGTCTTGCCGTGTACCGGCCTGTTCAAGAATGACTATACAAAGAGGAGAAATGACAATGGATGAAATGGAACGGAAATTACGACTGCAGATTTGTGACATCGGGAGAAACCTGTTCAATAAAGATTATATTGCCGCCAATGACGGCAATATTTCAGCAAGGTTGAATGAACACGAAGTATTGGCCACCCCTACCGGTGTAAGCAAAGGATATCTGGAGCCGGATATTCTGGTGAAAGTTAATCTTCAGGGTGAAATTCTGGAGGCTCAGGAGGGCTACCGCCCTTCGACAGAGGTGAAAATGCATCTGCGGATCTACCGGGAGCTTCCCGGCATCCATGGTGTCGTTCACGCACATCCGCCATTTGCCACTGCCTTTGCCATCAAGGGAGAAGCACTGGATAAGATGATGATGCCGGAATCGGTCATTGCTATGGGTGAGATCCCTCTGGCCCCGTACGGTACGCCTTCCACTGAGGAGGTTCCTGATTCGATTATGCCCTTCCTCGGCAAGAAATCCGCTGTGCTGCTGGAAAGCCACGGGGCTTTGTCCTGGGGAAAGGATGTAATGGCGGCTTACATGAATATGGAGAGATTGGAGTATACAGCGAAGCTCACCTTTCTGACCCGCATGATCCAAGGGGAGCGTGAGCTGCCGGCAGACCGGATCGAGCAGCTGGTAGCACTTAGATCATTTTACGGAATGTAAAGGAGATTATAGGATGCTCAAAAAGATTCCCAAGCTGCTGTCCCCTGAGCTCGTGCGGATTATGATGGAAATGGGCCATGGGGATGAGCTGGTGCTGGCGGATGCGAATTTTCCGGGACATGCGCTGCATCCTCGGGTGACAAGATGCGATGGTATTGGAATCCCCCAGCTGCTGGCCGCTATTCTGGAGCTGTATCCGCTGGATCATTATGCCGGGCATCAGGCCGTTCTGATGGATGTGGTGCAAGGTGATCCTACCGTTCCTGTGATCTGGGACACTTATAAAGAGATTATTAGGGATGTTGATCCGCAAACGGTAATTGGTTACGAGGAACGCTTCAACTTCTATGAACGGTCCAAATCCGCTTATGCGATTGTAGTAACCGGGGAAGAAGCGCTGTATGGCAATCTCATTCTGAAAAAAGGCGTTATTGAAGGGTAAGAGTAGAATTGCAGGCAATTTTTATTTATTTGTAATATACTTGAGTGTTGCGAAATCGACTTGAATGTTTTGAAAAAGACAGAGCTGTAGAGGGTTACCATATGAATGGGACATCTCCTTTATCTGGAAATTGTGGTCTGGTAAACGACAATTTCTCCAACAAGGCTGGATGTCCTTCTTCTGTCTGCCTATTCGATAAAAGTTCTAACCGTTTGACTTTAATTTCGTTTGTTCGTCAGCATGTTTTTTACAAGACTCAAGTCAATAATAGAGATGTGAGTTAAAACCTTCTATGCTTAACATGAATTGCCGCGAATACTCAGCGCCCCCTCGTTAGCCCTCTGCTTATATAACTTAAATATAAAATATCCCAAATTTGTTTTAATCGTTCCCAAATGGGTTATATATCTCCTGTGCTTTGTAATGGGTAATTTTGGATTACACACCATAACCCTCATTAAGACAACCCAGACAGGAGAGGACGTTAGTGAAAGTGAAACAATTGGCAATGATTATGCTCATCATGTGTATGATTCTAACAGGCTGCATGGGGGGCGGCAAGGAAGCCGGTCCAGCGCCTTCACCCGCACCGACGGCCAGTCCGGCTGCAGAAACGAAGAAACCTTCAGGGAACCCTCCGCCGGACGCTTCGCAGACGGTGTATAATCTGAAGCAGAAATACGATACTGACAACAATCCGGGCATCATGCCTATGTATAATGTTGAGCAGGATATGGAATTTATCTTCAGATTCAATACGGATCTTGGCTCAGAGGCAATTGGCAAGACGCTGTCCGTACATACCGATATCAAGGCACTGCCGGAGAGCAAGGTAGGGACCCTTGAAGACTCACAGCTTGTAGGTGGCAAAAGCGTATACTCCATCAAGCCGCTCGGCTTCGGCGTACTCCCTTCCGATTCCTTGCGCGAAGCCGGAGGCAGCTCCTGGGGGAACGCCCCCGTGTACTACATCCGGCTCAACTATGACCTGGATGCCAAATCGCCTACTCCACTGAAGCAGCCGATTATCATTCCGTTTACGGTGAAATCGGATCTGCCCACACCGACTCTGGATGCCGACATCAGCCCTGACGGCAGACTGACTCTCGTATGGAATGAGGTGCCGGGCGCAGAGAGCTACAATATTTACAGCGCTTCGCATATCACGATGGAGAATACCAATGAGGCGCTGAACGGGGCGGAGCAAGGATATGCGAATCAGCGTCCGCTGAAGATTGCGACGGTGCCCGGCACTTCTTATAACGACTTCATGAAGGACGGGCGCGGTGCGCTCGGCATTGTGGATGAGACCATCACCAGCCTTCAGAACAACAATGTGCAAGGTGAATATTATGTCACCGCTGTTCAGGGAGGCAAAGAGTCCAGGTTCAGCCGCTCGGTGGACACCGTGTCGCTGTCCAAGCTGCTGCCGCGCACCGTAGCTTCCGAGGATAATATCAACCTGAAATTGTTCAAGAACGCTGCCGAATTGCCCAAGACTGTACCTGTCCAGTTCATTGACGGCTCCAAAGCCTCGGGGACTGTGATATATGACACGGATTCAATCACGATTCAGCAGTCCGGCCCAACCGATGTGCCATACTCCATTCAAGGTACAGCGCTCAAGGGGTACGTACAGGTTACGCAGTTGACGGATACCGATATTGCAGGTCTTGCAGCCGCCCAGAGCAAAGGGGCCAATCAAGGGTATGTGGAGCCGGAGAATAATACGGAGTATGTGCCTGCCCCTGATGTTCCGACCATCATTGACAACGACAATGCGGGCGAATCCGGCGATAATGCCATTGACCGGCAGAAGGAAAATACCCGCAGCAAGGTAGATGAGGGGAATAAGCAGGCCGTGCCTGCCTCAACGATCCGGGCGGACCTGATTCATGCCGATTCTGCGCTGGAAGAGTATCTCGCCTTGTCACTGATCAGCGGAAAGACCGAAATTTCGCTTCTGGCCTTCCCGGAGGCGCAGAATGCGCGAACCCTGGTCGATGTAGTGGAAAAAGTAGTCTATCAGAACCCGCTCATTCTTGGATTCCGCAGCTACGGCTACGATTATCAGAACCTGACGCTGCATGTGGAGTACGATGATTCAGCCGAGGTCATTGCGTCCAAACAGCGTGAGATCCTCTCAGAGGCAGATAAAGTGATCGCCGCCACACTCAAGGACGGTATGAGCGCCGATGAGAAGCAGATGGCGATCTACGATTATCTGAATGACAATACCGCCTATGACGATGCCGCGCTGGAGAATGCCAAGGAGCAGCAGTTCAAGAGTGTGGATGCCAAATTCAATGATTCCTTCAGTACCTACGGCATTCTGGTCAAAAAAGTTGGCGTATGTATGAGCTATGCACACACCTTCCAGTTGCTCGCTGACCTGTCCCAGGTCCCTTCGATGGTGGTCACAGGAACCATGAGCGGCGTGAATCACGCCTGGAACAAAGTGAAAATCGGCGCGGAATGGGTCAATGTCGATCCGACCAATAATGCTACCAATAGCGGACTTCCCTATCTGCTCTACAATTCCAGCGATGCCACTGCCACAGATGTAGAGTATGTGATGGACAAGGCTTACTGGCTGGACCAGGAGTTGTCCCTGTTCCAGGCCACCAGCAATGCCTATGATTATTATGTGACGCAAGGGCTTGAGGTGGATTCCCTGGAAGCGTACAAGACCAAATTGGCCGAACAGTTGAAGAATGGGGAGACCCTGGTGGTCCTGCGCGTTCTGGCCGATACAGACAGTTCAGAGCTGATGCAGAAGACCGCCGAGGTCATCAAGCAATATGATGCAACCAAGCTGGACAAAGCGGGTATGGTTGAATTCGGAAGCTACGTGGCGGTTCAGCTGTAAGCCTGGCCCCTATAGAAATGCCAAAAGGTAAGCTCCTGCAGCGGAGCTTACCTTTTGACTTTCCAGAAGAAACAAATTGCAGTCTGGCTATGAACTTAGTTCCAAAAATATTGCATCCGCTTATACCCGACATCCCATACTTTTTGGTTCCCCTCAATGGTGATCTTCAGCTCGTTCCCCGGCTCGAGAGGAATCTTGAATATCGACGGGAATAGATCAGGATCACTCCGCTGATCTTCTCCAGAGCCGGTCATTATCTCTTTTCCATCGAGGGTAACACGGATGCTTCCCGAATAATCGGTTGGTTCAGGGATTCCGTTATAGAACGAGAATATCGTCTCCCCCTCAGACGTATACGTGAACGTTCTAGAATCTACGCCTTCAGCGCCATACATATTATACAAGGGCTTTACAGTTTGACCGCTTATTTGAAAGCCGTCCTCCGGCTTGTATCCAGCGGATGAATTCCCCGAACTGTCCGTCCATTCATTGATCGCCACAAACGGGCCTTCTACTTTGGTTGTCGCTTTATCTATCGCCCCGCTTAATCCCCATACGGCTAATAAAAGAACCAACCCCGATATAGCCGTTGTCGCCAGATTGCGCCAGAGGCTCCGGGAACGGAAACCAAGCTTGTACGCCCCAAAACCGAGGGCTGCGCCGACCGTATTCTGAATAGCATCGTTAATATCGAAGCTGCCGAGGAACGAAAGGGCCTGGATGGTTTCCAGCACAAGAATCGCTATAAAGAATAAGGTAATGAACCGGGCAAAGGTGACCCGGTACAACCATGGAATCAATATACCGAAAGGGATAAAGGCAGCGGTGTTCCCAAAATCTACTAAATCCATGACGCTGAAATCCAGGAGCTCAGATAGAGACGGCATCTTAAAAAAGCTGTCGGGCAAAAAAATAAAGGTGTAGCCAAGCGAGTGATCGTTAGATTCTCCTCTACCGAAGGCGAAGAACATAAAAAAAAGAATAAAAAATATGTAAAATATGGTTATGGTTAAGATAATCTTGCGTTGTCTGGTCATGGTTAACTCCTTTGCCGGATGCATATTGTTAAACTGAACTTTCGGCCCCATTGTACCACATATTACAATCAATGCTAAGTGGTTTCATGATACCCTCCAGTCTAACCCTTCATCCTCTTCTGACACTACACCCCCGTCCGCTTCTGCACCGGAACATAGATCTCCATCACCGTATCCACCCGCGCAAGACAGCGCTCGTCATAGAATTCAAAGTTCAGCTTACCTTCGTCGTGCACATAGCCGCTTTCCGGGAACCAGTCCTCGAAGATATATCTCCAGGTGCTCTTTACCACTTGGGCAAAAGTCTCCGGTCTCTCCTCATCGGTAGCGTCCACCGGCGGTGTCGTGAATACCGCGTACTGCGCCGCCGTCACCTCAGCCGTAAGCATGTCTGCGGAGACCTGGCTGAAGTCGGAGCACACCTTAGTAGTTTGTGATTATTCGCTGCGCAGCGCCGTTACCGGATTCTTCTTGGCGGCAAGCTTGGCCGGAATGAATCCGCCGAGCATGGTTAGCACCACGTTAATGAGGATCAGCAGCAAGGCATGCAGCGGATTTAATTGGGCGACATTGGAAAGATCCGTGAGCGACTTAATAATAATGTTCGCCGGGATGGTCAGCAGATAGGTAATTCCTATCGCCAGAACCCCGGAAAAGGCACCGATGATAAAGGTTTCTGCGTTGAAGACACGCGTGATATCTTTTTTGCGTGCGCCTAATGCGCGTAGCACCCCGATCTCCTTAGTCCGCTCCAGTACAGAAATATAGGTGATAATTGCGATCATAATCATGGAAACGACGAGCGAGATCGAAGCAAAGGCAATCAGTACAAGTGTGATGGCATTCATAATCCCGCCGGTCAGGCCGGTAACGATGGCCGCCATATCCGTGTATACGATCATATCACTCTCGGGCAGGTCTTCATTCCATTTGTCCAGATACTCCACGATGGCTTCCTTGGAATCAAAGTCCTTCGGATAGATGGAGATCGAAGCCGGGATGCTTGTAGCACCCAGAGCAGCCAGAACATCTTCTTTCACAGGAGCCGTATTGCTGCCTGCGCCACCAGGCATCATGGCTGCACCAGGCATCATGTCTGTCTGAGCAGAGGTTTTGGGAAACACTTCGCCGGTCAGAAGATTAACGGCATCTTCCTGCTCCTGGGCCTTTACCACCTTGGAAGCCTGTGCGGAGGTAATGAAGCGGAGCGCCAGATCGTCAGAATAGGCGATTCCGGCAGCCATAGTGGACATCGGAGAATCCTTCTGCGCCCGGATAATTCCTGCAATACGAAGTGGAATGGCATCCGTGCTGTTATACATATCACTTAAGTTGGCAGCCGTTCCATTGACCACGAAATGGTCACCGGATTTTACATAGTACAGATCATTCGGGATCAGCTTAAACTCTTGACCGACAATATCGTCAAATTTGATGCTGTTCGCAGTATAATCCAGGCCGAGCGCTTCCACCGAAGCAACATTCAGCTGGTTGTATTCATCCACGATCAGCACAAGGTCGGTATCCTTGGACGGAAACGAACCGGCGAGCAGGTCATAATAGTTCTCCAGATAACTTCCGGGAGCACCGCCGGCCTTGCTGGGGAATGAGGAGAAGTAGCTTGTATTGATGGCAGTTGCCGTTTTATCATCAGATTTTAGAATGTTCATATTCACTTTACGGGCATAAGAGAGGCCGTCGATCAGGGATGGATCAATCTGCTTCACAAAGTCCAGATATTTTTCGGTCAGAACATTGGTGTGCATAATGGTATTGGCGCTCGGATCGTATGGATAGATTTCCTGCGAGTCGCTATACTCCTCCTTGCTGGTTGCTGTATCATCTGCCGCAGTTTCCGAGCGGTCAAAGCTCATCGCAGACTGGCTGATCGACACCGGGAAATTGGAGAGCGCACCCGCTTCATAGTTGTTGATTTGTTTATTGAAGCCGTTGGAGAGAGCCAGGATTAAGGCAATCCCGATGATACCGATACTGGAGGCGAAAGCGGTTAAGGTCGTTCTCCATTTTTTGGTCATGATGTTTTTGAAGGACAATTTGAGCGCTGTGGAGAAACCCATTGCTGTCTTTTTCAGCTTGTAGTCAGAGCTTACTTTCTGGTCGGGAAGCGGATCGGTGTCGGAAATGATTTTACCGTCTCGGAATTCCACAGTCCGGTCTGTGTATTTCCGGGCCAGTTCCGGGTTATGCGTAACCATAACGACCAGCTTATCCTTGGCGATTTCCTTGATCAGCTCCATAATCTGTTCACTTGTCTGGGTATCCAACGCTCCTGTAGGTTCGTCGGCAAGAATAATGTCGGGGTCATTGGCGAGCGCCCGGGCGATGGCTACACGCTGCATTTGACCGCCGGACAGCTGGTTCGGCTTCTTGTGCAGATGATCCTTAAGGCCAACCTTCTCCAGCACCTCTTTTGCCTTCTGCCGTTTCTCGGCTGCGGGGACACCGCTGAGGGTCATTCCCAGCTCGACATTGTCCATAATACTCAGATGCGCAATCAGATTATAGCTTTGAAAGATGAAGCCGACGCTATTATTACGGTAAGCATCCCAATCGCTGTCCTGAAAGTTCTGTGTGGATTTACCGTTAATGATCAGGTCTCCGCTGTCATATTGATCCAGCCCGCCGATGATGTTCAGGCAGGTGGTTTTACCCGAGCCGCTGGGACCCAGGATGGCCACAAATTCATTTTCCCGTAAATTGAGGTTGACCTTATCGAGCGCTACCTGTGTGAAATCACCTGTCGTGTAGCTCTTGCTGATGTTTTTTAGCTGAAGCATATCTGTAAACCTTCCTTTCAAATAAAGCTAGCTTGATGAATTGCTGACAGCATATCATACGAATATGAACTGAACATCAACTGGCTTCCAGCTACAGGGAAAGACTATACTTCAATCAAAGGCTAAAGAATGCAGGTGATTTCATGATTACTATACTTGTTGTGGAAGATAATGAGACGTTGCGCCAGCTGATCTGTACGGTGCTTGGGAAACATGGCTACAGGGTGCTTGCAGCAGAGGATGGCCAGAGTGCGCTGGATATTTTGGAAGCAGAATATATTGATTTGATTATTTCTGATATTATGATGCCGCAAGTGGACGGTTACGAGCTGATTGAGCATTTGAGGCAATCCAATAATAATCTGCCTGTGCTGATCATTACTGCCAAAGACAGCTTTCAGGACAAGCAGAAAGGGTTCCTGGTCGGCACAGATGATTATATGGTGAAGCCTATTGATATCAATGAGATGGTACTGCGGGTGGGGGCTTTGCTGCGCCGGGCGCAGATTGTCAATGAACGCAAGCTGACTGTGGGCGAGGTGACCCTTGATTATGATTCTGTAACGGTCTACAGGGATGGGGAGAGTACGGTTCTCCCGCAGAAAGAATTTTTCCTGCTATATAAGCTGATTGCTTATCCAAACAAGATATTTACCAGGCAGCAGCTGATGGATGAAATCTGGGGAATGGATACGGAGACAGATGCCCGGACAGTGGATGTGCATATCAACCGGCTGAGGGAACGTTTCAGGGAATATATGGAGTTTGAGATTGTAACGGTCCGGGGACTCGGGTATAAGGCGGTGAAGCATATATGAAAAAGAGGTTCAGCAATTTATGGTTCGCCTTTGTGATGCTGGTATTTATGATCATGCTGTCTTCTGCGGTCTTTATGATGACTATTATATTCGTTATAAAGAGGTTCACAATCATCGAGCCGGGCCAATTCCACGCCTTCGGATTTCTGGCAGCGGTACTGCTTACGGGGATCCTTACTGGAACGCTTATCACTGCCGTCATCGGGCAAAAAATATTGCTTCCCATCAACAGACTGAGAGAAGCAACCAAGGAAGTCGCCAAAGGCAACTTTAATGTTCAGTTGTATGAGAATATTAAGATTGAAGAATTCCGGGAGATGGCCAAGGATTTCAATAAGATGGTTCAAGAGCTCCAAGGGATTGAAACACTAAGAACCGATTTTGTCACGAATGTATCCCATGAGTTCAAGACGCCTATCACAGCCATTGAGGGCTATGCTGCACTGTTGCAGAATTCGGATCTTCCGGCCGAGGAAAGAGAGGAATACGCGGGCAAGATCATTAGCAGCACCAGGCAATTATCCATGCTGACCAACAATATTCTGAAGCTGTCGAAGCTGGAGAACCAGGAAATCATCATTGAAAAAACAGAGTTCAGTCTGGATGAGCAGATCCGCCAGGCGCTTCTTCTCCTGGAGCCGCAGTGGAGCGGCAAACAGCTGGATCTGGAGATTCAGTTGGCGGAGACTGGCTTCTACGGCAGCGAAGAGCTGCTGATGCAGGTATGGATTAACATTCTGGGGAATGCGGTAAAATTCTCAAGAGAATACGGGAACCTGTCCGTCACCTTGACCGAATCCCCCCAGAACGTGAGTGTTGAAATTACCGATACCGGAATCGGCATGACCCCGGAGGTGCAGCGGCATATCTTTGAAAAGTTCTATCAGGGCGATAAAGCACGGGCTTCTTACGGGAACGGGCTCGGACTGCCTTTGGCCAAACGGATTGTCGACCTTTGCGGGGGACGGATTATTGTGAGCAGCAAGCCGGGCCAGGGCTCGACATTCCGTATTGAATTGCCAAGAGAATAAAGATCGGGAACCTCTTACTGCGAGCGGACACCGGACCAGAACGTAAGCCCGTCAAGGGGGTATTCGGCCCTGCCGGAGGCTCCGGCTGCTGAACTTAAGGAGAGCTGCGTACCGTTTGCCTGGAGCTTGAACAGCTGTTCAATATGATGTATTCCCGCCGGATGGGTTTCCTCATATACACTCAGGGCAACCCCGGCGGCCACTCTGGCAGTGATTACGGATTCCCGTATTCCTTCGATACCTGCTTCCATGACAACAGCTTTACCGCCCCGAACACCATAAGCATCGACTTTGACCGCATATTGTTCTGAACCCAGCCGAAGTTTGCCGAAAGCCTGGACTGTGAGCTTGCGGATGACTTTGTTGCGGAAGAGGGCGGTTAAGCCAATTTTTCGCATAAGAGCGATGCCGGAGGTGGCCGCCCGGGAATCAAAGCATAAACGTGTAGCGACAGAAGGGACCTTCAAGGTATAGGGCAGAATCTGCTGATCGGAAAAAGGGAAAAGGTATGTCTTGCGCGTTCCCGGCGTACCACCGAAATTCACCTGCTTGCGTTCCGTGAAGCTCCTTGCGGCAACCTTGCGTCCTTGCTCCACACGCTCAAAGGCAGAGCCGAGACTATCAACCGTCCATTCCAGGGCAGCTTGGCCGTGACTGTCGCCCAGACCCAGCATGATGGAGATGTCGATGCGCTCACATCTATCCAGTTCATTCACCGCTTTGAGGGATAGCAGATTGGTTAAGCCGGGAGCAAGCCCCACGCTTAGAACAGCTGTACCCTTGAGCCCGGCTGCTGTGTCTCCCAGGCTCTGAAGCAGCCGGAAGTATTCCCCATTTGCCGACACATCGACATAATGGGTTCCGCTGCGCAGACAAGCCTCCGCAAACGAGGTATCCTGCTGATCCAGGCACATGACCACCAGCTTGGTCCGCTTCAGCAGTTCTTCATCTATCGCTTCTCCCACACTAAGCCGCAGCGGCTTCACTTTGCCGCCACTCGTCCTGCAGAATTGTTCCGCACGTTCCAGGCTTCGGCCCGCCGCATATACCACTCCAGGATGCTGTTCTCCCAGAAGCCGGCAAATTTCTGCGCCGACATGGCCATACCCGCCGACAACCACTATATCTGTTTTCATTCCGCAACCTCTTTTCCGTGCTTCACAGCAAACCAGCCATCAATCAGATAGGAGCTGAAAAAGCGGGTGACACCGGAGAACCCGCTGCTTGCGAGCAACGCTAGAAGTTCATATTCCGGAATGGGGAAGGAGGTTTCACCGATGGAATGCTCGAACCATTCGCATTCCTGCCCGGAAATCCCGCCAGCCAGCATGTGGTTTTTCCACGCCTTCAGCGGCAAGGACCCGGGGATAGAACGGACGTCCCCGCTTAAGGTTGCCACAACCAGTATCGCCCCCTCCTGAAGCCGGCTATGGATTTCTTCCAGCATCCGCTGCTTCTGTCCGGTTTCCTTGAAAAAGTGAAGCACCAGCATGCAAGTGGCGGCGTCAAACAGCTTGTTCTTGTCCAGTTCATCAACCGTGCTTTGCTGGAGAGTGATTTCAGCGGCCAGCTCCGTGCGCTGCATCCGCTGCCGGGCAAGCTCAAGCATTGCCGTTGACAGATCAATGCCAGTCAGCCGCCAGTGCTCATGCTGAGCGCCGAGGGTTATCAATTCTTGACCGCCTCCGGCCCCGACAATCAGCAGGTCTGCCGGAGTTTCACCGCCGAGGTGTGCACTCAGCAATTGCTCCATGATGTCATAGAGCAGAGGATACCCCGGTATTTTTGCAGCGATTGTTGTCTCGTAATGCTGAACATCGGGATGCTCCCAGTCTCTGGCATGATGTAAATGTTTCTCTTGCATGATATCTGCTCCTGTCTCTATAGCTTGAATGTGAGTTCTCCTGATATATAATAAGAATTATTACTAATTATCAGGATTAAACACGGAATAGGCTATCCCACATATGTGGGATTTGGAGAGGACATCAGGATGAGCGAGGTTCTAAAAGGCTTGAGGACGCTGGAAATCAACCGGCAGGAGATGAGAATGACATCTCCGCAATATAGGGAGGCGGTAATCTCCAAGCTGCGGCAGTACATTCCGTTTACCGCTGCCTGCTGCACTACCGTGGACCCGCATACGCTGCTGTCCACCGGGGCGATCACAGAGCAGGGTCTTGAAAATCTGCACCCGCAGCTGTTTGAATACGAATATCTGCATGAGGATTATATGAAATATGAGCAGTTGGCCGCTGCGGCAGTGCCGGTCGCCTGTTTAAGTGGTGTAACGGAAGGGCAGCCCGGGCGGAGTGAACGTTACCGCAACGTACTCCAGCCTGCGGGCCTGGGCGACGAGCTCCGGGCTGCGCTGGTTGAAGGCGGTGGCTGCTGGGGGTTCTTAACCTTGTTCCGGTCACAGCACGAACCTCCTTTTCAGGAGCGTGAGTGTGCAGTGATATCATCTGTTGTTCCGCTGATTGCCGGCGCACTCCGCAGCTATGCCTCCGAGCCCCCTCTGGGACGGATGGATACCGCACCGGAGGACAGTGGAATCATGATTCTGACGGACCAGCTGCTTCCGGTCAGCGCGAACAGTGCGGCTCAATATTGGCTGAACCGTCTGCAGCAGCTGGAACGGCTGGATCACGGTGTTCTCCCCCGGCCGGTCAACGCCGTATGCCTGCGGGCACTTGGTGAGAATACGGAACCAGGAGGGTTGCCTTCGAAGGCGAAATTATGCCTGCGCGTCGAGGATGGGGCATACTTGACAGTTACGGCCAGCAGGCTTGAAGGCAGCGGCAAGAAGACGGAGCTGGCTGTTGCTTTTGTCTATGCCAAGTCCTCGGAGATCTTCCGGCTGCTGGCCGATGCCTGCCAGCTGACCGCGAGGGAGAAGCAGCTGGCCGAGATGCTCTCCCGCGGATTATCCACTAAGGAGCTGGCAGAGTCGCTGCATATTTCTGCGTACACCGTACAGGATCACCTGAAATCCATCTTCTCTAAGACCGGCGTTTCCAGCCGGAGAGCGCTCATCAGCAAGCTGTTCTCACAGGGGATGGAATAGCCGGTAAACACGCTAAACAGTCCCGATGCTGACAAGGGGACTGTGCTGGCTTTTATAGGAGCTGCGGGATCTGGGAAGTGGAAGCAGGATGGGTCCAGTGCTTCTCGCTCCCGGGAAGATCATCGAACCATTCCGCATCCGGTGGACATTCCAGGATCATAAATTTGCCGTACTCCTGCGCTCTGGACTGATGGTATTTCAGATAGGCCTTGCCGTCTTCAATCGCCAGTATCTCGATTTTACCGGAGGAATGGCTCATGGATAGACGGACTCTCTTACCCAGACCTGAGGTTCTGGCCTTGGCTTCCTCAACAATGTTGTAGACACGCTCCAGCGGCAGAACGAACTCGCGGTTGCCGGCAATGGGCCGGTTCACGAAGAAATAATAGGGAGTGACTCCGGCCCAGGACAGCCGGTCGAGCAGTTCTCCGAGTACCGCCGGATCATCGTTGATGCCTTTCAGCACCGGTGTTTGATTAACCACGATTGCCCCGGCATTATGGAGTGCTCTGAATGCTTGTTTGGCTTCGGGCGTAATTTCCCGGGGATGATTAATATGCGCCATGACGTAAATACGTTTGTCCTCCGATGAATAAGTACGGATTAGTTCCAGCAGTTCTTCGTCCTGATAAATGCGCATGGGATTAAATACGGGAATTTTGGAGCCCAGCCGGATAATCTTCACATGGTCAATGGATCTCAGGCTTTCGATGATGAAGCGCAGCTTAGAGGTAGAGAGAATCAGGCTGTCTCCGCCGGTAAGCAGCACATTATTGATCTCTGGATGATTCCTGATGTATTCCAGCCCAGGAGCCACATCGGTTTGTGCTTCCTTCACATCATTGCGGAACAGGCGCTTGCGGAAGCAGTAGCGGCAGTAAGCTCCACACACCTCGGAGACAATCAGAAGGGCCGTTGTTCTGTATTTGTGCTGACATCCCGGCACTACATAATTCATTCCCTCATCGGATGCATCCCAGCAGCCATACTCCTCAAGTTCACCTTCACTTGGAATGACGAGCCTGCGGATCGGATCACCCGGGTCGTCCCAGTCGATCAGCGACAGATAATAGTCATTGACCCGAAAGGCAAATTTGCCGGTGATCTCCTTCAGCTTTTCTTTCTCCGTTTCAGACAGCATGGCAACCTTGTTGATATCCGTTATGTACCTTACCTTTTGCACTTGCATCTCTCCTTGGTCTCATAGTGTGAGAAAAAAGGGAGCCTTGAGGTCGATAGCCAAACTGCTGCCAGCAGGGTCATGAGAATACAAAAAAGAGACCCTTAGCAAGGGTCTCTGGTTATGAATATACCTAAAAAAGCAGACCCATCCACTACTGACGAGGTTAGCTGACGGACTCGGGTAAGATGGTACCCTACATTCTGTGAATGATTCGCCCCAAAAGACTGGTTCCCCCGCTTTCCTGCCAAAGGCTGGAAATTAAGCGTAGGTAAAGTATAACCCGGGAAGTTTTGAAAAGTCAAAGCTAAACTTGCCCGCGGCAAGGGATACAGGACCAAGCCAAATCATCAAAAAATTGAGTAGGGTGAGTTGTTCCTGCAGCTCCGAAGGCTGATCTTGTTCATGACTTGAAATAAGACAACCTCCTTCTGGAATGTTAATATCTCGATGGGCTAGATATTACCTATCGGAACCATTGATATATTTTGCAAAACAAGTTCAAAAAAAGTGTGGAACACAGTGATTGGACCAACGGTCCGGTCGCGGAGTATTCGCACCAAGTGCTCATGTTTATCCTGTTCACCAAACGAAGGTGTTCTTAGCAGCCATTTCATAACTGCTGAGAACACCTTTTTTGTTGACGGAATTAATCAACTAGAGCATGTCTTCAAATTGGAAGAGCTCTGGAGAGTAAAATCCCTGTTTATTCTCTTTTGCGGACCCAGGCGACCTTACTGCTCTGCATTCTCTTTAAAAACGTCCATCAGGGAGAAATAACTGCGCTGGAGTCCGTTGTCTCCTGTAACAGGATAAAAGCCCCAAATAAGTGCAACTCGGTCCGTTTGTACTCAGAGCCAAGAATACACTTTCCAGTCGCACACACAAGCCTTCGAAAGAAGAGCGAAGTCTTTGAAACACCGAGACGTAAGCCTCCACCGAAAAAACTACCTGGTGGCGAAACGCCTTTCTCCGCGTGTGATCAGAAAATGGCACTGTACCCATGATTCCTTAGGGCATACAGCAGCAGGTTTTGACGGGGAAGCGGTTTGAAGACACGCCCTAGATAGATGAAGTAAAGCTTGACGTTTAATACAATAGTGGAATAAAGTATTAAATGAAACTTAATATCAAATTAAATAAAGTTTCAAATATATCAAAAGGAGCAATTGGATATGGGACAGATGATCCGAGGATTCGCCGAGCTAAGCCCGGAGCAATATGTCGAAGCAGGAGGTAAGGGAGCGATGCTCTCCAGAATGCTTCAGGCGGGATATCCTGTGCCGGAGGGATTTGTTGTCTTTCCTTCGGCCTTTGAAAGCGATAAATTAAAGGAAGAGGCTTGGACTGAAAGTGCAGCCAGGTTGCAGAAAATCCGCATGATACATAAGAATGCACGATTTGCTGTCAGATCTTCGGCTTTAAGTGAAGATTCGGCGGAGGCATCTTTTGCCGGGGAATTCGAAACGGTGTTGAACGTGGAAACAGATGAACAGATTCGTGAAGCGATGTACACGGTGTATCACTCAAAGGATAGCGAACGGGTTCAAGTCTACAGCTCCATGCAGGACATGGACTCCTCCCATAAGGTTGCCATTGTCGTGCAGCTGATGATTCACTCGGAAATCTCCGGAGTCCTGTTCACCGCTGACCCCATAACAGGCAGCCGCACGGTTCTGCCGGGGAATTATGTCTATGGGCTGGGAGAACAGTTAGTTTCAGGCGAGAGCGACGCATATTCCTTCACGCTGGCAAGGAACCGGGGCAGATATGAAGGCCCGGGTGAGTTCAAGCGGTATGCAGCCAAGTTATACCGGTATGCATGCCGGCTGGAGAAGGAGCTTGGAGCTCCCCAAGATATCGAGTGGGCGGTCGCAAAGGGGCGGGTCTACCTCCTGCAGACGAGACCGGTTACGACCTTGAACCCGGGAAACCGCAATACATTCGAGATCAACGACTCGCTGGCTGGTGATTTTCTCTGGACCAATACCAATGTGGGCGAATCCATCTCCGGTGTCTTAACTCCTCTGACCTGGTCTATCCTGCGCTCCCTGGATGAAGAGTACAATATTATTCCGGGGCATTATGTGATGTCCGGCAATATTTGCGGAAGGGTGTACACTAATGTTAGTCTTTCGGTATCGATGTTCTCGGCATTTGGACTGAATACCAAGCCGATATGGAAGAAAATGAGCCGGGTGTTTGGAGAGCTTCCTGAAGGCATGGCTCTGCCGGTATATCCATTTACCAAACGGGAGCTGCTCAAGACTGTGCTTCCCAAGATGATGCATAGTATGAAACAAATTCGCCAGACCGTTAGAACCCTTCCGCAGTTCCTGGAAGATTCACCGGAGTGGTGCAGACGGCTGACAACCAGACTCCAAGCGGCAACAACCCGGGAGGAACTGCTGTCACTCTGGAGGCAGGAGCTGTGGCCGCAGAATGTCACGGCGCTGTGGTCGGCGCTGGAAGCGCCCTCTGCCCAAATGCAGAAGTTTGAGAAGCTGCATAAGCAGCTTAGCGAGGCGGCCGGAGAAGAAGAGGCCAATAGGCTGCTGTCCAACGCCGGGGGCTCCGTAGAGCTGGAAAGCCTGGGGCCGCTGATCGGAATCTCCAGAGTAATAAAGGGAGAAATGAGCCGGAAGGAATACCTTGTGAAGTATGGCCACCGGGGACCGAATGAAATGGAATTATCGTATCCTGACCCGGGAGAAGATGACGCGTGGCTGGACAAGCAGATCGCTGAGTTCTGCAAGGCCCCTATGGACGTGGAGGACATTCTGCAGAGACAGCGGGTCCGGAGCAGAGAAGCCTTGAAGGCGTTCGAGCAGCAGTTCCCGGCAAAGGCCAAGCGGATTGCCCGGCGGATAGAGGCAGCGTCAGAGGGCCCGCGCCTGCGGGAAGCCGTCCGTTCCGAATGGACCCGAACGATGCGGGTGAACCGCGCATTTGCGCTTAAAGCAGGTGAGCTTGCGGGAATAGGAGAGGATGTTTTTTTTCTATATCTGGATGAGATTCTGGATTGGCTTGCCACAGGTAATCTGACTGCTGTACAATATTTTTCTGCACGCAAGCAAACGTATGCAAGGTATCAGTCATTGCCGCCGCTGCCTTCGATGCTCCGGGGACGTTTTGAACCGTTCAAGTGGGCCAAGGATCCGCAACGGCGGCTGGATTACTACGATGCTTCCCGACCGGTTCCCTTATCTGAACACCCTCATGGCGAAAGGCTGAAGGGTTCTGCCGGAGCCGCTGGAAGGATTGAAGGGCGGGTGCGTGTACTGGCCAAACCGGAAGAGGGAGAGCAGTTTCAAGCCGGTGAAATTCTGGTGGCTTCGACGATTAATGTAGGCTGGACACCGCTGTTTCCGAGAGCTGCGGCCATTATAACCGACATCGGTGCGCCGTTGTCGCATGCGGCTATCGTAGCCCGAGAATTGGGTATCCCGGCTGTTGTCGGCTGCGGTTGTGCGACAGCAAGACTGAAGACAGGCGACCGTGTAATTGTGGACGGAGGACAGGGAGTAGTAGAACTTATTGTGAACTGACATATGGAAATAAGGGGAAAGTTCATTACAAGTTAATTTTAACAGGACAGGATGTGTGTACTATGCCTACAGGCGGGAAACGAAACATGGGATTGCGTGAACGTAAAAAGGCGAAGTCCATGGCAGAGGTTCAACGGCATGCCCTGCGGCTGTTCCGTGAGCAAGGCTATAAGTCAACCACTGTGGAACAGATTGCCGAAGCTGCTGAAATTTCCTACAGCACTTTTTTTCGCTACTTCTCAAGCAAGGAGGATGTGCTGACCCGTGATAATTATGATCCTCTGCTCGTGTCTGCCTTTGAGGCACAGCCGTCCGAACTTAGTCCGCTCCAGGCGCTGAAAAATGCCATGATGTCCGAGGTAGTAGATATGTCGGAAGATGAGCTGGCTACGATGCGCGAACGGAATCAGCTTGTGATTGCGATTCCTGAGCTGTGGTCAGCGATGATGAACAGCATGACGCAGATGATGCAGCTGATTGCGGAGATGGTAGCGGGGCGTGTTGGCCGTCAGCCGAATGATCTCGCAGTTCGCACTTTTGCGGGAGCGGTCATCGGTGTGAACATCTCGGTCATGCTTCATTATGCAGAACACCCGGAAGAGGATTTCGCGGCAGTGTTGGATGAAGCGCTGAGCAAGCTGGAGGATGGACTGCCGTTGTAAGCAATTGCTTCTATTTGTGGAGAAGTAGGGTTTCACCAAGCCCTTCGGTTTGCCGGAGGGCTGTTAATGTTTTCAAATTAGCTATTGAAATGAAAACGGTTTTATGATAATTTTAATTTATAAAAACGTTTTTATAACAAAGGACGAATTTCATGGCAAAGATAACAATCAAGGACGTTGCCAGAGAGGCTGGCGTCTCAATTTCTACTGTGTCCAACGCGTTGAATGATGTGGATGTGCTGAGTCCGGAGACTAAATCTCATGTGCTCAAGGTTGCTCAGCGGTTGAATTATATTCCCAACCTGAACGGCAAGCTGTTAAAGTCCGGTACGACCAAAATGCTCGGGTTCTTCACTACAAGTGTTACGGGTCCATATTTTTATAAGCTGGTTGAAACCATGGCCCGTGAGTGCGACCGTTTAGGATACGGACTGAATGTGTTTGTTACCAAAGATAAACAAGTAATTATGAGCAATATCCTGGGCCGGCGCGTGGATGGGGTCATTATTTACGAAGAACTCAAAATTGATGACGATGACATTAACGTGATGCTGAAAGACAAGATCAAGACGGTATTCCTGGACCGGGTGATCGAGAACGAAACGATGGGCAGTGTGATATTCGATTCCTATATCGCTGGCTATGAGGCTGCCAAATACTTGATCAATCTCGGGCACAAAAAAATTGCTTACATATCCGGGGTGGATACGATGCTGGACAGTGTTCAGCGTAAGGAAGGATATCTGGCAGCCCTGCGTGAGGCACGACTGCCGATTAAGGATGAGTATATTCTGCAAGGTTATTTTGAGGAAGAAAGTACTTATATTGCCGTGAAATCCTATCTCCACCTCAATCCTGACGATATACCCGATGCCTTTTTAGCCGGAAATGACGTGAGTGCGATGGGATGTATTCAGGCATTGAAGACCTATGGCTACGAAGTCCCCTCGGACATCAGCGTAATAGGTTTCGATGATATTGATATCGCTCCGTATTATTCACCACCGCTTACCACGGTGCGCAATCAGATCGCCAGACAAGGAATTATGGCCATAGACCACCTGGTCCGTATGATTCAGCAGAAAGAGCAGGGACAGGCACAGAAATTAGCCGGGGAGCTGGTCGTGCGGGGTTCTAGTCAAGTGAAGATCGGCCGGAATTAAGCAGAGATAGAGTGCAACAAGGGAGCAACAATTCCGGACTCTTTTTATAATTATGCGCTAGGGGGTTTTTACTGTCAAAAATAAAAACGTTTTTATAGCTTGGACTTTCATACGAGGGGAGTGCGGAATGTGAATAAATTAGCCACCATACCGTCAGCCGGGAAGAGATCAATGGGGCAAAAGATCAAAGAATTCGTGGTTGATTATAAGAGACAATGGGAGATTCAGTCCATGGTTCTCCCGGGCATCATTTTTATGATTATTTTTTGCTACATTCCGATTTACGGCTTGTCTATTGCCTTTAAGAATTACACGGTCATTGATACGCTGGATACTGCTCCTTGGGTAGGATTGGATAATTTCAAAATCATTCTATCCGACAAATACTTCTGGGACGCGGTCATCAACACCTTGGGAATCAGCTTTCTGAAGCTGGCCATCGGTTTTGTTATTCCCATCATTCTATCCATTATGATTTATGAATTGAACATGGGACGTTTCAAGAAATTTGTACAGACCATCTCCTATCTGCCGCATTTTTTGTCCTGGATCGTGCTCGGCGGCATGCTGATTACCTGGTTCTCGACTACCGGACTGTTCAACGAGCTGCTGCTTAATCTGGGGATTATCTCGAAGCCGCAGAACATTCTGCTGGATGCCGGGAAGTACTGGTGGATTGCCACCTTGTCGGATATCTGGAAAGAGGCAGGCTGGGGAACGATTCTGTATTTGGCCATCATGTCCAAGATCGATCCTACCTATTATGAAGCAGCCAAAATTGATGGCGCAGGCCGGATGAGACAAATCTGGAATATTACCTTGCCTAACATGAAGCCTATTATCAGTCTAAATCTGATCTTAACTGTAAGCGGTTTATTGGGATCAAACCTGGATCAAACGCTCGTACTCATGAATTCGCAAAACCGGGTTAAAGCGGAAGTCATCAACTCCTACGTGTACCGTATGGGGATGACACAGGGGGATTTCTCCTATGCTACCGCCGTCGGGCTGGGCGTATCCATTGTATCGGTGATTCTGCTGCTGACCGCCAACCAGATTACCAGCAAATTGAATGACAATCAATCAGTCCTATAGAAGGAGGCCTTCCCATGAATCGAAAGGCGGTTAAGGAAGATCTCGACAGCCGAATCTTCGATGCCATTAATATAACGCTGCTAGTGCTTGTTACCGTTGTTATTCTAGTCCCTTTGTGGAATGTCATTATTTCTTCACTCAGTTCAGGCCGGGCGCTGGCGGAAGGCGGGTTTATATTCTGGTCCAAAGAGTTCTCAATGGAAAATTACCGCGCCGTCTTCCGGGACAGCAGCATCTGGCAATCTTTTTTTATCTCGGTGTCCAAAACGCTGATCGGCGTCATTACCCATGTATTTTTCTGTGCGATGGTCGGTTATGCGCTCAGCAAAAAGTATTTACGCGGCCGCAAGCTGTACGTGGCTATGGGCG
Source organism: Paenibacillus sp. FSL L8-0340 (assembly GCF_038593145.1). Classification (NCBI taxonomy): domain Bacteria; kingdom Bacillati; phylum Bacillota; class Bacilli; order Caryophanales; family Paenibacillaceae; genus Paenibacillus; species Paenibacillus sp. FSL L8-0340. Next base: position 2,880,525 of record NZ_CP151967.1, read on the forward strand.
TCATCACCATGTTTTTCTCGGGCGGGATGATTCCAACCTACCTGCTGATCAAATCCCTGGGGATGCTCGACAGCTTCTGGGTCTACATTATTCCCGCACTCTTCAGCTATTACGATGTTGTCATACTGATGAATTTCTTCAGAAATGTGCCGGATTCGCTTGAAGAATCAGCCAAGATCGACGGCGCTGGCGATTGGCGTGTTTTTCTCAAAATATTCATCCCGCTGTCCATGCCAGCTATGGCTACGATTGCCTTATTCAACGGTGTCGGACAATGGAACGACTTCATGACAACCAAACTTTATATTACCGATCAAAACTTATATCCGCTGCAAATGAAGCTGTATGAAATTATTGTGCAGTCTCAAACGCAATCCATGCAGAATATCGGAGGATCAGCTGTGATCGAAACGACCACCAAAGGGGTTCAACTTGCGACAATTGTCATTACCACCTTGCCGATTGTTGTAATGTATCCATTGCTACAAAGGTACTTTATCTCTGGCATGATGATGGGGGCGGTAAAAGAGTAGAGGTCACTTGCAGAGCAGTAGAGAAAAAAGCAGACAGTTGTGAAGTCTCAAGTAAGCGTTTACAAAAAATGGGAGGTTACACAATGGACAAAAAGATGAACAGAGCATTCGCTACAAAAGGGCTCAAGCTGTGTATTTCACTGATGGCTGTCATGCTGGTAGTCAGCGGCTGCGGATCAGGCGGCAATTCCAAAAGCGGATCTAAAAATAACATGGTATCCATAGAAGACCGTTACACACCGGACCCGGAAAAACCGGCATGGACGCTGGACAAAAAGGAAGAAACCACTGAGCTTACCTGGTATGTGAATGCAGACTGGTGGAACACCGATTTCGGCAAGGATGTAGTGACCAAGAAGATCAAAGAGGATCTGAATATTAATATTAAATTCATTACCGGTGACGATACCAAATTAAACACATTTTTTGCCGGCGGCAAAATGCCGGATCTGTTGACTATCTTTGACTCGAACTCCCAAATCGTGCAAAAAGCCGCAAATTGGGCGGTTCCGTTAAATGATCTGGCCGAAAAATATGATCCGTATTTCAATAAGGTTGCAGCCCAGGACACGTTGAACTGGTTTCAGTTGAAGGATGGCAAAACTTATGGCTACCCGAACTATTCCAATACGCAGGCCGATTATGACAGCGGTAACATCCCGGCCAAAACCGCATTTATTGTGCGCAAGGATGTATACGAAGCACTTGGAAAGCCAAGCATGGGCACCCCGGAAGAATTCAAGAGTGTACTGGACAAAATCAAAACACAGTTCCCGGACATGATTCCTTTCGGCTTCAACTCTATCGGTGAAGGCAGCGGATCCCTGGGCGATGTGCTGCAGGACTTTATCGGGGTGCCGCTGGAAGACAGCAATGGCGGATTCTACAACCGCAATTTGGATGAAGATTATCTGGCCTGGCTGAGAACGCTTAATGCCGTCTACCGGGACGGGAATATCAGCGATGACAGCTTTGCCGATGACGGAACCGCTTTTGAGGAAAAAGTGAAGTCCGGCAAATACGCTACCATTTTCCTTGACGGCACACCTCAGCAAGGCGGCAATCTGCAAATCTTCATGAGCGGCAACCCGGGCAAGGAGTATATTGCCATTGACGGTCCGCAAAGCACTGTTGGAAATCAGCCAACCCTGAATCAGTCCGGGATTACCGGCTGGATGATCAGCTACATTACAAAAGACAGCAAGGATCCGGCCAAAGCCATTCAGCTGTTCACCTACCTGCTCAGCGAAGAAGGCCAGATGCTGATGAACTACGGTATTGAAGGCGAAACCTATAAGAAAAACGATCAGGGCAAGGTGGAATTGCTGCCTGCCATTAAAGACCTGCAGCTCAACAATGCGGATAAATTCAAGAAAGACTACCGGATGGGTGAATTTATGTTCTTCGGGCATGACCGTCATAAATCTATCAGCGACGACGCATTCCCTGAATCTATTAAACAAATGCAGGAATGGGGCAAAGGCAAGCTGAAACCGCATTTCATTCTTGAGAACATTAACCCTGACCAAGGTACCCCGGAAGCACGGGCATTGACAGCAATTAATACGAACTGGAACACAGCGCTGGTAAGCATGATACGGTCAAAGAGCGAAGCCGAGTTCGACAGTATCCTTGCAGGCTACAAATCCTTCCTGGATGCCAACAGCTGGGATAAGATCGTGGAAATCCGCAGTGAAAAGATGAAGCTGAACAAAGAAAAATTGGGCATAAAATAATCTGTGAACAAGCCTGAGTCCGAAATATAGAAACTGGAGGGAAACACATGCGTGAGCTATTGATTTACCAGTCCAAGGGTGAAGGCGAGCTATTCCAGAAACAGTCTCCGGAGCAGCTGCTGCCTGCTCTTTCGGGAGTGGAGATTAGTGTAGTTGCCCTTGATGACAACCTAACCTACCAGCAGATGGATGGCTTCGGTGCTTCCTTTACGGATTCGGCTGCTTATCTGATCCATCAGGTGCTGGATGCGGAGCAGCAAGCAGAGGTCATGACCAAGCTGTTCGATCCGCAGGACGGAATTGGCCTGTCTGTATTAAGAAATCCGATGGGGGCATCCGATTATGCCCGAACCTTATACAGCTATAATGATCTGCCTGAACAGGAAACCGATCCGGAGCTGGCCCGTTTTTCAGTGGCTCATGATGAAGAGGATATCATCCCTTTACTGCAGCAGGCCTTGAAGCTGAATCCGGCAATCAAGCTGTTTGCTTCACCTTGGAGTGCTCCCGGCTGGATGAAAACGAATAGATCGATGAAAGCCGGACAATTGAAAAAAGAACATTACGGCACCTATGCGAACTATTTCGTGCGTTACATTCAGGCCTATGCTGACAAAGGGCTGCCAATTTATGCGGTCACCCCGCAAAATGAACCCTTATACGAACCGACACATTACCCAAGTATGCTGATGCAACCCGAGGTGCAAATTGATTTTATTAAAAATCATTTAAAACCCGCATTTATAGCACATCAGCTGGAGACAAAAATTCTTAGCTATGATCACAACTGGGACCGCCCCGACTATCCTCTGACAGTATTAGAGCAGGCGAACGAAGAGGTAGACGGTGTGGCCTGGCACTGGTACGGCGGGCAACCGTCGGCCCAATCGGAGGTTTTTGAAGCCTTTGCCGGCAAAGAGGTTCATTTTACCGAAGGCTCAGGGGGAGAATGGATTCCGCCGTTTGAGCAGGCCTTCTCGAATGTCATGCGGACCGGGATTGAAATTCTAAAACATCACAGCAAATCGTTTATCCTGTGGAATATGGCACTGGATGAACATAACGGCCCTACGGTCCCAGGCTTTGGCACAAGCACCTGCCGCGGAATCGTGCAGGTCAACCAGCAGACCCGGGAGCTGGTGTATACGCTGGATTATTACGCGCTGGCTCATTTCAGCAAAATTATCCGCCCGCAAGCGGTGCGCATTGCATCCGCTTCGGGCAACGAGGTGATTCGTTCCGTTGCCTTCAAGAATACGGACCAGTCCATTGCTGCCGTGCTGTTCAATGACAGCGGGAAGGCGGAGAATGTTGCTGTGAAGCTGCAGGGAAGAGAGTTGTTAACCTTCCGTCTGGAGGCCAAGAATGCCTTGTCCATCCTGATCAGCGACAGCGTTGAATAAGCGAGCAGAAGCTGGGTCCTATCGCGGCTCCTTAGGGAGCGAACCGGCGAGAGAATATTCTCGCCGGTTTATTTCTGTACCGTAAACCGTGTAAACTCAGGTAGAGGATAAGTGACTGTTTATTGTAAAGGAGAGATGAGATGCTGCATTATAAAATCCGGCTCATGGAAGAGCTGGATGCGCGGGAAATCGTGAAATGGAGCTATGAAGCGCCGTATGCGATGTACAATCTGTCTGACGATCCTGAAGACATTCAAGAACTGCTGGACGGCTCCTATTATGCTGTGATCAGCCCTGAGAATGAACTGGCCGGGTTTTTCTGTTACGGGCGCAACGCGCAGGTTCCCGGTGGAATCCGTGAGGGTTTGTACATAGGTGACAAGGTGCTCGATATCGGTCTTGGCTTAAAGCCGGAACTCACCGGAGAAGGCAAAGGGCGCGATTTTCTGGAATCCGGTATGGAATTTGCCCGGCGGAAGTACGGCCCTGAGCGATTCAGATTAAGCGTGGCCGCGTTTAATAAGCGGGCCATTGCTTTATATAACAGTGTTGGCTTTAAGCCGGCAGGGGAGTTCGTAAATAACAATGGAAAACACGAAATGGTGTTTATGTTGATGGAGTGTCCAAGCTGATACCGAACCGGTCAAATCCCTGCAAATTTGCACTAGGGCAAAAAATATGTTCTAATTTTAGTATATTCTAAACCCCAGCTTTTTTGTTGCATATACATGTAGTACCCTGAGACGAACATAAGGTCTTGGCCAATTTACAGAGGAGGCGATGGTATGTTTAAGAAATTGCTGAAAAAGGTAATTCATTCCGTTGAGCATTCCCAGCATAAACACTCTAGCAGCAAACGGGGAAGGCAAGGGTATGCCCGTCATTCCAGCTCCGATAAGAAAACACAGGTTTACCGTCATTCCAGCAGTGACAGACCAAGATCCCGGGGAGGCTCTTCCTCGGACTACCGTCATGGCAGCGGTCATAAAGGGCATAAATATTATAAGAATAGATACGGCAGCCATTCGAGCTGAGCGGTTAAGACTTCAGCCCGGGGAGGTTTGCCGATAGTTCGGAGACAAACTCGGAGGTGCTCTGATAAGGTACACCTTCACCGAGCAGCCTGATGAGAATAAGCTCCAGCTGTGGTGAGAGCTCAAGCTCCTCCATCCAGTTGCCTTCAGCTGCACCGGATGTGGGGCTGAAACGGGAGTAGAGCATGAACAGCATTAGATGTCCGATATCAAATAGATCACCTTGTATGGTTGCAGGCTTCGACGGCGTTATGCTGTTGGAGCCTGTTTGTGTTTGCTGCCGGGCTGCTGTGTTATTGCCGCCGATCAGCGCAGCTAATCCAAAGTCGATCAAATAGAGGTCTTCACCCCGCATAATCACATTTGGAATGCGGATATCCAGATGAACAAAACCCTTTGAGTGAACATATTGCACACGTTTCATAAGCTCCAGTGTCCACTTCACCGTGTCCTGTTCTCCAAAAGTCCGGCTATCTGCAAAGATCAGATCCTCTAAGGTTTGGCCTTCCACATAATCTGTCACCAGCCAATAGGAGCGGTTCTCGCTGAAATAATCGCGGCAGGCCGGGATGAAGGGATGCTCCAGCTGTGAAATGACCTCCCGTTCCCAGGCCAGCATCTTTTGGCCGATTCCTTTCTTGCTCGGCTTGGCCTGCTTCACAGCTACAATCTGCTGCTCCTGTTCGTCCATACACCGGTAAGTAATTCCGTAGCTGCCAATGCCAATTTGTGCTATTATTCTGTACCGCTTACCGATAAAACTGCCTTTCTCCAGTGGATAGTCCGCCCATGCCTGCAGGAAGCTTTTCAGATATTTATACACGTTGATGTTACCTCGTCTTCTTCATTTCTCATGATTTATAAATTATATCATTGGCCTTGGGGCATCTGCCATTCCCGCTGCTGAACGGTCAGTTATCAGAACATTCAGAGAGAAATTGTGTCGAGTGTCAGTAAAATATATAATGAAAGAGTAAACGCAGCTAAGAACAGAGACGGCAGCGGCGAAGCAAGGCGGGCATCATACATACCAAAGGAGAAATTTAATGTGAATGAGAAGCTGAAGAAGGCATATGAACGAGTGGGATTGTCTGAAAACGTATCCAGAGAAGAGATAAATAAACGGTTTGATCTGCTGCTTAAACGGCGGCGTTCCAAAGCTTCCGATGACGAAAGGTCGGCGCCGGAGGAGGATTTTCAGGCCTTCAAGTTTATTCTGGATAGTCTGGACGAGCAGGAGATTCAGGAAGCCGAACAGCAGAGACTGGCGAAATACGGCAAGCTTTCCGGTTTTGCGAGTAAATGGGAACGGTTTATGCGCCTGTACAAGACACATGTAATTGTATCCATTATTATCGTTATTGTACTGGCTGTAGGCGGGAACGCGCTTTATAACAATTGGCAGCATAAGAAATACCTCGCTTCTCTGCCTCCGGTTGATGCGGAAATCATGTTCCTGGGCAATTTCGGGGTTCAGGACCCGGATGGTAAGACGGATGATCTGGAAAAGGCAGTTATCGCCCAATACCCTGATTGGAAGCGGGTGGAGGCCAGTATCGTTTATCTCCCGCAAACAGGACCCGGTTCGGATACGTTTGATATGAACTACATGCAGAAGGCCGTTGTAGAACTGGCGGCGAATCAGCCGGATGTTCTCATTCTGGATGAAGCAACCCTGGAATGGATCGGAGGGCAGGATGGCTTCGGGAATCTGGAGGCCGTCGTAGCAGACGGAGCGATTGCCAAAGACGATTCACGCCTGAAATGGGGGAAGAATGAAGAGACCGGGAAGGAGGAGCTATACGGTGTAGACATTACAGACTCACCGTTTGTTTCCGCGCTTCCACTCAACCATAATTCCAAAAATATAATCATTGGGGTCCTTGGTGAAGATGAAAACAAGGACAAGCTCATTTCGTTCATTGAGAAGATCGCCGGGAAGTCACCCGCTCAAAAATAAGCCTTGAGGTTCTCTGAAACTTCGATTGTATAGAACAAACCGTTATTATGCTGCTTTGTGCAGCGCGATAACGGTTTGTTACAATAGGCAAACAAAAACCGTGCCACCTTATACAGGGCACGGTTTTGTTATGCGTATACCAAGCAGGTAGCAGGTTGAGGGACGCATATTCAGTCAGGGAATTACAGCCCTGCCTGTGCAGTCCTACAGCCCGGCTTGTCCTACTGTTCCAGGCGGTAACCGCCATGAAATACAGGGCCGACATATTGATTGAAGGCGTAACCGCTGCGGATGGCTGCGGAGACGAAATCCTTCGCTTTGACTACTGCGTCATGCACGGACAGGCCGTTCGCCAGGCCGCCGGTAATGGCAGCTGCAAACGTGCAGCCTGCTCCGTGATTGTATGCAGGTTCAATCTTGGCGGTCTCAAGTACAGTATATTCGGAGCCGTCGAAGAAGACGTCAATCGCAAGGTCTCCACCTAGCGCTTTCCCGCCTTTGACAACAACATTTTGGGTTCCCAGTAAATGGATCAGGCGTGCAGCCTCTTTCATTTCTTCAATCGTTGTGAGCTTGCCCAGTCCGGAGAGCACCCCTGCTTCAAACAGGTTAGGAGTGGCTACGGTAGCCAGCGGCAGCAGCAGATCGCGGATGGCATTTGCGCTCTCCGGGTTCAGCACCTCGTCTTCACCTTTGCAGACCATAACCGGGTCAATGACCACATTGGTCTGGAGGTTTTCCTTGATCGCTTTTTCCGCAACAAGCACAATATCCACACTGCCCAACATCCCTGTCTTCATCGCGTCCACAGGTCCGCCGGCAAAGATAGTTTTCAGTTGCTCCGCCACGATGGAAGAGTCAATCGGGTAGACATTATGGTGCCAGCCATTATCCGGGTCCATGGTGACAATGGTCGTTAAAGCGCTGAAGCCGTAGGTGCCATACTCCTCAAAGGTTTTTAAATCAGCTTGAATGCCTGCGCCTCCACTGGAGTCACTGCCGGCAATGGTTAGGGTTTTTATGATCTTTGACAAAGGTAACGTCTCCTTCTTGTATATGAAATTCTAAAGCCTGATTCAGAGGGAATCATTTTAAACTCTTTCGATATTATAACAAAAAACACCGCCAGCGTCCTCAAAAAAGCACACTGCGCTTGTTTCACTCCGGGCTTTCGCCTTAGGGTCAGTGGTGAATGCGGAAATGTCATAGGTAGGAGCAAGGGTTCCATTCCTGCTGCGGTGCATATCAATATAGGAGAAAAGCGTGTGCTCACAAAACTTTGAGGAGGGTACCATGATAGAAATCAGCTTATGCATGATTGTCCGCAACGAGGAGAATAGCCTGCCCCGCTGCCTGTCTTCGGTAGGGGCGATTGCTGATGAAATCATCATTGTGGATACCGGGTCAACGGACAACACCAAAGAGATCGCATTGTCCTATGGGGCGGTTATTTATGATTTTACCTGGATTGATGATTTCTCAGCCGCCCGCAATTTTGCTTTCAGCAAAGCTACCAAGCAATATATCTTCTGGCTGGATGCCGATGACTACCTGAAGGACGTGGATCATGCACGGTTCAGGGAGCTGAAGCACAGCTTGCCAGACGGTGTGGACAGTGTGAACATGCAGTACAATCTGGCTTTTGACGAAGAGGGGAGAGTCGTCACCTCTTTGCGCCGCAACCGGCTGGTCCGCAGAAGCTGCAATTTCAAGTGGATAGGTCCGGTGCACGAGTATCTGGAGGTCTACGGGCCCGCTTACAGCAGTGATGTCTGCATCACTCATGAAAAAGACAAAGTATACACGGACCGCAATTTGCGGATTTATCAGAAACGTGTCGCGGAGGGTGAGGTATTCTCGCCGCGCGACCAGTATTATTATGCCAACGAGCTGCGCGACCATGGAATTTATGAGGAAGCCTGCCGCTATTATGAGCTGTTCCTCGACGGAGGTTTGGGCTGGGTTGAAGATAATTACCAGGCCTGTCTCAGGCTGGCTGAATGCCGGGAGCGGCTGGGAGACAGGGAGGGAGCCTTCCAGTCGTTATGCCGCACGCTGCAGTATGATACCCCCCGGGCGGAGTTTTGCTGCCGGCTAGGTGCCTGGCATGTAGAGAAAGGCCAGCTGCTCCCGGCTGTCTACTGGTATGAGCTTGCGATTAAACTCCCGCGGAATAATGATTCTATGGGTGTGAAGAACGAGGCGTTTGCCACCTGGGTACCGAATCTTCAGCTTGCTTTATGTTATGACCGGCTGGGCCAGCGCGAGAAAGCTAATCTATTCAATGAAGCCGCTTTGCTTTATCATCCCGTCCATCCCAGTATGCTCTACAACCGCAATTATTTCAAAAATGTGCTCGGAGACAATTATGTAGAGCTGCATTCACGGGAAGCTGCCGAGAAGGAAGCGGAATAACGTGTTGCCCGCCCAGCTCCTTGGCCGCTATGCCCTTTGAATAAGGGGCTTTTGAGCAGACCTGCTTGCACTTTGCGGCTGCATCCGGACTCCAATGCAGCTATTTCGGATAAAAAGCATCATTCAGCGGGGAATCGGACCTCATGGACGTTATGCTCTACATTTGGCGATAAATAGCCGCCTTTTGGCGAGAATAACGGCTATGCAGTCCGCCGGCAAGGAATACAGCACGTTCCTGGTAAGATTGCGGCTCCTGAGTCCGGTAGACACAGCAAACCTAATAAGCCAGTTTACTGGAACAGCATTTTCTGAATGCAGGAGACAGAACCATCTGTTCCGCCAGCTGCCTGCGGTAGTTTCCAGCCCATAATCCCTGAAGAGGCGGCAAAAGGCCCGCTGCATCTATCCTATGCAGCAGGCCTTTTAGACTTTAATGACTGTGTGCAGCCTGTCCGGTGCTGTCCACCAGCAGCTGGGGTTCACTGCTTCGGATGAAATCCAGCACCTTATCAAAGATGATGCGGTGTCCTTCTTTATTGGGATGAATTCCGTCCCGGCAGATGAACTTGGTGAAATCCGGCTGCTGGAGAAAAGCGCCCCGGACATCAATAATTTTGGTTCGGGTGCTCTCGGCGACCTTGATTATCGTGGAATTGTATCTTTCCTGCCACCAGTAGATTTTAGTGATGCTGCCGAGCCATTTCAGAATATTCACTTCCGACGCCGGGTTGTTTCCGCTGACCCATTTGAAATAGCTGTCCGCATCCAGCGGAGGGAGACTCATCAGAATAGGCATAATCCCCTGGCTCTTCAGGAAATCAATCATATCCAGCAGCATTTTTTCGAATGCCGTAAAATCGGTCTTGGGGTTATGCTCTGCCTCAGGGTTATTCATAATTTCCTCCCAATGAAAGTCGCAGTCATTTCCCCCGTATTCGATCAGTACCACATCCGGTTTCTCCTTCAGCACATCCCGTTTCAGATTGCCGAAGCCCTTGAGCAGTGTGTTGCCGAATCTGGCCGTATTGCGCAGCGCGCCCTTCAGATTGCCCTGAAGCAGCGACACGTAATTTTCTTCCAGAATGACATATTTGCTTCTCGCTTCATCATAGACCACCCCTTTGGAGATGGAATCGCCGCTCACCATATATTTAAACTCAGGCACGGCAGTTTGTTTGTCCGATACGTTCATATGACTAGCCTCACCTCCGATAGCTATATTGTATTTAATCTTAGTGTAATCCATTCGTCCAAGGATTGCCTATGTATATATGTCATGGATTTAGGGGCTGAAGAGGTCCAGTCACTTCTTTAATAATGCCATATCCTATATAGAGTTAAATTTGTGACAAGGAGGCGTTTTGTAATGACCCAGGTTGTTGATTTCAGTAAAAGCTCAATATCCAGCTTCAGCCAGTCGATTTCCGTGCCGATCCTTGGTGCTCCTTCAAGCAATACACTGACCCAGTTTGGACTCGCGACAGCGCAGGGAGGCAGTGTCCTGCTTAATGCTTCGGTTGGCGTTGAAAATACACTCGGAAGTCCGGACCTGCTGTTCACGATTTTGCGCGGGGCAGCCGCTATTTTCACAATTCGGGCAAGTGCACTGAACGCCGGACAGTTTGACCCGATCAGTTTCTCCTTTGTGGATGCCAATGTGCCTGCCGGATATTTTGCCTATACACTGACTGTCTCGATTGTTAACAATGCTGCGCTTAATTCTGCAAATCTGGTAGGTCCTGTAGATTTCTCAGGACTATCGTTGGTGTGACGCCATGACACAACTCATTGATTTCGGAAAAAGCATCCCGGCGAGCTTCAGCCAGTCCGCATCATTGCCCGTAAACAGCTTGCCTAACAGCACTGTTCTGGGACAATTCGGTTTATCTGTAGGCGCTAACGGCTCAGTTTTGCTTCAAGCCACCATCGGCCTTCAAAGCAGTGGACCAAACAGCTCCGACATTATTTTTACAATCTCGCGCAATGCGGTGCAGGTTTTCACCATTCGATCCAGCGGGCTGGCAGTAAACGACTTTGAAGCCGTTCATTTCTCTTTTGCAGATAGCGGAATCTCTGCCGGATATTATGGATATGCTTTAACCGCTTCTTCAATCGGTACGGTGAACCCGCCGGTTATTATCGGGCCGCTTTTATTCTCGGGGCTTTCTATACTTTAACTTTTGGAGGCTGCCGGAGTAATCATGCTCCTGGCAGTTTTTTTATACTCCAGACCGTTATTATTAATTTCCGTTTACTCACCGGTTGGGCAAAGTTTTCTCTCATTGGACAAATAATATCCACATACACATGAATGGAATTGTATTATTCCTGATTACGAAGGAGGGGCTGTGCGTTGTCCTGCGGGAAACTCTCTGCTTGCAGCAGACGGAAAGGAGTTCAGAAAATATGCCCTTTACAACGGGGGCGGTTTACAACCCGCCGGCCGGACTCAACCATATCGACCGAATACAGATTTCGTGCCTGAATGATTCGATTGTATCCTCAATTAACATCAATTACCAAATTTTTCATTTCCGGGGCAGCAATTTTACCCGCGTCCCGGTGGGCGAGGCCTTATTTCAGGTCAATCCCCAGCAGTTAGTCGTTCAGACCTTTTCTGTGAATCTCGCTGATTATTATGAAGCCCAGATCAATTTCTATAGTGCTGTTAATACTATCGTGAATGTGTTTGCTTTGGACGCTGCAGGGAATGTCCTGGAAAACATTCTGCAGCCGGAGCTTACATACATTGACCGCTTAACAATTATCTCTACTTAAAAATGGGGTGATACGAATTGGTGAATGTCAATGTTACCGCCGGGCTTCCGGGCAATCATATTGAACCTTCCATCGCAGTCAATACGTTGAGTCCGAATATTCTGTGCGCGGTGGCGGTGGATGACAGCACAGGTACAGCTTTGACCGGATTCTACAGGTCTATTGACGGGGGGCAGACATGGTCAGCTACTATTCTGCCGCAGGCTCCGGGGTATATGAGTGCTGAAGCACCCACCATAGACTATACGTTTCCGAATACCTTTATTGTTGCCGTTCATTTTTTTAATGAGTTCCATGACGGTACCATTGCGACCTATACCTCTTTCGACAACGGCGCGACCTTTAACCCCCCTGTTATTGTCCGGCGGGGTTTTGGTCTCTATATCCACAATGATGAGCCATTTCTTGCCGTGGACCGCTCACCCTCCAGTCCGTACCTGGGAAATGCCTATGTAGGCTACACGCCGCTTTATGATCTAGCATTGAACTCTGCGATCTTCTTTCAACGTTCCTTGGATCAGGGAGTTAGCTGGGAACCTCCGCAGCGTATATCAGATCCGAGAGGGAGGCTTGAGCGTGCTGCTCTGGCAGTCGGACTCGCCGGTGAGGTATACGTCGGTTATATTCAGCTTGGGGCGGGACCTAAATATGCCTATATCCGGGTTTCACTGGATGGCGGAGTCACCTTTAATCCTCCGGTTACCCGTGGAGCTACATTTATTGCCAATACAGTGCCTGTGCCAAGTCCGCTGCCCGTACCGAATTATGCTTTCCGAGTGCAGACGAATCTCAGCCTCGGGACGGATATCTCAGCCGGACCCTTTGGCGGGTTTGTGTATGCGGTCTGGAATGATTTCCGGCTGGGGTATGCAGACATCTTTTTCTCGCGGTCGCAAGATGGCTTACTCTGGTCCCAGCCGGTCAACATTACGGGCGCACCGCCAGGCTCGCAGAATTTTTCACCATCGATTACGGTGTCACCTTCCAACGGAACAGTGCGGGTAATTTATTATACGAACCGTCTGGATGGTTTCCTGCTGGATGTCTTTGTGGCGGAATCCATCAACAGCGGCTTGTCCTTTGTGAACCGGCGAGTAACGGATGTGTCCACAAATCCGAACGGGAATTCACCTACACCCGTTCCGCTAATCGGTGATTACATTACAGCGGCAACGATCTTCCCGGATACACTGGGAGCTGTATGGAACGACACGCGGCTTGGAAAACAGGATGTTATTTTCGGGAATTGAACATATGTATGTAAGCCGCAACAGCATAAACAGCAGCTCAACGCCACAATCGGGCAGCTGCGCTGCTGTTTTGCTTTTGAGGAAATCGTTATTACCTGCCTGCCCTAAAGCTGTTCATCCTACGCACCAGTGCGGACTTGGGCTGATTGTCAACAGGTGTGCCTTGGAGGAAATTTTTGATACTCTGTTCCATGATTCTGACGCTGTTCTCCCAGGTCCAGCCGACAGAATCATTTTCTCCCTGCATGGCTAACCGGGCTCTGAGCAGATGATCCTGGCTCAGGCGGATAACATCCTCGGCGAGCCGGTTCTCGTGCCGGAAGGAGAGCAGACAATTCTCTTCATGGCGTGCATATTCCAGATTGCCGCCGGAGTACACGGAGACGAGCGCCGCTCCGCAGCGCATAGCTTCCAGTCCCGGAAGGGACCCGGTATCGAAAATGCTGGAGCTGACAAAAATATCCGCACCATTGTAGTGATAGCAGAGCTCTTCATCATTCTGAGGTGTGAAGAAGCGGTATTTGCCGCTGGCCTTCATCTGCTGCAGGGAATCCGAGGTATAGAATTCATCCGGCGGACTGATGAAGTTGATGTTTACACCGGGAAGATTCTGTTTGACGATATCCAGCTGCTGTACCAGATAATCCTGTTCGCGATGCCAGGAGAAGCCGTTCTCAACCTTGCGCAGAATAGCGGTAATGTTCAGCGGCTCCTGCAGTTTGTGGCGGATACGCATATTATTAAAGGAGGAGCTGATGCCGACAGGCACAATACTTCCTGAAATCCCATGATTTAATTCAATCAATTCCTTCTGCCACTGTGATAGAACGATCAGCTTGCCGGTGGTATGATAACTGGGAAAGGATACATGATTTTCCGGCAAAAAAAGCGGCTCGTAACATAAGGACAGGCGTACATGAATTCCCTTTCCATTCTTGCTGGCGGCTTCGGCCACAGGCACAGTGGTATAGAAATTGGAAACAATGACATCGCTGGCGGGAAAGTCAGTTTCACGCAGCACCGTGTGGTCGGTGCGGAGCAGGGTGGAGTGGATCTCATAGGAGATGTCCCCCTCCAGCGGCATGAGAATCACAACCTGGTGGCCCAAAGCTGTCAGACCGTTGGTAAGCTCCACCAGCATCCGTTGTGCCCCGCCATGGCATAAGGTGAGAATGGGGAATGTGAACCTCATCGATGATCGCCTCCCTTCTGGAGAATCCAGCATCAGCAGCGATGCTTGTTGTATACTATTTTATTCAGAAGGGCAGGAAAAGTACCGGGTATCCGGTCATTAATCAAAATGAGGATGAGTGAAGAGCCGAGAGCTGGTCCGTTGTCCGGAAGCTCGCGGCTGCAGGAGGAAGACGCACATCTTTTGAACTGGAAGCTTTACAATTAATCAATTCCCGAGAGCGGTCAGCAGGGCAACTGTTTCCCGAATTTCAGGTAGAGTGATTTCCTCCAGGGAGACATCTATCATAGGCTTGAAGGTCTGAAGCTTTTGCAGGAATTCAGCAGTGTGGAACAGCCCCTGGCCCGCTTTTCCGTGACGGACATGGTTCCCTTCGCGGTAGATATCCTTCAAGTGGGCCAGGATCATCCGGTCACCCAGCAGACTGAAGGCGCTGTCCACAATTTCATCCTGCCGGGACACCTCGTAACCGATCCAATTGCAGGGGTCGAACACGACGCCTATGGAGCTGGAAGGCACCTCATCCAATAGGCGGCGCATTTTTTGCGGGGTGGATAAGGTGTGGGTACTGACGCCTTCGATCCCCAGAAATACGCCCCATTTCTCCGCTTCCTCGGCCAATTCTTCCACCGTAGTCCGCAGCGTTTCCCAACCGATCTCCTCGTAACGGTAAGGCTCTATCTCTTTAAACGTATGCAGGTCCCCGGTTTCTGTAGCTACCATCGGTGCGCCGAACTGTCTGGCAAACTGCAAGTGTTCCTTGAAACGGTCGATTTCTGCCCTGCGGACCACCGGGTCCGGATGAACGGGGTTGATGTAGCAGCCGAGAACACCGATACGGATTCCTGCCTTGTCGAATTGCTCGCCGATATAATTGGCCAAGCCGGGACTCAGTTTGCCGGGGGAAGTGTCGATATCCTGTATTGCCTTGGACAGAGCGAGCTGCACGAAGCTGATATTGTGGGCTTGCAGTGTGGAGGTTAAGGTCTGGAGCGGCAGACAACCTGCTGAATGCGCCAAAGTTCCGTATCGAATGATGAACATCTCCTTTTGAATTCTCTGGATTTATATTATTATTACTATTAATATTAATAACGCTTACAAGAACTTGCAATAACAAAGACTACGACTAGGAGATTATGCTATGAATACTATTGAACTGCGTAAGCAGGAACTGGAAAACTGCCGTCCTGAACCGACACTTGATGCACAGTCAGCCGACAATTACTGGGATGGAATCCTTGCGGAATATGAACAGAAGCCGCTGCACATTACCACTGTTCCCGAAGAAACTCCCTATCCGGGCATGGAGGTTAACAAAGTCAGCTTCAAGGGATTTGATGAAACCACGGTGCATGCCTGGCATATTCAGCCGTCCTGGAATGCAGAAGCCCGGCAGGCGCTGCCCTGTATCGTTACATTTCCGGGTTATACCGGGGACCGGGGATACCCGGAACGTTATGCCTCATGGGTGCTTCTCGGCTATGCTGTTCTGGCTGTAGATGTGCGGGGCCAGCTGGGTGAGACGGGAAACCTGCTGCCCCAGAGCAGCGGTGTTGCCAAAGGCTGGATCACCCAGGGGATCCTGGAGAAGGAGCACTCCTACTACATGGCTGCGGCGATGGATGCCGTCCGGGCCGTGGATACCGCCGCGCAGCTGCCCGGCATAGATCCCTCACGCATCGCTGTTACCGGCGGCAGCCAGGGAGGCGGGCTTTCCCTGCTGGCAGGCGCGCTGAACCCGCGTGTCGCTGCGGTCGCTGCCGACATTCCGAATCTTTGCCGGTTGGATTTCGGGGTGCTGAATTCAACCAGCTCTTTGACAGAGATCGCCGATTATATCAGGCGATACCCGGAGCATCTGGAACGCATTCTGCATAATCTTGCCTATTTCGATATTGTGAATCTGGCGCACCGCTTTACTGCACCTGTAATGATGTCTGTCGGCTGGAAGGACACGGTATGTATGCCGGAAACGATCTATGCTGCGTATAACCGCATTACGGCGCCCAAAGAAATTTGGGATTACCCATTCTCCGGACATGAGGTCGGCGAGTTCCATAACCGTCAGAAGGCGATATTTTTTCAGCGGCATTTGGGGGCAGCCCAGGATTAGTCTACAATTACAGGAGGGATCGCTAATGGAAAAGGACGGAAACAAGCTTCCCGCAGAACTCGTAGCGGACCATTTCAAATACAGCAAAGAGAATGAGAGGCTGGTGCAGAAGAGCTTCTGGAGCAAAACCAGAAAATTCGCCGGCAAAATTCCTTTTACCAAAGATGCGATTGCGATGTACTATTGCGCCATTGACGCCAAAACTCCATTGTGGGCAAAAGGTATTGCCTTCGGAGCATTAGCCTATTTCATCTCTCCGATTGATGCTATTCCTGATGCCTTGCTCGGTCTGGGACTGACAGATGACGCAGCTATTATTGCGGCAGGCATTCGGGCAATCGCCGGACAGGTAACGGATGAACACCGGGAGAAGTCAGAGGTTTTCTTCAACGGGGATAAATAAAGCAGTTCATACAAAAAAAGGTGCAGCATCAAGCCTGCACCCCTAATTCTGAATCAACTAGGGCAGCTTTCTTTGGAAAGCTGTTTTATTTTGTATTCCTCGCCCCAATCCCTCATCAGCATAATGATCGGGATCAGTGTCCGGCCGAATTCAGTCAGGGAATACTCGACCTTTGGCGGCACTTGATGGTAGACCTCGCGGTGCACCACTCCGTCTTCCTCCAGCTCGCGGAGCTGCAAGGTCAGCATCCGCTGGGTAATGCCGGGACAGATACGGCGGAATTCATTGAACCGTTTCTTGTCGTCCATTAAATGGTATAGAAGCACACCCTTCCATTTGCCGCCAATAACGTCGAGTGTAAATTCTACGGGGCACGCTGTTTCGTTGCCGTCCGGGCATTGGCCAAATCCGCCTTTTCGATTTCGCATCCGGGGATCACTCCTATAGTATCAATTTGTATACTACATAACAAAAATGTGCGTACTATAAATTCCATTATATATACTTTAATATTATGCTTGTAAGCCATAATCAGTCAAACTTAACTTGTCCAGTTATAGAAAGGGAGTATGTAAAATGGAAGCCAGTGCGATAGCAGCAGCCAAGCATGAAATCCTATCCGCCTTTGAATTCAGACATGCGACGAAAGTGTTTGACAGCAGCCGGAAAATCAGCGAAGATGATTTTCAGTTTATTCTAGAGACGGGACGGTTGTCTCCAAGCTCCTTCGGGTTTGAGCCCTGGCGGTTTGTTGTGGTGCAGAACCCGGAAATCCGCGAGAAGCTGCGCCCCTTTGCCTGGGGGGCCCAAGGACAATTGCCAACCGCCAGCCATTTTGTGCTGATCTTGTCCAGACAACCCGGCGATATGGCCGCCGGATCGGATCATATCCGGCGTATGATGGAGCAGGTGCAGAACCTGCCGCCCGAAGCTGCTGAAGGTAAGCAGCAGACTTACGATACTTTCTTGAAAGTCGACTTTGGGCTGAAAGACAATGAACGGGCCATGTTCGAGTGGGGGGCCCGCCAGACGTATTTGGCTCTCGGCAATATGATGACCGCCGCAGCGATGATCGGCATCGATTCCTGCCCGATAGAAGGCTTCGACAAGACGAAGCTTGAAGAGGTACTGGCTGCTGAAGGTATTATGGACCCTGAGCATTTTGGGATATCCTGTATGGTGGCCTTTGGTTACCGGATCAATGAGCCGCGCGGGAAAACTCGGCAAACTGCCGGGCAAGTGATTCAGTGGGTGTAATGTAAAGAGGTGTAATGTAAATAGAAAAAACCTCTCCATGTGAGCGGCAGTGTGAGAACACGATCCCGCTCTGGAGAGGTTTCTTTTTAGGATATAAGGATTTATTTTGATCTACACTCATGAAAATACATAGAAGCTTCGAAAAATAATTGAAAATTTACTGAAAGTTCTGCTACTCTAATATAGTCAGTATTTTTACATAGGATATTCATTTTAAGACTGAAGGGATTCCTGCATCATGAAAATCATCCGCATTATTGCCGAGGTCGGAATATTGTACGCGTTCTATCTGGCCGGAGACTATCTGCAAAAGCTGTTGCATCTCCCGGTTCCGGGCAGTATTGTCGGGCTTCTGCTTCTGTTTATATTGCTGCTCTGCAAAATCGTGCCGCTCAAGCTGATTGAGAATGGCTCCTCCTTTATTCTGGCCTATCTTCCGATGTTCTTCATTCCGGCGACTGCCGGGATTATGAACCACCTCGATATTTTCAGCGGCAGAGGACTCCTGCTGATTGCCATTCTCGTGGTGAGCAGTGTGCTGACCATGGTCGTAACGGCCCATTCCAGCCAGTGGTTCACCGGCCGCAGCGCCAGACGCAGAAGCAGAAACAGCTACCGCGCCGGAAGCCTTAGAGAGAAGGGGAAGGAAGCATGAGATTTTTGCTCGCAGTTGGCTTTATCCTGCTTAATGTGGGAATTTATCTCCTGATGTCCATGCTTTACAAACGTTATCGTTTCCCCGTACTTCTACCGGCCCTGACGGCAACCTTTACAGTGGTTGTGCTGCTGATGGGCTTTCATATTTCCTACGACACTTATATGATCGGCGGCGAGTGGATCAACAAGCTGCTTGGACCTGCAGTTGTTTCTCTCGCTTACCCGTTGTACAAACAGCGTCATGTGTTGTGGCAGAACCTTCCCGCAGTGCTTGGGGGTACGGTAACCGGACTTCTGGTCGGGATGTTCAGCGGCCTGCTGATGGCGGCAGGAATGGGGTTTTCCAAATTATATGTTCTTTCAGTCCTGCCGAAATCGATTACGACTGCTGTAGCGATTCAAATCTCCAGCAATCTGGGCGGAGATTCCTCGTTGACTTCCGTATTTGTGATGATTGCCGGATTCACCGGAGCCATCGGCGGTCCTTACATCATCAAGCTGTTCCGCATCCGGGGCGAGTCCGGCATCGGGATCGGTCTGGGCACGGCTTCACATGCACTTGGTACGGCAAAAGCCTTGGAATATGGCGAACAGTCCGTCTCCATGAGTTCCGTAGCGATGACGGTGTGCGCTATCGTCGGCTCCATTATCGGACCGCTCGTGGCCTGGATCATGTATCATTAATACCTCTGGACTAGCCGTTCACCTGCAGCCGGATCACATTCCAGGAAGCCTTGGGAAGCAGGGCGCTTACGCGTCCGCCGTCTGCTGTGGCAGTGCCGCGGTCATGCGGCAGGACCGTCCCGGGGTTGCTTCGGGTGTTCGTTGCATGAATATCCTCATGTTCCAGTACGGTATGCTGGAGCACGGTAACAGCCCCGAAGCTGCGCAGGTCCACAGCTAGCTCCAAGCCTTCTGCCAGATGGCGGTTAACGGCAAACACAGTTACCTCGTTCAGCTCTTCGTTGTACACACTGATTGCTTCCAGATAGGGAACATCGGTGAAATCCTTGGAATCATATTTCGGACTGGAAATGAGCGGGTGCAAAACGGTCCCGCGGCCATAGACGGAAGCATGCATATAAGGATAGTACGTGGTCTGCAGCCAGAGCGGGCCGCCGTTTTCGGTCATAATGGGTGCAATGACATTAATAAGCTGGGCAATGCAGGCCATCTTCACCCGGTCCGCGTGCTTCAGCAGAGAGATTAGACAGCAACCCACAACAAGCGCATCCTCCAGCGTGTACACATCCTCGAATTCCGGCGGGGCGACCTGCCAATGCTGCTCGGCGCGGCTTGAACCCTGGGACTTCCACACATTCCATTCATCCATGGAGAGATAAATCTTTTTCCTGCTCTTTTTCTTGGCCTTGATATAATCGCATACAGCGGCTACACTGTCGATAAACTGGTCCATATCCAGGGAGCGGGCCAGGAAATTGGGGGTATCATCTTCATTGTTATTGTAATAGGTATGCAAAGACAAGAAATCCACATTATCGTAGGTGAGATCCAG
The DNA here is from genome assembly GCF_038593145.1 of Paenibacillus sp. FSL L8-0340. Taxonomy (NCBI): domain Bacteria; kingdom Bacillati; phylum Bacillota; class Bacilli; order Caryophanales; family Paenibacillaceae; genus Paenibacillus; species Paenibacillus sp. FSL L8-0340. The sequence goes on from NZ_CP151967.1 coordinate 2,900,775, forward strand.
CACAGTAGCTTCCCACTCGGCGAAGGTGTTCATCCCGCTGCCTGAGCTGCCGCAGGCGACAAGCTCAAGCGAAGGATCCACCCAGCGCATGGCTTTGGCTGTTTCATTGGCAAGGCGCCCGTATTCAACTGCCGTCTTGGCCCCGATCTGCCATGGACCATCCATTTCATTGCCGAGACACCAGGTTTTAAAGGCATGCGGGGCTGCATAACCGTGGGAGATCCGCAGATCACTCCAGTAAGAGCCGGAGGGATGGTTGCAATACTCGACCAGATTTCTGGCCGCATCGATCCCGCGGGTACCGAGATTGACGGCCATCATAACTTCGGAACCTGCCAGCTTAGCCCACTCTGCAAATTCATTAGTACCCATTTGATTGGTTTCGGTCGTCCACCAGGCGAGTTCAAGAGAGCGCTTACGCTCAGCCTTGGGACCAACTCCATCTTCCCAGTTGTAGCCTGAGACGAAGTTTCCGCCGGGATAACGGATAATCGGGACATTGAGCGTGCGGATGGCCTGCAGGGCATCTCCGCGGAAGCCGTTCTCATCTGCTGTTGGATGTCCTGGTTCGTAAATACCGCCATAGACAGCCCGTCCCAGATGTTCAATGAAAGAACCGTAGACCCGCGGGTCCACCTCAGCCAGCTTAAAATCCTTATCGACAATCATCGAGGATTGTATCGTCATGAATTTCCTGCTCCTTTGTTTAGGATTAATGATTATATTAATCCGTTGAAGTAATAACTGATTACATAATACGTATATCAAGCTATACTAAGCAATATAAATATTAAGGATTAATAAAAATGTTAATTCAATTACGGGTAATGGAGGATAGGATATGTATTTAACAACGGATTCAGAATCCCTTAAGGTCTATGAAGCGCTGGCCAGTGAAGTCAGACTGCGGATTATTGAACTGCTTGGCACGCAGGAAATGCATATTAAAGAGCTGGCAGCCAGACTTTATCTCAGTAGTGCAATCGTGAGCTCCCATGTCGCCAAGCTCCAAAAGGCAGGAATTGTAAGCTCGCAAATGAAGCGAATCGACGGAGGGACCTACAAGTTCTGTTCACTGTCAGCCAATTTCCTGCAGATTAAGCTGTCGGGTTCAAAGGGGATCGCCAGAAAAGTGGTCGAGGTGTCGGTGCCTGTCGGACATTATACCGATCTGCAAGCTTCGCCGACCTGCGGTATTGCCACAACGGAAAAGCTGATCGGGTATTATGATGATCCGCGTTATTTTCTCGATCCGGAACGGGTAGATGCGGGGATTTTATGGTTTGCCAAAGGTTACGCCGAGTACAAGGTTCCTAACTATCTTTTTATGGACCAGACGGTTCAGGAAATCGAGATCTCTATGGAAATCGGCTCAGAGGCACCGCATGTGAACGAGAAATGGCCTTCGGACATCAGCTTTACCTTGAATGGTATGGAGCTGGGGAAATGGACCAGTCCCGGTGACTTCGGGGTAATGAGAGGACGCCTTACTCCGGCTTGGTGGAACTCGGATGTCAACCAATATGGGCTGCTCAAGGTCCTAAGGATTAATAAAGGCGGTACATATGTGGACGGACAGCAGATCTCTGCGGTCACTATTGAAGATGCGGGTTGGGAGCAGGATCACTGGATCTTCCGGCTTACTGCGGAGGACACCACCCGAAGGCGGGGCGGTTTAACCCTGTTTGGCCGCGGATTCGGGAATTATGAGCAGGACATTGTCTTCCGGGTATATTACGAATAGCCGATGTGCAATAATTCAGGATTATCCTGCAAAATGTTTGCAAACCAGGTCAACGGGTAACTATAACTATGTGGCCCAAAAAAGTCTAGGAGGAATTCACATGTCAGATCACACGCAAAACGAAGCGGATCTCCGCAATAAAGAAAACAAAGACGGTGATTCTCTCGCCGAGCGCAAAAAGATGGAGAATGGCGTCGATATCGAACCGGAGGCTGATGACTGGGTGGCTAAACCTGCAGAATCGGCGCATCCAGACCCGCTCCCCAAAAATTAATCCAAGTGAGCTGCCAAAGCAGACTATCCTTTCGGGGATAGTCTGTATTTTAGCTTAGGAAATAAACAATTTCCTGGAGCTGTTCCATGGAATTTCTGCAGGGACAGCGCTTGAGTTTCATGGACGCTACAAGCTACACCTTTTATCCCAATTCGGTCTGTGAATAATTCAGCTTGTATTCCTTGGGACTCATTCCTGTGTATTTGGAGAACACATGGGTGAAATAAGCAGGGGTCTCAATACCGACTGCTTCCGCAACTTCAAATACTTTACTCGCCGGATTCCTGAGTAGTTTCTTGGCCATTTCAATCCGGTACTTGTTGATCACGTCGATGATGGACTCACCGGTAACTTTTTTGTACAGGCGGCTGAGGTAGCTGCTGTTAATGTGGATATGGTCGGCAATAATCTGCAGATTCAGGTTCTGGTTGTAATGCTCCCTTATATATTTCTGGCATTCGATAACGATGTAATTGGGCTGTCTGTCATTCAGCGCCATTGCCTTTGAGCAGCTTCGGATCAGGCGCTTGAGGATATCTGCCAACAGCTGAATGCTCTTGCTCTCCTGGATTTGCTTATACACTGCGGATTGACTTTCATCCATCTCCGGCGCGAAGGGCTGACTGGTGCTCAGCAGACGGAAACAGTAGGAACCGATAAGCAGACAGGCTACCTTTACATTCCCGATAGGCTCTTTAATGCTTCTGTAACTCTCCAGCAGCTGATCCAGCCGCTGGATTGCCTGATCGCTTTGTCCTTGCTGCAGATATCCGACAATTTGCTCAGCAGCGTGATGGGGAGGAGCTCCGGGAGTAACTATCTGGTTCGAATGAGGCATATAAACAGCCACATAATTATCGTTATAAAAGCTGCCTTGCAGCGCCTCTTTGGCCTCAAGGTAAGCCCTTGACAGCGTCAGCACATCCCGGTGTATCAAGCTGATGCCGATATTGACATGGCATTGCCTGAAGTTCTCCGCCATGGCAAGGATTTCATTGCTAATCGTGAGCAGGGCTTGTGTGGAGACTGCTGCATTGCCGCCGCTCATGGAGACAATAGCCAGCAGGGTGTTTTTTTCCATGGCCATAATATAAGAAGGTTGTTCCCCGAAGGCCAGTGCAAGGAATTGGCGGATGGAGGCCAGGAACCGGTAATGGTCATTCGCCGGGGCACCGGCATAGGCATAGGGGCCTGCCCCCGCCATCTCCTTAACCTCCATATAGACCGCGAAATAGTTCTCTAATTGCAGGCCCAGCTCGCTTGAGCGGCTGATTAAACCGGCTTCGTCGCTGATCAAGCCGTCGACGGCCTCCTTCAGAAATTTTTCACTGATTTCGGACAGATTGTCGTTGAGCTTGCTCTCCAGCTGCCTAACCTTCTGCTTCTGCTCCCGGTCCTTTTCCAGCAGCCGCGTGGCCTTTTCAATGGCCCTAGGAATCTGCTCAGTGGGATTGGTCTTGACTACAAAATCGACTACCTCATATTGAATGGCCGTTTGGGCATAGGAGAAGTCTGCGAAGGCAGTAAGAATAATAACCTTAATCTGCGGAAAGTGTTGGTGCACATAATCCGATAAAGCAAGACCATCCATCCCTGGCATACGGATATCCGTTACAATAATATCGATATCATAATAGCCCAGCAGCTCTGCGGCTTCCATCCCGTTGGATGCCTCACAAATGACCTCGCATTGAAGAACATCCCAATCAATAAAGCACTTCAGCCCTTTTTTGATAACAGGCTCATCATCAACAATCATGACCTTATACATGTTATAGTTCCCCCTGATCTGCCGGTATGTGCAGGGTGACTTTGGCTCCTGCCCCAAGTTCGCTCTCGACATTAATTCCATAAGGCTCGCCGTAGATCAGCATAACCCGTTTATGCGTGTTAATCAGGCCAATATTGTTGTGGCCTTGTTTGCGCATGGTGAGGCTTTCGAAATTACTCCAATTCCGGGGCACATGCTCAAATCCGCTGCCATTATCCGTGATCTCAAAATAGACTGAATCGTTCCGGCGGTAAATGCGGATGTGGATGATTCCCTTGCCCAGCTTTTTTTCTACACCGTGAACCACGGCATTTTCCACCAGGGGTTCAACACTCAGCTTGGGAAGCAGCAGATCCAATATGGCATCATCCTCGATCTGGACCGAATACTCCAGTTTGTCCTCAAACCTTTCTTTTTGCAGATAAAGATAAAATCTGATGAAGTCCAGTTCCTGACGAATCGGGATTTTGGCCAGACTGTTCGAATTAATACTTGCCTGAAGCAGTTCTGTAAGGGAGGTTACCATTTTGTAAACGGTCTCATCTTTGGATAATTTCGCTTTGTAGCCGATGGTAATTAACGTATTGAACAGAAAATGAGGATTCATCTGAGCCTGCAGGAATTTGATCTCTGACTCCTTGACCAGCAAATGCTTCTCATACACTTCCTTGATGAGATAATTGATTTCGTCCGTCATGTTGTTGAAGGTGGTACTCAACTGATTGAGCTCCACATCTTTGTAGGCCGGCATCTTTGTGTTGTAATCCCCTTTCTTTACCTTTCGGATACTCCGCAGCAGATCACGGACGACCCGGGTAAAGCGAAGAGACAGCAGAACGCCTGCTGCAAGCGATACGAAAGCAATCAGCGCGATAATCCAAATATAATTGCGCATGCTCCCGGACAATTTGGCGAGTACCTGCTTCTTGGGAATGCCTGCAATAAAGGTAAGCCCTGTGGTGCCGATGCTACGGGAAGCTGCCAGGTAGATCTCCTGGTTTAGCTTCACTTCACTTACTTCTGTATTATCCTTCAGCTCCAACACGTCAGGAGAAACGATGGAACCCAGCTCCTGCTTATGGGCACTGGAATAGATGACTCCCCGGTTATCAATAATGTAGGCCATAGCGCCCGGGAAGGCGAGCAGCCCGGAATATTCTTCTGCCAAATCTGCTTCATTCGTGCCGAAGATCAGCACAAGGCGCTGCTCGGGAAGGTTGATATTGGACATCACCCGTATGAAATAGAGGGTGGGGTCACCGAGGCTTGGCGTAAGAATTTCCTTGCCGCGAACCATTCTGCCATTAACCGATTGATAGACAGCGAGATTGTTCATATTAATTTGCTCAATATTTGGCGGTGACTTTAGAACGGATACATAGTTGTCGGTATCAAAAAATACATAGGCCGTTGATAGCAGGCTGATATTCCAAGCATTGTTGAACATAAGGCTGTACTTCAAATCCTCTTCCATTTCACTTTTATTGACGAATTTCTTGTAGAAGTCATCGCTCAGAGACACATCGTCGATTAACCAGTTTCTTAACATTTTATTGGAGAGGAAATGCAGGGAGGTATTATCAATAATTTGGAAGGACTTCTCAATATTATCGTTGGTCTGGCGGATCAGAAGGGACAGATTATCATTGGCATTTCTCGTTAGAATCTGGGAAATGTTCCAATAGAAATAGCAGCCGGCGAATGTCATCGGCAGAAGAATCAGCAGAAAGATGATGATTACAATTTTATTCCTTACCGGAATGCTGGTGAAACATCCGGAAATGTGGCGAAGGCTGAACCGCTGCAGGATCTGATCTTTGGGCATGCAGGTTGCTCCTTGGTTGATGATTCTATAGTACAGCCATTATATAATCATTTCATTGTGGCGGATAGCCGAGCAGACTGAAATACAGCCTTTTCCGGCCAGATAGTAAAGAAAACGATAAAGAGTTAAAGAAATCTGAAAACCCTTTCATTCATCCCGCTGCCTTGCCTTATTTGCTCAAGATATTATAAAAGATCATACGGAAAAACGAATTCATTCGCATTTTTCTTTGTTTTACAATGAGAGCTGTAAACAACCGTAATTGGCCGCAGGGTTATGCCCTGCATTAAGCCATCATTAGTTAGAGGGGGATTTATTGTGAGAAAATCTTTGTACAAAGCGGGCTTTACCTTAGCAGGCACTCTGATGCTGACTCTGTCCATTACAGCATGCGGATCAGAGAATTCAGCAGAGAACAGCGGAGCGGCCGTAACAGCAGACTCGGGAAATGCCGCACCTGCTGCCAAGGCGCCGGTGAAAATTTCTTATCTTACATTCCGGGTTGGCACGCATGCGTCAGCCAAGATGGAGGAAGAACAGATCAAGCAGTTTAATGCCAAGTATGGTAATGAAGTGGAGGTTGTGGTTGAAGAAATACCAAGTGATGCCGCATATGTTGACAAAATTAAAATTCTGGCAGCCTCCGGAGATGTTCCGGATGTCGTCATGGGCAAAGACGGAATTAATGACGTTTTAATCAAAGGTAATCTTGCAACCCCTTTCAATGATTATTTAGACAAGGACCCGGAATGGAAGGCAGCCATCGGAGAAGATGCGCTTGCTTCCAATACCCGGGACGGAAAGATCTGGTCGATCAGCGATCAGAAGCAGAATATCGGTTATTTCTACAATAAAGAAATGTTCGAGCAGGCAGGGATCAAGCCGGCGGAAACATGGGATGAATTCATGAGCAACAACGAGAAGCTGAAGGCTGCTGGCTTTGTTCCACTGGCACTGATGACCGGGGAGAATGCCTGGACGACGAATCTGATTCTTGCTGCAATGATCGGCACTAACGGGGATAACGGCAAATCGTTCATGAACACACTACACCCTGCCGACTTCAATACGCCCGAAATGATTCAGGCACTTACCATGATGAAGGAGATATTGGAGAAGTATGCGACGAAGGATGCGCTTGGCGCCGGATATGCCAATGCAGCCAACGCCTTCTGCCAGAGCAAGGCGGCTATGATTGCCAATGGTCCCTGGATGATTGGAGATTTCAGCGATCCGACTAAAAGCAGTAAAGATTTCGATAAAAAAGTGGGTGTTGCAGCGTATCCGAATAACAGCCTGATTTCCACCTATGAGGTTGGCTATATGATCGGAGCCAAAACGCCGGAAACCCGCGAAGCCGCTGAGAAATTCATCCGTTTCAAGACGGGGCTTGAGGGACAGGCCATCGCGCTTGAATATGGAAATGTGATGCCGGTATCGAATGAGATTCAGCCTTCGGATGCTCTTAAACAGAAATATCCCATTATTGTTGAATCTATAACGGTAGCGCAAAAGACACAGCTTCATTATCGAACACTTGACTCCATCGTCTATCCGAACGTAACGGATGCCTGGAAGAACCTTTATCCCAAGCTGGTCTCCAGCCGGTCAACGGCAGAAGAGATTGCCAAGGAACTGACGGATATTGCAGCCAAAAATAAATAAACAGTAAGCTGAGGATTGGGGAGGACTATATGGATGGTTAGGAAAAATAGGGGGTATATCGCGCTTTTCCTGTTGCCGACTGTAGCATTGTTTATTATTGTCTATGCCGTCTCGCTTGTCATTCTGTTCGGTACGTCTTTTACGGAATGGTCGGCCGGACGAAAACCGGTGTTTACCGGTCTCGCTAACTATATTCAGCTGTTTACTGACGATTCTGATTTTCGCAAGAGTGCTCTGAATACAGGTGTTTGGGTTGTGCTCCAGTCCACAATCCACGTGGCCACCGGCACAATTTTCGCAATTATTCTCAGTATGAAAGAATTCTACTGGAAGTTTGCACGCACGGTTTACATGTTTCCCAACATTATCTCGGGCGCAGCTGTGGGTATGCTGTTTCTGTGTATGCTCAATCCTGAGTTCGGTGCGGTGAACAGTATTGCCCGTTTGTTTGGGAATGCGGATTATGCTCAGAACTGGTTCATGGATTATGCAACAGCCTTCTTCTCTGTCACTATGACCTGGTTGCCCTATGCGGCGGTCGTCACCATTCTGATCCTGGCCGAGATCGCAGCCATTCCGGAAAGTCTCTTTGAATCGGCGCGTATCGACGGGGCCAGCAACCTGAAGATCAATCTGTACATCATCATTCCGATGCTGCGTAATATTATCGGCACCTGCGTGATTCTGGCCGGAACAAGCATGCTGCAGAAGATGGATATTATATTGATGACGACTGGCGGCGGACCCGGCAATGAAACAATGAATTTGCCCATTTATATTTACAAGACCGCACTCATGGACAACAACTTCGGTTATTCCAATTCAGTGGGCGTCTTCCTAATCGGCTTTGGCTTGATCTTTGTCCTGCTGTGCCGAAATCTGTTCAGAATAGGCAGCTCCCAAAACTGAATGGAGCGGATGGGGTGAGAATGTTGAAACAAGGTTTGGCTGTACTTAAATACGGGTTTGTGCTCCTGATTGTCCTGTTGTCGCTGGGTCCGTTCCTGTGGGTGCTGATGGCTTCGTTTAAGACCAATGCCGAGATTTTGAGCAATTCGCTCGGCTGGCCAAGCAGCTTCCGCTTTTCAAATTACGCCATGGCCTTCAAAATTGCGCCGATTTCCCGGTTCTACGTCAACAGTGTAATCGTGGGGATCTTCGGAACAGTATTGAACCTGCTTCTGCTCGGAATGGCAGCCTATGTCCTGGCGCGCTTTCAATTCCGCGGCAAGAAGCTGCTGATGGGAGCGTTCTCCCTTTCTCTGCTGATTCCCGGCGCAGCGATGCTGCAGCCGCTATACTTGACGGTTAACGCGCTTGGGCTGTACGACAAGCTGATTGGACTTATTATCGTGTATACCGGCTTTGGATTGCCGGTCTCGCTCTATATTCTATCAAGCTATTTCCTGACAATTCCCAAGGAAATGGAGGAATCGGCTTACCTGGATGGTGCCAGCTTCATCCAGACATTCTTCAGAATTATTCTGCCCATATCGAAGCCGGGCTTCGGCACGGCGGGTGTGATGCAGTTTCTGCTCTGCTGGAATGAATTTCAATTCGCTATAATTCTGACGACGGGCAATCAAAGCCGGACACTGCCGCTTGCGCTCTATTATTTCAAAAGCCAGTTTGCCAGTGATTACGGCGTCATGTTTGCGGCCACGATGGTCGTCATTATTCCGAGTATCCTGGTTTATATGCTGCTGCAGGAGCAGGTTGTATCCGGACTTGCAGCGGGAGCGGTCAAGGGATGATGAACCGGATGGTGACTGAAGGAAAAATACAGGAGAAACTGAGGGGTTGCAGATGAATGAGGAAAACCTGTGGTGCCTGAAAGAAAACGGGTATCAGGCCGGACTGCATAAGCATTATGAGGGGCTCTTTACCCAGGGGAACGGCTACATGCATGTCCGTGGAAGTTTTGAGGAGGGATGCAGCGATGCGCCCCAGGATGAGGATTATCTGCGCTTTCCCGATAACGTCACGCTTGAGAAGCCGCGGCATCCCAAGTCCAAGCAGGGAACCTTCATTCCGGGCATTGTCGGCCGGCATCCGCTGCTGAAGGAGGAGATTGTCAATCTCCCTTATTATCTGGGGCTTGAATTTCGGTCGGCAGGCGAGTGTCTGAATATGGACCGCTGCCGGATCAGCGGTTACAGACGTTGGCTGGATCTGCGGGATGGAAGCCTTCATCGTTCATTTATATGGGAAACGGCAGAGGGCATGCAGCTTCATTGTACCTTTAACCGGTACATCAGCATGGCGGATCCCCATCTTTGCGTCCAGCGGGTACAGCTTGAGGTGCTGTCAGGCGAAGGCAGGCTGGAGGTGAAAGCCACCCTCCGGGCTGATGTGCGCACCAATGGAATGAATCATTTTGCCCGGATAGTTCCCTCGGCGGAATCAGAGGGCAGCCTGTCACTCGAAACCCTGACGGAGGAGGGCAATCAAATCTTCATGCTGTCCGCGCTGGAAACCTCTGAAGCGGTGAACTGGCAGGCAGAACATACCCGGGTGATGGCTGCGCTCCGCGGGGAATGCAGCTTGCAGACCGGTGACCGGCTGACTGTAAGCAAGCTGACTGCGGTAACGACGGACCGGGATATGGAGGAGGGAACAGCCCGCAGCAGGGCGCTAACGCAGCTCAGCCGCGCACGCGATTTAGGCTGTGACCAGCTGTATAACCGGCATGCTGACAGCTGGAAGAGCAAGTGGCAGGCAGCTGATATCCGCATTAAGGGTGATGATCTGGCACAAGTAAGCGTCCGCGCTTCTCTGTATCATCTGATCCGCTCCAATGCGGAACAGGATGCACGGGTGGCGATCTGTGCCAAAGGTTATGCCGGCGAGGCCTATTTCGGCAGGTATTTCTGGGATACAGAGATCAACCTGCTGCCCTTCTACCTGCACACCAACCCGCAGGCTGCCCGCAATCTGCTTCTGTTCCGCTACAATACGCTCGAAGGAGCCAGATGCAATGCACGGAAATATGGATACCGGGGAGCGCGGTATGCCTGGGAGTCCTCGCTAAGCGGGGAAGAGCAATGTGCCAACTGGCAGTACGCTGATCACGAAATACATATAACAGCGGATATAGTCTATGCGTTATTCCACTACGTGAGAGCTACAGGAGATAATGAATTTCTGGAGCGCTATGGCATTGATATTCTGGTTGAGACGGCCCGTTATTGGTGTGACCGGGTGGATTGGAACCGGGAGGGGGCTTGCGAGCTGCTCGCTGTTATGGGGCCGGACGAATATCTGCCCTTTACCCGCAACAATGCCTTCACCAACCGCATGGTCAAATTCTGCCTGGAGCAGACCGTTGCTTGTCTGGACAGCCTGCAAGGCAGTAAGCCGGACAGCTATGCGGCAGCGGCAGAGCTGCTGGATATTCGTCCCGTTGAACGGGAGCTTTTCCGGCACACGGCGGAGAAGCTGAGGCTGCCTTATGACAGCCTGACGGAGATTGTTCCGCAATCCGACGATTTCGGCTCCTATGCAGATGTGGATTTTGCAAGTCTCTGGACCGACAGGTCCAGGCCCTTTGGCCATTTTATTTCCCAGGAGCGCAATTATCGCTCCAAGGCGTTAAAGCAGGCGGATGTTCTGGAATTAATGCTGCTGTTTCCACAGGAATTCTCCCGGGAGCAGATGAAAGCGTCCTATGCGTATTATGAGCCGATCACGACCCATGATTCCTCCTTGTCAGCGGCGGTTCACGGCATTGTGGCATCCTGGCTGAATCAAAAGGAGGAAGCGGGAGATTTTCTGCAGCAGGTGATGGCTATCGATCTCTCCTTGGAGAAAAAGGGTGCTGCTGAGGGGATTCACATCGCCAATTGCGGGGGCCTGTGGCAGCTCATCGTTTACGGCTTTGCCGGTTTGACGAGTGCGATGTGGAGCGAGACCCTTCACCTGCAACCCCGGCTGCCTGAGGGCTGGGAGGAGCTGAGCTTCCAGATCGTTTGGCGAGGGGAGCGCTACCGGGTAACGGTTAATCCAGGTGCTTATGAAGTGCATAAGCTGGACGGGAGGGAGGAAGCTATTGCGAGCAAAACCATTTGAGGCAGCCATCTTTGATTTAGATGGGGTCATTGTCGATACCGCAAAATTTCACTACAATGCCTGGAAGCGTCTTGCCGGGGAGTTAGGGTTCGCTTTCAGCGAAAGAGAGAATGAGCAGCTGAAGGGCGTCAGCCGCATGGAGTCGCTTGAACTTCTGCTTCTGGCCGGCGGGATAACGGAGGTAACGCCGGAGCGGAAGGAGGCGCTGGCTTCCCGGAAAATGAGTGGTACAAGGAGTTCCTGGCAACGCTTACGCCCGCTGATGTATTGCCCGGTGTCCGCGAACTTTCTTGGCCATTTGCGCTCATGCGGAATCAAAACAGGGATTGCATCGGCAAGCAAAAACGCTCCTTTTATTTTGGACCAAGTGAACATCAGGCCACTGTTTGACGTGGTGGTGGACGGGAACAGCATTGTCAGGGCGAAGCCGGATCCGGAGGTATTCCTGCAGGCCGCCCGGCTGATCAGTGTAGCCCCGGCCGCCTGTTTTGTCTTTGAAGATGCGGCAGCCGGTGTAGAAGGTGCAATCCGGGCGGGCATGCGCGTTGTCGGCATCGGAGACGGGCGGCTGCTTACCCGCGCTCATCTTACCATCACCAGCTTTGAACAGCTTGAACCCGTGTTTCTGATGAGCCATATGGGGATAACCGGTTCCACCGGATGGGGAGACGGCCCGAATGGACAATGAGCGGATAACCGTATTGACGCTGACACGGATGCAGCCGGGTATTCCGCAGGCGCTGCCGGAAGGCGGATTTGTCACCCTTACGCTTGTTACAGATTGCTTTGGCTCACAGCTTAATCTGCTGACTATATCCAATGGCAGACTTGTCTTTACAGTGATTCTGGAACGGGGGATGGACATTGGGGAAATCAGGCTGGATTCTGAGAAGATCAGCTGGGAGCGTGATGAGCGGCATCTGCTGCATCCGGAGCACGTGGATCTGTCCGACAATGAGCATTCGGGCTGGGATTCAGGCTTCTATGCGGCCGTGGCTGCTATAGGGCCTGAAATCTTCGGCACCCCGGATCAGGTAAGAACCGTCCATGGGACCGGGTCTTATTCCCCGGCGTTGCCGGAATCGGTACGGCTGATCTGGGATGAGCGGCAAATCTGTCTGGAGGGCAACGTTCCCGTGAGAGGATATGGAGCATCGCCTGTGTATGAAAAAACAATCCGGATCGTAACAAATTACAGGGCAGCTGCGCTGTTCCGGGAGGATACGGTGCGGAATTTAACGGATACCGCCCAACCGGTTGATGACGGATATCATATCCAGCTGGCAGGGGCTTTTATATCGGGAGGCGGAAGTTATGTTCTGCCGGTCTCGTCCTCCAAAATGCTGCTCCGCGATTCTGCTCCGCCTGAGAAGGATCCTTTTGCCATTTACGATTCGAGAACCAGGCTGGACCCGATCCGCTGTTATCAATATGTTCCTGAACCCGTGGAAGGGCTGGCCGTTCTGCCGCAGGTCCGCGATTATTGTGGTGCCGCAGGCGGGGGCCTGGAGTTGACGGCCGAAATGCTGGTGAACACAGGACAAGATGCCGCGGCTTATGTGATTCGTTCTCTGCAATGTTATCCCCGTTCACTAGTTGCCAAACGGGCGATCGGGGACAGCATGTATGCTCTAGAGCCTTGTAAAACCAGACCCAATTCCTTGAAGCAAAAAACGATAGACGGTGAAATTGTCTATATCGGGCCCCGCGGCCAGTGTACCGGCTGGATCATCTTGGGGGCGACTCGTGATCCGCAGGAGATTACAACCCTTACGGGCTTGATCCGAAGTGCGGCAAAGTGAATCATGTCAGGAGCACAGACTCCATCTAGGTTCAAATGAAACGAAATAAACCAGTCACCGGCGGAGTTCCGGTGACTGGTTATTTAACTTTTAGTTTTCAGCAGGGTTATCCTCAAAGGTTGCTTTTGCAGTTAGTGGACTGGGATGCTGTGTGACCGGTGCGGAGCTGTCAACAATGTTGACGGTGAACTTGAACGGATTCCCTTTATCAAAGGAAATTATAAATTCCGTCTGGTTGCCGCTTTCAAGTCCAAGTGCAGTCAGATAATCGCTGCGGAGGGTCAAAACATCTCCGGTGATGAAGTAGCCATCCGGGGTAACCGGATTTTCATTGTATACCACTCCGGTCACAGAGCTTGCAATATTCCATGTGATACCGGTGCTTACATCACCGGGTGCACGCAGATCATAAGTTGCACCTTCGGGACTCAGTTCCGGATCAGCTTCGCTTACGGCGGTGTCAGATGCCTGTAGTCCGGTCAATGCGCTGATCTCACTATTGCTGAGGTTGCGAATTTCAATTTTCATGCGTTGATTATCCTTGGCCTGGTCATCAGCTAACCTTACTGCTGCACCGTCACTTTTGGATGCTCCTTCTACAGTGATTACTTTATTATTACTTTTGTTAACTATTTTATAGTAGTCACCGCTGTTTTCCAGCTTCCACTGCTGAGTATCCGGTATGGATCCGGAAGCTTTTGTATTCTGACAGAGCTGCTGTATGGCTGAACCGGGAAGAATGTCGAGAACATGACCGCTTTGAACTGACTGAATTTGGTAATATCCTGTACCGAGATCCAAAAATCTCCACAGCTGATTATTTCCGTCGCCATTGGCCCACTGGTTAATCACCGCTAGCGGATTACTGGAAACTCTGTCCACATCCAACGCTTTTCCGCTGTGCTTTGGCTGGATTTTAACCATTTTTTCAGGAATGATTTTCTTGGCAGTCGAACTCATAAATCCGCCGCTGCTTTTATCAATGGTGAGACTGTCGATATTGAATCTTCCGGTATCTCCTTCTTCACGGATAAATTCAATTGTATTTTTTCCGGCGCTTAAATTCACTGACTCTGTTCTGTTAGTCCACGTATCCCAGTTCGCTGTCGGAGGTAAGGATACTTGTTTAATTCTCTGTCCGTTAACATACATCGTCATTGTTATATTGGAACTCTGAGCGCCGGAATATCGCAATGTTGACGAATAGGCAGCCGTATTGGGGACATTTACTTCAAACTTGACCGCATCACCTGTTTGCTCAAATCCGCCTGCAAATCCGTTGCCTTCATACCATAAATGATCTTTGGCAATCTTCAGGCTGCCTGATCTGGCTGCTTCTTCTGCCTGATACCTCCAGGGAGTACGTTTGTTAAGATGAATACTGTCAATATTTATTATGCCTGAATTGTCCGCTTCATTTTTATACGTGATCGTGTTTTTCCCCTCTTTCAGGCTTAAAGTCTCAAGCTGCTCCTTCCAGACAGTAAGTCCGCCGGTGACCGGGAGGGTGATGTGTTTAATCTTAGTGCCATTCAAATACAGGCCTAAGGTTGTACCTGCAGCTTCTTTTGCATATCTCAGCTTCACATCATAAGACGCCGCATTTTCAACATTTACAGAAAACTCCACGGATGAGTTCGCTCTGGATAGCCCGGTTACATAACCGGTCCCCATATTGCCGTCTTTTGCGTAAACGACTGCAGCGTCATTCGGGCCTGTAATTTTTGCATCTTCGGCTCCATAATGCCAGGTAGCTGCTTCGGTTACTGTTATATAGTCAAGATTGACATTGCCGGTGTCGCCAGCGTCATATTTATACATGATCGTATTTTCCCCTTCTTTCAGGAAAACATTGTCATAACGGCCGGCCCAGTTGTTCCAGCTTTTTAAACTAAAGAAATCTACCTGCTTAATTTTTTGCCCGTTTACATACATACTCAGAGTTCTGTCATCATTAAACCCTAAGCTGTAGCCCAGTTTAACCGAATAGCTGCCTGCAGCAGCGGCATTTACCTTGAAGGTGACTGCAGAGTTGGAAATCCACAATCCTCCGGCAAAACCGGTTCCGCTGTACCCCGGATGATCTGAATCTACCTTTGCATTTCCGGACAGCACGGCATTTTCTGCCTCATACAGGGTGTTTCTTTTTATAATCATGGCATCCAGAGCCAAAGGACTCTTGCCGGAAAGACGGATCGTGTTGCTTCCGGCGTTAAGCTTAATGTTATATACTGATTTAATATCGAAGTTTGCCGCAAATCCTGCATTAGAGGCAAAGGAAAGATCCCGGGCAGCCTCTTGGTTGACGCCTAATTTCATGGTAACAGCATTCGCCGTATTATTATTGTATCTGAAATCCAGGGAGTAGGTTCCTGTAGCGTTCGTGTTTACGGTAAACTCCACATAGTCATTGTCACTGCTGTTATTGAATTTTTCATATACGCTGCTCGAAGCAAAAGCACTTTTTCCAACTACTTTTGAAACTCCTGACAACCTTGCATCCTCAGCTTCATAAATTTCGCTTTTTTCCTCTCCTGAGGGTCTGCCCAGAACGGTGCCGGGATTTGAAGGAATTCCGGGATTTATGAAATCATTATCATTCCAATTTATACGTTGAGCTCTTATTCCTCTGTTTCCGCCGCCTTGTCCATGGGTCGGTATGCCATGGTACATGATCCAATCCTCTGTACCGTCCTCGGACTTAAGGAACAAAGGCGATCCCGGTCCATAAGAACTGTTTTCATCCGATCGTTTCATGACAGGTTCAGGATGTTTCTTCCAGGATTCGGCTTTCATAACATCAGATGTTGCATCAGCTACGGATACGCCGACAGAATAGTTATCATTCATAAAGCTGCTTGCGGAATAGGCGAAATAGATCTTGCCGTTTCGTTCAACTACTGCAGCGCCCTCATTTATACTGTCGTGATGCTTTTCCCAGTCATATTGCGGCATTGCCACTGTACCTTCTTCGCCTTCCAATGTCCACGGGTTCTTCATTTTGACAATCGTTGGACTCTCGTCAAATTTGGTTTTTGCAGGATCATTAGGGTCAGGGAAATAGTAGTATTTTGTATAGGTGAAGTAGCTTTCCCCTTTAATGGATACAACGCCGCATGCCAAACCATAGCCTTGCGTATTCAGAAGTCCCTTCTTGGTGGTAATCTGACCATCGCTGTCTGCATTAGCGGATTCTCCCTTGAGCTCCCAGGTTCCTTCAAAAGGATCGGGAGAGGAGTTCTCCAGGACGTAGGAACTTGGATGTCCATATCCAAAGCTTTTCTCTGGACCTGAAGAGAAATAAAGATACCATTTTCCTTCCAGTCTATATATATATGGACCCCACACAAACCCAAAATTACTCGGTTTCTTCCAAACGATTTTGCTTTTTGCAGTGGATACGCCGAGAATGGTTTCATGTCTTTTTAATGTGATATTATTATCGCCAGAAAAAGCTGAATAGTAATAACCGTCCGCAGCCCTGGCAATTGTAGGATCAGCACCTCCCATAAGCGGGTTAACATAGTTAGAGGTTACATCTGCACTAGAGATGCCTGCCAGCATTAATGAAAGTATTATCACAAAGGGTAAGATCAATAAACTTTTTTTCTTCATCGTAATCTCCTTCTCTGCTCAATTTTAATGCTTCCGGCTGGACGCGCCTCCTTAAGGTTAAGGGTTGCCCGATGAAACCGCTTACTTTTGTAGCGCTACACGTCCATTATAAAATAAAAGCGGAACCGTTTTTCTGCATCATGTTTTGCGATATTTTGAGGGATTATATTTGCCGGAGAAGAGTCTTGAACCGGAATCCGGTCTTTTTGCACTTTTTTTAGCTTTCTTATGTTATTTTGACTGCCGTATCTGTTACGCGGACGCAAAATAAGGACAGCTGGCCCAATACGGGCACAAGCTATCCTTGTTATGTGTGGAATGCCTCAGATCAATTCCTGTCTCCGCTTCAGATACAGATACAGCACAATTCCTGACACCGAGCAGATTGCAGCGCATAATCCGATGAAGCCATATCCTGCCTGCAGGCCGCGCAGCAGACCAAGCTCTGTTGTACTGCCATACATGGCTTTGACGATTTCAATAACCCAGCCGATCAGATAATTGCCTATGACACTTCCGAGTCCCATCAGGGTGACAACGAAGGTAATGGCGGTGTCGCTTCCATTGGGGTAGCGGCGCGCAATAAAGGCCATAACAGTAGGATAGATGATGGCGATTCCTGCTCCGGACAAGGCGAACAGGAAGGCGAGGCTTTCCCCGCCGGCCAGGGCTACAAAGGTACAAAGTGCCGAGAACAGTGAGAAGATAATCAGGGAGAGCACAAAGCCGATTTTGTCCGTCAGCGGGCCGATCAGCAATCTTCCCAGGGAGAAGAGGAGGAAGAAGGATGAGAGCAGGCCGGAGGCCTTGACGGTATCCCAGGCATAAGCTTTTTCCAGAAAGTTAACCAGCCAGCCGCCCACCGCAAGCTCGGAAACGACGCCGAACGATAGAATCATGACCATCATCCAGAGCGCCGGATCACGCATCAGGGTCTTGAAGGGGGTGCGGTCTTCATGCGGCATATCATCACCGGGAAAGGTGCTGCGCAGCGCAGACAGAATCGGCAGTAAGCAGAGCGCTAACATGACCAGATACATTCCCCGCCAGTCCAGCAGATGTCCAAACACACTCAGCGACATTACCCCTGTAGCAAGCAGCGGGGCTACGGTGGAGCTTAGTCCATAGAAGAAGTGGGATAAATTCATCATCATCCCCGTGTTTTTCACAAAAATACGTGCTCCCAGAATTGCTAGACCAATTTCCAGCATCCCGTTCCCGATGTACATCAGGAAGTAGGAGGAGGCAAATAACGGATATGTATGTGACAGGAAGATCAGCACACCCGAGATAACCATAGAAGCGAAGGCAATAATGCTGACCGCCTTGATCCCCCATTTACGAACGAGAATAGCAGTGAACGAACAAGCGATCAGATACCCCAGCGCATTCAGAGAGAGCAGTGTGCCGAGCTGCTGCTCATCGAGGTTGAAATCGAGTTGGATCCGCGGAATCGCAGGACCCTTAATATTCTCAGAGATTCCAAATACGATGAAACCTAGAAAGATAGTCACCAGTTGCATGATATAGATGTAGTTCCGTTTGCTTGCAGAATTGCTTGCTTGAGCCTTCACAGTTGACGGCCTCCTGAATTGTCAGATTTATGCGTTCTTTATTTCCGTTCAACCAATTGGAACCGGTAGGTCAGGCTTTCCATAGTTGCTGTAATGAGTCCTGTCATGTATTCCTGCCGGGTATTGTTCTGGATGATCAGCACAGGCATATGTTCCGGCGGAATAATCTTCAGACAGCCGCTGCGCAGTGCGTCCAGCATCACTGGCGACATATTATCTCCGGTGAGCACAATCGTAGCAGGATTAATAATGGTGATAATGGATACCAGGGCGTGGACAGCCAGCGGGCTGAGGTCTCCGGCGCCTTGAACCAGTGTAAGTTGCTCCTCTCTGGAGATGCCGTAAGGAAGATAGGACACCTCGCCGCTAAAGAAGCTGCTTCCGTTAAGCAGACGCCCGTTCACCATGAAGCCGGCCCCCGGATAATGGTTCTTCGGAAAAGTCATTACAGCAAAGGGGTTCTCCTCGTCCGGAAACAGCTTCTGGTACAGTCCGTAAACGGTCAGATTCATATCATTCTCGATGATGATCTCGACCTCTTCGTAGCGTTCCTTGAGCAGTATGCCGAGCGGTTGGCCGGCCAGCTCCGGCACATCACAGATTCCAATCCGGTCCAGCTGGACCACCCCGGGGATGCCGATGCCAATCGCCTGCACATTAGGGTGAGCTTCGATGATCTGATCGAGCCAGTCCGTGAGGGTAGCCACGTTAATCTGGTTGAGCACCTTATCTGTTTGCTCTATGACTTCACCGTTCAGATTCGCCAGCGCATAACTAACGGATTGCACATCGCCCTCGGAACGCACGATCATACAGATCATGAAGGAATAATCCGCGTTGAACTGATACTTTCTCGCCGGTCTGCCGCCACTTGATTCCTCCCATCCAAGTTCCAGGATTTCACCGGTACGGACCAGTTCATTCAAGATCGTGCCGCATGTGGCCACGCTCAATCTGGTCTGCTCTGCAATGGATGCTTTCGTGCCTGTGCCGGACGTGCGCAGCATGCTTTTAACCAATTCAACATTTATTTTCTTCACCAGCTGTGTATTGTGGGATGGTTGTGACATCTAGGAACCCTCCTTTGGAATATTGATTATCATGCTATTTTTTAAAAGAGTTTTAACAAGTGTATTGTAGTTACTATTCTGCGAAGAAGCAAGACATTATTATTTGGATTGAACTTGAAAACATGAAGATAGCGATGCAACGCAGCGCTAACGCAGTTCGCTCGGTGTCCGCAGCTTGACCTGTTTAAATACACGGTTGAAGGTACGGATATTGGAGAAACCGCATACCAGCGCGATATCCAGAATGCTTTTGTCCGTGCTCAGCAGCAGCCGTTCTGCCTGATTGACCCGGATACTATTGAGGTACGCGATGTAACTCATGCCCGAGATGCTTTTGAAGAAACGTGAGAAATAGAACAGGCTCATGTTGGCGTGACGTGCTGCGTCGGCAAGTGTGATGGGATGCATGTAATTGACGTCGAGGTATTCGAGGACCTCCTGCATGATCTTCATATTCGTAATGCGCCGCTTATCCTTATGAGGATTGACTATGTCCAGAGGCATATTCCGTAGAATCAATGCGCACAGCTCGTGCAGCAAACCGATCATAAGCTGTTCATGATGCGGAAGCTTCTGAACATGTTCCTGCAGCAGTTCCTGCATGATCGTGGACAGGCGGCTGTTAATGACCTCATCTTCCGGTGTGGCTGGACGGTTCTCCCTAAAAGGGGAAGTGAGCCGCATATTCAGGGGCCAGCCTGCAGGAAACCCGATCAGGGAAGGGTTAAATATAACAAAGATAAGCTTCGATTCGTTGTCCTTGCTGTCATAGTAGTGAATATCTCCGCTGCTGCAAACGGCCAGATCTCCTGCCAGAAGTACCCGTGTTTCCGAGTTGATCCCCATCCGGATCGAACCCTCCAGTACATAGATAATCTCCAGATCATTATGCCAGTGGGCCAGAAAATCTATATTTGCACTCACAAATGCAGTGAAGGGAAAAGCTGATCCATACGTTCGGTTCTCGTGAAAAGCTCTCATAATTTCTCCTGTTCCAATCTTCCGCTATTTACACATAAACTTAGCAAAAAATGACCAGTCATTCAAGCAAAATGGCGAGCAGCCGGTACCCTTTTGGATTACAATTTCTTCAGGTAGACACGGTAATTGATTCCAGGACAAAAAGGAGAGCTTGATATGGCGAAGAAAGCATTGATTGTAAAAGGCGGATGGGATGGTCATGAACCGAATGAGGTTGCAGCGATTTTTGCCGGCATTCTGGAGGCCGAAGGGTTTGAGGTTGAGGTATCGGATACGCTGGACAGCTTCAATAACGCCGAGGCGCTTAAGGAATTAAGTCTAATTGTGCCGGTGTGGACAATGGGTGAAATCGCGAATGAACAGGTGTCGTCTGTTCTTGCAGCTGTGGCTTCCGGGGTAGGCATTGCCGGTTGTCATGGCGGGATGTGCGATTCCTTCCGTAATAATACAGAATGGCAATTTTTGACCGGATCGCAGTGGGTGGCACATCCCTTCAACGATGGAGTGGATTATGAAGTGAATATTGTGAGATCCGGCTCCAGTCCGATTGTGGAAGGCATCCCGGATTTCATGGTGAAGTCAGAACAGTATTATCTGCATGTAGATCCAGCGGTAGACGTACTGGCTACAACTACTTTTGTGCTGAGCGAAGGGGAGCATTCGGCGAACGGTGTCATCACCATGCCAGTGGTATACACGAAGAAATGGGGCAAGGGCAAGGTATTCTATAATTCACTTGGACATCATGCGGATGTTTTTGATATTCCGGAAGCCAAGGAACTGATGCGTAAAGGCTTTTTGTGGGCTGCCAACTAAAACCGTGATAATAAGGGGAGAATCATTGTGCGTAAAGTGAAGGTGGGCATCGTCGGCTGCGGGAATATCAGCGGCATTTATTTTGAGAATTTGACCGGAACTTTTGTGAACACGGAGGTCTATGCCTGTTCTGATCTGGATCTGGGGCGGGCACAGCAGGCAGCGGAGAAATACGGAGTTCCTCATGTATGGACGACAGAGGAATTGCTTGCTTCGGATGAGATTGAGATTGTCGTTAATCTGACCACGCCTAATTTTCATTTCGATGTGTGCAAGCAAGCTTTATTAGCCGGTAAGCATGTGTATGTCGAGAAGCCGCTGTCGTTAACGCTTGAGAATGGAACAGAGCTTGTCCGTCTGGCACAGGAAAAGAATTTGTTCATCGGCTGTGCGCCTGACACCTTCCTCGGAGGCGGTCTGCAAACCTGCGCCAAGCTGATTGCGGACGGCTATATCGGAGAGCCGGTAGCAGCAACGGCCTTCATGCTCTGCCATGGTCATGAGAGCTGGCATCCGGACCCTGAATTCTACTATCAGGCCGGAGGCGGCCCAATGTTTGATATGGGACCGTATTATCTTACGGCTCTGGTATCTTTGCTTGGCCCGGCCAAAACGGTATGCGGCATCACCAAAACCTCTTTTCCCACACGGACGATCACCAGTGAGAAGAAGTTCGGCAAAATGGTTGATGTAGAAGTACCTACACATGTTGCCGGAACCATTGAGTTCGTCAGCGGTGCCGTGGCAACGATGATTACCAGCTTCGATGTCTGGCACAGCACATTGCCGCGGATCGAAATCTACGGATCGCAAGGTACATTGATCGTACCGGACCCTAACACCTTCGGCGGTCCGATCCTGCTGCGTCCGGCTCACAGCACAGAGTTTCAGGAGATTCCGCTGATCTACAATTATGCCGGGAACAGCAGAGGTATTGGCGTGGCGGATATGGCCCGCTGCATCGGGACAGGAGATACCCCGCGTGCAAACGGCGAGCTGGCCAATCATGTGCTTGAAATGATGCATGCGTTCCATACAAGCTCCGATACCAAGCGCTATGCGGAGCTGTCCACCAGCTGCGAGCAGCCGAAGCTGCTGCCGCTGGGTTTGGTTAAAGGGTATCTGGAGTAACAAATATACAAAACGAGAAAAAGATAAGGATAATTTATTGTGAAGCATAATAATTCTTATTTTCTCATAAAGCAATGCCCGTTTCCGGTACTTCCGGGAACGGGATTGCTTTTTTGTATTGTATAGGAATTTATGCAAGCGGGCTCAAGACCAGTCATAATGAGGGTACAACGATCCAAGGCACACGTGAAAATATGAGATTGAAAGGGCGTGTACAAATAAATGAATTCATCTGATTCGGTTCAAGTAAATGCAAGCGGCATATTTATAAGGGTTAACCAGGTTGGATACAGTCCGGCTGCGAGTAAAATAGCCATCGTATTATCAAGCACAAACTTGAGCGGAGTCAGAAATGATGTTTTCAATTCAAATAATACCTCGGTATTAAATGCTACCATTTCCACAGCCAGTAAAGGGAGCTGGGGCGACGCGGGTGGTGCAAACTGTGCTTACGGATTATAAAGATGATATGGCCTGGGCGGCAGCCTGGGCAAACCATGAGGTTGCATCCCTTGACCCGGCTTATAAGAATACGGCCGCAAGCCGTATGAATAATCATCTGAACTTAAAAAAGAATTATGCCAACGGGCAATTCTGGAATACCAGCGATGAACCCAAGTGGGGTACGTATGAAGCCATGGGTAATAATACGATTGAAGCATTGATGTATTAGGAACTAACCGGAAACACCACGTATGCTGTTCTGGCCCAGCCGCGGAGCCCGCAAATTTGAGTCAATTGTAATCTTTTCCTCTCCAGCGGTTAATAATGCATAGGATAGTAGGCTGGAAAGGGGCTTGAAACTAATGAAACGCAAACTCTTGCTAACAGGAGCGGCTGGAAGAATTGGCAATACACTCTTCAAGGGGCTGAAAGAAAGCGGCAGATATGATGTTGTAGGAGCGGATATTCAAGCGGACGAAGAGCAAGGGATCGTTCAGTTGGATATCGCGGATGAAGACCGGCTGGAAGAGCTTACCAAGGGTGTTGATACGGTACTCCATTTTGCCTGGATTAAGGATAATGACGATTTCCTCGGTAAGGTGCTTCAAGGCAATGTAGGGAGTGCTTACAAATTATTTGAGGCGGCTGTACAGAACGGTGTGCGGCGCATTGTATTCGCCAGCTCTAATCATGCGACTGGATATTACAAGACCGATGAGAAAACAGGTCCAAGTGACCCTTACCGGCCGGACAGCTTTTACGGGTTAAGCAAATGTTATATCGAGCTGCTCGGCCGCCTATACTCAGACCAAGGCAAAATCTCTTCGCTGAATATCAGGATCGGCAACTTTCCCGGAGACGACCGCCCCCATTCGGAACGGGCAGGACATATCTGGATCTCTGAACGCGATTTGCTGCAATTAGTAGAATGCTGCATTGAGGCGGATGAGGAACTGAAATATTTGAATCTGTATGGGACCTCTGCGAATACTGACAACTATTATACCATCGGGTATCTGGAGGAACTGCTCGGATACAAGCCTCAGGATGATGCGGCTGAGCTGCTAGAACAGGCCAAGGCAGAAGGCAAAAATGTACGTCAGGATGAAACGGAATATCAGGGAGGGGTAAAGTAAGAGCATCGCAGATTTCTAGGGTCTCAAGCAATTTCAATTGCGGGGAGGAAATGAAATGCGTAGTCGGAACGAGAACGGCCGGTATCGGCAGAAACGCGGGGAAGCGCAGGCAGGCAACCTTGAGAAAAAGTACGGTTCGGACTTTGGTGTACGCAGCGATATGAAGCTGGAGACACTAAGAAGACAGACAGATGGCGAGTCGCTGACACCAATGCTCAAGGAACAGCATGTTAAGAATCTTAAAGAATAAACCGGCGGAGCGCCGGGGTCATATTTTGGTTTCTGGACATAACCCGCGAGGGTTATGTTTTTTTGCATAACAACAGTTCCAGAATGGCATACTAGCTCCCGAATATATGTGTGGTAATCCTCACAGGCAGGGGGCGGAACAGATCGTGATTACACCGGTGCTACCGCTGGACAGCTATGCAGCTGTTGCAGTTGCGGGAGAATATTTCTTTTACTTTATGGTCTATTCCTTTATGGGCTGGGTGCTGGAAGGATCGTATAATCTCTATAGTCTGGGAACCTTTCGTAAAGAGGGGTTTCTGAAGGGGCCTTTTAAGCCGATGTACGGCTGTGCTCCGCTGCTCCTGCTGGCCGCCAAGGATTTACAGCTGCCGGTTCCGCTATTACTTGTGCTTGCGCTGATCATTCCTTCAGCAGTGGAGTATGCAAGCGGGTGGCTGCTGAAAGCTGCTTTTCACAGGCAATGGTGGGATTATAAGGAGCTGCCGTACCAGCTGCACGGGCATGTCTGCCTGAAATTCTCCTTATACTGGTGGGGGCTGGCTACAGCATGCATATACCTCCTCCAGCCAGTGATGGAAGGATTGTACACGGTCATTGAACCGTTATGGGGAATGGTGCTGCCGATGGCTGACCTGTTGTTTCTTGCTGATTTACTTTGGACTTGCCGGGTCCGGCGGCGGGGGCTGAAGGGGCTGGAGTTAGGGGAAGGTTAGAAATGAACAACTGAATCATGTTTCTCTCAGGAACGGCTATCTTCCCTATCGGGTAGGTCAAGCCGTTTCTTTCTTGTGTTTTCAGACAAGGAATCTCTGGCAGGGGTGTCAAATATAGAGACAGAGGATGATCAAATTACATCCTGACAGGAGGAATTATGAAAGGGATCATGAAATACAGTAGAACTATTATGCTGCCAATTATCCATGATGTCTACCAAGGAAGAGAAGATCAACATTATTTCCTTCCGCAAGGATGAGCTGTAGACTTAGTCTGGCAAGGTTACATAAAGGGGGAAATGAACATGCCAATCTCGGAATACTACCGTGCTTTGCGTGAGAAGACAGGCTCGGGGCTGCTGATGGTACCATCTGTAGCGGCAGTAATCAGAAATGACGACGAGGAGATTCTCTTTATTCGTAAAGGAAAAGAGCAGTTGTGGGGCTTGCCTGCCGGAGCCATTGAACCCGGTGAAACTCCATCCAGGGCGCTGCGCAGAGAGGTTTTTGAAGAGACGGGGCTGATGGTGACACCCGGGCGGATCATTGGGGTATTCGGCGGGGAGAAGTATGCATACCAGTACAGTAATGGGGACATGGTCGAGTACTCGGTAACAGTGTTTGAATGCTCGATTGTCAAAGGCACGCCGAGAAGCATGGACGGAGAGGCGGAAGAATTTAAATTTTTCAAGGAACAGGAGCTGCCCGAAATTGCCATCCCTTATCCCCGGGAGATTTTTATGCAGGATTCCGGTAACGGGCATGCGATATTTGAATAGAACGGGAATCCGGAAAGGGACAACATGAGAGCAAAACTTGCTTACAGCTTCGCTATGCTAATGATGATGGTGCTCGGATTCGGTTCCAGAGCATTTGCAGACCAGCTGCCGCTGTTTATCTCAAGACATTTTGGAGATGCGCTGTGGGCGGCGATGATTTACTTTGCCTTTCGCGTATTGCTTACCCGGCAACAACGGTGGATTTCAGTAGTGCTGAGTTTCGGCTTCAGCTTTGGCATCGAATTTAGCCAGCTCTACCAAGAAATATGGATTAGTGAGCTGCGTGCCACTTTATTGGGAGGATTAATTCTCGGCAAAGGTTTCCTCTGGGTTGATTTGATCAGATATTCAGCAGGGATTTTGTTTTCTTATGTGGCGGACCGCTTTGGCTGCGCAAGAATTCGTACTAAAAGGAAAGGGTAGGGTCGAGAACTGTTCAATCAGAGCCATCCTTATACCAATATTCAGTAGAAGCTTCTCCAAGCTGAAATCTTGATCTTCCTGCCAACTGGACGGATGATATCACAAGAAACAGAGCCACTCAACCCTGAGCGATTGTTAGCGCATGTGTTTCTGAAGGGGGCAAATACTCTTTATTCTTGTGTGTTTCAACATTTTGCTATACTAATAGTTGGCTTACAGGGAAAGCTTGAAGGAGGAATCGTATGTACCGGATTTTCATTGTGGAGGATGATAGTAAAATTAGTGCCCTTCTAAAAAGGAATATGGAGAAATACGGATTTGAAGCATCTTGTGTAACGCAATTTCGCGAAATAATTACTGAATTTGAGGCGTATGATCCACATTTGGTCATGCTTGATATTAATCTGCCGTACTTTGATGGCTATTATTGGTGCAGACAAATCCGTACACGCTCCAACCTGCCGATCATCTTCATATCTGCGCGGGCGAGTGAGATGGATCAGGTGATGGCCATAGAGAACGGCGGTGATGATTACATTACGAAGCCAATTCATTTAGACCTTTTAATCGCGAAGGTAAAAAGTATTCTAAGGAGAGTTTACGGGGATTATTCGGCTTCTAACGGGACTGTCTTGCTGCCCGACAGTGAATTTAATGCACATGGTTTACGACTGAATCTAAGCCGTAATGAACTTATATGGCAAGATCAGAAAACCCAGATTACAAAGAATGAGCAGTTGTTAGCTGAATGCTTCATGCAGCAATATGGAAGAACCGTCTCGCGGGATCAACTTCTGGGGAAGTTATGGGACAATGCACAGTTTGTCGATGACAACACGTTAACGGTCAACGTGACAAGGTTGCGGAAGAAGCTGGAGGAACTTGGTCTGCCTAATGCGATCACGACGGTTCGTGGTATGGGTTATAAACTGGCCCTGGGCGAGGAGCAGGGGGAGCTTGGCTCATGAGATTGCGATCGGTTGCTTTATTTTTTCGTGATCGGCTAATTTTTGTATTATCTACGTTTGCAATTATTGGGGTTGGTGCCTGCTTAATGCTGCTGGAAAATGCGCGTTATCCTGGAATGATGGATGAGAGCACGATTTTTTATTTTGTGGCTGCAGCTGCTTTTATTGGGGTACTTGGATTGGTTATTGACTATATTCGAAATCGTGAATATCACAAACAGCTCAGAAATGCGGTTGAAGGATCTGATGAATTACAGGCGGCAGCGATCGTGCAGTCAGCCGTTACGGCAGAGCAGCAGCTGGTCATACGCTTGTTAGACCGGCAAAACAGCGCTTATTTGAATAAACTTGGAGCATATCGCCGCCAGCAAGAGCTCCACAACTATTTTGTTCTGCAGTGGGTGCATCATATGAAGACTCCTTTATCGGTTATAGATATACTCTTGCAAGAAAGCCTGAAGCAGATGCCTTCTTCTGAAGAGGAGCAGAAAGAGCTTATTCTCAGTCTGCATGAAGAGGCTGATCGAATGACGAGAGGTCTGGAGATGCTACTGTATACTGCGCGTCTCGATAAGTTCGAAATGGATATTCATCTCAAAAAAGTCCCGCTGCACAATGTAATTCGTGAAGTTCTGATTGCACACAAGCGGCTTTGTATCCGTCATGCCGTAATACCGCAAATTGATGGTGAAGCATGGCCGGAAACGGATGAGAAGTGGATAACAGTCGTAATAAATCAAATAGTCAGCAATGCAATTAAATACAGCAAACACAAACAAGGCATGAAAAGCCTTGTTTTTCACTTAGAGCAGAATACAGAAACAGGTTGTAAAATTAGCATAACAGATGAGGGGAGCGGCATAGCAACGCACGATATACCACGAATATTTGATCCTTTCTTTACCGGTGAGAATGGGCAATCTGCAGGAGAATCGACGGGAATGGGATTGTATTTGGCGAAGCAGGTGTGCGGCAGACTAGGTCACGTACTATCGGTAACGTCGGAACTAGGCATGGGTACGACTTTTACAATCACTTTTCAACCTGAGAGCATACATATTCTAGGCGGAAAAACAGGAAAAAGCATGTAGGCTATGTGACAACTTTGTTATGTGTGAAGCGTGATTTTGTAATATAAATCGATGGGTTCAGCGAGCATGGCCCGCTATACTAAATTTTGTTAAGACAACAGACTATGCAGACTGAAACGGGGGGAGGAAAATTGAATAATGACTTTACTTGAAGCGCAGGGACTGAGTAAAATTTACAGCTCCAAAGGCAATGTTGTTTGTACAGCTTTACATGACATTGATTTACGTGTAGAAAGCGGCGAATTTGTCGGTGTTATGGGGCCATCCGGAAGCGGCAAGACAACGTTGCTTAATCTGCTCGCAGTAATTGATCGTCCGACGGCCGGATACATAGAAATTAACGGTATTGATCCGAGCAAGCTCAGCAATAAAAATTTGGCGTTTTTCAGAAGGCGCGAGCTTGGGTTCATCTTTCAGGATTTCAATTTGCTGGACTCGCTGTCCATCAAAGAAAACATTATCTTGCCGCTTGTATTAGAAGGGGTGGCCCCTAAGTTAATCGAACATAGATTGTATATGCTAGCCGAGCGGTTAGAAATTGCTAAACTGTTGAACAAACGTACGTATGAGGTGTCTGGTGGTCAGAAGCAGCGAGCGGCTATTGCACGTGCCTTCATTAATGAACCTTCGTTAATGCTTGCAGATGAGCTGACCGGCAATCTGGATTCGAAGTCGGCGAAGGATGTAATGGATTCGTTGAAGGAGTTGAACGAACAATGGAAGGCAACGGTGTTAATGGTGACCCACGACCCGTTCTCAGCAAGCTATTGCCAGCGTATTGTATTTATTAAGGACGGAAGAATCTTCACGGAAATTCGGCGGGGCTCCAATCGACAAACGTTTTTCCAACAAATATTGGACGCTCTGAGCGTGCTCGGAGGGAATTTTAATGACGTTCCGTTCGCTCGCGCTTAGCAACATTCGCGGCAACTGGCGGTCGTACAGCGCATTTTTTATGAGTTGTGTGTTCTCTGTAATGATCTTTTACATGTATGCAGCGTTTCTTGCTCATCCCGACCTCGCGAGTGGCCATATCTTAGGGTCTGTGAAAGTAAAACAGGGGATGTTGTTCTGCCAATACATTATCGTTGTTTTCTCGTTTCTGTTTGTACTTTATTCCAGTTCGGCGTTTTTGAAGTCGAGGAGGAAGGAATTCGGTCTTCTTTCTTTGTTTGGAATGACGCATCGGCAGCTTCTTATACTTATTATTTTAGAAAGTACAGTTATAACGATTATGGCCATTGGGGCTGGTATCGGCTTGGGCATTTTTTTCAGCAAGCCATTCTTTATGGCACTCGCTGTGTTGTTAGGGTTGAAAGATCCGATCCCGGTTGCCATACCGCTACGTTCGGTATGCATGACGGCAAGTAGTTTCTTCATGCTGTTCACACTCATTTCCTTGGGAACGGCGATACGGGCGGGACGTACGGAAATTGTTGTTTTGCTTAATGCAGCGGGCGGCTCGAAAGAGAAACTCGTTTATTCGCCATGGCTTGCTGTGCTTTCGGTCGTATGCATAGCAGCCGCATATACTATGGCTCTAATGTTAAATGCAAAGAACTTCAACATGCTGGCGCTGTATATTTTGCTTACCATTTTGCCTGGAACTTACCTGTTATTTACGCAGTTTAGTGGATTGCTGCTTCGATTTATCCAAAGTTGTACAGCCATATACTACAACCGAACGAATCTGATCGTATTCGCTCAGCTTGACCAAAAGCTGAAGGAGAATGCACGAATGCTGTTTATTGTATCGATTTTAAGTGCGGTTATTTTAACGGCCTCCGGTACGATTTATATGCTTGGACTTGCGGTGCAACTGGACGATATCAAGACGCAGTATGATGATGCCCAAGGAGTGATATCGCTAACGATGTTTATTGGGGTGTTCATCAGTTTGCTGTTTTTCATAGCCTCCGGCAGCTTGATTTACTTTAAACTGTTTACGGAACTGCAGGAAAATCAGGCGCAATATAAGGCGCTGACCCGAATAGGGATGTCTTCAGGCGAGCTTCGGAGAATTGTTGTTACGCAGACTGGTATTCTATTCTTTGTGCCCTGTCTCGTCGGCATCGTTCATGCGCTAGTCGCTCTCAAAGCACTAGACAACCTGCTTATGGTATCCAATTGGGTTTATTCGTTCGTCATCATCGGCATTTATATGGCCATGCAGACGATTTATTTCCTAGTTGCCTGTAGTAGCTATATGAAAATCATAAATTTGACCAAGGAGCATCAGTTATGAAATCGTCATTAAAAATAGTTGTTATAATGATCGCTATTCTTCTTCTGTCGACTAGCGGTTATTCACAGACTACAGCTAACGCCGACTCAGGCGAATCAAATAAAAAAATACAGAAGATCGAACACTTTGTAGAAGAACAAAGAAGTAAGAGTAAAACTCCGGGAATCTCACTAGTCATTGTAGAGAAGGGGAAAACGATATATCAGAAAGGTTTCGGTTACGCGGATGTAAAGACAAAAAAACCAGTAACCGGTGATACTTTATTTGAAATAGGTTCAACAACGAAAGCTTTCACTGGTCTGGCCATTTTGAAATTGGAAAAAGAGGGGGTGTTAAAACTAAACGATGATGTAAAGAAGTATATACCGTGGTTGGAATTAACTTATAATGGTGAGCCGCAAACAATCACTCTAAATCAGCTCCTTCATCATACTAGCGGAATAGCAGCGAATACAATAGCCCGCATTCCTGAAGGTAATACAAATGAAACGTTAGAACTAACCGTTAAAACATTACTGGATCAGCAGCTAAATCGGAAACCGGGAAGCTCCTTCGAATATGCAACAATTAATTATGATGTATTGGGACTCGTGATCGAGAGTGTAACAAAGATGCCTTATGATATTTATATGAAGCAGCATATTTTAGAACCGGTCGGAATGAAGGATTCGTTCGTTGGGCTGCATCAATCCCAGTCCAAAGAGCTGGCTACCGGATATAAAATAGGATTTATGAAAGCACAAGCCTACTCACCACCAATATATCGAGGGAATATACCAGCTGGATATATTATCAGTAATGCGAACGATATAGCGAAATGGATGAATCTGCAGCTAGGCACTGATCCGGGCAATGTTATGGATAAACAGCTAATAAAAGAATCACATGTTCCTGACCGAACTGTAGAGCCTTTTGATGTGGATACTTACTATGCCAGCGGATGGGGAATCCAGACCAAAAAAGATAAACAATATATATCTCATGCCGGAGAGAATCCGACATATACATCGTACTTCATTATGCAGCCCGATGAACAGGTAGGGGTAGCCATCCTGACCAATATGAAAACGAGTTTTACAACTGCAATAGGTCAAGGCGTTATGGATTTGTGGGAAGGAAAGGACGTAACCAGCAATCCCTCTGACAGCTACCAAAATTTAGACCGAATCTTAACAATTGTATGTTTAGTCGTCGGCTGTTTGGGTGTTTTATTCATAGTCTTAATAATAAGAATCATGGTGAAACTCGCTCAAAAACAACGGATTTGGATAAAGTTAAATGTAAAAAGGACCTTGCTGCTAGTACTACATACACTGATCATTGCGGCAGGTTTAACATTAATTATCATGTTTCCGAAAATTTTACTTGGAGGATTGCCTTGGCCATTTATAAAAGTATGGGCTCCTACTACGATTTGGGTGACTTTTTGTAGTGCTATAGTCGTATGCATCATCTATTATATCTTTGGATTAATGCTCATTTTTTCAAAGAAAATGAAAATATCATAAAGTCAAAGTAAGCTTGTTCAAGAGGTACGAGAACTTTGGGATGGACGATTCGATCCACCCGGGCTCTCGTTTTCTTGCGTAATTTCAAACACCTCAGGAGGATGCAGAATGAACTAGATAAATTATATAAATGGAGATGATTTCGACAAATGACAAACAGTCTAATCGTGGTATGCCTGCTGACAATGATCATTCATACGGCAGAAACCCTGTCGTATTCCGTTCGCTTTGCCGGAGTGAAGCTGAACAAGATCGCCATAGCATTATCGTTGACCGGAATTATTGTACTAGTATCCAGAACGGCTAATATGATCCAAGCACCGCTTACCGCCAAATTTGTTGACTTTGCCAAAACACACCCGGATTTTCCCTTGATCAATTATTTGCGGATCATCATGCTGGCTTCATCGCTTGGCACTTTGATAGCGATTGCCATATTCCCTACCTTCGTGGGCCTGTTTGGAAGAGTGATTTCCAAGCTGGAGGTGGAAGGCTCTATTCCGAAGCTGCTGACCAGCGTCACCATCGGCCAGCTTAAGAACACGCGGAAATATATCAAAAAACCGAAAATAAAACTGCCCAGCTTCAGATATCTAGGCATTCCCAAACGTTTTATTATCATGAATATCTTTGTTACTGCGTTCTATACCGTAGGGGTGCTCTCCTCATTATACGCGGCGCATTTATCGCCAGAGTTCAGCACAACCGCCTCTCAAGCTTCAGGACTTATCAACGGGCTGGCTACAATCCTGCTGACCATCTTCATTGATCCGCAGCTTGGCATTATCACGCACAAGGCTACGGAGCATTTGGAATATCGCGACCAGTTGGGAAAAATCTATGTACTGCTGATGGGCGCACGTTTCCTCGGAACCTTGCTGGGCCAGCTTGTGCTCGAGCCTGCTTCTTATTTCATCAGCTGGCTGGTACAGCTGATATAATGCACAGCCACACTGCGCCGAAGCAGGCGTTGCAGTGTAGCTGTTTCTTTGGACAGCAGCTTTACTTCGGAATCTTGGATTCCGCTGTCCGGAGCGCAGCCGATATCTTCTGCTCCCAGCTGTACATCTGCTGAACCATGACGCGTATTTCGCTCATCTTGGCATAAGACAGCTTCATCCCCGCAGCGGCTGCAACAGCGTCTCCTGCTTTGACAGCAGCTTTATAACGTTTGTCAGCTTCAGAGCGTATAGCTTGCAGCTCGCTTACTTTTTTGTTCTCCGCAGTAATTTGCTTCCGCAGTGCAGAAACCGGGGCAAGGGCATCCTTTGCCGGTTTGATTTTGGCAGCGGTAGACTTCCGCGCTTCAGCAAGGGCTGTAGTCTTCACTTTGATCTCCGCACGGGCAGCAGTTGCAGATGTCTTCAGTTTATTGCGCTTCAGATTCAAGGAAGCGGCAGACTTCTGATTATTGGCTTTACGGGCGGCTGAAGCCTGCTTGCCGAGTGTCGTGTACTGTTCCAGTAACGGTGCATGCTTCTTCTGCATCGCTTCGGCCTCGGATTTCAGTCTGTTGAGGAGCGTCTGGTTAATGGACTGAAGCTGCGAATTAATCGCGGAAAGCTCGCTGGTATTTTGTTTGCGGAGCGTCTGATTCCTCGGAATTTCAGCCTTAAGCGTAACCTGCAGTCCGGTGTAATCTTCATATAAATCATGAAATTCTTCCAGCGCGGAGTCCCAGTCTCCTGCTGCTGCGGCCAGCGGACTATTGCCCGTAAGGAGCACTAATACAATTAGCAAACCGGCCAATCTTCTGAAATAAACGGGCACTGCCCTTCTGTTCCTGGAGCTTTCCTTGCCTGCCGGATAAATCATCTTCTTCATCTCCTGTCTGAATTCGCGTTAAAGCGTACAAAAAAAGCACCCCCAAGAAAGGCATTAATGCCTGTCCTGCGAGGTGCTTCGCCCGCTTCAACGTGTATATTTGTTACTCACTATAGCTTGAAATTAATGGATAGTCAAGAGTCAAATGGAACGACAGTTCGTTTTATTGATTTGACTACATTTCCAGATATAACCTATTCTATGATATGATGAGTGAAAGAATATACAAGGAGGGCGTAGATGAATCTGGCGAATAAGATAACCGTGACGCGCATATTAATGATTCCGGTTTTTGTAATGCTGTTTCCTATATATCCGGATGGGTTAGTCAGCAAATTAGCTCTTCTGCAGCATATTGATGAGTATGGAGTTTATTATGCTGCAGCCGTATTTATTCTTGCCTCGGTTAGAGATAAACTGGACGGTTATATTGCAAGAAAATATAATCAGATTACGAACCTTGGCAAGCTGCTGGATCCGTTGGCCGACAAGCTGCTGATCTCGGCAGCATTGATCTTAATGGCGGGCCGGCACGATATCGCTGCCTGGGTTGCCATTATTATGATCGGCAGAGAGTTTATTATAACAGGGATCAGAATGACGGCATCTGCGCAAAAAATCGCCCTGCAGGCCGATAAGTCCGGAAAACTGAAAATGGTATTTCAAGTGGCGGCGATCTCCGCAGTCCTGTTAAACAATTGGCCACTCAGCCTCATCACGGCTATCCGCATTGATCAGATGCTAATATACTGTGCGCTTGTCCTGACTGTCTATTCGGGTTATCTATACATAA
Source organism: Paenibacillus sp. FSL L8-0340 (assembly GCF_038593145.1). Taxonomy (NCBI): domain Bacteria; kingdom Bacillati; phylum Bacillota; class Bacilli; order Caryophanales; family Paenibacillaceae; genus Paenibacillus; species Paenibacillus sp. FSL L8-0340. The sequence continues at coordinate 2,935,287 of NZ_CP151967.1, forward strand.
AGAACAATTACCGTATTCTGAAGCTTGATCAACATTGAACAGCAGGAGGTATATGTGATCCACGCTAACAAACAGCCCTATGACCAAATAGCGCTTATCACTGGAACCTCCAGCGGGTTTGGGATGCTCAGCGCGCTTACCCTTGCGGAGAAAGGATATCAGGTTATCGCTTCTATGCGGGATTTAAGCCGCAAAGACGAGCTGGTGCAACAGGCTGAGCAAGCCGGAGTTCTAGGGCAGATTCATCTGGTAACAATGGATGTGACAGATACGGCATCCATTGAATCGGCTGTCTCGGAGATTATTGAGAAGTTCGGCAGGGTCGATGTTTTGGTTAACAATGCAGGTTTTGCTGTTGGCGGCTTTATGGAGGAAGTAAGTATGGAGGAGTGGCGCCGGCAGATGGATACCAACTTTTTTGGGCTTGTGGAGGTCACCAAGAACATCATTCCCCTGATGCGCAAGCAGCAGACGGGCACTATTATTAATGTCAGCAGCGTGAGCGGACTGTTCGGATTTCCCGGTTATGCACCATATGCTGCTTCAAAGTTCGCGGTTGAGGGCTTCAGCGAAAGCTTGCGCCAGGAACTGTTGTCATTTGGCATCAGAGTTGTGCTGGTGGAGCCCGGATCTTTCCGCACGCCTATCTGGGGCAAAGGGATTACAGGAATTCAGAGCCTGGCCGATTCACCGTACAAGGAGAAGCTGGAAGAGGTGCTGCGCTATTCCCGGAGAACCGCAGAGACGGCTCCCGATCCCCGGCAGGTGGCTGAGCTGATCGGGCGTATTGCCGCAATGTCCGCACCGAAGCTCCGCTATCCGGTTGGGAAAGGGACAAGAACCCTGATTCTCGGTAAAATGCTGTTGCCCTGGAAAACGCTGGAGCGCATCATCGCCCGGTCGCTCGCAAAACTGAAATAAGCTATACATCATAAGAATTGGGGTGTGACCATGCCGGATACCGTGGGGCTGCACATATGCTTCGACGAGCTTGGCCGTGAGATTGAAATCCTTGATGTGACCCCGGTAGCACGGGATAAATACCGCATTGAAGAGACACCGATCTTTAACCCGGGTATCGTGCTAGGCGACATCATCAGAGTGAAAGAGAAGCAGGGTATTTCATATTACGTGGAGACGGTGGAAAAATCCGGGTTCAGAAGATATGCCTGGCTGCTCAGCAAGGAAGCGGCAAGCTCGAAGGAAATCCGGGATATGAAGCAGCGCATCGAGGACGACGAGGGGAGAACGGAGCAGATCTTCGGCGGTTTGCTTGTCATCCATATGCCCCATAACTCTGGGATTGATGTCGAGGGCGAAATGGCCCGGATTATTGAACGATTTGAACTCTAAACTAATCAACTGAGGTGGCAAATGAAAAAGTTTCTGAAGCAATGGGTGCCCAGTATCCTAATCGGGGTTGTCCTGTCCTTATTTATTCGTACTTATGTAGCTGAGGCGATGCGCGTGCCTACCGATTCAATGGATCCAACGATCGAGGTTAACGACCGTCTTGTCGTAGAGAAAATGCTCTGGCTGACCACGCTCAAACATGGTGATATTGTTGTGTTTATTCCGCCGGTAGAGGGCGTGCAGAAAAAATACGTCAAACGGCTGATGGGATTGCCGGGAGACACCGTTGAGATTAAAGATGGAGCTTTGTTCAGAAACGGTGAGAAGATCGACGAGCCGTATCTTAAGGAAACGATGAACTATACTTTCGGACCGGTCACCGTCCCTGCAGACCACTACTTTTTCCTCGGTGACAACCGGAATGTCAGCTATGATGCCCATTTGTGGCCGACGCCTTTTGTGGCCAAGGATAAGTTGATCGGCAAGATGCTCGTCGATATCAGTGATCTTTTCTAACCGTTACTTAGCGATGGGATAATCAACAACTACGACATTTTCAATAATCCCCTCAAGCAGTTCAACAAAATGGCGGTGTGCCGGATGCGGCCCGTATTGGCGGAGGGCTTCCTGATCTGTAAAGGTCACGCGAAGCCCTAGTGTGTATCCATGCATATTCTCAGTCTCTTCCGTGACATTTACACCTGCCGTAAGGTCCGCGATCCCCGGTATTTGGTCCTTTAAACCCAGAAGTGTCTGCATCAGCAGCGCTTCTTTTTGTGGTTCATAATGCTCATTGAATCTAAAAATAACGAGATGCTCGAACATGCTACATCCTCCTCAAAGTTTTGTGAGCAACCGCTTCATTGTTTAACTTCATCACAAAACTATTTTGGAAGCAAACGCTTAGTTTTGTGAGCAATCGCTCCATAGTTTAACTTCACACAAAACTGCTTCGGAAGCAAACGCTTAGTTTTGTGGAGAGCAGTTAAAGTATACAATACCCGTTTCGTGAAAGGAGTACATTATGCCGGATACTTTTGCAACAAGCATCAAATTTCCCTTAGCTTTAAGATCAATGCTGAGTATGGTTTTCGTGATCGTCATAGAAATATATATGATTCATATAAATTCAGCTAACACGGCTCACTCGCACCCCGCACTTAGCTATTTCGTAGTAACTTGGCTCTGCGTCTGCGGTTTGCTGCTGCTGTTTTTTATGTTTCAAGCGTTGCGGAAGGCAACTGAAATCAAATGGGGGAGAGAGTCCATCTTTCTCCGAAATAGAAGGCTGTTGCCGGGAGAGATTAAGTGGATTATGATTGATGGTCCTTTAATCGGTATTATGCCAAGAGGCAAACGTATCGTACCTTTCAATCTATGCTTCAGATTTATGGATGACCGGGAGCAGGCGATGAAGGAGTTGACCAGTTGGGCTGAAGTAAACGGGATCCAGCTAAAATACAAAAGATTTTTAAAATGGATGTAAAATCATACAGGTGGGTGGCTAAAGTAGGGGGTACATTTGAACTATGCCGGCGGCGTGAATGCGACTTTCACCATATTGTTACTTTGAGCACTTTTGACTATGATCAAGTAAAGCTCTGGGAATTTATTGATTCCTGTACATAAGAAGGGGTGCTGATACTTTTGAAAGTACATGTCACAGATCTCAAAAATGGCGATTGCCTTATCACGGACACTTTCAATAGTCTGGGCCTGCATGTTCTCCCTAAGGGAACTGTCGTAGAACGGGAGGAAATTACCATCCTGATGCGGCACAAAATAGATTATGTGGATATTGAGGCGCGCTTGCTGTCCCGTGATGGGAAAGATGCGGATTTAAACCACGGTTTGAATGAGGATTTTGATCTCGCGATACAAAATTACGAATCTATTTTTATGGAGGCGCTGGCTCAGGGAAGCTTTAGCCCGTCCATGGTGGACGGCACACTGCGGCCGCTGCTGGAAACACTGGATGCGCAAAAAGATGTGGTTTCTCTGCTGCTCCTCCTTGACCGGGACGATATTGACACTTATCAACACTCTTTGCTGGTCGGGATGCTGTCTTATTATATTGCTTCCTGGCTTGGCTATTCCAAAGAGGAACGGTACATGATCAGCCGTGCCGGCTATCTGCATGATATCGGCAAGAGCCAGGTGCCATTGTCCATACTGAATAAAGTTGGACTGTTGAACGCTATCGAGGAGGACGAGCTGAGACGCCATACTTCCCACGGCTACGATATCATCCGCAGTTCTATGAAGGATGAAGGTACGGCGCTGGTAGCACTGCAGCATCATGAGTTTGAGGATGGTTCAGGTTATCCGAACATGATCCGTAAAGGTGAAATTCACCCGTATACCGAAATCGTCACTGTAGCAAACATTTACATGGGACTTACAACTTCGCGACTGAACCAGCCCAAACAGGGATTGGTTACCGTGCTGCGCCAAGTGCATGAGATGGGTTTCGGCAAGCTGAACGGTAATGTAGTACAGGCTCTTACAGGACATATGCTGCCAGGCTTCGTAGGCAAGAATGTCCGGCTTAGCAACGGGGAAATAGGCACTATCGTAATGAATAATCCGCTGGATATGTTTAAGCCGCTGGTAAAAGTGAACGAAACGTTCAGAGATTTGTCACGGGAGCGCAGCCTGTCGGTTGAAGAGGTATTTATCTAGAAGGTATTGGGTATCACCAAGCCAGCTCATAGCAAAGGTTATCTGATAGGGGTCTGTAGCAGATCCCGTCAGATAGCCTTTTTGTGCGTCGCTGGATTTGAATTCAGCCGGTAGATTGGCTATGATGAATGAAAGATTACTATAGGGAACGGCAGCCGAATGGACATGCGGGACTTGTAGAAGTTAGAAGAGGAGAACTAATTATGAATGTCGACAACAACCAGATGGAGAATTTAAAACAGATCAAACACGAATTGACCCGCTTTATGATGATTTATAGATTCGCTCTGGAGGAAATGGAGACCAAGATTGAAATTTTGAAACAGGAGTTTCAGATCCTTCATGACTACAGCCCGATAGAGCATACCAAATCACGGATCAAATCCCCGGAGAGCATTATGAGTAAAATGCTGCGCAAGAACAGTGAGCTTTCGCTGGCTGCTGTGAAATCCAGCATCAAGGATATCGCCGGCCTGCGAATCACCTGCTCTTTTATCTCGGATATATACAGTGTCAGTGAAATGCTGCAGAAGCAGGATGATCTGAAGGTGCTTGAGGTTAAGGACTATATTAAGAATCCGAAACCAAACGGGTACCAGAGCCTGCATCTGTTAGTGGAGGTTCCGGTATTTCTGTCGGACTGCACAGAGCTGGTATGTGTTGAAGTGCAGATTCGTACAATTGCGATGGACTTCTGGGCTAGCCTTGAACACAAAATTTTCTATAAATACAGCCAGTCGGTACCTGAACATCTGACCCGCGAACTCAAACAAGCTGCCGATAAAGCAGCTGATCTTGACCTGCAAATGGAACGCCTGCACCGCGAGATTCAGGAGATTAAGGACGCCCAGGAGGACGATTCCTTTGAAGAGCTGCGCCGGATCATCCTTAACAACCAGCAATTACATCTGCCCGCCGATTTCATCAAGCTGTTAGGGAATTAGTCATAGTCTAAGCAGTGCTGATACTTATAGCATGTACATATATTTACTGGAATTCACCGGCAGTGTTCGTGACTGCACGCTTTAATGTGTAGGAGGAAGTTCATGAAACCATATAAAGTAGTTAGCCTGGATATGTTTCAAACGCTGGTAAATATTCAGGGGCGGACGGGAAATGTGTGGAAGCCGATCCTGCAGGAGCGCTTTAGCGAGGAACGGGCGGCAGAGCTTGGCGGGCTGCTGTTAAGCTACTATTACAAGGCCGCCACAACAATCCGCGATTCCGGGGTCTACTGGACGAGCAAAGAGATATACAGCGACAGCTTCCAGAAAGTGTTTCAGCAGGAGGCGATGGAATATGATTACCTGCAGGCAGTAGATGTATTATTTGCTGAACACCGTTTGTCCGAGTTGTATGAGGAGACGGAGCATTTTTTGCAGCGGATCACTGGAGAATATCAAGTGTGTATTGTCAGCGATACAGATGTGGAGATGCTTCCCGATTTTTACAAGAGTTATCCAATCAGGCTGTTTACTTCAGAAGAGTACCTGTCGTATAAGAATGACAGCCATAACCGGATGTTTGACGAGGTTATTGCGCATTATGGAGTAGAACCCGGACAGATTATCCATATTGGTGATTCTGTTTCGGATGTGCTGGGAGCGGCAAGAGCGGGCCTTAAGGCCTGCTGGCTTAACCGGAATCAAGAGGTCTGGAACCATGAGGTGAAGCCGGATTATACGGTGGAGAATTTAGACGAGTTTTACGATTTGCTGTAAAGCTGTGCGACTTATGCACGTAAAGGAGGGGCCGTTTTGGTTTCTCCTTTTTATCATTAAAGTTATAGGAAGGGTAGGGACATTATTATGGGGGACTATACATCAACAGATCAGGAAATGGATCGTTTGCGCTACCCTATCGGAAGGTTCGAAGCGGCAGAATGCCGGACAAGCGAAGCACGGAAGCAGTCGGCTCAAGATATCCGCCAGCTGGCGGAGGTCTTAAGCAAAGCAGTAGAGCCGCTGACACTGGAGCAGCTGAACACACCCTACCGGCCAGGCGGGTGGAGCGTACGGCAAGTGGTGCATCATCTGGCAGATACGAATATGTATTCCTATCTGCGTTTTAAGCGGGGATTGACTGAGGATGCCCCCGAGATACCTTCGTACCGGCAGGACTTATGGGCGGAACAAAGCGATTATCTGGAGGAGCCCATTGAATCTTCTCTTCAGCTGCTGAAGCACCTCAACGGGAGATTTGCGCTTTTGCTGGATGCAATGCACGAAGCGGACTATAATCGAACCTTTGTAAGTCTGGGACTCGGGACAATGACGCTCGATGCGGCAGTCCAAAGATATGTATGGCATAACCGTCATCATACCGCTCAAATCAGCTCATTGGTACTTCGAAGTGGCTGGTAATCGGCTCAATTAAAAAGAGCAAGTGGCCGGGGAATACGTCCCGCCGCCTGCTCTTAAATTTTGTCCGGCCAGCAGCGGCTGAAGTGCCGGCAGGTGCGGAAAATGGAAAAAAAATGCAGGTAGACTCTGTTTCGCATTCGTTTATAATTAGTACAAATAGGCTCGCGAATACAAGGAGGTTTAGGAATGTCTTTACCACGGGGAGCAGATGCCCGGTCCAAAAAGAAGCTTAGTCTGACTTGGCTGCTTATTGCCCTGGTAACACTCGTGTTTCTGCTCACAACAACGATTTTGCTCATCGGTTCATATGAATCCAAGAAAAAATCACTGATGGAAACTACACTTAATCTGAATCTGTCCAATGCCGAGAGAATGAGCAAGACAGTAGATTCACTTTTTCGTTCCATGCGCAGCAGTCTGTTGTATAGCGCAGATCAGATTTCCAAGCTTGAGACAGCACAGCCGGGGGCTATTGACCGCTATTTAGAGCTAATGCGCAACAGCAGCAACTATTTTAATTCGATAATTGTGATAAGCGCTGACGGCGTGGTTCTTAACAATTCACCTGCATCGCTGGGGATCGTCGGGCAACCGATAGTCTCTCCTCCGGTCAAGGAGGCGCTGCGGTTAAAAAACTCATATTTATCCGCACCGTACACCACCATCTCAACGGGAAGAATGCTTTTCTTTATGAGTGAGCCGCTGTACAGCGAAGACAAGGGATATCTTGGAGTGCTCGGAGGCACCGTCTATCTGCAGGACTTCAATATCCTCAATATGATTTTTGGGAATAATAACATAGATGATTCCGGTTCATATTACTACATCGTCAGCTCTGAAGGGCATGTGCTGTTCCATCCCGATAAAGGGCGGATGAATGAAGATGTTAGCGCTAATAAGGTGGTACAGAAGCTGATGAACGGTGAAAGCGGACAAATGGAGGCGCCAAATGTAAAGGGGCAGTCCATGCTAGCCGGCTTTTCTGCCGTTCCGGCGAATGGCTGGGGAATTGTCGTTGTATCACCTGTAGATTTCATTCAGGAACAACTAATGGCCCATATGCGCAAAATTCTTGCTTATACGATTATTCCTTTTGTAATTTTGCTGATATTTGTTTTTCTGCTGGCCCACCAGTTGGCCAAACCCTTCGTGTTTCTTGCTGACCTGGTGAACAAGATGGGCAAAGACAATATCGGGGTGCCTGAACTGAAATCTCATTGGAACCGGGAAGCAGATCTACTGACCCAAGCAGTCGTTATGGCCTGGAAAGATATCCAAAAGCAGAATGATCAACTGGCCCAGGAGGCGATGACCGATCTGCTGACAGGACTAGTGAACCGAAGATCACTGGAAATCAGTATGAATCAGTGGATCGCCGCGCGAATGGCTTTTTCTTTGATCGTTCTGGATGTGGATAAGTTCAAATTTGTGAATGATACGTACGGCCATTTGACTGGAGATGAGGTGCTGCGCCAGGTAGCCCGAATTCTCATGGCCAATGTCCGTCCAGGAGATATATGCTGCCGTTTCGGCGGAGAGGAATTTATTGTGCTGCTTCCAAGGACAAAGGCTGAGGATGCTTATATCGTCGCCGAAAGAATCCGCAAGACATTAGAAAAAAGCGAGGTTCCTCTGGCTATGCGGGTAACCTCATCTCAGGGAATTGCCCATTATCCCACGCACGGTGTCTCGCTGGAAGAGTTGCTGGGACAGGCGGACCGGGCACTTTACGCAGCCAAGAATAGAGGCAGAAACCGGACCATTATCGCCGGTGAATAGGTACTGGCATCTTCCAGAGTGGAGGATGCTTTTTGTTATATAAGATACGCAAGTCTTTATCCGCCAGGGGCCTAAGCTTGGAGAAAGAAAGTCGTCACCTGGGCCTGGGCGGAAACATATCCTACTGGAGAACGAATAAATAACGGCCAGCAGAAGGGAAGGATTGCAAAGTGACGTCATACATGGATTACAAGTCTCCCAATACACAGTTTACTTTTGATGTAAACAGCAATACAACGTTTAAGAAGGACGCCAATAACTATATCAATACCTTGTCGATAAAGGAATTGAACACCCTGGAGAATACTTCTCTGCTCGATATTTTCCTCAGCAAATCCAATGTCGTCGAACCGCATTATCATCAAAATGCTGCGGAGCTGGTCTATTGCATCTCAGGTGCGGCAGTGGTTTCCATAATCAATCCCTTTACGAATGAGCTGCTGCATTTCCCGATCTGCCCCGGTCAAGTAGCGAATGTGCCGCAGGGGTGGTGGCATTATGAGGTCGCAACGATGGATTGCACCCATCTGCTGGCTATCTTTAATGCACCTGTCCCGGAAGTAATTCTGGGTTCGGACATTCTGAGTCTCACACCGGCGAATGTACTTGCCCATACTTACTGTCTTAACGAAGCTAAAGTGAAGGATGCACTGGCTCCGCTTCAACCGGGTACCTTTATCGGACCGCCCGCGGACTGCTGTGAACCATCAAAGATGGCAGGTGAAAATATCGCAGCCCCTAATATGGCTCCTCACATGCCTATGCATGTTCCGCAAGCGCACTCCTTCGGGTACCAGCCATACTCCAATCCCGGCTATTATGGCCAGCCTTATGTTCAGCAGTATCACCAGCAGCCTTATGCCCAGGCCTATCCGGTTTATCAGAATGTGGTGAACCCTCCGGAGAATCTGTAAACTTATCTCACGTCCATCCAACTAAAGCCTCAGCGCTATCCTGAACCCGTCGAATTGACGGGTTTATTTATTTTGACTCTATTTTCATGGTATCGTAGAGAGGGAATAATACGCTTGTAAATTTTAACGATAGATGGAGATTATGCAAAATGAGATATGATGTCTTAATTGTCGACGACGAGGCCGTGCTGGCGGAAACTACCTGTGAGTATCTAAATATGTTTGAGGTTCGGACCGCTTATGTAACCAGTGCGGCAGAATGTGAGCGGTTTGTGCAGGAGCATGAACCGTCACTTATTCTCCTGGATATTAACCTGGGTGAAAGCTCGGGTTTTGATCTGTGCAAAAAACTAAGAGGGACACTGCAGATCCCGATTCTGTTCATAAGTGCCCGTTCCAGCGACGATGATATTCTGATTGCGCTTAATATAGGCGGAGACGATTACATCCATAAGCCCTATACACTCAGTGTGCTGCTGGCGAAAGTAAAGGCGGTGCTGAAGCGTTACGGTAACAAGGATCAAGCGGAACAGCTGATGTTTGGCCAGGTGCAGATTGATACCCAGCTCTCCCGTGTTCTCGTAAACGGAGAGGAGATCCGTTTCAAAACCATGGAGTACAAGCTGCTCTGTTATTTGGCACAGCATAAGAACCGGGTGGTGCCGAAGGAAGAGCTGTTCGCCAAAGTATGGGAAGATTCGTTTACCGGTGATGGAACGCTGAATGTGCATATCCGCCACCTGCGTGAAAAGATCGAATACGATCCCAACAGGCCGCAGTATATCAAGACCGTATGGGGAAAGGGTTACGTGCTGGAGGATAGTCCGCGATGAGGTCCAGGGGAGTGCTCCTGACCATGCTTGCCGTTTTTATTGCAGGAGTTGTTTTTTCGCTGTCCATCATCCTGAAAGGTATTGACACGAGGCTGGATATGGTTATGGCCAACGATGTGCTAAAGACCGTTGAGAAGAACTGGGAGCGGATTGAGCAAGGAGATTACAGCGGTGTCACGCAGCAATTCGCTATATTGGATCAAGAGGGCATATTGCGCTACCAAACGGCGGACGGAATGTTTACGGGGCTGAATGATGCCATCCGCAACAGGGATGCTATCTTTGACGTAACGGTGCAGGGAGTGACGGCAGGCAAGCTCATTATCCGTGAGGATTACAGCGTAAAGCTCCAGCAGAACAAGCACCAGCTGGCGACGGTCATCACGGTCAGCTTTTTCATGATGCTGGTATTGGGCGGGCTATATGCTTTATATTTGCAGCGGGCCTTTATCTCACCCTTCAAGAAACTGCAGGGTTTTGCACGGAACGTGGCCCGGGGTAATCTGGAAGTTCCGCTCAACATGAACAAAAACAATCCGTTCGGCGTTTTTACCGAAAGCTTTGACATTATGCGCGAACAGCTTGCTGCGGCCAGGAAAAGCGAATATGAAGCCAACCGCAGTAAAAAGGAGCTGGTGGCCAGCCTCAGTCATGATATAAAAACCCCGGTTGCTTCGATTAAGGCGGTCAGCGAACTGATGCTGCTTCGCGCAATGGACGCGAAGGACATACGGCAGCTGAACATGATTAACGCCAAAGCCGAGCAGATAGATCTTATGGTAACGGATATGTTTCATGCGACACTGGAGGAGCTGCAGGAATTAAAGGTTAAGGGAACTGAGGAATACAGCAGTATCCTGGATGATATCCTGCAAAATGCCGACCTGGATAACCGGATATTTCACGACCCGATCCCGGAGTGTATGATTTATGCGGATGCGCTGCGACTCCAGCAGGTTTTTGACAACATCCTTAGCAACTCCTATAAATATGCAAATACTGCGGTAACTGTTGTTACTTACCTAACCTCCGGTTATTTACAAATTGATATTATGGATTACGGCAAAGGTGTAGACCCGGATGAGCTGCCGCTGCTGTTCAACAAATTCTACCGGGGACAAAATATTACCGGTCAGGCGGGAGCGGGACTCGGTCTTTATATTTCCAAATACCTGATGAAGGGCATGCAAGGGGAGATTGAATGCAGCAATCGTGAAGGCGGCTTTACGGTCAGCCTGCGATTAAAGCTGGTGTAAACGAATTAAGGAATGGTTAAGGTTCCGGCAAAGAAGGATTAAGAATTGATTGTGTATGATAGATCTGCAAGCTACTACTGAACAAAGGATGATCCATTCATGCAGAATACAATTCTCAGAACCGAAAAATTATGTAAAAGCTTCTCTTCCGGCGGAGTACAGCAGCATGTGCTGAAAAATTTGGATATCAGCCTGATGGAAGGGGATTTCACGATTATCATGGGCAGTTCGGGTTCGGGCAAATCGACACTGCTGTATGCCCTGTCCGGTATGGACAGACCGTCGCTTGGTGAAGTTCATTTCGCGAAAGCCAACATCGCCAAGCTGAGCAATGACCAGCTTGCCATTTTTCGCAGAAACCATTGCGGATTTGTCTTCCAGCAAATCTATCTGCTCGACAACATGAGTGTGCTCGATAATATGCTTGCGAGCGCTCTGCTGGTGAGCCGGAATAAGCGGGAGCTGACTGCTAAAGCGAAGCAATTACTTAGCCAGGTAGGGCTGGAGGAGGCCGCATGGGGCAAGTTTCCTTCGCAGCTGTCCGGCGGTGAAGCCCAGCGGGCCGGAATTGTGCGTGCGCTGATCAATGATCCCAAGATCGTATTCGCGGACGAGCCTACGGGAGCGTTGAATTCAGCATCAAGCACCAATGTGCTCGATATCATGACCCGGATCAACCGGAGCGGACAAAGCATTGTTATGGTGACCCATGATTTCAAAACGGCTTTGCGCGGGAACCGGGTCCTGTACCTGCGCGACGGGATGATTTGCGGTGATCTTCGGCTGGATGCTTATGACGAAGGGCAGCAACAGGCAAGGCATGACAAGCTGGATGCCTTTCTTGCTGAAATGGGGTGGTAAGATGAACGTTCTCAACCTCTCCTGGGCCAATATCAAAAAAAGAAAAGGAGCAGCCTTTTCCCTGTTTATCCTGATTTTGACGGCTTCATTACTTCTTAATATCGGCATCACAATTGTCTCCTCAATGGGAAGGTTCTATGAGAAGAAGGCCGATGAGCTGCATGATGCGCATGCAGCGATTACGATGTCAGCCTCTCATTTCAAGCCCTCTACTGAGGACTATATTAAATCCTATGAAGGGGTAAAGGAACAGGAAACGGAACGGATCATTCTCATCCCCAAGGCTGCGTTCCGCTACGACAAAAGCATCGATAATGATTTCAGTCTGCGTGTCGCACTTCTGAATGCAGATAACAACCGCACTATCGCGCCACTCAAACTGGTTGAGTCTTTGCCGGCAAATGATGAGGCTGGTATCTACGCCCCCTATTCTTTGAAAGCCAGCGGAGGCTACCAGCTGGGTGATTCCTTCAGTCTTACCTATCAGAATGTGACTTACAGCTACAGGATTACCGGATTTTTCGAGTCTACTCTCATGGGTAAGCCAAATCTGGCACTGATGAAGTTTTATTTGCCGGACACCACCTACAGTGAGCTTCAACACAAGCTGGGAACTGATGCAGAGGGGATCCTCCAGTCAGCGGTGTTCAAGGACAGCAGCCAGTCTGCATCATTCTTAAGAGATTACAGCGCCGAGTTTCCGGAGCTTAACGACTCGAACGATATCAATTACTGGAGCGGTGATATCGGACAGGCCGAAAGTTCTACGCTTATGATCAATATTGTCGCGATGATTCTGATTGTTTTTGCAGCCATTATTGTGGTGGTGTCACTGATTGTCATCAAGTTTCGCATTGCGGATAGTATCGAAGAGGGAATAGTGAACATCGGTGTGCTCAAGGCACTGGGATATACGAGCCGGCAGATTTCATCCTCTTTTGCTCTGCAATTTACGCTGACCGGTTTTGCCGGGAGCGTTGCGGGTGTAGCGCTTTCCTACGCTGCGGTTCAAGCGTTCGGAGGTATCATCGCTATGATGACGGGTCTACGCTGGCCTGGCGGAACCCCATTAGGCAACTGTTTGCTCAGTATTGCTATCCTTATGGTGCTTGTGTGGGCCGTGGCGATGGGTTCAGCCTGGCGTGTACGCAGACTGCAGCCGGTCGCGGCGCTGCGGGGCGGGATTCTGGCACATAATTTCAAGCGCAATCACCTTCCACTGCATAAGGCCAAGGGAGGCCTGCAATTTCTGCTGGCCTGCAAAACAATGCTTGCCAATAGCCGGCAGAACCTGATGATTGGCTGTATTATAACGGCGATTACATTTGCTTCCGTCTTTTCGGCTGTGTTCTACTATAATATTGCCCAGGATAAAACGGCCTTCCTTCAAATGACCGGTGCCGAAACACCCAGTGTGGGCATTGAAGTTCAGCAGGGGCAGGACAGTGAACGGCTGCTGAAGGAGATTAAAGAGATGAACGGCGTCGAAAAAGCGATCTTTCAGGATTACCTCACGGTAACGATCAACGGTCGTCAGGTGTCGTCTGATTTCTCCGATGATTATGAGCAGATGGAGAATAACACAGTAGTGAAAGGCCGCCAGCCGAAATATGATAACGAAATTGTGATTACCAGCACTTTGTCCAGGCTGCTGGGGAAAAGTATCGGTGATACGATAAATGTTGATTTGGGCAAAGTGTCCGAACCGTTTCTGATCACCGGCCTGAGCCAATCCTTAAGCACAGATGCATCCCTGGCGCTTGAAGGTGTGCAGCGGCTGATGCCGGGCCAGCAGGCGATGATTATTAATGTGTATCTGGATGGCATTACCCCTCCGGAGTTTATTGAAGCAGTGAAATCACAATATCAGGATATGATTCAGTCTGTAACCAATGCCGAAAAGTCCATTGCAGACCAGATGAAAGTGTATATATCGGCCATTTTCACCCTTATGGTTGTGATTCTGGCAATTACTGTACTTACTGTTAGCTTAATTCTCTACCTGGTAATTCAGACAGGTATCCTGAAACGGAAGCGGGAACTGGGCATAATGCGTGCCTTAGGTTATACGACATTCCAATTGAGATCGCAGATAGCTATGAGCTTTCTCCCTGTAGTAACGGTGGGCGTTCTTATCGGTGCCTGCCTAGGCGGTCTTTATACCAATTCCATGCTCGAACTGCTGCTCTCCAGTGCAGGAATCGCACAGGTGAACTTTATTATACAGACCCCGATGATCATAGGACTCAGCATAGGCCTTATCTTGTTCGCTTATCTCATATCCATGCTGGTCTCCCGCCGGATCAAACGGATTACTGCTTATGAATTGATCACAGAGTAGACAGTTTCTTTATGCTTAAACGAAAAAAGCCGCCCGGGTATGATTTCCCGGGTGGCTGTTGTTGTATTAGGACTAGGAGAGGCGGACAAGTACCCGGCCTCTGGTATTCGATTTGAGGATGTCTTCCAATGCAGCGGGCAGCTCACTCAAGGCGATCTCCCGGTCGACCAGTTCCTCCAGTACCGCAGGCTTTAAATCACTTGCCATACGCTGCCAAATCTTCAGCCGCTTCTCCATAGGGCAAGAGACGGAATCAATGCCAAGCAGGCTTACACCGCGCAGGATAAAAGGCATCACGGTCGTCGGGACTGCCGTTCCTGCAGTCAATCCGCTTGCGGCAACGGCGCCGCCGTAGGCGATCTTGCTGAGCACTGCCGCAAGCGGGCCGCCGCCTACGGAATCAACGGCAGCCTGCCACAGCTGCTTGTCAAGCGGCTTGCCTGTACCATCGCCGACGTCCCCGCGGGAGATAACCTCGGCTGCACCCAGGGTCTGCAGATAACCGGCTTCATCCGTTCTGCCGGTGCTGGCTGTGACCGCGTATCCTTTGTGGGCCAGCATCGCCACGGCTGTTCCGCCGACACCGCCGGTTGCACCGGTTACCAGCAGCTTGCCTTTGTCCGGCGCTGCTCCGTTATCCTCCAGCGCTTGAATCGATAAGGCAGCCGTTAATCCGGCGGTGCCGTAGATCATCGCTTCGCGCAGGGAAAGACCTTGCGGCAGCGGAAGGACCCATTCGGCAGGAATCCGGGCATACTCGCTGAAGCCGCCGAAATGGGATACGCCGATGCCATAGCTGGTGGCAATGACGGGTTGTCCTTCCTGGAATCGGCTATCTGCTGAAGATACAACGATTCCGGACAGATCAATGCCCGGGATGAAGGGATAATTGCGGAGAATGTTTCCATTCGGAATGCTGGCTAAGCCGTCCTTATAGTTGACGCTGGAGTAGGATACCTTGATCAGCACCTCACCGGCAGGCAATTCCCCAAGTGTCACCGGTTGTACAACTACTGAAAACGTGTCTGTTTTGTCCACAACCAAAGCTTGAAATGTTTCAGGCATAAGTTTTCGCTCCTGTTCTTCTGCGATCTGTGATTGGTAAGTCAGTTATATAATATTAATTCTGACCGGTCAACGGCTATGATTACGTGACCTTGCAGAACATCGCAGATCATACCGGAGTCAGCAAAGGGGTCGTGCATTACTATTTCGAGTATAAGGGGGCTGGCCGGGGCGAGCCGGATTCCTGTACCGGGATGAACCTATGACTGGCGCTTACATTGTGAACGTGGGACCAATAGTTCCACGGAAAAGTTTCTTTTGTACATTCTGTGAACTGTAGTATATTGGTATAGAACGCTTAGAGAAGGAGGCTTACTCTATGTCCATTGCAACAACGATGATAATCCGTCTGGAAATCCGCAAATCGGTTGCATCTTTTGGTGATGTTGCTTCAGCACTTGCTTCAGCAGGCGGGGATATTGTGGCCATTGACGTCATCCGTGCAGGCAAGGATGTGACGACAAGAGATATTACCGTAAACGTCCAGGATGCGGGCAATAAGGAGATTATTACGATACTGTCGAACATGCCGGGGATTAAGGTTATCAATGTATCCGACCGGACGTTTCTGGCCCACCTTGGCGGGAAGATTGAGATCACGCCCAAAATGCCGATCAAGAACCGGGAGGATCTGTCACTGGTGTATACACCTGGTGTTGCCCGCGTCTGCATGGCGATTGCCGAGGATCCGGGTAAAGCCTATTCGCTGACGATGAAAAGAAATACGGTTGCCGTCGTCACCGACGGAACTGCGGTACTCGGCCTAGGTGATATCGGACCGCAGGCGGCCATGCCGGTCATGGAGGGCAAGGCGATGCTTTTTAAGCAATTGGCAGATATCGATGCGTTTCCTTTATGCCTGGACACCAAGGATCCGGAGGAAATCATCGCGATTGTGAAAGCGGTTTCTGCCGGTTTCGGCGGTATCAACCTGGAGGATATCAGCTCACCCCGCTGCTTCGAAATTGAACGGCGCCTCTCTGCCGAGCTGGATATCCCTGTGTTTCATGACGATCAGCATGGCACGGCAGTTGTGGCTTTGGCAGGACTGTTAAATGCCTTGAAAGTGGTGGACAAGCCTATCGCTTCCTGCAGAATTGTCGTGGTCGGCATTGGAGCAGCCGGCGTCTCCATCTGCCGCCTGCTGCTGGCAGCGGGAGCCCGCAGCATTTATGCCGTTGACCGGGAGGGGATTCTCAGCAGAGAGCAAGCTTACGGGAATGCCGAATGGCGCTGGCTGGCGGATAATACCAATCCTGAGGGTTTATCCGGCGGATTGACGGAGGCGCTCCAGGGGGCGGATGTGTTTATCGGCGTATCCAGCGGAGGCATTCTGAACGTCAGCCACCTGCAGAGCATGGCCAAGGACAACATCGTCTTTGCCATGGCCAATCCCAATCCGGAGATCGAGCCTGAACTGGCCGAACCGTATGCCTGCGTGCTGGCGACCGGAAGAAGCGATTATCCGAACCAGATCAACAATGTGCTCTGTTTTCCGGGCATTTTCCGTGGAGCGCTGGATTGCAGGGCAAGAGAGGTGAATCTGGAGATGAAGCTGGCTGCAGCACAGGCCATTGCTTCGGTTGTACAGGAGGATGAGCGGAATGAACAGTATATCATTCCGAGTATTTTTAATGAGAAAGTGGTAGAGCAGGTACGGCTGGCTGTGATCAAGGCAGCTATCGCTACCGGTACGGCGCGCCGTATTCCTCCGGATATTTCGGACTGAGGTCACCAATGAGCAAGCGAAAAACCTGCGGCCACAGCGGTCTCGCGGGTTATTTGCTTTGCGTCCGCTTCAATATTTGCCGCCGGGGAGTGAAATGTGCCGCTGTATCTTTTATGTGAAAAATTATACAATTATAAATAATCATTACATGTTCAGGAGGAGCCATGTTCAGCAGGATACATATTATGGGGGCTTCCGGATCCGGCACAACCACGCTCGGTCAGGCGCTGGCAGAGAAGCTGCCGCATGTGCATCTGGATAGCGATGACTATTTCTGGGAGCACAAATTCACGAAGCAGAGTGACAAAACGCAGAGGCTGGCTGCAATCCAGCGGGACTTGGAACATGCCGGACCATGGATACTTTCCGGAGCTGTTTGTGGCTGGGGAGATGAACTTCGCGCTTATTTTGACCTGGTAATCTTTCTGTGGATTCCACCGGAGCTCCGGCTGGAGCGCTTAAAGGCAAGAGAATACGAGCGGTACGGGAAGGAAAGCCTGCCGGGTGGGAGCAAATTTACAGATGTGCAGGTTTTTTTGGAATGGGCTGCTTTATATGATACGGCAGGTGTGGAGGTCAGGAGCAGAACACTGCATGAGGAATGGATGTCTGAGCTGGGCTGTCCGGTACTGCGGTTAACAGGAGAAATGTCGGTAGATGAACGTGTGGAGGCTGTGCTGAGCTATTTGTCCAGTCCATATAAAAGTTAAAAGTTGAATGTAATCATGGGGAGTGTATAAGATGTACAACCGGAGGATTGCTTGTTGTCTTAGTGTGGTTCTGGCTGCTGTGGTGTTTGCCGGCTGCGGTGTCAACCAGAAACAGAAGGATGTGTATGGAAACAACAAGGAGATCGTGCAGAGCGGAGACAGCCTTACATATAAGGATCGAAAAGGTGAAGTGACTGCACAGGATGCCGAGCTTACGTTTACCGGCTTCTATGGATCGGATACTTTGTGGAGCATTGAGGCAACGGAGGAAGGCAAGCTTGACATCGAGTTTGAGCAGGATATCACCAAAGGTAAGTTTAAAGTCATACTCATAACTCCTGAAGAGGAAACCGTAGTCATTGCCGAAGGCAGCGCTGAAGGTTCGATGGAACTGCCGCATATCAAAGGAAACAGCCGGATTAAAATTGTCGGAAACAAAGGCAAGGGCAATGCGAACCTTCATCTGACAGCTGGAAAAGGAATTGAAGTCGATACCGTTGATTCAGGCGGGTGGTAGACGGTGAAATTCGGATTGGTCAGACATTTCAAAGTAGAGCCTCCGCCGCTGCAGGGCTGGGTGAACGGCCGTCAGTTCAATGAATGGGTGAGATTGTATGATGCAGCGGATATCCGGACCGGGAAGTGGAAGCAGCCTTCAGAACGGTGGGATCATTGCCTGTGCAGCGATCTGCCCAGAGCGGTGGATACTGCCCGCAGCATCTACTCAGGCAGCATTACATTCACGGAGCAGCTGAGAGAAATTAGAGTGGCTGCGGTTAGTGAATCGGGTCCCAGGCTGCCGGTACCCTTGTGGTTGGCTCTAGGACGTCTGTCTTGGATATTCGGTCACCGCTCCCAGCCAGAGAGCAGGCGGACAACCAGTCAGCGCGTGAAAGCGGCTGTCGATCTCCTGGAGTCAGTACCGCAGCGTTCTGGTGTGCTGATCGTCACACACGGCGCTTTTATGAAGCAGCTGGAGCGGGAACTGCGGCGCAGATCCTATCAAGGAAAGCGGATGGGACATCCGCGAAATGGGCAGCTTTATACATATGAGAAGATAGAAAATTAAATGAAAGCGGGATGCACAAAATGGTCACCATACAGGAAATTGAAGCGGATGCTCTTGAGGCATTAAATGAGCTGTACAGTGAATTGATAGGCCATCGAACAGATCAAGTGAAGCTGGCAGAAGCTTTTAACAGGATAAAGGCAGACAGCCGGTACATCTTGCTCGGGGCGTACGTGGACGGGGAGCTGCTCGGCTCCTTGATGGGGATCGAATGCCAGGATCTCGTCGGAGACTGCCGGCCGTTTATGGTGATCGAGAATGTAGTCGTATCCTCCCGTGCGAGACGCCAGGGTCTGGGCAAAAAGCTTATGACTGCCATTGAGCAAGCCGCCCACGGGAGAAACTGCTATTACATTATCCTCGTCTCCGGTGAGCAGCGTAAGGAAGCGCATGTCTTCTATGAGTCAATGGGCTACCGGGATGAGAAGGTAGAAGGGTACCGCAAGCATCTAAGCTCACATTAACATGAGGGAGGAGGGCCGTGTGGGCATTTTTTGAATTTATCTTTGATGGATACTCACGTTTGCTGATTTCACCTTTTTGGCTTCATCATTAACCCTACGATGACTGATAATATTGCATAAACTAACGCCCAAATGAAAAAGGACTCATTGAAGACGGTAAAAGTTAGTACTGTGAAAACAATAAAAGTTAATAACGGCATTACGAACCATCTTCTAATCAACATAAAACCAACAATTGAAGTGACTATAACGATTATAGGACAGATTACAAAAACCAAAAGCAACGGATTCACTCCTCTTTATAAAATATTCTATAATTATATACTTTTTCCTGGAAGAAGCTGTATGACAAGTGTAATTATTTTTTCCATGCCATGCCGGTTCTGCTATATGTTAAACTGTCTGCAAGTGTGATGAAATTAACACTAATGGAGGGGTTGGATGGAGACGTTTTTCCGTTATAACTGGATGGTTCGCGAGCAGTGGTACAAGTGGTGTGAGGAAATACCGGAAGAGGAACTGCTGAAGCCACGTATAGGCGGCGTTGGCGGAATATTGAAGACGCTGTTTCATATTGCCGATGTAGAGTGGAGCTGGATCATGGTGATGGGGGGCAAGCCGGATTTTCAGGAGGATTTTGCCCTATACAGCAGCCTGCAAAAGGTACGGGAGCTGGATGCAAAGCTTCGTCCCGGGGTGGAAGACTTTGTGCTGGCCTGGCATGAAGGTCTGGAGCGTAATGTTTTTGTAGACGAGCGCAGTGACGGATCGGTGGTTACTGATGCCTGGGGCGAAATTATGCGCCATGTTATCGCTCATGAAATTCACCATATCGGGCAGCTCTCCGTCTGGGCCAGAGAGCTCGGGAAGCAGCCGCCTTCCGCCAATGTGATCGGCAAAGGGCTAGCGGACAGCCTGCCGGGCCGACAGAATTGAACTTTAACTCCTGTGGAGGTCTGGTCCGCTCGTCGTCCCTTCGGCCACTGGAATGAGCAGGCTAACTGTCCTTAGAGGCTCTACAGCTCCGGCGGGAACCATAGATGGCGCAGGTCGACCCAGCCCTGGCTGTTGAAGGTTACACCGCGCACGGAGGGAAGGTAAGCCGTTTCGGTGGGCTTTTCGTACAGGATATGCAGCTGATGATCGCGGATCAGGCTGTCTTCGATAATCTTGAAGCCTTCGGCTCTGGCCTGGAAATGAGGCTCGCGGGAAATGAGGCTCAGCCGGCCTTCGATATCGGCCCGGGTACGCGGCTCGATATGCTGCGCGAGCGTCAGATACAGGTCGAACAGCCGGAGCTGTTCATCCTGATCACGGAGCAGGGAGAAAACAATCAGGTCGGCTTGCAGGCGGACCGGGCCTTTGAATTCCTCCGGGGAGACGGTCAGTACCGTGCAGGCATAACCCTGGCGCTTCAGCCTTGCGGCAATGAATTCGGCATCACCGGAATATTGCGGGATCGTGGCAATTTGCAGCGCTGCCGGATGAGGCTCGTGCTGCTGTGGTCCATGCGTCTCCACATCCGCGTTTAAACAGGATACAATGTCTGCCCGAAGAAGGGGGTCGCTTAGCGGTCCCTTTTTTTTCGTATTGAAGGTCATAAATTTCCGTACGGAGGACTCGGAATGAATCCGGCTCCAGGCCGAAGGGTCAGAGACAGAAGGATTCGTAACAATGTGGAAGCCGGAGCTTGTCTCCGGAGAAGAATTACTTATCCCCCACGGTACATAGAGA
This sequence comes from Paenibacillus sp. FSL L8-0340, assembly GCF_038593145.1. Classification (NCBI taxonomy): domain Bacteria; kingdom Bacillati; phylum Bacillota; class Bacilli; order Caryophanales; family Paenibacillaceae; genus Paenibacillus; species Paenibacillus sp. FSL L8-0340. Next base: position 2,956,440 of record NZ_CP151967.1, read on the forward strand.
ATTTCTACCCGGTCCAGATGAGCGCGGCCCTGAAAATAATACGGGAATACCTCCAGTACGCAGGAATCCTCATGCATCTCCGCTACCTTGAACGGTCCGGTGCCTGCCGGTCTGCGCCCAAAGCTGCTCTCATCCTGGTTTTCCAGATCTCTTGGAACGACAGCTGCCCGGCTTGTGCACAGGAAAGGCAGGAAGAGCTCATTGGGTTTCTTGAGCAGAAATCGCACCGTGGTAACGTTCAGGGCGTTCACTTCCTGAATCTCTTTAAAAATAGAGTTGTACAGCATCCGGTGCGACGAAGTCATCATCCGTTTGAAGGAATAGACAACATCTTCAGCAGCCAGTACCTTCCCATGATGGAAGAAGACATCCTTGCGCAGATGGAATGTCCAGCTGGTGCGGCTGTCATCTACATCCCAGGCATGGGCGAGCCCGGGAAGGATGTCGTCCCGTTCGCCGCCGCGTCCTACCAGCCCGTCGAACACATGGCTGGACACGAAGGACTCCGCCAATAAATTCATGTACAGCGGATCAAAGGTATGGAGCTGCTGGTTGACCGGCAGCCGTAAGCTGTCAATCCGTTTGTCGCTGCGGATCTCGGAGTGATGGCCGAAGTAGGACATCAGCCAGCCCTGCAGGGAATCCTGCAGCGAGGAGGAACGGGCGTGTCCGCGGATGCCCTCCATGGCGCTGCGGATATCTCTGCTGCTGATCGCCTGCTTCATGGATTGCAGGGCGATAGACTCGGAATCCGTGAGAAATTTCAGGGAGGACCGGCGGCCCCGCCCCCGGCTGGGCGTCCAGACAATCCAGCCCTGCTCCGACATTTTATTGATAACATGCAATGCATTGCGGTGGGTGCAGCCCAGAGTTAAAGCTAGTTCATCAAGGGTGACCATGATTTCCGCCGCTCCCCCATGATGGGAGTGCAGCTTCAGAAATTGGCTGTGCAGTTTCATTGTCGGCTGTTCCTTTCTTAAAATAGGAAATATAAACTCATTTCTTTCTCTTTTTCTTCTTATTTTATCAGCTAAAATTGGGATAAGAAAGCAAGAAAATGGGGGGATTTACCATGGAGGATGAAAATGCGGTTACAGCAATGCGGCCGCTTTACGCATTAATTGCTGCATTTCTGCTGGCTGACGTGCATCAATATCTGTTCTACGGCCAGATGGCAGGCGTTTCTGTACCGATTTTTGTATGCCTGCTCTATATCTTTATGCTCTATGTTGCCAAGGATAGGTTGCGTAAGAACACGTGGTTCAGCTATGTTTGGATGGGAGCCATATTTCTGCTCTCCTTGACGTACGCACTGTTTGCAAACTGGTTTTTCTTCGGGCTAAATTTCCTGGTGATTCCGGCGCTGATTTTCTTACATATGACCTATATGCTAAGCTATCGTGTTCCGTCCTGGAGCCGGTTAGCACTGATTGGGGCTGCGGCCGAGCACTTTTTTGCCCAGAGCCTGCGGCATTGGCCTACAGTGTTTAAGATTATCCAAAAAGCAGGAGGCAGGAATCTGCAAGGGGAGCGCAAGCAGATGCTGGTCAAAGTGCTGATTGGACTGCTCATCTCCTGCCCGCTGCTGCTGATTGTAATCTCACTGCTCTCTTCAGCCGACGGTGTATTTCATAAGATACTGGCGGACGTACCGGCGCTGCTGGAGCGGATTTCATTCAGTGACGGCTTAGGCCGTATCTTATGGATCATCCTGCTCGGAATGGGACTATTCGGTTTTGCCCAAGGGTTTGCCGATCCTAAACACTATGACTGGAGCGTGCCGCCGCTGGACGGCGAGCCGGTCCGTGAACCCTTCACCTTTTCCATTGATCCGGTAATTGTCACTACGATCCTTGTGTCGATCAATACCGTGTATGTGTTGTTTGTAAGCGTGCAGTTTTCATATTTGTTTGGTGCATGGGATGGGGTTTTGCCGGAAGGCAGCACGTATGCTGACTATGCCCGGAGCGGATTTTTCGAGCTGATTCTGGTTACAGCCATCAACTTTGCGATTTTGCTCTTGTCGCTGCTGTCTGTAGGGGAAGTGAAGAAAACGCTGAAAAAGATCATTAACGTCCTGCTCTATACCTTGGTCCTGTGCTCCATGGTTATGTTGTATTCTGCCTACTCCCGTCTGGCACTGTATGAGGAAGCCTACGGCTACACCTATATCCGCTTTCTCGTGCACGCCTTTATGATCTTTCTCGGTTTGCTGCTGGTCATTGCGGCGGTGCGGATTAGCCGGGTGAACTTCCCGCTGGCCAAATGTTATATTGTGCTTGGTCTGCTTGCGTACGTGCTGATGAATTATATTGGGATGGACGGGATCATTGCCGGCAGAAATATGGAACGGTATGAAGCCAGCGGCAAGCTGGATGCTGCCTATTTGAGCGGACTGTCCTGGGGTGCGGTCCCGAAGCTGATTGAATTCAGTAAGAAAGAGGATGGGCTGCTGGATCAGAACCTGCGTGACAAGTGGCAGAGCAACACAATTGCTGAACAAGAATGGCCGTCCTTCAATATATCCAAATACCGGGCGCAGCAGGCCCTGGAGCAATATTTCGCGGAATAGACGCTTTATTTTGAAATCGGGGACGGGTTATACTCTACTATATATTGTGGTACATTGAAGCCAGCATGAGGTCAAGGAGGAAGCACGGAATGAACACAATATTGGATCTTGAGGCTGTCCGTACACTGGCCGGGAAGAACGGGCTGGAAGAGATGTTCAGCACTGAGGTCATTGAAAGAATGGAGCTGCGGCGGTACGGCGACGGGGAGGCGGTCTGCTCGGTCGGAGACCGGCTGGAGAGCATGTTCATCCTGGTCCAAGGGAAGCTCAAAATTCACACGCTGCTCCCCAACGGAAAATCGATGCTGGTGCGGTTTGCCAGACCGATGTCCGTGATTGGGGACGTGGAGCTGCTGCGGCAGTATCCGGTTAAAAATGAGGTGGAGTCTGTTGGCGACAGCCTGCTGCTGGTGGCCGGAAGAAAGCTGCTGCTGAAAGAGATGGAAGAGAACACGGCGTTGCTGCGTTTTCTGGTCGGAGAGCTAAGTCATAAGCTGTACACGCTCGGCCAGACCTCCGCGCTGAATCTGCTCTACCCGGTGGAGAACCGGTTTGCCAGCTATCTGATGTCTATGTTCGCGGACAGCGTCGGCGGGCATCGTGTGGAGGAGCTCCGCACGGCAAGTCTTACGGAGACGGCGGATTTGCTCGGAACGAGCTACCGCCATCTGAACCGGATTGTGCGGCGGTTCATTGAGGATGGCATCATTGAACGCAAACAGGGCCGTTTGAGTGTAATGGATGAAGCTAAGCTGGCCCGGCTTGCGAACGGGAATTTATATGAATAAACGGGATTGGAGAGAGCGGAATGGCATTGGAATGGATTCAGTTAGATGAACAAGGCCTATCCACAACGGGCTGCTATTGTCTGCGGAGTATGCCTAAAACTGCGGGCTACCGGAATCAGGCGGAATGGGCAGCCGGGCAGCTGAAAGAAGGGTTGCAGTATGTGCTGGTGAAGGAAGGCGCGAAGTCCGTTGGTTTCATCGAGTATATGCCTGGGGAACAGGCCTGGAGAGTGCTTCATGCCGAGGGTTATCTCGTGATTCAGTGCCTCTGGGCCGGATTAACAGGCCAAGGGCTGGGCTCGGCGCTGATCGATAGATGTATTCAGGATGCCCGGGTCCAGGGCAAGCATGGTGTAGCTGTTATTACGAATGCAGATACTTCCTGGGCGCCCGGGCCGGAAATTTTCAGCAGGAACGGATTTGTGGCCGTGGATGCCGCACCGTATGGTTTTGAGCTTTATACATATCAGCTCGACAATGCTCCTGCACCCTATTTCCCCCGGGATTGGGATGCCCGGCTTGCGCGGTATGATGATGGACTGACGATTCTGCGGAGCGATCAATGTCCTTATATTGAGGTGGCAACGGCAAATGTGCTGGAAGCGGCAGCTGCGCTGAATATAAAGGCCGAAGTCATTCATATGGACAGCCGCGAAAAGATGATGGAGCTGTCGCCGACTCCATATGGCGTTTTTAATGTGATCTATAACGGAGAACTGATTTCCTATCACAGGCTTACGCCGCGTTCCTTTGCACAGAAGCTGAGAAGTGTGAAAGGGTGAGGCGGGAGACAGCTTTTTTGTTTAATGTATACAGTTAAGGGCCGTCATTTCCATGTTTAGGATGGAGAGGCGGTCTTTTTTGAAGAATGTTTTCTAAAATTTGTTGTTTTACAAAAATTAGATTGGTATAATTTACCTGATCATAGAAGCAAAGGGGGAACTTTCTTGAATGCAACTGATTTAATCATCTTAAATTTTGAAGAAGTTAGGCGTAGAAGTATAAAAGTATGGAATGCTATACCCGATGAAATGTTAAATTGGAAACCTGATGAACACGCCCTTACTTGTGGTGAAATCATTAGACATTTATTACAAGGTGAATTTCTTTTTCATCAAGTTCTTATAGGGCGAGGTGGTAAAGCACTCTCTAATCTGTTTAATCCCTTTGAAGCAAAGAAATTCATATCCGTAGACGATGAACTTGAATTTGCACAGCCATATCGTGAAGAATTCCTGAAGTACATACAGGCAATTAATATCAACGACTTAGAAACTATAGAAATAGACCTTTATGATGAAGGCGGTTATATTAGAACGCTTGGAGATATGTTATTACGCATTGCTTACCACGAAGCTGTTCACACTGGTCAGCTGTTAGATTATATGAGAACCATGGGAGTTGACCGCCCTAAGATATGGGATTGATCATTTAGAACAATTTAACCTTATATTCCTCTTTGAAACGGATACCATTCTACAAAGGACGGCATCCGTTTCTTTGTTATGCGGCTGAATCCCGACATCCAATTCACCTCCGCACTTTAAGCGAACATTCAGTTCAAACTCAGGTCAGCTTAAGGCTGGGGAGATAGGATAAGGGCAGAGGAAATGTTTAAAGATACATAGGAAGAGGCGGTTCCGAGCTGCTGGTTACATAACAGATTTAGTGTGGTTGTATCAGCAAAGAATACATACGGATATGGAGGAAACACCTATGTTTACAAAAATTCGCGCAAAATACTACTTGGCTTCGCAGTGGCATTCTCGTTTTCATCGCCGCCTCTTCAGCAAATCTTTACCTTCATTTCAGTTGGTTTTAAGCTTCAGGCGGTATATTCAACACATGACCCCCTTACAATAGACCTTGACCCTGCCGGATGACGGCGGGGTCACTTTTTTTAAAGGCTGCTATATATGAATGGAGAGTTTATTCCAGTATCAGGGTAATTTAGAGTAGGTGTGTTTTGGGCATAAGCTTGGATCTTTACTCCACCCGTTTTGGCAAAGTCTGCGGGCTGTCACCAGCTGCATTGGCCTTGTTAGACTGTTCGGCGCTGGAGATTATTAATTCCACAATTGACGGGCTGATGCTTACCAAAAATTCGGTTCCAGAATTAGATGAACTTGTTATAGATTCTGATCATCTGAATCTTCCGAGAAAGATTTATTTTGGCCGGGTAGAAAAGAATAACAATTAATGTGAACGTAATATTACACATACTACGCATAGAAACGGCCATTGGTTAAAATCTAGTTATATCTTATATTATTACCATAATTAGTTAGTTAATAGTCAGTCTCCGAGTTCGGTCAGTGTATCTTGCGATTGCGGCTAGTAGTTCTGCATGTTTACGCAAGGAATAGATCGTGCTTTTTGTTGTGGATGTACAGCATTGGGAGACGCTGCAGCTGGCTAATTGAAATTGGATTATTGCGGGCAGGAGGGTAGCCTTTGAATCAAGGAGGTGAAGGGGGAAACAAGTTGTTTATGCATACGCTTTCTTTAACATGATCCATAACATTATGGAAGGTGGTTGTGTATGTTAACAGGAAACAAGGCATCTGCCAGGAAAACATTCCTCATCTATGGTTTGATTGTTGCGTTGTTTGTAGGGCAATTGGCGCTGTTTCCGGCTGTAAGCTCTGCGGCAGCCAATCTGGCGCAGGGCAAAACAATTACCGCAAGCTCGGTCGGCGACGTTTATGTGGCGGCGAATGCCAATGACGGCAATCAAGGGACGTATTGGGAAAGTGCAAGCAATGCTTTTCCGCAATGGTTAAAGATAGATTTGGGCACAAGTAGCAGTGTGAACCAGGTGGTACTGAAGCTGCCTGCTGCCTGGGAGGCAAGAACGCAAACGTTAGCTGTTCAAGGCAGCACGAATGATTCTGCGTACAGCAACCTTGCGGCATTGGCGAGCTATACGTTTAATCCGTCAAGCGGGTCCAACACGGTAACCATTAATTTTACCGCAGCAAACGCCAGATACATCAAATTAAACTTTACCGCAAATACGGGTTGGCAGGCAGCACAGGTATCCGAGATTGAGGTCTATGGGACGAACATAACGCCAACCGGCACTTATGAAGCGGAAGCTGCCGCATTATCCGGTGGAGCCAAGACAAACACCGACCATGCCGGCTATACAGGCTCGGCATTTGTGGACGGATATCTCGTACAAGGTGCAACCACAGCCTTTACGGTTACTGCTGCCACTGCAGGCAGCTACAATGTTTCGCTCAGGTATGCCAACGCTTCAGGCAGCACCAGAACATTAAGTGTCTACGTGAACGGAACAAAGGTTAAGCAGACCTCGTTTCCCAATCTGGCGAACTGGGACACTTGGTCCACACAAGATGAAATATTAGCTTTGGCTGCCGGCAACAACACAATTTCCTATAAATACGATTCCGGAGATACCGGCAATGTAAATTTGGATCATCTGGTTCTTACTCCGGCGGCCACACCTACGGCGACACCAACAACCGTACCAACTCCAACAACCACACCGACAGCAACGCCGGCAGCTACCCCTTCAGCAACACCCTCACCAACGGCTACAGCGACACCAACGGTTACGCCAACACCAACGGCTTCACCTACAGCTACCCCAAGCACAGGTCCAGGAACGAATCTGGCCATCGGCAAAACCATTAATGCTTCCTCATCCATATTTACGTTTGTTCCTGGCCATGCGAATGACGGCGATGTCACCACTTACTGGGAAGGCGGAGCTGCCAGCTATCCGAATACGCTGACGGTCAATCTTGGGGCCAATGCCAGCATTACTTCTGTCGTCGTGAAGCTGAATCCGGCGGAAGCCTGGGCAACCCGTACCCAAACGATTGAGGTATTGGGACACAATCAGGCAACCTCCACCTTTACAAGTCTCGTTCCGGCTACCCTGTATACCTTTAATCCGGCCAGCGGTAATTCAGTGACCATTCCGGTTACGGCAACAGCCAGTGAACTTCAACTGAAGATCACTACCAACTCCGGTTCAAATGCCGGCCAGGTTGCAGAATTTCAAATTACCGGCACACCGGCAGCGAATCCCGATCTGACGGTGACGGCAATGTCCTGGAGCCCTTCTGCTCCGGTGGAAACGGATGCCATCACTTTAACCGCAGCCGTCAAAAATGCCGGAACCGCAGCATCCACAGCGACAAATGTCAGCTTTTATCTGGGCACGACCAAGGTAGGGACGGCTCCGGTAGGGGAACTTGCCGCAGGAGCCTCAGCCAATGTCTCGCTTAACATAGGTGCCCAAGATGCGGCCACCTTTGCACTGAGCGCCAAGGTGGATGAGAGCAACACTGTTATTGAACTGAACGAAGGCAATAACAGCTACATCCATCCGTCTTCTCCTACTGTTGCACCTGCATCAAGCTCCGATCTGCTCGGTTCCCCGGTAAGCTGGACCCCGGGAAATCCGGCCGGAGGCAATACCGTAACCTTCTCGGTTGCCATCAAAAACCAAGGGACAGCAGCTTCCGCCGGCGGTGCACATAACATAACGCTGACAGTGACCGATGCCACCACCAATGCCGTGGTCAAAACCTTAACCGGCTCCTACAACGGAGTAATCGCCAGCGGTGCCACAACGGCTCCGGTCACTTTGGGCACATGGACTGCTGCGAACGGGAAGTACACGGTGAAGAGTGAAATTGCCGTGGATACCAATGAGCTTCCGGTGAAACAGGCCAACAATATTCAGACCCAGCCGCTGTTTGTCGGCCGCGGGGCGAACATGCCTTACGACATGTATGAGGCCGAGGATGGTGTTGTCGGCGGCGGAGCTGTTAAGCTTGCCCCGAACCGCACCATCGGCGATCTGGCCGGTGAAGCTTCGGGCCGGAGGGCGGTAACACTGAACACGACCGGCAGCTATGTGGAATTTACCACAAAGGCCAGTACCAATACGCTGGTTACCCGGTTCTCCATTCCGGATTCGGCCAGCGGTGACGGAACCAATGCCACACTGAACATTTACGTCAATGGAGTGTTCAACAAGGCGATCAGCCTGACCTCCAAGTATGCCTGGTTGTACGGCCCGGAAACTAATCCCGGCAACTCCCCGGGCTCCGGTTCCCCGCGCCATATCTATGATGAAGCGAACATTATGTTCGACAGCACCATTCCGGAAGGAAGCACGATCAGGCTGCAAAAGGATGCGGCAAACACCTCGAAGTATGCCATCGACTTTATCAGTCTGGAGCAGGTGTCTCCAATAGCCAATCCGGACCCGGCTAAATATGCGGTTCCTGCCGGATTCAGCCATCAGGATGTGCAGAATGCGCTGGATAAAGTCCGTATGGATAACACCGGCAACCTTGAGGGGGTATATCTGCCTGCCGGAGCTTACGAAACCTCAAGCAAGTTTCAGGTCTACGGCAAAGCCGTGAAGATCGTCGGTGCAGGACCGTGGTACACCCGGTTTTATGCTCCAGTCAGCCAGTCCAATACGGATGTCGGATTCAGAGCCACCGATTCCGCCAATGCATCGACCTTCTCTGGCTTCGCTTATTTCGGCAATTATACTTCGCGGATCGACGGACCCGGTAAAGTGTTCGATTTCTCCAATGTGTCGAACATTACGATTGATAACATCTGGACCGAGCATCAAGTATGCATGTTCTGGGGTGCGAATACCGACTACATGGTGATCAAAAACTCGCGTATCCGCAATACCTTTGCCGACGGCATTAATATGACAAACGGCAGCACCAATAATCTCGTATCCAACAATGAAGCGCGGGCCACCGGAGATGACAGCTTTGCACTGTTCTCGGCGATTGATTCCGGCGGTTCGGACATGAAGGACAATGTCTATGAGAATCTGACCTCGATCCTGACCTGGCGTGCAGCCGGTGTCGCGGTCTATGGCGGTTATGCCAATACCTTCCGCAACATTTATATTGCCGACACGTTATGCTATTCCGGGATTACCATCAGCTCACTCGACTTCGGGTATCCGATGAACGGATTTGGCGCTTCACCGACGACGAACCTCCAGAATATTTCGATTGTCCGTGCAGGCGGACACTTCTGGGGCAGCCAGACCTTCCCGGCCATCTGGGTATTCTCGGCATCGAAGGTGTTCCAGGGCATCCGGGTCAATGATGTGGACATTATCGATCCGACTTACCACGGCATTATGTTTCAGACCAACTATGTGGGCTCTTCACCGCAGTTCCCTGTCGCGGATACAATCTTCTCCAATATTACGGTTTCCGGTGCGCAGAAGAGCGGGGACGCATTTGACGCCAAGTCGGGAGTGGGCATTTGGGCCAATGAATCGGCGGAAGCCGGTCAAGGCCCGGCAATGGGTTCGGTAGTCTTCAACAACTTGAAGATTACCAATACAGTCACTCCTATTAAAAATAATACGTCCACCTTTACGATCAACGTTAATCCTTAGACAGCCAGCTGAACAGACCCATAGAAACGGAGTGCTGCTGCTTTCATTCGACAAGTGCCGGGCCATAGCCTACAATGGGTGTTACAAAGTATAAGGAGTAAAGCCCATGCTTCCGATGCCAGTTTTATTTGAAGAATAGTCACGGATGCAGCGCTCACAAAACTGTTAGGAGGGTTTGCCATGACACCCCTGGTAGTCAATAATATTACGGAACTGATCGGCGATACGCCAGCCCTGCGGTTGAACCGCCTGACCGGCCCGGATGATGCGGAAGTGTATGTGAAGCTGGAAATGTTCAACCCCAGCGGCAGCGTGAAAGACCGGGCCGCGTATAATCTGATCCGGCAAGCTGAGCTTGGCGGCTTGCTGAAACCCGGCGGAACCATTATCGAGCCGACGAGCGGAAATACCGGCATCGGGCTGGCGATGAACGCAGCGGCAAAGGGGTATAAGGCGATTCTCATCATGCCGGATAATATGACGAAGGAACGGATTAATATCCTGAAGGCATATGGTGCTGAAGTGGTACTGACTCCGGCGGCGGAGCGGATGCCGGGCGCAATTGCCAAGGCGCTGGAGCTTGGCGCAGAAATCGCGGACAGCTTCATTCCCCAGCAGTTTGAGAATAAAGCCAATCCGGACATCCACCGCACGACAACGGCACCGGAAATTGTGGCCCAGATGGACGGCAGGCTCGATGTGTTCGTCGCCACTTCCGGAACCGGAGGCACGATTACCGGAACCGGCGAGGTGCTGCGCCGGGAGCTGCCCGGCATCAAGATCGTTGTGGTGGAGCCGCAAGGCTCACCGGTGCTTTCGGGCGGCATGCCCGGCCCGCATAAGCTGGTCGGAACCAGCCCGGGATTTGTCCCCGCTATCCTGAACACGGATGTATATGATGAAATCGTCCAAGTGTCCGACGAGGATGCACTGGAAACAGTGAGAGCGCTGGCCAGCACGGAGGGGATATTGATTGGCCCTTCCGGCGGAGCGGCGGTGTGGACGGCATTGCAGGAAGCGCGGCATCTGGGGAGCGGCAAGCGTGTCCTCTGTATCGCTCCGGATACCGGTGAGCGTTACCTGAGCATGGGGATATTCTAATACTTCACTGGGGGAAATGTAGAATGAAGCTTTTCCGGGGTATAGTGATTACTTGCGTGCTGCTAACAGGGTGTTCTGCGCAAAATGCGGCTACAGAGGAAGGGACAACATCCACTTCCTCGCCGTCTGCCGTAGTAGCAAGTGCAACGCCGTCTCCGGCGGTTACGGATGAAGCCAGTTCACCGCCGGTCAAGGGAACCGATGGTGGAACAACTACGAACCCTCAGGGCTCGGCTTCAGCATCGAAGGAGTACATGGAGACTGCCAGGCTGCATCCCACTTTCGGGTTTGCCGATGCAGAAGGGAAGCAGATCCTGATGACCCGGGAAGAAGACATTGAGATGGAACAGATGAAATCCCTGAACACGGCTGTCGGCAATAACGGCCAAATTCTCACGTTAACGTTCGAGAAATGGCAGGCTGGGAGCGAGAACAGTAACGGCCGGGAGTCAGCGAATAATTTTGCCAATCTGCGGGGGTATGTCTACTCGGTAGATGAAGGCGGCGCAGCCCCGGATGAAACCTACTATTTGGCCGATTCCGCTGAGTTTAAGCTCAAGTCGCTGCTTGAGATTCAGCCGGCAGCAGCAGATCGCGGACAGCTCACCGCTGATGATCCTCTGCGAAAGAGCATTTCTGCGGCTAAACAGCGGGAAATCAAGTTAGCCTGGAAGCTGGCGGATTTGCCGCCGGACCGTGCCCTGTACCTGGTGCAATTCGTGAGACAGAACAAGAACATGCTGTTCAGTCTTGTTGTAGAGGATGGCGGGAAGCTGAAGTTCGTGGATTATCCCGCCGTTGTTCAGGAGGATGAATATTCAGTATGGCGTGTAGATGACGGCGGTGAGGTCATGCCGGAGATGTTCTCGCTGTTATTTGCTGCCGAGACTACAGATGGACTGCTGCTCGGTCTGAATTGGTGGGGCGCAGAGGGGATTAACTCCTTTTTCCTGTCCCGGAAAGGGGATGCCTTCAAAGAGCTGGATATACAATACAGCCGTTATACCTCGCCCTTGTAGCTGCTGTAAATGTGCATCTGTTTTATACAAGTCCAGCCGTCATGACTCTTTGGCGGGCTGGACCTTTTTCTTGTGCGCGAACAGTAGAAGCATACTATAGCCGATCACTCCTCCAAGGGTATTCAAAATGAGGTCGTCGACATCAAAGGTACCGATAGAGAGAATAGCCTGTGCACACTCCAACAGCAAACTTAAACCCAGGGAGCGAATTAACACATACAATAACGAAATTCTCTGACCGCCCGACTGGAGCATAAGGAACATGCCATACGGCAGGAATAAAGCGATATTTCCGCCTACATTGAGCAGTGTGTGACTTGTCAGGTTATCGAATGTGTTCGAGATGGTGGCCAGCGGGATGAAATTTCCCCATTGCATCGCACGGTCGAGATTCTGCGGACTGCGCTGTAATTGATCCCAGAGAAAGATGAAATTTATGGAGCTGAACTTAAATAAAATGATTTTGAACAACGCATAGACATACAAGGCGAATAATATCTGCACTGCAATCTCTCTCGTAGCTTGTGTACGCTTCATTTCTTCTCCTCACTTTCCTTTGATTACTCCCATGCCCGTCAGGGGAACACGGTCAAAATAACCCCGTCCATATTGTTGCCCGACAGCTCAAAACGGCGGTCAGCCGGTACCGGGATCGGTGTATTGCCGGTAACGGGATGATACGATACCTCGTATTGCTTTCCATCCACCGTTGCCGAATAGCTTTGCTGCTCTTTAAGGAATTCTAGATACTCTTCCAGTGTGAAATGGTTGTCCTGCATAATTCTACTGTGCGGCAAACCGACATAGCGGAAATGCCAGGGTTCATACTGAATGCCAGTAATGGCTGTCTTGTCACCCGGGTAGCGTAAAATAAATCCGTATTTCCAGGCGTTCTTCTGCAGCCATTTGCCTTCAGGTGCGTTGTTCATCGCCGTCTGTGTAGATCCGATATCCAGCGACAAGCCAAGATTATGCTCGCTGTGGCCTGGCGGCAGCGCGTATTCGGCGCCTTTTTCCTCATAAAGCTGCTTTTGTTCTTCTGTATCCCGGTACCCGCTGCTGATCAGAAAATTCGCAACGTCGTCGGCAGCAGCAGCTTCAATCATCTCCGAGAAACGCTGCACCACGCTTTGCGACAACATAATTGTGTTGTCCAGCAGCCCGTATCCTTGCACCAGCTCAGGATGCTCATGCAGGTTAACTATGTCCTTTGTAACCCCTGATTTATGTACTGGATATTTCTTGTTGACGAGTAACAGGTTTCCCTGGTAGATCTGTTTTATAGAAATAACTGTAATGTCGGTTCGGCCGGGACCCGCTGTGATCACTTTGGACCTCCTGTCCGTAAGATCATTTCCTGTGATTTCCGCTTCCTTGTGGACAGCTTCATAGCCCAGCAGCATCAGGATGACAAGCCAAAAAACCCACTTCTTTTTCTTCATTTCTGTCTCCTCCTTGTGTTCATTCTTTAAGGATAAGAGAGAGCGTTTAAAAAGAAGTGGGGTAAAGATAAAGTTTTTCTTAAAAATATACTAATTTATATGCTTCAAACTATAGATTATCCTTCTATTTCCCGCAAAGCATTTCTCATTTGATAATAAGCATGTTGAAATCCGTGTAACGAAAAGCTTACAGCTCCCGTGGCAGCCGAACCTCAAAAAGAGTGCGGATGATGTCACTTTGCACTGAGATTCTGCCGCCATGCTGTTCTACGATATTTTTGGCGATGAACAGGCCAAGTCCTGTTCCGCCTTCTTGGTGACTGCGGGCCCGGTCTCCGGTATAGAACATATCGAATAGATGGGGCAATTGTTCTGCAGGGATGCTGCCGCCATAATTGATCACCTGAATGACGATATCCTCCGCCTGCGGGCTGCAGCTGACATCCACATATTGTCCTTCTTTGCCGTACCGGACCGCGTTGGTCAGCAGATTTTCAAATACGCGTGCCAGCAGTTCACCGTCGCCCTTTATTTCAATCCGGGGAGGGATGTTCAGGCGGGCTGTCAGTCCATTGCTCTCAAAGGCAGGATATAATTCCTCGTTTAATTGGCTCAGCAGTTCGCTCAGATCAAGCAGCTCTTTGTTGATGGTAAGCATACCGTAGTTCATTCTGGTGATTTCAAACAGCTCATCAATGAGCTTTTCAAGCCGCTGGGATTTGGTATAGGCGATGGTCGTATAATGTTTGATCTGATCTGCAGAGAGCTGACCTTCCTTCAACACGAGATCCAGATAACCCAGCACAGAGGTCAGCGGAGTACGCAGATCATGGGCCAAATTCAAGACCAGCTTGTCCTTGCTGTTTTCTGCAAAATCTCCCCGTTCCACCGCTTTCTGCAGCATTTCGCTCGCCAGATTCAGGTCTGCGGCAATATCGTCGAACTCGTCATTCGATGAGAGATTGAGCCTGCTTTTGAAATCACCGTTTGCCAGCAAATGAATATGCTTGGAAATCTCCCGGAAATAGGTGGCATAGGGTTTGGTAAAGAGGAAGAAAAAGAGGATGGCCAGCGGAATAAATAAGATCAGAAAGAAATTGAGATCGCCGACGCTGCCGATCATATAACGGAACCGGGCCAGCTTGTCCTCCAGCTTAACCTCTGATTGGTAATAAAGCTGAAGCACTTTATACAGCGCAAAGGTAAGGACACCCGAACAAAACATGCTCATTATCAGCATCAAGATCATTTTAAAGCGGAAGCTGCGGATCATTTTAGCCATTGAATGTATAACCTACTCCCCAAATGGTTTTGATCCATTTATTTTTGTTTTGATCTTCGCCAAGCTTTTTGCGCAGGGTACGGATATGCACCATCACTGTGTTCCCGCTCTCAAAATAGGCTTCACCCCACACCTGCTGGAAAAGCTGCTCGGCACTGAAGACCTTCTTGGGGTAGCTGGCCATAAGATACAGGATATCAAATTCTTTGGGCGTCAGCTCGATGTTGTTCCCGTATAACGTCACGGTGCGGCAGTCAGGATCAACGATCAATCCGCCCGCTTCGAGCACAGCCTTGCTGCCGGAGACCGGCTGGCTCAGCTGCATGGAACGGCGCAGCTGAGCGTTCACCCTGGCGACCAGCTCCATAGGATTAAACGGCTTGGTCATATAGTCATCGGCTCCGATTACGAGGCCGGTGATTTTGTCCAGGTCCGAGGTTTTGGCACTCAGGAAGATGATCGGCATCTGGTGCTGCTCGCGGATCTGCCGGGTGACTTCATGCCCGTCCAGGCCGGGCATCATAATATCCAGAATTGCCAAATCAATGGAGTGGGTCTGGACCGCCTGTACGGCAGCCCGTCCGTCAGATACTTTGATCAGATAGTAGCCCTCTTTTTCCAGGTGTAAGGCAACCAGTCCGGCGATCTCGGCATCGTCATCGGCGATTAGAATCGTAATTCGTTTCATTTCAGTTTCGCTCCTGTATAAGTTAACATGTAATGTGGACTTCGATTAACGCTTTGCTCCTAGTTTACCTTATCGGTTAGGCTTTCGCGAGCGGCGATTTTTCGTAATGTTAATATTTTAAATACTTATATTTGTAACATTTCAAAGAGGGTATAGCCCGAAAGAGTCATGCCGGCGCTACCTTGGGAATGCTATTCTATACATTAAGATTTGGGAGGGGACAGCAACGTATACGAGAATCAAGCTGCTTATTCTGCTGCTTCCGACAGTGATGGTCGGCATTTGGGAGATTGTGCGCCACCAGTTTCTGATGCCTTATATCTCTATGGACATGGGGAATTATCTGACGCCTGTGCTTGTATTCCTGTTCAGCATCGTGCTGCTGCTGCCGCTGTTCTCGTTATTGGAACGGAACCAGCGGGAGCTGGAGCAGGAACGGGCGGTCAAAACGGCCATGGAAGCCCGTGAGGGTCTGGCCAAAGAGCTGCATGACGGGATGGCGCAGTCGCTGTTTCTGTTGTCCGTGCGGATTGAGCGTCTGGAGCAGAACCGCAGGAATGGTGAGGTGAGCGGAGAAAGCATTGAGCAGATCAAAAAAACAGTGCATGAGGTCAATTCTTATGTACGCCAGGCCATTGCGAACCTGAAGGTTCCAGTCAGCGTTGCGCAGAACTTCACTCTGGAGCAGTCCGTTAAGGAGCAGCTGGCGCAGATGGCAAGTGAGGTGATGATAGAAGTGTCGCTGGACTGGAGTCTGGACGACAAAGCACTCACTTCCGCTGAAAAGGCGGAGCTGCTGTCCTGCATCCGTGAAGCTATCATTAATGTGCGCAAGCATACACGGGCGGGCAAAGTAGCCATATCCGGGCAAGGCGGCCGGGAGCGTTGGAGAGTAGCTGTCACGGATGACGGTGCAGGTATCCAGCATGAGGACCCTTTTGCAGTGAGCGGCAGTTATGGCCTGCAGATTATGAGAGAACGGGCAGAACGGATGGGCTGGAGATTATCGCTGGGATCGGATGCCGCCGGGACCCTTGTTGAAATAACGAAAGGGGGAGACGCCGAATGAACCGCTGCCGGGTACTGGTTGTGGACGATCATGCTCATGCGCGTGAGGCGATGTGCGAGATTCTGGCGATGGATGAGCGTTTTGAGGTCATTGGAGCAGTGGCGAGCGGGGCCGAGGCTATGGTCTGGACCGCACAATGGATGCCGGATCTGATCCTGATTGACATTGAGATGCCGGGAATGGACGGACTGGAGACGACACGGCGGATCAAGCTGGAATACCCTTATGTCAAAATCGTCATCGTGACCGTTTCTGATGAAATCTCCTATCTGTTCGAGGCACTGAAGCAGGGGGCGCAGGGATATCTGCTGAAGAACCTGGCTCCTTCCACCTGGATCGAATATTTGCTGGCAATTGTCAGTGAGGAGGTTCCGCTGAGCCGGGAGCTGGCTTTTCAGATTCTGAAGGAGTTTGCCGTTACATCGGTCAAGGAAGAGGGGGAAGCATTAACGGCGCGGGAGAAGGAAATACTGGGCTGTGTCTCCTCCGGTTCAACCAACAGGGAGATTGCGGCTGAACTTGGGATTTCGGAGCATACGGTCAAAAATCATCTGAAAAACATCCTGCAAAAGCTGCAGCTCCAGAACCGTACGCAGCTGACGCGGTATGCCCTGGAGCAGGGACTGGCCTCGCGGGAGCGGGATTTTCCGAAGAAACCATAGAAACTGAGAAGAGGGGAAATATACACACATGAATAAAATGCTGCGTAAACTGATGACTTTAGCCGCACCTTCCGTGGCAGCACTGATGCTGTTCGCGGCTGTGGCCAGCGCACATGTGACCGTAGCTCCGGCAGAATCCAGTACAGGTGCATGGGAGACCTATACACTGAAAGTGCCGTCGGAGAAGGATATCGCTACCGTTCAGGTGGATCTGCGCATCCCGGAGGGGGCGGAGTTTAAGCAATATGAGGCAACCCCCGGATGGAATGTAACCATTGAAGGCAATAAAGTCAGCTGGGCCGCAACCGGCGAAGGCATTCAAGCCGGACAATTTCAGCGTTTCTACTTCACGGCCAAGAACCCGGATGCCGCAGGCGATATTGCCTGGAATGCCTACCAGCATTATGCTGACGGCAGTCTGGTGCAGTGGTCCGGTGAAGAAGGCTCGGAAACCCCGCATTCCGTAACATCGATTGTGCAGTCTTCCGGCAACGGGGACAGTCACTCCCACGGATCGGCGGACACGGGTGACTCCATGAGCATGGATGAGCACAAAGCCATTGTGGAGGACCTCGATAAATCCTCAGGTACCTCACCGCTGCTCTATATTGCTCTGGGGATATCATTGCTGTCCTTTTTGTTAGCTGCCATCAGTTTGTTAAGAGGGCGGAAGGAATAAGGAAGTCAGACATTTGCAGAATGCAGGTGGAACGTAGCTTGTGTCAAAATTCCAAAGGAATATGCTTTTGCAAAGAAGCTCCGCGCATTGACACTCTCTGTCAAAGGCGGAGCTTTTTGGTTTGTATGGCCATGTAGGAGGGAGTCCTATAATTTGGCATGAGTCATCATCCGTCAGAAATAACAGATAGTACACGCCTTCCAATGAACGTTTCGCATCACTCTGTGCCCTTGCAGCTGAATATTCAGGATAAGATCCGAAGTGTACTCCATACGGCAGCTAACATATTCTAAAAACAAGAGAGCCTCAGACGATCACCCGTTTGAGGCTCCACTTGCCTGGAAGTTGCCTTCCACCAGTATTTAGTTGCTAGGCTGCGCAGACATATGTCTGAGAGGGTTGCAGAGCCGCGTCCTGCCGATATAACTGTATTTTGTGCAATAAAAATGGCCAATATATGATGTTTTTAAGCAATAATTGTATTTTGTGCAATTAAAAATATCAAATAATACCCGTTTATTCCAAATGCCTCACTTTAAGTGCACACAGTGCAATTATTCTTCGATTCGATGCAATATCTTGGATAATAGCTGTATGAAATACAGTTAAATACAAAGTGAACTTAAGAATCTTTTCCGGTGAACCCAACTAACCTTAATTTATGGTATTCGCCGGTTTACATTACATTACCTAGTTCTTAAGTTCAGCTTGCACAGTTTACAGACGTTTGCGTTTGTAGAAGGTGATGAACGCTGCTGCAAGCAGAAGCACAACGATGGACACGCCGGTTGTGATGGCTTCGCTTGTGCTGCCCTGTTGCTGCGCACCGCCAGCTCCGCCAAACTCGCCGCCGCCCATGCCGCCGCCAAAGCCACCACCACCAAAGCCGCCGCCCATGCCGCCACCGAGACCGGCCATATCAACGCCAGGACCGTTGCCGCCTTGAGGCATCGCCGGTCCGCCCATGGCACCCGGCGCACCGCCTTGCGCGGCCTGCCCGTCTGCCGGAGCTTGCCCGGAAGCCGCCGCGCCGTTGGCACCTTGCCCGGAAGCCGCTGCGCCGTTGCCTCCTTGCCCCGGAGCCGCTGCGCCGTTGGCACCTTGCCCCGGAGCCGCCGCGCCGATGGCGTCTTGCCCCGTCGCCGCTGCGCCGATGGCGCCTTGCCCCGGAGCCGCCGCGCCGATGGCGCCTTGCCCCGGAGCCGCTGCGCCGTTGGCGCCTTGCCCCGGAGCCGCTGCGCCGTTGGCGCCTTGCCCCGGAGCCGCTGCGCCGTTGGCGCCTTGCCCCCGCGCCGCCGCGCCGTTGGCGCCTTGCCCCGGAGCCGCTGCGCCGTTGGCGCCTTGCCCCGGAGCCGCCGCGCCGATGGCGCCTTGCCCGGAAGCCGCCGCGCCGTTAGCGCCTTGCCCCGGTGCAACCGCGCCGATGGCGGCCTGCCCGCCTGCGCCGCCAAAGCCGCCGCCTGGACCACCGCCCATGCCGCTTCCCGTTCCGTCACCGGAGGAAGGAAGGGTGCCGTCCAGCTGCTTGGAGACCGAACTGGCCATGGTGGACATGAAGGTCTCTACGGAGGTAATTCCACTCTCATATTGCTCGAACGTGTAGAAGGCGGATAGATCAGCCTTCACGTAGCTGGAGATCATCGTGTCGAGCTCCTGAATCCGCGCCTTGAACGTATCGTTCTGCAGATAACCATCCAGCATTTCGCGGATTATCTCATGATATTTCGTTTTGTATTCCTCGTTAGCCAGCAGCTTGGCCACCAGCGGACGTTCGGCAAGAGCGCCTTGGGTCGGTTCGTCAATCAGCACATCCGAGCCGCCCATCCCGCCAAAAGCCATATTATAATCCCAAGGCAGGATCGAGAAGATTCCCTCATCTTCATAGAGGTAATAATTCTGCTTGTTTCCTCCAAGATAGCTGTCCATATTGCCGGTTACGGCATTCAGTGCAATATACCCCAAAGCATCGTCGATATCGATATACTTATTATAGTCGGTGCCGTTGTTCAGTTCATCCAGCATGTCGACCACAATGTCATCGTTTGATTTCTCGGACTTCATTTCAAGTCCCGTGTAGAGTGAAGCATCGTCGCCGAGCCAGGTCAAATCACTGCCTTGGCCGGTCATTACGCCTTTATATAACGCACCATAGGAATTGCCGAAGTTGCGCTCCAGATAGGCGTCGCCGATCTGTTCCACCGCGAGATAGAAACCCTTCAGTTCATCGTTGACGTAGACGTTGACGAAGGAGTATTTCGGTGTCGGAAGACCGATGCTCTCCGCCAGCTCATAGGTCAGAAACTCCCGCATATAGGAGGCATCGCTGTAATTGTTGTTGAGGTTGATTTTGGTAATGCCGAATAAATTCTGGTTCACATACTCGTCAAAAGAAATTTTGAAGCTGTAACGGTCGGAGTCCGCCATCTGCACAACGCTGCGCAGGCTTAAGTTGCCTTTGGTGCGCACGGCCACATTGTCCATTTTGATCCCGTTGTATTCCACGGAGGCTGTCTTGTATTCCTCGGTGCTGGCATTGTCCAGCATATCCTGGAAATCATCCGGGTCCAGTGTGATTTTAACATCAACAACCTTGTCCTTCGGGAACACCTCCGAATCCAGACTTTGTTCCTCGCTTGATACCGCTTTTTCCTGCGTATCCGTAGTACTGTTATTGTCCGCAGAAGGATTTGCAATCTGACAACCCGCCATAGCGATAACCAGCAGCAGGCAACAAAGAATCAGCAGGGTCAGCTTACCGCGTGCTTTCATCTTCAGCACCGCCTTTCCTCATTAAGATACATAGTCGCCGCTATAGCTGATCAGCAAGGCATTTTTGACCCCTGTAATATCGGAGACGGTGTTTACGAAGCCGCCTTCCTTGTCGTCCAGACGCAGCTCAAGCGTAAGCTCGATGTTGCCTGCGCTTACGGTTTTTTGCTTGATGTTGTAACGTTTTACAGCTTTGGTCAGATGGCTGTGCACCTCGCGTTCGCTGTCATCGCCTTCACAGTTAAGCACCAGCAGGTACGGAGTTTCGACTGAAGAATGTTTAATGAACAGGAAGAGAATCAGGCCGATAATGATCGAGCCGATAATCGCCAGCGTGAAAAAGCCTGCACCGGTAACGATCCCTGCAACGGCTGCCCAGAACAGGAAAATCAGATCCGTTGGATCTTTGATCGGCGTTCTGAAACGGACGATGGACAAAGCGCCGACCATACCGAGCGAGAGCACAAGGTTGGAGTTGATGGCGATAATGACAGTTGCGGTGATCATAGTCATGCCCATCAGGGACACGTTGAAGCTTTTGGAGTATAATACGCCGCTGAACACACGTTTGTAGAGCAGGTAGATGAAGAATCCGATCAGAAAAGCGACGCCGAGCGTGATCAGGATTTTGGAGATGCTGATATCGGAAACGAAGTTGTCTACGACCGAATTTTTAATCATATCGGAAAAAGTTGTGGCCGTATCGTTCTCTTGCCCTGCGGTTGCAGCTATAGTCTGCGTGGCCGTGGCAGCCCCCAGTGTGGATGAAATGCCCATTAATAATCCTCCCAAGTATTGGTTTTTAGAAATTTGCGGCAAATGACGTATTTCGAAGCAGATTGCCGGTTTAAGCCGTTTAGCTGCAGCGCAATTTTGATGTACTCCGGTATGTATTCATCAAATTTGACCTCGAAAATAATGAAGTTCTCATCAAGCGCCCGGACCGGCTGAAGCTTTTTATTAAAAATATCCGTCTCATGCAGTCCCGTACGCAGCTCCTTGTCAAAAGTGATCCGCACATTGCCGTTATGGCAGACGTAAGGTTCGCGGACATAATCGACGATCACTTTGGGACGCAGAAAATTGTGGCGCATCTGGTTATAGAGCTCCATAAACAAAGGACTTTGCGGAACGTTCAGCACCTCGTAATTGCCGGCCATAATCTGATCATACATTTCGCGGGTCAGCGGTTCCTTGATCTTGGCGATGTAGTCGTCCATTTTGATTTTTTTCTCAAAGTGTACGACATCGTCCTGTACGTTATAGATGCGGATCCGGTATTTGGCGCGTTCTCTAAGTCCGCCCAGCTTGTCCGAAAGTGCCGAATTGTTAATATCATCAAAATACAGGCTGCGGATATGGTACTCCCCGCTGTCATTGGCGTTCTGATCGGTATCTATTAAGCTCTGCAGCCGCTGCCGCAATATAAGGTATTGATGATAGTTAATGAAAAATTTCAATTCATGCCGGAATTGCAGCTTCTTATTCATCTCACACCCCATTTCTCTCTCAAAAGTTTGGCTTTGGTCACCGCTGCGCCTAAATCTTGCTGCTGAACCCATATTAAGTGACTGACCTTATGATTTTCTTAAATCTGCCTGAACGTTAGCTGAAAGTTATTACACTGCGTTAACAAATGACGTAGTTATGTGAGGTTGTAGGGAGGGTTATTTGACTTCTGTCTATGAGGAAGGCTATCTTTTATAGACAGAAAGCTAGAATCCGGACTGTTGTTTATTGGAAAGCAAGCGGTGAGGGAGGGATAGGCATGAAGGATTTTAAAGTGTTGATTATTGTTGTAATCATCGTAGTTGTATTGATCCTGCTGGCCCTTGGTCTGGAATGGCTTAAATCGGAGTGGACTGCCCGACCTGAGGAAAGCAGTGCTCCGTATGATCTGGTCAGTACCTTTAAAGAAGATGCGGAGACCAGCCGTGCGTTCACCTGGTTTACCGGAGCTCCGGGTGCGGAGGGACGGCTTGAGGTTGTAAAAGGAAAAAGCGCCGCATTTACAGCAGGGAATGTTGTCAAGGTGCAGGCCATAGACAGCGTGATCAAAACAGATGAGGGCAAAAGAGGCGTACATAAAGCTGTAGTGACCGGGCTTGAACCGGGAACGCTGTATACCTACAGGGCAGGCAGCGGCAAAGAAGGCGAATGGAGCACAGCAGCTACGTTCACCACGGCGGAAGCGGACAGCGAAAGCGTAACCTTTATCAATGTAACCGATTCACAAGGGGAGACGGCGGCGGATTTCAAATTATGGGGCAATACACTGGACAAGGCGTTCCAGACCTTTCCGGCGGCAAAGTTTATCGTTCATAACGGGGATTTGACGGAAGAGCCGGAGGATTCGGGTGCCTGGGATGACTTTTTCGGCAATGTGCAGGGGTTTGTGCCGGGCATTCCGCTGATGCCTGTCACCGGCAACCATGATGAGGTCGAAGGGCAGGCAGCAAGCTTTACTTCGCATTTCAACCTTCCGGATAACGGCGACCCGGAATCCATTGCCGGAACCTCATATTCTTTTGATTATGGACCTGTGCATGTGACGGTACTGAATACGGAGAGCCACCTGAAGAGCCAGGCCAAGTGGCTGAAGAAGGATTTGGCCCTTACAGATAAACCGTGGAAAATCGTAGCGCTGCACCGTCCGGCATATGGCGGGAACATGTATAAGAAGCTGGAGGACTGGACAGAGATATTTGACAAGTATGGGGTTGATCTGGTGCTCCAGGGACATAATCATGAATATTCCAGATCGTATCCGCTGCTTGCCGGAAAAGTTGTCCCGGAGGGCGGGAATTCTGCCGGTACCGGAGGAGGAACGGTGTACGTGGTGACCAACGCCTCCGGCGCAAAATTCAACGAGAAGAAAGAGGATCAGAACTATCATCAGGTTCATTTCCAGAACAATAAGCAGATGTACGCCGGAATTACGGTCAGCGGAAATACATTGACTTACCAGGCCTATGATGTGGACGGCAACAAACTCGACGAGTTTCTGCTAAAGCATTAAGATAGTAAGACTCTTCTGACATTCCGTCAGGGGAGTTTTTTACTATAAATGTAATAATTAGTGTGAAAATGGTACGATAACAGAAGACGGAATTCTCCAAGTTTGAACCATTTTCCCTCACTATGAATCCTGCTTACACTCTATAATGAAAACGTTAACAAAGTAAAGCAATCATAGGAGGCGTGGTTCGTGATTCGTAACCGTATCCGAAGAATGGGATTAATTGTCCTGCTGGCCGCGATGTCTAGCTCTTTGTTTACCGCCTTTCCGGCGGCTGCCCATGCTGCTGCAAGTGAAGCTTACAACTGGAAAAGTGTCGTTACCGGTGCGGGCGGAGGGTTTGTGCCGGGCATTATTTTTAACCAAACTGAACCGAATCTGATCTATGCGCGTACCGACATCGGGGGCGCCTACCGCTGGAATCAGGCCACTGGCAGCTGGATTTCCATCAGTGATGCCGTGGGCTGGGTCGACTGGAACAAAAACGGGGTGGATGCGCTGGCTACAGACCCTGTCGATCCGGACAAAGTATACATGGCTACCGGCACGTACACGAACCATTGGGATGGCAACGGGCAGATTATGCGTTCCAGCGACCGGGGCAATACGTGGCAGACGACAGCGCTGCCGTTCAAGGTTGGCGGCAATATGCCCGGCCGTTCGGCCGGTGAGCGTCTGGTTATAGACCCCAATAAGAACAACATCCTGTTCTTCGGGGCACGCAGCGGCAACGGGTTGTGGAAAAGTACGGACTCGGGAGTAACCTGGTCCAAAGTAAGCTCTTTTCCTAACGTAGGCACCTATATTCAGAACCCGACGCTCGATTATGGCAATGACCTCGTCGGATTATCCTGGATTACTTTTGACAAAAGCACAGGCACACCCGGCAGTGCTACGGGAACGATTTATGTCGGCGTAGCGGATATGGCAAGCAGCGTGTACCGCAGCACCGACGGCGGTGTTACCTGGTCCGCGCTTCCCGGACAGCCCACCGGCTATCTGCCCCATCATGGCGTGCTTTCCTCAACCGGGGATCTGTACATTACGTACAGCAATGGCGTAGGGCCCTATGACGGCAGCAAAGGTGAAGTCTGGAAATTTAATAAAACCAGCGGTGCCTGGACGAACATCAGCCCGACGACCGGAACAGATAATTGGTACGGCTTCGGAGGACTTGCTGTCGATGCCCAGAATCCGAATACGGTGATGGTCTCCAGTCTGAATGCCTGGTGGCCGGATGAGGTTGTTTTCCGCAGTACGAACGGCGGAGCGACTTGGAGCCGGATCTGGGATTGGGGCAACTATCCGGAACGGACCTATAAATTCGCAATGAACATTACCGCAGCACCTTGGCTGGATCATGGAACGACCTCCACTTCACTTGATCCTTCACCAAAGCTCGGCTGGATGATGGGAGACCTGGAGATTGACCCGTTCAACTCCAACCGGATGATGTACGGAACAGGAGCTACAATCTACGGCTCGAATAACCTGACTGCTTGGGATACAGGCGGCAAGGTCAATATTTCGGTCATGGCCAAGGGCGTAGAGGAGACTGCTGTGCTCGGACTGATCAGCCCGCCGTCGGGAAGTGCGCATCTGATCACGGCGCTTGGTGACGTCTCGGGCTTCCGGTATGAAGATGTGACCCAGGCGCCGGTCAAGTTCCAAACGAGCCCTTCCTGGGCGACAACGACAAGTATTGATTATGCGGAGCTCAGTCCGGCGTTCGTTGTGCGCGTTGGCGGAGCCGATAAGGAAAAGACACCGAGCATGAAATCGCTTGGGATTTCGAATGACGGCGGCTCTAATTGGTATATGCCGAATGCCGAACCGTCGAATGGAACCAAAACAACGGCAGGACAAGGCCAGGTCGCCGTATCTGCCAGCGGTAATGCCATCTTGTGGAGTACCTCCGATATCGGTGTCTACTACACCAAATCGTCGGGCAACTCCTGGACGGCAAGCAGCGGGGTACCGGCCGGAGCCAAAATCGCTTCCGACCGCGTAAACGCAAACAAGTTCTATGCGTTCTATGCAGGAATCTTCTATGTCAGTGTGGACGGCGGAGCTACCTTTACCGCTACGCCGGCAGCGGGTTTCCCGACGAATAATGTAGACGGCCTGCAGCCGAACCAGGCGCAGATCAGCTTGAAGGCAGTGCCGGGCATTGAAGGCGATATCTGGCTGGCCGGAGGCAATACGGTCGAGAACAAATACGGTTTATGGCATTCTGTGAATTCGGGAACCAGCTTCACCAAGCTGTCTAATGTCGAGGAAGCGGATCTGATCGGCTACGGTAAGGCCGCACCGGGCCAGAGCTATATGGCACTATATACGGTTGCTCAAATCGATGGCGTCAGAGGGGTCTTCCGCTCCGATGATGCTGGCGCATCTTGGGTCCGGATCAATGATGACGCCCACCAGTATGCGAAGATCAACATGGCCATAACCGGTGATCCGCGGATATACGGCCGGGTATATCTCGGAACAAACGGCCGGGGCACACTGTATGCTGATCCGGTGAATCCTCCGGCTACCGGATCCACCATTACGCCGGTCACGGCCAGCTTCGATAAGAAGACGGCGAATCAGGCGGATGTGGCCGTAACGCTGACGCTGAACGGGAACACGTTAAGCACGATCAAGAACGGAGCGGCAACGTTGAGTGCCGGAACGGATTATACCGTTAACGGCACAGCTGTCACGATCAAAAAAGGGTATCTGGCCGCGCAGCCGGTGGGCACAACAACGCTGAGCTTTAATTTCAGCGCCGGGGCCGCCCAGTCGCTGGCAGTTGCCGTAGAGGATACGCCGGCAGCGAGCAACTCGGCGATTACGCCGGTCACGGCCAGCTTCGATAAGAAGACGGCGAATCAGGCGGATGTGGCCGTAACGCTGACGCTGAACGGGAACACGTTAAGCACGATTAAGAACGGAACGGCAACGTTGACTGCCGGAACGGATTATACCGTAAGCGGCACAGCTGTCACGATCAAAAAAGGGTATCTGGCCGCGCAGCCGGTGGGAGCAACAACGCTGAGCTTTAATTTCAGCGCCGGGGCCGCCCAGTCGCTGGCAGTTGCCGTAGAGGATACATCTGTGGTTGTGACCGGTGGACTTAAGGTCCAAATGTATAACGGCAGCACAGTGGCTTCAGCGAATGTCTTGAATCCGCGGATCAAACTGCTGAATACGGGCACCAGCGCCGTTTCGCTGGCGGATGTGAAGATCAGATATTATTACACGATTGACGGCGAGCAGCCGCAAAGCTTCTTCTGCGATTGGTCACAGGCCGGCAGTGCGAATGTTACCGGCACCTTTGTGAAACTCCCGGCAGCCATAACCGGGGCGGATTATTATGTGGAGCTGGGCTTCACAAGCGCAGCGGGTTCCCTGGCAGCAGGGGAGGGCCTGGATATCCAGATGCGGGCATCCAAGGCGGATTGGAGCAATTATACCCAGACCGGAGATTATTCCTTTAACGCGTCAGGTACGGGTTATGCGGATTGGGCTGGCGTTCCGGCCTATCTCTCCGGCAGCCTGGTATGGGGGAATGAACCTTCCTGATCTGATCCGGCCGCAACCCGGATCGGCATAACAGGATTATCCATTATACAATGAGCTGCAAGAAGCCATGAATTTTCTTGAACCAACAGCCTCATCTTCCTTTGTGAATTGGGAGGATGGGGCTGTTGGGCGTTTTTGCTGTGCTTGCTGCTATAAAGTCTGTCCGCTGTCGACGGTAATGACCTGTCCGGTTAAGGCCTCCTGCACAACAACCGAGCAGATGAACCTGGCGATATCTTCCGCTGTGGCGATCTGCTGCAGCAGAAGATTGGGAGCCAGGCGCAGCATCTGCGCTTCCCGGCCGGTCCACCATCTCGTCGCGACGGCTCCCGGAGCCACAGCATTGACCCGGATCTCCGGTGAAAGCGCGCGGGCCAGTGACTTGGTAAGTCCATGTACGGCGGCTTTAGACACCGCATAAGGAAGAGAGGAGCCGGAGCCTGTATTTCCGGCAATGCTGCCGAGGTTGACAATGGCTCCCTGCTTGTTTTGCTTCATATAAGGAGCCACTGCCCGGGCGCAAAAGAACATTCCTTTGACGTTGACATCCAATAATTGATCCCAGACTTCTTCCGTAGCTGCATCGAGATCCTCCAGAGGGATGTGCTTTGTAATGCTGGCATTATTGATGAGCACATCCATACGGCCGAATGTTGCTGCGATTTGTCCAACCATCGCCCGGACTTCGACGTCCCGGGAAACATCGGCCTGTACCGCGATGGCCTGTCCGCCTAGATCAATGATCTGTTGAACAGTTTCCAGCGCTTCCTGTTCCGAACGGGAATAATTAACAGCGACCACCGCCCCGAGCCGTGCCAGCTCAAGGCTTGTGGCTCTGCCTATGCCGGTACCCCCGCCTGTTACGAGCGCCACTTTGTTTGTAAGCTCCATCTGCATCCACTCCTTGAATATCTTTTTGGGTTGATACAGACTATTTTATAGAGCATACTTGGTTTTGTATAATTGAACTAATTGAAGTGATGATTCATTAATATTGAATCGTGATGGGGGAATGGAAATGGATTTCAAGGCGCTGATTACCTTCCAGACGATCGTAAACACAGGAAGCTTTAACCGTGCGGCGGAAGAGCTGAATTATGCCCAGTCGACGATTACAATGCAAATCCAGAAGCTGGAATCACAGCTGGGGGTACAGTTACTCGAACGCGGTAAAGGGATTAGCTTAACGGAAGCTGGGCGGCTATTCCATGAACAGAGCCTGCTCATTGTGAAGGACATGGAACGGTTGCAGAGCAGTCTCGCGGAAATGAAATCTGGCGAGGCGGGGAGTGTCCGTCTGGGTGCAACCGATCCTACCGCCAGCTATCGGCTGCCTCGTCTTTTGCAGCAATTCATGAGCCTTTACCCCAAGATTGAAATCTCGGTAGATATCGCCGGAACACCGGCGCTTACTGAGCGGCTGCTCCGCGGGGAACTCGACATGGTGCTGTGTTCAGCACCGGAGCTGGGAAAGGAGCTGCACTTTGAGCCTCTGTTCACGGAGAAATTCGTGCTGTTAATGCCGGAGGATCATCCGCTCGCTGACCTGCCGGAGGTGACTCCAGATCATCTTCGCGGACATCGGCTGCTGATTACGGCCGTCAATTGCCCCTACCGCAAAAAATTGGAGAGCGTACTGCAGGAATTTGCCGGACCGCCGCTGAATACCATGGAAGTTGGCAGCATGACAGCGCTGAAATTCTACGTAGAGGCTGGTTTAGGTCTTGCGTTTGTCCCTGAGTCTACGCTTGCGCCCGTACCTGTGGGAACGGCAGTGCGGCAGCTGGCAGGAGGAGCTGTAGACATGGCCTGCGGAATCGCCTGCAGAGTGGCTGATTATCCGCTCCGGTCGGCCAGCTTGAGACTGTATCAATTTCTGAAGCGGGAGCTGTCTTTACGCTAACTTTGCAACAAGACAAGACAAGATAGATGGGATGGGACGAGACGAGAAGAGGAAAGGTGAGATGAGATCAGATGAGTGGAGCGAAACTGGATTTGCAGCGGATTGTTATGATTGGGCGGACCTTTGAGGAATATTTGCGGATGTTCAATTTGCAGCGTGAGGAGCTGGCCGTGCGGAGAATACTCGATTGTCCTGCGGGTGTTTGCTCTTTCACGGCTGCGGCGAATCAGCTCGGCGCTTAAGCTGTCGCCGCTGATATTGCCTACTGCCATTCTGCGGAAGTTCTGATGGAGAAGGGAATCAAGGATATTCAGCACGCTATGCTGCAGCTTGCGAAGGTGCAGCAGAATTTCCTGTGGAATGAGTTTAAATCCATCGAAGAGCTGAAGCAGGCAAGAATCGAAGCGTTAACAGCCAGTACTTTGGACAGACAACAGAATGAGGAGCTTTATATTTCGGCGGTGCTCCCGCAGCTGCCTTTTGCCGGTCTAAGTTTTGAGCTTACATTATCCGCGCATTTTCTATTCATGTATAGTGACCGTCTGGACTATGATTTTCATCTCCAGAGTCTGCAGGAGCTGATGCGTGTGACAAGTGAAGAAATCCGCATCTTCCCGCTGAGCGATCTATCCGGCCGCAGATATGAAGAAATGGACCGTTTAATAGAATATATTCACACTCAGGGCTGGAATACAGAAGAGCTTAAAGTCTCCTATGAGTTCCAAAAAGGCGCTAACACCATGCTGCGGATGACGAGGACCAGAGGAATGCAGTCTGCATAGAACGCAACTAAAAAGGTAACCTATGGAACCGCCCGCATTGCTGTGAGGCTAAATTTCATTTCATATCAGTTGTTGCGCTATTGCGGTATAAGTACCCGCTAATTTTAGCTGAAAACCCCTTTTTGGAATAATATAGGGAATTGTTACCGCTAACATGGAGATAAACCCCAATGATCCCTTGTAACATAAAATTAGAGGGCGGGATTCCCGTTAGTTGTTCATTTCTTGGAATAAGGACTATATTAGCGGCAGCATTTCCTGTTAAGGAGGATAGGCATCAAGATGAAGCAAGGGTGCTCCCGCATAACACACATAAACCTCTATCATTGATTGTTCATCAACAATAGAGGTTTATGTTGTAAGCACTATACCCATGTTCTTCTCAGACTCCTTATCCTATCCTTTGTTCTCAGCCGGGTAGAAATCGTCCGAGGCGGCAGTGTATTTGCCTATCCTGACCGTTAAATCTTCTCTAATCATCCTCAGGTAACGATTGGATTGATGTTCAACGTTTGAGCTTTAAGAAGCTCATACCATTTCGTTCCGGGATAAATTGAAAGCTTTAATGCCAGGATCAAAGATATAGTCTCAAGCTCAGGGATTACAGCTGCAAAAGATTGCTCACCGAGAGATTTTACCTGCCCGCATTAGCTTTCCTTCTAGCAGTGTATGGTTCCTTGAGTTGATGTCTATAGTATACCCTGATCCCCATAAGCAGTAAAAAGCCGTATCATTTGAATCTGGAACCATTATATTTATAACCCTCTTGTAAGCGCTATTATCCTTGCTTATTCTTAGTTTTTGAACTAATATTCCATGGATAATTGCTGCTGCTCTTAATGTATAATTCACTTATTGAATAGGAGTTAGGAAGAATGGAAGGAGTAGCACACATATGAAGTTGTTTCAGATGAAGACGGCGCCGCTTGGGATTGAGCGGATGACGGAGTTTGTGCAGGACAATTATGTTTGCGCCGGATATCCCGGCATTGGTGATTTGGAACAGGCAAGCCGCGAAGAAATCGCCAGACGGCTGCAGCAGACCTCTGCCTACTACGGGCCGGAACTGGAAAAGACGCTGGACAGCCTGGACATCTTTGTACATACAATGCAGGATGGAGATTATGTATTGATCTCAGACGGGGAGTGGGCCTACCTTGGCGACCTGGGCGATTATTTCTATGAGGAAGCCTGCGACCATCCGGAAGATGGCCGTTGTCACCGGAGAGGGGTAACCTGGCTGAAGAGCTTGTTGAGTGCAGAGCTGAATCCCATGATGGGTGAACTGCTGGCAGATACCCTGCCAGTCTCGCAGTATATAGGAACACTGCCGCCTGAAAGGCTGGATCTGTGGCTGGAGGATGCGGGTCTGACCGGCAGTGAGCAAGCGAAGCACACGGTAAAAGTTGATGATGAGATAATTGCTGAAGCGCTGTCTGTTCTCACGGCTGCGCTGCACAGTGAAGATGCCGAGCGGCGGGAGCGGGCGGCTGCGGCCATTCTCTATTATGCGAAATGAAAGCTAACCAGAGGTGAAATTAAAGCGATTTCACTATATAATAAAGTGATGTTGTACGAAGCCTATTAAGTAAGATGCTGCTCTACAAAACTAAGCAGATGCTTCCGAAGCGAGTTTGTACGATCCAATCAAGGAAGCAGATGCTCACAAACTTTCAGGAGGTTCCAATGGCCATTCAATATTTATCCGACGAACGTATCTTTCATCTTCAGAGCAAGGCAACCAGCTACGTGATTCAGTTGCTGCCTACCGGAGTTCCGGCGCATGTATATTGGGGAAGGAAAATCCGTTCAACCGGTCTGTCCTCCATCCTCCAGCGGACTGAACGCTGCTCCTTCTCGCCAGCTCCATATCCTGAGGACATGTCTATCTCTTACGATACAATAGCACAGGAGTACCCGGTTTATGGTGTGGGTGATTTCCGCCATCCAGCCTACCAGATCCAGGCTGAGAACGGAACTACGGCTTCCGAGGCGCTGTATGGCAAACACCGCATTTACCGGGGAAAGCCTGCTCTTGAGGGGCTGCCAGCTACATATACTGAGCATGAAGAGGAAGCCGATACATTGGAGATCGAGTTGCTCGATCCTGTGGCCGGACTGCGGATTATCCTCAGCTATACCGTATTTAATGAATTGAACGCCATTACCCGTTCTGTGCGGTTTGTCAATGAAGGCAGCCAGTCGCTGAGGCTGCTGCGTGGACTCAGCATGAGTGTGGATTTCCGTGACTCGAATTACGATATGCTTCATTTGTCCGGGTCCTGGGCGAGGGAGCGATATGTGGAACGCAGAGCGCTTGCTTCCGGCATGCAGGGTATCGAGAGCCGCCGGGGAGCGAGCAGCCATGCGCAGAATCCATTTATCGCCCTGCTGTCCAAAGGTGCGGATGAGGACCATGGCGATGTATATGGCGTCAGTCTGGTTTACAGCGGCGGATTTAGCGCACAGGCTGAGGTTGAGCCGTACAAGACAACCCGTTTATCCATCGGGATTAATCCTTTCGACTTCAACTGGCTGCTGGAGCAGGGACAGGCGTTCCAGACTCCGGAAGCTGTACTGGTCTTCTCGGCGGATGGCATCGGTTCGATGTCACGGACCTATCATAAGCTGTACCGTACCCGGCTGTGCCGCGGCACCCACCGCGACCGTACACGGCCAGTACTCGTCAATAACTGGGAAGCGACTTATTTCAATTTCACCGCCGACAAGATTGAAGACATCGCCCGCGCCGGCAGCGAGCTTGGTCTGGAGCTGTTTGTGCTGGATGACGGCTGGTTCGGTCACCGCAATGATGACCGCAGCTCACTGGGGGACTGGTTCGTGGACGCGAATAAGCTGCCCAAGGGATTGGATGATCTGGCCAAGCGTGTAAACGGGCTGGGCCTGCAATTTGGCCTCTGGTTCGAACCGGAGATGATTTCTCCGGACAGCGAACTGTACACCCGGCATCCCGATTGGTGCCTGCATGTGCCGGACCGCCGCAGAACAGAAGGACGGATGCAGCTTGTGCTCGATTTCTCCCGTGAGGATGTCTGCCAGGCGATCGGCGACAGGATAGCCGATGTGCTGAGCAGCGCGCCAATCTCCTATGTGAAATGGGATATGAACCGCAATATGACCGAAATTGGCTCCGCGCTGCTGCCGCCGGAAAGACAGCGGGAAACGGCGCACCGTTATATGCTCGGTCTTTATGGAGTGCTTGAACGGATTACCTCGGAGTTTCCGGATGTCCTGTTTGAGAGCTGCTCCGGCGGGGGAGGGCGCTTCGATCCGGGAATGCTCTATTATATGCCGCAGACCTGGACAAGCGATAATACTGATGCGATCAGCAGGCTCAAAATCCAGTACGGAACCAGCATCGTCTATCCGCTCAGCTCCATGGGCAGCCATGTCTCGGCCGTGCCGAACCATCAGGTACACCGTAATACTTCTCTTGAACTGCGCGGACATGTCGCAATGTCAGGCAATTTCGGCTATGAGCTGGATCTGACAAAGTTTACAGTAGAAGAGAACGAAACAGTAAAAGCACAGGTAGCGCTCTACAAGGAGCTGCGGCCGCTGGTGCAGTTCGGGGAGCAGTACAGACTGCTCAGCCCGTTTGAAGGCAACGAGACCGCATGGCTGATTGTGGCTGAAGATAAATCTGAGGCTGTTGTCGTGTATGCCCGGACACTGGCCGAGCCCAATGATTCACTGTATTATCTGCGCCTGAATGGACTGGATCCTGAAGCGGATTATGAGTGGCTGGAAGGCGGAGGCGTGTACGGAGGAGATCATCTTATGTATGCGGGGCTGCCATTGCCGAATCTGCACGGTGATTTCCAGAGCGTGCTCTGGCGTTTCCGCAGAGTCTAGGATTTAGCCGTTTATATTTTCACAAAAGGCCTTGCCGCGATACTGCGGCAAGGCCTTTTTGCATGCCAGACGGGTCCATCTCAGAAGAATTCAACAAACTCATTTACCGGCTTGCGGTAGCCGCGCGGTCTGATCTTGCGTTTGTAGTCCTTGCCGATGGTAATCATCAGAGCCGGCACAAGATGGTCCGGGATATTGAGGGTGGCCTTGATGGCTTCGGGATCAAAGCCGATCATCGGGCAGGTATCCCAGCCTTTATCCTTGGCAATCAGCATGAACTGCATGGCGGACAGGGAGGCGTTGCGAATGGCTTCATCACGCTGGAAAGCATCATTTCCTTCATAGGCATCGTTGATGGATTGGATGGTGTTGTCATATTCCTCCTGGCTCATAGCGCCAAGCAATTTCAGTCCGCTGTAAATTTCCGGTGCCTGCTGATAGGCATGCTTATCTCCGAGCACAATAATAACGGCGGAAGCTGTGTGGATTTTATATTGGTCATAAGCACCTCTGCGGATTTCCTCCTTCAGTGCCGGATCGCTGATCACCTTATAATGTGTATGCTGCAAATTGGAGCTTGAAGGGGCGAGCCGGGTGAGAGAGAACATGTCCTCCAGCTCGTTTTGCGGGATCTTGATCCCTTCCACGAAATTCATAGCTGATCTGCGGGATTGCACCAAATCTGTAAAAGTACTCATGATAAATACCTCCAAATGGTTATAAATTGATAGTTAATAAATATCAATAACTTATGTAAATAAACTTACTTACAAATGGTTACTTACTTAAGATAGCACGGCAATTGGGAATCGTCAATGATGAATTACACTAAATCGTGAAATTAAGTTCGAATAGAAGAAAATTAATAAAAACGACAGAAAAGAAGTGATTTTAATCACAAAATAAGGTTATAGAGGCAAAAAGATTGTGACGTTTATTACATAATGGGTGTTATAATAGACGCATGGGTTATTGAATTGACTATTATCAAGCGTTACAAGCTAATGCAGAGGAGAGTCCAACAATGTCAGAAACAATTACGCAAACCACTCCTGAACAGGAAGCACCGCAAACCTCTTTAACCAAAGAGGATGTTCTGGATCAGCTTTTGAAGCCGGAAGTTCAGGAATCATTAACAACCTTGATAGAACAGCTGCCGCAGCTTACACAGCTTGTAGGTGTATTAACGAAGTCTATGGACTTTGTACAGTCGGTTGCATCCGATGAAGTACTCAAGAATGATACGGTGGGCGCTATTAAAGAAATTGCCGAGCCGGTAGTAGGTTCCGTCAAGAATATGGCGGCTACTGTGATCGAGGCGAAAGACCGGGCAAATGAAAGCAGCGAGACGATCAGCGTGTTCGGAATGATGAAGATGATTAAGGATCCGCAGGTTCAGAAGCTTCTCCGTTTTTTGAATGCTTACCTGCAAGTCAGCGGCGAACGCAGCCAGCAGAAATAATTAATTCTAATCTCATACGTAAGGACGGAGGAAACATCATATGTCAAAACATATTGTTATTCTAGGAGCAGGTTACGGCGGATTGCTGAGTGCCTTGACAGTGCGCAAATATATGAGCAAGGCTGAGGCAAAGATCACAGTTGTCAACCAGTATCCAACCCACCAGATTATTACCGAATTGCATCGTCTTGCCGCAGGCAGCGCGGAAGAGAAAGCTGTTGCTATGCCGCTGGCGAAGCTTTTTGCCGGTAAAGACATTGATCTTAAAATTGCCAAAGTAAAATCCTTCTCCGTTGAAAGCAAACAAATTGCGCTCTCGGATGGCACGAATCTAACTTACGACGCCCTTGTTGCGGGCCTTGGCAGCACGACGGCTTATTTTGGAATTCCGGGACTTGAACAATACAGCATGGTATTGAAATCGGCTGCTGACGCCAATAAAATTCACGGTCATATCGAAGACCGGATCCGTGAGTACGCAAAAACCGGCAATGAAGCTGACGCGACGATTCTAATCGGCGGTGGCGGATTGACGGGTGTTGAGCTTGTAGGTGAAATTGCGGACGTGCTGCCCAAGCTCACCAAACGTTATGGGGTGGATCAAAAAGAGATCAAGCTGCTGCTCGTGGAAGCAGGTCCGAAGATTCTCCCGGTACTGCCCGATCACCTGATCGAACGCGCTACATCAAGTCTTGCTGCACGCGGCGTACAATTCCTGACCGGTCTAGCCGTTACCAATGTGGAGGGCAACACCATTGATCTGAAGGATGGCCAAAAAATTGTGGCCAACACGTTCGTATGGACCGGCGGTGTACAAGGAAATCCGCTGATCGGTGAATCCGGTCTTGAAGTTAACCGTGGACGTGCAACGGTAAATGAATTCCTGCAATCCACATCGCATGCCGATGTATTTGTTGCCGGTGACAGTGCCGTTGTATTTGCTCCGGACGGCCGTCCTTATCCGCCGACTGCACAAATCGCCTGGCAGATGGGTGAGCTGATCGGCTATAATCTGTATGCTTACCTTAACAATAAATCGCTGGATACCTTCAGTCCGGTCAATTCGGGCACACTGGCCAGCCTGGGCCGTAAAGACGGGGTTGCTATTATCGGCGGCAACTCAACGCCATTGAAAGGCTTGCCTGCAACGATGATGAAAGAAGCAAGCAACATCCGTTATCTGACACATATCAAAGGGTTGTTCAGTCTGGCGTATTAATATTCATTAGCCGGCTTTTCTGCTTATAGGATCCCCTTTTAGTTACCCGAAAACACCTGGTTTTTTTTGAGGTGCGGGTGCTGGAAGGGTTTTTTTCTGTGCTGAATTAGTTCACGATGCGAAGTGCGCTTTGAAATCCTGCCATAATTGAGGGTGCCCGGAGAAATTCTATTTGATATAATGGAATATGTTTATACCATTCAGTGGTTTTATAGGAGGATTTAAACATGGGATTTAAAGAAAACGATATCATTTTGTTCCAGGGTGACAGTATCACTGATTGCGGGCGCAATTATGAAGACGCTTCCTCATTGGGCGTAGGTTATGCAATGATGGCTGCCGCACGTCTTGGGCTGCATTATCCGGAGAAGAATCTGACGTTCATTAACCGGGGAGTCAGCGGTAACCGCATTACAGATTTGCAGCAGCGCTGGGATAAGGATTGTCTGGACTTGAAGCCGACATGGGTATCCATTTATATCGGGATTAATGATACCTGGCGCCGCTTTGACTCCGGCCAGGAAACTACTGCTGCCGAGTTTGAAGCCGCTTACCGTGATTTGATCGAGCGTACAATGAGTGCGCTGGATGCCAAGCTGGTGCTGATTGAGCCGTTCGTACTGCCAGTGCCGGAAGACCGCAAGAATTGGCGTCAGGATTTGGATCCCAAAATCCATGTTGTACGTGAATTGGCACGTGAGTACGGGGCCCCGCTGGTTCCGCTCGACGGCCTGTTCGCTGCGGCTTCCGTTAAAGCGGAGCCAGCGTTCTGGGCAGGGGATGGCGTGCATCCTTCTTCGGCCGGACATGCCCTCATTGCCGAAGCCTGGCTGAAAGCGGTAGGAGCAATTAACTAGAGCTTCAAATTATTTTGTAAAGCTATCCCTTCTGAGTGTGTTTTAGAGACCGGTCCGTTATTTTATAGCGGACCGGTCTTTTTTTGATGCGCAGAGCTGAAAATTGGATGAGGCAGACCAATGCACGGACATTTCACTCTGCACCTGAAGACTGTTATAATTGTAGGATACATATTACCGATACTTCATCTGACAAGCTCATGGCTATGCCTGAATAAACGGAAGGAATTCTCAGAGCCACCGGGCGTCAGCACAAACCTCAAGATGAAGCTAGTGTTCGGAGAAACGTATCAGGAATACATTATTAATGAAGAAGTTAACAATCTAAACCGAAATAATAAATATCGAGTACATCTTATAGAGCGAGAGGAATGTTAAAAGAATGACGAGCGATACAGCAGAGGATTTGCAAGGTCTGAAGGCAGCCGGCAAGGTGGTAGGTTACACTATCGCCGAAATGAAAAAACATGTAAAACCAGGTATCACGACTGCCGAGCTTGATGCGGTGGGGGCGAAGATCCTGGAGCAATTTGGTGCAAAATCGGCTCCGAAGGTTACCTATAATTTTCCGGGCAGCACCTGCATCAGTATTAATGAAGAGGTGGCTCACGGCATTCCCGGCTCACGCGTTATTAACCCCGGTGATCTGATTAATATTGACGTATCTGCCGAGCTTAACGGTTATTACAGTGACTCCGGCGTTTCTTTTCAATTGCCGCCCTATAACGAGAAGATAGTACATCTGTGCCGCAGCACGGAGGAAACCATGATGAGCGTAATCAATCATCTTCGGGCGGGCATGAAGGTGAATGAGATTGGCAGAGTGATGGAGAGTGAAGCCCGCAAACGCGGCTACAAAATCGTACGCAATTTATGCAGCCACGGCATCGGCAAATCACTGCATGAGAAGCCTTTCGAAATTCTCCCGTTTTATAATCCGCGGGTTACTACGGTGCTAAAAGAAAATCAGGTCATTACGGTTGAGCCGTTCCTGTCTACCGGGGCTGACTTTGTAGAACAGCAGTCAGACGGGTGGACACTGAGTGTGAAGGACAATAGCCGGGTAGCACAGTATGAGCACACCATTATTATTACAAAGGGCAAACCGATCATTCTGACAAGCGCATAGAACCCTGCCGAGGGTAAGAGGAGCGAGCGAAGTTGAAGATGGCCTTTATTCTTTTTGATGGAATTACTTTTCTCGATTTTGCCGGATTCTATGATGTTATCTACCGGCTGGGACAATTTGCCCCAGGTGAAGGGCTGGAATGGGATATTTGCGGTGTTGCGGAAGAAGTGACCGATGAGCTGGGGCTTACGGTCAAGATCGGCACAGTATTGCCGGATCTGTCGCAATATGACTTAGTCTTCGTACCCGGCGGGATGGGGACGAGAAGGCTCCGGACCGATGAGTCCTTTATCTCTTGGCTGCGGGGAGCCGCCAATGTGCCTTATAAGGTTTCTGTATGCACAGGCTCACTCCTGCTGGGAGCCGCCGGATTTCTGGAGGGACGCAGTGCAACGACACATCCCGCTGCGTACGATCTGCTGGCGCCCTATTGCGGCAGTGTGGTGAAGACGCGGATTGTACAGGACGGCAGTATAATTACCGGTGGAGGGGTGTCTGCCTCCATTGATTTGGGGCTGCATGTCATGTCACTGCTTGCCGGTGAAGAGGCGATGCTCTCCGTGAAGAAGCAAATTGATTATCCTTATGAGATGCAGGGTATTGTACAGCGGCAATAAGCTGTGCAGGAAAACGGGGGAATTAGGATGACTGTAACTAAGACGGTGCCAGTGCCGATTCGGGAATGGATGGAGACGGAGGAGCAGTGGACCCTGCTTGCCGGTTATATGCTGGACGGGAGCGGCCTGCCCGGACCACGGGCCAATCTGGAGCTGGCAGAGAGCTTCGCGATGTCTTTTGCCCGGCCTTCTGTAACGGAGACCTCATGGGCACTGCTTTCGTCATGGGCGCTTATTTCGGACCACGAGACTGCTGCTAATGATCCCCGCGAGTTTCTGCCTTTTTGTGCTGTACAGGCCAGCTGCGCGCATTACGGGTATGCTGATGCAGTACGGCGCACCCTTACAGAAGGTCTGCTGAAGACTGCCATGAATGATTCCAGATGGCGGCTGCGCGAGGCCGCGGCGATCGGTCTGCAGACTATTGGAGAATATGATTTTTCGCTTCTGCAGAGACTGCTGGATTCATGGAAAGCGGAGGCTACACTGCTGGAACAGCGTGCCTTTGTTGCCGCTTTAGCCCATCCGCCGCTGCTCAAGGAGCAGACCAACGTACGGTATAGCCTGGATCTGGCCGGCGGCATTATGGAAGGCATCCTCTCCTCTGAGCCGGGACAAGGTGACCGGGAGCATTATCGCGTGTTGTCCAAGGGTTTAGAATATAGTCTCAGTCTGTTTGCGGCCAGCGAGCCGGAAGCAGGTTTTGCTATGCTCCGCAGATTTGCACAGAGCGGCGATCCCCGGATGCTGAAGATTGTGAAGAGCAATCTGGGCAAAGCCCGGCTGAGTAAAAAATATCCGGACCAGGTTGCGGACCTCCTCACAGCATTGACAATGTGCTAAAATGTAACTATTATTGTTGCATCCAAAGCATTCTTTTGTTTAGGGCAATAAAGGAGAGATTTCCATGAACATCAGCACCCGGTTTGCGGTGGCTATTCATATTCTTACGTTAATCGACAGCAACAAGGAAGGCAAAAGCACCTCCGAGTGGATCGCTGGCAGTGTCAATACCAACCCGGTGGTCATACGCAGAATTACAGGCATGCTGAACAAAGCGGGACTGGTTGATGTCCGTCCCGGTGTGGCCGGAGCCAAGCTGAACCGCACTGCAGCTGAGATTACGCTGCTGGAGATTTATCGGGCGGTTAATGCGGTAGAGGAAGATTCCTTATTCTCCGTGCATGAGCACCCGAATCCCGATTGTCCGGTTGGCAAGAACATCGCCGGTGCCATCGTGCCTGTATTCTCCCTCGCCCAGAAAGCGATGGAGAATGTGCTGCAGGAGGTTACCTTGGACCAGATTATAAATCAGATCCCTGTTTACTGAGCAGGGAGGGGATTTTGAGTAATTTAAGTAAACTTTTAGCAAAAACTTATGTTTCTTTAAGGTTTCAGGAGTATATTTAAGATCTCCACCCCCCAGTGGATGCATTTTGCTAGGAGCCTGCCGTGCCTCGGCAGGCTCCAATTTTTTTGGTTTGCTGCAATCCGATGATTCTACAAAATTCAGCAAACCTTTATTAAATTTTCATCCGGATTTAAGCTTTGCCGGTTATAGTAGTCACATGACCCCCTTATAATAGACCTTGACCCTGCCGGAAGCTGGCAGGGTCACTTTTTTGTTCCTGTATAAGGAAATGGAGAGCGAGATAACGTAGAGGGAGCTTTACACAATATTCCAAATGAATTAGACTGACACAAGACATGCGAATTGAAATGATTTTGTGAAAGAGGATGGGATTTGAATGATGACCTTTCTGGCTGTGATTCTTGGCTTGTTAAGCCTCTTGGTATTTATGCTGATTATTAGAAAAGCGATAGATGATTCGAAAACTTCGCACAAACTGGATATTTTGATTCAGGAGATCAGGCTGCTGCGCAAAGAAATTAAGGAGAATAAGCATATTATTGATAAACGCCTGTAAAAGGGGGAGTTTTGCATTGATTTTATATCACAATCAGGAACTAAGCGTTAGAAGACTGGTGCCTCCCGATGCGGAGCTGCTTACGAAATGGCTTTCCGATCCGCTTCTGTTAGAGTATTATGAAGGCCGTGACCGTCCGCATACAATGGAGATGGTGCTGGAGCACTTTTATGAAGAGGATGCCGGGGAAATCACACGCGGGATTGTCTGCTATAAATCGCAGGATGTTGGATACATACAGTTCTATCCTATTGAGGCTGAAGAGAAAGCGGAGTACGGGTATACGGATTTTGAAGGCAGAATTTACGGCATGGACCAGTTTATCGGCGAAACTGCATTTTGGAATCAAGGAATTGGCTCGCAGCTTGTGGGGGAGACGGTTAAATATCTTACCGAGTCGAAGCAGGCGGACAAAATTGTGATGGACCCGCAATGCTGGAACCACCGGGCACTGAGAGTGTATGAGAAACTTGGTTTTGTGCGGAGGAAGCTGCTTGTAGAGCATGAATGGCATGAGGGAGAATTCAGGGACTGCTGGCTGATTGAATATGCGGGCAGTACGAAATTAGGGGATACTTTATGAAGAATAACCATTTATCTATACTGGGGGCCAGCCTTATTCTTGGTGTTTGTTTTATTGTCGGCTGCCTGGTCATCAGCTATGAAAAGGCGGGTAGCAGCGGAAATGCTTTGCAAGCCCAGAACACTCAGCTGCAGCAACAGGACAAGGCATTAATGACGCTTCAGGAGGCTGCATATTTTCTGGGGCTGGAAGAAGAGCAGGTGCTCAATATTATGAAAGCAGAAAATGCAATTCTGAGCAATAATGGACCTTTTACAAAAGCAAAGCTTCCTTATATTAAAATTGATGACGAGTTCTTGTTCAATAGGGAGGACTTATTGAACTGGATTCGGACAGCCACCGCAGAGAAAAGAATATACAGCGGCAACAAATTACTAAAATGATTAAGCAAGATAAGAATGGACCCAAACGGAGGAACTTCAGTGGAGAAAATTGCAATTATTTCTGATATTCATGGCAATGTGCCGGCTCTTGAAGCGGTACTCGCGGATATACACGGGCGTAACATCACCCGGATTTTTTGTCTCGGAGACATTGTCGGCAAAGGACCTAGCTCAGACCTGGCAGTTGATCTGGTGAAGAAGCACTGCGAAGAAGTTGTGATGGGCAACTGGGATGAATTCATCGGCCGGCCCAGCGAAATCGCCGTTGTACAATGGCATCGGGAGCTGCTCGGCCAGGACCGCCTGAATTATCTGAACTCTCTGCCGTTCTCGATTGAATTCTGGATGAGCGGAAAGTTCATCCGTTTATTCCATGCCTCACCGCGGAGCTTAAATGAGCGGGTCCAGCCCTGGGATGATTACGAACAGCGTTTATCCCTGTTCCTGCCCTCCGGATTGTGCAAGGAACCAGTCATGGCGGATATAGCCGGATATGGGGATGTTCATAATGCGTACCTTCAGCATCTGGACGGAAGGACGTTACTGAACGTAGGCAGTGTAGGGAATCCGCTCGATCTTACCCAGGCCTCGTATTTAATTATGGAGGGAAGGTATCAAGATCGTGCAATGACACAGTTAAATCTGCAATTCGTCAGAGTTCCCTACGATATCGAACTCGCTGTGCAGCAGGCACAGGAATCGCATATGCCTGACTTGGAACCCTATATTAAGGAGCTTAGAACTGCTGAGTATAGAGGCAAGGGCGTCGATCACTAATGCTAAGCCAGACCTGACGGGTCTGGCTTTTCTTTTTTAGAAAAGTAATTGACAAACTTATGGAGTGCAACTATACTAAAGTTAGTTAATATGTAACGGAAACAGTTACAAGTGTGAATTGCAAAAATGGAAGGTGTAAAGACTAAGCTGCAATAAGCGGCTAGACACGGACATCAGCATTTATTCAGGAGGAGATATTATGACGGCAACAGCGACATTGCATGAGGGTGTGCAAATTGGTTTAGTGCAGATAAGAGTAAGTAATTTGGAGCGTTCGCTCGCTTTTTACCAGAATGTTGTGGGATTGAAGATCTTGCGCCAGGCCGGGCGCCAGGTGGAGATGACAGCAGACGGGCAGCATGTACTGCTCGTCTTGCGGGAGATTGAAGGCGCGCAAATCCTGCGCCGGAATTCGGCAGCGGGTTTATACCACTTCGCCATTCTGGTGCCTGACCGCCCCAGCCTTGGTCTCACGCTGCGCAATCTGATTGACTCTGGGATTCATATCGGCCAGGGGGATCATCTGGTAAGTGAAGCGCTGTACATTCAGGATCCGGACAATAACGGGATTGAGCTGTACCGGGACCGGCCGCGTGATACATGGAAACGCGATGCAGAAGGGGATTATATTATGACTACGGACCCGGTAGATGTCGACGGTCTGCTGGCCGCTGCGGAAGGCTTAACCTGGAACGGCCTTCCTGCCGGCACCGTGATCGGACATGTGCATTTTCATGTAGGTGATCTTAACCAAGCGAAGAAATTTTATGTGGATGCATTGGGTTTTGAACCAACAACCCATTATGGAGACTCGGCGCTGTTTATCTCGGCGGGAGGTTATCATCACCATATGGGCCTCAATATCTGGGCGGGGCAGGGTGCTCCGGCGGCTCCGTCTGATGCACCCGGCATTGATTATTTTACACTGCTGCTGTCAAGCAGACAGGAGCTGGCGGAAGTATCTGAGCGTATGCGGAAGGCTGGTTATACAGTAACTGAGGCAGATGGCATTGTATCGCTCAAAGATCCATGGAACATCGGTTTGAAGCTGATGGTGAACTCGCAATCGGAATAATTTGCTTGTCCATCTTCACTCATTCCCCTATAATAATTGGAAATGAATGAGTGAAAGGGTGTAAATTTTGCAAAAATTCAAGATGGCATACGTAATCCTTTGTCATAAAAATCCTGAGCAGATCAATTTGCTGATTGATCGTTTAAGTGATGAACATGTGGATTTTTTCCTGCATGTAGACAAGAAGAGCGGCATAGAAGAGCAAATTGTTCACCGTGAACATATTCATTTTGTAAAAGATCCTGTTGAAGT
The DNA here is from genome assembly GCF_038593145.1 of Paenibacillus sp. FSL L8-0340. Lineage (NCBI taxonomy): Bacteria > Bacillati > Bacillota > Bacilli > Caryophanales > Paenibacillaceae > Paenibacillus > Paenibacillus sp. FSL L8-0340. The sequence goes on from NZ_CP151967.1 coordinate 3,000,367, forward strand.
GCAGTGGGGACATTACAGCCAGATTGAATGTATTCTTAAAGGTTTTGAGCTGATTAAGCAGCAGGGTTACTATAATTATATTCATATTATAAGCGGGCAGGATTTGCCCCTTGTCTCCAATGGAACGATTGTGGAGTTCTTCCAGAAGAACGAGGGGAAGGAATTTGTGAAGTATTTGCAACTGCCTAATGAAGCGGAGATGTGGGGCTGCTACTATCGGGTTTCTGTCTATTATCCAAAATTTCTTGTATCGCGGGTAAAAGCAGTCTCCGAGGTGCGTAACCGGTACATTAATCTGGTGATGTCGGTGCCTTGGCTTAAGCGGAGTCTGAAGCATCTCCCGGATAAACTGTATAAAGGCTCAAACTGGATGTCGATTACCGGTGAGTGCATGGAGTATATTCTGGAATTCACCCGTACTTCACCAGGTTACATCCGTTTATTCAAGAACTCATTCTGCGGTGATGAGATATTCTTTCATTCAATTATTTTGAATAGTCCGTTTAAGGATAATGTAGTGAATGAAATCAAACGTTATACAGACTGGGAGACGGGGCCGGAGTTTCCAAGAACGCTCAGGGCGGTGGATTACGAACGAATCCGCACACAAGGACAGGGATGCTTCTGGGGCCGCAAGTTTGACTTGGATGTAGACCGCAGTATTGTCGAGAACCTCCTGCAAAAGGGGTGAACCTTAGGACCACCGGGTCAAAAGCCTTTCAATCCTGATTCGATTACCGGGAGCGGCGGAATTTCAGCAGGAGGCAAGGCCGGATCTACCGGCCTTGCCTCCTGCTTGTTCTGCATCCAGTTACGCTTCCCCCTGTGACAACGCGGAGAGAAAGGCATTCCTACGGCACTGTAGGCGGTGAACTTTTCGACTAAACATAAAGTTGAGAATTGCATGCCCCTATATAAACGTTTAGGATATAATAATGGGAAAATCATTTTTGGAGTTGATGCAGATTGGAGACCTTTCTTGCCGTACTGTTAATTCTGGGGCTGATCGCGGCCTCCAACATCGTGAACCGGTTTATCCCGTTTGTGCCAATTCCGCTGATTCAGATTGGACTTGGTGTTATTGCTGCACTGATGCCTACGGGAATACATATGACCTTTGAGCCTGAGCTGTTTTTTGTATTATTTATTGCTCCACTTCTGTTCAATGACGGCAAGCGGACACCCCGCGATGAACTTTGGAACCTTAGAGCACCCATTCTGCTGCTGGCGCTGGGCCTTGTCTTTGTCACCGTCTTTGTAGCGGGATATGCGATCCATTGGATGATACCCTCGATTCCACTGGCGGCGTCGTTTGCACTGGCGGCCATTCTCTCGCCGACTGATGCGGTGGCGGTAGGCGCCTTGGCCGGAAGGGTTCATTTGCCGAAGGGCATTCACCGGATTCTGGAGGGCGAGTCATTGATGAATGACGCCTCCGGTCTGGTGGCCTTCAAGTTTGCCATTGCTGCTGCGGTTACCGGGGTGTTCTCACTGCCCAAAGCAACGTTCAGCTTTATCCTCATCGCGGCGGGAGGGCTGCTGCTGGGGGCGCTGCTGTCATTTTTGCTTATCCGGCTCAGCGTGCTCATCCGCAGATTAGGCATGGAGGATGTTACCGTCCATGTACTGCTGCAGATTCTGACTCCGTTCATTATTTATCTGATTAGTGAAGAAGTCGGCGTATCCGGCATTTTAGCCGTTGTTGCCGGCGGTATCGTATATGCCATTGAGAAAGACCGGGCTGTATCTCCGCAATACAAGCTGCAGCTTGTGTCAGCGAGTACCTGGTCGGTGCTGCTGTTTATCCTGAACGGGATGGTCTTCCTCATCCTCGGCATCTCCGTTCCCGATGTTGTTGAAGTCATCTACCGGGATGAAACGCTGAATAACTTTATGGTGGCCGGCTATGTGCTGGCAATTACGGCTCTGCTCATTGTACTCCGCTTCCTCTGGGTGTATGTCTATTCGCTAGTAGAGAGCCGCAGGCTGAAGACAGAGAAGTCACCGCTCAAAACACAGCTGATTATCTCGATCTCAGGTGTCCGCGGAGCTGTAACCTTGGCCGGGGCCTTCTCCATTCCACTGGTTGTTGGAGATGGTTCCCTGTTTCCGGAACGGGATTTAATCATTGCGCTCGCGGCAGGTGTTATTCTCATGTCGCTGGTGATTGCCAGTATCTTTCTGCCTATCCTTGCAGGAAAAGAAGAGGCGGTTGACGAAACCGCCCAGCCGCAGAACACGGAGCTTGCAGCCAGATCGGTAGTGATTGATGCAGGAATGACCATGCTGCGGAGCTTGGCGACGGAGAATCCCGGTTCCCCAACGCAGCCCGCATTGCTAGAGTTTACCGATAAGATAGACAGACTGTGCGCTCCCCAACCGGAAAATGATGTGGCCACGGAACGCTTCCGCCGGCTTGGCATTGAAGCGAGGCTGAACGGCCTCGATGCGGAACGGGCAGCATTGCGGAGCATGCTGGAGCAAGGTCAGATTGAATCTCCGGTTGCAGTGAAGATGGAAGAACTGCTGGATCATACGGAGGCTGTTCTGTGCCGGCGGTTCGATACACAGGTCAAATTCTCCCTGACTGAGATTCAACGCTTATTCTCGGGATTGTTCACCGGCCGTTTTAACGGTGAGGAAGGACGGCGGGCGGTTCAGAATGCCGAGAGTGCCCGGAAAGCGAAGATCGCGATGTGCCAGGCCGCCGTCTCAGCGGTCAGCGCCGAGATGAGCGAAGAAAACCGCCAGGCTTCGCAGCGGGTTATTGACAAATATGAGCGGCTGGAGTCACGGCTGGAGCAGGGGGAAGGCTGGAGCAAGGATGGCGTAATCGACGATGAGAAGCTGGAGCTGAAGCTGAAGGCAATTCAGGAGCAGCGCGACACGGTGCAGCAAATGTACCAGAACGGAGCGATTAATCTCAAGGTCGCCGGCAAGCTGCGCCGGTTCGTGGATCAATTAGAAACATCAATCTGGGAGGATTAACAATGGGCGAAATCACTGCGAGCGGGCTGTTATTTGAAGAAATCGGGGAAGCGCATTTGGCTGAAGTGCTGGATATATATAATTATTACGTGTTGAACACTACAGTTACTTTTCACACCGATCCGCAGAGTTTGCCGGAAATGCGCCAGTCGGTGCTGAGCGGCGATCCGCGGTTCAAATCCTATGTCATTATGCAGGACGGCGAAATGTTGGGTTATGTGCTGATTGCCAGACATAAAAATAAGCAGGCCTATGATACCTCCGGCGAAATCAGCATCTACCTGAAGCCGGGCTGCGGCGGCCGGGGATTGGGCGGCCATGCGCTGCGCTTTATTGAAGAGCGGGCCGCGGAGCTCCGGTTTCATGTACTGGTGGCTACGGTGTGTGCTGATAACGAGCCGAGCCGCCGGTTGTTCGTGAAGCATGGATACGAGCAGAGTGCCCTGTTCAAAGAGATCGGCAGCAAGTTCGGCAGATGGCTGGATATTGTCAGCTACCAGAAGATCATTGGCCAGCTGCAGTAAATATCCCCTATACCCAAAAGTCCGCCTGCGGCAAGGATGAATTCCTTGACGCAGGCGGACTTTTTATGCGCTATAGACCAAGCAGCTCTAGCCGAAACGCGCCTGTAGCCATAGCTATAGGTGATCGGTAAGGGGAGACGCTTTCCTGCGCGTGTCTACTTGTTCTTCCGGCGGAACATTTGTCCAAGCACTTCGCTGAGCACAAGTCCCGTGGCGATCGCTCCAGAGAGCAGCAACGCCTGTACGGCGATCTGAATCGCCTGGTTATTGTCATTCTCCACGAATTTGCGCATAGCATCATACGCAAGTCCCCCCGGGACAAGTGGAATAATCCCTCCGACGCTGAAGATAATGACCGGCATCTTGAAGGAACGGGCAAAGAATTGGCTGATGACGCCGACGACTACGGTTGCCGCAAAGGTGGCGATTACCGTATCCCATCTTTCATCAAGCTCCAAATACAGGATCCAGCCTACCATTCCGGCCAAGCCGCATTGCAGCAGCGCGCGCCGCGGGGCATTGAACAGAATGCAGAAGGATGCAGCGGCGATAAAGCTGGTTATCAGTTGCAAAATCATGAATTGCTACCTCTTTCACATGGGTTAAAAAAGCGACAGCACAAGTCCGATGCCTGTCCCGATCGCAAATGCGGTCAGGAACGCATCGGCACCTTTGGAGAGGCCGGAAACCAGATGCCCAGCCATCAGGTCACGCACCGCATTGGTAATGAGCAGGCCCGGGACCAGCGGCATGACGGAGCCGATGATAATCTTGTCCATTTCCCGGCCAATGCCAAATTTGACGGAGAAGAACGCGAACAGCCCGATCAGGAATGAGGCGGTAAATTCTGCAAAGAATCGGATCTGTACGAGCCGGTGCAGATAGGTAGCAGCGGCGAAGCCAAGCCCCGACACCAGCAATGCCGGAAGGGCGTCCCACAGACTCCCCTTGAACATTACTGTGAAGCAGGCTCCGGTGAGGGCGGCTGCGGCGATCTGCAGCCATGCCGGATAGGCATGTGCGGCATCATCCACGACGCCGAGGCGCTCGCGGGCTTCTGCCGCGCTGAGCTGGCGTTCGCTCAGCCGGCGCGAGATGTCGTTGACCTCCGACACCTTCTGCAAATCGGTCGTCCGCTCGGCAATCCGGAAGAGCTTCACCGGTTCGGTTCTGCTGGTTGTGAACATGATAACCGTTGGCGTCACGTAGCTGTGCGCCCCGGGAAAACCGAGAGCCCCAGCCATACGCGTCATGGTATCCTCCACACGGTAAGTTTCCGCACCGCTCTGCAGCATGATTTTACCGGCCAGCAGGCAGAGATCGATAATTTCATGCGTGGAAGTATTGCTGTTATTGCTTGTGCTATCCAACTTCTTTCGATCCTCCCCGGGAATGTTATATATTCGATTGTCGCCGCAATACCTGAAAATATCAACCCTTATTCATTTTATTTGTTGTGTCTTCCAATTTTACCGGCCCGATCCTTAATTTGTCCTGGATCGTTGAAAGACGCAGCCCGGCCGATAATTGTATCTCCATACTTGTTCTTGAGATTGTCGTAGCCCGTTCAAGCTTGCGGTAGCGGGGGCTGATTCGAAGAGTGTCAGCGGGTACTCACTTTCGTCGGAGAGTGTGGAAAGACTGAGGTTAATCCTGCGCACGGGCTGGTTGTCCCAGTGCCGCCGGAATAGCTCTACGGCTGCTGCATAGACCAGCTTGGTGGCATTGGTGGGGGATAATGATTAGTCCATTCCTGCTTAAGCTTCATTTGATCAGTGCGTTTAGTGGTTCGGAGGCTTTCGTCGGAATTCGGTGATCGACTTTTTTAATGTAAACCAGTTCACTTTTCGGCAGTCGTTGATGCAACATTTTGGCATTCCCTTTGTTCGCATCGTTGAATAATTCCCGAAACAAAGATAGATCTTTAGTTTGCGCCCAGGCATTGGAAAACGCGATCGTTCCGGCTGCATGCATTGAGTATCCGTTTACAGTATTATCGTCACACTCCACCTCTCTTTACAGTGATTTTGGTTTTACTAAGAAAAATAACTCATGATATAAAAAACATTTTCGGAACCGTTTTAAGACCTTACAATCATAATTATGATCTCTAAACAATCGAATATATTCTTCTTCATTACGAATATACTCCCCGTTGTCGTACCATTTCATAAATCTATTACATAACGGGTTTTTCTTGCATAAACATGGTTCCATAACGATAATGGTTCCGTTAGGTTTTAGAATTCTTTGAAATTCCTTCATGTAACTTGATATTTCGTCCGAAGAAACATGATGCAACACAGCGATAATAAGTATGTAATCGAACGAATCATTATCAAATGGGAATCTCTTACTTTCTAAAACCTGAAATATATGGTGGGTATATAATCGCTTTGCATAATCAATTCGTTTGGCATCAGGGTCAATCCCAACATAATATAAAGGATGAAACATAGAACAATTAGCCCCAGTACCGGAGCCAAAATCTAGTACAGTATGGCCATCAAATGTAAAATGGGATTGTACATGATTGTGAATATATTTTTTAGTAAACCATTTCGGACGGACAAACCAATGATAAAGTCTAGGCGAGAACGGAATATTAATGGGAATTCACCATCTTTCGGATTAAGTCACGAAAGATAATTTAACCTATAAGCTTGAAAAACATTCATGAAAGTATAATCTGATTATAATACGAACGTACGATCGTGAATGTGCATAGTTATTTCCATCTAGTCAAGAGGCTTACTTTTCGAGCGTACATAACCCCGTGGCCACTCCGCCGGAAAAGATCGTCAGAATCGAATGAAAGAAGGTTTCCTTGGAGATCAGCAGGCCACCCGCGCCGATAATCAGGAAATCCGTCAGAAAAATAATAACGCCGACATTGAGCGGAATATAGCGTTTCATAAACTTTGCGAGCAGATCCGTTCCGCCTGTGCTGGCCTTGAACCGCAGCATAATTCCGAAACCGCTCCCCATCAGAAAGCCGCCGAGAATGGCGCTGGAGATGGAGCCAAGCTCAATATAGTACAGGAAATGATACTGGAGCGGTCCGAGGACTTCAATGAAAAACGAGGAGGTAAGCAAACCCAGCACGCTGTTATAGAAGATGTCCCTTTCTTTAAGCCAGGCAAGCAAGAAAATCGGCAGGCTGCACAGGACAATGGCCAGTCCAATTTTTGCGCCGGACATATAGTTGATAATGAGGGCGATGCCGATGACTCCCCCATCGAGAATTTTGTAGGGGACCAGAAAAAAATTAGTTCCTGCAGCAATCAGCAAACTTCCCAGCAAAATAATAGCGTACCTTGCACTTGAGCGCATATTCAACATCTCCATATTTAGGCCTGTCTTAATGAATATGCTTGGGTATGGGAAAAAATAGCTATACAGCAAAAAATCCTGCTTGCGCAGGATTAGGCGGGACGGGGATATTACTAGACCAAAGCAGGCTCCTGCTTTTTGAGCTGCAGCGGCGGAGGTACCAGCCAGCCCTTCTTTTTATTCAATTTCAGCACAGCCATTCCTAAAGCGGCCATTTGAGCATGATTTTTCATGAACATGGCCCCGATATCCTCACGGATGGAAGTCCCCATAATCTGGCTGCATACGACTAGGCTCAGGGAAACAGCCCCAGCAAGGGAAGCGGCGATTTCCGGATCGGAGAAACGGGCTCCGGCAGGAATATCCCCGAGCTTAACGGAGGGGCGGTCGGGCAGTGCAGGGGGCGGTGTGAAGCCATGGGTCTTCAGCAGCTTGTCGCAATCTTTTATTTCCTGCTGCGACTGGTCCATAAGATCATCAATTATTTTTTTTAGATCCTGATCGCCAGCGTGATAATGAAATGCCTGTAAGGTGGATAATGACATTTTGGCGGTAGCGGAAAATTGCCATAGATTAAATATTTCGCCATAGTGCAGCGGTTCATCTTTGGGATTGCCGTTTAGAACTCCCATCATTACAAAACTCCTTCACTGATAAGGTGGTAATACGTGAAGTTAGGTTGTCCGGCAACCTCTGTTTTATTCGAAGGAAGGGTTGGGTTAAGCAATTAGACTTGTACAGGATAGCAAAACAATGTATATTAATAGTAAATATTACGATTAAATACATAAAGGCAGCAAGGCGGGTGAAGGTTGGATGGATTATACATATAAATTGCTGGAGAGTGATATTGATTTGCTGGCGGCCGCGCTGTCCGAAGTCAAAGTCGCGGTCGCCGTGAAAGAAATAAAAGATGATATTCTGGAGTTTGGCGGGCAGATTAGAGAATATACCCCTAATTGTGTCCGTATCGGGGAACTGTCCTACAGCCGGGAGTTGTATGAATTTCGTGCTCTCGCTAGTGAGGGATTCGGCTTACCGTGAATAACGCTTGCGGAAGCGCAGCGGTGAGATGCCGACTTTGCGGGCAAAACGCCGTGAGAAGTAGGCAGCGCTCTCGAAGCCTGTGCGCTCCGCAATCCCGGAAATGGGGATCTCTGTCTTGAGCAGCAGCAGCTTGGCCTGCTCCAGGCGGTAATCCGTCAAATATTCCATCGGCGTCAGCCCATAGACTCGCTTCATGCAGCGGGCGAGATAATTATAGTGAAAATGGAGGACATCCGCGAGTGAGCCATTGGTGAGCGCCTCTGCGTAATGGTTGCGGATGTAGGATTCCGTCTGCTCCGCAATCTCGGCAGCATGGCTGCCTGCAGCGTCCTGCTGCGCAAGATCCATCATCCGCAGCATCTCCTCAAAGATCCGCTGTTGCTGCCATACCGCGCTTGACCGTCTGTCCCGGCTCAGCTGCAGGAGCAGCTCCGCCTGCCCGCTCCGCTCAAAGGGGTCCGGGAGCGGACCAAATTGCGGTACACGGATCGTGTACGGATGTGTAAGAAACTGCTGGAAATGTGCTTCCCGGCCGGCATACACCGGATCGCCCCCGGCTTCAATCCATTCCCCCACCGTGTGAAAATGGATCCATACAAACGTGGTGATCTCCTCGCAAGGTTTGACAGCGTAGTGATAACGGTCTGGCAGCAGCAGCAAAGTGTGCCCGGCCGCAACCTCCCATTCTTTCTCATCTTCGCCAATAAACAGCGTGCCCTGTTCTACAATAATCAGATCGAATTTCCCCATACGGTTGCGGTTCGGGTGCTGATCCCCCGGCTGATATACGGTGCGGTCGCATTCCAGAAAGTAGGGGAACGGCGGAGCAGCCAGATGGATATAAGAAGGACTGAAAGTCATGATTACTCCTTTCAAAGCGAATTGTCGGAAGCCTGGAGTTCTGGTTTTATTCGCAATCTTGAGTGTGAAATAGTACAAAAACAGAGTTGTTTATGATTGTATTTTTTATTTATTCTACCCTCTATAATTGCTAATAGCGAGAATGAAATATAGCGGAGGGGACGAGGCAAATGAGCAGAACTATTAAAACGCAGCAGACAGACAAGCAGCAATCGGTAAAGATTCAGGATGAATTCTGGGGACGTTACATCAGGCTGGCGCAGGATGTAGTCATTCCATACCAATACGAGGCGCTGCATGACCGGGTACCGGACGCAGAGCCCAGTCATGCGATTGCCAATTTCGAGATTGCCGCAGGGAGAAAGAAAGGAGAGTTTCACGGCTGGGTGTTTCAGGATAGCGATGTTGCGAAGTGGCTGGAGGCAGTAGGTTACTCCCTGAGCCTTAAGCGTGATCCCATACTGGAGCGGCAGGCAGATGAAGTTATCGACCTGATCGGCGAAGCGCAGCAGCCGGATGGATATCTCAATACCTATTTCACAATCAAGGAGCCGGGCAAACGCTGGACCAATCTTCAGGATTGCCATGAGCTGTACTGCGCCGGACATTTTATCGAGGCTGCGGTTGCGTATTATGAGGCTACAGGCAAAGACAAGCTGCTAAATATTATGCGCAGGATGGTCGATCATATCGATTCGGTCTTTGGACCGGAGGAAGGCAAGCTAAAAGGCTATGACGGGCATCAGGAGATTGAACTGGCACTGGTCAAGCTGTTCCGTCTTTCCGGTGAAGAGAAATATCTGAAGCTCAGCAGCTTTTTTATCGACGAGCGCGGCCAGGAACCGAATTTCCTGCGGCAGGAGTGGGAGAACCGGGGGCGGATCACGCACTGGAGCGGGCAAACTGACCATCTCGATCCAGCCTACAATCAGGCGCATATTCCGGTCCGTGAGCAGAGCGAAGCGGTAGGGCATTCCGTACGTGCAGTCTATATGTATTCAGCAATGGCTGACCTTGCGATGCTTAACGATGATGACGCTTTGCGCGATGCTTGTGTAAGGCTGTGGAACAACATGACGGATAAGCAGATGTATATTACAGGGGGAATCGGTTCCACCCATCTCGGGGAGGCGTTCACCTTCGATTATGATCTGCCCAACGATACGGTGTATGCGGAAACCTGCGCTTCCATCGGCCTGATCTTTTTTGCCCGGCGGATGCTGGAGTTAACCCCTGAAGCCCGGTATGCGGACGTGATGGAGCGGGCGCTCTACAATAATGTGCTGGGGTCCATGGCGCAGGACGGCAAGCATTATTTCTATGTCAATCCGCTGGAGGTATGGCCGCAGGCCTGCAGCTGCAATCCGGGTAAACATCATGTGAAGGCGGAGCGGCAGGGCTGGTTCGGCTGTGCCTGTTGTCCGCCCAATGTGGCCCGGCTGCTGACTTCGCTGAACCAATATATTTACACGGTTCACGGGGATACCCTGCACACTAATCTGTATATTGGCAGTGAATGGAAGGGCACGCTTGGGGGAACGGAGGTTAATGTAACCCAGGAGAGTAACTACCCATGGGAAGGAAAGGTCTCGCTGAAGATCAATCCGGCAGAAGCTGCGGAATTCGGCATTGCCTTGCGCGTCCCTTCCTGGTGCAGCAGCATGGAGATCAGCGTCAATGGCGAAGTACTGGATCCTACCGCAGACCGGGAACTGGGTTACCGGGTGATCCGCAGAGTGTGGTCTGCCGGGGATTCCATAGAGGTAAGCATTCCGATGGAAGCGCACCGTGTCTATGCCCATCCCGAGCTGCGCGCTGATGCGCAGAAAACTGCTATTCAACGGGGACCGCTCGTCTATTGCCTCGAGGCAAACGATAACAGTGAGCCGCTGAGCTCTATCACTCTGAACGAGACAGGGGAGTTCACAGAGGTCTTTACAGACTCGCTGCCTGGCGGAGCCGTAGTCGTTGAAGGGACCGGCTTCCGTGTCAATCCGTCCGGCTGGAGCGGAGGTCTGTACAGCAGGGAGAAAGCACCGCTGGAATCCGTTAAGGTTACAGCTGTCCCTTATTATCTGTGGGGTAACCGCGGCAGCGGAGAGATGAAGGTGTGGATACCAGAGGGCAGGGCTTGAGCGGCAGCACGTTATCAAAAAGGAAAGCAACCCCAATGCATCCCGCAAGTATGCCGGATGCATTGGGTTGCTTTTTTTAGAATATTGTCCTTGGATTACCAGAAAGTGAGCCTCCCACAAAAAAACAGGCCCCGTCTTTTTGCAAAGACGAGACCCGTTTAATAAACAAGCGGTTAACATGTTGTCACGGCAGATATTTAGCCCAGCTCAACTACCACTTGGTGCACTGCACCGTCGCCAACAGGAGCGATGATGTTCCCTTCTACAACGGCCCCGTCGAGAGTGAGGCTGGCAACACCTTTAGAGACATGGTTAGGGTTCTTAATAGTGATTACATAAGTATCTCCACGGAAGACGCGGGTGATTTCGAATCCGTCCCACTCAGCAGGGATACAAGGATCTACTTTCAGACCTGCGAAATCAGCCTGGATGCCGAGAATGGATTGGGTAATGGCTACATAGTTCCAGGCAGCGGTACCCGTCAGCCAGGAGTTTTTCGCTTCCCCGTGGCGTACGGCATCTTTACCAGCGATCATTTGCGAGTACACATAAGGTTCCATCCGGTGAACTTCGCTGATGTCTTCCAGATAAGCCGGAGCAATTTTCTTATAGATATCGAATGCTCTGTCGCCGTGTCCCAGTACCGTTTCAGCAATCATGATCCATGGGTTGTTGTGGCAGAAAATACCGGCGTTTTCTTTATAGCCCGGCGGATACGTAGAAATTTCACCCAGGTTCAGGTAGTACTTGGAGTATGGCGGCTGCTGCAGCACGATACCATAATCTGTGTCCAGACGTTCCTCAACGGAAGTCAAAGCTTTGGCTGCTTGACCGTCTTCCACGCCGATACCGGCCATTACGCAAATCCCTTGCGGCTCGATGAAGATTTGGCCTTCTTCGTTTTCTTTGCTGCCGATCTTGTCGCCGTAGTGGTCGTAAGCGCGCAGGAACCAGTCACCGTCGAAGCCATGGGTCAGCGTGATTTCACGCATGTTGTCGATCTTGGCTACGGCATCCGCAGCAACATCGTTAAGTCCGCGCATGCGGCAAATTTCCGCATAGTCCGGTCCAACAAAGACGAACAGACCGGCGATGAAGACGGATTCCGCTACGCGGCCTTCGATGTTGGCAGTCGTCTGGAACGATTCGCCTGGCTCGGTAGAGAAGCAGTTGAGGTTCAGGCAGTCATTCCAGTCCGCGCGGCCGATCAGCGGCAGGCCGTGAGGTCCGAGGTTATTCGTGACATGCTCGAAGGAGCGTTTCAAGTGCTCGAACAGGGTAGCAGTGTTGTCCGGGTTGCTGTCGAAAGGAACCTGCTCATCCAGAATGGAAGTGTCGCCGGTTTCCTTAATGTAGGCAGCCGTTCCCAGGATCAGCCAAAGCGGATCATCGTTAAAGCCGGTGCCGACTTCGTTGTTGCCTTTTTTGGTCAGCGGCTGGTATTGGTGATACGCGCTGCCGTCTTCGAACTGGGTAGCGGCGATGTCCAGAATACGTTCTTTGGCGCGCTCAGGAATTTGGTGTACAAATCCGAGCAAGTCCTGGTTGGAATCGCGGAAGCCCATACCGCGGCCAATCCCGGATTCGAAGTAGGAAGCGGAGCGGGACATGTTGAAGGTAACCATACATTGATATGGGTTCCAGATGTTGACCATACGGTTCAGCTTGTCGTCGCCGCTTGTGATCTGATATTTGGACAGCAGGTTATCCCAGTGTGCAGCCAGAACAGCCAGAGCAGCATCCACTTGAGCGTCTGTAGCGAATTGCTCGATGACAGCCTGCGCCGGTTTTTTATTAATGACATTCAGGGATGCCCATTTCTCATCTTCCGGGTTCTCGATATAGCCGAGTACGAAGATGAAGCTTTGCTCTTCGCCTGGTTCCAGCGTGATTTCAAGTGCATGAGAGCCGATTGGCGACCAGCCGCTGGCTACGGAGTTGGTTGCTTCCCCGGCAGCTACTGCTTGTGGAGCATCCAGGCCATTATACATACCCACGAAGGACTCGCGGTCGGTATCAAAGCCGGCGATTTCTTTATTTACAGAATAGAAAGCATAGTGGTTTCTGCGCTCACGGTATTCTGTTTTGTGATAGATTACGGAATCCTTAACTTCAACCTCGCCAGTGCTCAGATTACGCTGGAAATTGGTCATATCATCCTGGGCATTCCACAGACAGAACTCGGCAAAAGAGAACAGCTTCACCGATTTCTTAGCTGATCCGGTATTCTTCACAACAAGGCGGTGTACTTCGGCATTGTGGCCCATCGGTACAAAAGCGAGCTGGTTCACAGAAATACCGTTGCGTTCGCCGGTGATGGAAGTATAGCCAAGACCGTGGCGGCACTCGTAGAAATCGAGGTCGCGTTTGACCGGCATCCAGCCCGGGGTCCAGAAATCGCCGTCGTCATACAGATAGTAGTAACGTCCGCCTGTATCCAGCGGAATATTGTTATACCGGTAGCGGGTCAATCTTCTCATCCGGGCATCGCGATAGAAGGTGTAACCACCGGCAGTATTGGAGATAAGGCCGAAAAATTGCTCGTTACCGAGGTAGTTGATCCATGGATAAGGTGTTTTAGGGGTGTTGATTACGTACTCTTTACGAGTGTCGTCAAAAGTTCCGAATTTCATAAGAGGAAAGTCTCCTTTCAATTGTGAACGCGCGTTTATAGAGCTCAGAAAAAATTCCCTCGGGGCAAAGGGATTTTCCTGCAAAACATTATAATAATGATTGCCACTCCTTAAAGAAATGCTGGTACATCCAGCGAAATGGTATACGCTGGACGGATGATGCAGCATTCTTGCAGGGAGCCTTACTTCTTCGGCGGCAGGCAGGAGTCTCTTTTGACCAGCCTGGCCGGGAAGCTGATGGTGCTAAAGGTCGGCTGAACGGAATCGCACAGCTCGATTACTTTCTCGACAGCGGCCTTGGACATTTCATAAATCGGCAGACGTACAGAGGTCAGCTTGGGATGAATACGCGAGGCAAGCTGCACATCATCGAATCCGGCAATGGACATATCCTCAGGCACGGAGACTCCGTGTTCGGAGAACGCTTCCATCGCTGAAATAGCCATATCATCGTTGGACGAGAAGAAGGCTGTCGGCAATGGGCCGCCGGACTCCAGCAGCTTCTTGACCTCTTCGTAAGCCTTCTCCTTCAAGAAATCACCCTGCAGGATGAAGTTCTCATTGATCTGCAATCCATGCCGCTTCAACGTATCCTCGTATGCCATATAGCGTTCCCGTCCGGAGTACGTGTTCATTCGTCCGCAGATCATGCCGATTTCTTCGTGGCCAAGGCCGATCAAATACTCGATGGCTTCGACTGTGCCCTCATAGTCCTTGGAGTTTACAATGGCCAGATGATTGCGGTCCAGATGCTCCGACATAATCTCCGAAATGTCGTAATCGATCAGCACTAGCGGCGATTCAAGTCCAACCATTTCCCGTACGATATCAATATCCTTCTGGGTGCCGACGATAATGCCGCCGTCAATCCGTTTCTGCAGGAAAGCCTGCTTAACCTTCAGGAAATCGTCGGGAGAGTATACGGTATGAATCAGCACATAACAGCCGCGGGCATTCGACGTGTCGACTACGGCATCGACGAAAGGCGCGAAGTAATTGTTCTGATAGATCCGGGTTGCATTCTCCTTCTCGTTCATGCTGATGGCGAAAAGGCCGATCGTATCGGTCTTCTTGCCGGCCAGAGCCCGGGCAAAGCTGTTTGGCTCGTATTGATGCTGTTCAATAACCTTCAGCACCTTGGCCCGGGTCTCTTCAGGGACATTGGAATAGTTGTTGATCACGCGGGATACCGTACTACGGGATACCCCGGCGAGCTTAGCAATATCTTCGCTGCGCATAGTGCCCCCTTTAAATAAACGCGCGTTTATGAGTTCATTGTAAAATAAATCGCTACAGAAATCAATCACCCGGTTAAAGAATTTTGCCTTGCTCATAATTTATCCATTCCATGATTTCTCCACACACTCTATTAACAATCAGGTGTTAAATTGAAGATATCCCCAGCTTGTATGTAGTATATACGTTCATGAACTCTTGACTCTGCCAGCTGCTGGCAGGGTCGTTTTTTACTTAAAGGTTTGCAAATCGACGTGAGATACTATGCAATTTAGAAGTTTGTATAAGATTGTCGCAGAGAAAGTGCATTGAAAGCTGATGAAGACGTGCTACTATTGTCCTTAGGATTATTGAGAATGATAATCAATCACAATGATGTATAGGAGTGAAGAGATCAATGGCAAGTTGGGGTCGAAAATGTATTTGGACAGCTGTACTTGTACTGGCAATGTCCGCTTTGGCGGCTTGCGGCACAAATAATAATGCTGCCGGAGGAAAAAACGTTCAAACAGAGAATGCGGCGAATCCAACCGCAGCAAGCAATACATCCACCAATGCAAGCACCGATACTTCAGCCGAAAATGGCACACGGACTGTCGTCGGGGAATTCGGAGAGGTTGAAATTCCTGTTAGTCCTAAGCGGGTGGCAGGGATCTATGTGGAGGATTATCTGAAGGCGTTAGGCGTTACCCCGGTCGTGCAATGGTATCATCCCAGCTGGGGCAAGCAGGATTATTTGAATCTGGACGTGCCGGAATATGATATTACCGGGAGTATTGAGGCATTGTTGGAAAAAAATCCGGACTTGATCATTGCGGACGGAGGAGCAGATGCAGCAAAATACGAACAATACTCCAAGGTAGCGCCAACCTACCGTCTGCCGGAGAAAGTGCTGCAGGATTCAAGACAAATGCTCACAGCTATCGCAGAGGTGCTGGGCATTCCGGAAAAGGGCGAAGCTGTACTTGCGGAGTATGACCAGAAGGTGGCGGATGGAAAAGCCAAGCTGCAGCAGGCTTTGGGGCAGGAGAAGGTAGCTGTAATCCGGCTTAACGTTGCCGAGAAAACCTTTGCGTTATTTGGTGTCAAAAACCGATTTACGGGTGTGGTTTATGACCAATTTGGTCTGACTCCCGTCCCTATGGCTGCGGAGATGACTGAATTTCAGTCCATTATTTCCGAAGAAGTGATACCAGATCTTGAAGCGGATCATATCATTGTATTCCCTGACAACGGAGGATGGGATACCGCGGAGAATGAGGAAGCAATCAAAATTCTGGGTGGTCCGTTGTGGAAGAACCTGCCTGCGGTGAAGAACGGGAATGTTTACAGAATGGAACGCTCCCACTGGCAGTCCGGCGCGATTACAGCCAATTCGATGAAGCTTGATGATCTGCTGAAAGCAATGGTGAAATGAAACGCCAGGCAAACTGAAAGACTAACCCCTCATAAAAGAAACAGCGGCAGCCATGGACGAGAAATAATGTCCTGGACTGCCGCTTTTTTATTGAACTGACGTTCCCGCTAGCGATACTTCTTACTCACTAGAAACTCAACAATGGGTAAAGTAATCATTGCTAATCCTAATACCCCTAATAAAAAAATGTTCATTGTTTCATTTACGATTTCATCAGCAACTAAAGCTCCAAGTATAAAAAAAAGAAGAAGAAAGTAACTTATTTTCGAGCTTCTCTCCGTAATCTTTTTTCCTAACTCGTCATCCTCAAATATACCATCTTTGTCTGCCTTGGTTCCCCAGGTGATCATAGGAAAAAACATCATTACCAGCGTTGCGATTGTTATTATTTCGTTAAATCCAACGTCTTTTCCAACCATGACCTTATAGATGGTAAAGGCCACCACAATTAGAGTGGCTGCCCCTACTGCGGTTGCACCTATTTTTCGGGTGTTCATTCCTCTTCTCTCCCTTCATGTAAGAATAACTTATCAATTCTAACTGCTAAATGTTTGGCAATATCAAAAGCTAATTGCAAACTTGGGTCATATTTGTTGTTTTCAATGGCATTTATGGTCTGTCTGCTTACATTGCATAAATCTGCTAACCTGCCTTGTGATATATCTTTTTGCTGTCGAAACTTTTTGAGATGATTTTGCATAGTTGATAGGCTTTCATTTTTGTTTTACACTAAGGAGATGAAAATGATTCTCAATTAGGGGGCGGGAGAATGGCAGAACTGCTCAGTGAAAGCACTGGAAAAAAGCTGTTATACAGCTTGACTAACATAGAAGCAATAGCCCAATCCCCTGCGGGAAACGGACAAATGGCTGTGTTTCAGGAGCACACATTAATCATAGTATCGGAAGGGCAGGGCTGGCTCGAAGCGGAGGAAAGGCGTTATCCTTTGGACAAAGGTGCAGGCTTTCTGATCGAGGCTGGATCTATGAACAGTATTCAGGCCGGAGAGCGGGGGCTTAGCTTTTACCGGCTTGCTTTTGAGGTTATCAGCACTGGGGATGGCAGACACCGCGGAAAGAGGAAATTGCCCGGGAATGCCATGCTCCAGCCGGGTCTCTTAAGCTGCAGACCTTTTTCCCAATGTACACTGCTGCTGGATTCCATTTATCATAGCCGCAGGAGTCCCGATGACATCGAATGGTTCGCGGGTCATACCCGTTTTCAGGAGCTGCTGCTGCTGATCATGCGGGCCAATTCCCCGGCAGTTCAGACAAATAATGATCATGAGGCGGTACAACGTTCCATTCACTATATGCAGGAGCATTACAGTGAACCTGTATCCGTCGATCAACTGGCAGAGATTGCAGGCATTGGGCGCGCGCGTTATACACAGCTTTTTAAAGAGATTACCGGCAAGATTCCCTTGGGGCATTTGAACGGCCTCCGTATCGAACGGGCGCAGCAGCAGCTGCTTCTGACCAAGGACCGCCTGCATGATATTGCACTGACTGTCGGCTATAGCAATGAGTATTATTTTAACCGGCGTTTCAAGGGAGCAGTAGGTGTTACACCCGGTCAATACAGGAGCCTTCATCAGGAAGGGGTCCGTGTATTCGCGCCTTTTCTGGAGGATTATCTGCTGGCTTTGGGCATTACTCCGGTGGCTCAATATTGTCATGCCCAGTGGGGCAAGCAAGAGTACCTGGGTCTGGATCAGGTGCCAACGTTTGATATTTCCACCGGAGATTGGTCAGAGCTTTCCCGTTACACGCCCGAGCTGATTATACTGGATGACGGCTTTCAGCGCTGGCATTTGGGTGAGTGCCGCCGGATTGCCCCGCTGTTCAGACTCCCGTTTCACCAGGAAGACTGGCGTGCAACACTGCGCTCTGCAGCTGCTGTCTTCGGCAGAACGGAGCATGTACAGGAGGTCATCGGCCATTATGAGCAGCAGGCCCAGCAGGCGAAGCGGGTCCTCAGCCGCAGCGTCCGGGGAGAGACGGTAGCCTTACTTAGGATATCTTCCTGCGGAGTCGCGCTCTATGGATGTGAGGAACTGGGATATACGGCAAGCGTACTGCATGAGGATCTTGGGCTCCAGCGGCATCCGTTGGTCCGGCAGCTCACCCGGGGACAGAAGCGTGTGAGCCTAACAAGTGAAGAGTTGTCAGGCCTGACGGCGGATCATTTGTTCATTACTTTTGACCGGCAGGAAGGTGAAGGCCGGGAGCTGCTGGATACTCCGCTATGGAGAAGCCTGCCCGCTGTGCGCAACCGCAACGTGTACGAGGTGGATTTTATGGCCTGGATGAATTATGGTGTGCTTTCGCACCAGCGGAAGATCGAGGATGTGCTGCGGGTACTGGCCTAAAGGCCGGTTTACCTATGAGGGATAAGTCCATGAATGATTTGACTCTGCCGGATGCCGGCGGGGTCTTTTTTTATATCTAATTGCGATTGAATTTAAGCCATAGAAGATAGTTTCACCACTATGTAATAATCGTAAAATGTGTTTTGGTACTGATCCACTTATCTATTACATTTCTTCTTTGGAAGAATAGAATACAATATCTAGTTCTAGGAGGTGATTCTTATGTCGATTCTCTTACCCCAGCAGTTTTACTCTCTGGCGGCCAATGTTGGTAAATCTTATTTTGAAAACTTGAACGGTGGAGCAAATGCTACAATTACCGTTAATAATAACGGTCCGGCTCCGATCAATCTTGTAGTTACACGTGTCAATGCTCCTGTCATCACTTATGTAATACCTCCAACCAATAGCCTCACGTTGGAAGTTGCTTTACTGTTGGTAGCCGCTCTCCAGACCACAGCTGTTGGTCCTGCTACAGGTACAATTCAAATTGCTACTGCTGATTTCTAGTTTTAAAAACGACGGAAGATAGATTTGGATGTAGAGCATGTGTATCATAACCCGCCGGGCTTGTGCCTGGCGGGTTTGTTTCTGTTTATTCTTTGACGTATATTGGCACATTTTGTATGCTTATTGAATAATTAGGGGAGGGGGCGCAAAATAAACGGATCGGAAAATATGAGGAGTCTTTGCGATGTTATTCAGAAGTTGTATGAGCTGATCAATACTGTGTATGTAAGTGCGGATGCTAAAAGTATCTATATGCTGACGAAGGACAATAAGGTTGTTCTGTTCTCGGACAAATTGTTTGTTCAATATATTAATGATGCTCTAGAGGGATAAACGCTACTCTTGAATGGATATTTGATGTTCAGCTTATCCGCCTTGGTTTCGTGTGGTTGACCCAATGATATGATAACCCGCCGGGCTTTTTGAGCTGGCGGTTTCTTCGTCTTCAGACTTGCGACTTCTCTGATAGATAGACCGTTCTTGCTGTGGCGCTCGCGGATGGCGGGAATTGTTTTGAGATATTGCCGCCTGAAAGACCTAATTCGTAGTAAATAAGTAGTATACGGTAACTCTATTTCGGATTTATAATTAATGCATTGAATGAAAATAATGTCAGGCGGTGTTGTGTGTTGTCATGGGAGCCAATTCTATTCATGTTCTTTTCGACTATTGAGCTCATGTCTATTTATTATTTGATTATGTCGCTCTTTAGATTCAAGTGGAAACATCATGCTTGGCAAGCCTTGTTTGTTACTTTAATAATAAATTTGCAGAGCTATTTGGTGAGGAAAGAGTTTGATATGAGCAATATCGCACCTTTAATACTGATAGTAATATTCATATTATTCTTTGCTGCAGTTGTTAGGATGCCCCTCATACTGTCCGTTATTGCAACTATATCAGGATATGCTATTTTTGCAGTCATACAAACTGTTATTGTACTTATCTTATTCGGTTCAATAGGAGCAATAGAAGGGAATAAAAGCAATGGATACATATTACAAGTACTCACCTCCGTAGTTATTTGCTCCTTTTTTTGGCACTACTACAGAAAAGGAAAAGGCTTTACTTTTGACATAGAGAAACTTCGATTTAAGTTAGAAGATATTTTTTTAACGACGATCATCATAATTTTCTTAATTGGAATCTCAATTCTTTTATATTACAACGAAATTTATTTGAATATATTGTTCTTTTTAATGATCTCAATTTTCTTCATCTATTACTCTACCGGGAAGGAAAAAGAAAATGATTGATCGTATATCTGAGAGGATAGCCTACAATATAAAAAAAGTTGTTCCTGATCACCCCGCATCGCAAGCGGTTCTAAAGTATGCATTAGAGGTTGTGCTAAATGTTGTTTTTATCATCGTCATTACACTTGCTATATCTTTGCTCACAGGTAATTTTTCTGAAGCTTTAACGATATTAATTTCTTTTGCATTACTACGGCAATCGTCGGGCGGTGTTCACCTTAAGTCGGGTGTAGCGTGTGTCATATTTACTACGACATTGTTTACTGCGCTATCTTTTATTAACGTAAATTTAGTAGTTGTACAGGTTATGAATGCAATCAGTTTTTTGATCATCTTGTGGTTAGCGCCGATTGGAATTGAAAAGCAGACTAGAATCCCCAAGCGTCACTATCCGAAGCTTAAAATAATCGGCCTGATCTTGGTTGCTACAAATGTCATGATTTGTTCATCTGCTATAGCCGTGAGTTTTTTTGCTCAATCTCTAAGTCTATTAATTGCCAGAAAGGAGGTGAAGTAAAGATGTTGAAAAAAGCGAATGTTCGAATCGTGTCTGGTTTGGCGACATGCTTATCGATGGTAGCGATATTCATTGCAAATACAAACAGTGCGTTGTATGTGCATCAACCTGAAGTTCCAGAAGAACTACTTAAATAATATTGGAGTGGTCCGTTTGAGTATCATATCTGTGAATCAAGACCCAAAAGGTATTAACGGGAATTTGTGAGATATATATATAGGATACTCGTCCATACGGATTGAAATACTGGCTAAGCACTCTAGAGGCATCACAAAGAAGTCAGTAAAAATAATAATTTAACAACTACACAAATCAATTTCAATTGAGTTGCCTTTATGGTAACTCTTTTTTTCAATTCCGTTCCCAATCCGTCCCCAAATCAATTTTTCACGCGGTAAAAGTGGGATGTGAGTGGGGATAGAAAAGAAAAAACTCCTTATAAAATAAGGAGTTTTACGTAGTGATGCAGTATAGGACGGATGGGGTTCGAACCCATGACCCCTACCCTGTCAAGATAGTGCTCTCCCGCTGAGCTACCGTCCTGCAACGAAATTTATAATACCACAGGATGTGAGGAGATGGCAATGTTTTTTTCACGGCCTATGAATTTACTCACTTACAACTTGTTCCATAGTCTCTATGCTCGGATTAAAATAACTTATGCGTAGGGAGTAATTCCATGGCGACCATTTTCAATGAACAGAATATCTCTTTTAAACAAAGGCAGTCTCCGGTTCCGGAATTTGCTTGGCACACCAGCGAGAAGCTGGCGGGGATGGTAGAATCTAAGCATTTGATTTTTGATATCCGGTCATTGGACCCGGGCAAGTACTCGTATCCGTATCACTTTCATAGAAATGCTGAAGAGCTGTTTGTGATTTTGGCGGGCGGTGCTATGTTAAGAACTCCCGACGGGTTACAGGAAGTCCATGAGGGCGATACGGTATTTTTCGAAACCGGTCCATCAGGTGCGCATCAGCTGTTCAATCATACGGAGACGCCTTGCCGCTATCTCGATTTACGGACGAATAACGGGTTGGATGTTGCGGAATACCCTGACTCCGGGAAAATCAATATTTTGCCGTATGAAGAGCTGTATGAAACGGAGGATAGGGTGGACTATTATAAAGGCGAAGATTTGACCCGGGAGATATGGGCGCAATTGAACGCTCAGGGCAAGGGTGAGGAGAAGCGGGGAGAAGACAGTGGTGAGTGATTCTTTTCCTGTTGGAAGAAATATCAAGGCATTCTATACATAGGTTAAAACCAGAGATAATAGGAACGTCGCATCCGGTAATGCACCAAAACTCTATCGGTTTTGCCGACTAAGGAGATGTTTGTGAATGAAAGTTACTATACACGAAACGGAAATAAAGGAAGAAAATCTAACCTACGTCGTTATTATCGTAAGGCATAATGAGCAGTGGATATTAGCTCGGCAGCGTGGACAGACCACATGGGAATTTGCAGGTGGACATATTGACGAGAATGAAACGCCTGATGAAGCAGCGGCAAGAGAACTGTATGAAGAGACAGGAGCGGAAGACTATACGTTATTTCCAATAAGTATTTATTCGGTTACCGGAGAGTCAATGCCGGATAGTTTCGGAAAGCTCTACCTGGCCACCGTTAATAAGTTCGGACAATTGCCGGCCTATGAAATGGAAGAAATATGCGGGTTCACGGAGGTGCCGGAAGAGTTAACCTATCCGATGATCTATCCTGCATTGCTGTCCAAAATCAATGAATTTGCTGAGCAGTGCAATATTCAACTATAAAGATCATGGGAGGTTAATAACATGGCTATGCCAACTCATATTGTGGCTGTCGGCGGGATCGTGGAGAATGAGCAGGGAGAAGTGCTTTTGGTCAAAACATTTCATGGTGGCTGGGTATTCCCCGGTGGGCAAGTGGAGGCCGGAGAGAATCTGATGGATGCACTCATCCGGGAGATTCAGGAAGAAAGCGGAATAGATACCGAGGTCTCTCACCTGATCGGAGTGTATTCGAATACGGGAATGTACAAATGGCATGACGGCATCACCGATGTTCCGACGAAAGTAATGCTGGATTATGTATGTAAACCGGTGGGCGGAGAACTTGCCGTTTCAGAGGAAACGTCGGAAAGCTGCTGGGTGGCTAAGGAGCTTGTGTTGGACAAGATCACAAGCCCGGCGATCCGCACGCGTTATCAGGCTTATTTGGATTTTGCAGGGACAGTATCCTACATTGCCTATGAGACCAAACCGGATTTTGCCGTCTCGCTGAAACGGAAGGTATAGAGCTTCGATAGCTGTAGCTAGCCTTCTTTTCTCGTTCAGGGTCAAATGTTGCTAAAGCGCTGTCTTCGTTTCATGTTAAGGATATGGATCAGGAAATCCAGAAGAAGGCCTGCGGCAAGAAAGGTTAGGAGGGCAGCCACAATGAAAATCTGCGCATAAACAAACACCTCGCTTCGACTAATTACTATTAGACAACCTAAGGGGAAATTCAAATGACAGTCGAATACGGAAAGCTCACCTTTTTGGAAATTAAAGAAAAAGCAGCGGAAGGTTATCTGGCAATTATTCCGACGGGCTGTACGGAGCAGCAGGGTCCACACTCCACCGTTGATTTTGATACATGGCTGGCCACAGAGCTGTCCATTGAAGCAGCGCAGCAGGCCAAACTGAAATATGGAGTCAAGTCCCTGGTGATACCGACAATTCCTTTTGGACCTACACCGGAGCACCGCAGCTTTGGATACGGCTTTATCGATATTCCGCAGAAGCTGTATGAAGATGTAATATACGCTGTTCTGACTTCCCTGGTGGACCAAGGCTTTAGACAGCTGCTTATTTTTCGCGGCTGCGGCGGTCACTTGCTGGGCAATCTGGCAGTAAGGTTCAATCAGGAATATGAGGGAAAAGCCAAGGTAGATATTCCCCATCATCCGTTTCATGAGATCTGGTGCAGGCATGCTGATCCCGACATTCCGGGTGGTCATGCAGACAGCTTCACTACTTCTCTGGGACTTTATAAGCATCCTGAGGATATTAGGGAAGCGCAGATTTTTAATCCTGGCAGCAGTGAGCCGGAATGGGATGATCCCAATCTGGATTTTGGCAAATATTCCACAACAGGCGTCATAGGTGACCCAACCCATGCCAGTAGGGATCTTGGCGAGAAGCTGTGGAACGGTTCCGTTGAGGCCATTGCAGCAATGCTGCAGGGAATTGCTTTAGCTCAGTAAAAGTTGAACAAAATTGTGTCCGCAGCAGTTGCATTTATAACTGTTCGGGCGCTTTTTTTATTCTGACGCTGTGCGACACATAACGTGCAGGCTTGCTCAATGATGAACATCCGTTTTAATGGATAACAATTAATGGAATTTCATTAAAATAGACGCCTTAACTCCGTGATAGTTGCTGCTAGTGGAATCGTTGAGGGAAGCAAGCACGGACAAAGGTTTAAGTATGGAACGTGTTAAATTAAATGGATCGTAATGATTCAGTGAGAAGGGGTTGTATATGCTTAATGCGAATAGTAAAGCCAAAACGCTCGGCGATTATCTGAAATCGCGCCGAAACCGGTTTCAGCCTGAACAGGCAGGGTTTAAAGCATCCAATAGCCAACGAAGAACACAGGGACTCGAAGGGAAGAGGTCGCTATGCTGGCAGGTGTCAGTGCAACTTATTATACCTGGCTGGAGCAGGGCAGAGAAGTAACCGCATCCAGGGATATCATCGAGAATATCGGGAGGGCACTGCAGCTGACGCCGGATGAGCAGCAACATCTGTTCGAGCTATGGAATCCCCATGAGCGTGCAGCTGTTTCTTCTATTAGTACAACGCTTAATCCGCAGTGGAGGGAAATCATCGGGCAGCTGCCCTATCCGTCTTTCATCAGCAATGAAAGTTCCGAGGTTCTTGCCTGGAATGAAGAGGCAGCGAACATATGTGCTATACTGTAAGAAAATACTACAAAAGGGGGCAAAGGCTTGTCCTATCAGACCTGTGCGACACAGCTCCCCGTCCTAAAAACACAATATGACTGGCTCAAAGAAGTCGATAGTATTGCTTTACAGTCTGCCGTTCGGCATGTGGCAGATAGCTTTGACCGCTTTTTCAAAAAGCAAAATCAAGCTCCGCGCTTCAAAAGCCGGAAGCATCCAGTACAAAGCTACACCACGAAATTCACGAACGGAAATATCGCCATTGAAGGCAACCGATTGAAGCTTCCCAAGCTCGGCTGGATGCGTTTCGCCAACTCTCGGAAGCTGGAGGGTCGTATACTGTCCGCTACGGTACGGCAAAACGCCAGCGATAAGTATTTTGTCAAGCAGATGCACATATCGGCATTGACTTGGGGCTTAAGGAATACGCTGTGTGCTCAAGCGGGGAGCATTTTGCCAACCCCAGGTTTTACCGTCAATACGAGAAAAAGCTTGTGCTATGGCAGCGGCGTTTGGCAAGACGCACACCAGGGGGCTCCAACTGGAAGAAAGCCAAGAAACACATTGCCCGTATTCACGAACACATTGCAAATTCACGGAACAATTTTCTCCACAAGATGACAACGAAGCTGATCCGTGAGTGCCAAACGATCAGCATCGAACATCTGCGTGTGGCGAATATGATTCAAAATCCCAAACTCTCCAAGTCCATCGCTGATGCCTCCTGGGGCGAATGGGTGCGACAACTCACGTATAAAGCATCCTGGTATGGACGAACCCTCCGGGTTGCCGGCACCTTCGAGCCGACCAGTCAGCAGTGCCACGTTTGCGGCACGATCCATCCCGAAGTGAAGAACCTCTCGATTCGAGAATGGACATGTGTAGCTTGCGGAACACACCATGATCGGGATGAAAATACGGCTCATAATATCAAACAGTTAGCGGTATAGCAATTACCTATAAAAATAAAACGTAGAACTGCAGGAACGCAGGGGTCGCTTGCCCATAAGAGGAGGTTGCTCCTCTGTTCGCAAGAATCCCTCCTTCAAGCGTCAGCTAAGTGGTGGAGATTCAAAAGGGTTAGTTACTTAGCATCTGGCATTCCAGCCGGGCTGTTTCCTCTTCAATCCGTACAGTATCAATGCGTTCGAAGAGCAGCTTCAGTTCATGGATGTTCTGTCCTGCCTGAACAGAGGACTGCTGCCATCCAGCCTCATCAAGGGACAAGAAGATGCGGAGCTCATCACAGGAAAAAGGAATGAACGGATTCAGCAGATTAGCCAGATTAGCAATGATCTGTACGCAGGTGTAGAGGGTATCTCCGCAGGTGTTGCGGTCTTCCTTGATCTGCAGCCAGGGTTTCTGTTCATCAAAGTATTTATTGGCTTGGCGAATATAACCAAAGATAAACTCCAGAGCCTCCTTAAAACTCCCGGATTCGATCAGCCTGCCGGCTTCGGCGTATAAGGTGTCGAAGTTCGCTCTCCACTTAGGCTCCAGTATTCCCTCCGGCACACAACCCCCGAAGGCTTTATTTATGAAGGCCAGGCTGCGGTTTACAAAATTGCCGAAGGCACCGAGCAGCTCGCCATTATGGCTGTGGATGAACTCCCTCCAGGAGAAGTCGGTATCACGCTTCTCGGGGCCGTTCGCAATCAGGAAGTACCGGATTGAATCCGGCTGATAGCGGCTTAGAATATCCGGTACCCAGACCGCCCAGTTGCGGCTGGTAGAGAATTTCTGCCCCTCCAGCGTCATGTACTCGCAGGCAAACAGACGGTCAGGCAAATGCAATCCGCCCACTCCCAATAATATGCCCGGCCAAATCAGACTATGAAAAGGCACGTTGTCTTTCCCATGCACATAATAAGAAGTTGCCTTGCCATCCTCAGCGGCGCTGTCGCGATTCTCCAGCCAGAAATCCTCCCAACGGTTTCCTGACTCTGCGGCCCACTGCTTGCTGGCGGACAGATAGCCGCTGACCGCTTCGATCCATACGTAGATTTTTTTACCGGTAAATCCGTCTACCGGCACATCCACGCCCCAATCAAGATCACGGGTAGCCGCGCGGTCTTGAAGCCCCTCTTGCAGATAACGCTGAGTCAACCGGACGGCATTATCCCTCCAGCCCTGAGATGATTCCGCATAGTCTGCCAGTTCCTTTTGAAAGCTTGAAAGAGAAAGATAGTAATGCTCTGTAGGCCGCAGTACCGGAGGGGTTCCGCAGATTTTACAGGATCTGTCCAGCAGATCGGACGGGTCGAGCAGGGTGGAGCAGTAATCGCATTGATCGCCGCGTGCCTGCTGCCCGCAGACCGGACACGTTCCCTCCACGTACCGGTCAGGTAGAAACCGCTGATCCTGCTCGCAGTAGCACTGGAGCGTTGTCTTTTTGTACAGGTGCCCGTTGTCCAGAAGTTTAAGAAATAGCTCACGAACGACCGTGTGGTGGGTTTCCTGATCTGTCCGCGTATATAAATCGTAAGTGAAACCAAGCTTGTCGAAGCACTCCGCAAATTCCTCATGATAGCGGTCGGCGAATTCACCCGGCGTTACGCCCTCTTTGGCTGCCTGGACAGCCACCGGTGTACCATGGCAATCGCTGCCGGACACATACAGCACCCGATCACCTTTAGCCCGGTGGTAACGGGCCAGAATGTCACCGGGCAGAATGCTTGCCAGTCTTCCCAGATGCAGAGAGCCATTGGCGTAAGGCCACGCCCCTCCGATAAAGACATTGGACATTTTATCTCCTCCTAAAGTTTTGTGAGCGTTACTTCCAGATTGTCCTTCGAACAAAACTCGCTTCGGAAGCATATACTAAAGTTTTGTGAGCGTTACTCCCACTCGCCCCGGGAGCATTTTTGGGCAACAAAAAAGACTCCCGTCCCCAAAAGGGACGAGAGCCTGTGCTCACGTGTTACCACCCAACTTCATCAATGCCTTGCGGCATTCACCTCTTCAGGTACGTCCGCTGTTCGCGGGTATACCCTAGCACGATAACGGATGCGGGTTCCGGCGCAGCCTACAACCCTCCTGGAGGGGTTCGATGCGCAGCTCAGAGACCATATTCCCTTGGATTTTCTTTGCTCCTTTTCAGCGTCCGGAGCTCTCTGTGAAAGATTGGCCAAGGTACTCTTTCTCTTCTTAGCTTTTGTGGTTATCCTAATTAATGGTTATCTTACGGCAGGAACGCGGTAGAAGTCAAGCGATTAATGCGGTTTTTGAATCTGGATTCATCAAAGACCGCTAATCAGTTTAATAAACTCACGAATCGTCAAAGCTGTGTAGAGCAGAAGACGATAGGAGGGAAAGGGATGCGCAGAATTAAGATTTGGGAAGCGGTGGTCTGTTTAATGCTGCTTCTGACGGCAGTTGGATGTGCTTCGTCCTATCAGGCGCCGAGTGTTGTGGAGATCCAGAGCATGACTGGTTTGGATGGAAAACCTGAAGGTTTAGACAGCCCTTTATCGCCTGTATTAGAGGATGTATACGAACGCTCGATTTCCACTGAGGTCTATTCGGTTGAATAAAGGCTCTCTTCACAGCGTAATGAAAATTCTGTATAATGGGTCAACTATCGTTTTTATATAAAGAGAGGAGACCTGTGGAAGTATGGCGGCGGAAATCGTACATGTAACGACAGATGAACAGCTCCAGATGGGACTGGACATCCGCAAAAAAGTATTTGTTGAAGAGCAAAAGGTACCGGAAGAAGAGGAAATTGATGAGTATGATGTAATCGGCGACAATGTGCATCATATCTTGCTGATGGATGAGGGTCTCCCGGTAGCTACCGGAAGATTGATTTATTATAAAGCAGGCACTGCGAAAATGCAGCGTATCGCAGTCGACAAAGACTACCGCAGCAAGGGATACGGGCGTATCCTGCTGTTGGCGCTGGAGGAGCTTGCCCGTGAGCTGGGCCTCGAATCATCCATCCTTGATGGACAATGCCAGGCGGAAGCCTTTTATAACAAGCTGGGGTATGAAGTGATCTCTCCAGAGCCATTCTATGATGCAGGTATTTTGCATGTGAGAATGCAGAAAACGCTTTAAACCTCAAAGTACATATTCTTTCGTTAGCGGGGCAAGCTAGAGTTGAGCCTATTGGCCAATCCGAGCGCGAAGGAGTAGATCCTAAGTGATGAACAATGAACGTGAACGGTTTACAGCGGCCCAAAGAAACGGTGACGGCGACCTGATGAAGTTCCAGACCTCTTCAGGACGTGTGCTGGACTACCAGCAAGCGCTGCAGGAGATTCAAGCGGGAAGCATAGCCGGAGTGAATGTGTTCAAAGGCAGAGATGGCGAGTTATACATCCGTGGCGATGCGGATGGCGATCCCACGAATAATCTGGATCAGCTGCCGCAATTCTAAAACCGCATAAATAAGAACAGCCGGACAGGCAGTGTCAGTTGACACTGCCTGTCCGGCTTTTTTGAAATATAAGAATTTGTATGCTTCACGCTATAAGTTATCCTTCTATTTCTACTTGCAGCTTCAAGGTTATAAACTGCAGTTAATAAAGATACGGGAAACTGAACCTCAAAGCTCATATATCTCATGCTGAACAAGAAACTCCATGTCTCCGGTCATCCCCTCAAATTCAGGCTTCCGGTCGCTGTAGTGCATTAAATAGATCAGCTTGCGTACATCATCAGGCAAAGACATCAGTTCCCGGAGGGTAGTATGAACCTGCCCCGATCCGCTGAGCTCACAGTCGTGAAAAATCTTCCGGACGCCGTGCTTGCGGACAAGCTTGATCAGCAGCTCAGGCTGGAAGGTCATATCGGCGCTGTAAAAGATATCGTTATTCAGCAGCAGCGAGTAGCTGTCCCGGCCGCGAATATGCGGGGTGCGAATCAATTGCAGTGTAATTTCCGGGGAAAGGGTGTAAGACTCACCTGGACGCAGGGTGGTTACATTGAACATTTCTTCGAGGGAATCTGCACGGGCTTCCTTTGAGCGAGCGCTCTTGCGGATGTGATCCCACAGCGGTTTGAGCAGTGTCTCTGGCAACAGCAGCTGCATTTTTCGGTTATTATCCTGCATCAACTCTATTGCCAGCTCTTCCAGCCCGCCGACATGATCATTATGGATATGTGTGATTAGCGTCGCGTTCACCTCACGGAACGATCGCCCTAATTGATGCATGGCGAGCGGGGCTGTAGCACCACAGTCTATGAGAAGCGAGAAGTTGCCATCCAGCAGCAGCCCGTTGTTATTATGGTAGTTATTGGAAAAAGCATCACCCGTACCTATCATTTGCAGTTGTATAGTCATACCGAAAATCCTCCAGTTCTAATTGTTGCCAAAGCAGGTTAACGTTATATTTTCAATATAGTAACATTTTGATGACAGAAATGAAATTTTCATCGTACTTCGGCGCAACTTGTGTCACCCTCGGCAGTATATATTAACAGCATGAATTATTTGGAGGGTCTCTGCTTATGAGGTGGAAAAAAGTTGCTCTGTGCGTAGTTGTATTTTCCCTGATGGGAAGTTCATTATTGTTCGCGGACGCTGTAAATCAGAAAATCAGGGTATGGAACAATGGGAAGGAAATGGCTGATGGCGGCTATTTGATTGATGGCAAGGCTTATATCCCGGCCAGGGAGGCTGGAGGCGTCGTGAACTGGGACGGTTCAGGCAAAGTGACCATTCTTAAGCCGAATGTACAGATTATTCTGTATAAGGGCGATGATGTATTTGGTAACGTGAATATCGGAAAACTCAAATTTAAGGTGTTGTCACAGGTGGACAGCTTGACAGATAGCATCACAGCAGTAAAAGTAGCCATTACCGATCCATCGGGAAATGTGAAGGACATTCAGTCGCAGGAGCTGGGCGGTTCGAAAAAAGAAGATTTCTGGTTCTCTACCTCAGAGTTCACCTATGATTTTAAAGAGTCCGGGAAGTACCGGGTGGGCTTCTATATTAAAGCCTCCAAGAATGTAGATTACGTACTTGTGTCAGAGAAGGTAATCACTGCACTAGATTAGGTATTTTGCACTGCCCTCAAATTGACCTGAACTTATCATACGTGTTACGATACCAAATGTAGGATAATTCAATTCAAAGTGAGGTATTTCAATGAGCGATCACAAACATGAGCATGGCCATGAACATGGTGAAGCATGCGGTTGCGGACATGATCACGACCATGAGCACGAGGAGTTTGTGCTGACCTTGACGAACGAGCAGGGCGAAGATGTAGAAATGGTGCTGGTAGAAACGTTCGATGTGGGCGAGAAATTATACGCGCTGTTGCTGGAACGCGAAAACCCTGAAGCGGACGGCATCATTCTGCGCATGGAAGAAGAAGATGAAGAAATGGTGCTTTACAACATTGAAGATGAAGCTGAATGGAAAGCCGTTGAACAAGCTTACAACGAGCTGCTTGCCCAGCAAGAATAGATTTCAGTGTAGCACAGCCTGAGGTTGCGTGGATTCAGCCCTGAGGCTTGTATGCAAAAACCCGATACCTATAGTATCGGGTTTTTGTATGAATGCCTATGTTTTGCGGAAGGCCGGCCGATCAAGAGATCGGATCGGCTTCCACGACTACCTTGACAAAGTTGATGCTGCGGTCCTCCGGACCTTTGACCGGCAGCCCGATTTCCACATGGTCGATGATATAATCAATGTTATCCTGGGTAATTACTTCACCAGGGAGCAAAATCGGAATGCCCGGAGGATAAACATAGATGAATTCCGCAATGATATAACCTGCGGATTCGCGGAACGGAACTACCTGAGTATCCGCATAAAAGGCATCTCTTGGAATAAGGGCAAGCTGTGGAATTTCCGGCACCTGCACCTTTAGCTCATAGATCTCACCTTTGCTGTAATGGATGGCTGACAATACCTGCAGGGCGGAAAGCAGCTTATCTACGGAATCTTGGGTATCACCAGGCGTAATCAGGCAAAGAATATTATACATGTCGCTTAGTTCTACTTCGATGTTATACTTTTGGCGCAACCAATTTTCTGTTTCATAACCGGTTATTCCCAAATGGCGGACATGAATGTTAAGCTTGGTTGGATCAATATTAAAGGTGGCCTCTGTGCCAAGAATCTCTCTGCCAAAGCTATACAGACCGTCGATGTTGTTGATGGCCTCCCGGGCATAATTGGACAAGGCTATCGTTCTCTCGGCCATTTCATGGCCATTCAGAGCCAGATTGCGTCTGGAAGTATCCAGTGACGCAAGCAAAATATATGAGGTAGAAGTTGTTGTCAGCATACTGAGAATCGTCTGTACCCGCTGCGGGTTGACCAGCCCGGTTTTGGCATTCACGTTAAGCACCGAGCTCTGCGTCATGGAGCCGCCCAGCTTGTGAACGCTGGTTGCCGCCATGTCGGCACCGGCCTGCATGGCTGATACCGGAAGATCCTCATGAAAATGAATCAATACTCCATGTGCCTCGTCCACCAATACGGGAACCCCGTAGCTGTGGGCCAGGTCAACAATCGAACGCAGGTCAGCGCATACGCCAAAATACGTTGGATTGATTACTAGAACTCCTTTGGCGTCCGGATGGCGCCTTAATGCTCGTTCCAGCGAGCTGGTGGTAATGCCGTGGTCTATCCCAAGATTCTCATCCTGAACAGGTGAGACGAAAACAGGCTTGGCTCCGGAGAAAATAATTGCCGACATCACGGATTTGTGAATGTTGCGCGGCACAATTATTTTGTCTCCTTCTGAGCAGACAGAGAGGATCATAGTCATGATGGCATTGCTCGTGCCCTGTACGCTAAAATACGTATAGTCGGCGCCGAAAGCCTTCGCAGCCAGCTTCTGAGCTTCTTGTATTACGCCGGTAGGCTGATGAAGATCATCAAGCGGTGCGATATTGATCAAATCTATGGATAGAGCGTTATCGCCGATAAACTCACGGAATTCGGCATCGGTTCCTAGCCCCTTCTTATGCCCGGGAATATGAAATTGAACTGGGTTTCCAGCGGCATGCTTTTTGAGAGCAGTGAAGAGGGGAGTACGGTGTTGATCCATTTAATGCTGTCACAACCTTTCGCGAATAGTTTTTTTCAAGCAAGCATCAGTATAACAAATCAATCAACATAATACTAGGATGTGATCTAATGTCTGGCAAAGTAGCACAACGTATGCATATCAGCTTGGCCTCGCCCTTCATTATGGAAATGTGGGCTATTATCTTTTTGGTGGAATTTGTGAAAGGCTCGCTGCTTGTCGCCCTCCTGCCTGTGTATATGGAGAATATCCTCGGCTTGTCGGTAACGGTGGTAGGCTTTGCTTTTGCGTTGCAATATCTGGGGGACAACCTCTTCCGCAGCCCGTTCGGCTGGGTGATGGAGCGTATCGGCTTCCGCTGGACAATGACGGGCGCCCTGCTGCTGCTGGTAGTAGCGGTAGGGATGATTGTCTATGCTAAAGATGCGGTCAGTTTATCCATAGCCTGCCTGATTCTTGGAATTGGAACCTCCCCGCTGTGGCCTTGCACAATGACAGGGATTACGGAGCTGGCCGGTTCTACGAAGAGCGGCAGCAGCGGTGCGGCGATGGGTGCGGTAGAGATGGCTTCGCTGGCCGGAACCGGGATCGGGCCGATCACGATGAATTTTCTGATGGATCATGGCGGTCAAAGCTACCGCACGGTATTTCTTGTGCTTATGGGATGCGCAGCTGCTGTTGCTGCCGTTGCCCTGCTGCTCCCGTCCAAAATTGGTGGACATGCTCCCCATGTTGTACGTGACATCCACAGTGAAGAAGTTCCTGTAGAACAGCGCAAACCGTTTCAGCCGCTGCAGAGCCTCAAGCGGACGATGCACGCGGTCAGAAGCTCGCTGAAGGTAAGCCGGCTGCTGTTCCCGGCATTATTTCTGCAGGCTTTCGCCATCGGCCTTATGACACCGGTAGTTACTTTGTTTGCCCATTCGGAGCTGCATGTCACGCCGAATCAGTTCAGCCTGCTGCTCATTGCCGGTGGGGGGATCACGGTGCTGGCGCTCATTCCCGCCGGGAAACTGGTGGACCGGATTGGGACTACGGTGTTTCTGAACATTGGATTTCTGCTGGCAGCCGGTTCATTGGCCTTCTTCTCCCAGGTGCGCTGGCTGCCGCTGGCCTTCTGCGCTGTTGCGCTGGTTGGTGTTAGTTATGCACTTATTCTTCCGGCCTGGAACGCCTTTATTGCCTTGCAGGTGCCTAAGGGGGAGCGGGGCACCGTATGGGGCCTTTTCCTGACACTCCAAGGCTCCGGCATGGTAGCAGGCCCTGTACTGTCAGGCAGACTGTGGGATTCAGTCAGCCATAGCGCTCCTTTTCTGGCCAGCTCATTTGTGATGGTGCTGCTGTTCGGACTGCATCTGCTTATTGTCCATCGGACAAAATTAAAGACAGGAACAAGCTGATCTGGAGCGGGTTGGCATCGGCCGGTGACACCAATAAAGCCGCAGGCTGACGGAGTGAATCATCCGTCAACCTGCGGCTTTATTGCAGCCATAGACTTTGTATGTGTCTAGAAGGACATACGGTACAAGGGTAGCAGCGTTTCGAAGGTCTGCTGGATAAGCTCAAGTAGCTTATCCTCATCCGACAAAATCGGATCATCTTTGCCGATCCGCAGACCGCACGTAATCTCGGCTTTCTTGACTTCCTTCAGCTTGCGGGCAAGCTCGGCGAACTGCCGGTCGTCCATGTCTGATTCCCGGATTCCCTTAGGATCCAAGTGGTCGGTCGACCAGAAATAGCTTCCCGGAAGCCCGGCGCGGATAGCTGCAGATTGCTTCGCCAGTGCATCCGCGAAGACCCCCTTGTTGGAGCTCTCATAGATAATGGCAAAAACAACAAACAAGTGGCTGTAGAACATACCGACCTGGAAATGCGGCAGAGCCTTGTACCCGCGTTTATTCGGGCCCCAGGCCACCCATGTATCATTCGGGGCATGAACGGTGCGCCGGGCGTGCTTGGCTACATGCGGGAACATTTCTTCTCCGCACAGCGCGGACAGGACTGGAGCAAGTTCGTTGCCAAGCTCATTCAGTTTAGGCCGCACCCGGGCAATGAGGGCATCCATTCTCGGCTCCAGGCCCTCAATTTGAAATACTGCAAAATCATCATGTGTAAATCCTTGAAATGGCATTATAGCGTCTCCTTGTTCAAAAGATAGATTCGCATGCATGTAAGCATTGCTGAAATTGCTGCAGCTGCCGCATATTTCCATCTCAAAGCCTCTAAATCCAGTAAAAACAGCGGGAAGCGTTTGGGATTAGCAGGAAACGGGTAAAAATAGTCAATAAACCAAGTTACCGCTACATAAAATGAAGTATAAAATAAGAGTAAGACGAACGCAAAGTTAAGATCGCAAGTGGAGGTCCGGCAGTCAATTTTACCTAGGAAAAAAGCTAATAAAGCTGGTTTTGCAGAAGCAAAGCTGTTAGGGGGGAGTGCCGTGAACAAAAATGACGAAGTGGAGTATTGCAATCTGGAGCTGCGGTTTGACCGACAGCATATACAGGATCTCATTAAGGACTTGATAAAAGATGGCTATTCCCTTTACTGGAGTGAGAATGAAAGTGTTTTTTTGATTTCGGTGCGCACCGGCCGCAAGCTGGTAAAGCTCCGCTTCCAGCGGATTAAGGATGGTTACAAGCTGGTAGGCGATTATATGATCCGTGATGCGCGCCTGTCCGAATGGATGGAGAAGCTGATTGGCGATATGCGAGGTCATGCCGTAGTCAAACGTTTCCGTGACCGCCAGATTATCATTGAGAATATTTTATTTGGTGAAGTGATCCGTCTGGTGGAAATTTCCGGGTATCAGCAGCGTGTACTGTATCAGAAAGGGCCGATGCTCACGGATCAGGAGCTGACAAAGCTTTTTTACTCCGGTGAAGGAGAAGAGCGGATCCGCCAGCGGAGGATTGAGGTTGATGAACAGCTGGACCGGTTAAATGAGGCCCTTCGCAGTGAAGATGCTGCACTTGCAGAGTCCTGTATGGCTGAACTCAGCTTTTTGCAACGGGAGCTAAATATGCTTGAATGGTAACAAAGATCGGCTTCATTTGGTTAAGGGCATCCCTCAGCAGGGGTGCCCTAACTTTGTATTTCAACTTGTGGACAGGGGTTCACTTCTGGCGGTAAAAACGTTAAAATAGTCATTGTGAGCAATTTCCTTCAACTTAAGGACTTTGTCAATGAAATTGATCTCTATTTCGCAGGCGGAACTTTGCTGTATCTGACAAAGGGTGGTATTCTTATACTGCGAGAAATGGATTTCACAAAAATATAGGATGCAAAGGGTGGAGGACCAGATGGCAAAACAACAAATCGGCGTAATTGGCTTAGCGGTAATGGGTAAAAATTTGGCTCTAAACATCGAGAGCAGAGGCTTTACCGTATCGGTATTCAACCGTTCCCCGGAGAAGACACATGATCTTGTTGCCGAAGCGGAAGGCAAAAATCTGGTGGGCACTTTTTCCATTGAAGAGTTTGTAGAATCACTCGAAGTACCGCGTAAAATTCTGATCATGGTTCAGGCGGGCAAAGCTACCGATGCCACAATTGAGCAGCTTCTGCCGCATCTTGATCAAGGCGATATTATTATCGACGGCGGCAACGCTTATTTCCCTGATACGGTTCGCCGCAGCAAAGAACTGGAAGAAAAAGGCTTCCGATTCATCGGTACCGGAGTTTCCGGCGGTGAAGAAGGCGCGCTTAAAGGACCTTCCATTATGCCAGGCGGTCAAGAAAGTGCATATAAGCTTGTTGAACCTATCCTTACGGCAATTTCGGCCAAAGTGGACGGAGAGCCTTGCTGTACATATATCGGACCGGACGGTGCAGGACACTATGTAAAAATGGTGCACAACGGCATCGAGTACGGCGACATGCAGCTGATCTGCGAAGCTTACCAGCTTTTGAAGGATGTGCTTGGTCTGGATGCCAAAGAGCTGCACAGCATCTTCAAAGAGTGGAACAGCGGCGAGCTGGACAGCTATCTGATCGAAATCACAACGGATATTTTCGCACAATATGATGAAGAAACCGGCAAACCGATGGTTGACGTTATCCTCGATGCCGCCGGCCAAAAGGGAACAGGCAAATGGACAAGCCAGAGCTCGCTTGATCTTGGCGTGCCGCTGTCCATGATTACTGAATCTGTATTCTCACGCTTCCTGTCTGCAATGAAGGATGAGCGTGTAGAAGCCAGCAAAGTGCTGAGCGGACCGGAAACCGAGCCTTTCCAAGGTGACAGAGCAGAATTTATCGAAAATGTGCGCAAAGCGTTGTTCGCGAGCAAAATCGTATCCTATGCGCAAGGCTTTGCGCAGTTGCGCGTAGCTTCCGACGAATACGGCTGGGATCTGAAATACGGCAGTCTGGCCAAAATCTGGCGCGGCGGCTGCATTATCCGCTCCCGTTTCCTCCAGAATATCACGGATGCCTATGAAACCAATCCAGAGCTGAAGAACCTGCTCTTGGATCCGTTCTTCAAAGACATCATGGGTTCGTACCAATCCGCATGGCGTAAGGTTGTTGCCGCTGCTGTAACTCAAGGGGTTCCTGTTCCCGGGTTCGCAAGTGCATTGGCCTACTATGACAGCTACCGTACGGAACGCCTGCCTGCGAATCTGCTGCAGGCACAGCGTGACTACTTCGGCGCCCATACCTTTAAGCGTGTGGACAAGGAAGGCGTCTTCCACCACAACTGGCTCGCTGAATAGGTTATTTGGCTCTGCTGCAATCAGCGGCCCGAACGGCTTCCCGCACCCGGGAGGCTTTCGGGCCTTTTTTTCGGAATCTACAGGAAGGGAATCGCATTGTGCAAAGTTTTGACCCTGTGTTATGATATGACAAATGTCGCGGTTGGAGGGTAGTCATGACTGGGGAGTTAGAACAACAACAGAGTTACAATACCTTGCGTAAAAATATTATCCTTGTAGGAATGATGGCCACAGGTAAGTCAACAGTGGGTGCCATGCTGGCGGAGGAACTGGGCTTTGAACTGGTTGATTTGGATCATGTCATTATAGAGAGTGAAGGCCAGAGTATTGCCGATATTTTTGCCGATGGCGGTGAAGCGTATTTCCGTAAGGTTGAAACTGCAGTACTTCAGCGGATGCTTGAAGGAGAGGGCAGAATTATTTCGACAGGCGGAGGTGCAGCACTGGCTCCAGGGAATGCCGGGATGATGTTGGAAAATGGGCTTGTTGTGGCGCTTACGGCCACGGAAGAAGTCATCTTATCCCGCGTCAGCGGAGATCAGAACCGGCCGCTGCTCGCTGGCAACGCGCAGGAAAGGGTCCGCACCATCATGGAGCAGCGCCGGGAGGCTTACCGTTTCGCGCATTGCACAGTCGATACTTCGGAGCTGAGTGCGGCAGAAGTGTCGCAGCATATTTTAATGCATTACCGCGGTTGAGCTTTTAAGTATACTTGTGTGCGGCTTACGCCTCTGCACTTTCATTCCATTCAATCATTCCGCCGCTGAGGTTGGAGCCTTTGAAGCCGAACTGCTGCAGATATTCGCAGACACGCTGGCTGCGGGCACCTGAGCGGCAAATGAAGACGATCTCGGTCTCTGCCGGGAGCTCTTCCGTGCGCTGCGGAATCTCGCCCATTGGGATATGCTGAGCGCCGGGAATCATCCCGAAGGCGACTTCATCATCTTCACGTACGTCTATCAATACAAGGTCTTCGCCTGTCTCCAGACGCTTCCGCAATTCCTGCGGTGTAATTTGGGGGATCTCATTCATGGTTGTGACCTCTTTTCTATCGGAAGATTGGTTTAATGATAACACAAGTGGAGAATAGCCTGTCAAACGAAGCACTATATATCAACTACATTAACTAAGGAGCGCTTATATCATGGACGTTATTGTTAGGCCGACGCCAGCTTTGCAAGGAGAATTTGGAGCTTTGTCTTCCAAAAATTACACTACACGTTACCTGCTTGTTGCCGCTCTATCCGAGGGCGTCAGCACGATCTACTATCCTGCACATAGTGAGGACAGCGATGCGATCCGCAGATGTATTGCCGATCTTGGAGCAGTGCTTACGGAGGATGAAGAGAAGATTGTCATTCAAGGCTTTGGCCGGCATCCCCGTGACGTCAAGGAACTTAATGTAGGGAATGCCGGGGCCGTCCTGCGCTTTCTGATGGCTGTAGCTGCGCTGAGCCCGGAGGTGACTTTCGTGAACACGTACCCGGATTCTCTGGGCAAACGCCCGCATGATGACCTCATTGCAGCACTCGGCCAGATTGGTGTTCAAGTGGAGCATAATAATGGGAGACTTCCGATAACCATTCGCGGCGGCAAGCCGGTTGGCGGCCGGATTACCGTCTCCGGTGCAGTCAGCTCACAGTATCTTAGTGCGCTGCTCTTCCTGACGCCGCTGCTAGAAGAGGACAGCGAGATCGTCGTACTGGATGATCTGAAGTCGAAGGTTGTTGTCGGCCAGACGCTGGAGGTGCTGGAGCAGGCAGGAATCGTAGTTCATGCTGCTGACGATTATATGTCCTTTAAGGTGCCGGGGCGCCAGGCCTATGCGGCCAAGTCTTACACTGTGCAGGGGGATTATCCGGGATCTGCGGCTGTGCTTGCGGCAGCGGCTGTCACCCAATCGGATGTGAAAATTCACCGGCTTGCCGAGAAGAGCAAGCAAGGAGAACGGGCAATTGTGGATGTGCTGCGTATGATGGAAGTACCGCTTACTCACGAAGACGGAACAGTGCATGTGCAGGGGAACGGCACTCTAAAGGCTGTGGAATTCGACGGCGATGCGGCAACCGATGCCGTGCTGGCGATGGTGGCGGCGGCGGTATTTGCCGAAGGGACCTCGCGTTTCTACAACGTGGAGAATTTGCGTTATAAGGAATGCGACCGGATTACCGACTATCTGGCGGAGCTGACCCGCGCCGGAGCCAAGGTTGAGGAGCGCCGCGATGAGATCATCGTGCACGGCATGCCTGAGGGTGTCGAAGGCGGAGTAACGATCAATGCGCATTATGATCACCGGGTAATTATGGCGCTGACGGTAGTGGGCCTTCGTGCCCGTAAGCCGCTGCTGATTAAGGACGCCCATCATGTCGCCAAGTCCTATCCGCAATATTTCGACCACCTGCGTGCGCTTGGAGCAAATGTGGAGTGGGTACAATAACAATGTAGGATGCTGATCCAGGTGAAGTCCGCTTATAATAGGAAGTTTTGGTTTCACCTGCTGATTCGGCACTAAAGCGAAAGGGGTAACAAACATGAGCTTTGAGAACCCGACCCGGGAGCAAATCGGTGATATTCTTGCTTCCGCAGGTAATATTGCTGTTGTAGGTCTTTCTGACAAATCGGACCGTACCTCCTATATGGTGGCTTATGCGATGCAGAGCCGCGGATACCGGATTATTCCGGTTAACCCTACAGTAGACGGAGAGATTCTAGGGGAGAAATGCTACCATACGCTGGCTGAAATACCGGAGCCGGTGGACATTGTCAATGTGTTCCGCCGCAGCGAATACTGCGCCGAAGTGGCGCAGGAGGCAGCTGATATCGGCGCACATGTGCTGTGGCTCCAGCAGGGCATTATCAGCAAGGAGGCTGCTGACATTGCCGCAGAGCACGGCATGACGGCGATCATGGACCGCTGCATCAAGGTCGAGGAAGCGATCACGATGCACGGGCGCAGCCGGCAGTAGTATTTAGGGGGGCGGGGGAGGAACCAGTACTCTCGTAATTCTGGAACCCCGGAACCCCGGAACCCCGGAACCCCGGAACCCCGGAACCCCGGAACCCCGGAACCCCGGAACCCCGGAACCCCGGAACCCCGGAACCCCGGAACCCCGGAACCCCGGAACCCTTTAGCCTAGGTGGGGAAGGAAGGTATACAGCAAGTTTTGCTGCTCTGATCCTATTTCATCTAGAAATAGCCAGGTTGTGTTGCTATACTGGCATTAGACGAAGAACGTCCATTTACCCGTAATTAGTTTGCGGGAGGTGGGCGTTCTTTTTTATTTACCGGGAGGGGATCAGATGGAGTTTGAGGCAGCACATCGTTTATTCATCGAGCAGCATACGTCGGAGAGAAGTGGGGAGCGTAAGGGGAGGCTGGTCAGAGGTCACAATTTTGCGGAGCGGCTGTTTTTGCAGAATGTGTGGTGGCCGCTGTTTGAATCGCTTGAGCATTTGCATCCAGAATATGAAGTTTACGATTGGAACCGCAAATCGCAGTTTCTGGACTTCGCTTTTCTGCCGCAAAATGGGGGCCGGTTCGGGATCGAATGCGACGGCTTTCAAAGTCATGTCAAAGATATGGACCGCGAGAAGTTCAGCTATTCCTTGAACCGCGATAGTTTCCTCACCGGGATGGGCTGGAGGATGCTCCACTTTTCCTTCGACGATGTTCAGCAGCGTCCCGAAGTTTGCCGGATGCTCCTGCAGCTGGTACTTGCGCCTTATTTAGCTAAAAAGACGCTAGCCGCAGATATTTTGTCCGAAGAGAAAGAAGTGCTGCGCCTGGCCTGGCGTATTGCTAAACCGCTCCGCCCCAAGGATGTGTGCGACTATTTCCAGGTTAATTATCGTACGGCCCGGAGGCTGTTACAGTCACTCAGTGACAAAGGATTACTCAAACCGGTAAATTCAAAGCAGAGGGTGCGGTTCTACGAAGTAAAAGCAATGCAGGCTGATCAAATATGGTAAGTGGATAGGGAAATGAAAAGCAAAACAAAGCAATCTTGCCTGCATTCTTGAATGCAGTCTGATTGAGGTGTAGATGGAATTAAGGAACTAGGGTGAGTTTTGATTGAATATTAGGATGAAAATGGAATAGATGCACTTCGTGCAACTAAATGATGTTGAAAGTTTCTTTTTTGAAGTATAGCTGCACTTGGTACAACTAAAAGTTGCTAAATGGCTCCTTGGAGCAGGAAATGCGATTTGTAGATGTATAAAGTGCAGTTAAACTAATATTACTGTTTAAAAGTGCTATTTTAGTTGTACAGAATACACTTAAATGACTGGAGTGACTGGAGTGACTGGAGTGGCTGGAGTGGCTGGAGTGACTGGAGTGACTGGAGTGACTGGAGTGACTGGAGTGACTGGAGTGACTGGAGTGACTGGAGTGACTGGAGTGACTGGAGTGACTGGAGTGACTGGAGTGACTGGAGTGACTGGAGTGACTGGAGTGACTGGAGTGACTGGAGTGACTGGAGTGACTGGAGTGACTGGAGTGACTGGAGTGACTGGAGTGACTGGAGTGACTGGAGTGGCTGGAGTGACTGGAGTGGCTGGATCGTCTCCCCATGCCCACGCATGCTCATTAATGATTTGTTATTAAGCCTCGTAGGGCCTACTTCTCTGTTTCCTTCACAGCAGCGAACAGCATCCAGACTACACTAAATTACGAATAAAGTTTCCCATAATCACGGGAACCGTGGTATCCTAATTCTTGCCGCATTCTTTTGACAAAAGCAGTCGCAGCGCGTACCATTCAATATAGAATGAAAGGAGAGGGTCACCTTGAATTGGCTCGGATCATTGCAGCAGTTGGGCAGAGCCATAATGCTTCCTACCATGGTGCTTCCGGCGGCCGCCATCCTGCTTAGTCTGGGCAGCTTACCGTGGTCTGCATGGGGACTTTCTTCGGTATCCGAAGTGACTACATATGCGGGGCAGGGAATATTTTATTTCATGCCTTATTTGTTTGCTGTCGGCGTAGCGTGGGGGTTGTCCAATCAGGCCGGACCGGCTGGGCTGGCTGCACTGGCTGGAATGTTCACTTATGACCGGATTGTTACCCATATGGGGAATGGGGATGTTCAGCCTGCTACATTAATCGGAATCATACTCGGGATTGTCGCCGGCGTGGCGCATAACCGGTTTAAAAATATCAAGCTTCCAGAAGCCATACAATTCTTCGGAGGTTCGCGGTTTGTTTTGCTGTTCATGGGCCTGTTCTCGGCCTTCTTCGCTTGGGTGATGCTCGGTGTTTCTCCGCTGCTTCAGCAAGGGCTGGATGTGCTTTTCCGGGATATACAGGCGACCGGCGGATATGGCGTGTTTGTCTACGGGGTGCTTTACAGGGTGCTTACGGCCTTTGGCCTACATCATATTCTAAATAATGTGTTCTGGTTTCAGCTGGGCAGCTTTGCTACTCCTGACGGCAGCGCGGTCGTCCAGGGGGATTTGCCGCGGTTTTTTGCGGGAGATCCTACTGCGGGCATCTTTATGGCCGGACTTTTTCCGATCATGATGTTCGCACTGCCGGCGATTGCCTTAGCTATTATTCAGGAAGCCCGGGAGGATTTGAAGCCGAAGATCCGCAAAACCTTTTTGCGTGCCGCAATGGTCTGCTTTTTGACCGGTGTGTCGGAGCAAATTGAGTTCGCTTTCCTGTTCGCTTCGCCATATTTATTCGCGCTGCACGTAGTCATGTCCGGTCTTGCGATGGTGTTGACCTATTCGCTTGGCATCCATCATGGGTTCTCTTATTCGGCGGGGGTAATTGACTTTATCCTCAACCTGCATCTGTCGCAGCGCGCCTGGCTGCTGATCCCGATCGGGATCGGTTATGGGATTGTCTATTATAACGTGTTCCGCTGGGCGATCCGCCGTTTCCAGATTCCGACTCCGGGGCGTGAGGAAGGCTCTGAACTGGGCGACTGGGCGGGGAATATTCCGTATCAGGCTCCGCTCATTCTGGAGGCGCTCGGGGGCAAAGAGAACATCGTACAAGTTCAGGCTTGCATCACCCGTTTAAGATTAACTGTGCATAATGACCGATTCATTGATACCGGGGCGCTCAAGGGATTGGGCTCGGCCGGAATTATAAAGCTGGGCGGCGGGAACGTGCAGGTGGTATTCGGCACCTATTCAGAGCTGATCCGTGAGGAGATTGACAAGCTGATGCTTCGTGATCTGCCGCAGGTGCTGTTCAGTTCTCCAATGCAGGGCCGAATGATGCCGATTGAGGAAGTGCCGGACCATATTTTCGCCGCGAAGCTGGTTGGGGACGGGGTGGCCTTTTTCCCGGATAAAGGGGAGCTAGTCTCACCCGTGTTTGGCAAGGTGATGCACGTGTACCCTACAATGCACGCAGTGGGCATTTCAACGCCCGAAGGGCTGGAGGTACTTATGCATATAGGGATCGACACTTCACAGCTTAAGGGGCCGTTTGAGGCGCTTGTGCAGGAAGGGGACAGTGTGGAGCCGGGCCAGTTGCTGGTGAGATTCGATCTTACCTTTTTGCGTGAACATGCGGCTTCGCTTGCTACACCGATGGTGATTACCAACCCTGACCGTGTGAAATCCTGGAGCTATGCTCCATTTAAAACTGTGAAAAAGGGGCAATCGTCCGTAATGTCCGTGGTATTACATGAAAGCAATGTTGGAGGGATTGAAGCATGATACAAGGCATAGGCGCTGCAGCAGGTGTTGCCATCGGGAAGGCCTTTGTCTTGCCGAACTGGGAATGGAGCCTGCCGGATACGCAGGTAAATCCGGTGGATCTGGCCAAGGAATTTGAGCGTTTATACGAAGGAATCCGCACCTCGAAAGATGAAATTGAGTTTATCAAAAGAGAATTCAGGGAGGTCGTGGGGCCGGAGGAATCGAGCATTTTTGACGCCCATCTGGCAATTCTGGATGATCCCGTGTTCATGAGTGAAATCCGTGGCATTATCGAACGCCAATACAAGGCGGCTGAAGTGGCGGTTAAGGAAGCCATTGACCATTTTGTAGCGATGTTTGATCTGCTGGACGATGAATATATGAAAGAGCGGGCAGTTGATATCAAGGATGTCGGCAACCGTTTGCTGAAGCATTTGCTGGGTGCACCCGAGGTAACTCTGCCGTCTGATACACAGCCCTATATACTGGTGGCGAAGGAGTTATCTCCCTCTCAGTTGGTTCA
The DNA here is from genome assembly GCF_038593145.1 of Paenibacillus sp. FSL L8-0340. NCBI lineage: Bacteria > Bacillati > Bacillota > Bacilli > Caryophanales > Paenibacillaceae > Paenibacillus > Paenibacillus sp. FSL L8-0340. The sequence goes on from NZ_CP151967.1 coordinate 3,045,021, forward strand.
TTTGAATCCGGTCTATGTGCTGGGAATTGTCACCATGATGGGCGGCAAAACTTCCCATTCCTCCATAATGGCCCGGGCGCTTGGTATTCCGCTGGTGGCTGGCTTGGAGAACAAGCTGACCAATCCGATCCAGACCGGAGATCTGCTGGTGCTCGATGGTGAAACCGGGATTCTGCAGCTTCATCCGGACGAGCTTACGGTAAGAGACTATGCAGCGAGACGCGATAAGCAGCAGCGCAAAAGAGAGCAGCTGGAGCTGCTTGCTACTGTGGAGGCCATCACCAAAGACGGTGTATCTCTGCGGCTAGCCGGTAATATCAGCTCGGTCAAAGAGCTGGATATGGCGCTGAAGTACGGAGCGGAGGGCGTTGGTTTGTTCCGTACAGAATTTTTGTACATGGACCGTCATTCCTTCCCGACGGAAGAAGAGCAGTTTGAGGTTTACAAGCTCGTTGCCGAAAAGGTTGGCAGCAACACCGTTGTGATCCGTACCCTGGATATCGGGGGAGACAAGCATCTGGATTATTTCCAGCTTCCTGACGAGCAGAACCCATTCCTGGGCTACCGTGCCATCCGGATCAGTCTCGACCGCAAAGATATGTTCAAAACACAGCTGACTGCGATCCTGCGTGCCAGCCACTACGGCAATGTAAAGATGATGTTCCCGATGATTTCCTCCGTAGAAGAAGTACAAGCTGCCAAAGCGGTGCTGAATGAGGTCAAGGCAGAGCTGGACGAGCAAGGCGTTCCGTATAACCGCAATGTACCGGTAGGCATCATGATTGAGGTTCCGGCTGCCGTTATGATCGCGGATCTGCTGGCGGAAGAAGTGGACTTTTTCAGCATTGGGACAAATGATCTGGTGCAGTATGTGCTGGCCGTTGACCGGATGAATGAACAGATTGCCCATATGTATCACCCTTATCATCCAGCGGTATTGCGCATGATTCGCATGACAGTGGAAGCTGCGCGGCAAGTAGGCATCGGTGTGAGTATTTGCGGTGAAATGGCTGCCGATGAACGTTCTCTGCCGCTCTGGCTGGAGCTGGGGATCAGCGAGCTGAGTATGTCGCCGCAGGCCTTGCTGCGGGTGAAGCATCGTACGCTGAACACACTGGCGTCGGAAGCCAGAGAGATGGCCAAAGCATGCTTCCGGCACCGTACCAGTCTGCAGACAGAAGAGATGCTAAGCGCATTTGCAGGACGGAGCGGCTTATCGCTGAGTATGGGTGGAGATCCGAAAGAGAAGACATCCTAGTCTTAGGCAATCAGAATCGATGAAGTGAAGGGTCCGGCGATAGCGCCGGACTTTTTGCGTTACTGATCTTGAACCGCCATTTATAAAAAAAGTAAAACCGTTTTCCCCTTGAGAGAGTCAGTATAGATGAAAGTACAAAAAGGCGCTTTTTGAGGCTGCTGTGTGAGGGAGGCAAAGCAACGGAGAATGGAAAATCTAATGGAGGCTGAACGGGTACAGTTTGGTGATGAGAGTGGACAGGCTTTTATCCGGCTCGTATCAGAGCAGAAGAAAATACTATACGGGATCGCTTTCAGTTACTTCCGCAGTGAGTCAGATGCACTCGAAATGCTGCAGGAAGCTACGTACCGGGCGTGGAGCAAACGAAAAAGTCTCAAAGATCCGGAACGGTTTGCACCTTGGGTGACACGAATTCTGATCAACTGCTGCAACGATGAACTGAAGCGGAGAAAACGGTTAGTTTCCGTAGAGCCTACGAATACAGGCAGTACTGGAGTGATGGAAATGACCAGTGACCGCAAGCTGGACATGGAGCAGGCCCTTGACAGTGTGAAATTCAAATACCGTCAGGTGCTTGTACTGAAATATTACCGTGATATGACACTAACAGAGATTGCTGAAGTGCTCGGCAAGCCGGAGGGGACGGTCAAGACCTAGCTGAATAAGGGCTTAAAGCAGCTGCGTGACAAAATGAAAGGGGGACTTGTACATGGCCGGTAGCGAGGAGAATATGCTGAAGGAATATTTTGACGGGTTGTCTGGGCAGGCAGAGGAGATATCGGAGATCAAATTGAATGCGGCGATACGCAGCGGGCTGTCTGGATCCCGACGTTACCGTATATCTGCAGGCAAGCGCTATTCGATCGGTATAGTGGCGGTATTGGCAATTGTGATGTTGTTTGCTTTCCCTTGGATCGGCGAGCAGGTAGAGCCGCACAATGCCCAGAGTCCGCTGGTATCGGCCCAGAGCAGCGGTGCATTTGAGGCATACCGTAAGGCGGCAAGCAACGATATTACGGTATCGTCGGCAATTGATGCTGGATTAGTACAGCGCATCAGCGGTTCTTCAGCACAGCAAAATGGGTATGTGCTAACGGTAGATGGGATCGCAGCTGACCGCAAGGGAATCCTCATATTGTATTCGCTGCAAAACAGTACGAGCCAAAAGTCGCAGGTGAACCATCTAAAGCTTGCGGGTGAAGGACATACAGCCGTAAATTATCCTAACGGGTGGTCTCTTAAAGATGTGCAGCCAGGTATTACCCTCGGTTATGAGGTATTGCAGTGGGGTGGCGATTTCAGGTCACTGCCTGATCAGATCACATTCGAAGTCAATCTTGGTGAGAAAACACAAACAGCTACTTCAAGTGGAGTGAAACCTCTGGCACAGCTGTCTGTACCGATCACCCTGGATCACGATAAAATGGCCAAGACAGGAGAACTCATCCATGCAGACCGTACTCTGACCATCGCAGGACAAGATGTCGATGTCAATGAGGTATACATTTCAACAACCGGAATCTATGTGGAAGCGGACTATAATCCGCAGAATTCAAAGCAAATCTTCGGACTGCTGAATCCCAGAATGTTATTAGGCAGTGAAGATCAATTTATGAGTCTAAGTTCATCCCGTACACTAGTTGTAGAAGGCAAGAAGAGTCTGGTGTTTGCAAATGATAACAATTCCAAGCAGCCGCTCAGACTGCAGATTGACGGAATTCATGCACTGGCCAAGGATGCAACGGAATTGATTATCGACACAGAGAAGCAGCAGATTATTAAAGCACCCGATAAAAATTTGAAAGTCTCCGTAAACAGTACTGCAGAAGGTTCTACCATGATTCTGGAATATTATTCACCGTCACCAAAGACCAGATTTTCTGATTCAATAATTCTGCAGTTAAACGATGAGTTTAAGGATGCCTCAGGCCAGGTTCACTCCACCATTATGTCCGATATCAGTATTCCGGCGCGCAAGGAGTCATCAGACAAGGCGGCCTTACCGCCAACATTGTATTATTATGCTTTAGGCAAAACAAAGCTTCCTCAGCCCTTGACGTTCACCTTGAACGGCTACCCGAATCCGCTGAAGGAAACGGTATCCCTTTCCATCCGTAAATAGCTGCCTTAGGCGGCAACAAGCCCTGCACTCCGGCAAGTCGGAGAGGCAGGGCTTGTTTATCCTCGTGAGGAGATTGCTTTCAGCTTATTCTCCGGCTAGTGCATCGCAGAAGGCTTTGCCGTAAGGCGGCAGATCCGGTGGCCGGCGGGCGGAGATAATGTGCCCGTCAGTTACCACGGGCTCATCCTTCCAGATGGCTCCGGCATTTTCCATGTCATCACGGATGCCGGGCGTAGAAGTAACGGTTACGCCTTCCAGGACTTTGGCTGAAATCAGCACCCAGCCTGCATGGCAGATTTGGCCGATCGGCTTCTTGGCTTCATTGAAATCCTGTACCAGCTTCAGTACCGCGCTGTAACGGCGGATCTTATCGGGTGCCCAGCCTCCCGGTACCAGAATGCCGTCGTAATCGGCTGCGCTGAGCTCATCCCAGGAATATTCAGCTGTGGCGGGAACCCCGTATTTGCCGACATAAGTCTTGCCCTTCGTTAGGCCTGCCAGATGCACCTCGGCTCCTTCTTCTCTTACCCGGTATACGGGATACCAGAGCTCCAAATCTTCGAATTCATCGTCAACAAGTGCGATGACCTTTTTACCGGCCAGTCTCATGTTCAGCAGCTCCTTTCAGGAATGTGATGCTTGTCCTGTACATTCTATCAAATTTGAAATATGAAGTCATCTTAAGGTATTGAAAACACTGGATTATTTACCAAATAAATCTTTTTATGCAAATCAGAAGGGATTATGGAGAGAGAGGTCGAATATAGTTATTGAAAAGGCGGACTCTCGTGTTGTTTCAATATTATTCCTGAGGTGTGGGAGATGAAAAAAGACATTCTGGTAAAGAAAACATGCGGCTGTGGCGGAGTTATGACTATACATATGCATACATTGATTTATAGCGGTAAGATAAAAATTACCCATGTTCCGGTCTACACCTGCGGATTATGTGCCCGTTACGAGCCCTTGCCCTTTATCAAACGGGATCTGGGCGAACTGATCGGTGAGATGGGGGAGCATCCTGCCAAGCTCCATCTTTCTCTTGCTGACAGAAATGAATGGGCCAATGTGCTGAAGGAAACTTTTTCCACGGGCTTTTTCCACGGCGGTATCTCTGAGCTGGAAGAGAGCATCCGCTCGGCTATTCAAAGCCGTATTGATCTGTTGCTTGATGTTTATCGAGTTGCCGGGGATCTGGCTGACCTGAAATGGATGGAAGAAACGGCTCAAAGATTGTCACAATTGACGTTACAATGTACAAAAAGCGCTAAATGAAAAAGTTTTTCTGCAAAATCAATGAAAATTTTTCACGAATGTTGGATTTTTCACGCGCTTTTTGTTACGATAGTACCAGGTTAGTTGAATTGTGGCTGTGCGGATGAGAACTATTGCTGATTTTCACCCCTTCCCTGGCTGCTGACATTTTCAGTTTTGCGAGTGGAGAGCTACTTTGAAGCATTAGTGAATACAGCCCGCGTCAGGATGATGTGTTCAGCCTTTGAAAGAATTTTGAAAGGAAAATGAAGCGTTATCATTGCACAATTGTACAAAGTGTCGTATCATAATTTTAATTAGTCGAACGATAAAATTTATCGCAATGGAGAGAGTAATTTGACGGTAACCATTTACGATGTAGCTCGAGAAGCAGGCGTATCTATGGCTACGGTATCACGGGTTGTGAATAATAACCCCAATGTGAAACCGCAGACCCGGAAGAAGGTTTTTGAAGCGATTGAGCGTTTGGGCTATCGTCCAAATGCCGTGGCGAGAGGACTCGCCAGCAAGAAAACGACAACTGTTGGGGTTGTCATCCCCGATATCTCAAACTCGATTTTTGCTGAAATTGCACGCGGGATTGAAGATATCGCCAATATGTATCATTACAATATTATCCTGTGTAACGCAGACAAGCGTAAAGAGAAGGAAATCCGGGTCATCAACACCCTGCTTGAGAAACAAGTGGACGGGCTGCTCTTCATGGGCGGAACAGTGACGGAAGAACATATCCAAGCCTTCCAGACTTCTGCCGTTCCGATTGTTCTTTGCGCAACACGTGATGAGAAGGGAACCTATCCTTCGGTTGATATCGATCATGAGAATGCTGCATTTGACGCTGTCAACACACTTATCCGCCACGGTCATCGTGAGATTGCAATGATCAGCGGAACGCTGCAGGATCCTGCAAACGGTTATGCACGTTTCCATGGCTATAAGAAAGCACTGGAAGCTGCAGGTATTGAGTACCAGGAGGATCTCGTGCGGATCGGTAATTACCGGTACGAATCCGGTGTCGAAGCCATGAAGTACTTCCTGGGCCTTAAGAAGAAACCAACTGCGATCTTTGCCGCAACAGATGAAATGGCAATTGGTGCCATTCACAGCATACAGGATGAGGGCCTTAAGGTGCCGGATGATTTCTCGATCATCAGTGTGGATAACATCCGCATGGCTTCGATGGTTCGCCCTCTATTGACGACTGTAGCCCAGCCAATGTATGACCTGGGTGCGGTAGCCATGAGACTGCTCACGAAGCTGATGAAGAAGGAAACCGTTGAGAATCCGCGTGTCATCCTGCCGCATGAAACGATTCTCCGCTTGTCCGTCAATCATGTAAACAAATAATACAAGCTTACAAGTAGCATATAAGATCATAAAAAGCTCCTTTTGGGGCTTTTTATGCTGTATACATATAATTATTAATCAGGAGGAGTTGCGATGAGTGAAGTGTTCGGATTAATCGGAGCCATGGATGAAGAAATTAAACTGCTGCTGGAGAGTATGGACAATAGGGTGACAACAGTTAAGGCAGGCATAAAGTACTACACAGGGACGGTGTTTGGCAAATCGGCTGTGTTGTGCAAATCAGGGGTAGGCAAAGTCAACGCGGCGGTCACGACGCAAATTCTGCTGGACACCTTCGGCGTCTCGCGGGTATTGTTCACAGGAGTAGCAGGTGCAGTCCATCCTGGACTGGACATCGGTGATATCGTGATCTCTTCGCAGTGTATTCAGCATGATATGGATGTATCTGCATTGGGATACCCCAGAGGGGTTATTCCTTATCAGGAGATTTCCGCCTTTCCGGCAGATCAAACACTGGTGCAGCTTGCTGAACAAGCCTGTCATGACCTTAAGCAGCAATCGGTGACCGGAGTTGTATTGTCCGGTGATCAATTTATAGCCAGTGCGGAGTTGGTCGCCAAGCTGCGGCTGGAGCTGAACGGCGCCTGCGCCGAGATGGAAGGGGCTGCTGTTGCTCAGGTGTGTTTCATGAATGAAATCCCCTTTGTCATCCTCCGTTCAATGTCAGATAAGGCTGACGGTTCAGCGAATGTCAATTACCACGAATTCACAGTAGAGGCTTCCGAGCGTTCCCATGCCATACTTGAATATATGCTGAAGGCAATGTGATCTGCAGAGCGGGTTATCCTAATACATAAAGCGCTGTCTGAAGCGCACTCTGTCGAAGGTTTCCTGAGACGACATCGGAACTTCCCGTCCGATACGGACCATAAGGCAGTTGGCCGGATGAGAGCAGATTTCCGGATCATCCGTAGCATACCATACCATATCTACGGTTTTCATCAGCTTCTCCATCATTTTCCGGTAGGCCCATACATCAAGCCCGCTGCCTTTCAGGTCCCAGTGCCAGTAATATTCCGTGGTGTATACGATGCAGTTCTCCAACTGTTCCCGCTCAAAGGCGGTGGAAATTAACAGCTTGCCAAGCCCGCTCCCTCTATATCCGTTAGCTACCTCTACAGCCCCCAGCTCAATAAGATCCATCATTCCCCCCTGTGACCAAAGCTCCATTTCATCCGGATAGTGAAAGGTTACATAGCCTATAACAGTTTGGTCCTCAACAGCGGCGATCACCCGCCCCTCAGGCAGGCCTGCGATGTCTATGAGCGCTTCCAGCTGTTCGCTTGGTTTGCGGAAGGCATCCAGATCAGGATGCATATGCAGGCCCTCCAGCAGGCCAGGAGATAAAGGTCCACTGACTGTAATGTTCTTGCTGTTATATACAAAGGTATGGGAAACGCGGATTTTGCGGTGCTCCATGAATGGGCTCCCTTCGCTTAACTAAAATATGGAATGTAACCGCTTGCTGTGATATACTAATTCCGACATAAAAACTTCACATTTAATACATTGACAGGATTTTCATGGAAATGAATCTCGCCCTTAAAGCTTAAATCAAACTAGTAAGGGAGGCAATAGTAATGGGGCAAGTCCACAGCGAAATTTTGCCGGGCCGCGTGCAAAACGCAAATATGGCGGATTATTCCCAGGCAGTCAGCGAATTCCGGTGGGAGGATGTAGAGAAGGACTTCTCCTGGTATAGTACCGGTAAGGTAAACATGGCCCATGAAGCCGTGGACCGTCATGTGCAGGAAGGCCGTGGGGCGTCAACCGCCTTACTTTACAGCGATTCTTCGAGAGAGGAAAGATATACCTTTTCCGATTTGCAGGAACGCTCCAACCGGTTCGGCAACGTTCTGCGCAAGCACGGCATTGGTAAAGGAGACCGCGTCTTTATTTTTATGCCGCGGAAGCCGGAGCTGTATTTCAGTCTGCTGGGTATTCTTAAGATCGGAGCAGTGGCTGGTCCGCTATTCGAGGCATTTATGGAAACGGCGGTTAAGGACCGGCTTGAGGACAGCGGCGCAGTGGCGCTGGTGACTACACCGGAGCTGCTGCACCGGGTGAAGCAGAGTGAGCTGCCGGAACTGCGCCATATTATTGTTGTCGGCGGTGCAACCGATGTGGAGCAGGGGCTATTGGGCTTTGAACAAGAGATGGTGGCAGCTTCAGCTGAACTTGAGCCCGAGTGGCTCAGTTTGGATGACGGGCTGATTATGCATTACACCTCGGGTTCCACAGGTAAACCCAAAGGTGTCTATCATGTACAAAGAGCAATGATCCAACACTATTATAGCGGCAAAATTGTACTGGACCTGCAGCCTGATGATGTCTATTGGTGTACGGCCGATCCAGGCTGGGTCACCGGTACTTCTTATGGCATCTTTGCCCCTTGGCTGAACGGAGTAACCAATGTGGTGCGGGGCGGGCGTTTCAGCCCGCAGGACTGGTACAAGACGATTGAGCGGTTCGCAGTTACTGTATGGTACAGTGCACCTACCGCTTTCCGCATGCTGATGGGAGCAGGGGAGGCTAGCCTGGAGGGCATCAACCTAAGCAGCCTGCGCCATGTGCTATCCGTAGGGGAACCGTTAAATCCGGAAGTTGTCCGCTGGGGTGACAAATTCTATCATCAGCGCATTCATGATACGTGGTGGATGACAGAGACAGGCGCGCAGTTAATCTGCAATTACCCGAGGATGGATATTAAGCCGGGTTCCATGGGACGTCCGCTGCCGGGCATTGAAGCAGCGATATTGGATGACCGGGGCAATGTGCTGCCGCCGTATTCTATGGGCAATCTTGCGATACGAACACCCTGGCCGTCCATGATGGGTGCCATTTGGAACAATAAGGCCAAATACGACGAGTATTTCCGGATTCCGGGATGGTATATCTCGGGTGACTCAGCCTATATGGATGAGGATGGTTATTTTTGGTTCCAGGGCCGGATAGATGATGTAATCAATTCCTCTGGTGAACGGATTGGTCCATTTGAGGTGGAAAGCAAGCTGGTAGAGCATCCGGCGGTAGCCGAGGCTGGGGTCATCGGCAAACCTGATGTGCTGCGGGGAGAGATCATCAAGGCGTTTATTTCCTTGCGGGAAGGTTATTACCCGACCACGGAGCTTAAGGAAGAGATCGCCGCTTTTGTCAAAGCCGGTTTATCCGCTCATGCAGCACCCCGGGAGATCGAATTCAAAGATAAGCTGCCCAAGACACGCTCCGGCAAAATTATGCGCCGGGTGCTGAAAGCCTGGGAGCTGCATCTGCCTGAAGGGGATTTGTCGACCATTGAGGACTAAGCCATGCCGGCAGCATAACAAAAAACACCGTTTCCCGCGAATCCGCGGAAACGGTGTTTTTGCTGTTCTGTATGGATTGCCTCAGGCAATCCGCTAAAGCGTTTATTGACCGTTGCCGGTAGCATTTCCTCCGGCAGCGTTACTTCCACTTCCGCTGTCAAGAGGTGTCTCCGTTCCGTTCACTGGCGGAACGATGATCATACCGGGATCTTCGGTGGCACCCGGTATAGTCTCCCCTTCCGGTGTTGGTTCTGTCCCCGGCAGTTCTGTCGGAGTAGGTGTCGCTTCGGGAGTCGGGGTAGCCCCTCCGGCTACACTGCCGGAAGCTGACTCATGATCGGCTACATCAACGGCGGCCACGTAGAAGGTGGCATTCACACTGGAAGGTGTGCCCGATGAGAAAGAGTTGCCTTCACCGGCTGACAGTACAAGCTGTTTCTTGAATGGGCCTCCTTTCATGGAACGGTACAGCCGGTAGCCTACAACGTCTGATGAGCTGCTAGGCGTAAAGCTGATTACAGCTTTGCCGCTGTTGTAGGACACACTTACTTCGCCTGGAGCAGCAGGAGCCGTACCGTCGTCGACACGCGGATCAACCTCGGTCGGGAAATCGGTTTTGGCATCAGCCGGCATATAATATGACAAATCCTTGTGCTCTTTCATTGCAGGGAAAGCAGCGAGCAGCTCCTTGACCAGATCCTGAATCGGCTTCTCGCGTTTCACCACGATCTTCTCCTTCAGGAAATCCTCAGGGGTTCCTTCCAGCGGGATATAATTCACGCCTTTGTATGTGATGTATTTGGCTTTGGATATTCCGTCATCACTTTCCGTCGGAACATACTTGGCATTGAATATGTCTGTAGTAAATCTGTCGGTTAAAGAGGTAGGCAGCTTGCCGCTATATGCCGAAACCGTCTTTTTGACGATGCCGTCAGGCTTACTGAACTCTTTCGTTACGAACAGCTCAGGCCGCTTGTTAATAACAGCATTCATGACCTTGGTCCATAACGTCTGGGCCTGCCGTTTCTGGGCATCTCCCTGGAGCGTATTGATCTGCTCCTTATAGCCAACCCACATTCCGAGAGTGACATCAGGTGAATAGCCCATAAACCAAACATCGCCGTAATTCTGGGTAGAACCCGTTTTTCCGACAATCGGCACGTCCTTGAAGTGTTTATAATTCTTTCTGACAGTGCTGGCAGTTCCGTTGGTAATGACTGTGCGCAGCATATCCGTCATGAGGTATGCCGTCTGTTTGGAGTAGACCTGCTCCGGATTGACCTTATGCTGGTAAACGACTTTCCCTTCCGAATCGACGATCTTCTCGATCATGTAGGCATCGGTAAAAGCGCCATTGTTCGCGATGGAGGAGTAGGCATTGGTCAGTTCCTCGACGGATACACCATAACGCAGACCGCCGATTACACCGGTTTTTGCACTGTAGTCTTCATCCTGGATGGTTGTAATCCCCAGCTTCTTGGAAAAGGCCCAGGAGTCTTTGATGCCAACCTTCTCATTAAACAGCTTGAGCGCAGGAATGTTCAAAGACTTGTTAAGTGCATAGCGGGCGGTAACCAGACCCTGATAACGGTTATTGGCATTCTTCGGGATGTGGAATCCCTTGGAGCCATCCTTCAGTATGATTGGAGCATCGTCGAGTATGCCGGCAGGCTGGATCAGACCCGCATCAAGTGCAGGCAGATAAGCAGCAATCGGCTTCATGGTCGAGCCGGGCTGACGGACCATCTGCGTAGCATAGTTCATCTGTTCAATGTTGAAGTCCCGGCCTTCGATCATCCCCAGGATGGCTCCGGTCTTGTTCTCAATCATCATCCCGGCTGTCTGTTCCTTGCCTCTCGCCTTGCTGTCTTTTGTGAAATTATCACTGTTCTCGGAGACGCTGTGCATAGCGCTGTATACTTTTTTGTCAATCGTAGTGTATACACGGTATCCGCCGGTCATTAGCTTCTGACGGGCTTCCTCCAGAAGCACTGTGTCTTCTGCCGGACTCGTGGTATCTTTCGCTTCTTTCTTGTCTTCGTTGATCGACAGTAGGATCTCTGCCGCCTTGCGTTCGGTTTCCAGCATCAAGTAAGGAAATGTAGCATAGGCCTTCTTAGAATGCGGTGCCAGAGAGCCTTTGATGTCAAAGAGGCGCGCTTCATCATACTGGGAGGAAGTGATTTTATTCTCTTCCAGCATCCGCCGCAGTACGAGCTGTTGGCGATCCATGGCTCTGTTAAACGCCGTCTCGTTAAATTCACCCACTCCGTTAAACGCGGAATACTTGGAAGGAAGCTGGGGCAGACCGGCCAAATAGGCAGCTTGCGCAACATTCAGCTTCTCCAGGTCCTCCACGCCGAAGATTCCCTTTGATGCGGCTTTGATACCGAACACATTATAACCGTTGGAGCCGTTCCCAAAGGGAACCTTATTAAGATATGCCGTAATAATTTCCTGTTTGGATAAAAAACGTTCAAGCCGCAGGGAGAGCAGGATTTCCTTCACTTTGCGGTCTTCCGTACGGTCCAGATTCAGAAATACACGTCTTGCGAGCTGCTGGGTAAGCGTACTGCCCCCGGTCTGGACCGATTCATTGAGCAGCTTCTGCTTGACGGCACGAAGGGTACTGCTGAAATCCACTCCTTTATGGTCATAGAAGTTATTGTCCTCTATAGCGAGGACTGCATCAATCACAAGCTGTGGAATATCGTTGAATTCAATTAGCCTGCGGTCTTCTTCGGTTCGAAGCTGACCGATCGGTTGCCCATCCCGGAAATAGGCAAACCCGGTCACGGCGTTCAAGCTGACTTGCTGTTGAATCAATTCCTCGGTGCGCACAGGATCATCTTTCACAATGGAAGTTATGTAGCCTGCCAAGGCACCACCAGCAAACAGAATGCCGAGTATGCCGAGTATAAACATCCACTTAACGACTGAACCAAACCTGCGGAGCCAGGATCTTCGGGGTGGATGCTGTTTTACGGTCTTCTTTTTGTTCTCCTCAACCATCGACGATAATCCTCCTTTTAACGGAACTATTATAGCACAATTTGGCGTATTTGAATGCGCTTCTGCCTGAAAGTCGAATTCATGAGGTGTTGACTTTTTAAAAGGTCCTATGGTATAAGTTTACTCAATTGGATATTCGAAAAGCGTAGAAAGACATCAGTAGAAGGAAAGCCATGTGTTTCAGAGAGCCGGTGGGTGGTGCGAACCGGCAGCAGGCCCCTTTGAATTACAGTCTGGAGCTGTCCGGAGGAACTACAAGCGCATTTCGCTTGTTCAGTAGTCCTGGACCGGGTGCAAGCCCGTTATGGCAATGAAGTGAAAGAGAATGCTTGTGCTCCGGCACGGCAAATCTTTAATTAGGGTGGTACCGCGAGCCTCTTACTCGTCCCTTGGGATGAATGAGAGGCTCTTTTTGCGTTCATTGGAATGATTAGTGCTGAAAAACTGGGAGGAATAAGGGAATGACATGGGAAGAGCTTTCAATCAACCAACAGCAGGAAGTTGAGCGTCAGATGGAAGTGATCACGCGCGGTGCCGTGGAAATAGTGCCGGAGGAAGAAATGAAGCGAAAAGTGATCAAATCCGTCGCTGCGGGTATTCCGCTAAAGATCAAACTGGGTCTTGATCCGTCGGCGCCGGATATTCACGTGGGACACACCATTGTGATTCATAAGCTGCGCCAGTTCCAGGAGCTAGGGCATCAGGTGCAGCTGGTTATCGGAGATTTTACCGGACGTATCGGTGATCCTACGGGCAAATCCGAGACGCGGAGGCAGCTTAGCGAAGAAGATGTGCAGCGTAATGCAGAGACCTACAAGAAGCAGATTTACAAGATTCTTGATCCGGAGAAAACAAAGATCTTCTGCAACTCGGAATGGCTCAGCCCGATGTCCTTCTCAGATGTTGTAAAACTGGCGGCAAAAGTAACCGTAGCCCGGATGATGGAACGCGACGATTTTTCCAAACGCTTCCAGGGCGGACAGGCCATCAGCATTCATGAATTTTTCTACCCGCTGATGCAAGGGATGGATTCCGTTGCTCTTAAGACGGACGTAGAGATTGGAGGCACGGACCAGAAGTTCAATGTGCTGATGGGCCGTACACTGCAGAAGGAATATAGCCTGGAACCGCAAGCTGTTATACTGATGCCGCTGCTGGAAGGAATCGACGGTGTGCAGAAGATGAGCAAGAGTCTGGGGAATTACATCGGCATTGATGAAGAGGCTAATGAAATCTATGGCAAGGCGATGTCCGTGCCGGACGAGATGATGCTGAAATACTACGAAATGGCTACAGATATCAGCAATCAGGAGTTCGCTGCCTTGAAAGCGGGTCTGGCCGACGGGACGGCCCATCCGCGGGATGTCAAAATGCGTCTTTCATATACATTAGTACGAATGTACCATGGAACAGCAGCCGCGGAGGCCGCGCAGCAGCACTTCATTACGGTATTCCAGCAGCGTGCGCTCCCGGAGGATATTAAGACAATCTGCATACCGGCTAAAGAGCTGTTGAGCGGCACAATCAAGCTGGTCACGCTGTTAACGCTGCTTGGTTTTGCAGGCTCCAATGGCGAAGCTAAACGTTCGATCCAGCAGGGCTCAGTGAAGCTGAACGGAGTGAAGCAGGAGGATCCGAACGGAGAAATCCAGCCTCAGGAGGGCGACATTATCCAGGTAGGTAAGCGGAAATTTGCCAAATTAACCCTATATTAGTGGTTATTTGGCATAATTCAGTCTAATCTGCCGAAACTTCCATTTCATAATTCTCTTTAGTTAACTCGTAGTCAACTGAGGATTGCAGTTCCCCGAGCTGATTTCTCCAGGAGTCATGATGAACCGCAACTTTGCGAAAGCCGAGCTTCTCATAAACATGCTGCGCCCTGTAGTTCTTAAGGTTGGTGTCCAGTATGACTTTTTGAATCTTCATCTGCTTAAACAGGTAGCTGATAAGCATTGTAAGAAACGCACTCCCGAATCCTTGATTATGGTGATTGAAGTTGCAGATTTTAATGCCAATCTCTGCACAGTGCCCGGCTAATATTCTGAAGTTCATTTCCCCAATGGCCACATCATCAATTTCCAGAATCAGGCGATGGTTGCAGCCGTTAGCGGTCTGAAGCATATCCAGAGTCTCTTGGACTGTAGTACCGAGACCTTCCGGATATCCGGCATGGGCCATGATCATTCCATCGTTCCACCAGTTGCACAATGTTTGCGCATCGTCGGCAGTTGCTTCACGAATGACTAAATTATCTTTTATTAGATGCATTCAGGTTCCTCCGATTCAGTAGTTATCCTGAATTTACCACAGAAGCTAATTAAGAAGGAATGGAAAAGACTTGTTAAATAGAATTATCTCGCCTGGCACAAGAACAAGCATACAAAAAAGCCTCCGGAATTCTCCGGAGGCTTTGCTTTGCATTCGCTGTTCGCGAAATCTTAACGGTTGTAGAACTCGACGATTTGTTTCTCATCGATGTCTTGGGACAGCTCAGCGCGTTCTGGCAAACGGATGTATTTACCTTCGAAAGATCCGTCAGCATATTCCAGGTAAGCTGGAAGGTGGGAGCGGTTTTCCAAAGCTTCTTTGATAGAAGTCATAGCGCGGCTTCTTTCGCGAAGGCCGATAACGTCGCCCACGCTTACACGGTAAGAAGCGATGTCGACTTTTTTGCCGTTAACAGTTACGTGTCCGTGGGATACCAACTGACGTGCGCCTGCACGGGAGTTAGCGAAACCAAGACGGTAAACCAGGTTGTCCAGGCGGCTTTCGAGCAGGAACATGAAGTTTTCGCCCGCGATACCTTGGATCTTTTGTGCTTTAGTGAAAAGAGTTTTAAACTGCTTTTCGCCCAAGCCGTACATGTGGCGCAGTTTTTGTTTTTCCAAAAGCTGCATTCCGTAGTTACTTACTTTTCTGCGTTGGTTAGCGCCATGCTGTCCTGGTGGGAAAGGGCGTTTCAGGTCTTTGCCTGTACCGCTAAGGGAAATGCCCAGACGGCGGCTGAGTTTGAATTTAGGTCCGGTGTAACGTGCCATGTTATAGTAGACTCCTTTATATTTGAAATTTCATTGTAGGGCCTATTTGCGCCGCAATCCGTATCCGTGAAAGCGTCAAATGGTTTCACACTGCCAGGGAAGTTCAGCCGCTGCCCTGGCAGTAACGAAATGCGTAGAGGGTGACACAACGTTACGCCCAATTAAGACTTCTTACAGTCTTGTTCAACAATAAATATTATATGAAAACAACAGTTAAAGTCAAGTGCATCTTTAAGGAGATTTTGTCTATCTTTGTCGTTAGTTCTTTGGTCCTAAAAAAAATCCCTGAAATCAGGAAAATATAATGCAATACAGGAAAAAAGAGAGTAAAATATAGCTAATTAGATGTTATCGGAAGATTAATAATATGAGACGCAAAGGGGATCCGCTTATGTCAGTTCAGGAAGCATACGGCCGCAAAGACACTCGTATGCTGTTGCAGGACACTATGCAATCAAGCGGAGATATGATAGATCCCGCCGCATGGCTCAGGGAAACGGATATTGTATCCTATGATTTCCCGTATGCAGCCAATTTGATTGCGGAAAGCTTCGGGGACTGGCGTGGACTGGCTGTTCCTCCCTTCGCGGAATCATGGAACTGGGGTCTGCTGGATTCTGAAGGGAAATGGATTGAACCTTTAGACTCAGATGCCGGCAATATCCGGGAGGAGGGCTGGGATGCGCAATGGGCGGAAGCCGCAGGGCTAAGCCTGCTTTCCGGAGAGGCCAATGCCGTCCCGGAGCAGAAGAACGGACAAGCTGTGTACCTTTTGACCTTGCCGGTGTTTACCCGAGGTCAACGGGAAATCTTTGCTCTGCTTGCCTGTTCCATGACTGCCGTGGAGTATGAGCAGGGTGGAAAGAATACGGCTGAAGCAATGGCCATGCATTTCCAGACCTGCTTTTACCGCAGGTTTGAGCATGTTTTTGTATCAGATCTAGCGGGAGTGTACCAGCATGCCGAGCGGGAGAGTATCCGCCGTTCGCTCCTGTTCCAGATTGTCCAGCGGATGCACGACAACATTGATGTTGATGCCGTACTTACCGAGGTCATTGAGAGTATTGCCGCGATGTATCCGGGTGCCAGACTGGAGCTGTTTATGTCACAGGACCACCGCAGCACGCATCCGCAGGTAAAGCCGCTTCCGCTGCTTTGGGATAGTGATGATGTCTGCGCGCGTGCCTTCAAGGACGGCCGGGTAGCACTGCATGCCGGGCGCGAGGACAGTCAGCATGTGGAGGTCGGCCTCCCGCTCGGAGGGAAGCAGGGCGTGTACGGTGTCTTCCATATGATTATGGATAAACCGGTTTTTTCGGAGGTTGACCTGCGTTTCCTCTCGATGGTTGCCGATACGGCCGGGACAGCGTTTGAGAATGCCAAGCTGTATGAACGCTCCAACCAGCTTATTCGTGAATTGCGTATGAGCAATGAAATGACACAGCGTTTGAACCAAAGCCTGCGGCTCGGTGATATTTTTCAGTATGCCTTTGAAGAGCTGCTGGAGATGTTTGCTGCCGATTATTGCTGCATTCTGCATATGAATGAAGAGAAAGGCGGGCTGGAGGCGATTGCCTGCAATCATCTTCCGCTGCGCAATGAACTTATAGAAGTAGGGCAGGGGCTGGGAGGCAATGTCTACACTACAGGTGAGCCGATCATTTTGTCGGACTATTTAAATACGCCGGGACCCTCTTCGAAGCTCATGGACGCAACTTGCTCGCAGTCGCTGATTGCCACCCCCCTTAATGTAGGCGGAGAAGTACGCGGTGCAATTATGCTTGCCCACCGGGAACCGTATTTCTTCTCCTATGACAGCTTTAGGCTGCTGCAGGCGATGGCGGGCCACATCGGGCTTGCTGTAGGAAACGCCCGGCTGCATGCTGAGGTGCGGTTCCTGGCCAACCGTGACAGTCTCACCGGTCTTTATGCCCGCCATTACCTGGATGAGGAGATCAAGGAGAGGCAGACGTCGGACTTCTGCGGTTCTTTGATTGTCGTTGATATTGATCAGTTTAAGACGGTCAATGATACCTATGGCCATCAGAAGGGGGACAAAATTCTGAAGCAGGTGAGCGAAATTGTGAAGTCCTCCATCCGCCAAGGCGATATCGCTGCCAGATGGGGCGGGGAGGAGCTGGCGGTCTATTTGCCGCAGCTGGGGGTGCAGCAGGCTTTTTATGTAGCCGAACGGATCCGCAAGCGGGTAATGGGTGAGACCGAGCCTCGTGTTACTGTATCCTGCGGCATCGCGGAATGGAGTTGGACAGATGAACGGGTGAGTGTGGAGTCGCTGTTCTACAGGGCCGATATGGCACTTTACGAAGCGAAGAATAACGGCCGCAATCAGGTTGTCATTGATACCAAGAAAGTGGATAATACGGCAAAGAATCCTCTCGCCTGACGGCGGGGATTCTTTTTTTTGAAAAATATATCAAAGTATAAGCCCGGGCAGCAGGGGGAACCTATTATTAATTGTTCACCCGGGTACTTCTATTTGGCCTCGGCTCCGCCTCCGGGTGAATTTGTAGGAGCAACTACATTTGACCGGGAAAGGCTTGAACACGATGAAATTACCTTTATGGCGGCGCGAGACGATCCTTGTAGTTCTATCTTTATATTGCCTGCTATGCAGCGGCTGTGGGGCCATTTCGGATAAGCCTGCTGACCAGGAGCTGAGTCTCGTTCTGGCCGGGATGGATGGTACGGACGGAGTATCCTTTGAAGGTGCTGCTGCATTACTGCTGGGAGGGAAGCCGGTTGAGCAATCGGCGCTCTATTATGGTGGAAAGGTTGCAGATCACAACAAGGTAAGTCTGTATACTTTGCTGCCGGATGAGAATGGGAAGACCAAGTCAGCGGCTAAAGCTGGTCTGAAAAAGCTTGAACAGAGACAAACTCCCGAGGCATACTACACGCAATTGGAGAAAAAGGATGGGGAATGGACAATGCTGACCGGTACTCCAGCAGCGAATGCCGGTAATCCGCTTCCTGCGCTCAATCCGCTGCTTCAGCTGGAAGAACTGGAGGGCAATGAGAAAAAGGTAACGAAGCGGGCAGGAGCCGCCAGAGGGACCAAAGAACTTCGGATCGAGCTGACACCAGGAGAGGCAAGGAAACAGCTGTCTGCCGAACTGGAGAGAGAGATGCTGCTGATCCGTCCGTCCGGTGACAGCAAGCCACAGGAGGCCGCAGGCAAGCCCAAACAGGTCAATGAGGCAATGATGGCATTATGGGAGCAGAAGGACGAGGAGCTGCGGCAGAGGCTCAAGCAAGCCGAAATTTCATCGGTGTATTATCTGAAGGTGGATGTGAAGCGCAATCTGCCCAAGCGGCTGACCTGGACCCGGAAGGTAAACTATCCATCTGCTGCAGGAAGTGACGCCGAAGAAACCTACATCACCAAAGTTGATTTTTATGGTTACCGGTGAAGCAGAGCTGACTGACCATGAGATCTTGCGCTCTTAAGCGGGCGTGCTACAATAGAATAGTATGCTTATTTTTAGTGATGAGGAAGGAAGAGAGAAGAATGAAGGATCCAAGAATTCAAAAGCTTGCGGCAAACCTTGTAGGGTATTCCGTAAATGTGCAGCCGGGCGAGAACGTGCTCGTTGAAATGATCGGCAGCGAAAGAGATCTAATTAAAGCTGTTGTGGAGGAAGTCGGCAAAGCCGGTGGCAACGCATTCGTGCAGCTGACGGACCGGACTGTTCTGCGCAGCATGCTTCAATATGCTACCCGTGAGAGTCTGCAGACCTGGGCAGAGATTGATCTGAACCGGATGAAGCAAATGGATTGTTATATCGGTATCCGTGCAGGAGAGAATGTCAATGATCTGGCTGATGTGCCGGAAGAGAATATGAAGCTGTACAATTCCCTATATTCCCACCCGGTACATAGTGAACAACGCGTGAAGCACACCAAATGGGTAGTTCTGCGCTATCCTAATGCGAGCATGGCCCAACTGGCGAATACGACTACGGAAGCATTTGAAGACTTCTACTTCGAGGTGTGCAACCTGGATTATGCCAAAATGGACAAAGCGCAGGATGCGCTTGCTGAGCTGATGCGTGCAACCGATAAGGTGCGTATCGCGGGACCTGGAACAGAGCTCACGTTCTCCATTAAGGGCATCGGTGCAGAGAAATGCTCCGGCCAAAAAAACATTCCCGACGGCGAGGTTTACAGCGCTCCAGTTCGTGATTCCGTCAACGGCACGATCAGCTACAACGCTGCGACACTTTATAACGGTGTGACTTTTGAAAATGTAAAATTCAAATTCGAGAACGGCAAAATTGTCGAAGCGTCCAGCAATGATACGGTTCGCTTGAACGAAATTCTGGATTCCGACGACGGCGCACGCCATATCGGTGAATTTGCCATTGGCTTCAACCCCTACATTCTCCATCCGATGAAGGACATTTTGTTCGATGAAAAAATCGCCGGCAGCTTGCATTTCACCCCGGGCCAGGCTTATGATGTGACTGATAATGGCAACCGCTCGTCCATTCACTGGGATCTGGTGCTGATTCAGCGTCCGGAATACGGCGGCGGAGAAATCTATTTTGATGATGTGCTGATCCGCAAGGATGGTATCTTCGTTATTCCGGAACTTCAAGGTCTGAACCCGGAAAACCTGAAATAAGATGTAATAAAAAGAAAACACCTTGCGCGAGTAAGCGGATTCAATGTATCATGGAATTGATTAGAAAAGACTTTGTTCCATAATCAAGTTGCGGAGGGATTCCTATGTCCAGTAACAATGCGGCAATCGTGGATATTGCCCAAACGGCAAGCCAGTTCAACTCTTCTATCGTTCTTCAAGCGGACAACAAGTATATTGATGTTAAGAGTATTCTTGGGTTGTTCACTACTCTGGTCTCCAGCCAAAGCTACGAGCTTCATGTTCATGGCACAGATGCCGAAGAAGCGAAAAAAGCAATGAGTGAAGTTTTTGCCAAACACGGTTTGAATTTTACAGTTGTTGCGGAGTAATCTACTATTTCCGAAGACGTCCTGCCCTTGCGGTGGGGCGTTTTTATATATATTAAAAACTGAATTCTTGTATTGGGTTCGGATTTCGACTAATATTAAACTAAATAGCATTTGCAGCTGTAACTTTTGGACATGGGGGGGAAAATGCATGACTTCATCGGATTTGCAGGAACAGCTTAATCTTAAAGCGATCACTCTTCTACAAGAAGATGCCGATAAAATTCAGAAGCTCATCGAAGTGCAGATGGAGAATCTGGCGACTCGTTACTGCCCTCTCTATGAGGAAGTGCTGGATACCCAGATGTACGGCTTCTCCAAAGAGGTCGATTTTGCGGTCAGAGCGGGACTGGTGCCTGAGCAAACGGGCAAGCTTGTGCTGAGCGAGCTGGAACGCAATTTGGCCGTGTTGTACGAAGCTCTGAATAAGAAGGCGGAAGAGCGCGAGCTGTAAGCCAAGTCTCTAACCATTTATAAAAACGCACATGAGGACCGCCGGGCCGCTCATGTGCGTTTTTTGTTTTGTATGAAGTGTAGCAGCTTCCGGCGGGGGTCAACCTTATACCAGGTAGAAAGAGACACCTAGAATCATATAAACAACGAGCAGCAGAAGTCCTTCGTACCAGTTGGTCGCACCGTCCTGTATGATCGATTTAGCAATAAACACAGAGACGGCGATGGCGACGATCTCGATGATGGTGAACACAATATCCATCGTATCGCCCATAAAGTAGCTGGCAAAGATCAGAACGGGGGCTACGAACAAGGCAATCTGCAGGCTGCTGCCGACGGCGATCTCCACGGCGGCGCCGATCTTGTTCTTCATCGCCAGCATGATCGCGGCACTGTGCTCCGCGGCGTTACCGATAATCGCCACAAGGAATGCACCAACGAACAGCTCACTGAACCCGAAACGTTCGGTTAAGGTCTCCAGTGTACCCACCAGCCATTCACTGACGAAAGCGACCATCACTGTAGCCAGTACAAGATAGAGAATGGATTTGTTCTTCGACCAGATGGGCGCGTGCTCGTTCGGCAGCTCTTCGTCGCCGTCCACAGTGACATCCTCCAAGTATTTCTTGTGTGTTATCATGGAGAAGACCAGCCAGGCGATATAAGCAGCGATAAGCAGCCCAGCGACAACAAGACTTAGCACATCGGTGTCCTTCTCCGTGATGGAGTGGGTGTTGAAGAACATGGCGGGAACAAACAAGGCAATGACGGCCACGATCATCAAGGAACCGTTCAGCCCGGCCAATGTGACATTGAAATTCTGAACCTTGAATTTCATGCCGCCGGCAAAGATGCTGAGCCCGAGAACGAGCAGCAGATTACCGATGATCGAACCGGTGAGAGAGGCTTTAACCATGTCATACAGCCCTTCCTTGACCAGGAAGAAGGCGATGATCAGTTCGGCCGCATTGCCGAAGGTTGCGTTAAGAAAACCTCCAAGCCGCTGACCGGCGTAATGGGCTACGCTTTCTGTGGCCCGGCCCAGGAAACCTGCCACAAAAATAACGGCGATGGCAGATACCACGAACTGAAGGGTGTGGTCCCAATCTGCATAGTGACCAATTGCGCTAAGTAGGAAAGTAATGACCATTAGCGAAGGTGAAATCCATTTTTTCAAGTGTGGCA
Source organism: Paenibacillus sp. FSL L8-0340 (assembly GCF_038593145.1). Taxonomy (NCBI): domain Bacteria; kingdom Bacillati; phylum Bacillota; class Bacilli; order Caryophanales; family Paenibacillaceae; genus Paenibacillus; species Paenibacillus sp. FSL L8-0340. Next base: position 3,067,032 of record NZ_CP151967.1, read on the forward strand.
CACTCCAGTCTTGTATATGTAGGTTGAATTCATAATTCAATATAACCAAATTGATCCAGTGTGTAAACGGGCATGATAGAATGTCATTTGCTTTTTAGCCTGTTTTCGAATTACAATAATTGATAATGAGTGTAGGGGGGATATGGCATGGCGGAACAACTTCAATTGGAAATGGGAAACATACGGATATCAAATGATGTCGTCTCGAAAATTGCCGGCTTGGCTGCCTTGGAGACTCCGGGAATTGCGGCCATGTCAGGCGGCTTGTCAGAAGGCTGGGCTAAGCGTCTGAGCGGTAAAAACGTGCAAAAGGGTGTTACCGTTGAAGTGGGACAGCTTGAAGCAGCCGTTGATTTGCGTATTATTGTTCTCTATGAAACTCCGATCCACGAGGTATGCCGGATGCTTCAGCAGAATGTGCGCGAAGCAGTGGAGAGCATGACAGGGCTTCATATTGTTGAGGTTAATGTCAAAGTAGAAGGCGTAGCCTTTAAGAATGACGAAATTTCGTAAGCGGTTATTCCCGTCTCTCCAAGTGAGTCGCGGGGCATGACAAAAAGGCAGTCCGGGAGGTTCTCTCCGGACTGCCTTTTTGTATAATAATTTATATGCTTCACTCTATAAATTATCCTTCTATGTACCCTTAGCGGGCCCGGATACCTCTGACGGTGGTTACAGATTTCGTGACCTCCTCCTTGGCGGGACGGTTGGTTTCTCTCGAAATGCTGAGCATGATTCCCATGCACAGCATGGAAACAAGCAGAGAGGAACCTCCATAGCTGATGAAAGGCAGGGTTACCCCCGTCAACGGAATCGTCTTCGTCACCCCGCCGATGTTGACAAAGGCCTGGATGGCAATCAGCCCCATGACTCCGATGCCGACGAGTGTGCCGAAGGGATCGGTGCACCTGAGTGCAATCAGAATGCCTCGCCAGATAAAGTACAGATACAGCAGGAGAAAGATCGAGGTTCCAACAAACCCAAGCTCCTCCCCGATTATCGCAAATATAAAGTCAGTATACGGATATGGCAGGTAATGAAGTTTCTGCACGCTTTGTCCAAATCCGGAGCCTGTAGTTCCGCCTTCTCCGAGGGCAATCAAAGACTGCATGATATTATAGCCGCTGTCTGAAGCATCTTGAGAGGGATCCAGGAAGGCTGAAATCCGGTCTTTTCTGTAATCATTGGCGGCCATGTTCTCACTTGTAGGCGGGGACAAGGAATCAATCGCTGTCTTTGCCCCCATTACAAGTCCAACCCCCAGCACTAGCAAGGCGATTGAACCGAGAATATGCTTCATACTGGCCCCCCCGGCATAAATGACAAGCCCGCTGGTAGCTATCAGAATAAGACAGGAGCCTAGATCCGGCTGCATCATAATCAGACCGGCCACAATTCCCACAATGACCATCACCGGAATATAACCGGTGCGCAAATCCCTCAGCCGCTCGCCTTTTTTGGAAATAAGTGCAGATAAATAAAGGATAATTGAGAGTTTGGCCAGCTCGGTAGGCTGGATGCCCAGCTTCCCGATGCTCAGCCAGCTTTTTGCACCGTTGATACGCTCCGTAAAAGCCACTACAAGCAGCAGAATCAAGGTAAGGATGAAGATGGGCACGTACCACTTTTTGAATTTGCTGTAATGGATATTCATGACCGTAAACATGACGATGGTTCCCAGTACGACAAAGACAACTTGTTTTTTTACAAAATACAACGAATCATTGCCGAATTTATGACTGGCCAGGGTGAGACTGGAGCTGGCGCTGAAAACCATAACCAGTCCAAAGCCGACAAGGAGCAAAGTGAGAATAAGCAGTTGGAAGTCGGGTGTTCCTCTTTTGGGCAGGCTGACTTTTTTGGTTGTCTTTCCCTTTACGCTACTCAAGCTTCCAACAGCTCTTTCAGTTCATGTATCCGCTTGGCGGCAGTGTCCAGTACAGGCTGCGGCACAGGGGAAGTATACTCCAGGCCATGGGGAAAGGTTGCTTTACCCAAGTAAACGGCTTCAATGGTAAGTATGGTCTCCGGCTTTTCCAGCTTTCCTTCGACAGCGCGCGTATTGATCCGCAGGAAGTATTCTCCGCCGTTCTGCTGATCTTCGATCTTACAGTCGTAAGTGGCGCGATAGTATTCCCATTGCCAGCGGATGAACCCGGCCTTAGCCGCGCTTTCGTCCAGATAGAGAAGATCGCTTTTCAATCCTACGAGGCCCGTGTTCTCAAATATCATAGCGCACATATCCCCTTTATGAAGTATAATGATTATTTCTGATCGCAATTATAGACGTCTACCTCATGATAGTATGTTTCCCAAGGTTGCGCAAGGGCAGGCGGGGCCTGGAGATACCCACTTTTTTGCGTTTCTGCTACAATAAAAGAAATATAGCTCTTTGCGGCTGGGATATGAAGATGCGAAGCGCTTGCTGTCTTGGCCGGAGCGGGTTATCGGGAGAAGGGAATGGAGTGAATATGGACAGGTTAGCAATTGAACAGCTGCTGCCGGAAATGGTGGAATGGCGCCGCCATCTGCACCGTCATCCGGAATTGTCGTACCAGGAGAAGGAGACGTCAGCTTATGTAGCGGCCAGATTGGCTGAATTCGGAATTGAGGTAAGAAGAAGCGGAGCCGGTTATGGACTGACAGGAATCCTTAAGGGAACACGGCCAGGCAAAACTGTGGTTCTGCGCGCGGATATGGACGCCCTGAATATCACGGAGGAGAACGGCAGCGAGTATGCCTCACAGAATAAAGGGGTCATGCATGCCTGCGGCCACGACGGGCATACAGCCATGCTGCTCGCCGCTGCTTCGTATTACAGCAACCGCCGTGAAGAGATCACAGGAGAACTGCGGTTTCTGTTCCAGCCGGCGGAAGAGATTTGCCCCGGCGGAGCGCAGGGCATGATTGCCGAAGGCGTGCTGGAGGGGGCAGATGCTATCTATGGTCTGCATCTATGGACTCCGCTTCCACTGGGCACCATCGGCAGTGCGCCCGGACCGCTAATGGCTTCTGCGGATGAGTTTTTTATTGATATTACCGGCAGAGGCGGACACGGCGGCATGCCCCATCGCACCATCGACAGCATTGTGGCTGGTGCAGCGCTTGTCACTGCACTGCAAAGCATTGTCAGCCGTTCCGTTGATCCGCTCTGTCCCGCTGTTGTCAGCGTAGGAACGATTCAGGGAGGTTCTGCCCAGAATATCATCGCGGAACGCTGCCGGATAACCGGAACGGTGCGCGCGTTTGATGAGGAGACGCGGTACTTAATCCGGCGGAGAATTGAAGAGCTTACAGCCTCTATAGCTGCAGCATATGGTGCGGAATCCAAGCTTGACTACCTCATGGGGTACCCGCCGCTTGTCAATCATGAAGCGGAATTCAACCGTTTTTTCCGCGTGGCTCCTAAGGCACTAGGTGATTCCGCAGAGGTTGTCCATATGGAGAAGCTTATGCCGGCGGAGGATTTCTCGTATTATGTCAAAGAGATTCCCGGCTGTTTCATCTTTGTGGGTGCTGGCAATCCGGATAAAGGGGCGGTTTATCCGCATCACCACAGCAAATTCGATTTTGACGAAGAGGCCATGCTGCATGGAGCCAAGCTGCTGGTGGCGATGGCTGATTCTTGTCTGAACGAATAATCTTTTGCCGTATAATTTGAATACATTTGGGAAACCTACTCCCGTATAACATAGCGATATGACAGGAGGAAGGTTTAATGAAGACAGTCAAAGAGGTAATGACCACGCGCACTGCTACGGTTACACTGCTCGATAATCTATATGAGGTTGCCGTTAAGATGAGAGACTATGACACCGGATTTGTTCCTGTCGTTGATTCTAATGATGGAGAAACATTAATTGGCGTAATTACAGACCGGGATCTTGTGCTTAGAGGTTATGCGGACAAGCATTCAGGGTCAACCTCCGTGGAAACGGTGATGAGCAAAGAGGTCATCACTGTTTCCGAATCTGCATCTGTGGATGAGGCGGCTGAACTAATGGCTTCAGCACAAATCCGCCGCCTGCCGGTGGTCCAGGGGAAGAAGCTGATCGGCATCGTATCGCTTGGCGATTTGGCGGTAAAGCGTATCTTCGCGGACGAAGCGGGAGAAGCGCTCAGCGAAATCTCGCAGCGGCAGCTGCACTGAATAGTAATACAAGGGAAGCTCATGTCCGCTGGTGCGGAGATGGGCTTTTTCCGCTATCCTGCGGGCGGGATACATACTCCAGCTCAGGGTTGAATACGACATAAGCACAGGAGGGGATTCGATGAATGGAACAGGGTCCTGCATCACCCGGAAAGATCGGACAATTCTGCTGGATTGCGCTCATCCCGGGTTTGAGGCGGCAAGAATTGCACTGGTGGATTATGCGGAGCTTGTCAAAAGCCCTGCCGCCTACCATACCTACCGGATTACACCATTGTCGCTCTGGAATGCCGCCGCTTCCGGTCATACAGCGGAGAACATTATTTCGAGCCTGAAAAACCTCTCCCGCTGGGGGCTTCCTGCCGGACTGGAGCAGGAGATTGGTGAGCTGATGTCCCGGTACGGCAGCTTGGGGCTGTATGCTCATATGGGGGATCCCCGCTATATTATTTTACGTGCCAATCAACCCGGACTGTTGGATGAATTGGAAGGGCACAGTTCCTTACAGGCGTTGGGTCTGCGGAGGCACCTCCTCAAGGAAAGCGTCTGCCCCGTTGAACAGCGCGGGATGCTGAAACAGGAACTGACCAGGCTGGGCTATCCTGTGCTTGATTATGCCGGTTATCGTGAAGGGCAGACTTTGAGTCTGTCCTGGCGGGGAGTGGAGGCGCTGGAGCTGGAACCGGGAGTCTCATTCGGACTTCGCGATTATCAGCAGGAAGCTGTCCGTACGTTTCGGGGGATTGGGGGTAGCGGAGGCAGCGGTGTTGTCGTTCTGCCATGCGGGGCGGGCAAGACGGTTGTAGGTCTTGCTGTGTTGGAAGATCTGCAATGCGAGACGCTGATTCTGACTTCAAGCTCTACCTCCGTAGGACAATGGCGTGATGAACTTCTGCGGTGGACGGATCTGGATGAAAATGCCGTAGGGGAGTATACCGGTGAGAAAAGAGAAGTACGTCCAATCACTGTGGCAACTTACCAAATACTGACGCATCGCCGGGCCAAAGACGGACCGTTTCTGCATATGAATCTGTTTAATGAACGGAACTGGGGACTAATCATTTATGACGAGGTCCATTTACTTCCGGCACCTGTATTCCGGGCTACGGCGGATATACAGGCGACCCGCCGTCTGGGGCTTACCGCCACGCTTGTCAGAGAAGACGGACGGGAAGGGGATGTATTCTCCCTCATCGGGCCGAAATGTTATGATCTGCCCTGGAAGTCGCTGGAGAAAGAGGGCTGGATCGCCGCTGTGGACTGCGTAGAGATGTTGATACCCATGGACTCCGGCTTAAGGAGCAGGTATATCTATGCTGGCGGAAAAGAACAGTTTCGGCTTGCTGCCGGAAATCCGGCCAAGGCAGCGGCTGCCGCTAAGATCATTAAGTCCCATACCGGTGCTGCTGTACTGGTCATCGGCCAATACCTGGATCAGCTGGAGTTGCTGGCCGAAAGCCTGCAGGCGCCCTTGATCACGGGGAAAACGCCCCAGCGGGAAAGAAGCCGATTGTATGCTGCCTTCAATGAAGGCCAGCTGCGGGTGCTGGTGGTCTCCAAGGTGGCCAATTTTGCCGTGAATCTTCCAGATGCCTCGGTGGCGATCGAGGTTTCGGGAGCCTTTGGTTCACGGCAGGAGGAAGCCCAGCGGTTGGGCCGGATTCTGCGCCCGAAGCCGGGTGAGAATAAAGCGTATTTCTATACACTTGTCTCGGAGGACAGCAGAGAACAGGATTTTGCTCTGCGGCGGCGGCTGTTTCTGACCGAGCAAGGCTACGATTACGCCGTCAGAGGCGTGGACACGCAAGAGGAGGCGGTTTTATGATCGGGTTATCGCCCGAAGCGCAGGAAGTGCTGAAAATGATATGCGCGGTCCATGCGGCCCAGCCCTTTGCGGTAGAGAAGGCAGACAGCTTACGTCCTGCCACCCTGTGCCGCGCCGAGCAGCAGCTTGCACTGAAGGAGCTTCGTCAGGCTGGAGTGCTGGAGCTGCGGCAGAAAATATGGGGGGAGAAGCTGTATCAAATTCCCGTGCGGCAGCTCGCAGCTATCCACCAGCATTTCTTCTCCATGAGGCCGTTGCCAGTGGCAGGCGACAAGGTAATGCTCAAGCTTGCCGCAGGCAGCGGATTGCCGGGTGAGCTGTTTCGTGCGTTGCTGTTCACAGCGCGTGAAGGATTGCCTCTGACTGCCAAAGGTGTGATCCACAAGAAGAATATTAGCCGTCTGGCAGCACTTCTCTCTTTGCGCGAAGAGCATTTACGGGGTCTGATTCCCGGAGATGCTTATGCTGAGCCCCAGCCTCTGACAGCCATGGTTATGGTTGATCTTATGCTCATGCTTGGACTGATCAGCCGGCAGAGTGAGGCTTATATGCTGGAGATGGAAAGGCTGGATCAATGGTTTGCGCTCAATGAGCTGCAGATGAACGATATTTTGTATAACCTGATCTTGAACCGCTACGGCTTGCAGGAGCCAGTCAGGCAGCATTTTCGATACTGTATTTCCGCTGGAGAGTTCGCGCCTGGCCAATGGTTCTCCCTGCCGGATATTCTGGACAGGTTGCATAAGTTAAATCTTGCGGCAGATTATCCTGAAACAGGAGTCGAAGCCTCCTGTCTGGCATGGTTTAGCTTTCTGGCCGGGTTTGGCTGGTGCGAGCTGGGGTATAGTGATTACGGGGACTGGTGCTTCCGCTGGACGGACTCCAAGCCTTCGCCCGATCCAGGCGGGGAGGCAGGAGACGGCTGCATGAATCGGTTCACTGCGGATAGACCAGCTCCCGGCTGCGGGACAGTGGAAGACCTGAATGCTCCAGCGCCTGTGGAGAAGCAGATATTACAAGATTCCTCCCTTCAGTCGTTTATTGTTCAGCCGGATTTCGAGGTACTGGTGCCGCCGGAAGTGCCATACACTATCCGCTGGACGCTTGGCGGTTGCGCGGAGCTGCTGCATAGTGATGATCTGTGGAGCTTCAGGCTGACCCGGGAAAGGCTGGAGCATGCTGCTGAACAGGGACTGCCGCCAGAGACGGCGATTTCCTGGCTGGCTGCCCATGCACAAGGGGGATTGCCGGAACAGGTGGACCTATCTTTAAGACAGTGGTCAAAGGGGATTGGCCGAACGGCATTCTCCGAGGTGATTCTGTTGTCCTGCAGCAGTGAGGCAGATGGAGCGGATATTGCCGCCCATCCCCGGCTTGGCGGCAGCCTCACCCGTGTAGGCCCGCTTCATTTTATCGTGCAGGGAGATCAGGTGGAGCAGGTGCGCAAGGAGCTTGCGGCAGCCGGAATAGCCCCGCCGCGGATCATCGGCGGCAGGGAAGGCAGCGTGAAGCAAAAACTATTTGATCTAGGCGATCCCGGCCTGCCAGTGGCGGACTTCGTTCTTCCGGCTCCGGACCCCAAGCGGGGAATCCTTGGCGGAGAAGCTATTTATCAGCCCTTACCGCTGTCCTCAGCTGAAGTGGATGAAAGCAATTGGACAGGTGAAGAAAACGTTCCGCAAATGTGGATCAAGGAATGGCGGAAGTATCATGGCTCCACGGCCCAAAAGGTGATGGAGCAGGCGCTGAAGTGGGGGATTAAAGTCCGGCTTTCCATAAGAGATGAAGTTTGCGACTTTATTCCCGGGCGGATCAGCGGACATCCCTGGAGAGTCTCCGGATGCCTGCTGGATTCCAATTCACAGATTCGTGATGCGGAAATGGAACTGGACCCGGGAGATTGGGAGGAAATGAAGCTGCTGATTCCTCCAGAGCTGAGAAATTCTTCTTCTGCTGGAGCAAGTGGTTATGTTATGATAAGGTAGTCTACTGTTTACGGTAGAACATTAACGTAGAAAAGAGTTGAAGTTCATGAGCGTAGCGGAGTTGAATACGGTCGATATGGCCGAAGTGCTGACATACGCCTATGAATTAGGCGACATGATTAACCAATCGGCCGAAGTGTCGGATTACTTATACTGGAAAGGCCGGGTAGATTGTAACCCGGAAATCCAGGCCATGGTCAAACAGCTGCAGAACAAGAAGGAGCTGTTCGAAGAGACACAGCGGTTCGGACATTTTCACCCGAACTATCATTCGGCTAAGGATGAGGTATCTCGGGTGGAGCAGGAACTTGAACAGTTCGAGGAAGTTGCCCGCTTCAAGCTGGCCGAGAAGACGCTGGATGATATTCTTCATTCCATGTCGGAAGCGATTGCGTTCTCAGTATCGGAGAGCATCAAGGTTCCAAGCAATGACCCGAATCCTAAGGGTGGCGGATGCGGCAGCGGAGGCAAATGCTCCTGCGGATAAGCGCCTCTGAGAGGGAGAGAAAGAAAGGCGGATGAGCTAATGTTTGCGGAACGGACAGGATATATCGTATGGGTTAGCGACGTAAAGGCGGCGCGTAATCTGGAGAAATATGGAACACTGCATTATGTATCGCGGAAGATGCATTATGCGGTCATGTATGTGAATGCGGAACGTGCCGAGGAAGTTATGAAGAATGTCCGCAGACTTTCCTACGTGCGCAAGATTGAAAGATCTTACCGCAATGAGTTGAAGACGGAATACACTAGTAATGGACCGGACAAGTCCCGTTATTACGGATTGTAATTCCTGAAGCTGAAACTCTAGAAGGATGACAGGTGCCGCTGGCGCCTGTTTTTTTATGCACCTGTTTTGGCTTTCCTCGTATTCCTTTGCCTGCTGTTGCAGGCAGAGGTTTTTTTATTGGTGGGCTATATCAGTTGAACTAAGATTCCATCGAAGCCATTTCGGGTGAGGCGGAGCGGATCAAGAAAAAATGCAAAATGATCAAAGGCAGCAGTCTTGTGGATGACGCAGACAGAATCGCAAACGGGTCCGGCAACTAACACTGGTGTTTCGCATTCGCTGATTAGGGGAGTGCTTGAACAACCCGCGTCAATGCGGTAAGATTGACAACAATAAGAGCATGCCAAGACCCTTTCGGTGGAGTGTGATGATAATGCATGGCAAGGGGATGGAATGGTGGGGGGCGTTTGAACCCTTCCACATCATGCTGAATGACTACAGGGTCACTGATATTGTGATTACCAATCATGCCAAGAGCCGCTATCTGGACCGGATTAACCCGGACAGCAGTGACAGCGGACAACTCAGTGCATGGATGTGGCAATGTCTGAAGCAAAACCGGATCAAACCTTACCAGCAAAAGGAGCATAACGCGTATTTGATTGACGAGGATACGTTAGTCATTGCCGAGTTTAGGGAGCTGGAAGATGTAACGAGCCTCTCCGGGCATCCGCTGTATGTAATGGTAATCGTATCTTATCTGGGGCGGATCTCCGCGACTCCCCAACTGCGTGACCTGCAAGCTTATTATTCGCGTATGCGCAACTCACGCCGCATGAAGCTGATGAAGAAGCGCCGCAAACGCAAATAATGCACAGCAATTACAAAGAAGGTATGCGGCGGGTGGCTGCATGCCTTTTTTAAAATATATGAATTTACATGCTTTCCACTTAGAATAATTTATGATCTATGAAGGGGCTTTGAGTGCATGAATTTTCATCAGCTTCATATTTTTTATACGGTATCTGAACGGGGGAGCTTCTCTGCTGCAGCCCAGACACTGCATATGACGCAGCCGGCGGTAACGATGCAGGTACAGGCATTGGAAGACTATTTCGGAGCCAAGCTGTTCGACCGTTCGAGTAAAAAAATTGTGCTCTCCGAGGCCGGCCGGACGCTTATGCCCTTCGCGCTGCGCAGCATTCAACTGATGCGGGAGACGGATCAGGCAATGTCGGCCTTTACCCATATGCTGGAGGGGCGACTGCAGCTCGGGGCAAGCCTGACGATTGGAGAATATGTACTGCCGCGTCTGCTGGGCCCTTTTGGCAAAGCGTATCCGAATATTTCGATCATGATGAAAGTGATGAATACGTCGCAGATCATGGAGGAAATTAACAAACACCAGCTAAATTTCGGGCTGATTGAGGCGCCGGTGTCCCATCCCGATATGGAGATTGAACCGGTCATGGGCGATGAGCTTAACCTGATTGTCCCCAGTGAGCATCCGCTTGCAGACAGGGAGGAAGTTACACTAGAGGAAGCGCTGGAGTATCCGTTTGTGCTGCGCGAACAGGGCTCTGGAACACGGCGGGTGATGGAAGAACAGCTGATAGCCAAGGGGCTGGATCCGGCCGCAATGCGAGTCGTGATGGAGCTGGGCAGCACAGGCGCGGTAAAATCAGCGGTGGAGGCCGGTCTGGGTCTGACTATAATCTCAGCCTCCTCGGTTAAGCATGAGGTGACACTGGGGCTGCTGAAGATTGTGAATCTGTCAGATACTTCTTTTAAGAGACAATTCTATGCGATTCATCTAAAATCAACACTGCTGCCGATCTCTGCGGTTACGTTTCTGACCTTTTTGCGCCAGCACGCGAACGACCGGTAGGCGATTAGGATGGTACTGCGGAATCCCATGGTATGAAGTTTATGAGGAGAGGTATGCGGAAAATAGTGGGATAGGGGAGTCTGATGATGGCCATTTTGCTGCGCGGAGAGAAGGTTGTCTTGCGGGACCTGAAGGAAGAGGACATCCGTAAAATCTATAATTTCTATTATGAAGCAGAAGATCGCGAGTTTCTGCAATGCGATGGTCCCTACGAACCGCTGGAACAAGTAAGCTATGCACAATTTGCAGAAAAATATAACGGGATGCTGGCACTTGTGGGTACGGATAAACCGCGGAACCGTTTGATTATCGAGATTGATGGTGAGATTAAGGGTAGCGTGGGCAGATATTGGGTTTCGGAAGTCACGAATTGGTTTGAAATCGGAATTGCTATTTATGACTCCCGTTATTGGTCTGGAGGATACGGTACCGAAGCCTTCAGTATGTGGATGGAATATCTGTTCAATTCGCTGGATACAGTCCGTCTCGGCATAGGCACCTGGTCCGGCAACGCCCGGATGATGGGGCTGGCGGCCAAATGCGGGATGGTGGAGGAAGCCCGTGTCCGCAAAGCGCGGATTGTGCGGGGCGAATATTATGATGCCATTAAGATGGGAATTCTTCGTGAAGAATGGGAGTCTGCAGGTACATTATAAACTTGGGACAAGGAGTGGCATGATGGAGAACGATGTGGAAGCGAGCAACCCTATAGATGGTGCTAAACCAGGATTACAGGGCCGATGTGATTTACATACCCATACACAGGCTTCGGACGGGATGCAGCCACCGGCGGAAAATGTGCGGATTGCCCGTCATAAAGGGCTGGCCGCAGTAGCGATTACCGACCATGATACGGTAAGCGGCGTTGCCGAAGCGCTGGAAGCGGGCCTGAAGTACGGGATTACTGTTGTACCCGGCGTAGAAATCAGCACCCGTGCAGAAGGTAAGGAGATTCATGTGCTTGGATATTATATCGATACACAGCAGGAGCTGTTTCTCTCGCGGCTTGCAGAACAAAGGGACACCCGTGCCAAGCGCAATGACTCTATTATCGGCAAGCTGCGCGGACTCGGCATCAATATTACGCTGGACAATGTTATTGCAGGGATCGGCCGCGAATTGAAGCCTGATGAAAGTATCGGGCGGCCCCATATCGCTGATGAACTCGTACGGCTGGGCGCGGCAGCGGATATGCGCGAAGCCTTTGATAAATATTTGGCAACTGGTGCGGCGGCATATGTCTCTCCCCCGCGGATTACACCTGAGCTGGCCTGTGAGTGGATTATTGAAGCCGGAGGCACTCCAGTACTGGCTCACCCCGGCATCTACGGCGATGATGAGCTGGTGCGCGGCATTCTGACCCGAAGCTCTCTGCGGGGCATTGAGGCCTATCATTCCGACCATACTCCCGCCGATGAGGAGCGTTATCTGGCGATGGCCGAACAATTTGGCCTGGTTGTTACCGGCGGCTCGGATTTTCACGGTGCGCGGCAGGGTGTAATCTTCCACGGTGATCTGGGGAGCGTTACGGTCTCTGCCGATGTGCTGGAGCGGCTGAAGGGATAGAGAGTTAAGTACGCCTGCTTAATCCGATTAACCACAGGGATCACGATTTGAAAGACCACAAAGTTAAAGAACCTCCAAGCCCGAGACGATGCTTCGTCAGGCTTGGAGGTTCTTTGGTATGTCCAAATATTTGAAATAATGAAGAAGGGCCCGGAGCTAGCTTCTCAAAGCATTCGGCAGACTTTTGATCCGCGCCTCATCCGGTGTGACAAACAGTGTCTTCTGGTGATCGTAAATGACGAAGCCGGGCTTTGCACCGCTTGGCTTGCGGACATGCCGGATCAGGGTGCAGTCCACTGGCACGCTGCTCGACTGCTTGGCCTGACTGAAGTAGGCGGCAAGCTGAGCCGCTTCCTCCAGGGTAGCATCACCGAATTCTTCGCTGCGGATCACGACATGCGAGCCGGGGATATCTTTCGTGTGCAGCCAAGTGTCATTGGCAGAAGCCAGCCGGTTCGTGACATATTCGTTCTGCAGGTTGTTTTTGCCGACATAGATGTCTACGCCCTCGGAGGAGGTAAACACCTGTAAGGTAGGACGGGTGGTTTTCTTCTTCTTTTTGCCCTTTTTGCTGCGGTCGCGCATGTAACCCTGACTGACAAGCTCATCGCGGATTTCCTCGATATCATTCAGGGAGGCGTGGGCCAGCTGCTGCAGAAGTGTTTCCATGTAAGCAATTTCTTCATGGGTTTTGATCAGCTGCTCACCGATGACCCGAAGGCTGTTCTTGTATTTGTTGTATTTCTTGAAGTAACGCTGTGCGTTGTCCGAAGGCGTCAGCAGCGGATCAAGCGGAATGGTCGTCTCCGCCTGGTTCTCATCGTAATAGTTCACCAGCCGGGCTTCCTTGTCGCCCTTGGACACGGCATACAGTGACGCAAACAGCAGCTCGCCCCAAATCCGGTAACGGTCAGCATCTTCCGCTTCTTCCAGGTCTTTCTGGAGATTGGCGAGCTTTTTAATATTTTTGCTCCGCTCATTGCCCAGGAAGCGTATCAGATCGCTGACGCGCTGCTTTACGGTATCCCGCTCCGCTTTATCCCCGTAATAGTCTTCCATGCAAGCGCTGATCGAGCTGTAGTGCTTCAAGCTTTCATCCGGCAATGCCAGCGGAATTGCAGAGAAAACGGGTTTGCCTTTGGCATTCGTTCCTATAACCGGTGAAAACCGGGATTCCCGCACCGGAGCCAGCACCTGATTAAAGGCCTCCCACAACAGGAGCGGATTCCCGCTGCTGTCGTCAGAACCAACATCCTGCTGATCGCATCCGGGCTCTGCGGCTTTGGAACCGCCGGCGCTGCGCTGCCGCACAATTTCTCCGGCAATCAGCGGACTCATGCCGCTGAAGGCATGCACCATCCATCCGATTGGATCGGCTGCTGGCGATGGACCGCCTGAACCATCCGCTTTGGGCTCTTCCAGAGACCGCAGCAGGTCCGCAATCTCGCCCTCAATAATTTCCTCGGGCTCTTCTTCCTCCCGGGTGCCTGCCAGCAGTACTGCTTTTTCTGCCGAGGTGAACAAAGCAACAAAATCCTCTTTGCCGATCTCCAGCGGATTCAGCTTGTGCTGCTCCGGCGGCTCCAGGTAGGCGATGCCGGGCATGACATTCCGGTAGCTGCTGATTGATGGGGTAACGTGATGAATACCGTCGATAATCGTGCCCGTGGAGAGATCGGTCAGAATGATATTGCTGTGCCGTCCCATGAGCTCAATAATAATTTTTTTGGCCGAAACGTCTCCCAGCTCATCCCGTGTCTTGATGTTTATATGAATGATGCGTTCCATGCCGACCTGGGTGATGCTCTCAATCGTGCCGCCTTCGCAGTGCTTGCGCATCAGCATGCAGAACATCGGTGCTTCTGCAGGATTAACCGTGTTCCGGTCCGTCAGATGCAGTCGCGGGTAGGTCGGATTGGCCGACAGCAGCAGCTTGCCTCCGCCGCCTGTGCCGCGCAGGATGAAGATAAGGTCGTGAGCGTTTGGTTGATATATTTTGCCGACGCGTGCACCGATGAAAGGCCCAAGCTCATGCACGATCGCTCTTGTAACGATGCCGTCTAATGCCATGATAATGTTCTCCTGTCGCATAATAATAAATTTCTCTTCTCTATGATGCCATACTTTAACACATTCGCGCAAAAGGAGAAGCTATGAAGCTGTGATATTTTGGGACGACCATGAATAGACTTTGTCATGAACAGGTGGAAAAGCTGTGCGCCGCCGGAAGTCAAGAAACGACCGGGAGGGGAAAGAATAGTCATGGAACAAAAAAGTTGGCACCGGCTCGGTGCGGAGGAACTGCAGAGGATGCTGAACATTCATCCTGGAGTAGGCCTAAGCGGAGAGGAGGCGGAGGAAAGACGCAAAGAGAGCGGGTATAACGAGCTTTCGGAGGGGAAGACAGTTTCTCCGATCACCTTGCTGCTGAATCAGTTTAAGGATTTTATGGTGCTTGTGCTGATGGGGGCGACGCTAGTATCCGGACTTTTAGGTGAATATCTGGATGCAATTACGATCATCGCCATTATTTTACTCAACGGAGTTCTGGGTTTTGTCCAGGAATTCCGTGCCGAGCGTTCACTCCGGGCACTCAAGCAGCTCTCGGCACCTTCTGCCAAAGTGCTGCGGGGCGGGAAGCAGGAAGTTATACCGGCAAAAATGCTGGTGCCCGGCGACATCGTGCTGCTGGAAAGCGGCGACCGGATTCCGGCTGACATCCGCTGGCTGGAGTGCAGTGCACTTTATGCCGAAGAATCTGCACTGACCGGTGAATCGCTGCCCGTCTCTAAGCACGCGGAACCGATTCATGCCGAGGAGATTCCCTTGGGGGACCAGAAAAATATCGGCTTCATGGGGACGATGGTAACACGGGGTACAGGTAAGGCGGTTGTAGTCCGTACAGGGATGGATACCGAGATGGGCAAAATTGCCGATCTGATCCAAAATACTGAATCGCAGGAAACGCCGCTGCAGCACCGTCTAGAGCAGCTTGGGAAGATTCTGATCTACGTTTCGCTCGGTCTGACCATTGTCGTAGTCGTTGCTGGCATTCTGCACGGTCAGCCCGCTACAGCGATGTTCCTGGCAGGCGTCAGTCTTGCAGTTGCAGCCATTCCGGAAGGTCTGCCGGCGATTGTCACCATCGCGCTCGCACTTGGTGTGCAGCGGATGATTAAACGTAAAGCGATCGTCCGCAAGCTCCCTTCGGTGGAGACTCTCGGATGCGCCTCCGTAATCTGCTCTGACAAGACAGGCACCCTGACCCAGAACAAGATGACGGTAACGCGGCTGTGGACGGGAGGACGCAGTCTGGACGTGACGGGCGAAGGTTATGCTCCCAGCGGACAAGTGATGGAGAAGGGACGGGCCGTTGATCTTAAACATGATCAAAGCCTGCGGCGCATGCTTCAGGTCGGGGCTTTATGCAGCAATGCCGAAATTGTTGAATCTCTGTCCAGTGACAGCCGAGGGAAACGCAAGGGAAAGGATAAGGGTGAAACGGACAAGGCGGCAGACACCCAGTCGGTATGGGAGCTCAAGGGCGATCCTACCGAAGGCGCATTAGTCGCTTTATCCGCGAAGATGGGGCTTACTGCCCAGTCGCTTGCTGTAACGTATGCCAGAGAGAAGGAGTTTCCTTTCGATTCTGAGCGCAAGTTGATGTCTGTGATCGTGGGGCATCCCGGCGGACGTATGATCTGCACCAAGGGAGCGCCGGATGTGCTGCTGAGCAACTGCTCCTATATGCTGTGGGAAGGCGGGGTTGTCCCTTGTACGCCGACTTTGCGCCAGAAGGTGCTGGAAGCGAACGAGGAGATGGCTTCCGGAGCGTTGCGTGTACTAGGGATGGCTTACCGTGAGCTGCGATCAGGCGAAGCAGCAGACAGTGAAAAAGAAGCGGAATCCCAGCTGATATTTATCGGACTGGCCGGAATGATCGATCCTCCGCGCCGTGAAGTACGCGACGCGATCAGCATTACCCGGCGGGCAGGAATCAAGACGGTGATGATTACTGGTGACCACGGAACTACCGCCGAAGCCATTGCCCACCAGCTTGGCATTCTGCAGCGGGGTGGGACCGTTCTGAGCGGCTCCCAGCTAACGCGGATGACTGATGATGAGCTGGATAAGGTGTCAGACTCTGTATATGTATACGCCCGCGTCTCCCCTGAGCATAAGCTGCGGATCGTCAAATCTCTGCAGCGGCGGGGCCATGTTGTGGCTATGACCGGAGATGGTGTGAATGACGCTCCGGCAATTAAAGCGGCGGACATCGGGATTTCCATGGGGATCACCGGCACCGATGTTACTAAAGAAGCATCAGCGCTTATTCTCGGAGATGATAATTTCTCAACGATCGTGGCAGCTATAGAAGAAGGGCGGAATATTTACGAGAATATCCGCAAATTTATCCGTTACCTGCTGGCTTCCAATGTCGGAGAGATCCTGACCATGTTCTTCGCTATGATGCTGGGGCTGCCGCTGCCGCTGGTGCCAATCCAGATTCTCTGGGTCAATCTGGTCACCGACGGACTGCCTGCGATGGCACTGGGCGTGGATCAGCCGGAGAAGGATCTGATGGAGCACAAGCCGCGCGGAGCGAAGGAGAATATTTTTGCCCGCCGCTTGGGCTGGAAAATCATCAGCCGGGGCCTGCTGATCGGTCTGTGCACCCTGGGCGCCTTCTGGTTGACGCTGCGTATTGATCCAGGCAGCCCGCAGCAGCTCATCCGCGCACAGTCGGTTGCTTTTGCCACACTGGTTATGGCTCAGCTTATTCATGTATTCGACTGCCGCAGTTCCCGTTCAGTGTTCCACCGCAATCCTTTCCAGAATAAATATCTGGTGCTCGCCGTGTTGTCATCCGTTGTGCTCATGCTGGCTGTTATGTATCTGCCGCTGCTGCAGCCGGTATTTAAGACCGTACCGCTTAGCTTCCGCGAATGGTGCCTGGTGCTGGTCACCGCCGGTATCCCTACCTTCCTGATGGGAGCGGGCAGCGTGTGGGGCGGCAAGAAGAACCGCAGCCGCAGCGGAGGCCGGACGATGATAAAAAGTACAAAAATTTCAGCATAAAGTCAATAGCTTAAGCCCACTCCTTAAGGTATGCTTGTTCGGAAGAAGTGAATGCTAACAAACTTTTAGGAGTGGGATTTTCAATGGAATTTACAAAAATGCACGGACTTGGCAATGACTTTATTATCGTATTCGGTGAGCAGGCACTGCCGGGCAATGCTTCTGAGCTTGCAGTTACGTTGTGCAACCGGTTCTTCGGCATCGGAGCCGACGGTCTTGTCTACATTCTTCCGTCAGAGCGCGGAGACTATATGATGCGCATTATGAATTCGGACGGCTCAGAAGCGGAGCAATGCGGAAATGCAATCCGCTGCGTCTCCAAATATGTATATGAGCAGGGTCTCGTCAGCTCGGAGCAGATTGTGATTGAAACCATCGGCGCCGGTGAACAAAAGGTATCCCTGCAGGTGAAGAACGGCGTGGTGGAGACGGTTACGGTCGATATGGGAGAACCTGTATTATCGGGCCTGCAGATTCCGGTGGCGATAGATGCCGAGCCTGTGCTGGACCAGCCCATTGAGGCAGACGGAACGGAATTCAAATTTACGGCCGTATCCATGGGCAATCCGCACTGTGTAATCTATGTGGAGGACGCCGTGTCGTTTGATCTTGCGACCTGGGGGCCGAAGCTTGAGGTGCACCCGCTTTTCCCGAGAAAAGTGAATGTAGAATTCGCGACAGTGCTAAACCGCAGCCATGTCGATATGCGTGTCTGGGAACGCGGCGCCGGACCGACACTGGCCTGCGGTACCGGAGCCTGCGCAACGCTGGTCTCCTCGGTACTGAATGGCCATACGGACCGCTCGGCCACGATCAGCCTGAAGGGTGGCGATCTGTTTATCGAGTGGAATGAGAATGACAACCATGTCTATATGACCGGTCCTGCCCAGGTTGTATATACCGGCTCGGTAGAAGTTTAATCCTGCAGGGATTTCGGTATCCAAACTGAATAAGGTGTGCATTCCAAAAGGATGACCTCAAGCTGCCCGCTTGCAGGTCATCCTTTTTGCAAATATAAGAACGATCCTGCGGTTGCCCTTGTGGCAGATGAGGCAAGCAAATTCCCGCAGCAGACGAGGGCTGAAATGCCTGACAACATGAGGGTTACGACAGGCCATGATTCTGAACTCGCACCTCTGATTCTTAAGTAGGTGATTGTCTCGGAGGAAATCTCCGGAGAGAATAACCGGAGTACTTCACCGGTTGCTTTATATACCGGCAGCGGCCGTACGATGTTCGAGGCGCTTGCCAACGCTTCGCGGCAAACCGCGCGTTTCCTGTCTCTTGCCCATGTCCGGGTGCTTGTCATCTCGGAGGAGTTTGCCCGTGAAGGAATCAAGGATATGCTGGATGTGCTGGAACGGGAGAGTGATACACGGCTCACCAGTCTATTCTTTATTTCCAGAGGCCAGCCGGCGATTGACCTCTTGTTAACTATGACCGTGTTCAGCAAAATTCCCGCCAACGATCTGGTAGAGAAGCTCGAGACAACCTCCAAACAGTTCGGATATAACGACAGAGATGTAGCGGATTCCAACGATAATCTGAAGACAATTGCTCCGAAAGCTATTCTGAGGGTGTCCGGCATAGCAGCGTTTAAGGATGATAAGCTGAAGGGCTGGCTGGAAGGCTACACTGTGCTCGGTACCGTACTCTTGCATAACAAAATTAAATTTTTTACCGCTGCCTTGATTGAAATATCCGAGCTGTTCGGTATCCCTTACAGGAAAATGATCTATCCTTGCGCGCTGATTATCCTGTTCACCTCCATCCTGGACGCCCGCTGCTTTATCGAACATCTGGATGAAGGGGGAAGGCTGCTGTATATGGTATATCCTCTGTTTATAGTGGTTATCCCAGCCATCCTAATTATAATCACGGCGTTGAAGAGCAATTTCTCGGCCCCCCGCCCGGGCTGACTGCCGCGAACCCAATAGATTAGGTCTGGAATCAGCAGACACAGCAGCATGATTGCCGCAGCCAGCTTCTCCGAGGCAGAATAGAGCAGGTAGTTCTGATATATCTGATGTAGCCCATTCCATAACCGAACAGCCAGTCGCTAAAATACAAGTAAAGCAAGGAAAGTGTAAATTATAACAGGATTACAGCGTATTTGCGCAGCAGTAGTCTTCTTGTTCTTTTTTTCAAGGTAGCCTCCTCCTTAAATAAGAATAAGGCTAGTATGAATCATTTCTTTTCTTGCCATGCAGAGGCAGTGATGGAGCGGTTAGGCTTTTGGGCTTGAATGCTTATCATCCAACCCGATTTATGTTACATTAGTATGAAACTAATGACAGTATAGGGGAGGTTCTTGCGGTGAAGCCGGATTTGCGCTCTGCGTGGAATACGAATGTTTTGGTCGGGGACGGAGCCATGGGAACCTTTTTATATCAAAAAGGGTTTCCTGTCGGCATCTCCTACGAAGAATTGAATCTGACCTCTCCAGGGGTCATTGAAGACGTGCATCGCAGCTATATTGAAGCTGGAGCCGTGCTGCTGGAGAGCAATACGTTCTCTGCCAATTATGACAGGCTGTCCAAATACGGATTGGAATCAAAGGTTGGGGAAATCAACCGTGCAGGTGTGAGAATTGCCCGGCAAGCTGCCGGTGATGCAGGATATGTAGTCGGTGCGGTAGGTTCCATTCGTGCCGGCAAACGGGCAAATCTTTCTTCGTCGGAGCTGAAGCGTTATTTCACGGAGCAGATCACCGCACTGCTGGAAGAGCAGCCGGACGGCATCATGCTGGAAACCTTCTACGATGTGGAAGAGCTGCATTTGGCACTGCGGACGGTGCGGAAGCTCAGCGGACTTCCGGTCATTTGCCAGCTTGCTGTAGATGAAACGGCGCGAACGCTGGATGGATTGACTTTGCCTGAAGCCTTCCGCATTTTGGAACAGGACGGAGCGGATGTGATCGGCTTCAATTGCCGGACCGGTCCCAACGGTATCAAGCGTGCATTGAAGACGCTTCAGGGCAGTCTGACCCTTCCGGCGTCGGTATATCCGAATGCCGGAGTAGCGGATTATGTGGACGGGCAGTACCGCTATGGCGCCACACCGGATTATTTCGGCCAAATGGCTCCTGTGTTTGCCGGGCTGGGCAGCCGGATCATCGGCGGCTGCTGCGGGACTACTCCTCAGCATATCGCTGAAATCTCGGCTGCACTGCGTGATTATGCTCCGCAGCCGCTGCCAGAACCGACTCTGAAGAAGAGCCCGGAGCGGATTGTGGTGCAGGAACATCTCGGCGAGGATGAAGGCCGCAGCGGCGGCGAACCGACACTTGTCGATCTGGTCAAGGAGCGCCACACCGTTATTGTAGAGCTTGACCCTCCCCGTGATCTGGACATCGCCAAGTTTATGAGAGGTGCAGATGCGCTGCGTAGAGCAGGTGCAGATGCGCTGACCCTTGCGGATAATTCACTCGCCGTAACTCGGATGAGCAACATGGCTCTCGGGCATCTGGTTCAGGCCCGTACAGGACTCCGGCCACTGGTGCATGTAGCCTGCCGTGACCGGAATCTGATCGGGACCCAGTCACATCTCATGGGTTTTGATGCGCTTGGCATCGACCATGTGCTGGCGGTGACCGGAGATCCGGCCCGTTTCGGGGATCTGCCGGGGTCCAGCTCGATATATGATCTTACTTCCTTTGAAATCATCCGGATGATTAAGCAATTGAACGACGGGATTGCGTTCTCCGGCAAGCCGCTGAAGCAGAAGGCGAAATTTGTGATCGGAGCCGCATTTAATCCCAATGTCAAACATTTGGACAAGGCGGTGGAGAGGCTGGAGAAGAAGATCGCTTCCGGCGCGGATTATATTATGACCCAGCCGGTGTATGATCCTGAGCTGATCGCCCGTATCGCCAAAGCGACTGAGCATCTGGATATTCCGATATTCCTCGGGATCATGCCACTGGCAAGTGGCCGCAATGCAGAATACCTGCATAACGAGGTTCCCGGTATTCAGCTCTCCGCAGAGGTACGCAGCCGTATGCAGGGTCTTGAAGGAGAGGTTGGCCGGGCTGAAGGCGTGGCCATCGCCAAAGAGCTGCTGGATGCGGCGACAGAGCATTTTAACGGCATCTATCTGATGACGCCATTCATGTTCTACGAGATGAGCGTCCAGCTGCTGGAGTACATTTGGGAGAAACAAGGGCGCAAATTGTCCCCCTTGTTTCGCTAGTAATAATCAATTACAATAGTGTAATGGATGTGATTCCGTTGTCATTTAGCATGACCGGATACGGTCAATCATCCCTGCAATTCGGCGGTTACAAGATTACGTTCGAAGTCAAATCGGTGAATAACCGTTACTGCGAAGTTGTGCTGCGGATGCCCCGGGATTGGACGGGTTATGAGGATATGCTGCGAAGAATAGTTTTGCATCATATCAAACGGGGACGGGTAGATGTCGTCATAAATAGAGAAATCACTGAAGAGACAGCCTCCGTTCAGATGCTGAACCGGCCGGCGGTCAAGTCCTATCTGAAAGCCGCGGAAGCGCTGAAGGACGAGTTCGGATTTACGGGTGAGTTGACTTTACGTGATATACTTTCTATGCCCGGTGTAATGGAGCTCAAGGAGGAGGCAGCCGCCACAGGATTTGCATCCTTTGAAGAGTACTCCGGGATGCTTGAACTGGGGCTGGAGCAAAGCCTTCAATCCCTGCTGGAAATGCGCGCCCGGGAAGGCGGTTATCTTGCCGCTGACCTAACGCGCCGGCTAGGGCATCTGGAGGAGCTGCACGCTGAAATGGCCGCACTTGCTCCTGCAGTAGTAGTTGAATACCGTGATAAGCTGCGGTTGCGGCTGAACGCGCTGAATGACGGGACTTTCCCTTTTGAGGAGCATAAATTCGGAATGGAAATTGCTACCTTTGCCGACCGCTGTAACATTGATGAGGAGCTTACCCGGCTGTACAGTCATTTTGAACAATGCAGAGCTTTGCTGAAGGGAAGCGAGCCGGCAGGACGCAAACTGGATTTTCTCATTCAGGAGATGAACAGGGAGACGAATACAATCGGGTCGAAATGCAACCATCTGACTCTAGTGAATCTCACGCTTGATATGAAAGCTGAGCTGGAGAAGATACGCGAGCAAGCAGCGAACTTAGAATAACAGGTAGTTCAATCAAGCAAAGATGTAACTTATGGGGGGAACAACCGGAACATGGCAATCAAATTAATCAACATCGGCTTTGGAAATATCGTATCGGCCAACCGCATTATTTCCATTGTCAGCCCGGAATCTGCACCAATTAAACGTATTATCCAGGAGGCCAGAGACCGGCATATGCTGATCGATGCGACCTACGGCCGCCGGACGCGGGCCGTCATTATTACAGACAGCGATCATGTCATTCTGTCGGCCGTTCAGCCGGAGACTGTGGCACACCGCTTATCCAGCAAAGATGATGATAACGACGAATAACAACAAATGGAGTGTACTATGTCAAAAGGATTGCTGATCATATTGTCCGGCCCTTCCGGCGTTGGTAAAGGTACCGTCTGTACCGCGCTGCGGCCGAAGATGCCCGAGCTTATCTATTCCGTTTCCGCCACCACACGCAGTCCGCGTGAGGGTGAGGAGAACGGCGTCAATTATTTTTTCAAGAGCAGAGAGCAGTTCACGGCAATGATAGAAGCGGACCAGCTGCTGGAGTATGCGGAGTACGTAGGCAATTATTACGGTACTCCGCGTGATTTTGTGGAAAGAACACTCGAGAGCGGAAAAGATATTATTCTGGAGATCGAGGTTCAGGGAGCTCTCAAAGTCAAAGACAAATTCCCGGAAGGCATCTTTGTGTTCCTTCTTCCTCCATCCATGGACGAATTGAAGGACCGCATCCGCGGTCGCGGTACGGAGCATCCTGATGTGATTAACCACCGCATGTCCGTAGCAGAAGATGAGATTGGTTTGATCCGGCATTATGACTATGCCGTAGTGAATGATGAGATTGATCTGGCCTGTAAGCGAATAGAAAGCATTATTATCGCCGAACATTGTAAGGTAAGATGATATGCACAGCAAGATTGATCATATTTAACAGTAAAAGATGAAGAGGTGTCTTACGTGCTATATCCATCTATTGATGAAATGATGACCAAAGTCGACAGCAAGTATTCGCTGGTTGTCGCAGCTGCCCGCCGGGCAAGAGCTCTCCGTGAAGGCGGCAAGACTGATATCAAGTCGCCGAGATCCCACAAGTTTGTTGGCGTTGCCCTGGAAGAAATTTATGAAGACCGCATCATTGTAACACGCGGCGAAGAATAGTCCGGATAGCTTGCCATGCCTACTGTAGAAACGGACACCGCCTTTGTATAAGGCGGCGCTACCGTTTCTTCTTAGGTTAAGGGGCTGACAGCGCATGAACCTAGTGACCCATAGCCCGTACCGGGCTGTTCCTGACAACCGGAAGGTTGTTATTTTTTTAAAGAGATAAGGCTAGAGGATTTACGCTATATTATCCTTATATCATTGAAGAAACGGATGCCGTCTCGAGATAGGCCGACGCAGCCGTTTCTTCTTGCCCGAAATATTAGAATTTCAAGTTTTCTTCATTTTATATCCGAACTATAGAGCTTTGGCGCAGGAAAGGAACAGGGGGGAGATCATGTTGAACAACATCAAGGGTAAAACGATTATTCTTGGCATTACAGGGGGAATTGCTGCATACAAGGCAGCGGATTTGACCAGCAAGCTTACACAAAGAGGAGCCGAAGTCCATGTCATTATGACAGCCTCGGCTAAACAGTTCATTACTGAGCTGACACTGCAGTCACTCTCGAAGCAGCGGGTATACAGCGATACCTTCCAGGAACGCGACCCGTCATCGATATCGCATATTGACCTCGCCGATGCCGCCGACCTTGTCCTGATCGCACCGGCTACGGCCAATATCATCGCCAAAATGGCGCATGGCCTTGCCGATGATATGTTGTCCACTACACTGCTGGCCGCGACCGCTCCAGTTATGGTCGCACCGGCAATGAACGTCCATATGTACCAGCATCCGGCGGTAATCAGCAATATGAATACTCTTGCCGGGCGTGGTGTGCAGTTTATTGAACCGGGTGAAGGGCTGCTGGCCTGCGGTTATGTAGGCAAAGGCAGGCTTGAGGAGCCGGCGACGATTGTGAGCTGTGTGGATGCTTTCTTCGCTCTTCAGAACAGCGCTGCATCCGGTCCGCTGGCCGGTAAAAAAGTTATTGTGACGGCTGGAGGGACGGTGGAGCGGATTGATCCGGTCCGTTATATCTCCAATGACTCCTCCGGCAAAATGGGCTTTGCCCTGGCCCGTGCTGCGCGTGCCATGGGTGCTGAGGTTACCTTGATTGCTGCGCGTACGGATGAGAAGCCCCCGCAGGACCCGGACATCAAAGTGGTACGGGTAGAGTCAGCCCAGGAGATGTATGAGGCGGTTGCCGGCCGGTGGAAGGCATGCGATATTCTGATCAAGGCCGCTGCTGTAGCAGATTACCGTCCTAAGCAGAGTGCCCCATCCAAGATCAAAAAGAGCGGCGATACAATGACGCTTGAACTGGTTAAGACAACCGACATCCTGGAGAGTCTGGGGAAAATGAAGGACAAGCAGTTCCTAATCGGATTTGCTGCCGAGACAGGAAACGCCGAAGCCTTCGCGAAGGACAAGCTGGTCCGCAAAAATTTGGACCTTATTGTGGCTAATGATGTGGCTGCGGAAGGGGCCGGATTTGGCACGGATACCAATATTGTCTCTATTTATGGGGCCGAAGGCCTTGTGCTGGATATTCCCCTGGTAAGCAAAGATGAAGTGGCGCGCCGCTTGCTGGGACTCGCAGCAGAGCGTATCGCTGGAGCTGCCTTATAATGGATATAGCCAAGGTCATTGTCGATGTTCCCGTGCGCAGCACTGACCGGCCATTTGATTATTTGATTCCCGCTGACCTGAAACTGTGGATTGAAGTGGGCAGCAGAGTGGCTGTTCCTTTTGGTCACCGGACTGTACAGGGTTTTGTTGTCTCACTGGAATCGGGAGAGACCGGCTCGGGCCCTTCCCTTAAACCCATCCAAGAAGTGCTTGATCTGCTCCCGCCTTTGTCGCCAGAGCTTGTAGAGCTTGGGGACTGGATGAGTCAAAGATATGCCTGCAGACGGATCTCCGCTTTGCAGGCTATGCTTCCGACTGCCCTTAAGGGCAAAGCCGAGCGCCTGATCTCCCTCGGAGAAGCGGCAGAGGAAGCAGGGAGCCCTGAGGATGAATTGTTTCCGCTGTTTCTGGATACGGACCAGGAGGAGCAGCAGATCACCGATTTTGTCAGACGTGCCGGGGAGGTCTCCATGAAGCAATTGACCCGGACGTTTCCAGATGCGGCGGAGACGGTGAAGTTCATGCTGCGGCGGGGAGTGCTGTCCGAGAGCCAGTCGATTAAGGATAAAATGGGCAAAAAGAAGCTGAAGGCTGTAGATTTGGCGATAGGCGTTGCCGCAGCCCGCGAATCACTGGGCAGCTTCCCGGCACGTTCAGCACGGCAGAAGGAAGTGCTGGCCTTCCTGATCGACATGGAGCCGATGCTACCCATGCCAATGAAGGATCTTTTGTCGGTACTGCAGGTTACAGCCGGTACCGTGAAGTCGCTGGAAGACAAGGGCTTCATTGAGATCAGCGAAATTGAAGTGTACCGCGATCCCTACCGGGGACGCGATTTCAAACCGAGCACTCCGCTGCCGCTGACTGGCGAACAGGAATCCGTATATAAACGGATTATCCGGACGGTGGATGAGCAGCGGCATGAAGTGTTTTTGCTGCACGGGGTAACCGGGAGCGGAAAGACGGAAATTTACCTGCAGTGCATCCAGCGGGTAGTAGACCAGGGCAGGCAGGCGGTGGTGCTGGTTCCCGAGATCGCGCTCACTCCGCAGATGGTTGAGCGGTTTAAGGGCCGGTTCGGAAGCGGAGTGGCGGTGATGCACAGCCGCTTGTCTGTCGGAGAAAGATACGACGAATGGCGCAAAATCCGTGAGGGCAAAGCGGCAGTTGCCGTCGGAGCACGTTCAGCGGTATTCGCGCCATTCGCTAATCTTGGACTGATTATTATGGACGAGGAGCATGAAGGCTCCTATAAGCAGGAGGAGAATCCGAAGTACCATGCCCGCGATGTGGCTGTCCGCAGGGCAGAGCAAGGCGGAGCTGCAGTAATTCTTGGCTCAGCCACTCCTTCTTTGGAGAGTTATCATGCTTCCCGGGCACAAAGCGATATTCACTTCTCTCCAGTTCTGCTAGAGATGCCGAGCCGTGCGCTTGGCAATGAACTGCCAAAGGTGCATGTGGTAGACATGCGCGATGAGCTTAAGGAAGGTAACCGCTCCATGTTCAGCCGCAGGCTGCACGCTGCGCTTGAGAGCAGGCTGGAACGCGGGGAGCAGACAGTGCTGCTGCTGAACCGCAGAGGGTTTTCCACCTTTGTAATGTGCCGGAGCTGCGGTTATGTCGCCGGCTGCCCGGAATGCGATATCTCGCTGACCTACCATGCCCGCAGCGACAATTTGCGCTGCCATTACTGTGGTCATGCAGAACCTTCGCCGAAGGTATGCCCTGAATGCGGAAGTGAGCATATCCGCTTCTTCGGGACAGGCACACAGCGGGTGGAAGAAGAATTAGGCAAACTTTTCCCCGGCATCCGCGTAATCCGGATGGATGTGGATACAACGACGGAAAAGGGCTCGCATGAGAAGCTGCTGAACCAGTTTAGGGACAAAAAGGCGGATGTGCTGCTCGGAACGCAGATGGTGGCGAAGGGGCTGGATTTCCCCGATGTTACACTCGTCGGAGTTATTACGGCGGATTCCGCGCTCAACTTGCCTGATTTCCGCGCGGCGGAGAAGACGTTTCAACTGCTTACCCAGGTGGCTGGGCGGGCGGGGCGGCATCAGCTACCCGGTGAAGTCGTGGTCCAGTCCTATACCCCCGAGCATTATTCGATTATCCATGCCAGCGGCCATGATTACAGCTCCTTTGTCCGTGAAGAGTTGAAGCACCGCAAAGAATTGCATTATCCTCCCTATTGCCGGCTGATTCTCGTGACCCTGTCACATGAACAGCTGCCGCTGCTGCTGCGTCTGGCCGAGAATTATGCGCTGAACCTTCAGGGCAAAGCGAGACAGCTCCGTTGGTACGGCAGCTTGGATAAGCTGTCCACGGACGCGCTCGATCTGTTGGGACCGGTGGCTTCACCGTTGCCCCGCCTGAAGGGCAGATACAGATTCCAGTGCATCATTAAATGGCGGGGAGCCATAGATGCGATTGGGCTGGCCAAGCAGGTGGCTGAAGAGCTGGAGGATTCGGTCCGTGAAACAGGACTGCAGGTCAGCATCGACGTTGATCCGCAGATGTTGATGTAACCGGAAGACATGTTACAATGGGTAAGGAAATATTGCCTCTAGGCATGATTGGGTTTATTAATTCGTTTTTCTAACTATAGAAATGTTCAGAACAAGGAAGGTGTTTTGGTAATGGCAATCAGGCTGATCGTGAAAGAACCGGATGAAGTGCTGCACAAGACAGCGAAAACAGTAACGAAAGTAACACCCAATGTCCAGAAGCTGCTGGACGATATGGCGGACACGATGTATGACGCTGAAGGCGTTGGCCTGGCGGCACCGCAGGTGGGTATCCTGAAACGGCTGATCGTAGTGGATGCCGATGAGGAGCATGGTTTGATCAAATTGATCAACCCGGAAATACTCAGTATGGAAGGCGAACAGTTTGGGCCTGAGGGATGTTTGAGTATTCCCGGGCTAAATGGCGATGTGCGCCGCGCGGAGACTGTTACGGTGCGTGGCCTTGACCGTGAAGGCAAGGAAGTGACGATTACGGGAAGCGGTCTGCTGGCCCGTGCTTTTCAGCATGAAATCGATCATCTCAACGGAGTAGTGTTCACGGATATTGCCGAGAAGGTATATGAATATACAGCTGAACGCAGTGAAACCGAGGAGTGAATGAAATGAAAATAGTGTTCATGGGAACGCCGGCTTTTGCGGTGCCCTCCCTGCAGATGCTGGTGGAGGAAGGCTACGAAGTTGTGGCTGTTGTCACCCAGCCTGACCGGCCGCAAGGCCGCAAGAAGACACTTGTTCCAACTCCGGTGAAGGAGGCGGCGTTGTCTCTGGGGCTGCCCGTCCTGCAGCCAGAACGGCTGCGACGGCCGGAAGCCGTATCAGAGCTTGCCGCCTATAAGCCGGATTTGATTGTTACTGCGGCATACGGTCAAATTCTGCCCAAATCGGTGCTGGAGCTGCCCGTGAACGGCTGTGTCAATGTTCATGGCTCGCTGCTGCCGAAATACCGTGGTGGAGCGCCGATTCAGCGCTGTATTATCAACGGTGAGCAGGTCACCGGAGTCACGCTGATGTACATGGCGGAAGGGCTGGATACCGGGGATATGATATCCCGGGTTGAGGTTCCCATCGGAGATGAAGATACTTCAGGGGTATTGTTTGAGAAGCTGAGTCTTGCCGGACGGGATCTGCTGAAGGCGGAAATGCCGCGTTTGGCTACCGGTCGCCTTCAGGCTACGCGCCAAGACGACAGTGAAGCCACCTATGCGCCGAATCTCAGCAGGGAAGACGAGCGGATTGACTGGAATGCCGGATCGCGCGAAATTTATAACCGCATTCGGGGACTGGTCCCGTTCTCCGGCGCGTTTACACTCTGGAACGGTGAAACATTCAAGGTGTGGGCGGCAGCAAAGCCTGACGGGAACAGCACAGGTGGAACGTCTGCGCCAGGCACGGTATTAGCTGTTAACGAGCGGGGCGTCGAGGTGAAGACCGGCGATGGAGTTGTGCTGTTGACCTCAGTGCAGCCTGCTGGCAAAAAAGCGATGAGCGCTGGCGACTTCAGCCGTGGCGCGGCCATGAAGCCCGGGACGGTGCTCGGTTGAGCGCGGGCGGCCACAATGGCGCAGGACGAAGTGGACAGGCCCCCTCGTTGAAAGTGGAGAATACGGGGCCTGGTGCAAAAGGGTCAAATGCCAAACCAAACCGCAAGGGCGCTGCTGGCGGCAAATCGTCGGCAGACTCTGCCCGTGAGGTAGCTCTCGATGTTCTCGTCCGGGTCGAACAGCAGGGAGCTTACAGTAACCTGCTGCTCAACAGCAGTCTGCAGAAATCGGGGCTTAGCCGGGAAGATACGGGACTTGTCACCGAGCTGGTATACGGCAGCATCTCTAGGATGTTAACGCTGGATTATGTACTGGGAGATTTCGTGACTAAGGGAATCGCCAAGCTGCAGCCTTGGGTGCGCAATCTGCTGCGCCTTGGTCTGTATCAAATCATGTATCTCGACCGGATTCCATCACATGCAGCCGTAAATGAGGCTGTGAATATAGCCAAGAAGCGTGGACACCAAGGGATTTCGGGAATGGTCAACGGGGTTCTCCGCAGCGTGCTGCGGGCCGGTAACCTGCCTGTACTGAAAGAAGGACTCAGCGGGGAGGAACGGATTTCCATTCTCCATTCGCATCCGCTCTGGATGGTGCAGCGCTGGGCAGCTGAGTATGGTATAGAAACGGCTGAAGCCATGTGTGCGGCCAATAATGAACCACCTTCGGTCAGCGTGCGGGTGAACACAACGATGATCAGCAGGGAAAATCTGCTGGCACAGATGCAGCAAGAGGGAATGGAAGCCTCTGTGTCAAGAGTAAGCCCGTACGGGATTGTTGTAAAAGGTGGAGGTAATCTGGCATTAACCTCCTGGTACAGTGATGGATACATCTCGATCCAGGATGAGAGCTCTATGCTGGTGGCTGAAGCTGTTGATCCTAAGCCGGGAATGAACGTGCTTGATTGCTGCGCTGCCCCGGGCGGCAAAAGCGCGCATATGGCTGAGCTGATGAAAGACGAAGGCTGCATCTATGCCAATGATCTGCATGAACATAAAGCAAAGCTGATTGCAGATCAGGCGCTGCGGCTGGGCCTGGAGTCCATAACAACAGGTAGCCGCGATGCACTTGAGCTTGTGGATACGCTTGAGCCGGAATCCTTTGACCGCATCCTGCTGGATGCCCCATGCTCCGGCCTTGGCGTAATCCGCCGCAAGCCGGATCTGAAGTGGCGCAAGCAGCCGGAGGATGTCGCCAGTGTTGCCGCCCTGCAGGGCGAGCTGCTGCAATCGGTTGCCAGACTGCTGAAACCCGGGGGCGTGCTGGTCTACAGTACATGCACGACAGAGCAGGCGGAGAACAGCGGCATTGTCGCTGATTTTCTAAAGAATAATCCTGGATTTGCACCTGTGACTTTCAGCTCCACTGTATGGGAGCGTCTTGAAGAAACTGCAGTTGCCGCAGGAGAGGGCATACAGCTCCTGCCGCAGCATTTTGGAAGCGATGGGTTCTATATTGCCCGGCTGGAACGACTCTTGTAAAATAGTAAATCGGCAAGGGATTTACAGTTGTCCCGCCCGCAGGGTATTGTGCGTGGCGGGCTTTCTTTTACCGTCTCTGAAATTTGTGTTAAAATAGGAAGAATGAGAAATAATACGCATAACCTAAGCGTATAATCAATACATTTTGATACTTCATGAAAGAACAGGTGCTGAATATAATGAAACCTTTAATATATGATTTTTCTTTGGAAGAGTTGCAGCAGTGGGCGAAAGATAACGGTGAGCCCGCTTTTCGCGGCGGGCAAATCTTCGACTGGCTGTATGTAAAGCGGGTAAGCGAGTTTGAATCCATGAGCAATTTGTCCAAGGCGCTGCGCATGAAGCTGAATGATCAATTCAGCATCAATGCCCTTACCGAGATTACGAAGCTGGAGTCCAAGGACGGTACCGTGAAATTCCTGTTCGGTCTGCATGACGATCATGCGATCGAGACAGTTATTATGAAACATAACTATGGCAATAGCGTGTGTGTAACGACACAGGTAGGCTGCCGGATCGGCTGTACCTTCTGTGCTTCCACACTTGGTGGGCTGAAACGCGATTTGACCGCAGGCGAGATTGTTGCCCAGGTCGTCCGTTCACAGCAAATTCTTGATGCGCGCGGCGAGCGTGTCAGCAGCATTGTAATTATGGGTACAGGCGAGCCCTTTGAGAACTATGACGCAACGATGAGATTCCTGCGTCTTATGATCCATGAAAAAGGCCTGAATATTGGCCAGCGCCATATTACCGTTTCTACCAGCGGAATTGTACCGAACATTTACAAATTCGCTGAGGAAGATACACAAATCAATTTGGCCATTTCCATTCATGCGCCAAATGATGCCCTGCGCTCCAAGCTGATGCCGGTGAACCGCCGCTATCCGTTTGACGACGTGATTGAATCTCTGCGTTACTACCAGGCCAAGACTGGGCGTCGTATCAGCTTCGAGTACGCACTGATCGGCGGAGTAAACGACCAGCCAGAGCATGCGAAGGAATTGGCGGGGGTCCTCAAAACAATGCTGTGCCACGTCAACCTGATTCCGGTTAACCATGTGCCGGAGCGCAAGTATGTAAGAACTTCACGTAATGATATCTTTGAATTTCAGCGTATTTTGGCCGATCAGGGTGTGAATGTTACCATCCGCCGTGAGCAGGGCCATGATATTGCGGCCGCATGCGGACAGCTGCGCGCCAAACATATGGAGTTGGGGTGAGGATATTTGATCAGAACAGTTCATGCCAGCGACATTGGCCGGGTACGTACCGTCAATGAGGATTCGGTCTGGATCGGTGCGACGCGCCACGGTTATACTCTCGGTATTATCGCCGATGGAATGGGCGGACATTTGGCTGGCGACACCGCAAGCCGGCTCGCCTTGGAGACGATGAGGAATGCCCTTGAAGGGTTACAGCCTGATCTTTCAGAGGAAGAGCTGCGGGAGGCGCTGGCTGCCGCAATTACAGAAGCCAATGGTATTGTCCACAGCGAGGCTTCGCGCGACGAGAAGTACCATAATATGGGGACTACAGTCGTTTCTGTTCTACTGAAGGGGTCAGCGGGATATATTGGCCATATAGGGGACAGCAGGGCTTATCTGGTTAAGGACGGTGCAGCTACGCAATTAACCGAGGATCACACGCTGGTCAATGAGCTGTTCAAGAACGGCCAGATCAGCCTGGAGGAGCTCGACAACCATCCGCGCCGCAACGTGCTGACAAGAGCGGTGGGGACGGATCCCGAGGTCCATGCTGATCTGGCTCCTGTCAATCTGGCAATGGGGGAACTTCTGCTGCTATGCAGTGACGGCCTGAGTAATTTTGTCAGCCTGGAGCATATGGGTAAGGTTGCTGGAATACAAGAAATACCGTTAGAGGAAAGAGCGGATCGGTTGCTTCAGCTGGCATTGCTTGCTGGGGGCGGCGATAATATCAGCCTCGCTATGCTAGAACATCAAGGAGAGGCCGCTGTGCCCGAAACAAAGGAGTGGAATAGATGATCGGTCACGAATTGGGCGGCCGTTACCAAGTCATCGAACGGATCGGTGGAGGCGGTATGGCGCTTGTCTATAGAGCGCATGACATATTGCTCAACCGGAACGTCGCCATTAAAGTGCTGCGCAATCAATTTGTGCATGATGAGGAATTTATCCGCCGGTTTAGGCGGGAGGCGCAATCAGCCGCATCTTTATCACATCCGAATGTGGTCAGTATATATGATGTGGGGCAAGAAGACGAAGTTCATTATATTGTAATGGAATATATAGAAGGCAAGAACCTGAATGAGATCATTAAGGAACGGGCTCCGCTACAGGTAGATGAATCGGTGCGTATCGCTTCACAGATTTGCGATGCGCTCGACCATGCCCACCAGAACCAGATCATTCACCGCGATATTAAACCTCATAACATTCTGATCGGCCGCAATGGACGGGTTAAAGTAACGGACTTTGGGATTGCCCGTGCTGTTACTTCCACTACAATCACCCAGACGGGTTCAGTTGTAGGTTCAGTGCACTATTTCTCCCCGGAGCATGCCAAGGGTGTGACCACTGGAGAGAAATCTGACCTCTATTCTTTGGGTATTGTGCTCTATCAGATGCTGACGGGCGTGCTGCCGTTTCTGGGCGAAAGTCCGATCAGTGTTGCGCTAAAGCATCTGCAGGAGGAATTTGAGGAGCCGCGTCTGC
The DNA here is from genome assembly GCF_038593145.1 of Paenibacillus sp. FSL L8-0340. Classification (NCBI taxonomy): domain Bacteria; kingdom Bacillati; phylum Bacillota; class Bacilli; order Caryophanales; family Paenibacillaceae; genus Paenibacillus; species Paenibacillus sp. FSL L8-0340. The sequence continues at coordinate 3,100,358 of NZ_CP151967.1, forward strand.
TCAATCCGCTGATTCCGCAGAGTGTGGAGAATGTAATCCTGAGATCCATGCGTAAAAATCCGGAGGAACGTTATCAATCGGCCAAGCAGATGCTGCAGGATTTAGAGACATGCCTGCTGCCTGAGCGGCGCAGTGAAGCCAAATCCCTGTTCCACGATGACGGGGATGACGAGGACAGAACACGGATTATTCCGGCGATCAAGCCGCTCCAGCGGGGGCTTGGCAACCGCAGCGGCGGTGAAGACCGGATGCAAATGCAGCGGGAAGAGGATGAGATCATTCCTTCCAGCCCAGGTAAGCGGAGATGGGGCCGCCCAGCTTTATGGATTAGTCTTACACTTGTAATCTTGCTCGCTATGGGCAGTGTTGTGTGGTATGTAAATGCCAAGCTGGTCGTTGACGAAGTGACAGTGCCGGATGTGGTTAACCAAACGCTTGAGAAAGCCACTTCCATGCTGGATGAGGTAGGACTCATTGCGGAACCGGTTATGCAGTACAACCCGGATTTCGCTGAGAATATCGTATGGGAACAGGGTAAAAAAGCTGAAACAATCGTCAAAGAAGGAACGCATATCATCCTGTCGGTCAGTACAGAAAAGACTCCATCTAAAATGCTGGAATTGTCCACACAAACCTACGACGAAGCCGTTAAAGCGCTAATTGCAGAGGGTGTGGAAGAGGAACGGATCATCCCGGCAGAAGAGCACAATGATAACATTCCTGAAGGACAGGTCATTCGTTCTGAACCGGCTGCGGGGAGTGATTATGATCCCGAGACGAGCTCTATTAAGCTTTATGTCAGTCAAGGCAAAGACACGGTTACTATGCCTGATCTTACCGGTTCAACCCAGAAGCAGGCAAAAGCGAAGCTGGAGGAGCTGGGCCTTGTTCTTGATGAGGTCAAGGAAGATACCAGTTATTCCGTTGAAAAGGGACAGGTGATGAAGCAATGGCCTTATGAAGAAGGGGATACTGCTGCACCAGGCGACAAGGTCTCCATTTCCATAAGCACAGGGTTTCCGCCGGAGGCTATTGATTATGTCTTTAAAGTGCCTGTAGCTCCGTCAAGTGACGGTAAGAAGACTCAAATCCGTATTGTTTTCTCTGATGCCACCAAAGATGGAGCCCAGCAGGAATGGGGAACCCGCACGATCGCGAAGAGTCAGGTCTTATCCGTACCTCTGATCCTTGCCCCGAATAAAGACGGAGCAGTCTCAATCTACCAGAACGGAGATTATATTGAGGCTTTTGAGATCCGTTACTCGGATGCCAAAAACGGAACTGTGCAGGTGCCTGAGCCTCCGGCGACAGCGACACCTGTACCTACACCTGAACCTACTCAGGCGCCAACCGAAAGTCCGCCGGAAGAGACCATTGAACCGGAGATTCTGTCTCCACCTACGGAGGAAGGCGGAAATACGGGTGAAGTAGGTCAGAATCAGACCGGATATTTGCTGGACAACTCCAAGAATGCAAATGTACTTGCGAATGACAGCAAAAGAAATGGTGAAAATAAGGAAAAAAACATATCCAAAGAGAAAAGCTGAAGCTGAACTGGTGAATTTGACCAGGGAAGCTGCGGCAGCGAAATGACCCGGGGAGCTTCAAGCTTGGGTCATTTGCGCAAAATCAGGAGAGGAAGGCTCACTATGTATGCCTGAAGGAATAATTATCAAAGCGTTAAGCGGATATTATTACGTTAAGCCGCTCCGGGACGGAGTAATAGCGACAGAGGAAGAGGCAGTTCAATGCCGGGGGCGGGGGATTCTTAAGAAAAAAGGGGTTGCTCCGCTCGTCGGTGACCGTATAATCTATGTTCTGACCGAAAACGGGGAAGGGATGGTTGACGAGTTGCTTCCACGTGAATCGGAACTCATCCGCCCGCAGGTTGCCAACGTGAAGCTGGCTGTGCTGCTGTTCTCGGTGCGGGAGCCGGATATGAATTTGAATCTCCTGGACAAGTTTCTGGTCCACATCGAACATTCCGGTCTGAACACCCTGATTGTGCTGACCAAACAGGATTTAGCGGATGACGATGGTAAAGCAACGCAAATGGTTAAAGAGCTTTATGAGCGTATCGGCTACGAAGTGATGGTTACTAGCTCTTTAACCGGCTCCGGCAGCGATGAGCTGCGCAACCGGCTTGCCGGAGTCATCAGTGTCTTCTCCGGACAATCCGGTGTAGGCAAGTCAACGCTGCTGAACCGGCTGGTGCCCGGTCTTGAACTGGAGACGGGTGAGATCAGTCTGCGGCTCGGCCGGGGACGCCATACTACCCGCCATGTGGAGCTGATGGATATCGGTAATGGCGGCTTTGTGGCCGATACACCCGGGTTCAGCCAGTTGGACTTTTTAGAACTCGGCGTGGAGGAGCTGTCGGTCTGCTTCCGGGAGTTTGCTCCTTATGCGGAGAATTGCAAGTTCCGCGGCTGCAGTCATCTGCATGAGCCATCCTGCCGTGTCATCGAGGCATGGCAGGATGGAGAAATTGCAGACAGCCGCTATGAGCATTACAAGCTGTTCTACAATGAAATGAAAGACAAGAAGCGGAGGTACTAACTGATGATTATAATTGCCCCATCTTTGTTATCGGCGGATTTCGCCGCACTTGGTACTGAAGTAGCGGAAGCGGAAGCCAGTGGTGCAGACTGGATACACGTGGATGTGATGGACGGTCATTTTGTACCGAATATTACGCTGGGTCCGCCCATTGTCAAAGCAGTGAAGTCCCACACTTCTTTACCGCTTGATGTGCACCTGATGATTGAGAAGCCGGAACGTTACATTGCCGATTTTGCTGCAGCCGGTGCAGCGGTTATAACGGTTCACGCAGAGGCTTGTGTGCATCTCCACCGGGTTATCCATCAGATCAAGGAGCTGGGCCTGATGGCCGGCGTAGCGATCAATCCGGGGACTCCGGCTTCAGCCGTACGTGAGGTGCTTGAGGATGTGGATATGGTGCTTGTGATGACCGTGAATCCGGGCTTTGGCGGCCAAGCCTTCATTCCCCATACACTGCGTAAGATCCGGCAGATCCGGGAGTGGGCGAACGAAGCCAATCACAAAGGGCTGCGCATCGAGGTCGACGGCGGAATAGCTGAAGCAACGGCACCCCTGGTGGCTGAAGCGGGCGCAGACGCACTTGTCGCAGGCAATGCCGTGTTTGGACGCAGTGATCGCGCTGCCGCCATCAAAGCAATCCGTGAAGCAGCAGAGGCAGCAATCCGTTAATCGGGCGGCCGCCTAATTAGTCTTGAGGTATAGGCCAAGTTGTGGGTGCATAAATATGGTTACATGAGCAGAAATCTCATGTAGCCTTTTTTTGTTCCATAAGGGAGCTCTGCAGCTCGTTTGCGCAAACAGAAAAGACAGGAAAGTCTCCTAGCGTACGGCATGAATTGATGGGAGGGTTAATGATGAAATTTTACACGTTTAAGCTGCCAAGATTTTTGGGAGGTTTTGTTAAAGCGATTTTGAATACTTTTCAGAAAAGCTGAGGAAGGATCAGAACTGAAAACATGAAAAAAAGCACCTTACGTATGTAAAGGGTGCTTTTTGCTTCATATGAGATATCGCTAGGTCTAGGATAATCCAAGACTAAACGCGTTCAACTTTGCCGGCTTTCAAAGCACGGGTGCTGACGTACACGCGTTTCGGTTTGCCGTTCACTAGGATACGGACCTTCTGAACGTTAACTCCCCAAGAACGACGGTTGCGGTTGTTTGCGTGAGACACGTGGTTGCCGCTGCCCGGTTTCTTGCCTGTTACAGTACATTTGCGGGACATAGATTACACCTCCTTGTTACTAACACCTGCATAAAACAATACTTAAATATAATATCACAGCAAAATTTGCTACGTCAACCGATTCAAAAACATTTATTTCTTTTGGCTCTTATAGTACAATATAAATTAGTGTATTATGTCCAGTTAATCATAGAATTGATTAGGCATGAAGTTAGGAAGGGGAATTCTCATTGAGTAAGCGTTCTATAAACGGAGCAGATTTTACCGCAATGGTACTCGCCGGAGCGGAAAAGCTGCAGCAGCATGCAGAGCACGTCAATTCCTTAAATGTATTTCCGGTTCCGGATGGAGATACGGGAACTAATATGAATTTGACGATGACTGCAGGCGCGAACGAATTGAAAAAGAATAATACCGCCTCTGTCGGACAATGTGCAGGAGTACTCTCCAAAGGTCTCCTGATGGGTGCACGGGGAAACTCCGGCGTTATTTTGTCACAGCTGTTCAGAGGTCTTGGACGTTCTGCAGCCCAATATGATGAATTGAACACGCAACAGTTCGCGGCAGCACTGCAGACCGGAGTGGATACGGCCTACAAAGCGGTGGTCAAGCCTGTAGAAGGCACTATACTCACCGTTGCCAAAGAAGCTGCCAGACATGCGGTGTATTACGCCCGCCGCACGACAGACATTACGGAGCTTATGACGGAGGTTCTGGCCAAAGCCAAAGAGGCATTAGCCAATACTCCGGAACTTCTTCCTGTTCTGAAGCAGGTTGGCGTTGTTGACTCTGGAGGCCAAGGTCTGGTCTACATTTATGAAGGATTTCATCAGTATCTGACAAGCGGAGTCTCCGCATCTCCGGCGTCTGTACAAGGACAAGCTCCGGTACCTGCCGTTGTAACGGCACCTGTACTCACCAAACCTGAGAATATATTGTCCTCCGTGCAGTCTTCTGCGCAATCCCAGCTGTCCACGGAAGATATCGAATTTTTATATGATATGGAATTTTTCATCAACCGCCAGCTTGGCGCAGCCGTGAAAGCGGATTTTGATGAGGAAGATTTTCGGAAAGCGTTGTCAGTTAATGGGGATTCAATCATCGTCATTTCCGATGACGACACGATCAAAGTTCATGTGCATTCCAAGACACCTGGTGAAGTGATGAGTCTGGCATTGCTCTACGGCGAGATCACCCAGATCCATATTCTGAATATGCGTGAGCAGCATCGCGATCTGCTGACAACCGGTATGGATATCGCTCCAATGCCGGATCTGTTTGCAGATATCCCTAACGAGAAGAGTGTAGTGCCTGCCCCGGCGGTTCCTCCGGCGGACGATATGGCACTGTACGGCTTCATCGCCGTATCCTCCGGCGGCGGGATTACCGATATTTTCAAAAGCCTCGGGGTCGATGCGGTTCTAGCAGGCGGACAGACCATGAATCCCAGTACGGAGGATTTCGTAAATGCGATCTCATCCATCTCGGCGAAGCATGTATATATTCTGCCTAACAACTCCAACATCGTGCTTGCTGCACAACAGGCTAAAGAGCTGCTTGAGGACGAACGGGATATCACGGTGATTCCGAGCAAGAGCATCCCGCAGGGAATTGCCGCTGCATTTGCCTTCCAGGAAGATGATGCAGTGGATGCCAATACAAGCAACATGCTGGAAGCCATCGCACATGTGAAATCCGGCCAGGTTACGAACGCCGTACGTGATACCGTGATTGAAGAGCTGGAGATCAAATCCGGACAGTATATCGGTATTTCCAATTCGAAGATCGTTGCTGCTTCCGATGAATTGCTCGCTGCAAGCAAGCAACTGCTCACAAGCATGCTGGAGAACGGCGACGAGATCGTTACGGTTCTGACCGGTGCTGAAGCAGAAGCGGAAGTGACCGCGTCACTTAGCAGCTGGCTGGAAGAGACTTATCCTCAGGTTGAAGTTGAGGTTCATGAGGGCGGGCAGCCGCTGTATTATTATCTTTTCTCGGTAGAGCCATAGGCGGAGACTGAATTCCTTCTGTCAGCATCAAAGCACACTCCGCCTCGTGCGGACTGCTTAATCATAGTTTGGGGAGGAAACCCATGAATCGTACCGTAATTGTCACAGACAGCACCTCAGATATTCCGCCGGCTCTGGCGGAAGCATACGGCATTGAGGTTGTGCCGCTGACATTAATGTTCGGCGAGGAAGCGTACAGGGACAATGTGGATATGACACCGGAGCAGTTCTATGAGCGTCTTCCCCACTCCGCGAAGCTGCCGACCACATCTCAGCCGTCTCCGGTGGAATATATGAATGTGTATCGCAGTATTCTGGAGCGTCATCAAGGCAGTACGATTCTATCGTTTCATATATCATCCGGACTTAGCGGAACTTATCAGTCTGCAGTTCTGGCCAAATCGATGCTGGATGAGGAAGGGGACGCCATCACTGTGGTAGATTCCCTGTCCGCATCCTACGGTTTCGGCTTTATGGTAGTGGAAGCGGCCAGAATGGCTAAAGAAGGTATAAGCCCGGAGGAAATTCTGTCAGCCGTGGAGAAGCTGCGTCAATCGCGCAAACTTTATTTCCTGGTAGATACACTGGAATATCTGCAAAAGGGCGGCAGAATCGGCAAAGCATCCGCCATATTGGGCACGCTGCTGAATATCAAGCCGATTCTCTCCATTGATGCGGAAGGCATCATTTATGCGGTAGAGAAGGTCAGAGGCCGGAAGAAGGCAATAGCCCGCATGATCGAGCTGTTCAAAAACGATCTGCCGGGTGTGGACAAAATCAATGTGGCTGTGGGTCATACGGCTGAACCGGCTTACGGCGAAGAATTCCTGCAGGAATTAGCCGTGCACTTCACCCTGAATGAGAAAGTGCTGACCAACATCGGCCCTGTCGTAGGCAGCCATGTCGGCAACGGTACCTTAGCCGTATTCATTTGGCCCGCGTAAATAGGGGATGAACATGAACCTGTCTTTGGAAAAAATTGAAGTGAAGCAAATAACTGGCGTGAGCGCTCAAAAGCAATCCGAGCTCCACGCCTTTGGCGTTTTTACAGTAAAGGATCTGCTGGAGTATTATCCATTCCGTTATGAGGATTTCCGCCCCCGCCCGCTGAGTGAAGTGAAGCATGGTGACAAGGCTACCCTGGTGGCCAAGGTGATTGGCATCCCTGTACTTCAGCGGTTTGGCGGCAAGTCGCGCTTAAGCTGCAAGATGGTGGCTGAACCCTGGATGTTCACCGCTACTTGGTTCAATCAGCATTATGTGCGCGAGCAGTTGACTGTCGGCCGGGAGATCGTGCTAACCGGCAAATGGGACCAGAAGCGCAGCCAGATTACGGTGACAGATTATGAGTTCCCGGACCGCGGGGAGGGCAAGACAGGCACCCTGCAGCCGGTATACTCTGTGGGCGGCAAGATCACCCAGTCCTGGATCCGCAAGGTTATTAACCAGGGCATGCAGCAGTTCGGAGAGATGATTCCGGAAATATTGCCGCAGGTCATTATGCGAAAATATGATTTTATGCCCCGCAAACGGGCGATTGCTACGATCCACCAGCCGGAGGATACCCGCGAAGGCCAGCAGGGACGGCGCAGAATGGTGTATGAAGAGCTGTTTCTGTTCCAGCTTAAGGTGCAGGCCTTCCGGGTGCTGAACCACGGCAGAATGGACGGTGTAGTGCATACAGTTGATAACTCAACCGTCCGCTCCTTTGTGCGCAGTCTGCCGTTTGAATTGACGGATGCGCAGAAGCATGTGGAGCTGGAGATTCTGCAGGACATGAGGTCCGGGTACTGCATGAACCGGCTGCTGCAGGGGGATGTTGGCTCAGGCAAAACGGTGCTTGCGGCGATTGCGCTCTTTGCCACCGTGAGGTCGGGGTTTCAGGGCGCGCTGATGGTGCCGACGGAGATTCTGGCCGAGCAGCATATGCGCTCGCTGACCAAAATGTTTGAGCCGTTTGGCATCACGGTAGGCCTGTTGACGGGCAGTGTCTCAGGGCGCAAACGCAAGGATCTGCTGGCCTCACTTCAAATGGGCGTGCTGGACGTCGTGGTCGGCACCCATGCTTTGATACAGGATGATGTATTCTTCCGCGGGCTGGGGCTTGTGGTTACCGACGAACAGCACCGCTTCGGAGTGAACCAGCGCAGTGTCCTCCGGCGTAAAGGGTATAACCCGGATGTGCTGACGATGACGGCGACCCCGATCCCGCGGACACTAGCGATTACGGTTTTTGGGGATATGGACGTCTCGACTTTGTCAGAGCGGCCTAAAGGACGGGTTCCAATCACGACTTATTGGGTGAAGCATGATCTGATGGAGCGTGTGCTGAACCTGGTCAGCCGTGAGATTGATCAAGGCCGTCAGGCCTATCTCATCTGCCCCCTGATCGAAGAGTCGGAGAAGCTGGATGTGCAGAACGCGATAGACCTGCATGTCCAGATGTCCCAGGCCTTTCCGCACTATAAAGTTGGGCTGCTGCATGGACGGATGACTCCGGGTGAGAAAGATGAAGTGATGCGCGCCTTCTACAGCAATGAGCTTCAGCTGCTTGTCTCCACTACGGTCGTGGAGGTTGGCGTCGATGTTCCCAATGCCACGCTGATGATCATCATGGATGCGGACCGCTTCGGTTTGTCACAGCTGCATCAGCTGCGCGGGCGGGTCGGTAGAGGCCAGCATGCGTCCTACTGTGTGCTTGTGGCTGATCCCAAGTCGGAGATCGGCCGGGAGCGGATGACCGCCATGACCGATACGGACGACGGATTCGAGGTCTCCCGCCGTGACCTGGAGCTAAGAGGTCCGGGGGATTTCTTTGGTACGAAGCAAAGCGGTCTGCCGGAATTCCGGCTGGCGGATATGACTGCGGATTTTGAGACACTGGAGCAGGCGCGTGACGATGCTGCGGAGCTGCTGAAGGATTCTTCCTTCTGGACATCCCCAGATTATGCACCGCTGCGGAGCTATCTGCAGAACGAACAAATATTCCAGGGGGATATTATCGATTAAACAGGCACATGCGGCAACCGGCCCACATATACTGTGAATGATTGGATATGACGGGAGGTGCTGCGCTTGGGTTATCAGCAATACGGAATCAGCCCGCAGCTGGTGGAACGCATCAAGCTGAAGATGAAGAATCCGGCAGTCAAGGAACGCATCAAAAATATGATTAACGGTATTTCCAAGCAAGAGCTGCAGGACACAGGAGTTGTGCGCAGGCTGGTACGCAATGCTGCGGCAGTGATGGGTGAGAAGCTGTCTTCAGCCCAGGAAGAGCAAATCGTTAAATTTGTGATCGCACAGAAGATTGATCCGAGCAATACGTTTCACCTGATCCGGTTATGGGGGATGTTCCGTTGAAGAAACGGGCATTTGCTAGACCCGGATCCGGCAGATAGGAAAAGGCGTTCCCGCGCTGCAGCAGCGGGAACGCCTTTTTCATAGGTTATAGCCATTCACAGTTCAGGAAATTCCGGCAGAGTCATCTTTCAGCTGATTTTTTTGCGGAAAAAATCGGCGATGCCCCGGCCCTGCGCTGCGTGCACAACAATGAGGCTGTCCTCGTCGCATTCCTTCACAATTGAAGTCAAAGTGGCTTCCTCCATCTTGCTGGCAAGACAGAAGAGCGTGCTTTTCTGTCCCTCCGGCCCGGAAGCCTGGACAAGTTTGGTCTCCCGCTCGAGCGATTGGTGGAGCGCTTTGGAGATTTCATCACAGTGGCTGCTGGTAATCCAGACAGCCCGGGAGCGCGATAGGTCCCGAAGCGGGATCCGGATGCCTTCAAAGGCCAGCAGGTAGGCGATAATGCTGTACATCGCCTGGTCCCAGCCAAACAGCACACCTCCGAATAGCAGAATGACACAGTTGAGCAGCATAATGACGGTTTCCGCCGATTTCGGCAAGCTGCCGCTTAGCAAGACATAACCCTGTTCACTGGTCTTGTTGCTGATGCCGCCGAAGCGGATTGAAATACCGATTCCAAAGCCAAGGCAGAGACCACCAGCTATTGCTGCAGCAAGCGGCTCACTGACAACGGCTGGAAAGTGATGCAAGGCCAATGAGCCTATGGTCAAGCAGATCAACCCGAGCATCGTATAAAGGGCAAACCGAATGTCAATCTGTCTGCGTGACAAGAGAATAAACGGCAGATTGAACAGAAACAGAAACAGGCCAAGCCGCATTTCGGTAAGATGGGCGAGCAGAGCAGACAGTCCGGCAATTCCGCCAGGGACCAGCTTATGCGGAATCAGAAACAGCTCCAGCCCGACAGCGGCCAGCAGTCCTCCGCCAATGACGGAGAGAATGCGGATTCCCTTGTGCTGTGGCGGGGGGTATTCCCCGCGTAAACGTTTCTTCATACACGTCCCTCCCTTCAACAGGGAACTCTATTTACTCTTTGTCGAGTACAGGGGCGGCTTGTTTTGCTTTGCGTGCGAGATGCCGCTTTTCGAATTTAAATACCTTATCCAGGAGCTTATAAATCGTCTTGGACTCCTTTGTCAGCAGCGGACCAAGGATGGCCAGCATCAATACGTACATGGCAGCGAATGGCTGAAGGATCGCCATCAGTCCGCCCGCTTTGCCAAGATTGGCCATAATAATGGAGAACTCCCCACGGGAGACGATAGTTAGGCCAATGTTGGACGAAGCCCGCGGACTGAGACCTGCACTGCGTCCCGCCAGCATTCCTGCCAAGAAATTTCCGAACAGTGTTATGATTACCGCAGCTAATGAATACCAGAACGCTTCTCCTCCGAGGGAGAGCGGGTCAATGGTCAAACCGAAGCTGAAAAAGAAGATGGCTCCAAAGAAGTCACGGAACGGGATGACCAGTTTCTCAATCCGTTTCACATGCTCGGTTTCGGCGAGCACCAGTCCGACAAGCAATGCTCCGATCGCTTCGGCGACATGGATCGTTTCAGAGAAGCCGGCAATGAGAAAGAGGGCACCGAAGATGACAAGCGCGAATAATTCACTGGAACGGATGTTCAGGACGCGGTTGAGCCAGGGAACTAGCTTGCGTCCGATAATGAGGAGGGCCAGCATATATCCAAGCGCGAGCAGCGCGGACAGCAGTACGCCGCCAAGCGACGAAGAGCCGCTGAGGACAAGACCCGAGAGAATGGAGATGTAGACTGCGAGAAAAACATCCTCGAACATGATGATGCCGAGAATCATTTCAGTCTCGGGATTTGCGGTTCGCTTCAAATCAACCAATACCTTGGCTACAATCGCACTGGAAGAGATTGTGGTGATTCCGGCAATAATCAGAATCTCCTCCAGAGGGAAACCGAGTGCCCAGCCGAAGACCAGCCCCAGTGTGAAATTGATCAGGATATATATCGTACCGCCGGTTACGATCGAACGTCCTGCTTTGACAAGCCGGCCCACGGAGAACTCCAGCCCCAGATAGAACAGCAGGAAGAGTACGCCGATGCGGCCCATAAATTCGATCAGGGAAGCACTTTCGATAAAGCGGAAATCGAGATGCCAAATTTTGAAGGCGTGGGGCCCAACGGCCATCCCGATAAGAATATAGAAAGGAATTACAGAAAAGCGGAGTTTGGTGGAGATGATTCCGGCAAGCGCAATCAGGACAATGGCCAGGCCTACTTCAAAAATAATATAATGGCTCATCTATTAACCACATCCATTTCGTAGAATGTGTTTGAACTGCTTATGCTGATGTCTCTCCCCGGCAGCAACAACGGTACAGTTCGCCTTCAGCAAAACTTCCGGTCCAGGACTCAGATGTTTCTGGTGGTTTTTTTCAATGATCGCAATAATAGTGACGCCTGCACGTGCACGAACATCCAGTTCGCCGATCGTATGCCCGATACATTTGAAGCCTGACTCGAGGCGGTACCATTCGATGATCAAATCATCCAGTGCCACCTCAATGGACTCCAGGGCCTTGGGCTTATAGGTGACTCCGCCGATAATGGCAGAGATATGCCTTGCTTCATCATCGTCCAGTGCAACCATGGATACACTCTGATCCGGATCATCATAATCAAAATGGTACAGCTCGCGTCTGCCGTCGTCATGCACAATGACCACTAGCTTGTCGCCGCTGCGCGTTTGCAGCAGGAATTTTTTGCCGATTCCCGGCAGATCTGATTCTCTATAGTTCATGAAAGTCCAGCCTCCAATTGATATGTCATAAGATTGTTCTTCTGTGTGAGCCAATATGCATTTCTTTTTCTGTCGTTAAATGGGGCGATGCACCAAATTTGAAGTATATCTAAGCGGTTGCAGCAGCAGCCGCTTCAGCGTAATGTAAATAATTGGGGATAACGAAACAACAAGTACAGGTACGGGAGATTCCGGCAGAACTACCGGAGTGATCCCATGATGCGGTAAGCGGACAGCGGGTACAATTTTAATTGGTGTTGAATGTGCACGAACCGGTGTCGCCATTTTATGCTCGTAGCGTTCAAATTTGTAGGTCTCCCCTTCATCCTCCACAGTGCTGAAAGCACCGATGGCTCCGGCTATCAGGGTAAACAGAAGAATCGGAATAAATGCGGACCGAAGCAGTTTTGAGTAGGGGGAATACGCTAGATATGCCCTCATGAGATCACCTCCTTACTGTATCTTGTATATAAAGCATAACATACGTTCTTAGCCGGGCCAAATTCAAATCAGATCTTTTTTCATTTTTCAAGGCTGAAAAACTGAAACTGATGGAGAAATAAAGCGTATTTTAAAGTAAATCTTACTTTTTATATTTTTTTTGAAAGAGGAGAGATGGATTTGAACGGACAGAGCTTTATTAGCGGTTTTGGGCAATTTCCGCAGGGCAGTTTTTTTTGGAGTTTTATCTATGGAATGCCTTTCTTTTTTAAGCTGATTTTTTTGCTGGTGATTGGTTTTTTTATCTTTTTTATCATCAAATCCATTAGCATCTGGAGTAATAATAATGCCAGTCCCTTGGTCTCCGTGTACGCTGCGGCCGTGACCAAACGGACACAGGTTTGGGGCGGATCAGGCGATTCAGGGGCCCATACGAGCTACTATGTAACATTTGAGTTTCAAGATGGACGCCGCGTCGAACTGCAGGTACCGAATAAGGCATTTGGATTGATTGTTGAAGGAGACCGGGGGGAGCTTGTATATCAGGGAACCAGGTTTAAGGGCTTTGAGCATCCCTGTTTTCAAAATACTGAAGGCTAATCGTCCTTGTTTGCAGATGTTTCTGAGCAAGCTTTGAAAAATGTTCTTAAATTTTCAGAATTCTGCGGTTAATTTTGGGTAAAACTCCATATAAGTGATTTGCTATACACCACTTTTTAACATGAGAGGAGCTGACAGCTTGAATTCGAACTCTGCCAATCAGCAAGATCAACAGCCGTTTCATCTGCTGGAGAAAGAGGAAGTCCTGAAACGGCTGGAGACAAGAGAAGAGGGATTAACTTCAGAACAGGCGGCGCAGCTGCTGGAGCGGTACGGGAAAAATATGCTGCAGGAGGCAAAGCCAAAGTCGCTGCTGGCCAAATTTATTGAGCAGTTCAAAAATGTAATGATCTTTATTCTGCTGGCGGCTGCGGTGTTGTCGGGTATTCTCGGGGAATGGACGGATACAATCATTATCCTGCTGGTTGTTATATTGAATGCGGTGCTTGGAGTCATCCAGGAAAATAAGGCAGAACAGGCCCTGGAAGCGCTGAAAAGCATGTCTTCGCCGCATGCCCGGGTCCGCCGCAGCGGTCAGGTGACGGAGATCAAGAGTGAGGAGCTTGTGCCCGGTGATATTGTTCTGCTGGAAGCAGGCAATGTCGTACCTGCCGATGTCAGGCTACTGGAAACAGCATCACTTCAGACGGAGGAAGCCGCGTTAACCGGCGAGTCGCTGCCTTCGGATAAGCATGCTGACAAACTGGAGGGGACAGATCTCGTAATCGGCGACCGGACAAATATGGCATATATGAGCAGCAGCGTCACTTACGGAAGAGCTATAGGCGTCGTTACAGCCACGGGGATGAAGACTGAGGTCGGAAGAATTGCCGGCTTTATCGCAGAGGAAGAAACGGATGTCACTCCGCTGCAGAAGAAGCTGGATGAACTGGGGAAATACTTCACCTATATTATTTTGGGCGTGTGTGTAGTCATTTTTGCCGTAGGATTGCTCCAGGGCAGAGAAATGCTGGATATGCTGCTCACCTCGATCTCGCTGGCGGTTGCGGCGATTCCTGAAGGACTGCCGGCGATCGTAACGATCATTCTGGCGCTGGGCGTTCAGCGCATGGCCGGACGTAAAGCGATTATCCGCAAGCTGCCTGCAGTGGAGACGCTCGGTAGTACTGAAATTATCTGCTCCGACAAAACAGGAACATTGACACTCAACAAAATGACTGTCGAGAAGCTGTACGCCAATGGAGCAACTATTGAGGCGACCGAACAGCTTAAGGAAACTCCGGGCGGTGAGCTGCTGCTGCAGGCGATGACACTGTGCAATGACTCCAGCATTGACGAAGGCAGCACTGCCGGGAAGCAAGGTTCAGAGAACACAAAAGGGGATAAAGCCGGCGGGACCAAAAGCGGCAAAGCGATTATCGGGGATCCCACGGAGACAGCCCTTGTGGACTATGCGCTGAGCATCGGCACTGACAAGCGGGAGCTGGAGAAGCAGTATCCCCGGAAAAGCGAGCTGCCCTTTGACTCGGACCGCAAGCTGATGACAACGATTCATCAGGTGGAGGCAGGAAAGTTCCGCGGCCTTACGAAAGGTGCTCCCGATGTGCTGCTTTCCAAGTGCAGCCATATTTATGAGGCCGGGGAGCTCATTCCGCTCACAGAGGAGCATTCCCGCAAGATCACTGCAAGCAATAAGGCGCTTGCCGATGAAGCGCTGCGGGTGCTGGCTTTTGCCTATCGTGATTATGCAGAGCTTCCAGACAGACCTTCACCGGATACAACAGAGAAGGATCTGGTATTCATCGGCCTCGTCGGGATGATTGATCCTCCGCGCGATGAAGTGCGCGACGCTGTAGCAGTCTGCCGCAAGGCGGGTATCCGTCCTGTCATGATTACCGGAGACCACAGGGACACTGCTGCGGCTATCGCCAAGCGGCTGGGTATCATCGATGACGACAAGAGTGTACTGACCGGACGCGAACTGGATAAGATCAGCGAGGCGGATTTTGCAAATAGGGTCGAGGATTATTCCGTATATGCCCGTGTCTCTCCAGAGCACAAGGTAAGGATCGTCAAAGCGTGGAGAAAAAAGGGCAAGATTGTGGCTATGACTGGAGACGGGGTGAACGATGCACCGGCTTTGAAGTCAGCGGATATCGGTGTGGGCATGGGGATTACGGGAACGGATGTCGCGAAAGGCGTATCCGACATGGTGCTGGCCGACGATAACTTCACGACGATTGTAGTTGCGGTGGAAGAAGGGCGGAAGGTCTACAGCAATATCCGCAAAGCTATCCAGTTCCTGCTCTCCGCCAACCTTGGGGAAGTGCTGACCCTGTTCATCGCCACAATGATCGGCTGGCGGATTCTTGAGCCTATTCACATCCTCTGGATCAACCTGGTGACGGATACGCTGCCTGCGCTGGCACTGGGACTGGAAAAAGCCGGGGAAGACGTAATGACGAAGAAACCCCGTAAGTCCAGCAGTAGTATTTTTTCCGGTGGTGTGGGGGCAGGGATTGTCTACCAGGGGATCATCGAAGCGGCACTGACACTGCTCGTCTATAACTGGGCGCATACCCATTATGATGAGGGTGTGGCAGTTACGATGGCTTTTGCCACCCTCGGTCTGCTTCAAATTACACATGCCTTCAACGTCAGATCCAATACGAAATCTCTGTTCCAGATCGGTTTGTTCAGCAACAAATATATGCTGGGCGCGTCGGTGATTTCCGGACTGCTGCTCGTGCTGGTCATCATTATTCCGGGTCTGAACGATTGGTTTGGTGTACAGCATCTGAACGGTTTGCAGTGGTGGATTGTCTGCGGGGCAGCCGTGTCCATCGTTGTTTTAGTTGAACTGGTGAAGCTGTTTGTCCGCCTGAGCGGCAAAGGCAAAGGTTGGGACTAGTGAAACCGGATCACATCAGTTGATTTAAAATGTAAAAGAGCTTGGTCTTCTTTAGCAGGAGACCAGGCTCTTCTTTACTTCAGCAGCCTGCGGTGCTATTTGGTTACAGCACGCGCTGCATATGCAGTATTACGTTACTCCAATATCCGCTGTCCAGTTCGCTGATCTGTACACCGGGATCACCCCAGGTATGGATGAACTTTCCGTCGCCGATATAAATACCTACATGCCCCGGTATGGCGTCACTGTCAAAACGTCCTGGCACGGTGAAAAAAATCAGATCTCCGGTCTGCAGCTCACTTCGGCTTACCCGTCTGCCGATGTTGTCCTGGTCTTTAGCCAGTCGGGGCAGATCCACGCCAAACCTTTTAAATACATGCTTTGTGAAGGAGGAGCAGTCGAAACGTCCGGTATCCTCATAAGGACCTGCGCCAAAATCGTAAGGTACACCCAGAAATCTTCTGGCAAAGGCAACTAGTTGACCGGTATCAACGTTCGAAGCGCTCTGGATTCGCAGCGGTTTGGCCATATTGGAGTTACCGTTTTTTTCAGTATTGCTAAGGACTTCCTTGTCTGACGGTAAAGCGATATTGATCTCACCGCTGGTGGGGTTCCAGCCGACCTCAGTTTGGAGCAGCTTGGACAAAGCTGTCGGTGTGATATAGATTTGACCGTCACGGCGCACCGGCGCGTCAGGCAGAGTGATTTTTTCGCCCAGTGAAAAGACCTGAGTGGAGTTGGGGCGCAGCATGTACATCACATCCGTATAGCCGAGCTTGGCATAACCTCCGCTGGCGGTGTCATCCTTCATCCGGTAGCCGATTGAGGCAGCGGCGGGTTTCAGCGGAATCCAGAACTTTCCCTGCTTGTCGGTGACATGGGATTTCTCATAATAGCTGCCCGCAAAAGTGCCGGCTGGCGTTACCGAATTGATTTTTGGCTTTTCCTCGTTTTTGTAATACCCGCATGCGCTGGTGGACATAACAATGGCAAGGATCACAGCAGTTTTCTTGAATGTTATAGTTGGATAAGCAAATGTCATCGGACACTCTCCATGTTCAGACTGTAAGTTCAGTTTGCGCAAGGAGATTTTTTTTATAAGATCAGGGGGAGTGAACATCTTGGCTTAGCTTCCTGATCTTGCAAGAAAAGCATCCTCTAAGGAAGGATTTGACGACATCCCCGAAATGACAACAATCGAAGCTTTTCTTTTTAGATCAGAAGGTGTGAACATCTTGGCTTAGCTTCCTGATCCTGCAAGAATAAATTGGAGAGCCGATAAGTCATTGACGGATAAAGGACCGCCATATAATATAATGTTTAATAGATTGGCTGTATTTTATGTGAGGTTAGTGTAAGCTTTCGCTTTAACGCTTTTAAAGATGAAAGCGATAGTGCTGAGTCGCTCACTTTGATGCACGCGCTGATACCGTAAAAGAAAAGGGGTTATATGATGAAAAAAAAGAACATTTGGGTAGGATTAAGCTTGTGTCTGATGCTTGTAGCTTCGGGTTGCGGATCGAACAACAATGCTGCGGTGAATACGGAAAAAGCTGCTAACAAACCGGCAAATGCCACGGCTGCTCCTGCAGATGCAGGCAGCAAAGAATCCTACAGCATTGCCATCTCCCAATACGTAGAACATCCGTCACTGGATGCGACGCGAGAAGGCTTCATGGCCGCACTTAAGGATGCCGGACTTATTGAAGGTGAGAATCTGAAGGTGGATCTCCAGAACGCACAGGCCGATCAAGCCAACAACCTGTCCATCGCACAGAAGATTGCCGGCGACAAAAACGATCTCGTGCTCGCGATTGCCACTCCTTCGGCTCAATCAATTGTGCAGAAGGTAGATAAGGATACACCGGTATTGTTCGCCGCTGTTACAGATCCGCTGGATGCCAGACTTGTAACCGATCTGGAACACCCGGGCGGCAATGTCTCCGGTGCTTCCGATACTAATCCGGAGGCAATCACACGGCTGATGCAATTCATTGCGGCACAGTTCCCGAAGGTGAAGAAACTGGGGCTTGTCATTAATGAGGGCGAGCCGAATGCTGTAGTTATGGCGGGAATTGCCAAGGAAGAGCTCGACAAACACGGCATTGAGCTGGTGAAGGCTGCAGTCACGAATACTTCTGAAGTGAAGCAGGCGGCTGAATCGCTTGTCGGACGTGTAGACGCATTCTACATTACACTGGATAATTCGGTGGTAAGTGCTGTAGATACAATTATTCAAACCGCAAATGAGAAGAAACTTCCTTTCTTCTCCGCTGACCGTGATACGGTAGAGAAGGGCGCATTTGCTACAGTCGGTTTCAAATATTATGATCACGGCTATCAGGTTGGTGAAATGGCTGTAGAAGTACTGAAGAACGGCAAAAGCCCAGGCGACATGAAAGTAACCATGCAGGAGAAGCTGGACCTTATCCTTAACCTGAAGGCTGCAGCAGCGCAGGGCATTGAAGTGACAGATGCCATGAAAGCTGAAGTTGCCGATCAGACCAGCAACATCATTCAATAAGTTCAGACATTATGACGGGGCGATTCGAGAAGAACGCTCCTTGCCGCTTGAGGGAGGAAGTCACCTATGTATGATTCAATAATGGGAGCCTTGGAATCGGGCTTGCTGTACGCTTTTATGGCTTTGGGGGTATATATAACTTTTCGGATTCTTGATTTTCCGGATTTAACTGTAGACGGAAGCTTTACAACTGGCGGGGCCATCGCCGCAGTGATGATTACTCAGGGCTATTCCCCTTGGCTGGCTACATTCTGTGCAATGGCTGGCGGTATGGCAGCCGGCATGTGCACGGGCCTGCTGCATACAAAAGGCAAAATTAACGGATTGTTGTCCGGGATCCTGATGATGATAGCTCTTTATTCCATTAATTTACGGATACTAGATAAGCCCAACGTTTCGATCATGGGCGAAGACACCCTGCTTAGTTCCATAAATCCCTTGCTGGTCATGCCGTTTATTGTGGTTGCTGTTAAACTGCTGATGGATCTGTTTCTGCGTACAGACCTTGGCCTGGCCCTGCGGGCCACAGGCGACAATTCAAGAATGATCCGCAGCTTCGGTGTAAACACTGATACAACGACTATTCTCGGCATCAGCCTGTCGAATGGCTTAGTGGCGCTCTCGGGAGCACTAATCGCCCAGTCTTCCTCTTTTGCTGATTCAACTATGGGTATTGGGATGATTGTTATCGGACTGGCTTCGGTAATTATTGGAGAGGCGATTTTTGGCGCCAGGAATGTGTTCCGGGCTACGCTGGCCGTTGTGCTGGGCTCGATCGTTTACCGGATTGTTGTAGCGCTCGCCCTGCGGGTTCCGTGGCTGAAGGCCTCCGACTTGAAGCTGATTACGGCAGTTATCGTCATTATTGCCCTGTTGTTCCCGTCGCTTCAGCGGTATATGAAGCAGAAGAGAACAGCCCGCAGAAGAAGCGCTGAACTAGCGGCGTTGGCGCTAAGAAGCAAGAAAGGGGGAACAGCCGATGCTAAAGCTTGATAATGTATCCAAGCTGTTTAATCCCGGCAGCCCGGATGAGAAGATAGCGTTGCTGGGCATCGACCTTCACCTTCTAGCCGGCGATTTCGTTACGGTTATCGGAAGCAACGGGGCAGGTAAATCCACTTTGATGAACGTGATCTCCGGAGTAATGAAGCCGGATCTGGGGGAAGCACGGATCGAAGGCAGCTCGATCAGCCATCTGCCTGAGTATCAGCGCGCCCGCTGGATCGGACGGGTCTTTCAGGATCCGATGGCCGGTACGGCCCCGCATATGACGATTGAGGAGAACCTGGCGATGGCTTTCAAGCGGGGCCAAAACCGCGGTCTGACCTTCGGAGTCAGCAGCGGCAGACGGGCGCTGTTCCGTGAACAGCTGAGCCGCCTTGGCATCGGGCTGGAGAACCGGCTGCGAGCCCAAGTGGGCCTGCTGTCCGGCGGAGAGAGACAGGCGCTCAGCCTGCTGATGGCGACCTTTACCCAGCCGCAGATTCTGCTGCTGGACGAGCATACTGCAGCCCTTGACCCGGCCCGCGCGGAGCTGATTACGAAACTGACGGAATCGATTGTCCGTGAGATGAAGCTCACTACGCTGATGGTTACCCATAACATGGAGCAGGCCATCCGGCTGGGCAACCGGCTGATCATGATGGATAAAGGGACTATTATCCTGGACATTGATGCAGAGCGGAAAAAAGATCTGACCGTAGAACGGCTGCTTGGTGAATTCGAAACCATCAGCGGACATAAGCTGGCGGATGACCGGATGATGCTGGGATAATATGCGCTCTACTTAAATACGCATTTACCATCAACACCCCAAAGACTTGGATATGCAGTTTCCCATGGAACTGCTATTCAGGTCTTTTTGGGTTATATTTCCATAACCGTGTCATTCGTTTATGATAATAATGACCCATGAAGTGAATTGGCCTTATAAATGGTAAGGGAAGGCGGATTGAAAAAGAAATGTACTTGCGAAATAATAAAAGTGCTTACAGGAATTCAGGGATCTTTAACAAAATGATTCTGCTCATTTCCTTCTTACTGTTGCTGTCGTTTCTGTTTTCTCTCATATTTCTTCAGTACGTGTACCGGATCTACGACCGGCAAATTTATGAAAAGTCATCTGAAGTCCTTGGTATGTCGGCAGCAGCATAGAGAGTGAGCTTAAGGAGCTGGAGCAGCTATCCTTTGCGGTCGGCTCGGATGAACAGATCCAGGATTGTCTGCGCAAGCTGCTGGATCAACCCACACCCTATGAGCGGCTGGTGCTGCATAACAAGATTATTAACCGGCTGGTGGCTTTTGCAGGTGCGGAGAAGTATGTGTATTCCATGATGCTGATGGATGCAAATGACGGTGTGATGACAGCCGGCAACCGGGAAGGAGTATCGCAGTCCCTGCAGGATCAGCTGAAGCCGCTGGCTGTAGAGGGTGGAGGAAGCAATGTCTGGTACACCCAGGGCAGCAAAAACTCGCTGCTTGCCGTACGCCAGATCAAGTCTTATACAGGCTCAACTTTTACACTGGATCATCTAGGGACGCTGGTTATCCGCATCCGGGTAGAACGGATCGTTGCCGACAGCACGAATATGGCTTCGGGCGAAGGGCAGCTAATTGTAGTTGATACGGCAAGCAACCGCTCAATCTATCCCGCAGAGCCGCTGCTTACACCGCGCGAGCTGGCAGTGGAAGTGTCACGGCCGAACCTTACCGGACAGGCAGTTATGTTCAAGCACGTATTTCATTGCCAAGACGGAGTCCTCCTATAGTCTCACGCTGGTTATGCTGATATTCTTTATCTTCCAGAAGCAGATAGTGGATGGCATCAGTACCAGCGGGCTGAAGGGTTGAGTCAAAGTATGATCTGCTCTGGATCAGAGCAGGAAAGGTGTGCTTAAGTATGGGAAGTTATCACTTTGATCCGCGAGGCCGGCCTGAGTGATTTGATTATTCATTTGCGCCAGGGAGACTGACCAAAGACTAATGAAATTAGAGTTGCCGATTCACTTCCCTGTATGTGAGGTAAAGGTTAAGGAAAGAACTTAACCGGTAAGCGTATACAGATGATCTAGATTGGGAGGATTGGCTAATATGACAGAACAGAAGCTGAAAGACAAGGTAGCTATTGTTACTGGAGGCGGTTCCGGGATCGGAAGAGCATCGGTGCTGGAGTTCGCCAGAAACGGAGCAAAGGTGGTACTGCTCGACCGGACGGTTGAAAATGCCGAGAAGGTTGTACATCAGGTGAAACAGGAAGGCGGGGAAGCCGTCGTCATTGAATGTGACATTGCCGAACCGCAGCAGGTGGAAGCGGCGGTGAAGCAAGCGGCCGCGAAGTGGGGGCGGCTTGATGTTGTGTTCGCCAATGCCGGGATTAACGGAGCAATGACTCCGATTGAAACGATGGATATTGAGTCCTGGGATCAGACGATTCATATCAACCTCCGTGGAACCTTTGCCACTGTCAAATATGCAATTCCGCATTTGAAAGAGAACGGAGGCAGCATACTGATCAACAGTTCGATTAACGGCAACCGCGTGTTCTCTAATATCGGTTTCTCTGCCTACAGCACTACGAAGGCCGGTCAGGTGGCTTTTATGAAGATGGCTGCACTGGAGCTGGCCCAATACAAAATCCGTGTGAATGCCATCTGTCCGGGGGCGATCAAGACGAATATTGATGACAATACGTATCCTTCCGACGATCTCAAAGAAGTGCAGATCGAGGTGAACTTTCCGGACGGCGGGCAGCCGCTGGAGGAAGGTCCCGGACGGCCCGATCAGGTGGCTAAACTTGCCTTGTTCCTGGCATCCGCCGATTCGGACCATATTACAGGAACAGAGATTTATTGTGATGGAGCCGAGTCGCTGCTGCATGGCTGATCTCTTCTAACCACGGGCAGCCAAGCATATAATGAATTGAATAGCTCTTCCTCAGAAGAAACGGAATCCGTTCCTTGTCATAGGCTCAGCCCGAGAGGGCTGCATCGTTGACGCAAAAGGCCGGGGATGCCGTTTCTTCTTGTTCATTAAGATTTAAATATTTTATCGGGTTATCTTGCTATAAATAAAGCTAAGCTTTCATGTTTTTTTCAGGTATACTGATTCTATCTGTTTATTCATAAATATACTTTTAGGAGGAGCTATGGAGATTGATCTGCACACGGAATCGATAGTAAAACTGCTTGTGGCCATGCTGTTCGGGCTGTTCATCGGTATCGACAGGCAATTAAAACAAAAGCCGCTGGGGATTCGGACCAGTATGGTCATCAGTATCGCAAGCTGTTTAGTGACGCTTGTCTCGATCCATGCTTATGACAAGTTCGGGGGAACGGATCACCCCAACATGGACCCGATGCGCCTGGCGGCGCAGATTGTCAGCGGGATCGGATTTTTGGGCGCGGGTGTAATCCTGCGCAGAGGCGGAGACGCGATTTCCGGATTAACTTCGGCGGCGCTGATCTGGACGGCCTCGGGGATTGGCATCGCGGTTGGAGCAGGCTTTTATGTGGAAGCGGGGTATGCAGTTGTGCTGCTGATGTTCGCCGTCAATGCTGTACCGCTGCTGATCAAAGCCGTTGGACCACAGGTGCTGAACAAGCATGAGATTTCCGTCAAGATCATAATGCAGCCCAATTATGTGCTGACCGAGGTGATCCAGAAGATCGAAGGACGTCAAATGACCGATCAACGAAAGACGAGAAGACCGGGACGGACGATCCGGCGGATAAAGATCAAGGATCTGGATGACGGCAGGCAACTGATTGACATGGTGCTGTCTGCACCTGATCAGGATTATGCGACGGAAATATATTATGATGTGAAGAAAATTGAACATGTAATGAGCGTAGAAGTGGAACAGTTGTAAAAATGACATGTTCCCTTCTGGGCAGATGTGGTAATCTATTTAGGAGATAGTCATTTCGAACATATGGAAGGGAGAATAAAGTTATCATGTCGATTACTGCATTCGAAGGACAATATGAAGGAGAAGCTGCAGTCTGGCTGAAAGCGGGACGTTACGAGGCAGCTATCCTGCCGGGCATCGGCGGCAATCTGATTTGCTTCCGTGATACCGAAAACGGTTACCGTTTCCTGCATGAGCCGGGCGCGGCAGAGATGGAGGCCTTTAAGGCCAGCCCTGGAATTCACGGCATACCTGTACTGTTTCCTCCGAACCGTTATGAAGATGGGGAATTTCCGTGGAATGGACAAACCTACAAGTTTCCGGTGAATGAGGCTGCAACAGGCAACCATCTGCACGGATTTTTACATACAGCTGCGTGGGAAGTTGAAGAATTCGGCAGCGGTAAAAGCGAAAGCTTCGTTACGGTGGCGATTAAGGTGGACGAGAATCACCCGTCCTATCAATACCTGCCGTTCAAATATACGGTCAAGCTGCGCTACACGCTGGGAGAAGCAACCGGGCTGTCCCAGCAACTGCTGGTCCACAATGACGGCGGCGAGCTGATGCCTTGCCTGCTGGCCTTCCACACAGCGATCAATGCGCCGTTTGCACCGGACAGCTCGCCCCAGGATTACCGCGTGAAGGCGACCATCGGCGAGCGCTGGGAGCTCAGTGAGCGCATGCTGCCCACCGGCGCTTTCCAGGAGTTGACGGCAGAGGAAATCGCGTTGCGTGATGAAGGAGTCAATCCGTTCTTTGCGCCGATGGACAACCATTACACCGCTGTACCGCAAAACGGCCGCAACCGGATGGAACTGACGGACAGCAAGTCCGGCGTTACGCTCGTGTATGATGTCGGAACCTCCTACAAGCAATGGATGATCTGGAACAATGGCGCTACAGAAGGATTCTTCTGTCCGGAGCCGCAGATTAACCTGGTGAATGCGCCGAAGGTGGATCTTCCTGCCGATGAGATCGGATTGTTCGGCCTGAAGCCGGGCGAATTCTGGGAAGAAACCAGCCGTCTGTACGTGAAATAGGAAGTAGAGATTCATAGCTGTAAAGCCAAGCCTCACTTTTGTGGGGCTTTTTTGTGCGATCTTTTAATGCAGCTTTAAGCTAAATAGCGTATACTACACGTTTAGTATAGTTAGGAGTGAATTTTATATGCGCTATTTTTTACCTTCCAAACGATTGGGTTTCCTGCTGCTCGCTCTGCTGCTATGCGGCTTTGCTCTGAATTTCTTCATGCAGGCCGCTTCATTAAATATGGATGCGATGAGTGTTTTTAACTGGATCGGAGAATATTACTGGCTGTATTTAGCCGGAGGCTTGTTCTTTTTCTTTCTCCTGCTGGTGTTTTCTATGATACTGCCGAGCGTTTACGCCGGATCTGCAATGGCCGCTGTGTTATGCATCATGCTGGGTATTGTCGATTACAAGAAATTGTCCACCACCGGAGAACCGCTATTTCCCTGGGATTTGCTGCTGCTCAAAAATGCCGGGGAGATGAGCCATATTACCAAAGGCATGATTCCACCGCTTGCGCTGGCAGCTGCTGTTCTGCTTATTGCCGCTGTGGTCTGGCTGATCTTCAAACTGCCGAAGATTAAGGTAGCCTTGCCGCTGAGAATGCTCATTACCGTACTTTCTGTGGCGATGATAAGCGGATTTGTTTCTATGGTCGCCCATCAGTCTTCTTTGGCTGCTTCGATGAAATATCAGAACATTTTTTGGAACCAGAAGGTGAATTACAAACAGAACGGTCTTTTATTTGCCTTTGCCGGCAATTTGCGCCAGAGCCTGATCGAAGAGCCTGAGGGCTACAGCCGCAGAGCGATTGAGGAGATCGCCGCCAAATACGGCAAGCTGCCGGATCCGGCTCCGAACGTACAGGCAACGCAGCAGCCGAACATCCTGTTCATGATGGACGAAGCCTTCTTTGATCCTACCCGTCTGCCGGGGCTCTCCTTTAGTGAAGATCCGCTAAAGTTTATCCATCAGGAGGAATCTGCCACACCCTCCGGTTTCCTGCTCTCGCCTGAGTTTGGCGGCAATACGGCAAATATAGAATTTGAAGCGTTGACAGGGATGTCCATGTATTTTCTTAAGGACGGTTCCATTCCGTATCAGCAAAAAATAGTGAAAATGTCCTCACTGCCTTCAATTGTAAGCATTCTGAAGGAGCGTGGCTACCGGGCGCTGGCGCTGCATCCGTATGACGAGACGTTCTACAACCGCAACCGCGTGTACCCGATTCTCGGCTTTGATGCTTTTACAAGCGAGAAGGATCTGGACAATGCCGGACGCATCACACCGGAGGGATACATTTCCGATAAGGCGGCTGTGCAGGAGGCTTTGCGGGAGCTGAAGGCGTCCTCTGACCCGGCGTTTTTGCATCTGGTGACCATGCAGAATCATTTTCCGTTTACGAAGGGGCACAATGGACCGAATACGATATCCGTTGAAGGCACTTCACCGTCCTATAAAGACGAGCTTGAAACCTACACACAGAATACCAAGCTGACCGATGAGGCGCTGGCGTATTTGCAGCAGGAGCTGCTAACTCTTGATCGTCCTACGATTGCCGTCTTCTGGGGTGATCATTTGCCGGCATTGTCGGCCGGAATATATACGGATGCCGGCTGGGACAGCGAGCCAAGGCTCAAGCACGAGACAAAGCTGGTGATGCTGGCGAATTTTGATATTGGCAAAAAGCCGCTGAACACCCTCAGCCCGGCCTTTCTGGGTCCTACAGTCTTTAGACTCTCGGGGCAGCCTATGCCCCCGTACTACAAACTTCTGGGGAAAGTGCAGGATGAGATGCCCGGTCTGAGCAAGCAGGTGCTGATCGGTTCCAACGGTGCACTGACAGCTTTTACTCCCGAACAGCAACAGCTGCTGGATGACTACCGTATGGTGGAGTATGATCTGCTGGAGGGCGGGAATTATTCACAGGATTTGCTATTCTGAGAGGTATTCCTTTCTCCTATTAAACGAGGTATCATGGCAATAGCTGTGCTACCTTGTTCTTTTGTGAAAGGGGTTACATTTTGAAAAAACTGTGGATGGTCTATGTGCTGCTAATCGGTCTTTTTCTCGTTTATGTGCTGAATTACAAGCTGCAGGCCGACGCTGCAGATCCATGGGAGACAGCCGGACTTCGCGGCAATATAGAAGATAAATATGTGATGGTTACCTTTCAAAGTGGAATTGATTATTGGAAAAGCGTGCTGAAGGGCTTCGAAGATGCTGCGGAGGAGCTGAACGTCTCCGTCGAATACCACGGCTCGACCCAGCATGATGCCAATGAGCAAATGACAGTATTGGAGCAAATGATAGCCAAAAAACCGGCGGGAATTGCCATTTCGGCAGTCAATTCCGAGCTGCTCACAGCTACGATCAACAAGGCCGTGGACAGCGGCATCCCTGTCGTGCTGTTTGACTCGGGGGCACCGGATAGCAAGGCCTACTCCTTCCTTGGCACTAACAACTACAATGCCGGAGTTGAAGCAGCGCGGAAGATGGCCCAGCTCACCGGCGGCAAAGGGGAGGTGGCGATTATTACGACCCCGGAGCAGCATAATCATCAGGAGCGTACGGACGGCTTCAGCATCACCATCCGCAGCGAATTCCCTGAGATGAAGCTGGTAGCAATCAAGGATGGACGCGGCGATCAGGTGGCTTCCAGGGAAGCGGCGGAACAGCTGGTAGCGGAATACCCGGAGCTTACAGGTATTTTTGCTACGGAGTCTAATGGCGGAATAGGAGTAGCCGAGGCGGTGGAAACGAAGCAGGGAGCCGGATCATCGCTCAAGATCATCAGCTTCGATACGGATAAAGGCACACTTGATCTTGTTAAAGAAGGCAGAATCGCCGCCACGATGGCGCAAGGTACCTGGAATATGGGCTACTGGTCACTTACGGAGCTGTTTCATTTACACCGTGATCTGGATGAAGACCCTGCCGCCTACGCCAATAACAAGCCTATTCCTGTGCCTGATACGGTAGACACCGGCATTGATGTGGTGAGCCGGGCCAATGTGGACAACTATTATGCCAAATAGAAGCAGGCTGATGCAGGGGGGATTATCTTATGCGGAAGAGCGGCTTGACGGTGGAGAAGCTGAAGTTTAACAATCTGCCGATCCGGTATAAGCTGATCATCCATTTTTTGTTGATCAGTATTTTGCCTTCGATCGGGCTAGGATTGCTGATTGGCTGGACGGTGGACCGGATTATCGAAGAGCAGAGCAACGAGAATACGATGCAGCTGATCGGCAAGGTCAATACGGCGCTGGAAAATGATGTGGAGAATCTGCAGAAGATTACCTACCTGATTTCTTTTGATCCGGGGGTGCAGGCTTTTCTGGATGGCACCGAGAAGGCGGAAACGCGGTTGAAGGAAGCAGGCACAAGCGGAGAATCGGCAGAGTATAATATCCGCAAGTTTCTGCAGGGCTTTACTACGCTTAGCTCTGAAATTGCCGGAATTATGCTGGTCAACCGTGAAGGCGATTTCATCAGTAATGAAATGTATGCCCGCCCCGAAACCCGTGTGACTAATGAAGCATGGTACAAGCAGGCTGTTGATAATAAAGGGATATTCAAAATTGTCGGACATCCTTATGGGCGCGCAGTCATGTCCCATGTTGATTATAAAGAAAGTGAAGTGGTATCCGCCGTTAGAGCTATTGTTGACCCTGAGACGCAGATGGTGCAGGGCGTGGTTCTGGTCGATTTGAAGCTGCGGGTCATCGCCGAGACGGCGCGCGATGTGACGCTGGGCAAAACCGGTTATTTGACCGTAGTGGATGACAGCGGGGAAATGATCTATGCTCCGCAGCATCCTTTTATGCACAAGATTCCGGCTGGCCTGTTCAGAGAAACCTCCGGCATCACCTCGGAAACTGTCGACGGCCGCCATCTGCAGTTGATCTACAGGACCTCGGCCTTTACAGGCTGGACGACGATGGGCGTCTTTCCTATGGAGGAATCGGCTTATGGCGTGCGGGAGATTACGTTTAATGTCGTAACGTTTGTGTTTGTGGTCTGTATGCTTGGGATGACGGCATCCTTTTATCTGGCGTATTCGATTTCCCGCCCGATCGGCCAGCTCGCTTCCTTCATGAGCAAGGCGCAATCCGGCGATTTGACGATCCGCTACTGGGGCAACCGCTCGGATGAAATCGGACTGCTTGGCCGCAGCTTCAACAGCATGCTGGCCCAAATCAGCAGGCTGCTCTCCTTGACGGAGCTGCAGGCCAGGCAGAAGCGGGAGGCGGAGCTGCGCAGTCTGCAGGCGCATATCAAACCGCATTTTTTATATAATACGCTGGATACGATCCACTGGATGGCCCGCAGCAAGGGGGCGGAGGATATTGCCGAGGTGGTCCAGTCTTTATCCAAGCTGTTCCGCCTGGGACTCAGTAAAGGCAGCGACATTGTCCCGCTCTCCGATGAGCTGGAGCATATCATCAGTTATCTGAAGATCCAGCAGGTCCGCTACAGCAGCAAGCTGACGTATAGCATTGAGGTGGAGCCGCAGCTCCGGGAGCTCTATGTGCTTAAGCTGCTGCTTCAGCCGATGGTAGAGAACGCGATTTATCACGGAATCAAGGAGCGGCGCGGTCCGGGTCAACTCACCATTTCAGTGGTAGAACGTGAGGGGGATTTGTACTTGACAGTTACAGATGACGGAGCAGGCATTCCGGAAGCACAGCTCTCCATCCTGAACGACCGGCTTGAGGCCGTCGGGAGCAGCAGTAGTGATACGGCTGAAGCGGAGCAGCCGCTTCCCGGCAGCACAGGGAGCGGCTACGGCATTCTCAATGTACAGGCACGGATTAGGCTGACCTACGGGCAGCCATACGGACTCCGCATCGACAGCAGACAAGGTGAGGGAACCGCTGCAACAATCCGGCATCCCGTCGTTCGTGAAGTGTATCCCCGCGATTGATTATGGAATGGAGGGAGCAAGCGCATATGGAATACTGGAAGGTCATGATTGCCGATGATGAAGACATCATCCGTGAAGGAATTAAGCAATGTGTGGACTGGGAAGGGCTTGGCCTTCAGGTAGTAGCGGAGGCGGAGGACGGTGAAGAGGCGCTTGAGCTTGCGCTTCACCATACCGTCCATATCGCACTCGTTGATTTGAATATGCCGATTATGCATGGAATTGAACTGATGAAGCGGCTGAGGGAGCAGCTCCCCGGCTGCAAAATCATCGTGATTACCGGACATGACGAGTTTGTCTTTGCCCAGGAGTCGATAAGGCTGCAGGTGAATGATTATATACTCAAGCCTGCCGAACCAAAGCAGCTGATGCAGGTGCTGCGGGGTGTCCGGGATGAACTGAATGCGGTGAGAGAGCGGAACCAGCATTTGCAGCAGGCCTCCAGACAGATTAGCAAAAACTTTCCATTGCTGCGTGAACGCTTCTGCCAGGAATGGCTGGACGGAAATCTGACCCGGGAAGAAATCCTTGAGCAGCTGCATTTTCTGCAGTTGCCGCTGGAGCGCCCAGAACTGATCGGCATCATCCGCTGGAGATGGGAAGCCCACCCCTCGGGAATGGGGGAGAAGGAACGCCAGCTGTTTCTTTTCGCCATCGAGAATATTTCCGCTGAATTACTGGAAAAGTACCCGAAAGTTATTTTTCGCGATGCGGCAGGTTTAATCGTGATTCTTCTCTGGCATGAAGCGGGAGAGCGTATAATGGCCGGAGTTGAAGCAGCTGTGCGCTGTCATCTCAAAATCGCTGTCGAAGTGGGAATTCAGCCCGTTGAAGGAGAGATTGAGGAGCTGGCCTCCTCATACCGTAAATGCAGAGCGGAGCTTGCCAAGGAGCAGCCTTTATCGCCGCTGGTTCGCCGGGCCAAACAATATATTCTTGAGCATTACAGTGAATACGGCTTGACCCTGGAGGCGATGGCGGGTTCTCTTCAAGCCTCTCCGGTCTATCTCAGCCGCCTGTTCAAGCAGGAGCTCGGCGAATCCTTTGGAACGTATCTGACACAGATTCGAGTGCGCAAAGCGGCACAGTTGCTGCATTCGACGGAAATGAGCATCCATGAGGTGGCAGAGCGTTCAGGATACGAGACCCAGCATTATTTCAGCACCTCGTTCAAAAAGCAGACAGGAGTGTCCCCCCTGCAGTTTCGCAAGGGTGTGCTTCCCGGAGAAGCCGGCCGTGATAACGAGTAAGTGGCAGGGAGCAGAAAGTTAGAATGCCCGTCCGGGTACTTTAAGTCCATAGTTGTTCAGGAAGACGTTCCCACATGCAGGCTCCGGCCTCATGTGGTTTTTTGTTTTTATGTAAACGCTGACAAAAAAGGTTTTGATTTTATAAAAACAGTAGTTTGAGTGTAAATACGGGGCCGTATCCCCCTTGTTATACTCGACTTGTCAAACGGGAGACGCCCGCGAAGGCAACAGAATAGTCCAGGGGGGAATACAGCAATGAAAAAATTCTCATTGATCATGTTGACACTGGTAGTTGTATTGATCATGTCCGCTTGCGGCAACACAAAAAATGCAGGCGGCAGCTCGGATGATTCCAAAGGCAAGGTAGGGATTGCTATGCCGACGAAGTCG
The DNA here is from genome assembly GCF_038593145.1 of Paenibacillus sp. FSL L8-0340. NCBI lineage: Bacteria > Bacillati > Bacillota > Bacilli > Caryophanales > Paenibacillaceae > Paenibacillus > Paenibacillus sp. FSL L8-0340. Next base: position 3,131,194 of record NZ_CP151967.1, read on the forward strand.
TCGGAGCGCTGGGTGAATGACGGCAACAACATGGTGAAGGAGTTCGAGAAGCTTGGCTATGGTACGGATCTTCAATATGCCGAGGATGTCGTGGAGAACCAGGTGTCGCAGATCGAGAATATGATTACCAAAGGTGTAAAAGCAATTGTCATCGCTTCTATCGACGGTGAGGCCCTGACTGATGTGCTGCAGAAAGCGCATGATGCAGACGTTAAAGTGATCGCCTACGACCGCCTGATCAAAAAAAGTGAATATGTCGATTATTATGCCACCTTCGACAACTTCAAGGTCGGTGTGCTGCAAGGCTCCTATATCGAAGAAAAGCTTGGCCTGAAGGACGGCAAAGGGCCGTTCAACATTGAATTGTTCGGCGGTTCACCGGATGACAACAACGCCTATTTCTTTTTTGATGGCGCAATGTCCATTCTGAAGCCTTACATCGACTCCGGCAAGCTGGTGGTCCGCAGCAAACAGACCACGATGGATCAGGTCGCTACCTTACGCTGGGACGGTGCTGCCGCTCAAGCGCGGATGGATAATCTGCTAAGTGCCAATTATGCGAGCGAGAATCTTGATGCCGTTCTTTCCCCATATGATGGCATCAGCATTGGAATCCTGTCTTCCCTAAAAGGTGTGGGGTATGGCTCAGGTGACAAGAAGCTCCCGGTTGTCACCGGTCAGGACGCGGAGCTGGCCTCCGTGAAGTCGATTTTAGCCGGAGAGCAGACCCAGACTGTATTTAAAGATACCCGTGAGCTGGCCAAAAAAGCGGTAGATATGACGGAAAGCGTACTGAAAGGCACAGAGGCAGAGGTCAACGACACGACTACCTATGACAACGGCGTAAAAATAGTTCCTTCCTACCTGTTGGAGCCAGTCTCTGTGGATGCAGGCAATGTGGATAAAGTGCTGGTGGATGGCGGCTATTATACCAAAGAAGAGCTGGGGAAATAATCGGCTGCAACAGTGACTATTGAAAGCTGGGTGAAAGCAATGAGTGACTATATCTTGGAGATGAACAGCATTACGAAGACGTTCCCCGGCGTCAAAGCGCTCTCGAATGTGAATCTGCAGGTCAAGGCTGGCGAGATCCATGCGCTTTGCGGGGAGAATGGAGCCGGGAAATCAACGCTGATGAAAGTGCTGAGCGGTGTCTATCCGCATGGGACATATGAAGGGGATATTTTATTCGAAGGCCAAGTCTGCCAGTTCAAGGATATCAAGGACAGTGAAAATCTGGGTATAGTCATTATTCATCAAGAGCTGGCGTTGATTCCGTATCTGTCTATTTCGGAAAATATCTTTCTCGGCAATGAGCAGGCAAAGCATGGGGTGATTAACTGGAACGAAACGACGGTAAAAACCAAAGAACTGTTGGAGACTGTCGGCTTAAAAGAATCACCCTTTACCGGAGTATCAACAATAGGCGTCGGCAAGCAGCAGCTCGTGGAGATCGCGAAAGCGCTCTCCAAGGAGGTGAAGCTGCTCATTCTTGATGAGCCGACGGCGGCACTGAATGAGGATGATAGCGAGAACCTGCTCAACTTGATCCTGGAACTGAAAAAACGGGGGATTTCCTCAATTATCATCTCACACAAGTTGAACGAAATCGAGAAGGTAGCGGATTCTGTAACGATTTTGCGGGATGGCCAAACGATCCGGACACTGGATATGAAGTTGGATGGAGTAACCGAGGATGTCATTATCAAAGGTATGGTCGGACGTGATCTTACGAACCGCTATCCCGAGCGGACACCGGATTTGGGCGAAACGATCTTTGAGCTCCGTAACTGGGAAGTGTATCACCCTACACAGGCTGACCGCAAAATGCTCCATGGGATCAATCTTCATATCCGCCGCGGGGAAGTTGTCGGCATTGCCGGACTTATGGGAGCCGGGCGTACGGAGCTGGCGATGAGTGTCTTCGGAAAGTCCTATGGCAAAAAGATCAGTGGCCAGATCTACATCCATGGACAGGAAGTGCATTTGAACGACATCAATAAAGCGATAGAAAGCGGATTGGCTTATGTAACCGAAGACCGCAAGCAGTACGGGCTTATTCTAATCGACGATATCAAGCGCAACATCTCGCTCAGCAATTTGCGGAAGCTTTCCCGCCGGGGTGTCATTAATGAGAATGAGGAAGTGCTCGTTGCAGAGGAATACCGCAGGAAGCTGAACATCAAGACGCCAAGCATTTTGCAAAAAACGGTCAATCTCAGCGGCGGCAATCAGCAAAAAGTGGTGCTCAGCAAATGGATCTACGCGCAGCCGGATATCCTTATCCTGGATGAACCTACACGAGGCATTGACGTAGGTGCGAAATATGAGATTTACTCAATCATCAACGGGCTTGCTGCGGAAGGTAAGGGAGTGCTGGTTATTTCTTCCGAGCTGCCGGAAATTATCGGCATGTGCGACAGGATTTATACGATGTGCGAAGGCAGGATCAGCGGCGAAGTGGAGCGGCAGGATGCGTCGCAGGAGCTGTTAATGAAGTACATGACACGAAGCAAGGGGGCAACACCGCATGGCAGTCATTAGTGGGATTTTCAAAAAGAATATCCGCCAATACGGCATGATCATTGCACTGATCTTTATTTCAATTTTCTTTCAAATCCTCACCGACGGCATTTTGCTCAAGCCGCTGAACGTAACGAATCTGATTCTGCAAAACAGCTATATCCTGGTTCTGGCCATCGGGATGGTGCTTGTCATCATTACGGGACATATCGACCTGTCCGTCGGATCGGTGGCAGCATTTATCGGGGCGCTTTCAGCGATAATGATGGTCGACATGCAGCTGAATCCGGTACTTGCTGTCATTCTTTCACTGCTGATGGGTGCGCTGGTTGGTGCCTGGCAGGGCTTCTGGGTTGCCTATATCAAAATCCCTGCGTTTATCGTCACTCTGGCAGGAATGTTATTGTTTCGCGGCTTGACGATGATTGTACTGAATGGGCAGTCCATTGCCCCGTTCCCCAAGACATTCCAAAAAATCAGTTCCGGGTTCGTCCCCGATATCGTGAGCGGCGGTTCGCTGAATGTGCTGACCCTTATTGTAGGCATCATTCTTTCCGTTCTGGTGGTGTACCAGGAATTCAGAACCCGTAAAATCTCTGAGAAATACGGTTTTGAGCAGTCTGCGGTCTGGTTGTCCATCGCCAAAGCCGGAGCATTGGTGATTGTAATCAACCTTTTCACCTTCGTGATTGCTCAATATAACGGGATTCCAAATATCCTCGTCATCCTGCTTGTGCTGATTGCGATCTACTCCTTTGTGATGAATCATATGACGATGGGCCGGCATATTTATGCGCTGGGCGGCAACGAAAAAGCGGCCAGCCTCTCCGGTGTCAAAACTAAACGCGTCACCTTCTGGGTATTCGTCAATATGGGCGTACTTGCAGCCTTGTCCGGTCTGGTATTTGCCGCCCGCCTGAACTCTGCCACTCCCAAAGCCGGAACCAACTTTGAGCTGGACGCCATCGCGGCCTGTTTCATTGGGGGAGCTTCTGCTTCCGGCGGAATCGGCACAGTGGTGGGTGCGATCATCGGGGGACTGGTAATGGGCGTCATGAACAATGGTATGTCCCTGGTTGGCCTGGGCGTCGATTGGCAGCAGGGTATTAAAGGGCTTGTGCTTCTTCTGGCCGTTGGGTTCGATATTTACAACAAGTCGAAAACGGCGTAGTTAAGGATGTATTGTCATTGAGCCCTTCCCGCAACCGTTGCGGGGAGGGCTCTTTTTGGCATAGTTGGAAAGAAGAGGCTGTTCATATCTGTATCCGTACCTTACAATAGAAAAGACTTCTTGATGAGTAGCTATATATAATGTAGATTATGAACCAGGAGGATAGACATGCAAATCATCGCGATGCTGACTATGCTGATCGACCATATCGGCTATATTTTTTTTCCGGGAGAGCTTGCCTGGCGGTATGTAGGAAGAATTGCTTTTCCAATTTACTGCTACGGACTGGTGCAAGGGCATATACATACATCATCAAGGGCCAGATATCTGCGGCGGCTTCTCTGGATTGCGTTGATTGCACAGGTGCCATATAATCTGGCGCTGGATCCCGGGGGCTGGAATGTAGTATTTACTCTGCTTCTGTCTGCTATTGTGCTTGTAATCCTGGATAAGTTACCTAGCCTTTGGTTTGGCATTCCTGTGGTAATTGCAGCGGTTTTTCTAATGGATGTTCTTCCGCTCGATTATAATGCCTACGGTCTGTTGCTGGTGCTGATTTTCCGCTACGCGCGTTCCTATTGGCTAGTTCTGGCCCATTTTGTTTTGAACGGGTTTTACCTGTTCTACAGCGGCTGGCAGGTCCAGATGGTCAGCATTGTGCCTACGCTGATCATTGCGCTGACCCCGGGAGTATGGGGGTTTCTGGAGAAAAAACGCATTCCGCGCTGGGTATGGTGGTCCTTTTACCCGGCACATTTAGCGGTGCTCGCCTTGGTAAAGATTCTGTTTTTCCAGAATTGGGTAACTATAGATTGGCGAGGTTTGTTAACTTTATAGCTGGTTACCAAATGATGGCGTACCCTATGCAAATCCTTCCTCATTTTGAGTTGATGGATAGATCACAAAAATAAACGTAAGAGGAGACATGCTATGAAGAAAATGAAAGCAAGAACCAAGTGGTTACTCCCGATTCTCGCACTGCTGCTGATTCTGGCGGGCTGTCAGACGGTCGGCGGACTTGACGTCAATAAGGCGTTACTAGGGGATCTGGATGTTAAGTCTTCTGAATCCAGCACAACCTTTTCCTTGAATGCTGTACCTGCCGCTGGAATCAGCGCCGAGGATCAGGAGATGGTAGATCTTATCAATTCTTTTTCCGTTAATATTGCTCATGTAAAACTGCAGGACAACGGCAATGTATCTGCTGCCGGATCAGTTGGCTATAAGAAATTGACAGTGCCATTCACACTGTTTATGGATAAAGAAGCCATAGTGTTTACAGCGGAAGGGGCAAAGCAGCCGTTCTACTTCCCGCTTGAAAGTTATGAAGAAGAACTAGGTGTGGAAGGGTTTGATCCGACAAAAGCACAGGAGATTTCCAAGCTCCTTACAACGTTTGTGGTGAAGAATCTTCCGAACCCTGGTGCAATTAACGTATCCTCCGTAAACGAAGCCGTATATGGTCAGCAATTGAACCTTACGAAGCTACATACGGAAATTACAGGTGACGAGCTGCCCGCATTAGTGAAAAGCTTCCTGAAATCTGTTTCTAAAGATACGGAAGGATTTACTGCGCTGATCAGCGGCCTCTATGATTATCTGTACCCGATTCTTAAGGCATCCGGAATGGAAGAAGGCTTGAGCGATTTCGGACTGGGTGATATCCCGTTGAATGACAAAGAAGGTGTCGTAACAGTAGCACATGATGCCGCCAAGCTGGCGGTGGATGCTCTTCTCCTGGTGTACGACAATCAGGTGAAGAACCTGTATAAGTCAACTCCTGAGCTGAACACCATTCTCGGCAAGGATACAAAACTGCAAGTGGATCTGTTCGTGGACAGCGGATTCCATATCCGCAAGCAAAACCTAGATCTGAAGGTAGCACTTCCGGCTAGTGAAGACCTGCCGCTTCAGAGCATTTCGGTTAAAGCAGAAACCCAGACCTGGAATGTAAATGGAGCTGTGACAGCCGATGCCATCAGTAAAGAGGGAGCACTCGACCTCTCCGAAACCCAGCTTACACCGGGTCAGACGCTGAGAAGCTTTGATCAGAATTCTGCAGTATACAAACTGCTGAAGGATGATTTTGGCATTACAGCCAAAGATATTGTGATTGCCCCGGATGATGATTACTATTATCCGATTGTAGAAAACGGCACAACGTATGTTCCGCTGCGCTACCTGGCAGAGGATCTGGATGCAGTGGTGAAATGGGATCCTGTGAACAAGGCGATTAATGTTACCGATGATGTGTATGGTGACGTTGTCGTGTTCAAGGTAGGCTCTGCACAGGTCTTGATCAACGGTAAGGCAGTGAAGATTTCAGAACCAGTATTCGTTGACGAATACGGTGATGCTTATGTGCCACTCCGTCTGTTGGCGGAAGCTTTGCATGCTACTGTTAAAGTAGATGAGTACGGTTATATTGACATCCACCGTCCTTAAGCAATTGTGAAGCAATAGAAGAGAAGGCCGGAGCTCCTGTACATAGGAGTTCCGGCCTTTTTGAATTATAGTGAAAATGCACAAGGTTCCTATTGTTTGGTGAGGACAATCTTAAGTGATGTATGGCTCTGTTCCTGATTCTCGGCCATGCTGCGGATATAGCCGGACATGAAGCCGCCTTCCATGCCTTCCCACAGTTTGTAGCCCGGCATGGCTTTAATCTCATCAATCGAACTGGCTGCTGTTCCTGCAAAGTAATTCACATTTAATTTGGCCATTACCTCAGCCATCGACTGCTTTTCTGCTTCGGTAAAGGATGTTTCTTTGAGCTTATTCATCGCCTTAGTGTAGGATGATCCGGCAAAAGTTTCTTCTGCATATGTCTTAAAGTTTAGCAGATGGGGATCGTTAATTCCAGATGCAGCGGCCCAACCCTCCACATCAACAGCAGCCGTATGATAGGTTACAGCGCGGGAGCTTGGATCAAAGGTCATAGCTCCATATTGATGGGGATTCACTGCCATAGCACTTGTAGCGATATCATATACCGGCAATGCTTGAGAAGCTGCCTTATTCTCTTCACTTACGGGTGGATCACGGCGGATATCCTGCATATGAATATGCCCGGACAGTACCAGATTCAGCCCGCTGCGGCGCAGCATCTTCATTGCTTCCTGGCTGTTGTTCAGCTTGAAGCCTGAAACGGACATCGAGGTGTGGCTCAGCAGGTTATGGTGCATCACCGTAATGATCGAAGCATGCTGCTCAGCCGCCAGCTTTACACAGTCATCCATCCAGGAGAACGTACCTGGAAGAATACGCCCGTCAGTTTGCGGAAAGCCGTATTTCTCGTTGTTGTTGTATTGACTGCTGTCAATCATCAGCAGATATAGTTCCGGCGCAGCCTTTACGAAATAACTCAGGCTGTTCTTGTCCCGGGATAAGGCTTCGTTATATCCGAAGTCTCCGTACATTCCGGTAAAGTCTTTATCAGTGATATGCTCTGCAACAAGCTGCTTTTCCCCTTCAAAGGATCTCGCCCAAGGGTTGAACAGATCATGATTACCGGGAATAACATACACAGAGGTACCCATGTTCTCAATACGTTTGAGCTTCTCTGCAAGCTCCTTATGGCTGCTTGCTTCGCCATTATTGGTCAGATCGCCGCTGAGAACAAGAAATTTCGGTTTCTTCTGCTGCACATCATAGATCAGAGCTTCCGCAAGCTCATCGCTGTAAGGCAGCATTTTGCCGTCGCCGCCGCTCACATAGGACTGAAAAGCTGTTCCGCCATCTTCCAGCGCTTTATCCAGGTAGTGGGTATCGGTAGCCACCCAAAAGGATACCGGTTCCGTACTTTGTTCTGAAGAAGCCGGAGCGGAGGTTGAAGATGGTGGCAATTTTGTGTCTTTGCATCCGCTGAGGCCTAAAGACGCTGCCAGCAATATAGATAAGGCCCAAGTCGTAGTGTTTTTTAGGTGAAAGGGGTACTTCAGAGACAATAATTTCATGGTTGAAACCTTCCTTCTGCACTTTTGCTGAATTATTGTAGCTTATTTCTAGCGGAATTGTATATCGGAAAGTAAGGCGATGTTTCGAAACCTGTACAGGTGATTATAGAAAAATAGTGGAGAGGGTATAAATAAAGGGATTCCAGCGACAATAAGTGTTGGTGAAAAGAGAAGAAGCAGGAAAAAGTTGTGAAATAGTATTGTATTCGTGGAATAAAAGTGTTATGATTTAGAAAAGTTAGTTACTAAACAAACGGAGGTAGTTATTTTATGTCTAAAAATTTTCTGGAAGCAGTAAAAGAAAGACGTTCCATATATGCACTGAGCAAAGAAACCCCGATCTCCGATACACAAATCAAAGAGATCGTTGAAGCGGCGGTATTACATAGCCCAACTTCATTTAATTCCCAAAGCTCCAGAGCAGTGGTTCTTCTGGGCGACAAACATGATAAACTATGGGATATTACTACTGAAACACTGCGTAAGATTGTTCCGGCAGAACAGTTTGAAGGCACCGCTCAAAAATTGGCTTCCTTCAAAGCCGGCTATGGTTCTGTATTGTTCTTCGAAGATCAAACAGTGGTAAAGAGCCTGCAGGAGAATTTTTCCCTGTACGCCGATAATTTCCCGGTTTGGTCTAACCAGTCTTCCGGGATTCTGCAGTTTGTGGTATGGACAGCATTCGCAGAAGCAGGCCTAGGCGCGTCACTGCAGCACTACAATCCGCTAATTGACGATGAAGTGAAAACAACCTTTGACATACCTGCAGAATGGAAGCTGATCGCCCAAATGCCGTTTGGCAAAATCGCTACTGCTCCGGGCGAGAAAGAATTCCAACCGATTGAAGACCGTGTAAAAGTGCTTAAATAAGCATCCAATAGAGATGTTTAGAACCTCCTTGTCCGGGCTAATAATTACTATAGCCTAATCAAGGAGGTTTTCATTATGCCGTGGAACAAGGATGATTACCCGGATTCCCTTAAGAATTTTATGGCGCCTGTACGCAACAAGGCGATTGAGATAGCCAATGCCCTGTTGGAAGAAGGTTATGAGGAAGGGCGAGCCATCTCGATTGCTACAGCCCAAGCAAAAGAGTGGGGCGAAAATCACGATAAGCAGATCCGTAAAAAAAATCATTAGACAGGAAGAGGACCAGGCGGTTAACCGCCTGGTCCTCTTCCTGTGGGTAAGCTTGTCCTGTTAAATATTGCGAACTGCCTTATTTGGCAGGGGGTGCTTCAGTTGCTGAAGGTTCTGCGCTTGTTTCTGGAGGTGCAGATTCTTTGGCATCAGTGAGCGAGTTGGTGATCTTTGCTTTGCTATTCAGCTCCGACAGCCAAGTGTTTGACATTTCGGATACCTTTTTTGCTTTAAGGGTCTTTTCGATTTCTGCTTTCTTTTCTTCCAGCGTATATTCCTTTGCTTCCTTGCGGTCGGTTACCTTGATAATGTGGTAGCCGAAATCACTCTTTACTGCACCGCTGGTTTCACCGACTTTAAGCTTAAAGGCCACATCGGAGAATTCAGCAACCATATCACCGCGTTTGAAGAAGTTAAGATCGCCGCCGTTCTCTTTGGAAGCAGTATCCGTAGACTTCTCTTTGGCCAGCTTGGCAAAATCCGCTCCGTCCTTGAGCTGCTTGACGATAGAGTCAGCTTCCGCTTTGGTGGCTACAAGAATATGGGAAGCCCGGACTTCTTCTTGCTGGTTAAAGGAAGCTTTGTTCTCATCATAATAAGCGGAAATATCTTTTTCCGTAACGGTTACTTTTGGTTCAATCAGCTTGCGGATTTTCACTTGCATCGGCATTTGCTTCTTCAGATCATCGAGGGTCATATTGCTCTGTGACAAAGCAGCGTTCAGGGCCTCTTCACCGCCGAGCTGAGTCTTAAGATCTTCAATCTCCGCATTGAGGTCTTCATCGGTAACGGTGACGTTGGCTTTCTTAGCTTCCTGATCCACAAGGGTAGTTGTGATCAGGTTCTTCAGTGTAGCTTCACCGCCGGCTTCAATCAGTTTATCGTAAAGCTGAGCTTTCGTAATGTCGGTTCCATTAACGGTTGCAACAGCCGTCTTGTTGTCTTCTTTTTGGAAAGGCGGTTTAATCAGTACAATGATAAGCGCAGCTGCAAGTACAATAGAAGCGATCATCCAGCCCTTTCCAGCTTTAGGGGAAGATGACGGTGGAGGAGCTCCAGCGCCCACTTTGTTCATTACTGGAACATTTCTTTCAGTTTCTCTAACAACAGGTGTCTCAGCGGGTTCAGCAGTTTTAAACACTGGTGTTTCAGAACCGTTGACATCACCGGTTGCTGAAGTAGATGCTGCCTCTTGGACTAACCCTTCATTGTTGTTTACGGAAGCGTTGCTTTCCTCCGTTGTTCCATTGTTGTTCTGGTGTTCGTTTTCGCCCAAATCTCTTTTGTCCATTATAATTAATGACTCCCTTCAATATAGGTGTTGCCTGTCTTTCTACAACTTTACCAGAAATCAGGATTCCAAACCTTAAGAAAGTATAAAAAAGTATATTTACTTTTTAAGATTCCATTAATACAAGTGGAAACGGCTTCGCCGTCCTCAAAAGGATGGTATCCGTTTCAGCGAGAAAATAAAGGAAAAACCGGAGTTGCATGGTTGCACCACGCGCTTCCGGTTTATGTAGAAGAGATAAGAATGTATTCGTATATCTCTGAGTGTATCCGCTTAGGAGCTGAGGCCTCTGAGCAGATGTCGAATACTTTCCTGCTTCCGTCTGGGAACACGGACATTTTTGGCGTACAGGCCCATTTCACCGAAGTAGATACAGTCGTCCTCAATCGCGCTGATCTTGTTCAGATTAACGTAGCAGCCTCCGTACACATGATAATAGCTGGCATTGGATAATAAACGATTCAGTTGCTCGGCAGTCATTCTCTTTTTAATGTTGTAGTTTCTGCCGTGAAAAATGACCAAGTCGTGATCTCCGACTTTAAAGAACAGAATGTCCGTCTCCACCTCGAAGTCCTCATATACGTTTCTGGCTTCCAGCAGGCTGCTCATTCGTGTTCCCCCTTTATAAAAATGTACGTTGATGTTAGCGCTTTCATTATATCATATTCAATCTGATTTGAGAAGGCTTATTTTTGAAATGTTTTTTGTCATTTTTTACGTTGCATTTGTCATAGACGCTGAAAAATTGTAAATTATAAAGATGACTGCCGTTAAAACTAATGGCAGTTTAGATGATACTATAGTTATGGAACCATGGAGGAGGAATACCGAGATGAATGAGAATACTAAACTGTTACTGTTTACTGGCTCCTACGCAAGTGCGGAAGAGAGCGGAGTTCAGGTGTTTGAGTTCAACGGGGAGGCAGGGGGTACACTGGAACTGCTGAATACGGTGCAAGGTATCACGAATCCCACCTTTGTTAATGTTGATGCTTCGGGACAACGGCTGTATGCCATTGGTGAACAGGGGAATCGGGTAGGCGGCAAGGAAGGCGAGGTTGTCTCCTTCGCCATTGATTCACAGACAGGCAAGCTGACCGAACTGAAGCGGATTCCAACGATGCCTGCCGCAGGCAAAACCCAAACCACCACCTGTCATATCTCCAGAGATCTGGAGAACGAATATATCGTTGTATGCAGTTACCATGGCGGAAGTATCGGTCTTGTAGCGCTCGATAAGCAAGGGCTGCCGCTGGCGCTTACGGATACAGCTCAGCATACCGGACATGGAACGCATCCGGAACGCCAGGACCGGCCGCATCCGCATTCGTCCGTATTCAGTCCAGACGGGCGTTTCCTGTTTGTGGCTGATCTCGGGCTCGATCTGATTCGTTCCTACCGGATCAACCGGGAGCAGCAGACGCTCGAGATTCATGACGAAACCCCGCTGCACAAGGGAGCAGGTCCAAGGCATTTTAGCTTCCACCCGGACGGCAAATCTGCTTATGTTATCAATGAAGTGGATTCCACGATTACTTCGTTTACATATGACAGCACTGCGGGAACCTTGCATACGGTCGTAACTGTGCCGACTCTGCCAGCGGATTATAAGGGGGAGAACACTTGCGCTGAAATATCTTTGTCACCGGACGGCCGTTACCTTTACGGCTCCAACCGCGGGCATGACAGTATTGTGGTCTATGCTGTGGATGCCGAATCGGCTGCGCTTACGTGGGTAGAGCATGTGTCTACACGCGGCGGCCATCCGCGCCACTTTACTGTGACCCCTGACGGAGCATTTCTGATTGTTGCCAATCGTGACGGGAACAATCTGGTGGTATTTTCCCTCGATCCTGCCAGCGGGCGCCTTAGCTTCACAGGCAATACAGCAGAGGTGTCAAAGCCGGTATGTGTTAAGCCTGCTGTATTCTTCATCTCGTAAGTTATCACAAGACAGAGCGGTTACGTGGACTTCATTCGGGTTAAATCCGACAAAAGGAACACCGGGGAATTGCTCCGGTGTTCCTTTTGAATTAAGGCTGTAACGTAATGGTGGTTAGTGGGGATGTAAAATGGCTTGTTATTTAAGTGAGACGGGCTTAAGCGGCACAACCGTGGAAACTGCCGATTTAAAGAGCACATTTTGCCTGCCGTCACCCTGTCCGTGCAAGGTGATCGTGTAAGCGTCGTATGAGGTCACAATTCCCTGCATTTTAACTCCGTTGGTTGTAAAAATCGTCACGGGGACCTTTGTTGAAATACATTGGTTCAACAAACGTTCCTGTAATTTTAGACTTTCCACTTTGGCAGCACTCCATCTTTTTTATGAATTGACTTCCAGGCCAATTATAACACGGGAAAGACTCTTCCTGGAAATGTGGTGGATGGCGCTGAATTAGACAAGGAGGTAGTTATGCTTTATTATCAGTACTGGTCCAGAGGTTTTCGCCGGTTTTTATGGTTTTTGTTAGGATTCAGTGTGATTGCGACGCTTGTATTCCTGAACAAGACGGCTTCCTTTGATACCTATATTATTCATATTGTCCAATCTGCAGAATCTCCTGCACTTACTTCGCTGGCTAAAGGATTGTCACTGGTGGGTTCCTCCAGTCTGGCGATCGGCATCTCACTGTTGACGATGGCGTTGCTATTCTTTCTGCTGAAGCACCGGTTGGAGCTGATTTTGTTCCTCTGGGTTGCATTAGGTTCGCAGCTGCTGAATACAATGATGAAACTGTGGTTTCACCGGGAACGCCCCAATATTCACCGGTTGATTGAGCAGGCGGGATACAGCTTTCCCAGCGGGCATTCCATGGGTGCCTTTTCCTTATATGGTGTGATCGCCTATTTGCTCTGGCGGCATTTGCGGCGGCACCGTGAACGGTTTTTACTGATTTGTTTTACGGTTCTGATGACAGGCGGCATCGGGTGGAGCCGGATTTATCTGGGTGTGCATTATCCGAGTGATGTGATCGGAGGGTATACTGCAAGCGGTGCGTGGCTGATGCTGTCCATCGGTATATTTGAAGCCTACCGGAATTCACGACAGCGCAAATCTGCCGTAACAAATAATCAAGCGGATACGCGCAGGTAGACCTGCGTTGTATCCGCTTGATGTTTGGTGGTTTTCCTTTTTTGGACGATTAGGGTTTGGCTTGATGTGCACTTGACGCATTGGCAATGCTCAGCTTCAGCAAAGCAGGCAGTCCGGCTTTTAGCTTCTGGACTTCGTCGGATGTCAATTGCCCGTCTTTGATGGACTCATCCAGCTTCAGGCTGGCGGCCTCGCTCAGTTTTTGAATATATTGTTCCTCGGTCCAGCCCTTTTTCTCCTTAGCCAGCATGTAGAGGGTTTTACCGCTTTTCAAACTGCGGATCAATTCTGTACGGTCGATCTCAAGCAGCTTGGCCGATTCATTCAGAATAAAATAACCTCCGGCTTTAAAGCCCCGCACATGATGTGGATGGGAGGAATGTTCCTTTACCGCATGAATGCTGTCCGGTGCAGGTGAAGGTGTGCTTCCGGCAGCGTTGTCTGCAAATGCAGCAGCTGGAGCCAGACTGAGCATCACGGCTGCGGCAAAGGCTGTTATTCTTTTAATGTTGTTGCTCATGATTCACCTCTTGTGATCGTTATAGGTACTGCAGTACACAGTATTCCCCGGAAGCTGAAAGAATTCTGAAAGCCAGCTTAAGCCATACTAAAAATTCGCCGGCCTTCTCCATGGGTAATAGTGGTTGTACCCTATTAGAAATTGACTGAAGTTCTGCAGGATATACATACAAGATGTTAATAAAATAGTAAGGAGGGATGATTTTGGCCTTCGGCGCCCGCATACTCAAGACAGGAATGGCTGTCACACTCGCACTTTATCTATCTGCACTGTTACAATTTACTTCTCCAGTAGGTGCGGCGATTGCAGCAATCTTTGCCATGCAGCCCTCCATCTACCGATCATGGCGCTACTTCCTGGACCAGATACAGACCAGCACAATGGGGGCAGTCATCGCGCTGCTGGGGGGGATGGTGTTGTCCAATGAGCCCATCGCAGTTGGGCTGGTATGTATCCTCGTAATTATGATCAGCATGAAGATGAACCGTGCCGATACGATCGGACTGACACTCGTTACAGTAATCTCCGTCATGGAAGCTTCGGGGCAGTGGCAGTTTGCATTGACCCGCTTTCTGCTTACGCTCACAGGAATTGTATCGGCATTTTTAATTAATATTACGGTCTTTCCGCCAAAACCGCGTAAGCAGTACATCCAGCAGATCGAGAGCGTGTTCACCAGCCTGTCGCTGCTGCTGCGGACTGCAGTATCGCATGAGATGAAAGAGAGTGTCTTCCGCGACGAGAAACATGCGCTGGAGGGTTCGATTAAAGCGCTGGCAGATAAGTATGGACTGTTTGAAGAAGAGCAGAAGCAGCTGCGGAGAGCCAAATACAGCCAAACCCGGCAAATGGTGATGTACAAAAATCTGTTGTCCTCCCTGCAGAAGGGGTATGAGGTGCTGGAGGCTGTAGACCGGCACTATTTCCAGGCAGAACGGACGGAGCGGACCGATGAGCTGTTCGACAGGCATCTGGAGCAGCTGATTAAATACCATGAGTATATCCTGCTCAAATTCGAGGACAAGCTGAAGCCGGGTTCAAGTGACTCGGAGCCGCTTGGTGAGGACAATGACAGATTTCTGCAGCAGGCAATTGAGGGCTATGACGCTGAGAAATTAGGGCAGTTGCGGTTATCTGTTGTTGCAGCAGCTATCTATGATTACGGGTACCAACTGGAGCGCCTCGATAAAGTGGCGGATCAGATCAACCGTGCATCTGCCGATGAAAAAGATTAGCAGGCTTCAATCTGACATACTTACTCTATATAAACAAAAAATCCGGTCCCTAGGACCGGATCATATACATAATAGGCTATGACATCATAAAGAATTATAATAATGGACTCAAAGACTTGATAAAGTTGGGTGGAATTGCTAAAATAATAGGATATTGAATGAATATTGTAAAATATGCATAATTATACAAAATAATTTTACCATGGGTAAAAATAAATGTCAACCTTCCAAAGGGGATGAAATGCAGTGGAGAAACATGATAGCGAGTGGAAAGAGGAGCAGGAGCGGGTAACGGGTATAACGAAGCTGCTTAAGGGCCATATCCGGCAGTTGTCTGAAGAGCTGGGTCTGCACCGCAGCGATGTTGTGGATATGCGCAAAGATTTCTGGGAAGAGGTCACGGTTAACTTCAGCAGCCCGGATGATCTGGGCGAGACTTCAACCAGTCTGCGGCAGCAGGCGCAAATATTAAATGAACGCGAGCGCCATCATCTGCAGTCAAGCAAAGCGCTTAAAAAATATAAAAAGCTTGTTGTGTCTCCCTATTTTGGACGGATTGATTTCACTGAGACTCCGAATGGAGAGGTAGAGAAGATCTATCTCGGAATTGGTTCCCTGATGGAGGATAACGGCACCTTCCTGATTTATGATTGGCGGGCCCCAATCTCAAGTCTGTATTATGACGGTGCACCCGGTCCGGCAGTCTATGATACACCTGGAGGACTCGTGAGCGGTACGATGGAACTGAAACGGCAGTTCGTAATTGATGACGGAGTTATCGAAGTGATGTTTGATACCGGAGTAACCATCGGAGATGAATTGCTTCAACAGGTACTAAGCCACAGCGCGGACGACCGGATGAAGAGCATTGTAGCGACGATTCAGAAGGAACAGAATGCGGTAATCCGCAACGACAAAAGCCGGATGCTGGTTGTCCAGGGAGCTGCCGGAAGCGGTAAAACCTCAGCAGCTCTGCAGCGGGTCGCCTATCTGCTCTATAAATACCGCGAGGTGCTGCAAGCCGATCAAATGCTGCTGTTCTCGCCCAATCCGCTGTTCAACAGTTATGTCTCCACTGTTCTTCCGGAGCTTGGTGAAGAAAATATGCAGCAGACAACGTTCCAGATGTATCTGGAGCACCGGCTGGGCCACGAATTTCAACTGGAGGATGTATTCAGCCAAACGGAAAGTTTGCTGAATACACCTGACGGACCGGAAGCCTCAGTGCGCAGAGAAGGGATCGGATATAAATCATCAGTGGCTTTTCTGGATGCCATCCGCCGTTATGTGAATCTGCTGGAGCATGAAAGCATGCAATTCAAGCCGCTGATGTTCCAGGGCCGGGCGATCGTTGGAAAAGATGAGATGGAGCAGCAGTTCTACAGCTATGATTCCAATATCAAGCTGGCGAACCGGATTGATCTGATGACAGGCTGGCTGCTCAAGAAGATTGCTGCGTTCAGCATGGAGGAGCGGAGTGCCCAATGGGTCGAAGACCAGATTGAGCTGCTGGATTCCAGTGAATATCAACGTGCTTACCAAATGATGCGGCGCAAGGGTGGCGGCCATAACGAAAGCTTTGATGATTTCGATACCGAAAAAAGCCTGCTCGCCCGGTATATCGTCAGCCAGCGGCTGAAGCCGCTGCGCGGATGGACCAAGCGGGGGCGGTTTGTCGATGTTAAAGGGCTGTACAGCCGGTTGTTTACTGACCGGGAGCTAATGGAAACCCTCAACAACAGCAATACTTTGCCGGAGGTTTGGGATGAGATTTGCAGACAGACGCTGGAATCTGTAGGGGCCAACGGGCTGGCGTATGAGGATGCAACGCCGTTTCTATATTTAAAGGAGCTGAGCCAGGGCTTCCGGACCAATACGCTAATTCGTCATGTAATAGTGGATGAAGTGCAGGATTATTCTCCATTCCAGCTGGAATTTATGCGCCGCCTGTTTCCGCGGGCCAAGATGACGGTGCTTGGGGACCTGAATCAGGCGATTTATGCCCAGGGCGAGGTGCTTGGCGACCTGGCGGGACTGGTAAGCATTTACGGCGAGGAGAATACCGAGGTGATTTCTCTAACCCGCAGCTATCGTTCGACTTATGAAATTGTTGAGTTTACACGGGCGATGATTCCAGGGGGCGAGCGGATCGTTCCTTTCAACCGCAGTGGGGAAGCACCACAGCTTACTGTTGTCGAAAGTGAGCCGCAGCTGCTTGCCTCGGTTGAGCAGGATATTCTTAATCTGCATGCGGAGGGCTATCACTATGTGGCAGTTATCTGCAAAACGGCGGAGGAAAGCGCACGTGTACATGCCGAGCTGCAAAACAGGCTGCCGGTAAGACTTGTGACAAAGGAGACGCCTAATTTTCAAAAAGGGACACTGGTACTGCCCGCATACTTAGCCAAGGGTGTGGAATTTGATGCAGTCATTATTTATGACGGCTCAGCGGAGAGATATGGCAGGGAGAGCGAACGGAAGCTGTTTTACACCGCTTGTACCCGGGCGATGCATTTGCTGCATATCTATAGCCTGGGAGCACCCAATCATTTCCTTCCGGCCGCCGTGCGCGAGTCTGTAACCGCAGGTTCACTGTAAGCTGAATAACATCATATTGGCCGTTTTCACTTGCTGGGTTGCATATCGGGTCTGCTAATAAACCACAATAAAGTTACCTGTCCGACCGTTATGGGCGGAAAAAGGTTATTCTGCCGAGTCTGCTCATTGCTGCGGCCGGAGGAGCGGTTTGTGTTGCTGCTGCCTGGTTCACAGAGGGGCTGACCGCTTACTGGATCATTCTTGGCGGGCGTGTGATCTCGTTTCTGCTTGTCTTATTTTTCGTTGACGGCTCGCTAGAAATCAAGCAGAGGCAACGGTGCTCCGGTTGCTTTTCCTTCTGATGGTGAGATACGCAATATAGATCAGAAGCAAAAGTGCAGGAGCCATTGCAGAATAGCGGTACATGACCGCATAGGTGTTATACAACGCAACAGATCCAAGGAGCATAGTACCGATTGCTACACCAAGATCCAGTGAGTTGAAGAACATGCCGTTGGCCATTCCCCGCTGGCGTGTGTCAACGGACTGAATCATCCAGGTTTGCAGTGCAGGCTGCATAGATCCGAACCCGATCCCGTAGCATAAAGCAGCCGGGAACAGGGCGGCTGTCGATGAGGCGAAGGAGAGCAGCAGCAATCCGCCGATGATGAACATGCTGCCGGGAATCAGCAGGGCAGCTGGACCGAAACGGTCATAAATTTTGCCTGACAATGGACGAATGATAACAATGGCAACAGCATTAAACAGAAAGAAATAGGCGATATGTTCCAAATGGGCTTCTTTGCCGTAAAGAGCGAGAAAGCCCAGCAGTCCGCCGTATGACACGGACAGCAGAAAGTTCAGCAGGCATGGGATAAACAGCCTGCGAAATGCCCCGCCTTTGAAATCCGCTGCCGGAACCGCAGCGGGTTCCTTGTGCTGACCCGGAAGCACTGCTGTCAGGCGGTAGCCAAGCGGGAAAATTAGCGCCAGAGCGGCTGCGGTAGCAAGCAGCAAGGAGCCGAACCCGGGACCCTGCAGCAGGCTTAGACCGATTAATGGACCGGCAGACATCGCCAGGCTTGTCGACAAGCCGAAATAACCCATGCCTTCACCCATCCGGCGAATCGGGATCACGTCCGAAGCCATTGTCGGAAAGGCGGTACTGGCCATCCCGAAGCCGATCCCGAAGAGCATGCGCATAAGCAGCAGTACGGTTATGCTTCCGGCCCAGTAATAACCGGTGACGGCTACAAGGGATACGGCCAGCCCGAGGAAGATCAGCAGGTTACGGCCGCCTTTCTCCATGGCCTTGGCCGAGAACAGCCGTGAAGCGATGGCGCTAAGCGCAAATAAGCTGGTGACCAGGCTAACCTGCACGGAAGAGGCGTTCAAGGATTCTTCGGCATAGGCCGGGAGAGTGGAAAGTGTCATTTGCAGTCCTGTAAACAGCATCAGGTTGCAAATTGTCAGCAGAATAAACGATTTTGTCCAGAGACGATCAGATGTTGTGTTCAATACCATTGCTCCTATTCTTGGTGTGAATTTCCAGTGTTGTGATAGATCAGCTCCAGCATAACGCGAAGCTCTTCAAGCTTTTCCGGTGAAAGTCCGGCAACCGCTGCTTGGATCATCTGCTGCTCCAGAGGGATTGTGCTTTCGATCAGCGTCTGCCCCTCAAGGGTGGGATACAGCAGAAAGGCCCGCCGGTCGCTGGGACTTGTGGATTTTGTAATAAAACCTTTCTTCTGAAGCAGCTCCACGATCCTCGCAGTTGTGGGTTGATCTTTGGCTGCCGCAGCGGCAACTTCCTTCTGGTTAATGCCTTCTCGGTCAACAATCATTAACAGGACTGACCATTGTTCAGGGGTAATATCGTATGACTTCAAGGCCCGGGCAAACGCATTGGATATCCTCCGGTGGGTGGAGCCAAGCAGGAATCCGAGGAATTGCTGCGGAGAGGAAATAGGCAAAAGAATCATCCTTTCTGAATTACTTGTTATAACAAATATAGTTAAGACAAGTAAATTAGTCAACCTGACGCAAAAAAACACCCCATAGAAATGTATCGGACCCATTATGATCCAATAAGATTTCCACGAGGTGCTTTATGTTAACAGCAGCAGTTCTATTATACTTGCGGAACTTTCTCCCAATCCTTCAGGAAGCGTTCGATACCGTTATCTGTAAGCGGGTGTTTCCAAAGGGAAGGCAGCAAAGAGCCCGGGATGGTTGCAATGTGCGCACCGGCGATTGCCGCTTGCTCCACATGTGCGATGTTGCGGATACTGGCTGCAATAATTTCTGAAGTCAGGCCGTAGTTGGTCAGGATAGTCTTCAGATCCTTGATCAACTTCATGCCGTCAACGCCGATATCGTCCAGACGACCGACAAACGGGCTGATATAGGTAGCGCCGGCTTTGGCAGCCATGAGGCCTTGAGCCGCGGAGAATACTAGGGTAACGTTAGTCTTGATGCCTTTTTTGGTCAATTCGTAGCAGGCTTCCAGGCCATCTTCAGTCATAGGCAGTTTGATTACGACATTGGGTGCCCACTCAGCAATTTCAAAGGCTTCCTTAAGCATTTCTTCTGCTGTAAGGCCAATGACTTCCGCGCTGACAGGACCAGGCACAATAGCAACGATTTCTTTGATTACATCTTTGAACAATCTGCCTTCTTTGGCGATCAGTGACGGATTCGTCGTCACGCCATCCACTAAACCGAGGCGGGTAATACGTTTAATTTCTTCAATATTTCCGGTATCCAAGAAAAACTTCATTGTAAATTTCCTCCCTTGATTTCTTATGGATTGACAAACAGTATGCACAACTTCATTATGGATCATGCCACAGAAAGTTTCAACTGTTAATATGAATATTTCAAAATAACTTTATAGAATTATACATCGCTTTCACTAAGGAGCGGCGTTCTTAACCATGAAGATTTCCTGTGAAAAAAGAAACTCAGCCCATTTCGACCATTCCCGGGATGTTCTCTCCGTGATAATATAGAAACGGTATTGTTGATTTTCTGAAGAATGGCGGGTGACAGAAATGATTACTGTAGTTGGGGGCGTCGTGTTGTTTCTGTTGTTTGCTGCAGGACTGCTTGCCTACCAGAGCAGCCGGATGATCTCTGAGCGGGAGGCGAGTGAATCTGCCGCTCCTACCGGCTCACTGTTGTACTCCGTAGTTAATCAAGCGTTCGCAGAACATGAAGAACGGCCGGAGGCGGTTCCATTATTTCAGTTTACTGTGCTTTTCGGACCAGGAGAACAGCTCGCTAAGGGAGAAAAGGGAACGACTTCCGCTTTATGCCGTGTACCGGCCGGTACGGGAGAGATGGTTCTGACCGACGCGGAGAATTGGATGAGAAGCAACATCCGCAAAGCTTCTATTGAAGGAGCAAGGGTCGTGTTTGTTTCCTTTCCGGAGAAGGCGGACCGCAGGGGAGAGAAAGAGCTGATTCGAAACTTGGAGGTTACGGCGAGAGAGGAGGCCGAACATGCAAATCACCATTAATGATGTAGCGATATCTGTCCGTGAAGGTGACATTACGTCCTGGCAGGGCGATATGATTGTGAATGCATCCAATTCCGGCCTCTATGGAGGCGGTGGTGTTGATGGAGCGATCCACCGGGCTGCCGGACCACGAGTAGCTGAGGAATGTGCGGTAATCCGCCAGAAGCAGGGAGGCTGTCTGCCTGGTGAGGCTGCATTAACGAGTGCAGGCAGACTTCCTTTGCTGGGCATTGTACATACAGTAGGGCCGATTTGGAAAGGCGGTGGCGCCGGGGAAGCCGATACTTTGGCCAAATGTTATGCCAGCAGCCTGGACTTGGCCTGCTTAAAGGGTGTGCGGAGCATAGCCTTTCCAAACATCAGCACCGGGGTTTATAATTTCCCTAAAGCGTTGGCCTGTGAAATTGCGCTTCATACGGTCATTGAGTATGTGGCGGCCCAGGATTCCCGGTTGCTGCCGCTGAAAGAGATCTCTTTTATTTGTTTTGAGAAGGGTAACGCTGAATTATATGAGGAAACGCTTAAAAATTATATATAGCTGGACTTGCACTCTGGTTGAAGTGGAGGAGAGACGGTAATGACGTCCATAGCTGATGTTAATTTTGTTGTAGTTGATCCCGGGAGCGCGGATTTGCTTTCATTAATTGACCGTCTGGATGAGGAGCTGAAATCCCGCTATCCGCATGAGACCATCTACGTTGTGGATTTCACCGATCCGAAGGTAAAAGAGATGACTTTCGTGGTAGCTTATCAAGGAGAGAAGCCCGTCGGCTGCGGAGCGCTGCGCCCGCTTGACCCGGACAGTGCGGTGATGGAGCTCAAGCGTTTCTATGTGGACCCGGGCAGCCGCAAGCAAGGAATAGCCAACAAGCTGCTGCTGGAGCTTGAGGCGAAGGCCATTAGTGCCGGCTGCCGGGAAATCCGGCTGGAGACTGGCATTAAACAGCCGGAAGCCATTGCACTCTACGTGAAGCATGGCTATCGGCCGATTGATTTGTTTGGACCTTATATTGGCGATCCGGATAGTTTATGTTACGGTAAGGAACTCTTCTAATCTGATGTTCAAGCGTGGTATTTACCTGCAGGGGTATTCAGCACCCATTCCAGCATGAGCAGCATATCCTCCAGCCTGGTAAGCTGGGCATTTAGAGCTTCGCGTTGCGGGCTGTCCTCGGCCAGTGGTGTCAAACGTGTCTCCAGAGACCTGCGTTGGAGTGTTAATTCATTGATTTTGGACTGGATCTGATTTTCGGTTCTCATCCGGAATCCTCCTGGTGATAATAATTTTGTATTGTAAATCTATTTCATTATTATAACGGATAATATGGAGGTATTAAAATGAGTATCAATGTAAAACAGCTGGCTGCGGAAAAAGCCGTGGAGTATGTGGAAGACGGAATGAAGGTTGGCCTCGGCACAGGTTCCACCGCATATTGGGCCATCCGCAAGCTGGGGGAACGAGTGCAGCAAGGACTTAAGATTACCGCAGTAGCTACCTCACGTGCTTCGGAGGAGCAGGCCCGCGAGCTGGGCATTCCACTGGTTGCATTTGGTGATGTTGACCACCTGGATTTGACGATTGACGGAGCGGATGAACTCGATGGCCAGCTTCAACTGATCAAAGGCGGCGGCGGTGCATTGCTGCGCGAAAAGATCGTGGCTATGGGCAGCACACGCATGATTGTGGTAGCAGATGAGAGCAAAGCAGTAGAAACGCTGGGCAAGTTTCCGTTGCCTGTTGAGATTGTTCCCTTTGCTTGGGAATGGACAGTCGCTGAACTGGCTAAGCTGGGCTGCAAGCCGGAGCTGCGGCGGAGCGGTGATGAATTGTACAAGACAGACAACGGCAATTACATTGCGGACTGCGGGTTTGAAGCGATTGCTTCTGCTCCTGAACTTGCGAAGTCTCTGCAGGGCATTCCGGGCGTTGTTGAACACGGCTTGTTCATTGGAATTGCCGATCTGGCCATTATCGGCAAGAACGACGGCAGTATCGAAATAGTGGAAGGTGAAAGCAATCTCTAGTCCGCGTAAGACGCAGAAGCCCGGAAACCGCTCCGTACGGGGAAAACTTCAGCCGAAGCCGCGCCGGATATGGGCGTGGATGCTGCTAATTCTGTACAGTGCAGCCGTTGTGTACTGGATGTTTATCGGTTTTGGCCGTGTTGTTCATCCGGACGGACCGCTGCAATATAATCTGGAGCCGCTGCGGACCATAAAACTCTATTTTGATTTGGACAATGGGGTGCCTTTCTCCGGCCGGCTGGTGAATCTGCTGGGAAACGTCGCCGTGTTCATTCCCTTTGGCCTCCTGCTGCCGCTGCTGAAGAAGCGGCTTAACTCCATGTTTGGGTTAACCTTACATATGGCTTTATGGATATTGCTGCTGGAATCTATGCAAATGCTGCTGCGTGTCGGCAGCTTTGATATTGACGATCTGCTGCTTAACTTGCTGGGTGTGTGGATAGGTTATATTTTTCTTCATTTGGCATGGGGTAAATCATTAAACTAAAGTTTCACAAAACTTAAGTGTATGCTTTCGAAGTGAGTTTTGTACGAAGTTTTATCAGGAAGCGATGCTCACAAAACTTTTAGGAGGTTAACTATGCTGATAGATCTGAAGCATCTCGTGGGTTCTCCCGAGGTGAACGAGCTGCTGGCTTATGCTGTTATTGATGAACCGGATGCACTGCAGCGCACTTCAGCCGAATATAGCGCACAGGCTGCACTGCAGCTGTGCGGCTGGGAAGAGGAAGGCCTGCTGCTG
The DNA here is from genome assembly GCF_038593145.1 of Paenibacillus sp. FSL L8-0340. Classification (NCBI taxonomy): domain Bacteria; kingdom Bacillati; phylum Bacillota; class Bacilli; order Caryophanales; family Paenibacillaceae; genus Paenibacillus; species Paenibacillus sp. FSL L8-0340. Next base: position 3,154,950 of record NZ_CP151967.1, read on the forward strand.
GGGCTGGTAGGCTTTGAAGAAACGGAAGACGGGTCACTGGACATCCGCCATATCGCTGTACTGCCAGAGAACAGGGGGAAAGGGTATGCGCGCGGAATGATTCTTGAACTGCTAACTGCGCGTCAGCCCCGTTATCTGCTGGCAGAAACTGAGGACGAAATTGCTGCTGACTTCTACCGCAGCCTTGGGTTCATGGTGTACAGCCTGGGTGAAAATGCCGCAGGAATCGAAATGTTCCGCTGTGTATATGAGGTCGAGGAGACTGAGGACGAAGAATAACGGGAATACCCGCTAAGGGGAAGGCAGAGAGAATTCTCGGCTCCTCCCGATAAACAGCCACAGCCATTACGCATGTCAACGTGCGGAATGGCTGTTTTTGTTATGCAAAATGCAAATTAGCCGCTGCTGGAATACGGAAAGGAACATATTGACTTTTTGGGCGTCAGACCCTATAGTTTTACTGTGAAATAGTTTCATACGTGAACTATTAATAGTGTTGGGAGGTTTGAATTTTGAAAGAAGAGGCAGAACACTGGATCAACCGCTATTTGAATGCATACATGGTGGTGACTAGGCAGATTAGCGCCCGTGTCAAGGAGCGGATTCCGGAAGGACTGACCAATGACCAATTTATTATTCTCCGGCTGATAAACAGTCAGGAGCTTTGTACTTCCACATTTCTGGCCGAGGCAGTTGCGGTAGGCAAGAGTTCGATAACGGCAATTATTAACCGGCTGGACGAAGCTGGACTGATTCAGCGGACCCGGGACGAGAATGACCGCCGCCAGGTGTATCTGACACTCACGGAGCATGGGAAGAGTGTGCATCAGACCGCCGAGAAGCAGGTTCAAGAAGTGATCTCTCCCTATCTGTTTGATTTTGAGGAAAAGGACATTGAGAAATTTATTACTATGTTCGAGAAGCTTGCATTTTTAATGCATGAAACAGGAGGGAGAAACAATTGAAGACCATACTTAAAGCTAGATGGGCTGTAATTTCAGTCTGGCTGGCTGTGGCGGTCGTGTTATTTTTGACAGCGCCGGCGATGTCGGATCTGGTGCGCGAGAAGGGGCAGATTGCTGTTCCGGATGGCTACACTTCTTCGAGAGCGGCTGAGATTATGAGAGAGGTGGCCGACGCCAACGGTGGTGAAACGCTGCACCAGGTTGCCCTTGTTTTTAATAAGCCGGATGGACTGAGCGCAGAAGATACGGAGAGCATTAAGCAGGGCGTTGAGCAGCTTACGGTGAGCAAGGAATCGCTGAAGCTGGATTCCATTACCGACCCCTTTTCTCAAACCGAATTAAAGGATACGCTGATTGCGAAGGACGGGAAGACCATTATGGTCGCACTGTCGGTAAAAGGCGGAGAAGAAGTGGTCAAGGAGCTCCCGGCTAAAGTAGCAGCCCTGTTAAGTGATGTAACTGCCGATCATTATCTGACCAGCGAAGGACTGATCACGGAGGATACCATTGTCAGCTCAGAGGCAGGGCTGAAGAAGTCGGAGTATATTACCGTTGTATTTATTCTCTTGATCCTGTTCGTTGTATTCCGTTCGTTCATTGCGCCGTTTGTGCCGCTGCTTACGGTCGGACTGAGTTATATTGTATCCCAATCGGTTGTAGCCTTTCTGGTGGACAGGTTTGACTTTCCGTTATCCACATTTACGCAGATCTTTATGGTGGCCGTACTGTTCGGGATTGGGACGGATTACTGCATCCTGCTGATCAGCCGGTTTAAGGAAGAGCTGGCAACCTCTGAGGATACGAAAAGCGCGATTATCACGACCTACCGTAAAGCGGGGGGAACGGTATTTTATTCCGGTCTTGCGGTATTTGTAGGGTTCCTCGCCATTGGGTTGTCCAAATTCATGCTGTACCGTTCTGCGGTTGCAGTGGCTGTAGGGATTGCCGTGATGATGCTGGCGCTTGTGACTGTCGTTCCATTCTTTATGGCGGTATTGGGCAAAAAGATGTTTTGGCCATCCCGCGGGAAGCTGGAGCATAGCGAAAGCCGCATCTGGGGGGCCGCTGGTTCCTTCTCCTTAAAAAGACCGTGGGCTGCTCTGCTGATTGTAGCTGCGGTAGTGGTGCCGTTCCTCGTCACTTATGGCGGCAAACTGTCCTTTAACAGCATGGACGAAATCGGTTCCAACTACGCATCGGTTAAAGGCTTCAACATTATCTCTGAGAGCTTTGGGCCGGGAGAATCGATGCCCGGCAAAATAATCATCAAAAATGATGACCGTATGGATACTGCTGAATATATGGGTCTGGCTGAAAAAATCAGCCGTGAGCTGGAAAAGGTCGACGGCGTCAAAGCTGTGCGCAGCATGTCGCGTCCTACGGGGGAACAGATCAATGACTTCCTGATCCCGACCCAAGTGGCTACACTGTCAGAGGGTCTGGATCAGAGCAATGAAGGGCTTACGAAGATTCAAACGGGGCTTGCGGAAGCAAGCAAGCAGTTAAGTGACAACGAGCCGAAGCTGAACGAGGCCGTATCGGGCAGCGCGAAGCTGACGGAGGGCACAGTTGAGCTGAAACAAGGTATCGCCGCGCTGGGCGATGGACTGTCCCGTATAGAGAGCGGCATTAAAAGCGGATCGGCGGGAGCCGGTGAGATCAAAGCCGGTCTGGCGCAGGCAGCGGCCAGCGCAGAGCAGCTTGCGGACGCCAATGCTGCACTATTGGCAGGCTACAAGCAAATCGGCACGGGGCTGACTGCATTGGACGGAGGCGTTGCCGGGCTGCAAACCCAGCTCCAGGGCGTGGCTGCTGCACTTGCCGGGCTGGATGCTTCCTTCACGGGCCTGGAAGCCAGCCATCCTGATCTTCTGCAGGATGTTGATTACCAGACGATTAAAGGAACGGTAACGCAAACCGGCACGGGTACAGCCCAGCTTGCCGCAGGACTAGGACAGATTACAGGGCAGCTTAAAGCTGTAGCTGCCGGTCTGAACAAGGCCAACACCGGATATGCCAAGGCCGTTGCCGGCCAAACGGCGCTGGCACAAGGTCTGGGCAAGCTTGTCGCCGGAATCGGCCAGTTGCAGACGGGCCTGAATCAAGCGGCGGCGGGGCAAGGCCAAATTGTCGATCGTATTCCTTCGATCACAAATGGGCTCGACCAGCTGCAAGGCGGCCAGCAGCAGCTTGCTGACGGGTTCAGCCAGCTTACCGGACAAATCGGCCAGCTTACGGACGGTTTGAACGACAGTACGGATGGCCTCAAGCAAATCACCGGCGGGCTGGATTCCGCTCAAGCGTACCTGGGGCAAATTCAGGAGGCCAAAGACGATGAACTGAGCGGATTCTTCGTACCGTCTGAGGCGCTGGAAGCCGGGGGCATCCAGCAGATTTTTGATACGTACCTGGCAGGTGACGGCAAGGTGATGACGCTGGACGTTGTTTTCGCCGAGAACCCCTATAGTTCCGAAGCGATCGACAGCATGGGAGACATTCAGGCTGCCGTGGACCGGGCTGTGAAGGGCACGAAGCTGGAGAATGCGGAGACCGCGATCAGCGGAGTGACCAGCACCTATAGCGATCTGCAGAAGATTTCCAATGAGGATTATTCGCGGACTGTTATCCTGATGTTGGGCGGTATTTTTATCATTCTGGTATTGCTGCTTCGATCGATTATCATGCCGATTTATCTGATAATTTCACTCGTTATCACTTACTTTACGGCGCTGGGAATTACGGAAGCCATCTTTGTAAATCTGCTGAATTATTCCGGAATTACCTGGACTACTCCGTTCTTCAGCTTCGTCATGCTGATTGCGCTTGGGGTGGACTACAGCATCTTCCTGATGGCCCGCTTTAATGAGAACAAGACCTGGGATGTGCATGAAGCGATCCTGCATGCCATGCGCAATATGGGGACAGTCATTCTGTCGGCTGTAGTGATCCTGGGCGGAACCTTTGCCTCGATGTATCCTTCCGGCGTATTGTCGATGATGCAGATTGCTACTGTAGTTCTGGCCGGTCTTGCTCTTTATGCACTGGTTTTCCTGCCGTTTTTCGTTCCTGTTATGGTACGGATGTTTGGCCGGGCGAACTGGTGGCCGTTTTCTTCGGCATCAGCGGAGGATCAGCCGAAAACATTAGATTTATAAGCTTGTACATGATTTGATAATGGTAAAGAGCAGGCTTCCGGGGCAGCGGAGCTTGCTCTTTGCTGTTTTTGAAGAAGCAGGGAGAAAAAATATTTCATACATAGAGGTAACCTTTCAGCCCTATGCTCCATCTAATCAGCTGTATGGAAGCAAAACAAGAGGTGCTGCAGCTATCCGAACGAAAGGGGGGGATTGATTGAACAACGGACAAGAGGATCAGATTAGACGTGCGCAAGCCGGGGACAGTGAAGCTTTTATTCAGCTGGTTAAGGGACTGGAACGGCAAATGTACAGTATGGCCAAATCCATTGTCAGGAATGACGAAGACTGTGCGGATATTATGCAGGAGACGGTCATGAAGGCATATAAAGCATTATCCGGATTAAAAGAGCCTGCTTTCTTTAACACTTGGCTGTTTCGTATTCTGATCAATGAATGTAATATGATTTTGCGCAGACGGGATCGGGTAATCGTCATGCCTGAACCTCCAGAGCACCTGCTGATATCGTCTTCGTTTGGGGGGGATATGGATCTCCGTAATGCCGTCAACCGTCTGGAGGAGATTTCACGGACCATTGTCATTCTTCATTATTATCAGGGGTTGACGCTGCAGGAAATCGCCGGGCTGCTGGAGCTATCGGAGAGCGCAGTTAAAACCAGATTGCACAGGGCAAGGAAAACCTTATATGAATCTCTGGCGGAGCCCGCGGAAAGGAAGATGAACGGATGAATCAGCAACAATTTGAAAGCAGGCTGGCAGGATTAAGGGAAGAGCCTCTTACAGAGCTGCCGGAGCTCGTACAAGCCCGTATGAACGATACCTACCGGGTAATTGGCGGAATGGAAGGAACAGATCCTAAGGTTCCAGAAACAGCAAAAACCTCTAGGAGCCGGAGAAAACGTTCTTGGCTTACCCGGGTGATGATCAGTGCTGCCTCTGTGGCTGCAGGGCTGGTGTTGATCATCAGCCTGGGGTTCGTGTCGCCGGCAATGGCTGATACCTTGAAGCAACTGCCGTTCCTGGAAAGTGTGTTCAAGGTGGCAGGCGACGCCGGGCTTAAGAAAGCAAATGAGACTGGTGTAACGGCGGACATTCAGCAGAGCGTTACGCATGGCGGCTTGACGTTCAGCGTGTCGGAACAGATGTATGATGGGAGCCGGTTGTCCCTGGTGCTTACCAGAAAGCAAGCGGGTAAGACTGGAGAGGAAGGACCCTTGTCTGATTTGTGGACTATTCCCGATCCTGAGACCGGCTTGTTGAATAGGATCGATTCTTATGTCAATGGAGCTGAGGTCATCACCGGAGGGGGAATCGCTTCAGGAGGCCCGGATGCGCCTGACTCCGTTATTGTTACAGTCTTTAATAATTCAGAGAATCAGCGGATTCCGGATGAGTTTGATTTCAAAATGTCATTTACCGTTCCGGGAATCCGGCAGCCTTTCGAGTTTGAATTTCCGGTGAGCAAGAATACGTTGGAAGGCTATATTCTGACTCCGAAAGAAACAAAAATCCATGATCATATTCATCTGCGGGTCAAGCGGCTGGAAGTTAGCGAAACCACGACCCTGCTGATGGCAGAGTTTGAAGGGGAACAGGGAGAGGATGTAAGGGCCTTTCAAGAAGCGATACCGGAAAAATATAAGAATAACGGGTTTTTGTCTATCTTCTTTGATGTAATGGATGAACAAGGGAGGGAGGTTCGCGTGCTAAGTATCAGCGGTGGCTCCGGTGAAGGCGATACTTTAGATTCCAGCAATGTGTATGAGCCGTTTGAAACCATACCGGAGAGTATTGTAATCAAGCCCTACGTCTGGAAGGATGGACGGAAGCTTTACATTCCTGAGTTTGAAATAACCGTTCCTGTAAAATAGCATAAAAAACCTCCGGCATGCACAAGTAGTGCAGAAGCCGGAGGTTTTTGCGTTTTGTGTTAATGATTGCAGGAAGGAATAGGCGTATAATGGAGCCATCCCGGTTATTTATGTACCGCTGAGTCAGCGCAGCTTTGCGAAATAACTGCGCAGCGCCCAGCCCCGTTCCTGCCGCTTCTTGTACTTTGGCAATGAGCGGTAAATGGCCGTGGATTCGGCAAAAGCGCGTTTGGCGTCTTCATTTCTGCCCAGTGCCTTGTACATAGAGCCGGCCAAATAGTAGGCTTCACTGGAAGAGGACTGAATTTCCTGGAATTGTCCTACATAATAAAGAGCTTTGTCATGGTCGATATTGCGGAAAGTCTCGGCGAGACGGAGATAAGGCTGCCCATATTGCGCTCTGCGGTTGATTTCCAGTCCTTGAAGCATTTGCGCTTCCCCCTCGGGAAGCTGTCCCAGCTTGAGATTCACATAACCAAGCTCCACCCAATATTCCGCAGATTGCTCGTACCGGTCAGCGATCTGCACAAGCAGCTCTTTGGATTCGCTGAAACGCTTGCGTTCAGTCATCAGCCGGGCCAGATCGAATTTGGCGGAGACATCATTCGGATTCAGCGAGATGGTTGTCCTCAGCTTGGAAATTTGCCGGCTCCGGCGGAACGGCTTCGTGATGCTTGGAAAGATTCCGACATATCGGCGGTCGAGGAAATACAGAATGACCAGCAGGATGATTAGGGCAAGAAAAGGATTGCCGACCAGATTTAACAGCATGAAAAAACCGAAGAATTTTAACATGAATTCCCTCCATTAATGATTGTGTTTCCATTCTGCAACACGGTTAGTTTGTAGTATGGCGTTGCAGAGCAGGGTAATTATACCATATTTGCTAGCGGATCTGAGCTCTATTTTGAAGTGGTTTTGATTCTGGAGAGATTTTTATTATCCTGGTTCTGAAAGAAGGATGAAACTTGGTGACAGAGACAACAGCAGTAACTTTACGCCCCTTAGGCCAATCATCGTTATCCGTTTCACCGCTCGGGCTGGGCTGCTGGCAGTTCAGCCGGGGAAGCGGAATCGTAGGAAGGTACTGGAGTAATCTTAAGGATGAAGATATTCTGGATATCGTGCGTGTCAGTCTGGAAGGCGGCATGAACTGGGTCGATACCGCAGAGATCTACGGCGGCGGCAAATCAGAAGAAGCGCTTGCCCATGCGCTGGATCAATTGCAGCAGGAGAGCAGTCTCCATGCCCAGCCGCTGATCGCCACCAAATGGTGGCCGATGCTCCGCACAGCGAAATCTATTACCTCTACGATTGATGAACGGCTCACCTGTCTGGGCGGGCGAAGCATCGATCTGTACCAGATTCACCAACCGTTTTCCCTGTCCTCAATAGCCAGTGAAATGAAAGCGATGGCCGGTCTGGTCAAGGATGGTAAAATCCGTTATGCAGGAGTCAGCAACTATTCGGCCCAACAGATGGTTGAAGCGCACAGGATATTGCAGCAGTATGGTCTGACTCTGGTCTCGAACCAAGTGAAATATAATTTGCTGCACCGGAAGATTGACGAGAATGGAACAATGGAAGCGGCGAAGGAGCTGGGCATTTCAATCATTGCATACTCTCCGCTGCAGCAGGGGATTCTGACCGGACGTTTCCATAGGGATCCTTCACAGATCCGTGCAGTTTCGAGGATGCGGCGGATGCAATCCGGTCTGGATGAGAAGAGCCTGGCCCGCAGCAAGCCGCTGATTGATCTATTATCAGTTTTGGCCAAGAAATACGGAGTGACACCGGGCCAGATTGCCCTGAACTGGCTCATGCATATTCACGGGGACACAGTGGTCGCCATTCCAGGCGCTTCCAAAGTCCGGCATGCGGAAGAGAACATCGGGGCCATGAGGTTCAAGCTTGATAGGGATGAGCTGGAGCAGCTGAATGAAGCCTCATGGGCAGCCTTGAAATAAGACATTCGATATGAAAAAGGATTATAACCTCCGGCCGGATTATCGGCGCGGAGGTTATTTTTTTTCCTGAAAGTGCAAAAAAACTGTTTAGAGTTGGAAATGACGGGTTAAATAAGAGATAAGAAAATGCGCAACCACGCAAACTGAGGTATAGATTACGGAAGGAGGTTGAACTTTATGAGTATGACGGTACATAATCTTATGGCTTTCAATCATCAGTATTTTAGACCTCAACCCGTGGTCGAAGCCAAATCATCCAACTCTGATGACAAAACACGCAGCTTTCAGGATATCCTGAACGAAAAGCTGAAGACATCAACGAACGAGATGAAGAGATAATTAGGAAGTTTATAACAGAGTGATGACAATGAGAGAAGCCGGACAAAAATCCTCCTGAGAGGGTCTTTGTCCGGCTTCTTTGAATTTTACGGATATTGGGGTCTGCGCAATCTCCGTGAAATCTCCTTCGCTGTTTGAGTACAGCTTCGTATGCATCCTTTCGGACTCATATTTGCGCGTTTCATTAAAAGCTTTTTTGCAGGTAGGAATGATATTCAGCAAGTTGTGGGACATAAAAGTCGATAATTCCGTGAGAAACTCCATTGCTGGTGTTGCTGAAGGACTATCCTCTCCATTCTCAAAATATTTGAGCTAGGGTCTGACCTCAAAAAATTGGCAGCTCCGCCGGGAATAGTAGGTTAAATCGCTGACCCGCGACTGGATGACAACATCCGAATCTGTAAAGCGGACAACCGTCGCTCCGGAATTCACCAGATGATCGTCCTGAAAGACGCGCACAGGCAGCTTGCGGTCAACGGCTTCCTGTAAATCACTGTCTGTCAGTAAAGGGCGGTTGATGGGCATAAAAGGTACTCTCCTTTGATGGGGGAATAATTGCTTGAAATAAAACCAGTATACCTGTGCAGAAGATAGAAATCCAATGGTTCCAATCGGAAGGCGGCTGTTAAAGTGGGTGTATTAGAACCGGAATTTACCATATCGTAAATATTTCCACCTCAAATCGGAAGTTTGCCTCCTCAAAAAAAGATTTCTCCTACTGTACACTAAGACTTGTAAGAGAAACCTTTGAGAGGGGTACAGAGGAATGAAAAAAGCAAAGAATCTGGCGTTGACGCTTGCTTCAATCATGCTCGTTGGTTCACTGGCAGCATGCGGAGGTAACAACAACGCTGAAAACAACACTGCGAAAAATAATGCAGGTAACACCGTTAAAAGTACAGATGCACCGGCAACCGAAGGAGATAAAACGGAACCGGCTGAGAAGGTTGAGCTATCATTCTGGACACTTGGCAGTGTTAACTATGAAGAGCTGGCGAAAGAATATACCAAGGAACATCCGAACGTTACAATCAAAATTCAGAACACCGGTGACCAGACTGCACATCACAACAATCTGACAACTGCGTTGTCGGCGAATTCGGGAGCGCCTGATATTTTCCAACTTGAAATCGGTTTCATGGAACGTTTCCTGGGTGCTCAGGATAAATTCTACAACCTGAATGATCTGGGAGCAAAAGATATTCAAGCCAATTATCTCGACTGGAAATGGAAGCAAGCCTCCTCTGTTGACGGCAGCTTCCAGCTCGGACTTCCAACAGATATCGGTCCTACCGTTGTTTACTACCGCACGGATTTAGCTGAAGCAGCGGGACTGCCAAGCGATCCGGAGGGGTTCAGTGCTGCTATTGACTCATGGGATAAGCTAGCTACTGTGGCGAAAGCCTACAAGGACAAAACTGGTAAATACTTCTCTGACTTAACAGATCTGACGTATAACGCACTCCGCGACCAATCTCCTGATGAAATCTACTTCAGCAAAGCTGACGGCAAATTTATCGGAGATACCAATCCGCAAGTGAAAAAAGCTTACGACTTCACCGTTAAAGGCATTCAGGAAGGCTGGATCAGCAATATGCTGCTGTGGTCACCTGAGTGGGGTCAAGGCATGACCGACGGATCGTTCGCCGTAGTTATGGGTCCTGCATGGATGGCCGGCTATATTAAGACCAACGCTCCTGATTCTGCCGGTAAATGGAAAATTGCTCAGCTGCCGGAAGGTGCCGGAAACTGGGGAGGTTCGTTCATCACCCTTCCTAAGGAAGGCAAACATCCGAAGGAAGCTTATGATTTCATTCAATGGCTCGTTAACAAGGACAATCAGCTCGAATCGTTCAAAGCTAAGGGCCTGATGCCTTCCATTCCTGCACTGTATGAAGATCCGGCATTCGTAGATTTCAAAGATGACTTCTTCGGCGGCCAACAAATCGCAGTTGAATTTGGTAAGGCGGCTAACCGTGTTAAACCGGTATACTACGGACCGCTGCATGACCAAACCGATACCTTCTTCAAGAACGCGCTGAAAAACGTAATTGAGAAGAAAGCCGATCCTGCCAAAGAGTGGGATGAAGCAGTTAAACAAGCGAAAACCCTGGAGGAACGCAGTTAAGCGTGTCAATTAGGAAATGATGCCTGTAATGCCGGATTCATGGAGAGCCGCACCCTCTGTGAGTCCGGTTTTAGTGAAATAGGAAGATGTAATCAACGATCAAGACTCCTATCGGAGTTTTTGCTATATTCCCTGGAGGTGTGACATGGCTGAACCCGTAATAACGAGTCCACATGCCGAGAGCAGACGCCCTTTTTTAACTGAACAAAGACGGAGCCGCATCACTGCTTATACATTTATTTCTCCGTTCTTTATTCTGTTCTCGATATTTGGACTGTACCCGATCTTCTTTACGTTTTATTTATCTTTCTTTAAGTGGGACGCACTCAATCCGATGAAATTCGTCGGGATGAAGAATTACGATCTGGTCACAAGCGACCCGACCTTTTGGATTTCCTTCAGCAATACGCTGATTATGGGCCTGATGGGCACGCTGCCGCAGGTGTTTCTGGCGCTGCTGCTCGCAGTGCTGCTGCATTCAGGAATGACGCGGTTTAAGAAAACCTTCCGTATTCTGTATTTCATGCCGAACATTACGTCGATTGTGGCTGTTACGCTTGTATTCAGCACCTTGTTCGGCAACAACGGGATGATCAACTGGATGCTGAACGGGCTTGGACTGGACAGCATGGCCTTCAACTCCGGCTGGTGGGGCGTAAAGATTGCCATTTCCACCATGGTTATGTGGCGCTGGACGGGCTACAACGCGATCATCTTCCTGTCTGGCCTGCAGAGCATACCGATGGATCTGTACGAGTCCGCGCGGATTGACGGTGCGAACAGAAGACAGCAGCTGTTTTCCATCACGCTGCCGCTCCTCAAGCCGTTTATTATTTTCGTATCCCTCCAATCCACGATTGGTGCGCTGCAGCTCTTCACAGAGCCATATGTATTCTTGGGCCAATCCGGTACCGGATCAACCCGCCAGGAAGGGATTACAATGGTTACTTATTTATACAGCGAAGCATTCCGCAACGGATTCTTCGGTACGGCGGCGGCTACGGCGGTTATGCTGTTCCTCGTCACTATTCTATTCTCCATCCTTAATATGCTGATTACCAGAGGCACAGGCGGAGAGTCTAGGAGGAGAAAAGCGTGAGCACACTGCGAATTTTCAGAAAAAAACCGGATGACCTCGGTTTCTTCGGCAAGTTGGGGTTTTATTTCCTGCTCATTCTCGGAGCATTAATCTCTGTCTTTCCGTTCTATTGGATGTTTGTTGTAGGAACCAATGACAAGGGTGCCGTGTTCCATAAGCCACCTTTGTTAACCATTGGTGACCAGTTCTTCGACAACTTTAGCAGAGTGCTGGAACGGTCGGATATCTTCCTGGCACTCGGCAACTCGCTGTTCGTCTCGACCATGGTCACGATTTCGGTTGTGTTCTTTTGTACCCTGGCCGGCTATGCATTTGCCAAATATGAGTTTCCGCTCAAGAACATGCTATTTGTGTTCGTCATCGCCACGCTAATTGTTCCACAGCAGCTGGGTGTAATTCCGACTTATGTTATTATGTCCAAACTGCACTGGATCGACAGCTTCAAGGCGCTTATTGTGCCTGCGATGGTCAATGCCTTCGGGATCTTCTGGATGCGCCAGTATATCTCCTCTGCGGTGCCTACCGAACTAATCGAAGCCGGACGGATTGATGGAGGCGGACATTTCCGGATCTTCTGGAAAATTGCTGTTCCTGTCATTACTCCGGCAATGGCTACACTTGGCATACTTAACTTTATGACGGTATGGAATGACTTCTTCTGGCCGCTCGTCGTCCTGAAGAATAAAGAGCATTTTACCATTCAGATCGCGCTGCAGCAGTTGTTCAGCGCACGTGATGGTCTTGACTATGGGATGATTATGTCAGCAACTTTTACGGCCACACTTCCGCTGCTCATCGTCTTCCTGTTCTTCAGCCGTTGGGTAATTGCCGGTCTGACCTCAGGCGCAATCAAAAGCTAAACTGGTTTTTAATGTTAAACAAGGAAATAGGGAGTACCGTGAAGAATAATAATGGGCAGAGACAGCAGGAGGAAGGGAAAGGCATATGAAGCTCCGCCGCAAAATCTTGTTCGCTATTATTCTTCTCGTGTTCATTCCCGTGATCGTGATGGGGATTGTTACGTATGCGAATTTTTCCAGTGCCATGGAGAAGAAATCAAGCAATTTTTACTGGATTTCACTTTTGGAGACAGACCGCAAGCTTAAGTTTGCACTCAGCGAAATCTCATACATTACAAATTCGGCTATTATTTCGCCTAAAATTCAGGAAACGCTCAAACAGCCGAATTTTGTACTGACCTACGACATTAAGCAGGACATTAACAACCTGCTGATCAATCATCCGATGATCACTTCTTTCAGTCTTTACGGCAAGGATCGCCTGATCTATCAGTACAACGCCCCGATGCCCTTCAATGAGATGCGCCATCAGAACTGGTACCGCGCGATGGAGGAAGCGGAGGGCCGGCCGGTATGGTCGGGACCCGGAGAGAATGGTTCGGAAGCTACCGGCAATCCGGTACTGGTGCAGTCCAGAATTATCAAGGATTCATATTCCCTGGAGGATATCGGTTATCTGGTCGTTTACGTTAAGCCGGATTTGCTTGACCAAATTTTCTGGGAAGCTGCAACACTGAAGAAAGGGGATATTCTGCTGGTCAACAAGCAGGGGAATATCGTCTTTAACAAATCCGGTGAGCATATCGGGCAACAAACCCATTTTCCATTTCTGCAGGAAGGTTACGCCCAGGCTCAGGATTATTACATTGACAATTATCAAGGAGAGAAATCACTGATTACTTTCCTTCCTTCTCATAATTTGGACTGGAATTTGGTGGCCATCACTCCCATGAATCTGATTTCCTCGGAATCGGACTCTATTCGCAATCTTGCCATCATTCTATCCACGGTATCGCTGCTGTCCGCCTTTTTGTTTGACCGCTATTTCATCCGAAGGCTTGTGCGCAGCATTAACAGCGCGGTCAACGGTATGAAGCGGGTCAAGCAAGGAATCTTTACTCCGATTACGACACCTTTGCGCTCAGATGATGAAAGCGATCTCTTGATTGACGGCTTTAACCGGATGAGCTCGCAGATCAGCGAACTCATCGAGCAGGTTCAAACCGAGCAGGGCCGCAAAAAGGAAGCGGAAATGCAGGCATTGATGGCGCAGATTAATCCGCATTTTATTTATAATTCACTGGAATCCATCAACTCTATGGCGGTGCTGGCGGGGAACAGGGACATCAGCAAAATGGTCATTTCTCTCGGCAGGCTGCTGCGGATCAGCATCAGCCAGAACCAGGAGCTGATTCCGCTGCAAATGGAGTTTGAGCATGTCCGCCACTATCTGGATATTCAGAAATTCCGTTTTGAAGACAAATTCTCTTACGCCATTGACTTGCCCGATACCCTCAGAAATGTGATGACACAGAAGCTGATTGTTCAGCCGATAGTGGAAAACGCGCTATATCATGCCATTGAGCAGATGGAAGAGCATGGGGTGATCACCATCGGTGCACAAGAGACAGGTAAGGATATTATTATCATCGTCAAGGATAATGGTCCGGGCTTCGATCTGGCCACACTGATGAGCCTATGGAATACAGAGCACAGCAATCCGAAGAAGTACAGCGACAGCGGCGTAGGCCTGAAGAATGTGCATGAGCGCCTAAACATCCGTTTCGGCAATCCTTATGGTATCCTCGTTTGTTCGTCCCCAGGATTCGGTTCGACAATCTGTATCCGTATTCCCAAAATCCAGCCATGAAAATAAGCGAAAACGGGATGAAAGAGGGGCGAGGAGCTGTGAAATGGGTGATGAAATGGGGCTGGATACTGCTCTATATCCTGCTTATGGCCGGAGCGGTATTATTTATAAATTTTGGCAACAGAGAGCCGATTGAAGATAACTCACCAGAGAAGATTACGCTGACCTTCCGCCATTTCTGGATCAAGGAGCATGACAAGCCGCTGCTTGCAATATATGAAGAGGTCGTTCAGGAATATCAGAAGGAACATCCCAACGTCAAAGTGAATTTCGAGGGACTCGACCAGACGATTCACCGTGAGCAGAAGCTGAAAAACGAGATGGTCACGGGTACACCGCCGGATATGTTCGTGTTGTTCGGCGGTGCGGAGATTGAGCCGTATGTCCGCTCCAACCGGTTGATGGATCTGACTGATTTTGTGCAGGAGAACGGGCTGAAGGGCCAATTCAGTGATCTGCATCTATGGACCTTCAACCAGCATATCTACGGATTGCCGATTGAGGGAAATGCCGAGCCGCTTTATTTCAACAAAACGCTGTTCAGCAAGCTGGGCATCAAAATTCCCGGGACGGTTGCTGAACTGGATGTTGCGATTAAGACGTTGAAGAAAGCAGGGTACATCCCATTTGCTCTCGGCAATGAAGACCGCTGGCCTGCCGGGATATTCGCCCATTATTTAATGGACCGGTATGCCGGACCGGAGCTGATTCAGAAGCTGGTTACCGGGGAGGACGGGAGTACCTTTCAGAATAATTTGTACTCCCAGGCTTTTCAGCATCTGGAGCAGTGGATTGAGGAGGAGGCATTCAGCGCCAAATCCAATGATTTGTCGACGGAGAATGCGGTCCGTTTATTTACAAGCGGCAAGGCTGCGATGTATTTGAACGGTAACTGGGATATTAATCTGTTTTCGGGAGACACGGCTCCGGCAGATTTTCAGAATCAGGTAGGAGTGATTCCTTTTCCCGCTCTGAACCAAGGGACAGAACCGTCCATCGCGGGAGGTTATACGATAGGAATCGGACTCTCCTCCAGCCTGAGCGGAAGTAAGCGGGAAGCGGCGCTGGAGCTGATGAAAGCATTCTATACAAAAGAGATTCAGACACAGATTGTGTATGAGGGATTAAGAATACCTTCGATGCGGATCACCATTGATCCGGATAAGACAGGACCGGTATTCGCTCAGGTAATGGCTATGATGGAGGGTAATCACCAGAGCTTTGTTCCGTACGACAACCTGCTGTCTCCAGAAGTGAAGAAGACCTTCCTCAGTGTCATCGAGGAGATGATCGGCGGAGGGATGCAGGCTGACGAGGCGCTCGCGCAGCTGCAATCCGCTTCGGAACAATACTGGAATCTGATACAAAGTTCTACAGTTCAATAAGCTGGGGGTGCCGGAAATGACTGCACGGCAAGAGAAATACAAAGTGCTGCTAGTGGATGATGAGCCGATTATTCTGCGAAGCTTGAAGGTGGCGATTCCCTGGGATGAGCTGGGACTTGAGATTGCGGGAGAGGCCAGGAATGGTGAAGTGGCGTTGCGGATGATTGAAGAGAAAGCCCCGCAGATCATCATCAGTGATATACGAATGCCTGTTATCGATGGTATTGCCCTGATGAAAGAGGTGCTGCCCCGCAGCTCCAAGCTGATCTTTATTTTTATCAGCGGCTATGGGGAGTTCGAATATGCGCGTGATGCGCTGCGGCTCGGGGCATTTGATTATTTGCTGAAGCCGATTGATCATGATGAATTAACTGAGATGCTGACCCGGGCGAAGATGAAACTGGATAAACAGAAGGAGAACGAGCAGTTGATGCTCTCTGTACAAATGCTGTCGACGCTCGCAAGGGAGCGGATGTTTGCAGAGTTCACGCTCGGCAATTCACGGCCTTTGCAGCATTTAAAATGGCTGGAGAACAGCGAGCTGGAGGGCGAATATTTCATGGCTGTCGTCAGGCTTGACGACTATGCGGCCCTTGCTGCAAGATGGAGCGCGGAGGAGAAACATCTCTGGCTGTTCGCAATCCGCAATATCCTTGAAGAGTGGTCAATGGACAATGGCGCGCTTTCTGTGTTCCCGTTCTACAATGGAGAATGGGTGCTGCTCTTTCCGGGAAGGCTCGGGGAAGGCAAAAGAGAGCTTGGCGAGAAGTTGGTTGCTGATATTAAAAGGTACTCCAAGCTGGCCTGCTCGGTAGGGATTAGCCGCAGCACGCAGGGGATCGATCAATTGAGCACCGTATATCCGCTTGCAGCCAAGGCGCTGTTCCAGCGCTTCTATTCCGGTCAGGCAGGCGTGTTTATTGAAGAGGAGACACCGGATATAGGCGGCAGGGACGTAAAGTATCCGAAGGAGCTTGAGGTTTCGCTGATCGAAAGCATCCGCACGCTGAACATGGAGCGGATGCTGGTTCTGTTCGATGAAATGGCCATCTTTATTGAAGCACAGGCGCTTTCCAAGGAGCTGGCCGAACGGATGATCATCGAGATGGTTGTTGTGCTGTACAGGCAATTTGAGAACCTGAACATGCAGCCGGACTGGTCGCTGGAGAGGCTGCTTGGCAAGCTGCACGGCCTGGGAACCCTGACGGCAATGATTAACGTGCTGAAGCAGGAATTCCGTGAGTGGATGCTGGAGAGCAACAAAGTGATGGCCCGTGAAGACGGACGCAGCGTTGTTGAGAAAGCCAAACGTTATATTGAAGACAATTATCATAAAGATCTCAGTATTGAAGAGCTGTCGGAGGTAGCCGGTTTAAGCATTAGCCATTTCTGCACTTTATTTAAGCAAATATCCGGTTACACCTTTCTTGAATTCGTTACCAGCTGCCGGATGGAAAAGGCCAAATATATTTTGCAGAACAGCAATGTGAAGGTCTACCGGGTAGCTCCGCTCGTCGGTTATCAGGACCCCCGTTATTTTACGCAGGTGTTTAAGAAAGCGACCGGCAAGACGCCGACAGAGTACCGCGAGGATTATACGAAGCAGGCATAGTAGCTTGTAGGTGATTTCCGGAAAGTGCACAGATCTCTCTGTGTGCTTTTTTTGCGCCTTTAATAGATAGATTAGATAAACATCTAATTAAATATAGACAAAAATATAAAACGTCTATATATTTATAAACGAGAGCTCTCAGCGTTTATAATTTCATGTTTTTTTTGGAGGGGAACCTAGTGTTAGGTAATAAGGTTGTACGAACAATTATTGCATCCAGAGTGCTGCTTCAGCTTGGAGTATGGGTGCGCAATTTCGCGATACTCTTGTATGTGACGGAGATAACGGGCAATGATCCGTTTTACGTATCGTTGATTTCTGTAGCAGAATTTGCACCTATTTTTTTATTTGCTTTGATCGGTGGTACGTTTGCGGACCGGTGGCTCCCGAAGAAAACGATGATTCTGAGCGACGGGTTATCCGCATTATCGGTGTTTGCAGTGCTTCTTGTAGTCTTAATGGGATCATGGAGAGCCTTGCTGCTGGCTACCTTTGTCTCGGCGGTGCTGTCACAATTCTCTCAGCCTTCCGCAATGAAGCTGTTTAAGCAGCATGTTCCCGAAGAACAGCTACAGGGTGTGATGGCCGTCTTCCAGTCGCTGACCGCTTTTTTTATGGTGATTGGCCCAATGATCGGTGCTTTTATATATGAACACTATGGTATTGAAACTTCACTTGCGATCATGGGAGTCATGTTTATCGGTTCGGCGCT
Organism: Paenibacillus sp. FSL L8-0340; assembly: GCF_038593145.1. Taxonomy (NCBI): domain Bacteria; kingdom Bacillati; phylum Bacillota; class Bacilli; order Caryophanales; family Paenibacillaceae; genus Paenibacillus; species Paenibacillus sp. FSL L8-0340. The sequence goes on from NZ_CP151967.1 coordinate 3,172,854, forward strand.
GGTTCTGGGGCTGCTGCCTAAGGATATGCCGGATGAGACAGCCAGTGAGCGTAAGGGGATTGCCACGGAAATAAAAGCAGGCCTGCATTATGTGCGCTCCAGCGCGGTTTTGAGAAATTTGGGAATCTCGTTTGCATTTGCCGGGCTGGGAGCAGGGCTTGTTCAGCCTCTGGGTGTATTTGTGATGATTGAGAATCTGGGTAAGGACAGCAGCTTCCTGCAATGGATGATGGTGGTTAACGGAGCCGCAATGATGCTGGGCGGGACGCTTGTTATAGGAATCGGCAAAAAAGTAAAGCCGCAAATACTGCTGGCAGCAGGGCTGCTCATGAGTGCCGCAGGGACCATCGGTATGGGATCGGCGCATAATGTGTTGCTCGCAATATTGCTTCAAGCGTTGACTGGCTTCTTTTATCCTTGTGTTCATATCGGCATCAACACACTGATTCTGCAAAATACGGAGACTGCCTATATGGGCCGGGTAGGCGGAATTATGGGACCGATGTTTATGGGATTTATGGTCATCGGCATGTCCATGGCCGGATATCTGAAGGGAGTATTCTCGCTGTTCGCTGTTTTCACTGGGAGCGGTGTGCTGTTCTTGATGGGTACGCTGATTTTGCTCCCGCTGCTACGGATTAGAAAGTTAGCTTAATTTGAGGAGGGTATGACATTTGTCATACTCCCTCCTTGATATTTATGACTTACGGGGATGACACTTCCTTCTCTATAATGAAGTTAGATGAATGTGACCGGAACCGGACACATCCGAGGAGGAAACAAACACGATGACTACGAAACAGACGTCCCAGCTTTCCAGTTTGAAAAAAAGCGTGGCTCCCTACGAGAAAACAGACCGCAAAACAAGCGTAAGACAGCTTATTAATACACTTGGACCGCTTGTACTGTTATGGACGGCTGCATATTTCAGCCTGTCTGTCTCCTACTGGCTTACCCTCCTGTTTGCGATTCCGGCAGCGGGGTTTGTGATCCGGACCTTTATTATTTTTCATGACTGCTGCCACGGTTCGTTCTTCAAAAGCCGTAAAGCCAACGATATCATAGGCACGATCACGGGAGTATTAACCCTGGTGCCTTATCGCCAGTGGAAACACAGTCATTCCATCCATCACGCCGGAAGCAGCAATCTTGAGAAAAGAGGCATCGGCGATATCTGGATTATGACAGTTGAAGAATATGAGGCTGCCAAGCCTTTGAAACGTTTATATTACCGGATTTACCGCAACCCGCTGGTGATGTTTGTAGCTGGACCTATCGTCGTTTTCCTGATCCAATACCGTTTTAATGCCAAAGGGGCAAGACGCAAGGAACGGCTGAATACTTACCTGACTAACATTTTGATCGCAGCGCTTTATAGTGGTTTGATTTTGGCCATCGGCTGGCAGGCATTTCTGCTGGTACAGCTGCCGATCGTATTTGTCTCCGGCTTCCTCGGCATCTGGTTATTTTATGTACAGCACCAGTTCGAGGATTCGTATTTTGAGCATGAGGACGAATGGAGTTATGTAAGTGCCGCAGTAGAAGGCAGCTCTTACTACAAACTGCCGAGACTTTTACAGTGGATCACCGGAAATATCGGGTTTCACCATGTCCATCATTTAAGTCCGAAGGTGCCGAATTATAATCTGGAGCTGGCCCATAATGCCACTCCGCCGCTGCAAAAAGCGACAACGATCACAATTGGCAGCAGTTTGAAGGCTCTTCATTTCCGTCTGTGGGACGAAGAGAATAGAAGATTTGTAGGCTTTAAGGAGATCAAAGCAAGACTGCGGGAGCCGAAGCCGGCAGTGGAAGCGTTAAAGGTACGCAAACCCGGACTTCAAGGCGAATAGCGCCATCCATATCTTTAAAATGACACTGTAACAGGAGAGGAAGCCAGAACCGCTGAACGCTGACCGGTGCTGAGCTTTCTCTTTTTTGTTGTGGGTTGCCGGTTACTGCAAAGTTTATGCTAAAATGGAGGTACAATATTGCTGGCAAAAAGGATGGCTAACATGCAGAAGTGGCACCATATATTCCATAAAAGTACAGGTCTGAGCCCTTATGTATGGGTCATTTTTTACATTCTTCCCTTCTATTTTATCTTTCGCTCGTCCTCCGTGGACCGGTGGGTATACGGAATTCTCATGATCATTGTATTTTTTGCCTGTTATGTCCTGGCCTTCAAATCAACGGGCTGGGTGGTCTACTTCTGGACAAGTGTACAGATTATTGTTTCTATAACGATGACCTTGCTGTTCGGGTATATGTATTTTGCGTTGTTTCTGGCTTTTTTTATCGGGAATATCCAGAAGCGGGTCGGATTCTTTACGCTGTATTCAATTCATCTGCTGACCACGATTATCGCCATCAACTATGAACTGATTACACGCAATCCGGTATTCCTCTCCCAGCTCCCCTTTGTGCTTGTCAGTATGATTGCAGTGGTCCTGCTGCCTGCTACAACGTATAACCGCAACAATCAGGATAAGCTGGAGGTCCAGCTGGAGGATGCCCATAAACGGATCTCTGAACTCGTCATCATGGAGGAACGCCAGCGGATCTCCCGTGATCTGCATGATACACTGGGACAAAAGCTGTCGCTCATCGGACTCAAAAGTGATCTGGCCGGCAAGCTGATCAATAAAAATCCGGCGCAGGCTATCGTCGAAATTAACGATGTCCGCCAGACAGCGCGAACAGCGCTCAAAGAAGTCCGTGAGATGATTACACAGATGAGGGGCATCCGGCTAGAAGACGAGCTGGTGCGGATCCGGCAGCTCCTGCAGGCTGCGGAAATCGAGTTCGAGCTGGAAGGCAGTCCCAAGCTGAAGAATACTTCGCTAATTACGGAAAATGTGCTGAGCATGTGTATTAAGGAAGCTGTAACGAATGTGGTAAAGCACAGCGGTGCCACGGTTTGCAAAATTCTCATTGAACCCTCGCGCCTAGATTTGGTTGTTAAGATACAGGATAACGGCAAGGGAATTGAAGGGACTTCTTTATTTTATAAGGGCCATGGAATGCAGGGAATTCAAGAGAGGCTTGAATTTGTAAACGGTTTGTTGGACATTGTGAAGGACGGAGGGACAACAATTGTCATTAAAGTGCCCACAGTCATCCAGCAGACGGAACGGGAGGCGAATCACTGATGATCAAAATTGTAATTGCTGAAGATCAGCGCATGCTGCTTGGCGCCCTGGCTTCATTGCTGGACCTGGAAGAGGATATGAAAGTGGTGGGCCGGGCAGCTAATGGTGAAGAGGCTGTAAAGCTGGTCCAGCAGCTCAAACCGGATATCTGCATCATGGATATCGAAATGCCGGCAATGACCGGACTTGAGGCGGCAGAGGCGTTGAAGCAATCCGGCTGCAAAATCATGATTCTGACCACCTTTGCCCGGGCCGGATATTTCGAGCGCGCCGTTAAATCTGGCGTAAATGCCTATTTGCTGAAAGACAGCCCCAGTGAAGAGCTGGCTCTCTCGATCCGCAGCGTTATGGCTGGCAAACGGATGTATGCGCCGGAGCTTATGGACGAAGCTTACAGCAGCGAAGCCAATCCTCTGACCCAACGGGAGAAGGAAGTCCTGGGGCTGATTGCCGATGGCAAAAATACGAAGGAAATCGCCAGCCAGCTGTACATTACGACCGGTACGGTCCGCAATTATATTTCGGTTATTCTCGACAAGCTCGATGTGGGCAACCGGATTGAAGCGATTACTAGGTTCAAGGAAAAAGGCTGGTTCAAATGAGGATCACTGGGGGACTATCGGAGTCACCCTATTTTTTTGCTCATTTTCCGGGATTTCATCTGCAGAGGTGGGACGATTTTACTATTTTTGCCACGGATGAGGGATTGCCATTGGAACAGCAAACCATTTTTGTTAAGATAAATGCAAACATGTGATCTTATCCGTGTTAGTTGGTTAATAGAGGATATATCCAATTGTTTGCTTGATATCTTTCGATTTATTATGTTATCTCATTTGGGGAGGAAACTGATTTGCCTGAACTGACATCATCGTATGTAGATTCGCTTGCACCCAACGCCGCTGCCATGAAGAATGGCCAGGGGCTGGTGAAGAAGAAAAGCTTCGTGCAGTTGAACCGTTCGGAGAACGGGGAATTGCTGTTCGGGCAGTGCTCGGGAAGTGGCAAAACGCCTTATGAGTGCTCTGCGGACTTCATTGTGCCGGATAAGCCGGTGTTCCGCTGCACCTGCCCCAGCCGGCAGTTCCCCTGCAAACATGCGCTGGGCCTGCTGTATGCCTATGCCGAGGGTCAGCCTTTTACAATAGCTGATGTACCCGAGGACATCTCTGCCAAACGCGAGAAAGCCGAGAAACGTGAAGAGAACAAGGTGAAGCAAGCTGCCGAGGGCGGGGAAGCTAAGCCTAAGAAAGTTAATAAATCTGCGCTGAAGAAAAAGATCAACGCTCAGCTTGAAGGGCTTGATCTGCTGGAGAAGCTGGTCCTGTCGCTTATCCGCAGCGGATTGTCGACCATTGACAGCAAAACGCTGAAGACGATTAAAGAACATGTGAAGCAGCTTGGCAATTATTATTTGTCAGGAGCACAGATTGAGCTGCGCCGGTTCGCGCTGCTGCTGGATGAAGGCCGTGACCGTGAAGAGAGTTATACATATGCGATGGAGCAGTTGACACGGCTTCATGCTTTTATTAAGAAAGGCCGGGCTTATCTGACCGCGAGGAGTGAGGATCCCGAGCTTGCCCTGGATCATGAATCTACTATTGATGAATGGCTTGGACATGCCTGGCAGTTGTCTGAACTGAAGGAATACGGGCTGGTGAAGGAAGAGGTCGAGCTTCTGCAATTAGCTTTCTACAGCTACGATGATCTTGCCCGTCAGGAATATGTCGATCTAGGCTACTGGCTGGAAACGAACAGCGGAGAGATTCACCGGACGGTATATTATCGTCCTTATAAGGCAGCTAAACTGATGCGGGAAGAAGACAGCTTCTTTGAAGTTGGCCGGATCCCCTTGCTCTACAAATACCCCGGGGAGATGAATGCCCGGGTTCGATATGAAGAAATAACAGCGAGACCTGTTACTGAGGCTGATGTGCAGCAGGTCTACAGCAAGGCTCACCGCTCTTACGCGGAGGTGCTCAAGCAAGTAAAGAATCAGCTCAAGAATCCGCTGAGTGATAAATCGCCTGTGATGCTTCTGCATGCAGCAAGTCTTGGGGTAACCGAAAGCGGCCAGTATGTCATCACGGATGAATCCGGCAGCAGACTGGTGCTGGAGGATATCCCGTCGTTGCTTCAGGGGACGGTGGATTTACTGCCGTTTCTGCCAGCTTCCTTACTGACGGACTGTGCCATACTTGTGATGTTCGAGCATCATTTGGATTCAGGACGGCTGACTGCCCAACCGCTGACGATAATCAAGGATGAGGCGGTAACCCGGCTATTGTACTGACCAATCATTGAGATCATAAACATGATTTATATATCTATAGGGGGACAGCCCATGAGTACAGCATTATTGCAAGAGCTTCACCAAGAGGTGAGAAGACTTTATATCGCCGGAAGTGATCTGGCAGCCGGAGATTTCCGGCTGAAGCGTCTGCTTCCGCAGTTTCAGCAACTCGGTGAGCGTGCTCCAGTCTTCAAGAGACTGGGTGAGGGTATAACGGCTCTGATAGAACCCGGCAGTACAGCGGAACCGGTATCCGCTGCAAAGCTGCAGGAGCTGACGCTGCTGCTGGAATCGGTACTCTACACCCAGGGGGTTACGGCACCCGACGGAACTCCGGGTCCCTTGCGGGTGTTTTATTTCCCGGCTGAGACCCGGCTGCCTTACCGCAGGCTGGCCGCTGTGAGACAGGCATTGACCACGACGGGAAGCGGCAGATATGAGATCGTAATCGAAGCTTTTAAGGAAGGCGTATTTCAGGATATCCGCCTGCTTCCGCTGGCTATTGCCGCTTTGAAAGATCCGTATGCGGAGCTTGCCGAGTTTGCGGCGGCAGAGATACTTCCGTCTTACGGCCCGGCTATCGCCGATTATTTGATGGAGCACTTTAATCCGGCCGGCGGCAGAGGCGAGGTCCGCAAGCTGCAGGTGATTGGCAAAGTAGGGGGAGCCGGCGTGCTTGAGCAGATCTACGCAGCCGCAGAGAGCGGCAGCGACGATGTCCGGGTGGCGGCGATCGGATGTCTTGCCGGGCATGAAGCCTATATCCCGGCACTGCTGGAATGGACGGCGGACAAGAAGAAGACCATCCGGGAAGCTGCGTTTGCCGCTTTGGCCGCAGGCGGTTCCCTGCAGGGCGGGGAACGTCTGCTGGAAGCATTTTCGCTGAAGAAGGACCGGGCGCTGGTGGCGGAGGCGCTCTCCAAGTGGCCTTCTGCGGGGGTTGTATACCAGTTGTCGGTTCGATTTATAGAGGAGCTGCGTGAAGCTCCCCGGGATAACGAGGACAAGAAGAAGTCGGAAACATACTGGAATGGGATAGAACCCTATCTAACCGCTCTCCATAGCGAGCGGAATCCGCAGCTCGATGAAGCATACAGCTATGTGATCGGAGAATACACCCGTTTTGTCTCGTTTGGCTGGCTGCCGCTTATCGATCAGGCGGCCTGGTACACAGAAAAGTCGGATTCTGCGGAATCGCTGGAGCTGCTGAAGGGGCTGGCGAAACAAAACATGCGCTATCTGCCGAATGTTTTCCGTGCGGCTCAGCAGCAGTTGAACCCGGAGGAATTGTACAACCAGTTCGGCGGCACGATGATGAACAAGTTGAAATCAATCGTCTCGAAGGAGGCGGTGCAGCGTGACCAGCAGATTCTGGAAACGCTGGAGCGGCAGATTATGAATGTGGAACGGGTGGCTTACGAAACACCTTGGAGTTCTTCCAGAGACAGGCTCCAATACTCAAGAGAGATGATGCCTGCGGAGAGAATTGCCGCAGAGTGGGACCCGCGCTGGCTGGACTGGTTCATTGACCGTGACGCACTGGAGCTGGTATGCGCCTTTGCCCGGCCGGGGCATGAGCGTGCCCGCAGCTACCTCCTGGAGAAGCTCCAGGGGCAGAAGAAACGCAGGATGCAAGAATTTATGACGAATATCTTTATGGGTCTGGAGCGTGCGGATTTGCAAGAGGAGGAACGCCAGGAGCTCCTGATGTCTATGCTGGAGAACGATCGGCTATATAATCCTTATATCTTTGATTATTACGTATTCCAAATGATGCTCCGTTTCCCGGTCAGCTATATCAGCCGTATTGAAGCTATTGTTCCGGTATACAGGTACGAATGCGTACAGCAGCTTGAGTATTTGCTTAACCATTTACGGAGCCAAGAGTAAAGTCATTAGAGGGAGATGAGTATATGTCAACGGGACAAGAGCAGCTTCAGGATTACATGCGGCTGCCTGCGGAGGTATTATATCGTGAGGAGCTGGAAGCGCTGCGCAAGGAGGACAAAGGGAAGATTCCTGCCGGCTGGCAGATGTCTCCCCGGGCGGTGCTGACCTTCATAACTGGCGGCAAGGCCGGGAAAACGATCATTACACCGAAATATATCGGCAACTCAAGGTTGATTGAAATGGCGGTTGCCACCCTGGTCACTGACCGGGCGCTGCTTCTGATCGGTGAGCCGGGAACAGCCAAATCCTGGCTGTCTGAGAATCTGGCGGCGGCGATCTACGGCAACTCTGGGCTTGTTGTACAAGGGACCGCCGGAACCAGTGAAGAGCATGTGCGTTATTCCTGGAATTACGCGATGCTTCTGGCGAACGGTCCTACTCCGGAAGCGCTGGTCAAGAGTCCGATCATGCGCGCCATGGAGGACGGCGGAATCGCCCGCTTCGAGGAAATCTCCCGCTGTGCTTCCGAGGTGCAGGATGCACTGATCTCCATTCTGTCGGAGAAGACGATCTCTGTACCGGAACTGGGCAAGGAGGCGGGGGCCCGCAAGGGCTTCTCCATTATTGCCACAGCCAACACGCGGGACCGCGGAGTCAACGAAATGTCCGCCGCACTCAAACGGCGGTTCAATATTATTGTGCTGCCGGCACCTTCCGATCTTGAGACGGAGCTGGCCATCGTGAAGAAGCGGGTTGCGGAAATTGCTTCTTCGTATGAGCTGCAAGCTTCCGTTCCGGCGGATGAGGCACTGCTGAAGGTGGTTACCATCTTCCGGGAGCTGCGCAGCGGCATGACGTTAGACAAGAAGGAGAAGGTGAAGTCACCGGCTGGGGTTATCTCTACGGCAGAAGCCATTTCTCTGCTGACCAACAGTATGGCGCTGGCAGCAAGCTTCGGTAGCGGAGAGCTGACTGACGATGATCTGGCCGCCGGACTTCAGGGAGCAATTGTCAAAGATGATGACAAGGATAAGCTGGTCTGGAAGGAATACCTGGACAATGTGATGAAGAAAAAAGGAGCAGAGTGGCGCGGCCTGTACCAGGCTTGTAAGGAGATGAACGAGTGATTAAGGCTGCTGAAGCTGGAGTGCATATTTTCGGGGTGCGGCATCTGTCACCGGGCGGCGCAAAGCATCTGCTGGAATACCTGGATCAGCTTCAGCCGACAGCGGTGCTGATCGAAGGGCCTAGCGATGCTTCCGATGAAATCCGCCATCTGACACATAAAGTTACGAAACCCCCGGTGGCGATTTTGGCCTTTACCGATGAGCTGCCGGTGCGTACCGTTCTCTGGCCTTTTGCCGTCTATTCCCCGGAATATCAGGGCATGAAGTGGGCTAAGGAGAATGGAGCGGAGGCGTTATTTATTGACTTGCCTTCTTCGGTAACGCTAGGCTTGCAGGATATGAAGAGACAGCAACGGGGCAACGGGCAGGAAGCTAAGCCCGCTGCTGTTGAAGCCGAAGAACCTTCTGCAGCAGAAATGCAGGACGAAGAATCGCTCTACAGCCGGATTGCCCGGCTGGCAGGCGAGTATGATTATGACATGTACTGGGAGCGGAATTACGAGCATAATGCGAATGCCGGGGCATACCGTGCAGCGGTCCTATCCTTCTCCGCACAAATGCGTGAACTGGCGGAAGAGAAGGAGCTGCAGGAGCAGCCGTCCGAATATGCCTACAATGCGCTGCGTGAGTCTTATATGAGGCGGCAGATCAAGAAGATGATTGCCGCCGGGCATGAGCCGCAGAAGATCGTTGTCATCTGTGGTGCCTACCATGCTTCGGCTCTAGCCGATCTTTCGGAGAGCATGAGTGATGAAGAACTGGCTGCGCTGCCTTCACGCAGTACGAAGCTGACGCTGATGCCTTATTCGTATTACAAGCTGTCCACGATGTCCGGCTATGGCGCGGGGAACGGGGCTCCCCATTATTTCCAAATGATGTGGGAAGCCATGGCAGCCGGGCGGCCGGAGGAGCTGCCGCATCTGTACCTGTCTTCGGTGGCACGCCGTGTGCGCAGCTCCGGCACACACCGCTCAACCGCAGAGGTTATTGAAGCGGTCCGGCTGGCGGAGTCGCTGGCGTCGCTGCACGACGGCAGTGCACCCACGCTGCGGGATCTGCGCGATGCCGCACAGACGCTTCTCGGCCACGGTGAGCTGTCGGTTGTAGCCGAAGCTTTGGCCAGAGTAGACGTTGGCACCGCCATTGGCAGCCTTGCCGAAGGGGTCAGTCAGACTCCGATTCAGGATGATCTGAACAGGCTGCTCAAACGTTATAAACTGGAGAAATACAAATCAACGGTAGCCAGTGAACTGTCGCTCGATCTCAGGGAGAACCGCAGGGTGTCAAGCGTTGAGGCAGCCTATCTGGACCTGCACCGTTCTGTGCTGTTCCACCGTCTCACTCTGCTCGGCATTTCATTTGCCAAGAACCGGCCAAGCGGTCAGGAGGGAGCTACATGGGCTGAGCATTGGGTGATCCAGTGGTCGCCCGAGGTGGAGATACAGGTTGTAGAATCCACCCTGCTGGGAGAGACGGTGGAAGTGGCTGGAGCCTATGTGCTGCGTGAACGGCTGCAGGAATGCCGCTCTATCGCCGAAGCTTCGGTACTCATCCGTATTGCCTGTCAGTGCGGCATGACTGCCCAGATGGAGGAGGCCAGCAGAGTACTGCAGAATCTGGCTGCCCTCAGCCGGGATGTGGTGGGCATCGCAGCGGCCGCCAGCGAGCTGTCGACGATTATCAGCTTTGGTGACATCCGCAAGGTGGATACCGCGCCGCTGGTACCGCTGATGGAGGAGTTGTTCCGGCGCGGCTGCCTGTTCCTGCTGGATGCCAGCGGCTGCAACGACGAAGCGGCCGGCAGCATGCTGACTGCCATCAATGAGCTGAACGGGATTTCACTTGAGCATGGCGAAACGTTGGATGAAGGTTTATGGCTGCAGGAGCTGCAGCAATTAGCGGAGCGGGATGACCGCAATCCGCGGCTGTCCGGCTTCGCCTGCGCCATTCTGATGGAGCGGGCTGCAATTTCTGCGGAGGAAGTTGCAGCGGAAGTATCGCGCAGATTATCTCCGGGGATACCCGCCGATCTTGGAGCCGGCTGGTTTGAAGGGCTCTCCATGCGCAACCGGTACGGACTGCTGTCGCGCATGAGCCTGTGGGAACAGCTGAACAACTATATCAATGCTCTTGCGGATGATGAATTCAAGCGTGCACTCGTCTTTCTGCGCCGGGCATTCAGCACCTTCTCTCCACGGGAGAAGACGATGATTTCCGAGCTGCTGGGCGAGCTGTGGGGTGTGAATGTGGAGCAGGCCGCAGAGATTCTCACCGGGGAGCTGAAGGAGGAAGAGGCCAAAATGCTGGATGAGCTGAATGATTTTGACTTCGGTGACTTTTAGATGACGGCGGAGAACAGGCAGGAGAATACGGTATCCCGCTGGCGGCTGATTCTGGGTCAGGAAGCGGAAGAAGCGTTGTCAGGCTATGGCGAAGGCGGCCGGCTTGCGCTGACAGAAGAGGAATTGATTATGGATGCAGCGCTTGCCGCCATCTATGATGAGACCGGTGCCGGGAGCAGCTCCGGGAATGCCGGCACCGCCAAGGGCAAAGGTGCCGGAACGGGGCGGAGCGCAGTCCACCTCTCGAAATGGCTCGGGGATGTGCGCAATTTTTTCCCGGAAGATGTAGTTTCGATTATTCAGAGCGATGCGATGGAGCGTAAGGGCTGGAAGCAGCTGCTGTTCGAGCCGGAGCTGCTGGCTGCCGTGAAGCCGGATATCAAGCTGATTGGTACCCTTTTATCGCTAAAGGGCAAGATCCCGGAGAAGACCAAAGACACAGCAAGAATGCTGGTTCAGGCGCTGGTCGACGAACTGGTCAAGCTGCTGGAGACGGATATCCGCCGGGCAGTGACAGGGGCTTTGAATAAGCGGCAGCACTCTCCTCTGCCATCGCTCAGCGGGCTGGACTGGAAGCTGACCATACAGCGGAACCTGAAACATTATGACACAGAACGACGGATCATTATCCCCGAGCGGTTTTATTATTTTGACCGGGCGCGCCGCAGCAAAGAGTGGACGGTAATTGTTGACATTGACCAGAGCGGTTCCATGGCCGACTCCATTATCTGGGCTTCGGTCATTGGCTCGATCTTCGCCAGCATCCCGGCGCTTAACACCCGTGTAGTAGCTTTTGATACAGAGGTTGTCGATCTTACTGAACAATGCGCCAATGATCCCGTAGACATGCTATTCGGCATTCAGCTGGGCGGCGGCACGGATATCCATAAATCGGTGAAGTACTGTGAGCAGTTCATTGAAGAGCCTAAGAAGACACTCTTTATCATCGTCTCGGATCTGTATGAGAACGGCAATCAGGCCGGGCTGGTGCGGCGGATGCGCGAGCTGCGCGAGGCGGGAGTCCGGACGATGACCCTGCTGGCTCTGTCGGACGAAGGGAAACCTTCCTATGATGAACGTCTGGCGGCGCAGCTGTCACGGGATGGAACCCCGTGTTTTGCCTGCACACCTGCGCTGCTGCCGGCACTGGTAGAAGGCGCACTGAAGGGGCAGGATTTGGGCGAGCTGGCCAAACGTCTGGGAGCTTCATAATCCTAGAGCAGTTTGGGGGCAACTGTTAGTTGAAACTGAGTCAATATCGGTGTACCGGAAGGTGACGAAACTGTTCAATTTCCCGACTCTTGCCTCCAAGTCTTTTCTTTCATGGAACACAGGACGAGAATATTCCTTATGCAACCGTGGAGGAATTCGTAGATGCCATGAGGAATTCCGTACCAGCGGACTCTTCAGGAGATCGTGAAATTCCTGGATGAATTGGGCTATATTTATTAAAGGAAATACTTACTTTTCATTCACATATTGTGTAAGCTGCGTATATCATTTATAATCGGTTATTAAAAAGCGCCTATCAATAGGAGCTGCTTGAAAGGAAATGAATTTCTTATGTCAAGTAAGTTAAGAGCGGGTATCGTCGGCGGTACTGGTATGGTGGGTCAACGGTTTATTGCACTCCTTGAGAATCACCCCTGGTTTCAGGTGACAGCTATTGCGGCCAGTGCGAATTCAGCAGGCAAAACGTATGAACAATCGGTCAAAGGCAGATGGAAGCTGTCTACACCTATGCCTGAAGCAGTGAAGAGCATCATGGTACAGGATGCTTCCAAGGTAGAGGAAGTGGCTGCGGATGTGGATTTGATCTTCTGCGCCGTGGATATGAAGAAGGAAGAGATCAAGGCGCTGGAAGAAGCTTATGCGCGTACCGGCACGCCGGTAATCTCCAACAACTCCGCCCACCGCTGGACTCCGGATGTTCCAATGGTGGTACCGGAAATCAACCCGGAGCATCTTGAGGTCATTGCACAGCAGCGCAAACGTCTGGGTACGGAAACTGGGTTCATCGCTGTGAAACCGAACTGTTCGATCCAGAGCTACGTGGGGATGCTGCATGCACTGAACGAGTTCAAGCCTTCGAAGGTTGTCGTAACAACTTATCAGGCAATTTCCGGCGCTGGCAAAACGTTTGCCGATTGGCCGGATATGGTGGATAACGTGATTCCGTTCATCGGCGGCGAAGAAGAGAAGAGCGAGCAGGAGCCGCTGCGGATCTGGGGAACCGTTACTGACGGAGGGATTGTCAAGAGCGAACAGCCAGTGATCACTTCACAATGTATCCGTGTGCCTGTTGCTGACGGCCATATGGCTGCAGTATTTGCTTCCTTTGAGCAGAAGCCGTCCAAGGAAGAAATTCTTGAACGCTGGAATAGCTACAAAGGACGTCCGCAGGAACTGGAACTGCCAAGCGCACCCAAACAATTCATCACCTATTTCGAAGAGGAAAACCGTCCTCAGACTCAGCTCGACAGAGATATCGAGAACGGCATGGGTATTTCTGCCGGCAGACTCCGCGAGGATTCGCTGTACGACTATAAATTCGTCGGCCTGTCTCACAACACTGTGAGAGGCGCTGCCGGAGGAGCCGTGCTGATTGCCGAGCTGCTGAAGGCTGAAGGTTATATTCAGCCGAAATAAACCGCCTGAATTACCGAATTTCTTCCGCTGAATAACAACCCGCCGGACTCGTACCGGCGGGTTGTTTGTGTATTTTCCTGACACATTGCCTATAGTAATGGTAAGATAGAGAAATGCAAGGCGAAAACTGAATACTGACGGAGTGATATTGTGGCAAAAAGCAAAGGCGGCGGCACAGGCAGAGGAACAGGCAGTAAGGGCTGGACGCGCTGGAACAAAACGGCAAAGCCGGTGAAACCGAAAGGCGTAGCTCCCGGCAGCCAAGGAAGCAAAGGAAATGCATCTGCCAAGAGCAGCGGGGGAACTCCATCCGGTCGCAGCAAATAACAGAGCGTAGTGCTCATAGATTATGTGAACTGAAGCATCTGATTTTGTACGCTGAAATCAGATGTTTTTCATTTCCGGGACGGAAGCGGGAGCAGTATGAGAATTAATAAGTATATCAGCGAAACGGGGCTTTATTCGCGCAGAGAGACGAACCGGATGATCACCGCCGGGCGGATTTCTGTCAACGGAGAGGTTTGTGAACCGGGTGCCACCGTAGAGCCGGGGGATGTTGTAGCGATTGACGGACAGACCGTAACCCCCAGCAAGGAGAAACCCGTATATCTGGCACTCAATAAGCCTGTTGGGATCACTTGTACCGCTGCGCGGCAGGTGGAGGGCAATATTATAGATTTTGTCGGCTATCCCTCACGGATCTTTGCTGTTGGCCGACTGGACAAATATTCTGAAGGTCTGATCCTGATGACCAATGACGGAGAAATCGTGAATACGATGATGCGTTCGGAGAATGGACATGAGAAGGAATACAGGGTAACTGTGGATAAGCCGGTGAGTGAAACCTTCCTGCAGGACATGTCCTCCGGTGTCGCGATTCTGGGTACGGTGACCAAACCTTGCGTGACCTATGCGGTTAGTGAATATGAGTTCGGAATCATTTTGACCCAAGGGCTGAACCTGCAAATTCGCCGCATGTGCAAAGAGCTGGGCTACAGAGTGCTTAGACTGGAGCGGATACGAATTATGAATATTAGTCTGATCGGACTGGAACGGGGACATTGGAGACATTTGGGCGAGGAAGAGCGGGAGGAGCTTTTTTCCCGGTTGAATAGATAAGCAACAGCTGAATGCAGCCAAAATAATCCGCATCAGAACGCTACTCTCAGCGGGCTGTGCGGATTCTTATATTTATAAGCATTTATACGCTTCACGCTATAAATTAACCTTCTATTTCTCGCTGAAACAGTTACCGTCCGTTTGAGGACGCGAAGCCGTATCCACTTGTATCATGGATCCTCACGACAGTATCTTCGGTTCAAATTGCTTGTTATACAAATCCCTGTAGACCCCGTCATTCTTCAGCAGCGAGTCATGTGTGCCTTCTTCGACGATCGCACCGGCCTTAACCACCAGAATCGTATCAGCAGCCATAATCGTGGACAGCCGATGAGCGATAACGAGGCTGGTCTTGTTCAGGAGCAGCACATGCATGGCCTGCTGGATATAGTATTCCGACACCGTATCGAGCGAGGAGGTGGCCTCATCCATGATGATAATCGGCGGATTCTTGAGCAGCACCCGGGCAATGGAGATTCGCTGCTTTTCACCGCCGGACAGTTTGATGCCCCGGTTACCCACAACGGTATCATAACCCTCAGGCAATTCCATAATAAAATCATGAATATAAGCGGATCTGCAGGCATCCATGATCTCTGATTCGCTGGCCTCTGGATTTGCGTACAGCAAATTTTCCTTGATGGTTCCGTTGAACAGATAGGTATCCTGCGTTACCAGGCCAATCTGGGAGCGAAGCGAGTCCAGTGTGAAATCGCGGATATCCTTGCCGCCGATGGTGATCGCACCGGAATCAAGCTCATAGAGGCGCGGGATGAGGTTGGTGATCGTTGTTTTTCCGGCACCGCTGGGCCCGACGAGGGCGGTTAGGGTTCCGGCAGCAGCCGTGAAGGAAATATGGCGGAGCGCCGGTTTATCCTGCTGATAAGCGAAGTTTACGTCACGGAATTCGATGTCCTTCCCGGAAGCGTTGATGTGCAGGGCAAGCGGAGAATCGACAATCTGTGGGTCCATGTCAAAATAATCAAAGATCCGCTCAAAAAGCGCCGCGGAGCGTTTAATATCGACATACAAATTCGTCATTTGCAAGACCGGCCCGTACAGTCTGCCGAGTAAGGCGACAAAAGTGATGATCGTTCCGACTGTTAGCTCACCTTGGATGAACAGATATCCGCCATACAAGTAGATCAGCAGCGGTCCAATGCTGGTAAAAGTGGAGAGGACCATCATGAACCAGCGCCCGGCCATTGATTGGCGGATTTGCAGGTGTGTAGCTTCTGCATTAATCGTTTTAAAATTTGAATATTCCGCTTCTTCTTTGGTGAACAGCTTCATTAACAAATAGCCGCTGATACTTAACGTTTCCTCAATGACTTCATTCTGTTCGGAGAATTTCTCCTGTGTTTTTTTAGCCAGCTTCCAGCTCAAATTGCCCATTTTACGGGTAGGCAATATGAATAGAGGAATAACAAATATTCCAAGCAGCGCCAGCTTCCAATTCATAATAAAGAGCGTCACCGCAGTGGTGGCAAGGATAAATAAATTACTGGCAAAATTAACAATCGTGTTGCTGAACACACCTTGAATTCCCGAGATATCGCTAGTCATCCGGGTGATGACTTCCCCCTGTTTGACACTGGAATAGAATTGCAGCGGCATCCGCTGGAGATGACTATACATCTGGTTTTTCATATCATGGACGATATTTTGTGATATAAAAGAATTCAAATAATTTTGCAGCACTCCCAGCAGTCCCGAGACAACGGTTGCGCCTAATGAAGCCAGAACCAGCAACAACAGCAGATGCAGATTTTTGTCCGGCAGCGCCTGGTCGATAATATGCTGGATCAGGATGGGCGGCAATAGCCCCAGAACTGCAGAAACACATAAAACGATCATAACCAGCAGCGTTTGCTTCCAGTAGGGAAGAAAATACTTGGAAATCCGCAGCAGAAGCTGCTTGGAAATCTTCGGATGCAGCTCATCATCATCAAATTTTAGCTTGCCATGCCCAGGCCCGCCAACAAATCCTGCTGCACCAAAACCTCTTGACATTACACATCACCAGCTTTGTATGGAATTTTGTTATTAAGTCTCTTGCTCCTGTGCCTGCGCCAGCTTGCCGAGCAGTTGTCTGTTCATCCGCAGGAGGGTTTCAATCTCTTCCCCGGAAAACTGCTCCAGTGCCGATCCCAGTACTTTATAGGAAAAAGCCTCCTCGTTGTACCGCTTGCACAGCTCTTCTCCGGCAGGAGTAATATGTAGTTTGGTTTCTCTGCGGTCCTGTTCCGAAATGACCCGGGTGACCAAATTTTTCTCTGCCAGAGCATCAATGTGGGTGCTTACCCGGCTCTTGGCAAAAACCAGCCGTTCAGTAACTTCCTTCTGTGTTTGGCCCGGGTTGTCTTGAATGGAGTTCAGGATGCCGATCTGATGCACCGTCAGCCCCAGCTTTGCTGCACTTTGGTGTGCAAGCTTCTTGAGCTGCCGGGACACCGCGAAAAAGGAATGATAAACCTCACTCGTCTGCTGCGGATCGATCATGTGTGCGGACCCCCTTCACTGAATATAGTTACGTTTGTGAACAGTTTACAAAGTAAACTAATAATACACCTGAAACAGCGGGATGTAAATGCTATAATTTACCTACCATTGTATAAAGGAGTAAAGCATGAATATTGACCAAAAAGGTTTTGAAGTAAAAGGCTTAAGCTACATCATCAGATCCGCCGACCCAGCAGATGCAGCGAATTTATCGCAATTAAGGCTGCAGATTGATGGAGAAACCGAAAACATGGACAGAGTTCAGGGTGAGGGAGTTATCGACACTTCCGGCTTTGAACAATTGATCGCCCGGGATACGGAAGATGACAGAAACTTATTTTTAGTGGCGGAAGCTGAGGGCAAAATTGTGGCATTTTCGAGATGTGAGGGGAATCATCTTACAAGATTCTCGCATAAAGTGGAATTCGGAATCTGTACAGCGCGGGAGTATTGGGGGTTTGGCATCGGTAAACATCTTTTGGAACAGTCGCTGGCTTGGGCAGACGCGAACGGAATCACTAAGATCGTATTGTATGTATTGGAAACAAACGAAAAAGCTGTGCAGCTGTATAAAAGGTTCGGATTTGAAATCGAAGGGGTCATCACGAAGGACCGGATTCTTTCTGACGGCAACTACTATAACACGATAGTTATGGGAAGGTTTAAGCTATAAGTATCCCCAATAAAAAACGCAGGACCGTCTGTTACGGTCTCTGCGTTTTTTTATAATGGGCAGCTCTGAAGTCATGTATACCGGATAATCTGCAACAAATTTTTTGCAGCTGCGCTAATGTCATCCGCCCGGGCAATGGCTGAGATGACGGATACTCCATCGGCTCCGGCTCCGATAACCGGCTGGGCATTACCCGGCGTAATTCCGCCAATGCCGACCAGCGGGATGGTAAGGCCGCAGCGCCGCAGCTCTTCAATGACCCGGGTGCCTTGCACGGCCTCGGCATCGTCTTTGGAGGAGGTCGGATAGACCGGGCCAACTCCGAGGTAGTCTGCACCATCGGCGATGGCCTGCCGGGCTTCAGGCTGTGTATGGGCGGAGACGCCGATAATCTTGTGATCGCCGAGCCGCTGACGGATGGAGCGGGCCGGCTCATCCTCTTGTCCGACATGGACACCGTCGGCATCAAGCGCGATTGCCAGCTCAATATCATCGTTCACGATGAAGGGGACACGATGCTCGCGGCATATCTGCTGAAGTTGTTTGGCCAGGTTGAATGCTGCTGTTCCGTTCAGCGCCCCGTGGCCTTTTTCCCGGAACTGAAACAGCGTAATTCCGCCTTCAATGGCCTGTGTCAATGTGTCAGCTGGTGAAATCCGGCAGTTGACACTGCCCATTATAAAGTACAACTTTAGGACCTTCCGCATGTCTTCGCTGTCGATTCTCTTCATCTCACATTTCCCCGCATTCTTCTGTTGCCATAAGCAAAATGATTTGTCGGCCCATGCCCTGCACCAATGCCAAGACTGTCTTCGATGGCCGCCTGGATAAAAGCTTTCGCGGTATGGATTGCTTCCTTAACGGTGTTGCCCTGTGCCAATCCGGCCGCCGCTGCCGCCGAGAAGGTACAGCCCGTTCCATGGGTATGCCGCGTGGAGATGCGCGGGCTTTCCAGATAGATAAACTCGTTTCCGTCATACAACAGATCGAGAACTCCTGTCGTTCCGTCATCATGGCCGCCCTTTAGAACAACAACGCGGGCGCCCATGGAATGGATGAGCACCGCTGCCTGTTCACGGTCCGCCAAGCCGGAAATCTTCATCCCGGTCAAACTTTCCGCTTCCGGTATATTAGGTGTTGCCACCAGTGAGAGCGGCAGCAATTCGGTAATCAGCGCCTGCACGGCTTCCTGCTGCAGCAGCGGTGAGCCGCCTTTGGCGATCATAACCGGGTCAACCACCAGCTTATCCCAGCCATACTGGTGTACCTTCCCGGCAACGGCGCGGATGATTTCACCGCTAAAAAGCATGCCGGTCTTGACCGCATCCGGCTGCAGATCACTTCCGACCGAGTCAAGCTGTGCAGTGACAGCTTCTGCTCCGAGCGGGTATACGCCCTGTACTCCGAGAGTGTTCTGTGCAGTCACAGCGGTAAGTGCCGACATGCCGTACACGCCAAGCTCCTGGAATGTTTTCAGATCGGCCTGGATGCCTGCGCCGCCGCCGCTGTCGGAGCCGGCGATTGTCAGCGCTTTGAATACTTTTGTCATGTAGTCCACTCCTTTGCCGCAAGAATTATAGTGTGAGCAGCTGTACCCGTGATCTCTCCTTGTAGGTGTCCGGTGTGACCAGGGACAGCTGGTTGAGGAATTCAATTTGGAAGGCGCCGGGGCCTTTAAGAGCTGTCCGTTCGGCTGCGAGCTCGGCCGCGACACCATAGAAGGAGAGCGCCTCGGCAGCCGCTTCCAGCCATGACCCGCCGCTGACCGCCAGAAAAGCTCCGACTACGGCGCTGAGCAAGCAGCCCGTACCGGTGACTTTGGTCAGGATGGGATCACCGTTGCTGACGACGTAGGTGCTGATACCGTCGGTAATTATGTCATCTTTCCCGGTAATGATGACCACACATTCCAGCTTTCGAGCTGCTTTATTCGCCAAAGCGATGACATCGCCATCGCCCGCACCGGCATCAACGCCCTTGATGGCCCAGCTTTCCCCGGCAACATGGGCTACCTCAGCAACATTGCCGCGCAGGGCGGTAATGTGCAGCTGCTGGACCAGCTTATGCGTGACCTCGGTGCGGTAGGCGGTAGCACCGGCTCCAACCGGGTCCAGCACCAGCGGTACCTTATGGCGCCCAGCCGCTTGCCCGGCCAGCACCATCGAGGTGATGGCATGCTCGTTCAGCGTGCCGATGTTAAGCACGACAGCTCCCGACATCGCGGCGATGTCCGCCACCTCCTCATGGGCATCAGCCATGAAGGGTGAAGCCCCCAGGGCCAGCAGCCCGTTGGCGGTAAAGTTGGCCACCACAATGTTGGTGATGTTGTGCACCAGCGGATTGACTTCACGTAATTTAGCTAAATAACTCATTAGTAGTCCTCCTCAAAGTACCTCTGGATTAGTTCCCGTAACGAATGGTCCACGATATATGTCCCCTACAAAAGTCCCCATACATGAATCTCTAAACTTCGGCCCTTAGAATATAGCTCCTACAGATTAATAAAAGCTTCCTTGCTGTCCATTTCTCCGGTCAACAGTCCGTTCTCGGACAGCCACGTGTGCACGTTCTCCCAGGATTTCTCCTCCTGCTGTCCAAAAGGCAGTTTTCCTGCATCCATCAGCGGCAGAAGGATTTCCAGACTTTTTCTCTCGATTGCTTGGTCGAGCGGGGCGGTAGCGTCTTCGTGTGCAAACAATATTTCAAGTGCCTGCTGAGGCTGTTCCTGTACGAATTGCTGTCCTTTGCGTGCCGCATTCATGAACCTCCGGTAGTCCTCCTCAGAATCCAACAAGCCCTGTTCACTGGCAACAAGCACAAGCTCATAATAGTCCGGTACTCCGTAGTCCGTCGGATCGAATGAAGTGACGGGGTGTCCTTCTTTTTCCAATATCAATGCCTCATGATTTATAAATCCGCCGATAATGCCGTCTGCGCGTCCGGTAGAAAGGGCAGGAATAAGATCGAATCCAACATCAATCAGGTTCAGTGAAGCTGGATCGCCTCCGTCGTATTTGACCATTGTCCGGAGCATCGCTTCATACAAGGGAATGGAGGAGTATCCGGCATTTTTGCCTGTGAGCTCTTTCGGGCCGGTTATCCCGCTCTCTGCGGGGACCAGAAGATGATTGAGCGGATGCCTTACGAGCGCTGCGACAGATTTTACAGGTATTCCTTCACCCCGCGCCATTAGTACCTGTGGTTGGTAGCTGAGAGCCAGATCGACTTTGCCTGCGGCGACAAGCTTCAAAGCATCATTGCTGTCCGCCGGCATTTGAATGTCCACCTCAAGCCCTTCTTCGGCAAAATAGCCATTCTGCTGAGCAGCATACAGGAAGGAATGAACAGCGTTCGGATACCAGTCGAGCATTATAGTCAGCTTGTGTGGTTTGTCGCTGGAATTCTCTGAAGAAGCGGCGGAGGTATCCGGATCTTTTGCGCTGGTGCAGCCGCTTAAGAGGGTAAGCAGGCACAATAACAAGAAGAAGTATGGAATAAGGCGGTGTATTTTCTTATGTGTGGAATGATTGCGATACAGCTTAGGATGGGTCATCGGTAAAATCCTCTTTTCTGCAAAATGAGTTTTTCGAGCACAGCGATACTGAGAAACAAGGCTACACCCAAAGCGGACAGCAGCAAAACGGCGGCGAACATTTCTGCACTTTGCAGATTGCCGGCCATCCGGCGGCTGAAATAACCAAGCCCCCGGCTGCCGCCCAGCCATTCCCCGATCGTCGCTCCGATCACACAGTAGACGATGGACAGCTTAAGTCCGGAGAAAAAGGAGGGCAGCGCCAGCGGAATTTGTGTCTTGCGCAGAATCTGCCAGCGGTTTGCCCCAAGCGTCAGGAGCAGGTCTCTGTACAGGCTGCCGCTTTGCCGCAGGCCGTCATAGACGGCTACCACAACCGGGAAAAAGGCAGTCAGAAAGACGACAGCAACCTTGCCCCACAGGGTATAGCCGAACCACATAATAAAAATAGGTGAGAGCGCGATCAGCGGAATGGTCTGGCTGATAATCAGCATGGGATAAAGTGCTTTGGCGAGCGGAGCGAACATATGCATGCCGGTACCCAGCAGTGTTCCGCAAACAACCGAGAGGGCAAACCCGGTCAGTGTCTCCTGCAACGTGGCGGGTAAATGCTCTCCGAACAGCAGCCCCCGCTTTTCAATCAGCGCTGTCCAGATTGCACTTGGCGCCGGGAGAATAAATGAAGGGATCATGTTCAGCTGTGCTGTGATCTCCCATGCCGCAATAAGCAGCCCCACAAGCAGTAGAAAGGGGCCATAAGTCCGCAGCTGTTTCTTATACCATAGAGCTCTCATGCAATCTACGCTCCAAATCCTCCCGCAGGGCAACAAACTGCGGTTCATAATTCATTTTGTAATGTCTGGGTCTTGGCAAAGTGACGATCAGCTCCTGCAGTCCGCCGCCAGAGCCGCCGGTCATCAAATAAATCCGGTCGCTGAGCAGCAGTGCTTCTTCAAGATCATGAGTGATGAACAGAACGGACTTATCGAGCCCGCCCCACAGCTCCAGCAGCCAGCGGTGCATCTCCCGTTTGGTGATCGCGTCCAGCGCTCCAAACGGCTCGTCAAGCAGCAGCAGTTCGTTGCCTGCAGCTAGTGTGCGCAGCAGGGCGACCCGCTGGCGCATCCCGCCGGACAGCTCCTGCGGATAAGCATTTTCCTTGCCGGAAAGGCCAAAGCGGTCCAGCATTCCGCGGATCCGGGCGAGTGCCTCATGCCGGCTGGAGTCCTGCTTCAGCTCCCAGGGAAGCAGGCAATTGTCCAGCACGGTCCTCCAAGGCAGCAGCAGATCCTGCTGCGGCATATAAGCGATCTGTCCAAGCCGCGGGCGTGTCGAAGGAGAGCAGCGTCCATGTACGGTTATTTCACCCCCGGATGGCTCTAGCAGGCCGGCAATGATTTTGAACAGTGTGCTTTTCCCGCAGCCGCTGGCTCCAACAACGGAAATGAATTCGCCTTGGCGGACGGTCATTGAAAGACCGGAGAATACCGGATTCCTAGTCGCTGCAAACGAATAAGCCAGGTTGGTTATAGTGAGCATATTGGAATGTGGAAACCTCCTACGGGCGTAGTTTGTTTGACGATACTTGTCTGATCGGCGGCAACAGCAAAAACAAGAAAGACCCATTCATTTCCGGAGGAAATAAATGGGTCTGAACGTCACAGTCAGTTAGCTTAGTGCGGCTCCGCTGAACAATTCTGCTCCACTTCCCTCCGCTGGTATGATCCAGATCAGGTTCCAAGGGTCCGGAGCTTAAAGCTCCGTCTCAGTCGGCCGACTCCCCTAGTGAAATAACAGGTCAATATTGAATTTGCAATTGCTAATTAATATACCATATCCGGACTGAAGATGTAAAAAAATTGATGAAGCGGCAGTACTTTTGGGCAAGATAAGCAAGTGTCCATGCAGTGAAAATATAGGGATTTTGAAAGGGGATCATGTGATGAAGAAGCTTAGTCTGACTATCCTGCTGCTGCTAACCCTGCTTGCGGCAGGGGCATGCGGCAATAATAACAATACAGCGCCTGCGGCTACTGCCGCGCCCACAGAAGGAGCGGCGGCTCCGGCCGGGCAGAACTCACTGGAAGCTGTTAAAGCGAGTGGCAAGCTGCGTATTGGTACGGAAGGGACATATGCTCCGTTTACTTTTCATGATGCAGAGGGCAAGCTTACCGGTTTTGATGTGGAGATTGCCAAGGAGATTACGAAACGGCTGGGGGTGGAACCCGAATTTGTAGAGACCCAATGGGATGGCCTGTTTGCCGGCATGGATGCCAAACGTTTTGATACGATATTCAACGAGGTTTCGATCACGGATGAACGCAAGGTGAAATATGATTTCTCTGAGCCGTATATCGTCTCCAAGGGTGTGCTGATCGTGCGCGAGGATAACAAGGATATTACAGCCTTCGCGGACCTTAAAGGCAAGAAGGCAGGTCAATCGCTGACCAGTAACCTGTCCGATATCGCCCGGGAGAACGGTGCGGAGATCGTCGCTGTGGATGGCTTCAACCAGGCCATAGACCTGCTGACCTCGGGCCGGATTGATGCGACTGTAAATGACGGTTTGTCCTATCTCGACTTAAAGAAGCAAAAACCCGATGCGAAGATCAAGCAGGTGGATGAAACGGCCGAGGGATCGCAGAGTGCGGCAGTTTTCCTCAAAGGAAACGAAGAGCTGGTTAATGCTGTCAGCGATGCGCTGGCTGAAATGAAGAGCGATGGAACCTATCTGAAAATATCGGAGAATTACTTTGGGGCGGATGTGTCCAAATAACAAATGGAACTGGTGCGAAGATGCAGCCGAGTGTCCAAAAAGGATGTCTGAACGATGGATGACCGGAAAATTGGAATTTTCATGGATTCACTGCTGCCCCTGTTTAAAGCGGGGGTGGCTTATACCCTTCCGCTGGCGCTTGTTTCCTTCGCTCTTGGATTGCTGCTAGCTGTTTTTACCGCGCTGTTCCGTCTCTCCTCATGGAGAATCCCGAAGCTGATCGCCCGGTTCTACGTTTGGGTAATCCGCGGGACACCGCTGCTGGTGCAGCTCTTTATTATCTTTTATGGACTTCCAGCGGCAGGGATTGTGCTGGATCCTTTTATAGCCGCTGTAATCGGTTTTACACTCAGTGTTGGAGCCTATTCTTCGGAAATTGTCCGGGCAGCCATCCTGTCCATACATAAAGGCCAATGGGAAGCTGCCTTTTCCGTCGGAATGAGCCGGGGGCAGGCACTGCGGCGGATTATTCTGCCTCAAGCGGCGCGTGTATCGGTTCCGCCCTTGTCGAACTCTTTTATCAGTCTCGTAAAGGATACCTCTCTGGCAGCAAGCATTACGTATGTAGAGATGTTCAAAACAGCGCAGCAGATCACGGCGACCACCTACGAACCGCTGCTGCTCTATAGTGAGGCTGCATTATTCTACCTGCTGTTCTGCTCCGTGCTGTCCGCGCTGCAAAATGCCCTGGAACAGCGGTTTGACCGTTATTCGGCGAGATAAGGAGGAAATCACTTGATTGAAATTCGCGGCCTGCACAAATTCTTCGGTTCGCTACAGGTGTTAAAAGGTATCGAGCTCAGCATGGAGCATGGCAAGGTTCTGGTGATTATCGGGCCCTCCGGCTCCGGCAAAACAACGCTCCTTCGCTGTTTTAATCTGCTGGAAATACCGGATCAGGGTAGCCTGTCGCTGGGGGAATTAAGCCTGGAATTTACGCAAAACAGGAAAATTCCTCATAAGACACTGATGGCCATCCGTCAAAAAACAGGGATGGTTTTTCAGTCCTACAACCTGTTTCCGCATATGACTGCGCTTGGCAATGTAATGGAGGCGCAGGTTACTGTACAGAAACGCAGCAAGGAGGAAGCCAGGAAGCGGGGAATAGAACTGCTAGCCAAGGTAGGCCTCAGTGATAAAGCGGATGCTTATCCCCATCAGCTGTCCGGCGGCCAGCAGCAGCGTGTGGCCATTGCCCGGGCGATGGCGGTCGATCCCGAAGTGCTGCTGTTCGATGAGCCGACTTCAGCGCTGGACCCTGAGCTGGTGGGCGAGGTGCTGAAGGTTATCAAACAGCTTGCGGCTGAAGGCATGACAATGGTAATCGTCACCCATGAGATGAAGTTTGCCGCCGATGTGGCCGACCGGATCATCCTGATGGACAACGGTGTGATCCTGGAACAGGGAACTCCGCAGCAGGTACTGGAGCAGACGGAGAATCCGCGAGCTCTGCAGTTTCTGAACCGGCTGAGCGGTGAGGTTTTATGAGTCGCAGTGTATCCAAGCTGCGTGGAACAAGCAAAGGCAGTCCAGGGGGGACACGGACTGCCTTTGCTTGTATTTAGTTCATCTCATGATGCGCGGGGGAGCGCCTGAGACGCGGTTAATAGTATTTAGTTCTGCGTGGATGCATTATTGACTGAATTCAGATACTCCAGCGCATTGTACAGCATAATAGCCGCTTCGGCCCGGGTAAGCTCACTTTTCGGATTAAACTTGCCATTTGCATCAAGCGTGTTGATCTTGTATTTCAGTGAACGCTGTATGCTGCCTTGGTAGGAAGGCTCCAGTGCAGCTTCGTCAGCAATATCTGCAGGAACAATGTTGATCAGTGGCAGATTGCCAACCTTCTCCACGCCCTGAACGAGCAGGTTGGTGAACATCTCCTTAGTAATTAGCTTGGAAGGATCGATATCTGCAGGAATATCAACCTGGTTGTAATGGGCGTTGACGAAAGCTTCCGCATACCAGGCTTTGTCTTTTACCTTGGAGAATATAGCGCTGGCCAGAGGGGCCTTGTTGAAATCAATGGCAGCCAGACTGAGTTGCAGCCCACCAGTGATAAACTGCACGCCTTGTGCTGTGGTCACTTTGGCACCGGGCAGAAACTGGGTATCGGAGATGCCTTTAATGAGACCTTGTTCCTTCAGGGAGTTGATCTTGGACTTTCCGGCTACATTGTCAATATCTTTAAAGCTGCCGCCAGCAGCAAACATCTGTCCTCCCAGTGAGAAGGAGAGAAGTGATACGGTTGTTATCACTGCAAAAGCGCTTTTTTTCAGTTTCATGTAGATTCCACCTCTATAGTAGGGTAGGCCGCTTGGCCATTATCAACTCCTTTGACGTTATTGTTGAGGAGAAAGTTGCAGAACAAATTAATTATAAATGGCTATGTCTGCGTTTTCTACATCACTTCCTGAAACATCAGGTTTCGGTAAGGATACTTGCTGAGGCTGCTCTTGAACAATAGAGCGGCACCATACTCCTCTATCGTGACGGATTTCAGTGAACTTGCCTTAACGAATCTGCGAACCAGCTTGTTAACGGCGGTCCTGTCGTTGCGCAGGATTGCGGCGGCAAAGCTTTCGGCGTAGCTGCGGCTTCTGGCCAGCTTCCGGTAAAACGGGAGAACAGCTGAGGCAATCCTGCGGTGCATCCTTGCATTAAAAGTAAATTGTACGGTTCCCGGCGGGATAGTCGTCCCGTTTGTATAGAAGGATACCGGCAGCGGAAAGGGGAAGGAGATAAAGTAGCCGATGCCGTTTGTGCCGTAATTTTCTACAGAAGCGAGAGTAGGAATCTTTGCGAGCAGTTTGCCCATAAGACTAAGGTCTGCGTTAACGATGGCGCTGGACCATTTCGCGGCAAAGCTGCCGCTTCCGGCTATCTTCCGGTAGAACGGCAGCATGGCCGCAGCAACTTTGCGCAGAATGGAGCCAGTCACAAGGGGTCTTGCTGTAGGTGCGATTATATTTGCCATCCGGTCCCTCCTCATATCCATAAAATAATCCCATTATATAAGATATGGAAGCCGGGCCTATTTCGGATTGGGCAGATGTTTAGTCTACAGGAATATAAATAGTTATTCGCATATAATCGGGATACGTTGAGTTCAACACATCCGTAATTTCAAAGTCGGGCCCCTCCCGCCGTTCATAATTGGTGTTCGGCAGCCAGGTTCCGTAGATATAGTCTCGGGTTGACTGGCTCAACCCGGCTGGGCCATGGGCCTTGAACATGGCATAGTTTCCTGCCGGGATATCGAACTGGACATAAGCTTCTGCTGGAACTTCCGCTGTATCCGCTACCGCTTCACCGATGATAAATGAGAAGTCTCCGTTATCCTGATAGTGGCAGGCGATGCCATAGGACATCCCCGGTGACTGTTTTTCCGGAATAGCCATGAACCGCCCGTTTCTTCCAAAGTCCTCATAGAATCCGGGAATATCCTTGTAATGCGCGTCTTCATTTAGATTCGTTTTGTACTCTACGCCGATAATCTTCGTTCCTTCCCAGTGGATCAGTGTTGGTTTGTCCATTTCGTGTACATCTCCTTTGGTTGTTTTTTGGAGTTCCAGAAAATTGATGACAGGCTGTCCTTGGATAACGTCTGCAGTTTTGCGGTATTTACCAGGCGTCAGGCCGGTAAAGCTTTGAAAAGCACGGGTAAACGCTTCCTGGGACTGGTACTGAAAACACAGGGCGATTTGCAGTACGCTTTCGTTGCTTCCACGCAGGCGGTTAGCCGCCTCGGACAATCTTCGTTTGCGGATGTACTCGTTGACAGTGAAGCCGGAGATTGCCAGGAACATCCGCTGGAAATGAAATGCCGAGAAATAAGCCCGGGCGGCAATCTCTGCAATCCGCAGTTCCTCCTGCAAATGTTCTTCAATGTAGTCGAGCGACTGCTGGATTCTGAAGTAATAGTCCATCGGCGTCATTCCTTTGCGCGTTGATTACAGCTTTAATTATGCGGGATATGTTGAAATGTTTTTTGATTCATTGTGCGGAAATTCAGCGGGTGATGTTATAATCATGTCATAGACTTTTCATTTATGGTCAATTTTGTTATGCTTATATCGTAACGATTACTAATTATAAGTTCAAGATATAAGGAAATTCTTGCGGAAAGGCGGGAGAAGCCATGAACCCAATTGCGAATATCAGCCAACAGTTTGCTGCGCAAAACTATAAATTGACGCCCCAGCGTGAGGCTATCGTGAAGGTGCTGCTTGATAATGAGGAAGAGCATTTAAGTGTGGAAGAGGTCTACATGCGTGTGAAAACCAGTTATCCTCATTTGGGGCTGGCAACGGTATACCGGACCTTGGAGCTGCTATGTGAGCTGCATATTGTAGAAAAGATGAACTTTGGCGATGGCGTGGCCCGTTATGATCTGCGGGATGATCATGCCCACATGCATCATCATCTGATCTGCAATGTGTGCGGAAGGCTGGAAGAAATCAAGGAGGACTGGCTGCTGGAGCTGGAAAGACGGCTGGAAGTGGAGTACGGATTTAAAGTCACCGATCACAGGCTCGATTTCAAAGGCACTTACAAGACATGCAAGCAGAACGGCTGCAAGGTGGACAAGCAAAAACAGGCGGTATCCTAAGGTTTCTGAAGATTTATATTGGGCTTAAAAAAGACGCAGAGCTCTGGCAGCCTGCGTCTTTAGGTGTATCATATTTTGGGAATAAATACTTAATTTAGTTATTTCTCGACATTGCCTTTAGCTTGTTTGGGCCAGAAAGTGTAGCTAAAACTTATAAGCGCATCAATCCCTACAATAATTGCCCAGACTTTTAATGTTTCGAACAGATTCTCTGTTCGGGAAGAATCACCAGTCACAACAATCATACCGTACATCACAAGTGCACCAATGGCAAAAGCGAGCAGATGAAGCAGCCAGCCGATTCTTTCATTGTGTGCATGTGCTGTGCCGTGTTTTGGCTTGGGAGCAGGTTTTGGACCTCCGGCAAAACGGTAAGCAAACCGTTCATCCGCCCATTTGATCATCCGGTGGCCCCATGCAATAGATACGCCGATATAAATGGCGGATAGACTATGCATGAATGTGGCTTCCGCGCCATTTCTCAGGTCAATTACCGCAACGGCGATAAGCACCAGATCAATCAGCGGAGTGCAGAACAGCAATATGGCTCCTAGCTGCTTCTTGCGGAGGATATAACGGAAGGTCAGCCCCGCCAGGACAAACACCCAAAAGGCGATCTCACAGCCAATAATAAATAACGCCATCTTCGTATTTTCCTCCTAAATAGTACAAGTGTATTAAATCAATTGCTGTAAGTTTAGCATGGATGACCTTATAAATTCAACTGTGATATAATTGCCTTATGCCAAAAATAGTGAATCATGAGGAACGGCGCCAACAGTTAGCCGAGGCCGCCTGGCGAATTATCCGCCGGGAAGGGATGGAGGCAGTCTCCGTCAGAAGTGTAGCGAGCGAGGCCGACATGTCATTGGGATCGCTGCGCCATTATTTTGCCACCCAATCAGAATTGCTTGCCTTCTCCATGAAAATGGTGTCGGATCGGGTCAACGCGCGTATGGAAGCTATGGAATTTACGGATCATCCAATGCAGGACATCGAGCGGTTTATCCATGAGCTGATGCCGCTGGATGAAGAACGGAGTGTGGAGGCCGAGGTCTGGCTGGCATTTTTCGTAAAGGCTGTTACAGACCCTGAGCTGCAGGTGCTGAAACAGGAGGTACATAACGCTATGTATGATGGCTTTAGCCAAGCCATTGAATATCTCGCGGCCCGGGGATTGCTTAAGGAGGGATTGGACCTGAGGGCCGAAGCCATGGCGCTGCATGCCTTGGTGGACGGGCTGGTGCTCCATCATATCAGCCAGCCGGAGCAAGTAACCCGGAAAGACCTCAGCGCGCTTGTAACCTACCATTTGCGGGGTCTGCTTCAATAACACAAACAAGCTGCCCTGGAATTATGGCAGCTTGTTTGTGTTATTATTTCTCAGGCTTAAGGCCGGTTTGGCACAAACGATTTGATCCATGTTCCGAAGCTTCCCGGATTGCGGGTCTGCACCAGCACCACGCCTTCGCCGCGGAATCTGCAGACCAGAGCTTCACCGCTGGTCAAGCTGTTCAGCCAGCCGGAGGCGGCTTTTTCCACCTTGTAGTCCATATAATCCGGCCAAGCCACCAGGTGCCCGTTGTCGATAATTATTTCCTCGCCAGGGGCGAGGTTAATCGCATGGATTGCCCCGAAGGAGGAGAGGAACACCGTTCCGCTGCCGCTGATTTCTATGATGAAGAATCCTTCGCCGGAGAACAGGCCGCGGGTCAGGTTCTGCATTTTGGTGTTGACCTGAATCCCATGGGTTCCCGCGAGGAAGCCGTCCTTCTGAACATACAGCTTGTACGACCCGTCAAGCTCAATCGCCTGGATATCGCCGATGGCTCCTGGGGAGAGCAGCACTTCGCTTTGACCCCGTGTGGCAGTAAGCTCTTGGAAGAAGAACTTCTCACCGCTCAGCATCCGGCCAAGACCACGCATTAAACCGCCGTCTACCGTACCTCTGATCTCAACATTCGGCGACATGGCGACCATCGCGCCCATTTCCGCCTTGACACTTTCACCCGGGTTCAAATGCACCTTGAGCATGGCAAAAGCGCCATCATATAATACATCGTATTTCATTATTTTCTCCTCCGATTCTGCCTGGCATTTATAACGGGATTTCTGTAAAACAAGGATACTGTATTATACCATTTTCTGGTCAGCGAGCTTCTAGATTTAAGCGGGTACCAGATTTTTATAATTAACTATACCGGGAAATCAGGTCGCGAATATGTTAAAATTAAAGTATCGGCAGACGGCTTGCCGGTCATAACGATACAAAAGGAGTGTTGCTGCAATGGCACGCACGAAAACACAAAAAGCTCTGCTCAAGGCAGAACGCGCCGGAACATGGTGCGCCGCAAGAAACAGGAGATCAAATGATGACTACAGCGCAATCTCCCAGCATGTACGTCTTACTCCCAGCAAACAACAACAATTGAATAAGATCAAACATAAGGAGCGGATCTTTCGGGATGGTGCTCCTTTGCATTTATGCGGGGCCTCATAACTAAGTCTGCGCCCTGCTGTGTATGCGGTACTGTTTTGGCGACATGCCAAACCGGCTGCGGAACACGCGGTGAAAGTAAGTATAGTTGGCAAAACCGCAGGTTTCGGAGACATGCTCCAGCGGCATCGGACTGAAGGTGATCCGTTCCCGCGCCATTTCCAGCCGGACGTCATTTACATATTTCACTATGCTGGTGCCAAAAGCTTCTTTAAAGAGATGTACCGCGCGGGAGACAGAAATGTCGACGTGGCTGGCCACATCCTCGAGCCGGAAAGAAATAGCGGCATGCTCCTCCACATATTGCTTCATCCGGTAGGCGAGATAACCTTTAGGTGAGATCACAGGCTGTTCGGTCATCAGTCTATCAATCTCCATACATAAAATCTGCAGATAACACGCTGAAATCTCTGGTGAGGAGTCGGAGAGCCTGCGCTGCTCCAGCACAAGCTGGCGGAATAAGCCGAGAAAATAATCGCTGCGCGGCAGGCGGAGAAGGGCAGGACGCTGTTTACGTGTCCACCATTCCTCGATCCAGGGGCCGCCGCAAAAAATATGGTAATCCCCGCTTTCAATCCGCGGTTTGCCTACAGGGTAGTTCTCTTTGTCGATGCTTAAATAGTAAGGATCATCTGGGGCGAAGAGCATAAGGTCGCCGGTCTCCACTGTGGAGATGACACCGTCAATCCGCGTCCGGCTGCGCCCCTCCGTCTGCAATCGCAGGAGATAATTCTGGAGGCCTTCATTGAGCGACGAATGGAAAGGCTTGCGGTGAAAAGAGAATCCCGCAGAAAATACGTGGCAGGCAGCAGCAGATGTCATGAGTCCTCCTGGATTATTGAAATGATAAGCAGATTGTTCATGTTTTAATCATATTATTCATTTTATTATATACGCTTTCATATTACCATGTAGCTAAGCAAA
The DNA here is from genome assembly GCF_038593145.1 of Paenibacillus sp. FSL L8-0340. Lineage (NCBI taxonomy): Bacteria > Bacillati > Bacillota > Bacilli > Caryophanales > Paenibacillaceae > Paenibacillus > Paenibacillus sp. FSL L8-0340. Next base: position 3,204,945 of record NZ_CP151967.1, read on the forward strand.
AACATATAAAAGATGCGAAGGAGGCTGTATGGCGGCTCTGGAAGCTACATAAGCAGGCGTGGGGTTCAGAAGGCGCAGGAAATAGATATAAAGGACATTTTTGAATAACAGCCCTTTTGTTCAGGTGATTTCCATAGTGTGGCCGAAGCAGGTACGCCGTTTTGAATAACGCAAGTTAACTCTACAACGACTAGGAGTGAGGAATTGATGCTGAAGATTGGATTACAGTTGTATACGCTGAGAGCAGAGCTGGAGCAGGATTTCGAAGGAACGCTGCGCAAGGTGGCTGAGCTGGGATATGCGGGAGTGGAATTTTACGATTTTTTCGGCCGGACAGCAGAGGAAGTAAAGGGACTGCTTCAGGAAACGGGATTGGTTGCTCTCGGTGCACATCGTCCATATGATGTCATGCTAAACGATACAGAGCAGGAAATCAGCTATAATCTTGAGATCGGCAACCGGAACCTGATTGTGCCTTATTTGACTGAGGAACAGCGTAACTGGGAAGAGGTTGTTGCTAATTTCCGCATAATAGGAGAGAAATGCAGAGCAAGGGGAGCAGTTTTCGCTTATCATAATCATGATTTTGAATTCACGGAGCATTTTGGAGAGCGCACCGCATTTGACGGTATCTTCGAAGAGGTTTCTGCTGAGCTGCTTCAGGTAGAAATGGACACCTGCTGGGTGTACTACGGCGGTTATGACCCTGTTGAGTATATCCACAAATATGCCGACCGTTTGCCGCTTATCCACTTAAAGGATATGAAGAAGCTCGAAGATGGCTCGGCAGAGACTGTTGTACTAGGTGAAGGTGAAGTGAATCTTACCGCGATTCTGGAGGCTGCTGATGCGGCTGGAGTGGAGTGGGCGGTAGTGGAACAGGATTATTGCAGCCGTCCGGCGCTGGAAAGTGTTGCGGACAGTATGAAATGGGTTAAAGGCTATGCCAATCAAGGGGGAAAAGTTCATGTCTGATAAACTTAAAATTGCTATTATCGGTTGCGGTGGTATCGCAAACGGCAAACATATGCCAAGCCTATCCCGTCAACAGAATGCTGAAATGGTAGCATTTTGCGATATCGTGGAAGAACGTGCCCAGGAGGCTGCCAAAATCTATGGCGCCGAAGGTGCAGTAGTCTATACGGATTTCCGTGAGTTGCTAGCAGCGGGCGGATTTGATATTGTGCATGTATGTACACCCAATGACAGTCACTCCGAAATTACGGTTGCGGCGCTTGAAGCCGGTAACCATGTGATGTGCGAAAAGCCGATGGCCAAGACAACGGCGCAGGCTCAGGACATGCTGGATGCTGCCCGCCGCACTGGCAAGAAGCTGTCAATCGCGTATCAGAACCGGTTCCGTGCAGATAGTGAATATCTGAAGGGAATGTGCGAAAGCGGGGAACTGGGCGATATTTATTATGGCCGTGCCATTGCGCTGCGACGCCGAGCCGTTCCGACCTGGGGGGTATTTCTGGATGAAGAGAAGCAGGGCGGAGGTCCGCTGATCGATATCGGAACGCATGCTCTGGATTTGACACTCTGGCTGATGGACAATTATAAACCTCGTGTAGTGGTCGGTTCTACCTTCCACAAGCTGGGGCAGCGTAAAAATGCCGCAAATGCGTTCGGTCCATGGGATCCTGAACAATTTAAGGTTGAAGACTCCGCTTTCGGTTTTATTACAATGGAGAACGGGGCAACCATCGTGCTGGAATCAAGCTGGGCACTGAATGTGGCTGAATTCGGTGAAGCGAAGACGCTGCTAGCAGGCACCGAAGGCGGTGCGGATATGAAAGACGGCCTGCGCATTAACGGAGAGCGTGCCGGACGCCTGTATGAAACGAAGGTGGACCTGTCTTCCGGCGGCGTTGCTTTCTACAGCGGGTCTGCAGAGACCGAGGCTGACCGCGAAGCCCGCTTGTGGCTTGAGGCGGTTATTGAAGACAAGGACCCGGTCGTCAAGCCTGAACAAGCGTTTGTTGTGACGCAGATTCTGGAAGCTGTTTATGAATCCGCACGCACTGGCCGTGCAGTCTATTTTGACGGAAGTTCTGACAACTAAGAGAATTTAACACGGATACTATAAGAAAAGCAGGAGTGGAATCCATGAGTTCAAACAAACATTCGGTGGTCATCGTCGGCTATGGTGGAATGGGAAGTTATCATGCACAATTAATCGGTGAGAATGAGCGCCTGGAAGTCGCAGGTACGTTCGATTTACTGGAAGTGCGGCGCGAAGCGTCAGTAGAAGCAGGTTATAAAGCTTATGCCAGCTATGAGGAAGTGCTTGCTGACCCGGTTGTCGAGGTGGTGCTGATTGCAACCCCGAACGATGTCCATAAAGAAATAGCCATCCGTGCGCTCCAAGCCGGCAAGCATGTCGTCTGTGAGAAGCCGGTAGCCATGTCCTCTGCTGAGTTTAAGGAGATGACTGCAGCGGCCGATGGAGCCGGACGCGTCCTGATGGTTCATCAGAACAGACGCTGGGATGAGGATTTTCGCGTGATCAAGCAAATGTACGAGACGGAAACGATTGGAGCACTGTTCCAGATTGAGTCCCGCGTACATGGTGCCAATGGCATTCCCGGCGACTGGCGCCATGTGAAGGAGCAGGGTGGAGGTATGTTGCTCGATTGGGGCGTACATCTGCTGGACCAGTTGCTGTTTATGATCGACAGTAAAGTGATCAGCGTAACCAGCACTCTGAGCTATATTCTCGGAAATGATGTCGATGACGGATTTGAAGCGGTGCTGCAATTCGCAAATGGCATCAAGGCGATCGTTGAGGTCGGCACGACCAACTTCATCACATTGCCAAGATGGTATGTGAAAGGGATTGAAGGTTCAGCAGTAATCGAAGACTGGTCGCTGACCGGAAGAATTGTTACCCGCAATAGTGAAAGTGAACACCGGGAGCCCACACCGATCCGTGCCGGTGTCGGCTTGACCAAGACGATGGCACCGCCTTCGGAAGGCTCGACCATTACCGAAGCACTGCCGCCGGCAGCAGAGCTTGCGGATGGTTTCTACAACAATTTTGTCGCTGTAATTGAAGGTACGGCTGAGCCGATCGTCAAGAATGCGGAAGTGCTGCGTGTGCAGAATCTGATTGAAGCGATTTTTGAGGCTGCTGAGAGCAATCAAGTCATTAAGGATTTTGAAACTTACGAAGCTTAAAGAGCAGCGGAATATTACAATGTGAGAGGCGGCAGGGCAATGAAACTTGGTGTATTTATGGTGCTTTTCGGCGGTCGTAAGCTTGAGGATGCGCTGGATTATGTAGTTTCCAAAGGACTTAAGGCAGTGGAGATCGGTACCGGCGGCAACCCGGGCAACAGCCATTGTGATCCGAAGCTGCTGCTTGAGAATGAAACGGCGCTGAAGGAATTTAAGCATGCGGTGGAGTCACGCGGCCTGATGATCAGTGCGCTAAGCTGCCACGGCAATCCGCTGCATCCGCAGAAAGAGCTGGCCCGCAAGGACCACGAAGATTTCGTGAACTCTGTTAAACTGGCGCAAAAACTCGGGGTTCAGGTTGTAAACACCTTCTCGGGCTGCCCGGGTGACCATGAGGATGCCAAATACCCCAACTGGCCGGTTGCTCCATGGCCGAACGATTACCAGGAAATTCTGGCTTGGCAGTGGGAGAATAAGGTTATTCCTTACTGGAAGGAAATGGGCTTATTCGCAACACAGCATGACGTCAAGATTGGCTTAGAGCTGCACGGAGGGTTTTCCGTGCATACGCCAGCGACATTGCTGCGCCTGCGAGAAGCTGCAGGTGAAGCTATCGGGGCCAACCTTGATCCCAGCCATATGTGGTGGCAAGGCATTGATCCGGTGCAGGCCATACATATTCTCGGCCGCCAGGGCGCGATTCATCACTTCCACGCTAAGGATACAGTGATTGATCCGGTTAATGTGAATATGTACGGATTGACCGATATGCAGTCGTATACCAATATGCTTGACCGTGCCTGGCAATTCCGTTCAGTCGGTTATGGACATGACGTGAAGGTCTGGGCAGATATCATCAGTGCCCTTCGATTGGTAGGTTATGATTATGTAGTCAGTATCGAACATGAAGATGGACTGATGTCCATTGAAGAAGGGTTCTCCAAAGCGGTAGACAATCTTCGTCAAGTGCTGATTGAAGAGCCGCTTGCTGATATGTGGTGGGTATAAGTTCTATGGATAGCTTCACTAAAGTCAAATTGGATGACGGGCAGCTGGCACTGCTGGTTGAGACGGCTTTCGGCAAAGAAGCGGGGATTGTCTCTTGCTCGGAGCTGACCGGAGGTTTTTTTAATACGGCTTACGATCTTGAATTAAGCAATGGCCAGACTGTGATTCTGAAGATTGCTCCTGCAGATGAGACCGAAACGTTAAGCTATGAGAAGGATATTATGCGGGCAGAAGTAGAAGCCCTGCAGCTGGTCAAGGCAGCCGGTGATATTCCTGTGCCAGCCGTATACAGTTATGACGAAAGCCTCCAACTGATCCCATCTCCCTATTTTTTCATGGAGAAGATTGAAGGGCAGCCCTACAGTGAAGTGAAAGATACTTTGTCCGTCGAGCAAAGAGCCTCCATCGAGCAGGAGCTGGGACGGTACCAGCGGTTGATTAACGAGATTAAGGGACCGCGGTTTGGCCTGTTTGGACAGATGCCGGAATGAACGGTAGCCTCATGGCGGGAGAGCTTCACTTCGCTGATGAATAACCTGCTTGCTGATGCCGCCAGACTGGAAGCCAAATTACCGGCGTCCCACGATGAAATTAAACGGGTGCTGGAGCAATATTATCCTGCCCTTGATGAGGTGACGGAACCCCGGCTTGTGCATTGGGATTTGTGGAATGGCAATCTGTTTGTGAAGGATGGAGTTATTGTCTCCATTATTGATTGGGAGAGAGCGCTGTGGGGCGATGTGCTGCAGGAGTATTATTTCCGGCACTTCGAGGACTCAGCAGCCTTCCACAAAGGCTATGGTCTCACCTTCGAAAGCCCGAACGAGCTGCGGCGCAAGAAACTCTATGACCTGTATCTCGACCTCATCCTTGTGATTGAGTGTTATTCACGGCAGTATAAGGATGAGAATCATGTAAGCTGGACCTTGGATAACCTGGCGGAGAGCTGGAGAACATTCACCGGCAGCGGTGAGGCCATAAAATAGAACGCGGAAGGCCGGTCCTCTGAAGGGAGACCGGTCTTCTTGCTGCTCTGATTAACCGGAAACACATGTTTTGTGGGAGGATGGTTTACAAATGCTGAGTTGGCTGAATCTTCATATCGATACGATAAGCTTGTTGTGGTTGCTGCCTGTATGCTTCATGTTTCATGATTTTGAAGAAATTCTTACTGTTGAGTCTTGGGCAGGCAAATACGGCAGCCGCGTGGAAGAGACTCTTCCTAAGTACATGAGCACAATGTATAGGAGTACCATGCGCATGACGACGCGGGCTTTTGCTATGGATGTGCTGTTCGTGTATATTCTGATAGTAACAGTGACCGTACTTGCAGTATTCTTTTCTTTTTACTTGTTATATCTGGCGGTTCTTGCCGTTTTTCTGCTGCATGTTTTTACACATCTGGGGCAAAGTGTCTTTTTGAAACTGTATACTCCCGGCGTAGTAACCGCGTTGTTAGTAGCATTGCCTTATTCACTTTATGCTTTTTACAGGCTGCTGGAGACAGAGACCGTTAGCTTTGCGGATATAGGCTGGTCGCTATTGCTGTTGCTATGCCTGGCTCCACCGGCTGTCTGGGGCCTGATGAAGAGCAGAATGCGCCGCAATCAAGGGTGAAACCGCTTGAATCTCTAAAGACACATTTTCAGAAAGCACTTGACGTAAGACTATAAAGATAGATAAAATAATACTTATTGCCTTTCTATATACTGAGAATCATTATCATATCTTGAAAAGAGCAGAGAGGGTGACAGGATGGAGCGCCTTTTAGAGGTAAAGGACCTAGCAATATCTTTCAAAACACGCGGCGGAGAAGTGCAAGCAATCCGTGGCGTCAACTTCCATGTAAATAAAGGGGAAACACTGGCGATTGTAGGCGAATCCGGTTCCGGTAAAAGCGTAACTTCCCAAGCGGTCATGAAGCTTGTTCCTGAGCCGCAGGGCATTTATAAACGTGGACAGATTTTGTTCGATGGTCAAGACCTGATTAAGAAGAGTGAGAAGCAAATGCAGAAGATTCGCGGTAAGGAAATCGGTATGATCTTTCAAGATCCGATGACCTCGCTGAATCCGATGATGAAGGTCGGTAAGCAAATTACCGAGGTTCTGTTCAAACATGAGAAAATGTCCAAAGACGCTGCATACAAACGGGGTGTCGAATTGCTCAATTTGGTGGGAATTCCTTCACCTGAGCGTCGTTTCCAGCAGTACCCGCATGAGTTCAGCGGCGGGATGCGCCAGCGTGTCGTTATTGCTATGGCACTTGCAGCCAACCCTAAGCTGCTGATTGCCGATGAGCCGACAACAGCGCTCGACGTAACGATTCAGGCGCAAATTCTTGACCTGATGAAGGATATCCAGAAGAAAATTGATACAGCAATCATCTTTATCACCCATGATCTCGGTGTCGTGGCCCGAATGGCCGACCGTGTAGCTGTTATGTATGCCGGACAAATTGTCGAGATGGGCACAGCGGAAGAAATTTTCTATGACCCAAGACATCCATATACCTGGGGATTGCTCGCTTCCATGCCGAGTCTGGAAAGCAAAGGCACCAAGCTTACAGCCATTCCAGGAACCCCTCCCGATCTGATCAAACCGCCTAAGGGCGACGCCTTTGCCTTGCGCAGCACCTATGCGATGCAAATCGATATGGAGAAAGAGCCGCCAATGTATAAGGTTTCGGACTCCCATTTGGTGAAATCCTGGCTGATGCATCCGATGGCTCCGGCTGTAGAGCCGCCTGAAGTTGTGAAGAAGAGACAACGCGTACTGAAAAATGCTTATCCAGAGCCGGTTCTGGTGGAAAGCTTCAGCGTGAATTAGTTAGATCAAGTAATGGTATACTATTGAGCTTAGCGTCAGGCCTTCGTAAGGCTTGGCGCTTTTTTGCGTGGGAGCAGAAATATATATTTCATATATATTTAAAACGAAACTAATATGTATAAATAAAATTATTGACTAATTGTTATTTTCACAGCAAAATGTAAGGGTATACATAGGAGGTAATATAATGAAAAAATACACATTGACCACATTGATTTCGTTAACATTATTGGCGGGCTGCAGCGGTGATGGCGGTACGCCGAAGTTCGATAATGTTTCAGTACATGATCCTTCTGTTATTAAGGTGAACAATACATATTATGTATTCGGTTCCCATTTGGCTTCGGCCAAATCCAAGGACCTGATATCATGGAAACAAATTTCCTCCGGCGTAGCAGACGGCAACGTGCTGATTCCCAACGTCACCGAGGAATTGAGCCAGACCCTGAGTTGGGCCCAGTCGGACACACTGTGGGCACCGGATGTGATTCAGCTGGCAGACGGGAAGTTCTATATGTACTATAACGCCTGCCGTGGGGATTCTCCGTTGTCTGCAATGGGTATTGCGGTAGCCGACAAGATTGAAGGACCGTATAAGGATCAGGGGATTATCCTGAAATCCGGCATGGCTGGTGTAGGCAATGACGGTGAAATTTATGATGCTGCTGTCAAACCGAATGTGGTTGACCCTGATGTGTTTTTTGATAAAGAGGGTAAGCTGTGGATGGTGTACGGCTCCTATTCCGGCGGGATCTTCATTATGGAGCTGGATGCAGCTACCGGCTTCCCGTTACCGGATCAAGGCTATGGCAAAAAGCTGCTGGGAGCAAATCACGCCCGGATTGAAGGCCCTTATATGCTGTACAGTCCTGAAACCGATTACTATTATCTGTTTCTCTCCTACGGGGGACTGGACACCAAAGGCGGCTATAATATCCGCGTAGCGCGTTCCAAGAATCCTGATGGTCCCTTTGAAGATTCCGAAGGCAAAGCGATGATTGACGCCAAGGGCACGGCCGGCAAGCTGTTCGATGATCCGGCTTATTCACCTTACGGGGTGAAGCTGATGGGCAACTTTAAGTTCATCAATAGTTCAACTGAGAATGCTGTAAGCGAGGTGGGCTACTTGTCACCGGGACATAATTCGGCTTATTATGATGCGAAGAAGAAAGAATATTATCTGATCTTCCATACGCGTTTCCCTAACCGGGGAGAAGAACACGAAGTCCGCGTACATCAGATGTTCATGAACAAGGACGGCTGGCCGGTTGTCGCTCCTCATCGTTACAGCGGTGAGAAGATCGGGACTTATACTGCAGCGGAAGTCGCCGGAGATTACAAATATGTGAATCATGGCAAAGACATTACTGCAACTACAATTCAGTCGGAACTGATTCAGCTGGGCGGCGACGGTAAGATATCGGGAGCGGTAACGGGAACATGGACGATAAGCGGAGAACACAATGCTGAGCTGACAATAGACGGGACTGTGTACAGTGGTGTCTTCCTGCAAGAATGGAATGAAGCCGTTGAGAGCCAAGTCATGACGTTCAGCGCACTTTCTGCCGGGGGGATTGCTATCTGGGGAAGTCATGTCTCGCCAGCAGCAGAGAGCAAATAGATCTATTACTATGGATTTGACCAAAAGCTCCAGCCCACTGTAAAGAACGGTGAGCTGGAGCCTTTTTTTGAAAATATAAGCATTTATTTGCTTCATGCAATATATTATCCTTCAATCTCTCTCTGAAACGGACACCGTCCTTATGAGGGCGGAGGGCGGCGAAGCCGTTTCCACTTGCAGGTCGGATTACGTTATCCATTGTCGTACTTGCTTAGGGCAATAACGGCATTATGGCCGCCAAAACCAAAAGAATTGGAGATTCCAATCTTGAGCTCGCCTTTGCGGGCAATATTAGGCACATAATCCAGGTCGCATACTTCATCAGGGGTTTCCTGATTGATGGTAGGCGGAATGATGCCGCTACTCAGGCTTTGAATCAGAGCGATGGCTTCCAGCCCGCCGGCAGCTCCAAGCGTGTGGCCGGTCATCGACTTGTTGGCGGTAACCGGAATGCGGTAAGCCGCTTCCCCGAACAGCTTCTTAATCGCCAATGTTTCCGAGCGGTCCCCGATAATGGTGCTGGTTGCATGGGCGCTGATAACATCCACTTCCTCCGGCTTGATTCCCGCTTCGCGGAGTGCAAGCTTCATCGCCTGATAAGCACCGATGCCTTCCGGATGGGTGGCTACCATGTGATAAGCATCAGAGCTGGCGCCATAACCGATGACTTCTCCATGAATCACGGCATTTCTGCGCAAGGCGTGGGAGAGTGATTCCAGAATGATAATCGCGCCGCCTTCGCCGATAACGAACCCGTCACGCCTGCCGTCAAACGGGCGGCTGGCTCTCGCGGGCTCATCGTTGCAGGTAGATAAGGAAGTGGCGTTTCCGAAGCTGGCTAACGAAATCTCGCTGACCGCCGCCTCGGAGCCTCCGGCAATTACACAATCAGCCCCGCCGTAACGGATTAACCGGAACGCTTCTCCGATCGCCGTATTGCCGATTGAACAGGCGGTGACCGGGGAGAGAGTAGGACCCAACGCTCCCAGCTTAATGCTGATCGTCGCAGCCGCCATGTTAGAGATCAGCATGGGTATCAAGGTGGGACTGACTCGTTCCGGTCCCCGTGTCCGCAGTATATCCCCTTGCTCCATCAAGGTATGAATGCCGCCTACCCCGGAACCTACATATACAGCAAGCCGTTCTCTGTCAATCTGATCCCGCTGAAGACCGGAATGCGCCCACGCATCTTCGGCGGCAGCCAGTGCAAATTGGGTGAACCGGTCCATCCGGCGGGTTTCCTTGCGGCCGAATCTGCCCTCAGGATCGAAGTCCCGCACCTCAGCGGCAATTTTGGATTTGAAATGTGAGGGATCAAATGAAGTTATTTCGGAAACTCCCGATTCGCCTGCAGTCAGGCGGCTCCAGAATTGCTCTACAGTGTTGCCGAGCGGTGAGATCAAGCCCATCCCGGTAATTACAACGCGTTCCATAATTGTCTTCCTCCATCCTTGTATATAGGGGTTATACTAGTATTTTTCCACTTTACTTATCCTATTACAAGTTGTAGTTTATACTAGTATAATTACTACTATTTATAGGACGGTTTCAGAAAGGCAGGAACAGATATTGTCCAATCAGACGAGGCTTCAGGCATTATCAGATTTCTTAAAATCACGCCGGGCGGCGATCTCTCCCGCTGACGCAGGCTTGCCGGAAGGGACGCGCAGACGAACACCCGGGCTCCGCAGAGAGGAGGTAGCGCAACTTGCCGGAGTCAGCAGCACATGGTATACCTGGCTGGAACAGGGACGTGATATCAAAGTATCGGCCTCTGTGCTGGATTGCATTGCCTCCGCACTGCAGCTGACCAAGGATGAGCGAAGCTATTTATTCGCGTTGGCCCTTGAGAATGGTCCCGGAAGTATGCCATTTGAGCAGGTGGAGGTTTCCGTCATCAGCCCGCCACTACAGAAAATTCTGCAGGAGCTTACCACCTGCCCGACCCTTATTTCGGACCGGCGCTGCGGCATCGTCGGCTGGAATGAAGCGGCGGCGCATGTTTTTCTGGATTTTGCGTCGTTGCCGCAAGAAGAACGGAACATGATCCGCCTCTTGTTCGAACGCAAGGAATTTCAGCGGCTTGCCGTGAACTGGGAACAATTCGTCAGGGGTTATCTGGCTATTTTCCGGGCGTACTACGGGCAGTATGTTGAGGATCACTGGTATGATGATTTTATTGCGGAGATGAAGGGCAAACATCCTGCGTTTCAAGCACTTTGGGAGGAGAGCCAAGTTAGCTCAGCTCCCGATGTGGTGCTCGAATTCCGCCATGCCAAAGCCGGTAAGATGCTGTTTCATCTAACCTCACTTCAGGTTCACGGAAGCACGGATCTGCGCTGCAGCATCTATACCCCCGCAGGAGCTTCAAATACAGAATCCAAGCTGAAGCAGCTTATCGGGCAGCCTGCGATCCATTAACCTGATAAATTATTTTTATGTATTCATAAAAAACTATAAATATGCAATATGGGGTTTACAGCATATACTCCTAATATAGTGTTCAATTCCTATTGGATCGGAAAAGGGGTTAAGTGCAATGGCAACAGTAAGCGGGTTGGAAGGCGTAGTGGCTGGAGAAACAGAAATTGGTTTGGTAGACGGAGAAAAGGGTTATTTGGTTTACCGCGGATATTGGGCGAAAGAACTTGCAATAAGCCGAAGTTACGAAGAAGTAGCTTATTTGCTGTGGAATGGCCAGCTGCCAAGTTCGGAGGAACTGGAGATGTTGAAGCTGGAAATGGCAGCGGCCAGAGCGATGCCGGAGTATCTGTGCAGAATTGTTGATCTGCTCCCGGCTTCGGTTCCGATGATGCTGGTTCTGCAAAGCACAGTAGCTGCTTTAGGGGAGCAGGGGAATGCAACATGGCCGCCGACGCTCCGGCAAGCCGTGCGGTTAACTGCGCTATTGCCAACGATTATTGCTTACAGATACCGCAGGTTAAAAGGACTGCCTATTGTGGAGCCGCTTCCAGAGCTTGGGCATGCCGCTAATTATTTGTATATGCTGAATGGACAAATTCCGGAGGAAGCCCATGTGCAGGCACTAAGTGCGTATTTGATTCTTTGCATGGAGCATGGAATGAATGCCTCGACTTTTGCCGGACGCGTGGTTCTCTCCACTGAATCTGATATGTGTGCAGCCGTATGTGGTGCCATTGGGGCGATGAAAGGTCCGCTGCATGGCGGAGCACCCTCCGAAGTCATCTCGATGCTGGCGGATATTGGAACGAAGGAGCGGGCTGAGCCATGGATCCGTGAGGTTCTGGATAAAGGTGGCAAGATTATGGGCTTCGGTCATCGCATTTACAAGACCAAAGATCCCCGCGCCGAAGCGCTCAAGATTGCTACCGAGGAAATGATCGGCAAGGATCCTTCCTTTGATGTGGCGATTCATGTCGAGCATACGGCGATCCGCCTGCTTGAGGAATTCAAACCGGGACGCCGGTTGTTCACTAACGTTGAGTTCTATGCTGCCGCGATCCTGCAGGCACTGGAACTGGACCCGGAGATCTTCACCCCTACGTTTACGTCCGGCAGAATTGTGGGTTGGACCTCGCATATTCTGGAGCAAGCCGCCAACAACCGTATTTTTCGTCCGCAATCCATATATACGGGACCTATGCCTGAAGGGGAGTTCTAAGAACAAGCAGTATGTAATCTGTTTATCTTATAGCGCGCAAAACATCCCTGGCCGTTGAACGTCCAGGGATGTTAGCAGGGGGAGTGAAATGAGAGAGCATGGGCGGGATACTCTGGCATTACATTAGAAATCAGAGGCAGCTCTGCTTTCCAATGATAGAACATTATATTCTCCGTTTCTATTAATGCAGCAGCGAATGACTTAAGAGATTAGCACAATTTAGAACGTTCCGCGAACGGATCATTATTCCAATCATTGTGCTCTCCAGATTATATTGATACTCCTTAGCGCTGACGCGGCATCCGGTCTTATAGAGTTGCTGCATGTTCTCCCTTACGGCTATTTCTACCATAAATCCGGTAAAGAATGAGGCCAAAGATCATGCCGGTAAAGGACATTGCTGATACGCATAAAAAGAACGTTTTTCCCCCGAACCTGTCATAAATGGCACCTCCCGCATATGAGGCCAGGATGCCCGACACCCCAAAGAACAGAAGTGCCAGCACTGTCTGGCCCGTAGCCCGCCATTCCTCCGGTACAATGCTGTACAAGTACTGGATAGCCGCCGAGTAGAAGACGGGAAATGTGAGCAACTGCAGAACCTGCAGGTAAGTGAGCAGCTGCGGATCGGTAACCCAGGCAGAAATAAAGAAACGAAGGAAATAGAAGGCTCCCGCAAAAGCGATGATAATCAGCTCTTTGCCTTTGCGCAGCCACCAGAAGCTCAAGGCAAAGACAAGGATTTCGCTTATTGCCGCAAGGAAAAATGACTGTCCCACCAACGCCGATCCTCCGCCCAGATCAATAATATATACCCCCAGAAAAGTATCGTTCATTCTTGCCGGTACAGAGCTGACAAAGACCAGCAGCAGAAATAACAGCGTTTCTTTGTTGGAGAGGAAATGCTTGAGACTGTCCAGGGTGACCGGTTTCCCGGTAACCGGGGCATCCGGCATGTTCCAGCTGACCAGGAAGCCTAGCAGACTGCTGCCGGCAAACAGCAGTCCTAGACCTTGTGCGCCAAAATAATACATTACATATCCGGTCAGCAGCGCCATGATACCATAACCGAGCGCTCCATAGGTGCGGATCGAGCCGTAGCTGATCCCGGAAGACTCGGCGATACGGAAATTGAGGCTTTCTGTCAACGGATCAATCGGCATTAGGAAAAAGTAGAGCAGCATAGCGAACAGAATCAGTTGGCTGTAACTGCTTGAGATATACAGCAGGTAGCCGACAATGGCGGAGCACAGCAGCAGGAACAGCAGTACTTTGCGGATTGTTTTGGTCCGGTCACTGATCATTCCCCATAGCGGCTGGGCGACTATCGTTATGAAACCGCCGGTGCCGACAACGAATCCGATTTGTGCCGGACTCAGACCCTGATTATCCAGGTAGACCGGAAGAAAGGGAATGAACATGGCGAGCAGGGCAAAATATAAAAAGTTAAAGCTGCGTAGCAGTTTTGGTATATTCATCACTTATATGAACCCCCGCGTATTTTAGTAGATTGGAAGAAGCAAGCCCAGTTATTGTATCATGCCTAGCAACTCTAAACAGCTTATAATATGTTACACTGGGGATAATTCTAGTGAAATGTAAGGAGAATGACGATGATAAAGCTGGTGTCCTGGAATGTAAATGGTCTGAGAGCTTGTGTGAACAAAGGCTTTAACGATTTCTTTAAGGAAAGCGGCGCAGACATCTTCTGTGTGCAGGAAACAAAGCTGCAGGAGGGGCAAATTGTCCTGGAGCAGGGTGAGGAATATATGCAATATTGGAATTATGCCCTTAAGAAGGGGTATTCGGGAACGGCGGTCTTTACCAGAATCAAACCGCTCTCCGTACGATATGGAATAGAGGAGGATACAGAGCCGGAAGGCCGGATTATTACTTTGGAATTTGCCGGTTTCTATCTCGTAAATGTATATACTCCGAATGCCAAACGGGATTTGACCCGTCTGGGATATAGAATGGAATGGGAGGACCGGTTCCGCAATTATCTGCTGGCGCTGGATCAGCATAAACCGGTTGTAGTCTGCGGTGACCTCAACGTCGCCCATCAGGATATTGATTTGAAAAATGCGAAATCCAACCGGGGGAATTCAGGATTTACCGATGAAGAGCGCGGTAAAATGACGACGTTGCTTGACTCGGGTTTTGTGGATACCTTTAGATATTTTTACCCTGACACAGAAGGGGCGTATAGCTGGTGGTCCTATATGCCGAAGATCAGAGAGCGCAATGTCGGCTGGCGGATTGATTATTTCCTGGCTTCATCACGGATGGCTCCGCAGCTGGTGGAGGCCGGTATCGAGTGTAATGTCCTCGGAAGCGACCATTGTCCGGTGGTGCTGACGATTAAGGAACTGGATTCCTAATTATATTATACTTTCAAAAGGCAAAGAGGCCGTGCGTCCCCGGTAAGGGGAACATGGCCTCTTTAGCTATTCATGAACAACTCTCTTAATTGACAACTGAATCTGTAACATCCTTAGCGGATTCCTGCGGCTTCTCCGGCCATGTAATTACATTGCAGGTCTGGCTTATGTTCTCATAGAACAACACTCGTTTTTTCTTAAAGATTCCGATAAATAGATGAACAATGAAGGCCATATCCCCTAGAAATACAGCAATACGAACAACTGTTGCTAGGGCAGGAGTCAGACCGTCGAGCTGAGAAGAAACAAGAATTAGGCGGTTCATTCCAATCAGGAGCCCATACAGCAGCAAGTATCTGGTGATCAGCATCCATAGCCGGAGCCGTTCCCCTTGAGTGCTTATGCGGATGCGCACAATCCATTTGCCAAGTGTTCTTCCTCCGGCCAGACAGGGCACCAGCAGACAGAAGACACTGGTTGATATCCAGAATGCTCCTGATACAGACAAAGCATTCAGCAGAGTGAGCCCGGTCAGCCATACGAAGGCATCCAGCATAAATGCGATGCTGCGTCGGGTGAAGGTGACTCTTTTGGCCGCCAGATCCTCGTGGTTGTCGAGCTGTTCGATCTTTGGGAGCAATCCTGAAATCCACAAGGCAATTCTGAATCCGATCATCCCGCCAAGCGTATTGGTGATCAGGTCGTCGACATCAAAGATACGGTAAGGATAATCAAAGATACCGTAAATGCCGGTGATCTGTGTGACCTCGAACAGCAATGAGAGCGAAAAGGACAGCAGAATGCACACCACCCACCTGGTGCGGAAGTAGTAGCCCAGGAACAAGCCGAAGGGAATCGTCAAGACGATGTTGAACATGGTCTGAAGAAATGCAGGCTCGCGCAGTAATGCCAGATAACTTGAGGGTTGCTGAACGGAAAAATTGCCTTCTTTCAGAATCTCCTGAATAAATTGCAGTGGGATATGCTGAATTGTATTGCCCGAAGGGGGCAGGTTGTGCCGGGACGCCGGCATCGGCAGCATGATGAGATATAAGGCGTTCAGCAGATAGAGCAGCAGCAAATAAAGAACAACTGCCCTGATCTTGTTGATATATCCATGCTTCCGGTATTGAACAATGAGAAAAGGCAGCGTGAAGAACAGCGCCGCTACAGGAAAGGTCATAAAGGCGTAAGAGATCGGAAATAGATACGATTGAAACATGGTTCACCTGCCATTTTGTTAGTTTACTGAGCTTACCCGCACATGAAGATACCCTTGCTGTTAGACGTTGCTTACTGGCGGAATCACTGCAGCAGAATCTATTTTATTATAGAAGTTTATGGAATAGGGCTCAACTTATTTATTGGCCTCATCCGGCATACATATGTTTGGAGAGGAGCGTGAGCAATGATGGAGAAGAAGGTTCAGCAGTATTATAAACTCAAAACAAAACAAAAGGAGCTTGAGAAGGAACTGGCCGAGCTGCGGCAGGATATTTTGTCTTACTGCAGTGAACTCGGGGAGACGGAGGCAGTGATTGGCAGCTACAAGGTTAAGCTTGTCACGCAGAACCGCAAGGAATATGATGATGAAAAGCTGTACAACACGTTGTCCGACCCGGAGGTTTGGCGTCTGCTCTCAAAGACCGATCCGGCAAAGGTGGCCAGTCTGACCAAACTGAATATCATCGCAGAAGAAAAGATTCAGCATACTTACGCTGTGAAGACCGTGACCTTGTTGCAGGTGGATAAAAAATAGTCACTGATGTTGCACCGGTTAAAAGAACCCTTTGCCCTATCTATGAGAAACAGACAGCGGCTCCTGCATGGGGCCGTTTTTTTGTGAAGAAGTGAAACATATTCGCTGGTTCCGGCGTGTTATCAGTGAAGGGGGGAGACGGATTGGAGAAACAATTGCCCTGCACTGAGAAATACATAACTGAAATGGTCCGGAAACATTCAGACATGGTACTGCGGCTTGCCTTAGCTTATGTCAGGAATATGGCTGATGCGCAGGATATTTGCCAGGATGTTTTTATCAGACTGTTCCAGCATCATCCTGAGTTTGCAGATCAGGATCATGAACGGGCATGGATGATAAGAGTCACTATTAACCGGTGTAAGGACATGCTGCGAAGCCCATGGAAAAGGTACATCTCTGCTCTGGAAAGACCGGAATTGCCCATACCTGAAGCGGAGGAGCGGGAGGTGGTATCAGCAGTGCTGAAGCTTCCCGTCAAATACCGGATAGTCATTCATCTCTATTATTTCGAAAATTACAGCACGGCAGAGATCGCCGCAATGCTGCAGTATAAAGAAGGTACAGTCCGCACGCAGCTGAAGCGTGCAAGAGAGCGGCTGAAAGCCGTAATGGGAGGGATGGAGGATGAATAAATATGTGAATGGGATGAGGAAGATTACGGCTTCAACAGAACTTGCAGAGAGGATAGTGAAGAAAGCCGTTCAGGAAAAAGCTGAATCGGATACAGGTAAGCCTGTGCTAACCCGTCGTTATAGACTACAACCTGCCGTATCCATCATCACCGCAGCGCTGGTTCTTCTTTCACTGCTTAGTTTGTTTCTGATCCAGAGTAACGGCCAGCGCCAGCCGGGTCAACGCCCCTTCCTGTCAGACATCTTCGCGGTAACGGTGTATGCCGCAAACGGTGAGCCGCAACAGGTACAGCCGGAAATTAAGTTCCCCATCGGGGACTATCGTGTGACCAACAGCAGGTCGCCGGGATTTCCGATACAGATCACGGCTGACGGCGCGGATGAAATCAGGCTGCAGACAACAGAGGGCAGTTTTCTTCGCTGGACTCCGCCGGATTATATGGTGCATGAGCTCGGAACAAAGACGGCCATTGCATCCGGAGATACGATTTATTGGTCGCCATTACCCAGCAAGAATAGGGAGTGTGAACTGACCCTTACTGCCTACAGTAATCATACTGAAATTGGCAGGGCGCTTATTAGGATACAGTCTGACGAATCCGGTACTTACTCTGGTAAACTGGTGGGGAATGAACAACAGTAGAGGTCAAATCATAAAGAATCGCAACGTGGATCAATTTGCGTTAAAATAACAAGAGCAGTTCGTTTGGATTTGTAGAACTACAGCAATCTTGGATATGGAGGAAAAGAAGTCATGAAGGATTTTGAAGTGATGCTGGAGAAATATGCGGACCTCGTTGTGAAGGTCGGAGTAAATGTACAGCCTGGACAAGTGCTGATGATCCATTCTCCCCTGGAGACAGCCGAGCTTACGCGCCTGATCGTAGGCAAAGCCTATGAGGCCGGTGCTAAATACGTCATGGTTGACTGGGATGATGAGGCGGTTACGCGCATCCGTTACGAAAAGGCTCCCGAAGACTCTTTTGGTTATTACCCGCAATGGCATGCGGATATGCTGGAGGGTTTTGCCGAAGAGGGTGGAGCAATCTTACATATTAAAGTACCCGATCCGGAGCTGTTCCGCGGCATTGATTCCTCGAAAGTATCAACAGCCGTCAAGGCTGCTGCAGTGGCGCGGAAGAAATATCAGAACTATACCCGGAACAATAAAATCAGCTGGTCCCTCATCAAAGCGCCGACGCGTGCATGGGCGGATAAGGTATTTGCCGATCTTCCAGCAGAAAAACGAGTGGAAGCGATGTGGAAAGCGGTATTCCAGATGAACCGCGTAGGCAGTGAGGACCCTGTTGCTGCCTGGCGGGAGCATATTGCCCAACTGAAGCAAAGCCAGGACCGGATGAATGCCAAGCGCTACAAAAGCCTGCATTACCGCGCCCCCGGCACGGACCTGCATGTGGAGCTGCCTGAAGGCCATTTGTGGCGCGGTGGCGGCGGGGAGAATGGCAGCGGAGTATACTTCGTAGCGAACATGCCTACGGAAGAAATCTATACGATGCCGCGTCGCACAGGCGTCAACGGCACAGTGGCCAGTACCCTTCCTTTGAATTTGAACGGGCGTCTAGTGGATGGCATCACCGTTACTTTTACAAACGGCAAGGTTACCGCATACGATGCCGAGTCCGGGCGTGAGCATCTGACTTCACTTCTGGAAACGGATGAAGGTGCTTCCTATCTGGGCGAAGTGGCCCTGGTGCAGCACGACTCACCAATTTCCCGTATGAGCCGGGTATTCTATAATACAGGCATCGATGAGAATGCTTCCTGCCATTTTGCACTGGGCAGTGCCTACCCTGTTAATATTGAAGGCGGCGTTGGACTTAGCAGTAAAGAATTGCTGGCGAAAGGCGCCAATGTAAGTTTAACGCATGTTGATTTCATGGTCGGCTCAGCTGAGCTTGATATCGACGGTGAACTGGCGGATGGTACCATTGAACCCGTGTTCCGCAAAGGAAACTGGGTGCTGTAATATACAATTATCTTAAAGTCGTAGTCCCGCTGAAAGGCTGGGTTACGGCTTTTTTTTGTCAATATTCACTTTGCGGACTGAAGCAAAGGATAAATTACAATTTAAGAAAACTGTTTGCGCGCTCTCCCCGTCTTAACTATGTAAGGTAAGGGGGAAGGAGGAGGAAAGATGACGATGTCCGGGGTAGAGATGAAGAGGGTTAGCAGTACAGTGTCGCGGGAAGAATCTGTGTTCTATGACACTGTGATAGAGCATAGCGAGCAGCTGTATCGTATAGCTTACAGTTATTTGGGCAACCGGAACGATGCGCTGGAAGCGGTACAGGAAATGACCTGCCGGGCCTGGATCAAGCGGAAAACGCTGAAAGATCCCAAGGCATTTAAATCTTGGATCATCCGGATTCTGATATATGTCTGCATAGATGAGCAGAGAAGACGCAAGCGCAGTGTTCCGACAGCGGACGAACAAATGCAGGAGCCCGTTACAATGCATAATACCAGCAGGATGGAAATGCTCTGGGCACTTGAACAAGTGAAACCCAAGTACCGTCATGTGCTGCTGCTTAAATACTACAATGACATGACGTTGACCGAGATTGCGGAATTGTTGAATAAGCCGGAAGGGACAATCAAAACCTGGCAGCATAAAGGGCTTAAGCAGCTTAGGACGATTATCAGGAATCGGGGTGACTGGAATGATCAGTAACAAGGAAGAAGAGGAATTGCTGTCAAACGCGGTTCAGATGCACCAGCAGGTAGAAGTGGAATTGGAGCAGCAGAGCAGCGCGATAAGATTTGCGGTTCAAAAGGGGCTTGAGAGGGGTAAGCGAAAAAGCAAGATGGCTTTATTCTCCAGAAGCACATTCATGGGATTTGCCGCAGCTGCTGCGGTCGCCATTCTGCTGTTTGTTCTTCCCTATATCCAGTCAGAGCCGCAAACGGCCCGGCCGTTGCAAAGAATCGACTGGACAGGGCTGGAGGATTTCAAAGATCTTTCTTCATTTGATGTCGACGACGAAACCGTCTATTCCGCACTTAGAAACGGATATATTCAAAAGATCAACAAATCGGTGAGCAGCGAAGGGTTTACGGTGACCTTGAACGCCGTTACTGCGGACGAGAATAAGCTTATTATGCTATACACGGCTACCACAGATAACGCTAAAGAGATTCACAGTATAAATAGTGCAAAACTTGAAGACAAGGCAACGAACAGTTATTTGAAAGATACGATGCGGGTGGCCAGCCATTTTAGGGGACCGGGTGTGAAGAGTTACAGTAAATTCATCGGGCGGAGCACGTTCGACCTCGACCGTAACAAGCCATTCCCTGAACAGCTGGAAGCGGATTTTAAAATTGCTTTGGTAGATCCTGGCATGATGGAGGACCCCAATTCGGAAATTGCTTATGAAGATGTACAATATTCTCCCAGTCTTAAAATCAGTTTTACTTTAGCTTCCAAGTTTAAGGAGCATCCAACCCAAACCATATATCCCGACAAGACTTTTACACTTGAAGGGCATGAGATAACGCTGACCCAGGTTGAATTCTCTCCGTTAATGACCAGGGTGAATATGGCGATGAAGGAGGACGAGCGTGATCAATGGCAGATAAGAGACAAATTGTTTGTGGCGATCAGAGGAACGGAAATTGCCTCTGAGACGAAAAAGGATGTGGATCAGCTTCTCTCGTACTCCGGGGGCGGGACGGATGAGGGTTTTAGTTATCTGCTCAGCAGCAATCTTTTGGATAACCCAAGGTCTATGGAGCTGTTAATTAAGACTGGATCAGAGGAAGAGGGACTATCGGAGATCAAGCTTAAGATTCCTGTAGTTAATCAATAACCTTTGCCTTGTACACACTGAAACTATATAGATTGAACTTGTGGTTTTAGATTTCAGGACCAGTCGCAACTACAGTGAATATTTGGACTTCCGGCCGCTGTTGTCTTCAAATTTCTTGATTTTAACCGCTATAGCGGTAGAAATCCGAAGACTGCTTATGCTTTCAATGATGCTAGCTTTCCTTCGGAAAGCTTTCAGGCGGACACTACCGTTCCTCCAGTTCCAAAATTCCCCTCCGTTGCTCCTTTCCCTTTTCTCAAGTTTTTAAGTTCAATCTATATAGTAATAAACTGGGTCAGCATAGTCGTGCTGACCCAGTCTCTTTTATCCCTGTAGATGAGAGGTATCATTGAATACTTGTAGGGAGTGCTGCTAGCCTTATACATTAAGCTGGACCCAGTCTCTTTCAAG
Organism: Paenibacillus sp. FSL L8-0340; assembly: GCF_038593145.1. NCBI lineage: Bacteria > Bacillati > Bacillota > Bacilli > Caryophanales > Paenibacillaceae > Paenibacillus > Paenibacillus sp. FSL L8-0340. The sequence goes on from NZ_CP151967.1 coordinate 3,226,239, forward strand.
CATCGAATAGATTAGCTCATCACACCAGGTTTGATTGCAATATCTTGTCTCCCGGAGTACGCCATCCTTGATCATGCCCACCCGGATCATCAGGTTCTCAGAGCGGATGTTATCGGCGTTGGCATACGCTACGATTCGATGGGCCTGAAGCGACTCAAAGGCATAGCAGGTCATCAGCCTGACCGCTTCCGCAGCATAACCCTGCCGCCAATAATCCGGATGCAGCGCCCAGCCGATTTCCCATTCCCTGATTTCTGACCAGTTCAGCTTAAGGCTGATGCCACCTAAGGGGATGTTATCTGCAGTTCTGCAAATGATCAAATTGAAATGTTCACGGGGTTTGCACTGTGCATGTGATAAAGCTGCTTCAAAATCCTTTTGAATTTGTGCGGCATCCGGTTTGTGGTTCTCGAAACGGGTGGTCAGCTCATGACCCTCCAATTCCCCGAAAAAAGTACGGTCGCTGCCGGTAAAATCCCTTAGCTGTATTCGCTCGCCTATAATTTCCATTCTCTATTGCTCCTGTCTGTCTCCATTATTAAATCGAAATACCATCTTAGGCCCATCTACAGTCGTTTCAAGCTTCTCTTCATACTTGCCTTTGTCCGCAAGTTTGATCTGAACATTCATAACAGGCCAGCTTTCTCCAGTAAAGGATGGTTGTAATTATACCGAGTATATATTTGCCTGAAACCTCGTACAAGAGAGAGTTCAGTTAAAAAAGAAGTATGCACCTATTCAATAGAGAAAGACTGTTTTCTATCCGACTAGAAATGATAACGATTATCAATTAGAATAAAACAGTGAGTTGAAACAAGAGAATATGCCAAGCAAAAGCAGCAGAGCTAGAGGCGCTTATGGCATCATAGGAGGAATCATTGATGTTTATTCAGACCAGATCCATCGTCATTGAGAAGGGGAACAGCGATAAAGTGATTGAAAAGTTCAGTGCACCTGGGGTGCTGGAGGAAATGGAAGGGCTCATTGATATCAGCATTACGCTGAACAAGAAGAGCAAGGATAACGAGGAGGTCTTGCTCCTGATCCGCTGGGAATCAGAGGAAGCGTGGAAGAATTGGGAGAAAAGTGATGCTCATATCCAGGGTCACCGCAACAGCAGGGGCCAAGAGAAGCCGGCTTTTATCATCAGCACAACGGTAAATATGTATGAAGTACAGAAGATAAAAGAAGGCAAGGCCTACGGAAAACAAGTGTAGGATACAGACGGCCACGGTGGTTTGCAAAAGAACCGCCGACGGCTGGTTTGACAACTATGTCGGAAACGTTCCCGAAAACGACATTTACATAATATAGATAAAGAATTATAATTATCGTTAATATCGGGAACGTTTCCGAAAATAAGGAGGTATCTGATCATGATGCGCAGAAATGTGGTGTGGCTGCTCGGCACTATTATTGTACTCGCAGCACTGGCTGGTTTGTATCTGCGGAATGAGCAAGCCAAAGATATAGCAGACCCTGTGTTAGAACAGACAATACAGTCCTCTATGCCCAATACAGCGGAACCTGCCGCTGCAGAAGCCAGCATTGCTCCCGATCAGGCAGACAATCCGCTGACAGATTTAGTTGCCAAGTATAAGGACCTGGGTCTTATCGACGCCCATAATCATGATGCCAGTCTAATGAAGTATATTCTTATGCTAAAGACTTGGAAAGATCATGGGGTGCAGCAAGTAGTACTGTTTGGTGATGTGTCTGAACCAAGTGCCGTTATTTCCGATATGTTTGCATGGAAGGCTTATCAGGAGCACCCGGAGACTATTATTCCGTATTTCTGCGGATTTGACCTGCATCGCGCAGAGAGCCTGACGGTAGTAAGAAATAATCTGGAGCAGGGATATATGGGCATTGGCGAAATCGTTGCTGCCTCCACGATGTCACCGGTTGTATCCCGGGTGGCCTGGAAGGCCAATCATCCTCTCGATGGCTATCTCCCGCAAATCTATGATTTGGCCGCTGAATACAAGGTGCCGGTGCTGCTGCACATTGATCCGCCTAGCGGTATGCCGGTTGAGAAGCTGGAGCAGGCACTGGAAGAGCATCCGGATACGATGATGATTTTTGCGCATATGAATGCCTACAATACACCGGAAGAGATTGAGCGGCTGCTTTCCGCACACCCCAATTTATATGCTGACTTTTTTGCCGGGTTCTCTATTTATAATCCAGCTGGGGGTGCGCCGGAACAATTCATTCCTGTCATGAAAAAGTTCCCCGACCGCTTTATGCTAAGCACAGACTCCGGGTATGGAATAGCGGGTGAAGAACAGGCAATAGCAGCGATGTACCAAATGCTTGAGCTGATGGAGGATCCTGTCCTTGCGCGGAAAATCGCTCATGACAATCTGGCCGCGCTCATACAGGATCAACCCGCAACCAAAACTCAGCGTCAAGCTCTGCGCAAGCTTGAGCAGGATACCGGAAAGGACTATCATGTGGAAACGCTCTTAAAGGTGGAGGCGGGTAAAATTTTGGCGGAAGCCGCAAAAGGATGAGATCAGCTTGGAAGTGACAATACAGCATATTGCGAAAAAGCTGGGCTTATCGGTCAGTACCGTATCCAGAGCGTTGAACGGCAGTTACGGTGTACATCCGAGAACCATAGCCCGCGTGCAAGAAGCGGCCCAGTCCCTTGGATACGTCCCCAATTTGGGTGCCAAGCAACTGGTCACCCGTAAAAGCAACCTGGTTGGTGTATTCATGCCGGAGATGGAAAAGGAGTCAATTCGTGAGTTCGACGATATTTTTACCACCTTAAGAAAGGCTTTACGGCTCTACCAGAAGGAGATTCTAATTTTCTCAGTGCCCTTTACGGAGTATAAGCCCAACAGCTTAACCGAATGGGTGCGGATGAGAAATCTGGAAGGCTGTGTATTCATGCCACCCTTTGCCAAGAATCACCCGCTTATTAAGGAAGCGGTAAAGCTGCAGATTCCCTCTGTAAATCTTGGCTCAGCTGTAGGGCCACGTTGCTCGCTGGTTGCCTCTGACGACCGGGAAGGCGGGAAAATGGCAGCCGCCTATTTGATTGGGCTAGGACATCGGAGAATCGGCTATATTACTGGCCCCCCGGATGTAAGCATATGCGAGGAACGCTATAAGGGCTTCAGCGAGATATTTTTATCCGAAACAGGGACTCTCCATGATTCCGCCCAGCTGGAATATGGAGATTTTGGCGGGGAGAGCGGAGCGGTGGCAGTCCTGAAACTGCTGGCAAGGGCACCTGAGCTGACGGCGGTTTGCTGCGCAAATGACTTAATGGCAATGGGTGCGGTTATGGAGCTTGCCCGCAAAGGCATCTCCGTGCCTCAGGATATCTCAGTAATGGGCTATGATGGAGCATTTTTTACCGCATATAATAACCCGCCGCTGTCTACAGTGCGGCATCAGTACGAACGCATGGGGACACTCGCTGCTGAAATGCTGCTTGAAGTGATGAACGGCGGAGCCGGCAGAACATTGAAGTTAGTCCCGGAATTGATCCGCCGGGAATCGGTTAATGCTAACCGAATTTCAACGGATTAATGAATTGAATAGAAGGGCAGTGAGGTCATCTCAAGTCTGCTAATTGTTCAGAGAAAATAAAGTTGCAGACTGAGAAAATAAAGTATTAGACTGGCAGGCGTTTCATAAGCTAACAGAAACTTTTCGTAAAAACTAAATTTGACATCTATTCCAAAAAAACGGAACGGAGAGTTTGAATGATGAAAAGTCGATGGATAACTGTAGCTGTGCTATTTTTGTGTCTACTTTTGCTGTTAACCGCCTGCAGCGACAACACACCAGTAGCTGAGATGCAGAACACAGCAGGGGCACTAGATACATCTGAGGTGGTCGAGTCAAGTGCTGCTCCGATAACCGTGCCGATGGCGGAAATGGACTCGCCATCTAACGAAGCTGGGCTCACCTACGAAGTAACCCGGAAAGATGCAAAGGAAAAGGCAGATCTCCTCACGAAAACTTACGATACTAACAGCGTGCAATACGCCATTATTGATCATGGCAACATCGTTGTATCCGGCCAATCCGGCAAGAATGATGAGAAAGGACAGAGGCCGCTCACGAAAGACACGATGTATGGGATCGGTTCGACGAGTAAAATGTTTACCACGGTTGCCGTTATGCAGTTCGTCGATCAAGGGAAAATCGATCTGGATACGCCGATCGTCCAGTATATCCCAGAGTTTACGATGAAGGATGAACGCTACAAACAGATTACTCCGCGCATGCTGCTCAATCATTCTTCCGGGCTGAAGGGATCCTCGTTTACGAACGCCGGTTTATTCGAAGATAACGACACCTATGCCCACGACACACTGCTTAAGCAACTGGCCGGTCAGACCTTAAAGGCGGCCCCGGGCGCTTATTCGGTTTATTGCAATGACGGATTTACGCTGGCCGAGATTCTGGTTGAGCGGGTTAGCGGCATGGACTTTACCGCTTACATCCACCGGTATATTACGGAACCTCTGGGTATGACGAGTACAGTGACACCGCTCGATTCTCCGGACGAAGCGAAGATGGCGGGACTCTATTATCCTACATATGCAGAACAACTTCCGGGCGAGACGATCAACGTGATCGGAGCTGGGGGCATTTATTCCACGGCGGAAGATTTGGCTCGATTCTCGCAAGTTTTCACGGGGGAAGCGGAAGAAGTCTTGTCCGGTAAATCGGCTGCGGCCATGGCGCAAGACGAGTACAAGATGCCATTGTGGCCTGACGATGCGGACAACTCATTCGAATACGGTCTCGGCTGGGACAGCGTCAATCTGTATCCCTTCAGCGAATACGGGATGAAGGCGCTGACCAAAGGCGGGGACACGTCTTTCTATCACGCGTCGCTCGTTGTGCTTCCCGAACAGTACATGGCGGCAGCTGTTGTCACTTCCGGCGGGAACGGCACGTATGATCAGCTTCTGGCGAATGAAATCCTGCTTCAGGTGCTGAAAGAGAAAGGGACAATTACTGAATTCAAGCCTGAAAAGTCATACGGCGCGCCGGTAAAATCTGATATGCCGGAGTCCATGCTGCAGTATTCGGGAATCTATGGCGCAACCGGTACAACGATGAACATCAAAATATCCGAAGACGGCGTAATGTCCATCACTTCGGAGCTGTCACCTGATAATCCGGTCCAAACCTTCGAATATTCGGCGGACGGCATGTTCCATAGTTCGGATGGAAATTCGCTGATCAGCTTCGTGACGGAGGAGAACGGCCGTATCTACTTATGGCTTCGTCAATACACTTTAGTGCCGGGTCTTGGGCAGATTGCTATGTCTGTATATAATGCCGAGAAGCTCCAGCCCCAACATATTCCGGCTGAGACCAAGGAAGCATGGATGCAGCGCGACGGGAAGAAGTATTATCTGCTGACTGAGAAGTATACGTCGATTTCTTATTTGAAAAAGGTAATCACCAACTTGAATGTGTCGAAACAATTGCCGGGGTATGTGTTGGATAAGCGAATAACCGGCCCGAATTCAGCTGTCTCCGAATTGCAAATTCCGGGATTGAACGGGCGGGATCTCTCAGATCTTATGTTCTTTACACATGACGGCGTTGAGTACCTGAGTATGGGTGGAATCATCTTAGTGAACGAGGACGCCGTGAAGCCTATGTACGTCGCTAAGAAGTCAACCGTTACGATTCAGCCCGACGGCTACGCCAAGTGGTATACGATAAGCGACAAAGACGGGGGTAAGACTATTAAGGTGAGCATGTCCCCGAACGCTTCATTCGCCGTTTATGATGCCAAGGGAAAATGTATCTATTTCAGTGTCATCGGAGGCAAGGATCCGGTCGTACTGCCCTTGGAAGGATCCATTGTTTTCGCCGGTGATGCCGGCACGAAGTTCGAGATTTCCGCTCAGTAACTTCGCAATAAGCATCTTGGCTGTTGCAAGGAAGACTGAAATTCGGCGTATTTTCATCATCTGTGGTGCTGCGCTTGCGCTAGTCAATACTTTATTTTCACCGAACAGCAATACAGTTAGGACGCGCTGAGTTTTGTACAGGGCGTCCTTTTTTGTAAACATTTATACAGCAGATTCCATAATTTACTTTTTCGAAACTGAGATTAATCCATATATTAACACTGCGTCCTTGAGTTGGCTGTGAAAAGCTGTTTTTTTTAATAAGCCACTTGAAATCGCTAACACATGGATTTATAATAGGGCTATCGAAACGATTCGAATCAACCATCAGATGAATTAGCAATATGTTCACGAAAATGCTCATTCAACTCGAAAAATGTCTAAATATTCGTTTCATTCTACATTTTTTGGTTAATATTACCTGTGACTACCTCGGGGAATAAGAAAAAGAATGATAATATTCGAATTTTTTTTCGATAATAATCGAAACGTTTCGATGTAAGGGCTTTTATCATAGTTTTTTAAGTTTTGCTCATACTAAAACAGGGGTGAAAGAGAAATGAAGAAAAAAACTGGAGTTACGATGATGGCAATGTTGATGAGTTTCTCATTAGTTGCGGCGGGTTGCGGTAATAATTCCAACAATGCTGCTTCGGGAGACAACAAGACGCTTAAAGTATGGTTCATGGGTACATCTGATACCGTAGAACCTATTGCTAAAATGTATGAAGAAAAAAATCCTGGTATCAAAGTGGATGTGCAAGCGATCCCATGGGATACCGCACATGATAAGCTGCTGACCGCAGTTGCTTCCAAAAACGGCCCGGACGTTGTTCAGATGGGTACCACATGGATTCCTGAATTTGCTGCTGCCGGAGCTTTGAAAGATATGACTCCATACATCGAAAAGTATCCAAGCATGAAACCGGAGAACTTCTTTGACGGAGCCGTTGAAACGACCAAATATCAAGACCAGACGGTTGGTATCCCATTCTATGTTGAGACACGGGCGCTGTTCTACCGCACCGATATGCTTGGTGATGTTGGTTACCCTGAAGGTCCAAAAACTTGGGACGAGCTGAAGGATGCAAGCAAGAAGCTGGTGGCAAAAGGCGGAGCCGGACATTATGCCTTGCCGATTGAAGGTAAAGACTCTATCTACCCTGTAATTTTTGCTTGGCAGAACGGCAGCGAAATTATTGATAGCAACCGTAAGCCGCAGTTCAATCAACCGGCCTATGTGGAGACTGTTAATTTTCTGAAAAGCTTCTATGATGAAGGATTGTCGCCTAAAGGCACTGACCTTGATACTGTAGCAGCATTCAAAGACGGAACGATGGCTATGTTCATCAGCGGTCCTTGGATGATCCAGACCGTAAAAGAGAAAAACCCTGAAATTGACGGCAAATGGGCTGTAACGACATTGCCTGCTAAAGTAACCAACACCTCTTCCATTGGCGGTGCTGATCTGTCCATCTTCAACTACAGCAAGAATCCGGATGAAGCTGCAAAATTCATTGCTTTCATGGCCGAACAGGATGCACAGCTGAAGTATTTCGAAACCTCTAACTCCATGCCGGCACTCAAAGCAGCTTGGAAGAACGAAGCGCTTCAGGATCCAATGATTGCAGCGTTCGGTAAACAGCTTGAAAATTCCCGCCCGGCTCCAACGGTCAGAGAATATGAAGAAATTGCACAGGCTGCAATGGCTGCTTTCGAGCAGATTACCATGGGCGGAGCGGATACACAAACCGAGCTGGACAAGCTGAACGCCAAAGCGAATGAATTGCTGGGCAACAAATAATTATTGAAGTATTGTGTCAGGCGGACTGCCGGGATCTCCTTTTTACGGAGGTTCCGGCATTATGCCTGTATATCCTTCCACACGGAAGAAAGTGAAAGAATGCGAAGGGGTGTGATGTTGTGAGTTCATTTGTCAAGCAGTGGAACAAGCATAAGTATCCATATTTGTTTATCGCGCCCGCGGTAATCCTGCTGACCCTTTTTTCGATTATCCCGATAATTATCGCACTGGTCATCAGTTTTACGGATATGGATTTGGTGGGGCTTGCGGATTATTCGAATATAAGTGCTATTGGTTTTGATAACTATTTTAATATTTTCAAAGATCCTATTTTCTTAAAGTCGATGTATAACACACTTATTTATGTTGTTGTCGGGGTTCCCTGCGTGGTTATTGCTTCCATGGGGGTTGCATTGCTGCTGAATTACGGAACAGGCTGGCTGTTTAAAAGCTTCCGGGTGATTTATTATATGCCTTCCATTACCAACATTGTGGCCGTAGCCGTAGTATGGGGTTATTTATACAATGGTTCGTACGGTTTGTTTAACTATGTTCTTTCCTGGTTTGACCTGCCTGCGCAGCAATGGCTTCAAGATCCTGTGCTGGCGAAATTTTCACTTATCCTGCTGGCATTCTGGAAATCAATTGGTCTCAATATGATCATCTTCCTGGCGGCCCTTCAGGGAATTCCACGTTCGTATTATGAAGCTGCGGAAATCGACGGTGCAACCGGCTGGAAGAAGCTGCGCTACATCACCGTTCCTTTGCTTGGATTCGCTACTTTCTTTGTAACCATTACGACCCTGATCGGCTGGATTCAGTTCTTCGAAGAGCCGCTCGTGATGACAAAAGGTGGACCGCTAAATGCAACGATGTCAATGGCGCTCTTTATTTACAATAACGGGTTCCAGCTGAGCAAATTCGGTTATGCGGCTTCGGGTTCATTCATACTGTTCATCATCATTATTATTGCGACACTTATCCAATTCGCGGTCAAAAAGAAAGAAGTGGAATACTAAGCTTCAGCGTGATGCTGCAGGCTTAAGAAGGAGGGAACTAGCATGGCACTGAAGATGAAGAAGATGGAAAAAGGAATTATGATTACCCTGCTCGTTGTCGGAGGACTTCTGATGATGGTGCCGTTTATTTGGATGATCGGTTCATCCTTTAAACCAGAGAATGAATTTACGGTGATTCCACCGTCGCTTTTCCCGGCGCACCCAACGTTTAACAACTACCGGGATTTGTTCGTGAAGATGGATTTCTTAATTTACTTGAAAAATACACTGATTATCGTGTTATGTTCTTTTGCCGGACTGTTTCTGAATGCGATGGCCGGATATGCTTTTGCGAAATTTGATTTTCCGGGCAAAAATAAGTTCTTCTTTATTATCCTGGGTACGATGATGATTCCATCACAAGTAACCATGATCCCGACGTATCTGATTATTAATCAAATGCATCTCGTAAATACGATGGCGGGTATCGTTCTGCCCGGCTTAGTAGGGGCATTTGCGATATTCTTGTTCCGTCAGTTTATGACTACCATTCCGATGGATCTGCTGGAAGCGGCAAGGCTGGATGGAGCGGGCGAGCTGCGGATCTTTTTCCAGCTGATGGTGCCGATCGTGAAGCCGGTATTTGCGGTGCAAGGGATTTTGACGTTTATCGGGGCCTGGAACAGCTTCCTGTGGCCGCTGATTATTGCCAATGACGAGAAACTATATACACTTTCAGTAGGTTTGTCCTTGCTCAAAGGCCAATATGGTACAGCGTTTGGACTGCAAATGGCTGGTGCGGCCTTTATGGTCATTCCAATTATTATCATATTTATCTTCTTCCAGAAGCATATCATAGAAGGATATACGATCTCTGGGATAAAATAGTATATAGAGAAATAATGCAGGGTTCAGGAAGGGTTGAAATGGATGGCAACAATCAAGGATGTGGCCAAGCTGGCGGGCGTAGCCCTGTCCACAGCTTCGTATGCGATGAGCGGGGACAGCAAGGTTAGCGCAAAAACGAGAGAAAAAGTTCTGGCAGCAGCAAGACAGCTGAATTATCAAAAAAACGGCTTTGCCATGGATTTGAAGCGGAGCCGGACCAATACGATTGCACTCATATTAACGGATTTATCCGGTCCTTATTATTCGGAGCTCATCCGCAGCATTCAGGATGTCACGCTATCCAACTCCTATGACCTGATTGCCTGCAGCTCGATGGGTGGAAAAGATTCGACGGCTGTACGTTATTTACTCGAAAAAAGAGTAGATGGCGCTATTGTGCTGGCTCATAATATTACAGTAGATCTTCTTCATGCTGCTGCGGGTGCGCGTTTTCCAATCGTCGTGATGGATCGACTGATTTCCGGTGAAGGCCTTATCAATGTGGTGGTAGACAGCGAACAGGGTGGGTATAGTGCGACCCGTCATCTGATTGAAAAAGGGCATCATTCTATTGCTTATATTAGCGGACCTGCTAACTCTTATGACAATGCACTGCGTTATCAGGGGTATTTGCGTGCCATGCATGAGGCGGGTCTGAATGAAAAAACGAAGTGGAAGCTAAGCGGCAACTTTGTCCGTGAGGGCGGTTATAAAGCAACGAAGATGATGCTGGTGCAGGGTGAGCTGCCTTCGGCGGTGTTTTATGCCAATGACGAAATGGCAGTCGGGGGAATGAAGGCGCTGGAGGAAGCCGGAGTTTCCGTGCCGGATGATCTTTCGGTCATTGGATTTGACGATATCCAGTTAGCTGAATACCTTCAGCCAAGGCTGACCACCATCCGTCAACCGATGTACGAATCCGGTTCGCTGGCCGGACATCTGCTGTTCCAAAGGTTGAACGGAGATGAGGTCAACGATTTCTACAAGCTCAAGATCGAACTGATTGAACGGAACTCGGTTAAAATCAACAGTTAACCGGAGCTGGATGCGATAATCCCGCCGAACGCTTTGTTTTTGGCCAGCGCGGCGGCAAGCTTCCGGTTATTTATCGGGCAAGAGTAGATTCTGGTACTCCTACTGCTCTGTATTGCTGTCGAAATTAATAGAAACGTTTATGAAATATATACAATTCATACTGTAAGAGACCATATAAATAAAGAGATAATAGAATAGAAACGTTTCGTTTCGGTGGAGGGAACACAACCATGACTGAACATCTCTATCACAAATATGTTAAGCACATGACACTTGAAGAAAAGATAGCCCAGCTGCTGCAGCTCGCAGCCCCCTTTTATGACGAACCGGGCGATCATTCAGAAATCACCGGACCTATGGAGGAGCTCGGTATCGGCAGCGAGACCAAACTTGCGGCTGGTTCCGTACTTGGAATAGCCGGTGCGGAGAAAATGATGGCTGTGCAGAAAGAACATCTGAAGAATAACAGACTTGGCATTCCATTGCTGTTTATGGCGGACATTGTACATGGATTCAAGACGATATTTCCGATTCCCCTGGCGATCGGCTGCTCCTGGAACCCGGAACTCGCTAAACAGAGTGCAGAAATCGCCGCGCGTGAAGCCGCAGTATCAGGACTACATGTAACTTTTGCGCCGATGGTGGATTTGGTCCGAGATGCCCGCTGGGGCCGTGTGATGGAATCAACGGGTGAAGATCCCTATTTGAACTCAGTATTTGCCAAGGCATTTGTACAGGGCTTCCAAGGGGATGACCTGAGAAATGATGTATTCCGTGTTGCAGCCTGCGTGAAGCATTTTGCAGCTTATGGACTGTCTGAAGGCGGACGTGATTACAATTCAGTCGACTTGTCGGAACGCCAGTTGCGCGAATACTACTTGCCGGCCTATAAAGCAGCGGTAGACGCAGGAGTCGAGATGGTGATGACTTCCTTTAATATTGTGGACGGGATTCCGGCTACCGGAAACAGCAAGCTGCTGCGCAGCCTCTTGCGTGAAGAATGGGGTTTTGAGGGGATCGTCATTTCAGACTGGGCGGCTATTAAAGAAATCATTGCCCATGGCGCTGCCGAAGACGAAAAAGAAGCCGCCTTTAAGGCAATCTGGAGTGGCGTCGACATCGATATGATGACCACAAGCTATGTGAATCATCTGCCCGAACTGGTGGCAGAAGGCCTTGTGGATGAAGAGCTGATTGATGAAGCTGTGCTGCGGATACTGAAGCTTAAGGAAAAGCTGGGCTTGTTCGAGAATCCAATGCGTGGTGCGGATCCGGTTCTTGAACGCGAGCTTGTGTTCTCCGGCGAGCATCGCCTGGTTTCCCGCAAGCTTGCCGAGAAATCCAGTGTACTGCTTAAGAACGAAGGTGTGCTGCCGCTGGCGCCTGAGCAACGGGTTGCATTGATCGGTCCGTTTGCGAATAGCGGAGATATTCTGGGCTGGTGGTCTTGGACCGGTTCTAAAGAGACGGCGGTCAAGCTTGGTGCATCCATGCGTATACTCAGCAAAAATCCGGGCAATGTGATTATTGCTGAGGGAAGCGGCATCGACACGATCAGCGAGTTTCAGCGTAATGAGGCCTTGAAAGCAGCTGCAGATGCTGATGTAATCGTGCTTGCGGTCGGTGAATCTTCAGAGATGAGCGGTGAAGGCGGCAGTCGCAGCAATATCAAATTGCCGCAGGCGCAGCTGGAACTGATTGAGCTGATGAGAGGGCTGGGCAAACCTTTAGCTGTTGTCCTGTTTAACGGCCGCCCGCTTGATCTGCATGGTGTGTATGATCTTGCTGATGCTGTACTTGAAGCATGGTTCCCGGGAAGTGAAGGCGGTGCTGCGCTGGCGGATCTGTTATACGGAAAGGTTAATCCATCCGGAAAGCTTAGTATGTCCGTTCCTTATTCCGTTGGCCAGGTTCCTGTTTATTATAACTCCTTCAGTACCGGCCGTCCCAAACCGGAAGAAGAGACAGGCAACCGTTATATTTCCCAGTACCTTGATATTCCTAACGAACCGTTGCTGCCATTTGGCTTCGGTCTAAGTTATACGGATTTCACCTATGAGCGACTTACACTTTCAGCGGAGACAATGAAGGGTGATCAGCCGATTGAGGCGAAGGTGACTGTCACAAATACCGGGAAGATGGCTGGAACAGAAACGGTTCAACTTTATATCCGTGATGTATCGGCAGAGGTAGTCCGCCCGGTTAAAGAGCTGAAAGGTTTCAAGCAGGTGGAGCTGGCTCCGGGAGAAAGCAGCGAGGTCGTCTTCCAGATTGACGAAAGTATGCTCCGCTATCATCACAGTGACCTGTCCGTAAGCAGTGACCGCGGCCAATTCCGCCTGTTCATCGGCGCTAGCAGCAAGGATGTTCAGGCAGCATCTTTCCGTTTGCTTAAATAATGCGAAATGTTAAACACAAATACTGACGAATAGCGGCAATCTGCCGCAGCAGATAAGGAAGTGAGTAGAAATGACAACTATAACAGGAACTGGCTCCAAGCTGTCGCTTCACGAGGATGGGTTGACTTTTACTTTCCTGGAAAGCGGCGACCTGTACCAGGCTGTCGGCGGGACGATGATGATCAATCAGCTGCTGTCTAATAGCGTAGACGGTGCTCCCGGAAATCTTTATGCGCGTTTGCACCTGCAGGATGGCATTCAGGTCTTTCCGCTGCTAGGTGTGAAATCGAGCAGCCGTTTCCGTCAGGACGGCAAACGCCTGGTGTGGCAAGGTGAAATTACTGCGGGTCCGGATGTGCCAGGGCTATTGACGGATATCCGTTATCAAGTGCTATTTACTTTGTCCAGCCGTGGGGTGTGGTTCTGGGATGTGAAAGTTGAAGGCAGCAATGTGCTGCTGGACGTCATTTATAGTCAAGACGTGGGAATTGCTTCCCCTGCAGCTGTCACCAGTAATGAAGCCTATTTATCGCAATATATTGATCATGCGGTATTTGAGGATGAGAAGTATGGATATGTGGTCTGCTCCCGGCAAAATCAGCCGCAAGGCGGCAAGTTCCCGTACCTGCAGCAAGGTACTCTCACCGGAGCTGCCGGGTATTCCACCGATGGCTTCCAGTTCTTCGGATTATCCTACAAGGAAACCGACAAACCGGAAGCATTGTACCAGGAACAGCTGGCCAATGAGATTTATCAATATGAATTTGCCTATACGGCGCTGAAATCCGAGAAAGTTCAACTGGATGGAGCCGCACGTTTTACTTTTTACGGACTGTTCCGTGAAGATCATCCCGCAGCCATTACAGAGCTGGAATTTAATTCGGCACTGCGTCAAGCGTGGGATGAGGCTGAAGCCCTGGGAGACGTTCAGGAAACAGGTCATTGGCTGAATCAGGCCTCCTTATCTTCACGTTTTGGAACGCCGCTGCAAACTGTAGACATGCTGGAGGAAGAGCTGAACTCATTGTTCCCGCAGAGATTTGAGGAAGAACGTGATGGCGGCCAGCTGCTAGCCTTCTTTACCGGCACCTATGAGCATATTGTGCTCAAGCGTAAGGAATTGCTGGTCGAACGTCCGCACGGGCATATTCTGATGAGCGGGGACAATGCTCATCTGGGTGCTGAGGTCATGACCACAACCTCGTATATGTATGGGATTTTCAACTCCCAGGTGGTAGTCGGTAATACGAATTTCAATAAAATGATGTCCAACCCCCGTAATGCGCTGAATGTGTACAAGACTTCAGGACAGCGTATTTATGTGGAAATGGATGGACAATACCGTATGCTTACGATGCCGTCGTTATTTGAAATCGGCTTTAACTACGTGCGCTGGTACTATAAAACTCTATCCGATACGCTTGTGATTACCAACTATACAACAGTTGATTCACCGGAAGTAAAGCTGCATGTACGATCTGTAAGCGGCCAAGCCTACCGTTTCCTCGTCAGCAACCAGATTACGATGAATGTGGCCGAGTATGAGGTGCCTTACCAAATGGCTCAGGATCCGAACGGAGTGATCAGCTTCCGCGGCGAGAAGTCCGGAACGAGTGCTGAGGTATATCCTGAGCTCACTTACAAGATGTTCCTGGAGGGTGCTTCTTACCGTCTGGGAGATGAAAGTCTGCTGGCGGACGGACCGGTTCAGGGCAGTGCTTCGCTTGCGGTGCTTGAACTGGAGGAGAGCGCAGAGTGGACGCTGACACTACAGGGCTTGCTGGACGGCAAGGAACGTCCGCTCTCCAATAAACCCGTCACAGAAGAAATCACCCGTTACCGTGAGTTTTTCTCCGGTGTCATGAATGGGTTCAAGCTGACACAGGAAAGCGGAGTCGAAGGCGGACTATTCAAAGTGAATGCGCTGGCCTGGTGGTACACTCACAATATGCTGGTCCATTACTCAGTGCCTCATGGTCTGGAGCAGTATGGCGGCGCAGCATGGGGGACACGTGATGTGTGCCAGGGACCGGTGGAATATTTCCTCGCCACACACAAATATGAGCAGGTGCGCGAGATTCTGCTGACCGTGTTTGCCCATCAGTATGAAGATGATGGCAGCTGGCCACAGTGGTTCATGTTCGACAAATACACATCCATTCAGCAGGAAGAAAGCCACGGCGATATTATTGTCTGGCCGCTTAAAGTGCTGGGGGATTATTTGCGGGCAACCCTTGATTTTGCTGTGCTGGATGAACAGATTCCATATACACGCAAGCACAGCTTTGACTTTACAGAAACGACAGCTTCGCTGCGGGAACATGCCAACAAAGAGCTGGATTACATTAAATCTCACTTCCTGCATGATACGTTCCTGTCTTCTTACGGCGACGGGGATTGGGATGATACGCTCCAGCCGGCGAACGCACAGCTGAAGCAGTATATGGTCAGCAGCTGGACAGTTGCACTTACCTATCAGACAGTGCTCGGTTTATCCGGAGTGCTGCAGAGCAATGATGAAGCTTGGTCAAATGAGCTGAAGCAGATGGCGGAAGGGATCAAAAGTGATTTCAACCGTTACATGCTGGGAACGGAAGTGATTCCAGGCTTCCTGTATTTCGAAGATCCGCAGGATGCCAAGCCATTGCTTCATCCAGAAGATCAGGAGACCGGTATTCAATACCGGCTGTTGCCGATGACCCGCAGCATGATCGGTGAGCTGCTCACACCAGAGCAAATGGAGTCGCATTATAAGCTGATCCTGGAGCAATTCCTCTGCCCGGATGGTGTGCGGCTGATGAATCATCCGGCGCAATATGCCGGCGGAGTCAGCACACATTTTAAACGGGCGGAGCAGGCGGCTAATTTCGGACGCGAAATCGGACTTCAATATGTGCATGCGCATATCCGGTTCGTAGAAGCTATGGCGAAGATCGGCAAGCGGGATCAGGTATGGAACGGACTGGCGGTCATTAATCCGATTGGGATCCGCGATGCCGTGCCGAATGCTGAACTGCGTCAGAGCAATGCCTACTTCAGCAGCTCGGACGGGAAATTTGCTAACCGTTACGAAGCGCAGGAGCGGTTCAATGAGCTGCGGAATGGTTCGGTAGCCGTTAAAGGCGGCTGGAGAATTTATTCCAGCGGTCCCGGAATCTACATGAATCAGCTGATCACAAACGTGCTCGGTATCCGTGAGGACGGCGGTGACCTCATCATTGATCCTGTACTGCCGGATGAACTGGATGGAACCCGCTTTGCCTTCGAATATGGCGGTTCGCCGGTATCGTTCATCTACCACTGTGCAGAAGGCAGTCTCCGCTCTGTAAACGTGGGCGGCAAGGAGGTTCAGGCCGAACGGCTTGCCAACCCTTATCGTCTTGGAGGATTGCGGATCAAACAGGCAGACTTTGAAAATCTGCGCACAGCAGAAGGTACTGTAGTCGATATTTATATGTAACAACAAGAAGGGGCCGCTGATTAAGCGGCCTCTTTGCTATTCACAATTATTCATCTGTTAAGTCATCAATTCCAGAACCTTTGTTGAAAGCATCTCGAGTTCATTTAAAATAATCAAGGCTCATGGCCTCGCGGACTTCGTTCATCGTTTCCTGGGCCAGAGACCGGGTATGGCGGGTGCCGGCCATTAGAATGTCATTGACAAGCTTCGGTCTGGCCGCATAATAAGCCCGGCGTTCCCGCATCGGTGCCATAAGCATTTCCAGCGCGGAGGTGATCCGTTCTTTGCAGGCCGAACATCCGATGGTCCCGCGTTCGCAGCCTTCGCGGATTTCAGCGGCGTCTTGCGGAAGAAAGGCCCGGTGATAAGCATAAATTGGACAGATATCCGGATGCCCAGGATCATTTTTATGAACGCGGGCAGGATCTGTCACTGCTCTTTTTATTTTGTGGGCAAGGTCTTCCGTTGAAGCATCGAGCGTTATGGCGTTGCCGAGGCTTTTGCTCATTTTCGCGTTGCCGTCTGTGCCAATCAGCCGGGGTGTTTCACTAATCAACGCCTGAGGTTCCACAAATATAGGCTTATACAGCTCGTTAAACCGGCGCACAACTTTACGGGCCAGCTCCAGATGCGGCAGCTGATCCTCACCAACGGGAATGATGGTGGCTTTGCAAAAGGCAATATCGGCCGCTTGGCTTACCGGATAACCGAGGAACCCATAATACATTTCATCCAGACTGCTGTTTTTCGATTCTGCTTTTACCGTTGGATTGTGCCGCAGGTTATTCACCGTAACAAACATAGAGAAGAAGATCGTCAGCTCGGCGATTTCCGGAATCATGGACTGTACATAAAGGGTTGTCTTACCGGGGTCAATGCCTACAGACAAATAATCGAGCATAATCTCGCGGATATGGCTGCGGATCAATTCGGGTCTATCGAAATGGGTCGTCAGTGCCTGAACATCCGCCAGAAATACATAGGATTCATATTGATCCTGCAAAATAACCCGGTTCTGCAGGCTGCCGGCGTAATGGCCAAGGTGAAGTTTGCCGGTAACCCGATCTCCTGTGAGTACACGTTCTTTCATCGTTAAAAAACCTCCTGGTATAATGTTGTTGTGTAGAAATTATAAATCGCCACCACCAGCCATCCTCCATGGCCATCACCCCCTTATCAATACAAAAAAACTCCGTCCCATAAGGACGAAGTTGTCGTTGTACCACCTTAAATGACCGTCCCGCTGCATGAATTGCAAGCGTTACAGTCTTCGCTATACGGTGCGGAGATCGCTAAATACATGATCTCGAGACCGCTCCCTTGATAACGGCGGGATGCCCGGCATTTCCCTACAACATTGTAGCCGACGGTTCGGGAAAGCAACTCCAAAGTCCATTCGATCATATGCCGGACACCGGTTCGCAGCTACCACCGGCTCTCTGCAAGTCCTCTCACATATGTCTACTTACTCTTCTTCTGTGTTGTTGTTATATATGTATATTATTACCTGATCCATGGAGATTGGTCAATGCTTTATTAGATTGGGGCAGGAAAAAGTATCAATTGTGATAAGATATTTATCAAAGAAAGCCGAGAACACCCAACCTTCTATAGGTTGGGGATGAATCGGTGTTTTTTGCAAAGAAAACGAACGTATGTGCTATAATATCCCTATATACTTCGTCGAAAGGAGGTTGTGTTGGCATGCTCATTCATAAAGCCTATAAGTATCGCATCTTTCCTACAAATGAACAACAGCAACTCATTCATCAGATGTTCGGGTGTTGCCGTTTTGTGTTCAATCATTTTTTAGGTCTATGGAATGATTCCTATAAGACGAAAGGCAAAGGCTTATCCTACAATCGTTGTGCCACACAACTTCCTGCACTCAAACAACAGTTCGAATGGTTGAAAACCGTGGATAGCATTGCTTTGCAATCATCGGTTCGAAACGTGGCAGATAGTTTTGATCGGTTCTTCAAAAAACAGAATCAAGCTCCACGTTTCAAAAACCGTAAACACCCTGTCCAAAGCTACACAACGAAATATACCAACGGCAACATTGCTGTGGAAGAACGTCTACTCAAGCTTCCCAAGCTGGGATGGATGCCCTTTGCCAATTCCAGAGCTTTAGAGGGACGCATCCTGTCTGCAACCGTTCGCCGGAATGCGTCTGGGAAATATTTCGTATCCATCGTCTGTGAAGTTGACGTTAAGCCCCTGCCTCAAGCCAGCAAAGAGATTGGTGTTGACCTTGGCCTTAAAGAGTTTGCCGTCTGCTCCGATGGATTTCGGGTTCAAAATCCCAAGTGGTATCGCCATTTCGAAAAGAAGTTAGCCTATTGGCAACGCCGTATGGCTCGCCGTAGCAAAGGCGGCTCTAATTGGCACAAAGCCAAGCAAAAGGTCGCTTCCATTCATGAGAAGATCGCCAATTGCCGCTATGATTTTCTGCATCAGCTCACAATCAAACTGATTCGCGAAAACCAAACGATCAGTATAGAAAACCTTCGCGTGGCGAATATGCTCAAAAATCACAAACTGGCAAAGTCTATCGCCGATGCGTCCTGGAGTGAGCTCGAACGTCAAATCTCCTACAAGGCGAAATGGTACGGACGCACGGTTAAGATTTCGGATACCTTTGCCCCGACCAGCCAAACCTGTTCTGTATGTGGCTTCATCAACCCCGAAGTGAAGAACCTTTCAGTGCGGCAATGGGTCTGCCCAGGTTGTGATACAACGCATGATCGTGATGAAAATGCCGCACAGAATATTATAATGATGGCGGTTTAACCGTCTTGCAAAGAACTGTGGGAACCACAGGGATCGCTTGGTGTACGATTTTTCACATTTGAGAAAATCGATGCATTTTGCTTCAAGGAAGCAATGACCCAAGAATCCCCCACCTCTACAGGTGGCGGGAGTGTTCAAAGACAATAAATGAAGAGGGATGCAATTACATAAATATTCGGCTGTAATGATAATGACAAATTGCTTGGTATTATCGAGGCATTTGATTTTAATCAGAAAGTAAATATGGTATCGGTCGGCTATTTTTTGGAGCAAGCCCATTGGGGGAAAGGCATTGCTTCAGAAGCGTTATCCCTATTGATAAGTTATTTGTTTAATAATGCGGATATCAATAGGATTCAAGCTGAAGTAATGCCTCCCAATAGGGCTTCCAAAAAGGTACTGCTGAAAAACGGCTTTATGAAAGAAGGGACTTTGAGACAAGCCAATGTATGGTCAGGCAAAGGAATCGTCGATCTTGAAGTGTACAGCATCCTGAAAGATGACTACATCAGCAAACTCAAGGTTTTTTCACTTCTATTTTTGGCAGAGCAAAGCTCCAGTTCACATCGGTAAACCTTTTATCCGTTATGACCCGGCGGAGCGTCAGCTCCTCGGGCAGTTCAGTCATGCCTTTGGCAATAAGATAGGCTTCATTCACATGATTGCCCGTCTCACCGAATGTGACTGTCTCATCCATAGTGAAACCACCTCTAAAGATAACTTTGTATTCCTTTCCTTTACCATCGAGGGCGACCCACTTGTCATTGGCAAATCTGTTGGTGAATTCGCCGCTGACCGACATCCAGCCGGATATTCCCGGTTCATCCTTAATTTCTTTGATCTCCATCTTGTTCACCTTCAGCACATCACCTTGAGCACTAAATACTGCGGGTTTCTCATTAAGCTCATGAGGATGGAACGTCACTGAATCGTTAGACTTGACGGGACTATTGTAACCATCCAGGATGAACCGTACTTGCCGGCTGTCATATGGAAGGCTCTTGAAATAGTAGGTCCAGTGCAGCTTGCCGGCTTGTTCTGTTGATCTGACAGTGTAGCCGAAGGAAGTGTCGGTAATATATCCGGACTTGTAACGGTTGATTCTTGAAACTTCTTCACCTTTCTCATCCTCAAAATGGAACATGAGCCCAAGAGCGTTATTAAGATTGGCAGAAATAAGGCTGGCTGCCTCTCCAGTAAGCGAGGTGTTGAATTTCAGTGTGACACCTGCAGGTGTATGCATTACTTGATCCATCTCCAGCTTCATCCCATCCGGAGTTTTATAGACATGGTCCTTCAAATCTGTGGTTACCGATAATGCCTGTGCTGCGGTCATATCTGCTTCATAGCTAAAACTCCAGTCTCCGGCGACTACCTTTTCTGTTTCACTGTTTGAAGCCAGTTCATGAATATTGCCTTGAATAACTACGGTGCTTCCTGGGCCTTCATCAGGGAATACGTAAGTCAACAGCAGAGAGGCTTGACCAGAGTTTCCATAAATGTCACTGGCCAAGGGCATGATCTCTTTCAGTTCTCCGATGTTGTGTCCTTGTTCATCATGGATTTCCAATTGGCTGGTATTAAATTTGGACATTGCGTCGTTGGCAGCATGTCCGGTTTTATCCGTAATGCTAATGTTAAGCACCAAACGGGTAGGATCAGCCACTACGTCCTGCAGGACAAAGGTATAGCCTTTATCGGTTTTCTCTATGCCAGGCTGCTGCACCACTCCGAGTATTTTGGCGTCCAGAAGACCAAGCTCTGCCCACTGGTTGGCAAGGAGGAACGGCTTCTGTGGAGGGTTGGACAGCGTCTCTGACACTGTACCTGATTTGCCTATAAAGAACAGTAATGAAGCAATTCCTATCACTGCAGCAACAGTGCTGCCCCACTTTAAACCTCCTTTTAGGGTGCGGCCCGTTTGCATTCCGGATATCTCGGATAATTGTTGCCCGGAGGCAGGCAGTATCTCTGTATTGCGAACTTGTTCCATAACGCGCTCTGTGAAATCATCAGCTAGATTAGAGCTTGTATACAATTGTGAATCCGTCAATAGATCGTTATCAGTGCCGGACAAGTCATTGTGATTGGTGTAAGCCCATTTTTTCATTGGAACCCTCCCTGGATTTCGACCATTGTTTCTTCAGCTTTTGACGGGCGCGGTGGAGACAATTTTTGACCTGATGCATAGGCATTCCCGTTATCGCTGAGATTTCCTCATAGGATAATTCATTGGTATAGCGAAGCAGCAGTACAATCCGGTATCGTTCTGGAAGCTTGGACAATTTCCGGTGCATTTCAAGCTCGTCTTCCTTACGCATATACTGCTCTTCAGGGGTTGGCCCGCGATCCTTCTCCTCCAGTAAGTTACTGCTTGTTAGGCCTGGGGATTTCCGCCTTTTCAGTGACCTGAAGTGGTTGATCGCAATGGCGTACAGCCAAGCCGCAAAGCTTGATTGGCTATGATGCCCGCGGAGTTTCTGGTATGCCTTAATAAATGTTTCCTGGGCCAAATCCTGTGCATCCTGGTGACTGGCGCCCATACCGAGCAGCAGACCATACAAGCTTGACTTGTATTTGTCTACAAGTACCGCAAAGGCCTCCCGGTTGCCCTGCAGCACTTCGGCAATGATTTGTTCGTCGTTTTCCTGTGCCTTCATCCAGTGCCTCCAATTGATTTATTTGTATATAAGACGCACCAGCGCCACAATATTTCTCACTTTTAATAAAAAAGAAAGATTATGTTCAGATCATACTACACATTGCAGGGGGAAGAGAGAATGAAACAAGACGAAGCAATCCGTCAGGTAGGCCTGGCCGTAAAGGGTGATCCGGCAGTCAGGGCGGTATTTCTGAAAGGCGCACATGCCAGAGGAGAGCAGGATGCTTACTCGGATGTTGATTTGTACTGTTTGGTCCACAGCGAGGGCTTGACAGATTTTTTAGCGCGCAGAATATCCCATATGGAGAGCTATAAACCGCTGATATTCTGGTCAAACGGATCTATGCACTATCGTAGCCAAACAGATACAGCGAACAATATTTGAATGTGAGAAAAAAGGAGGATAATGACTGCTATTGTCGAATTATAAATTTAGATAGATAATAAATACCAAAATATGTTTGTGATTCGGAAGCGCCAGCTGATGAACAAAGGCAACTCCGCCGAAAGGCGGAAGACGCAAAGCCACCGGTCTAAACCGCTCACGAAAGCGGCATGACAGCGGGGACGCTCATGTAGTTTGGTTTTTTGTTGTCTAAATACAACAAAAGGAGAATAAAAAAACATGTTTTTGAAGATTCGCCACAAATTGAGGCCAGGCTTAACGTTTATTCTGGCTGCGGTCTTGGCTGCAGGCCCCCTGATTGCCACTCCGGTCCACGCAGCTGCGAAGTACACTTTTACGGATGTCAAAACTGCATATAACATGCCGCTTGACTACAACTATAAGTTCACAGGTGACACGATCGCTTCACTGGAGAAGGATAGCAAAGGGGCTTATCAGCTGTACTTACATAACTGGAAGAAGAAGACGACGGAGAAGGTCACTTCAACTAACACGTTCAAAACGAACTTGCAGCTCCTGGGAGACAGTGTTTATTATTATGAGTCCACAATTGAAGTGACTAAGCAAATTAATATCTACCCGAAGAAGCTGGTACAGTACAATTTGAAAACCAAAAAAACAAGCGAGCTTCCGCTGGAAGTGAATAATCCGGAATTACTCGGTGTGGGTGATAAATATTATGCACACAGCAGTAGCTCATATTTTTACTTCACTAACAAAACGACGCTGGAAACCCAGACCATTAATGATCTCGGTTTTGATCAGGTCTACCAGTTTGTAGATGACAAGTTCATCTATAGCAAATGGGACACCGGCACGTTGTATCTGTATGATCTGCCAAGTTCAAAAACAACTGAGATTTATAAGCTGAAAGAAAATGAATCCTTCAACCTCGTAGCTTCGAATGGTAAAGATATTGTCTGGATGATTGACTCCAAAGAAGTGGATACTGCCGGCAAGACCAAAAATTACTTCATTTATATGACGATGGACCGCAGTAAAGCCGGAGCCCCTGTTAAAGTATTGCTTAAGCGTGAATGGGTAATTGGCGACCGGAATGATCTATTAATCGTGGGTGACAATTATGCGGTGTTCTCGGAAATGATGAACAATAAACTGGTAGCCCGCGGAGTGAACCTCCGAAGCGGGGAACTCTTTTTGCTTGGGGAACGAAACCGCAGTGCGGACAATTTTGTGTATTTTAATAAAGACACTTTGATCTCACGCGACGCGAATGACTTTATTGTGCTTCGTACAATAGTCAGAAGGCCCTAAATAAATTTTTAGAAACTATCAAAAAATGCAATTTGATGATAGCAGGAAAGCGGTAAATCTTGGGTATCAACCTATTTCCAATGAATCCCGCAATCACAAATTGAAAAAACAACTAGAGGAGTGTCGTTAAAAAATGATCGCAGAAACTAAAATGTACCCGGAATTCAACACCATCTTCATCAGCTTGCATGGATTTGCCGAATTGGCTGAAACGGTAAAAGAAGTGGAAATATTCGAGGCGTCCATGCCGACCTTGCCGATTCACGAGATGTCTCTGATTATTGACTGCAATGATATGGCGCCCTTCAAGCCGGAGATATTGCCGGTTCTGGAACGCTGCTATGTGCTGTATAACGGATTTAAACATGCGGTTCTGGTGAATCCGAAGAAAGTGGTAGCCAAATCTCAATTACAGAGAGTAGCTCCAAGCGCCGGATTTAAAGGACATTTTGTGGACACGGTGGAAGAGGCATGGGCAATCGTTAAATCCTAAATCGTATATCCTAAATCTAAGCAGAGGGTGGTCGACCATGGCTAATGTCAAAATAATAAGCACCGAAGTGTACCATCCTGCCTATAAGATCAGCAATGAGGAATTGGCTCTGCAGGCCGGAGCTTCAGCGGACAAGCTTATCGGCATTTGGGAGTTCTTTGGCCGTAAGGATCGTTATTACGCGGCGGACTATGAAGAGAGCACGCTTTATATGGCTATTGAAGCATCCAAAAGGCTATTGAAGAACTGCGGGCTCAGCGGAAGCGATTTGGATATGATCGTATTCTCCTCAGGAACACATGATTTCAGCGCTCCGACAGATGCTGCATTTGTGCACCAGGCACTGGAGGGTAAAGATTCCTGCATTATCTATGACAGTAATGCCAACTGTGTAGGTATGGTTGTCGCTGCTGACCAAGCAGCCCGATCCATGATATCCACTCCCAGAGTTAGATACGCACTCATTGTAGGGTCGGAGCAGATTGCCCGTTTCTACAAAGAAGGTGACCTGGCGTCCAAGGGCCTGTGCGGAGATGCAGCCTGTGCGGTTCTGCTGGAGAGAGTGGAGGATACGGACTCCGGCCTGATAGATTCGGCGTACTACACCAATACGCAGAAGGCGGAGGATATGCAGTTCCCTGCCGGAGGCATGACACAAATGTACGGAGAACATCTGTCGCTTGAAGAGAAAAAAATCTATCTTCATCCGGAGTACAATGTCAATGTGGCTTTCCCGACAGCGGTATCCAATATTGAGCAGCTGCTTCAGGAACATGGCTATACTAAAAGTGATGTGAAGCACTATATCCTTAGTCAGTTAAACTTGAGCGTCATTAAAGATATCGCGGGCAAGCTGGACGAGGAGCTCGTTAAATTCCCTTACATTGGGGATATTTATGGCTACACAGGCACAAGCAGTCCATTTATCACCCTTCACCATGCGATTAAGGACGGTACGCTGGTCCCCGGCGACTTGTTCTTTATGTGGTCGGTAGGCGCGGGTATTACGAGTTGTGCTACCTTGTGGAGACTCTAACATCACTATTACAGTAATGGAACGCGATAGAAAAACAACGAAAGCCTGCGCTTTGCCGCAGGCTTTTTTGTGTGGTACGCCCAGCATGGGCGTCATCTCTAGGTGAAAGTCCCGAACGGGGGCTGGCAAGCGCCTACCGTTAGCCAAGAGCAAGGGTGTCCACCGTGAGGCGGAATCTGAAGGAAGCTGGAGGCAAAAGCACGGCCTGAGGTACACGAATCAATTTGAGGCGGTTGCAGCCGGATGAGTCACCCACTCATGACGAAATCCTAAGCTGCCAAAGACTGCAGCCGTAAACTTGGATAGGCGCGGGCGGAAAGATGACGTTCTTATCTGGGGAGACCTGCCGGATACGCAAAAAAAAAAACTTGTAACAGTAGCCGAGAGGCTGCGCTGAACCGGCAGGAGTCAGCAGAGGCCATAGTACGTAAGCTGTTGCAACAGCTTACGGAAGGGCTGAACCGAAAGGAGAGAAGAAAACGATGCGTTCGTATGAAGAGCAACGACAGCAGAATATCTCGCAAGAGAGCTTGCGGCAAAGAGAAGCGGTGAAGCCGCCAGGGTATGCCGGAGCGCCGAGCTCTTCGTCGGCACAAGTCGCCCCTTCCTCTCGCGAAGACCAGAACAACTTGCTGGAGCGAATGCTCGAAGGAGATAACCTTCGGCTCGCGTACAAGCGAGTGGTGCAAAACGGAGGAGCACCCGGTGTGGACAGTGTAACGGTAGCGAATCTACAAGTTTACCTGAATACGCACTGGGAAACGGTGAAAACTGAACTCCTGGCGGGAACTTATAGACCTGCGCCAGTCAAACGGGTGTAAATCCCCAAAGCCGGAGGCGGCGTACGGCTGCTAGGCATCCCGACCGTGATGGACCGTTTTCTCCAGCAAGCACTTCTACAAGTCATGACTCCGATCTTTGACGCACGGTTCTCTTGGTACAGCTACGGCTTTCGGCCGGGGAAGAGTGCGCATGACGCAGTTAAACAAGCCCAAAGGTATATTCAAAGTGGCCTGAGATGGGTCGTGGACTTGGATTTGGAGAAATTCTTTGACCAGGTGAATCACGACATGCTGATGGCAAGAGTCGCGCGGAAAGTAACGGAGAAACGTGTGCTGACACTAATCCGTACCTACTTAAACGCCGGAGTCATGGTGGATGGAAAGCTTAAGCGCAGCCGGGAGGGAACGCCACAAGGCAGTCCGCTCAGTCCGCTTCTAGCAAACATTCTACTGGACGATCTGGATAAGGAACTGACCGGGCGAGGGTTGCGATTCGTACGCTATGCGGACGACTGCAACATCTTTGTGGCGAGTAAGCGAGCAGGCGAACGGGTCATGGAATCGGTCAGCAGATTTGTAGAAGGAAAGTTAAAACTGAAAGTGAACCGGGAGAAAAGTACGGTAGCCAGACCTTGGCACCGGAAGTTCTTAGGATTCAGTTTCCTAAGCCAGAAACAGGCAACGATTCGACTAGCCCCAAAGACTCTTTCAACAGTTAAAGAAAGAGTTCGCGAGCTAACCAAACGAACATGGTCGATTTCAATGGAAGAACGGATTAGCCGACTGAACCGGTATTTGATGGGGTGTATCGGCTATTTCCATCTAGCGTCAGCTAAGAAACACTTCCAAACGCTGGACCAGTGGATTCGGAGAAGACTCCGAATGTGTCTATGGAAGCAATGGAAACGAGTACGCACACGAATCCGCGAACTCCGGGCGCTTGGGGTTCCAGAGTGGGTCTGTTTTATGATGGCTAACTCGAGACGAGGCGCATGGGAAATGTCCCGGAACACGAATAACGCCCTTCCGACTTCCTATTGGGAAGCGAAAGGGCTGAAAAGTTTGCTTTCAAGTTATCTGGAACTTTGTTAACCTTTTGGAACCGCCGTATGCGGACCCGCATGTACGGTGGTGTGAGAGGACGGGGGTTTACCGCCCCCTCCTACTCGATTTTTCGCCGGGCGAGCCATCTATATAGATTGAACATGAAAATTACATGTAGTCACGGCCAACCCCAAAATAGAAGAATTATAAGTTCAATTTATTGAAATTTATTTTCGGTGCTATAAGGACCGTATAGATTTGCAGATTTGATTTTAATACCTGGTGATAATTAAATGTGGAACCAGTAAAAAAAGTCTGAAACTAATGATTATTTTATCTAGACGGGAGCCTGATAGAATGGTGGTTTCGGGTTACTTTCTTTTTTCTTAATGGAATTGATTGGCCATACGAACTCCTTATGACCTAGTAGTTGGTTAATTAAAGCATAGATTCTCATTATTACCAATTAATCTCTTGATCGACATTAGTAGTGGTATATAAAACACTTAAACAACTCGTCCACTTCCAACAATATACATAAATTTGCTAAATATGTTTACTTTGTTTTATTTACCAAGTAAAATAATTACAGTTATACTAGGAAAGGTTGAAGGTTCTAGTATATATAAATTTTTTGCCATTTGTGCATTCGTTTGCATAAATGACAAAAAAACAAAAAGCGCTGTAATGGGCAAAACTAGTCTTTAAATTATTTAGGCATCATGGATACGATCAAATCGAATTGAATAAAGCAATTGGAGAGTTTGCACCTATAAGTAAAGAAAGGGTGAATGGATATGAATAAGAGTTACAGCATTTTGGTGGAATTCTTAGGAAAGATAAATCTTCCGTACTAAATGGTGGTTTTTACATAGATGTTCATCAGAGTCTTTCAACTATATTTGACCTTGTTTCTTATGACATAGATGAGTGCAGTATTAGAAGATATTGATAGTGTGTCAGTATATAGATTAAGTAACGAATACTTGCTTACACATTTATGCAGCTATCTATATTGGCACACACAGTAAATTCGTGACATTTTAGATGGTGATGATTCAAAAATATTAGCATATTCAGATGTCAGATCATTTATCAAAACACATGATACTGATTGGAATTTAATCTTTGATAAAGCAGCATTAACTGGTTAGATACTGTTTTATACGATACGAGTCTCATACGCAATTATTGTATGGTGTTGTAGTTCAGTAAGACATTTATAGTGACTGGAATAGAGATAAGTTATTAGAGTTATCTAACGCAATTTCTGATAGATGGATTACAAGAGACTGATCTATCATTATTGGAAAGTGGAAACAGGACTTTATGACAAGATTATAAATTATAATTGCGGTGAAATGGCTTTAAAGCCTTTATTTGAAGATTATCTTGAGCCTATATTGCATAGAGAAGCAGTACTAAAAGTACTTGAGTTGAGAGAACCAGGAAAATAAATTTTTAAAACGAGGGGCACTTGTATGATTCGTGTTGAAAATCTAGTAAAAGAGTATAAACAATACACCCGAAAAGAAGGCTTCTTTTCACCTATCGCTAATTTATTCAATACTGAGTTTAAGCAAAAACGTGTAGTTGATAATCTATCCTTTGAAGTTAATGAAGGAGAACTATTGGGATTTATCGGACCCAATGGAGCAGGGAAATCAACAACAATAAAAATGTTAACAGGAATTTTAGTTCCTTCAAGCGGTATTGTAGAAGTAAACGGTTTAATACCTCACATAGATCGAAAAAAATATGTTCAACAGATTGGTGTCGTGTTTGGGCAAAAAACTCAGCTCTGGTGGGATGTCCCGGTAATTGATAGTCTACGTTTACTCCGTGATATTTATAAAATACCCGAGAACTTATATAAGCAGAATTTAGAACTTTTTTCGGACCTATTAAGTCTTGAGCAATTCCAACACACACCAGTAAGGCAACTAAGTTTGGGTCAAAGAATGAGAGCGGACTTAGCTGCAGCGTTATTACACAGCCCCAAAATTTTATTCCTGGATGAACCAACAATTGGTCTAGATATCGTTGCAAAAGAGAAACTTAGGACATTTATAAAAGAAATAAATAAAAAATTAAAAGTAACGGTGTTACTCACTACCCATGACATGAGTGATCTTGAAAAGTTGTGTGATAGAATGATGATTATTGATTTTGGGCATGCGATCTATGATGGTAGCGTAGATGATATACGAAAAAAATATGGAACCAATAGAATTCTAATTATTGAATTTGAAGAACATATACCAGATATTGATGTCCCCAATGCAAAACTGATAAAAAGTGAAGGCAAGAGAAAGTGGTATCAATTTAATCGTGTTACTACCTCACCATCTAATTTGATTAATTTCCTAGGATCAAAATATTCAATTACTGACTTGACAGTGGATGAGCCAGAAATAGAAGAAATGGTGCGGAACATATACCAAGGTAAATATACCACATCTGAGGTGTTTTGAATATGAGGATATTTTGGTCATTTTCAAGACAAGCATTTCATAATACTGCTATTTATCGTTTTGATTTTTGGTTACAGTTAGTAACGGTTTGGTTCATGAGCTACAGTGTATATTGGATTTGGAATAGTCTATATGCACAAAACCCTAGCTCATTCGAAGTGAGTCTTGAGCAGATGGTGACTTATGGAATATTAGGTATGGCTTTCGAAACTATATTTGCACCTGGTAAGGGTCCTCAAACCTATATTGCTTCTCAAGTTCAAACCGGTTTAATACATTCAGATCTAATGAAACCAATTGATTTTCAAGTTCATATGTTAGCGCGTAATTTTGGTGAAACATTTTTTAGGTTCTGCGCACTGGTAATTCCATCTCTGGTGATAAGTTATGTGTTTTTTGATTTGTCAATTCCTAAACATATTTCAACGATTGTACTATTTACTATTAGTATTGTTTTTGGATATTTGGTACTGTTCTCATTGAATTTTTTAATTGGACTTCTTGCTATAATCACACTTGATATCAGGAGTATCGGGTGGGCTTACAATGCGTTACTTCGGTTCTTTTCTGGACAGATGGTTCCTCTATGGTTATTTCCCGGAGTACTCGTAGGTGTAGCTGAGTTTCTACCTTTTAAAAGTATATATTATACACCTTTGTCCATTTATATTGAAAAACTATCCGGTATTTCTGCGCTTAAAGCAATTATGTTTCAATTAATATGGATAATTATTTTATTTTTTATTGGAAGGTTAATATGGAATCGCATACATTTAAGACTAACCGTTCAGGGGGGATGAGATGGGTATCGTCCAAATTTATCTTAAACTCATAAATATTTCAATGAAATCTCGGATGCAATATCGAACGGATTTTCTCACGGGTATACTGGGAATTCTTGTTTTTAATGCGATTAATATTAGTTTAATTGGCATCATTGTAACACGTTTTGTTCATTTAAATGGCTGGAGTATATGGGAGCTAGTGTTTTTATACAGTCTTTGGATATTGGGCCACAGTATATTTAGCTTGCTTTTTTGGCAATTAACGTCGATGGAAGAGTATTTAATTAATGGTACGTTTGATCAGTTTCTTACTCGTCCAATAAGTCCATTAGTTCAACTATTAGGGCGAGAAATTCAATATTTAGGTATCGGGGATGCAATTATTGGGATTTTAGGAATAACGCTTGCTTACTATAATTTAGGGTTAGATTGGAGTTTTTTTGAATTCATTTATTTCCTGGTGTCGGTATTGTCTGGAACTGGAATAGAAGTTGCTATTTTTTGGATGATTGCCTGTATTTCATTTTGGACAGGTCGTTCCATGACTGCATCAACCGTTTTGTGGAGAATTAATTCTATGGTACAGCAATATCCGATTGATATTTTTGGAAAGTGGTTCCAAATTGTTGTTACAGGTATTATTCCAGTCGCATTTATGAATTTTTATCCTTCTATTGCCTTGCTAGGTAAAACGGATGCGTATGATCATCCTAATTGGATAAACTACATGTCACCTATTGTAGCAATTGTTCTTCTACTAATAGCATCAAAAATTTGGAGCTTAGCTTTGAAAAGGTATAGTAGTTCTGGTAACTAGTGAATCATTACACTAGAGTGTTGTACTGATGAACTCAACTACAATAATATTTTGTCGGCGCCAGCGGTTGCCGTTGGTACGATTTCTTCGGGCGGCTTTTATGTGGATTCTTTCGTCGTAAACGGTCGTCGGTTCACTTTCGCATCATGTTTTGTTCATATGCCGCCCTCGTTCAATGGTAGGATAGCCGTCTTGTAAGCGGTAGACGCGGGTTCGATTCCTGCGGGCGGCTTTATATGTGAATGTAGTTTCTTTGGAAGGACGGTGGTCTCCAAAACCATCAGCGGATTAAAACCAGCCTACATTTACTATTATTTTTAATAAAGATTTAATATTGCATTTCTACAAACTGGATAATCTGCTTGTGTCTCTACCGGAAGCGATTTTTTAAAATGCTGGATCTGTACATCACATATCTGATTATTGGTATCGTTCAGTATTAATGTATGAATCAAATTAACGATTACTGGGAGGATTGCACATGATTCGCAATAATGAATTCTTGATTGAAACGGCAAAACTAAATCCTAATATTGATTTTCTTACAAAGCTAAATTCGACAGACCTTGATTGGGAATACATTCTGAAGCAATCTAAGTTTCATTCGATTTTGCAACTAATATATTATCACTGTTCTAGCCTAAAGGTTATTCCAACTCACTATGAAAACCTACTGCGATCAAATTATGTTTTGGCTGAGTCTAAAGGTCGCCTTATGACGGACGAGTACAAAAATGTTTTGAAAAGATTCAATGAAGAGGGAGTCAAAGTCATTGTTTTAAAAGGGGTCTATTTAGCAACAAAGGTGTATAAAAATGTAGCTTTGAGGCCATTTGGAGATATGGACATTCTGATTGAGAAAGAAAGTATAAATAAAGTGTTTAAAATTTTGCTAGAGCTTGGGTATAGCCAAAGTGAGATTGATCCTGCTTCAGGTGAACAAGTTCCGCTTGGAGAGGACAGGTTGCAAGGATACGAACAAGAATTACAGCACTTTGGAGAATTCTTCAAGTTAAACAAATCACCTCTTCTAAAAAATGGGTTTTATATTGACGTCCATCATAGATTATCCACGGTATTCGATAAATTTAGTTACAACATAGATGAAATAATTGATAGATCTGTTGAAGATTATTTAGATGAGACTCCGATTTTTAGACTCAGTAATGAGGATTTTTTGACACATTTGTGCACGCATCTATATTGGCACACTCAATCTTTAAGAGATATTTTAGATGGCGAAGATGCTCGCCTACTTGCCTATACGGATATTCGTTCTTTTCTACAAACGCATGAGATAGACTGGGAACTTCTGTTTCAAAGAGCTAAAAAAAATAACACTGATTCTGCGCTGTACTATACATTACATCATGCTCAATTGCTATTTGGTGATGTTATCCCGCACAAAATTTACGAGTCCTGGAATTTAGAGTATTTAAATGAAATATCAAATTCAATTTATGATCGGTGGATCACGAGAGATAATACCATGAAAATAGGAAATTGGGATCAAGATTTCATGACTCGACTATTTAACCTGGACCGTTCTTCTATGGCTTTAAAATCTTTTTATGAGGATTACCTTGAACCTATTTTACATCGCGGAGGAGTATTAAAAGTCGTCGAGTTCGGTGATCCCAATCGTTGAAAATCAGAATGTTGTTGTCAGTCTAGGTTTGAGCTGAGTCAATGCTGAGCCGTAGATACTCGAGAATAAGGCTACCATGGACATGAACCAGATCAAACTGATCGGGTTCGGCATCGATGCTAACGAATTCATACCATATCAGTGTCCAAAATGGGATTGCCTCGCATTAATCCGATTTATAATGGAAGATTTGTACTACTTTTACTCAAACACACTCTAGCTATACACATTGCAGAAAGAAGGGTATATGTGTCTTTAAAAGATTATTTATTGTCAGAGTTAAAGTCTTACTCAGAAAAAGCTGATCAGAAAATTTGCTTAAGTCCAACTGAAAATTTCGCTGATAGGGGCACTAGTAATCCCGATTATTTAGATAAAATAACGAATTTATATGTCCCAGAAATGTCCCGTGGTAAGCAAGATAAGTTAATTTTTTCTGGTCGGACTGAACTAACGAATAGTATTCAACTGATTTATCAAGAATGGATGCAAAAACTTAATGCAAAAGCAATTACAATGAAGCCTCTTTCGGGACTTCATTCTCACACATTACTTGCTTTAGCTTTTCGTAACAAATTTAAAAAAGTGTTATTGGTATCAGAGAGCGGGGGAGGCCATTATCTAACTGAAAATTTATTTAGCAATCTTGGATATGAAGTTATGACTATGCCCGTTGATTATGATAATCATGAAATAGATTTAGACAAAACGTGCGAACTTCTTAAAAATAATAACTTTGACATGATATTTGTTGATCAAAGCGAAAGTCTTAACTATATGGATTTCTCACCAATATTTAAGTTTACTGATGCATATACAATATTTGATGCTTCACATTATCTGTCAAATATTATAGTTGGGGACTACAAAAATCCTTTTGACATGGGTTTCGATCTATGTTTGGGAACCATGCATAAAAATTTCCCTGGGCCTCAGAAGGCATTTATGGCTTCGCGAGAATTGAATGAACAATGGGAAATTATTACGCGTGCGATTTCGATGCACGTATCAAGCTTCCACTTCGCAGATATATTTAAAGCAGGGATGCTTATTAGTGATGAAACTGCACTTAAGCATAATGCGCGTTTATACATGGAAAATGCAATATCTTTGGAAAAAGCTTTAAAAAAGAATGGTATTCCGGTCGTTGAACGCAGAAATGATCAACCATCATCCTACTTCATTTTTCTTAATATCAACGATCAAGATATTGCTTTTGAGAAATATAATCAGTTATTGGACGGTAATATTGAGACCAATTATAGGCTGTTGCCATATTCGTTGGGCTATGGGATTCGGATAGGGACGATGCCCATGACATTGCGAGGTATGTTACCTCAAGATACGGAGAATTTGGCGAATATAATCAGCTCAATATATTTGGATGGGGCTACAGATCATTCTAGTCAGGCGATCCGTGATTTCTTATGCCAGATTGATAAACGTAAGGAGATATGATTGATGAACTTAGAGAAAAAGATAAAAGCGAATGATTTTACTCTACCTAATAAGGTCCCAATAGTGGCATTATTTGGACCTTCCGCATCGGGGAAAAGTACGCTTCTCAGAATGCTCTCTAACGAGTTTCCAGATTTGTTTGTGACTGTTCCTATTATAACCACGAGAGAAAAGCGGGTAGAAGAGAAATCTGTTGAGCGAAATTGTATCACAGAGGAACAATTTTTTGAGTTGCTTCACGCCGAAAAACTCTGCTTTGTAGGGAAGTATTATGGCTTTTATGTAGGGGTAGATCGTGAAACATTAGGTCAGATTGCCGAATCAGGTAAAACAATAATTTTTGAACCAAACCAATTTGAAAGATTAACTATGATTGAGCAAATGTTTCCGTATTCTAATGTGTGTGACATTTTATTTGTTCCATTCGATAAAGGACATTATGAACAAATGGATGAATCACAACTCCGAGAAACTTTTTCTACTAGAATTACGAAGAGAGGGGACATTCCGACAGTAGAGTTTGAGCAAAGGCTGAACGAATGTATTGAAACTATAGTTACATTATATAGAGATTTTCCCTGAAGACAATTTGTTCATCAATGATTTTTCAATCTTACTTGAAGATCGGTATGAAAAATTTAAACGAATTATTAGAGGTTACATGAAAAATTTTAGCAAATGAATTTTGATTCAATCGATAATACATCGTTTTAATAGGGGGATATGGTGAATGGTTTATCTTGATAATAACGCAACAACAACTGTGGATGCTTGTGTCCAAGAAAGTATTATGCAAGGTTTATCTCATTATGCAAATCCATCATCTCTGCATTATGGTGGATTAGCTGCTGCTAAAGATTTAGCAGAATCACGGTCTATTATTGCGCACAGCATCGGATGTGAGGATATTGAGATTATATTCACTAGTTCGGGATCAGAATCTAATAATCTGTGCATAAAGGGTTACGCTTTAGCTAATATACACAGAGGAAATCACATTATTACTACATCCATTGAACACCCATCGATCTTGCAATCGTGTAAATATCTTTCTGATAATGGATTTGATGTTACTTATCTTGATGTTGATAGTCAGGGTTTTGTGCTTGAAGATCAATTAAGGGAATCATTGAATGACAATACAATACTGGTTTCAATAACTCATGCTAATAGTGAAATTGGAACGATACAACCGTTGGACAAGTTGTTACGCATTATAAAAACAACTAAACCAGATGTTGCGACTCATGTGGATATGGCACAAAGTTATCTTAAAACGAAATACAGTGAATATTTTAATCTAATTGATATGGCATCTTTTTCAGGGCACAAGATTCATGCACCTAAAGGAATTGGGTTTGTATATAAAAGGAATTCTATAACGTTGCAACCAATTGTTCATGGTGGAAAGCAAGAAGGTGGATTGCGAGCTGGTACAGAAAACATCCCATATATTAAGGGTCTGGCTACTGCTGTTAGCATGTACACAGAAGATGATGTATTGTATGTCCATGAATTGCAGTCATATTTAGTTTCGAAATTACAGGAAATTAAAAATATTCGAATTAATGGACCAACTGAACCTGAAATGCGTCTTTGTACAAATGTTAATTTTTCTACAGATGCAATGGATGGTGAGTATATCTTAAAAGTATTATCAAGCAGGGGGATCTGTGTATCAACAGGATCGGCATGTTCTTCGCGATATGAAAAAACCTCTCATGTTTTAAAAGCAATAAAATGTCCGATTGAATTTATTCATGGGACAATACGAATCGGATTGTCCAAATACAATACAAAAAGCGAAATTGATTTATTTATTTCAGAACTCGAGATTATTATTAATAGCAAGAAGTCGTTTCGTTTATTTGGTTGAGGTGCGACTGTTACTCAACCGTACAAATATTGCGTTATCGTAGGATTTAAATAGACTAAACAGGAACGAATGGAGGTATATCATGAATACAGATTTTGTTCTGGATAACACAATTATAACTGGGGGGCATTTTGTAGTTACAGATGGCCTTGAAAACTTAAACCAAGGAACAATTAGTTCCTTTATAGATGCCGTAGATCTCTTTGTTAACTGTCGAAATGAAAACAAAAATCTCGGACTTGGCTTACTTATAAACGATATCGGATCTACTTGTTCAGCTCAAAATTGCTCTATTGCGCAGGTTAGCAACGCTACTTTTGAATTGCCTGAAATATATAAGCAAATCCTACTTGATAGAGGAGTAGAGATAGAAAAATTGGAAATATATTCTGAAAAGTATTGTAGAAACCGAGGCAAAAGATTGCTAAATAAACAATTGAAAATGCAGAATGATTATATACGTGAAGGTGCGGAAGGTTATATTTATCAAGATGACGTCAATGACGTAACATTGATGCTTACGCGTAGAAGTACAAATGATCCCAAGGGAACACCAGCATGCCCACTTATTATGTGTGCTTATTACTTAGAGCAATTAAAACAAGGATATGTCCATAGCGTGAATTATTACTATGTAGCCGATGACAATGAAATGAATATTCCAAATCATCATGTTATTGAGAAAGGTGTTTTTTTAGCGAAAAGTTTTTGTTCAGAACTAGACATAAAAAATATTTACATGTTTGGACATAAAACACTAACTAATTTTAACACAAACTTGTTTAAAAAGGAGCAATATCTATGCGTATGAGTTTTATGCTTGATAAAAATTATAGTCCGGTTACAATCCCAGAATCCTATACCAATGATCCCGCAAAATGTTTTTTTTACTCAATTGATTCTTTTTATATCGAATCGGTTCGCGATTTTCAGTCCGTCAAGTTATTGCAGTACCTTGAAGAAGGTTCTTTAACAGGTATAGTATTTTTACCTGAAGCGATTGTAGGACGTAAGATTGACACTGCTATGGAGTTACTATATATAGAAGGGTTTACGCCTGTTGCATACAGTAGATTTCGTTTCAACCGGCATATGATACGTGAAAATTGGCGTTACCAATATAATGCCGCGATTCAACAACGTATTGATGCAGCAGACTTGTTACGTACTGCAACAGATTCGCTTTATGTGATTCTCAAAAAGAATGATGTTTCAAATGGTACGGCATCTCATAAGTTGAAAAGTATGAAAGGCGCCTCAGATCCAGAGCAAAGAAAAAAGAGTGACTTGAGGTATGTGCTTGGTAATTTGTCTTATATGCTTAGCATAGTACATACTCCTGATGATACGAGTGACTTCATACGGGAATTTGGAGTGTATTTTGATAAAGATAAGCGTTGTAATCTTTTGAAGCATGTGGAAGCGGAGACTGTAGATGAAAGTGGCTTAAATAAGCTGATAGAAGAACTATACAATGAATACAAGCCGGAGGATCTTTGTTTCGAAAGAGTTGTTAATAGAATAGAAAATGCAATAAATTCAAGTGTAATTGCAAAGCATTCAATTAATTATGCTTCACAAATTCAGGTTTTTAATGACTTATCTAAACAAAAATCATTGGATTGGTATGACTTTTTTAGTTTCTTAGATGAGAGTCAAGTAGACTACCGTCATTGGGATAAGTTGATGTTGATATCTTACTTATATAACAAACACAACGCTAGTATAACTGGTGTCGAGCGAGTGATTTAGAGTGTTTTCACAATAGGTGTATCCTGTAAATTAGTTTAATAAATGTGGCTCAACCAAAAAATTAGCGGTTGATATTTTCACCCTAATAAGCGTTGCCGATTGCATTCGATTAAAATCCCAGCTTTGTAACATCGACGATTGCGCGTGAAATAGTGTCGGCGTTGGTACGCTTTAATACGATTATGCCGTCCTTCTACTGTCGCATTCGTCCAGCGGCAGTGATGGTAGTTCACGATTTCCTCTTCCCAGTTCCGCATCGTTTTCAAAGCGTTTTGCACGGCTTGATGCTCAATACCTTCCCCTTACTGACACCAACGGGTAAAACCAAGCCGTGCCACATCGAAGTTCGGCGAATAATCATACCACCTTGAGAAGGATTCTTTCCATTCCCATACCTCACGCAGCAGCGGGGAGAAGGCCAGCAGTTGATCTAGCTGAGTTCTGCTCTTTTCCGGTAAGGAATCTGCCGGCGGATTTAGCAGTCGGTGATGACTTTTTAAGATCCCTTTGGCCCGGGGGGAAAGGGTAGATTGAACGGATTTCCGGACAGCTTGGACACTTTCAATGACATAACCATGAACGTGGAAGCGGTCAGCAATCCGAATCGCCTTTGGAAAACACTCGCTGATCCAGGTGTGATACGCTGGAGCCAGATCCATGACGACAGCCTTGGGATTGAGGTTTAAAAATTCAGGATGCTGCTCGGCATACGCGCGTAGCGCATCCAGCTTTCGCCCCAAAAGCAGGTCTAGCATGGTTTCGCCTCGGAGATCGTGAATACCGGTGTTGTACGTGTGTCCCTTTTTAATCGCAAAATCGTCGATACCGAGCACCAGATCCGTCTGGACTTTCGCTTGATGCCATGCTTGCTGGAGCAAACGCTCGCTCTCTGCTGGAAGGGTTTACTGATGCATGCGCTGAACCGTGCTAGCCGGAGCTTCTTGCATTCTGGCACTATGTACTGCCGTGGAGCCCAGTGCCTGGTTTACGGTCTGCAAGCGAAAAGCACGACTGTATTGTTCCTTGGAGCCAACACACGAATAAGACCAAACAAACCAATATTGCACCGCGAGCAGGCCAAGCGTAGTGAGGGAATGTGCAAAAAACACTTTTTACCAAAGATGCTGACATGACGAATCTTGCGCGGCGTATTACGGCCGTCTCGCTTTACCGCTTCTTCGGAGCGGCAGAGGGGACAGGCCTGTTTGTAGGCTACCGGTGAGGCTTCCAAATGTACTTCTGTTTCATGGATCGAGACAACGCTATGAAGTTGTAGCTCTGGTAATCCAAGCAGTTCGTTGATATACTGGATGGGCATCTGTCATATCCTTTTCGTGTTGTTTGGTAGGACTTACAACATTACAGGATTTGCAGATGTTTTTCCATTTATATCCATGCTTTTTCTCCGTTTCAATTTTCAACCGCTAATTTTGGTTTTGAGCCTCAATTTATATAGTCTTTATTTAAGAATTCAATAATCAACTCTATAAATTCAGCAGGCTGCTCAAGATGTGGATAATGGCCGCATTGACGCAGCTGGACGAATTCTGAAGCTGGAATATTCTTGTGTACGTATCTGCAGATCTGCTTGTTGAAGGGTAAATCCAGCCCGGCTTCCATAACAAGTGTTGAATGACTGATTTCATTTAAGCGACTGTAGGCCTGAGGCATTAAAGGACGATGCAAATTAGGCTTGCCTTGATAAAAGACTTCATTACTGACATAAAGCTCTTTGAATTGGGCCCGAAGCGTCTGATCTTGTGGAACGAGGTAGTGCCAGAAGCTGTTCTTCATAAAATGCTCCGCAGCCTTGTTGATTCCAACCCGGCGGACTCTCAGGAAATCCTTCATGCCTTCCCAGGACAGCCGCAGTGGATACTTGGCGCCGTTAACCGAAGGGGCAACAAGGATTAGCTTGCTGACACGATCCGGATAGGCTAGAGCGAAGTCAATCGCAGCACTTCCTCCAAAGGAAGAGGCGACAACACTAGCACGGGTAATCCCAAGATGATCCAGAACGGATTTCAGATCCTGATAATAGGAGAAGGGGGTGGTGATAGCGTCGCTTTGTCCATATCCTCTCTGATCATACCGGATCACCTGATAAGCTTGAGCCAGTCTTTCCACATGGAGATCCCACACCTTGAGGTTGGAGTAGCCGCCATGCAGCAGCACAAGCGGTTCACCTGTTCCTTGTACATCGATGTTAAAGTTTACACCCTGGATGTTATGCAGTTCACTCTGATTCACTTTTTTCACTCCCTCGTTAACGCTGTTGATTTAACCATTCAATTGATTCTTTGCACCACTGCAATCTAGCTTCGGTTGACAGGATCCCATAGTTCAAGGTTAACATCCACATCGGTAAATCTTCCGGCGATTGCTTCTGTGTCATTAATGCACGCTGTTGTTCGCGGTAAACCTCCATGGCATTTGTGAGCTCACCCAGCTCATATTCGAACAAACCTCTAATGACTTCTCTATCCTGAGGGGTTGCAAAAAAAACCTTAAGCAGCAATTCATCCCGGTAGTTAAGGGCGCCAATGGGAGCGGACAGCCATTCCCGGAAATGATCCATGCCTTCAGGCGTAATCTGATACTTCTTCTGTCCGCGTGTTTGATTAGGTGTACTTGCTTCCACAGCATATCCTTGAGCAACAAGCTCCTTCAAAGCAGGATAAATCTGCCCGTAACTTTCACTCCAGAAATGATGAAGCGAGCCGCTGAAATGTTTCTTGATGTCATATCCGGAATAGACTCCTTTCGTTAAGACACCCAGAACTGCGAACATTGTATTTCCTGATTTGGCCATAACCCTCACTCCTGACTATAATGTATCTATTAGATATGTAACTATTAGATATATCATACAGCGTTGATCTTATAATTTCAACCCTTACAAGCTATCTCATCGGCACAAAAAAACAGAGCAGCGGAGGATGTGCCTGCCGTGCTCTGTTGTGCTATTTAATGAATTTAGCTTCTAAGACCTGCCGCTGCATTTGTTATTCCGTCAATTGGGCGGCGATAATATTACCCAGAGCTTCTTCAGCGGCTATCATTTCCAATGGAGGTGGATTCATCTAGAGGCAACTCGACTCTTATCTCTAGCACCCCATCTTGTATGGAGGCACTGGTGCTGCCGCCCGATTGTTCTGCAAGCAGCCGGACAATGGACAAGCCCAGTCCTGTAGTTGCGCCTCTTGCTTGATCTGCGGTATAGAAACGTTCGAATATCCGCTGTATATCAATAGCAGTAGCATCGTTCACTGGATTTCTGAAGACGATAGCCGCTTGTTGACCGGCAAGTATCTGCACTTCCACAGCTCCGTCCGAGTGGGTGACACGCGGTGTGCGCAGATCATACGAGAGATTCGCAATCAGCTCTTTGAATCTTTTTTCTTCCAGAATGCTGTCCAGACGCAGGTAATAAGTGAAGTCTTCTTCAGTACAAAGGAAGACAGGATGCAAATGCTCAGCCGCGCAGCATATACCGTCAACAGGATCAGCATGACCGCAATCAGCTTCAGCAGGAACTCAGCATCAAAGGGGATGCCGGATTTGTTGTCCAATATTTGCAAAAACACCGAAGCGGCATAAGGTCTATGCTCGAAATCTCCGTAGATGAAGCTACCTGCAAGGAATGAGCCTAGCAGGGTCAGAATGAACAGATCGGATACCTCATGATCTTCAATAGTCCCTACAGCCCTGAGTTCCTTTCTTGGTATGAATAGAATGTTTTATAGATGCTCGTGTACTTCTTTAAATAACTGATCAATTTCCTTACATACATTACACATGATTTCTGCTGTGGGCAAATGTTTCCCCTTGATAATCATTTCCTTGATATCGCAGCCTCCTAAGACTGTCCGGGCTTTTGGGAAGACCTTGTGGGGAGGGGGAAAAATATCATCTGCTGCACAAATTATTAGTAATGGCGAAGAGTAACCATTCAGTTCTTTTCGTTTGAACTCTCTCGGAGCACGCATTTCCATCTTGTAGCAGGTCAAGAGCAGATTAAAGAATTGGTACCATAGCACATCCTTTTCCGTCAGCATCGGATCGAAGATCTTTACCAGCCGCTCTTTCGAAGGACGAAGCAATACGTCATCATAGGAATCATCATTTTTGTAAAGATGGGCAGGAGTGAACCATGAGCAATACCGGAAGGAGCGAGCAGCACGGCTTTGGTTATTTTACCAGGATCAACTTTGGCCAGTGATAACATCATAGCCGAGCTGTATGAACTGACTACGAACATCATACTGTTAAATCTTAAGGCTTCCAGCAGCTCACTGATCCACCAACCGTAATCATCTTTCGAGGGGGATAGGTTTCTATAAGGGGTGCTTTTTCCGGGCATGCCAATTACATCCGGTGCATAAAGGCAATAGTTATCAAGCAGTGGCAAAAAAAAGCTTTAGATTCAACGGGTTAATACCGTTTCTACCGTGCAGGGTAAATAAAGGCGGCTTTAACTTATCTCCAACGATAAGCAAATGTGTGCTTCCATAACTGGTGAATGATCTGCTCTTCGTACATCACATCTAGAGCAGCAAGTGCTTTATCGTAAAAATCATGCATTTTGCTTCACTTTCTTTGTTCTTATAGATGTACTTTACCATCACTTTCCCCCTATGATCAATCTACATCCTCATTCATTTCATCTTAATCCGGAAAGTTCTCAGCTTCCATAATATTAAACACTTAAATTCTCCCATCTGTAAACAACAGGAGAATGATATAATCGTTTGGAAAAGGGGGGTGAGCAGAGTGCTGGAACGCTCAATGGAAAATATCATGGGTTCAGGAAAGGAAAGGAGGGATGCGAAAAAAAACAAATGAAATGAGGATGATTTTGAGATGAACAGAGGACAAGTGATGAGCAATGACGGTGTAAAACTGAATTATTTTGTACAAGGAACCGGGCCAAAGATATTGGTTATAGGCAGCAGCGTCTATTATCCGCAACTCTTCTCGGCAGATTTATTTGCACAATTTCAGTTTATATTCCTTGATCATATAGGTTTTGCCAGTCCGTCTGCAGCCTTGAAGCCGGAGCAGTACCAGCTGGATCGGGTGCTGGATGACCTCGAGCTTGCAAGGCAGCAGCTTGGCCTGAGTGATGTGGTCATAATGGGGCATTCAGGGCATGCTTTTATGGCGCTGGCGTATGCCAGGAAATATCCGGAGCAGGTTCACAAAGTAATTCTGCTGAATTCAGCGCCAAGCAACAGCCGGGAAAGGCAAATTCAGAGCGCTGCATTTTTCAATGAGACTGCAAGTCTGGAGAGAAAGACGGGGTTCGAACAGGATTTGGCTCTGCTAGAAGGCGACATCCGACTAGACCCGGAACGCCGCTTCGTTCACATGTGTATTCGAATGGGTGCACAGAGCTTCTACGACTATTCCTTTGATGCAGCCTATATGTGGGAACAGGTACAAACGAATATGCCGGTTATGGATTATTTGTGGGGCGAGGTATTCGCCGGGATGAATCTGCTGCAGATGCTGAAGGATGTCAGAATGCCGGTTTTTATCGGGCTGGGAAGATATGATTATCTGGTTGGACCTGTTTCCTTATGGGATGCTATCGACGACGAGACATACCCACATGTGAAGAAGATAATCTTCGAGCACAGCGGACATAATCCGATGTTCGAACAACCGGAGCTGTTTAATCAAACATTGATACAGTGGATGACACAGGGGTAAGGTTTGTTTAGATACGCTATATGAGTTGAACTAAAGAACTACCAAGAGGCTAAAGCAATGGAGGGGAATTTTGGAACTGTAGGAGCGATAGCGACCGCCTTTGTCTCCGGATTTCAACCGCAAATGGCGGTATAAATCAAGAAATCTGGGGACAACAGCGGCCGGAAGTCCAAATATTCACCGCAGTTGCGTTCTATGCCGGCTCGGTAAAACTAAAGTTTAACTTATATAATCGTTTGAAAAAAGGATCAGAGAAGATCGCCGACGGCGGATATTCCTGATCCTCCTTACGATTCCGGTTGCTTAAAGCTGACCTAAAAATCCATCCATATAGGCATAAAACTCTTCCTTATTGCTGAGATGTACATTATGGTCGGGATGGGACATTTCATAGGCATGACCATTCGCTAGCAGGGACTGCATTTTGTTATAATCCTCGTCCGGTACGCCCTCACTGTTCTTAGCTCTAATCAGTAAAACGGGACACTTGATCTCCGGCAGCAGGTGATACCAATCTGCATTGTAATGAATGTTGGCAGCCATCGCCTGGGGACTGAACATCATCTGGTATCCATCAACGGTTTCGATCAGACTGTTCATGAAATATTGATAGCTAAGCTCCGATTCCATGGCCTGCCGGATATAATCCATCGCTTCGTTTAGGCTGGAGAAGGGCAGCGGCCAATCCTTGGTTACAGGCTCAACACATGGTAGCTGATCCAATGGCAGCTGGCTTGGCGTGGCAGGCCCGGCTGGGGATTTATCCAATATCGCTAAGGCTTGTATGTAATTTGGGTACATGGCTGTCAGATATCCGGCTACCCTCCCGCCCATAGAATGGCCTACCAGAATGATCGAATCGATCTTCAGATGATCCAATAGTTCAATAATGTCCCCGGCCATTTCTTCACCTGTATACTTGGATACAGGTTTGCTGCTTAGTCCGTGACCTCTTTGATCGGGGGCGATAATTCTGTACTGTTTGCCGTAATGCCGCATGAAATCAACCCACGTTTCTGCTCTGCCCCATCTGCCGTGGAGACAAAGAATGACCGGACCTTCCGTACGTGTATCCAGATAAAACATTTCCAGACTGTTCAGCTTAGCCAGCTTTCTGTAGATTTTTGGATGCTCCAGCTTTTCCTCTAAGATTGAATCCCGCATATTTAACCTCCAAGTGAATCTAATGTATTTGGATGAATTATACCATGTGAACTAAATAAAGGGAACGTATGTTTCCTTTATTCGTGTAATTACTCCCAGTAGGGTGTGCATGTGAACAGGAACTGTTCTTTGTTAACATAATGCTTAAACTCTCTGGAGGCCAGTCTTTGAATATGCTCCTGCAGCCAATCCTTGGCATCAGGCAGCCCTATCCAGAAATTCATGGTTTCAAGCTGTGCGGCTATAACTGTCCCAAATGCAGCGTGTGTTAAAAAGTGGAACTTATGGTAGACAAAGCGGTCTACAAGT
This sequence comes from Paenibacillus sp. FSL L8-0340, assembly GCF_038593145.1. Lineage (NCBI taxonomy): Bacteria > Bacillati > Bacillota > Bacilli > Caryophanales > Paenibacillaceae > Paenibacillus > Paenibacillus sp. FSL L8-0340. Next base: position 3,271,212 of record NZ_CP151967.1, read on the forward strand.
TGTAAACTGTGACTACATTAGTCTACGGATTGTAGACCCAAAGGAGTTCTGCAGAATGGATAAAATCAGACTGACGGAGATGGAAACTAAATTTGCGGACCTCATCTGGAGCCATGAGCCAGTCCCGTCGGGCGACCTCGTGAAGCTGTGCGAATCTGAACTGAACTGGAAAAAATCGACGACCTATACGATGCTGAAACGTCTGGAAAGCAAAGGGATTTTTAAAAACAATGAGGGTGTGGTGGCAGCGCTCATCTCCAAAGAGGATTTCTATGCCCAGCAGAGCAAGCAGTTTGTAGAGGAGACCTTTCAGGGATCGTTGCCGAAGTTTCTGGCCGCATTCACAAGGAGCCGTAAACTGAGCGACACAGAGATTGACGAGTTTCTTAAAGTGATTCAGGATCATAAGGAGGAATAGCGGTGGAATCGCTGTTTTTGCAACTTTTGAGTATGAGCCTTACCGGGAGCTATGTCATCGTGTTTGTGATTGTGGCCCGGCTGCTGCTTAGAAAAGTTCCCAAGATTTTCTCTTATGCCCTGTGGTCAGTGGTGTTGTTCCGGCTCGTATGCCCGTTCTCCTTCGAAAGTGTATTCAGCCTGATTCCTGCCAAAGCGCAGGAGATCCCGCTTCAGCGGATCGCCACACAGCCGCCCCAGATACCAAGCGGATTAGCCGGAGGCGGGCAAGCATTAAACAACCTGCTGGCTGAACCGGCCGCTGCATCTGTGGTGGATACAAGTACTGCTGCCGATACGAATATCTGGCTGCTTGTGGGCCAATATGTATGGCTGTTTGGGATTGTGGTGCTGCTCCTCTACAGCATTAGGGCAACGGTGCGGTTAGTTCGGAGCTTGAAGCCTGCACAGCAGATCAGCGGAAATATCTATGAGATGAAAGGACTCGCAACCCCATTTGTGTTCGGGGCAATCAGCCCCAAGATTTATCTTCCGGTAGAGCTTGGTGAACATGAGCGGGGGTATATTCTGAAACATGAACAGGTGCATATCAAAAGACTTGACCATCTGATCAAACCTTTAGCATTTGCTGTATTATGCATACATTGGTTTAATCCGCTGGTCTGGATAGCTTTTGTTCTAATGAGTGAGGATATGGAGCTGTCTTGTGATGAAAGTGTTATCCGGCAGTTAGGCAGCGGCATCAAAAAGGATTATTCCACTTCACTTTTAGCACTTTCGGCGGGCAGACGGTTCATAGGCGGTTCACCACTTGCCTTCGGTGAGAATAATACGAAAGGACGCATTCTCAACATCCTGAACTACAGGAAACCCGCGTTCTGGGTAGTGATCCTTGTTATTATTGCCATTGCTGCTGTCAGTGTGGGTCTTATGAGTAATCCGAGACAAACCACATTAACTGAACGGGATTATGCTGAACAGTTCATTCAAGAAGAAATTGCGGGTTTTACCAGCAATGAGGCGAATAAGTTCAAAATTGTAGACAGCAGCATCACGAAGTTTGAAAAGCTGGCAGAGTTTGATAATCTGATGCCTGCTTCTTTGCAAATCTGGCACCTGGAGTATCGCCTGAAGCCTGATGATCCGGCTAAAGTAAGTGGGGCATTTGATCTGAAAGACGGAATGCTTATCGAAGAGGGCAGCATGGGCGACCCGATAATGGTTTTTTCCTATGAACAGGATACTCCGAATTATTTGGGCTCATTCCGGAGCGCAGAATATGATTTAAGTACAATTGCCGGCCAAGAGACTGCACTTCGTATGTTCCTCGAAGGCAAACAGCTATTGCCTCATGAGACCTATAGCGGGAAGCATATTCTGGTCAAATTCCCACTGACACTGGGTGAGACCAGCCAACTGTTATTATCACAGCCCGCGAAAGCAGGAGATAAAGGAATTTGGGCCGTTGAGCGCTGGAAGGATACCCGTGGCAATGAGTACTATCATACGCCGCAAAGTGATCTCCCGCCCGCAGAATATTATGACCGTTTGCAGGCACAAGCGGATCAGGGGGAAGAGTCCTGGCTCCTTGATCCTCAGCAGGTGGCCATCCGGTATATCAAAACTTTTATCGGGCCAACGGTTGCCAAGGATAAGCTTGAGGTGAATTATAATGCAACAGCAGCAGAGTTTGCCGTCTCTCCGGAAAGCACTACTTTAGGTTATGTTCTGAACTTCAGCTTGGACAGTGAATCCTTTGATTTTGACAATGTTGAGTGGCTGACTGAGGCGGATTCTGCACGGTTTAAGGATTTGAACATTACGGAGGAAGATTTGCCGGGCGGATTTTATATTCTTAACAAATATACGTTTACAGACCCCATGAAAGTAACCGGTGAAACGAAGTATAGCCTCCTTGACCAGGAGAACTGGGGCTCTTATAAAGACGTAACTAAGCAGGAATTCATTGAATTTCTCAATCAATACTCTGATTATTCGCCCTTATGCAAAGTTAATTACAAGGACAACGTTGTTACCGGCATTTCGGAAGTCTATCTGCCATAATCTAATCTAAACCTTCAATATAAGATTCTAAAACAGACCGTCTTCCAGTTAGGGAGAGGGTCTGTTGCTGTTGATTGAGCATATAGCGCAGAGTTGGCTGAGATCTTTGCATGTTTCGGTTGACCTTAGGTCAGACCTAAGGTTTATAGTAGAGATATCCAAAAGAGACAAAGGAGCCCCGCATATGAGAGATACCCTTACGATTAGCCAACTATCACAATTAATGAACGTTTCTGTTCATCAGCTGCGTTATTTTGAAGAAAAGGGGGTGCTATACCCGGCATTTACGGAAGACAATCAATACCGGATGTATGGGATCGATGAGATTTATCAGCTATCCCATGTTTTGCTGCTGCGCAAACTGAATATTCCGGTTAGTCAGATCGAGCAATGTCTCACTTCATACTCCGGCAGTCAGTACAAGCAGGTTTTTGAACAGTCGCTGACCAAAGTTCAGGAAGAAATCAACAGATTGGTTAAGCTGGAACAATTCATTCACAAGGTATTGAAGGAACAGGCGGACATGGAGGGACGTGATCAGGAAGTTGTGATGGTTTCTTTGAGGCCCCGGTATTTGAGACACTGGCTGTCTCTTGATGAGCATCAAGTGCTTACTGCCGGAACATTGTATGAGCACCGTCCAGCTCCGCCGGATTTGTATGAACAGGATCTGCATTACTTAACAGATAGCGGAGTGATCAAGATATGTTATGAGACCATGGAACCAGCCGATTACGTGCTTGAAGAAGGTGACTATCTGCTGAAGAATTTTTCTGTGCATCGAGTGGAAGAGCTCGAACAAGAGGTTTTGCAGCTGGAGCAATATATACAAGAGCATGGGTATACTCGCCAAGGTCAAATTGTGGTGATCGAAAAGTCTTATTTGTCCATGTTCAGCAACGAGCAGCTGCATTATCAAATCCAAGCCAAAGTGGGCATATCGGAAAGGGAGACTGAAAACTATGCATCTACCCCAGTTTCAGATTGAGCCATTTCATGAGGATGATCATGAGCAGGTGTGCGAGCTGCTGGTTGACTCTTTTCGAAGCAAATTTCAAGCCCTTGTTCATTTGAGTGATCGAGAGATGACTGAATTATTAATGAAGCTTTGGACCTTTGACAGCAGAGATGTATCTGTTAAACAATTTGTTGCCCGAAAAGACGGGAAGATCGCCGGTGTGCTCTGTTTAAAATGGAAGCCTTCAGAACCCCGGAGTAATCCGCAGAGCCAAGTGAATATAATCCGGTTAATCCGACAGTATGGCCCTGTAAAGGTTCTGAAGCTGCTGACAGGACTGGGTGCGCTGGGCTATGCTCCGCATGAAACTGAATGCTACATTGAACATCTTGCTGTCAGTTCCAAGGAGCGGAATCAGGGGGCCGGACAACAACTGTTGAATTATGCTAAGAACATGGCTGTACAATCCCGGTGCAAAGTGCTTTCTCTGCATGTATCATGCAGCAATTCCCAAGCGATCCAGCTTTATCGCAAGCTGTCATTCGACATCAGGTGGACCCGTTACAATGTGCTCAGGCATCTAATCTTCCGGGAACCAGCCTGGCATCTAATGACCTGGGAAACGAGTGAAATAACAAGCAGGGAGTGAACTTACTTGAAGAAAGCGATGAAAATCACATTATGGATCATGGGCAGCCTGATGGCTGCCGCTGTTCTGTTTATCCTCTATCAGAATGACTACGAAATGACTGAAAAGAGCGTGCGGATTGAAACGCCGCAAGGCATCTTAACGGGAACTTTGGTGCTGCCGGAGGAGTACTCCGGAAAGGTTGGGCTTGTTGTTTTTGTCCATGGAGACGGCCCGATTAATGCCGACCATGAAGAAGGGTACAGACCTCTATGGGAGGTGTTGGCAACTAACGGATATGCTTCCTTGTCTCTGAACAAGCCTGGCATCGGGGGTGCTCCGGGCAATTGGCTGGATCAGAGTATGGAGGACCGGGCGCAGGAGATTCAATCAGCAATAGAATGGGCACAAACGTTGTCTATGATCGATGCTGACAACATCGGTTTATGGGGGGCCAGTCAAGCCGGATGGGTCATACCCAAGGTAGTGAGAGAGAACCGCCATATTGCTTTCAGCATTCTTGTCTCACCGGCTGTAAACTGGATCACTCAGGGTCAATTCAATACTAAGGAGGAAATGAAGCAGGCCGGCATAAGTGCTCAGGAAATCATGCGGAAAGAAAAATACAATCAGCAAGTGCTGAACCTGCTAAAGGCCGGGGCATCTTACAAGGAGTATTTGAGCATAGCCGATCCTGAACATGTCATCACGGAAGAGAGATGGACCTTTATCAGCAAAAACGTTAAGTCTGATGCTACGGCAGAATTAACCTATTTTAATTCACCGGTACTGCTTGTTCTGGGAGGCAAGGACATCAACGTGGATGTGGAAGAAACAGAGCAAGTTTACCGGAAAGAAATTTCAGCAGGACTGCTGACAGTAGTCAAAATCCCGGAAGCCGACCACTCCATGATGAATGAGCCACTAGCGGATTCACAGCTGCTGACCGTGATAACTGCTCTTTTTGCACCCGGGAAATTGACCAATACCGAGTATTTAAACTCGATCTCCGGGTTTGTCACTCAGCAGAAAGCAGACTGATAGCTTTCACCGTGGGCTGGATTTATTGGTTATAACCAAACAATCCCTTGTAAAATATGGATGGAGGTCTGAAAATGTATATTGTGTAATCATTGCAGTTGACAGCAGATCTGGAGGATTAAACTATGATTGTATTGAACAAAGAGGAATATGGTAAGGTAAGACATCTTGTGGAAAGTCAGAACGAGTTATCCGTATTTTCGGTGCTGAACGGAGAAATGCCGGGAGAGGTAAAAGTGAATTCAGCAGAACATCCGGATGCCGTCCTTATTGAGACGAGTGAGACTATTTTGCTTGCCGGCAATGCAGGCGACACCGATTTTAATAAGGAAATTACAGGAGAGCTGGATTTTTGGAATAACGTAACCCCCGATACGGCCGAATGGCGGGACAAGATCCCAGCCATTCACCCTAATAGATTCATTAGAGAGTATACAAGATATAAATACAGCCTCAGCAGCAGGGAGTTCATACACCCGGAGTTGTCGCTTCCTGAAGGTTATGTCATGGAGCCCGTTAACCTGAAAGACCTGAAGCAACAAAATTACGGCAATGCAGACCGGATCTTGGAGTGGGCCCAAGCCTGGGGAAGTGAAGAACGGTTTGAGGAAGGTGGCTGCGGCTGCTACATCCGTAAGGAGAATCAAATTGTCAGCTGGTCCTTAAGCGACTGCTCTGCAGGAGATGTCATCGCAGTGGGAATTCATACAGATGCGCCGTTTCGAAAGCTGGGATTGGCCAAGAAGGTTGTTGCCGGTGTCGTCCAGCTTTGTTTTGACAAAGGGTATAACAGGGTTGAATGGTTGTGCGTCTCATCCAATGCCGGCTCCCGGGCCATCGCGGAGGGACTTGGATTTAAGAAGGAGAACGAATACGCCTCCTTTTCCTCCTACCCGCCAATTGAGAACCAGAGAGACTTAAGTGAAGAGGGCTGGTATGATTGGGGGACTTATCTGGAGAGGGCGTCCAAGGAAGAGCCTAAGCTGGCTATGGATTGTCTGTATTGTTATATCAAAGCTAATGAAGTTGAAAAGACAATGACCTTCATTCGGGAACTCACTGCAAGTGGAGTGGAAATTACTCCGCAACGGTTGGCCGACGATATTTCCTGGTTTCAAAAAGAGGGATTATGTTCGGCGTTCAACAGTCCGCAGTGGGCCGAGTTTACCGCGGGAATGCTGCAGAAAAAGTAAATGTAACATACATCTGCATAGGTAAACCCAAAGAAGCCGGGCTGAACACGGCTTCTTTGGGTTGTTCTTTGACTTGATTAAGACGCCGGGCCTATAGCCTGCTTGCTGACCCGTTTGCGGTATAGATGCAGCAGAGCATAGGAGAGGACAAAGGCGGCGGTAACCAGCCACAGCGGAATCCGCGGGTCCAGCTTGTAAGCCCATCCGCCGATAATGCCCGCAGGCGAGGTGAAGAGAAGAATCAGCACGGACAGCATGGAAAAGACCTTGGCGCGTTTATCATCGTCGATGGCATTCTGGACAGCGGTCTCCAGATAAGGCGAACTGATCATTAGCCCCACTGCCGACAGGATGGTACTAAGGCCGATCCAGAGCAGGCTGGATGACGGGTAAAGCACAAGCATGACGCTTGATAAAGCGGACAATGCGAACCCCGCCATCATGGAGCGGTTCGCCCCCTGCTCCGGAATTTTAGGCATAATCAGCCAGAGTGTCAGCAGCATAATGATGGAGGACACAGCCGGAAAGAGCGACAGAATGCCGTTGTCCAGCTGCAAATAGTCTGCCAGATAAAGAGACAGATATGTCGTCTTCAATGTGGCCTGGAAGTTGAACAGAATGTACACGGCAAAGATCAGCAACAGATTGCTGTCAGCCCATAACTCGCGGAAAGCGCCGCTGTACTCGATCAGGCTCTGTTTTAGCCCAAGCTCGCGCGTCTCCTGTCTTTTTTGGATTCCGGCTGCGGTTTCGCGGGTGGTCAGATGACGGCCGACAAACTGGAACGTCATCAGGACAAAAGCGAGAACGTACATAATCCTTACACCTTGCACCATTCCGTACTGGGCGACGAGCAGACCGCCGAGCGGTGCGAACAGGCCGCCGATGACACTGATGATCTGCAGCAGTGTGAACACGTAGGTACGGTCGGCTGGCCGGGTATCTTCAACAATCAGGCAGTAGAAAGCAACATGCGGCACACGCTGAAAACCGTTGATGAAGGCAGCAGCCACAAAAAACCACAGGTTCTGCGAAAATGCCCACAACAGCGTAGCCAAGCTCCAGCTAATCAGGTCAAAATATAAAATCGCCCGCTTGCGGCCCAGCCTGTCGGTTAAATAGCCGCTGATAAAAGAAGACAAAACTTGAACGATAAGTCCAATTGTTGTGATCCAGCCGATATTCATCTCCGTAACGCCAAGCTCGTACATATATAAGGTTGCGTAGGTAGAGAACATGCTGAACGGGATCAGGAAAAAAGGCTCAAATGCGAGACAGCCCCGGCTGTTCCCCTGCAGACGGGCGAATAACGGTCGTGCCATGATGGTTCCTCCGGATTGTTATAATTATTGGATTTAAGCTTTAATCGTATATGAATTTGCGGAAAAATAAAAGAAGGAAGTATACGTATTATCCGATCCTATTTCTTGAAAAATGTTTACATTTCATGTGATGTATATATACTTGTAATTAAAGTTATTAAATTACCCGGAATTATCCGGCAGGGGAGGATCATCATGAGCAGCAACATTAGAATAGGTATTGTAGGATACGGCAATCTGGGAAGAGGGGTACAGCAGGCGATTCAACAAAATCCGGATATGGAGCTGGTCGCCATCTTTACACGCCGCGATCCCGGCCCGTTGGCGGAGGAAACAGGTGTCCTGACAGAACGCCTTTCCGATGCTGAAAAGTACATAGGCCGAATCGATGTAATGATTTTATGCGGAGGATCGGCGACGGATCTGCCGGATCAGACGCCGCAGCTGGTGAAGCTGTTTAATACGGTGGATAGCTTTGATACCCATGCCAAGATTCCGGATTTCTATGAAAAGGTAAACGCCGCTGCACAAGAGGGCGGAAAAGTCGGTGTGATTTCCACTGGCTGGGACCCTGGACTCTTCTCCATGAACCGCCTGTTAATGCAGGCCGTGCTGCCGGAAGGACAGGATTATACCTTCTGGGGTACCGGAGTCAGCCAGGGGCATTCCGATGCGATCCGCCGTGTGCCGGGCGTCAAGGCTGGAGTCCAGTATACTGTACCGGTGCAGGCAGTAATTGAACGTATTCGCTCCGGTGAGACGCCGCAGTTGTCCACCCGCGAAAAGCACCGCCGCGACTGCTTCGTCGTAGCGCAAGAGGGGGCAGATCAGGAAGCCGTACGGCGTACCATTACAGACATGCCTGATTATTTTGCCGACTATGATACGACGGTGACGTTTATTACAGAAGAAGAGCTTGCCGCAGAACATTCCGGCATGCCGCACGGCGGATTTGTCATCCGCAGCGCAGTCACGGGCAACGGCAGCAAACAAATTGCTGAATTCGGTCTGAAGCTCGACAGCAATCCAGAATTTACGGCCAGCGTACTAATAGCCTATGCCAGAGCCGCTTACCGGCTGAGCAATGAAGGGGCTGTTGGGGCGAAGACGGTATTCGATATTCCACTGGGCTATCTTTCTCCGAAAGCTGCGGAAGTCCTGCGCCGCGAATTGCTGTAACAGCAGCACAGACAGATCAGACGCGATGCACTTATCGACAGCTGAAAAATATCATAACAAAAAGACGTGCCGGTTTGCGGCACGTCTTTTTGTTAGCTGATTTTAAGAATGTTCTTTAAGCAGTAGTCTGGCAGCCTGTCAGTCTTAGACGACTCCTTGGGCCAGCATAGTGTCGGCTACCTTCAGGAAGCCGGCGATGTTGGCACCGGCCACCAAGTTGCCGGGCACTTCGTATTCATCTGCTGCCCGGACGGCGCTGCGGTAAATGTTCTTCATAATCTGCCGCAGCCGTTCATCCACCTCTTCAAAGGCCCAGGACAGCCGCATTCCGTTCTGGCTCATTTCCAGACCTGATACGGCTACACCGCCGGCATTGGCTGCCTTGGCCGGTGCGAACAGGATGCCATGCTCCAGAAAGTAATCGATGGCCGGCAGTGTAGAGGGCATGTTGGCGCCTTCTCCGACAGCCTTCACCCCACCTGCAACAAGCGTCCGCGCTGCTTCTTCATCCAGCTCGTTCTGCGTGGCGCAAGGTAAGGCAATCTGGCAAGGGATAGTCCAGATGGCTGTGCTGCCTTCCGTATATACCGCATGGGGATGCTCTTTGACATATTCGCTGATCCGCAGCCGTTCTTGCTCTTTCAATCGCTTGACGGTATCGACATTGATGCCTTTCGGATCATAAATGTACCCCGCGGAATCGCTGCAGGCGACAACGAGTGCACCAAGCTGCTGTGCTTTTTCCATGGCATAAATCGAAACGTTGCCTGAACCGGAAACGACGACGGATTGCCCATGGAAGTCCAGTCCTTGCGCGGCCAGCATTTCCTGCACGAAATAAACGAGGCCGTAGCCTGTAGCTTCTTTTCTCGCCAGGCTTCCGCCGTATAACAAACCTTTGCCGGTAAGCACACCTGCTTCATGGCCCCCGCGTATCCGTTTATATTGACCGAACATATAGCCGATTTCCCGCGCGCCGACACCAATATCACCTGCAGGGATATCCGTGTCTGGACCGATATGGCGGTATAGCTCAGTCATGAAGCTCTGGGCGAAGGCCATGATTTCCCGGTCTGACTTCCCCTTGGGATCGAAATCGGCACCGCCTTTGCCTCCCCCGATCGGCAGGCCGGTCAGAGCATTTTTGAATATCTGCTCGAAGCCCAGAAATTTGACAATTCCCGAATAGACGGATGGATGGAAACGAATGCCGCCTTTATATGGTCCGATAGCACTGTTGAACTGGATCCGGTAGCCGCGGTTGACGCGGATCTGACCGGAGTCATCGCTCCAGGGAACACGGAAGGAAATGCTGCGTTCCGGCTCAACCAGCCGTTCCAGAATGGCATGCTCCATGTAATGGGGGTGGCGGGCCAGCACGGGTACTAGGCTATCCAGAATTTCTTTGACAGCCTGATGGAACTCGCGTTCCTGAGGATCGCGGTGTTTGACCTCTTCATAGATACGCCGTACATAACTTTCGGCCGAAGCTGAGGCTTCCGGTGTAAGGGTAGACACTTGATGAACACTCCTTGTCTGTATAGTGGATATGGATAAACCCATCATTTACTAAGAATTTAAAAGAATTTTACTAAAACCTGACATCCTTTTGCCAATCAATTCTTTTTTGATGGCCTATCAATAATTTCTATGAAACTAACAAAAGGTGTTATATTTATGCATTGGACAGCATTTATTCTGCGCCCGCCGCAGTATAAATATACGTGTGATCCGGCAGGGAGAAGACGATTACAGCGGGGGGGAAACGGGTGATAGTGTATTGATTATGCACTGCAATACACCTAAGAAGTAGAGCCAAAGAGTCAAGTGTAATTCTATTGAAGGATGTTTGAGAGGAAAAGAAGCTTACTCCTGAAATTGAAGCCTTTCTCAAAACAGCATTAAAGCCTATTAGCGCTTCAAATCTTTAACGGGCTTATCCGATACTTTCGACGATATTTCCTTCACTGTCTTTGATATGGGTAGGTACGATACTCACAATGAGTTCCGGCCAAGCTGGAACCGCGAAAGTTCCGGCTACCGGGGTAAGCAGCAGGGCAATTGCTGCCGCCGAAGCAGGATCAAGCTTAATTGTGACTGAATCCTCCTGTTCCTGTACTTCTCTGGCCTCACCCGTCTCGAAGACGATCCGGGTCTCCGGGCCGGATAAGGTCAAGTTACGCTTTTTTAAGATTCTTCCCCGCAGCAATTTACTAACAACCTCAGCCTGCTTTGCGCCGATGGTCAATGTCTTGGACATGCCCCCGGCAGGTGAAGGATTCCAGGACAACTGATCAACATAGAGAATTCCGGTATTTGAACCCTCTGTCTCACTTCCAATCCGAACGGCTTCAAAAACCGCAGGGAGGCTCAGCAGCGAATCTCTCAGCAGATTAGTTGTGTAGAGCGGTATATGCTCAGAGATTGCCGAAAGAACGCCAAGCGTATTCCAGACCTGCATAGCCAGCAGCTCTTCTTGCGTAATGCCGATCATTTGCAGAAACTCCACCCGCCCGTTAGGAGTCTCGATCTCCGGTAGCTGGGGATCAGCAATGAAGGAGAGGGCAGTCAGAAGCGTATCTGCTCCCTGACAAATAGGTCCATTCGCGTCCATGTAATCACCAGACCGGAAGATATTGCCGCTGCCAAACACATATCTCCCCATATTCTGAAGGAGATTCAATGCCCAGGCCGGGGGCTCATCTTCGTTGTCTGATTTGGACAGCCGGAAGGTCAATTCAAATCCATAACCGCTGTATTCAGGATCGCTGCTCTCTTTATCGTAAAGCTCTGAGAAGCCGTAGGTAACAAAATGCCAATGGGCTACAGGCTCTTTCACTTCATACACACTGATGCCATTCAGAGGATCAGGGCCTCCCAGCGTATACGGAATTATAGTTCCGTAGTGTTTGGGCTCTTGGTCTCCATAGATGTTCTGTAAAGCCGCGTCTATAGCGTCCCAACCCGAAGCGTTTTCTACTCCACTCATTTTTCTGCAAACCTCCTTGTTAATGTGGAAACAACTGTTTTTGCAACAACAGCCTTAATTCGTCTATGCTTGCTACACGATCTCTTGGGATGTCACTTCTTTCGAAATAATCCTTCAAGATGAAACCACAGAAAAGATGAATAGAAAGGCCTTTAATTAGTGCATCCAGAAACAATTCGCGGTCTTCTTCCCCGATATATACCGCCACCAGCTCTTGATCGCATAAGAACAATTCAAATATGATTGCAGGCAGCTCGTAATAGGCTGGAGCCATGATGCAGTCTGCAAAGTCAATTAGCGTAACGGAGCGATCAGTACCAATGATCAGATTATCTCTCGTGATATCACCGTGTACCAAAACCACTTCATCATAATCCAGGTTCTCAGCGCATCTTGCCAGCTCTTTGATGAGATTCGGATTCAACCCATCCATGCGGTTCATTCGGTTGTCTTGAATTCTGAGGTCAATACGGGGCAGCAAGTTTTGCGCCGGCTGATGGAGTTTAACAGAGATCTGTTTGATATGATTTACAAATTCTTTCTTCTCGGATGAAGAAGCTAATAAAAGTTCCTGAATGGAAAATGCGGCAGGTACATAATCCATAATAAGATAACGAAACAAATACTTGTCCATAAACTCACCGTGCCCGATGATCTTGGGGATGGAAATATTGTGATTCATAGCAAATTCCATTACTGCCAGTTCAGTAGCGTAGTCTTGTTGCGTATCCAAGTTAGTTTGTATAGGGGCGTAGATTTTAATGATTAGCTCATTGGCTTTGAAGACTGCGTTGGTGCCTGGAGGAAGAGTCTCTAAGGATTTTACCAAAGGTAATCCTTCTTTATCGAAGATCGCCTTGGCTAAAGGGAAAAAGGCTTCCTTCGATTGGAAAACGCTGCTCCAGGAATCCCACCCGTTCAAATTATGTTCAAATAACAATAAATTCTCCTCCGAACCTTCAGATTTTAGTTGGCATAGAAGACTATACTCATTAGGATACACATTTTGTATCTATTTTCCAAAGGAATATTTCACTGTTAGCGGATTATTGCCTAATTCTCCAAAACTACACTTTGCTACATTATACCGATATACAACAAATTGTGGCAGAATCAGGTCCGGAGGGTAATCAATAAGGAACCTGGATTTGGTTCAGGAAGATATTCTCTTGAAGAGAGGCGTGATCCGAAGCATGAAGGCAGTTGTGATTGAACAATTTGGCGGACCTGAAGTATTGGTGGGCAAAGAAATTCCCAAGCCGGTGATTGAACCCAATCAGGTATTGATTCGGCTGAGGGCAACATCTGTAAATCCGGTGGATTTTAAAATTCGGCAAGGTGCTATGGGCTCTGCCACTGGTGATTTTCCATTAGTGTTAGGCGGAGATGCCGCCGGTGTGGTCGTTGAGGTAGGCGAGAATGTGAGCCGGTTTAAGGCGGATGAACGTGTCTTTGCACGTCCGCGTGATTTCGGCACTTATGCCGAGTATATCGCGGTAGATGCGGATGTGGTGAGCAAGATGCCCAAAGCATTCAACTTTGAAGAAGCTGCAGCCGTGCCGCTGGCAGCGATGACAGCGTGGCAGGCGCTCGTTGACCACGGGAAGATTAAAGAAGGCGATAAGGTTCTAATTCACGCCGGTTCGGGCGGGGTCGGCACGTTTGCCATCCAGTTGGCCAAACATTTCGGAGCAGAAGTGGCCTCAACAGCCAGTTCCAGGAACAAGGAACTGTTGGAATCGCTCGGTGCCGATCGTTTTATTGATTATAAAGAAGAAGATTTTTCGAAGGTCCTCTCAGACTATGACCTCGTGCTGGACACGATGGGTGGGGATATCCAGCGTAAAAGCTTTGAGATCTTAAAACCCGGCGGCAGGCTGGTCTCTCTTGTTGAGAAACCTGATGAGCAGCTGCAGGAGAAATACCAAGTCACCGGCGTTCAATTCATGATGGAGCCCAGCGGCAGTCAGCTGGAGAAGCTTGCAGAGCTTGCCGATCAAGGCAAACTGCGGGCGGTAATTGACAGTACCTTCTGGCTGAACGAAGAAGGAATCAGGCAGGCTCATGAAAAAAGTGAAACGCATCATGCAGCTGGTAAAATTGTCCTCCGTGCCGAGCAGTAGGGGGTGAGGCGGCGGTATTGCCTAGCGGTGCGTTCAGCTATGGCAACTGCGGGCTGTGAACCTCCGCAAGTACGTCGAACAAACCGGAGGCAGTCTAAATAACGAAGCAAGAGCCCGAGTCTGTCGCGGGCTCTTGCTTCGTTGTGTGTAAAGGCAGAGCAGCAATAGGCTGCTAATCTGCCGCAGATATACTAGGAGGGCCGGACAACAAGTTCATTTATAGCGGTATCGGCCGGTTGTTCGATGGCAAAAAGGATTGTCCGTGCAACAGCCTCGGCCGGGAGTGCCTGCTTCCGGTATTCCTTCATCAGCTCTTTCGCATACTCCTCCGAAATGCTGTTGGCCAGTTCGGATTCAGTAACTCCCGGCGAAATTTGCCTAATTCTCCAAGCTGGATTACAGTAAAGAGAGAGGAGGGGGCTAAGATGAACCAGACACAACCGGAAGAAGAACTGTCCTTAGAAGGGCAGAGGGAACTGGCTTCCTTGATTGAACGGCATACAAGAACCGATGGAAAGCACCAGAGCGCAATACCTTCGCTGCATTTATTCCGCGCTTCCTGCGGGCAGGAACCGCAGTTCGCGATCTATGAGCCGGCTCTTTGTATGATTGCCCAGGGAAGCAAAATGGTAATGCTGGCCAAGGAGAGCTACCGTTATGACTCGAGGTCGTATTTGCTGGCATCCGTACATCTCCCTGTCAAAGGTCAAATCCTGGAGGCGACGTCAATTCGGCCGTATCTGGGCCTGCAGTTAAATTTTCAACCGGATCAAATTGTCGATATGCTGCAGATGCCGCGTTCTGGCGGGGAAGCCGGGAACCATTCCAGCCGGGGGCTAGCGGCGGGTTCCGTCAGCTCCACTCTGCTGGACGCCGTCATTCGGCTGATCCGGTTGCTGGATAACCCGGAGGATATTGAAGGTCTGGCGCCATTGATGATCCGGGAGATTTTGTATCGGGTCATTCAAGGGGAACAGGGAGCGACTATCAAGTCTTTTGTTGTCAGCGGCAGCCATGCCCAGCGAATCGCAGCCGTTATAGACCGGATTAACCGTGACTACAGGCAACGGCTTCAAGTGCATGATCTGGCCAAAATGGTCAACATGAGTGTATCTTCACTCCACTATTATTTTAAAGAAGTTACTGCGATGAGTCCCCTGCAGTATCTGAAGCAGGTCCGGTTGCAGGAAGCCCGGCGGCTCCTGTTGTCAGAGACCACAGAAGCCGCTGAGGCAGCATTTCAGGTGGGATACGAAAGCCCGTCGCAATTCAGCCGGGAATATGCCCGCCTCTTCGGGCAGCCGCCCATCAGGGATGTCAATCAGTTGCGGCATAGGCTGTCAAGAAGCTGACACCGCAACTCTTCTATTTGACAATGATTTTGCTTTGCCCGGCCAGCAGCCGGAGTTCACGCGGAAGCCGGTCGCGTTCATGTTCGGGGATGTCCAGCTGGACGCCGTAATAATGATTATCTGCTTCCTCACGGCCCCAGCGCAGCGTGCCCTCCAACTGCAATGGTTCTTCATGCAGGACGAGGTTTAAGCTGACCCGGATTTGATTGCTGTCTACTCTAAGCGCAAGCGGCATCTTAAGACCACAACCTGAACGGCTGATGTCATACATGAGCGCCTGTACGGGTTTGGCGGGAGCGGGTATTCCATTTATGCTTACAATAAACAAGTTGAAGGAGACCGGCTCCTTAAAGGTGTATCGGAAAGGTTCTTTTCTGTGGTTGATCTTCATCGGTACCTCCATAATTTTCCTGGCAATATCAGCATATATCTATCATCGTCAGGAAACGTCCTGTGATGAAGAGTAACACTTCAGTTCCATAGGGGTTCCTAAGACAAAACCACAAATTTAAAGAAATTAGTGTTGACGTCTGCTCACTTGCCGTGTAACATATGAACAGTCGAAACACAGAAAACTACATACTGTTCTCGTATAACCTCGCAGCCATTTGCTACATACAGGGCGAGGGTTTCTACAGGAAGCCTATTCTTCCTAACTACGATGACAAGGATCTAATGTTATGATCCTTGTCCCCGGAGTTAGGATTTTTTGTGTGCAGCGGCCGATTCAGAAGATTCAGGAGGATTAATAAACATGAAAGATTTGAAATACCTCATATCCGTCTTAGTGGGGGCCATGAGCTATGGTATCCTATCAACAATTGTTGTGCTGGCTTACGGAAAAGGATATCAGCTCGGGGAAGTGGTCGGTACACAGTTATTGACCGGCTGCATACTCGCTTGGCTGCTGGCTATCTATACAAAAGTCAAAGAAAACCGCAAACAAAAGAGCCACGGCATTCCAGCCGCAGCAACGCAGCGTGTGTCAACAGCACTGACCTGGAAGCATAGACTGCTGCTCATGCTCGCCGGAGCTCCGACGGTGTTGACTGGTCTGCTGTATTATCAGTCGCTCCGCTATATTCCGGCATCGCTGGCGATCATCCTGTTGTTCCAGTTCACATGGATCAGTGTGCTGATTCAAGCTGTAAGCAAACGCCAGCGTCCCGATAAAATTACACTGCTGACTTTGCTGCTGCTGTTCGGAGGAACATTGCTGGCTGCGGGGATTTTGGATCAAGGTGCCGCCCATTTCAATATCTTGGGGCTCACTTTAGGCCTGCTGTCTGCGGTAAGCTATTCGATGTTCATTATATTCAGCGGCAAAGCCGTTCCTGCCGCACACCCGGCCTACCGGAGCGCCTGGATGATTACCGGCGGATTTATATTATTATGCATTTTATTCCCGCCAACCTTCATCTTCAACGGTTTGCTGTGGGGACAATTGCTGCTGTATGGTTTCCTGCTGGGTTTGTTCGGCGCCTTTATTCCGCCTGTGCTGTTTGCAATCGGTGTTCCCCATATTGGCGGCGGAATGGCAGGGATTCTTGGTGCCGCCGAGCTGCCGGTTGCAGTTCTGCTGTCCTCATTTGTACTGCATGAGCATGTAAGCTGGCTGCAGTGGACTGGCGTCATTATAGTGCTGATCGGAGTTGTGCTTCCTGAACTGTATAAGCTGCGCTGGAAAAATACACGCGTAATAACGTCATAATCTTATTGTTCCTTTGTCAAAGGCCGGTATCCACTCAGGAGGAGTTGGACAACCGGCCTTCTTTGATATTGTTACTCTTTTGCGAATATCATCTGTGCCACGCGCACAATTGTACGATCTCGGTTACAATAAAATAAACGGACAAGGAGATGAATTCAAGATGAACAAAAAAACGCTGGCGGCTGCTGGAGTAGTTGCTATCGCGCTGGGGACATACCTATTTGCGGGAAACACCGAAAAACAAAAACCTGAACATGACATAGCACCTAATATTAAACAAATGGTACATGATTTCAGTACAGGCAACACAACGGCCCAATCGGCTTCTATCACTTCCGGGCAGCTTATCGTGACTGGTGACAATTCAAAAGAAATCACCTACAATCTGCCTGAGGATGAGTTTTTTCTGTCCATCGCGCCTTACATAGATAAAACACACCCTTGCGCAATCCATAGCCTCACTGGCTGTCAGGGCGAAATGACGGATGAAGAGTTCAGTGTAGGGATTGAGGATTCAGAGGGGAACTCCGTAATGGACAAAACTACAATGAAATCACAAGACAATGGATTTATTGATCTGTGGCTGCCGCGTGACAAAACATACCATATAACGGTGGAGCATGACGGGAAAACCGCGGAATCCGCCATCTCTACTTTTGAGAACGACGACACCTGTATTGCAACCATGCAATTAAAAGACAAAGAGAGCTTGTAAGCCCCCTTGAGAAGGAAGCTGTTTAGCTCTAGTTAATGATCGGGGGCAATCCGGCACAACTGGAATGCCCCCACGATAAACCTCCTTATGTCCTGCTATTGAGGATTATTTTGGTGCGTGCAGTAAAATTGTCCGTCTCGCTCTATCTCCTTCAACACTGCATATTCATGGCCCCAGTCACACATTGTATTTAACACGGGCACAAAAGATTGGCCCAACTCCGTTAGACTATATTCTACTTTTGGTGGAACCTCCTGAAAGATCTCTCTTTTTACAAGTCCGTCTTTTTCCAGCTGACGCAATTGATCGGTTAATACTTTTTGTGTGATCCCCGGAATGTACTCATAAAACTCCTTGGTTCTGACCGGATTCCGGCTCAAAAAGAAAAGAATTAAACACTTCCACTTTCCGCCCACAATATTCATAAATATATTTATCCCTGAATTATATTGGACCAAGTCCCGTTCCTCCCCAATAGGCACTTAAAAGTGGGTAAACCACAATTTTGTGCGTTATTTTCCTGTGTAATCTTTACTACTATAATTTGAAAAGCAAGATAAATAAAGGTGGGAGTGAATAACATGAGTGTGAAAAATATTTTAGAACATCGGAATTCAGTCCGGCATTATGATCCGGATTATAAAATCAGCCCGGAACTGCTGGCTTCATTCATTGAAAGTGCAAGCAAATCACCCAATGGAAATAATGTACAGGCTGTCCGGTACCTGATTATTGATGATCCTCATATCCAAAAGTCACTATTGCCTATCGCATACAATCAGCAGCAAGTGGCAGACGCCTCCGCTGTATTGGTGATGCTTGGTGATTATAAAGCGTTCCAGGACGACAACATTATTCAGATTCACGAGGAAGGGTTTCAAGCTGGTTATTTCGATGAATCATTAAGAGACTACCTGGCAAATGCGGCCATCGGATATTATGCCAGTAAATCAGAAGAGGACCTCCGGATGGAATTAACCAGAGATGTAAGTCTTGCGGCTATGTCATTTGTGTTGCTGGCGAATGAAGCCGGACTGGACACGATTACAATGTCAGGTTATGATTCCAGGCAGCTAAAGGCAATTTTGAATATTTCCGAAAGATATCTGGATGTAATGCTTATTGCTATCGGTAAAGGGATTAAAGCAGGGCATCGGACGGTGAGACATGAGGTAAATAAAGTGATTTATAGAAATAAACTAACTTAACTCAGACCGAATGGATATTTTGCAGATACTCTATAATCGGAAATCTCAACGCGCTGCAAACCCCATTGTCAGACGGCCTGGACATCAACATTGAGCTAGAACTAAGCAAATTCACTAAGGTTACTCCTCTGGAATTGGCGCTTATCAAAGACCGTTTGGACGTCGTCCAGCTGCTGGTGGAGCAGGGCGCGAAGTTGAATACACCGGTTAAAGCGGAGAGAATCTGCGTGTGAAGCTTCCGGCGAACAACTATGGAGTCGATTACATCGACTTCTTTACCCTGACGGACACAATTGAAATGAAGTCCGGCCGGCAAAAGCTGCGGCGCCTGTCGGCAGAAGTAGACGATTACACGGATATCCTTATCGTGTGGCATCCGGGCTCACAAAAGATCGGCTACTACGATGTAGAGCATCAGGAATATGCTCCTTTGGCTAAATTCGCGGAGTTCATGGCCGATCCGGCCCTGTATATGACCAGAATTATGGAAGGCTAGATTGCAGCCCTACAAACGGCACATGGGATCAGCTGGAGTATAATTCTATTAATTTCTGTGTCTGTAAACAATCTTTGTTATTTACAATAGCAAAATAGGGTAATTGCCAGCTTTGTGTAGCTATAGCTTGTTTGCTGGTGGGGGTATCCCAACTAGGGTAGACTCTAATGGCCATTTTTCCATTTGCCTTAGTTGTTGTAAGGATATTATGTTTCACAAGAACATCTTTTGGGAAAACGAATTGTCCAAAGCGATTATTAGGTGCATCAAAAGTATTAATAACCAATAAGTCTGTGGCCTTTTCATATGAAAAGGCTTGATTATTATGATGACAATCTTTTTCCCATATTGCGACAAATTGTCCTGTTTTGGTTGGTGTTATTTTGGCAACTCTGAATCTGACCGATTTAGAATTCAGCTGGAATACACCAGCCCCATAATCAGAATTTTGGGGTTCTTCCCGGACGGATGCTATCGTTAATTGATTAGGTTCATACAAAATTTCTTTTACATAGGATAGTGCCTCAAAAAATCTATTCATTTTACAACTCCTCATTTTACTGCTTTACAGAATCCCCCACAAATACTAATCCCAGTCCATAAAAAATGTGGATTCCAACTGTCCGTGTTCACACGCAGGGCAACTCAAATGAACAGGCACCAAGTGTTCCAAGGGTGTAAGCCTCAGGGTATCCTTGCATCTTTTACAAGTATAGATCGTTACAAACTGAGATGTGTCCGAGCACATTTTCATAAATAATTCATTTCGGACAGCATTACAGGATGGGCAGACATATAAAGCCTTATAAGCGTCGAAGGTCGTGGCAGGATCTTTTTGAAAATGTTCAATCTGTTGTTTGAGCGCAAGGTCTTTTACAAATGAGGCAATGGACTCCAAGCTGAAATAATAGAAACCAATTCCAATATATATATCTTCAGTATATGTACAGTGATCACAGGTCAGTTTGTAGCCTTGTCCCATTTTACGCACCTCTTGGATTTATTTCTGTATTGGCTTATATGTGATTTTAGCACAGTTTTTGGCCAGGAGGATGGACGGATTGAGTAACTGTGAAGTTCAACACAATGTAGCGCTCATCCAGTTGTGGACAGACAAACGTATATTGACAAAAGCGACAGTGGTGTCATAAAATCAAAAAGCGACAGTCGTGTCACATTTTTGAGTGGAAGTTCTTTTAGCGATTGGAGGAATGAGGATGGCCAAAAAATCAGTGGAAAAGAGACAATTGATTCTGAGTAAAGCACTAGAGTTATTCGTTCGCAAAGGATTTCATGCTGTGACGATGAGCGATATTGTAGAGGAGTGCCAGATTAGCCGAGGTGGTTTGTACCGTTATTACAGCTCTACAGATGATATCTTCCGCGAACTGTTGCGTGCAAATGCCATACATACAGAGGAAATCTTTGAATCTATGATGGGGGCAGGCAAGCCCTATCGTGAAATCATGGAGCTGTTTTTGTCCGGGCAAAGAGCGGAGCTACGCCAGATTAATAACAGCATGATGACTGCAGCCTATGAGTTTTTCCTCTCACACAAAAGCAAATCAGACAGGGAGTTCTTACAGCAGCAGTACATACAATCAGCGGCTTTTCTCAGCAGGCTGATCCAGTACGGCAATGAACGGAAAGAGACGGAGTTAGCCTCCCCGGATATAGTTGCCAATCAGTTGCTGATATTTTTAGAGGGCCTGAGGGTGCTGGGTTTATCCGTTGATCTTACAGATGAATTTCTGGAGGAGCAGTTCAAGTGGTTTCAAAATAATCTGTTCGGAGGCCATCCCCCTTATGAAAACAATCCTTACAGTTAACGAGGTAACGAAGCAATACAGGAACAATGAACTCATTCTCAAAGAGGTTTCACTGGAAATAGAGGAAGGAAGCTTCACGGTTATCATTGGGCCAAGCGGGTCAGGAAAATCCACCTTGCTCAACATCATGTCCGGATTACAAAAGCCGAGCAGCGGAACTGTATTCTTCGGAGACAAAGACATTACACAATTCAGCGAACATGAGCTTGCTGATTTTCGCAGACAAGATATCGGTCAGATTTTCCAGCAATATTTGCTGCTCTCCCATCTCACGGCAGAAGAGAACATCAGGATTGGTGCGCCTGCATCGGGTGGAGCGTATTCTGTGCAAGAATTGGCGGAGATGCTGGATATATCTGGTGTTTTGGACCAATATCCAGGCGAATTGTCGGGAGGCCAGCAACAGCGGGTAGCCATTGCCAGAGCTTTGATCAAGAAGCCGCGTATGCTGTTTTGCGATGAGGCTACTGGGGCTCTGGATGAAACAAACAGCAGAAAGGTTATTTCTTTGCTGCATCAGATTTGTGTTAAATATGGTGTAACTGTACTTTTCATCACCCACAATTACGAAATCGCGAGAACCGCAGATCGTGTGATTACGATTAAGGATGGATCGATGATTAAAGATATACATCAGAAGAATCCTATTCCTGTGGAACAAATGAGCTGGGTATAGCGCGTGCAGACTGAAGGGGAATGGGGCGGAATTGGATTGCACTATTTAAAAAAGCAAATAGTTAGCCTGTTGAAGCAAAACCGTGCTTATGGAGCAGTGCTGCTGTTGATTATTTTGTTAACCTCTTTTATGTATTTTTTCGTGCAATTTTCAGTTGACCGGAATGTAACGAATATGGAGTACTACTTGAGAAATCAAAACCAGGAAGATGTCAGATTCCAGTTCACCGGCACAGCAGACAAGAACAGGGTATTGAAGGGGTTAGAGAATAAACTGATTACCGAGGAACGCAGCATTAAGAAAGTGAAGGGGGAGAACAAGACTTATTTTCTGCTTAGTGAACCTCAGCGGCTGAATATGCCTTATATCGTGAAGGGCAGGCTGCCGGAGCAAGCAGATGAAATTGCGGTCTTGCCGCAATTTCTGCAACAGAATAACCTGCAAGTTGGCGATTCATGGAGAATCGGAGAAGTAAGCTTTACGATTACTGGTTCAATGTATTTGCCGGATTACTTATCGTTTATACCCTTTGGTGAGGTTCAGCAAAATTATTCCGATGCTACGTTCGTTCTTGTCTTACCGGAAGTCTATGACAGACTAGAGGGGCAGGAGAGTCAATATTATGCCGGAGCCTTGCGAGAGGGCGTTGATCACCTATCAAAGGAAAGCCTGCTGGCAGAACCAGCTTTTTCTTATTTAGCATCGGCCGCTGAGATAGACAGCGATACAGAACTGCAAAAGGCGCTGGAATCAAATAATGGACTGGCGCAGTCTTTTTTGATTGTGCTCGGTTTAATATCTTTTTTCATCTTTTATATGTTTTTTAAACGATTCATGTCGCTGCACAAGCAAGATTTGGGCTGTTTAAAAGCACTTGGCTTTACCGGGAGGCAAATAACTTTTGTCCTGATAAGGTTTACCTTCGGAATTGCAGGCATAGGTTGCCTCTTGGGGATGGGGTTAGGATATCTTGGATCCAACGTGCTCATGGGCATGCTGGAAAGCACTTATTCCTTCCCGTTTTTTGAACGGGGGATTCATTTCGGGTCAGCCGTTAAAGGCATCTTATTTCCAGTCGGGGGAGCAGTTCTTATAACGTGTTCTGCAGCGGTTCCGTTTTTGAAGCAAGAAACCCATGCTTTGTTAAACATTTCAGCGCAGCCGCGGCCGGTCAAGGGTGTCTTGCGGGCTGCCAACCGGGTAGTTAATCTATTGCCGGAGAAGTGGCGGTTGCCGTTCCGTGTTGCACTGCGAAAATGGAATGCCTTAATCCTTAGTGCTTGTGCGATTCTGCTGACTACCTTGTTGTTCTTGCTAAGTTATTCCTTATATCAATCCAGCGGTACAGCCTTGAATGCCCAAATGGCTGGCATTGATTATACCTATGACATTACCTATCCGGAATTTCAGAATGATGATGCGAATGCCAGATCCTCCCGGATGTATTATCTCCAGCAACAAGTGCAACTAAAGCAAAAGAAAGGCAGTATCATCTCAGCGCAAATGCTGGGACTCGATAGCGGGGGGACGCTGTTCACGCTGCTCGATGCCAATAATAACGGCCTCAGGATGGATAACCTGAAAGGAGTCATTGTCAGCCGCTCATTCAGCTGGTTATATGGCATCAAGAAGGGGGATACTCTCAACCTTATACTGGATCGGCAAAATGTGGAGGTTGTCGTTCAGTCGATCAGTCAAAACGGGGATACGGATACGATATATACTTCCAAAGATAACCTCGCTGGTTGGATGAAGGTGGAGCGTTCACTGCATTCGGGGGAGTTAAGTGATGAAATGAATTCTTCCGCCAACGTTAAAGTGGTAACTGCTGCGGATAAAAGAGCTGCGCTGGAAAGCAGCGCTGTTTCAAGTCGTTCAAGTGCTGTCATTAATCAAATGATTGGCGTTGTAATTGGCGTTTTACTGATATACCTGATTCTCCTGCTTAATTTTCAGGACAGTACCCGGGATATGAAAATACTCCGGCTGCTTGGTTACAAATCAGCCGAAATCAGCCGTTTGCTGATTGACGTGTACAGACCGCTGCTGGTATTGCTCTATGTTATTACTCTTCCGTTTGCGGTGTTTATTACAGAACGGATTTTACGGATTCTATCTCTTCAGACTGGTGATTATATACCGTTTAACCTGAATATATGGATGCTGATTCTTCCGCTGGCGCTTATTATGCTGCAATATATGCTGGTTATGCCGATATTCAAGGGTAAGCTGCGCAGAGGAAATAGAGACAACAACAGTATTGAAACGAATACCTGTTGAAATTTTGGTGCTGCGGATCAAAAAGATAAATTAACACAAACAGCGCGCGCCGATGGAATATCGGTGCGCGCTGCCTGCTTAGCATGATTCTGTTATTGAGTTAACAGGGGATAACTTGAGCACTATTCGACCTGGAACTGGTTCAACTCATCCTGAAGTTTTTTGGACAAATGACTGAGTTGCTGGGATAGTTCAGCGACCTGTTCAATGCTGTCCAGTTGTTCCTGCGTGCTTGCACTAACCTCTTCCGTTGAAGCGGAATTCTCTTCTGTAGTGGAAGAGATGATTTCCAGTGCCTGGAGAATTTCATCTTTATGTTTATGGACCTTGGAAGTGTTGCTGCTGATCTGAATCATGCGTAATTTCAAGGCCTCCAAATCCTTGTTAATGCTAAAGAATACCTGCTTCGTAGCCTCCACGGATTTTGCATTTTCTTCAGCAATTTCAAGACCCTGTGCTGTGTATTTAACGGATGCAACAGTTTTTTCCTCGATTTCATGTACCTTTCTGCCAATCTCCTGTGTGGCCTGTGCGGTCTGCTCCGCCAGCTTGCGAACCTCTCCGGCAACAACGGCAAACCCGCGGCCCTGTTCTCCCGCACGGGCGGCTTCAATGGAAGCATTGAGCGCCAGCAGATTGGTTTGTGTGGCAATTTGATGTACTGTATCCACAATGCTTGAAATTTCATGGCGGCTTAGATCAATATCATGAATAGCTGACGATATCGACTGGGTGGAGTTGTGATTTTCTTCCGCCCACTTGGATAACTGATCCAATACACCCAACCCCAGCTCGCTTTGGTCAGCAGAAGCTTGCACCATCGTTTCTATGGCTATGGCATCACTGGCGATTTCGTCAATTTGGCCCGACAGAGATCCGGTTTTTTGCAATATAGTATCTGTTTCGATCGACTGATAGTTGGTCGCATTGGCAATCTCATTAATGGCCGTCGCTGTATCGTTCATGGTTATAGCCGTTCTGGAAGAAATGGATTGCAGATCCTTGGAAGACTGGTTCAATACCTCAGCGGAGGTGCCGACCATCTGGAGCATACCTTGAATTTTCTGGACCATATTGAAGATTCCGTTTGAAATTTGTCCGATTTCGTTGTTGGAATGGGCATCAAACTGAACTGTCAAATCCCCGTTTTCCACCCGCTTGATTTTAGTGAGCAGTATGGGGATTGATCTGAGCAGGTAACGGAGCGTGAGATAAGAAAATAGAACGAGCAGGATCGCAGCTGCAGTAAACCCGCCAAGCGTAACCCAGGTGAACTTTTTTAATTCTGAGAGCACTTCACGCTCCGTAATGGTCAAACCTACGGACCATCCGGTATCTTTACTGATAGCATAGCCAATGTACCGGCTTTCTCCGTTGTCATCAATCAGTTGTACCCCGGATTCGCCAGCTATCATTTTCTTTCCGATTCCTCCAAGATCGCCCGGGAACTCATTAATCTTTTCCTTGGATACCTTAGTCTGGTCAGGGTGATACAGGATATCACCTGTTTTGGAGACCAGAATGGAATAACCTGTGCTGCCAAGCTTGTAGCTTTCCATTATGGCAGGGATGTCTTTAAAGGCTATATCAACCGCTGCAAAACCGATTAATGCATTGTTATCATCCTTAATCGGATAAAAGATACCCATCAGCGTATCGCCCGAAGTGATGTCAATATAAGGATCGGAATAGTACAGTCCGTCTGCTGCGGCTACCGGTTTGTAATATGGCCGTTCCTTAATATTAAAGGCTGCATCGGATGCCTTGCCGTCATTCAAAAGGTAAAAACCTTTGCCGTCAATACTTGCAATCCAAGCATCTGCAAAAGAGGGTTCTGCTTTTACAATGGCTGCCAGAGTCTTCACTACTTCATTGGCATGCGGGGAAGTTATAGCCATTTCCGGAGATTCAGTGGTTTCAATGTATTGTTTAAATATATCATTCGTTGCCATTTGTTTAACTTGTGAGCCCTTTTCCTTAAATAGAGCATCGAATTGACTTACGAGTGCCTGTGTCTTGGTCTGCAGCATAGATTCTTGTTGTTTCACAAGTATGCTTCGAGTGCTGGAAAACATATATGTTCCCAAGATCGAGAAGACGACAACAATAATAACTAAAAGTACAATGGACAAAGTATTTGCTATGCTAGGTGAGCCGAATCGCCATTTCTTTATTTGCTGCAACATATTACCATCTCCCCCGAATCTTTTCTGAGCTAAAAGCTCATAAGAATATGTCGGAAGATTGTAACCCTTTTAATATAGCTTTTATCTAAATGAACGAAATTTAATTTTAAAAAATAAGGATTTGGGAACTTAAATACGTTAAGTGCGATATATGCTGTCCTTATTCTGGATGGGTTTCCAGACAGGTGGAAGGAGATGGGCTAATTAGACAATAAGCGGAAAATCTAAATCCAGCACAAAAAGCCCACGCTGGACGCGGGCAGCTCGTATTTACCAGTCCTGAAGTTAAATTGTCAATAAAATCTCCATGGCGGAGCGTTCTCTCTGGGCAATATCGCTTAAAAGCTCGGATCCCCGTCTTAGCTCCTGCTGATTTCCGGTTCTTCCCGCATTGTCAATTGACGCTGATACATTATTCCACAAGAGGGCGATTTCCGTAAACAGCAGATAAGCCTTTTCTATTTTTGAATTACTGAGCAAGTCCACACATTCTTTGAGGAAATCTCTGTATAGGTTGCGAAATAAGGCACCGCCGGTTCCGGCCTTTTCCATTAACATAGCAGTCAAACATAAATCTTTCTCCAAGTCCTTACTGCGAGCAGGCCATTTCAGAATTTCATTGCTCATTTTTTCGATGCCTTTATTGCCCATATTGCGGATCGGCGGATTCAAATAGTCGTGCGCATTATTAAGAATAGAGGATCGTATTGCAGGCAGAAGCGGTGGAAGGTCACCTGTCAGTTCAAGCGTAAAGGAACGGTTCCTGGAACTCATGGATCCCTTTGCGTTCCTTGCCATGGCCAAACTGGATAACCGTGTGGCTACGAGCCCGCCTTGTTGGCCTGTGTCTGACATATAGGCGTATTCGTCATCCATACCGTAGATCACGGCATAGTGGGCGGCAAAGTGTATTTTATTCGTAAAGTAATCTAAATAATATGAATCTAATTTAAGGCCTACGGGAACACCTTGCTCTATGCAGCTTTGCACATTCTGCCATGCTTTTGTGACAGAGGAAGTTTCCTTCACCTTCATGTTTAACTGGAGCCGGGATGCCAGGCATGCAGACAGTTCATCTGGCTTCGCTCTGCCTCCAATAAAAGGAAAGTCCATTCCCTTCGAATCCCAATATATAAATCCTAATCCTTGTCCAATTCCGAATAACATCGGCTCCGATAATTGAACGCCTGCATGTTGAAGCAGATTACCCATAGCTGTGGTCTCGCAGTGTTCTCCCTGATAAGGAGCAAAGTTTTCAATCCTCATGATTTTGACCCTCCAATTCCCCTATTAGTTCGTTGATCAGATTGGCGACAAAAATCTTTTCATTCTCGATGAGACTCATCGGGTGAAGAAAAAGAGCCCTGACGTGCAACGGCAACCGGTAGCCGCCTTGTGATTCATATTTTTGCGCGATGTTCCTCAATGACTCCTCCAGAAAAATCTGCCGTGTCTGCAATGCTTCTACAGCTTCATTTATCCCGATAAAAGGGAGAGCCGCCAGCCCGAGATCGAAACGGTTATCCCGTTCCCGTGAGGTAGTTAGGCTAAGGATGATTTCATTTCTCAAAGTGTGCATACCGTCTTCCAGCATGACAAAAGTGGACGGGAGAGGACCTTTACCAGACTTGTGGCCGGATTGTTCGGATCGGATCAGGCCTTTGTCTTTCAATTTCTGCAAACCATTGTAAATAGAAGTAGTGCCTATGTTCGCCCATTCCCGGTAACCCCGCTGCTCGATCAGCTTATTAATCTGGTAACCTGACGCTTGCTTGGATTCCGCAATAATTTGCAATAAGATGAATTCCACGTTGGAGAGACTATACATTTTCTTCCTCCTTATATTACATGAGTGTAATATAACACTAGTGGATTATAACGTCAATAGAGTTAATTTGGGGAACGGCCCAGTTTCGCCGGAAAACTCTGAACATGCATGAAACCTCGCAGATAAGAGCTGCTTCTGGTTGACATAAATGAGATATACTTGTATATTATTGGAATTGGATTACAATTGTAGTCATGGAAACGGGTAGAAGGGCGGAAAGAATATGTCTACGGAAACTCCAAGAATCTCGGATGCCGAGTGGGAAGTAATGAAGGTGCTGTGGGCAGAGGCCCCTCGCACTGCAGGTGAAATTATTGAAGTGCTGGAAGGCAGCCGGGACTGGAACCCGAAGACGGTACGGACACTGATTAAGCGTCTGACCGAGAAGCGGGCCGTCGGGTACAACCAGACAGGAAGGGTGTATTCATATTACCCGCTTGTACGGGAAGAGGAATGCGTTCAATCGGAGACCCAATCGTTTCTGAAACGGATCTACGGCGGAACTCTGCGTCCGATGTTGGTCAACTTTTTGCAGGATGAGAAGTTGTCCCGGGAAGATATTGATGAATTGAAGAGAATTTTGGATGAACGAAAGGACTGAGCTGCTTGCTGGAAGCTGCATACAATCTGTTCGTCAAGGTAGTGTCGCTGTCCGCTATGGCGAGCGTGCTGACGCTGCTGATCCTGGCTGCCCGGTTTCTGTTCAAGGATCGTTTAAAACCGGCCTGGACGTATCTACTATGGATACCGCTGATTGTGAGGTTGGCCATTCCTTGGGCACCGGAGAGCGCGTTCAGCATTTTTAATCTGCTGCCGCTGGAGAAAGAACTGGCGCAGACTACCTCCATTCCGTCAACGCAGCCGATGGTCGGCATTAAGCTTGAGGCCGGGTGGACCGGTGGAGAATCAGGCTCCCCGCCTGACGCTGGAACAGCAGGTGCCGGACTTTCACCGCTAACGACGATACCGGGTCTAATACCGGATAATCCGACCTCGCCGGTTAGTGTTATTCAGCCGGGGACAGGGAATGCTCTGGCTGCAGATGCAGGCTGGACGCCGCTATATTTGCTGGGACTGGTATGGCTTGGTGGAGCTGCAGTGGTACTGGGCCTGTTGGTCCGGGCGCAAATGCGCTTCACGGCGAGGGTTCGGCGGGAACCGGAGGTCATTTCTCCGGACATCCGAATGTTGTTCGAAACCTGTCTTTGCGAACTGCAGGTGCGTCGTCCGGTGAAGCTGATCGAGACGAGGCAGATTCCCGTCCCGGCGCTGCTCGGTGTTATTTGGCCCAGGCTGCTGCTGCCGGCATCCACGCTGCATACTCTGGAGGCAAGCGGGCTCCGCCATGTATTTCTCCATGAACTGGCGCATTTGAAACGCCGCGACATTCCACTGAATCTGCTGACAAGCTTGCTGCTGGCCCTGCATTGGTTCAACCCGCTGCTGTGGTATGCCGTACGCCAAATGAAAGCGGATCAGGAGGTCGCGTGTGATGCACTGGTCTTGACACATCTTGAACCGGAATGCCACAGAAGCTACGCGCTGACTCTTCTCAAACTGTTGGAAACATTACCTGGCCCGATCAGTCTGGCCGGAGCAGCTGGCATTTCAAGCAATAAAAAGGAAATGGAAAGAAGGATAATCATGATCACAAGGCATAAGAAAATCACAGCAAAGAACACGCTGTTGGGCCTGGCCGTAATTATGCTCTTAAGCGGCTGTAGCCTGACCGGGGCCAAGCTGAATTCTGCGCCGGTCCCGGAGAAGAGTACTCCTGCTGCTTCCCCGGCAGCTTCACAGGATAAAGATACCACTGCATCCGGTGTCAAAGGGACTCTGTTGGGAGAAAAAAACGGGATCACTGTGACCGCTAAGCCCACAGGGGAGAATACGCTTTTGCATGAAGTCACAGTTAATGTACGGGGTGAAGTGAGCCGCACGTTCTTGTGGGATGCCGGTAAAGACGAGACGCGGCCTCCGATCATTGATGAAGCTGACCTGAACGGGGACGGTACTAAAGAAATCTTCATTCGTATTACGACCGGCACCGGCACAGGACTTTATATGAATGACATTCATGTTCTGCAGCCTGTTACCCTGGAAGAGCTTGTGGTGGAGGATCCGGTCGAAGCGCTGAATCAGAGGCTGAAATCCTCCATTACACACCGCGATAACCATACCTATGTCTCTGCTGAACTGGATGGAAAGCATATGAGCAAAGTTTATGATTACACTGAGGCAGCATGGGGGGAGAAGGTCGGATTTGGTGCTATAGTTTCGTATGAGCTGACAGGCGGCCGTATCGTGGCCCGCTTGTCCGGCGCTGCGTCTATGACTGAGTTTCCGCTCGATGTTGTTGTTGTTTACGGCAAGGACCTGACCCTTGACAGCGTACAGATGTACTATGGCTCGTTCGTTGCTCCGCCGCTCAGCGAACAAGAGATCAAGTCCATGATGGAACAAAGGCTTCCTGCAACCGGCTGGACCTTTGGCAAAGACGGCGACCAATACACTGTGGATTTCACTGATCCGCCGAACGGCGAAGGGCAAGGTAACACCTATAAAATCAATCCGTTTACCGGAACGGTTTATGACGCTATCTCCGGCAATCCCTTGAGAAGCCTTGTAAACAGGGAAGCGATAGATTTGTGGGAGATCTCTGACGGCAGCAAATACCAGAAGGAGCTGTATAAGCTGCTCCAGCCCATTCTGGATACCGAAGGCTTCGAGCCGGTCAGCAAGGACTGGATTTCCGGCTTTACCGGGGATGGTTATTTGTTCGGTGAAGTCAGGAAAGAGGGCAGGGAATTCACGATTAAAGCCGATGTCTTTACCAGCCAGTGGGAAGAAATTCCTGATCCGTATAAATAGTTAAGCCGCATTTCAGATTTGCAATACGGTTACTAACTCGTTGTTACAGATTTCGCCGTTGTCACGGAAGCCGAAACTTTCATAAAGCTTTTGGGCGAAGGAATTTTCGCCTGCATAAGGAATCCAGCAGTAATTTGCAGGCCCGGCTGGAAAGGTGCGGATAAATTCCAATATCTTTGTCATAGCTGCCCGGCCATAGCCCCGATTCTGGAATTGCTTGTCAATCATTAGCCGCAGGATGCAATAATTACCGTCTGCTACTGACGGGAGATCGTATCCGGTGATTCCATAAGTCAGCATTACAAAACCGACAGGCTGTTCATCCGCATAAATAGCAAACGGAAACGGATGTCCCCCATTGGTGGTCAGAACATAACATGAAGCCATACTTGACAGATTGGACGCAACATAACGGCGTTGGTCTTCTGAAACCTCCAGATTAAAGATGGACCGCCGGTTTTCCAGCGTGATTTTTCTGAGCGTAATCATGTAATGTGTCTCCCTTCATTTTTCGTTTTGCGCCGCAGCCGCTTATATAACATACAATTTATACAGAAAAAGTAATAGACTTATATTGTATTTTTTTATAGACTAATATGTATCCATGGCTTTTTTAGATATCGTCTTATTTGGCAGTATTGGCTAACCCCCCCACATAATTGTTCCAGTTTTATTATTTCGTTAACATATAACTTTACGCCGCCAGAACCTTGGCGGTTTTTTTGCATTCTCCGCGAAAAATACTTCTATATAGATTGAACTTAAAAACTTGAGATAAGGAAAGGAGGAACGGAAGATTAAAATTTAAAGAGAGTTATTCATAAAATTTAAGTTCTCCTGCAGTTATTCCGATATGTATAAAAGGAATATCCACAATCTGGATGAGCATAAACGGAAGGAGAAATATAGTAATGATTAATATCATCGATACATCTGGCAGACTTGGAAAAGAAGGCTGCTTGCTATCGAATACGCAGCAATTTATCCGGAAAAGTGCACCGAATCAACTATTAATTGAAGTTTTCCAGGACTGTATATTCAATATTAAAGAACATCTTTCCGGCACTTTTTTATTTCTTCTTACGGATGAAGAGGGAGTTCTGCTCGCGATGGATTACAGCCCTAACTTGGAGAGAACAGTGAGCAGGTCGCCTATTCACTTAGGAATGCTTTTTACAGAGGATCATTGTGGTGTAAATGCAATATCAGAGGCCATTGCCCAAGGCTGTCCTGTGTATTTACCGCCTGAAGATCATGAGAACCCTTTTTTTAAAGATTGGCATTGTTTTTCGATTCCTTTAATTGTTAATGAAGAAATTGTTGGTTATCTCGATGTCTCCACGATTAATTCGGATATGAAAAGTGAATTGATCGCGATTGCCAAGCTGATTCCGGCAGATATGTTGATCAATTACCAGGACCAGCTTGTAAATCAGGCCGCTGAACAGCTTTCAGCACAACTAAGTGAACGTCAATTAAACGTACTTGAACTGATTTCTCAAGGACTGACAGGAAAAGCGATTGCTTCAGAATTAAAAATCAAAGAGTGTACAGTGAATCATCATAAGAAAATTATTTTTGATAAATTGGATGTTCGATCCAGCTCAGAAGCTGTTTCTGTCGCGACCCGGATGTCATTGTTTTAGCACTTCCCTATAGTTTTATATAGTGGGAAATGATGGGGCAACATGCTAAAATTATCTGGTGTTTAAAAAAGAGAGAGACATCAGGAGGGTATAATGAAGAAAAAAGTTGGATTATTATCAATGGTAATGGTTTTAATGCTGATGATGGTTACGGCATGCGGGGGGAAAGATAAAGAAGTAAGCTTAGGTGTGACTGAAAGTGGTACATATAAGAATGATTACTTTGGTGTGTCCCTTAACTTCCCAAAAGAATGGGTTTTCCAGAACAAAGATGAGATGATAGAGACTATGGAGGCTGGCTTGGAAATTGTTGCCGGTGATAATGCAGACAAGAAGAAAAAGTTGGATCTGGCAAAAACCAAAACACTTAACCTGTTGATGGCTTCCAAATTTTCGTTAGACTCAGGTAAAGTCGGACCTTCCATTGTCTCTGTTGCCGAGAAGTTAAGCATGCTCCAAGGTATTAAGGACGGTAAGGACTATCTGGAAGCTTATATAAAGCAGGCGAAGGCAAGCCAGCTGCCGTATGAATTTGCAGAAATCACGACGGTAAAAGTCGGTGGCAAAGATATGGACATGTTGAAAGGTACCATTGATAACGGAGACTTGGGAGTAGTCACACAAGAATATTACAGCACATTAATTGAAGGCTATTCATTCAACTTTATTCTTACATACGTAGATGATGCGTCGAAGGCTGAAACGGATAAGATTTTGGAATCTGTTTCGTTTAAATAATAGGCTGGCCTATAAGTCCAAACTGTAATAAAACACAGAGCAGCGATTCTCCTGTTACCGGAGAACTGCTGCTCTGTGTTTTTTGGGTCATTAGCGGCTTGAAATGGAGGGAATGACATCTCTTTATTGGCGAGAGAGCTGCTATAATGACGTGGAGGAATACTTGAAAAAATTTGGACGACGTATATAAACTGGGTTTTCCTGAGAGCAGATTGGCATTTATTATGAGAGGGGACAATCAGATGGTTACATTGAATCATGCGGCGTGGAGCCGGTTATCCGGGCCTGAAAAACAACAAATGCTGCAGGAACGGCTGCCGAAAGGCTTCTCGTTCTGTCGGCTGGAGCGCTTTGAACGTTATGGGCAGAGTTTGGAAACGGGAGTGTGCGCCTATGAAGGGGTCGAATTTGTATTTGTTCCCGGCAACGAGGTAACCTTGGGCTGGGACGGATGGTCCGGGGAGCCGGACAGTACAGCCTCCAGGGTTATGGAAGAAAGTTTTGCGCTAATCAGGGTGGCGTCCGAGAAGGTGGAGGAGAGGCTGCGCGGAATAATGACTCCAGTCAGAAACGCTGTCATCCAGCCGATGTTGGTAGAACGTAATACCCAGTCTGTTGGCTGGACAGAAGTGACTGCCCGGGAGCTGGATGCAGAGAAACACGCCGAGCTGTTCGAGCGGTTGGATACGTTCAAGAACAATTCTAACGGAAACCGCGAATACTATCCTTCCTATCGTCTGGATCGTGATGGTGAACAGATCCGCATCTATCTGTTCAATGAAAGTGAGGATTTCGAGGATTGGGCCGATTACACATTGAAGCGGGAATTTGACATTCCGACTGAAGACGAATGGGAGTATTTGTATGGCGCTGGCTGCCGGACCTTGTTCCCATGGGGAGACGGAATGAACGATTCCATGCATCTTGAGCTGCCGAATGCTTTCGGGCTTTACTTTCTGGGAGATCCATATCAGAAGGAGCTGACCAGGACTGGAGACGGTGGGTCGATTGGCAAAGGAGGCGACGGTATGGTTATTCACAGCGGCGGTCCGGGCGAGTTTTTCAGTTATTTGACAACGGCTGTATATTACCATGACCATCATGAAGACGAACAGGAATGGATGGATTGGCTCGATCAGCTGCATTACCGGCGGATTGTGAGGCTGTAGTCTATACCTGGTAGATTTTAAGCTCCTGTTGAAATATTCTGTCTCCATAACGGAGGGTAAGGGGATATTGCTCAGGTCTTGTCAGCTTATAAAGTACAGACTGGCCTTCATGGTAAAAGACTTTGTGTTCGCACTCATCATACAGTTTTCGGGACAACTGCTGAATCAGCTTATGATTATGGGTAGCACGCCATCCGAACTGTACCATGCCCAGCTGGTCTATCGGATCTTGATAGGTGTCCAGGATAATGTAAGTTCCAGGTTGATCCTTATGGACATATTTAAGCACATGACCAGTATGGACAGGCTGTTCCAGAGCATATTCATAGATGTCATGGAAAGGGATTGTAATGTCCAGAGCGTCCATGATGTTCTGAAAGTTAGGATGTACCAAATATTCTGCCGCATCTTCATCCGGCCAATAAGCCAGTTCAGATAAAGGTGCCATTATTAAAAATTGTTGCTCCAAGCTGCTTCCTCCTTTTATTTCATAGTACCTTCAAGTGTAAGAGAACAAGGTTTGCTTGTAAAGGGAGGGGGCGTACTGCAGAGGCATTAATTACTCAGGGGAGGAAATATGATGAACCTAACTAATTTGTCAAAAAAAGAACGCGGGAGCCTGGCGATTGACTTTACGGAGGCCGAGCAGAAGGTTGGATTTCCATTATGCGAGGGCATAAAAAGCTTGTATACTCGCTCATTTGGGGAGATGGACAGCAGTGTTTTAAATCTCAGAGAGAAAGTCCATATCAAACCGCAAGGAACTCGCTGGGATACTTGGTTTTCGTTCAACAATTGTGAAGGAAACTGCGAGGTCATGTTGAGTATGCCCGGCTCGGAAAAAGAGCTTGCGGATTTTATTGCATACGGGTTTCGTGAATGGACCGGCGGCAATGATTTTGGCAAACGGATGATGATCGGTTCCTTGTTTGTCAACATCGGCGATATTTGTATCCTCCTTAATAATGACACAGGCAAGGTTGAGTGGATTGATTGCGGTTACGGTTATTTTGACACTTATGACGAAAATCCAAACGGTGTTCTAGCGGATTCGATTGAAGGATTTTTGGGGTTTTTCGAGTGAGAGGTAGAGTTTATCAAGCGATTCAAGCGAAACTAAATAGCCAGTCGCCACTTCCGGCGACTGGCTTCTTTGACTTGTAAGGTGTTTTGATCCCAGTCTCACAAACGGGGGGCTTTCCCATTGCTGTGGAAGAATTTTATTGTTTATATGGAATATAATGAAAAAATATTTTATAACCGATATACATAATAAAGGAAAAAATGGTTCTTATGTCTTGAGGATATAATTGGAAAACTGGCGAATCGAGGTGGATGGATGGGACTTTCCATGAGAATTGAAGGGCTGGATACGGAAGACAACATCATTGAATTGTATGAAGAATCGTTAGTATCTACCGAATATCTACACAATACTATTGGGAATGCGATGGCAAGGACCGGGGATACGGGGTATGTCCTAAGAATAGTCGGAAGAATAGAACCTTCCCTTAAGAGTGAACAGCGGACTACTCAAAAAAGTATTTTGGAACTCACCAAATGGGCGTATTTACCCTATGCTCCCGAAGCGGACTTTTACCGGAAGGTGTCTATTGTCTATGAGAAAGGAGAACAGATTGTACGTGAATTAAACTTTACCAAAGCTTATGTACTTAATTATGAAGAGAATTATGACAACCACACCGGTACAGGCAGCTTCCACTTAACCTTAGGGCAAAAACGGGGTGAACAGGGCAAGATCAATTTTGGTGAGCAAGAACAGGCAGACGCTGCAAAAGTGTTTACTCCACTATTACCTAACGCATTTCCTCCGAAGCCCCCGGCTTATTATGATCTCCTGAAGATAAGGATACCCGAACCTGTGGATGCAACCTCGGGAGCCGCACCTACGAGAAAAGAGCTTATTGAAGCCTTGTTCATTAAGAAGATGGGGACCTTTTCCGGGATGGCAGATCATGATACATATCTTAAAGAAGTGATTAAACGATATATGAAGGGCACACCTATTGCGCAGGAAGTATTTTTGAAGTATGTGGAAGATGACTCAATGAAAGAACTCACGGGTGTTGATGATGGTTCTTATTATCGTGATTCCAAGGAGAAAGTTTTTCTGAATATTAGAGGTGATTTTACTGATAAAGGTACAGGTGTAGTTTTCTTTCATGAGTATGGCCATTACATTGATCATGCTGCGGGCGATTTATCCGATGATAAGACCTTCCGGGAGAATTTAAGAGCTGATTTTAAAAATATAATGGAATCTCGTGCGAATGCAATGTATTTAAGCGAGCTGGATCCTAAACTAATATCGAAGCTAGGCAATACAAAAATAAGACTCGAAGACATTATGAATCCGGATTATTGGAATGGGAAGGAGAAATCATTAATTGATTACAAGAAATTATACGAGAAAATAAGTAAGGAATTAATGCCCAATAGCCTTTCTGCGGTATCCGATCTTTATAGTGGATTAAGTATAGTAAAGGTAAATAAGAATACCAAGAGAATCCTGGGGAAATGGCAGCATCCTGTGAAATATTGGACAGAAAATCCTGATAAAATATATATAGAAGCTCTTGCTCATTGTTATGAAGCTCAATTTGATCCAACTAGGCGCGCTAATTTTAGGAAGTATTTCCCAACTGCCTATAAGAGATTCGAAGAATTACTGGAGGGAGCTCATGACTAAGAGAAAATGGAAGCTTTGTGGAGTAATTGTATTCATCGTCTTAATTACAACTGGCGGTTGGTTATGGTATAGCCACTCCAGGCCGGAAGTTCGTTTATCTGGGGAAGCGGCAGAACGTAAGAAATTAGAGGAATCGCTAAGAGCGAAGGAAAAGCAGGTGGATTTTTATTTTCATGAAGTGAATGAATTGATACACGAATTGAATCAGGATAAATTAAGAGATGATCTTACAAAAGGAGGAGAAGAAATGAGCATAGACGGGCGATTGGTATGGGATATGTTGGAATCAGAGGAATATAAGAATATTTTGGAAGAATATAGTGAACATTATGGTGTTCTAAGTGAACATAAGATCCCTAAGACAGAGACAATAGAAGGTCTGCACTATAAGGTTAAGGAAAGTAGTGATTATGGCTATAATTTGTTACCCAAGTATTATGGCTGGACTGAAGCTGTGAATAATATAGATACGAAAGAGTTTCGAGATTTAAACACCCTTTACAATGAACATTTTGATGATGGTATTCCTACCGAGATGATCTTCGGAACTATGGAAGAGTTAATCGATATAGTGAATAGAAGTGTGAAAGAAGGCAGGGATTTGCTGCCAGAGTATTATCGGTACTAAAGTAGGATGAGACCGTATTTCCGTAACTTTAGCTGGAGATACGGTCTTATTATTATTCTACAAGAGATTCGGAGAGTTACTGGAGGGAGCTCATGACTAAGAGAAAATGGAAGTATTGTGGAATAATTGTGTTCATCGTCTTAATAACAACCAGCGGTTGGTTATGGTATAGCCACTCCAGGCAGGAAGTTCGTTTATCTGGGGAAGCGGCTGAACGTAAGGAACTGGAGGAATCATTAAGAGCGAAGGATAAACAGATAGATTTTTATTTTCGTAAAGTGAATGAATTGATACATACGTCGAAAGATCAATTGGTGTGGGATATGCTGGATACGGAAGAATACAAGGAGATTCTAGAAGAATATAATAAACAGTACGGCTACATGGACGAGGACGGCATACCCAAAACTGAAACTCTTGGAGGATACCGATACAAGGTACGAGAAAGCATTGCTGAGGGTTATAATCTGTTACCCAAGTATTATGGCTGGACCAACGTCTTGATGAGTTTGGATACGAAAGAGTTTCGAGATCTGAACACCCTATATGATGAACATTTTGGAGAGGGTATACCTACCGAGCAGATATACGGAACGATGGAAGAGTTAATCGATATAGTGAATAAAAGTGTAAAAGAAGGCCGGAATTTACTGCCGGAGTATTATGGACTCTAAAAAGCAGGTAAGACCGTATTTCCGTAACTTTAGCTGGAAATACGGTTTTATTTTATTCTATAAGAGATTGAAAGAGTTGCTGGAGGGCGTGCATGACCAAGAGGAAATGGAAGTATTGTGGAATAATTGTGTTCATCGTCTTAATAACAACTAGCGGTTGGTTATGGTATAGCCACTCCAGGCAGGAAGTTCGTTTATCTGGAGAAGCGGCTGAACGTAAGGAACTGGAGGAATCGTTAAGAGCGAAAGATAAACAGATCGATTTTTATTTTCATGAAGTGAATGAATTGATACACGAGTTGAATCAGAAAAAATTAAGAGATGATCTTACAAAAGGAAAAGACATGAGCATAGACGACCAATTGGTATGGGATATGTTGGAATCAGAGGAATACAAGAATATTTTGGAAGAGTATAGTGAGTATTATGGCGTTCTAGATGAATTGAATATCCCTGAGACAGAGACAATAGAAGGGCTGCGCTATAAAGTTAAGGAAAGTATTGATTATGGATATGATTTGTTACCCAAGTATTATGGTTGGTCTAGAGCAGTGATGAATATAGATACGAAAGAGTTTCGAGATTTGAACACCCTATACAATGAACATTTTGGTGATGTTATTCCTACAGCGGTGATCTCCGGAACGATGGAAGAGTTAATCGATATAGTGAATAGAAGTGTGAAAGAAGGCAGGGATCTGCTGCCAGAGTATTATCGATATTAAAGCAGCGCATGACCATATTTCCGTGATTTTTGCTGGAAGTGTGGTTTTATTTTTATTCTTCTATAAGAGATTTGAAGAGTTACTGGAGGGAGCTCATGACCAAGAGGAAATGGAAGTATTGTGGAATAATTGTGTTCATTGTATTAATTACAAGCAGCGGTTGGTTATGGTATAGCCACTCCAGGCAGGAAGTTCGTTTATCTGGGGAAGCGGCTGAACGTAAGGAACTGGAGGAATCATTAAGAGCGAAGGACAAACAGATAGATTTTTATTTTCGTAAAGTGAATGAATTGATACAGACATCGGAAGATCAATTGGTGTGGGATATGCTGGATTCGAAAGAATACAAGGAGATTCTAGAAGAATATAATAAACATTACGGTTACATGCATGAGATAGACATTCCCAAAACTGAAACTCTTGGAGGATACCGATACAAGGTACGAGAAAGCATTACTGAGGGTTATAATCTGTTACCCAAGTATTATGGCTGGACCAACGCCTTAATGAGTTTGGCTACGAAAGAGTTTCGAGATCTGAATACCCTATACAAAGAAAACTTTGGTGAGGGTATTCCTACAGAGGAAATCTACGGAACGACGGAAGAGTTAATCGATATAGTGAACAAAAGTGTGAAAGAAGGCCGGAATCTGTTGCCGGAGTATTATCGGTACTAAAGCAGCATAAGACCGTATTTCCGCGATTTTAGTTGAAGTGCGGTTTTATTTCCATCACAACGAGCCCGCGTACTACGCGAGCTCGTTATACCGATAAATATAATGGTTAAAAAACTTATATAAATTCCAGCAAACAAGCTTATCGAAAGAATTAAAATTCCTTATTCCTATGTATCTGTACCGATAGGAGATAAGATGCCACAAACATTACAACCGCAACAATTAAAGAGGCAATTCCTACCTCGCTGCCATTAAAATTTACATTATCCCATACCATTCTTAGAAGAACCCACACCACAATTCGGATAACCACTGACAAGCCTGACGACACAAAAATCATCATCTCACTTTTCTCAACTCCGAATCTTAAAATAACCGGATATAAAATGGAAATTGTTGAAATAGAGAGTGACAGGCCCATAGTATACCCAGATGACAAATTCAAATAACTAGTAGTATCTAAATCTCTTAAATAGAAAAGAACCGGAGTAAACAAGCTGATTGCAGTACCCATTAATATCAACATGATAAATGAAATGTATTTGGCATTGATAATAGTTTTCCTTTTTATTGGCAAGGTAATTTCTATCCTACTCCATTTAGATGCTTCATCGATCTGCAGAGAAGAACCTACATTCACAGGGAAAACCATAATCTGTGCAGCAATGACCGCATTAAGTACAGACGTATCGCCTGCCACAAAAGAAACAAACAACAAACATAAAGCTATTCCAAAGGATGTCTTTATGTTGTTCTGCATGGAATAAAAATTGTTCAACAGTAACCCTTGCACGTTATTCCTCCCCCTTTACCAGGAGCAGCATAATTTCATCAATAGATACATTATCAACAATAATACCGTCATATTTTCGCTCGAACTCTTTTTTATCTTTTACAAGAACGTCTGTTTGAAAATTCTTTACTCTGTACGCAAGTCTATCGGCTTTATCAATACGATTGAACTGATCTATTTTGCAGCGGGCCACTCCGTATCCATAAATCAAATCATCTTTCTTCGCAGTAAGGATAATTTTTCCTTGATGAATAAAGGTTATAAAATCAGCGATTTTTTCCAAGTCACTTGTGATATGGGAAGACATAAGGATTGAATGGCTTTCATCCTCCACGAACTCCAGAAAAACCTCCAAAATTTCTTCTCTGGTAATGGGGTCTAAACCGGAAGTTGCCTCATCTAAAATAAGTAACTTGGGATGATGTGATAATGCGACTGCAATAGCAAGCTTCATTGTCATTCCTCGTGAAAATTCCTTGATCTTTCTATCCATAGGAAGGTCAAACTTACTCGTGATATTTAAAAAGAAACCCTGATTCCATTGTTTGTAAATTCCGCCCATAACCTTTGCAAGTTTATTGGGTGTCACAACACCTGAAAAACTCGCAGCATCAAAGACAACTCCTATGTCTTCACGAATTCCTATGTCTTTGTCTGTCATAACCTGACCCAGAATTTTAATAGTTCCACTATCTTTTTTAACTGTGTTCAATATGGATTTAATGGTCGTTGTTTTTCCAGCTCCATTTTCACCAACAAATCCCATAATTGTTCCACAAGGAATAGAGAACGAAACATTATCTAAATGAAAATCAGAATTAGAATAGGTTTTAGTTAGTCCTGCTATTTCTAGACTATGATTCATTTTTTATCC
Organism: Paenibacillus sp. FSL L8-0340; assembly: GCF_038593145.1. Taxonomy (NCBI): domain Bacteria; kingdom Bacillati; phylum Bacillota; class Bacilli; order Caryophanales; family Paenibacillaceae; genus Paenibacillus; species Paenibacillus sp. FSL L8-0340. The sequence goes on from NZ_CP151967.1 coordinate 3,312,912, forward strand.
TCCGCATAAAAGACAGTCAGCATTTCTACCATCTTTTCCAATTTAATTCCGCTCGTTCGGGCAATTTCAGCTGCAATAGTTAAGTGCTCTTCAATTTTCTTCTGTTGCTCTTCTTGAAAGACATCTTTATTGGAGGCAGATACGAAACTTCCACGTCCAACAGTTGTTTCAATGAATCCATCCCGCAGCAAATCTTCATACGCCTTTTGGACAGTAATGACACTGACTTGAATAGATTTTGCTAACGACCGCATGGAGGGAATAGGGTCTCCCGCTTGCAGTTCTCCACTCATAATCATTGTTTTTATTTGCGAGGTTATCTGTTCATAAATGGGCTTATTCCTATTACTGCTAATAATAATTTCCAAAAAAGTCCTCCTTTCCGCGAACAGTGTACTTAATGTACCAGTACAATATAACTGATCTGCTTGCTTTTGTAAATATTCCCTGTGTAGGAAGGTGTAAGTTTAAGTGGTCCCGAAGTAAGTCTCCTTGCTTCCAGAAGCTGTAGCTTAATAAATAATTATCGGGTTGATGCTTGTAGGATAACGTAGCTAATGAAGGGAGGGGGCCTTGTGAGTTTTGGTGGCGAGTGAAGTCACATCAGTCTCAATCAACTCGTGTAACCAGCGCTGTGACGCAGAGCCGAACGGCTCTGCCGTGCGGAATATCGGCGTGGAGTGTCTTCTGGCTGATTATGGCTAAATAACACTGGTAGCCAGTGTCACAGGTCGTAGGATTTGAGTTGCTGTTCAAAGACGGTATTGTAGTGGAAAGTTCGCGAATATGGGCCTTTTCTCAGTATATGGTAGAGTACACTCTGACCTTCCTCGTAGCGAACGGCATATTCGCATTCATCATAGAAGTGCCTGGACAACTGCCGTATAGTCTCCCCTCTGTTCACGGTGCTCCAGCCAAACTGTATCATATCAAGTTGGTCCAACGGGTCTCGATAGGTATTCAGGACAATGCATTCCGAGGGTTGTTCCTGATTGCGGAATACCAGCATATCGCCAGTATGTACAGGATTGCTGAAGTAGTGTTCATGAATCTCCTCCACAGGAACGGTTATACCAAGTTCATTCAAGATCGCCTGGAAATTCGGGTGTGTCACATAGTTATCATCCCACTCATCGGGATAAAACACCAAATCGCTGATCGAAGCTGTAATCCAAAATTCAATATTCATTCTGTATGCCTCCGTACTCGAACTCAAGGGATAAATTACTTGGAGATCATTATAACACCAAATAGATAGGGGGATTATAGGGTGAATGAAACAGAGAGCGCGAAAGCACAGCAAATGGAACAACTGTCCGTTCACGGAGTGTCTTCTTCATCAAGCCTAACGTTGATCCTACTAACATAAGGGCTGATCCAAGTAGCCATTTCATGGCTTTGGGTCAGCCCCTGCATAGAGTAGCTTACTGCAATTGGTTGTATTCTGCGATTAATTCACTTAAAGACTTGCTGAATTTCTCGGGTGTGCCTGACTGATTTTCGCGGAAGAAAGAGCTTTTCAAATAAAAATCTTCTACACGCTGCTTCTTGTTGACACGTTCGATAATTTCAGCACCTGAAACTTTGACTTTCTTGGCTGCATCAACATATCTTTCGAGCGAGTGGCTAGAGAATCCTTCCGATACGACTCTTGTCTCGTCTGCCGCATATTCCATCAGCAGCTTGAGATCTTCCGTCAGAACAGCGTATTTCGCTTTGAATTTCGCCATATCCAGCTTCAGAATGTTGTCCGCCAGAATTCCCTGGTCATCCATCTCCGTTGCCAGGCCTTCCGCATCCAGTAAAAAGAGCATCACGGTGTAATTCAGATCCTGACCGTTATCCTTGTATTCTTGAAGACTGTTTCTTGTGCGTTCATCCTCCATCTCGCCAAGCAGCGAGAAAAACTCGCTCGAAGCTTCTTCATAGGCAGCCTCTGCCTTGACAATTCGGGTATGCATCGTCTTGCTTCCGGCAAACTGATCATCGACATAGCCTTTGATCTCGTAATACTCATGCGCTTCAGCCAGTGCGGCAAGCAGTTCTGTCAGGATTGGCTCCAGCAGGCTGACCTGGGCGTCCAGTTTCCCGAAGCTTGGCTTGTCGGTAGCGGCGGCGAACGCAGTCTGCATGGCCTTCTCACCGGATTCGCTTAGAGAGAGCATTGTGGCGCTGAAATACTTGTCAATCACCGGCTTGGCCTCATAACCGAACTCTTCAAAATAATCATTCAGCACATCCTGGAGCCGTCCTGTCATTGCGTTGTTCAGGTCTACATAGGCATTGTATTTGGCCAATTCCTGGGCCTCGAGTTCTAACTTGGCGGCTTTCTCGTCGATGGCCTCAGTGGGGGCAGGCGCTGAGCTTGAAGCTTGCGCGGTTTCCACGGCTGCCTTGGAGTTGTTGCCATTCGCACCTGTTTCATGTTCGGACTTGCTCATTGAACAGGAAGTCATTAGGGTGCTAATAAGTACTAAAGATGCAATCAGTGTAACATGGGACTTCACGATTATTATCCTCCAAATCTCTCAAAACAGTTAATATTATGTATTAAACATAATATATTCTTCGGCTGCTAATCCCTGAAAGTGAATATTTGAAAGAAACCTACTTTAGTGTTCCCGGTGATAGAGTCGGATTCGGGGAGAGAATAATTCTCATTTTTTTGAATTGAAGCACAGTTTATTTATGGATATACGCATGATCAAGGATTTATCAAACGTCAGATTAGAAACCATTTTTCTTGTTCATAAGTAGTTTTGACTTCATTGAAAATTTACATTTGTGCAGAATATGAAGGGATATTTTGTATGATGTCGAATTATGTATTACGGTATAACTATTAAATAATAATACCACTAAGTTTAGATTAAAATGGGAGAATAAGGAAAGGAGGTACTAAGTCCCACCTGTTGCGGATGTTCCATTACGGAGTCAACAAATTATATAGTGGTGATCCTTGGCCTAACTGATAGGAGTTAAAAATGCGCGCGAAATTGAATGCAATCCTCTTAGCTATTATGATTTTATTAACGTCAGGCAGCCTTCCAAATACAGTAGAGGCGAAAACAGCAGATGTAACATCATTAGCCAGTACAATGGGAAAGACGGTTATCTGCATAGATGCGGGACACCAGAGTAAAGGTAATAACTCTAAAGAGCCCGTAGCGCCAGGAAGCAAAACGGTTAAACCAAAGGTGTCAAGCGGTACGCAGGGCATAGCTACTGGTAAAACCGAATACAAACTTACACTGGAAGTGGCGTTGAAATTGGAGCAAGCCCTTCAGAAGGATTACAAGGTGGTAATGATTCGCCGCACTAATAATGTGGATATATCAAACAGCGAGCGTGCCATTAGATGTAATCAGGCAGGTGCCGATATGACCCTTAGACTACACGCAGATGGGAGCGTTAATCGCGAGATTCAAGGCATGTCCTTTCTCTATCCTTCTACTGAGATCCCATCTACGAAGAAGATTGCATCGCAAAGTTTGGAGATCACCAAGGTTCTGTCTAAAGCGGTGCTGAAAGAAACGCAGGCGGCATCGCGCGGATTAATTCCTAGGAGTGATCTTACCGGGTTCAACTGGTCAACCGTACCGGTTGTGCTTATCGAAATGGGATTCATGACGAATCGTAAAGAAGACATGAAGTTAAGTGAGGATGAATATCAGGACAAGATTGTTCAAGGAATTAAAAAAGGTCTGGATTCGTATTATAAAGTTGCTGCGAAGAATTAAACTCTATATATGAATCCCCCCGTCCATATTTGATGAACGGATTTCTTTCTGTCTTTTGCGGTTTACATAGAATATATATAAAGGGGAATACCAACATATTTAAGACAATTACAATTAAATTATCAATTCTTTTAATGATATTCATGTGTTTTGTAAGTGTGACAAGTGTAAATGCTGCAAGTAACGAAGTTACTGTGAGGCTCGATGGTACGAATTTGCAATTTGATGTTCCGCCCCAAGTAATAAATAATCGTGTTATGATACCGATGCGAGTTATTTTTGAAGCATTAAATGCTACTGTTAAATGGGATGATGCTACACTATCGATTACAGCCTTATCTAAAAACGGTGATGTGGTTAAGCTCTCAATAGGAAATGAATATATTTATAAAAATGATAGAAAAGTGACTATTGATTCCCCGCCAGTATCGATAAATGGGCGTACATTAGTGCCCGTTCGTGTTATCGCAGAGTCATTAGGCAGAGCCGTAAGTTATAGATCAGATTCACGGACGGTTATTATTGAGCCTGTTGACACTTCAAAAGAAGACAATTTAATAGAAGACACATCAATAGATACTTCAATAAATACTTCAATTAACACAACAACACCTGTACCTACAGAAGAGGCTGCTTATGAAAAAATGATTGCCCTAAAGGAACAATATCCTGAGGGAATGGCATGGACAAACGGTAATGTTTACGCGTGGAATGGTGGCATTTATAGTAGAGGTTATGGCTGTGTGGGGTTTGCTTTTATATTAAGTGATGCGGCATTTGGTAACTTACCCGCTCGCAAGCATACGGATTTTAACAATATTCAAGTTGGAGATATTGTGAGGATTAATAATGATACCCATTCAGTGATTATTCTCAGCATAGATGACACAAATATTACCCTTGCGGAAGGGAACTATAATTCATCTATTCACTGGGGACGTATGTTTACTTTGGAACATATAAAAGCTGTAGGCGATTATATTATCACAAGATACCCTGAGTAAAAATAAGGGCTGGCTCCCGTAAAGGGGCCGGCTTTTTCGATCTGACAAATGAACATTTATGTGAAAATGGGGCTATAGATTAAATGAGAACATTACATGTTTTTCTACTGTTACTGTTGTGTATTACGTTGAACGGATGTACTAACTTCCAATCAAAACCGGATATAGGTTTGCCCCGTATTAACGAGTCGGACTCAAGCGGTTCCTATCAACGTGAATTGGAACAATTGAAAATTAAACTAAGTAACAGTAAAAATCAAGATTTAAAGAATGAGATAAGACAAAGTAATCTGGATCAGTTTATTTCGGGGTTAGTTGCTCTATTAAACATGCAGGACAGTATTAAAATAAAGGATAGTGAACTTAGTAACAAGTTTGATGAAGTAGTTTTTGCATCGACTAAAGCGGTAGTACATGAAGGCGGAAAATTTAATATCAAAGTTGTTAATTTCCAGGCGCCTCTAGGTCTAAAGGGTAAGCTCGAGGATAAATATACAGTTATTCAGTGGTGGAATGATGAGCAGCATGTACATGCCCAATTAGTTGTGAATGAAGATTCAGAGATAGTTAGAGATTTTGTGATTCGTACTTATAACGATAAGATAGAGCTTTTATTAGGAGGTTACCTTTCTTTGTATTCACCTACGCCCGTATTTGTATCGTCGTGGGAGCTGGACAATCAGAAATGGACTGAGAAGAAACATAGTTTCACTAAAACAATTAGCTCTAATGATTTTTGGGACCTGAGTATTGTAGATAACACACTTATTGTTGAAAACCAGCAGTATATAGGAATGAATATAGAGATCTCAGAGCATACAAATGGATTTGTAATTACAAGTGATAAAGATGCAAGTGTAACCGTACAATTTTCTGGAAAAGGTGTTGAGGTACGGCAAGCACTGAAATCATTTAATGTTGATGGGGCAGAACCGCAAAAAATAGACATCAATCAATACACCGTAGACAAAGACCAATCCTTTACTACCAATCTAAAAGGCTGGGGGAAAGTGAAGTTTGTATCCACCGTAAGGAACACAAATGGTATGGATCAGGCATATTTTTTCCTGTTGGATAGTGAAGAGCATATTTTGTATTCGTTTCCTGTATTTAATGGAAACAGCAGAGGAACGCTGAAGGCGATCAAGGGAGTATCTTTCAAGGATGTGAATCTGGATGGATACACTGACATTGCGATCATCGGTGAGTACATAACAGGGGACGGCACTGAGGGTGTAACTCCATTCCCCGTAGCAGGTATTTATTTTCAACAATCAGACCATAGCTTCATCACACGGCTCGAACTGGATGAGGAGATCAACGGGAAAGGGCACAACCGGACGCTTTATGATGTGATTCAATATGTAAGTAAAGCTGTATCGGCCTCGTAGGCTCATATCGGGGACAAATTCATTAGGGATTATTGACGTGTTTGATTTGGGTATATATTGGTAGAAGTACATATAGCCGCATTATTGGCGCAATCACGAGATACATTATAAATGAGAGAGGCGGAAGAATATGCACTCATTATCTGTAGCAGAATTGGTGGATTTGGAGAATCATGCTTGGGAAGAAGTCAGAGAGCTGCTGAGTCAAGGTACTCGCACCTATCGGCTGACAGCAGCGGAACCGGAAACAGCAGCACAGACGCTCGTTCGCTTACAGGTAAGCACCAAGTCTTATCTGGGAGCGATTGCTTACGAGACCGGAGGGATCGTTTTTGAGCATGGTTGGATTACACTTCTTGGCGCTGGCGGCGAAGGCATCTATGGGAGTCTTACTTCCTGGAATGGTCTTGCAGCCTCACAAGATATTCCTGCATTGCCCGGCCTGCTGATTGTGGCTTATGATGCTGCAGGCGGTTTTTTTGGACTTGATGTGGGACGGTTCGGGCAGAGCGGGCATGTATATTACTTTGCCCCGGATACGCTGGAATGGGAGTCGACCCAATTGGCCTATTCCGGGTTCATCGGCTGGCTGGCGGAAGGGGATCTTGATCTGTTCTATGAGACATTCCGTTGGGAAGGATGGGAAGAGGCGGCCCTGAAGCTTCAACCTGGTCAGGTCTTTGGCTATTATCCTCCGCTGTGGACTAAAGAAGGTAGCGGTCAATTTAGCCGCAAAGCGCCAATTCCTATACTGGAGGCTTGGCAAGAGGCGAGGAGTGAAGGTAAAGCGTGAGCAAGAGAAAGGCAGGAAAAACAGGCAGAGCAGCGCTTAAGATCGTAAGTATTGCCGAAGAGCCGCTTGAGCAAATTCCTTATGTCAGTGCTGCGGCGGGCGGCCAAGGGATCTCATATGAATGGCTTCCTGTATATTGGGGAGAAATTCTGGGACTCCCTCAGGATGTGGATGCGCTGATAGTGGCATCGGATCTTCAAGGTATGGCCATTCATAGCACAACCGGTGAATATGGCGACTCACTGCTGGGTGAGGTACTTCCTGAATCGCTGGAGGTTTTGCTCCAAATCCACATGCCGGCCGTAGATCCCGAGAAGGTGCTAGTCTGTTTATGCGGTGATTTATACGGTGATCCCGCCAAAAGAGGTTCAAGCGGTGACCCGCTTCCGGTATGGAAGGCATTCCGCAACAAGTTCGGCACGGTGCTGGGCGTTAACGGCAATCATGATTTGCTGTCCCGGGAAGGGCAAGCCGAGCTTGCGTCTCATACCGGAATTCATCTGTTCTCTGAACCTGATATTATCCGGCAAAAGGGGCTACATATAGCAGGTCTTGGAGGTGTGACCGGAAGAGGGGATAAACCGAACCGGAAGCCTGAAGGTGAATATCTGGAAGCGCTGCGGAATCTGCTGCATCGTGGCCCGGATGTGCTTCTGCTGCACCAAGGCCCCGAGGTTCCCGAAGCCCGGCTTCCGGGGCATTCAGGTATCCGTGAACAACTGGAAGCCGGGCCCGAACTCTTATTATTTTGCGGGCATGTCCATTGGGACCAGCCCCTGGCGGAGCTTGAGAATGGCACCCAGATTCTAAACACGGACGGAAGGGTGCTGCTGTTCACCGCTGCGAGTCTGCAATGAATGAATAACTGCTGAGACAATGCCGGTTGCTGCGATTCATATCTATGAAGGGGAGAGTCTACGCTTCGCTTCAGAAAACATTTTCAGTGTAGAATGTATCGAGCGTTCGCTCTTAGCGGATCAGCCGTTATTTCGTGCAGTAAATGGGCGGCAACGCGATTATTCTTGAAGCTACGCTGCATCAATATTTTGACAGTCTGAACATCGGCCTCATAATCATGCGAATCCAATAAGCAAATACAGTCGTTCCGGTCCATGAGGTTCGCTTATTCTGTAGGTATTGATCGTTGATAATATAAGTCCGGGTGGAAGCAGGGCTCTTCAGACCGAACTTTTCCCACTCAGCCGGGTCATTTGAACCTCCGAGCCTTTCAAGCATATTTTCCGCCGCGCTATTTATTTTAGAAGGAATTTGCTCGTAGGCTTCGGTGATTTGCGCATGAAATTCGTCGATCGGATTGCGGCTGGCAAGGCTTTCCAGGTGAATCCCTTCGCGAAGGTAAGAAACGTATGCAAGATGGTCAGCCCAGAACTCGTCGAGATAAAAAAGCCGTACCCTCTGCTCCGCTGGGCTCAACGGCTGCTCGCCTTTCAAAATTCGGAGCCGCTCCGCGTATAGAATTCGCCTCTGATCCTCCACCATATCCGAATAACAGTTCAGTTCCTTGTGGATATCGAAGTTTTGGCCCATAACAATACGCTGAATACTGGTGATCTTGCTGCTGAGCCCCGGTGCTTCAAGAGCCTCATCCTGCCTGGAAGCGCGAACCGCTTTATGGATGCCGAAGCGAAGCAGCAACTCGTCCTCTAAGCTTACATAAAAAACGGAAGCTCCCGGGTCGCCTTGGCGGCCGGAACGCCCGCGTAACTGGTCGTCGATCCGCACGCTTTCGTTCACATGGGTGCCAATCACGTACAACCCGCCAAGCTTGGCGACTACCTCTGCTTGTGCGCCGCCGCCGCCGAGCCGGATGTCGACGCCGCGTCCCGCCATATTTGTAGACACCGTCACTGCGCCGGGTTCTCCCGCTTTGGCGATGATGTCGGCTTCTTCCGCGTCGTTTTTCGCATTCAGAACATGGCAAGGTACGCCGGCAGCCGCTAGCGCCTCTGCCAGCATGGCAGACTCTTCGACGCTTGACGTACCAATGAGAATTGGACGTCCCGTCCTATGGATGGATGAGATTTCTTGTACGAGTGCCTTAAGCTTGGCTTCTTTATGGGTATAAATCCGGTGCCGGTGGTCGATCCGGATGTTTGGCTGGTTCGGCGGGATTTGCACGACCTGCAGCGCATAAATATCTTCGAAGTCCATGGCGGAAGCATGCGCGGTAGCCGTCATCCCACAAATCTGCGGATACAGGCTGATGAAGTGTTGAATGGTGATCGTCCCGAGAATTTTCCCGCCGGCTATGGAGTACAGCCCTTCTTTGGCCGTAAGAGCGGCTTGCAGCCCGTCCGGCAAATACCGGTTCTCCGCCACGCGGCCGGTATATTCTTCGATCAGCTCGATTTTGCCGTCCCGGACGATGTAATCGACGTCTTTTTTTAATAACGATTCCACATGCAGCGCGCAATTTAATGACGTTAGCAAGTGACCGTTATGGCTATCGTACAAATTGCCGCATCCCAGCAGTGATTCCGCTTTTGCAGCGCCTGCTTCATTTAAGTAAACGTTCCGCTGGAACTCGTCAAAGTCGTAATGCTCTGCTTGCTTGAGCTGCCGAGCCACTTCTGCGAAACGAAAGCTGTCGCTTCTGGAAGAGGCCGAATCGCCGCTGATGACCAGCGGCACCCGCGCCTCGTCGAGCAGCAGCGAATCCGCTTCGTCCACGATAACGTAGTGGAAGGGACGATGCACGGTATCGGCTTCGCTTAGTGCGATTGTGTCGCGCAAATAATCGAATCCGGCCTCTTTAGCCGTAACGTAAGTTATATCCGCGGCGTACGCTTCCCGTTTCTCAGGCAATTTCATGCCCGCTTGAACCGAGTATACCGTTAACCCGAGGAAACGATAGATCGGGCCCATCCACTCCGCATCCCGCTTGGCCAAATAATCGTTAAAAGTCAGTACATGAACGCCTTTGCCGGTCAGTGCATTTAGATATGCAGGCATAACAGCAGAGAGTGTTTTTCCTTCACCGGTATGCTGCTCGATCAGAAATCTCTCATGTAGAGCTATGGCAGCCATGATCTGGACATCGTAAGGCTGTAATCCGAGCGTTCTCTTCGCTGCCTCACAAACTAGTGCATAGGCATCGACAAGCAGCTCGTCCAAAGGCGTACCTGATTTTGCTTCTTCTTGCAGCCGGAGGGATTCCGCTTGAAACTGCCCATCGTCCCATGCTTCCAAATTCCGTTTCCTGATAAGCTCCGCTTTGCCCTGGTAAACTTTCAGCTTTTTCTGGTTATCGAGGTCTTTGAATTTTTGCATCAACTTGACGGCTATATTCATATTATTTTGCTCTCCCCTCGGTAGAAATACGCTTATTTCTGTACAATATTTACGATGATGCCGGGAAACAATGGGGTTGAAAGTAATGGCGAACACATAATCCGTTTTAACATCTTTTATAAAATACTTCCCCGACGGGTAACTTGAAAGCTGCGGCAATTTTAAGAGAGAGCGTAATCGAAGGGGAGCAATCTCCTTTCTCGATTAACCCTACTGTCTGGCGAGTGGCTCTGATGTCATCCGCTAGGTCCTGCTGCAACTATCTGAAGCGGGCCCTCAGTTCACGAACGTTGTTAACAAGCACACGAGAGTTCCTTTCCAGTTATTGGTTGGGAGTGATTGTAACTTATGTATTGTAAAATGTAAACACTATATTGCATTTTGGAAGCCATCTTAGTCATATAAAAGCCAAAAGAAGACGGCAACACGTTAAATCTGGCATTCCCCTAATCCAGTCACTCCAGCTGTCGGATATACGCTGAAAATGGTTTCAGATCAGGAACGTTGGGCATGTACAGAGACTTGTGATCCGCCAGCGTCATTGCATTGCCGCCTACGATGATCGAGGGTCGTTGCTTCCACCGCCAAGACCAAGAGCCTGGTTTGTGGTACGCCAGCGCCATTGGCTCGGAGAGAACGGAGCGAACCGCTCAGCCAACTCGGGTGCCGTAACAGTCGCCTTTTCCAATAAAATATAAATCATTTGAAATAATCTGCTGCTTTGCATCCGCTCACCTCTTGGTTTCAGTATAACTATAAAACTTGACAAATACATGTCAAGTTAAGACTTCCTGTATGAATCAAGCCGTATGCTGCTGCTAATAAATAATGCTTAGAAGTTGACAGTGGAATGTCCTGCTGGTGAGGGGCAAGCGGGATGAAAATGATAAAAACCGGTAGGTTCTATTTGAGACTGTGCCTGTGACGATGGCTTTGTCTTCCGGGTGATCCTATTATCATCGATAACGAACAACGGCTCCTCAATCCTTTCAGACATCTGCACGACTTTGGTTTAAAGCACTTCTTCGTCCCACTTGCATTCGGCCAGAAAGTAGCCGATCGTGGCCGATGACAATCGCTGTGTTCCGCGAGATCCACCACTTTAGCGCGAATTTTTTCCGCGGTCGAGGCCGCCAAATACGATGCAATAGTGGGATAAACGCATCAAAACCGATCATCAACGTCATTGCATATTCTTGAACGCCTGAGCACAACGTAAAGAAGTACATCGCTGTTCGAGCGATGTACTCCAGATTACATACTATTATGCTGATTACTCCTTCTCCTCGTCCCCCACCGCAATTGAATTCCCCTCATAACTAATAGATTCGCTCGCATTACCCCCATATATAATTTCATTCTGGAGTATGAACGAGGAACCTTGATCACTTTACTACCGTTATTATACGTGGTATATTATCGGTAGTAAAATTCAGATTTATCATAGGAGGCTAATTTATGTACAGATCAGGTCTAACCGTATGGTACAGCGTATCCAACTTAGAGCAAACAATAGCGTTTTACTCAGGCAAGCTTGGTTTCGAAGTTATCTTTCATGATGCGGAGAGTGGCATGGCCATGGTGAATACCAACACCAAGGACTGCGTAATTGGTTTTTCAGTGGCAGAGACCGTAGAACCAGCTACTTCTTCGACCGTATTTGAAGTATGGAATATCGAGGAAGCGATACAGCAGCTCGAGAGTAAAGGGGTAACTTTTATTGGTGAAGTCGAACATATTCCTGAGTTGACCAAGCTGGCCACTTTCGTGGACCCCGACGGGCATAATCTGATGTTATCCGAACCGCTTACAGAGTCTTGAGCAAGAAAGAAGAAGTGCTAAAGCTGAGTCGGGAGCTAACCGGGCAATGGACATTGCCCATCCTGCTTTCGCTTGACGAACGTGGCGGTCGCTTCACCCCGCTGCAGAACAAGCTCGGTATCGCGCCTTCCCGGCTAACCGCTAATTTGAAGAAGATGATAGCGGATGGTTTGCTCGTTCATCTATCTCCGCAAGAACGGCGGCATCCGCTCCTCCCCGAGTATGTGCTGACCGACAAAGGACGGCTCCACCGCGAAGCAGCCCGTGCCGTCCAACTCAGCGAAGAGCAGATTGGACATGGCAGACTATCAGACAAGGCCTGGGGCTTGTCTGTTCTGCTAACGCTGAACTATAATCACGAGCGGTTCCAGGATATCCGCCAGTCGCTCACCGGCATAACGCCTCGCCAACTATCCTTGCGTCTGCATGATTTTCATGACGCCGGTCTTATTCACAAGCAAGTGTCCGAAGAACCGCGACCTTCCTTCCTGTACCGGCTGGGACAGCCTGTTCAGCAGCCGATTCACCGGCTGTCTATCGATCTGGCATCCCTGATGTGAGTACACTGCCTATCAGATTCTACAGCGATTATGAACAGCGCCGCTCACCGAGGAGAGCCAGAAAAACCGGCTATTGTTCACCAGCCTTCTGACTCGACCACCTAGCTATAGCTAGTTTTTGAGTAGCTGCTGCAACTGCTTGTTGGCAAGCTGTTTGCAGAGAAGACCGAAAGGGCTGTGGCAACCTGCCACAACCCCCAAACCCGCGACCAACGCGACCTTTCAGATCTTACTCTTCTCCCGTTGCAATCGGATTCTCCTCATAAGAGATTGTGCAACGATCTTCCTTGGCTACACTTGAGAGGACTTGTGGAGCAAGAAGCCCGTGGAGGACGGGTCTGACTAAATAATACGGTTTGAGCTAAGGCGAAGTATACAACATAGCTGGGTCAAGCCGTACGGATCGCTCTTTTTCTGTTGATCGTATTACAAGTTGAATTCGTTGTTGACTTAGTGTTCATTCAAAAGGAGCCGTAAAGTAAACAACGAGTAGTTAAGGGCCGATTAGCCATTCCCACGAGGAGGGGCTGATCGGTCTTCTTTATGTGTGTACAGCGGCGAGGACGTACGTGTGCGAGGGGTTAAAAGGTACATGAAGGAGCATACCAACAAGCGCTCAGCGCGTGGTTTCCTGAAAATATTTACAGAGCGCGCATGTTAATTTCGTGTTGACTTCGAGCATAAAAAATACATCGCCTAAAGCAAGTTGCCCATATGGCGATGTATTCAAGATACGCATACTGCTATGCCTTGTCCGGTTGTTCTTCATCTCCGACAGCTATCGGGTTCCCCTCATAACTAATCCAGTCACTCCAGCTCCCCGCATATAACTTCACCATCCTATACCCGGCCTTAGTTTACTTTTACAATATTATGCGGTTATGTGTGAAGATATTTGTTAGAATAGGAGAACTGCAGGAGTTTACTTGACTAAAGGAGAGGTCTTATTGTTAAGAAGAGGATTTACACTTGTGTTCTCAATACTATTGTTACTATCCGGTAGTATTACAGCATTTGCTGCGGAGATAGGTAGCGGCGGAGCAGGGGGAGCAACCCCTTCCGGGATTCCGCTGGCAGGTTTGGAAGCTTTTGTCGATGATTATGTAAAAGAGTACATAGGGCAACAATCCGTAGGTGCGTCTATTGTTATGGTGAAGAATGGCCAGGTGGTACTGTCCAAGGGTTACGGCTACGCCGATGTGGAGCAGCAGATCCCTGTCTCACCGGATACAGTAATGGAGTGGGGTTCGATCAGCAAGCTTGCAGTTTGGACATCTGTGATGCAGCTGGAAGAACAAGGGGAAATTGACCTGAATGTAGATATCCGCAGCTATTTGCCGGAGAATTTCCTAACCAAACTAAAGTATGATGATCCCATAACGATGCTCAATCTGATGAACCATAATGCCGGATTCGAAGAGTATATGTTCGATATGGCCTATCAGTCCCCTGAGGAAGTGCGTTCGCTGGAAGAGGGGCTGCAGCTAGCCCAGCCGTCACAGATTTACAGACCAGGTGAGGTTGTAGCCTATTCGAACTATGGCAACTCACTGGCTGCATATATTGTGGAGAGAATCAGTGGTCAGCCTTATCATGAATACGTTCAGCAGCATATTTTTGACACACTGGGCATGAGGGATTCTATTGCTCATTCCGTCGTAGAGGACCGCCCGGAGCTGCTGGAGCATAAAGCTAAAGGTTATTTCTTCGATGGAGAAGGGTCCTTTACGCTGGGATCATGGAATTATATGTCCATGTACCCCAACGGTGGTAATAACGGCACTGCGGAAGATTTGGCTAAGTTTGCAAGGGCATTCATGCCTGCAGCCGGGGAACAATCCCCTCTGTTCAAGAAGCCGGAGACGCTGGGCACGATGCTGACCCAGAGTTATGCCTCAGCTGAAGGAATGCCGGGCATTGCACATGGATTCTGGGAATATCCCGGAATGCACCGGACGTTGGGACATGGCGGGAATACGATTGCTTTTGCCACCAATCTGCAGATCGTGCCTGAAGACCGGTTTGCGCTCGTAATTATGACTAATCAGGCCAGTGAATCTAAAATTGTACATGGTCTAGCCAAAGCGATAGTGGGCACACGTGAGCAGGCGGATGCTGTTGATCTGCCGGATACGTCTGAGGTTCAAGGTGAGTTCATGGCTGCGCGCCGCCCTGGACATGGCTTCATGACTCTATTCCCCTATCTTACGCTGATGAAGCTTGAGCCGCAGGGAGTGGACCAGCTCCAGGTATCACTTGCAGGCATGACTGGAAGCTATAAGCAGGTTCAACCTTACCTCTATGAGAAAGTGAGCGGAGACTCGGCACTCGATGCCTGGCCAATGCTGCATGCCAAGGTCAGTAATGGTAAGGTAGAGGCGATCTCGGTATATACCACTGATTATTTGCCGCTGCCTGCAAGTAAATCAATGCCGGTGCTGCTCTTGAGTGCCGCGTTGGCGGTGCTGGTCATCGTCTACTTCATTATCGCCCCGTTAGTATTGCTGGTGAAGGCGATTTTGAATAAGCGAAGAACCAGAACACGCCCTGCACCTCGAGCGTTCAGCCGCAAACTGGAGGCTGGCCTGACTTTAACGGGAACCGGAATTGTGGTGAACAATCTGGTTCTGGCCTTGCGGATGCTCAGTAACAATGAGCGTGCCTATGACGAAGTCTATCCTCAGATTTTGGTAAATTATGCTCTGACCGGATTGGCTGTATTGTTCTTAGCGGCGCTGCTGCTATCCTGGATGAAGAATCGGTTTGCTTCGACTGCCCGTGTCAAGTGGTTGGCCATTCTGCCTGTGGCGATGATGGTAGTTCTGGTGGGCCAGCTTGTACTCTGGCAATTCTACAGTTAAGCAGGCAGGGTGTGCTTGATGTTGTGACTAGAAGCTGCAAAGGTTGCCCATTGAAGGAGCGTTGTACAAAAGCCGCCGGAAACCGTGAAATCGTCGTTAGTCTGGAACGAATACGGTACCAGAACCAGGCTCGTGAGATTCTACGGGTGAAGAAGGTTGCGCCTTGGCCGTGCGCCGGATGACGGAACCGGAGAGTGTGTTTGGACAACTGGAGAATAACCGGGGCATCCGGCGATTTTGCCGATGCGGCATCGAAAAAGTGACGATTGAAGTCGGGTGGCTTTCCCTTGCCCATAATCTGCTAAGGCAAGCCACCCATGACCAAAAACGCAAAGCAGCGATCCTCCAATAACGGGAGAATCGCTGCTTTGCTCACTTTTTGTGGTCTTAAGAATGAAGAAAGCTGTGTCTAAGTCATAGAAATTCTACTTATGGGACAACCCCTTCAATTTGTTATCTCTGGCTGCTCCGGTGGCAGTATAGGACAGCTACTGCAGTATCCATGATCCGCTCTGAGCTGATAGGCCAGACAGCAGGTCGCCTTAATAGATATAATGCGGTGCGGAGGGTTGGGGTCCGTTCTGAATTTGGGCATGATGCGGAACGGATTGACGGGAAGTCCGAATACCTCCGGTTCGAGTTCCCAGGTCACAGATTTGAATTGCTCGATGATAAGGTTGCGTTGGCTCTCACCTGCTGCGTCCCGGGCTTCCTCTTCCATATAGGTATATAGCTGATTATAAATATGCTTCCATAGCATCACTGCCTTGGTCTGTGCGGCTTCGGCAAGAGCAAGAATAATCGGTCTAACATCATTCTTATAGAACAAACCAAGCTCATCTAGTAATTCTTCCCCAGAACTATGTTTTTGGCAGAGATCGTCCCGATTTTCATGGACAGGAAAGGAGAATATGGGGAATCCCTCAGTGCGGATGAGCTGTACAGACATGTTGCTCAGGCACAAGGCACGAGCCATCGGGGGTGAAGCCGTGAGCAGTGCATATTTGGCTCCGCAAATTCCGGCATACCAGCTGCAAAAGATAGCAGCTGCCAGACGCTTGTCATCTGTTCCGAGCATGGAAGCATAAGTTATGAGCAGATGCTCAGCATTTGCTGGCTGGCTTAATTCGGTAAGCGATAAAGTAACCACTGCATTCTCCGCAGCTTCCGAATGGATGAAAAAACGTTCTCCCAATTGCAATTTTTCGGTTTCGCACATCCTTAAATCCCCTTTATTCCGTGTTGCCTTCAAAGGCTTGGAGAACCGAATCAATCGCATAGCGGTTCGCCAGCGGAGACATGCCCACGTTAAACCAATCCTTGCCCGCCATCGTATACACCTGATTCTTCTTGACCGCGTTGATGTTCTTCCACAGAGGACTATCCAGCATGTCTTCATAGGTTTGCTTAACCTCAGCACTGTCTTCATTATTCAGCTGAATAATGAGGTGGTCGGGATTATACTCCGGCAATTTCTCAAGTGATATGGATAATGACAGATCTTTATCGGGGAAGTTCGGAATCATCTCCAGCCCAAGCGTGGTATGAATAAACTTTCCGCGATCGATCTGATCCCCATAGAGAATGAGGCTGTTAGGCATAACCATCATATACAACACGGTTTCATTGCCAACCAGATCATCAAGCTTCCGCTTGGCTTCAGCTTCTTGGGCTGCCAGATCTTGAATGACCTTCTCTGCAATGTCCTTCTTGCCCAGGACCTCGCCTATATCCTTCAGTTCATCACGCCAGTCATCGCGCTGTGGCAGCAGAACCGTCGGTGCGATCCCGGATAACTGGTCATAGTCCTTGTCAGACCACCAGACGGGAGCAAGGATAAGATCTGGTTCAGAGGCCAATATCATTTCAAAATTTGGGGTTTCTGCAATGCCCATTTTAAGGGTATCCTTGAGCGGTTCTCTCAGATAGGTTGGTAGATCCGTTTGGTAGTTCTGTACTGCTATGGGTGTAACGCCCAATGCTTGCAGAAACTCCGGATAGACTACGGAGAGTCCGATGACTTTGGTTGGATTGGCAGGGATCGTAGTCTCGCCCTTTTCACTTTTCACTACACGAGTGTCCGCTTCAGCTGAGGCGGCAATCTCGGCCTGTCCACTGTTATTTGAGCAAGCTGCCATTACCAATACCAGCACAATAGTCATACAGAACGCCATTCCTGTTCTTAACTGTATCATTTATTATGTAACCTCCTGATTTTCGATACCTTAAATCTCACTTGCGAGTGAGAATCAATATCACTGTTAGGAGTATAAAACAATCTTTTAGATTCGACTATTGACAATCACGCCAATATTTTATGTTCGATTACGCCAAAGAGACAACGCTAGGTCGAGAATCAGCTCCTGTGTGAACGATGTATACTCTGTCCAGGGAAAGGGAGGGAGATGGTCAATACGCGAATATCCGGCGGGATCAGGCTGCTTCCACGACTTCTTGTCCCGGAGCTCAGACCAGACGGCCTGCGAGTGGACATCCTCATCCACAATCAACAGGAGCCTGTCCGCATCCGCAGACCCCAGCTCTTCCAGCGTCAATGTCTGATAGCTAAGCTTGCGGTTAACAACGGACGCCGGGAGTAAATGCAGATCATCGTAGAGCACTTCACCCAAGCTTCGATTAGACAACACGGTAATCTTCTGACCGGATATTCGGGCAATAAGGAGCTTGTCCTTGGCGAGTTCATGATCTAAGTCCGCCCGGACAGCCTCGGCTTTGCGCTCATATTTGTCTAACCATGCCTCTGTTTCCTTTGACTTGTTAAGACATTTTCCGATGAATCTTAATTGCGTCCGCCAATCCATTCGGAGCCAGGATACGAAATAAGTGGGTGCAAGCTCTTGAAGCTGCTTCAGTATGTCGGGACTTAGCGTTTGCTCCAGCCCCAGAATAAAATCAGGATGGAGGGAGGTGAGTTGCTGTATTCTGGTATCGTCATCTTGGGCAAGAGGCAGTACCGCACCAGGCTCATATTTACGGCGGTAATATTCAGTCCAAGGATGGTCAGCCGGAGCTGCGCAGGGAATAATATTCAGGGTAAGCAGTGCCCCAATCAGGCTGCCGTGGTATGCAACAATTTTCAGCTTGGCATTTCGCATGAATGTTGCCGGAGCTACACCGGTAATTTGCTTGAATTTGCGCCGGAAATAAGGAATGTCCTTGTAACCGACGTAAGCGGCAATATCCTTCAATTCATAATTCGTTTGCGGCAGCATAAGGCTCCTTGCTTGTCTGATCCGGTATTCGGTCAGGTATTCAATCGCGCTGAGACCATATTTCTGCTTGAACAGTCTGATGAAATGCCTTTCGCTAGTGCCTGCCTCGCCAGCCAGCAGACGAATGGAGATATCTTCGCGGTAGTGTTGCTCTATATATGTCTTGACCCGCTCCATAACAGCATCAGTATCGCTCAGATGCAGCTGGCTGGCATCGTTCAGCAGACTATACAGTAGCTCATAGAATCCGCTCTGTGCATGCAGCCATTGCAAGGGGTTTATGCTTCCCATGGAAGCGGCGATGGACTCACAGTGTTTGCTGTAAGTAATAGTTGAAGCAATTGCTGTTTCTCCTTCCAAGGGGAAGGGGATATGAAGCTCCGATGAGCTTGTCTGTTCCTGACGTTCAGGCAGATCACGCTGACCAAATACATCAAACCGCAGAATGTATAATCTCTGGTCTCCTGTACCCTCTAGACGTGCTTCGATCAATTGCCCTGGCAGGCAAACAAATACAAATCCCGCCCTGAGTTCACTATACTTGCCATCTACCGTTATCCAACCCCGGCCAACTATTGGAATCAGGAGCATATGCGATTCAAGAAATTGCAGCCGAAGTGACCACTCTCCATTGGGACTGTTGTTCTGTGCGATGCTTCGAAGTCTGAACCACAACTGATCAAGCTGTTCGAATGTTCCTTCAGGCGGGACGCCATCCTTACCGTTCATTCTTAGCACCACCTTCCGCTATGCATCAACGGGCCGATCCCGGAATCTGAGGCCGCAAGCAACCGGGATAAGGCAGCCTTTTCCTGGTTGAAGCCAGTGATTGGCTGAACAGAATAGCTGCTGTTTACTGGTGAGAGATTCATGCTTCACACTACTTTCCATTCAAATTTGAAACAAAAAACGGGACGTTTATTTTCTATCCATATATTATACTATTTCTTAATCCGGAACTTCAGCAGACTTCACAGCTGTAAAAACCATTATTTTCATAACCAAAGGGGAGAGTGTAAAGAAAAAACGCCTGCCTATACCGGCAGCCTTGCTGGTTATCGTGATGCTTGTGGAACAGCTCGAACTGTATCCTTAACTGTCAAAGCAGCCCCAGATTCAATTGAACCGTAAGTTGGTTAGTAAATTAGTCCACCGTAGCAAAATATGTCGTGTAGTAGGACGAAATATAAACAATCCATTGACAATAACAAAGTTATCCTATAGGATTTAAAAAAGACAACTGACTGACTAATCAATCGGGAGGAGGAGATGGATTGCCTATTGATGAAAACAACGGAAACATAGATCGTAGAACTCAACTGATGAAGATAGCGCTAGAAAAGTTTGCCCGACACGGATATCATCAGACGAAAATATCTGACATCGTTCAGGGAGCGGGCGTAGCCCAAGGAACCTTTTACTGGCACTTTAAGAGTAAGGAAGCCATTGCACTGGAGATTATCGAAACAGGCAAGGAACAGCTGCTGCAAGTGATATCCCAAGGTTATCGTCAAGATCCCGGAGATATTACAGATATGGTAAAAGCTTCAGAAGTTCTGTTCCACCGGTTGTTCAGTTTCGCCGCAGATAACCGCCATCTTATGGAGATCCTCCTGATGGGAAATGGGGCCGACCAAACAATAAGGAACCGTATTTCGGCTACCCGAAATGCGATGGAGCAAGCTTTTCGCCACAATATAGAAAGAGCGATAGAGCTTCAAATGCTACCTGAGGGAATAGAGGTTGAGCTTCGCGCTGCTTTGTTGATGAGTATGTGTGACGGTTTGCTTTCACGCTGGTTATTTGGCTCCGAAGAAATTCATACAAAGGTTGCGCAAGCCTCTGCACAGCAATTAGCTACTGAATTGGCCAATTTCGAATTTTACGGATTGTTGGGAAGAATATAGATAAAGGGAGAGAAACGATATGATAAAACGTAAATTAGCTGTGGTTACAATAACAGCTCTAGCAGTGTTCGGCCTGGTTTTAAGCGCTTGCGGGGGGAACTCGGACTCGGGAATTAAAGCGGCAAATGAACTGGAACAAATTAAAGAAGCGGGTGTGATCAAGGTCGGTACAATGGGGACCTATCCACCGTATACCTTTTTGAATGAAAAGAAAGAAGTAGATGGCTTTGACCCTGATATCGCCAAGGAAATTGCCAAACGTCTTGGAGTGACAGCAGAATTCACGACTCAGGATTTCTCCGGGCTGATCCCAAGTCTGCAAGCGAAGAAATTCGACATCGTGATTAGCCAGGTTACGATAACAGATGAACGTAAGAAGCAAATTGATTTCACGGATTCTTACATCACGAACAATGTCAAAATCATCGTCAATACTAAAAATACAGATATCACGAAGCTGGAAGACTTCAAAGGGAAGACGATTGGGGTTGGACTCGGAACGAACGATGAAACCTACCTGCGTACCGAAGTGCTGCCAAAAGTAGGTGATTTCGAGATCAAGACGTATGATGACGTCATTACCTCACTGAAAGATCTGGATGCAGGACGGATTGATGCTACCATTAATAATCTGTATGCCTTGAAACCGGTTGTGGATGAGAATGGCTTTCAGATTAAAGCGGTTGGTGAAGCGATCAAATCCGATATGGCGGGTGTAGCTCTTCGCAAGGAGAATACAGAACTGCGGGATGCAATGAATAAAGCTTTGGCGGATATGAAGGCAGATGGCACCTACGATACTCTTTTTCAAAAATGGTTCAATGAGACACCCGCAAAATAAATGTTGGAGCGCGCGCCCTATGGCGGGAAGGGGATAGTATCTATGCAACTCGTGTTCGACAACCTGCCCTTCTTGTTGAAGGGAGCCGGTTTTACCTTACTGCTGACGCTTGTCTCCATGTTCTTCGGTCTGATCATCGGACTAGTGGTGGCTATCGCCCGCCTCAAAGGGAATCTGCCGATTCGGTGGATCGCCCGTTTCTATGTGTCTATCATTCGCGGTACACCGCTCCTGGTACAGATTGTAATCATTTATTATGGGCTTGTGGATTATGGAATTACACTCGGTTCCCTTACAGCAGCCTATATTGCGCTTAGTGTGAATGCCGGGGCTTACTTGTCTGAGACGTTTCGCGGGGCCATTCTGTCTGTTCCGAAGGGACAATTGGAGGCTGCTTATTCAACCGGGATGACGCCATGGCAGGCGATGCGCAGAATTGTACTGCCCCAGGCCATGCGTATTGCCATTCCGCCTATGGGGAATACGTTTATTGGTATGCTGAAGGAGACCTCACTCGTTTCAGTTATCACGGTCAGCGAACTGCTGCGCCAAGCACAGCTGCTCATTGCCCAATATTATCAATATATGCCTTTTTATCTGGGGATCGGAGTGATGTATTGGATTATGAGTACAGGGCTGGCCTTCATCCTGGAACGGTTCGAACGGAGATTAGCCAAAGCTTACTAAACATGGAGATGACGTTAACATGATAACGACTACAGGCTTATCCAAGCATTTTCAGGATCATGAAGTGCTGAAGAGCATTAATATAGAGGTGGCAGCACAAGATATTGTCGTCGTCCTGGGACCGAGCGGTTCAGGCAAAAGCACATTGCTTCGCTGCTTAAATGGTCTGGAGGACATCTCGGGTGGCAGCTTTGAAGTAAATGGTATTGTGGTGGATGCCACAGCTTCCAGACGTTTGCGTCAGCAGGCCACCAGGAATATCCGCAAGCAGAGCGGGATGGTGTTCCAGCAATTTAATCTATATCCGCACAAAACAGCGCTCGGCAATGTGATCGAAGGTCTGATCACCGTGAAGAAGCTGCCGAAGGATCAAGCTGTAGCTATAGGGCGAAAGCTTCTGGATCGCGTTGGACTGGCGGACCGTGAAGCATATTATCCTTCCCGGCTCTCTGGCGGACAACAACAAAGAGTGGCGATTGCCCGTTCTCTGGCTATGGAACCCGCTGTAATGTTATTTGATGAACCTACTTCTGCGCTTGATCCCGAGCTTGTGGGTGAGGTGCTGAGTGTGATGCGTGAGCTAGCTCAGGAGGGCATGACGATGCTGGTCGTGTCACATGAGATGAAGTTTGCCCGTGAAGTGGCGACCAAAATCATTTTGATGGCAGATGGGAACATCATCGAAGAAGCGGCTCCGCAGCGGTTTTTTGAAGATCCAAAAGAGGAAAGGACGCGGAGATTCTTGCGCCAGATCAACGAAATTTAAGGAAGAAGGTAAAAATATAGTGAAAGTTTCGACAATTTGGAAGGGTAAACGGATGTTTAATTCTATAGGACCTTCAGGTTATTCTGTAGAGATGGATGCAACTCCCAAATACGGCGGGAACGGCGAAGGCATGACTCCCATGGAATTGCTGCTGGCTGGTTTGGGAGGCTGTATGGGCATCGATATCACGATGATTCTGGATCGATTCCTATCTGGGATCACACGTCTTGAAATTGAAGCAGATGGAACACGCAAGGAAGTGAACCCTTCCGGATTCACAGCAATTGATCTGTTCTTTCATATCGATGGGGATGTCCCCGATTACCGGCTCTGGAAAGCCATCCTGATGGCTGAGGAGAAGTATTGTGCCGTCTCTGATTCACTCAAGGCAGAGATCCGCTTGCATTTAATCCTCAATGGAGTAGAGGTAAAGAAACCAGAGAAGGCAATCTAATGCTATGATTGGACTGAACCAGAGACCTGTGAGACTGCTGGTTCAGTCCTCCAAATTCCTTATACATATATCGTGCTAATTTTACTCTTCCCCGGTAGCCACCGCATTCTCCTGATACGAAATCCAATCACTCCAGCTCCCGGGATACAACCTCACATTATTGAATCCCGCACGCTCCAGTGCCAGTACATTCGGGCAGGCGGTGACGCCGGAGCCGCAGTAGACGATGATCTCAGCGTCTTTGTCCAGCTCGGAGAAATGCTCCTGCAGCTCCTCGGCACTTTTGTAGCTTCCATCAGCATTCTGCGTTTCTTTCCAGAAGAAGTTAAACGCACCAGGGATATGTCCGGCTTTATTGTCCAAGGTTTCTTCCAGACCCAGGAAGCGTTCCCGGGCGCGGGAATCGATCAGGACCGGAGTGAGGCCGGCCGGAGAAGCCGAAGGCTCCATATTAGCAGATACCTGATGTACTTTGTTCACGTCAACCAGCATCTTCAGCTGCACATTTGCCTGAAACGAGCTTGGCACCCGCACCGGCTGATGCTCCGTTACAGGGAATTTCTCTGCCTTCCATGCGCTGAAGCCGCCTTCCAGAATGAATACCTGTTCATGCCCCAGGTAACGCAGCAGCCACCAGAGCCGCGCAGCATTCATGCCACTTTCGTCATCATAGGCGACAATGCGTGAATCATTTCCGATTCCCAGCTTCGAGAGGCGTGCTGCAAGTACCTGCGGGTCGGGGAGGGGGTGGCGTCCGCCATGTTCTCCCACAGGGCCTGACAGATCCAGCTCCAAATCGAGATAGACCGCACCCGGAATATGCTCTTGTTCATAGCTTTCCCGGCCAGCCTGAGGTTTACCGAGCGTAAACCGGCAGTCTACTATGGTCTGCTCCGGCTCATAGAGCCTTGCCAGCAGCCATCGTTTGGAAACAGTTGCGTCCATATGAATCCCATCCTTTGCATATATCAATATGAAATTTATTATAGCGGAAAAAATCAGAGGGTGCTCAAGATATGCTCCAAATATACTAATCCCGCTCCATAAACTGCGCTTCAACGGTATCGCTTGCTGGCGGTAGCTGCATTCCTTGCTTCCAGATCAATATGGGGTTGTCATCCTTGGGTCCATAATAGATGGCTTGAATCTGAGTGGAAGGGTCTGTACGGTTAGCGTTTAATTGTTCGAAATTTACAAAGTCGTACCCGTTGCCAAGCCCAATCGCAGCAGACTTTTTGGTTTTGATGACAGGCCGCATTGGAGTTATATAGTAGATTCCGTCCCCCTCCAAAAAACCCATAACCTGATTTACCAGGTAGCCATCGGTCATTCTCACATGATAAGCGATTTTTCCGTCTTTGAGCCGGCTAACATCAGTGATCTCGATGACACTGGAGGGGACTTCGGCAATATTCCAGCGGAATAAGCCAACATACCCTAGAATGATAACACCGCACAGGGCTGTGGCCAGAAGCAGACCTTTGAGAAATGCCGCAGCTTTGGAGCGGTGCCAGTAGCCTTTGAAGCTGACCAGACCGGTGCTTTCCTGTTTGTTCTTCACTATGACCTCAAACGGCAGATGGCTACTCTCTTGCAGCTTGTGCAACGCGGTTGTACATTGCTCGCAGGTAGCTAAGTGAGCCTCAATCGATTCCCTGGTATCTGCGCTGCACACCTCATCATAGTAGAGCGGCAGCAAATCCCCGACGACTCCGCAGGACAGTTTGTTCATCAATTTTCCTCCATTAATAAGTCTTGTATGATGTTTCTAGCGCGGTGAAATGTAACCCTGGCCCAGCTTTCCGTTCTGCCAAAAACCTGACTGATATGGTCAAAGGATAACTCTCCAAACACCCTCAGTGTAAAGACTTCCTTATAAGGTTCTTTCAGACTGTGCAGTAGCTTGTGGATTCGCAGGGCTTCGGTCTTGTCGATCAGCTTTTGTTCAATCGTGAAACTGTTCTTGTGTATTTTTTCCTGCGGATCGCCCGGTTCGTAGCGCTTTTGTTTGTCCATATAAGTGAAATAGGTGTTTTTGGCGATTTGACACAGCCAGACACTAATTTTACAATTGCCTTTGAACTGGTTAATATTTTTCACTGCTTTTACAAACGTTTCTTGCGTAATCTCCTCAGCAATCTGCTTACTTCTGCTTAAGGATAGCGCAAACAAGTATACGTCCTGAAAATATTGCTCGTAGATTTGTTCTACATCGGTCACATGTTCACCACCTTACATATAAGACCCGCTCACGGGAGATTCGTTACAAAACAATTAAGAGAGGGGCATAAGCCTACGGATACTATTGTAAGCCAAGTTTGGCCGGAGTGGAGTGGAACGTTGAGGAAGCGGAGCGGGGGTTGGAATAATACAACCTATTTTGTAGAAAATAGCACACGCCGCGCCGTGCTGCGAATCTATGATACACATAAAGATAGAGAGAAAATCGAATTCGAGCATGCCGTACTGCAAAAGCTGGGGATGTTGTCTTTACCCTTCAAAGTGCCTGTTCCTATCGGGACACCGGCCGGAGAAACTTTGGTTCAGCTGGAGGACGGGGCTGGTAAATTTAGCTGCTTGTTCGAATACATAGACGGAGATTCGCCCACTGAGCAGGAGTTTGGCTATTACGAATCCTTCGGGGAGGCGGCAGGTACATTGTCTGTAGTGCTGGCAGAGATAAGTCCCGGACTTGCTCCGGTCTACCGGCCTTATTATGAGCTGCGGCAGGCTTATCCGCTATGTACCGGAGAAGTAATCCGTGAGCTGTGTCTGCAACCGCCAGTTCCCTTTACTGAACTTGCCAAGGGATTGGAGATCCTTTACAGCGCTTATGAAAATATCGCGGGTTCGCTGGCTGAACTTAAGGGGTTGCCGCATCAGCTGGTGCACGGAGATTTGAATGCTTCCAATCTGCTGGTGGAGACAAGCGATCACCGGCAAGTAGCTGCGCTGCTTGATTTTGAATTTTGCACCTTTGATGTGAGGGCGATGGAGCCTGCGGTAATTCTGTCGGGGCTATTGGGTCATGCGGAGGAAAGAGCAGCGGTCCGGGATTTTTGCCGGGGGTTCAGCACAAGGGTCCTTCTTACCGAAGCCGAAATCAAGGCCGTTCCCGTGCTGATGCTGCTTAGGAAAGTTGATGTGTTCCTGCACTTTGTCACCCGCTATCTGGAGGGCACGGATGAAGCACATGTGCTTCATGAACAAGTGAAACAGTTATCCGCAGAGGTAACCCAGCTGTCAGTTGGAGCTGTACAAATTCAAGAAATTCTGCTGGAAGAGCAAGGCGGAGCTTGATGCAGCTGTCTCCCGGTATGGATCATGGGTCTGCGCTCCACAGCCAGCACCCCCGGTTAAGCGCATTATCTTAATCGTCGAGCTTCAACTCCATATAGAATTACTGCCAGCTTTCCGCTGTACGGAGGTTGACGATTTTTCTGGAAGACGGAAGGTAACGTAAGGCAGTTACTTTGGACTCGTGGGCCAGAATCAGGCTGGTCATATAACCGTTAACATGAAAAGCCCCTTGGGCCGAGGTTGTAACAAGCCAATTCAGAAAACTGAAATAATAGAAAAACCGGTATCCCCTTTGAATTAGTGTATTGTTGGACCTTTGATTTGTGGGATGCCATCAAAAAATTACGAATATCGCTCAAGGCTTAGGAGTGAGAAACGTCTGAATATATCGTTGTCGAGGAGAAGAGCAGCTTCTAACATGGAATTGGAGGAGTGTATGTTAAAAAGAAGAGGTGTGAAAATTACACTCTGCCTGCTGGTTGCACTGATTGTATTGGCCGGGTTAGGAGCCGCATATCAATGGTATGGTTCCACACAGGACAGGAAGAATTATTCACCCGCCGGAGGTCTATATCAGGTAAAAGGAGGTAAAATGCACCTATATACTGAGGGTGCGGGATCAACGACTGTGGTGTTTGCAGCCGGGTGGGGAACAGCAAATCCTTACGCCGATTTTTCTCCATTGTACGAGGGGCTGAGGCAGCATGCGAAAATTGCGGTCTATGACCGCTTTGGTTACGGATATAGTGACTTAACCGGCAGAAAGCGGGATATTGACTCCATCACCGACGAAGTTCACGAGCTGCTGCAAGTTTCCGGTCAGAAGCCGCCTTATCTTTTTGTTGGCCATTCGCTAGGCGCGCTGGAAACCATCCGTTATGCCCAGCGGTACCCTGAAGAAGTGAAGGGGATTCTGCTGATTGACGGGGGAAGTCCTGAATACTATGAGTCTAGTCCGGAGCTTAAACTTGTGTCCGGAATATACAAGGGGCTTCGGGCGACCGGTATATTACGGGCATTATATCATGTGAATGGATTCGCAGAATGGGTAGCGAGTGACAGCAATGGGGATAAGCTGCTGCCCGGGAAGCTAAAGGAAATAAACCGCAAGGCGGTACTGCTGCTGGCGGGCAACCGGAATATGACCGATGAAATTCGCCAGAGTCAAGAGAATGCCCGCGTTGTGCTGGCTGGCAGCAAACCGCTTCCGGTTCCCGTCACTGTCTTAACTGCAGACTATTTCGGCAAGCTTGACGATGATGCCGCCTGGATGGACAGCCAAGCTGTTCTTCCTGCATGGTCCGTTAAGGGCAAACAAATCATCGTGCCTGACAGCTCCCATTATATTCACAGCTATCAGCCTCAGCGGGTGGTTGAAGAGCTGCTGCAGTTAGTTGAAGGGGAATAGCTGATTCATGTAAAAGAGGGTACACCTTAGGCCGGGGTGTACCCTCTTTTTGATATAACGGCAGCCCATAAACTCTAGATCAGACGATATCCGGAAGGCAGCTCTCCGCTGTCGCGGATATTGCGGATTTGCGCTAACGTCAGCCTTTGATTGGTGGAGATGATTGATTCCACGTCGTTGCCGTTGATGTAATCATCCAGATCACGGATACTGTGATTTCCACGCAGTACACGGAAAATGCCTCTGAAGCGGGTTCTGCTGAACAATACAAGCGTAGCATTGCTGCTGGTGGAGAAGAAGCGCAGGCTTTCGATCCCGTCGAGAATGTTGTCTGTATTACGGATCCCGAGATTGCCGGTATAAATTCTGCTCCGTCCTCTGTAGTTCTCCTCCGAGTATACAGTGAGCCGCGGGTAAGTCTGCGAAATATGAACCTCTCGTTTCATTTTCATTCCTCCTAAAAGTTTTGTGAGCATTGCTTCCAGAATCTTCAGCGTACAAAACTGATTTCGGAAGCATGGGTTTAAGCTCTGTGAAATCAGCGTGTGTTGAAGCTCATTCCACTACTATTCTATGTTTGCTTGAGAGGAAGTCTTGGACGAGGGGCTATAGGGCCGCCTTTTAATGGAACCCAATTCCTAAAAAATGGCTTTACATCACAGTGATACTAGTGTACTATGTAACTAACACACCGATACAGTATTTCTTTCTCCAATATTTTCACTTTTTCAGGGAGGTTGCTATGAAACAGTCAATGAATACACAGGGACTTACAACACAAGGGAAAGATTCCATTGTGCTGCAGATGAATCAGGTGAGTAAGGTTATCAAGGGAAAGGCGATAGTAGATCAGCTGTCTTTTGACATCCGCAAAGGAGAAATTGTCGGGCTGCTCGGACCTAACGGTGCCGGAAAGACAACGACGATCCGCATGATGACCGGCTTGATCAAGATGAGCGAAGGGGATGTGCTGGTTCAAGGACATAGCATCCGTAATGATTTCAACCGGGCAATAGCCCATATCGGAGCGATTATTGAGAACCCTGAGTTTTACCCGCATATGACCGGGCTGGATAATTTGAAGCAGTATGTACGGATGAGTGATGATGTTCCGGAATCGCGGATTGAAGAGGTTGTGCAGTTGGTTGGACTGCAGGAAGCGATGAGCAAGAGGGTAAAAGCCTATTCGCTTGGGATGCGGCAGCGGCTAGGTATTGCCCAGGCACTGCTCCATTCGCCGAAGCTGCTGATTCTGGATGAGCCGACGAATGGTCTGGACCCTGCGGGAATACGCGAAATGCGTGATTATATGCGGACAATCGCTGAAGTTGAAGGGATATCCATTCTCATTTCCAGCCACATGCTGGCGGAGATTGAACAAATCTGCCAACGGGCCGTTGTCATTCAGAACGGGAAACTGGTGACAGTAACCAGGCTGGGTGCAAGGGATGAGACGGAAGGAGAAGTGTCACTCACTGTTCGGGTAGGCGGGATGGAAGCCGCACAACGAGTTATACAAGAGATGCAGGGAGTGGGGCTGGGCAGCGTGGATGAGGCCCGTTCTGAACTAAACATACGGCTGCAGGACATCAGGGTGCCTGAGCTTGTTGAGGCATTGGGAAGAGCCAATGTTGGCGTGTACCGGATTACGGAGAACAAACAAAGCCTTGAGGAAGATTTCTTGAAATGGACGGGGGGCAACCGCATTGCGTAAATTTAATTATCTGGTGCTGAATGAGTGGCTGAAGCTGTCGAAGAAACGTTCTTTTTTCGTGCCGCATGTACTGCTCATTCTGCTGCCGCTTCTGTTAGGCTACATGATCAAAGCTTTTTCCGAAGCTTCATTCGCCTCTGCTTCCGAGTTTACGGCGGTGATGCTGCAGCCAACCGGAATAGGCCAGGTCGTCGCAATACTTGCCATCATTGGAACAGCAGGGATTGTATCCAAGGAGTATAGTCAAGGAACGATCAAGTTTCTGCTTATCCGCGCACGCAGCCGTATGGCTATTCTAGCCTCCAAGTATGTAACGGTGCTGCTGTTCGCGCTGAGTCTGACTGCAGTTGCCGCCGTGGCTGTCTATCTCTCGGGTGTCATTTGGTTTGACGTTGGCGGGGGAGAGTCGGGAATAAGAGATATACTACTTTCGCTGCTGTACGGCTGCGTGTACACGGTCGTATATGTAACGCTGGCGTTTATGATCGGGGTGCTGACGACCTCCACGGGAGTGACCATCGGGATTACGATGTTTGCACTGACCTTGGATAAAGTAGTAATTTACCGTGATTTTTACAAATACTTTCTGTTTCCGAATATAAATCTTAGTGTCTACCACAACAACGCAGCGCCGTTGCCGGGAATGACTCTTGGCTTTTCCATTGTTATGCTGGCGGTCTATCTAATTGCGTTCCTGCTGGCGGGGTTTGTGGTGTTCAGACGAAGGGACGTTGCTTGATGACCATTGAATTTGACAACAACCAGCCCATATATATTCAGATTATGAATTATATCAAAGGCGAGATTATCACAGGCAAGCTGAAACCCGGCGATAAAATCCCCTCGGTGCGGGAACTGGCCGCAGAATTGCAGATAAATCCAAACACGGTGCAAAGAACCTTTCAAGAATTGGAGCGTGAAGAGATTGTGGAAACACGGCGGGGAATGGGCAGATATGTTACGGGGAGGGAAGAGACCATTATGACCATAAAAAAAGAGATGGCCCAGGACGTCTTGGACCGTTTTATCCGCGGCATGGAGGAGCTGGGTTTCCAGGGGGAAGAGATCTTGACGGTCGTGGCGGAGAATATTGCGCAAAGGAATAGTAAATAGGGGGATTGCCAGGGTGGACAGTATACTTCAAGTACATCAGGTTACTAAAAAATACGGCTCGAAACAGGCGCTGCGCGGGGTTTCTTTTGAACTCGGTGCAGGAAGAATCACCGGACTGCTCGGCAGCAACGGCAGCGGGAAAAGCACACTCATGAAGCTGATTGCCGGGCTGGCACAGCCAACCTCAGGCAGTATGTCTGTGCTCGGTGTTCCGGTAGGGGAACAGAGCAAAGCATTGGTTTCGTTTATGCCGGACCGGCCCCTGACAGATCCTTGGATGAGTGTGGGAGATGCAATAAAATTCCAGCGCGACTTCTATCCGGATTTTGACCCGGTCAAAGCCAAACGTATGCTGGAGTTTATGAAGCTTAGTGAACGGGATAAGGTGCAGACGCTCTCCAAAGGGATGAACGAACGGCTGCAGCTGACCATGGTCCTCTCGCGGCGGGCGAGTTTATACATGCTGGATGAACCTATTGGCGGAGTGGACCCTGTGGCGCGGACGAAAATTCTCAATGCGCTGATGGAATTTTACGAGGAAGACAGCAGCATTTTGCTCTCGACGCATCTGGTCACAGACATCGAACGGATCTTTGACGAAGTTATTTTTATAAAAAAAGGAGAAATCGTCCTGCAAAGTGATGTGGAGGAGTTAAGGCTGCAACGGGGAAAAAGCATTGACGAGTTGTTCAGAGAGGTGTATGCGGAATGCTGAAGCTGATAAAATACGATTTTAGACGGAGCCGTGACCGGATTCTTGCGTACTTTGTAATCGCAGTTCTGGTGCATGCCGCCACATGGTATTGGAACAGAAACATGGGGGTTCAATTGGTAGCAATCAATCTGACCACCTATGTCGTAGTGGGAATCAGCCTCCTGCTCACTAGCGCGATTACCTATGGCCGCAATTTGAAATCCTATCACCGCCGGCTTCTGCCAGTGAGTTCCCTGTATACTATCTTGTCACCGCTGCTGCTTCTCTGGGCGCTGCTATTATCCGTTGTTATCATCGCAACCCTGCATCTTGGGATCTATATTCTCGTATATTCGGCGGATTTCCTCCCGGGAAATTTCTGGCCGGTATTCCTAAACTGCATGCTGCAGCTTATCTGGTTCTCCGGTTTAACGCTGATCTCCATTATGTTTGCCATCACGTTGGCCAATAGTCTGCGGGTCAAGGGCAAGATATGGATTATTATTGCTGTATTGGTGGTATTCCAGAATGGGCTATCTTATCTTGAACAGCTATTGTTTAAAAGCTCCCTCGCGAGTGTGGAGAGCATGTTCGAGTTTGATATTCTTGAAATGGACTCGGTTCGCAGCGGGATTACATTCTCCTATCCACATCTTAATTACTGGCCGATGTTATTTGAAGCGGTAATTGCAGTTATTCTAATCTATGCGATGAATGTGCTGCTGAAGAAAAGGGTTGAGGCTTAAAGCGCCACTCCATTTGTGAGGGAGGCAGAGGATACTAACTTATCATGCTGCATTTGGCTGAACAAAAGCAGGGCTATTAGCCCTGCTTTTCGTGTTTGCACACCAAAAGACGTCCTTGAAAGAGGACATTCGGTTGTGCCGTATTATCCATTTTGCTGGGCGCTGCGCGTGTTAGTCCAGCTTTCCAGCTCCCGGAGGAGTTGCTCTTCTTCATCCTCCTGCAAATCCAGTCTTACCCCATATTGATATTGGCCAAGTCCGAACATCCAGCCCCAGCGTACACTTCCTACGAACTGAAGTTTGTCTTCTGCCAGCTGAAAGTGGATAATTATCTTCGTATCGCCTGCAGTGAAGCGGAGATTCAGCGAAGTCCGGATTTTGCACCCTGAATGGCTAAGGTCAAGCAGTACGCCCTCCGTAAGCTTGCCTGCCCCGGGACCGTTGTTACCAGCAGGAAGTTCAAGCCAGCATTCGATGGGCTGGTTCATTACATATCGGAACGGTTCTTTTCTGCTGGAGTCGTCCATTGTTCACCTCCGCTAGTTTATTTGCTATTATAACGAAATGGTATCATTTGAACAATCTCCTAAAGTGCTATTTTTAAAAAAGAAAAGTTTTACTTATTTGTTGAAACGAGAGAGGAGCAGATACCCCGTGTATCAATATGACAATGAAAATTTTACCGGGCATAATTTTGATTACGCCGAATTGCGTGATGGAGAACTGAACAGCTGTACCTTTGATAGGTGTTCTTTCAAGGGAGCTTCTATGGAAGAAATGACTTCCAGCGGCTGCCGTTTTGTGGATTGTGATTTTACCGGCGCTTTGCTGAATGCCTCGCTCCATAAAGGAGCGGCGTTCACCAATTGCAAGTTCTCGGGAGCAAATCTGTTTGTGTCTAAATTCGAGGATTGCAAAATGGTCGGCTCCGATTTCTCCAATGCATATATGGACGGCATTACGCTGATCAGCGGGGATTGGTCTTACACCAATTTGCGGCATATTAACCTCAGCAGGCAGGACCTGCGCGGCATCCGGTTTGCTGAGGCGGACATGCTTGGCTGCAATTTGCAAAAAAGCGATCTGCGCGGTGCAGATTTAAGCCGGGTACAGCTGGCCCAGTGCAAGCTTGCGGGAGCGGATCTAAGGGATGCTAAACTCGAAGGGATTGATCTGAAAAGCCTGGACTTAAAGGGAGTTAGGCTCGATGTGGAGCAGGCGGTGCTGCTGGCACGCTCGCTGGGGGCTAAAGTCGGCTGATATTGGATACGCGAACAGCTCCACTCTGTAAGATAAGGGCGGAGCTGTTTCTCTGTCTACTACGCTGCTTTTAAGATTGAAGATTTATAATTTCTGCGGCTTTATCCGATAAAAAAATTAACGACACTATTCTGCGAAAGATATGGGGAGAATGTGCATGACGTTTAACCTGCGGACTTTTTTTGCCAGTGCCTTTGCGGTAATTATTATCTTGCTGACTGCACTGCTTATTTATGTAATCGGGAATCAAGCTACGAAATCTGTGGAGGTAAGTATCGGGGGATCGCTTGCTGCAGAGGCATATCAGATGTCGGAGAAGCTGGATCATTTCATGTGGTCGCGTTCCGGGGAAGTGGAAGTGCTGAGCAAGCTTAACGCTTTCCAGAAGCCGCTGGACACTCAAGAAATCAGCGGATTGCTGAATCAATTGAAGAGCAGTTTGCCGGTGTTCACCTGGGTCGGTTACCTTGACCCGAAGGGAACTGTGCTATCCGCAACGGACAACATTCTCCTTGGAAAGGATATCAGCCAAAGACCCGTATTTCAGGAAGGCCGGAAGGGTTTGTTCACGGGTGATGTGCATGATGCCGTGTTATTGGCAAAGCTCTTGCCTAATCCAACCGGAGAAGTCTTGCAATTCGTGGACGTGAGTGTCCCGGTCTACGACAAGCTAGGAATGCTTAATGGTGTACTGGCAGCACATTTGAGCTGGGAGTGGTCGCGTGAGGTAGAGAAATCTATTCTAGACCCGCTCAAAGAACGGATGAAAGATGTGGAAATCTTCGTAGTCAGCCAGAAGGATGATACTATACTGCTTGGGCCTTCTGGGCTGGCGGGAAAGAAAATGTCGAATGAAACGCTGCAGAAAGCCCGGAACGGCGGGAATTCATGGATCGTGGACAGCGGCAGCGGAAAAGATGCTTATCTGACCGGATACGCTTACGGGGACGGTTATTTGAATTATCCGGGTTTGGGCTGGTCAGTTCTGGTTCGTCAGCCAACAGATGTTGCTTTCGCAACGGTACACCAGCTCGAAAGATTTATCATATTAAGTGGATTGGCAGCTGCCGTGATTTTCGGAATTCTGGGCTGGCTGCTTGCCGGGTGGATTGCCCGTCCCTTGAGTCAAATTGCCAAAACGGCAGATTTGCTCAGCTCGGGTGCCAATGTGGAAATCCCCGCCTTGTCCCGCTTTAAGGATGTGGCCATCTTGTCAACCTCACTGCGGAATCTGGTCAGCAATCTGACCAAAACAGAGAATAAGCTAAGCTATATGTCGGATATGGCTCTGCACGATGTGCTAACAGGGCTGCCGAACCGTGCCGGATTGAACGAATTTTTGGTTCACGCGGTGAACAAGGCCAAATTGAACCGGACAACCCTCAGTTTTCTATACATGGATCTGGACGGATTCAAAAAAGTGAATGATACTTTCGGCCATGCTACCGGAGATGTTCTACTCCAGCAGGTGGCTGTGCGGCTGCGGGAGTGCACCCGTGACAATGAAATCGTTGCCCGTCTGGGCGGAGATGAATTTGTGATCATTCTGAATACTTCTGCAAGCAAACCCATGCAGGAATCGGAGGTTGTTGCAGCGCGCATCATCAGCAAAGTCAATCTGCCGGTCGTCATTGGAGGCGATACCATACAGGTCGGATGCAGTGTCGGAGCAGCCGTATGGACTCCAGAATGTCTGGACACGGCCGAAACTCTGCGGCTGGCAGACGAGGCTTTATATATTTCTAAACGCAGCGGCAAAAATCGGATTACATTTGAAGCCGCTTGCTAATAGGCGCTGTACGCCCAAAAAACCTTTCTGTGTAGATATAGCGGTTAACCTGCCGCTGTATCCTAAGAAAGGTTTTTTTGTGTTGCTATTCAAATGAGATTCTTAGTTGTAAGTAAAACCCTCAGCGCAATTTTTTTCGGGGGGAAGCCCACCACTTGATCCAAAGGCTCCCTTCATCATCATGAAATAATTTAATGCCAAACCATCTAAGGGGTGTCCACAACTCTTTAAAATAATATGATGGCATAGTCCAATAGACCCTCCTTAATAGTTAATTTTCACTATATACTACCCCAATTTTTAGTAACTAACAATAGCTTTTCTATCAATTTCAGGTAAAGTTTTGGTAAAATCAGGGCCGTTTATCTTTAAACTGGTTACTCTATGTATGGTGTAGGATCAACAATTGATAATTCATTACCCCTTTATTCATATAGCTAAACAGCTATCCTGAATTCATAGGAATAAGCACAAGCTATTTGGCAGAATGCGCATTTAATATAAGGAGAGGAAGTGATGAGAGGACGGAGACCGGATTCATTTCCAGAATTATACCCTACGCAACCGAAGATATGAAGCGCAGCCATATTGCGGCAGCGGGATATGCGACTGATCCCAAGTATGCGGCAAAGCTGTTTCAGATAATGAATACCTATAACTTGTACGCATATGATGAAATTAAGGAGGAGGATGAGATGTCGGCGGAAGATAAGCAAAAGCTTGCAAGTCTGGAAAAAGAGCTGAAAGAGCTGCGGATTTTGTTGTCCGATCTTACTGCCAGCAGAGATATGCTGAAGACGGATGTACAGGAGCAGGGGCGGGCGATCACAGGTGTGATTGACCGCCTTTCCCTAATCGAAGGCCAGATGGTGATGAATGTACCGGCATGTGCAGTGCCGGCTTTCAGTGCTGCAGTGACGGCGGGGCTGTTGGATACGCCCACCGGAGGCAGCTTGGATTTCTACCGGGTTCTAACAGTACTGCATCCGGCGGGTTTGCTGTTATCCTTGAAGGAGGGATGAACATCATGTATAACGATGCGCTTAACAATGTGCTTGCTTTCGCATCGGTATTAGCCGTGTTTGTAATGGCTCTTGTTCAGCTTGTGAAGAATAGCGTGAAGCTTCCGCGCAACCTTGTACCGGCGGTTGGCCTGGCAATAGGATTATTAGTCGGGGCCATTGCCTATCCTTTTACAGATATGAATCTGGTGCTGCGTCTGTGGGCAGGCGGACTGGCAGGATTGTCTGCCACGGGCCTGTTTGAACTGGCTTTTAACAAAAGAGATGGAACAACTAAAGATTAATATCTTTGCCTGACGATTCTTCCGAATCTATTTAAGATTTACTATTAATTATTGAACCTAATGGTGATAAGTACAAGCAATCGGTAAGCTCTCTTAATATGATGTGGTATGCAAGAAAGGAAAGGGGGTGCTCATCATGGGAACTTATCTTGATGCTCGAACCTCGCAGAATGCGAGCATAGCGAACTCAATTGCGATTCCGATTTTGTTGCTGAATACTCCGCAGCTGTTCGGACAAATTGGCTTAGTCACCGAAGGTGCAACAACGAATCCGCGAGTATTGTTAAAAGGAACCATCTCTTTGACGCTTCCGCTGGCGCTTGCTGGTATTACAATTACAATAGTGAGAGGAACACTTAGTACCGATCCGGTTGTATATTCTGCTACCTCTACGTTTAGCCTTAGCGTCTTGGCGCCACAAGTCATCACGTTTTCAGCTGCAGACTTTAACCCGCCGATTACTCCTCAATTGACGTACACTGCTTTCGTTAGTTCCAACCTGCTCGGCACGATTCGTGTCGGTCCGGAGAGTTTTGACGGCATTCTGGTCTCCGATTAATTTAAGGTTACTGTGTCTTGTCATGCCTGTAATATTGGGCATGACAAGATGTAGATTTTGTTTGAAGTGCATATCAAAAGAACCGGTGGGAGCCACACCATATATGGATGAAGCTATGCCTCAACATTATTTTTTGTTATGGCCTAAATTTAGACCGTTTCGCCCAATCTGTTAAGCCAGTCAATACATATTCTACCTTGTAGTAATCATTATGAAGGAGGTAATCTCATGGGTGCAGATTGCGGATACGGTGGTAATGTTGGTGGCGTTCAACATTGTCCGGTAAGTCCTTTTACATCAACAGGTGCAATTCTTGTTCTTTATATCCTGTTGGTCATTATTTTGAGTGCCTGTTTCATCTAAGCTGGATAGCACATCGGCGTGTTCCCGGGCTTTTTGCCGGGGACGCGCTTTTTTCTGGTCTAGTCCGATTTACATAAAGCACCAAAACATTTATATTTGAGGATAATGGCGAAACAAGGAGATCATTATGGATTTCAGGAAAATAAAAAACGGTGAAAGTCTGCCGCTGGAGCTGCTGCTGTCAGCTGATCCTTCTCTGCCGAAAGTGGAGGATTATGTAAAAAGAGGTGTTTGTTATCTCGCAGTTAACAAAGAGGACGTTGTGGGAGTGTATGTGCTGCTGCCGACAAGACCTGTTACGGTTGAACTGGTAAATATTGCGGTTGCTGAAGAGCAGCAGGGCAGAGGAATAGGTAAACAAATGGTGATGCACGCCATACAGACTGCCAGACGGGACGGGTACAGTGTGATGGAAGTGGGCACCGGTAATTCAAGTATAGGGCAGCTTGCGCTGTACCAGAAATGCGGCTTCAGAATAGTAGCCGTGGATATGGATTTTTTTACAAAACATTATCCTGAAGAGATCTATGAGAATGGCATACAGTGCAGAGATATGCTACGGTTATCCCGAGATGTATGATGGGGATGTGAGATGCCCATTCTTGTACAATTCGCTGTATCATTAATTTATTGGAGGAATTGTTGTGACAACTATTTATAAGAATCTAACCGATCTGATTGGCAATACACCCCTGCTGGAGCTGGCAAATTACAGCAGTTCCCATGGGGTTGAAGCTAAGCTTATCGGGAAACTGGAGTACTTTAACCCCGCTGGTAGTGTAAAGGACCGTATCGGCTTTGCAATGATCAAAGATGCTGAAACCAGAGGGCTGATCCAAAAGGATTCGGTATTAATTGAACCTACCAGCGGCAACACTGGGATTGGTCTGGCTTTTGCGGCTGCTGCACTTGGTTACAG
Organism: Paenibacillus sp. FSL L8-0340; assembly: GCF_038593145.1. Taxonomy (NCBI): domain Bacteria; kingdom Bacillati; phylum Bacillota; class Bacilli; order Caryophanales; family Paenibacillaceae; genus Paenibacillus; species Paenibacillus sp. FSL L8-0340. Next base: position 3,351,453 of record NZ_CP151967.1, read on the forward strand.
GCTGATGATCGTGCTGCCTGAATCGTTCAGCGTGGAACGCCGCAAACTGCTGAAGGCACTTGGAGCTGAGCTTATTTTGACCCCGGCGGCTGATGGGATGTTAGGCGCGGTTACCAAGGCGGAAGAGCTGGCTGCAACAATCCCGAATTCTTTCATTCCGCAGCAGTTCAGCAATCCGGCCAATCCACAAATTCACCGCGACACAACTGCAGAAGAAATTTGGAAGGATACCGGCGGGGAAGTGGACATTTTTGTGGCTGGGGTAGGTACTGGGGGAACCATTTCTGGTGTCGGAGCAGTATTAAAAGCAAGAAAACCGGGCGTGCAAGTAATTGCTGTTGAGCCGGCAGATTCGCCGGTCCTTTCTGGTGGTAAGCCAAAAGGGCATCAGATCCAGGGCATTGGAGCCAATTTTGTGCCCGATAATTTTGACCAAGACGTGGTGGACGAAATTTTTCAGGTTAAGAACGAGGAGGCATACGAAACGGCGCGCAGTCTGGCCAGAACAGAAGGCCTTCTTGTAGGGATTTCCTCCGGAGCAGCTGTTTATGCCGCATCGCAAATAGCTAAACGCCCCGGGAATCAAGGGAAGAACATTGTTATTATCCTGCCGGATACGGGAGAACGCTACTTGTCCACACCACTTTTTGATGGCGAGGAATAAATTCTTCTGCAGGACGTAACTCGGACGACCCAATTTTCCCAAGTAGAACAAAAATCGAGGCCCTATATCCAGGGCCTTTACATATAACAACGATAAAAGAGCTGGATAGAATATAAGAATCAAAGCCGTACAAACAAAAAAATATCTGGACAACTATTAATTTATTCTTTTTTATCTTTAACAAAAAACAGGAAGTGCTAACAAGTGTAGATAAGCCAAATAGAATAATCGATGGTCAAAAGTTGGAGTCAAAAGGTATGAAAAACAATCCGGCTATAGCAAGACCATATTGTAATCGAGTAAGATAAATTCTGGTTTGTTCATAAATATCCCTCCTAACTTTAATTAATACGATTATAGAGAGATACACAAATGGCGGTGGTTACAGCTACAGTTATTTTAAGGGGTTGTTGGAGCCCACAATGCCCTGTTTGTCGCCGCCGCAGTCACTATAGTGCCTGCTGGCTGCTCTAGAAAAGGCACAACAACAGGAGGGGGAATGGATCGGTATTGGCAAACGGCTATCAAAATTAGTACGGAGTTGCGACTGAATTTAGTAGTAATAGATTATTATACTTCGCTGCATGCTTCTGCTCATCGAGGTTAATTCAATACAAAGCATCCTTATAAACGCCGTATGGAAGGCCGAACCATATCTTTCGATATTTTTCAACAGCAGACAATTCACCTTGGAAGGCTTTTTGCAACCCGGCAATATACAAATTAACATGTTCAGGAACTTCGCTGCTAACTCCTGTCATTTCATGTCCTGTTAATTCCCAGTACATTTGTCGGAACATTTGATTATGCCCTCGTTCATCATTCCGGATAGAGGTAATAACTTCAGCTTGTTCGTGGTTCGGAGCAAGTTTTATGAATTGGTCATAAAAAAGTTTATCATTTCGCTCCCCTTGGGCTGAATTCCTCATTTGTGTTGTTGAACTAACGTTTCACGTTAGCTTAGATTGTTTTTTTAAAAGATTAACTGACAATCCTTATGCTCCCATACATCAAATAAGTTTCCATCTAGGTCCTCAAAAACAAAAAACTTGCCGTAAATGCCTTCATTGCTAATAGGTCTAGTCGTAACCTCCTCAGATGTTAGTTTCATGTGTAATGATTCAATGTCATCTGTAAAAAATGTTACAACCCACCGTGACCGTCCGTTTACTTCAAAAACTGCTCTTGTATCATTATCAGATTCAATTAAATCAATTATTGGACGGTTATCCCTAAATAAACTTATATAATTCCCTCTATCGTTTCTGATGTTAAAACCAAAGTGTCTGACAAACCACTCTGCAGATTTTTTTGCATTTTTAACCGGAATTACATTGTAGGCGATTCCTAAGATTCTCCCATTTACCATACTATTCAGCCCCTGTCATAAATTTATCTCTAAAATTATTTCAAGGTGGCTACCATATTATCCTGCCCGCTAGCTTAAAGAAGCTTTTTCATGGAGAGACATAGTGATTGTTGCGCAGTGCGAAAACACTGGCGGTAGACTCATATAGCGAAGAAAGGGATGAATGAAATGACCCAAAACACATGGGGATTACAATTCGTGAAAATCGATACTGAAGAAAATGAATTTAAAACATTACTGGCTTTGAACAATGGTTCCGAAGCCAAGGCTCGGAAAGGTATTTAACCAGATCAAAGCGGAGCTTGCAGAGAACCAGGGAGAGCCTGATTGAGTAGTTGATTTGCTTGATGAAGATGATAGCATTGTGGATGATTTTGCGATTACCTCCGACCAAGCTAAAAACAATAGCGTCATTGCTCCGACATTCAGTTATTGCGTAGAACGAGAGTACCGGAGAGTAGACGCATTTAGCGAATCAATATAATCAAGTTGTCCTGTTTTTCAAGAATGAATAAATCACATAACTAGCTGTACAGGCAATGAGGTACGAAACGTAGGTAAAGCCTATGTTCCAGTCATTTTGATAAACAACTTTCCCTGTAAAAACAAGAGCGCTTTCAAGGACAGTTTTTACGAATGTTACTACAGGGATAACAATCCAGGCTCTTCCAACTTTATTTGTCAAGTGTAGCGTGAAGACAGAAAACACTGCGAAAATCCCGAAATTGTAAGGAATAAAGGATATAGTGCTGTAATCTTTAGGTGTAACGTACCACCAATTCATATGGAATCCAACATCATTGAAGAGGAAGGCGAGTAGTGCACCAATTATGCTAGCTTGTATTACAAAAGGCTGATTCCTTTTAAGCAAATGTAGCCCAAACAACCAAGGAAGAATGAATCCCAAAAGTATATTTAATAACACCAAAATCACCTCAGATTAATTATTGCCACAAGTTGCAGTGTATAGGCATAATTTAGCTTTTTTAAGCAAAGAGGAGACTAGGGTAGGGGAGGAAGCCCAATGACACAAAGGGACTGGCAAAAGGAAGTTGCGACAAACGGGCCATTTGATGGATTATGGCGGCATCGTTGAGGGATACTCACCAGAGTCTGTTAAAATTGCCGGAGCTTACTTCGTTAGGGAACGATTTGAATTTAGAGCATACATAAAATAACCCGCCGGGCCGGCGGGATTTTCTTTTTTGCCATCACCTTTTTTGAAGGCATCAACTATTTGACGAAGTTGGCAACATATTAGTATGGAACTCCTGATATCAATCTGGATAGAGCCATTCTGAATATATCGTGGTCGAATACTTGGTATTGTCGATTTTGATCAAGCAGCCAATTCGCAAAACCTGCGGCTGTTCGATAGTTAGCGAAATCTTCAGAATTAACCCCATATTCAGCTAATTTAATCATTATTGCGTATTCCTCATCAGATAATTGAATGCCTAGTTGAGAAAGTTGTCTCTGACGGATTCTTCGTGCAGAATCATCTTGTATTACCCGGTGTTTATTGGACACTTGTCCTTCATGAGGCCGATAGTACATTAAATTGTGAGGGAGATTTGCGAATTTCACGCTTGAGGAAAGCCTGTTCCACAATTCGTAATCCTCTGCATGAGGGTAATTATAATCATAACGAATCCCGAGTTGATCTATAGAACTTCGGCGCATCATAACAGAAGGATGTAGAATGCAACTGTAAAATAAAAGCCAGACCTTAATTTCTTCGTGATGCATAGGATTTAACTTGACGGGCCCGAGGTAGTTCGTTGTATATCCTGTTCCGCAAATATCTATGGTGGGATTAGTGTCCATAAAATAAGCCTGCACTTCCAAGCGATTTAGTGCGGCAATGTCATCACTGTCCATACGGGCGATGTACTCACCTTGGGCCAGATCGAGTCCTTGATTCAGCGAAGTGACAATCCCCATATTTTCACTATGAAATATCTTTTTTACTCTAGTGTCCATTATTTCATGTATAATTCCCGCTGATCCATCTGTCGATCCGTCATCGATTATTATCAATTCTAGGTCGTTTAGCGTTTGCAATAAGATTGTGGTAACTGCTTCTTGTAAATACATAGCGCTATTGTAGACAGGCATAATTACAGATATCCTTGGCACCCAGCATTCCTCCTAGTTTCGGTGTGTCTTATCATCACGTTATGATGAAACAAACTAATAAGCGACAGGAGGAAAGAAAAAAGGGCTTAAGGTCAGTGTGTCTTTGCTTATATGATAAACTCCGTAAATACTGGACTTCGCAACATTCCTGATTTGGTCCAGTTCCTCATTCTAACTTTTGCCCGCAGTCGCGGTTCCAGATGAATAAACTCTTTGTCTTCGCCTTTCACAAGCTGCTGGGCTACTCCACGAAATGCTTGCTTGTGAAGCGGGGATGCTCCGAACTCAATAATCCCCGCCGGGCGCAGTTTACCGGACGTGCCGGACGGGACCGCAGCAAGCCAGCCAAACTCCTGTTTGCGGTAGCCAGTGATATAAACCTCTGCATAGGTCCAGTTAATGACCTTCTGCCATGCGTGGGATCGGCGTCCAGCCTCATAGGTGCTGTTCTTTCGCTTGCCCACCACACCCTCCATACCTCGTGCCTTGATCTCCTTAAACAGAGCCTCGCCAGCACCGTTTATATGCGGCACAACGCCGTAACTCCCAGAGGGGAGGGATAAGCTTGTTAGTATCTCCTTGCGGTGCAGCAGCGGTAGTCCGCGCAGATCCTTACCTTTGTATTGCAGGATATCAAAGATAGCGTAATAAGCCGGAAGCGTGGCCGTGAGTTGCTGAATCTTGTCTGCCCGCCGTGACTGAAATCGACTCATGACGGACTCAAAATCAGATACGCCGGTTGCCGGATCTATGCAGGCGACTTCACCGTCTAAGATTATATCGTCATCAAACGGAAGCTGCAGTTCCGGGTACTGCCGGGTGCAGTCGTTATCATGTCTAGTGTATAGCCGTACTTTGTCGCCTTGTTGGGAATAGATCAGCCGATGCCCGTCTATCTTTGGTTCGAATATATATTCACTGTGGCTAAAAGGACCAGCAGCAGTTTGTAATAACATAGGGGAAATAAACATAAAAAACCTCCTCTATCCAATTATAGCGCTTGGCTATAAGGGAAAGAGGAGGTAAGTGATGGTAAGGATTATTCTGATGCTGTATATTCACTTACTTCATAGGTAAGTATTTTATCAAATACGACATAATCTTTACGCTTTTTGAAGGGGCCTTTGTTGTTGGTATGTTTATCAATTGCATACATCCCAGGGCCTCTACCTGCATCACGGGCATCATACCAGGTTAAGAATGCATCTACTTCAGCGATCGGGAGATCGTATTCCTTTTCTACTCCATTTGTCATCGTAATCACCAGTATAGCTCGATCACCTGGTTGTTCTGGTGTCGGAGTTGGCGCTGGCGTAGTACTAGAATTGTTTACACATCTAGTGATGGCTATTCCTATCTTAATTATAGTTCAATTTTCGTTGACTTGGATAAATGTACTGAAAAAACAAGAGCAAAGAGACTAAAGGCGATCTATAACTCTGCGTACTCCACGTAATTTGGTCCTGTTACCTATTCTGGAGTATCGATTGAGTTTCAAAAGCCCGTCAATCTAAAACTTGTCGGCGGGCTTTTTTTGTGGATAAAAGAACGTGTGTTCGCATAAAATAAGCTCATGGAGGCGATAGTTATGGGCGTGAACACTGGCGAAAAGATGCTCACGAATGAAGAGAGGGAAATGGTTCGGGACTTAATATTGCTCCCTTACATAGATACGATGGTCAGCAAGAGCATGAAAGAAATTCAACACTCGGGTAACATCCTTAGCCGATCATACCTATTGGCTGGCCGCTATGTTCAGAAGCGAGTTGTGCAGGATGTCTACCGACTGAGGCAAGAACTTAAACGCCGGAACATCAAAGTGATCGAGGATACCCAGGATGATTTCATTACATATAGTATGATCTACTTTCGCGGCTATCAAGAGCGTTTTGGCATGACTCGTGACGTAATGCGTACTGAGATCAGCTTAAGGCTCTCTCGATACACAGCTGATCTCGGCGATGTCTTAAAAGAGCAGATGATATGAGCAAAAAGCCCCTACTGGCCGTAATGGCCAGCAGGGGTTTATTTATTGACCGAAAGGTGGCGTAATATCGGATTCAATTATAGAAGAAAACAGTATGATACAAAATGCCACCTCATTACAGAGAGATTAATGATATGCCACCTTTTTTGCCACCTTTAAGTATTTTTGAGGGTGGTATTTCTCATGATATTCAATTAAATCGTGTAGGTATGGGGTTCATAAAACAAAAATCGAGGCTCCCTTTCGGGAGCCTCTTTCATGGGAGAGGAGAAACCGGACGAAGAGCTTATGGGGAAACGTAAGCCTGCTCCGCGGTTGTCTACGACATTTTGTGATGTCGATAGTTACATGATGTCCCGGTTGCTCCAGTCTTATACCTGTGTACGTTAAAAAAATCTGCCGGCCTCATGTGACAACGGTAGACAATCTTTTTATTTCAATAGACAATTGTGGTACTATAGGCTTGGACTTGTGCCTCAATCGGCATAATAAATAGAGACATAGAGCAGGTGGATAATCGGTGAGAGTTGTATCGGGAAGTGCAAAGGGGAGGCCCCTGAAGAGTGTTCCGGGCAGCGGAACGCGGCCTACAACCGACAAGGTAAAAGAAGCGTTGTTCAGTATGATCGGTCCTTATTTCGAGGGTGGAGCAGCGCTTGATTTGTTTGCAGGTACTGGCGGTCTAGGTATTGAAGCCTTGAGCAGAGGGATGGACAGTGCGGTATTTGTGGATATGGAGCAGAAAAGCATCGACACAGTGCGTGCCAATCTGAAGGCGGCTAAGCTGGAAGCGCAAGCTGAGGTTTACCGCAATGATGCCGGCAGAGCCCTTAGCGCGCTGGAGAAGCGGGGACGTTCGTTTGATCTTGTGTTCCTGGACCCGCCGTACAGGCTGAAGTATGGGGATGAGCTGATGATGGCGATGGTGCAAAAAGGTCTGCTCAGATCAGACGCGGTCATCGTGCTGGAGCATGAATCAAGCTATGCCTATCCGGAGGATATTCCGGGGTTCTATAGAACCAGACAGGCCGTATACGGCGAGACGACAATTTCAATTTATCAGTATGAATCCGCTCTGCGTGAAGAGGCTGTGAGTGGTAAGGAGGGGAATGATGAGTCTGCAAATTAGAAAAGAACGTGTTGCCATTTATCCCGGGAGCTTTGATCCGGTTACGATGGGACATATGGATATTATCCGGCGTGCAGCCAAACAATTCGACAGACTGATTGTTACCGTGCTTAACAACCTAAGTAAGAATCCGATGTTTTCGGTAGAAGAGCGTACGGAGCTGCTGCGGCAGGCCACTGCGGATATTCCGAATGTGGAGGTTGACAGTTTCCGCGATCTGCTGGTAAATTATCTTCGCCAAAAGGATGCTCAGGTCATTGTCCGCGGCATCCGCACGGTTACCGACTTTGAATATGAATTGCAGAATGCATCCATTAATCATAATTTGGACCCTGAAGCGGAAACGATCTTTATGATGACCAATCCGAAATATTCCTACCTTAGCTCAAGTGTGGTCAAGGAAATCGCCCACTTTGGCGGGAATGTGTCGGATTTTGTGACCCCTGAGGTAGAACAGGCAATGAAGCTTAAATTCAGCCGTTTAGACGGCGGAGCCAAGTAACAGCAGATACAGCGGCAGACAGAGCGATGATCATCATCAGCAGCAGCGATTGCAGGCCAAGCAGCTGGGGGACAACGCTCCATACGTTCAATGCTCCCAGTGTTGCGGTCGATTCGGCAACCTCGGGAACCGCCACTGCCGGCAGTACGGTTTCACGGAGATTCATCAGCGGGTTCCATAATAATAGGGTAAAAGCAAAGGCAAATACTCCATGCAGCAAGCGGACGGCGGCATAAGGCAGGAAAGAGATTTTCGCCCTTTTTAGCAAGGTAAGTGCTTGGAGCTGGCCGCAAATTCCGCTCCAGCCGAGAGCGGCTGATAGCAGGGCCAGGCCTGTGATCCCCATGGAACTAAAGTCGTGAGGTGCTGTCAGTTCTGAGGTCAGAGCATTTGCTCCGAGATGAATCTCCAGAAAACTTGCCGCCAAAGCAGGAGGCAGCTGCGGTATTAGAGAAATAGCAATATTTATGACAACAGCAAACATAATCATGTACCCGCCGATGACCATCAGGTTCTGAACGGCAGTTGAGACGGATTCCCCGAGCAGCCTGCCAAATCCGCGGCCATCTCTTGCCCGGGCTTCTGATACAGCCTGATGAATCCGTCTGGGCAATGAAGCCGTTTTGCGCTGTGATGGAACTACCGTCGGAGCTTCGGTTTTCGGCTGACCTGTGAGCAGGGTCGCGGTTACGCCTGCGGCAAGTCCCGAAATCCAGTGGATGGCCAGCAGGGTATATCCGGCGGCAGGACTGTGCAGAAAAGCAACGCCGACTACAATGAGCAGTGTAACCGGACTGGCGAAGTGGGCGATGGAAGCCAGGCGTCCGGCCTCCTTGTCCGTAATGCTGCCCTGCTTATGCAGCAATTGCACACCGCCTGCTCCAGCCGGGAAACCGGCGGTCATTCCGAGTGCGAGTGTCCAGCCTCCGGACCCCGGAAGGCGGAAAATCCTGGTCATCACCGGCTCCAGCAGTACTCCGAGTCCATGCACGAATCCCGTGGCTGTGAGCATTTCTGATAACATCAGAAAGGGTAGAAGCGCCGGGAAGACAAGTGTCCACCAGAGCTTCAGACCCTGAAGGGAAGCCTGGAAGGAGGACTCCGGCGATAAGATAATCGCAATGGCGAGCACAATGGCAACGGCCCCGGACAGAAAGGGAACCGAGGCTGAAGTGAACCGGCGTATTTTAAAGTTATTCATTATGAGCATCACCTCTTCATAACTTAGGACATGGGCTGAGACTGTTATCAATTTATGCAGGGCAGACAACCATCATGCCACAGCGGAGAGGATACAGCTCCGAAGTTTATTTGGAGACATAAGCATAGAGCCGCGGGGAAAGAAGGGAATTGCATTGAGGCAACTGAAACGCCGGGTAGGCGTTCGCGCCATAGCCTACTTGTTTACTTTTGTGGTTATACTCTATGTGGCAGTATTTATGAATACTCCATATCTCGTGTATCAGCCGGGCAGTGCCTCAGAGGTGGCGCCGATGATCAAGGTGGAGAATGCTGATCCGCAGGAGCAGGGCACATTCATGATGACGACCGTATCTGCGAGCTACGCCAATGTTGCCCTATTAGTGGCTTCTGCGTTTAATTCCAATGCGGAAGTCGTATTGAAAGAGGCAAGGCTAGGGGATAAGAGTGAGCAGGAATATGCGGCTGAGCAGGTATATTATATGAGCAGCTCCCAGTCTTCTTCCGTTCAGGCGGCCTATCATGCTGCGGGCATTCCTTATGAGGATGTTGTAGACTATCTGTATGTATTCTCGATTCCGGAGGAAAGCAGCCAGGAGCAATTTCAAATAGGCGACAAAATCATCCGTGTTCAGGGGCAATCTGTGCCTGATCCCACTGCGCTCTCTAAACTGCTCTCCTCAAGCAAGGTTGGCGATCAGGTAGAAGTCGTGCTGCAGCGGGACGGTAAGGAAGTCAAGGAACAGGTAACACTGGTGGAGGTTAAAGACAAGGAGACTGCAGCGGGCCGTCCTGGATTTGGGGTTGTGATTGGCGCGGTGCAGAAGGTACAGCCGAAGGAAGCAGGAAAAGCGGTCAGCTTTGTGGATACCAGTGTTGGAGGACCCTCGGCAGGCCTAATGTTTACGATGGAAATTTATAACCAGCTTACCAAAGGCGATTTAACCAAAGGTCATCGGGTAGCGGGAACAGGAACTATTGACGCTGAAGGCAAGGTAGGAGCCATTGGCGGAGTGAAGCATAAGATTGTTGCTGCAGACCGGGAGGATGCGGAGATTTTTTTCGTGCCGGTTAAGAATTATGATGAAGCCAAAGCCAGAGCGGATAAAATAGGCACATCTATGAAGCTGGTGCCTGTATCCACTCTGGATGAGGCACTGAAATATATGGAAGAGCTGCCGGTCAAACCCTAACCGGCGGCAGTAAGAAATCGCTGTACAAATCAGCACGCTGAGGATTGGTGAAAGCTCCGGCATACGCGGCGGAGGCTTGGAGATCGCGTTCAAGCATGGGGTGTGAGAAATGGGCAGGACTCAGGACAACGGGAAGTGAGGCACTTCTCTTCATGTTCTTGAGCAGCTTTCTGCCGCTCTCGCTGAACCCCAGAACCCGAATGTAACCGGGGCCTTGAGCCAGACGGGAAGGGGTCGTTTCCTCCCTGCTGTGATTCAGCAGGGCATGCAGCAGCAATCTCTGCAGCCGTGTATGCGTGTAGCGTCTGCTCTTTAATAGTTGTAGCAATGCGCTGACCGAGAATTGTTCAAGCTGCGGCATGACTCTCAGCAGCCGGTTCTCAAGCCCTTCATTCATATCCTGCAGGGACCTCAGCTCTGCGGCAGTATGCGTAGTCAGCACATGACGGAGCTGGATGCGGAAGTCTTCCAGGTTCAAAGGACCTCTGCCGGCTGCATGCTCTCTTTCCAGGATGGACACGCTATATTCTGGCATGAATTCTGCAGGTGAGCCGCCTTCATTAAGAAGCTGGCGGATCGCTGTGGCGCTGGCAATCGAAGACCCCGCCTGCAGCGGGTCATGGAAGCCTGCGCCAGTGCGCGGCACAGTAAGAGGTCTGATGACACTGCCGAGACGCCGCAGGGCGATCAGGTAATGCAGGCCGAGACTGTTGTTTGGCTGCCGCAGCAGTTCTTCGGCATCGAAGGGTTTCTTCTCTCCAAGGAGAGACCCTTCCCAGACTGCCGCCGCTGCTGCGCTATATGCGGCGGGGAAACTCGTGCCTAGCGCCATGAGGCGGCGGATCTCGCTCTGAAGCTCGCTGCTTTCTTCGGCCAGAAATCCGGCCAGCGGCAGCAGCTCACCCAAAGTGCCGGCTTCGGAGCCGAAGCACAGGCTGTCCACGACCCCGGTCGCTTCCAGCAGGGATACAGCTCCGAAGGCGAACCACTCTGCCGGTTGAAGCGCATAAGCGACCGGCAGTTCAATCACGAGATCGGCGCCCATATGCAGCGCCATCTCCGTACGGGCCCGTTTACTGACCGCAGCCGGCTCGCCGCGCTGGGTGAACGGGCCGCTCATGACGACGATTACGCTGTCCGCGCCGGAGATTTTTTTGGCTTCGTTGAAATGATGGACATGCCCGTTATGTAAAGGGTTGTATTCTGCAATTATGCCGACGGTTGTCAAAGCTGCTTCACTCCGTATTCTGAGAAATATGGTGATTTAATAGTTATATCATAATTGTCCCTCTTCCTGAAACAATATAAAGGGAAAGTGGTTGACAAAGTTCGGTAATAATAGGTATAATAAATTTTGTTTGTTTGGAGTGATGATTATGAAGATTCACTTTCGCAAAATGGCAAATGCCGATGAGCCACTGAATATTCATGAAACTATGGATGTCAGCGAGCTTGTCAAAGGGCGAAAGGATATACTTGCTGTTGCACCGCTCTTGGTGGACCTTAAAGCGCTGCCCGCGGATACCGATTGTGTGAACGTGGTGGGAAGACTGAGTGGAGAGGTGGACATGTTATGTTCACGTTGTCTCACCGAGGTCAACAGTAAGCTGAACATTCCTTTTGCGGAGACTTTCAAGTGGCTTAAGGAGCCAATTCTTCCCGAAGATGAAGATGATGAACTCATTTACATCAAAGATGAGACTGTGGAGCTTGTCCCGTTCGTGGAAGAAAACTTCGTACTGCACTTGCCGGATTCGGTATTGTGCAAGGCAGACTGTCTTGGTCTTTGTCAGAAATGCGGACAAAACTTGAACGAAGGCACCTGCAGTTGCGACAACACAGTGATCGATCCTCGACTCGCTGGGTTGAAAGACTTTTTCAAATGAAGTATGACTAAGACCAAATCCCGCGATAGGCGGGTTAAAACCGAATTAGGAGGTGTAACACAATGGCAGTACCTCAACGGAGAACGTCCAAAACACGCCGTGACAAACGCCGCACCCACTTCAAACTGGTTGTGCCGGGCATGGTGAAATGCGAACAATGCGGAGAGCTGAAACTGGCTCACCACGTATGCAAAGTTTGCGGAACCTACAAAGCAAGAGAGATCATCAAACAATAGTTTCTAATAAGAGTAGCACTTCATCTAATGGTGGGGTGCTATTTTTTTGGGGATGGGTAAAAATCCCCTCCGTTACCTGTGTGGCTGAAGCCGCGTGGTTATGCCGCTTTTCAGGCAAAGCTTTATTTTTGCCGCAGCATGCTTTATACTACATATTAGTACCAGGTTCTAAACGAAGTTTATGACCTTTATATGGATTGATAGCGGCCTTCTCGCGGCCGGATGCTAAGTTCAGCATGTGCCAGGAGGTGAGCCGCCATAGAGCGGATGTCCAAGAAAGAGCGCCAGCAGCAGCTGCTGGGTATTATCGATGGCAATCCATTTGTGACCGACCGGGAGTTGACCCGGCAGCTCAAGGTGAGTATTCAGACCATCCGTCTGGACCGGCTGGAGCTGGGGATTCCGGAGCTGCGTGAACGGATGAAGCAAATGGCTGAACATTCTTATGATCAGGTGCGCTCCTTGCCTGCGGATGAAGTGGTCGGTGATATTGTCGATCTGCAGCTGGACAAGAGCGGCATTTCCATATTTGAAATTCGTGAGGAGCATGTCTTCTCCAGGAACGGGATCGCTCGCGGCCACTACGTGTTCGGACAGGCCAATTCGCTGGCGGTTGCCGTGATTAATGACGAAATTGCCCTGACCGCTTCAGCCGACATCCGGTTTGTGCGCATGGTCCGGTTAGGCGAGAAATGTATTGCCAAAGCGCAGGTGCGTTCGCTTGCTGGCCGGAACGGCAAAGCTGAGGTGGACGTATTTACGTATGTCGGAGAAGAACTCGTGTTTCAGGGCCATTTTGTAGTGTACCGGTCCGCAATTGAAGAATACAGCGAAGGGGGAAACCGCAGTGCTGATCGCCATTGATGCCATGGGAGGCGATAATGCTCCTGAATGCAATGTGGAAGGGGCATTGTCCGCGGCCGCGGAATGGAGCGATACGCAGATTGTGCTCGTCGGTGACGAAGCCAGACTTGAGCCGCTGCTGAAGAATAAGCCGTCCAATGTGATGGTGCGTCATGCGGGGGAAGTGATTGGCTCCGATGAAGAGCCGGTCAAAGCAGTCCGCCGCAAGAAGGATTCATCCATGGTTGTGGCTGGACGCATGGTGCGTGAAGGGGAAGCCGATGCTATGATCTCTTCCGGGAACACAGGCGCACTGATGACCACGGGACTGCTTGTGGTGGGGAGAATGGATGGAATAGAGCGCCCGGCGCTTGCTCCGATGATTCCGACGCTCGATGATGTTGGCGTACTTGCCCTTGATCTGGGGGCCAATATGGATGCCAAGCCCCAGCACCTTGCACAATACGCGCTGATGGGCAGCATCTACCGCAGCAAAGTGCACGGAATTGCTAAGCCGCGCGTAGGGCTGCTGAATGTGGGGACTGAGCCGGGTAAAGGGAATGAATTGACCAAAGAAGCGTATCCTCTGCTAGCCGCTTTGCCGGGAATTCACTTTGTCGGCAATGTTGAAGCACGTGATGTGCTGACGGGCAATTGTGATGTGCTTGTTTGTGACGGGTTTGCGGGTAACATTCTTTTGAAGACACTTGAAGGTACGGCGGGCGCTATGTTCTCTCTGCTGAAGGAACAGTTCAGCCGTTCGCTCAAAACCAAGCTGGGTGCGGCTATACTAATGCCGGAGCTCAGAAGCCTTAAAGGTAAGATGGATTACAAGGAGCACGGCGGAGCGCCGCTGCTCGGTCTAAGCGGTCTGGTAGTGAAGGGGCACGGTTCATCTGACGGCAATGCGGTCAAGAATGCAGTGAGACAAGCGCGGATTGCGCTGCAGGCGGGTCTCGTGTCCAGCATATCCAAGGAAATTAGCGGGAAGTGAGTGACGATATGAAACAGTTGCGTCCGGTAGGAATAATTGGTACAGGAAAATATGTGCCCGAAAAAATATTAACCAACAGTGATTTGGAAAAGATAGTCGAAACGAATGATGAATGGATTGTCAGCCGGACAGGGATCCGTGAACGGCATATTGCCGCCCCGCATGAGGCGACCTCGGATCTTGCTTATGAAGCTGCGCTGAAGGCGCTGGAATCAGCAGGCATGAAGGCGGAGGATCTGGATCTGATTATTATAGCAACAGTCACACCTGACAGCTCGTTTCCGTCAACAGCCTGCATTCTGCAGGACAAACTGGGGGCCAAAGGAGCAGCGGCCTTTGACTTGTCCGCAGCCTGTTCCGGCTTCGTTTACAGTCTGGCAACAGCAACCGGATTTATCCAGAACGGGATGTATAACAATGCTTTGATCATCGGAGCGGATACCTTGTCGCGGATTACGGATTACACGGACCGCAACACTTGCGTGTTGTTCGGAGACGGTGCAGGAGCGGTTATTCTCGGCGAAGTTCCGGAAGGCAGAGGTTTTCAATCCTTTGATCTCGGTGCCGAAGGCTCCGGCGGCAGTCTGCTGAAGATGGAAGCGGGCGGTTCGCGTATGCCGGCTTCCCAGCAGACGATAGACGATAAGAAGCATTTCATCTACATGAACGGCCGTGAGGTGTTCAAGTTCGCCGTTCGGGTGATGGGTACTGCTACCGAGCGTGTGCTTACCAAAGCAGGTCTCACGAAGGAAGACATTGATCTGTTCGTGCCGCACCAGGCGAATATCCGCATCATTCAATCGGCTATGCAGCGTTTGGATCTGCCGGAAGACAAATGCGTAATCAACGTGGACAGATACGCCAATACGTCTGCGGCTTCGATTCCGCTTGCGCTGGTTGAAGCAGCGGAAGAGGGCCGGATGAAGGAAGGCGACACCGTGCTGATGGTTGGCTTCGGCGGCGGCCTAACTTGGGGTGCCTCGGTACTGAAATGGTAAACATATAAACGAGCAATGAATTCAAAGAACTCGGTGTGCCTGCCGCTTGATTTGCAAGCCCGGCAGCTGCACCGTTTACGGGAAGGATTTCGAACTTATGGGTAAAATCGCATTTGTCTTTCCCGGCCAGGGTGCACAGGCAGTTGGGATGGGTAAGGATGTATATGACGCTCTGCCGGATAGCCGTGCGGTGTTCGAGAAGGGCGATGAAGTGCTTGGGTTTCCGCTGAGTAAACTTGTATTTGAAGGTCCGGACAGCGAACTCAAGCAGACGGTAAACACTCAGCCTGCGCTTGTAACAACCAGTGTAGCTTATCTGGAAGCACTGAATAAGCATGGACTGAAGCCAGACTACGTTGCGGGTCACAGTCTCGGTGAATACAGCGCTCTTGTGGCTTCAGGCGTACTGTCTTATGAGGATGCAGTCAGCCTCGTACGTCTCCGCGGACGTTTCATGGAAGAGGCGGTTCCTGGCGGACAGGGCGCTATGGCGGCTGTATTGGGTGCAGAACGCGAAGCTTTGGCTGAGCTGTGCAACAATATTTCCGCAGAGGGCAACCCGGTTGAATTGGCAAACGTCAACTGTCCGGGTCAGATTGTAGTGTCCGGATCGCTCGAAGGTGTGAATGCTGTCGTTCAGCGTGTGAAAGAAGCCGGAGGCAAGCGGGCGATTCCGCTCGAAGTCAGCGGACCGTTCCACTCTTCTTTGATGAAGGAAGCTGCCGAGCGTCTGGCAGCTGAACTGAAAGGTGTAAACTTTAATGCGCCTTCAGTTCCTGTAATTGCCAATGTTACTGCCTCGCCGGTTACCGATCCCGAGGAAATCCGGAGGCTGCTGGTACGCCAGGTGTTCTCGCCAGTACTCTGGCAGGACAGTATAGAGTGGCTGATTGCAGCCGGTGTGGACACCTTTGTTGAGATTGGCTCTGGCAGTGTGTTGGCAGGACTGATCCGCAAAATTGACAAGAATGTCAAGGTGATCAATATCAACAGTCTGGAAAGCATCCAGACAGTCAATGGCTTAGCTTAACCACAGCGAAGGATAAAGGGAGGGGGAATACAGAATGTTCTCAGCATTAAGAGGCCAGACAGCCCTTGTAACCGGTGGTTCCCGCGGCATCGGCCGCAGCATAGCGCTTGCACTTGCAGAGCATGGCGTAAAAGTGGCCGTGAACTATTCCGGAAGTGAAGCTGCAGCGCAGGAAACAGTAGCCCGGATAGCAGAGCTAGGCTCCGAGGGGATTGCCCTGAAGGGGAATGTAGGCAAAAGCGATGAGGCGGAGAATCTCGTCAAAGAGGTCTTGAACACTTGGGGCAAGATTGACATCCTCGTTAATAATGCCGGCATCACCAGGGACAACCTGATTATGCGCATGAAGGAAGAGGAATTTGATCAGGTCATCGAAACGAATCTCAAAGGCGTGTTCAACTGTCTAAAAGCAGTCACACGTCCGATGATGAAGCAGCGTTACGGGCGGATCATAAATATTTCTTCGGTTGTGGGTGTGACGGGGAATCCTGGGCAGATTAACTATACTGCTGCAAAAGCAGGGGTAATCGGCATGACGAAAGCTGCGGCCCGCGAGCTGTCTTCACGGGGAATCACCGTGAACTGTATCGCTCCCGGTTTTATTGACACTGATATGACCCGTGAGTTGTCCGATGAAGTCCGCAGTGAGCTGATTAAGGGAATTCCCCTTGCTGAGCTTGGGCGGCCGGAGGACATTGCTATGGCGGCGGTATTTTTGGCCTCGGAAGGGGCTGCTTACATGACCGGTCAGACACTTCATGTGGACGGCGGTATGTACATGTAAGACCAAACCAGCGTATAGGGATTAAGGGAGAAGCGGGAAGAAGCGCCCGGAAAGCGTTTTTTACGCTCTATGGTATTTTGACTTCATATCTCGTATAATACCAAAAGAGGAGGTGAACCGGATGTCCGATGTATTGGAGCGTGTAAAACGCATTGTCATCGACCGCTTAGGTGCCGATGAAGCTGAGGTAACATTAGAAGCGTCTTTCAAAGATGATTTAGGTGCTGATTCTCTTGATGTAGTAGAATTGGTTATGGAATTGGAAGATGAATTCGATATGGAAATCTCTGATGAAGATGCAGAGAAGATTACGACCGTGGGTGAAGTTGTGAAGTACATACAATCTCATACCTAGAGTCATATGATTGAGGGTCCCGTCCCTGCTAGGGCGGGACTTCTCCTCATTTTACAGCACAAATGAAATGCAAAAGGATGCATATTTGCACCTTTACGGGGAAAATAACAGAACCGCAGAGGGGTTAATTTTTGCGGCGACTGCAGTTTATATAGACTATTCAGAGAGCATGTATGTTCAATTATGTTGAAGTATACAGCCTACAGATGGGGTGATTGCGTTTGAGTCATAGAGTGGTTATTACCGGTATGGGCGTGATGACGTCACTGGGTAAAGATTTGGATACGTTCTGGGATAGCCTTATGAGCGGGAAATCCGGTGTTTCCAAGGTTGAAGCCTTTGATGTCAGTGAATACACTACGCAAATAGCAGCTTCGGTTAAAGACTTTGATGCGGAAGAGCGTTTTGGCCGCAAGGAAGCCCGTAAGATGGACCGTTTCGTTCAGTTCGCGGTAGCAGCCGGAGAAGATGCGCTGAAGGACAGCGGACTTAAGATTGGTGAAGATATTGATGCGGAGAGAATTGGTGTGTCCGTCGGATCAGGTATCGGAGGTCTGGGTACTTGGGAAGACAATCATAATCTCCTGCTGGAAAAGGGACCAAAACGGGTCAGCCCGTTCTTTATTCCCATGATGATTGCCAATATGGGCTCCGGCCAGCTGTCGATCAATCTTGGTGCAAAAGGTCCCAATACAACAACTGTGACAGCCTGTGCAACAGGAAGCCACTCCATAGGGGAATCCTTCCGCCTGATCCAGCGCGGTGACGCGGATGCGATGATCTGCGGCGGTTCCGAAGCTACCATCCGCCCGACAGGGATGGCAGGGTTCTGTGCCATGCGGGCGATGTCCACCCGTAACGACGAGCCGGAGAAGGCCAGCCGTCCATTTGACAGCGGCCGTGACGGTTTTGTAATGGGTGAGGGTGCCGGGATTCTGATTCTGGAATCGCTGGAGCATGCCGAGAAACGCGGGGCGAAGATCTATGCCGAAGTGATCGGCTACGGTCTGAGTGCGGATGCCCATCATATGACGGAGCCGGATCCTGACGGCGCAGCACGCTGTATGAAGATGGCGATCCGAGATGCCGGTATCGCACCGGAAGAGATTGATTACATCAATGCGCATGGCACTTCTACGCCAGTAGGCGACAGATCGGAAACGGCTGCCGTGAAGAAGGCGCTTGGAGATCATGCTTACAAGGTTGCAATCAGCTCCACGAAATCAATGACAGGTCATTTGCTTGGTGCTGCCGGCGGTGTGGAAGCAATCATTTGTGGTCTTTCCCTGCAAAATAACATCATTGCGCCAACCATCAATCTGGACAATCCTGATCCGGAATGTGATCTGGATTATGTTCCGAATGAACCGCGCAAAGCTGATCTGAATATTGTTATGTCGAATTCGTTCGGATTCGGAGGACATAACGCAACCGTAATTCTCAAAAAATATAATCAGTAAGGGGACAGTGCAGTGAAAGGAGACCTGAAGCAGCTACAAAGTCAACTTCAAATCCAATTTCACGATGCTGTACTTCTGAAGCAGGCCTTTACCCATGCCTCTTATGTGAATGAACACCGTTTCAATCAGCATCAGGACAATGAGCGTCTAGAGTTTCTCGGAGACGCTGTTCTGGAGCTTACGGTTTCTGAATATTTGTATAAGTTGCTGCCGGACAGACCGGAGGGGGAATTGACTAAGCTGCGGGCCGCTATTGTATGCGAGCCTTCACTGGTCAAGTTCGCTGAGAGCTTGGGTTTCGGCAAATATGTATTGCTGGGCAAAGGGGAAGAACTTACGGGCGGACGTACTCGCCCGGCCTTGCTGGCCGATGTGTTTGAATCCTTCGTGGGAGCGCTTTATCTCGACCAAGGGCTGGAAACGGCGCGGCGGTTTCTTGATCATCATGTATTTCCACTGGTGGAGACGGACGGCAAGCTGCAAATGCAGATGAGCGATTTCAAGACGGAGCTTCAGGAGCTGATACAGCATCACGGATTGGGTACGCTGGAATATCGGATTATTGAAGAACGGGGACCGGCGCATGAGCGCGAATTCGTCTCTGAAGTATATATGTCCAGCCAGTCACTCGGCAAGGGCAGCGGCCGATCCAAGAAGGAAGCGGAACAACAGGCTGCGGCTGCAGCACTTTTGCGTCTGAAGGAAGACGGCGCCTGAGTGATGTGGAACTTAGATAAGGTAGCTAGCAAAGAGCGGTAAAGGTCTGAATCCGGCAGGAAAAGCGGAATTTAGACCTTTGCTGCTCTTTTTTAAATATAGTTAGATTGAACAAGCTTTTTAGGAATTAATGGATATCGTGTAAGAAGTGGATGAATTCACGTTGAAATGAAAGGATTTGCCCTTTTTTGTGGTTTGACAATCTTTATTGGATAGGTTTAACATGTAATTAATTAAATAAATTACCATAATAGGGATGTTGAGGCTGGGATGTAGTGATGCCTGAGACTGTATTTGAATGTCAGGAGAAGATGCGAAGACTTGCAGTTAAGATTGTGAAGCATTATCGCGGCAAAGGTCCGGAGAATGTAAAGGTTAGGATGGAGTATGAGTCCTTAATCATTATTGAGATTCGTGGAATTCTCTCTAGTTTATCTGAAATTTTGCTCAAAGAAGGTGCGGTACATTTAGTTACAGAATACTGGAAAGTGCTGAAGCCTTATTTGGAGAGAGAGTTTATGGCAGAGATCGTAGAAACGCTTGGCAGCCCCTTTACATATACATGGAAGATCGAAGACCCAAATCAAGGGGATAGGGCAATCATTATTCAATTGAATAAATCGGTTTGATTAGAGAGAATGGACTTTTGCTCCTTAGCTTTTTAATAAGCCAGTACATTGTGTATTTCTGATTATACCTTGTATTGGCTTATTTTTGTGTTGCTATAATTGTGTAAAAAATCACAAGGAGTGGTGAGGAACTATGGAGAATAAAGTGCTGACTGTATGTCCGTATTGCGGAAGTGGTTGTCAGATGAATTTACTTGTTGAGGAGGGGAAAATCGTAGGCGCTGAACCAGCGGATGGAAGAACGAACGAAGGGAATCTGTGCCTTAAGGGTCATTATGGATGGGATTTTCTGAATGATCCGCAGATTCTTACCGCCCGTATCCGCAAGCCGATGATTCGTAAAGCAGGGACACTGGCAGAGGTATCCTGGGAAGAAGCCATTCAGTATACAGCCGAGAAACTAACAGCAATCAAGGAAAAGTATGGACCGGATGCAATCATGGGAACCGGTTCAGCCCGTGGCCCGGGAAATGAAGCCAATTATGTCATGCAAAAATTTATGCGCGCTGTTATCGGAACCAATAATGTTGACCATTGCGCTAGGGTATGTCACGGGCCGTCCGTAGCTGGGCTTACCTATTCGCTAGGGGATGGCGCAATGTCCAATTCAATTCCTGAAATTGAGGACACGGATCTGTTGTTTATTTTTGGATACAATGCAGCGGTTACCCATCCCATTGTGGCGAGAAGAATTGTTAGTGCGAAGCAGAAGGGCGCAACGATCATCGTAACCGATCCCCGCAAGACGGAGTCGGCCCGCATTGCAGATACTTGGCTGCCCCTTAAAGGCGGAACGAACATGGCGCTTGTCAATGCCTTTGGTCATGTGTTAATTGCTGAGGAGTTATACGACAAGCAGTATGTTGAGAAATATGTAGAAGGTTTTGCGGAATATAAAGCCAGTGTACAGAAATATACTCCTGAATATGCGGAGAGCATTACAGGTGTGCAAGCGGCTGAGATCCGCAAAGTAATGCGGCAATATGCGAGTGCGAACAAGGCGATGATCCTGTACGGTATGGGGGTATGTCAATTTGCCCAAGCCGTGGACGTTGTAAAGGGTCTGGCCTCACTGGCGCTTCTGACCGGCAACTTTGGCAGACCTGCCGTCGGGATTGGTCCGGTCCGCGGCCAAAATAATGTACAGGGTTCCTGCGATATGGGGGCATTGCCAAATGTCTATCCGGGATACCAGTCTGTTACGGATGACAAGATCCGTAAAAAATTTGAAAAGGCCTGGGGAGTGGCTTTGCCTCGCAAAGTCGGGTATCGGATTACCGAAATTCCTCATCTCGTTCTAAAGGAAGACAAGGTGAAGGCCTATTATATTTTTGGCGAAGATCCGGTGCAGAGCGATCCGAATGCCTCAGAAGTGAGAGAGACGCTGGATAAATTAGAATTTGTAATAGTCCAGGACATCTTCATGAACAAGACAGCCCTGCATGCCGATGTGATTTTGCCGGCCACCTCCTGGGGTGAGCATGATGGGGTCTACTCTTCAGCCGACCGTGGATTCCAACGCATCAGAAAGGCCATCGAGCCTCCCGGTGAAGTAAAGCCCGATTGGCAAATTATCAGCGAGCTTGCCACGGCGATGGGATACCCGATGTCCTACCGGAACACGGAAGAAATATGGGATGAAATGAGGGGGCTCTCCCCGTCGTTTGCCGGAGCCAGTTATCGGAAGATGGAAGAACAGGGCAGTGTTCAGTGGCCTTGTCCGTCAGAAGATCATCCGGGCACACCGTATTTATATGAAGGGAACCGGTTTACCACTTCCAGCGGCAAAGGACAGCTGTTTGCCTGTGAATGGAGGGCACCGCTGGAACAGCCGGATCAAGAATATCCGTTGTCCTTGTCCACAGTGCGTGAGGTAGGGCATTATTCGGTTCGGACGATGACCGGCAACTGCCGTGCCCTCAGTCAACTGTCGGATGAGCCTGGTTTCATCCAGATGAGCCCGGCGGACGGATCAAGCTTAGGGATTGAAGACGGCCAGCTTGTACATGTTGTATCCCGCCGTGGCAGAGTGTTAGCCCGGGCACAGATCAGCAACCGTGTTAAAACCGGGGCCACCTATATGACCTACCATTTCTGGATTGGGGCCTGCAATGAGCTGACGGGTGATTATCTGGACCCGGTATCCAAAACCCCGGAATACAAGTATTGTGCGATCCGCATTGAGAAAATTGCAGATCAACTGCGCGCAGAACAACAGGTTCAGCAGGAATATGAGGCGCTCAGAGCGCAGATGCATGTGGAGGCGAGACCGGTATGAATAATGTACAGCCGAATCCGTTTGTCATTGCCGAAGCGGGCAAATGCATAGGCTGCAAGGCGTGTGAACTGGCATGTTTCGCAGTTCATAACGATCACAATGGGGTTGGGGCGGCTGTGGGTACCGTTACGGTACCGGTGATTCCCCGCCTGCATGTCATTCGAACAGAGAGCTTCACACTGCCGGTCCAATGCCGTCAGTGCGAGAATGCGCCTTGTGCAGAAGCCTGTCCGGTTCAGGTGATCCGGCAGGAGGAGGGGATAATAGTTATTCATGAAGAGAGTTGCATAGGCTGCAAAGGCTGTGCCATGGCTTGTCCGTTTGGTGCCATCAGTCTGTATAAAGCATACAGCAACGGCAAGGTAGTCCCGCAGATTCAACTAAAGGAGCGGCAGCATAGTGCGATGGTACGTAGCGCCAAAGTGATCGCCTATAAATGTGATTTATGCCAGACCAGGGACCATAAGGACGGAGCTATGGGGAACATTCCGGCTTGTGTAGAGGTCTGTCCGGTAGAGGCACTGTCACTGGTTCATCCGGATAACAGTGTATCCAGGTCGCGGACAGCAGCAGCTATGCGACTGTAATACCACTTCAATTCAGAAAAGAAGGTTGCACTATGCCGTATAAGGATCCAATCATTCATATTGACGAACAATTATGTACCGGCTGCAGACGTTGCGCGGCTGTATGTCCTGTAGATGCCATTATTGGCGAACCGGGCCACCCGCAGACTATTGATGCTCATCGCTGCGTCGTTTGTGGACAGTGTGTGCAGATTTGTACCGCTTATGCTGCGGACAACGAGTCGACGGCAGCCTCACGAGCGGTAAAGTTACAGGAAAGAGGACAGCTCCCCAACGTGCGTGAGCCTTTGTTCGCTGCTTATTCGTCAGGGGATATCCAGAAGGTAAAAGCTGTTCTGGCTGATCCGAAACGGTTCAAGGTGGTGCAGTGCGCTCCTGCGATCCGAGTATCTCTGGCGGAGGAGTTTGGGCTGCCCTTCGGCACTTTAACCCCGGGGAAAATGGCGGCTGCGCTGAGACGGCTGAAGTTTGACCGGATTTATGATACAAATTTTGCTGCGGACGTGACGATTATGGAAGAGGGCTCAGAGCTGATTGGCAGAGTGATGTCAGGAGAGCGGCTGCCAATGTTCACCTCCTGCTGTCCAGCCTGGGTGAAGCATGCGGAGACGGCAGCACCGGAGCTGCTGGAGCATTTATCCAGCTGCAAGTCCCCGATGCAAATGGGTGGAGCCTTGTTCAAGACCTACGGAGCGGAGCTGGATGGAATTGCACCTTCGGATATTTTCAGCGTCGCGGTTATGCCCTGTACCTGTAAGAAATTTGAATGCAGCAGAGAAGAAATGAGTGTGGATGGTTGCCGTGAAGTGGATCTTGTTATTACTACAAGGGAACTGGCCAGCTTAATCAAGGATCAAGGCATCGATTTCATTCATCTTCCCGACGAGCCATTTGATTCACCGCTGGGCAAATACTCTGGAGCAGGCTCGATCTTCGGCGTCACAGGCGGTGTGATGGAAGCTGCGATACGAACGGGGTATGAACTGATCACCCATGAGCAGATACCCAATCTGCAATTGGATTTTGTCAGGGGAGAGGAAGGCATCCGGACGGCAGAAGTTCAGATTGGCGATTTGGAGCTCAAAGTGGCAGTAGTTGCAGGACTGAAATATGTGGATGCTGTTTTGGCAAAAGTTGCAGATGGCACCTGCCCGTATCATTTCATTGAAGTGATGGCTTGTCCCGAAGGCTGTGTCAGCGGCGGCGGACAGCCCAAGCTCCTGTTGGAAACGCAGCGGAAAATTGCTTATCAGGCCAGAAAGAGTGCCGTCTACCGCCACGACTCTCATCAGAAGGTCCGCAAATCCCATGAGAATCCAGATATTATCAAATTATATAAGGACTTCTTAGGTGAACCGTTAGGCCATACTTCACATCATTTGCTGCATACCAAATTTGTTGACAGAAGTCTTAAGGAGGAGATGTCATGAACGGGTTTGTCATTGCCGATCCCGATAAATGTATAGGTTGCCATACTTGTGAAGTGGCCTGCGTAGTTGCACATTCCGGGAATAATATGTTCCTTCAGGAAGAGAGCGGTGCTGACTTCTATCCACGGTTGACTGTCGTCGAGACCGACGAAGTTACGGCACCGGTGCAGTGCAGACATTGCGAGGATGCTCCTTGTGCTAATGTGTGCCCTAATGGGTCCATTACGAGCAAAGACAACAGCATTTTCATCAATCAGGATAGCTGCATTGGTTGCAAGACCTGTATGCTGGTATGTCCTTATGGGGCGATTACAATGGTTCCGGCACATAAAAGTGGCCAAAAGCAACTTCAATCCGGGCTTTGTTCCAATACTTCGGGTGCATGGAGCCGCAAGGAGAGAATCGTTGCGAACAAATGTGATTTGTGTGAAGACAGCGGCAAGGGCCCGGAATGTGTGCGGGTATGCCCCACAAATGCTCTCCAATTTATCGTTCCAAGCCAGATTGAGGATTCCATTTCCCGGAAAAGACTGGCCAGTGCGCAGTCATTGCAGCAGTTCGGCGGTTTTTCGCGCCTCTAATTCAGTCACTATTACGCAGAAAGCAAGGTGGAGCGTTTGTCCGATATCTTGGTCGATCACTTTGGTCGTTTACATAATTATGTACGTATCTCCGTTACTGAGCGCTGCAACTTGGGCTGTCAGTATTGCAATCCGGGCAGAGTAGAAAAGGCTGTGGAGAGTAACCCGCTTACCTTTGACGAAATTGAACGGATCGTAAGGGTACTCGCTGAGATGGGGGTAACCAAGGTGCGTCTTACCGGAGGAGAACCGTTGATGCGTCCGAACCTGGAAGAACTGGTGGCCAGGTTAAGGGCCATCTCCGGGATCGAACGTGTCGGTCTGACCACGAATGGACTGCTGCTCGCCCCCAAAGTGCAGAAGCTGCGTGATGCCGGGCTTACAGATCTCAACGTCAGCCTGGATTCTCTAATTCCAGAACGCTATTCCAGAATCACTGGGGGCGGCGATGTCAGCAAGGTGTTGCATGCTTTAGCAGCTGGTTTTAAGGCTGGCTTCGAGGTACTCAAGCTGAATATGGTCTTGATGAAAGGTGTAAACGATGATGAAATTGAATCCTTTCTGCAGCTGACTCAGAAATATCCGCTGCACGTACGCTTTATTGAGTATATGCCCATGGGTCATGATATCAACGGATGGGAAGCGGGATATATGCCTTTGGATGGAATACTGGAGCGTTGTGCCAAGGCTGGTTTTAGTCTTGAAGCAGGCCCGGACTCGGGTAGGACAACTGATGAGCCGGCTGAAAAAGCAGCAGATTCCGGCCCTGCCCGTTATTTTCGCATCCAAGGTGCGCCAGGGCAATTTGGCTTGATTCATCCGGTCAGCCAGCATTTCTGTAATTCGTGTAACCGGCTGCGTATTACAGCAAATGGCCACGTTAAGCCGTGCCTCTTCTGGAACGAAGAGCTGTACATCCGGCCTTACATCGCTCAATCAGAGCTGCTGAAGCAATTGTTCCTGCGCGCCTTGGAAGCCAAACCTGGCCAGCATATTATGATGGACCAACCGGGCACCAAGCCACCCCAGAAGGCCACAATGCGTCTGATGTCGCAAATTGGGGGGTGAAAAACAATTGGACGACGATCCAACGTTTCGGGTGGAATCGGATGCTTTAGGGAGTGAAGCGGTTCCCAGTGGGGCTTATTATGGAATTCACGCGGTAAGGGCGCGGGATAATTTTGCGGTCAGCGGCCGGCAGGTGAATCCGCGGATCACGCGGGCCATTGTAATGGTGAAGAAAGCGGCAGCCAAAGTGAATGGCAGGCAAGGGGGGATTTCCGAGCAGGCGGCTGCGGGTATTCTATCCGCTTGCGATGAAATTCTGCAAGGCCAGATGGATAAATACTTTATTGTGGATGCGTATCAGGGCGGAGCGGGAACGAGTACGAACATGAACGTTAACGAGGTTATAGCCAATCTGGCCATCGAGAAACTTGGTGGGCATAAAGGGGATTACCGGCTGATCCATCCGATAGATCATGTGAATCTCTATCAATCTACCAATGACGTGTATCCCACTGCCATGCGAATTGCGATGATTCCGCTGCTTCGCTCGCTTAGTGAAGAGTTCGCCTCTCTTCAGGAGGCATTGCAGGAGAAGGAGCGGGAATACGCCGATGTGTTAAGGTTAGGACGGACTCAACTCATGGACGCACTGCCCATCATGGCCGGACAAAGCTTTGGTGCTTATGCCAAAGCGGTTGCACGGGACAGGTGGCGGCTGTACAAGGCGGAGGAACGGCTGCGGGAGATTAACCTTGGAGGAACGGCAGTGGGCACAGGAATGAATGCCCCCCTTGCTTATATTTATGCCATTGCGGAAGAGCTGCGGGAACTAACCGGAATGGGGCTGTGCCGCAGCGATTTTCCGATGGATGGCACACAGAATATGGATGTGTTTGTGGAAGTCTCAGGTTTGCTCAAAGCCGCTGCGGTGAACTTGCTGAAGATATCCGGCGATTTCCGGCTGCTTAATTCCGGGCCCTCCGGCGGAATTGCAGAATACATCCTGCCGCCTATGCAGGTAGGTTCTTCGATCCTGCCCGGTAAAATGAACCCGGTCATCGCAGAGATGGCCGGGTCAGTCGCTATGAAGGTGATCTCCAATGATACAGCAGTCACTTTGGCGGCGGCCAGCGGACAGCTGGAGCTGAATGCCTTTGCCCCTTTAATCGCAGAATCTCTGCTTGAATCTCTTGAAATTCTTACTGGGGCTGTACGGCTCTTTCATGAGCGATGCGTGCGTGGGTTGAAAGTCGATACTGCGCATTGTCTCGAGCATTTGGAACGCTCCGGCGTCATGGCTGCCGCAGCGGTGACGTATCTGGGTTATGACGCCGCGGCTGAACTGGCTACGTCTGCGGCGGCCTCGGGCCGGCCGTTAAAAGAGATATTGCTGGAACGCGGACTGATGACGAAAAAGCAGATCGATGCCATTCTGCACCCGCTGGAGGTTACCAAACCAGGCATCCCTGGAAGATTAGGAGATTTATAAAGGTTCTAGGATAACGAAGGAGCGCATGTTATGAGCTTAAATAATACCCCGCGTGGAGAACGAATGCACATTGCAGTCTTTGGACGGCGGAATGCCGGCAAGTCCAGTGTGATTAACGCTTTAGGCGGTCAGGAGACATCCATTGTTTCTCCCGTAAGCGGGACAACGACAGATCCGGTCTATCAACCGATGGAGCTGCTGCCGGTGGGACCGGTAGTGCTCATTGATACCGCCGGATTGGATGATAGCGGAAGTTTGGGCGAACAGCGGATTCGCAAAACAAATCAGGTTCTGAGCAAAACCGATCTGGCGTTGCTGGTGATAGATGCTGTCCACGGAGTAGCCGGATTTGAGCACAACCTTTTACAGACCCTGTCCGTGAAGAAGATTCCGGTCATTCTACTATTGAACAAAATAGACTTACTCGAAGAGCATGGTAACGGTGAGGAACACACTGTAGTGGCGGCAAAGGCAAAGGTAGAAGAGCAGCTTCATTTGAAGCCGGTACTATTCAGTGCTCTCAGCAATACTGGGATCACGGATTTAAAAGCCGCAATCGTCAGGGAGCTGCCGAGGGACGAAGACCGGTTCCGGCTAGTGGGAGACCTGCTGAATCCCGGAGACTTGGCTGTTCTGGTAGTGCCGATTGATAAGGCAGCACCCAAAGGAAGACTGATTCTGCCCCAGCAGCAGACCATTCGTGACATCATGGAATGTGATGCGGTTGCTGTTGTCACCAAGGAACAGGAGCTTGGACACACACTCAAGACGCTGGGGCGCAAGCCAAATGTGGTCATCACGGATTCACAGGCATTTCTTAAGGTTCAGGCAGATACCCCAAAGGATATCCCGCTCACGTCCTTTTCCATATTGTTTGCCCGCTACAAGGGGGATCTTCCTCAGCTTGTACGCGGGGTTCGCGCTATTGGTCGTTTGCAGGATGGAGACCGGGTGCTCATTGCGGAAGCCTGCACGCATCACCGGCAATCCGATGATATTGCTTCCGTGAAGATTCCCCGCTGGCTGCGGGAACTGACAGGCAGGCAGCTTCAAATTGAACATGCCGCAGGCAGCGATTTCCCCGCAGGACTCGGCGGTTATTCACTGATCATTCACTGCGGAGCGTGTATGTTGAACCGCAGGGCGATGCTGGGGAGGCTTGAAGAGGCGGAACATGCGGGTGTTCCGATTGTGAATTATGGTGTATTTATTGCCTACATGCAGGGGGTATTCCCAAGAGCCATCGAAATGTTTCCGTCCGCAATGCTGGCCTGGGAGGAGGGGGTATATAACCATTAATGCGTATATTAAAGCGGGGGTGCTCCAAAAGCCATCTGGATGGCTGCTGGAACACCCCCTTTTTGTGACAGCGTACATTGGGTGCGGCCTAAAACCGTAGATCTCGTTCGCCGTTATGGATACGCTGAAGTTGCTTTAAGGTCGCTTTTTTGACCGATTCCTTGGGAATGCGCTCCAGATTGTCATGAATCGTCTGCTCTCCAATGGCCCGCATCTCCTCATCGGCGTAATCCAGCAGGTATTCCTGAAACGTCATCAGGGAGTTCGGCTGGCAGACATTATGGATTTGGCCGGATTTGGCCAGCTGCATGAAACGGTCTCCCGTTCGGCCTTCCCGGTAACAGGCGGTGCAGTAACTCGGCACATACCCGTCCTGGCAGAGATTTTTGATAATTTCCATAGGGGAGCGGTGATCGCCGACCATGAATTGCGGTTTGTCATCTTTATCTTTGTTCACACTGTATGCGCCAACACCTGTGGCGGAGCCTGCGCTGATCTGGGAAATGCCGAGTTTGATGATCTGATCCCGAAATTCAGCGTCTTCGCGTGTAGAGAGTATCATACCTGTATAGGGAACGGCTATTCGCAGAACGGCGACGATTTTGGCGAAATCCGGATCGCTGACTAAGTACGGGTAATTGTCCAGGTTCACATTCTCTGCTTCGCGCAGGCGGGGGACGGAAATCGTATGCGGTCCGCAGCCATAGGCCTGTTCCAGATGCTCGGCATGTTTTAACATAGCTATCGTTTCATATTTATAATCATAGAGCCCATACAGAACACCAATACCAACATCCTCGATACCGGCTTTCATGGCCCTGTCCATGGCGGTCGTATGCCAATCATAATCACTTTTGGGTCCTTGCGGATGGTATTGCTTGTAACTAGGTCTATGATAAGTCTCCTGAAATAAAATATAAGTTCCAATTCCCGCCTCAGCCAGCTTGATATAGTCATCGAATGTGGTTGCAGCGATATTGACATTGATCCGGCGGATACTGCCATTGTCCAGCTTCGTATCGTAAATGGTCTTTATGCAGTCGAGAATATACTCGATGGAACAATTGCGGGGATCCTCACCCGCTTCCAGCACAAGCCGTTTGTGTCCCAGAGACTGCAGAACGGTAACTTCCTGGGCAATTTCATCTGAGGTTAAGCGGCTGCGTGTGAATTCAGAATTGGAATGTTTGTAACCGCAGTATACGCAATTATTGACACAGTAGTTGCTGACATAGAGCGGTGCGAACAATACAATCCGGTTGCCGTAGATCTGCTCCTTGATAGCTCTGGATACCTGATAAATCTCATTGAGTGTTTCCTGATCTTCCACATTTAAGAGGACAGCTGCTTCTTGTGAGGTCAGTCCTTTACATTGTCTGGCTTTCTCAAGAATTGCGGACACCTTGGCCCGATCTGATCCGGCATTTTCTCCAAAGCGCAGCGCTTCTTTGATCTCTTCGTCCTGAATGAAATCCGCCGGACGACTTTCATTAACTCGGCTCACGAACATCCACTTCTTTCTGGGTTCATTAATAGATTGACAAGCAGACTTGGACTCTTCCAACTCGATTTCGAGATGACAACAGGCTGATTCGGTGGCTTCCTTACAATGGAACATGCTGTGCAGAAGAACGGGATAGATGATTCAGACTATCTCCCCGGCCCATATCCACATGGAATCCGGCAGCTTCAATCCGCTGTTCAAGACAGAATCTGCATTGGGCGGATTCGTCGCCCATACAGATTTTGTTATTGTAGAGCGTATATTGGGCTCGTACAGTCAATGGAGAGAGATTAGGCATGACCACATTTGCGCCTGCTTGCAACGCCAGCTCCCGCCCGTTCGGGTGAGCGGTTCCCATGGCTGTTGTAGCAGGGATTAGGGCATTCGGCACGAAGAGCCGGGCAAGAGCAATCATATCCAGTGTATTTATTACTGTTCCGGCCGGCTCGTCCTTTAAGGGTGTGGCCTGATGCGGCAAAAAAGGGCCAATGCCGATCATATCCGGTTGAAGCGCCTTAAGATACAGCAGGTCTTCAGCTAAATCTCCGGGCGTTTGGCCTGGTAAACCAACCATGAAGCCTGCACCCACCTGATAGCCGAGGGACTTGAGCGCCTCCAACCGATTCCGGCGGCTGTCAAAGGTCATGGTCGGGTGCAGGGCTTGGTACAGCTTACGGGAGGCCGTCTCATGGCGCAGTAAGTAACGGTCAGCTCCGGCCGCGAGCAGTGTAGCGTACGTCTCATCATCCCGTTCACCAATCGACAGGGTTACCGCGGTATCCGGATAGAGCGTTTTGATGCGTGTAATGAGCTCGGCCAGCTTCTTAGTGGTGTACCAGTCGTCTTCTCCGCTCTGCAGAACAAAGGTACGATAGCCCAGTTCATACCCTTCCGAGCAGCATTCCAAGATTTCTTCAGGTTGGAGCCGATAGCGGCTGACTGTCTTATTGCCGGAGCGTATGCCGCAATACAGGCAGTTTTGTTTGCAAATATTGGAGAACTCGATCAGCCCACGCAAAAATACACGGTCGCCATAACGTTCCATTCTTTTCAGATGGGCCAGGTGATGAAGCCGCTTTTTTAGATTTTGGTCCGGGTTCCTCAGCACAGCAATGATCTCTTGAGCTTCCAGTGATTCTTCTTCATATAATCGATCCAGCAATTGTTCCGTTGACATCACTCCCTATCCTGGAGGGGATTAATCATATAACCAAAAAATAACAATTGCGAACCCCTAGAAAAAATTGTAACAAAAGTAAAAATAGAGAACAGTGAGTTTTGTGCTTGAAATTTGAGGTTCATGGAGGAGGGAAAGTGGGACAGCCAGAGATACGATCCGGACGGGTATACACATTACATGAATTCTGACGAATAAAACCAACGGTGGTGATTCCCAGCTGTTCCGCCAGCTCAAGTGCTAGTCCGGTGGGGGCAGATTTGGACAAAATCATTTCACAGCCTATTTTGGCTACTTTCAATAAGATTTCCGAAGAGATCCGTCCGCTGAAAACAACAATTTTGTCATTGAGCTTCAAATGTTGCTTCAGGCAGTAGCCGTAAATTTTGTCTAGTGCATTATGACGCCCAATGTCACTGCGGGCCAGCAGCACCCCGCCGGTATCGCAAATTGCAGCAGAATGAACGCCACCGGTGCGGTGGAACAGCTCTGATCCGGTTTGCACCTCTTCCATTAAGCGGAAACAATCGCCGAAAGAAAGTGACACATGTACCCCGTCCGCAATTTTGGCCGTTCTGGCATCATTAATGTAGACGAAGCCATGCCGGCTAGACCCGCAACAGGAAGTTACATATCGCTTGGCGAATAGCTGACGGTGTAATGGGCTTAAGTGGTCTATAGTTACGTGGACGAAACCTTCTTCTTCCTGACTCCAAATCGCCTTGATATCCTGGAACCCTCTAATGATTCCTTCGGATGCCAAATAACCGATAACCATGTCCTCGATATATTCAGGCGTGCATACCAGAGTAACGAATTCATCACCGTTTATTTTGATTGTGACCGGATGCTCCGTAACGATAAGATCTTCCTCTATCGTGATATGGCCACTGCGGTAACGTATAATTTCCCCATGCCGCTCGGATCCCAGTTCCAATGCAATCACCCTTTTTCGTTAGAAATTTGAATATCTCAAAAATACCTCAAATGATAAATAATACCATCTAAAAACACACCCTTACTACATCACTTTTTCTAAAAAGTGTCAATTTAATATCTCACACACTGCCTTTGCGTTCATCATGAATCAGAGCTATTTTAGGAGTTGAACGCTATGGTATAATGGGTCAGAGGTGATAGGCGAGTTATGTTTTTGAAACGGATTGAATTAGCGGGCTTTAAATCATTTGCCGACAAAACGGAAATGGAATTTGTACGCGGCATAACGGCCGTCGTTGGCCCGAACGGCAGCGGTAAAAGCAATATTTCCGACGGCATCCGCTGGGTGCTCGGTGAGCAGAGCGCCAAATCGCTGCGCGGCGGCAAGATGGAGGATATTATCTTTGCCGGAAGTGATGCACGCAAAGCCGTGAATTACGGTGAGGTGTCGCTCACGCTGGACAATGAGGATCATGTCCTGCCGCTCGATTTCAGCGAAGTTACAGTAACGCGCCGTGTGCACCGCAGCGGTGAAAGTGAATATTTAATCAATAAGCAGGCCTGCAGGCTGAAGGATATCACAGAGCTGTTTATGGATACCGGCATCGGACGCGAGGCTTATTCGATTATCGGACAAGGCCGGATTGAAGAAATTCTGAGTACGCGTTCCGAGGATCGCCGCGGTATTTTTGAAGAGGCCTCAGGTATTGTTAAGTATAAATCTCGCAAAAAAGATGCGGGGCGGAAGCTGGACGAAACTGAGCAGAATCTGCTCCGGATTCATGATTTGATCAGCGAGCTGGAGGATCAGGTAGGCCCGCTCAAGGATCAATCAGAGAAGGCTATCCGCTATAAGGAGCTGCGCGAGCAGCTGAAGCAGCTGGAAATCTCCGTGTACGTGCACCAGATAGAAGGCATTCATACCGCCTGGAAGGAAGGCAATGCCCGGCTTGAAACGCTGCAGGTAGAACAGCTTGAGCTGTCCACTGTCGTTTCGGCCCATGACGCTAAGCTGGAGAGCGGGCGTTCTGAGCTTCGGGCGCTGGAGGCGCAGGTAGAACAGCTGCAGGAACAGCTGCTTCGTTACAGTGAAGCCAACGAGAAAAGTGAAGGTTACGGCGAAGTGCTGAAGGAGCGCAAGCGCAACCTGGAGAACAACCGCGAGCAATTGATGCTTACACTCGGCTCGGTAGGTGAACGCTCAGAGGGTAGACAGCGCGAGCTGGCAGAGCTGGAGCATAAGCTGCAGCAGTCAAGACAGGCTCTGGAGGAGCTGCGCGCTCAACTGGCAGATGAGGAAGCCCGGCTGGAAGGAGTGGCCGGCGGGATTAGCCAGAGCAAGGAAGAGAAGCTGAAAAGCGCCTTGCTTGAGCTGATGAACCTGATGGCCCAGGCCCGCAACGAAATTCGTTACGCGGATCAGCAGAAGGAAGCCTTGGAGCGGCGGATGAGCCGCAGCGTTGAAGAAAGCGGCAAATGGGTTGCGCGGCTCGCGGAGCTGTCTGCTTCGCAGAAGGGTCTGAAGGATACCATTGCCACTCTCGGCAAAGAGATTGGAACGCTGCGCGGCGCCTATATCACGGAGAGCGAGCAGACCAGTAAACGCCAGAAGCTGCTGGAGGAAACGCAGAGCGGACTCCGTAAATGGGAACAGAAGCGTGAAGCCCAGGTTTCCCGGCATGAGACGATGAAGGAAATGCAGGACGATTTTGACGGATTTATGCTTGGAGTCAAAGAGGTCCTTAAGGGAGCGCGCAAAGGCCAGCTAAGCGGTGTGCACGGTGCAGTAGCGGAGCTGATCTCCGTGCCGGAACGGCTGGAGCTGGCTGTGGAAACAGCGCTAGGCGCATCGCTTCAGCATGTGGTTATGGATAATGAAGCCGTCTCCCGTCAAGCGATTGCCTTCCTGAAGCAGCGCCAGCTGGGACGGGCTACATTTCTGCCGCTGGATGTTATCCGGCCCCGGCAGATTACCGGCAGCGACCGCAGTATGGTGGAAGGTGCCGAAGGTTTCGTTGGCATCGGCAGTGAGCTGGTCGGTTATGAGGACAAATACGCAAGCATTGTCGGCAGCTTGCTCGGAAATGTCGTGATTGCAGAAAGTCTGGAACAGGCTAACCGGATCGCCGCCAAATGCCAATACCGTTACCGTGTAGTTACGCTGGAAGGCGATGTTGTCAATGCCGGCGGTTCGATGACCGGGGGCAGCCAGCATAAGAAGAACAACAGCCTGCTGAGCCGTAAACGCCAGCTCGACCAGCTGTTCGGTGAAATTGAAGAAAGCGAACGTCAGATTGTCAAGCTGAAGCAAGGCATGGCCAAACTTCGCGAGGAGCAGGAGAATGCTGCGAAGAAGCTGGAGCAGCTGCGCCATGACGGTGACGAGAAACGTCTGGAGGAGCAACGGGTCTCCGGTGATTTGAAGCAGCTCGAACAGGAATTGCGCCATGTTCAGGAGCAGGTGGATGGTGCGGGTGCCGAGCGCAGCGGATTTGAGAGTGAAGTCCGCAGTCTGGACGAGAGCCGGAATCAGGCGGTTGCCGAGCTTGCACGGCTGGAGAAAGAAGAGAAGGATTCCCATGAGGCCATCCGCAATGCCGAATCGGAGCGTAAGGCGAGTGAAACGGCTAAGGAAGAGCTCCAGGGTAAGCTGACCGGCATGAAGGTAAGTGAGGGTAAGCTGGACCAGGAGATATTCTCACTGGAGGAACAGCTTAGACGCATGAGGCAAGATGCCGGATCACAGGATAAAGAGCTACGCCAGAGCCGCAGTCTGCTTATGACCATTGAGAAGGATCTCGAAGAGAATTCACGCGAAGCGGTTAAACAGAAGGAAGATCTGAACAACTACCGCCTGAAGAAAGAAGAGACGGCGGGTACGCTTGACTTGGCGCGCGCTGAACGCGCGGCGTTAACCCGTAAGCTGGAGCTCGCCGAAGGTGAAACCAAAGACCAGCGGCAGGCTTTAAAGGCCGTGGAGGACAAGCTGCGTTCCACCGAGGTAGCTGTAGGACGGCTTGATGTTGAGCTGGACAACATTCTCCGTAAACTGAGCGATGATTATGAGCTGAGTTATGAATTGGCGAAGCAGCGTTATCCGGTTCCCGAGGATGTGCCGGCTGCACAGATGGAGGTGCAGCGTCTGAAGCGCAGTATATCTTCGCTTGGCGAAGTGAACCTGGGGGCCATCGAGGAGTATCAGCGCGTGCATGAACGTTATACTTTCCTCAGCGGCCAGAAGGATGATCTGGTCGAGGCCAAGACAACACTTTACCATGTCATTCATGAGATGGAAGAAGAGATGTCCAAACGCTTCAAGCAGACCTTTGATGCCATCCGCCGTGAATTCGGCACGGTTTTCTCGAAGTTGTTCGGCGGCGGACGGGCGGACCTGATGCTGCTTGATCCCGAGCATATGCTCGACACAGGCATAGATATTGTCGCCCAGCCTCCCGGCAAAAAACTGCAAAATCTGCAGCTGTTGTCAGGCGGTGAACGTGCATTGACCGCTATGGCACTGCTGTTCGCCATCCTGCAGGTCAAACCGGTGCCTTTCTGTGTGCTGGATGAGGTGGAAGCGGCACTGGATGAAGCGAACGTAGTCCGCTTTGCCCAGTATCTGCGCGAGTTCTCGGAGCAGACACAGTTTATCGTGGTTACCCACCGCAAAGGAACGATGGAGGAAGCGGATGTGCTGTATGGTGTAACGATGGAAGAAGGCGGCGTATCGAAGCTTGTCTCGGTGAAGCTGGAGGATGAGGAAGCGGAGATTGCCTGAATGGAAGCATTGTATTTCGGAAATGAACCGGGGAATCTGGTGTCTTAACGATAAGAGGAGGAAGAGCATGAGTTTTTTTAAGAAACTGAAAGAAAGTATTTCCGGTAAAACCGAAACGGTTACCAAACAGTTCCGCGACGGTCTGGAGAAGACCCGCAAGGGTTTCGTTGAGAAGGTATCCGACCTCATCACCCGCCGTAAAAAAATAGATGAAGAGTTTTATGAGGAACTGGAAGAGATTCTGATCGGTGCCGATGTCGGGGTAAATACGGTAATGTCACTTGTTGAAGAGCTTCGGGCTGAAGTGAAGCAGAAACGGATTGAGGATGCGTCGGAGCTGCAGCCGATCCTCTCCCGCAAACTGATGGAGCTGCTGCGCGGTGATGACGACAACAGTCTGAAAGAGAATCCGGACGGAATCACCGTTATTCTGTTCGTCGGCGTAAACGGTGTCGGCAAGACAACAACAATCGGCAAGCTGGCACACCGCTACAAACAGGAGGGTAAAAAGGTTCTTCTTGCCGCAGGCGATACCTTCCGGGCCGGAGCGATTGAGCAGCTTGAGGTCTGGGGCCAACGGGCCGGTGTGGACGTCATTAAGCAGCAGGCGGGCTCTGACCCGGCTGCAGTAATGTTCGATGCCGTGCAGGCAGCCAAACAGCGGAATGTGGATGTGCTGATTTGCGATACGGCGGGAAGACTGCAGAACAAGAGCAACCTGATGGAAGAGCTGAACAAGATCTTCCGGGTCATTCAGCGTGAAATTCCCAGCGCCCCGCATGAGGTGCTGATGGTGCTGGATGCGACTACCGGTCAGAATGCCTTGACGCAGGCGAAGCTTTTTGGTGAAAAAAGTGGAGTTACCGGCCTGGTGTTGACCAAGCTGGACGGGACCGCCAAAGGCGGAATTGTTGTGGCGATCCGCCAGGAAATGAATCTGCCGGTGAAGCTGGTTGGGCTGGGCGAGAAAATGGAGGATTTGCAGCCATTTGATTCCGGACAGTTCGTCCATGCCCTGTTCGCCGGGATGATCTCTGACGAAGATCAGAAGGAAGCGCAGGAGTAACTCGCCGCAGGCGCTTCAAACGAGGATGAACTGTGATTACCATAAAAGCCCTGCAGAACGGTCACGTTCTGCAGGGCTTTTATCATGACTGATTGTGTGAAAAAACAACTGCCCCCAGGTTTTTTTGTGAAAAAGCTGGCCCTTTTTAAATAGAAGGAACGGATGCTTTTACATTTGGATACCTATACTAAAAAAACATTATATGAAAAATTCATAATAGTACTGCTTGTCAGCTCACCTGCATACAATTCAAAGTATAATTCACTTTCGTGCTCCCGAAAACTAAACTCATGAAAAAGGAAGCGATTCCACGATTATAGATGGGGTATAAACTCCATTTTGTTGTTATATATATTGACATGAACAATATTATTTACGTATTATGAGAGTAGTATTTAATATTTTCATACTTAATTCTCAAATTACGAACCAGCTTGTCAACAAACATCACACATTATAATGATTCGAAAGGAGTCGGGCTCATGTCCAAACTTGATCCTTTGCCCGGTCTGTCTCCGTATCCGCTACAGCATTTCTATGATGAAATGTATGCCGGTGAACGAAGCATCCGTCCTCATTACAAACATGTGAACCGCATGTTTTCCGGGATGAGCCCTGAAGAGCTGCAAGGTAAGCAGAAGCTGCTGCAGCGCCGGATGATGGAAGAAGGTATAACCTTTACGCTGTACAACCCGGCACAGGATCATCCGATGGAACGAACGATTCCTTTCGATATGATTCCGCGGATTATCCCCAAGGGGGAATGGGAGAGGCTTGAGGCTGGCATTGTCCAGCGGATCTCGGCTTTGAACCTGTTTATCCATGATATTTACCACGAGCAATACATTGTAAAGGACGGGATTGTCCCGCGCCGCATGATTATCTCCAACTGTTATTTCCGGCCGGAGATGGCGGGACTGCGAGTTCCCGGCGGTGCTTATGTCACTACCTCCGGCATTGACCTGATCCGCCATCATGACGGAGAGTATTATGTGCTCGAAGACAACCTGCGTACTCCTTCCGGCTTTTCCTACCT
The DNA here is from genome assembly GCF_038593145.1 of Paenibacillus sp. FSL L8-0340. Classification (NCBI taxonomy): domain Bacteria; kingdom Bacillati; phylum Bacillota; class Bacilli; order Caryophanales; family Paenibacillaceae; genus Paenibacillus; species Paenibacillus sp. FSL L8-0340. Next base: position 3,389,740 of record NZ_CP151967.1, read on the forward strand.
GTTTAAAGGCAGATCACTCATGAATCAGCTTTTCCCCGAATTGTCTTTCGCCAGCTCCATTCGGGATGTGGATCATAGCTTAAACCGTTTTCTGTCTGTGCTGCGGAGTTTATCTCCGTCGAGGACCAAAGATCCGGTTATTGCGCTTCTGACCCCGGGAGAATATAACTCCGCTTATTATGAACATGCTTTCCTGGCACAACAGATGGGCATTCATCTTGTAGAAGGCCGTGATCTGGTGACCCAGGACCACAAAATTTATCTGAAAGAAATGAATGGGCTGCGCCGTGTAGATGTGTTGTACCGGCGTTTGGATGATGACTATATCGATCCGCTGGCGTTCCAGCCCAGCTCCCTGCTTGGTGTCGCCGGACTGATGAATGCCTACAGGGCAGGCAACATTGCCATCGCCAATGCACCGGGAACCGGAGTAGCCGATGACAAAGCCATATATGTCTATGTTCCAGATATGATCCGGTATTATCTCAATGAAGAGCCGATTCTGGGCAATGTCCCCACCTACCTGTTATCACGTCCGCAGGAACGCCAGTATGTGCTCGATAATCTTGCGGAGATGGTCGTGAAGGAGACCTCACTCTCCGGCGGCTATGGCATGCTGATTGGAAGTGAAGCTACCAAGGAGGAACTGGTTGATTTCCGGCTCAAGATTCTCGCTGACCCTGCCCGTTACATCGCTCAGCCGATTATGTCGCTCTCGAGAGCGCCGGTATTGTCAGGAGGGACAATGGCTCCGCGTCATGTTGATCTCCGTGCATTCGTGCTCATGGGTGCGGACCGCAAACCGCATGTGATTCCCGGAGGGTTAACCCGGGTTGCCATGAAGGAAGGCTCGCTGGTCGTGAATTCTTCACAAGGCGGTGGGGTCAAGGATACCTGGGTAATGGCCTGAGGGAAATGCATATGGCTTCTGGAGCATAAAATGCCGAATCACTATGTTAGATGAGGGAGTGGCGAAGATGCTGAACCGTAATGCGGAGGCTTTGTTTTGGATTGGCCGGTATATTGAACGGGCAGAGAATCATGCGCGGCTTATCGATGTGCATTATCATATTCAACAGGAAGCGGACTTCCAGGCGGAAGGGAATAAATGGTCAAGGCTGATTGATGCGCTCGGTGTCAGAAATGAATACCTGCGGCAATTTGACAGCTTTTCGGAACAGGATGTGTTGTCCTTCATTACGCTGGATCTGGGCAATTCCAATTCGTTATTCTCTTGTGTTCATCAAGCGCGCAACAATTTGCGCACTCTGCGTCAGCATTTGCCAAGCGAGCTGTGGGATATAGCCAACGGTTTTAATCTGTGGCTCGCAGAGCAGTCGGTAGCGGATATTATGCGGGGTCCGCATCATTTCTATCAGCAGGTCAAAGAGCGGGCGGCGATGTTCCTCGGGGCAGAGATGTCTGTCATGCTGAGGGGGAATGAATGGCATTTTATTGAGAGCGGCCGCTTTCTGGAACGGGCAGAGAACACGACGCGGATTCTGCAGGCGGTCACTGTACAGTGCAAGTCTAAGGATATTAACGCGATTTATACCCAGCTTCAGGCGGTGCTGAAATCCGTGAGCGGATATCAATCCTTCCGAAGGTATTATGCAGATGCCATGTCACCGGAGAGTATTCTGGAGTTCCTCATTGTGAATGCCTCTTTTCCCCGTTCGATCCGCTTTTCATTCCATAAATTAGAGGAGCATTTAGCTAAACTCGAGCTGGATACTTCTGAGAAGGGCTCCGGGCATGAGAAAGTCATTCGCCAGGCCGGAAAGATCAAAGCAGAGCTGGATTATATGGAAAAAGAAGAAATGTCCGGTGATCTCGTCGAGGATGTACTGCATTCGCTGATGTTATCATGCCAGAGACTGGGGAAAACGATGGAAGGCGCCTTTTTTCGCCGCGAAGGAGTGCGGATATGAAAATTCAGATCCATCATACGACCACCTACAGCTATCCCGAGCCGGTTACGGACAGTGTCAATGAAATCAGGCTGACGCCGCGCACGAATTACCGCCAGTCCTGCTACCATCATGAGGTTGAGGTGTTTCCCCCCGCCAATTTGCTGACTTACGAGGATTTCTTCGGCAACCGGGTTCATGCTTATTCCGTGAATAAGCCGCATACGGAGATGGTCATCCATACAAAGGCGACCGTAGTGACTTTAGATAAAGCACAGGGTAACGATCTGCCGCATCTTCCGCTGGAAGAGCAGGTGAGACTGCTCAATGATGAGAAATTCCAGAACCGCTATGTTGAGTTCATCTTGCCGACACGTTATACGGAAGTGACTCCTGAGCTGGTTGAATTTGCTTCACAGCATCCCTTTGACGAAGCCGATGATATGTACGAGTGGACCAAAAAGCTGTCTTCGACCATCTACGAGCAATTTACGTATGATCCCGAGGCAACCAGTGTGAACACGACTGTGAAAAAAGCATTAAAGCTGAAGCGCGGCGTCTGCCAGGATTACGCACACTTGATGATTGCAGTCTGCCGCAGTGTCGGTCTGCCTTCCAGATATGTTAGCGGGTATCATTTTGTCGGTGATTTGCAGGGAGCCAATGCCAATTTCGAGCAGGCTTCGCATGCCTGGGTAGAGACGCATATTCCCGGCACGGGCTGGCTTGGTTTTGATCCCACCAATAATGCGGAAGTAAGCTGGCGTTATATCAAACTTGGGCATGGCCGTGATTACAAGGATATTGTACCGGTCAAAGGTGTCTACCGCGGAGTATCGGGCACGCTCACCGTGAAGGTGGATGTCCGTCAGCTGGGAAACTAAATGTGCAGAATCCAGGCCCCACATTGTGGGGCTTAGTTTTATATCTAATTGAGACAACCGGGTCATATCCTCTTGTTTTGTTGTGCATTTTTAGTGCAACTTGCTGCTGGTTTGCACAAATTTTGCATAACCTGATTATAATCAAGGCCGATTTGGGTAATCTTGAAACAGAGCCACTTAGATGGACGAATCGGAAGGAGAGTGTACATATGAGCCCAAATATAGCTAAAAAGCAGCGTTTTCTTGGAAAAACAGCCATAATCACAGGTGCGGGCTCGGGAATCGGCAGAGCGACGGCGATTCAAATGGCGCGCGAAGGGGCAAATGTAGCCTTGTTTGATCTGGTGAATGAGCGTACTTCGATCCTGGAGCAGAAGCTGAACAAGCTCCGCAAGGATTGTGCACTGGCCATTGACGTAGACACCTCGGATGAGGAACGGATGAAAGAAGCAGTGCGCAGGACTGTTGAGCATTTCGGAGGTCTTGATGTTGTGTTCGCCAATGCTGGAATCAACGGAGCAGTGGGTCCGATTGAGGAACTCAGCCTTAGTGATTGGGAACGTACTATATCGGTCAATCTGACCGGAACCTTCCTGACGCTGAAGTACAGTATTCCCCATCTGAAGGATAAAGGGAAAGGCAGCATCATTATCACCAGCTCGATTAACGGCAACAGCAGATTCGCCAGCTTCGGCTGGTCCCCATACAGCACAACTAAAGCCGGTCAGGTAGCCTTTGCCAAGATGGCGGCACTGGAGCTGGCCAAATTCAAAATCCGGGTCAATGTAATCTGTCCGGGGGCGATCTCCACCAATATTGATGAGAGCACGGAATTTAATGAGGATATGGAAGCTATCGTGATTCCAATTGAATTTCCGGAAGGGGCACAGCCACTCGCAGATGGACCGGGCAAGCCGGAAAATGTAGCGGATCTGGTTGCTTTCCTGGCCTCGGATGAATCCATTCATATAACGGGTGCGCAGATTGTGATCGACGGTGCAGAATCCCTGTTGTCCTAACCCATAACGCAGCGGGTGATAAATCATCTGCTTCCCAGCAAACAGCCTTAAACGGTGATCAGATCAATGATCAGGGTTGAGGCTGTTTGCTGTATTTTTCTTGTTGTAAAACTTACAGGTTATGGTCCATGCCTGGATTGACCCGGACTCATAAGTAATATTATGCTATACGGTTGATTATGAGCTGCTGGGTGCATTGCTGAAACAAGCCTCGGCTACACTCTAGGGTATTTCATAGAATCGGATGCTGATCAATAAGAGGAATGAAGCACTGCCGAAAGGTGGTGTTTTTTATTTTTTCACAAGAATAAAAACTAAACAATCTAATTAGATGGTTGTAAAATAACAAACAAAATGATAATATGTCTATATTATATAAAGTGGATTGGGTGATTGAGTTGCCGGAAGGAAAGGGTTCAGTCAGTATTTCGGAAAAATTCTGGAATGCCTCGATTGAGGAGCTAAAGCAAGGTTATATTTATGAGACGCGAGACCGTTCGGGAATCTATACCTGTCTGGTATGCGGTGAAGAATATGAGAAGGGTATTATCTATAAGGATGACAACCATTACTATGAGGCAGAGAAGTATGCTGCGCTTCATGTGGCCAATGTTCATGGCACCATGTTTAATTGGCTGCTCGGAATGGATAAGAAGCTTATAGGGCTGACGGATCTGCAGAAAGGGCTGCTGCTTGCATTTCATCAGAGCCTAAGTGACGGAGAGGTCGCCAAGGAGCTTGGAATCGGCAGTACTTCCACGGTGCGGAATCACCGGTTCACACTGCGTGAGAAGGTCAAGCAAGCCAAATTGTTTCTTGCCGTCATGGAGCTGGCTGAGGAGAAACCGGGTGTTTCTTCACCATTTGTAAGTATCCCGCGCTCGACTTCCATGGTCGATGAACGTTTTGCTATTACGGAAGAGGAGAATGCTGAGATCCTTGGGACTTATTTTAAGGAGGGACTGGATGGCCCGTTATCCGAATTTCCCAAGAAGCAGAAGCGGAAAGCCGCCATTCTTCGCCAGCTGATTAAGAGGTTTGCCGCCGGCCGCAAATACAGTGAGAAAGAGGTTAACGCCATTCTGGGTGAAGCCTTCCCCGATCATGTCACACTGCGGCGCTATCTGATTGATTATGGCCTGCTGGACCGCGAGGATGACGGCAGCAGCTACTGGGTTAAATTATAGAGCCTGTGCCCCGGGACAGAGCTTATTATTGAAGGAGAGATCAGGAATAATGGAAAAAGCAAGACGCAAAGAACTGGCCTATGATTATGCCCACTCTCATCGGCCGATGGGTGTATACCGGATTGTGAATACGAAGAACGATAAGTCTTTTGTAGGCAGCAGCCTTAACCTGGAAGGCGTATGGAATAAGCATAAATTTATGCTCGATATTAACAGCCATGACAATAAATCGCTGATGGCCGACTGGGTAGCGTACGGGGAAGAGTCCTTCCGTTTTGAGATTCTGGAACAAATCAAACCGGAGGAGGATTTTGTGGCATCCGTGTCCGAGCTGGCCAAATACAGAAAGCAGCTTCCTGAGCTGGAGAGCAAATGGATGGATCAGCTGTCTCCCTACGGAGACCGTGGTTATCATAAACCGAAGCAGAAATGAAATGACGTAGCGCCTGTGTTAAAATAAGAAGCAAAACGGGTTGTGAACACAAGGAGCGGTACGATATGGGCATGCTGTCATGGCTGGCGGAGCAGCGGATTCAGGAAGCGATGCGGAGCGGGGAATTCAAGGATCTTCCCGGGTCTGGAAAGCCGCTGGAGCTGGAGGACTTGTCGGGGGTTCCTGAGGAACTGCGGATGTCATTCAAGATTATGAAAAATGCCGGACTGCTGCCGGAAGAGGTCACACTGCGTAAGGAATGTGTAACCCTTGAGGAACTGCTGGCAGCATGCCGCAATAGCGGGGATACTGGTTCCGGTGAGCAGAAAACGCTGGAGAACAAGCTCTCCATAAAGAGACTTCGGCTGCAGGAACTGCTGAGGCAGCGGGGGCTGGAGAGCAGCAGCTCCATTCTGGAATACGGCGATAAAATTCGTCAGAAGCTGCTGAGTGAAGAAGAATAAGTCTGCGCCCGGAGGGGCGCAGGCTTATTTTGTTGTCTTTCGGCATATCTGTATCCGGTTGGGAGAGTTCGAATGCAACTTTATGAAGCATCTTGAAATTTAAGATCGTTTCGCCCATGATGATTAGGCAGGATAGATGCAATATGCGCTGCCAATTATACCAAGTTAATCACAGATTATGGAGAGAAAAGATGAAACAGCTTCCTATTATGCAGGTGCTTCCTGACCTGAAATTGATACTGAATAAGAAAAAAGCAGCTGTACTTATTGCCGAACCCGGTGCGGGGAAGACGACCGGAACCCCTCCGGCTTTTTTGGAGGAGCCTTGGATGTCTGGCAAGAGTATTCTAATGCTGGAGCCCAGAAGGCTTGCAGCCCGTTCAGCGGCTGTCTATATGGCAGCCTGCCTTGGAGAGAGTGTGGGACAGACGGTAGGCTACCGGATGCGTATGGACAGCAAGGTTGGCAAAAACACACGGATTGTTGTTGTGACCGAAGGTGTGCTGACTAGAATGCTGCAAAGCGATCCTTCGCTTGGCGATGTTGGACTTATTATTTTTGATGAATTTCATGAGCGCAGTTTACATGCTGACCTCGGGCTGGCACTGACGCTGGAGGCCCAGTCTGTGCTGCGTGAAGATCTGCGTATTCTCATAATGTCGGCTACACTGGATGGAGAACGGGTGTCGGCGCTGCTTGGCGGAGCGCCGGTAGTGGATTGTCCCGGCCGCACCTATCCGGTGGAGACGATTTATGTTCCGGGATCAGGCACCACGCAACTGGAGCTTGCTGCGGCTGCGGCAGTCCGCCGGGCCCTGGATGAGCAGCCCGGTGATGTACTGGTGTTCCTGCCCGGCGAACGGGAGATCCGCCGTACGGAACGTGAGCTGCAGAGCGGGGCGCTTCCCCAAGGGACGGTGCTGCGGCTGCTTTATGGCCAGCTCCCACAGGCCATGCAGGATGCGGCAGTGGCTCCAGCCGTGCCGGGTGAGCGCAAGGTTGTATTGGCGACTTCCATCGCCGAAACAAGCTTGACCATCGAAGGGGTGCGCACGGTGATTGACACCGGACAGCGACGTACGCAGGTATTCTCTCCGCGCACCGGCATGCCGCGGTTGACAACAGTGCCGGTCTCGAAGGCATCGGCTGACCAACGCCGTGGCCGTGCCGGGCGGACTGCTCCGGGAGTCTGCTACCGGCTGTGGAGCAGCGAGGAGCATCTACGTCTTCCGGACGACAACGTACCGGAAATCATGGAAACCGACCTGGCGCAGCTCGCGCTGGAGCTGGCGCTGTGGGGCGTACGCGATCCTGCCGCGCTGCCCTGGCTGGACGCGCCGCCCGCCGCGCCTTACGCGCAGGGCGCTGCGCTGCTGCGCCAGCTCGGCGCGCTGGATGCCAGCGGCGCCATCACGCCGCACGGCCGCAGCATGGCCGCGCTTGGCGCGCACCCGCGTGCCGCGCATATGCTGCTGCGCGCGGCAGAGCTTGGCGCCGCGCCGCTCGCCTGCCGGCTGGCGGCGCTGCTGCAGGAGCGGGACCTCTTCAAGGGTCCCGCCGCTGCGGACAGCGACCTCACGCTGCGCGTGGAGGCGCTGCTTAGGTTCGAGCGCTCCGCCGAGACGGGCGGAGCGGACCCGGCGATCTTGCGCGCGGTGCAGCGCGAGAGCCGGAATCTCCTGGCGCAGCTGCAAGCCGCGCCGGAAGTGCCCCGAGACAGCAGCGCCACAGGGCTGCTGCTGTCGTTCGCCTATCCCGACCGGGTCGGGCAGAAACGCGGCGATGGCGCGTTTCTGCTGGCCGGCGGCCGGGGGCGGCGATGCGGGAAGGGCAGCCCTTGTCGCGTTCGCCCTATATTGTTGCAGCCGGCGTGGACGACCGCGCCGGACAGGGGCGGATCATGCTGGCCGCAGATCTGCCTGAAGAAGAGCTGTTCCGTCATCATGCGGGCAGTTTTACTGAGGAACGGGAGGTTTACTGGGACAAAGAGAGCGGAAGCGTCAAGGCGCGCCGGCGTACGCTGCTGGGCGCTCTGGTATTGAAAGAGACCTCGCATGAGCGGCCTACGGCAGAAGAGACGGAGGATGTCCTGCTGGGGGTGATATCCGCAGAAGGTCTGGAGCTATTGCCTTGGGATAAAGGAACAGTGCAGTTGCGGCAGCGGATGGCTTTCATGCATGGACTGCGGACGGATTGGCCTGATGTGGCGGATGAAGCCTTGCTTGGCTCGCTGGATGAATGGCTGAGGCCCTTCATCCAAGGCATGCGCAACCTGCGTGATCTTCAGCGTCTTCCCTTAAGCCGGGCGCTTGAAGGAATGCTGGACTGGAACAGCAGACAGAAGCTTGACAAGGAAGCTCCGACACATATCTCGGTGCCCAGCGGATCTCGGATACCACTGGATTACAGCAATCCTGGCGCGCCTGTACTGGCAGTAAGGCTTCAGGAGATGTTCGGGCAGGTAGATACACCGAGAATCGGCATGGGGCAAGTTCCTGTACTGCTGCACCTGCTGTCACCGGCGAGACGGCCGATGCAGGTCACCTCCGATCTGGCGAGCTTTTGGCGCAGTACCTATTTCGAGGTTAAGAAGGATCTCAAAGGCAGATATCCCAAGCATTATTGGCCGGATGATCCGCTGCAGGCGGCGCCTACAAACCGGACCCGTCCGGTTAAATAGGGACGATGAATCGTCCCACACGGATACACCCGGTTAAATAGGGACGATGTATCGTCTCACACGGATACACCCTGTCAAATAAGAACGATGAATCGACCTGCACGGATGCAGCTTGTTGATTAGGGACGCCTATTGTACGCAGAATAACAAAACTATGAATTTTCAGGGAATTGTGAAGTCTTGCTCCTGTAAACTGTTTGGTTCAGCCGCTAAAGGGTAATAATGTAGCGAACCACAATTACGAAGGAGGGCTTCAAGTGACTAACAAAATTGTAGGAGTTTTCGATACGGAACAAGAAGCGACCAGAGCAATTGAAGGGCTTCAAAGTCGAGGAGTCAGCAATGACGAGATCTCAGTAATCACAAGAGACCGCGATGAATTAAGAAGTATTTCTGATGATACAGGCACGATGGCTCCCGAAGGGGTAGCGACAGGCGCGGCTACAGGTGGTGTGGTAGGCGGAATTACCGGGTTGCTCGCAGGAATCGGGGCATTGGCCATTCCGGGGATTGGTCCCATTCTGGCGGCTGGACCTATTGTAGCAACACTCACTGGAGCAGCTATTGGTGCAGGTGCCGGTGGTCTGGTAGGCGGATTGATTGGTCTCGGTATTCCTGAGGATGAAGCTAAGGAATATGAAGGATATGTCGACAGCGGCAAAATTCTTGTTCTCGTAGATGACAACGGCAGGGGCCGGGATATCCACCAGGTATTCAGCGGCAGCCAATCTCTGAATTCCAGTCGATACAATAACGTCTACAGCGATCCTACAGTGGATGGCACCTTGAACAACAGGGATACAACCGATACTTATAACCGTAACAGATTGTAAATAAAGTTAGATTGCAAGGGGCTTTATCAGTCTTCTTGACCCCATATTTGAACTAACAAAAACGGTTCTTCCGCTGACAAGCCGGAAGAACCGTTTTTTTATTGTATAGAAGATCATGCATTGTGAAAGTTGTGGATCACTCGAAAATTTGATGAGCCACATGCGCGGCTACTTGATCGCATAAAAGCGTCGAAACTTTGTCAGTATGCTGCACAGAAAGCACATTAGAAATCGGTGCGACAGTTATGGATGAAATGAGAGGCACATATGCATCTGAATTTGCTGCACATGGGCTAAATGGCGGAATGAGAGGCATATATGCATCTGAATTTGCCGCACATGGGCTAAATGACGGAATGAGAGGCATAAATGCTTTTGAATTCGCCACACACTCGCTAATGCGGAATCCAGAAGTTACACAACAATATAGTTCAATCTAGTCCACCTATTTAAGTCAACCATTTCACACTAACCTCAAATAAGCATGCCCATTTGAGGTTAGTGTGATTTTCATTTTGTTCCACCTACTTCCCAATCTGTTCCACCTTGTCGCAACTCTATTCCCTAGCTGTTTTCTTCTCTTCGCCTAAGGGTTTTTGAACACGGCGGCAGCGCACCATCCATCACAGCAACTACTATAACCCTAATTTCAACATATGAAAAATTCACAATAGAAAAACCATAAAAATCACTCACCCACATTTCAACGAGAATGACCACCATTTATTCTTCACTTAAGTCATTAAACAAGGAAAAAGTGAACCCCAAGCAAGCAGGGGCTTCAGGTTGTGAAAATTGGTAAATAGTGCTTTACTAGAGTTATATACGATAGAGTGTTTAATAGAGTTTCCTGAAGAGGTTTGTAAAAATACAGGTAAAGTCATTCCACTACAAGGAGGGGTTGCCGATGGCATTTATGATTGCCCAGCGGGCTTTTATTAAAGTATATCTGATTACGATGGTAGAACAGCACAAGGGATACGGTTATCAAATGCTGGAGGATTTGCGGAGAGATTTCAAAGCTCATGGCTATTCTCCTCCCCAAAGTGAAATCTACCGTGCGCTCCATGAACTGGTGCAGCAAGGAATACTTTACCGCACTAAGCAGTTGAAGGGGAATGATCCTAAGGTCGATTTCCAGGAAATTGTCTTATATCATTTCACGGCCGATGGGGAGGAAAAAGCCAGGCTCTATAAGAAGCAGGTGAAGACAGATCTTGACCGCTGCCTCGGTATATTAAACAAGGCGGTAGCGGATAATTTCTAAAGTCAGGAATCCTCTTTTTCTGCATCCTGCCCGGGAGGTGTGACCGGAGAGCTGGCGCTGCCGTAGTCCTCAACGGAATCCCAGGCCCCGGCATCATCAAATCTTCCGCTATGCTCCTGCCGTCCCTCGCCTGCCCCGGCAGGAGGAGGTGTCATTACCTGTTCTTCTACGGGACGGTCGCTTGAGAGCTCTCTGCCGGGAGAGTATTCTACGGCATAGGCTGTGTAAGGAATGGCCTCTAAACGTTCATAAGGGATGTTTTGTTTGCTGGCGGTGCAGACACCGTAGGTCCCATCCTTCATTCGCTGCAGCGCTGCTTCTATCTCTTCTAATTCTTCTGTAAGAGCTTTGTTAATACCCAAATCTCTGCTTCTTTCGAAGGTCTCTGTGCCTGTGTCAGCCGGATGGTTGTCGACGGAGGAGAGTTCACCGGTTGAGATTTTGAGCGAATCACCGAGCAGGCTGTTTTCTTCACCATTACTGGAGAAATGTTGTTCTAATTCTTCCTTGCGCTCTTCTAAAGCAGCTTTAAGTGTGGCCAGCTGCGAGTTACTTAAGTGGCCCATTATGTGATCTTCCTTTCTGCGAAAAGAGTAGTATTGCTGATGTATTCTTACCTTACCCTTTTCGCGAGGAGGGCAATCAATGAAGCTATGAAATCAGAACTGCAACTTTAGTGATATTTTCAGGTTGCACTCAGCCTGTTATAATGGTTACTGCCGGAGAACACAGATAACTTGGAGGTCACTTAAATGGATGAACATATGAAACGCCGATTGGACAAGCAGAGAAAGCTGTTCAGCCAGCTCGGCATTACACTTGATGCACTGACGATTCATGAGAAGGAATTTGGTATGAAGCTTCGTGGTTATGATGCGGAGGAAGTAGACACTTTTCTGGACAGCGTAATCAAGGATTACGAACGATTTTATGCGACGATTGCCGATTTGATGGATAAGTGGCAAGAACAGCAGATTGAATTACGCGAAATGAAAGCTGAGACCAAGGCGATTCCAGTCGCTCCTCCGATCGTTAGAGGAATTGATCCGAGAGAGTTGGAGGATGTTATCATCAAACTTGAAAACAATATCCGTCAATTAAAAGATAGACTGCCACAAAGTGAAGGCTACTTGTGACAATAAAAGTATATATCGGGATGCAAGATGGAGGTTGAAACCTTTGCCCAAGAAGCAAACTTGGAGCTTAAAGATCCGTGGCAAAATTGCGGTAGGCTATGTCTTGATTTTATTAATGTTAGGCCTTTTTCTGCTGATCGTATCCAGTAGAATTACCGATCTTGAGAAGGAAACAGTTTTCCTGAGTGACCATGATATAGAAGTGCACGAGCTTACATATCAAATTGAAAAAAATGTCTTGGATATGGAGACCGGACAAAGGGGATATGCGCTCACCGGAGACAATTCCTACCTGGTTCCATTTAATAGCGGCCTTGCAGCTTGGCAGATCAATCTTGCCAAGCTGAATGGTCTGATTGCAGACAATCCGGACCAGCTGCGGAATTTAGGCGTTATTAAAGAAAATATTCAATTATGGATTGATCTGGCCGGACAGCCAGTAATAGATCTAAAGCGGAATGGTGATGATCAAGCCATAGCTAAGTTTTTTCGTAATGATACCGGCAAATCGGTTATTGACTCGATCCGCTCGCAGTCCGACTATTTCCGGGATAACGAGCGGAAGCTAACCAATGAACGGATTTCGAATTTGAAGGAGAGCAATAGCAGACTTCTGATAACCATGTATATTCTATGGACACTGGTTGCGCTGCTAACGCTCTTGATTACGTATTTAATCTCTGCAAGTATTGTTAATCCGCTGCAGCATGTGATCCGGGCGATTAATGGGATCGCTGGAGGCGGCAGTATGTCTGAGCGGATAAAGGTAAAGACCATGGATGAAATCTATGATCTTGGTGAAGCTACAAATAGTCTGCTGGATACTGTGCAGCTGGAACAGTGGAGCAGTGAGCAGCAGACTGCCATGTCCGTAATTCTGCAGGAAGCTACAGATATTTATTTGTTATGCAGGTCTTTTATGAATAAACTGGCAACAACCCTTGAGATGCAATACGGTGCCATTTATGTTATGGATCATAAGGAACGTTATAAATGTATGTATTCCTATGCCGGTGCGGAGAAAACAGAATTCCCGTTTGCAGAAGATTCGATCTTACCCGGTGTGGGTCTTGTGGGACAATGTGCAGTAGATAAACGTATTAAAATAGTTGAAGATTTGCCGGAGAATTATATCAGCATTAATTCTGCCCTGGGCAGAACGGCTCCCCGCTTCGCAGTCATTGCACCGATTATATTTGAGAATAAAACTGTGGCTGTTTTAGAAGTAGCCTCATTGACCCAATGGGCATCGTATCACCATGAGCTTTTGTCCAAGCTTCTGGACATGATGGCGGTTTCTGTGAATTCAGTGATGACCCGTATGGAAATCCAGAAGCTCTATCATGATTCTCAGGTTATGAATGAAGAGCTGCAAGTTCAATCGGAAGAATTGCAGGTGCAATCTGAGGAATTGCAGGTGCAGACCGAAGAATTGCAAAATCAAACGAATGAATTGCTCACGGTCAACCGGGAACTGGAGAATCAGAAGGCCGTTGCAGAGAATGCCGCAGTGGAACTGGAAAGATATAATGAGCAGCTGGAGTTAAGCTCCCGCTATAAATCGGAATTTCTGGCGAATATGTCGCATGAGCTGCGTACTCCGCTGAATAGTATGCTTATCCTATCCCAACTGCTGGCCGAGAACCGCAATAACAACTTAAACGAGGAAGAACAAGGCTATGCTTCGGTCATTCACAATTCCGGCACTGATTTGCTGGTCATGATCAACGATATTCTCGATCTGTCCAAGGTTGAAGCCGGCAAAATGATGGTGGAAATGGATGCGGTCAATCTTACGGAGCTGCCTACATTGCTAAAGGGGTATTTTGGTAAAACCGCCGAACAACAGAGATTGGAGTTTTCTGTGAACATCGGTGGAGAGGTACCAGATCTTTTTTATACCGACGAAATGCGGCTGCATCAAATTCTGCGCAATCTGCTCTCCAATGCCTTTAAGTTTACGGAGGAAGGTTCCGTGCAAGTTGACATTACCAGGGTTGAAGCCTATTCTGACCCGCAGTATAACCCAACTGAGCCAGTTTTGGCTTTCTCCGTCAAGGATACGGGAATCGGGATTTCGGAAGAGCATCGTGAGCTGATTTTTGAAGCTTTCATGCAGGCAGACGGTTCAACTGTACGCAAATTTGGGGGAACCGGATTAGGTCTGTCAATCTCCCTGCAGCTGGCCAGATTACTGGGCGGGTATATTTCACTGCAGAGCGAGCTTGGGCAAGGCAGTACCTTTACACTATTTCTTCCTTGCCGTTGCCTTGAAGCTGACATGGAGGATGGACTTCAGCCGCCGGGCTCCTGGTCAACCGTTGCGGCGGCACGGGAGCGTGAAGTCACTCAAAAGCCTGAGAAGGCCACTATAACTGTGGACACAAGTTTGTTTGAGAAACAATATGAGATGCTTCAAGGCAGGACTGTGCTGATTGTTGATGATGATCTTCGTAATATTTATGCCCTTAAGCAAGGGCTGGAGCCTTATCAGATGAATATCCTGACGGCACAGTCAGGCTTTGAGTGTTTACAGATTGTCAGGGAACAGGCAAATGTGGATATCGTACTGCTCGATATTATGATGCCGAATCTGGATGGTTATGATACTCTGTCTATCATCCGTGAAGAACTCCTGCTTCCGGATCTGCCGATTATTGCAATTTCAGCTAAAACTATGAAAGAGGACCGTGAGAAGTGCCTGGCGGCGGGCGCAACTGATTTCATAAGTAAACCCGTAGTAATGAAAGACGTGATTACCCGAATGTGCCGATGGATTACAGTTGAATAAGCTTAGGCTTATGAGTTTGCTTGACTTTTGAAAAATTACCATTGACGGCGATATGAACTATGATTTATGATAGGCTCATAAATGATCATTTATATGTAGTTGGCGTGTTACCGTAAAGGGCATGAGCCAAGGATTGTCTTCATTCATTTGAGACGGTTCTTGGCTTTTTTTGTTGCCTGTAGCTTGAATATTAGGGGGAGGAGGGGAGAACTTGTCACGGGAAATCGAACAATTTCAAGTGCAGCGTGTGATTGGGAATAACGTTGTAATGGTCCAGGGAGAAAAGAATGGCAAGGAGTATGTCATTATTGGCAAAGGCATCGGCTTTGCGGTGAAGGATGCCGGTGTGATTGAAAGCAACGATCACCGGATCGAAAAGCTGTTTCGCCTGGAAGACCGGGAAGAATGGAGCCAGTATCAAATACTGCTTGAGGACATTGATCCTAAAATAATGAAAATCACCGATGAGATTATCGGAGATATCACCTGTCAGTTTCCCGGCAAGTTAAACGACAAGATTTATTTGGCGCTCCCGAGTCACATCCAGTTTACCATCTACCGTCTGAGGGGCGGGATGGATATTATTAATCCTTTTTTACAGGAAACCAAAATGACTTTCCCGAAGGAATTTGAGATCGCTTACAAAGCGGCAGAAAAAATCAGTGAAGAGTTTAAAATACAGATTCCTGAGGATGAAGTAGGGTTCCTCACCTATCATGTATACTCTGCTGTGAGCAATGTTCCGGTTGGACAGCTGGTGAAAGCCTCCAATATCGTGAATGAATTGATTGAGATGATCCGGGAGGAACGGAAAATTACCTTTGAGCACGGCAGTATGAACCATGTCCGGCTGATGATTCATCTGCGTTTTTCACTGGAACGGATACTGCAGGGATCCTTAATAGATAATCCCTTCGTGAAGCACATTAAGAAGGAGTATAAAGCGGAATATAAGCTGGCGCAGAAGCTCGGGAAAGTAATGCAAAGTAAACTTGAGGCAGAAGTTCCGGAAGAGGAAATATGCTTCCTGGCGATGCACTTGCACCGGCTATTCCAAACTTTAGAGAAGAACAAATAGCAGCTTGTGAGGAGTGGCGCGGATGTTTTCCAAATGGAAATCCAAAAAAGAAGAGCAGCATACTGGACAGTTCATAGAAATTACAGCACCTATCAGCGGGCAGGCGGTTCCACTGAGCCAGGTTCCCGATGATACCTTTGCCGGCGGACACATGGGCAGCGGAATTGCAATTGAACCTGCTGAGGGGAGGCTGAAGGCTCCGTTTGACGGTAAGATTGCCCATATCGTGAAATCCAATCACGCATTGATTCTTGAGCATCCGTCCGGATTACAGCTGCTGCTACATATCGGAATCGACACGGTCAGCCTGAAAGGCAACGGATTTGTCAGCCATGTTGCTACCGGAGACAGCGTAAAGGCAGGGCAGACCTTGATTGAATTTGATCTTAAGGCTATACAGGCGGCAGGACTTGCAACAATCTCGCCGGTAATCGTAACGAGTATGGAGGAACATCTACCGGAAGTAAAGTGCCTCTATGGTGCAGTCACAGCGGGTACGAATATCGTTCTACGGGTGGCTTCAAAGCACTGGCATACTTGAGCAGAACCAATCATGAAACCAAGGGGATGATATTATGTTAGCTTTTTTACAAAAGTTAGGTAAGTCTCTGATGCTTCCGGTCGCAACATTGCCGGCAGCAGGGATTCTGCAAGGGTTAGCTTTGATTAATTACGAAAAAGATTGGCATCTGGGGGCTAATGTAGGCGGATTCCTAAATCAATATGTTGCTCCATTCCTGAATGCCGGTGCGGGCGCCATATTCAGCAATCTCGCTTTAATATTTGCCATCGGTGTGGCTATAGGATTCGCCGGAGACGCTGTAGCGGCATTGTCTGCACTTATTTCATATCTGGTTCTCACCAAAGTTCTGGAAATAGTACCCTTGCAGTTCTCATTTATCAACGACAACGTTGTGCTGAATATGGGAGTGCTCGGAGGGATCTTCGCCGGTGCATGGGCGGCCTTCCTCTATAAAAAGTACCACAATATCAAGATGCCGGACTGGCTGGGATTCTTCGCAGGCAAACGTTTTGTTCCGATCGTGACTGCCGGTTCCATGATGGTGCTTGCCATATTCGTAGGTATGATCTGGAGTCCAATACAGGATGTAATCAGCGATTTCGGGAACTGGGTTGTGGGTCTCGGCGCGGTGGGCGCATTTATCTTCGGTACAGCCAACCGCTTGCTGATCCCTATCGGATTACACCATGTACTCAACACCATTGCTTGGTTTCAAATTGGTGACTTTACCAATGCAGCCGGTGAATTGGTACACGGGGACTTGACACGTTTCTTCGCCGGAGACAAAACCGCAGGGATGTTCATGACCGGGTTCTTCCCGATTATGATGTTCGCTCTGCCTGGTGCAGCCTTTGCTTTTATCCATACTGCAAAACCGGAGAAACGGAAACTGGTTGCCTCTATCTTTATTGGTTCAGCGATTGCTTCCTTTTTAACAGGTATTACTGAACCGCTTGAGTTTTCCTTCATGTTCGTTGCTCCGCTCTTATATCTGGTGCATGCCATTTTGACAGGATTATCAATGGCCCTGATGTACATCCTTGATGTTAAGATGGGCTTCGGGTTCTCTGCCGGTTTGATTGATTCCTTGCTGCACCTGAAGCTTACTACTAATGCATGGATGCTAATCCCGGTAGGACTTGCGTTCTTCGCCTTCTATTATGTGCTCTTCCGCTTCATTATTGTGAAATTTAAGCTGAAGACGCCTGGACGGGAAGATGAAACCGAGGATGAAATTGTAGAAGTGTCCGTTGGCGGGGCTTCTGCAGCGGTTTCTTCCCAAGCCGCAAAAATTCTGGAAAACATCGGCGGACCGTCTAACATCCGGAATATTGATGCCTGCATTACACGGCTGCGGTTGATCGTAAACGACGATAAGGCGGTAAAAGATGCTGCACTTAAACAGCTTGGCGCTTCCGGGGTCATGAGACTTGGTCAAGGTGCGGTACAAATCGTATTTGGACCAAAATCGGAACAGATTAAGGATGATATAAAGAAGCTGATGTAATAAATATCATGTGCGGGCATCTCTGATGTCCGCATTTTTTATGCTGCACCTCTTGCATTTTACATAATGCCGAGTATTATACTTGGTATAATATAATTAAGGAGTCGGTACACATGTCAGTGGATGATTATGAGCGGGAAAGAGCGGAGAATGTCCGGGAACTCTGGAACCGGTTTGATCATATAAACCTGATGCTGTTGGAATTGTTCAACAAGTTGAGGGAACACGAGGATGCTGAGAACAGTAACCGGTGGAAAGAGAAGATTTGGGAGCTCAAGATGGAGCGGATTACACTGGCTAAGCAAATTCAGGAGAGATATATTAAGATCAGATAACAGATGAATTGATACCTTCACGCATCATCGTTATACACATGGTCATCATTTCATCGCAGTCATGCATTTTCTTCACCTGTCCATATCCATGTCCATCATGTTCATTTCAGTCATCTTCTCCATGCACATCTCATAGTGTTCAAGGGGGGGATATCCTCTACTGATTACTTTCATGTGATGATGATTGTGAAAAATATTACAATCAATATGCTGTATTGGCGCATACCAATGATAGGTTAAATGCTTCTTTTGCAAACTATGGTGCATCGTCGTTTGAAGGTATTTGTTAGCTAATTTTAAGACAAATGCCTAATTTTATTATTTTAAGTGTGAAGGATGGTTTCAATGGGTCTGAAAAAAATGTCAGCGATGATATATATAATTACATCTATTCTTACTTCGTGCAGTTCTGAAAATTCAAAGATTATAAAAATACCGATGCTGGTGTATAAACAAAATGACTCTGTTAAGAAAGAGGCGATTTTAGGGTCCTGGGATATCAATCAATCCAAGATAAATTTAGACAAAAGTATGTATACATTTACTTCAGGACTCGGAGAACCTCTAATTTGGTACGAAAAAACTTTATTTTTACAAAAAAATGTAAGTATACTCAACAAATTCGACGTAAACTATAAATTGGAGTTTGGTGACATTATTTCCACAGGGACTAAACAGTCTTACTTTTTTAATGATTTTACTTGCTTAGGTGAAATTTCTGATGAAAAGTTTGAATATATCCTAAATTTTAATAATAAAGAATATAAAGTTGACTTAAAGAATAATGACAATTTTAAAAATAAAAGCGTCTTCCTGGCAAATGGAGAAACATTAAAAAATGGAAAGATCATTCGATTGGTGTTTTCTGCCTTTTACCAGGATAAGCAAGAAAGTGAAATAATACTCTTAGATTATGTTCTCAATAAAGATGAATTTAAAGTGAAGAGTTTTTCCATTGATAAATTACCTTCCGGCGATAATACAATTTCCCCAAGCGATTCGATTCTTGATGAAAATAAACTTTATATTTATAAAAATAAAAAAATAGGTTTTATTGATTTAGAGAAAGAGGAGTTTATTGAGTTAAGTAAAATTTCAGAAGATATACATT
Organism: Paenibacillus sp. FSL L8-0340; assembly: GCF_038593145.1. Lineage (NCBI taxonomy): Bacteria > Bacillati > Bacillota > Bacilli > Caryophanales > Paenibacillaceae > Paenibacillus > Paenibacillus sp. FSL L8-0340. The sequence continues at coordinate 3,408,898 of NZ_CP151967.1, forward strand.
CATTTATGACTGCGAAATTTAAAAATCCACATGTCGAGCGGAAAGTTGTGCCCGTTGGGAAAATTGAAGACACTTTAATCTTTATAGATACCACACTATATATCGATGATAAAACATCAGGCATGCTAGTATATGCTTATTCGCAGGAAGACCCGATTGGTAAAATTTTAATTGAAGGACAGACAATACATCTTTTTGATAAAAATAATATTGAAGTTTCTTCAAGTAAGTTTCCCTACATCCCTATTAATGGACGAAGTTTTTCCTTTCCAAATTCATAGTTAATCAGATCGGAACAAGCGAGTGGTGGATCAAGTCTAGTGAATGAGGAGCCGCAGGGTGGGAGCACGTTTACTTTCTCGAATTACTATATTTTTCTAGTCTAACCAACACTTTTTTATGTGGGTGGTTACTAGAAGATACCGGCAGTCCCTTTTTTTATAAAAAAGGGGCTGCTTTTTTTGTTTATGGTAAGATGTTTTTGACGTTCTCTGATACAAAAAAGCTCCAGGCTTCGTCTTACTTATAGCTGCAGCTGATAAGGAGGATTAAAACAATGGATATTCCGGAATCTGATATATTCAAAGCTCTATTTTATGAACACTATCCTGTGGTACGGCGCAAACTTGCTGCTTTGGTACGTGATGAGACGGCAGCGGACGATTTAGCCCAGGATGTATTTTTAAGACTTTACCGCAATCCGCCGGATGACCCCGGAGCGCTCGGTGCCTGGCTGCATAGAGTGCTTACCCGGATCGGATATGATTATTTGAATAAAGTAGCCAGAGAACGGCGGCTGCAAAATAAGCAGGAGCTCCTCTTCGATATTGGGGCCTCGCCTCCTACAGGTGAAGAGGTGGTGCTCGCCAAGCTGGACCAGGAGGATGTCAGGACCTGGCTGGAAAGCCTGCCGGACAGAGACAGACAGGCGCTGTTGCTGAGGTATTCGGGTTACAGCTACGCAGAGATCGCCGGAGAACTCGGTGTAAAGCCGCCGGTTGTCGGAACACTGCTAAGCAGGGCCACAACGAAGCTAAGGCAGCACGCGGTAGAGACGCTCCCACAGACGACTAGACCGTGAGGACAGCGGCGTTTGGAATTTTGCTTCATATATTACTTAGGAGGAACGAACAATGACTAATCCTATAAAACATGAATCAGATCAGCTGAACATGGATGAAGCTTGGGCCAGGCTGCAAGATAGCATTGCGCAGGAACCGGTAAATCCGGTATGGGCAGCATGGGGCCAACAATCAACGACAAACAATGATCCCTTAATAAATGCTGCTTCTACAGCAGGTACAGCCGGCAGTAGGGATGCAATGACGCAGATAACAGGGCAGGCTGATTCTGCTACGGAAGGCAAGAAAACGGGAAGACGGACCCGGCGGCCTCAGATGAACCGCCGGCGGAAGTGGGCGGCAACAGCGGCCAGTGTAGCTATCTTCGCTGCTATTCTCGCCACTCCGGTAGGAAGCACGGCTATGGCAGCAATCCTGAACCAATTCCGGATGCAGGAACCAACAGTTGTGAATGAAAGCGATCTGCGGAATATCTTCAATCAGATTGCCGAGGGGGGAACTGTCGGCGAAGCTGCCAGTAAATTCGGAGCGGTCTCGAGTTCGTCCGGAACCATCGATGGAGCGGTGCCTATTAATGATTTGCAGAAAACGCTGGGGTACAGCGCAGTCAGCGGGGAAGGCTTTGACCAAGTCAAGTCTGCTTGGATTAGTCCTTCCCAGGAGATGACCCTTATGCTGAACGTCGACGCAGTTAACGAAGCGTTGCTGCGCCTGGGATCAGATCAATTGCTACCGGAATCTATAGATGGCAAGCCGATAACTCTGGCTATTCCTGAGATCGTCCGCTACGATTTATCCACGGACAATCAGCATTGGGCGAGCTTTACTCAGATGAATACGCCAGTAGTGACGGTAGATCCGTCTATCGACATAGAAGAAGCCGTAAAGGCTGTCCTTGACTTTCCGCTTCTCCCGGATCATCTGAAATCCAGTTTGCAGCAAAGCCGGATTCTATCTGGCGACATTCCATTGCCGCTGATTAAGGGGCAGTTCTCAGAAGAAATCACTATTGACGGGACACCGGTTATTTTTAATAAAAACGAATATAGCAGTGGAGCGCAATATAGTGCGACTTGGGTGAAGAACGGCCAGTTGTTTGAATTCTCCGGAGGAGAAGTGTATTCGGACAAAGATAAGTTTATGACGAAACTGCAGGAGCTGATCACATCATGAGCATTCCCGCAATAGAAGCCAACTCGTTGACCAAAGAATACAGCAACGGGCGTGGTTGCCGGGATGTAACGATTCGTGTGGGGAAAGGGGAAGCCTTTGGCTTCCTCGGCCCCAACGGTGCCGGGAAAAGCACCTTTGTGAAGATGCTGGTTGGACTTATCCATCCTACAGGCGGAAGCGCCTCTTTGTTAGGACATAAAATTGGTACGATGGAAGCCAAGATGAAGATCGGTTATCTGCCGGAGCTGTACCGCTATCAGGAATGGCTGACCGGGGAAGAGGTCGTGCGGCTCCATGCCAGATTATGCCGGATTGATAAAACTGTGGCCGATCAAAGAATTCCTCAGCTGCTTAATGAGGTGGGGATTGGACAACGCGGACGGGACAGGGTCAAGCATTACTCCAAGGGCATGCAGCAGCGGCTGGGACTGGCTTGCGCGCTGGTGAACGAGCCGGAGATCGTTTTCCTGGATGAACCTTCATCTGCGCTCGACCCGATTGGACGCATGGAAGTCAGGGGTATTCTGGAGCGCTTGAAGGAGCGCGGGATCACTATTTTTCTCAACTCTCATCTGCTTGAGGATGTTGAGGTGCTGTGCGACCGGATGGCACTGCTGAATAACGGTCTTATCCTGCGGCACGGCACAGTGTCAGAAATATTAAATAAGCGAACGAGCTGGCATTTTAAAGTGGGCGGCTTTTCGCCTTTTTTGCTGTCCTGGCTGAATGATTTTACCGGACTGTCCATCAACATCTCTTCGGGTGAAGACAAGCAGGAACGGGACTCCTTGCAGGGAACGGCTCCTGACAGTGGAATTGTATGGCTGGAAGCAGAGCTGGAAAGTGAAGAGCAGGTGGGCTGGCTGAATGCGGTTTTTATAGAACAGGGTTTGACTTTATATGAAGTGAAACGTAAAAAAGAGCGTCTGGAGGAATGGTTTATGGATGCGGTATCCGGACTGAGTCACAGGGGGGAGCGGGAATGAGAATTATACTCGGGATGACCTGGAAGGAAATGCTCCGCAAAAGGGTGATGATGCTGACCCTGGTGATGACAGTGATCTTCCTGTTTGCTTTCTGGTTTGTGGCCGGCACTATCGGAGGAGATCGACGTTTTGGCGGCGGGTCCGGGATCATGAATGGCAGTATTCTTATTGAACGGTTTACGAATGGGGCATTTATACTGACGTTAGGGTTTTTCTTCGGATCGTTTGTCATCGCTTTTCTGGCGATCTTCAGCTCCTTCTCGGCCATTGCCGGGGAAGCGGAGCAGGGAGTGATGCAGGCGATGCTGCCCAGACCGATTCCACGCTGGAAATGGTATCTCGGCCGCTGGCTTGGCTATGTCACGCTGGGGTTACTCTACGCACTGATACTTTTCGCGGCTATTCTATTCATTACGAATGCCCATGCCGCAATACCTAGAGATATGGCAGCCTTGGTTAAAGCCTTCCTGATTTTTGCTTCAAGTGTTCCGCTGTTGATCACATTGTCGATGCTGGGCTCGGGATTTTTTTCCGCGCTCGGGAACGGGGTATTTATGACGATGCTTTACGGTGCGGGCTTTCTGGGAGGCATGATTGATAAGGTGAGCTCATCGCTGGGCCTGGAAGGCGATGCGCTTCATATGCTAAACAATATGACAGGCTTCATGTCAATGCTCATGCCGGTTGATGGTTTGCAGCGCAAAATGACGGCAGTGCTGTTCAGTCTGGACGATCTTGGCGGTATGGTCTCGTTCAGTGGCAGCGCTTTTTCACTTCTTAATTTGAACTCAGTTCCCTCGAATTCATTTGTGGTCTACGCTGCGGTTTATACTGCTGCTCTTTTCACAATCGGCTTGCTGCGGTTTCAGCGGAAAGATTTATAAATACGGTGTTCCAGAAAATATGAACAACAATAAGCGCCCTTTTTATTCCGGCTGCCGGAACAAAAAAGGGCGCTATTGATGCTGCGGACCCCATATCATTTGGTTGCGCCGATCTCAATCCACTCTGTAGACCAGTTGCTGATTTCTCCAAGAATAGGAGCCAGGGCAGTGCCTTTGTCCGTCAGCGAATATTCAATGCGTACAGGCATTTCAGGATAAACTGTACGCGTGATAATGCCCTCATTTTCCATTTCCTTCAAGCGGTCAGACAAAACCTTTCCGCTGAGATTGGACAAGCAGCTCTCGATTTCACCAAACCGGCGAGGGCCATTCATTAATACAAATACGATCAGTGCAACCCAACGTTTGCTAAGCACATCTACTGCTTTTTCAAAGCGTGGACACATCTCGAAGTCATTCATTAAGATCACCTCTGCATTCATTATATCATAAACTTACAATAAGTAATCATAATTATTTAAATATATATTATAACTTGACGAAGTTATATTACAATGATAAACTAACTTACAAATAGTTACTCGAAGTTAAAATTAAAAATATTTAAAACTTTAGGACGGTGCACTTATGATTAAACTTGATATCCTTTCTATATTGCAGAATAAGATCAAACGGATAACGATGGATGATTCCACTAATATACTGGTCGGACCGATTACGCTGCCGGTGAATCTCGATGGAGAAACAGTCACTTTTAAATGGTACAGCTGGTTGAAATCGGATGACGTTGAATTGCAGGGCGGGGATTCTATAGAAGCAACTGAATTATTGATTTCCCGTTTGTCTTCCATGAATCTTGCTGATAGTCAGCAGTCCAGTGTACTCGTTTACGGTGATTTCGAAGACTCGGACGAAGCTTTGATCCGCATGCACAGCATCTGCCATACCGGCGATATTTTCGGCAGCAAACGCTGTGATTGCGGCTTCCAGCTGCGCCAGTCGATGAAGATGATTGCCCAGCACGGCTCCGGTGCATTGTTCTACCTGGCCAATCATGAAGGACGAGGCATTGGTCTGTTCAGCAAGGCAATGGCCTATATTCTTCAGGAAGAAGGTTATGATACTGTGGAAGCCAATCTGGAGCTTGGCTTTGCCGATGATTCCAGAGACTATAAGGATGCCATCAGCGTACTGCAGCATCTGCGCAGCAAACCGGTGACACTGATTACGAACAACCCTAAGAAGATGGACGCCTTGAAGGCTGCCGGCATGAACACGGTGAAAAGAATTCCGCTATGGGGTGACGTTTCCGTATTCAATGAGAAGTACCTGCGCACAAAGGTAACGCGGTCCGGCCACTTGGAAGCTGTGAAAAGTAACGATTTCTTTGAAGGCAGAGTCGCCAAATAATGCTGTTATCCAGCTACATTCCTGATTTCCCCGCAGAAACGGATGCCGTTTGTAAATGGACGGTATAACCGTTTCTGCTTATTTTATGATAAACGGGTAGTGCTTTTGTAATCCGTGCATTATAATGGGGTACTGAACCCAATCTTTAGCTTAGCGAGGTACAATATGAACGCCATTCAAGTGCAGGACTTACGCAAAACGTTTAAAGTCCAAAAGAACCGCGAGGGCCTCAAAGGGGCCTTCGCTGATTTGTTTAAGAGGGAATACTCCGAAGTGACGGCAGTGAAGGACATTTCGTTCACGATTCCTCAAGGTGAAATCTGCGGATATATCGGTGAGAACGGTGCAGGCAAATCGACCACGATTAAAATGCTCACCGGCATTCTCGTTCCGACCGCTGGCAGCCTGACTGTAGGCGGGTTTGTTCCGTATGCTGAACGTGAGAAATTTGTGCAGAACATCGGGGTAGTCTTCGGGCAGCGCAGCCAGTTGTGGTGGGATATCGGCGTGATCGAGTCTTTTCAGCTGCTGCGCAAGGTATACCGGGTCTCCGAACAAGATTTCAAAAAGCGGCTCGATGAGCTAGTGGAGCGTCTGGAGCTGCAGGATCTGCTGAACCGGCCGGTCCGCAAGCTTAGTCTCGGCCAGCGGATGCGCTGCGAGCTTGTGGCAGCATTGCTCCATAACCCCTCGATTCTGTTCCTGGATGAACCGACCATTGGTCTCGACATTGTCGTGAAATCGGAGATCCGCGAGTTTCTGAAGGACATGAACCGGGAGCATGGAACAACCATTCTGCTGACTACTCATGATCTGCAGGACATTGAAGCGCTCTGTTCACGGGTCATTATGCTCGATGATGGGCGGATTATTTATGACGGCGGTCTGGAGGACTTGAAACAGCGCTGGGGAACCGGGCGTGAGGTGGTATTCCAATTTGGCACAGCTACAAAGCTCAGCCGGATTATGCAATGGACGGAAGGCATGCCGGTGACCTGGACGGCCGAGAACGACCTCGCCGCCAAAGTCTGGATTCCGCTGGAGCTGAATGTATCGGATGTGCTGGGACGCGTGGTAGGCCAGGCGGACATAACAGACATCAAGATTATCGAAACCAACACGGACGATATTGTCCGCAGCATTTATCAGTCCGGATCGGCGGAGAAACCGGAAGAGATGATCGCGGCTTTGCAGGAAGAGAAAGAGGTCATACATGTCGGACAAGCTTAACGCCGCTGTTTCCAGCTCCGCGGGTGGCTCCTCTTCCTCTGGAGGACAGCCGGAAAATGGACGCAGACTTCTGCTGGGCGCTTATTTTGATTTTATCCGCATCCGCTTTCTAACCATGCTCGCTTACCGTGTTAACTATTATTCAGGGATTCTAATCTATACGCTTAATATTGGGGTGAACTATTTCACCTGGAAGGCCATTTATGGGAACGGGGAGTCACTTGGCGGGTTTACAGGAGCGCAGATGACCACCTATGTGGCCGTCTCGTGGATGGCGCGCGCCTTTTATTTCAACAACCTGGACCGGGAGATCTCCACGGATATCCGTGACGGCAGCATCGCCATCCAGTTCATTCGTCCTTATAACTACGTATTGGTCAAAATGATGCAGGGACTCGGCGAAGGGTTATTCCGCTTCATGATGCTGATGATTCCGGGGATGGTCATCGCCATTCTGTTATTTCCGGTGCAATTGCCGACAGAGCCTTCGGCCTGGGCCGGCTTTCTGGTCATGCTCTTCTTCAGCTTCCTGATCAGTTCACAGATTAACGTTATCACAGGGCTGTCCGCTTTCTTCGTGGAGAACAATGAAGGCATGATGCGCATGAAGCGGGTCATTGTAGACCTGTTCTCCGGCCTGATTATCCCGATCAGCTTGTTCCCGGACTGGCTGTCCGGTGTGCTGAAGGTTCTGCCCTTCCAAGCCATTACCTACCTTCCGGGTTCCGTATTTACGGGCCGGGTACAGGGTGTGGGCATATGGAATGTGCTCGGTGTCCAGGTGTTCTGGTTCCTGGTGCTGCTGATTCCAATTGTCTGGCTATACCACGCGGCTCGTCAGCGGCTGTTCGTGCAGGGAGGGTGAGGAAGGTTTGTATTATCTGGGATTGTTAATCGAATATTTGAAAAATTATATGAAGACCCGGTTGACCTACCGCGCCGATTTCTGGGTGGAGGTCATTTCGGATCTGCTGTTTCAAGCGACTAATTTTATTTTTATCCTTGTGATCTTTATGCATACCGACAGCCTGGGCGGCTGGAATCAAAATGAAGTGGTGTTCGTATACGGCTTCTTTATGGTCCCGTACGGCGTCTTCAGCTGCTTCGTGAACATGTGGGGCTTCAGTGAGCGCTATATTGTCAAAGGCGAAATGGACCGGATTCTGACCCGGCCGGCGCATAACCTATTTCAGATCTTTCTGGAGAATGTAGACCCGCCAGCCCTGTTTGGTTCGATCATTGGACTGATTATTATGGCAATCAGCGGCGCGAACCTCGGACTGCCGTTCGAGTGGTGGACGATACCGGCAATGATCCTCCTTACGCTTAGTGCGGTAGCCATCTATACGGGGATTTACACCACGCTGACTTCATTGTCATTCTATTCCGATGCCCCGACCGGCATTCTGCCGCTGATGTACAATATTCAGAGCTATGGCCGTTATCCGGTCACAATCTACAACCGGGCTATTCAGGTACTGCTCACCTGGGTAATTCCGTTCGCCTTCGTCGGTATTTATCCGGCGGCGCTCTTTCTGGAACGGGATGAGATGCGAGGAATGGCGCTGCTGACTCCTGTAGTCGGTGCGGTATTCCTTTGCCTTGGCCTTGTTTCTTGGAACTACGGGGTTAAACGGTATAAGGGAGCAGGCTCCTAAAGCAGCTTATCAGCTATAAAATAGTATCAGCAAGGCAGACAGGAGGAAAGACACCCTGTCTGCCCTTTTTTTGCCTCAATAGAATTGGTATGGTGGATAGAATGCAAAGTGGTTATTTCCCGGTACAGACCGAACAGGTAAGCTGGCTGTGTGGTTTAAATGCGCTAAGGGAGTGATCAAACATGGGTGTCGTTGGAGCCGAGTTTAAAAAAGGGTGTTTGGATTCTTTGCCGATTGTCGCCGGTTTTATTCCTGCCTGTTTTACTTTTGGGCTGGTCGGCAAGGGACTTGGTCTTGGAAGTCTGGAGGTTTTTCTGATGTCGGCACTGATGTATGCGGGCACAAGCCAATTTGCTGGCGTCAAGCTGCTTGCGGCAGGGACGGCGGCGCCTCTTATATTGCTGCTGACCTTGGTTATTAATTTAAGATACCTGATGATCAGTTTGTCCTTTTCAGGGTCGGTCAGACGAAACCTCAGTACTGCGGTGAAGGCGTGGATCGGCTTCAGTCTAACAGAAGAGGTCTATGCGGTAAGTATGCTAAGCGATAAGCAGAGTTTAGGGCAGGAAGCAGCGGACGGGCAAACACCGGAGTTGCCGCTGCATTATCTTCTTGGCCTGCAAATTCCTCCATATGCTGCGAATCTTGTGTCCACAGCGGCTGGTATATCCCTTGCAGCCTATATTCCGGCCGCTTTTTTACCCGCGCTGAACACCTCGCTATATGCTTTATTGATTGCATTAATTGTTCCTCAGCTGCGGGGCAACAGGCGCAATCTGGTGATTTGCCTGTGCTCGGCGTTGTTCTCCTGGCTTCTGCAGCCCTACCTTGGGAGTTCCGCTGTGCTTGCCGCCATGCTGGCAGGAATGGCTGCCGGCCTTCTCATTCCAGTTCGGGTTAACAGGGCTGTGGAGGAGGCCGCATGAACATTGCCGTGATTGTTGGCATGGCGCTGATCACCTTTTTGCTGCGATTCACGCCGCTGCTGCTTACCCGTGATTTCCTTCCGAAAACCGGTAAAATCAAGATGATGCTGGATCATTTGCCGCTGGCTGTACTGAGTGCCTTAACGGTGCCGGGAATCTTCCAGGTAGATCCTAAAGCTCCGCTGATCGGTATCGCTTCCGGCGCTGCCGCTGTTATACTGGTCTTAGTCCGTAAAATACCGCTGCTGCTTGTTGTTCTGGGTGCGGTAACAGCGGCAGTTATAGTAAAGGTGATATCATTAAATTTCTGATAAATGATGAAAATGTGGAGGGGTGACCGATGAAGCATGAGCTGCTGATCACGCTGGACAGAGATAGGGCAGTACCTTTAAACCGGCAGATCTATGAGCAGATTCGGACAGCTATCCATTCCGGAGCTTTAAGTGGAGGCGATCCTTTGCCGCCAACGAGAATGCTGGCTAAGCAGTTATCCCTCTCACGAAGCGTGGTTCTGCAGGCATATGAGCTGCTTCAAGCGGAAGGCTACCTGGAAATGCGCAAAGGTGCGGGAACGTTCGTTACGGGTCTGCAGTCTGAGCACGGTTCATCAGGCGATGACCCTGCCATGGAAATGACAGTGCAGGAGGACCGGCAAGTTCACTTAAAGAATGAACTGGACCTCTCTTTGCTTATACCTGATCCAATCATGGATCATGCAGGCCCTGGTGCCGTGTTTTGTGATTTCCGCCATGGTGTGCCTGCCTGGGATGCCTTTCCCATGGACAGCTGGCAGAAAGCGCTCATGAACGCCTGCCGCAGCGCCACACCTCAGACACTGGGCTATGGACCTGCGGAAGGCTCATTTTCCTTGCGCCAGGAAATTGCCCGGCTGCTGCGTTCAACACGTTCCATTCCCGTGACTGCTGAGCAAATTGTGATTACAGCGGGGGCAACGCAGGCTTTGGATATTTTGGCGAGGTTATGTTTGAGCAAAGGCGACGGCGTGATTATGGAAGATCCCACCCACCATACGATACGCGAAATATTCAGGTTCTCCGGCGCTGAGATTATACCGGTAACGGTGGATGAGGAAGGCATAACCGTTGAAGACTTCGACAAACGTGTTCTTCAAGCGGCTGAAACAGGTCAGGGCAAGGTTCCAAAGCTGATTTATGTCACGCCATCCCATCAGTTCCCGCTCGGGGCAACGATGTCATTAAGCCGCAGGATTCAGCTTCTGAGATGGGCAAAGTCGCATGACGCATTAATTATTGAAGATGATTACGACAGCGAATACAGATACGATGGTCCGAAGCTGTCAGCACTTGCCGGTCTGGATTCCGGCAGCAGGGTGGCCTACATCGGCAGCTTCAGCAAAATCCTGTTTCCGGCGCTCCGCATAGGCTATATTATCCTGCCCCCATCCATGATCCCGGGATTTCTGGCGGTCAAATGGCTTGCCGACCGGATGTCTCCTGCTCTGGATCAGGAAGCGCTGGCTGAATTTTTGAAGTCTGGACAATATGCCCGTCATGTTGCCCGAATGAATAAGCTCTACGCCGGGCGCAGAAGTTGTTTGCTTCACAGTCTGAAGAAGGAGTTTGGCCCGCGGGTGTGTACGTTTGGTGAAGAGGCAGGCCTGCATGTGCTGGTTGAGCTGGATTCACCGGCAAATGAAAATGATATAGCGGCAGCTGCGCTTCGGTATGGCGTACGTATCTATCCAGCCTCTTCATACTTCGTGGGCTCCAAGCCGCAGAAGCCCGTATTTCTGCTGGGCTACTCCAATCTTACGGAAAGCCAGCTGGAGAGCGGGGTGCAGGCGATCCGCAGGGCGGAAGCCGATGCGAAGACAATGGGCTTGCACTGATATGGCACTTGTAGGGTTTTGAAAAAGTTGAAAGATCATCACTAACATAAAAATGAAATTGGCGGAATTGAGGAGGTACTGGATGAAATCATATATCCTTGGGGTAGATTTGGGTGGAACGAATATCAAAGCAGGACTGTTTGATACCGATTTTACAGTAATCCGGGAATTGTCAACGGCTACTGAAGCCGCGAAAGGACCGGCATTTGTGCTCGAACGGATCCGAAATGCGGTTCATCTGCTGACGGAGGAGCATGGAGTTGCTTTGGAGCAGATCCAATGCATGGGAATGGGTGTCCCCGGTTTGCTTGATCCGGAAGAGGGACTGTCCATCTTCTCTCCCAATTTTACGGATTGGGAAAACATACATATTGTAAATGAAATGAAAAAGTTCTTCAGCTTTCCTGTATTTATCGATAACGATGTGCGAGCCAACCTGTACGGTGAATGGCAGTTTGGCGCAGGCAGAGGGTATAGAAATCAGGTGTTGCTTACGCTAGGAACGGGACTAGGTTCAGGAATCATCGCTCAGGACACGGTGCTTTACGGTACTACCTTCAGTGCCGGGGAAATCGGGCATATGAACATGTACAGGAACGGTCGCCCTTGCCGCTGCGGAAGCTCCGGCTGTCTTGGGAGGTACGTGTCCGCTGTAGGCATGGTCAACACTTTTAAGGAAAAGCTGGGTGAAGGCAGAACCAGCATCATTCAGACGTGGACAACCGGTAATAATGATGCCATAACCGCTCTGATGATCTCTGAGGCGTATGATCTTGAGGACAGCCTGGCTGTCGAGGTGATGCATGAGACAGGGGTTTTGCTTGGGTTTGGACTGGCCAATGTCATTAATCTGCTGAACCCGGACGTGGTCATTATCGGCGGGGGAATGGCGGCGGCAGGGGACAGGCTGCTGCGCAGCGCCCGGGAAACGGTAAATGCGCATGCACTGAAACTGGCGGGCGGCAAATGCAGGATTGTTCAGGCTCAGCTTGGCAGCAGGGCCGGAACGCTGGGGGCTGCATACTACGCGTATAAGAAGGTTCAGGAATGAAGCTTAAATCTATCACACTGGAGTATTGATAAAATCGAAAATGATATCGAACAGCCGCTTTCCGCTCCAGAAATGGACTATGTAATCCGATTTGAGGAGCCTGTTAAGTTTGCCCAAGCACTGCCGGAAAGTGAAGATCCAACGGAACAGCCCATCTCGTCTGTTTATACATCTATTCCCGATACTCATATCTATAAACAGATTAATGGACAGCAGAGTGAATAGCAAACACTGAAAAAAAGCAGCATTCTGCTTGAATGGAGGAAGACATGCCATGAGTTTACCTGTACAGATCCGTCCTATGACCCAAGAAGACATAGAGATGATCTATGAAGGTTTATTTGATCACGATATCAGTAAACCACTAGAGTATATCAAAAGCTGCTGGGAAGAAAACCGTAGTAAAGAAAGAGTGACGCTCCTGGTGTTTCTTGAGAGTAAGCTTGCAGGCTGGGGCCATGTGGTGCTTCACCCGCAGTACCCATACTTTAGAGAGCACGGAATCCCTGAAATCCAGAACTTTGACATTATCCCCCCGCTCCGCAAGCTGGGCATAGGAAGTCTGCTTATCGAGGCGCTGGAAAAAGAGGCATTTATGCAGTCGGACACGATAGGTATAGGCTTCGGGTTGTATGCTGACTATGGCACTGCACAAAGAATGTACATCAAGCGCGGCTTTGTCCCCGACGGCAGAGGGATAATGTATAACGATATGCCCGTAGTTCCAGGAAGCCAAATTTGTGTGGACGATGACCTGACGCTCTTTTTAATCAAAACCAAATCATAAAACATTTAATTCCGATCAAAATAGCGCATGCTATGCTATATAGAGCGGACAGAACAAGCAGGAGGGCGAAAATGAAACGAGAGATCCAGCATGTACCCTATGGCTATGAACCACCGGCCAGCGAACGCAAAGGAACGCTAGTTTTCTATGATTCCTTTGAGCATATAAGTGATCAGGAGCTGGCTGAGGCAGCCCGGACGGCTACGGAGCGCAAATTCACCAAGCTGGTGCTGTATCCGTTGCATGAAGAAACAGTAAGGCGGATGACGAAGGAGCCTGTACAGGCTTATTATAAGCGGGAAGACCGTTTGCATGAGTGGAGAAGAGAACAGGGACTTTCATTTATCACTGTGGAAACACTGGAGGGAAAACGGAAGAAATATACGCCGCTCGATTCTGCGCTCCGTCATATTAGCGACGTGTATCCTTCGCCGTATTTCCTGTATCTGACACCAGAGATGGCTAATTTGTTTGCTTCTTATTCCTCCTTTGAGGAGTGGATCGTGAAGCTTCGGCTTATTCTGAGCGAAACTCCATCTACTGTTCATCCAAGGCTTGAGAAATTTCGCCATCGCTGGGATGATGCGGGCGACGAAGAGAGGAAATAACCTGTGGCAGGAGTTGGCCAGCACATTCAATGCCAGTCTCAAGCAGCAGTGAAGACCCAGGTCTCATTGCTGCTTGTTTTGTTGTTGCCGGTAACAATGTCTGCTGCGGCTGCTGTCATTACACGCTATACAGCGTTATTGAGTGCTTCCCTGTTTGCGTCTGTAGTTGTACATTCTCCACTGGTAATGGATAAAGCAGCCAATGCAGAATCCAAGAATAGCGACAGTTGCTGCGACCGCTACCAATGCGGTGAAGCTATATGCGGCAATATTCCAGCCTGCCAGGAAGCTGATCAGACCAGCGGCAAGACAGAAGACGGCTATACTTTGATTAAATTGCTGCTGCTCCCAATCTTCGTGCACATAAGCAGAGCGTTCTTTCTTGAGGAAATTTACCCCAACCTTCATCACGGGATTGTATCCGAACAGTAAACCGGACAAGCCGGCGGCTAGGGGAATCGCAAGTATCCAATGTTGTCCTGTAAGCCAGGTTAATAGTACGGAGATCACGATAACTGCCTGGTTGGTTTTGACCAATGGTCTGGGGATTCCTTTGGATTTGATATCTTTGCCCATCTAAATCACACCTTTCGCATTGGAATTTATTAAATTATAGCGGATCCCTCTGCCACTAGCAATCAGAAAAGACTTTTTTAATCTCAAAATTTCCATCCTTTAGTTTTTTTTGTCTGCCAGTTACCTTCTGCAAAAAAAAGACTTAAACGTGACTTCCAGCGCCAAACCGAAAGAGTCATGAAGAATTCTGAAATCTGGTATGTTAAAGTGTAAATAGTTAACAACACAGGAAAGAAGGGTTGAATATGATCTATATTGTGCTGGTCGACTGAGGCTTTATCGATACGGATTGTAAAGAATTCGCGCTAAATTTGTAAGCTGATGCTAGCGGATGAAGTCTATGCGAACAGAAATTTTCGCTATTTTAGGAATCAGGAGGATATTCAGTGGATGGCCCATATACTAGTGGTTGAAGATGAACAGCCGATCAGCGATTTGATTACCATGAACCTTAAGCTGGTCGGACACACATATTCCAAAGTTTATACCGGTTCAGAGGTTTCAGGAATTCTAGAACAGGAGCGAACGGATCTTATTCTGCTTGATGTGATGCTTCCCGGTATGGACGGGTTTGAAGTGATGCAGCAGATTGCCCACTTGCGGATTCCGGTAATTCTGATTACGGCCAAAAATGCATTGGCAGACCGCATCAAAGGGTTCGAGTTAGGTGCGGATGATTATATTATTAAACCCTTTGAAATCCTTGAGCTGCTGGCCCGTATCAATGTCGTTCTGCGCAGGAATGAACAAACTGCCTCTGCTTTTATTTGCGATGAGGTGGAGGTCCGGTTTCCGGAACGTCAGGTCCGGGTAGACCAGTTGCCGGTGGATTTGACCACCCGGGAATTTGAGCTGCTCGAAGTATTGATCCGCAACCGGAATATAGCCCTCTCGAGGGAAAAACTGCTTGAATTGGCCTGGGGTTATGATTTTGCCGGCGACACCCGCACCGTGGATGTCCATATCCGTCAGCTGCGCAAAAAACTAGGCTGGGAAGAACGAATCAAAACCGTATTCAAGCTGGGCTACCGCCTGGAAGTTCAGGTCTAGCCATGCGGTTCTGGCATAAGATTCTCCTCTCCGTCCTCGTGCTCTTCATAGCAGCCCTCGATGTAAGTGTAATTATGGTGATGAAAAAAAGCTGGCAGCTGAACATGGCCAGCGAGACCAAGCGGGCGGCCAGCGAGCAGCTGCTGATTGCCAATAATATATACGAGAATCTTGATTCTATCCTGGCACGGGGCATCACCCTCACCCCTGTCTTGCTGCTCAGTGTGGCTGAGTCATATGGTGAACACTACCGTACACAAGGAATTGGCTTGGAGCTGCGGGAGAACGGACGGCTAATCTACCCGAATACGGGCAGAAAGGACGGTATGCAGGATGAACATACCATCCGGTTATCCATGCCGCTTCCTGCTCCTTACCAGCATTTGGAGCTTGCCTATAAGCGCGACATCAGCGGGCTGTATGCCCAGCAGCAGGAGCTGAACCGCTTCTTTGTAATGATTAACTGGATTGTAGGTCCGGTGCTGGCGCTGCTGCTCTATCTCCTTATCCGCCAACTGACCAAGCCGCTCAAGCAGCTGTCGGAGACGACCAAGACGATTGCCGAAGGTGATTATTCAAACCGTGTGGAGCTGCATAGCAGAGATGAATTCGGGGAACTGGCCTTCAATTTCAACCGGATGGCTTCGGTGGTGGAGCAGCGGATGACTGATCTCTCCGACATGGCCGAGGATAAACAGCGGATGGTCGATAATCTTGCCCATGAACTGCGTACACCGCTGACCAGTATGCAGGGATTCGCTGAATTTCTCACTTCGGCGAACATTGGCCAGGAAGAACAGATAAAGGCCGGCCGCTATATTTGGAGTGAAACGGTCAGGCTGAAGAACCTTGCCTTTAAGCTGCTTGATTTGTCAGTCCTCCGGCACCAGCCTCTGGTGCAGTCAGAGGTGGATGTTTCCGGACTGTTCGAGGCGGTAGTGCAGACGGAACAGCAAAAATTAACAGAGAACGGAATACTGTTACAGATTGACAGCTCCATCCCCACCGTGTGGGGAGATGCGGATCTGCTGGCATCCTTTCTGGTGAATTTGATCGAAAATGCCATGCATGCTTCAAAGCCAGGCTGCCAGATCCGCTTGCTAGCCTATAATCAGAACGGGGAAGCTGTGCTGGAAGTGCGTGACAGCGGAAGCGGGATGACGGCGGAACAGAGCAAGCGTGCCTTCGAGCCGTTCTATCGGGCAGACCCGGCACGTTCACGGACCTATGGCAATGCCGGTCTCGGGCTCTCCTTGTGCCGCCAAATTGCCGAGGCGCATCAAGCCAGAGTTGAGCTGCAGTCTGTTCTTGGTGAAGGGACAAGCATCCGCATCTTTTTACAACTCCATAACAACTGTCCTCCTACTCCATAACATCTTGGGATTAAGGTATAGACAGATTTAACATCTTTGATCCCAATGGAGGTAATACAATTGAGCAAGAACAAAGTGTCCGCTACGTTAGCTGTTATCCTATTCTCAGCAGCCGTGCTCGCAGTTAGTGCGACTCTCGTCCCAAGCTTTGTGAACTCCGCAGTCGTCGCCAAGAACAGTCCGGAAATTCAGGGTAGTGCCCAGCTGGCTTTAACCGGAAGCACCGTCCCTGTGCTGAAAGTGGAGGCACCGGCGCCGGTGTCCACTGTGAAAGAAGACCTGCTTAAGCAGATGACTGAGGCGCAAATCCAGCAGATCTATGACTTCATAGACAAGCCGGGCGATCCTCATACTTCAGGCCGGGAAATGACCGAATCAGAAGGGAAACGCAGACTGGTTCTGGATGACCAGTATGTGTATGATGGGCTCCGCCCCAAACAGCAGCTGCCGTTAAAGCCGGGGCAGGCAGAAATGTATCTGGATTTGGAGACCAATACATACACATACCCGGAGCGGAGTTTGACCGATGAAGAGCTGCTGCAGCTGATTGACTGGGCCTATCGGGTCAATTACATCTCGTCCAAACGAACTGTGACGGCGCCCCCCCTGCCGCAGGAATTCAGCAAGGCTGAAGCGCAGGCGCTGGCGGCTGAAAGTGTGCGCAAGCTGTTTGATGCCGATATTTCCAAGCTGCAAACGACAGTTATTCTAGATGAACTAAGACTGGACAAACATCCAACCTGGAGCGTTCATTGGTCTCCTTATAAGTGGCAAACCCTGCGAGGGCAAGGCAAGGAATTTTGGCAATATCACGTTATAATTGATGCGAAAACCGGGGTCGTGATGGATACGACAGCAATTAATGTGGCACTGAAAAGAACTCCCATCGACAAAGCCGCCGCCAGTGCCATTCAAAAGGATGCCAGCTGGATTCACAAAGCCACCCAGGTCGTTACGGACAAGCAGGGGGAAACCAGAACTATCGTCAAAGCATATCTGACTGATACCGAGGTTAACAACAAACGCGGGATGGTAGCAGTAAAACTGTTGTTGGAAGACGGAAGCAGCTATACAGCGGAATTCCGCTATCCGAATCAGGCCCTGCGCTGCCTTCTCTATGACGCTGCCGACAAGGCCGATTAAGCAGGAACCGTTTCAAAAAATCGATTACAAAGTTCCAAATAACGAGAAAACAAACTTTTCAGCCCTTTCGCTTCCCTGCAGGAAGCCGGAAGGGCATTATTCGTTCCGGGTGTCAGAAGAAAATCGAGTTTTATATAGAATTACACAAAAACCTGAAACCATTTCTAAACATATAGGATTAGCTACTGTTAAACTATAAGAGATGGCTGAAGTAGCAATAAAGGTATCTATGGGTATGACCGGTTGAGCTAGCCGCGAACGATAGTTCAGTGAACAACGAGCAGTGATGTAACCGATCGGCTCATTGATGATTTGATTAAAAGTCGGACTATAAAAGACGATGGGATATTGACCCAAACGAACCTGAGGTATTCATTCGGTGGCTTAGGAACACGTGGATAAATTGATTGTTGAACTAACGTAGAAATTATACCATCATAATTCCAAGAACAGGCTGCCGCGGATCCATACGGCAGCCTTTGCTAACTATAGAACAGAAGATAGGGTTCCAATATGGTGGTATTATAGTATTGGCAAAAACTAAAAATAGAAATTCAAAATGGAGCGATCTTAATGTTGATCCAATCTTTTGAAGACGAAACACTTGAGCGAACCTTGTCCATATTTGTCGATGATATCCGAGCCATTCTTAATAGAAAGTTGCGAAGCATTTACCTTTACGGTTCGGCCATTCACAATGATTTATCCCCGGGATACGGGGATTTGGATTTTCTCGTTGTAATTGGTGAGGACCTTAGCCAAAATGAAATCGAACTTTTAAACAAACAAAGATCCATTTACAGATCATCCCTTCTTAGAAGATCCGTCGATAGACAGGTCCCCAACCTCTACACCGATATGCTTGAGGGTGCCTTTCTTACGATTAGTATGCTGAGTGGGGAAAAGGGCAGCGGCTTGTGGTGGGGAACAAAGCGTGAATCCGTCTGGACGGAAAATCAATTAGACCTGTTCACCCTGTACACGATCAAGGAGCAGAGTATCTTGTTGTATGGTAAGTCCCATCTAGACAATGTGCCATCGTACTCGAAGGAAGAGTTCATTAGCTTTTTTAAAGAATATGCCAAGTGCATGCGGAAGTTTGGCAAGGGAAATAGCCTACATTCCGTTGACTGGCTCCTGTTAGCTTCCAAATTTATAGCTTGGTGGCAGGAAGGTGTCATCCTGTCTAAAAGCCAGGCAGCAGATTGGGGGCTATTACATCTTAGTGGCGGATGGAAAGAGAATTTGAAGCGATGTAAGAAGCTAAGGAAGGATCCATCCATGGTAACATGTCTAGAGTATTCCGAATGGCTGAGTAATTTGGAGCCAGCCATAATAGAAGCATCACATGATCTGGACAGAACTCTCGAAACAACTATTCACTAAAGTTAAAATCTTTATAGTCTATAAAAAGAAAGTTAATAATAACTTTTCCGTTAACAGGGAACGAAAGCTTACGCAGGTTAGTAGATTAAAACCTCCCTTTAGAAGCAAACATAGATGTAATAGCTTCTAAGGGGGGAGCGGAATAGTTGCTCATCTGACGGGGGCTACAGTGAAAGAAGCTGCAACGTTGGGGGGATTGTTGAATAAGGTATACCATTGTAATATAGTAATTTAACAGTGAGATATTGGAGGTCCTTATGGAATTCAAAACTGCAAATGTAAACCATCTTCCTGCAATTGTCCGTTTATTAGCAGATGATGAATTGGGGGCTACCCGTGAGCGTTTTGAACACCCACTGCCCAAAGCATACAGTGATGCTTTTGCAAAGATTGAACAGCAGATTGGTAACTCCATAATCGTTGCTTTGGATAACAACGAAGTTATTGGTTGTCTTCAGCTTACAATTATTCCGGGGATTGCAAGATTAGGAACGACACGCGGTCAAATTGAAGGTGTTCGTATTGACAGTGATTATCGTGGAACAGGAGTTGGAGAGTCCTTATTTCGTTATGCTATTAATGAGGCTAGAGCAATGGGTTGCGGGATAATTCAACTGACAACTGATAAAAAACGTAAAGATGCCCATCGGTTCTATGAACGACTTGGATTTGTTGCTAGCCATGAGGGTATGAAACTTTTACTAAGTAATTAGTCATTGAACTATCGGGAAACGATAACTCAAAAAGACAAGAGGGCATATAACACTTTGATGGAAAGGGAATCAGGAAATTTAACCATAATTGATGCATGGAACAATTGGTATTATAAAATATGGTTCACGGTGTGCATTTAAGCGCGCAGCGTCGCATGTTATAATAGTTTTATCTTCAAAAGCCGAAAAGACTCCGACCTCTAGGCGGAGATGAATCGGCGGTTTTCAACTATTCAGCGAACATATGTGCTATATTGTGAGAAAATACTACAAAAGGGGGTGTCGCACATGATCGTTCATCAAGCCTATAAATACCGCATCTACCCGAATACCGAGCAACAGCAACTCATTCGTCGAATGTTTGGCTGTTGCCGCTTTGTATTCAATCATTTCCTGGAAGAGTGGAACCAAACCTATGCCGAGACAGGCAAAGGCTTGTCCTATCAGACCTGTGCGACACAGCTCCCCGTCCTAAAAACACAATATGACTGGCTCAAAGAAGTCGATAGCATTGCTTTACAGTCTGCCGTTCGGCATGTGGCAGATAGCTTTGACCGCTTTTTCAAAAAGCAAAATCAAGCGCCTCGCTTCAAAAGCCGGAAGCATCCAGTACAAAGCTACACCACGAAATTCACGAACGGAAATATCGCCATTGAAGGCAACCGATTGAAGCTTCCTAAGCTCGGCTGGATGCGTTTCGCCAACTCCCGGAAGCTGGAGGGTCGCATACTGTCCGCTACGGTACGGCAAAACGCCAGCGATAAGTATTTTGTCAAGCAGATGCACATATCGGCATTGACTTGGGGCTTAAGGAATACGCTGTGTGCTCAAGCGGGGAGCATTTTGCCAACCCCAGGTTTTACCGTCAATACGAGAAAAAGCTTGCGCTGTGGCAGCGGCGTTTGACGAGACGCACACCAGGGGGCTCCAACTGGAAGAAAGCCAAGCAACACATTGCCCGTATTCACGAACACACTGCAAATTCCCGGAACGATTTTCTCCACAAGATGACAACGAAGCTGATCCGTGAGTGCCAAACGATCAGCATCGAACATCTGCGTGTGGCGAAAATGATTCAAAATCCCAAACTCTCCAAGTCCATCGCAGATGCGTCCTGGGGCGAATGGATGCGTCAGCTGACGTATAAAGCATCCTGGTATGGACGAACCCATCCACCCCTCCAAGCGTCAGCTAAGTGGTGGAGATTCAATTCGTCGCATTATGTCGCATTATTATATGTAATATATCGATCAGGGTGCATTAAAACTAGCTCGGAAAGTTAAAAAAAAGATGACCGCATAACCCAAAAAAGCGTAGTGTTGAAACCAACAACTCTGCGCTTTTTTTGTGCAAATTACCTACTTTTGTATGGAAACTGCTTTATAATTAAAAAATAATGAACATCAATTAATAGAATAAAATGGGGGTAAATATGGATCAGGTATTACATAAGATAGCCAATTTGATTAACGGTGAGGTTAAAAGAGTCATCATTGGGATTTCGGGTCATGGTGCATCTGGAAAGACAACGTTTGCCCATAATTTTTTAAAGCTTCTGGAACATGATGATGTGAATTATATTAATACTGACCCCTATATTATCAGCTCTCAGCTTAGGAAATACACTTTTATCGACTATGAATATAACAATGAACATCATCATGAAAAAATGACTGCTTGTCACCATGCTGCTCATAATATATTCGCTTTAGAGAGAGACATTCATATGTTAAGAGATGGTTTAGATTTTTATACGATAGGCACGAATTATACAAAGAGTACGTTAATATCTTCACACAACAAAATAAATATAGTGGAAGGCATGAGTGTAGCCTTTACAGACCCAAATTTGTATGACCTGAAAGTTTACTTATATACGGATGGAGAAACCGAGTTGATGAGAAGGAGTATACGTGATGTTTCTGAAAGAGGAACAGATATTAATTATTTAAGAAAATCTCATGAAGAGCGTAGAATTCAATATGATTTATTTATGCACCCGTATCATCAAAAATTTGATGTAGTTTTAAAAAATTCCAATCAAGAGTATATTCTTGAAAAAGGCTGTTTTAATTTAAAATGGAAATAAAGAGAGATTGGAAATTGAGATTATATGGAAAGTCGACATAAATAATGCATGCTACAAATGGGTGAAAAGAGGTACTGATAACAAGGAGGTCACTATGAAAAAACCATTATTTCGAGCACTAATTGTAGGACTAATATTTGTATTTGTTTATTATGCTATTCAATTTATTCAAGGGGTGTATCTTACAATGAACTCTGTTCCAGATATTGTAGATAAGTACAAATCGCTTGATTATCTACAACGTGAAATCGCATTTGGAAATGCATATAGTCCAATGTGGAGAATGATAGAAGTCACTGTTTTGATGCTACTTGGAATAGTTGTTTATTATATAGGGAAGTTATTGAGAAGGACTAGCCCTAAGAGGCGTAAGTAAGTACATTGCAACTAATAAGGGGTATAAACAGGATGAGCAAAGGTAGAATCGTATTTTTAAACGGTGTTACGAGTTCTGGGAAAACATCTATAGTAGATGCATTACAGTTAAAATCGCACAGTAAGCACATCATTTTAAGACCCTCTTTCCTTCGGGATTGAGGTTTTTTTTTGCTAATAACTGAACGACGAAAGCACCGTCCAATTGTGGGGAGAACTTCCTTCTTTCGGATGGTTTATGACGATCGTCACTTATCATATGACGGTCTTCTTAAATATATTTACTACGGGAAATAAATTAGTCAAGAAGGAGCGGGAAGGTTGAATAACGAAATAGAAATCAAGCAGTATAGTGTTGGAAAAATATTGGGTTTATGGGCTTTAGTCACGTTGCCAATGTTCTTTATTCGATTCGGACTGATGCCGTTTCTGGTGCCAATCGTCAGTTTTCATCCGCTTATTGTCTTTTGGATGCTTATGATTGTCGGCATGATCTGGCAGTTTGTACTATCTGTCATCATCTTGAAAAAAGAACTGGGCAGTTTAAGCTGGGAGAAGCTGAAAAAAAGACTGTGGCTGAATCATCCGGTTCATCCGAAAAAATTTAAAGTTTACAAAGTCGCTTATACATTTACGCTTCCAATCATCCTATACGCTTTTTTCTTTGAAAACTCAGGTATGTTCCAGTTTGTAGGAGAAGCGCTCAACCGGATTTTCCCGTTTATGGCTCCTCAGGAGTATACAAAGATACAAAATCTGATGGCTCCTGAATTTGTCGGTGCCTGGTATCTGCTCGGTATTGCGCTTGTCAGTTGTTTGTTTAATTATTTACTGGGAGAAGAGTTGTTCTTCCGTGGCATTCTGCTGCCGCAGATGAAGGGAGCCTTTGGAAGATGGGATTGGGCCATGAACGGCGTTTTGTTCGCTTTTTACCACCTGCATAAAATAACAGATATCCCTATGATTCTCATCGGATCGATTTTTTTCGGCTTTTTAAATGTCAGATATCGCAGCTTTTGGCCATCCGTCATTATTCATGGGGTGGAAGCCATACCAGTGCTTGTAGGCGTTATTGCGGCCATTCTAGGAATCATGCTGTGAAGTGAGCGATTTCTAAAGGATGTGTGGTTTCATGAATATTTCAACAGTTCATACCCTAAGCAATACGAAAGTATCGAGATTATTTTTCTATGGACTGGCATGCTCTTACGTGGTCCTGCTATTGCTTTACTTTGTTTTATCTCTATATAAAGGCTTTGCGGTGGTTACGATCCTGATCGCGCTTTATTTCTTAAGACACTCGAAACGAGTGTTAAATCATCCCGAGTATCATCCCATTGTAGCCATATCCCCGATTGTCGAAATCGTTCTCCTCTTTCTTCTATTCCTGGGAAGCAGAACAGAAATCGAGAGTATCGTATTTGTTCTCTTTATTGCGGATCTTCTCTTGAACTACAAGTCGTGGTACGCTTTTCCGTTTGCCTATGGCGGATATTTAGCCTACATTTTTTTGTGGTCACCAGGCGGAGAAGATTTATGGCGGAATATGTTCCATATATTGAGCTATTCGTTTTTGGTAATACCAATCTGGAGCACCAAGCTGCTGCTCAATCAAAGGGATATGAACCTTCGATTAAACGAATCGTTGATCCAGGAAGCTAAAACGAGAGAAGAGGTGGCCGCATTAAAAGAGAGAACGAGGATTGCGGAAGAGGTTCATGATACGGTGGGACACACGTTAACTACAGCGATCGTCGCCCTTGAGGGAGCCCAACTGCTCTTCGATAGAAAACCGGAGGAATCTCTTCGGAAGATCCTCATCGCACGCGAGCAGCTGAAGCAAGGGCTCGGTAATATCCGTCAGGTTGTCAAAACATTAAAAGCAAAGGAAGGGACTATTGGCGACTTGGGGCTTAAGGAAGGAATACAGAAGATCATGACCGATACGGAGAAGCAGACGGGCGTTCAATTTATTTTGCATTACGAGGAGGTCACCCATCTAATCTCTATTCAGAAGTATGTTATGATCAACTTCATAAAGGAATCGATCACCAATGCGCTAAAACATGGCAAAGCAAGTGCAATGGAGATCTCTGTCCTTGAGCAGCAAGATACGATTCATATTAGGGTAAAGGACAATGGAATCGGCAGCGATTCATTCATATATGGGTTTGGTCTGAAAACGATGGAAGAAAGAATTGAGGCCATTGGAGGTCAATTAACTGTGCAAAGTGAGCCTATGAAGGGATTTGCACTCCATGTCCGGATGCCTGTTGCAAGGGGGGACGGTTAATGGATTGCGATCGCAAAATCAGCGTCATGCTTGTGGATGATCATAAAATTATGCTTGAAGGTCTGGAAACTTTGCTTTCGATAAGATCGGAGATAGAGATCGTTGGGACGGCTCAAACCGGCGAAGAAGCGCTTGAACGGCTTCACTCGGTTGTTCCGGATGTCATCCTGATGGACATCCGTATGCCGGGTATGGGAGGCGTAAAGGCAACCGAAGCCATTAAGGAGCTTCACCCGCATGTGATCATACTCATCTTAACGACCTTCGACGATGATGAGTATATTATAGAGGCTTTATGCAACGGAGCTTCCGGTTATTTGCTTAAAGACATTGATGGAGAAAAGCTTGTTCAATCCATCGATGAAGCGCTTTCCGGAAATGTGCTGCTTACTGGTAAAGTGGCAAAAAAGCTTGCTCTCACGATCCGCAATAAGAACAGGGGGTTTGAAAAAGCAGGTAAGGAACTTGAGCTAACGCAAAAAGAACTTGACCTTGCAAGGCTGCTTATTGAAGGGTATAACTCAAAGGAAATTGCCGGAAAATTATTTTTGACTCAAGGAACGGTAAAGAACTATTTAAGTGACATTTATTCCAAGATCGGTACCAATGACCGGGCTAAAGCAGTCTTGTTATTAAAAAGATATTTATCAACATGAGAGAGTGGAGGCACCGTAAAGTTTAATTTTAAAATAATTTCGCGTTGACATTTAGGCCTCTTCCGTGGTTTTATTATGTAGACCGATTGTTATAAAAGTAAAAGGAAGTGTAGAGCTTGTCGAACAAGCACAATGCACGAGAGGCGATTGTGAACACCGCTTCAAGGTTGTTTTTCACCCAAGGCTATCATGCCACCGGGCTAAGTCAGATCATTAAAGACAGCGAATCGCCGAAGGGATCGCTATATTATTATTTTCCCCATGGCAAAGAGGAGCTGGCCTTGACCTGCATTAACCGGACCAGTGAGATCGTTGCTAAGCAGCTGCGTCATTATGTGGAGAATGGCAAAAGTGCGGCAATCGCGATTCAAGATTTTATTCTGGAAATGGCTGCTGCTGCTGAGAGCTCAACCTTTAAAGGTGTTGTTCCGTTCAGCTTCTGGCTATCTGTAGAAACCTCCTGCGTCAGCGAGGAGCTGCGGACGGCATGCCAAGCCGTATTTAACGACTGGCAGGACGTCGTCATGCAACGGCTGCTTGCTGAGGGTAAAGATCAACAAATGGCAGCCGATAAAGCTTCCGTTGTGATCTCATTGTTTGAAGGTGCACTGCACCAGACGTTGACACACCGCAATACACAGCCGCTGCTTGCTGCTGCTAGAGCTATACCAGCCATACTGGATTGACAAGAAAGCATATAGAGAGAAAACTATACATTTTCAGGAGGATACAAGAGTGGAAGCAACGATGCAAGGAAAGAAGCAAACCCCAGAAAGAAAGTTCAAGACAATTCCGATCCTCGTGTCCTTATTGCTCGCCGGATTTATCGGCATGTTCAGTGAGACTGCGTTGAACGTGGCGTTGACGGATTTAATGCAGGTTCTGAATATCACACCTACAACGGCCCAATGGCTGACAACAGCTTACTTGCTGACACTCGGAATTCTCGTTCCGATTTCAGGCCTGCTGCTGCAATGGTTCACAACAAGACAGTTGTTTATCGCTGCAGTAAGCTTCTCAATTCTGGGAACCTTCCTGGCTGCCATTTCGCCAAGTTTTGAGTTTCTGCTTACGGCACGCGTCGTTCAAGCGATGGGAACTGCACTGCTCCTGCCGCTGATGTTCAATACGATTCTGCTCATCATCCCTGCCGAGAAAAGAGGGGGCGCGATGGGATTGATAGGACTCGTGATCATGGTTGCTCCAGCAATCGGCCCAACCATTGCCGGACTATTGATTGAGAGCTTAAGCTGGCACTGGATTTTCTGGCTGTCGCTGCCGTTCCTGGTTGCTGCACTGATCTTCGGAATTCTGTTTATGCAGAACGTTTCTGAAGTGACGAAGCCGAAAATTGATGCACTTTCCATTCTGCTGTCTTCGTTAGGTTTTGGAGGCATTGTCTACGGATTCAGCAGTGCCGGTGAAGAAGCGGGCTGGGGAAGCCCGAAAGTTATTATTGCCATCGCTATCGGTGTAGTAGCACTCGTGCTGTTCGCTGTTCGCCAATTAACGATGAAGCAGCCGATGATTAATCTGCGTGCATTCAAATATCCTATGTTTACAGTCGGCGTGCTTATGGTCTTCATCTGTATGATGGTTATCCTTTCATCCATGCTGATTCTTCCGATGTATCTGCAGCAAGGCCAAGGTTATACTGCCTTTAAAGCCGGCCTGCTCCTGCTTCCTGGCGGAATTATTAATGGTCTGATGTCGCCGATCATGGGACGCTTGTTCGATAAATATGGACCTAAGTGGCTCGTGATTCCAGGGTTGGTCCTTGTAGCGGTATCCCTGTGGTTCTTCTCCAGTATCACTCCAACATCCACCGTTGTGTTCGTTATCGTGCTTCATAGTGCGCTGATGATCGGGATTTCGATGATTATGATGCCTGCCCAGACGAACGGGATTAACCAGCTGCCGCTGCAATATTATCCCGATGGAACTGCCATTATGAATACACTTCAGCAGGTAGCCGGTGCAATCGGTACTGCCTTGGCAGTCAGCATCATGACCGCTGGCTCGAAGAGCTTCATGAAGACCGTAACTAATCCAGCCGATCCTATCAATATTGTTCCGGCATTTACACATGGGGTTCAGAACGCCTTTATCTTCGGAATGATTATGGCTATTGTTGGACTGGTTGTCGCCTTCTTCCTGAAACGTGTCATTGTACAGCACAAAGCACAAGGCATGATGCACTAATAAGAACATTTACAGTTTTAGAAGCACATCCGCAGCGCGGGTGTGCTTTTTCCATATGCTGGACGTTATTTGTAAAATAAAGTATAGTATACATAGAATAACGATGTATTGAGAAACGGTGTCAGACTTTGGTCTATTTGAATCCTGAAGGGAGTGTTAACAAAATGAAAGTCAGCAAAGAAATGCTGAAGGGCAGCACAGGGACATTGATACTAACGCTGCTGCTGGACAAGCCGCAGTACGGATATGAACTGATCAGGGAGCTGGAGCAACGTTCGGAAGGTGTGTTTTCTTTAAAAGAAGGCACACTGTATCCCATTCTCCATGCGATGGAAAGTGAGCGCTGGGTAGAGTCTTACTGGGTGGAGGTTGAGGGGCGGAAGCGCAAATATTACCGGATATTGAAGGAAGGCGCGGAGGAGCTGAAGGAGAAACAGTCCGAGTGGCGCTTATTTAAAAAAGCGGTGGATACTGTACTTGGGGAGGGTGGAGCATAGTGGAGTCGAAAAGTGGGCTGGAGCAGTATTTGGACAACGTATGCGGTGAAGTCAAAGCCAAGAAAATGCATGCCGAGATCCGCAGCGAGCTTAGCGGTCATTTGGAGGATCTAATGCTTGAGCAGGAAAGTCTTGGTGCATCCCAAGCAGAAGCAGAAGTTTTGGCGATTGCGCAAATGGGTGATCCAAAAGCTGTGGGAAAGGATCTTCATCATATTCATAAACCAAAAACTCCATGGGGTTTGCTGGGAGCTTTGCTGTTGTTCTCTGTGATTGGATTGCTGGGGATGAGCTCATTGGAAGCAAGCTTTATGAACAACCCGAGAGTTCCTGCAAGCTTTCTGCCGAAGCAATTTAGCTTTATGTTGATCGGGATTGCTTTAATGACTGCCTGCTATTTCATCAATTTCCGCAGGCTTCAAAAGCTGTCCTGGCTGCTGTACATCTTTTCAATAGCAGGGATAATCGCAAGTTTGAAATGGGGCCTCTATGTGAACGGGAGCCGGACTTATTTTTTGGTTTTTGGGGGAATCGTGCTCAACCTGGTCTCCTATAGTCCATATATTGTGCTGGTTGCGCTGGCAGGCATCTTCTCAAAATTTAAAGCGGATGGCAAGCTGGGAACTAAGCGGAATTTGCTCCCGGAGTTAGTTGTTCTCCTTGGACCGGCGGCGGCCTACATCATTGCTGGCCCCATACCAGTGTTGTTGCTGTATTTGGCCTGTTCTCTGATATTGTATACTTGGCTTTCCGGGGCCTGGTTGCGTTCGACGTTGATCGGTGGTTTTTTTCTAGCGGCGGGCCTCCGGTATGCGTGGAATAATCAACAGATGAGAGACCGGATTCTGGGTGCAATCAATTACAATATCAATCCGGAGTCCAGTGGTTTTGTCTATCAGACCCTGAATGAGGTAATTGCATCAGCAGGCTGGAGCGGACATGGCTTCGGTGCTGAATTCGAGAGGCTGTCCTATGCATATTCAGATATGCTTCCTGCTTATCTGGTATACTGCTTCGGCTGGGGCGGCGGGCTGGTGCTGCTGGGTATAACTCTTTGGTTTTTAATCAAGCTCTTCTCTTCAATTCAGGCAGTGAAAGATGATTATGGCAAGAGTGTTATTATTGCTCTATCACTCATACTTGCTATGGGACTGTTCTACGGTCTGCTGGTGCTAAGCGGCAAAATAATTCTGACCAGCATTCCATTTCCGTTCATGAGCTATGGCGGCCATGTTCTCATTGAATATGCGGCGCTTGGACTGCTTATGGGCATCTACCGGCGCAAGGATATCACTCCTGCTGAACATGAATCACGTACTATACGGGGGGCATTATGACACAGAAGAGCCAATTCGGTTCACATTGGAATAGAAAGATCCTGCTCAGCTTATCCATTCTTCTGGGTGCGGCGGCAGGATACTCAGCATTCGTAGCTCAGCCTGCTTACGCCGCTGGTACACAGCAATCCGCAGCCGTTTACAAACAATTCCAGACGTATGTACAGCAGTCTTCCACACTCGCTAAGGCGCGCAGCTATCTCATCAATCATATTGACGAAGCCGGGCTTTGGTATGCTACCCAAATGACTTTGCAGTTAGAAAATGCGCAGAAAGCAGAATTGCCAAAATATAGGGGGAAGTTAGAAGCGGAGGCCGTTCGGCAGGCGATTGACGCAGCAGTTCGGAAAAATGGACTTACCTATGCCTCCTTGCTAAACAACATTAAAGATCCCAAGATACGTGCAGTACTAATTGAAGGACGAGATAACGGGTATATAATCAGAACCAGTGAAGGCATGTACTATCCGGCAATGAATTATGAAAGCTATAAGGCATTTAAGCCTTATATAAAGACTGACATAGGAACATATTTAGATATGATGGCAGCAGAATCGAACAGGCCTAGTCTCAAGGAGGCTGCAATCATAATTAGCTGGAATGAGCTTTTGGCGAGGACACTTGTAATGGAAGAATTCGTTAGCAGGTATCCGCTCTCTGACAGGCTTGAAGCGGTCAAACTTGCACTGTGGAGTAAAAAAGTAAATCTGTTCATTGGCTCCGGCAATTCACCTGCGTATGATTATATCGAGGAGGGGGGGCCGGTTATTATTAACTCTGAACTCCGGCAAGCTTATGAAGCTGCAATTCTGACCGGCAGCGGAGACAGCGAACTTCTCAGAACCATAGAGGAGCTGCTTGCACTGCTCGACCGCAATAACAATGAGTTTACTCCTGATGTTCAAAAGTTTATCAATACGTACTTGGACCCGAACTAGGGGAAGGAAGGAGCTCTATCTAAATTATGAAGCAGCATAGGACAGGCAAAAGGCTGACGGTGATCATGCTCTTACTGATCTTGGGGATGACCTCAGGCAACACCGAAAGCTCTGCAACAGCGGCAGGTGAACCCGGACAGAAGGCAGGCGCATCAGCACAGCAAGTTAGCACCCAGAAGAAGAAGAACCTGCCCAATGGTTTTGTTTATCTGGATGAGATCATTCCAACCGCACAATATGAAATTCGTTATTATAGCTGTAATAATTTTACCGGTACACGGATTGACGGGTACAAAGCTCCTCTGGCGATCTTCTCGAAAACGGCGGCGACGGCATTGAAGAAGGTTAGTGACGATTTGGAGCGAAAAGGATACATTCTTAGAATATATGACGCTTACCGCCCGCAAAAAGCAGTTAATCATTTTGTCCGCTGGTCGCAGGATGCCGGAGACATTAAGATGAAGCTGCAGTATTATCCGAAGCTGGACAAACAAAATCTCTTCAAGCTTGGTTTTATCGCCAAAAAGTCGGGACATTCCAGAGGCAGCACGGTTGATCTGTCTCTCGCCGACAAAAAAACGGGTGCCCTGGTCGATATGGGCAGCCCGTATGATTTTTTCGGCGAGATCTCCTATTATAATACTTCACTGGTCAGCGCCGAGCAGCATGCCAACCGCAAGCTTTTGAAAGAGGCTATGGTGAAGCATGGGTTTAAGCCGTACAGCAAAGAGTGGTGGCATTTTACGCTGATTAAAGAGCCTTTTCCGAAACAGTACTTTACCTTTAATGTAGAATAACAAGCATGCTACGCAAAGCCTCCATAGCCATGACTGTTTCACAAATCCGCCCTGCGTTTTCCCGGCATTCGGTTCATGCTGGCGTTCAGCGGCATTTTTCCCAGCAGTTCGGAGGCGACGATCCCCAGCAGCACTAGCGCTGCCCCGGTGTAACCTTGCATGGACAGCTGTTCCCCGGCAAACCAGAAGCCGAAAAAGGCAGCAAACACAGGCTCGAGGGAGAAGATCAGGCCGGTACGTGTCGGGGTAGTGTACTTCTGGGCTACCGGCTGTAAGATAAAGCCGCAGGCGCTGCAGAGAATGCCAAGCGCAAGAATGGCAATCCAGCCTGGCATGGAAGACGGCAATGACGGTGTCTCGAAGACAGCAGACAGCACAAGGGCGTACCCACCGGCAAAACCTAACTGCAAAATGCCGATATTCAAGGAGTCGCAGGTTTTTACCGCTTTTCCTGTGACCAGGATCTGTACAGCATAAAATACTGCTGACAGGATGCACAGCAGGTCACCCGGCTGCACATGCAGCGAGGAATTTAAGGTCAGGAGCCCGATCCCCGAAATGGCCAGCACAGCGCCAAAGATCTGCGGGGGAGCGACTCTTTTTTTGAAAACAAGTACATCAATCAGTGGAACAAAAATAACGGTCAAAGCGACCAGAAATCCGGCATTGGAGGTAGTAGTCGTCTTCAGTCCGAAGGTGATGCAGGTGAATACGACCAGCAGCAGGAATCCGAGCAGTGCTCCATATTTCAGGGTTCTAAGGTCTATTCTGCGTAGACGCTTGTGAAACAAAATGGCCGCCAGCACAAAAGCAAGTCCGAAACGCAGTGCAATCAGATTAAATTCCCCCAGTGTATCCAGTCCCATCTTCATGAAGATGTAGGAGGAACCCCAGAACATCGTTACTACAATGAGCATTAGCTCAGCCTTAAGCGGCTTCATCTCGTCATCATCCTTCTTTACGTCAAGTGATTATAGTATAATATGGCTTATTACATAAGGTAACTGAATGTTTATCATAGGAAGCATGAGAAAAATTCATGAAAGTTAAGAAGGGGGACGGAGTCCTTGAGCATCACTAAATATGAGGTGTTTCTGAAGGTTGTGGAGCTGGGCAGCCTGACTAAAGCTGCTGATGTTCTGGGCTTTACCCAGTCCGGGATCAGTCATACCATCAGCAGTCTAGAGATGGAATTCGGCTTTTCGCTGCTGGTAAGAAACCGCTCAGGGGTCAAATTAACAGTCAACGGTGAGCAGGTAGTGCAGCCTATCCGTGAAATTCTGAAATGGAATGAGCAGTTGAAGCAGCAGGTTGCCGACATTCACGGGCTGGAAACGGGGACGATTACGATTGGCACGTTTACCAGTGTGTCTGTGCATTGGCTGCCGGGGATGATTAAAGAGTTCCGCAAGGAATACCCATATATTGAATTCAAGCTGATGGAGGGCGGCTATCTGGAGATTGAGCAGTGGATTGAGGCTGGAGTCGTCGACTGCGGTTTTATTTCACTCCCCACCCGGGATAAATTTGAGGTGTTTCCCCTGAAACAGGACCGGATGCTGGCCATTCTCTCCCAAGAACATCCCTTGAGCAAAGCACCATATATGCCGCTTGCGCAAATGGCCTATGAGGATTTCATTATCCAGAAGGCCGGATCGGATTATGATGCCAGACGTGTATTTGAGCGGGCGGGAATCCAGCCGAATATCAAATTCACGGCCGGAGATGATTATGCCATCATTGCAATGGTGGAAAATGGTCTCGGCATCAGTGTTCTCCCTGAAATGGTCATCTCGCGCCAGAATCATAATGTAGCTATGCTGGAGCTGGAGGAGCGCAGTTTTCGTTCGCTTGGTATTGCCGTTCATTCTATGAAGTATGCATCACCGGCAACCCGGCGTTTTTTGAAGCATGTACAGGTTTGGCTGAAAGATTATCCGGAGTAACTCAATTGGCTGGAGGTTGAAATGGAAGCAAACTTTGATAGACTGCGCACGCAAGCAATGAACATTGTCGCAATTCCCCAGCATTACCGTTTGGTGATGGAAGACAGCACGCCAACGCGGGATGCTCCAACCGTTGGATGAGCACAGGCTTGCCCCGCTTCTAACACCCGAGGTAGCCTTAGAAATCTATAAGCGTTATATGGATGTCAAGCTTAAATGGATTAAGGATTCTAATGCGGAGCGGCCGGTATACCGGCTGATTTACGAACTTGTTACTATTTCACGGTCTGAGCCTTCTTCTGGATTCGTCAACCGTAAATTGAGATACATTGATGCCCGAAGCGGCGAACTGATTTGGGGGAAGTATTTAAAGGGCGAAAGGAATTTCAGGTTGACGAATGTGAAACGGCATGAAAGAATGTACGCGTGTACATTAAGCGGTTACAAAGTCATTTGCCACGGAATTCGTCGTTCGTGCTTCATCAAAGAAAAGTGAACCTAAGGAGGAATAAGATGAAACAGCTTCGCATCGGAATGATTGGCTACAAGTTTATGGGCAAAGCCCACAGCAACGCCTACCGCAGCCTTCCCATGTTTTTTCCGCAGACACTGAGACCTGAGATGTCTATGATATGCGGGAGGAATACCGCTGCGGTGCAAGAAGCAGCTTTACAGCTCGGCTGGTCTGATAGTGTGACCGACTGGAAAGAGCTCATCTCCCGCGAGGATATTGATCTCATTGATATCAACGCGCCCAGCAATGCCCATAAGGAAATTGCTCTGGCGGCAGCCAAAGCAGGCAAGCATATTTTCTGCGAAAAGCCGCTGGCGCTGAATCTTGCGGATTCCCGTGAAATGCTGGAGGCTGCGACGGATGCGGGCATCATTCATATGGTGGGCTTCAATTACCGGTTCTCACCGGCAGTCAGGCTGGCGAAGCGGCTGATAGAGAGCGGAAGACTCGGGAAGATCTATCATTTCCGTGCCTGGTTTCTGCAGGACTGGATTATAGATCCGGATTTCCCGCTGGTGTGGAGATTGCAGAAGGAGATTGCCGGTTCCGGCTCGCATGGCGATCTTGGAGCACACTTAATTGATCTTGCCCATTTCCTGGTCGGCGATATGCAGGAAGTAATCGGAATGAGCGAGACCTTTATCAAAGAGCGTCCGCTAGCCGCTGAGATGACCGGCCTAAGTGCGAAGGCAAGCAAAGATGCCCCCAAAGGAGAAGTGACCGTTGACGATGCGACACTGTTTCTGGCCCGGTTTGTAAGTGGTGCTTTGGGCAGCTTTGAAGCTACCCGTTTTGCTGCGGGTCACCGCTCGACCAATTCCTTTGAGATTAACGGCAGTCTGGGCAGCGTGAAATTCGATTTCGAACGGATGAATGAGCTGGAGGTGTACTTAACCTCGGACGACGAGGATGTACAGGGCTTCCGGCGTGTGCTTGCCACCGATCCGGCCCATGATTATGCCGAAGCCTGGTGGCCGCCGGGCCATACCATCGGGTTCGAGCATACGTTTATCCACGAGATGCTGGAGCTCTCCACCGCCATTGCGGAAGGACGCCAGCCGGAGCCAAACTTCCATGACGGAGTAAAATGTCAGGCTGTTCTGGAAGCTGTTGAACGTTCTATTGAACAGAGACGCTGGGTGGAAATATCCGAAATGTAATTATCAATAAAACATCATTATAGATGTAGGAGAGAACTATTTGCGCGCCCCGGAAGGAGTAATCCCTTTGTATTGCTTGTAGAGCTTGGTGAAATAATTGGGGTTGTCGCAGCCCACTCTCCCGGCAATTTCTGTCACACTCAAATCCGAATCCAGCAGCAGACGTTCAGCTTCATGGATCCGGCTTAAGTTCACATAGTCGATAAAGGTGCGTCCGGTCAGCTTTTTGAAGGTTTTGCAGAAGTGATAAGGATTCAGATTGACAAACTTTGCAGCCCATTCAATCGAGATCTTCTCATCAAAATGAGCTTCCAGATACTCCAGCAGCGGTTTAAATCGTTCGCGGTTAATGGAATGGCGCTCGCTCTGATGCCTTTCTGACAATTGCTGCGGCGGAAAGCTGCGCGACAGCAGGGTAAAGAACAAATGCAATTGGTTCTTCACGACCAGTTGAAAAGCAGGGCCTTTACTGCGCACCTCGGCAATGATGGCTTGCAGCAGGGGATAATAACAGAAGCAAGCCGGGTTCAGATCGGCGGGTTTGACCGGAAACTGAAAACGGTTATTCAAATAGGGTGCTACGAATTGCTCATGCTGGGAGTCCTGGTTTCTGTCTTTGAACAGTGAAGCATGGAACACGATGGATACGTAAGAAATATCTCCGCTGTATAAACTGTAACCGACATGCAAACCGCCTGAAGGAACAATAATCACATCACCCGGCCCGGCTTCATAAGGTTTGCTGTCCACATGAAAGATCGCATGGCCTTCCTGCATCACAATGATTTCGAAATGCTCATGCCAATGCAAGAAAAGGATATTCTGTTCCACTTTTGCCTCCCGGCACTCATTAAAAAAAAGGCGGAACGGATAGGTTTTCTCTTCGAGCTGAGGGTATTCCTTAAGCTCCTTTGGATAAGTCATGACTTCTTTCAACTCCCCCAATATTGAGCTATATTAACACAAGATAAGACGAGAATTCTCACCAAATGAGCTATATACTTGATTTGCTGAACTTAATATAAACCAATATTGGAGTGGTACACAAGATGGAAGATACTATGAGAATTGGAACACTGGTTGGTGGGGGAGATGCTGTAAGAGTAATTCCACAAATTATTGGACACGGATTTGAATCCTTCAGTCTTACCTTTTGGCAGACCACCGGAGAGACGAATCTGACAGAAACCGCGGCGCGTGTGCGGGAACTGGCTGCTGAGCATGATTTTGTCATCTCCTCAGTCGGCATATTCGGCAACCCGCTAACCGGTTCCGGCGATAATGCGGATACCCTGGCCAGCTGGGAACGTTTGATTGATCATGCCCATCTCTTCGGCACCGGTATGGTATCCGGGTTCACAGGACGTCTGACAGGGCAGTCAATAGATGAATCAATACCTAAATTCACGCAGGTCTTCGGGGAACTTTCCAAGAGAGCGGCTGACCGGGGGGTTCGAATAGCATTTGAGAACTGCTCGATGGGCGGCAATTGGGACTCCGGAGACTGGAATATTGCGCATAATCCTACAGCCTGGGAAAAGATGTTCAACGCGGTTCCGGCAGATAACCTCGGTTTGGAG
This sequence comes from Paenibacillus sp. FSL L8-0340, assembly GCF_038593145.1. Classification (NCBI taxonomy): domain Bacteria; kingdom Bacillati; phylum Bacillota; class Bacilli; order Caryophanales; family Paenibacillaceae; genus Paenibacillus; species Paenibacillus sp. FSL L8-0340. The sequence goes on from NZ_CP151967.1 coordinate 3,445,149, forward strand.
TGGGAGCCCTGCCACCAGATGGTCGCCCTGATTGATCCGCTCCCGCAGCTGCGCAAGTGGACGGATAAAATATTCCATGTCCATGGGAAGGATGCTACAATCGCCTGGGACATTGTCAAGGAATACGGCATTCATGGTCCGAAGCCTTATGTATGGCACCGGACCCCGGGTTTTGGAGACACGAACTGGGCTGATGTGATCACGATATTGCGCCAAGCCGGTTACAAAGGTACCATCGACATTGAAGGCTGGCATGACCCGGTATATCGTGATGAGCTGGAGATGACCGGACAAGTTCATGCTCTGAACTATTTGAAACACTGCCGCGGCGGTAGCTTTGTACCCAATCCGGTCTAATACAGAAAGCAGGGAACTACCAATGAGAGCAAAATACCGTGTAGCGATTGCCGGTTGCGGAGGAATGGCCAATGAATGGATCAGCTATGCGTTGAAACGCCCGGAGGTCGAAATCGTTGCCCTAGTAGATATCCAGCTGGAGTCGGCACAGGCTATGGCCGGGAAATATGGGCTTTCCACTCCGGCCTTTACGGAGATACGGCAGGCCATTATAGAAACGGGTGCCAACCTTGTGTTTGACGTCACAGTTCCGTCCAGTCATTATTCTATCGCAAGTACATCACTTGAACTGGAATGTGACGTGTTCAGCGAGAAGCCCTTGGCTGAAACGATAGAGGAGTGTAATGAGATTGTCGCGTTGTCGGAACGTACCGGACGAACACATGCTGTCATGCAGAACCGCAGGTACGATCCGCGCATCCGCTCGCTGCGCGGGCTAATCGAAGCAGGTACGGTCGGCCGGACGGGTTATATCGGAGCGAGTTTCTTTCTCGCACCCCATTTCGGCGGTTTCCGCGAGGTGATGAGCAGTCCGCTCCTGCTGGACATGGCCATCCACACCTTCGATCAGGCCCGTTTCATCAGCGGAGCTGATCCGGTTACAGTGTACTGCCAGGAATTTAATCCACCCGGCTCCTGGTATGAAGGCCAAGCCGCCGCTATTTGCATCTTCGAAATGTCGGATGGCTCTGTATTTTGCTACCAAGGGTCCTGGTGTGCGGAAGGTGCACCCACCTCTTGGGAAGCGTCGTGGCGGATTCAGGGGGAGAAAGGGGTTATTCTCTGGGATGGTGCAGGCATGCCATATGCTGAAGTAATCGCAGGTGGTGACCAGTCCGGCAAGTTCATCCGTGACTATGAGCAGGTTGAAGCACAGGCCGTTTCGATGGATGAGACCTTCCATCATGGCTGTCTGGAAGAGATGTTCCTTTCGCTCTCCGAGCAGCGTCCTGCTGAAACAGACTGCAGGGATAACCGCTACAGCATGGCGATGGTATTCGGCGCCCTTGAGAGTGCCAAGACCGGCCGCAAGCTTGAAATTGCTGAGGTCATGAACCGTTCTGCGTAGCAAATGCAGCTTGGGTAGAAGCAGGTGGCAAAGTTGTGCGAACCTGAACACGCCTGTTGTCGCACAAGTGTTCACGTAAATAAAGCAGCCGTATCCGCAGACATGTCTGCAAATACGGCTGCTTTTTGTTTATTGAGTAAAGATTACATCCTAGAAGCCTTTGTATTGAGGCTCCTCTTGTTCCAATTCGGTTACTCGTCCTTCAACCTGCTGCACAATTTGCTGCGTCTGTTCCGCCGCACTTGTGAACAAAGTTTTAGCCTGCTCGTTTTGAGTCTCCATCGCGAATTGCTCCAGACTCGCTTGCGCGCTTTTCAGCGATGACAGGCAAGTCTTCACTTGTGAAGATACAGTCATTAGATATTGCCTCCTCTTAGGTAGTTAGCAAACTGAACGAGTCATAGTATCCACAGGTTAAGGTGCAGAAATACAGGAAAAAAATAGTAATTTAAAGCATTGGTCTTTTGGATTAAATAAGAAATTATTTCTTGGTTAGGTCTGCGCCTTTTAACAAATAATGAGCGTGTTGACATGCGGTGATTCTAAACTTAGGAGGTAGTAATCATGCCGGAATGGCTTGAGGTGATTTGGCGGACAATTTTCGCGGTGGTTGTGCTCTTCTTTTTGACAAAGCTGCTGGGGAAGAGACAAGTTTCGCAGCTGTCTTTTTTCGAATATATCACTGGAATTACAGTAGGTAGCTTGGCGGCTTACATATCCCTCGATACCGATAAAACATGGCATTTGGGATTAATTGCGCTGATCGTCTGGGTGGCATTCTCCCTTGGTATCGAGTTTCTGCAAATCAAGAGCAAGAAGGCCAGGGATTTCATTGACTTCAAGTCAACTGTGCTAATCAAAGACGGCAAAATTCTGGAAGGAAATATGAAAAAAGAGCGTTTAACAACTGACGAATTGCTGGAGGAGCTGCGGAAGAAGGATGTCTTCAAATTGGCAGATGTTGAATTTGCGATCATGGAATCGGATGGAGCAATTAACGTCCTGCTTACCCGGGAGAATCAGGCGCTGACACCAAAAGATATGGGCATTAAAGTGGCTCCTGAAAAGGAATCACAAGCCGTCATTATGGACGGCAAGATCTTGGATGAACCTTTGGACACGTTGAATCTGTCCCGTGGCTGGCTGCAGGGCCAGCTTGAAAAGCAGGGTTTAACCGCTGAAAATGTATACCTCGGCCAGGTGGATTCCTATGGCGAACTTACCGTGGATCTATATGCGGACAAGGTACAGGTGCCCAAGCCGCAGGATAAACCCCAGCTATACGCACTGCTGAAGAAATGTGAAGCCGATCTGGAACTGTTCAGCCTTTCCACCAACAATAAGGAAGCCAAACAGATGTACGAAGAGTGCTCCGGCAAGCTGCAGACACTGCTGCAAAGTTTGAAACCTTATATCCAAAGCTGAATAGTTTAAGTCCATATAGCCCTACAAGACGAGCAGGCCAACAAAAACGAATGTTTTTTGTTGGCTTTTCATATGCTCAGCAATGTACACCGTGGATGATTATCCCGGTGTTCAATATATCACATAACTGTAATAATCAGGGGTGATGCTATGCCGGGATAGATACTGTGCTGATTTGAAGAAGCGGAAACAGGGATGAATTCGTAAATACCGCAACAGGTACTGAAAGAATATACCCTATTGGAGGTAAATGTTAACGTGAAAATAAAAAAACGATTTGCATTCTCTGCAATGATTGCGCTTTCGGCTATGCTGGTTCTCGCAGGGGTGGGTGGAAGTATTCCATCTGTTCAAGCGGCAAGCATCTTCAGTGATGATTTTGAATCCGGCAATGCCGGCAGCTGGACCCATACGTCAGGCTCATGGACAGTGGTGCAGGAAGGAAGCTCTCATGTCTATTATCAATCGGGCAATACGGAAGGGCGCTCCTCGGCGGGAAACAGTAGCTGGACTGACTACAGCGTGCAGGCAGATGTTAAAATTGACAACTTTAACGGCACAAACCGCACTTATCTCTGCGGCCGTTATACAGATGGCAATAATTATTACGCGGCTTCGCTATCCAACAGCAATGGAGGTACGCTGGAAATCCGAAAGAAGGTCGGCGGCTCCAGCACTACACTTGCCACTAAAACGGACTTTCCTGTCACTGCCGGTACAGTGTACACGGTTAAGCTAGAGCTAAGCGAAAGCACGATCAACTTTTATGTGAATAATGTCTTGCAACTGAATGCACACGATAACAACTTGACTTCCGGCGGTATCGGACTGGTCGCTTATAAAACAGCAGCCAAGTTCGACAATGTAGTTGTTTCTACTATGGATTCCACGACACCAACTCCTTCACCTACCGCAACTGCAACCGTGGCACCGACGGCTACGGCCAGTCCTACTCCAGCACCATCGGCTACTCCGACAGTTGTACCCACAGCAACAGCAACCGTTACACCAACACCAACCGTGGCACCAACAACGGCACCCACTCCGGCAACGGGTTCACTGTATGTCTCACCGAATGGAGCGGCCGGAAATGCCGGAACCATCGGCAGTCCTACGACCCTGGCTTCAGCTATTACCAGAGTAGCCCCGGGAGAGACTATCTATCTGCGCGGGGGAACCTATACTTTTTCCGCTCCAGTGACAATTGAACGGGAGAACAGCGGAAGCACCAGTTTGCGCAAAAATATTGTGGCTTACGGAAACGAAAAACCAGTGCTTGATTTCTTCGCCGAATCCTTTGGGTCTACTGAACGCGGACTGCAGATTTATGGCCATTATTGGAAGGTAAAGGGGCTTGAGATCAAAGGTGCCGGAGATAACGGGATCTTCATTGGCGGCAATTATAATATCATTGAGAATGTAGAAATGCACCATAACCGGGATTCAGGGCTGCAGATTAGCCGCTATTCCTCCTCACTCTCCAATATGAGCGACTGGCCCAGCTATAACCAGATCATCGGAGTATACTCCCACGACAATTTCGACCCGGACAACGGGGAGGATGCTGATGGTTTTGCCGCCAAGCTGACGATTGGACCGGGCAACGTCTTTGACAAGTGTATTGCCGCATGGAATACAGATGACGGCTGGGATTTATATACCAAATCGGAAACAGGCCCGATTGGCGTAGTGACGATCAAGAACAGCATTGCCTACAAAAATGGCCAAACCTCAGATGGAAGCAGCACGGCAAACAGTGACGGCAACGGATTCAAGCTGGGCGGGGAGAAAATTTCTGTGAATCATATTGTGCAGAACAGCATCGCCTTCCAGAATAAAAAACATGGTTTCACCTACAATAGCAATCCGGGCTCCATTCAGCTTACTGGCAATACCTCTTGGAGCAATGGGCAAAGCAATTTTGCTTTTGACACAGGGACACACCAGTTTACCAATAATCTGAGCTTTGCCGGCGGCTCCAGTGACAAAACCAGCGGTACAGATGTTCTCAGCACCAATGTCTGGTGGAAGAGCAATGCCAGCACGAATGCCAAGGGACTGGCCGCGAGCAGTACCGACTTCGCCAGCTTGACTCCTTCAGTCGTCAGAAATGCGGATGGTTCCTTCACACTCGGCAACTTCCTGAAACTGGCCAGCGGCAGTGACCTCATTGGCTCGGGCACACCAAGCGGCACGAATATCGGAGCTACGCTGCAGTAATCTTTATAGCAAGGAGGGTAAACCGGACTGGATGGAAGAGCGTTTTTATTTCTCGGTTAACGGCGCTATACTATAGTGGAATGGCTATTATTACATTTGGTATAGAGAGGAAGTTGTTGATCTTGGAATATGTGAAACTGGGATCTACCGGTCTGGATGTCTCGCGGGTTTGCCTCGGCTGCATGAGTTATGGCATTCCTGAACGCGGGTCGCATGCCTGGACACTGAATGAGCGGGAGTGTCGTCCGTTTATCCAAAAGGCGCTGGAGCTGGGCATTAATTTCTTTGATACTGCCAATGTATATTCGGACGGAACCAGTGAGGAGATACTTGGGCGGGCGCTGAAGGATTTTGCCTCCCGCGATGAAGTGGTCATTGCCACCAAGGTGCACGGCAGAATGCGGCCGGGACCCAATGGCGGCGGGTTGTCACGCAAAGCGATACTTAGTGAAATTGACCACAGTCTTAAGCGGCTGGGAACGGATTATGTGGACTTGTATCAAATCCACCGCTGGGATAACCAGACGCCTATCGAAGAGACGATGGAGGCCCTGCATGATGTTGTGAAGGCGGGGAAAGCCCGTTATATCGGAGCTTCCTCCATGTATGCCTGGCAGTTTCTCAAGGCGCTGTACGTTGCAGAGCAGCATGGCTGGACCCGTTTTGTCAGCATGCAGAATTATGTGAATCTGCTGTACCGTGAGGAGGAACGGGAAATGCTGCCGCTTTGTGAAGCGGAAGGCATCGGCGTGATTCCCTGGAGTCCGTTGGCCCGCGGCCGCCTTACAAGGGACTGGGAAGAATCGAGCCCCCGTTCCGAGCGCGATGAATTCGCCAAGCAGCTTTATTCACAAATGGAAGAGGCGGACCGGATTGTCGCACTTCGGGTGAAGGAAATCGCCGAGGAACGGGCTGTCCCGCGTGCTCAGGTGGCCTTGGCTTGGGTGCTCCAGAAGAAACCTGTGGCCGCTCCGATTGTCGGAGCCACCAAGATGGCGCACCTGGAGGATGCTGCAGCAGCGGTGTCCCTTCGTCTGACCCCGGAAGAAGTCCGCAGACTGGAAGAACCGTATATCCCGCATCCGGTAATCGGGGGATTGAACTGAATCTTTACCCATGATGCATTAACCTTAAGAGCCTGCTGGTGAGCAGGCTCTTTGTGCTGCGAGCGGAAAGGGAATAGATGCATAACTTCATGAACTATTGGAAAACTAAGTATGATTCTCTAAAGATCAGAGGAGGTGAAGCGAGATGACAGCCAGCATACTGGAGAATATAAAAGAGCAGCTTACAGGATGCAGCGATGCCGTATACCAGTCTATTATCGTATATGGTCATACCTGCATGCTGGTCTATATTCCGTCCATTGTAGATACACTGAGCCTGCAGGAGTTTGTGTCATCACCGCTCAAATCCGAAGCGAATTCCGAACCGGATTGGCCGAATTTTCTGGAACGGCTCGACCGGGGATCTGCTTTTGCCATTCCTTATATTAAGGTATTTGACTCCGATCGGGCGGTAGAGCTGATAGTCAGCGGCAATCCGGTCCTCTGTATCGAAGGGCTGCCCTATTTATATTATTTCGAGATTGCCCACTATCAGAAACGTTCCGTATCGGAATCACAGAACGAGCTGGTTGTCATCGGCCCCCAGGAGGCCTTCATCGAAGATATTGACACCAATTTATCGCTGCTGCGCCACAAGATTAAACATGCCGATCTAAAGACCAAACATTTCTCTATCGGCAAATATACAAAAACCGATGTGTATGTGGTGTATATCGAAGGCCTGTATAAGCCTGAGCTTCTGGCTTCAATAGAAGATACGTTACGCAAAATGTCGATCGACGGTGTACTTGGCATCAGTTATTTGGCAGAGCATATGAAACAGGGGAGCTTCTCGCCTTTTCCCGTGTTCCAGTATACAGAACGCCCTGACTCAGTGGCAGCCTCTTTAATGGAAGGGCGGGTGGGACTGCTGCAGGATGGGACTCCATCCGCTCTGCTGACACCGGTAACTTTGTTCTCACTGCTGCAATCCTCCGAGGATTATTACCAAAGCTTTTATGCTGGCAGCTGGATCCGGCTGGTCCGCTTCTTTTTTTCTATTATATCCATGCTGCTGCCTGCGTTGTATGTTGCGATTACAACCTTTCATTCGCAGATCATTCCTTCTGATCTTTTGATAACCATTGCCGCGGCAAGAGAAAACATCCCTTTCTCTGCCTTGACCGAAGCGCTGATCATGGAGCTGACCTTTGAAGCACTTAGAGAAGCAGGAACCCGGATTCCTAAGCCAGTAGGGCAGACGGTATCCATCATTGGCGGTATCGTAATTGGGCAGGCTGCGGTTCAAGCGGGTATTGTTTCTGCACCGATGGTTATTGTCGTTTCCATTACCGGGATTGCTTCTTATATCATTCCCCATTTGGAGCTGGGTTTGACTTTCAGATTACTGCGTTTTGTGCTCCTGATCCTGGGTGGAACGATGGGGTTATTGGGCGTATTTGTGGCTGCTTTTATGATTTACGGCCATTTGGCCAACCTTAAATCCTTTGGAACTCCTTATTTGCAGCCGGTCGCTCCACTTGTATTACAGGATTGGAAGGATACACTGCTTCGTGTTCCAACCCCGTTCATGAATAAGCGCAGCACATCCTTTACAGACAGGAAGAATCAAAGGAGACAGAAGCGGCAATGAAACTTATAAAGCAAGCCGTCATTATCCTAATGCTGCTGAATCTGACTGGCTGCTGGTCTAAGGTGGAGCTCGATGAATTGACTTTTATTTATGGATTATATATTGATGTTGGCAAAGAACCCGGAACAGTTGAGGTATCCATCAGCTCACCTCTACCCAATAGGCTGATGTCAGGTACGCAAGCAGGGAGCGGAACCGGAGACGGCAAAGCCTACACTTTGGTCTCAAAGACCGCGCGTACTATTCAGGATGCGACTATCATGATTCAAAAAGATCTTTCACGCCATTTGGAGATCTCCCATATCAAAATTGTCGTCTTGGGAAAGGAATATGCCCAGCAGGGAATCGGGAAGGTGCTGGAATGGTTCGAAAGAAAACCTGAATTTCCCCTGGACACATATATCATGGCTGCTCCCGGGAAAGCCAAAGATATTTTTAAGTTAACTCCTGTGTTCGAACAGAATCCCGACCAGGTGCTGATGAATATTGCGAATGAGAATATCCTGTTCAGTACAAGCGTTAAGGATTGCCTGTTAGCTGAAGCCTCAGATATGGGGTATGCGATGAATTATCTGTCATTCGGTAAGAAAGAAGAAACAAGCGAGCAAGGGAAAACGGAGTATTGGGCAGGTGTGCAAGGGGTTATGCTGTTCCAGGACGCTAAAATGAAGGGGATTCTGGATGTAAAGCAGAGCAGGGCTTTGGCATGGGGGGCGGGACGTCTGGCCGGAAGATTGGAGCTGCCTGAATATACGATAACCTGGGATGAGGAAGGTAAGGGTTCCGCCAGCGCTATATTCCAAAGCAACTCCGCCTCAAGAACTGTGAAAATGACAAGCGAAGGCCCTGTCTTTCAAATAAAGGTGAAAGGGAGAGCAAGTATTACTTTTCTTGAAGACTCCGAGGGGCGTAGTGCTAATGATCTTAGTCCCTTAATAAAAAGAAAACTGCAGGAGTGGATTGTAAAAGAAATTTCGAATTCGGTCCGGTCTGTTCAAGAGGCACAGGTTGACGTTCTACAGCTTGGAATGGTGGTGGAATGGAAATATCCGAAGGCGTGGAATAAGCTCCGTGAACGCTGGACTGATTATTACGCTAATGCTGAGATTAAGGTAACGGCTGACTTCACAATCGAAGATTTTGGTTCGGAGAGATAAATGAATTTCCAAGGAGACGTTATGACTACATCCAAATGGCAGATGTTCCGCTTTACAGTTGTCTTTCTAGGCTCACAGAGCTCGATGTTTTTGATTCCGGGTTTACTCTCAACCTCAGGCTTCCAGGGCTGGATTCCGATTATTGCAGGCTGTGGGCTCGGAATCATTCCGCTTTTTTGTACGGTTCAGGTGGGGATGCTTAAACCCGGAGAGGTGTGGGTCGATTTTGGCAAGGAGATTATGGGCAAATGGCTGCATGGGGTAATGGTTCTTCTGCTGCTGATCTGGTGTGTTTATTATGTCTCCTTTGATATTGAAAATTTCGTATTGTTCTTCGGTGCAAATTATTTGCGCGGGACACCACCGCTGTTTATTCAGATTGTAATTGGGCTGGTGATTATGTATACGGCATACCTAGGTTTTTCGACGATGGCCTACATGACCGACGGGATATTTCTGATCTTTCTTTTATCCACCGCTTTTAGCTATTATTTGTTTCTGTCCAACGCTGATTTCTCGATGCTTCCTGCTTTGTTTCATTACCCTGATCCAGGCGTTGCCTTCAAGGATTCAATTATGACAACGTCCTGGTACGGAGAATGGGTGGTGTTATTGTTTATTGCCCCGGATATCCAAATCAGCAACAAAATGCTGAAACGGTTGATTGCTGCGGGAATTGCGGTGATGTTGACCGTACTCATTATCTGGGTGATGACCATACTGAATTTTGGCCCGCATTTTGGCAAGGAGCTTCAATTTCCTTATTTGCAATTGATCCGCAGTACTTCACATGATGATTTAAAGGGCAATTCGGACCCGCTGCTCATCGGGCTTTGGTCTGCTTCGATGTTTATACACAGCGCTTTTTTGATATATGTAGCGCATAAATGTGCTTTGTACTTGACCAAGCAGAAAGCAAAAAAAGTGATGATCCCTTTCCTGACGATCGGTTCGATCACAATTGCCTATCTGTATTCGCTCAATGTCACTCAATTCAACAAGAATTACAATGCCTTTGGCACTGTGATTATTTGGCTGATTGTGGAATGCATCCCCGTGTATTACTTCATTGTTGCTTTCATCCGCTCCAAGATAAGTACGGCGTCCACATAACCGCAGGAGACTTATCTATTATAAATTGGAGGCGCTTTCTGGTATGATTAGGAATTAATACATACCACTAAAGCGATGGGATGGTGCCTGATTTATGAATCTTCAAGAAGCAACTCAATTAATAGAATCGATAAGAGTCAATCTGGCTAAAGTAATTGTCGGCAAAGAGGAAGGTGTGAACCTTCTGCTGACAGCATTGCTCGCCAATGGACATGTGCTGCTGGAGGATGTTCCGGGCACAGGCAAAACGCTGCTCGCCAAAACACTGGCCCGCTCGCTGGACTGTACGTTCAAGCGGATTCAGTTCACTCCGGACTTATTGCCCTCTGACTTAAGCGGCATCAACTACTATAATCAGAAGACCGGGGAGTTTCAATTCCGTCCGGGCCCGGTATTCGCCGGCATTCTCTTGGCCGATGAGATCAACCGGGCCACGCCGCGGACCCAGTCCAGCCTGCTGGAATGCATGGAGGAGCGGCAGATTACGATCGATGGTGTGACCCATGAGCTGGAAGCGCCGTTTCTCGTCATTGCTACACAGAATCCGGTTGACAGTCAGGGAACTTTCCCGCTGCCGGAAGCGCAGCTTGACCGATTTCTGATGCGGATCATGACCGGCTATCCAACCTTTGAGCAAGGGGTTCATATTCTACAGCGGTTCCGCCAGAACAATCCGCTTGATCACACGACTGCGGTAGCAACCGCCCGGCAGATTCAAGAGATTCAGCAGCTTACGGCTGCAGTGAATGTCAGTGACGATTTGCTGGCTTATATGATCCGGATCGTCGAAGCGACCCGCACTGCACCGGGGGTTAAGCTGGGAGCCAGCCCGCGGGCTGGCTTCGCCTTGCTGCGTGCTTCCCAGGGGTATGCATTGATTCAAGGCAGGAATTATGTGATTCCGGATGATATCAAGGCAGTGGCAGTTCCCGTCCTTGCCCACCGGCTGGTGCTGCAGCGCGGCCCGGGGTCCCGGGAGGGGCAAGCGGTAGAGCTGGTGCTCCAGAAGCTGCGCGAAGTGGAGGTGCCGGCAGAGCCGCTCCCGGCTACAAGCGGCGGAAGGGTGGAGTAAGAGATGGCACTGCCCTGGTTCATCCTCAGCACACTCCTGATGCTGCTGTTGATTTCTGCTGTCTATCAGCGGCATGCGCTGAAGAAAGTCAGCTACACCCGCTATTTCTCGGCCAAAACCGCTTATGAAGGAGAGCAGGTGGAGATGGTTGAGGAGATAGCCAACAATAAGCTGCTCCCATTGCCCTGGCTGCGGCTGGAGTCCAGCATAGCCCGGGGTCTGGAGTTCGGCAGCCAGGAGAATCTCGGTGTCAGCAGCGGGGAGATTTATCAGAACCACGTAAGTATGTTTTTTCTGAGGTCTTACCGCCATATCAAACGTCGCCATCAAGTCCGTTGTCAGCAAAGAGGCTTGTTCAAGCTGGAAAGCGTCACGATGACCACCGGAGACCTCTTTGGCATGAGCCGGAACAGCAAGGCGTTTTCCCTGCAATTGGAACTGCTGGTTTATCCGGAGATTATAGACCTTTATGAGCTACCTCTGCCGATACACAGCTGGCTGGGAGAACTGCCGGTCAAAAGATGGATTATTGAAGATCCTTTTCTGACGGCCGGAACCCGAGAGTACAGTCCAGGGGATTCGCTTGCGTCTATTAACTGGAAGGCAACGGCCAGAACCGGGCATATGCAGGTGCATCAAAAAGATTACACCGCCGATTCCCGGCTGTTCCTCTGTCTGAATGTTGAGATCAGTGACTCCATGTGGAGAACCGTTACAGATAAGGAACGAATTGAGCTGGGAATCCGTTATGCAGCGACGATAGCAGAATATGCAGTAGGGCACGGGATCGACACCGGGCTGCTTAGCAACGGGAGAATGGACGGTGGAGGTGAACGGGAGCCGGTGACTGCAGACCCGATGGGCCAACTTGAGGATGTACTGGGGCTCTTGGCCCGGCTGAACCTGGACAGGACGCTGCCTATGTCAAGACTACTGGAGTTAGTAGCTGAAGAAGGGCATAAAGATAATGATTATCTGATTATTACCTGTCACCGGGGCCCAGAGCTTGAGCTGGCAGCTGAGCAGTTAAGACTGCTGGGAAATGGAGTGGAATGGCTCGACATTCCGGATGAGGGGAGAGAGTATGCATGAACACTGCTAGAGGTCCCCGAATGAAAGTGTCTATGACTTTATGGCTGGCTTGTCTCATAGAATGGCTTCTATTTCTTCCGGTATGGGTTCTGCTTCAAAGCTACCAGCAGTCCGGGCAGGCTGTCCTTCCATGGATGTACATTCTGCCTCTCCTGGCGCTGGCCGGGGTGCTGCTGCGGCATTTATGCAACCGGAAGTGGAAGCAGCTGCTTTCCGCTCTTCTACTGGGGGTGGCGTCAGGATTTTTATTCGGTGAATTGTCCATTTTTGCACTTCCTTTTATTGCTTGCAGCGTGTTGTTTGCTTATCTGGGGATGACTGCCGCTTCCCGGAATAACCGGAATGGAATGTACATTGCCGGAATTGCCGTTTATTTTACAGCTACAATCATCAATACCCGGATTCCTGTACTTGAGTCCAACCTGTCCTTGTTAACCTGGTGTGGAAGTCTGTGTCTGGTATTAGTACTGTTGGATACGAATACCAGCTTTCTTCGCTACAGCTCTTTTGCCGGTGAATCTGCGCGCCTGCCTGCAGGGATAAGACGGCATAACCGGATGTTTGTCTTGCTGTTTATTGTCGTGGCCGGCTTGCTTGCGGCAGGCGGGGGCAAAGCTGTAGGCATGCTTCTATGGAATACAGTCCGGATGTTTTTGAACTGGATCATCGCCTTGTTTAACGGAACAGAGGAGCCGATTCAGCCTGAAGCTGCTCCTCCGGCGCAGCCACTAGAGCTGCCTCCGGCCGAGACTCATGAACCGGGTTTGCTGGCAATGATCTTCGAAGTCTTGTTTTATGCCATTGGAGCGGCGGCAATTCTAGCTTTGCTTTATTATGGCTTGCGTTGGCTTTACAGAAATACAGGCGGAGTGCTGCGCAGAGCACTGGATGCCCTGCTGTCCATGCTGCGGAGAGAAACGCCGCAGGAGCATCATGCCTTTCAGGATGAAGAAGAGAGCATCTTCGCCTGGGGAAAGACTGTGCAAGGCATTCGGGATTACTGGAGCAGCCGGTTGAAGCTGCGTAGACACAGTGACCGCTGGGAAGGAATGGATGGAGGCCGTGAGCGGGTACGCTGGATGTATCGCCGTTGGCTTAACGGCAATCGGAACGAAGGATATGAAGTGAAAGGATTTCTTACTCCACAAGAGACGGGAGCGGATGTGGAGGAATGGACTGGTGGGAAGAACCGCCGCCGTAATGGAGACAGCAATACCCCGGCAGTTCCGGAAGGTTTGCTTAGGCTTTACAATCAGGCGAGATACGGAGAGGAGGAGCCGCAGGCAGCTGAAGTTTCAGCTTTGAAGGACCGGCTGAAATAAATCTCATATATAGATTGAACTTGAGAATTACATGTAGGGAAAAGTGGCGGAGGGGAATTTTGGAACTGCAGGAGCGACAGCGTCCGCCTTTAGGTTTGGATTTCTACCGCGATTCGCGGTTATTTCAGGAAATCCAAACCTAACAGCGGCCGGAAGTCCAAACATTCTCTGTAGTCACGGTCATTCCCAAAATAGAAGAATTATAAGTTCAGTCTATATAGTTGGATACGGAGAGGAGTGGAGAGGATGGCCCGATATTTGCGCGGGGAGCTGGCAAAAGAGGCTAACGTGAATATTGAAACGCTTAGATATTATGAGAAGCACGGGTTGCTTCCGGCACCACAGCGGACGGCATCCGGTTACCGGCAATATACGCAAGAGACATTGAATCGAATCGTCTTTATCCAGAATGCCAAGTCTTGCGGGTTTACGCTGAGAGAGATCAAGAAGGCACTGGTGAAGTCGGCAGACGGAAGTATCGGGATCGCTGATTTTATCGCAGTTATTGAGCAGAAAGTCATTAGCATTGACCTCGAAATATCAAAGCGGGAAAAGACGAAGGCGCTGTTAGGCGATCTGAAGAGCAACCTCGAATCTGCCGAGAGACATCCGGGGGTGCAGGAAACCTTGCATATTCTTAAGATGGAGCCATAAAGAACCTAGAATACAGATTGCCTCTTGACTGCGTACCATACTACAGGGTTTACAATCCAGACAAAACCTTGTAGGAGGAATGAATAGGATGCAGACACCGATCGAACAGCTTCAAGCTATGAAAAGCTTCTTAAAACAAACAGGAAGCAGTTTAGGAAAGCCGGCAGAGCAAATTCGTTCTGAAATGGCCGAAGCTGCCAAGCAATTGCCGGCGCTTCCGGGTGATGTTCAAGTGAAGAGAGTAACGATCCGGCAGTTCGCTGCTGAATGGGTCATCGCTCCTTGCATTGAAACGGAAGGAAGAAAACGAGCAATCCTATATTTTCACGGAGGAGGGTTTATCTCCGGGAACTGTGAGATCTATCGTGATCTGGCAGCAAGATTATCTGCAGCCTGCAGTGTTCCTGTACTTACAGTGGAATATCGGCTTGCCCCGGAGCATCGTTATCCGGCCGCAAATGAAGATTGCCTCAATGCATACCGCTGGATGCTGGCGGAGGGATATTCGCCGGATGACATTATCCTTGGCGGCGATTCGGTAGGGGCCACTCTGGCTTTGATGACAATGATCAGTGTGCGGGATGCAGGGGAGAAGCTGCCTGCAGGGGCGTTTCTGCTCTCGCCGCATAGTGATCTCGTACATTTGGACGGATATTCTTATGATAGTTTGGCTGATTCAGATCCTACGGGGAGCCGGGAGGGCAATCAGAGAATTCTGGAGGATTACTTAGGAGGTTCTTCCGGGGAGAAGCCAGCGATACTCTCTCCGTTACGGCTCAATCTGCACGGTTTGCCCCATCTGTACATTCAGGTTGGCGATCAAGAAGTGCTGCTCAGTGATGCGGAACGTTTGGCCGATCGCGCACGTGCTGATGGAGTAGAGGTTACACTGGAAGTATGGAAGAACATGTGGAGTGTATTTCAATTCATGGCCGCCCTGCTGCCCGAAGCGCAGCAGGCGATCATGAACATCGGCAGCCATACAGGGAGAATCTGGGGAAAAAACAGCTAACTTGCCTGATAACAGCAATCACGAGGAGTTACAGTAACAAGCGCAGAAGCATGAGTGAGAGAACCCCGGTAAGCACGGTTCCCAGCAAACTGCGCGTCTTTATGGCCACCCAGAAGGTGGGCAAGGCGGCGATCAGTTCCACATTCGATGACAGTGAAGTGAATTTGCCTTCCTTAATGAACAGCTCCTGGGCGACGAGCGCTGACATAATCGCAATGGGTACATAACTCAACCAGCGCATCCCCCATTCGGGAATGGTGATCCGGCTTAGCAGCATCATCGGAAGTACCCGCGGAATGAACGTAACCAATGCGGCTCCGAAGATAATCAAGAAGATATCCAGTCTTATTTCCATTTTTGCATTACCAACCCTATCGTAGGTGCAATTAGAGCTGCAGCGATCACACCGAAATTAGGCGACCACAGGATGGAGACACCGACCGTAACCACTACGGCAATAGCTCCTACAATAAGATCCAGTGCATATTTGTTTCTACTAAGTATGGTCAGTACCAGTAGTCCGATGAACATAGCCGGAAGCGCGAAATCCAGTCCCCACTGCTCCGGGCTTGAGATCCACTGTCCCAGAACAGCACCTGCGAGGTTCGCGAACAACCAATTCAGGTAGGCGGTGACATTAAGTCCATGCATCCATTTCTCGCTGATGTGTTTTTTTCTCGCACTCTCCTGAATGGCGACACCAAAGGTTTCATCGGTTAAGAGTGCGCCTATCAGCAGGTTTCTCATGGGTGTGAGGTGGCGGAAATAAGGGGACAACGCAGCACTTAACAGCAGGTGGCGCAGATTCACAAGCAGGATCGTAATGATGATGCTGGCCCCCGTGCTTCCTGCGGCTATCATTCCCGCCGCGATGAATTGGGCGGAACCGGCGTAGAGAATGATGGAAATCATAGCTATTTCAGCGATGGAAAGACCGGCCGTTTTCTCGACAACCCCGGCGGCAAAGCCGATACTTAAATATCCGAGCAAAGTGGGGATACAATCCTTAACTCCCTGCAGGAAGCTTTCCTCCTTGCCCTGTACGTCAATAGTTTCTGACGCCTGTACAGGCTCCAGTTTCATGGTTGCTCCTCCTTTTTATCAATGGAATCATCAAGATGAAATAAAAACAGATTATATTAATATCTAACAATTAACGGTGGTTTGCAAGGGTATTATTTCTGTAATACCTGATAATGAATCGGCTTGAGGCATGCATGAGGCATTGGGGAACAAGAAAGTCAGCGAAGAAGTGATTGATGGAGAGATCATCTGTTTGCTTCAAGTAATGTAATCTGTGCACTAACTTCACGAAAAAGTCCCGCTGCAAAACTATCTGCAGCGGGACTTTCTACTTGAATTAATCCTCTTATTTGAGCACCAGCACACCGAACCCTTCCATACTGTAGGTTCCCGAAATGTTTTCTCCTGTTAGTAAATCTGTTCTCTGTTCTTTGAGTGAGATCACTGCAGGCTCTTCGCTGTAGTTCAGCAGGAAGGTGAGGCTGGCGGATTCGCCTTGACGGATTTGCAGCTCGACCTCACTTGGCAGCTCCAGCCAATGTTCAGCCGGTGAACGTAGATTTAGAGCACCAATGATTCTTGTCGCAGCTTCTTCATTGAATACAGCTCCGTAATACCACACCTCACCTTTACCGCGGAGATTTCGGGTAACGGCCGGTTTTCCTTTATAATAATCGGAAGCGTACGTCGCCATGACTTCCACGCTGTCTTCTTCCACGTGAAGGATATCGTTAAAAGCGTCGGCTCCCGTCAGTGCTTCAGGTTCTTCAGTCCAACTGATAAAGGTGGGACGCCGTGTACCTTTAACAACAGTGAATTCTTCCACTGTTACCCCGCAGAGCTGTCTTGCCGCCCCGGGAAAAGGCCGCATATAGCAATGTCCGCGCTTATCCTTGTATCCGGTCCGGCAACCGAAGATCAGTTTCCCGCCTTGCTGCACATATTCATCCAACAATGCCGCTGTTTCATCTGTCATGATGGCCGGATGCGGGTAGACCAGCACTTGATAACGGGCTAGTTCCTCTACGGTTGTAGTGCGGCCCAAGTAGATTATATCACTGGGAATATGCTGCCGCTGCAGAGCTTTGAACCATTCCTTGTTGCTCTGCCACATGAAAGGACCGTGCCAGACATCATATTCACCGTCCCATTCATTGTCATAATCCCGCAGAATGGCTACTGTGGCCTCAGCATGTGTCCCGATGATCTCTTTGCCGGATGCCGCCAGCTCCTGGCCGATGCGCGCCGCTTCCCGGACTCTCCGGTTGGGCTGATTATGGTAATCATTGAGGCCATGCCAATAGATCTCATTGCCCATGGTTGCCGTTCTCCAGCGGAAGTACAGCACCATATCTGCGCCATGGGCGATGGATTGGTATGTCCAAAGCCGCATCTGCCCCGGTTTAGGTGAGGGCATGTCCATGCGGTTCACCCAGCCGCCTGGACCGGATTGTTGTTCCATGATGCAGAAGTTGGGGCTGATGGAACGCACAACACTGAGGGACAGGCTCCAGCTCCGGTCACCCAGAGGATTTCGTTCAGCAGGATCAGTATGAATGCTGGAGAACTGAGGGTATGAATCATAGCTAAAAAAGTCCAGCAGCTCATTACTCATTTGATGACTGTCCAAATGGCCGAATAACCCGTTCGTCGTAACCCATTGATCCGGCGCAGCTGCACGGATAATGTCGGCCTGATTCTTGGCAAACGAAATCGTATTATCAGAGATAAACCGCTTCTCGTCCAGCGCCTGATGCGGATTAGGCTGTCTTGGGACCGGGGTAGGGCGTGGTAAAAAGACCTGAGACCAGTTAGTGTAGCTCTGATTCCAGAAGACTGAACCCCATGCCTCATTCAGTTTTTCCAAGGAGCCATATTTATCTTGCAGCCACTTCCGGAAAGACTTGTGATCACTTTCGGAATAGAATTCACTGATCTCGCAGTTCAGCTCGTTGTCGATCTGCCAGCCGGTTACTCCAGGGTGATTGCCATAATGTGCTGCAAGCTGAGCTACAATCCGGGCGCATAACTCGCGGTATTTGGGGCTGCTGTAATTGTAATGCCGGCGCATGCCATGCTGGAGCGTAACACCTTCATAAGTCACATTAAGTACTTCCGGGTATCGTTCGGTAAGCCAGGCAGGAGGCGTAGCCGTCGGTGTACCCAATACCACCTTGAGTCCATGGCGGTAAGCCAGATCAATGGCGCGGTCGAACAGTTCAAACTGATACACGCCTTCTTCCGGTTCAAAAATGGACCAGGCGAATTCACCCATACGGACAATCGTGAAGCCTGTTTCCACCATCCGGCGGTAATCATCTTCCCACATCTCTTCCGGCCAATGCTCGGGGTAATAACATACGCCCAGCTCGAACCGATCTGCTGCTACTGGTTTCTTCATAGGTTCCTCCAAGTGTAAAATTATGCTTTGAATATTCTACAAATCCATTGTATTATCAGGTACATGAAAACTGATATAACATAATATTGCTATTATATGACTATATTGCGTGTTTGCTTTCCAAGTATAGAATAGAGGGGGGACGAAATGAAAAAGCAATGGGTCTTGCCCGCCCCGGCTTACGCCCACTATGTATGCTATCCGGAATTTCTCGGGCATTACAATCATTTTCCGCAGCATGCGGAACGGAGAAGCGAGGGAGTACTGAACAGCTACAATCTCCATCTGGTATTTGAAGGGACGGGTTATGTTTTTCAGGAGGGAGAACGGATTCCCATGGGAAGGGGAAGCGGCTTTCTGTTCCCTAGAGGGGCATATCAGCAATATGGCTCTGATCCCCGCAGACCCTGGGAAGTGCGCTGGGTTCACTTCAATACAGCCATTTCCTTGCCGCTACTGGAGGAAGCAGATCAGTCGCGGGGTTATTTCTTTACATTCGATCCAGATGCCGGGCTGGAGTCTATTTTTGATGAGCTGTTCGAGCTTAGCGCAGTCCATGAAACCCGGAGTGAACCTCGTTTCTCGGCTTTACTTTATGAAATTCTGGTTACACTGTTGCAAAATTCCGAGCCGCTTCATGGATCGGTGCCCCTGGAGATCCGACATTCCATTAGGCGTACAGCCGACATGATTCATAAGGATTGCCAGCGTCCCTGGACACTGGAGAGCATGTCTAGGCTTGCGGGTTACAGCAGCTATCACTTTTTGCGGCTCTTCCGGTCCATCATGGGTAAGACACCGAACCGTTATTTGAGTGACTGCCGTCTGGCCAGGGCTAAGCTTCTGCTGGTGTCTTCCGATTTGTCTGTTGCGCAGATTGCAGATCAGACCGGATTTCATCAATCCAGCTACTTCATCAAAATGTTCAAGCTGGCAGAAGGTATGCCTCCGAGCCAGTACCGCCGGACTTTCGGCTCTTAGTGACGCAAACGATTAGGGTATATTAACGGTCACCGTTCTGAAAACAGCGCATGTTGCGCTGTTTTTTTGCAACATTGGCACAAAAAGGTTACAAATTCGCATCATAGAGTTACAACTTGGTTACATTTACCTTCCAGCCAACAACTATAATAATTCTAGTTAATAGACTTGGGAGGGGAAAGAAAGTGAGAAAGCATAAAAATACATACGTTGCTCTGCTCTTAAGCACCATCGTTCTCGGTCAAGTGGCCGGAGGGATAGCGGCTCCTTCTTCGGAAGCAGCAGGCACAACACCAGCAGCAGCAACAACAGCAACCGTCAAAGTCAATCCGATTCAATTAGGCCAAGGAGTCACTGCCGCATTGGAGGATGTTAATATTTGGCCGCAAACCGGTGGCAATATTCTGGCCTATACGCTTAAGCTCTCTAACAACGGCAGTTCTAGTGCCAATATGACGCATTATTTTCCGCGTGTAGTCACTCCGGGAGGTTCAGCCATTCCCGCTAATCCAGTAACTGCTGATGCGCTTAAGAAAAAGGTCGGAGCCAAGGACAGCCTGCGCGTGACCTACTATGTCAATGTCGGTCAAACGACTTCGCTGCAGGGAATGAAGATTGCCATGTACGTATGGGACGCCAAAGCCAAGGGGTATCTAAAGAATGCGGGTTCTCTGGCGATTCCGGCGGGCTATTCCACAGCCGCTGAACGCGGCAAGATCCTGAGCACCACTATGAATGACATTCCAGTTACAGCAAGTGCGGATTCCCTGCAGCTCTATAAATTTAGCGGAAAAGTGTACGCCAAGGTAGGACTGAGCATTACCAATAAGGGCAGTAAGGTTCTGAATGAAGCCGGATACACGCCATATCTCCAAACGGCAAGCGGCACCTCTTTCGAGCTGACAGTGAACAGCGCACAGGCAGGTTACAAGATTCAGCCGCAGGAGAAAAAGAGCATTTACTATTTGGCGGAAATTCCCGCAGCCCTGAATACCAACAACATGAAGCTGCAGTTTACACAAAAGGATGAGACCCTGAAGCTTGAGCTTCCCAAAATGTCTTTCAAGCTTCCAGTTGCGTCTACTCCTAATTTTGTTGTGAATCCAAGTGCTGTCAAAAAAGTCGGTATTAACAGCAATACCGTGGAAATGCAGCTGGTGAATGCTTCGGTTTATTCAGAAGACGCCCACGGAGTATGGTCCTTTCAGTTACGTCTGAAGAACGCCGGCAACAAGGCGGTGACCCTGCCGAGTTACGAGCTTGCCGTGAAGTCGACCAAAGGTACAGCATTTCCGGTGAACGCCAAGGCACTCAGCGGGCTCACGCTAAAACCGTTGGAAACAAAGGTTGTTCCGCTTACGGTGCAGGTCCCCCTTGAGGTCGAACAAGCCGGGCTGCAGCTGCAGATGATTGAAGCTGTCAGTGCCACAGAAACGGCCGGCCCAACCACCGGCCCAACCACTGGCGAACCCGCTGGTACACCTGGGACGGTAGCGGCGGCGTCTCCCAAACTAATTTTTCCGGTAGCCTACTTTACCATTCCTTATGCGCTTCGTGCTGATGTACAAAAGGGGGAGGTCTATAATCGCACGAATCAATTTGGCTCCTTCTCTTACAACCTGACGTCTTTACAACGTTATCCTTGGAAGGATGATGATATCGTCATGGCCAAGCTGAACATCACCAACACCCAGTCCGTAACCCTTACGCTTCCCGAACTTACGGGAGCGATTAAGCTGGGTACTAACGATTTAGCGGCGACCACGGATCTGCTGATCGATAAAGAGGCGGCAACACTGGCTCCGGGCAAGTCCGCTGAGATTGTAGTCTTGTCCAAGGTTCCGTATACAGAGGAATTCGAAAATGTACGAATCAATTTATTCAGTACCGTCAATACCGAGAAGGTGCCGTTCCTGGACCTCAGCATGAGTAATTCACTGAATGCAATAGATAATATTGACCGCGGAGGCACCTACAAAATCAGCGGCAAAGGTAAAAATGCCAATGTTCAGGAGAGCCGTACGACGGTTTACGAGGGGACCAACTCCAAAATTGTGTACACGGAACTGCTCATAAGCAGCCAGGAGAAAAGACAAAGCAAGATGGCCCGTCTGCAGGCGTATTACAGAACGAAGGACGGGCAGTTCTTTGATGCGAAACCTAATCAACCCGACAATGCTGCAACACCTGGGGGTATGCAGCTGGTTTCATTCTGGGCGAAGCTGCCGAAGGCGGTAAGTGCCGAGGACATCTCACTGGTATTAGGCTCCGGGGTGACAGGAAACAAATTAAGTGAGAGCGGACAAGAGGCTACCGGCTTTATTAATGCAAGCGCCCTGCTGCTCACACCTAAAACCACTGCGCCGGCAAGCAATTTAACGAAGATCACTTTCTTCCCCTATAATTTATCGGTCATCAACTCAGAAGGCAGACTTTTGGAACTAAACGACACCATCAACATCACAATGACCTATGATCTAACCCGGGATAACAGCATCGACAGTGGCGATTTAGGACATAAGCTTGTGCTTAGAATGACGGATCCCTTTGGCGTAACACAGGATAAAGTGCTGACTATAGGTACAGATCTGACAGAAGGAAAGAGCAATACCTTCTCGATGTCCTTCAGCAAAAGTCTGTACATGAAGCTCAAGGGCGGCACTTACAAATTAACTTTATTTGATGAATTCCAAGGCGAGCGGCAGGAGCTTGGGGGCCAGGTGTTCAACCTGTTCATCGACCGCCAGCTGATAACTGAGAAAGATACCAACGCTAAATGACAATGGAAGAAGGAGCAGCTTCTATGTTGCGAGTAGAAAATATCAAGCACTCTTTTAAGACCGGCAACGAATGGACCGCCGTGCTTCACGATATCAGCTTCAATGTAAAGCAGGGTGAAATGGTTGCCCTGCTGGGCAGTTCCGGTTCCGGGAAATCTACAATGCTGAACCTGATGGCCGGTCTTATGAAACCGACTGAAGGCCATATCTTCATTGCGGATCATGATATTGTTAAGATGGGAGAAAACAAGCTTTCCGTGTTTCGCCGCAAGCATATCGGATTTATCTTTCAAGCCTATGAGCTCATTACCAGTCTTACCGTGCGCGAGAATGTGGAGTTGCCGCTTGTGTTCCAGTCCGTCTCGCCATCAATCCGTAAGCAAAAGGCGCTTGCGCTGCTGGAGCAGGTCGGCATACCGGACAAAGCTGATTTATTTCCTTCCCAGCTGTCCGGTGGCCAGCAGCAGCGGGTAAGTATTGCCCGCTCGCTGATTACGGAGCCATCGGTTATCTTCGCGGATGAGCCGACAGGGAATCTGGACTCCAAGACTGAGGAAGAAATCATCGACATCCTGCTCAAGCTCAACCGGACGATGAACACTACTTTTATTGTTGTCACGCATGAACATGAGGTAGCAGAGCAAATGCAGCGCATCTTTTCCCTGCGGGACGGTTATTTAATTACCGAAGAGCAAAAGGCAGCAGAAGCGGAACCTCAAGAGGAGGAGACGCAGTGAAGATCAGAGATATAACCCGTATGGCCTGGGATCAGGTCAAACGGCGCAAGGTGGTTACCGGGCTGTGTATGACCGGACTTTCCATCGGTTGTGCAGCAATCATTGTTGCGCTTAGTGTTGGACAATCCGCACAGAACTATATGACCGAGGAGGTCAATCGCAGTTTTAAAATGGATGAAATTATGGTCTCTCCAGGCGGCGGTATCCCCTCGCATGGCGGCGGAGACAGCAGTAAGGCTCCTGCCGAAACAAACGAGAACCTGAATCCAGGTAAGCTGACGGAGCAGAAGCTTGAGATTATCCGCGGTCTGGATCATGTAGTCGCAGCCGCACCGTTTCAAGATGTCGGCTACATGCAGATTGTCACGGTCGACAACAAAATAGGCGATGCCAGAGTCATTGCAACAGACTTAGAGATGCTGAATAAGTACGGCCATACCTTCAAACAGGGAGGAGGCTCAAATCTCCCGGGTATGACTGTGCTGAATTATGGGGCAACACTTGGCCTGATTGACAATGAAACCCGTATGAAGCTCTATGAGCGTCTTTCGGCAGATCCTTTTAACCAGGAATTAAATGCTCAATACACCAGTATGAGCCTGCTCCCTTCAGAAATGTATAGGCAGCAGCTTCAGATACAGGCGCAGGACTATAGCAGCGCTTCAGGAGCCATCAAGCTCAGCTCACCGCTGCAAGTAGGGGGGATCCTGGCTAAACCGACGGGAACTAGTGATGAACGTGCTTCTTATGACAAGATTATGTATATCTCTCAGGATACTGCGGTTCAACTCGGGAAAGAGCTTGCTTTTGACAATATGTCGGTCATTAATGTGCCTGAGGAAGGTAATTACACCTCAGTGACGGTTAAGGTGGACGACGTTGACAACATTAAGCAGGTAGAACAGATGATTCAGAAGCTGTCTTTAACCACCAGCAACAATCTATATCAGATGGATCAGCTTAAAGAGCAATTTGATACAATCAAAATGGCAGCGCTTGGAATAGGTGTTTTTATTCTAGTCATTGCTTCCATTTCCATTATTGTTGCCATGACCATGTCCACCCATCAGCGTAGACGGCAGATTGGGATTATGAAGGTGCTGGGCGCGAATATGGGGCAGATCCGCAATATGTTTATCACGGAAGCTGCACTGCTCGGGCTTTTGGGCGGACTATTGGGTGTCCTCTTTTCTTACTTGATCGTATACGGTCTCAACAGGCTTGTGGGTACAGCTGGTGATGGTATACATTTCATTATTCCGGAAACGAACCTTCCTATCGGACTTGTATTTGCTATTATGACAGGTGTGCTGTCGGGGATCTATCCGGCGATCAGCGCTTCAAGAACAGATGCGCTTACTGCTATTAAGCGGGACTAGCTATTTTTAAATTGAAAGGACGCCGAACAATGAAGAGGATAATTAAAAAGACTCTGAAATGGGTCATTATTGCGGCCATCGTGGGTGTAGGGGGATATTTACTGTTCACCAAAGTGATCAAAAAAGAAGAACCTCAGATGGTTATGGAGCCTACGCAAGCGATCAGCTTTCCGGTTACTCAGGAGACCATAACGAGTACTGTTCAGGTGAAGGGGAAATCACAGTATCAAGAGGAGACTCTGGTCTACGCTCCTTACGCTTCAAAGGTTACAGCGTGGAAGGTGGAGAACGCCGGCCAGGTGAAAAAGGGAGATGTGCTATTCACTCTGGACCAAAGCACATTGCAAAACGAAATTGCCACCACAGAGGCTGCCATTCGCAAAGCGCAGCTGGAGGGGGAACTGAATTCATTCGTCAGCCAACAGGACGCGGAAACTGCAGCTCCAATCGGAACTGAAGCAGAGCGGCTCAAAGCGCTGGCAGCCCAGGAAACGGCCCGAATGAATGAGGAATTGAATAAGGTCAACGCAGGCATTCAAGAGCGGGAGCTGGCGGACAAAAGGAATAAGCTCAAATCGGCGGTCTATCATGCGCCTGCAACTGGCATTTTCCTGTATGACAGCAGTAAAGAACGGCCGCAGATGGTGACGGACAATCAGTACATCGGCAAGATTGTTGATCTCAGCAAGCTTGAATTTATTGCACAGGTCGGGGAACAGGACATCTTCCGCATCAAGAAGGGCATGAAGGTTAAAGTCAAGATGACTGCAATGAAGAATCTTACGCTTAAAGGTGAAGTGACAGAGGTATCGAAATTCGCCACTACAACCAGCGGGCAGAACTCAGCAGCAAGCCAGTTGCCGCAATTTGAGGTGGTTATTTCTCTCCAGCCGGATGAACATTTAATCGGCGGCCTCAGCCTTAGCGGCGAAATTGAGACGTTGCGTAAAGAGAAAGCCACGGTAGTCTCCAGCATCGCTGTTATGCATGAAGGAGATCTGGCATATGTAATGCTGGATAAAGGAAACGAACAGTATGTACGGCAGGAAATCAAGGTCGGATTGGAAACTACGGACAAGACGGAAGTTATTTCTGGTCTAAAGCCCGGGGATAAAGTAGTTATTCAGTAGTACAAATAACGGGCAGTCTGTTGATATAACAACAGGCTGCCCGTTTAGCTTGTTGAAGGCTGTTGAGAGTGTCTCAACAGCCTTTTTGTTACTTGTTAAGCGAACTTCGCCAGCTTGTGATATTCTGGTTGAGCTTCATCAGATCGGGTACGGCTGTCCGCTGGTCGGTCAGACGGTATTTATCCTTCAGTGCAAGAATGCGGTAGACACTCTCATCAATTCGTGACTCCTCGAGGATGCCGCTTTTAACACTGTCCAGCAGCGCTTTCCGAACCGCTTGCTCATTCCCGTATTCATGGGCGACAAGAAGGATATCACTGCCCGCCTGTACGGTATCGACAGCTGCGGCAGCCAGCGTGTAGTGCCCGGTGATGGCGCCCATGGTGAGGTCATCGGTAATAACCACTCCCTGAAAGCCCATCTCTTCACGCAGCAAGTCTCCGATAATGGCCCTGGACAAAGAAGCAGGCTTATCAGCATCAAGCTCTGGAAAAAGAATGTGCGCAACCATTACCGCATCCGCATTCTCCTGAATGGCTGCCTCGAACGGCTGCCATTCCAGTTTGGCCAGCTCCGCAGCAGTTTTGTTCACGACCGGCAGTTCCAGATGGGAGTCGACGGATGTGTCGCCATGCCCGGGGAAATGTTTAACAACCGGCACAACGCCTTCACTGGCGATTCCTTTCATCTCAGCAATTCCTAATCTGCTGACGAGGTCCGCAGTGTTTCCGAAGGAACGGTCGCCGATTACAGGATTATCGGGATTGCTGTTTATATCCAGCACAGGGGCAAAATCCATATTAAACCCGGCTGACAGCAGCTCTCTGGCGAGCAGCTTGCCCATCGTTCCGGCAGCACTGGAATTGTTGGCTGCGCCAACGCTCCCGTTTGACGGAATTGCGGCATATTCATCAGGCATGCGGCTGACCTTGCCGCCCTCCTGATCTACGCTCATGAACAGCGGAACCGGATTCTCCGCGTTGCTCTTCTTCAGGTCATTGATCAGGCTGACCATGCCCTTCAGGTTACTGATGTTGTCTTTATACAGGATAATTCCGCCGACCTTGTCTTCGGCAATCATCCTTTTTGCCTGGGTATCTAGCTCGGTGCCGTCAATGCCGACCAGGAGCATTTGCCCGATTTTCTCCTCCAGTGTCATATTTGCCAATTTGCCATCAATTGTATCGCTGCCGCTGGCCGCTGATTGCATTGGTGTCGCTGTTGCTGTTGCTGTTGCAGCCGCTGTTGCGGAAGGTGCTGCGGTTATGTAGTCCGTGGGAGAAATATTTCCTGTCTGCATATTGGCGCTTCCTGCGCATCCGCTGATGGCAAGCAAGACGGTAAGTACGGCAGTCACAGGAAAGAGTCTGCTCCAGTCTCGCGGGGTGAAGTGCCGGTATTTCAGCCAAATCATTTTCATTCGCAATTAATCTTCCTTTCGTTTGCCGATTCACTGGCATGGATGATAAGATGGAGGAGAATTTACATAAAGCTTGTTTCAAGCAAATTACTCTAAAGGACGAGGTGAGGGACCCATGAAGGAAGAATTAATGAATACATTGAATGAGCAGATGAATTTTGAATTTTATTCTGCTCACGTTTACCTGGCGATGGCTGCTTATTGTTCAGGTGAAAGTCTGGACGGTTTCGCCAACTTTTTTCTGGTACAGGCCGAAGAAGAGCGGTTTCATGCCATGAAAATTTACAAATTCCTTAATGACCGCGACTATCGCGCTACGCTAGCTGCCTTACCGGAGCCGAAGAACGAATATACATCCATGCTGGATGCCTTTGAGCATGCCTATGCCCATGAACAGCAGAATACACGGAAATTCTACCATCTGGCCGACCTGGCACTGGATGCACGTGAGCACGCGACCATCTACTTCCTCAAGTGGTTCATTGATGAGCAGGTGGAGGAAGAGGCGTTGTTCAGCAATATTATCGCCAAGCTAAAACGGATTGAATCCGATAGTAACGCTTTCTACATGCTGGACGCCGAGTTTGCGGCGCGTTCATTTACTCCGCCGGCAGAATAAATGCTTATTGTAAGAGTAGCAGCTCTACCATAGTTTAGCAGAAAAGGGATCTGTCTTATAGGACAGGTCCTTTTTTGTGTTTACCCTGTGAGGTGTGAGAGCCCGCAAAGCCTTTCTGTATAAGAGAATAAATCCGCTTCCCGACACCAATCACTGTCAGATGTTGAACTAGGGCAAACAATGTTGCGCATTGCAAAACACTTCCTGCTTCCCAACTATATTTGGCAGGGTTAACTAATGCGCCGCCCGGCAACACTGTTTCTCTAGACCCACCCGGATGTCAGCGTGTAGTATAGAACAATACTATTGTTTGGAGGTTCTTTTTTTTGGAAAACTACAGCGACATTAAACAAAGTGAAAAAGGGGCCTGGCTCAGTTTATTTGCCTACATTCTTTTATCCGCCGTCAAATTGTTC
Organism: Paenibacillus sp. FSL L8-0340; assembly: GCF_038593145.1. Taxonomy (NCBI): domain Bacteria; kingdom Bacillati; phylum Bacillota; class Bacilli; order Caryophanales; family Paenibacillaceae; genus Paenibacillus; species Paenibacillus sp. FSL L8-0340. The sequence continues at coordinate 3,473,228 of NZ_CP151967.1, forward strand.
ATCGCAAGTGTCTCGGGTTCCCAAGCTCTGCTTGCAGACGGATTGAACAATAGTACGGACATCATTGCGTCACTCGCCATCCTGACAGGTCTTAAGATTTCCCGGAGACCTCCTGATTCCAATCACAGCTACGGGCATTTCAGAGCGGAGACGGTAGCCGCATTGATTGCTTCATTCATTATGATTGCTGTAGGGTTGCAGGTTCTGTATCAGGGTGTTAACAAATTTGTCCAACCGGTGCTGGAAACGCCAGATCTTATCGCTGCCTGGACGGCTGCGGGTTGTGCGTTGGTGATGCTGGCCGTTTACGCGTACAATATCAAGCTTGCCCGTGAACTCAAAAGCAATGCCATGCAAGCGGTAGCTCAGGATAACCGTTCGGATGCGCTCGTAAGCATAGGCGCTTTTATAGGGATTATCGGTTCTCAGTTTGGAATTCCCTGGCTGGATCCGCTGACTGCGACGATTGTCGGGCTTCTGATCTGCAAGACAGCCTGGGATATTTTCCGCAAGGCTAGCCATGATTTAACGGACGGCTTTGACGCAAGCGAACTGGAGCTGATGAAGCAAACCGTTGCCCAAATCGATGGCGTAGAGTCTATAAAAGATATTAAAGCACGTATTCATGGCAACAATGTGCTGGTGGATACAACAGTGTTGGTGAACTCGAAGCTGAACGTGGTGCAGAGTCATGATATTACGGAAGAAATTGAAGACCAATTGAAGGACCGCCACCAGGTTTCCAATGTGCTTGTACATATAGAGCCGCTGTAAATATAGAATGGATACCAAAGTCTGATATGCCCGGCGAAAGCCTGTGCAGTCAGGCTTTTTTTGCAATATAGCCTACGGGCAGGATCCTCATTCTAGCGTATTGCAATTTTCTGCATCAACTCTCTAATGCTTGACTAATACGTCTTGTATATGTATATAATAACATTATGATATTAACAAAAAGATAATAATTAAATCCGCAGCTGCAAAGGAGTTTGGCGATGTCAAAACAACCGGTCACTGACCGCAACGGTATAACCGAGGAACAATTCCTAAAAACATATGATGCCGGAATGTATGAACGTCCATCCGTGACGGTCGACATGCTGATTTTTACCGTGATGGAACGGGAACAGGATAATTACCGGAAGCTTTCTGAGAAATCACTGCAGCTGCTGCTGATTCAACGGGGCGAACATCCTTATTTGGGAAAATGGGCGTTGCCTGGCGGTTTTGTCGGTATAGATGAAAGCCTGGATGAAGCAGCACGCCGGGAATTGTTCACAGAAACGAATATAGACAATATCTATATGGAACAGCTGTATACCTGGGGCGAGGTGCAGCGCGATCCGCGGATGCGGGTCATCAGCTGTTCCTATATGGCTTTGGTTGATCGGACTGCGCTGAATGTGCAGGCGGGGGATGATGCGGCGGATGCTGCCTGGTTCGAGCTAGCACATGAGATCCTCCAAGTCAGCCGGAGAGAGCTGGAACAAGGATATGAGCTGGACCAATTTATCAAGATCACTCTGCAAAGTGATAAGGCGACTTTATCAGGAGTGGTCAAAATTACCGAATCCGTTCAAGGCCATGTCAGCAAAATCCAACGTGAGATCGTGGAGAGTGAAGGCTTAGCTTTTGACCATTTGATGATGGTTCAATATGCGATCGAACGCCTGCGCGGCAAGGTTGAATATACGGATATTATTTTTAATCTGATGCCGCCCCTGTTCACTTTGTCGGAGCTTCAGCGTGTCTATGAGATCATTCTGGGCAAAGAGCTGCTGGCCGCCGCCTTCCGCCGGAAGATTGCTGACCGTGTGATGGAAACTGAGGATTTCACCAGAGATGCCGGACACCGGCCCTCTAAGCTGTACCGATATAACATGAACCGGGGTTCCAATCAATGAGATGAGGAGAGAGCAAGATGGAGAAATTCACCTATTTTTACCGCAGCGGCTCACCATTCTCACAATGGTATCCCTGCCGTTTCACGGTGGGAGAGCTTCACTTTAATAGCACTGAGCAGTACATGATGTACAGTAAGGCACAATTATTTAAGGATGAAGAGCTGGGATTGAGAATCTTGCGGGCCACAACTCCCCGAGAGCAGAAGGCATTGGGGCGTCAGGTGAGAGGTTTCGACAAAACCATTTGGGAACAACACTGCAAAGAGATTGTCTATCAAGGAAACTGGGAGAAGTTTATTCAGAACGAGGACCTGCTGCAAGCGCTGCTGGATACTAAAGGAACCACGCTGGTAGAGGCCAGTCCGACGGACCGGATCTGGGGTGTGGGTTTAACGGAAGAGGATCCGAGGATACGAAGAAGAACTACCTGGCGCGGCACCAACTGGCTGGGGGAAATCCTGACGAATCTTCGCGAGGAGTTTACCCGTTCTACTATGTAATCGTTAAATAGATTACCAGTACAAGCAGACCAAAAGTTGCCATCCAGGACAGCGGGTGATTGGGATTTAACCCCCAGCCGAGCCCTGATGATTTCGGAACAAATTTACCTGTAAATGCTGAGATAAGTATTGATCATATGTTGAGAAATTGCAATAACTTCTGTGCGGCATTTTGGCAATGAGAGCAGTTGATGTCAGGAGGCAGACCCTCTCATTTATTACAATGCTCCGGCACAGTTTATACTCGGCTAATACTTTATGATATGATTTGAGTTAGAACGTATAGATATGAGCTGTACGCTAAAGGAGTGGTTGAATGAAAATACTGCGCATGCTGTTTTCCGGAGCTGGAGTGCTGCTAGTATTGGGATTGGTTAATTTCTACATCGGTCTTCATCTCTGGGTTCTGCTGGAGAATTGGCTGCCGGGTATTCCAGCAGGTGCCTACTGGACGGTGTTTATGGTTATTGCTTTTGCCTATATGATCGGAATGGTGCCATGGCCAAAGGCTGTGAAACCGGCAGCCAGATTCTTCAAAGTGATCGGGTCCTATTATTTGGCCTGCATGGAGTTTGCAGTAATTGTGCTGCCGTTGACAGATCTGCTCTACTGGGTGCTGGGACTGATGGGGGTTAACCGTTCGGCATTTACTTATGAAGCAGGAGCGACGCTGGTTCTGTTGCTGGCCATCTTCCTCATCTGGGGTTCACGGAATGCCTGGAGCACTATTGTACGCACTCATCCGATCAAAATTGAAAAATCCATTGGAACAAGTACACCCCTTACGGTAGCCGTTGCTTCGGATTTGCATCTGGGGAATATTGTAGGCAACCGTCATTTGCGCAAAATGGTCTCCGAGATCAACAACATGAAGCCGGATATCATTCTGCTGGCTGGAGATGTGCTGGATGACAGTATCGAGCCGTTTATCCGCAATGGAATGAGTGAACAGTTAAAGCTGCTTAAAGCCCGTCATGGCGTATATGCCGTATTGGGAAATCATGAATATTACGGCGGCTCGATCAAAGAGTATACTGAGCTGATGGATAGCATAGGTATCAAAGTTCTGCAGGACGAAGTCGTGGAAACTGCGGGCGTCTATATTGTCGGCCGGAAAGATAAAACCGCGGAAGCTATGGAGGCTGGCGGCAGACTTAGTGTCTCTTCGTTGCTGGAAGGTCTGGATCTCTCCCGTCCTGTAATCATGATGGACCATCAGCCTACCGGTTTTGATCTTGCTGCAAAGGCAGGGGTGGATATCCTCTTATCCGGACATACACACCGCGGACAGATTGCGCCTAATCACTGGATTACCAAACGCCTCTTTGAGCTGGATTGGGGCTATCTGCTTAAGGAGAAAATGCATGTAATCGTCTCCTCCGGCTATGGCACCTGGGGGCCGCCGATCCGTCTGGCCAGCCGCTCCGAGCTGATCAAGCTGGAAGTTTTACTGGAGGGCAGCAAACAGTACAGTGAGGAACCGCTGTCTTCACAGACAGTGCTCATTTAAGCTGTACATGATTTTAATGCGGGACGGTAAAGCTAAAGCTCAACATATATAGAATAACCCCTGTGGCTTCAATGGATTAGCTGCGGGGGTTAATCATATCCAAGGAGTGTTAGTCTTGAAATACATAGAATTTGGAATCGGCAACCGGTGGATAGTCAGAACGGAAACAGAATTTGAGGATGGAACGGAGACGGAGCAGCAGGGGATTATCCGGCCGATCCATTTCCATTCGCTGTACCTGAGGATATGGATAGGGAAGACTGTATTCGTTGCCGATCTTAAAGAAGGCTGCAAAAAAGCAAGGAAGAGCAGAAGCAAAATCAAAATAGTTATCGGAATCAGCAGCTATTAGAACTGTTATAGGATTGACAGATGCGGTAAATTCACGTAGATTGAAGTAGTTAAGTTATTAACTATATGGAGCTGAGCGGAATTTATGGACGATCTACAAAGATATGTAATAGAGCAGCCGCTATATACGGAGGCATTCTTCACATTGGTTGAAGTAACTTCAAATGTCGTAGCGGTATCCGAGAAATACTGGCAGAATCAGGGTTTGAACGGAGCGCGTATCCGTGTTCTGGTGGAAATCGCCAAGCATGGCGGAATTATACTGCCTTCGGTGCTTGCCGAGAAAATCGGCGTGACCAAAGCCAATATCAGCCTGCTGCTTTTGCCGCTGGAGAAGGACGGATTGATCAGCCGGGCAAGCCATGCTACGGACGGCCGGAAATCGGTCATTTCTATCACAGGTAGCGGACGTGCACTGCTGAAGGAGCATCTTCCGGAGAACCGTCAGGCGGTTGCCGAAGTCATGAAGCGGCTGGATGAAGAGGAACTGCTGGAGTTGATGTCATTGCTGCACAAACTGAACCGCTCTATATAAATTTGGAGGTATAAAGCACCGGTGAAACTCTCATCTTAACATTCAATCCGATAGGAGAAGTAAGTAACAGCTTTTTTTGCTTATATAGTTAATAGCTTAACCAAATTCCATGAACCATAGAGAGGGTGCAAACCGATGAAGACTATGATAACGGGAGCAACTGGCCAATTAGGACGCCTGATTATTGAAAATCTGCTGCAACGAATGCCACGGGAGCTGATTGTTGCAGGTGGCCGCCATCCGGACAAAGTTATAGAAATACAACGTCAAGGAATAGAAATACGTTATGCCGATTATGATGTCCCTGAAGGGCTGGAAGCTGCATTCCATGATATATCCCAACTGCTGCTAATTTCAAGCTCACACACGGATGACGGCATTCGCCTTGCCCAGCACAAACGGGTTATTGAAGCAGCAGTCAAAGCAGGAGTTTCGCATATCCTCTATACCGGCTTTGCCTTCCCGCAGCAACGGGGTAATGTTGCTTCCGGCAATGTCCATACGCTTACAGAGCGGGTGATTCTGGATTCCGGGCTAGAGTACACCTTTCTCCGCAATGCATTATATATTGATTTCGTGAATGTGCTTGGTTTAAAAGAAGCTATCCGCAGCGGTGAGCTGATTACACATCCGGGGGACTTTCGGTTCAACTCCGTTTCACGCGATGATTTGGCCCTGGCTACAGCCGCTGTTCTTGCCGGCTCCGGGCACAGCAATCGGATTTATGAGCTGGCTGCACCACATACGTGGAGCTTCAATGATCTCGCAGCAACGCTGACATCGCTGGCAGGCAAGCCGGTAACACATCGGGAGGATGCCAGCGTTCAGCACTGGATTTATTCTTTTCTGAAGAAGATTGATACTGTCTCGACCTCGAATGACCTGGAGCAATTAATGGGGCGGAGCATCACTTCGCTGGAGGACAGTCTAGTGCCTTTTGTTTAGTCTATATTATTTTTCCAATGGATATATCTCATAATGCTTCCCGTCACTGGGAGCCATGGCTCCTGGAACTCCCCATACACTCTGGTGGATATTGTCTGCATCTACTACGGAATAGATATATATCCAGTCTTTTTCGTTGCTGAAGCGAACCTCCAGGTGATAAGGGTTGTATTGTCTTCCTGCTTGCCGGCTAATTTCCCACACTTCACTAGGGTATTTCACCTCTAAATATTGGTTAAGTTGTTCTGTTTTTTTTGATACCTGATAATCAAGCCAATAGGGACGAACTGCAAAAAACACAAGCAATAGTACAGTTATCGAACCTGCAGTAATTAAACTGATCTTCCTAATCTTATCTGGTAAAAGCAATGCTATAACAAATATAACAATGACAAAAATAATTGAGGCTGTGATTTCCATTGCTGTTATTGGATGCAAGAAAAGCCCTCCTCTTATGATCAAGCTAAATATTCATGTAGCCCCTAAAGTTTTAATAGTGCCTTAATATTAACATGCGGTGTGACGATTTTCAGTAATTTAGAACATAATGAAAGCCAGCTTGCCGGACTCCCGGTTGTCTTAACGGAGCAATGTTGCTACTATGGTGACAGCTAAGAAGGGATATGGGAGAGGTGTTCAGATGAAAAAAATATTGGTTGCCGATGATGATCTAAATATCCGTACACTGCTGCGGCATGTATTGACCCGGGAAGGGTATCTGGTCGTTGAAGCAGGCGATGGCCGGGAAGCAGTAGGGCTGATGAAGGAGAGCACGGTGGATCTTGCCGTCGTGGATGTAATGATGCCGCAGATGGACGGGCTGGAGCTGTGCCAATACATACGCGAAACGTACGACATTCCGATTATTCTCCTGACGGCGCGGCAGCAGCTCAGCGATAAGGAGCAGGGCTATTTGCGGGGGACAGATGATTATGTGACCAAGCCGTTTGAGCCAGAGGAGCTGCTATTCCGCATCAAAGCGCTGTTCCGCCGCTATTCGATAGCCTCCGATGACAAGATCCGCCTCAACTCGCTCGTGATCGACCGCAAAAATTATGAAATCAGTAGCGGGAACGATGTGCTGCTGCTGCCAGTGAAGGAATTTGAGCTGCTGGCGCAGCTAGCGCAGTATCCGGGGCGTCTGTTCTCGCGCAGCGAGCTGATTGAGCTGGTATGGGGAGCGGATTACGAGGGCGACGAACGGACAGTGGATGTGCATATCAAACGTCTGCGCCAGCGGTTTGCTGACTATCAAGAGGATTTTGTGATCCGCACGGTGCGCGGAATCGGTTATAAAGTGGAGATGGTGAACGCATGAAGTCGCTTTATGTACGGATGAGTGTGCTGTTTTGCTCAATTATATTGATAAGCAGTTTTATGGGGTTTTTCGCATCCAACTTCTATTATCAGGTCAAGATCAAACCACAGAACGATGCCAAACTCACGAAAATGGCGATAGGTTTGCAGCAGTTTGTCCAGGACCATCCCGATGCGGTCGGAGAATATCTGCTAAGTACGGCATCCCTGGGGTATAAATTATACTTGTCCAATGGTCAGGGCGACGAGAGGTTTTATGGCTTGCCTTTCCGCAAAAATGATCTAGGCGAGGATGTGCTGCAAAACGTGCTTGCCGGAGAGGTCTACCATGGAGTGGCGGAGTTTCCGAGCCAGGCGTTTGTAACCGGTTTTTTTGATAATCAGCTCAGCAACTCGATAGGATTGCCGGTGCATATCAACGGCCAGACCTATGCCCTGTTTATGCGTCCGGATGCCGAGGTGCAGTTTGGGGAGCTGCGGATCTTTTTTGCCGTGTTGCTTGGGGTTAGTATTCTGTTCAGCCTGTGGTTTGTCCTCGTTACCGTGCTGCATGTGGTTAAACCGATTACGAGGCTGACTGCCGCAACGAAAAGGATTTCCAAAGGGAGGTACGACATCCGGCTCAATACCCGGCGGCGGGATGAAATCGGCCAGCTGGCCTCCCATTTTATGATCATGAGCCAGGAGCTGGAGCGGACGAACCGGGCGCGTCAGGAGTTTGTCGCCAATGTCTCGCATGAGATCGAATCGCCGCTGACCTCCATTCAGGGCTTTGCCCATGCGCTTAAAGATTCTGCATTGCCGGAGAACCAGCGACTGGAGTACCTCTCCATTATTGACGGGGAGAGCCGCCGCCTCTCGATGCTCAGCAAACAGCTGCTCACCCTGTCTTCTCTGGATTATGACGAGAATGCACTGCAGAAGAAGAGCTTCGATCTTCGTGCGCAGCTGCGCCAGGTCGTGCAGATTATGGAGTGGAGACTTACGGAGAAGGAGCTGGCGGTTCGTCTGCATTTGGAGGATATAACACTTCAGGGGGATACGAATCTGCTCTATCAGGTGTGGATGAACCTGCTGTCCAACGCGATCAAATATACACCCTCAGGTGGAACCATCACCCTATCCGCGGAAGCCACCGGGGGCAGCTGTAAAGTTACAGTGGCGGATACCGGGGAAGGAATATCAGCCGCAGAGCTGCCGATGATCTTCGACCGTTTCTACAAAGTGGACAAGGCGCGTACCCGTGACAGCAACAGCAGCGGGCTTGGACTGTCTATCGCGAAGAAAATCATCGAAACGCACGGCGGCACGATTGAAGCATCAAGCACGGTCGGTACAGGCACTGCCTTCACCGTGAAACTGCCGCTTCTGTAATTGTTTATTCATACTCCGTTCATTTTCATCCTCTACACTGTGTTTATACAGAGCAGAGGGAGTGGTTTTATGTTTTTAGCTTTAAGGGAAATGAGGCATTCCAAAGCACGTTACAGCCTTATCATGGTCATCATGCTGCTGGTCTCCTTTCTTGTCCTGTTCGTTACCGGGCTGGCCAGAGGACTTGCCTATGCCAATATTTCAGCAGTGGAGAATATGCCGGCTAACTATTTTGTCGTCCAGGGCGACGCCGATCATGCCTTCAGACGTTCTCAATTAAGTGATGCCGAGCTAATTGCGGCACGTTCAGTTGTGGGCGAAGATAAAGCAACACCGCTTGCGGTCCAGACGAGCACGGTTACATCGGACAATGGGGAAGCGAAGGCGGACATTACTTTTTTTGCCGTAGATATGAATGGTATGCTTGCTCCTAAGGTGGTGCAGGGAACCGGGATATCGAATGAAGCCGGGGGCAGCGCAGTTGTGGACTCCCAGCTTGCACAGTCGGGAATTACCCTAGGAAGCACCATCGTTGATCAGGCTTCAGGGATGTCCTGGAAAGTATCCGGAATTGTGGACGATAGTTCGTACAGTCATACCCCGGTTGTCTATATCAATAATCTGGACTGGCAGGAAATGAAGCAAGGGGCACGGCAGGAGAAGGCTGATTCACAGTCTATGCCTTACAATGTGGTAGCACTCAGCGCATCTTCTGCACAAGCTGATGAAATTACTGCCAAACTGGACAATGTGGAGGTCATCACGCAAAAACAGGCGATCTCTAGCGTACCCGGATATTCGGCAGAGCAGAATTCTCTCATGATGATGATTGTATTCCTGTTTGTCATCGCAGGCGTTGTACTTGCCGTGTTCTTCTATGTGATCACGATTCAGAAGACTAGCCAGTTCGGTATCCTGAAGGCCATGGGCACCAAAATGTCCTATCTTGCCTGGAGTGTGGTAGGGCAGGTAATGATACTGTCCGTGGCCAGTCTGGTAATAAGCCTGCTGCTGACCTTTGGTATAAATAAGGGGCTGCCGGACTCGATGCCGTTTCAGTTGGAGAGCTCGACGATTATTTTAACCAGCGTGTTGTTTATCGGCATGTCTCTGCTGGGATCACTTATTTCTGTAGCAAGAGTTGCTAAGGTAGATGCATTGGAAGCGATAGGGAGGGCTGGAGCATGAGTGCCAAATTAATCATGAAGCAAGTGACCAAAACGTATGGGGACGGAGACAGCACGATGTCGGTCTTGAAGAATCTTGATCTGACGGTCAATGATGGTGAATTTGTAGCGGTTCTGGGTCCTTCGGGCTCCGGAAAAAGCACCTTTCTCTCGGCGGCCGGTGCATTGCTGACACCAACAAGCGGGGAAATCCTTATCGACGGGGAGCCCCTGGGCAATAAGGGCAAGAGCGAACTAACCGAGCTGCGGCTGCAAAAAATCGGCTTTATGTTTCAAAGCGCACAGCTGTTGCCTTATTTAAAGGTTGAGGAACAGCTGCTCTATGTAGCCAAGTTGGCAAAGCTCAGCACCAAAGAGGCCAAAGTGCGGGCTGCGTATTTACTCAAACGGTTAGGCATTTGGGAGCGCCGCAACCACTATCCCGAGCAGCTGTCCGGCGGAGAGAAGCAGCGGGTGGCGATTGCCAGGGCCTGGATGAACAAGCCGGCGATTCTGTTCGCAGATGAGCCTACTGCAAGCCTTGATTATGAGCGCGGCAAGGAAGTGGTGCGGATGATTGCTGATGAAGTGAAGAGTGAGGGGAAAGCGGCAGTCATGGTAACCCACGATGAACGGATGCTGGAATGGTGTGACCGCGTGCTGCATCTGGAGGATGGAGTACTGGTTGAGTCTTAAGTTTCTATGAGAATTAGACTGGCGGTTTACGGTCTGGATTAACCGGTGCAAGCAGCTTCTCGATAAAGACGGTTATGGCCATGGTAGCAGCGTTTTCTTTGCGGCTGATGATTGAGAAATTTCTCTCCAGCAGCTGATGCCTGATCCGCAGCTCGCTGATTTCGCCCCGGGCGAGCTCTTTGCGCACAATCCATCTCGAGAGCATGGCGATTCCTAATCCAGCAGAAACGGCTTCCTTAATCCCCTGGCTGCTGTTGAATATATAAGACCGCTTATGGGAGATTTGGGCATGCTGCAGAAAATGATCGCTGAAGGCACGGGTGCCGGAGCCAGGCTCCCGCAGCACCCATACCTGATTCTGGAGCATGTCTTTATCTACGGCATTTGCGGCCGAGAGGGGATGGCTACATGGAGCTACAATGATCATTTCATCCTTCATATAGGGAATCACGGACAGCTCATGGTCCGACGTTTCGCCTTCAATGAACCCGATATCAAGGATGTTCGATTTAATGGCGGCAATAATCTCCTCGGTATTGTGAATCGTGACCTGCAGATTCACCTGCGGGTATTGATTGGCGAACCCGGCAATTCTGCCAGGCAGGATGTACTCTCCAATCGTAAAGCTGGCCCCGATATGAATACTCCCCGTGACTTCATCGCGCAGCAGTTGGATTTCCCTGCCTGCTTCTTCATAATGCGAGAGGATCTGCTTCACATGTTTATAGAGAATAGCTCCTGCTTCTGTCAGCCGGACTTCCTTCGGGGAACGGTGAAGCAGCTTGGTTCCCAGTTCATTTTCCAGGTTGCGGATATGCAGACTCACACCGGGCTGGGAGAGGTTCAACAGCTCCCCTGCACGGGAGAAATGGCGCTGCTCAGCTACGGTTGCAAATACACGCAATGCATCTACGATCATAATTATACCTCATTATTAGCCTTGGAATTCTTTGCGTATGGCCGTTTGTTATCCATTTTAACATATTTATTATCATCAATCATAAGTTTTTGTAATGATAGAAATAGCAAAGACGTATTTCACTTCCCTGCTGGCTGCCCTTATAGTGAGATTACAAGGTAGCAACGTAATTGAACACAAACAGGGAGTGGTTTGAGATGAATCATGCACATCAGCTTCAGCGCTTGAACGATAAATACAGCGGATTTTTTCTAGGAATCCTGCTTACAGGACTACTGGCCATAGCGGCCAGATATTTGGCGCTGCTGCCTTACCTGGGCATCATGGGCCAGCTGGTAATTGCCATTCTGTTAGGAGTTCTGCTTCGTACAGCAGGATGGGTACCGCAGCAGGCGGTGCCGGGCATCAGCTTTTCCAGCAAGAGATTGCTCAGAGCAGGGATCATCCTGCTCGGGATGAGATTGAACCTGTTTCAACTTGTGCAGGCCGGTCCCAAGGTGTTGGCGATTGCCGTGATTAACATTGTATTTACTTTATTCACCGTTTATGGACTCTGCAAATGGATGAAAATTGATAGGACACTTGGACTGCTGACCGCTTGCGGAACTGCCATATGCGGAGCGGCAGCCGTTGCGGCAATCTCTCCTGAGCTTAAGGCCTCGGACAATGAGACCGCAATAAGTGCGGCAATTGTAGCTGTGCTGGGGACGATATTTACGCTGGTGTATACGTTGATTTACCCGGTGTTGTCCCTTAGTCCAGAAGGATATGGGATATTTGCCGGAGCCACTCTTCATGAAGTAGCGCATGTGATCGCCGCTGCCGCTCCCATCGGTGAAAAGGCAGCAGACCTTGCGGTGATCGTGAAGCTGACCCGGGTAGCGATGCTTGTTCCGGTTGCACTGGCTATCGGAGTCTGGGAAGCCTATAGACAGCGTAAAACAGAGAGGGAATTTAGGGGGCAAATGGCGGCTGTACAGCCTGCACATTCCAAAATTCAGTGGAGGAAACTTCCGGTTCCCTGGTTTATCGGCGGTTTTTTGCTGATGAGCGGCGTAAATACGCTGGGAATCATCCCTGAGCAATGGGCGGCTGATCTGATTATCCTGGCTTATATGCTGTTGGCCATGGCGATGGCGGGACTCGGGCTTGGTGTGGATATCAAGACCTTTGCCCTAATGGGTCAAAAGCCGCTGCTGGCTGGCTTAATCGGCTCGTTACTGCTCTCGGGACTTGGATTTCTGCTGGTTCATGTCCTTGGACTCGCATAGTCCGGTTCTCCCCTCTACCTAGTGCTGTTCCGGTAAGCAGAGGGAGATACTCCGGTAGATTTCTTGAAATATTTCGAGAAATGGGCCAGCTCCATACCCACCTGCGCAGCGATATCGGAAATGCTGGAAGTGGAGTAAGAAAGCTGTCGTTTGGCCAGCTCCATCCGCTTGAGCTGCACATAATGCATGGGCGGAACCCCCATGTATTTCTTGAAATAGGGGATGAAATAGTTCGGATGCAGATGAACCAGCTCGGCCAGCTCCTCTACCTCCATAGGCTGCGTTAGGCGCTGTTCAATGTATTGCAGGACGTTCGCTAGCTGTCTTTGACCATTGGTATGAGCCAGCTCACCCATGAAATCGGAATATCCGCCGTCCTCCAGGCAGAGTGCCAGCAGATGAAGTAGTGCGGCTTGATTCCGCATGGTGGAGAGCAGGTTCTCTTCCGGAAACCGTGTTATCATCTCTGTGAAAATCTCTCGAATGGCATCCGGCTCCGCAACATCGCATATGTACAGCTTGTTGCCTGTATGAAACAAGGGCCATTCTCCGATATGGGCATCAAAATGACAAAAATACCGCTTATAGGGATTGTCAGGGGAGGTTTCTGTAGTTTGCGTCGAGCCTGCCGGCATGATCATCAATTGGCCGGGGCGCGGATAATGGGCTTGCCCGTTCAGGATCACCTTACCCTCGCCGCCATCAATGAAATAAAGCCTGTTAAAGGATGGCGTCTCATTCAAGCGGTTCCATCCGGGGTATCTGCTGCTTAAGTGGGCATGGGTAACGGTGACGGTCAGATTCTGCAGTAACGCTCCTGTAAGGTTGCCGGATTGATTCATCATATAACTCCTTTAATGTGTAATAAATCCAGTATACCGCTTTCATTTAACTAAAACATCTTAATTATGTACAAAAAAACCTTAATTCCGGTCATGTTCACTGTCTGGAAATAGGGTTATTCTCATATCATAACTCACATAGGAGTGATTCATAGGATGAAGAAGGTTCGTTATGGAATTATTGGAGTTGGAAATATGGGCCGGGCCCATGCGCTCGATCTGATTCATCAAGTAAAAGGAGCTGAGCTGGCGGCTGTCTGTGATACAAGCCCCGAACGCCTGGAGTGGGCAGCAGAGCACTTGCCTGATACGGTGCTCAGGTTCAGCACACCTGCTCAATTATTTGCCTCCAAAAGTATTGATGCCATATTAATCTCCACTCCGCATTATGATCATCCGCCGCTTGCGATCGAGGCGCTGAAGCACGGCTATCATGTATTAATTGAAAAACCCGCCGGTGTATATACGAAAGCCGTGCAGGAGATGAACGAAGCCGCTGTGCAAAGTGACCGCAAATTCGGCATTATGTACAACCAGCGGACCAACCCGCTCTATCAAAAGCTGAGAGAGCTGATTCAGTCCGGTGAGCTGGGTGAGATTCGCCGCACCAACTGGATCATTACTGACTGGTATCGTTCGCAGAGCTATTACAACTCCGGGGGCTGGCGGGCTACATGGGCTGGAGAAGGCGGCGGTGTGCTGCTGAACCAGGACCCGCATCAGCTGGATCTTTGGCAATGGACAACCGGAATGATGCCGAAGCGTGTGCGTGCATTCTGCCAGTTTGGCAAGTACCGCAATATTGAGGTAGAAGATGATGTAACCGCTTATGTCGAGTATGAGAACGGAGCAACAGGCCTGTTCATCACCACTACCGGGGAGGCGCCGGGAACCAACCGCTTTGAAATCAATGGGGATAACGGAAAAATCGTCGTGGAGAACGGCAAGTTGACCTTCTGGCGTCTGCGCATCCCAGAACCGAAGTTTAATGCCGAATTTGCCGAAGGCTTCGGAAGACCCGAATGCTGGAAATGTGAGATTCCGGTTCCAGAGGGCGGAGGAGAACAGCACAAGGGAATCTTGCGCAACTTCACCAATGCCATTCTGCATGACGAACCGCTGCTTGCTCCCGGGGAAGAGGGGATTCACGGCCTGACACTTTCGAATGCAATGTACTTGTCCGCTTGGACTGACAATTGGGTCGATCTTCCAATTGATAGTGATTTGTTTCATGAGAAGGTCATGGAACGGGTGGAGAGCTCTACCTTCCGGAAGGAAGCCGCAGAGCAGCGGGCGTTTGACGTAAAAGGCACTCATTAATGTAATTATAGGATAGACAAACTTAATAAGGGGTGAATTGCTCACATGCAACGTTCAACAATAGCCGCACAAATGTACACGCTACGTGATTTTACCAAGACCGCAGAGGATTTAAGGGCAGCTTTCCAGAAGCTGAAAGTGATGGGTTATCAAGCTGTGCAGATTTCCGGAATTGGTCCGATTGATCCGCAGCTGGTCAAACAATACGCGGATGAAGCTGGGCTGACCATCTGCGCGACCCATGTGCCGTGGAACCGGCTGGTGAATGACCTGGACGCATTGGCTGCAGAACATAAGCTGTGGAATTGCAAATACATCGGCCTTGGCGGACTGCCGGGAGAATATCAGAGCAGCCAGGAGGGCTATCGGACATTTGCCAAACTTGCCTCCGGGATTGCGCGGACCCTGAAGGAGGAGCATGGCCTGCAATTCGTTTATCATAATCATGATTTTGAGTTCGAACGGGTTGACGGGGTTACGGGTATGGAAGTGCTGCTGCAGGAATCCGATCCCGAGGTGTTCGGCTTTGAACTGGATATGTATTGGGTTCAGGCCGGGGGAGCCAATCCTGTGGACTGGGTTCACAAGGTAAAGGGCCGGATGCAGGTCATGCATCTAAAGGATATGGCTATCATCTCCAGGGGACAGGTTTTTGCTGAGATCGGTGAAGGAAACATGAATTATGAAGCTATTATTGAGGCCGGCCGTGAAACAGGTGTGGAATGGTTTGTTGTTGAGCAGGATGTCTGCCGCCGCGATCCTTTCGAGAGTCTGGAAATCAGCCTCAAATACCTGATTTCGAAGCTGTGACCGGGAGGGTTGAAGATGAGCAGAAAAGATGGAATGATGTATGCACCTACTCATGAAGCTAGACCGGTTGTAATACCGGGTGAATTTATGATCGCTGCGATGGCGCTGGATCACGGTCATATCTATGGGATGTGTAATGGTCTGGTCGAAGCAGGCGCCCGGTTGAAATGGGTCTTTGATCCCGATCCGGAGAAGGTAAAAACCTTTGTCAGCACTTATCCTGGTGTTCAAGCCGCACGCACCGCCGAAGAAATTCTTGAGGATCCCGAGGTCCGGCTCATTGCAGCGGCCGCGGTTCCTTCCGAGAGAGGGGCGCTCGGACTCAAGGTGATGGCACACGGGAAGGATTATTTCACTGACAAAACGCCATTTACCGCAATGGAACAGCTGGAAGCAGCACGGACTCAGACTGCATTCACGCGGCAGAAGTATATGACTTATTTCAGCGAAAGATTGCATGTGGAGAGTGCGGTGTATGC
This sequence comes from Paenibacillus sp. FSL L8-0340, assembly GCF_038593145.1. Taxonomy (NCBI): domain Bacteria; kingdom Bacillati; phylum Bacillota; class Bacilli; order Caryophanales; family Paenibacillaceae; genus Paenibacillus; species Paenibacillus sp. FSL L8-0340. The sequence continues at coordinate 3,489,167 of NZ_CP151967.1, forward strand.
CGGACAGCTGATTCGGCAGGGAGTGATCGGCCGTGTGCTTCAGATCATCGGAATGGGCCCTCACCGCTTGAGCGCATCAAGCCGTCCGGATTGGTTCTTCCAGCGGGACAAATATGGCGGTATCCTCTGCGACATCGGCAGTCACCAGATTGAACAATTCCTGTATTATGCGGATTGCCGCGATGCCAAGGTACTGCACAGCAAGGTTGCCAACTACAACAATTCTGCTTACCCTGAGCTGGAGGATTTCGGCGATGCAACACTTGTCGGCGACAACGGAGCGACGCAATATTTCCGTGTCGACTGGTTCACACCGGACGGACTGGGCACCTGGGGTGACGGCCGAACGATCATTATGGGAACGGAAGGGTATATCGAGCTGCGCAAATACAGCGATATTGCCCGCTCCAACACAACGGATCATGTCTATTGGGCAGACCGTCAAGGAGAGCATTATGAGCATGTTGCCGGCAAAATCGGCTTTCCGTTCTTTGGTGAGCTGATACTGGATTGCTTGCAACGGACGGAATTCGCTATGACCCAGCAGCATGTCTTCAAAGCGGCGGAGCTATGCCTGGAAGCTCAGGCCCAAGCGGTAAATCTTACGCCCGAGACACTCATAAAGGCTTGATAGGAACGGAAATAAAATTGGAAGGTGCACAAGATGACAATACTTGGAGCAGCCATAATCGGCTGCGGGGCAATAGCTCCCTTGCACGCCAAGGCGATCGCGGCACAATCAGGGGGACAACTGCTGGCGGCCGTAGATATTGATGGGGCCAAAGCGGCAGCATTTGGAGAAGAATATGGCTGCGGTGCGCTAACGGATTATAATGAGCTTTTGAACAGATCTGATATTGATATCGTCCACCTGTGTACACCGCATGATCTGCATGCGCAGATGGCGGTCGATCTGCTGCAGGCAGGCAAACATGTCTTAACGGAAAAACCGATGGCGGTTGACCTGCCTTCTGCCCAGCGCATGCTGAAAGCTGCGGAGCACAGCAAAGGCCAACTCGGCATCGTATTTCAGAACCGCTACAATGAACCCTCTATCAAAATTAAAGAGACCATTGAATCCGGTGTGCTTGGGCCGCTTGTATGTCTGAAGGGGATTGTCACCTGGCATAGGTCACCTGAGTACTACAAGGAGAGCAACTGGAGGGGGAAATGGACCTCAGAGGGCGGTGGGGTGCTGATCAATCAGACGATCCACACGCTGGATCTGCTGCAATGGTTCGGCGGTGAGATCACATCCGTGCAGGGAAGTGTAAGCACAGATGTCTTGGACGGAGTTATTGAAGTGGAGGATACGGCACATGCATGCATAACCTTCAGGAATAAGGTCAGAGGACTTTTTTACGGCAGCAATGCCTACCTGGTTAACTCACCTGTCGAGCTGGAAATAGTGTTCGAACAAGGGACGATGCTGCTGCGGAGGGATTGCCTGTATCTGTGGAAGGACGGCCGGGAAACGCTGCTCAGTGAGCCGGGGGTGTCAGGTATTCAAGGCAAGTCGTATTGGGGAACGGGGCATCAAAGACTGATTCATGACTTTTATGACCATGTCCGCGAAGGGAGACAATTCTGGATTGACGGATCAGAAGGACTCAAAACACTGGAACTGATCGCAGGCATATACAGCTCCTCCGGGAATGAAAAAAAGACTCATCCTTGGCAGACCGCTCCCTCAAATTGACTTTAGACAGATTTAGCCTTATCTTCTTAACATACGTTATAGTATGTAGAGATTTATAGATAGGGAGAGGGATTACAGGTATGGAACAGGCAATGTTTGCTGGAGGCTGCTTCTGGTGCATGGTTACACCCTTTGAGGAATTGCCCGGTATACACGGAATTGTATCAGGCTACGCCGGGGGTTCAGTCGAGAATCCAAGCTATGAACAGGTCAAGACAGGCACTACAGGACACTATGAGGTAGTGCAGATCAGTTTTGATCCGGCACTTTTCCCGTACGAGAAGCTGCTTGAGTTGTTCTGGCCGCAGATTGACCCGACTGATGACGGAGGACAATTCCAGGACCGGGGAACGCAGTACCGGACTGCGGTATTTTATTATAATGAAGAGCAAAGACTGGCAGCTTTGGCTTCCAAAGAGCAGGTAGCGGCCAGCGGGCGTTTCGAGGGACCTGTCGTTACGGAGATCCTGCCCGCACCGGTCTTTTACCCGGCAGAAGACTATCATCAGGATTATCACAAGAAGAACCCGAAGCATTATAAGGAAGACCGGGAACAGTCCGGCCGGGATACTTTTATCGCGAAGCACTGGTAAGTACAGAAGAAGACTGATCAGGATCAGCTGGACGGAGCACTTTCCGTTCAGCTTTTTTAATTATAAGAACTTATATGCTTCACGCTATAAATTATCCTTCTAATTCTCGCTGAAACGGATACCGTCCTTTTGAGGACGGCGAATCCGTTTCCACTTGCATTCACTTTCAGGCTGCTCCAATTCCTACTTAATACTCATTCTTAAATTGTTGGAATTCCACATTCTTTCTACACATTTGATGGGTAAACTTCTAAGTATCCGTGATAGCTATGAATGGAGGGATACACATGAAGAAAATCATACAATTAAGCGCTGTGACCTTGCTGCTTGGTACGGTGCTGACCGCCTGTCAATCGGATAAGGAATCAGCAGCTCCGCAAAGTGAACAGAATTCTTCTGCTGCAATTTCTATGCCCTGGATTGCGACCAAAAACACGACCCGGATCAATACCTCGGACCCGGTTCAGGCAGCAGTACTGGTGTCCCGGTCTTTATGGACGGCAGAAACCAAGGCCAACCGTCCTGCAAGCGTAGTCCTAACCAATGCGGATAACTGGCAAATTGCTGCAGTGAGTACTGACTTAATCCACCATCCGAGCAACGGACCGGTCTTGTTCTTGAGTAAAGACGGCATTCCGGAGGTTACCTTAGAAGAGCTTAAGAGGCTGAATCCGCTGGGTGCCGAGAGCAATGCGGGCATCCAGGTCGTTCTGGTAGGATCCGTCGCGGACGGTGTGGAAGAGCAGCTTAAGGCACTGGATTTAAAGGTGGACAAGATAGAAGGCGAAGATCCTGCTGCTGTAGCTCAGGCGATTGATGCTTATTATGCCAAAGTATCCGGCGAACTGCCGCAGAGTGTAATTATCGGCTCAATGAACAGCCCCGAATATACGCTGCCTGCAGTCAACTGGATTGCGCATATGCCTGAGCCTTTGTTATACGTAGCGAAGGATGATATCCCGGCCTCCACGGCAGAGGCGCTCAAAAAGCGCGGAGGCAATGCTGCCATTTACCTTCTAGGCCCAGCTTCTGTTGTCTCGGGAAAAGTAGAGGAGCAGCTGGGAGCATATGGTACGGTAACCCGCATCTCTGGTGATGATCCTTATGCGAATGCGATTGCTTTTGCCAAATTCAAGGATGAGGTAAGCGGCTTCGGCTGGGGTATCACGACTCCGGGCCATAACCTATCCTTATTGACGAAGGATTCCACCATGCTGGCCATCTCCGCTGCGCCATTCTCCCATTTGGGAAAACATGCACCGTTAATCTTTACGGAACAAGACGGACTACCGGATTCGGTCATGAATTATATGATGGAGCTTCAGCCCAAGTTCAAGGATTCACCGGCAGAAGGTCCCTATAATCATGCCTGGCTAACCGGCGATACCGGCACAATAACCAGCAGTACACAGAGCGAAATAGATGACATGCTCGAAATAACCTCCGCCTCTGGAGACAATCCCCATTCGGGGCATTAAAGCAAGCTGGCTGGCTGCGGGACATCCGTGGTCGGCTTGTTCTTTGTTTTTAGGTATAATTGAAAAAAGAATAAAGAAACTTGGCCACGAAAAGGGTGAACAGCTTGTCCAAAGCACAGGTTCTCATCGTTGACGATGAATGGAACATGCGTAATTTGCTGCGCATTTATTTGCTGCAGGAGGGTTTTTCTACTAAGGAAGCCTCCACCGGGCACGAAGCCCTGACCATGATAGAGAAACATAACTTCGACCTGATCCTGCTGGATGTAATGATGCCTGACATGGATGGCTGGCAGGTCTGCCAGGCGGTAAGGGAGAGCAGTCAGACGCCCATTCTGATGCTTACCGCACGGTCTGAAACGAAAGATAAAGTACATGGCCTGGGCATCGGTGCGGATGACTATTTAACCAAACCGTTTGAACCGGAAGAATTGCTTGCGCGAATCCATTCTCTCCTGCGGCGTTCGAATATGTTCCGGGTTTCCGCGTCACAGGAGCAGGCGCTGGAGCACCCGGAGTTAAGGATTTATCCGCAGGCACGAGAAGTACAGGTTCAAGGTGAGAGAATCCTCTTTACCCAGAAGGAATTTGATCTGCTGTATTTGCTGGCGCGCAGCGGGCAACGCGTGTTTACCCGGGAAGAATTGGTGGAACAGCTCTGGGGCAATGACTACGGCGGCGAGACGCGGGTTATTGATACGCATGTTAAGAATATCCGCGAGAAGCTGCTGAAGGCAGGTCTTTCCTATGTTCCGGTGCAAACCGTCTGGGGGCTCGGCTATAAATTCCAGATTCCCGGTAATGTCGAATGAAAAACAACATCATCGGCTTTAAGCTGGGTGTCGTGATTATGTCGGTGTTTCTGATTGTTCTGCTCTCACTCGGGATAGTGATAGACCGGATGTTTACAAGCTTTTATTACCAGGAAATGCAGACGGAAGCTGAGGAACTGGCCTCCCATTTCACAGCGATGGCCGAATCCAAAGATACCACGAACGGTCAAATGATGATGTCCTTTGCAGAGTTTTCCAATGTCAGTATCTTTAACATCTCTTTGGATGGCAACGTAATGCTGCACTCCGGTTTTCACGATTCTACAGATCGCTCCTTTATCCGGGCTCAGGATATGCAAGCTATTTTCACCGGACAAAGGGTAAGTTTCTTGTACAAAGACCCGTCCGGCTACCGTTATTTTGTTACTGGACAACCCATCTCAAGCGTTGACATTATTACCTCGGCACTTTATGTGATGTCTTCCACGGAGAATATGGAACATTCCCTGTCTACGGTGAGAGATATACTGCTGCTGTCTGGTCTGGGCGCCTTTGTGCTTGCTTTAGCCATCACTTGGTTTATCGCCCGCATATTATCGCGACCGCTTGTCCAAATGCAGAAGGCTACGCGCAAGATTGCGGCTGGTGAACTGGAAACGCGGCTCACGATCAGCAGCAACGATGAGATTGGCTTTCTTGCTGTTGCCATCAACGATTTGGCTATGGATCTGCAGCACTACAGGGATACACGTCAGGAGTTTCTCGCTAATATTTCCCATGAGCTGCGGACGCCGATCACCTATCTGCAGGGGTATGCCAAGGTGGTCAAGGGAGGGCTGTATGAGACGGAAGAAGAAAAAACACTCTACTTGGACATCATCGACCAAGAGGCGCACCGGATTCAACATCTGGTAGACGATTTGTTCGAATTGGCCAAAATGGAAGAAGGGAAAATACCGCTGAATCTGGAGGAGGTCGATTTGGCGCTGCTCGTCGATCAGGCGGTCCGCAAAGTCGAATTGACTGCTAAAGAAAAAGGGTTGCAGCTAAATTCCAGCTGTACCGGTGAATCGTTCGGTTTGCAAGGGGATGGCAAACGGATGGAGCAAATCGTAATGAATCTGCTGGAAAACGCTATCCGTTATACCGATGCAGGAGAGGTCAGCGTCCAGCTGGATTTTCGCGTAGACTCAGCTATATTTATCGTCGAGGACACTGGGATTGGCATTCCTGAGGAGGAGCTTCCGTATATCTTTGACCGGTTCTACAGAGTAGAGAAATCACGTTCACGGCAGTACGGAGGCACCGGTCTGGGGTTGTCCATTGTGAACAAATTGGTGGAATTGCTCGGGGGCGAGATTGAGATTACCAGCAGGGCCGAAGCCGGAACACGGTGTAGGGTTGTTTTTTATAAATAGCCGGATTTCATGGCCGTCTCATTATATGGTCACGGACCCGAACCCGGTCCATAAACAAGACCGGGTCCGGGCACGTGAGCATAATGTGAATTATTGAGGGGATGGTGACTGTAGTTGTGTCAGCAAGCTGCGGATCGTCTGAATGACGAGATCAGGTTCGTCGTGAATAATCATATGTCCGCTATGGGTTGCGACAGTCTGCTTGCTGTCTGTGGAAAGGTCCAACATTTTGCGCTGACCTTTTTGCCAGATATCTTCCAGCTTTTTACCGGCAGCTTCGGAGAAGCCAAAGCCTGCATAATCCTGAGGAATTCCTCGTGACAGGATTCTTACCGGAAGAGACCCGAGGTTCTGGCCCCGAATAGCGTCCTCTGTGGTATGTGCCAGATTTCCTTCTTGTTCTTTAGCTTTGAAGTAACTAGGCTTTGAAATGACATTTATGAACTGCCCTCTATCTTCTTTTGCAACCAGGCCATCCAGTAACACATCCTGGAATATACGCATAGCGCCTGATAATTTCAAGACTTGCAAGACTGATGCCGGGGGATTGCCTGCGAATTTTTCCGCAGTCAGAATAGGTTTGGTCTCGCGCTCGTCATCTTCCGGTCTGGCATCAATCAGTACCATTCCAGCAACCTCATCCCGGTAAGTATCAGCAAATAGCCGGGCATACATCCCACCCAAAGAATGCCCAACTAGCAGGTAAGGCCCGTCGATTCCCTCCCGTTCTAATGCCGTATGCAGCTCACGAACGATATTTTCTCCCGTGCGTGCTGTAGGTGCCTTCTCACTCCAAGCATATCCGGCTCGGTCGTAGCTCACAACAGTTGCGAATTCGGACAGCTTCTCAGGAATATCCCTCCAGGACAAACTGGTTTCACCGCTTCCGGATTCAAGAATAATGGTTGGGGAGCCCTGTCCTAATTTGTTAATGTGCAGCTTGTATCCGCCTGCATCAACCAGCTTGCCGGGAGGCTGGTATTTCTGTTCTGCATTTTTGGATGCCAGCCATTCATAAGCAAATCCCGACCCGAGCAGTAAAATTATGCAGGTGAGCAGGGTGAAAGTTACTTTTCTCCAGATCTTTTTTTTGGATCGTTTCTCCGGTTGTTGTGGTTGAATAGTCATAAAATAATGCTCCTCTTTCGATGTTTTATTTAATACAAACGTATTATATAAAACATTATAGCACATTGTATTATAAAAAGATAAGCAGGTATAATAGAGATATGCCAAAAAAAGTTGATCATGAGAAACAAAGAAAACGGCTTGCCGACGCCGCTCTGAGAATTATACATAACTCGGGTCTTGAACAAGCCACTGTCCGTAATATCGCAAAGGAATCCGGTTTATCGGTAGGGTCGATGCGTCATTATTTCTCTACCCAAGCGGAATTGTTCGCATTTTGCATGAATCTTTTTCTTGCGAGAATTGAACAGCGGGTGGAGGGATTCCAGCCGGAGGGCAACTTGCTGCAGGATATGAAACGTCTGCTGCTGCAACTGATTCCGCTGGATGAAGAGAGAATTATGGAAAGCGAGGTTTGGTTTTCTTTTAATGCCAAGGTGTTGATCTATCCGGAGTTATCGAAACTGAACGACCGGATGCAGGAAGAGGTGTACAAGGTTTCCAGGTTTGTCATTACAACATTAGTGGAACAGAAGGCGGCGAAGCCGGAGCTCGATATTGATCTGGAAGCGGAGAAATTGTATGCGCTGATTGACGGGTTGGCCATGCATCAGCTGATGCAGCCCGGGCGGTTGTCCGATGAGCGCCTTGAGCAAATGCTTGAGCAGCACTTACTTATACTGTGTGATCTTAAATAGGGGCCAATCCAATATCGGAGAGGCCCCTTCGAAGATTGATTAATGATTCATCCCGGCCATGCTGCCCATAATTTCCGGGTTGATCATGCCAAAGATCATGGCGATATGCGCCACCACCAGGAAGCCGCTGATCAGCATGAAATGCAGCTTCAGCTTGCTCTCTTCCGGATATTTGCGTCCTATCAGGCCGAGGTCAAGCAAGGCCAGCGGCAGCAGGAAGAACACGCCGCTCAGATAGAAGCCTACCGCTACTACGTCCACCCAAGTATGCCACTCGCCATTTACGGTGAGCGGGACAAACGCGGTAGGGAATAAATAGAGAAAAACGCCGGTAAAATAAAGTCCGGCAAGAATGCTGCAGATCCGGTTAAACGCTCTGAGCGGTCCGTTCAGCTTCTTGGTAAACAGGATGATAAATTCTGTAACGGTGATCGTCTCTGCAAAAATGACCGGAATCGCCATGAAAAGAATTAAGTTCCAAGGCTGGTTGTCCGCAAGCAGGGACATGTAATGCGTCATATTCATGTTAAGTCCTCCAGGAATTAAAATCACTTCACCTGTAATGTTAAAAGATAAGTATGTGGAAAGTATGGGGAAAGGCAGGTATGATTGAAAAAGCTGCAACGGATGAGGGGAATGAGTCTGCAGAAATTGAATTTGGAGGGAGCAAGGCGTACGTCAATGGGAGAACTGAAGAGTATTTTATTTGATTTGGACGGTACGTTAACCGACCCCAAAGAGGGGATTACCAAAAGCGTGGAGTACGCGCTGAACAAGTTCGAAATAGAGGTAGAGCATCTCGATTTGCTTATTCCTTATATAGGGCCGCCGTTATATGATTCTTTTATCCAGATCCAGGGTTTTACCGCGGATAATGCCTTAAAGGCTGTTGAATTTTACCGGGAGCGTTACCGTACATTGGGGATGTTTGAAAACAGTGTGATTTCCGGTATTCCGCAATTGCTGGAAGAGCTCCGGCTGAAAGGATACAAGCTTTATGTAGCCACCTCCAAACCAACAGTATTTGCTGAGGAAATCCTCCGGCATTACGGCTTGGATGGCTACTTTATGCACACTGTTGGCAGCAATTTGGATGGCACACGTTCCAAGAAGCAGGAGGTAATCCGGTATGTGCTGGATCAAAGCGAGATTGCCGCGGACCAGGCACTGATGATTGGAGACCGGGAGCATGATATTATTGGGGCAAAAGGCTGCGGTGTGGCCTCGCTTGGGGTAACCTTTGGCTATGGTTCGGAGGAGGAGCTTGTGAACGCAGGGGCCGATTATATCGCACATCAAGTAAAAGAGGTTGGTGAGATTATCTCACGTCTCTAGCTCAATACAAGGGGCAGCAGACGTTAATCTGTCGCTCAAAGCGTCTTTTACCCGTTTGGTTAGCTTACAAGGACAAAAAAACTATTTTTCACCTGTGTATTGACTTTTCCGTGTTTGATTGAGTAATATGTAACCAGCAACACCATAAACACCATAAACACCATAAACACCATAACCAAGGCAATGACCAAAGACATGAGTTCCTTCACGGACTGACCAGAGAGAGAAGTGCAAGGTGAGAGCTTCTTACAGAACCGGCCGGAATTTACCCCTTTGCAGCCGTGGCACTGAACCCCTCCTGCTGTTAGGAAGGCTGTAAATGTCACCGTCTTATCCCCGATATCGGATACCAATAAGGATCTTGCCGCTTTACTTCCGCCGAACAGCAGGGGGTTGCTATCGCGCAGATCAAATTAGGGTGGAACCACGAGCTAAACGCACTCGTCCCTTTCTGGGATGAGATGCGTTTTTTTGCGTTCAAACATACAAAAAAACTTGAAGAAATGGAGGCTGAATCATGGAGATCAAAGCAACACTGCCGGATGGAACAATTAGGAGGTATTCGCGTAACACCACGATTGCACAAGTCGCAGAATCCATAAGTCCTACACTGAAGAAAAATGCAGTAGCCGGTAAACTTGACGGCAGACTTGTTGACTTTCATCAACCGATTATACAGGACAGCCTCGTTGAAATCGTAGTGCTGGACAGTGAAGATGGCCTGATGATCCACAGACATAGCACAGCGCATCTGTTGGCTCAAGCCATTAAACGTATATACGGTGATAAGAACGTCAAGCTGGGCATTGGCCCGGTCATCGAAGACGGATTCTATTATGATGTGGACATCGAGAAGCCTTTGTCTATAGACGATCTGGCTGCGATAGAGGCGGAAATGGGCAACATTATCAAAGAGAACCTGCCCATAGTCCGCCGGGAGATCAGCCGCAGCGAGGCGCTGAAGACTTTTGAGGCGTTTGAAGAGCCGCTGAAGCTGGAACTGATCCGGGATCTGCCGGAGGAGGCAGTAATCAGCATTTATGATCAAGGCGAATTTTCGGATCTGTGCCGGGGGCCGCATCTGGCCTCGACAGGTGCGATCAAAGCCTTCAAGCTGCTGAGTGTAGCAGGTGCATATTGGCGGGGAGATTCCAGTAATAAGATGCTGCAGCGGATTTACGGGACTTCTTTCCCGAAGAAAGCGCAGCTGGAAGAGCATCTGTATATGCTGGAGGAAGCGAAGAAACGCGATCACCGCAAGCTGGGCAAGGAACTGGAGCTGTTTATGTTCTCCGAGGAAGCGCCGGGAATGCCATTCTATCTGCCGAAGGGCATGATCGTCCGTACTACATTGGAGGAATTCTCCCGGGGGCTTCAGCGGGAAAGGGAGTACAGTGAAGTCCGTACACCGCTGATGATGAACAACCGGCTGTGGGAGCAATCCGGACATTATGATCATTTCAAAGATGAAATGTACTTTACAGATGTAGATGAGAACAAGTTCGCGCTTAAGCCGATGAACTGCCCGGGTCATATGCTGATTTATAAAAACAGCCTGCATTCCTACCGGGAGCTGCCGATCCGCATTGCGGAATACGGCCAGGTTCACCGCCATGAATTCTCCGGCGCGCTGAACGGAATGATGAGGGTCCGTACCTTTTGTCAGGATGATGCCCACTTGTTCGTTCTGCCAGAACAAATTGAGGAAGAGATCGGCCGGGTACTCGCCTTGATTGACCATATCTATAAAGTATTCGGCTTTGAGTACAAGGTAGAGCTGTCCACACGGCCGGCAGATTATATGGGAGCCGAGTCACTGTGGGATCAGGCCGAGTCGGCGCTGCAAAAGGTGCTGGAGAAACGCGGCATCCCTTATCGGGTGAATGCGGGAGACGGAGCTTTTTACGGGCCGAAGATCGACTTTCACATTCTGGACGCGCTCAAGAGAAGCTGGCAATGCGGAACTATCCAGCTGGATTTCCAGATGCCGGAGAAGTTCGACCTGTCTTATATCGGAGAAGATGGCCAGAAGCACCGGCCTGTCGTTATTCACCGTGCGGTCTACGGCTCCATTGACCGGTTCATGGGTATTCTCATTGAGCATTACAGCGGGGCATTTCCGGTATGGCTGGCCCCTGTGCAGGCCAAACTGCTGCCCGTCTCCGAGCATTTTGCCGATTACGCTTATGAGGTGAAGCAAGCGCTGGAAGCGGCAGGAATCCGGGTCGAGCTTGATCAACGCAAGGAAAAGCTGGGCCTGAAGATCCGCGAAGCTCAGCTGGAAAAGGTGCCATACATGCTCGTCCTTGGAGAAAATGAGCAGAATTCCGCTACTGTCTCCGTAAGACAACGCGCAGTAGGCGATCTCGGCACTGTAAGTGTTCAGGAGATTATTCAGCGTATCCTTAGCGAGATTGCCGCCCGGCAATAGGTGTTTCTACATTATAATGTAACTCCAGTGACTGCTCCGTTTTCATAGACGGGGCAGTCATTTTACGTAAATAGGCAGACAAGGATGTTTCGGGTATTTTATAATAATCTCGGGCTTGATGAATAGACAATACTGGAGGCGTCCTTTGTGATTACAAACAACATCAAACAACTAAACGGCAAGTTTATCAAGCTTATTCCTATGGAAGCCGATCATAGGGCGGAGCTGCTCAAGCTCCTGCACAATCCGCAAATCTGGGAATACACCTGGCGGAAAATAACAACAATCGAACAAGTGCGACAACTAATAGAAACTGCGCTGCGCAATAAGGAGAATGGGGCCGACCTTCCTTATGTCATGATTGAACAAGCTTCTGGAAAAGTCGTCGGCACCTCGCGGATTATGTATTTGGACCGGATTCACCGTAATGCGGAGATTGGCTGTACGTGGATTTCACCGGAGTATTGGAGAACGCCAGTCAATACCGAATCCAAGTCACTTTTGCTGCATTACTGCTTCGAAGAACTGGGGCTGATCCGGGTCAATTTTACGATAGTCGGATACAATCTGAGATCACAGAAAGCCATTGAACGTATTGGCGCTGTAAAAGAAGGCGTTCTGCGCAAGCACAGAATTACGTCGGAGGGCACCGTTCTTGATAACGTACTCTATAGCATTATTGACGAGGAATGGCCTGCGGTCAAAGAGAATCTGCATTACCTGCTGAATGTTAAATATTCGTAGAACTATCCTCAATTCATTGGTATAATAGAAACATATATTCCCCAATAAACGTAAGTTATCAGTGGTACCCAGCCCATATTTCTCCCTTCATGGGGCAGATATGGGTTTATGTTATTTTGTGAGGGCTATGCAAAAATGCTCCTAAACTACGAAGTGATGGCGAGGTTGGCGCAAGGATGAACTGGTCTGATTTTGGTGAACGGAACAAACGCCTTAACCCCCTGTGGACGCTGGGGGCGGGCATGAATCTTGGAGAGCTGCAGCCTTATAAGGAAATGATTGCGCTGAGTGTGTTGCTGCAGGTCTATTATCTCGAGCTGGAATCCAATGAAAGAAGAGCCAAAGAGGATATTATTGAGCTGGCCTGGAGCTCATTGGAGCGGTTTAATATTGCCAGGTTTGGCACCATCGAATCTGTGGAACGGCTGGTAGACGGGCTGTTGTGGAGCGGGGGCGGCGGGGATTTCGAAGCCTATTATTATGAAGATTCAACCCGGCAGATGACTCTGCAAAAGTACAAATACTTTACGGTAGACGAGGATGCGACCCGCACCAGTTGGGAAGAGAGCGGCAAGACAGTTTACCGCCTTTCCGAATATGCGATGGAGCTTATCTTCATGAGCCATGAGATTATAGAAGAGTTCCAGATTAGCATTAAACTGCTGGAGATCCAAATGCATATTAAGCATGGACGCGTCACCCGGGCGATGCAGGATGTGGGTGAACTGATCTCGCGGGTTCGGAAGATGACCCAGCAACAGCAGGAATACCGCAATGCGCTGCGGCGCAACCCGAAGCATATGTTCAGCGAATACGGGGTTATGCGGCATCAGCGGCTGGAGGAAATTCACCAGCAGTTTGATGAAGAACGCAAGCATTTTGATAATATCCACCGTTCCCTGGCCCGGTTGGCGAATGACGAGAAGGATGTTATCGACTTTAACGAGCTGCGCCTGTTATCCGAACGGGTGGAGCTGTCAAGAAAAGTACATGACGAGCTCGCGGAGGTTGTGCTTAGCATTTTTGAAGCCGAAACCAATTTAAGACTGAACTTTCCAGAGCTGTTCTGGGGAGCAGCCGGTTTTAATTTCCGCACGAATGTATGGGAGGAATGGGTGAAAGCCGAAGGCCTGCCGAGCGGGGACAGTCTGGAAACCTTGATTAGCGGACTGTTCACACCGAGCCAGGACTTTATCTACCCCCTCGCCTGGGCTTGGGAAGAACAGGATGTCGGTTTTCTGCCCGAAGAATATCTGGATGAGCCCGATGAAGAAGGGGAGGAGCAGCTTGCAGCTTATACGCCTAAGTCTATACCTTGGACTGAGGTTGCGGAGCTGTGGAAACCGATTTTTACCGAGCTTGCCGGCAAAGGACGTTTTACGTTCAAAGCGGATGCTTTCTCTCCTGAGGAACAGTCCCGATGGGCGCGGCTCCCGGATGCCATTGACCTGTGGGTACAATTCTTTCATACAGAGGTCATCATACAGGAGTATAACGAAGACAACCCGGGCGGAAGTGACGAGTGCCAGAAGCTGATTCAGCGGCTGCTTACGGATTGTCCCGAGCTGGAAATGCTGCGGGGTAAAGTGCTGCGGACAACCATACTTGAACCGGATCAGGGGACAAGCGTGAGTTGGCCCGGTCTGGAAATGAGCCCTTATACCATTACTATAGTAGAGAGGTGAGAGAATACAGCATGAGCTATTCATTGGAACAATTGCAGCAGGCTTCGCGGCTGTTTTTTGATCTGCTTCGGCGGAAGGTCATATCCCTGGATGATCCGGCCGCAGTGGAATGCCTGCAGGATACGGGGGCCTATGACGCCTTGCAGTATATGGCCAAAGAGGGAGGCTGCCGGATTATGAATTCCGGTCACCGCCTTCACCTGCTGGTCAATCCGCTGGGATCGGGGTTTGCGTCTAACTTCACACAGCTGCGGAATAAATACTCACGGATTGAACGTAAAACCCATTTACATATTATCAACGTCATTATCCTGGTTTTTCTGGCGGAAATGGATCAGGATGAGCAGCACTTTAAGCCCGGTCAGGACAGCATGTCCTATATCCAAATCTCCGATCAGGTGTCCTCGCTTCTACAAGCATGGATCGAGCTGGATGAGGAAGGCAGCTTCAGCAAGCAGTGGCGTCTGGATATTCAGGCAATGCATAAAGTATGGGCAAGCCTTTATATGCAGACCAAAAGCCAGGAGGAAGGCGATTCTCTGTCGAGAGGCTCCGGTTCACGGATTGGACTGATTCATGAAGGGATGAAGCTGCTGGAGGAGGAACATCTGGTGTTTATTTCCGAGAACGAGAAGCGGATTTTCCCCCGGGAAGAGTTATATGAAAGAATGCGGTATCTGTACCACGATGTAGACCGTTACAAGGACTTGAAAGCTCTGATCGGCCGGACCTTGACGGAGAAGGAGGGGGAAGGTTATGCCGCGCATTGAACGAATCCGTATCGCCGGACTGAAATACGAGAAGATGCTTAAGAAGTATGATGATATGATTCTTGATCTTTGCAATGAGGAAGGCCCGGCCAATACCCTGATTACCCTAATGAACGGCGGCGGGAAAGGAGTGCTGCTGCAGTCCATCTTCCAACTGCTCCTGCCTAAGGCGGCTTGGGGGAAAGACAACGAGAACCAGGTCGAGGCTTTTTTCCATAATCATAAAAAACAGCTCAAGCCCTATACCTTCCACGTAGCGATTGAGTGGCGGCTGGACAACAGTGAGCGTAACGAATATATGACGACCGGAATTGCCATGACTGCCCACAGCTCGATAGATCAGCTGGAGATTAAGGTTGACTATCTGCTCTACGCGCTGATGGATTATGAAGAGCAGGCTGAGCTGACCCTTTCAACGCTGCCGCTGTATGATCATGCGGAAGGCGGTCCTGTAAGTTTTGAGACGATTCAGCAATTTGTACGGGAACGGCGGAATGAAATTGTTGCCTTCGGCAGCCACAGCTCCGATCTGAAGAAGTACTACAGCTTCCTTGCTGAACGCGATATTCATATCGGTGAATGGCGTAACATGAAACGGATCAATGGTGAAGAGGGCGGGATCAAGGGCTATTTTCAAAAAAATGAGGCCTTTACCAACCACAATCTGTTCGAGAAGCTGATTATTCCGGAGATTGGCTCCAGTCTGAACGAGGGTGTCAAAGAAGAGGATGGGTCGCTTCAGCGGATGTTTATCGATACCGCAACCATTGCCCAGAGACTTCCGATGCTGGAGCAGAGGGAAAAGGCTTTTGCCGAATTCACTACGCTGGCTGCACCGCTGTATGAGCTGGTCGAACAGGGAACGGAAGCCGAGCGGAGCTTCAGAGAGACTGAACTGCTGGGCCGGCAGATGTCCACGGTCATTCACGAGGAGCTTAAGAACGCAGAGGCGGAACGCAGCAAAACTGCCGATGCATTGGTTCAGCATCACCAGGAGGCGCGCCAGCTGCGTTTTGAGGGCGATAATCTGAAATATCTGCGCAGCAAAGAAGAACAGGATCTTAAGCAGGATGAATTCACGAGGATTTCAGACAACCAGACACGGGCCAAGTTGCGGCTGGATGAGTCGAAGCTGAAAGAGAAAAAGCTTGAAGTAGCTTATTATCTGGCCAAACGCAGCGCGCAGCTCCGCCAGATCGAGCAATGGCAGAAGGAAATTGAAGCTATCGAAGGCTCGCTGGAAATGAAGGAACGCCAAGAGGTTATTCAGGGAGCGAAGGAGGAGCTGCGGCTGCAGTGGGACAAAGTTTTTCAGCTCTGGCAGGGACAGCTCTCGTCGTTCGTAACCCGCCAGCATTCTCTGACAGCTGAAGAAAATGGCTTACGCAAAGAAAGAGAAAGCTTGCTGCTGGAACTGGGCGGTCTGGATAACCGGATCAATGAACTTACAGGGGCTATCCGCCAATACACCGAGGAATTGGGCGTTTTTGCCTCACGCCATGGGCATGAAGCAGCCGGGGCGCCAGGAGCTGCGCTGCAGCGCACGTTAATAGCAGCTAAGACTATCGCAGACAATATCAGCGGCTTTAACGAGCAGCGCAAAACTGCTGAAGAGCGTAAGCTCAATCTGCACCAAACGCAGACTGAGCTGAAGGTGAAGCTGAATGCCGGGCAGAGCCAAAGCGAAGAGCTTCAGAATCTGCTGGAGTCACAGATGAACAGGGAGTCTCAGCTCTGGTCACACCTGGTCGTGCTGCTGGAAATGTATGAAGAGCATCACCAACTGGGAGTTACGGCGCTATTTGAAGCAAAACCGGCCATTCAGGAGCGGTTCATCCGCAGGCTGGATGAAGCTGAGCAGCAGGCGAAACGGCTGAGAAGGGATTATTACAACCAGCTGATCGATGTAGAGCTGCAGCAGGAGTCCTTCTGGCTGCCGAATGCGGATATCCTGAGAGTGAAGGACACACTGGATTCACTCAAAATCAGTTCCATGATCGGCAGCTCCTACCTGAATGACCTGCCTTACCTGAGCCGTGAAGAGGAAATGGAACGGCATCCGCTTCTTCCTTACGGAATTATTGTGACGCAGCGCGAAGCTGCCAAGCTCCAGCCGGATACGCTGAAAGAAGTCCTGCTCAAGTCAGCGGTGCCGGTTTTCATCCGGGAAGAGATGGCGGAAGCCGCATCCGGTCCTTTCCTGCTGCTAGCCAATCAAGGCCCGCAGATGGTTCTGCAGCCGGATCATTTCCAGGAATGGAAACGCGGAATATCCTCCAGTCTTAAGCAACAGGAGGAGGAGCTTAAGGATGCGGAAGCCTATCTGTCCAAGCTGAAATCGGCGCGGCAGGAATTCGAGCGCTTGTTCCAGAGTGAACATACCTTGGCCCTGAAAGCCAAACTGAATACACTTGAATTACTGCAGAATGAGCTGAATCTAAAGCTCGGAGATTTAAACACGGAGATCAGCAGGAATGAAGACAGCCTTGCGGTTATTCAGAGAGAGCTGGTACAATCTGAAGCCGATCGGACCGAGCATGAAGAAAGAGCACAGGCGCTGCGCCAGTGGGATGAACGGACAAAGAAGCAGGAACAGGATTATAAGGATAAGCAAAAAGCGGTAGAACGCAAAAAAGAATTGAGCAAAGAAATCGCCAGCAAGGATCAGGGGCTGGTTCAGGTAAAGGCCGAGCTGGGCAGTACCGCGCAGGAGCGGGAGAAGTGGATTGGAGATACCCGCTATGCGCTTTTTCCAAGGCTGCAGAACTGGTTTCCCGAAATTGCCTTCCCCGGCGAATATCCGGCTGCTCCTGCTCTGGAAGAAGAGCCCGTACTTGATCCTGCTGCTCAAGATACGCTAATGCAGCTGCTCAGCACGGTGGAAAGCCTCCAGCAGTCCTTAACCCAGAATGAACTGGAGATCCGTACGAGAGCGGGGAATATCAAACGGGCCGGTGAACAGCTGGCGGAGATCGAAGCTGCAGTGGTCCAGGTGGATCAGGATTGGCGGAATGCTCCTCTTCCAACGGATACAGCCGAGGTGATTTTGACGGCCAGAGCGAGACAGAAGAACGAGACCGTATATCTGGATGAGGACTACCAGCTTGTCCACGATTCGTTTATCCGCGCCCAGACCATTCTTGAGAATCTGCAGAAGGATCTCCGGAAATCCGAAAAAGCGATTAAGGAAAAACATGAACGTGCTGTAGAAATATGGCATGATCCGCTGGATCAGAAGGAAGAAGAAATCAGCAGGCGTTTCCGGGAGAATGAACAGCTGCTGAACAGCTGCAAACAAGCCTTGAGCGTTATGGATCAATGGATTCAAACATTGGTAAGCCAAAGCAAAATCATGGATACCCATGTTGAGGGTCGGGTCCAACTGCGGGATGTTCCTGAAGAGCTGCAGCAGCAGGTAAAAGATAATTGTGAGCCGCTGGTATCTGACTGGCTGCTGCGCAGCAAGGAAAGCCGCAGCGAGCGGTCGGAAATCTCCCGTAAGGTGAAGGAAGAGAAGGCGTCTTTAAGCAGCAAATTGGCGAAAAGCGGCTGGAATGCTGAGCTGGAGACCAAAATCCAGGAACGGCTCAACACCGTACATTGGGATGACTTCTCGATAGCCCGTCAGGTGCTTGATTCCATGCTCCAAAGCTCGCGCGATCAGATTGAGAGCATCCGCAGCGACAAGGAAGGGATGGAGCTGTCCCGCAAGCTGTGGGTTGGCCGCGCCGCCAAACGTGTCGTGCAGATTGTCGATATCCTGAAGCGTATGGAACGCCGGATGATCATTCTTAATGAGAATGGCCATGCTTTTCCATTGGTCCGCCTGAATTACAAGAACATTACGGTGCCGAAGACGAGCGATGATATCGAGCCGCTGGTCAGTGATTATTTCAACCGCTGCATTAGCGGGCTGTTGGAGAAATATGCCAAGATTGAGCAGGTGCCGGCAGCCGCTGTCAAAGAGATGATCAATGACGGAAAGATCGTATATGCCGCGATGCAGAACCGTTTCCCGGTGCTTCAGGTCTACAAGCCGGTGACCGAGAACTATTTCCTGTATGCGGCTCCCGAAGAGTACCACTACTCCGACTGGGAAGTTATTAACCGCGGAGCACTGGATGAGGCTGTTGGCAGCGGCGGGCAACGCCAGTCTGTGCAGCTGCTGGTTGCTATGATGATCATGACCCATAAGCGGGTCAACCGTGAGAACAAGGGCTGGACGGTTTTCCTGTACGATAATCCATTTGGTGAGATGGTTTCGAACAACGTACTTGATCCGGTATTTGAAATATCCAAAGCACTCAAATTCCAGTGGCTGATCGTTACGCCGCCCGAGCTGGTGAAGAATGATGTCAGCATCCGTTTCGGCGTGTACTGGCAGCTGTATTTTGGGGGAGATAAAGGAGAAATGCTGGAATCCACGCTCATTAAGGGTGGCCGAAAGCTGATCCCTGCTTCCTTGTTCTGACCCTATCATAAGTCAATCGCGCTATCTAACGGCAACTATAGAAATAAAGTAAGAGACCCGGCATCACGCTGAGTCTCTTTTTGTTCTATCAGGCTATGTTTTGAATATACTATTTTCGTATGGAAGGAGAGATGAAGGTTATGGAAATTCGGATGAGACAAAAGACGTTTATTATAGCTTTAATTGTACTGCTGCTGAGTATGCTGCTGCCCGCTTTTAGCTTGGCCCAAACTGCCGTGCCTGAGCACACGGACTCTTTTTACGTAAATGATTTCGCTGGTGTGATTGATGTGAAAACCGAAAATTACATCGTCAACTATGGAATTCGTTTGCATCAGCAGAGCGGATCACAGGTTGTGCTGGTGACAGTGGACTCTACAAATGGAGCTGCGATAGAGGAGTATGCAACCTCGCTGTTCAACGCCTGGGAAGTAGGCTCAGCTGACAACAACAAGGGTGTGCTGCTGCTCTTCTCGATCAAAGATAACGAGTACTGGGCGGTTAGGGGCAGAGGCATGGAGGACGAGCTTAATGACGCTGTTTTATCGCAAATTCTTTCCCAGTCGCTTGCGCCGGACTTTGCCAGGAAGGAGTACAGCTTCGGGGCACGCAAAACTTACGGGTCACTGATCCAAAAGCTGGGCGGAGTCTGGAAGGAGCAGGTCGGTTCCAAAACCTATGTGTCCGATAATGCCGGAGTTCTCAAAAAGGTCAGCAAGCTTTATCTCAACCAATCCAGCAACCGTTTCAAGACAACGACCGGAAGCGGCATTTATGTGGTTACGGTTAAAAATTCCGCAGACAAAAACCTGCAGGAATATACGTATTCGAAATTCGCCTCCATTGGTGCGGGATCCAAGGATGTAATGCTGGTGCTGGACATCGGCGGGGACAATTACCATATACTGCAAGGTAAGGACATCGACGGTATGCTGACCAATGAGGCGATGCAAAATATTCTGGATACGGTGCTTGAACCGGAATTTGCCCGAAAAAATTACGCAGGTGGTTCGGTAGCAACAGTCAATGCTTTGCACAAATTCTTGTTGGCCAGAGCAGATATTCCCCAGAGTTCCATAGTATCAAGTTCAGAGACTATTGCCGTTTCCAGTACGGCTGCATTACCGGCTGACAAAGCAATGGTGGTGGAAAACCAGTCTGGTTCTCTATCCAAAGGTATAATAGTCAGCGGTCTGTTTCTTGTGTTTATCCTGTTGTTTAGCCTTGCGATAGTATGGCGGAACAGAAATATCGCACTATACGGTTATGGCAGCCGCTGGTATAACCGCAGTCATCGTCGGCGTCGCAGAACTACAAATCAGTTGCAGAGCAGCTTGTGGCAACCGGGCTATTTAAGTTCCGCGTTGACGAATCACGGAGACGGCAGTTCAAGCAGCGGCAGCCGCAAGGAAAGACACGGATGAAATGATGGCGGAAGAGGCCATATCCAATGCCTGATTGACCCTATAAGGTCAACGGGCATTGTTTTTTTATGTGAAATTTAATATTACTTTGTTAGTCTAACTCTTTGATCATCTTGAAATTATGCAGGATAACACCTTTCCGCTCCACCGCCTGCATCTGAACGGACCTGTAGCCGTGATGTTCGAAAAAAGGCTTTGCCGTGAGGCTTGCATCGACAGTTACCTGGAGCAGTCTCAAGCTTCTGGCCTCGGATTCAAGTGCTTTTAACAATTCCGAAGCAATGCCTTTTCCCTGAAAGTCTTTATGCGTAAATACTCTGTCCAGATATCCCTCAGGTGACATATCCGCAAAACCGATGATGCTGTCATTGAACTGGACTATATAAGATATGTGGCTGCTCAACGATTCTTTCCAGGCATTCTGCCGGGTTTCCCGGTCAGCGCTATCTGCCCAGGCATCAAGCTGCAGCTGAGAATAATCCTTTTTATTTACAGAATGAACCGTCTCGTAGAACAATGTAACAATTTGTTCAATATCTGAAAGCCGAAACTTTCTAATCTCAAAATTTTTAAAAATCATTGAAACTCCCCCTCCAAACGACAATTATCCTCATTATAGTACATCTGTTTCCTAACCTTCAGCAGCATAATTGAAAAAAATGAAACTTTTAATCTTTCATTATCGTCTATGATGAAAATATGTGGTTTCATGCTTATTACCATTAATAGAAGTATTAGGGAGGCTTTACGAAGTGAGCGTATCATCATTACCACAGCGCAATGCTGTAAGCAAGAAGAAGAAAAAACCGGTCCGCAAGCGCAAGAAAAAAAGCTTTTTACGCACACTCTCCAGACTTTTTTTAATCTTGATCCTATTACTAATCGCCGGCGGGAGCTGGCTGTATTTTGCGCCTTCCGCGCATAATCTTCGCTACTTGATCGCAGATACGCTAATTACGACTCAGCACCGCTATATGGCGAAATATATCATTGGTGAAGAAGAACTGAAAGACCGGGTTAAGGAGTACAATGAACGCTTTGTGCATATGGGAGATGAGAAGGACACCCATACCATTGTTCAGCCGCCGGTAGAGGTAGAGAAACCTCTGGTCGAGATTGAGGAAGTGTCCGGCACGGGGTATTCCGGTTATGTCATGACCGTTAATGATCCGACCAAGGTACGGCTGGGTGTTCCCGGCAAAATTGGGTCGGGCGAGAAAGTGTCCAGTATGGTGTCACGAACCGGAGCGATTGCCGGTGTGAACGGTGGCGGCTTCGCTGACCCGAACTGGAAAGGCAACGGATTTAAGCCGATAGGTCTCGTGATTTCGCAAGGGAAATTGTTTTACAATGGCTTGGGCGGAAAAAAATCAACACAAATCGTCGGCCTCGATAAGCATGGCAAAATGATCGCCGGCAATTATTCGCTGAATGAGCTCAGTGATCTTGGTGTACAGGAGGCAGTGTCCTTTCAACCGAGATTGATCGTCAATGGCAAGGGCCTTATTAAGAATGCGGCCGAAGGCTGGGGGATTGCCCCAAGAACGGCGATGGGTCAACGTGATGACGGTGCCCTTCTATTTGTGGTGATCGACGGACGACAGCCCGGATACAGCATCGGCGCCAATCTATATGATGTGCAGCAAATCATGCTGAAGCACGGAGCGGTGATCGCTGCCAATCTGGACGGAGGTTCATCCACTGTACTTGTTAAGGACAACGAGATCGTTAACAAACCTTCTTCGCAACACGGAGAACGTTATTTGCCTACGGCTTTTCTGGTGTTTGAACACCCGGAGCAGGCGGATATTACGAACATCTGGGAAGGCCTGGACCCTGCCAAAATTGATGCTGGAAAGAAGCGGACACATTAACTGCCGGTACGCAAGACAGAACAGACGTGGAACGTTAGAAGGTTCTATGCTACGATATCTTCTGTGATGCTGAATTATCGCTTAAGGACCGGAGGGGGAACAGGGTTGACATTGCAGCAGCTCCGCTACGCAATTGAAATTGCCAACAGCGGCTCGATGAATGAAGCGGCCAAAAGGCTTTTTGTGTCGCAGCCCAGTCTCTCCAACGCCATTAAGGAACTGGAGAGCGAACTGGGAATTACTATATTTGAACGAAACAACAGAGGGATCAGCATCTCTGCTGAAGGGATGGAATTTCTGGGCTATGCCCGGCAGATCATTGAACAAACCGAGTTTATGGAGAACCGGTATACCGGCAAGAAACGCAGCCCGATTTATTTTTCCGTATCGACCCAGCATTATGCTTTTGTCGTCGATGCGTTTGTCAGGTTGATGAACGAGCGCAATGTGGCGGAATATAATTTCAGCCTGAGAGAAACGCAGACCTATGAAATTATCGAAGATGTCCGCACATTGCGCAGCGATCTCGGTATTCTGTATATCAACGAGAGCAACTATAAAGTGATGAACAAGCTGTTCAGTGACGGGAACCTGAAATTCACCCCGCTGTTTAATACGAACCCGCATGTTTATGTCAGAACGGGCCACGCACTTACCGCCAAGGAACGGGTTACACAGGACGAGATTCTTCCGTTCCCCTATATTACCTTTGAGCAAGGGGATAACAATTCGCTGCATTTTTCCGAAGAGATGCTGAGCTTCACGCAGATTCAGAAAAATGTTAAAGTGACCGACCGGGCCACGTTGACCCACTTGTTGCTGGGGAGTGACTCCTATACGATAGGCACGGGCATTATGGCCTCTGAGCTGAACGGCGAAGGGCTCGTAACGGTTCCTTTTGACAGCAATGAGGTGTTCACGGTTGGCTGGATTGCCCACAAGGACCGCAAGCCAAGCGAAATCATGTCCGGGTTCATTGAAATTCTGAATGATCTGGTGTCTGAACAATATTTCGACTTCAATCAATCCTTACTATAACAGCAGGAGGGACGTATGATCAGTCCAGTTATCGGCTCCAAAAGAAATGCTCCTCCCTTTCGTTACGACATCGTCGGCAGCTTCCTGCGAACAGATGAGATTAAGACCGGCCGTAATCTGTTTGAACAGGGTGAAATCACGGCAGAGCAGCTTTATGAGATAGAGAACCAAGAGATTTCCAAGCTGCTGGAACAGCAAAAGGTGCTGGGACTTAAGGCGGTCACAGATGGTGAATTCCGGCGTTCCTGGTGGCATCTTGATTTCTTCTTCGGGATCCACGGCACACAGAAAATCAGCCTGAACCAAGGCGGCAGCTCGAAAGAAACTGCCCAGCGGGCGGAGAGCTTCAAGATTGCCGGTAAAATCGCCTTTACGGATCATCCTATGATCGGGCAATTTATCAAGACGCAGCAGTTAGCCGGAGATACGCCGGTAAAAATGACGATTCCTTCGCCTGCCTTGTTTCATTTCGTGCAGGATTATAACGGGAATGAAATTTATCCGGAGCGTGAAATGCTGTACGCAGATATTATTGCAGTGTACCGGGCAGCGATTCAGGCTTTCTATGATGCAGGCTGCCGCTATCTGCAGCTGGACGATACGACTTGGGGAACTCTATGTAGCGGCAAACACCGGGCGCATCTGCGCAGCCGGGGAATTGACCCGGACCAGCTGGCGCAGGACTATGTGCGGCTGATTAACGAGAGCATTTCTCTACGTCCGGCGGATATGACGATTGCCCTGCATGTATGCCGGGGCAACTTCCGCTCCACCTGGTTCGCCGCTGGGGGATATGAGCCGATTGCCGAAGTGTTGTTCGCTCAGGCAGAGGTCGATGCCTTTTTCCTTGAATACGATAATGAACGGTCCGGTGATTTCGCTCCGCTACGGTTTATCCGTGAACAATTTGTAGTACTGGGGTTGGTGACTACCAAACATGGAGGCCTTGAGAGTAAAGAGCAGCTTAAGCTCCGAATTGAAGAAGCCGCCCAATATGTAAATATGGAGCAGCTGTGTCTGAGTCCGCAATGCGGATTTGCTTCCACGGAGGAAGGCAATATGCTGACCGAGGAAGAGCAGTGGGATAAGCTGCGACTGGTTATTGAAACCGCTAATGAAGTCTGGATCTGAATAGAATACAAGTTACCCCCTGAGAGACCGCTCCTGAAATTAGGAGCGGTCTCTCATTACTGATTCGTTAGTTAGCAAGGAGACGGGAATCTGGCAGCTTCGAAAGAAGTGGTGACAACAAATGAAAATTGATCTATAAAGCCTGGAGTTGTGGTGGTGGCAAAGATTACAACCCGATCGCCGCGTTCAGTTTCAAGATCGTAGAAACACTTGTGGCGTTGCTTCTGTTTACATTGGTGCCGCAATCATGCTGTAGGAAGGTTGTTCAGGATAAAATACATCAGCGGAAGAGTAGGACAGTGTTCGCAACCAACTGCTGAAGATCCTTTATCCGGTTGGGAGTTTCTCTTGAAGAATGATTCAATAGTTCACATAGGGCAATGAGATCCTCCAGCTTGGAGAGAAGCCGCCAGTTCTTATCCAGAACCGTACCGTGCTCCTGATAGGCTGCAATAAAATGCTTCTCAAAGACAGAATCAGCCGCTTCATAACGCAGGATGTTGCCAATATCAACGTATCTGTTCCAGGAAAAAGCGAACTCCCAATCCAGTACAGCTGACACTGAGCAGTCTGCAGCATCCCGCTGCATCAGAATGTTCAATCCGTTAAAATCAGAATGGACGAGGACGGGGCTGGCATGGCTCCGGCTTTCCTTCAAGGCTGTAAGATTTGACTGGCAGAAGGACCAAACTGCTTGTGTCAGCTCATTACCAAGCCAGCTCCCGCAAGGTTTATGGAAGAGGCTGTCCTCAACGAAGGCGAGAAAACCTTCGGCATCAGTATTGAACGGCTCGGAGATCCGCAGGTCTTTGCCGAAGAAACCAAACTCCGGGAATGTGTAGTTATGTATGCCGTTTAGAACTCTGCCGGTTGAAGCAGCAGCTGATGCAACAGCTGTTCCGGTTTTTAATACATCACGTAAGTGAATTCCTTGTTTCCATTCCTGCACAGCCCACGGCTGATTAAAAATGGTGCAGCTCGTATCAACATGAATGAAATTCGCTACAGGGACAGTCGGACTTATAAGTCCGGCAATGGCCAGTTCTTTGTAAGCGATCCTCCCATCCTCTCTGTACAGGCGAAGCACAAAGGGGTCAGCCATTCCCTCCACAGTGATCTTATAGTTGGAATTTCGAAATCCAGTAGACATTGCTTCAGCATAAGTTACTCGTTTCCCGGAGAATACAGGCCCGACAATCTCCTTAATGTGCTTAAGCTCCAGTGAAACAGGTCGCTCTGTCCGTTCCCAGCTCTCTTTCATCTCATCAGCCTCCTTAATGCTATCGTAACATACGTATCCGAGCTTCATACAGTATTGAGTCGTAGTATCAGTCGAGCCGCTACAATCCGGCCATCCTTCAAGCGCTGCGCCGCAGAGGGGAGAATGAACAAGAGCTGATGACGGAAATTTACGCAATTTGTCACGATAAGGACAAAAAAATAATGAAATACAATCAAAAACGTTTGTTTAAAATCTCTATCAATTCACTCTCAATCAACAGGAGGGACCGCGGATTCCCGTGTTAATTCAAGGGCTGGGAGCGGAACAAATACTGGCTTTGTTAGACTTTTTCTAGCAAATGGGCTGCCCTTTACGTGATCGTTCGATCAGAGGTATAATAGAAGTCGACTGTTTATAATTAATGTTGGAAAGTGAGCGGAAACTATATGGGTCGTAAATGGAATAATATTAAAGAAAAGAAAGCATCGAAGGATGCCAATACAAGTAAGGTCTACGCCAAGTTTGGGGTAGAAATTTATGTAGCCGCGAAGAAGGGCGAACCTGATCCGGAATCAAACCGGGCGTTGAAGGTTGTTCTGGAACGAGCCAAAACGTACAATGTGCCGAAAGCCATTATCGACCGTGCTTTGGAAAAAGCTAAAGGCAGCGGTGATGAGAATTATGTTGAACTTCGTTATGAAGGCTTCGGACCAAGCGGCTCAATGATCATTATTGATGCGCTCACGAATAACGTTAACCGTACAGCCCCCCTGGTGCGTTCCGCGTTCAGTAAGAATGGCGGCAACATGGGTGTAAGTGGTTCGGTAACGTATATGTTCGATCAAACAGCCGTTATCGGTCTGGAAGGCAAATCTGCCGATGAAGTGATGGAAATGCTGATCGAAGCGGACCTGGACGTTCGCGATGTACTGGAAGAGGACGAGGCTGTCATTGTCTATGCCGCGCCTGACCAGTTCCATGCGGTACAGGAAGTGTTCCGCAATGCAGGCATAACCGATTTCACCGTGGCAGAACTAACCATGCTTCCACAGAATTATGTCGCGCTTGCCGAAGATGCCGAGGCTCAATTTGAGAAGCTGATTGATGCTCTGGAAGAACTGGATGATGTACAGCAGGTATATCATAATGTAGATTCCGAAGAATAGCAGCACTGATTTCATCCGAAGACGGCCAGCAGATGTTTTATCTGCATTGGCCGTTTTTTTATGAGACAGCAATTATGCCTTTAGGGACTCAATGCTGGAAAGAATAATCTGGCTGTGGAAATGCCAAAATAAGCTGGAACACTAATAAGTATCCAACTTAAAGGAGGCAACAAAGTGCCGCATGAAACAACGCCGGATAAAAACCTGATCAATACGGTGGAAGAACTGGAGAATGCACCCGTCAACAGCCAGGAAGCCCAGCAAAGGGAACAGAAAAAACTCGACAACCGCAAAGAGTCGCTCCGGGATGATAGGACGACTTATAAGAAAAATGAACAAAACACGTATAAGTGATCCTTCCACTTGAGTAGCACCAAGAAAAGTGGCAGAAGATATCCTGCCGCTTTTTTTGTCATTTATACACCATTTGATCTAGCGGATCTTAATAATCCAGAAGGCGTCCATTATCATGCCATTGACCGTACATTTTATTTTCTTTAGTGTTTATTATAAATTTGTCTAATCTACTCTCAAATAAATCAGGCTGCTTAATATTGCTTTGTATCGTGTCGATCCGTACTCGTTGATAAAGAGCTGGAAATGCCAAAAAATTCTCATACACTTGCAGCCAACCCCTCAACGCTTCTCTCGATATTGCTGTAATTAGATTTTCAATTTGCATAGATGAAAAATATTCTCCTTTCCTGGTATTCATACCTCCATCATAGCAAAGGCGGCTTATTTTTAGTATAAGTTTACGACCATGATACATAATCTTACTGCCTTCCGGGCTTCGGTAAAAGACGCACACCATTTCATCTATTTACATTATATTAGTAACATTTGTAACTGACTTGCTGGACAAAAATTGATAAATATAGAATGTAAGCGTTTTTATAACATGACTGGGGGAATGGTTGTGAAAAAGGTAACAAAGTTATTGCTGGTAGCCGGTATTTCATTGGCAGTTGTAGGAGTAGGCAACAGCAACGTGCTGAATGATGTATCTTCAGCCGCCAGTGCACCGCTCAAGGTAGGCCGGGTAGAAGCGGCAGCACATGGCACGAAATGCTTCACAGTAGCTGTTGCCGTTGTTCAAAACGGTGTAATCGTGGCTGCCTCGCTGGATGATTATCAATTCCTTAGCACAGAGGTGGCCAAGGGAGTCCCTAACTCCGATGCCGATTTCGGACAAAATTATAAAGATCCTGCAATGGTTCTGGCCTCCAAGAAGGCCAATAACAAATATTACAGTGATCATATGAAAGAAGAAGCCAAATCCACAGTTGCTTATGACAAAAACTTAGCTGCTGTTGAGAAATTTGCGACCGGCAAGACGATTAAATCGCTTGAAGCTACGCTCGCTAAGAAGAGCAAAGAAGAAATGGTGGATGCTGTCAGCGGGGCTACGCTGGTGGATACCAAGGGCTACTTAACGGCTATTCTGAACGCAGCCAAAGCTGCTAAATAACTCACTCGCTTGTATAGATGGAATGCTTAGACTCCTTCACGGCTGCTGCTGTGAAGGAGTTTTTAATTCTAAATAAAGTTGAACTAAAGAACTACCTAGAGGCTAAGAACACTACCCTTATCAACGGGCAAGCCGTATCTAAGTTATAGATGAAGTAGATAAGTGGGATTTTTTATGCTATATTTTTCACATGGCTTTTAACAAACGTACGTTCCTATAATATAACTAAAGAGAGAAGGTGCACCTCAGAATGTCTGAATTCCGCCTCTTAAGTGTTGTGCATGTCATTATGATTAGAAACCAGCAGCTGCTGCTCCTCAGGCGCTTTAATACGGGACATGATGATGGATATTACGCGCTCCCGGCGGGACGTCTGGAACGTGGTGAAGGGGTAATGGCCGCCGCAATTCGTGAGGTTCAGGAAGAATGCGGCGCTCTAATTGCTCCCGGGGATTTAGAAATGACAGGAGTAATGCATATTAAAACTTCCCATGACGAACGGGTTGATTTTTTCTTTATCGCCAAGCAGTGGTCAGGTGAAATAAGCAACGCTGAACCCCACAAATGTGATGATCTTCGCTGGTTTCCATTAGACCGCCTGCCAGCTAATCTTCTGCCTGTTGCCGGTCAGGCGCTGGACCAATACAGGCAGGGAGTATGGTTCTCGGAGCATGGGTGGAACCAGCAATGAGAGAGGAGTAAAAATTATGCTGACTATGATTAAAGGGCCTTATTTGCAGTGGCCGACCGAAGAGTCGATGACCTTTATGTGGGAGACCTCTAAGCTATCTACATCCAGAGTGGAAGTGATGAGGGCAGAACGTATACATAGCGGTTATCAAGGAAACTACAAGCAGCCGGAACAGATCCTTACCAGCGCTGAAAATTCAGGATTTACCCAAATCCATAAGCTTACGGTCAGCGGACTGGAGCCTGGAACGATTTATTTCTACAAGGTGTATTCTCAGAATGAGCAGGAGGCGGCAGAAGCAGGGCCATTTCCCTTTAAGACAGCTATGTTGCCGGGTGAGCCTTTTTCATTTACGGTAACCAGTGAAACTGGCGGTTAGAGCGGTTTTGATATCACAGGCGGAGAGATCAACAACAGCATTTTTGCCCAGATGAAAAGATATCGTCCGGACTTCAGCCTGTTTATCGGTGATATCGTTAACGATGGAACAAATTATGCCGATTGGAATCAGTATTTTTTTAGTCCCGGAAAAGAGCTGCTGCAAGACACTCCCAGCTTTAGCTGCTTAGGCAATCATGAGAACGGAGGCTCATGGTATTATGACTTTTTTGCTTTTGCCGCCCCAAAGAATTATTATTCCTTCGATTATGGAGACGCTCATTTTATTGCACTGGACAGCACGGATTTCATAAATAATGATACTTATCCTGACAGCTCGGGCAAATTTCAGGCAGGAAATGCGCAATATGACTTTCTGGTTCAAGATCTGCAAGATACTTCTGCCAAATGGAAAATTGTCTACTTTCAATATTCTCCTTATGTGTCCGGCGGGTATCAGGTTGAAGCACTGCGGGCGCTTTGTCCATTGCTGGAGCAGCATAGTGTGGATCTTGTACTCAGTTCCCATACGATTGTGTATGAACGAAGCTATCCGCTGCGCTCCGGCAAGCTGGATTTCAAGGACGGGATCGTATATGTCGTAGCTGGGGGAGCCGGTGCAATGCCAGAATGGCTGCTGCCCAAGCGGGAATGGTTCACATCACAATCGCTGGCAGTGCCGCATTTTCTGCAAGTAGCCGTAACACCGCAACAATTGGAAATTCGCGCGATCGATCATCAAGGGGCGCTATTCGATAAATTTAGTATTTTCAAGGAAACGGATGGGTCGAAGAAGTTCATCTGAGTTCTGGTAAAGGATGCGGTGATAAGAAAATAAGCCGGTTGTCTCAGTAGGTAGCAGACTTAAACAGGGAAATAAATCTATGGTGCACTCATCCAAAATTGTGTATGCTGGAGTTTGTTTGGAGGGCAGTCTCTGAAATACATAGCAGGAGGATTTGCGCAGTATGGAGCATGCAAGCATAAGTATGATAGCTATTCTGGTCATTTGCGGATTTCTGGCCGGACTGATTGATTCTGTAGTTGGAGGCGGCGGGCTGATTGCAATTCCGGCACTGCTGTCTGCGGGTATCCCATTACCCTTACTGCTCGGGAGCAACAAATTAGCCGGGACGTTGTGCTCCTTCACAAGTACCGCCTCCTTTATGCGTTCGGGGAAGATCAATTTTCAACTGGTCAAAGTACTTATTCCTTTTTCCATTATTGGTGCAGTGGCAGGTTCACTTACAGTCAGGCAGGTGCCCTCGGAGTTTCTGAAGCCGCTGGTTATTGTCATGCTGGTCGTGATCACAATTTATACTTTGTTCAAAAAAGCTTGGGGAGATGTATCCACATTTGCCGGCAGCAGCAAAAAATCACGTCTAATCGGTATTGCAGTCGCTCTGCTTATCGGTTTCTATGACGGATTTTTTGGTCCGGGAACCGGTTCCTTTCTGATCTTTGCCTTCCTGATGATGGGGTTCGAGTTCGTGACAGCCGCAGGAAATGCTAAAGTGCTCAATTTCGCCAGCAATATTTCAAGCTTATTAACCTTTGTAGCGTTAGGGTCGGTCAGTTATTCCTACGGACTGATTATGGGAATCCCGATGGTGATCGGGGCCATTGTCGGGTCCAGAATTGCCATCCGCAAGGGTGCCGCATATATCCGTCCGTTATTTATTGCGGTGACGGTCATCTTGATCAGCAAGCAAATCTGGGATACGATGCATTAACAAGAAGAAATGGCGGAGAAGAGGGGCAATTCCGCAAATTTAGCTGATTTTTACCGCAAGTTCGGTCAAAGAATACATCGTAATGGAACGGTTCTTCGATACAAACGGAAATGGAGTGGTACACAGTTATGACTAATAAGCTTTACTACGAATCTGCCTTTTTAAAGGAATGGCAAACCAAAATCAGCCGTGTGGTTGAGAAAGAAGAGGGCTTGTATTTAATTTTGGAAGAGACGGCCTTTTATCCTAACGGTGGAGGGCAGCCCTGTGATACGGGGTTTATCGATGAACTTCCAGTCCTTGATGTTATTCTGGAGGACGATGAAGTACTGCACAAGGTAGAACGTTTGCCTGCAAACAACCAGCTCAGCTGCCGGATTGATTGGGACAAGCGGTTCGACCATATGCAGCAGCACAGTGGCCAGCACCTGCTCTCAGCCGTATTCCTCGATCTCTGCCGGGCCATGACATTAAGCTTTCACCTTGGCAGTGAATATGCCTCGATCGACATTGAACTGCCGGAGCTGGCTCCCGCTCAGCTGGCACTTGTGGAACGGGAGGTCAACCGGCATATATACCTGAATCACAGCATTACAAGCTATTTCGTAAATGAAGCAGAATTGGCGCGTCTGCCTCTTGTGAAGCAGCCCAAAGTGACGGAGAACATCCGGATTGTCGAAATTGATGGTGTAGAATATAACGCCTGCGGAGGGACGCATGTCTCTTCTACAGGAGCCATCGGCATAATCAAGCTGTTGAAAGCAGAGAAGCAGAAGGGGAATATCCGAATTACTTTCAAATGCGGAACCCGCGCACTGGAGGAATTTAATGAGAGTCTGCAAATACTCAGCGTACTGTCCGCCAAATACAATACGGGCAAGGATGAAATAATTGACCGGATTGAAAAGTGGGAGCAGGAGTATAAGGACCTGCAGCTGGAACTCACGGCATTGAAGGACCAGAATGACAGCTTCACCGCCCGGGAGCTGTTGTCAGCTCTGGAACCGGACAGTCATGTGATCTCAGAGATCTTCGAGCAAAGATCTTTCAAGGATTTGCAGAGCCTGGCCCTTAAGCTGACTGCACAGACGGAGCTTCCGGTCTTGCTGCTCTCGGCTGCGGAGAACAAGGTGGTACTTGCAAGCAGCGGGAATGCCGGCCTCTCTTGTGGAGCCTTCTTCAAAGCCAGCCTGGGAGAATTCCAGGGTAAAGGCGGGGGCAGTGATAAGATGGCGCAGGCCGGTTTTCCGGGATGGGAGAATGCACTTGCCTTTTATGAATTTGCCAAAAAAGAATTTGTCTAGACGAGATCCCCTGATGCCATAGAATTCACGAAGCCGTACTTTGAATCACTGACAGAAGTATTTCTCGAAAATAAACTTCTTAATAAAAAATGGCCGTATCGCTAAAAAGCGAATACGGCTTATTGGCGTTGGGGGTTGCTTGTTTTGCAATTAATATTTTCCCAGCCACTTAAGGATTATTTAATAACTGCCCCTTTATAATCGCAATAGAGCTTGTAAGAAAGGGGTTCAAATCGTGTTTCTAACCATACTCAAGAAGGACCTGAAGCGCAAAAAAGCAATGAATATCGTACTCTTCGTGCTTATCACCTTAGCCTCCACTCTGGTGGCAAGCAGCAGCAGCCTGATGTATTCCACATCAACGGCGATTAACAGTTTTATCGAACACAGCAAGGTAGCGGATTTCAACATTACGCTGGCCAACAGTCCGGAATACAATCATGACATTGAGGTTTGGGCCAAAAGCGACAAGAACATCAGCAAATCTTACTCTGATCTGCAGATTGGACTGTTGTCCAAGGAAATCAGAATGCCGGAAGGCCGAAAAAGCATAGCCGGGAATATTGGTCTGGTGCTGTCCAAGGTACCCGCTGAGGTAAACCTGGTGTTCGGAGCTGATGATGAGCGATTTACCCTGCAGAAAGGGGAAATTGCCTTGCCCATGAGTATACAGAATGCAACCGGTTTAAAACCGGGGGATAAGGTTGCTATTGAGCTAAAGGGCATAACCAAGACCTTTACAGTTACCGTGTTCTTCAAGGATGCATTTATGGGTTCGGATCTGCTAAGTCTCAAGCGTATGATGATAGCGGCTGAAGATTTCGCAGATATCCAAAAAGTGCTTCCGGGAGAATCATTGTCCAGACAGTGGAGCTTTACAGCTGTACCTGGAACGAACTCCGCCATGCTGTCAGCGGATTTTTCGAAGGAGGATTTGCCGATAAATTTCGAAATTGAAAAAGCGCTGGTGAAAACCTCTTTTCTGACAGATCAGATTATTTCCGCCATGTTATTTGTAATCAGTGTGTTTTTAATCTTCATTGCCTTTTTGACTTTGCGGTTTACGATTATCTCCACCTTGCAGGATGATTATAAGGAGATCGGGGTGATGAAGGCGATCGGCTTCAAAAGCTCGGGAATCAGGGGACTTTATCTGGCGAAGTATTCAGGGCTGGCTGTTGCCGGTGGTACTGCAGGGTTCTGCATCAGCCTTCCGCTGACAGAACTGATGTCCCGAAAAATATCGCAATATATCATCGTGCCTGGCGGCATCGCCGGAATGCTGGTTTCTATAGCTAGTGCAGTTGTTATTGTTGCCGTAACACTTCTGTTCTGCTCCATGTGCATGCGCAAGATCAATAAGGCGTCACCGATTGATGCGATCCGGCAGGGCCATACTGGAGAACGGTTCAATGCTTCCCGGAAGATATATCTGCACAAAAGCAAAGCCTTGCCTACAGCCATGTTCCTTGCCCTCAGTGACGTACTGAACCGGTTGAAGAGCTACACTGCCTTGATTCTTACCTTCATATTAAGTACAGCAATCATCATCATCCCGATTAACCTCACGAATACCATCGTAACGCCAAAGTTTATTGGTTATTTCGGTACTACCGTAGCAGACTTTTATACGAAAAGTGAAATCATAGAGAAACCCGTAACAGAGGTTCAATCAGAGCTGGCTCAGCTAACCGCGGACTTCCGTGACAAAGGGATTCCCGTATCGCTGAGCGCTGATTATACGATAAACACCAAGTATATTTCTGATGATGGTCTGAGCAACCGGCGGATCAGCGGAACTAAAACGGAGCCATCCACAGATAGTCCGTACCTAAAAGGCGTTGCACCGAAGCTGAAAAATGAAATTGCCATAACTAGTATTATGTCCAAGAACTTCCAGAAGGGTCTCGGTGAGAACATAGAGATGGAGATTGACGGCATCCGAAATACGTTTCTGATTACCGGCATATTTCAGACAATTACAAATGAAGGATATATGGTGCGGCTGGCGGATGATTTCACACCTTTGCAAGTGGCAGCCTATCAGTATGCAGGTAATATAAAGCTTCCGGAAGATCAAAAAGCAGCGGTGATCCATGAGGTGAAGCAGCAGTTCAGCGGACTTGAAATCATGAGCGCTTCAGATTTGCTTAGCGTAACTACGGGCGGTTTCATGGGACAGCTGAAAAATATTAATACGTTGCTTACTGTCGTTGTGTGTCTTATTACATTCTTTATTACCAGTCTCTTTGTGAGACTGCTGATTACTAAGGAAGTGCAAGGAATTGCGTTGATGAAAAGCCTTGGGTTCACGAACGGAGAGATTCGTGTATGGCAGGTGCTGCGCATTCTTATCCTGATGTTAGGTTCTGTTATTCTGGGTGTTCTGCTGGCTAATCATTTGGGTGAAGTGCTGATTGGCCTCATCTTTAGTATGTTTGGGCTGACTGAAATAAACTTCAACATTGTGCCCTTGCAGGTCTATGGGTTATATCCTCTGCTGATTCTGGTT
This sequence comes from Paenibacillus sp. FSL L8-0340, assembly GCF_038593145.1. Lineage (NCBI taxonomy): Bacteria > Bacillati > Bacillota > Bacilli > Caryophanales > Paenibacillaceae > Paenibacillus > Paenibacillus sp. FSL L8-0340. The sequence continues at coordinate 3,524,334 of NZ_CP151967.1, forward strand.
GTAGTGGTGCTTGCCGTGTATAGCAGCTGTGGACAGATTAGGAAAATACAGGTTTGGAACATGAACCAGGAATAAACAATAACAGATTCATACGAAATCTATAACTGGAGGAAAATCATATGGCTGCTGTATTGGAAGTTAAAAATTTATGCAAAACCTATATCGTGAACAAAGGACAGAATAACGTACTGAGAAATATTGACTTAACGCTGCACGAAGGTGATTTTGTTTCGGTGATGGGCCCGTCCGGCTCTGGAAAATCAACGCTGCTCTATACAGCGAGCGGGATGGACCGTTTGACCGCAGGGGAGGTTCTATTCGACGGGCAGAGTCTTTCACAGTTGAGCGAGAAGAGAATGGCTGAGCTGAGGCTGCATAAAATGGGATTTATCTTTCAACAAATGCATATGCTGAGCAACTTGTCTATTTATGATAATATCATTCTATCAGGCTATCAGGCGCTTAAGAACAGACAGGAAACACGAAGCCGGAGTGATGTGAATCTTTATGCCGATAAGCTGATGAAGCAACTGGGCATTATAGAAACTGCCAGCCATGATATTACTGAAGTATCAGGTGGCCAGCTGCAGCGGGCCTGCATCTGCCGGGCGCTGATTAACGAGCCGAAGATGCTGTTCGCCGATGAGCCTACCGGGGCTTTGAATTCGAAGGCAGCCAAGGAAGTGATGGAGGAGCTGTGCAGGATCAACCGGGAGGGAACCACAATCATGATCGTCACGCATGATGTGAAGGTGGCGGCACAGACCGATAAAGTATTGTACATGGTAGATGGTAATATACAGGGGGAGCTTCGTCTGGGCTCTTATTCCGAAGACCAGAGATTAAGAGAACGGGAACGCAAGCTGAATGAATGGCTTATGGGCATGGGCTGGTAAATCGCTCTCGATTGAGCTGGCCAAGCGGAAGAACAGCAGGGAGGCGATGCCGGTGGCGGAGATTCTGATCATCGAGGATAATAAAGAACTGGCGGACATTATTAAGGATTTTTTGCAGGGTGAAGGGTATTCGGTAATAGTGACAGCAAGCGGCGAGGAAGGGCTGGCTTATCTTGCTGGGCATACGGTGAAGCTGCTGCTGCTCGATGTAATGCTGCCGGAGCTTGACGGGTTTGCCATATGCAGAATGGTCAGAGAGCAGCATAATCTGCCCATCCTGATTATGAGCGCCCGGCATGGTGACGACAATAAGATTATTGGACTGGACCTCGGGGCGGATGATTATCTGGAGAAACCCTTCACCGTCCAGTTATTAATTGCCAAGGTAAGAGCGCACCTGCGCCGCAGTTATGATATGAAGGACGACAAGCAGTTGCTGGCCGATGGTGAAATTGTGATCAACCGGACATCCATGACAGTCTTCAGGGGCGAACAACCTCTGCCGATGACCTCTAAAGAATACGAATTGCTAGTGCTTCTGATGAACAATAAAGGGAAAGCCTTGCGGAAAGACTGGCTGTTTCAACAGGTATGGGGAGCGGACAGCTTCAGTGAGCCGTCGACCCTGACCGTACATATCAATAAATTGCGCGACAAAATTGAGCAGAAACCCAAAGAGCCGAAACGGATTATTACCGTTTGGGGGGTAGGCTATAAGTATGAAGCGGTTTAACCGTTTGATTCTATGGGTCGTTCTGTCCGGACTCGCGGGAATTGCCGCCTTCGCAGGCTATGCGCTGTCTCCTCTCCGTACGGAACACAGCAAGGCATACCGGATTGAAGTGAACCGTATCTTGCATCAGGCAAGTCAGCAGGAAGGGCCAGCGTTTCCGCTTATGTTCAACGCTTCGGACTATTCCTATATCCGCAGTATGAGCTGGATGGACAAGGATGCGGAGCCGCTTGCGATTCAGCGTTTTTTTGACGGATCGGGGGTTAAGGACAGTGAAGAATATATTGTGAAGCCTATCTATCTTGATGAGAGATTGTCCGGATTCCTGCGTTTCTCTTATGAAGATGGCAGCAGCTACATCCGGGGGACTGTTGTACTCATTGTCATACTGCTCCTGATATTGGCTGCGGTTACCGGTCTGCTCCTCTATGTGAGAGCCCAGATTATCCGGCCGTTTCACAAGATCGAGAAACTGCCCTATGAGCTGGCCAAGGGGCATCTGAATCCTGGAATGAAGGAGAGTAAGAGCCGCTTCTTTGGAAAGTTCATCTGGGGACTCGATCTGCTTAGACAAACGCTGGATACCCAGAGACAAACCAATCATCGCCTTGAAAAAGACAGGCAAACGCTTGTTGCTTCGCTTTCGCATGAGCTCAAAACACCAGTAGCTGCGATCAAACTGTATTCCAGCGCCCTTAGCGATGGACTGTATGAGAGCGAAGCTAAACAGCGGGATTGCGCCCGGTTGATCGGGCAGAAAGCGGAGCAGATTGAACATTTAATAGCCAGCATTATTACGACCTCAGTATCATCACTGCAGGAAGTAGAGATTCAGAGCTCTGAGTTTTACATCCGTGATTGGCTCCAGAGGGCAGTACATAACCATAAAGAACGGCTTGATTTATTGAAGATTCGCCTGGAAATAGGGGGCTATCAGAATAAGCTTCTGTTGGGCGACCCGGATAAATTGCTGGAAGTGCTGGACAACATTATAGAGAATGCGATTAAATATGGCGATGGTACCCGTATAGGGATCACGTTTGAGGAAGAGGATTTCCGCCAGCTTATCCGGATTGAGAATTCAGGTGTTCCCATAATGGCTAACGAGCTACCCTACATATTCACAAGCTTCTGGCGCGGCTCGAATGCCGGGGATAAGCAAGGAAACGGCCTAGGCTTATTTATCTGCAAGCAGCTATTGCAAAAAATGGGTGGCGATATTTTCGTTGAGGCAAGCGGACGGGGTATGTGCTTCGTACTGGTACTTAGATACTAAATGTCGGACTTCAGGAGAACTGGGATGAAAGAGCTGAACTATAAAGAGTATGAAATACTCGAATCTTTGTTTAACCAGAAAAAGCAGCATATTCCGGCGTTATCTGTGCTGCGGGGGAATTATCCGGGGCGGGTATTTGCAGATGTAACGGAGAGACCGACCCTTGCAATAGTGTGGGCGACCGGCAGATGGATGTATGCCGCAGGTGACATCAACCCGGAGCAGAATAAAGAGGCAATGAAGCTGTTTTTGCAGGATGTGGTACTTCCCGATTGCAAAGCTCAGAACCGCAGCTGGTTTGAAATTTATACGGATGATTCCAGGGAGTGGGAGAAGTTGTTTCTGGGCGGAATGGACAAATTGAACAAATGGAACGTGGATAAACATCTCGAGTCAGTGTATGTGTTCCATCCTGAGCAATTTAATCGGAGACAACAATACACGAAACCGGATATAACCAGTAACCTGCGGATCGAACTCTCTGAGTATCCTGTTTTGCCTGATGCTTATCATCACTTGCCTTATGTACATTCAAAGTTTGCGGAGCAGACAACCTGCGGTGCGGCGGTAAAGCTTGGAGAACGTACCCTTTCGATCTGCAAAAATAACGGGTTCACAGCCGGACGTGAATATTTTATTGACGTGGATACTTTCGAAGCAGCTGAGCGGAACAATGGCTATGCAGAACAAGCTGCAACTGCTTTAATCGACTATTATCTGACAAGAGGGATGGTTCCGCTTTGGGAAACGACGCACGACAACCACCCTTCTCACAGACTAGCTTCCAAACTGGGATTTGCCCCTGTTGAGCACTACCCGGTTTTTTCTTTTGTGAGGGAGTAAGGTGCTACTTGTGTCTTGCACAGCGAACCGTTCATAATAGAAATGGATGGTTTGCTGTGCAAGTGTCGTTAACAATCTAATATTCCGGGAGGATATCATATGAATTACCGTAAGCTTGGAAATACCGGACTATCGATCAGCGAAGTCAGCTTTGGCACTTGGGCTATTGGCGGCGACTGGGGAACAAGCCGGGATGAGGACGGACTGAAGGGTCTGGCGCTGGCTATTGAGCAAGGCGTGAATTTCTTCGACACCGCTGATGTCTACGGTTCCGGACATGCCGAAGAGCTGCTTGCCAAAGCCACCAAAGGCAAAGAAGATCAAATACATATTGCCACGAAATTTTGCCGTGCCGGTGACATTCATGATCCTGAGAATTATTCAGCACGGAGAGTAAGCGAATACGCGGAACAAAGCCTGCGCCGCCTACAGCGTGAAGCCATTGATCTGTATCAGATCCATTGTCCGCCAATTGAGATTTTGCGTGACGGTAGTGTATTTGCCGTTCTGGATCAATTAAAAGCTGAGGGTAAAATCCGCCATTACGGAGTCAGCGTGGAAACGATTGAAGAGGGACTTCTATGTCTCGAGTATCCTGGCGTGCAAGCGCTTCAGGTCATCTTCAATCTGTTCCGTCAGCAGCCGGCTCTGGAACTGCTGCCGCGTGCCGAAGCGCAAGGTGCGGGAATCCTGGTGCGGCTGCCGCTTGCCAGCGGTCTGCTCACAGGGAAGTTCAAGGAGGACAGCACCTTCCAGCCTGACGATCACCGCAGCTTCAATGCCAACGGTGAGCAGTTTAATGTGGGCGAGACTTTTGCCGGTCTGCCTTTTGTCAAAGGTGTAGAGCTGGCCCGCAAGCTGGATTGGATCAGCGAAGGCCGGGGGAACATGGCAAGAGCAGCGATGCGCTGGATTCTGGATCATCCTGCCGTCAGCTGCATCATTCCAGGATTTAAGAATGAAGCGCAGGTAGCTGATAACCTCGCGTCACGAGAAGTTCCTTCCTTTACGGCAGAAGAGATGCAGCGGTTAAGCCAGTTTTACAGCAACGAGGTTGCTCCGCACATCCGTGGGGGTGTATAAGCCGACTCTATGACAAGGAACACAACCATCGGTTTGCTCGCCCATGTCGATGCCGGGAAAACGACCTTCGCCGAGCAGCTGCTCTATCATACGGAGGCAATCCGCAACCGGGGCCGAGTGGATCATAAGGATACGTTTTTAGATACACATGAGATTGAAAAAACGCGTGGAATCACGGTATTTGCCGACCAGGCGGAATTTAACATCGGAGATTCGCGCTACTTTCTGCTGGACACGCCCGGGCATGTCGATTTCTCGCCGGAGATGGAGCGCGCGCTGCAGATTCTCGACTACGCGGTAGTCATTGTAAGTGCTGTTGAAGGTGTGGAAGGCCACACAGAGACCGTATGGCAGCTGCTGCGCCGGCATGGAATTCCGGCCTTTTTCTTCATCAATAAAACCGACCGTGCGGGCGCTGACCCGCAGCGTGTATTGAAAGAAATCCGCCTACAGCTCAGCAGGGATGCTTTCATGCTGCCGGAACTTCAGGAAACCGGAGTAGACGAAGAACTCAAGTCATTTATGGCCGAACGCGATGATCGGCTGTTTGAGGCTTATCTGGACGGAAGTCTAAACGATTCTGACTGGCACGAAGCGCTCATCGCTTTAGTCAAGCGCGGCAATATCTTTCCGTGTATGTCTGGTTCTGCCTTGCTGGATGAGGGCATCGACAGCTTTCTCCGCAACCTGGATGCTTTGGTACATACTGAATATGATTACCAGCAGCCTTTTTCAGGAAGAGTATATAAGATCCGCCATGATGAAAAGGGAACACGGATCACCTACATTAAAGCACTGCAAGGCGTGCTTAAATCAAGAGAGGAACTGGCTTACGGTCCTGCCCAGGAACGGATAGAGGAACGGATTACCAGTATCCGCAAAATTTACGGGGCTAAGACAACAGCGGCGGAATGGGGCGCTGCAGGTGAGCTGTTTGCGGTCACGGGGTTAACATCCGCTAAGCCTGGAGAAGGTGTGGGGTTGTTGCAGGATCACCTCAGCAGCGAGCTTGTCCCGACATTGAAATCAAAGGTGCGGTTTGAACCGCCCGTGCACCTTAAGGAAGTGCATAATGCCTTCCAGCAGCTGGGTGCGGAAGACCCGTCGCTGAATGTGAGCTGGGATGAGGAATTGCAGGAACTGCATATCAGGTGATGGGGCAAATTCAGTTGGAAATTCTGGAGCAGATTATGCGCGAACGCTTCAGTATCCCGGTGACATTTGGCGATCCGGAGATTCTGTACATGGAGACAATCCATAACACAGTCTACGGCTGCGGCCATTTTGAACCGCTCGGCCATTACGCCGAGGTGCATCTGAAGCTTGAGCCCGGCGCTCGCGGCAGCGGTATCTCTGTTCAGAATGAGTGCCACCCCGACGATTTAGCTGCCGGCTACCAGCACCAGATTGAGCAATATTTACTGGAAAGCGGGCATCGCGGCCTGCTTACCGGCTCACCGCTGACGGATCTGCGTATCACCTTGCTAAGTGGAAGAGCGCATAATAAGCACACCCACGGCGGGGATTTCCGGGAAGCCGCATTTCGGGCTTTGCGTCAAGGACTGGAGCAGGCGGAGAATATTTTGCTGGAGCCGGTGTATGCGCTCAAGATCAGGATAAATATCGATCATGTAGGCAAAGTAATGGCGGATATCCAGCAGGCTAGCGGGAGCTTTGCTGCACCCGAGATGACGGATCAAGTGGCAGTCGTCACGGGTACGGTGCCTGTCGACACCTTTATGAACTATTCCGTCAGACTGGCCTCAATGACGCAAGGCAAAGGCTCATTGTCGCTAAGGGTTGCCGGTTATCAGGATTGCCATGAACCGGAAACCGTTATCCTAAGTAAACAATACAATAAAAATGCCGATCCGGCTTACACCTCCATTTCGATTTTTTGCGCGAAAGGGCAAGCTTTCTCCGTTCCTTGGGATGAAGCGGAGGAATATATGCATGTGAAGCGTCAATGGTAAGAACCCTCTGGCCGGATTGCAACAAGGACATATGTCCTTTCCGTAGCAAGAAATTCCGCTTTTAATTAAAAGAACATAGGCCAAGATTTTGAGGGGGATTTACATGACAGTAACGATAGACAAGATCGCTTGGATTCACATCGTGGGAGGTAAAGTATTGGCTGCCCGTTCCCACGGAAAGGATACCTATTATTTTCCCGGCGGGAAACGGGAACCGGGTGAAACCGACAATGAGACATTAATCCGGGAGATCGAAGAGGAATTAACGGTCCGGATTGAGCCGGACAGCATCCAGTCTTTTGGCACTTATGAAGCAGCAGCCCATGGCAAAGAGGAAGGCGTGCTTGTCCAGATGACCTGTCTCACCGCAGCTTACACAGGGCAGCTTGCTCCGGCAGCGGAAATAGCAGAATTGGCATGGCTTAGCTATAAAGACAGGGAACGTGTTTCCGCTGTCAGCCAGATCATTTTTGATCAATTACAAGAAATGAAGCTACTCTCCTAATATTTTTCTTCAGGCCCGTTTCAGCCAATGCCATGGCTTGAAACGGGCCTTCGAATTATTGGCCTGTTTCTCCAAATCAACTCTTTCTTCCACTTAGGACATATGTCCTTCACGGATAACGCCAGATGTCATTTAATTAAAGCAGAGATCACATAGAGGAGAGAGAAGCAATGAGAGGAATTATTTTTGCATTCTTGGCCGGGGCCTGCATTACGCTGCAAGGGGTAGCCAACGCCCGCATCAGCCAGGATATAGGCACGTGGCAGGCAGCGACCATTACCCAATTAACGGGCTTTATTATGGCCTTTATCATCCTGCTGTTCGTTCGAGACGGAAAGAAACAAGGCTTCAAGCTGGTCAAACCTTTGTATTTAACAGGAGGTGCCTTCGCCGCTTTTGTTATTTTCAGCGAAGTGACCGCAATTCAGAATATCGGTGTTACCTTTACCATATCGGCACTGCTGATCGCACAACTGTTCCTTACATTTCTGATAGATAGCAACGGATGGTTCGGCGTGGTGAAGCAGAAGATGCGGCTGCCGCAATTTATTGGAATCGGCATGATGATCTTAGGTGTAGTCATTCTTAAGTTCTAGCCTTGGAGGGAAGCCGGCCATGAAGGAAATTCAAGATCAAGGTCTGCTGCAGACCTATTTGCAGAAACATCAGCTTGAGCATATTTTCATTGAACCGCTGAAGGCGCATCTGTCGTTGTACAGCTTTACGCAGGGGGAAACGATTTGCTTCAAAGGAGATCCTTCCGAGTCGCTGTACGTGCTGGTTAAAGGCAAACTCAAGATTTATACGACGACGGCCGAGGGCAGGACGCTGATTATCTGCTTCAAGACACCGCTTGAGCTAATCGGGGATGTTGAATACATTCAGGGAACAGAATTGCTGAACACGGTTGAAGCCGTATCGCAGGTTCATATGATTTGCATACCGTACAGATGGCTGAAAAAATACGGGCGGAATCATCCGCCCTTGCTGCAATTTTTGCTGGAGATCATTACTCGGAAATTCTACAGAAAATCCGATTTCCTCAGTTTGAACCTGATGCACCCCGTTGAGGTACGGCTGGCGAGTTATCTTTTATCCATCACCTATGATGAATCCGATCCTAAATTTACAGGGCAGTTAAGCACGATTAATCTGGTGGATACGGCGAATTTTATTAGCACCAGCTACAGGCATTTGAACAGGGTAATCCAGAAGTTCTGCCAGCAGGGGCTGACCGAGCGCAGCAAAGGCTACATTCTGGTGAAGGACCGGGAAGGGCTTAGCAGGCTGGCACACCGTAATATTTACGAGGCAACTACACCATACTGATGAACATAAAGAAGACGAAAAGGGAGTAATAGATAATGATACTGGGACTACTACTGGCCATGTTTGCCGGGGCGCTTGTGAGCCTGCAGAACATATTCAACAGCAAAGTAAATGAACATACTGGATCATGGTCCACAACAACATTGGTACTAGGGATGGGCTTTATTGCTTCACTGGTAATGGGACTCATCGTTGAAGGCAAAAATATGTTTACTCTTCAGCATATGCAGCCCTGGTATTGGATCAGCGGAATGATCGGGGTCGGTGTTGTCATCTGTCTGGTGCAGGCCACAAGGCTGCTTGGAGCGACTTATGCGATTTCGATTGTACTGACGTCTCAGCTTGGCTTCGCCCTGTTGTGGGATTCACTGGGCTGGCTTGGTCTGGCCAAGGTTCCGTTCACATTGAATCAGCTCATAGGGGTTCTGGTGATTGTAGGCGGGATTCTGGTCTTCAAATTAGGAGGGGGCCGCGAGCCGCAAAAGTCTGCCGAATCCCGCAAGCAGCGGCAAGCATTGCATACCGATTAATAGCAGTTATTCTTAGTCTTAGGTCTTTTTTGCAGCAAAAAGCGTGCACCGTATTGTTACGGTTGCGCGCTTTTTTTGTTACAGCTCTAGTGGAGTGCTTTACTGCCGAGCAGTGCGTTTTTCCACTTGCTGTAGACAGTCCAGGCGTCTCCATTGTCCAGTAAATGCTTGCAAGTATACACGCCTTCTTCTATGGAATTGACCTTTCCGGCCACGTGAAGCCGGGCTGCGCCGTTCAACAGCGTCTGATTGTAAAAGGCCATATGCCCGCCTCCCTGAAGCACAGCTTCAGCTGTAAGCAGCTGCCGCTGGGGAGTCCAGTCCATTTCAGGCACTACGGTTTCAAGTCCCAGCGCATCAGGATCAATGATATCCAGCTGTGCTATGCCGTTCGCAATGGAGTATATGCGGTTCGGCCGGTCGATATAGAGATCCTCAGAGCCTTCCACCCCTTGAACAACCAATCCCTTTTGATAGCCGAGCTTCACGATAAGTCTGGAAATCCGGTCGAATACAGTATTATGATAGATCCCGAATACGATGTAAGGAGAACAAGAATAGTCGATCAATTTCTCGGCTGTATTCAGGATCGTTCTCATGCCAATGTCTTCCCGGAGGCTGCGGATGGCCCCAAGCGGAGGACACCACTGCTCAGCCTTAGCGAAGAGGACGCCGCTTTCTTGTGCAGCTTCGATCGCGTCTGTCCGGGACAGCCTGGCAATCTCGATACCGGAGGCTTGAATGATGTCCTGTAGCGTAACCCCCCACTTGGGCGGCAAGGAAGGGGAACCATGCAGTGTGACCGGCACTCCCGCAGCAGACAGCAAGAAGGCGGTAGGAAAGGTGGCGACAAAAGAATTCGTTCTCCCGTCATAAGGCCCGGCACAATCCATGCCCTGCTGAACCGGCTCCCGGAGGGCAACCTTGCGGCAGACCGTTACGAAGGCTTCCAGCTCCTCGATGCTTTCCAGCTTGATACGCTCCGCAATTAGAAAGGCGCCAATCTGCACGGGAGAGGCCGTCTGGCCCAGAATGGATTCCGCAGCATAATAAGCTTCATCATAGCTTAAATCCCGGGCACCCCGTTTGCCTCTGGCAACTTCTTTTAGAATATTGATCATATGGGATTCTCCTTAAGTTTGATCCTGCAGCAGCTGATATACTTTAACTATCGACGTGGCGACATCAACTATACGCTTGCGTTCATTCATCGCCTGCTTGCGAAGAAGGTCATAGGCTTCGGATTCACTGATGTTCTTCGCCTTGGAGAGGATGCCTTTAGCCATATCAATCCATTTGCGCTCTTCGATCCGGGACAGCAGCTGCTCCCGCTCCTTTAGCCATTGATGGCGTTCGAAGCACTGCTTGGCGCTGAAATGAAGAATCCAGTGAATTTCCTGCGGGTGCATGAAGGGGGATAATATCCCGTCGACCCTGATATTGTCTTCACAGGCCGAGACAGATAATGTCGCGGTCAGGGAGGTGCACCACCAGACTATTGGTGCAATTTTGTGCTGGATCAGCGGGGTGCTCCATTCATTGATTTCGGTGATAGGTAAATGAAGAATGGAGGCATCGGCATCGCTGATCAGGGCCAAGGCCTGTTCCAGAGTATCAGCTACCTCGACCACATAACCGCAGGAGCGAAGAATGACGTCCGGGCTCCGGGACGAGAGCGCTTCTGTATCGTTCTCTGTTGTACCATTATGAATGACGAGCAGGGAATGCATAGTTTGACGCTCCTTTTACATCGTAATGATCGACGTCATGGATCTGCTATTGAACGTACAATATAAGTTATAATGTTATATTATATAACACACATTGAGCGTTGTTGTCGATAAATTAAATATATAAAAATTTATATGTCATAATTGTTGACGTATTACGAATTCATGTAGTATAGTCATTTTAACAAATTCATCAAATCTACGAATACAACGATGTATTCGGTCGAAGCGGCAATGGCGCCTGCTCTCACATCTGTTACCTGGAAACGTAATTTTCCGGCCGGAGTGAAGCGGGCTATTTCTGTTGTCTACATGGAGAGGAGAGAGACATATGTCAGCAATACGCAAAAAACTGATACTGGTCGGTAACGGGATGGCGGGGGTACGGGCGATCGAACATTTGCTCAAATTGGCTCCTGAGGCTTACGAGATTACGATTTTTGGTTCCGAGCCGCATCCGAACTATAACCGGATTATGTTATCTTCTGTCCTCGCAGGCGGAGCCAGCATGGATGAGATTATTATCAATGACCTTGAATGGTACCGCAGTTTTAATATTACGCTGTATACGGGCCACACTGTCACTTCCATAGATACTGTGGAGCGTAAAGTATATACGGATAAAGGGATAGAAGCCCGTTATGATGAACTGATTCTAGCCACCGGCTCTAACCCGTTCATGTTGCCGCTGCCCGGAGCAGAGAAGGAAGGGGTCATCGCATTCCGCGATATTAAGGACACCCGGATTATGCAGGAAACCTCGCAGAAGTATAAAAAAGCGCTGGTCATCGGCGGAGGACTGCTTGGTCTGGAGGCGGCAAGAGGACTGCTGCACCTGGGGATGGAGGTTTCGGTTGTACACATCCATGATTATATTATGGAACGCCAACTGGATGAAGCGGCTTCGGTGATGCTCCGCAAAGAGCTGGAAGAACAGGGCATGAAGTTCCTGCTGAAGAAGCAGTCAGAGGCGATTCTCGGTAAAAAAAGAGTTAAAGGTCTGCTGTTCACAGACGGTGAAGTGGCTGAAACCGATCTGATCGTGATGGCAGTCGGCATCAAGCCGAATATTGAGCTGGCACGCAAGAGCTCTATTAAGATTAACCGCGGCATCATTGTGAATGATTATCTGGAGACCAATATTCCCGGAATCTATGCGGTCGGAGAATGTGCAGAGCACCGGGGTATTGCTTACGGACTGGTAGCTCCGTTATATGAGCAGGGGGCTGTGCTCGCCAAGAGACTGGCGGGTGTGCCGACCGAAGGCTACACAGGCTCCATTACCTCGACCAAGCTGAAAGTATCCGGGGTCGATGTATTCTCCGCAGGCCAGTTCACGGAGCAGCCGGGGTCTAGAGCTTTACGCTATCAGGATGAGATTGACGGAGTCTACAAAAAGCTGGTCATTCAGGACGACAAGCTGATCGGTGCCGTATTGTTCGGCGATACAAATGACGGGGCACAGCTATTCTCCATGATTAAGAAAGGCGAGAATATTAAGGGGAAGGAAAAAGAACTGCTGCTTGGGATTTCCGGCGATGCACTTGCCTCGCCCAAAGGAAACCGGCTGGAGGGCATGGCTGATGACGAGATCATCTGCGGCTGCAACGGTGTGTCCAAAGGGGCGATAGCCGAGGCTATTCAATCCGGGGGCTGCACCAGTGTAGGCCAGATCAAAGCCTGCACGAAAGCTTCCGCCTCTTGCGGCGGCTGCAAACCGCTGGTAGAGGGACTGCTGCAGCTCTATGCCGGTGATGATGTGGTCACGGTCAAGGAAGGCATCTGCGGCTGCACTACACTTGGACGCGACGAAATTGTCGCCGAGATCAAGCGGATGGAACTGAAGACAGTCAAGGAAGTCATCAATGTACTGGATTGGAATAATGAAGAGGGCTGTGCCAAATGCCGTCCTTCATTGAATTACTATCTGGGGATGCTCTGGCCTGAAGAATATGTGGATGAGAAGGAGTCCCGGTACACGAATGAACGCTACCATGCCAATATCCAGAAAGATGGCACGTACTCGGTGGTACCGCGAATTTATGGAGGCGTGACCTCACCGGCTGAGCTGATCAAGATCGCAGAGGTTGCCGCGAAGTTCGAGGTTCCACTGGTGAAGTTCACCGGCGGGCAAAGACTTGATTTGCTCGGCGTCAAGAAGGAGGATCTGCCGAAGATGTGGGAAGAGCTGGATATGGCTTCCGGGCATGCCTACGGCAAGACACTCCGGACGGTTAAAACCTGTGTCGGCTCCACCTACTGCCGGTTCGGTACGCAAGATGCCCTTGGTATGGGCATTCGCTTAGAGAAAGCTTTCGAACGGCTGAATACGCCGGGCAAAGTGAAGCTTGCAGTCTCCGGCTGTCCGCGAAACTGTGCGGAAGCGACGATTAAGGATTTCGGCGTTGTCGCCATTGATGGCGGCTGGGAGCTGCATATCGGGGGCAACGGCGGTGTGCATGTACGGGCAACAGATCTCCTCTGTGTAGTGAAGACCGATGATGAAGTGCTGGAATGGGCTAGTGCATTTCTGCAATATTACCGGGAGAATGCCGGCTGGAACGAACGGACAGCCCAGTGGGTCGAACGTGTAGGTCTGGACAGCATTAAGCAGGCCTTAGAGCTTAAGGAAGAACGGCTGGCGCTCCAGGAAAGAATTCAGAAGACACTCAGTCTCACCACCGATCCGTGGAAACAAATTGTTAATGAGCCGGAGCTGCGCAAGAATTTCGAAGAACTCTCACAACCCGAGACGGTATAAGGAGGCCACTGCTATGACTATGACCAAAATGCTTGTTGGCAATTTGACGGATATCGACATCAGAGGCTCACGCAAGTTCAAGGTGGGAGACAAGGAAATAGCCTTATTCCGTCTTACTGGGGGTGAGGTGCTGGCCGTTGAGAATAAATGCCCGCACAAAGGCGGCGTCTTATCAGAAGGTATGGTCTGCGGTTCAAAGGTGCATTGTCCGCTCCACGACTGGCGGATTGACCTCCATAGCGGTGCTGTGCAGGCACCCGATTCCGGTCATGTGACAACCTATGAGGTAGAGGTAGATCACAGCAGCGGGCACATCTATCTGACTATCTAGTACAACTAGTGATTACAGGGGGAATAGTCATGGATTACGTGAAGCCTAGTGAAGTGTTATCCGCAATGATCGAAGCCGGCAAGGCCAAAGCGGAGCTGAGCATCACGCAGCTTATTGTACGCGGCAGCCTCGGGGGAGCGATACTGGCGTGTGCGACTACCTTAGCTTTTACAGCAACAGCTCAAACTAAGATACCTATGATCGGAGCACTTTTATTCCCTGTCGGCTTTGTAATGATTATACTGCTTGGACTGGAGCTCGTTACCGGCAGCTTTGCTTTGATTCCGCTGGCGGTGCTGGAGAAAAAGACGTCTCCCGGCCGGATGCTGAACAATTTCTTCTGGGTAATTATCGGGCACTTAATTGGCTGTGCAGTATATGCAGCCTTATATGGCCTCACTATTACAAAAATGGGGACCGATATGTCAAATCCGCTAATTCAGACGTTAATCACAACAAGTGAAGGCAAAACAACTGCTTATAAGAGTATGGGGGCAGAGGGGATGACGCTCGCCTTAATCAAGGCGATGCTCTGCAACTGGATGGTTACGCTCGGGGCAGTGATGGCAATGACCTCTAAATCCACAGCCGGAAAAATACTGGCGATGTGGCTGCCGATCCTAACGTTCTTCGGTCAAGGCTTTGAGCATACGGTGGTCAATATGTTCGTGATTCCTGCTGGAATGCTGCTAGGGGCAAAAGTCAGCTTTGGAGACTGGTGGCTCTGGAACGGTATCCCCGTTCTGCTCGGGAATTTTCTCGGCGGGGTGCTGTTTACGGGCCTGCTGTTCTATCTTTCGCAAAAAAGCTTTAAGTCCGGAGCTTCTTCCACAGCGGAGCAGCCGTCCGGACGGAGAGATGCTGTTATCTCAAGCACGGCAGCATTGGAGAAAAGCCTATGAAACAGGGAAGCATAAGTATTGTTGGAGCAGGACCGGGGGACCCGGAGCTGATTACAGTCAAAGCGCTGCGGCGCATTCAGACTGCGGATGTTATTCTCTATGACCGGCTGGTGAATGAAGAATTGCTCGCTTATGGCAGGAAGGAGGCACTGCGCATCTATTGCGGTAAAGCGCCGGGCCAGCATTCTATGCCCCAGGAAGGCATTGAAAGGCTGATGATTAAACATGCTTCCGCCGGCAGCCATGTTGTCCGCTTAAAGGGCGGTGATCCCTTCGTCTTCGGACGGGGCGGGGAAGAAGCGCTTGCCTCTGCTGCTGCGGGAATTCCCTACGAGGTCATTCCCGGCATTACTTCGGCCATCGGTGCAGCGGCTTCCGCTGGAATTCCTTTGACTCATCGCGGCCTCGCCGCTTCATTTGCCATCGTAACCGGCAGCCGCTGTCACGATCATGCTGCTCCTGTCCGCTGGGATGCGCTTGCTCACAGCGTGGATACCCTTGTCATTTACATGGGGGTAAGCCATTTGAGCGGGATCTGCGAACAGCTGCTGAAGCATGGGAAGGATGCTGCAACTCCTGTAGCGCTGATCGAGAATGGGACTACAGACCGTGAGCGGACGGTGACCGGTACGCTTGGCAACATCGACAAGCTGGCCGCGGTTATGAAGATCAGCAATCCGGCACTTATTATCATCGGTGAAGCAGTGAAAATAAGGGAACAGCTGCTGGCTCTGGAGAATGCCGCACGTTCGCAAATTGGATAAAAGTGAGTGCAGTCACAGGCCTTGGTTGAATATAAAATCTATACTTATTCCATAATCTATTTAGGAGCAACCTGCTCTAAAGGAGAGTGGAGGATATGCAAATTCAACTGGATCCCTTAACTTCCGGACGTCTTGGAGAAAGTCTTAATGATAAACCCGGATCCTTCAAATTGTTCTATGACACGGAAGATTGCGGCTGCAACGGTGTTTTGGTCTTGTTGATCGTAATTGAACCTAATATTACGGATATCGTCTTCCAGCAGCAACCGTTCGTCTTTCTCTGCGACCGCCAGCAGGAATCATTATTTGATGAGGTGATGCGGCTGGAGGCCGACGAACATTATCCATCCTATAAGCTGACAAGTGATTCCTCTTTATTCGGAAGCAATATCAGAGTTAGGGATGGCCGGCAATAAATTTGTCAGAAGACAAGACAAGAACATAATCCTTTGAGAATCCGCGCTCTGCGCGGTTTTTCATTGTAAGGGGCTCGGTTATTATCCTTCCCTTCGGACAAGAACGGGTCCCTTTGCCGGTGATGTACTCCTGAAATTTCTGTAAAAAGTGTGTTCCTTATGATGCCAGGAAGGACTTGATCTCTCAGAGTCCAGTTGTTTCCAGTTTCTTCATATAATTTTGACTGTGTACAATAAACTCTGCGGTCACCGGAGAAACGTACTGAAAGTCACGTACGGCAAGTACGACCTCGCGTATTATAGCTGGTCGAAGGGGAACAGCCGTCACTTTTGGCAATACCTCGGGCATATACAGTTCGGGCAGGATAGTGACCCCGACCCTTTCCTGCACCATGGAGAGGATTGTGGCCGGATCCCTCACCTCGAAGGTGACATTCGGTACATTGCCATGCTCCTGTAACAGTTTTTGGATGCCGTAGTCTTTAACCATAATAAAGCATTTGCCCCTCAGTTGATCGAAAGTGAGAAACGGTTCGTCTTTCAGCGGACTATCGTTTGAAACAAACACCTTCATTTGATCCTGAAGCAACGGAAACGTCTGTAGCTCTTTGTCAGGCGTGGTGGTAAAGCCGACATCTACTACGGAGCCGGAGATCCAGCTGTGAATCTCTTCGTAACTCCCCTCAAACAAGACAATATCAATCTGAGGAAACAACTCCCGGAACGAACCGATTATACCGGGAAGCACCTTAGCGGATACGCTGGGAATGACGCCGATGCGAAGCGTTCCCGCTTCCAATCCCAGGGAAGCAGAGGATTCCTCTCTCATACATGATGTAATACGCAAAATTTCCCGGGCATGCTGAATCATCCGTTCACCGATGTAGCTCGTGGAGATGCCGCGCCGGTTGCGGTGAAACAACAAGATTCCCAATTCCTTTTCCAGACTATTGATCATTTGCGATACCGCCGACTGCGTAAACCCCAAGGCATCAGCCGCTCTGGTAAAATTTTTGTGCTCCGATACTGCAATTAGAACTTGTAGCTGCGTAAGTGTCATGTTTTCTCCTTTGACATTAGTAAATACTTATTAAATATATAATAAAGCATAATTTCACTAATGGTATACTGCGTCGTATAATCTACCTTGTGAGCAGTGAATTAACTGTAAAAAGGGAGGAATATTCATGCATCCTGAGTGGAAAAGCATCTGTAATGATTTTATCCAGGCAACCTCTTACGCTGTCGGTGATTTGGAAAAAGGTTGGGCGGCGAAGTATGACTTTTCTAAAGCTCCGCCTACGTATTTGCGGTATGAAGACGCTATTGTGCATATCCCATTGGGAAATCCGGATTTTCCGGACGCTCCAGCCCTGTGGGAACTGCTGAACAACCGCCGTACCAAGCGTAATTTCACCAACGTGCCACTTTCATTGAACGAATTAAACCTATTGCTCTGGGGAACACAGGGAATTACTGCAAATATGGAGGGGTATCAACTTCGGACAACGCCTTCCGCAGGAGCACTTTATCCGATTGAAACTTATTTGCTGGTGAATAACGTGGTAGGGTTGGAAAAAGGACTGTATCACCTGGATGTAGAGCGCTGGACCTTGGAAGGGTTAAAACTGGAGGATGTAGCGCAGGTTGCCTATCTGTTTACGGAGGAGCAGGAGATGACCCGCCGGGCTGCCGTTAACTTTGTTTGGACCGCTATGGTTGGACGCACGGAAGACAAGTACAACGAACGGGCATATCGGTACATATGGTGGGATGCAGGCCATGTCTCACAGAATCTTCATACTGTCGGGAACGGGTTGGGGTTGGGGGTAGCCACCATAGGCCACTGGTTTGACAAAAACATGAATGAATATCTGGGTATCGACGGGAGCAGTCATCTCTCTGTTCTGATGGCATCCGTAGGCAAAACAACAGGAAAAGGCTGGAAGCATGATAGACGGCCTACTTAAGTAGCGTAAAGAGAAGGAGATGAAAATAATGAGTAATTTTGCTAAAACACCACAACCGCCGTATTATGCGGTTATCTTCTCAAGTCAACGTACCGAAGGAGATCATGGATACGATAGCATGGCAGAGAATATGGTAACATTGGTGTCCAAACAACCAGGTTTTTTGGGTGCGGAAAGTGTCCGGGATTCGCTTGGTTTCGGGGTAACGATCTCTTACTGGGAATCCTTGGATGCCATTAAAAATTGGAAAGCAAACGAAGCACATGGATTGGCACAGGAAAAAGGAAAAACGGATTGGTACAAAAATTACATCACAAGAATCTGTAAAGTAGAAAGAGAATACTCCTTGAATGAATTGTGAAAAGATCTTTTCCTAAATCTAAACCTTCGAGCGGATGCTAAGTGAGATGGAGTAAAATATCATCTGTATGCCAAAAACCCACCTATCTCAGCATTTCAGCATAGGTGGGTTTTTGGCATGTCTATTCGCGATGTTTAATAAGCCGTCCAGCCGCCATCTGCTACGATGACGGTTCCGTTCACGAAACTGGATTCATCGGAAGCAAGAAACAGTGCCACTTGAGCAATTTCTTCCGGTTTGCCGACCCGCGGGTTCAGGGCCAGTCCCGGCTGGGTACGCCCCATACCAAATTGATTAATGTTTGTCATTGTAGAGCCAATATTAGTCTCAACTGCGCCCGGTGCAATGGCATTGCAGCGGATTCCCTGCTGGGCATACATGAAGCCTGTATTCTTGGTGAAACCAACAACGGCATGTTTAGAAGCAGTATAGGTAGCACCGGCCCGGGCACCGTTTAATCCGCCGGCCGAGGCGACGTTGATGATTACCCCTTTTTGTTTCTCAAGAAAGAAGGGGAGAGCTTTGCGCGTTGAGAGCATCACGGAGTGCGTATTGATAGCGAAGACACGGTCCCATTTGTCATCTTCAATATCTCCGGCCGGTTCGAAATTATCCATAATTCCGGCATTGTTCACCAGAATATCCAATGTGCCATAGGTATTCACTGTAGTATCTATCAAATTCTGAAGATCTGCTTCGGACGCTACATTCGCCTTTACTGCAATAGCCTGGCCTCCGGCTGACTTGATTTCGTCCACAGTTCCTTGGGCAGTTTCTTCGTGAATGTCTGAAACCACGACCTTTGCACCTTCTTTTGCATAAAGAATGGCGATTGCCTTACCCATTCCTGAAGCTGCACCCGTAACCACAGCTACTTTGTCCTGAAGTCTCATCTGAATTCCTCCAGTGTCGCGAATATCTTCCAACCGCTAGTATCTTTTAAAGGTATCCAGTTTATGCAGAATCACTGTGCTGTACCTGTGGATCACTTCCTTAGGTTTATCTTCAAAAGCCGAAAAGACTCCGACCTCTATAGGCGGAGATGAATCGGCGGTTTTCAATTATTCAGCGAACATATGTGCTATACTGTAAAAAAACACTACAAAAGGGGGTGTCGCACATGATCGTTCATCAAGCGTATAAATACCGCATCTACCCAAATACCGAGCAACAGCAACTCATTCGTCGAATGTTTGGCTGCTGCTGCTTTGTGTTCAATCATTTCCTGGAAGAGTGGAACCAAACCTATGCCGGGACAGGCAAAGGGTTGTCCTATCAGACCTGTGCGACACAGCTCCCCGTCCTAAAAACACAATATGGCTGGCTCAAAGAAGTCGATAGTATTGCTTTACAGTCCGCCGTTCGGCATGTGGCAGATAGCTTTGACCGCTTTTTCAAAAAGCAAAATCAAGCGCCTCGCTTCAAAAGCCGGAAGCATCCAGTACAAAGCTACACCACGAAATTCACGAACGGAAATATCGCCATTGAAGGCAACCGGTTGAAGCTTCCCAAGCTCGGCTGGATGCGTTTCGCCAACTCTCGGAAGCTGGAGGGTCGTATACTGTCCGCTACGGTACGGCAAAACGCCAGCGATAAGTATTTTGTCTCCCTGGTTTGTGAGGTCGAAAAGACCCCACTCCCACAAGCAGATGCACATATCGGCATTGACTTGGGGCTTAAGGAATACGCTGTGTGCTCCAACGGCGAGCATTTTGCCAACCCCAGGTTTTACCGTCAATACGAGAAAAAGCTTGCGCTGTGGCAGCGGCGTTTGGCGAGACGCACACCAGGGGGCTCCAACTGGAAGAAAGCCAAGCAACACATTGCTCGTATTCACGAACACATTGCAAATTCCCGGAACGATTTTCTCCACAAGATGACAACGAAGCTGATCCGTGAGTGCCAAACGATCAGCATCGAACATCTGCGTGTGGCGAATATGATTCAAAATCCCAAACTCTCCAAGTCCATCGCTGATGCGTCCTGGGGCGAATGGGTGCGTCAACTGACGTATAAAGCATCCTGGTATGGACGAACCCTCCGGGTTGCCGACACCTTCGAGCCGACCAGTCAGCAGTGCCACGTATGCGGCATGATCCATCCCGAAGTGAAGAACCTCTCGATTCGAGAATGGACATGTGTAGCTTGCGGAACACACCATGATCGGGATGAAAATTCGGCTCATAATATCAAAGAGGTAGCGGTATAGCTATTACCTATAAAAATAAAACGTAGAACTGCGGGAACGCAGGGATCGCTTGCCCATAAAAGGAGGCTGCTCCTCTGTTCGCAAGAATCCACCCCTTCAAGCGTCAGCTAAGTGGTGGAGATTCAAGTTATTCTGGAAATAATTATGATAGTCTACGTGGAAGGAAGAGAGCGATTGTGAAGTATATCGGGCTGGATATTGGAACGACATCAATTTCTGGATTGGTGTATGATCTGGAGCAAAGAACTGTGCTTCATACCATTTCGGATGAGGGAGGAAATCCCCCTACGGGCACGGCAGAATGGGAAAGGCTGCAGGACCCTGAAAAAATTCTCCTGCAAGTGGAAGAGATTCTGGAGCAGCTGATATCTTGGGAACCGGAGGTGTGCGGGATAGGTTTGACCGGACAAATGCACGGCATCCTATATATAAATAGAAGCGGGCAACATGTAAGTCCGCTCTATACTTGGCAAGATGGCAGAGGGGGGCTTCCTTGCGAGGCTTCGCTTTCTTATGCGCAGAAGCTGAGTGAATCGACCGGCTACCCGGTCGCTCCAGGCTACGGGCTGGCAACACACTATTATAACCTGTTGCATGATCTTGTTCCGAATGATACCTCCAGCTTCTGTACGATTGCCGATTATGTGGCATTAAGGTTAGCAGGGTATAATGTGCCAAGAATCGACGCAACACAAGCTGCTGCGATTGGCTGCTACAGCTTACTTCTAAATGATTTTGACCGGACAGCCCTTGCTGAGGCAGGAATTGATCCGAAGGTGCTGCCACCGGTTGTACCCTCAGGAACGATAGTAGGACTCACGTCTCACGGAATTCCTGTATACACCTCGCTCGGAGATAATCAGGCAAGCTTTCTTGGAAGTGTCCCGGCTCCTGACCAATCGCTGCTGCTGAACATGGGTACAGGCAGCCAGTTGTCGGTGCTGCTGCCGGAGGGTATGGAGCAAGTTGACGGAATGGAAATGCGGCCTTATCCCGGAGGTGGGGTACTCATGGTAGGTGCTGCACTCAGTGGAGGTGAATCGTACGCTCTTTTAGAGCATTTTTACCGGCAAATCATCGAAGCTTATTCCGGAGAACCAGCGGAAGAGGTTTACAGTATAATGGATCGGCTGTTGCAGGATAATCCGGCGGGTAGCCAGGGGCTTACGGTACACTCGCAGTTTCTCGGAACCCGAACGAATCCTGAGACACGCGGCAGCATAGAAGGTATTTCTCTGGACAATTTCGCACCCGGCAATCTTGCCCATGCCTTTCTGGAGGGGATGGTTGACGAGCTGCATGCATTCTACACAGCTCTTGGAATGAAAACCGGCAAAACCTTCGATTATATAGTTGGCTCCGGTAATGCACTGCGTGCCAACACAGTATTATGTGACAAAGTCCGGTCGGCGTTCAGGATTCCTTTTAGTCTGAGTGACTCACAGGAAGAAGCGGCAGTGGGTGCGGCATTATGCGCAGCGGTAGGGTCAGGTTACCTAAGCAGCTTCAGAGAAGCCGCAGAATACATAACGCTGGAACAAAGCAATCAAACCTGCGAGGTAGAGATAAGCAGCAAGGATAAACTTCGCCTGATGGACAAATACGGTTTGTCTGCTCCAGAGCCACAGGAATCTGTTATACCGCTAATTAGTGATGCTGAGCAAGCAGAGCATACAGTACTTCCTTACACGCAGAGTGCAGGTTCAATGGAGTCCGGTTCCCGGCTAATCCCTGTACTGCCAGGGCAATCCATTGGCCCGCTGCAACTTGGAATGACCGAGACGGAGATCGCGAAAGCCGCAGCGGAATTTCCGTTATTTTATAAAGTTGAATATAACGACGCAGGATCGGCGGTATTCATCGAAATCGCCAATCCTGGGGAAGAGTGGACCTGCAGTTTTGCCGGGATTGATCTATTTGCTACCATGGCTGAGAAGCTGGCAGTTATTGTGGATCAATTATCTCCCTATGAACGGAATCCTGCGGAAACCGGATGCACCTATACTTTTCCGCAGCTGGGTCTGACGTTATGGCGGTCCGATGCCCTTAGCGAAGCGGATCTGCTTACTGAAGAGTATTTGTCGCTTCCTCCCGATATTTATGAGGATGAGAAACGGCTGCTGTATTTTGAATCGGTGTCAGTGTTTGTTCTATAAAAAAAGGAGGCTAACGATGAAACGGATGCCCTTTGAACGTCCAACTGAACATTATGATACACGGATCATGGATATTGACGAGAAAATCTGTGAGCTAATCAAGCAGCGGAAAGATATCTCCGGCAATAATCCGGGGTTTCCGCCCTTAGAGCAAATTTCTAAATGGGCGGCGGACTTCGAACTCTACGAGGATTTTTTAAAAGCGATATTCGGATCCTTGTTAAGTGAAGAGCATTTTAAACCGTTGATTGAGCCTTCCGGATTCAGACAACATATTCCCGTGCTTCAGTCTATTGAGCAGGGTGAGTATTTCTACACACTCACTTCCATGCGGCAATATAGCAATGCCAGCGTAATTACCTTCAATATAGATTGGGATGTTACTGTAGATGATCTGATCAGACATTCCTATAAGCACCACAAACATTTTGAGCTTGAGTTGGGTGAAGCTTATGACTGCCGAATGTCAGATGGCGGTAGCTCAACGGGGCGTGCCGCTTATAATTATGTGATCTCCCCGCCATTACCCGACAATATTTCGGGTGTGGAACTAAAATTTAAGGAATACATCGGACCCTTCAAGAACAAAGAGACAGGTACTGAAATTGTTTTTTGCGTGAAATGATGCTGATTTATCCCTTTACCGCCCCGCGATGTTTCCATAATGGGCTAAACAGACAACCTGCGAATATAAGCATATTTATGCCTGTTGTAATCAGGAACACCGTGCGTGGACCCGAAAGCTCAGAGATCCAGCCCGACGCTATAATGGCGAAGGGCATCCCCAGCTTGAAGATTGATCCCGTAATTCCGCTGACCCGGCCAATTAGCTGATAAGGGGTTGTCTCCTGGCGGAACGTCCAGATGCTTACCGTGCTTATCGTCTCAAACAAACCGTATAGAAACAGACCGAAGGCAAGTACATAAGCAGAATGCGACCAATAAAAGATGGTACTCGTCAACCCGACGCATAAACTGGATAACGTAATCAGCTGACCAACTGTGAAATACCCCCGCAATTTACCGATCAGCAGGCTTCCTGCCAGTCCTCCGATTCCAGCGGCCGAGAAAACGAGGCCAAGTAGCGCATTCCCGAGCTTCAGTTCATCCTTTGCGAAAAAAATAATTGTCGTATCCACCATCCCGGAAGTGCTGTTCAGAAATATAACGGCGATCGTCATCGTCCATAATAACCGGTTGGTGCGTAATTCAATCCAGCCTGCATACAGCTCTTTCCAGAAGCCGTCTCGCTTCGAAGAAGGCGATGCGGTCTCTTCATGGGTTCGAATACAGGAAAGTGTAATGAAGGCCATGGTGAAAGCAACCGCCGTAATCAGCAGAGATACATGGAGATTGGGTAGGATGAGCAATAAGCCGCTTAATACGGGTCCGGCGATCCCGACAAAGGTCGTCACGAAATTGTAGGAAGCATTTGCCGGGGTGAGCATGGACTTGGGAAGCGACTGCTTCACCATGGCAACCCGGGCGTTGGAATAGGCATACCCAAAGGTCATCAGCAGAAAACCCGCAATGTACAACAGCCAAAGAGAATGAATCCCCAGTTCGATAGCCGCGTATAACCCCGCAAGAATTACGATCTGCAGCAGAATAGCCGTTAAAGACCACCTTTTCTTATTTACCCTGTCTACCAGGACGCCAATGAACATCGCGAGCAGCAAATTCGGCAGGAATTCAATGCCCCTCATCGTCGACATAACCACGGAGGACTTCGTGAGATCATACAAAATGAGCGGTAGGGCAAGCTCATAGATCTTGTTCCCCAGCGCCATGATCGCACCTGTCCCAAGTAAAATCATAAAAGCCGGACTGCGCCAAATGGATATCTCCGGCTGTGCTTGCGTTATGTTGGATGACATTAGTTCATACACGCTCCTCTTTACGGATGGAATGACTCAAATTATACTTTTACAAAAGTGGCAGTAAAATAGAAAAGTGAATTTATTGATTTCGCCTTTTAGAGGAGTGACGATGATGGATATTGAAGATCATTACTTAACGCTGCATAAACAATATGAGTTAAAGCCGGATAAGACCTGGTTTCCCGTGTCGATGGATGAGCTTTCGGTTATCTTTGACTGCACGCGCCGCAATACGCAATTTCTCGTCCAGAAGCTGAAGGAGCATGGTTATATTGACTGGAAATCGGGACTGGGCAGGGGGAATACTTCACAGCTTGTACTTCTCCGGGACAAAGAAGAGCTGATACTTGAAAAAGCGCGCAGACGGGCGCAGCAAGGCCGGATTCGTGAAGCCTTCGAATGTCTGCAGGCTAGTAGTGACGAATCTCTGCATACGCAGTTCCACAGCTGGCTTGGTGACCAGTTTGGCATGCATAAACAGCGGAGTGATGAGGATGTGCTGCGGTTTCCCTTTTACAGGCCCGTGCCTGATCTTGATCCGCTGACAGTTGTCCGGAGAACGGAAGCACATATGATCCGCCAGTTGTTTGATACATTGGTGGAATACGATCCGCAGCAGCAGACCTTGAAGCCTGGACTTGCCCATCACTGGGAGTGTGACGAAACGAAAAGCCGCTGGACCTTTTATTTGCGCAAGGGCGTGATGTTCCATCATGGTAAAAGGCTGACAGCGGAGGATGTGCGGTTTACCTTCGAGCGTATCAGGAACTGGAGTACCGGCGATTTCCTGGCACAAAGTGTGCTGCAGGTGGAGATGAGGGGTACGTATAGTGTTTGTTTCCAGCTGGCTGAGCCGAATGCGCTGTTTGCGCATTTTATAGCCACCGAAAGGTTTTCGATCATCCCGAATGATTTGGAGCAGATAGCTGCGAGACATAACTTCGCCAGGCTGCCTGTGGGCACTGGGCCTTTTCAAATGACTGAGAATAATGAATCTATCCTGGTGCTGGAGGCCAATGAACGTTATTTTAATGGACGGCCTTTCTTGGACCGGATTGAAATGTGGGTATGGCCTAATTACGAAGAACAGCTGCGTAGCAGGGAGAGGTCTTCAGATCAAACACAGCTGCTGTATTTTGAAGCGCTTAGCAAGGGGGATTCTGACCGGACATTGAACCAATATGAGCTGGGCAGTACATTGCTAACGTTCATTTTGTCTAAAGACGGAGTAGTGCAGGACAGGCGGTTACGGGAGGCTATTCATCTTGCGCTGGACCGGAAGCAAATGATTCGGGAGCTGCAGGGGAGAAGAGCCGTGACTTCTTCAGGCTTTGATCCCGGGTGGAATGACTCCGCATATGGGAATGGCTCTGATTTGGATGCAGCCAAAGAACTGCTGCGATCCTCTACTTATGCCGGTGAAGTCTTGCAGCTATACACCTATGAGTACTTCAGCAATGAAGAGGATGTGCGCTGGATCCGGCAGGAGTGCGGCAAGCTGGGCGTTAAGGTGGAAATAAATGTGCTGCCTATTCTGGAACTGTCGCAAGCGGGGGTGCTCGTGCAGGCAGATATGATCTTCGTTGGCGAAGTGCTGGGCGGACAGCCCCCGATTGCATTAATTGAGATGTACCGGTCTCCTAACGGTTATATCCGCAACCATTTAGATGCTGCCACGTTGGCAAAAGTCGATGGACGAATCCGGGATGCTCTGGAAACTGCCGAGCCGGAGCAGAGAATGCAGATTTTGCGGGGGATCGAGGCGGAGCTGAAGCGGCAGTTCAGTGTGCTTTTTATGTATCATAGTGTGCAGACAGTCGGGCATGAGAAGTCGCTGTACGGGATCGAGATGAATGCCTGGGGCAAAATCAACTACAAGGAAATATGGATGAAGTAAGAATATATAATAGCTTCAAGAAAGCTTGTTCTATCATAAAACAATCAAAATATATTGTAAAACGATAAATTATATGTTAAATTCAAAACGGTCATTAATAAAGAAAGGCTAAAAGCTGCCCGGCGAGGAGATAACATCATTGAAACCAATAACACAACTTCTGCATTTTGGCTACCATCAGGCGATGAGCTGCATTTTTCCGATTGCGATCTTTGGGACCTTAGCTCTTTCCGGTTTAATAGATGTGCCTTTCGTTTACCGTTATGATGCCATTCTTTTCATACTGCTTACTGTGCAGTACCTCATGTACCGCAGTGGATTAGAAACATGGGATGAGATTAAAGTGATCTGTATATTTCACTGTATTGGACTGTTGCTGGAAATATATAAGGTGAGTATGGGATCTTGGTCATACCCGGAGCCCGGGCTTACGAAGGTATTCGGTGTACCGCTCTATAGCGGTTTTATGTATGCAAGTGTTGCAAGTTTTATGTGCCAGGTATGGCGTAGACTGAAGATGGACATGACCGGCTGGCCGGGGCTTACTTCTGCGGGATTACTGGGAGGAGCGATCTATCTGAACTTTTTCACACACCATTTCATTCCTGATTTTCGCTGGTGGCTAACGGCGCTTGTGCTCATTGTTTTTTGGAAAACTTGGATCATCTACCGGGTACGGACTGTTACATATCGAATGCCCTTGACACTGGCTTTTTTCATCGTAGGTTTTTTTATCTGGTTAGCCGAAAATATAGCTACATTCTTTAATGCCTGGAAATATCCTGACCAGTACCAAGCCTGGCAAGTGGTTAGCTTCAGTAAAATCAGCTCGTGGTTCCTGCTGGTCATCATCAGCGTTATTATTGTGGCCCAACTAAAACATGTTAAAGCTAACCGTATTACAAAAGGGTAAGGGTCTGGCTAAGATTAAGCAGACGGGACAGGATATCACAATAAAACAGTGGCAGTCCAGGACAATATCTCGTCCCTGGCAGCCGCTGTTTTTTGTTGTGTTCAGGTAACGCAGCGCATGAGTACAGGGTGGATTATTATTACATAAATCTTTCCCTAGTAAAAATTAGTTTGACAGTAGAAACAAATACCTTTATTTTTATATATATAAATAAGTTTCATCAGGGAAACATATTTTCCTTAATGCACATTATGAATCTTAACTATTCTTTGAACCAGGAGGAGAAACAAATGAGGAACCTGTGGGTGGAGAGAACGAGAAAATTAGGTGTGGGTGCATTGCTGTCCGTGGTACTTGTAATCACGGCCTGTAATGAGAAGGAGAGCGGGAACGCAGCAGAAGGGACAGGCAAAGACACCATTGCTGTGGTTACGACCATTTCACAGATTGCAGAGCCTATAACGATTATTGGCGGAGATAAAGTACAGGTACAGAGTCTTATGGGACCAGGTGTGGATCCCCATCTGTATAATGCCACTCAAGGAGATATAGCCAAGCTGGGCGGTGCGGATCTGGTCCTGTACAGTGGCTTGCATCTGGAGGGCCAAATGCATGAGGTGTTCCAAGAGATCGGCAAAACGAGGCCGACTGTTGCGATATCTGAGAGTATCCCGGAAGACCAGCTGCTCAAAAATGAACTGGGAGACACGGACCCCCATGTGTGGTTTGATATTGACCTCTGGAAGCAGGCACTTGGCAATGCAGCAGAGGAGCTCAAGAAGCTGGCTCCGGAGCATGCAGAAT
The DNA here is from genome assembly GCF_038593145.1 of Paenibacillus sp. FSL L8-0340. NCBI lineage: Bacteria > Bacillati > Bacillota > Bacilli > Caryophanales > Paenibacillaceae > Paenibacillus > Paenibacillus sp. FSL L8-0340. The sequence goes on from NZ_CP151967.1 coordinate 3,552,596, forward strand.
ATTTTGAGAGCAATAAAGCGAAATACTTCGCAGAGCTGGACACGCTGAATACGGATTCAAAAGCCAAATTGGCACAGATTCCGGAAGCCCAGCGGACACTGGTTACCGCGCATGATGCATTCAGTTATTTTGGCCGGGCAAATGGTATTGAGGTAATAGGCTTGCAGGGACTGAGTACAGAGGATGAATTTGGCGTCTCTGACATTAACGATACCATTGACTTGCTGATTCAGAACAAAATTCCTGCCGTATTCGTAGAAAGCAGTATTAACCCGAAATCCATAGAGGCTGTGATTGAAGGAGCCAAGAGCAAGGGGCTGGAGGTCAAGCTCGGCGGCGAGCTGTTCTCCGATGCCATGGGCAATGCAGATACCGCTGAGGGTACTTATCTGGGAATGTATAAACATAATGTGGAAACGATCTATACTGCACTCAGCGGGGGAGGGAACTAAGATGAGCGATGTTCTAGTAGAAGGCTTAAATGCCTCTTACCGGCAAAATAAAGTACTGCACGATGTTTCCTTCAAGGTGCAGCCCGGCACGCTTACGGCGATCATCGGCCCAAATGGCGCCGGGAAATCGACCCTGCTCAAAGTGATGCTGGGCCTGCATCCCAAGCTGTCGGGCACCGTATCTTTTTACGGCTCCGCCTTCTCCAAGGTGAAATCACGTATCGGTTATGTGCCGCAGCGGGGCTCCGTGGATTGGGATTTCCCGACGGATGCGCTGGATGTAGTCATGATGGGGCTGTATGGCAAAGTCGGGTGGTTGAAATGGCCGAAAGCCAGCCACCGGCAGCAGGCATTACACGCTCTGGACCAGATGGGGATGGCCGATTATGCGCACCGCCAGATCAGCCAGCTGTCCGGCGGGCAGCAGCAGCGGGTGTTTCTGGCCAGGGCGCTGGTACAGGATTCTGACCTTTATTTTCTGGATGAGCCCTTGGCCGGGGTAGATGCCGCGACGGAGAAGGCGATTATGACGACACTCCAGCTATTGAAGGAGCAGGGCAAAACAGTGATGGTCGTACATCATGATCTACATACGGTAGAGGAGTATTTCGACCACGTGCTGCTGCTGAACCGTACGATTGTGGCCCACGGAAGTACCCGTGAGGCGTTTACCCAAGAGCAAGTGTACCGTGCCTATGGAGGTTCGCTTCGCTGGATCGGAGGCACCTAATGGATATAACCGGCATCTCACCCAACACACTCTGGGTATTATTCAGTACTTTAATTCTTGGGATCGCCTCAGGTTTGATCGGTTGTCTGGCGTACTGGAAACGCCAAAGCCTGATGAGCGACGCACTTTCCCATGCGGCTTTGCCGGGAATTGTGATTGCTTTTACGATCGTTGGTGTCAAAAGCGTTCCGGCAATGATCGCCGGAGCGGCGCTAAGCGCAGTGCTCGGTTTTCTCTTTATCCAGTGGATTCAATCGTCCACCAAAATTAAAGAGGATACGGCGATGGGAATCGTGCTGTCGATCTTTTTCGGACTTGGGATCATGCTGTTGTCCATTGTGAACCGGACGGCAGGCGGGGGTCAGAGCGGGCTGGATTCCTTCATATTTGGCCAGGCAGCTTCCATGACCGGTAAAGATGTTAAGATCATGCTGGTGCTGGCATTGATTGTGATCGCGTTCATATGGATCGGTTTCAAGGAGTGGAAGCTGTTTCTGTTCGATGCGGATTTTGCCAAGGGGCTGGGCTTGTCCGGGCGGGTGATGAACGGGATGTATATGAGCATGCTGATTCTTGTTATTGTCATCGGGATTCAGGCGGTTGGCGTCATCCTGATGTCGGCTCTCCTGATTATTCCCCCGGTAAGTGCGCGATACTGGACCCAGTCCTTCAAGCGGATGCTTATCATTTCCGCTGTATTCGGCGGGGGTGCCGGGGCCGTGGGAACATGGGTCAGCACACTGGGGAAAGGCTGGCCGACAGGTCCCTTTATCGTTCTGGTTTCGTCTTCTCTGTTCCTTGTGTCGCTTGTCTTTGGCTTTCAGAAAGGCTGGCTGGCGAAGCTTCTTCACCTGCGGGCGCAAAAGAAAAAATCGGCGGAATCAGCATATCTGCATACGCCTGAGGAGGGGAAAGCGGTATGAGCTACACAGCCTGGATCTTGCTTACAGCTTCACTTGTCGGCCTTACCTGCGGAATAATTGGAACGTTCCTCATCCTTAGACGAATGGCAATGATGGCGGATGCCATCAGCCATAGTGTGCTGCTGGGGATCGTCGTTGCCTTCCTGATCACCAAGCAGCTGAGCGGCGGTCATATGCTGATCGGCTCCATCGTCGCCGGATTGCTGACAGCCATGCTGGTCCAATTCCTGCACTCCCGCGGCGTAGCCCAGGATGCTTCCATTGGTGTAGTCTTCACCACATTGTTCGCAGTCGGTGTAGTTCTGATTGCAACAAAGGTAGGGAATGCGCATCTGGATGTAAAACACGCATTGATGGGTGAAATTACATTTGTTCCGTGGAATACAGTGGAGCTGCCTTGGATAGGTGCCGTTCCTCAAGCAACGCTAATGCTGTTCATCGTACTCATTATTGTGCTTGCTGTTATTCTTGCATTGTATAAAGAATGGAAGATTACATCGTTTGACCCGGCGCTTGCGGCCAGTCTTGGACTTCCGGTCGTATTGATACACTATCTATTCATGACGCTTGTATCGGTAACAACGGTGGCCTCATTTGATGCCGTCGGCGCAATTATGGTCGTGGCCATGCTGATTACTCCGGCTGCGTCTGCTTATCTGTGGACAGACCGTCTTTCAGTCATGCTGATGCTCAGCGCCGGTTTTGGCGTCCTCTCTGCAGTCGCCGGTTACTATATTGCAGTGTGGCTGGACACCTCGATTTCAGGCTCTATGGCCTTTGCTACAGGACTTGTATTTATAGCAAGCTTCCTGGGTTCTCCTTCAAGCGGCGTGTTGTCCCGGTTTTTCCGGGCTCCAGCAGTGATCGAGGAATAGCTTAAGCCAGCGTTGCGAGCTTGTGTCCTACGAATATGAAGATCCCCATTTTATTGCTCAAGGGCGATAGAACGGGGATTTTTAGGTTGAAGCAACCAAATCTACCGAGTCCACAAGGCTCTCACAGAATTATAACTATCAAAAATGATTGTCAAGCATTACACTAATATATGGATTTAGGCCACAATTTTCTCATTATATCAATTAAATTGGAAGGTGGATTATGCATAAACGGCTATGGAAGCTCTATACATTCACGTTTATCAAAACGCCAATTGCGGCACTCTTCATTATTGTCGGATTGGCTATGGGGATGTATCTTCTGATGAACAGCATTCGTATCCAGAGCTATTGGGCGGTTACTGGTGCTCATGTGGAGAAGGGGGAGTCAACGTTAATTACTGTGCAGGGGAACAATAATTATACTCAGCTGCATATGCAAGACAAGATTACCTGGTACATAAAGGAAAGTGGAGATCGTTACGAAGGAACCGTTCTAAATGTTGATTCATCAACAGATGCAGACAGGCTTGATATTGAAGTGACTGCTTCAGATTGGACACGGGCCAAGAAGGAGTCCGATACGGAGTCTGCTGAACCGCCCGTTTATGTTGAGCTTCCCCAGGGCCAAAAAACTGTATTCGCCAAGCTGTTTAAGAAAGGAGCGGTGGAATGAACCGTTCGATGCGCAGCCAGCTGCAGACTCTCTGGCCGATTATCCGCATTTATAAATGGAGTTTTATCAATCTGTTTATTTGTATCCTGGTAACCTCCGTAATCGGTATGTTATATCCCTTTATCTTTGGATTGCTGGTGGATGAGGTTTTCTATCACCGGAATCTTCAATTCTTAATCTTTATTGTCATCGGTTATGGGATGATCTTTTTGTCCGAGCAGCTGCTGCATACCGTTCTAAACAGTGTGTGGTCGTATCTGGTTACTAGATTTTCATTCGATATCCGGAAGAAGCTGTATGACAAGCTGATGTCGTTGCGGCCTGCCTTTTTCACCCGGAGTAAATCCGGTGAACTTATGGCAGTCATCAACCGCGATGCTGACGAAGTCATGAATCTGATTCATTGGAATATTTTTTACCTGACGGCCAACAGCATCCGGATGGTGACGGCAATTGCTTTTGTAATGGTTGCCAATGTGTATTTGGGTTTATTGATGCTTGTTGTAATTCCGGTCGTTGTGTTTACCATCATGAGCTTCAGCCGGGCAATGAAATCCCGGCTCACCAATCAGCGTGAACAGTACGGCCAGTTCATGAGCTGGTGTGTCGAGATGCTGGCGGGGCTGCGCGATGTGCGGCTGCTTGGTGCCGGGAAATACAGCACGCGAGTTTTTGTGAGTCATTTAATTAAATATATGCGTCTCAAGAATCAATCCAGCCGGATCGATTTCATTTCGGAACGAGCCGTCAGTCTAATCACCCTGGGCTCTGATCTGACCTTATACATAACTGCCAGCTTCATGATCGTAAACGGCCACTTAACGATTGGCGCATTTATTGCCATTATTGAATATTTCTCCAAGGGCAGCGGGCTGCTGAAAAATATGAGCGGAGCCAACAGCCGGATCCAGCAGAACAAGGTTTCGATTGAGCGCGTGTTCCAGCTGCTGCAAGAGGAGGAAGAGGATCAGAATCCGGGCGGACCGAAGATTGTGGTAACGAAGGGCTTGATTGAATTTAAGGATGTTTTGTTTGGTTACCGCCCGGAAACACCTGTGCTGCAAAATGTGAATCTGCGGATAGAAGGCGGGCAAACGGTAGCCATTGTAGGAAAAAGCGGCGGGGGCAAAAGCACGCTTATTTCACTGCTGCTCGGATTATACAAGCCTTCCGGGGGAGACATCCTCATTGACGGCACCTCCATTCTTGACTGTGATTTGAAATCGCTGCGCAAGGCTGTCAGCGTTTCTTTTCAAGAGCCCTTTCTCTTTGAAGGGACCGTTCGGGAGAATCTGCTATGGGGAAGCTCATTCCGGACTGACAATGAATTATGGGATGCTTGTGAGCAAGCATTTATTGCCGAATATGTGCGTGAGCTTCCGCAGGGACTGCATACAACCATAGGGGGAAGTTCAGGTATCTTCATGTCCGGAGGACAAAAACAGCGGATTGCACTCGCCCGGACGTTTCTGAAGCAGCAGCCCATCTTTGTTTTTGACGAGGCCACTTCTGCACTGGACGGGGAAGCGGAGAAGGTCATCAAATCCAGCTGGGGAAATCTTGGTGAACACACAACTACGATAATTATTGCGCATCGGCTTTCAACAATTATCACCGCAGATAAGGTGGCGGTCCTCGATCATGGACACATCGTCGGCTTCGATCATCACCGCAAGCTGCTTGCGGAGAGTGCCGTGTATCGTCAGCTTTTTTATGAGCAATATTCGGAAAGCGGGGCGGGGACAGCGGATGAACAAGTCTTTTCATAATATCAGAATCAGGTTGCAGTGGGTCCTTGCGTTTAAAGCTCAATGGGTGGACCAACGTAAGGAATGGCTGTCCCTTATCGTCTTTAAGGTGCTGCTGCTTGCTCTGGGGATGATCACGCCATTGTTGTTCAAGCTGCTCGTGGATGAGGTAATGGTCGGCCAGCACCTTAGTAAGCTATGGTATGTCTGCGGGGGCTACGCCGCAATTTATATTGCGGAAACAGTTGTTCTTGGGAGACAAACGGCAATCGGGAACAAGCTTTCCAACAGGCTGACCTTCGCCGTACGTCTTGAGGTATGGAGCAGTTATATGCGTTTGCCGTTCAGGAAATATGAACAGATGAATACGGGAGATCTGAAAGCCCGAATGGATCAGGATGTAGAGTCCGTAAATCGTTTGTTCAAGGTTCAGGCGCTGGAATACGCTTATAGCTGTGCAATGATACTGGTCGGTGCAGGGCTGATGATCTGGTTCAGCTGGAAGCTTGCTTTATTCGGTCTGCTGATGGTTCCGGTCTCCTTCTGGATCACCAGGAAACTTGGCAAAGGTGCCCGGAAAGCTGCTGAAACCAACCGGAATATCTATGGGCAGTATGAAGGCTGGCTGCAGACCGCCATTCAGGGCTGGCGTGAGATCAAAGCCAATCATATGGAGAAGCGGATGTCGCTGAAATTTACCGAGTATTGGCATGCCATCAGTAAATCATTTTTCCAGCAGCATATGTATTGGTTCGGAAACCGCGCGCTTCAAGCCTTCAAGGATTTTTTCATTACGCGGATGAACCTGTATTTCATCGGAGGGCTGCTCATCCTGCACGGCGAGATGACGATCGGAAGCCTGTTAGTGTTCATGAAGTATTATGAGCAAATGTTCACGCAGCTCGGCATCATCAATGATCTTGATATGAAATTTACTGCCGAACTGCCGGGTCTGGAGAAAGTGCAGGCTATTCTGGAAGAAGCGCCTGTCAAGCGCAGTAGAACCAGCACAACCAGTTCAAAGGAAGCTAATCAAGCTAAATCGGATATCCTAAGCTTCAACAATGTATCTTTCAAATACAGTGATATGACGAAGATGGTTCTGCGAGAGGTATCCTTTGATATCGAAGCCGGAGCAAAAGTAGCAATCGTAGGCAGAAGCGGTTCGGGGAAAAGTACTATTGTGAAGCTATTGTTAGGGATGTACGAACCTGAGCAGGGGAACATCCAAATCTCAGGCAAAGAGCTTCGTGATGTGGATGAAACGGTGCTGCACCGGACCCTTGGCGTAGTGATGCAGGACCCGGCCATATTCAATATGTCGATACAGGACAATGTAAGGCTTGCCCGGCCGAAGGCAACAGTAGAAGAGATACGGACTGCCTGCCGTCTGGCAAATATGGACGAATTCATCACGAAGCTGCCGCAGAATTATGACACGGTTATCGGTGAAAAAGGTGTCCAGCTCTCCGGCGGACAGAAGCAGCGGTTGGCTATGGCACGAGTTCTACTATCGAAAGCAGAGATCATCCTATTGGATGAAGCGACCTCTATGCTGGACCATGAATCCGAGACCGAGATTAACCGCACGCTTGATAATCTATCTGGCGAGCGGACGATGATTATCGTCGCACACCGCCTTTCCTCTGTGATACGGGCAGACCAGATTATTCTGCTTGAAGACGGATGTATTGCGGACCGTGGAAGCCACAGCGAATTATGGAGCCGCAACGTGCTGTATCGGACTCTTTTTCAGTATAATATGCAAGAGTCTGTATAACCAAGAAGCCCTCTGGTTTCCGCTTTGAAGCGAGCATTGAGGGCTTTTGTTAGGCTTAAAAAGCTATAATCCGGTTTATACCATCTGCGGGAATTGGATGAGTATAGCATTGCTTATCATATCCGCCATCATCAACGCTTCACGCTCGATACGGTCATACAGCTGGACACTCATCTTGTAGTCCTTGTTCAACATCGATACTGCTTCTGCTTTAACCAAAGCCAGGTGCGAATAGAACATTTGCCTGAACGCCTCTTTTGGAAAATATGGATTAATACGGGCAAGGAATTCAACAATTTGATCCGCATTGGCAAACCATTTTTTCTCTGCGGCGGCAACTGCGTTAGTATCACCTGCTTTCGCAGCCTTGACAAGATCAGCGGCGATTAACAAGTGTTCCTTGATAAGATTGGCATAAGCATTAGCTATACTCTCCCCGTAAAAGGGCTTAAGCGCGTTCCCCATATCCGTCGGATTCTGCAGAAGGCGCGCCAGTACCACATCGGTATCGGGCAATCCGAAAACAAGGCTAGTGATAGCCATTCGTGTCCAAGCCACATGCTGCTCCCATAATAAGCGCATATGGTTTTTGAATTCAATCTGAGCTTTGGTCAAGCAGATCACCTGTCCTGCATTTGCAGGAGCCATATTGGGCCATGCGTAAGACGTTCTATTTGCGGAGGGGCCAAAGCCCCCATAAGAATACATACAATCTAACCTCCCCTGAATACTTATATCCCCATAGTATGGGGATTCCGCCCATGTGTTCACAAACGGCTGCAAGAGAAGGTGGTTTTTACGTTTTTCCTAAACCAACAAACGAGATTCCGCTAAGCGGATATCTCGTTTGTTGGTGCAACAGTAGATTAAATTCGAGCGAGCGTGAAGCGGAAGCTGTACGGCCGGTTTGCAGGCAGAGTGAACTGTTCATGCGTCGGTGCACCCCAGCTGTCGTCCCCGCCGACACCCATTTGCCTGTAATTGACCCTCAGCACGGTTTTATCCGAAGCCGGCAATTTATAGACGTGATCGCTGGCTTCCAGTTCTTCTGGTTTCCAAGGGAGTACGTTGATTTCCAGCGATGTTGCATTTTCAATATGGATCCCTGATCCATTGTTGCCTTCTGTAACTGAAGCATATCTGACACCTGTCTTGTTCCCGCATTCCTGCGGCTTGAGGTAAGGAGTGAACTGTTCACTGACTTTGCCGCTAAAGCGTCCCAGACGGGCTCCAGTTTGCCGGTCCCAATAGTTCTCATGTGGTCCGCGTCCGTACCATGACACAGTGTCCAGGCTTCCATCCAGCACAAACAGCATTCCGAACTCTGGGATTTCCGGCAGCGAGCTGCTGCCCGGGTTCAGTTCCTGCGAAATCTCCACAGATCCGTCAGGACGGATTTCATAGGTGACCAGTAGAGTGGACACTGGATTTGTGGGCAGCAAGTAGGTTGCCGATACGAAACAAAGATTCTCTTGAGTCCGGGTAGTAAATTGAACAAGGCTACGTTCATAGGAAGCCTTTCTCCAGACTGCGGAACGTTCCTGCAGATGGTTGCCAAGATCATTATCGGTGACGGCTCTCCAGAAATTCGGTCTTGCAGGCTCAATTAGGCGTTCTTTGCCCAAGACTTGATAAGAGAACAAATCTCCGGTTGCCGTATTGAAAGAAAATGAAAAGTCAGCTCCTGCAATGATCAATGCTTCCTCTTGCTGAGTGATGCGAAGGGGATCTCCTGCTGGAGCGGGAAGACTTCCTGCAACTCTTGGAACTAGAATGAACTGTTCCCATGCAACCTCATGGTTGGCACCTGCCCATGCTGCTGCAGCAGGTTGAATGAAGGACAAGGTCAGCACTGCTTCTTTATCATTGGTTATGGAACTAAGCTCATACGGAATGATACAATCGACAGTCTCCCCCGGTGCAGCGGCAATCCGCAGAGAGCCCTCTTGCGAAGTTACGCCTTCCAATTCAATCTTCCAATGTAAATCATATTCTTCGATATCCGTAAATAAGAAGTTATTGCGGATTTGATAAAGACCTTTCTGAAGATCCTGGGCGGTGACTTTTATATTCTGATAGCATTTTTTGACCTCAAGCAGCTTAGGAGTTACAGTCCGGTCCGCAAACAGCAGGCCGTTGCCGCTAAAGTTCCCGTCATGTGGGGATTCACCGAAATCGCCGCCGTACGCCAGATATTCAATCCCCTCTGGAGTTGTAGTACGGATGGCCTGATCCACCCAGTCCCAGATGAATGCGCCTTGGAACACATCATATTTGTCGAACATATCGGTGTAGAGATGCAGTCCGCCGCAGGAATTGCCCATAGCATGGCTGTATTCACAGAGGATATAAGGCTTCTGCGGATTGTTTGTCGCATATTGTTCAACGCCGGCAGGCTTAATGTACATCGTAGACTCGATATCGCTCGCCGCTTCCGAAGGTCTGTAATGAAAAATACCTTCATAATGAACAGGACGGGTAGGATCGGCTGCCCGCAGATAGTCATGCATGGCAATAAAATTATCGCCGCCAAAGGACTCATTACCGAGTGACCAGATGATAACGGATGGATGATTTTTGTCCCGTTGCATCATGGAATTACAGCGGTCGATGACATTGGCGCGCCATTCCGGCTTGCTCGCGGGAACATTCCCCTCATGCAGCTCTTGTTGTCCATATTGCCAGCTGCCGTGTGTCTCCAGATTGGTTTCGTCGATTACATAGAGACCGTATTCGTCACACAACTCATACCAAACTGACTGATTGGGATAATGAGAGGTCCGTACCGCATTAATGTTATGGGATTTCATCAGATGAATATCGCGGATCATATCCTCTACAGACAATGCGCGCCCAGTGTCACAAGAGAACTCATGCCGGTTAGTGCCTTTCAGTACGATCCGTTTCCCGTTAATCTTCATTAAGCCGTCTCTAATCTCGAAGGAGCGGAAGCCAACCTTTGTGCTGACCGCCTCTTGAACGATCTCCTGACCATCCACTAGCGAGATCACCAAGGTGTAAAGGTATGGCTTCTCCGCACTCCATTTATGAGGCTGAGCTACAGGTGCCGACAGTTTAAGCTGCTGCAAATCTCCTTCCTGAAAAGATACTGCAGCAGCAACCGGAGCTGCCCAGACCTTTTGGCCATTGTTGTCATAAAGCTGCATTTGCAGCGAGTAATCTCCAGCTTTGCGGCTAAAGTAATCTTCCACTTTGATGTCCACGTTCAGCTCCGCATGCACAAACTCGTTGTCCAGATCGGTCCGGGCCCAAAAGTCGGCAACACGTACGGGAGGTGCGGTATACAAATAAACGTCGCGGAAAATGCCGCTAAGCCGCCAGAAATCCTGATCTTCCAGCCAGCTCGCATCACACCAGCGGTACACCTCAACGGCCAGCTTATTCTCTCCTGCTTGCAGATAAGCTGTAATATCGAAGTCCGACGGGGTAAAGGTATCTTCACCATAGCCGACCAGTTCTCCGTTCACCCATACATAAAAAGCAGACTCCACACCCTGGAAGCTGAGGAATACAGGCTGGCCGTCCCAAGCTTGCGGTACATCAAATGTACGTACATAGGAACCTACAGGATTATATAAAGTAGGGGCAAAAGGGGGCTTCAAATCCGGTTCTGACTCTGCCCAAGGATACCGCACATTGGTATATTGAGGGTAATCATAGCCCTGAAATTGCCAATGGGAAGGAACAGGAATATCCGCCCAACTGCTGTTGTCATAATCTGATTTATAGAAATCCTTGCTGCGTTTCTCAGGAGTTTCGGCAAAGGCGAATTTCCAAGTGCCGTTCAACGATTGATAACGGGAGGAGGATTGTTTATTTCCTTGGAGTGCTTGCTCAGCAGTCGGGAAAGACATCATCGAAGCATGCGCTTCCATTCGGTTCAATTGAAAAATCTCCGGATTGTTATTCCATTCGGGATATCCGTTGGCAGGTGGCTGATAGACTAGCTTCTTACGCACTTTAACATCTCCTTATATTGTTATATTCATATTATAGAATGAGAAAGGCTCAAGGTATATATAATGATATTCTTATCAAATAACACAATATGAAACTAAATTGGGCTTTCTTTCGCTAGAAATGAAGGCTAATATAGAAGCAACAATTAGGAAAGGAGAATCCTCGTGAAAAGCAAAATGATTTTTTGCCAGACTGATGAGACGATGCTGCTGCCCTTATATGCCACAACCATCGGATATTGGGAGCATCAGGCCGAAACTTTGCGTCCGGCTGGTTTTCCGGATTATCAGATGCATCAGGTGCTTGAAGGCAAAGGTGAACTGAATATTAATGACAAAAGTTACATCGTAGGCCCCGGGGATGTGTTTTTTCTATATCCTGAAATTCCGCATTTCTATACTCCGGTTAGCAGAGAATGGAAGCTGGCGTGGATTTCATTTAGCGGCAGAGAAGCTGCCCAGATGCTGATGTACGCGGGAATACGCGAGTCTGGACCCGGGAGATTAAGGGACGAAGCACTTTTGGAGCCTTTGCGGGAGATGCTTCTTTTGTCTAATGAACATCCGCTTGAAGATGATCTGGAATGCTCCAAGCTGCTGTACGCATTGCTGCTGGATCTGAAACGCAAGCTGCTGCCTTCTTCCAATGAGGAAGATGAAATGGAACGGATTAAGCCCGTCCTGCGGCATATAGAACTCCATCTGCACCGGCCGCTGCAGTTAAAAGAACTGGCAGAAGTAGCAGCGGTATCGCCGCAGTATTTGTGCCGGCTGTTTCAGCACACGGTTCATGAGCGGCCGGTAACGTACATTAATAAACAGCGGATTAACCGGAGCAAGCAATTAATGTTTAACGTTCGCGGTAAAAAAATCTACGAAATTGCCCGGGATGTCGGTTTTGAGAATGCCAGCTACTTTTGTGCAGTGTTTAAACGGATGACAGGGATGAAGCCTGAGGATTTTAAACGATTGCATGGTTTGGATTAAAGGTGAATACAGGGGGGGATATAAGCGGACCTTTCATGAATACTACATTACAAAAAAAAGGCAGCCCACGGCTGCCTTTCGTCTGCTCATTGTGCTGCATAAATAAAATGCTCAACTGTCCTTACTGTATCTTCGATCTCCGGATTTGAGTTGTCGATCATTGCGACATTCGACGCGGGCAGCGGCCACGCGACAGTGCGGCTGCCAAGCGAAGAGCGGAATTCCTGCCAATGCTGAAATTTCCAGTCATCCAAAGACGAGTGCCTGCCTTGAATACGTTCCCGGTACAAATCCTCGTTGGCCAGTCCGACCAGGACAACCTTGACCTCAACCTCGGGCAACGTAAGACCGATCTGGGACAGCTCATTGCTAATCCAGTCTGGGTCGGCGGCTTCCTTAGTAAAGGGTCCAACCACGAATACATCGCTATTCAGGCCGATATTATCAAGCGCGGCGTCCATCGTAATGCGGTAACCGAGGTCTCGGCAAAGTCTTTTATATTCTGCCGAATCTCTGTCTGTCGGGTCCAGTCCATGCATGGTCATAATGGCGTCTGCCGCCGGCCGCAGCAGAATGTCCATATCGAAGAAGGCGGCTTTGCGGCGCGAGGCTACAGCTTTGGCCAGCGTCGTTTTGCCCGCACCTGCCGGTCCCAGAAAAAACACCAGTTTATTCATCCATCTGCTCTCCTCAAATCCCGATTCAGTTCACACCTTAACCAGTATATCCTATCATTTTTTGCAATCCAAAAAAAGGTTGAACAGAGCCAAAGAGGGCGCTCAAGTTCAACCTTTTTTATACCCGGTAGTGTTCACCTTATTTGACAACTTTCTTGCCAGAATTCAATAATTTATGCCACTTTTTAAGGTAGATCACTCTGCGGAACATCGTTTTATCCTTCAATTGATTAAAGATATAAGCATCCGGCCGGGTATTTACCTCAATAATCCATGGCTTCAAAGCAGAATCCAATCCAATATCCAGGCCTATTTCCTTAAATCCGCTATGGTTTTTATGGAATTCTTTTGCCACCTGATCTCCTAAAGCTTTTAATCCTTTGATATAGTCTTTTTTCTTGTCTCCTTGCAGGTAAGGGCTAAGCAGCGTTTCCAGAGGAAGCGGTTTTCCGCTATTGTGGAAATTCGTAACGATTTTCTTGGGATGTGCCATTCGCCCGATATATCCGGTACATTCCCAATGGTTCGTGCTGTTCATTTGCGTCATAATGCGCACATCAAAGATACGATTTTGATAAGTAAGCAGATTTATTCCTTGCTGAACCAAATATTCACGCTTTAATTTACTGCTGCCGAGCGAAGTGAACAGAGCGCCGTAAGTTTTAAAATAACGGGGAGTCTCGCCTACGTGATAGGCATATTTATGTTCACTATACTTAATTACTTTGATTACACCATTTCCTCCGGTTCCTTTGACAGGCTTTACATATACCATCTTATGCTTGTTAAGCATGGACTGCAGGGCTTCATACGAATAGATCCGGCTATCGGGCACGAATTGGCGGAGCCGTGAATGATTAAGCAGCATTTTTGTTTTGGACCATTTGCTTGCAATGGTAATTGGTTTTTTGGTGGTCGCGGCTTTCTTGGACAGCATCAGCAGGTCACCTCGTTCTAATAGTGGAAGTATAGCTTTACACGCTTATTGCCTGTCTTACGGGAATGGATCATTCCGCAGCCTTCAGCACATAGGATATCGTATGTAAGTCATCGGTCATCAACCACAGGCAAAAGGACGGGGGGATGCGCGGAAGTTTCATGTATAATTAAGTTTAATAAAAGGAGGATTGCGACTTGGAGTTATCATTGAAATCTCTGGGTTTAAAAGTAGCGGAAGTTGGCAACAAAGCCTTGAATTTGTCCAAGCTAATAAACGAACAATTCAGCGTGCCCGATGGTGTAGTGCTTTCCCAAACTTATTTCGCATGTTCGGAAGCTGAACTGCAGCAGAAGTTGAATCGACTGTCTGAGCGTCTGGAGAGAATGCTTCCTTCCGCTGACGGCTGGGCCGTCCGATCCACGGCAATCGACGAAGACGGCGGAACGAAGTCCATGGCTGGTCAATACAAGACCGTAATTATTCAATATTCCACTCAGCTGCCGGCTGCAGTTGCTGAAGTGCATGAGGGGTCAATTCCTGTAATCATTCAGACATTTATTGAACCGGATTATTCTGGTGTTCTGTTTTCCTGCAACCCGCTTACGGGAGAATCCGAAATAATCATTGAACTTGTAGAAGGAAGAGGAGAAGCACTAGTGGGCGGGGACGCCAATCCAATGGTCCATTACCGGGAAGGCAGATGGAGCGATTCCAGCCCACTGTTTGAACAGCTCCTGCTGCATATGGAACCATGGATTATGAAAGCAAAAGAGCTAATGCGGCAGCAGGTGGATATGGAGTTTTGCATCAAGAACAAATCGCTTTACTGGCTTCAGGTTCGTCCTGTAACAACCGGAGTCCATACCGATTCGTGGGACTACGATTTTGCACATATCCCTGACTCCTTCCTTGAAGAGGACTGGTTTCTTCTTGATCAGTGCACGGAACCCGTTACTCCGTTAGTAAAGAAGTTGGATCCGGGCAATTATTTTCAAATGCCTTATTGGGATATACGGTTCGTTCAGCATTACCCTTACATCAGTATGAAAAAGAACGTTGGTGCCGCTGCGCCTTCACAACCGGACGACGGGACAAGCATGCTGCTTACATGGCAGGCGCTTAGAAACAGATACGAGCCGATCTTCGATCAACAGCTGAACGAAAATATTACGCATGCCTCACTTGAGGACTTATGGGAGAAGACAGCTGTTCGGGTAGAGATTAACCGGTCTTATGTGAGTGAGTATTTGAACCGGGACTGGTTCATGGCACGACGCATCATAGGGAAGGAGCTGGAACAGCTCGTCAGCCGCTATGCTGGAGAGAATGCAGACGTACCGCTTTTATTGTCCTCGCTGATTGGAGAAGTGAACACGATCACGTATCAAAAAACGTTGCAGCTTAACCAGTTGGTAAACTCTGCGCGGAAATATCCTGACTTTGGAGAACTGTGCAACAAGGTTAGTAGCAGTGAACCTCATCCATGGGCAGACCAATTCGCTGCTTTCATTTCCCAGTACGGCTACGAGCTTCCGCATCCCTTGGGACTGCACCTGAAGACCCTGGCCGAGAGTCCGGAAACGTTGTTGTCCAGAATCACTGCTGAACTCCATACCCGTAAGGTATCTCATGAGGAGAAAGGTCCGGAGAGCTGGGAAGAGGCTGCTGCCAGGATTGGGCAACGGATGGAGCATGACGAGAAAACGGAATTTCATAGGCTGTTAACAGAGTATAGAGCCTACGTGATCCGAACAGAAGATGACGATTATTTGCTCCAGAAAGGTGCATCCTCTATTAGAAGAATCTTGCTCGAAATCGCTCAGCGATTAGTAGACTGCGGCAAAATAGAAAGCAGGGAGTCTATATTTTTCCTCTATCCCGATGAAATATATGAACTGATCTCCGGTTCCCGCCAAAGTGTGGAAGAAACGGAACTCCTTCAACGGGAAAAAAGCTTTGCCGCCGCAGCAGCAATTAACCCTCCATTACTTCTGAAGCCCGGAAATGCGCGGAAGGTGTCCGAAGACCAAAAGCTGCAGGGGGTAGCTGTGGCGCAAGGATGCAGAAGTGGAAAGGTCTTTAAATTAATGAATCCGCTGGACCGGGAAAGCTACAATCTGATTCCGGAAAATGCGGTCATCGTAGCTCCAATCCTGACGCCCAATCTGACTTATGCGATCTTGGCCTGTGCAGCTATCGTAACTGAAGTGGGCGGTTTCTTATCGCACGGAGCTATTTTTGCCCGGGAGATGGGCATTCCGGCGATTGTTCAGGTAGAGGCTGCGACAAGTCTTCTCCAGAATGGTGATGAAGTACAGGTAGATGCAAAACGGGGAGTAATTGAAATACTGAAGCGAAACTCAAATCCATCATAGGAAGTGATCTTTCATGAAGCTGCCAGTCTTGAACCAAGGTCTTGCTGAACAAATCCAGCAGTCAGAAATTGCCTATTTAACCTCAAGAATTAACTCCATCCGCGAACGCGAAGGTAACCCGGAGGGTGTTGAGATTGTCCGTTTCGGCCACACCACTGGTTTCTATATCAGAACCATGCCATGGAGCCTGTTTAATTCCGTTAAGGGGATCTCTGATCAGGACGTGGACAAGCTGGAGGAGATCATCCGATTTTATGCTGCCAAAGACAGAGCTTTCCAGATCGATGTGGATCCTGTTCATTGCAGCCCCATACTTTTTAAAGGGTTAGCCGATCATGGACTTTACCAGAGTGGGTTTCATGCTGTACTGTATGGGCTGCCGTGTCAAACGCCGTCTGAACTTCCATCCAAGATAACAATTGTCGAAATTGATAACGTAAATTCCTTTGACACTTATGCAGAAATCCATTGCCTGGCTTCCGGCATGGCGTTGTCCGATAAGTTTCATTTCGTGAATAATAACATAGGATTGCTGAATAGGCCGGGGTGGAAGCTTTTCGCAGGTTATTGGGAGGGGCTTCCGGCAGGAGTGGCTGCGATGCATATAAACGGCGATATCGCCTCCTGCACACTCGCCGCAACAATTCCGGAATACAGAAACAGGGGGATCCAGACTGCATTATTGCACAAGAGGATGCATGAGGCCCACTTGGCAGGTTGTCGGCTCATAACGGCTCAGGCGGGTTTTGGTTCTACAAGCCAGAACAATATGGAACGGGCCGGGTTTCAACTGGCTTGGACAAGAGCAGTTTGGATACGCATGGCATAGCTACCATTAAAATTAACTGCATTTCTCAACAGGAAAACAGCCAGTCTCCGGTTTATGGAGAGCTGGCTGTTTCTATGATCTCATATGATTATGCTTGAAGCGCCTCCACAACATCCTCCTTATGCATTGAGCAAAAGGCTGCAAATCCGCCACCGCGTGCTCGAAGCTCCTGGAAGCTGCCAACCTCGGCGATTCGTCCGTTCTCCATATAGATAATTTCATCATACAATCCCAACAATTCCTCATTCATATTATGGGTTATCGTAATTAAGGTCAGCTCTTTAAGCGTGAGCAGTCTGCTTTCGATTTCATAAGCGGTCTGCATATCAATTGCGGAAGTTCCCTCATCCAGAATAAGGATCGGTTTGCTGCGGATCAGCGCCCGGGCAACGGCAATCCGCTGCCGCTGGCCGCCGGAGAGCTGTGAGCCGTTCTCACCAACGGTGGTCAGCAGTCCACTGGGCATCTTCTCCACAAACTTATGGACTCCGCTGGTATGAAGGGCAGTTTCCATAACTACCTCGGAGAATTCCTCATGCAAGCAAATATTCTGCTTAATGTCTGTATCGAACATATAGACATTCTGATGGATGGTCGCTGTCATTTGCTGCAGCCGCTCTGGGTTAAGCTGTTTGAGGTTGATACCATCCAGGGTGATGGAGCCTTCATACCTGTCATAATACCCGCTAAGCAGTTTAACAAGTGTAGATTTACCGCAGCCGCTTCGCCCAACCAGTGCATATTTTTTTCCTTTTTGCAGGGAAAGATTGATGTTCGAAAGCACCTGATTTCCTTGCTGATAGGCAAAGTGTAAGCGGCTGATCTCCAGATTCTCGTTGAACACAGGTTCGAGCAAACCTGACTTCGGCTGTGCCTCTTCGCTTGCCAGATCATTGATCCGTTGCACTACAGGTTTGACACCTTGAATTTTGGGCAGATTCTGCATCACGACCAGTACAGGTCCTACAAAACCGCCGCTCAGCTGGACAAGGGCAACCAGGCTCCCCGCTGAGAAGTCTCCGGAAATAATCAGATAAGCGGCAATAAAGACTACTGAAAACTGGGTGAGAATGGCCAGCGTTTCGGAGAGGCTCTCATTGGCGGCAAACAGCCGGTCAGCGGCAAAACGGGTGTTTGCGGCCGCGCTGTTCTCCTGTTGAAATTTCTGCTCCGTGTGTTTGCCCATGGCATAGGATTTGATCACTTCATAACCCGATAATAAATCCTTAACGCTAGTGGTGAAAATGGACATCCGGGCAGATACGGCGCTTTGTTTGTCCTGCAGAGCTTTGCCGAAGAGAGAAGGGACGGCAAACATCAGAATCATGCATACCACCAGAATCAAGGTAACCAGCGGGCTCAGGTAGAGGAGTGCAATGAGGGAGGCTGCAAAAACCACAACATTCTGCAGGGTAAGCAGCAGGGGTTGGATATAGTTATCCTCCAGCAGTTTGATGTCATTGGTGAGTGCCGACAAATAATCAGCCGTATTGGACGAAGTGAATTCTTCTGCATTTCTGCGGAATACTCCACGGAATACCCGCTCCCTCAGTGAAAGGGTCAGATTGCGGATCAAGGCTTTGCTGCAAATGGCATATATGAAACCGAACAAGCTTAGCAGCAGCAAATAAGCAACCGACAGGAACAGAATCCTTTTGAAAAGCAGCATGTCACCCTGCATGGCGGCATTGATTACCTTTTGCAGAATGATCGCAACCAGTACGCCTGCTGCCGAGGTAATGATGCTGAACAACAGGGTAACCGCGAGCAGCATTTTGTTTTGGCGGATGGAATGTTTCATCAAATAGCCAACTCCTAGAATTAGATTATCATTAAATTTATAAGATGACAGTATCATATATATAATAAACAAGTCAAACATATTAGATGATAATCTTATTCGTGTGCAAAAAAACTTCCCGCTAAAACCTCTCGGGAAGTCTGTCAATGCTAAAGCAGAAAATGCTCCAGGTCAGCAATTAATTGCCGCAAGTTTTCTGAGTCCAGGTGATAATACACCTTGCCGTTTTTTTTCTCAATTCCGACCATACCGCAGGCCAGCAGCACATTCATATGATGAGACATGGTGGCAGCTGATAAGCCCATCTGATCTGCAATTTCCAGATTGTATTTCGGACTGACCTTGAGCGACCCCAGGATTTGCAGTTTGCTGTTATCCCCGAGTGCCTTCATCCGAAGCAGCAGAAAATCTTTAGAATCGGCATGGCCCTTGCTGGCTACCGGAAGCAGATCGACGAACAGGCCATAGTAGCAATGCTTGGCGAACATCACCTGTCCAAGCGGAACAATTAAGGATGGATGGACAGAGGGTGCATCGCTGAACATCTCCACCAGTTTAATAAATTGTACATCGTCCTGCCTTTGCACGGATTGAACATACTTGGAAATCAGCTTATTCAGCGGCTTCTCCAGTTCCCGGCTCACCTGCTCAAATGCAGACAAGTTATTGTTGATGATCCGGGCAAGCGCCAGGATTTGTGTACGCGGCTGCTGCAGCAGCCTCAACATCTTCCATTTCATCCCTTCTTCAAGAGGACTGTCGCTCAGGAAGGTGATAATATCAGCCAAAGATAGAATTCCGGATGGTGAGGTTTTCTGGAGTTGGTAATTTTGCATGACTTCCATGCCGAGCAGGGTCTTCCATATTTCTTCATGGAGCACCTCATCCGGCACTTCTGCAAGTGAGTTTAGCCAAGCCTTATTTTCACTGAGCAGCAGATGGAGAACAGAGAAGAAGGAGTCATTTTCATCCCCGAAAAAAAAGTCCGCATCCTTATCAAGCACACGATATTTAAGAAAGGTATGTATGTACTTGTCTACTATTTTCAAATGTTTGCTGTAGAAGGCTTCTCCGTCCAGCCCGAATTTGTTCAGGTCTTCAATCGTCCCTTTCTTGTAAGTCTCCACATGGTAACTGACGTAGAGCAATCCCAAGGTCTCAAAGACGGGATCCAGCCGTTCATGAATGTTGAGGTTCATAGGTCCTCCATAGGTTTATTAGTTTGGTGCTTATCAAATTCATTATATTTTCATTAAATAGGATTATCAAGTTTCAACTTGACAGTCGCAAATATAAAGATATTATAGATATAATAAGTCTTTAATAACCATTAAGGAGGATGAGATTTATGATTTACGATTGCGCGATTATTGGTGGGGGACCTGGCGGGCTGAATGCAGCCCTAGTGCTTGGTAGAGCAAGAAGAAGTGTGGCTCTGATCGACAACAACCGGCCTAGAAATGCTGTTACACATGCGTCTCACGGTTTTATTACAAGGGATGGAGTAACACCGGCTGAGTTCAGGCGCGTGGCGCATGAGGAACTGCAGCGTTATCCGTCTGTAGACCATTTGCCGTTCGAAGTGGTCTCGGTCTCTCAAGCGCAAGGTGGATTTGAGATAGAGGATTTGGGAGGAGTCCGTGTTCAAGCCCGGAGGCTGATCCTGGCTACGGGTCTAAAGGAGATCTTTCCGGAGATCGAAGGCTTAAGTCCTTTATACGGTAAAAGCCTGTTTAACTGCCCTTATTGTGACGGATGGGAGCTGAGGGATCAACCATTGGCCATTGTCTCTGAATATCCGACCGTATTCCATATGGCTAAACTGCTCCTCAATTGGAGCAAGGATTTGCTTGTGTGTACACATGGCCAGGCGTCCTTGACCGAGGAGCAAAAAATGCAGCTTGAATCTAAAGGAATCGTCGTGATTGAACAACCGGTTGCGGCTTTCCACGGCCAGAACGGCCGGCTTGAGCACATTCGTTTTGCAGATGGAACTATTGTGGCCAGAACTGGCGGCTTTGTAGCTCCGAAACTTGTGCAAAGCTCAACGTTAGGAGAGCAATTAGGCTGTGAAATAACGGAGCTTGGAGGGATTCGGACAGATGACAAGGGACAAGCTTCTGTCTCCGGTGTATATGCCGCAGGTGATGCTTCGTATTTCGCGCCTTCCCAATTGATTTTTGCCGCAGCCGACGGCAGCCGAATGGGCATAAACGTAAATATGGATCTGACAGAGGAAGATTTCAACAATTGAAATCCTCTTTCCGGTCAGTTACCGAAACAAAACAAGCAATTTTTCGTCTATAGGTAAGTAATGGAAACGGAGGGTTTACCATGTCACTGCCTATTCAGAATTCACAGCAGCAAGTCCGCACTTTCAGACTTACCGCTGTATGCGTGTTATTGAGTATGTGTCTTGCCACACCTGCCCGGGTATCTGCCGATGTCGGAGCAGTTTCCCGAATGAGTGGCGTGGAAGCAGCTAAGGCAAATTCAGGTTCTGCAATCAAACCTCAGGTTGCCGCTACCGTCTCACCTTATGCACCGGTTCTCACAACGTTCAACATTGAGGGTAAACAGCTGAAAGCACTGGCGTACAGTGCGGATGGAACCCTGTTGGTCCAGCTGATGCCGATTGCCCGGGCCATGGGATATACGGTGGAAGATCAGGCCGGGACAGGTGATCTAACGCTCAGCAAACCGCGGCGCGTGATCAAACTTACTCTTTACAATAGTTCTTATAGTGTCAACGGCCTAACTTCTTCAGCCAAAACACCGTTTGTCAGAGAGGGTTCCACGTATGTGCCGCTCCGCCAGCTGGCTACAATGTCAGGTTATGATATTGTGCTGAAGGGCAAAAACAGCTATCTCCTCGATTCACGTCCGGAAAATGAGCTGACGATTTCCGCTTCCGGTGAGCTGGCGGTAACTACAGAGCCTTATTCATTTTCTATCCGTTATCCCGTTCTTTCCGGTTCTGCGCACAAAGAGGGTATTGATAAGATCAATCACTTCCTCCAGAACAAGGCAGAAGGCTGGAAAACACAGGCCGAACAAGAGCTTGCACAAGCTTGGGCAGCATATCCCAACAAGGACAAAATTATAGACTACGCGCATATCTTACCCTACGGGCTCCAAGTGGAATGGACGATCGCTTACAATGAAAAGGGCCTGCTCAGTCTGTACGCGGATACTTATCAATATATGGGCGAATCCAAGCAGGACAAAAGCATCCGGTACAGCTGGACTTTCGATCTCGCAACAGGAGAGGAGCTGTCACTACAGCAGGTTGCCGGGAATAATCCGAATTACCAGACACAGATTAATCAGTATATTAACCTGAAGATTGCTTCCGGGGAAGCAGGCCCTTTCGCACCACTTCAGTTTCCGGGAATCGAAACCACAAGTACAGGCTGGTATCTGCTGGATGGACGGATTGTCGTATATGTTCAGCAAGACGCTGCCCACTTCATCCATGATGGAATCTTTGAAATGCGGATACCGCTCTCCCGGATTTCGAAAACTGAGAATTGACATATCGCAAAATATCGATATAATAAATTTCATGAAACCTATTGATGTATTTAAAGCATTGTCCAATGAATCGCGGATTCAGATCTTACAATGGCTCAAGGAACCTAATATTCATTTTACACCCCATGAAGGGATTGATATGACGGAAACCGGGGTATGTGTCAGTCAAATTACCGATAAGCTGAATATGACTCAATCAACGGCCTCCCAGTATCTTTCGATACTGCAGAGAGCAGGGCTTATTACAACCAAACGTATTGGCAAATTTACGTATTACCAAAGGGATGAAGAAGCGATTCTCAATATGGCTGAATACATGAAGCAAGAAATGTAAGGCACAAACTGAGTTCTTGATCTAAGAATTCGGTTTTGTTTTAAGTGAACAATTCGATATTTCGTAATATGTAGAATTTTTATGATTATTCATATCTACAATTCGCGATATATCTTTATATACAATTACAACTTAGGAGCTGAACATTACATATGTCTACGAACTGGAAGATATACACACTCGCCATAATCAGTTTTTTGGTTGGAACCTCGGAATATATTTTATCCGGGATTTTAGATAAGGTTTCACTTTCGTTTGGTGTATCGATAGCGTCTGCAGGTCAACTGATTACGATTTTCTCACTGGTATATGCGCTCTGCACACCTGTTCTAATGGCTTTGACGGCAAGCATGGACCGCCGCAAATTAATCGTCTCTGCACTCGGTGTATTTGTTGTATCCAACATTCTTGCTTTCGTGCTGCCTGGGTATGGACTATTCGTGGCTGCACGCATCCTGATGGCGCTTGGAGCCGGAGTAGTCGTGGTTACGGCATTAAATATTGCTGCCAAAATCGCTCCTGAAGGCAAACAGGCCAGCTCGATCGCAACGGTCGTCATGGGATTTACGGCATCGCTTATTATCGGAGTCCCTCTGGGGCGGATGACCGCGGAACTCCTGGGCTGGAAGTTTGTGTTTGGCGGAATTGCTCTGCTGGGCATCTCGGCAATGATCATTCTCTCGTTCACCATACCGAATATTAAAGGAGATTCACCTGTACCGTTGCGTAACCAATTAGCACTGTTGAAAAAGCCAAAAGTAGCACTCGGATTGTCCATTTCTTTCTTCTGGCTTGGCGGTTATTCTATCGCTTATACGTATCTGTCGCCGTTCCTGCTCAAAGTATCGGGTATAAGCAGCGGCTACATCAGCGGGGCTTTGCTGGCTTTTGGGATCGCCAGTATGATTGGCTCAAAGGTAGGCGGCTACAGTACAGACCGCTGGGGAGTACACCGTACCTTATTCAGCGGAATGGCGCTTCATATCGTAATGCTGCTCTTGTTAGCTGTAGTTAAGGACTCTTTGGCCGGAGTATTGGCTGTATTGGTATTATGGTCATTTGCTGCCTGGTCGTCAGGACCGACACAGCAATATTATTTAACAACGATTGAGCCTGAAGCCTCTGGGGTTATGCTAGGTCTGAATCAGTCCATGATGCAGCTCGCGATGGCTGCCGGAGCGGGGCTGGGCGGTGTAGCCATCAATCAAGTTGCTTTGTCCTCCGTTACATGGTTTGGAGCTGCCGGCGTTGCCCTGGCGATTATTGCTGCTTTTATTCTGTATCGGCTGGATTCCGCACATCAATTGACAGCCTGCTCATTAGAATCTTATAATGAATTAACTTAAACGTATAAGTTGACCTTTAATTTTATTTATAAGGAGCGATTATTATGGAACTGGCAGCATTTATCCACGAACCGAAGGGGGCATTTTCCTATGCGGTTAATCAGGAGACCCTTCATATCCGTATTAAGACCAAAAGAGATGATATTCAAGCCGTTAAGCTTCTTCCTATTGACCCGTACAACTGGAAGCCTGTAAGCAAAGGGTCACATGTGTGGGAGTTTGCAGTAAAAACCATACAGCCTGTGGAGATGAAGAAGGAATATGTTACCCGTCTGCATGATTGCTGGTTTGCAGAGGTGCCGGGGTTCAAATGGAGCAGAATCCGCTATGGCTTTATATTGGATGACGGGCAGGAGCTGTGTTTTGCCGGATCCCATAGCTTCATCCCGCTGCAGGAAGACTCGGCGCCGCCTGCCGACCATACGAATTATTTCAACTATCCCTATATTCTCGAAGATGATCTTTATAGGGCACCCGCTTGGGTAAGGGATACCGTGTGGTATCAGATTTTCCCGGACCGGTTCAACCGGGGAGCTGCCGGGGAACAGGACAATCTGCTCGCTTGGGGCAGCGATGAACTGGACGGCCCTGAGAAGAAATTTGGCGGGGATCTGCAGGGCGTGACAGAGAAGCTGGATTATATCCGGGGTCTTGGTTGTGATGGGATTTACTTTACGCCTATCTTTGAGTCACCTAGCTCGCATAAATACGACACCAAGGATTATTTCCGGATCGACCCCCAGTTTGGCGACAATGAGAGCTTTGGACGGCTGGTGGAGGAGGCGCACAAACGGGGCATTAAAGTGATGCTGGATGCCGTGTTCAACCACTGCGGGCAGGAGCATCCCTTCTGGCAGGATGTATTGAAGAATGGACAAGACTCGCCTTACTTTGATTACTTTTATATCATGGACCCGGGCAAACCTGTGGTATCAAATTCTATGGCGGCTACGGCGGATGACGATGATTTGGGAGCACATCTGAACTACCGGACTTTTGGATTTGCCGAAAATATGCCAAAATGGAATACAGAAAATGCAGAAGCAAGAGAGTACCTGCTGAGTGTAGCTGTGTATTGGACTGAGCGATATAATATAGACGGCTGGCGGCTGGATGTTGCCAATGAAGTGCCCCATGATTTCTGGCGGGAATTCCGCAAAAAAATCAAAGGCATTAACAAAGAGATCTATATTCTCGGTGAAAACTGGTTTTACTCCAACCCTTGGCTACAGGGCGACCAGTTCGATTCGGTTATGAACTATGAGTTCACGGCAGCAGTTACCCGTTTCTTCGGGGTCCATCTTCAGAATCAGGAACGGTTTACAGCAGCAGATTTTGTATATGCGATTAACGGGCTGCTCGTCAGCTATCCCAAACCTGTGATGCAAAATATGTTCAACCTGCTGGACAGCCATGATACCGCACGAGTTCTCCACATCTGCGGGGACAATGCAGAACTGGTGAAGCTAGCCTATGTCTTCCAGCTTACGTACGGTGGTTCCCCAAGCATTTATTATGGTGGCGAAGTGGGTCTGGGCGGGGATGAACACCACAACCGGCAATGTATGCCGTGGGATACTGCGAAGCAAAACCAGGATCTCTATCAGACCATTCGCCGGTTGATTGAATTAAGAAAGCAATACAACGTGTTCAAGGAAACTGATATCTCCTGGCTGTCCATTGATGATGAGACCGGAAGCTTGATTTATTCAAAAGAATCACAAGGCAGCACTCTGTATGTGCTGATTCATAATTCACCGGTCGCGGCAAGCCTCAACCTTCCCGTTGATCTGAAGGATCAGGTGCTTCAGGACATTTTTGCCGGAGAATCCGTTCGCCTGTCAGATGAAATCAGCATGGAACCTTACTCCTTCCGGTTGCTGGCTCAATAAAGTAAAACGTAATAATTGTGGAGGTTAAAGTTAATGAATGCAGAGGGCAAACCAGCTATTCTAGAATCGATGACAATGTTTGTTCCACAAGACGCCAATCGCGGCATTTCTTTTACCAATAAGGAAGCGGCCTTTTACTTCACTCAATCGCACCTGACGAATCATCC
Organism: Paenibacillus sp. FSL L8-0340; assembly: GCF_038593145.1. Classification (NCBI taxonomy): domain Bacteria; kingdom Bacillati; phylum Bacillota; class Bacilli; order Caryophanales; family Paenibacillaceae; genus Paenibacillus; species Paenibacillus sp. FSL L8-0340. The sequence continues at coordinate 3,578,642 of NZ_CP151967.1, forward strand.
GGAGCATGCCCATTTTGAAGGATTCAATGTGGCCAAGAACAGAATTTTCGGCGGATATTCTCTATTTATAGATAAGCAAAAGCTAGATAATCGAAAGTCGGATGTCTGGGTGTATCCCTATAAGATGCTTCGCAAACACGGGGAACGGACCGAAGAGCTCTGGATGTTTGATTATAAAAATGTAATAGAAGTAAGTCTGGAAGGCGGCTCCGGGCAGGCTGCCGGTATTGTTTTAAACGGTGAAGATGTTGAATTTATAAGCCTTAATCATCAGATTGCTCTGTTTGCCTCCATGGAGGGAGACTGGATTATTGCTGTAAGCTCCAAAAATATCCAGCCGCTGTCTATAGACAACGGGATTATAACCAGCTCTGGCAACTCAGACGGCTTTTACATTGCGGTTGGCAAATCAGCCGCTGAGGCAACTGCCTTGATTCAGGATGCCCAGAAACATGCTGCCCGCTGGAAAGCGGATCGTGTGAAGCGGATGGAAGACTTTTTGAACCATAATGTATATGTAGATTCCAGCCCGGAGTCACTCACCCTTGCGCTGAACTGGCTGAATCTCACGATGGATCAATTGGTGACAAGGCAGCAGGGAGAGGGGATCTATGCTGGTCTGCCCTGGTTCAATGAGTACTGGGGGCGCGATCAATTTATTGCTCTTCCGGGTGCAGCGCTCGTAAACGGACAATTTGAGACAGCCAAGCACATCCTGTTATCTTTTGCAGAATTTCAGGATACGGAGGAGTCGTCCAGAACTTTCGGCAGAGTGCCGAATATTCTCGCTCCCCAGAACATTGATTACCATACCACTGATGGTACACCACGTTTTATTATCCAGCTGCAGGATTATGTGAAATACTCCGGTGACACTGCAATCATCACACAGCTATACCCGGCGGTGCAGAACAGTATAGAAGGGTCGATTCGCAACTGGGTGGATGACAAAGGATATCTTACACATAAAGACAATGAAACGTGGATGGATGCCCGTGATGCGGAGCTGAATTCTTATTCGCCAAGGGATACCCGGGCCAATGATATACAAGCGCTTTGGTACAATCAGCTTCGGGCGGGCGTATATTTTGCGGAGGTTATGAACGATCAAGAAAATGCAGCCAAATGGGATGCGATTGCTGAGAATTTAAAGGGCAATTTCGAGCTGGATTTCCGTGATCAGGCACATCCTTATCTGGCAGACCGTTTGACTGCGGAGGGCGAAGCGGAATTCTCCTTGCGTCCGAACCAGCTGTTTGCTCTGGATATGCTCGAAGACAGTGAATTTAAGAGCAAAGTTATCCGCACCGCATGGGAGAAACTAGCTTATCCTTGGGGAGTTGCCTCACTCGACCGTCAGCATCCGTTGTTCCATCCCTTTCACCTAACGGAGCTTTATCACAAAGATGAAGCTTATCACAACGGCGCGGTATGGACATGGTTAAACGGCATCGCCATGCAGCGGATGATTGAAGCAGGCCAGCCAGAAACGGCATACAAGCTGTTCCGAAATATGAACTGGCAAGCGCTGAATCTCGGTGTGGTCGGAGGACTGAGTGAGAATCTGGATGCTTACCCTCAGGAGGGTGAGGACTGGGCGAAGCTAACTGGAGCTTATTTGCAGGCCTGGTCCAATGCGGAGCAGCTGCGGGTCTGGTACCAATATTTTCTTGGCATCCAGCCGGATATGATCCGCCGTACGCTTACGCTTGCACCCAGAATCCCTGAAGAGATCAAAGATTTGCACTATCAGGTCAAAGTAGGTGACGGCAGTATTAATGCGACCTATTCCGCGGAAGCTTCCGGACAAACCTATCAATACAGCTTTAATGGAATTGGGCTGACTGTAATTATTGATATTTTGCCTTTTGAGATCGCGAGAATAGAGGTTGAGTCCAATACCATGCTGGAGATTAACCGGACTGGGCATACATTAAAGATTACTCAGCGTGATGCGGAGGACAAGATCATTACAGACGCTACCATACCACTATCAGAAGAGAGAACCCGGTGGCAGTCGCAAAGCGATCAGATCTTTAAGGATGTCAAATTTGCAGAGCCATTGCCTCTGAATACGCATCCGGTGATGCGGCGGTACAATGTTTCAGCAGAAAGCCCGAGTGACTAGAGGATGTCTTCAAACTGGAAGAGCTCTGGGGAAGCAGGGATTTAGTATTGAAAGTAGGGTCCCTAAAAGCCCACGGCGGGTTCGTTCTCGTAGAGGACTCAGGAGACGTTATGGAGAGTAAAGCCCCTGTTTATTCTCTTTTGCGGACCCAGGCGGCCTTATCTGCTCTGCATTAGATCTAAAAACGGCCAGCTGAAAGAAATAACTGCGCTGGAGTCCGTTGTCCTACTGTAACAGGCTAAAAGCTCCAAATAAGTGCAACTCGGTCCTTTCGTGCTCAGAGCACCCATGATTCCTTAGGGCATACAGCAGCAGGTTTTGGCGGGGAAGCGGTTTGAAGCTACGCCTTAGAATAAAAGAATGTTGAAGCCGCCCTTTTGGGCGGTTTTTTTAAAACATAATTTATTTGAGGACGGCGAAGCCGTTTCCACTTGGCAGAACAAAGGTTACGTTCGATGCCGCTTTCGATACGCCATTGGCGGCTCACCGACAATTTTTTTGAATACGGAGTTAAAAGTGTCGATATCCCGGTATCCTACCGACTCGGCAATCATGCTGATTTTGAGATCAGAGGTGCGCAGCCGTTCGCAGCTTTTTTGAATCCGCAGATGCTGCAGATAGGAGCCAAAGGACTGGCCGGTATGCTTGAGGAACATACGTTGGAGATGCCGGCTGCTCCAGCGGGATATTTGGGCCAGATGGGCAAGAGTGATTCCCTCGGAAAGCTTCTGCTCCATAAATAGAATGACCTGGGCGAAATCGGAAGCCTCGATTGTGGACCTGTCTTGATCCGCATATAGTTGCCTGTATACAGTGACTATCAGCTGGCTTAGCAGTGTTTGCAGCATAGTTACGGAGCCGATGCCAGGCACAGACATTTCGCGGTGTAGATTCAGCATTAGTATCTCTATCGAGCCGTCCCAATCCGAGACGGAAAAATAAGCTGATCCGCTGCTGCCGAGTGACTGCAGATGTTCTATAATTGGTGATTCTTCTTGCAGCAGGACGGACAAACGGTCCACCATATAATCATCAAAAAGACAGTTATAGACTATCAAACGGTCTTGTTCTGGATGAGATGTGGCCGGCCGGAATACGTGGGACACGCCCACAGGAATCACGAACAGCATGCCTTTGCGGACCGGAATAACAGCTTGATCCATGTGATGAAAACCCCGCCCTTCAGCGACGTAGCAATATTCAATAAAGTCGTGGGAGTGATAAGGAGCGAAGAAGTTTTCCGCGTAGCGGTTGACCAGCAAGTGCAGATTATTCTGCAGAAAACTCTCGCTTTTGAACAATTGTGCCGATCGTTGCATGTAATCTCCTCCCATAAAAAATGACATGATTTCAGGGATATATTGACCGTATTGCCGGGTAATGAAAGCGGTGCCGAAGCTATAATTATAGAGCAATGATTAAATTATAGCTATAGAGGGAGGATCACACCGATATGTTCGCAATAGAAAAACTTCGCTGTGAGTACAAACAAAACCCGCTCGGCATCGATCTCGCTGCAGCGCGAATCAGCTGGCAGCTGGTAACGGATCGCAGAGATTGCAAACAGGCTGCTTACCAGATTCAGGTTGCTATGGATAACGGCTACCGTGAAATGCGCTGGGATTCCGGCAGAGTGGAGTCATCGCAGTCCATTCATGTCGAGATGGAACAGGTGAAGCCGGAAGCGCGCACACGTTACTATTACCAAATTAGGGCATGGGATCAAGGCGGTGTGTGCTCCGGCTGGTCGGAGACTGCATTTTTTGAAACCGGGTTGATGGGTGAGCCATGGGAGGGAGAGTGGATCAGTGCTCCAACCGAGTATTTCACTGAAGATTCCGAGGTTTGCCCGCAGCTTCGTACATTCGTTGAGCTTAAAGGGATGGTTGCAAGCGCAAGAATTTATGTTACCGCACTGGGTCTGTACGAGCTGCAGTTGAACGGCCGGCGTGTCGGAGATCACTATTTCACTCCCGGTTGGACGAGTTACGGCAAACGCTTACAGTATCAAACGTATGACGTAACCAATCTCCTGTCCGGGGGGACAAATGTGCTAGGCGCGCTGCTGGGGAATGGCTGGTACAAGGGACATTTGGGATGGAAAAAGGAGGAAAAAATCTATGGATCAACAACAGCGCTTTTACTGGAACTTCATATAAAATATACGGATGGCAGTACGCAGCGCATCCATACCGGGCAAGGCTGGGAGGCGGCAGAAAGCGCGATCCGCATGTCGGATATCTATATGGGTGAGACTTACGATGCGCGGCTTGAGCGTAATCTTATGAGTACATCGGAAGCAGGATGGCATCCCGTTGCTGTCATCGGGCATACCAAAGATATTATTGTGGCACAGGAAAATGTTCCTGTAACCCGGAATGAGAATCTGCAGCCTATTGCACTGCTGACAACTCCCCAAGGTGATAAAGTTCTGGACATGGGGCAGAACATGGTCGGTTGGCTTAAATTTTCGGTACAGGGGAAGGCCGGGGAGACTGTTGAACTTCAGCATGCTGAAATATTGGACCGGGACGGCAACTTCTACCGGGAAAACATCCGTAGTGCGACGCAGCTCATCCGCTATACGCTGAAGGGTGGTGAAATAGAGAGCTATGAGCCTCATTTCACCTTCCAGGGGTTTCGTTATGTGAAGCTTACAGGCTTCCCGGAAACCGTTCAGCTTGAGGATTTCACAGGTGTGGTGGTGCATTCAGACATGGAGCGTACCGGGGACTTCCAGTGTTCGGATCCATTGGTGAACCAGCTGCATCACAATATTCTTTGGGGGCAGAAGGGGAACTTTCTGGATGTGCCAACCGACTGCCCGCAGCGGGATGAACGGCTCGGCTGGACCGGTGATGCGCAGATGTTTGTCCGTACAGCTTCGTATCTGATGAACACTGCGCCGTTCTTCACCAAATGGCTGCGGGATTTGAAGGCGGATCAGACCCCTGAAGGAGGTATTCCGTTTTATGTTCCCAACCTGACAGAAGCTTTCTCTGACGGCTGGGGAGAGACAAGCAACTCGTCGGCAGCTTGGGGTGATGCAGCTGCAGTCTGTCCCTGGACAATCTATGAAATGTACGGCGACAAGCGGCTTCTAGCAGAACAGTATGAGAGTATGAAAAGCTGGGTGGGATATATTCGCGCCCAGGGAGACAATCCTTATTTGTGGAATACCGGATTTCATTTCGGGGACTGGCTGGCGCTGGATTCAAAGCCGGACAGCTATGTTGGAGCCACAGATCCCAATTACGTAGCTACCGCATTTTATGCCTATTCGGTTTCACTGACAATTAAAGCAGCTGCCGCACTGGGAAATACAAAGGATGCAGATGAATACCGCGAATTACATCGTAGAATACTTGAAGCCTTCCATGAAGAATATGTGAATCCAGACGGGCAGTTATCCGTCCCCACCCAAACGGCTCAGGTGTTGGCGCTGCGCTTTGATCTTATAGATGGGGTAGCGAAGGAGCAGGCGATCCTGAAACTGGCAGAGCTGCTCTCCGAAGCCGGAGATCATCTGACGACAGGCTTTGTCGGCACACCTTATTTGAATCCTGTGCTTAGTGACAACGGGCATAACGACCTTGCTTACAAGCTGCTCTTTCAGAAGGATTATCCATCCTGGCTCTATCAAGTGACTAAAGGGGCAACTACGATCTGGGAGCATTGGGACGGGATCCGGGAGGATGGCAGCTTCTGGAGTGCAGACATGAACTCCTTTAATCACTATGCATACGGAGCAATCGGAGAATGGCTGTACCGTTATGTTGCCGGAATGGGGCCGGACGAAGCTGAGCCGGGATTTAAGAAGGTTCACATCCGTCCGAGACCGGGCCAAGGCATGGATTTCGCTAGAGCCAGTCTAGAAACCATGTATGGCACATTGGCTTCGTCATGGCGGCGGCTGGAGGATGGCGGCATGGAAGTTCAGATTACGGTCCCCGCAAATACAAGTGCGGTAGTTATACTTCCGGGAGCAATGCTGCAGGGATTGCTTGAGAGCCGCATTCCGGTGGAGCAGGCTGAAGGCATCTACAGCACATTGCCTGCAGAAACTGGTGTGCAAATAGAAATGGGATCGGGCAGCTACCTATTTACTTACGGGTATCCTTCGTAAATGCCGTAATTGCTGCCGTTCAGACTCGGCAGCGTCAGGCTCTTACTCCACAGTGAGAGCCTGACGCTGTTTTTTTCGCTTAATTATGCTTTCTGATCTTTGCACTTACGCTCTCTGCAAACGTCTTAACTGCAGACAAAACTTAGAGGAAAACATTAAAGTACAGCGCTAAACTTCTTTAAATTGATATTACGACTAATCAAGGGTATACCAGCTTTAGCTTAGCACTTGCATAAATGTTGTACGATTACATTAGAAACGAAAGGAGGAAATCTAAAATGGAAGAAGAAAATTTTGCTTTCACGCTGCACTTGAGCGCAAAGCCCGGCGAAATCTTTACTTTCGGCACTTATCCGCAGACTGTTGGCGGCGGGGACAGAACACCGATTAAGTGGCGGGTGCTGCAAAATTCGGGTAGTGAGCTATTCATTTTGAGCGAGTACATTTTGGATTGCAGGCGATATCATGGGGAGTATGCCGATATTACATGGCGTGACTCTGATTTGCGAAGGTGGCTGAACGATGAGTTTTATAATGCCGCGTTCAATGACTCCGAGAAGAGATTCATCAAGACTACACATTGCGCTGACAATGGAGAGGGTAGTGCAGACACGGAGGACAAGGTTTTTTTGCCCAGTGTTCTGGAGGTGAAAGAACTGACCTATAAACTTGATGAAGTCTCTTTAAGTGCGAAACGGCGGGCAATAGCAACAGAATTTGCCAGAATAAAAAAGAACGATGGATGCCACTTGTACGTGTATAATAAAAAAGTGAAAAATGACTATATCACCGAGGAGGGTGAAGAATTGGGCTGCTCCTGGTGGTGGCTGAGAACTCAGCTTGGCAATTCTTCGCGCGCGTTTTTTATTGGCCCTCGCAGCAGTATTCGCAGTTATGGACGTGTCAACTTAGCTTGTTACGGTGTGCGTCCCGCTTTAATAATTCATCTTCAATGATAACGATCGGCACTGGATTATTCATGGTATCGGCCATCTTTTCCGTAGAAATACCTCTCATAAGTTATTCTGCGTAATCTCTATAATGAAGGTGTATTGCATAGAAAGGAGGAGCATCGGCTACAGCTACGATCAGGCACCTACACATTTTGGAGGAGGAGTATCATGCGCAGCAAGTATCTTGCAGGCTCACTTGTAGTCATTCTGCTGATCTCAAGCTGGTTCCTGGCCGTTGGGCCTTTCGCACCCGTATCTGCGGCTGGCGGAACGAACCTGACGCTGGGAAAGCACGTAACGTCGAGTGGACAATCTCAAACGTACAGCCCGGACTTCATCAAAGACAGCAAGCAGGAAACCTACTGGGAAAGCACAAACAGTGCATTCCCCCAATGGATTAGTGTCGATCTTGGAGCAAGTACGAGCATGGATCAAATGGTACTCAAAGTTCCTGCAGGCTGGGAAACCCGTACGCAAACGCTGGCCATCCAAGGCAGCACGAACGGCACCACGTTTACAGATATTGTCGGTTCCAAGGAGTACGTATTTAATCCGGCGGTGGCAGGCAATTCAGTTACCATTCATTTTACCGCTGTCAGTACACGTTACGTCCGTCTGAACGTAACAGCCAATACCGGCTGGCCAGCTGCACAACTCTCTGAATTCGAAATTTATGGTACCGGCAGTATTACGCCAACACCGACTCCTACAGCAACAATTACACCAACAATTACACCAACAGCTTCACCAACGGTTACACCGACACCAACAGTCAACCCAACAGCAACTCCAACGACTTCTCCGGGCAGCAACATTGCCACCGGCAAACCAATCAGCGCATCCTCAAGCACACAATCGTACGTGGCTGCTAATGCAAACGATAATAATACGAGCACATACTGGGAAGGCAGCGGCAAGCCAAGTACATTAACGCTTGATCTCGGCGCAAATTACAACGTTACATCGGTCGTGCTCAAGCTTAATCCGTCCACTGGATGGGGTAAGCGCACACAAACCATTCAAGTGCTCGGCCATAACCAGGACACGACGGCTTTCGGCAGTCTGGTATCCGCACAATCGTATACGTTTAATCCGTCCTCCGGCAATACGGTCACTATTCCGGTGAACGCAACGGTCAAACGCATACAGCTTAACATCACAGCAAATTCCGGTGCACCCGCCGGACAGATTGCTGAATTTCAAGTGTTCGGCACACCTGCACCGAACCCGGATCTCCTGATTAGCGGCATATCTTGGACACCTGCCGCCCCTGTTGAGGGCAGTGCGATCACGTTAAATGCAACGGTTAAGAACAACGGCAATGCAAGTTCCGCAGCCTCAACGGTGAATTTTTACCTGAACAGTGAACTTGCCGGAACTTCCCCGGTAGGCGTATTAGCGGCAGGCGGGTCGGCGAACGTTTCGCTGAATATCGGAACAAAAGCCGCTGCATCCTACGCCTTAAACGCCAAAGTTGATAAGAGCAACCTTATTATTGAGCAGAACGACACCAACAACAGCTATACGAACCCAGCATCGCTTGTTGTCGCTCCTGTGACTAGCTCAGATCTGGTGGGTAGAGTATCGTGGACACCAAGCAACCCGGTTGCCAATAAAGCTGTCAACTTTACTGTGAATCTGAAAAATCAGGGAACCATGGGTTCAGCAAATGGTGCTCATGGAGTCACTGTAGTGCTTAAGAATTCTGCAGGTTCAACCATTCAAACCTTTAACGGCTCCTACAGTGGTACCCTTGCTGCCGGAGCATCTGTTCATGTTGCAATTCCGGGGACTTGGGCAGCGCTTAATGGCAACTATACCGTAACTACTACCGTTGCCGCAGACGCCAACGAAGTGACGGCAAAGCAGGCTAACAATGTAAATACAACAAATCTGGTTGTATATTCTCTTCGTGGGGCAAGTGTACCCTACACACGGTACGACACCGATGACGCTGCCCGAGGTGGAGCTGCAGCCCTGAAGAGTGCACCTACGTTCAATCAGGCATTGATTGCTTCGGAGGCTTCCGGCCAGCGTTATGTGGCACTGCCCTCGAACGGTTCTTATGCCCAGTGGACAGTAAGACCGGGTGAAGGCGGTGCGGGTGTAACCATGAGATTCACCATGCCAGATTCGGCAGATGGTATGGGACTTAACGGTTCGCTGGATGTATATGTAAATGGAGTCAAGGCCAAGACTATTCCACTGAGCTCCTATTACAGCTGGCAGTATTTCTCGGGCGATATGCCGGGAGATGCTCCTAGTGCAGGACGCCCGCTGTTCAGGTTTGATGAAGTGCATTGGAAAATGGACACAGCGCTGCAACCGGGAGATACGATACGCATTCAGAAGAATAACGGGGACAGCCTAGAATATGGTGTGGATTTCATTGAAATTGAGCCCGTTCCGGCGGCTGTCTCACGTCCGGCAGGTGCAGTTTCTGTAACGGATTACGGGGCAATGGCGAATGACAATAAGGATGATCTTGCTGCTTTCAATTCTGCCGTTACTGCAGCAGTTGCAGGCGGGAAAACACTTTACATTCCGGCAGGAACCTTCAACCTCAGCAGCATGTGGCAGATTGGCTCAATCAGTAAAATGATCAGCAACATAACAATTACTGGAGCGGGTTACTGGCATACAAATCTCCAGTTTACCAATCCAAATGCGGCGGGTGGAGGCATTTCGCTCCGAATAACAGGCAAGCTTGATTTCAGCAATGTGTATCTTAATTCGAATCTGCGTTCCAGATATGGGCAAAATGCGATTTACAAGGGTTTCATGGACAATTTCGGAACCAATTCCATCATCCATGACGTCTGGGTAGAGCATTTTGAATGCGGCATGTGGGTAGGGGACTATGGGCATACTCCGGCAATCTATGCCAGCGGGCTGGTGGTCGAGAACAGCCGCATCCGCAACAACCTCGCCGACGGAATCAACTTCGCCCAAGGAACAAGCAACTCCACCGTACGTAACAGCAGCGTGCGGAATAACGGAGATGACGGTCTTGCGGTGTGGACCAGCAATACCAATGGTGCACCTGCCGGTGTAAACAATGTCTTCTCCTACAATACAATCGAGAATAACTGGCGTGCAGCGGCTATCGCCTTCTTTGGCGGAAGCGGGCATAAGGCGGATCACAACTACATCATTGACACCGTTGGAGGTTCCGGAATCCGAATGAACACGGTGTTCCCGGGATATCATTTCCAGAACAACACCGGCATTGTATTCACGGATACAACCATAATCAACAGCGGAACCAGTAAAGACTTGTACGATGGAGAACGCGGAGCGATAGATCTGGAGGCTTCCAATGATCCGATCAAGAACGTAACATTCACCAATATTGATATCATCAACACTCAGCGGGATGCAGTTCAGTTCGGCTACGGAAGCGGATTTGAGAATATTGTGTTTAACAATATCAATATTAACGGTACTGGACTTGACGGGATTACCAGCTCGCGGTTCGCGGGGCCTCATCTGGGTGCGGCGATCTACACTTATACCGGCAATGGTTCTGCAACGTTTAAGAACCTGACGACAAGTAATATCGCTTATCCAGCGTTATACTTCATCCAAAATGGGTTTAAGTTGACCATTCAATAAGATTAACTAAAAGCTCCTGCCTGAGAATGATTCCATGAAGGAATATCTCGGGCAGGCCTTTTTGTATAAACCTGGATATCAATCCTGACAGAGTAGAATATTCATGTTATGATATGAATGAATAAATATAAATTCATTCATTTGCTAATTCACTAGGAAATTCGACTTAAACACAGAAGATACTGGAGGGGCTTCAATGAAAAAAGTTACTGCATTTATCGGAAATCATCAGAAGCATTCGACTTACAAGGCAGTATGTGAATTTGAGCGTAATCTCAAAGCTTATGGTAATATTGAGTTCGAAATCGTATTTCTGAAAGATTATCAGCTTGAATATTGCCGGGGTTGTAAGGTATGTTTTGATAAAGGGGAGGAATATTGCCCATTGCATGATGATCGTGACATTCTGATGGAAAAGATGATCCAATCAGACGGAGTTATTTTTGCCACTCCCAATTACGCATTTCATGTATCCGCACCAATAAAGAACCTGCTGGACCGGCTTGCTTTTACTTTCCATAGACCGCGTTTTTTCGGGAAGACCTTTACGGCGATTGTTAATCAGGGAATCTTTGGAGGCAACGCTATCGTCAAGTATCTTAGCAGTATGGGGGGGAACTTCGGATTTCGGGTCTCCAAAGGCTGTGTCCTGACGACGCTTGAGCCCCGAAGTGAAGCTGCGCAGAATAAAATAACCCGGGAAATCAATAAAGCTTCTGCGAGATTTTACAAGAACCTTATGCGTCCAGCACCACCAGTTCCTTCTTTTTTCAGGCTGATGACATTCCGTATGTCCCGTACCAGCATTCAGCTAATGCTCGACGATAAGTCTAAGGATTACCGGTATTACAAGGAAAACGGCTGGTTTGAATCGGGGTACTATTACCCGGTTTCCTTAGGGCTTGTCAAAAAAATGGCTGGTCGCATTTTCGATGGAATGGGAAAAAGAATGGCTAAACGCTCATAGCAAATAACAGTAACTATATATCTATCTATCGGAGGGCAATAGAGTGGAGGATAAGAGAACAGAGATTTTTAACAATGGTAAAGCAATCTTCAGTACGAAAGGTTTTAAACAAACCAATGTCTCCGACATTACAAAAGCGGCCGGGATTGCAGTAGGCACATTTTATAATTACTTCTCTTCTAAAGAGAAGCTGTTTCTGGAGATATTCCTGGAAGAAAACGTGAAGCTGAAAAAAAGCATTATGAAATCCATCGACTTAAACGAGGAACCTCTGGCGCTGATCAAAAAATTAATAGAATTAAACATTAATGGAATGAATTCAAACCCGATCCTTAAAGAATGGTTTAACAAAGACGTTTTCGTCAAGATTGAGCAGCAATACCGTGAAGAGAACGGCGTCGATCAGGTTGATTTCTTATATGACAGTTTTGCAGAACTGTTCAGACGCTGGCAAGCTGAAGGAAAGATAAGAAATGACCTGGATGTTGAGCTGATCATGGCTTTTTTCACAGGAATTATTATTATAGACACCCATAAAGATGAAATCGGGATTCAGTATTTTCCGCAGATTATGGATTACATGGCGGAGTTTGTAATGAAGGGGCTGACTGATTATCCGCAGGCAAAACCCATGTAGATTGAAGTTAAGCAGCCGCAACAAGCTGCCGGGAGAACCGGCAGCTTGTTCACTGAATTACTTTGAGATATAGGTACCGCCGCCTTTAATGCAAACGGGCTTGTCATTAATGGATAGCCAAATGTCCACGGAGGAAAGATTGCGGATGATCTTGCGGTCGACACTAAACTTCAAGGAACGGACAGCTTGAATATAATCCATGATTTCGACATTTGTTGCATACCATACATCGGAGTGACCGCCGGCTTTCCGGCAAAAGGCTTCGATCAGTTCCCAGTTGTTCTGACGCTCGAACTCAAAGCTGTGCCCCCAAACATAGCAGAGCCTGAACTTCTGCGAAGGTCCTTCGGTAGTAAAGCGCTCCCAAATCCCCTCAAGCTCGTCCTTGTGATGACAAGTAGGATGCCATTCCATAAAATCAAGAGGGACATCAAACTGCCTGGTGGAAACAACAGTACGGCTGTATTCAATACCTGCTGTTTGTAGCGGAGGGATGATAGCTGCCGAATACGAACCATAGGGATAAGACATTCCCCGAATCGGATAGTCTACAAGCTGCTCCAGCCGTCTGCGGTCTTCCAATAGCTCCTCTACCACCATGGGTAATGGCAGTCGGTCCAAATGCGGGTGGGTTACAGAATGCGCCGATATTTCATGATTGCGGGCTATGGCCCGTACATCATCATTCGTAAGAAATCCGGGAGCGTTCAGCATTGCGCTGTTGAGATGAAAGGTTCCTCTGATCCCATATTGATCAAATAATCCGGCCAGACGAATATCGTGTTTTTGCCCGTCATCATAACTCATGGTGAGTGCTTTGGACATCCCGCCAGGAAATAAATTAAATTTCAGCTTCATCATTACCACACTCCAATAATGTTCATTTATGTAAACAAGCCTGTATAGCCTTATTATAATGTAACTCCCCGGAAAATTGGGGGATTATTTGCAAATGAAGGCGCCCCTTCAGCCGAGTTTCTGCAGAGGGGACGCCTTTTTTACCACTATGAACCGTTTCAAAAAAGCACTAAATATCATCCGCGTCTCACCAAAGGGTTAAATGCTGTTCACTCCGCTTTTTTTCTCCGTAAAAAAGTAAAGCAACGCCAGCAGCGGCAAGACCGTTCCGATCAGCGAGGTGAAGCTCCAGCCGCCATGAGCATAGGACCAGCCTCCCAAGGAGGATCCAATAGCCCCGCCCATAAAGAATATGGACATGAACAGACCATTTAGCCGGCCTCTGGCCTCATTCCCGAGTGAATAAATTGCACGCTGTCCAAGCACGAGATTTCCCGACACAGCCATATCCAGGGCAATAGCGGCGAGTACAAGCAGGAGAAGGACTGCTCTAGAATGGCCTTGAAGCAGAAAAGCCAACAGAAAGGAGAGTGTAGCCAAAACCATCGCCAGTCCGGTTAAACGGCGGGTCCAGCCTTTGTCCGCCAGACGTCCGGCGATTGGAGCGGCTACGGCTCCTCCCACACCGGCTAAAGCAAACCATGCAATTCCTTGCTGGGACAATCCGAACTCATCTGCCAAATGTAAAGGGACTGCCGTCCAGAAAAGGCTGAAGGCTCCAAAAAGAGAAGCTTGATAAAAGGCGCGGCGCCGCAATACCGGCGTTTGCTTGAATAAAGTAACCAGCGACAGGGTTAACTCTCCATAGTTCATTGCCCGCGAGGGCATACGTTTCGGAAGAATCCGCGACAGCAAGACCGACAGTACAGCAATCAGAACCGCGGAGATTGCAAATACAGACCGCCATCCCCAGAAGCTTGCAGTAAAGCTGGCTAATGGACGGGAGAACATAATGCCGAGCAGAAGTCCGCTCATCACATTGCCCACCACACGTCCACGTTGTTCTTCAGAAGCCAAATAAGTAGCATAAGGGACCAGAATTTGAGCGACAACAGAACCTAATCCAATAAAAAAGGAAGCCGTCAGGAACAGGGCTGCATGATGGACGAAAGTCGCGGCCACTAGAGCAATTATGACGACGATCAGCGAAACCACGGCAAGACGCCGGTTTTCGATAATATCACTAAGCGGTACAATGAACAGCAGACCCAGAACATAACCGATTTGAGTAATGGTAACTATTAATCCTGCTGCTGCTGAGGACAGCCCTGTTGCAGCACTGATCGGACCCACTAACGTTTGTGCGTAATAAAGATTGGCAACGATGATACCACATGAGGCCGCGAGCAGAAAGGTAATCCATCCCGGAATAGGCTGATCCTTAACTTCTTGTTCATTTTGCATTGTAATCCTCCTCGTTCATTAAAAGTTTGGTTTAAATAATATACTGAACGTTCAGTTCATTAATTTATAATCAAATAATATACTGAACGTATCGTTTTGTAAATAGACGATTTTGATTTTCTTTTTTATTGGCAATTAAGTATAATGAACGTATAGTATTTATAATTGTGGGATTGTGAAGTTATTTTGCGAAGGGACTGATAGTATGAATACCAAACGAGGGCGTCCACGTAACATGGAGACTCAGAGTTCGATCCTGAAATCGTCTTATGAACTGCTTCTTGAGCATGGTTTTGCGGCAGTAACCGTTGAGAAAATTGCAGAGCGTGCCGGGGTTAGTAAAGCTACGATCTATAAGTGGTGGCCCAATAAAGCAGCAGTTGTAATGGATGGCTTCCTTTCGGCGACTACAGAAAGGCTTCCGTTGCCTGATACAGGTTCGGTGTACAAGGACATTCTTATCCACGCCACGAATCTGGCACGTTTCCTGATTAGCCGGGAAGGCAAAATGATTACCGAGATTATCGGTGAAGGACAACTCGATGAGGGTCTGGCAGAGGCGTACCGCACACGGTATTTTCAGCCGCGCAGGCTGGAGGCCAGACAGTTGTTGGAGCAAGGCGTCAAGCGGGGGGAGCTACATGCAGAACTCGATATCGGGATATGTACGGATCTCATTTACGGGCCTATTTTCTACAGATTATTATTAACCGGTGAAACACTTGACGATGCCTATATTGAGAAACTTGTAAAGCTTGGGTTTCAGGGAGTTGCTCCCGATGCAACGCATAAATGAAAAATGACCGTGCCCAGGCGATTTTGCCAGGATACGGTCATTTTATTGAGCTAAAATATTTTGAACAGCAGATATATTACAGCGATGATTCCGGCGATGATCAGCCAGCTGGATATTTCATCCCACAGACTGGGAACGCCCCGAGAGTGAAGCTTCTGTTCGTTTACATCAAAGTTGGCTTTATGGCCTAAATGGTCTGTTGTACGGGGCGGAGGAGAGCTATTGCCATCAAACATATAAATCAGCTCCTTGCTTCATTATTAGTTAATTATACCCTTTTGAGAACATTAAAGGAAGGTTGATCTGCGGTATAACATATGAGCGCGGTTTGTTGCGTGTATGCTGCACCTTATAAAAATAAATCAATCGTTTTCCCGTTGAACGGCGTCTTACTTACATGAACTCTTTCAGAGGGCCTCTTCTACATGCCAGCACTAAAGAAAGAGAGGGGGAGTGGCGATGGTAGAAAATACTATGAAAGAGGTCAGAATGGTGGATGTTGCACAGATGGATGAAGAAGCTTTTTTTCAACGGCTGTATGTGGAGCACCGCAAGCTGTACTCGATCGCGTTCAGCTACCTGAGAACTGAAGCTGACGCGCTGGAAGTGGTGCAGGAAGCGTCTTGCCGGGCATGGATCAAGCGCAAAAAGCTCAAAGACGAGCAAGCCTTTACATCCTGGGTGATACGAATTACCATCAACTGCTGCATGGATGAACTCCGGCGCAAAAAACGTGTGTTTCCGGCGGAGACGCTGATAGAAGCAGCGGCGCAGGAAATGAAAAGCAATGAACGGATTGACCTGGAACGGGCGATGGACCGGTTGAAGCCGAAATACCGGCATGTGGTGATTCTAAAATACTACCAGGACATGACCACTGCCCAAATTGCCAGTGTGCTGCAAAAACCGGAGGGTACGGTTAAAACCTGGCTTCGCGAGGGACTTAAGCAGCTGCGGGAATATCTGTAGAGATACGGGAGGTGAAAGAACATGATTGACAAAGAAGAACGCGTTCTGCGCCAGAATGTGGATGAAGTAAAGCATAAGGCTGAATCCCTTGAGGAAATGAAACTCTATAATGCAATGCGAGGAGGAATCATGCAGGGGAAAAAACGCGAAAAGCGGCGCAGCTATTTCTACGGAATGGGTGTAGTAATCGCAGCCGCTGCAGCAGCACTGTTTCTTTTTAGTATCAATGATGCTCCAGGAACGGAAGTTGCCGAACAATCTCCGCCGAGCTACACGGCTACCACTAAATCATGGACTGATTCCGCGAAGTTTAGCAGAGCCTCAATGAGAGATAGGTCTTTTCAAAGCATACTAGACCGGAATCTTATAAAGCCTGTCTACCAGAGCGTGGAAAAAAACGGCCTGCGGGTCGAAGTGATGGGCGCCGTCGCGGACACACGCAAGCTGTTTATTCTGTATAGTGTACACAACAATACGGACCAAACGGTATCTCATGCTGATTTCTCATTGGATTTTGGAGCTTTTGAAGCAGCGTCTATCGGAGCGAGTTTAGAGATAACTGCTCATAGTAGTCAAATCAACGCGGGCCAAACCTCCTATTTCATCTATACGAATAACCTGTCACCCACGGTTGACTATCCTAAGGAAGTGACATGGAATGTGATGCTGTACCAAACTTCAGGCAAGGGACTCCAGACTAACCTGTCAATTCCTTTCGAGCTTGATCCGGACATGTTCAAGGAACAGACACGAACGCTACATCCCGAAAGCAATCTGATTGTTGATGGTCAGACCATTAAAGTGAATCAGGTGCTCTATACTCCGCTGAACACCTATGTGGATTTGGAATTTGAGAAGAATAATGATAAACAAGTCTTCAGCCTGATTGAGCCTGTACTGATTGTTAAAAGCGCAGGAAAGACGGTGAAATCGTACTACCCCGGGATAATTACAGCAGATAATTCCGAGGTCTATTCGGACCGCTCCAAGTCCACGCTTTACTTTAAGAACACCCAGGACGGCCAGCCGGACGCTGCCACATTGAAGACCTTCGGAATTGCCGCTCTGGATAAAGATCAAATGAAAATTAAAGTCGATCTAAGCAAAAAGCAGATGATCGAAGCTCCGGGCACAGACCTTTCCATTATTAAGTCTGAAGAGGGGGCGGAAGCTGGAAAAATCCTGTTCCGGCAAACGTTTAACAAAGTCCCATTAAACAGTATCATTAGTATGCGGCTGTCCGATACCTTTACCGATGCCAATGGTCAATCCCACAAAACGGCTGGTGAGAACGGCCAAATCAGTAGAAGTTCTTCGAACAAGGAGAGTACGGCCGTAGATCAATACCTCTATAATTTTGGAAAGGAAGCCGCTGAATACCCGCAACCGCTAACCTTAACTATTGAGCGGTATTGGAATCCGATTATGGACACGCAAACTGTAGAGTTCTCATCGCAAAAATAGGCGCTGTTTCCTGTAAATGGTATTTTAATTTAAACGGAATTTAACCTTTCACCAACCCGGCTTTTAAACTATGTCTTTTACAATAGAAGAGTAGGGGAGAGACAATTATCCGTTTACATTCAAAGACTTGTTACAGGGAGCAGTGAAACCAATGGAAGAGAAAAAGAAGTTTAAATTTTGGAGAATTGTTAGAAGTATTGGACTGCTATTATTAGTAGTCTTGATTCTCGGTGTGGTTGCCAATATGCTTGTGACCAAATACGAACAAAAGAAATACCCTGCATGGGGCCAACTCTTGGAAGTCTCCGGCAAGAAAATGCATGTGTACAGCAAAGGTGAGACGGGAAACACCATTGTTCTATTAAGCGGACTGGGAACGGCAGCCCCTGTCTTGGATTTCGAACCTTTGATGAATGAGTTAGCTCAAAACAACAAAGTGGTCGTCCTGGAGCCTTTCGGATCTGGCTGGAGTGAGCAGACTTCAAAGCAACGAACGGTGGAAAACATCGTCGAGGAATGGCGGACCGCTTTGCAAAAGGCTAATGTAAAAGGTCCTTATGTTCTAATGTCCCACTCTATATCCGGAATTTATAGCATGTATTATGTCAATAAATATCCGTCTGAGGTAAAGGCAGTTATAGGCGTTGATCCAGCCTTGCCGCAGGCGATAGAGTATTTCAAAGAGTCTGCGCCCGCGATACCAAAATATATGAGCTTGGCGGCACCAACCGGGTTAGCAAGATTGGCATCTTATGTCAATCCCAAGAGTATTCTGCCTATTTCTGCTGATGGAACTTATTCTGAAGAGAATTTAAAGCTGACCAAGATCCTCACTGCATGGAATGCCTATAATAAGAATGTAGTAAATGAAACAAACGAAATTAACAACAATATCAAAAAAACAAAGAACCTGTCATTCCCTTCAAACGTACCTGTAATGATTTTTACTACCAAGCCTGACAAAGTGAATGAAGAAGGCAAATCCAACATTACCTTTTACGAAACCCAGCTGAAGAATGTAGCTTCAAACAAGCTCGTCGTATTGGAAGGACATCATTATCTGCATTGGACGTATTCCAAGAAGATCGCAGAGGAAGTAAATGAATTCCTAACCACTGCATATCCAGGGAACTAATAGTTCACAAATGAGCCGCTCCAAACAAAGAAGTCAAGCACCCCTTACTAGAGGCGCTTGGCTTTTGATATTTCCTGCCTTGAATTTTTTCTTGCGATAAAGTTGCTCTCGACTAAAACAGCAATATAAGCGAATATAAATACAGCAATACTAAAAACTAGAAACAACCTATGGGGGTACATATATGAGAAAGCCAATTATTGCCGTGGATATGGATGATACGATTTGTCATCTGGTCAAGCGGGCGATATACCATAACAACAATGATTTTCCTACGCATCTGCTGCGTTATGAAGATATGCTTGATTGGGATACCGATCATCTGCGTCATCCGGATTGTACTCAGGAAATTTTCTACGGGCGACCTGGTCTGTATGAGGAGCTTGAACTGTTCGACGAACATGTCGTCGGGGAAATGGAGAAGCTGCATAACGCTTATGATGTAATTATCGTTACGGCTGCACAGCCGAAGACTGTCGTAGAGAAGTGGAACTGGCTTCAGAAGCATATGCCCTTTATTCCAATCGAGAACTTCTTTCCTTGTAAGCGGAAGTCGCTGATTAACTACGATCTGCTCATTGATGACGGGGTACATAATTTGGTGCCAGCACTGCAGGAGGGAAGGAAAGTACTCTGCATTCCACATCCTTGGAACCTGAAGGCCCGGGAGCAATATGCGTTTCCGCTGCTTACCACCTGGAAAGGTGCCAAAGAGCAGGTTGATCTAATCCTCGGGGGTCAGCCCATTTTATCTTAATACAATCTTAATACCACAGCCAAAGTTGTAACACTATGCAGATTTTGCTCATGATATACTAGCGCTAAAAGCGAAGATATTGTAAAAGGGGTAGCCAAATGGCAACAAACCGCACCGGCTCAGCTTCCGTATTTGAACAAATTCCTGATATGCCGGAAGAGAAAAGACTTGGAAGACTGAAAATATTCTTCGGTTACGCGGCAGGTGTCGGCAAGACTTGTGCCATGCTGAGTGCCGCCCATGAGGAACAAAAAGCCGGAATTGATGTTGCTGCAGGCTATATTGAGTCTCATCACAGGCCGGAGACACTGATTCTGCTCAAGGGTCTGGAGCTTATGCCGCTACTGGAAGTCACCCATAACGGAACGCTTACAAAGGAGTTTGATCTGGACCGTGCGATCCGGAGAAGACCTGATCTTATCCTGTTGGATGATCTGGCCCATATCAATGCGGCTGGCAGAAGGCATAAGAAAAGATATCAGGATATAGGCGAGCTGCTACGCGCTGGAATCCATGTCTATACGACCATTAATGTGCAGCATATTGAAAGCCTGCAGGATGTAGTTGCTTCAATAACCGGTATTTCTGTAGATGAGCGTATTCCTGATAGTGTATTCGATAGTGCCGATCAGGTTGAACTGGTTGATATTGAACCCGATGATTTGATCGACCGCCTGAACAAGGGAAACATCTATCCGGATGAAGAAGCACAAAGGGCAAATGCCCATTTGTATAACAAAGAAAAACTGACTGCCTTGCGTGAGATTGCACTGCGGTACACGGCAAATCAATTGAACAGAATCGCTTCACACATCGGTACTCAGGTAAAAACCAACGAATATTATGCCAAAGACCATGTCCTAGTTTGCCTTTCTTCGGCGGCTACCAATAAAAAGGTAATCCGCACGGCGGCGAGAATGGCGGAGGCTTTTCACGGGGAATTCACCGCATTGTTCGTGGAGACACCGAAGACGCAAAAGCTAACCCAAAAAAACAAGGCGGAACTTAGGGCAAACTTTCGGCTCGCAGAGCAGCTTGGCGCACAAATTGCCACAGTCTACGGAGAAGATATTCCTGGACAGATTGCGGAGTATGCCAAAGCAAGCCGGGTTTCGAAGATCGTGGTGGGGCGCTCCCATAACAAAAAGAAGTGGTTTGCAAAAGCGAATTTGGCTGATAAGCTGACCGCATCTGCACCCAATATCGACATTTATATTATTCCGGACACCCAGCCTACGTTCTATAAAAGATTTCCGCAATATGTGAGCTATCCCGAGCTGTCGCTGGCTGATACAGCCAAGACAACTGGAATTCTGGTTGTCTGCACCTTAATCGGACTGTGGTTTAATTATCTCGGTTTCAGGGAAGCCAATATTATCACGGTCTATATTCTGGGTGTGCTGCTCAATGCGATGGTTACCGGAGGCCGGCTGTACAGCGCTGTGTCTTCGGTTGTCAGTGTGCTTGTGTTTAATTACTTTTTTACCAAACCTTATTTTTCTTTACAGGCGTATGGTTCGGGTTATCCGGTTACCTTCCTGGTGATGCTGTCGGCTTCCTTTATCACGAGCACTCTGACTATGCGGGTAAAAGAGCAGGCCCGGCAATCTGCGCAAAAGGCTTACCGGACAGAGGTGCTTCTGGAGACAAGCCGTAAACTGCAGCAGGCCAAAGACACCACGGCAATCATTCATGAGACGGCACAGCAAATGGTGAAGCTGCTGGACAGAACGATTATTTTTTATCCGGTGCAGCAAGACAGCTTATCTGAGCCGCTCGTTTTTTTAAAGGAAGAGTCAGCTGTGGACCCTCTGGAGTTTTCGGGCGGAAATGAACAAGCGGTTGCGGACTGGGTCTATAAGAATAACAAACGGGCCGGGGCTACCACAGATACCTTTTCGGCCGCCAGTTGCCTGTATCATGCGGTGCGGGGCGGCGATTGCGTATTTGCAGTGGCAGCCATTGCCATGGATAAGGAAGACCCACTTGAGGTTTTTGAGAAAAGTCTGATGATTGCCATGCTGGGAGAATGTGCGCTGGCGCTGGAAAAAGAAATGCTAAATGAAAAACAAAAAGAAATCTCGATCCAAATCCAGCAGGAACAGCTGCGGGCGAACCTGCTGCGGGGAATCTCCCACGATTTGCGTACCCCCCTGACCAGTATATCCGGCAATGCAGGAATCCTCATCGGGAATTCCAAGGTGTTGAGCGAGGAACAGAAGAAGGGGCTGTACACCGATATTTATGATGATTCCATGTGGCTTATTAATCTGGTGGAGAACCTGCTGTCCATCACCCGGATTGATAATGGGTCATTAAATCTGAATATGCAGGGAGAGCTTCTGGAGGAGGTTATTGCGGAAGCTTTGCTTCATATTCATCGGAGCAGCATAGATCATATGATCAGCACCGTACTTGATGAAGAGCTGCTTATGGCTAAAATGGATTCCCGGCTGATTATTCAGGTCCTGATCAATATTGTCGACAACGCAATTAAATATACCGGGACCGGGTCGCATATTACAGTCTCGGCGAGACGCGATAAAGAAATGGTCAGTGTAGAGATTTCCGATGATGGTCCCGGTATTCCGGAAGAAGCGAAGGCCAAGCTGTTTGACATGTTCTATACGGCGGATAATATCCGCGGAGATGGCCGCCGCGGACTGGGACTCGGGCTTTCATTGTGTAAATCTATTGTCACTGCTCATGGAGGCACAATAAGTGTGAAAGATAATGTTCCGCAAGGTACAGTATTCCGCTTTACCCTGCAGGCCGTGGAGGTGGTTGTTCATGAATAAGCCTTTAATTCTTGTCGTCGAGGATGACAAGCCCATCCGCAAATTGATTACTACAACACTGGAAACGCAGGGCTATAAGTACCATACAGCTGAAACAGGCCAGGCCTCGATTCTGGAGGCGGTCTCCAAGCAGCCAGATATTATGATACTGGACCTTGGACTTCCCGATATGGATGGCGTAGATATTATTAAGAAGGTTCGGGCATGGTCGAATATCCCGATTATTGTGGTCAGCGCCCGCAGTGAAGACCGGGACAAAATCGACGCGCTGGATGCAGGCGCAGACGATTATCTGACCAAACCCTTCAGCGTGGAAGAACTGCTGGCAAGGCTCAGGGTCAGCCTGCGGCGTATCCGCTACGATAGTGACAAGCTGCTGAAGGATGCATCTATTTTTACTAACGGAAGTCTCAGAATCGATTATTCGGCAGGCATAGTATTGTTGGACGAAGAAGAAATCCATCTCACTCCCATTGAATACAAGCTAATCTGCCTGCTGGCCAAAAATGTGGGAAAAGTATTGACCCATAATTACATCCTGCATGAAATCTGGGGCAGTCATACCTATGACATCCCTGCCTTGCGCGTATTTATGGCAACTTTGAGAAAGAAAATAGAGAAGCAACCTTCTCAGCCAAAGTACATTCAAACCCATATCGGAGTAGGTTACCGTATGCTGCAGGTTGGCGACGATACAAAGTGACCTGAGTTAATGCTTAGAATTCAGTACACTAATAGGGTGTATCTATTATTTTGTTATTATAATTATGTGTTAAAATGGTAATGTTACAATAATATAGAAAGGAGGTTGAGTGGTGAAAAATAAAAAAGTGTTTACCGTTTTAGCTACAGCATTTATGCTAACTTCCATCTCTGTTTCTGTATCGGCGGCAAGTTCTACACCAAATGCTTCGGATGCACCTGCCAGAATTGCTCAGGTTGTTCCAAGTAGCAATTTCGTAGATGATTTGAATACAACACAGACTGAGACTAATTCTACTGCTCAAGTTACTGATGTCCCTAATATCACTGTCCCTCTATCCGCAGAGCCTGTGCAAGTTCTGACAGAGAAAAACGTTGCTGCAAGAGGAAGTAATGCTCCAACAACTTTTGGAACTTGGCAAATAACTCTTATGCAGGCTCTTTCTCTTATGTAGAGGACGATGAATTTACGAATAATTATTTTCCTGTTAATAGTGAGACAATAATATATATCAATGTTACTACTACCCCGGTGAATCATGGGGCAACTGGAAAATATAGAATTGTTGCTTATGAACTTACAACTGGTAATGTTGCTGCAACCTATAAGGGGACTGTTGGCGTAACTGCAAATGCAATGTTCTATAATCTCAATCAAAATAAGACATATTACTTTGGTATTTTAAATGATATGGATAGCCCAATAGATGGATCGCTTACAGTTTTTCACTAATAAAATATTATTTATCTGCCCAACGGCTTCGGCTGACGGGCATTTTTTTTATTCACTTTGTGAGGATTTTGGAACTGTAGGAGCAACAGCGGCCGGAAGTCCAAACATTCTCTGTAGTCACGACCAATCCCAAAATAGAAGAATTATAAGTTCAATCCACCAAACAGCGTTATAAATAGTGGAGATACTTGGTCCCCACAGAGAAAAGGATCACGAGCGGATAAAAAACCGCCTGTGATCCTGCTTTTGAATGATACTAAAATAAATTAGAATACCTCGTAATTATGGCCATAGTTATTATCCCAATACGTTTGACCGCCAGTTGTATACTCAATCGAATATTTAACATTTGTAGCACCTGGAACATTGATACTGTAATTCCAGTTTTCAACACTATTGAAATTATTCAAAGAGCCCGTATAAACGGCGTAGGCCTCATGAGTCGTCGCCCAGTCGTCCGTTGTGTACAGTATTTTTACTGATTTCGCCGGATTCAGATTCTTCACATAGATATTTCCGCTGAATTCACCATTGCTCAACGTACTATTGGCGTTAAGCACATTGGGGGCTCCCAAAATCACGGATCTAAGGGGTACGTTATGATTCACTTGATTGTAATAATTCGCTCCCCCGTTGTTATCCCAATAGGTCTGGTTATTCACTTCGTATTTGATTGCGAATTTAATGAAGTCCAGATTCTTCAACTCTAAATGATCTGTTGAAGAATCAGTTCTGGAAATGCCAAAATGCCATTTCTCATGGTCTACATCCGTCGCCCCAACATAAGATGCACTCGTATCATACCAATTTGTGTTATCTGTCGTGTAGTGGACAGTCACATTCTTCACGGGTCCCAGATTAGCAACTTCAATATTGCCGCTGAATCCGACATATCCAGGTTTATAAATAACGCCGACATCTGAGTCAATAAGCTTAACCTCATTACCGCTGGCAAATGCCGATCCGGTAAAGGATACACCAAAAATCAGAGTAAACATCATCAATCCAGCAAAAAGTTTTTTCATTGCTTTCACAGTTCTCGCTCCTCTAATTTCAATTTTTCACATCTGATTCTGAGCCGACAGGGAAGACATACATTTGTACGCGGTATTGTTCTATCATCCCTCCTTTAACACTTCGAAACCAAAATGTAAATTGCTGAATGGAAATCAATTCCTGTAAATACAATAACTTTAACTAGGCTTAATGTAAATAGTAAATTAGTAACAAAAATTATATATTAAGTAAGGTGACTTTCGTACATGGAAGAATGTACAGACTAACTGGATACTGTAGTACGGAATTAACCGTCTTGGGGGAAGGCGGCTTTTTTCGTTCCAAAAAAGGAAGAACTCGCCGTCTATACGACCAACTTAATGCAATCTTTATCCGCTCATACAAACCCTGACCCTGAATTAATGCCGTGAGTGCTATTCTTAACCGGTAGCAAAATATGACATTCGGGAAAGGATCCTTAGGATGGATGAATTTTTGAAAAATGCCGGGTTGATCGCAATCATGATCGTGGTGCTTTATACCATTAAGAAGATTTACGACTACATTGATTTAAAGAGGGCAGGCGACTATGAAGATGATGAATTCTGACAATCTTAATGTAATCTTTATTCTCTCATGCAAACCCTAACCCTGAACTAATGGCATAGATGTTACGCTGAATCAGTAGTTAAAAGCAGAGATGAGAGAATGTTGGAGAGGAGTGCGAAGGATATGATGGACATGTATATGGTGGTGGCACTCGCTGTGTTTTTCGGTATGTTCTACGCATTTGCACAGTGGTGTGGGCACGTTATCGACGATAAAGGGGGGAAAGAGCAATGACAGTGGTCCTGATCGCAACGCTGCTGTTGTTTCTCTATTTGGTCTATGCCCTGATTCATCCGGAGAAATTTTAGGCAGTGCGGTAAAAAAACAGCAAGACATATAGAGCATTGAGCTGAAGCTCATTAAATGGAGGAGGGGCATTCGTGGGTATTATACAAATCGTCGTAGTCATTGCCATACTGCTGCTACTGGTTAAACCGGTAGGAACTTATTTATATCATGTGTTCTCAAATGAACCAAACCGGTTGGACCGGATCTTTGGGGGATTCGAGCGAGGCATATACAAGGTAAGCGGCCTGAAAAACCGTGAAGGGATGTCCTGGAAGACCTATGCACTCAGCTTTCTTTCAACCAACATTGTGCTGGTTGTGTTCGGTTATCTGGTTCTCCGCCTGCAGGGCGGACTGCCTGTAAATCCAAATGGAATTACCGAGCTGGAGCAGACCCTTACGTTTAACACGGTAATCAGCTTTATGACTAACACTAATCTGCAGCATTACAGTGGGGAGACAGGTCTTTCCTATTTCTCGCAGATGGCGGTTATCACCATGATGATGTTCACATCGGCAGCCAGCGGTTTTTCCGTAGCAGCAGCTTTTGTGAGAGGGATTACCGGTAAAAATTCACTGGGGAATTTCTTCGAAGACTTCACCAAGGCGATTATTCGGGTGTTCCTGCCGCTTGCACTGCTTGTAACAATGGCTTTAGTTGCACTGCATGTTCCGCAGACATTGAAACCTACACTGGAGGTAACTACGCTGGAGGGTGCTGCTCAACAGATTGCGATCGGGCCGGTTGCCTCACTGGAATCCATCAAGCATCTGGGAACGAATGGCGGAGGATTCTTCGGGGCGAATTCCTCACATCCATTTGAGAATCCGTCACCGCTTACCAATGTGATTGAAATCCTGTCCATGTGGATGCTGCCCGCATCCTTGCCTTATATGTACGGACTGTTCGCTAAGAATAAACGGCAGGGCTGGGGCATCTTTGCGGCCATGATGACTTTGTTTGTATTGCTGTTGTCGCTCAATTATGCTGCGGAGATCAAAGGTAATCCGGCAATGGCAGACCTGGGCATTGAAACTTCTCAAGGCAGCATGGAGGGAAAAGAAGTCCGCTTCGGTGTACCGCAATCCGCCTTGTTTACGGCAGTAACAACCGCAGCGACGACAGGTAGCGTCAACAATATGCATGATACTCAAACCCCGCTGGGAAGTATTACGCCGCTTGCGTTAATGATGCTGAATAACGTCTTCGGTGGCAAAGGCGTTGGCCTTATCAATATGCTGATGTACGCCGTGCTTGCGGTCTTCCTGTGCGGGCTGATGGTGGGGAGGACGCCGGAATTCCTCGGCCGAAAGATTGAAGCGAGGGAGATGAAGCTGATCGCGGTGGCGATACTGATTCATCCGCTGATCATTCTGGCACCGACAGCAGCCTCATTCCTGACAGATCTGGGGCAAGGCGCTATTAGTAATAGCGGGTACCACGGGTTGACGCAAGTACTATATGAATACACTTCCTCTGCTGCCAACAACGGTTCAGGTTTCGAAGGACTTGCGGACAACAGCACATTCTGGAATGTGATGACTGGTATTGTAATGCTGCTAGGACGCTATATCTCAATCATTGCAATGCTCGCCGTTGCAGGTTCCCTGATCCGCAAGCAGCCTGTACCGGAGACAATCGGCACATTCCGTACAGACAACGGTCTGTTTACCGGCATCTTGATCGGTACGGTGCTGATCATTGGTGCGCTGACATTTCTGCCGGTCGTGGTTCTGGGGCCGATTGCTGAACATTTGACTCTACGGTAGGAAAGAGGGAGAAATAGAGATGAGTACTGTACAAAAAAAGAAGCTGCTGAGTGGGCCTATTATACGAAGTGCAGTCAAGGACAGCTTTATCAAGCTGAATCCGATGACGCTAATGAAGAATCCGGTCATGTTTGTTGTTGAAATTGGAACGATTATTGTTCTGCTGATGATTCTCGCCCCTGGTTATTTCGACGCAGAGGAGGCTAGAGGCTTCAATATAGCGGTCTTCTTCATACTGCTGGTTACCGTATTGTTTGCCAATTTTGCGGAAGCGCTGGCGGAAGGCCGCGGGAAAGCACAGGCGGATACACTGAAGAAGACCAAGCAGGATATTTCCGCGAATAGACTGGTAGGAGGCGTCATTAAGATAGTTGCTTCCTCCGAACTGCGAAAAGGCGATGTCGTTGTTGTCAGTCAAGGAGAACTTATTCCCGGCGACGGCGAGGTCATTGAAGGGCTGGCATCTGTGGATGAATCGGCTATAACAGGTGAATCGGCTCCCGTTATTAAAGAAGCCGGCGGAGATTTTGGCTCCGTGACAGGCGGCACGAGAGTCGTAAGTGATCAGATCAAGGTACAGATTACAAGTGAACCCGGCGAGTCTTTCCTTGACCGGATGATCTCACTGGTGGAAGGAGCCAAACGGCAGAAAACACCGAATGAAATTGCGCTGAACACGCTATTGATCAGCTTGACGATTATCTTCCTGATCGTGGTAGTCACCCTGCAGCCGATTGCCGCTTATCTGGAAGTAAACCTGGAAATTCCGGTCTTGATTGCGCTGCTGGTCTGTCTGATCCCCACTACCATCGGGGGATTATTGTCGGCAATCGGGATTGCGGGCATGGATCGGGTTACCCAGTTCAACGTGCTTGCCATGTCTGGTAAAGCGGTCGAAGCTGCCGGAGACATTAACACGATGATTCTTGATAAGACCGGCACGATTACCTTTGGCAACCGCATGGCCAGTGAATTTGTTCCTGTGGGTAATGAGACGGTAGAGGATCTGGCCGGGTGGGCAGCTGTCAGCTCGCTGAAAGATGAGACACCGGAAGGACGCTCCGTCATTGAGCTGGCCAAGAAACAAGGATACAGTTATGACAGCAGCCTTATGGCTGGAGGCGAATTTATAGAATTCCGCGCCGAAACGAGGATGAGCGGCATGGATCTGCAGGACGGCCGGATGGTCCGCAAAGGGGCTGTAGATTCCATTAAACGCTGGGTGTCCTCCCAAGGAGGGCAGATTCCAGATGATTTGGATCAGCAAACGAATGCCATTGCCGGCAAAGGAGGAACACCGCTGGCTGTTGCAGTTGATAACCGGATATACGGACTCATCTATTTGAAAGACACGGTTAAGCCGGGGATGAAGGAACGATTTGATGAACTGCGCAAAATGGGCATCAAGACGATAATGTGCACAGGGGACAATCCGCTGACTGCCGCTACTATCGCCTTCGAGGCCGGAGTCGACGGATTCATTGCCGAAAGTACACCGGAGAATAAGATCGAGGTCATCCGCAAGGAACAAAGTGAAGGCAAGCTGGTGGCGATGACAGGGGACGGCACGAATGATGCGCCTGCATTGGCACAGGCGGACGTGGGACTTGCGATGAACAGCGGAACCACAGCAGCGAAGGAAGCGGCCAATATGGTTGATCTGGACTCCGACCCGTCCAAGATCATTGAGGTTGTGGCGATCGGCAAGCAGCTGCTGATGACACGCGGAGCATTAACAACCTTCAGTATCGCGAATGATATCGCCAAGTATTTTGCGATTATTCCGGCCATGTTTACGCTGGCCATTCCAGAGATGGAAGTGCTGAACGTAATGGGACTAGGTTCTCCAAGCTCCGCGATTATCTCGGCATTGATCTTTAATGCAATTATCATTCCATTGCTTATCCCTCTGGCGATGAGAGGCGTATCGTATAAGCCGATGAGCTCCACCAAGCTGCTGAGCCGGAATATTTTCATCTATGGGCTTGGCGGGATCCTGGTTCCCTTCGTCGGCATTAAGTTGATTGACCTGGTTGTAAGCATATGGATTTAAGATCATTGCACTTAGCTAGAAGAAAGGATGAATAAATAATGCAAATCGTCAATTCAAGCGCAATAGAGCAAAAGCCTGTATCTAAAGGTTCTTATATATTTAGTGTGATAAGACTTAGCCTAGTGTTCATTGTATTATGCGGGATCATCTATCCGCTGGCTTCTACCGCGCTTGCCCAGGTTCTTATGCCTTCCCAGGCGAACGGGAGCCTGCTAAAGAATGGAGAAGGCCAAGTGATTGGGTCTGAGCTGATTGGCCAGAACTTTAAGAATCCGGCGTTATTCCAGGGCCGTGTATCCAGTATTGAGTACAAGGCTGAAGCCTCGGGATCGAATAACTATGGACCGTCCAATCCGGTTTTGCTTGAGCGCACCAGCGATTCTATAGCTGAGTGGAAAGCGAATAACCCTGACGTTCCGGTTAGTGAGCTGCCTATAGATTTGGTCACGAACTCCGGTTCCGGCCTGGATCCGCATATATCACCCGCTGCGGCTACGGTACAGATCCCCAGAATCAGCAATCTGACCGGTATTTCAGCAGATAAGCTAGAAGCATTGGTGGCAAAATATACTGAAGGCCGCGATCTTGGGGTGTTTGGTGAGGAACGTGTCAATGTGCTGAAGCTGAATCTCGCTTTAATGGAAACACCGGCGAATTAGAACCGGCTCACCCCTGCCTGCGCTTCCAGCGGACAGGGGTAGTTTCCGCTTAAGGATTGGAGGTTAACGAGTGGCACCCTACAAACGCAAAACCCCGGAAGAAATTCTGTATTCCATTTACCGTTTGCACCGGGGCAGGCTGAAGATTATCATCGGCTCCGTCAGCGGATCAGGCAAAACCTATCATATGCTGGAGGAAGGCAAGTTATTGAAAAAGCAGGGCATTGATGTTGTAATCAGTGCCGTATCAACGATGCAGAGAGCAGAAACCATGCAGCAGCTTGCCGATCTGGAGCGTGTCCCCAGCATTCATTGGCTGAAGGACGGCAAGGAGCAGAAGGATCTTCCTTTGGAGACTCTGCTGGAGCGCAATCCCGAGGTACTGCTTGTAGATGGCTTGGCGCACCGGAACCGCAAAGAAGCCCGTTTTCAGACGCGGCTGGAAGATATCCGTTATTTGATGGACAACGGCATCAGCGTGATTACGACCATCAATGTGTATGAATTGGCCGGAGTGGGTGAGACCATCTTTCAAATGACGGGAATCCGTGCAGATGAAACCGTACCGCTGCATACTCTGGAGCTGGCGGATGAGGTCCGCTTGATTGATGTCTCACCAGAAACCATTCTGAAGCGGATCGAGGAAGGTGTTTTAGGCCATGAGACGCATCCTGCACTATCCCGGCCCGGCAATCTCGGCGTGCTTCGTGAGCTGTCTCTGCGTCTGGTGGCCGAAGGTGTCAACGATTCTCTAGAGAAACATCGCGAAGAACATGGGCTCATTGGTCCTTCCGGCGCGATGGAGCGGATACTGGTATCCGCTCAGTACCATTGGAACGGGTCGCTTTATGTGAGAAGAGGCCAGCAAATCGCCAAGCGGCTCGGCGGAGATCTGATTGTGGTGACATTTGCTATTCCTAACCGGCCGCTGACGAAGGACCAACAGACCTTTAAGCGTTCGATTGTAAAGCTGGTAGAGCGGGTGGGTGCCAGGTTTGAAGAGCTTCCTCTCACCCTTCAACGCCAGCTTCCTTCCGAACTGGTGCGTTATGCCATTAAAAACAATGTGACCCGGATCGTTATGGGCCACTCTCAAAAAAGCCGGTGGCAGGAGCGGTGGCAGGGCTCGATTGCTGACCGTGTGCTGCGCCAGACACGCAATATTGATGTGTTTCTGATGGCCGACCGGGCCGAGCAGGAAGGAGAACGGATTCTGCCGATCAAACGTAATCCGCAAGGAAAGAAGGAGCCTTTCCACCGGTTGACCAGTCAAGAGATGGAGAAGAAGATTGAAGTGATCCGCCGTGGCACCTTTAAGGTATATATCGGTGCAGCTCCCGGAGTCGGCAAAACCTACAAGATGCTTCAGGAGGGAAATATACTTCAAAGCAGAGGCATCGATGTTGTCATCGGGCTGCTGGAAACCCATGGCAGGAAGGAAACCCAGGAGCAGATAGGCGAATTAATAATGATACCCCGGGCCAAAATTCTATATCAAAGTACGCATTTGGAAGAAATGGACACGGACGCAATTATTGCCCGCCGCCCGGAGGTCGTCCTGGTGGATGAACTGGCACACACCAACGTGCCCGGAAGTGTAACCAGAAAGCGGTATGAAGATGTGATCCGTCTGCTCGAAAACGGCATTTCCGTCATAACAACTATAAATGTGCAGCATCTGGAAAGCTTGAACGACGCGGTAGCCCAATTAACCGGCGTACGCGTCAGGGAGACCGTGCCGGATGCGATTCTTAAAATGGCCAGTGAGGTCGAACTGATCGATGTAACGCCACAAATGCTGCAGGAGCGGATGCGGGAAGGGAAGATATACGCCTCAGAGAAAGTAAACCAGGCGCTGGAATCGTTTTTCAAGATCGGCAATCTCATTGCACTGCGTGAACTGGCGCTCCGCGAAATTGCGGATGATGTAGACGAACGGCTGGAGGCCTGGGACCGGGACAATTCCTTGCGGGGCCCATGGAGCAGGAAAGAGGTGATCTTCGTCTGTGTGGATCTGGGAGCGAGGGCAGAGCGGCTGATTCGCCGCGGATTCCGCATCGCGCATCGCTTGAAAGCCGAGTGGTATGTTCATTATGTGCACTGCAGTTCGAAAGAAACTCCCGAGGAGCAGAAACGGCTGGAGACGCTGCGTCGTCTAACAGAACAGCTTGGAGGGAATTTAGAGGTGACTATGGCAGAAAGCCGTAAGAACCTGCACGAGCATTTATTAATCAGGATCAATGAAGTGAAGACGACACAGCTGATCATCGGGCAGGTACGGAAGCCGCTCTGGCGGACGCTCATCAAAAAAAGCTTCGTCCACTATCTGCTCCGTCATGCCCGGCATATGGATATGCTGGTTGTGGCTGATCAATAGTAGAGTGAGGAACACAGAAGGAACCGATCCTGTAGATCGGTTCCTTTTACATTCTTATTTTAAAGTCTTATAATAGGAGAATGAATATTCATTCCGCTCTAATCTATACCGGTTTAATCCGGAACCATTCCAGTCTAAGGTAAGGGTGATTACACTGGCTACTAACAAACGGGAAGATATCATGAAAGCGGCCTTGGTGCTGTTTGCCGAGAGAGGATATGACGGCACAACCGTTCCGATGATTGCTGAAAGTGCGAAGGTAGGGGCAGGTACGATATATCGCTATTTTGCCAATAAAGAATCGCTTGTTAACGGATTGTTTCAACATTGCGTGCAAGTGTTCTCGGACACGTTAAAATATGAGGCCATTCATTCCACGCCAGATATTCGGGAGCAGTTTCATTATATTTTTCAGCGTTTAGTGAAGTTTGCCGATAATAATGTGAATGCGCTGCTCTTTATCGAATCCCATAATAGCGCTTATTATCTGGACGACCGAAGCAAGCAGGTGTTTGATGAGCTGCTTGGAACGTTTCGCCAAGTTTTGGAGAATGGTAAAAAAGTAGGGGTCATCAAAGAGTTCAACACAGATGCGCTGATTGCCATTGTATATGGTGCGTTCGTGATGCTGTTCAAACTGATTAAGTCTGGAGTGTTAACCGAAACCCCCGATCTGCTGGAAGGGGTCGAAGAAAGCTGTTGGAATGCCATTAGAATCCTATGATTCTAGTGTATTAAGGAGACTGCCAAATGACAAAAGTAAAGATATTTACAGATAGTCTTTCAGATCTGCCGCCCACCGTAATTGAACAATATGAGATTGGCATAGCTCCTGTATATGTTGTTTTTAGCAATGAGCTGATATTTCGGCATACGGTCGATATAACAACTGAGGAGATATACACCTACGTAAGAGAGAAGGGGACGATTCCCGGTATTGCCGCTCCAACACCTCATGACCTAAGTACTCTCTTTGCTCCTTGTATTGCTGCCGGAGACAATGTGTTATTCATCAGCATGGCCTCGGGGTTATCCCCAACCTACAAGAATGCAGTGGCAGCTGCCCAACAATTCCCTGAAGGAAGAGTTACTGTCATTGATTCCTCAAGCATTTCCTCAGGGACGGCAATGATGGTTCTGCGGGCAGTCGCAGCGGCGAGGAAGAGAAGACATCCCGCAACTATAACCAAAGAGCTGCACCACTCGCGGACAAACCTGGAGGAAGAAATGCTGCTTGATAAGCTTAACTTTATAAATCAGGGTGGGAATGTTTACGGATTGCATAATCGGATAAAAAGTCCTTTGAATTTAAAAAGTCCGGCAACGGTCAGGTCGGGGCGAATGCATTTCTCCATGAATGAGCCACAAGGCGGCGTTACAAAAGCGCTGGATAAGATGCTGTACAATGCACTTGACAACAAAGACGAGATTGACCAGAAGCTTGTGCTTATCTCACAGACGATGGCAGAGCAGCCAGCCGAATATTTAAGGGAAGCGTTGATTAATAAAGTGGGATGCGATGAAGTGCTTGTGACTTCGAGCATCAGCGGCTTTCTCTCCCGCACCTCACCACGAAGTTTGGGTGTAAGCTACTACCGCAGAGCTGATCAGGGCTGATACATTACGGAAAAGCGGGGAATACAGCAAATGAAGAACATGTATGCAAAATGGGCGACGCTTACGGAAAGAAGCAGCCATCTGGCGCTGTGGAGCACTTTTCTGAAATGGATTGTCCTGGGCGGCACAATAGGCGTATTGTCCGGAACGGCCTCGGCTTTTTTCCTCAAGAGTCTAGATTATGTTACTGAGGTTCGGCTGAATCATGGATGGCTGCTCTTTCTGCTTCCGGCGGGAGGTGCACTGGTAAGCTTTCTATACATGCGCTACGGCAAAAACAGTGCCAAGGGAAATAATCTGATTTTGGAGCAAATCCGGGAGGGTAATGAAACGATTCCGTTGCGGATGGCTCCTTTGGTGCTGTTTGGCACGCTTATCACTCATCTCTTCGGTGGTTCAGCCGGGCGTGAAGGAACTGCGGTACAAATGGGGGGCAGCTTGGCCGAAGGATTCGGGAGACTTATTAAGATCAATGCCCTGGACCGGAAAATATTGCTGATGTGCGGGATAAGTGGTGGTTTCGGCTCAATCTTCGGGACTCCTTTGGCCGGGACCATTTTTGGGCTGGAGGTGATTGCGATTGGACTCATCAGCCATAAAGCGCTGCTGCCCTGTTTCACAGCCAGTTTTGTGGGCGATCTGGTGACTACCCGCTTATGGAAGGTGCATCATACCCATTATCAGGTGGATGTTTTTCCAGATCTGGATGTAGTCGTCCTGTTAAAAGTTATCGCTGCTGCAATAGTGTTTGGTTTAGTCAGTATGTTGTTTAGCGAGCTGACCCACTTTTTAAAGCGAACGTTCACCTACATCTTTAAAAACCCGATGCTAAAGAGTGCGGTAGGCGGGCTCATTATTATTGCCTTAGTTTATGTCATAGGTTCCAGGGATTACTTGGGACTTGGTATTCCACTCATCAGCGGGTCCTTTGAGACAGAAATGCCGCCTTTTGCGTTCCTGTGGAAGCTCATTTTCACTGCACTTACTTTAGGCACAGGCTACCAGGGCGGTGAAGTTACTCCTTTATTCGCTATAGGGGCGACACTCGGAAACAGCCTGGCTGGTGTGCTTCATTTATATGCTCCTTTCCTGGCCTCACTTGGCTTTATTGCGGTATTCTGCGGAGCCACCAATACACCAATTGCCTGTTTCATTATGGGGATTGAACTATTTGGTTCCACCGGGGCGGTTTATATGTTTATCGCTTGTGTAGTCAGTTTTTTATTCTCAGGACATACCGGTATTTATACATCCCAGCAGATCGGTGTATCGAAAAGTCATCTGATCCCTATCCAAGAAGGGACTACCCTAGCCTCCGTCAAGGGTCTGCGCAAACGAAAAACAAAAGCCAGCGGAGAAAATCATACGTAGATTTGCTGATCAAAACCATGCTTGGGTTGAAAATAAAAAAAAGGTATGGTAAAATTCTGTTACTTTAATGACTGGAGTTGAAAAGGATAATGTAGAAATTTTCTTGCGAATCTTTTAAACAATAAAACGACAGCTGCGATTTTATTTCGCATGTGTTTTATTCTTTATACGCAAGAAAGTTACGCATTTCTTTTCACTCAGACGAATATCCTTGTCTAACTCCGCTTTGGGGCTGGATTTGCTGTATTTATTTGAGCTACAAGAAAGTAACTTTCTTGTAGCTCTTATTTTTTTATATACAGGAGGAATATATATGTCATTAATCAATGTTGCGAACCTGACGTTTGCCTATGAAGGCAGCTACGATAATATATTTGAGAACGTAAGTTTTCAAATTGATACCGATTGGAAATTAGGATTTACAGGAAGAAACGGAAGAGGGAAAACGACCTTCCTAAGCTTGTTGCTTGGTAAATATGAATATAGCGGAACGATTTCGGCTAAGGTCGATTTCGACTATTTCCCGTTCCCTGTCGAGAATAAGGGGAATAATACCCTTGACGTAATCAGCGATATCTACCCGGATTATATTCACTGGAAGCTGATGCGGGAGCTTTCTTTACTAAAAGTGTCCGAGGATGTGCTATACCGGCCCTTTGATTCCTTGTCCAACGGTGAGCAGACGAAGGTGCTGCTTGCTGCATTATTTATTAAGGAAAACAGCTTTCTGCTCATTGATGAGCCTACCAATCATCTGGATCTGAATGCAAGAAAACTGGTCAGTGCTTATCTGAATACCAAGAGCGGCTTTATCCTGGTCTCCCACGACAGATCCTTTCTGGATCATTGTGTAGACCACATCCTGTCAATCAATAAAACCAACATAGAAATTCAAAAGGGGAATTTCTCCGCTTGGTGGGAGAATAAAAGGCGGCAAGATCATTTTGAACTGGCAGAGAATGAAAAACTAAGAAGAGACATCAAGCGCTTGTCGGATTCTTCTAAACGAACGGGCAACTGGTCGCATGAGGTGGAGAAAAGCAAAAATGGAACACGGAATTCCGGTTCCAAGTTGGATAAAGGTTATGTTGGCCACAAGGCTGCTAAAATGATGAAACGCTCTAAAGCCATTGAGCAAAGACAGCAATCAGCCATTGCCGAAAAGTCTAAACTGCTGAAAAATATTGAAAACTCCGACAGTCTGGAGATTTCACAGCTTGATTATCATAAAAACGAGCTGGTTGAGCTTGAACATGTCTCGATTCAATACGGGGAGAAGATCGTCTTCGCAGATATCAGCTTTTCGATTGAGCAGGGTGAGCGAATTGCGCTTTCCGGTATAAATGGCTCCGGTAAATCAAGCATTATCAAGCTGATTTGCGGCGAGGAGCTAGACTACACAGGCACACTCAGGAAGGACAGTCAGCTTACAATATCATACGTATCACAGGACACCTCGCATTTACAGGGCAATTTAACGGACTACGCCAGAAGCAACGGGATTGATGAAAGCCTGTTTAAGTCGATTTTAAGAAAACTTGATTTCTCCAGAGTACAGTTTGAAAAGGATATATCTGCGTTTAGCGGCGGGCAAAAGAAGAAAGTGCTTATTGCGAAAAGCCTAAGTGAGAAGGTCCATTTGCATATTTGGGATGAGCCGCTTAATTTTATTGATATTATTTCCCGGATGCAGATTGAAGAGCTGCTGCTGGAATACACACCAACTATTCTTTTTGTCGAGCATGACAGTGAATTTTGCAACAATATTGCTACAAAAATCATTCATCTGTAATCCATTACCTGAATTTCTCAGGACCGGTCACTGCAGACTTTCTCGGCTCTCCCGAAATAACTCCTAACTCGTAACCCAATGAGTTCTTTCACGTATATGATATAACTATGATCCGGCGAAGCTGCAGGGATTGAATGTTAAAGGTCCAAACTAAAAGAAGTTGAGGTAATCCATCTT
This sequence comes from Paenibacillus sp. FSL L8-0340, assembly GCF_038593145.1. Classification (NCBI taxonomy): domain Bacteria; kingdom Bacillati; phylum Bacillota; class Bacilli; order Caryophanales; family Paenibacillaceae; genus Paenibacillus; species Paenibacillus sp. FSL L8-0340. Next base: position 3,616,392 of record NZ_CP151967.1, read on the forward strand.
ATGAATGAATTTACACTGCATGCCGATACAGCGTATAAGCTGGCTGAGCAGAAAGCTGCTCAATATTTTGCATCACTATTTACACAGGTCAAGAATAGGAGTTATGCGCCTGCCTTAACTGCAGACTTTCATTTGTGGAAGAAGAGCCATATTCATCATCATTCATGGCTGTCCTTTTTTTCGCGAAACCAAAGGAACCCCGGGTCTGCCGATTACCACCGGTATATTCAATGGCTGAACTACACGGGAAAATTAAATGATTATCTCGACCGAAGCATTTCCTATATCTACATGAGGGATCTGGGCAAAGCGCTGGATTCTCCAGACACTCAAAACAGGATTCAACGGATGGTTGCTGATATCAAAGATCAGTTGATCCCCTCAGGCGCAGCAGGCGGGCAAACACAGCCGGACATGCTGAATCTGGCAAAGCTGTACCGCTGGGCCCAGAAAGAAGGGGTAGAAACAGCCACGATCTGGGTGATTACTAAACTCAAAACTGTCTCCGCCAATCTGCCGGTGGAAATGAATCCCGAGCAAGCCCAACGTAAGCTGATTAAGATTATTATCGGGGTTGTCATGCATGTGATGGAAGAGATGGAAGATAACCTTGCCCCTGCAGAACGTGCCTTAAGACTTGATGAAGCCATCCGGCTGGGGTATTCCTATGGCCTTACCTATCCTTTCATTGACGATCTTTTAGATTCTGCGGTCTTAACCACTTCTGAGAAAGAACAATATTCCCGGTTGATCCGTCAAGCGCTTCTCAGCGGGATTGTCCCGGAGCTTGGAGAGTGGGATGGGGAAAAGATTCCGCTGATGGAGTATGTGCATTCGGAGCTGCGGGAAGCCTTTGAGTACATTAAGAACCATCAGCGGATGGAGACGCAGAAATCGTTTTTTGAGCGTTCCTATGTGTTTTTTCACTCTCAGGAAATAGACCGGGCAAAGAATCTGTCTCATGATGGTTATACCAATGAGGAACTTTATATTCCTGTAATCCTAAAATCATCTTCCTCCCGCTTGATTGTCCGCTCTGTAATCAGTGCGCCTCTAGATGACGGTTTTGATCATCGAACCTTCTATTATGGCTTATACAATCAGCTGGCGGATGATTTTGCCGATATGTCCGACGATATGCTGGGTGGCGCGGTTACCCCTTATACCTATTATTTAAAATACCGCGAGCAGCGCAACGATTTGATCAATCCCTTTGAAATGTACTGGACGGTCATTTCCCATCTGCTCCATAACGTGTTTCATTCTGATCCCAAAACTTGCGAGGTAATTCTGGACCGGGTCATTAACGGTCTGAAACGCTCTAAAGAACGTTTAGGCAGGGATAAATACAACGAAATCATGGAGATATTTGCGTCTGGCAGCCCGGAGTTCAAACGACTGGTAAACCGGATGGTTCATAAAGCAGTGGATGTCGATTTCTTCGACAAACTGCTTCGGGACCAGTTGCTTAACACATTGCGTAACAACCGGAAGGAAAAGGAGGAGTTTCACGATACGATCAAAACGGTGCGCGAAGTGATCAACAGCCAGCTCCTAATCCCAAAGCCTGAGCGAATGCAACCGATGAAGGAACTGCTTATAGATGCTGCTAATTACAGTCTCGAAGGTGATGGGAAACGAATACGCCCAGTCTTAACGTGGGTTATGGGCGTAAGAGAATATGGACTGGAGCCAGCGGAGATTGTGCCGCTGCTGAGATCCTTGGAATATATGCATACCGCTTCCTTAATCTTCGATGATCTGCCATCCCAGGATAATGCGTCAACCCGCAGAGGGCGTGAAACCTTGCATCAGGTACATGATGCTGCGACTGCCGAATTAACCGGATTGTTTCTGATCCAGAAGGCCACGGAGGAACAAGCATCTCTCCGTCATTTCGATCCGAAAACCGTGCTTGCGCTCATGCAGTATTCAGCACAAAAGACGGGGGATATGTGCATGGGGCAGGCGATGGATCTGCATTCTAAAGGCGAAGAGTTAACTCTGGAGCGACTGAATGAGATCTGCTTTTACAAAACCGGGATTGCCTTCGAGGCGGCGCTGGTCATGCCGGCTATGCTGGCCCAGGTGAAGGAGGCGGAAATTGCGGCGCTGAAGAAATTTGCTTATCATGCGGGGATTGCTTTTCAGATAAAAGATGATTTGCTCGACCAGGAGGGAGACCAGCTATTGCTCGGCAAACCCGTTGGACAGGATACCGGAAACAACACTTCAACTTTCGTATCCATTCTTGGGCTGGAGAATGCCCGGAAAGAGCTGTGGGAACACTACTGTCTGGCCTCGGAAGCATTGTGCGAGCTGCCGCGGAATATTGCTTTTCTGAAACATTTATTAAATTATATGGTTAACAGGAACCGCTGAACTGCGGCTGAACCTGCCCGGAACGGAATAGGATCAAGTATTACCGGCACCCATACGGGTTGCCGGTTTTTTGTCGTCCTACATACTACAGCAGCTGTTATTCCGTTCATTATGGGGACCGGGAATTTTACGTAACCAGGCCAGATATGTTTTCTCCACTCCGGCATCGGACTACCGGCAGTGCAGGGATGGAAGTGATCAATCATGAGCCATTTTTTTATTTACAGGTAACTGCGGCACTTCATATATTACAATCCGTGTTATAAAAAGAAGAATAAAGATGGATTTGGAGTAATAGAGATAAATGGTGTTATTTAGTATATGGTAAAAAAAGTAATGCAAGGATGTCTTATCAGTGTGAAATTAATTTTTTAGGAGGATTTGATGAAAAAACTTAGGAAGTCACTTCAGATTTTATCTCTAATGGTGGTAACAGCAACAGCGGTTGTAGTAGCTGACTCACCATCTGAGGTACTAGCTCAATCTTCAGAGGTAGCCATTACACAGCAAAGTAATCTTGTTGTTCAGCGAAATTTTGAAGTGAAAGCCCTTGGAGATATATGGGCAGAAGGCAAGCGGGAGCGTAGAGCGGCGGGGTATGCAGATGCACGAAAATTATTTCAGCCAACTGGTCTATATGCAAAAGCCAATGAACAAATTGAGATTGAGGTCTCAGGTGACAAACCAATTACAGCGATTATTGGGATGCATCAACATGATAAAGAGTGGGCGATTAGGTATCCATTAAAAACAGGTGCAAACACAATTTCCTCACCAAATGGCGGTTTGTTGTCTTTTGATAACAGCAACAATGAAGGTAGTATTAATGTAAATGTAGTGAGTGGGGGAAGCCCTGTTCCATTTTTTGTATTAGGTAAGAATACCAAAGAGGATTGGCAGGCAATGATGAGTGCTTATCCTGATGCACCTTCTGTTGTTCTTCAATCAGAAAAGGCTCTCTTAGTCTTCACATATGCTTCTGCTAAAGACCATATCTTGAATCAAGACCCAGATCCTGTTTTACAGACTTATGATAAGTTTATTGCAGCACAGGATAAAATTTCTGGACTATCGAATTCTGATTCTGATCCTAGACATTGGTTAGATAAGCATTTGATTGGCATCATTGAATCACCAACATACACAGGAGGAGCGTATGCATATGCAACCTGGGATGGAGCGATTATGCCTACAAATACTGGAGCCAATGCGGATGCTTTAAACCTTACAAGAATGGGTTGGGGGCAGTATCATGAGGCAGGTCATTTGAGACAACAAGGACCTTGGACATGGGATGAGATGTCTGAAGTGACAGTAAATCAATATTCTCTGGCTGCTAAGAAGGTTCTTAAACCTACTGAGCCTGCAAGGTCGCAGGGTGAGTACTTAACCGCTTTCTCGTTTGTAGAGCAGCCAACCAAGAATTTTAAAGACTCTAATTCAAAATTAGAAATGTTGTGGCAACTTAATCTTGCTTTTGGGGATAACTTCTACCCAGACTTACATCGATTATATCGTGAGATGGCAGAAGCTGAACTGCCAACAACAGATGTTCAGAAAAAACAGGCTTTTATTCTAAGCACTTCAAAAGTAGCGCACTATGACTTGACGCCTTTCTTTGACAAATGGGGTCTGTCTGCAACAGATGAAACACGAAACAAAATTAAATCATTGAATTTACCTCTTCTAACTGCACCGATTTGGTTTGGGTCAGAGTATAACATCATTAAACCGACTGATGGAATGGATAAGGTAAGAGGTATCATTGAGATAACAACAAATAGCCAAGAGACTTCAAGTGATTATGATGTCGCAATAAATGCATTTGATGGAAATACAAATAGTATCTGGCACAGTGAATGGAATAAACCCAATCAATTCCCTTACAGTATTACAGCAAAGTACGCAAATCCATCAACATTTTCCAAACTAACCTATCTGCCGCGACAAACCGGAGAAAATGGAATTATTACAAATTATAGAATCCTAACTAGTCTTGATGGGGGGACATTCACTGAGCTTGCAACAGGCACTTGGGCAAAGGACAACACAGAAAAGACAGTAACTTTCACACCTACTCTTGCTAAATATGTTCGACTTGAAGTTCCTCAAGGTGGTGGAACAAATGGTTTTGCATCTGCAAGTGAAATTAAAATTTTTGAAAACGATCCAATAACACCACAACCTGTTACAACGTATCTCAGCGATATTGATTGGTTTTCTGCCACAACAGATTGGGGAACGATTCAAAAAGATCGTAGTCTTGATGGAAATACACTTAAGTTAAATAACAAGACCTATACAAAAGGGTTGAGCACACATGCTAACAGTGAAATTGTCTACAAACTAGATGGGAAGTACACGTCCTTTGCCGCACTAGTTGGGGTAGATGGTGAAGTAGGTTCTGTAGGTTCTGTGGAGTTCAAAGTTGTTGTAGACAATCAAGTTGTATTCTTTAGTGGTGTAATGCATAATAATACAGAGCCAAATGAGGTAAACGTTAATCTTTCTGGAAAGAATGAGCTAAAGCTTATTGTAACTGATGGTGGAGATGGTATAAATAGTGACCATGCCGATTGGGTAAATGCTCGTCTTATCAAATAGTATTGAAGAATAAAAGTCTATTATAGGCTTGGTAAAAGCTTCGCCACGAATACACTAAAAGGTGATCTTCCATAGCGCTGTACAAAATAAGCCGGATTTCCTTATCGTATAGGATTTCCGGCTTATTTTGTATGACTTTCGCTTAGTGTTAGTTTTAGCGTTTTGTAGCGGTGGGCATAGGGACAGCATGGATTTTATCGGGAGTCATCGGATATGTACCGTCATTTCCTGGTTAATTGATTTGTTTATCGGTATGCCTCATCTCGTGTTTGCTTTGGAAAAACAGAATAATGCGGATGATCCGTTGTTATTGTATTATTCGATTCACATACCAGCCAAAAATTATATGAATAAGGTTTACAATCCTAACATATCAAACTATGATTTAGCTAAATATAGATGACAAATCTCATAGGGATTAATATTTTCATCACACTAACGGAGGTCGCAAGTTGAAGACAAAAGAGATGGTATTTGCCGCATTATTTGCTGCACTAATAGGGGTATTAGGAATGATTCCACCGATTCCACTAGGGTTTATCCCGGTGCCTATTACCGCACAAACACTTGGTGTCATGCTGGCGGGAGGTTTTTTAGGTAAGAAGACAGGAAGTCTTAGCCTGATTTTATTTATCGTGTTAGTCGCTCTGGGTTTACCTTTATTATCCGGCGGACGTGGAGGTTTCTCTGCATTAGTCGGGCCGTCAGCCGGTTATATTCTAAGCTGGCCCGTAGCAGCATTTTGTATCGGATATGCGACAGAAAAAGTCTGGTCCAATGTCAAAACATGGAAAGTTATCGTCATTAACTTAGTTTTTGGTGTGGTGCTTGTTAGTTTGATCGGTGCGCCGGTTATGGCTTTGATTACACATACCTCTATTTGGGCCGGACTTGTGGGAGCAACCGCATTTTTGCCGGGGGATTGTATTAAAGCGGTCATAGCTGCTATTATAGCGCTACAATTAAAAGCCGTCAGTCCAATCGAAGAGAAGTGATGAACGATGAATCTGATTGAACCCTTACTGCGTTATGCAGAGCAGCAGCCCGACCATATCGCCTTAACCGATGGTGATGAGAGCCGTACTTATTGGTCATTAGTACGGCGTATGACTACAATTGCACAGGGTATACGGCAAAATGGCCTTCACCATGATAAGATTGCCATTTTATCTGCGAACCGCATTGAATTTGTAGAGGTGTTTTTAGGAGCTATTTATGCCGGGTGTGTTCCTATCCCTTTGGATCCTAAATGGAGCATAAATCAAGTGAACGCTGTTCTACAGCAATGTCAGCCGAAAATGATTTTTGCAGAGACCCATTCGGCAAAGATTCTAGACATACAGGACACGGCAATTCAACTTCTAACTTTTTCTGATCAGGATACAGGTTCAAGTTCTTATGACAGCTGGTTGCTCACTCTCAAGCCGGAAGCTGAGATGGATGAATCGAATGAATTATTGTTTATCGGCTTTACTTCAGGCACAACAGGAACACCTAAGGGGTATATGCGCACCCACTTGTCGTGGATACAGAGCTTCGAGGCGACCAAAGAGGCTTTCCGGCTAAACCGCATAGAGCATATGTTAGCTCCTGGCCCCTTTGTTCATTCCTTGTCTTTATTTGCGGTAATGCAGAGTCTATACAGCGGTGCAACCTTTCATATCATAAAAGAGTTCAATGCCGGCAAGGTTCTACAGTTGTGTAAACTGAATCCCGATGTTATTTTGTTCGTCGTGCCGACGATGATTGAAGCACTGCTCCAACAGAAGGATAAATTTGGTCAGACACAAATCCAGGCTTTGATCAGCTCAGGCGGGAAATGGTCAGAGATGTCTAAGAATAGGTGCAGGGAGATATTCGGCGCAGCGAAGCTATATGAATTTTATGGCTCATCTGAAGCTAGTTACATCAGCTACCTGGATGTTCATGCCGACAATAAGCCGGATTCAGTAGGCAAACCCTTTTCCGGTGTACAGATATCCATTCGTGATGAACATCTGCAGGAGGTAACCCCAGGGAGCATCGGGCAGCTTTATATTCGGAGTGAGATGATGTTCACAGGGTATTATCATTTGCCGGAAGAGACTTCAGCGGTTTTTCGTGACGGATGGCTAATCATCGGAGATTTTATGTATATGGATCAGGATGGATATTTGTATTTGGCTGGCCGCTCAAAAAACATGATGGTTTCCGGTGGTCTTAATGTTTTCCCGGAAGAAGTAGAGTCTGTGCTGCAGCAGATGCCGGAAATTCAAGAAGTGATGGTACTGGGAGTACAGGATGCCTATTGGGGTGAACAGGTGACAGCAATAGTGAAGTGGAGCGGACAAACGCGTTTATCTGTAGAACAAATCAAGAATTACTGCTGCCGGCAAATTGCGAACTACAAGGCCCCCAAACAGCTTATCACGGTAGAGCAGTTCATTTATACAAGTAGCGGAAAAATTGCCCGGCAGGCAATGAAAGACTACGCGAAAAGATGGTTGTTATGATAGAGGCTGTAATTGTGATCGCTAAACGGACGCCCATTGGCAGGATCGGCGGAGTGTTAAGTGCTCTTGAGCCGGAAGCATTATTAGCACCGCTTATTCAGCATATTGTCGCAGAAACGAATGTGCCGAAGGAATTAATTGATGATGTCATCATTGGCAATGTAGTAGGTCCAGGCGGTAACATCGCACGGCTTTCTGCTCTGGAAGCAGGACTGCCAGTGACGGTCCCGGGTGTCACAGTTGACCGGCAGTGTGGTTCTGGTCTGGAGGCAGTCAATCTTGCGGCAAGGCTGATTCAAAGTGGTGCTGGTGAGATTTATTTGGCCGGTGGAGTTGAGAGTACGAGCCGTGCCCCATGGAAAATGGCCAAACCGCAAACGCTAACGGGCGCACCACAGCTATATACACGGGCCCGTTTCACTCCAAGCCCCTACGGCGACCCGGATATGGGCATTGCAGCCGAGAATGTCGCCCGTAAATACGCGATTTCCCGTGAAGAACAGGACCGTTATGCTTTGAAAAGCCATCAAAAAGCCATTCATTCGCAGCAAACCGGCCGATTTCTGAAAGAGATCGTTCCTGTACAAGCGAATGGCGGATGGGTTACCCTAGATGAATGCCCCAGAGCCAATACTAGCCTGGAAAAGCTGCAGCAGCTGCCGCCAATCTTTCTGGAACAGGGTACGGTAACGGCTGGCAATGCATGTCCTCTGAATGATGGAGCGGCTCTGGTTCTGATGATGTCCCGTGAGAAATGCCGGGAGCTTCAGCTAAAGCCTATTTTGCGTATCGTCGATGCCCAAGCGGCAGGTGTTGATCCCAATTTTTTAGGCATGGGGCCTGTTCCAGCTGTTCAGAAGGTGCTTTACCGCCAGCACCTGAGTGTTGCCGATTTGGATATTGTAGAGTTTAACGAAGCTTTTGCCTCACAAGTATTAGCCTCACTACAGGAGCTTCAGATTCCGCAGGAAAAGGTGAATCGTGGAGGCGGAGCACTTGCCATTGGCCATCCTTACGGTGCTTCAGGCGGTATCTTAATCACACGGTTATGCTCCGAGATGTTATATAAACCTTATAAACGGGGGCTGGCAACACTAGGCATTGGTGGCGGGATAGGTCTGGCCACGCTGGTGGAGGCGGTCCAATGAACAAAGTCCGGCATCAGGTTCATATCACTGCGGAGTGGATTTCAGACTTTGCACAAAGTATCGGTGCTCCCTTGCAAATGATAAAAGGTGATCTGATCGCACCTGCCACAATGCCGATTATTTTCTGGCAGTTCTTCGATATTCCCTGGTTGAAGACGGATGCCCCCTTAATTCACGGCACACAGCAATTCACTTACCAGGAACCAATTACCGCAGGGATGATCCTGGATTGTGAATTATTCTTAACGAGGATGGATAAGAAAAAAGTTAGGCAGGAATGGATGACCTTTTATTACCACACGCTTGTTTATACATGTGGCGGTAATCTCATAGGGACGGCAGATACCCTATTAATCCGGGCAGGTGATTAAGATTAAGAAACGTGTAACTGCCGGGTCTGTCCGGCAATACGCGGCTGTCTCTAATGATACGGCTGCCATTCATCTGAATGCCGAAGCTGCTGTTAAGGCTGGCTATAAGCGGCCTATAGCACATGGTATGTATATCATGGGGCTGGCACAATCGTTATATTTAACCGATCATCCAGCACAGTGGATTACAACGTATAGCATGAAATTTCAAAAGCCGCTTGTAGTAGATACGGATGTGGTGTTTCACTTTGAGCCTCGCGACGGTCATATCGAAGTGAAGGTCACATTAGAATCTGGTGATGTGATTGCTTCAGGTACCTTTTCAGTGAAAGAGATGAAGTGATGGATAAAGTAGCCGTAATTACAGGAGCCACCAGAGGGATTGGGCACAGCATCGCCTTACAGCTTGGCGAATCCGGTTATAAAGTAATAGTTAACGGGACAAAGCAGGCGCTAATCGACGAGGTTGTGCAGGAGATTCACCGGACAGGCGGCGAGGCGCGGGGCATTTGTGCCAATGTCGCAGATCCGCTTGAGGTCACTGCGATGGTGGATGCTGTCATCGCTGAGTATGGCCGTATAGATGTATTGATACATAACGCCGGTAATTTGCATGACCAGCAATGTCTGCATATGACGGATGAAGAATGGAATTCGGTGCTGGATGTGCATCTGAATGGAGCTTTTTATAGCATTCGCCGGGCACTGCCTCATATGCAAAATCATGGCGGAGACATTCTTCTGATGACCTCCACTGCCGGTTTAACAGGTTCGATCAAGCAGGTGAATTACAGTGCAGCCAAAGCTGGAATGCTAGGTATGATGTGGACGCTCGCAGCCGAACTAAAGCGCAACGGTATTAGAGTAAATGCGATTGCGCCTGCTGCCTTAACAGATATGACCCGGCCTGTCATCCAGCATATGAAGGAAAAGTACGCCAGCCGCAATGAGCCGTTCCCGGAGTTCTGGCGGGTGGGGGAAACAGACGATATTGCCCGCTTCGCAGCCGCATTGCTGGCACAGCCGGATATTGAGTTAACAGGTGAAATCTTTGGTGTAAATGGTTCGAAGATAACGAAGTGGCAAAAGCCGGAGCCTGCCTTTACCGAAACCGGCATAGAGGCATTTTTCACAACATGGCGGCAGCAGAAGGGTAGTCATTAAATGCTGACATTCGATCACGTTCATTTTTATTATAAAAAAGGGCAGCCCGTCTTAGAGGATTTAAGCTTTACGATTGAGACGGGGGAGTTCGTGGCAATTGTCGGGGCGAATGGCTGCGGTAAGTCTACAATTGCCAAGCTAATGGATGGATTGCTGCTTCCACAACAAGGGGATGTAACCTTTCAGAATCTAAACACCTCCAGACCCGCGGACCTTAGGATGATCCATGAGCAAATAGGGTTTGTGTTCCAGAATCCGGAGGACCAATTCATTACTACAACGGTTATGGATGAAGTGATATTTGGATTGGAAAATATTCGTGTGCCAAGGAAAGAAATACGCAGCCGGTTAGATCAAGCCCTACAGGCTGTGCAAATGGAGGATTATTTGGAGTCGATGCCCCATCAGCTCTCAGGCGGTCAAAAGCAACGGGTAGCTATTGCCGCCATCCTGGCTATGCAGCCCCGGATTATTATTTTTGACGAAGCTACCTCTATGCTTGATCCGCAGGGGAGGGAGCAAGTGCTTTCGATCATGCAGGAGCTGCACCGCCAAGGCATGACCATTATCCACATCACCCATCACATGGAGGAAGTGCTGGCTGCGGGGCGTGTTTTACTTATGGATAAGGGGCGGCTTGTATTTGATGGAGATCCGGTTTGCTTTTTTGAAACGGTGCCCGTTGAAGACTACCAATTAGAACTTCCTTTTGCGGTCCGAGTATATCGAATGCTGCATCCAGACATGCCGCTAATGGTAGATTGGAAGGAGATGATCCGCTCACAATGGTCTACCAGCTAAACAATCTAAGCGTAAGTTATGCCGGTCGGGTAGCTCTGCAAAATGTCAGCTGCACGATTCAAGGCGGCAAGTGGATCTCTGTCATTGGCCATACAGGCGCCGGCAAGTCTACCTTTGTTAAAGTGCTGAAGGGGCTGATTCCGGACATTGCCGGAGAGTATTGGATTAATGATCATCCCATTCCCAAGGACCGTAAAGGACAACTAAAAGTCCTGCCTGATATAGGCTACGTATTTCAATATCCCGAGCATCAATTATTTGAATCGACGGTGTACAAGGAGCTTGCCTTTGCTCCTAAGCAACGTGGGGATACGCCTCAGCAGATAAAGAAGTCGATAGAAGTCATTCTTTCGCAAGTAGGTCTGACAGAAGATATCCTGCCATTGGTTCCGTTTCAGCTAAGCGGGGGGCAAAAGCGCCGTGTGGCTATCGCTTCCGTATTGATGATGGATCCGAAGCTGCTTATTCTGGATGAACCTACAGCAGGTCTCGATCCAGTAAGCCATGCCGCATTACTTCAGCTGCTGAGTAAATGGCAGCAGCAGGGTAATCGCACCGTTCTCTTCGTATCTCATCAAATGAACGATGTTGCCGAATACTCGGATGAAGTCATGGTATTTCACGAGGGGCAACTCATGGGGCATTATGAGACCGGCACTTTATTTCTGGAACAAGCAGAATTGCTGGAGCAACTCGGTTTATCCCTGCCGGAGCCTGTGCAACTGTTAAAGATAGTTGAGGAAATGTCCGGTGAGATAATTGAAGTGGCGAGCTGCAGAGAGCAGGATATTTTCGCAAAAGTGCTGCCCATCTGGCAGGCAAGGAGACTCTAAATGTCTAATACCCTGTTAATGGGACAATATTTGGAGACCCATTCCATATTTCACCGTCTGGACCCGCGGACAAAGCTTGTAAGCATGATTATCATCATGCTGAGCTTCCTAATGCTGGACACGTTCGTCAGCTACGTTGTCGCAACCCTTTTCTTGGCCGGCATTTTATGGTTATCCAAAATCCCGTTACTGGTCTTTTGGAGAGGCTTGAAGCCGGTCTTGTTTATTTTGATGTTTACTTTTCTCTATAATGCCTTATCCACGAAGGGGAATATCATTTGGTCCTGGTCTGTTATAGAGATGACAGAAGAGGGTCTGCTGAACGGGTTACGTTTCGTTTGGCGTATTGTCTTAATCATCTTGCTGGCTTCTATTTTAACGTTAACTACAAAACCGCTGACTTTAACTCATGGGCTGGAGAAATTACTGGCCCCTTTATCCAAACTCAATGTGCCGGTGGAGCAGTTTTCCCTAATGATTGTGATTGCGATCCGGTTTATCCCGACGATTATGCAAGAGCTTGATCGGATTCTCCTGGCCCAGAAGGCCAGAGATTATGATATTTCAGCCTTAAAGCTGCCAAAACGTATATTTGCCTATATTCCGATTCTCGTGCCTTTGCTTCTAACGGTGATTCAACGTGCCGAACAATTGACTCACGCCATTGATGCGCGTGCTTATGGGAATGGGAAAGGGAGAACTTCCTATAAGCAATTGACATTTCAGCGTGTCGATTATCAAGCAGGGGGAGCAGTAATTCTAATGACCGTGATCCTGCTGCTGTTGAAAATATGGGGATTTTAAGTGGATAGAAGGAGAGATAACGATGAAATGGGCTACACGGGTAACTGAATTATTACAAATAAAGTATCCTATTATTCAAGGGGGACTTGCCTATCTAGCCTATGCAGATCTTGCGGCTGCGGTTTCAAATGCAGGGGGATTAGGCCAAATTACCGCTATGAGTCTCCCGGATGCAGATGCCTTGCGCTCGGAAATTGAGCGTGCGCGCACCCTGACGAACCAGCCCTTTGGTGTCAATTTTGCTATTGGCAACCACAATATTAATTATAGGGATCGGGTCCAGACCGCTATTGATGAGCAGGTCCACGCTGTGACGATCACTGGTGGAGATCCTACGCCGATACTAGAGATGATGCAGCCCACGGCTATTAAAACACTGGTGCTCGTTTCCTCACGAAGACAAGCACAAAAAGCGGAACAGCTGGGCGCATCGGCGGTGATTGTTGTCGGGCAGGAAGGCGGCGGGCACTTAGGGCGTGATGATGTTGGAACGCTGGTACTTGTCCCGCAAGTGGTCGATGCTGTTCAAATTCCAGTTGTTGCCTCAGGCGGAATTGGGGATGGCCGGGGCTGGATGGCTGCCCATGCACTTGGTGCTGAAGGTATTGAGATGGGGACACGCTTTATCGCCACTCAGGAATGTGTGGACGCCTCTGCCTCTTACAAAAAAGCCTTGATTGAGAGTTCCGAGGCGGATACAACAGTGATCAAACGTTCCATCCATTCACCCGCCAGGGTATTGCGAAGTGCCTACACGGAGAAAATTCTCGAAATCGAGCGCGTAACCCCCACCTATGAAGCACTAAAAAAATATATTAGCGGTGAAGCCAACAAACGCTGGATTTATGAGGATTGTGAAGAAGAGGGGTTTGGTTGGGCAGGTCAAGTGACCGGCATGATCCATGATATCCCAACCGTCGCCGAATTGATCAATAGAATGGTCCAAGAGGCGGAGAAGGTTCGCGGAAAATGGGGAAGCTAGCGTCCACGGAAAGTCCGGCGCAAGTCCTCGGTCCATTTGTCCGGGATTTCCCAGGGGATAAAATGTCCACCTTCTGCATGGGCTGTGATATTGACATGGTTATACCAGGGTGCGCGATCGCTGTCCAGGAAGTTCTGTATGCGGTTTTCGGTTGTGATCCCTGGCGGATTTTCGTAGCCCACGAAGCTAATACCGGTTGGTGCCTCAATGACAGGCCAGCGATCATGAGCAGGCGTCCACGGATAGCGGTTGGCGTTGGCGTAGACGCGTATTGAGGTTTCGATGGCGTTGTTAACCCAGTAGATTGTTGCGTGTGTAAGGATGTCGTCCTTGGAAAAAACATTCTCAACGTTACCTTTATTATCACTCCATCTTGCCCAGCGTTCCAAGATCCATGCGAGCATGCCTGCGGGCGAATCGCTTAGTCCAAAGGCAAGAGTGGCGGGATCAAGGACATGTACGGCGAGATGCGAGGCGAAACGGCGATCCAGATTTAGAATCCCCTTTCGGATGTCTTCAGGGATATTGCCGGGTATAGGTCGGCCTCCTGCGAAATCCCAAGCGCGCTCCCCGTTGAAGAAGTTAAGTTTCAGCGCTGACCCAATGTGTATCGCATAGAGCTCATCTGGATATTTATGTCCCAGTTGACCTGTTACGAGAGCGCCTACATCGCATCCTCCTGCAGCGTATTTAGTATAGCCGAGGATATCTGTCATGAGTGTATGCCAGAGATCGGCAATTTTCCAAAAGTTCATATCCGGGTTGTCCGGCAGTGGCGCCGAAAATCCGAAACCGGGAAGTGAGGGGACGATTACGTCAAAGGCTTCGGCTGGATCGCCTCCGAAGGCGCCAGGATCCGCAAGCTGATCAATGACCTTGGACCAGTGCCAGAATGTCCAGGGCCAGCCATGAGACAAAATTAAGGGTGTAGGGTCTGGTCCTACGCCTGGTTTACGCATAAAGTGCACAGAAACTCCCTCAATGTCTACTTTATAATGTTCATAGAGGTTTATCGCTTTCTCGGCTTTGCGCCAGTCAAACTCGTGAATCCAGTAATCAACGAGTCCCTCAAGATAGTTCCTGTTTACCCCGTAAAACCAGTCATCATTACCGGCGTCTAAAGGCCATCTCGTAGACTTCAGACGGGTTTGAAGATCAGCAAGCAATTCATCCGAAACGTGGATCGGAGTGGGTTCAAGCGCAAATGGAGCTTTTGTCATTAGTGTTCCTCCCTATACGTATGAAATATATTTGCTAACTGCTGCATGACTATTTTAATTTCGAAGAAAGGAAATATCCCTCTATGGGACTATTCGTTCCCCAGTTCGGCCAGATGCTGCAATGCGGGGATTGCGGATGTAATGGCCTGTTGTTCCTCCAGGCTGAGTCCTTGGGTGAACGTTGAGAGCTGTGCCATGCGGTCCAAGCGACGTGAATCGATCACATTTGCGCCAAGTCCGGTTATGTGCACTTGAACGACCCGGCCATCATTCGGATCCGGGCGGCGCTCAACGAGCCCGTCCCGTTCAAGCCGGGTTACGAGCTGTGTGATTGCCGACTGAGTAACCTGCTCAGAGGCTGTCAGCTCAGTCAGCCGCATGGGGCTTTTGCGCGACAAGGTGTGCAGGACAGATAATGTTGTGAAGCTTAGTTTTTCAATGGACGGTAACCGAATCAGGATCCTCGTCAAATTTTCGAGCACCAGGGTTAAATCGGCGACATTAAGGTCATTAGGATGGTTTTTAGGTTTCATGCTGAAATTATATCACTAATTAATATAAGTTTCTAATGTAAATATGAATGATTTATTTAGAATGAACTTAATAACTACACAAAAAGGCAAAAGTTTCAATCTATATAGCTTCCTAATATCCACTATTGAGGTGAAGATCCATGAAGCAACCAGAGATAAGAAAAGCCACCGTCAAAGATGGCATAGCCGTATCAAAGATTATTACTGAATCATTTAAAAGACGAACCGAATTACTTCTGGTATCAGAAACAGAATATCCCAATCATGCTGCGTTCGAAACGGAAAGGATGGCAATAACCAGAATTAACAATTCAACGGTTAAAATTTTATTTGTGAATGATGAACCAATAGGGACCATAGGCACCCGGCGGGATGGAGAGATTGGAATTGTTGATAGACTGGCTATCCTCCCATCCTACAGAGGTGAAAATTACGGAGGATTATTATTAGAGCATTCAGAAAATGAATTATTTAACAACGATTGTCAAGAAATACATATTTCCTTAGTTGCCAGCTATCAAAATTTAAGGAGGTTTTATGTTGAACACGGGTATACCTGCATAAGTTCAACAACTCTATCAGGCTTACCCTGTGAGGTGCTTTCATTATGTAAATATAATAGATGAGTTGTGCTGAGATGGACCACGATGCATCACCAGTAAGAGAGGAAGACCGATACAGAAGCCTTTATACAATTTCTCCAGGATCTTCTCTCTGCCTATTCGAATGAAAAAAACGCCTTATAATCTTACTGGACAGTCAAAAGTTCTACAGAGCTAAGAAACCATGAGCAAACAGGCGAAAAATAGACTTGCGTAAATAAGCGGCAACGCTGGCTTCGGAGACCACGGCATGGGAGGGCGTTCGCAGGTAGCGGAAAAACAGCCCTGAGGTGCGGCCTGAGAATTGCAAGGCCACCAGTTGGAGAGTCTCATTGCAATGCACTGGCACATCACAAATCCCTCAATGGCCTGGCTCGTTTTCTGGATGCGCTGCTGATCATTCTTGTAACCCATTTGGCGATTAGATTGTGGTCTATATAGTTGCGATATACCACAGCATATGATATTTTTGTATGAAAATAACAGGATTTTGTACACGCTCTAAAGTTCACCTTGTAATGTTAATATCTACAAGAGGTTGAGATTGTTTTTACTACTGATTAAATTAGGAATAGGCCAACAAACGACCACCCTGTAAATGAAGTAGGGCTGTCTCTTTAACATCATCAGGAAAGCGCTTACACATCTTATGAAAGGAGAAAAATGAATGCGGGAAAAAATCATAATCATTGATGATGATACTGAACCTCGCAAAATATTGGTTCAATCCTTACTAGAGCATGGATATGATGCTGTTGGATATCCTCACGGCGGACAAGCATTGGTAAGCATCATTCATTCTCACGATCCTGATTTAATTATTCTTGACCTGTCAATGCCAGGCGCGGGGGGCTTGAACTTATGCACGGAATTGCGCAAATTCAGCGATAAACCAGTACTTTTTACAAGTCATCATACTGAAGATTATCTTAGGATTGAAGCCTTGAACCGGGGGGCAGATGAGTTTATTGCCAAACCCTCCAGCTTTGAAGTATTGCTCGCCCGGATCAGAGCACACCTCCGCAGGTACAAACGGGCTTTCCCTGTTAATCAACGTCATTTAATAGTTTTTCCAGGCCTGCAGATCGATCCTACTACCCACTCAGTAATTGTCTATGGCAAGGAAGTCTCTTTATCTTCTAAAGAATTCCGACTCCTTGTTGTTCTGGCAAAGAACCCGAATCGCGTATTTCACACCGAAACCTTATATGATCTAATTTGGAAAGACATTAAGCATGGGGACATACGAACCGTCATGGTTCATATTTATAACTTGCGGCAAAAAATCGAAAAAAAACCGAGTAAACCGCTATATATTCATACTGTCAGAGGTGCCGGCTATAAATTTAACGGATCGGTTTCACTTTTGATGGAATCCATGGATGCGTAGTATTAAAACACCGCTTATCGAATAATCAAAGACTTTGCTTAAAAACTTATTTCATTACTTTAACTAGACTTTAACATAAGTTGGTAAGATGGACTTGGATGCAAACGATTGCAGTCCGAAAAAAACCAGATTTTTAGCAGCAGATCGCTTGCTGGTTTACGGATCACGTACTCGTTTCATATCAAAGGGTACAGGAGGAGAAAAAAACTAATGGTGAAAAAGAGTTGCAAAGTTTTACTAAGCATGATGCTGCTCTGCTCAATGCTGGGGAGCGTTGCAGTATTGCCAGCGGGCCAAGCAACAGCGGCCACATTGACCCCGACAGCACCGTCCATAGAAGCGTCTGCAACAACCAGCAGCGCGCCGGTTAATAACACGATGATGCAGTTTTTCGAATGGAATACACCTAAGGATGGTGGACATTGGAACCATCTTGCTGCTGAAGCGGCTAATCTGAGCGATGTGGGGATCACGGCAATCTGGATACCGCCTGCTTATAAAGGCCATGTGGGAACAGACGATGTTGGTTATGGCGTTTACGATTTCTACGATCTGGGTGAATTCAACCAGAAAGGAACCGTACGTACCAAATATGGTACGAAAGCTGAACTGAAATCGGCGATCGAATCGCTTCACAACAACAATGTTCAAGTCTACGGCGATATCGTTGTCAATCATTTGATGGGCGGCGATCAAAGCGAGAATATTAAAGTGACGCAAGTACATGGGAACAACCGCAACCAGACGATCGGCGAGTTCAATACAAACGTTTGGACAAAATACAATTTTGATGGCCGCAACAATGCCTATTCCAATTTCAAATGGAATTGGACGCACTTTGACGGTTCAGGGGACCACGATAAAATTTACCGCTTTCCAGGCAAAGCATGGGATTGGGAGGTTAGCACCGAGAACGGTAACTATGACTACCTGATGGGTACCGACATTGACTATGACAACACTGCAGTTGCAGATGAAATAAAAAAATGGGGCGTATGGTATGTCAACGAAATGGGTCTGGATGGTTACAGACTAGATGCTGTTAAACATATCAAATACGGCTTCATGAAGGAATTTGTAGAAAATGCCCGTACCAAAACAGGCAAAGAGTTGTTCACTGTCGGTGAATTTATCGGTGGTACAGCTGAATTGAACTCCTACCTGGGTAAAGTGAATCAAAGCATGTCCTTATTTGATTTCCCGCTCCGCAACAACTTTGCGGCAGCCTCCAGTTCCAACGGAGGTTATAGCATGCGCAACCTGGCCAGCGGAACATTGACGGGAACAAATTCGGGTAAATCCGTTACTTTCATTGAGAATCATGATACGCAGCCTGACCGTTCAGATTCTCATGGCGCACAGGTTCTTGATTGGTTTAAACCGCTAGCTTATGCGTACACTCTGACACGACAGGAAGGTTATCCCTCAGTATTCTATGGTGACTACTATGGAACCAGAAGCAGCAACACTGCTGGTCCTGGAACAGGGAAAATTAAATCGCTGAAGAGCAAGCTTGATCCGCTTCTCAAAGCACGCAAGGATTACGCTTACGGTAAACAAAACGACTATCTTGATAGTGATGACATGATCGGCTGGACTCGTGAAGGTTTGGCTTCCAAACCAAACTCGGGCTTGGCAACAGTCATGACAGACCGTGCCGGCGGATCGAAAACTATGTATGTGGGAACAAGCCACGCCGGTGAACAATGGAAAGATATCACAGGCAACTTCTCTGATAAAGTAACTATCGGCTCTAGCGGCAATGGTACATTCAAGGTTAAAGACGGTTCTGTATCGGTATGGGTACCAGATGTGGCAACTCCAACCGATCAAGCCCCTACAGTACCAACAAATGTACAAGGAACAGCAGTAGGCACTACCTCTGTAAATCTGAGTTGGACAGCTTCTACTGACGACAAGGGAATTGCTAAATACGAGGTTTATCGTGACAGCGCTCTCATCGGTGAGTCCGCCAGCACTACTTACAACGATTCAACAGTAGCAGCTAACAAGACCTATTCCTATACAGTCAAGGCAGTAGATACAGTCGGTCAGAAATCAGGATTCAGCCCTGCGGCTGCTGTTACCGTTGGCGGCGGAACGCAAGATCAGCTTCCAACTGTGCCAATGAATGTGAAGGGAACCGCATCAGGCACAATATCAGTCAACCTGATATGGAGTCCTTCTACGGATGACAAGGGTATTGTGAAATATGAAATTTTCCGTGACGGTATGCTGAAAGGCGAAGCCACGGGAACAGCATATTCAGACAACACTGTAGCAAATGACAAAACGTATTCCTACACAGTCAGAGCTGTAGATACGATTGGACAGAGATCAGCATTCAGTGCTCCTGCTGCCGTTAAAATCGGCAACGGCGGGCAGCAGCAAGAAGTAAGCCCATTCAGCTGGGATAATGCAAACGTTTACTTCGTTATGACAGACCGTTTCAACAACGGTAATACCAGCAATGACAACGCTTATGGCAGACCTAAGACAGATACCTGGGGCTCGGATGTGGGTACATTCCACGGCGGAGATATTAAAGGTTTGACCAAAAAGCTGGAAGAAGGTTACTTCACCGATCTGGGTACAAATGCAATTTGGATTACAGCTCCTTGGGAACAAATGCACGGCTGGGTAGGCGGTAAAGACGGTGACTTTGCTCACTATGGCTACCATGGCTACTATGGACTTGATTTCACTGCGATGGACAAGAGCATCGGTACCATTGATGAAATGCGCGAGTTCGTTGACCTTGCCCACACCAAGGGAATTCGTGTTGTCCTTGACGTGGTGATGAACCATGTCGCTTATCCGACACTTGTGGATATGGCGGAATACGGATACGGTGACCGCGGCGGACTCGCCGGCAACTGGATTCCGGATAAAAGCCAAGGCCAGAACTGGCACACGCACAATAACATTATGAACACAAATAATTCCAGTGCATGGGCTTCCTGGTGGGGAAGTAGCTGGATTCGTGCCAACACTATTGCGGGATACGATCAATGCAGCGGTAACGATCAGACGCTGTGCGTAGGGTTCCTGCCTGATATCAAGACCGAATCCACTAGTGGTACCGGTTTGCCGCCGCTACTGAAGACGAAGTTCAACAAAGAAACAAGCGGTTACGACAACTGGATCGTTCCGGCTGCCAAGCAATACCGCAAAGACCTGAACGTCGCCCCTAAGGATTACATGATCAAATGGCTGTCTTCATGGGTCGAAGAATTCGGAGTGGATGGTTTCCGTATCGATACTGCAAAGCATGTTCAAGCTGATAGATGGAAAGAGCTCAAGACAAGCGCAAGCAGTTCCCTTGCGAAATGGAGGCAGAACAACCCAACGAAACCGGGAGCAGACTGGACAGATAACTTCTGGATGACCGGGGAAGTGTGGGGTCATGGCCTCGGAAGAACCGGCACTTATTTCGATAACGGATTTGATTCCTTAATCAACTTCTCCTTCCAAAGCGCAAATATGAGCGACCTGGAAGGGCTCTTCTCCCGGTATGCAAGTGAATTAAACGGAGATCTGCCTAACTACAATATGCTCAGCTACCTTTCTTCCCACGATAAAGGGTTGTACAACCGTGGAAACCTGATTCAAGCAGGCACCGCGCTGCTGCTTCTTCCGGGCGGAGTGCAAACATTCTATGGAGATGAGACGGCAAGACCGTTCGGAGCTACCGGCTCTGACCCGGATCAGGGTGCGCGTTCATCTATGAACTGGAGCGGTATTCACCAAGGTGTTCTGTCACACTGGCAGAAGATAGGACAATTCAGAAACAATCACATTGCTGTAGGCGCAGGAACTCATAAGAAAATTGCGGACAGTCCGTATACATTCTCACGCATCTATGAGAAGGATGATATCCTGGATAAAGTAGTAGTTGCTACAGGAGTCTCCGGAACTGTGGATGTGAATGTATCCGGCATCTTCCCGGATGGCACTACTGTACGCGATACTTACACGCAAAACGAAGGGATTGTAAGCGGAGGCAAGGCTAAATTTACCGCTGGAGCCAACGGCGTTATTCTGATTGAAAATGTTGGCGTAAACAAAAGGTTCCCGGTTCTGACGGCTTCACCAGCAGGCGGTAAATTTAAAACCGAAACTACCTCTGTAACGCTTTCGATCAAAAATACGGACAGCGGCAAGTACACGCTGGATGGCAGTGATCCGATTAACGGAACTGCATTTACCAATGGAACAACAATCACAATTGGCGCAGGCATGGCCATTAATGACACGAAAACACTGAAGATGTACGCTACGAATGAAAATGGCGAAGGTACGGCGTCTTACGATTTTACGAAGGGCGATCCTAACGCCAAGCTGGAGGTTTATCTCAAGAAACCGGCTGGATGGGGAACACCTTCCATCTACTACTACGACACAGCACCTAAGGACAATGACCCAACCTGGGCTACAGCTCCAGCTATGACAAGCGCTGGCGGAGACTGGTATGTCTACAGCTTCGACACGGCTGAACAAGCTACAATTATCTTTAAAGACAGCACAGGCAAACAAGTGCCAGCTCAGAACCAAGCTGGATTCACCAGAACAGCAACAGGCTGGTATGACGGAAGCGCTTGGTCCGATAATGATCCGCGTGTCGTGACTAAACCGACGGCTCCATCGAACCTGGCTGTGTCTGTAAAGACAGACAAGACAGTAACATTGACTTGGAATGCATCTACCGACAGCTCCGGAATTGCCGGATACGACATATACCGCAACAATGTGAAGGTTGGTTCGTCGACAACTGCAACTTATAAGGATACAGGCTTGACTGCAGAAACAACGTATTCCTTTAAAGTTATTGCCAGAAGCCAATCCGGCGGAACCTCCAATCCGAGTAACGAGCTCAGCGTTAAGACCAATCCGCCTGAACAAGGTACGGACAACACCGTTACTGTTTACTACAAAAAGGGATACACAAATCCTTACATTCACTACCGCGCTGAAGGTGGCAACTGGACAGCCAGTCCGGGCGTGAAGATGGAGGATTCTGAAATTCAGGGATATGCAGTGCACACGATTGACCTGGGAACCTCACCGGCAACACGCGCAGAGGTAGCATTCAACAATGGCAGCGGTCAATGGGATAACAACAATCAGAAGAACTATTTCTTCGACATAGGCGACAATACCTATGACGCAGGTAAAGTGACTGCCGGTAAACCGGGAACTGCAAATCCGGGCAATAAAGTTACCGTGTACTACAAAGAGGGCTGGACGAATGTAAACATTCATTATCGCGCCGAGGGTGGCACTTGGACGTCTGCTCCTGGCGTGAAGATGGAGAATGATTCGTTGAATCCCGGTTACAAAAAAATAACTGTTGATATTGGAACCGCTAGTCGTCTGGAAGCTTGCTTCAATAACGGAAGCAATGTTTGGGACAGCAATGGTCAGAAGAACTACTTCTTCAACGCAGGCGACAATATTTACGTTCCTGGCAACAACAATGCTCCAGGACAAGTGAAGCTTGGGGAAAAACCGGTGGGAGCTGATACGATTGCCCCTTCTGTCCCGTCTAACCTGGCTGGCAATCTAAGCAGTGGAACGCCTAAGACGATCACCTTGACTTGGGGGGCCTCAACTGACAATGTCGGGGTAGCAGATTACCAAATAACCCGTAAGGCTGGTATAAGCACGGAGACATTTACGGTGAAGGCAACAACATTCATCGACAGCACGGTAACGGATGTTACAACTTACAAGTACCAAGTCCGCGCTCGTGATGCTGCAAATAATTTCTCTGCGAACAGCAATGAAGTAACCATTCAAGTATCGGGTGCGGGTGATAGCATCGCACCTTCGGCGCCAAGTAATGTAACAGGTACAGCAACTACTACCAGTGTTGCCCTTCAGTGGACAGCTTCGACGGATAACGTTGGTGTAGAGGGTTATGAAATATATCGTAATGGAGCTAAAGTGGGTACTTCAACAGTTCCAAGCTATTCCGACACAGGATTAACTAAAGAAACTTCGTATAAGTACACAGTTAAAGCTTTCGACGCTGCAGGCAACCTTTCAGCTGCCAGCAACGAAGTAACCGTTGAAACTTCAGCCGGAACCGATACAGAGGCGCCAAGTGTTCCAGCCAGTCTTATATCGACCGGTAAGACAACTTCAACAGTGAGCCTGTCCTGGGCAGCTTCAACAGATAATGTGGCTGTAGCAGGTTACGACATCTATCGTGATGCAGTAAAAGTAGGAACTTCAACAACTCCTGCTTTCACGGACACAGGTTTGGCTGAAGAAACATCGTATACCTACACGGTAAAAGCTTTCGATGCTGCAAATAACTTCTCAGCAGCAAGCGCTGAACTTACAGTGGTAACATTGAAAGGAACGATCGTTATTCCTGGTGGTGACAAGCCATATTCCACTAATCCTTCATTCGGTAAACGCGTATCCACTCCGATCACAATTGATGGAGTGAACAGTGGTGAATGGACAGATGACATGCTGATTGCCATCGACATGGCCGGTGACGACCCGCGTACACTCGGCAGCAACTGGTCTCTACATGAAACGCCAATGGATCTTAGCCATCTGTGGGCTGCATGGGATAGTGAGTTCGTGTATCTGGCTTGGCAGTATGTAGATGTTACAGACATCGTTGATCCTGCCAATGCTGGTTCTGCAGGCGGTACACCGATCCGCTCCATGGATATGCCGCAGACGATTGCCATTGATACAATTCCTGGTGCTGGTGCAACAAATGATATGTGGAAGAAGAATGGAAATAAGCCGCTCTGGGGCGGACTGGATCTTCCTGATTATCAGTTCAACATCGCTTCGAATATGTTCCACTCCGGTTACATTTCCAGAGCCGTAAACGGTTTGTTCCCTGTTGACGATGCTGGAGTGAACTATAAGACAGGCGCAGCAGCAGGTATTACCGTTAAATTTGCTAAAGGCAAAGGTTATACATCCCTGTGGGGCGTGAAAGATGCTGATGATGTTAATGATTCAAGCAAGCTTATAAACTTCATGGCGCTTGGCCACGATCCAAATCGTGACACATTCTATGAAGCGAAAATCCCGCTTAGCGCACTCGGAAATCCGGATATTGAGAATGCAGGTATTGGTGTAATGCTGCACCAAGGCGAGTTCTCGCCAATGGATACCCTTCCTAATGATCCAGCGACTTCCGATACGCCAGGGGTTTCAGAGTCCAACTCCCCTAAAGAGTGGAGCGACATTGATTTATTGATTTCTCCATTCGCACGCATCGGCAGATAATAGCGGACGGCTATTATTGAATTACACATTCCCTGTAACAACACAAAGAGGTCGGCCAGTTTTCTGGCTGACCTCTTTTCAATGAGACACCGTCATTGAACAAGTGGAAACGGCTTCGCCGTCCTCAAAAGAACGCCCCCAGCCGCACATGCTGTCCAAAAGGGTACTCAGCGTTTTACCGTGAGCGGAGAGGCTGTATTCAACCTTTGCGGGGATACTGGGGAACACTTTCCGTTCAATTAACATGGCCTCTTCCAGCTCGCGGAGAGAACATCTTAAAGAATACGAGAAACTGTCTGCTACTGGGACGTGTTGGCTATGATGGGGAGATTGCGCATACAGTACTTTACCTGATGACGAACCCCTTTACAACAGGCAGCACCTTGTTCCCGGACGGGGGTAATCTTTTGCAGTAGGATTACCGTCAAGTGAAAGGGAGAACTTTGCGGACGGTGGTCCCTCCATGAAGACCGCCCTGAAGCATAATCTGCTCGTAGGGGAGGGCCGGGTTAGCGATCCGCCACAACATCCGGTCCACTGCGCGATACCCGGTTTCCGTCACAGGCAATGTGGGCCGGGCGATATCGGGCAGGATGCCAGGCAATACTGCTTCAGGCTCCAGTCCAATCAGGGAGAAGTCGCCTGGAATGGTATGGCCTGTGATTTGACAGGCCAGATAGGTACGGGTCAGAGCGTCCTGTGAAGCACACACAAAGGCAGTGGGGGCATAACGGCTGATCTTTTCCTGCCATCTGCCTGTCCATTTATCCTGCGGCCCATCCAGCTCAAAGATATGGAACTCATCTAAGGGTAAGCTCATTCCGGCTTCATCTATTGCAGTGTTGAAGGCTTGCCAGCGCATCCGGTATCCCCGGCTCCGCCGGATATCTCCGATATACATGATGCGGCGGTGTCCCATGGCAATTAAGTGCCTGGTTGCTTGCTGCATAGCGTCATACACATTCCAGATCACGCTGTCCACACCTGCTCCCGGAGGCGGGAAATGAAGCAGAATGCGCGGCATGGGCAATCCGATCAGTCGGGCTTCCACAGCTTCAGGGATAACCGGGCTGATAAATATTCCATCTGCATACTTCAGGTTGTTCCTGTCTCTCCAGGATTTGAACCTTCCCGGCTGCCAAAGATCATCTGGCACAAAAACAACTTCAACCGCATGACCGGCTTCAGCCAGACGCTGCTGTACACTCTCCAGCAGAATGCGGTGCAGCTCCGACTTCAGTCCCTGGTCCGCTGCAATCAAGAAGATAAAGCGGCGTCCCGCACCCGCATATAGTGGTGTATTTTCGAACAACTGGCTGCGTTCCTGTTCTTTGGTATGATAGCCGAGCTTGTCGGCCAGCAGACGAACCTCATTTCGGGTATGCTCCGACATCCCGGGCAGCCCGCGAA
The DNA here is from genome assembly GCF_038593145.1 of Paenibacillus sp. FSL L8-0340. Taxonomy (NCBI): domain Bacteria; kingdom Bacillati; phylum Bacillota; class Bacilli; order Caryophanales; family Paenibacillaceae; genus Paenibacillus; species Paenibacillus sp. FSL L8-0340. The sequence continues at coordinate 3,642,391 of NZ_CP151967.1, forward strand.
GTGCCTTAGAAACAGTATGAACGGTTAATCCCAGCTCATCGGCAAGCTGTTTAAGGGTGATCTTTTTCTTGATCGGCATATCGACCCTCCTACAAATGAAACAAAAATGGGAGTTAAATCAATAAAGGCAACGGCATTGGAACACCCTGATATTACGCTATAGTCGGACTGGTACAAAGAGGATCTCGTGCAGGACCTATCGCCTATTATGGAAAGCTCCTGGCCCGGAACAGCGCTTCTTTCTATCTAGCTATCTGAGGAAGGAAACACTTGGTTAACTTACTTGTCAGACTTATTGGAATAAGTTTGGTATAGCAACTTCCGGGTTCGTGTCTGCTTCATAGTTGATATCTGCATTCTCAAAGCCAAACAACTGGAAGAACTCTCTGCGGTAGCCTTCCAGGTCGGTAAGTTCATTCATATGCTCTGTGGACAAAAGATTCCAGAGGCGGGTTACCTCAGCTTGAACGGCAGGCGACATTTCCCAGTCATCAATACGAATACGTCCTTCCTCATCCAGCGGAACTTCTCCACCTGTATAGAGACGATCTGCAAACAGTCGGTATGTCTGTTCAATACAACCTTCGTGCAGCTCCAGTTCCTTCATGACTTTGAACAGGACTGAGATGTATAAAGGAACAACCGGCAAGGCGGAACTCGATTGGGTCACCAGCCCTTTACTAACTACGACGAATGCGCGACCGCCATGAACCTTCATCTGCCCGTTAAGCTCTCTGGCGGTGGCTTCCAGATGATCCTTAGCCCGGCCGATGGTTCCGGAGCGGTAGACTGCATCCGTAAGCTCCGGCCCGATATAGGAGTAGGCTATCGTTGTCGCATCGTCTGCCAGCACACCCGCTTCCCGGAGAGCATTAATCCACAGCAGCCAATCTTCACCGCCCATCACTTTGACCGTGCCGCGGATTTCCTCTTCTGTGGCAGGCTCAATAGATATGGTGCTTACTTCACCGGTATGGAAGTCTACCGTTTTATTAGTGTAGGTGCGCCCGATGGGCTTCAGCGCAGATTGATACACCTCACCGGTCTGCGGATCACTCCGTCGTCCAGTAGAAACACTGTAGACCACAAGATCGACCTGTCCCAGCTTCTGGCGGATCAGCTCAATAGTTCGCTCTTTGGTTTCTTGCGTGAAAGCGTCACCAGCGACACTGTATGACTGCAGGCCAGCTTCTTCGGCAAGCCGTTCAAACGCCGCTGAATTATACCAGCCAGCGGATGCAGTCCGTTTTCCGTTGGGACTGCTCTGCCGATACACGCCCACTGTGCTTGCGCCCGCACCGAAAGCAGATGTAATGCGGGAAGCAAGACCATATCCGGTTGAGGCTCCAATTACCAGAACATTACGGGGGCCCTGGATCTTCGGCCGTTTTGTTATCGCTTGTATTTGCTGTTGAACTTGGCTGGCGCATCCCTCTGGATGTGCAGTTGTGCATATGAAGCCGCGTGTTCTTGGTTTGATTATCATGGTCTATGCTCCTCACTTTATGTATATTGACGTGACAGGAAACACTTGTTTGTATTCAATACTTCTCATATGTTTATTACTGCAAATTCGACAAAAATACAATATACTCCCTTTTTATTTCAAATGCACAAAAGGAAGCTATTCCTAAATTTTGAATGGTGTCAAATAAATGAAGTCCTCCGTAGTGAACAATCTGATTCGTTAGAAACAAAGTAAATCATTGAGTGAAAGATGAAGGATAGTTGAATCAAACAAGGAGTAGTTTGCCACGGCAGAGCTGCTCCCTTGTTTTCATTAAGCTCAAATTAGGTCGTAGGCACCATAGCTTATCCACCTTCATCTCCCAGCCATAGTAGCAGTATAACAGATACATATATTTTCATCATCTGTGGTGCGTCGTTTGCGCTGCATGTATGGCTAACGGGAAACGATAGTTAAAAACAACCAAACCAACTCGGCAGCCATCCAAAAGGAACGGCTGCCTTTGATTGAACTAACGGCAGGATGGTTGAATAATACACAGGTGTATAATAGAACAAAGATTAGATATTGACGGAGGGGTTCTATGATATGTTGACTGAGAAGCAGAGATTACTTTTCGAAAACTTAAAAGGAATTAAAGATACTAATGTTGATTTATCAGTTGCAAGCTTCCACCCTCAATCAAACATTCGATGGACCGATTCCGATGAGGCATATCAATTTCTTCGAAATAAGCTGAACTCCGAAGAAGATCTAAAAGCACTTGCTGTAATTCAGAATGAGCTCGTTGAGCAAGTGATTTATCGCATTATGGAAATGATTGATGGTTATGGTGGGTTGAACTTTGAAGTAGATTTGATCGATCAAGAGACTAAGCAGTCTTTACGAGATGGAATACAATTACACGATAAGTTCATGGATCATTTATACAAAACTGAATGAAAACTATAGTTTAATAGCGGTTGCTTCGGCAGTCGTTATTATTTGTAGTAGCGGGCAGTTTAGTTCAATCGGTTTCGTAAGTACCTTAAAGCATATACATTCACGGCGTCACTGCAACAACGTCAGAATGTAATGTCAAACTTCAAAGGCTTGTTTAGTTGTACGAGCGCTCGTGTTTTAAGAATCTTTGCACTAACCGGAAACGATAGTTGAAAAAAACCAACTCGGCAGTTCAGTCCAAAAGGAAAGGCTGCTTTTGATTGAACTAAACATTCCTGTAAGGCCTAAGATTTGGTCTTTGTCAAAAAAGGAGCGCCTCGGTATGATGGGTTTGTCGACGGGTTTATAACCCAACACCATCAAGGAGGCGCTCTTATTATGAAGTTTAAACAATCAGACGGTCAAAATCAACGCATTGAACGAATTTCCACATCTCACCTTGTTGTGGGTATAGATATCGCGAAGGAAACTCATGTTGCACAAGCGTAATTAGATCGGTGGATCGAGGGAATAGGGCAGAAACACGGCTTAAAGGATCTCATAATCGGGATGGAGCCGACCGGACACTACGGGTATAACCTGACCAATTGGCTTACCGACAAAGGCATAGGCGTTGAAATGGTGAATCCGGCAACCACCAAACGAAACAAGGAGAACCGCGATAATTCCCCCTCCAAAAGTGATCCGAAGGATGCGCTTGTCATTGCTGATGTGATCAGTCGAGGCTACTACTATGAATACTCGCGACAGGCTATCGTCTTTCAGAAGTTACGAACAATTATGAGTGACCGGGAATATTGGGTGACGAATAGTGTACGGCTACAGAACCGGATCATTCGCTGGTTAGACATTCGGTTCCCCGAGTATTTCTCGGTGTTTAAAAACTGGGCATGCAAACGTTCCATAGCTACGCTTAAAGAATTCCCTTCTCCGCAGGATTTAGAGTCTCTTTCCGTATCAGAGGTGATCACGAGATGGAGAGAGCATATGAAACGAGCTGGTGGCTCGACTGGCATGCAGAAGGCTGCGCAGCTCATCGCTCAAGCTAAGAACAGTATAGGCGAAACGACTGCTCTAAATGAAGCGAAACAGGATTTACAATGGCTATTACAAGAGTTCGAACGGATGGTAGAGATACTAGAGAGAATTGAACCGAAAGTACTTCAGGGAAACGAAAGGGACAGATTGTGCTTTCTAAAAGGGGCGATGCTACGCTGCGAAAATACCTGTATCTGGCCACGCTCCAACTCGTTGGAAATCATCCGATGTTCCGACAGCTGCATGAGAATAATGTTCAAGTCAAGCAAATGAAAAGCAACAATCAGTATTTAAACTACTTGGAAAACTGGCACGAATCATCATTGGCATCGTTCAAAGGGGAGAAGCCTTTTCTCCTGGAAAAGCTGCCCCTACTTGCATTCAAGCTGCCTAAGACTGATTAAGCGATCACGTATATTGACTCATTCGTAGGATTTCAAAAAGAAAGCACGGAGGACCGAGTTCCTGCCCGATAAGGGCTCAGACCCGTCAGCTAAACGTTATCGGTCTCCACGCCTTGGTCAGGTGAAACGAAGGAAGGTAAGGGCATAGACCCGTAGAGTCATGGGATGGTGAACCCCCAAGGAAATTGTGGAGTATGCGTGCAGAAGAATAACACTTGGAGAGCTGTTCCACACGCTTCTTCTGTTCCCGCATACCCAAGATCGAGACAACGGTGTCTAATGAGCTTAAATTAATGCTAGTCTTTTTTGTCTTCAGTCTCCCGATAGCAAGTGTTATCCTTTATGTGAATACAGTGGCACTTCTGAAAAAAATTAAGCATGGTGATGATACTTTTGGAAACACCTTTTGGGGCGCCGTCTTATTTGGATATATTATTTTTTGGACTTGTCCTTCTAATCACAACAAGTTCAGAGCATTGAACTATCGGGAGACGTTAGTGGGGCACCGCCAGCAAAACGCAGATTCACACTGTTAAGAGGATTTGAACATTAAAATAACCAGTTTTCACCCCGCTAAGGGGTAACCGTTAGAAACGAAGACACATACAACTTTTTTTGAAAAATTAGTAACTATGCAATTTAACGTGCTAAGACTTGTACATTCTACTAATGAGATATAGCACCGGGGTGCATCCAATGAGAGGTTTCTCTTTAATTCAAATGATCCCGATTTATAAAAAAGAAGGAGCACTTCGCTCCTTCTTCTTCTTTGGATATTTCCGCTACCAAGTACTAACAATATTGAACGTTTAAGCCACGTTAATACCGGAATGAGGTCTTGCTCAGATACCTTACACCTACCTCAACCTACCCCAACCTACCCCAATAACGCTATTGAGAATATGCTGAATTATTTGTGATTTATAAATTGGGCTCCCGTTTTGCAAACTCTTGTAACATCCCTCTTATTTGTTCTACCAATAAAGCAGGCGCTTTCTTTGGGGAACCCGTGTCAAACGGAGGCTGAGGATCGTATTCCAAAATCAGCTGGACTCCTTTACTCATATCATCTCCCAATTCCCATGCTATTAATTGAAGTGCCATATCAATACCAGAGGAGACACCGGCTGCTGTAACGATTTTGCCCTGACGAACCACTCTTTCATCTGTTGGAATTGTTCCAAGAGATTGAAGCAGGTCGAAGGATCCCCAATGACTGGTGGCTACGATTCCATTTAACAAGCCTGCGGCGCTCAAAATCAGAGAGCCGTTAAAAAACCGACGTGGTCCATTTCGTAGTTTCATGTATTTGGCGAATCCAATTTAACGTTTCTTCGTCATTCATTGGAGTTTTATAATTTGGCGGACTGCAACCTGGAACAACGAGAATATCAGCTGAAGTAACTTCAGAAAAACTGTAATCGGCATGCAAATAACCCATATTTGAGTCCAGTTTGATTAACCCTTTTTTCTTAGCGACAAACTTCACTTCACATTTCAGTGTAGCAGCAAATACATCGTATGGACCAATTGCATCTAATGCTGTGATTCCATCGAAAAGCATGATTGCGATTTTCAAGATGATCTCTCCTTTGGAGTGGGATTCTATTCTTACAAACAAACTATAACATACCCATACGGGGTAAGGGTATGTAATAATTACATCCACGCCATTCAACCTTTCTACGGCATCATGATTGGAGACTGGTGCAACAACCAGAATAGGATTAATCTACTATGAGTGCTTCCCAGCGGGAGCAACATTCAGTGGTGCACCGTGGTCGTTGGAGTCAGACTAGCGGATGGGCTCTAATCGCACCATAGTTCATCGACCTTCCTCTCCCAGCCGTACTTCCAGTATAAAATACCGAGCTAAAATTTTCATTCTCTGTGGTGCAGCGCTGATTTTGCGCTGCATGGTTGGCTAACGGGCAGCATTGTGGCACCGTTCAGTATGAAAGTGTTTGACTAATTTGAATATCAATCTATAATTATGAAAGAAAATTGGACTTGGACAGGACACAGACAGATTGTCCTGATTTGTGCCCTCCTGAATGGATTGAAATGCCGACATGCTTCAAAATGGCCGAGGGCTATGAGGAAAACGATAATCGGTATAGCTGTATGTATATTCACAGCAAGCTTCCATAAGTAGGAGCTTGTTGTTTCATTTTTAGAAGGAGAACAGGTCAAAATGACACTTAAAAAAAGAATCTTTTTATTGTTCTTTCTCAGTGCGTTTATCCCCTTTATCAGCATATTTGCAATTTCTTACTATACCATTGACTCCATTTTCGCAAATAAGATCGATGATGGCATCCGTAGCAATTTACAGCAGGTGACATCCTCATTGGAGAATTCAATCACCAATCTGAATCACGTTACGCAGCAATTGTCTTACAGTGGCACTGTAGGCAAAAGGATGGATGAATTTTTGAATCCGTCCTCCGATATCTTCGAATTGATCGATGCCAGGGACGAATTAAAGAGCGGATTAAGCGTTGTCACGTTTACCAATCCAAATATCGGTTTGACCTTATATTACTTCCAGAAAGAAGGCACTACGCAGTTCGGTAACTTTCCGGTCAAGGATCGTTTTTCTCCTGAGTCTTTGCCTGTGCTCTTCCAAACCTATGGAATTAAGTACTATGGTCCCCATATCAGCATGAATCGATTCGATGACAAACTCGTTCTGTCTGCTATGCGAAGAGTACAACTTCCCAAAAGGGACGATGCGTACATTTACGTAGAATCCGGCTTTCGTCTTACAGAGGATATCTTGGGTTACAATCAATACAACGGCGCTTTATCTCATCTGATCCTGGATGGAGAAGGCAACATTGTGTACAGTGAAATACCGGAAGCCATGAAGGTCGGGGAGAATTTCTCCAGCTTAACAGTCGACCCTGTGAAGGACGGAATATCCCGCGGGTACCACTGGTTTAAAGAGGATTCCTCACAGAAATGGAGTGTCGTATCGGTCATTTCACAGGCTCAATATCAACAGGAGAAAAACCAGTGGCTGCTTCAAATATTGCTGGTCGCTTTATTTTTCCTTGGTTTTACCGTATTTCTTGCTTGGCTTCTGTGGAAGATGGTCTACAAACCACTCGGACTCTTCCATTCCGAAATCAATGGGATGTCCAAGAATCCACAATCGACAGGGAGCCGAGCTCGAACTCAGATTCCCGAATTTGATTTTCTGCTGGGTGAATTTTCCAATATGCAGCATCAAATCGGTGACCTCTTCAAGGAAGTGCAGCAGAAAGAGAAGATTCGTGCAGACCTGGAAGTGGAAAAACTGCTCTATCAGATCAACCCGCACTTTCTGATGAATACACTGGATACGGTGCACTGGCTGGCCGTCATGAACGGACAAGGGGAGATCGACAAGCTGGTGCAGTCCTTGAACAAGCTGTTGTATTACAATTTGGGCAAATTAGGGCAAGTATCCACGATGGAAGAGGAAATTGATGCGTTAAGGCAGTATCTGATTTTGCAGCAAATTCGATATGACTTTGAATTTGATGTCCGCATTACTGCAGATGAACAAGTGCTTCAAATTCCTGTGCCTCGCTTTATTTTGCAACCGCTGGTTGAAAATTCGCTATATCATGGACTGAGTGACGAAGGTTTTATTCAAATTGAAGTTACACGCACTGAAACGTTGAACATTATGATACAAGATAATGGTGCAGGCATGACCGAGGAAGCCATTCATAAACTGCTGAACAATCGTGTAGCTGAACAACAAAAAGTAGGGATGGGTATAGGACTCAATTACGTTCACCGTATGTTGAAGGCACAGTACGGGGATCAAGCACAACTGGTGATCGAGAGTGAAGTGGGAACGGGGACAAGCATACTGCTCATATTGCCTATTAAAGGAGAAGATATCTCGGCATGATTAAGGTATTGATTGTGGATGACGATAAGCTGGTACGCAAAGGCATTAGCTCTGCGATGCCATGGAACGAGTTCAACATGGAAGTTGTAGGAGAAGCAAGTAACGGGGCGAAAGCACTGGATTTTCTGAAATCCCAACCGGTCGATCTAATGTTGACGGATCTTGCCATGCCGGTAATGTCAGGGATTGAACTGATGCATGCTGCGAGGCAGCTCTATCCGGAACTTCATATCGTTGTGTTAACACTGCATCAGGATTTCGATTATATCCAGGAAGCGCTCAGGCTGGGAGCCATCGACTATATAGCCAAAGTCCAGCTGGAAAAAGAGCAATTCGAACATGTTCTGCATCGGATACATACCCGAATTAACGGGTTGACGAACACGAAAATAAAGATGCCTTCACAGAATGTAATTAATGTCCATTATCGAAATGTGTATGCACTTGTTTCACTGGATCGCAAATCAGAACATACGTGGACAATGGAGCTAACTGCGCATGAAGATGAGATAAGGTGGGAGGTTGAGCGGAATAGCTGGATGTGGGCAGTACCCCAGTACGAAGAGGATCAACTTTTTCATCAATTAAAGCTATCCCTGAATCAAGTCCCCCAAAGTACGTTGTTGGTTTTGTCTGATGTACAAGAGCGAACGTGGTCGCAAATCAAAAACTGGATTATGAATTATACAGAGACGTCTTTATTCTATGCGTACAACCCCAGTGACCAAGTCATTCCCGTTTCGATGAAAGAGGGAGACATATTTTCAAAAGAACCGCAGGATGAGGACATTGACCGGATTAAGCAAAGTTGGTTCCAAACACTATGGACCCATCATGACAGTTACTACAACCAACTTATTGACCAGTTCAAATCATTACGATTACATAAAGGTCAGTTGATGGGATTGCTGTACTCGATCGTTATGGAGTGGAACCACCTTTTTGCCCAAACTACGCTTGGAAGAATCTCCATGATCCATTCTTTCGAGTCCTGGTTCGAGGTCGAAGAGTGGATCAAGCAGACTGCTGCAGGCATTCGAAAGACCGATGAACAGACTTCATATTCACCGGAAATCATCGATGCCGTGAAAAAAGCGGTGATGATCGTGCAACATGATTTGGAGCAGGCATATACAGCTTCAGGTCTCTCCCAACAACTCAACATCAGCCGAAGCTATTTCAGTCAATGTTTCAAAGATCTGATGGGGAAAACCTTTAATGAGTACTCCCGGTTCATCCGGGTAGAGAAGTCCAAAGAGTATTTGCTCAATACGAACAACACGATTTTCTGGATTGCGGAGCGGGTGGGTTATACGGATGAAAAATATTTCAGCCGGATTTTCCGTGAACTGACAGGTCTTCTGCCAAGCGAGTATCGGCAGCTAGGCAGAGGGAATAAATAGCGGATATCTTCCCAATGACCGAACATCCATTTTATGAGAAAAGTGACCGTATTCCATGATCGTTGTAGGCTGTCATGTAAATGATACGAAAGACATTTTATCGATTTTTGATAAATGAAGGCCGACAGCTTCCTGTTTTAGGAGCTGCTGGCCTTTGTTTTTGATCAAGAATAAGGATAGATAGACGAATGTAGGTCAGTAGGTAGGGTATATGCTCACAAGCTAACCAATGTATTATATTACCGACTGAAAACTGTAACCATTTCTCTATCCAAACGGACGTGCAATCCCTATCTCGATTGGTCTTCAATCCATTTTATAATGAAAGCGTAAACAAAATTGATATCAGAATAAAGGGGAATCGAACTAGATGAGAACAAAATGGTCCATGAAAAGCAAACGGTTGACGAAGCGACTGGCCGTGCTGTCCATGTCTGCCTTGATGGTTGCAACACTCGCGGCATGTGGAGACTCTTCCAATCCTCCTACTGCAGAGGAAGCAGGCAAATATGAGGTAACGCCGGGAGATCCGTTCAGTGCCTATAAAGACGAAATCACCGTAACCATGGGACGGGTGACCACAGCCAACCCGAAACTGCCGGCTGGAGATACCTATGAGAACAACGCGTATACTCGGCTGGTCAAAGACACGTTTAACGCTCAGATTACAGATCAATTTGAAGCCAATGGTGAAGATTATAGCCGTCAAGTTTCGCTCGCCATCGCCTCCGGGGAATTGCCTGACATGATGCGCGTCGATTCCAAAGATGAACTGAAAGAACTGGTGGATAATGATCTGATTGAGGATCTGACAGCCATTTATGATCAATATGCTACGGATAACATCAAGCAGATGTACGATTCCTATGATGGCCGTGCATTAGACAATGCGACGATCGATGGACGTTTGATGGGCCTACCGGCGACTTCCCTGGATTCCGCACCAACGATGGTTTGGGTCCGTCAAGATTGGCTGGATCTGCTGGGAATTCAACTTGATGCAGACGGAGACGGGACCATCTCGCTGGATGAAGTGGAGAAAACAGCGCTGGAATTCCTGAAAAGAGATCCTGGCCAATCCGGGAACCCGGTAGGTATTCCATTTGTGAACACGCTGAATACAACAGATTATAATGGCTCTGCTTATACCATGCTGGGTGTTGCCTCAACCGAGGGAGCGTTCCCGCAATATTGGATGAATAGTGAAGAGGGCAAAATCGTGTATGGTTCCACGACAGAAGAAACCAAGCAAATGCTGGGCATCATGGCGGATTGGTTCAAGAATGGCATCATTGACCCGCAATTTGGGACCCGCACGTTTGATGACATTACTGCACTCTACACCAATGGCCAAAGCGGTATCGCTTTTGGACCGTGGCATATCCCTGACTGGGGACTGATCAGCGTGAAGCAGATGGATAAAAATGCAAAATTCTCGGCGTATACGTTGGAGGATGCAGACGGCAATGTCAACGTGGCACATGCCAATCCATCCAATCAGTTTATCGTGGTGAAAAAAGGATATGAACACCCTGAGCTGGCCGTTAAGATTGTAAACCTGTTCTACGATAAACTGGCTAATGATAAAGATGCCGCAGCAACCATGCCGGAAGCTGCCAAGTATCAAGAGACCGGGGTAGACGGTTCTACGAGACCTTTTAATATCGAAGTCAACTCGGCTACATCGCTGCTGGATGATTACTCTGACGTCGTTCGTGGGATTAAAGGAGAGATTGGCCTGGATGAGGTTCGTACAACCGAATCGAAGAACAATATCGGAAGTATCAAAACCTATTTAAGCGACATGGATACGGATGACGCGACTGCTTGGTCGAAATATCATTCGCGGATCAACGGAGTTGGACTGATCGACAAACTGACACAGGAAAAAAAATTCGTCTGGATGACACCTGCTTTCTCTGGAACTACATCAAGCATGAAACAGACGTGGGCCAATCTGACGAAGTTGGAGCAGGAATCATTTATCAAAATCGTGACCGGTTCAGAACCGCTCGATTACTTCGATACATTCGTCAGCAATTGGAAGAAACAAGGTGGTGATCAAATCATTCAGGAAATTGAAGACGAGGTCGCATCAAAACAATAAACATCATGAACAGTGGCAGGGCTGCGATACGCAGCCTTTCTTGAAGAAAGGGGTTCATCCATGAAACAGGGGAATTTGAAAGCAAGGGGCCGGCTTGGCGCCGGTGCCATGTACCATATGATGATGCTGCCAGGCATTTTGTTTTTGCTTGTATTCAGCTATGTTCCAATGGTCGGCATCATTACGGCTTTTCAGGACTATATACCCGCCAAGGGCATGTTCGGCTCCGAATTTGTAGGGCTGAAGCATTTTATTTATATGTTTAAGCTGCCGGATATCGCGCAGGTCGTCAGCAATACCTTGGTGATTGCTATTGGCAAGATTCTGCTCGGAACGATGATGGCCATCATTTTTTCCGTTTTGTTAAATGAAATTCGTATTAAATACGTAAAAAAATCCGTGCAGACGATTGTTTATCTGCCGCACTTTCTATCTTGGGTTGTACTGGCATCCGTCGTTGTCAACATGTTCAGTTTGGACGGAATTGTGAATCAAATGTTGGCGTTCTTTGGCCTGGAAAATATTAATTTCCTTGGCAGCAACACCTGGTTCCAGCCACTGATTATCGGAACAGACGTGTGGAAGGAGTTTGGTTACAGTTCCATCGTCTATTTGGCTGCTATTACGTCGATTGATCCCGGTATGTATGAAGCGGCAGGAATGGATGGAGCCAGTTGGTGGAGAAAAGTATGGCATATTACGTTGCCGGGCATGCTCCCTATTATTCTGCTCATGGGTGTAATGAGCCTGACCAATATTTTGAGCGCCGGTTTCGATCAAATCTATAATCTGTATAACCCGGTTGTCTATGAGTCGGGCGATATTCTGGATACCTATGTCTACAGGATCGGTCTCGTTGGGCGACAGTATAGCTTCGGTACGGCTGTTGGCTTGTTCAAGTCCGTGATCGGCATTGTTTTACTCTTGTCTGCCAACCAGTTGGCCAAAAAATATACGGACCGGAAAATATTCTAAGGAGGCGAAACCTGTGTCCTATTCTGCAAACTTAAAAGATCGAATTGGCCGGTTTGTCATCTATGCCATCGTCATCATGCTGGCATTGGCCTGCCTTCTTCCGTTATGGAATATCGTTGCCATTTCATTCAGTAGCAGCGAGGCGGTATCAGCGAATGCTGTAGGTCTCGTTCCGGTCAATTTTACAACTGCAGCGTATACTAAAATTATTGATGATCCACAGTTCTGGCGTTCCTTTGGCATATCTGTTCTACGTGTCGCGCTTACCCTTGTGCTTAACATGACTCTGATTATTTTGATGGCTTATCCGTTATCCAAATCGAAAAGGGATTTTAAAGGCAGAAACATTTATATGAATATTATGATTTTTGCCATGTTGTTCAGTGGAGGCATGATTCCGAGTTACCTGCTGATCAAAAACCTGGATATGTTGAATACGATTTGGGCACTTGTTCTGCCAGGCGCTGTCCCGATATTCAGTGTCATCCTCGTGATGAACTTCTTCTCCGCTGTACCTAAAGCGCTTGAAGAAGCAGCGTTCATCGATGGGGCGAATCCGCTCCAGGTCTTGTTCAAAGTGTATGTTCCTGTGTCCATTCCTGCGCTGGCAACAGTCGCTCTATTCAGTATCGTGGGTACATGGAATGACTTCTTCAGCGGTTTGATCTATATGACCAAAGTCAGCAATTATCCGCTAATGACCTATATTCAGTCCCTTAACGTGAATATTGCCGATTTGCTTCAAGCCGGCACGAATTCCAGTGAGCTCAGCAACCTGACTGAAATTTCGAAAAAAAACCTGAATGCGGCCAAAATCGTAGTCGCTGTCATCCCGCTATTGCTGATTTATCCGCTGCTGCAAAAATACTTTGTGACTGGCATTGTCGTAGGATCCGTCAAAGAATAACGAGATGCTGTGAGTTGATGAAAATAAACCACGTTTCGTGTGAAAGAGAGGTTGAATGAAACATGAAAAATAAAAAATGGTGGAAAGAAACCGTAGTATATCAAATATATCCACGGAGCTTTCAAGATAGTAACGGAGATGGAATCGGCGACTTGGAGGGCATTGTGTCCCGATTGGATTATTTGCAGGAACTCGGCATCGGTGCGATTTGGTTATCACCCGTTTGCAAGTCCCCTCAAGATGATTATGGGTATGATATTTCAGATTATCAGGATATCGATCCGATGTTTGGGTCTTTGGAAGATATGGAAAAGTTAATTCATGAAGCCGGGAAACGAGACATTCGGATCATTATGGATTTGGTGTTGAACCATACATCGGATGAACACCCTTGGTTTCAAGAATCCAAAAAAAGCAAAGACAATCCGTACCATGACTACTACGTCTGGAGAGATGGCGTTGAAGGAACGCCTCCGAACGACTTAGGGTCCACATTCGGTGGCTCAGCCTGGGAATGGGTGCCTGAGATCGGGCAATATTATTTACATCTATTTTCTGTAAAACAGCCGGATCTTAACTGGGAAAACCCTAAAGTCCGACAGGAGATATACAACATGATCTATTGGTGGATCGACAAGGGTGTTGGTGGTTTTCGACTTGATGTGATCGACTTAATCGGTAAAGAACCGGATTTGAAGATTACGGGAAACGGGCCTAATCTGCATAAATATATCAGGGAACTGAGCAAAGCGACGTTTCAAAAAGCGGAAGACCTGCTAACCGTTGGAGAAACATGGGGCGCCACTCCGGAAATCGCCAAACTGTACAGCAACCCGGACGGCAGTGAGTTTTCAATGGTATTTCAATTTGAACACATCGGCTTGGATGAACAAGAAGGCAAAGGAAAGTGGGATCTAAAGCCTTTAGATGTTATGTCATTAAAAAAAGTGCTGTCCAAATGGCAGACGGAGCTCAAGGGTGACGCCTGGAACAGTTTATTCTGGAATAACCACGACTTGCCACGAATCGTTTCACGTTGGGGAAATGATGGAGAATTCAGGATCGAATCAGCTAAAATGTTGGCCACCCTTCTTCATGGCATGCAAGGTACGCCATACATTTATCAGGGTGAAGAATTGGGCATGACGAATGTTCAATATGCTATTGAAGATTATCGGGATATAGAATTGCTCAATTTTTATAAGGAAAGAATGGGGAAAGGTTATCCTGAACGCAACATTATGGAGTCCATCTACGCCAAAGGACGCGATAACGCACGAACACCTATGCAATGGGATACTTCCGATAACGCTGGTTTTACACGAGGGGAACCATGGATTAAGGTGAATCCGAATTATAAGCACATCCATGCCGAACAAAGTTTGAATAACCCCGAATCCATATTCCATTATTACCGGAAGTTAATTCAATTAAGGAAAGATCATGAAGTAATCGTATATGGTGAATATGAGCTGATCTTTCCAGAGAATCAAGACGTGTTTGCATATACCCGAACATTGGATGGTACCAAAATTCTTGTCGTATGCAATTTCAAAGGATATACGACCGAACTCCCGCTTCAGGGACAATTGGCACAGACGAATCAGCTGTTGATATGCAATTATACAGGTGATATGACGGAGAGCGAATTGCGTCCATACGAAGCAAGAATGTACCTTAGCCATGATAAAGCATAATACGTTAAATAAAGTTTAGTCCTCAAAACTGCTATTATATTCAAGATCCGGTATTGATCTGATATGGATCTGCCCGATGTATAAGGCACCCAACGATGATAATGGTTATGACATCAGTGATTACTGTTCCATCATGGCTGAATTCGGCACGATGGCGGACTTTGATCAATTACTAAATGAAGTTCATCACTGCGGCATGAAACTTATTATGGACTTGGTGATCAATCATATAAGTGACGAACACCCGTGGTTTATAGAATCCAGAGGTTCGCTGGATAACCCTAAACGAGATTGTTACATCTGGAGTTATGATAGAAGAAATAACGGAAAAATTAAATGGAAGATTTGGAAAAGTGAATTTGATCCGTCTTACAGGCGGATACACTAATCTTACATTTCTTATCGAGGGTACTAATCCATTATTAGTGGCTAAGGTTGTCCATTTATTTAATGAAGATACATTGAATTAGGTAAATTGTTTGAATTTTTTACAGGGGTCGGGAGTTACACCTATCATTCATGATGTATTGGACATTTCTAATATGAGAATTGTATTAATGGACTATAAGAATGGTATTCATGGACACTCTAATACATACAAACCACTTTAATGAAAATGGCAAAGGGATAAGAAAAAGTAATATTGCTATGTTAAAGGATGCGGATTTAGATTTGAAATACGTACCAGTTGAACTAACTAAGCAGTCAAAGGAGATATTATGTAGGGCTGAATGGGGAAATCCTTTGAATGATTTAGCTTGGGTATGTTGGTTTACAAAGCTTCATTACTCTGAAAAAGCACTTTTACTGAATACAGCATTTATAAATGAATACCTATCCCATTATCCCTTAACCATTTCGTCAGAACAATTAAAAGCATGTTGTTTCTATATAAAAGGGGAATTCTATCCAAAGAAAAGCCAAATCCATTGTTAGGATTGGCTTTTCTTCTTTATATGCTGATATAACCCACCGAACTAAAACATGCTGACGGGTTTGTTTTTTTCTGCAGCGTGTCTAGTAGCTAGGACGGAAACCCGACTTTTTTAACATGTCTAATTTCTATGCATTGATTTGTTCAGATGTACAGGAAAGATAATACTACTATATCCTACTATGAAATTGCATCGGGTGAACAGGGAGGAGGAGAATGAGCGGATTCTACAGCGGTTGGAAGTCCAAACATTCTCTGTAGTTACGGCCAATCCCCATATAGAAGTAATGTTTATATAAAGGATATTCTACAGAGTCCGCGAATTAGACATTATCCGGAATTTCGAAAGCCCGTATTAACAGGGGGATACGAATAGAACTCAGGCAAGCCATCGGCGAAAATGAAACAGACGCTTACAGCCCAGTATCCAACCGACGATGAGGTATAACAGAATGCGGTGCACTGGGAATTGCATCAACAAGATCCATTTAAAGAGGTTGGGAGGTATAAAGATGCCAAAAACGATATTAGTTGTAGACGACGATGAAGAAATCGTAAAACTCATCACAAAGAGTTTAAGGTACGAGCAATTTGCAATAATTTCGGCATGTTCCGGGAAAGAAGCCTTATCTGCATTGGAAGAAAACCACATTGATTTCATCGTTCTTGATATAGTGATGCCTGATATGGATGGACTTGATGTCTGCAGAAGTATCCGAAAATCTTATAATGTTCCAATTTTGTTTTTAAGTGCGCGTGATAAGGACATTGACAAAATCGTCGGGCTTGAAATAGGAGCAGACGATTACATGACCAAACCTTTCAGTATTCGGGAGCTTGCCTCCAGGATAAAGGCCCACTTCAGAAAAGTGGACAGGCTGTTTAAAGAGTGGGATGAACTTAGTACCAGTAACGAAAAGGCGGATGCTCCGCTCATTTTGAACGATAAGACGTTTGAAGCATTCCTGCATAGCAGGAAGCTCGACTTATCAACGAAGGAATTTCAAATTTTGTCTATTCTTATGCGTCACCCCAATCATGTATTGACTCGTGAGCAGATATATCAAAACGTCTGGGGAGACGAATACGGAGAAATAAATACCGTAACGGTCCATATAAAAAATATCCGTAAGAAACTTGGTCCTGAATATGACTTTATTAAAACCATATGGGGCATAGGATATAAATACACGGAAAGAGAGCAATAGTATGAAACTGAAAATAAAAATTCCTCTCTTATTCCTGCTGATGCTTATAATTTTTATGTTTTCAATTGGAATGTACCTGAAGCTTGTCTTTGCAGTATATTCCCCTATACGCAGTTCATTGCTGGACTCACGATATATTGCATTGCTCCTGCCCATATTTGGCATTGCCTTTTTCATATTTATTATTCTGATTATCTATATTCATTTTTGCATAGAGAAACCCATTCAGCTTCTGAATACCAGGCTGGAAGAAGTAAATATTGTACATCCAATGCCTCCGCTAGCTTTGAGGAGTAATGACGAGATCGGAGAACTTTATAAGCACTTCAATAAGATGGAGCATAGGCTTCAACTCGCCCACAGAGAGCAAACCGATATGATTGCCGCTATCGCCCACGACTTGAAAACACCCCTGACCTCTATTAACGGTTTTACTGAACTGCTGGCTGCACACAAGGACTTACCAGAAACTGAAAAGCAGGAATATTATGAATTGATTCAAAGGAAGTCAGAATATATGGTCGAACTCATCAATGATTTCTCCAGCTTCACCAAAGAAAAACTGGAGTTGGAATCCATGGTAGCTAAACCTGTAAATGCATCAAAATTATTCGAAAAAATTGCCCTTGAATATGAGTACGAGCTGGCGGGACTTGACAACGAGCTTACTTGCCGCCACTCATTCACGGACAATATATTGCTAATGGTCAATGAACCGATGATCCGTCGGGTTTTCGGCAACCTCTTTAGCAATGCTGTAAGATATGGAGGGAAGAATAAGCTGAAAGTGTATATGACCGGATACCCGCTAGGACATTATGCCTATTTTCAAATCGAGGATAATGGGATTGGAGTGCCGGATAAGGATATTTCTTCTCTGTTCCTCAAATTTTTCACTGTGGATAAATCGCGGCAAATCCAAAAGGGCGGGCTGGGGCTGGGTCTAGCAAGCTGTAAGTCCATTATTGAACATCACGGTGGCGAAATTGTTGCCTACCCTTCCGAATATGGCGGTTTGGGGATAAGATTTAGCCTTCCCCGGGCGGCACAGCGCTGACCTTATTTTTGCACACATATTCTTTTACAACAAAGTTAAAGGCTGCTGCCACACACACCCGGGAAGCTGCCTTTTTTGTTTTTTCAGCGTTTTATAGTTTTTTATATTCTCTTTATAAACATTTATTTTTCTTTTAAAGAAGCTTTATCTTTGTGTTGTAAAAATTACTTGTAGTAAAAAAACTACAATCACTAGAACTGGAAAAGGAGAATGCTACAATGTCAATTGAGTTCAGCCGTTGGCCCAATAACTACATGATGTCATACCAAGTCACCAAAGCTTTGGGTATGGCAAGCCTAGGTGCTACGGACGTCACCGAGATCTACGAGGCCTGCAAAAAAATCGACCCCGATGATAAGGATACGTGGCACAGGGAATGGCTCATAACCGCCCAGGCACTGGAAAGACACGGCAAGGAGGCCGAAACAGCTGGAAACTGGTATACAGCACGAAACTGCTACATTCGCGCCTGCAATTACTACAGAATCGCAGAGTATGCGGTGATGGATGATGACATCGAGAAAATCCGTATCTTTAAGAAGGTAAATGAACTCTTCGAAGCTGCCGGAAAGTACTTCGATGTCCGCCCGGAGAAGATTGAGGTTGATTACGAGGATGTCAAGCTGGAGGGGTACTTCTTTTCCCCTTCCTGGATAAAAGGTCCAAAGCCGACTCTTTTTGCTCTTAACGGTGGCGATGAGTGGTCAATTGAAAATTATTTCTGGCTAGGTCCCGCCTTCATTTCGTGTGGATATAACTTTCTGGTCTATGACCAGCCTGGCACCGGCCTCTCGCTGTACGAAAAAGGAAAGGGGAGACGGGCGGATAGTGAGGCTTTCCATTCCCGGGCAATCGACTTTCTTCTAACACGGCCGGAAGTCGATCCCGATAAGATTATCGTGCACGGGGAGAGTTTTGCGGCTTACGACTCGCTGCGATTCGCTTCGTTCGATCACAGGATTGCTGCCGTCATCTCCGACGGCGGTACGCACGCCTTCGACTGGGGTGCCATGCTTAATTGGATGCCGCCGAGTCTGGCCGCACACGGAATGAGAATTCTAGGGGCAAAAAGCTTGGAGGATTTTGCGGGGAATCCGCGTTTTGCCTATGATCTTGAGGGCAAGCTCCACCAGATAGAATGTCCGCTTCTTGTAATGCACGGAGCGGAAGAGATATTGGTTCAGCCAAATCCCCTGACACAAGCCTTGAAGAATTACGAGCAAGCGGGTTCAAAAAACAAGACGTTCTACCCGATAGAAGATAGACGACTTGGCGGATTAGAACACTGTCAGGTAGACAACATCAACGTGCTGCATGAGGTAGTGCTGAATTGGCTCTGCTCAATTGGGCTTGGGCCAGCCTCGCCTCGCTTAAGCGATTGCCAGGACATCATAAAGTAGATTTATTGAAAGGTTTCTAATTGAGCTTGTTCAGGAGTGTCGTACTTAGATTCCTGAATAAGCTCTCTCTTATGGAGGAGTTGCCGGAAACTAGCACCACAAATCGAAGCTTTTATTTATATCCTTAATAAGCCTTGATTGTTTATAATATGATGATAAAACAGAGAGATAAAAGCAACAGCTATGTGCATAAGGAAGGAGGATCGTTAATCATGGTGCTGCATAAAAAACAAAATAATCATCTCAGGCTGAAGCGGATTTATGAGAAAGCTGAGCCAGAGGATGGGTACCGGATACTGGTAGACAGACTGTGGCCCCGTGGCATTTCCAAACAAAAATCCGCAATTGACGAATGGATGAAGGAGATTGCCCCCAGCCCGGAGCTGCGAAAATGGTTCGGCCATGAGCCAGGGCGGTTTGCGGGATTTACAAGCAGCTATATCAGGGAGCTGGAGGAAGACCCGGAGCGCGGCAGACTTGCTGCAAAGATTGATGAACTGGTGCTGGAACAAGAGGTTACTTTGGTCTATGGAGCAAAAGATCCCGTTCATAATCATGCGAACGTCCTGCTTGAATGGCTTGTTTCCCGATAAAATACAGGCCGCCCCCAGATCGACTAAGATCCGGGAAGCGGCCTATGTGTTTTATTACTAGTTGTTGTCCAACTGCAGGGCGGGGCCGAAAAATTCATAATGAATTTGTTCTTCTTTCATTCCGAGCGCATGCAGTTCACGAATCATCGCTTCCATAAAAGGTACCGGACCGCAAACATAAGCATCACCTGTAATGTCTACATATGTCTTTAGGACTTCACCTGTAATTACGCCATCCGGACCACCGGAATAGAAGGTTTTGGTCTTAACATTGCTCATAACAGATGCATGTTTCTCGACATCTTTACGGAAAGCGGCCAGTGCTTCATTCCGCGCAGAATGCAGGAATACAGTCGGCCGTTCCGGCGTTGCTGCCGCAACGGTTTCGAACATGCTTATCATCGGCGTGATGCCTACACCACCAGAGATAAAGGCCACTGGCGTTGTTTTGGTGGCATCCAGCAAAAACTCACCTGCCGGGGCGCTTACTTCGACGGTATCTCCTTCTGCAACCTGCTCATGAAGATAAAGCGAGACGACACCATTCGGATCATTATCTGCTTCGCGTTTCACGGAAATGCGGAATTCATCCGCTTTTGGTGCTTGTGAAAGGCTGTACTGGCGGATCATGGTGTACTTCTCCCCAGGGATTAGAACACGCACAGAGATATACTGTCCTGGCTTATAATCCGGTACATTGGAACCGTCTGCCGGTTTGAGGTAGAACGATGTAATGTTGGTGCTTTCTTGTACTTTGCGCGCAACAGTGAACGGTTTGAAGAAGTTCCAGCCATTTTCCTGTTCCCGCGCTTCTTTGTACATGCTGTCTTCAACGCCGATAAAGGCACCTGCGATGACGCCGTAGGCTTCTTCCCATGCTTTGAGAATGTCATCTGTGGCGGCATCACCCAGCACTTCCTTGATGGCTTTCAGTAAAAATTCGCCGACGATCGGGTAATGCTCCGGTTTAATGCCAAGACTGACATGCTTGTGTGCAATCTGGACAACCGCAGGCAGAATATTCTCAAGGTTGTCAATGTGGACGGCTGCTGCGTACACCGCATTGGCAAGTGCAGCCTGCTGGCGGCCTTGCGCCTGGTTGGCATGGTTAAATACATTAAGAAGTTCTGGATGGGCTTCGAACAAATTCCGGTAAAACACAGATGTAATGGTTGTGCCATGTTCGGCTAATACGGGTGCTGTGGATTTGACAATATCCCTGGTTTCCTGTGATAAAATAACGATCAGCTCCTCTCAATTGTTACAAATTTAATATATACTCATTTTAAGTTAAAAGATATATTTAAAATACCACTTTAACAAAATGGACAATATATATGATATTATTTGTAATAAATATCACTTACTATACCTACAAATGGAGGGAAATATGAGACTTACTTTGTATACAGATTTTTCTTTGCGAATCCTCCTCTATCTTGGATCAAAACAGCAAAGTGAGCTTTCAACCATACAAGACATTTCGAACGCTTATCATATATCTAAAAATCATTTAATGAAGGTCTCACACGAATTAGGAAAGGCAGGATATATTGAAACTGTAAGAGGGCGGGGGGGAGGCATACGGCTTGCCCGGACACCTGAAGAGATAAACATTGGGGAGGTCGTACGCCGGATGGAAGACGACTTCTATCTTGTCGAGTGCTTCAATCCTTCAGGCGGCAGCTGTCCGATCTCCCCGGTTTGTGGACTTAAAGGAGCGCTTGCCAGAGCACTTCAAGCCTATCTGCAGGTACTTAATGAATATACGCTGCAGGATTTATTAATCAACAAAGATGACCTGCGTGCTATTCTTCAACAGCAGGAGAAGGTCACGCCTCCGCTAACAACAGCCGTTCTTCATCCCGGCTATGAATGGAGTTCACAACCAACAGGGCATGGAACTGATGAATCGCCTCAGGAGTGAGGCCGTCTTCAGCAAGCATTGCTTTCACATCTTGTACTATGATTCGCAGCAGTGCATGGTCACGTGTCAGCTGTTTAACTGCGTCTTGCAAGTGAGGACTCTTCTCGGCCATTTCCTGATAGAAACCCTCTTCCTCCGCATCGGCGTGGCTAATGATTCGCGTCTCCCAATACTCAATCAAATGATCGGCTGCTTGGCGCGCCACCTCGAATTCTTTTGCTTCCAGAAGCTCTTCCACTTCTTCAGTTTTAGCTATAGCACCAGACAGCCCGCCTTGATGAATGGCATGATGGGCGTGCAACTGGCGCAATGAAGGACCTGTCATGTGGCTCATCCTCTCGTTTTTTTTCAGTATAGCACACCAGAAAGCAGTGGAATTCCCGCTAAGGAATTCCCCGGATCACAAACAGGGAACTCCCTAATAGGAACTAATATCCTTAATCATCAAGTCCACAACACAGCTTTTCTCTCAGCGGGGAAAGCTTTTTTTGCTTTTTATTCAGATCAAGGGAATTCCCGCGGCGCAATAGGCGATTCCCTAATGGGAAGTATCGCCAGGGGGATCCATAATGAGATTAATTGAATGAATGTATTTTTTTTACGCAACCCTGTCCTTCATTCTGCAAAGGAGTGTTCGTAATCGATGAAGAAAAAATATGGTCTCAACTTTTTCAAGCCAATTGAAAGCTATTCCGGGAACTGGTCCATTCTTGAGGAGAAAAACCGGGATTGGGAGAATATGTACCGCCAGCGCTGGTCTCATGATAAAGTAGTCCGCACCACTCACGGAGTCAATTGTACAGGTTCCTGCAGCTGGAAGGTATTTGTGAAGAACGGAATTATTACCTGGGAGAACCAGCAGATTGATTATCCTTCCTGCGGGCCGGATATGCCGGAATTCGAACCGCGCGGGTGTCCCCGTGGAGCTACATTTTCGTGGTATGAATACAGTCCTCTACGTGTGAAATATCCCTATGTTAGAGGGAAGCTGTGGCGTCTGTGGCAAACGGCGCTGTCCGAGCATGACAATTACGTCGATGCGTGGGCCAGCATTGTAGAAGATCCTGCGAAGTCTGATCTTTACAAGAAGGCCCGCGGCAAAGGCGGCCATATCCGAGTGGGATGGAACGATGTACTCCACCTCATTTCGGCACAATTGATTTATACCATTAGAAAATATGGACCCGACCGGATCGCCGGCTTTACACCTATTCCGGCCATGTCGATGGTCAGCTACGCTTCGGGTGCGCGCTTCATCTCGCTCCTGGGCGGGCAAATGCTGAGCTTCTATGACTGGTACGCCGATCTTCCTCCGGCATCTCCGCAAATTTGGGGGGAGCAGACAGATGTACCGGAATCTTCCGACTGGTACAATGCTGGCTATTTGATGATGTGGGGGTCCAATGTGCCGCTTACCCGGACACCGGATGCACACTTCATGACGGAAGTGCGGTACAAGGGAACCAAGGTAGTATCGGTGGCACCGGATCTCGCGGAAAACGTCAAATTCGCCGACAACTGGCTGGCGCCAAATCCCGGTACGGACGCCGCGCTCGCTCAGGCCATGACGCATGTAATTCTGAATGAGTTCTACAATGAGCGCCAGGAACCGATGTTCCTGAATTATGCCAAGCAATATACAGACATGCCTTTTCTGATTTTGCTGGACACGCATGAAGATGCCTTGAAAGGCGGACGTTTCCTCCGGGCGAGTGACCTCGGTGAGATGTCACAGCATTCAGACTGGAAACCGGTCATCTTTGACAAGTCGGCCAGTGAATTTATCGTTCCCAATGGGACCATGGGCCAGCGCTGGGAAGAAGGCAAGCAATGGAACCTGATCCTTCAACGTGAAGATGGAAGCAAAGTGGAGCCGGCGCTGAGTATTGAAGGTCATGGAGAGCAGTGGGCAGAAATTGTATTCCCTTACTTCGACAATGCCGGTAACGGTACGTTCAGACGGATGATCCCGGTCAAAACAATCCAGCTTGCAGACGGTACAGAACGGGTTGTTGCCACTGTTTATGATTTGATGATGAGCCAATACGGCATCGCTCGTACAGCCAGCCCGCTGAATGCCAAGGACTACACTGATGAATCCTCTCTTTACACGCCTGCCTGGCAGGAGAAAATTACGAGTGTGAAAGCAAGTGTTGTCGTTCAAATTGCCCGTGAATTTGCCCAGAACGCGATTGATACGGGCGGACGTTCGATGATTATCATGGGGGCTGGGATCAATCACTGGTTCAACAGTGACACCATTTACCGTTCCATCTTGAATCTGGTGATGCTCACCGCTTCACAAGGAGTCAACGGCGGGGGCTGGGCGCATTATGTCGGTCAAGAGAAATGCCGCCCGATCGAAGGATGGTCAACGGTAGCCTTTGCTAAAGACTGGCAGGGTGCGTCCCGTCAGCAAAATGCCACATCGTTTTTCTACTTTGCAACAGAGCAATGGCGTTATGAGGAGAGCGGCACGGATTCGCTGAAGTCGCCAACTGGCGGAAAGGTAGCTTATCAGCATCCGGCTGACTATAACGTGCTGGCTGCACGTCTCGGCTGGCTGCCGTCCTTTCCGCAGTTCAATAAGAACAGTCTTTTGTTTGCGGAAGAAGCTGCGCAACAGGGCAAGAAATCCAATGCCGAAATAATTGACCACACGCTGGAAGAGATCAAATCGCGTAAAACCCGCTTTGCGGTGGAAGATCCGGGCGCTCCTGAGAATTTCCCGCGTTCACTGTTTATCTGGCGCTCGAACCTGATCTCAAGCTCCGCGAAGGGGCAGGAGTATTTCATGAAGCATTTACTGGGAGCTTCCGACGGGCTGCTCGCCGAGCCGAATGAAGAGCAGAAGCCGGAGGAAATCATCTGGCGGGAAGATGTGGAAGGCAAGCTGGATCTGATGGTTGCCCTGGATTTCCGGATGACCACAACGCCGCTGTATGCGGATATTGTTTTGCCTGCGGCCACATGGTATGAGAAAACAGATTTGTCATCAACAGACATGCATCCTTTTGTTCACCCGTTCAATCCGGCTGTGAACCCGCTGTGGGAATCACGTTCGGACTGGGATATTTACCGCCAGCTTGCGGAGGTTTTCTCCGAAATGGCGAAATCGCATCTGCCTGGCGTCTACAAAGATCTTGTCTCAACACCTCTCGGCCATGACTCAGTAAGCGAGATTTCACAGCCTATGGG
This sequence comes from Paenibacillus sp. FSL L8-0340, assembly GCF_038593145.1. Taxonomy (NCBI): domain Bacteria; kingdom Bacillati; phylum Bacillota; class Bacilli; order Caryophanales; family Paenibacillaceae; genus Paenibacillus; species Paenibacillus sp. FSL L8-0340. The sequence goes on from NZ_CP151967.1 coordinate 3,667,556, forward strand.
CCTTGTGAAGGACTGGGCCAAAGGCGAAATAGAAGCGATCCCGGGCAAAACAATGCCAAACTTAAGTATTATAGAACGGGACTATACCCAAATTCATGATAAGTACATCACGCTTGGACCCAACCTTGCAACTGGCAAAGCTGGGGCACATGGCATCAGCTTCTCTGTCGCCGAAGAATATGAGGAATTGAAGCAGATAAGCGGAGTTCATTACGATGATTCGATCAAAAACGGCCTGCCAAAACTTCAAACTGCCCGTCAGGCGGCAGATACGATCCTTCATCTGTCATCGGCTACCAATGGCCGCGTATCCCAAAAGGCTTACGCGCAAGCAGAGAAAGATTCGGGCGTCGAGCTCAAAGATATCTCGGCTGACCGGGCAGCAGAGAAGATTACGTTCCAGAGCATCACCGCTCAGCCGAGGGAAGTCATTCCTACACCGGTATTCAGCGGCTCGAACAAGCAGGGCCGCCGTTATTCACCGTTCACTACCAATATCGAACGTCTTGTTCCTTTCCGTACCTTGACAGGAAGACAGCATTTCTATATTGACCATGAGATCTTCCTGCAGTTTGGAGAATCGCTGCCAGTCTATAAGCCAACCTTACCGCCGATGGTCTTCGGACCGCGTGACAAGGCTGTGAAAGGCGGACAGGATTCGCTTGTTCTACGGTATTTGACACCGCATGGCAAGTGGAATATCCACTCTACCTACCAGGATAACCAGCACATGCTGACCTTGTTCCGCGGGGGTCCAACCGTATGGATTAACAATGAGGATGCCGAAGCGCATCAGATTTCCGATAATGACTGGCTGGAAGTATACAACCGCAACGGTGTCGTAACCGCACGCGCAGTCGTCAGCCACCGGATGCCGAGAGGCACCATGTTTATGTACCACGCCCAGGACAAGCATATTCAAGTACCAGGCTCTGAGATCACGGATACTCGCGGCGGAAGCCATAATGCTCCTACACGAATTCATTTGAAGCCTACTCAGATGGTGGGCGGATACGCACAGCTCAGCTACGGTTTCAACTACTATGGTCCAATCGGCAACCAGCGGGATGTCTACGTAGCCGTACGCAAAATGAAGGAGGTTAACTGGCTTGAAAATTAAAGCGCAAGTAGCAATGGTAATGAATCTGGATAAATGCATTGGCTGCCACACATGCAGTGTCACCTGCAAGACAACCTGGACTAACCGTAAAGGCGCGGAATATATGTGGTTCAACAACGTTGAAACGAAGCCGGGGATCGGCTATCCGAAACGTTGGGAAGACCAGGAGCTCTATAAAGGCGGCTGGAAGCTGCGTAAAGGAAAACTGGAGCTGAAGTCAGGCAATAAGCTGTCCAAGATCGCGCTCGGCAAAATCTTCTACAATCCAGACATGCCGGAAATGAAGGATTACTATGAGCCGTGGACTTACAATTACGAACATTTGACGAATGCAGGCGAGCAAAAACATTCCCCGGTCGCACGGGCACATTCGGCGGTAACGGGTGAGAAAATGGATCTGGAATGGGGGCCGAACTGGGAAGATGATCTCGCTGGAGCGCATGTAACGGGACCGCTGGATCCGAACATCCAGAAAATTGAGGAAGAGATCAAATTCAACTTCGAGAAATCTTTTATGATCTATCTGCCCCGCCTATGTGAACACTGCCTTAATCCGAGTTGTGTCGCGTCCTGTCCTTCCGGTGCGATGTACAAACGGGATGAAGACGGAATTGTGCTCGTCGACCAGGAAGCCTGCCGCGGCTGGAGATATTGCATGACGGGCTGCCCGTATAAGAAGGTGTACTTCAACTGGCAGACCAACAAGGCGGAGAAATGTACCTTCTGCTTCCCGCGCGTGGAAGCGGGCTTGCCGACGGTCTGCTCCGAGACTTGTACCGGCCGGATTCGCTATTTGGGCGTTCTGCTGTATGACGCCGACAAAGTACTTGATGCTGCTTCGACGCCGGATGAGAAGGACCTGTATAAAGCACAATGTGATCTGTTTATGAATCCGCATGATCCGGAAGTAATCGCTCAGGCAAGAAAAGACGGCATTTCGGAAGACTGGCTGGAGGCAGCCCAGAACTCCCCGGTCTACAAGCTTGCCATCGAGCACAAGCTGGCATTCCCGCTTCATCCGGAATACCGGACACTGCCAATGGTTTGGTATGTGCCGCCGCTTAGTCCGATCATGAATTATTTTGAAGGAAAAGATTCGCTGAAGAATCCGGATCAGATCTTCCCGGCTATCGAAGAAATGCGCACTCCGATCCAGTATTTGGCCAACATGCTGACTGCAGGTGACACGCAGACGGTCAAAGAAGCCTTACAGCGGATGGCAATGATGCGCTCATATATGCGTGCCAAATCTACAGGTCAGGACTTCGACCTAAGCCGTCTGGAACGTGTAGGGATGACTGCGCATCAGACGGAACAGATGTACCGGCTGCTCGCTATCGCCAAATATGAAGACCGCTTTGTGATTCCGACTTCCCATAGAGAACAGCATATGAACCCTTATCGTGCTCAAGGTTCGACCGGCTATGGCAATAGCATGGGAGATACGGGCTCCGGCTCCGGCTGTGACGGCTGTGGCCCGGCCAGCGCTGCAGGAACTACGATGAAGAGCGGCAAGGAAATGTATGAAGAGAACTTCTACGGAGGGATTTGGCGTGATTGATCTGATCAAATTATACGATTTCAAGCAATCCTTCGGATATTTCGCCCTGCAGCTTATGTACCCGGAGAAGCTGGATTTTCATCCGGCTTTTCTGGAAGAGGCGTTCAGCAGCGGCCACCCGGGTTACGCCCATGTGCACACCTACTGGTCAATGATGCAAAACTTCAGCCTGGAAGAGATTCAGGAGAGTTATGCGGCCACTTTTGATTTCCAGAAAGACTGCGCCCTGTACATGACCTATTTTAAATTTGAAGATGCCAAAGAACGCGGACAGATGCTGGCCAAACTGAAGCTGTTATACGAGATGTTCGGGCTGCAAATGCCAGAAGGTGAGCTGCCCGATTATCTTCCGCTGATGTGTGAATTTCTGTATGCTGCAGAATGGCTTGAAGATCCGTCGGCACCTGAGAATTTCGGCATGCTGATTGCGATTCTTGAGGATGGCACCTATCATCTGCTCAAGGCGCTTGATAAGAATAAAAGTCCCTATTTCCATCTGGTGAAGGGATTGCGTGAAACATTCAAAGCTTGTGCCCGACAGGAGGCCCCCAGTCAATGAATATGTTTGCTCAGTTTCTATGGGTTATTTTCCCTTACATCTGTATGGTGGTCTTTATCGGCGGACATATCTTCCGTTACCGCAAGGATCAGTTTAACTGGACGGCGAAATCCAGTGAATTCATTGAAAAGAAACAGTTGAAATATGGAAGTATCTTATTCCATCTTGGGATTATTCCGGTCATTTTTGGCCATATCGGGGGTCTCGCCATACCGAAGTCATGGATGGAGGCAATCGGTGTCAATGAACATCTTTACCACATAGGCGCGCTGTATATTGGCGGATTTTTCGGAGTAGCTACGTTACTGGGGATGATCATTCTGACCTCCCGCCGTTTTACGATCAAGAATGTCCGCCGGCTCAGCAGTGCCTCCGATTTGATTGTCAATTCACTGCTGCTCTTTATCGTCTTTATGGGAATGTACTCCACAATCGTAACCAATGCTGTACAGCCCGAGTTTGATTACCGTGAGACGATTTCCGTCTGGTTCCGGGGCCTCTTCATGTTCAGACCGGATCCGTCACTTATGGAAAGTGTGCCATTTTCCTTCAAGCTGCACATCCTGTCCGGCTTCGCCATTTTTGCCCTTTGGCCGTTCACCCGCTTAGTCCATGTATGGAGTGTTCCATTGAATTATGTAGGCAGAAGTTATATTCTATACAGAAGAAATAAATCGAATTAAAGGAAAGTAAGCGAAAACTTCTTTCCCTGTTCAATTAGGAGAGAGAACGATGACAAATACGGTGAATTACCAAAAGGAGCTAGATCAGATCCGTAAGGTTTTAGGTTATGATTTTATGTCAATGGCCCTTGCTGAACCGGCAGAATATGACTATGTGATCCGATGGAAATACGCCTCCGGCAATACGAATGACCGTTTCAAACGGATTGTACTGCAATCGGGAAGAGGAATTGCGGGAATCGTGTTCAAGACCGGAAAACCGTTCTTACTCTCTTCTGTACAGAAACATGTGCAGCCTGATACCTTGTTTAACTATCCCATTACTAAGATGGAGAATTTGAACAGCATTGGCGCTGTCCCCATATGGAACGATGCCCGTGTCGCAGGTGTACTGCTTGGAGGATTCAGGGGAGAAAAGCAGGTAACCGGAGAAATGCTGCACGCCTTGGAGACAGTTGCGCGTAAAGGTATTGGAGACTTGAACGGGAAGGAATTGTTGCTGAGTTGAGGGTACCCGGAATGGATCTGCCGAATCTGTTAATGACGAAGCTGTTTGAGAACAGCATGGAGGCCATGTTCTTTTTTGACCGGGAAGGGAAAGCCCTGGCAATGAATCCGGCTGCAGAAAATATCGTAGACAAGGATATCCTGAAGCAGCTTTATCAGGGAAATCCCCAGGCCCTTTGTGGAACTTGCCGGGGGTATACCAGTGAAACGGAACTGCGCACCTGCCTTAACTGTTATTTCAATACTCCGGACTCCGAGGATTTCACATCCTATCAAGTTTACCTGGAAACCAAAGACAAAGGGATTGTTCCTTATGCCGCTACGTTTCATACCATTGATTACGAGCAAGGTATCCGGGTATTTATGCTGAGAGATTTAACCAGACAGTTCAAAACACAAGAGAAGTTTTATCAGAACAAAATGATGAAACATGTGATAGAAGCACAGGAAAATGAACGCAAACGGATATCCCGTGAGTTGCATGACAGTGTTGCCCAGGAGTTGATGAGCGCCGTCATTGATCTTCGCGTGCTCAAATATATGACATCTGACGAGCAGCTGCTGAGGAAAGTGAAGCAGACTGAGGTATCAATGACCCGGCTGCTGAATGATATCCGCAACCTCTCAGTAGAGCTTAGACCTGCGGCACTCGATGATTTCGGATTGGAAGCTGCTTTCCGGTCCCACTTCAAACGGATGGAACAAAGCTATGGCCTTGTAATCGAATATAAATCTCAGCTTTCAGAGAAGCGCTATGAGAGTGAAATCGAGACCGTCATGTACCGGGTTTGCCAGGAAGCCGTTTTGAACGCGCTAAAGTATGCCCAAGTAGACACGGTCAAAGTTTCTCTTACAGAGAAAGACGATGTCCTGCGGCTCCTGGTCGAAGATGAAGGAACCGGCTTCAAATTGGGGGACGAACCTAGCGGAACCGGACTTGGCCTCTTTGGCATGCAGGAACGGGCGGAATTGGTTGGCGGTACTTTCAATGTAGATTCAGGTATCGGCAGAGGTACAAGAATCCTTTTACAGGTTCCTGTAGGATTTGCTCAAGGGAAGGAATGAGATTCTGATGAAGATCGTCATTGCAGACGACCATGCGATAGTACGCAGCGGATTCTCCATGATCCTGAATTTTCAGGATGATATTGAAGTAATCGGAGCGGCGGCAGACGGAAGAGAAGCTTATGCCATGGTAGCCAAATTCCGGCCGGATATTCTGATCATGGATCTGAGCATGCCGCCGGGAGAAAGCGGACTGACTGCGACAGGCAAGATTAAAGAGGATTACCCGGATACCAAAATCCTGATTCTGACGATGCATGATGATGAGGAATACTTATTCCATGTACTCAAGAACGGAGCTTCCGGATATGTCCTCAAAAGCGCGCCGGACGAGGAGCTATTGCTGGCCATTCGGACCATTTATGAAGGCGGGACCTACATCCATCCCAAGATGGCGACTTCTCTAGTCCGTGAGTTTATCAAAAAGGATAAGACCGTCAGCACAGAAGACCTGTTCGAACTGTTGTCGAAACGGGAACTGGAGATCTTGCCGCTAATCGCCAAGGGATACGGCAACAAGGAAATTGCTGAGAAGCTGTTCATCTCCGTGAAAACGGTCGAAGCCCACAAAGCTAAAATCATGGAGAAATTAAATCTTAAAAGCCGGCCTGAGCTGGTTGAATATGCATTAAGGAAAAAAATGCTGGATTTCTAACCGGTGAATGGAGGTTATGCTTGCGTGCCGGATTTTTCAGAATTGCAGTTTACAACACCCGCCATGCGCATTCTTGAGAATGAACACCGTTATCTGTCTTTTCTTATGGAAGAATGGCATGCCATCGTGCTTTGGTTTGAACAGGAAACGATAAGTGTGGATGAAGGCTGGACACGGGTTCAAGAGCTGCGTAAAGGGGTCCTCGATTTTACCGGTCCGCTGAAGAAGCATACAGCGAAGGAAGAAACACACTTTTTTCCGCTGCTTGGCACTTATATCGGTTTTGAACAGGGGCCGCTTGTCGGTATTCAGGAGGAGCACAGCGAAATTGACGATTACATCGGCCATTTCCTGCATCACACGGGTGGCGGGATAGAGCTGCTGTCACTTGAAGAGATGCGCGAAGCTGTGAAGTACGCCGGAGAAGCTTTTGAAGTATTGACTGTGCACTTTGTAAAAGAGGAGAATGTCATTTATCCGATGGCCGAAAATCAGATGAATGCCTTAGACAAAGAGCGGTTATGCCAGAAACTAAATACACTCATCACCTGAAACACAGGAGGGGTTGTCCCAAAAGCCTTGAAATGGCTGCTTGGGACAGCCCCTTTTTTATGCTTTGTAGCTAGCTGCGACTGAACCTTTACTCTAAACTTGTCAGTTCAAGTTATATAGAACTTAAGAAGGTGAGTCCAGTGTCTTCATACAGGGCGAAGATGTTCCTGCCTATTTTCAGGGTTTACCCTGTCAGGGAAAGGGTTCTCCCCTATATCTGAACAGGGGGATCGGCGGATACAATGAGATCAGGAAATACGTATCTAGAAAGACAATCAGGAGAATAAATGGCGAAAAGGTGAGTTGAATGATTAAAAAAATGCAGTTGCCGCTACAAACATTAAACTTGATTCTCGGATTCATGGTATGGGTTATTATTTCCTCCCTGATGCCTTTTATTTCCGAAGACATCAGCATTCCACCAGGAAAATTGGCGATGGTCACCGCAATTCCGGTTGTCCTGGGTTCGATTCTAAGAATTCCGCTTGGCTATTATGCAAATATTTTAGGAGCACGGGTTATCTTTATGACCAGCTTTATTCTGCTCTTGTTTCCGGTCTACTTTATTAGTGAAGCTTCTACAATGACTCATTTAATTATTGGAGGAACTTTTCTTGGAGTCGGCGGGGCTGTATTCTCAGTAGGGGTTACTTCACTGCCTAAGTATTTCCCTAAAGAAAAACATGGTTTGGTAAACGGGGTTTACGGAATAGGCAATATCGGAACTGCCGTCACAACCTTCTCTGCCCCGTTCGTAGCCGCACAAATCGGCTGGTCGCCGACTGTCAAGATGTACCTGATCCTTTTACTTATCTTTATTGCGTTGAATTTCTTTTTCGGGGACCGGCACGAACCCAAGATGAAAACACCAATCATCGACCAAATCAAAGGCGTTGCCAAAAATGAGAAGCTCTGGCTGTTCTCGCTGTTCTACTTTATTACCTTCGGGTCTTTTGTAGCGTTTACGATTTATCTGCCGAACTTCCTGGTCTCCAATTTTGGACTGGAAAAGGTGGATGCAGGCATGCGCACAGCCGGCTTCATCGCAGTTGCTACCTTTTTCCGGCCGGTAGGTGGCTGGCTCGGCGACAAATTCCAGCCTTTGTTCCTGCTGATTGGCACATTCAGTATCTATACGGTTGCAGCGATCATTCTTGCATTTATGCCTTCCATGGGTCTGTATACAGCGGGCTGTCTTGCCATTGCAGTAAGTGCGGGAATCGGAAACGGTGTTATTTTCAAATTGATGCCTTTGTACTTTAATAAGCAGGCTGGAATTGCCAACGGGATTGTGTCAATGATGGGTGGTCTTGGCGGCTTTTTTCCGCCGATTATGCTGTCGTTGATTTATTCGGTCACAGGTCAATATTCCATTGGATTCATGCTGCTCTCGCAGGTGGCCCTAGCCAGTCTGGTGCTGGTGGTATGGCTGTATTATCAGGATCGGCTTGCGCTTACCTCTGAAGTGTTCAACTCGACCGGGCAGGGGATTCTGGTAACCGATGTATCAGGACTTATTAAAACCGTGAATCCGGCATTTACGAAGCTCACGGGCTTCACCGAAGAAGAAGTACTCGGCAAACAGCCCAGTATCCTGAAGTCAGGCCGCCAATCCAAGGATTTCTACAGCGGCATGTGGAGTGAAATCAGGGCGAAGGGGATGTGGCAGGGCGAAATCTGGAATCGACGCAAAAATGGTGAGGAATATTTGCAGTGGCTAAATATCAGCGCTGTCAAAGACGAGACAGGCGAAGATGTCCGCTATGTGGGCACGTTTAGCGATATCACGCAGAAGTAACCGAAAGGGACGATGCCAGATGAATGTACATCCACCACAAGATCAACGGCGGCGGCCCATCCACGATTTGCGGATATCTGTAACCGACCGGTGCAATTTCCGGTGTTCCTACTGCATGCCAAAAGAAGTGTACGGTGAAGATTATGCCTTCCTTCCCACAAGTGAACTGCTGACATTTGAAGAAATTCACCGCTTGACGAGGTTGTTTGTTTCGCTTGGTGTAAGCAAAATCAGGCTGACCGGCGGTGAACCGCTAATGCGGCGGGGTCTGCCCGGTCTTGTTGCCAAGATTGGCTCTTTGGACGGTGTAGAAGATATCGGTTTAACGACCAATGGGGTGCTGCTAGGGCAACAGGCGGAGCCTCTATACGAGGCGGGACTACGCAGACTGAATGTAAGCCTGGATGCACTGAATCCTGAGCTATTTGGGAGAATGAACGGGCGTGGCATCAAACCCGGTTTTATTTTAAAACAGATTGATCATGCTATAGAAACAGGTTTTGAGGTCAAAGTGAACATGGTGGTGCAAAGAGGTCTGAACGAACCGGAGATTCTGCCGATGGCCCGCTATTTCAAAGAAAGAACTATAACGTTGCGGTTCATCGAGTTCATGGATGTCGGCAACGACAATGGCTGGAGCTTTGAAAAAGTCGTAACGAAAAAAGAAATTATGGAGCGCCTCCAAAGTACATTCGAGCTGGAAGCACTCGATAACAATTATTTCGGTGAAGTTGCCCAACGCTACCGCTATAAGGGCAGCAAGGCAGAGGTTGGTTTTATTACTTCGGTATCTGAGTCGTTTTGTTCTTCCTGCACGCGCGCCCGGCTGTCCTCTGACGGCAAATTTTATACCTGCCTGTTCGCATCAAGCGGTTTTGATCTCAGGAAGATGATTCGCAGCGGGGCGGATGATCAAAGCTTGCTCGAAGCTATTAGGAACGTCTGGGAGCAGCGTACAGACCGCTATTCTGATGACCGGACGGAACAAACCGTAAGGAATAGAACAAAGATAGGGATGTCCTATATTGGAGGTTAAAGACTGATATTACGATGGGAGATGAATTGTGCCAATGAACGGAGCACAGCTGCTAATTCAGATGTTGATAGAGAAGAAAATTGACACCCTATTCGGATACCCCGGCGGTGCGGTATTACCTTTGTATGATGCTTTGTATGATTGCGACAGCATACAGCATGTTCTCGTTAGACATGAGCAGGCAGCGGTACATGCCGCTGATGGATATGCCAGAGCAACGGGACGCCCGGGAGTAGCGCTTGTTACCAGCGGGCCGGGTGCCACAAATGCGGTTACCGGCATTGCTACAGCCTTTATGGACTCGATTCCGTTAATCGTCCTGACGGGCCAGGTATCTACCGATCTCATAGGTCTGGACAGCTTTCAGGAAGTAGACATTTATGGCATGACGATGCCCATTACCAAGCACAACTATATTGTCAGGGAGGTCGCCGATCTTCCGAAGATTGTGAACGAGGCATTCCATGTGGCAACAACGGGACGACCCGGCCCAGTCCTCATTGATTTGCCGAAGAATGTAATGGCAGCAGAATTTAACATGGAGGAACTCTCTGGCAATCAGGATTCCCAGCCATATATCCGGGGTTATCAGCCAAAGCATTCAATTGATCTTCTGGATATCCAGCTTGCAGCTGATCAGTTAAACCGTTCTGAACGCCCGCTTATTCTTATTGGTGGAGGCTGTATGACAGGTAATACTCCGGCGTTGTTAAAAGAGTTCGCCGAGCAATTCAACCTTCCTGTAGCCAGTACGCTCATGGGTTTGGGTGCCTTTCCATCCGGGCATCCCCTACATCTGGGTATGGTTGGGATGCACGGAACAGTCGCGGCCAATCGTGCGCTGCAGGGTGCTGACGTGGTGTTATGTCTCGGGGTTCGTTTCAGTGACCGTGTTACAGGCAACCGTAAAGCATTCTCGCCGGGCTCTTATAAGATCCAAGTCGATATTGATACTTCCGAATTAAATAAAAACGTTGCAGTCGATCTTGCTATTACAGGAGAATGCGCAGATGTGCTTGCCGGACTGTCTGAAAAAATACATATGCAAGAACCTGCTGTTTGGAATCAGCAAATCCGGATCTGGTCCAAGCGTTCAACAAAATCACCCCGGGTGAAGGATAATAAGCTGACTCCGGTTGAGGTGATAAGATGTATACAAAATGCAACAGATGGCGATGCCATCATCTCTACCGACGTAGGACAGCATCAAATTTGGACGGCCACACATTATAATTTCTCAGAAGCCCGTTCTTTCCTGACCTCTGGCGGGCTTGGGACAATGGGCTATGGCTTACCGGCTGCAATTGGTGCTGCAGTAGCTTTTCCTGACCGTCAAGTAGTGTGTATCACGGGAGACGGAAGCATCCAGATGAATATGCAGGAAATGATGACAGCGGTCGATCTGGGCCTGAACGTCAAAGTCGCTATCTTCAAAAATGGCTATCTGGGCATGGTAAGGCAGTGGCAGCAGCTGTTTCTTGGCCGCCGTTATTCTTCCGTACGCATCAGTTCACCCGACTTCGTAGCCTTGGCCAAATCCTTTGGCGCTCAGGGGCTCCGGGCCGATAATCTTGCCGAGGCCGAGCATATTATTGATCTTGCCCTCCATACGGACGGACTTGTCGTCATGGAGTTCGATATTACCGAGGAAACGAATGTATATCCCATCGTACCTCCGGGGTCCAGCAATCAGGACATGATTGTTGAATAACATCAGACCAATTCAAAAAGGATGTTTCTCTATCGAATCACCGGTAGAGGAACATCCTTTCTTTTGCTGCCAACCACTAGAAGTACAGCACAAGCACAGACACATACAACATAAGGGAAAAGCCAATTTCAATCATTCCGGTACGCTTGGCGGTGATCCCTGTCTTGGGGAGAATGGCTGCCCGCAGCAGCAGGATAACAAGTGGAGCGAGCAATGAAGGGAATAGCAGCAGACCAGCCACAGCGAACAGCAGATGATACAGAATAGATCCGTAATAGAAGCGGATGTTATTTCGTTCACGAATAACCGTTTTGACATACAAGGCGGTCCCGATAAAATAGAGTACGCTGAGCAGGAACAGCTCTGTCACGGCTCCCCAGTTTTCTCCTTTGCCGACATAAAAGACAGGATAAATGATCAGGCAAAATGCCAATATGGCGCAAATATCATTAAGCAAGGCACGTTCATTTTTGGTTTTTGCATAATACAGATTAACAGCGAACAGGGGAACAAGCGGCAGAACAAATCCTAACAGCTTAGGTTCAGCAATCACCAGATATAGGATAAAGGGCAGAAGCAGAATCCCGTAAACCCGCATGGGCTGTAGGTAACGCTCCAATTTCCCTGTCTTTACCCATTGCAGCAACGGGAAGCTGAACAAATAAATCAGAAGCCAGCAAACAAACAGGGGAATATGTATAAATTGCCCTTTCGATGAAGCAACTCCGAACAGAAATGGAAGGATAAGCATCGCCCAAGCCCCGTGCTGGTTGGGTATGTACTTCCTCATGAGAACAAAACCTCCTTCCCTGAAAATAAACGACAACCATAGGTTGCCGCACTACTTAACTATACGTCCTTACCTATGTTGTTATAGTGATTTGAGACACTAAGTATCGATAATGTATGAATAACAGACATTTACCTCGTGCATAGTAAAGAAGAACGCTGGTAATGAAGTGGAATAAGAAGGGAGTGCTGTGGAGCATGAAGGAAAAAGAAATTAAACAGAATGCGATTGAAGCGGACCAGTTGAACTTTCACGACCAAACGGACGATGTAGTCCGTAGTGTGTCTGCCCCAAAGGGGATCGACGAAGCCGTTGTAGCTATGACCTCACATATCAATAAATACGATGTACCGGATGAGCTGGAAGACAATAATTAATGAATCGAGCGCGTGCAGGTTAACCTGATACGCGCTTTTTTATATGGCCTGATAAACTTCCCTGACGATAGCTGTCAGGGAAGTTTAATTATAATAGGTTTATCAAATGTGATTGGAGTGTTATAGAATGCAAACCCAAAAAGCTTATCTTTATGTATTTAATACAATGTCAGACTGGGAATACGGATATTTAATTGCTGAACTAAACACAGGCAGATATTTCAAAAAAGATTTAGCGCCTTTAAAAGTAGTTACGGTAGGAGCTGATAAAGAAATGATTTCTACGATGGGAGGACTGAATATAAAACCGGATATTTCCATTGATGAGTGTACATTTCAGAGTAAAGATCTTTTAGTTTTACCCGGAGGGAATACTTGGGGAGAAGATATTCACCAGCCTGTCTTAAAAAAAGTTGGCCAAGCTTTACAGCTAGGCACTATTGTTGCTGCAATTTGTGGGGCAACTGAGGGTCTGGCGAATAATGGATACCTAGATTCTAGAAAGCATACAAGCAATAACTTGGAGTATCTTAAAATGGTCTGTCCGAATTATAAAGGAGAAAAATTCCATGAGATAGGACCTGCTGTATCTGGTGAGAATCTGGTTACTGCATCAGGGGTAGCTTCTCTGGAATTTGCGATGGAGGTACTGAAACAATTAGATGTATTTACACCAGATACATTGCATTCATGGTACAAACTCAATAAGACTCAACAACCTGAATACTTTTTCCAGTTAATGAGTTCAATATCCTTGTAAGCGTGCAATCAACATGTGATTATACATTATTGCGAAAATGTTGGGGGGAAACACCTACATATTTTTTGAATAGCCGCGAGAAGTAAAAAACATCATTGTATCCAAGGGAAACGGCAGTATCTTTAATCGATCGATCTGTATTCAGCAGTATATTTTTGGCTTCGGAAATTTTGAGACGGTGAATGTACTTATTAAGTGAGTACCCGGTATGTTTCTGAATGATACGCCGGAGCGTAGATATCGAAATGTGGTAGCGTTCGCAAAATGCAGCAGCATCAAAACTTTGATGCAGGGATGCCGCAATATCATCCATGAGCTTGGTGATATAGTCGGTCGAATCAGTATTTGGCTGGCTGCTGTGTACAAATTCATACAAAAGGGATTCCAGGAGTAAGGAAGCCCGGTCCAGATTGCTTGGAATGCCGCTTTCCATCAACATGAAGATTCGATCAATTTTGCTCTGCTGTTCATCACCCAGTCCTGTCTGGCGAACACGGTAAGGTTCGGTTAACCAGGTGGAGAGCCACTCCTCAATTCGTGATCCTTCAACTGTGAAATAGAATTCATCCCAAGTCTCTTGCGGGTCGGGTCCATAGTCAAAAGTGGCATCTGGAAAAAAGACAAAAAAAGAACCTTTATGAACAGGCTGCTTTTCCTTGTTGTTAACCTGATATGTGCCCTTGCCGCCTGCAATGTAGACGAAAGCATAATGATCGAATTGTGCATGGGGTCGATAGAGCGAGCGGTTGGGGAGGTGCCCCACATTGACGATCGATAATGATTTTAGCTGCAGCTTACTTTCATCTGTCGTGCGATCAATAATGCGAATAGGCTTAGAACTGATTGTATAGTCCATGTAGGTGGTCATGATGGTTATTCTACCTCCAGAAGAGTCATGTTATCTTAATTGTATAATAAAATATGACCAATATATAGGAGGGTTCACGCGGCATGAGTAAAAAGAAAATTGGACTGATCGGAGCCGGCTCTATCTCCGACTTGCATTTGCAAGCCTATCAGGGGAATAAACATGCAGAACTATATGCTATATGTGACTTGAATCAGCAACGGGCAGAAGATAAAGCGAAGCAGTACAATATTCCGAACGTGTATACAGATTATCATGATTTATTGGCCAATCCGGAAGTGGAAGCGGTCAGCATTTGTACGTGGAACAACAGTCATGCAGAGATCAGTATTGCAGCCCTGCGTGCCGGTAAGCATGTACTAGTGGAGAAACCTTTATGCCGCAGCGTTGAAGAAGCGAATGCCATCCAGAATGCGGTACGTGAAACTGGCAAATTGTTGCAGGTCGGATTTGTACGCCGTTACGACGCAAATGCGCAGCTTGTAAAGAACTTCATTGAGAAAGGTGAACTGGGTGAAATCTATTATGCTAAAGCTTCTTGTATCCGTAGACTTGGGAATCCGGGTGGCTGGTTTGCAGATGTTGAACGTTCCGGGGGCGGTCCATTAATTGATCTCGGAGTCCATGTTATTGATTTGTGCTGGTATATGATGGGGCGTCCAAAGCCCGTTTCGGTTAGCGGCAACACGTATCATAAATTAGGCAACCGCGCGAATGTGAAGAACTTATCCTTTTATCAGGCAGCCGATTATGATCCAAGTATCAATGGAGTGGAAGATATGGCCAATGCATTAATCCGTTTTGAGAATGGGGCATCACTTATGGTTGATGTCAGCTTTACCCTTCATGCGAAGTCAGATGAGCTTGCTATTCGTTTATACGGTGATAAGGGCGGAGTGGAAATTGAGCCTGAATTGACCATGATTACTGAAAAATATGACACTATTCTGAATGTAGCTCCGCAAACAGACAGCAAATCCATAAATGTGCCGGAGGCATTTTGTAATGAAGTGAATCACTTTCTGGCCTGCCTGCAAACTGGTGCAACACCGATCAGTCCGGTAGAAGATGGCTTGCAAATCATGAAGATATTGTGCGGTATCTATGAGTCTGCGAACAAAGGACAAGAAGTTCAGCTCTAATAGAATTTCAGGAAAAGAGGGTGAAACCATGAAACTGGGAGTCAGTTCATACAGCTTGGTAAATGAGTTGGAATCGGGTGAAATGGATATTTTGGGTGTAGTTGATTGGATTGCCGACCAAAGCGGCGAGCATATTGAGATTGTACCCATTGGATTCGAATTGACTGGTAATCCTGACTTGGCGGACGCTATTCGGGAAAAGGCAAAGTCACGGAACATAGATGTCTCCAACTATGCCATCGGCGCTAATTTTGAAACAGATTCACAAGAAGCCTTTGAGCTGGAAATCAAGCGGGTAATGGGTGAAGTCGATGTTGCCGCAAGACTGGGTGTAACTCGTATGCGCCATGATGTAGCAAGCAGCAGCGATACTTCGATCGGCAACTTTCATCGTCAATTGGACCGCCTGGCAGAAGCCTGCGGGCGAATTGCCGATTATGCAGCACAGTACGGTATAGTAACCAGCGTGGAGAATCATGGCTATTTTATACAAGCCAGTGACCGGGTACAGGCATTGATTCAGCGGGTGAATCGGACAAATTTCCGTACAACGCTGGATGTGGGCAATTTCATGTGCGTGGATGAGAACTCTGTGGTTGCCGTGAAGAACAATATTGCATATGCTTCTGTGGTGCATGTCAAGGATTTCTATTGGAGACCTTCGTATCAGAATCCCGGGGAGGGCTGGTTCCAAACGGCAAGCGGTAATTATTTAAGAGGTGCAATCGCAGGCCATGGAGATATTGATATGCGTGAAGTGCTTCGTGTGGTTAAAGCGTCAGGATATGACGGATATATTTCACTGGAATTTGAAGGGCTTGAGGAATGTAAACGGGGAACCCGGATAGGTCTTGATAATGTGAGAAGGCTTTGGAACGAAAGTTAATCTGCGATGAGATCAGAACCCAATAAAGAGGAGGCTTAATAATGAATTTGGCAAACCCGATTGGTATAATGGTCGATAGTTTGCGTCTTAACTTGCGGGATGGACTGGCGAAAGCTAAAGAGCTGGGAGCAGATGGTGTACAAATCTATGCAGTTGAAGGTGAGATGGACCCTGAGAATCTGTCCCCGCGAGAGCGAAAGGAATTGAAGAGTTATATCGAATCCCTCGGTCTGAGTATTTCAGCATTGTGTGGTGATCTGGCTGGCCATGGCTTTCAAGATGCAAAGGTAAATTCGGCGAAAATCGAAAAATCGAAGCGTATTCTCGATTTAGCAGTTGATCTGGGAACACAGATTGTTACCACGCATATTGGTATTGTTCCGAATCAGGTGAATGATCCAGTCTATGATACGATGCAGCGTGCGTGTGAAGAGCTTGGTGTCTATGCCAAGAGCTTGGATGCCTATTTTGCAATTGAGACTGGACCGGAAAAATCTGCACATTTGAAGCAATTCCTCAATTCGCTGAGCACGAATGGCGTTTCTGTCAACTTTGACCCTGCCAACATGGTCATGGTAACGGGGGATGATCCTGTTCAAGGGGTACACAATCTGAAAGATTATATTGTTCATACGCATGTGAAGGATGGCATCCGTCTGCGGGAAGTAGATCCCCGTGAAGTCTATGGAGCGTTAGGCTATGAGCCGATGAGTCACGACCGTATTGCCGAAGATGCTGCATCTGGCGCAAGCTATCGGGAACTGGCTTTAGGGGAAGGCCATGTGGATTTTGATAACTATTTCAAAGCGCTCCAGGATATTGGCTACACCGGGTATTTGACCATTGAACGCGAAGTGGGCGATCAGCCGGAAGCTGATATTGCCAAAGCGATTGATTTTATCCGGCGATATCGTTAAAGAAATAGGGCAGTGTTGAATACAACCAAAAAAGGCGAGTCTCTGAATAATGGAGACTTGCCTCTTTTTGTTGTTCTGCGTTTAGCTTAGGCAACCTAGCCAAGTGAACACACCTTCGGCTAAATCCCAGCCACCGTCAGCCTCTTCATACTCACCAAACCCTAGGGTTATTATACTTTTGGAAAATGGGTGTTGACTTAGAGTTAACTCCAGAGGGTAAACTCCTCTATGTAGCTATAGCAAATTGTTGACCGTTAGAGATATGTACCAGATACTAAGGAGTGAAGAAAACATGTGTAGAACTCATGTACTAAGTGTAGCAAGTGCAAAAGCACCTTTTGAAAAAACAACGATTGAGCGAAGAGAACTGCGGCCCAATGACATTTTAATTGATATTCAATTTTGCGGCATTTGCCATTCCGACATTCACAATGCTTTTGATGAATGGGGCGGCGGAATTTTCCCGATGGTCCCCGGGCATGAAATGGCCGGAGTCGTAACAGCTGTGGGTACTGAAGTCACTACATTTGCTATTGGCGATCGAGTGGGTGTCGGCTGCTTTGTGGACTCCTGTGGAGAATGTGAGTACTGCCTACGTGGTGAGGAGCAGTTTTGTACGAAAGGCGTTGTGAACTCGTACAATTCATATGATTACGATGGTAATGTGACCTATGGCGGATACAGCCAAAAGATCGTGGTCAAAGAAGCGTTCGTTGTCCGCATCCCCGACAGCCTGGCTTTGGATGTGGCAAGCCCGCTATTATGCGCAGGCATCACCACTTACTCTCCTTTGAAAAAGTGGAACGCCGGCCCAGGCAAAAGGGTTGCTATTGTAGGTATGGGAGGTCTTGGTCATCTGGCGGTCCAATACGCACATGCCATGGGTGCTGAAGTAACCGTCCTCAGCCAATCTATGAATAAGAAAAGTGAGTCGCTGGAGCTTGGCGCAGATCAGTATTATGCAACCAGCGATCCCGCAACATTTACTGAGCTGGCAAATCATTTTGACCTCATCTTAAACACAGTATCTTCAAATCTTAATGTCGATGCCTATCTGTCTATGCTTCGGATCGACGGAACGCTTGTAAATGTCGGTGCACCAACCGAGCCTGACAAGTATCAAGTATTCTCACTAATCATGGGCCGCCGCAGCATTGCGGGTTCACTCGTTGGCGGAATTCAGGAAACTCAAGAAATGCTCGATTTCTCTGCAGAGCATGGGATTGCTCCAAAAATCGAGGTCATTTCTGCTAACCAAGTAGACGAAGCCTTCGAACGTGTTGTCCGCAGTGATGTGCGTTATCGTTTTGTCATCGACATGTCTACCTTGTAAGGACGAAGTTTCATGCAATATAATAGTTGATGCAAACCGGGAGGTGAAGCGAGTATGGCGTCGGCCATTAAACAGGTAGCAGAGAAATTTGATGTTTCTCAGGATACACTCCGTTATTATGAACGGATTGGGCTGATTCCTCATGTAAATCGCAACAAAAGCGGCAACAGAGATTATACGGAAGAAGACTGCAAATGGGTTGAGTTTATCATCTGTATGCGACATGCCGGTCTCTCGATAGAAGTATTGATTGAATATGTCGATTTATTTAACCAGGGTGATGAATCCGCCGAGGCCAGAAAAGATCTATTAATCGAAGAGCGCAAGCAGCTCGCCATAAGAATGGAAGTCATGAAAAAAACGCTGGAACGCCTGGATTCTAAGATTTCAAGGTATGAGGAAACTATAGGAAAAAGAGAAAAAACACTAAGAAGATCTACTGAGCAGTTTGATAACGAAATCTAGGATTAAACACCTGTGTACGATCTCTTTAAGGCGTAATAAAAAGCGAACCCGCAGCTACAGTGCTGCTGGTTCGCTTTTGTTGGTTAACTTTTCGCTGCTGCAATGGTCATTATATATCAAGTTTAACGTTATCTATAAGTCATTCATCATTTCATTAACGTAGGTGCTTTTCAACGATTGGACTGTGGATTCCCTGTTTATCGAATAAGAAATTTTATAGATACAGGAGTATATCACGTTCAGGACGTATTCAAATGCTATTTGCGAGGAAAAGGTTCCGATCTTGGCATGTTTTACTTCGTCATTTGGCACTTGAATACAGAGCGTACTGAGTTTTGCCAGTTCACTTTGATTGGTAGCTGTGATAGTGATAAAAGGGATCTGTTTACGTCTGAAGTGCTGAGCGGCTCTTACATAAATCGGTGATTTTCCGTGGTAAGTCAAGAAAATCGCGCAATCCTCTTCCGTCAAATTAACGGTATGATACGCCCATTCGTACAGCTCCGTAGCGATCACTACGTATTTGTTGATTTTAATCATTTTATTCTGAAAACTCTTCGCGCGGATTTGGGAATCGCCCAAGGCATAGATAAAGATCCTTTTGGCTTGCTCCAGCATCCCGGCTGTTTGGGACAGCAAATCATCATCCACGTAGGCAAAGGTTTTGTCGATCGTTTCCTTCATCAATTCAGCAATTTCTTTCGCCACTTGAAGTGGAGATTCCTCATCACTAAACGGATAGTTAGGGTCGACGCTGGAAATGTTCTGGGTATATTGCTGGAATTCCCGGGCAAGTTTAATGATGAACTCTTTAAATCCGGACAGCCCGAGTTTATGGGTTAAGCGACTGACCGCTGAGTGCGACGTATAGGTAGCCTTTGCAAGCTCCTGAATATTTAAATGCAGTATGCTTTCTTTATGCATCAGAATATAGGCAGCGATACTTTTTTCATTTGGTGTAAAGTTATGCATTTCCGATAATTGGGTCAATATCTTCAACTAATTCACTCCTATAAACATTTTGTTCAAAAAGCTACCGGGATCTAACCAAGGAATTGGTGAATTGTACCGTTTTGCCGGCTGATCCTTTACGTTAGACTGAGTTCTTCTATAATAAATGAAAAAGACCTGAGGGGGAATCCATATGCTTACGATCGGTTATATCGGGAATGGCAAAAGCACAAACCGTTATCATCTGCCTTTTTCATTAAACCGGGAAAATTTAAAGGTGAAGGCGATCTACGCCCGTAATCCGGATAAAGGAGAGTGGGAGAAGGCGCAAGGCGTCCTTTACACTGATGAACTTGCAACTTTAATGAACGATGAAGAGATTCAGTTGATCGTGATTTGTACACATATTGATTCGCATTATGCTTATGCCAAAATGGCGCTTGACCACGGGAAGAATGTGCTTGTCGAAAAACCTTTTATGCCAACCAAAGAAGAAGCAGTCTCAATCTTCCAATACGCCAAAGAGAAAAAGCTGGTACTCCAATGTTATCAGAATAGACGTTTCGATTCGGACTTCCTCACGACCAAAAAAGTTATCGAATCAGGCAAACTGGGTGATTTGCTGGAGGTGGAGATGCATTACGATTATTATCGCCCGGAGACCCCGAATTCAGTTAAGTATTACTCCAAAAATAACAGTTATTTATACGGACATGGGGTTCACACCATTGATCAGGTCTTATCCTACTTTGGGGAACCGGAATATATACATTACGATGTTCGTCAACTGCTGGGAACCGGCAGAATGAATGATTACTTTGATCTGGATTTCTATTATTCTACACTCAAGGTATCGGTTAAATCGAGCTTCTTCCGCTTGAAGGCGCGGCCAAGTTTTGTTGTATACGGAAAAAAGGGGGTATTCGTTAAACAAACGCAGGACCGCCAGGAAGAGCACCTGAAATTATTTTATTTGCCCAAGGGACATGCTGATTTTGGCATTGATTTGCCGGAGCATTATGGTACCCTGATTTATCTGGATGATGCAGGCCAATATCATGAAGAAAAGGTCGTCTCTGAGAAGGGCGACTATGCCCGGGTATATGACGATATGTATCAAGCTATCATGCAGGGCAAAGATAAGACAATAAAAGATGAAGAAACGATTGCCGTTATGGAGATCATCGAGAATGGGATAGAGGGGTGCAGCTAGAATGAAATTAGGAATCGTGGGAGCCGGCAATATAGTGATGGAGTTATTAAGTTTTGTTCGTGATATTCCTACTATTTCATTACAGGCCATCTGTTCAAAACCTGACCATCAGGAAAAATTGCTGACCCTGCAAGGCCAGTATGGAATCTCTCAGATCTTCTACAATTATGCTGAGATGCTTGGCAGTGATGAAGTGGATACGGTCTATATCGGGCTGCCTAATCATCTGCATTATTCCTATGTGAAAGAAGCTTTACTGAGAGGCAAGCATGTCATCTGTGAGAAGCCGTTCACATCCAATTTGGGTGAATTTCTGGAGTTGAAAGAGATTGCACTTCAGAGTGGATTAATACTGGTAGAAGCCATCACGAATCAATATTTAAAAAACTATCTAAGCATGAAGGAATTTCTGCCCAAGCTGGGTGAGCTTAAAATCGTGGAATGCAATTATTCCCAATATTCATCCCGCTATGATGCCTTCAAAGCAGGAGAGGTGCTGCCCGCGTTTAACCCGGAACTATCCGGGGGAGCGTTGATGGATATCAATATTTATAATATTCATTTGGCAATAGGCCTCTTCGGAAGCCCGGAGAAGGTGGAGTACTTTGCGAACATGGAGCGTGGGATTGATACTTCTGGCATTCTGATGCTTGATTATGGTAAATTCAAATGTGTCTGCATAGGTTCAAAAGACAGCGCAGCTCCTAGTGCAGCTAACATTCAAGGCAATAAAGGATATATCCGCCTGACAGGCTCGACAAACAGTATAGATTGCTTTGATTATGTTCCCAATAAGGAGCAACCCATCCGGGTGGATCGTAAAGATCATCCCCACCGGATGTATGATGAATTCATCGCCTTTGACCGTATGATAAATGAAATGGATATGGAAAAGGTTACGGATAGGCTCGAACATAGCGAGAGAGTCATGCGTGTGATAGAGCTTGCCAAGCTGTCTGCCAATCTTGTGTTTGGACCGGACAGATCAAAGCAATAAATATAAAGAAGGGCCACTGAGAAATTCGGCTTCTTTAATATATTCATCATTAAATTTAGCCACCGAATTTCCATCTGCCATTATGGTGATATTACATCACCTATATCAAAGCTGCAGAGTAAAAGACAATTTGATGCACACAACTTATAATTATAATATTTATATAGTTGGATGTAAATCAACTTAATCGAATAGGGGTGACCCACAGCCATAAATGACTGCTTGGGACACCCCCTGCCGTTATCTACACTTAATACCCTTATTTACTGCTCCATAAGGCTACACGGTCTTGAACGAATTTGGTGTAGCCTTTTTCCATTTTCTCAACGCCGGCTTTATCCAGTTCAGCCATGTAGGCATCCCAAATTTTATCGAATTCGGCCGGTTTCGCCAGGATGGCCTGGGGAATGCGTTTCCACGTAATATCCCTCATTTTGTTACCCAGAATGGAGACTTCATCCTCGCCCGGAATCGCGATATTCCATGCCGCTCCATAAGCTTTTTCGGTGAATTCTTCTTCTTTCGGGAACAAATCCTTCCAGGTGGTAGCCTTATAAGCGGCTAAGATTTCTTTTTCGACATCGCTGTAACCCAGTACAAGCTGTTCCGGGAAATTTTTAGTGTAATAGTTGCCGGTTGAGTCCTTGGCGCCATCACCGTAGTGGACCATCATATTCCAGTAGAAGCCGAGCCCGGATTCTTTCGTAAACGCCGTATTGTCGTTGTTAATCCGGTCCTGAACTTCTGCAGGAATGACACGTTTGCCGTTCTCCACTACATAATGCTTTCCTTCAATCCCCCAGTTGTTCAGGATTTGTCCTTCATCGGAAGCGAGGTAATCCAGGAACTTAATCGTACGGACCGGATCTGGATTCGTGCTGGAGATCGAGATGCCGTAACCACCCATGAAGCCGGTAGGCCAGAAGCTGGTTTCCTTATATTCTTTCGTAAGCGTTACGGGATAGTGGCCGTAGGTCTGATCGAATTTCCCTGCCGTCTTGAGTGCCTGCTGGGCGTCGTTGTAGTCCCAATCCTGGTCAATCAGGCCGAGCACCCGTCCGGTGGCTACTTTAGCTTTGTATTGGTCATACTTCTGGACGAAGCTTTCCTTATCAAGCAGGCCGATGTCATTCATATGGTTCAGCCAGCGGAAGTATTCTTTCTCCTCTGGACGGCGGAAGTGGTAGATGGCCTCATGTGTCTCCTGATCGACGTAATATTCCCCGTCATCCGAGCCGCCTGTCGTGGCAACCGCAGGGTTGGTGACGGAAATATACATATGCCAGTCATCTGCGTTCAGGGAAACCCCAATGTTTTTGTTGCCGTTCTCATCGGTGGGATGCTTCTCCAGATAGGCTTTGATCACATTCTCATAATCAGCAACCGTTCTGATTTCCGGATATCCGGCTTCTTTCACCACGCGGTGCTGCAGTTCGAACCCGCCCCCGGCCACGAATTTCTTCTCATCTACTGCTGCCCAGGTCGGAATGGCATAGATGGACTGGTCTTCATTGGTATACTTGGCCCGGGCGAGGTTATCGCCGAGCACACGTTTGATGTTGGGCGCATATTTATCAATTAATTCGGTCAGATCGATGACCGCTCCGGCGTCGACAAGCTTGCCGATATCCGCTTTAGCGGAAATAATATCCGGATATTCGCCGCCGGCTGCGATCAATGCGATTTTTTGCTGCGGGTCACCGACAGCAAATTCCGCATCGAGGGTAACACCTGTTTTCTCTGTAAGTACTTTACTGACTTCGTCTTTCATATTGTTCCAGTTCGGATTCGGGTCCTCCGCGAAGAAGGAGAGGGTAAGCGGACTTAAATCTTCGGCTTTCGCCGTAGCCTCTGCGGTGGCGCTGCCACCATTTGTAGCCTTAGTGCCTCCGGCATTCTCTGCGGTATTCTTGGTATTGTTCGAGCCGCCGCAGCCAGCCAGCACACTGAGGAGCAAGGTCAAGACCATCAGAATGACGTACGGTTTCGCTGTCTTTCTTGTCATAAATAGAAACCCTCCCTTTTTCTGGTCACAAAATGTATTGTATACACAGGCTAAGCCTGCCGATACCGGAGACGGACTAGCTTTTTACTGAACCCAAAGTCATGCCTTTGACGAAATAGCGCTGCAGAAACGGATAGACGACCAGAATAGGTACAGTGACGACGATCGTGATCGCCATTTTGACCGATTCCGGAGAGATTTGAGCCATAACCTCGGTCATATTGCGGCCGCGGAAATTATCTGCATTGGTCGTCGTGCTCTGGATGACCTTCATCAACTCAAACTGCAGGGTGGTCAGCTCATCCTTGGAACCGTTATAGAGGTAGGTATCTAACCAGGAATTCCACTGGCCGACAGCCAGGAACAGGGCGATGGTTGCCAGCGCCGGTTTGGTTAGCGGGAGAATAACCCGCCAGTAAATCGTAAAGTCGTTAGCCCCGTCCAGCTTGGCGGATTCCTGCAGGGCGTAAGGGAGGCCATCGATGAAGGAACGGATGACGAAGACATTAAATGCACTTACGAGACTGGGCAGGACATAGACACCGAAGGTCCCCATCATATGCAGATTTTTGATCAGGATGTAGATGGGGATCAGTCCGCCCGAGACGTACATAGTAAGCGCCAGAAATGTGGAGACAAATTTGCGGGCCTGAAAGTCTACCCGGCTCAGGGTGAAGGCCAGCATGGAGGCACTGACTAGCCCGAGGATCGTGCCGATGACGGTGCGCAGGATAGAAATTTTAAGTCCGGTCATTAGCCCGGAATAGGCAAAGATCGTCTCATAGTTCTTAAAGGTGAAGACACGGGGGAAAACCGTAATCCCGCCTTTGATACTGTCTGTGGAGTCGTTGAAGGAAATCGCCAGCACATTCAAAAAAGGATACAACGTGGCTATGGTCACCACAGTAATCGCAACATAGACTACCAAATCGAAGATGCGGTCCGACCAAGACGCAGCGGCCATTTTTTTGTTCAGCATAAGGGCCTCCTATATAATGCTTTCCTTCGTTATTTTTTTGAAAATTCCATTGGCCACAAACAGCAGAATCACACTCACCACAGAGTTAAAGATGTTAATAGAAGTACCGAAGGAGAAACGTCCCATGCCCAGTCCATAGTTCAGTGCATATAGATCCAATGTCTGCGAGAAGTCGCGCACCAGATTATTTCCTAGCAGGAACTGCTTCTCGAAACCTATACTGATTAAATGCCCGATTGAAATAATGAGCAGTATAACAATCGTAGTCCGGATGCCGGGCAATGTAATGTTACGAACCTGCTGCAGACGGCTCGCACCATCCACCCTTGCGGCTTCATACAGCTCCGGGCCTATACCCGAAATGGCTGCTAGATAGATAATCGTGTTCCAGCCCGTTTCCTTCCAGACATCCGAAGCCGTGACAATCCCCCAAAAGAAATGGCCTTTGGCCATAAATTGAATAGGTTCACTGATAAGATGAAGGCCCATCAGCAGATCGTTCACCGCACCGTTGTCGGTAGATAGCATCTTGCTGATAATCCCGGCGGCAACTACCCAGGATACGAAGTGGGGAAGATAAGAGACCGTCTGTACGAAGCGTTTCAGAATTTGCAGCCGCATCTCATTCAGAAGGATGGCGAATATGAGGGGAATGATGAATCCGGCAAGCAGGCCCATGATACTCATAGCGAGCGTATTGCGCAGCGCATTGAAGAATTGCTCATCCTGGAAAAGCTCTCTAAAGTACTGCAGACCGACCCATTTCTGCTCGAAAAAGGATTTGCCGGGTTTGTATTTTTGAAAGGCCATAGTCCATCCCCATAACGGCAGGTAGTTAAATACAAATGCCCAGAGCACAAACGGGATGGCCATCATATAGAGATATTTCTGCTGTAGAAACGTTGCCCAAAAGCGTGAGGCAGGCTTCTTCGGCTCCAGCTTCATTTTGGTGGTGGTAATCGCTTTCATTTATGTCCCTCCTTCGATATGGCATTATCATAAGCTACAGTAAATCAGGGAAACACCCGAACATTTTATATAAAAAACAGGGGGAAATCAGCTCTTTTCGTAAGCGATTTCTGAAACTTCGTGCTCACACAGAGCTTCCTCTACGGTAGACGGAAGGAGAGATCCCTTCAACTTTTTTGAACTTTTCGCGAAAATAATCCACATCGCTGAATCCGACTTCGCTCGCAGCCTGATGGATTTTCCAGCCCTGATCCAGCAGCTCCTTGGCTTTTTCAATGCGGACCTTGTCCAGATAGCTATTGAAGGAAAGGCCTGTACTGTTTTTGAAAAGCTTGCCCAGATAAGCGCTGCTGTAAGTAAACACATCCGCCAGCGTTTCGAGTTTCAAGTTCTCATTGTAATGGCGGTGAATAAGGTCTAGCAGTCGCTTCATTAAGACGTCCATATCGTCTCGGGTAATTACGCCGGCATACTGCTCCAGCATAGTGGTGATGTAGCGATACAGCTGGGGCAAGGAGGTGTGTTTATAGATTTGCTGGATTTGCTCATCCATCCGGTTGTGCTGCAAAGCCAGCTCACTGTATTGGAGTGAGAGTTTGTTGATCAAATGCGTGACCATTCGTACATAGCGTGATTTCATAGCCATCTCGGAGTAACTGGCGGCGATCATCAGTTCACCGGTTTCCTGGATTAAGGAAGGGAGTACATCGAAGCTGCCGATATCCATGGCGAAATACAGGCGCTCCACCACAGAATCAAGCCTGCATTCCACTTCCTCCGGTCTGACCTTGAGTACTTTCTTCAGCTTTAGGGAATCCGGTCCAATCATACCTGACTCGTCGTAGAAAAAATGCTCCTTCATCCGTACCAGTGCGGATTGGCGGGAGACGGGAAGCTCCTCCAGGGTATCCACCATATCACCCGCTGTGATGATGCATTCAAGCCCATGGGCAGTTACGGCTTGCTGTATATTCTGTACCATTAATTTGCGTACAAGCTCCTTCTGATAAGAGGGCTGCAGGAGAACCCCCAAATAGGAGTCCAGCGAGAAGACAATCCCCCACGCCTGTTCATCAAAGCTTGCTGCAAGTCTGGCTTTTACGGCCGTTGAAGGCCCGTTGTCCGCATTGTCCTGGAGCAGCAGCCGGATCAGGACTACCTGATAGGAATCCCATAGCAGTCCTGCTTCATGGATGGATGCCTCCATTGATGGCAGCATCTGCGGGCTGTTCTCCATCAGCAGGGATTGAACCAGCATTTCACGGCTCCATACCTTGACGGCAGCATGATTCTTGCGATGGGAGCTCCGCGCATCCAGCTCAGCGGACAGTTTTGCCAGATATAACTGCAATTCCAATTCATCTACCGGCTTAAGTAAATAGTTATCAATGCCAAAAGCCAGTGCACGCTTAGCATAGTCGAAATCGGCATAACCGCTGAGGATAATGATGTGCATCTCCGGATCGTTTTCCCGCAGCTCTTTAATAAGCTCCAGACCATCTCTGCCGGGCATCCGGATATCTACAATCATCAGATCAGGACTATAGAGTTCATATTTATACTTGGCTTCTATGGCGTTCGCCGCTGTATCTATAATCTGAAATCCACTGCTCTCCCAGTCCAGCAGAGCAGTAAGTCCTTCACGGATTGCCAGCTCATCATCCACAATCAACACACTATACATAAGAATCGCTCCTCAGGGGGATGGCAAAGCTAATCTGCGTTCCGAATCCGGTTTGACTGGACAGGGTAAGTCCGCATTCCGGGCCGTAGGTTAACTGAAGCCGCAAATGAATATTGCGCATCCCGATATTATTGGTTTCATAGTCATCCTTGTTCTCCAGCATCTGCCGGAGTTCTTGCATCCGTTCTTTGGAAATACCTATGCCATTGTCGGATACCTGCACCTTGAGCTGTTTGTCTTCTATACGGATATCCACCCGGACCATACCGCCGTCAATCCGGTTCTCCAGCCCGTGGATCACACAATTCTCCACCAGGGGCTGAATGATCAGTGGCGGAATCTGAATACTGTGAGCCTTGGGGTCTACTTGAAGCTCATAGGCTAACCTATCATCATAGCGGAATTTCTGAATGATCAGGTAGCAGTTTACGGTCTCCAGCTCGCTTTCCAGGCTGATCATCCCATTGCCGACCTCCAGGTTTTTGCGCATCATTTTCCCGAGCAGCCGCACGACCTGGGATATATCAGACTGGCCCCTGACTAGAGCTTTCATGCGGATGGATTCCAGAGCATTGAACAGAAAATGGGGGTTGATCTGGCTGGCCATCATTTTGAATTTAATCTCATTCTGCTTCAGCTCGATTGCATTCTTTTGCCGGTTGGATTCCTGTACCTCGCTCATGAGGTCGTTAATATTCCGCACCATATGATTGAACTGTCTCGCCAGCTGGCCGATTTCATCTTTACCGTCAATTACCAGCGTAGCACTTAGATTACCGGAAGCGACCTTGGAAATATGTTTGCTTAAGTGCAGCATCCGTCCGGTGAGTACCCGGGAGAAATAATAGATAAGCAGAATAGCCATCAGTAATGCAGAAATAATGACAGCGGAAGCCAGTGAGATAATCCGGTTGGGTTCGCTCACGATACTTTCAACGGAAAAGATGGAGATGATGCGCAGACTGTTCAGGCTTCCCCCTGGATGCCAATCATCAATCAGCATTTTGAAAGGTTTGCCCTCAATCGTTATATCATAGGGACCTTGTCCGGCGATCGCGGCAGATACAGGGCTGAAGTTAATATCATCCAGTGATTTGCCCAGCGTATCTGCACGGTTGGAGGCTACTATATTGTCGTTCTCATCTACTATTATGGTTTCAAAAGTCTCCTGATTCAGGATGGCATTTAGTTCGTCCGTATTCACATTTACAACTAAAACTCCAGCGGTACGCTGCTTCAGAAAATCTACTTTGCGGATCAGACTGAGATAATACCGGCCGTCGCGGTTGTCACGGATATAATTCCAGCAGACCAGGCCTTTCTTGGCGATAGCGGTTTGATACCACTGCTCCTGTGTGACCGTATCATCCGCCTGCAGAAACTCCCAGTTGTCAAGAATCGTGGGGTTATTGATATACAGGCGGATGCTGGAGATCTCTTTGTACAGACGGATAAAATCACGAAAGTCAGGATAGTCCCAATATGCCTTCACAACATCATAGACCGACTCGTACCGGTGGTTGGCAGCTTCCTCCAGCCGGCTGTCATTGGACAGCCGGTAAGCAATGTCGAGCGGGACGCCCAGCATTTCGCCGGTCCGTTTTTTCACCCGGTCCACATTGGCTGTAATTTGCTCCAGAGCATTGTCCATCGCCATATTCCGTAGTTCACTCGTCAGAAATAACCCAACAATCAACACTGGAATTAAGGCGACACAGCCAAAAGACAAGAACAGCTTCGTCCTGAGCCGCAAATTGTTCATTAGAGTGATGATTCGGGCATACACAAAAACAAACACCTCCATTAATAAAATTGATAGCGCTTACAATTAAGCGCATCGTTAAACTATCATCCATTAAATGTAATACAATATGCATTTATTGTCTCGTGAAAGAACTATATAGATTGAATTTGGAAAATTAAAAAGGGGGGAAGTGAAGGAGGAGAAGTTTGGATACTTACGGAGCGACTAAAGAAGCTGAGAAGTAAGATGGGTGAAGCAGGAAACAGCTATGTTCAAGGAGAAAGTAATGGGGAACCAAAGATCAGGAGTAACAACATAGGGTTGCATAGATTACCATGATTAGGAGTGAAAGAGTTGCAGACAAAGATTAGCCTTGAAGGCGAGTGGAAATTGCAATTAGATAAGGAGAAGCAGGGACTGCAGCTGCCTTTTTCTGATTTCATTACCTTGCCGGGAACGACATCACATGCCCGCAAGGGACCGAAGAACGAAGAGGTTCTGGTCAGCGCCCTGACAGATGAGTACCTGTTCGAAGGGTCGGCCTGGTATTCGAAGGAAGTAGTCATTCCAGAAGAACTCGCAGGAAAGACTTGTTTTCTATATTTGGAGCGTACCAGGCTTACGACACTCTGGCTGAACGGTCAAGAGATTGGCAGCCGTGATAGCCTGAACACCGCGCATGTATATGATTTGACAGGGAAGCTTCATCCTGGCAGTCAGACACTCACTGTCCGGGTCGATAATACCGGTTATCCGACCAAAGGCGGACATATGACTTCGCCGGACACTCAGACCAACTGGAACGGAATCACAGGACGCATCGAGCTTCAGTTCTACGGCAAGTCCTATTTGAGCGGAATTCGGCTCGATCCGAATCTGCCCGAACGTTCTGTCCGAATCACAGGAACACTGGAAGGAACGGCTGTAACAACGATTGCTGTATCAGCTTCCAGTTTTAATAGCCAGACAGCCCATTCAGTGGCTGAGCAGGAATTCACAATCTCGCCGGGGAACTTTACGATCGACTACACGTTAGGTTTGGATGCGCTTCCTTGGAGTGAAACCGCACCCAATCTCTATAACCTTAACATCCTCCTGAAGGATGGAGCAGTCGGAACCGGCGAATTGTATGAGTCGTTCTTCGGCTTGAGGGAGTTCAAGGCGGACGGCGAGAAATTCACGATCAACGGGGAGAAGACTTTTCTCCGCGGTAAACATGACGGGCTGATCTTCCCATTGACCGGATATGCCCCGACTGACGTAGAGGAATGGCTTAGAATCCTGGGGATTTCCAAATCCTATGGTATCAACCATTACCGCTTCCACACTTGCTGTCCGCCGGAAGCGGCCTTTACCGCTGCCGATAGGCTCGGGATCTATATGGAGCCGGAGCTGCCGTTCTGGGGAACGATTACGGAACCAACCGACGAGGGTCATAACCAGGCGGAGCAAGACTATCTGGTCAGTGAAGGATATGAAATTCTGAAAGCGTTCGGTAATCATCCGTCATTCGTGATGATGTCGCTAGGCAATGAGCTGTGGGGCAGCAGAACCAAGATCGATTCCATTCTCAAAGACTATAAAGCATTCGACAATAGACCCCTGTATACTCAAGGCTCGAACAACCACCAATGGGTTCCGGAAATTCTGGAGCATGATGATTTCTTCTGCGGAGTGCGTTTCTCGAAGGATCGTCTGTTCAGAGGCTCTTATGCGATGTGCGACGCACCGCTCGGTCATGTCCAGACTGCGCTGCCGGGTACGATGAAGGATTATGACGACCAGTTCGTTCCACCGTCCCTGCAGGGCAGGGAGATAGCAGAAGCTGGAGGCACTGTCCAAATTCAGTATGGTACCGAAGCCAAGACGGTGCAGGTCGGAGACACATCCGGGGAATGGATGCCGCATATTCCTGTGATCTCGCATGAGATCGGGCAATACGCGACTTATCCGAATTATGAGGAAATCGGCAAATATACAGGAGCGCTCAAAGCTGGGAATTTCAAAATTTTCCAAGAACGGCTGGAAAGCAATGGCCTGGGACATCTCGCGGGCAAATATTTCGCGGCTTCTGGACAGCTGGCGGCTGCTTGTTACAAAGAAGAGCTTGAGGCCGCTTTCCGCACCCGGAGACTTGCTGGCTTCCAGCTGCTGGATCTGCAGGATTTCAGCGGACAGGGTACAGCCTTGGTTGGTATCCTCGATGCCTTTATGGATTCCAAGGGAATGATCACGCCTGAAGATTGGCGCACCTTCTGCAGCGATGCTGTCCTGTTGGCAAGATTCCCGAAATACAACTACGTCTCCGGAGAAGTCTTCAGCGCCAGCGTCGAGCTGAGCTGGTTCCGGCCCGGAACACCAGACTCCCTTGTGCTGCAATGGGAGTTGACCACAGATGGCAGAACGCTGGCCGAAGGCTCAAGTGAAGTTAACATCCCGGCGGGTTTGAATTACATCGATATCTGCCAGCTGGTCATTGATCTTCCTGCCGTCCAGAGGATGACCAAAGCTGTACTTACTCTGAGAATCGCCGGATCAGATATCCGTAAATCCTACGACCTGTGGGTATATCCAGAGAAAAGCAGTTCCGTGCTGGATGGCATCCGCATTTTCGAAGAGCTTTCCGATGAGGCACTTGCGCTGCTGGAGCAAGGTGACAACGTGCTGCTCATGCCGAAACCGGAGTCGCTTCATAACGCTGTTGAAGGCTTCTATTGTACGGATTTCTGGTGCTACCCTATGTTTCGCTCCATCTCTGAGAGCATGAACCGCCCGGTACCTGTTGGTACCCTGGGGCTGCTGATCGACAACAGCCATCCTGTGTTCCGTGATTTCCCGTGTGAACAATATTCCACGTACCCTTGGTGGAGTATCATAGAGAACTCAAAATCAATTATCCTGGACGGAACCGACCGGGAGTGGAGCCCAATTGTGCAGACAATCGACAACTTTGAGCGTAATCATAAGCTGGGGTTCCTTTTTGAGTGCCGAGTAAGGGCGGGCAATCTGCTGGTCTGTGCCCTCGACGCCAGTAAAGCAGGCGAAACGCCGGAAGGAAGACAATTCCTGTCCAGCGTAGCCGGTTATATGGCATCCAGCGAATTCAAACCGCAGTACACAGCAAGCGTATCAGAGCTGCACAAGCTTATTCAATAAGCATCAGGCCCAGTTCATTCTATATAGATCTTAAGTTCAATTTTACAGGGAGCCGTTTATCGGCTTCCTGTTTTTTTTAGATATACAGAAGTAGAAGAAGGAGAGATTGTGATAGGGAGATCAATCAAGCATATTGAAAATAGATATCGAATAATAACCTCGCAGAGTAGGCTTTTCTTGCCCGTTAGTGCTCATAAAAATAAATTGTCAAAATCATGCTTTATTTGGGAGTATTTTGTTGTAAATTTGTCATTATTTAGTTATAATTCTATTAATCATCAATGAGT
This sequence comes from Paenibacillus sp. FSL L8-0340, assembly GCF_038593145.1. Classification (NCBI taxonomy): domain Bacteria; kingdom Bacillati; phylum Bacillota; class Bacilli; order Caryophanales; family Paenibacillaceae; genus Paenibacillus; species Paenibacillus sp. FSL L8-0340. The sequence continues at coordinate 3,700,326 of NZ_CP151967.1, forward strand.
AACGACGTCAATCTAGCAACATGAAAGGATGAACAGAGTGGCACTGGAATCGCATCATCTGCAGCTCGAGTATGAATTCTTAAAGGCTCTGAGGAATGCTGAAGTTCCGCTAGGAGCCAGCACTCTGGTTCATACGCTGGGGAAGAAATATGAACTCAGCCAGGCAACCATCGGACGCAAGCTGATGGAATTTGATTTCGAGGGCTATACCGTTCTGGAAGGCCGGAAAGGGCGTATTCTGACGGAAAAAGGAACAAGGCGCATTGAATATTTGGAGAAAGAGCTGCACCAGAAAAATGTGAATTCTCAATTCCTGCAGCTATTGAATAATTCAGGAGAGTCCGCACTGGTGGATGTGTTAGTGGCCAGACGGGCGCTTGAGCGGGAAATTGCCGCACTGGCTGCACAGCGGGCTACAAAGGAAGAAATCAGTCTGCTAGAGGCTTCTATTGCAAGTCAGAACAAGCTGTTATCGCAAAATATCATTCCCTATGAAGAAGACCGTGAATTTCATACTTTACTAGCACTTACGGCGCGTAATCAGGTATTGCTCCATGCGGCTCAGCTGGTATGGCAAACCGGCAAGGACTTCCTGGAAACCGCCTATATTCGCCGTACGGTGGGCAGCGAGCTTGTGGTTGATCACCGTAAAATTCTGGATGCCGTTGCTGCGGGTTCACCTGAGCAGGCGGAAGCGGCAATGGTTATGCATATCAATCAAATGATAGAGGATGTCAAACGTTATTACGCTATCCAAAATCAGGAACAGCGCAATTTGTAAATGCTTTGAATAAAGGAGTGGAAAGTGTGGAGATCCATTACCGCTTAGGCATAGATATTGGCGGAACCTTTACGGATGCCATTGTTACAGACGGGCAGGGCCAGATTGTCGCGGCGCTCAAAATACCCTCGATAGCCGATGCTCCCGAACAGGCGATATTCCAGGCATTAGACCAGCTGCAGTCGAAGGGAGTGGACACACGCAAAATTGAGCTCTTCGTACATGGTACTACACTTGGCGTAAATACGCTGATCGAACGCAGTGGTGCAGTTACCGGGCTGCTGGTGACCAGAGGTTTCCGGGATGTACTCGAAATACGCCGCTTGCGGCTTGAGAATACAACTAACCTCTATGGGGATAAAACGCTGCCGCTTGTCCCGCGTCAGCTTGTAAAAGAAATTGATGAACGTCAGCTCGCAGACGGCAGAGTGCTCACCCCACTGGACCCGCAACAACTGCTCCAGGCAGTGGATGAATTGATGCAGGAGGGGGTTACGGCGCTGGCCATCAGCTTCCTGCATTCTTATGCCAATGCCGGGCATGAGCAACTGGCCGAACAGCTGATCCGTGAGCGTTATCCGCAGCTGTTCATCTGCAGAAGCAGTGCAATCTGGCCGCAGCAGCGAGAGTTCGAGCGGACGCTGGCCGCAGTGATGAATGCTTATGTAGGCGAACGGATGGGGTCTTATTTCAAGCGTCTGCAAGAAGGAATCGGACCCTACGGCGTATCGGCGACGCTGCTGTCCACCATGTCAAACGGTGGTATGATGACCGCTGCCCGCGCTGCGTCCGAGCCAGTAAGGACGCTCCTGTCCGGTCCTGCCTCGGGTGTGATTGGCGCAACCTTTATCGCGGAGCAGGCAGGGATTAACCAGGTCGTTACCTTCGACATGGGCGGGACAAGCGTAGATGTCGCCTTAATCGACAAGGAGCCTGCTTACTCCACAGAGAATCAGGTGGGGGATTTCCCGGTCATCATCCCTGCGGTAGATGTAACCGCCATCGGAGCAGGCGGAGGCTCGATTGCCTGGGTTGATTCGGTCGGGGTATTGAAGGTAGGGCCACGCAGTGCCGGCGCCAAGCCGGGCCCGGCGTGCTACAACCGCGGCGGCAAGCAGGCAACAACCACGGATGCCTATTTGTATTTAGGCATTCTGCAGGCCGACCGTTTTCTCGGCGGCCAGATGCAGCTGTTCCCTGAACTGGCTGAACAGGCGCTTACGATTTTGGGTGACCAGCTCGGGCTAACTGCCAAGCAGACGGCGCAGGCCATTCTGGATGTGGCCACTGCGAATATGTATGCCCAATTCTCACCGCTGATGGCGCGAAAAGGAGTCGATCCCCGTGACTTCACTCTGCTTGCCTATGGGGGGGCCGGCCCGATGCATGCTTTTCTGATGGCACGTGAAGTTGGCATCCGCCGGGTGCTAATTCCACCTTCTCCTGGCACGCTTTGTGCTCTGGGCTGTACGGTTGCCAATTTGCGCAACGACTTTGTCTTCACACTTCACAAGCGCAGCCGTGGACTGGATGCCGGAGAACTTCAGACACATTTCTTTTCGCTTGAGCAGCAAGGACGCCGCTGGATTGAGGATGAGGCTAAGGGCGGAGTAACCCTGGGCGGTACATACGTCATTTACAGCGCGGATATGCGATATGAAGGACAGGCATTTGATCTGGAGGTTATCCTCTCAGATTCTGATATTTCTGATCCTAAAGAAGCGGAGATTAAATTCCACCGCAAATATGAATCCGTGTTCGGAATCAGCCAGCCGGAGGCGGAAGTCATGTTTGTCAATCTGCGGGCAAGTATCGTCGGGCTTCTGCCAAGTAAGATTAGGGCAGCTTCTCCGCAGGTAGCAGGCAGTGGAAAACCTGTGGAGACCCGGGGAATCACTTTTGACGGATTGGATTACCAGGCTAAGGTGCTTAATCGGGAGCATCTGAACGCAGATACAAGAATCTCCGGTCCGGCTATCCTTGAGGAATATGATACGACGGTGTTTGTACCTCCCGGCTACACAATACACGGAGATGCTAACGGAAATATTATCGGGGAGGCAGATCTATGATTACGGATAAAGTTTTCCTCGAAATCTTCAATAACCGGATTCAGGCAGCAGTAGAGGAAATGGCCAACGTTGTGCTGCGCACCGGCTTTACCGCTTTTGTCAAGGAAACGGGTGATTTCGGCACCTACCTGTTATCGCCGGAAGGCGAGACGTTCGGCTCTCCGCTGAATACGGGATACAACCTCTCCCTCGGAATTCCTGCGGCTACCGCCATCAAGTCAATACACCAGTGGCAGGAAGGTGACATAGTCATCTGCAATGACCCCTATACCACGGGGGGGATGGTTACCCATCTGCCGGATATTCACCTGATTAAGCCTTATTTCCATGACGGCAGGATCATTGCTTTTGGACTTTGCTTCGTACATTCTTCGGATGTCGGCGGAAAGGTTCCGGGCAGCGTATCGCCAAGTGCTTATGACATACATATGGAGGGCATCCGGATTGCGCCGGTCAAGCTGTATGAGGCTGGCCGCAGGAATGAGCAGGTGCTCCGGCTGCTGCTGGACAACAGCCGGATTCCCGGGCAGAACCTTGGCGATCTCAATGCGCTTATGGCAGCGCTGAACAGAGGGGAACAGCGGCTGAAGGAACTCATCGGCAGATATGGTGCGGAGCAGGTGGAGCAAGGCATTGAGAATCTGCTGGAGTATGCGGAGCTTAAAGCCCGGGCAATCATTCAGGATATTCCCGACGGCTCCTATGACTTCTGGGACTATCTGGAGAAGGGTCCCGGCGGCTATCCGATCCGGCTGCGCTGCCGCATGACAATTACCGGCACGGATATCTATCTGGACTTTAGCGGAACCGACCCGCAGGTTAGAGCTTCGTTTAATATTCCGACCCATAACCAGCAAGGGCACTATATGCTTGTGCCGGCGTTGATCCGTTACTTCCGGACACTGGATCCGGCGATTCCATGGAATTCCGGGATGGTGCGGATGGTGCGCAACTACGCGCCTCCGGCATCGGTGCTCAATCCGGAACCGATGGCGGCAGTAGGTGCGCGAGCGGCGACCTTTATCCGGGTGATGGATGTCATTACAGGGGCGCTGAGCCAGGCGCAGAGCAGCAAGGTGCCGGCTGCAGGAGCAGGTCAAGCCTGCATTGTGATGATGGCAATGACCGATGCTTCCGACGGCAAGAGCAAAGTCGGTGTAATTCAGCCGATCTGTGGCGGATCAGGGGCAAGACCGATGAAGGATGGGATTGACGGGATGGATTTCGCCGTAGGCCATTTGCGGAATACCCCGGCTGAAACGGTTGAGGCGGAGATGCCTGTACTGATTGAACGTTACGGTTTAAGGGCGGATTCAGCCGGAGCCGGCAAATTCAGGGGCGGCAGCGGCATCGACCTGCGCGTCAGGATTCTCAGTCCGGATACCGTGATGACCGCAAGAAATATGGAACGGATGGAATTCCAGCCCTGGGGCCGCTTGGGAGGTGGTGTAGGTAAGCATGGAGAAGCGATATTTAATGAAGGCCGGCCAGATGAACGCAACCTTGGCCGGATTGATGAGCTTTTACTACAACCGGGAGATACCGTGACTTTTCTGTCCCAGGGCGGCGGCGGATATGGAGATCCTTATGAACGGGAATCTGCATTCGTACTGAATGATATGCAGAAAGGACTTTTGTCGGAAGATCAGGCGCGGGAGCAATACGGTGTAGTGCTAAATTCAAATGGCAAAACCATTGATGAAGCATCCACTAAGCTGCTGCGTAATGGCCGCAGTAAGAATCGGGAAGCTTTCAGCTTCGGGGAAGCCCGGACTGCGTTTGAAACGGTGTGGACGGATAAAATGCAGCTCGCCGTGAACGCTGCTCTGAGCAGCTATCCGCTGGCACTTCGGGATTATTTGAAGAGACAGACGATGGCAGAAGCTGAGTCCAGAGTTGCTGCGGGCCATCCAGTTTCGGCTTCAGCAGTACCAGAGATCATGGAAGAATTGCGCAGGGGAATAGGGCTGCGCTGATGACAACAGCGGCTATGACCGGAAGGCGACAAAATTAGGAATTATATTAAATAACCTGAAGGAGAGAACCGAATGAGTACTCAAAAACTTAAACGCTCTTATATCTTACCGGCAATGTCGCTTGCCATGATTGTGGCACTATCAGCTTGTGGAGGGGGAAACAACGCGAATAACGCTACCGGAAACAATATTGCTGATAACAATCCTGCCGGGAAATCGGAAGATTCGACAGCAGCCGGCAGTGGTGAAAAGGTCAAGCTGACCATGTTTATCTGGGCCGGCTCCAATCAGGATGTGGTTCCTAAAGAAGTCGTAGCAGAGTATGTGAAGAACCATCCGAATGTTGAGGTGACCTTCGAAGAATCCTCCAATGCTGTAATGTATCCTAAAATGCTGGCAGGCAAGCAGGCTGACCCGAACAATCCGATTGTAAACTTCGGTTATTTCAACGCAGATGCTTCAGCCAAAGGCGTCAATGACGATATGTGGGAGCCGCTTGACCCGGCCATAGTCACCCATATGAAGGACATTCCCGAAGCATTCCACACCGCTGATAACAAGGGCATCGTCTGGGGCGTGTCGAGCTTTGCGCTGGTCTACAACAAAGATCTGGTAAAAACACCGCCGACAAGCTGGAACGACCTGTGGGGAAACGAAGAGTTCAAAGGGAAAACTGCATTGTGGGATTACATGTTCTATTCTTATCTGTCCCCGCTTCTGGCTGTAAAAGGGGAAGAACTCGGCGCATCCTACGAGAATCCAGAGCCGGCCTTCCAGTTCTGGGCGGATAACAGCGAGCAGATCGGCACACTGGTTACCTCGAACGACCAGCTTAAGGGTCTGCTCGATTCGGGCGATGCCCTGATTGCTCCGTTCAGCTCACAAGTAGCACAAACTTGGATCGACGGCGGCTCGCCGCTGGCCGTAGCTTATCCTAAGGAAGGTGCGATTTCCTTCCCTTATTCGCTGCAGGTTGTCAAAGGTTCTACGCCGGAGCAGGCAAAAGTGGCCAACGAGATCATTAACGAGCTGCTTAGCGCAGATGCGCTGTCCCGTTACGCCGAGGCGACAGGCACTCCAGTGACGAGCACGGCAGCAGTCATCCCGGATAAATACAAGGATGATCCATCCTTCTCCGTTGAGGAGCAGAGTAAGGGAATGAATCCTGACTGGGATACGCTGGCCAAGAACAGCTCCGCCTGGAAGGAACTGTGGGACCGTCTGGTCAAAACAAAATTATAAACCGGCTGCTGGCAGCAACCGGAGAGATGGGAGTTGGGACAATGAGTGACGGAGTGGGGCCGATTGCAATCGAGACGCGTGATGTGAGCAAGCGTTATGCGGGAAATACGGCCGTTAATCAGGTGTCGCTACAGGTGAAACGGGGAGAATTCGTCTCTCTGCTCGGGCCCAGCGGCTGTGGGAAAACCACGCTGCTCCGGCTTCTCGGCGGCCTGGAGCAGCCTGATGAGGGGACTGTGCTGCTGTCAGGACAAGATGTCTCGGGGATTCCGGCTTATGGACGAAATACAAATATGATTTTTCAGCAACTGGCGCTGTTCCCGCATATGGATGTCTACAATAACATCGCTTACGGTTTGAAAGTCAAAAATACCCCGAAGCACGAAATTAAACAGAGGGTACAGGAGATGCTGGAACTGGTGCAGCTCGGCAACTACAGCCAGCGCGCCGTCTCCCAGCTATCCGGCGGACAGGCGCAGCGCGTTGCCATCGCCCGTGCCTTAATCAACAAGCCGGAAGTGCTGCTGCTGGACGAACCGTTGTCTGCACTGGATTTGCAGCTGCGGCTGGATATGCAGCGTGAACTGAAAAGGATACAACGTGAATTCGGGGGCACGTTTATCTTCGTTACCCATGATCAGCATGAAGCGATGAACATGTCTGACCGCATCGGTGTCATGCGGGGCGGCAAGCTGCTCCAATATGCGACGCCCGATGAAATCTACGAACGGCCGGTGGACAGCTTTGTTGCCAAGTTTATCGGCGACACCAACCTGCTTCGGGTGAAGGTACTTGGTGCGGAAGAAGGCCGGGTCTGGGTTCAAGCCGGCGGCTTGAAGCTTGCCGTACGCCCGCAGGAAGGGCTGCCCCCGCTCCCTGCGGGGAGTACGGGTTCACTCTCCGTCCGTTACGAGTATCTCCGGATCGGAGAAGCGGCAAGTGACTGCGACAACCGGCTGGAAGGAAGAGTGACCGAATGTGCATATGGCGGTGCAAGCATCCGCTACACGCTGGATATGGGTGGCCATATCCAGCTGCATGCCAGCACACTGTATCAGCGGGGGGATGCCCGGTATGCTCCGGGCGACTCGCTGCAAATCGGATTCAATCCCGAAGACGGTCTTCTCCTGCCCGTTGATGGCCCTCCACTAAGAGTGGGTTCCTTATGATGAAGGCTGCCGGCAAGCTCGCGGGTCTGTTCTCTCCGGGGAACCGAACCTGGGCGGCTCAGCTGCTGCTGCTGTTGCCTGCGCTTGCCTTGATGGGCATCGTATATCTAGGTGGACTGCTGATCTTCGGCCGGTATAGTTTTGATCTCTACGAGAACGGGAGGCTGATCCGGGACTGGAATCTCGATTCCTACCGTTCTTTCCTGGGTGACCCTTATTATTGGACCTTGATAGGTACCACCTTTCGAGTCGCCGCCAAGGTAACTTTTTGGAGTCTGCTGCTTGCCTATCCGCTAGCCTACTGTATTGCCGGCCTGAAACGGAAAGGCTTACAACAGTTCTTCTTGCTGCTAACATTTCTTCCGCTTCTCGTCAGTGCTGTTGTCAGATCATATGGATGGCAGCTGCTATTGTCTAAGCAGGGTTTTATGAACTGGCTGTTCATAAAGATGGGACTGACGGATAGCGGATTTGAGATGATGTATAACGAGACCGGGGTTACCGTTGCGCTTGTACATATCTTTCTGCCGTTTATGGTGTTCCCGATCTTGAATGTGCTTACCCAAACCGATGATTCACTGAAAGCGGCAGCCCATGATCTGGGCGCACGTCAATGGCGCACGTTTCTAACCATTACACTGCCCTTGTCCGCGAGGGGCATTGCGAGCGGGGTGCAGATTGTCTTTACACTCTGCCTGACCGCATTTACAACGCCTCAATTGATCGGAGGCGGGCGCGTCATGACGCTTCCGGTACTGATCTATCAGCGGACATTGGATACGAACTGGCCGATGGCGGCTGTGGCGAGCCTCTTTTTGTTTGTTTCATCGATCTTTGTATCATTGATTGTGAACAAGTTAGCTGACCGGCTGATGTTCCGGCGTACCCGGACGGGAGGGCAGACCCATGACTAAAAAACCACGGGATTACAAATGGATTCTCTACGTATGTGCAGGGGCCGTCGGATTGTATCTGCTGCTGCCGTTGTTGATGATCCTGGTAACCTCAGTGAGCAGCGGAGCCTCCAGCAAGTTTCCGCCCGAGGGGCTGACGCTGGAATGGTACAGCCGTCTGGGTGATCAGAAGCAGTTTCTGGAAGCCTTCCGGAACAGTATGCTGTCTTCAGCGGGTGCAGTTCTGCTGGCTCTGGTTACTGGCACAATGGCTGCGCTGGCGATAGTCCATTATCCTTTTCCGGGCAGGGGACTTTTACGCGCCTTTTTCATGTCGCCAATGGTAATGCCCAAGATTACATTAGGTGTGGCGTATCTGATCCTGTTCTCAAAGATGCACATCGCTGGCGGATTATTTGCCCTGATCCTGGGGGAGGCGGTCATCGTCCTGCCGTTTGTCCTGTCCATTGTTGGCAGCGCTCTCGCCAATCTCAATCCGGCACACCGCGAAGCTGCCGCCGATTTGGGGGCCGGACCTTTTCGCATTTTCTTTACGATCACATTGCCGCAGCTGCGGCTTTCGCTTGTTTTAGCCGGTTCGATTGCCTTTGTCTTCACCTTTGATCAGGTCGAGACGGCACTGCTTATCTTACGTCAGGGAAGTTATACCTTGCCTATACAGCTCTTCTTGTACATGGAAAAATGGCAGGATCCTACGGTCGCTGTCGTGTCCATGGTGCTTATCGCTTTTGCACTTGTTCTGTTTTTTGCAATCAAACTGCTCATCCGCTCCGCACCGGGTCTGGAAAAACTGCTCGGCAGCCGAACGAAGAAAAGGAGGTCTTGAACCTGATGGACAAGCAAATCTCGAATCCTGTTTCCGGAGTCAACCGGCCGCGTGCCGCTGAACTTATGGCAACCAGAGGTCTGGCCGCTCTTGTGGCGACCACACCGGAAAACATCAACTATATTCTTGGCTCGCAGCTGCGGGCCAGCAACTGGACGATGCAAATTTATGCTGTACTGCCGCGTGAACCGGAAACCCGTCCCTGTGTCATTATTCCTACCAACCGGCTGGGTGTAATTGCGCAGCTGGGGATTACCGGAGCAGATTTATATGTGTACAGCGATTTTTTTGTGGAGGGGTCTATCGAAGGCAAGCCATCTACTCCGGATATTGATCTTTTTTACACTTTGCTGCAAAATACGACAACCTATGCGGGGCCGATTGAAGCGTTGGAAGCGGCTCTTGAAGCTCTTGGGCTCAAGGGACAAGCAGTAGGGGTGGATGAAATGAGAATTGCTCCAGATCTGCTTGCTAAATTTGCCGCTGGACTTCCCGGCGGACAGGCTGTTGCAGCCTACCAGCTGTTCCGCCAGATCCGGCAGATCAAAACACCGTTTGAAATCGAACGTCTGCGGAAGTCTGCAGTTCTGAACGAGACGATTGAGCAGCAACTAATCGGTCTGATCGCCGCGGGTGTGCACGAGAAGGACTTGGCCGACCATTACCGGCTTGCCGTGATGAAAGCAGGGGGCACCCCCGCGATGACGGCAGTTGGTGCGGGTCCGCGCAGCGCTCTGCCGCTGATTGAGAATTATTTCCGCGTCATCGAGCCGGGGGACCAGATCCGTTTTGATCTCTGTCTTCAGTTGGACGGATACTGGGGAGATACAGGCCGGACTGTAGTGCTTGGAGAAGCCACACCTTGGATGGAACAGCACTTTCATGCAGTGCGCAGCGGCTGGGAGCAGGCGCTTGAAATGATCCGCCCCGGCGTAAAAGCATCTGACGTCTTCCAGGCAGCTGTAGCCAGAGTTCAGAAGGAAGGCATTCCGCATTACCGGCGCCAGCATGTGGGGCATGCCATCGGCCTGGAATTGTACGATGATGTAACTCTGTCGCCCGGAGATCACCGCATTCTGCAACAGGGGATGGTGCTGTGTGTGGAGGTTCCTTATTATGAACTGGGCGCAGGCGGATTTCAGATTGAAGATACGATCGTGGTGACAGCAGACGGCTACGAGTTCTTAACCCAGATGGAACGAAAGCTGTTCCGCAAATAACAAGGAGGGTTCCGGTCACCCTGTCCTGTTCCGACAATCGGAGTTTCTCCAGCAAAGAAAGTAGGGAGCAATGAAAATTCAGCAGGGTTCAAAATCGTTCCGAAATATTAGTCTTGCCCTGTTTGCCGGAGGTTTTGTCACATTTGCGCTTCTTTATACCCTGCAGCCTTTGATGCCGGAAATTACCGAAGCGTTTGGAATCACGCCGACGGAATCCAGTTTAACCTTGTCGGTCACCACTCTATCCATGGCATTGACCATGCTGTTCATCGGTTCCGTATCCGATGCGGTTGGCCGCAGAGCCATTATGACGGCCTCTCTGGTTGCAACTTCCGTGATCGCCATCATTTCCGCTTTTAGCCCGTTTTTCCCCGTATTGCTGCTGTTGCGTATATTACAAGGCATTGCGCTTGCTGGATTGCCCGCTATAGCAATGACTTATCTTGTGGAAGAAATCGAACCCCTCAGTCTGGGTTATGCAATGGGTCTTTACATTAGCGGCAACTCCATTGGAGGAATGGGGGGCCGGATCATCAGCGGGTTGTTGACCGACTGGTTTGACTGGCGCGCAGCTGTCGGTGTCATTGGCGTGTTGGGTCTGGCTGCGGCTTTGATATTCTGGAGGGTGATTCCGCCTTCGCGCCATTTCGTGAAGAAGACAGGCAAGCTGGGCCAGGTGATTCCACTGCTCTGGTCGCAATGCCGTAATCCGCGGCTCCTTTGTCTATATGGGCTAGGTTTCCTGCTAATGGGCAGCTTTGTCTCCTTGTTTAATTATATTGGCTTCGAGTTGACCGGTGAACCGTACAATCTTAGCCAGTCACTGGCCGGCAGCATTTTCGTCGTGTATCTGATGGGAACCTTCAGTTCCACCTGGATGGGGCGGCTGGCTGACAGGTATGGCCGTACCGGTGTCATTAGGTTAACCCTTGCCATCATTTTAACGGGAGCACTTTGCACGATGCATCCCTTCTTATGGGTCAAAATCATCGGCCTTGCGCTGTTCGCCTTTGGTTTCTTCGGTGGCCATTCCATTGCCAGCAGCTGGGTGGGCCTGGTAGCTGATGATCATAAGTCGCAGGCCAATGCACTGTATCTCTTTTTCTACTACGTAGGCTCTAGTGTAAGTGGTACAGGCGGCGGGTTGCTGTACAGCCATTTTGGCTGGTTCGGCATCATCGGCATGATCGCAGCCTATGTGGCAATTAGCCTGATGTTATGCGGCTTCCTAGTGCATAAGAGCGGGGAGAGGCACTCAGAAACTTTAATTCCATAAACTAAGAAGAGGCAGCCGCCTGACGGCTGTCTTTTTTGTATGATCGCCGACTGAGGATAGACTATAAGTTCATCAATAAACGTCCATTTTCAGCAGTGAAGGAAATATCTGCTTGTCTACTTTCCTTAAAAAACTTGGTAAGGTAGAGGTTAGCAATTAATAAGAGGTGAAAAGTTGTCATGAATAAGAAACACTGTTTGTTCTGCGATGAGATTGTTCCCATTAAACCGGAAGGCGATTACGATAGATATATTAGCTGTGCCTGTTCACCCGGCGGTTTCTATAGCCTGCGGAGAGACAGCTATGAACCTATTAATTCGTTGCTGCACCCCAAGAAACGTGATATGCTTCATTTAATATCAGCTTATATCCGCGAGCTGACCGATTGCGATGAAAAGGTCACTCTAGCCGCCAACGACTTAGAGTCGATTGCAAATTCTCCGAAAATACCCGTTACCATTGAAGATAAAGGAAACCGTCTATTGCAATATTTATACAGACATTCCGAAGGGCCGGAGGAACCTGTTGTCATTCAACCACTCTCCGGCAGCTATAATTTGACCTATTCGCCCAATCTGCAAGAGCTGGTTTATATCATTGATAAGCTGATCAACGAGCAGCTGCTTATCAGGGAAGGTATGTCTTTTAAGCTTACCGGTAAAGGCTGGAGCGAAGCCGCTGCGAACACCGGAGGGAAAAAATTAAAGCCTTGCGTCGTTCTCATTTCGGATGAGGGGGATTTGCGCACGGAGTGGCTGGAAATACTGTTGCCGAAAATCGAGCAGTGCGGTTATTTGCCGCGATTGCTTACACATACAAAAACGCAGAGCCGTGAACAGTATTCCTTGGAGCTTATCGCGGGCAGTAAGCTGATGATTGCGGACTTATCCGGTCAATCCCCCGAGGTGTATTTTGCAGCGGGATATGCGCTCGGTTTAAACATTCCAGTGATCTGGACCGTAAACGGGAGCGATGCCGATAACCTTTTTGTACAAATCCAAGATATCCGTCCGATGGTTTGGGATACAGCTGAAGAGCTGGCAGTATTACTCCAGCAGAGGTTGAGTTTATAGAGTACGTAATAGGTGAAATGCTCAACCCCTTCAGTTTATACGAAGGGGTTGATGTGCATTTCCTTATGGCATAGGAAGTCTAGCAAGCGGTTTCAGGAGGTGAAGATGTAAGTGCTTGAGGATGAGATAAAAATAGATTTAATCAGTGTGTTAATTTGTGGTATAGTCTAAAATAATGTGAAAAAATACATAAAAATCTCAGATCATACTATCCAAGGTTTCCTATGAAATATTAATAATAGGGCGGTGGTTTTATGGCAACTATTTTTAAGAATGAAGCAGCTGAGAAAGAATACGAGCTTACATATCAGAGAAGTATAGATCGTTTTGACATGGAAGTGTCCTCACGCTATATTCCGACTTCATATGGGATGACGTATGTGATATGTATCGGTGATCCGAGCAAGCAACCACTTGTACTCCTGCATGGAATGACCATGAGCAGTACTATGTGGTTCCCTAATGTGAAACAACTGACGAAAGAACGCTGCATTTACGCCGTTGATGTGATAGGTGACTTCGGTAGAAGCAAGCCTACCTTACCCATAAAGAGCAGGAATGCTGCCACGCAGTGGCTTCTGGAGGTTCTGGATTCACTGATGTTTACCAAGGTGGACTTAGCCGGTCACTCGATGGGTGGTTTTCTTTCATTAAATTTTGCGCTAGCACATCCGGAACGAGTATCTAAATTAATGCTTTATGCTCCAGCAGGCACATTCCATAGGATAAGTGTTAAATTTTTCACAAAGATCTATCCTGCTTTATTATTACATACAGAGAAGTGGATCGATAATGCATTTTCATGGTTCTCTGCAACAGGTGATCCGTTGGACCCTATATTCCGGGCTCAAATTATTGCAGGTTACTGTAATGCAAAACCACTTTTGCAACTGATGCCTTCAGTATTTAAGAAAGCGGAATTCCAAAATTTTAATATCTCCACATTACTTCTCATCGGGGACAAGGAAGTGATTTATCCCGCTCAAAAGGCATTAGATAACGCTCGAATTATGATCCCGCATATGGAAGCTTATTTGATAGCTGGAGCAAGCCATTCCCTGACCATGGAGCATGCGGAGGAAGTCAATGCGCTTACTCTTCAATTTCTCAGAAAATGAGAACATATATATTGTGTCAATTTGTAAGAGGATAAACTAATGGAATCACGCTGCGCGCGCTTTTTTGTGTCGTTTATATCGATTCTGTTTTTCCATTTGAATCAGTCATATGAAAAAATCCCCTCCAAGTATAACAGTAATGTCCAGCATTTTACTGTATTCCTAAAGGGAAAATTATCACTCGAAAATAGTACCTTTTACTATCTGTTCACAAGCTGGTCAATAATCTTCAGGATGACTTCCCGCTTAATAGGCTTGCTGACATACTCGTCCATCCCGGCAGCGAGACATTTTTCCCGATCACCTTTCAAAGCATTGGCTGTGACTGCGATAATCGGGGGACAGTTCTCCTTGTGTTCTTCTCTTATCAACTTCACCGCATCGAAGCCGTTCATAATCGGCATGTGCAGATCCATTAAAATGAGATCAAACTTCTCTTTGTGTGCTGCTTCAACTGCGTCTAAGCCGTTTGAGACAGGGGTGATTCTATGACCTAATTTTTCAAGTGTTTTGGTTAACACCAGTTGGTTGATGTAATTGTCTTCAGCAAGCAAAATATTAATCTCTCGTGTAATAGGGTGCTTGTACGAGGAAGATTCTTGAGCGGGAACTGCCGCTGTTTTCTTGGGCTTGATGGTGAAGGTGAAAGACGAGCCACTCTTGCCGTCACTCTCCGCGTAAATCTCGCCGCCCATCATACCGATAATTCTGCGGCTGATAGCAAGGCCCAGACCAGTGCCTTCGTGATTGCGCGTCATAAAGCTGTCAATTTGGGCAAACGGTTCAAAAATGTCATTCAGCCGCATAGGATCAATCCCAATGCCCGTATCTGTTACCGTAAAGGCCAGCTTTGTCGGATCTTCCTTTAGCAGCTTCACTTTTACCGATATATTGCCCTTGGAGGTGAACTTTACGGCATTGCCAAGCAGGTTCAGGAGAACCTGTTTCAAACGGTCGCAGTCTCCGTAAATGTAGTCCGGAACATCGTGATTTATCGTACTGGAGAGCTCGATTTGCTTTTGATCAGCCTTCATAGAAATAACAGCGAAGCTGTCCTTGATGCATTTGCGAAGAGCGAATGTATCTTCTTGCAGTTCAGTTCGGCCTGCTTCGATTTTTGAAAGATCAAGAATATCATTGATGATATTGAGCAGGGTATCCCCGCTTTTGCGGATGATCTCCACATAGCCTCGTTGCTCTTCATTAAGGTCAGTTGTATCAAGCAGAATATCCGTCATGCCGACTACCCCGTTCATAGGGGTGCGGATTTCGTGGCTCATCATGGCAAGAAACTCACTTTTCGCTCTGTTCGTAGACTCGGCAGCCTCCTTTGCAAGCAACAATTGCCGCTGTTCAGAGATGTCCTTACAGATGAGGTAGAATCCGATATTTTGATTACTCACATAAATTGGTGCAATACTGGTAAGCACTTCAACAATCTGGCCACTTTTGGTTCTAAGCGCATTAATGTGCTGTTCAACCGAATCATCGTACAGCGCTTTTTTCAGAATCTTCTGGACATTCTCGTGGCCAATTAGACTCGAAAGCTCCATCCCGATCAGATCGGCCTCTATGGAGTAGCCTGTGATCTTTTCCGCCATACTGTTGGCGTTAATAATTCGGCCGTCTAGCCCAAATGAAATCACGGTGTCATGATTGTATTTTTTGAGTGATGTATACCGCTCAACTGACTCCTGTAGGCGCTGCTCGGATTCCTTTTGCTTGGTGATGTCAATGATTTGGCAAATGTAATACAATGCCTGGTCCGCCTCATCACTGAAAAGCTTGAGAGATAGCAGCCCCCACAAGTCGTCTCCATTTTTTGAAATAAACCGCTTTTCGAGCTGTACGTTGGTTCGGTCACCCATGAGCGTCTTGAGTTGGTGTATAGTTCTAAAATCATCATCGGTATGGGAAAGGTCTTCCAACCTCATGCCGTCAAATTCTGCAGTGGAATAGCCAAAAATCTGTTCAATGGCGGGGTTAACAGTTAAAATCACACCTTCTGGCCCAACAAGGGCGATGCCAAAGGAGGCGTGATCAAATACCTGTTGGTTGAATCGTTCCTGGTTCAGGTTTACGCGATGCATGGCGGCCTCCATAGGGTAAGGTAATGTGTGCGTCAAAAATAGACCTCCTATATGGAAGGCCCCAATCTAATGAAATGAATATAACTCCGAAATTGAATTACCCGATTGATTTTTTATTGAAACAGGAAGAAAATAGAAACACCTGTAATATAATTTCAAGCTAGGAGATGAATTAGAACAATGTACAATCAAGCCGAAAGAACGCTTACTACCGGACGGTTGATTTTAAGACCCTTTAAAGAGTCTGATGCACAACGTGTCAGTGAGCTCTGCAATAATTACAATATCTATAAAAGTACATTAACTCTACCTTATCCATACTCCAATGATTGTGCATTATCATGGATTCAAACACAAGAGGCTAATTTTAACAGTAATAAATCCTATGAGTTCGCCATTACTGATAAAAATACATATGAGCTCTATGGAGCAATAGGACTGTCAAATAACCAATCGCACAAAAATGGCGAACTAGGGTATTGGATAGGTGAGGAATACTGGGGGAAAGGATATGCGACAGAAGCAACAAAAGCTATCCTTGAGTTTGCCTTCACAGAAAAGCACTACCATAAAGTGTACGCGAGATACTTTGCTTCAAATCCAGGCTCTGGACGGGTTATGCAGAAATCGGGCATGGTGAAGGAAGGTGTTTTATTTCAGCATGTCTATAAAGAAAATAAATTTGTAGACCTTATTCATTATGGAATTATTAATTCTGGAGAATGTTATATAACGAATTAAAACAGCGGTAACCTTGGACGAGAGATACAGTCCTGGACTACCGCTGTTTAGATTATTACGATGGCTATCAGCATATCTGGAATGTTACAGACGAAACTGTTCATTATAAAACGGCTCTACCCCCGCTTTAAGATAGTCTCTGTATGTTTCAACATACCATTCAAGGCATTTCGCTTCCCCGGGTTTAAATCAGAGGCATTCCGCTTTAACGCATCGCGGATGGGGATGACCTCTGTCATTTTTCTGCCGCTTTTCACTTTACGAACTACGCAGGTCGGGATGTAATCGACGTTAGTGATATTTGTGTTTCCTTTTTGATCCTTTTTGATTTTGAGAGTTAGAATGATACTGCTTTGTGTATAAGGAATATTCATTAGCTTAGTCGAAACAAAATTACCCAGTGAATAGATAACGAATTGTTTCTTTCCCCGAACCGCTAACGGTTGAAGAACATGCGGGTGAGAACCCAGGATAATGTCCGCGCCATTTTTAAAGAAGAGGTTGACCAGCTGCTTTTGCCTCTTGTTTGGAGTGTACTTATATTCGTTTCCGAAATGCAGATAAAGCAAGACCAGGTCAGCTTTCTTTTTTAAATTTCGAATTTGCCGGATGATTTTACCGGTTTCTATCCGATTGACCAGCCATGGCTTACTCGCAGGTACAGGAATCCTGTTGGTTCCTGCCGTGTAGGAGAGAATTCCGATCGTAATCCCTTTTACATTTTTGATAAGAGTTTTCTTGGATTCTTCTAATGACTTAGACGTTCCGGTATGGTCGATTCCAGTATGGTCCAGAACCTTTAACGTGCGAATCAGACCCTGGGTACCATAATCCATGCAGTGATTGTTCGCAGTTACTAATACATCGAATCCGGCTTCCTTAAGGGCCGGGGCCAATTCGTCTGGACACTTGAATATCGGACCGCTTGAACGCAGACTTTTCCGGCTATCCCGCCCGTTTCCGGCAAAGGTGGTTTCGAGATTGCCAATCGTCAAATCAGCCTGTTTCAGATAAGGAGCAACTTTTGCGAACAGGGGGCCGAACGAATAGGTACCGTCAGCTTGTTTAGCATCTGAAATAATATGACGTTTGACCATAAGGTCTCCTACAGCATTTATTTGTATTTCCGTCATCGTTATCCACCTTTTTATTGTTTTGATTAGGATATGGCGGAAGGGGGATATGGGTTATTAATATTCACAGCAGAACAAGGGCTGTTTCGGGACATCGAAAGCTCGGAATGAGGCTTATTTTTTCTTTTTTTATACTTTTTTATATAGAATGTGACCCTACGCATAATCACTTCATTTGTATCGTCTAAATTTATGGTATACGAATTTTTTCTCAAACTTTCATAATTTGATTCAAATCCTCTTTTTTGTTTGGCGGCCATAATAGAATATGGTTATTGATAAACATTATCAACCAAACATTGGAGGTTAACGAAATGAGTACACAGTTCAAAAAAATCGCCGAGGATACTTTCTGGATAGGCAAAATCGATAACCGTCAGGTTCCCTTTCACCGTCTGGTACTATCAAAAGGAACGACCTATAACTCATACCTGTTGAAAACAGGAAAACCGACTGTCATTGATACTGTAGATATGGAATTCGGACGTGAATATGCCGAGTGTCTGGGTGAAATGATTGATCTTCTGGATATTCATTACATCGTGATTAACCATACAGAGCCTGATCACTCCGGTGGACTGGCGGCGCTTGCTGGCAAGGCTGCAAATGCCTCAATTGTTTGCACTGAGATTGCCGTACCGGAATTGCAGGAAATGTACAAGCTTCATAGCCGGAACTTCCTGGTGGTTAAAGACGGAGATAAGCTGGATATCGGAGGAAAAACACTTCTGTTTAAAGAAACACCGTACCTTCATACTGCTGAAACGATGATAACCTATTGTATCGAAGATCAAATCTTATTTCCTTGCGATATCTTCAGTACGCATGTTGCGGTGGAGAATCTGTTCAGCGATGAAGCCGGATTTGATATCACGGAAGATTTCCAGGGTTATTACGCCGCTATTATTCATCCTCACAGAAGATATGTAAGAACACTGCTGGAGGCTGTCAAGGATCTTGAAATCCGGATGATCGCTCCTTCCCACGGATTTGTGATCCGGGAGGACATCCGTAAATATATCGAAATGTACGCCACGTTGAGCCGCGAAACCACTCAAGGAAAAAAGGCAGCCATTGTGTATACCACCATCAAAAACAGTACCAAGAAGATGGCCAAAATTATACAAGACTGCTTGCAGGAAAATAATATTGCGACAGAGGTCTGGGATGCGGATAAAAGCAGCGCTGCCGATATTCTGAACAGCATTGCGTCAGCCGATGCAGTCTTTATCGGCAGCTCCACTAAATATGCGGACATGATCGGAAACCTGGAGAACATTCTGAAAGAAATGCAAAACATGAATCTGGAAGGCAAACTTGCTGCAGCCTTTGGCTCATACGGCTGGAGCGGTGAAGCCATTGAAGTCATTCAGGATTATCTGAACGGAACCAACATGACGGTGCAAAGTACTTCTGATGTGATTAAATCCACAGGGATGACACATGTGGAGTTCCCTTTAAGAATCAGATTTTCCCCTAAAGAGCCTGAGAAAGTACAAAAAATTAAAAATGCGGCTGAATTTGTATCGGATTTGCTGCTGAGTTCATTTTAGGAAGGAGGATTATAGGATGACAAAACATTACGTTATTGTCGGCGGCGGAGTAGCCGCCGTCCATGCCGCTAAAGCGATCCGTGATCAAGACGCAGAATCGGAAATCTCGATCCTCGGAGAGGAAGACCAACTGCCCTACAACCGGATTAAACTGACCAAAGGCCTGTTTACCGACCTGCACAGTGAGAAGGTGCTGATCAAGAAGGAAAAATGGTATCGCGATAATCGTATATCCATAAAGACCTCTACGCGAATCAGTTCTGTCCACCCGGACCGGCAGCTGGTGGAGACAGAAGACGGGCAAAGTGTATCGTATCATAAGCTCCTGTTGTGTATGGGAGCAAGGAACCGCGCGCTACCGATTGAGGGTGCAGGCCTGAACAACGTTCATACCCTCCGTGATATGAATGACGCGGACCGGCTGAAAGACAGCCTGCAGGATGGCAGCCGTGTAGCCGTAATCGGCGGGGGAGTACAGGGAATCGAAACCGCTTGGGCGCTGCATGAAGCAGGCTATCAGGTAACGGTGATTGAAGCATTTCACCGCCTGATGGGCAGACAGCTTGATGAGAAATCCTCACAGCTGCTTAAGGACACCCTCGAACGATCAGGTGTTAAGGTTATTCTGCAATCAGGGGTGGCGTCTATTACAGGGACAGAGTTTGTTACCGGAATTACGCTGGACGATCAGTCTCACTTCTCCTGTGACCATGTAGTTTACTCTATTGGTATCGTGCCGAATACGGCGCTGGTAAATGGCTCGAATATTCTAGTCCGGCAGGGCATTCTCGTAAATGAACAAATGCAAACAAGTGATCCGCATGTGTACGCAGCCGGAGATGTTGCTGAAATTAACGGGCATGTGGAAGGACTGTGGGGCGGAGCGATCGAGCAGGGCCGGATTGCCGGCAATAATATGGCCGCCAATCTCACTGTTTATCGTAGAGCTGTTCCAGTGACCTTGTTTAATGCCTTTGGCCTCTCACTATTTTCAATAGGCAACGTTGATGAACGGCAATGCGATATGGCGGTGCGCGGAGAAGACAATGGAGCTTATACGCTCATCTATGTGAAAGATAACACAATAACCGGGGCGATATCCTGGCAAGGCGCAGCTGCTTCCCTGGTATATAAAGCCGCTGTCGAGCAAGGCACCACGCTTACGGGAATTGATCTCAACGATAGCAATATCGTGGAAATTATGGCTGAAGTACAAACCAGATTGAACTAAACTACCAACTTTTTAGGAGATGATAATGATGAAAAAATACATCTGCCAACCCTGCGGCTATATCTATGATCCGGCAATAGGCGATCCTGATGAGGATGTGGCTGCAGGCACAGCGTTTGAAGACTTGCCTGAGGATTGGGTTTGTCCGGTATGTGGTGAGGATACAAGCCACTTTGCGCCGGTTGAGGACAAAAAGTCTTAAGGGGGGACAGTTATGAATGAGCATTCTTGCCAACACGCTGCAGAACCTTGTACCCGCAAGGTGCCTATTTTCGCTGCGTTGAGCGATGACGATCTCTCCCGGATCAGCGCCATGATCAAGCACCGTAAGTTCACTAAAGGTCAACCGTTAATTCTGGAAGGGGCGCCGTCGGATACGCTGTACATCATTCAGCGGGGGCATGTGAAATTATCCAAAACAACTCCTGAAGGCAAGGAACAAATTCTGCACATCCTGACGAACGGGGATTTTTTCGGGGAACTGAGCATATTTAACAGCGATGAGCTGAGCAACTTCAGTGCTTATGCGCTGAAAGACACCAATATTTGCATGCTGACCCGATCCGATATGGAGCAGTTAATGACTGATAATCCGGATATTTCGCTTAGGCTGCTGAAGAGTGTTACCAAACGACTAGCCCATACAGAAAATCTGGCGCAAAGCCTGGCAACCAAAGATCCGGAAATACGGATTGCTTACATGATCATGGAACTCAGCGACAAATATGGCAAGCAACGCGGCGGTCATATTCATATTGACCTTCCGCTGTCTCGTGAAGAACTGGCCAGTTATGTCGGGGTCACCCGCGAAACGATTAGCAGAAAATTCTCAAGGTTCGAAGATTCGGGTCTTATTGAGCTGATTGGAAACAAGCAGATGGTTATTATAGATCCGGCAGGTTTGGAGAGTTATATGGGGTATTAAGATATGGAGCAAGCTCCGATACTTGTCGTTCCCGGAGGTTTTCAGTATGATGAATACTGTATAACTTGTCCCTATGGGCTCGATTAATCGGAAGATGGCGAGGAACCCCAATGCAGAAAAGGAATAGCAGGAAATTTTTCCGTATTCGGTTAGAGGAAATGATTCAAACCTTGCGGCATGAAATTCGTTCCGGGAGTATTGCAATCGGCAGTTATCTCACTTCGGAGAGTGACCTGGAGGTGCGCTTCGGACTTAGCAACGCTTCCGTGCGCAACGGGCTTAAGGTGCTGGTGGACGAAGGTTTAATTGAGAAAATCCCTCGCGTTGGCAATCGGGTACTCTCTCCGGTGCCGGAGGGCAGAACGGCGATCAAGTTCGGATATGTGAACACGATCCCAAAGCTCGTAGAGATGCAAGAGCTTCTGAATGAGTTCGGCAAGCGGTATCCGCATATCGAAGTTCAGCCGCTCGAGTTGTCTTCAGGAAACTACTCATCATCGCTAAAGGAACATTTGCAATCGGAAATCATGGATGTCGTACTGATGAACAATAATAATTATCAGGATTTTGTGGAGCAAGGCTGTACGGAGCTGCTGGAACCGCTGGAGGAGCAGCCGGACACCTACCGTTTTCTTTCCGATCCGTTCCGGTATGGTGACCGTAATCGCGTTCGGCCCTTTATTTATTCTCCGGTCGTGCTTTGTTATAATAAACACCATTTTAAGGAAGCCGGCGTATCACCACCTGACAGCAGCTGGACCTGGGATGATTTGTTCGCTTACGGCCGGAAGGTAGCTGAGGGTCAGAATTGGTACGGATTTTATTTTTATTTGCCTTCCCGCAACCGGTGGCCGTTGTTCCTGTTGCAGAGCGGCACGACGTTTGAAGCAGAACAGGACGGCGAAGGCAAATTCCGGCTCAGTGGCTCAAAGCTAATCGACAGTTTAGGTACCATTCGAAAGCTGATCGGCATGAAGGATGTATTTCCAGCCGTACTGTCCGAGAGCGACGCGGATGCGGAAGCGTTATTCTTGCAAGGCAAAGTATCCATGATTATGACGACTTATTACTTCTTGAATCAATTGCGTCATTCCGATCTGGCATTCGATATTGCCCCGCTGCCCAGGCTGCAAAATGCCAATACGCTGCTGATCATAAACGGTCTGGCGGTTAACAGTAAATCGCAGAATAAGGATGCTGCCATGCTTCTCGTCGATTTTCTCACCTCGCATGAGGCGCAACTGCTCCTTCGGCGCAAGACGCTGAATATTGCAGCCAGCCGTTTGGCGATGGAATGGGAAGGGGAGGAAGCCGGTTATCGTCCGGCCCGCTTTCAGTTATACCGCGAGATCTTTCCCACCTATCGTCTGGTCACGGAGCTGGGCTTAAGCAACTGCCAGTTAAAAGACATTCAGCGCGATATCATGATGTTTGTTTCTGGCTTGCTGAATAACGATGAGTTATGCGGCAGGTTAGAGGAAACATTGAACACGATGGATCAGGAGACTCCGCTCTCTTGAGTAGTGCATTGTGATTTGAAAATTACGGCACAGGTTCAGTTCTGAACCTGTGCTTTTTGCTTTGTTGAATGATTTGTTCATCAACAATTACTAACTCATAAAAGACTCATATAAAACATAAATACATATTGACTGCGCTTACATTGTTATTATATGATTCATTAGAAGTCAGATATGAGTTAACGCTGACTCGTAATCATTAAGGTGGTGTAGCTGCAACGATGGAGAAGGACGGCGTTTATTTTCACAATGTTTCGGAGCTGGTACATAAACCCTATCAATCCGGATTGCACCTGCAGCGTTTTCCGCAGCAAGTGCGTACCGGTTTGTCAGAGAAAGGACGGACCAAGGCCATACAATCGAACGGCTGTGAATTGCGGTTTGTCACCGAATCCAAGCATGTCAGAGTGACCATCGGCTCGAATGATAGCAATGGACGCGTCGTGGTATGCAGAGGGGATTTTTTTCATTCCCAGCATTTACTGCAAGCCGGTGCGGTAACCACCCTGCATTTGGAGCAGCCGGAACGTTTCGCGGAGGTGCCGAGCGGGCGGCTGAATCAGTCTGGATTTTCCTCTAACGTGTGGCGTTTGCATTTTGACCGCTTCGGGGCTGTCTTCTACGATGTGGATGCATTTGGCTGCGAAGTGCGCGTGCCAACTCCAGATGAGGTACCGAAGCTTACAATGCTGGCATACGGATCTTCCATCAGTCAGAGCGCAGGATCCACGCATCATTTCAATGGATACTTGCAGCAGACGGCGCGCAGACTCGGCGTGGATGTGCTTAACCTTGCACTCAGCGGATCCTGTTACTGCGAGAACGTTGTTGCCGATCATCTGGCGGAACGCGAGGATTGGGATTTCCTGTTTCTGGAGCTTGGGGTCAATATGCGCGCAGTGGTGTCTCCCGGGGAATTTAAGCGCAGGGTGTCTTACATGCTGGACCGGGTTATCGAACGCCATCCCGCCAAACCTGTTTTTGTCACTACGATTTACCCGAATCGAGCAACTTATTTTCTTGATACAAGTCATCTTCTTCATGTCCAAGAGGGGATTTTTAACAAAGCGCTGCTTCATTGCTTTGAAAGCAGTAAACATCCGCAGCTGCATCTGCTGGATGGCGCAGCGATTATGTGCGATCTTACATCGCTCACGTCCGATCTGATTCATCCTTCGGATTACGGACACACGCTGATGAGCGAGCAATTAGCAAAGCTGCTGCAGCTGGTGATTGAGCCGCTCCGGACATCTAGTCATTCTAGTGCCGCTGACCAAAATTTTGTAACAGGGAGTTGATGAACATGAAGCGTTGGATGCTTACCATAGCGGGAGTTTCATTATTAGCCGCCTCTATGAACGGATGTTCCACTTCAAATAAGGGAGAAGAGGAACAAGCAGGGGAGAATCCGGGAAAGAACACTGCATTCTCCATATCGTTCCGCAGCGGAAACATTTCGTATGCAGACAATCACCCCAATATCAATGATGACAAATGGGTTAAAAAGCTGGAGGAGCTTACCCATACAGATCTTAACATCCGTTTGATGCAGCAGAAAAATTTTGACTCGCAAATGATCCAAATGTTCGCGATCAACGACATTCCGGATGTCGTTCAAGCAAGCTCCGGGCTGACGAATCCCCAGTTGGCCGGTTCCGTGGAGGCCGGAGTATTCATGCCCCTTAATGAACTGCTTGAGAAGTATGGGCAAGATCTGCTCAAGAAAGTTCCTAAGGACGCTTGGGAAAAGGAGACCGATGCGAAAGGCAACATCTACGCGATTCCCGAATGGCTGTCCAATCCGTCACGCCGGGCGACTTGGATTCGTGAGGATCTTCTGGAAAAAACGGGGCTGCCAGAGCCGAAAACAGTGGACGACTTCCTGAACGTCATGCGTGCCTTTAAGAAGCTGGGTGTGGAGAATCCATATATGGGCCGGGAGGACTTTGTATATTCGGATATGTTCTTCGGGTCTTACGATACCTTTGGCAATTTCTTTATGAAACAAGGGGATCAAATCGTACCGAAATTTATGAATATCGAGAATATGCAAAAGACGATTCAAACGTATAAGACAATGTTCGACGAAGGACTGATCAACAAGGAATTTGTCACGATTAATCCCACGAAATTCAAGAACGATATTCTCTCAGGCAAAGCGGGCATCTGGAACATGAATGCCAATCTTTTGATCCAATGGGACCAGCAGCTAAAGGAACAGATACCTACCGCGAAAATGAAACTGATCGCCTCCCCGACAGGGCCGGATGGGAAGGGTGGACTTCGCCTTGTCGGTACGGTGCCGCGAGCCTATTTAATCAACAAGAATGCGAAGGACCCTGCCGGAATCGTCAAGTTTTTCAACTGGATGGTCAGTGACGAAGCGGAAAAGTTCTTTACCTTCGGGATTGAAGGGGAAAATTATACGGTAGAGAACGGCAATATTAACTACAAAAGACCGAAAACCGCCGATGAGGTCGACGAGGAAACGTTCCGTCAAATCCTGCTGTGGTTCGTACAAGATACAACCTACAATAAAGGCGCGCTCAGCCTCACCCCTGAAGGAAAAGACTTGATGAAGCTCTACGATACGGTACTTGCGAGTGAGGGGCGTGACGGGATTCAATTCGAACCCCAGGTGCAAGGCTACCAGAAAAACCCGGATATTACTCCAGGGGGAGATAAACTGCCGCCCGTCATATTGACGCATGTGATCAATATGGTATACGGCAAGGAGCCAATTTCCGATTATCCGAAGGTGGTGGAGGAATGGCTGCAAAAAGGGGGGAGTGATGTCGTCAAGGAAGCAACTGAACGTTTTAACAACAACGACGGTGTCATTTTGTCCCGGCAACAATAAGCATTGATAATATCTATACCTTGTCAGGGAGGAATTCATTTGAGAAACGGACTGCGCAGGAAAGTATTTCGATTCAGCACAAGAGTATTGTTGTCCTTGATATTGTTATGTCCACCCCTTGAATTGCAAGCGCTTACTCAGGTACATGCAGAGACACTGGTGCCGATCTCTTCATCGGCTGAGCCTCAGCCGGTTCCGGTTCCGGAAGGCGTTGAGCTGTATGAAGATGTGCTGATTGGAAATGCTGGAACACGTCCGATTTATACTTCGATAGCCGTACCGAAGACCACGCCTCACGCACCGATGCCGGTGATGGTATACATCCATGGGGGAGGCTGGAACCACGGAGACCGGAAGCAAGCCCTTGCCAGTATCTGCAGCTATGTGACCAAGCGGGGATACATCGGAGTTTCACTGGATTACCGGTTAACCCCGGAAGCGCCGTTTCCGGCGCAAATTCAGGACGTGAAGCTGGCAATTCGTTATTTGCGCGCACATGCAGCAGAATATCATCTGGACCCTAGCCGAATCGGTGTATGGGGTACGTCCTCAGGCGGTCATCTTGCTTCGCTGCTCGGTACAACAGCGCAGATCACTTCAGGTGAGACGATCACACTGGATACAGGACATGTCGTCAACGTTCCGGATTTGAGCGGGAATGGCGGTTGGCAGCAATATTCCGATCAAGTCCAAGCCGTTGTCGATATGTACGGACCAGCAGATTTCACCACAAACTTCGCCAATAGCTACAAATCCGTGAAAGCGCTTTTAGGCGGAAATAACGCCTTCTCTGTGCCGGACCAAGCTCGGCTGGCCATGCCTGGCACTTATGCCTCACCGGACGATCCGCCTTTTTTCATCCGCCATGGTGATGCCGATGCGACGATCCCATACACGGACAGCGTTACGTTCTCCAATCAATTGAAGGATGCAGGCGTAAAAGTGGTCGATGTCAAAATCGTGCCAAAACAAGGACACGGCTTCACCGGCGAGGCGGCTGAACAGGCAAGCGCTGAGGCGTGGGCCTTTTTGAATCAATATGTGAAGAACCGTACCACAACAACACCTCCGGGTGAGGTTCTCTACCGGGACCTCACTAGTCTGACGCCGAGCGACGACGCGGTCATCGACAGCAGTAAACCCGCCGGCAACCTTAGAAGTTGCACCGGTAACATTTCTTTCATCCGGTCAACGCTGGCAGAACCCATCCTTCCTTACGCGACGGTAAACGTAACAGCCAGTGACAGCGATGGCAATATCGCAACGAATACTATTGATAATAACTTGTTTACCCGTTGGTCCGCAGCCGGTAACGGTCCTTGGATCGAATACGATTTAGGCGAATGTAAGCCGATCGGCTATTTAGGTATTGCCGTTTATAAAGGAGATACGCGCACGAGCCAATTGAATATCGAAACTTCAAGTGACGGTGCGGTATGGACTCCGGCATGGTCCGGCGCCAGCCGGTTCATGACTACAGAGATGCAGGCATTCGATCTCCCGGACACAGAAGCGAGATTTGTACGCATTGTAGGTCTTGGGAATTCCGATGGCAGTGCGTTTACAAGTTTATCGGAAGTAGATGTCTATGCGCCGTTTGCGAATGGCGATACACCTGTAGCCAGTATCCCGAATTTCACGCCGGGTCCGCCCCGGGAACCGGTCCCGTTCACAGCTCCAGGATTAACCGAAGCTGACGGAACGGTACATCCGGTTCATTCCCCGCATGTGACAACCGGCCGTGTCCTGAATGTGCTGAACTATCATGCCGATCCCGCTGATAACGATACAGACGACGGTCTTGCCATTCAAGCTGCCATAAACAGTGCCCAGCCCGGTGACGAAGTCTATTTGCCGTCCGGGGTTTATAATTTGAACTCGACACTAGATACCCTTGTCAATTTGAAGCTAAAGTCTGGTGTGAATCTTCGCGGTGAAAATCAATCCGCAACCATTCTCAAAACGGCACTCAACAAGGTGAAAAACAGTGCGCTAATGAAGGTATCCGGTCAGCACGATCTGTCCATATCTAATCTCACCTTAACCTCTACCTGGAAGGGTAACTACACAGCAGATCATAAAGTGAACAATCCGGACGCCGGCGGTCCCAACAGTATGATCACCATTGCGAATTTTGGTGAGCTTCCGTCCTACAACATCACGGTTGACGGGATTACTGTTGAGAAATACTCGCGTATGGGCGTGCGTATCGACAACAGCCGTGATATTGTTGTACGCCGCAGTACGTTCCGCAATGCGACGGATGTAGGTCCGGGTGGTGCCGGCTACGGCGTGTCGATTCAGGGCATGGCCAAACAGGATCGTAACGGATACGATAATGACACGCTTTGGAACGTAGTCGAGGATTCTCGTTTCGAAGGGCCTTATTTGCGGCATGGTGCGCTGATCCAATTTGTTGCACATAACAATGTCCTGCGAAACAATCAGTTTACGAATACAAAGCTGGATGCCATCGATCTGCATGGGGAACTCGAATATTTGAACGAGATATACGGCAATGTGATTAGCGATATTCCTTACGGCGCTGCGATCGGACTGGGAAACACCGGCGGAACAGCACCCAGCAACCACAGTAAGACAGGACCACGCAACTATATCCATGACAATACGATTCGCAATACAAGAGAAGGAATCAATGTAACGATGGGTACCCCGGATACAGTCATCGAACGTAATCTGGTTGAAAACACAGCCCACATAGAGGACGCCAAGGGCATTCGGGTACTGAACGGTCCGGGCACGATCATCAAGGAGAATGTCATTCGCAATAATACCGCGCCTAATTATTGGGCTGTCTCGCTTGAGCATGATCCCGGCGACAGCAAAGCAAATAATATCGGGGAAGGTGACCCGCAGAACGTTCAATTGATCGGGAATTTGCTGACCGGCAATACGAACGGCATACGGCTTCTTGCTGGAACCGGGATCACCCTGCAGGGAAATTTCGTTGACAGCGTAAGTCTCAATTATTTCAAAAGCGAACATGTGGTGGTAGAAGGCTGGCCTTCCAAAAACGAAACTAACCCCTAAAGAAAACACAAGTACACTCACAGAAACCCCATATTGCAAGCGCTTTATTGTAGGTAGAATAAGGATAGATTCAATCACTATTCGAGGAAATGGAGGAAAGACGATGCCACATATTGAGATCAGAATGTACGAAGGCCGAACGCGTGAGCAGAAGGAGGAGATAGTCACTGTATTCACGCGGGAGCTATCCCGGATTATTGAACGGGAGGAGCGGTTCATAACCGTCGAATTTGAGGAAATTCCCCTAGATGAGAATGCTCCGGCAAACCTGTTGAAAACAGGACCTGGAGGAAACGGTCATGAAGGCTAAGTTAACTGGGGTAGACCTTATTAACTACAAGGCCGATACGAAAAAGTCCCTGCTCTTAAACATGTGGAAATTCAGAGCGCTGTACGTGATCGCAATTCCCGGGATTTTGTACTTTATCATTTTCAAGTATGTGCCGTTAGCCGGTTCAGTTATTGCGTTTCAGAACTACAACATTTTTAAAGGCTTCACAGGCAGTGAGTGGGTGGGGCTTGAGCACTTTAGAACCATGTTTCAATACCAGGATTTCGGACGGATCTTAAGCAATACGATTCTGCTGGGCTTGTATGATCTTCTATTCGCCTTCCCTGCTCCGATATTGCTTGCGCTCCTGCTGAATGAAATCCGTCTTGTGTTTTACAAAC
The DNA here is from genome assembly GCF_038593145.1 of Paenibacillus sp. FSL L8-0340. NCBI lineage: Bacteria > Bacillati > Bacillota > Bacilli > Caryophanales > Paenibacillaceae > Paenibacillus > Paenibacillus sp. FSL L8-0340. The sequence goes on from NZ_CP151967.1 coordinate 3,729,769, forward strand.
GCTTTTTGCAAACAGTGGTTTATATGCCCCATTTTCTGTCCTGGGTAATTGTCAGTGGAATCGCTTTGGGCATTCTCTCCCCGGGAACAGGGATCGTGAACCAGGTTTTACAGGCTTTCGGGTTTGAACCGATTTATTTTCTTGGTGAAAATTCATACATTCGCACGATTCTGATCAGTTCCGGCATTTGGCGGGATTCCGGGTACGGTACGATCATTTACCTGGCCGCATTAGCAGGAATCAACCCGGATCTGTATGAGGCTGCAGAAGTAGACGGAGCCGGGCGCTGGAAACAAACCATGGCGATTACACTCCCGTCTCTTATACCGACAATTATGATTTTGTTCCTTCTCCATATCGGGAGATTTCTTGATCTTGGCTTCGAGCGGGTCTGGGTATTCCTGAACGCGCTTAATACCGGGAACGGGGAGATTCTGGACACTTATATCTATAAGGCGGGGCTGCTGTCTCAGCAATACAGCTATACAACAGCAGTGGGGCTATTCAAGTCGGTAGTGGGACTCATTCTGGTGCTCATCGGCAACATTTTGAGCAAGAAAACAACCGGTGAATCGCTGTATTAATCGCTCTTTATGGAGGTAGGGATGATGAGAGTACGCTACACTCGCGGCCAGAATCTATTTAATGTGTTTAATCTTTTGTTTCTGACCGCCCTTGCTTTGGCTATGTTTCTGCCGTTTCTGAATGTGATTGCCCAGTCCTTCAGCAGCTCCGAAGCAATTATTAATGGCAGGGTAGGCTTGCTGCCCAAAGATTTTACGGCGATCAATTATCAGTACGTCTTCAGCGATCACTCCATTTGGCGGGCGTTCGGTGTCTCCGTCTATATTACAGTGCTGGGCACCGCCATCAATCTGATTGCGACAGCGTCTCTCGCTTATCCGGTGTCGCGTCCGGAATTCGTAGGGCGAAAATACATCGTCATGATGGTATTGTTCACCATGGTATTCAGCGCCCCCCTAATTCCGAACTTTATTCTGATCAAGAATTTGGGGCTTATGAACTCCCTATGGGCACTCATGATTCCCGGCGCCATCAGCGCATTTAACTTCTTCGTGATGAGAAGCTTCTTCATGCAGCTGCCGCAGGAACTGATTGACTCCTCCCGGATCGACGGGTGCGGCGAGCTGCGGATCATCGTCAGTATGGTACTGCCGCTGTCCAAACCGGTCATGGCCTCATTGGGGATTTTCTACGCCGTCGGACATTGGAACACTTACATGAGCGCGCTCTATTACATCAACAAGCCGTCCTTATGGCCTCTGCAGGTGATGCTGAAGAAGCTCTTCGAGACGGACGATATCAGCATTGATCCGGCTTCCTCGGTCTATAGCTCTCTGGCACACACATCGCCTGAGGGTATCAAAATGGCCGTTATTATTGTCGCAACTATTCCGATTATCATGATTTATCCGTTTCTTCAACGCCATTTCGTTAAAGGAATGATGGTCGGCTCCGTGAAATCCTGATCTATTATAATATGATAGAATAGGAAACGCATGTAGCGAGACGAATCGGAAGGTGGTATCCATGGATGAGATGTGTATTGATCGTAGACGACGAGCCCATGATTCGAAAGGGACTTTCTATCATGATCTCTCAATGCGGCGGGCATCCGTATAACATCAAGCTGGCCCAGAATGGAGAAGAGGCAATTCAGCTCATTATGGAGGAAGCGCCGGATTTTCTGTTTACAGATATCCGTATGCCTAAGGTAGACGGACTGGAGCTGTGCCGGCGATTGTCGGAGATGGAGACGGATATTCAGACCGTTGTCATCTCGGGCTATGGAGATTTTGAATACGCCCGCCAATGCGTGTCTTATGGAGTGAAAGAATATCTCCTGAAGCCCGTAAGCAAAGGGAGCCTTCAAAATGTGATCGCCAAGTTAGAGGCGAATAGAGTGAAGCTGGAGAGCTTTGTCTCTGTCGCCAAGCTTGATGAATGGGTCGTGCGTATGGATGATGCCATCTGGACCTTGGATAAAGAGAAGCTTCACCTTGTATTAAAGGAATGGGAAACGGACTTCCTCCAGCGGAAGATGAGCCGAAGCCAGCAAAAAGAACTTCTGGAAGAGGGCTACACCTTGCTCGTGAAGAGGCTCCATATCAATTCGGTCACACCCCGTAATAGTGTGCTGGACTTGTCTGCAGCATCCGGACCAGATCAGTTATTCCACTGCTTCGCAGAAGCGTCGGCAGCTATACTGGAAGATCTTCGGATCAAGCGCAAGGGCAAGGCAAAGGACCCGATAGAGGAAGCTAAAGCTTTCATAGAAAAACATCTCGCCCAGGAAGTATCGCTGGAGGAGGTGGCGGAGGTGCTCGGTCTGAATGCCTCTTACTTCAGCCAGTTGTTTAAGCACTCGACAGGAGAGACCTTTGTACACTACCGCATTAAACGCAGAATGGAGAAGGCCAAAAGGCTGCTTGCCGATGCAAGCTATCGGATAACCGATATTTCCTATGAGGTCGGGTATGCAGACCACCCTCATTTTACGAAGACGTTCAAGAAGTTCACGGGGCAGGCTCCGTCCGAGTATCGCAACCGGCTGGGAATTGATTGATGAGAAAGAGCCTGTCGAACAAGCTGTTTGCCTCATTTCTGACCGTCATTGTTCTATCCTTGGCCATGGTAGGATTTATCTCTTATTTTCAGGCTTCGGCTGAGCTTGATAAATCTTCGGAGAAGTCCATTGCCCAAGTGATCAGGAGCGCGTCCTATCAAACGGACCTGTATTTGCAAAATTATGAAAAGGCCAGCGATTCCATCCTGTCCTACAATCAGGTCAAACAATTCCTGGATATGGACCCGGAGGACAGCTACTCTTACTATCAATATACAAATGATATACAGAAGGATTTATTTCGATCTTTATTCATTCTTTATCCTCAAATTAACCTGATGTACGTTATTGGTGAACACGGCAAGGCCATTAGCGACGATAACTCCTATCAGGCGTATAGCCTGAAGTTCAATCCGCTGGAACGCTACCGGTTCTTAAGCAAGCATACGCCGGAGAGCGGCCGCATCACCATTCTCAACACGAATGTGATGAATGAAGGGGATCAGAACATTATAACGATGGTCCGCCGGATCAGAGGGGTTTCGTCCTATCACCCCAAGGGCATAGTGGCTATCGAATTCAAGGCAGAAGACCTGGCCCGTATATGGGAACCTCTTGATTTGGGACAAGGCGGGTCCTTCTTTATCATGGACGAATTCGGCAAACTCCTATATCAGCCCGAAGGAAATGAGAACCATCCAGGGTTATCTGCCGGTCACATCCGAAATGTATTTCAGCACCCCAATGACTCTGTTGTGGAAAAGGTAGACGGGAAAGAGTATTTGTTCGTGTCGAGAAAATCCGATTATTCCAAATGGCAGCTTGTGGTATCCATACCGGTTGGCGAGCTGCGCAAGCCCATCTCTACCATTCGTACGACCACGCTGGTTGTAGGAGTTCTCACCCTTATCGGTACTTTGTTGCTTGCCACCTGGTTCGGACGATCCATCACGAAGCCGATCCTTATTCTCAAGGAAGGCATGAGGCAGACGGAAAAAGGCAACTGGCGCAGGCTTGAGATGAATGGCCGTCAGGATGAGCTGGGGGGGTTGATGCATAGCTACAATCTTATGGTGTCCCGGCTGTCCGAAATGATCGAGCGGGTATATGAAGCGGAGCTTACAACCCAGAAGGAGGCCCTGGAGCGTCATCAGGCTGAATTTCAGGCACTTCAGCTGCAGATTAACCCGCACTATCTGTATAACACGTTAGAAACTATTAAATGCTACGCCGTTGTTCAGGATTCGGACGAAATTACAGAAATAGTGGAGGCCATGGCGTTCATGCTTCGTTACTCCATCCAGACCAATCTGGAGGAGATTACGATTGCCAATGAGCTTAATCATGTACTAAGCTACATGACGATTCTCAAGCACCGGAACGGCAGGGAGTTCGAAATTGATGTTGTGATTCCGCCGACGCTGCTACTGGCCAAGATGGTCAGGCTGACGCTTCAGCCTTTGATTGAAAATATTTTTCAGCACGCGTTTCCTGATGGGATTGAAGACAGGCATTATATTCGTATCGACGCCAGAATAGAAAGGGACCGGTTTCTCGTTCTCGTAGAGGATAACGGAGCAGGGATGTCCCGGGAACGGCTAGATAAACTCCGCGAGAAGCTGAACCTGAACCAGCTGGCGGATACAGAAGGTGACTCTCTCTATCATCGAGGTGGGATCGGGCTGATGAACGTCCACCGGAGAATCCAAATGGTATTCGGAGAACAGTACGGGTTAAGCGTCGAAAGTGAGGAGAATGAAGGAACACGGATGATCTTATCCATGCCTGCGGAGTGAAAATACGGATGATTAAGAAAAAAACTACTACTTGGAGGAATATGTAATGAAAATTGATTTGACTGGTAAAATCGCCCTGGTTACAGGGTCCAATGCAGGGATAGGCCGACAAATTTTAGAGACGCTTGCAGCTTCCGGCGCCAAAGTCGCCGTAAACTATCTGTACGGTTCTTCGGAGGAAACGGTCGAAGCCGTCCGCCAGGCTGGAGGAGAAGCTTATGCATTTCAGGCGGATGTCACAAATCCAGCCCAGCTGGACAACATGGTGAAGGAAATAGAGGCACAATTCGGCGGAACCATCGATATCCTCGTCAACAATGCCGGAGGTATGGTCAAGCGGGTTCCCAATACTGAAATGGACGAAGAACATTACAACAAGGTGATGGACGTCAATTTTAAATCATGCGTGTTTGCCTGCAAAGCGGTTGCACCGGGAATGATCGCTAAAAAAAGCGGTAAAATCATCAATGTATCCTCTCTCGCGGCTCATGACGGCGGAGGACCGGGCGCTTCCATCTATGCAGCAGGCAAAGCGGCGGTATGGTCTTATACCAAGGGACTTGCCAAAGAGCTCAGTCCTCACGGGATTAATGTAAACGCTATCTCTCCCGGATTTATCGGTCAAACCGCATTCCATGCCACCTTTACTGCAGATGCGGCAAGACAGGCGACAATTGCAAAGATTCCATTGGGCCGGGAAGGCGCACCGCAGGATGTGAGCAACGTGACACTCTTCCTCGCTTCAGAGCTATCGGATTATCTGACTGGAGAAATCATTGAAATTAACGGAGGCTTGTTCATGCGATGATGAACCTTAAGGAGAAAGCAGACACTTTTTCCTGGGTTGGCCCTGTGGTGGATAAACTGAAGAGGGAGCTGGACCTTTTCCGGGAAGAAGAGATTCGGCTTCCGGCAGAACCCGGCGGCTGGTGGCACCAATATGTGTGCCCCCGGCATCATACCGAGCTAATCTTTAATGCTGCGGAGCAGGACACGTTTGTCTTTACTTGTCCGCAAGGCTGCAAGCTGGAAGGCGAGCCTTACCGGGGAGCCTGGCTGGTATACCGGCATCAGGCGATAGCACGTTATGCACTGCAGGCTGCCGCGGTATTCGCCGCAGACGGGGAAGACTTCTATAGCGGCTTGGCCCAGAAGATTCTTGTTGGATATGCGGAGCAGTTCCCGCTGTATCCGGTTCATCCCGATGCCCAGCCCTGGATGCTTAGCGGCCGTGCCTTTCATCAGGCGCTGACGGAAGCGATCTGGTCGACCACACTTATTCGGGCTTATCTGCTTCTTGTGGACCATGGAGTAACGTTCACGGAAGAGGAAGAGTTGAAACTGCAGGTGTTCTTCACGATGCTGGAGGAGAGCATGGAGCAATACCGCCACATTCTCATTCACGAGAAGAAGAATGCAGAGAACAATTATACCGCATGGCTGAACGCCAGCCTGGCCTGCGTATATGCCGCCAAAGGTACCCGGGCAAAACTCGGTTCCCTGCTGGAGGGGGAAGGCGGTTTCTATCATCATCTTTCTATCGGCGTCAAGCCGGACGGCTTTGAATTTGAAGGCAGCACGTACTACCATATTTTTGTGCTGCGGGCTTACCTCATAGCAGCCGAGATGGCCGGACGCTTCGGGGTTGACCTATATGATGCCAAAGGGGATCAGGGACAATCCATCCGCGGTATGTTTCAGCTGCTGGTAGAGCTTAGCGGCGACAACGGGGAGCTTCCAGCTGTGCATGATGGTCCTTATGCACGCATTCCTTTCGCGCGGGAAATCGTTGAAGTACTTGAAATAGGGTGTACGGCTTATAAAGACCTCACCTACCAGCCTATACTGGCGAATGCTTACCGGTATTTATACGGAAAGGAAGAGCGGAGCGGTCTGGAGGCGGTGCTGTATGGAGAAGGAGAGCGTAAGGAGCTTCATTCTACCTCCACGGCAAGGGTTTCTATCCTGCTGCCGGATTCAGGCTTCGCCGTGCTCCGTCATCCGGGCAACCCGCTGTCCGTACTGGCAGACTTCGGTGAGCATGGCGGATCTCATGGGCATTATGACAAGCTTCATATCACGATTATGCACCGGTTGGGAGAGGTTGCTCCCGAGCTTGGCATGGTTCCTTACGGTTCTATATTGCGCAAGGAATGGTATGCCGAAACCGCGAGTCATAACACGGTCACCATCGGAGGCTGCTCTCAAGCAGCCCATACCGGCAGCTGCAGAGAATTCCGGCAGGAAAGCGATGATACGTATTTATGGATTCGCTCGGATGGCGCCTATGAAGGAGCGGTTCTCGACCGGCATCTTTTGTTGACTGACGGTTGGCTGCTGGACTGGTTTCATGTTGAGCAGACAACGGACCGGAAGCAGGATCAGGAGGTGGACTTATGGTTACATCCGACAGGAGATTTGCTGTTACCGGTCGAGTCCCGCCGCATCCGGAAGGACTCCCCGGCAGTCCTCGGACAGGAAGCGGGCTATGGTTCGGTAGAGGTATTGTCCGTACTGCAGAATGAGTCGGACTGTGCGTTAAGCGCCAGGTGGAGCAGCCGTTATGATCAAGTGGGCCACGCTGCGGAATATGAAGTTTCCGCGTGCACTCTGCTGGCACCCGGCTCCATTCTGCATGAAATCCGCACACCGGGTGTAGCTGAAGACCCGAGCAGTCTGATCCGGGGCATCATGCTTCGGCATAGAGGCCCGTCGGTTGATTTTATTACAGTTTATCGGGCCGGTCATGAATCTGCTGCACTAAAGCTTGTGAGTCAGGCGGGCGAAGAGGTCCGAATCCAGATAGAAACAAACGGGCAAAGAGTTGTCTACTGCCTGAATCCCAAAAAGGGACTGATTCAGGAAAAGTCCCTGAATACGGAGGAGTAGAGATGTCAGAACCTTTATTTCAACCTGCCAGCGGCGTGCTCGACCTGCCTTATGGGCCTGATGAACATTCGGATGTTGGAGAGAACCCGCCGCGTTTTACATGGATGCCCGCAAGTCTGGAGGAAGGGATGTATGAGCTGCAGATCTCCTCATACAAAGAGTTTGAGCCTGAATACACGCTGACCTACAGTCAAATTCCCTATAATCTGTTTACTCCGGATAAACCGCTGGAACCAGGAATGTATTATTGGCGGTACACTCTTATCGGTGATAACCATATCCGTTCAGAGTGGAGCAAAGTAAGAGCTTTCGTGGTTGCGGATGAGCTTCCGCTAACGCCTCTGCCATCCAGAACGGAGCGATACACCGCTGCTTCCGGCAATCATCCGCGGCTTTGGCTTCAGGCGGAACAGCTTGAGTCCTACCGGGAAACCATCCGCCAAGATCCTGACTTAACGGGCTGGAGTGACTTCCTCAAGCATTCCGTACTGCCCTGGACAGAACGAGCGCTTATTCCCGAGCCTGCACCGTATCCGGATAACAAGCGTGTCGCCAAGCTATGGCGGCAGATGTATATGGACTGTCAGGAAGTTTTCTATGCTGTTCGGCATCTAGCCATAGCAGGGATTGTGCTGGAGGACGAAGTGCTTATTGCTAAAGCCAGAGAGTGGCTGCTTCATGCTGCAAGCTGGAACACGGAGGGTACCACCAGCCGGGATTATAATGATGAATGCTCCTTTCGCATAGCCGGAGCGTTGGCATGGGGCTATGATTGGCTGCACGGCTCTCTTACGGAAGAGGAACGGCTAAAGGTGCGGCAGGCACTGCTGCGGAGAACCGGTCAGATCGCCTTCCATGTCATCGAACGCTCCCGAATTCATCAAGTGCCTTATGACAGCCATGCCATCCGTTCTTTATCCTCCGTGCTCGTTCCCTGCTGTATTTCTATGTTGGGCGAGGAGGAGGAGGTTCAGGAATGGCTTGATTATACGCTGGAGTACTTCTCCGCCATGTATACCCCATGGGGTGGCAAGGATGGCGGCTGGGCCGAAGGCCCGATGTATTGGACCACTCAAATGGCTTTTGTTACGGAGGCGCTTAATCTGGTCCGCAAATACATGGGAATCAACTTCTATGAACGTCCCTTCTTCCGCAAAACCGGCGACTTTCCGCTCTATTGCTATAGCCCGGATACCTTGAGGGCCAGCTTCGGGGATCAATCGTCGCTGGGAGATCCGGTCAGTCTCAAGACGGGCTTCAATATCCGCCAATTTGCCGGTTTAACGGGAAATGGACAGTACCAATGGTACTATGAACGGACAAAGGAATTGAATCCAGATAGCCAGATGATCTTCTATAACTACGGCTGGTGGGATTTCCGGTTTGATGAGATGGTTTACCGTACGGATTATCCGCAGATTCCTTCAGAACCACCGCTGGCCGCAGAGCCTCTCAAGTGGTTTCAGGATGTTGGCTGGGTCGCCATGCATCACCGGATGGAAGCTCCGCAGGAACATATCATGATGCTGGCCAAGAGCAGCCGTTACGGTTCTGTGAGCCATAGCCACGGGGATCAGAACGCCTTCCTGCTGCATGCCTTCGGCGAGCCTCTGGCTATCGAAAGCGGCCATTACGTCGCATTCAACAGTACAATGCATATGCAGTGGCGGAAGCAGACCCGCTCCAAGAACGTTATTCTTATTGACGGAAAAGGCCAATATGCCGGCACAGACAAGTCGAAGAACATGGCAGCCTACGGCAAGGTGCTGAAAGCGTCCACTGCACCTGGGATCAGCTACATGCAAATGGATGCAACGGAAGCCTACCGGGAGAATGTACCCTATATCAAACGGTATGTGCGGGAGATCTACTTTTTTGACAGCGCTTATTTTGTCATTACAGATAGTGTTGATCTGGAGTGTCCCGGAAAATTGGATTGGCTGTTCCATACGCTCTATCCCATGAAGTTAAAGGACCAAACCTTCAAAGTAAAGGGCCAAAAAGCTCAAATGGAGGGCAGGTTTGTCTACAGCTCCTCTGGAGATATGGCGCTTAGTCAAAACGACCAATTTACCGATGTAGATCCGAAGGAATGGGAAGGGCTGCCCGGGCACTGGCATTTGACCGCATCCACTCAAGAGGCTATAAGCCATCGGATCGTTACGCTTCTGATTCCCCAAAAATCTGGAAGCCGGGATTACGTATCATACTTCATGGACGATCAGGACCATGGGGTTCATGTTTACTTTACCAATCAGGGGGTTACCCGCCGGGTTGAGATTCCTAAAGCATATTAGTCTAAAAAAACATTTTCATTTGTGTATGGCACCCATTGTACAAGGAGAGGGTTATCATGAAAAAATGGATTGGCGTCTGTCTGACTGCTTTAATGGCTGCTACAGCCGTTGCAGGTTGCGCGGACAAGGACAAAGAAGAGACTGCCGGAGGAGCGTCAAATGCGCCGCAAAAAACTAAATTCTCCATCTCGATGCGGACACTGGCTTTTAACTATGTTGAGAAATCGCCTAATCTGAATAAGGATAAATGGGTGAAAAAACTGGAGGAGATGACAAACACCGATCTGGACATTGTGCTGGTGCCTCATAAAGAATTCGAGCAGAAAATGGTTCAGATGTTTGCCACTAATGATATTCCGGATGTGGTTCAAGGCTCGGGCGGTGTGAACGGCAAGGAAATGGCCGGTTCCGTTGAAGCCGGCGTGTTCATGCCCTTGGATGATCTGCTTGAGCAACACGGTCAGAACCTGTTGAAAGTAATCCCGAAGGAAGCCTGGGAAAACGTCACCTATCAAGGGAAAATCTACGCAATACCGGAGTTCCTGTCCAATCCGTCCCGTCGCGCGACTTGGATTCGCAAGGACCTGCTGGATCAAACCGGCTTGCAGGTTCCAAAAACAGTCGATGAGTACTTGAATGTGCTGCGGGCTTTCAAAAAACTGGGTGTTGATAACCCTTACATGGGCCGCCAGGATTTCAAATATGCCGATGCTTTCTTTGGCGCTTATGATGTTTTTCCGTACCTGACGATGTTCGAGGAAGTAAACGGCCAGGTTCAGCCGAAGTTTATGGATAACGAAAATATGATGAAGGCGTTACAAACATACAACACCATGTATAAAGAGGGGTTGATCAACAAGGAATTTGCCACCATCAACCCGACCAACTATAAAAATGCGATTCTCTCAGGCAACGCGGGCATGTGGACGATGAATGCCAACGAGCTGCTGCAGTGGGAGCAGCAATTGAAGGCTACAACGCCATCCGCCAAGCTGGAGATTATCCCGTCGCCAGTTGGCCCTGACGGAAAAGGCGGCTCTTATTTGTACGGCTCCGCTACGCGCACCTACTTTATCAAGGAAGGTACGAAAAATGCTGCGGATATTGTGAAATTCTTTGACTGGATGCTAAGCGAAGAGGCGGAAACCTTCTTTACCTTCGGGATCAAGGGCGAATCCTACAAAGAAGAGAACGGTAAAATCGTATATACGGCCCCCACGGATTCCGCTGCCATAGATGAAGAGCGCTACCGTCAGTCTTTCTTGTGGCTGGTGCAAGACACCACGTATAACAAGGGTGTTCTGAACATGACGGAAGAAGGCAAAAACCTGATCAAAGTATATGATACGATTCTGGCTAATGAAGGCCGGGACGGGATTCAATTCGACCCTCGTCTGGACGCACTAGTGAAGAATCCAGACATCGCTCCCAACTCGGACACGGCTCCTCCGGTGCTGCTGACGCATATGGTGAAGATGGTGTATGGCAAGGAACCCATCAGTGACTGGCCGAAGGTTGTGGAAGAGTGGCTTTCCAAGGGCGGCGAGGACGTCATCAAGGAAGCTACGGAAAAATACAACTCTAAAGCGGGCGTCACCATGCCCCGCAGATAAGATAGCCCTCCTGACAGTTTAAACCGATGCGGTTACCATTTATTCGGATGGAGATCCATTACTACAGCGAGCTTATAGGCGTGCTAAACAAGCTGTCGAGATTATTCTCGGCAGCTTGTTTTGCAGCGTCACAGGGTGAATCTACTTCTTCAGGGTTGTCAGCATACTCTGGATATGGCTCTCCATTAGCTGCCGGGCTGTTTCGCTTTGTCGTTCCTCAATGGCAATGGCGATCAGAACATGATAATTGGAAGCTTTCGTCCGCATATTGGGCAGCGTATTGGTCTGCTTGCGTCCTTCGGCCAGCAATGGAAGAATCGAATTCAGCATCCGCGCCACTACCGGATTTGCTGCTCCTTCGGCGATTAACTGATGAAAGGCGAGGTCTGTCTCGAAGAAGGGGCCACCTTCCTCCATTTGCCGCACCATTCGCTCTGCCAGTACCCGCAGCCTGCGGATCTGATCGTCATCGGCCCGCTGCGCAGCCAGAGCGGCAAGTTCAGGCTCAATGAGCAGTCTAGCTTCCAGCAGATCCACTATCGAAATGTTTTCCAATTCCTCTAGGGCTACCGCCGGATCATCCAACAGCAGCGGATCGTTTCGTACATACATCCCACGTCCGTGCTCAATGCTGACATTCCCCTGACTCTCTAATATCCGCAGCGCCTCACGTACTGTAGTGACACTAACGGAAAAATCGACAGCTAGCTGCTGCAGAGTAGGGAGCCGATCCCCCGGAGCCCATTCCCCATCAAGGATTTTCTGTTTCATAAGCTCTATAGTAGCCTGAAACGCGGTCTGTTTGATCTGTTTCATGTTTAGCCGTCCTTATCACTTGGAATGAATTCATTTTAGCATAGGAGCTTCTTGAGGATAAGTAGATATGTCTATGTATTGATTTAGTATTGACTAGTAAACAACAAGATAATATGATTGTAGCATAAAGATCGTATCTATATCTAAAAAGTAATTATATTTAACGTTGGGAAACGATGTTTCGTACATTTTTCTGTGTAAAACGGCAGGGGAGTAAGTGATTCAATTTTATTCAAGAATAAAGATATGATCTTTATGCAGAAACTCTATCAGTGATGAAGCAGAAGGAGGAGGGGCAATGGAGGTAGTAACCTTTGGGGAAACCATGGTACTTTTGGCACCGGACCGGATGGTTCCCCTGGAGTATGTGAACGGCTTTCACAAGCATGTTGCCGGAGCCGAAACCAATGTGGCAGTTGGGCTTGCCCGTATGGGACATACCGTGGGCTGGTTCAGCAAGCTCGGAAATGATCCATTTGGACGCTATATTAGGCAGGTCGTAAGAGGACATGGCGTTGATACTTCCGAAGTCAGGATTACAGACGAAGCGCCGACGGGAGTGTTTTTCAAAGAACAAATATCCCCGGATAAAATACAGGTGTACTACTACCGCAAACAATCGGCTGCCAGCCTGATGCACGAGAATGAGCTTAATGAGGCTTATGTTGGAAAAGCCCGCATCCTGCATGTAACCGGCATTACTCCGGCGCTTAGCCCCGAGTGCAGGAAATTAACCTTTCGAGCCCTCGAAGCAGCAAAAAAACACGGTGCGGCCATTGTGTTTGATCCCAATATCCGCTGGAAGCTTTGGAACAGAGAAGAAGCCTGCGTTGTGCTTAACGAAATAGCGGCTCTTGCCGATTACGTGTTGCCCGGTATTGATGAGGGACAGTTTCTGACAGGATGCTGTACGCCTGCAGACATCGCAGACCGTCTGCTGAAATCCGGCGCCGGTGCTGTCGTAATCAAGCTCGGCGCGGGCGGAGCTTATTACAGTAACGGACGAATCGCGGGAGATGAGCCGGGATTTCCGGTGAAGCGGCTCATTGATCCGATGGGTGCCGGAGACGGTTTTGCCGCCGGATTTATAAGCGGATTGCTGCAAGGGGAGGACCTGCCCTCAGCGGTGCGACGCGGCAACGCGGTGGGTTCCATTGTTGTCGGAGTAAGCGGCGATGTGGAGGGTCTTCCGACACGGCAGGATGTGGATCTTCTCCTGGCAGGGGGATCCGACTTGGAGGATATTATCCGGTAAATGAGGGGCATTCCAAAGGAGGAGGAAGGAAATGGACAAAAATCTTCAGATTGAGCGGTTGATAACTTCCGGACTGGTCGCCGTTATTCGCAGACCAGAGCCTGAAAGGGCGGATAAAATTGCCGCGGCACTGGCAGATGGGGGTGTCGGAGCGCTGGAGATTACAGCCGATACGCCGGAAGTGAACAGGTTGATCGCGGACATGAAGGCGAAATATGGAGATCGCCTGCTGGTGGGAGCGGGTACGGTGCTGAAGTTGACGCAGGCCGAGCAGGCTATCGCGGCGGGAGCCGATTTTATTTTTTCGCCAAATTTGAATGAGGCAATTGTGGATCTCACCTTAAAGTACGGGCGAATCTCCATCCCAGGCGTGATGACGCCGACCGAAGCTGTCAGAGGGCACGAAGCGGGTGCAGATCTGCTAAAGGTGTTCCCCGGCGGTTCGCTGGGCGCCTCCTACATAAAGGAACTGCAGGGGCCCCTTGGTCATATCCGGATGATGCCGACAGGAGGCATGACACTTGCGAATGTCGGATCCTTCATTGCCGCCGGATCTGTTGCTGTCGGTTTAGGAAGCGCTCTCGTAGACCGGAAAGCGGTGGAGCGGGGCGACTATGCGAAGATAACCGAGACGGCCCGCCAGTTCGCGAAGGAAGTCAGCAAGGCCAGAATGAACAACACAAAAGGAGTTAAATAATCGATGAAAATAACCGGATTTGAGACCTTTATCGTTCCTCCCCGCTGGCTGTTTCTGAAGATTGAAACCGATGAGGGCATATCCGGCTGGGGAGAGCCGGTGGTCGAAGGCAAGGCGCATACTGTTCAGACCGCAGTGGAAGAGATGATGGATCTTTTGATCGGACAGGATCCTCAGCGGATTGAAGACCTATGGCAGTTGATGTACCGGGGAGGATTTTATCGTGGCGGGGCTATTTTAATGAGCGCGATAGCAGGGATCGATCAGGCGTTGTGGGATATTAAAGGGAAAATCTACAATGCGCCTGTGTACCAGCTCCTTGGCGGCGCTTGCCGAAGTTCAATGCGGGTGTACTCCTGGATAGGCGGAGACCGCCCCATCGATGTCGTCAAATCTGCTCTGGAGAAGAAGGCCGCCGGTTTCACGGCGATTAAGATGAACGCCTCGGAAGAGATGCAGTTCATTGATACACATGACAAGGTGTATGCTATCGTTGAGCGGGTCGCAGCCATTCGGGAATCCTGTGGACCGGAATTCGGGATTGCTGTCGATTTTCACGGGCGGCTCCATAAACCGATGGCACGGGGATTGGCCAAAGAGCTGGATCCGTACCGTCTGATGTTCATTGAAGAACCGGTACTGCCGGAAAACAACGAAGTACTGCGGGAAATCGCACATCATACCAGCACTCCGATCGCGACGGGTGAGCGCATGTTCTCACGCTGGGATTTTAAAAATCTGCTGAAGGATGGGGTAGTCGATATTATTCAGCCCGACCTGTCCCATGCGGGAGGCATCACGGAATGCAAGAAAATATTCGCTATGGCCGAAGCGTTCGATGTTGCGGTCGCTCCGCACTGTCCGCTTGGGCCGATCGCTCTTGCCGCCTGCCTTCAGGTAGATGCGACGTCTTATAATGCGGTCATTCAGGAACAAAGCCTCGGCATCCATTATAATCAAGGAAATGACCTGCTGGATTATATCACCGATCCTACCGTCTTTGCCTACAGTGACGGTCATGTCAATATTCCTTCCGGACCGGGTCTTGGCATTACGGTGAACGAGGAGTATGTGCGGAAGATGGCGGAGACGGGCCACCGTTGGAGAAATCCGGTATGGCGGCATCGGGACGGCAGCATTGCTGAGTGGTAAGGCCAATTACAATATTCAGGAGGATGGTCATGTCATTTATGCCGAATTACTGGGAAGATACCGAGACGCTGCAGATAAACAGGAAAGCAGCCAGAGCTTATTATATCCCATACGCGTCAGCTGCAGACGCGCGCCGCAGAAAGCGGGGGCGTTCCCCGTATTATCAGACGCTGAACGGCCGCTGGAAGTTCAAATATCACGCCAGCGTCAGAGAGGTCAAGGAAGATTGTGTAGCCCCTGAACATGACATTAGCCGATGGGATGATCTGGTGGTTCCGTCCTGCTGGCAAGTAAACGGTTATGATCAACTGCATTACACGAACATCAACTATCCCTTTCCGTTTGACCCGCCTTTCGTGCCCAATGATAATCCTGCCGGACTTTATGTCAGGGAGTTCACACTGCCGGATAATTGGAACGGCAAGGAGAAGGTAGCGGTATTTGAAGGAGTCAATTCATGCTTCTACCTGTGGGTGAACGGACAATTTGTTGGCTACAGCCAAGGAAGCCGGATGCCGGCCGAATTCGATATATCGCCTTATGTCCGTCATGGTGTGAACCGGATGGCCGTCATGGTGCTGAAATGGTGCGACGGAAGTTATGTGGAGGATCAGGATCTTTGGAGATTCACTGGTATTTTCCGGGACGTCTACCTGCTTGCCAGGGATTCCGCTCATATCTCCGATGTATTCAACCGCACGTCTCTGTCCGCAAGCTTCGATAGTGCGGAGCTAAACTGCAAGGTGGAGTCAACAGGCAGGCTTGAAGTTGAAGCTGTTCTGCAGGATGCAGACGGTGCTGAGATAGAGCGGACGCAGGCCGTGATCGAAGGCCAAGGTACGTTGAAGCTGCATGTGCAGAATCCCGTGCTGTGGAATGCAGAGAACCCGCATTTATACCATTTATACTTGTTCGCAGGCGATGAAGTTCTGCATTTTCCCGTAGGTTTACGCGAAATATCCATTCAGGATGGCGTGTTCACGATCAGCGGTCAAGCGGTAAAGCTTAAGGGTGTCAATCGTCATGACTCCCACCCGGAGCTTGGACAAACGATTCCGGTCAATCATATGGTCCAAGATTTGCGGCTGATGAAACAGCATAATATCAATACCATTCGAACCTCGCATTACCCGAACGACTCCCGTTTTCTAGAGCTCTGTGATGAATACGGCTTCTATGTGATCGGAGAAGCCGATCTGGAATGTCATGGCGCGCTTCCAGCAGGGGACTTCAACTGGTTCACGCGCAACCCCGAGTGGGAGAAAACTTTCGTCGAGCGGGCAACCCGGATGGTGGAGCGGGATAAGAACCACCCATGTATCATCATTTGGTCCATGGGCAATGAATCCGGTTATGGAGAGAACCATATGGCAATGGCCCGCTGGACCAAAGCAAGGGACGCTTCTCGTCCTATTCACTACGAGGGTTCGGATCCCCGTCACGGCGGCAGCCCGGATACGGAGGTGCTCGACATGGAGAGCCGGATGTATGCCTCCAGCGGGGCGATTGCAGCGTACGCGTCCGATCCGGATACGACCAAACCGATGTTTCTGTGCGAATACAGCCATGCCATGGGCAACGGGCCCGGCGATTTGCAGGATTACTGGGATGTGATCAACCGGTATCCAAAGCTGATGGGTGGATGTGTCTGGGAATGGGTGGATCATGGCATCAAGATTATAAAGCACGGACGGCTTTATTATGCTTATGGGGGAGATTTCGGCGATCAGCCTAATGACGGCAACTTCTGCATTGACGGTCTGGTTGCCCCCGACCGGAAGCCGCATTCCGGACTGCTGGAACTCAAGCAGGTGATTGCCCCCGTTGTATTTGAAGCCAAAGAAATCGGATCGGGGCTCATAGAAATTCACAACCGCTATGATTTTAGGGATCTGTCTCATGTGAGAGTTCTGTGGAAATTGGAAAAGGACGGTGAAACGGTAAATCAAGGTGAAATCAGTGGTTTGTCGGCAGGCCCTCACGGCTCGCAGACAGTCGAAGCAGGCTTCGGAATTTCGGAGGAACCGGGGAGGTACTTTGTTACTCTGTCGTGCAGGACGATAGAAGAAACCTGGTGGGCATCACCCGGCCATGAAATTTCCTTCGGCCAGTTTGAACTGCCGGCTAATCAGCCTGTGCTATTCCTACCTGAGGCCCGGTCACCACTCCAAGTGGAGCGCCGGGACGACCGGCTTGTCATCACGGGATTTGACTTTAAATACGGCTTTAATCTTGGCGCCGGTACGTTTGACAGCCTAGTCAAGAACGGAATGGAGATGCTGCTTGCGCCGCTTTCTTTTGCGGTATGGCGCGCCCCGGCAGATAATGACCGGTTCGTGAAGCACGAATGGATGCAGGAGGGGTACGAACGGGCTGTAACCCATATTTACCGCGTGGACACGATCCGGCAGGACGGTGAAGCCGTAGAGCTGGAAGCGGACTTCTCGATGGGAGGCTATTTGCGTCCGCCGTTCTTGCGGGGAACGTTCCGCTGGAAGGTGGACGCTACAGGAGAGCTTTATCTCCGTACTAACGTAACAACCAGAGACGGTATTCCATTCTTGCCCCGGTTCGGGCTATGCGTCGTGATGCCGGAAGGGAATGAGGAGATCGAATATTTCGGCCGGGGACCCCATGAAAGCTACATCGATAAGGGACATAGCACTAAAATTGGGAAATACATGACTACCGTCGATGAGCAGTTTGTGGATTATATCATGCCCCAGGAGAACGGTTCCCACAATGAAACGGAATGGGTTATTGTCTCGAATGAGCTCGGCATGGGACTGAGATTCCAGAGTGACCGTCCATTCTCCTTCAATGCTTCGCATTATACGCCGGAGGATCTGACCCAAGCCTCGCACCAATACGAGCTGACCCGCAGGCCGGAGACGATTGTCCATCTGGATTATCAGATGAGCGGCGTAGGCTCCAATTCCTGCGGTCCCGCGCTGCTGGCTCCCTACAGGCTGGATGAGAAGGAGTTCCAGTTTGAGCTGAATATTGTACCGGTGTTCAAAGAAGACGAATAAACCGGGTTTACCGGATTTGCGGAAATAGGTAAGGGGGACCGGATCACGTAGATCCGGTTGCCCTTTTTACGCATTGGTAAGGCCAGTCGATGCTGTGGAGGGAACGAAATGAAAACGAAAGCTTCACACCCCCGGAACAAAGGCAAACCGCAGGCATTATCAATAGGCCGAAGCATGTACGCCAAGCTGCTGATGTTCTTCACAGTCATTGCGTTGCTTCCGTTGGCCGTAATGGGTTATTTCTCCAATCATAAATCGTCGCAGATCGTGAATTCACAGTTCGGGAGCTACGGAATGAACGCCATTGAGGAGCTTAAGCTCCATTTGGATACCAGCATCGCGCAGATGGACAATATTACGGGCAATCTACTGAATTATTTGATCTCTGCACCCATGGTCATCGAAGATGGCGAAACGCTGAACTATAGCCGATATAAGGAGGAACAGGCGCTCCAGCGATATCTTATATCTTTTGAAACGGTCAATATTGTAAGTGTTTCGGTTGTGATGCCTTCGGGCAAATTTATCGGAAGCGGCGGACTTGATCAGGCAAGGCTTACGGAGTCCTCCTTCTGGCACCAAGTTGCCAGGAATGGCGGAAGACAAGTTATCATCCACCGGCCGGATTACTATTACCGCTTTGTAAATGACAACATGGTCATCAGCCTGGTTGTGCCGGTCAAGGATCATTTCGGACTCCCGCCAGGCAGCCGGATTCTAATCGACACGAAGGCGGATTCCGTGGTGAATCTGCTTCGGGCGTTTCAGCATAATATGAATGCTCACCTGCAAATACGGGCAGCGGACGGAAGCGTGCTGCTGCAAAGCTCGGAGAAATACAGTAGTTCGGAGGACGATATTGTCTGGTCCGGGGTTATGGAGCGGGAGGGCTGGACTGTCGAGGCCAGAATGCCGCATGCTGAGTTCTATCGCTCCTCGGGCGTGATCCTGAACTATACGCTGATCGTTGCGGGCTGCACGCTGCTCTTCGCCATCGCGATGGCCCATTTTTTCTCGCTTCGGCTTACGCGGCCCATTCAAAAGCTGACCCATTCGATGCGAAGATTCGGACAAGGGGAGCTGTTCATCCAGACCCCGGTGCTCACAAGCGATGAACTGGGCTATTTAAGTCTATCCTTCAATCGGATGACCGGACAAATCCAGGATCTGGTGCGTGAGATCAGCCGGAGCGAAAAGCTGAAGAGCGAAGCAGAACTGCGGGCGCTTCACTACCAGATCAACCCCCACCTGCTATTTAACACTCTGAACAGCATTCAGTGGAAGGCGAGGTTGGCCGGGCGCCGCGATATTCAGAAAATGATTGAGCATCTGGTTGCCGTCCTGGAGAGCACTTTTACAGTGTCTAAGACACTGGTGCCGCTTGAGGAGGAACTGGCTTTAGTGCTTCATTTTATCGAAATCCAGCGGCTCCGGTACGATGATGCCTTTAGTTTCAAGCTGGAGGCCGAGCCGGAGCTGAGGTCCTGCCTGGTGCCGCGGATGGTGTTCCAGCCGCTACTGGAGAACATCTTTTTTCACGGCTTTACAGACGGAGCAGGTGAAATTAGGCTGTCACTCGTCTCCGGATCAGGCGAAATTAAGGCGGAGTTAACTGACAACGGGATCGGTATCAAGCCGGAGCATTTGCTCTATGTGAGGAACGGCCAAGTCATTCCGGGCAAGAAAGGAGGACTTGGCATGCGGAATGTCAGAGAGCGCTTTAACATGCATTTTGGCGAAAACTGCGATTTTACGATAGAGTCCGAACGAAACCACGGAAGTAAGGTGATCATACGATGGCCAAAGACTTACGGAGAGATTCACCCCTGAAGGTGCTTATCGTTGATGATGAACAGCTTGTGAGAAAAGGGCTGAGGATGACAGTCGACTGGGGCAGACATGGCATGGCAGTCGTCGGCGATGCACCCAACGGCATCCTGGGCTGGGAGAAGGTGGTCAATCATGAACCCGACATTGTCATTACTGATATCGTGATGCCCGAGATGGACGGAATCGAGCTGGCTCATAAAATTAGACACAGATATCCCCATGTCAAAATCCTGTTTCTGAGCTGTCACCGCGACTTTGCTTACGCACAGCAGGGGATCCAGCTCGGTATCTCTGACTATATTGTAAAAACCAGCATGGGCGACGAGGAAATGGAGCGATGCCTCGATAAAATCCGGCGTGAATGCGGGCTTCATCTGGAGAATCAGTCCTCCATGGCAGCCTCTGAGGACGAGATGCAAATTGTAATGGAGTGGCTTCGGGTACAGGATATCACTGCAGACGAGAGGCTGGTAGCCAAGCTGAATGGAGATTGGGGTTGGATGACCCGAGGCGGCTGCATCTTTCATTTGTATAATAATGGAAGCGCTAACAATTCCAGTTTTTCGACTTCTGAGCAAAAAGCATGTCTAAAGATTGGTGAGGCATTTCCACCCGGGTCACCAGGACGTGCGTTCTTACCGTGTCCAGACGGTACTGCATTGCTGGCCTGCCACTGGGCGGAACGGGATACGGCGGAGCATGAACTGCTGCATCTGAAGAGTTCACGTAATCCCGGATTGGGATGGAGACTGGAGGGGCCGGTTGAGGGCGGGGTGCGATGGATAGAGGGCGTGCTGCGTCTGTTGCGCCTGCGGGCAATCGAGCGCGAGACCCGTCTGGTCAGCCGCCAGCATAAGGAGGATATTCTCAGCGCTATTGACTATATCAACCACCATCTGCATCTCGATCCCCGGGCCGGCGAAATCGCCGACCGGATCGGTATAAGCCGCAGCTACTTCAGCACCGTATTCAAAGAAGCGACAGGCAGCAGCCTGATTGATTTCCTTTCACAGAAAAAGCTGGAACGGGCACAGAATCTGCTGGCAATGACAGACTACCGTATGGAGGAAGTAGCGGAGAAGATCGGGATTGGAGACGTCAAATATTTCGCCAAATGGTTTAAGAAAAGCGTCGGATTCGCTCCGGGACAATACCGCCAACAAACAAAAAGACACCAAAATCCAATGAATTGACCCTTCGCCCGTGTAGAAAACGGGCTTTTTTATTACATTCCAATAAAAGTGAACCTTTTTCGAACGGCAGTCGGATTTGAAACCCCTTACATTTCTCTTATGATGGTATCAACCCACTCAAGGAGGTCAAACAATGCATAACAAAAGAGGGAAAATGCTGCTTTCCACGCTTTTTACAGCTTCCATGGTGTTAAGCGCCTGCTCTGGTTCCAACACACAAAGTAATTCCGGATCGGCTGGAACGGATCAGGGGGGAGAGGAGAAGGTGAAGCTTGTCGTCTGGATCTGGGAGCAGGCCAAAGCCGGGATTGATCTAAATATGGACCGGTTCAAGGAAGCTTATCCCAATATCGAAGTTGAGTTCCAAACCATGAAATCCACCGACCTCTATCAGAAGTATTTGGTCTCCTCCAATACTGACGACGCGGTGCCGGATGTGCTGGCGCTCGAATCGACGAATCTATCACAGATGGTGGAGATCAATTCGCTGCTCGACATTACCGAACATGTGGCTCCATATAAAGATAATATCGTGCCCTACAAATGGAAGGACGCCACCATGGACGGTAAAATCTATGCCATGCCATGGGACAGCGGCCCGGTGGTGATGTTCTACAGGAATGACCTGTTTGCTAAGGCCGGTCTGCCGACCGATCCCGATGAGGTCGCCGCCAAGATTAAGACTTGGGACGATTATTATCAAGCCGCCAAGCTGGTGAAGGAGAAGACAGGAGCGTTCATGTACGGCGATTCGAAGACCAATTCCAGCAACCGTGTGTTCGAATCTATGATGTGGCAGCGCGGATACTGGTATTTTGACGAGAACGGCAAGGTCACGGTCGACAGTCCGGAAGTGAAGGAGATCACGGACTACTTAATCAAGTTGCAGCAGGAAGAGCTTGTCTATGACGCCCGCGCCAATTCCGACCCTTGGGGCAATGCCATAGGTGAGGGTAAAATCGCCAGCGTAGTCGGCGGTTCCTGGCATGACGCGATCATTGAAAAGCAGTACTCGCCGCAGGATTCGGGCAAATGGTCAGTTACGACGATGCCGAAATGGTCAGCGGACGATAAATATGGCGGGGCCAACCAAGGCGGGTCCAACATGGCGATAAATAAAAATTCGAAGCACCCGGAAGAAGCCTGGAAATTCATCGAATTCATGCTCGGTGATAAGGAGTCTCAGACCAAAATGATGCTGGAGGCGGGGCTATTCCCTTCGTTGAAGACGGTATATTCCGACTCGGCAATGGACAAGCCATTTGATTACTTCAAGGGCCAGCCTATCTTAAAAGTGTATGCCAAATCACTGGAGAGCACCTATCCGCTTGCTTACACCTCCGATTTCCCGATGGCCAACAAGCTGATGACGGACGTGTGGGCAAAGGTGTTCCTGAATGACGCCTCCTCTGGAGATGCGTTAAAGACAATGGCCGATGAACTCCGGCAGAAGACCAAAAGAGAGTAGACAGCAGCAAGGATCAAGGAGATGAGAAAATCTATGGGTAAGACAAGATGGAACAGACAGATCCGTTACGCTCCGTATCTGTACATTTCCCCATACTTTATTTTATTTGGCATCTTTTCACTGTATCCAATTATTTATTCGTTTTATCTTAGTCTCACGGAATGGAACGGTGCAAGTGACAAGCTATTCATCGGGCTGGACAACTATACGGCACTGCTGAAGGATCATTACTTTTGGCTGTCGCTGTGGAACAGCTTAGTCATCTTCCTGATGTATGTGCCGCTTATGCTCTTTCTTGGCTTAATCTTTGCCAGTATGCTCAACTCCAAATGGATGGTGGGCAAAGGGTTTTTCCGGATGGCTCTGTTTGTGCCGAATTTTGTGTCGGTGGTCGCCGTATCATTCGTATTCGTGCTGCTATTTAATACCCAAGACGGGCTGATCAACACGTTCCTGCTGAACCTCAGTTGGATCAAGTCTCCGCTTCCTTGGCTTGATTCCCCGTGGTGGGCGCGTTTTTCTGTGGCGTTAATGGTGCTGTATCGTTGGCTCGGCTACAATATGCTGCTGTTGCTGACCGGTCTGCAAAGTATTCCGAAGGATCTGTACGAAGCGGCTTATGTCGATGGAGCGACGAAAGTAAAAAGTTTCTTCTTCATAACCATTCCTTTGGTCAAAAAAATGCTGCTATTCTGCACCGTGCTGTCCACAATCGGCACCTTTTCGCTCTTTACCGAGCCGTACATTCTCACCAAAGGCGGTCCGCTAAATTCGACGCTGACGCCGGTGCTGATGCTGTATAACGAAAGCTTTCAGAATTTCAACTTCGGCTACGCCTCGTCAATCGCTGTCTGCTTCTTCATCTTGATGATGAGCATATCGCTGATCCAGATGCGTCTATTCGATGAGAAATAAGGGGGGAGAACCGAATGACGCTTTTGACTCAAACGAAAAAGAAGTCTGCGGCGAAAAGGGCCGGCCGTTCAGCTGAGAAGGGCCTGACCGCTGGTGCAGCATTTGTCCTGATGGCCGTGGTCTCCCTCATCACGTTGTTTCCGCTGTTCTGGCTATTCAGCTCATCGCTGAAAGATATCAGTCAAATCTTCGTTAATCCGCCGATCTGGCTGCCGACAACGCTGCATTGGGAGAACTTTACTGAATTGTTCGTGAACCGTAAATTTGGAATTATCACCTGGAACAGTCTGCTGCTGTCCACGACCATGACGATTACTGCGCTGCTGTTCTGCAGCCTGGCCGGGTTCGCCTTTGCCAAATACCGGTTTCGCGGCAAGGACATTCTGTTCGTCTTCGTGCTCGCTTCACTAATGATTCCTCATGAAGCAACGATGGTTCCACTGTTCGTCATTTATAAGAACCTGCATCTCATCGACAACATCTGGGGAGTAATCTTACCTGATCTGGCCAATGCTTTTGGCATCTTCTTCATGCGGCAGTATTGCAGTTCCATTCCCGATGAAATGATGGAGGCGGCACGAATCGACGGGTGCAGCGAGATTGGGATGTTCCGCCGGATCATTCTTCCCAACCTGAAATCGGCGTTCGCCGCCCTGGGGATTATCCTGTTCGTCAAGCAGTGGAACAACTTTCTGTGGCCGTCCGTTATTCTGCGCTCCCAGGAGCATATGACGTTGTCCGTAGCGCTCAAGGCGCTAGAGGACAGCAATAATACACCTTATCATCTCATCATGGCCGGCTCGGTGGTAAGCGTGCTGCCGCTGCTTATTATCGTTCTGATTTTTCAGAGACAGCTTATTTCCGGCATGATTGACGGTGCGATTAAAGGATAAACACGAATAGATTAAAGAGCTGGACATAACCTCGTGAATGGGAAGGAGTTACGCAAGCCATGAAATTTGGTGTTGATTATTATCCCGAGCATTGTCCGCCCGACTTGTGGCAGCGGGATGCAGTAATGATGAAGGAGATGGGCATCGAGGTTGTTCGGATGGCGGAGTTCTCATGGGCGAAGATGGAGCCGCGTCCCGGTGTCTATGATTTCGACTGGCTGGACGAAGCCATTGAACTGCTGGGAGAGCAGGGGATTACAACCATGCTGGGCACGCCGACGGCGGCTCCGCCGGTGTGGATGATGGAGCTTCATCCAGATCTGTATCCCCTGAATGCGGAGGGACAGAGGGTAGGCTTTGGCGGTCGGCATCATGACTGCCAGTCGCATCCAGACTACCGGAAGCATATTAAAGAATTTGTGCGGACCATGGCACTGCGCTACCGGGACAACCCCTATGTTGTCGGCTGGCAAATTGACAATGAGCTGGGTAACAGTCACCGTAATTTGTGCTATTGCGATCACTGCCGGGCAAGGTTCCACCGATGGCTGGAGGAACGGCATGGGACGATCAAAGGCCTGAACGAGGCGTGGGGAACGGTGTTCTGGAGTCAGACCTATACCTCTTTCTCGCAGATTCCAGTTCCACTTACTACACCTAACAGCCATAATCCATCACTTCTGCTAGATTGGAAACGATTCTGCTCCAGTCTGGTCGTCGAGTTCCAAAAGTGGCAGGCGGATATACTGCGGGAGGTATGTCCCGGCCATCTTATTACACATAACTTTATGGGCTTCTTTGACAAGACTGATTATTTCGAGCTGGCGAAGGATCTGGATTTCATCTCCCACGATCAATACCCGATGCTGTTTCTGGAGGAGCGGATCAAGCGCAGCTTGCCCTCCCACCTCGGCATGGCGCTCGATCTTATGAGGGGAACCAAAGGGAAGCCGTTCTGGGTGATGGAGCAGCTCGCCGGACCGACAGGGACGGAAATTCTCGGCTCAACGCCCCGGCCGGGGCAGATGCGGCTCTGGACCTTTCAATCCGTTGCCCATGGTGCGGATACCATCGTCTATTTCCGGTGGGATACCTGCCTGTTCGGCAGCGAGCAGTACTGGCACGGCATTCTGCCCCACAGCCGTATTCCGGGTCGCCGATACGAGGAAATCCGCGACAGCATAGCCGAACTGGCTCCTCATATGGAGGCTTTCCGCGGGGGACTTCCCGAAGCCGAGGTGGGGATTGTGTTCAGCTACGACCAGGAATGGGCGCTGCAAATCCAGCCGCATCATCCCGACCTGAACTACGTCGCACATCTGCACCGTTATTATAAAGTATTGTTTGATCACAATATCCCTGTAGATCTGATTTCTGAAAATAACGATTTCTCAAAGTACAAGGTGCTGATTTTTCCGCTTCTGTTCGTCACCGATTCAGAGCTATGTCAAAGACTATATGAATATACAGAAGCGGGCGGGCATGTACTGCTCGATATGCGGACCGCAGTCAAGGACCGGAATAACGCTGTTATTCCACTGACACTGCCGGGTAATTATTCGCAGCTGCTTGGTCTAAGCATCTACGACTACGACTGTCTGCGCC
Source organism: Paenibacillus sp. FSL L8-0340 (assembly GCF_038593145.1). Taxonomy (NCBI): domain Bacteria; kingdom Bacillati; phylum Bacillota; class Bacilli; order Caryophanales; family Paenibacillaceae; genus Paenibacillus; species Paenibacillus sp. FSL L8-0340. The sequence goes on from NZ_CP151967.1 coordinate 3,755,807, forward strand.
AGTTCGGGCAGAGTGTGAGATGGCTGAATGATGAGGGGATGTCCAGGGCAGCCCAAACGGAAGATGAAGGCGGGAGGTCTGGAGAGGAAGCGGAGCTGTGGTGCGATGTGATCACAGTGGAAGGCGCAGAGGTACTAGCCGTATACGCCAGGGATTTCTATGCCGGGACACCGGCGGTTACCCGCCATACATACGGCAGGGGACGAGCCTATTATGCCGGGACGGAATTGGGGCCGGAGACGATGGAAAAGCTGATCTTGGAGATGATTGGCGACGCTGGGGTCTGTGGAATCGCAGCCGCACCGGAAGGTGTCGAGATTACCCGGAGACGGGGAAAGGACGGTACTTATTTCTTTGTCATGAATCATAACCGGACGGTGTGCGAATGGGATGTTCCAAAGGGATGGAGTCTGGTTTCGGAAGTAAGTGGAATGAACAAGGGTTTCAACCCGAAATTGAAGTCTGAATCCTCCAAGGAATGGCATGAATCCAATCCCATCCAGCTTCAGCCTTTTGATTGTGCATTGTTTCTTGAAATCACCTGATTAAGTTGAACTACATTAGCGGCGGTTCATAAAATCTAACTAACAGACGGACACAGCTATTCTGCGTCCGTCTGTTAGTTTTTTTTGCCATCAGATCTATAATGAATACAGAAAGACTAGGTATGCATCGACAATCATAATATATCATGATATATTATTATGTAAATCATGAATAATAAGAGTCAGGAGATAGTGAAGGTCATGAACGAACCGACGTCTTCTAAGCCGATGTATGAGAAGATTTTTGACGAAGTGAAGGAGAGCATATTGACTCAAGCCTATAAGCTTGGAGAGCGTGTTCCTTCTGAGAAAGAACTGGCTGATAGCTATAATGTAAGCCGTATTACCAGTAAAAAAGCGCTTGAGCTGCTGGCCGCCGAGCATTTGATCGTCCGTAAGCCGGGCAGGGGCTCGTTTGTGGCCGATCCGGTCGCTGAACTTCAGGAGCTGCCTCCCGGAACAAGTACCGGAATCCCTGCAATCAATGTAGAAGAGAAGACCATCGGGCTGATCATCACCGATTTTGGCAACAGCTACGGTACGGGGCTGATCTATGGCATGGAGCAGGCTTCACGCGATAATGACTGCTTTCTGGTCTTGCGGAGAACCTTCGGTATTCCTGAGAATGAAGAGCAATCCATCCAGAAGCTGCTCAACCTGGGTGTGGATGGGCTGATTATCTTCCCGGCGCAGGGCGAATATTTCAACGCGGAAATACTAAAGCTGGTCATTGGCCGTTTCCCCCTGGTGCTGGTGGACAGACAGTTAAAAGGGGTAGCCGCCGCATCGATCAGCACGGATAATCTTCAGGCAGCGCTTGTAGCTACAGAGTATTTGTTTGATTTGGGACATACCCATATATCATTTCTTTCGCCTCCGCCGGTCGATACCACTGCCGTTGAGGACCGGATTGAAGGCTTCATACAGGCACACGCCCAGCGGGGAATCATGGTCGATAAGGAGCTGTGGGTCAGTGACTTAACCTCGACATTGCCGAAGTTTTTTAACCCGGATAATATCGAACATGATCTCGTACGCTTGGAATCCCATCTGAAGAGTCACCCAGACATTACTGCACTGTTTGCCATCGAGTACAATATTGCTTTGCTCGCAAAGACAGCAGTGGAACGTTTGGGACTACGCATCCCCGAGGATATCTCCATTATTTGCTTCGACAGTCCGCCGACACAGCTTGGAGGAGGTTATGCCTTCACCCATATGCGCCAGAATGAAGAAGAGATGGGTCGGCTTGCGGTAGAGAATGTGCTGACAATTATGAACGGGCATTCTGTGCCGAATAAGGTAATGCTGGAGGCGAAGCTGATCCCCGGCAGTTCGACCGGACCTGCAGTTCGAAAGTAACGGTAATAGATTAAGACGAACCCATTCAATCGAATGGGTTTTTTTATATCCAGATTCTTGAAATGATATATCATTAAGTCTAAAATATTGATTGACATATTATTTATATACCAATATACTATTTAATGAAAGCGCTTAATAACAATACAAAAGGGAGGTTGTTTCTACTGTACTCCTCAAATGAATTACCCCAATCCATTCAGCGTCTGGCTGCACGGGTTCGAACAATATTGCAGGACCGCCCAAAACTGGCAGACATGTTCGAACAATGTTTATCGAACACCTGGAATACAACAATAAAACGCAATAAAGACGGAAAGACCTTTGTCATTACTGGTGATATTCCTGCCATGTGGCTGAGGGATTCTGCCGCACAGGTCAGGCCTTTTCTGATCCTTGCCGCAGAAGATGAAGAAATAGCAGAAATGATCGAAGGCTTGGTTAAGCAGCAATTTGCTTTTATCGAGATTGATCCTTATGCAAACGCTTTTAATCAAGAGGCGGATGGACGGGGGCATCAGGATGATCTCACGGCAATGAACCCCTGGATCTGGGAGAGGAAATACGAAGTAGATTCCTTATGTTATCCGATCCAGCTCAGCTATTTACTGTGGAAGAATACCGGACGGACCAGCCAATTTGATGCCTCTTTTGTAAAAGGGGTCCGGCGGATTATTGAACTGTGGACCACCGAACAGAACCATGAGCGCGATTCCCTCTATACGTTTCAGCGCATGAATGGAGCATCAACGGATACATTGGTCCGTGAAGGCAAAGGCAGCCTGACGGCCTATACAGGAATGACCTGGTCCGGGTTTCGGCCAAGCGACGATGCCTGCGAATATGGTTATCTCATCCCGGCAAATATGTTCGCTGTCGTTGTTCTCCGGTATGTGTGTGAAATTGCGTCTGAGGTGTTAAACAGCTCTGAGCTTGCGGCTTCTGCGCAACATCTGCTGGAGCAGATCGAAGAAGGTATCCGGCAACACGGGACTGTGAACCACCCTGAGTTTGGGACTGTGTATGCCTATGAGACAGATGGACTTGGTAGTGTGAATTTGATGGATGATGCCAATGTTCCCAGCTTGCTCTCCATTCCTTATCTTGGCTACTCTCCAGTTGATGATCCTGTATATATGAATACCCGCAGCTTCATTTTGAGCAAGAGTAATCCCTATTTCTATTCAGGCATAGCCGCAGCAGGCATTGGCAGCCCCCATACCCCAAACCGCTATATCTGGCCAATCGCCTTAGCAGTACAAGGAATGACTTCAGGTAATACAGAGGAACAGCAATCCATTCTTGACCTGCTGGCGCAGTGTGATGACGGTACCGGGTATATGCATGAAGCTTTTCATGCAGATGATCCCGGCGCGTACACCCGTCCCTGGTTCTCTTGGGCCAATATGATGTTCTGCGAGCTGGTGCTCATGCGCTGCGGAATCGAAGTAAGTGCAGCTAAATGAACGGCAACAATGACATACCAAATAGTCTGAGGGGGATGAAAACAATGAAGAAATGGTTGATAACAGCACTTACTCTGGTGACGGTCTCTGGCCTGGCAGCCGGGTGTGGCGGAAATTCTGGCAATTCCGGGGATACCAATGCAGGGAAAAGCGGAACAGAGCAAGGCGGCAAGAGTGCAAAGAAGACAGAGCTTACTTTCTGGGGGGACTGGGGCGGAGAAGGCCAGAAGCAGTTCGAAACGATGGTCGATGCTTTTAACAAATCGCAGGATAAAATTCACGTGAAATACGTGCTGCAGCAGGATATGATCACTAAATTTCTTACTGCGGCCACGAACGGCGGTGCTCCTGACATACTTTTCTGGGACCGCTGGCGGACTTCACTTTATGCGCCCAAAAATGTGCTGCATCCGGTAGATGACTATTTAACACGTGATGGGATCTCCAAAGATGACTTTTACAGCGAATCGCTCAACGAACTTTCTTACGACAATAAATTATACGGTCTGCCGCTTACAGTAGACGCTCGTGCACTATTCTACAATAAGAAGCTGCTGGACGAAGCCGGGCTTCAGCCGCCGACGACTTGGGATGAGCTTGAAGCGGCGGCTGCGAAGCTGACGAAATGGAACGGAGACAAGCTTGAAGTAGCAGGCTTCTCCATGGCAGACCTGGGATTGTTCAACATGTATCTCCAGCAGGCGGGCGGCACCATGCTGACCGAAGACGGGAAGACCAACTTCAACAATGAGCAGGGTAAGCAGGTGCTCGAATTCTGGGACCGGATGATGAACAAAGATAAAGTCTACAAAGTGGGCTTTGAGCTGGGGCTCGGAGAAGGCCAGGATGCTTTTGTTACCGGAAAAGTCGCTATGCTCTATTCAGGCCCATGGATGCTCAGCACTTACAATAAATACGGCAAAGACCTGGAATACGGCGTTGTTCCTCCGCCAGCAGGCCCTAACGGTGACAAAGGCAGTGTGATGGGCGGCTTCGGCCTGGTTATTCCTGAGGGCTCCAAGCATCACGATGAGGCCTGGGAATTTATCAAATGGTGGACGGCTAACAAAGACAACGCTCTGCTGTGGGCTAAGACCAGCTTGAACCTGCCTGGCTTCAAGCCTTCGATGGAGGACCCGTTCTTCAAGGATGATCCGCTGTGGAAACCTTTTATGGAAACCCTGGAATTTGCTAAGGTCCGCCCGTCACATCCCGGCTATTCCGTGATGGAGACGGACGCCTTGGCGCCGAATCTTCAGCTTAACCAGCAGAACAAACTGAGTATTGAGGACACACTTAAGAAGTCTCAGGAGCAGGGAGACCAAATGCTTAAGGATAACGAAGTTGTGAAGTAGCAGTTGTAGCGAGCAGGGAGGCGGTGCCTCCCTGCTGTTATGGAACCTTGCCGCATAATGAAGGGGGGAGTTGTATGGCTTCCATGAGAAAAGTGGAAAGACATCAGGCGCGGACTGCTTATTTGTTCATCACGCCTACAGTGCTGCTGTTCGTGGTCTTTACAATTATTCCAGTAGTAATGGCCTTATATCTCAGCTTTACCAATTATGATGTGCTTAGCCGAAATGACTGGATCGGGCTTGATAATTACCGGCGGCTGGCTCATGATGATCTGCTGTGGAAAACCTTCCGCAATGTGTTTCTGTATTCGCTGATTTTTGTGCCGCTCAATATTCTAATTTCACTGCTACTGGGACTGCTGCTCAGCCGGGCGTGGCGCGGGGTGAAGCTGTTCCGCACCTTTTATTATTTGCCTACGCTGACTTCAGCTGTCGCGGCAGCAACGGTATGGATCTGGCTGCTGCACCCGGAATTTGGGCTGATTAACGGTTTGCTCTCCTATGTTGGGATTACAGGACCGGCCTGGTTGTCCGAGACAAGAACGGCCATGCTCTCAATAGTCCTGCTGACACTCTGGCAGTCCGTTGGCTCTAATATGATTATTTATCTGGCAGGTCTGCAAGGCGTTCCGGATTATCTGTATGAATCGGCCCGGCTGGATGGTGCCAACAAAATGGATTGCTTCCGGTATATCACTTGGCCGCAATTACGGCCGACAACTTTCCTGGTCAGTACCATGGCCATCATCGGTGCACTACAGCTGTTTGACCAGGCTTTTGTTCTGACGCAGGGAGGGCCGGCCAATGTCACGAAGACACCGGTCTATCTGATCTACCAGCAAGGCTTCAACCAGCTGCAAATGGGCTATGCTTCTGCGCAGGCTTTTGTACTGGCGATGGCCATCCTGGTCTTTTCACTGATCAATATGCGGATATCCAAAGCGGAAGAGTCAGTCATTTAAACAGGGCTGCCCAGGAAAAAAGGAGGCTTACAGCTATGGGTGTTACCGGCGGCTCCGCCCTGAAGCGGGGCATTAACAAATCCATTTATTATATCGTATGTATCGTTATTGCTGTTGCCATGTTCCTGCCATTTTATTGGAGCGTACTAACGTCCCTGAAACCGGATGAGGAGATCTTTGCGATGCCGATCCAATGGTTTCCGAAGCATTTGACCTTTGATCATTACCGCAAAGCATTCTCGACCGTGCCATTTGCTTTATTTTTCTGGAATTCGCTTGTTCTTGCCGTATCCGGTGTACTGGCCAATTTATTCTTTGGCTCCCTCAGCGGCTATGCTTTTGCGAAACTGAAATTCAGGCTGAATAAGCCGGTATTCCGGGTCCTCCTGGCTGCGATGATGATCCCCGGCATTGTAACCATGATTCCGACCGTTTATGTGATGCGCCATATTCCATTCGCCGGAGGCAATGATCTTTTCGGCAGTGGCGGCAACGGACTGATGAACTCCTTCTGGGGCATTATTCTGCCGGGCGCATCCGGGACGTTCGCGGTGTTCTTCATGCGGCAATTTTTCCTCACCCTGCCCAGCGACATGCTGGAAATGGCCCGGATTGAGGGCTGCGGTGAATTTAAGATCTTTTGGCGCATTTATCTGCCGCTCACGAAACCTGCACTGGCTACCTTAAGCATCTTCACCTTTCAGGCAGGGTGGAACAGTTTCCTTTGGCCGATGATCGTCTTAAATGATCCGGATAAAGCGACCATTCAAATGGGGCTGCAGGCCTTTTCCTATAACTTTCAGACCGATTACGGGCCGATGATGGCCGGTGCGCTGGTCGCGATTCTGCCGATACTGGTGCTCTTTTTGGCCCTGCAACGTTATTTTGTACAGGGCATTGCGTTCAGCGGTATTAAAGGGTAAGCAGCTACTGAAACCAGATCAGATATGAGGAGAGAGAACCTTATGAAGCAATTGAAAATTGAGCCACGACTGTGGGTGGAACGGGCGGACAAGGCGCAGGAAGCGCTGGATCATTATTTCTGGAACGAAGACATGGGCATGTACAACATTGAGACGCCTTGCCCGAATGGAGAATGCAACACTATATTTCACTATTGGTGGATGGCCCATGCCGTGGATACGTTGGTGGACGGTCTGCTGCGGACAAGAGACAGACGGTACGAAGAGCGTCTCGCCTCGCTGCATGAAGGTCTTCTCCGCCGCAATGGCGGGAGTTGGCCAAATGAGCTTTATGATGATATGGAATGGATGGCACTATCATGGCTACGTGCGTATCAGGCAACGGGGAAGGAGAACTACAAGCAGACTTCATTAATTCTGTGGCGGGACATCAAGTCGGGCTGGAACGATCATATGGGCGGCGGCATCGCCTGGCAGAAATCGCAGCTAGATTATAAAAACACCCCGGCCAACGCGCCTGCCGCCATCCTGGCTGCCCGGCTGTATCAGGCCTTCGGTGATCCGCAGGATATAGAATGGGCAGAACGGATTCTAAGCTGGCAAAAGAAACATCTCGTCGACCCGGAGACCGGTTTTGTCTGGGATGGGCTGAACCGTGAGGGGGATGGCATAATTGATAAAGACTGGAAATACACCTACAATCAAGGAGTGTATATAGGCGCCGCAATTGAACTGTACCGGATTACGGATCAAGCCGGCTACCTTGAAGATGCCCGGCAGACCTTCACGGCAGCCGTTGAAGAGCTAACCGGTCCGCAGCTCAGGGTGTTGCCGGATGAGGGCGGCGGAGATGGCGGTCTGTTCAAGGGCATACTGGTCCGCTATACCGCCGAACTTGTAAAGTCCGATCCTGAGGCCAGAGAAGCTGCATCCTTTCTTCACAGAAATGCGGAACTTCTCTGGGAGAGAGGGAAGGCGGCGGAAAGTGCGTTGTTTGGAACGGACTGGTGCCACCCGCCCGGCGGCATTGTACAGCTAAGCTCTCAGCTCAGCGGCATAAAGCTGCTGGAGCGGATGGCTGAGCTTGGCACTATTATCGGTGAATAATTAACGCCAGATGGGGATGATTCTATGGACATTTTTGCTGAAGCTTCAGCACAGGCGGACTGGAAGGCACGTGCGGACTGGCTCCAGCGTTGCCTCCAGCAGCATTATTACAATGAAGAGACAGGTATTATGAATCAGTGGTTTCCCAAAGAGCATATCCGTCTGGACGACAACTTCTATTATTGGTGGCAGGCCCATGTGATGGATGTGCTTGTCGATGCTTATGAACGAACGGGAGATCCCGCAGCTCCCCTGCGTATCCGCGAATTCAGCCGCTGTCTGCGTGCTTATAATGGCGGTACCTTCTCCCATAATTATTATGATGATATGGAGTGGACGGCTCTTGCGCTGCTGCGGGCGTACCAGGCTACCGGGGAAGAAGAATACAAGAATGCTGTGCTGGAGCTGTGGTCTGATATTCAAACCGCGTGGAACAGCCATTTCGGGGGAGGAATGGCCTGGAAGAAGGATCAGCTGGATTATAAGAACACCCCGGCTAATGCGCCCGCCGCCATTCTGGCTGCCCGTTTGTACGGATTGTTCCGGGATCCGGAGGATCTGGAATGGGCGGTCCGCATTTACGAATGGAACAAAGCCCATCTGGTGGATCCCGGCTCCGGCTTTGTATGGGACGGAATCAACAGGCTGGGAGACGGCCAGATTGATTATGACTGGGAATTCACTTACTGCCAGGGAGTGTTTCTTGGAGCGGCGCTGGAACTGTACCGTGTTAAAGGAGAGCAGCAATATGCAGACGATGCTCTGTGGACAGCCGACACAAGCATACGCCGATTATGCCACCCGGTTACACTCATGCTGCCTGATGAAGGCATTGATGACACCGGATTGTTCAAAGGAATTCTGATCCGCTACTGGGTTCAGCTGGAGAAGCAGTTTCCTGGAACACTGCCTATCCGTAAAGTTATTCTGGCGAATGCCCATGCTATATGGACGAAAGGACTGGACCACGAGCTGGGACTCTGCGGCCCTTCTTGGGAGCATAAGCCTATACTGCCGGTTCAGCTCAGCGTGCAGCTGAGTGGATTGATGCTGCTTGAAGGTGCAGCCGCTTTGGAAAATCAGCAGAACGAGTGAGCAGGGGATTTCAGCTTATCTAGGATACGTTTCTAATCTAACCATACTGAGAATCGCAAACAGCACGTTTCCATTCCTACTGGGAGACGTGCTGTTTAATTTGCAGGCTTCTATTCTTTCGTCATAAAAACACTATGGGGGTCTTCAATATAATCTGTAAACGGACTATAGTATTCAGCTCTTGTACTCAGTTAGCAGAGTTGGCTAATGTACGGTTTAGCAATCGGTCCAAGGCGTTCGGTTCCTTTGAGATTCATTCTTGTCCGATCCATTCTGTATTTATTTTTTATATGAAGAACGTCATAATGAATTAACGACAATTATAAGTACAACAATAGTGGACGGCAGGTGATTTGAATGAAGGAGATCCTTCGTGAAGTTGGAATGATTGCAAGGGCATTAGATTCTATAAGTAATATAGAGTTCAAGGAATTAGATCTTACGAAAGGGCAGTATTTATATCTGGTTCGAATATATGAGAATCCGGGAATTATTCAAGAAAAGCTGTCGGAAATGATAAAGGTGGACCGAACAACAGCAGCACGTGCGATTCAAAAGCTTGAAATCCAAGGCTTTATTGAAAAGAAAGACGATGAAACGAACAGGAAAATCAAAAGGCTATTTACAACTGAAAAAGGTAAGCAAGCGTACTCTTTTCTGAAGAGAGAAGGGGATCATACCGATTTGGTTGCGTTAGCAGGATTTTCTGAAAAAGAACAAGAAACATTGTTTCGTCTTCTACTAAGAGTCAGAAAAAATGTTGAGGTCGAGTGGGAATTCGTAAAGAAGGGGAATAAAAGGGAGTACTGATATCAGAAGCGGCAGTCTAGGATTTTATTATCCAATCCAAGACTGCCGCTGGTTTATTATTAAATTCAGTTAGAGTTTAACTTCTTCATTCCGGCTTGGATCGCTGTATTTATAAATACCAGGGTTCAGTTCAATCTTTTCATCAAAGGGAATACCTTTGTAGCTATCGATATTAACCCCTGTAGATACCATACCCTTAGGTGTAATTTCAGGTACTATTTCTTTGCCGTTAATCCGTAGCGTAGTTTGGTTAACACCCTTGAAGCCAGGGGATTCGGAATGGGACTCGACCATCAAATTATCGCCCTCTGTATAATACGTGAATTGAATTTCAAAGCCATCCACATTAAGTTTGGCGGACTGCTTTTCTTTCTTAGGTTTATTTAGCGTGATCCAATTCTTAGAGGTATCCCGTTTCTGAATGACAGCATCTTTCAAATTAAGTTTTATTGGAACGTCCGACCAGTTCTTATACCACTCCGAAGTTTCAAATTGAAATAAATGCTGATAGCTTCCGGGATGATCCCCTTTTAAAACCCGATCCCCGGCGATTGTTTTATCCCCTATAACCAGCTGAGCAGTTTTGTAGTGGACAATTCCTTTTTTGAGCGATTCTTCTTCATTGATTAGGATCTGGATATCTAAAGGGGTGATCACCAGCTGATCGAAGGTTATGCCTGTCTTTGCCTGGACTTCAGGACTGGTAGACAATTTCTTAGTGTACATAGCTTCACTTGCCTTTTTTCCATCTGCTTTAAAATCAAACTTCCAACTGCCTGAAATCCGTTTTGCTTCTTCAATGTAACTGAAATGAAGACTGGCGTCCTTCCAATCGGATTCAGTCATATCGAATACTTGTTCAATAAACAAATCCGAACCTTCGTTAGGCATGATGGTGGGAACTGCTTCTTTCACTTGACCACCAGCATGAACTACCAGATGCGGGTTGCCACGTCCCAAGTCAGACGGTGATGCAGCGACCCTATAGCGGATAATGGTTTGATTTGAAGCTTGTCTAACGGATTCAATATGGAGGGTTGGATACTGTGTAGATCCGGTAACAATCGTATCTCCAGCTTGATGATTAGATTTTAAGGGAATATCCCTATTACGGAGAAAAATAAGATTTTCCGCTTCAAATTTGTAGTCTTTTTTATCATCCTTTAAGGTATCAGGGGTTTCGTATACACCAAGGAGTTTCTTGCTTTCCGGGTCGTATTCTAAATTGCCGTATACTTTTGCCTCGCTACCGGATTCACTTGTCATGGTATTTTTCTCTGTAGCAATTCCAATATATTGGCTTAGGTCGGTTTTAGTATCCAGAGATATGAGCATTCTCATTTTTTCTCCATCCGTCACCACACCGTTCAAGTTCATTGTAACTCCAGAACTGGAAGCTTGGAGATCATACTGCTGGCCAATACCGTTTTTTAATGCATTGGTCACACTACGGCCGCCAATTTTATCCCAATTGACCGTCACACTAGCGTATACAGGAATGGCGACAAGCAAGATACATGAGAAAACGATACTGATGGGAACAACCTTCGCACGATGTCTAGGAATATTCTGCGAAGGCTGCAGATTTATTTGGCGTTGATAGGCTTCTTTTTCTATGGCTGTCCACATTAAATCATAATCCGGCAGGGGAATGTTCTTATCCTTTTCAATATACTGATTCATTACTGCTCATCTCCTTTAGTTGAGTTCCAGCCATTTTGCCCTTTAACAGCTTAAGCCCTTTATTTAGTCTGGATTTTGCAGTTCCTTCGGGTATGTCCATCACTTTAGAGATCTCGGGTACAGTCAATTCGTTAATAAAACGAAGGACTACTACCATTCTGATTTTGTCGGGAAGCTTACTATATAAGCCTTGAATTTCTTTTTTAGTTTCCCGGTGATTTAAATGCTCTTCGACAGGGTTGGAATCCTGAGACCTGGATAGTAAATAATTACGTAATTCTTTCATCACTCCTGTTTTACGCCTTCTAATCAGGCTGTTGCACTCATTCGAAGCAATTCGCAAAATCCACGATTTCAGGTTTCTTACCTTTGATCTATCTGCCAAAATCACTTTGACAAATACCTCTTGGCTAATATCCTCAGCATCAGCTTGATTTTTCATCAAATAGTAGCAAAAATAATAAACATCTTCTTTATAGAGCTCGAAAATTTCCCGGTCAGTCATTCTGCTGCACCCCCTTTTTTGTTGTTCTCATCAATAAGACAGATAGAGGCTAGCAATCGTTCATTTTATGTACACTATAGTTTTGACAGTAGACTCCGAGAATGAGAGAATATTGTTTTGTAGAGGATACAGATTTCACAAAAATTTGGAGGCATATCAATGAATCAGCGTTTTCGTATCACACGATCAATGCAGGAAAATAATGCGGAGCCATCCATCTCTTTGGATGAATGCAAAGATTACTTTGCAGCAAAGCCCGACTTTGCATACTCACGGGTTTTTACCGTAAAAGGCCCGGAAAGCAACATGTCCATTGATGGAGACTTTTGGATGTGGAAGCAGGGGGATGTGGAAATTCCTTTCCGGCTTTACATGGGTGATTTGTATGTAGCTATTTCCAACGAAGCTGTAGTTCCCAAAATGATTGAAATTGCAACAGAACTGCAAGCTGATATAGTTGAAGGGTAAAACATCAAACAAGGAGGCCATTATGCTGCCGATACATCCTCAAGACATCCAAACTGTGATCGACCGCTTCACCGGTCAGGAACTTTACCTGCACCTTGAACTCACCACAGGCGCCTACGCCAGTCATTTGGACAGCAGCCGGCCAACGGCTTCGGCGTTCATCACCAACGCTGCCGTCTCATATACGCACGGCTCCATCTCCGGCACGGGTCCTTACCGGGTCGGATTAAAGACAGCAAACGGCTGGATTTATGCAGAGGGCCTTACGCATGTTGATGAGAATGAGCATGAACGCCTAATCATGGCTGGGCACGATAGTCAAGGAAAGCTAATTGTGTCATTGCAATTAAGCCGGGACAAGTTCTAATGAAAGCGGAGGATCAAGCAGCCATGAATACTAAACAAGCCAAACATGAGCGCATCTTAGTGGTATTTCCCCATCCCGATGACGAAGCATTTGTTGCAGCAGGGACATTGGCTATGTACATAGAAGGCGGCGCTCAAGTCACCTATGCTTGTCTGACACTAGGGGAGATGGGCCGCAATATGGGCATCCCGCCGTTCGCGAGCCGTGTCAGCTTGCCAGCAATCCGCAAGGAGGAACTGACAGCGTCTTGCCATGCGATTGGCATTCAAGACTTAAGGATGCTCGGCTTCCATGATAAAATGATTGAGTTCGAAGACCAGCAGCTGCTGGACTCCCGCATCCTGTCACTGCTCCAGGAATTGACCCCGTCACTGGTCATCACCTTCTATCCAGGGTACAGTGTGCATCCCGATCATGATGCCACCGGGGCAGCCGTCATCCGAACCATCAGCCGGCTCCCCGCGGCAGAAAGGCCGCTTGTGCACTGCAGCGCCTTCGCCAGCAATCACGAGACGGTTATCGGGAAAGCAGATGTGACCGTAGATGTAACATCATTCCTTGTTAATAAAATGGCCTCGATTACAGCGCACCGTTCGCAATTCCAAGCGGCGGAACTCGTTGGCAACCGGGAGCTGAGTGATGAAGAAATCCGCGGCAGGTTCGGCACAGAACAGTTCTGGACCTACCGGTTCGATTCATCTATATGAATAGAAACAGATTTATGGACAAATCCCCCTGCCCAAAAGGCAGGGGGATTTGTTATTTTCCACTTAAATGCTGAACCAACATTCCAACAAACCGCTTAGCCATTTGTTTATCCTGAAGTTCGCCGTTCCAATCGCCCTTGGGAATCAAGCTCATTTTCTGAAGTAAACCCATCATAGACATGAAGATAAAATGAGCGGTCTTCAAGGGCTCAGTATCTGACTTTAACGATCCATCTTTAAAACCAATGTCCAGAGCATCCATTAGGAAATGACGTTCTTTTTCCCGGTTAACAAAATTATTATACTGCACTTTGAGTTCATCGCTTGAGTCATAGGCTTCATAATGCAGATCGAAGAGAAGAATAAACTTGATGTACTCTGGATGTTGCGAAGCATAATCAATCCAAGCCTCCAGCATCGAAGCAAGCATCTGCTTACCATTCATTTCGGCTGAAGCTGCTCTTCCAACAAATTGGGTCATACTCTGGAGGATTTCCATCTGGACCTCAAAGATCAGTTCGTCTATGGATTGAAAATGCTTATAGTATGTAACCCGGCTTACTCCGGCCACGCGGCATACATCTTTAATATTAACTTTGAGAAAGCTTTGCTTCATAAAAAGTTCCTTAGCCGCAGCAATTAGTTCTTCCCTGTTTTTGTTTCTCAAATTCTGATGCCAGTTCTCAGTCATAGGCAGCAATCCGTTCTTTATCATTTTTTGGCTTTCGCAAGGTCAAGAAAAGCGCAGATGTAAGGATAAGTGCACCAAAAATATAGGGTATATTCATGTGTTTGTCAAACAACTGTCCTGCTAAAATCGGCCCAAGTATATTTCCTATGCTGGTATACGTTGTATTTAATCCGGCAGCATATCCTTGCCGGTCACCAGCTGAGTTGGCAATCAGCGTACTTACCGTTGGTCTTAAGAATGCATTAAAGGCAAAAAACAGGGCAGATACTACGATCAGATAACCTAAATTAAACTTGATGATCATCAAGAGCAAACTTATTGCCGTGATCACCAAAGATAGACGTATAAGTTTCATTTCGCCTAGCCGCTTAATAAGATAATCAAGCAGCCAGATCTGCACAATGATGCCTATAACTGCACCTACCGTAATGATAATTGAGATTTTAGTGGCATCAAAACCGTACTTTTGTTCCACAAATAAGGCATACACCGTTTCATAATTCATCAAACCAAATGTCATGATCAGAATGAGCAGGAGATAGCGGAAATACGAAGTCCGAAAAGAATTTAAGATCAGGTTGCGAAGGGGCTCCCGATGTACCCGTGTACTAACGGATTTCCGTCTTTCCCTGGGAAGTGTCTCTGGCATAAATATACTAAGTAGCGTAGCTGCAAGTCCAAGCCCACCCGCAAAAAAATAGGGGACACGTATGCCAAACTCAGCGATAATCCCCCCTAACCCTGGACCAAGTACCATACCCAAATTCATGGAAGCCCCCAATAATCCCATTCCTTTAGCGCGGGTTTCCTGAGTGGTAATATCAGCGACATAGGCCATATTGGAAGGAACCATTAATCCAATACCTATTCCCCCGATAAATCGGGCAATATACAGAAGCGGTAATGTCGCAGATACAGCAAACATCAGATCAGAAATGACCGTTAAAAACAGACCGGATATGATCATTGATTTTCGGCCCCACCGATCCGAAAGCTGCCCGCCTATAGGTGAAAAAATAAACTGTGCGGCTCCAAAAGCAGCAATAAGATACCCGGCTGCAGCCCCTGAGGCATTAAATTGTTTCAAGTATTCAGGAAGAATGGGGATGACCATACCTTGTCCCAATAAAGCGATAAACAGATTCAGCATTAGAATGAAAAGTGGAAATCTGGCAGACTTAGGTAAGCTGCTCATATCAAAGCCCTCCTGTGAATGGTTTACACCAAGTAATTAATAACACAATGTAAACCATTCTAATTGAAACAGAACCCATTGTAAATGATAAATACAACTCTTTTAACGGATGAATATTTGAGAAATTAGAAATTACCATATGACTCCGATGGCTACTTAAGCTATAATGAGTTCTAAAAAAAGAAAATGGGGCGTTATGAAATGAATCAGTATAAAGGTGAAAAAAGCCTGCTCTCAGAGAAAAAGGAACGTTTCTCCTCCAGCGGCTTTATTTTCGCGGCCATCGGCAGCTCGGTGGGTCTGGGGAATATGTGGAAATTTCCTTATATTACAGGAGAAAATGGCGGAGCGGCTTTCTTCCTGCTCTTCATCGTCTGTCTGGTGCTAATCGGCTTACCTGTTCTGTTGGCCGAACTCGCCATCGGACGCAGCGGACGCGGAAGCGCGGCGACGTCGTTCATCCGTGCCGGAGGCGGAAAAGGGTGGAAGGCAGCTGGAATACTGCAAGTGATTGCACCTTTTCTAATCCTCTCCTTTTATATTATTGTTGCAGGTTGGACGCTGCACTATGCAATGATTGCCTTCAATGGACAACTGTTCAGCACGACTGATTATGCAGGTGAATTTGGCTCATTTATCTCAGGGTACTCGCCGATTGTCTGGCAGGGTGTAGCCATCCTGATTTCTGCGGGAGTTGTTATCCTTGGAGTATCGGGCGGGATTGAGAAGTTCAATAAAGTATTGATTCCCGGCCTGGTTGTTCTCCTTATTGTATTGATGATTCGTGCGCTGACCTTACCGGGTGCAGATAAAGGGGTTTCCTTCTTCCTCAAACCGGACTTCTCGGTACTGACAGCAGAATCCGCGCTAGTCGCTTTGGGACATGCCTTCTTCTCGTTGTCACTCGGCATGGGGATTCTTTTGACCTACGGTTCTTATGTAGATAAAAATCAGTCGCTGGGCACCGCTACACTTGCGATAGGAGCCGGAGATTTGATCTATGCGTTTATCGCCGGATTGATTATTTTCCCGACTACGTTCTCGTTTGGTATTGCTCCTGACCAAGGGCCTTCGCTGATTTTCATCGCTCTGCCGGCGGCTTTCTCGGCTATGCCTTTCGGTTCGTTCTTCGGTGGTCTGTTCTTCATCCTGCTGGCGATTGCCGCCTTGACCTCAGCTGTATCGCTGCTTGAAGTGCCTGTATCCTTCGCGATGGAGCGCTGGAACTGGAGCCGTCAACGTTCGGTTTGGGTATTGTCTCTGGTCTGTTTTCTGCTCGGTATTCCTTCAGCTATGTCGCTGGGAATGTTCCCTGAACTTACGTTTGGCGGTAAAGCCCTGTTCGACTGGATGGATTTCATCACCTCCAACATTATGCTGCCGCTTGGCGGTCTGCTGATCACCATTTTTGCCGGTTATTTCTGGAAGGGGGCAGCAGAAGCGGCAGGACTACAGGCGCGCTGGTTCCGCATCTGGTTATTCATGCTCCGGTATATTGCACCGATTCTGGTATTCCTGGTGTTGCTGCATACCTCGGGAATCCTTAAATTCTAATTCAACAACCATTCATTGCAGAATGAACAAAAGAACTCTTCAACCCATGTGGTTGTAGAGTTTCTTTGTTTAGAGCATCACCTAAGACTCTTCCAGTTGTCGCGAGTTCCTGTGCCGCCAACTCATACATACCAAAGACAATGCAATGACCGATAGGATCACACCAAGCAGTCGAAATCCCCCAGCGCTGAACTTACCTCCCATTATGATGCCCAGCAATAAGGAAGAGAGAATGGTTCCCAGATATCTTGATGTCATAAAAACGCCGGATGCTACACCGATCATTTCTTTTGGCGAACTTTTGAACAGAGCCACTTGCATACCGACATTGTTTAACCCGTTCCCAACACCGAATGCAGCCAACGACACACATACACTGATAACCGGTGAAGTGGGGTTCATGGTCACCATCCATACCGAACCTAGTGTCATTAGTATTCCGGATGTCAGCAATGCGGGCCCTGGTCCTGACTTATCAATCCATCGTCCGGCTAGTGGAGAAACAATAAGCGAGCACAAGCCTAAGCTTAACATCAGAATCCCTGTATGGGATTCGTTGACATGACGTACCATTTGCAAGTAGGACGGAAGCCCGAAAAAGAGTGAGTAATAAAGTACGTTAACAAGCATGAATTCGATATTAACCCAAGTCATCTCAGGATATTTGGCGAATGTGCGCAAAGGAATAAAGGGTGATGCCGCTTTTAACTCATGGCGTACGAAAGCCACCAGTGCAAAAAGGCCAATCAGTCCGATAATGACAGGACCCAACGAGACATGGCCAGAAGATTTTGCTGACAGTAATCCCACCAGCAAGGCGACCAGACCTACGATAAAGAGCAGAATCCCTGTCGCGTCAATCAAATCACACCATTTACGGAACGACATCTGGGATGAAACGGATGTTGGCGGTTCGTCCTTAGGAATCATCCTCCAAGCTAACACAAAGCTCGTAACCACGAACGGAATATTAACGAGAAAAATCGCAGACCAATCCCACCATTGAATCAAAACTCCACCGATAAAGGGACCGATAGCTGCCGCACCGGATAGGAAAATGGACATCACGGACAGCGCAGTCGCCTGTTTCTCCGTAATATGAATTCGCACAATGGCCATTCCAACTGCAACCATCATGCTTGTTCCGATGGATTGCACAATGCGGAACACAATGAGCCACCCAAAGGTGGGGGATAGCGGAGCTAATAATGATGCAACGAAGGCTACAACAAGACCGGTTAGAAAGATCTTTCTACGCCCGAATAGATCACTGGCCTTCCCCATGACAGGTTGAGCGATAGCACTCGCAATATAGAATGAGAAAATGATCCAGGATACCTCAGTAAAATCAAGCTGATACACCTTTTGCAGCCTTGCTATAGCCACGGAAATCATCGAAGAATTTAATGGGTTCAAAAGGATCCCCAGACCCACGGAGATCATCAGCCACCTGCTGCGAGCATTCATTTTTGGTCCTCCCCAAGTGTATTGATATCATCGTACTTGAGATCGTTTATTTATTCCAACGCCTTTTATGTTATGATTTCATAGACTAGAAGGAATGAGAGGGGTATGAAATGGAACTTCTTCAACTGCAGTATTTTCTCGTAGTAGCCCGGCTGGAGCATGTGACCGAAGCAGCACGGACCCTGCACGTTACCCAATCCTCATTAAGCAAAACGATTCAACGTCTGGAAGAAGATCTGGGAGTCCCGTTATTCGACCGGATAGGAAGGAAGCTACGCTTGAATGAGTTCGGAAACCAATTCCTCCGCAGGGCAGAAAGGGCTTTGTTTGAACTGGAACAGGGAAAGCAGGAGCTGCATGATCTTTCCTCCCCGGAACAAGGCACTCTTGAACTTGCGGTGACTGCCGCGAGCACATTGCCAAATATCCTTCGGGAGTTTCGAAAAAAGCGGCCAAATGTCCAATTTCATGTACAAATGCTGACCACGCATGAAATGGTTAAGCTTCTTCACAGCGGAGAAGTCGATTTCTGCTTGTCCTCACCTGCCATAGAGGAGGAGGAGATTGAATGCCAAATAGTCTTCATTGACCCCATTCTTGTAGCGGTTCCCAAAGGGCATCGGCTGGCAGACCGAAGCAGCATTTCCTTGACAGAACTGAGAGATGAAGAGTTTGTCGGTGTAAAGAGAGGTTATGGTACCCGCGATTTAGTGGACAATGTATGCAAATCTGTTGGCTTTGAACCTAGATATGTGTATGAGGGGGATGAACCAGCAAGGCTAAGTGCCCTTGTGGAGGCAGAAATCGGCATCGCTTTTATACCAAGCACGGCAAGGAATTCTAGGGAACAGATTCACTATCTCCAAGTGAAAAATCATGACTTGGCGCGTGAGATCGCATTATTATGGCACAAAAGCCGTTACATTTCACCGGCTGCTCTGGAATTCCGTGAGGTCGTTGTAAACTATTTTAAGCCATTCACCTGAAAATACAGGCGATGGTATTTTTGTAAAATGTATTTCTCGCTGAAACGGCTACCGTCCTTAGATGACGGTAGCCGTTTCACTTGTTTGACACAGAAGTGTTTCTCTTCTCTATCGACGCCGCTCAGATGATATGTTATCATGATAAACTGATAACGTGTTAATGAGCTAAAGCGAAGCATACAGTGTGTCATTTACTAGGGGGATTAGAGAGATGAAGAGAAAAGGATTATTAATTTTATTCGTAGCTATGGCAATTGCAGTGATCGCAGGCTGCTCCGGTTCAAAAGGTGATGACGGCAAACTGGTGATCGGTATAGATGATAAGTTTGCTCCGATGGGCTTCAGAGATGACAACAATGAAATTGTCGGTTTTGATATTGACTATGCAAAAGCAGCAGCCGAGAAAATGGGCAAAGAGATCACCTTCCAGCCAATTGACTGGTCGGCCAAGGAATCGGAGCTGAACAGCGGACGCATTGATATGATATGGAACGGGTACACCATAACAGACGAGCGCAAAGAGAAGGTATTGTTTACCAAGCCTTATCTGGAGAACAGCCAGGTTGTAGTCGTGCTGGCGGATTCAGCGCTGTCGAAGCTGAATGATCTGGCTGGAAAAGAAGTCGGACTGCAGAGTCTTTCGTCGGCTGCCGATGCCCTGAATGCCAGTCCAATCAAAGCAGAGATTGACAAGGTATCCGAATTCCCGGACAATGTGCTTGCCCTGACGGACCTGAAGTCGAAACGCCTGGATGGAGTGGTTATCGACGAAGTGGTGGCTAGATATTATATGTCTAAGGAGACCGGTACTTACAAGCTTCTGGATGAATCACTGGCTCCTGAGCAATACGGCATCGGGATTAAGAAAGGCAATGAAGCACTGCTTACTGAGCTGCAAAAGGCTCTGGATGAACTAAGCAGTGATGGAACGGCTGCTGAAATTTCAACGAAATGGTTTGGCGAGAACAAAGTACTGAACTAGATTGTTTCCTTTAGGAGTCGGTTGAAGATATGAATATAGATTACATTATTAAAATTGCCGGGCCGATGCTTGAAGGTGCACGGACGACTGCCTTACTGTTTCTGATTGTCATCGTGCTGTCCATTCCGCTAGGGATGCTGGTCACACTGATGGCCAAGAGCTCAATCAAACCGCTAGCCTGGCTTGCGCACACTTATATTTACGTCATGCGCGGAACTCCGCTACTGCTGCAGTTGCTATTCTTCTGCTTCGGCTTGCCGCAGATTCCGGTCATTGGGGAATATCTGGTCATGGACCGCTTCGTTGCGGCCAGTCTTGGCTTCATCCTTAATTATGGTGCTTATTTTGCCGAGATCTTCCGTGGCGGGATGCTCTCGATTGATAAAGGACAACATGAGGCGGCCAAGGTTCTCGGGCTCGGCAAATGGCAGACCCTTCGCAAGGTAATTCTTGCCCAGATGTTCCGGGTTGCATTGCCTGCGGTAGCCAATGAGTCCATTACTCTGGTCAAGGACACTGCGTTGCTCTATGCCGTAGCTGTACCGGAGCTGCTGAATTACGCGAAGACGGCGGTGAACCGCGATTTTACGGTGACCCCATTTGTAGTTGCTGGCGTTATTTATTTGCTGATGACATTAATACTAACGCTGTTCTTCAAGGCACTGGAGAAACGTTTCAAATTTGAGTAGAAGGGCTGTCCAATTATGAGTAGTATGATTGAAGTTAAGCAATTGCAGAAATCTTTCGGCAGCCTCGATGTGCTGAAGAAGATTACCTTTGATGTGAAACCGGGAGAAGTCGTGGCAGTGATCGGTCCTTCCGGTTCCGGAAAAAGTACGATGCTGCGCAGTCTTGTTCATCTGGAGGAGGTTACCGGCGGAAGTATCCTTATCCATGGCAAACCGTTGGTAGAGAACGGAAAATACTCCAGCAATGCAGATATAAGGGAGATTACCGCGACCATGGGCATGGTGTTTCAGCACTTTAATCTGTTCCCTCACCTTAGCGTACGGGGGAATCTGGAGCTTGCTCCACGAACGCTGAAGCGGGAGGGCACTCAGGATATTGCCGCGAAAAGTAAGGAATTGCTCTCCAAAGTAGGCCTTGCCGATAAAGCGGAGGTGTACCCTTCTATGCTGTCAGGTGGACAGAAGCAGCGGGTAGCTATCGCCAGAGCGCTGATGCTGAACCCGGACATCCTGCTGTTTGACGAGCCGACTTCCGCACTTGATCCCGAGTTGACCGGAGAGGTGCTGCGTGTCATCCGCCAGCTTGCGGACGAGAACATGACCATGATTATCGTCACGCATGAGATGAACTTTGCCCGCGATGTGGCGGACCGTGTATTCTTCATGGATAACGGGGAAATTGCCGAATCTGGAACACCGGAGCAGATCTTTGGCAGCCCGCAGCGGGAGCGGACCCGGACGTTTTTGAATCAGGATTAGCAAGAGCATCAAATATGAAAACAAACTAACACGTATGAATAAACGTAATATTCAGCATCCTATTACTGTAGTATACATGATGCAATTCCAGAGGAGGCTACCCGAGATGAGCCAGCAGAAGCAAAGAAAAGAAGCTGGGTGGAAATCCCGAAAGCAGGACCAGCACCCCCATGGTAAAATCAAGTCGCTGAAAGAGCTTTCCAGCGAGTATGATGCGGAACATACTACGTCATAACCTAGCACTAGGCGGTAGGTTGCCGATTCCCTTCGGCAGCCTATTCGGACCGCCCGCTGATCTGGAACATTTGCCAGAATACATAGTTCCAGACTGGGCTATTTTCTTCCTTTGCCTGGGATTGGAATATGCCTAATGGACTCAATAGGGTGATACAGCAGCATCCATGGACCAGAATAACGCATTACGTCCTTGATTTTTTGACGGTAATCTTGTTTGTAACAATGGATAGGACATTTTGCGCAAGCCGTCTTCTCCTCACCGAATCGACAGAGCGAAAGTCTGTTCCTCGCATATACATTTAACTCCTGACATTCCTCACAGAAGGCCGTTTGATGATGTTTTTTCCTGCAATAGATACGAATCATTTTTGATACCAATTCTTGTTCTCTTCGAATTCTAGGCCCCTCATTCAATTGCTTTTTCACTTCTCTTGTCATGTGCGAAAGATTCCTTTCATTGTTATAATTATGACCACTCCTTCAGCAGAACTGATTCGGGATATCAGTGAATTAGATGGTGATATCCCCCAAAGAGCCGAACTCCTTTAATGGAATTCAGGCTTTTTGTTGTTTTACGGCCATGTATCCCGCCTGCGGATTCTTGCGGAATTTCAAGGGAGAGAGACCTATGATGCTTTTAAACGTCCGGCCAAAATGAGTTGAATTCCCGAAGCCGACGCTTTCGGCAATAGCTGAAACTTGCCAATTGGATTCTTTCAATAAATAGCAGGCTTGTTTGATTCGAACATGGTTCACATACTCGATGAGGGTAAACCCTGTTGATTCCTTGAAGGTCCGGCTAAGATGGGAGGGACTGACATGGAAACGGACCGCGAGCTCCTCCAAGGTCAGGCGCTGATCATAGTGGTGATTGATGAAATGGGTGATATGGGAGATACGCTGATAAACCTGGTTGGTGGAGCAATTCATATACGGACGTCCGCTGTTTAATAAGCGGTGTATGTATATTAAAAGCTCGGACAAAAGGATTTTGAGATAGAAACCAGACTCCGGAAATTCATTCGCGGACTCGGCGGCCATCTTTGCAAATATCGCTTCGACATAACCTTGCTCCTGACCCTTTAACCGGAGGGAGCCAGAACCGGATTGGAAAGCGGACAACGGATGAAATGACAAGTCCCCGGTCAACAACCCGCCTAGAAACTCTTCTTTAAAAAGCAGTGTTACTCTCTCGAATTTTGCACCATTGGGATTGATCAGCCGGTGTTCGTCCTTTTTTCGGATGAGCAGCATGGAGCCGCCCACAAGCTGAAACGGCTGGCTTCCGATATGATAATGAAGTTCGCCCGAGACAATATACAGAATTTCATAAGCATCATGATAGTGGAATGAAGGAATGCTGGAATAGGATTTACTTTCTCGGCTGATATAAAAGGGATCAGAATGAAAAAAGTTCATATCAAACACCTCTCCGGCACTCCGGTAATTTAATGATATTCTCATTGTAGCCGAAGCGGTTTGAATTGTTAAACAAAATGTTAACAGCAAGATATGTTGAAAACGGCGGTTTTTCAATAAGATTCTCTGAGAATCCTGAGGCGGGCATGGGATATATTCAAGAAAGCGGGATTCCTAATGAATCCTCAAGCGAATCCGTTCATTTGAACGGGAAAGGGGCTGCAAAACCATGCAAATCCAGAAAAAGAGAGGAAGTAATCCGAAACAACTATTCTTTATGTTCTTGGTACTTCTGTTGATCCCCTGGTCATTCCCGGCAGACTCACTGGCCGGCCCCGTGACGGGCAAGCCCAAGCAAGCCTCTGTTGTACAGAAGGAAACTGCTGCTGCAGAAGGCGTAATCGCCGAATGGGTGTTCAAAAACAAAGGAGAAGCAGGAAGCCACCCAGCCACCGGAGGAGAGTACATGTCTTCCTCGAGCCTTCAACAGGCTGGAGGGTATTTCGAAAACTTCGACAGCAAAGCTAAAGATATCAGCTATCAGGGCTGGGACAAAGGTGCGGGCAAAAAGTATTGGCTGGCAACCCTTGCTACATCTGCCTACAAGAATATCAAATTATCCTCAGAACAAAGCTCCTCCGGTTCCGGTCCTAACGATTTCAAAGTACAGGTAAGTTTGGACCGGACAGTATGGACCGACGTGCCGGGAGGTACTGTTCAGATGAAGACCGTTTCAAGCTACAATTGTCCGGGTCAATCCTGTAAGCTCAGCAAGCTGTCTCTGCCGAACGCAGACGACAAGGAACTGCTGTATATCCGCTGGCTGGTCAATTCTAATCTGGCCACGAACTCCAAAGATAATCCGGAAGGCATTGGTGAAGGCGGGTCCAGCAAAATCCGGAATATTCGTGTGACGGGTGATCTAATCCCTGGAAAAACACCCATAACGCCGACAATTGATAAGTCTCATTCTCCTGGAGATGGAGCTGAAAAAGTATCCGTGACGGCTCCGATTGAGGTTAAATTCAACAAATCAATACAGCTGATGAATCAAGAGGCCATCACGATTCGAGATGACCAGAATCAGCCTGTTCCAACCCTTACCGCTGAGGTCATAAACCAAACGACCTTGCGCATCGGGCATGGCGGACTAGGTCAAGGGAAAATGTACAGAGTTTCCATTCCAAAAACCGCGGTCCAAGGAATAGACGGCTCTCCCATGATCCGTAAGGTCGAATGGAGCTTTACGACTCAACCATCCGCGTCTCAGCCAACTCTTATCAATATGACTTTCAACGGCGATACCAAAACGAGCATGTCATTCGCATGGTACACGGATTCCTCAGCGGAGACAAAAGTTCAAACTGCTGAAATCGCAGTGGGAACCGGAAACGAATTTCCGAATGATGGCGTTCTCGAATTTACCGGATCTTCTGAGGAAATTTCAACTTATATGACCAAGAGCGACAGAACGACCGGAAAGAAGAAAAAGTTCTTCAGCCATAAAGCAACCGCAAACGGATTAAAGCCGGGAACCAAATATGTTTTTAGAGTGGGTGACGGCTCGGTTTGGAGCTCCATCGGATCATTTGAGACCGATACGGCGACCTCACAGCCTTATCGTTTTATTGTCGGCTCCGATTCGCAGGCTTCAAGCAAATTGGGTTTTGAACCCTGGGCAGATACCTTCAGCAAAGCAAATGAACATATCGGTAACCCCAAATTTCTGATTAATGCCGGCGATTTGGTCGACAACGGTGACCTGGAGGAGCAGTGGCAGTGGATGCTCGGGCTCGCACAGCAGTCACTGATGAAAGTACCCTTCGTTCCTGTGCTTGGCGGACATGAGGTATCCGATTGGGACGGGGATGAAACAACGCCGAATAACAACTTTTACAACCACTTCAATCTGCCCCGGAAAGTGGTGGAAGCAACGCATGACGGCTCGGTGTATTCTTTTGAATATGGGGACGCTCTTTATATGGTATACAACTCTCAGTTTGACGGAAAGCTGAATGAAGATGGCTCTGTGAACTGGGATGATGAGAAGCATGAGCAGTTCTGGAACCAGATTGATTGGATGCGGAATACAGTTGCTAAGTCTGATAAGAAGTGGAAATTCGTTGCATTTCACAAGGCGCCTTACGCATCCGGTGATAATTCTGCACAATGGGAAGGGGATCGCGTTAAATTTTTCAGAAAGAATCTGATTCCAGTCTTTGACGAGCTTGGTATTGATATGGTGTTTGAGGCTCACGATCATATGTATATGCGTTCTTTCCAGATGTATGGGGATAAGGTTATTGATCCGAAAAAGCTGGAGAAGGATGAGGCAGGCAACGTTGTTAATCCGCAGGGAACGGTGTATTTGATGCCCAATGCTTTTGGAAACAAGTTTTATTACAAAAATGAACCGTATGACGACTTTTTTGCAGCAGTAAATAAGCAACCCGAGAAAAAAATGTTTACGGATGTGTCGGTTTCAGCTCAAATTCTAAAGTTTGATGCCTATACGGCTGCTGTAGAAGATGAAGGAAAGAGTGGCTATGGAAAAAACGGGTTAAAGGTATACGATCATTACGGCATCAAACGAACGGACACCAAACCGGCTCCCGCGGAGGAACTCAAGGTGAAACTTCAAGGGACCAAGGCTACATTAACCTGGAAAACGCCTTTGACCAGCAAAGAACAGATAAGGGGATTCCGTATTTATGAAAAGGATGATAAAATCAGCAAGTATTGGAGCCTTTATGTGCCGGTAAAGCCGGGAACGACGCAATACAGCACCGTTATCGAGCATTTAAATCCAGAGATACAATATAACCTGGTGATCAAGTCCGTCGGCAGAAGGGACAATTCCAGTCCAGTCATGGTAAGCACAACAGCTAATTAATTTGATTCATTCTCCATGCAACGACTCATGTGCAAGCATCCTTGCATGTTACGTCGTTGCATTTATTTTGTTTGTTCATACTCCGTTCACATTGCCGTTACAAGGAGTACATGTTTGTCATGTAAGCTTTGCAATAACGGCCCGCTTAAGGCAGTCCAATACACAGATAAGGACAGGAGAAGATGAGTGTGAAACGAGAAGAAGAGGGTACAAAAAAAAGGATGCGCAAACCACTTCGCATAATCCTTAAATCTATAGGAGCTTTAGCAGGATTAATGGTACTGTTTCTAGCCGTTGTTTTTATCGTTAATCTGGTTTGTAACAAAATTGAACAAGGGAAAATAGAACCTTATGGCCAGTTAGTATCTGTAGACGGAAAACATATGAATGTGCTGATCCAAGGGGAAGGCGAAGAGACAGTCGTGCTCCTGCCGGGTTTTGGAACAGCAGCTCCAGCACTTGATTTTAAGCTGCTTGTAGATGAACTATCTCCGTTCTACAAAGTTGTCGTGGTTGAGCCGTTCGGCTATGGATTAAGTGATGAAACCGATAAGGAGCGGACCGCAGACAATATGGCAACTGAAGTCCATGAAGCTTTGCAGCAGCTCAATATTGACCGGTTTACGCTAATGGGCCATTCCATTGCAGGTATTTACGGATTGAATTATGTTAACAAATATCCAAACGAAGTAAATGCATTTATCGGAATCGATAACAGTGTGCCAACCCAAGGCGGAATGGATGCTGGATTCCCATTAAAAACGTTTAAATTCCTCAATAAATCCGGTCTCTTAAGATTGATCAAAAAAGTAGGGGAGGACCCCTATGCTTCGTTACCCTTTGATGCTCACACCGTAGAGCAATCGAAAATGATTGCAAATAAAAATAATAATAATGACACTACCTTAAATGAAATGAAAAATATTTCTTCTAATTTTAAAGCGGCTCAACAGTTGAAATTCCCGAAAAATCTTCCCGTTCTATTGTTTATCCAAGCAGATAATAAATCTGTTGAAAACTGGATACCACTACATGAAGCGCAGGCCAAAGACTCTGTACGTGGAAAAGTCATAAAACTCGATGCAGAGCATTATTTACACCACACCAAATCCAAAGAAATCGTTGAAGACTTCAGGGAGTTCATGGGGCAAGCAAGCTGAGACGAGTAGGGGGAACGGACATTTAGCTTAGATGCAAACCGAGATCACAAAATTATAGCGGTCTTAAGTAAAGCTTCCCGCCGCAAGACGGGAAGCTTTTTAATCTGCCCATCAGGCAAATGAGCAGATATTTGATGCATTAAAAAAAATAAAATATCCTATTGAAACGTTTCCAAAATGGTGATAGAATAAATCCAACAAGTAAATGAAACGTTTCATTTAGTGAATGAAACGTTTCCAAATAGAAAGGCAGGTGCAACATGGCTAGTATTAAGGAGGTTGCTGATATTGCCGGCGTTGCAGTTGGGACCGTTTCCAGAGTCATTAACAATCACCCTTCAGTCAAACAGGAAACCCGCGAGAAGGTACTAGCTGCGATCAAAGAAATAAATTATGTACCAAATGAGGTGGCAAGAAATTTTAAGATGCAGAAGTCTATGATGATTGCACTTTTGCTTCCTACAATAAGGCATCCCTTCTTTTCCGAGCTTGCCTACTATATTGAAGATGAATTGGATCGTCATGACTACAAATTGATTCTCTGCAACAGCAAGGGCAAGCCCGAAAAAGAAATATATTATTTTGATATCCTGAACCAGAATAAGGTCGCAGGGATCATAGCCATTACTTACAACGATATCGAACATAGTGTTGTCAAAGACATCCCGCTGGTTTCAATAGACCGCCATTTCAAAGATGAGATTTCCTGCGTCACCTCGGATAACTATAACGGCGGGCGTATCGCGTTACAAGAGTTGCACAAGGCAGGGGTACGGCATCCGGCTTACCTAGGTTATATTGCGACGTCAATCCGGGGCGAAGTGGATTTGAGAAAAGTCGGTTTTATGGATGCTGCCAAGGAGCTGGGACTGCCCCAAGCCGATTATGAAATTCCTGATCTCGACGAGGATCTATTGAACCCCCATCTTGATCAGATCTTAACGGCTGCACAGTATAAAGAAGTTGACGGGGTGTTTGTGAATGGTGACATGCTGGCGGCTCGATATATTAAGCGGGCACGGGAACACGGAATCCATGTTCCTGAAGACGTGAAGGTAGTAGGTTATGACGGAATTCAGAAAGAAGATTTGTTTTATCCTTTCTTGTCCACCATTGTACAACCTGTTGAAGAAATGGCCCGGACGGCAGTACGTCTACTAATCCAAAAAGTAGAGGGCGTGGAGCTTCATAAGGATCTCTACCGCCTACCGGTAACCTTCAGAAAAGGCGGGACCACTTAAGGTTACAATATTCGCTATAGAACGTTGTTCTTATAGCGAATGTGACAATATATGTAAGTGCTTTATATGTTAAATATGCATAAAGGAGGAAACTTAGTGGTGGGGTCTAAACTGAAAAATATGCCATTAAGGCTAAAGAAAAATTCAGAAATCAAGCATTATTGGTTCATGCTCATTCCGGCTTTGGTTTGGTTGATCATGTTTCAAATCGTTCCTATGTTCGGAGTTGTAATGGCTTTCCAGGATTATAATCCGGGTGCCGGTTTTCTTCATTCAGAATTTGTCGGATTAGAGAATTTTCGGTACATGCTTGAGTTAGACGATGTGCGTCAGGCCTTAATCAATACGCTTATCATAGCATTGGGGAAAATTTCAGGGAATTTGCTCATTCCTCTCATTTTCGCTCTTATGCTTAATGAACTTCGCCAAAAATACATGGTTAAGTTCGTTCAAACTAGTGTCTATTTGCCGCACTTCTTATCATGGGTTATTTTGTCAGGGATCATGATTCAAATCTTTGGCTTCAATGGCCCATTCAACCGGGTGTTGGAAATGTTCGGATTTGAACCGGTTCAATTTTTCCAGCAGGCTGGTTTATTCAGAGGATTTATTATCGGTTCAGATGTGTGGAAAAACTTCGGCTACAACTCCATCATTTATTTGGCTGCCTTAGCAGGCATTGACGGTACTCTCTATGAAGCGGCAGGTATTGATGGGGCAAGCCGCTGGAGAAAATTATGGCATATTACTTTGCCGGGAATCCGCACAACCGTTGTTCTTTTAGCCATTTTGTCACTCGGCAGCGTTCTCGATGCTGGTTTCGACCAAGTGTTCAACTTATATAATCCGCTGGTGTACAGCACGGGTGATATTATCGACACCTATGTTTATCGCGCCGGTTTACAAGATTTGGACTTCAGCTTGGGTACAGCGGTCGGATTATTGAAATCGGTCGTCAGCTTTATTCTTATTGTTAACGGTTATCTGTTAGCCAAGAAGCTTTTAGGGTATCGAATATTCTAATCTAGGAGGGAGAAAGTTGGTAGAAAACAGATCACTGGGGTCGAGGGCTTTCGACATTTTCAATCTAGTATTCCTTTTGTTAATGACACTGCTTTGCTTAGTACCCATATGGTATTGCCTAATGATCGCTCTGAGTGACAAGGCGGCGGTCCAGGCAGGCAATGTGTTTTTTTATCCTATCGGATTCAACTTGTATTCATTTCAAGTGATTCTGTCCGAATCTAAGTTTTTTAGAGCAATATTTGTATCGTTCGAACGCGTTATTTTGGGCTCCGCTTTCACGATGCTGGCATTAGTACTTGCTGCCTATCCTTTATCAAAGTCGAGTAAGCTTTTTCCGGGACGCAACCTTCTGATGTGGCTATTCGTATTCTGCATGCTCTTTAACGGCGGGTTGATTCCTTGGTTCATTACTCTGAAATCATATAATCTGATCGATAACATCTGGGGATTAGTATTATGTGGTGGAGTCCCGATATTCAACTTGATCTTGATTATGAACTTCGTTAAGAATTTGCCGGAGGAACTGGAGGAAGCAGCCAAGATAGATGGGTCTGGACCTTGGAGATACCTGTTCAGCATATTATTACCTCTATTAAAACCCGTACTGGCTACCGTTGTTTTGTTTACCATGGTGGGATACTGGAATGACTTCTTCCAAGGCATGGTTCTCTCCACCCGTGAAGAAAGTTATCCGTTACAAACCTATATCCAGCAACTCGTAGTTTCCACTAATCTGCAGCAAATGGCTTCCATGTCCCTTGAGCAAATGAATCGTTTGTCCAAATTGAATAACGATTCGTTGAATGCAGCCAAAATTTTCGTAGCGATGATTCCTGTACTGATAATCTACCCGTTCTTGCAGAGATATTTCGTGAAAGGCATCACGCTTGGTTCCGTAAAAGGTTAACTTGTAGTTTATGGATGTTGTCCGAGGAGAAATCCTTGAACATAAAAAACAAAAGGGGAGTTATATGCAGATGAAAAACAAAAAGGTTTATGCTGCAACTTTGTCGTTCGCTTTGCTACTCATGGGGTCTCTCACGGCGTGTACTGGAAATGCTGACAATGGCAAGTCTTCTTCGGAAAACAGTTCTAATTCTACTTCAAAGAATAGTGCTGCAGAAGTACCGGCAGAACCTCTTGGAAAACAACCTCAGTTAACCACACTTACAAGAGGAGTCCCGCTCGATCCGAACCAGAAGTACCCTGACGGCCAAGACGTAGATGACAATGCGTATACGAGAATGCTGAAGACAAAATTCAATATTGAAATTAAAAATGCTTTTACCGCATCTAATTCAGGCACAGATTATCACCAAAAGGTTGATCTTGGGATCGCAACCGGAGAAATTCCGGATTACTTGACCGAGCTGACTTATACAGAATACAAAGCGATCGTTAAAGCAGGCTTAGCAATGGACATTTCCGAAGTCTGGGAAAAATATGCGAGCACGAAAACAAAAGAAGTGTACAAGTCTAACCAAGAACTCTTTGACAGCTTAGTTAAAGAAGACGGTAAAATGTATGCCATTCCTTCCTCAAACCCAATGCCGGATTTCCTGTCCGTGATGTGGGTTCGCCAAGACTGGCTGGATAAATTAAAATTGAAAGCGCCTACGAATTTGCAAGAGCTGGAAGCCGTTGCAAAAGCTTTCGTTGAGCAAGATCCAGACGGAAACGGAAAGGCAGATTCGGTTGGACTTGCAGGTCCTTCGATTGACGGTAAATTATATCAAGACATGACGAATTCTAACTTCGCTTATCACTTTGATCAAATTTTCGCTGCGTTCAATTCCTTCCCAGGCATCTGGGTCAAAGACAGTGAAGGTAAGGCTGTCTATGGATCCATTGTGCCTGAAACTAAAACAGCACTGCAGAAATTAGCCGATATGTACAAGGCAGGGTTGATTTCACAAGGCATGCTCACTTCGAAGACGGAAGAACTGGTGTCGAACAATAAGGCAGGGTTGTTCTTTGGTCCTTGGTGGTTCCCGTTCGGTGATCTTGGAAACAGCTGGAAGAATGACAAAACCGCGAACTGGCAGCCTTATTCACTGGCCTCCGGCAGTGATGGAATCTACTTGGCGAAGGGAGGCAACGCTGCCCGTACCTTTACAGTCATCAGTAAGGATAACAAAAACCCTGAAGCCGTTATCAAAATGCTTAATATTTATAAAGATGGTCTTTACAAACATGTTGATCCGGCAGAGCAAAAGGTACTGGGAGATGCTTCATTCCCGATGTACCAAACCTTCTCCATGGCTGATGGTCCTGCCATGGTCCTGAAAGAGACAACCAATTATCTCGAAGGCAAAAAGACAGCGGATGAGATTCATACGTATTTCCAAGACTTCGATGCTTACACTGATGATGCATTCAGTAAGATTATCGCTTCCAAAACGGAACCATTTGATAATATGAGCATCTCGGGCTGGGATTTCTCCGGAGCAAAAGCGGACGATTTCGGTACGGTTTGGGCATTTGGCGTAGGTTTGAAGCCGTACGTGGAAGGTAAATTCCAGTTCGTAAACACCTTAACCTATGAGCAAACCAAAACAATGGAAAAACGTTGGTCGAATCTCAGCAAGCTGGAGTATGAAACCTTTTCCAAAATTATCGTAGGCCAAGCTCCAATCAGCGCATTTGATGAGTTCGTAAGCAAGTGGAAATCTCAAGGCGGCGATCAGGTCACGAAAGAGATCCAGCAGTCGTTAGATAAGTAACACGTTAAGAGAATATTGAACAACAATGAGTTCTGTCAAAAACAGAACTCATTGTTTCGATAAGACCAGTACGTTATAGAGATAAAACTAAGTTATGAGGAGAGAAGAGATGTCATCTGAAGTTATACAAGCAGAGAAATACAGACCCAAGTTCCATTTTAGTCCGCCAGCGAATTGGATGAACGATCCGAATGGTCTGGTTTATTTCAAGGGGGAATACCACCTCTTCTATCAGCATCACCCTCATGGAACCAGTTGGGGACCGATGCACTGGGGACATGCAGTGAGTAAAGACCTGATCACTTGGGAGCATCTCCCTGTTGCACTTGCATCCGATGAGCTGGGAATGATTTTTTCAGGTAGTGCAGTGGTGGATTGGAACGATTCAACCGGTTTCTTTGACGGGGAACCCGGTCTTGTCGCTATTTTCACGCATCACGCCCATTCTCCTGGAGGGATTTCAATAGAGAAACAAAGTATTGCCTTCAGTAGAGATGAGGGAAGAACTTGGATTAAGTATGAAGGGAATCCCGTCCTTACTTCGGATAAGCATATTGATTTCCGGGATCCTAAGGTGTTCTGGCACAAAGAAACTGAGCAGTGGGTGATGATTGTTGCCAGTGGTCAAACCGTTTGTTTATACCGTTCTCCCAACCTGAAAGAATGGAGCTTCAGCAGCGAGTTTGGGCAAGGGATGGGTTCGCATGACGGTGTTTGGGAGTGTCCGGATTTATTTGCATTACCCGTTGACGGAGAGGAGACGGCATTGAAATGGGTCATGTTCGTGAGTATTGGAAATGAGCCACATATTCCGGAAGGGTCTAGAACCCAGTATTTCACCGGACACTTTGACGGGTTAGCTTTCATACCGGATCAATCCTCTCAAACGACTCGTTGGATCGATTATGGAAAGGACAATTACGCTGGCGTAAGCTGGTCTGACGTCTCGGCTGAAGATGGACGCCGGATTTATATCGGCTGGATGAACAATTGGAAATATGCAGGCGAAACTCCAACTGAAGGATGGAGGGGAGCCATGACATTTCCAAGGGTACTGACTTTGGAAACGAGGAACGGCGGTATTACATTGATTCAGCATCCCGTCAATGAATTGGAATCTATCCGGGTGCCTCAGATTGAATCGGAAGGGAGTTCCTCTGCTGAGCTCGATTCAATTTGCGAAGGCATGGAATTAGAAACCTATGAGCTTGTTGCCGAATTCAAATGGACTGCGACCGTGGATTCTATAGGCTTCAAGATCAGAGCCTCGGGCCAGGAGGCAACAGTCGTCGGTTACTCCGTTAAAGAAGAAAGCTTATTTATCGATCGTACTCGTTCCGGAAATATTGATTTTCATGAGGCTTTTTCGGGTAGACATCAAGCAAAATTACAGTCCAGCCAGCAGTGCGTGAAATTTCAACTTATAGTAGACCGGTCATCCGTCGAAGTCTTTGCCAACGATGGAATCCTCGCGATAACGGATTTGATCTATCCTTCCTCCGACGCATTGGGTTTATCGTTCTTTTGTGAAGGCGGGGAGTTACTGTCCTATAAAATTGCAATCCATAAATTAGGCTGAACATTAGAACAAGGCGAACTCACAGGAGTTCGCCTTGTTCTGTATCCTAGAGGAAAGCCATCGTTACATAACAATTAGCATCGCAGGTCGATTTCAAAGGTTTTAATCTCATAAGGTTCAAGGACGAAGCAGATGCCAGCATCGTTATGCATTTCGCCATCTGGTTGTTCCATCAAGTTCGTTTCTCTCCATCCATGAATTTGCAGGCTGCTCGTCAGCTCCAGCATGTTGGAGCTTCCGGAGTAATCGTGAATACGCACGATGAGGCAGTCTGAATCCTCTGCTTTTTTGACAGCAGAGATCATAGCCGTATCGCCGGACAAGGCGAACATGGAGCGGCTTGGCTGCTCTGCATGTCCCTCCGTATAGCGAATCGGGGCATTCAGGAACCAGGCTTGCTTGACGGTCTGACCGGTCAGCCAATCTCCTTGATGCGGTAGAAGGGCATAGGTGAAGCGATGCAGCCCCTGATCGGCATGCGGATCAGGATGAGTAGCGCTTTTGATCAACGTGAGCCGCAGGACATTGTTTTTAATATCATAACCGTATTTGGAGTCGTTCAACAGGCTGACACCATAACCCTTGTCGGACAAATCTGCCCACTGATGCCCGACAGACTCGAAGCGCGCCCAATCCCAGCTCGTATTCCAATGTGTCGGCCGTTTCACGTTGCCGAACTGAATGTCATAGGTTGCCTCAGTAGAGCGGATGCCGACGGGGAAAGCCACCTTCAGCAATTGCTGCTTCTCGTGCCAATCTACTTCGGTCACATAGTCGATGCGCCGGTTCCCGGCATAGACAATCAGGTTCTGCGTAATTGTAGAATTACGGTACTGCCAATTGAAGCGGATGACGGCCCGAAGCGGCCCGGTCTCAATCACTTGGATTGCTGAGCAATCTCGAATCTCAGTCATTTTTTCCTGATAGAAGATATCAATATCCCAAGCTTCATGTGCCAGAGGTTTATCCTCAAACACCTGTAATAGGTTGCCGTTAGCACCCTTGGCCAGTACTTCCCGTCGTGCTGCTTTATCGTAAATGCGGGTCAACTGCCCGGCTTCGTTCCATGCCAATTGATAAAAAGGGGTTTGTATTCCAAGTTCTGTATGGCTGAATGGAGACAACTCCGAATTGATAGATTCAGCTTCGCCATGGAAATGTATGGTTGTATACCCGAGCGAAGGAATATCTTGCACTTCAATATACCAAATGCCTGTATCCAGCTGTGCATTCAAGCATAGCCCGGCATCGCTTAACCAATATCCCTGCTCCATTCCGGCCGAAGCGGGAATAGCTACAAGCTCCGTAATATTCCATGGTGAGGAATTCCACACCGAGAAACTGCCTGCCGTTTTCCCTGCTGCGATTGCAGCCCGGGCTTGTGTGTCGATCTGACTGCCGATCTGCCACGCTTCCTCGTATTCGACTGTACTGTCTTCGTACACCTCACGGATGGATGAGCCCGGAATGATGTCATGGAACTGGTTGCGCAGAATGATTTTCCA
Organism: Paenibacillus sp. FSL L8-0340; assembly: GCF_038593145.1. NCBI lineage: Bacteria > Bacillati > Bacillota > Bacilli > Caryophanales > Paenibacillaceae > Paenibacillus > Paenibacillus sp. FSL L8-0340. Next base: position 3,791,268 of record NZ_CP151967.1, read on the forward strand.
TCCGGAGGTCAGCGGTTTGGCTTGATACAGATTCCAGTCTTTCTGCAAAATGCTTTGCAGGGCATTCAGCCACTCGGCTTCACGATAGGCCAGTTCGAGCTTACGGTTCATCTGTTTGTTATAAGCTTGGCTGGTATACGTCCCGCGGTGATACTCCAGATACAATTCGCCGTCCCAGGTATGGATGTATGAATCGGTATCCGCTACCGTCTGCTGCAGCTTTTCGAAATAGGCATCTGCACGTCCGGTCGTTACCTTTGGGAGTCCGGGCAACAGATCCAGCCGCCGCCGCATCTCGAGCATTTCGCGGTTCACGCCGCCACCGCCGTCACCATAGCCATAGGACAGCAGCAGCTCCTGATTCATCTCCTTGTCGCGGTAGGCATCCCATATTCCTTTAACCGTCTTGGGGATGATCTTCCCGTTATAGGTGTAGAACCATGAACCCGGCTCAGACCACGGTTCAGGTGTGGTGATGAAATGGGTCAATACCTCGGAGCCGTCTATGCCGCGCCAATGGAAAGTATCGAATGGCATCCGGTTATACTGGTTCCAGCTGATTTTCGTGGTCATGAACGTATGAATGCCCGATTTTTTCAGAATTTGCGGCAGGGACCAGCTGTAGCCGAATACATCCGGCAACCATAAGTACCTGCACTCCGATCCGAACTCCTCCTTTAGGAAGCGTGTACCGATCAGCAATTGCCGAACCAGAGATTCGCCTGAGGTTAGATTGCAGTCCGCTTCAAGCCACATGCCACCGCCAGCTTCCCAACGGCCTTCCGCAATGCGCTCCTTGATGGATTCATACAGCTCCGGGTAGTCTTCTTTCACATATTCATATAGCTGGGGCTGTGTCTGGAGGAAGACATATTCCGGAAACATCTCCATCAGCCGCATCACCGTAGAGAAGGACCGTGCACATTTCTCGCGTGTATGCTTAAGCCGCCACAGCCAGGCAACGTCAATATGGGTATGGCCAATACAAGTGATGGTAACATCGGATAGTTTGTCCATGGCTTCCAGACAGGCGCTAAGATTATCTCTGGCTTCGTAGACAGAGATGAAAAACGCCTCTGATTCGGAATCTGCCCAGTCGATCATGCGTAGGGATTGCTGGAGCGCCTGCAGCAGCTTCGTCCGCTCCGGCACATTTGGATCCAGGATTTTTACGGTTTCAAGAATGGCCGTTCCGGTGAACACAAGATCGTCTATTTTCTCATCCAGCCAGCACAGCTCCGCCTGTTTGAAGGTATGGGTCTGATTGCGCGGTTGTCCGCCTCCTTCAAGACCGGACCATAACCGGAAGAGCAGCTCAGCTGAGTGGCCTGCCGCCGAAGCAGGAAGGAATACTTCCTTATGATTGGAATCGACGCCTTGAAAAGGCTTGCCTTCCCAATAGAATAGGGATTCAAATCCGGAGTTGTTGCCGCCTCCCGTATCGCCGAAATCGAACAAGCCGACGATTCGCTTATTTTCCCAGGATACAGGAATTTCAGCATCTGTACGCAGCCACAAATAGAGATCCCGGCCAGTCCAGGTCTCGTTAATGTGCATAGCGTGCCAATTAGCTTCGGCACCTGGCACAGTAGGATTTATATCTTCCCGGTGGTCTTCACAAGCAAGAAATATGCTCAGGGTCTTCCGGTCCCGGTAACGGAGTACGGATAATTCATGAATACGTGCCTGTAATTTGTTTTCGGTAAGAAACATCGTGTGGACCCCCAGTTCATATTATCGGAGGGTGAAATGATTTATAGGGAAAGATCCAAATTGGGATAAAAAGTGAATAGTATAGGGGAATGCGCTCATTATAGCGGTTTCTTTTCCTTTTGACAATTGAAAGTTGAGGTGAAGGCACCGCATATTCTATTTATTGCGCAAATTTAACGAACGGTGATACACTGAGTTGAAAATTGGCTCCGAAGGAGGCGGTCAGGCGCGAATGTCCAAGATCCGGACCTTTTATCAAAATCATCTGAAGAAAAAAATGTTTAACAAGATCCTCCTGTTCTACTCCATGGTCATGGTTCTCTTGTTTATTAGTGTCTCTATTTTGGCTTACCGCTATTATGAGCAGCGGCTCGTACGGGAGCAAATGGATGCGAGTCTTCAGGAACTAGACATTATCAGCATCAGTCTGAATCAGCAGAACGAACGGATGTATGGAGCGGTGCAGCAGATTTACACGGATGCGATGATTGGAGATGATCTGAAGTATTTCTTGGCTCATGATTATGAGAACTTCATCAAGTGGCGTCTGAATCAATATGCAAACAGCTACCGGACGGAGCGCAACAGCTTTGATTATCATTTACGCCTGCTGCTGAAGGAGGAAGCATCTATCTCGAACATCGTGCTGTACAGCTCGGACCAGGACTTTTATTACGTTCTGAACCGGGAAACGCAGCATTTTTACGATCAACCGGCGTTATCAGCCTCATATCAGAACTGGTACGAACGGTTCCGGAATCAGCCCTGGCAGTATATGGGCAACGAGTCGTTGTTCGAGGGAAAAGCCGCCGGGGAATCAACACCTTACAGCTACGTGAATGTGCTCAAGGACCCTGTGACGCTGAAGGAATACGGTGCCATCCTGTTCGAACTCAATACAAGCCGGATTAAAGGGCTGCTGCGGGAAAAATTGAACAATACGGGCAGTCGGATAATGCTGATCACGTCGCAGGGACAAGTGATTTTTGATTCGCAGGGGCGATACGATAATACCGTCTATCCGTATTGGAAGCAGATGACTAAGCCGGGCGATTGGGTGAATCTGGAAGAACGCTCCAAAGTACAATTGCTGAATATCGGGAATACAGGGATGGTCGCTGCTGCCATCATTCCAGAGTCTCAAATCGTACAGAGCCTTCAAACCTTACGTTTTAGTCTCACAGGGATCGTGGTCTTATGCATCATTATCAGTATCTCAGTGACGTTCACCGTTATCCGCCGCTACTCCAAAAAAATCCACAGAATTATCGTCTACATGCGGCGCTGGCAGGATGGCGATTTGAGCAAGCGGATCATAATGGAGGGGGAGGATGAACTGCAGCAGATCTCGCAAAGCTTTAACTATATGTGTGACCGGCTGGAGTCCTATATCCAGACCGTCTACATCTCGGAGATCAAGCAGAAGAACGCACAGCTTGTGGCTCTGCAGGCGCAGATCAATCCGCATTTCCTGTACAATACGCTCGAGAGTATACGCATGAAGGCCATCAGTTCAGGGGCCAGGGATGTCGGTCAAATGATCTATATTCTCGCAACAATGTTCAGGCATTTGATCAAAAAACAAACACATGTCACTTTGGCCGAAGAAATCGAGCTATGCGGGATGTATTTGGCCTTGATCCAATACCGGTATGAGAACAAGCTGCAGGTGGAAACGAACATCGAGATGCCGGTCGCCGGAAGTATCGTGGTTAAACTGCTGATTCAGCCGATTATCGAAAATTATATCGTTCACGGCTTTCGGGCGGATGACGACGATAACCGGATTTCCATCACAGCTGCAGAACAGAAGAGACACATCATTATTCGTGTGAAGGATAACGGGAAAGGTATTGCGCAAGAGAAATTGATAGAACTGCGCAAAGCGCTGCAAAGTGAGGGGGGAGCCCCTTCGCGATCAAGTGACTCCCTGGGTCTAAAAAATGTACATGAACGCATTCGTTTGAATTATGGCAGCGAGTTTGGATTACGTGTGATCAGTGAGCAGGACAAAGGCTGTGAGGTTATCATCGAAATTCCATTCACAAGGGAGGACTAACCGAATGAGGAACGTATTGCTGGTGGATGACGAGCCACTCATTGTCGAAGGAATGCAGTCCATCATCGATTGGAATGCGAATCATATGCAAATTGCAGATACAGCGCGCAATGGTGTGGAAGCGCTAGCAAAGCTGGACGGCTTATCCGTAGATCTAGTTATCACGGACATCATGATGCCCCAGATGACAGGACTTGAGCTGATCCGTGAGGTCAAAGTACGTAGTCCCCTCACTAAGTTCATCATTCTGAGCGGTTATGAGGAATTTAATTACGTGCGGGAAGGCATTACGCTGGGTGTCGAGAACTATTTGCTCAAGCCGGTCAATATCGACGAATTGGAAGCGACGATTAAGCATATGCAGAATGATTGGGAGCGCGAGGAAATCAGACAAATTCAAATGGATCAGAGCTGGAGGATTCTGAGGAATAATATATTGCAGCGGTGGGCTAACGAAACCATTGATGCCAAAGAGTTCCGGGAGCGCGCGCAGCTGCTGGAAATCCCCTTGACCAAGTCAAATTACTGCGCTGCTGCGCTGCGAATCGTAACCGATCACGAATTGGATGATCCGCAGGTTTACAGACCCATAATTGCCGAGCAGTGTGAAATCATAGGCAGAAACCAATTACCACACGGCTGTGAGATCATCTGCTTCCCTGATCAGGAAGGAGATATCATCGTGCTGTTCGCTTCAACCGGCATGGAAGAAGAAGGATGGCAATATCATGCGCTTCGCGGAATGCAGCAGTGGATCACCGCTGATACAGGCGCCTGTGTATGGGGCGTGAAAGGGCCGTCCAAGCAATCCTACCTGGGGTTTCCGCAAAGCTGCAAACAAGTGAAGCTGTGGCTTCAGAATCATTTGTTTGGCGAGTCAGAAACTTTCATAGTGATATCGGACAACGGAAGAGAAGCCGATCCTGCATATGAGCAAAGGGAGCCCGTTATGGATCAATTCCATAAGTTGCTCCGGGACGGGAAAAGTCTTGAGGTTGACCGGTTCATCGACGACTTCTTTGAAGTTCAGGCAGAGGAAGGGCACACGGCAAGAACGCCGTTCTTCAACTCCGCAATTCAGCTTATGCTGGCGGCCAAAACTTTGGAAAAGACTCCGGATTACGGAGGCGTATTCGGTCCCTTATCCAGAATTCATACTCGCAGCGGGCTGAAGCAGCTGGTGAAAAAGGTGATCCATCAAACATTTGATACCTACCATGCGACAGAAAGGGATTATAGCCCGCATGTGATGGCTGTACTCGATTTCGTAAAAAACACCTACAAAGAGGAGCTTTCGCTGAAGACGCTCAGCCAGAAACTGGACCTTCATCCGAACTATCTGGGGCAGCTGTTTCAACAGGAGGCGGGCACCAGCTTTTCCGAATATGTAAATCAGTACCGGATTGAACGTGCCACTCATCTGCTGCTTTACTCGGACAAAAAGACAGCAGAGGTAGCTACGGAGGTAGGCTATTGGGATACATCTTACTTTTACAGGCAGTTCAAAAAATATGCCGGCGTTTCCCCCACGGAGCTGCGTTCGATGTATATGAAAAGATAGGCCGTAACCTGTAGGTTTTAAAAAACACACCTTGCGAAGGTGTGTTTTTTAGTGAAATGAATGCGCTATCTTTAATTAATCCATCATTTTATTGTATTTTTCAACTATCTCGGCGGCTGCCCGGCTTTCATAATAAAGACAGGGGTGAACGGGAAGATCCAAAACACCAAATGAGCTGAAGTTAACCATTGTTGATTATAGGGGATGAACAGTGGATGAACTCAGCTACAAGTGAAACAAAGGAGGGACAGCCGTGCTAGGCATCTTGAAGAAACTGATGAAGAATAGGGCGTTTCTTCTGCTGGTATTGCCGGGAGCAGCGTGGTTTATTATTTTTGCATATTTGCCGATGTTTGGGACGATTATTGCCTTTAAGGATTTCCGGATTCATCCGGGGGGGTTTCTTGAAAGCGTTTTTAAAAGCGAGTGGGTCGGTTTCAAAAACTTCGAGTTTCTGTTCTCGACCGACGATGCTTATATCATAACGCGCAATACGATTCTTTATAACGTCGGTTTGATCATGCTTGGACTGGTTCTCGCGGTTACGCTTGCCATCATTATGAATGAGCTGTTAAATAAACGGCTGGCGAAATTATACCAAACCGCGATGTTTATGCCGTATTTCCTCTCATGGGTTATTATTAGCTATTTTGTATTCTCGTTCCTGAATGTAGAAAAGGGCGTGTTCAATCAGCTCCTTGTCTTCTTTGGCGAAGACCCGGTCAGTTGGTACAGCGAGACGAAATTTTGGCCGTATTTTCTTATCTTTCTGGGTCTCTGGAAAAATGCCGGATACGGGAGTGTCGTCTATCTTGCAGCAATCGCCGGGATCGACCGCTCTTATTATGAGGCAGCTATGATCGACGGTGCTACCAAATGGAATCAGATCAAGTTTATTACACTGCCGATGTTGAGGCCGCTTATGATCATTTTGACAGTTCTGGCACTGGGCGGCATCTTCCGCTCGGATTTCGGCCTATTCTACCAGGTTCCGCGGGATTCCGGCGCACTTTATCCGGTCACCAACGTTATCGACACATTCGTGTATCGGGGACTGACGATCATGGGCGATACAGGTATGAGTACAGCTACGGGCCTTTATCAATCCGTTGTCGGTTTGATTCTCGTTCTGCTCGCGAATTACGCTGTACGCAAAATTGAAAAAGATTATGCCGTATTCTAAAAAAAATCGGCAAGGGGGGTGCCTGCAATGAATGACTTAAGCGAATCTATGGAGAGATCGTTGCTCTATGCTCCCAGGAAGAAGACCAGGGACATTAATGCGATTAGTCCATTATGGAATTTTATATTTAATGTAGGGGTGTGCTTATTCGCCCTATCCTGTATCTTCCCGTTTATATTTATCATTATCATTTCCTTTACGGACGAGAAGACGTTGGCCATCAACGGCTTCAGCATCCTGCCTGAGGTGCTCAGTCTGGACGCCTACCGGTTTCTAATGCGGTCCGGTGAACAAATGGTCCAATCCTTGGGCGTGACCCTGGCCGTAACGGTCATTGGAACTGTTCTGACGCTGTATCTCGTTTCTACATATGCGTACGCAATTTCACGCAAGAACTTTGACCAGCGCCGGTTCTTCAGCTTTCTCGCTTTCTTCACCATGTTGTTCTCAGGGGGACTGGTCCCCGGATATATCGTCGTTACGCAAGTACTTCACTTGCGGGATTCCATCTGGGCGCTGATATTCCCATCCATTCTGAACGCATTCTATATTATCGTTATGCGCACCTTCTTTACGACAACTGTACCGGATGCGATCATCGAATCGGCCAAGATTGACGGAGCAACCGAATTTGGCATCTACACACGTATTGTGCTGCCAATCTCACTGCCGGGTATTGCGACTATCGGGCTGTTCAGTACACTTGGCTTCTGGAATGACTGGTTCAATGCGCTTCTGTATATTGATAATCCAAATTTAATTCCACTGCAAACACTTTTAATCCGGATTCAGAACAATATGGACTTCATCGTACAGAACAGCAGCCAGGTAGTATCTTACGACATTGCTGCGACCTTGCCGACAGAAACGGTCCGTATGGCGATGGTTGTGCTGGCTACGCTGCCAATCGCGCTGGCGTATCCGTTTTTCCAGAAGTATTTTATCCAAGGACTTACGATTGGTTCGGTTAAAGAATAAGTTGGATAAGTTGAATCTGTCCGATCCAGGGCAGTGACAATAGATATTTATATTGATTAGGGGGAGACATATGAAGTCCAAGAAAATGGTATTGCTGATGGTTGTGTTTCTGTTTGCACTTGCTTCCACGTTGGCTGGCTGTGGCAGCAACAACACGAAGGAAAATAGTAATGGGAATACGCCGTCAGAGACCCAATCGGCTAGTCCAACGGAATCCGGCGACCAGACCGGGGATAAGCTGGACCCGGTGAAGCTCAAGGTATACCTGATCGGTGGTCCACAGCGTGACCTGCCAACGGTTCAAGAGGAAATGAATAAATATTTGACAGACAAAATCAACGCAACCGTTGACATCACAATGATTGACTGGGGCGACTACTCGAAACGTTTACCAGTTATCACTGCTTCCGGGGAGAATTACGATATCGCGTTTACCTCATCCTGGGCTTTTGACTACCTGCCGAACGCGACTCGGGGTGCATTTTTGCCAATCAATGATTTGCTGGAAAAATACGGTCAGGATATTATAAAAGAACTCGACCCGCGTTTCCTGACCGGATCGCAGGTGAATGGCAAAAATTATGCCGTGCCGGTGAACAAGGAATTGGCTTCACAATGGGTATGGCGTTTCAACAAACAGTATGTCGACAAGTATAAGATGGATATTACAAAAATCCGCACCCTAGAGGATCTCGAACCTTATTTGAAACAAATCAAGGAAGGCGAGCCGGCTGACATTACACCACTTGCCGTACCGAAAGGCTTCAAGCCATATATGCCGTTCGACTTCCTCCTGGGCGATGAATTCCCGGTTGGTATGAATATGAATTCAACGGATGGTAAATACGTCAATATCCTTGAATCCGGTGAACTGAAAAGCTCGCTCAAAACCATTCGCAAATACTATCAAGCCGGATATCTGCGCAAAGATGTTGCAACTCTGGAAGGCATTGATAACATCAAGACAGGCAAATGGTTTGCTGACCGCGAGCAAACGCAGCCTTATGCAGAATTGGGCTGGTCGAGAAGTGCGGGTTATGACATCGTGACCTCTCCGATGCAGGATCCGGTAATCTTTACAGGCTCTGCTACCGGCTCTATGCACGCAATCTCGGCGAATTCCAAAAATCCGGAACGTGCGATGATGTTCTTGAACCTGCTCAATACGGACAAATATTTGCGCAATCTGATCAACTACGGTATCGAAGGTACGCATTACAAGAAGATCTCTGAAGACGTCATTGAAGATCTGCCGGCTATGAAAGACGGATACCAGATGCCGGGATTCGCATTAGGCAATCTTTTCCTGACCTATAGCCACAAGGAAGACCCTGCGGATAAATGGGAAGCGTTCAAAGAATTCAACAATTCCGCCAAGGTTGCTCCAAGCTTCGGCTTCAATTTTAACCCTGATCCAGTGAAGACCGAAGTGGCGTCTATCTCGGCGATCGTAAAAGAATTCTACCCACCTATCATGACAGGTGCAGTCGACCCGGATGAACATCTGCCGAAGGCAATCTCCAAGATGAAGGCTGCCGGTCTGGATAAAGTTATAGCAGAAGCACAGAAGCAATACGACGAGTGGAAAGCAGCCAATAAATAAGAGGAGGATGGCATGAAAAAGATAAGTGCAGGTTTTATCTTCTTAGTTGTGATGTGCGCTGCATTATCCACTTCTGCGTTTGCAAAACAGCCTTATTCATCCTATTGGTTTCCAGAGCAATTGCTTCAGTGGAGTCCGGTATCCGACCCGGATGCAGCATTCAACCGCAGTACAGTCCCGCTGCAGGACCGTTTTGTGGGAGCAGGGGTCAACCCGCATGCGACTAAAGCGCCGAAGGTCATGGCTTTATCGGCACTCAATTCGGGAACAAGCGGAGTACCCTCACAGGGCTCGGACAAATTCGGGGCGAACACGTTTAGCTATTGGCAATATGTTGACAAACTGGTCTATTGGGCGGGCTCGGCCGGCGAAGGGATCATCGTGCCTCCAAGCGCCGATACGATCGACGCAGCTCATAAGAATGGCGTGCCGATCCTCGGAACGGTATTTTTCCCGCCAACGGTGTATGGCGGGAAATATGAATGGGTGAAGCAGATGCTTCAGCAGAACAGCGACGGCTCCTTTCCTGCCGCTGACAAGCTGATCCAGGTGGCGAAGCATTACGGATTTGACGGCTGGTTCATTAACCAGGAGACTGAGGGTGGAACGCCGGCTGACGCACAGCAAATGAAAGCTTTCCTGAGTTATCTTGAATCGCACAAGTCTGCATCTATGCACATCGTATGGTACGATTCTATGACTAAAGAAGGCAGTATCAGTTGGCAGAATGCATTAAATGACAAAAATGCGATGTTCCTGCAGGACAATGGGAAGCAAATAACAGACAGCATGTTCCTGAACTTCTGGTGGAAGGATCTAAAAAGCTCGGCGGAGAAGTCCAAAAGCCTGGGCAGAAGTCCGTTTGACCTATATGCAGGCATTGATGTTGAAGCCAAGGGTTACGATACGAAGGTGAACTGGAATCTGCTGTTCCCGGAAGGAGAGCCTGCAGTTACTTCACTGGGGATTTACCGCCCGGACTGGGCTTTTAACAGCGCTGAGAGTATGGAGGATTTCTTCATCCGCGAGAACAAATTCTGGGTGGGTCCAAACGGAAATCCGGGCAATACTGTGAGCAGCCAAGCCTGGAAGGGAATCGCGAACGATGTGATCGAAGCATCCCCGGTAAACGAGCTGCCCTTCATCACCAGCTTCAACACTGGAAGCGGCCAGAAATATTATGTTCGAGGGAAGCAGGTGCGGGATAAGGGATGGAACAACCGGAGCCTGCAGGATGTCCTGCCGACATGGCGCTGGATCGCAGACAGCAAAGGAACACCGCTTACACCGGTGCTCGATTGGTCTGATGCATATTACGGCGGCAGCTCGCTGAAGGTATCAGGTGTGCTGAGCCATGACAATGCGACACATCTGAAGCTCTACAAGACTGATTTGAAGGTTGAAGCAAGTACGAAGCTGTCGGTTACGTACAAAACGCAAAGCAAGCCGAGCCTGAAGGTTGGCCTTGCTTTCGCAGACCATCCCGGCCAATTTGTCTTCCTTAACCTGAAGGATAAGACATCGCCAGGCTGGATTACAGAAACATTAAATTTGACCCCTTATAAAGGGAAACGGATCGTGGCGTTGTCACTGTATTTTGACACCAAGGATACGATAAGTGATTATGCCATACAAATTGGCCAGCTCTCCATCCAAAATGCCAACGAACCGATTCAACCGCTCACGGCTGTTCGCGAGCTTAAAGCCACTCAATCCGATTTCCGCAATGGGATGTATGGAGATGCCAGATTGCAGTGGAAACCGCTTAACCAGCAGGTGAAGCAGTACGAAATCTATCGTGTACTGCCGGATGGCAATGAGGTGCTAATGGGTGCAACGCCAAATCATGTGTTTTACGTCCCTGAGATGAGAAGAATTGACAAGGAAGCGGTCACGGTATTGAAGGTGGTTGCGGTCAATGGAAGATACGAGCAAGGTCAGGCCTCCAGCGTGCAGATCAGCTGGCCGGCTTATCCGAAGCCGGCTGCGGAATTCAAGGCCGATCGGACACTGGTGGCTCCAGGGGAGACGGTAAACTTCACCGACCTGTCGACCGAAGTGACAGAAGGCTGGTCATGGACCTTCGAAAGCGGAAGCCCGGCTGTCAGCACCTCGAAGAACCCAGTGGTAACGTTCAATCAGGAAGGCGTGTATAGCGTGACGCTGACTGCCACCAACAGCTCGGGTCAAGACACAATGACGAAAAAGGCGCTTATCACCGTAAGCAAGGAAGCCGGTGCGGTGAAGAATCTGGCACTTGGCAAAACTGCAACGGCCGATCATACCTGCGGGGAAAAGGAAGGAGCGCCTAATGCCGTAGACGGTAAAGTGGCGGACAACAGCAAATGGTGCGCACTTGGCAATCTGCCTCACTGGCTTCAAGTCGATCTGGGCGCCGAGCATCAAATCAGTACCTTTGTCATCAAGCATGCTCAGAGCGGAGGAGAGTGGTCCGGGTTTAATACCAGCGATTACACCATTCAGGTGAGCAGTGATGGTACGAACTGGGCAGATGCCGTCAAGGTCCATGGAAACACGGCAGCCGAGACGACTGACGCGATTGCGCTAGTTAAAGCCCGCTATGTAAAATTAATCATTACTAAGCCCTCACAAGGTGCCGATACAGCCGCGCGAATCTATGAGTTTGAGGTAAAGGGACTGTAATATAACACTTAAAATATCATCCTTATAATGAAGCAAATAAACCGCACGCCCTTCAATAAGGCGTACGGTTTATTTGCATTGTCTATTGATTCACTTCATGCCAAAGAGAAGCGGCGTCAAAAAGCAATCTTCCGGCCGACACTGGCCGGGGCTATCTTACCAGCGTCAGCATCTTGTGCGATTTCTTGCGCCGTATTCCCGCCTGCCCGGGACAAAATGGTTACCAGCTCTTTATATCGTTTTTCTGTGGCATACTGCAGCGGCGATTTTTGATAAACATCTTGCTGATTGGGATTCGCGCCTAATTTTAGCAAGAGTGAAGCGATCGTCGGATTGTTTTCGCCAATAGCGTAATGAAGCGGGGTTCTTCCCATATAATCGCCCTGATTTAGATCAATGCCTTCCTGCACAAGAAGAGTGATCATCGCCAGGCGTTCCTGCTCCGCATATGTATCCAAGGATGTGATATCTTCCAACATAATATCGTTGTACGTTATGGCAAGACTGATCAAATTCCGCCCCGTGCCATCTTGATAAGTTTTCTCAGCTCCATGTCTGATCAGCAGATGATAGACCGCATTTTTCGGGTACCATTTGAGGAGTTCTTCCATGAGATTCCCGAGTTCTGCGGGACGTCCGTTTGCTTTTAAAATAGTGATATATGTATCCAGAATCCCAACTTTCCCTGTATTGACAGCCTGCATGATGGGAGAAGGAATCCATACCTTTTGAGAGTAAGGATCTCCCCCCGCTTCCACGATTTTTCGTACCAAAGCTGGATCCGCATCGTTCCGGTTGCAGGCGTGCAGTGCAATGTCCAGAGAGCGAACGTTGGATTTCGGCAAAATCAGCTCGATGAGCTTTTCATTGCGGTTGATGATCGAGTAACTTAAGGCTGTTTCATTTTCCGAGTCTTCCGCATTGACATCGGCGCCCGCGCTGATTAGATATTCGACAAGAGCCGCTTTGTTTTCGGAGGCGGCCACCAAAAGGGCGGTTTTTTTGTTGCGGTGTTTCGTTTCCAGATCATAGCCCTGCTGCACGAAGGAGGCTACGGTTTCGACTTTTGCCTGCTTGACTGCCTCAAGAAAGGCCCGTTTCTCTTCCTTTGAGAATTCCCGCTTCGTGATGATGCCTTGTGGAGCTGTGGCTGGCGAAAACACGGGATGGACTATTGCCGGGTTAGACTCGTATTTGATACCCAGATAATGAAGCATTAGCACAAGAAAAGCTTCACCTTGCGCTGTGCTGCAATTGAGGTGCCCCGTAAATTCTTCGACGAGTTGCTCAAACTCGCTTTGGGTTAAATTACTGTTTTGACGGACAAAAATTCTCTGAAACGTTTCGCTTCGGGTAATTCGTAGTAAGTCCCCGGCCGCTTGACGGTTAAAATCTTCAATCGTGAGTATCGCCATGATGCCCTCCTTAAAAATAAGCTTGCTTGGATAAATAATGGCTATATAGAATGAATTTAATAACTACACAAAAAGGCAAAAGTAGCGGAGGGGAATTTTGGAACTGTAGGAGCGATAGCGACCGCCTTTGTCCCCGGATTTCCACCGCAAATAGCGGGTTAAATCAAGAAATTCTTACGACAACAGCGGCCGGAAGTCCAAATATTCACAGTAGTTACGTCCTCGCCCAAATGGGGAAATCTTAAATTCAATCTATATAGAAAGCCCAGCTGAATGTATAATTATTATAGCTTTACTTCGAATATTAGGAAATACACAAGTGAAAGGATAGACTTCAATGTTTGATATCACCAGTTACCTGCAAGCCGGTTACCCGACACTATGGATTCGTACATGGGAGGAAGCGCGTGCGTTAACGCAATTGGCCAAAGTAGCCCGAGATCAGTCCCTTAAACTAAAAGTGTGGTCAATTACCGAAGGCTGGATAAGTAAAGATACGGGAAAACGGCTGGAAGTAACAGACCCTGTAGAAGCGCTTAATGCGGTGAGAGACGGCGAGGATTCGAGTCTCTACGTGTTTCTCAGCTTTCATTTCTATCTGGGGAGCCCTGAAGTGCTGCAAAAGATTAAGGATCTGATCCCGATCGCCAAAAGCCGCGGCCGCCATCTTGTGTTTCTCTCCTGCCGCGTAGACCTTCCCCCCGAAATTGAAAAAGAAATTACACTAATCGATATTCCTCTACCCAAAATAGATGAGTTATCCTCAGTACTGGACAGTGTTCTAGAGTCTGTTCCTCAATCTATTCAGATAGATGATCGCAAGGCACTATTGGAAAATGCACTGGGCCTCACTTGCGCGGAGGCGGAAAATGTTTTCGCTCTGTCACTTGTGCGCTACAAAAGCTTTTCGACCGACGCGATTCGCAACGTCCAGCTTGAAAAATCAAATGTTATACGAAAGTCGGGACTGCTCGAGTTCATACCGGCAGAGCTTACAACGGAAGAAATCGGCGGGCTGGATTTGCTCAAATCATGGTTGTCTGAGAGAAAACGGGCCTTTTCCGAGGAAGCTCAAGCCTTCGGTTTGCCAAACCCAAAAGGAGTTCTGGTTGTAGGCGTGCCCGGCAGCGGTAAATCCCTTTCAGCCAAAGCGATCTCGAGCGCTTGGAACTTGCCACTGCTGCGCTTCGATATCGGGAAGGTATTCGGAAGCCTTGTAGGGCAGTCCGAGGAGCAGATGAGACGGGCGCTGAATTTGGCCGAGACGATATCGCCTTGCATTTTATGGATCGATGAACTGGAGAAAGGGATGGCCGGATTGCAGACATCGGGCTCCTCAGATTCCGGTGTAACGGCGCGTGTACTTGGGACCTTCCTCACATGGATGCAAGAAAAGTCGCGGCCCGTTTTTGTATTCGCCACGGCGAATAACGTGAATGCTCTGCCCCCTGAAATGTTGCGGAAAGGGCGGTTCGATGAACTGTTTTATGTAGATCTGCCCAACGAGCTAGAACGAAAGGATATTCTTCGCATTCATCTGATAAAACGCAGGCGGAATCCGGACGCTTTCGATCTGGGACAGCTTGCCCGGGAAAGCGACGGTTTTGGTGGAGCCGAGATTGAGCAGGCAATCGTGTCCGGGCTCTATCGGGCTTTCAGTGAACATCGCGATTTGCAGACGGGTGACATCTCGGAAGCATATCGGGCAACCAAACCACTTTCGCAAATTATGAAGTCGCATGTCGAGCGTATCCGGGAATGGGGCATGGCGAATGCGCGTCCCGCCTCATCCAGCATGGTGGAGATGAACGGCGACGACAATAAGAGACGCTTATTTATTTAAGCGGAGTTAGGAGGAACTGGTGTCACATTTTACAACATTGCAGACAACCATTAAAAATATCGAGGCGGTCCGTATGGCATGCCGGGAACTCGGATTAGAACTTGTGCAAGAAGGCCAGGCGCGGGGCTATGGGGGACGAACGATAAATGGAGATTATGTCATCAAATGCAAAGGACCGTATGACGTTGTTTTGAATAAGCAGCAGGACGGCCACTACGGAATTATCACCGACTGGTATCAGGGACATGTGGCCAAAGAAATCGGTGAGGGTGGAGGCCGCCTTCTGCAAACGTATGGTGTAGTTCTAGCCACTATGGAGGCCCGCAAATTGGGTTATTCGGTAAGCCGCCAATCCATGCCCGACGGGTCAGTGAAAGTGGTGCTAACGCAGGCGCTATCAGGTGGAGGAAGGGAGCTGTGAAATGAAGCAGATTATCATAATGGTCGGACCCGACGGTTCCGTTTCGATCGAGGCTCAGAACTATAAGGGTACTGAATGCGACGCCGCGACCCGGCCATTTGAGGTTGCCTTGGGACAGATAACGAAAAAACAGCGAAAGCCGGAATTTTATTCTGCGAAGCATGGAACTATGAACAAGTACGAAAAGCTTTTATGAATAGCAGATCACCATTTAATGAATCTGTTCAGGACACCGAAATTCAGCTCCTGCTTCATACTAGTGTTACTCCTTACTCCTTGGTGAATGGCCCGGGGCTGCGTTCGGTCATACATATGCAGGGTTGTACCCTTGCTTGCAATGGGTGTTTTAATCCGGCTTCTCACGAACCAGGAATTGGTATCAAAATGAGCATTGATGAGCTCTGCAAAAGCATTCCAAATGACGTGGAAGGCATAACCGTAAGCGGCGGGGAGCCTTTTCAACAACAGGATGGCTTGCTGCTACTGCTCAAGAAGCTACGTCAACATGGATATTCCATCATCGTGTTCAGCGGGTATACCCAAGAGGAAATTTCCAAGTTGCCGAAAGGGAAGAACATTATGGAGTATATCGATGTGCTGATCGACGGCCGCTATGAGGCAGACCAGTCAGCTGATATAGGCCTGCGAGGAAGCAATAATCAGGTAATCCACCTTTTGACGGACCGTTATCGGATGGAGGATCTGCAGGTTCGCCGGACGGAGCTAACTTTCCAGCAAGATGGCACAGCTACGTTGGCAGGGTTTCCAAGCAGGGCGTTACGAAAGGCTTTTCGGCAAATAAGATAAGACGAATAATAGACTAAACCTAATAAACAGCTAAGAGCCGCGCTCCGCGCGGTTTTCTTAATTTTAAGGGACCAGGTATTTCAGACAAGGAGGCTTAACAGCATGACATTCCATACCCCTGACCGTATAAAGCTCCCGCCAGGGTTCTGGGCTGGTTTGCGAGAATTAGGAATTGCCGCTCACGATGTTGTTCGTCAAGCGCGGCTGCCGCTCACCATTATCAACGGACCTGCAGGAGTCACGGTCGCCCAATATTTTGCGGTCTGGCAGGCATACTCTGATCTCGTCGGCGATATCTCCCAAGGAATCATCAAACTTTCTACTGCGTTTGATACAGCGCATTATCCGCCGTCCGTCATGGCGACATACCATGCTCGCGACTATCGCGATGCGCTTAACCGCATGGCCCGGTACAAGCAGTTGTGTCCTCCTGAGAGCTTACAGATTACCGAGCAAGGCGAAAGCTGCAGGATCGAACTGGATTGGCAGCCTACCGGACAAGTCGGTCCGGCATTGCTGGTAGGGATTACACTTGCCACGCTTCTGGAGCTCGGTCGCCGGGGCAGCGGACAGCCTTTAACCGCGAAGCTTGTTGAATTCTCACAGCCAATGGGCGATGTAAAGTCGCTTGAAACTTACTTCGGCTGCCCGATACGGACCGGCACGGAATGTAACCGGTTGACGCTGCGTTGAAGAGATCTGGACTGCCCTTTTGTTTCGTACAACGAAGAGTTGTTGTAGATTCTGACTCCCGCTCTGGATCGTACGCTGGATGAACGGCAATACGGCCGCTCCATGACCGAAACAGTCAAATGGATCATGAAACGCAGCCTCACAGGAGGGCGGCCCGACATTCAGGCTATCGCCAGGGAACTGGGTATGAGCGATCGCACCTTGCAGCGTCGCCTTACGGACGAAGGTACGAGCTTTAAGCAGCTGTTAATGCAAGCTAGACATGAGCAGGCGCTAGAGTATTTGTCTGACCCCTCACTAGATATTAAAGAAGTAGCCTTCCTTATCGGATATGAGGATCAGAACTCGTTCTACCGTGCCTTTCGCTCATGGCAAGGCGATACTCCATCCCATTGGCGTGCCGAACATATAGGTCCAAACATTCCGACAACCATAACATTGGCGCATTAAGCAAGAATAATGGCGTGAAAGGCTAGTTACCGGTCGACTCAGACAAGGTAATATAATCCCTATCTCGAACATCTAGAGAAAAAGGAGACAGATAACATGGATATGGGACTAGCCAATAAATCCGCACTTGTGACAGGATCGACGAAAGGCATCGGTAAGGCTATTGCCATCGAACTGGCCCGAGAAGGAGTTAATGTACTAATAAACGGGCGGAACGATGAAGAGGTAGAACGAACAGTACAGGAAATCAAGGCACAATTCCCGGCCACCTCTCCTCAGAATGCGACAGCTGATATCGTGGATATTAAGCAAAGGGAAGCTTTATTCAAGAAGTACCCCAGCGTGGATATTTTAGTAAACAACATGGGCATTTATGAAATCATGACATATGAGGGTATTGACGATGAAGTATGAGAGAAATACTTCCGTACAAATGTTCTCGCCGCAAACGGATGTTCTAAATTTTATCTTACTCAGATGTTAAAAAACGATTATGGCCGCATTCTCTTTATTGCGAGCGAAGAAGCCATCATGCCTTCCGGCCAAATGCCTCAGTATTGCATGACCAAATCGATGTTATTATCCTTGTCCAAAAGTTTATCTAAACTAACGATAGGAACGGAAGTTACCATCAACACGATTATGCCGGGACCCACGCTCTCCGAGAATGTCCATCAAATCATTGATAGCATTTACCCTAATGAAGAAATTAGTTTTGCGGAAAAAGAGAAAAAATTCATGGCGATAAACCTGCCTCAATCTGAAATCCAACGGTTTATCAGGCCGCAAGAGGTAGGCAGACTAGCTGCATTTGTATGCAGTCCAGATGCCTCCGCATTTAAAGGTTCTCCTATCCGAATGGATGGGGGAATGGTGCCGACGATTTTTTAACCTTCATTATTATTGCCAGACGCTTGAGCTTCCTCTTAATGGGTAGTTCATGCGTCTTTTTCTATTTTATAAAACCGATATTTAATATTTTCATATCTCCAAGTAATTCAAAACTACACACTTTTCAAGAAACATTTCACTTATCGCACGGGAGTAAGAATTTCTGGGTTGTTTAACAGGCAGGATAGTTCTGTGATTTTCGCGAATACTCTAAAGATGGACTTTTTTACGATGTTCGCAAATAAAAAACAGGGGAATAATTATGCTAAATAAACAAAGAAAAATACTAAATAAAATAATGGGTAAAAAGAATTTATTAGCGATAGGGGTTAATAGTTACAGTGATACTAATTTTGGAGATCTAAAAAGGGCATGTGGGGATGCTACTGCTGTATTCGAAACGTTTGAAAATGTATTGAATTTAAATTTAAACGTTTCCAATAGTAAACTACTTATTTCAGATGGAAAGAAAGTCGAAGCAACAAAAGCAAACATCCTGGAGGAAATTGAAACAATCTCAAAAAGCACTTCATATGACGAAAATATTGTTATCTATTTCAGCGGACATGGACATAGAATCAACGACAAGAATTTCATTGTCCCCTCTGATTCAATTAGTGCAACGGAAGAAGAGTTAATAGAAATAAAGAAAATTATAGAAATAATTGAAAAGTGTAATTGTAGACATAAATTAGTTATCATCGATGCATGTTTTAGTGGTGTTGTGGATTCGGGAAGAAAAGGAATAGGAGATTATAATTTCAAGAATATTAAAGACTACATGGAAGAATCTCGCTCTTTAACTTTAATCGCTTCAAGTGGAAAAGACGAACCTTCGTATGAGATATCTCCTAATAATAATCAATATAGTTTGTTTACCACTTTTCTAATTGATGCATTAGAGGGGAAAACTGAATGTTTGATTAATGGCTATCTAACTGTCCAAAGCATGTATGATTATATTGCTAATCGTGTCAGAAAAGTAGGCAGAGAGGATCGGGAAGTGAGACAAAGACCAAATCTTTCAATGAATTCTAATGGGGAAATTGTCTTGGGAATTTATGATGCAATGATATTCAAAGATGATAGTGATCTTGACAATTACAGCATAATACAAATAAGGGAAGAAGAGGACTTATTTAATAAACTTGAGAAAAATATGAAAATTAGGATTTCTGATGCTTTGTGGGTGGATACCAAATGCGCAATTAGTGAGTTGATTATGAATGGTTTCGAACATGAAAAATCTAACGATATTAACATTAACATCTCATCTAATAATATTGTTCTAAATATTAAAGGAAATATGTTTGATAGTATTACTATGGCAAGAAATGCAAATGAAAATGGTTTAAAGTTTGTAAATGATTATATTTCTAAATATCAAAACGATTTGACAATCGAATATCAATACAAAAATGATAATAATATAATTACATTTAATTTTGGTAATAAACATGCTTTTTTTATCAAAGGGATATGTGTGGTTAAAGTAGAATGTATCGGGTTTAGGAAATATACATCTAAAGATATCATTATGCCGATTGGAGTTTGTAAAAAATACTATTATTATATTGAAAGACAACATATGGCCATGAGCCAAACTCGTTCTGCTGTTTCTGCAATACTTGAAAATTTACCAAAAGAAAGTATTCTGATTGTCTATGATAAAAATGTAATATCTGGGAGTATGAGTTTTTCTGATTATATTGCTAATGAAAGAGTGATTTATAGGGGATTCCCTAATTAAGACTTTCTAGAAAGAGTAACAATCAAAGGCCAAGTTCATGATTATCTAAATATTTAAAATATGGGGATGGTGCAAATGTTAGATCAGCGAGTATACGTCCGGTTCCCGGAGGAAGCGGATGCCGAACAATTGACAGCAATGTTCAAGCGCAATCGGGAGTTTTTTGAGAAGTTTTCCCCAACCAACCCCGATGAGTTCTATACGGAGGAGCAGCAGCTCCAAATGATTAAGAAGAGTAAGGCCGATAGAGCAGAGGACCGGAAATATGACTTCATAGTATGCCACATGGCGGACGACCGGATTATTGGTAACATAGGGCTGTCCTTTGTTGTGCGGGGTCCGCTTCAGTGCTCCATGATCGGATACTGCCTGGACCAGGATTATAACGGCAAGGGCTATATGACGGAGGCTGTGAAGCAGGTGGTGCGCTATGCCTTCGAGGAGCTGAAGTTTCACCGGATCACAGGGGAGGCCTCTCCCCGGAATCCCGGATCCATGCGCGTGCTTGAGAATGCCGGCTTCCACAAAGAAGGTATCGCTCAAAGCAACGTAAAGATCAATGGGGTCTGGGAGGATCATCAGGTTCTGGCCATTATCAATCCCTCCGAGCGCATCTAGATATGGGGCCAATGGATGATCCATGTATGGAAAACATTCAACGCGGTGCTGAATAATATTACATATTGAAAATTACGTGGGTTCTAGCAGCGAGAAAAATCTTTAGGGAGGACATCTTTGTGACTTACTTTATATTGTCTATCATCTCTGCTCTCATTTGTTGGCCTGTGCACTATTCCTTGGTTAAAAGATACGGGACCTCTAGTTGGGTTCGTTTAATTCGCAAGGCACCGAAGGAGGCGTCCAAGCGTAAAAGGTTTATTGCAGAGGTTACCATCGTAAATATTATAGCTTTCGCAGGCATCATATTTTTAGGTTTATCCCTTGTAAGCTTTTGGGAAGCTCTCAAGACTATAGGCCCCTAACTTGAACAATTATATAATCGACCTTGATTGGCTCTGTGCCTATCGAGGTTTTTTTCAACAATCCATTATAAAATAAAAAAATTATCGTATCATATCTTCGTCACTTCCTTCCGAAAGTAAATAGAAAGACCTTATCAAAGTGTGATAAATTTGTTTGAGTATAATAAACAACAAAGAGCTTATTTGACATCAGAAGGGGCTGGCTAATTTATGGACCAAATCATTGTATTCAAACTCGGAAATGAAGACTTTGGACTCGATATCAATACTATCGGGGAAATCCAAGATTCTAAAAAATCCACACCGCTTCTATTCGCCGAACCTTGGCACGAAGGGTTTGCAACTATTTACGGAGAACTCTACACTGTCATTAACCTGAGAATAAAACTGAATATTTCTCGTCAGGAACGCCGTGAACAAGACAAGTTCATCATCTTGCATACACATAAATTAGCTTTTGTTGTTGATTCTGTTGAAGACATTGCCTCCGCTGCTGATTCTGTCGTTCATGAACCTCCTGATAATCCCAATAAGCAAGTGATCGAGTGCAGGTATGAATCCAAGAATCGTATGATTTCTGTCTTGAATGTCCAAGCACTTATTGATTCAACACTTCTTAAGGCAAGTGAGTAACGATATCCATACAATTTTCTGGAACCCGCCATATAACTGGGTCCCGCGCCTAATTGTTCTGCCTTGGAGGACAGGCTATGATAGAAAGTAACTCATAACAGCACTATAAGGAGCACTTTATGGATATGGATCACACTTTAGAAACAATTCTGGACGAAATGAAACAGGAGATTGACAATTGGATAGCCTATATTAGCAATAAGGACGCAGAAAAAATCGTGAAACGTACCAAGCTGCAGGTGGGAATTCACGATCATGCTCTGCTCGAATATGCCAAGGGCAGGGTTGACGTGACGGATGATGAGCTCAATTTCACTTTACCTGGAGGTAAGGCCATCCCTGGCGAGTTGCTGAGCGAGGAAGAAGTGCGAGAGCAGATTGTCCCTGAGCTTGCTTCTTATATGCAGCATAAATTGAATGCGCTGCCTTCGGCGCTAATTGATTATCAATTTACTTTTGACGGCAAGTTTCGAACGCGGGAGGGCAGAGTCAACGTTCGTATTCTCGAATACGTCGACGAGACGAAGAAACAACAATTGCTGGAACAAATCTCCACCTATATTTCGGATAAGCTCGAAGCCGGAAAATATCCGACTAAACCCTTAGAGACATTCTTCCTCACCAGGCACCTGTTGGACGAGGGGCTGTTCCCTGACACAGATCCCGGTGTAATCATTTCTATTTTCGAGAACATTCAACATGTGAATAAAGGGAACAAGCATCTTGCCGAGCATCGCAATAATGTTACCGGGGCTTTGAGGAATTGGGTAGAGAAGCATTGGTTACCCTGTTATTTCGATAATATAGGGACACAGTGGCAGAAAGAATATAAGAAAAGAAGCGATGCCCGGCTGGAAAATACGGAGAAAGGTCCGATTGAACTGGCTCTCTATGCTGCAATCCTGATTCTTAAATACGAACCTTCTTATAGTAGAAGTGTGGGGCTGGACATTTTGAATTGCGCTATCGAATTGGGAAGCTCCCAAGCAAAACGTCTGACAAAGGAAGGCAGTGGAACGTTCTCCAAGGAGGACGTCAGCTTTCGCGATGAACTGGCGGAATGCACAGCCAACGACGTGTTTGCCGAGGTGACCATAGCCATTAAGCAAGAAACGGAGGAGAGCTACGCGCGGGCACTCCGGTTTCTGACTCACTTACTAAGCCTGGGCTTCCCGAAAAGCTATCAAATCAAGCTGAAATCAAGCGTCAAGCAATGGCTGCCGATGAAAGGATTGGCCAAGTCGAGCACGCACCGCTTCTTTGCTAACGCTATGGAATATCCAAATTTGCACCCCTTACTGGAGGAGTACGCCCGGGTGGCGATGGAAACATTCGAATGGTATACGGATACGGAAGGCGAAAAAAATTGTATGCCGGGCAGTTATGCGGTCTTCGGCCTTGGACTCACAGATAGGATTTATTTTCCATTAGTAGAACAATACATGGGGATGGTTGACGAAGAACACCAGTCCGTTCAGAATCACTTCACAGTCGCGTTGGCCGAACGGCAGGGCATTCACTTGGAGACAATTCCTACGCTAGTGAAATGCATGCTGCATAGCACGGATTCGATGAAGCTGAAGATCCAAACCGATATGGAAGCTGAGGCTCATCTCCGGCTGCTGCTTGATCAAGTACGCGGTCTTCAGAACTATGAGGTGGAGCATATCGTTTATTTGATCTGGGGCGGAACGGACAAACTGAAGAAGATAGCCGCCAAAGCCGAAGGGGATCGGGAAAAGTGGCTTTCCGAGCTGGCGCAAGCCACCCGCCATGGTTAGCCCTGGGGCTTATTGGGATGGCAAAAGTTTAATTGGGGAAGCGTCCTCTTCCTTATAATTCGGAATGAGTTGGACGAGACCTTTGTCTTCGTCAACAACCGGAACTTCAATCAGATTCCGATCTGAAATTGGAAGTTGAGAATCAGAAATAAATTCCGAGCTAACGTTGTCTATCATTGGTGATTCTACATATTGTTCATTGAGCGTATCCGACTTTCCAAAGACGAAGACAGTAGTAAATAGTAGGGCACTCAAACTTATATATTTGATACGTAATTTCATTATTCTTACCTCCATAGACGATTAAATTGAAGATTTAACTATATTCTACATTAAAGTGGGGGAGGATCGTAGCAATATCATGGAGATCGAGTCCTCTCGACCGCATCATTTACAATCAAAGATCCGTTAACTGCTCTTGAAGCAGTTAACGGATCTTTTTATTTTATAAGTGCAAGCACAGGAATAAGTGAAAATCAGATTGACAAAATAATCAATCAGATATATTGTAGATATTCGAAGTCTATTATTTATCTTGATTATAGATATATTGTATCTATAATGTAGTTTATTAATCTTGAAAGGATGATTCATAACTCATTCAATCGAAAGGGATAACTGTATCCATACACGCCTTGCAGCAGCTCGCTGCATCCGAATAGTACTTCTGAAAGCGGTGAAGATAGCTTGACTAATAAACCCAGCATTATTGTTGCCTCCCTGGTGGTTGCCAATTTTTTAGCCCAATTGATGCAAACGATGTTAAACACGGCGTTGCCGCGTGTCATGCAGGATCTTGCAATTCATGAGAATCAAGCACAGTGGCTGATTACAGTGTATTACCTGATGATAGGTATAACTGTTCCAGTTGCCGGATTTTTGATCGGAAAGTTTACCACGAGGGCCTTGTTCATGGCTTCTGTCGGAGCGTTCACAGCAGGAACACTGATTGCCGGGATCGCCTGGGGTTTCCCGCTAGTCCTGACGGGGCGTTTGGTTCAAGGCATCGGTGCGGGTCTGCTGTTTCCGCTGTTTCAGACGACAATACTAAGAGTCTTTCCGAAGGAGAAAATCGGTGCAGCGATGGGAGTAGTCGGTTTGGTCTTGGGGCTGGCTCCGGCGCTTGGGCCCACTCTGTCTGGGTTCGTGGTTCAGAACCATTCATGGAGACTGTTGTTTTACGCTGTGGCGCCGCTTGCAGCCGCCAATTTATTCTTAGCGCATTTCACGCTGCGGAATGTAGGAGAGACTCATCAGACCAAGCTCGACACCAGGTCCATTATCTATTCTTCACTCGGATTCGCCGGTATTTTGTATGGATTTAGCATTGTCGGGGAAGAAAAGGGAAATCCCGCTGTCGCTGGGGTCATCCTTCTGGCTGGATTCCTGATCGTGGCGGTGTTTATTAAAAGACAGCTCAAGCTCACGGCACCTTTGCTTGATTTCAAGCTGTTTCGGCACCGATCCTTTACCCGATCTTCCATTGCGGGGGTGATCTTGTTTGCGGTGATGGTGGGGGTTGAACTCCTTCTTCCTCTGTATGCACAGACGATAAGAGGCTTAACACCTCGGGAGTCCGGGCTTATGCTGTTGCCGGGTGCATTGCTGATTGGTGTCTCCGGTCTGATCTCAGGCAGACTATATGACCGGTTTGGGGTTAGCCGCGTAACTCAGGGAGGATTTATGCTCATTCTGATCATGGCATTAGCTCTTGCCCTCACGTTATCAATAGAGACGTCCTTTATTCTACTGGTTAAAATGTATGCCCTGCTTATGTTTGGAGTAGGGACAGTGATGGCTCCAATTACGGCCTATGCCATGGCAAGTATCCCAAACACCATGGTTGCTCATGCTTCTCCAATGACGATCACGCTACGCTCGCTCAGCAGTTCAATAGGAGGTGCCTTACTTGTAACGATAATGACTTCAACTGCAAGCGCCAGTTCCTTATCCTTTCCGCTGGATATGCTCCAAGGCATCCACATTGCATTCTGGACATTGACGGCTTTTGCCGGATTAGGATTATACTTGTCATTTCATCTGCAAGAAGCGAGAAGGCTCAAACCTGCTAATATTTGATTTCTTAAATCAATCCTGCATTAACTGGCAGAATCCTCTGCCGGGTTTTTTGATAATTCCAGATTGAACGTCTCGTGGATATGCATTCTGAAATTTCAGACTTTAGAAGGATGTGCACGATGATGAGGTCAGTATAATTAGGAATTGAAAGGAGAGTCATTCGATTCATTAAGAAAAGTATTTTAGACAAATTGGGGGTTGAAAAGATTGAATAGGCATGAAAATAGCTCCAATGCACCAAGTCTGTTTCGCAATCGGTTCCTGCAGACGATTTTATTATCAAGTGTGCTCCTGCAGATCGGCATCTGGGTACGTAATTTCGCTATTCTCCTATACGTTGCGGATAGAACAAACAATGATCCCTATGCCATTTCGCTAATCAGCGTAGCTGAATTCGCGCCTATTTTTGTTTTTTCTTTCATCGGTGGCACATTTGCCGACCGCTGGAGGCCGAAGCGAACGATGATCTGGTGCGATCTACTATCCGCGGTGTCGGTATTCGTAGTACTTCTAACTATCCACTACGGTTCCTGGCATTCCGTTTACCTTGTCGCCTTCATCTCAGCTATTCTTTCGCAGTTCTCGCAGCCTTCAAGTATGCGATTGTTTAAGTATCATGTGCGGGAAGAACAGCTGCAGCAAGGGATGGCTTTATTCCAATCGCTGATGGCTATCTTCATGGTGCTTGGTCCTATGCTTGGCACCTTCGTTTACAGCAAGTTTGGCCTTGAAACTTCGATCGCTGTAATGGGCGTGGTATTTCTGCTTTCTGCACTCGTCCTTATCCGGCTGCCTGAGGATAATATGGAACCTCAGACAGCTGCTGTAAAAGGGCAGTTCCGTAAAGATTTTATTGAAGGCTTCCGTTATGTCTGGCAAAGCCAAGTGCTGCGTATGCTTGGACTTGCGTTTATTCTCGCGGGACTCGCTGTTGGCATAGCCCAAGCGCTCAACCTGTTTATTGTAACGGAGCGGCTAGGCAAAAGTGAGGAGTTCCTGCAATATCTGCTGATGGTGAATGGTGCAGCCATGCTGATCGGGGGCGGGATCGTAGCCGTATTCGCGAAACGGGTTCCACCGCAGCTACTTCTTGCGATAGGGATGCTGGCAGGCGCGGTCTGTACGGTCATTGTCGGGTATTCGACGAGCGTTCCGGTTACGCTGACTGTTCAATTTCTGAATGGGCTTGTTTTCCCTTGCATTCATATTGGGATTAGCACAATGATTCTGAAATGGTCACATGCTTCCATTGTCGGCCGGGTGAATGGGGTTCTGAATCCGATGTTCGTTGGGATGATGGTCGTTTCCATGTCTTTCGCTGGTGTGTTAAAAGATGCCTTCTCGCTGGGTACGATCTATAGCGGAGCAGGATTATTATTTCTTCTTGGCGCACTGGTCATGTTGCCGATCATGAACCAAAAAGCACCAGATCACGCACATATGACACAAGAGACATAATATCGTGATCTCTTTAAGGTTTAAATGAAGAAGAACCGGCCATCAATAAGTGGCCGGTTCTTCTTCATTCCATGGTGGTTAACCTTCAGGGAGTACCGGCAAGAATCGGGATGGTTGTTTTAAGCTCGGCCATCTGACTGGCCAGGCGGTGCCCAGTGTGACTTACCCTTTGGATTCTGTTCTTTTCTTTGACCATAGTTTTCGTATCACATGAATACTGAGCAGCAGTAAAGGCAAAAGAAGCCCTATAGATAACGTATAAGATAACCATACTGTCCCATCCCACGTTTGTTGGTAAGGGACATTCGGATATATGACTACCGACATGACAACCAAGATCATTCCGAGTGGTGAAACTAGAGGCCGATAATCTTCTAATTTAAAAATTTGAGCAATGGCCAACACAATTACGTATATGTATATAGTGACCCTAAAATAGAGCGAAATAAACCACATGATGGCCATGATGGCTTCAATGCGCTGCAGAAAATTGCCGATGTTGATTTTCTGGGCTAACGAATAGCTTGGAAATATACTTTTTGCCGTTAAATCAGCTCCTAAAACCAAAATCGACAATGCAACAATCAGGACCATCATCAGCCCGCCAAGCATGCTTCCGTTGAAAAAAGCTTTACGGGCATTATCAATACGATTCACAGCCGGAAAAATCATTAACAAAGCGATATGGGGTAGAAACAAAACACTGATAAAGGATAGTGCAGCAGGCCAGATCGGCCCTATTCCTGCTTCCAGCACGGGCTCGACATTTTCCAGTTTGATCTCAGGCCCAATTAAAATAACTAAAGAAATATAAAGAAGGATAAATAAGGGGAACAATAGTTCAGCAGAACGGGCAAATGTTTCAATTCCAAGCCGTGCCCCCATGACTACAATGACGGCAAAAAGAATATTTACGGATTGAGCCGGCGTTTCCGGCATGATTTGGGTAGTTAGAAAATTTCCTACATCATACAACGCTGAGGCAGGACCACTCAAGAAAAGAGTAACGATCAATAGAAGAGAAATGGTTTTGCCCAACCATTTTCCGAGAAGGGCTTCAATGATCTCAACCAATGTCATCCGTGGATAAAGGGTCGCTATTGTGTTGTAAATCCATACGAGGAAAAAACCGGATCCCACGCCAACAAACGCAGCGATCCACGCATCCTGTTTGGCCAGGAAGGCCATACCTGAGGGAATGACAAGGATTGCGCTGCCGATCGTAAATAAAGTCGTTAAGACCATAAATTGACGTCCGGAGATTTTGACTTGCTTAGACACCACTTTCACCTCGTTTTTATTTTATTAGACCGATATGGGTTAGAAAATCAGTGAATGGTTTATACACAATTGTAATCCAATCCAAAGGGGTGGGAATATCCCATTGCAATGCCTTGGCGCTGCTGATCCCCACCCCAAGGAGGAGCAGGATGGAAAACACCCATAGCTCCTTTTTTAACCTTTTTCTCAACATGTAGGGAACTTCGAGAAATATGATCGCAGCAGCGGACAGCATTATTCCCAGTATGACCGCCATCTGGGTTAGCATCGTTAATCACCTTCTTTCGCATGGTAAAATGATACCGATTGGCAGCCTACTTCTTAATTTCATTCAGGAATGAGCTTCCAGTCGTACCCAAGCGTCGAATCCTGAAATCAACTTTGATGTTCACCGGCAGTTCTGCAAAGTACTCATTATCCCAATTTTGTTTAAGTGACTTCCAAGCCTTCGGGTTACTGCGGTGAATGGCTTCACCGAATCCGAAAATGTCAGCTTTGTACGATTTTTGAGCCTTCTTGATGGCAGACTCTATCACTCCTGCTATCTTTTCTTCGCTTCTCTTCTGAAGGTCATAAATCGTGCTCACCTTAGTCAGATCCAGTTCGCTACACTCAACTTCCCCCACGTTGGCTTCAATCTTAAGGTGAATATTGATCTGGGGCTCCCCTCTATAAATGTACCCTTTCATGGAGGCATGGGTCCGGATGATTTCCATTACGACTTTGCCACCTTTAGGACAGGCTACAAAGCCAACAGAGCTTTTCACTTTGCCGAGGATGAAGTTGTAACCCTTACTTTCTGTTTCATTTAACCAGCCGATCAATCTGTCTTTTTTGAATACAGCAAGCCCAGAAAATTGTAGGCTAGTAGGGGGGGAGATCTTTTCGACATTCTTTTTTGTTTCTCCAGAGTCTTGATCTCCAGCGATTTGAAGTCCAGTCAAGATAGGCTGCTTTCCTTCACTTATGAGATCGGCCATTAATTGGTCTAAGGTTACCGTTGTACTGGGGGACCAGTTTTTTTCCGAAGATTCCAGGGATGAGAATAGCTTGTCTGCTGGAATAGGATCAAAGGGCGTCATGATTTTGAGCGTATCCTCCGCACTTGCGCCTTTCGATATTACAAGGTAAAAATCGGAGCGGAATTCATGGTCCCTGGACAGGAAGTCCATGGCTTTTGCTATTCCTTCCATGGCCATCGACTCGCTGATCACGCATATGCGAAGGTGGGGAAAATAGATTTTTCTAGGGCTTAGCGTTGTTATTTTTCGGACCGCTTCAAATACGGTATCGGCTTCCGATGTATACAATATGGCGGGGGCCCGCCCGCTTGCCCCTTTTTGGGTAGATACTTCTCCAGGATCTACGACTTGGACAGAAACCCGGAATTGATCTCCCTGTTTATCAATTCCCAAACCAACGGCGATTGCAAGCTCATTCAATTCTTTGCGGTTCCAACAGCCAGTCAGAAGCGTGCCCAGTGTAAGAATTAGAAAAAGAAAGGCCTTCCGTTTCAAGCTTGTCCACTCCTTTCCATCCGCACTTGTCTCCTCTGGTTTATTCCCGTGATTTTCGGGATGAAGCGTTGTTTTGGCGATTCACGTTCTTCTGATTAAGTAACCGGGGACGGGAGACCATCATCCAGTGCGGGAGCCGTATTAACGTATCCTTGTTGTCTGCCGGGATCAGGGGCGCAAGCGGACTCATATACGGAACGCCGAAAGAACGAAGGCTGCACAGATGCAGGATGAGGGCAATGCCTCCGATGATGATCCCGTACAGCCCAAATGAAGCGGCTAGTCCCATCAAGGGGAACCGCAGCATACGAAAAGCGATGGACATATTATAGGCAGGGAGAAGAAAGCTGGAAATCGCGGTAATAGACACGACAATCACCATTGCTGCAGATATGATGCCCGCCTCGACGGCTGCTTGCCCGATGACAAGTGTGCCTACGATAGAGACGGCTGCCCCGATGTACTTCGGCATGCGAACGCCAGCTTCCCGCAATATTTCAAAGGTCAATTCCATCATGAGTGCTTCGATAAAAGCGGGGAAGGGAACAGCCTCCCGCTGTGCTGCCAGACCGATCAGCAGTGAGGTCGGCAGCATTTCCTGATGGAACGTAGTGATGGCAATATATAAGGATGGACCGAACAGGGAGATAAAAACCCCGGTGTAACGAATAATCCGGATGAAGCTGCTGATGTCTGCACGCTGATAATAATCCTCTGCCGAATGCAGGAAGGATACAAACAGCGCAGGTACGACAAGCACAAACGGGGTTCCATCAATTAGGATAGCGACCTTTCCTTCCAACAGTTCGGCGGCGATGACGTCTGGGCGTTCGGAGTTGTACACTGTTGGAAAAGGGGTGAAAGTTTCGTCCTGGATTAACTCCTCGATATACCCGCTTTCGAGAATACCGTCTATATCAATATGATTCAATCGCTCATGCACTTCCTCGACCAATTTATGGTTCGCGATCCCCTTGATATACATGACAGCGACATCGGTCTTGGTCACGCGACCGATTTGTTTTGTTTCCAGCCACAGATTCGGATCTTTAATCTTGCGCCGGATCAAGGCCGTATTCGTGCCCAGTGTTTCCGAAAATCCTTCCCGCGGTCCACGAATGACATTTTCCGAGGCAGGTTCGGTGACACCGCGATCCTTCCATCCACGTGCGCTGACCACTATTCCCTTTGTCTCACCGTCAATCAGGATGATTGCATCCCCGGACAACAGAGCGTTATATAAGGTATCAAAGTCGGTAATATCCCGGATGTCACCGATGGTCAGAGCGTAATCTTTCAAAATCTGCAAGACATTGGAGGAGATTTGAATCCTGCGGTTCACGTCCTCAGACAGGCTGCTATCGAGCATCATCGACTTCATGATGAAGTCGGAGACTATATTTTTATCCACCAAGCCGTCGGTATAGAGGATCGCGATGATTTGGCTCCCGTCCTTGCCAATGCGAACTTCTCTGATGATAATGTCGGTGCTGTTACCGACGGTTTGTCTGATCTGCTGAAGGTTTTGTCCAAGACATGCACTGATCGGTTCCTCTGAATGTGCAGGTTGACTCTCGCTGTGCTGGACCTGGGGCTTTTTAACTTTGTTAAGGGGGTTGCTTTTACGAAAACGCATGAACGTTCTCCCTCTCCTTAAGGATTCTTTTAATCCAGTATGGGCGCAGAGGTCTCCTGATAAACTTATTGTTGGAATTTCATTGTAGAAGGCGGGTACAAATCAGAAGTGACGGCACCTTTATTGAATATGTAGAACCTGAAGGACAATTAAGGATTCGATAAAAAAACAGCCTGATTTCAGTGAGTCTCCACCGAAATCAGGCTGTTTTTTTAATGTAACTCCAGGGATCATCCTGTTGTTCCAAACCTCTATTTCTTCATACTAATCTGAAAAACATCTCCTGCCTCGCCGCCGAAAACAATCATCCCGCCTTTTGGGAGAGCGACTGGCTTATCTTTATTAAAGATAGAGGAGAACACAAGCATTCCTTTCTCATCGTAAACGACGAATCCTCCGGTTGCAGGAGCATCAACGCTCATCATTTTAGCAGCTGATTTGTCACCGATTTTGAACCATACGGCATGACCGCTATCCTCAATCGTGCAGATCGAAGTTTTTCCGCCGTAGATCGGATTAACAGCATCCTCACTTAGATAAGACTGCCCATCTATTGTCAAATACTCTTTGTTGTTCACGGTATGGAAGCTCAAATTGAAGGCATCCCTTCCGCTCATAACCGGAATTTCAACGGCATTTACAGCTGTATGCTCATCAACAATTTTAGTGCCTGATGCATAGCCGTTTTCACTATCCACAGCTATATTTTTGACTAAGATGGCAGGGGAGAGATAGAATAGCGAATTGATCTTTTCTCCCAACTCATAGTAATTTTTACCGTTTCTTTTTTCCCATGCGGCTTTGGTTGCCGGTTGCAGAGGATTGGCTTCAAGCTTCTGATATTCATAGGTGACCATAATCGTTTGCCCGATTCCAGGGATATCCACATATGAATCAAGCTTAATATAGGTATTTCCATTTGATTGTTTGTCAAAGCTTATCGTCACATTGCCATCGTTGTTTTTGAATTGTCCTTTGCCTGTATACACATAGGTTTGTGGCGGGATAATCCCCCCGACCAGAGCGGGAAGCTTCATCTCTCCGTTCTTCATCTCCACATCTATCGTTGTGCCAACTGCGCCGTATAATCCAGAATAAGCGAGCTGCTCCTCCGGCATGTTGACCTTCACAGATGGTTCAAAGGTTCGATCCGGCAAAATCTCTTTAATCTTGCCTTTGTCCTGCAAATATTCAAGTAGAACGTTAGATGCAAAAATACTATTGTAGATCGAACTCCCTCCCGATGACAGGACAGCGATTGAAATATTATGCTCAGGCAATGAAGTTAAGGCAGCATGATACATAATGGTATCCCCGCCTTTGGATAAGGCCTTGATGCCGTAATCATCAAACGGAGCCAAGCTAACGGCATCCCAGCCTAAACCATAGTTATAGATGTTTGTCTCCTCAGGTACCCATAAGCCATTTCTATATTCAGGATTTTGCATCGCGGTGGATGACTTCTCTGATAAAATATTCGTCCGATTACCGATCAAAACATCCCCGAAAATTGTAAGCTCTTCAGCAGTGGAGTAGAGCCCGCCTGCACCAATGACGTTGGCATTCTCAACGGGTAAAGCCTGTTCCATTGTAGGGTAATAGGTTTTCGCCAGTTTTTCTCTGTCAAAAGCACTAAGCGGCGTTTGGGTGGAGATTAATTTCAGCGGCTGGATAACCTTCTGATCCAGAAATTCGGTATAGCTTAAGCCGCTTACTCGTTCCACGAGGATTTCCAGCAGCTGAAATCCATCGTTACAATACACCGAATATTCGCCCGGGTTGGACTTTAAGCGCTCGGATTGAAGCCTCAGCAATAACTCATCATGACTGCGGGTATCATTGTCATCGAACAGCATGCTATTTGCATAATGAGTTCCGTAAAGCCCTGACGAATGATTCATAAGCATGCGTGGTGTAATTTTCTTATATCTTTCGTCGGCCATGGTAAAATCCCTGATATACGTGACAAGCGGTTGATCAATATCTATTTTGCCTTCATCAGCCAGCATCATCGCTGCTGCCGTTACATGCATTTTGCTGACGGAGCCGATACCAAACATCGTGTCCTTCGTAATTGGAGCGTTGGTGGCTTTATCCTGGACACCCGCGCTGTCCGATAATACAATCGATCCCGAATCCATAATGGCGTACTGCAAGCCGGTTACCCCATAGTCGGACACGATTTTTGCAGCCAGTTTTTGAGCCTTCTCCTGTACGGTTTCCTTGCTGATTTGTGCTGAAGCCGAACTCATGGGTATGACCACGAGCATAGCTGCCATTACTACAGTAATGATTTTCTTCATGATAACTTCCTCCTTAGGTTCCTTTACCGGAATTCACCGGGGTTTAATGGTCTGTATTCAGCATACAAGAGAGGAGGCTGGTATATGCAAAAACACCCCGAAACGCTAAAAAACAATCCCTAAACAACAGCTTGTTTAGGGATTGTTCGTTCAAAAGGGCAGCATGACCATATTGTGAAAGGTTTTTTGCTTGGTTTCAATAGTCATGTGGCCGCCATATTTATCACAGAGTCTGGCGATATTCATGAGCCCGATGCCATGATTCTCCGGGTTAGGCTTTTGGCTGCGCAAAGGAACGACTTCATTATCCATATGGTTAAGAATGTGTATGAACAGAGCGGATTCATGGGAAAATATCTTGATCACGACGTACCGGTCCTCTGCGATTTTCACATGCTTGGAAGCTTCAATCGCATTATCCAGCATATTTCCGAGTACGACACATAAGTCATAGCGATCTATCAATATCTCAGGAGAATACAAGTTCAGCTTCGTATCTATCCGAATGCCATTCGCTTGGCCGATGTTAAGCGTATTAGTAACGAGGGCGTCTATTACCAAGTGGCCTGTATTTACCCGCTGATAAGCGTCTTCGACTTTATTTAACGTCGTTCGGATATGCTCTAATGCTGCCGCTGGCTCATTTCGCTTAATACACTCCTCGATATAGAGAAACTGCTGGTTCGTGTCGTGAATTATTCTTTTGATCGATTTAAAGCTGTGTACAGTCTTTTCATAATTTGCATCCTGGTAGTCCATCTGCTGCTGCAGCTGGGCATTCTCATGCTTGAACTGGAATTTATCAATAATCGTATCAAAAATGTAGATGATCATCACGTTTATAAAAAGAAATCCAATAGCAGAAAGGAAATAATGGATGTTCATCTCATTGTAATTCGTGAGCACATTCAACTGGTAGATGCTGATGATAGGGACAAGTATAAATAATATATAATAACGATAATGCAAAGAGAAGCTTCTGCGTTTCGCAATCAGCCGGATAATCTGAATGACGGCAAACATAATCGTGAAGCTGAGCAGGGTGGCCTTGAATAACAAGCTCTGATTCTGTTCATTTACTGGATCAAGACTGGTTAGGTCAACCGAATCCAACAGATAAAAAAAATAGATCGAAATAAAATTAACAATAGACATTAACACACCATACAGCACAGTAAAAATGATCTTTGTTTTCAGTTCCACAGTATAGGCTAACGCCAAACTAAAGATGACCACTAAAGCCAGGATCGAAGAAATCACAAAGGAAACCGGAACGGAAATATAAACGTAACCAAGCACCCCGAAAATAATAAAGTATATCCACCGCTTTTGCTTTTGGGCAGATTTGTCGAACACTGAGTTAAAGAAATAAAGGATCTGAAGGCACATCACAACCTCAACACACACCCCAAACATCCAGTTGTTCGTAATCATCTCAATGGACCTTCATTATCATAAATTTGGTGTAACAATCCTTAACCTCTTTCAGTTTAGAGCGGCCGATCGGCAGCTCAATTCCACCCGACATAAGCACAACTCCGCTGGAGAACTTCCGCACATGAAGCAGATTGATAATAACGGAACGGTGGATTTGCAGGAAGTTGTTGTGTTTGAGTGCCAGAGCATAATCGGCAAGTATGCCTTTACTTTCATAGATTTGATTGAGGGTAATAAAATTCAGCTTACTCTTTATGGTTAGGCTTTTAGCTGCTTCGATCGCAATGATATCATCATGCTTCAGCACAACTTCTTCAAAGGCCGACTTGATGATCATAAACTTTTTATCAAGGGCTTGGAAGTACTGGCATAGCTTGATCATTTTCTCCTCCAACACCTGGGGAGTAATAGGTTTGATTAAATACTGGAAGGTCATTACGTCAAAGCTTTCCACCATATATTCCGGGTAGCTTGTCAGAAACATGATTTGTTCATCCAGGTGTTTTAGACTCCTTATTTGGCGGGCAGTCTGAATCCCGTTTATACCACCCATTTCAACATCCAATATTAATATGTGAAAAGGGGGTTCATTACGCTCATAATGAGAGACAAGCTGCTCCCCCGAGCTGAATTCCTCAATTTCAAAATCAATATTCACCTTGATCGACAATGCAGTCAACAAGCCTCTGACAATCTCCCTTTGCTTGTCCTCATCATCACAAATAGCCACTCGATACATAGTGGATACACCTCTCATTTCTAATGCCGTTTGTTCTAGGAACTTGTTCTAACTATAATACAAGCTTTCGGGTTTAAATGAATCATTTTTGGATGAACTGCAGATTTAAATCCCTCAAGTGCATGTGGAAACGAATCCTCTCAAATTCCTATGTATCAAAACTGCAGTATGAAAAGCGCACTGCCAGCAATTGCAGAACGCTTTTATTATTTCACCAGAATTTAATGAAAAGTGATTTGAGTCTTTGCATAATTTACAATTCAGCTATTTTGAATATGACAAAGCTGCTCATATTTACCTGCTGATTTCCGGCAAATGGTAGTAATACAGCATTAGTAGTACCTGTATTTGTGAGACGTATTGCATCACCGGCATTAATTGGAATGATCCCTTGCCCAACCAGATGTACATCATTTGCCGTGCTTGTGTTATTTCCGGAAATGGTTATGGATTGTTCAAAATTATTCACTGTGACTACAAAAGCAGCACCTGGTAGTAGAGGATCCCCTTGAATGTACAAAATGTAGTTAACATAATAAAATCCTGATTGCTCTGCTATTGCCGCTCTTGCACCAGCATCAAAAGTAAATCCTCTTTTCGGATCTGATATTAGTGAAGATAATGGTATAGAAACATTTGGAGGTATAACTGTTGGAGCTGCAGATCCTAACACCAAATCTGCAAAAGCGCTGGATAAGGTTCCCTGAGGGCCAGTAGATCCTGTTGGTCCTGCTGGACCAGGTAGTCCTTGGGGGCCTGTTGATCCTGCCGGGCCAGGTAATCCTTGAGGTCCTACTGGTCCAGCTGGTCCTAGTAATCCTTTTGGTCCAGCTGAGCCTGATAATCCTTGAGCTCCTGTTAGTCCTTGAGGTCCTGCTGGTCCTTGAGGTCCCGTTGATCCTTGAGGTCCAGCTGGTCCTTGGGGTCCAGCTGGACCATGAGCTCCTGATAATCCTTGAAGTCCCTCGGGACCTTGAGGCCCTGGTACTCCTTGGGGTCCCGGTAATCCTTGTGGTCCCTGAGGTCCCTGAGGTCCTTGTGGACCTTGAGGCCCTGCTATTCGGTTTTTCACGCCCATAATATCATCCCCTCTAATCGATATGCCGTTAGTATATATACCCAGGAGTTTATTTGTCTGGGCATATTTCAAATTGGGCAAATACCTGATTTTTGAAATGTGATGTTTATTTAGCGTAATTAATCATATTGTGGGTTATCACCTTAAATGGGGGCATCCTAATGTGGATAGAATGGTCTAATGATTCAGAACATATTGTTTTACCTAATAAATACAGTTTGCAACTGGGTGCGCAGATTCCTCCAATAATAAAATTTCACTTTGGTTCGTTTGAAACAGAAAGAGAATTGACATTAAGTACCCTAATAACTAAGAATACAATCGTTTTACCTATATCAATCAAACTCAATTTTATGATTCCTGATACACTTCCTTATGATTTAAGAATAGATGAGAATGGTCTGCATCTTGGCCCGGTAATTGCTATTTTAACTTCGAGAGTACATGTTTCCCCAGGCATTAGAACAAAGTACCTTGAATACCTGTGGGATTATAAGAATTTACAAGGATTAATTTACCTTTGTCCCTTAGAGGGGATTAATCCTGCGAAAACAGGAATAGAAGGTTACTACTATCAACCAGATGAATTAGGGAACACAGGAATTTGGAAGAAAGGGGTATTTCCATACCCTAATGTTGTCTATCGCAGGATTGGAGTAAACAGAAACGATAAATACGACCACTTGCTGGTTACTGTTGGCCAGAAGATCTTTAATCCAAGCTTTTTAGATAAATGGGCAGTTTGGAAGGCTCTTCAGGATAATCCTAAGATAAATCCCCATCTACCTAAAACAGCAGTATTGAGAAATGCAAAAGAGGTTATTTGCATGTTAAAAGACTATGGTTCAGTTTATCTTAAACCGGTGAGCGGCTCCTTCGGAAGAGGTATAGTAAAGATCGAATTAACCAGTAAGGGTTACCTGTGGAAGCATAAAAATACAAAAAAAAAGTTGAGTCAAAAAAAATTAATAAAGATATTGTGTTACCAAAAGAGGCGGCGGGCTTACTTGTTTCAGCAATCAGTAAGTTTGAAGGTCCATAATAAACACGTCGACTTTCGAGTTATAATGCAGAAAAACAATACACAAACCTGGAACTGTACTGGCATTATTGCTAGATATGGTATGAAAGGAAAGCACTACACCAATGATGTAAGTGCGCTGGAATTGGGAGTGGATGGGTTGAAAAATGCATTAAATTTAAATGATCAACAGATTAAACTCAAGACTCAGGAGATTCTGTCTTTATGTACTTTGGTTTGCGAAAACCTGGATGAGTTACATGGACCCTATGCAGATTTAGGGTTAGATGTGGCAATTGATACTAATTATAAGGTGTGGTTACTGGAGATCAATTTTAGGCATATGCATAACATCGCTGCACTAGTTGGCCAACAGAGTAGTATGTATAGTAAAGTAATAACACGACCGTTAGAATTTGCAAAAGCATTTGCCGGATACAGCACTCCATAAATATAGTTTATTATGGACAACGTTTTTTAGCTTTATCAACTTAATCTATCTTTAGATTACCGGTTTATTCTAACCGGTTTTTTTAACGTGCAGTAAGAACTAACGATGATACCCAAGTTAGCGTTTCATTCTTTAAAGATAGGGGTATATAAGCTATATTTTCGAAATATAACCGCAAGCAAGTCACAAGTTGGGAAGTGAGGGGCGTCATGGATTCTGCAGTCAACATCCTGCTCGTAGACGATCACCCGGAAAACTTGGTTGCCATTGAGGCCGTTCTCAGCGGAGAACCTTATCGTCTGGTTCGGGCATATTCCGGTATTGAGGCTTTGCGCTGTTTATTGGAAGAGGAGTTTGCCGTCATTGTCATGGATGTGCAAATGCCGGAAATGGACGGGTTAGAGACAGCCAGCATCATCCGGACCCGGGAGAAAACCAAATTCGTCCCCATCATCTTTATGACAGCCACCAGCAATAAAATGGAACATATCTTCGCAGGCTATTCCGTTGGTGCTATGGATTATATGACGAAACCCTTCGTTCCGCAAATTTTTAAATCCAAAATCGAGGGTTACGTCAGTATGTATGAAGCTAACAAAACCCTTCAGATCCAAAGTGAAATGTTGAAGAAACAAACGAGGCAGTTAGAGAAAACCAATCAGGAGCTGATCCAAGCCAAGGAAACTGCGGAGATCGCTTCCCGTGTGAAATCAGAGTTTCTGGCCATGATGAGCCATGAAATCCGGACTCCGCTTAATGGGATCATAGGCATGTCTGATCTGCTTCTTGCCTCCGATTTACCGGAAGAATATTCAGAGATGGCAGGGATCATCCATACAAGCAGCAATGCACTGCTTTCTGTCATCAACCATGTCCTCGACTTTTCAAAAATTGAATCCGGAAAAATGGAATTGGAGGAGGAACCATTCTCTCTTCAGCACTGCCTGATTGAAACGATTGATTTGTTTACAGCTAAAATCAGGGAACGAAATCTGGAAGTGGTGGTGCTGGTTGATCCTTCGCTGCCGCCATGTATAAAAGGGGACATGAATCGCCTCCGTCAGGTGTTGAATAATCTGGTGGGTAATGCCGTAAAGTTTACGCATGAAGGCAGTGTATACATAATGGTAAACAAGCTCGCGGAGACGGAGAATTCGCTGACGCTTGAGTTTATGATTAAAGATTCCGGGATCGGAATCCCTCCGGATAAGATAAACGAACTGTTTCAGCCGTTCTCCCAGCTGGATGCCTCAACTACACGTAAGTTCGGAGGCACGGGGCTCGGATTATCGATCAGCAAATCCTTGGTGGAACTAATGGGCGGCACGATCCGGGTAGAACCGTCGAATGAACCCGGCGCAACATTCATTTTTACAATTGCAGTCAAGACGCTCATGAGCCCAGTTCAACCTCCAGACGAGTCAGATCGGAAGCCGCTGCAAACGGATGCTACGACCGACAACCATACGCCGGCTCCGATTCGTGTCCTGGTTGGAGAAGATGACAACGTAAGCCGGAGGCTAATGAAACAAATGCTGGAAGCACTCGGCTTCTTTGCCGATTTGGCGGAGAACGGTACAGAGGTACTGGCAGCTTTGGAACAAACGCCTTACGATCTGCTTTTCCTCGATCTCCGTATTCCCTTTAAAGAGGGCTGGGAGACTGTACAAGATATCAAAACGAAAGTTATAGACAAACAAACTGTGATCATTGCCATGACGGCTAACGTTTCTAAGGAAACGATGCAGCGGTGTTTGTCCTCGGGCATGGACGATTTTATCGCCAAGCCTGTTCGATCAGAAGATATAAAACAGGTCATTCAAAAATATGTGATGAAAAAGGGGCAGTGTTGAGTTTATGAGCAATCAAGACCAAATCAACGAAACGAGCGACGATCAAATTGTCGTCGGCGAACTGCTCAACGCCTTAATGGCGATGAAGAAAGGCAACTTCTCCTACAGAATGCCCTATGACCGTACGGGTATGGCTGGAAAGGTAGCGGATACGTTTAATGAGATCATGGATATTCAGGAAGCTCTGGTGTCTGAAGTCCAGACAGTAGCCAAGGTTGTCGGAAAAGAAGGGAATCTTTCGAGAAGGTTTGTGCAGAAGAATCTGGGTGGATCATGGGAAACAATTACAGATTCGTTAAATGGTCTGGTCATCGACTTGATTCAACCGACGAGTGAGATGGTCCGGGTTATTAACGCCGTAGCCAAAGGCGATCTGTCTCAGAAGGTGGAGCTTGAAATCGAGGGACGAGCTCTTACGGGTGAATTCCAGAGAACGGCAAGCAACATTAACATGATGGTGAATCAGCTCAGTACCTTTGCCTCCGAGGTTACTCGTGTGGCGCGCGAGGTCGGTACGGAAGGTATCTTAGGCGGCCAGGCAGACGTCAAAGGGGTGTCAGGCACCTGGAAAGATCTTACGGACAGCGTGAATTATATGGCGACAAACCTCACGGATCAAGTGCGTAATATCGCGGCGGTAACCACTGCCGTCGCCAACGGTGATCTGTCAAAGCAAATCACGGTTAATGCGCGCGGAGAAATTCTCGAACTCAAGAATACGATTAACACGATGGTGGACCAGTTGTCCATGTTCTCCTCCGAGGTTACTCGTGTGGCGCGTGAGGTTGGCACAGAGGGCAAACTCGGCGGGCAGGCGGACGTTAAAGGCGTATCCGGCACTTGGAGAGATTTAACCGAAAGTGTTAACTACATGGCGTCCAATCTGACTAACCAAGTGCGCAACATCGCAGTTGTTACGACTGCGGTCGCAAATGGCGACCTGTCGAAGAAGATTACTGCTGATGTGCAAGGCGAAATCCTGGAGCTTAAGAACACCATCAACACAATGGTGGATCAATTGTCGACCTTTGCTTCCGAGGTTACCCGGATGGCGCGTGAGGTCGGTACGGAGGGGATACTCGGCGGGCAGGCGGATGTTAAAGGCGTATCCGGCACATGGCGGGATTTAACGGAAAGCGTTAACTACATGGCGTCTAACTTAACCAACCAGGTGCGTAACATTGCGGAAGTGACCACCGCCGTTGCCAAGGGCGATTTGTCGAAGACAATTACCGTTGATGCGAAAGGCGAGATCCTCGAATTGAAAAGCACAATCAACATCATGGTGGACCAGCTCAGCAACTTTGCCTCCGAGGTTACCCGGGTGGCTCGGGAGGTTTCAACGGAAGGAATCCTGGGCGGGCAAGCGGACGTTAAAGGGGTATCCGGCACTTGGAAGGATTTAACTGACAGCGTTAACTTTATGGCTGGTACGCTGACCGATCAGGTGCGCAATATCGCTGAAGTGACGACTGCGGTTGCGAAAGGGGATCTTTCCAAGCAGATCACGGTTAATGCGAAAGGCGAAATCCTTGAGCTTAAGAACACAATTAACACGATGGTGGAGCAGCTTTCCACCTTCGCTTCCGAGGTTACCCGGGTGGCGCGCGAGGTTGGTACCGAGGGCATGCTGGGTGGACAAGCCCAAGTTAAAGGCGTTGCAGGGACATGGCGGGATTTGACCGAGAGTGTAAACTATATGGCTTCGAACTTGACCAACCAAGTGCGCAACATCGCCGTCGTCACTACGGCCGTCGCAAACGGGGACCTGTCCAAGAAGATTACGGCGGATGTCCAAGGCGAAATCCTCGAGCTCAAAAATACCATCAATACGATGGTGGACCAACTTTCTATGTTCTCTTCCGAGGTTACGCGTGTGGCGCGGGAGGTAGGTACGGACGGGAAACTGGGCGGACAAGCGCAGGTTAAAGGGGTTGGAGGGACCTGGAAGGATTTAACCGAAAGCGTTAATAATATGGCCCGGAATCTGACGGACCAGGTGCGGAACATCGCGGACGTTACGACGGCGGTAGCAAAGGGTGACCTGTCCAAAAAAATCACCGTAGACGTCAAAGGCGAAATCCTTGAACTCAAAAATACGATTAACACAATGGTGGACCAGCTCTCGACCTTCGCCTCCGAGGTTACGCGCGTAGCGCGCGAGGTTGGCACAGATGGAAAACTCGGCGCGCAAGCGGAAGTTAAGGATGTTTCGGGTACGTGGAAAGATTTGACCGATACGGTTAACTATATGGCCAGTAACTTGACTATTCAGATGCGCAACATTGCCGGCGTTACAACGGCAGTTGCGAACGGGGACCTGTCCAAGAAAATCACCGTCGATGTAAAAGGTGAACTATTGGAACTGAAGAACACGATAAACACGATGGTAGATCAACTAAATTCGTTCGCATCCGAGGTTACGCGGGTGGCGCGGGAGGTCGGTACGGACGGCAAGCTGGGCGGACAAGCTCAAGTACGCGGCGTCGGCGGAATCTGGAAAGATCTCACCGATAACGTTAACATCATGGCGACCAATCTGACAGATCAGGTACGCGGGATCGCCAAGGTCGTGACCGCAGTTGCAAACGGCAACCTGAAGCAGAAACTGACTGTAGAAGCCAAAGGCGAAATCGCCGAACTCACGGACACCATCAACAATATGATCGAGACGCTGGCCACCTTCGCCGACCAGGTGACTACCGTAGCGCGGGAAGTAGGTGCCGAAGGGAAGCTGGGCGGACAAGCGAACGTGCCTGGTGCAGCCGGTACTTGGCGCGATCTCACCGACAATGTTAACTACATGGCGAGTACGCTGACCACTCAGGTACGTGCGATCACCAATGTCGCCACAGCGGTGACGAACGGTGATCTGTCACGTGCGATCGACGTATCCGCATCCGGAGAAGTCGCAACGCTGAAAGACAACATTAACGAAATGATTCGGAATCTGAAGGAAACGACCCGGATCAATACCGAGCAGGACTGGCTCAAAACCAACCTCGCCAAATTCTCACGGCTGCTTCAAGGACAAAGAGACTTGTATGCGGTCAGCCGTATGATCCTGTCCGAGCTGGCTCCGCTCGTGTCCATGCAGCATGGTGTCTTCTACATCAATGAACCGTTTAACGGCGAACCGGTGCTGAAGCTGTTTGCCAGCTATGCTTACCAAAGCCGCAAACATTTGGCGAACGAATTCCGTGCCGGGCAAGGCTTGGTCGGCCAGTGCCTGATTGAGAAACAGCGGATCCTGCTCACTAACGTGCCAGGTGACTATGTCGTGATATCGTCCGCTTTGGGAGAAGCAGCCCCTCTCAACATCATTTTGCTGCCGATCATATTCGAAGATCAGGTGTTGGCGATTCTGGAACTCGCTTCCTTCCGGCCATATAGTGATATCGACATCGCCTTCTTGGATCAGCTTACGGAATCCATCGGAATCGTGATTAACACGATGCAGGCGAACCAACGTACGGAGGAGCTGCTGATCCAATCCCAATCACTCACCGAAGAGCTCCAAAAACAGCAGATGGAGCTGCGGAATACGAACGACGAACTCGAAGATAAAGCAAAGTTGCTCGTGCTGCAGAAGGCGGAAGTGGAAAGCAAAAATCATGAGGTAGAGGTGGCCAAACGATATCTGGAAGAGAAAGCGGAACAGCTTGCCCTCACGTCCAAGTACAAATCTGAATTTTTAGCCAACATGTCGCACGAACTTCGT
Source organism: Paenibacillus sp. FSL L8-0340 (assembly GCF_038593145.1). Lineage (NCBI taxonomy): Bacteria > Bacillati > Bacillota > Bacilli > Caryophanales > Paenibacillaceae > Paenibacillus > Paenibacillus sp. FSL L8-0340. The sequence goes on from NZ_CP151967.1 coordinate 3,835,270, forward strand.
ACCCCGCTGAATTCCTTGCTGCTCTTGGCAGAACAGCTTGCCGAGAACCCGGAGGACAATCTTCACGAGATTCAGGTGAAGTTCGCGAAAACCATTCAGGACTCTGGACTCGAATTACTTAATCTTATTAACGATATTCTCGATCTGTCCAAAATCGAATCAGGCACAATCACGCCAGATTACAGCGATGTATCTTTGGCCGAACTGACAGACGGGCTCGACCGTACCTTCCGCCACATGGTGGACGCTAAGAAGCTTGACTACCGTATCAAAATTGATCCCGGCGTGCCGGCAAGCTTAGTGACGGACTTCAAGCGGCTTCAGCAAATTTTGAAAAACTTGCTTTCGAACGCCTTTAAGTTCACGGAGCAAGGGCAGATTATGCTTCAGATCCGGAAAGCGGGCGAGGGCTGGCACCAAGAAAATGAATCGCTGAATCGTGCTAAAACGGTCATTTGCTTCTCTGTCAGCGACACGGGGATCGGCATCCCGCATGAGAAACAGCAGATCATTTTCGAAGCCTTCCAGCAGGCAGACGGCAGCACGAACCGGGAATATGGCGGAACAGGCTTGGGACTTGCAATATCCCGGGAAATTGCCGAGATGCTGGGTGGAGAAATCACCCTGTACAGTGAAGTGACCAAGGGAAGCGTATTTAATTTGTACCTGCCAACTGAAGCAGAATTCACGGAACCGGAGACCAAGAGGATACATGTTCCAGAGGTGATTGATATCACCCCGCCCAAACGCAGAAGCAACCTGGGCAGAGCGGCGGAAGACACTTTGATTGACGACCGGGATAACATTGAGCCGGGTGACCGTGTATTCCTGATTGTGGAGGATGATCAGAAGTTCAATGAAATTATTCTCGATCTTCTCCACAAAAAAGGAATCAAAGCTGTCATTACGGCCAGCGGCTGGGATGTCCTGGAACTCGTTCAAAAGTACAATCCGATCGCCATAACGCTGGATCTGCATCTTGGTGGGGATACGAACGGTTGGCTGGTACTTGATCAGCTAAAGAACGATATCCATGTGCGGCATATTCCGATTTGCGTCATGACCGTTGACGAGGACGAAGTGCTTCTGCTGCAGAAGGGGGCTCATGATTACTTCCGGAAACCCGTGACGAACGAAGAGCTGGAGAATGCTTTGGATCGTCTGAACCAATTCGCGGACAAGAAGGTTCAAAACTTGTTGGTGATCGTCAATGATGAGCAGGAGCGCAAGCAAATTGTCGACCTGCTAAGCAATCAGGATCTCAAGATTACGGCAGTGGACACAGGGCGCAAAGCGTTGAACCAGATCAACACAAAAGATTTTGACTGTGTCGTGCTGGACAACAGTTTGCCGGATATGAATCTTATCCGGTTCGCCCGGGATATGTACAAGAATGCCAAAAACAAAAGAGTTCCCGTCGTAGCCCGCCTGAGCAAGAAGTTGACACCTGCGGAGGAGAACGAGTGGGATGAGTTAGTCAAGATGGTGGTTCTCAAAGAGGTGAAATCGAATCTCCAATTGATTGATGAAACGACTCTCTTCCTGCACAGTAAGGCGGAGAACCTTCCGTCCGGCTCAAGGGAAAAGCTGGTCAAACTGCATAATTCGGATGAAATGATCGAGTATAAGAAAGTGCTTGTTGTGGATGATGATATCCGTAACATTTTTGCACTCACGTCAATTTTAGAACGCCATCAAATGAAAGTCATTCCTGCTGAGAACGGCCAGGATGCCATTAACCTTCTGGAACAGAGTCCGGACATCGAAATCGTGCTGATGGATATCATGATGCCGGGAATGGACGGTTACGAAACAACCCGCGCTATCCGGCAGAAAGAGCAATTCAAGAACCTGCCCATTCTTGCACTCACGGCGAAAGCCATGAAGGGAGACCGGGAGCTGTGCCTCGAAGCCGGCTGCTCGGATTACATCACCAAACCGGTCAACAGCGCACAGTTGTTATCTATGATGCGCACATGGCTAGACCAATAACCCATACGTTCGACAAGAAAGCCCTCGTCTTAAAGTTAAAGACGGGGGCTTTTAGACTGCCAACTAAACGATTCCCAAGAACACAATATAACTAATTTCCAGACCGATTGGCCCATGGAAGAACTGCCATCGGAATAAACAGGTGATTATCGGAGGCTATCTACTTCTCCAAATTTATATTACCTGAAGCTGAGTGTACACTCAGTGTAGAAGCTTCCGTATTAGCTATGCCTACCGTGCCCTTCAGGCTTTGGCCGCCGCCATCCGTGTGAATCTCTGTGGATGCTTCGATGCCTAAATTGATCTTGCCAGTTTGGGTAGATGCATCAATCTCCCCCGTGAAACCGTTGACGGTGATATTGCCTGAATCAGCGTCCAGCATGATTGTCTGTCCCTCGCCTTCAAAGGTAATATTGCCGGAAGCTGTGGCCAAACGGATGGATTCAAAGCTTTGTTCCGGCAGCTCCAGGTATACGGTCTCATTCTTTAAATGGATGAATCCGGATGCCGGTTCAGCGTTAACCGTAAGCACACCCGCCTCCAGCGCCGCCGGCAGCCCGCCATTCGTTTTCATACGGAGCTTCACTTCTGAATCTTTGGAACGGCTCACCTTAATGGATTGTCCTTCAGTTTTCACTTCAATCTGCTGCACCCTGGAGCCCTCGAAAGAAGCTGTTTTCTCCACGGTTTTGTCCCCGCAGCCCGCAAGTACGAGGATCAGGAATGCTGCCGCGATGAGGACAAACCATTTGTTGCCTTTATATTTTGTCATATGGATCTCCTTCTTATTGATAAATTACCGGTCTGTAAGAGCCGGATGGTTATGCCTGCAACGAATAAAAGAACAGTCAACATGAGATAAAGCGCAGTGTTCCTTTCGAATATCCCCAAAAAGTCAAGTGAGGGCACATGATTGAGCGGTCCCACATACCACCAGAGCAAATAAATAACCTCAAACAGCTTCTTTGAGCCGCCTAATGTGCCCAGTGCAAGCGCCAAAGTCGGAATAAAGAGGATACCCGTTCCCCAAGCCAACAGGGAAGCCATCTGACCCTCCACGATAATGCGGGTGATTGCACCTGTCGAAAACAGCAAGGTGATGAGGACGCCAGAGAGCCATTCCGTCAACCACTTCACCAGCGGCGAACTGCTGGACAAGATAAGTTCAGTGGTAAAATTATGTTTATCCCGCGTACCCAACTGCGACCATAAAGCAAGAGGCCATATCATAATAAAGGGCAGCCAGTTGTTTATGGAGTTTGACGTAATCAGCATAGGCCCCAAAATGAGCGCTATGGCGGGCAGCGTCCACCACAGGGACATGCCTTTCAGCATAAGCTTCAGCTCGGCTTTGACCCGCCCGGGCAACCTTGCACTCTTCACTTTTACTGCTGGAGACAGCTTCAGCGAGACACTGTGTTCTATGCGCGCAAGCGGCAAAGGTGTTGTTTTTTCCTTGCCCGAAGCAAGTAGAGGATGAACTTTGGATGAGCTTTCCGAGTTTTCAAAACGCCGAAATAGCAGGGCAGAGAGGACGACACCTACTATACCCGCAGCTATCCAGACTAGCCGGATTAGGATAAGCGAATGATCCCATGCTACGCCTTCCCACACAAACGTGGAGATCGGGCCTTGTGTCGGATAATATCCAAAGCTTCCGCTCTCCTCAATACTAGAGAGGGTAGGATAATGCTTAGCTGCACTATGGGCCATCGTTTTCAAAATACCGTTGATGCCGAACAAATCCCCCCAATCGCTTGGCGCGGCAATGGACATCACACCGATAGCGATCCATAGGCAGAAGAACAGCACATTTCCCATAACTCCCTTCAAACCGGGAAACACATCAAACAGGACGGTTAAAGAAGAGAGCAGAAACAGGGAGGGGAAGGTTAAATAAAAAAAGGGAGCCATATAATCCATCAGCCGGAGTTGGGAATCTTCTGCCCTCAGCAGTTGCATGGCCATAAAGGCCACCAGCAAGACAGCTCCAATCACCAGCATTACCACAAAATTGGCCGCCGCCTTACTAGCGATATACCTGATTTTTCGGACAGGGGTGGAGGCAATTAACGGCCCGAGCTTCAGGCGCACATCTCCCGATATTTGGCTTCGAAGCATGAAAAAACCGAATAGCCAAAGCATCATTGTGGACAGCATTGCCGCAAGCCCGCCCAGCCAGGCCGAGTTATAGATCCCTCTGACTCCGCCGATATAAAAGATTTCATACCCGGCAGCAGCATCCGGTACGCAGGCATAGCCGGCAAACACACTGATTCCTATGACGAGCAGGAAGGAATAGCTGCGCATCTGACTTTTCAAATTGCTTTTGATTAAATAAAAGTAGGCAGAGAGCGTTCGGATCATGGCTGAACTCCTAACGAGGACACTGTATACAGGTACGCATCCTCCAGTGAAGCGGGCAGCAGGGTGGCGTTTGCGCTGGGGCGCAGATCAGAAACGATCCGGGTGTGGATGCCGTCGCTGCGCTGAATGGCGCTGCTTATCGTGTATTTGGCCTGCATGTCCGGCAGGGCGGAGGCAGGCAAGACACAGTTCCAGACTTTCTGCTCCACACTCTGAATCAAGTTCTCCGGTGCCGCATGCTTGACAAGCCGTCCCTTAGCCATCAGAGCGATGGAGGGAGCGATGGACTCAATGTCGGTCACGATATGTGTGGATAAAATAATGATTCTGTTCCCCGATAAGCTGGACAATAAATTGCGGAACCCAATTCTTTCACCGGGGTCCAACCCGACCGTAGGTTCATCGACAATGAGCAGCGACGGATCATTAAGCAGGGATTGGGCAATGCCCACCCGCTGTCTCATGCCGCCCGAGAACCCGCCGAGTAATCTCTTCCGGTCATTTGAGAGATTCAAGATTTCCAGCAGTTCGTTGATTCGTGACCGGGCAGACTGGGCGGATAAGCCTTTCATTGCCGCTATGTATTCCAGAAATTCAAGCGGGGTCAGATTCGGATACACACCGAAATCCTGTGGCAAATATCCCAGCTCCTTCCGCAAACCCTGCGGCTGTCTGGCAATATCCACACCGTTCCATTTGATGCTCCCTTGACCGGGTTTCTCAATAGTCGCTAGCATCCGCATTAATGTGGATTTACCTGCACCATTGGGGCCAAGCAGTCCGGTCACACCCTGTTTGAGCTTCAAGGTAATGCCGCTGAGGGCCTGCTTTGCGCCGTAGCTTTTCGATACCTGTTCAATCTGTAGTTCCATCTCTATTCCTCCGTCACAATCCAATTGCCATACCATTCCTTGGCGGCGTAACATAAGATTAGCCCACAAAAGTAAAAACAAAGCAAAATTGCGGTTAAAAGGAAACAGCAGGGAAGAGAAATTCCAAAAGGAATGATAAACTGAGAGAGTACTTATGCACTCAGGGAGGAAATACTGTTGCTGAATGACAATATGAACGCAGAGAAAATTCTACTGGTCGATGATGAGCTGGGGATTTTGACTTTGCTGGAGATTTCGTTGAAGAAAGAGCGCTACCATAACATCACAAGCTGCTCAACCGGGGAACAAGCATTATTTTTCGTGAAAAATCATACCTATAACCTGATCCTGCTGGATGTAATGCTGGGGGATGTGAATGGCTTTGACCTGTGCCGTGAGATCCGCAAGCATACGGACACACCTATTATTTTTATCACCTCCTGCGCAAGTGATTTTGATAAATTGACCGGGCTCGGGATCGGCGGGGATGATTATATTACGAAGCCTTTTAATCCGCTTGAGGTCATTGCCCGGATCAAAGCTTTGTTCAGAAGGCAGAATCTCACCCAAGCCTCTTCTTACGGGAATTCGGAAGGTACCGGGGACAAAGAATACAATTACGGGCGTTTTATTCTGAGGCCTGCGGACGCCGCATTGATCGTGAATGGACAGACTGTGGAATGTACGGCCAAGGAGTTGGAGCTGCTCAGCTTCTTTTGCCGGAACCCGAACCGGATCTATACGACCTCTCAAATCTATGAACTGGTATGGGGCAGCCCCGGGTATGGCGATGAGAAAACAGTCACTATTCATATTTCCAAGATCCGGAGAAAGTTGGATGACAATCCGAAAGCCCCTGAGCTGATCATTAACCTGAGAGGGATCGGTTATAAATTTGTGCCGCCGGTCAAGGGAACCTGAGATGAAAACGGGATTTCGGTTCAGTGTCCATTTTGCCATCGGATTAATTGCCTGGATGCTTGGACTCGGCATTACCATGATGATTACCGTGGATGTGCTGTTTCCTCTGCTGGGCCTTCTGGAAGGGCAGGAGTATTATGATCTGTACATTCTGGCGGTATTTGTACTTAATATTACCGGATGCAGCGTACTGTTCGGCTGGTATTTCGGGAGTCCGTTAAGATTCATGATGTCTTGGATTGCTTCCTTATCGGGCGGGAATTTCGAACCTCCGCCTGCGGCACAGAGCATCTTCAAACGGAACCAGAAACTCAAATCCAGATACCGGCTGTACAGTGAATTGATTGTGAACATCGAGTCGCTGTCCGCCAGCCTGAAGCAGTCCGAACTCGAACGCCGCAAGCTTGAAGATAACAAAAAAGATTGGGTGGCCGGCATCTCGCATGATCTCAAAACACCGTTAACGTATGTCACGGGATACTCAGCTCTGCTTCTGAACGAGGAGTATAGCTGGAACGCGGATGAACAGCGGACATTTCTGCAAGAAATCCAGTCCAAAGGGCTGCATATGGAGGAATTGATCAGCGACATTAACCTCTCTTTTCAGATGAATGAGGATCATGCCTCCTTCCCCATGCATTTTGGCACGCTGGAGTTGATCGGATTCCTGCAGCGGCTGATTGCCGATGTTGGCAATGATCCGAGAGCGGTGTCCTACCTGTTGAGCCTGGAGGCAGAGATAGAGTCGCTGGAGCTTGTTGCTGACGAGAAGGTGCTCTACCGGGCGCTGCAAAATGTGCTGATGAATGCTGTACTTCACAATCCGGCAGGCACTGCCATTCACGTGACTGTGCGGCGGGAAGGGGAGGAAAGTGTGAATATCATGATTTCCGACAATGGCACTGGTATGGACGAAGATACGCTGAACAATCTGTTTCAAAAATATTACCGCGGAGCAAAAGGCAGCTCCCATAAGCTGGGAACAGGACTAGGTATGGCTATTGTAAAAAACCTGATCCTCGCACACGGGGGCTTCCTGACTGTAGATAGCGAAGTAAGTAAAGGAACCACATTTCATATCCGTCTACCTGTCCGGGAGCATGAAAAGTCTACTTGAGCTTGAGAGATCAGTTGAAATTTTAAACAAGATATGAAAAAATAAGTTGCTGTATCAAACCCGGAACTTCCATGAGCAGTATTAGCTGACTTCGGACAAACGGATAAAATTGAATAGGGGTGAATATGATGTTTTGGACATAAAAGATGAAAAACACCTTATTAGGTTCTTTATATTTAACTTTAGCTTCCATGATCTGGGGCGGTATGTACGTTGTTGTTAAAATTGTAGTATCGGTCATACCTCCATTAGAACTTGTATGGATGAGATATTTAGTAGCCATTGTTGCACTTCTAGTTATCGGCTTCATCACACGACAGAACTGGCGAATTGAGAAACGTTATTTTATCTTAATCGTAGCTATTGGGCTCATTGGTAATACGATTTCAATTGTTGCACAGGAAACTGGTACCATGTTATCCACAGCACAAATGGGAGCCATTATAACTTCTTCAACCCCAGCATTCATGGTTATTTTTGCTCGCCTTATTCTTAAAGAACAGTTGACACTAAAAAAGGGAATCTCTGTTTTATTAGCGACAATTGGGGTGCTTCTCATTGTTGGAATTGGTGATGTGAATTTATCCAGTACACTTGGAGGTATTGCCCTGCTTATTGCTGCATTAACATGGGGCCTCATGTCTGTACTTGTAAAACGTTTGCCAAGTGATTACTCACAAATTGTGGTAACCACCTATTCCATCTTAGTAGCCTTAATCGTGTTGACTCCTTTTGTATTGCCGCGGTTACACGAGATTAGTATCTCTCAACTGGCTCACCCGACGATTTGGGGAGGACTCTTATATTTGGGTATTGTTTCAACAGCAGGCGGATTTCTACTTTGGAATCGTGGATTACAAATGCTTAACGCTTCAAGTGGAGGAATATTTTTCTTCTTTCAACCCCTGGTTGGAACATTACTTGGATGGCTTGTTCTAGGAGAGAACATAGTTGTAGCGTTTTGGATCGGCTCTATTCTAATTCTCACAGGTGTTCTATTTGTTATCAACGAGAAAAAATAGTATTTAGGAAACTCCATTCGAATGTATGAAGTGCACATTTCTTTCGGAGTAGGAGAGCCCTTATGCAGGGCTCTTTTTCATATTCCTAAGTGGGAAGATCATTCGGCGATATGTTCTTGCAGCCACTGTCTGAAAAATTGCAGCTGCTCTTTGGTGTGAAAATAATGTTCGCCATGCTCCATCACGCCCAGTTCACAGTGAAACCGATCACTAAAAGCAGAGACTACGTCAAACTCGCACAAGTTATCGTCTGAGCCATAAAGAATTGCAGTTGGACTTTTCCATGTATTGATAGGATGTGATTTAACATATTGATAATAATCCCAATAAAGTATTTGTCCGATAGGGGTGGAAACTTCTTTTTCAGCTTTTAATTTCTCTTCACTTACGTTGAACCATGTCATCATACCTTTGATAATTCGCTCCATATCCAGAACTGGAGAAAGGAACAGAGACTGCTTAAGCGGTAACTTGTTGTAAGAAAGCAAGCTAAAGTATGCCCCCATACTACAAGCAAAGATACTGATGTCATTCGATAGATTTTGTGCATAACGCATGATAATCTCAAGATCATGAACACAATTTTGAACTTTGCAAGCGTATTTCTCTTCTTCGCGGTCACCATGCTCAGGCAAATCAAAGCTAAGGACCTGATACCCCCGTGCCGATGCTTCTTCAGCAAAGATAACAATCGCATCATCTGCTTTGTTGGACATATTACCGTGGACAGCAATAAATAGTTTGTTTGATTTCTCACCCCATACTATTGCTGGGATGCCCTCAATTTTCAATTCCTGCTTCATCATTTCATTACCTTCTTTGTAAAATATTAATAGCAATTATACCATGAATTAATAGTTAATTAAGGATATAATTGAAGTAGCAGGTCGCGTGGATGATCACGCGTCCCTTTTTTTGCTTTATTCAAATCATAGTTTTGACCATTTCAATTTAGATTGATACAATTAGGCAACTATGTCGAATGACTTTAAAAACAGGTGGTGATCTAAGCTTGCAACATGAAAACGAACTTTTGGATGTATGGTTGTCTTGGTCCCGCATCAATACAAATTTAAGTGAAAAGTTAGAACAAGCTCTGCTGAACAATTATAATTTATCTTTGAAGGAGTTTTATGTTTTAAATTTTATAACCAATTCCGGGGATAAAAAATTACGGCTACAGCAACTTCAAGAACTTGTGGGACTAAGTCAAAGTGCTACATCGAGACTCGTAGTAAGAATGGAAGCTGAAAAATGTGGTGCTTTAGAAAGACATATATGTGAGGATGATCGGCGTGGTATTTATACTCGAATTACAGAGTTAGGCGAGAATAAATACCAGCGGGCACTTCAGACCTTTCATCAGGTCTTACAAACAGAACTGAAAAAAGAGGGATTTAATACAGAAGTAGAGAATCTCACGAAAAAATTGTTTTTGTGACCCGTGCAGAGATCTTATTATTGGAGTTGAGTGGATGGTTAAGTTTAGGAATAAGACTTGACATAATTATTTTCATCCGTTAAATTATATGCATGCGCATGCTTATTTATTGTTACTGTAATTCAATTCAGCTGATGAGGAGTGGGTAGCTATCAAGGTGTTAGTGGTCGGATCGAATGGACAAATCGGACAGCACCTTATTCAACTGTTGAAAGAAAGCAAAGATCACACCGTCCGGGCGATGGTACGGAATAAAGAACAAGCCGATGCATTTGTACAACAGGGAGTCGAAACTGTTCTCGCGGATTTGGAAGGGACAGTAGACTCCATTGCAACGGCCGCCAAGGGTTGTGACGCTATTGTGTTTACGGCTGGATCAGGTGGAAAAACGGGTGATGACAAAACACTGTTAATTGATTTGGACGGTGCAGGAAAAACTATTGAAGCTGCTGAAAAAGCAGGCATTGACAGATTCATCATGGTCAGTGCAATTCAGGCGAATAACCGGGACAACTGGCACCAGAATATTCTACCGTATTACGCAGCTAAGCATTATGCAGACAAAGTGCTCGAAAGCAGCAGTCTGACATACACGATTATACGTCCAGGAATTTTGTTGAATGAACCAGGAACGGGAAAAGTGTCTGCTGCGGAGAATATCACTGTTGGCAGTATCCCTCGTGAAGATGTAGCACGTACCATTGTGGCTGCTTTGGAAAAGAAGCACACCTATAAGCGTGCTTTTGATCTGATTTCTGGTTATGATCCGATTCCTGATGCATTGCAAAAGTTCTGAAAAAACCATAACCTGAAAGTACATACATGCTTGCGCATGCATGATAACTTTAACATATAAGAGCAAAAGGGAGCGTTTATCCATGAAAGATTTGTTTAGTCCGTATTCTTTTAAAAGTTTAAATTTGAAAAACCGTGTTGTGATGCCTCCAATGTGTCAATACTCCGTCGACAATAAAGATGGAATTTCCACAGATTGGCATTACATGCACTATGTTAGCCGTGCTGTAGGCGGAACTGGTTTAATCATAATTGAAATGACTGATGTGGAGCCCGATGGGCGCATTTCCGATTTCGATCTTGGTCTTTGGTCAGATGATCAGATTCCGGCTCTGAAACGGATTGTAGATGCTTGTCATAGTCACGGTGCCAAAGTGGGAATCCAATTCGCGCACGCTGGACGCAAGGCGGAAGATGCTGAAGTTCCCGTAGCCCCGTCAGCTATCGCTTTTGATGAAAATTCTAAACAACCCCGGGCACTTACCACCGCAGAAGTAAAAGGAATGGTTGAGAAATTCCGCACTGCTGTAGCTCGAGCTGTCCAGGCTGGATTCGATACTATCGAGCTTCATGGCGCGCATGGCTATTTGATCCATCAATTTCATTCTCCGCTTACGAACAAACGGGACGATGAATATGGGAAAGATCTTACATTATTTGGCCGGGAGGTCATTCAGGCTGCAAAGGCCGAGATGCCGGAGGACATGCCACTAATCATGCGTATATCAGCTAAAGAATACGTTGAAGGTGGTTATGGGCTTCAGGAAAGCCTTGCTTTTGCCAAGGAATATCAAGATGCAGGAGTAGACATGTTTGATGTTTCATCAGGTGGCGAGGGAGCTATTGCTGCATGGGGCAGACCAGGAACTCACGCAGCTTATCAAGTACCGCTCGCTAGAGATATCAAACAAGCACTCGATGTTCCAGTGATCGCTGTTGGAAGATTGGATGATCCAATTTTGGCGAATGCAGTCATAGGAAATGAAGAGGCAGATTTGATTGCTGTCGGAAGAGGAATGCTGAGAAATCCATATTGGGCCTTAGAAGCTGCATCAAAGCTGAGAAAAGAAACAGCAATTCCTAAACAGTATACTAGTGGATTTGGATTCTAAGCCCGATTTGTCGAGAAATTAATGGGTTTAATACGAAAAAAACTTAGGAGGTTTATGATGTTTAATACCGAATCAGTACAACCATTACTCCGTCCCTTTACTTTAGGAAATCTTAATCTGTCTAATCGGACAGTAATGGCGCCAATGACCCGGAATCTGTCGCCCAATGGGGTTCCTGGAGCAGACGTTGCTGCATACTATCGCCGGAGAGCCGAAAATAATGTGGGTCTGATCGTAACAGAAGGCACGGTTATTGATCATGCGGATGCATCAAATCAGGAGAATGTCCCTTTCTTTTATGGTGAAGAAGCATTGAATGGCTGGGCAAATGTTGTGTCTGAGGTTCATGAAGCCGGCGGCAAAATTATCCCTCAAATCTGGCACATGGGTGCACGGGGCAACGTCAATGATTATTCCGAGTCCGAAATCAGTGACATCGTTGATGCTTTTGCACAATCGGCAGCTGAAGCCAAGCGCATTGGTTTTGATGGAATTGAAATCCATGGAGCTCACGGCTATTTGATTGACCAGTTCTTTTGGGAGAAAACTAATGAGCGTACAGATCGTTACGGAGGCAGCATGATTGCACGTACCCGCTTTGCGGAAGAAGTCATCCGGGCTTGCCGCCAAGCCGTGGGTCCCGACTTTACCATCGTGCTGCGCATCTCACAGTGGAAAGGAACGGAATATACAGCCAAATTAGCGAAAACACCCGACGAGCTTCAACAATTTCTGCAACCTTTGGTTAACGCTGGAGTGGATATTTTTCATTGCTCGACACGTCGTTTCTGGGAACCGGAATTTGAAGGCTCTGACTTGAATCTTGCTGGTTGGGTTAAGAAGCTTACAGGCAAACCAACTATTACTGTGGGTTCGATTGGCCTTGATGGTGATTTCATGACTCTTTTCACCGAAGGAAAAGGTGCAGAGAATGCAAGTATCGAGAGATTGGTTCAAAAGCTCGAAAATCAAGAATTCGATCTGGTTGCTATCGGTAGAGCCTTGCTTGTAGACCCTGCATGGGTCAGTAAAATTCGGGATGGGAAATTGGATGAATTGATTCCATTTACTCCTGAAGCACTCAAAACTCTTTATTGATCGGTAAATAAACCTCTATATAGATTGAACTTATAATTCTTCTATTTTGGGATTGGCCGTGACTACAGTGAATGTTTAGACTTCCGGCCGCTGTTAGATTTGGATTTCCTGAATTTAGCCGCGAATCGCGGTAGAAATCCAACCTTGCCCATGCTTCCGAAGCGAGCTTTCCTGCGGAAAGCTTTCAGGCGGGCGCTATCGCTCCTCCAGTTCCCAAATTCCCCTCCGCCACTTTTCCCTAAATGTATATTCTCAAGTTCAATATAGAAAACAAAAGACTGGTATTATACCGGTCTTTTGTTTGTTTTTCTTTTGTTCGTCAATCCATGTAACAGAATATGCAGCCCCCAAATGTTAAATTAACGGGGACACGGGTGGAAGTTCGGGCTGTCCGACTATCTATACACGTTGAATGGTACAATGTGAATATAAATAGAAATTAACACTACCCGGAGGGATGTTTGTCATGAGCGAATCGAATCAGGAGTATATCGTAATTTCGGGTGCGAGGGAAAACAATCTCAAGAACGTATCCTTGCGCATTCCAAAGCGGAAGATCACGATCTTCACCGGGGTGTCCGGATCCGGCAAGTCATCGATCGTCTTCGATACGATCGCCGCAGAATCCACACGATTGCTGAACGAGAACTTCAGCATGTTCGTGCGGAGTTTCCTGCCCCGTGTTCCGCAGCCGGATACAGATACGATTGAGAATCTTAGCATGGCTGTTATTGTGGATCAGAAGCGGCTGGGTGGGGGATCCCATTCCACGTTGGGCACGATTACTGATATTTCTCCCATTCTCCGGCTTCTCTTCTCCCGGGTAGGCCAGCCCTATGTTGGACAAGCGCACATGTTCTCGTTTAACGATCCGCAAGGTATGTGCCCCGAATGTAACGGACTTGGCCGCCGGCTTGGCGTCGACATGAGCAAGGCGCTGGACAAGTCAAAGTCACTCCATGAAGGGGCTATTCTGCTGCCGGACTATTCAGTGAACGGCTGGGAATGGAACATGATCGTACAGTCAGGAGACTTTGAACTCGACAAGAAGCTGAACGATTATTCGGAAGAGGAACTGGAGCATCTGCTGTACGCCAAAGCAAGAAAAGTTAAGATGGATTTCGCCGGCAAGGCAACAAATATTACAGTAGAAGGTGTCATTGAGAAGTTCACCAATAAGTATATCAAGCAGGATGTGAAGCTGAAGTCCGAGCGCACACAGAAAGCTGTTGCGCCGTATATTTCTGAGGGGCCTTGCTCCAGCTGCCACGGTGCGAGACTCAGTCAGGCTACGCTCAGCTGCAGGATCAATGGTCTCAATATTGCGGAGCTATCCTCCATGGAGGCCGGGAACCTCATCCGCGTCATTCGTGAGATTGATAACCCTGTCGCCGTGCCGGTCGTCAAGTCGCTGACGGAGCGGTTGCAGCATCTGGTGGATATCGGACTTGATTACTTAACGCTGGACCGTGAAACGGATACTTTATCCGGCGGCGAGTCACAGCGCGTCAAGATGGTTAAGCACCTGAGCGGCAGTCTGGTGGATGTCACCTACATCTTCGATGAACCCAGCGTGGGTCTGCACCCCCGTGATGTTCACCTTTTAAATGAACTTCTGCAGAAGCTGCGTGACAAGGGGAATACTGTGATTGTTGTCGAGCATGATCCCGATGTGATCAAGGTGGCGGATCATATCGTCGATGTCGGGCCTCACGCCGGTAGCCATGGCGGCAGCATTGTGTATGAAGGAAGCTTCCAAGGCCTGCTGGAAGCCGGTACACTGACAGGCACACATCTGAAACGTCCGCTCCAGTTGAAGCAAGAGTGCAGGCAGCCTTCCGGTAAGCTGTCCATCAAGGAGGCGACACTTCACAACCTGCGGAACGTGAGTGCAGATATTCCAACCGGAGTGCTGACAGTAGTAACGGGTGTTGCCGGTTCCGGTAAGAGCACGATGATTAACGAAGTCTTCCTCAGTCAGCATCCAGACGCTATCGTCATCGACCAATCGGCAATAGGAGTGTCAACACGTTCGAATCCCGCGACCTACACAGGCATAATGGATGATGTTCGTAAGGCGTTTGCATCCGCGAACAAGGTGAATCAAGGTTTGTTCAGCTTCAACTCTAAGGGGGCTTGTGAGAACTGCCAGGGACTGGGTGTTGTGTACACAGACCTTGCCTTCCTCGACAGCGTGAAGCTGCCCTGCGAAGTATGCGGAGGCAGACGATTCAAAGAAGAGGTGCTCGCGTACAAGCTGAACGGCAAGTCAATTGCAGAAGTGCTGGAGATGAATGTGGAGCAGGCATTGGCGTTTTTTAAGCTAAAAGAGGTTGTGCGAAAGCTCCAGGCGATGAGTGATGTGGGGCTGAATTATATTACACTCGGCCAGCCGCTCAGCACGCTTTCAGGCGGGGAATGCCAGCGCATCAAGCTGGCCAGCGAGCTGCATAAGAAGGGCAGTATCTATGTGATGGACGAGCCGACGACCGGCCTCCACATGTCAGATATCGGTCACCTTCTGGAGATCATAAACCGCCTCGTGGATACCGGCAATACGGTGATTGTTATCGAGCACAACCTCGATGTGATCAGCCAAGCGGACTGGATCATTGATATGGGACCGGACGGAGGCAGCAAGGGCGGTCAGGTTGTGTTCGAAGGCACACCTCTGCAGATCATCCATGCGGAGCAGTCGATCACGGGAAGATACCTGATGTAATTAATGGCCGGAAGAGTTAACGAATTAATTTAAGATGATGGTAACTAACAATACCGCCCTCGAAAAGGGCGGTATTGTTAGTTACATATGAGGTTAGAATTGAAAGTCTTCATCCTTCAGCGGTTCCACGTTAAGCGCCCGGATATATCCGTTGCCTTTCTTCGAGAAGAAGTCATGCTGCTTGGTGTGGGTACTGATGCCGTTCTGGACAATCGGATTGATCTCTTCCTCGTCGAACAAAGGATCATGGCCCAGATTCATCATCGCTTTGTTAGCGTTGTATCTGAGGAAGGTCTTGACCTCGTCCACCAGTCCGATGGGAGCATAGATCTGCTCCGTATAACGTTCTTCATTCTCATGCAGCAGGCGGAGCAATCCCACCAGTGTCTGGTGCAGGTCGCGCTGATCGTCTTCCGCAAGTCCGTCAAAGATTTCCTGCGCGAGCACCCCGACATATACCCCGTGAATGCTCTCATCCCGCAAAATAAGGTCGATGATCTCACCGCTGCAGGTCATTTTACCCTGGCCGGCCAGATACAGCGGATAGAAGAAGCCGCTGTAGAACAAGTAGCTCTCCAGCAGCACGGAGGCCGCCATAGCGAGATACAGGTCTTTAGGCGAGTCTATATTTTTGTAATATTGTGATATGGTCTCCGCCTTGAACTGCAGGTACGGGTTCTCTTCCACCCAGCGGAATACACTGTCTATCTCCTCTGTGGAGGCTAATGTGGTGAAGATGCTGCTGTACGACTTGGCGTGAATCTGTTCCATCATGCCCATGAAGCCCAGCACGGCCTTGCGCTGAAGGCCTTCAACATGCTCCATAATCTGGGGCATGCCGACCCCTCCTTGAATCGTATCCAGCAGTGTCAGTCCGCCCAGCACCTTCATATAAGAGTCCTTTTCCCGCTCACTGAGCGTGAGCCAGGACATTTTATCATCGGACAATGGAATTTCATCATCCGTCCAGAATTGCATAATGTTCTGATTCCAGAACATCAATGAGAAATCGTCGTCGGGACGGTTCCAGTTAACGGCTTGAATAGCGCTCATAATCGTGCAATCTCCTTTTTTTACGGCAATAGCCTTCCATTTAGATCGAGCAGGTGAGGCATTCCTCGACGGACAGCTTTTTGGTCCGGGTGTAATACAGCGACTTCAGTCCTTTATGTGCTGCATACAGGTAGGAGCGGGCCAGTTCCCTGGTGGATACATCGCTGTTGACATGCAACACGGTCGAGATGCCCTGGTCGATATGAGGCTGAATTTCCGCGATCAGGTCAATGACCTTGAACTGATCCATCTGGTAAGCCGATTTATAGAAGAACACATTGTCCGGCCGCAGGTACGGCATCGGATAGTATGTGGTTGAATTGGCATAAGTCCGGGTCTCAATCTGCTCCACAATCGGCATAACGCTCGAAGTGGCATTCTGGATATAGGAAATACTGGCTGTTGGCGCAATCGCCAGGCGGTAAGCATGGTACAGACCGTTAGACATTACTGCATCCCGCAATTGTTCCCAGTCTGCAGGCGACGGGATATACATATCCCCGAACAGCTCCTGCACTCTTGGTGTAGCCGGACGGTAATCCGTTGTCAGGTAACGCTCAAAATAAACGCCGGTGGCGTAGTCTGATGCCTCGAAGCCATGGAAAGATCTGCCGGTTGCAGCAGCGATCTCCATGCTCTTCTCCAGGGAGTGGAAGTTCATTGTCATGAAGAAGGTCCGGGCAAAGTCGCGGGCTTGCTCGCTTTCATAAGCGATGTTGTTCTTCGCGAGATAGCCGTGAAGATTCATGACGCCTAGACCAACAGAGTGCATCTCTTTGTTCGCTTTAGCTACGCCAGGGGCATTGGAGATACTGGTCATGTCGCTGACGGCAGTCAGGGCGATCATACCTTCATGTACGGATTCACGGATCTTGCCGTGCTCCATCACGTTGACAATATTCAGGGAAGCCAGATTACAGCTTACATCGCGGCGGATGGTATCCTCCTGTCCGTAATCGGCAATCTCGGTGGTCTCCTGGAGCTGGAAGATTTCGGTACAGAGGTTGGACATTTTGATCTGTCCGACATTTTTCAGGGCATGGGCCGCATTGGCGTTGCTCTTGTTCATAATATAAGGGTAGCCGGATTCCAGCTGGATCATGGCAATTTTGGTCAGCATATCGCGTGCACTCATGGCCTTCTTTTTCTTGACACGCGGATCGGCCAGCAGCTTATCGTACATGTCATCCAGATCCATATCGTCGAGATGTGTGCCATAGGCTTTGTACACAGTATATGGGGCAAATACATGCAGCGGTTCATTGTCCTTCGCCAGCTTATAGAAGCGATTCGGTATGATCAGCCCAATGGACAGAGTTTTAAGCCTTGTTTTCTCGTCGGCGTTAATCTTCTTGCTGTCGAGGAATTCCAGGACATCCCAGCCAAAAATGTTATAGTAGGCTGCTCCTGAGCCTTTGCGTTGACCCATTTGATCAGCATAGGAGAAGCCGTCCTCCATGAGCTTGAGCACAGGCATGATGCCCTTGGCTGCATCCTCGACACCCTTGATCGTCTCCCCGCGTGAGCGCAGCTTGGACAGGTTGACTGCCACACCGCCGCCGATCTTGGACAGCTGCATGCAGGTATTGAGTACATAGTTGATCGAATTGAGCGAATCGTCCATTTCGATAAGGAAGCAGGAGACAAGCTCACCGCGCCGGCTTTTACCGGCATTCAGGAAGGTTGGAGTTGCCGGCTGCAGACGCTGCTCCATCATCGAACGGGCAAGCACTCCGGCAGTATCGGCGTTGCCGCGTCCCAGGTGGAGGGCGACTGCCGCCACACGATCCGGGTAGTGCTCCAGATATTGCTTGCGGTCATTGCTTTTTACAGCGTAGTCCATGTAGAACTTCGAAGCTGCCATATAGGAAGGGAAGCTGAAGTTGTAGCTATGGGCGGTCTGGTAGACTTGCTCAACTTCCTCTACGCTGTACTGCCCGTAAAAGTTCTCGTAGAAGTCCTGTTCAATCATGTAATCGACCTTAGCTTTTGTATTTGCAAAAACCAGGCTCCGCCGCTCTACATCCCGCATAAATTCGGCTACTGCCTCAAGGTCTTTGTCCAGTTGAAAGAAGCCGCTCTCGTCCCGCTTCATTAACATGTTATTCAGTTCAATATGCCGCAACCCGGCTCACCTCCTGTTTAATTCGTTCCACATCGCCAAATGTACCCGATAACTCAAATTTACCGATAACCGGCACATTGTACTGGTCTGCAATCAAGTCTGCACTGTTTGCGAACAGCTTGCCCCAGTTCTTATTGCCGCTGGCAGCAATGCCTTTCAGATTGGCATAATTATTCCCCAAGAAAGCAGACACCTTCTCTGGAATCTGTCCAAAGCCGGTGGTATATGTAATTAGCACATAGGGCTCGTCAATCGTCATATGCTCCTCAATCTGCACAGCCGGCAGCTTCAGCTTGCCGATGAAGCGTTTGACGTTTCCTGTTTTTGAATCATACGCGACTAGCATGGTGTCAGTCCCCCTGTAAATATTGAAACTACTCTTAAAATTGTAAAGATTGAATTGCTTAGTTTTAAATACTGAAAAATCATATTAACACTATATTTAGTGTGCGTTGTTTATTTTAATCACTATATGTTGGAAAGTCAATATTGACAAACCGCCTTATTCGTTATAAATCCGTCTAGTAAGCGCTTTGCTAGAGTAGCGGAATCCCATAACTTCAGGCGGTGCAAGCACTTTTCCGCCTCTGAAGTAGCTGACACATTTGTAAGGGGGCTACCCATTACCTTATTATCTGGTCTTTATACGGTCCGTTGACTGAATATTGCTATAATCAATCAAAATATAGCAAGATCCCATGAAAGAATATCAATATTATTATATTTGTGTTTCGATTTGAAGTTGGATCAGATTACAAATACCCCAATAGAGGAGAACCCTAAAGATGGTTACATTATTACTAATGATTATTTATCTCGCATTTATGGGTCTCGGATTGCCAGATGCTTTACTAGGCAGCGCTTGGCCCATTATGCAAGACGATATTGGTGCTACAACGGAAATGGCAGGTTATATATCGTTAATAGTCTCATTCTGTACGGTAATATCGAGTTTATTTGCCAGCAGATTGTTGCACAGATACGGTACGGGGAAGGTAACCTTGTTCAGTATACTCTCTACGACTATTGCTTTGCTTGGATTCTCTATTTCATCAGATTTTATATTTCTAATTCTACTTGCTATTCCTTTGGGCTTAGGAGCAGGTTCCGTGGACGCTGCATTGAGTAACTATGTAGCACTGCATTTCAAAGCCAAGCATATGAACTGGTTGCATTGTTTTTGGGGAATTGGAGCATTTACGGGTCCAATAATAATGTCGTTTTGGCTGAACCGTGATAACAGCTGGCGTGCAGGATACGTTACAGTAGGCTTACTTCTGCTTACTATAGCGATGATATTACTGGCGTCTTTGTCTTTATGGAAGATTTTTGAGAAGGAGAGTATAGAAGAAGGAAGCGACGAAAAGAAATTGATCAGCAACAGAGAGGCTTTACGAATCCCAGGGGTGAAAATATCCATGGTTACCATGCTCTGTTACAATGGATCGGAAGCTGCTGCAGGTCTATGGATGGCATCTTTTTTTATAGGGAATAAAGGGGTTTCACCTGGCACAGCAGCAGCTTTATCTTCCTTATTCTATATTGGAATCATTATTGGAAGAATCATATCTGGATTTCTGTCGACAAACGTATCCAGTAAAAACCTGATAAGATATGGTGGAATCGTGGGCTGTTTTGGACTTTTGATTCTTGTTATGCCAGTCCATTATTGGATTTCTGCAGGTGCCCTATTTATTGTGGGGTTGGGCGGAGCACCAATTTATCCAAGTATTGTTCATTCCACACCGGAACGTTTTGGCAAAATAGCTTCCCCAAGTGTCATTGGACTTGCAATGGCAAGCGCTTATACGGGTTCAACACTTATCCCATCGTTGATGGGGATATTTGCAAGTCAATTGGGAATGATTATGGTTCCTGTTATTCTGCTCATTCTTTTTAGCATCATGCTGGTATCTTCTGAAATGGTTAACATAGTTTACAAACGTAAGGTTCAATAGGACAAGCGCATTTGGAACTGCAGGAGCGATCCTTTTATAAAGGTCAAATAGAAAGCCGCTTAAATAGCGGCTCAGATTGTCGAGAAACCCAGGTCATTTTTATGACTGTGGGTTTCTTTTTACGTTCAGGCAGAGGTGAAATGGGGAAAAGGAGGGGGTTACCCCCGCTTTTCCAGGCGATCCAGGTGGATCGCTATCTTTTTCATGTTCTGCACGGAAGCCGTCATCAGTGCTTGTTCCCTGACGTTTGGAAGTCCGCGCAAACGGCAATAGCGAAACCCATGGAGCTCTTTAGCATCCGCGAAGCTTCGCTCTATTGTCTCTTTTCGTTTGCGGTATAACTTCTTGCCGGACGTGCTTAGCCGGTTTTTACGGACCCATTCTTTGCTGTCCTCCCACACGTGCCTCGTCACCACTTTTCGATGATTTCGGGACTGTGTACATTGCTCCAGCAACGGGCAACTTTTGCAATGTTCCGGATCGGAAGCGTACTGCCGGTAACCCTTGCGGTCTGTGGTTCGGTATTTCAGTTCGTGACTCGCTGGACAAACATATAGATTACGTTCGGCATCAAAGGTAAACTTCCACTTCGGAAACAAGCCTTGCTTGGGATGAAATCTCCGGTGAGCAATCACGGCAAAGATCTTTCGACGTTGTAGTCCCCGGCAAATCGGTGTAGTCAAATAACCTGAATCAAGTGCAACAGCTTCTACGGCAAATCCAAAACGTTCTCGTTGGCGATCTAAACGCAACAAATAGGGCACGGAATCATGAACATTTCCGGGCGTCACGTGCACATCAGTAATGAGATTGTATTTGGTATCGACTGTACGGTGGTCCAAATAAAAGAAGCCTTCTGGTTTGCCATCTCGAATCATATATCCACTGTCTGGATCGGTTTTGCTCACTTTAATTTCTTTTTCTTCGTTCACTTCCTCTCTGAGTTTTAGGGCTTTTTTCCATGCTCTTTCCGGTCTTCGGCCACGGCGGCATTGAGCTCGTCCACGTAATCCTTGGTATTTTGTAGCACTTGTTGTTTCGTGTACTGGTGTTTATTCGCATTGGCCTTCACATGAGTAGAGTCGGTTACGAGAACACGTCCGCCAACCATTCGGTGTGAGATTGCTTGGAGAACAATCTCATCGAAAATATCTTGGAAGATGCTCGTATCTTTAAACCGGGTTCGTCGGTTCCAGCTAATCGTCGAATGGTCTGGAACCTTATCTGTCAATCCCAGTCCTAAAAACCAGCGATAGGCTAAATTGGTTTGGATCTCTCGCTCCAATTGACGTTCAGAACGAATACCGTAAAAGTAACCGAGAAAAATCATTTTAAATAAGACGACAGGATCAATGGCAGGACGACCATTATCTGCACAGTATAACGGTCGAACTATTTCATCGATAAAGGAAAAATCGATATATTTATCTACTTTGCGCAGCAAATGGTCTTGTGGCACTAGATCTTCGATTGAAACAAACTCGTAGGCTTGCTGTTTTTCTCGGTTGGACCGCAACATACCAAACACCATCCGTTCTATAAATAGTTACCTATATTATACAACATTAACGCGGTGTCGTCTTAAATTATTTACATATAAATAAGGCTGTCGAGACTTTCTCGACAGCCTGAGCCGCTTAAATAGCGGCTTTTTACGTTCTCCCCGAAATGGGAAAATCCTAAATTCAATCATACTCAATGTATTTCAGTCTCCCTTAGTAATCTCAATGAACTTGCTGGCTGCGGTCGTCAGCGGCATGTTGCGCATGGTCATCATGCCCACCCGGGCAGGGGGAAGCTGAACATCCAGTTGAATCTCGAAGAGAGAACCTTCCTCCAGCTCCTTGGACACGAATTCCCGGGTCACGAACGAGATGCCGAGTCCTTTGCGGGCAAACTCGATCAGCAGGCCAACGCTGCCGACCTCGAATTCGGGCTTCAACTCATATCCGTAGCCTTGGAACAAGTCCGTAATCGCCATACGTGCGCGGCTGCTGCGGGAGAAGAGGATAATGGGGTACTGAAGCAGTTCCTCAATCGAGAGCACCTTCTGGTTCAACTCGGCATAGTGACTGCCCGCGATGAAACAGTCCTGCAGCTGAAGTCCCTGCCGCACCTCAAGCTGGGGGTCGGTGATCGGCATGCGCACTACGCCCAGATCGACGAGGCCTTCTTTTAAATATGAAATGACCTCCGGTGTCGTTCCGTGGATCAGATGAAGCCGGATGCCAGGGTAGCGCTGGTGAAAGATTTCGATAAAAGGCAGCAGATAATGCTTGAACAGTGAATCACTGCCGCCAATCCGCAGTTCGCCGTTGTCAAGGTTTTTGAGCTCGGCCATTTTCTTCTCGGCTTGGGTGATAAGGATATGGGATTGTTCAATATAGGAGTACAAAGTGGCCCCCTCAGGTGTCAGCACGACGCCCTTGGAATTCCGGGTGAAGAGGGTAAGGCCGAAGCTGTCCTCCAGTTGCTTAATCGCATGACTGACGCTTGGCTGGGTAATGTACAGGGATTTGGCGGCTTGGGTCAGGCTTCCAGTCTTAGCTGCCCAGTAAAAAACCTTGTATAGCTCGAAATTGTTCATAGACATGGTCTATAGCTCCTGTGAAATATATTAATTACTTGTATGGATCGTATTTGTATTATAGTGTAACCAGGAAAGATAAACCAGAGCAAAAGGAGAATGGAGATGGAGGCAACCACATTTGTTTTATTTGGAGCGACAGGGGATTTGGCCCGAAGAAAAATCTACCCCGCGCTGTATAATCTGTTTCTCGACCACAAGCTGCACCATTCATTCTCTGTGATTGGTCTTGGCAGAAGAGAACTTGCTGATGAAGCCTTTCAGGCTATGGTGGAGCGGTCTATCCGGGATTTCTCCCGGCGGGAAGTGAATGTTTCTGCGTCCGTGCGCAGCTTCCTGAAGGCCTTCCGATATAATGTGCTGGATGTAGGGCATACAGAGGATTATCTTAAACTGCTGCAGCGGATTGAGAAGCAGGAAGAAAACATGGGCAGTTCCCCGAACCGGATGTTCTATTTATCTGTCGGTCCTGAGTTTTTTGAGCCGATTGCCTTGAACATTAAGGAAAGTGGCCTGGGTGCCGCCAAAGGCTGGAAACGTCTGGTGATTGAGAAGCCCTTCGGACATGACCTGCAGTCTGCGCAGGCGCTGAATCTGAAGCTGAGCGAGGCGTTTAGTGAGGATGAAATTTTCCGGATCGACCATTACCTGGGCAAGCCTATGGTGCAGGAGCTGGATGTATTCCAGCAAACGAATCCGGTGCTTCACGCACTTTGGAACAACCGCTACATTGCCAACGTGCAGATTACTGCGGGGGAAACGGTGGGCGTGGAAGAAAGAGCGGGTTATTACGATCATGTGGGTGCACTGAGAGACATGTTCCAGAATCATATGCTGCAGCTGCTGATGATGCTTGCGATCCGCTTGCCGAAAGACAGCTCCGCAGACGAGGTGCGCTACAAGAAAAAAGAAGTTATGGAAGCCCTGGAACCGTTGGAAGAAGCGGATATCCAGTTTAAAGTGATCCGTGGGCAGTACACTGCTGGTACCATCAATGGCAAGCCGGTTCCAGGCTATCTCTCTGAACCGGGAATTCCGGCAGGTTCGATGAACGATACATTTATTGCAGCCAGACTTACGATCGATGATCCATTCTGGAAAGGTGTGCCGTTCTATATCCGAACCGGGAAGAGAATGAAAGAGAAATCAACACGGATTGTGATTGAATTCAAAGAGCCGCTCAAGCAGAACTCGTCAGCCGCCGAGGATGATATCCCCAATCTTCTGGTGTTCGAGATCAGCCCGAACGAGGGGATTACGCTACAGCTCAAGGCAAGAGATCCCCAGCATAAGGGGAAGTTCAAAGCAATGCATATTGACTTCCATACCAGATCTATTGAGATCCCTGAGGCTTATGAGAACCTGATTTATGATGCCTTACACGGAGATCCGTCATTTTTTGCACATTGGAATGAGGTGGAGCTGTCCTGGAAATGGGTGCAGCCGATCCTGAATGCTTTTGACAAGAATACGACTCCTCTTCATTCCTACGCTGCGGGCACGTTCGGACCTGAAGAATCGAATCAGCTGCTGGCGAAGGATGGAAATCACTGGTGGCTCGACTCTGCGATTGAAGAAGTAAGCGAGCTATCTTTGCCTGATGCTTCAAATTTTTAAAACTAATATTAGTTCAACTAAAAATGGAGGTTTACGAATATGAAATTTTTTATCGATACTGCAAATGTGGAAGACATTAAAAAAGCACACCAAATCGGTGTACTGTCCGGAGTCACAACGAATCCTTCTCTGGTAGCCAAAGAAGGCGTGAAATTTGAAGACCGCATTGCCGAAATTCTGCGCACTGTGCCAGAGGTAGAGTCCGTATCCGCTGAGGTAACACCGGATGCCGTCACTGCGGAAGAAATGATTGAACAAGCGAACGAGCTGATCAAGATCAATAATTATGATAAAAACATTACGATCAAGCTCCCGATGACGCTCGCAGGTCTGGAAGCCTGCCGGTATCTGACTAAAAAAGGCGTGAAAACAAACGTGACGCTGATCTTCACGGTGAACCAAGCGCTGCTGGCTGCCCGTGCAGGAGCTACTTATGTATCGCCATTCCTGGGCCGTCTGGATGATATTTCAGAGGATGGGGTGCAATTGATCGTAAAAGTTGCCGAGTTATTCCGCATTCATAACCTGGATGCGCAGATTATCGCTGCTTCGGTCCGCCATCCGGACCATGTGACCCGCGTTGCCATGGCCGGTGCGCATATTGCCACTATTCCGTTCAGCGTGATCGAGCAGATCTCCAAACATCCGCTGACCGATCAGGGACTGGAGAAGTTCGCTGCCGACTGGAAGAAAGCGCCGCAGGTCTAATTGTCCTGCACATATCATAGGGAGGTTTATTGACGATGGGTAAACAGCAGATTGGTGTGGTCGGCTTAGCCGTCATGGGTAAGAATCTGGCCTTGAATATGGAGAGCAAAGGGTTCTCGGTGGCCCTGTATAACCGTTCCCGGGAGAAAACCGATGAGCTGCTTGCAGAAGCTGCGGGCAAAAATTTCGCAGGTGCCTACAGTATTGAGGAGTTCGTCCAGTCTCTGGAGCTGCCGCGCAAAATCATGATTATGGTCAAGGCCGGCAAGCCGACCGATGATACGATTCAGCAGCTGGTGCCGTATTTGTCGCCAGGGGATATCCTGATTGACGGCGGGAACGCCTTTTTCCCGGATACGCAAAGACGTAACAAAGAGCTTCAGGCTCAAGGCTTCCGCTTCATTGGTGCAGGGGTATCGGGCGGTGAAGAAGGGGCGCTGAAGGGACCCGCCATTATGCCAGGCGGACAAAAGGATGCTTATGAGCTGGTGGAACCAATCCTGACCGCCATTTCGGCCAAAGTGGACGGCGATCCGTGCTCCACTTACATCGGAGAAGGTGGAGCCGGGCACTATGTCAAAATGGTCCATAACGGCATCGAATACGGCGATATGCAGCTTATTGGCGAAGCGTATCAGTTATTGAAGGATGTACTGGGACTGGATACCGGTGAGCTGCATCAGATTTTCTCGGAATGGAACCGAGGCGAGCTTAGCAGCTATCTCATCGAGATTACAGCCGACATCTTCGCCAAAGCAGACCCGGACACAGGCAAGCCGATGGTCGATGTGATCCTGGATTCCGCCGGACAAAAGGGGACGGGCAAATGGACGAGTCAAAATGCACTCGATCTGGGCGTTCCGTTGTCCATCATTACTGAATCCGTCTTTGCACGCTTCATCTCTGCCATGAAGGAAGAGCGTGTGGCTGCAAGCAAGCGCCTGAAGGGACCTGAGGTCAAGAGCTATGACGGAGACGCCAAGGCATTCATCGAGGCAGTCCGCAAAGCGCTCTATGCCAGCAAAATCGCTTCGTACGCCCAAGGCTTTGCCCAGATGAGAGTGGCTTCGGATGAATATAACTGGAACCTGAACTACGGCAGCATTGCGATGATCTTCCGCGGAGGCTGCATTATCCGCGCAGGCTTCCTGCAAAATATCAAGGACGCCTATGACCGCGACCCTGAGCTCAAAAACCTCTTCCTGGATGAGTATTTCAGCAGTGTGGTTCATAACTACCAGGAAGCGTGGAGAGATGTAGTTGCGATTGCCGTCAAAAGAGGAATTCCGGTTCCGGCCTTCGCTTCCGGGCTGGCCTACTATGACAGCTACCGCTCCGAACGTCTCCCGGCCAACCTGCTGCAGGCACAAAGAGACTACTTTGGAGCGCATACCTTTGAACGGGTGGATCAGCCGGGAAGCTTCCATTTTCAATGGATGAACAACAACGAATAATAAGCTATCATCAGATATAAATATCTTTGCAGAAGTCCGGGTGAATAAGCCCGGGCTTTTTTAGCATCTGAGGGATTACGGAGTAAAGAGCCGCTCAACCTTCATTGAGTCATTTAGTAGCTCGATTTCAATGATTATGTGGGATACATAAAATAAATTAAAGTAAACAGCCAGCAAATCCACCACTTTTAATGAGTTGGTGATTATGCACCGATCTGCGTCCGTAAGTGAAACTGCCCCTAAGCTAAGGCTGTAGCCCAGATGAGAATCCCTCTAATAATATGTTGTAAATGCAACAATAATATTATAAAATATTAAACGTGGGCGACAAGTTAAAAATTGATGGAATTGCAGAATATCTTAATCTTATATAAAGGAGCTTCCTAGAATGTCAGTAATAATAAAGAAGTGCAGCCGTGAAGATTTACAAATACTACAGCAAATTAGCGTTGAGACATTCAATGATACGTTTAAACATCAGAATTCACCTGAAAATATGAAAACCTATTTAGAAAAAGCATTTACCTATAAACAGTTGGAAAAGGAATTGAGCAATGTTTTTTCAGAATTCTTTTTCATCTTTTTTAATGAAGAACTTGCCGGATATCTAAAAGTAAACATCAATGATTCCCAATCTGAAAAAGCAGGTGATGAGTCACTAGAAATTGAAAGAATCTATATAAGAAACAATTTTCAAAGGAAAGGGCTTGGAAAATATCTAATAGACAAAGCAATGGAAGTAGCGGTGATACAAAATAAAAAGATGATCTGGCTAGGAGTTTGGGAAAAGAATGAGAAGGCCATTGATTTTTATAAAAAAATCGGTTTTGTTCAAACGGGAGCTCACTCTTTTTACATGGGTGATGAAGAACAAATTGATCTTATCATGACCAAAACATTCGCCTGAAAGTTATTCCTAACTGTGCGATTCCCTTCATATTGCCCCTTACAAGGTGCTGAACACGATATTGCGCAGCTTGCGCGTAATTGCCATCGTGCCGGCATCTTTTTTTTGAATCATAAATAGTATAGTCAGACCTTCTTGAGGACTGTTGCTGAAGTACGCCCCCAGCCAGCCGTCCCAGCCGTATTCACCTTGGCTGCCGATAAATCCGGCTTTTCCGCAGTCGGTCATGATGCGCATCTGATTGCCGTAGCTATGTCCGCGCAATGTATGCCACGTATCGAAGCCTTTTTGCTGCCAATCGGTTAAAGCTGCAGACGTTAAATATTTAACTGTTCCGGGCTTCAATAGTTGAACACCTTTTAAGCTGCCTTGATTCATTAGCATTGTTGTAAATTTGGCGGAATCGTCAATCGTAGACACAAGTCCCGCTCCGCCCGACTCAAATGCCGGATCAAGGTCCATCTGATGGCCAATGCCCAGGTGGCTTTCCGCATACAGCTTCAAACCGCCTTCACCATCATCCTGATAGGTTTTCACAAGGCGTTCTCTTTTTCCTTCAGGCAGCCAGAAACCGGTATCTTTCATTTCCAGCGGTTCGAAGATTTCCTTTTTCAAAAATTGCCCATACCGCATGCCGCTAACCGCTTCCACAATCGCACCAAGGACGTCTGCCGAGGTTCCGTATTGCCAGTACGATCCCGGCTCGAACGAAAGAGGGCCCTTACCTAGGCAGTTTGCAAATTCCATTGTGCTCATCGCGTTTTCACTGTACAAACGGCTGCCCAGTTCTTGGAACAGAGCATCCGTATACTGTCCGGCTTTGTCCGTTCCGCCATATACCAATCCCGATGTCATGTTCAGCAGATCGTGAATGTTGACTTCCCGGCTGACAGGCACCAGTTCGCCGTTTTTTTCGACCTGTTGATTTTGGAAGCCCGGGATATAACGGCTAACAGGATCGAATAAATCAATATCCCCACGCTCGAGCAGCATCATGACGGAAGTGGCGGTAATCGGCTTCGTCATCGAATATAAACGAAAAATCGAATCCCTTGTAATAGGACGTCCCGACTCAAGATCGGCCAAGCCGTCTTCATGGTAAAAAACTTCTTTGCCGTTTTTGATCAGCATGAAGTTTGCTCCTGCGATTTCCTTGTTGCCGATACTTGTTTTCAGCGTTTTTTTCAATTGGTTGGTTAAGTTTGACTCCAGCATGTCACTTATGTCTCCTTCTCGAATAACTTCACTTTAACTAAAGCGGATGTTAACCATTCGTTATAGAAAATATTAAGCGCTTTCGGACAGATTGTATAGTGCCACGGTGGAACGCAATCCGGTTAACCTGCAAAACGAATACAATATAACTCTTATTCCACCGAATAGTTTTCCATAAGATATGCTGTCTCCTCGGCATTATTTGGGGTATATTGGAAGGAGTAAATCAATCCAAATGTAGTACCGGACAGGCTAGCTCAATGATTTCGCGGATACTCATTGGACGAGCATGAATTCAGCATTGTGATGGAGGAGAAAAATAAATGTCAGATGTAGTGATCCGGATACCCGTTGAATCGTGGTCAATAACGGAATTGACGAAGGAGACATATTGCTGCTGTTTCCAGCCTGTACAGATTTGGGGAGACGATGTTGAGGTTGAAATCTTCCTGCCCACGGCAATCGGAAGTAAGGAAATGGCAAAAAATGCAGCTATAAGTGCCGTTCCTTTATTGGAGAAGGAGCTTGCCTGGCTTCAGATGAACAAGGGAGAACTCGGTAAGGCGATGGAGTGGGCTAAAGAGCGGGCCGAGGAATGGATATGGGATGACCCGGATTTTGTTGAGCTATCAGACAATGAAGGCTATGTGGAGCTGGACGGGCATACTGTTAGAGTCCCTATTTCGGATGAAGCTTTTTTAAACAGCTTGTTTCTATGGAGTGTTGTTTTTGAGCAGGTAGATGGTGCCGGTTCGTTTAAGATGTCAATTGAGCTTGGGAACAAACCGGATTATTTTGCCGGACATCGGATACATATGGACATAGATGAACACAAAAATTTTGTAAACCAAGGTTTATAAGGAGGATGGGGACATATGACAGAGAAGGCGAAGACACTGTGGCAGCGCATTATTGCCAAAGGCAGCCGGAATAATCCGGGGTACGAAGCGAGTTTGAATTTACAGCCTGGCGCTAGCAGAGAAGAACTTGATGGGCTTGCCAGTACGCTGGAGGTTGTACTTCCGCAGGAGTTGAGGGACTTCTACAGCATATATAATGGTCAGGATTGGGAAGCAGGCTCGGAGTGTTTTGTCCGAAATCTATCGCTGTCGCCGCTTGAAAAGATTCTCGAGGATTGGGAATTTCTAAATGAAGAGTTTGATCCGGATGACATGGAACCGGAGATTGCCCCGCAGATCAAGCCGTTCCTGTGGAATCCGCGGTGGATCCCTATTGCCAGCAACGGGGGTGGCGATCATCTCTGTGTAGACACGGACCCAACTGGAGAAGGGACCTTTGGGCAGTTGCTCTATTTTTATCATGACTGGGGAAACCGGTCTGTTGAGGCGGCAGGCTTGTTTGACTTTATTGAACAATGCTTGAATGAAGAGGAGTGAGAAGATAGAGGTAGATTCTGCATAGAACCATAAAAAATGGTATCCTCAAAAAGTGAAGGGGCAGCATAGCCTTATGAAACTAGTACCTTGACCAGATCAAATTTCAGGATATAAATGCTTTAATTTGCCTCGTGCTTGCTCAGTGGTAAATTGCCAATCGACGGATTTCTGGATTCGGTTGCGTTCGGTTTCCCAAGCCGACACCTCGACTTGCAATTCTTCAATGGAGGCAATTCGGCGGTTCAGGCATTGAATCGTCAGAACACTGAGTTCAATTTCTGCGATATTCAACCAGCTGCCATGCTTAGGGGTGTAATGGATCTCGAGCCGTTTTGCCAAGGCTAATGCGTGTTCAGGTGCAAAGGTTTCATACAAGGACGAGATCGTATGAGTATTCAAGTTGTCCATCACTAGCCGAACCCGTTTCGCCTCTGGATAGTAGACCTCCAGTAACTCCTGGATCTGCAGAGCCCAATCGGATTTAGTCCGTCTTTCCGAAGCCTGCACGTGACGCCACCCGGCGAGCGGCTCCGTGAACAGAAACAGGCTGCAGCTTCCTTTGCGAACATATTCGTAATCTTCTCGTAGAACCTGTCCAGGCTTCATGGTTTGTGGAGGCCGTGAATGATTGAGCAGTTGGATCGGCTGTTCATCCATACAAATGAGGGGGATATCAGGGTCATACGCAAGGGCGTAGGTCTCTAGGACGTCTTCCATCCGAGCGACGAACTCACTGCTCGATTTGGCGGGAATGCACCATTGTTTTTTCAGGTGAGGTTTAAGTTTTGTTTTTTTAAAGTCGTCCGAATGGTTTCTCGTCCGACAGATTCCAAAATATTCAGTTCGATGACTCGACGCGTCAACAAACGAATGGTCCAGCGAGCGTACCCCTTTGGAGGCTCGGAACAAGCTAGCGCAATAATTCGGGCTTCCACTTCACCTGTGATCGGTGAAGGACGTGCCGGCTCATCGCGTCGACGGTAACGGAGCGTCTGATCCAACCCGCGGGTGCAATAGTCTTTTACCGTGTAATAGACTGTCACATTACTGACTCCTGAACGACTGGCAATTTCAGTCTGTTTGGGGATGACACCTTGATTTTCGTCCGAAAGCAGCAGCACGAGACAGCGGCGGCGAATGCCGGGCGACGTCGAATCGGCATGGAGAAGTTGTTCGATCCATTCGCGTTCTTTCGGTTCAAGTCGAATCTCGTATTTTTTGTTCATCTACTAGCCCTCCCATATTCTTCTTATAGGTAGAGCATAAAACTAGAATTAAAATCGGTCAAGGTACTAGGACATATAATGATTTTCGTCAATGACATGACAAAGGCGAGATGGTTTTATTCTGAATTACTAGGTTTGCAAACACTGTTAGAGCAAGAAAACAAGCTTGTATTTGCCCTTGACGGCTGTCAGCTTATAGCTTTCAAGTGTGAAAAGACCAAAGAAATTGGAGATTATTCAAACGAGGCTAGAACAGTTTTGGTGTTTGAGGTCGTGTCCGTTGAGCAAACTTA
Source organism: Paenibacillus sp. FSL L8-0340 (assembly GCF_038593145.1). NCBI lineage: Bacteria > Bacillati > Bacillota > Bacilli > Caryophanales > Paenibacillaceae > Paenibacillus > Paenibacillus sp. FSL L8-0340. Next base: position 3,867,269 of record NZ_CP151967.1, read on the forward strand.
TAAGGAAATGAAGGATAAGGGTATTCAATTTTTGCATGATAAACCTACTGAAGGGCGATATGCTGCTTTCGTTGATCCGTTTGGTAACGTGCATGAAATCGCTGAATCGTTCGCAATATCGATGTTTTCTGAGGGCAGCTGATCTTTGATGAATTCAAACAAACGGAGGCTATTTTCCTTGTCGCTGGGGTGGTAGGTGTTTTGGAGGTGTGGATCAGTGAAGGTATGAACAAGCCGCGTCAGTTGATATCCAAGTGTCTTTATTAGGTATTAATGAAGATGGATATTTGACAGTTGGGAAGCATAAAAATAGTGAGACCGGAATACCGGATGCAGAATTCACAAAAAACAACTCGAAAGGGAGTAGGTTATGGACATCGAAAAAATCAAACAGATTATAAATTCTGGGGAGATGTATGATGACGCAGGTGATGATGTAGCAGAAGTTAGGTCACGCGCTTTAACCATGTGCCGGGAATATAATCAAAAAGTAAATACAAATGAAGGCTACGATATGTCTATATTGAAAGAATTGTTTTCAGACGTGGGTGAGAATGTATATATTGAATCTAACTTCCGTTGTGAGTTTGGATTCAATATCTCTATGGGACACGATGTGTATATTAATCACGACATGATTATTCTTGATTGTAACGAAGTGAAAATTGGAAATGATGTCTTTATTGGGCCACGAGTGGGGTTATATGCAGCAAATCATGCGGAGGATCCGTTTGAACGGGTGGATAAAGGAGTCTATTCGAAACCAATTACTTTAGGGGATCGGGTATGGCTGGGGGGAGACGTTAAAGTTACTCAGGGTGTGACTATAGGCGAAAACAGCATTGTTGGTGCTGGAAGCGTAGTGACCAAAGATATTCCTCCTAATGTCATTGCTGCAGGAAATCCGTGCAAGGTTATTAGACCGATTAAATTTTCCGATCGTCCTTGGAGAAGATAAGTATATTGAATGGATTTTCCGGACGATCTTGAAGACAGGGTATTCATCAACTCATTTAAATGGGTTGATTTTTTTTGCCCCAAATAGAGGGAATCGGCTAAAAAGTCTGTTCTTATCCTATTGCCACAAAGCCTGAGGTTATCCTTCTATCCATCCTTATCCCCTTAATTCCGGTTATAAAATCATTCTTTACCGTCCGTTCTAATTATGTTATATTGTTGGCATGGGAGGAATACGCAGATAAAAAGCCACGTTTCATTGAAAATGAATATGGCCGTCTAGACATACTGTTTTTTTGCCTAAATAAGAACGATCGTTCTAAAATGTACTTAAAGCTCATTTACACTAATTTCATGTTATGGAGGAGAGAATATTATGAAGTATACAGTTATTACAGGAGCAAGTTCAGGGATTGGATATGAGGCGGCATTGGCGTTTGCTGCACGTGGCAAAAACTTAATTTTGGTTGCTAGAAGATTGGACAAATTAGAAGAACTCAAATCAGCAATTCAGGATATTGATCCTACTGTTAATGTTATTGTTCGTACAAGTGACCTGTCTGTTACAGATCAGGCCCACACACTGTATAGCAGTCTAAAGGAATACCAAATTGAGACCTGGATTAACAATGCGGGGCTCGGTGAAGCTGCTTTTGTAGTTGAGCAGAATTTAGATAAAGTTGAAACTATGTTACGTGTTAACATCGAATCCTTGACGATCCTTTCTACACTATATGTGCGAGATTATGCTGATGTAGAAGGAACTCAGTTAATTAACGTCTCTTCCGCACTCGGATATGCCATTGCTGTTGGGAATGTTGCTTATTCTGCATCTAAATATTACGTTAGTGCCTTCACAGAAGGGCTTGCAAAAGAACTAGAAATGAAAGGCGCAAAACTAAAAGCAAAAGTTTTAGCACCAGCAATAACGGAAACAGAATTCGTGAAGAAATCATTAGATGCTGAAGAGTTTGATTACAAAGCAAACATGCCTAAGTACCACACTGCCAAACAAATGGCGGGCTTTATGGTGGATCTTTATGATAACAACGAAGGGGTCGGGATTGTAGACCAGAACTATGATTTCAATCTGAGGGGCAGAATCTATCCAATAATTTCAGAATCTTAAGTTCAGAGAACCGGATAAAGGTGAAACATGGCGTACAACTGAAGATTGTGCGCCATGTTTTTAGTCTAAAGATGTTCGATGCTATCCCCAATTTAGCAAAGGAAGAGGATGAATATGAGAGCAGCTCAAATACAGAAATATTCAAAAATAATACAAGTGGAATTAAATGATGTTAACATACCAGAGATCAATAGCCATGAGGTACTTGTCAAAGTAAAAGCTGCAGGTGTAAATCCACTGGACATCCTTAATCTGAATGGCAGTGTTCGGATGATTGCCGACTATAAGTTTCCATTAACTTTAGGGAATGAACTATCAGGAATTATTGAAGCCGTTGGAGATGATGTTTTGAATTTTAAGGTTGGTGACCCTGTTTATACGAGATTGCCGCTTAATAAAATCGGTGCTTTTGCTGAATATGCAGCCGTGAATGAAGATGCTTTATCCATCATGCCTGAAAATCTATCTTTTATTGAAGCAGCTGCAGTACCCCTTACTGCCTTGACTGCTTATCAAGCATTACACGATGTACTCCGTGCCCAGCCGAATAAAAAGCTATTCATTCCTGGAGGAACCGGAGGTTTTGGTGCTATGGCAATCCCCATTGCCAAATCAATGGGATTATATGTTATTACAAGCGGCAGTGAAAGAGGAAAATCACGTACACTGTCGATCGGGGCTGATCAATTCATAAATTACAAGGCAGAGAATTATGCTAACATACTGTCAAATATCGATTATGTGATCGACACCTTGGGTACCCAAGAGATCAAAGCTGAACTGGGCATTTTAAAACCACAAGGGAAACTGGTATCATTGAAAGCAGGACCTAATTATCGCTTTGCGGCTGATAATCATTTTCCGGTGTGGAAAAAAGCATTGTTTGGCCTAGTGGGTGCTCGTTTAGATTCTTTAGCGCGTAAGAAACAAAATGAATATCGTTTTTTATTTGTGCAAGACAACGGAAGTCAATTACAAGAAATCACCAAACTTGTTGAAAAAGAAAATATTAAACCCTCTATAGATTCAACTTATACGTTTGGTGATATTAACAAGGCGTTGCTTAAAGTGTCGACGGGCCATTCCCAGGGCAAAGTTATTCTGACCTTCTAAATAACAAGTAACTTAAGCGACGTTGCTCGCGTGTTCTGAGTAAAAACAAATTATATCCAACGCCCAGAAGCAAAGAATTCGAAAAGGGGAAATAAATATGAGAATAGAGTTACATAAGCAAAGTGATATTGATATTTTAACTGATATTTGGTATAGAGTCTCAATTCAAGCACATGATTTTATCGCTCAAGAATATTGGCTTTCTCAAAAAACGGAGATGAGAGATAAATACATTCCCATGTCGGACACCTATGTAATTTACAATCAAGCAGAAATTGTTGGGTTCGTTTCTATGGTTGATGACTATTTAGCGGCACTTTTTATTGATACGTCATATCAAAAAAATGGTTATGGAAAAGAATTAATTAATTTCATGAAAAGTCAAAAATCAAAAATCACATTAAAAGTATATAAAGAAAATACTTCAGCAACACGCTTCTATGAGAAGAACGGCTTTACTATTAAAGAAACTCTATTAGATGAAAACACTAATCAGGAGGAATATCTAATGGAATGGGAGGAGTCATAAAGGATACAAGTTCTTGTCCTTTGCGCAGGACAAGAACTTGGTCTGATTGGCGAATAGATCAATGTCTAGTACCATGGATTGAATTCATCCAGAATTCGGACTCATTCTTGGCGTATCAAGTCAAACAAGCAGCTTCTCCATAATCATCACGTCAGTCGGCTTTCCATCTAAAATTCCTTGGTTCTCAAATACACCGACTTCACGATATTTCATTTTTCGATACAAACCTTGCCCATTTCCATTGAAAGGGAAGGTAAACAAGACGATTTTATAAAACTCATTTTTTCGGGCTTCTTCTTCTAAAGCTTCCAATAGTATGGATCCGATGCCTTGGCCTCGATACTCCCTATGAATATAGATGGACAAATCAGCCACTCCACGATATGCGCAGCGAAGAGAATAATGATTTAAAGACGACCAGCCAATGATGCCCTGATCATCTTCGGCGACCAGAATCGCAAATCTTCCTTGATGATCATCAAACCAGTTATTTATGAAGGGAAGATCTTTCGTTTCTTCTTCAAGAGTAGCAATTCGATCTTCGATGCCTTGATTATAAATGTGAAGAATATCCTCTACATCTGCATAAGTTGCCTTCCGAACGCTAATGTTCTGCATATCCATAACCTCCAATCAGTTTAAGGTTTTACTGCTTTAATAACGGCTGAAACGATGTATTGGTCAACATTGGCACCGGGAACCCAGTCTTTTATAAATATTCTGGACTCGTCTTTAGGCTCAATCCTGATATCAGTAAAGCCGGTTTCGCGAAGCAACGCTTCAACAACTGTAATGGAAGAGGCACCGGAGATACAACCAGAGTAGAGTTCATCAAGATCATTTTTAATTTCAGGTGGAAGTTCCGCCGTAGTTACGATGTCCGAGATGGCCAGACGACCGCCCGGCTGAAGGACCCGGTAGGCTTCACGGAACACCTGTTGTTTATCTGGCGAAAGGTTAATAACGCAATTGGAGATAATCACATTTACTGAATCGTCGGCGACGGGAAGATGCTCAATCTCGCCCAAACGAAACTCAGTGTTCATAAATTTCCCTTTAATAGAGTTCTCCCTTGCGCGGCTGATCATCTCAGGTGTCATATCCACACCGATTACATGGCCTTGGTCACCTACCTGCCGGGAGGCCAGGAAACAATCGAATCCGCCACCGCTCCCGAGGTCCAGAACATGTTCACCAACCTGCAGTTCAGCAATAGCTTGAGGATTGCCGCATCCAAGGCCTAAATTGGCACCCTCGGGGGCTGCAGCCAGTTCTTCACTGGAGTAGCCCATTTTAGCGGATATGGCATCAAAATCAGAAGGGGAGTCACAGCAGCTGTCGGCTGGGGTGCAGCAGGAAGAGGCAGCTTCAACCTTTTTTACGGCGATTTTTTGGTAGCGGCCCCGTACATTCTGGCGGATCTGGTCATTTGTGATTTGGGTCATGATTGAACACTCCTTTAAAGGTTTGGATTAGATGTTCACATTATTGTTGAAATAACTTGCAAAATGCAAGTATAAGTCAAGAGGAATCACCCTTTTACCGGTGCACAGCAATTGATGGATTTCCCCATAGCTTCGTTGAACAGCTTAATCGAACGCAGTAAAGTTTCTACTTCAAACTCACTCATATTCGAAAATGCTTCATTCAGGTAGGCGTTCATTTGTTGATCAATCGTTGTTGCCACCATTTTCCCTTCGGGAGTAAGCGCCAGAGTATAGACTCTTCGATCTGCCTTGTCAGCTGTTTTTGTAACCAGCTTCATTTTCACCAAAGATTGGACTTGTCTGCTAAAGGTTGTAATATCGGTCCCGAGTGTTTCAGCAACCTGTTGCATGGAGGGACTATGGCTCCGATCAATTTCATACAGCAGATGGCTTTGGCTCGCGGAGAGATTACATCCGCCTACGCTGCAGCAATCTTTATTCAGTAATCCTAAACGACGGGTCATGATTTGGAATAATTCTCGTGGGGTTTCCATTGTTTTCACCTCTTGACTTAAGTTATATCTTAATTACTTGTAAAATGCAAGTGTAATGTGAATTCGCGAATCTTTTTGACATCTTTCAGCCAGCGAATGATCATCATCTACACAAACCAATAAAACAATGGATTAGTAAAAGAACAATATGAACAAGATACCAACTGTTGTTTGCTACAAGTGACATTTAGGTTATTGCTTATATAAGCGCATAATTATATAATGATGTTCGAGGTCCGATCTAATTTTCTTGAAGGGAGAGCTGAGATACGTGCGGTGTAGACATTACTGGGGGGTAATTACTTGGTAGCTCTTGCAAGCCTTATCTTTATAGTCACATTGATTTTTGTCATTTGGCAGCCTAAAAATCTGTCCATTGGATGGTCTGCCTGCGGCGGGGCGATACTAGCTTTGCTTGTCGGGGTAGTCAGCTTTAACGATGTTCTTGATGTGACTCTGATTGTCTGGAATGCTACCTTGGCATTTGTGGCGATCATTCTGATCTCGTTGATTCTCGATAAAATCGGCTTTTTTGAATGGGCTGCCTTACATATGGCAAGAGCTGCCCGCGGGAACGGAACCCGGATGTTCATCTATGTCACCATTCTTGGAGCAGTAGTAGCCGCGTTTTTTGCCAATGATGGTGCGGCTCTCATCTTAACTCCTATTGTGCTCGCAATGGTCCGTGCACTCCATTTCGACGAAAAAAAAGTATTTCCGTTCATCATTGCCAGCGGGTTTATTGCGGATACAACATCATTGCCGCTGGTTGTAAGCAATTTGGTGAATATCGTATCGGCAGACTTTTTTGGACTGACCTTTATGGAATATGCCGGGCGGATGTTATTGCCAACCTTATTTTCCTTAGGTGCAAGCATTATCTTGCTCTATCTCTTCTTCCGTAAAAGTATTCCAAGGAACTTTGATAGCTCACAGCTGAAAAGTCCTCAAGAGGCCATTAAAGACGATCAAATGTTCAAGTTGTCCTGGGTTGTTCTTGCTGTTCTGCTGGTGGGATACTTTGTCAGTGAATTCCTGAACATTCCTGTTTCTGTGGTGGCTGGGATTATCGCCATATTTTTCCTGATCATGGCAAGAAGAAGTCCAGCTGTTCCGACCATGGAAGTGGTGAAGGGCGCACCTTGGTCGATCGTATTCTTTTCCATCGGCATGTATGTCGTCGTGTATGGGCTGCGAAATGCAGGCCTTACGGATGTACTGGCTGATGCCATTCAGACTATATCGGAACAAGGGGTATTTGCTGCTACGATGGGGATGGGCTTTATTGCCGCAATCATCTCCTCAGTAATGAATAACATGCCTACCGTCATGATTGATGCCCTGGCCATTGAGGCTACGCAGACCTCGGGACTAATTAAGGAAGCCCTGATTTATGCGAATGTCATCGGTTCTGACTTAGGACCGAAGATTACACCGATTGGTTCACTGGCAACCTTGCTGTGGCTTCATGTGCTTTCGACCAAAGGTGTGAAGATATCCTGGGGAACGTATTTCAAAACAGGTATAATTCTGACGATTCCCACGCTTTTCATCACACTGTTGGGCTTATATATTACATTGATTCTATTTTAACACTAAAGGAGATATGCATCATGGATAAGAAAACCATTTACTTTTTGTGTACAGGGAATTCCTGCCGGAGCCAGATGGCCGAAGGTTGGGCGAAAAAATACCTGAGTGACGACTGGAATGTATACAGTGCGGGGATTGAAGCTCACGGTTTAAATCCGAAGGCCGTACAAGCCATGAACGATGTGGGGATTGATATTTCAAGTCAAACCTCGGATATTATTGATCCGCAGCTGCTGAATAACTCCGATCTCGTGATTACTTTGTGTGGAGATGCCGCAGATAAATGTCCAATTACCCCTCCTAAAGTGAAACGTGAGCACTGGGGATTTGATGATCCAGCGAAAGCGCAAGGAACAGATGAAGAAAAATGGGCTGTCTTTCAGCGGGTTCGTGACCAAGTGGGTGAGCGCATCAAACAATTTGCTGAAACCGGTGAATAATTGAGGGGAGAATTATAATGACAAATTATCACGAACTAATCGAAGGCAAAGTATATGTCGGCGGGGAGAATGCACTGCTTGAAGCTCTTCAGGAGCAAGAGATTACCGATGTGTTTGATTTAAGAGATACCGGTACTAAAGCAGAAGGCTTTCCTGCCAAAGTAACCCGTCATCATATTCCGATTGTGGAAGATGAGGGCGGCCAGGAAGGTTCAATTCAAGCGGCGATCCAGGCGGTAACAGCAGCAGTGAATAGCGGAAAGACTGTGTATTTTCATTGCGCTGGAGGACGGAATCGTACGGGAACGGTAGCCACAGGTGTATTGCTCGAACTTGGTCATGCTGCAACGGTTGACGAAGCTGAAGCCTTGGCCAAAGAAAAGCGTCCAGACATCAACATTAAGCAGGATATGCGTGATGTGCTAAAGGGCTTTTATCCATCCAAGTAAAGTATAGCCCTTGATAGTTCAAACGATCTTGAGTTAAGAATTACATTAAATCCTTTGAAAGAAAATAGGGTTATTAATCAACTCATTTAAAATGGGTTGTTTTTTTATGTACTGTAACTTAGGGAAAACTATAAGTACATATTCATTTAAAAACCCGCACCTGGCGCGGGTGTGCAGAAATAGGGGATAACTGGATACTAATTATGGGCAGTATAAATATAATCTCTCTTGCAAACCTTGTAAGACTTCTTCCGGCATTTCCCTAACCTTTATATCCTCACCGAGGAAAAGTAGCCAATTTGTTATTTCGGTCATTTCTTCAGGCTTGTTAACATTGATAAAAGTCTTTAGAACGGCTGTGGTCTGGTAAGGATTCGTATAGGAAATTGAAACCTTTAAGGGATGGTATTTTTTGAACTGGGCAATCGCTTTTGGACCAAGCTCAAGGACCAGATTGATTACTTCTTCCTGTTTACTTAGCTTTTCTAATATCTTTTTTTTACTTAATCTTTTTTTCGTCGGGTAGGGTATGACACTAGTGAGATGGTCGACAGGAAAAATCTGCTTCTTTTCTTCTTTCAAGTCAAAACCTTCGATCAGCCAAAGGCTTTTTTCACGATAAAGGTGCAAGAGATAAATTGGATACGACTTTATTACCTTCCCTTCTTTGATAGTAATCAATAAATAGCTGTCTGAAAGAAGGATTTGGATCAGTTTTTCTAACATGGGATGGGGGAGGTCTGAAAGATCAAGCAGGTCGGGATTATTGGGGTTGGTCCCTTCAAAAAGCAAGCTTTGATTTAGAAGAAAAAGCTCTTCTTGCTGGTTTTCTGAGATGAGGCCCAGTAATTTTTCAGATAAAGACTGACGACTTTTTAGATAGGGAAGTTGTTGATTTCTAGTGGCCATAAAGGCAATAAAAAGGGCTTTGACCTCATTATTGGTAAAGCGAACGACGGGAAGTACTGAGTTGCGCATGACAAAATAACCCCCATCCCGTCCAACTTCAGCGACAAGCGGCATCCCTAAAGCCTCAATTTCTCTGATATCTCTAATAGCTGTCGAACGGGAGATGTTAAATTCCCGCATGATTTCAGAAATTGTAAAATGGGCACGGTTGTTGATATACCGCATGATGATATTAATTCGTTCAACTTTTTTCATCGGACTCCTAAACAGTATCATTTTTTGACATGATTTAAGGCTATCATATACTTATCAAGTGAAGAAGACAAATCATTTGATTAATTTAACAAGAAGGCAGGTTTTGAATATGGCAGAATATACCTTAGAAGAAAAAGACAGCTTTACTGTTATAGGTTTAGGTACGGAGCTTACAAGTGATTACACAGACTATGCTGGCATAAACAAGGAAAAGTCTGATTTTTGGCAGGCCGTCAGCCAAGATGGAAGGCTTGATTATTTAAAAGGCATAGCCACAAATGAGTACATTTTTGCCGTGAACGAAGCGGTGAATAGCAAGATGATGCATTATGCTGGCGTCATGACCGAGGCTGCTGCACCAGAAGAAGCCAGAGTTATTCAATTTCCTAAGGGGGAATACCTGGTTGTTAAAGGAGAAGCGAAGACGGCTGATGAACTGAATAATAACCTTGCCGGCCTTGCCTTTGGTCAAGCCTTGCCGGAAGCAAAGAATGTAGCCTATGTTGGCGGGCCAAATGCAACGGCTCTGATGGGGCAGCGAAACGGATTAGTTTTTGGTGAAATGTGGATTCCTGTTATAAGGAAATAAAGAGTATAGAAGGAGGCATAGGCATGTCCTATATCGTTGATTTTAAAAATGTGTCTACGATTGGTTTAGAATCTTCACCTGTAGTAGAAACCCTTGCCGGTTTACGTGCGAATGAAGCCCGTTACTTTATGAATAAGTACAAGCATGAATTTACGGTTGTCCCAGCCAGTGAAAGCCAGGAAACCCTTGCTTATGTGAACCGGATTTTGAAAGAAGAACGTGATATTGAGTTTGCGGCCAAACCTTTAGAAACATCGCGTTTTCAAGTGGAAAATATCCAATTTGCCTACGTCTTTTATGAGGATGGTCTTGCGATCAATGTCATGTATACGGTGGATGACCCTAAGAAGCGGGCCGTTGGTTTTAAGCTTTCTGAGGGGATGGAGGTTCCAAAGGAGTTAGAAGCAAAGTTTAAGTTTGCCAGGCAGAAATCTAAACTAGCTGGAACCATCCGGGGTTCGTTTTTTGTAATTAAAGGAGAATATTAAAGTAATTAAGGACCCGCGCCCCGCGCGGGTTTTGTATTTAAAGTAAGTTGTTTTATGGGGCTACTGCGGAAGAAGGATATTTCAATTATAATTGTTTATCACCTTCCTGTTTATAGGCAGAAACTGGTAAACTGTATATATATTGAAGAGGTTTGGACAAAAGATTATTATAAATACGTTATAGCTAGAGGAGAGATATTATCACTTATAACGAGGTTGTTAAAAGCGTTGATGCGTATTTACTACCATTAATATCAGAGTTATACGGGTTGGAAGGATATGAAACCGCTCTGGTTAAGGCACATGACGGAGGGCGGAATGTCGTATACACCTGTGAGAAAGAGGGCGCTGACGCAAAAATACTCAGAATTGCTTTTTTACCGGACAGGAGCCGGGAAGATTTTCTGGGAGAACTTGAGTATATCAGGTATTTATTCGAGCATGGAGGTAGTGTCTCGGATGTAGTCAGCTCCAGGAAGGGGAATCTGCTGGAAGAGATCACCCACAGTCATCATATCTTTTTTATCAGCCTGTTTAAAAAGGCCAAGGGGAAAATGCTTGTAGAAAATAATTACCAGTACCGGGAAGGCGCTCCAATTACCGAATATTATTATAATTGCGGTAAAGTCCTGGGGAAACTGCACCACATATCGAAAGAGTATACTCCTATCCATCGCCGGTATAGTTTTTTTGACAAATACAATGCCGAATATATTGATAAACTGATACCCAGCTCCCTATCTTTGCTTAAAAAGAAGTTGGTAGGGCTCCTTGATACCTTACAAGGATTGGATAGGAACCAGGAGACTTTTGGGTTGAACCATTTTGATTACAACGATGGGAATTATTCGATAGATTTTGATACCGGGCAAATAACCGTATATGATTTCGATAATTCATGTTACTGTTGGTATATGTTTGACTTGGCCAGTATATGGGGAAACGGAATGGGCTGGATACAATCAGAACCAGACGCCGGTAAACGCAAAAAGTTTATGGAGGATTATTTTGAAACAGTCCTCGCAGGATACAGATCTGAGACCAAGATCGAAAATTCGATGTTGGATACATTGCCCTTGTTTATTCAAGCAAACTTCTTGGAGAATATTATAGATGCGTTCGAGGTAATGCGAAACAACGGCGAAGAGCCGGAGTGTGATGAGGAGCTGTCGTATCGTATAAAATGCATGGAAGACGATATCCCGTATTTCGGATTTTTCCATGAGATTTATTCGCGTGAAGAACCTTTTCAGTATGAGGAGCGAGATATTTAGTCTTTTTATGCATCAGAAGCCGCCATATTGACGGCTTTTTTTGTTTTTATGTAATAAGTTCTTTTCCCAAATACCTTTAGTTCAGAATCAAGATAAATGCAAAAAAGTCGAATGTAGGTCTAAAATGCGTTTTATTGCGAAGAACATCATTCCATTATTTGATACACTTTGTGCATATTTGGATGCGGGGTTTGATCCGCTAAATATGAAAGACATGACCGGAGATGAAGTGTCAGGATGAAGTCAAAGCTGTACAAATCAGATACGGTCAAGAAAGGGGGATCATCACAAGACTGAGCAAAGAGAACATTTTGAAGATATGAAGAAAAATGAAGTTTCGCTGTTATGGCGGTTTCATGTTCAGATTTTCCCCTGATTTCTAAAATGAATTTTAGATAAATAGGAGGAGTTAAGTACATGAGTATAAAAGCTATTTCCATCAAGAAACCTGTGCTTGCATTCTTTATGTCATTTCTAATGGTAATTTCGCTTGCAATTCCCCCATCTCCGGGATATGCAGAGTCAGCGGGCAGTCAGACCGCCCGTCAGGCGGAATATCTTGACCGCGGTCTGGTTGCGATTCTGGCCGACAACGGCGTGTTCTTGAGCTGGCGGTATTTAAATACGGATCCAAATGAAATCGCTTTCAATGTATATAAAAACGGATATAAAGTCAACACGTCGCCCATCAGCGATGCCACGAATTATGTGGACACAACAGGCGCAGACAGCTCACAGTATCAGATTTCCGCCGTCATTGCCGGCAAGGAAGAAATGCAGCCGGAGACGGTATCGGTGTGGCATAGTGATTATTTACCCATTCCGCTGGATAAACCGGCCGACGGCCGAACCAAAGACGGGGGCACGTATTCCTATTATGCCGGTGATGCTTCCGTGGCGGATTTGGATGGTGACGGCGAATTTGAAATCATTTTCCTGTGGAGTCCGAGCAATTCGAAGGACAATTCCCAGGCCGGCTATACCGGCAATGTCTATATTGATGCTGTTAAACTTGATGGCACCAAGCTCTGGCGGATCGACCTGGGTGTCAATATCCGCGCCGGAGCTCATTATACCCAGCTGATGGTATATGATCTGGACGGCAACGGCAAAGCCGAGGTTGTCGTCAAAACAGCGGACGGAACGAAGGACGGTCAGGACACCGTGATCGGAGACGGAACGAAGGATTACCGTAACGACGGCGGGTATATCCTGACGGGCCCGGAATATCTTACGCTGTTCGACGGACAGACCGGAGCAGCCGTGTCCACCGTAGAATATGAGCCTCCAAGAGGCGATGTAAGCGCATGGGGCGACGGATACGGCAACCGTGTAGACCGGTTCCTGGCCGGTATTGCCTACTTGGACGGCGTGAAGCCAAGCGTAGTCATGGCCCGCGGCTACTATACGCGCACCGTGCTCGCGGCTTATGACTATGTTGGCGGCAAATTAGTGCAGCGCTGGACCTTTGATACCAACGAGGCAGGGGCACAATATCAGGGACAAGGCAATCACAATTTAAGTGTGCTGGATGCCGACGCTGACGGCAAAGATGAAATCATGTACGGCGCGCTCGCGATAGACGACGACGGAAGCTTGCTGTATAGCACCGGACTCGGCCATGGCGATGCGATGCATGCCGGCAAGCTCGATCCGAACCGGGACGGCTACCAGATCGTCAGCGTACATGAACACACGAATGCCGAATACGGGCTGGAGATGCGCGATGCCGCTTCAGGAGAAATTATTTGGGGCCAGTATACAGGGAAAGATACCGGCCGCGGAATGTCGGCGGATATTGATCCGAATTATCCTGGTTACGAATCCTGGGCATCCACGATTGTCAACGGACAGATGGACCCTTTATCCCGCGGATATGCAGCGAACGGAGAAGTCATTTATGAACAGAATGAAGTGCCGCGAAGTGCAAACTTTGCGATCTGGTGGGATGGCGATCTCCAGCGGGAGCTGTTCGACCACGAATGGAACAACAGTACAGCGAAAGGTATTCCGCTCATTTACAAGTGGGATTACGGGAATAAGCAGCTGAAGGAAATCTTCCGGGCAGCAGGGAGCTTAACGAATAACCATACCAAAGGAAATCCGGCACTTCAGGCGGATATATTGGGCGATTGGCGTGAGGAGCTTCTGCTGCGCAGTGAAGACAGCACGGAATACAGACTTTATACGACGACAATTCCGACAAGCTACCGGATTCCCGCGTTGATGCAAGATCCGGTATACCGGCTGGGTGTAGCCTGGCAGAATGTAAGTTACAACCAGCCGCCTCACACGGGATTTTATCTCGGGGCGGAAGCGACGGAATTCCCTAAAGCGAATTTGGCTCTTACCGGCGGAAAAGAAGTACCGGAGCAGGTCTATCACTTTGATTTCGGTACAGACCCTGCGGCTGGTACAACCGCCGTGCAGGATACACTCTATGCACAAGCTACGGGTTACGGATTCGAGAAGACAAGCGGAATTACGGTGGATGCAAACCATGTTTCTCTGCCGGAAAACGCCAAATTCGCTGTAGACCTGCCCAATGCCAATTACAAGGTAACGTTCAAACTGGGCGATGATGCACGCGACTCGAACGTAGGCGTCAAATCCGAATTCGTTCAGAAGCTGGCCGTAACCAGCGTGAACGCGGGAGAACCCCGGATCTATTCTTATGACGTTGCGCTGGTAGACGGCCAGCTGGAGTTCATCTTCTCCGGCACGGCCATTGATGTGCAGGAAATCATCATTGAGAAATACCCGGAGAAATCACCGGGAGCCGCGACGACGATCTATTTGGCTGGCGATTCGACGATGCAGTCTTACAGCGCGCTGCAGGCTCCGCAGGAAGGCTGGGGTCAGCAATTCGGGCGCTATTTCTCTAAAGGCGTTGTGGTCCAAAATGATGCGATCGGCGGCAGAAGCAGCAAATCGTTTATGGTTGACGGCCGTCTGGATACGATACTAGAGCGGATCAAGCCGGGAGATTTCTTCTTTATTTCCTTCGGCCATAACGACGCCAGCGCAGGCATTCCGGACCGGTATGCAGCTCCGGCGGATTACAAAACATACTTGGCCCGTTATGTGAAAGGCGCCAGACAGCGCGGTGCAACACCGGTGCTGCTTACTCCGGTAGGGCGCAGAGATTTCAATACAATAACTCAAGAATTTAACGTAAGCTTCCCGGAATATGTGAAGGCTGCCAAAGAAGTGGCGGAAGAGCTGGGCGCGCCGCTGATTGATTTGAGCCAGTTAAGCGTTACGTATTACGATAAGATCGGCCTGAGTGCTACGGAGAAAATCTTCCTGTACGCCAATCCAGGCGAATATCCGAAGTACCCGAACGGTGTGGGCGATAATACGCATTTCAGCAGCTACGGTGCGCAGGTCATTGCCGCATTAGTTGCGGGAGCGGTGAAAGACATGGATTTAAGCCTTTCGCCGTATGTCATTGACCCGGACATTTTGGAACCCGAGCCGGAACCGGAGATCCAGGTCTATGAGGAAAACTTTGAGGGCGATCCTGCCGCCTCCGAATATGCGCTGGTCAATGCCACAGGTATCGGCGGGCAGATGACGGGAACGGTCGCAGAGCAGAACGGGAACAAGGTGCTGTCCCTTAGCGGTTCCGGCTCCGGACACCGGGCGAAAGTGTTCCGCCTGTTCGATGCAGTGAATGGCGACATCGTCAATGTCAATTTTGACTGGCATTCCGGCAATGTGGGCGCATCCCCGTCGGAAGGACATCTGTCACTCCAGGATGCGAACGAGAATATTATTTTTACTCTGTTCACAAAGTCCGGCACCACAAGTCCAGATACGAAAATCCATTATTTTGCAGGCCCATATACAGCAGACTATGGTACCGGCACTTCAGCTGTTCCAGAAGGCGGCACAGCCACGAACATCCTAAAAAACCAGTGGGTCAATGTGGATGTCAATATTAATTTTGCCAAGAAGAAGATAGATTTGACGTTGACTAGCCTGGCGGACCCCAGTGTCACACAGACGATCGGGGATATTCCGATGAATCCCGGTGTCTACGCCAATAACGCAAGGGCACTCCGCTTTCTGGGAACAAGAAAGGGTGGGGGAGGCACATTGAACTGGACCACTCAGATCGATAACGTGAAGATTGAAGGGACGAAGCTGCCGCCGGTTGCCGGCAATCAGAAGGCATTGATAGCGCTTCATGACAAGGTCAAAGCATTGGATCTGTCGTCTTATACAGAAGCATCCAAAGCGGTGCTGAATAAAGCTTTGGCGGCTGTGGAAGCGATCATCGGTACGGAAGCGACGCAGGCCCAGGTCGACCATGCAATGAACATGCTGACGGTCGCGAGGGATTCGTTAACAAGCGAACCGGCAGGTGAGATAAGCGAGTACAAGTTTGATTTTGGCTCTGGGAACGCTGCTGAAGGATACACAAAGGTAGACGCCAAAAGAGCTTACCTGGAAGGAAACGGCTATGGCTTTGCCAATACTGCGCTACTCCAGGACGAGAACCGGGAAACCGGGGATGACCTGAAGGAGGATTTCACCCGCGTGAACGGCACCTCCTTCTTGGTGGAAATGGAGCCGGCCAATTACCGGGTAACAATGACCATTGGCGATTCGCAAGAATCGACCAACGCAGGGGTTGTTGTAGAACAAATGCCCAAATTGCCGGTTACAACTGTACCGAAGGGTGAATTCAAGGAAATTTCATATGACATCGCCCTGATTGACGGCGTCTTTAACTTTGAGTTCTCAGGCAGCACGCCAAAGATCAACGCGCTGAAGATTGAGCGTCTGCCGGGCAACGGTGCGGGCGATCAGCCGGTTATTTATCTGGCAAGTGATTCCACGGTAGCCAATTATGCGGAAAGCCATCGTCCGCAGGCCGGATGGGGCGAAACGCTTAAAGGGTACTTCGATCTGGATCAGATCAGTATCGATAACCGGGCTGTAAGCGGCCTAAGCAGTAAAACCTTCCTCGTAGGCGGATATCTCAACAACATTCTGCTGGGCATTCACGAAGGGGATTATCTATTCATGCAGTGGTCCCATAATGATTCCACACCATCCCGCCCTGAGCGTTACCTTACACCTGAGCAGTTCAAGGTGTATCTGAAAGATTACATTAAAGGCACTGTACAGAGAGGCGGAATTCCGGTTCTGGTTACGCCGGTCAACCGACGCGATTTTACCGGAGAAGTATTGAACAAGAGCTTCCCGGAATATGTGCAGGCAATGAAAGAGACGGCGCAAGAAACCGGAGCATTACTGATCGATCTGAATCAGGCCAGCTGGAAATATTTCCAGGAGCTTGGTCCTGAGGGTACCAAAGCTATTTTCATGTGGGTAGGTACAACTGAGGACAATACCCATCTTCAGATGAACGGTGCGGTCAAGGTATCCGAGATGGTGGCACGGCTTGTGCAAGAGCTGGATATTCCGCTGTCTGACCTTGTCACACTGGAAGAGGAACCATCGGATACGACAGCACCGCATACGACCGCGGCAGTAGAAGGTGAGTCGCGGAACGGGTGGTATGCTTCAGCGGTAAAAGTAACATTTACCGCAACGGATGAAGACCCGGGAGTTGACGCGACCTATTACCAAGTCGATGGCGGCAAAATTGTGAGTGGCACGCATCTAATTCTGAGCGGTGAGGACAATCACACCGTGACCTACTGGAGCGTTGATCTGGACGGCAACAAAGAGACCAAACAGTCGCTTTCGGTGCCGATTGATCTCGCACCTCCGGCCATCGCGATTCAGGGTCAAACGGAATACACTATTGATCAACACGTAGATATCACTTACACGGCCGCCGATACAGCCTCCGGCGTGGCCGAGCCGAATGGCGTAATGGTGAATGCCCCGGCTTATACGCTGGAGCCAGGCTTGAATTCAGTAACTGCAGCGGTCTATGACCGTGCGGGCCGGGAGAGCAGCGTTGACTTCAGCTTCGGAGTTACTGCTACCTTCGTAAGCCTGGCAGAGCTGACACGCACCTTTGCAGCCGAATCGGAAGACCCGGGTGCAGGAGTGGTTGCTGAACAGCTTGCCGGTAAGCTGCAGCAGGCTGAACAATCGGCGAATGCGCGTGATGGTGCGACGGCGCGCCAGCTGCTAGTGGCATACGGCAATGAAGTTGATGCCAGCAGTGATAAGGTGTTTACGGCTGAACAGGCAGACGCGCTGCGTAAGTGGGCCGTATGGCTCAGCCAGGTGACGCCGCTGGCGAGCAGCGCTCCAGGCACTCCAGTGTTGTCCGACAATAACGGGCATGATACGGGTCTTAGAGACGGAGATTACACTATTACGATGAATCTCTGGTGGGGCAATAACGGGACTCTTTTCAAGCTGTACGAGGATGGCAAGCTGATCAAAGAAGTGCCCCTGACTGACCACTCTCCATCCGCCCAGTCCGTGCAGATTGATATTACCGGCAAGCGGAACGGAACGTATGTCTATACCGGTGAACTAATCAATTCACTGGGTATGACGAAAGGTTCGCCGCTGACTGTGACCGTCACCGATGCATCCCCGGGGCAAGCGGTATTATCGAACGACAACTGGGATGGAGACGGCAGCTTTAACGTCAGTATGAATCTGTGGTGGGGGACAAATGCTACCGAATATGAACTCTATGAGAATGGAGTTCTGGTAGACACGCAACCTCTGCAGGCTCATACGCCCGGCGCCCAATCGGCAGTAACAGCAATCTCCGGAAAGGTTCCTGGATCCTATGAATACGAGGTTGTATTACGCAACACGGCGGGTGAAACCAGAACGGCGAAGATGATCGTAACGGTCCAAAAGTAACTGGATGAGGCTCGACAAAACACAAAAAACCGGCTGCTAAATGATCGGCAGCCGGTTTTTTGTGTTGATATAAGTGAAAAAGTGATTACTTAATGATGAGACTAAGGGAAGCGGGAAATTAAAAAAGAACCTGAGTAATTTATCAGGTTCTTCTATATTGCATATAAACAGACTCGATGATATAATCAGTCTGCGTCTTTTTTTAACATGTATAGACATAAATATAACATCTTACATTTTAAATGTACCATGCCGCTGAACTCTTGTCAATTGTTTTTTTCTCAATTTAATGATTAGGAGAGATGTTAAATGAGTTCTTTTGTTCTCGGATTTCAGGAAGTGGACAATACGCAGCTTTTGCTCGTTGGCGGAAAAGGGCTCCATTTAGGGGAATTATCAAAAATAGCAGGAATAAATGTACCCGAAGGATTTTGTGTAACAACAGCGGGATATCAAAAAACCATCGCACAAAACGAAACGTATTCTGCTTTGCTCAATCAGTTAACCTTGCTAAAAGTAGAAGATCGGGATCAAATTAGTGAAATCAGCCGGAAGATTCGACAACTCATTATGGAAGCAGAAATCCCTTCCGATGTTGTGAAAGCAGTAACTCACTATCTCTCCCAGCTTGGTGATGAGCTTGGCTATGCAGTGCGTTCTAGCGCGACTGCCGAAGATTTACCGCATGCCTCTTTTGCGGGTCAACAAGACACCTATTTAAATATCATCGGCAAAAAAGCCATCCTGCAGCATATCAGCAAATGTTGGGCTTCGCTATTTACGGAACGCGCGGTAATCTACCGTATGCGGAATGGATTTGATCACAGTCAAGTTTATTTATCCGTGATCGTTCAAAGGATGATTTCCCCGCAAGCTTCAGGGATATTGTTCACCGCTGATCCAATTAGCAACAACAGGAAGCTGATATCTATCGATGCCAGTTTCGGACTCGGAGAAGCACTGGTTTCTGGTCTGGTATCTCCCGATTGTTATAAAGTACAGGAAGAGGAAATCGCCGTTAAGATAATATCAACCAAACAATTGGCTATCTATGGACTACCAGAAGGCGGCACTGAAACCCGGCAGCTCGATCCCGATCAGCAAAAGGCTCAAACACTTACTGAACATCAAATTTTACAGCTGGCACGGATCGGAAGACAAATCGAAGCTTATTTTGGCTGTCCACAAGATATCGAATGGTGTCTGAACCATGATACCTTTTATATCGTCCAGAGCCGGCCAATCACTACTTTATTCCCGATTCCTGAAGCAAATGATCAAGATAATCACGTTTACGTATCTGTCGGCCATCAACAAATGATGACTGATCCTATGAAACCATTGGGCTTGTCTTTTTACCTGTTAACGACTCCTGCACCTATGCGTATAGCTGGCGGAAGGCTGTTTGTGGATGTCACACCACATTTGGCTTCGCCAGTCAGCGGAAAAATGGTAATAGATGCCTTGGGGAAATCCGATCCGCTCATAAAGGACGCACTGATGACCCTCGTAAAGCGGGGGGATTTTATCAAATCATCAACAGATGGTGAAAAAGCACCGGGGCCAAGTGGGAGCAACAAAGGCATGCCTTCTGCGGGATCTCAACTACAAACTGAAATCGACCCGGCCATTGTTCGTGATTTGATTAAGAGTAGTGAAGCTTCAATAGAAGAGTTACAACAAAACATCCAAACGAAATCAGGATCGGATTTATTTGATTTTATTCTGGAAGATATTCCGCAATTAAAGAAGAATCTTTTCAATCCGCAAAGCTTGGATATCATTATGGCTGCTATGGATGCTTCATCCTGGGTCAATGACAAAATGAACGAGTGGTTAGGTGAAAAAAACGCAGCAGATACGCTTTCCCAATCTGTACAGAACAATATCACTTCGGAAATGGGCCTGGCGCTACTGGGTGTAGCAGATGTGATTCGTCCTTATCCGGAAGTCATTGATTATTTACAACATATAACAGACGATAACTTTTTGGATGAACTGGCTAAGCTTGATGGTGGACAGGAAACCCAAGACGCTATCTATGCATATCTGGCCAAATTCGGAATGCGATGCAGCGGAGAAATTGATCTTACGAAAACCCGTTGGAGTGAAAAACCAGCTACACTTATTCCTATGATTCTCAGTAATATCAAAAACTTTGAGCCAAATGCTAGCAGTCGGAAATTTGTGCAAGGGCAGCAGGAAGCTATGGCTAAAGAACAAAAGTTATTAGAGCGTTTGAAGCAATTACCGGATGGTGAACAAAAAGCCAATGAAACCAAACGAATGATCGACCTGATCCGTAATTTCAGCGGTTACCGGGAATATCCAAAATACGGCATGGTTAACCGCTACTTTGTTTATAAGCAGGCTTTATTGAAAGAAGCGGGACAACTCGTACAAGCGGGCGTCATTCATGGAAAGGAAGATATATTCCACCTCACTTTTGAAGAACTTCGCGAAGTCGTACGCACAAACAAACTAGATTACCAGATCATCAGCAAACGAAAAGACGAATACAAATTGTATGAAAAACTAACTCCACCACGTGTGATCACGTCGGACGGTGAAATCATTTCGGGTGAGTACAAACGAGAAAATCTGCCAGACGAAGCTATTGTAGGTCTAGCTGTTTCCTCCGGAGTTATAGAGGGGCGGGCACGTGTCATCTTAACCATGGAAGATGCTGATCTGGAAGATGGAGATATATTAGTCACCGCATTTACTGACCCTAGCTGGACACCATTGTTTGTATCCATAAAAGGCCTAGTCACCGAAGTAGGTGGACTGATGACCCATGGAGCAGTTATTGCACGAGAATATGGCTTACCTGCAGTTGTCGGAGTGGATAAGGCTACCAAACTGATAAAAGATGGGCAAGTAATTCGCGTGCATGGAACAGAAGGGTATATCGAAATATTGTAATGGCTGAATACGTCATATATGGCCTTAGCTGCAACCTGTCATAGATAGAAGGGCGGGTATCCTGTCGTTCGCAAGTTGAAATCATCGTGCAATCTGCGCAGGCGGTAAGCGTTCATGGCGAATTCACGCAGCTCCTCAAGAATGGTGTAATTCGCCCATGCGCCTGCGACAGCACCGATCCCAGGCACCATCTGCAGCATTTTCCGGAAGTCAATGGCGTCACGATACTCAATCTGAAATGTCTCCCAGTCCATATTCCGGGAGTATTCGGCGTCGGAGACCCACTGTTCCTTTTCAATATGCCAATGCGTGATGGAATAGAGCAACCTGGCACGGCTGTTCAACTCAAAGGCCATTAAAGGTTTCTTTGGCCATAATATCGAACATTTTCATAATCACAAATATAGCAGGGTTGAAAAATTCGCACTTCCATGCTTACAAAGTTGTCAGGGGGATTGCACTAAATGAAACCATCAATACAAAAAATTCGCGATTTAACTTTAGTACGAAGAGCGGGAAGCCCCTTATTGGTCATAGGCTGTGATTCCAGCGCAAGTATCGGGAACAAGCCAATGGATGCTGTGCAGACTCCGCCGGATATAGTCGGCTATTATACAGCCAGAGTTGCGGTTATGGAAGTTCTGTCCGTGGGCGCGGACATACTTACCGTAGTGGATACCCTAGCTGTGGAAAAGTATCCGACAGGGAGCGAAATTATCCGCGGGGTACAAAGGCTGCTGGACGAAGCTGGACTCACGGAGGCTCATTTGAACGGCAGCACGGAAGAAAATTTCAAATCGTGCCAGACCGGCTTAGGGATTACCGTAATCGGGGAAACCGATGAGGAACGGTTGAAGCTGATGCGGTCGGTTGCCGAAGACTGTGTGGTCATGTTGGGGGAACCGCTGATCGGGAGCGCAGTATTGGAACAAGAGGCAAGACTATGCAGTATCCGGCAGCTGCAGTCACTAGTAGCCTCGCCTGAGGTGCATGAGATTCATCCGGTCGGCTCTAAGGGGGCCGGGTATGAAGCTAGACTTCTGGCTGAGCTGAACGGCTGCGTTTTTCAGGCAGTTCCAGGGATCACAGAAAAGCTGAATGCCTCAGGAGGCCCGTCGACGGCGGTGATTTTTTCAGCAGCAGAGGAAAAGCTTGAACACCTCCAATCCGAAATTGGCGGCGAGATGGAGATTATTGGTCGTTTGCTTCCCCTTAGGCGATAGAGAATGCAACAATGATGTGAGGGAATCCCATAAGGGTATTTAAGATAATAGATGAGGATATCTGGTTTGCTCGATAATGCAATGTAGATTCTTCTTTAGTGTAAGAATATTATAAATAACTCAATTTTGGAGGAGTCTGTATGCCATATTGTAAAGTCAAGAATGCCCATATCTATTACGAGGAAATTGGTAAAGGCAAACCGATTATAATGATCCATGGTTTTACACCAGACCATCGTTTAATGAGTGGGTGCATGGAACCGATATTTCAAGATAATTCCGATTGGCGTCGTATCTATCTTGACCTGCCTGGAATGGGACAAACAAAGGATTACGATCAAATATGTAATTCAGATGATATGCTGGAAGCAGTTATAAATTTTATCGAAACTCTGATCCCAAATCAAGATTATCTCATAGCAGGCGAATCATACGGTGGATATATTACAAGAGGAATAATTAATAGACATAAAGATCGTATTGGTGGTGCTGCACTGATTTGTCCATTAATAATTCCTGAACACAAGAGAAGAATACTTCCCGAGCATTTTGTTGTTCATTCTGATCGCGAGTTTATGGACACTTTAAGTGAAGAACAAATAAGTGATTTTAGCGCAAATCAAGTCGTTCTCAATGAATATAATTGGAAAAGGTATTCTGAAGAGGTAGTGGCAGGTTGTAAAATCGCTGACTACGATTTTCTTAGCAAGATTCAAAGAAACTATGGATTTTCCACCAATATCGATGAATTAGTTTTCGATAAACCAACAGTATTTACTCTTGGGCGGCAAGATGCAGTCGTTGGTTACATAGATGCTTTTAGAATTTTAGCTAATTATCCTAGAGCAACCTTTGCCGTTCTAGACCGAGCAGGCCATAATCTTCAGATTGAACAGGCTCTATTATTTGAGTCGCTTATGCGTGAATGGCTTGAAAGAGTAACAGAGTTTGTATTTTAGTTGTGTATTAATCCGTTGAACTAACATTAGCTTGTCAATGGAAGAAATAAATATCCTTTCTCCTGCGATTACTCTCCATCTAAATTAGGGCGACTTATTGAAAATAGAAAGTACCTTTGTTACTGTTATTGATATACAAGCTGAGAAGGAAGGTACGTTATGTCATTAACAACTCAAGTGTTTAAAGCAACAGAGCCTCATGTGAAGATCATCGGGCGGACCCACTACTATAACGAAGTACTGTGGCTGGCTCTCTCAGGCGGCGGGGTGGAATTTTCATTCTATGGCAGAAAAGCGGAGATTACTTTAAAAGGTGATGCTGTCGCCTCAACCGGTAATAACTTGGCTCGAATTGGCATCAGCGTAAACGGGAAACGGGTAATTGACGATCAACTGGACACACCGATTAAAACGTATACTGTATTTGAAAGCGATACTGTGCAGGATATAACGGTAACGGTTATTAAACTATCAGAGGCTGCGATGTCAACAGTTGGAATTCAAGAGATCGCGGTCGATGCTGCGGATGGCATTAAGCCAACCCTGCCAAAATTACATACAATTGAATTCATCGGCGATTCCATTACCTGCGGCTATGGCGTTGATGATGAATATGAGCTGCATTCTTTTTCCACGGCTACTGAAGATGTCACAAAAACCTATGCCTACCTGACTGCTCAGCAGCTTCAGGCTGACTACAGCATGGTTTCATACAGCGGATACGGTATCATCACAGGCTACACGGAAAACGATCAAAAGCTTACCACTCATCTTATTCCGGATTACTATGAAAAAGTGGGCAAGTCTGAGGGGGAATTTGAGGGTACACTGCTGCCCCAAGACGTATACTGGGATTTCAATAAGTTTACACCTGATCTGATTGTCATTAACCTCGGAACGAACGATGATTCCTATACCAAAGAAGAAGCTAGTAAGCAAGCAGAATATGCCCGGAAGTATATTGAATTTCTAAAAATGGTCAGATGCAACAATCCTCATGCTTCAATTCTGTGTACGCTGGGGATTATGGGGGATAGACTGTATCCTTATGTCGAACAAGCGGTTAGCGGGTATAGCCGGGAAACAGGCGACAGCAATATTAGCGCAATGAAGTTTGATGAGCAGCTGGCAGCTGACGGGTACGCCGCCGACTTTCATCCGTCTCAAGCTACTCATAGTAAAGCGGCGAATAAACTGACTGCTCAGATCAAAGAGCTTATGAAGTGGTGAAAAATGAAGAACATTGTAGTCATGTGTTCATTTATTTTTCTGATTCGATAGGTATTTCTGCCTTCCATTACTATTTGACCTAGGCATAACACCGTAAGGCTTCTTCAGAAGGGTATAAAGAATTTCCTTTGTAACTAGTGAGCTAGGTACGGGATGTCCTCCGACATGATAATTCCTCCAATTTTCCAAATAATCCAGCTGCAATCTATTCAGTGAATTCTCAAACGCGCAACCCTTTGTATACTTGTGATTACGGTGATCTAATCTTGTATTATATAAATCGGGACGGAGAAATTCCATCCCGATTTTTGCATTTTATTATAGAGGAACTTAGATGTGGTATTTCCGTGAGATTTTAAAATAAATCGTGCATCACCCTCATATGAACTTCCATTCATAATTGTTACTATAACGGTGTAGCAAGATAATACAGATTAAATTAGGAGGGTTATAGATGTTGAAATGGAAGCGTTCTCTTACAGTCTTGGCCATGACAGCCTTGCTGGGAACGATGGCGGCATGCGGAGGCGGCGGGGCAAAAAACAATGCAGAAACTTCTGCAGAGCCTGCTAGCACAAATACTGCCGAAAAGGGTGCACCCAGCAATGAACCTGTTAAGCTACGAATTATGTGGTGGGGATCCCAGCCGCGACATGAGGCGACCTTGGCTGCGCTGGACTTGTACACAAAGAACAACCCCAATGTTACGTTTGAGCCGGAGTATTCCGGTATGGATGGATATTTGGACAAATTATCGACTCAAGCTGCGGCTAGTAACGCACCAGATATCATTCAGCTTGATCCGGGCTGGATGCCGGACTGGATGTCACGTAACCAATTGGCTGAGCTGGCTCCTGAGGTTGATGTAAGTAAATTTGATGAGAAATTACTGGCCGGAGGCCAACTTGACGGGAAGCAATATGCTGTTCCCCTGGGTTCGGTAGCGTTCGGTATGGTGTATGACAAGGCTGCTATGGATAAGCTTGGGATTGCGAATCCGGCCAATGGTTGGACTTGGGATGATTTCTTCGCCTTGGCCAAGGAATCCAAATCCAAGCTGCCAAGCGGGCAATATTTTACCTTGGACTATGCAGGCAACTACTTCATGTATTCGGCCTACCAATACGCCAAGGGTAAAGGCCAGGTCATCACTGATGATGGTCGCTTTAACGTAGATCAAGCTGCCTACTTGGAATGGACCAAGAAGTTTGAAGAGCTGCGTAAGGAAGGATTGGTTCCTCCGGCAGACGTAAACGCATCCGACAAGGAAAATGATCCGCAAATGGACTTGATGGCAGCTGGCAAAGTTTTGTTCCGGTATAGCTTCTCTAATAATCTGGGCACTTGGGACAGTATTAAACCAGGCGCTTACGCACTTGTAACCATGCCGCGTTCAGAACAAGCAGGCGGATGGTTGAAACCATCCATGTACCTGTCCGTCTCCAAAAACTCCAAGCATGCTGAAGAAGCTAAAAAATTCATCAATTGGTTTGTGAATGATCAGGAGGCAGGTAAGATTCTGCAAACCTTCCGCGGCCTGCCGGCTAACAAGGAAATTTCCACTTCCCTGGAAGCTAGCATGAGTGATTTGGATAAGGTTGGCTTAGAACTCCTCCGTGCTACTGAAACGGATGGACAGACCTGGTCGGCCGGAGCGGGAGGCTGGACGAACTTTATTGACAAAGATTGGGTACTTGTCCGTGATCAGCTCAGTTTTGGAAAAGTTACACCAGAGAAAGCCTTTGAGCAGTTGAAAGAAGCGGCGCAATCTTACGAAAAATAATTCAAGGCCCGGAACAGCCTTGTTCCGGGCCTTGAATTTATTTCTGTGTAGAGGCTGTACCGAATATTCCGGCCATGCTGGCGCAGGGACAAAAAAGATCAAGTGGAGTTTGAGGAATAGGGGGAGTGTACATGGGTAATTCTGTGTTGTATCAACCAGGAGACGGGTATCTGGCCTGGCTGCAGTACCGCCGGATCACAACGGGAGCAAATGTTGATCAATATGCGGCATACAATCATCTTGTTGTGACTGAGCAGGATGATGTTGTTATTCGTTCTGCAGTGGACGAGCTGACTCAAGGCATGGAAAGATTCACAGGGAGAAAAGTATCCATCTCTGGAAAAACAGAGACAACTCCCAGTATCATTATAGGAACCTTCGGAACTGGCTTAGCGATAGATGAATCATTCAGCACTGGTGTAAGCGGTGCTGTTAAGGCAGAGGGTTATGCGCTTCAAACGGACAGCATTACCGGTAATATCGCCATCGGAGCAGCTACTCCCGCAGGTGTATTATATGGAGTGTTCCATCTGCTGCGAATCATGGGTACAGGGGGCTCTGTGCAGAATTTGAATATTTTAGAGAACCCTGTCAATCAGCTGCGTATGATCAACCAGTGGGATAATATGGACGGGAGTGTGGAACGGGGCTATGCCGGGGAATCAATTTTTTATGAAGATAACCGGGTAATAAGCAATCTTCAGCGTATTCAGGATTACGCCCGACTGCTGGCCTCCAGCGGAATCAATGCGATCGCCATCAATAATGTGAATGTCCACCGGGTGGAGAGCAGGCTGCTAACAGAATTCCTGCCGGACGTGGCGAAGCTGGCAGCTATTTTCCGCAGCTATGCCATCAAGCTGTTTCTGAGTATTAATTATGCTAGTACCATAGAGCTCGGCGGTCTCTTAACGGCAGATCCATTGGATTCCAACGTTCGTGAATGGTGGAGCGCGGCAGCGTCGGAAATATATGCAGCAATACCTGATTTTGGAGGATTCCTGGTAAAGGCCGATTCGGAGAACCGGCCGGGACCGTTCACCTATGGAAGAGATCACGCCGACGGGGCCAATATGCTGGCTGAAGCGTTGAAGCCGCATGGCGGAATTGTAATCTGGCGATGTTTTGTATATAACTGCAAGCAGGATTGGCGCGACCGTACCACGGATCGGGCGCGGGCAGCCTATGATCATTTCCAGCCGCTGGATGGACGCTTCATGGACAATGTCATTTTGCAGGTGAAGAATGGACCGATTGACTTTCAGGTGAGAGAGCCAGTCTCGCCGCTGCTAGGTGCTATGCCGAAGACGAATCAGGTAATCGAATTTCAGATTGCCCAGGAGTATACCGGCCAGCAGCGTCATGTGTGCTACCTGATACCCCAGTGGAAGAAGATTATGAACTTTGATACGCAGCTCCAAGGAGAAGGAACTACTGTCCAGCACATTGTGGAAGGAGATGTTCACGGCAATCCTTACAGCGGCTTTGCAGCCGTCTCGAATATTGGAAATGACAGAAATTGGACGGGACATCTGCTGGCACAGGCGAATCTGTTCGGTTACGGCCGTCTGGCCTGGAATCCGGAGCTGTCTGCTGAGAAAATTGCTGTGGAATGGATTACGCTAACCTTTGGCAACAATGAGCTTCTGCTTCAGACCATACTAGACATCCTAATGAACTCCTGGGAGATTTATGAATCGTATACTGCCCCGCTAGGCGTTGGGTTTATGGTCAATCCTGACCATCACTACGGCCCTAATGTGGATGGATATGAATATTCAATGTGGGGCACCTATCACTTCGCAGACAGTTATGGTATAGGTGTGGACCGTACTACTGCAACAGGAACCGGGTATACCTCCCAATATGCCCTTATTAACATGGAACTGTACGAGTCGCTCGAGAGCTGCCCGGATGAACTGCTGCTTTTCTTCCACCATGTCCCATATACCCATGTGCTTCATTCTGGCAAAACTGTGATTCAGCATATTTACGACACACATTTTGAAGGCGCGAAGCGGGCAGCTGGATTGTTAGACGCCTGGAAGCTAGTCAAAGGACATATGGATGAACTTGCGTACCAGCATGTAGCAAACCGTCTTGAGGAGCAGGCTGAGCATGCTAAGGAGTGGCGGGATAGAATCAATACGTACTTCCTCCGGAAGAGCGGCATTGCTGACCAATGGGGAAGAACAATTTATTAATGATTCATGTAAACGGGAAGCGGTGAATGCCGCTTCTTTTTTTAAAGTATAAGAATTTATATGCTTCACGCTATAAATTATCCTTCTATTTCTCGCTGAAACGGATACCGTCCTTTTGAGGACGGCGAAGCCGTTTCCACTTGTCGTTATATTTTGAAAGAATTCGAGCATTCCCCTCCTTTAGCGGATGATATGCGGATTATATACTTAAAGTATAAAAATTAACCACAAGAGGTGACCACAGATGAACCGTTCCATAGCCACTATAGCCCACTCTGCTGCGAAGACGAAAAAAAGCTCATACTTTCGAAGCAGATGGAACGCTCCGCTTGCAGGCTATTTATTTATTTCGCCCTGGCTGATCGGATTTCTAGCGCTTACGGCATATCCGTTATTTTTATCACTGTACTATTCGTTTACCGACTACACTTTAATGCAGCCTATGAAGTGGGTTGGGACCCGCAATTATGAGCGTATTTTTACAGCGGATCCTAAATTCATCCAATCTGCTAAGGTAACCTTCACTTATGTGCTGGCTTCTGTACCTTTGAAGCTTATAGCGGCCCTCTTTGTCGCTATGATACTCAGCAAGGCGGTAAAAGGAATCAGCTTCTACCGTACGGCGATCTATTTTCCATCACTTATCGGAGGAAGTATCGGGGTATCGCTGCTCTGGCGCAACATTTTTGGTGTAGACGGGGTCTTTAACAAACTGATTGGCGTGTTCGGCTTTGAAGGGAAGGGCTGGATTACAAGTCCCGATACGGCACTTGCCACGCTGATTCTGCTGACGGTCTGGCAATTCGGCTCCACCATGGTTATTTTCCTGGCCGGCCTGAAGCAAATTCCTAATGATCTGTACGAGGCTTCTTCTGTGGACGGGGCCAATAAAGTAACTCAATTCTTCAAAATCACATTGCCGATGCTTTCACCGATTCTTTATTTCAACCTAATTATGGCAGTTATTGGAGCCTTCCAAATGTTCACTTCCGCATTTGTGATTACGAACGGCGGGCCGATGAACTCCACTTATGTGTATGCGATGTACTTGTATGAACGGGCATTCAGCCGTTACGAGCTGGGGTATGCTTCAGCACTTGCCTGGATTATGCTGGTCGGAATTATTGCAGCCACTGTACTGATTTCTTACACCTCGAAGTATTGGGTATTCTATGAAACAGACACTGGAGGGAAAAAACGCAAATGACAACACTAAAATTGAAGCCTGCGTTTCGCCATCTGTTCATGATACTCTTCAGTTTCATTATGGTTTACCCGGTTATCTGGTGGATCGGTGCATCACTGAAACACAGTACAGAGCTTGGCTCGCCGTCGATTTTTCCAGCTGTCCCGCAATGGAGCAACTTCACAAAAGGCTGGAGTTCGGTTCCAGGACATACGTTTACAGATTTCTATCTCAATACCTTCGGACTTGAGTTTGCCGTAATCGTCGCAACACTGTTATCCTGCACACTCGTTGCCTTCGGTTTTGCGAGATTGGATTTTCCGTTGAAGAATTTCTGGTTCTCCATCCTGATGCTGACCTTAATGATGCCTGGACAAGTGCTAATCATCCCTCAATACGCATTGTTCTACCAGCTTGGCTGGGTGAATACGTATCTCCCGTTTATTGTCCCCCATTTGCTTGCCGGTGGGGCAGGCGGCAGTTTCTTCGTCTTCCTCCTGATTCAATTTATACGCGGTGTTCCCAGAGAACTTGACGAATCGGCCAAAATTGACGGGTGTTCCTGGTTCGGTATCTTTTGGAGGGTTGTTATGCCTCTCGCCTTTCCTGCGATTGTTACGGTGACAATTTTCTGCTTCCTGTGGAATTGGGACGATTTCCTGGGTCATCTCCTGTACATCAACAGCGTGGACAAGTATACTGTTGGACTCGCGCTGCGTATGATCAATGACTCGCAATCAGCGGCGGAGTGGGGTCAACTGCTTGCCATGTCACTAGTGTCAATTCTTCCAGCAACTATTGTCTTCATGTTCCTTCAGAAGTACTTTGTTGAAGGGATTGCAACAACTGGAATAAAAGGATAAGATGCAAGTGGAAACAGCTTTTCCGTCATCAAAAGGACGGTATCTGTTTCAGCGAGAAATAGAAGGATAATTTATAGCGTGAAACATATAAATTCTTATCTTTTTAAAAAACTTCAGTCCGTTAACGGTAAAGCTTCGAATACCCTTCGCAGCTTTACCGTTTATTGTGTCTGAACCGGAGTTGAAGGAAGGTAGAGCGTTTGATCAATCCCTATAAAAAATATAGAATTGACCGTCTATTTTTTCATAGCTTTGCCATAGTGCTTATAGTAGTAATTGGTGTTACCGCAGGGACAAGCTACAGCAATTCTTCAAAGGCATTGGTACAGACCACCTCGCATTACCAGCAACAGCTGCTTGATGAGTTGAATAATGAAATTACGACCAGGTTGGTCATGATCGAACAAATTTCACTGTCCAGCTCCCGTGACAGCGAGCTGATCAACTTTCTTCTGAACAGGCAGGATGAATTTGAGAGGTATCGCAGGCGTGCGGGTGTAGAAAGCGCACTCGCGAATTTGACCTATGCCATTCCTCTGATTCAAGGAATTGACCTGTATATGGATAATCCTATCCTGAGTGAGCGGCAAAACTACATTCAGTTCCGGAACCTTGCGGATCTTAACAAGCAGGAAGGGGCCGAATGTCTGGCGAAGAGCGATTTCTGCTGGTCCAAGGAGTATAATTACCCCAGTGTGCAAGGCGATATCCCTGTTCTTAGCTTTTTCAGAAAAATAGTCTACGAGAATGACTATCTGGGAGTCCTTAAGGTCCACATTAAAGCCGACGAAATACGCAAACTATTAAAAGGAAATTCCGACGGATCAAACCGGATCATGGCTAGTAGCGAAGGCCAGCAAATTATGAAAATAGGCGATGCGCTGGACCAGAACGACTGGTCCCAGTGGATTGATCTGAAAAGTAACAAATCCGGGTATGTCCATATTCCGGCAAAAGATGGATCGCGTGATACACTGCTCGTCTACTCCAGAATGGATAATTCCATCTGGACACTAATTGAATTTACGTCTTGGAAACAGATCACGGCAAGCAGCCTGAAGCTGGCAGAATGGATCGGTTTAATTGGTATTGCCGCAGTGCTGCTGGTACTGCTCTTGACCCACTTTTTAAGCAAGCAATTTACCAAGCCGATCAAAAAGCTCGTAACTGCGATGCGGCTGTATTCCGTAGGAGGCGACAATGTAGAACTTCCGGTGGATTATGAGAATGAATTCGGTTATTTATTCTCCGGTTACCGGAAGCAGAACGAACGGATTGAAGAACTGTATCTCTCCCTGGAGCGCCGTTATGAACAGCAGCGGAAAGCCGAAATTGAGGCACTTCAGGCTAATATCAATCCACACTTCCTATATAATATGCTGGATCAACTCAACTGGATGGCGATTGATGCCGGACAAGACGAACTAAGCCGTATTTTGGAGCTGATGGGACGTATGTTTCGGATCGGCTTGTCCAACGGCAACAGCTTTATCACAATAGCAGATGAACTGCTGCATATAGAGTGTTATCTGGAAATCCAGCAGCTGCGCTGGGGAGAAGGGCTTGAATACAGGATTGAGGCAGCGTCTGAGCTACAGGAGTTATACATTCCGAAGCTTACACTACAGCCGTTCGTGGAGAATTCTATCGTTCATGGATTCAATAAACAGAAAAGCGGCTATGTATCTATCGTAATGGAGAGAATGGGAGATGCTCTGCATATTGTCATTGAGGATAATGGTGCCGGACTCAAGCAGCCTGAAAACAGTTCCCATAACCGTCATACAGGAGGCTACGGTATACGTAATGTGAGAGAGAGAATTTCCGGTTACTTCGGGGAGAGTTATGGAATTACATTAAGAGAACGTGAAGAAGGTGGAACAAGAGTGGAAATAATGCTCCCGCTGCTGACAGATTCTCTAACCAAAAAGGACTGATCCCTAAGAGATAGATCCATGGTCAATATACAAACGCACATATTACTTTGGTAAGCGCTTCCGTTGGTAAGTGAAGCAGCCGTGCTTTCGTACTTATGGAGTTAAGGAGGTAAGCGTAATGTGGAAAATCGCAATCATAGATGATGAGCGCCAAGTCCTGAAGGGGATGAAACGGGCGATTCCCTGGGATGAGCTGGGAGCTGAGTGGGCTGGAGAAGCTATGAACGGAGAGGACGGACTGGAGGTAATCCGCCGTACCCTACCGGACATTGTGATCACTGATCTTTATATGCCCGTGATGAGCGGTCTGGATATGATGGAGCAGCTTAGAACGGAAGGATTCCAAGGTAAAATCATTATTCTGAGCGGTTATTCAGATTTTGAGCATGCGAGACAGGCTCTAAGGTTTCATGTGACCGACTATGTCTCTAAGCCAATCAGTCTGCCGACGTTAAAATCGATTCTAAGCAATGTCGTACAAGAACTTGAGGAAGAGGAAGAGAAGCGAATCAGGCAGTGGGAGATTGAGTTTAAAATGACGATGTATGAGCCTTTTGTTGAACTGGAGTGGGTTCGCTCCGCAGCTGTCGGTACCCTGGGCCATGCATACAGAGACAGCACTCCTCTCCCCCCGTCATATCTTTTTTGGCAGGAGCGCAAGCATGTCACTGTCGGAATCGAGCTGATCCGTGATGAACGAGCCAGATGTCTATCCGTCTCCGATTGGAACCTTTTCCGGTTTGCGGTCAGCAATATTGCTTGTGAAGTAGCGCGTAAGCTGTTCCCGGATCTGGAATACACAGAGCTGCACAGTACCAGAACATTACTGATTATTCATCCGGATGCAAGACAGCTCGAACAGTTAGAAGACAAGCTGGAAGAACTGGGAATCCGGCTGATTGACAGCATCGGCAGCTATCTCAAGCTGGTTACACGTATAGGAATCGGGGGAGTGAAGGATACATGGACCAAGCTTTCCGACTCGACAGAGGAAGCTTTCCGCGCGATGGATCAAAGAGCATTACGGGTCGCTTCCGCACATGAAGTGTATCTGTACCGGGAGAACAGCAGCAGCGAACCGGGAAGTGTCGCCCTTTTTCCGGTCAAGTTCTCGTATAAGCTAGCTACGGCAATGAAGGCATCTCAGGAAGCGGAAGCCCATCAGCTTGTGCTGGAATATATAATGGAAATGAAAAAGCAAGAGGGGATATCACAGGGATACGTACAAATGCTTGGAAGCGAGCTATGGGGAATTATAACCTATTCGTTGTATGAATCCGGCTTTGTACTGGATGACCTGTTCACCAATGACCAGATTGCCAAGGAGATCAGCAGCCTGATTGTACCGGACCAGCTGGCAAGCTGGCTTATGGACAAAATCACCAGGATCTGCAGCAACAGGCAATGGAAAGGAAGCAGTAAGCATCGGCAGGTTGTCGATTTCATGACCAGTTACATTCATGAGCACTATGCGGAAGAGCTGACACTCGCCGAGCTTTCGGATAAGGTATTCATTTCGCGGAACCACTTGTCTATTATTTTTAAAAATATTACTGGAGAAACCTTCAATAACTATCTGACCCGGGTGCGGATCGAGAAAGCGCGGGAGTTACTCATGGAGCGGAATATGCTGGTGTATGAGGTGGCGGAACGGGTCGGCTATAAGAACATTCCCTACTTCAGCACATTGTTCAAGAAAATAACCGGTATGAACCCTACAGAACTTATAAAAAGCTAACGCCCCAAAGGACAGCATGCTCTATAAACGGAGAGCAACAGCGACGTTTCTCCGGCAAGTACCTGGTTCTGTTTGATGCCTTGGGCCAGCGGAAGTGTTATAGAAGGCTTGGCCGGCGACTACTGGGAAGCAAACGTCAAGTAGCGTTGGTGATTATAAGTGACACGCACAATGAGGATGGGACTGACCCAAAAGCCATGAAAGCATGGTGGGAAGAAAACGAAGTTCAATTGGAAAAGCAACAACAATATGAAACTGAAGTGAAAACCGGACCGGGTAGGGGATTATCCCTATCCGGTCCGGTTATTTTTTTCATCCACTTTGTGCTCTTTCAGCAGATTGCAGGCAAGCGAAGGCTACACGGCTAAACGATCAAGGAACTTATAAGCGTCGCTATTAAACTTCCAAACAACACCAAATTTATCAACCAACATTCCGAAGCAGGAAGACCAAGGCATTTCTGATAACGGCATAATAATATAGCCTCCCACAGACAAATTGGAAAAGTAATTTTCCAGTGCCTGTTTATCATCAATAACGATACTAATCAGTAAATTGTTGCCTTTAACCAACTCGCCTGTTACTTTCTTCATCGAAGGCAGAATATCCGACATCATTATTTGTCCACCAGCGAATTCTAACGATGACTCCATAATCATGTTCAACTCATTTTCTGGCATAGGATAGTTTGGATCTTGTGGAAAATCCTTGAATTTCACTTTTTTTACTTTACTTGAATTCAGAGCTTCTGAATAAAACTCAATGACCTGCTCTGTATTCCCATCAAAGTTCAAATATGCAATAACTGACATGAAAAAACCTCCTTCTTGTAATACATGAAGTATAAGCTATAATAGGTGACAGCTATTTTGTCACCTATTATAGCTTTGGGATAATTTTTTTACCTTAAGAAGATTATCTGGGAGGGACAATATGAATAAAATTGAAAGACTAATATCTATAGTAATGATCTTGCTGCAAAAGAATGTTGTTTCCGCAACCGGATTTGCACAATTATTTAACGTGTCCAAAAGAACGATTCTACGTGATATGGAAACTCTCAGTTTGTCTAACATACCTATTTATTCTATAAATGGAGTTAAGGGGGGATACGGGATTATGGATGAATACAAATTAGACAAACGACTGCTAAGCAGTAAAGACTTACAAAATATCCTAACCGCACTGGGCGGATTGGGACAAATTCTATTTAGTGACGAAGTTGAGCTAACTCTTAAAAAAATTGAATCGATGATAGGCTCAGCAACCTGGAAAGGTTCAATTCACCTGTCATTTTATGAATGGGACGGTCGTTCTGAAATTCTTCAAATACTAAAGACTTGTCAAGAAGCAATAGTGCAAGGAAGATTACTTACATTCGATTATATAGATCGAAGTGGAGGGAAGACGAATAGAATGATCGAGCCATACCAGCTTCATTTTAGTGAAATGAGTTGGTATTTGAAGGGGTTTTGTTTAAATCGAATGGAATATCGGACTTTTAAATTGTCCAGAACGGATAATCTTAATATCGATATCAAAACATTTGTTCCTAGAGATTTTTTGACTGAGCAAAAAGCCGAACAACATTATCAACCGGAATTAATTACAATTAAAGCATTGATCTCGCATAGCATAAAAGATCACTTTATTGAAAGATACGGGCAGAAAAGAATTGAAGCCTATAATTCTGAATTTTTAATAGCCACAATAGATGTGCCGCAAAACCATATCGGATTCCGGTTTTTGGCTAGTTTTGGATCTGAATTAGAAATCATAGAGCCTCAAACATATGTTGAAGATTTTCGAGAGTTTCTAAGTGCCATGATAAAGAAATATGCCTAAAGAATCCCCATTGAGGCATTAATGCGCTTTCCTTGAAGTCTAATAAATAATACATACGGATTGACTCCCGGGGTTAACGCCTTTAAGCCTGTGAGAGTTCGTAAACGCAGGTACGATAGCTGAAATCAACGAAAACACAAAAAAACCATAGATCATATATGACCCATGGATTCGTATGTCATTTTTTCAAGACCTTATTCAACATCATAGCAAATCAGCAATTATAAGTCTATATTTTTTTTGAGAATTAATTTACCATCTTGTTATAAGATGATGAATGGAGATGGTGAAAATGCTCAAAGAAATATTTGTTAAGAATGCAATGACGTATGAATATCCGCCGGATGGAGGGATAGTACCGATTATTGACCCGTATGATGGATGTACAATTGGATGTCCTTATTGTTTCCAATTAGAAGATGAGACTTGGAATACTGACTTGAATGTTAAAGTTAATATTCCAGATGTTTTGCAAAAAGAACTTATTCAATGGAATAAAGAAGATACTGTGTACTTGGGTAGTAAGTGTGATCCCTATATGGAGATAGAACGGAAATACCAATTAACAAGAAAATGTTTACTTGAATTAAGTAAGTTAAACTTGAAATGTATGGTTACAACTAAAGCCGGATCAAAACTCATCTTTAGAGATATTGATGTAATAAAACCCATGGGGAACAAATTCACTTTACTTTTAGGATTAACTAACCTGCAACAGTTGAGTGAAATCGATGATTATACTCTTATGAGTAATATACAGACAGCAAATCAGTTACACCGAATGGGAATTACTGTATGGGTATTTATTACTCCGATTTTACCTGGTATTACTGATATAGATTCAATGATTAACGCAATAGATCAAGACATTCCTATATTTTTGGATAAGGTTAGATTAAAACGAAACACTAGACCAGCACTAAGGTTGGAACGTTTCATCGACAATCATTACCCTCATTTAATTACGACTTACAAAGACATAATCTATAATAATACGGATGTTTACTATGAAGATATCAAAGAAAAGTGGGGTAAAACTGAGAGAGTAAAGTTTGTATTCGAGTCAAGTAATTCAACCGGCTAAGGGTAGTCTTTATGAGAACGATTGGTTATGTACTAATAATACTTTTTATTATTTTCCTTTTATCTGCTTGTAATAGTAGCAATGTTAATTCCAGTGACTTCCATCCTTCTTCCAAATCCGATGTGTAGCAACCCACACCAGTGAGCCGCCTTCAGAAGAAATAAAAGTAGAAGAAAAACCATTGAAGGATATTAATACATTAATACCTTTTGGATGGAGAGTACTAATTCAAGATGATGAACCTGTTACAACAGAAGGTGATTTAAATAAAGATGGAATTACGGATATTGCAATGATAATTGAGCAACTACAACCTAATACAGAAGAGGCACCTGAACGGTCCTTACTAATAGCGTTTGGAACAAATGATTCCTACTATTTCAAGATAATGAATGGTATTTGATCGGGGTGACGATGGGAGAGTACTTTTCTGGAAATGCAAGTCAAGAAGAAGCAAATGAACAAGATTATAACTTATTAACTGGAGATTATATTATCAAGAAAACAAATGAAGGTGGGGCTTGTACAACTGCCCGGGATGATGACCGGGATGATTATTTCTGGAGCCAATCCGGTCATAGCCGTGCGTTTTTAGCAGCTATTCACCTTAGAAGGTTGGTAACATCTCTTTTACTCAAGAATGCCGGTATCTACAATTTTAATCTCTACTTTAGGATGGAATCGTACTTTACGATAATCCTTAGACCAATTTTTCTCCTTCCAGACATTGTGATGATAAGCAATAAGCTTTCTCCCCACACCAAAGATATCACAGTTAGCCTTTTGGACTTCTTCCACAACCGATTCAGCTTCCTTTGTGAGAATTTCCGAAAATGCTTGATTTATTTTTTGAAGATCTTTTTCTTTTAGCAAACGCTCTCCGGGAAACTCTTCTACGACGGCTTGAAGTTTTAATTCCAAATTGACTTCAACACTTTCGTCAGCAGAAACCGATACCTTGAATTTCCGTTTCACTTTTTTCAAACCTACATTAATGGTAATGTACTCCTGTATATTATCCGGATAGCCCAGATCAATTTTCTTTGTAAATCGCGCATTTTTTCCCTTTTGCCCCATCATTAGGACTAGTAAGATTGACTGATCCGGGTTCGTCATCCCACTATAATACTGATCATTAAAGAGGGCCAATCCTTTCGTGATAATCTCATTGCCTTCTATAGCTATATAGGGAAGAGCAAAGTCCTGTCCAGGATCCTTCAGGAACCGGAACACGGTATCTAATGTTTCTTTTGGAAATACACTCATTTCCTCAAGACTTTCAATCTTTTGTGTAATGAAATCGCCAATCTTTAATTCCCCAACCATCTTTTGTTCAAGAATGTCGGAGGCATTTCCTTCGGCTATAATTACCCTAACGTTGGATGTCGGGTTGGTTGGATCCCTAAAGTTCACATCCAAATTAGAGTAAAGGCCTTGCTTTGCCACTGACTTTCCAAGTAATTGAAAACCATTTTTAAGAAATCTTATGTTTCCCCTCACCCGATTACGCATCTCATTGCTGGCACTACGCAGGTTATGTCCATAACTCGTATGAATTTCGTTCGTAGTGGATTTTTGCTCAATATCAGGCGGAATGATTAATTCCACAGTTTCTTTTATCATTCCATTTTCAGTTACATCAAACCCCGCACTGTAGGCTAGATGTAAGTCTTTCAAATATTCCCGGTCCCAGCATCCGGTGAGGCTGAGGGGGGAAAGAATAATCAGCACCGATAGCATAACCTTTCCTAATTTCACGTACCATCTCATGCAAGGCCACTTCCTTTTCTCTTTATCATTAGAGAAATGATTAACATTACCAGCGGGAGCCCACCAATAAAGAAATAGGCAGCATATGTAGAGGCTGTATCCAGTAGATGAATGCCAACAGAAGTTACTGGCGCAAGCGCGATTATAAATGTAGTGATTTTCACAAATGGAGTAAAATTCCGATGGCTTTTTCGTCTCAGTAAAGCACTGAGCCCCATGGACGCTGCATAGCAATAGCTTACGATAGAACATACAAGGGTTATGGCCCAGATCGGCAAAAACAAGATATCTGCACGGTCTACAATGAAAAAGCTTAGAGATTTCATTAAGTAAATGACCGGTTCGGGAATCATTTTGATTTGCTCGGAGTTAAAGAACATCAGACAGGTAGAGACCACAAAGAAATAGAATAGGGTCACAAACAAGTTAGAGAGACTGACTGTTATCAATTTTTGTTTATCTGTACCTTCAGACAGCGGGTAGATGATCAGCATTAATTCGAAACCATACATAGATATGGTTGTTTCCTTTGCTCCTTTTACGATATTCCAGAAGCCTTTTTCCAATAGCGGTAACATATTTTCCAGATGGGCTTGAGTTAATCCATAAATGATAAATAAAAATAGTGGAATAAAAAGCACGGATGCCAGCGTATAAAATCTTGCCAATACTGTCAGCTTTTCTCTTGAGAGGTAGAGAGTCATGATAGAAAAAAGAGCTAGTACAGCCCATCTTGGCGTAGTTTGCAGCATCCATCTCCGGAGCACCTCAACGGCACTAAGCATAATATTAGAGCCAAGCAGAATAAAGTAACCAATATACAGAATAATCAATAGACTGCCAATAATCGGGCCTGCAAGTTTCATGCAAATACCGAATAGGTTAAGTCCGGGGAATTTCTTCAGCAGGACCCACAGAAGAATGATGACAAGTTGGGTAATAACCCCTGCAACTAAAACAGAAAGTCCACCTCCACCTTTGGCAGTTTCGTTAAGTTTGTTAGGAAGAGACAGAATACCAACACCGATTTGGGCTTGAATAATAAAAAGGAAGAGTTGTCCCCTTGTGATCATTTTTTCTTTTTGAGCCACCGTATCAACTCCTGTAAGTACTATGTAGATTAATGATCATTTATCCGTTTTTGGGTTGCTTGAACTCTTTCGGATGGACCAAATTGGAAAGCGTACGAAGGTATCTTTCAGGCCTTGAAATTTCAACGGACTTAATGGTCTCAGGTAGGTTTGCCCAAACGATTCTAGCTTGCACAAATGTATGAAAATGAGTGTTAACCCAAATGATATCCCAATATATCCGAATAATGAGGCAGCAATCATCAATGGAAACCGCATAAACCGGATAGCAGAGCTCATTTCGTTGGAAGGGATAAGAAAAGATGCAATGGCAGTCAACGCAACAACAATAATCATCGAATAAGAAACCAATCCCGCCTTAACAATTGCATCCCCGATAACCAACCCCCCAACAATCCCAATAGTTTGACCTACACGACTGGGCAGACGTAGTCCTGCTTCCCGTAGCAGTTCGAATATAAGTTCAAGCAGCATCGCTTCAATCAGCGGAGGGAAAGGGACCCGGGTCAATAAACCTTGAATCGAAAAGAACAATTGCAAGGGAAGGACATTGGAGTGGAAAGAAACGGTGGCAATGTAGAGCGCTGGCAACTGAAATGCTGTTACAAAGCCGATCAGACGGATAAACCGGACAAAAGAAGCGATCATCCATCTATTGTTATAGTCATCCGGTGTCTGATAAAAGCTGAAAAAGCTCGCCGGCAAAATCAGAGCTGTAGGGTCCCCATCCAGCAGTATAGCCACATATCCATCCAGCAAATAAGCTGAGGTATGGTCCGGACGCTCCGTATTGATTAGTTGTGGAAATATGGAGAAGGAGTTATCCTCCGTTAATTCCTGAATAAAGCCAGTGGAGATTATCCAATCGAGCGAAATTTTCTTTATCCTTGATTCTACAATTTTTATCAATTCTGGGTTGGCCATATTCTCCATATAGACTAAGCCTACCTGCTTGGGGGCGAATTTCCCAAGTGTGAAGTAGCGGACAATAAGGTTTGGGGAGGCGATTTGTTTCCGAATCAGGTATAAGTTAACCTTCATCTGTTCAATAAAACCGTTGTGAGGTCCCCGAATAACCCCTTCATTCTCAGGTTCGCTAATGCTTCGTTCATATTTGGCAGGAGTGAAGAGGACATAAAATTCAGACATTCCTTCTAAAAAATAAAGACAGCTTCCTTCAAGAAGTCCCTGAATGCCTTGGTTTAGTTCTGTTTCCAAACTGAAACTAAGTGTTGTGAAAAGCTCAGAAAGGTCTTTGTCCTGATTACGGCTAAAAGGAACAATCACGTTCCGTTCAATCAATTCCGTGTCAGTGAGGGACTCCAGATAAAAGACCAACCCTTCCCTTCCCTGAAAGGATAAGCTTCTTTTTTTGAGGTCACTTGTATAGAATAGTGCTGCTTCGATATAATCGGAGTTTTGATCTACAGAAGGAGATGAGGTCTGAGTTTGGTTAGTCATTATAAGGCGCTCAACTTTCGATTAGTTTTGCGGTTAACGTTCCCGAATGATTTGCAGAATATTCCTGACGGGAACTTTAATGTGCGATATAGAAGAATATTGGGGATGATGTTGAGCCAGCAGACGTTTCTGTTTTGTTTTCCTAAGGACATGAAGTGGAGCAAAAATGAGCAAATCATCGATCGCTTAAGAGTAATACCATAGAATGCGCATTCATTCGCGAAGTGGTGGCATTTTGGGCTTCATTTGCCATCCGCAACGTTTTACATTAAATGGTCACAGGCGTAAGATTCAAATCAACAACCGAATGTAATATAACTGTTCTCAAATGGCTGAATTCCGATAATGGGAACGGGGGAACCAATGGTGAATGTGGCTTTTGCTCAGATAGCTGCCGCTCACTTGGGGTGAATCCTTGCTGCGTGCTGAAAAGCCGCTTCTTACAAGGTAGGGCAATCTCGCTGCCCGAATCCGTCAGCTAACCCCGTAAGCCTCGAAGAGAGAGGATGAGCGCCATGATCGATTAACCGACCACGGAGAGCCCTGACGCTTCTGTGGTCTTTTTGCTGCGCATGCAGAAAGGGAAAACGATCTATATGAGAGTTTAGAAATCTTATAACAACGAAATTCAGAGTGATTAGGCACTATCTAAAATCCTTTAAAGGGGGGGATTGGTATCGTTACTGTATTTATCGTGTGCTTCTGGGTTGGATTGCTGCTTCTCCTTAGCGGCGGATTTCATGGGCATGGCCTGGCCGGTCATCTGCATGTGGGAGGTGGCGATGCTGGTGGTCCGGGCTTTGTGCCCATACTCCCTCTAATGGTGTTTGTCACGGTCTGGGGCGGCAGTGGTTATGTGCTTACCCGGTTCAGCGGAATGAATATACTTGCAGTGGTGCTGATCTGCACCGGGGTTGCCTTGCTGCTGGGCTGTCTGATATATGCGGTGCTGGCCCGGGTGATGACTCGGTATGACAGTAGCATGAATAAAATGGATTATGAGCAGGCGGGACAACTCGGGTACATCAGCATTTCTGCAGGGGATGGAGCAGTGGGAGAGATGAAATACGTGCTGCATGGAACGATGCGTTCCATTGGAGTACGGGCAGAAACCGGCCAGCAGCTCGCCAAGGGTGACAGGGTGATTATTTTGAAGGTGGATAAAGGATTAGCGGTAGTCACCCTCTTCGAGAGGGAAAACGAACAATTATAACTAACGGGGAGTGTCGAACCAAATGGTTATTCTTTATTTAATCTCGGCAATTGTTGTTGTTATCCTGCTGGCTTTGTTCAGTATCGTGAACGCTTATAAAAAGGTTCCGCCCAATCAGGCGATGATTGTATTCGGCCTCGGCGGAAAAAGAGTGGTTCAGGGCGGCGGGACGTTCGTCATTCCCGGCTTCCAGAACAATAAGACCATCTCTATGATGCTGATGAGCTTCGATGTCATCCCAGCGCAGGCAATGTTCTCCCGGCAGGGCATCAAGCTCAACCTGGAGGCGGTAGCCCAGATTAAGATTAAAAGCGATCCTACCGCTATACTTACTGCCAGTGAGCAGTTTATCGACAGGCCGGAAGAGGACCGTGAGACGATTATCCTGCATTCGGTGGAAGGCCATTTGCGCGGCTTGATCGGACAATTAACGGTAGAATCCATTCTAAAGACACCTGACGAAATCAACAGCAAGATGCGGGAGACCTGCTCGGAAGACCTCGACAAGATGGGGCTTGAGGTAGTCAGCTTCACCATTAAGAAAATTACTGACGACAAAGGGTATATCGACAATATGGGGGTTCCGGAAATTGAGCGCATCCGCCGCGATGCCAGCATCGCCAAGGCGGAAGCAGAACGCGACATTCAGATCAAACAAGCCGAGGCGGAGAAGGAATCCGCCATTGCCAAAGCCAATGCACATCAGGCTACCATTGAAGCTGGAACCGCAGCCCGCGCCAAGGAATCTCTGTTCGAGAAGGATTTGAACATTAAGCAGGCAGACTTTAAGCTGGAAACTGAAGTGAAAAAAGCACAGGCGGATCTTGCGTACGAATTGCAGCAGAACAAAATTAAGCAGTCGCTGGTTACCGAACAGGTCAAGATTACGCAGATGGAAGCGGAGGCCAATAGGACCGTCCGGGAAATCGAAGTTGAGCTGAGACAGAAGGAGCTGGAGGCCACGGTGATCAAGCCTGCTGAGGCGGAGAACCAGGCTACGATCATGAGAGCGGAAGCGGCTAAGCAGCGGAAAATTCTTGAGGCTGAAGCAGAGGCGGCCACAATGACCAAACGGGGGCTGGCAACAGCGGAAGCAGAACTGGCGAAGGGAAAAGCCAACGCGGAAATTGTTCAGCTGGCC
This sequence comes from Paenibacillus sp. FSL L8-0340, assembly GCF_038593145.1. Classification (NCBI taxonomy): domain Bacteria; kingdom Bacillati; phylum Bacillota; class Bacilli; order Caryophanales; family Paenibacillaceae; genus Paenibacillus; species Paenibacillus sp. FSL L8-0340. The sequence goes on from NZ_CP151967.1 coordinate 3,911,441, forward strand.
GGAGCAGCGGAAGCGGGGGCACTGGAGAAGAAAGCTGAAGCGTACAAACAGTTCACGCAAGCCGCCCTTATAGTGGAATTCTTGAAGGTTCTGCCAGAGCTGGCTGATAAAATCGCTTCCCCGCTGGCCAAGGTCGATAAGATTACAGTGATTTCCCAGGATGGAGCTTCATCCGGCATAAACAAAATTACCGGCGATATCGCCAAAATCATGGCCCAGGTTCCTGAATTGACACAGACGCTTACCGGTATGAACGTGACAGAGGCTCTCAGCGGGCTACTCGGCCGGGATAAAGAGCAATAATTCTAAATTTCCTTGCATAAGCACCTCTCTATTATGGAAAACTTCTGTAGTGCGAATAAACAGCATGATTCCGTTTTTGGAGACTTATTTTGATTTCCTAGGAGGTTAATTATGACAAATCAGGATCCGCAGGAGCTTCTTAAGCGAAAACACGAAATGGATGAGCAAAAAAGGCAGTTCACAAATTTTTCCCGAAGTGTTTGCGGCCACGGTGAGTTAGAAGCAGGGCAGGAGTTCAGTACTGACCGGGTGCCTGACGATCAAAACCGTATGAAATCTGTTGAGAACAAACGTGATTGATAAAGCTATAAAAATAAGCCGATCCTTTTCTGGATCGGCTTTTCGTTGTCTAATGGATGAACCAGAGTTACCTTAAATAAATTTTCCACGAAACAGCTTTGTGATAGATATCTTTCATGATACAGTGAAAAAAGGGTGTAGCTTAACTTTAAAAACTTTCTTGAATTAAACTGAGGTGCTCAATGAATCGAATTTTAATGGTTGAAGATGATGATAATTTGGTGTTCGGTATTGATTATACTTTAACGAGTGAAGGATATACCGTTGTTATTGCCGGTAGCTTGGAAGAAGCAAGGAAGGTATTGAAAACAGACACAGTCGATTTAATCTTGTTGGATATAAATTTACCTGATGGTTCAGGGTATGACCTGTGTAGGGAAATCCGTACATTATCCCAGGTTCCGATCATATTCCTGACAGCTTTGGATGAGGAGACAAATGTTGTTGCTGGACTTGATTTGGGTGCAGATGATTATATGACCAAACCGCTCCGTACCAAAGAACTTCTCTCTAGAATAAAAGCCGTTTTAAGGCGCAATCATAAGCCCACGGATGAAGCGAATAGATGGATATCCAACGATATTGAAGTTCGAGTTCTAGAAGGAACTGTTCTTAAATACAATCAGGAACTTTTATTGACGGGGCTGGAATATCGATTGCTATTAATGTTAATGACTCACCCTAAGCAAATTTGCAGCAGAAGTATCATTCTTAACAGTCTGTGGGATATGTCAGGAGAATTCATTGATAACAACACCCTTTCGGTTCATATTAGAAGGTTAAGAGAGAAGATCGAGGATGTTCCTGCTGTACCGAGATACATCATTACCGTTCGAGGAGTCGGATATAAATGGAATGCAGATGTTGTAGGGAGATAAACCATGAATGAATTCTTCCGTAATCCAGAGTGGAAGTCTATTACTGTTAAAGCGATCGTATTACAAGTTATGTTAGCAGTAATCATGTTCTTTTATATGAGTTATCAAGTCAGTCAGATCAATAAGGCCGTGGTTAATCAGAATGCTGCATTGATTGGTTATGTTTTGAAGCAAGCTCCACAACTAGAAAATGAAATTATCCATTTTATCACTCAGGGTGCACAAGAAGATGAAATCGAAGAGGGAAAACGCAGCCTGGCTCAATATGCATACAAAGATGATATGCCCGTAAACAATCAACCTGTACTCTCGGATACCGCCTTACCCATGAAAACGGCAGCTCACGTTTTGCTTTTTAGTATTCCGTTTCTGCTGTTATTGGGATGGGAATACCGCAAAATATTTGATAAGATCCGAACCATAACCTTTGCAGCGGAGCAAGTTGTTGAACATCAGTTTGATCAACCGCTTCCGGAGAAGGATGAAGGCGACTTTGGTGCACTAGGACGAAACTTTAACGCGATGGCCGAAAGGTTACACAACAGTCTTCGGCAACTCCAACAAGAGAAATCGTTTCTACGAAACCTGCTTTCCGATATTTCGCATCAGCTCAAAACGCCGCTTGCATCCCTCATCGTTTTTAATGAAAATTTGCTGAATGATCCTCATATGAAGGAAGAAATGAGAACGAAATTTCTGGATCGAAGCCGTCAACAACTAGAGCGAATGGAATGGCTGATTATCAGTTTACTGAAGCTGGCACGGGTCGAAGCCGGAGCAATAACGTTCCAGATAGAACGAGTTCGAGTAAGAGCAATGATCGATCATGCTGTACATTCGTTGCGAATGTTATCCGAGCAAAGGAAGCAGAAGATTCACCTTCATGGTGGAGAAGATATGTATGTTTGGGCGGATGAAGAATGGCTAACAGAAGCCTTGATTAATTTGATTAAAAATGCACTGGAACATACGCCACTAGAGGGCGGAATTGATGTTACTTTAGAAAAAAATTCATTATTTCAGACAGTAATCATTCGAGATCAAGGAGAAGGCATTTCCCCAGAAGATTTGCCTCACATTTTTGAACGATTTTATAGAGGGAGAAACACGACAAAGCCGCAAAATCTTGGCATTGGCTTGTCCTTATCCAAGTCCATTATTGAAGAACAAGGCGGGATGATCACCGTTGTAAGTCAGTTAGGGCTAGGAACAGAATTTAGAGTTTCGTTTAATACCTGGGATAGTGGAGGAAGCTTACAATAACGTAAGCTTCCTCTTCACTGTAATGTAAGCTTCGATCTTTATAATAACAAACATACAAAGAGGCACATTAGCTCAGGAGGCAAACAGGTGGAAATACTAAAAACGATTAATTTATGCAAAACCTATGGAAGTGCAGAGGCAAAGGTTGAAGCTTTAAAAAATGTCAATTTCTCCGTTCAGCAGGGAGAATTTGTTGCCATTGTAGGAGCCAGCGGGTCAGGAAAAAGCACCTTAATGCATCTCCTAGGTGGAGTGGACCGCCCGTCTAGTGGACAAGTCATCATCGCTGGTACGGATCTTTATACCAAAAGTGAAGAGGAGCTCGCTATATTCCGAAGACGGAAAATAGGATTTATTTTTCAATCCTACAATCTGATCCCGGTCCTATCTACAGAGGAAAACATCAAATTACCAATGCTATTGGAGAACAAAAGGGTAGATGATAAGTATGTCCAGGAATTAATGGGTATATTAGGTCTGACTGAGCGAAGACATCATCTTCCATCCGAATTGTCAGGCGGACAGCAGCAAAGAACGGCGATTGGGCGTGCGTTAATTAATAAACCGTCGATTATTTTGGCAGATGAACCTACCGGAAATCTAGACAGTAAAAGCAGCAAGGACATTATGGATTTACTTACGTTTTCCGTTAAAAAATATAATCAGACCTTAATCATGATCACGCACGATTTGAATATTGCTAAAATCGCAGATCGAGTCGTAAGAATTGAAGACGGAGTCCTTCTACAGCCAGATGAGGTGAGTGAACGTTGAAAAGCTACACAGCTCTCACCGGAAAGTACTTGAAGGGACAGAAAAAAAGATCGCTGCTTACGATCTTCGGTATAATCTTGTCGGTTACGCTGCTTACATCCATTGGTACAATTGGGATGAGCTATTGGGATAAGTCAGTCAGACAAACCCTGCGGGACTTCGGAGATTATCACGTCTCTCTCAATGGTATTTCGGGAGAAGCGGTCCCAAAAGTCAAAAACAATGCTACCGTAAAAAGTGCAGGCGTCATCAGTAGAGAAGGATATGCTGTTATTAGGGCGTCAAAGGAGAAGGAAAAGAAGGAAGATCCGTTTGCCGCACCCTACCGGTACCTGAATGTCAAGCGATATGATGCGAATGCAATGCAAATGCTTCAGTCACAGCTAGACTCGGGCCGCCACCCGGAAAATTCGGATGAAATTATCCTCTCCACATCGAGTTTGAGTTATTTTTCAAAAAAACCAAAGCTTGGTGAAACGATTACGCTAAACCTTGGAATCCGGAAGGTATCGTCAACGGGTGAAGACAAGAAGATAAGCGGACTTGGCGATTTTGGTTGGGATCTCGACGAAGCCTTCCAAGCACAATCCCAAAAAGAATATACTGTTGTAGGCTTTATGAAGCCCTTAAGCACAGGGAGCTGGTCTTCCAGATACATCTTTCCTGCAATTACTTTCGATGATAACAAAAACATCGATAACAACAAAAATTACTTTATTTACGTCAAAATGAAATCTTTGAATGACATCAAAGAAAAGACGGCAGATTTGATGTCCTCTTTACAGCTGAATGATGTCGAACAAGGTTCTGCTATACAACTGGATAGGGAGAGCTATATTAAAAATGTAAGAATTGAGTACAATAATGAGCTGCTTAGATTGTATGGCAAAAGCATTTATGAAGGTGTGAATAACAGCTTAATCCTATCATTCGCTGCTGTCATTGCGATTATAATGATTTGTACGATTGCAATGATTTATAATATTTTTCATATTTCTGTACTGGAGCGGATTTCACAATTCGGTATGTTACGATGCATTGGAGCTACACCAGCCCAAATTCGCAAAATTGTGATGCAAGAAGCGGCCCTGCTGAGCTTGATCGGCATACCCATTGGGATTCTCACGGGAACTCTTTTTATGAAGATATTGTTTTACAATATCAGCTTGTTAACGTTAGGTTTTTTACATGATATGAGAATGGTCATTTCCGTACCGATTCTAATCTCCTCCGGTTTATTGGGCTTGCTGAGCGTATTCCTTTCCGCTGTTGGACCAGCTAAACAAGCAGCTCGCGTATCACCTCTTGAAGCCCTGAAAAATGTGGGAAGCACGAAGGTTGAAACTATCACTAAGGTCAGAAAGTCTCTGTTCGTTAATAAGCTGTTTGGCATCGTAGGGCAATTCGCCAGCAGAAACTTGCAACGGAACAAGAAACGTTTTCGGATTACAGCCTTTTCCATGATTATTAGTATTATTTTATTTATTGTCTTTAGTGGTTTGGTTGATTTCATGCAGCGAACAACACAGCTCTCAGGAGCGCAGTATTCTTATTCGCTTTCCTATGATGGTCCTTCAAAACGAATAGACAATACTGTGTATCGGGATGTTTCTAAGCTTGATGCTGTTCAACAAGCCTACAAATTTTACAGTAATCAAGTAGATGCAATCATCCCTAAAGATAAGATTAATCCCAAATATTATGGATTTCATAAGGAGCGATACGTCGTTGACGAAGGGGAAGGTTATCGAACAGATAATAATTTCCTTGTGTCCTACGGAGTCAATGGCTTAAATGCTCTGCAATCCAAGCTCACGGCCGGGAAGATTGACAAAGAGAAAATGGATCAAGAGAATGGTGTTATCGTCCAACAAAAAATAAAGATGATGACAGAAGAAGGCAAACAGCTAATTCTCGATCAAACCCAATTTAAGGTTGGAGATCACATCAAAATTCGAACAGTTGAAGGAAGTGATAAAGAATATCAAACTGTGACAGTGACCGGAATCGTCGATCAAGATTTGTTATCAAAGGAATATACTAGTAGCCATATTGTTACATTCATTACGACCCCACAAGTATACACCAATATTATGGGTAGCAATATTTACTCTAGAATTTTTATCCTTGCTAATTCCGATATATCAAATCATCCTATAACGGACTATCTTAAATCATTAACTGAGAAAGACGCTGGTTTTAACTACAATGATCGAGTGGCAGAGGTCGCTCAAGCTAAAAACGACGCAAAGACTTTTAGTATCTTGCTTTACGGTTTTATCGGTGTCATTGTTCTAATTGCTTTCTTGAACATTATCAATACAGTAAGCACGAATTTAATTCTTCGTACGAATGAATTTGCAACCCTCAAGGCCATCGGCATGACGCAGAAGGAAGTGAGGAAAATGATTATTTTAGAAAGCGTATTTTATGGATTGTTTGCCGCTGTAATAGGAACTATCCTAGGGACAGCGCTGGATTACGGAATACATCTTCTCTTCACCGGTGCTTTAGATGCAGAGTGGGTGTTCCCATGGTCCAGTATCGGGATCGCTTTCGCGGGTTCGCTGATCACAACGTTTCTCGCAACAATTAGTCCGATGTACAGGTTGAAGAAAGTAAATATCGTAGATGCTCTCCGGAGCGAGAATTAGGATCGGTTGGTTAAAAATAGTAACACAAAGCCAGCTATAAATAATGAATTTAAAACAGGCACCCTTTATCATACGGGGTGCCTGTATTTTGAAAATACAGCTGTCTTAGGAATCCCTAACTACAAATGTCCTAACGAAAGCGTTAGAAAAAAATACATTGTCTTTTTTCTGGTAAAATAGAATTCATACTATAAGCCAGGTAGAAGGAGTGCGGCAATGATTTATTTGAGAAGCTTTAAGCTTTCTGATTATACGGATCGGAATCCCAACATATACCCTGATTATGTATTTAAGCACTTGGCTGGAGAGGTGCTTTTGTTTGATCGAATTACTGTGTTGTATGGCAATAACGGGAGCGGAAAATCCACTTTACTCAATGTAATTTCCAACAAGCTGGGAATTCCGGGGGCCGAAAGAATGACAAGCTATGGGCATAGTATTTATGCTCAGCGATTCCTTGATTTGAGTAGCTATCAGCTTGGGCATGATGAGCACGAGCATGAGATCAGGCAACTTCCAAAAGGAAGCCGGTATCTGAAATCAGAGGATATTTTATATGAGATCAAGAAGATACAGCAATCTTCCGTGCTGCGTGAGGGAATAATAAATGAGCAGATTAACAAAGGGATGAGCAAGGCTCAGGCGGCACAACGTGAAGCTACGTATGCGTTTAAAAAGAAGCTGGAGGACATTCAATTTTCACAAGAAAAATACTCTAACGGAGAAACGTCCATGCAGTTTTTTGAGGAATATCTGCTACCAGGGCAATTGTATTTATTGGACGAGCCGGAAACGTCACTTTCTCCTGCCAATCAAATACGGATGGCCGAACAAATAAATGAGCTGGCACGATATTTTGATAGTCAATTTATTATTGCCACGCATTCTCCCTTTGTTTTAGGCACATTACATGCAAAAACTTATAATCTGGATGCCAAACATCTTCAAACAGCAGAGTGGTTTGAACTAGAGAATGTACAATTTTTTTATCGGTTTTTCAATAAGCATAAGCAATTGTTTGAATGAGAGTAGGACAGACACAGATTGTAGCTTTTCATCTGAGAAGGGTTTGCTCTAAGACCTTCCTCCGTAAGCTTGATTTCTGAGTGAATCTGATGAATGGATATCATATGATTGATAAAAAACAACTGGGGATTAATACTCGGTTGTTTTTTTACTGTCTGCGTATCAGGGTTGATAGAAGGGGGGAATCGGATAGCTAAAAATTTGATAACAGACAGAAGTTAGAGACGATGATAAAAGTTTCGAAGGAATATTTTGAAGAACTAAGAATCTTGTGGTTATAGAAATGGAAACTATAAATATAGACCGGCATTATCCGAACAACCGCTATTGACAAACCACTACTTTGTGTTACTATATAGTGGTAGTAAGTAATACTGAATACCAGTCATACAGAATAGCAAGGGGGATTGTGTTGGAAAACCTGACGGAAATGCTCAAAGGCGTGCTTGAGGGCTGTGTCCTTGAAATAATAAGCCGCAAAGAAACCTATGGCTACGAAATCACGCGGCGGCTGAACGCCCTCGGCTTTACAGATGTTGTGGAGGGAACGGTGTACACCATCCTGATCCGGCTTGAAAAAAGCAAGCTGGTGGATACCACCAAAAAACCCTCCGACATGGGTCCTCCGCGAAAGTTTTTTGCGCTCAACGATGCGGGGCGTGAGGAGCTGCGGAGGTTTTGGGAAAAGTGGCAATTTGTTGCATCGAAAATCAACCAATTAAAGGAGGAGTAGGAACAATGCTTGATTCGATCATAAAATTGATAATTGGCGATATGGAAGAAAAACGGGCCTATAAACAAATGATGAAGAGGGTTGATGCCTTACCGAAAGATTATCGGTTTGCATTTCGCAAAATTCAACATTATATGTTTAGCGTTGGCCCCCTAGGCGGCGGTGACATGACGATATTTACGGACTTGACGATGTTTAAGGACTTAGTGGATTTATTTGAAGCAAGTGCGGCAGAGGGCAGGCAGGTTCTTGATGTCATAGGCAGTGACGTCGGCAAGTTTTCTGATGAGTTTATGCGTGCGTCGGTTACCAATACCGAAACAATGCGGGAAAAACTAAACAAAGAGATTATGGAAAAATTTAATAAGGAGGGGCAATAACTATGCTGGAGCTTATCAAAAAAATGATCGGGGATAAAAAAGAGTATAAGCAGCAAATGGCAAGGGTAGAAGCGCTTCCTGAAGACTATCGGTTCGTATTTGAAAAAATCCATGGATACATGTGGAGTTTCGCAGTAGGAGACGGCTCTGATATGTTGAAAATTCAGCACGAATTGATCGAGTTGTTTGAAGCGAGTGCGGCGGACGGCAAACACGTTCTCGACGTGACGGGCGAAGATGTTGTCGGGTTTTGCGACGAGCTTCTGCGCGGCACGAAAATGTGGACCGATAACTTTCGCAATAAATTAAACCGCGACATGATGAACAAACTCGGAAGGGGGGACGATTCTAAATGAAAGACATCGCAATTCAAGTAAAGGATTTAAAAAAATCCTACAAGACCACGGAAGTCCTAAAGGGAGTGAATTTCGAGGCGCGGCGCGGCGAAATCTTTGCCCTGCTCGGCTCCAACGGCGCGGGCAAAACGACGATTGTTAAAATTCTCACCACGCTGCTTAAACAGGACGGAGGCACTGCCTTCGTAAACGGCTTTGACATCGCGTCAAAGCCCGACCATGTACGTCAGTCGATTAGCTTGACAGGACAGTTTGCTGCCGTGGACGAGATATTGACCGGGCGGGAAAACCTGATCATGATTGCCAGGCTCCGACACCTGACAAATCCGATTCAGATCGCGGAGGATTTACTGAACCGCTTCGGCCTGAACGAAGCCGCCAAGCGCAAGGTGTCTACTTATTCGGGCGGTATGCGCCGCAGGCTCGACATTGCCATGAGCCTTGTGGGAAAACCGCAGCTTATTTTTCTCGACGAGCCGACCACCGGGCTTGACCCCGAAGGACGCAACGAGGTTTGGAAGACAGTCAAAGAGCTTGCGGATAATGGCACGACGGTATTCCTGACCACACAGTATTTGGAAGAAGCTGAGCAGCTTGCAGATCAAATTGCCATTCTGCATGAGGGCAGGATTATTGCGAGCGGCACCCTCGCGGAGCTGAAAAAGCTGTTTCCGCCCGAAAAAGTGGTGTATGTTGAAAAACAACCCACATTGGAGGAAATATTCCTCGCAATCATCGGCAAAAAGGAGGAAAAGTAAATGGAAACGATTAAGAAACACTTTTTCAGCGATATGAGCGTTATGCTTGGACGTTCCATGCGCCATATTTTCCGCAGCATGGATACCATCATCACGGTCACCATCACTCCGATCGCAATGCTGCTGCTGTTCGTTTATGTGTTCGGCGGCGCGATTCAAACCGGCACGGATAACTATGTGAATTACCTGTTGCCCGGCATCCTGCTGATTGCGATTGCAAGCGGTATTGCCTATACGGCTTACCGTCTGTTTATGGATATGCAAAGCGGCATCTTCGAACGGTTCCACTCCATGCCGATTGCACGTTCGGCCGCGCTGTGGGGGCATGTGCTGACCTCATTGGTGTCCAATGCGATTTCGGTTGCCGTCATCATTCTTGTAGCGCTCATTATGGGTTTCCGCTCGCCGGCGGGAGTATTGTCATGGCTTGCCGTGGCCGGTATACTTGCGCTGTTTACGCTGGCCTTGACATGGATCGCGGCGATTGCCGGACTGTCCGCAAAATCGGTGGACGGCGCAGGCGCCTTTTCCTACCCGCTTATCTTCCTTCCATTTATTAGTTCGGCGTTTGTGCCTACCGAATCGATGCCGTCGGCTGTCCGCGTTTTTGCCGAGAACCAGCCAGTGACTTCAATAGTGGAAGCCATCCGCGCACTCCTGTCGGGGCAACCTGTCGGGAATGACATTTGGGTTGCACTCGCGTGGTGCTTAGGGATATTGATCGTCGCATATCTATTTGCAATGCGCACATACAAACGGAAAGCGGCTTAAACAATGTAAAGGAACTGAATATGTCAGTTATCAAAGAGCCAGACGCTAAGACGCAGAGCCGATAACCGTGAGTGAAATCACAGTTGCCGGCTCTTTATTTATGATAACTCCCTAAGCTACATGATTGACGGCAAAGGAGAATGCGACAGTCCCCTAATTAGATCAACATATCCTTCAGAAAAAATTGCTGTAGCCCTCCCACATTTTAAGTTATTACAAAATTCATTTAAGGGAGTACATTTTCTTGGGATGAGAGAAATGAAAGCGGTTTTAGACAGTCAACGAAATCATGTCGTAATAAAAAAGAGAAATACTTTTTGGTTCAGAATAAAAAGAGATGCCATCCTGTATGCCCTTTTGCTGCTGCCTCTGTCGTACATTGCCATATTTATATATGCTCCCATCTATGGCTTGATTATGGCATTCCAGGATTACAACATTTTCGCAGGAATCGGAGGAAGCGAATGGGTAGGGCTGGATGTGTTCCGGTTTATTTTTCAGCAGGACAGCTTCTATCGCGCACTGAAGAACACGCTTGTTCTGAATGTTCTGGATTTGATCGCGGGATTTCCGGCGTTCCTGACCATTTGCGCAGCGTATCCGTTAACGAAGAAGCGGCTGTGGGGAAGAAACTTTATTCTGTCAGCATTGGTCTTCACTATGGATTTCAGCGGCGGTTTGATTCCCTCCTAAATTTTACACATTCCGAAATACTATCCGTCCGCGGAAGATGTTCTTTTCACCGGGGCCGTCAATTATGGTCCTACCCGGCAGGTGCAGGGGAAAAAGTAACAGCAGACAAAAGCAGAAACCACAACCCGCACAAGCAATTTTGTAGGCTGTGGTTTTTTAGCTTCGGTTCATTGTTATAATAGAAGGCGAAGTGATACCCAACGGACGAAATAGTGGGAGAGTACGATAGAAAATCACCAGAGCGAGCAAATGGCTCTCAATTTCGTCTGATTAAATGAAGAAACAAGGGGGGAGAGTTTGAGAAAATCTCTGTTTTTGATAATTCCGCTCTGGCTGGCAAGTACTTTTTTTGCAATTTGGCCAATTCATGCGGATTGGGCATACAATTTTGTTGTAAACGACGGGAAATCCTATATCATTTCTGACAATCAAGTGGAAAAGGAACAAATCGGTTCAATAATAGGCAAAGTTACATCATTTTCAGACAAGGAAGGCACATACTCAGGTAATTTTTCGAATTACTATCCGAAGGGCACTGAATATTATAATATCAAAGATTTGGACAAAAATGAGGCAATTGCGATTAAGATAAATGATGGGTCATTCATTAAAGCTAATTATGAGGGTGAATATGCCGGTTCCAGATTTGATTGGGGAAAAGTTTTATGGTATTCCGCCGGCTTAATCTTGCTAGTCCTTGTCATTGTCATTGTCATTGTCTTTGTGAAAAATAATTGGAAACGAATCTAATAATAAAATGAAGGATCGTTAAGACGTTAGTTAAATAAAACAGCGACAGTCTAGGATTTTATTTTCTCGTCCTTTATTGTCGCTGTTTCGGCTTCTGGTGTCAGTCTAATTATTCATTGGTGGCATCGTTAGGATTCATTTCAAAAATGGCTCAGCCATCCGGATCATTTCTTCTTTACTAAAATACTGTCCGCTCATCTCGTCCATTTGATAGTGGACAGATTCTCCGGACAGGTGATGGAAATATGAAATCCATTCACCACACATAGAGCTCACTGAGCTTAATAAAAGTGGCAGCTTCCGGCAGGCTGCAGCAGCTTGAACAAGCGGCGGCTTTGTAGTCTGGGGCTATAGTATAAGTCTGTAAGTACATTGATTCCGCTTGCGTGATCAGATTAAAGCTGCCATCTTCACGCTGCTGTACCGTAAATGAATCAAGCGGCCGGGACAGCCCGGTACCAATCGCCTTGATGTAGCTTTCCTTTAAGGTCCACAAGTCATAAAAAAAATCCTGCCGCTCCCCGGCAGACTTGCCTTGCAGCGCCTCTCGCTCCTCCACAGAAAAAAACCGCTCTGCTATTTGAATATCTATAGGCCGTATCTGCTCAATATCTACTCCGAGAGAACCCTCATTCATTCCCCAGATCATCAGCACCCAATCTCCTGAATGAGACACATTATACTCAAAATCAGGCAGCCCAGACACCCCCGGTTTGCCGAATGGATTCTCCTCGAATTGAATTTTGCCATTCCGTTGACCGAGCTGGCTGCAGAGGATGTACCGCACCAGTATCTCGCCAAATAAAGAACGATAGGCATCTTCCTTATGGAAAAACCGGGCGAGACGTGCGCGCCGGACTTCCGATACCTGTGCTGTAAAATAAGCATAGCTCTCCAGACTTAGCTGCTCCGGGAGCTTAAAAGCAAGAATTTTGGACATAAACAACACCTGTCTTAGGAGATTTTAATTTGTTTTCGTTATTGTGAATGTTGCGAAATATGAAGTCCGTTCTCTAAACAGGACAGCTATACGATTCTAGCATATTATTTTGAACGCACTCCATATCTAAATTGGTACTAATAGCTCTTTCCGGAATTTGCACATTATCAAACTACTGGCATATTACGACATAATAGGACGTCGAATGCTGCAGATACATACACAATTCTGTTATTTTACTTTAATTTAAAATAATTATTTTTATTGTTATATAGTCCTAAAGAATGGTATTTATTTAAATATTTTCATAGTATAGTTGGTATTATCAAGACGTCGTCAAAATTAGTTTTAATACTACAATGATATTGAATAAAAGCAATATTACGGGAGTGATAACATGTCATTGGAGAATGAATGTGAAGATAATAAGGCGGATATTGCCATTATTGGCCTCTCCATCCGTCTGCCTGGCATTGATACCGTTTCCCAGTTCTGGGAAGCAATCCTGGGTGGAGAAGAGGTGGTTGCTAACACTTCCTCGCAGGATAAAGCAGAAGTTGCTTCTGCGGAGGGAAGGCAAAACTTTATTCGCACAAACACCAACATTCGGAACATTGAGAACTTTGATGCTGCTTTCTTTAATTTCAACATAAGAGAGGCGTCCTTGATGGACCCACAGCATCGTCTGCTTCTGGAGATGGCTTGGGAAGCGCTGGAGGCGGCGGGATATGATCCAGGAACCTATGAAGGTCTTATAGGGATGTATGCGGGCGTGTACGCGAACTATTATCAAATGTTCAACCTTATGCCGCTTCTAAATGGCAACCGAGCAGCCTCCGAACTCCAAATGCAGATCGCAAGTGAGAAAGACCATGCGGCGACGATGGCCGCTTACAAGCTAGGCCTTACCGGGCCAGTGCTGAATGTTCAGTCTGCCTGTTCCAGCTCGCTGGTTGCTGTACATTTAGCTTGTGAGAGTCTGCTCACTTACTCCAGTGACATGATGGTATGTGGAGGTGCAACACTCGGCATTCCCCAAGCCAACGGCTATTACTATCAGGACAACGGGTTGTTGTCCGCTGATGGGCATCTCCGGGCGTTCGATAAGCAGGCTACCGGCACATTGTACAGCGACGGGGCAGGTTGCGTCGTACTGAAACGATATAGTGATGCCCTTGAGGATGGCGACACCATTCATGCCGTTATTAAAGGTTCAGCCGTCAATAATGACGGAGCCCTCAAAGCCGGATATGCAGCCCCCGCAGTCAAAGGTCAGATTCAGGTTATTGAACGCGCACAGATGAACGCCGGCGTAAGCGCCGCGGACATCTGTTACATAGAAGCACATGGTACCGGCACTCCTCTAGGAGATGCGATTGAGCTTGAGGCACTACATGAAGTATTTGCCAGACATACTGAAAAAAACGCTTTTTGTGCTTTGGGTTCGGTTAAATCTAACGTCGGTCATACGGGGCCATCCGCAGGTATTGTTGGGTTAATCAAGACAGTCATGGCCCTGCGAGAGAGGATACTGCCACCCGCTATTCACGCAGATACACCACATGACAGGTTAATGACGGGCCAGAGCCCGTTTTATCTGAATCCTGTTCCGCTGGAGTGGAGCAGCCCCAATCAGCGGCGTCTGGCTGGGGTCAGCTCCTTTGGGCTTGGAGGTACCAATGCACATGTTATCCTGCAAGAAGCGCCGGTGTTGCCGAAGGAACCTTCCTTGCGGCGCAGCAAATTGTTCGTCCTCTCCGCCAAAAGTTCAGAGGCGCTCAAGAGGCAAAAGCAATCCTTGCAGCAATTTCTAAGCTCTGCTTCAGAAGAACTGTTAGCGGATGCAGCCTATACACTGCAAACCGGACGGAAGCTGTTTGAGCACCGGGCAATTTGGCTATACGGCTGCGGAGGTGAGACGGAATGGATGGAATGGGAGACTGGGAAGAAAGATAACCCCGATCTTGCGGGCATGCCCTTGTTCCACTTCCCGGATCTATCCAATTTCGAGGCTCCTGAGCTTGGGGGTTGGATTGCTGAGGAAATGGTATTCTACAACAACTTCATGCAGGGTAAGAAACTGGCAGAGGAATGGTCCGGCAAGGGAGATTCGGCATTGCAGGAACAAGCCACATACGTATTAACCGTGCAGATCTCCTTATTCAAACTCTGGGAGAGCTGGGGAATCCATCCCTCGGGCTGCCAGGGTACGGGCAGTGGCTTATTTGCCGCCGCTTATGCCTGTGGCCTCCTGACTTATGCGGATGCTTTGTATCTTGGCTGCTCCTTTACGGCCGCACTCGCAACTTCGGGGGAGGCGCAGGGTACTTTTGTCCGAAGCTACCGGCAACGTGTCTCCAGTCTGAAAACGGGGCCGATGAAGGTTCCACTCGCAGCACCGCCGGGGAGGGGCCCGATGACTCATACGGAGTGGAGCAGCAGCGATTTTTGGACAGCGTATCTGACGGATGCCCTGGAAGACGGAGCCTCATTACAGACCAGCAGTAAGAACGAAAAAGATCGGCTAGTGCTTGATATGAATCTCGGTGAACCTTCGGAAAGTCATGGAACCACCGAATGGAAGAGCGTTTACCTTCTTCTCGGCAAAGTCTGGATGGAAGGCTGCCCCGTCAATTGGAAGGCTTATTATCAAGGGGAACGCCGCCGCCGCATTGAATTGCCTGCCTATCCATTTGAAAGAACACGCTGCTGGGTGGATCGGGATGATTCTGCACTTGATACTACCGGACCGCTTCAGCCCATTTCGGAACCCGTCAACTTGCAGCCAGAGCAGTTGGATGGATACATCGCACCAAGAACAGAGGTTGAACGGGACTTGGTTGCAGCTTGGGAGCTGTATCTGGGGGTGTCCCCGATCGGAATCAACGACAATTATTATGAACTGGGAGGCAACTCGCTGCTGGCAGCTTCCTTGCATGCACATATATGTGAACAGTTTTGCGTGACGCTTAGACTTGAAGTTTTTTTGGAGCAGCAGACGATAGCCCGATTAGCCGAATCCATTGAATCCTGGAGATTGAATTCTATATCTGCGAAAGGCGGACACTGATAATGGATCTTGTGAATAAGGCATTGCATCGTTTAAGCCATCCCCAAAAGAGAATTTGGTATACAGAATGCCTTCATCCCCAGACAGCCGTACATCATATTGGTGGCTGTGTCCGTATTCACGGAACGCTCGACTTCCCCCGTTTGGAAACTTCGATCCAGAATGTGATTCAGTCTCATGATGGCCTGCGCCTGCGTTTGCGGGCACAAGACGGTGAACCGCAACAATATGTAGCGGATACTACTTCGCAACAGCCGTTGCCCCGCTACGACTTCAGCTCATATGCCAATCCCCAGACGGCTTATGAGAGGTGGGTGAAGGCAGAGGCGGCAAAACGATTTGAACTTTTCGATTCTCCTTTATACCACATTGCTACCTTCAAGGTGGGGGAGCAGGATAATGGTTTTCTCTTGAAAGCCCATCATATCATCTGCGACGGCTGGTCAATGGACCTGCTGACCAGACAAATTCTCGGACATTATGAATCGCTGGGCAGGGAAGACATTTCTGACTGTGCCGTGTCTGAACCCTCCTATTTGACTTATCTTGATCTCGAAAGTCAATACCTGAGCTCTCAGCGCTGTCAGAGCAACAAACAATTTTGGGAGAACAAATTTGATGTTCTTCCCGAACCGCTGTTTGACAAAACTGCCACTGCTCCAGCCGGCAGGCGCTATACCCGCCTGCTCGACAAGCAGGCCACAGAGCAGATTATCCGTATTCTGCCAGAGCTTAATGTGTCATTGCCCCTATTTTTATCTGCCGCATTCGGGTTGGTACTAGGCAAGTATTACCAGAGAGACGATCTAATCCTGTCCATACCTGTATCCAACCGCTCTGCTCACACCAAGGCAACGGTTGGCATGTTCACTGGCAATCTGCCGCTGTCGCTGCATCTTAAGGACGGCCTGTCTATACGGACATTTTTACAGCGGGTACGCCGTGAATATTCACGTAATCTCGCCAATCACAAGTATCCGTTCGATCTCCTTGCAAAGCATCTTCAGTTGCGAAAAAAAGGGCATGGCAGCTTATACCAGGCCGCTGTGAATTATTATAATACCCATCTGCTGACAACCGTGGACAGCATGAGGATTAGCAATGAGGAGTTCTACTCCGGCGAGCAGGCTTATCCTGTACAGTTGATGATCAAGGACTGGTCCGAGGATGGCACGTTATTGTTCACTTTGGACTACCAGACACAGATCATTGGCAAGGAAGAGGCAGAAACGCTGGTGGAATGTCTCCTGCATGTGTTGAACCAGATGGTGCATACTCCAGACCTCCCATTGAAGGAACTAACACTGTCTACCGAAAGGCAATGGGAACAAACTTTGATTCATTACAACCAGCATTCTATCCATAACTATCCACTTGAAAAGACGGTTATGGATCTATACGCAGATCAGGTTCGGCTCCATCCGAATCGGATTGCCGTGAGCTGTGCTGATGAGAAGCAGACCTTCGCAGAATTGGCGCAGCGGGTCAATTGCCTTGCGGCAGCCCTAACTGCAGAATTTCCGCAAGTGTCAGGCGTTATAGGCGTACGGATGCATCATTCTCCCGAACTGGTCATTACAATCCTGGCGATTCTTCAGTGCGGCGCGGCTTTTCTGCCGCTTGACCCCGGAGTTCCGGCCGCCAGAGCGGAGTATATGCTCCGAGACTCGGGAGCAATCTGCCTGTTGACTGATCTGCCAGAGGAACCGGCTTCCGGCTGGCCTATTCCAACGCGCAATCCCCGGCATCTGCTCCGGCATAGCCCGTTGTCTGCGGGGGAACAGCAGAGGCCGAGTCCTGAAAAAACGGCTTACATCCTATATACCTCGGGATCTACAGGAGCACCCAAAGGGGTGAAAGTTCTTCATTCTAACCTGGCCAACTATATCACTTGGGCAGCGGCAGAATACTTGACTTCTGAACACGAGGTGTTCGCCTTTTATTCCTCAATCGCCTTTGATCTGACGCTGACATCCTTGTTCGTACCACTGGTCAGCGGCACTCAGTTGAGGATATACCCTTCCAGTGGCGAGGACTATACCTTGAGCCGGATTCTGAGCGAGAACAGAGCTACAATAATCAAGCTTACCCCTTCCCATCTTGCGCTTATGGGGGAAGAACGGAGGCCGAATGCTGCCTTGCGGACACTGATTGTGGGCGGGGAGAGTCTCAAGACCGGCCTTGCGGCAGCCGTTCAGCAAGCCTACGGGCCTAATCTGGCTATTTATAACGAATACGGGCCAACGGAAGCAACCGTAGGCTGTATGATTTACCGTTATGATCCCATAAAAGACAAGGGAGCGGCGGTTCCAATAGGAGTACCTGCTGCAAATGCGAAGCTATATATATTGGATAGGGATTTGCGGCCGCTGCCTCCAGGCGCGAGGGGAGAGCTCTACATTTCCGGCCCCGGTGTTGCGGCTGGCTACGTCCATCAACCCGAGCTGACGGCGGAACGATTCTTGCCGGATTCAGTGAACAAGGGCAACCGGATGTATCGTACGGGGGATCTGGTCCGGTGGGGTGAAGGCGGAGTGATGGAATATATCGGCCGCTGCGATACCCAGCTTAAGGTTAGAGGCTACCGAATCGAGACGGAAGAGATTGAACATCACCTGCTGGAGATGGAGGGTATCCGTAATGCAGTTGTCTTGACGGAGGGTGAAGGTCCCGGCATGGAGCTGGTCGCCTGTATTGTCGGAGGCTCGCTTACAGCGTTGGATATCCGCAGCCGTCTGGCAGGCATCCTGCCTGGATACATGGTTCCGGGACGCATCATTTTTAGGACAGAGATTCCGCTTACTGCTAATGGGAAGACCCATCGGAGGCAGCTTGCACAAGATTTAAATGCCGCCCCTGCAGAGGTCCAGGAGTACGAAGGGGGGACTCAAACTGAACGGCTTTTATCCGCACTACGGATCGTTCTGGAGCGTAGGGAAATCAGCCTGGAGGACCGTTTTTTTAATCTGGGCGGGGATTCCATCAAAGCGATTCAGATTTCAAGCCTGCTCAAAAACCAAGGACTTCAACTCAGCGCGGCAGACATTCTGGATCATCCTCTCATAAGCGAAATGTTGCTGCATCTCACGGAAGATAAGGCGGTTCAGCCGCAGGGTCCGCCGGAGGGAATCATCCCGTTGACACCGATCCTGTCGTGGTTTTTCTCCCGGGAGCTTAAGAATAAAGACTACTATCTGCAATCGATGCTGCTGGAGATCAGAGAAGATGTTGCCATGCATACCCTTGAAGAGAGTATAAGGCAGTTGATTCGGATGCATGACTCCTTGCGCTTGCATTATGACTCTGTAAAGCAGCAGCTATCCTATAACAACGACCTTTCTGTGCGTGAGTTCCAGCTAAATGTACTTGATTTGACCGAATTTGATTCTAAACAACGAGAGCAAGAGTTCCTGTCGTATACCACCGTACTGAAGGCAGGCATACGCCTTACTGAGCAGGATCAGTTCCCTTTCCGCGCCTGTCTGATTATGGAGCCGGGACGTGCTAATCGTCTGATGCTGGCGGCTCACCATGTCTGTATAGACGGTGTCTCATGGCGGATTATTATGGAGGACTTGGGACGATTGCTTCGGGGAGAACACCAGTGGCTGCCCAAAACATCATCGTACAAGCGCTGGGCGCTGGCGCTGAGCGAACGCGCTGAACCGCTGGTCCAGCGGGAGCGGGAGTATTGGAACGGAAATTACAACCTCCCAGATGATCATTGGCTTTGTTTAGGGCAACCGGGTAGTGGACGTACGACGCTTCGTACGCTGACGTTCGGCCCTACTGAAACGGGGCTATTGCTTGAACAGTGTCGGCAGATTAACGGGCTACAGCCCCAGGAGCTGCTGCAGACTGCGCTTGCCCTGGCACTTCATGATAACTGGGGCTGGCAGACGCAGGTCATTTGGCTGGAAGGACATGGCCGGGAGCCCTTGTTCCCTGAAATTGATCTCTCGCGTACCACTGGCTGGTTCACCAGTCTGTATCCGGTCAGAATTACGGTTGAGGCAAGTACAAGTGTAATCGAGAGGAGGGATAACATCCTCCAACAGTTCAGGGCGGTGCCCCGCAAAGGTCTGGGATATGGCATTTGGGCTTATGGATTAGGGCAGATTACACCGGCTGTTCCCCGGATTTTGTTCAATTATCTTGGGGAATTTCTGGAGGATTACGGAAATGGGCTGTTGCGTGTTCTGAATGAGTCAACAGGACCGGATATGGCTGAAGACAATGCAACACCATTCGTACTTGAGATCAACGCTTATATTCTGAAGCGCAGACTGTATCTGGAGTTACATTATCCCTCCAGTATGCCGGACAAGGTCATAGAGCAGTGGATGGAGCGGTATGAAGCCTTCTTTGTGGAACTTCTCACTCAACCGCCGGTTCAGAGGGAGCCAAACTGGACACCGGCCGATTTTGATGCGGTAGATATGACGCAGGAGGAATTGGATTCGTTATTCAAGTAACAGGGGGGATGGCATGAACCGCTTGCTAATCAAAATGCTCTGTGCCTGTATTCTGCTTGGCATAGCTGCGCTGCCGCCAGCTTCGGCAAATACTGCTGGCAGCGGGATTTCGGCTGAGTCCGTCGACGAATATGTGCTTAAGCTGATGGATCAGATGGATCTTCCCGGTGTCTCTGTAGCTGTGCTTCGCGGTGACAAGACTTATGTTAAGGGGTATGGCAAAGCTGACACCAGCCGGAATATACCGGTAACCCCGGACACTTTGTTCGAACTTGGCTCCAACAGTAAAGCCTTTACCGGCGTCGGTCTGCTGCTGCTTGTCGAAAGAGGGCTTGTAGACCTGGAAGCGCCAGTAACCCGCTATCTGCCATGGTTAGCACTGCAAGCAAAGGGGGAGTCTGCCGAACCAACGGTTGGGCATTTCCTCCACCAGACCAGTGGGCTGGGCAGTGATTCCGTTGCGCTGATTGATCCGTCCACCGAAGATACTGCACTCAAAGATACGGTGCTCGGACTAAGCGAGAATCCGCTCTGGTATAAACCGGGGACTCAATTTCTGTACTCCACCGGTAATTATGATGTGCTTGGCGCGATTATTGAAGCTGTGAGCGGGTTGTCCTATGAATCCTATATGTCCGCTGAAGTTTTGCAGCCTTTGGGTTTAGAGCAAACATCCGCAGGAAGAGCGATCTTGCAAGGTGGCACGAAAATCTCCCAAGGCTACAAGCCTGGACTTATCGGCAACAGAGAGTATCAAGCCCCCGTCTACCGCGGGAATACACCCGCAGGCTACATTTTGTCAAGCGCTAAGGATATGGCCCGCTGGTTGAATCTACAGATGAACCCGGCAGCAGCACCTTCAGAGCTTAGGGGGGCCATTGCCCGTGCGCAGATTCCCGATGAAACGGTCAAGGCAACAGAAACTCCTCCGTACACGACACCTTTTAGCTATGGAGGTGGCTGGCTTGTGTTTAACAAAGGAGATCATACCCTCTTTTCACATGGGGGCAATAATCCCAATTACTCTTCTTACGTCTTGTTTGATCCAGTACAACAAATCGGAGTTGCTGTCCTGGGGAATCGGAACACGACGGCGACTTACGCCATCTGCGAGGGACTGTATGCCTTGCAGCAAGATCTGAAACCTGCCGCTGCACCAATGGATACTATGGACACGGCGAATCTCGCAGGACGGATCATCATCCTCATTTGTGCGGCTCTTTGTCTCTGGATGATCTACGTATGGGTCAAGGATCTGCGCTTGATCCGCAATGGCAGACGGATGCGCAGGGGACCTTCTTTCGCCCTATACGCCAAGACATCCGGTTTGGTTATCCTAGCCGCTCTTATTATGGGCGTGGCCTGGTATATGCCCAAAATGCTTTTTTGGGGCTATCCTTGGAGATTTATTGTCGTTTGGGCACCGTTTACGATAGTCCCGGCTATGATTTTGATCGCAATTACAGGAACGATGTTCTCGGCCTTAAGACTGTTAAAAATGTGGTTCCCGCTACACCCAGCGGTGCAAACGGACCGCCGGACACACCCGCAAGTGATTCAAGAGGAGGCTTCCTTATGACTATCAAGCTTTTTACAATTCCGTATTCCGGTAGCTCAGCAGCCATTTACCTGAAATGGAGGACTCTGCTGCCGGAAAATATCGAAGTGGTACCCCTTGAATTTCCAGGCAGAGGCAAACGGTTCGGGTCCAAGCTATGCGACAGTATGGAGGAATTGATTGACGATCTTGTACAGCATATTGGCAGCCAGCTTCAGGGGAGTCCATATGCGCTGTACGGACACAGCCTGGGAGGACTGGCGGCTTATGAACTGAGTGTGCGGCTTCTGGAGAGCGGACAGGCACTTCCGGTACATGTCTTCCTCTCTGGCTGTAATCCCCCGCACCTGCGTTATGGAGAGGAGCAACTGCATAAACTGCCCGACGAGCTATTCCTTCAAGAAATTCTCAAGCTGGGCGGTACTGCTCAGGAACTGGTTAATCATTCGGAGCTAGTGAGAGTTTTTTTGCCGATCATCAAAGCGGACTATAGAATCTACGAGTTGTATGCCGGTAACGGCCGGTGCGTGAAGCTTCCGGTGGATTGTACAGTCATGCTCGGCACCGATGATCCCTTGATGCCTGCGGAGAACGGGATAGAGTGGGAGCAGTATATCAGCGGGAGCATGGTGATCAAAAATCTGCCCGGCGGCCACTTTTTTATTCATGACCGGCAGGATGATGTGATCGCCGCCATTCAGGATGCACTTGCCGTTCATAAGTGAGGAGGCCCAAGATGAAGGTTGAGAAAAACAACGTCCAAGATATTTGGCCGCTGCGGCCACTGCAGCAAGGGATGCTGTTTCATTATTTGCAGGGGGAATCCAAAAGTGAATACATGGAGCACCTTGTCCTTAGCCTGCAGGGGCAAGTCGATAACCGGCTGTTCAATGAGGCCTGGCTCGCTGTCTACCGTGCGAATGACGCATTGCGGTCCGTGTTCAAATGGGAGGGTCTCCGGTCACCTGTGCAGGTGGTGCTTCGGAGCCTTGAACCGTTGCCGGAAATCTATGATTTCACGGGCGGAATTATCCCTGATGAATTTATGGCCGTCATTTCCAGTGAAGATCAAGAGGCTCTGAAGCAGAGTAAGAGCATAGAAGAACGGATGCAGCTAACTGCAGAAATCATTGGCAAACGGAACCGTACGATGCGTTTCGACCTGACCCGGGAAACCCTAAGAATCGTATTATGTAAGTTCGACGGGGAATGCAGATTGTTCTTTACGTACCATCACATTGTGCTGGATGGCTGGAGTCTCGGCATTGTGCTGGAAGAATGGCTTCAAACCTACCGGGCACTCGCTGAAGATCAGGAAGTGTCCCTTTCAGCAAAGCCGGGAATGAAGGCTTATCTGGCTGCTGTCAAAAACTCACGCGAACCGGAACGCGAAGCGGTGTATTGGGCCGATTGCCTGCGGGATTATGAAATAAAGCAAACGATACAGCCGTTCTACAAACCCCGGCGTTCGGGATTTAAACGGGTATCCCTGAACATACCGGGAACGGCAGCGGCGGGAATGCGGCTATTTTGCCAAAACAATGGCATTTCGGTAGCCACCTTGATGAATGGTGCGTGGGGCATATTGCTCCAGCGGTTCAAACATGTTGATGATATTGTATTTGGCTCGACGTTATCCGGCAGGGGTGTTAGTCTTACCGGCATCGGGCGTATAGTCGGGCTGTTGATCAATACGGTGCCGCTGCGTCTTTCCAGCCGAAAGAGGGAAAGTGTTCAGGAGTATTTCGCAGGTGTTCATTCAGCAATCGCGGCCAGGCGTCCATATGAAATGGCTGGTCTGTCTGAGATCCGGGAATACGCTGGGATTCAAGGTACGGAGGAGTTATTTGATACCTTACTGGTCATGGAGAACTATCCGCTGGATAAGGTGCTCCTAGAGCAGCCGATGGCAGACTCAGTACCGGAAGATCTAACCGGGCAAGTTCCGTTGTCGATCAGTTCCTTTGAAATGGTGGAGCACACTCATTATCCGCTTACTCTGCTCATTCGGGAGAGCAGCGGTTTCGAAATGGACTTCATCTATGATCAGGAAAGCTATGAGTATTTTGTGGTAAATCAGATGTCACAGTGCTTTGTGCAACTGCTGCATAATCTTGTCGCGCAGCCAGAGGTCCAGGTGTCAGACATTAGGATCGCTGAACCTGACGCATTAAAAATGAACGGACTGTTGTCCGCCGCCGAACCCCTGAAGCAGTTCCGTGAACAATCTATTCCGCAGTGGTTCACCACGATGGCACGGAGCCATCCCCAGAACATTGCCATAATTCATGAGCAAGTCAAGTGGACCTATGCTGAGCTTGACCGGATGTCTGACCGGGTAGCCGCTGCACTGATTCGTCATGGAGCCGGGCCGGAGCAATATATTGGAATCGAGTCTCGGCGGAGCCCGGAGACGATCATGGGACTGCTCGCGATTCTGAAATCCGGGGCGGCTTATGTGCCTCTGCACCCGGATTATCCCGAAGAACGGATCAGGTTCATGATCGAAGATTCAGGAATGCGGCTTATGCTGTCAGACACGGATAGCCGGCTTTCTTCTATGAAATCCATAAATGTTGATACGCTGTGTTACCAAGATATCCTTGAGAAAGAAGATCCAGCACCGTTGGACAGCTTCCCTTCTCCGCATGATGGCGGACACCGTCTAGCCTGCATTGTTTATACTTCCGGATCTACCGGAAAGCCCAAAGGTGTAATGATCGAGCATAGAGGCATCGTGCGGCTGGTCAAGCATACAGAGTTTGTGAATTTCAGCATCAGCGATGTGATTTTGCCGACATGTCCGTTTGAATTCGATGTCTCCAACTTCGAGATCTGGGGGGCACTGCTGAATGGAGCGTCACTGTACCTTATGGCTCAGGACAAGCTGCTGATGCCTCAGGTATTAAAAGAAACGCTGCTCCAGCAGAAAATAAGCTTGATGTGGATGACTACACCGCTGTTCAATCAATTAGCCAGTGTGGATGCTTCGCTGTTCCGTTCCCTGCGTTATCTGATTATTGGTGGTGATACGTTGTCGCCAACACAGATTAACAAGGTGAGACAGGCCTGCCCGGCTTTGGCACTCGTCAATGGCTACGGTCCTTCCGAGAATTCGGTGCTGTCCACCACATTTGCAATTGAACGGGAATATGAGACCAGAATTCCGATCGGCAGACCTGTCTCGAACTCCACTGCATATATTCTGGACCGGGATCAACAGTTTTTGCCTGTGGGAGCAATTGGTGAACTATGCGTCGGGCTGGAAGGCGTGGCAAGAGGGTATCTGAACAATCCTGAGCTAACCGAAATCAAATTTATTCCCGATCCGCTTTATCCAGAGTACAGGATGTACAGAACAGGGGATTTGGCCCGATGGCTCCCCGATGGAAATATTGATTTTCTTGGGAGAGCCGACAATCAGGTGAAGGTTCGGGGATACCGGATTGAGCTGCAAGAAATCGAACATGAATTAAGCCGGCTGCCCGGAATAGAAGACTGTACGGTTATTATGATTCAGTCATCTGACCGGGAGAAGGAGCTGGCTGCATATTTTGTCGCGGGTGACACACTGCAAGCAGGTTCGCTAAGAAAAGCGTTGCTCGAACGGCTGCCATCCTATGCGGTGCCTACGCGTTACATGCAGCTTGCTGCGCTGCCGCTGACGATCAACGGGAAAATTGACAAGAAGGCGCTGCGCAACCTGCGGTTCTCTTCCTCAGTCACCGGAGGTACACCTGCAAAATCATTGGCCTTTATGGAAATCACGGTGCTGGAAGCCTGGAAGGAAGCATTAGGGGTGGAACAGATTGGACTTGATGCCCCCTTTTTTGATATCGGCGGGAATTCGCTCCTGACGATCCGTATCAGCGATAAGCTGCGTACCTCCACCGGTATTGAACTGTCGGTAACCGATTTATTCCGATATCCAACGGTCAGAGAGCTCGCCGCGTACATGGCGGCGAAGCAAACCGAAGGGAGTCCGAAGAACGACACCGATCATGTAGCTGTTACCTCTCAAGTAGAGCAACAGCCGATGGAAGGTGCTTCCGCAACAACCCGTGATATTGCTGTTATCGGACTTGCCGGAAGGTTTCCAGGTGCTGCCGATCCGACGAGTTTTTGGCACAATCTGCGGGATGGGAAGGAGAGCATTTCGTTCTTTTCCGATGAAGAATTGCGCGCTGCCGGAATTGCCGAGACGCTGTTGCGTGACTCCAGGTATGTGAAGGCCAAGGGGATGCTTGAGGATATCGAATACTTCGATGCGGAGTTGTTCCATTACAGTCCGCAAGAGGCCGAACTTATGGACCCGCAGCTTCGCATTCTGCATGAACTCGCCTGGGCGAGCCTGGAGGATGCCGGGTACGATCCCATGCGGTACCGGGATGCCATTGGCTTATTTGTGGGCGCAACGGTCCATTTGAACTGGGTAAACCGCCTGTTCGATTCGCTGGAGGACGATACAGAACGCTGGCGGGCGGCAAATCTTAATGTACATTCCTTGAGCATGCCCATCTCTTATAAGCTCAATCTGAAAGGTCCGTCGTTAACCGTAGAAACCGCCTGTTCTTCGTCTCTAGTAGCGGTACATCTAGCCTGTAATTCCCTGATGCAAGGAGAATCGGATCTGGCGCTGGCAGGAGGGGTGTCGATCTCAGTACCCAAGAAATCGGGCTACACCTACCTGGATGGCATGATTAAATCGCCGGATGGGCACTGCAAAGCCTTCGATGCTGATGCCAAAGGGACAGTCAGCGGCGACGGTGCAGGTCTTGTGGTGTTAAAAAGGCTGGATCAGGCTGTTCGGGATGGCGATCATATCTACGCTGTTATTAAAGGATCTGCGATTAACAACGATGGAACGCGCAAGGCTGGATTCACGGCACCTAGCGTTCAGGGACAATTAGAGGTTGTGACGGCTGCCTTGGAAGCCGCAGCCGTCCCTGCGGAATCCATCAGTTACATTGAGACGCATGGTACGGGCACCCCACTGGGTGATCCCATTGAGATCAAGGCCTTGTCCGGGTTGTTCCCCGCCTCCAATGGAACTGGAACAGCCATCGGGTCAGTCAAGACCAATATCGGACATCTCGATGCTGCTGCGGGAATTGCCGGATTCATTAAGACAGTGCTGGCACTGCATCACAAGCAGTTGCCTCCCAGCTTGCATTATATGCAGGCAAATCCAGCAATCAGCTTCGACAAAAGTTCATTGTATGTCAATGCCAAGCTTCAGGATTGGCTGCCGCCGGAAGGTTCGCCGCGCCGTGCCGGCGTAAGCTCCTTCGGAATCGGCGGAACCAACGCGCATGTCGTCCTGGAGGAGGCACCGCTTTCCGTCACCGCAGATCATGGGAACAGACAGAACCGGAGTGAGGGATCACCCGAATTGTTCCTATTATCCGCTGCGACAGAAGAAGCCTTGCTGCAAAAAACAGAAGACTTGCTCTGTTATCTCAGTTCGGCAGAAGGTCAAGAGCAACAGCTTGCTGATATCGCCTATACGCTGAATACAGGCCGTCAAGAATTGAACTGCCGGGTGGCATGGATTGCCGCGGATGCAGCTGAGCTTGCTGCCGGCCTGCGTGCTTTCCAGAGCGGAACACGCAACATTTCCCGTATCCGGGAGGCTGTGCATGTAGTATTCGCATTCCCGGGCCAAGGAACCCAGCATGCAGGAATGGCACGTTACCTGTATGATACGCAGCCGCTATTCCGGCTTGAAATGGATCGCTGTCTGGAGCTGGCCTCACCGATCTTGGCGACCGATTTGCGGTCCATCTGGCTGCCGCAGCAGGGGCCGGACTCGGGAGGGTCAACACTGCCGGCAACAGCTTTGAAGGCTATCGACCAGACCGAAATTGCCCAGCCGCTGCTGTTCATGGTGGAGTATGCGCTGGCCCGGCTTTTGCAGCATTGGGGCATCTCACAGACGGCTATGATCGGGCATAGCCTCGGTGAATACACGGCGGCCTGCATCGCAGGCGTGTTGACGCTGGAGGAGGCTATCCGGCTGGTGATCCGCCGATCCTCGCTAATGCAGCAGATGGAACACGGCGAGATGATTAGTATTGGCCTGGGGCATGAACGTTTGCTTCCACTGCTGGGCGAAAGGCCCGATCTGTCCGTGGCTGCGACCAACAGCCCGGAACTCACAGTGGTCTCGGGACCGCCCGCATCCATTCGTGCCCTGTCAGCCGAGCTGCGGCAAAACGGCCATGAGCCGTTCCGTCTGCAGGTATCGCATGCCTTTCATTCCGCGATGATGGAGCCGATGCTCGGCCCCTACAGCAAAGCGCTCCAAGAAATCAAATTGGAGGCTCCGGTAATTCCGTACATCTCCAATGTTACGGGTGGGTTCATCACAGCCGAACAAGCGGTGGACCCTGAATACTATGTGAATCATGTCCGGCAAACCGTCAGGTTCTCGGAAGGCGTGGCAACGCTGGCGGAACAGCTTGAGCCTGTATTTCTGGAAGTCGGCCCGGGCCGGACGCTGGGTCAACTGATCCGCCGCAATCCGGGTATCAGCAGTAATAGTAAGATTCTTAGCATAGTACCCAAAGCCTCCGAGGCACAGGCTGCAGGTGTCCATCTGCTTCAGGCCTTGGGCGACCTATGGATGAGCGGGGTGGCTATCAACTGGGAGATAGTATTTGAGAACCGCAAAGGACGGCGGGTTTCCCTGCCGGTATACCCGTTCGAGAAGCAATATTACTGGAAATATCAGCAGGGGAAGGCAGAGAATATCCAACCGGACAGCTCGCTTTCCCGCAAACGTCCGGTTTCAGAATGGGCTTATGCCCCCGACTGGAGTGAGCAAGAGGGCCGCTCGGAAGACAAACATCCAGCCTGCAACGGACAGACGGTGCTGTTGTTCACTGAGCGGAGCCTTCTCTCTGACCAGCTTGCAGCGTTGCTGGAGGAGCAAGGGGACCGCTGGATCAAGATCTACCCCGAAGGGACCTTTCAGAGGGAATCTTCTGCTGAGTACACCCTCGATCCCGGCAATCCGGCCCATTATACTCAATTGTTTGATGTGCTTGCCGAAGCCGGGATACAGCCGCCGGAACGGATCATTCATCTGTGGAGTCTCGGGTTGGGACAAGCCGAAACCTTGGCTCAGGCCCAAGTATCATCCAGTCGAAACGGGGGGAATCTTGCCGACATTGAGGTGCTTAACCGCTGCCTGTACAGTGTACTGGAACTGGTTCGTGCGGCCGCTGTAGCCGTGCAAGGGAAGCCGCTGGAGCTTACGCTGGTCACAAATCAAATGGAACGGGTCTATTCGAACGACATTGTAGATCCGCTAAAAGCTACCCTGCTTGGAGTAGCCAGCGTTATCCCGCTGGAGTACCCGCATATCCGGGTGCATACACTGGATCTCGATAAGGAGTCCGCCGCCGCGAATCCCGGACTTCTGCTGACACTGCCTTTCAAAGGATCGGATAGTAAGGCTTGTCCGCTTCCCACTCGGCAAGCGCTGCGGTCCTCACACCGATATGAACATGGCTTCATCCGGGTGCCCCTTCCCCGGAGAACCCTTCCGTCCGGCGCTTTGCGCAAGGGAGCGGTGTACCTGATCACTGGCGGACTTGGCGGAATCGGCCTTGCGCTTGCCGATTATCTGGCTAGTCAATATCAGGCCAAGCTTGTGCTGGTTAGCCGCAAGCCGCATCCGGTACAGGATCGGCTGGAACAGCTATGTGTGAGCGGAGCACAGGTGCATGTGGAATATGCCGATGTCGCTGACCGAGCTTCGATGGAACGCGTCATTTGCGCAGCGGCGGAGCGCTTCGGCCCGCTGGACGGAGTATTCCATGCCGCAGGAGTGCCGGATGGAAGCATGATCCACATCGCAACAAGAGAACAAATCGCAGCGGTGCTACGGCCCAAAATCGCAGGTACCACAGCCTTATATGAGGTGCTTGCAGATATGCAGCAGCCACCGGCATTTCTCCTGCTGTTCTCTTCGATCAGCGGAACGTTCGGTGCTTTCGGACAAAGTGGGTACGCAGCGGCCAATGCCTTTATGGACGGATTCGCCCATGCACATGCCGGGGAGTCGTCTGGAATGCGCGTAGTCAGCGTGGATTGGGATGCTTGGAAGGAGACGGGGATGGCTATTGAGGCTGTGAACCGATATAACGGCTCCGACAAAGATGATTTGGATACCCCAGCCTACAAAGAAGGGCAATCGGATCTTCCGCTGCGCATCTCCCACCCGCTGCTGACCTCCAAAAGTGAGACGGCAGGGGAGACGCAGACGGTTTATATGTCCAGATTGTCGGCAGAGCATCATTGGGTACTGGACGGCCACCGGATGCTCGGTTCCTCCATTTTACCGGGAACAGGTTATGTAGAGATTCTCAGAGCATCGTTTGAAGAGTTAACCGGAGATACCGGCCTAAACATTGTAGAACTGTTTTTTGTGCAGCCGCTTGTAGTCGAAGAGGTATGTGAGCTAAGAACCGTTTGGTCCAAAAATAGCAGCGGCTGGGAATTCTCCATGTCCTCCATAGGAACGGCAGGAGAATGGGTACAACATGCCAAAGGCTGCGCGGAGCGCCTGGATGAGCAAACTGATCGGACACTCAGCCACGCAGAGCTCAATAAGCTCCATAACTGCCTACTGACAGCAACGGTTCCTGTAGAAGCAGAACGATCCGAGGAGGGCACGAAGGTACGCATGCAATATGGCCCTCACTGGAACAACATGCGCCGGTTCTTCCGAAACGAGAATGAAGCTGTTGCCGAATTGTCACTGCCAGAGGATCTGGCAAGGGACTCGGCTGATTACGGAGTTCATCCCGCTCTGATGGACCGGGCAACGAGCCTGCTCAACGAACAAACGGAGGACAGCCGTGCTTATCTGCCTTTTGCGTATAAGAACCTCCAGATTCTCCGGCCGTTTCCTGCTAATCTCTGCACCATTGTGCAAGAAGGGGAACAAAGTGAGGAAGCTCGGACGTATACCTGCCGCATTACCGATCTGGAAGGCAGTGTACTCATGGAGATTGAAGAATATGTCATGAGAAAAGTCCGTGACCAGTCACTGTCAGACAAGTTGCCGCTGGAACGCGCAGGAACGTTGCCTGCGTTCGGCAATTACCGGCTGGGATTAGCCGTCCCAGGTGAACTGAACAGCCTCCATATCCTGTCTGAATACCGGATACCTCCGGAACCGGATGAGGTAGAGATTAGAGTGGTAGCTAACGGCCTGAACTTCAAGGAAGTGCTGTATGCACTCGGTGTGCTCAAGCTGCCGGATACCTATGGTTTCAGCTTCGGCCTGGAATGTGCAGGAACGGTAACGAGGGTGGGGGCAGGCGTAACCGGTTGGCTGCCTGGAGATGAAGTGATAGCGATAGCCGGAGCAAGCTTGGGCAAATATGCGCGAGTGCCGGCAAGCTCGGTGGTGCGCAAGCCTTCCCGGATATCGTTTGCTGAAGCGGCAACCCTGCCGATTGCCTTTATGACAGCTTACTACGCGCTAATTATCCGCGGACAGCTCTCCTTGGGCGAGAAAGTGCTGATTCATACGGCAACAGGCGGCGTGGGTCTGGCAGCCGTGCAAATCGCCCAGTGGGCTGGAGCGGAGATTTATGCAACGGCTGGCACCAAAGAGAAACGAGACTACCTGCGTTCACTAGGTATCTCGCATGTGTACTCCTCTCGGGATCTTGCTTTTGCCGACCAAATCCGTGAGTCTGCCGGAACGGTAGACGTGGTTCTGAATTCCCTGACGGGAGAGGCTGTCGAAAAAGGGCTTTCCTTGTTGGCCCCGCATGGCAGATTTCTGGAAATGGGCGTAAAGGACATTATGGAGAACAGCAAGCTGGGAATGCGGATTTTCGAGAAAGGAATTTCTGTGTCAGCCATCAGCATGGACAGCGGACTGCCAGGCTACACAAGGCTTTTCCGCGAGATTACCCGGCATGTGGAAGACGGCACTTTTACACCGCTGCCTGTGATTCCCTACCGGTTCGCAGATACGGAAGAGGCTTTCCGGTATATGGCATCGGCCAAGCATATCGGCAAAATCGTCATTACCCAGGAACATGCCGCAGCTCAAAAGCCGGAGACGGTACAGCTCCAGGGTGGAATGACCAATGCTGAAGGAATGGAAGTGCTTGAGCATATTTTATCCAAAGTCATGAGTGCAGAGTTGTCTCCCGTTCAGTGGCTGTTGTCAACGACCGACCTGAACACCCGGTATTCCTTACTTGAGGCCAACACGCCGGAGGGTATAAGACCTGCTAATAGGCCTCTTCCTGCGGGACGCAAGCGGAAACGTATGGCTAGCAGCACCGAATATGCACCACCGCTTACGCAGACGCAGAAGAAGCTGGCAGAACTGTTCATGGACTATCTGGAGCTGGAGGCGATTGGGCTGCATGACAACTTTTTCGAAGCGGGAGCAAGCTCACTTGACCTGATTCAGATTAATGCCCAAATCAATGCTTTGTCTATCAAAGATACGTCGATTGTCAAAATGTACTCCTACCCGACGATTCATCTGCTGGATGCCTATTTGTTCGCGGACAGGGAAGACCAGACGGACAAGAGCGAGGTTCTCAAAGATTCCGAAGACCGCAAAAGAAAGGCAAGCCGCTTGAAAACACTGGAGTCCATCAAGGGAAGAAGGTGACGTGATGAGTGAAGAGACCGCAGAAACCGGACTAGAGATTGCTATCATTGGCATGAGCGGTAAATTTCCGGGCGCGGATAATATCGAGGAGTATTGGAATCTGCTGATACAAGGCACATCCTCGGTAACCCAATTCAGCTTCGAAGAGCTTCGGGAACAAGGGATTTCTCCAGAACGTTTGAACCATCCCGATTACGTCAAAGCGAAGCCTTACCTGGGCAACGTATACGATTTTGATGCTTCTTTATTCGGATATGCCCCCTGGGAAGCCGAGAACATGGACCCCCAGATCCGTCTGTTCCACGAAATTGTCTATCATGCGCTAGAGAATTCGGGCTATCACCCCGACCGCTATGACGGCCAAATAGGCATGTATGCCGGGGCCCCGCTCGACCTGAAATGGACAAGTGATCATTTGTCCCGTCACGGAGACGGAGAAGATGTGCTGGAGTCGGGCATCGTGTCAAGCAAGGATTTCTTAAGCCAACTGATTTCCTACAAGCTCAATCTGACGGGACCCAGCTACACCCTGTACACCGCCTGTTCAACCTCACTCGCAGCAGTCCATCTGGCTTGCCAGGGTCTCCTGCTTGGAGACTGCAATCTGGCCGTTGCCGGGGGGGTGACACTGGAGCAGCCGGGCAAGTCGGGTTATCTCTACCAGGAGGGCACTATTTATTCTAAAAGTGGCGTTTGCCGCCCTTTCGACAGCCGGGCCGATGGCACCATCTTCGGAGAAGGCGCAGGCGCGGTGGTGCTTAAGCGCCTCTCGGAAGCTATAGAGGACGGCGACCATATCTATGCCGTGATTAAAGGCTCGTCGAGCAACAATGACGGGCGTCGAAAAGTAGGCTTTGCTGCCCCCAGCCTGGAGGGCCAGAAGGAGGTCATCCGCTCGGCCTGGAACCTCGCCGATATTGAACCGGATACCATCGGTTACATCGAAACCCACGGTACCGGCACCAAAGTCGGTGACCCGATTGAATTTACCGCCTTACAGCAAGTGTTCGGGCAGGAGAGCCAGCACCGGCCCATCGGCTCGGTCAAGGGCAACATCGGACATCTTCATGCCGCTGCCGGGATTGCCGGCTTGATCAAGACTGCTTTGTCTCTGGAACGGGAGTTGATTCCGCCGACAGCCAATTATGCTGAACCCAATCCGCTGCTGGAGATGGAGAAGTCGTCCTTTTACCTCAGCCGGGAACCTGTGGCGTGGCCTAGAGGGAAGCTGCCGCGCCGCGCAGGCATCAGTTCGTTTGGCGTTGGCGGCACCAATGTCCATCTAGTTCTCGAGGAGCCGCCTATCCGGGCACTCAGTGAGCCGGCGGAGCTTCCGGCGGTTCTGCTTCTCTCAGCCAAAAGCCCTGCTGCCCTGGAGCGGATGCAAGGCGAACTGGCAGATCATTTGGAGAACATCTCAAGCAGCGTACCGCTGGCTGATGTTGCGTTCACGCTGCAAATGGGACGGGGGCAATTCAAATACCGGCTAGCCTGTGCTGCAGCGCAGACGGAAGAGGCTGTCCGCCTTCTAAGAGGTTCTGAAGGTGTTGGAATGATTCGATCTTCTCAGGAGCATATCAACCGTCCGGTGGTGTTCATGTTCACAGGCCAAGGCTCGCAAGTCATGGGGATGGGCGCAGAGCTGTACCAGCGCCATCCGTCCTATCGCCAGGAAGTGGACCGGCTGTCGGAGCTGCTGCGGCCGAAGCTTGACCTAGATATCCGCCGCTATATCGGCGTGGCGGAGGCCAAAGCTCTGACTCTTGCTGGCACTTCCTCCGATTCGGAGCTAGACCAGACCTGGCTCGCTCAGCCCGCATTGTTCGTTTTGGAATATGCGCTTGCCCGTGCCTGGATGAAGCTGGGCGTCCGCCCTTCCCACATGGTGGGACACAGCATCGGGGAATATGTTGCGGCAACACTCGCCGGGGTTTTCACCCTTGAGGATGCTCTCGATATTGTTGTGGCTCGCGGACGACTGATGCAGTCCGCCCCAGGTGGAATGATGTTAGCCGCAGCTATCCCTGCATCTGAAGCTCGCCGTTATGTCAGTGCAGACGTATCGCTCGCAGCTATTAACCAGCCGGGGTTATGCGTATTCTCAGGCGACGAAGAAGAGCTGCGGCTGCGGCAGGAGGAGTGGAGCCAAGCGGGGATATTCACAGCAAGGCTGAACACCTCTCATGCGTTCCACTCTGCACGGATGGATGCCATTCTGGAGCCGTTCGGCGAAGTGCTCCGCTCCAAACACCTGAATACCCCCGAGCTGCCGTTCTATTCCTGTCTGACCGGAGAACCTGTCACTAGCGAGATGGCAGTGAATCCCGAGTATTGGACCGCGCAGCTTCGCGGGACGGTGAACTTCTCGGCGATGATCAGCGGCTGTCTAGCCAATGAGGACAATGTCTTCCTTGAAGTAGGCCCAGGCCAGACATTATGCCGTCTAGCGAAAGCTCAGAGCGGAAGTGACCGGCTGGTGCTGTCCAGCCTGGGGGCCACGGCAGCAACAAGTGAAGCAGTCGTTTTCGTGCAGACCTTGTCCCAGCTATGGCTGGCCGGGGTACCCGTCCAGTGGGAGCAGCTCTATCCGCCGCAGTCCCGCCGGCGGCTGCCCCTGCCTATGTACAGCTTTGACCGGCAGACCTATCTGCCTCGGCCAACGCTTCCAGGGCCGCTCCCGGCGGCAACGGCGGAGCAGGACATTTCCTTGCTCTATCTGCCTGCATGGAAGCAGGAACCGCTCCCGGACGCACCAAATAATACCCGTTCGCATCCTCGAACCTGGCTCATTCTGCGGGGAGAAGGCCGGGCAGTCAAGCGATGTAAAGAACAGCTTGTTGAACAGGGAGACCGCTGTATCGAGGTGCTGGCTGCCGCGCAGTATCGACGGCTAGCACCGGATCTGATCGAGCTGAATCCGGTCCATGCCGGGGATTACCAGCGGCTTGCCGATGACCTGCGAAGGGACGGCATTGTCATCGACCGCATTCTCCATACCTTGATGCTGGAAGAGCAGCCGCAGCCCGGAATTCCGTCCGCTGCAGAGATGACGGGAGCAGCAGCAGCCGAGCGCGGATACCTGTCGCTCATTCATTTAGTCCCCGCCCTGGATAAGGATCTCTGCGGAGCGCAAGTCCAGCTAACAGTGGCGGCCAGCCGGATCTTTACAATCTTCGGAGCAGGAGGAGGTGAGGCGGAACGACGGGCCATCCTTGGGCCGCTCCTGACCTTGGGCCAGGAGCAGCCCGGCTGGCAGGGCCGGCTGGTTGACTTCCAGCCTGAGGAGCCCGAAAGACGTCTGACAGACAAGCTTTGGCTGGAGCTGATATCGCCGCCCCCCGGTACTTCGATAGTAGCCGCTTACCGGGGCGGGACGCGGCTGGTTCAAGCTTTTGAACCATTTACAGCTCCAATTCAATTGGGCGAGCCAGCTATCTCCTCCGAAACAGCGGCAGCAACACCCGGGGAGGTTTATCTGGTCGTCTCTCCCGCTGGTGGCGCGGAGTTGATCCGCAGCTTTTTTGCAGCCCGGCCTGGTGTGGAGGTCATAGCATCCGAAGGTCTCGGAACAGATCAGCTTCGCCAGGCCATTGCCGCAGCGGCTGGAATCTGCGGCCGGATTGACGGGGTGGTATACGAACCGGAGCTGCAAGCCTTGGAATGGCGGACACTTGCGGTGTTGTCTACGGCGGTGAACCCCAAGGTTCCAGCGCCCCGCACCTTCCAGGAACTGAACAAGCTGCTGCAGAGCTGCGGTGCTGAGATCGGTTTTGGCTGGCTATTATCCTCCTTATCTTCCGTAGTTGGCGGACTGGGCCTCACCGAACTGGCAGCGGCGGCAGGCGTGCTTGATGCCGCTGCGGAAGATGCGGGCAGCGGGAATATCCCCTGGCTGTCGCTGAGCCGGGATTTCATCCGCAGCACGGCAGCACCGGGTCCGGGCATTACCCGGGAACAGGAGTATGTCTTATATGAGCAACTGTGGCCGATCCGGGGACAGATCAGCCGGGCTATCATTTCTGCCCAGCCTCCAATATTCCGGTTGAAAAAAGCCTCAGAGGGACAGCCACTTCCGGTGGAAGCCCATCCCTCTGCCCATCCTTACGATGCTGCGGGCAGTCGTGAGCGCCCGGCTTATCTGGGGGCATACAAACCTCCAGTGACGGAACAGGAGGCTATCATCTGTGAGATTATAGCCGAACTGCTTGGAGTACATCCGGTGGGAGTGGACGACCATTTTTACGATTTGGGTGGACATTCGCTGCTGCTGACACGACTCCTGTCACGAATTAAGGATGTGTTTCGCACCGAACTGCCGCTTCGTACCGTGATGGAGAATCCAACAGTGGAAGGGATGATCCACAGCTTGGTGAGCGAGTGGGGAGATGCCGGAACCGTAGCGGACATTGCAGATGCCTACCGGGAATATCAACGGCTGACCTATGAAGGTGTACAGTGAGCAGAATTTAGGACGGAGGAAGAACGATGGAACAGAGGATTGGCGTTGTAGGCTCAGGTGTGATGGGAAGCGGCGTAGCCCAGGTCTTCGCTCAAGGAGGGTACGACACGGTAGTTGTAGATGTATCAGAAGCGCAGATGCGCCGAACCCGGGAGAAGATCCGGGAGAGCCTTCGTTTTCAGAAAATGATGACGGGTGTGGCCCCGCGGGAACGTGCCGAGGTGGTGCTGGACCGCATCCGCTTCACCCAAGAGATCGAAGACCTCACTGCGTGTTCGTTCGTGGTGGAGAATGTGACCGAGAGCTGGGAAATCAAGCAGAGGGTATACGAACAGCTTAACAAGGTCTGCGCGAAGGATTGTATTCTGGGGGTCAACACGTCGGCGATTTCAATCACCCGAGTTGCTGCATTGGTGGAACACCCCGAACGGGTTGTCGGGATTCATTTCATGAATCCGGTGCCGCTCAAACCTATGGTTGAGGTCATCAAAGGATACCATACCACCCCGGAGACGCTGCAGATGACGCAGGAAATGCTGGGAACCCTCGGCAAGCAAAGTGTAATTGTTGACGACTCGGTCGGGTTTGTGACGAACCGGGCGATGATGATTTTTGTCAATGAGGCCATCTTCATGGTGCAGGAGCAGGTGGCTTCTCCGGAGGATATTGATATTTTGTTCAAGCAGTGTTTCGGGCACAAGATGGGCCCTTTACAGACAGCCGACCTCATTGGTCTGGATACCATTCTCAAGTCACTTGATGTGCTGTACGAAGGGTATAACGACAGTAAATACCGCCCTTGTCCCTTGCTCAAAAAAATGGTCGATGCCGGGCTTCACGGTATGAAATCCGGTCAGGGTTTTTATTCTTACAATTGATTACAGGAGGCTGATCCCTATGAATCATGAGGAAATCAAAGCACAGGTGACTACATTTCTTACCCGCTCACTGCGTACCAAGGAACTTAAGGAGGACGATAACATCCTGGAGCTGGGCCTTGTGCATTCCCTGTTCATGATCCAGTTGATTATGTTCATCGAGAAGACCTTTCATCTGGAGCTGGAAGAAGAGGATTTGGACATGGAAAATATCAAGACCGTCCGCGATCTGGTAGTTCTGATTGAACGCCATCAACCTACGGGAGCTGAAATCTAATGACTACGCCGCTAAAATCGACCTCCGTCCCTACCGCCCTTACCGTCCGCCAGTTTGTTGACACGCACATCCTGCCGCAGGCCGCCCAGATGGATCAGGAGCAGGAGATTCCGCGCGTATTGTTCACTGAGATGGCAGCCGAAGGACTTACAGGCCTTGCGATTCCAGAAAAATATGAGGGAACTGCCGTCAACTACGCCACACTTGGAGCCATTCATGAGGAATTGGGCCGCGGGTATGCCTCGGTGCAGAATGCCTGTACTGTGTTCGGCATGGTCTGCAAACCGCTGGCGCGGTTTGGGTCGGAAGCCCAGAAGCAAAAATGGCTGCCCGCCATCGCGGCTGGCGAGGTAATTCCGGCGATTGCAATCACCGAACCGATGGTGGGCAGCGATATTGCCAAGCTGGAGACGGAAGCGGTGCAGGAAGATGGACAAATCATCCTGAATGGCCGCAAAAAGTACATCACGCTCGGGCAAATCGCCGATTTGTTCCTGGTGTTCGCCCGCTTGAACGGGCGCGGGGTCGCTGTACTGGTGGAACGGGGAACTCCCGGTTTGCAGATTGATCCAATGCGGGGGCTGATGGGGCTGAGGGCCAATATGGTTGCCGAGCTGACCTTCGAGCATTGCTGTGTGCCTGTGGAAAATTTGGTTGGCAAAATCGGCTTCGGCTTCACCCATGTGGCGAACTATGCGCTGGATGAAGGCCGTTACACCACCGCCTGCGGCAGCGTCGGGTTGGCACAGGCCTGTCTGGAGCAAAGCATCCAGTATGCCGGTGAGCGGTTCCAGTTCGGTGAACCCCTGCGCAAGCATCAGCTTGTGCAGAAGATGCTCAGCGAAATGATTACGGAGTCCAAAGCCGCCCGCGAGCTCTGTGCCGCCGCCGGGAGACTGCGGGAGCAAGGTGATCCGGCGGCTATCACAGAGACCTTGGTCGCCAAATACCATGCTTCCAAAACGGCTGTCCATGCAGCAGATCATGCCCTGCAAATACACGGCGCTTCAGGCTGTATGAGCGGCAATCCGGTAGAACGGTTCTACCGGGATGCGAAGATTATGGAGATTATTGAGGGGACTTCACAGATGCATGAGCTGCAAATAGCACGCACCTTCCGTTTGTGACACAATGCCGCATCTTTGGCAGAAGGGTGAGGATCGGATGAACCATCAAGCAGACCTGGCTTTATTATTCCCTGGATCAGGGTCCCAATATAAAGGAATGATGCGGAGCCTCTATGAATCCTCAAGCAGGGTGCAGGACACCTTGCATGAGGCAGATGAAATTCTCGGTTTTGAATTATCCCGGCTGATGATGGAGGGCAGCACGGTCAAGCTGAACCGGATCGGGCATATGCTGCCGGCCATCTGTGCGGCGAGTGTTGCCCATTACCGCCTATACCGGGAGCAAGGCGGACCGCTTCCAGCCTACATGGCGGGACACAGTCTGGGCGAATATTCTGCACTAATCTGCAGCGGTGCCTTGTCCTTCAGGGACGGGCTGATGCTGGTCCGCTTCCGTGCCCGACTGGCGGAAGCGGTTATGGAAGCCACGGACGGCGCCATGAGTATTATGAAATCGGTTGATCCTGCACAAGTCGCATTGCTATGCCTGAAACTGCAAGCTGAAGGGCGGGAGGTCAGCATTGCCTGTCAGAACTCCCGCAGCCAAATCGCGGTTTCCGGTCAAGACGCTGCACTGGTCGAGCTGGAGCAGCGGGTAACAGAAGCGTCAGATTATGCACAGATCAGCCACTTGATTGGAAGCGCCCCTTATCATTGTGCTCTAATGCAGCCGAGAGCCGCTGAAATGACGGAGGAACTGCTCAAGTATAACTGGAGCCTTCCGGCATGTCAGCTTCTGTCCAATGTAACCGGACGGCCTTATACATCTATCCAGGAAATGCAGGGGCTGCTGGCGCAGCAGCTATACAAACCGGTGCTGTGGCAGAACTCCATCATGTATCTGCTGGAGAACGGTGTTCAGACATTCATTGAAATGGGTCCGCAAAACATCCTCAAAACACTGATGCCCGAAATTTCTGGGCAGACCCGTGTATATGCCCATGATGAAAAGGTGGACCGGATGACCATTAGAGATCACATAGCTGCGTCTTCAGCCATTCCTGTGCCCAGGCACAAGGCTGAGACAAGTCCACCAGCCGCAGATTTGCGGCTTAAAGCAATAAGCATGTGTCTCACCCATGCCATGACCACCCGCAATAACAACCAGGCTGATGTTCCGGTTATGCCGTCCTTGGAGCTGTATACGGAAGTCAAACAGATGAAGCATGAGCTTGATCAAGGGGAAATAGCACTTGGAGAAGAGCATGTTGCCCTGGCAATATCCATGCTGCAGGCTGTGTTTGAAGATAAGCGTACCCCGGACAGTGAACGGGAGCTTCGATGGCTGCAGATCAAGGAAAAGACCGGTGTGGAGCGGCAAGCAGAGATTACTCCCATTGCAAGGAGGGGACCGGAATGAGTCTGCCTACTGTAGAAAACGAATTGCTGCATACACTGCGCGGCTTCAATGATACCGCTGCGCCTTATTCACAGGACACCACCATTGTCCAGCAGTTTGAAGCACGCGTGGCGGAGCAGCCGCTCGCACCGGCTGTATACGTGAAGGAGGCCATCTACACTTACGGGGAATTGAACCGTGCGGCGAACCGGCTGGCTCATGCGCTGCGGTCCAGCGGTGCCGGAAACGGGTCGATTGTCGCCTTAATGCTTGAGCGTTCTTTTGACATGCTGGTTGCCATATACGGTGTACTCAAAGCCGGAGCTGCATATTTGCCGCTGGATCTGGAGAGTCCGTCTATGAGGCTGCAGACCATGCTGTCTGACAGCGCCCCGGGCTGGGTCATTACGGAGGGTGGCGTTTCCCGTCCGTCTGTGCTGCCTGCAACAGCAGAATGGGTCCCGCTGGATAGTCTGGCAGACCGTGAACTGCCCGAGACGAATCTGCCGGACGGACCAGAGCCAGGTGACTTGGCTTATGTAATCTATACTTCCGGTTCCACCGGCAACCCCAAGGGTGTGCTTGTGGAACATGATGCCTTGACCAACCGGATCGAATGGATGCAAAAAACCTTCCCCATTACCCGCAAAGATATCCTGTTCCAAAAAACAGTATATACCTTTGATGTCTCGGTCTGGGAACTGGTCTGGTGGTCAACCGCAGGCGCTGCGGTCTGTCTTCTGCAGCCGCGCAAGGAAAATGATCCGCGCATGTTCGTGAGACTGATCGAGAAAACAGGGATCACTGTCATTCATTTTGTTCCCTCCGTATTGCGTTTGTTCCTTGAATATATCGGCAGCGATTTTGCACTGGAACGCTTGCGCAGCCTGCGGTATGTCTTTTGCAGCGGAGAAGCGTTGACCGTCCCGCTGGTTAGTCAGTTCTATCATACCTTCCCGCCCGGACAAGGATTGAAGTTGATCAATCTCTATGGTCCTACGGAAGCAGCGATTGATGTAACCTATCATGTCTGCGAGCGGAATGCTCTGGACAAGCCAGTTCCCATCGGACGCCCCATTGACAACATCCGCTTGTATATTCTGAGGGATGATTTGACGCTTGCATCTATTGGAGAGACAGGACAACTGTATATCTCAGGAGTGGGGCTGGCACGCGGATATCTGAACCAGCCACAGCTAACGCTGGAGAGATTCGTGCCCAATCCCTATGAACCCGGACAGCGCATGTACCGTACAGGCGATCTCGCCTCATGGACTATGGATGGGGAGGTCATGTACGCCGGACGGGAGGACGATCAGATCAAACTGCGGGGACTCCGCATTGAGCTGGGTGAAGTGGAGAGCTGTTTGCTCCGTGCAGCCCATGTAAAAACCGCCGTTGCCGGGGTGCGCATAGGTGATGCCGGGGAACAATTCCTAACCGCCTTTGTGGTTGCGGCTGCGGGCGCGGAGCCCATTCCGGAACAGGACAAGCTGCGGGCGCTGCGCGCCGAGCTTGCTTTGTATTTGCCTGCGTATGCGATTCCGTCAGAGATCATCTGGATGGATGAAATTCCACTGAAACCAAACGGCAAGGCAGACCGGAGCCTCCTGCTTGCCATCCACGGGGGTAAGGCCGCACAAAGCTAAGGGGGCGGAATGGAAGATGATAAACAACGAGCTGTATGACAGATTATTGCGCAACAAAGGCATTTCAGTTCCGGGGAA
The DNA here is from genome assembly GCF_038593145.1 of Paenibacillus sp. FSL L8-0340. Classification (NCBI taxonomy): domain Bacteria; kingdom Bacillati; phylum Bacillota; class Bacilli; order Caryophanales; family Paenibacillaceae; genus Paenibacillus; species Paenibacillus sp. FSL L8-0340. Next base: position 3,953,584 of record NZ_CP151967.1, read on the forward strand.
CAAGCACACCGCAATTCCCCGTACAGGAGAGTCTGGTTCCTTCGGTTTGTCCCCCGCGCAGCGCGGGATCTGGTTCCTCCAGCAGCTGCATCCGGGCAGCGCCGCCTTCAATAACAGCGCAGTACTGAAGATCGAAGGGAACCTCGACACAGACTGCATGCGGGCAGCACTGCACTCCCTGCTGGAGCGCCACGAACTGCTGAACGTGAATTACAGACTGCACCAGGGCGAACCGTGCGCCTGCCCTCACGCAGGAGACTTAGCTTTTGAAATATTGGGAGCGGAGGGCGGCGGCAAAGCCACTTCTTCCGAATGGCTGCATGCCGAAATCACACGCATTGCAGGCAGTCCGATAGACCTGGAGCATGATCCGCTAATTTCTTTTACACTGCTGCAGGTGGGTGAGCAGGAGCATATCTGGATCATCCGCATGCACCATATTGTAGCGGACGGCTGGTCGAAGGGGATTCTCCTTCGTGACTTCACACGTCTGTATGGAGCAGAGTTGGACCGGACAGCACCAGACTTGCAGCCGCTTACGATCCAGTACCGGGACTATGTACGGTGGCTTGAGAGCCGGAGTGAAGATACGGCGTATGCACGGGACCTGGCATTCTGGCTGGATAAGCTGGAAGGTGCGCCTCCTATGCTGGACATACCCGCCGATTTTAAACGGCCAAGCTCTATGTCGGGCTTGGGAGGGATGGAGTCGTTTCGGATAGAGCCTGACGTGTATGAGCGCATTGGCAGCTTTTGCCGGAAGGAACGCTTATCGGTGTTTCATTTCCTGCTGACCGTCTTCAAGACGCTGCTCTTCCGGTACTGTGCAGAAGAAGATTTACTCGTCGGAACACCGGTAGCCGGACGGACAAGAACCGAGCTGGAGCCGCTGATAGGGATGTTCGTGAATACTGTGGTAGTCCGTACGCAGCCGCGGGACGACCTGTCTTTTATAGACTATGCAAGGAGCGTTCAGGAAGAGGCTTTGCTGGCTTTTGACCATCAGGACCTGCCGTTCGATCTGCTTGTCGAGAGACTGAACCCGGACCGCGAGCGAAGCGTACAGCCTGTCTTCCAGACCATGTTCCAGCTCGATAATCTGGAGATGCCTGTTATGGAAGCGCAAGGTCTCCGCTTGTCAGCCGTCCCGCTGGACATCGGAATTGCCCAGACTGATCTGTCCGTATCCTGCTGGGAGGAGGACGGAGGACTGAGGGGGACTTTTGAATTCAGCTCCGATCTGTTCACAAGAGCAACGATGAGACGAATGATCGGGCATTTTATCCGGCTGGCGGTGGCAGCTCTGGAAGATCCGCAGGAGACGCTTGGACGGATCAACCTGCTGGAGGCTTCAGAAGAGAAGATGATTTTACAGACATGGAACGAAACAGAGCAGCCAGTACCGGAACATGGATTTGTAAGTTGGATCGAGCACAGAGCTGTCCAAACTCCAGAGAAATGCGCGGTGCTTGAGGGAGAACATGTACTTAGTTACCGCGACTTGAATCAGTGGGCGAACCGTCTTGCGGCACAGCTTTTAGACAAGAGCCTGCACGCGGAGACGCCGGTAATCGTCTGCCTTCCCTCCTCGGGACGTTTTGTGGCAGCTGCACTTGCCGTATCCAAAACAGGAGGAGCAGTGGTGCCCGTTGATCCTGCGATGCCCCGGGAGCGTATCCGGCAGATGGTGGAGGAGCTTGGCGACGTGTATGCACTTAGTGATTCCGTCCATTCCGAGTTGCTGCCGCTCCCGCCAGAACGAGTGATCTTGCTGGAGGAACAGATCCCAGTGTTCGGTGAGCAGGACGAGCGGGGACCAGACAATGGATTATCGCCGCAGACGCTCGCTTTTATCATCTTTACTTCCGGTTCGACAGGGGTTCCTAAAGGAGTCCTTCTGGAGCGGCGCAGCATCGACAATCTGGTCCACTCCTTTCTTTCATCGTACCAGGCGACGGACTTGGATCGTCTGCTGCCCATTACATCGGTTGCTTCAGCCAGTTTCATCGGAGAGTCGCTGCCGATTCTGGCTGCCGGAGGGACACTCGTCTTGCCGGATACCGAAACAATGCTGCACCCGGGCAAGCTGCGGGCCTACATGGAGCGGCATCACATTACGATCCTCAGCACCGTACCCTCTATGGTTAGGCGTTTGAATAGCGACGGCGGAACCTCTTCCCTGCTTCGCCTCATTCTGAGTGGTGGAGAGACTTTGCAGTCCAGCCATGTGGATAGGCTAAGCGGAATGGATATTGCCAACGGGTATGGACTATCAGAATCCGGCGTGTGCAGTACGTATAAGTTACTGAAGCCCGGCCAGGATGGGGAGCAAGCCGTTTCCGCCTCACTGGGCAGACCGGTAGCCAATCAGCAAGTCTACGTGCTGGACTCTCATTTACGGCCGGTTCCGATTGGGGTCAAGGGACAAATCTGCATCTCTGGACATGGCTTGGCCCGCGGATATTTGAATCGTCGTGACTTGACCGAAGCGGCATTTGTTCCCCATCCGTTCCGTCAAGGCGAGCGGCTGCTTCTGACCGGAGATACCGGATATTGGCTTCCCGGCGGCGAGCTTGCCTTTATCGGCCGCAGCGACCGGCAGGTCCAAATCCGCGGGTACCGGATTGAGCTAAGTGAAGTAGAGCGGCATTTGTGCACGTTCCCGGAAGTCGAGGAGGCGGCCGTGCATCCTCAGCCCGATTTTGAAGGCAACCTGCGGCTGATCGCATACTATACGGTCCGCAGCCAAGCGAGCATTATCGGCCAGCAATTGGCGCATTGGCTGGAGTCGCGGATTCCTTCATATATGAAGCCAGCTGCTTATATTCAACTGGAGCGTATTCCCTACAATGCCAATGGCAAGCTGGAAGTTTCTGCCCTTCCACACCCTGGCGAGAGCCTTGCCCGTAGCGGGGCCGCCTATGAACAGCCCCAGACCGCCACTGAGAAAAGCATTGCAAAGGTCTGGGAGGAGATTCTACAGCTCCGGCACTTTGGCGTGGAAGACAACTTTTTTGATCTGGGCGGACATTCGCTGCTGCTCGCCAAAGTGCATGACCGGCTCAGCCGGGAATTCCCCGTTCCGCTGACGCTGGTGGATTTGTTCAAATACCCGACGGTCCGTTCACTCGCCGGATATCTCAGCGAAGGCTCGCGCGATGCTCTGGGGACTGACATTTACGAGACGGCCGCGAAGCAAAAAAACGCATTTCTCCGTTACCGGAAAACAGCTTCTTCCGTAGCGGTTCGCAGCACCATAGAGAAGGAGGAATAGATGCTATGAGTCATCCTGAGTATCCTTATAACGGAAATGAAATTGCGGTAATCGGCATGGCGGGAAGGTTCCCTCAGTCCGAAAACCTGGAGGCCTTCTGGCGCAATCTGACCGAGGGAAAAGAGTGTATTTCCCATTACTCCAGCCGGGAACTGGAGGAGGCAGGCATTGACCCCGGAATACTGAGTCAGCCGAATTATGTCCGGGCCAAAGGGGAAATCGGCCAGCTCGATGCATTCGATGCCGCTTTTTTCGGGATCAATCCCAAGGATGCGGAGCTTATGGACCCTCAACACCGGATGATGCTCGAGTGTGCTTGGGAGGCGCTGGAGCATGCTGGCTACCAATCCTCGGAATGCGGAGGCTCCGTGGGTGTTTTTGCCGGAAAAAGCATGAGCTCATATCTGTTCCTGAACCTCTATCCTCATATTCAAAAAATGCTGGCCACCGGCAATTTGCAGGCAGCCATCGGCAATGACAAGGACAGTATGGCTACAACGATCTCCTATCGCCTGAACCTCAAAGGCCCGTCTATGGCGGTGCAGTCCTCGTCGTCCACCTCGCTGGTCTCCGTCTGCATGGCAGCACAGAGCCTGTTGACCTATCAATGTGACATGGCGCTGGCTGGTGGCATCACGGTTGGCCCGCCTGAACGTGCAGGCTACCTGTTTGAGCCTGGAGGAATTATGTCGGCGGATGGGCACTGCCGCGCTTTTGACGAGAACAGCAGCGGATTTGTTCCGGGCAACGGTTACGGTCTTGTCGTGCTGAAACGGCTGGATGAAGCGATCCGCGACAAGGATCATATCTGGTCTGTCATCAAGGGGTTTGCCGTCAACAATGACGGAGCGGATAAAATCAGCTATACCGCTCCAAGCGTAGGCGCACAATCCGAAGTCATCGCTTCGGCCCAGGCGCTGGCAGAGGTTCAGCCGCAGACGATCGGTTACGTTGAAGCGCATGGCACCGGCACCCGAATGGGAGATCCCATTGAAATAGAGGCGTTGACCCAAGCGTTCCGCCTTGGCACGAATCAGCGAGGGTATTGCCCGATCGGTTCGGTCAAAACAAACATAGGGCATCTCGATTCTGCCGCCGGCATTGCCGGATTCATCAAAGCGACGCTCATGCTGCACCACAAGCAAATTCCGCCGACGCTGAATTATGAGCGCCCTAATCCGGCGATTGACTTTGACGGCAGTCCTTTTTACGTAAATACAGGGCTTACGGATTGGCCCGAGCAAGCCTACCCGCGCCGCGCCGGAGTGAACTCGCTCGGTATGGGCGGCACCAATGCCCACGTGGTTCTTGAAGAGGGTCCACGTATGTACAGTGCACCAGCCGTGCCGGGGTGGCATATTCTCCCAGTCTCAGCGAAATCCGAGACCTCCCTGGCTGGTAATCTGTCCCGGCTGCAGCATTATTTGCGCGAAGAGACGCAGACGAAACTAGCGGATGTGGCATATACACTGTCGGTTGGCCGGCAGGCTTTTGGGATCAGGGCGGCTGTGGTCTGCTCCACGCAGGAAGAAGCTGTCCTGGCAATGGAGGCGGCTGACCCGCAAGCGGTATACCAGGGAGAAAGTCCTTCCAGGAACCGTCCTCTGGTGTTTATGTTCACGGGGCAAGGCTCGCAATATATGGGGATGGCGGCAGGCCTATATGCTGCTGAGCCGGTTTTTCGCGAGTATTACGACCGCTGCGCAGTGCAGATCCAAAGCCTGACGGGGATGGATATCAAGCCATTGATGCAATCCGGGAAGAATCACCCGCAAACACTGGACGTGAACGAGACCGCGCTTACCCAGCCGCTGTTATTTGCTGTTGAGTACGCTATGGCCCAGCTCCTGATCAGCCGGGGACTTCGTCCACAGGCCATGATCGGCCATAGTCTGGGAGAATACGCCGCAGCCGCAATCGCAGGTGTGTTCCGTCTCGAAGATGCCGTTCTGCTGGTCTGCCGCAGGGCAGAGTGGATGTCCCGGACCGAAAGAGGAGCGATGCTGGCAGTTGGGCTCAGCCGTGAGGCAGTAAACGGATATCTACAAGAGAGAATTACGCTGGCAGCGGTCAACAGCCCAGGTCTATGTGTGTTGTCGGGAGAAGAAGCCTCCATTGCCGAACTGGAACAGCGGCTGACGGAAGAAGGGGTTTTTAATAAGAAACTATCCACCTCTCACGCCTTCCATTCGCCGCTGATGCAGCCGATGGTCGCCGCTTACCGTGAGTTGTTGATGCAGGTGGAATTAAAGGAACCCTCTGTTCCAATAATGTCCTGTCTTACCGGTACCTGGCTAAAGGCTGAGGAGGCTACCGATCCCGGATACTGGACCCGGCATATTCTCGACCCGGTTGTCTTTATGGATGGACTTGGGGCCCTGCTGCGCGAAGGAAACCGGTTGTTTGTGGAATTAGGACCAGGCTCCACATTATGTGGTCTGGGGCGGCAGAACCCGGCAGCGGCTGAAGACAGTGTGTGGGTGCCCGCCTTGCGTTCTGTCCACGGACAGGACGGGGACACGCGGGTGTTGGCACAGGCTATAGCCAACCTATGGGTATGCGGTGCAGATCTGGACTGGGGGCTTTATTTCGGAAATGAGACGCGCCGGCGGGTTCCGCTGCCAACGTATGCGTTCTCCCGGCAGAGCTACTGGGTATATCCCGAAGCTGCCCCGTCCGGCTCAACCGCCTCGGTTACGGTTACGTCAGGGACACAAACATCCGGGATATCCTTACCGTTCAGTTCCATTCCCGAGCAACGTCAACCCGGATCACGCCATGCCCGCCCCAAGGTAACGGCAGCGTACCGTGCGCCGGAGGGGAGCATCGAGCAGCAGCTTGTGGAGATTTTGGAACGGGAGCTTCATATTCAACCGGTGGGTGCGGATGATAACTTTTTCGAGCTGGGAGGCCATTCGCTGCTGGCCACTCAGGTGCTTGACCGGATTCGGCAAGCTTTGGGCGTACAACTGTCCATCGAGAGCATATTCCTGCGTCCGACTGTAAGCGGAATGGCCCAATTGCTGGAGAATACCTCCGGGGAGACCCGCAAGGAGCAATCCATTGCAAGTTTGTTCCAGGAAGTGGCTGCCATGAGCAGTAGCGAAATCGCCAGCAGCCTTGCAGAGGACAAACTCAAACCGAGCGGAGGGAAGGGGTAATGGCCGAACAAGTAGCCTTATCCTCATTGTCGCCTGAGCAAAAACAATGGTTCCGGCTGCAAATACGTGAACGGGGTATTCCCGTACTGCAAATTCCATTGGAAAAACAAACACGCGATGGCAATGGATTACCGTTGTCCTACAGCCAGGAGCGTTTATGGCTGATGGAACAGCTCGGCGGCGCCGCCTCCAGTTATCATCTGCATCAGGCCATCCGAATTACCGGTGCGCTTAAGAAGGGGCATTTGGAAGCCAGCCTGCGCCTGCTGGCGGCCGGTCACGAGAGCTTCCGGACCTCATTCTCCGCCAAAGAGGGGAAGGCGCAGCAGCACATCGCCGCTGACAGCGCCATTCCGCTGCTGCAGATCAAGGTCACAGGGGCAACAGAAACGGAACGGCTGCGCCAGGTCGAACAAGCGGCTCAGCCGCTGCTAACGCAGCCGTTTGATCTCGGCAAGCCGCCATTGCTGCGCGCCGGATTGTACGAGCTGGCAGAGGATGACCACATGCTTGTGTTCGTCATTCATCATATTGTTGCCGATGGCTGGTCGCTTAGATTGCTTACAGAAGAATGGGTGCAGCTCTATAACGTATTATGCAAGGGGCAGAGCCTACCGCATAATCAGCGTGAATACGACTATGCCGATTATGCCTGCTGGCAGAGAGAATGGATGCAGGCAGAGATGCTGACGGAAGGTCTGCATTATTGGAAGGAGCAACTGCGGGGCGCAGATCCTTACTATACAATTCCTTCCCATCGCCCGCGCCCGCGCTTGCTGACCTCGGGCGGAGATAGCTGTACGCTGCGGATCGAAGCGGAGGAGCTTGAAGCGCTCAGAGTTCTCGCAAGGTCTGCAGGCGCCTCGCTCTTCATGACTGTACTGGCTGCCTTTAACGTGCTGCTGTACAGATATACAGGCAGGGGAGATGTTGTGGTCGGCACTCCGACGGCGGGAAGATGCCGGGAGGAGACCGAAGAGATGCTGGGCTGCTTCGTGAACAATGTGGTGTTAAGAACGGATATCCGCGAAGCAGGCAGCTTCACAGAGGTCCTGCAACTTACCATGCAGACAGTGCTTGGAGCTCTGAAAGCTCAGGAAATCCCGTTCGAGCATGTACTGGATGCATTGAATCCGCCCCGGGACTTGGCTTATTCGCCTTTATTCCAGCTCTTTTTTATCTTCCAGCAAGGCGATATGTCACTGGATCAACTGGACGGTGCTGTCTGCACGCCGCAGAAGTGGACTCAGCACTCTGCCAAATTCGATATCACACTGGAAGTTATCGAGCATCCTCACCATTTGGATGTAATGCTGGAATACAACACCGATCTCTATGACAAAAGAATAGCAGAAGGACTGCTCGCTAACTATGTCTGGATGCTTGGGCATTTGCCGGCGAAGGCGCAGCAGACGCTCCCGCAGCTTCCATTGATTTCTCCGTTTGAAGAAGCGGAGCTGCATAAGGCAGGCATCGGCCCGGGTGTTGTTTACCCGGAGCGATCGACACTGTATTCACTGGTGGAGCGGCAAGCCGCAGCCAATCCGTCGGCCGTGGCAATTGTATGCGGCCCCCGTTCCTATACTTATGCCGAATTGTATGGGGCGGCAGAGCGGTTAGCAGCCTATTTGCAATTGTCAGTCGGCGCAGGGCCGGGTCATCGCGTTGGCATCTGCGCCCGTCCTTCGTTCGAGCTGGCGGCAGGCATCCTGGGTATTCTGATCAGCGGCAGCGCTTATGTTCCGCTCGACCCGGCCTTTCCAGAGCAGCGGCTGCAATACATCGCGGGCCACGCCGGACTGGACTGCATTCTGGTAGATCATCCTGCGGAAGCCGAGCGGTTCGGCAACCACCGCTGCTGCGACATCAGCCCAGGCAGCCTGTGTTGGCAGACTAATCGTGCTCTGTCTGACTCCAAGGCATCTGAAAGACCGCATCACGCTTATATGATTTATACCTCCGGGAGTACAGGCCAGCCCAAAGGGGTAGCCGTGACTCACCGGAATGCGGTTCATTTCCTATATGCCATGCAGGAACTGCTGCATATGACATCCGAGGATTCGCTGTTGTCTGTCACGACATGCTCGTTTGATATTTTCTTGCTCGAACTGTTTTTGCCATTATCCGAAGGGGCAACGCTGATCTTCCCACAGGAGGGAAGCGGCGATCCAGGACTGCTTATGGAGAATATGAATCGTTATAAGCCGACCTTTATGCAGGCAACACCGGTATTGTGGCGGCTGCTGCTGGCAGAGGGCTGGAAGGGTTCAGAGCACATGACGGTACTCTGCGGCGGTGAGGAACTGAAGCCGGAGCTTGCTGCACAATTGTTACACCGGGGTAAAGCGGTATGGAACCTGTACGGCCCCACCGAAACGGCGGTATGGTCTCTGGCCCACAAGCTTACGCCGGATGACCTCCTGTACAAAGTCCCGATTGGCAGACCGATCGGCCGTACAACCTGCCTGGTCCTGGATGAAGCGCTGGCTCTTGTGCCATTCGGAGCCGAAGGCACACTGTACATCGGAGGTGACGGCGTAACGGACGGCTATCACCGTCAGCCGGAGCTGACCGCGCAGAAGTTCATCATGAACCCGCTGGACCAGGCGGGAGGGCGGCTATTCAATACGGGGGACCGGGTCCGGCTGCTGCCTGGAGGAGAAATGGCCTATCTCGGCCGTAAAGACCAGCAGCTCAAGCTGCGGGGCTTCCGTATCGAGCCTGCTGAGATTGAACAGCAGTTGAACCTTCAGCCAGAGATTGCGGCAAGCGCCGTAGTCGCTTGCGACGACGGACAGGGAGAACAACTGTTGGCTGCGTATTGGGTGCCGTCCCCTTTAGCCTCTGGCAAGGAGAGCATTCCTGACGAGACAGACTGGAAGGAAACACTCCGCGGGGTGCTTCCCAGTTATATGATCCCGGCACGTTTTGTTAAGCTTGCTGAGCTGCCTTTGACACCAAACCGCAAGGTAGACCGGCAATTCCTTTCACGTTTGCCACTGGACAAGGCAGTGTTAACCCGCAGGTACACAGCGCCGCGAAGCACAACTGAGATCCGGCTCGCCGAGGTATGGGGTGAGGTGCTGAACCTGACCAGCGTGGGAATACACGATCATTTTTTTGATTTGGGCGGTAATTCTTTGCTCGCTGTCAAGCTGCTGACTGAAATCCGCTCCAGGATGCAGGTGGAGCTGACGCTCCGGGAGCTGCTTATCGCCTCCACCATTGCCAACATGGCAACTGAACTGGATGATGCTGCGGTGGCACCTTTGTCAGAGATGGGAAGCTCAGCCAGAGTGGACTTACCCGAATTTATAGTGACGCCGCAAGAAGCCTTTGTACCTTTTCCTTTGACCGAAGTACAGATGGCCTATTGGGCCGGAAGACGGACAGGCAGCGCCGCAACTCATGTCTATCAAGAGATGGAGTTTGCGGGTCTTGATATTGAACGTTTCGAACAGTGCTTCCAAACGCTCATTAAGCGGCATCCTATGCTGCGGGCAATGGTCATGCCGGACGGCATGCAGCAGATTCTGGAAGAGGTCCCGCCTTACCCGGTGAGAATGGCAGACGCAAGCGCCTGCTCCGAAGCGGAGCGCGTCTCACGGCTGGACGACATTCGTCAAGTGATGTCGCAGACTATTCATACCGGCAGTTGGCCGATGTTCGCCATTGAAGCGACCCGGCTGCCCGAAGGACTGACCCGGCTGCATATCAGCTTTGACCTTATGATCGCCGATGCGCTGAGTTTTCGGATTATTCTGGAGGAACTGGCTGCGCTGTATGCCGGAACAGCCCAATTGCCCCCACTGGAAGCAACTTTCCGTGATTATGTGCTGTCCTTGCTGTCCGTAACCTCTGCAGACCGTTATAGAATGGCGCAGACCTATTGGCAAGGGAGACTTCCCCGCCTCCCGGCCGGTCCGCAGTTACCTGTTGCGGTTTCTCAAGGCCTCAAGCGGCAGGAATTCAAGCGCTGGAAGGCCGTTCTGCCGGCCAGGCTCTGGTCGAAGCTGTCGGCGGCAGCACGCAGACGGGGGTTAACTTCCTCCGCATTGCTGCTCGCCTGTTATGCGGAAGTGCTTGCGCTGTATGCCAAGCAGCCGCATTTCTTGTTGAATCTAACGCTGTTTAACCGTCTCCCGCTGCATCCGCAAATGGAACATCTGGTTGGTGATTTCACAACCATCAGTCTGCTGGAGGTCGATTACCGTAACCCTCTTCCTTTTGGCAGCAGGGCTGAACAGCTCCAGGAGCGTCTGTGGACCGATCTCGATCACCGCCTTTACAGCGGCATCCGTGTGACAGAACAGCTTATGGCACACAGCATTCTGAGTGAACCGGTTCCAGTGGTGTTCACAAGCCTGCTGGACTTGTCTGACAGGGAGAAGACGACAGCCGGATTTGATCAGATCTTCCAGCGGAGGAATGAATCTGAGACGGAAGCACGCAGTCTGTCGGAGACACCTCAGGTATGGCTGGATCACCAGGTAGCTGAACGGGACGGCGAGCTTCACTACAATTGGGACGCGGCCCTGAGCAAGTTCCTGCCGGGAGTGCTGGATGAGATGTTTGCCATCTACGGAAGCTTGCTGCGCCGTTTGGCAGAAGATGAAGAGGCCTGGGAGCAGGCCCTGCCGCTGGCCGATTCGGGTTCAGCCGGATTCGCACACCGCCTGAAACTGGCGGAAATTAACACACGGCACCAACACAAACAGGAGACTAAGGACATTGCCCTGCATCATGGCTTTCAGCGGATGGCACACACTAAGCCCAATGCTCCAGCCCTGCTTGTGGGCGGATATACGTTCTCTTACGGAGAGTTGAACCGCAAAGCCAATGCTATAGCGCATCAGTTGGTGGCGTATGGCATACAGCCGGAGACATTGGTTGCCGTAGTGATGGAAAAAGGCTGGGAGCAGGTGGCGGCGGTCCTAGGGATCTTAAAGGCCGGAGCGGCCTACCTGCCGGTAGATGCAGGTCTGCCTGCCTACCGCATTGGAGAGCTGCTGGAGCTCGGACAGGTTCAAGTGGTACTGGTCCAGTCCTCTGTCCCTGTAGGTGATTGGGCCACTACCGGTATTAAGACCATAGAGGTCAACGAAAATACCCGAAACGAAGAGACGCCGGAATATGGAGGCAATGCAGACGGAATAGGCGAGCAACTGGCCTACGTATTATTCACTTCCGGCAGTACAGGAACGCCTAAAGGGGTGATGATCAGCCATATAGCCGCGGTTAATACGTTGACCGACATTAACCGCAGCCATGGGCTGAACCCGCAGGATGTCGTGCTTGGACTTTCTTCGCTAAGCTTCGATTTATCCGTATTCGACATCTTCGGCTGCTTGGCGGCAGGAGGCACACTTGTGCTGCCAGAGCCGCAGCGGCTACGCGATCCGGCACACTGGCTGGAGCTGATGCAGAAGCACCGGGTCACGGTCTGGAACAGCGTTCCAGCCTTCATGAACATGCTGCTGATGTATGCCGCATCTGAAGTACGGCTGGATTTCCTCAGACTGTGCCTGCTCAGCGGAGACTGGATTCCTTCTACTCTTCCGGGAGCCATCCGCCGCCTGAGTCCTGAGGCGGAGGTGATTGCGCTTGGCGGGGCAACCGAAGCAGCGATCTGGTCGATTCAGTTCCCGGTTCACACTGTCGATCCGGCTTGGACCAACATTCCCTATGGTCTGTCCATGTCCGGCCAGCGTGTATATGTGCTGAATGCACGGATGGAAGAATGTCCAGTATCGGTGCCGGGAGAGTTATATATTGGCGGTCTGGGCGTTGCCAGCGGCTACTGGCGGGATGAGATCCGCTCTGCAGAACGCTTTGTCATGTCGCCTATCACCGGAGAACGCCTCTACCGGACGGGGGATTGGGGCCGTTATGGTTCAGACGGGGTCATTGAATTCCTTGGACGCGACGACCTCCAGGTCAAAATTAGCGGCTACCGCATTGAGTTAAGTGAAATCGAAAGCACCTTGAAGACCTGTCCCGGTGTTCAAGAGGCTACTGTGCTTGCTGAAGGAGAGGAGGACGCGAGGCGTCTGCGCGCTTTTGTGATTGTCGGTTCGGAACGGCAACCCTTGCCGGACCCGGCTGCACTGCGCTCCCATCTGCGCTCCCGGCTTCCAGGCTACATGGTTCCTTACAGTATAAGCATTCTCGAAGAATTCCCTTTGACTCCCAACGGCAAAACTGACCGCAAAGCACTGCTTGCCATTCTGCCTGAGACGATTGAACCGGCAGCGGGACCGACGCAATCCGTACTGGAAGAAGGTATTATCTCCATTTGGAAGGAGCTGCTGAACCGTCCGCATGTCGGCAGGGATGAGCATTTTTTCGACCTTGGCGGCAATTCGCTCAAGCTGGTTCAGATGCAATTGAAGCTGCAGGAGATGCTGAACCGCGAGATTCCTATTATCGAGCTGTTCAGACATACCTCCGTCGCAGCGCTGGTTGAATTTTTCGGAAGTGCTTCAGTGGACAAGTCCCCTACAGGTATGGAGCAAAAAGCGGTGGACCGCGCGGACAGGCGGTTTCATGCAAGACAAACGCGCCGCAGATGATTTTGAACATAAGGGAGGAAACACAGTGAGCAAGGAACAGTCGGAGCAGGATATAAGTAATGATATCGCCATCGTCAGCATGGTGTGCCGGTTCCCCGGGGTGGATTCCGTGGAGCAGTATTGGGAGCTTCTCGCTAGTGGAACGGATGCGCTGCAGCTAAGCCCCGCACCGGCAGGACCAGGCATAGAACCCCTGAGCCGCCTGGGGAGCGAAGGTCTGATCCCGGTGAATACTTCATTGAAGAATACTGAGAAATTTGATGCTGCCTTCTTCAAGCTGACCGGCAGGGAAGCCGAAATCACCGATCCGCAGCATCGGCTTTTTATGGAGAGCGCCTGGGAGGTACTGGAGAAGGCAGGGTATAACCCTCTTAATTATCCCGGACTGATTGGTTTGTTCGCAGGAGTCAGCACTAGTACTTACCTGATTAACCACTTGCTTGCGGACAGAGACCGGAACGAATCCGTCAGTGATTTGCAGCTTATGATCGCCAACGACAAGGACCATATGACCGCCCAAATTGCCTATCGCCTAAATATTTGCGGACCTGTCGTTGCCGTACAGACTTCTTGTTCGACTTCTCTCGTAGCAACGCATCTGGCCTGTGAAAGTCTGCTCAGCGGACAATGCGACCTTGCACTGGCAGGGGGCGTGACGCTCAAATTCCCGCAAGTTCCGGGCTATCTGCACCGCCAAGGGGGGCTGACCGCAGCAGATGGGATGATTCACGCTTTTGACGCAGAGGCTACTGGGACTGTATACAGCAATGGCCTGGGAATCGTCGTCTTGAAAAGGCTTGAAGATGCACTGCGGGACGGAGATACGATCCAGGCCGTAATCAAAGGCTCGGCAATTAACAGCGACGGCGCTAACCGGATCGGCTACGCTGCTCCCGGTGTAGATGGCCAGGCGGCGGTCATTGCTGAAGCCATGAGCATCGCCCAAGTCCAGCCGGATGCAATCAGCTACGTTGAAGCACACGGCAGCGGCACGCCGCTTGGAGATGATATAGAGCTTGAGGCGCTAAGCAGAGCGTTTGCAGCGGCGCGCTCCAACCGTTTTTGTGCAATTGGTTCGGCCAAAACCAACATCGGCCATGTTGAGATGGCTTCTGGGGCAGCCGGTCTGATCAAAACAGCCTTGGCGCTCAAGCACCGGAAAATTCCGGCAAGCCTTCATTTTGAGACACCGAATCCCAAGCTTGAGGAGCATAGCAGCCCCTTCTACGTGAATGATATGCTTGCGGACTGGGATGCCGGTGAACATGGGCGGTATGCCGGAGTCAGCTCCTTTGGACTAGGTGGAATCAATGCCCATTTGGTGCTGACGGAAGCACCGGTTCAGGCGGAAGGGGATGCGGAGAACCGCTGCGAGCTTCTGGTCCTGTCGGCCAAGACAGCAAGTGCGCTGGAGCGGATGTGCGCCAATATGGCGGCTCATATAGAAATACACCCGCAGCTTAATCTAAGCGACGTGGCCTATACCCTTAAGACAGGACGGGCGGTATTTGCCGTTTCAAAAGCTATTGTTTTTCGCGGGCGCACCGATCTGCTGGAGCAGCTAAGGGCTGCGAGTGTAACGGGTACTACACGTCAGGGGTCTGCAGAGGAGGGCAAGCTGGCAGTTTGTCTAAGCTTCTCACAAAACTGTGTGCTCTCTGCAGAGGAGGCCCGCGATTTATACGAATCCAATCCGACATTTCAGCAGTTGATTAGCGAACTGTCCGACCAAATCCGCCGCTCATATCCACTCGACCTGAGACATTATGTTCGGTCCGCCCTTGCACCTGAAGCTTCTTCCGCTACCGGGAGGATGCTGTCGTTTGCGCTGCAATTGGCGCTTGGCCGCCTGTTCCTTGGCTGGGGCATCCAAGCCTCTTCCATCGTTGGTACAGGAATAGGCGACTGGGTCAGACTGGTGTTGAAGGGCGAATGCGCCTTGGAGGATGCTTTACATCAGCTCATCAGCGAAGACAAGGATCATACTTCCGGTCATGCACCTGAACAGGTGGAGCAGGTCTATGTCCTGAACCTGGGCAAGCCCAGCCAATCCGACGGGCAGATTGCAGCGGCAGGCCAAGCACCAGGACTATATTGGCTGCAAAGCGAAATCGCCCGATTATGGCTGGCAGGCGCTGAACTGGATTGGGCGCTGTATTACGAAGGAGAACACAGACGCAAGCTGGAGCTCCCAACCTATCCTTTTGAACGAGGTGTATTCTGGATTGGCCCTTCCAGCGGACGTTCCACAGCAGATGTTGAGAGTGGAAGCCGCCAAGGAAACAGAACGGCAGACAATAACTATTATCAGCAGAAAGTCAAAGAAATCTGGGAGCAGAGCCTTGGGCTCGAGATCGCGGATGGACAGGAGACCTTCTTCGAGCTGGGCGGGCATTCCCTGCTGGCGACCCAAATTTTGTTTGTGATGAACAAGACCTTCTGTACAGAAATTACGCTCCAGCAATTTTTCGATCACCCTACTGTGGACGATCTGGCTGCATTGGCAGCGGAGCAAGCCGGGCAAGGCATCAGTGCGTATACTGATCTTCCTGAGGTGCAGATTGCTTTGGCGGAGCGGTATGAACCCTTTCCACTGACCGATGTGCAAAAGGCCTACTGGATCGGCCGTTCTGAGGGCCTGGAGCTTGGAAATGTATCGACCCATATGTATTTTGAAAATGATGTCGCTGACCTTAATCTAAGCACGTTCCAGCAGGCGTTCCAAGCGCTGATTGACCGGCATGACATGCTTCGCTCGGTGATTCTTCCGGATGGGCAGCAGCAGATTCTGCCTCAAGTTCCCAGCTATATAATCCGTTCCTATGACATCACCGCTTTTGGGGAAGAGGAGCGAAGCGCCCATGTGCGGTCTATTCGTGAAGAGATGTCGCACCAGGTGCTGGATTGCTGCCAGTGGCCGTTGTTTGATGTCCGCGCGACGCGGCTGCCTGAAGGCCGGGTCCGGCTGCATATCAGCGTCGATCTGCTAATCGCTGATGCCTGGAGCCTGGAGCTGCTGCTGCGCGAGCTCTCTGTACTTTATCTGAATCCTGCCCATGCCTTCGAGCCGCTGACCTTGTCCTTCCGCGATTATGTGCTGGCCACTGCAGAGATTGAAAAAAGCGAATTATTCCGCCGCTCCGAGACGTACTGGAAGGGCCGGCTGGACTCCCTGCCAATGGGACCGCAGTTTGAACTTGTGAAGGAACCGTCCCAAGTGCTGAAGCCGGAATTCAGACGGCGGCAGCATGTCATCTCCGCACCACACTGGAAGCAGCTCAAAAAGAGAGCGGAAGGTTATGGCATTACCTCTACGGTGGCTTTACTGTCTGCTTTTTCGGAGGTGCTGACGTTATGGAGCCGCAAGGCGCATTTCGCCCTTAATCTGACCTTATTCAACCGTCTGCCGATCCATCCCGAAGTGGGCGAAGTCATTGGGGACTTCACCTCCCTGACTCTGCTGGAAATTGACAACCGCGAACCGGGTGCCTTCATCAGCCGGGCCCAGCGCCATCAGCGCAGGCTGCTTGAGGATATGGATCACCGCTATTTCAGCGGTGTGCGGGTGACAAGGGAGCTGCTGGCCAAATACAAAGAGCCATCGAAGGCGATTGTACCCGTAATCTTCACGAGCATTCTGAATCAGACAGAACAAGTTGCGACCGAAGGCCAGCCCGCCCAGGCCTTGCAGGAGGATCGCTACAGTGTCTCGCAGACTCCTCAGGTGTGGCTGGATCACCAGGTGCTGGAACGGGATGGGGAATTGCATTTCAATTGGGATTCTGTAGATGAACTGTTCCCGGCCGGCATGCTGGACGAGATGTTCGCTGCATATTGCGAGCTGCTGGACATGCTGGCTAAGGAAGCCCAAGTCTGGGATGAACCACTGCCCCTGAGTATGGAGCTTTCGCGCAGTATGCCGCACCGCGAACGTCTTCATGAGGTTGCAACATTCCATACCCGGCCACTGCTGCCTAATCCGTCACCCGGATCACTGCTGGAACGTTACCACAACAATGTACGGCAACGACCGTCCGCAGTGGCACTTATCACTTCTGGAGGGCAGCTTAGTTATTCCGAATTGAATGACTATGCCGATTACGTTGCCGGTCAGCTTATCCTAAATGGAATCCGTCCGGGCGAACCGGTGGCCGTTGTGATGCACAAGGGCTGGGAGCAGATTGCTGCCGTGCTTGGGATTCTCAAGGCTGGCTGCGCGTATCTACCCGTGGATGCCTCGCTTCCCCAAGCCCGGATAGCTGAGCTTCTGCGGCTTGGACAAGTCGCAAATGCTGTCATTCAGCCCGATTTGGATCACTCAGATTGGCCGCAGCTTATGCACGTTGTTCTTAACGGACAGTGCAAGCCGGACGGCAAATACGGGGCAGAGGACCCAGAGGCGGCAGACCGCCTGGCGTATATTATGTTCACTTCAGGGAGCACGGGCGTTCCCAAAGGTGTCATGGTCAATCACCGCTCTGTTCTCAATACCATTGAAGATATTCTTCACACTTATAAAGTTGGACCGAATGATGTCATGTTCGGCCTGTCTGCGCTGAACTTTGACCTGTCCGTGTTTGATATCTTCGGCATGCTCTCTGCAGGAGGCACACTCGTTCTGCCAGACAAGGATCATCTCCGGGACCCTGAACATTGGCTGGAGCTGATGAACAGGACAGGTGTAACCCTCTGGAATACAGTTCCTGCACTCCTCAGCATGCTTACGGAACTGGTCAAAGATACGAATTCGCCAGTCTGCAGCTCGCTGCGTCTTGCTCTGCTTAGCGGTGACTGGATACCACTGGGCTTGCCTCAAGCAACCAGCCGGTTGAAGCCAGGGCTTGAGGTGGTCTCGTTAGGCGGTGCCACCGAAGCAGCCATCTGGTCGATTGCTTACCCGGTTCAGGAGGTGTTGCCTGGCTGGACCAGCATTCCTTACGGACGTTCACTCGCCAATCAACGGGTATACGTGCTGAACGAACGGATGGAGGAGTGCCCTATTGGCGTATGCGGGGAATTGTATATTGGGGGAGAAGGCCTCGCTATGGGCTACTGGCAGGATGAACTGCGAACCCTGGAACGATTCATCCGTCATCCTCTGACCGGCCAGCGGCTCTACCGCACCGGCGATCTCGGAAGATATGCGGAGGACGGAAATATAGAATTCTTGGGCCGGGAGGATCTGCAGATTAAGGTACGCGGGCATCGCATTGAGCTAGGCGAGATCGAAGCTGCCCTGAAATCCCATCCGTATATCAAGGAGGCTACCGTAATCAGCCAAGGGGAAGGCGAACGCAAACGGTTGTCAGCCTATGTGACTGTAGACCGTGAACAGGCTTACGGTGTCGAGGGGATGGCCGGGCAGGAATTGATTACGGGTGCAGTGGACCGGATGTTGTTCAAGCTGAATGAACCCGCATTGCGAAATAATCTATCCGGTAAAAGCTACAGTCTGGCCGATGCAGTGGAAGGCAACGATCCCTTCTTGCGGCGGCGCAGCTACCGCAGCTTTGTGCAGGAGCCGATTTCCCAGCAGCAATTCGGGGCATTTACGTCCGCTTTGTCACAAAGGACTTTCGATGGTCTTCCTTTTCCCAAATTCCAATATGGTTCTGCAGGCGGGCTGTATCCAGTCCAGGTCTATTTCCATCTGAAGCCTGGAGCGGTAGAGGATCTGCCTGGCGGGCTGTATTATTACAACCGCAAGCAGCATCAGCTTGTACTGCTCGAAGAACATCCAAGGATGGATGCTGCCATTCATGCACCGGGGAACCGTGAAGTTTTTGAAGCTTCGGCCTTCCAGATTTTCCTGATCGGCTGCATGGATGCAATCGTCCCTATGTATGGACAAAAGGATGGGCTGGGCTATTCGATGATGGAAGCCGGGATCATCTCGCAGCTCCTGGAAGATAAAGGCCCTGAACACGGAATTGGCTTAATTCAAATGGGTACCCTGGGCTTCGATCACATCCGCCCAATGTTCCGGCTGCGTAGTAACGATGTATATCTGCATTGCCTGCTTGGAGGCGGGATTACGCCTGAGCAGATGACTCTGTCTGGACAGGTGGAAGAGATGAACCTCTATTCTTCCAATAAAACCACTACTAAGGAGAGCAAACCGGACATCGGCAAAGCCCTAACCGGTTATTTAAAAGAGAAATTGCCTTCATACATGGTGCCGTCGGCTATACAGGAGCTGGAGAATTTCCCGCTGACAGCCAATGGCAAAGTAGACCGCAAAGGGCTTGCGCTTCTGGCACCGCAGCTCCCGGAAACCGATGAAGCGGCTGCTATGACGACCGGCGAACTCCCCTCTGGATCAGCTATGTTGCTGCAGCAGATTGCGGATGCCTGGCGCAAAGTTCTGAACCGTCAGGATATTGGCCTGCACGATAACTTCTTCGATCTTGGTGGTGATTCGATCAGTATGGTTGCGCTCTTCCGCGAATTACAGGAAGATTATGGTAGCAGGCTGACTATGATCGAACTATTCAGGTATCCGACGATTAAAGATCTCTGTGAATTTCTGCTGGAAGATGCAGCAGATTCACCGCCGCAGGATGACTTGCCCCTGGAGCGTGAACGGGCTGATTCCCGGCGCAGTTCCCTGGCCCAGTTAGCCGGCAAACAGCGGCAAGGCCGATAAACAACCTAAATTCAGGAGGGAACAGAACATGAAGAAATTTATGCTGCTATTATTTATTGCGCTGCTGGCCTGTCCGAGTGACACTGCCTTATCGGCAGCCGCTCCAGCGGTCAAGATCTCGTGGAATGGAACACCGATAACCTTTACAGGGGCCTCACCGGTTCAGGAGGGCAAGACCTGGCTTGTACCGATCCGGCCTGTCTCCGAAGAACTGGGTGCAGATTTGCAATGGGCTGCCAAAGAAAAGAAGCTTACCCTGTCAACATTTGCCCGAACGGCAATACTGGTTATCGGCAGCAAGCAAATGAAGGTCAATGAGCAGACCATTACTCTTCATGCAGCCCCTAGACAGCACCAGTCCGCCATCCTCGTTCCACTGGAGGCGCTGGAGGCGATTGGGCTTGTAACAGCCTGGAATCCGGCGAAAACCGCAGTGGATCTGAAGCCGGAATTCACCGTTGTTAAAAAGTACGTTTTCCCAATTCAGGTTGCAAGCATCCGTTACCGCGGCCAATACGAGGAAATTACCAAGGTCTTTACCCTGCTTGACAGCAAAGTGAAGGATGTAATCAATGGTCAAGGCATGAGTTTGTATTATGAGCAGAATTATGAACTAGGACATGACACAGAGATTTGCATTCCGGTCAGCAAAGCTGTGGAGGGCGAGTCTATAGAATACAAGGGCCAGAAGATTCCGATAGTTACCAAAACGCTGGAAGGCGGTTATTTCCTGTCGGTGGTTCACCAGGGAACGCCGGATACGCTGGGTGACGTCTGGGCGCAAATGGACTTATATGCTAAAAATACAGGAGTCCAGCTTACATCACCGTCACGGGAAGTATATGTGCATGAGGATCTGAAGGATTACCGTAAACAGGTTACCGAAATTCAGCTCCGGTTCAAAGACCTATGAAGCATTATAACGAAGGTACGTTTTGCTGGGCCGAGCTGGGCAGTGGTGATCCGGCAGCATCCGCTGCATTTTATACCGCATTATTTCCTTGGAGCACACAAACGACAACTATGGAAGATGGGCGAAGCTACACGGTATTCCAATCGGACGAACAAGATGTGGCTGCCATGTATTCCTTAGGTGATCCCAAGCTGGCCTCTTTCTGGGGCTGCTACATTGCTGTTCAGGACGTGGAGTTCTCGGCTGCACGTGCCCAGTCACTGGGAGCGGAAATGCTCATTGCCCCAAGACGCATAGGGGACAAGGGCACTATGTGTGCATTCCGTGATCCTACCGGAGCGATGGTGGCCTTATGGGAAGCGGCAGAGCATCTGGGATCGGGCGTTCAGCACGAGCCGTACTCTATCGACTGGCATGAGCTGTATACAACTGATCTGAACGCCGCCGCTCATTTTTATACGGAACTACTGGGATGGTCAATGGAAGAAGTACCTACTCCGTCAGGCCGTTATCTCCAGTTCAAAGTTGGAGCAGACTACGTAGCCGGCATGAAGGCAATTCCCCAGGATATGGCGAACATGAGCAGCGGCTGGGGATTATATTTCAAGGTTTCCGGATGCGAGAAGGTCGCTCAGCAAGCGGTAGCCTTAGGAGCTTCTGTGGTGATCTCCCCAATGCCTGTGCCGGGTGGCGGGACATGTTCCACTTTGCAAGACCCGCAGGGAGCTTTCTTTTCGATCCAGCACGGGTTCTAGGCGCAAATTGTTCCGGGATAGTCCTAAACAGCCGTTTGGCTATCCCGGATATTTCAAAAAGAATAGTGAGGTAGTGACACAATGACCTACTTGCAAATTACCAAAGAAAACATCGAACAAGAACATATCTGCTGCGCCCTGGGCGCGAAGCAATATGAGCAGGCAGTCCGGGACAAAAAGCAATGGCTGAGCGAAAGGATGGAGGAAGGGCTGGTTTTTTACCGGCTGAATGACCGGGCGAAGGTTTTTATTGAATATATGCCTGCCGAGAAGGCTTGGATCCCGCTTAATGCCCCTAACTATATGTACATTAACTGCCTGTGGGTATCTGGAAGACACAAGGACAATGGTCATTCCAAACAGCTTCTGGATAAGTGCAAGGCAGATGCCCAAGCCTTGGGCATGGATGGCATTGTGCATATTGTCAGCAAGAAGAAAATGCCTTATTTGAGCGATAAACGTTTTTTTGAGCATATGGGATTTCAAATCACCGATGAAGCAGATCCTTATTTCGAGTTGGCGGTACTCAAATGGAACGATGAGGGGGAGTACCCGTCTTTTGCACATTCCGTGAAGTCTGCGCCAGCCTCGGGCGACGGGATTTGTATTTATTACACAGCACAATGTCCTTTTGCCGTTGGTGTGTTGGAGGATTTGCGGTCAGTGGCGAAGGAGAGGGGTATCCCGTTTACGGCTCATCTCCTGACTACCCGGGAGGAAGCCCAGGCCGCCCCTTCGGTCTGGACAACCTTCAGTCTGTTTCTTAATGGTACGTTTAGCACTCACGAGATTATGAGTCCGGGCAAGTTCGCGAAACTGCTCGACAGCTCCAAATAGTAAGGATACAGGGAGGAAGAAACTTGAATTTAGCTTATCTTACCGCTTCCGATGTGATCCGGCTGCTTGAACAGGGTGAGGTGAATTCCAGGCAACTGCTGGATTACTATTATGGCCGGATGGACCTTGTGAATGAAGGGCTCAATGCCGTAGTGCAGCAGCAGCGGGAAATTGCCTACGCCCAGGCGGATCAGGCCGACCGGGACAGAAAAGAAGGCCGGAGGTACGGGCCACTGCATGGCCTGCCGCTTACGGTCAAGGAGTCATTTAATGTCAACGGGATGCTTACAACCTCTGGTGCCCCGCATTTAAAACATAATATTGCTACAGAACATGCGGCCACGGTGCAACGATTGATTCAGGCCGGAGCGATCGTTATGGGGAAAACCAACGTGCCGGTGATGACTGCAGACTGGCAGACCTATAATGATCTATACGGCACGACCAACAACCCTTGGAACACAAACTTGACACCAGGGGGTTCATCTGGCGGCAGTGCGGCCGCTTTGGCGTCTGATTGCACGCCTGTGGAATTCGGCAGCGATCTGATCGGCTGCCTGCGGATTCCTGCGCATTATACCGGTGTATATGCCCATCGCTGCAGTCTTGGAATGCTGTCGCTTAGAGGACATGTTCCCGGAAATCCTCCCGGTGATCCAAGCGAGCCTGATTTGTCGGCGGCTGGCCCGCTGGCCCGAAGCGCCAAGGATCTGCGGCTGATGATGGATGTGCTGTATGATCCCTGGGTAGATGTGCCTGTCCCTCCTGATTTCCGCACTAACACATTAAAGGAGCAAGCGAAGATTAAAGTCCTGACCTGGTTTGAAACTCCGGAGCATGAAATAGATGAACATATTAAACGCAGATATGCTGATTTTACCGCAGGTTTATCAAGGATGGAGGGGGTGGAGGTTCACCACGGAATGCCTCCTGAGATCCAGATGGACAAGCTGTTCGACCTGGCTATGCAGCTGTCTGGACGGCTTGTCGGCACCTCGTTCAATTCAAGGCAGCGCCTGACTGCAAGTCTGGCCTCCCTTGGCTTGCGGGCATCCCGTTTGGTGACGAAGGCTTTTCCTGAAGGGCTAGAGGACTATTACCGGGCAATGAATCAGAGTGAGGGAGAACAAGCGGAAACGGACCGTCTGCGTCAGGAATATAACCGTGTGATCACTTCCTTACTTCAGGAATATGATGTTCTGCTGCTGCCCATCAGTCCGGTATTGGCAATTCCCCACATGCAGCAGGCGGTAACTAGAAGGATTCTGAAAGTGAATGGACGAGCAACTGGTTATAACGAGCATTTAATCTGGAATATCCTCGCGACTGTCTTTGGACTGCCTGCCACAATTTTGCCGCTGAACCGCTCTAACGATGAATTACCTTGTGGAATCCAGATCATCAGTGGGCATTTCAAGGATCATATCACCATTGACTTTGCCGAAATATGCGAGTCATTGACAGAGGGATTTCAAATTCCTCCTGGCTATTCATAACTCTACTGCTCACCTTACATCTTCAAAATCACGATAAATATTATTTTCATCTTCAATAGTTTACGGATAGAAATGAGTAATAAAAGCACAGGGCCGCGGCTATGTGCTTTTTATTTGGCGGCTGCTTATGCCGGGCAGTGCATGTATAGCCGCTCGCCTGATCTGTTATGTAATCGGCTCAAGCCGTTTCACTATGCGATGCCTCGCGTTCTGCGGCCGATTGTACCTCAAGCTTACGGACAAGGGAGGGAAGTGAAAAAAGGTAGAAGAAGCTGACGGCTACTGTACATAGCCCGAGTATATAGTGCAGCCAAGTCACCGAAATCCAGGCGGGAAAGGCCAGGGCGACAATGCCCAGTGCCATGGAGTGGCCCAGCATTATGACCGGATCAATCAAAGCATTAACCCTGCCCATATTACGGGCAGGAACCAATTCGGGCATCCAGCTGCCAAGAACGATATTGATTGGCGCAATTGCAATACCCGCGAGCAGAATAATGACTAAGTATACCTCGACCTGACCGGCAAAACCCAGCCCCCCAATAAGCAGGCTGGCTACGAATAACCCCGTTATAAGCACCGGAGTCCGGGTGAAGCGGGCAATGAGACGAGGACCGAGAATGCTGCCCAGCAGGAAGCCGATGCCAAGAAAAACGGTAATCATCGAGGAATAGACGACATAATTATCGGGACTCAGCTTATATTTCATTGCAAAAATCGGAAGCACAGCAAACACACCATTTACGATCCCGAAGAACAAAAATCCGCTGATAAGTACGAGCAGCAGCCGATTTCCGGTGATATAACGAAGACCCTGCCAGAAATCTGTAATGAGGTGCGAAAAGCGAAGCTCCCGAATGCGGTTCTTGCCGTTAGGCATCCGGGCATTCTCGGGAAAATCCCCCCAGGCCAGCAGCAGACCCGAGATTAGAAAACTGGCACCGTCGGCGATGATAGCGCCTTCAATTCCAACAAAATGATAAGCAGTCGCTCCCAGGCTCATCCCGAATAACATGAACATTCCCATAACGATCTGGTTTAACCCCGATGCCTGAACATACTGGTCATGACCGATGCTTCCCTGCAGCAGCCCCATCTCAGCCGGACCAAAAAATTTGGATATCGAGCTGCGCAGAAACAGGACCAGAAAGCATAGCACGATTAAATCATAATGCACGAATACCAGCAGCAGCAAGGTCAATCCGGCACGGATCCAATCGCTGTATGCGGCGATATGCTTTCGGTCGAACCGGTCGGCCACAACACCAACGATCCAGAATACTGCCAGTGTAGGCAAGGAATACATCAACTCCGCGGTCGTTGCCAGGGAGGGGCGCTCGCTGAACCGGTCTACCAGATAATAGGCAAAAGCCATGTTACCGACCACCGTACCCAGTTGGGAAGCAAAAGCCGCAATAAACAGCTTGCAGAACACAGGATTGCGAAAAAGTGACTTCATTGAATCTCCTCCCTTAAACCAAAGAAATCCATTGCTTGGCCGGCTGACGGTTGAAGCAGACTGTACAGATAGTGAAGTAGTGCATTGAATTGCATACCGGTATCCGCTTGCCTGGTGCCAACCGTGATGGAATGTGTAACGATACCTTCCTGAAAGGATGAGACCACCCTGGATATCTCACTAAGATCCATGACTGGAGTAAATTCACCGCGGCTTACCCCCGTCCGAAGCAAATCTGCAAAACGTTCGATGCCTCTTTCGTACCGTCTTTCAAGCAGCTCTCTGCGTGAAGAATCACGCCAGCCGACTAGAAAATACTCGTAAAAAGCAGGCATCATTCCGCCGCCCTCCATTTGCTCCAAATCATGAAGCTGCTGGGTATAGAGTGTGATAATGACCTGCCAAATGGATGATGAAGCAGCCTTCAAGTATTCAAGATACTGTTCATACTCAAGATCCTGACGATCCAGCAAGGCTTCAAAAATTTCCTCCTTCGTTTGATAATAGAGGTAAATCCAGCCCCGGCTCATGCCAGCTTCCTCGATAATATCCTTCAGCGAGACCGCGCCGTAGCCTTTTCTACTAAATACGCATTTAGCAGCATCCAATATCTGCCGGCTTCGCTGTTCTTTCCGGTGATCCGTCAATCGGGGAGACATTTACCCGCCACCTTTCTAAGTATCCAAAATGAACCGCGTGTCATTATTATTTTAATGACACGCGGTTCATTTTGCAACAAATAAATAGGAGGCTGGAAGAGGAAGGCAGTCAGCCGTCCTACCGTGCCATGTTATAGTATCGAATCTGAATTCCAAGGGTCAGACTGTTGTTTCCGGAGTTGTAATTCCGGTTGGTGCCGCCTTCTACAGCCCAGTAATGTCTGATAAAAAATCCTTTTACATACTTAATTTAGTATTTAAGGGTGATATATTAAAATTAGATGGGAAAAAGACGATATATAGGGAATTAAAGGAATTGCATGAAGGAGATGACACAATGGCAATGTCAGCCGTTAGCTATGAACATTTGCATATACTTCCTTTTGAGATGAGACTGCATCATGTGACGTTGGTCAAGAAAATCAATGACCACGCCAAATTGACGTTTACGGGCATGATCTCGGAAGATAGGGAAGAGCATTATGTACGGATGGCGGATGAAAATACCCCGGTAGAGCTTCTGTATACCGACGAGAAAGGAAATAGGAAGCGATTGTTTCATGGCACGATCCTCAAACTCCGTGTCAAGGTCGATAAGGAAGCCTACTGGCTGGAAGCGGAAGCCATCTCTCATACCCACGCAATGGATCTCAAACCGCAGACGCGTTCCTACCAGAACAATTCTATGCTCATTCCCGATTTAATGCAGAAGATCAGCGGGTACTACCCCAATGGGCAAAGCTTTAATACGTTTGTGGAAGATAAAAGACTGGATGCGTATACCCTGCAATATCAGGAGACAGACTGGCAGTTTCTGAAGCGTCTGGCCTCCCGTTATCACACGGTGCTGGTTCCTGTATCCACGGAAGACAGCGTTCGCGTGTATTTGGGCATTCCAGATCATCGGGACGCAGGCAGGATAGAAGCTACCCATTACCGGATGTACAAGGATATATTAGCCTTCAAAAAAGAGGCGGGAAACGGAGAGAGCGGGCTTAGTGAACGGGATTATATTTGTTATGAAGTGATGCTGAACAATCAGGTGCTTGAACTTGGAGATCAGGTCACCTTCAAAGGCCAGCAGCTTCACGTGTTCGAGGTACGGACCGAAATGAAGCAGGGTCTGCTTACACATCACTACACCCTCTGTCTGAAACGGGCAGCTTACCGGCGCATGAAGTATAATTCCAAGCTGATAGGCTCTTCCCTCTCAGGAAAAGTCATGGAAGTGGTCCGGGATGAGGTCAAGGTGCAGCTCGATTACGATCAGGACTGGAGCCTCGCGATCGCTAGCCCTTTTCCGTATTCCACGATGTATGCCTCGGACGATCAGACGGGATGGTACTGTATGCCGGAAAAAGGCGACGCTGTCCGGATCTATTTCCCCAATGCGAAGGAAGCAGAAGGCATTGCACTCAGTTCTGTGCGGAAGAAGGTGCCGGAAGAAGCAATGGCTCCCGCATCCAAGCCGGGCAGTACATCCGCTGCTGCAGGCAGACACAGCCAAAATGTGACGACGACCGTAGTCCAGCAAGAACAGCTGCAGCCTGTTATTCATTACGACAAGGATCTAAAGGAAGATTTAATGGCCAATCCGAACACGAAGTTCTTGTTGACGCCAACCGGCCAGAAGATCACGTTCGAGGAAGATAAAATCATCATTACCGGTGCGACCGGGGGCGCAACGCTTACTTTAACGAGTGCGGGCACGATTATTCTGAATTGTGAGAATAAGATTACATTGCAGGCCAGCAAGCAAATTGAAATGGTCTCGGAATCCATTATGATGGTTGCCAACCAGATTGAAATGTCCACCAAGGACGGAAACGGCGGCTTTACGATGGATCAGGGGCAGGTCGTGATTAAAGGCATCGAAGTGCTGATGAATCAATAGAACACACCGAAGAGAGGAGCGCACGGGATGCACGACCTGGAGATATGGAACCATTTTATAGAAGAAGATGTCCTGCCTCAGCGAAATGAGCAAATTAAATCCTTACATACCTATTACGTTCAGCATAAAAAACAGATCACCACCCAACTCGTCCCGCTGTTTGACCAGTTCTGCGAGAAGGTACAACTCCAGCAGCAAGAGGGGAAATTAATGAAATGCGCCTATCTTCATCTCTCCCTGCTCCGGACGAGCCTGAACGAAGGGAAGCCCGTCTATATGCTGGAGGCCAGCGACAGGGACACGGAAAGCAAGGTGCAGCTGACACCTTTTCATTATGATGCAGGCTGGATCTACGGATTCGCGGACGCTTGGGATCAAGCATGTGAGGAGAAACGCAGACGTTATTTAAACCGTATTCACCGCCATTCGTTCGAAGTCTGGAAGGCCCGGCAGCTGTATCCGTTCCACATCTATATGGTACATGCTGTTCGTTATGCCATGGATACCATCCGGCAGCTTGTTTCTTTCCAAAACCTGGAGAAAGACAGTGCATTTGAAGTGCGTGTCGGTCAATTTCGGGACCCTGAGGTCAGTGAATCTGTGTACCGCGTCAATGAAAGGCAACG
Source organism: Paenibacillus sp. FSL L8-0340 (assembly GCF_038593145.1). NCBI lineage: Bacteria > Bacillati > Bacillota > Bacilli > Caryophanales > Paenibacillaceae > Paenibacillus > Paenibacillus sp. FSL L8-0340. Next base: position 3,981,876 of record NZ_CP151967.1, read on the forward strand.
TTCCTCCATTACTTGCAAAGGGTGGCTGGAAAATAAGTCAGATCAGGAATACATCTATGAACATATTGCCAAGGTCAACTTGTCCCGTGGCTATTACGAAGGCGTTGATCTGAGTTATGCAAGGTTTGAAGAGGTGACGCTGACCGGAAGTCATTTCGGGGGCAGCCGAATGCTCGGTACCCGCTTCGAGCGCTGTGTGTGCGATCAGGCCGATTTTCGCGAGAGTCTTCTGGTGGATGCGGACTTTCGCGATTGTGACCTGACTTCTGCAAGGTTCGACCATGTGCTGGGGATTCGGGACATGGCGGCAGAAGCACATGGCTTGGTATTCGGCTTGAATGGCGTGTTGTTTCAACAGGCCAATCTGACGTTTGCCAGCTTTCTGGGCGCGAGAATTGCCGGAGATTTCACAGGTGCACAGCTGGAAGGGACGAATTTCACAGGTGCAGACTTGACGGGAAGCCGAATGCTGGAGCGGGATGCTGCTTCGGTAACACTGACCAAGGAACAGCGTGGCACGATGATCTGGGTGGGGGAGGCGCAGCATGAGTAGCATGAAGTACTTCGTGCTGGAGCATGACCGGCGCTTGCCGGCAAATGGAGTGAATCTGGCATTCCCGGAACGTATGCTGAAAGGTTATGGGTATGCCGGGCCACAGGAAATCGTCTACACCAAGCCGGGCAATCTCCTCTCTGCCAGCAGTCTGATCGAACATCCGATATTGCTGGTCAGCGAGGAGCTGCGGGCAACTGTAACTAAGCAGCTACCGGACATTCCTTATAAAAGTGTGGTCGTAATGGACCTGGAACAGCAGGGGCAATTTTATTATGCATGGATGGACTTTCCGGAAATTCCTTGTCTTGCACCTGACCGCACAGAGACGGAAAATGGACGGATTCACACCCTTTGGGCAGACACAGAAGCATTAAAGGAAACGGCAATTTTTCAAATTCCATATTACCGGAGTCGTGTGCTGGTTGCACGTGTGGACATCGCTGAGAGCTTGCTTAGAAAAAGTCTGTATGGCTTAAGTGTCAGACCGATCCGGTTGACGAGAGGAGAAACTTGAAATGGGAATTATGGATACCTTGTTGACGAAAAGCACGCTTAACAAGCTCCTGGAATCCCCGTGGCGAAGCGAGGATACGTATGTGACGGCGGGGGCGTATATGCATTGCACGCGAGGCACACATGAGGAAGTGCTGAACAAGCAGGACCCGAACGGTGTGTACATCAATGGCAGGCCGATGTTGACGGTGAAGGATTGTGCGTTATCCACCTCGGAACCGGGAACGATTCAGGGCGCTATTCCCTTTGACCGAATGGGACAGGCGCTCGATGGAAACTTCTATTCGTTCGGCTATTGCCGGAGTGATATGAATCCGCTGAAGGCGGCTGAGAAAACCTTGGGTTTTACAGATCCTTCGTATATGGTCGACCCCGATCCGGAGGAACCCACCACAGGCCAGTTTATTTATCCTTGTGCGCCCAAGCTGATGCCAACGGTGCTGGGACCTTCTTCTGCTGGAGGCCCATCCCCTGAACCGCAATTCAAGCTGTCAGGTGCAGTATCTGCGCTGACCACATTGCTGGAGCGCTTAGCAGGCGCTCAGACAGAGTGGACCAACGGCAGTCCGAATGTTTCTATTCAAGGGGTACAGGCGCTGACCAGCAAGTCCTGCTTATTTTGCCAGTATGGAGGTCAGATCCGGTTGCTCACGAATGGAATGGACCCGGCGCCGCCTGAGTTCTCCGCGAGATAAAGAAGAGAGGTGATGGTGAGGGCATGGGAGCAGAGTATCACGGGGATGGCTACGAGCTGCAGTGGCCTTATGAGCTAAAAGCGATCCGCAGTTTCCGGATTGAACGGAAATTTAATACACATGCGCGGTGCACGTTTACGGCGGTCATGACGGAAGAAGAAGCGGAAGCCTGCTTGCTGAGAAGCAGCTTCGAGGACAGCCTTGTCTTCCGCAAACCGGCCAAGCCGCGGGTGGAGAGCTGGTTCGCCGGCGGCATTACGAATGTAGATATCCAAATGGAAGACGGGATTTCGCATGTGCAAATCGAGGCGCTCTCACGCAGCTATGCGATGGATATGGAGCCGAAGAACCGGTCGTACCAGAATAAGCATCTGACTTATTCGGAAGCCATTGCAGGGCTTGCTGCGAACTATCCCGGAGGGGATGCGCACAATATGGCGACGGGCAAGCAGGACGCCCTGGGCACCTTAATGGTTCAATACGGTGAAACTGACTGGCAGTTTATGAAACGGCTGGCTTCCCGGGTGGGGACAGTGATCTTGCCGGATGTCACACTGGATGCACCGCGCGTCTATTTCGGCGTGCCGGACCTGTCCTGGGGAGAGGAGCTGAAGTCCAAACATTATACGGTCATAAAGGACCGGGCCGCCTATGAAGAGCTGAAGGCGCATGCGGAAGGAACGGAAGCGGATCAGCTCCATGAGGGGGATTTTGTCCGTTACCGGGTGGTCAGCGGTCAATATTGCCAGGTCGGAGACGATGTTCTTTTTAAGAATCAGATGTGGGTCGTCTCCGAATCGGTGATCAGCTATGAATCCGGGCTGCTACAGTATGAATATGTGCTGGTGAAACGCCAGACATTGCGAAGGAAGTCGCGGCGCAATGAGGCGATTCAAGGGGTATCCCTTGAAGGCCGGGTCGTGAAACGGGCAAACAATATGGTGAAGGTGCACCTTGACATCGATGCCGGGCATGACACACAAGGGAACTGGTGGTTTCCGTACTCTGGGGAAGGGAACAATATCTTTCACTGTCTGCCGGAGGAAGGTGCGCGGATCAAGGTGTATTTTCCAAGCGGGGTAGAGAAGAAGGCGATAGCGATTAACTCGGTTCGCGGCGGGAGCGAGGAGATGAAGAGCCGGACAGTGTTCCAGAAGCCGACGACGAAGGTGTTCGAGATGCCGGGCGAAGCGAAAATGCAGCTGGGAGACGACGGCGTCCTGTTCCAGAAAGGGACGGTCAGCCTGCATTTAGATGGCGGGAACATCACCGTTAATGCCAGCGAGGATCTATTGCTGGTAGCGAGCAATCGGATGGAGCTGGGAAGCGGGGACGGAAAGAGTATACTGGAATCCATCCGGATGCGGGCAAAGCAGCAGATTACGCTGCAAACGAACGCCGCCCATTATATGGTCGTCAGCGAGAAGCGGGTGGGCATCCATAGCAGCAAGATCGACTTCCAGAAAGTCGAAGTGGATTACATGGAGCTGCTGACGGATGCCGAGCTGAAGGAGCTGTATATTGACGAGCTGGCCAAAGGTGAAATCATGATGCAAGAAATAGATTTAAGCCTTAAATTAGGTGCGGCCACGCAATTAACAGAAGGGCAAAGATCAGACATCCGCTCCAAAGTGGCGGCTGAAGCGAGCAGCAATCCGGGTACCCAGGAAGTGGCACGAAGCTGGATGAGCGGGAAGGCGGCCGAAGAGCAGCAGAGCGCCTACAAGAAGAGGTATGCCCAGCCGCCCGCCAGCGAACCGGAGAAGCAAGGCGAGGAAGAAAAACAAGCGGAGCTGGAGAAGAACCAGCAGCTCTATGAGGTGGAGGACCGGAACCGGACAGCGGTTCATGCCTGGAATCAAAGCGCGGAGAGGATCATTGAGCAAGGCAGGAAGGAAGGTAAATCGCGAGATGAGATCGAAGCGATGATACCAGCGCTGCCAGAACTGGCTGCAAGCGCACTTCAGCAAAGCAAGCAGCCGGGAGTTATGGAGCGACTGCTGGATGCAACGGGAATCCGTCATCTGGTGGACAAGATGAAGCCTGTCCTGGAGCCCGCGCTGGATGACTGGCTGCTGCAGAATGTCGTGCCGCAGAAACCAGATTATCTGAGCAAAAAAATGGAGAAAACAGTATACTTATCTCGATATACGTTCCAGGTATTAATCCTAGACCCCCAAATGCTAGTCGCGGAGTTCAACCTCTTATTCGGCGTGGTGGCGATCATCTCGGCGATTCCGACAGCCGGAGGATCGTTATATCTCTTGGCGGCTGCAGACATCGCCTTTAGCGTAGGCGTGATCGTGGTCAACGTGGAGAAGTTGAACGATCTCAAGAACGGAAACGCCTATACGAATCCGACCTTCCTCGGCATGGACCAGTCACTGCTGGATGGACTGGGGATTGGCATCGCCTTTGTGAGCCTGGCCAGCCTGCTCAAGCACGGCTTGTATAAGACTGCAGATAAAATAGCGAACCGCAAGAATATTGCGGCGCTGGATGATGCTTTGAAGGTGTTGACGAACGAAGCGGACACCGCTGCTAAACTTAAAACAAACCTGCCCCAGGAAATGGTGATTAAAGATGGCGGCGGGTGGGTGGATGACCTAGCAAAGAGCAAGAGTCTTGCAGGGGCTGATGACACCAGGACAGTGGGAAAAGCAAAAGCGGAGGGTTCGTCGCGGTCGGTTGAGGAGACGGGTAAAGTAACGAAAACAAAAAATACTGATCCGCCACCTTATGATAGAGAGAAAATACTAAGAAACATTGAAGAAAGTAAAAAAGCTCGTGAAGCCTCCAATTTCGATAAGTATTTACAAGAAGAAAAGGTGCTTCTTGAGAAGTTGAACAAGGGGACGGGTGAACTTAGTCTTAATAAAGTAAAGAAAAATACACCAGGAATTGGAGGAGAACTCTATCGACGTAGTCAAGAACTTCGAGATTTGTTGCCTGAAGAAATAAGAGATTTAGGTAACTATGGACTAGCCCGTGTTGAGATTCCTGGATTAAAGAAAGAATTTAAAGCGCATAGTCAAATTCAGGATGCAGATCAGAAATGGTCAGAAGGTTACTCTCCTTTACCACCCGAAAAGATCGAAGAACGAATATTCGAGCCTAAAGATGTTAATCCGTGGAATGAGGTAGATAGAGAGGGGGCTTATAGTAGGAAATGGGATACCGAGTATAAAATTCTCGAAGATGTTGCAAAACAACTCGGTGGCAGCAAAGGGGCTGTGAATAAAGATGTAACTGGAAAAATTGATTTCTATACTGATAGAGAACCATGTGCCAGTTGTACACCTATCATCCAGGAATTTAAAGAAATGTTTCCTAATGTAAAATTGGTTATTTACTTTAACCGTAATTTAAAAAAGAGATAGTTTTGGAGGCGATTACCATGGTAAATAAGTTGTCATACGATAAAGTAATAAAATATGGTACACAAGGCTTTGAAAAATATTTAAGTGAGGGATTCACTGTTAATCAAGCAACTTCAAGGTCAATCGTAGAATTCGAAATTCAAACTGACGATTTTCAAGATGTTGAATGGATTTTGTACCTTGTCTTAGCAAAGTTAGGTATTGAACATGGCGACTTAAGAGACGACATTAAATCCCAAGCAATGGATATCATACATTCGAATAAATTGGTGAAGTTTTGGAGACAGGAGGGGCTTGATAATAAAGAACTTGAAGAAAGGGTTTTATTTGTAGAAGGGATAAAGGATTTATTAACAACAGTCTAAGACACTTCTATGAATTAACTGGTTATAGGATCATTAGCCATGCGCACCATACACCGCCCATTAAGCGAGCGGGAGATAATGAAGCCAAGCAAATTTAGCTTTTCATGCCCGCGCGAAGATTAAACTGAACCTGAGAATCAGGGTCTGTCAATTATTTTGTGTAACCAGTCGTTCAATACCACACTACGAGTTAGCCACCCGTATTGTGGTATTTTTTGTCATAGTTCCTATCCTAGTTGTTAATGAATTGCCCCCACCCAGTGCCGAATGAATCAGGCAGCAAGGCATTCTTCGAAAATGAATTATGCAAAATGCTAAACTCAAAAATGTGTATAACTACCAGGAATGTAGTCCAAGCGATCTTTTCAGTTCTACGTATATTAACGTATAAAACTTGAAAGGGGAAATGAAAGATGGCAACAATTATAAGTTATGGTTCCAAAGCGTTAAATCCATTAGGAGCTGCTGTATTAACAATTCCACCGGGGCAAAATGTTGGAATACTTGATACCTCAGTAGTTATTCCTCCGGAAAATCCTGCATCTTTCTCAAATAGAGTTGAGTTAAAAGCAAGTATTAACATTGACCAGATTGCAACTCCTGATAATTTCAATGTTGTAATTCTCAGAGCTGGGACAGTAATATATCGCTCTCATATTCGACTTGTGGGTACAGCAAATCCTGAAATTAAGCAAATAAATGTTCTGTGGGTTGATGGTGCCCCTTTGGGCGTTATAAACTATCAATTGGGTATTGAAAATTCGATTCCGGGCACTACCTTCATCAATATAGTTGGACCAGTAGTATTTACTGCAACAGCTATTGGAGGAGAGGGCGTAATTTAAGTCGTGCACTAAGATTTTCGTTCAACCAGGTAACAAAAGCGACATTCGCCGGAGTAGTTCATTACGCCCCTGTGAAAAGCATTGGACAGTTGAACCGATCTGGTTCAGCTGTCCTTTTTTTCATGGCTTATACGTAATTAGAACGATTGCTGAAAAGGGGGTTATGCTGTATACATTTATCTCCGCAAAGCTTCCCAATGTCTGAGCCAATTAAATTACTTACAGATTCGATAACTGAAGAAATAAAAAACCACTCACGCTCGGAAATCCCAAGCTTAAATGGTTAATCGTGCTTTTATATCTTATAACAACCTTAAGTTGTCGGGTTCAACGCCCCTTGATACTCATTCATTAAATTGTCGATAATCTGCTGTACGGACAAAATCTCTTTAATCTCATGGACTCTGGACCCAGCAAAAACTAAACCGTTCTTAACATCTCCTCTAAGGGAAGTAAGCAGGGATTCCATTGTACAGAAGCGATGTGAACAAACCTTTAGACAATCATAGCATTTGACTATCTTTAATTTGGCATTATCACTGATCCGGTCCGTAAATTCATTTCGAATTGCTCTACCTTCTAGACCCACTGTAGACTTGATGAGGACAGTATCTCCCTGCTGAGCATCTACATACTTTTGCTTGAAGGCTAAGGGAGCATCACACTCATGGCTAGCCACAAAACGGGTACCCATTTGAACACCAGATGCGCCAATCCGAAGGGCTTTTGCGATATCATCCCCTGTCAGAATCCCACCTGCAGCAATAACCGGAATCGAAACGGCCTCTAAGACTTCAGGAAGGATATCAAACATGGCTCTGTCTGTACCTAAATGGCCCCCTGCTTCGAACCCTTCCACAACGACTGCGGAGGCACCAAGTCTTTCGGAAATTCTGGCTAATTTGGCGGATGAAACAATAGTTACAACAGGAGTACCATATTCTTTACCCCAAGCATAAATATCTCTAGAAATTCCGGCTCCGGAAATAATAAAGTCAACCTTTTCTTCCAAAGCAACCTTCATTTTTTCGGCAAAATCCTTTACTGCGAATAGTACATTCACACCGATATAGCCAATCCCTTTAGAGAGTTCTCTTGTTTTGCGAATATGCATTCTCAGCTCATCAGCAGTGATCCCTGTACCAGAGATGGTGCCGATCCCGCCTGCATTAGCTACAGCAGCGGCTAGTCCACTTAAGGATATGCCTACGCCCATTCCACCTTGAATAACAGGAACTCTGGATTTAATATGTCCGAATTGGATTGTTGGAAGTTTCAATTACGCACCTCTTTCACAAGTTGTAGATATCATAAAAACTCCTCTGGAGTAATTAGCTATAACTTAACACAGTTAAGTCCAGGCTGTCGAGAAAGTCTCGACAGCCTTATTTATATGTAAATAATTTAAGACGACACCGCGTTAATGTTGTATAATATAGGTAACTATTTATAGAACGGATGGTGTTTGGTATGTTGCGGTCCAACCGAGAAAAACAGCAAGCCTACGAGTTTGTTTCAATCGAAGATCTAGTGCCACAAGACCATTTGCTGCGCAAAGTAGATAAATATATCGATTTTTCCTTTATCGATGAAATAGTTCGACCGTTATACTGTGCAGATAATGGTCGTCCTGCCATTGATCCTGTCGTCTTATTTAAAATGATTTTTCTCGGTTACTTTTACGGTATTCGTTCTGAACGTCAATTGGAGCGAGAGATCCAAACCAATTTAGCCTATCGCTGGTTTTTAGGACTGGGATTGACAGATAAGGTTCCAGACCATTCGACGATTAGCTGGAACCGACGAACCCGGTTTAAAGATACGAGCATCTTCCAAGATATTTTCGATGAGATTGTTCTCCAAGCAATCTCACACCGAATGGTTGGCGGACGTGTTCTCGTAACCGACTCTACTCATGTGAAGGCCAATGCGAATAAACACCAGTACACGAAACAACAAGTGCTACAAAATACCAAGGATTACGTGGACGAGCTCAATGCCGCCGTGGCCGAAGACCGGAAAGAGCATGGAAAAAAGCCCTAAAACTCAGAGAGGAAGTGAACGAAGAAAAAGAAATTAAAGTGAGCAAAACCGATCCAGACAGTGGATATATGATTCGAGATGGCAAACCAGAAGGCTTCTTTTATTTGGACCACCGTACAGTCGATACCAAATACAATCTCATTACTGATGTGCACGTGACGCCCGGAAATGTTCATGATTCCGTGCCCTATTTGTTGCGTTTAGATCGCCAACGAGAACGTTTTGGATTTGCCGTAGAAGCTGTTGCACTTGATTCAGGTTATTTGACTACACCGATTTGCCGGGGACTACAACGTCGAAAGATCTTTGCCGTGATTGCTCACCGGAGATTTCATCCCAAGCAAGGCTTGTTTCCGAAGTGGAAGTTTACCTTTGATGCCGAACGTAATCTATATGTTTGTCCAGCGAGTCACGAACTGAAATACCGAACCACAGACCGCAAGGGTTACCGGCAGTACGCTTCCGATCCGGAACATTGCAAAAGTTGCCCGTTGCTGGAGCAATGTACACAGTCCCGAAATCATCGAAAAGTGGTGACGAGGCACGTGTGGGAGGACAGCAAAGAATGGGTCCGTAAAAACCGGCTAAGCACGTCCGGCAAGAAGTTATACCGCAAACGAAAAGAGACAATAGAGCGAAGCTTCGCGGATGCTAAAGAGCTCCATGGGTTTCGCTATTGCCGTTTGCGCGGACTTCCAAACGTCAGGGAACAAGCACTGATGACGGCTTCCGTGCAGAACATGAAAAAGATAGCGATCCACCTGGATCGCCTGGAAAAGCGGGGGTAACCCCCTCCTTTTCCCCATTTCACCTCTGCCTGAACGTAAAAAGAAACCCACAGTCATAAAAATGACCTGGGTTTCTCGACAATCTGAACTTAACACAGTTAAGTCTTTCCCGATGTGACTGTGAGCATGCTCAAACCATGTTAAATATCATGTCTTTCAACTGATTTCTTTTATGAAATTTATAACGCCTTTTGGGCAGATGACAGTTTTTAGAAACAAGTGAAGCTTGCTTTAATAATCAGTATGGATCAATTTTATATTCGTATTCATCATTGGATTGAAGGAATCGCCGCTTTCTAATTTTAATGGATTCATCCTAATGAAGATAAATCCAACTCAATTCAGGGGCTGCAGGCGATGATAGAACTGGGGAAGAAGCAAACAGGCGGTATTTAATGAAACTAACGAATGATAATCTCCTGTTTAACTATAAAGTAGAGGCAGGAAGATATCATGGTAGAGATATTCCACATGATGCACATGGGGGATGGGAGACGGAAACCTTTACACAACCTGTTCCTAACGTTCTAAATAGCAATCACAAGTGGCGATCACGACCTCATTACCGGTCCGGATTTGGAGCATTGCTGCACAAGAACACGAAAACACAATTTATCGACATATCCAGCCATCCGAAACCGTATTATGCCAGCTTGATGGAGAAAATTATGAAGCTGTTCATAACAGGAATATCTGATATAGATACTGAACAAACGCTTCAGATACATTCTTTTCCTGGAAGCGGCCAATGAAAGTCGTGAATTTGGTTTAGAAGTCTATTTATAGGTGGAGGTACCTGAATCAGCTTCAACGTACAAGTCAATATTGGAGGACAAGAATCTGTTCCGATAATTTATGGAAAAGCAACCCGCTAGGGCTGCCTTTAATTTTACGACTGATACTGCCAGTTTCTTTAATTTATTAAATCCACCGAACAGTTCTTCTTAAGAACGAAACATTTTATTAACCTGCGGTTGTTGCAACCAATCCTTCAGCGTGGTCAATTGGAGATCAGGGACAATCACGCGATCTTTAACATCATAATAGTTCAGGGAATCAATATTCGTTCCAATCCAACGGTAGAAGCTCGCAACACCAGATGCTTGTTTTTCTCCCATCACCGGCGTGAGAGATGCTTCGAAATCATCGTAGCTCAGAGACTGGAATGTGACATTTTGGCCCAGTGCTTGTGTAAAGCGATCCCCGAGTTCTGCACCAGTCAATGCTTCAGGCCCTGGAGCCAGTATCGTTAGACCTGCCAGCTCAGGATGACTTAATGCATAATAATGATATTGCGCCGCGTCATCGGAGTTGATCCAAGGAATAGATATATCCGCTGGCACAGGGTAGAACAGCATCCCATTATTGATAAGCCCTGGGATCAAGAAGTTTTCCATGTAAAGCGTTGGTTTTACCAAGATGGTCGGAATTCCGCTTTGTTGTACGTATTCAATCATTTCGCGCTTTACATCCAATGTTTTGGTATCGGTAGGCTGTTCTGGCAAGAAGCCATTCGAATTGACGACGATCAATTTTACGTTTGCTTGCTTTGCGGCTTCAACAGCATTGGTGATGTGTAGTTTGATCAATGCTGTGTCATATTCAATGGGCATATTCAAGAAAATTTTATCAACACCAGCGTTAACTTCTTTTAAGGTCTCCAATGCAGACAAGTCGCCAACATAAGCATCGATACCTTGTTCTTTCAGAACTGCTGCGTTTTTCTCCTGACGTGTAATTGAACGAACAGTTACTCCTTTAGAAGCTAACAATCTTGCTACTGCTCCACCTTGTACCCCCGATGCTCCATAAACCAAAATGGATTCCATATATCCAACATCTCCTTAAAGTATATTTCATTGGTTGAGTATCGAACTAAATGTTATATTTATATTAAACAACCAACAAACTTTATGTAAGTACGCACATTAGAGATATCTGGTATCTCTCGTGATACTATTGGAGGAAAACTTATGGAGACAGAACTATTGGGAAATTGCAGTCCATGTCCAGTCGAATTCACAGTCAATATCATCGGCGGAAAATGGAAACTTATGATTTTATATCATCTTTTAGATAATGACATGATCCGGTTTAATCAACTACAGAAAAAGCTTTCTTCAGTAACACATCGTACATTGACGCGGCAGTTGCGTGAATTGGAGGAGGATGGTGTGGTCAATCGAGTTACTTTTGCTGAAGTACCCCCCCGTGTAGAATACTCGTTGACGGATAAAGGGAAAAGTCTCACACCCATGTTATTACAAATGCGAGATTGGGGGCTTCAACATATGTGACGGCAATAAAAAACCTCGAATTTTCACAACAACAATTGGGATCATATAAGAGACGGTGATTTTTCTTGATTTGGATAAAGGAAACGACCATCCGTTTGTTAGGATGGTCGTTTTTTTAAAAAAACTTGCCGCTTCAGCAAAGAGTTTTATTCTAGATAGTTCTTCGAGTAATTCGAATTGAAGACATGGCATCATTATTAAGATAGGTAGTACTTAGATTATCATTTGTTACTAATGTTGAAGAACGTCCTTTAAAGTCCGCATCTGAGTAACCTACAACATCATAAGGTCCAACAATCTTAATAGAGCTCACTGCATCATTCATACCAATATCTTTAAAGTTCGTAACACTACTTGTCAATTGCTTAGAGGTCCCTGAAAAGTTAGAATCTTTGTAAATATAGACCCCTTGTTGCGCTAATGGAAAACTCGGGTTTGTTATTACTTCATAATCAATTATAGCTTCTGATAAATCGGCTTTTCCTGCAATATTCCCTGTATCTAAAGGAATTACAACAGATCCCATATAATCATCCGCATCTGTTGATGATGAATCATAATCCTTTACTTCCAACCACAACCGAGGACTACTATTAGACACTGCGATATGAAGTGTATTCGAACGCTCTGAAAAAGTAGTATTTGCGGTTTTTTGGTCACCACCAAAAATGACGGGGTGCGGTACATTTAAAGCCGCATCCGCTTTCATCCACACTCTTTCACTTATATATCTCTTTCCACTTAGTGGATATGTGTCCATACTAATATATATATCAGGTAGATTATTGCTTGGGTCCTTATAAACTTTAGGGGTGACAGACTTGAGGGTTACTTTATGTGTCCAATAGAGATTGTATACATATTCATGCGAGAATGTCCCTAATCCATTAAAGTCAATATCAAATAAATAAGCTGGATCGGTGAAAAAGATTCCCATTCCTAGTGTTCCATCTTGGTCTTTATCAGACCAGTTCCAAGGGGCATTTGCATGGTTGTTGCTTGTGTGTGTATTTGGAAAAACACCAAACGATTGAAAAGGCGTATTGTTATATTGAAATTTCCTCTCCCATAATTCATCTATTGGCAGGATTCCATAATTATAAGTGTGTTTCCACTTTGGTGAAAATTGATTAGGCTGTCCAGAATATGAAGGCTCTCCAAATTTATAGACAATCCCATCATCGCCAACATCTTCGTTACTAGTATAAGCACTCACACCATGCCCATGGTTCTCACCAAGTCCATTTGAACTTATAAACACCTCTGGATGGGTTACTTCAGAGTAACGAACTGAAGTACTTTCAATTCCAACGTATCCTGGCTGCACATTAGGATCTTTTAAACGATACCGTAGGAAATCAGAATGACTAATTGTTTCCATTGCCACAGGAACACCATAGCTTCCATCTTTTCGAACTGCCATCATCATTCCTTCTAAGTCATTTTCGTGTTGTTCGGCGGAAACAGGTCCATCATCACGTGCATGATAAAAATAATAGCCTAAAAAGAGATGTGTCTTCGTTTCTTGAACAGAAGCATATACATATGGGACTTGAGGGACTACTCCTATTGTTTCCCATTGATCAGCCATGTTCCAGTTCCCGTCTGCATTAAATTTCGCAATTAAATCCGCTATCCCACCAGCAAAATCCTTATTAATATCTTGATAAATAACAGGGGAATATCTTGTAAGATAATCCCAGTAAGGTTTTCCATCTGTACTTAAACGATCGAATAAAGGACTGTGGCCGTTCATCGTTTGTGACTGTGCACATTCTGCTGAATTTGAAGAATTTTCATTTAAGTTCATGGATAATCCTCCTTTATAAATATGGTATGATTTTCTAAACACTTTCCAACTAAATTTATTAAAGCAAGGTTGTAAATATGATATAAATTTCTTAGCGGGCCTCAGCGACTTTCCAAAACTGAAAATCAGTTACCAAACAGTAGGTTCAAGTAATCGATGAGATGAAGAGGAGAAAACTGAAATGAGGACAATCAAGTGCATGATGGATCACCTGTACTGGGCAGACGGACGCATCTTGGACGCGCTCGAGGAGAGTGAGACGAAGAACAAGGACCTGCTGATGCTGGTTCGGCATATCGCGGTCGCGGAATATGTTCTACCAATCGAATTGACTTGAAAGTGATTTTGAAAAGTTTTAAACGAATGACTATCTAGATATTTACTTTCTAGACGATTAGTGTATAATACCAATAAACCAATTCTTTCCTCTAATAAGAGGGGGCACAACACCATGTTGTGCCCCCTTATTTATTTCCATGGAGGACTGTTCGGTAACCAATTAAGAGGTAGGAGGTAATGATCCTGATGTGAAAGAACTTATTAAGAGCTGCTGATCTGAGTGGGAGTTGGCGGCCGTTACAACCAAAACTAGAACTTTATTTACTGTGTAAAATGTAAGAGGACAAGAATTTCGTGAAATTCCATCGTCACGCAAAGGCAGTTATGAATCCCGTTGCTCGTTTTAGTCAACTCTGGATATGTATACATAGATGGCACTAACACCATCGGCATATCAAGCCGTACAGCGTACGATCTGCGATGCTCGATATTGCCGTCTGGCAGCACACAGATTTCTCCAAGCGTTAATATAAGGTATACGTGTTGAGAAAAAACACATCGCTTTACCCTTCTAGATGTAATAATCTAAAGGGGGTTTTTTAAAAAAGAGAACGTAGCTATATTGAATTGAAGAGGTCGCTATAGCCTACCATAATAAAAACAAGATATCCACACCCTTGTACAAGGAGCAGATTCTATGAAAACAATCGCCATTATTGAAGATGATGAACATATCGGAAATATTCTGGCAGAAACTTTGACCCGTGAAGGATATGATGTTGTCCGGGCTTACTCAGGTACAGAAGCAATCTTATTATTTCAGCAGTGGACACCGGATTTGGTGTTGCTTGATTTGATGCTCCCTGGACGATCCGGTGAGGAATTGCTTCCTGAATTAAAAGGGATTCCGGTAATTGTAGTCAGTGCCAAGGCCGGGATTGATGATAGAGTTAATTCTCTGTTAGGCGGCGCCGCGGACTATATAACCAAGCCCTTTGAGATTAAAGAATTGCTGGCTCGAATTACCGTTCAGCTTCGTAGTCGAAGTGACCATGCCTCCGTCCTGACCTTTGGCGATTTAACGTTAAATAAGACCTCTCATGCGTTAACCGTACAGGGCCATCCAGTGCATTTGACAAAAACAGAATTTGCAATCATCAAACTTCTGATGCTAAACCCAACGCAAGCGATAGCAAAATCAGTTCTGCTTGACCGAATCAGTATGGATACACCTGACTGTATGGAAAGCTCTCTAAAGGTTCATATCAGCAATATGCGCCGGAAACTCCGTGAAGTCAGCGGGAATGAATACATTGAGGCCGTATGGGGAATTGGCTTTAAGCTGTCTGAGCATAAATCTTAACTGATTCTTTACTGTTTTCTTTACTGCCTTCTTAACTATTTCTCGATACACTCCATACATCAGTAGTAAGGAGGCGATTTAATGGATTATTGTTTAACAACCAATAACTTAAAAAAGTCATATGGGAATTTTAAAGCTTTGAACGGGCTGACCATGAAAGTGCCCAAAGGCTCAATTTATGGTTTTGTAGGGAGAAATGGGGCCGGAAAGACAACGCTCATTCGTTTGATTTGTGGTTTACAGCAGCCAACGGCAGGAGACTATACGCTGTATGGTAAAAAACACACCGCTAAGGATATAGTGAAATCCCGCCGTCGTATGGGTGCTGTGGTGGAAACGCCGTCGATTTATCTCGATTTGACTGCGGAGGACAATCTCAGAGATCAATATCGTGTATTAGGACTTCCTTCGTTCCATAATATCCCGGAACTGTTGCAGTTTGTGGGACTGGGGGATACAGGAAAAAAGAAAACAAAAAATTTCTCACTCGGTATGCGCCAGCGTTTGGGCATTGCCGTCGCTCTTGCGGGGGATCCCGATTTTCTTGTTTTGGATGAACCCATCAACGGACTCGATCCACAGGGTATCATTGAAATGCGTGAGCTACTTTTGAAACTTAACAAGGAACGGCAAATCACTATTCTAATCTCCAGTCATATTCTGGATGAGCTATCCAGATTGGCGACTCATTATGGTTTTGTTGATCAAGGGCAAATGGTTAAGGAAATCAGTGCAGCGGAATTGCACGCAGCATGTCGGACATGTACCTGGCTTAAGGTATCGGACACGGGTGTGCTCGCCCGTGTGCTCGACCAGCGGGGAATAGAATACATAATTCGTACGCAAAACGAAGCCGTTATGTATGGAAAAGTGAGCGTAACCGACCTTGTTATGGAACTTGCAAAAAATAATTGCGAAGTCTTTACTTTGAACGAGCAGGATGAGAGCTTGGAAAGCTACTTTATCGGTCTAACCGGGGGTGGCGAAGTTGAATAAGTTGTTATCTTCCCATTTCTCACGCATGCGGAAAAGCAGAACGCTCCTGTCTTGCACAGCGGCTATGATGCTGTTTGCCAGTGCAATACTGTTCATTATCTACAGAGAAACAAGAATGAGCGATGCTAGTCTGCAGCTTCATGAACTGCCCCTCTTTCTTTTTAACATTGTAATTGGAGGAGCTCTGGCTACGTTTATAAGTCTGTTTTTGGGCACGGAATACAGTGACGGTACGATGAGAAATAAGCTGATCGTGGGACATCGAAAAAGTGACCTTTATCTGTCCAATTTAATATCCAGTTTTGTTGCGGGACTGATTCTTGCCCTTGTCTATATTGTCATTCTTATGGTAGGCGGCATTGCGGTACTTGCTTCTTTTGAGGCGGATTGGAATACAATATTGCTGTTACTAATAAGCAGTGTATTGTTAATACTGGTATATGCTTCTATTTATACCATGATGAGCATGCTGTTTCAGAATAAAGCCGCGGTGGCGGTGACTGCCTTGATTGCATTTTTTGTTTTGCTCATAGCGGCAACCCAGCTTCAGAGTCGGCTCAGCGCAGAGGAATTTTATTCAGTTGACACACTTACGGATACAGGGAAGTATGTACAGGAATTGGTGGCGAACCCCAGTTATCCGCGTGGCACAAAAAAGGCAGTATATCAATTCTTATATGATTTCCTTCCGACAGGTCAAGCCAATCAAATTGCTATGGGGAATGCAACGGATTT
Source organism: Paenibacillus sp. FSL L8-0340 (assembly GCF_038593145.1). Classification (NCBI taxonomy): domain Bacteria; kingdom Bacillati; phylum Bacillota; class Bacilli; order Caryophanales; family Paenibacillaceae; genus Paenibacillus; species Paenibacillus sp. FSL L8-0340. The sequence goes on from NZ_CP151967.1 coordinate 3,998,541, forward strand.
TATCCAGATGTGGGTCTATTCTCTGGCAATTACAGTTATGACCACAGTTATTGGATTGTTAGGGTTCCGTAAAAAGGACATAAAATAATGGAGTAGGTGTGGAATGAAAATCGGATTGTGGCTCTTATTCGGCGTATTCGTGTTAATCATTGTATTTCTTGTAGGGAAGGTGTACCTTTTACGGAAGTCTACTCAGGAAATAAAGAACTCGATCGACGATATCCTCACATCCGATACCAATATATTGATTAGTATTTCCAGCCGTGACGGACAGATGCAGCAGTTGGCGCACAACCTGAATACCCAACTTGGTTTGCTGCGCCAAGAACGTCACCGTTATCAGCAGGGCGATACTGAATTGAAGGAAGCAATCACAAATATATCCCATGATTTGCGCACCCCTTTGACTGCAATATACGGTTATCTTGATTTATTGGAAGGGGAGAATAAGTCGGAATCCGTACAGCGGTATCTTGACCAAATTCAGAATCGGACCGAGGTCTTAAAGCAATTGACCGAAGAACTTTTCCGCTATTCATTGATCACTTCGGTGCAAGAGATAAGCTATGAGAAGTTGACCCTGAACCGGGCGCTGGAAGAAAGTTTGTTATCCTATTACGGTGCATTTAAGACACGGCAAATTGATCCGGAAATCGAGCTTCCGGATTCACCGATTCACCGGTCGCTTGATCCCACTGCCCTCAGCCGTATTTTGGGAAACATCTTAAGCAATGTAATTAAGTATAGTGATGGTGATTTGAAGGTAAGTTTACATGGGGATGGGAAAATCACTTTTACCAATTCCGCTAAAAAGTTATCTCCGGTTACGGTGGGCAGGTTGTTTGATCGATTTTATACCGTTGAAGACGGCAGAAGCTCCACAGGATTAGGATTATCAATCGCAAAAATTCTTACAGAACGTATGGAGGGATATATAAACGCTTATTATCAAGATGGAAATCTAACGGTTGTATTGTATTTTCCTAAATAAAAGCAGAATGCCGCAAGCGGCGAGGTAACTTTGTGCCATATGTGTAGGCAACTTTATGTCATTGGCAAACCATTGTCGGTAGGCAAGAACATAGTTCTATAAAAACCCGCGCTCCGCGCGGGTTTTCTGTTTTAAGGGATCAAGTTTTTGTCCGTTTCTCTGGACAAGAACTTGATCCCATTGCCGAAAATGGACAAGAACAAGAACATGGTACTATGCCGATTAGATGATTATCTAAACATGTTGTTATGTTGATACATCGGACCTGAAATTACACAAAGTTGATTTTTTGATAAAAGAACATGCATTATAAGCCTACCAAATGTAGTTTTCCACCAGCTTCAGTGCTGTGTTTTCTTTCGAAGATGTGAAGTGTCCGTGGCTTCTACAAAGGGATGGAGAATACTGGTACGCATGATTCTTATCATCAAAGTATATCAACGTCAAATACAACTTTTCTCATTTCCCATATTGTATTTTTACTATGGGAATTTCTCACCCTCATCTATACTGTTCTCGAAAGAACTCACTGATTTCTGTTATTTCGACGAAGAGAGAAGTTCTTGTTCTATAAGGGACTTAGGACCAATCAAATGGACTTTAAAATTCAACGTGCTGCTGGTTTTTAGATTGTGTTATTCTGTCTAATAGTGAACTCAATTTAGAGAGCGGGATGTTACTTGAAAAGAAATATATTATATATTGAAGATAATGAGAAAATAGGCAGTTGGGTAAAAGAAGAATTGGAACAGCGGGGATTTTCAGTTCAGTGGCTGCTTTCTGGTGAAGGAGCTGAAAAAGAAGTGAATCAGCATGAAATCGTTATTTTGGATATCATGTTACCCGGTTTAGATGGATTTACTGTGGGAAAACGATTAAAAAAGGCAGCTCCTGCTGTTCCTATTTTGTTGTTAACTGCCCGAACATCGATAGATGATAAGGTAGAAGGTTTACAATTTGCTGATGACTATTTAACGAAACCATTCCATACGGATGAATTAGTTGCAAGATTAGAAGTATTAATCCGTCGAAGTGGCGGAACACATTCCGAACGTATTTCATTAGGGAATTATATTGAAGTAGATCCAGAAGTTCAAATGGTGTTTGACAAAATCACAGGAGAAGAAATTATATTGACAGGGAAACAACATCAAATTTTAATGTACTTCTTACGCCACCCTAATCAAGTGTTACCAAAAGAACAAATCTATGAAGCCGTTTGGGAAGAAGCTTTTATAACAGGTGATAAAACATTAATGGTACATATCCATCGACTGCGCCAAAAGTTGGAACGTCATCCGGATTCCCCAGAGATTATTGAAACGTTGAAGGGAATAGGTTATCGGGTGAAACTATGAAACAGACTAAATCATTATTTCGCCGTTTTCTAAAAGGACATTTTCTATTTATCTTTTTTCCTCCGATTGTACTTATTTTCTTATCTGCGTTCATTGAGTCTCCTTTTAATGAAGAAGAGCTGAATAAGTTAAATTATTTTTACGTTGTACTGCTTTTGTTTGGTTTTATTATTGTAGCATTTGTTGTGATATCTTGGATTTTCTTCTTGAGGCTTCGTAAACGTCTCACCCGCTTACAGGAAGTCATGTCATTTTCAGCTAATAATTTTCCTAAACCAATATCTGTTCAAAGAGATCGTATGGATGAAATAGACCAGTTAGGAAGTTCTTTTAATTGGATGATTCAGCAGCTTGAAGACAGCCGCAAGCGAGAATATGAAGAGGAATTATTACGACATCGGCTCATTGCTAATTTATCTCACGACTTACGAACGCCACTTACTATTTTGAGAGGACATATCACCAGATTAAATAAAGAAGCAATAAGTTTAGAAGGACAAAACTCATTAACAGAGATGAACCATACGATTACAAGAGTCGGAGATCTAATGGATGATTTACTTTCCTATACATTGCTTACATCAGGGAAATATCCTTTTGGGCCCACTTCAACAGATATTGGACGTTTAGTAAGAGCCTCTGTTGCTGCGTGGTATCCAGTATTTGAAGAAAAAGAAATTCAGGTTGATGTTGATTTACCGGCAGAGGCGACTTTTTATTGGGAAGCAGATCCTAAATGGATGACACGGGTTCTGGATAATTTATTTCAGAATATTCTTCGCCATGCAGCAGAGGGGAAATATGTACACATTGTGGTTGATGTAGAAAAAGAACTGATCCTTGTTGCAGACAGAGGTCCAGGTATGGATAACTCTTCCTATGAGCATGGGGCGGGGATTGGTTTATCGGCTTTAAATTATATGTTGAAAAAAATGAAGCTGAAAGCTGACTTTACATCAAATGAAAATGGCACAAGAGTGGTTATTGGTAGAGCTTAACCTAAAGGTAACCCAGAATTAAACAACATGATCACCGGGATGTAACTTTGCTTCTTTATAATTAGAACCATAACAGAAAGGAAGTGTTGTGGTTGCTTACAATTGATAACTTAGTCAAACATCGCGGGACTGGGGAAATCTTATCAGGTATTAGTTTTAAAGCTAGACCAGGTAGAGTAACTGGTTTTTTAGGTCCAAATGGGGCAGGTAAAAGTTCTACACTTCGCATCCTGCTTGGATTAGATCGTGCCACCTCAGGGAGTGCGCTAATTAATGGAAAGCCATTTGCAGAATTACATAATCCTCTGGCAACAGTAGGTGCCGCACTTGATGGATTTGGAGCTCATCGTATGCGAACAGGACGGGCACATTTGCGTTGGATTGCCCGTGCCGCAGGATTGTCCCGCTCACGTGTCGAGGAAGTTCTGGAAATAGTAGGTCTTACTAATGCAGCTGGTAAAAGAGTGGGGAATTATTCCCTTGGTATGGGGAGAAGACTTGGAATGGCAGCTGCATTACTTGGTGATCCACAAATATTGATTTTAGATGAACCCGTAAACGGGCTCGACCCAGAAGGAATTCGTTGGATTCGGACATTTTTACGTGAACGTGCTGATTCTGGAAACACGGTGTTACTGTCCAGTCATCTAATGGGAGAACTTGCAGAGACTGTTGATGATGTGGTGATTATTAAGCATGGAACAATCGTTGCAGATGGAACATTGGAAGAAGTAATAGGTAACCATTACACGCTGGAGGAAGCCTTTTTTGCCCTGACATCTGAAAATGCAGGTGAGGTTGTATGAGAGCATTCAACGCGGAACTATCTAAATTGTTCTCCCTGCCGGGCATTTGGCTTGCCTTGCTTATTGGAGCATTTGCCCCAGCGGTCATTGCTGCCTTGGACAGTATAGCAGAAAAAGATGCGATTATAGCTGGAGTTAGCACACGGCTATCGGAAGTTGGATATATTGGCTTAGCTCTTGGTGTGCAAGGCGTTATTATTCTTGGTGTGCTTGCTGTCAGCAGTGAGTATTTGACAGAGAGCAGTGAATCTGGTGGAGGACAACAGATTACAACAAGTTTAACCGTTGTTTCATCCCGATTTCTTTTTTTGCTGGCAAAAGCAGGCGCTGTGACAGTGATCAGCATACTGCTATGTATTGTTGCTATTATGACAACTGTGTCTGCAACGCATCTTATTCTCGGCGAATATGCCCCTGCATTTGAATGGTCCAGACTTATCGGTGCAGTTTGTTACTGGACATTCACTGCTCTTTTAGCACTTGGGATTACTTTGCTAACTAAGAATGGCATCATCCCGCTTGCTGTGCTCATAATAAATTCTTCCGTTGTATCATTTAGTGTCCTGCTTTATAGGGTTACAAAGTTGGCGTTTTACTTACCAGATAGGGCTGGCGCTGAAATGTTTATGTTTACGAGCGACAGACTTCACACCCCGTCCACAGGCAGTTTATTCGACAGATTTCACACTCCCTTCACAGGCGGTGTAGTCATGTTTGCCTGGGTAGCCGTTATTTTCATTGTTGCAGCTATTGTATTCCATAGGAGGGACGTTGCATCATGAGTGTCTCACCTAGTAGAAAGATAACACAAATCCTTGGTGCTGAACTGGATAAATTAGTTACATTACCATGGATATGGCTCACTCTTATGGGGACGTTCATTCTTAATTTAGCTTTAACTGCAGCTTTTACTTCTGTTGGTCTACAAGGGGCAGCAGGAACGCAAAGTATACTGAATATAGGACTTGCTTCTATGGGACATATTCAAGCAGGGTTCATTATTCTTGGTATCATAGCTACTTGTTCGGAGTATACGGGTGGACAGATTCGAACTACTTTAACCACGATACCTTGGCGCGGGTTCCAATTATCCATGAAGCATTTGGCATTGGCCATTATATCTATTCCTGCTGCGTTTATTATTGCTGCATCAGGTGTACTATATACTTTTATTATGATGAGAGACACAGCCGTAATGATTGAAATAGACCCAATGATAAAAACATTAATAGGTGCAGCAGGCTATCTAACCTTAACCACACTTCTCAGTGCAGCTATAGGTGCTTTATTAAGACGAACCACTCCTGCTTTAGTGGTACTGCTTGGTTATTATTTCATTGTCAGTCCATTGTCGAGAGATTTTCAACCTAGTATTAGAAATTATTTTCCGGATACGGCAGGATATTATATGTATATGCCGCCTTCCTCTGATGTAATAAATGTCCTTACACCTATGCAAGGGACAGGTATTTCAATGGTATGGACACTGATCTTTTTTACAGCAGCTATTGTATTTTACCGTAAACGAGATGCCTAAGTTTATTCCAGCGATGAATTCCACGGGATGTACTTGAGAAAAACTCTATATGTATCGTCAACGAACTGAAAACGTAAACCAGTATTGTATGATATAACTTCCAAACCACCAGCAACGTTTTAGTGGGAATAGCTTAGGAACAAAAATACTCTCTTTTATCTGCTTGTATAGCAAATAGAAGAGAGTATTTATTATATTGGATAAGTAAAGTAGTACTCGAAGTATTTATTTTGTAATTCCAAAGCTAGTATTAGTTGTATATTTCGGTTCATTGCTATGCAGGACATAAGGTTTGGCTGTCATAATAACATTCCTTCTGTGCCTGTTCATACTCCGTTCATATTGCCGTAACGAAGGGGACATTTTGGTTGTTTACACTTTGAATATGTCGCTATATAGATTGAACTTGAGAATTATATTTAGGGAAAAGTGGCGGAGGGGAATTTTGGAACTGGAGGAGCGATAGCGTCCGCCTTTAGATTTGGATTTCTACCGCGATTCGCGGTTAAATTCAGGAAATCCAAACCTAACAGCGGCCGGAAGTCCAAATATTCTCTGTAGTCATGGCCAACCCCAAAATAGAAGAATTATAAGTTCAATTTATATAACGCGGCTCTACAGATATAAGGACAGGAGAAGATGAACGTGACAGGGACCGGTGGAAATCAAGAAAGGGAACAGAATCCGCAAAAAACAGAAACTATGGTCGAAAATAATAGGAGGTCTTCTCGGGGCGCTTGTGCTGTTCATGGGCATCTTGTTTATCGTTAATGTGATCAGTAACGGGGTCGAGAAAAAGAAAATCGAACCATACGGCCAGTATGTCAATGTGGATGGTAAAAAAATGAATGTGTTTATTCAAGGCAGCGGCGAACAGACAATCGTCCTTCTTCCTGGACAAGGAACTCCGTCGCCAGTGCTTGATTTCAAATTGCTGATCGATGAATTGTCTCCAGAATACAAAGTCGTAGCGATTGAGCCGTTCGGATACGGGTTGAGCGACGAAACTGAGAAGGAAAGAACAACAGAGAATATCGTCAGTGAAGTTCACGAAGCAGTGCAGCAGTTGGGTATTGACCGTTACGTTCTTATGGGACATTCCATCACTGGACTATACGGAGTGTCCTACGTGAACAGCTACCCGGATGAGTATACTAAAGAACAAATGCGTCTCATTTCGAATCAAGTCGCGACCAATCCAACAATGATGGATGAGCTCAGACATCTCGGTACCAATTTCAAAAATGGAGAACGGCTTACCTACCCTAACGATTTGCCGGTGCTTCTCTTCGTCCAGTCGAATAACGAGAACAATGAGCAGTGGGTTCCGCTGCATGAGGCACAAGTCAAACAATCGGCACAGGGAAAAATGATCACGATGGAAGGCTCACATTACCTGCATCATACGAAATTCAAAGAAATCGCCGGGGCATTCAAAGCGTACATGAAGCAAATACAACCATTCAAATAATAAGAGGAGAGAGAGAGTTTGGCACAAACAGCAGGAGAGGAAGTAAGGAAGGGTTCAATAGTAAAAAGAGTGCTGCATATTTCATTAAAAGTAATCGCCGCAGTGGTTATCGCTATTCTACTTTTTATCGCCATCGTATTTACCGTAAACAAAATCAGCAGTCATTCAGAACAAAAAAGAATGGAACAGTATGGTCAGCTTGTGTCTGTAGATGGTAAGCATATGAATGTTTTCATCCAAGGCAAAGGCGAAGAAACCGTAGTGCTTCTTCCCGGTTATGGAACAGCGGCGCCTGCACTTGATTTTAAGCCACTCCTATCAGAGTTAAGCCCTTATTATAAAGTCGTCGTGATCGAACCTTTTGGTTACGGATTGAGCGATCAATCCCGGAAGGGGCGCAGTTCAGCCAACATTGTAAGTGAAATTCATGAAGCGTTACAAAGTCTCCGGATCGATCGTTACACCCTTATTGCCCACTCCATTTCCGGGCTCTATAGTCTGGATTATGTGAACCGATATCCAAATGAAGTGAAAGCCTTTATCGGGCTGGACAGCAGTGTTCCGTCACTAAGTGAACAGAAGATTGATTCGTCTGATACAGAACCGGTTAAATGGTTCCGCAACCTGGGCTTCGCCCGGTTACAATTGAAACTGAGTGCTGACCCTTATGAAGGACTGCCCTATGATAAAGCGACTAAAGAACAATTGGACATCTTGATACGCAAAAACATGTATAATACAACTCAATTAAATGAGGCAGTGAGCATGTATTCCAACTTTAAAGCAGCAGAAAAGCTTACTTTTCCTGCCAATTTACCAGTTCTTTTCTTTCTTCAGGCAAATCACCCTACGACGGACCGATGGATTCCGGAACATGAGAAGCAGATCCAGAACTCTGTACATGGAGAAATGGTCTTATTGGACGCGGGACATTATCTGTATCGTTCCCATCCAAAAGAAATCTCTGAAAAAATAAGGGATTTTACGGGAGGAATAAACTCAACAGATTAACAGACTGGTACCATCATAAATCGCGCGCTGGACGATTTTTTTTGCGTTGCAGTTGCTCTCATTTACGAACAAAAGGAGGCGAAAAATGATCTTTCCTCCATTCCAGAAGGCATTGTTATATGAAGTGTAGTAATGGACCGTGGAGCGGATCTGTAGCCCGTTGTTGTCCAGACTGTTGCTGCCAAAATGCTGGAGATGATAGTCATAGGTTCTCTCAGCATTATAAGCCGATATCTCCGAAATATTGAACCCCTATCCGAAATTCGAGCCATATATAACAGAGATCTTATATTTTATAATGTAATTCATAATAGCTATTTAATTACATTAAAGAATTTGGTTTGCAATAAAAAGGATTATATTTCATTTTATGAAAGGAGAATATGAATTGCCGGAAATATCAATCATAATCCCGACATATGAAAAAGCTTTCTACCTAGACTTATCTATTTCAAATAAAAATTATATATAGGATAGGTGAATAAAATGATTGATTTATTACAGTTACAAAAAAGAGTTTATCAGAATAAAATTGCGAAAGGATTTAATGTTACTGATATTTTTCAAGAATTTTGTTTTATATATGGCGAATTATCAGAAGCTTGCGAAGCTTATCTGAAAAAGAAAGACGATTTGGGTGAAGAATTGGCTGATGTTGCACTCTACTTAATAGGACTTTCGGAACTTCTAGGAATTAACTTGGAAGAAGAGATAGTGTGTAAGATGGAAAAAAATGAAAAAAGAATATACCAAAATAAAGATGGTGTACTTACAAAAGAAAAAGAATAAAACTATTCCTCACTCGGCAAACGGTATGACACCTCATGTAAAGATAGGGACACATCTAATTGAAGCAGGTGACTACATCATTCCACCCAAAGAAGTTTTACGCTTAATGGACAAAATAATGAGAGTAGTTTATTGAACACAACTCACTGGAGTTGTGTTTGTTTTTTTGTCGGTGGACAAAAACATCATCCCCTAAGAGTCCGCGCCCTGCGCGGGTTTTCTATTTTAAGGGACCAAGTTCTTGTCCTTTTCTCAGGACAAGAACTTGGTCCCATTGCCGAAAATGGACAAGAACATAGTACTATTACCGATTTGATGATTATCTAAGTAAAATGTTTATGGAGCATCAAGGTTAATCTCACAACGGTCATTACCGGGATATGACTGGAAACTTTGGGTACGAAACGGTGATACAGTTGCACAAAAATGGCCAACTGCCGCAAGCTTTGTTCTGTCTGAATGATATCTGTGCCATTGGGGGGTATTGAAGGCCTACAAGGATCTGGTCCTGTCTGTACATTAAAACCTTGCAGTACTCGGTGTTGATGTCATGCCGACTGTATCGGAGCTCCTAAGTCTGCCAACGATCCGGCATCCGATCTTTGCAATACGGGAGTGTTCACATCGAAGAAACCTCCAACCGGTAAATACTTCTTCGTGGTATCCGCTTCAGATGGAACGACAGTTAAGACCAAAAACGTGACTCTAATACGCGATTTTGTGAGTAATGATCGTAAAGTAGCAAACAACTTGAGCAAGTCCAAATCAAAACCCAACCTCGATTATAGTCGGGGTTGGGTTTTTTTGATTGCGATGAACAGAAGAGAAAGGGTGAATATAAATGTATTGACCATATTAGGGTTCATGGGTATAATTTACAATGATAATAGTAATCATTACTATTTAATATCGTTTTGTTCCTGTTAGAGAATCAATGAATCTACGTTTTTAAGGATGTGAGATATGCGCCGGGAAATCTCTTTTGTTAAAGCAAGCCCTACACAGAATATGACCATCCTAGTCAGAAGCAGCCATGAGGAAGACGAATACGCACCGATTGCCCTGAAAATGATGTCATACGACAACGTATATGCCGAACAAGTCGGATTCATTAAGAAAACTATGCATCCTGATGCAGATGCAGCTCTCCGCATGGCCGGCGGTGAGTTTTGCGGAAATGCCTGCATGGCCTTGGCCGTACTGATAGCCCATCAGCAGACAAACTCCAGTGACTGCAGGTCGGTTAAATTGGAGGCTTCAGGAACAGATCAATTGATTCAATGTATGGTGACGAATACTGATGAGGGTTATTGCTGCAAGGTCATGATGCCTGCGCCCCGGAGCATTGAAGCCAAGATATTCAAGTATGACGGCAATCAATTTATGGTCGGTCTAATTCAGTACTCCGATTTCCTTCATGTGGTATTAGAAGTGGAGCGGTTTACTAAGCCGGTCAAGAAAATGGCACAAAGCTTAGCGAAGTTGCTTGAAATCACGTCGACCAATCAACTGATCGGCATTCTGCTGTACAAGCCAAGCTCCGGCGAGCTCTTACCGCTTATTTATATTCCTATGCTGGACAGTATGGTCTGGGAAAGAGGGTGCGGATCAGGAACAGCTTCCATTGGTGCATATATGGCCTGGAAGAACATTGCTCCCTTTGAAGGGGCTATACTGCAGCCCGGTGGACTCATCAAGGTATCTGCACATCTGGACAAAAGTGAACTCACCGGCTTAAGCATTTCAGGCAATGTCAGCATCGTAGCAGAAGGAACAGCATATATCGATCTTTAATCACTGGAGGAGAGAGGAGAAGGTTGGAGATGCTTTTATCTACACTCTATGAATTTGCAGCCAAGTTCCGTAAGATGGCAGATGAGTTTGATGGTACCTCCGGGCGAAGTGTGGAACTTACGGGTATTATAGACGATTACACCGGGTTTATTATGAATCCTTGCAATCAGGAAATTTGGGAAAAGTTAGAACCACAAAGCTCCAAGGAAGTGATGCGGCTTACAGCAGAATTAAGAGAGGTTTCGGCGAGATGCGTGTCCATTATGGAAAAGTACCGCGCTCTACATGTCTTGAACGGGAGTGAGGAACGAACCGAATATTTTGCTAATATTGAATCCGGTATTGAGCGTGAATTCGGAAGCTTTCAGATCGATTCAGAGTCCAGGGTAGTCATGGTAGGAAGTGGCGCGTTTCCAATGACGCCGATGCTGATAAGCAGACGTACGAATGCAGAAGTCCTTGGAATTGATATAGACGAAGAAGCGGTAATCCTGAGTAATAAAGTGCTAAGCAAGTTAGGAGATTATTTGCCGGTACGTCTTGTAACAGGGTTGGTTATTCAGTATGAAACGGAATTGAAGCAGGCAACACATATCATATTCAGTTCAACCGTGGCGGAAAAGTATAATCTGCTGGACCAGTTGTATGCGTTAACCGGCCAGCAGGTCGTTGTAGCAATGAGATACGGGAACCGGTTAAAATCCCTCTTCAATTACCCTATGAAAACTGTTAATGAGACGAAATGGATACTTGCCGAGCAAATTCTGTGTCCTGATCAGGTTTTTGATGTAGCGCTGTATTGCAAGTCTCAGCCGGGATCTTAACAAAGGAGGCTGTATATGGACGACTTCAAGCGTGTATTATTACTCGGAACCGGGCCAGTCACCATTCAGCTGGCTGTTCTGTTCAAGAATCATTTCCAGTCCCAGGTTGGAATTGCCGGAAGAATCTCACACAGATCAGAACAGGTTATGGCCGCACTTCGTGAGAGCGGGAACCGGTTATTCACTGCAGTACAGAACGAATCACACCGCCTAATGAAAGGTGAATGCTGTGCGGACCAGGTATTTCAAGGCTATGAGTCGATAACGGGGGCTTGGGATACTGTAATTTTATCCGTAACAACCGATGCATATCTGCATGTATTGCGCAGTCTGAACAAAAATCTGTTACTGCAGGTTAAATGCCTCATTCTAATTTCTCCTACTTTGGGCTCTAACAGCTTAGTCCACAATTACATAAAAGAGATGGGGTCTGAGGCAGAAGTTATCAGTTGCTCCACTTATCTGGGGGATACTCGCTGGATTCACGGTGTACCGTCGAACGGTGCCATTACTACCGGAGTTAAAAGAAAGGTGTTCATCGGCTCTACTCGGGGCACTTCATACAATCTTGATTCGCTGAACCAGCTTTACAATGTATTGGGGATTACGCTTAGTGTCATGAGGTCTCCGCTGGAGGCGGAGAGCAGGAATATCTCCTTATTTGTTCATCCGCCGCTTGTCATGAATCACTTCTCGCTCAGTGCAGTCTTCGCTCAGAGTCCCGGCAGGAAGTATGTATACAAATTATTTCCGGAGGGGCCGATTACCCCCCGGCTAATTCATGAAATGCTGGAGTGCTGGAAGGAATTATCGGGGCTGTTCGAAGCGCTTAACCTGCCAAGCTTAAATCTCCTGAAGTTCATGACAGACGATAGTTATCCGGTCCGGGCGGAAAGCTTACCACAGCATGATATTGACAACTTCTTGTCAATGGAACCTATCCATCAGGAATACCTTTTATATATCCGTTACGCTTCCCTGCTGATCGATCCGTTCTCTGAGCCGGACCAGGAGGGAAAATACTATGATTTCTCCGCAGTTCCGATCCATCCTGTATTTATAAACAGGGAGGGAGAATGGGACATTCCACGGATGCCCAAGGAAGATTATTACCGTATCAAAATCATTCAGGGGATCGCCGGTCAGTTGAAGCTGAGTTGTCCAACGATTGACAAGTTCATTGAGCGTTACGAGCAACAATTAGTGATTACCGCTCATGCACTCCAAGGACAGGCTCTATCCAAGGCATTTCATGTCCAATCATTTTCTGAAGATATCAGAATAGTAAATATGGGGGGGTTCAAATGAAAAAAAGATATACTATTATCTTGGCAGCACTGGCATCAATGGCTGTATTAGCCGGATGCGGGAAAGCAGAGAACGGACAGACGAATGCATCCAAGCCAAACCAAGAACTGGTTTACGCCACTGTAAAGGATATCAATGATATGAATCCGCATTTGTATCCCGGCTCTATGCCTGCGCAAGGGAAGGTGTACGAATCGCTGGTTGAGAATACACCTGAAGGAATTAAGCCCTTGCTTGCAGAGTCATGGGATATCTCGGCGGACGGGACTATCTATACGTTCCATCTGAGAGAGGGCGTTACCTTCCATGACGGAGAGCCGTTTAATGCGGAAGCTGTTAAACAGAATATTGACGCAGTCCAGCATAATGCCGTCAAGCATACCTGGATCAAATTGTCGACCAAAATCGTGAATACCAAGGTCATCGACGAGTTCACCTTTGAACTGACCTTGTCTGAGCCTTATTATCCGGCATTGCTTGAGCTTTCCATGACGAGACCTTATGTCTTCCTTTCCCCGAAGGACTTTATGAATGGGGAAACCAAGGATGGGGTTAGCGGTTATAACGGCACAGGCCCTTACCGGCTAACAGAGCATAAAACGGACCAGTATGCGGTGTTCGAGGCCAATGAACATTATTGGAACGGCGCACCGGAACTCCAAAAAATCACGGCAAAGGTGCTTCCGACAGGGGAAACGACATTCCTGGCCCTGCAAAAAGGAGAAGTTAATTTTGTCTTTACCGATGACCGGGGGACTGACAGTATTGATGCGGAGGCCATGGACCGGCTGGCTGAATCCGGAGACTACCAGGTAGTGAGAAGTGAGCCGATGAACACGAAAATGATCGTGGCCAACAGCGGCAAGGCAGACAGTCCCGCACATGACAAAGCCGTCCGCGAAGCCATCTGGCATGCCATTGACCGGGAAACGATCGCCCGGCAAATCTTCAACGGCAAGGAGACTCCCGCCGGCACCTTATTTTCTTCCAATGTGAACTATGCTGATCTCGGACTACAACCGCGGGCCTATGATTTGCAGGCAGCAGAGGGTCTGCTGGAAGAAGCTGGTTGGACGCATTCAAGCGGAGATATCCGCATGAAAGATGGCAAAGCCTTAACCATGAAACTATATTATGATGCGGCTTCCTTATCCCAGAAGACACAAGCGGAACTGATTCAGAATACCGTTCAAGGTATAGGTATGCAGCTGGAGCTGATTGGTGAGGATTCTTCCTCTATTGCGAACCGTAGATCAACGGGGGATTATGATTTGTTGTTTAACCAGACATGGGGACTTGCCTATGACCCGCAAAGTACAGTCTCTGCATTTACTTCGGAAACAGCTTATTATCATGCCACAAAAGGTATTGCCCAGGCGGAGCAGCTTATCAGCCAAATAGAAGAGGTCATGGTGACCACCGATGAGCAGAAACGAAAATCTCTGTATACGGATATTTTAACAAAGGTCCATGAAGAGGCAGTGTTCATTCCGCTTACAAATGGTAATCTTACCGTGGTTGCTCCGAGCAGTCTGCAGGGAATTACCTTCAAGCAGACTCAATTCGAGCTGCCCTTCGAGAGCATGCACTTTAAATAAACCGGAAATGGAAGGGGAGGTCTGTATGAGCGGATTTATCCTCAAAAGGACACTGCTGGCAGTTCCGCTGCTTATCATCATTTCGTTTCTGACCTTTGCTCTGAATCATCTGTCGCCGCTGGAACCGGCTGAGGTTGTTCTGCGGTCACAGGGAGTACCTCAAATTACCGAAGCGTTAATCGCAGAGACCAAAACAGCACTGGGCATGGACCGGCCGTTTCTGATCCGTTATTTCGATTGGCTGGGCTCCTGCTTCCGGCTGGATTTCGGCGAATCCTATATAACAGGTACTCCGGTGTGGTCCCTGCTCGGGCCAGCCTTTCTTAATACTCTGAAATTGACGATGGTATCAATCGTTGCGATTTTTGCGCTGTCCGTCGGACTCGGAATCCTCTGTGCTTTGAAAGAAGGCAGGCTGCTGGACCGTTCAGTACGCGGTGTTTCGTTCTTCCTGACCTCCATGCCGTCCGCATGGCTTGCAGCAATGATGATCTGGTATTTCTCTGTCAAGCTGGACTGGCTGCCGACCAGCGGCATGGATTCCTTAGCGGGGTACATCCTGCCGGTGATCATTCTGACCGTCAGTTATGCCGGAATCTACTTCCGTATAGTCCGAAGCTCCATGTTGAGCCAGTTATATGAGGATTACACGCTATATGCCAGGGCTTGCGGGCTGCCTGAACGGAAAATTACGATGCGTATGTTAAAGAACTCCATGCAGGTCGCCGTATCAGTGTTCTGCATGGCCGTTCCGATTATTCTGGGAAGCACAGTAGTCGTGGAAAGTATCTTCGCCTGGCCGGGACTGGGAACATTGACCGTGAATTCAATCCTGGGCCGGGATTTCCCGGTCATCCAGGCTTATGTTCTGGTTCTGGCTGCCTCCTTCGTGCTGTTTAACACCTTGTCAGATCTCATTAATGCAGCATTGAATCCCCGATTGAGGAAGGAGTTCTAGATGACTGTATTTCATAAAATGTGGAGTGACAAGTTGGCTGCCTTATCTCTGACGGTCACCGCACTGGTCGCAATCATTGGAATTTGTGCGCCCTGGTTCGCACCCTATAGCCCGGAACAAGTTCGTATGGAGCTGCGTTATGCTTCACCGTCCTGGCAGTACCTGCTGGGCAACGATCATCTGGGACGCTGTGTATTGTCTAGATTAATTTACGGAATCCGTCCCAGTGTCCTCTGGGTGTTTGTGGCGCTGGCGGTATCTGCAATCTTTGGAGGCCTTCTCGGATTCCTGGCGGGCTATTTCAGGGGCAAGACGGATAACATCATCATGAGAATCTGCGATATCATGCTCTCCTTTCCCGGTTATGTGATGTCGCTGGCTGTAGTCGGTATATTGGGACCGGGAATCCAGAACATTCTGATTGCCTTCGTCATTATGAAATGGGCCTGGTTTGCACGCGTCATCCGCACCTCGGTCATGCAGTATGCCGATGCTGATTATATAAGATTCGCTAAGGCGCTTGGAATGGGCAACTTTGCCATCATCATGAAGCAAGTTCTGCCGGTAGCGCTTCCGGATATTGCGGTGATCTCCAGCAGCGCATTTGGCACCATGATCCTTCAAATCTCCGGCTTGTCCTTTCTCGGATTAGGCATTCAGGCTCCTCATGCAGAGTGGGGAATGATGCTGAATGAGGCCAGAGGAGTAATGTTTTCACGGCCGGAGCTTATGCTGGCCCCTGGATTGGCTATCGTTATCGTAGTTTCGGCGGTTAATTTCTGCTCCGATGCGCTGCAAGCGGCACTCGATCCTAAATTACAAAGGAAAATCCGCAAATTCCCGCGTAGTTTGGCAGTGTTCTCCGCCAAAACAAAAGGGGAAGAGGTGGCATAGATTCAATGGTTACGCTGGATGTTTCGAATTTACGGATATGGGACAACCTGAGCGGCAAAATAATCGTTTCGGATAGCTCATTCCAGGTTAGACAAGAGAGCTGCCTCGCTATTGTGGGGGAGAGCGGCAGCGGAAAGTCTGTCACCTGCCGGGCAATCATGAGGTTGAACAAATCCAATATTCATCAATCAGGGAGTATGCGGCTGAACGGGGTTAATCTCGCTGAACTTTCCGAAGCGGAAATGCGAAAGCAAAGAGGCAGGCAGCTGTGTCTGATTATGCAGAACGGCATGCGAGCCTTTGATCCTTCAAGTGTAGTCGGAAGTCATTTCAGAGAGACACTGCAACAGCACTATGGCTGGAACCCGAGTGATATAACGTCCAGGATGGCCAAGGCAATGGAGAGCGTCATGCTTAAAGATCCGGTTGCCCTCATGAACAAATACCCGCACCAGCTTTCCGGGGGGATGCTGCAGCGGATGATGATTGCGCTTGCTATTGTTCTTGAGCCCACGCTGATTATCGCCGATGAGCCTACGTCCGCCCTGGACACCCTTTCACAATTTGAAGTGATGGAACAGCTGATTTCCTTGCGGGCAAACACAGGGTGCTCCATGATCTTTGTTTCACATGATTTAGACATGGTGAAGCAGATCGCTGACGACATTGTGGTCATGAAGGACGGCGAGATTCTGGAGAGTGGAAGTGCAGCTGATATATTTTCAAATACCCGACATGAATATACCAGGCACCTAATAGAAGCAAAGCAAGTGCTGAACCGGCATTTTAGCAGCAGGATGGGGGGCTTAGACCTTGTTGACCGTTGATCAGGTGGAGAAATCCTATGCAGGCAGGGGGTTGTTCTCCCGCAAAAGCAAGAAGGTATTACACAATATCAGCTTTACATTAGAAGCAGGCGAGGTATTAGGGATTATTGGCGAAAGCGGGAGCGGTAAGTCTACCCTGGGGCGCTTGCTGCTTGGCATTGAGAAGCCTGACCGCGGGACCATACAATTCGAAGGAATAAACATAGGTGAGCGGGCAGGCAGAAGGGGGAAGATCAGCGCGGTATTCCAGGATTATACTTCATCGATTCACCCCTATTATACTGTTGAGAAAGCCTTGGCTGAACCCCTTCAACTGTTGGGACAGAAAGGCAGGGAAGTCGAAGAGAGGATTGACCTCCTGCTGCGTCAGGTGGGACTGGACCCTTCTTACCGTAAGAAATATCCCCATGAACTGTCAGGAGGTGAAGCACAGCGGGTGTGTATTGCCAGAGCAGTTTCGACGGAGCCAAAATGCATTCTGCTGGACGAAGCAGTCAGCTCACTTGATGCTTCGGTTCAATTTCAAGTGCTGGAGCTGCTTAAGAAGCTGAAGGAATCGTACGGGATGAGCTATATCTTCATCACTCACGATATCCAGGCAGCAGTCTATCTGTGTGACCGCCTGATGTTTGTCCGCTATGGACAAATCGAGGAGATCTTATCTGCCCACCAATTAAACGATGTCCGGTCTGAGTATTCCAAAGACATGCTTCGGATGGCTTTACGCTTAGCCGGCCCAGGTGAAGACCGCAGCGTTGACCTGGAGAACCGGAAGGAGAGAATACTGTGAAGGGAGCCCTGTCCTGGCCCTTTCTGCGCCTGTATGTATTGACCCTCTTATATTTCAGTGCAAACTCTATTCTTAATGTAATCATCCCTCTTAAGGGAGAGTCCCTGGGCGCCAGTAACTCAACCATTGGCCTAGTTATGGGAGCCTATTTGTTTACGACCATGTTTCTGCGGCCCTGGGCCGGCCAGTTGATTCATCAGCTGGGTCCGGTTAAAGTACTGCGTGTTATTTTGGTAATGAACGCAGTCGCTTTGTCTCTTTATACATTTACCGGATTAGGCGGATATTTTGTCGCCCGAATGCTGCAAGGGGCATGTACGGCTTTCTTCTCTATGTCGCTGCAGCTGGGCATAATTGATGCCTTATCAGAGAAAGACCGCTCGCAAGGCATTTCCATGTATTCGCTTTGTGCATCGATGCCCGGTGTAATAGGTCCTTTACTGGCTATTAATATCTGGGAAACCGGGGAAATGAGTGTTTTTACAATAACACTTGTCGGAATGGCTGTCCTTACTGGAGCTGTAGGCTTCAGTGCCACGATGAAGACGGAGTCGGATAACCGGCCGGCTGCTCAGAGAACCGGCATGCGGGGTTCGTTTACCCAACTGTTCACGAATCCACATTTATTTCGCTGCAGTATACTAATGCTGGTATCATCCATTGTGTTTGGCGCAGTCACAACCTTTATACCTTTGTACGCAGCTCAGATTAATCATGGCAGTGCAGCCGTATATTTGATGCTGCAGGCGGCGATGATTGTCGCGGCACGGTTTTTTTTGCGGAAAAAGATTCCTTCAGACGGACGATGGCATCCTGTGTTTGTAACTTGGATTATTCTCGCACTCACGGTGGCGTCCTTATGCACGGGGTTTTCTATTGTCGGCGGATTTGCAGTCTTTTATAGCGGCGCTTTATTAATGGGATTAGCCCAGGCCATGCTTTATCCGACCTTAACAACTTATTTGACGTTCGTGCTCCCGGAGAATAACAGGAATGTGCTGATCGGTTTATTTATTGCAATGGCTGATCTCGGCGTATCGCTTAGCGGAGTGATTATGGGACCGGTTGCCGATTTATTATCATATACCTGTGTGTACCTTATTTGTTCATTATTGGGAGGCTCGTTATTATTCTTTATATATAACCAGCAAGGCGAAAAATTCAGAAGCTCCGGTTAACGGAGTGATCGCTGTGACTGCTGGGCATAGGTAGCACCTAAAAAGCAGCATTCTCATCAAGAGAATGGCTGCTTTTTTGTTAGGTATATTGCATTACTTCATCAGCTCAACCTTAGTCCCTCGACAAGCATGGGCCGATATCATGCAGGGAGCCGCATTCAAGGTATCACTGTGAAAATGTCTTCAAGCTTTGCTAAACGCCATGATCTACAGTCCATCATGCAAACAGTAAACGGTGGTTCAGTCCAGCCATTTCAAATATATCCGATGACCATGTTTTTATTGGAACTGTATTTGGAGTGGGGTATAAATTCTTGGTGAGTCATGATGTTTAATAGAGGCGGATTGAGCAGAAAGCTTCTTATTTCCCATGTCGGTGTTGCCCTTGCTGCTCTTCTGTCTATTGTCTTGCTTGTGAACTTGGTAATGAACATCTCGTTTAACCAATATCAGAAGAACCAGCAGCAGACAGAAATACAAGGTTTACTGGATGATTTAGAAGACGCTTATAATGTCTCTACCGGCCACTGGAATACAAACATTTGGATGACCATTTCGCACCAAGCGATGATTAGTGATTATATGGTTCGTGTTTATGACCAAAACCGTCGCTTGATTTGGGATACTAGTCAAATGGGCATGCAGATACAAGTGAATTCCCAGTCTGCACAAGACACCATTAAAAAAATAATCGTAAAAGGAAATCAGCAGGTAGGAACATTGGAATTTCTACCAGAGAAAGAAACGTCGCAAAGTCTGGATCAGCAGTTTCTGCGAATGTTTAACACCTTGTTATGGGCCGCAATGATACTCGTAATTGTCGGGACGTATCTGTTCAGCCGCTATATGGCCAAAAGCATTAGCCGACCTCTCTTAGAGATTAAAGATATTGCTTCGAAAATGAGGGAGGGGGATCTCAGCTCCCGGGTTGAAGTGTTAAATCAGAATACTGAAATTGATGGCGTGGGGCGTACACTCAATCATTTGGCTGATGGATTGGAGAAGCAAGATCAACTAAGGAAATCACTGACCGCTGATGTGGCCCATGAGCTGCGAACACCCTTAACAACAATTCAAAGCCATTTGGAAACCTTTCAGGATGGCATTTGGGAACCGACGCCGGATAAATTACAAGTGTGTCATGATCAAGTCCTGCGACTTGTCAGGCTCATCAGTGATTTGGAAAATCTGGCTGCTGTAGAGAATCCAATGGTTCAGCTTATGACGGAGGTCGTCTCACTTAACGAAATCGTTAGTGAGTCTTTAAATACGGTATGCAGCCAGTTTGGGCAGGAAAGACTTTCAGCTGACCTGATAAGTAAAAGTGACGTTTGGATCACTGGGGATCGTTCGCGGCTCCTTCAGGTATTTGTAAATCTGATAAGCAATGCCTTCAAATACACGAGTTCTGGAAGTGTTCATATTGAAGTGTTAAAAGAGAATGCAGAAGGCGTCATTATCGTTTCCGATACCGGAATGGGTATATCTAAAGATGAGCTTCCCTTTATCTTTGAACGTTTTTACCGCGGAGAGAAATCAAGGAACCGGAAAACTGGCGGAGCCGGAATAGGACTTGCAGTTGTTAAAGCCATAGTGGATGCTCATGCCGGCTCTATTCATGTTGAAAGTGAGATGGGAAAGGGAACTACCGTTCACGTTCGTCTTCCATTAATTCGATGAAAGGATGAGAGAAAATGATGATGGGTTATGGCTTCGGATTTGGAATATTTGGATTAATCATCAATTTTTTACTGATCGTAGGTGTAATCTATTTGGTGATAAGATGGGTTAGGGGAAATGGGAACTCACGATTTAATGACAATACACCAAGAAGAATCTTAGATGAACGCTTTGCAAGAGGTGAAATCACGGAAGAAGAATATTACCGGATGAAGAACATTTTGCGGGATTAAAAATTAATGGAGATATGGTAAAATAACAATGAGCCCTTCACTCTTGTGAACGGCTCTTTTGTTATTTATAATTCTAGCTTGACTTATTATTATCATTTAAGATATTTTTTATACGGCCAAAACATGATCGGAATTAGCAATAAAGAAAGGATACTACCGGTATAAGAGAGAGTTGAATAGCTCGAATGTGCAACCACCATACCTGATAATGCTCCTCCGGAGGCACCCGCCAATGCTATTAGAACATCTACAGATCCTTGTACTTTGGCTCTATTCACAGGCGTAGTTGAATCTACGATTAAAGCAGTTCCACTAATTAAACCGAAATTCCATCCCAATCCCAAAAGTGAAAGAGCAACTATTAACATAACCATGGAGTCGGCAGGTGCAAGTGCAGCTACAACCCCCGAAGTAAGTAATGTTACACCTGAAGCAACAGCCATTATCTTGCGCCCAATTTTATCAACCAATATCCCAGTAATTAAAGACGGGAGATACATTGAACCGATATGAAATCCTATAACTAAACCTACATCTCCCAGCCCATGTCCATGATGCTTCATATGTACAGGTGTCATTGTCATAATGGCCACCATAACAATCTGCGTTAAAATCATGACCGAAGCCCCAAGAATTACACCTCTTCGCTCTAAAGACTGTTCCGATTGATGATCAGGATATTGTTTGGTATCAACTGAATGTACGGCGAGAGCATTCGCGATCAAAAGCGGATCAGGACGAAGAAATATGAGAAGTACAATACCAGCTAAAATATATGCCACTGCTGCTAAAATAAATGGCCCGCCTAGACTTGGAATCCCAATTGAAACCGCAAACTCTCCAGTTGTGTTAACAAGATTCGGTCCGGCTACTGCTCCAATGGTTGTAAATACCATAGCCATGCTTGCTGCCGTTGCTCTCTGTTTAGAGTTTGCTAAATCCGTACCGGCATAGCGTGCCTGTAAATTGGTTGCTGTTCCTGCACCGTAAACAAGAAGGGCGGGAAGGAGCAGCCATATGCTATTTAAAACGGCAGCTATAATAACGCCAATGGCTCCTATACCACCTGTAATAAATCCCAAACCCAATCCAAATCTTCTACCATGCTTCTGAGATATTCTACCGACCAACAAGGCTGCGGCTGCTGAACCAAGTGTAAATAATGCTGTCGGAACACCAGTGAAGTCATCTCTACCAAGCATATCCTGAGCCAGTATCGCTCCTACAGTTACTCCAGCTGCAAGTCCTGCACCTCCAAAAATCTGGGAAAAAATCACGGTAATCAATGTCCGTCGATACAGCTTCCTCTGTTTATCAGGTGATTCAATGTAACTTTTTATTATATCTTGTTGTTTAGTTGAAGATTTCGTGATCTGCATTAAAAACATCCTTCCACAGCATTGAGCTAATAGTATTGAACAACTTTAGAACGTCACCGTCTTATCAGCCCACTCAACAAGTTCTACGCAATCATTCATTGTGGAGATAGGACACTGAGTTAAATCTTCCAACTCTCTAGACTTCAAGCATGCCCCGCAAGCCAACAATTCTCCGCCTTGATCATTAAAAGTTGTCATTTGTTCAAATACATTATGTTGTGGATGGGTAATAGACTCACATTCTACGGCTTCTCCCATTAAGAAAAACCTAACTTTATGTTGTTTCTTTAGTGCCGCGTTAGCGAATCGAAACGCATTCCACGCTTTCTCGGACTCTTTTGTTTGGAGAATAATCCCTAACTTCATGGAGCTAACACTTCCTTACCTACATAGTCATTCCATTCATGAACGCTTTTATCCAAACGATACGCATCAAATCCCTGAGCTTTAAGCAATTCAATAGCTTTAATAGCCATTAAACAATAAGGTCCACGGCAATAAGCGACAATTTTAGTGTCTTGTGGCAAAGCGGATAACTGATCAGCCAGTTCTTCAATTGGGAGCGATATTGCTCCTGGAATATGAGCTGCTTCATATTCATCGTTTGGTCGTACATCCAGAAGAGTGACCTCTCCAGATTCTAAGCGACTTAGTAATTCATCCATTGACACTGCTTCAACTTCTAAAAATCGGCCCATAAATTGATCCTTTATGTGTTGTATTTCAATTAACTGTTTTTCTGATAGATCATAAAAAGAGTTCAAGAAATGCAAAACAGCTGGATCGGCTAATTCATAATAGACGAAATTTCCACGCTTTTTATAATCGACAAGCTTCGCGTAATAGAGCGATTGCAAATGCTGCGAAACATTTGCGATAGACATAGAAGTAATTTGTGATATTCTCTCAACTGATTTTGGACCTTGTGTAAGTACATCAAGAATCTCTATTCTTTTCGGACTAGATAGACATTTACCAATGCGAGAAAATTCCGTAAATAACACATTTTTAAATTCTCTCTCGTTCAAACTAACCCCTCCTGTCTATTCAACTAATTTATTGAATGCTTTAACTTTATGCTGTTTCTGTTTAAATGTCAATTTACTTTTAGACAAAAATCAACGATTAGTCCAATATCTTAAAATAGAAGTGTGCTGAAGTAAGTACACCTTTTAAATCCTAATAGTTGTATGCTTTAACTATTAAACCGAAAAATGGAATCCAAATTTTCCTGCATTCGTATTTAAGAAAACAGACCCTTTAATAAGAATTTGCAGCCCATAGTTTGCTACAAAAGAATAAAACAATTCCTCCTCAAGCTTCTTGGTGTGTGCCCAAATTTACAGCTAGGTATGCGGGAACGGATTTAGAACCACTAACACAGCAGGCAAAATATGGTGCTACACGATGTCAAGACAGAGAATTTAATATCTTTAGGTTGTGAAAATAGTTACAAAGTCAGCGCTACCCGAGGAATAGGTGGGGGGCAAAGCCCAAGCGAAGGCGCGGGAGGGGAACGAAGTTCCCTCCATTATTCGCTTGGGGATAAGAGCAAAGCCTGACGGTTATACACCGCTGCGGGTGTAAAGTTCTGCAGAGATTGATGAGGCAAGTAGTGGTTGTGCAAATTTGATAGGAATATTGATGTCCTACTATGATAAAATAAGATTAATGCAGTGACTTTCAATAAACTTGAAATTTAGATCAGAACGTTATATGGTCAGTTATATAGTTGAACAAAAGGATGGGTTGAACACCTATGGATGATAAACAAATTGCTGAATTTTATAAAGAACAATTATTTTTGCAGTACGCCCGAATTGGAAAATGTTTATCCAGCGAACGAAGATTAGAAATTTTGAATATATTAGCAAACGGACCTAAGGCAGTCGAAAATTTGGCCCACATATCTGGAATGAATGTCGCTAATGTTTCGCGTCATCTTCAGATTTTGTTAGATGCCAATTTGGTACGCTTTTCAAAAAAAGGAACCTATGTTATCTATTCCTTAGCAAACCCATTGGTTGCTGAATTTATGGTATCTCTATGGAAGCTTTCTGAGAACCAGCTCTCTGATGTGATACGGATTAAACAAGACATTGAACAACACTTTAATACTGTTCACACCATCTCTAAGCAGGAAGTTTTAGAACGGATGAATAAAGGCAATTTTGTAGTATTGGATGTACGTCCGAGAGATGAATATGAGACGGAGCATATTGATGGAGCCCTTTCAGTACCTATGGAAGAACTCGATGCATATCTTGATACAGTACCGGATAATACCGAGATGGCGACCTACTGTCGCGGTCCTTATTGTGTGTTCACAACCCAAGCTGTTGAGAAAATACAAAAGAGGGGATTCAAAGCATATCGTATTGAAGAAAGTGTATTGGAATGGCGATCTAGCTAATATAAAAAATACTTCAAAAGAACATCAGGGATGGTGTTCTTTTTTGTTGATTTTAGTTTAATACAATAAGTTCACGAAAGTATATTCCAATTAAATATGGTGAATTATAACAAGGATAAATTCCTTTATTATATTATTCAATTATACAATAGATCAATATAATAAAATGATGTATGCTGATAAAGCACTACACATGTAAGGATAAGGGAGGAAAAAACATGCGAAAGATGAAAGCGATGCAAATACAAGCCAAGGGAGAAAAAATGAAATTGGTCGAGATACCGATACCTCAACCAGAGATGGGTCAGGTTCTCCTACGGGTTGAAGCGTGCGGTGTATGCAATGGAGACTCGAGAACGATTATGGGAGGTGCCCCAACCTATCCCAAGATTCCAGGGCATGAAGTAATCGGAATTGTAGAAGAGCTTGGAGATGGCTCGACAAAATGGAATATTGGAGATCGTGTGGGTATCGGATATAACGGTGGCCATAGTCACGTAACAGGTCTAACCATGAATGGTGGGTATGCAGAATACATGGTTGCATTTGAGGATTATTTAACAAGCATTCCAAAGGAAGTTACCTCTATTGAAGCAGCCCCTCTTATGTGTGCAGGTGAAACAACATTTAGCGCTATTAGAAACAGTAAAGCACGACTTGGGGACCTAGTAGCAGTCTCAGGTATTGGTGGCCTAGGACATCTTGCTATTCAGTATGCACATAAGGCTGGTTTTCGAACGGTTGCTATTTCTCGTGGCATTGATAAAGAGAAACTGGCTCGAAAACTTGGAGCGAATCATTATATTGACTTAAATAAAGAAAATCCTGCTGAGGTTTTAAAAAGCCTGGGTGGTGCCAAAGTCATTTTGGCTACAGCGCCTAATCCCAAAGTTATATCTTCACTAATCAACGGACTGGGAACCGATGGAGAACTTATCATAGTCGCGGGTTCGAGTGATCCTTTGGAATTAACTTCAATGGATTTCGTGCGAGGGCAACGTACGGTTAGAGGTTCGTTTACTGGACAGGCAAAGGAAATTAATGACACTATTCGCTTTAGTGTTTTAACTGATGTGCGACCGATGATCGAAGTTTTTCCACTGGAACAAGCTAGTGAAGCTTATGAGAAAATGATGGCCGCTAAGACACGGTTCCGTGCGGTGTTAAATATATCCTAATAGATTATATGAATAGTATTAGTGATTTTCGCTGTTAATATAAAGGTCACGTAGAAGATTATTGACAGATATCATTTCATACACTACAATTCAATTGTATGATTGAATATTTGAATATTGATTATTTATTCATACATTAATTTACTATTAAACGGAGGTAGTAAGTATTATGCAAAAAGCATATCTAGAGATCACTTTAAAGGTTGAACCGGCAAACCGTGATGCGGCAACAAAAGTGTACACTACGTACAAAGAACCATTTTTAAAAGGAATTGATGGCGCTCTGACAAAAGAGCTGTTGGTTCGTGATGATGATGTACAGGTTTTACATTGCTTTAGCAGTGAAGCCGATGCAAAAGCTTATCTGCAAAGTGATCTTTTTAATAACGATGTTGTAGTTGGTCTAAAGAATTTGTTGGAAGCAGATCCTGAAGTCAGAATTTACGCAGCATTCTAATTAGAACTCAAAGGCCTCGTCATCGGGGACGAGGTCTTTTGTAAATCAATGTAATTCAAGTGATTAATTGAATGGAGTAAACCACTTTATGTTGAGGAGGAATATTAATGGGTGCAACAGCTTTGACTAAATATACTTTCCAAGAATATATTACTTCTGGTGTTTCTCTAGTTGACTTTTGGGCTTCTTGGTGCGGACCATGCCGAGTGCAACTCCCAATTGTTGAAGAACTAGCCACTGAAATGGTGGGGCAAGCAAACATTGCTACAGTCAATGTGGATGCTGAGCAAGAATTGGCTGCACAATTCGGGGTGCAAAGTATTCCGACTTTACTTCTGTTTAAGGATGGTAAGTTAATTGATCAAATGGTCGGTGTGAAACAAAAAGAGTTGCTTAAGGATAAAATTCTGAATGCCGCAGGAAAATGAGCATTTTTTACACGAAATTAATTCTGTAGATGAGATTGAAGGCTTTCTGAAAAAACACCAATTTTGTCTACTCTATGTATCTAGACCAGAGTGTACTGTATGTCATGCAATCTTACCAAAACTGCTTATAATGCTTGAGAGCTATCCACAAATCTATGTAGGACACATAAACGCGAGTAGAGTAGAACAAGTAGCCGAAAGATTTCTTGTGTTCAGTGTTCCTACTATAATGATTTTTATTGACGGCAAAGAGTATCTCCGAACAGATCGCTTTGTTCGATTAGAACAGTTATCTGAGCAAGTTAATAGTATGTATAATTTTTTATTCAGTTAAACTCAGGAACTACTAATGTCATCTGCGATTGCTTGTTATAAATAATATTTCCTTTTAATATTTATCCTATTATAATCGTTGTGACCCTAATCTACCTACTGGTAGGTAGATTAATAAAATCAGAAGGAGATGCACATAATGAAATTTGAAAACAAAACTGTAATTGTAACTGGCGGAGGAACAGGGATTGGAAAGACAACAGCACAACGTTTTTTTGAAGAGGGAGCTAATGTCGTAATCAATGGCCGGCGCGAGGATGTTCTCAAGCAAACTGCGCTGGAAATTGATCCATCAGGCAAGAAGGTCATTGCTGTAGCCGGCGACATCAGCTTGCAGGAAACATCGAGAAAACTTGTACAAGCTGCTGTAGAAGCTTTCGGAGGAGTCGACATACTGGTGAACAACACTGGGAAATTTAATCCGACACCGTTTCTTGAACATACAGCAGAGGATTTGCAATCGTACCTGGATACCATTGTTAAAGGAACATTCTATCCTTCTCAAGCAGTTATTCCGGAAATGAAAAAAAGAGGTGGAGGAGCAATTGTTAATACTGGCTCCATGTGGGCAATACAAGCGGTAGAAGCCACTCCATCGGCTGCATATTCGGCAGCTATGGCAGGAAGACACGCATTGACAAGAAACTTAGCGGTGGAGTTAGCTGGAGATCATATCCGAGTAAACGCAGTGGCACCTGCAGTCGTTGAAACACCGATCTATAATACGTTCATGACTGAGGAGCAAGTAGCAGAAGTTTTGCCTAGCTTTAATGCCTTCCATCCCATCGGACGAAATGGTACAACAATGGATGTAGCAGAGGCCATCTTATTCCTGGCCAGTGATTCGACTTCTTGGATCACCGGTATAGTAATGCCTTTGGATGGCGGTGTTACTGCCCGACTCAGATAAACTTCCTTCAGCCTAAGTAGATCGATCGGGCTCACCTGAATCAATAAGGAGTGCAAACATAGAATGGATGACTCAGTAATAATAGTTGGTGGGGGTCTAAGTGGACTTAGGGCTGCTTCTTTACTTCATTCACAAGGAATTAAATGTGCGGTTTTGGAAGCTCAGGATCGAATTGGTGGAAGGGTCTTAAGTGTAGAAGTCGAGGATAAACCTGAACTAGGTAAATTTGATCTTGGACCCACATGGTACTGGCCGCGTTATGAGTCAGCCATGAACCGACTGGTCGAAGAACTCGGTTTAGCCACATTTGAGCAGTTTAATGATGGACGCGTTCTGTTAGAACGATCTATAAACGAATTACCAGAACAACATAATTTGTCTTCAGACGCAATGGAGTACTCGCGTAGGTTTATAGGCGGGGCTCAGTCTCTAATTGATGCGTTGGCAGCTACATTACCACCTGATGCAATTCATTTAAATACAAGAGTAATCTCTATTCATCATCAAAACAATGATAGGGTAATGGTTCAAACAAATGCAGGGGATTTTTATGGTAACTCAGTGATAATTGCTTTACCACCACGGGTTGCTGAACAAAATATTACATTTTGGCCTGAACTTCCGGCTAATGTAAAAACCAATTTAATGAATAAACCAACTTGGATGGCTAACCAAGCTAAGGTTATTGCTGTATATGAAAAGCCTTTCTGGCGTGATCATGGTCTATCAGGCTTCGCTTCAAGTTGGGTCGGTCCATTACAGGAGATTCATGATGCTTCACCTTCGCCTGATTCTGGCGCACTGTTTGGCTTTTTTAGCCTTCCTTCAGAAATGCGCCTAAATATGGGGCAGGAACAACTCCTTGAGCTTGTTGTGGAACAATTAACGCGGCTATTCGGTCCTTTTTCAAAGAATACAAAGGCGATTTTATATAAAGATTGGTCTACTGACACTAATATAGCTGTTAACGAGGATGCGGCTCCGCTTCAATATTTCCCGAATTATGGACCAATACTTGATGGAGATCGAGTACAACATATCTATTTTGCTGGGACCGAGACAGCTTACGGACAAGGTGGACATCTTGAAGGAGCCCTTCAGTCAGCTGAAAGAGTTGCTAGTGAGGTAATTAAACAACTCAGCTAAATATTATAAAAAACATATGATAGGAGAATATAAAGATGAGCAAAGACAACTTGTACAAAAAATCATATATAAACAGGCTAGGAGAATTTGGTAATTTGTCTGGCGTAGCTTTTCGGGCATTTGTGAACTTCGATCAAAAGGCTTTAGCCCAAGGACTCCTTTCAACTAAATTAAAGGAATTAATTGCTGTTGCAGTAGCTCACGTTACAGGTTGTCCGTACTGTATTGAAATCCATGTCAATAAAATAAAACCAGAATCTTCAAAAGAAGAAATGGCTGAGGCTATTATGGTTGCTACCGCATTAAAAGCGGGGTCTGCAATGGCTCACGGGGTAAATGCTCTTAACGCTTATGATAGTAATGCTAGTAATGATGAACTGTATAATGCTTCTTACTTTGATCGAATCAATGAGTATGCTAATCTAGCCGGTGATGCTTTTAAAGCTTTCATCAATTTTGATGTGCAGGCAATGAAAGCTGGGATGCTTAGTGTAAAGGAAAAAGAACTGATAGCGATCGCGATTGCACACGTTACGGGATGTCCATACTGTATTCAAGCTCACGTAAAAGCAGCTAAAAAGGCCCAAGTGTCCAAAGAAGAAATGGCTGAGGCAATTATGGTGGCAACAGCATTAAAGGCGGGATCTGCGATGGCACATGGTGTGAATGCTTTGAATGCATATGATGAATCTTGATAATAAATTTGCAGGTATTTAAAGTCTTAATGTATAAAAACAAAATCAAATCGACAAACTACCTATTAGTAGATAAAGGAGATGCACAAAAATGAAATTTGAAAACAAAACTGTAATTGTAACTGGCGGAGGAACAGGGATTGGAAAGACAACAGCACAACGTTTTTTTGAAGAGGGAGCCAATGTCGTAATCAATGGCCGGCGCGAGGATGTTCTCAAGCAAGCTGCTCTGGAAATTGATCCTTCGGGCAAGAAGGTTATTGCTGTAGCCGGCGACATCAGCTTGCAGGAAACATCGAGCAAACTGGTGCAAGCTGCTGTAGAAGCTTTCGGAGGAGTCGACATACTAGTGAACAACACTGGGAAATTTAATCCGACACCGTTTCTTGAACATACAGCAGAGGATTTGCAATCGTACCTGGATACCATTGTTAAAGGAACATTCTATCCTTCTCAGGCAGTTATTCCAGAAATGAAAAAAAGAGGTGGAGGAGCAATTGTTAATACTGGCTCCATGTGGGCAATACAAGCGGTAGAAGCCACTCCATCGGCTGCATATTCGGCAGCTATGGCAGGAAGACACGCATTGACAAGAAACTTAGCGGTGGAGTTAGCTGGAGACCAGATCCGAGTAAACGCAGTGGCACCTGCAGTCGTTGAAACACCGATCTATAATACGTTCATGACTGAGGAGCAAGTAGCAGAAGTATTGCCTAGCTTTAATGCCTTCCATCCCATCGGTCGAAATGGTACAACAATGGATGTAGCAGAGGCCATCTTGTTTCTAGCCAGTGATTCGGCTTCTTGGATCACCGGTATAGTAATGCCTTTGGATGGCGGTGTTACTGCTCGTCTTCGATAATAATCTTTGAATGGGCTGATCACGTTAGGTGGTCAGCCTTTTCTATAAAACTAAGAGGGGATGGAGGGAATCTTGACAGTATATTTACTGGATGGTAGATTTCAATTATGAATAATAAGAAAAATACTTTACAATATATTATGGATACAGGCCTTACCCTGGTTCAAGAACGGGGCTATAACGGGTTTAGTTACGCTGACATCGCTGAAGCCATAGGAATTCGTAAGGCGAGCATTCATTATCATTTTCCAACTAAAAAGGACCTTGTCCAAGCTGTACTGATTCGTTACCGTAGAGAGTTCATAGATAAACTTCAACGAATCCATGAAGATGATAATAGTTGGAAAAAAAAGCTAAAATCATTTTTTGATTTATACCGAGACACACTAGAAAATAATACTAAACTTTGTTTGTGTTCAATGATGGCTGCTGAGTTGAATTCTTTTCCTGACGAAATACGTAACGAGTTAAATATATTTTTTGATGCCAATACGAGTTGGATCGAGAAGGTACTAAGTCACGGAAAATCAGATGGCGAATTCAATTTTTCAAATGAGCCTTTGGATCAAGCGAAAACACTTATTGCTTTCGTACAAGGTGCCCAACTAATGTCTAGAACTTCAGGTCAAATCGACTATTATGATTCACTTGTCTTAAGTTACATGCGGATTTTGTCTAATGAATAATGTTCTCTTGTTTTCTAATCGGGTAGGCGCTATCCACTAATTGAGAGGCCGTCTTTTCACACCACTGTACTAGGTTCGTATACGGCGGTTCAACCGCATAAGTGCAATTACGTAGACGCTCGCACTGCGCAGGAAAAAGTATAATAACCTGCCTTTGTGAGCTTATTGTTTGAAAGGAGCCCGATAGTACTGGGCTTCCGGTGAAGTACCAACCCCAGACGGGCGTTCCCCCTGTTAAGTCTGCTATCCGAGTATTCCCAGCAGACTCAAGATCTTACGATCTGCATATATTTGAGTTCATCAGGTTACAGACCGGTAGGCGAGCAAGATATTGCTTTTGTCGATCAAGGGAATGAGACGACGGTCGTTGAAACGTTCGACGCGGAGAGCTCCAATCCCGTCGAGTTGCAGCAAGCAGGCTGGCAAGCAATCATGGACAATTTCAAAGCCTATACCGAACAAAACTAATCATCGCGAAGAAGACGCCGGGGAAGATTTCCCGGCGTTTTTCTTTTTAACCCTATTACGCTCCGTTAGTCTTAACTTTGTGCCGCATCCATGTTCATGTAGTTAATAGCCCACAGATGACCGTCCAAGTCCACGAAGCCCCAATGATACATGAACCCATGATCTTCAGGTTCAGCGTGTAATTCCCCCCCCAAGAAGAGCGCGGTATTCACGATTTCATCGACCTTTTCCCGGCTCTCGAAGGCCAATGCGATCGTCATCTGCGCATATTTGCTTGTATCGACGGATTCCTTCTCCGTGAGCGTATTAAAGAATGTTTGATTGATCAGCATGACCTGCAGGTTGTCGCCGATCACGATGGCTACCGAATTCTCATTCTCAGGGAATTGCGGGTTGATCTCGAATCCGAGTCCGGTGAAGAACGCTTTCGATTGTTCTACGTTTTTTACAGGCAGGTTGAAGCTCGTGAATGCGGACGTTAATGCCATTTTCAATACACCTCTTCGTCAAATTAGTTTGTGTTCATTTATGCCTTCGTTTATATAGACGACAGCCGATCCGGGAATTCATCGGTCTCATGGATTCGGTCGTGGGGAGTTTGAGTTTAGGATATTAGCGCATTACATATAACTGGAGCTACACTCCAACGTTTTACTAGTTAGAGTGCAGCTCCATGAAAATGAGTGTTTTCAATTACTCTAAGATAGGAAGATCTGCGGTATTCATCGGAACTGGTTCAGTACATACTGGTTTTCCCGCCATAGCTGCATGGTCAAAACCGCCAGTCTTTTCAGGAGCATATGGCCAATCCAACCATTCACCTTGCTTGTCTGCAGGTATGATAGGTAAGGTGATGGAAGATGGATGTGCAGCATCGTGATAGATGGTTTGGTCAGCAATCACATAGTCCTTTAAAAAACCAACAGCTGTCTTGAACTGATAAAAAAAGTCCTAGACTACTGTTGGGTCAATTAGTACAAAGGCTATCTAAACCGGTTACTCCCAATATTATTGACTGATTAAGTCTAACTCGAAAATAAGTGAATCTCTATCAGGATAATCATATTGAATTGCCAAATCGCCTTTAGTAATTTCTTTAAATCCAACTTTTTTGTAAAAGCTGTGTGACCTAGTTGCTTTGGATGGAGTATCCAAAATCACCTTAGAAAACCGATGTTTCTGCGCAAAATCAAGCATAGCTTCGTAAAGGCCTGTTCCTATCGCAAGCTCTTTGCCGCGGTAATCTTTATAAACAAAAAATTTCTTTAGTACAGCAATATCGTCAGTTTTCTTTTGCAACCCGATTGAGCCTACAACATCACCGTTATCGTTTAAAGCTACCCAAAATTCACCTCCATCTTTAACATAGTTCGATTGAATATCTAGTATATCTGGTTGCTCTTCAACACTAATCCCTACACCATATTCATCATTTTGTACATGCAATATTAGTTTAATGACTTCTTCTTTATATCTATCAGTATAAAACGTAATCATTTTATTAACTCCTTTATGTGTATTTTTTTAAGAATACTACTTTTTTATTTGTAATGGAACGTTAGCTTAATGCTCCCGACAGTCTAGTGCTTTATTTCCTTAGACTAATATTTCTTCTTTTGACAAAAGTGATTCCGCTAGATGATGCGCAGTTCGAAGACACTGGCGGTAGATGCATATAGCGAAGGAGTGAATGAATCATGAATATCAGTTTGGAGTTGGAAGACAAATTAACAAGAGTTGTGGTTTGCTTGCGCTTTGAACAATGTATTGAAGTGAATATCACAGAGCACATTGTCACTCGACAGTTTAGCGAAGGCGGTTTTTGTATAGACAATACTTACTTTAAATTGTACGCAGGTCAAATAGGACAAGTAAAAAACTATTATGTTGAGAATGGCTTTGGAGCTGAAACGTTTATTATTGGTTCAAAATCGTAGAGGTGAAGAACTATTGATTAATAGAATAAAATCAGATGTTGAAGCGCAATTGACAAAAGCAATTATGTTTAAAGAGCGTGTATCAGATACAAAGAAAAATTATATTAGCGAAGTCGATAGAACACCTTGGGGTGAAGATAAGTATTCCCATATGAACTGAATGTATGAAAATACTGAACAATAGACGAATACTGTGACGAAGGGAAGAAAGATTATGGAATGTAGAAACTGTGGTTCAGATCGTATGGATTGGACTCACTTAGAATGTACTGATTGCGGAGCGAATGAATCGAATGGATATGATCCATCAGCCAGTAGATTAGGGATTTGTATTGTTTGCGAAGAAGAAAAATTAATAAACACAGATGAAATTTGTAATCATTGTTTCGTTTTTGAAAGTGTCACGAAGTCAGAAAAAGTCTAATCAACAGCACAAAAGCACGTTATTACTGAAGCTTAGACGCAAACTGTGCAGTAATGGGGGCGTTGCCAAATATATAATCGACGGCAGCTGTGAACAAGATAATAAAGTCCGAGTCTGTAAAATATATTGTGTAAACTCTCAAACCCATTAAAATGGAAGTAAGAGAAAGGATGGGGAGAACACATGGGACTTTGGTCAAAACAGCAACTTCGAGAATTTATTAAGGAGAATAATCTGGTTACAGCACAAGATGCACAGAATGCCTTAAAAGATCTATTCGCAGAGACAATTCAGGAGATGCTGGAAGCCGAAATGGATACCCACTTGGGCTATGGAAAGCATGAAGTGAAGGCGAAGCTCACGCCAAACAGTCGGAACGGAAAGAGCCGTAAAACGGTAGTGAGTGAGTACGGCGAACAGGAGATCACCGTCCCTCGGGACCGGCTGGGGGAGTTTGAGCCTCTGGTCGTCAAGAAGCATCAATCGAATGTAACGGGCATCGAAGAGCAGATTATCGCCTTATATGCCAAAGGGATCAGCACCAGAGAAATTCAGGATCATTTGGGGCAGATGTATGGCATTGAAGTCTCCCCTACGCTCATTTCCAATGTGACGAACAAGATTGTGCCTCTCATTAAAGAATGGCAGAATCGTCCGCTGCAGGGCGTCTATGCGGTTGTCTATCTGGATGCGATCCACTTCAAGGTCAAGCAAGACGGGGCCATTATCAACAAGGCCGCCTACATGGTCATTGGCATCGATCTGGACGGAAATAAAGACGTGCTGGGCATGTGGATTGGTGAGAATGAGTCCTCCAAGTTCTGGCTGAGCGTGCTGAATGAGCTTAAGAATCGCGGGGTCCAAGATATCCTCATTATCTGCGTGGATAATCTGTCCGGATTCTCCCAGGCGATTGCGGCCTGCTATCCCCAAACCGAAATCCAGAAATGTATTATACACCAAATCCGCAGCTCCACCCGTTACGTGTCGTACAAGGACATTAAGAAAGTAACTGCCGATTTAAAGCCCATTTACAAGGCAGCTACCGAGGAAGGTGCCTTGCTTGAACTTGACCGTTTCGAGGAAGTTTGGGGAGCGAAATATCCCCTAATCCTCCGTTCATGGCGAACGAATTGGGACGAGCTCGCTACCTTTTTCAAGTACCCGCCCGAGATCCGCAAACTCATCTACACCACCAATATGATTGAGAGTTACCACCGTCAGCTTCGAAAAGTGACGAAGGGAAAGAGCATCTTTCCTACGGATGAAGCCTTGCTGAAAATGCTCTATCTGGCTACCGTGGACGTCACCCGGAAATGGACAGGACGTGTCCAAAACTGGGGCCAAATGCTACTCCAGCTGTCGGTCTTTTTCCCCGATCGGGTCGGTCAACACTTGCGTTAGTTTGAGAATTCCCCCTCGGGGGAACCTATGCTTAAAAGAGTTTACACAAAATTATTGACAGACCCTAAAGTCCTAGACTGCCGCTGTTTAATTAAACTAATAAACTAACGTTTCTCGTTAGTTCAATCCTTTGTATGCTATTCCGTCAATCATCATAAGACAATCAGAGTCAAAAAACTCTGTCGTAGATGTCATTCTAGCAGGGAATTTATCCTTTTCAAAATACTCACAAAAAACCTGTTCCATTTCAGGTAAGTCCTTAATGTACTTTAGGTATACATTCACCTTAACAACATTATCCAGTGGTACATCAAGTTGATTAAGAGTCTCTTTTAAGTGAGAGAAAGTATTGTGAATCTGTTCTGTAAAGCTCTGTCCAAAACCCCGATGTAATCCGAGAAACACATAGTCACCAGCCGCAACAGCAGATGAATAACTAAATGGTGTTGAAATTCGATTTATCATATACATGAGCCTCCTATGTATTAAGTTCCATATTATATTTTAGAACATACGTTTTTAAATGTAAATATTTACTTTTTGTTGGCTCTCCACGCAATCCTTTTACCATCCAGCCCCGTTACAATCGGTTTGTCCCGGTAACTACCGTCCAGCCGTTTCTGCACGTAATCCGGAGTGTATACCTCTGCCCCAACGTCAATAACTTCCCGCATGGAGAGCGGCGACCCTTCCGGGTATCGCAGCGTGTCGAACGGCTTCTTGGTTCCGATAACTATCAGCCGCTTACGTTCCTGCGGCAGCCACATATTCGCGTTAACTGGACACTCCACTCGAACATAATAGTTCGGCAGTTTCGTCATGCATTCCATTACAACCTGAAACTTCTTCATCCCTGAAACATTTTCAATGACATAGGCTTCAGGCTGGGCCAGCGCCACATGCCGGAAGAAGTGAAGGAATAAATCATCACCCGTTCGGGTCCCGTGAATATCGGCAATAGCGCTGTATTTCGTGCAGGGGAATGTCCCGATATAAACATCAGCGTCCTGCTGGTCCAGCACCGTAATCTGTGTGATGTCGCTTTCGTTCACTGTATGGCCGAAGTTTGTCCGCAGCGTGTCGCAGGCAGCACGGTCAATTTCATATGATTCAATGACCTCAATCCCGGCCTCAATCATTCCCAAATCCATGCCGCCAGCTCCGCTGAAATAGCTCTTAGCGCACCTGGCAGAACAAGCAAGCAGCGTCCCTTACTGGCTCCTGAGTGCTACGCTGCTGCAGAAATACCCGTCATGGCTTGAGCCATACCTAAGATTCAGAACAGTTATATGGGACCCGGGGACTTTCACAGAGGACTGCATCAGTTACCAAGGATACAGAGCCTTCATTGACCGGCATGTTAAATCCCGCACCATCACATGCAATATGACGAAATTGGTAACCCGGCAGCTACAGAGTAGTATTTGAGCTGGGTTAAGCTTGAGGACGAAGAGTCTCTAGCCGAAATCGAATACTACAAGAGTATTGCCGTTGCGAATGCTTTTGTTATTGATTTGCTTGAAGGAAATAAAGAAGTATTGCCAGAATACGTGAGTTTCCTAAAAGCATGTGACAGGGAAGAATTGACCGCTGGCTTGTTAAACATCTTGGACTCGGCTTTGAAATTCAGTTACTCAGTGGATTGGGCTTTGGAAGAGTTACAGGGTGGTGTGGAGAAAGCTAATGATAATTCACCTGCTGTGGATGTTCGCTACTACGTAGAATATATTCATCTGTTATCCATTTACTTATTTAAACGGGGGAAAACAGAATATGCAGTAAACCTAACATTGGAAAATATCATATTAAGTAGTTAACTTGGAGATGAAACAGGCTTCAAAAAGGCTGCTGCACTTTATGAGCTTACTTCTATAGACATATGTACAAAATTCACTGTAAGGTTTAGTAGATGATACCCCTAATCTATTTGCGAAATATAAGCATCTTATATATTGTGTCACAAAAGGAGGGGTCCATTCACAGGGATAAGGGTAGGTAGAGAAGTCTATTAAGTAACCGGAGCGCCGTCAACAAACCTGGAAAGGCTGTAAGGAGCAGTGGAGATCGGACTTAAGTAGTGGCCAGGAGTAACGTCCACTTGACTACTAGTCGTCCCGCTTGAAGATTCGGGCGCCGTACCTTCACTTCACAAGAGTATTCAGGAGCGGAAGCAGAGCTCAGGAAGCGGCCCTATTAGTTTTCACGGTGGACTCAATCAGGGAGCACGAAATAGGATCGGTCGCATAGAACTGAAAAGGACCAAGTCGAAAAGGAGGCGGAATTGCTGCTGCGATATATTGCGAAGGTGAGAGAATGTCTGGCAGCTGAGATAGACGCCTGTGTCATTTTATTCATTTTCCGAGCTCGATGACTGCCATCTGCATTACCATTAGCGAAAATAGTCAACGATAAACGGCTAGGAGAAAATCTACTGAATAGCCCGGTGCTTTCAAGAGAAACCGGGGTATGGCGAACCGACAACCAGACGCTGACAACTGCGACGTAAAATGTCACCCACTGTACTGGGGGAAGAAAAAGTATTCGATGACACAGCATTCTAGAGAAGAAACCGAAATGGAAATAGATTCCTGAGGTGACTCCTCATTTGCATTCGCTTTTACCCTGAAGGCCGCGGCCGGGATACCGATTTCTTGTCGC
Source organism: Paenibacillus sp. FSL L8-0340 (assembly GCF_038593145.1). Lineage (NCBI taxonomy): Bacteria > Bacillati > Bacillota > Bacilli > Caryophanales > Paenibacillaceae > Paenibacillus > Paenibacillus sp. FSL L8-0340. The sequence goes on from NZ_CP151967.1 coordinate 4,036,964, forward strand.
AAAGGGGACCTACCGGTTTGTATAAAGATTTATCCATGACTAATACTAACTAAATAATCCCATATATGATCAAAATTAATGGTATCCACAATACGTATCTACTATAATTGTTTATAGTGTGGAATATGTGGGGGTGTTTTTTTAATGAAAATTAGCAAAGTTATTAGTTTACTTATACTGAGTCTGGCTATAAGTAGTTGCTCGAATAGTTCAAGCATAAAAAAAAATGTGGATACTGTTACAAACTCTTCAGATAATGTAGCTTCTTCAGGTCAAAATGAACTCTATCAGTACATAAGAGATCAGAAATGGGAAGAAGCAAAACAATTTATACTTAACGTAAATAATTTGGATATTAAGGATCTCGATCTATTAAGTTCTTATGTTGAAATTAGAATTGAATCTGCTAATTTAAGCAGTAGCACCGAAACGCCAAAATTATACGAACCTATATTGGCAAGGATTAATAAGTTAAATATTGAGGGCTACACCGGAGAATTTAAAGATCAAATGAATGCCTTTTATTTAGCTTTTCAAAAAGAAAGAATAGATTATTATGAACTTACTTCTAAAAAAGCTGAACTAGATAGAGAAGAACAAGACAAGATTAAGGCTAAAAAAGAAATTGCTGAAGCAATCAAATTAATTAAAAATAAGAAGTATGAACTCGCCTCTAACAGTATTAAACCAGGATATAACGATGAGACGTCAGCAATTTATAATTATGCAAACGCATTAGCAGAGAAAAAAAATGGGACAGATAAAACCAGCTTATTTCATTTCTATTTAATGAACATACCATCTGCATATAGTAAGCGTCTTTCCAAAGAAATCACTGAGTTAAAATTGAATTATCAATCGTTAGAAAAGTGGGATCAGGATTTAGTGGCACACAATAAAATCCTTGCAGATGCAAAAAAAGAAAATGAAGAAAAAGTAAAGAAAGAGATCGAAGAAGCAAATAGTGTTTCTCCATTTATTGGAATGACAAGAAACGAACTCAAAGAATCAAGCTGGGGTTTACCAACAGATATTAATAAAACAACTACAGTTAATAGAGTTTCAGAGCAATGGGTTTATAGGGATAATAAGTATGTTTACTTGGATGATGGTGTCGTGACTGCTATTCAAGAATGAACTATTGTTTCCGAGGCTTGATATTTTCATATATTAGAAGCCTTTCGTTGGTGAAGTGGGCATAGAACATTGTTCCTTTAATCTTTATTTTTTTCCTGTATATGAGATTTGATAATATTTATTAGCAGTAATGTTAGTTAGCTTAAACATGTATAGTTTGCCGTAGTTGCAGGGGAAGCATCAAACAGAGGTGATACTTTTGGAAATTAAACAAGGTTCAAGCCGCCTTCATTCTAAAAAGGCAAACTCTCCTTTGGAGGCTCAATTAGCAAAAATAATTAGGAACTGTGATGGAAAAGATAAAGCATTACTAAAAAGGTATGGATATGATTTTGTACATTATTGTTCGTCTAATTTTAAACTGCAGAAGATAAAGAATATTAGATCTTTACATATTTATTGTTATATTAAACTTTTAAAAGAATCAACTCTTGATAGCTATAATTTATATAGGAGCTTTTTCGCAATTAAAACCATTCATAAGAATGTTTTAAATCCAAGATATAACATAAACTTGTCGAAAGATAATCTTACAGAATTAGGATTCACAGAGTTATTGATTGATTCAAAAAAAGTATTGGTACAAATGATACTACCAACTTCAGAACATTATGAGTTTTTATGCTCATACTGTTTCTCAATTAATGAATACCAGCAAAGCAAATCTTACTCAAAATGGATATGTCCAAATTGCGGGAGCTATGTCGGGGTACATCAAGGCACCAAAATTCCTTTAGGTACGACAGCTGATTCAATTACTAGAAAATACAGAGTAATAGCGCATAACTATTTTGATATCTTATGTAAAAGGAAAATGGAAAAAACGGGCTGTTCAAAAAATGTAGCACGCTCTAAAGCTTACAAGTGGTTAAGTTCTAAATTAAAAATCGAAATGTCTCAATGTCATATTGGTTTAATGAACCAAGAAGCCTGCGAGAGGGTTATCGATTTATGCAAACCTTATTACCAACGGTGACTAGGATTGTCCATTGCTTCGGTAGCCAGATTCATAGGTATCATAAGGAAGCTAGCCTCATCGTACCCCATGAAACTTCAGGCATATTGCGTTCATCCTGATTGTAGTTGCTTTAGTTAGTCTTAACGATTTCGTAGTCAGCGCGTACAGTGGATCCACCAGCTCGGATACGGTCTCAAGCGGCGGAATTGTTCCTTGTACCATGGGTAGACCATTAATTAAAACGCATATCGGACGAGCCTCTGCAGAAACAGCAGGGGCTTTTTTCATGACAAAATATGAAAATTATGATACGAAAGATATTTTATAGGATAAAAGTGAGGGGAATCACATCTTTAAATTATATTTTGGAATGATTTTAAGAATCAATACCCCGCCTTCGTAAAGCACTTGATATACGTACTACATAATAGAATTCATGTTGAATCAAGCTTGAACCGATATATAGGTATGCTGGATTATTTTTCCTCATACATTTAAGAAGAAGGGACTAGCTCTATGAACTATATGGACGAGCAAATTCTTAGCCTCAGGAATAAGGTCATTGACCAGGCGACAACTGATAACGATCAAGCGAAATTGGCCCTACTCCCATTATCTGAATCAGAGCAGGACAACCCCGTTGCTGAAAAAAACATGGTTCTACGAATCGGCAAGGAGCATATCACGCTAGAGCCAAGAACGATTCTGGATGGGCATATTGAGGTTAGTGTACCGAAATCCTTTAGTCTTATGCCGCTGGAGAAATCCAAATTCAAATACCCTTCGGAGCATCGCCCCCAGGTGATCTACACCTCTTTGGATGAGACGATTAACATCACCTTGAGTCCTGCAGATACGCTCTTGGATGCCGACGAACTCCCTGAGTTTACGGAGCAGATGGCCGATGTCTTACGTTCTGTACAACCGATTCGTAATTGGAAAGGCACCGAACAGGTCATCAATCGTTCCGGACTGTCCATCGGAATCATCCGCTTTGTAGCAGCGGGTGTAGACGAGAATCTGTACAATGAAATGCTGCTGTTCATCCATGAAGGACATGTGATGATGGGCACCTTCAACTGTGTGGAGTCCAGTATGGAGACGTGGTTGCCTGTAGCGGAACATCTGGTGCAATCCCTCCGTATCCTTCCGCTTCTCTCCCCTCCTCCGCTTAAGAAAGGGGTGGCCTCGTTATGAGCCTGGGCTACGAACATATCCAAATCTCTCCCTATGCTCTGGTCAACCTGGAGCTGCTTACCTTGACCAAAAAAATCAACGAGCACACCCGGCTGTATTTTACAGGTGTCATCCCGGAAGACATGCAGGACAGTTATGTGGAATCGACGGGTAAGAACACCGTCATTGAAGTGAGCCAACGAGAGGAGTCCGGTGACAGCAAGCCGCTGTTTAGCGGGATTGCGCTATCGGTCGAGGTGAAAGTCGCGCAGGACGTGTACTATCTGGAGGTAGAAGCCATTTCCCATACCTACCGCATGGACATTCAGCGGCGTACCCGCTCTTTTCAGCATACGAAAATGACGGTCCCGCAAATGTTGAAGCAGATCGGGAAGGGCTACGAAGGCCTGGATGTGATTGACGGGGCTACAGGTGGAGCGAAAATCGGGCGGATTGCCATTCAGTATCAGGAGACGGATTGGGCATTTTTAAGACGCATGGCCTCCCGATATCATACGAGCTTGATGCCTGCGGCCCGCTTTGACAGCCCAAAATTTTATTTTGGCATTGAGGATAACCCTGCTCCGGTGGTGCTGGATCATACCCGCTATACAGTTCGCAAGCAGATGCTGCCGTTTCGTTACTTCCAGGAGAATGAGCAGGCGGAGCTGAACGAAAATGATTTTATTGTCTATGAGGTAGAGACGGACGAGGTATTGGATTTGGGCGCTCAAATGACCTTTCAGGGACACAGCTTGTATGTGACGGAGGCCTATACTGAAATGAGGCAGGGGCTGTTAAGACATCAATATACACTTGCTTCTTACCAAGGACTGTGGCAAAAAAGCTACTACCAGGAAAAGCTGGCAGGTGCATCGTTAAGCGGACGGGTTATGGAGGTGCGGCAGGATCAGGTGCGCATCCATCTGGATTGCGACGATAAGCAGGAGGTAGACACGGCGCATTGGTTCAACTACTCGACCGTGTATAGCGGCGGCGGACATACAGGCTGGTATGTGATGCCGGAAACTGATGATCCGGTGTCTCTTTATTTTCCCGGCAGCCGTGAAGAAGACGGGGTTGCCGGCAGTGCGGTCAGACGTGCGGACAGAACAAGTGCCCATAACAAGTTTTCTGATCCTCATTTGAAAATATGGCGTACACCGCACGGCAAGGAAATTCGGCTGGGACCGGACGAACTGGTCATAACCGGTAAGGATGGCTCCATTTTTATCAAGCTGGATGATCGTGAAGGTATTCATATCGTGAGCAGCAAGCAGGTCCATATTTCGGCTGGCGGCAACTTGAGTCTGTCGGCAGGGAAAACGATGAATCTGTCCGCAGGCCGCGAGCTGCGCATGGATTGCAACGGCAGCCATCTTCATTTGAGCGGCTCGGCAGGCATGAAAGGCAGCGAGGTGAAATCGAATTAGAGTGTAGTGCGGGAGCGCTATCCTGTCTGGATGTATACTTTTACGTTTATGGAGATGATGGGGTTGAACATAAAGCAAAATCAGGTGGTGGATGGATGCAGGTGAAGGAGCAAGCAGATGGAATGGACGAGCAGCGGGCGATGGTGAACGGGGCTTGGTCCAGTATCCAAAGAGAATGGGCGCTGGATTTGAATATGAAGAAGGAGCAACGGATTCAAGCCTTTATGGATGAATTTCGGGAGTATTGCGTGCTGCTCCGGCAAGAGCAGCTTGCGGGGCGAAAAGGAAACATCAGATATATCACCTATTCCATGCTGCGCACCGCATGGCTGGAAGAACATCCTGTCTATTGGGTGGAGGCAGCAGACGACTTATGGGTGCTTGATCCCAAACCGGTACAGTCCGTGTACGATGCAAGTTGGGTCTATGGCTATTGGACGGAATTGCGGGGGCATCTCCTAACCGAGGCACAAGCACAGCAAGTCGCTTTATCCGAGCTTGTGCTGGAGCAGATGATGCTGGGAGCAGCGGTGCATATCCATGCCATGTTGGTCAGTTTGATTCGTCTGGCACTGAAACGGGCGGTCGTTCTGCCGGAGTTTCAGCAGTTGGATCGTGAAGAGACGTTCGAGATTCGTGTTGGGGAATACATGGACTGGAGCGTGTGCGTGTACAAAGAAGAACACAGATTGCTGGATTCAAGCCTGGTTAGAGACTGGCTGGAGGAAGAACAGGAGCATGCTTACAGCTATCAGGCGCTGACCGGCGTCCAACTGCCGGGTGGAGATTACAGCCATTTCGATTTCCGGTATACCGCTTTTCGCCAGATCGGAATGGAAGGGAGCCGTTTGCATGCTTGTATATTAGTCGGAACGGTTTGGCAGGAAAGTCAGCTTGATGAAACCAACTTCACCTATAGCTTGATCAACGGAGCGGATTTTAGTGGCTGTTCCATGCAAGGCGCAGTATTGGAGGGTGTGATGGGCAATGCCGGGTTCGGTGAAGAGGATTGGGATGGCGAGCCGCTTGGTTATGCGGGAGTGAATTTTACAGGTACAAACCTGCAGAATGCTTCTTTTAAAGGAGCGCAACTTCAAGGCGCTGTCTTTGAGGCTGCCGTGTTGCACAAAGCGTCCTTTGTCGGGACCAATCTCACAGATGCTTGTTTTGTGGGGGCTGATTTGGCAGGGGCATCTTTTGCCGGGGCAATGGTGACAAGTGCTGATTTCACAGGAGCGAAGCTGCAAGGGGTGAGCTTTACGGATGAGCAGCGCAGCGATTCGAGGGGAATCCCCTTTGATGAAGGGAGTGGCTGCCATGAGAATCTTTCGATTAACAGTGGATGAACGCGTCAAACATCGGGTCGAGCCTGCTTCCTTAACCAAATTGCAATTGGATGCCCTCTGGGGGGCCGGGGCTCAGGCGGAGGATGAAACCCCTCTTTTTTTAGCTGTACATATGGATCAACGAACGGTATACCCGGATTTTCTGGAGTTTCCTTTGCCGTTGGTGTCCAACCGGATGAGAGCACTATTGGCACAATATATGCCGGGACTCGCATGGAAATCAGCCATATTAAGCGATATCCGGCAAGCCAGACAAGACGCATATTGGGTGCTTCGCCCTCCGGTGGTCGAGTGTCTTTCCCCACAAACATTGTGGTACCCCAATGGTACATTAAAGCATTTGGTGCTGAGACACGGGGACATTCAAGCGCCTGTTTTCCGAATTTCCGGATTGATGGAGCCTTACATATACATCCAGTTGGCGGTAGCGGAAAGCCTGTTGCGCCGTTCTTTTACAGGCATTGGGGTGCAAAGAGTCGAGATGGAAGTCAAGGAGAGGTGAAGAAGGTGATGGAAGTTCAAGTACAGCCGGGAACGGGGTCCAAGCAAAAATATGTAGTTGCAGGCGCCATTCTAAGCTGTAGCTATGGTACACAGCCCACTCGTTTGAAACGGCCGTTCAGCCATGGCGTCTACGTCAAAAACAAAGCGCAAATGAATATCGGAGACTACGTGCCGGGAGTGAACATCCAGTCGTTCGGAAATTGCTTCAGTCCGCTAAATCCGGCGGTGCAGGCCAGCCAAATGGTGGACATCTACGGCGTGAAAAAAGCCCCGTGTATGCCTGTGCTCACGATGTCGTGGCTGAACGGGAAAAGCGACATGATGATCGAAGGCCAGCCCGCATTGATGCAAAACTGCACCCATCAGTGTCTGTACTGCGGTCATATCCGGATTGAAAATGACGGGCAGGAGTTGGATTGACAGCTAGATTGTTGTGGAAAGGAGAATGAAACCTCATGAGTCTACTGTCAGCTGGGATCGGGTATGAAAGCCTGCACTTCGAGGGCCCCTTTCAGCCTCAGCTTATCGAGCGACTGCAAATCACAAGAACGATCAACGATCATGCGTATCTGCAGATCAGCGGCGTGCTCCCCGAGGAGCAGGGAGCGAAGTGTATCGGCAAGACCATGGACCAGGAGCCGATAGTCATTCACCAGTTGGATGAGCAGGGACAGTCCGTAAGACGGCTGTTCCATGGGATCGTTATGCGCTTGTCGGTTCATTGCACACGGGGCGTGTATACGTTTGAACTGGAGGCAACTTCGCATTCGTATCAGATGGATAGTAAGGTGAAAAAGCGTTCCTATCAGGATATCCACCGCACTTACGATGATCTGGTCACCACGCTGGTGCGCAAGTACAGGTACGGAGATGCCATTGATACTGTAAGCAATCATACCAAGCTGGACGCTTTTGTTTTACAATATGAAGAGACGGATTGGGCTTTTTTAAAGCGCCTTGCTTCCCGCTTCGGTTCCGTACTGGTGCCGGAGGTGACCGCAGCCTCTCCCAAGCTTTTTTTCGGCCTGCCGGAAGGCAAACTGCATAAGGTGGAACGGGCTGGGTTTTACCAGGTACGGAAAACCTTCCATGAGCTGGACACGGGACAACCGGGAGAACATGCGGGGCCGTATGTAACGTATAGGATCGAAAGCCTGCAATACTATGCGCTGGGCGACCGGCTCACGTTACCCGTCGGACCAAGGAAAGAGCTTGCTGTCGTTTCAGCAGTGACACGGCTGGAGGACGGCTTGCTGCGCACCCGTTATGATCTCCAGCCCGAGCAGGATATCCGGTATGCCCGCTATGGAAACGATAAGGTCGTCGGGATTATGCTGACAGGAAAAGTGCTTAAGGTCCAGCAGGATTACGTACAGCTCCAACTGGATATGGATCCTCAGCAGGACCCGGCTAAAGCCTGTTGGTTCCCGGTGGCCACCCGGTATGTGGCGGAGGGACATACCGGGTGGTACAATATGCCGGAAATTGGGGAGCCGGTAGAGCTGTATTTGCCCACGAACCGTGAGCAGGAAGCCTATGTGACCGATTCACTGCGTCAACATCGCCATGCCAATGGACAACCCGATGTGAAAATGTGGAGACATGCACAAGGAAGCGGCGTAGAGATGTCTGGGCAAGAACTGACCTTGTCCACCTCTAGTGAATGTTCGATCACCCTGCATAAAGCTGGCATCACCGTCAGCAGTCCGGGGAATGTACAGATTCAAGGGGCTAACATCAAGCTGGATGCAGGAGAGGAACTGTCGCTCCAAGCGGGAACGGCGCTATATCTGAAGGGCGGGGCCAGCAGCATGATCCTGGATGGCGAAACAGATATCCAGGCCCCGGTGATTCATCAGGAAGGTACGGTGAAGGCCCCGGTGTTCGTGGCCGACCTCCCTCCTGTACCGGAGCCGCCGCTGATGAGTATCCAGGCGTACCAGGCCGCCCAAGCCGCAGCTCAGGCTTCATCGAGCAGCCCGGCCGAGGCTCCTGCCGCGAAGATCACGAGCCCGGCAGCGCAGCAACAAGCGGAGGCCTTGCTGGGAACGGTGTCCAAGCTGTTAGGGGCGATTCCGGTAGTGGCCCGGGTAGCAGGTGTCTTCCTGAACGCTTTCGGATGTCCTGTGGGCAAGGCAGCAGGTATGATTATGCAGGCCACTGCAGCGATTCCTGTCCGGAGTACGGGAACGAGTCGAGCCGGGGGCGGAGCCGCTGGAGGGGGTCTGCATCCGCTGAAATATTTGGCGAGTCTGGCGCTGAAAGGGTTGATCAGCCAGTACGAACTTGAGCAGGGAAAGCAAGACTACTATAGCAAGTGGATCCTGGGAAACGTGTTTACGAGTGCGCGGAAGTTAGCGCATTCGGGCGGCCCATTAGAGCTCGTTCAAAACCTGCTGGCAGAATCGAAGGCGATGTATCTTGCCTATCATCAAGTACCCGCAGACCTGAGGCAACGCTGGTGGGGCAATTACAAGAGCTATCTCGCTCAGCAGCCACAACCAGAGACAGAGAAACCTAAGTCCTGGTGGGAAAAAATGTTTGAGCAATATGGAGAAAATGAGATTCTTACTGCAGAAGCCAAGCGAGAATCGGCGCAACTTCAAATGGAATTGGCATGGGATGTTGCCCAGGGGGCCAATGAAACCATTAAGGTAAACCAATCGTTGGGTTTGTATGAGCAACGCGATTATCATCCCAACCATCCGATCGCGGGCAAGGTGGGGGAAATCGCAGGCAACGTGGTCAGTTCGTTGCAAGGAATCGGGGAATTTATCGCGGGCGCTGGAGGAGAATTATTTTCCGTGGCTGTATCGTCTACGGGCGTATTAACGCCTTTCGGCGTACTTACAGGTGTAGCATCCACCGGCCTTATGTCTCATGGAGGGGTGTTGGCCTACAACGGAGCCTCCAACCTGGGAGAAAGCTCTGCAGAGCTTTGGCAAATGATAAAGGGGGAAGGGAAGCCTCCTAAGTCTTCAAGTGCGAAGCCGGAGAAGCCGGGTCATGCAGAGGGGAAAGGGGAAAGTACTGAATCACCTGCTTTAAAGGATAGTCCATACCATCCAGATTCTGTTGCAGAGAGGACTAAGCCACCATATAAAGCTAATCCTGCTCATGACAAAGGAAGTCCATACTACAATCCTAAGAAAACTCCAGAACCAGCTGACTCTGTAGAAATTTATAATAAATCTGTTCGAGGGGGGATGGGGACCTGGTATGGAGTGAATAAGGATGGAAAGATTTATCAGTACTTTAGTGATAATGCCCGTGGTGTTCATTTTGCGGGAGAAATCACAAAAGATAAATTAACAAAGTCTGTTCGACAACAATTAGGAATAAAGTAAAGGAGTAGCCCATCATGTTAATAGGGGATTCAAATAAATTTGCCATTCAGTTTGACCTTAATGCAGACTATGGTGGTTTTTGGATGTTCGGTAAGTTTTGCTATTGGATAGGTGGAATTCGTATTGGCGATTATGAGTCGGGTACATCATTACGAGATGTATTATTTTCACTTGAGTCCTTGGTTAAAGATAATAGCAATCGTTCCAATGAAAAACTATTTAATTTAGATGCTAAGGAGTGTTTCAATAGACTCAATGAAGCCCTGTATGGCGATTCTAACCAATATGACAGCATTTCTATCGAAGAGTCTTGGGCTCGGTTTAACGTCTGTCCGCTCTTGGATATTTTCAACGATTGGAAGATATTCTTAGTAGAGTACAAAGGTAGTGCACGTTTTTTAATAAGGAATTTGAACTCAGTAAAAAAAACAGATGACATTTTAGAATATATTGTTCAGGTGAGAGAATTTGAAACTGAATTATACAAAACTTATGAATTATTAAGCGAAATTTATGAAAACGAGATTAAATAGTACCAACATTACCTTGAAGAGGCTCAGGTATTTTCAAGGTTTCCTTTTGGTGGGGAGTAACCCATTATTCAACCAATAATACACTTAATTCATGTAATAGCATTACAAAAATTCATTCAATTCATTTGTGCGCACAGTGATGTATCTGCAAGGCGGGGCCAGCAGTATGATCCTCCAGGCCCCGGTGATTGATCAGGAAGGTACGGTGAAGGCCCCGGTGTTCGTGGCCGACCTCCCTCCTGTACCGGAGCCGCCGCTGATGAGTATCCAGGCGTACGAGGCCGCCCAAGCCGCAGCCCAGGCTTCATCGAGCAGCCCGGCCGAGACTCCTGCGGCGAAGATCACGAGCCCGGCAGCGCAGCAACAAGCGGAGGCCTTGCTGGGAACGGTGTCCAAGCTGTTAGGGGCGATTCCGGTAGTGGCCCGGGTAGCAGGTGTCTTCCTGAACGCTTTCGGATGTCCTGTGGGCAAGGCAGCAGGTATGATTATGCAGGCCACTGCAGCGATTCCTGTCCGGAGTACGGGAACGAGTCGAGCCGGGGGCGGAGCCGCTGGAGGGGGTCTGCATCCGCTGAAATATTTGGCGAGTCTGGCGCTGGAAGGGTTGATCAGCCAGTACGAGCTTGAGCAGGGAAAGCAAGACTACTATAGCAAGTGGATCCTGGGAAACGTGTTTACGAGTGCACGGCAGCTAGCGCATTCGGGCGGCCCGTTGGAGCTCGTTCAAAACCTGCTGGCAGAATCGAAGGCGATGTATCTTGCCTATCATCAAGTACCCGCAGACCTGAGGCAACGCTGGTGGGGCAATTACAAGAGCTATCTCGCTCAGCAGCCACAACCAGAGACAGAGAAACCTAAGTCCTGGTGGGAAAAAATGTTTGAGCAATATGGAGAAAATGAGATTCTTACTGCAGAAGCCAAGCGAGAATCGGCGCAACTTCAAATGGAATTGGCATGGGATGTTGCCCAGGGGGCCAATGAAACCATTAAGGTAAACCAATCGTTGGGTTTGTATGAGCAACGCGATTATCATCCCAACCATCCGATCGCGGGCAAGGTGGGGGAAATCGCAGGCAACGTGGTCAGTTCGTTGCAAGGAATCGGGGAATTTATCGCGGGCGCTGGAGGAGAATTATTTTCCGTGGCTGTATCGTCTACGGGCGTGTTAACGCTTTTCGGCGTACTTACAGGTGTTGCGTCCACCGGCCTTATGTCTCATGGAGGGGTGTTGGCCTACAATGGAGCCTCCAACCTGGGAGAAAGCTCTGCAGAGCTTTGGCAAATGATGAAGGGGGAATGGAAGCCAGGTGCTACGCCTCCTAAGTCTTCAAGTGCGAAGCCGGAGAAGCCGCCTAAGGCTGAGGAGTCGGGTGAAGTTCCCCAGTCCAAATCGAGCAAACCAAAAGAGAAGCCTCTCGAAGCTGAGGGGACGGGTGGAGCTAAAAAAACATTTGGAGAGAACGGCACTCAATTCGAAAGTAAGACAACATGGCAAAACGGTAAAACAGAAAGAATTGATGTTGAAAATCCAAATCCCGGCCAAAGAGATGGACAAATTCATTATCATGAGGCTAATAATACTAAGTGGTATCTTGATGTGGAAAATAAAGAGTTTTATAATCAAAAAACTGGTGAAAAGGCACCTAGTAAAATACAAAAACTTCTTAAAGATAAAGATGTTCAAAAGGCTATAGATAAAGGCCTTAAGTTTTTAGGGGAAGATAATATATTTAAATAAAATTTTGGGAGTGTAATAAAATATGGAGTATAACAACAGAAATATGTCTGATTTAAAAAGGGATTTATTCAGAAATTTAATAAGTACAACAAACAAAAACCTTTTTCAGTTGGAAAAGATAATATATCCCAAAATAGTAGAGGTTCGAGAGTGTTTTATTCTTGATATAGAGGGAGAATTAAAAATTGAAAACATAAATTGGGAAAGGGTAATGAAGTTTCATAAAGATAAAACAGGTTATGAGGCATCCTGTAATGAACTCCGTGTTAATGACTACATTAAGGATATAGATAAGACAAGGGATAATATTCTTATTTGTGCACTTCAGATAATGGAGGGGTGGGAAAATCAGTTGAGAAAATGTTTCCCTGGAAATAAATTTCTTATAGTTTTGAGTTATGATGACCAATATGCTACTTTACGCTTTTATAAAGAAAGACCCGAAGAGAAAAATTGGTTAAGTCATGATTTAGAAGGATATAAAGATCAAGCGATTATGGTAAAAGAAGTCTTGTGAAAGCAAATGTAGTATTAAGTACAAGCAACAGATGTTCTAAGTAAATAAAGTAGTTGACTGAGCATGGACTTGGTGATGTCCGGCTGCGTTCGCTGCTGCCGGTGCGCAGCCGGAAAAACAACTAGGAGCATGAGCTGAAACTTTTCCTGCAGCTCGACGTAGGAGCCACGCGGTCTGCTCCTGCAGTCTCCGGGTGGCTAATCGAGCGCCATTGTGTCACTGAACTGCAACTGCCCGGGACCGTCGGATAGGTATCAGTAGAAGCCTGTGGATCACCAGCTTGCCTTGTCAGTAGTACACGCAGCAGTAATGGAGGAGTCAAACTGGTGGTAATACAACTAAATTTGTTTCACTAATAATCAGGAGTGATCCTTTTGGAAGTTAAACAAGATCCAATCTCTTTTGATTCAGCTGAAAGGAAATGCCCTTTGGATGCTCAATTTGCCTCAGTGTCATATTGGTTTAATGAACCAAGAATCCTGTAAGAAGGTTATTGATTTATGCAAACCTTAGTTCGAATCTTAAATTAGTTTAAATCAGATGCTATAAGTCGGACGACGCGCATGGCCCGATCCTAGTATCTATTTTTTTGATTTGAGACATATGTACAAAATACGGGTTTTGTGAATAAGTATCAAGTAAATAAACCGGACCAGTCTAATTCAAGCAGTTTTTGCATCTGATCCGGCTTATTTATGCCTGTGGTATTATATAAAGATATTTACAACTCTTTATCATTTTTTTAGAATATTAATTTCTTTTACCTATGATACTTTTCATTTATTTAATGTGTTCATTCAAGACGATATTCTGTAATTAGACTGTACTTGGTTATGTAACTCGATTCGTCTGAATTATCAAATGAATTTCTCCGGATCTTACTTAATTCTGATCATGCAGTCCCAACTGCACGATTTGCTGTTAATTCATTTATTTCTTTACCTATGGATCCAATTAGTCCTGTTAATTAATTTGGCAATAAAATTTCATTTACACTGTTAGCTGCCTCATTATTAGGTTTACTGATTACATTTTCTCAGATTAGCCTATTTTTCAACTCATGTCACCTCCCTCTTTTATCATTAAATATTTACCATATAATAGCATTTTAAAACATGATCCATCTGAATATTTTGAATTCATGTCAGGTATTTTAAATTCTTCATCCTTCTGCTGCCTAAACCAAAATTTCATACTGGTTGTAGCATGAAATATCTGTTTACGCGATCTAATATGCACTCTTATACACGGAATAAAGTAAAACAGGCTGCCTCTTGGGCAGCCTGTCGTAGTTAATGTTATTTCCGAACCGAAAAAATGAACTTCTCCAATGATCCTATATCGGTAATGCTCTGATTACAAGCATCGCTCTCCAGACATACGTACTGGCCAATAGAAGAAATATTATCCGGCGAAGCGTTCGCTGGCTTGGTCTTAACCGTGAGGAATGCAAGCTCTTGATGACGATTACAGAACAAGCAGTACCCTTTCTTGTTAGTGGGCGTGATTCTTCCCTCGATACCAATGAACTGTCCTTCGAACGGATAGACAATAAATAATTTGTTCGTAGCTATGTCTACCCAACTCAGATACGTTACATATCGGAAGTCGATAGATCCTAAGTCAGGCACCTTCAGCTTCTTATTCTTAGGGAATAGTTTCTGAATCTGCTTCAACGTAATCGGTGGAAATGGCTCCAGACAGGGTTCTAATGCGCTCAGGTATCTCTGGAAATCATATGCACTTTCGAAGGTCGTTATTTGTTCGAGCATTTGCTGCTGATCATTTGTAAGATCAGGAATGGCTTCAATAATATTCGCTGCTGCACGATATCTTACAGTCTTCAAGACGTTTCGATCCGCGACGGTTCGCAGCGTTTTCTGCAGAAAATCCGTTTGTTTCTTAATGACGTTATATTGATGGTTTCTAATAAATGGTGTATTCATAGCTCTTCAGCCCCTTATTTTTTATATAAAAAACATAAGGTGCAAAGCCTATTATTAGAAACGATAAAGTTAAGGTTGGGCGATCGTATCCATCCTACCGCCCCCACGCAAAGTATCGCCCCAGATTAGGCTTTGCATGAGGACTTCCTAGCTAATGAGCAATTCTGCTTTGCCATCAGTAAAACCCCCAATCAAATTCACATGTGAAAAGTATATCAAGAAACACCAGGAGGTGCAATTTCTCTGTTTCCCTCTCACCTATTTTATTACTAACACATGTAGCGGTATCAAGATAAAAATACTCCCCGCTCTCTTGAAAATGTACCTGTAAGCTTCAATTCCTCTCCGCTCTGCATGCTCATACCTCAGCTCAAATGGAGATAAGCTCTTTACAATAAAGGGACCGTATAAATTATGCGGTCTTTTTAGCATGTTATCTGTAATAGTCAATGAGTGCGTCACTCAAGCTTAAGCAGTAAGCTCGTTCAGAAGGGATATATTGAACGTGTGGTATCTGAAACTGACAGGCGCCAGGTGCACTTGAAGCTTGGAATTAAGGGGCAAAACGTTGTCTCCGAAGAGGTTGGGCACGGGTCGTTGATGAGACCTTGAAGGCATATGGCCACATCGACATTCTCGTCAACAACGCCGGTGTTTCTGACCCGACTCCATTTATGGAACAAGCCGTGGAACGCTGGGAGAAAACGATGGGCATCAATGTAACCAGCATTTTCCTTGGACAAAACGCAGTCATTCCGCACATGATCGCGCCGGCGGAAGCGGCGCAGGTCCATACACTGCCAGTAAAGGTACCGTACGTATGTTGACCAAAGCTACTGCTGTAGATTATGCCAAGCGTAACATCCGCGCCAATCTTTACATCCAGGCTATATTGAAACTCCAATGACCGAGGATCTGCTCAAGGATGAAAAAATGAAGCAGTGTTTCTTCGCACAGACTCCGCTTATGCGCCTGGGCACAGCTGAGGACATCGCCAAAGGCGTTCTGTTCCTGGCTTCGGATGATTCCTCCTACATTACAAGTGTTGAGCTGCCAATTGACGGCGGATACTACGCCAAATAAATAATTATTGGGCGCGATTCTGTCCTCTACGGCTGCAGGTTCCGGCGGCTTACCTGGAGTCGAGCAGCGCCAAAGACCGCCAATAAGGTGAAGCTGGAACTGGCCGATGGGAGCATTGTGCTCACCTGTATGTCCCTCTCCCCAAAATGACGGAGAAATCTGTACGGATCAAGGGATGGCATTGAGCAGAACAATACGTTGCCCAGTATCTAATTAAATAATTAAATAGTCACATAGCAAAGTGTCCTCCTGGGACGAGTATCGTCTCCCCTGTAGGACACTTAAATCTTGTGATGCACCGCTATACCGCCAAATGTACTGCACCGTCTTTGTAAATATCTACTCTTTGCGCGCAGAGCAGCATGCCCAGTCCATTAGCTTGACCTTTTTCTCTTAAGTCCCTCTCTCTGCGTTCCCAGATTTCCCTGTCATGGATAATGTCATATAAATAGTAGCTCTCGGAATTAGCACCTTCCATCTCTTCCACGAAGATGAAGCTGCCTGGAAAAAGTGCCTTGAACCACTCAATAGCTTCCGTATGTGAGCTGAATACAGGGAGATCCTGTTCAAACCGCTCCGACAAATAACGTTGCTTCAGCCTGCCGATTCTTACGTAATAGTCATCAAGCGTTTGTGAAGTAATCATATCAAATCCCCCTTATGCTTCACTAAAAACTTTTTCCAAAAATATCATGTTCTTCAGCAGAGGGATATGATATTCTTCATTCTCGGGCACCAACAATCACTGGCACCACACCATTTATAATAGGGAGGCTATCTCTTTGGAAAACACGGATTGGATCTCACTCGCGGCAATGGTATTCACGTTGCTGCTCATGCTCAGGGTAATCAGTCTCAATAAGCGAGTCAACGAATTGCAGTCACAGCTGGAACGGATCGGCAGCCGGTCAGCGATGGATGGAGGTTTTATCAAGACGGGGATCGCTGCCCCGACGCCGCAATTTGTGCAGAATATGGATTTAATGCCGGATTTGGAGAACAGGCTGCGCCTGCTGCTGGCCGAAGGCAAGAAGATACAAGCCATTAAAGTACTTCGTGAAGCGCGGGACTTATCCCTAAAGGATGCCAAAAATTATATTGATGATATGGAGCGGGGGAAATAAGAAAAGCAGTACCCCCTGAATCAGAAACGGCTGCGCCTTCCTTAAAGGAATGGCGCAGCCGTTTCTTTGCAAGTATAAATAATCCTATATATCCTTACTCGAGAAGATACGTAACGAAATCAGATAAGAGCCAAATAGGATAATAATATAGGCCAGACCGCTGATAACCGGGATCAGAATGCTCTCGGTCTTGCCCGTGGTGACCCAGTTCGCCAGATCAGGTAACCATGTCATGAGCTTGGTCAAAGCGGCGAAATTAAGCATAATTAACATGATGAAAATAAAATTGACCACCTGAGTCCCTTTTTGGCCCAGCCAGTAGTGCAGCGGCAAGTACACTGCGGCTAGCAATGGGAAGCTCGCAATGCACAGGGCAAGCTCTCTCCAGGCAATAGGCTCTGTGGCCCGCCCGGCAATGAAAGCAACACCATACAGCAGCAAGGTACAAGCTAAACTGAGCAGGCAAGAAGGAAGCAGCACCAAATATTTGGCCATTACAATCTGCTGCCTCGGCATAGGAAGACTGATCAGGAATTTCTGATTGTTCTGCTGCACATCCACTGTACATGAATTGATTAAAATCAGCATGGCCGGAAACAAGGCGAACATGGTGTAGTTGTCAAAGTTGGTGTAGCCCATAATGATATAGTATGGAACAAGCAACAGCAGGAATTTTTGCAACAACATGAAGTCTTTACGGATTAGATACAGCGAGTTATACATGCACATCACATCCTTTAACAGTAAAATACATGATTTCCTCCAGCGTTGGCGTCTCACAAATTGCATTATCCTTGAAGAAGCGCTCCCCCTCTGCCCGGTTCCCGACCAGACCCTCGAAGCCGAGCGCACTTTCCCGAATCCCAAGGAACAAGCGGCGGACATCGCGGTCAAGCAGCTCCTTGCCGCCTTTGACCAGCAGATATTTCTCAGTCAGCGCTTCCTTCATCTCATTGAAAACTATCTTCCCGTCATTGATAAAGACGATATAATCGGCAATCCGGTCAAGATCTGTTGTGTTATGCGTGGAGAACAGAATCGACTTCTTCTCATCCTGGATATGTTCAGTGAGCAGATCCAGCATTTCTCTGCGGAACACAGGATCTAGACCCGATGTAGGTTCATCCATAATGAGTAAATCGGCTCCATGTGATAAAGCAATTGCCAGCGAGAATTTAATCTTCATTCCTTTGGACAAATCCTTAATCTTCTTGCCTGGCGGAAGCTTGAACAGCTCCTGGTATTTCAAGTATGTATTCTCATCCCAGCGGCTGTAAAAAGGAGCAATAATCTTCTTCATCTGCTTAACGGTAAGCTGCTCGTAGTAAATATTCTCATCTGACACATAACCGATTCTGCTCTTGATGTCCGGTTGATGCTCCTGGTTATCAAGCCCGAATAGGGTGATCTCTCCCTGATCCGGATGAACCATGCCCATGATCATTTTAATCAGCGTTGTTTTGCCTGCTCCGTTCGGGCCGATCAGACCGGTAATATACCCTTCCTTCATCGCCAGTGAAATATCCTGCAGCGCAAAACGGTCATAATGCTTGTGCAGGTGATTCAGCTCTATACAGTTACTCATCCCTTCTCCTCCTCATATAGCAGTTTCAGCATGTCCACAATCTCGGTGTATTGGAGTCCAAGCGCCCTGCTCTCATCAATGACTTCCTTCAGCTTAAGCTCCATAATCCGCAGCCGCTGCTCCTTGATAAATTCCTGATCAGCCCCGGACACAAAGGAACCCTTGCCGACGATGGAATTGATCAGCCCTTCTCTCTCCAGTTCCTCGTATGCCCGCTTCGTCGTGATGACACTGATCTGCAGCTCTTTGGCCAGCAGGCGGATAGACGGCAGCGGTGTCCCGGATACCAATTCACCCTGTAGAATCAGTTGGCGGATCTGCCCCACAATCTGGGCGTATATCGGCTCACCCGAGGTACTCGAAATCAAAATGTTCATGTTGCTGCACCATCATCCTTTTGTAACAATGTAGTTAGTGTATATATGTAATATATACATTATATATAAGCATGTCAATAATATCCTATTATAGGATGCAAACAGGCTGAACCCTCAATTGCTTGCGGGTTCAGCCTGAAGTGAACAGTCTCTTCTCATCATCTTCAACCAATAAATCCGGTTGTTCTTAAGAAATGGCACACGATGTCCAACTGGTACCCTACCCGTAAAGAGAAGTCCAGACTCCAGCAGGTCTCAACGGTGACCGCCTTCGTACCGAGAATTTCCTGAACCGCCTTCCGCGAGGTTCCATTTCGCTCACGCCGCCGGATATTGAAATGATAGGAAGACTTAGTTATGGACCGGTTCATTCGTTTAACGATTTGCTTAGCCACTCTAGCTGTACGGCTTCCTGGGCTAATAATTAAAGTCTGGCCAACCCGTTTGGGATTTTTTTGTGAAAGTCCGTTCGCTTCATGCAGATCCAGATACCACGAAGGGCCATGGTGCTGTGCCAGCTGAAATAAGGCTCCTGCCAGCGAATGGCTGGCCTTCGATTTACCACGGTAAGGAAAGGTCCGGTTTAAATCCGGCTTGCCTCTGATCTTCTTACGGTAAGCCTTTTTATTCACCAGAGGGACTATAATAAGTCTGCCTTTTAGGAGGATCAGTTCTCTGCGGGTGAACATTCCCGCCAGATTTTGCGCTGCACGGATGCTGGCCGGTTCATTCCCGTGTATTCCAGACACCACCATAAAGACCGGGCCGGGACGTGGGCCACTTACGACATAATAGGGAGTTGCATAAGACGTATCTGGCGCAAGCATACTTTTCTCGACGAACACCAAATCTCACCTCCGGAGCGGTTCCGTAAATGAATATCTATATATAAGTATTCGTATTGCTGCTTAAAGTTTGGACACTCCGGGAAAAACATCGTCCATTAGCCTCAGCAGGCTCCTGTCTAGACACAAAAAGCCCGGTTTCCCGGGCTCTGTTAGTCATACTTTTATGCTATTGATACTGCGGGAGCCAGTCGCCGTGGGCAGCTATCAATTCATCACACATGTTCACAATATCATCCATCGACAGCTCTGCCGCCGTATGCGGGTCTAGCAGGGCCGCGTGATAGATATGCTCTTTTTTGCCGGTGATTGCCGCCTCGATGGTCAGCAGCTGTGTGCCTATGTTCGTGCGGTTCAGAGCGGCGCATTGCGGAGGCAGATCCCCTACAAAGGTAGGTGTAACCCCGCTGCTGTCCACTAGACACGGAACTTCGACACAGGCCTCCCGTGGCAAGTTGGTGATCAGCCCTGTATTCATTACGTTTCCGCCAATCTTGAACGGTACATTTGTCTCGATTGCTTCCAGAATATAAGAGGCATATTCATGCGAGCGTTCATGCTGAAGCTCGTGGTTGCCGACGAGTTCCTCGCGCAGCTGCTGCCAGCGGCCAATCTGCTCCACACAGCGGCGCGGATATTCGTCGAGCGGAATCTGGAAGCGTTCGATCAGCTCCGGGTAGTTCCTTTTTATAAAATAAGGATGGTATTCCGCGTTATGCTCAGACGATTCTGTAATGTAGTAGCCGAACTTCTGCATCATTTCATAACGTACCATATCTGTGTGAGGCTCCAGCTGTTTCTCTGCCGCACGGCGCTTAATCTCCGGATAAAGATCCTTCCCGTCCTTCGTGACCTCCAGCAGCCAGGCCATGTGGTTGATTCCGGCGATCTTCGCCTGCACTCCCGTCTGGTCGATTCCAAGGTGGCCAAATAATCCGGGGATACACTGCTGCACACTATGACACAGTCCTACTGTCTGCACACCGCCATAGGTGTTCATTACATTCGTCAGAACAGCCATTGGATTGGTATAGTTCAGGAACAGCGCATCCGGGCAGACCTCGCGTACATCCGCAGCAAAATCCAGCATCACCGGGATGGTGCGCAGATTGCGGAAAATACCGCCGATGCCGACCGTATCCGCAATTGTCTGCCGCAAACCGTATTTCTTCGGAATTTCAAAATCGGTTATGGTGCAGGGATCGTAACCTCCGACTTGAATCGCGTTAATGACATACTTGGCGCCGCGCAGCGCTTCTTTACGGTCGGAGTAAGCGTTAATCCTGCATGTGCTGCCGCTGCTATTCTTAATGGAGTTAAGCATGTTCTCTGAGTCCTTTAGCCGCTGATGATCAATGTCGAACAAGGCAAGCTCGAAACCCTGCAGCGCCGCTGTCGCTATGCAGTCACCCAGAACGTTTTTGGCGAAAACAGTGCTTCCTGCACCGATAAATGTAATTTTGGACATGAACAATACGCCTCCTGTTGGTTGCGGTAAGAATGCCTGCCTTAAGCAAATAAGGAGTTTATGCAGTGGTGAATAGGGCAGATGATTGCAGTAATGGCAGTCATTATCCGCTGTTTCCTTGCTATATTCACTATAAATTAGAATGCCGGAAATGAGTATGGAGAAATACAAGTGAGATATGGATCTTTGTTGCATTTGGAATCGTGATGTAGTAGCCTGAGATTAATTGCAATATCAATATGACTCACTCATTTATGTATGGGAGGCCCTTCAATGAATCTCGAACATTCGTACTTCACTGCCAGCTTTAATCTCGTACCAGAAGAGCAAGACATGGCCGTATTATTCAGTGGTGAAGGCAGACCCGTACCCGGTCACAAGATCGGCCCCTCCGTGCATGATTATTTTTTGATCCATACCGTGCTGGATGGTGAGGGCTTCTTTCAAAGCGGGAATGTCTCGCTGCACTGCCGGACCGGAGACACGTTTGTTATTTATCCGGGGTCCCTATTCAGTTACCAGGCAGACAAGGACAGCCCTTGGCACTACGTATGGGTAGCCTTACAGGGTGAAGCTGTTGCGGCACTGCTCTCCGATGCCGGGATTACCAAGGAACGTCCGCTGCTGCATTCGGGGAATACCCGTGAGCTGCACAGCCTGTACGAACATATTCGCTTGGCCTTCCAGCAATCCCCTTATCCCCGCCTGGAAAGCCTGGAGGCCTCCGGCTGGACCCGGCTGCTGCTCCACCAGTTTGGTCTGGCCAACCTCAGTGTCCTTCCAGCCCGTCCCAAAGAAATGCCTGAGGTCATTGACCGCCAGATCGACCAGGCGATCCGTTGGATCTCGCTGCAGTTCCACCAGCAGATCAGCATCGACCACATGGCGGCGACGTTGGGCTATCACCGGGTGCATCTGTCCAAGGCATTCAAACAAAAGACCGGTTTGTCTCCCAAGCAGTATCTGCTGAAGATGCGGATGGACAAAGCCAGGGAACTATTGGGGGGAACACTCACCATCGATCAGGTGGCCTCATCTGTCGGATTCAACGACGCCCTCTACTTCTCTAAGCAGTTCCGCAAATACACTGGCATGCCGCCGAGCGAGTATCGCGCCGTTCTCCGTGAGAGTTAAGGGGAAATGCTGAACAACCCTGACGGAATTCACCGGCAGGGTTGTTTTAAAACCTATTACTTTCTTACCGTCTTGTCAACATATTGACCTGTCAATGGATCATAGTGAGGACGTTCCCCGGCGATCTTAAGCTCAATTCGTTGCACCGAATACAGCAGCTCCCCGAAACCGATAAAAAACACGCCAATCAGGCAGGACCAGATGAACAGATAGATACCGGCAGATAATGTACCCATATTCATGGCGACAGGAATCGAAGCAATCAATCCAAGAACAATTATACCGCCGCCTAAATATTTTAAATGTTCGCCTTTCATTGACTTCCTCCTATCTGCAGAACAGACTCATTATAATTTGTTGAAATTCATCCCGATTAGACCTGCGACAAAACTAACCAGCAAGTAGACAATGATCATCACAAGCGAAACTTTAAACAGGTTAACCGATCTTTTCATTGTTTACTTCACCTCCTGTTAGCCCGCCTAATGGGTTTCTTATTTATCCGATGAAAGAAAATGAAATCCTAAATTATTCCAACGGCTACTCGTGCTAATTGTAGTGTTTCAATACCTTCCCGTCAATGTTGCTCCTTGCAGCGTATTAGTTAATTGATGCAATTAGGGTGATGCGGTATACTGCTGTGTAGACTTTATACTAGTGCAGAAAAGATTAAGGAGGTTGTCTAATTGAAGGAGATTCGTATGCAATCAAAAGACCGCGCCGTAAGCTTCAGACTCATTGAAGAGTCTGGAGAATTTATAGTGTTTGACATGTCATTGTCTGGCCCTGCGCGGGATAGAACAATCTACAGCGGAACAAGTTTTGAAGCGGCCTGGAAAGCTGTCGAGGCTATAGTAGGGGTAACGGCTATACCGGACGAATTCAAACCATATGCAACATTGAAGTAACAAGCAGAACGCAATTTTTTATGACATGAACATATAAATTTTAAAGAAAGGGTCCCAGGATTGGGACCCTTATTTATGTAGTCGCTTGAATAACATCGTCAATCATAATCCAATCATATTCATACTCAATCTGTAATTTGACCTGTCGCATTTGCAGGTCCACTGACATGACAACGCCCCTGATCTTATGATCTTTCTCTGGATCGAACAGCGTGATCGTGATCTGTTCGTTGTAACGCTTGGAATAAGCAAGCACTTGATCTATCAGCTCCCATTCCTGAGCATCGAGCACGGGTTTGCTTCGCAGGCGCTGTCTTTCTTCATCCTGGATGATCCGGCGCTTGTGCTCCGGAGTCATCACCCGGCTGCAGTCGAATATGCTGTCAAATTTCTTCATGTTGTCTGACCTCCTCAGTCCCTATAAATAAGAACACTTGTTTGTATTATAACCATCTTAGAGAAATTAAAGCAACGGAAAAATCCGCCAGTTGAACACTGGCGGACTGAGAGCTAAACGTTATTAGATTGAATATTACACCAAGAAAGGTATGCCCGATTCACCGCGACGACCAGGTTATGGGGACAATTATTTCATGTTCTCCACCGGCAGATTCATAACGAAGTACTGAATAGCCAATTCTTTTTCAATCGTCTTCAATACATCTTCTTTCGTACTCTCGTACACAAACGTTTCCTGCTTTAAATAAGTCAATACAATATTGCAGCTATGGTCAAAACTGGCGAGAGCTTTGCTGTCTTTCTCTTCAAGCTCCAACCGCATTTGGGTAACCAGAATCAAATATTCTTCAATCAAAGCCATCCGGTACGCATCTTTCAATACGTCAGCTTGTCCCCAAGCATACATGCCCCCCTCTATTACTTCAGAAGAGTGCTCCACATACTCAAGACTTGAGTTCAATAGCAGCAATTCGATCCGTTCAAGGATTTCATGATAAATCCCTTTGATAACATTCCTTGTATCCACAGCCATTCACCTCTCCAACTCCATTTTTCTGAGAAAATCAACCTATCCGTCCTAACTGGAGGGTGCTTGGGTCTAGATTCACTGTAAACAGTTTCTTTAAGAATAACCCGGTTTCAAACTAATGTATATAATAATAATACAATATTGTAACCAATAGGTCTGTTAAATTCTTCTAATCCTGTTTAATGATAAGTAGAGATCATAATGCCACAGTTTCAAAAGGAAGTGAAACGAATGAGAAAAATAGAAATACAGTCGGCCTTGGAGCAAAGTATGAAGCAGCGTGTTCATCTTGTGAGCGGTGAAACTTTTACCGGCCTTTGTGAAATTGATCATCCTTCGGATTCTTTAAGCATTTCAACAAATAAAGGTATCCTTACGGTACCTTTTTGGACCATAAAACGTTTTGTTCACAGCAGAACATAGTCAAACCAGCCTTGCTTTTTTAAAAAAATCAACCCGCCAAGATACGGACTGGCGGATTGATTAATGTACGCATTTCATGCAATTATTAGCTGAATTTCAATCCCAAACTTATATCTATAATTTACCATCCAAATGCCATGAATACAAGAAAATTCAACTGTAGCCAAGCATATTGCACATAAAGGCGGGGAAATAACTTCACCTTGGAACCACAGCGTTCGATTCAGCAGCCGGCCATTGCAGCCAGGCAGCCTTGCGAACCGGTCCTATAGACAAAAGCCGTACATATCACATGCGGACGTATGATTTTGGCTGGGAGGATGCTCTCTATAATCAGCTTTTGCTGAGCACCACCCGTGTGACGGGCAAGCCGCCCATATCGGATTTTCACTTCAGCTCTTCGGCCGGTATGACGGCATGAATGACGAAGGTCTCAGCGTGACCATGACCTCCGGCAGAATCCGGCCAGAAATGACAGGTGAGGGTTTTGTGTTCCCGGGAGTGGTTCGGGCCCTGCTCGATGACTGCACTACAACCAGAGAAGCTGTTACCCTGCTGCGCAGCATGCCGATCTCCGATTACAGGAACTTTCTGGTTTCCGACAGGCACGGTTCAATGGCATTGATCGAAGTAGCTGGGGCACATAAAGAAATTAAGGTTTATGATGCCAGGGCGGCGAGCCTTCCCCAGCTTATCGTATCCACCAACCACTATACGCTGCCAGCCATGCAGCAACATAACCTTCAGCTGATGCATAACTCGCAAGCGAGACAAGAGGCGATGTACTCTACTCTCTGGAAAGCAGGAACGGACTACAATCCGCTGGAAGCAATGAAACAACTGGCAGAGCGGCAGCCGGCTGGCCTGTTATTCAGGTCCGGTTGCCGCTCTATTCATACTTTTTTCTCCGCTCACTGCATGGCTTTGTTTAGGATGGAATGTACAAAAGCTGTCTTGCCCTCCGTATAGGCTTCTCTGTCATTGCGGTATTGTTCTGCCAGGGCCAGCTTTACTTCCTCATACGCCCGAACCGCAGCAGGATGACTCCGCAGATAGTCCCGGAAAGCAATATGCTCCAGATAACCTTTACCGTCCTTGGGACATACATAAAGATGATATTGCATCAAACCGTCATCCTTCTCGCACTCAAATACCTCTCTGCCCTCAATCCCAAGATTTCCAAGATGCACATAACCAAATTCCCGGAACCTCTCGACAATACCAGGCAGTGCCTCATAGCTCTCCATCACAAGATCCAGGTCTATAATCGGTTTGGCCGCCAAACCTTCAATTGAGGTGCTGCCCACATGCTCGACAGCAATGACAAGATCTCCAAGG
Organism: Paenibacillus sp. FSL L8-0340; assembly: GCF_038593145.1. Classification (NCBI taxonomy): domain Bacteria; kingdom Bacillati; phylum Bacillota; class Bacilli; order Caryophanales; family Paenibacillaceae; genus Paenibacillus; species Paenibacillus sp. FSL L8-0340. Next base: position 4,062,872 of record NZ_CP151967.1, read on the forward strand.
ATCTCAAGCATCCGCTTTTTGATTCTGCTGAATTCGGCCTTCCAAGCGGGATTATAAGGAACCACTTCAATAGGAACAGGGCTTACAGCGATGACCGTCACCTTCTTTGCTGGGTTAGTTATTTTATTGTCAGCTTACTCTAAGCCTTCGCTCTTTGTAAATGATCCGGTACACACTCCAGAGAGGCTACGCACCCCCGATTTCAGATGGCTGGGATAAAATGCAAACCAGTTTCTCATACTATCTGTTAGCAGATGGAGGTGAAATCATGCCCAAAAATAGTGCCGATCCCAAACACGACCGTGCAAATAATAAAGCAGATAAGAAAAACAACCAGCAAAACCATGCACATCTTACTGAAGAACCCCAGATGTTAAACACCAATAAGGCTGAAGATTATGTTCCCAGTTTGAATGGTGTCACCAAAAATGAAACTTAAGCTGTAAAATTGTACAGCACACAGGCTGCTCCCCCGTCGCTGAATAACGGGGAGCAGCCTCTTCTTGTCTCCAAGTAAATATTTTTAGTTTTTCATTCAGTTGACTTGTCCCGTGGCTGAATGATAGGCTTTTCTTCTAAGCCTTGTTAAGGAGAATGCCCGATGAAAAAAGCGACCATGAAGGATATTGCCCGTCAGGCGAACGTTTCAGTAGCTACGGTCAGCTATGTGCTGAATAATGTGAAGAACCAGACAATCCCTGACCCGACCCGGCAGAGTATACTGCAAATTGCCCGGGAGCTGAATTATGTCCCGAATCTCGCGGCGCGTTCCCTGGTCAAACAACGGACCGGACTGGTCGGCATTCTGATTAACCGGACATCCGCTTTGCCCTATTGGAAACGCCAAAATTACATGTCGCTGGTGGAAAGTCTGGAAGCGATGCTAACAGAAGCCGGTTATCATACTCTGCTTGTCCGTTTAAATCCCCTTAATCCTGCGATGGATGTAATCCGTGAACGCAAGCTGGATGCTGTCTTTGTGCTGGACGTTATGGATGAGATGTTCTACCGGATATCCGCCAATTTTGTGGAAGGCGTTCCTCTGATTCTGCTCGACAGCATCATCGATGACAGTCTTTTTAATCAGGTTAATTATAACTATCCCCAAGCGTTGCAGGCCGCTGTATCTTCCTCCACAGCTCCCTCCTGTCTGGTCATGGAGAGTTATCATAACAAGGCGTTAGCGGAGTGGATCCTTGCTGGATCGGGATTGCCGCGGGAGCAAGTTCATATTGTCAACAATTCCCAAGAGGCACAAAGTGAACTCGTGAGCTTTTTGACCCTTAACCGGGATAAGCATATCATCGCCATCAATGAATATTTGGCAAAAGCTGTTGAAAAAACTGCCTTGGCCTCTTCAATTACAGCCATTTGCACCTGCGGAGTACCGGAAATCCTGCTGGACAGTACGACAGTCATTCAGTTTCAGAACGATAGAGCACTGACCGCCTACGAATTAATGACATCTGTTATTCGCGAACAGTACGATTCCAGTCTGACAGGCAGCAATCAATTTTTGGTTGAAGTTCTCCAATAAATTCTTTATAATAACTTAAACGTTTAAGTTAAGTGATTACGAGGAGGTTTTGTTGATGAATTCTACCAGCGCTGAGATCGTGAATGCCCCTATGCCCCAAGTGAACTATCCGGTTTTACGTAAAAACAAAGTTTTCCTGCTGTTGTTCACAGCCAGTACGCTTACGATACTGGGAAATGCCTTTCACAGTCTCGCTCTTAGTCTATGGGTACTGCAGGAGACTGGCAGTGCAAAAATGATGAGCATCATGACTGTCAGCAACCTTGTCATCTGTTCGTTGCTGGGCAGCGTAGCGGGCACCCTCGCCGATCGCGTCAACCGCAGAACACTGATTGTATGTGCCTATCTGGTACAGAGCATCACTGTACTGGGAATCGCTTACGCCCTTACCAGCCCTAATCTCTCCTTCGTCCTGATTGTTTGTCTTACCGGAATTGTAACCTCTGCCGGACAATTTCAGTCTCCTGCCTTTCAGGCTTCCCTGCTGACTGTTGTCGGCAAAGAACATATCCAGCAGGCAGCAGGCTGGATGACCTTGTCAGAGAACATCTCCCGTACTGTTGGTTACGCGCTCGGCGGAATCTTTGTCGCTGCCTTCGGTGGCGCTTGGGCGATCTTTGTAGATGGGATGACCTTTCTGTTAGCCTTCCTGCTGGTGCTAGCCTCAGGCTCATTCACTGGTGTTACAGCCGCACGTGGACCCAAAAAAACGTTCAAGCAGGATATTTTCAGCGGTTTCCGTTATATTTGGAGTAATCCATTTGCTAGAGCTGTTACCTTACTGCTTCCCGTACTCACACTATTTTTCCTCTCCTGCCTCATGCTGACACAAGTCATGGCCGTGCAGGTATGGAAGGCAAGTCCGTTTCAGTTCGGTCTGATGGAGAGCTGCATCCCGCTCGGGTACATGCTTGGATCGGGCTTGATATTGACTGCCGGGAACAGGATCAGGCACCGTGGTCTGCTGGTCGCTGTCAGTCTCCTGCTGCTGGGTCCGCTGTACGCCCTGCTGTCGGCTATTACCTCAATGATGCTGGCCATCCCGCTCATTCTGCTAATCGGCTTCACCTTCTCATTCAGCACTTTACTAATTAATATCATCCTGAGACTCGAGGTGCCTGAGGACCTGCAAGGGCGGATGTTCGGTGTACTGGGGTCCTTAATGAGTGTAGGTCCCCCTTTGGGACTTGCTGTCTTTTCTTCGTCAGCCGACCATTTTGGAGCCTCTGGAACCATGCTTGCTGCCGGTCTTATCCTTTTTCTGTTCGGCATCGGAGCTGTATCCCGACTTAAAGTAGTTCGTGAATATAAATAAGAACTGGAGTGAAGTTCATTGGGACATACTGAATTGATTATGAAGTACTTGCGTGAAAATCCGCTAAAAAATGTAACCCCGTTAAAGATGATGACCGCTTATCATCAGGTGATAGACAGCTATCTGGTTCAACAGCAGGAACACTGGGGTATTCTGTTGCTTCTGCCTGCAGACGCTTACTCTTTTGATCAACGGATATATCCGGATGCCGAGAAAATAGTGCTGATGGATTACAGTAGCCCCGAAGTGCTGCCCGAGCTGCTACAGCGATTGCCCAGAGAAACGAATCTAGTCTTCAAAATTCAGGAGCAGACACGGATTGCGATTGCCGGTCAATTTCCGCTGCACAAAGTACGATGCTTTTATTCCTATAGTTCTACAGCAGAGCAACGTTTCGATCCGTACGCCGAAGCTGTACTAAACGAACAGATGGATGAACGGCTGCTCCCATTATGGCGGGCGAATGATTACAGCAAGGAAGAAATTGAGCATTGTTTTGCAGACGGCGCTTTTTCCATATCTATATTCATGGGAGACACGCCACTCAGCACCTGCCTCGTATTCCGCAACGAGGAACAAATCTGGGAAATCGGGGCCGTGCGTACGGCCGAAGCCGGCAGAAGAAGCGGACTTGCACAGCGGGTCGTCCGCACTGCGGTATTCCATACGCTGCAGAGAGGTTATATTCCAAGATATCAGGTGGAGGATACCAATATCGCCTCCATTCGTTTGGCCGAATCCGTCGGCCTTACGCTAACTGTGAAGCTGGAGCATTGGCTAAATTATATAGAACAGCCGAAATGATCAAAAATTAATCACCGTAATATTCTGGAAATTGTTATATAATGCGAGGAGCAGCAATAACAATTTACTTATGAAGGAGTTTGTTCATGAGCTATCAACCGTTTGGACATCAGGACTATTACACGCCGCCACCGCCGCCGGCACAGACAAATGGTAAATCCATTGCCTCATTGGTGCTTGGGATTCTGTCCATTGTGTCACCATATATCGGGATTCTATTTGGGATTATTGCGATTATACTTTCTGCGATTTCCCTGAAAGAGATTCGTACCCGTTATGAAGAGGGAAGAGGTCTAGCCATCGCCGGCCTCGTCTGCGGGATTGTCGGGACGATTATTTACACCTTACTTATTTTACTGTTTTTATTCGCCCTTTTTGCTTTTAATGAAATAGATTCTGGTAGCACATTCCACTTCAGCACCAACAACATCTGATAGGCTGTAAGAAATGCAGGATTTTCGAGTAAATGGACTAAAAAGGAAGCTGAACCGGTTTCGATATTCGGTGTCAGCTTCCTTTTTTATTGCGGCGGGCAGCCTTTGGTCAGATGAATATTGATATTTTGCTGCTGGCGGTATTCAGTCGGAGTCAGTTGGAATCTTTTACGGAACATCTGAGTGAAATGGCGCATGTCCTGATACCCCACACGTTCTGCGATTTCAGCCAGCTTCAGCTTGGGGTTCAGCAGCAGCAGCTTTGCTTGTTCCAGCCGCAGTGAGGTGACGTATTCTTTGTACCCCTGCCCTGTCTTTTGCTTGAACAACTGGCTGAAGTACGCCGGGTTCAGGAACACGACAGAGGCCATCTTCTCCAGCGATAGATCCTCGTTGTAATGCTCCCTGATAAAATGCAGTGCAACGTCAATGGCCTTCTCTCCGCTTCCCTTCAGCGGTTCCGCCTCAAACGCTTGTGAAGCGGATGCTTCCCTCATCCGTTTCACGACCTGCGGCACGGTATTGAAATCATAACTCAAGCCGGAATGCAGGATTTGAAAAGGCATCTTCAGATAATGGTTGAGATGGGCACGAAGCTCCTCCCGAAACGGTTCAGTCCGCTCGTTCTCCCTCAAGGTAACCAGGCCGAGTAAACTCTGCCGGTCGAAATTGACGACAAAACCGTTCCCATGCAGCTCGATCAGCTCGGAAAGTACATTCTCCACGATAAAATGCTCCAGGCGCGCGCTTTTTTCCCCCGGGTCCAGCTGTACCATCACCAAGTAAAAGTTGTGATAATCTTCGATGAACGGACCAATATCCAAATTGCCGATATCAAGGCCAGAGGCCAGCCGCTGGAATACACCTTCCCGCAGAAATTTGAGGCTAGCCTTCAGCCTTTCCCCCTGCCGTGAAATGTCGTTGTCCTTCTGGATCTCCAGCGTCAGATTATTGATAATCTCCTCCAGCTTGTTTTTGCCGATCGGCTTGAGCAGATAATCCCTCGCTCCAAGACGGATCGCCTCCTGTGCGTAGGAGAACTCACTATGAGCGGAGATCACGATCCATTTCACATAGGGATATCTGCGTCTGGAAATTTTCATAAACTCAAGGCCATTCATACCCGGCATTAGGATGTCAGTCAACACGATGTGGATACGCTGTTCTTCCAGCACCTTGACGGCTTCTTCGGCCCTTTCAGCCACAAAAACCTGATACTCCGGATACAGATGCTTAATCGTGCGTTTGATGCCTTCGCGGATAACCCGTTCATCATCGGCTATGAGAATGTTCACTTGTATGTGTCTCCCTCCACTCTAATCGGAAGCATGATGGCAACCTGTGTCCCTTCTCCGGGTAAACTTTGAATCTGCAGACCGTAACTATCCCCTAACATATACTGCAGCCTGCGGTGGAGATTCTGCAAGCCGATGCCGCCTTTGCCGCCTTCTTTCGGACTGTCTCCGTTTAGCGAATCCTGCAGCCGCTCCAGCTGTTCCGCATTCATGCCATTGCCGTTATCTTCAACGAATAACTTCAGAACATTCCCTTCCTCACGGGTGTACACCTTCAGGATACCCTGACGGTTAAGCGATTCCAATCCATGCTTGACAGCATTCTCGATCACCGGCTGTACCGTCATCTTCGGAACGCGGATATTCAGCCAGCGCTCATCGACTTCGGCGACAATCTGCAGCCTGCCTTCAAGACGGATGGAAATGATCTTTAGATAATGGCCGATCTGCTCCATCTCTTCCTCAAGGGTAACTTCCGCGCCGTCTTCCCACTGGCTGCTGTAACGGAACATGGAGGACAATGAGAGTACAAGCTCTCCCAGTTGCTCATTCCCCTCCTCATCAAGCATCCAGTAAATCATATCCAGTGTGTTGTAGAGAAAATGCGGGTTCACCTGGGACTGCAGCGCATGCAGCTCGGCGTTCTTCTCACTGACGGAAGAGAGCTTGACCCGTTCGATCAATTCCTCAATCCGCCGGACCATCCGGTTGAAAGAAGCGACGAGAATATTGATTTCCTGATAGGAAGACACATTAACCACGCCCCGGAAGTTTCCGATTTCCACCTGTTTCATCTCCCGGATCACTTTCTTGAGCGGTGAGGATATGGTCTGCGACACAATCGAAGCAATCAGGGTGGATACGATAATCAGAATGGAAATAACAATCAGCAGATATCGCTTCATCTCGATCAATTCCACATTGAGATCTTTGTCCGGAGTGATGCTCATTACCCACCACCCGGAGAAAGACAGCTTGGAGGCTACAATTAAGCGGTCTCTTTCCTGCTGCACAATGACATCCTTATCCCCCTGCAGGGACGGCAAATTCTCCACGACTGGTGACGGGTCCGTAGCCGAGGATACAAAACGCCCATCCTGAGACATCAGATAAACCTGGCTGTGCGCTCCCAGCTTCAGATTATCCAGCGCATCAAGAACAGGCTGCGGGTTCGTTTCGTACAGAACGATGCCTATCGGCTTGTGTTCATTGAGATCATAAATTTGCCGCCCGAAAGCGAATACAGGACTGTCCTCGACCTCATCAATGAGCGAATGCTCGTACACGCCGAGCCAGACCATTTTCCCCGTAGAAGCCTTAAGCTCATGGTACCAGTCCTCGGTGTGGTACTCCGGGTCAACCACGTTCATGTAGTTGCCGTAATTATAAATTTTGCCTTTGTCCATGATGACATGGATGCCTACCAGATCGTCCCGCGAATAAAAAATCGAGCCAATGATATTTGTGATAGTCTGTTCATTGATAAAAGCCACTGCCGGTTCATCAGTTGTTTCATTAAGCAGGCGAACCATCTCAAAGTTATTGCTGAGTGATTTGGACAGGGAATCATACCCCTTGTAGAGCAGGGTAAACAGCCCGGCCGTTTGAGCGACGTTCTTCTGCGACAGATCACTGATCTTTTCATGCAGCTGAACAGTAGTCCGGTTATAGTACAGCAGGCTGACAATCAGCAGAATACTGGACATGCAAAAAAGAAACAGCAGAAACAACCGATGGTGGATGGAATGAAAGCCATTTCGCATAGGACTCTCCTCCTTTCAACATCTTGTGTCTGCCGTTCCCTATTATAAATCCAATACAAATTTAATTGCAACGCCCATTAACCCTTAACAGCTCCTGCCACCATCCCTTTTGTAATCCGGTTGGACAGGAAGAAGTAGATCAGGATGACCGGCAGCGCGCCCATGACGAGGAATGCGCCGATATTTCCATAGTTGACTGAATACTGGCTGACAAAAGTGTAGACCCCGAATGGCAAGGTCTTCAGTTTCTCGGAAGAAATGAAGGTTGCCGCCAGAATATATTCGTTCCAGATGTTGATGAAGGTCAGGATGCACACCGTCATCACCGGCGGGATTGAAACCGGAAGAATAATGCTGCGGAAGATGCGGTATACACTGGCTCCATCGATAAATGCAGATTCCTCAATTTCATGCGGAATGTCTCTCATGAACCCGGATAGGATGAACACGGCAATTGGCGTGGAGAATGCAATATAAGGCAGAATCAGTGATAAATGTGTGTTCAGGATATGCATATTTTTGAAAATGATCATCAGCGGCAGCAGAGTCGCCTGCATAGGGATCATCATACCCATCAGAAAGACCATCATTACAATGTTTCCATATTTCCAGCGGAACCGTGAAATCGCATAGGCAACCATGGAGGCCAGCACAATGACGAAAATCATCGTAACCGCCGTAACAAACACACTGTTGGACAAGTATTTCAGATAACTCCCCGAAGTATAAGCTTCGCTGTAGTTATGCCATTGAAACGATTTTGGAAAGGAAAAGAAGCTGCCATCCATAATTTCTTCGTTGGTCTTCAGGGAATACAGCAACAGCCATAACAAGGGATACAGCTGGGTCACTACAGGAATGGCGAAAAGAAGATACACGATTCCTTTTTTGAATTTTCGCATGATCGCGCACTCCTTTTCTAATTGAATTTCCGCTCGATTTTATTGAATACGGTATTGATGAATCCGGTAAAGACCAGGCAGACCACAACCAGGAAGGTGGCAATCGCACTGCCGTATCCATACTTGAAGGACATAAAGGAACTGTTATACATATGGGTAGAGATTACATCGGTAGCATGTGCCGGGCCCCCCGCTGTCATGACCATGACCAGATCGAAGGCCTGCAGTGAACCGATAAACGCCAGTACAATTGATATTTTAAAGATCGGAACGATCAGCGGCAGGGTGATGTAACGGTCCGCCTTAAATCCATCTGCTCCGTCAATTTTAGCCGCTTCATAAAGCTCATCTGGAATATTGGACACCCCGGTATACTGAATCAGCAGATGGTAGCCGAAGAACTGCCAAAGCGATACGAAATAGAGTGCGAACATGGCAATCTTGGGTTCAGTGAGCCAGTTATGTGTCCAGCTGTCCAGTCCCAGGGAGATCAGAACCCCGTTCAGCATACCTCCTGCGGAAGCCGGATTGTAGACCGTTTTCCACAATTGGCCGATAATGACGACGGAAAGAATAACCGGTGTGAAATAGATCGAAACCAGAGTATTTGCTCTTTTCAAATAACGGTTAAGTAAAATAGCCATAAACAGGCACAGTGGAATTTCCAGCATGGAAGCCACCGCATACAGCAGTGTTCTTCTTACTGATGGCCAAAAGACAGGATCATTAAAAAACATATCTTTAAAATTGCCGAAACCGATAAACTCTGCAGAAGTGAGACCGTCCCACTTCAATAAGCCTGTATACAATGAAACCAGTATGGGAACAAACACAAGGCATACATATAAGAGCAGACCTGGCAATACGAAGACGGCTATTGTTCGTCCTGGCACCTTTAGTACTTTCATCTTTCCCGCCTCCTAAACAAGCAGATTTCTTTTTCTATGTCCATCATAGATCGATGCGAAGAAGCTCTGGTCAGCTCGCTTCGCATCGATAGATCATGGGAATGTTTCTATTGCTTCTTATTTATTAGCTTCGAATGCGGTTTGATGTTCCTTGCCCACTGCGGCGGAATCCACTTTTTGCACAAACAGGTTCTGAATGCTGCTCAAGTGAACTTGCGCCGTTGCCGGATTCATCGTATTGTCAAACGCCAGGTCACCGCCTTTGACTTCATTGAACAGGCCTGCAATGTTAATCGCAAGATCGGAGTAACCGGCAGCTTTCAAATCGCCATCTACTTTTTGGCCCAGACCTACGGCATTTTTCAGTTCAAATTGCTTCTTAGGATAGTTGGATGCGAAGAAGTTGAGGAAATCCTTGGTTTCCTGCAAATGCTCGCTGTTTGCGGAAATGGCAAATGCGCTGCCTGGTGCAAGCATAAATTCATTAGGGTCGCCTTTACCGTTAACTGTAGGGAATTGGAAGGCCCCTACTTTGCCGGCTACAGATGAAGCATCAATGGCTCCGGTTTCCCATGAACCGATAGACCACATTGCCGCTTTACCTGTTTTGAAGATATTGCCGCCTGCATTGGCATCAATGGATGTTGCACCATCAGGGAATGCGCCGGCTTGGACCAACTGCTGGAAGGCGTCTACTGCTTCTACGAATGCTGGATCTTCGAACGTTTTCTTGCCGTCAAGCACCTCTTGCAGGAAACCCGGGCCGCCGTTGGTACGGAGCAGAATGTTCATGAACAGGAATGAGCCTGTCCAGGAGTCCTTTTCACCGATCGCTAGGGGTGTGATTCCTTTCTCTTTGAGAATCTTTACATCCTTAAGCATTTCTTCGAATGTGGTTGGCGGGTTTGCAATTCCGGCTTGCTCAAACAGCTCCTTGTTGTAATACACCACCTCGATATTGTTGCCGTCAGGCAGTGCGTACACATTATTATTGAAGCTGTAGTAATCGAGCAATCCAGTTTGATACGTATCCTTCAGTCCGTTCTGCTCCAGCATATCGTTCAGTGGTGCGAACAATCCGGCATCTACAAACGGCTTCATTTGTGCAGCAGGGTTAACAATGGTGATGTCTGGCACTTCTTTGGAGGCCGCTTGTGTTTTAAGCTTTACTTTTTGCTGGTCTGTGTTCAATGTATCCAGTTCAATATGAACGTTCGGTTTTTCTTTTTCATATTCGGCCACCAATTCGCGGATCATTTTGTAGGCAGGTGTTGCAGGGTCAGGATAGATGTTCTGGAAGGTAATCGTTACTTTTTTGCCGCTGTCTTTGGTAGCTTCCGCAGCGCTTTTGGTGCTTTCCGGAGCTGCGTTGTTACCCCCTTTGTCATTGTTGTTGTTGGAGTTGCCGCATGCCGCCAAGGTTAATGCCATAGCAGCAGTTAAACCGATGGAGAATGTCTTTTGCATTTTTCTGTTGACCATTTGTTTGTTGCCCCCTGTCTTCGTGATATGTTCATTATCTTTCGATTAAGCGCTTCCAACAAGGTGGGAACTGCAGAATAAAGGTTTGTTTTTTCTATATATAAAATAAAGCTGTTCAGTGAAAATAAAGTATTAGACTAGAGTTGTTGATTTAGACTGAACAATTAATATAAAGCAGCGGCAGACCAAGACTTGATAAATAAAGCCTTAGACTGCCGCTGTTGTCATTAAACTATCGTTCCCCATTAGCCAACCATGCAGCGCAAAATCAGCGCTGCACCACAGAGAATGAAAATTTTTGCTTGGTATTTTATACTGGAAGTACGGCTGGGAGAGGAAGGTCGATGAACTATGGTGCGTTTAGAGCCCATCCGTTAGTCTGACTCCAACGACCACGGTGCACCACTGAATGTTGCTCCCACTGGGAAGCACTCATAGTAGATTAATCCTATTCTGGTTGTTGCACCAGTCTCCAATCATGATGCCGTAGAAAGGTTGAATGGCATGGATGTAATTATTGAACGGGCGTGCGGTATGGATGTCCATAAAGACAATATTACTGCATGCATCATGACACCTGAAGGAAAGGAGATTCAAACATTTTCAACTAAAACTGTATTTCTTCTTAAGTTAGTGGACTGGATTAAGGAGCACAGCTGTACTCATGTCGCCATGGAAAGCACAAGTGTTTATTGGAAACCTATTGTAAATTTAATTGAGGCTGAAGAGATCGAATTTCTGGTTGTTAATGCCCAGCATATGAAAGCTGTGCCTGGACGCAAAACCGATGTTAAAGATGCAGAATGGATTTGCCAACTCCTTCGCCACGGACTGATTAAAGCCAGTTTCATTCCAGACCGTAATCAACGTGAGTTAAGAGAGCTTGTTCGTTATCGCCGGAGTATCATCGAAGAACGTGCCAGACAGCATAATCGAATCCAAAAAGTATTAGAGGGAGCTAATATTAAGCTTGGTTCCGTTGTCTCAGATATTATGGGAGTTTCCTCTAAAAAAATGCTTTATGCGATTGCTGAAGGTATAGATGATCCTGGGCAACTGGCCAACATGGCCCTTCGAACACTAAAACGAAAAAAAGATGAACTCGAACTTGCCCTCCAAGGATACGTAAGTCCCCATCAACGCCTAATGATAAAAACCATTCTAACTCACATCGACTTTCTAACTCAACAAATTGATATGCTGGATCAAGAAGTTGCACGGCGAGTAAATCCTTACCAAGAAGATATCGAACGATTAGACTCAATTCCAGGCATATCAACACGAATGGCCGAACAAATCCTGGCTGAAATCGGTACAGATATTAAAAACCAGTTTCCAAGCGCAGCTCATATGTGTTCCTGGGCAGGACTTGTTCCTGGCCATAACGAAAGTGCGGGCAAAAGGAAATCGGCTAAAACCAAAAAGGGCAATAAATATTTGAGATCAGGCTTAACCGAAGCTGCTCATTCCGTAAAAGGATCTAAGAATTACCTTGGCGCACTGTATAGGCGTACAGCAGCGCGAAAAGGAAGGAAACGAGCAGGAATTGTAGTCGCTCATGCCATGTTGAGAATCTCCTATTACCTTCTAACTCGTAAAGAAATGTATGTTGATCTAGGGGAAGACTACTTCAATAAGCAAAGGGAACAGTCCATTGTGCGACATGCTTTACGCAGACTTGAAGGGCTAGGCTACTCCATTACCATCACTAAACCAGAAGGCTCTTGATCTATATAAGCTACAATAAAAAGCTATTCAGGCGCTCTCCCCTTTTAAAAAAACGAACGAGCTGCGTCTTCTTTAGTGCTGCCTTTTCCGTACTTTTGCTGTTTATGAATTTTCATAGTAGTTTAATAAACCACCTATTCAATTATCAGCTATCAATAACTTTTTCGATTCCATCCTCTTGTAAGTGTCGGATTAGACAAATGCACAATCAGCTGGACATCCCAGGTTCTCGAAAACTGTGCGCGCGGCAGAATCTACCGGCAGGAAAACCTCAATTTGCGGATATAAGCGGCCGCCTGCAGAAATCGAAATCTGTCTGTAGCGTACGGGAATAAGGCCTCCGGAGCTTTCCATTCTGGCTAGAATTGTTTGTATTTGATCAACATTTCCCCCTACATCCGGCACACTCAGATATTCGCACGCGTTATATTTCTGAACTCTATCCAGCATTTTTTGATACCACGCATCATAACGCGAGAGTATGTGCTCACTCTTAAAGGCTTGTATTCCGTTTATAATGTGCTCCTCCCACTGCTTAAACGACGCCTTGTCAAACGTGGAGCGGGACCGGATAGGAAAACCAGTATTAAAATGTAAATCGACCCTATTCATTAAACCGTCATATGAACGGTCGAGAGGGATTTCGAACAATTGATGAAAAGGCTCATTTAATCCCTTGATGTCCTGAGTATGTGTTACGACCATGGCTGGAAAAGGAATACTCCTCATCGTTTGCTGAGCCCACTCTAATGCACGCTCCAACGACCGTCCATACAATTCGGTCTGAATTGGAAGAAAACCGGCTGCCATAAGCAAATCGTTGCGCTCGTCGGATGTACACTCAAGATATTCTGCAATATTTATTATCGTCTGGCGGGTCGGTATGCGGCGGGTACGTCCAACCAGCAGATTTTTATACGAAGGAAAAGCCTCGTCGTTCAGCTCTTGTTGAGTAAATCGTTTCAAGGACGGTTGAGGTCGATCGACAAGCTTTTGCTGGCGTTTTATCCGCAGGGCTTCAATTTCTCCCATTACGATTCTATGTCTGGAATTCTCCGTATCCATCTTCTCTTCCTTTCTCTTATGAAGTGTAGTTCTGCACTTGGGCCGAGCCTTCATTTAAAGTATACTCCTCATTGAAATGAAGGTCATCTAATGACCATAACCAACATGGAGGAAAACCGATATGATTCGTACTATTGTTGTTGATCCGCGTGCCCCGTCTCATTTGGCCTTCAAGGAAGTTGACGCCCCGCAGCCTAAGCCATGGGAAGCGCTTGTGCAAGTGAAGGCCGTCTCACTCAACCGCGGTGAAGTGAGTGACGCTAAAAATCAGGAAATATCTAGCCGTCCTGGCTGGGATCTCGCCGGGATTGTCATCAAGCCGGCAGAGAACGGCGCAGGACCGCAAAAAGGGGCCAGGGTTGTTGGTTTGCTCCCGATGGGAGCCTGGAGCGAGCAAGTGGCTGCTCCCGTATCGTTGTTGGCCGAAATCCCAGACAAACTCACTTTCACTATGGCGGCTACCCTCCCCGTAGCAGGGCTCACGGCTCTTTATGCACTTCGAAAAGGCGGCATGCTGCTTGGCAAACGAATTTTCATTACAGGCTCTAGCGGCGGAGTTGGGCTATTCGCCCATCAGCTTGCAGTCCAATCCGGCGCATACGTTGTAGGTACGGCAAGCACGGAAGAGAAGGCTGAGCTTGTTCGGGAGGTTGGATCCGACGAAGTGATCATTGGATATTCCGCAATTTCATCAGCCAGCAAATTTGGGCCGTACGATCTGATCATCGATTCAGTAGGCGGCAATACACTGGCGGCGTTGCTGCCGCAGCTAGCGCCCCAAGGGATTTGCGTTGCAGTAGGATTTTCTTCCTCAAATACCGCAATGATCGATATGAAGAATATGGTGACCAGCGGAGGAAGAACCTTGTACAGCTTCTTTTTAGGTGAGGAACTCACTCGTCAATCAGCCGCGGACGATCTGAGTTTGCTGGCCCGGCTGGTCACAGATGAGCGGTTAATCCCACGAATCCAAGTGGAGGCGCCCTGGACCGAAATTGACACGGTTGCCCGTAATCTTATGGAACGGAAATTCTCGGGCAAAGCCGTGCTTCACTTAGATTGATTATATAAGTTTGCAACTATAATCCCAGGAATCTAAAAACGAATCTGAAAAAGAAACGGCAGTAGTACACCCTTACTCGTTTGAGTGGGAGTACCGCTGCCTTTCAATGAACCCGGCTATTTGACCTTTATATTTCGGTTGGCTTAATGAAGTGCTCACCAGTCTAATACTTTATGTTTCAGTCTGACACTTTATTTCTTCGGACAAAAGCATGCATATTGGGATTTCTCTTCCCTATATTGGCATGCCTTTGCAGAAAAATAGCAGCAGCCCGGGATGGATCATCCGTGGCTGCTGCCGCATCATTAATGCTATGAAGTTTAGATTTCATAGTGCTTCCGCAATACAGATTGTAGTAAACGCTCTAGTTCTCCACCCGCCACTGCTTAATCACATTCAGAAGCCCTGGCACATCCAGCCCATCCAGTGAAAAGGCTTTGCGCAGCAGCTCATGGGGGATGAATTCATCATATTTGCCGAGATATGGCGCTTCATCCTTGCTCAGCAAGGAAAGCGGGTCCGTCGCAGCGGTTGTTTCAGCCATGATCTCTTCCTCCAGCGTATCCGCATCTACACTGCCGGCGACTACCATATAATAAGGCTCCATCGGTGTGATGGAACGAAGCCCCAGCCGGCCTTTCAGGTTATTCTTCAGCAGCCGTTCCAAAGTCCGGAACTGCCGGCTTCCCGCCCACGGCAGGATGAACATGGAATCGCCGCCTGCCGGCAGGACGGATCGCGTGAGCAGACCGCTCTCCTTGGCCAGGCGGCGGGCCCGTTCCAACCGGGCCGCTGCGCTTGGCGCCAGATACGGATACAGCGCCGTCGCTCCCAATACCTCACGGATTTTGGCCATGATCCGGGTATGCACATCACCGCCAGCACCAAGCCAGAGGGTATCAACCTTGCCGCGCGAGCCTTTGACATAGACGGCCTTATGTCGGTTGTCTACCTCCTCCACCTTCCACAGCTTGCCCGCCAGCGTGAAACAGTAGCCCGGTGGGGGTACGGTGGTAATGGAGCCGATTTCCTCGGTGCCATTATAGACGACATGCTCCTCATCGTCTTTGAATACAGCAAGAAAACGGAAATTGTTGACGATCTTCTCACCGGCCAGCCCGATCAGCAGTCCGCCTTCCTCCAGTGTCTCAATATGGCCCATGCCCACCATGTACTCCATGAAGGTATCGTAATCCGCCGGGTCAATTCCCCGGAAGGACGGCAGGCTCAGAACAGCTGCTTTCAAATCCTCCGGTTCGGCTTCCCCCATGCTCTTAAGAATGCTCATCGTCTGATGGTACAGGAGCCCAACCGGCAGCTGGCGCACATTCAGCGGCTCTACCCACTTCTCCCGCACATACAGCTCAATGACCGCAATCGCCCGCAGCAGCGTCCAGGGCATCCGCGCGGGCAGCTGCGCCTCCTCATCCTCCTCCTCCGGGGTGACGAAGATCATCTCCGAAGCAGAGTCACCGCGTCTGCCGGAGCGTCCCAGCCGCTGGACGAAGCTGGCGCAGCTGTAAGGTGCCCCGAGCTGCAGCACCCGCTCCAGCTCGCCAAGATCTATGCCCAGCTCCAGGGTAAGCGTAGCTGCGGCTACCGCCGGGCCGGGACCTTGCCGGAGCGCGGCTTCCGTCTCTTCGCGCAGCATCGCGGAGATGCTTCCATGATGCACATGGAACACATCCCGCTCGCCGCGTTTGGCTGCCATGCGCCGCATCTCCAGAATCGCCTCTTCGGCGTCCGTGCGGCTGTTGGTGAAGATCAACGCCTTCTTCAGATGCGTATGATCGTAAATGAACCCGTAATAGGCCTGGCGGGCCCGCTCCAGGTGTTCAGCCTGCACCTCATCCCGCGCATCAGGGAAGGAGAAATGCTCCACACTCAGCCGGAGCTTGCGCCCCCCTTGCGGTGCGGATACCTCCACGCTCTCCCGCGTTCCGGCGGCCAGCCACTCGGTCACGGAAGCATAATCGCTCAGTGTGGCCGAAAGGCCGATCCGCCGGGGATGGCAGCCGGCCATCCGCGAGATCCGGGCCAATTGGCTGAGCACCTGGATGCCGCGGTCCGCCCCCATAAAGGCATGCACTTCATCAACAATTATGAAGCGCAGATCATGGAACAAGGCGGGGATCGCATTCGGGCGGTTCATGAGCAGCCCCTCCAGCGATTCAGGGGTAATCTGCAGCACCCCGGAAGGATTCTGCATCAGCTTCGTTTTATCCGCTTGCGGTACATCGCCATGCCAATGCCAAACCGGGATATTGCCTTCCCGCAGCAAATCATTTAACCGTGTGAATTGATCATTGATCAGCGCTTTGAGCGGCGCAATATAGAGAATCCCCACCGAATCGGACGGGCGCTCATAGAGCTCAGTTAATGCGGGGAAGAATGCCGCCTCCGTCTTGCCTGAGGCCGTACCGGAGGCAATCAGCAGGTGGTGCGGGGTATCAAACAACACGCGGCAAGCATCTACCTGAGCCTCGCGAAGCGTCTCCCACCGGTTCTTATAAATAAACTCCTTGATGAAAGGAGCCAGCCTGTAGAACGGATTGTCGCTCATAGGTCAAACTCCGCAAGAAATCCGTCCAGTTCGTTTTGCTCAGTCTCCGCCGGGTTTGCGGTGCGCTCGCCCACCAGCTTCTCGAACGAAATCTCCGGATGCTGGTGAAGGGTGTGTAGCAGATCCATGAAATCACGCACGACCTCGCGCGGGGTCAGCAGTTCGTCAGCGCCCAGTCTGCCCACGGCTTCTTCCATGAAATGCACCAGCTGCTCTTGGGCAAGTCTCGCTTCATAGCCGTAATGCAGTGCGTGGATATCCCGCAGCTTCTGAAGCAGCACCAGAATTTCCTCATGGGACAGCATGTCCAGCGCAATAATCGGTCCGGTGAAATTATTCAGCTCGGCTGAGCCGTAACGGCCCGCCACCAGCCGTGAACGCAAAGCCTCGTAGCTGAACAATCCGCGCCGCCCGTCTTCAACGAACTGCGGGGTACCTCCAATAAAGATGCCCAGCCGTTCCGCTTTGCCCTGCATCGTATCATTGAACATTGTCAGCAGCTTTTCGTAGTTGCTCTGGCGGGAGATACTGTTGGTAATCTTGTAGAGGTTAACACCCTCATCTATAAAGAGCAGCAGACCTTTATAGCCGATGGCACCTGTAAATTCGGCCCATAGCTTCATATAATCGTACCAATTGTCATCATCAATGATGACGCCTACGCCAAGTGCCTTGCGCGCCTCGGTGCGGGTGGCGAATTCACCACGGAGCCAGCGCAGCGCATCCTGCTTCAGCTCATCATCGGCAAGCTTATGACCGTTCCAGTAAGCCGCCAGCACCTTGGCAAAGTCAAAGCCATGCACAAGACCGCGCATCTCAGAGGCTACTGTATAAATTCGCTGCTCCACCTCTTCGCCAAGCTGCAGAGAGTCAGGTCCATACCCCTTCTCCTGCATCACCGCCTGCTGAAGCGTCATAATCCACTTCTGCAGCATGATTTCGAGTGCTCCACCGTCTGGACGGGTCCGGGTCGACAGGAGGCTCATCAGCTCCCGGTAGGTTGCGAGGCCTTGCCCCTTCGTTCCTACCAGCCGCCGTTCCGGCGAAAGATCGGCATCCGCGACCACAAAGTCCCGGTCCATGGCGTAGTTGCGGATAATTTGCAGCAGAAAGCTTTTGCCGCTGCCGAATTTACCGGTAATCAGCTTGAAAGCCGCTCCGCCTTCAGCAATATTGTCCATATCCCTGAGGATGGCTTCCACCTCGGGACGCCGGCCGACAGCAATATGTTCCAGTCCGATTCGCGGCACTACACCCGCCGTGAGCGAGTTTACGAGTGCGGTTGTCATCCGTTTCGGTATTTTCAGTTCATTCATCTAGGGATTCACCTCTTCAAATATTGCAGCACGGGCATAAATTCCTCAGTCAATTCCTCACCGTCGATCAGCAGATCGCCGAGCATGTCCATGGCAAGTTCGTTAATTTCGTCAAACAGCAGCTCCGGCATCGTCCCCCCGGCAGCGGCCAGCTTCTGCACAGCCTTCATTCCATCCTCATCCGCGAGCGCGGACACCGCTTGCCGCTGCAGAGGTGTCAATACGAAAGCAAATGCCTCCCACTCATTGTCTGTACTGCTCGCGGCAGCGGGCGATACTGGAACACTTAGGGTCTCGGGAACAGCATAAATCTCTTCTATAGGATCCTCTTCTATAAAGGAAGGGACAGCGTAATCAAGCTCCGAATCCCCGGAATTCTCTGAATCCTCCAACTCTGCTGAATCCTCAGGCTCCTCTATAGTGAGCAGCGTCCGGACAATCTCGGAATCGTTCTCCAGCCGTTCAAGCTTCCTCTTGTCAATAACGACAGCCGGACCTTTCCCGGCTTGCTCTGCCTTGCGGAATTCCCGTTTCAGAAAACGGGTCACCAGCTCGTCCATATCCGCATCGACCTTAACGTCTTTCAGCCGTCCGCGGAAGCCCATCAGCTCACGCAGCTTGTTCTCGGTGAGCCGGAAAAGCCGCGTAATCAGGCTGCGCAGCGGCGGAGATTTACTGATCCTTACGACAGGCACAAGTACGGAGTAGCCGTAGAGCGATATATCATAAACTGCACTACGGAACAGGTAACGCTCCCGCAGTACCGGCGGGCCGGGCGGGAACATCTCCACCAGCTTGGACCCATGTTTGCGGGCTACATAGGCGTCTATTAATGCAACCACTTGAGGAATATAACACTCAGCCGCCGCTTTGCCTTCACCGGTGTAGAACTTGGATTTGCTGATATCGTAATCCGACATGACCGTCAGCACTGCAAAGGTCAGCTGCTCCGGTGCAGTAGTCAGGCACCTCATCAGCTCCAGCTCTGCCAGATCTCCGGCAAGTCCGCGCGTACGGGCAACGATGCCTGACAGCGGCACGTCTAATTTATGCACGAAGATGAAATCGGCAATCCAGCCGCCAAGATATTGATCCAACCGCTTGTATTGATCCCTGTAAGCTTCCCATAGCAAGGACAGCTGTCTGTACCCTTCCTGTGGTTCTTCCCAGCCTACTCCGTTAATCAGTTCATAGACATGCAGAAAAATATAAGAGAGATCAGTCTTCGGATATCTGCCATGTCTGACTTCATCCCGCCAGAAGAAATACCATCTGTATTGCGCTCCCGTCATATGCCCGTATGTAGGCCAATAACTCTTAAATGGAACAAACAGTGTCGCGGCTTCCCTTTGTTCCGCCAGTTCACGTGCCCGGTGTACAAATTGGCTTTCCGTAGTAGTTACCGGTTCCTGCTTCTCTTCCATATCCCAGAGCTGAAGCTGTACCGTCTCCTTCGGCGGTTCTTTCTTCTTCATCTTGGCGGCGGCTGACTGCGGCTGCACATTCCCGGTAGCTTCCCGTGGCGGAATCGGCACATTACTCTCCGTGCTTTCCCAGACCAGCTCTGTAAAGTGCGGCAGCTTCCCTTCATTATTCATTCTTCCATCGCTCCAATCCTGAAACGTAATCCGAGAAGACCCTGCTCCTGCTCTTATGAAAAAACGGTCCTGTTCACATGGTGTGAAGGAACCGTTTTGTTCTTCTCGAATTATCCGAAACCGCTGTACATTTCACATCTAATATTAGCATTGTTGCAGGATTAACATCAAGTAGATCCGGCAAGGAATACTCTCTTAGAGCAGCTCAGTTCCTTTCGTTTCCTTACCCAGAAACAACACTGCCAGCGCACCGATAATAATGGTTACGAAGAACAGCATAAAGATTGAACTGATGCCGACCTTATCGCCTACCAGAAAACCTACCAGCAGCGGTGCGATCACACCGCCGATCCGGCCAAAGGAGGTGGCCAGCCCTGCTCCCGTCGAGCGGATTGATGTCGGGTACAATTCAGGGGTATAAGCATACATGCCGCCCCATGCGCCAAGGTTAAAGAATGAGAGGCAGATCCCTGCAGCCATCAGCATGCCCTCCGTTGTCGCATTTCCGAACCAGGCAGCGCTGACTGCTGTGAGCAGCAGGTAGATTACCAGTACAAACTTGCGCCCGAACTTTTCAATGAAATAAGCGGCTGTGAAGTATCCGGGCAGCTGGGCAAGCGTCATAATCAGTACATACTCAAAACTCTTAACAAGGCTGAAGCCCTTAATCACCATTACCGTAGGCAGCCACAGGAACATGCCGTAATAGGAGAACACCACCGTGAACCATAAAATCCACAGCATGATCGTTGATTTACGGTACTCCGGCGACCAGACGATAGCAATGCGTTTACTCAGCGAAACCGGAGCTTTCCTAATTTCCGCAAACCGCGGGGAATCATCTATGGCACGCCGCAAATATAGCGCATAAAGTGCCGGTACGGCACCTATGCCGAAGGCGATACGCCAGCCGTAATCCGGAATAACAAAGTAGGCAATCAAAGCCGACAAGATCCAGCCTACCGCCCAAAAGCTCTCCAGCAGCACAACCGCCCGGCCTCTCTCTTTTGCAGGCATGCTTTCCGACACCAGCGTTGAAGCAACAGGCAGCTCTCCGCCCAGCCCGAACCCGGCTACAAAGCGCAGTACACATAATATCCCGAAGCCTGTAGCAAAAGCCGATAAGCCGCTGGCCGCCGAGAAGATCAACAAGGTCCATAGCAATACTGACTTGCGTCCGAAACGGTCGGCCAAAATCCCCGCCGCTGCCGCCCCTGCTGCCATGCCCACCGAATTAATACTGGTCAAAAATCCAATCTGCTCCGGTTCAAGCGACCACTCCTTGGCGAGCGCTGCAACCACAAAAGAAATCATTCCGACATCCATCGCGTCAAACATCCAGCTTAATCCCGCACTGAACAGCAGCTTCCTTTGCTTCGGATTTCGCAGTAGCGTCATTTGATTCAAGATCAAGCACCTCTTCCCTTACTCCGACTATTCTACCCTGATATTGCTAGTTTCTCTTACACATTCTAAGAGTGCTGCTTCTAAAAATCAAGGAATAAAGCAGCATTAAAGTATTGCCGGGCCAGGGCTTGAAAATAACAGGTTTGTACAGAAATTGCCGAGATCATCAGCATATTTTGCACAGCATCCCTTTGCGGTCTTGTCAGATGGCTCAGCCGGTTCATCAATTTATCCATTGCACTTCTTAGTGAGCTGTCCGTTTTCCAGGAATAATCTCTGTTTGCACTGCGTTCAGCCATCCCTTGAGCCTGCAGCGCAGGGCTGCGCTTAATCTCTTCGAACAGCTCCGCATACCCGTGATACAGCTGCGCCGGTTCAACCAAATCATCATCATCCCGTTCCGGTTTCAGGAAAAGCAGGCGGAATAGCTGACGTATACTTTCGAAATCAAGTGCTGCTTTTAGGTCATCAATGATAAATAGCAGCGCAGCCTGATTAACCGAATACTTTTTCCCTTCCCTCGGTGAGCCGAGATATTCCTTAAAGTCGCGCTTCACCCAATTTTGCATAGCGCTGGCACTCAGTGTGGAATACTCTATGAGATGTCCAAGAGCAGCAATGTCCGAGAGCGAGAACCCTTTGACGTTCCCTCTTTTTATGATCTTTTGCAGGATCGGCGGGATATCCGTAGAGAGGAACGCAGGCAGGGACATCCCCTGTTTCACCTCTTCGTGATGAAATTTCGTCCAGACCTCCTGAAGAATATGCAGCGGTTTTTGCTCTGAGCTTCCGGTCAGCGAGAGCAGCAGTCCAGACATTTCTTTTCGGCTTAAAGTAAAAGCTTCCATAGATGGCACCCCTTCGCCATTTGATATTTTAATGAAAAGTTCGTACAATAGGTTCAAGTGAACTCATAATATGAGTATAACCTATTTTAATAACGAGAGGGATGGTAAAGATTTTATGGGTATAGGACTTAGTTTGATGTTGGTGGCCATTTTGATTATTTTAACCGCTTTTTTTGTAGCCACGGAATTTGCAGTAGTAAGATTGAGAGGCAGCCAAGTAAGTCAAATGGTTCTCGAGGGAAAGAAGAATGCTTTAGCTGTACAAAGAGTTGCAGCGAACCTTGACGGTTACTTGTCTGCTTGTCAGCTTGGGATCACAATCACTGCCCTCGGTATCGGGGCGTTGGCAGAACCTGCATTTGAGCAGCTGCTGATTCCTTTATTCGATTTGGCTGATATCAGTCACAGTGTGAGCGAACCTATTGCCTTTGCATTGGCATTTATTATTGCCACATTCCTGCATGTCGTAGTCGGAGAACTTGCACCGAAGACGGCCGCTATCAACATTCCGGAGAAAATCGGTCAAATTACAGCCCCGCTGATTATTTGGTTCTACAAAATATTGTACCCTCTGATCTGGCTCATGAACGGTTCCGCCAATCTGCTTGTCAGCTTGTTCGGGATGAAGCCAGCCAGCGAGCATGGCGATGCGCACAGTGAAGATGAGATTCGTCTGATTCTGTCCGAAAGCTATGAAAGCGGCAAAATCAACAAAGCCGAATATGGCTACGTGAACCGGATCTTTAATTTTGATGAGATGCTGGCCAAAGAAATTATGGTGCCGCGGACAGACATGGTGTGCTTGTTCACCGACCACTCGCTGGCGGAGAATTTCAACATCATCCGTAAAGAGCAGTACACCCGATTCCCTGTCGCTGACGGCAGCAAAGATAATATTATCGGGATGATCAATACCAAACAGCTGTACCTGCAGTATGACAACAACCCGGATTTCGATTTCAAAAGCCTGATATTGCCGCTTCTGACTGTGTCTGAGGTAACCCCGGTGAAGAACTTGTTAACCCGTATGCAGGTAGAACGTGTGCATATCGCCCTGCTGCTTGATGAATACGGCGGAACATCCGGTCTGATTACGATTGAAGATATTCTCGAGGAGATTGTCGGGGAGATTCGTGACGAATTCGACGGGGATGAACGCAAGAATATCGAGAAGCTCAGCGACGTCAATTACTTGTTCGACGGCAAGGTTTCTCTCCTGGAGATCAAGCAGCTGACAGGTCTTGACTTCCACGATGATGAAGTAACAACCATTGGCGGCTGGTTATACAGTCACCTAAGCGAGCCCACTATCGGCAAAAGCATGAATTACGAACATGTTACGCTTACCGTCCGTGAGATGAACAAAAACCGCATCCGCAAGGTTGAGGTGCTTATCGGGGATAAGGACTCCCTGGAATCTGGGCAGAAAACGGAATAATAGCTAAATATATATCAATAAGGCAAAGGCGCTCTGTCAGGGAGCGCCTTTTGTTGTAGCTGAACTTAGTTAGACAAAATCCTGCTCATATAATATTCGTCCACCCAATCCCCGCTGACCATCAGTGATTTCTTCTTGATGCCTTCAATTTCAAAGCCGCGCTTGGTGTATAATGACACCGCTCGATCATTATGTGTCATAACGGTCAGCTCCAGGCGCACAATGCCGACGCCGGTTGCCCAGCTCTCCATCTCCCGGAATAAGCCGCTGCCGATACCCATTCCCTGATAATCCGCCAAGATGCCAATCACAATATACGCGCTATGCTTATTACGTCTTAGGCTTCCTCCACGGACGGATAAGTAACCCGCCAGCCTGCCATCTGCCACGGCGCCGAGCAGAATCGAAGTTTCGGCTTTGGCGAAGCTCTTAATCATCTCTGTTACTTGCTGCAATCCAGTCTGCCTCTCATCAGGCTCCAGCAGCATAAATGAAGATTCCTCATCCAGCCGGTGCTGCAGACTCAGGAGTTCAGCAGCATCCCCGGGAACCAGCTCTTTCAGCGTTATATTCATCATTTCCCCCTGCTCGATCTTGCTCGGCATAACACTAATTGCTGATGTACTTCTTCCACACATCGCTTAACAACGGCAAATCATTAATACATTTTCGTCAGGGTCCTTGAAGTTAAACCAGTGATCATTCTCAATGTCAGTCAGGATCTCCGCACCGCTGGCTTTGACAAAATCATAAGCAGCATCGATGTCCTCCGTATTTAAATGAAAGGACGGCACCTTCAGAACCGACTCGGCCGTGAAAATTCTGCTGTCCAGCACAATACCCGGTCCTTGCATCGGCACCACATACAGATGACCGAACAATACCTCACCGTCTAGCGGAAGCCCCAGCAAGCTGCAATACCAGTTCTTTGATCTTTCAATATCACTGACCGGAATGAAGACGGCGCCAATCTGATTCAGAATCGGACTTGTCACAGCAAGTACAGCCTCCTCTATGCTTTCTCAGAATAGGTATTACTTTTTAGTAATTCGATAAAATATGCCAATTTCCTCCCCCCGCAAGTTGATCGATTGGAACTTATGATATAATCTGGACAGATGATATCAAGACGTCAGGAGAATGAATTTGGCTAATCTATTCCTCGGGCACCTAAGGCTGACGCCACCAAAAATACTATCGCTCGGATTCATGCTGCTGATTGCGGCAGGAACAGTACTTTTATGCCTCCCGGCAGCTTCGACAGGAGACCGAATCTCCTTTATCGACGCCCTCTTTATGGCAACTTCAGCGACCTGTGTCACCGGTCTCGCTGTCATCGACACCGGAACACAGCTGACGGTGTTTGGACAAATTGTCCTCCTGGTGCTGTTCCAGTTCGGCGGTCTCGGATTTGTGACCATGGCCACGCTGATTACACTTGTACTCAATAAACGGATCTCACTCAAAGAAAGGCTGCTGCTACAGGAATCCATGAACCAGAACTCCATGCAGGGCATAGTCAAGCTGATCCGCCGGGTACTGATCTATTCCCTGGTCATACAGCTTAGCGGATCAGCCCTGCTTGCCGTAAGATTCATGCTGGATATGCCTTTCGGAAAAGCGGTATATTACGGTTTGTTTCATAGCATTTCTATCTTTAACAACGCCGGATTTGATCTCTTCGGAGATGTGCACGGGCCATTCAGCGGTCTTACCCGCTACGTGGAGGATCCCATTATCAACATCACTTCCATGCTGCTCATTTTCCTAGGCGGAATTGGGTTTATCGTGTTATCCGACGTAATCGACTTCCCCAAACGCAAACGTCTGACCTTGCATTCCAAGGTGGTTCTCTCCACTTCAGCCATCTTGATTCTGGTCGGGGCGGCAATTTTTTTCTGGCTTGAACTGAACACCACGCTAAAACCGCTGCATGCCGGCGGCAAAATAATGGCCTCTTTCCTGCAGGCGATTACCCCCCGCTCCGGCGGGGTGACAACCATTGAGATTCCGCTCTTGCGGGAATCCACTCAGTTTCTGATGATTCTGTTGATGTTCATTGGTGCGGCGCCTGGATCAACCGGTGGTGGGATTAAGATTACTACCTTTGCCATACTGGTAAGTACAGCATATGCCAAACTGCGCGGGAAGGAAGACATCGTCATGTTCCGCCACCGGATCTCCAAAGAAAACGTGTACCGGGCCATCACGATGACACTGCTCTCATTGATGCTGGTAGTCATTGCCACCATGCTGTTGTCCGTGACGGAGAGTGCGGATTTCCTGACCGTGTTGTTTGAGGCGGTGTCCGCTTTTGGGACCTCAGGCATTACAATGGGGCTGACTACGGAGCTGACGACTATAGGGAAGGTTATGGTGATCATTCTGATGTTTGTCGGACGTACCGGACCGCTGACACTTGCCTATGCGCTTAAACCGAAGAACAGCAAGGAGCTCTACCGTTATCCTGAAGGCAATATTACGATCGGGTAGAGCTTTCGAACTTATACCTATATAAATATAAAATGCGACCGTTCGCCGGCAGTGGATGCCTTCGTCGGTCGCATTTTTGCGATGCTATTCTTCTTCCTGAATGTCCTGGGTATCCAGTGCGGCATCCAGCAGCTGATTAAACAGATCGTCATCATTCTCCAGCAGCGTGTCAATCTCCAGGAACTGCTCTTCGCTCCCCGGTTCGCCGGCAAAGCTGAAGCTGTAATCCCATTCGCTTCCCCGTTTGCTGAAGAACGTAATTTCATACGGAGACTTATGATTGTCGAGCGTGAACACCGTCCTCCCGACATAGCTCTTATCTTCTTCGCGTTTCAATTCCGCTTTTATAATTTGTACGTTCATGCGCTTTCCTTCCTTTCATCTGATCGTCCACACTCTCCCAGTATAGCATTGAAATGAAAGCAAATCCCTCTCTTTCCGCTGCAATTGACTTTTTTCATCCGGCGGTTAATAATTTAATACAATGCTCATACAGCACTAAAATATAGTAAATGGAGGAAACCCAATGCTCAATTTAGAAGCGAAGCTTAGCAAATATGCAGATCTGGCAGTCGAAATCGGCGTCAACGTTCAACCGGGTCAAATACTGGTCGTCAACGCTCCCGTTTCAGCAGTAGAATTCGTACGGCTTATTACGGCCAAAGCCTATGCCATAGGGGCAAGTCTGGTCAAAGTAAACTGGAGTGACGAGAGCATTACCCGCCAGCAGTTTGAACATGCCGCACCGGAAGTCTTCACGAAGGCTCCAACGTGGTACGCGGGAGAAATGACCGAATTCGCCGAGAATGGAGCCGCTATTCTGACAGTAATCGCCGAAGATCCCGACGCACTAAAAGGCATTGATCCGGAACGTATCGCCAATTACCAAAAAACACGCGGTGCTGCGCTTACGAAATACCGTGATTACCAAATGTCCGATAAAATCAGCTGGAGTATTGTTGCCATCCCTACACAAGCTTGGGCCGACAAAGTGTTCCCTGATGTTCCGGCCGAAGAACGTGTGGATAAACTATGGGAAGCTATCTTCCACACTGTCCGTCTTGACCGCGAAGATCCGGTTGCCGCCTGGCAGGAGCATCTTGATACACTAGAACAGAAGGCTAATGTGCTTAATGCCAAGAAGTATAAAAGCCTGCATTACATAGCACCCGGCACAGACCTGACTATCGAACTGCCAGAAGGTCACATTTGGGCGCAAGGAGACAGCATCAATGCCAAAGGCCACACTTTTGTCGCCAATATGCCAACAGAGGAAGTGTTCACAGCACCGCTTAAGACAGGTGTTAACGGCACGGTCAAAAGCACCAAGCCGCTCAGCTACGGCGGCAACATTATTGATGATTTCTCCATCACCTTCGAGAACGGCCGCATCATCAGTGTAAGCGCCGGTAAAGGCCAGGATTCACTGGAGTATCTGATCAGCCTGGATGAAGGAGCCAAATATCTCGGCGAGGTTGCTCTGGTGCCTCACCAGTCCCCGATCTCCGAATCGAATATTTTATATTTCAATACCTTGTTTGACGAGAATGCTTCCAACCACCTGGCTATCGGTACAGCTTATGCCTTCTGCCTTGAGGGCGGTAAAGAGATGACCCAGGATGAGCTGATCGCCCATGGCCTGAATACCAGTGTCACCCATGTTGATTTCATGATCGGCTCACCTGACATGG
This sequence comes from Paenibacillus sp. FSL L8-0340, assembly GCF_038593145.1. Taxonomy (NCBI): domain Bacteria; kingdom Bacillati; phylum Bacillota; class Bacilli; order Caryophanales; family Paenibacillaceae; genus Paenibacillus; species Paenibacillus sp. FSL L8-0340. Next base: position 4,090,522 of record NZ_CP151967.1, read on the forward strand.
ATATTTACGGAATTACAGCTGACGGTACACGGGAACCGGTATTCAAAAGCGGAAACTGGGCGTTTTAAACACAGACTACAGATAGCGGAGGAGCAAAATCATGTTGAGTTTCAAGCAAAAGCTGGAGAATTACGCACTGCTGGCTGTAAAGATCGGAGTCAATATACAGCCCGGGCAGACGCTCGTACTCAATGCAGACATCGTTGCCGCAGAGCTTGTCCGCCTGATTGTGCGGAAAGCTTATGAGGCCGGTGCTAAGCTGGTCAAGGTCAATTATACCGACGAGTTCGTCACACGGACCCGCTATGATCTGGCCCCGTCGGCCAGCTTCCTTGAACCGCCGAAATGGCAGGCGGATGAGCTGGAGGATCTGGCACGCAACGGCGCGGCCATCCTGACGGTAATCTCCGCCAATCCGGATCTTCTGAACGGTGTAGAAGCCAGCCGGATATCCGATCATCAGCGCACCGCAGGCCAGGCTATGGCCCCGTACCGTGAAATGATGATGAACAATTACATCAGCTGGAGCGGCATCGCTTTTCCGTCTCCATCCTGGGCGGCCAAGGTGTTTCCCGATGCACCGCCGGAAGAACAGGTTGGCCTGCTCTGGGATGCGATCTTCAAGGCGGTGCGTGCAGACCAAGAGAACCCCGTTGAGGCTTGGAGCCAGCATTTAGGCGGCTTAAAGCAGCGCTGTGATCTTTTGAACGCCAGAAAGTACCGCAAACTGCATTATACCGCTCCCGGAACAGATTTGACTATCGAATTACCCGAAGGCCATATCTGGTGTCAGGCCGGAGCCGTGAATGGACGCGGGGTCTCTTTCCTGGCCAATATTCCGACAGAAGAAGTATTCACTGCCCCGCTCAAGACTGGCGCTAATGGCAAAGTCAGCAGCACGAAGCCGCTCAGCTATGGAGGCAACATCATCGACCGGTTTACGCTTACCCTGAAGAATGGCAAGGTCACTGACTTTACGGCAGAAGTCGGCCAGGATGCACTGGCTTCCCTGCTGGCCATGGATGAAGGAGCCGCTTACTTCGGTGAAGTAGCGCTGGTCCCTTACCACTCTCCAATCTCGGAAAGCGGCATTCTCTATTACACTACACTGTATGATGAGAATGCTTCATGCCATCTGGCACTTGGTGCTGCTTATGCATTTACCTTGCTGGAGGGCATCTCTATGACCAAGGAACAGCTTGCTGACAAAGGGATGAATCAAAGTCTGACCCATGTGGACTTCATGATGGGTTCCCCGGAAATGAATATAGACGGAATTACAGACGATGGAACTGCTGAACCTATCTTCCGCGCAGGTAACTGGGTTTAAGCAAGTTCTTAGGCCATTATGTCCTTTCGATGAATACCTTATTGCTACACCCCATTACTCTCTGTAGAGAGGGTAACGGGGTGTTTTTGCGCTTGCCTGAAGATAGTTAAAGGCATAATTAACCCAAATTTAAAGTTTTGTTCAAATAATATTCACAATATTGTTGAAATTAATTCACAAATATGTCACAATACAATTAAGGATTGTATTTCCAATCCAGTTTAGGTGTTGGATGAAGCCAATCAGTGCTGAATGATACTCACAAAACTTTTAGGAGGTCATCCTGATGAAAGAGTCGATATCCCAAGAGCTGGAACGGCCGGAGCATGAACGTCCAAGTGTTCAAGCCCCTACAGACTCAAGCATTATCGCATCCAATGCAATCAAATACACAGCTTACATCATGCTACTATTCGGTTTCTTATACTTTCTGATTGCATACCTGGCTCCTATGCTATGAGGTTGCTTCATTATATAGCTTTAATAGAAAGCGCTTACGGCTTTTGAGCTCCTGCTGGAGTCCATTAGCCGTTTTTATTTTTGCGTTGTTACATCTTACTGTCATCCAATATGAACCAAGTTCATATGGTTTTAATCTTTTATATTGATATTAATATTTCAATACTACTTGACATGTGAATAAATTATCGGTATGGTGTGAATGAATTCACACTTCACAATAAGGAGTAATCTATGCCAAAAAATACTTTCTTTCGTTTAGATGAAGCAAGGCGCGAGGAAATATCTAATAGTGCTATGCATCTTTTTGTTGATAATCTTTACGAGGATATAACTATGAAGATGGTTTTGGATAGTTTGTCCATGCACCCCGGAACATTTTATCGGTATTTTGAAGACAAAGATGACCTTTATTGTCTGTTAATACGTAATGTGACCCAGAAAAGAGCTGCGTATTTTAATAACAGTAATGAAGATTCCCTTTTCCGGTTTTTCCTTACTGGCTTATTTGGTAACGTTAATGGCATTGTGACCGAGCCACTGAATGAGTTGGAAATCAAACTCACTGCAACACTTTTTTACATTCCCGAGAACATTTTACTTAAAATATATCTGAATGTGCTAAAGGGCGAGTCATTCCCCTTAATCAAGGACATTTTACGCCGAATGAGAGTTGATGGATATCTCCGACCTGATATTGACGACGACCTGATTTCTTTTATGTTTGAGTCAATGCAGTTTAATTTAGTCATGTTTTTTAGGGAATTCGATATTAAGGACTCTATGCTGCAACATAAGATTAGCAAGTACTTTGCTGACTTTATGGGTCATGGGCTGCTTGAAGATCATAAATATTCTGAAATTGTTAGCGATATCAAGAAAGCCAAGGAGTAGATATGATTCACTGAAGATAGGATGTAATAGTTTCACAGTTTTGATAAGCGCTCATAACGCAATGTATGTATTTCACGCTCGCCACTTTTCTTAATTAAGGGGGAACAAGAAATTGAAAACTTATGACGCATTTCCAGAACCAATTGGCGGCTATACTGTCGGTCGAACCCAGATGGATTTTGAGTACACGGCATCAGATCACTCAAAAAGAGAACTGACGGCGTTTGTGTACTATCCGTCCGACAGTAGCGAAGGTAAGACTACATCAACGTACATGTTTCCTGAAGTCTACGAAATGTTTAATGAGCAGCCACTTGTCACTGCGTATCTTAAAGGGAAGGATGTTTTCTCTATAGATATCCAGACCCAGTGTTACGACGACCTTGCTCTCTCCGGGATGGAAAAGCGGTACCCGGTGTTATTCTATGTTTGCGGCGGGGGCGGTTCTCCAGAATGGGGTACAGTGATCTGTACAGACTTGGCAAGCATGGGATATGTTGTGGTAAGCATCGGCCATCCGAATAGCACGATGTATAAGCGTAAAGATGGGCGCCTGTTTAATGTATCAAAGGATTTTTCGGATGTCATTATGGCGTTTTCTGAAGATCCGGAGATGCTGGCGTTGGCTGGTAAGATGGAGATGCGGCCTGACGATGAAACTGCCATTGAGATGTGCCATAACGTGCTTACACTGCCGATACTTGCCAAGTTAACAGAGTATAGTGAATTACAGGCAGAAGATGTAAGGTATGTAGCCGATTATCTTTACAAACTGGACTCTGGAGAGCTGAATTCCATCTTTAAGGGCAGATTGCTCTTTGACATCGGCATGGGCATAGTCGGACATTCTTATGGAGGGCCTACGACGGCGATTGTTTGCCGGGACGACGACCGGTTCGCCTGCGGGATTGGCTTGGATAGCGGTGCGTTTGGCCTTCTCGACAGCGACCTTAAGAAACCCTTCTTGCTACTGTTTTGTGAACCTAACTATAACATGAATGCGATAATTGGCGCTAACAATAGCATGGAAACCTATTACTTCTCTGTTGATTGTGTTGCGCATTTAGATTACTGCGACATCGTGTTTACCAGTGTTAATGAGGAACTCAGAGGCGAACGGCATGCTATGGAGATGCGAAATCTTGTTACAGACTATACGAAGAACTTTTTTGATCATTACTTACTGCAGAAGGCTGCGAGTGTGGAAAGCCTGGCATACGATGGCGTGGACTTGATCAAGAAGACCAGCAACAAGTGACATAACCGGGAGGTTGCTGATAAACGCATCTCAAAGAGCTAGCCGTACAGACACAAAGCCGATAACCCTATTACGCGGGTATCGGCTCTCTCATATTTCAGGCTATGAAAATTTCTGTTCGATAAAAGTTTTAAAATACCACTGCTCACGGTACAGATGTCCTTGCAGTGCTGTCCAATATAGTCCACTACCCGGCGCAGGGATAGGTTGTAATCATTGGCAGAATAAATGTCGCTTATGACTGTTTCCCCTTTGTTTTGCTGAATGAGGCACTCCAACAAAAAACAACGCTTATCATCTCTTTGCAGTTTGCAATAAGTTCTTCCTGCGATTCGCCCAAGGCTTGTTTGAAAACTCCATATAAATGGAGCCGCATCTGTAGATAATGGAAAGGCATTAAAACAAACTTCTCAAGATCACACAGGTGCAATATAAATTACAAATTGACAAGTGATTACCAGGACAAGGCTTTGCTGATCCAGGCTATGGCAGCAGGCGACCAGTTGGCATCCATTCTGGAGCGCAGCCAAGCTATAGCTTCCTCGCGGGAACCTTCATAAGGGGTAAGGCCGTGAATTTCCATCCAGTGGCCTACGGTCTCAAACGAAGTGCTGCTCCAGCCATTTACTTCTCCCAAGTCATTTTGGCGTGCCTGAACTCCGGAGATTACAATATCAAGGGTGCCTTGCAGCTCTGTGACCGCATTGTCAAAAGCAGTCTTCTTTTCCTTTGCTTTCATATCACCCAAAGAACGCAGCTGGCGGGTATCTATACCCTCGTTGGCACGGATCACCTGCAGCAATGTCAATGCTTCTCTGCTGGCCAAGCCGTTATTGTACCGTTCTTCCAGTTCTTTAGCGCTGCCAGCGGCTTTTACAAATGCCGGAAACCAGTCCCGCGAGACGAGAATTGCCTTTTTCTTAATAAATTTGCCGTAGCCGGCCAGTCCCTCACCCGGAAACTGTGCACGCCAGCCCCATGGATCCAGCTCTGAACCGGTATGCCAGTTCTCGGCTTTGGTCAGCCCGTTTAATGACGGATGCTCCGGAATCAGCGAAGCAAGAGGTACAATACCCAGCTTGGCAATGACCTCACTCATCTCCTTATATGTTGTTACACCGCCCTGCACTTCCACGTTTTCCATCTCACTTTCCCCCTAACGGAATGGTTAAATCACTTAATGATGTTGTTCTGGACTGCTTACACTTTCTTCATGCAGCTGATCCCTGCAATAAATGTATCAATCAGCCGGGATAAGGTGATCTCCAAGTCGAGCGGCAGGCCGAAGCCTCCCTTGTTCTCCAGTGCAGTAAAGCCGTGCAGAATACTCCGCAGTCCCCGAACAGCATGCAGTTCTCCTTCTTCCCCAAGCCCGTAACCGGACAGCACATGCAGGATTAAGGATAAAATCTGCTCACTTGTCTCTTCCAGCAATGTGTTCCCTTGATCTGGTGCTCGCAGCGTTGTTTCGTATAGACCCGGATGCTGCCTTGCAAAGTCCACATAAGCCTGCCCTATAGCGTGAACGGCTGCATCACCGGCTATCCCCTCAGAGGCCTTAGTCATCGCAGCGTGAAGCTGTTCCAGGCCGTGGACGGCCAACAGAGTCCGTAGCCCTGCCAGTCCGTTAACGTGATTATACAACGACGGAGAGCGTACGCCCAGCTTGGCCGCGAGTGAAGCCAGAGTGACTTCTCCCATCCCCCGCTCATCCGCTAATTCTGCCGCAGCCAATACCAGCGTACGTGTATCCAGTCCAGCCCTTGGTGACATCTCATCTCCCTTCCTTTCCTAGTTGCAATTGAGCTTTGCTCACAGCTTGTTTCATGGCTTCCCCTGGCGCCTTCAGCAGGTTGCCGTGTCCAACGGCAAGCACCGCTGCAGACGTCCCTGCAAGCTTAATTGCGCTGGCCACAGCCTGCTCCTTATTCCAGGTAGCCATTGCCGGAAATGGAAACCATGGTACAACCGTCCCGGCCACCGCAATTCCCCTAAAGGTCTGAAAAGCATCCCCTACAATCAGGGCCCCGCTTCGCTGATCCAGAAAAGACATTGAGCCTGGTGTATGGCCGGGAGTACTGATTGCGGTTAAAGAGCCGACGGTATCTCCGTCATGGAGCAATATATCCGGTTTGGTGGATATTTTAGGTAAACTCCCTTTAATCGGAGTCTGCGGTTCACCTTGTCTAAGCGAACGGTCCCCGCCCAGTAAAGCTGCATCCCGCTCAGATATATATACTACAGCGTCAGGAAGCCGTTTCTTCAGTTCATCCAGCGCTCCAACATGATCTCCATGAGCATGGGACAGCACGATTCGGGTAAGCGGCAGGTTTAATTTAGCAGCTGTACGGAGGATCCCTTGGACACTAAAAGACATCGCCGCATCAATCAATGTTAATTCCTGCTCTTCTACAACAAGATAGCAATTGACCGGAAACCATCCGGGCATCCACGTAAGCTGCAGCAAATTTCCTTCTTGAGTAATTCTCATAAATACACCCCTTAAAAACTAATGATATTAGTTACAATATAAACTAATGTTATTAGTTTTGCAAGAGACAGCATCTTTAGGAGCTCATCCGACTATTCCAGGTGCTTATCCGCATTTTGATTGGAGCGTTTAATCATGAACCATTGCATCCAGGTAATCCCGAAGAAAAAGACAACGGAGCCAACCAATGTGCTCATTACACTCGCAACTACATCAACTTCGTCCTTACCCAACAGGTCATAGCTGATCATCAATATTGCCCATATCAGCGCACCTGTAGCTCCACTGATCAGATTGGTTTTCTTGAGCCGCTGTACTTCCCCGGCCTTGCTCGGCAGGAGGAATAGTCCACCACGCATGCTCCGGAGCGTAACATAGAAACAAGCTGCCATCAGGATTAGGAAGCTGTCCAGCCAATACTTCAGATCCAAGTGCAGAACAAATACTTTAACAAAAAAACTGCCCGCTATGCCCACAAACACAATCGTAAACCCGTGCGCCATTAACTTATGTACTTCACCTTGAATCCGCTCATCCTTGATCCCCTTACCTTTCATAACTACTCCTCCCAAAATATATCGTTTAAAGTTGTTCCCAGTTCCTTGCAGATGGCAATACATAACCGGATTGTCGGGTTGTAATTTCCCGCTTCAATCAGTCCTATCGTCTGTCTCGTCACGCCCACCGCCTCCGCCAGCTGCTCCTGGGACAGGTCCTTCTGAATCCGCGCCAGTTTCAGTTTGATGTTCTTCTCACTCACCAGAGCCCTCCCGGAGAATAAATTCACTTACCGCTCCATTGTAATCTATAACCGTCATTATGTACAATATATATTGCATCTACATTTCAATCCGATAGAAAAAAAGCATCCCGCAGGATGCTTCAATAAGAGCTAGTCCAGGTGTTAGTCCGGATTTTTGTTCCTAACAGCGGCTTAGGTGTTTATTCCACAACTCCACTCTCCGGATAGCTGTCTACAACTGTAAGTAGCTGAGCGGCTTCCTTGCGTGGACGGCTGGCGGGAATAATCTCCGGATAACCGGCATGGATCATCGCAATCACTTTCTCTCCCGGCTTCACACCAATCTTGCTGCGGAATTCCGGAGCGTAAATATAAGGATCCGTCTTCCAAATCGTACCTACTCCCCGTTCCCATGCCGCCAGCTGGAAGTTCTGCACAAGTGCGGATGCAGCGGCAAAATCCTCATCCCACTCTCTTTGACGCGGGTCCTCAGGGATCACGACGACTACTGTTAAAGGAACCGATGAAAGATATTCTTTGCGTTTGGCTGCAAATTCCGGATCAGCTGCCCCGCGCTTCAAGAATGAATAAGCAGCATCCCCAAGGAATTCCGCCCCTTCCCCCTGAAAAGCAATAAATCTCCACGGCTGCCGAAGTCCGTGATTTGGCGCCCATACCGCGATATCCAGCAGTTCCTCAAGCAGGCCTGCAGGCAGAGGTTCAGACTTAAACTGTTTAATGGAGCGGCGCTCCTTGATCACTTCGGCAATGCTGCCGTAAGCTGCAGACTGGTTCTGATTCATAAGGATTCCCTCCAGCACTAAGTTATGATAACCATTCTCAGTGATTGTACATGATTCCAATTGCTTTTTCAAACTTGGGAATGTCCTGATCATGCGCTTCAAGCCTATCCTGTATCTTGGAGGTAAATACGCTTCTTTGCTGTACAGCCAAAAAAAAGCACCACCCGAACGGGCAGTGCCTGTAGCTCTTTTCGATCAGCCGAAACGGCCCATGATATATTCCTGGGTCATTTGATTCTCCGGATTGCTGAAGACTTTCTCTGTCTTGTCGTATTCCACAAGTGAACCGAGGTAAAAGTATGCGGTAAAATCCGAAATCCGCGCAGCTTGCTGCATATTATGCGTAACAATAACAATGCGAAGCTCTTCCTTGAGTTCCTTGATCAGTTCTTCCACTTTACCGGTCGATACAGGGTCGAGTGCCGATGCCGGTTCATCCAGCAGCAGAATCTGCGGATTAACTGACAATGCGCGGGCGATACATAACCGCTGCTGCTGTCCGCCGGACAACGCCAACGCTGAATCCTTCAGGCGGTCCTTGACCTCGTCCCATAATGCCGCACGGCGCAGACTGCTTTCCACAATTTCGTCCAGTGCCTGCTTACCTTTAATTCCATGGTATTTTGGACCAAAAGCAATATTGTCATAAATCGACTTATAGAAAGGATTCGGTTTCTGCCAGACCATGCCGATCTTTTGCCGCAGCTTGATCACATCAGTACCTTGAGCGTTGATGTCCACGCCGTCAATCCAGATGCTCCCTTTCGTTGTCGAACCGGAGATGTCGTCATTCATACGGTTAAGGGAACGAAGGAAAGTCGATTTACCACAGCCCGACGGGCCAATAAGTGCAGTAACAGTATTCTGGCCAAAAGGAAGACTGATTCCCTTCACTGCTTCATATGTGCCGTAAAATATACTTAGGTCCTCTGTTTGAAATGATTCACGCACCACAGGTTCCGCTATCCCCATCTCTTACTCCTCCTAAAATGTTTCTATAATCAAAGTTTTAGTTCATTCTTTTGGAAGCAGTCAGCTTGCGGTAAATATATCTGCCGAAATACCTTGCGGCCAGATTGAAGATCAATACTGTAATAACGAGCACGGCCGAAGCTCCGGCTGCGATTTGTACGGCATCAGGCGCCAGCCCTTCGCTGTTGACTTTCCAGATGTGAACAGCCAGGGTTTCAGCCGGACGGAAAGGATTAAGCGGTGAAGTTTGACTAAGCGGATTCCAGTTGGTGAAATCCAGACGCGGGCTGCTCATGCCCGCCGTGAACATCAGAGCGGCCGCTTCACCGAAGACACGGCCAGCGGAGAGAATCGTACCAGTGATAATCGTCGGCAGTGCCACGGGAAACAGTACAGAGGTAACAATCTTCCACTTGGATAATCCAAGGGCAAACCCTGCCTCTTTCTGCTGCTTGGGCACTGTACGGAACGCCTGCTCCGTAATACGCACCATCAGCGGCAGATTAAATACGGTAAGTGCGAGAGCACCGGATATTAAGGAGAACCCCAGATTGAAGGTGTTTACGATCAATAAGAGACCGAACAAACCTACGACAATGGAAGGGAAGGAAGACAGGACTTCCACGATCAGGCGGATAAAGTTCGTTAGTTTGCCTGGACGTGCATACTCCGCCATAAAAATCCCCGCTCCAAGACCTAGCGGTACAGTTATGATCAGCGTCAGCACCAGCAGGAACAGTGAGTTGAACAGCTGCGGCCCCACACCTCCGCCTGCGCGGATTTTTTGCGGTGCGGAAGTCAGGAAATCCCAACTGATATGGTTTAAGCCACGGATCAGAATATATCCAAGCAATCCAACCAGAATGGCTACAATGAGTAATGCGAAAAAGACGATAACGGTGGTGGCAACCTTGTCTGCTGTTCTCGGCTTCAAATTTTATTTCTCCTTTCGAGCATTCTTACGATGAGGACAAAAGCAAAGGTCATCAGCATAAGAACCAGCGCCATACTCCACAGCGCATTATTGTGCGTTGACCCCATCGTTGTATTCCCCATACCAAGCGTAATTACGCTGGTCAAGGTTGAAGCCGATTCGAAAAGTGACTTCGGCACGAAAGGTGCATTTCCGATTACCATTTGTACAGCAAGGGCTTCACCGAAAGCACGGGCCATCCCCAGCACTACCCCCGTCATAATTGCAGGGAATGTAGTCGGAAGAATCACCCGGGAGATCGTCTGCCACCGTGTAGCACCGAGCGCAAAGGAGGATTCTTTTAAGTTTTGCGGCAAAGAAGCCAGCGCGTCTGCAGCCACGCTTGTAATCGTCGGCAAAATCATTACCGATAGGACAAGCGCGCCTGCAGCAACCCCGATGCCCTGCCCTGGCAAGGTATTACGCAGAAACGGCACAATGACGCTTAAACCCACAAAGCCGTAAACGACTGACGGGATGCCTGACAGCAGTTCGATAACCGGCTGCAGCAGCTTTTTACCCCAACCCGGTACAATCTCAGTCATGAACAGAGCAGCGCAGATACTGAGTGGACTTGCGATAAGCGCTGCAAGCAGCGTAACCAGAAATGAGCCGGTAATAAAAGGCAATGCTCCGTAAGAGGGATTGTCACCTTCCGGGGACCATTTTTTGCCGAACAAGAAATCAGAAAGCTTAATTTCACCGCTGGTAAAGTTAGCAATCCCTTTGGACGCCACAAAATACACCATCGATACAATGATTACTATCAATAGGAGTACACAGAAGGACATATAAGAACGCCCGATAAAATCTTCGATATGATGTTTTTCAATTTTGGATTTCTTAGGTTTTACACTCAAGCTGCTCCCTCTTTCTAAAGTGAAAAGAGAGGCAGAAGGATTCCGCCTCTAATCACATGAAGTTCTAATGGATGAAGTCTGTAAAGCTTGTCAGCCGGGAATTACTTGGTTGATACTTTGCCTTCTACATCACGGGAAACCTGCATTTTCGAAGCCGGGATATATCCAAGCTCTACTACATCGCCGTTCTGCACTTCATCTGTCATGATGTAGTCAAGGAATGCTTTGACATGTTCAGCAGGCTCACCATTTGTGTACATGTGCTCATAAGCCCACACCGGATATTTACCGGAGATAACATTGTCTACAGAAGGCTCAACACCTTCATAGTTCAGCGTTTTTACAGTTTCATCAAGGTAAGACAATGCCAGATATCCGATAGCCCCTGGAGTTTCACCGATCATTTTCTTAACAGTACCGGAAGAATCTTCTTGAATCGATCCTTCTTGGTCTTCTGTTTTAGTTCCAAGTGCAAAGCTTTCAAAGGTTGCACGTGTACCCGAGCTTGCTGGACGGTTGATAATTTGAATCGCTTGATCCGCTCCGCCAACTTCACTCCAGTTCTTAATTTTTCCTGTGAAAATGTCAACCAGCTGCTGTTTAGTCAGGCTGTCTACTCCAGCTTTGGGGTTGCTTACTGCTGCAATCGCTACAACTGCAACTTGATGGTCAACAAGTGATTTTGCTTTTTCTGCATCTGCATCCTTCAGCTTCTCTTCTGCGAACACATCAGAGTTACCGATATCTACTTGCTTCTCAGCAACCTGAGTTAAGCCCGTGCCGCTTCCTCCGCCTTGCACTTGAATATCAACGCCTGCGTTTGCATCCATAAAGCCTTCAGCTGCCATTTCAACAAGTGGCTGAAGCGCTGTGGAACCCGAAGCCAGAATCGATCCGCTTAATTCTGCGCCGCTGCTTTCTGTAGGTGTATTTGTCGCAGCTGCATTAGTTCCCCCATTATTAGTTGCCGCATTATTTCCTCCGTTACCGCATGCCGAAAGTGCTACTACACTGGTTAAAGCCAAAGCCATGATCCACGATTTTCTGAATTGCATTTTTGTTTGTTCCTCCTAAAGGTTTTGTGTGTGTCTGACCCATTGAATCTGCTTCTTACAAAACTCACTTTGGAAGCATTCCTCTTTGTGTATCTCTTATGACTCTTCCTATTCTAGAGCTCGTTCGTTAGAGAAAAAGCTTATGTTTGTAAAACGAAAGATAAAAATTCTAATAGAAAATGTATAACAGTATAGATATAATCTATACTAAGAAGATGTTTTATTAACTTATTGCCATCCAGACCGGAGGAAATTCATGAATATTGTGAAGCTGCAAATTGTAGTCCTGATTGAAAAATACAAAAAAGTAACGGATGTCGCTGCCGAAATGGGTCTAAAGCAGCCTACCGTTTCCTTTCATATGAAAAGCCTTGAAAATGAGCTTGGAGCCTCCCTCTTTCAATACCGCAGCGGGCGTGTGCTGTTAACCGATGCCGGACGGGCGCTTTTTCAATATGCAGTTCGTATTGTTTCCCTCGCTGCAGAAGCGGAACGGAGCGTCAAACAGTTCTCCTCCCTCACATCGGGGAGCCTTACGCTTGAGGCCGGGTACATGCCTGGTACTTACTTTGTTCCTAATATAATGTCACAATTTATCAATCTTCATCCGGGGATAGATGTGTCGCTTACGATACAATCGGATCACCTTGTGCGTGAACGGCTGAGGGGGCGGGAGATCCAACTGGGGGTACTGCAAGACAGTGATGGTGGAGATGACTCCTTTCATACACAGGTGGTTGCCCGGGATGAGGTTGTTCTTATATTTGCACCCGGTCATTCGTTTGCTCAAATTAAAGTGCTGTCCCCGGAGCTGGTGGCGCAGGAGCCGTGGATTCAGCATGATCCCGCTTCCAGCCTGAGAGCAACAGCCGACCAATGGGCACAGCTGAACAATGTGCGTGTATGGAATAATACTGTTGTGAATTCACCGGAGGCTTTTAAAGGGATGATTAGCGAAGGCGGAAATGTGGGACTATTCTCCAAAACAGGAGTTAAAGACGAGGTGGCCTTGGGCCGTTTAAGTTATGCTCCGCTTCCGGGGGTTTCGCCCGGGCTTGCAACTTATGTACTGGCTTGGCGGAAGGATTATACCTTAACTCCCTTGCAGCAGGCATTTGTGGAAATGGCTGCTGCTGAGAGCGTGTTGGTCTGATAACAGAACAGTTATATTGTAGTTAAGCACTATAGTATCTGGACGAAAACAGCAGCATCCATAACAATCTTAATTTACGCATTTTTTTTCAATCTTCGTCTACGCACTTCTTTTTTATTTAATGTCGTTAACTATATATATTAATTAATGATGTGAATTAAATAAACCGGTGATCCACTCAGGCTGATTGATTCAGCTCAAAGCAGACCACCGGTTCTATGATGAACATTTCTTATTAATTCATGCCGTTAACTATATTTCGATTCTCCGCAGAAACAGCCACCGTCCTTAAAAGGACACCAAAGCTATTCGTCGTAAAGTCAACGTTTCTCTGCTACCAGCGCAAACGTCTTGGGAATTCCTTTGTCGTAAACCTCAGACGACAGGTTGGGCTCCTCCACCAGTTCACGGATGACTAGACCACTAGCAGCGGCTGCCGTAACGATCTCCCCCAAAGTCCAGCGCCGCCAATAAACAACACTATGCTTCTCACCCGTCTGACCGCCTGAAGCAGGCATATACTTCGAGTAAGACACCTTCTTCTGTTCCAGCGCCGTATCAAAATAATCGCCGCTTACCTTGTGCTTCCGTACTTTAGCGGTTGATCCTTTAGAAGAAATCAGTTTGGTCGTCACCGGATGAAAATCACGCAGCACGAAGGTTCCCCCCGGAGCCAGCAAACGGCAGACAATTTCCATAAATGGGCTCAGGTCAGTGAAATAATGGACAATCCCCATTTCAGCAAAAACGATATCATACGTGCTGTCCAGCACTTCTTCGGGCAGCTTCAGCACATCCGAGATGATATAGGACAGCCCGACTCCGGCTTCCTGCGCCAATTCCTCCGCATACCGGGCGTTAGCTTCTGAGAAATCGGCAACAGTCACTTCAGCCCCCAGCAGCCCTAGGGCTACCGCCTTCATGCCGTTCGAGCCCATCAGATTCATCATCTTCTTCCCGCGAACCTCACCGAAATAAGCGTTTAACGGGAACAACCGGGACGCCGGGTCTTTAGTCAGCTTCGCTGCTGCCTCTGACGGAGTGCCGAATCTGCTGGTCCATGCGGCATAGGTATCCTCATTCCAGAGTTCTTCACTGGAAGGCGCAGCTCCCGGATTGTCTTGCGGTTCTTGCTCTAAGTCTTGATCCTTCATACTGTGAAATACCCCTTTATATTGATAAGTTGTCTGTTAGAATGTGTGCTTTAGGAGACGCTGGGCAGAGCCTCACTTCTCTTCGCCGCTTTCCTGCGTCCTGCATACAAATAGACTGCAAGTCCTCCCATTACCAATACTCCACCGGACCATTGGAGGATTGTCAACTGTTCGCCAAGCAGCAGGAAGGCCAGAATACTTGCACCAACCGGCTCTCCCAGAATATTCATCGAGACGGTAGTCGCCGAAGTGTACTGCAGCAGCCAGTTAAACAGAATGTGACCGAAGACGGTCGGGACGACTGCCAGCAAGACGAAGATTCCCCACTCCCTTGGCGGATAATCAAAGAACGGAATGCCCGCCAGCAGATTATAGACCGCAAAAACAATAACCGCTGCGATAAATACAATCAGGCTATACAAATACGGTGGCATGCGGGCAACCAGCTTCTGTCCGATCAGCAAATGAGCGGCAACCGCTGCTGTGCCGCCAATAGACAGCAAATCACCTTTTAAATTGTCAGAGGACAGGCCGATATCTCCCCAGCCAATAAATACAACACCAAAGATCGCAATGGCAAGTCCCGCTATGGCGGCCATACTGCTTTTTTCTTTATACAGCAAATAAGCTCCAAGCATAATAAACACCGGCTCCAGTGCCATGATCATCGTCGAGCTGGCTACAGAGGTGAATTTCAGTGAACCCATCCATAATAAAAAATGCAGGGCAAGCATCGCCCCGGACACAACCAGCAGCAGCCAGTCTTTACGGCGCAGGGCAAAAGCGGCACCGCTGTAAGGCCGGGCAAAGGGCAGCATCAATAGAGAGGTGAACAGCAGCCGGTACATCCCCTGAACCGATACCGGAGCGGATGACCATTTTATAAAAATAGAAGAAAAAGAAATAGCCACAATTCCAATCAGCATCAATAGCGGAATGGGAACAGGCGGTTTTTTTGAAGTCACGGCAGGCATCCTTTCGGCTCAGATAAAAGTCACTTATGTAAATTTACCTCAGAATCCGGAAAAAAGCAGCTTTTTTCATGAAAATCCGCAACAGAGGCTGCAGCTTTCTGAAAAACAACAAAAGCATGGCCTCCCGACCTGCGGCGGAAACCCATGCCTTCGTATGTTCCTCCGGTAACCGATGAACTCCTCTAACGTTAAGGTCTAAGTACGACCTTGATACAATCCTCTTCCTTGTCTCCGAATACCTGGTAGCCATACTCCGCTCTGCTGATTGGCAGCCGGTGAGTAATGATGTCTGTCGGATCGAATTTGTTCTCCTTAATCATCTTATAGAGCATCGGCATGTAATGAATAACTGGAGCCTGACCCATCTTGAGCGTAATGTTGCGTTCAAACAATTGCCCCAGCGGGAACATATTATAATTCAGCCCATACACGCCGACAAGCTGGATCGTTCCGAATTTGCGAACCACCTGGGCGGCCGTCCGAAATGCACTGAGTGATCCGCCTTGCAGCATCAGCGTTGTTTCGATTTTCTCCACTACAGACATCTTCGCATCTAGTCCTACACAATCAATCACCACATCCGCCCCGCCACGGGTAATCTCCTTCAGATGCACCTCTAAGTTCTTTATCTTAGCAAAATTAAAAATCTCGACATTATTCTTCTGCTTGGCATGTTGCAACCGGTATGGGATATGATCTACCGCAATGACCCGCGAGGCTCCCTTCATCCAGGCGAATTTCTGCGTGAGCAGTCCGACAGGCCCGCAGCCTAGTACAATGACCGTGTCTCCAGGTTTTACCCCGGCACTTTCCACGCCCCACCAGGCTGTTGGCACAATGTCCGAAAGGAACAGGAGTTTCTCATCCTCCATCTCGGCATCCTCGGGAATAACAAAAGGACCAAAATTACCGTAAGGAACACGCAGCAGCTCCGCTTGTCCGCCGGCAAAGCCGCCGTACGAATCGGAAAAGCCGAGATAACCTCCGGTATCCTTGGCCTCGTTGGCATGGTCACACTGGCTCTCCATTTCATGCTGGCAGAAATAACATTGTCCACAGGCTACATTAAAAGGAATGATGACGCGGTCGCCTTTTTTGACTCTGGTAACGTCCGGTCCGATATCTTCGACAATCCCCATCGGCTCATGGCCAATAATATAGTCGTCGTGCATGCCGGGGATTTCCCCGTTATAGATGTGAAGGTCCGAACCGCATATCGCTGTCGAGGTGATGCGCACAATGATGTCGTCCTTCTTTTCCAGCTTAGCGTCGGTTACTTCTTTAACTTCGACTTTCTTCTTCCCTTGATAGGTTACTGCCTTCATGTTGAGGACCACTCCTTCGGAAGTAGAGTTAAGAACTTAGCAAGGCTAAACTTGTTAGCAGCATACTATGTTATAACCCCAAAGTCCCGGTGTTTATCCGTTATCCTCCGAAGTCTCTCCTAAATGCCTAAGTACTCAAAGAAATCAAATATTTCTTGTAGCACCAGCCAGCCTGCAAGCGCAGCCGCTGCCAATAGAGCAGTAAGTAACACAGTCCATACCCTAATATTGCGTTTCAGTCTGCTTGAGCGTTCCATCCCCACTTCATCATCTGATTTCCAGTACCAATCACTGTCAAGTTTCATTAACTCATCACCCTTCCGCTAATCCAGTGGGCGGATGCAGCAGCGGAGAGTACATCATCAGGGCATGATTTTCGGCCACCGCTTCATCCCCTGCAAGCTCACCACTGCGCGTAAATACTCTGCGGCGGATGCTGTTGCTGCGGACATAACCGCCCCATGGCTTCAGACGGATTACATGATCAGCCTCGTATATCTCATAATGATAAAGCAGCTTGTCATCGCATCTCCATTCGCCGTACAGATGAGTATCATCCAGGTGCAGCTTCAACTGATATGTCCGGTCTGTATTGTTCTGAAGCTGCAGATCCAAATAATTATATGCACAAGTGGCCCCGCTGCCGAAAGGTTGCGTCCGCTGTTCGTCGGGAAATACATCATAGCTGTGGCGGTGCCGCTCGGTCACGGTCAGCGGGGTGTGCAGCGTCATCCAGTAGATCAGATTGGACAGCTGGCATAATCCGCCTCCTGTGCCGGAACGAAAACCACCGTAATATAGAACCATTCCGTCCAAGTAACCTTTACGCCGGGTTAGCTTACCGATCGTTTGCCAATACGAGAAGGTCTCTCCCGGCGAGATCACCAGACCATCCAGCCTGGCGACGGCCAGACGCAGATTTGTAATCTTATTGTACTGTAGCTGCATGTCCACATTTCGCAGTCTGCGCAGGAGCGGGGTTGAATGCCCGGCTGCCTTATAGGGCAGTGCCTCAGACCGATGTCTTGTTGCCTTGTTACCGCGCTGGATAAACCATGTCCAGTATCTTTTCCAGGTGAAATATCGCTTGCCGGCGAACAATCTCAACCTGGACCGGCGCACTGGCTTCATCGCAGATTTCCCTGCATTCATTGGAATTCTACCTCACGCTCCGGCCGAAGCACAGCGAATCTCCCGCCCAGCACTGAATTATGATGCCTGACAATCTCTTCACCGCTAAAATTGGCGTTGCCGAAAGTGCTATGCGCATCCTGGACCAGTACGCTGGAATACCCCATGCTGTAGGCCCGTCTAGTGGTTGTATCGACACAGAATTCGCTTTGCATCCCGCATATGACAAGATTGGTCACACCCAAACGCTGCAGCTCCTCATGCAGCCGGGTACGGTGAAAAGCATCCCAAGTCGGTTTCTCGACTATGGAGTCTTCCTCCTTCGGTGTAATTCGGCCGCTAATCTGCCAGGTGGGCAAACCCTTCGTATACTCCTCATCCTCGGTGTGCTGGATATAGACAACCGGAGCCCCTGCGGAGCGGGCTTTATTCAATAGCGATATAATCCGGTCCATCACGCCTCCTTCATCATGCAGCTTCACATTATAAGAGAACATGGCCTCTTGGACATCGATAATTAATAAGGCTGTTGTCATGTATGATCCCTCGCTATTCCCTGGTTTTCCAATAATTATACCAGAAGACTGCCTGAAGAATCCCCCTTGAGATTTCACAAAATTCATCTCAAACATTATGAAATTGTCATCCTTTTTATTTCCCGCGCTTATTATGCCAGATGAGTGCATGAAGCTGAGGGAGCACCCGTGCCCGGTTCATCTCTGGATCGGCGATCACCTGATTAAACAGCCATTCCAGCCTACCCAGTAGACGTACGGAAATGTCACCTTCCTCCGTGACATCCTCATTGCCCGGCTGCAGGAACAGTGGCACCTCAGGGTATCGTTTATGCACTGCTTTGGCATATTCATAATCGCCTCCGTTAAAGACAACAACCTTCAGGCTATGGGCAGTTTTGCCTTTATCATGCAGCCTCCCCATAATGCCATCAAGGATCTCCCAATCCGTCGTCATACCTGAGCTTGGCGGCTTGGGGCTGATTGTCAGCACATCCACGTCGTTGAACCATTCCTGCCAGCGGCTGCCCTGGGTTTCGATTGCTGCTTGAATGCCCCGCTCGTGCAACCCCATGATGAAGGTACCCATCGCCTCACCAATTAGTGCAGGATTGCCACCGGAGATGGTTACACAGTCAAAATTATTTCCGGCTAGTGAGAGCAGTTCGGCCATAATCTCCTCTGGTGTAAGCATCCGCACCTTATCCTTGGCCGAACCATCCCATGTGAATGCGGAATCGCACCAGCTACAGCGATAGTCACAGCCATAGGTACGGACGAACATGGTTTTCACTCCGATAACTGCGCCTTCCCCCTGAATGGTTGGGCCGAACATTTCTATGACCGGAATCTTACTCACAGTCACAACCCCCATGCATCCGGTAGGAGGGTCCATCCTCCGGAATGTCCTCAGCCAGCACTTCCGCCCAGGAAGTGGGCGTCTCCCACAGCTTAACGGAATATAACGGCAACGCCACCTGCTTCAGCTTGTAGGCTATATAACACGCCATGTTCTCCACCGTCGTTCGGAAGGAGAGCATCGCTACCTTCGATCCCGTATTTATCAATGTATCCAGCACAGGCTCGTTACCCATCGCCAGAAAAGCGTGATCCAGCCGGTCGACCAGACTCTGCTGTACCGTGCTTTTAATATCGCTGAAATCAATCACGAAGCCTTCGTCCGAATGCCCCGCCTCCACGGAAGGTTTACCCTTCAGGACCACTTCAAGCTTGTAGGTGTGGCCGTGGAGATTGCTGCATTTCCCCTTATGTCCAATCAGCTGATGTGCAGCGTCAAAAGTGAATATTTTACAGACCGATACTTCGCCCAGCATTATAAGCCAACCTTCTTTCGCTCAGCCACATACTGCTCAAGACCACGCTTGCGAAGCAAACATGCCGGGCAGGTACCGCAGCCGCTGCCAATGATACCGTTGTAGCAAGTCAGTGTGTGCTGACGGATGTAATCAAACTGGCCCAGCTCGTCGGCCATCTTCCAGGTTTCTTTTTTATCCAGCCACATCAGCGGTGTATGAATGACAAACTCATAGTCCATAGACAGATTGAGGGTTACATTCAATGATTTCACAAACACATCGCGGCAGTCAGGATACCCGCTAAAATCGGTCTGGCATACGCCGGTGACGATATTGGCATATCCCAGCTGCTTCGCCAGAATTGCCGCAAAGGACAGGAACAGCAGGTTCCGGCCATCAACAAAGGTGCTGGGCAATTCATCCCCTTCACCGGATACAATTTCTATATCATCACGGGTCAAAGCATTGGGTGCCAGCTGATTCAGCAATCCCAAATCAAGAATATGCTGCTTCACATTGAATTTGGCGGCAATTCCCTTGGCAACCTCAATTTCAGCGGCATGGCGCTGGTTATAGTTAAAGGTAACGACCTGAACTTCCTCAAAGTGCTGGATAGCCCACACGAGGCAGGTTGTACTGTCTTGTCCGCCGCTGAATACGACGAGCGCTTTTTTATTCATTTCACACTCTCTCCTCTCCACGGTCTGGGATCATCGGTTATCCACTTTTTCTGGATATAGGTCATGATTGATCAGCCGGTGTTCGGCCATCGCCTCATACTTGGTTCCCGGACGCCCCCAGTTGCAGTAAGGATCAATGGATATTCCGCCACGCGGGGTAAATTTGCCCCATACTTCGATGTAACGCGGCTCCATGAGCGAGATCAAGTCATTCATAATAATGTTGACACAGTCTTCATGAAAGTCACCGTGATTGCGGAAGCTGAACAGATAAAGCTTCAGGGACTTGGACTCGACCATCTTTTGCTCCGGAACGTACGAAATGTACATCACGCCGAAATCCGGCTGTCCGGTTACAGGGCACAGGCTGGTGAACTCGGGGCAATTAAACTTCACAAAATAATCGCGGCCGGGATGTTTGTTGTCAAACACCTCGAGAATTCCCGGATCATAGCCGAATTTGTACTGCGTCCCTTGATTGCCCAGCAGGGTGACCTCTTGCATTTCCTCTTTCAATCTGCCTTCTGACATGACAAAAAAACCCTCTCTTTTCCCCCGGCTTACTGCCGGAACTGGAAAGAAGAACGAGATTTCGAAAACATGGCCCTACTAAGAAATTACGCAGCATAGCAGGAAATAAGTATAGGCATCTCCCTATACTCCCTTAAGCCCCCTTCAACCGGAGACTTTACCTATGCATCAAGATGTCTTAGTTTTTTATAGAGGGAGTTTGCGAACCTCTCCTGCGATGTACACGCAGACTTCTTCTTAAGCTTATTATTAACGTCTTGAACTATAACATGATTGGCAGAAGATTGACAACCCATAAGAATTTGCCTGCTAACAGACTTATTGCCATTGCTACTCTTTGCCGGTTCTCAGATCCATAGTACCAGAACGGTCATCCACAGCGGGAGCAGCAGACTCTCGAAAAGTAGCAGGCCATCACCGTTTAGAATACGATTTAAATTTTCCACGATTTCAATGCTTGGCAAAGCGGCGAAGAACGGATAAGTCCAGTCCGGCAGTGCCTGATATACGGAAGCATGCAGGAAAAAGACAAGCGCAGCAGGCTTCTGGCGATTAACACACGCTGCTTCCAGCCTTTGGACAGCTGCCAACCTTGGATTTCTGTCGGCAGGCTGCCAATCACTTCATCCACCCGACCCTTGGACACACCGTATTAATCGGCAAAAGGTTCAAGATTGTCGCGGATGAACTGCGTACATATAGATTTGGCAGCTCAAAGACAACCCCAATCTGAGCGCGAACCTTATTTTTTATATTGTGAAATATTCATGCCATTAATTAATATTTGTCCTTCACTGGGCTGAAGCAGGCCGGTCATCATGCGAATGGCTGTTGTTTTCCCCGCCCCTTTAGGGCCTGGAAAGCCAAATACTTCCCCTTCCCCAACTGAAAAGGACAGCCGGTCTACCGCCCGCTTCTCCTGAAACGATTTCGATACTTCCGTAAGCTGAATCAATGGCCTACCCACCTTTGCCTAAGGTTTGCTTTCCTTCAAGCTTATTCGTAGAAATTGAGAATATCCCAAGGAACTAATTAGATGTTGCAGAAATATGGATTCAATTTCAACAAAAGGGGTAACTTAGAATTTATAATCTCTTAAATAAGGATGGGATCAACTTATGGATCAAACGGTACAGAAGCTTCTAGATTGGCTCGATGCTCACGCAAACCAAACCGTTGTAATCAAAAAGCAGGAGCTTGAAGATCTCGATACAGTCCACTTTCAATTGGAAAACGTAGAGTACCGCACCGCTGAGGATAAGATCGATAATTATCTGGATGATGCGCTTATCTTAAGAGGATCAGGCAATACCCTGAATGGTGATGGTGAACTTGTGCCGCTTCCACAGCATAGTTATGAAATTGCCGTCAGCGGACTACATTTGGATAATATTGGTGAAGATAAAGCGGAACTCCAGACAGACAGAGCCAAGTATGCTCTCTCCACAAGCTAATCGGAATACTGAGAGTCCACTGCACATAACTTAATGCAAAAAAATAGGCCGCGGTAATTGCTACCGCGGCCAACAAAATGAAGTTATTCTTCTCCGATAATTTCTACTTCAGTCTCCAGCTCGACTCCGAATTTATCCTTCACTGCAGCCCGCACATGCTGAATAAGTCCGATATAATCGCTCGCAGTGGCATTATCTGCGTTGACAATAAATCCGGCATGTTTACGCGATACTTCAGCACCGCCAATCCGGGTCCCTTGAAGCCCGCTTTCCTGGATCAGCTGTCCGGCATAACGGCCCGGCGGCCGCTTAAAGACACTTCCGCATGACGGATATTCCAATGGCTGCTTGGATTCACGCAAATAGGTCAGTTCATCCATGGAAGCTTTAATTAAAGCAGAATCCCCCGGAATCAGCGCGAATCTGGCTTCCAGCACGATATATTCACCGCTCGCAAAGACACTTTGTCTGTATCCCCACTGAAACTCATCCCCTTGCAGGGTGACCAGCTGCCCTGCCTTATTGATGGCAAGCGCACTTTGCAGCACATCCTTAACTTCGCCTCCATACGCGCCAGCATTCATATAGAGAGCACCGCCAACTGTTCCGGGGATGCCGCAGGCAAACTCAAGACCTGCCAGTTCCTGCTCCAGGGCATACCTGGATACATCAATGATCTTGGCACCGCACTGGGCGTACAGAAGATCTCCATGAATTCCCATACCGCTTAAGCCTGAGGTCTGCAGGACGATCCCGCGGATTCCACCGTCACGGATAATTACATTTGAACCATTTCCCAGTACTGTAAGAGGAATATCATTCTTCCGGGCATATGTAACAATATTTTGAATTTCCTCATAAGTGGCAGGTTCAGCCAGTATATCTGCACAGCCGCCCATTTGGGTGAATACATAATCCTTAAGCACTTCATGGCTTTTTACCGTACCGGCTGGAGCCAGTTGCTGCAGATCCTCTTGAATTTTGCTGATATTCATCCTTCATGCTCCTTTTACGCTATGAAAATAATAAATCTTACCTTCTATAATGTTTATGTTGATTCAGCTTTACTTTGAACTATGGCAACCACAACTTTAACAACGAACAGGCTCCCTTGTCAATGACGGGAGCCTGCTGTGGTATGCCTGCTATTTTAAGTATGAAACAATTCTTACAGTTATATCCTAAACCTGTGACGACGCAGCTTGAATACGGTATTCGGCTCTACGTGCGGCTCGTTCCTCTTCTTTAAGACGGGGGCAGGTATAGCAGACACTTCCACCTTCGGTTCGATAATACAGACAGCAGCGGTTACGCATGTGTACCCTCTGCTCTGGATCGGCAAGGGATTCAATCTTACGTACCTCTACATCAAATGGATTTCTGGGAAGCTGGAACACATCCGCAGCCAGGCCTTTCCTCAGATAACTGTAGTCGTCCTTCACGTGAATCAGAAATTCCTTATTGCTGTTGCCTGCTGCAAGCATTTCAATGTAGTAGTTGAACTTAGACGGGAGCTGACCCCAGATCTCCCCCAGTCTCAAACCGCTGGCGGCAGACATTGTACGCAGCAGCGGGCTTGCTGTGTTCCTGTAGAACTCTGTAAACACTTTATTACGCCAAGTAACCCGACCCTGTTCGTCAGCAGGCGCTGGCTCTATCACCCAGGAATTCAAAGAGAAGGCAATACGGCAATACCCGCTCGCCGGAATGAGATGAATGCGCAAATTAGATAAGTTGATCGCCGGCACATTGGAATATAACGAGACCGAATATTGTACTGCCAGCGCCACGCTAGAGAACCAGCCGCCGAAGTATGCAGCCACAGCCTTATCGTCCAGTGCCTTCATCAGCGGTCTGTAGCAGTCCATAAATGCTCTCATACCCTCTACATTGATCAAATCCTGCGCTGTAAATGAATATCTCGCCTCCTCTGGGGGAGATGGATAAAGATCAAATTTGCTGCCTATGTCCTTTATCTGTGCCTCATTCATTCGGTTTCCTCCTTAATTCCCCTAGCTAATCCTTCAATTGTCAATTACATGCCGACAGCTTTATAAGCAGCAAGCTCGTAAGGAAGGCATAAAGGTACACCTGTACGCGGATCGGGAACGATATCACATTCGATTCCGAATACTTTGCGAAGCACATCTGGTGTCATAACCTCCATCGGGTTCCCTTCGCTGATTACGGTGCCCGACTTGATCGCTACCATATGCTGCGCGTAACGGGAGGCATGGTTCAAATCATGCACCACCATAATGATTGTGCGGCCCTCTTCCTGGTTCAGCTTCTGCAGCAGCTGTAGTACTTCCAGCTGGTGAGCCATGTCAAGGAACGTCGTCGGCTCGTCAAGGAACAGGATATCTGTCTGTTGCGCCAAGGCCATGGCAATCCAGGCACGCTGGCGCTGTCCGCCGGAGAGGCGGTCGATTGGACGATCATGGAACTCTTCCATCCCGGTAACGGAAATCGCATTGGCGATAATCGCACGGTCTTCAGGGGTCATAGTGCCGAAGCCTTTCTGATGCGGGTAACGCCCGTATCCAACCAGTTCGGATACAGTCAGTCCGTCCGGAGCCGTCGGGTTTTGCGGCAGAATGGCCAGTTGACGAGCCACTTCTTTAGTAGATAGGGTATGAATCGATTTACCGTCGAGCATAACATTGCCGCTCTTAGGCTTCATAATCCGTGCCATCGTCTTAAGAATCGTGGATTTCCCGGAGCCGTTCGCTCCTACCAGCGCTGTGATCTTTCCTGTTGGGAGAGACAGGTTCAAACCTTTAACAATCGTAGCCTCCGCATAACCAATACTCAGCTGTTCTGTATTCAAACGTTCCGACATGATCTTCACTCCTTGAAAGTTTTATGGAGCATGAGCTCCTTTTGGATTAGCAATGTAATAAAACTGACTTCGTAAGCATCCGCTTAGTTTTATGGAGCATTTTGCTCCTTTAGATAATCAGGCCTTTGATTTGGCCAGTAAATATAGGAAGTAGGGAGCGCCGATCAGCGCAACTACAATACCTGTCGGTATTTCAGCCGGCTGCAGAATCCAGCGGCCGATAGTATCCGCGGTAAGCAGCAACAACGCGCCGATTAAGGCACAGGCAGGCAGCAGCACCTGATGCTTCGGTCCAACGAGCCTGCGGGCGAGATGGGGCGCAATCAGCCCCACAAAGCCTATGCCGCCGCTTACGGCGACACAGGAGCCAGACAGCGCAACTGCGGCGGCCAGCAGCAGAATGCGTTCCTTCTCCACCGGCATGCCCAGCCCGGCCGAGGTTTGGTCCCCGAGGTTAAGTACATTCAGCACCCGGGCTTTGTAGAACGCAAATGGCAGCAAAATGGCTATCCATGGTGTCAGCGCAAGCACAAATCTCCAGTCGCCGCCCCAGATTTTACCGGCCATCCAGATCGCCACAAACTGATAATTCTGCGGATCCAGCCTTAACGACAGGATCAATTGGAAAGCATAGATGCCCGCACCTACAGCGATCCCGATAAGTATCATTCTTGTCGGCGAGAGGCCATCCTCGCGCCGGAAAGACAGGAGATAAATAAGTGCAGCCGTAAGACTTGCTCCGGCCAGCGCCAGCAGCGGAAGAACAAAGATTGGAGCTGCCGAGGTTGCCGGAACAAATGAGATAAAGATAATCACCGCAAACCCGGCACCGGCATTAATCCCCAGTGTGGAAGGCTCTGCCAGCGCATTGCGCGACAAGCTTTGCAGAATGCAGCCGGAAACCGCAAACCCTGTGCCGACAAGCAGCGAGATCACTATGCGCGGCAGCCGGAAATCAAAGAGAATCAGCTTTTGCTGCTGCGATCCCTCTCCAAGGACTGTGTGTAAGACATCCAGCGGTGATAATCGCATCAACCCGGTGTTCATACTGACAACAAAGATGACCACGATAAGAACCGCAAGTGAGGTTAATATGGCTGCTTCCCGGATACGGCGTTGTTTCCCGGTGGGTGAGTGCAGAGCTCTGCTCATGACAGCTCCCCCTTCCGTCTACTAGCCAAGTAAATAAAGAACGGCACGCCGATCACTGCGATTAAAGCACCTAGCGGTGTTTCATAAGGCGCGTTAATCATTCTGGCTGCAATATCAGCAAATACAATCAGTAGACTGCCGAGTACTGCAGAGCAGGGAATAATCCAGCGGTAATCGACACCAACCAGATAACGTGTAATATGGGGGATGATCAGCCCCACAAAAGCAATCGGTCCAACCGTCGAAACCGCGGAACCGGCGAGAATCACTACAATAATAATCCCGGCTGTTTGCACTAGCCCGGTCCGCTGTCCAAGTCCCGCCGCTACATCGCGTCCGAGACTAAGGAGAG
This sequence comes from Paenibacillus sp. FSL L8-0340, assembly GCF_038593145.1. Classification (NCBI taxonomy): domain Bacteria; kingdom Bacillati; phylum Bacillota; class Bacilli; order Caryophanales; family Paenibacillaceae; genus Paenibacillus; species Paenibacillus sp. FSL L8-0340. The sequence continues at coordinate 4,116,938 of NZ_CP151967.1, forward strand.
TAATGGATCGGGAGATCAGCAGAGATCCTATCAGAGCTGCCGCAATCCAGGGAAACAAAATACGAAGCTGTGTCCAATTCGTCCCGCCGATCCCGCCTGCCATCCAGAAGGCAATATCCTGGGACAAATGAAACAGAATCGCGATTCCCTGGCTTACCGCCAGCAGCATAGCACTTACGGCGGCTCCGGCAAGAGTCAGACGCAGCGGGGTTAAACCGCTATGGGAGAGTGAGCCAATCCCGAACACAAGAATGGCTGCCGCTGCAGCGCCGATGAAGCAGTACAGCATAATGTAGAGAAAGGAAGCAGATGGCGCAAAAGCAAAAGCTAACGCCAATCCTGCACTAGCACCGGCATTCAGACCCAGTAAGCCGGAATCTGCCAGCGGATTGCGGGTCATGCCCTGCATGATTGCTCCTGCGACGGCGAAACAAGCACCAACCAGCGCTCCCGCCAAAGCACGGGGAATCCGCAGTTCCCGAATAATCTGATGCTGCTGCAGCTCCGGATTAAACCGGAAGACTGCCTCCCATACCGTCGCCAGTCTAATATCCGCGGCACCTACAGAAACGGAAAGTGCCAGACCAAAGACGACAGCGGCAAGGCCCAAAATCAAAATAACTACCGCAGCAACCGGCCTTGTCTTCAGCGGTTGATCTCTTGACGAATTTGTATTGTCAGCTATAGAACGTGTGGATGACACCATAAGTTTTCCCCTTAATAGGATGAGTTCAATGTTTTAATGAGAACAAATATCATTCTCATTATCGCAAATATCTGAATTATGTACAAGCTTTCACAGCTCGCACTTTCACTGTGAACGATTAAGTCAATGTCCTAAAAAAAGGTGCAGGCCATTGTATCTCAAGATACAAGAACCTGCACATCCCTCCACCGCTGAAGAGTTCTCTCTACACACAGTTAAGGCTGATTATTTCACGAGAAAACTCAAGACATCATCAATGGTTTTGGAGTTGGCAATGGCTCCGCTGTACAACCAGCTGCTGTCCGCGCTAAGTTCATGAACTTTTCCAGCCTTAACCGCAGGGATACCCTTCCAGATTGCACCGTTAAGAATGTCAGAGGCTTCGGTCTTGTCACTGTTCACCAGGAAGATATGATCTGCGGTCAGTTCAGCCAATTTCTCCAGCGTGATCGGATTCCAGGTCGCTCTGGATGCCGCAGGGATATCAGTAACCAGGTTGGGTTGCTTCAAACCCAGATCCCCGTACAATACAGCACCACTGCTGCGTGTTTCATCTACTATAAAGAAGTTCTTCGACACCAGCCACAGAATGGCGACCGAATCATCACCAATGGAGCTGCTGATTTTGGCTTTTGCATCTGCTGCTTTTAGATCGTAGTCTGCAATGGCTTGTTCAGCCTCAGTGCTCTTGTTCAGGAGCTCACCGATTTTGAGCAGCGATTTGCGCCAGTCTTTGCTAATCTTGTCACCAAGGACATAAGTAGGTGCGATTTTGTTCAACTGGTCATACAGACCGTTCTGCACACTCGACTCAGACTGCACAATGTGGAAATCCGGTGCAAAGCTGGTCACAGCCTCCAGCGGAAGATCATAGCTGATGGTTGGCACATCTTTAAGCTCAGCAATCAGATATTCCTGGGTTCCGTTTGTCACGGACCACTGCGCTACCGGGGTAACGCCCAGTGTTACCAGGTAGTCTTCCATGTAAGAAGCAAGGACGCGCTGCGGATTCGCTGGTACTGTGACTTTATGTCCCATGGCGTCTGTCACCGTTTTCTCTGTGGCCGGTGCCGTTGTTTCCGTTGGCGCTGCCGTTGATTCAGCCGTAGCCGTAGGTGCGGCGGTAGCTTCCGTTCCGGAATTTGCAGCTTTCTCATTATTGCCATTGCCGCAAGCGGACAAGAACAAAGTCATAGCCATACATCCGATCAATGCGAGCTTCATGCTGCCTGATCTCTTATTGTTCATCGAAAACATTAAATACCCCTCCTGTATGCACATGCATTAATGGTCAAAGGTGTCCGAGACCTTCGCCTTACTTTTTAAATGATATTGATTCTCATTATCCCTGTCAACAAAATTATTCGTTCTATAAAAAAAGGTTGCCTCCGCAAGCTACGGAAACAACCTCTGCTAACCATATTTAACTGCCTATTTGTGCAAATGATAGGGTACTGTTGATACAACTATATCTTTTTGATTCATTAGATAAGAGCGAATGAACAAGCTGGTCTGATTATGCAGGATCGCCTGCCACCAATGTTTGGTAATGAACTGTGGAATCAATACGGTAATATGATCTGTAGAAGCGGTCTTCCACTCTACGGTATCGATAAATTTCACCAGTGGGCGGATAATGCTGCGGTAACGGGAACGAAGTACAATCAGGCGTACACCCGGGTTCCATTCCTCCCATTTTTGCTCCATCTTGTGAATTTCCTCTTCATCAAAACCAACGTAGACTGCCACCACATTATCTGTTAATGACTTCGCATAACTGATCGAATGCAGCACAGCGCGTGTCACACCCGCAACCGGAACAACAACGGTACTTCCTTTAATCAGCGGTTTATCCGTAGCAGGACAAATGCGAAGCTGATCGGCTATATTCATATAATGACTATGAATGCGGTGGAATACGAACATGACAACCGGCAGGAAGATGAAGGCCATCCACACGCTGGAAAACTTAGTGATGATAAAGATAAGCGTAATCGTCAGGGTGGTCAGCATACCGATTGTATTGACTACAAATTTATTCTGCCAGCCTTTCGGCTTCGTTTTGAACCAGTGCACCATCATGCCAAGCTGCGACAGCGTAAAAGGGATAAATACGCCGACTGCATACAGCGGAATCAGCCCTTCTGTATTTCCGTGGAAAGCAGCTACAAGCACAGCCGACAATACTCCGAGAAAGATAATACCATTAGAGAAGCCCAGGCGGTCTCCCCGGACCATGAAGGCATGAGGCAAATATTTATCTTTGGCAAACATGAACGCGAGCAGCGGAAACGCCGAGTAAGCTGTATTCGCCGCCAGGAACAAGATGACGGCCGTTATCCCTTGGATGAAAAAGTACAAACCGCCCCGGCCAAACGTAGATTCGGCAATTTGCGACACGACGGTGGATTTCTCATTAGGAGTAATCCCATACCAGTATGCCAGCAGCGTAATGCCGGTGAACATCAAACCGAGGATGCCTCCCATCAGCATCAAGGTTTTGGCGGCGTTTTTTTCCGCTGGAGCTTTGAAGTTCGGAATGGCATTCGATACCGCCTCTACCCCGGTGAGTGCCGAACAACCGGAACTGAAGGCTTTGAGCAATAGGAACAGACTGACGTTGGAAACGGCGGAACCGATCTCCGGGATTTCGGCATGAGCCCCGCCTGTAATATATTTGTACACCCCGGCAATGATGAGTACAAAGATAGAGACCACGAACAGATACACCGGAATGGCAATAAATGAAGCGGACTCCGTCACCCCGCGGAGATTGATAATCGTCAAGATCAGAATGACGGAGACTGCAATAAGGACAGTATGATTATGAAGACTCGGAAAGGCCGATGTGATCGCATCCGTTCCCGCCGAAGCACTAACTGCAACTGTAAGAATGTAATCTACTAATAAAGAGCCGCCAGCCAATAGGCCGGTAGGAACGCCGAGATTGCTTTTTGCCACGATATACGCTCCGCCGCCTTGCGGATAGGCAAAGATAGTCTGGCGATAGGAAAAAATAAGGATGGCCAGCAGGCCCAATACGGCTAATGCAATCGGCAATGAATACCAGATGGCGGTGAAGCCCGCGGCCACCAGTACAATGAGAATTTGCTCCGTTCCGTAGGCCACAGACGAGAGTGCATCGGAAGACAGAACAGCCAGTGCTTTCACCTTGGATAACTTTTCATGATCGAGTTCGTTCGACTTCATCGGACGCCCGATCAATAGTCGTTTTACCTTGCTTACCATTGTAGTAACAGTTCCTCTCTTTGTTGAGTTGAAACGGTAATACCGCGCGCCGTTTTCATTGGCAGGTTTCATAAATGCAGGCACAAAAATAAGCATACGGAAATGATCCGCATGCTTACGCATGCTCATTATCCCACCCTTGCTTACGAGGTTAGCTGGCGGATTCGGGCTGTGGTAGCCCTACGGTTCCGGTCAAATTGACCTGCCTCCGATTCACCCCATTGACGTTGCCGCCAAATTTGGTTCCCCCGTTTTTCCTTGCGGAAAATTCAGCGCATATTCAACTTCTCACAAGGACTAATGATAGTCTACAATAGCTTTTCAGTAAAGCGGTGAAAAAAATGAAAAAAGAATGAAAAAACATCCAAAAAGCTCAAATCCAAGACCCGGGATAAGTGGATCTTTCATTCTCTTTCATTATCCCAGCGTTCCGTGATTTTTGAGTGTTTTGGATGTTAATTGTGACAAAAATTTAGGGAATATTTATGCTCTAAATTCTGCTTAGCCTTTTCTTATTCAGCTGGCTCTTCTTGGCGCCCGGTCCAGAGCAAAATTGCGATTAGAGCAAAAGCAATCAACGCAAGCAGAGGTACTGTAATGAACCCTAAAAAGTTCAAATAATCCTCATTGCAGGGTACACCAATTGTGCATGGCAAGATTTTACTGAGTGCAGGAATTTTCTGCTCTGCGTAATGGTACAGGGAGATACTCCCGCCTATCAGACATAAAGGCAGCACATAAGGAATGATGCGTTTATCTCCCCGGTATGTGGCAATTCCGAGCAGAATCAGCTGAGGATACATAAAGATACGCTGGAACCAGCACAGCCTGCAGGGTTCATAATGCAGCACTTCACTAAGATACAAGCTTCCTGCTACAGCAATTACCGAAACAAACCAGGCCAGATATAGGCAGTGGCGTCTGCAGAAGGTAGAGAATTTCATCATTTGGCATCCGCCGAATCAAGGGCGATTTGCACCTGTGAGTCGATAGCTTCGATATCAAAGGCCTTGTCTACTTTCACTCCATTAACAAATACAGTAGGAGTAGAGGTCACTTTGCTGTCATCGGCTAACTTCATATCTCTCTGTAGTTCACTTTCATAGGTGCGTTCCTCAATGTCTTTACGCAAGAGGTCAAAATCTATCGGCAGGTTCTCCTTCTGCGCCAGGCTTACCAGGAAATCAGCGGTCGCCCACTCTTCGCTCTCCTCGCCCTGATTAGCATAGATTGCGTCAGAATAGGTCCAGAAAGCTTCACTGTTCTGATGATAGACAGACAAAGCTGCTAATGAAGCTGTTTCGGAATCCGGTCCGATAAAGGCCATATTTACGAAGTAAAAGGCCGCTTTGCCCGGAGTTACGTATTTTTCAACAAGCTGAGGTTTGATGGTACCGGTAAAGTCTGAACACGCCGGACATTTATAATCCCCGAATTCAACAATTTTGACTGGAGCATCCTCTTTTCCAAGTCTGTGCATCTCGCTGTAATTAAAGTCAGAGTTCGCTTTTGGAATCAGCATGATAAGAGCGACAAAGATAATGATAACTGCTGCTACAGTGCTGAAGATCAGTATTTTGGTTTTTTGCTTCTGCTTTTCCTGTTCTGCCCTGCGTTTCTCCTGCTTGCTCTGTTGGGGAGCCGCGGCACTGTTTCGTTTGTTTTTGCTCAAAGAGAGTTCCTTTCCGTCCACTCAGGACCCGGGTAATGAAAGTCATATAATTTAAAATTATATAATTAAAGTTCTCTCTTTGGCAAACTTCCATAGCAAACTTCAGCTCACACCATCAATATTATAAAAGGTAAACTTCCTCACAGGATAGAAATGCTATCGCAATGGAAAAGAGGACCAGCAGATCATTATAATTATTCTGATGATTTAGCATTTGGACCTTCCTTTCTCGGATAGATAAGTACAATTACACACAAAAGGCACTGCGCTTATTCTGCGCTAGTGCCTTTTGTGTGTAATGCTTAATAAGTTTATGCTCCAGCTTCCTCCGTCAAAAACTGCAGCTTCAATAGCTTAATCCGGGAAATCCGCTTATTCTCGGTTTCCTCTACCACGAACAGATGGCCGTCGAATTCAACGGTTTGCCCTTTTTGCGGCGGATTGACTTCTAACTTGGAGTATAGCCATCCGCCTATAGTATCATAGTCTTCCGTCTCCATATGAAGCCCCAGTGAGTCGTTGATCTCTTCAATCAGCATGAGGCCGTCTATGGAAAACTCATCCTCCCCCAGTTGCTCAACACCGGGACGCTCTTCATCGAACTCATCCTGAATTTCTCCGACAATCTCCTCCATAATATCCTCAAGCGTAACCATACCTGACGTACCGCCGTATTCGTCAATCAGAATGGCGATTTGAGTCTTCGCCCGCTGCATCACCTTCAGGAGTGCACTGATCTGAATGGACTCTGGAACGGTAAGAATCGGACGAATCAATTCATTGTACTTCGGCGCCTGATCCCGGATGAGATCCTTAATGTGGATAAAGCCAAGAATATGGTCCTTATCGCCATCACAAACCGGATAACGTGTTCTCATTCCGTCAAAGGCAATCTCAAGGTTCTCTTCTGCCGACAGATGACTGTTTAGACAGATCATTTCGGTTCGGGGGATCATAATCTCTCTGGCCATCGTATCGGCAAATTCAAAGATATTGTCCACCAAAGTCATTTCTGTATTGTCGATCAGCCCGCTCTTGTTGCTCTCCTGCATGAGGATGCGGATTTCTTCCTCTGTATGCGCAGTGGCCAGCTCTGAGGCCGGTGCCAGACGGAAGAAACGCAGCAGTCCGCCTGCTAACCCATTGACGAGCCAGATAAATGGATACATGATCCTGTAAAAGACGTTCATCGCACCGGCCGTTAGCAGAAGCACCTTCTCCGCTTTGTTCACCGCAATCGTCTTGGGTGCCAGCTCGCCTAGTACAATATGCAGCACCGTGATGAACATAAAGGCAATAATGAGGGAGATCACATATACGGTTGTTTCACCGAAGCCTAGGCTTGTTACAAGCGGTCCCACAATCGTAGCTATAGCCGGTTCACCCAGCCAGCCGAGTGCGAGCGAGGCAAGCGTAATGCCAAGCTGGCAGGCGGACAGATAAGCATCTAGATTGTGGACAATCTTTCTTGCTGCGGGTGCTCTTTTACTGCCCTCCTCAATCAGTGCTTCAATGCGGCCGCTTCGTACCTTGACCATCGCATATTCAACCGAAACAAAAAAGCCATTAAACAGCACAAGCAAAAGAATAAGACCTACATGTAATATACCGGGTAAAGGGTCGCTCAATTTATACTCCTATCCACCGTTCTTCGTATCAGGTGGATAGGCCCACCTCCTTCGATTTTTCAAAATGTTAGCTAGTGAAACGCCAAACGTTCCTTTCAGTTTCAATTTCCCAATGCCTTCAACTCCTGACTAGAATCACGGATTATAAATATATACATTATTATATTATTACTCACTCCATAAAAACAGGTGTAAACCGGAGTAAAAATATGATCTAGTTTTCCTTCTTATGGACATACTCCGTATAAAAGGTATAAAACAAGGTTAACGAATGCAAAAAAGGTTGTTGATACGCTTTTATATATGTTAAATCTTTCGCACCCGCTCCGTCAAACTTGTTGCCTTCAGCGTGATTATCTAATCCTCCAATTTCACACAAAAAACGGCATCCCCCATTTACAGGCGGGCTGCCGTTTGCAAGTTGTGTTCTATGGATAGTTGTTCAGGTGGATTAACGGAAGTTTCGGGCGACCGGTGGATTTCCGATGACTCCCGGATACTGGTAAGCAAGCGGCTCATCGAAGGTAGCATAATCGAAATAAATCATCAGCAGCACAGTTCTCTGTCCGGTAGCCGGATCACTGATAATGATATGATCCCGCCCGGCTGCTTCCAGCACACCTTTGTAAACCTTGGCATTCCAATCCTTGTTGTTCTCATATGTGAAATAAAAGGTCCCGATCTTGCCCAGGTTGAGGCGGAAAATGTTCTCAATGTAGGATTGTTCAAAGGCCGGGGCTGTGGTAGGCACCACGCTTCCTGTAGGCGTCATGGGGCTCCCGCTGGTGACCTGAGGTGGCATGCTGCCCATGCTCCCCATGCTGCCCATGCTGCCCATACTGCCCATGCTGCCCATGCTGCCCATGTGGCCGCTGGCAGGCATTCCACCTCCGTTCATGCCAGTGGAAGAAGAAGTGCTGCCAATCATATAAGTAACGGGACGGTAAGGTTGACCTATCATTTGTGTAAAACCTCCTAAAAGTTTTGTCAGCATTTGCTTCCTTGATTAACTTCGTGTAGAACATGGTGCGACAGCACAATTTTCGCTTGCCAGTTTCAGCGGGAGAGACAGATTACGGAAGCACGCTGACTCTCCCCGCAGGGCCGGCTGTACTAATATACAGCCGGGCAATCCGCGCTGGTTGGTGTAAAGAAGCAATGGGCTTTGTAGCGGCCGGTGTTCTGCTGGTTATACCAGGTGGCAGGACAATCGCCTACAGGACGAAAGAACCATAAGGCATTAGAGGCCGGCCATCGTCGTTCTCCGGCAATCACTCTTTTGGCCAGGCGAATGTCGGATTCCCGGGCACGCTGATAGAAGTACCCCTTCTGAGGCGCTTCAAAGCCACCTGGACTTTGAAACACCATATCGTTCATATTGCGGATATTGTTGAAGTCCAGGCAATTGCCGAGAATCCGGTTGACGCCGACATTCCCGACCATAAGCATCCCGGCTTCTCCGTCCTCTTCGGCTTCCGCCCGCATCAGCCGCGCAAGCACCTTCACATCTTCCGAGTTCGCTTTGATGACGGCCACACATTCTCCTCCTTTTGCTTCGTAGCAGTTCTGAAGGCATCCGCTCCTTACCGGACTTCTTACCTGCCTCGCAAGCTTCCACATCTCTTGACTGCTCGATGTATTGTATGTGCATTCGCCTAAGAGGTGACAGTTCACGCCTATTTTCTTCCCGTTACCTGGATAGCTTAGTTATGGCTCATAAATCATTTTGCGCGTTATTCCGCCGTCAATGATAAGCTGTGCTCCTGTAACGAAATTATTATCCGAAACCTCATCTCTATTGTAAACCGAACCAAATTCATATCACAGACAGTTAAATTAGTCAGCTGTGGAGTAATGCAGGCTGCGCTGAAACCCGTGATACCTTGTGCCTTGGTAAGTCAGCACACCTCTGTCTCCCTCAGCGCTCATGCCGAACTCATTTCCGTCCACTTTAAATTCCATCCTGACACCTTCGTCCGTCTCATAGGTTAAATAGTAGGTTGTACTGGTGCGGCTGCTCTGATTCTCATCCTGAAGCTGCTGCTGGCGGACTTCACTGCGCTTGCTGACGATCCGGGCAGGAACGGTCAACAGGGGTGAGCTGTTGTTCCGGCTCCATTGAAGCAGCCCCCTGCCAGCAGATACAGCGACAATGCCAATCATCAGGGCGAGAAAAATCGGTATTACCGTCCCGGTAAGATCAAACATCCAAGAAGAATCCGGGCCTATCCCCATGACTTATTCCTCCTTAATCCCCATTTTTCAGCTTTCCGCATAACTGCAGTCGCTTCTGTACATGTATATGCCTGTTCCGGTTCATACAGCATCACAAATAGATGAAAACCATATTCGCCGTCAGCTGACGACAGGCTACAAACCAAAAAGACCACCCGGCTCTCAGATTTGAGAACACAAGTGGTCTTTAAAAACGTTCATTCTGCCTATCAATATTAAGCATGTACAAGATCTAAGAGTTGCTTGGTTTCGTTCTCTTCTTCCGGAAGCATTCCGTTGTCCGCCCAGCAGGCTCTGCATTGTTCTTCAGTTTCACAGAGGTGTGCATCATCACAGTTATAGCATAATTGCAGAAGGTTTCTAGTCATATAATCCGTTTCAAAAGTTGTCATTGTAATCTCTCCTATTCGGAATGAAAGTTTGTGAAAAAATGAACTTGCTTTCTATGTGTTAAATATATCACACGGACAGCGCTTTGTCATGTGATTTTTTTCACATTTTTAAAGAAAATTTTAAATACGTTTTTTTGCTTCATTTAAAGCCCAGAGCATCAATACATTCGGTGGGTATAGCTGTCTTGCAGTGAAGCTTTTACTTTTTCTGCGTTCATGCCAGGAAGTTTGGCGTGGTCAGATATCATCTGAGGAACATTCGGCAATTCAGCCTTCGCAATCCAAGAGTCTGGATTCCACAAGCTGGAGCGCTTTAACGATTTTGCACAATGCATATAGCATTCTTCCACTTCAATGACTATGCCTACCAGCGGAGTCCGCCCATGAGATTCCATTCGGACAAGCAGCTCTTCATCACGGACAATATAAGCACGACCATTCACTCTGAGCGTTTCTTCCAGACCCGGAATGAGGAAAATAAGGCCCGCGTTTGGATTGGACAGAATATTCCTTAACGAATCCATTCGGCGGTTACCCGGCCGTTCAGGTATGACAAGATGGTTGTCATCCAGAACAAGCACAAAACCCGGCGCATCCCCTCTGGGTGAGACATCACATAACCCCTCCGCATCGGAAGTGGCCATGATCAACAATGGTGACTTAGCGATAAACTGGCGGCAATGCTCATCCAGGGCATCAATCGCTTTGTTCTTCACCAGTTCGCTTGGATAACCGAGTATAGCACGTAATTCCTCTTCTGACTTGATTGTATTAAAATCATGCATCTTCTTCACTCCATATGTATGAATTTCATAGATTCACCTGCTACTTATTGTAACACAGGGAAATAATGACAAGTGGAAACGGTTGAAGCTAAAATTCTTATATTTTGAAAAAAAGAGACTGCAATCTGCAGCCTCCCCGCTAAATCAACTTACATTACCTTCCAGCTCACGCCCCCATTGGTTGTCTGCAGCAGGATAGATCGCCGATTTTCTTTTTTCTCAATTAAGAGCCAGCCAACATCCTTTGAAATAAACTGCAGCTTCACAATCTCCGGATATTCCAAGAGCTTGGATTGCAGAACGCTGCTGGCCGGAAGTGTTGTCCAGGTTGCTCCCGCATTAATCGTCTTGTACATCAGATTTCCTTTCAAAGCCCAGCCGAGTTGAGAATTTAAAAAGGCAGGAGCCAGGTGGCGGTTGATCCCTGTCTGGATGCCCAGACCGAACGTAGTAAATGTCCAGCTTGCTCCGCTATTGGCGGTAAAATATCCGTTATATGTGATGGTAGCATCCTTATCTTTCTGGCAGGCCACCGGCAACCACCCGGATGCGCTGTTATTGCCGAAGAATTCCGGTTCTCCGGTGACCACTTTGTCGCAGCCTCTCCACTGTTCATTCACTAGAAACTCCGGTCCCTGACTCCATGTTGCTCCACCGTCTTGAGTCATGTAAATCTTGGGCAGCGCTCCGGTCTGGAGTGTCACGAATCCACGGTCTGTATCCTTAAAGATCATCCCGGTCGTCACGCCCGCCATCGGAATTGCAAGATTTGGCAGCTTCGGATTATATTGCTCGTTCTGCATAACCATATTCCAAGTGGCCCCCCCGTCTGCCGTTGCATACAGCGCTTTGCTTGCTTTAGTGGCATTAATATCCCAGGAGGTCATCAGCCAGCCATGGCTCGGAGAACTGAAGTAGATGGAAGAGATCGTATTCGCATCCGGAAATGAAGAGATTTTCCAGCTCAGTCCCCCATCGGTTGTTCGGAGCACAACGGTTTCCGTCGTTCCAAAAGCACTTCTTACAATCCAGCCGTTCTCTAGATCCGTAAAGAAGATCTCTTGGCTGTACACCGGATTAGACAGAAACTGCACATTTACAGAAGGTGAAATATTCGCCCAGGTTTCCCCGTTATCTTTGGTCATGTAGATCCGAAGTTCATTTTTGGTAACACCCCAGGCCAGTCCTGCAGAATCGGTTAACAATCTGAAATCCGTAAGCCGGGTCTGAATTTGATATTTAGGTGTATCTTTATTGACTAAGTTTTTGGCGTCGGGTGTAATCAGGGTAATCGTCTGCCCTTCTTCCGGCGCTTCCGTCGGCTGAGGTGGCTGAGTGGGCTCAGGAGCAGGAGAAGAAGAGCAAGCCGAGAGTATGAGTAGGCTCAGGAGAACCACCAGTAGCGTTCTCAGAACCTTGAAATCTGCTGTTTGGGATGACAAAGCTCTCTCTCCTCTTCTGTTATCGTTTATTTTTGATTCAGTTTGCTGTTTTTGTATCCGTACAGAAAATAGATCAGTAGTCCGACAGCCAGCCAGATGACAAAGCCGATCCAAGTCTCTCTCCCCAGATTATACATTAAATAAGCGCAGGTTGCCGCACTAAGCAGGGGGATGTATGGCACCCAAGGCACCGTGAACCCTCTTTTCAGATTCGGATGGGTACGGCGCAGCACAATTACACCCAAGGACACCACGAGAAAAGCGAACAGTGTTCCAATGCTGGTCAGGTTAGCCAGCCGGTCCAGTGGAACAAATCCGGTGAGCACGGCGATCAATCCTCCGACCATCCAGGTGCTGCGCACGGGGGTATGCGTTTTGGCGCTTACTTTGGACCAGCTTTTCGGCAGCAGCCCGTCCCGTGAGATCGCGAACAAGAGACGGGTCTGGCCGAAGAGCATAACAAGCAGAACCGTGGTCATCCCGGCAATAGCGCCTACAGAGATTAGACCGGCAATCATATTCTGGTCCACGAATCGCAGGGCGTAGGAAACAGGATCACTGACATTCAGGCTTTGATAAGGTACGATCCCTGTCAGAACCAGCGAGACAGTAATGTACAGCACGGTGCAGATTGCAAGGGATGAAATGATTCCGATAGGCAAATCACGCTGCGGGCGCTTCACCTCTTCCGCAGCAGTCGATATGGCATCAAAGCCGATATAGGCGAAAAAAACGGTAGCCGCCCCATTCACCACCCCATGAAAGCCAAATGGTAAAAATGGCGTCCAGTTCTCCGGTTTCACATAGAAAACTCCAGTAACTATGAAGAGAAGCACTACAGACAGCTTAATCACAACCATAATTGCATTAAAGCGGGCCGTTTCCTTGACTCCGCGAGTCAACAAATAGGAGATCAGCAAAATAATGATCATGGCGGGCAGATTTAGATAAGTGCCTTTGTCCGCATTATAAGCCCCGGAGAGTGCTGTGGGCAAATGCAGGCCGAAACCATCCAGCAGGCCCTGGAAGTAACCGGACCATCCACTGCTTACCGCCGCTGCCGCAACCCCATATTCCAGCACCAGATCCCAGCCCAGAATCCAGGCCAGTAACTCGCCGAAAGCGACATAGCTATAGGCATAAGCGCTGCCGGACACCGGGAGCGTTGAAGCAAATTCTGAATAACACAGTGCGGACAGCACGCAGGCAAACCCGGCGAGAATGAAGGAGAGCACAAGGCCCGGCCCGGCATGCTCTGCGGCTGCGACTCCTGTCATAACAAATATCCCGGTGCCGATAATGGCCCCTACACCAAGTGTTGTAAGATCCAGCGCACCCAGTGTCTTGCTCAGTTTAGCGCCATCGGCGCTTTGAGGCGCGGTCAGCGGTTTTTTGCGGAATAAATCCATTCTTAAATTCTCTCCTGTCGATGATATGAATGTGGAACTCCTAGGGTGCCGTGGTCAGCAGCTTCATGCCCAGTCCGACAAATATAACTCCGGCTGCGATGTTGGCGCCTTCCTGCACACGGGGCTTCTCCAGAAATTTGCTGCTGAAGGCACCGGCAAAATAAGCAAGCGCTCCGAAGATCAGAGCGGTCAGCACAATAAAGATAAGTCCAAGCACAAGCATCTGCAAAGGTACAACACCATAGTCATAATTCACGAATTGCGGCAGAAAGGTCAGAAAGAAGATGGCCACTTTGGGATTGAGAATATTCATAATCAGTCCTCTTCGCAGCAATGCCCTTTCATCCTTCTTCTCGCCATCGTTCACTAAGAGCGTTGCTTTACGGTGCTTCAATGATTTGTAGGCCAGGTTAAATAAATACAGTGCACCGGCAATCTTAAACAGGGTGAACAGCAGCGGAGATGTCTTCACAATGATTGACAATCCCAGTGCTGCAGCCAAAGTATGTACTGTATTCCCCAGTGCCAGTCCAACAGCGGTGTAGACACCTGCTTTCCGGCCATTCGTAATCCCCTGGGTAACAGCGAAAATAAGATCCGGACCCGGAATAAGGATCAGCAGAATGGCAGCCCCAAGGTACATAAATAGTGTAGCAATACTAAACATAGCTACCTCCTCTCTGCGAAAGCACGTTGTTAGCTTGCCCGTTTTCGGGTAATGGATTAAAAACAAGCTGCTTGAAAACACTAACTCCAGAGCTTATGATGGATAGGATTGGACAAAAAAAAATCGAAATTCGGAGGAGATGGAACAATGGCCCCCCCATTTAAGCCCAATCGTGTCGTAGTTATCGGTACCGGTGCAGTCGGTACAACAACCGCATATACGCTGCTTCTGCGCAGACGGATGCCTGAATTGGTACTTATCGATGTCAATCACCAGAAAGCGCTGGGTGAAGCACTTGACATGAACCACGGCATGCCGTTTGTCGGCGGTGTAAAACTGTGGGCAGGAACCTATGAAGATTGCCGGGAAGCGGATATTATTATCGTAACCGCCGGCGCCTCCCAGAAGCCGGGTGAGACCCGGATTGATCTTCTGCGAAAGAACATCTCGATTTTTAAAGATATCATCCAAAAGATTACGAAATACAATCAGCATGCCATTCTGCTGATTGCAACGAATCCGGTAGATATCCTGGCTTATGCCACTCTTAAGATCAGCGGCTTCGACCGCAGACGGGTCATCGGTTCCGGTACGGTGCTTGACAGTGCACGGTTCCGCTATTTGATCGGTCTTCATAAAGAAATAGATCCCCGCAGCATTCATGGTCAAATAATCGGTGAACACGGTGACTCCGAGCTTCCGGTATGGAGCCTTGCCAACGTGGCCGGCATCGATTTGGGCTTTGATGAAGCGGAACGCAAGGAGATCTTTGAAGACACCAAGAACGCCGCCTATGAAATTATCGACGCCAAAGGTTCTACCTCATATGCGATTGCTCTTGCCCTGGACCGGATCGTGGTTTCCATTCTGAACAATGAAGGTGCTGTGCTGAATGTCTCCACGCTGCTGAACAACTATAACGGAGTTTCAGATGTGTTCCTCGGTGCTCCATGTGTCGTTGACCGCTCCGGCGTTCGCGAAGTGCTGGATCTGCCGCTGAGTGAAGACGAAAAGGCAATGTTCCAGAAATCTGCAGAGAAGCTCAAAGCGGAAATTTCCAAGCTTGAATTGTAACCATTTTACTCGTTAGCACGGGGTTGTCCTGGTCATTTCAATGACTGGGACAGCCTTGTTTTATGCTTCCCGCACGCAAAAGAAACCGCCCTTCAAGCGGATGGAATATTAACCCCGCGAATAGAAGGACGGATTTTCCTTAAGTACTATAACATGAATCTTTTTTGCCTGACAATGATATTAATCTAATGCTTTAAATTTCCAAGAGCGTTCCCGACCCTTGAGACAGAGTTATTTTGTGACTAGCAATTTGTAATACTCTTTCAGCACTTGTTCCGCTTCCTTACCGTAAATATCAAATCCATTGTTGGACGAAGCCTCTTCCAGAGCGTAGAGCTTTGTACTCCAATCCCACCAGAAGAAACCGGCGAACCAAGGCTCATTCCAAAAGGTTTCAAGTGCCGAACGATAAAAGTTAGCCTGCTCGCTTTCCGAATGAGGCAGATCCTTATGCGTAAAGTCCCACGGCATAGTGGCACAGCCGAGTGCGCTGCGGCAGCCAATTTCGATAAAAACAAGCGGCTTGTTGAATCTTTCGGCTAAAGCCTTAAGCCGGGGTTTCTGCTTCTCCCAGACAGTGAGCATATTCGCATAGGAATCACCCGGCACAGAGGCTACAGGATAATATGCGCTGGTTCCGATGAGATCGACCGCATCGAGCCACTGAATTCCTTCTTCTTTGCCATGATTGGCATTGTAAACGATGGGGCCGGTATATAGGCTCTTCACCTCACGGATAACTTCCCGCCATTCTGCTTCCCTATATTCTGTAGCTACCATTTCACAACCTATACAGAACATTTCGCAGCCCAGCTCCTCTGCCAGCTCCGCATAATGCTTCAAGAAATTCGTGTAGGACTCGAACCAGGCTGCCCAATAGGCGTCTCCATCCTCAGGAAATCCGATCCGCGCTCTCCAAATCCCGTCTCTGGAGTTGACTACAGGCTTCAAGCAGACCTTCAGGCCCAGCTCCTTCGCGTTTCGCACCGCATGTTCGATATCCCGATCTGTCGGCGTATAACCGTAATCAAAGTGAATATCTGTTGAGAACACTGTATCCTGCCAGGTCCAGAAGGACAAAGCGATCCACTCACTTCCGGTATCCGCCAGCTTTTTCATCGAATCCGCTGCATAATCTTTCCGGTACTCTCCTCTTTTTGTTTCCCAGCCATAAGTCATTCCTTTAAAAAAAACTTCCTTCATCCCCAAGTCCTCCTATTAGTTAGTAATAACATGTTCTTTCGTGTACCATTTTCCGTAAATCATTGCTACAGAAATTAAACATTAGATGTAGTTCTTTAGTTCAACTAATATAGTTATTATTAAAAACCTTAATAACAGTTAGAATAAATCAAACAATTAATAATAACAAGTTATTTTTGTTATAAAAAAAGGCCCGAACCGCGTGAGTCATTTAGCGGCCGTGCCTATCAGTGAGGATAACAATTATTCTATTTGCTGGTTGACCTCAAGATAGGATGCGAATTCTGCATCCACTTCCAAAATGACCACATATCTGTGTTTAAGCTGGCAATTGTACAAAACAAGATATAATTAACATATTATTAGTTATGTAAACAATTCGGAATAATGATTTTTCTAGTTCTTCTGCGGAAACTGAATCTGCAGCCTGGACATGGCTTCTTCCTTCTCCCGGCTTGTAATATGCGTATAAACCGTTGTAGTCTGTATGGACGAATGTCCCAGCAGCTCCTGCACAGTACGCAAATCCGCCCCCTTGCGCAGCAGCATTGTGGCAAAGGAGTGACGCAGCTTATGGCTGGAGTACGGCCGGCGGTGAACCATCGGCACTTCCTGCTGAAAACGGCTAAAGGTGTCTGCAGCTATGCCCTGTATTCCCCGTATCGAGAGTCTGCGTCCTTTCTGAGAGATAAACATCGCCTCCTCTTTGCTAAGCCAAGGGGTGAGACGTTCGTTCAAGGCTTGCTGCAGAAAAGGGGCGACATCCTCCGGCACTGGCACATTGCGCCATTTGCGTCCTTTGCCAAATACACGCAGTGTACGCCGTTCTGCATTATAATCACTCAAATTCAGCGTATGGACTTCCCCCACCCGCAGCCCCATATAGGACATCAGTAAGAAAACAGCCAAATTGCGGCTCCGGTATTTGCCTTCTACAGCAGACAAAAACCGCTGCAGATCCACTTCATCCAGATAGACCGGCTCACGGTTTTTTTCGGTTTTGGATTTCTTGATCCCGGCCGCCGGATTGGCTGTCAGCAATTCCAGCTCGATGAGTGCCTTAAACAAACAATTAACCGAGGCATGCTTGCGGTTACGCGTCGCATCGCTTACCCCGCGTTCACGGACCGAGGTCAGATAGGACACTACTTGAAGCTTTTTAACGGATTCCAGACTTCTGCCATTCAGGCTCCCAAGAAACTCCCGCACATCAGCAAGATAGGATTTCTGTGTGTACGCTGTAAATCCGGCATCCTTCATCCAGATCAGAAAGGCCTCAAGCTCTTCTTCATAGTCAGGCCCCAATTTGTTCATGTATGTCCTCCTCCCCCATGATTTCAACAACTTATTGTACCACGGAATTTAATACACCTTCATTAGTATTTGTACTTCTCCACATTGCCGCATGTTTCTCTACCGTCAGCAAAAATTCCTGAAGTGCCGGCGATTTCCATTTCTTTAGATGGTAGACAGTCTGTGTAGCAACCCGCTGCGATTCATCATTCCAGTTCAGCCGGGCCAGCTTGCCGGCGGCCAGCTCGCTTCTTACCGAAATCAGCGGCAGGAATGAGATGCCGAGGCCGGACATGACACACTGCTTGATCGCCTCGATACTCCAGAATTCCAGCTTAGGATCGGGAAACACCCCCTGGCTGTTCAAATGACGCTCAAACAAAATCCGGTAGGTACAGCCTGTTTCTGTAAACAGGATGGTTTCATTCTTAAGGTGCTGCGGTTCGACACTCTCCTGCTGTAGCAAAGGATGATCCGGCGGTGCAATAAGCGTCATCTCTTCAAGAATCAATGTTTCACTGCACAAGTCTTTATATTCCGCCTCCGGCTGCAGCAGAAAAGCCAAATCCAGCTCACCGGAGCGGACGGAATCTGCCAGCTCCCAGCAGACGCCTGGTTTCAGTGTGATTTGAACCTGCGGATATTGCCCGCGGAATTCCTTAATGATGCCCGGCAGACGGAAGGCGGCCAGCGATTCTGGCGCACCAATCCGCAGGACTCCCGATACCTCATTCTCTGCACGCAGGGCATTCTGGGCCAAAGAGTGCATCCGGTGAATTTCCTGCGCATAAGGCAGCAGGCGGCGGCCGGCATCGGTCAGAATAATTTTTTTGCTGATGCGGTCAAACAAAGGCTGGCCAAGCTCTGCCTCCAGCGCTTGAATTTGCGCAGTAATACTGGACTGGGCATAGTCCAGCTTTTGAGCAGCACGGGTAAAACTGCCTGCCTCTACGACTACTAGAAACGTAAATAAATGCCGCGATTCCATATGACTCTCACCAACCTTCCCGGAAGGAATGTATCATCGGTTTTTCGAATGGATAATATTCAAATTTTCCGTTTTTCCTATGGATACATTATCTGATACTCTATAACTAAATTCAAGGTAAAAGGAAAGCGGGATCTTATTTATGAAGGAAACTCATACATTGCAACGAAACATCGGTATGCCGCAAGCCATTGCCCTATACATTGGAGCCGTGCTTGGTTCAGGTATATTAATCGTACCCGGACTGGCCGCGGAAATGGCCGGTCCGGCTTCCCTGCTGGCCTGGGGATTCATGACCCTGCTGATTCTGCCTCTGGCTTTGTCTATGGGTCTCCTCTCCGCTAAATTCCCAAATGCCGGAGGTGTGTCCCATTTCGTCACTTTGGCCTTCGGTCCCAAGGCCGGAGCCTTGGTGGGCTGGTTCTTCCTGATGTCGGTGCCCATTGGCGGACCTGTGGCTGCGCTGACAGGAGCCGGGTATATGACGGCCGCCATGGGCTGGGGAGATGGAGCCCGAATCGCTATCGCCGCCGTGATGCTGGCCATTGGCCTGATCACGAACTGGATGGGCATGCAGGTCGCAGGCAAAGTACAAATTGCCGTCGTAATCGCAATCATTGCTGTGCTGGTATTCTCGTTTGCCACCGCACTCCCCCGCATGGAAAGCACGCATTTCACGCCTTTTGTTCCCCGTGGCTGGTTAAGCATCGGGCAGGCGGCAGCTATTCTCTTCTGGTGTTTCATCGGCTGGGAGGCAGTCTCCCATCTTTCAGAAGAGTTCAAGGACCCGCAGCGTGCAGCTGTTAAGGGGGTCACCATCGCCGCTATTATCGTAGGGGTGCTCTATTTCTTATCCGCGCTGGCTACAGTTGGAACCCAAAGCTACCTCCGTGGAGGCGCTGATTCCTCGCTCGTCTGGATCATCAGCCAGCCGCTTGGCGCATGGGGCGGCTTCATCGCCGGTCTTACCGGCCTGTTCATCTGCACCGCGACGATTATCGCCTATTCCAGCGCTGCATCACGGGTGGCCTTTGCCTTGTCCCGTCAGGGCTATGCTCCCAAGTGGATGGGACGCCTGTCCAACCGGTACAAGACGCCCACTGGGGCTATTGGTTTCTTGTTGCTTTGTTTTGCTGCAGTACTGCTCCTTTACGGCAGTGGCCTGCTCTCCATCACCACGCTGATCCAGTTCCCCAATGCCACTTTCATCCTGACGTACATTGGAGGCTGCGCAGCCGGAATCCGGCTGCTCAAAGGCAACAGGCTTGGAGTAACGATCAGCTGGATATCTTTTATCGCCACATTGGCGGTGTTTCCATTTACGGGGTGGGCAATACTGTATCCGCTGCTGATTACGATCGTCTTTATCGTCGTCGCCGTGTTGGGCAATAAACGCAGCTCCGGCAGCGGTTACTCTCAGACACTGGAACATCGTTAGTCGGCGCACAGGACCCTTGAATAGAGCAGGCCGCATCCTCTTTGCTGGGCAAGGAGGGTGCGGCCTGTTTTCTTTTGAAGGGACTGTCCAAATAACGGAAAGGATGCGCAAGCGGGAAGATCAACTGGAATGTAAGCGAATCTCTGCTGACTGAGGCGGTTTCCGGCAGTGGAAGTGCGGCATAGTAAATGAAGGGTAACGACTTTACGCTGATTCTAAACAAGCGACCGCCGCCCACAGCAGCTGGTCACTTTCACTCTGCAGGGCAATACTTTCAGCGGAATCGTATGCGGAATGCTCTTCGAACATTTCATTGGCCTGCTGTTCAGTGATCGGATAGTCTTTCAATCGTTCTTCCTCCCCGGTTAGTCAATGAATATACGCTTTATCCCTAGCAAACCGTTCGCTTTTGGGCTAAAAGTTTTAGGGAGGTTAACGGGGACTGCTACGCGTTTCGTTTCAGGAAGGCCGCATACGGTTATGGATTGAAGAGAGATAGAACCCATATTTCATTAAAGGAGACGATAAACATGCCCGAAAATAAAAAGATCGTTCTCGAACCGGCAGCGCAGAAGTTTGCCGATGACAATGCAAAGCCCCCTTTCCTTCCAGACCTCGGTCCTGAAAAGGGCCGAGAAACGGTGGATACCGTTCAATCCGGTGAAATAAAAAAACCGGAGACCGATATCCAGGATCTCTCTGTTCCCGGTGGACCCAAAGGTGAGGTTCCGATCCGAATTGTTCGTCCGGTTAACTCTTCTGCTTCATCACTTCCTGTTATCTTATACATTCACGGTGCCGGTTGGGTATTCGGTAACAGCCATACTCACGACCGGCTCATTCGTGAACTGGCCGCCGGCGCGGATGCGGCCGTTGTTTTTCCGGAATACAGCCTGTCCCCGGAAGCTAAGTATCCTACAGCAATTGAGGAAATTTATGCGGTGCTGGAATGGATCTCCAATCATGGTTCCGAACATGGTCTTGACAGGGGTCGATTAACTGTAGCTGGTGACAGTGTCGGAGGCAATATGACTGCGGCCATCACGCTGATGGCCAAAGAACGCAAAGGCCCGGCAATCAGCAAGCAGCTGCTGTTTTATCCGGTAACCGACGCTTCATTCGATACGGAATCGTATCACCAGTTCGCCGAAGGTTATTTCCTCCAGCGTGAAGGGATGAAGTGGTTTTGGGATCAATATACAACAGATCCGCAGGAACGGGCTCAGATTACCGCTTCCCCGCTGCGGGCCAGCCTAGAGCAGCTCAGCGGTTTGCCGGAAGCCCTGATTATTACGGGAGAAGCCGATGTACTGCGGGATGAAGGCGAGGCCTATGCCGCCAAATTGCGTGAAGCGGGCGTAACGGTAACAGCGGTACGGTTTCAAGGCATCATCCATGACTTTGTCATGCTGAATGCGCTCGCGGACACGAATGCTAATAAAGGAGCACTGCGCTTAGCAACAGCGTGGCTGCGGCAGTAGTGCTGAAAGAAACAAGACAAGATATATGTAACGTGAAATCAGGCCAGCTTCGGGTGTATTCCGAAGCTGGCCTGATGCCTTAAAAACGGCTTAATTTCAGTAAAGTGTGCAGCTGCTCAGCAGTTATTTTTACAAATAAAATATTTAACCGCCTTCCCGCACAAATCCGCTGAAGCTGTAGCCTGGGTTAGTTCCGATTGTTATTTACGCTGACTGTAAAATTCCGCCGCTTTGGTCAGCATGTCCTTCAACGAACTGAAGGAAGTCGTATGACTGACATGCTCATTCAACTGATCCTGGGGCAGGGATTTCAAATCCTCCGCCGAAGATGCAGAGAAACCTCCGCTTTGCAGCAGCTCCTGCAGTGACTCAAAAGGCGTAAACTGTTGCAGAAACGATCCTGACAGCAACTGATCCAAAGGGAGTTTCTCCATCAATTGATCCAGCGGCAGCTGATCTAGTGGCAGCTTTTGCAGCAGATCGCCCACTCCGCCTTCTTTAACCGTATCCACCAGACCTTGTATTTTCTCACCGAATCCTCCAAAATTGAATCCCATAACAAGCCCTCCTGTAAAATCTTAGTTGCCCCTTATTACCCCAATCTGGACCGGTTGAATTACTTATTTACATATTAATTATTATGTTAACTAATAAACAACTTCCTTATTTTAGAAACTTAATGAGCATTTATACGTCTAACTAAATATGAACATTCACAAGGAGATGACTCTTTTGCCACAAGTAAAAACAATTCTCACATCACTTCTCGCTGTTTCCCTATTGTCATCCGGTACCACCCTAACGTTGCAAGGAACGGCCACTGATACCGCCTATGCAGCATCCGCCAGCGCCACTTCTGTGAAACCCGCCAAGGACACCTCACTCCCCTTAAAGTGGTCCACAACAACGGACGGCATTGGCATGTATGACAAACTGCCTATCTTGAACGGTATCCTCTATTACTCCGCCTACCCTACACTGTACGCCAAAAATATAGCTACCGGCCAAGTGAAATGGTCCTACAAAAATGGCGGGGAGCCTCAGATCGTGACGAACAACTCCGTCTTTTTTATTGACAATAACGAACAACTCGTAAAAGTATCCGCTGACACGGGGAAACTGCTGTGGAAGGTGAAAGTGTCAAAGTTCCCCATAGAAATTGGTGCTCAGGTCCGTCTGATTAACGGAAAAATATATTTCTCCAATGAACGTGGCGGTGTAGCTGTCTACCATCCGGTTACAGGAAAGAAAATTTGGGAGAATACGGATATTCCCATGTATGTAGGGACCATTTACGGAGAATATAAAGGCGCACTCGTCGTCTCCAGCACCGTAGATAATATACGCACACAATTTTTCGGACTAGATCTTGCTACTGGCAAGAAGTTATGGAGAACAGAAGGCTTTTACGAATATGTGGGTGTTCAGGATGGACATTTGCTGCTGCGGAAACAAGTAAAAGAACATTATGATGCTGAAACCACCCCTGTTGCGGGTCATGTATTAACACTGGTCCAATTGGACCCGGCAACAGGCAAAATATCAGGCCAAGAAGACTACAAGCCTCTGAATGACATTGACAGAATGAGCAATTACTACACTTCCATTCAGAATCCATATATCTACACGGTAGTTGGAAATCTTGATAAAGATGAATATACGCTAACACGGTTTACACGCAGCCAGGACAAAGAAACAGCGGAAAAAAGCTATGAAAGCTATGGCAGATGGCTGGCCGGCCCTACAAACGGAATGGCATTTTTTCAAAAAGGAACCCAAATCACCGGAGTCAATCTTAAGAATGACCGTGTTGTGAATTTCAACAATCCGGCAAGCAAGGTTGAACGTCTGCAGCGGGTTGGCAAGGCTGTATTCGCCATTTACGAGAACGGGTACCTCTCCATTAATCATGCGGATACCGGAGCCTTGTACGGGATTATCAAAACCGGAGCCGGCTACCACTATTTTGGCAATGTTACGATCGAAAAAGGAATCGCACTGATCCCGACAGAGCGTAAATTGCTGGCCGTAGCCTTGCCTAAAGAATTGCAGTAAATGATCTTTACGTTTAGCGGTTCCTGCGAAGAAACTCCCCGATTCTCCGGGCAGCTTCCAGGAGCCGCTTTTCTTCTTCAACCAGCGCGATTCTGACGAACCCTTCTCCCTGCGAACCAAAAGCATCCCCCGGGATTACAGCAACACCAGTCTTCAGCAGCAGCTCTTGAGCAAACTTGCGTGATCGGCCAACTTCACCTGGAGTTCCCCAAGCTTCCGGAAGCCGTGCCCAGACAAACATTGTTGCTTTGGGCTTAACAACAGACCAGCCTTCCAAAGACAAAGCTTCAATGAACACATCGCGCCGATGCTCATAGAGCGGAGCCACCTCCAGTTCCCCACCTCCAGCCATCGCCAGCTCCAGCGCACATACCGCAGCCTCCTGTACCGGATTAAATACCCCATAGTCTACATTGCTCTTCAGTTCACGGAGTGCGCCAACAGCTTGGCGGTTGCCGGTCATAAAACCAACGCGGCATCCGGCCATATTAAAACTCTTGGAGAACGAATGAAATTCAACCGCCGTCTCTAGGGCTCCAGGTACTTGCAGGATACTTAACGGACGGTAGCCGTCAAACCCCATCTCCGAATACGCCAAATCATGAATAACCAGCACCTCCCATTTCCCGGCTAATGCAATCAGTTTCTCCATGTAAGCCAGATCGGCCGTAACCGCAATCGGATTGCCGGGAAAGCTGAGCAGGATAAAAACCGCCTGCTGCCATATCTCATCAGGAATGCTGTCCAGATCAGGCAGAAAGTCATTTTGTTCCAGCAAAGGGAGCTGCCAGGCCTTGACCCCTGCAATCGCCAGTGAGCCGGAATAAATTGGATACCCCGGATCAGGGACAATCGCCAAATCTCCGGGGTTGCAAATGGACAAAGCAAGATGGGCCAGCCCGTCCTGTGAACCCATCAGCGCCACCAGCTCTTCCTCATCATCCACTTCAACATCAAACCGCCATTTCATCCAGGCTGCCGCTTGCTTGCGGAACAAGCCGCTTCCCTTGGAAGCGGGATAAGAATAACTGTTCTCTCTGAGAACTGCATCACTTAACGCTTGGCGAATCTCAAGAGCAGGTGCCTGATCCGGACTGCCGATCCCAAGGTCGATGACCTCGATGCCCGACCTCCGTGCTTCTGCTTTCCATTCGGATACCTCCGAGAATATGGATGAACCCAAATGCGATAGTTTATCCGATCGCCATCCCCGTTTGGAACTGCTGTATGTCAAAATCAAAACCCCCAGCTGTTTTTCCAATTAGTATAGCATGATTTCTTTCACCCGGTTTTACACAAAGCTCACATCAGAAGGCCGTAAACAGTTAAAACCATATTCTAGATTAAATACCGTATTAATCCAATATCAACCCTCAATTCGGCACAACCAGATGGTTAGATGAACCTATTAAAATGGATCTCAGATGAAACAGCGTATAATTTATGTTATACGCTGTTTTTTTTTGGCGTTAAATAGACTATTTGCATATACTCTCTAAATCTCGTTTGCGGCAATCATTTGGATTTCTCTGACATCATTTCACAATGCGTGAAGGATAAGAACTTGTACCCTTAGCCGTAATATTTGCGTTAACACTACCAAATACAATAAGATTTTATTTAGGCACGTTCTTATATTATAAATTTAGATCGTTATCTAATCTGAAATAGCACCATGTTGTTGTCCTTCGACACCTCGGTTCAGCAAATCCCAAAATTGTTCAACCATGACCGATGCCGGATACGGCATCGAACGGATTATCCACCATTCCAATACACCCACTGCCGCTGAAATTAAAAATTGGACCGTAATGTCCCTGTTCAACTCCCCATCGAGTTTGATCGAATCCAGATGCTCGTTCAGTCTTTGCCGAAACATTGTCTCCATTTGGTTTCGAAAAACCGTGTTTCCCTTGCTCGTCAGCATTAAGGAATAGAAAGGAGCATGCTGCTCCAAATATTCAAACGTGCGTAATAGCGTAGTTTTGGAAGGGAGATGAACCATCTTATCATCTTCAGACATACAATTGCGTAGTAACTGGTTAATCTGAGCTTCCATGTGTTGATCGCGCAAATCGTACTTGTCATTGAAATGCAAATACACCGTTCCTCGATTGACATTCGCTTCCTCAGCAATTTGATTGACCGTTATGCTCTCGAATTCCTTTTCTGACATCAGCCTCATAAAAGCATCAAAAATCGCTTGCCTCGATTTTTGAATACGCCTGTCCATATCCTTCTCCCCTTTATCCCATACAGAATGAACACATCGAAGTCCTCTGTTGAAAAATCAACAACCGAGCTTATTTTAAACATTGAACACCATTTATCGCTCTGGTACATTCACTATATAAAACATATGTTATTAATTCAACACATGTTCAATTTAAGAGGAGGTATACAAAAAATCGATATTTTAATTTAAAAGAAATCAGGAGGGTTTACAAAATGAAACTTACAGGAAACACGATTTTCATTACAGGCGGCGGTTCGGGAATTGGACGTGCATTAGCAGAAGCTCTCCACAATCTTGGGAATAAAGTTATTATCGCTGGTCGGAGTAAAGAACGTCTGGAGGAGACAATCAAAGCGAATCCCGGCATATCCGCAGTGGAATTGAATGTACAAGATCCTGCCAGCATAAAGGCGGCCGCTAAGCAGTTAATCGAAGAACACCCGGATGTAAATGTTTTGTTTAACAACGCCGGCATCATCCAGTCCGATGACGCGGCGGGCGTGATTGATGAGGATGTTTTGGTTTCGACTGTCAAGACAAACTTGCTAGGTCCAATTCGTATGACTTCTGCATTGATCGAGCATTTGAAGTCCAAAGAAGAAGCGGTTGTCATCAACACGACTTCGATACTTGGATTTATGCCATTAGCGGCGACTGCTCTATATTCCGCAACGAAGGCAGCACTTCACACCTATACGCTGTCCCAACGGTACATGCTTAAAGACACAACGGTAAAAGTATTAGAAATTGTGCCACCATGGGTTCAAAGCAACAACGATGAACCGCGTGCGATGCCACTTACATCATTCATTGAAGAAACTATAAAGGTACTTGGTACGGATACGGACGAAGTTCTGGTTGAAGAAGCAAAAATGTTTCGAAATAATCCTGGCCCGAATGAAGGTGTTTTTGTGACCCAGTTTAACGATACGATGAAGTCTAAACCTCCAAAGATTCATTGATCCACCTATAATTCTTTGAATCTGCCAGTAACCCCGGCATCAAGCGCTTTGACTCAGAAATGGCTTGGCTTGCGGCCCGTTCAATTATCGTTTATTTTGATCTCAATAGCGACAGGTCCTTTACATTAATATTAATAGACACTTCTTTCTCCCTTCGTTCCTTTCACGCTGCCCTCAATTTGGGCATACGATAAGATATCAAGCGCGAAGGTGGAACAGAATATGTCTAAGAACAAACGCGGCAAAGCATTATGGCGGACTCCCTCCCGGAGCAGAGGAACCTGCCCGATCTGTGGCAGTACGCGAATCAAGCTGCTCTATATCGGCAAAGGCGTTACCGGCGAGAAGCTTAATGTCTGCAAGAAATGCGAGGGCAAACAAGCAGGTTGAGAAGATTATGCCGGAGAAAGTAATCCTCTTTCTGAATCATAAGACAGGAAGAACAAAGGGGAGTGCCGGTGTTGCGGCACTCCCCTTTGTTCTTCTAATTAATTCAATTCATGCTGGGGCACCCAATTGCGGACACCGCTATCTTCAAGAATTCCCAGAGTAACATCCGAGATATGCGGGTCGGCCAGCAGCTTGTCCCTTACCTTGAACTTGATATCATCTGCGTCGGCAAGTGTCATTCCCCGTCTCAGCTCAATCAGTCCCTCTACATGGTAATTCCCTTCACCACAGCAATGCATGTATTGCCGATGGCAGCCGAGCCTGAAGATTTATTGCCTTTTTTGATCAAACTCCCGTTTGCACCTCATTCGGCTTTATCTGCCGCAAGTGATTTGATTTGGCCTTTTGCAGTTGGTCTATGGTTCTAATTAACCCGTTGCGGCCAAATTCTATCACTGGCAGGGGAGGCATTGAATTAACCTGTTCTCTTCTGCTACACGCTCATTTCAATACAATCTGATGGTACGCTCCCCGCTTGCCGTATCCAGAATCACTTCCCGCTCATGCTTCCAGGTAGGGCTGCTCAGCCCAAGCACGTTCTCCGGATCCCGATCCTCACCCCGAATCATAACCGAGTAGTCCTGGTTTTTCAGCTTATGCATGAATAATCCAAAATACCGGCTCCGGTAAAATTCTGCGAAATATTGGCTTTCCCCTAGTGTAGCGATCCGGTATTTCACAACCAGCAACTCTTGATTCCGGGGGGAATGCAAATATTCATATTGCCAGCCCATAAACGACGAGCAGAAGTATTTCACCCCGAACAACAACAGGATTAAGGAAACTGTCAGGAACAGGAGCAGCTGTTTTTGGAGCAGAGCCAGAGACACACTTAGCAGGATTACATGATAAAGGACAATATATCCCCCCGATGGGTGAAGCCGCGGTCCAGGCGAATAATCCAACAGTCCAAGAAGGACAAGTAGTACATCGGAAGCAAGTAAGATTCCAAGTAAACGAAATGCTATTTTTTTGCGGGCAGTCAGCTTGGACAACATAAGGCCCTCCCTTTTCCATCAGTAATATGCCTAATGATATAAGCAGGAGCAGATGCAATAAAGAGAAATTACCAGGTTTTTCTTTCCTGTTTTATTGTTTTAATTGCCAGGTTAGTCATGCTTCACATACGGGTCTCGGGGAAACCCGGTTTGATCCACAGCCTGGAGATGTCCAGAAAACCAAAAGATCCCGTATGCAAGCCGAACAGACTCTGATTCAGCTGGGCTCTTTTGTTCATATGACAGCCATAGAGGACCCAACAATTCTCGCGCAGAATCGCTTCCGTCCGCTCCAGAAGTTCGCCTCTGCCTTCTGCAGGCAGTTCTGCAAAATGCTCCAGTTCCCGCTGTAATTGGTCCCGCTGATTGTCTTGAAGCAACGCGTGCAGATGGTTGGACTTGTTCACAAAGTAATTAATCATTCCCCACTGCCAATCATCTTCGAGTACCTCTTCCGCAAACAGGAAATCCGCCTGCTGCTTGACTTCCTCCATGTTGTATTCCTTGTAGGATATCAGGCAAATATGCAGACCGATTCGCTCCGCACGCTGCTGCAGCCACTCAGCTTCTTCAAGCTCATCCTTTCTGGGAACATAAGCAAGCGTTATCTCTACTCCGCTGTACCCGCTGGATTCCAGCAGCTTTGCCGCCTCTTCAAGTGAATGCTCTTTCCAGATTATGCGGCGGCTATTCCAAGGCAGGAAGCTGTCTGCCGGTGTAATCCGGTTACCGCCCAGTTCCCTGATCAGCGCAGAAGGGTCATAAAGAAGACGTATCGCCTGGCGAAAAAGCAGATTGTGCTGAATTCCCTCTTTGCGAAAATTCACGATAATATATCTGCAACCCAGCGCCGGGTAATCAATACTGTTGCCGGAGCAACCATCCGAATAGGAGCCTGAAACGGCGGCATCCGGCAGCTGGTATTGGCGTGTACCGGAGCCCTGATCCGGCAAATACCAGATTTCGACCCGGTCCAACAGCGGACGAATGCTGTAGTAATCATCAAAGGCTGCAAGCACAAGCACATCTTCATTCAAATTCATCAGCCGGTAGGGACCTGTTCCAAGGGGTTCCTGGTCATTATCAGCATCAAAGGGCAGAATCGACATGTGAATGGAGCTTAAGAGATGAAGAAAAAAGAGATTGGGAGATGATAGATTGAAGCGGATCCGGTGATCCCCCTCAAGCTCTACTTCTTCAATCCCCCGAAAGTGCCATAATGCCGAACTGTCCAGCTCCACCAGCCGCTGCAGCGTACTTTTCACATCCCGCGAGGTCATCACCCTGCCGTGATGGAATCGAACACCTTTGCGCAAATAGAAGATATAGCTGGTATGGTCCTCATTCGCTTCCCACATATGGGCCAGTGCCGGGTTAAAGGAATCGCTAACGGCATCATATGTAACTAAAGTACTGCAGATTTGTCCGATCAGATAGGCTTCAAAAGCTGTGTATACAAAAGCGGGGTCAAGCTTCTCCATGCTGCGGTTGCGGGTAATCCGCAGGACATCAAGTCCTGTGGTCGATTCTGTCTCGCTCTGATAGCCCATTTGTCTATTTAACAAGGTTAATAACCTATCCTTTAGCGGACCTTTGACCTCAGGCAGCCCAATTAACTCGATTGCCTGCTTTATCTTCCCGCTGCTAATCAGCTCCAAAAGATAATTCTCCAATATCTCTTCCACAGTGCGTAAAAAAGTCATCGCCGAGGTGTGGCCTCTTCCCCGTCCTGCCTGCCACTGGATGAACCCCTTCTCCTCGAGCTTGCGCAGAATAAATTTCACGTTGCGTGGCGTGCAGCACAGCACAGATGCCAGCAGCTCAATTGTCACCGGAATAGGCACATGAATAGTAAAGGGATTATTAATCTCTGAGGCAACCCGTAAATAATGTGTAACGTTATTGTCCATGATCCATGCTCCTTTAAAGGTGAAACGGGGAACGCAATCCTTACACTTTTACTTCCCCCTTTTATCATTACAATTATACATAAAGCAGCTTTGATTAGCAGGTTTAAAAATTCAGCAACCAGAGTAGGAGATTCACATTATATGAAACAACATTTGCAGCACATCCATCCCTTAGCCTGGACCATTATTATCGGGACAATGTTTGGACGCCTGGTTACCTCCATGAGCATCCCCTTCTTATCCATCTATCTCACCCAGGTGCTTGGCGCTTCCGCGACCCAGACAGGCTTTACGGTAGCTGTCAGCTCACTGGCTGGCGTGCTGATCAGTTTCTATGGAGGTTATATCTCCGATGTTATCGGGCGTAAAATCGTAATGCTGGTCTCGGTCTTCGGCTGGGCCTGTGTATTCTTCGGCTTCTCTGCCGCCCAGCATTTATGGGTATTCTTCCTGGTTAATACACTAAACGGCCTATGTCGTGCCGTATTTGAACCTACTTCTCGCGCCTTACTGTCGGATATTACCCCACCGGACCATAAACTGCTCGTGTTCAATTTAAGATACGCCGCCGTCAATCTGGGTGTTGTTTTTGGTCCGATTATTGGCCTGCAGCTGGGATCTGCAAAATCGACCTTCCCGTTTCTGATTGCCGGAATTGTGTATATCGCTTATGGGCTTGTGCTGTTTATGCAGTTCCGCATCCATCATTCCACTCTTCCGCAGCGTTCCGAAGTCCGTGCTCCGAAGCTGCGCGAAGCACTGGCAACCACCACCCGGGACCGGGTATTCCTGCCCGTACTGCTGGGTACAATCTTCTGTGTACTGGGATATGGGCATTTCAGTTCCACACTGGCCCAGTATTTAGCAATGAATACCCATTTCACGAACGGAGGACAGGTCTTCTCCTATATGCTGTCCCTAAATGCCGTAACTGTACTGGTGGTCCAGTACCCGATTGTCCGCACTGCAAGCCGATTCTCACCGATTGTCCCTTTGATTCTGGGGAATCTTTGCGTAGCGCTGAGCCTGCTGCTGTTCGGAATTGCCGTTGGATTGGCACTGCTGATGTTCAGTGTCGTATTGTTCACCATTGGCGAGGTACTGCTCTTTACAATGATGGACATGCTCATTGACCGGATTGCCAAACCGGAATGGAAAGGTACATATTTCGGAACCATAGGCTTTAATAATCTCGGCAATGTAATAGCTCCTATCCTGGGGGGGCTGCTGCTGGATCAATTCGGCGCCGCAAATGGACCGGCTGTCTTTGTGCCCCTGGCCTTAACCACCGCCTTGGGGCTGCCGTTCCTCATTACAGCCCACAAACGACTCAAGATCAGAGAAATGGGCGCTGGTGATGTAAACGTATAGTAACCAAAAACCCGGATAAGCTTAGAAGCTTGTCCGGGTTTACTAATGATGAACATTGCACACGCAGAGTGGAATTTGTTCGTTTAATCACACATTAAAGACATACTTTGAAAATAGCCCCCAGTAGTCGTAATCATATTCTTGCGGATAGCTTATCAAATGTTTTGAACGATAAATCCAAGTTTTAAGATACTTGCCCATCTCTTAATTTCCTCTTGAGTCGGGTTCCACGCATGTTCAATATCTCTGAACAAAATCCAATCTCCCTCAACTATAGTTTACATAATATTATTTATGTAACCTTATTCTCATAAACTTTCTTTCTGGTAACCAATGTCATCCGGTTCAAGAGTTCCGTTCACATAAGCATATCTCATCAACACATTGCCAATGAACATCCCGGGGGAAATCTGGATAGACAGTTCAGCCGTAAGGACATGATCCTGAATGAAGTATCTGACAATGTTTCCGACAACCGGTTGATCAAACCATATACCTGCATCACTTTCATTGAACTTAAAAGGATAATCCTTGCCAGAAACTGAGATCGTGTATTCCCGCTCGCCGTTTCCCTTTTGCAGCACAGAGGAAATTTCATTTCTTACACTGTCTTTAGGATCGGAAACCGGAATCTCTGTAAAATCAGCAGTCAACACATGAACCTCCGATTCACGTACACCTGTACCAGTAGCTGTCGTAAGTACAACAGCAATTTCATCTCCCTCTACGCCGTTCAAATCACTGAGGATGACCTTCGGATAAAAAGAGGGGTTGGAGGTATTGCTCCATTCATAATCTCTGGACTCATTATCGAGTTGAACAGTCAACGGGGAGTAGCCGCTCTCCGGCTTGCTGACCCCGTACACAGCGATTTTCTGAGCTTTATCTTCCGTCAAAAGAACCTTATGATTACCTGTACTATTATTCTGCTCCGCATTCTGTGACTTGTCCGTTGTACAACCGCTAAGTAAAATAACCCCTGCTGCTACAGCGCTAGCAATCTTGTTCACATTACTCCTCCTCGCACTGCCCCCAATAGGATTGATAAAATGTCAATGCTTAAATTATCGCATAAGCTTTAGAGGATAATGTGTAATTTTAGTTGCAAATCATTTAAATTCCAGTAACTATTTGCAGAGCTTGATCATAGATACTTATGCTGCAAAGCAGTTATTTTCTGCTTAATGTACTCTCTGAGTAGGGGCGGTTCAAGAATCTCGATATCGGTGAGCAGCGCCAGCGCCTTCAGACAGGCATTCTCATAGCTGTACATATTTACAGTCAACAGGAGAAATCCATCCTCTTCACCCTTTTGCATAACCTCAAGCCTGTTAACAAGTTCCTGCTTACCCTGTTCTATGCGAAGGACCACCGGATAGTGTTCTTCAGCCCTCCGGCTTTGTTTAAAGCTCTCCTCCCCGCTGCTCCAATACTTCTCCAAAGAAAACTCCGCCGGAATTCTATATTTTTCCTCCAGTAATTGTACCGCTTCGAACCGCTCGCATTTAAAGGTGCGCATGCCCTCTGCCTCCTCGCAATAAGCGGCCAGATACCAAGCCCCTTGTTTGACTACGAGGCCGTAGGGAAGCAGTAACCGGGAAGAAATTTCGTTATTGACCTTTCGGTATTGAACGCTAATCTTTTGTGATTTCCACAGCGCAGCACGCAGAGTCTCCAGACACGGCACCGCATTCCGTTCCGTCCACCAAGGGGTATCATCGAAATAAAAGACATTTTGGGCTTTGCGGATATCCTCCTGATAAGCGGCTGGCAAGGACTTTTCCAGCTTTAATAACGCGTTCCTCAACTTGAGGCCCGATTCGCTGTTCCTTCCTGATTGAAAGCCCATTCCCGTTAAATAGAGCTGAACCATCTCGTCCCCGTGCAGCTGCCGCAGGTTGACCGTGTAGCCCTCCATTAGCGAAATCCCGCCACTCGGCCCAGGTGCAGATATCATGGGAATTCCAGCCTCCGCCAGAACGTCTATGTCTCTATAAATGGATCGTACCGAGGTTTCTAGTGCGGCCGCCAAGTCACTTGCTTTCATTTTCCCCCTGGATTCTACCAGTAACAATATCCCAATCAAGCGATGCAAGCGCATATATTCACTCCTGTCCTGCCCACGAAATTATTAGGGTTTGAAGCTTCTCGAATTCTTGCCACTCTGTTGTCAACAATAGCAGTGTACTATGAAATATATCAGAGAGAAGGAGCTGCTGCAAATGAATATTGGTATATTAGGAACAGGTTTCGGAGCATATCATGCCGCCATATTAAAGAAACTGGATAGCATTGACCGGGTTGTCATCTTTGGGAGGAACGAAGACAAGCTGCATAAGCTGAAGGAAGAGCTTGGGGTTGAGATCACATCGTCAATAGAGGACATTATGCAAGATTCCAGACTGGATATCATTGATATCTGTCTACCTTCCCCACTACATAAGAAATACACTCTAGAGGCAATGAAAGCCGGCAAACATGTAGTTTGTGAAACTCCGGTTGTGCTAAGTTTAGAAGATGCGACGGCAATGAGAGAGGCTGAGCTTCAATATGGGAAAAGAATTCTCGTCAATCAGTTCATCAAATTTGATCCGGCCTATCAATATCTGTATGAAACCACACAACAGGAGAAGTATGGCAAGCTGCTGCATGTGTCTGTCAAAAGAGAAACCCCACCACTTTGGGGGAATCTGGGGCTTGGCACCCTCCCTACAAATCTGATGATCCATGAGCTGGATTTCATCACCTGGCTGCTGGGTTCAACTGCTCCCTCCTCCGTATGGGGAACAAATGGCGGCAAGGAAGAACAAGCACTGGTCCGTGTATCCTTTGAGGAATCCGGGGTCTCGGCGGAAGTTAGCGTTTCTTCGTTTATGCCTGATTCTTACCCCTTTACAGTTGGATATGAGGCTTACTTTGAACAGGCAAAGCTGGTCTTTCATGAAAGTGATGACATGCAGGGAAACATCGATTCTGCATTGTATGAATACAGCAAGGCCGGCAAGCAAGAGATCGTTCTGGAGAAACAGGATCCATACAAGCTAAGCCTCCAGCATGCGATTCACTGTTTACAAGACGGCTCGGAATCCGTCCTTTCGCTGAATCTAGCACTCCAGTCCATGGAAATAGCGCTTGATTTGAAGCAGCGGTTAACCGGCTCTACAGACTAAGTACGAAATCAGTGAATTAATTTTTAACGATCGGGGCTGTGCCCCGGTCTTTTTCCTGGGTTTAGTATGCAAGTTCGGTGTGTGTAAGGTATGGCTCTGGAGTATCAAAGAAACGCTGTAGTAAAGGGTTTCTGTTGTGAATTTTTCATATGTTGAAATATTATCTAATAAATACAAGCATCAGACTGGCCTAAATAAAAGAAACGGCGGCAGCCATGGACGAAATAAAGTCCTAGACTGCCGCTGTTTTTTGAGCTATCGTTTCCCTTTAGATTAATGACCTGTCTGAAATCGGAATAAAATGCTGCCAACTACACAAATGTCAAAACAAATGGACTCCGCCTCTACCGGAAATTTTCTACACGCTCATGCAGAAAGGCGCCTAGCGTGCGTGGCTCTCTGCCGAGCAAGCGCTTCACAGTGTCATTTGGACTTTCTGGCACCACCGTAGACATGGTTTGAATTTCCACAACGTGGTTCGCAAGCCAAGGAGGCATATGACCGTGCTCGATAAGATTACGGAGTAGTACTTGAGGTTCCATGTTGATGTAACTTATCGGCCGATTAAGCAGGGCGGATAGTTGACTCGCGATCTGGGGATAACTGAAAATCTCCGAACCAGTAAGCGTATATATTTGGCCTGATACCTCGCGGTTGGTTAGGACTTCTGCGGCAACATCTGCGATATCGCGACAGTCAATGAAGTTACACGGTGAATCGCCCATGGAGCCAAAGAATACATTTTGGGTTGTGATCGTTGGTGCAAGGCGCATTAAGTTTTGCATGAACGCATAAGGGCGCAACACGGTGTGGATGAGGCCCGATTCCCTCAGCGTTTTCTCAATTTCTTGATGCCAGCCCGCCACAGCCACTGGAGAGCTCTGCTCAAAGGCAGGGCTGGATATTTTTACGATGTGTTTGATTCCAGATTCGGCGGCAATCTGAATGATCGAAGTTTCCAATTCGATTTGTCTTGGACTGTTAGACATAGCAAGGAAGAGCTGGCTAGCACCTGTAAACGCGCGGCGCAGCGATTCTGGGTCGGAAGCCTCCACCCATGCGACCTCGATAGTCAATCGGCCTTTTTCTCCGATCTGATCACGCAACTTCTCTGGCTCTCTGCTCAGCGCCCTGACAGGTACGCCTAGATCAACCAAACGTTCCAAAAGCGCACTGCCTATCGTACCTGTTGCTCCCATAATAACTATCATTTTTTTCTTCTCCTTTTGGATGAAAAATTAGTTGTGACGGCAAGACGCCACCGCCATGTCACTATCGTGCTTGCTATGAATCCAGACAACGGGAAATCGATCCAGACACGTTCGGCCCAGGCCAAGTGATAGCTTGGAATCATGATTTCTAGTGAAACAGATGTCACCCATGCAGCGTATAGGCCAACCGAGGACCCGGCCAATGCGAACACCCCTACCACAACCAAGTGAGGTGCACCGATGACCCATCGCATATGCCCCACCCGGCTGCGCAACAAAAGGCCAATCATCAAGGCCATCAAGGCCGATGCACCGCCGATTGTGGTCAATGCCCCTATTTGAAGCCCCCTATTGGCACTAACCAATCCCCCGATACCTGCCATGATGGCGGGAGCGGCATAGGCCATTACAACTTCACGCCATAGTACAAAAGTCTTTTTCTTGGAGCCAACAGCCTTGATGCCGTAAACATCATCTGACTGATTCGGGTATTTCATCTGGTTCATTTAGTTGCCCCCTCCTTCTTTGAAATAGTTCAATGATTGCTTTCAGTGAAATATAATTAGGTTCCTAACTATATAAGAGTAAAAATAGGCTAGCATCACTAGCCCATTTTACTCATTACTGATTTTTCCTTTTGGTTTCGGGCCTAGTTCGCCCGTAAGTGCTGAGATGCCTTGTGTAACTCGGCCTAGCAAGTCAAGAAATACGCTGCGCTCCTCGATATTAAGTAAGCCCACCATTGCTTCCAGCCAAGCGAAATGCTCAGGAGCCATTTCACGGAGCTTCTTCGCTCCTTCTTCCGTCAAAATGACCGTTCTCTGACGGCCATCGTCTGAGCTTAATCGCCGGGAAACTAGGCCATCCCGTTCAAGAATGTCGATAAGACCAGTCACTGTAGCACGTGTAACGCCTAGATGCTCCGCTAATTGCGAAGGCAACTCTTCTCCTTCGTTGTCTTCAAGATCTGCCAATAAACGATATCGCCCTGTTGATAAACCGAATCTAGAGAAATGAATCTCCGAGGCATGCCCAAGCTTGGCTCCCGCTGCCATTAGCCTAGACGCGACGAGTATAGCCTGTGCGTCTATGTCTAGGTTATAGCGATCAATCTGACGCTTAGATTGTACAAGTGATGGAATAGCGTCAATGTCATTTATTATTTTATTATTGTTGTTCATATATATAGTATGGTCCCTAATTACTTTTGTGTCAACACATTTTAATAACACATCAACACAATTTCCAGATATGAAGAAAGGCGGGGCCTCATCAACCGAAGATGATACCAAATATAATGGAGTTATACAGTTGTATTTGGTTATGTAGTCCTGCCCGTTAATCCTTTACAATATAACGATAAAATAGAAAAGAGCTGCTAAGACAAAACGGTATAGCGCAAACCATTCCAATCGAAGCCGTTTAATCAGTTTGATAAACGTCACTACTGCAATCATTGCCACAATAAAGGATGTCATAAAGCCAATTAACATTAGAAAAAAATCGTCAGAATTCAGCAAATCGCGACTATCGTACAAATCCAACAAGCTTGCACCAAACATAACAGGCACGGAAATGAGGAACGTGAAATCTGCAGCGGCTTTTTGGCTAGTGCCAAGCAAAAGACCACCCGAAATCGTCGAACCCGATCTCGAAAATCCCGGCCACAATGCCAAACACTGGAACAGGCCAATCCCGAAAGCCTGTTTATAATTAATCCCATCAATCGTATCAGCGGTTTCAGTTCTCCTACTCCGTGCAGCAATGATCATCAATACTCCACCCACAACTAGACCGATCAAGACAGGGGTTGGGCCGAATAATTTGCTTTTTATTGTGTCCTTGAAGAGAAGATATAGGATTAATGCTGGTAACATAGCCAAAATCATATGAATGACATTTAATCCCTTACTTTTGGAAAAGTCCATTCTAATCATATTAGCCCCAATCTTCAAATATCTCCTCCAATAAAGAATTAGAACTGCCATCACTGCACCCAACTGTATAACAATTTTAAATGTTATTGCCGCGTCTCCCTCAAAGCTAAGCAAATTGCCTGCTAAAATAAGATGTCCAGTAGACGATACCGGTAAAAATTCAGTTAAGCCCTCAATTATGCCGAGTATGATTGCTTTAATTACATCACTCATCAGTGGATAGCCCCCTTTCGAAAATAAGCTCGTACAACAATTTCTAGTATAAGGGGGAGCATATCTATATTCCCATCGCTTAACATAACAATATTCAATTTAGTATGACATAATTGTCACATTGCTCATATTCTCTATTGAATAAGTGATCATTAAACAAAGACGACTAGTTAACATAGTATTGATTATGTTAACTAGTCGTCTTCGTCTTCTTTTATTAGTCAATTCATCGCCTGAGCAAAGCTCGTTATCCTGTCCAAAGCTAACCCTGTATTGCCTTTTTCCTTTCCTTTGGCGATCCGGAGAATTAATTTGTCCGTTGCAGACATTTTATCGGTATAAATCTCATCTCCGAATACTTCCTTCACAAGGGCTTTGCTGTACAATTCTTCAGGAAAAGCAAGTCGGAGCTCTTGCTCCGCCTGCTCTCCCTTCAAGCCTGCGCAAATGAACAGCCCGAGTCGTTTGCTCTTTAACATCTCCTTATTCTCTCGGGAGAATTGCGCCATTTCCTTGCGGATTTTCCCGTAATAGACGGAGCCGCCTAAAATAATATTGTCATACGCAGTAAGCGGCGGAACTTTGACGTACTTAAGATTGATCGCTTCCACTTCGCCCTGCAGCTGGGATTTCAAGAGATAGGCTGCCTTCTCTGTACATCCGTATTTAGTGGCATACAAAATCAATGTCTTCATTATACCCGCTCCTTATCAGCTTCCAGAATGGAATTATCCTGATGCTATCGTTAGCATCGCCTGCAAATGACGTGAAATCAAGGCTTCCTTCTGTTCCTCCGGGGGATTCTCTACAGTCAGTCTGATAATCAACCCGAAGGCTGCGCTCCAAATAACTTGGGCAGTCAGCTCCAGTTCACGCTCACTTTGTGACCCCAAGCCCTTGAACCTGCGGAGTGTTGCGCACAGCATGCCGATTGCTTTCCGTTCCTGTGAAGCCCCCATATGCAGCACCGCAGTATGCCTGAGGACTGCCGCAGAATCATTAAGCAATATATTGCGGTATTGTGTCCCCTCCGCTATAGCCATATGGATAAACTGCGACAAAGAGCGGCTCAACGCCTCCTCCGGTAATAATTCTTCACTGTTATGTGCCGTGGCAGCGTTCAGTTTCTGAAGCAGATTGCGATACCCTTGCTCCAGCAGTTGCCCGATGATATCCTCTTTCCCCTCAAAATAGTGATAAATAATCCCAGGTGAATACTCCATACGTTCAGCTATTTTGCGGATCGACAGCTTCTGTATTCCATTCTCGGCCACTAATTGGCCTGCCGTTTCCAGAATCAGCATCCGCATAGCTTCCCGCTCACGCTCTTGCCGGCCTTCTTTGCTCATGGTGACTCCTTTCAATAATCCGATTCATTAAACAATGTAATGTTATTAAACAACGTTCAATATGTAATTCAAATATATATCTGTACAACTCGTATTGTCAACATGTATAAAACTTTTGAATGGATCAGCAGCGGTGCATATAATGAAATAGGCTAACTTTACAGCGGCTACAAAACAACCGGTGCCAAGCTAGCCCATGTACTGCTCTATGAATTAATCCGCTCCAATACGCTACATCATCCCCGTTATCAGCAAATTTACGCCTGTTACGTTTACAAGCACTCGCATGATCTATAAAGTATGGATCACGCCTCTTGCTCAAGCTATAGTGGATAATGATGCTTCAGACTAATCTCCTTATGAAATAGATGTTTAATTATCGTACCTCTTTTTCCAATCGTCAGACCATTCCTTAAAGGTTAGACCTGTCACTTCTTCAAGCGTCCTTCCGTCCAGCGAATAGGCGCTTCCCATCAGCAACTCGCCTTCTTTAAGCGGGAACGAAGTCCCGCCAATCACTTCTCCATCGGCCATCAGGATGTTAACATTGGTGGTATCCGTCAGATATATTTTTTCGAGCGGATGATTAGATACGGTGAACTTATAAATGGTTATTTTTTTGCCTAGATAATCATCCGGGGAAGCGGCTTGAACACCCCACATCTGCTGATAAGGGGTCGATTCTGGACTTCCATACAGCAGCTTTTTAGTCAACGTGTATTCAAAAGCCTCGTCTTCTGTAGAGATGATCTTATAGCCTTGCGCCTTAACATAGTCATATGCAGTTTGTTCATCCCTTGCAGGTTCTTTACTGCAGCCCATTAGAATCAGTAACATAAAGCCGATCCATATGCCAAAATATCTGTGTGATCTCATTTCACCCCTCCATTTCTTCAGACCAAGCAGGTGCTGGAGTTGCTACAAAGACGCCCTCCGCCGGCATCAACACTCCGAGCGGCAAGGTCCGATGGGCGGAAAAATCAGCAGAGATTTCTTCCCCTTCAATTATGTATGTCCTTCGCAGCTGCCGTTGGCGAGAGTTCAGAAGTTGAGGATACTCCGGTCTGAATCGCTTCTTGCGCTACATCAGAAGGCATATTCGCAAGCTTGTCATCACCATCCTTACAACCCGTAAATAACGCAGACGATAGCGCAATACAGACGATCCACAATTATTGTTTCGTCATATCCATCTAAAACTGCCTCAATTACCAGACGCTGGAAAACAGCAAAAGTTGCGATTTCAAACAGTATCAGATATACCGTTGTGGATGAAAACACTTAGAGTGAAGCGCAATTTATTTTTTAATCTTATTAATACTTAATGTACTGAAGTACTGACTTGGGTTACCTTGCTTTGGATTAAAGCGCTCTTTAAATTCTCCATGCGTATAGCTGCCGATCACCCGGTGCCAAAAGTTGCGGGCAGGCGTATTGGCGCGGATCTGCGACACCTTCCAGTCACCCGGAAACATATCAAACAACCGGTGGGCTGCCCATGTGCCTACACCGCTGCGGCGGTATTTCTGCATCACAAAAAATTCAGTCATGTAGTACTGCCCTTCCGGGTTGCGAAGCAGACGGTCCACCAGTGCGAATCCGGCAATATGCCCATCCACCGTAAACAAATAAGCGAATTTATTGTTGCCGCTGTTCCAGTAAGCTTCAAGTCCGGGATACGCCGGAAAGCCGCCATCACGGTCTACCTCAAGATCCAGGTAACGGGTAAAGTCATACAGATAGAATTGCATGAGTCTGCTGATCGTCTGCTTTTGCTCCTTGGGAACCAGTTCGATTCCAAGCTCCATTAGGTTCACCTCTGCCATTCACGTTTACTTCACATCATATAACTTTGTCACTTCTGGAGCAAGCGCACCGCCCTCTCCGTTTACCGGAATCAGGCCATATGTCGATAGAAGACATTATGTCTGATCCCAGAATGGATGTAATAGATATCTGCCTGCCCTCTCCGCTGCATAAGACTTACACTGTGGAGGCGATGAGATGCGGCAAACATGTATTTTGCGAAACGCCGGTTGCCCTTGAACCGGAAGATGTATAGGCTATGCTCCCGGATGAGCAGCAATACGGCCGCAGAATTCTCGTCAATCAATTCATCATATTCGATTACGTCTATGAGTACTTGTATAAAGCGCTATACTTCCGAGGGCCAAGTAGATATTCCCGCTAATCCCGAACAATTTCTATGAAAAAAGCTTGCTACTTGAATGGAAGTACATCGCGATTGAATCCGTTGACTTTTGCCGCCCGTTATGTGATTTCATCCTTTTTCCTGGTGATTGTGATTAGGTAAAGATATGTGTTGTAGGTGGGCGAATGGGCTAGATGAAGCATTAGGTTTTGATTTTTCTATTGTGAAATATTCATATAATGAATTTTTAT
The DNA here is from genome assembly GCF_038593145.1 of Paenibacillus sp. FSL L8-0340. Taxonomy (NCBI): domain Bacteria; kingdom Bacillati; phylum Bacillota; class Bacilli; order Caryophanales; family Paenibacillaceae; genus Paenibacillus; species Paenibacillus sp. FSL L8-0340. Next base: position 4,158,865 of record NZ_CP151967.1, read on the forward strand.
AGTAATGTGGAAAAAGGGGACTTATTCGTTGATGCCGACGGCTCGTGATTTATCTCTTTTAGACAAAACCGGAAGATTGTTAACATAATTATTATTATGTGAATTCGTGACCTTCCCAAAATCAATACAGCGGCAGCACTTCAAGCAGAAACCTATACATCCTTATATTTGAACAGAATCATCTGTTCTTGCTGCCGCTCTTTTGCTCTTTCATCGCATCCGTAGGATACTCCTTGCCATTGGCTTGCTTCCCCTCAACTCCGGGACATTTTAAGCACGCATTTGTCTAGCTTATCCACCGATAATCCAGCTCCAGCTTCGTGCCCCTTCCCCTTGACCCTGCGCAGAATCCATCTGTCCAATGTTGATGTTTTCTCCGGATCAATCTCATCACCCAGGATCTCCTTGAAGATGCCCTGTTGTACAAAACCTCAGAATGAGCTTGCTTCAGTTCCTCCTCCGCCTTCTCCCCTGTCATTCCTGCATAGACGAACAATCCCCAGCCGCTTGTTTAACAGCTCCTGCTGATATTTGGACGTAAACAACGCCATTTCCTTGCGGATTTTGCCAAAGTAGATGGAGTTGCCCAGAATTACCGTGTCATATGAAGCCAGGGCCGGCACTCTGGCCTATTTTAGATTCATAACCTCAGCCTCTCCAAGCCTGGATTTCAAAAGTATTGCGGCCTTCTCTGTACATCCATATTTACTGGCATACATAATCAATGTTCTATTCCTCATAATATCCGCCCCTATTCTATGGGTAATGAGTTTGAAGACTATCCCGGTTCCTGTACATTGCTCAATACAAGGTACAAACAAACAATAACACCCAAATGAAACGCAGGGAACGCTACCAGCTCTACTGTAGATACACTTACTCCCGCCCTCAGCATCCCAATGATCATGGCTGTGATGGAGGTTAGGAGAGCAGCGGCTTTCACTATGACTACAGAAGCAAGCAGATAACCATAAGGCCGCCTGCGAATGAGCAGTACCCCGGTAATTGCCGTGAGCGGAACAACAATAGCTAAATCGAGTGCCTGAATCACTAATGTGCTGTAATGCTCCAACCCTACAGGGGCTGTCTCTTCCCGTAAAGAACTAGCAAGCCTGCCCAGCCATAACATCATAATCATAAACGCGGTAAACAGCAGGAAAACACCGATGCTTGTGGCCGGTAAACTGTGTTTAAAATAACGTTCTACCTTCTCCCGCTCTAGGGACAACAGTGTCAGAATAAAAGCAAATAAGCTGGCTGAGAACAACATGACATAGATTAGAAACAGCTGATTGTACATAGACAGGAAGCCGTAAGACGCATAAGTATATGTAAAATATCCCAAGGCTCCAGCTAACAGCAAACGTCCTCTGACCCTCCCTCTGAAGCTCATAACCAGTGACACAACCAGCAAAGGAACCCCCAATACCAGCGTAACTCCATCCTGGGCTATCGCCTGAGCAGCAGCGGAAACTGAATCGTGTTTATATATCCCACTACCATATAATTCGACCTTGTCACCCCAGATAGAGGTAAAAGATTCAGACCTTCTTGCCGCCTCCGGGCCGTGACCTGACAGCAATCCGTACCCCGACGCAATTATCGCAAGGAGAATAATTAAACCCGTTAAAATGCCAACTGATCGTCTATATTCCATTGGCGTCTCCCCCTGGTCGAATAGTCAAGCAGAAACGGCTTTGCCGTCCTTTAAAGGACGGAACCGTTCCAGCCCCCGATTCCTCCGCTGTTGTCACCCGAATGAACTGCGGCAGCGACTGGCTTAGCTTCTCCTCAGCCGATTCTTCATTCTGCGAAGTGTGTAATCGGGCTGTTAGTCCATCAATCAACTTCCTGTACCCCTGCTGTAGAAGCTGCTCCACAATAGCCTCCTTTCCCTGAAAATAGTGATAAATGATTCCGGCGGAATAGTCCATCCGTTTAGCAATCTTGCGGTTAGATATCTGCTTCATCCCCTTCTCGGCCACCAGCTCACCGGCTATTCTCAGAATCAAATGACGCATCGCTTCGCGTTCCTGCTCTTGCCTTTGTTCTTTGCTCATGATTTCAAAATTCCTCCATTTGCGTTTAGAGCAGTGAATTTAACACTGCAATGTTTTTGAACGATGTTCAATATACATTATATGGTACTATACTGCTGCGGGATGTGATTATTTTGATATTCTTAAGGAATCTCATTTCCAATTGTATAATTTCCTAACAGAAATAGAGCCTGAGATAGCCCCGGCGGGCATCCCAAGCTTTAGATTTATCATTCAGTTGCCGAATTTAGTTAACATAATTATAGGGTAGCATTAGAATGAATTATGAAGATTACACACCCTGCTGATCGTCTGCTTTTGCTCGTTGGGAACCAGTATTCCAAGCTCCATTAGGTTCACCTCTGCCTTTCACGTTTACTTCACATCATATAACTTTGTCACTTCTGGAGTAAGCTGCCTGCCTCTCATTCCCGGTCCAGCACAAAACATGATATGATAGATTTAGACCGCAACACTTCAAACCTAAGCAAACTATGAAAAAGGTGATTGTTATCAGCATCCAAAAAAACAGCGACCGGAAAAATCTCGACCAGAGGCTGCATCTTATGCCATGGTTTGTACAGCAATTCATTGACTATAAACGGCCGGATCTGTCGCCTTCAACCCTACTGGAGTATATCCGTGATTATGAATCTTTTTTTGGGTGGCTGCGTGTGGAAGGTCTGTCAACGGCCGGCAGTAATGCTGAAATCACTCTGCTTGATCTGGAAACACTCCATATGGACAGTATTGTCGGCTACCGGCTGCATTTAACTACCCGCGCCGAAGGAACGAACACCCGGGTGACGGTATCCCGCAAGCTGTCTGCTCTGCGCTCCCTGTTCCATTACCTGAGCCAGATTGCCGAAGATGAGAATTTCTACCCGCTGCTGAAGCGCAATATTATGGCCAAGGTGGAAATCAAACGCATTCATAAACCGAAAGATACCGCAGCCAAGCTAAAGGGGAAAATTCTCGAAGACGAGGAACTGCTGGAATTCGTAGGTTACATCTATGAGGGTTATGGCAGGGACGTTGAGGCTAACAAGCAGGCATATTACTCCTTTCAGTTGAACCGGGAACGGGATGCCTGCATCGCCAGTCTGATCTTGAATTCCGGCCTGCGTGTATCCGAGGTGGTTAATCTCAACGTGGATGATCTGGATGTGAATAACAAGCTGCTTTATGTATACCGTAAGGGCAATAATGACGAGACCTTCAAAACACCTGTGTATTTCCGCGAGCAGGCCAAGGATGATCTCTCGCTCTATCTAAGTCTCCGCCAGGCCCGCTACAAGACGCCAAAGAGGGAAAAGGCGTTGTTCATTGCATTGCCCAATGGCAGCCAGGAAGGGAAACGGATGACAAAACGGGCGATTCAAGAGATGATTATCAAATACGCCAAACGTTTCGGAAAGCCGTATTTGACTGTGCACAAGCTGAGGCACTCTTTCGCCACGGACTATTATCTGCAAAATGATATCTACAAAACCAAGGAGCAGCTTGGACACGCTTCGACCGAAACTACCGAAGTCTATGCCCATCTTACGGACAAAACGATGTCCGAAGCGATTGAACGGCGTGTAGAGAGCTGATGGCATCACTGCTGCTCTGAAGGAAACATGTGAAGCTGCATTCGAGCGGAGTTTTGTTCTAATGCTGAAGAGTATTTAATTTTTATTATTGTAAGGAGCATACCCATGTCAGAGAATTACAATTATTCACCATCCGGCCCGGCCGGAGCTTCTCTCGTTTTGCAATCTGACTGCGAGAACTGTTTTGGCTTGTGCTGTGCGGCGCTGCCCTTCGCGGCTTCGGTAGACTTCGCGATGAACAAGAACGCCGGACAGCCCTGTCCCAATCTGCAGACGGACTTCCGTTGCGGTATTCATACCGCTCTGAGAGACAAGGGCTTTCGGGGCTGCACAGTGTATGACTGTTTCGGGGCAGGCCAAAAGATATCCCAAATCACCTATGGCGGCAAGGACTGGCGGCAGGCTCCCAAAACATCATCACAGATGTTCGAGGTATTCCCGGTAATGCGTCAGCTACATGAACTGCTGTGGTATCTCACCGAAGCACTTCATTTCCAGTCTGCTGCCCCGCTTCATAGTGCGCTGTCTACCGCTCTGGAGAAGACCGAACAACTCACGAACCTGAAGGCCGAGGCGCTGCTGGCGCTGGATGTTGCTGCACACCGGGGGGAAGTCAACGAATTGCTCCTGCGTACCAGTGAACTTGTGCGTGATACGGCCCGGAGGGAGCTGAAGTCGGTTCCCAAACGACAAGCAAAATATGGCCGCGGCGCGGATCTGATCGGCGCCAAACTGAAGGGTGCGGATCTGCGGTGCGTAAGCCTGCGGGGAGCCTATCTCATTGCCGCTGATCTCAGCGGTGCAAATCTGCAGGCTGCTGACCTCATTGGCGCAGATTTCCGGGATACTAACCTAAGCGGAGCTGATCTGACCGGCAGCCTGTTTCTTACACAAGCACAGCTTAATGCAGCCAAGGGCAATACCTTAACCAAGCTGCCTCCAGCGCTTGCCCGTCCTGGTCACTGGACATAGGATCTTCAACAATAGCAGCCCCAGTCTTCCGTTACCATGGAGGACTGGGGCTGCTGCTCCTTATGACTTGATTTTGAAGAGACTGTTCAATGAAGCGCGGATAGAATTTTTTGGGTTTTCTATTGTGAATTTTTCATATGTTGAAATTTTGAAAATAATTCCGTTGCTGCCACAAAAAATCAGCGATTGCCGCACTGTCGTTGATGCTGAATTGCCGGATTCCCGGCTCAATCCACACGTTGTCCTTCATTTCCTCCCAAAATGCGGCAGCGACCTTATTCTGCGCATTGTTCAGCAGGCTCAGGTCTTCTTCGTTATGAACCAGTACTATTTTAGGATAAGCTTCGTGTTTGAAGCCCTCAACGAGCACATAATCATAGCTGGAAAAAGCTGAAATCAGCTCTGCCAAACTGCTGCTGCGTTCTTCGATCACCGATGTCTTTCTGCCGCTGGTGATGGCAATTGCGGATGCTCCGGCCTGCCGTTGCTGCCAGGTATCTGTCCCCGGATGATCCATTTCATAGTCATGGGCATCATGTTTAATCACCGCCACAGTGCAGCCGTGCCGCTGCAGCAGCGGAATCAAGCCACAGATCAGCGTAGTTTTGCCGCTGTTTTTATAGCCGACAATCTGGCATACGGCAGGTGGACTCTTGTCGCCACCGCCATTCGATTCCGCACCCGTTCGAGGACTTCCCACGGGAAACCGGCTTGTCCTGCCTGCATTTCTGCTGCAGGTATGGCTGTTCTTGCTTTTTACATTCTTACCTCGTCCTAGCCTTGAGTTGCCAATGTTCAGCCGCGCAAAGTCCCGGCCTGTCTCACTTCTTTTCTTGCCCCGCTTCATCACGTTTCTGCTTCACCCCTGATCTCTAATTCACGCACGCTCCCGCATGGCTGTTAGAGTCCATTCAGCCCTGAAGTTCTCCCGGCAGCTTTAGCACCCTTACCTTAGCGCCGGCGCTCAAGCCGCGTTCTTCCGGCGGAACGACAATCAGACAATCGCTGTCCTTGATCGTTACCATGACCGAAGATTCGTCGATTGCTGCCGGATAGGCATACAAGCAGCCGTCACGGAATTCCAGCCTTGCGCGCACATAACGTGTATAATTGTTCACCTTCGAATAATCTGCGCCAAGCACAGCCGTCCATTCCGGCAAAAAAGGCAGCGTAGCCCCCTGCATCAGGGAAATGACCGGCCGCGCAAACAGATGAAAACCTACGAAGCAGGCTCCGGGATTTCCGGACAGTGCCAGCAGCAGCTTGCCTCCGCGAACAGCAGCTGTTGTGACGCTTCCCGGGCGCATCGTAACTTTATTAAATAGCATGTCGCCGCTGTTCTCCCGGACCAGATCACCCATAATATCGTAGTCCCCCACCGATACACCGCCCGTAGTGATCACCATGTCATAGCTATCCAGAGCCATTTGCACTTTGCTCCGGGCCAGCTCCAAGTCATCTATGATTGCACCCAGCATGAAAGGCTCACCCCCGGTCTCCCGCACCAGCGCTTCCAGCATCGGTGAGTTGCTATTACGGATTTTTCCGGGTTGAAGTGGCTCATCTACCTCCAAAAGCTCAGTACCCGTAGCGAAAATCCCGATCTTAGGCCGTCTCAGTACTTTGACAGTATGTACTCCAAGCGCTGCCAGCGCAGCGATCTCACCCGCAGCAATCTTCCCTCCTGATTGAAGTACAATCGCCCCTTCTTTCAGTTCAAAACCCTGCGGGGTAATATTGCGGCCGGCCTGCTGCGGCTTGCGGAGTCCGACAAAACTTTTGCCATCAGCTTCCCTGGTTTCCGTGATCTCCAGCATCACAACCGCATCCGCACCTTCAGGCACCTGCGCCCCTGTCATAATTCGCGCGGCTGTTCCGGACGTTATACTCACAGCAGGTACAGCTCCGCATGGAATATCATCCACGACTTCCAGCCAGACCACGTGGTCTGGCCCGCAATCCTTAGTATCCCCGGCGACCAGCGCATACCCGTCCATCCCTGACCGGTTAAATGCCGGAAAAGGATGCGGCGCAATCACCGGCTCGGCCAAAAAACGCCCGCAGCTCTGATTCAGCGGTACTTCCTCACCATCCAGCAGTTTTGCATATTCAATCACCCGGGCTTGTGCTTCTTTAACCTGGAGTGCTTTTCGATGAAATTTACGATCCGGCGTATCCTGTCTGCTATTCATAAGAACCCTCCGTCCTCTGTCTCATGTGGCATCATGTGCCTACTGTTTGCTGCTCCGGTACAGAACTATTTTAACATGAGGCCCGGGAAAGTGATATTGGATATGAGTGTCTGTTCTCGGTATTTCCCGCTTAGCTTTACAAGACAAAGAAAAAAGGATACCCGCTATAGAAGCGAAGGTATCCTCTAATCCCCATTTGGGATGCAAAAAAAACAGGTGTTGAATTACGAAGCCCGGATCACTTTGACATCTCCCGGAATTACTTTCTCGCCCTCATAAAGCATAAACCGCCCGTTCTGCCATTCCACCCGCAGCAGCCGGTAATCATCGGACTGGTACTGCCAGACATGCTGCTCTCCGCCATTGGTATACGGCGTCTGTCCCGTTACCGCTGCGAACCCTTCGTATTCTTCCTCAAGGTGGAACGTGTAACCATCCAGCTCCAGCGTAGAAGGTACCTCAGCAGGATCATCCAGCCGCCCGTCAATCGGTTGATACAGACTGTACTGCAGCTGTTCACGCTCCTCGATATAGAGATAGGAGATCTTGCTTCCGTCACGGAGTGTCAAGACAACCGCATTGCGGCCGCTGGTTTTCGTCCGTCCCGTTACTTCATAAGTAACCAGCGACACTTCGCAAATATCTCCCGGGGAGAGATTCAGCATACTTTTTGGTGCAGCCGGTGCTTCTGTTTTGGAAAAAAGATTACCTATACGTTTCCATATACTCAAACTCCATCATCCTCCTGTTATATTTAACCTCGTATATAAGCCGCAATAATTAATGCCCCCGTTACATGCAGCGAGCCAGCCAATAATCCATAACCGATTTTGCCCAGCTGGGTGCCATAATCAAGATTAAGCTTACCCCAGCGGCTCAGCAGCAGGCGGACTGACTTTTCAAGGAAAAACAAAAGAACAAAAGATACTATCGAGACAATAAGCGCATCTCCCAGACCCTTTGAAGTGGAAATGGATGCCGATAATATGTAGGCTTGGGCCAGCAGTTTCAGTACGAAACGCGTTGTGACCGCCATATTACCTGCCTTCAGTTCCTCCAAATCATTATAACGGGTAAACAGCGAATCCACGAACATCAGTACACATAGAAGCACTGCGCCGCTCACCGTCCATACAACCATGGACACCAGTGTTTGGAAATCCATTGCTTTAGCCCCCGCTTATTCAGATTGCTGCTCCTATCCGACCACATAGAGAAGGCGAAGGAGAAACCGCTAGTTCCGTCTCCCCTTCGCCTGTGAACACCGGCTTTAGGACCGGTAAGTCCATATCCTATTGTTTGTCGTATTGCTTCATCAGCGCAGCCAGCTCATCTTCTACAGCTTGGTCCTTGCCCAGCTTCTCGAATTCATCGTCAAGCGATTTGTTCCCCGAGCTCATCTCATTGCTGGCTTCTGCCTGAGCTTCAGCTTGCAGCATTTTTTCTTCCATGCGCTTCAATCCGGCAGAAGCCGAGTCAGAGCTGAAACCGCTCATTGCCTTATTAATTTCTGTTTGCGCCTTTGCGGCATTGAAGCGGGCTACCAGAGTCTCACGTTTGTTCTTCATCTGTGTGAGCTGCTTGCGCATTTCATCCAGCTTGGCACGCAGGTTGTCGGCTGAAGCTTTATTCTGCTCGAAGCTTGTTTTGTACTCCACCAGCTTGACTTCAGCGGATTTCTTCTCTTCCAGCGCGCGGCGGGCCAGATCGGCATTGCCGGCTTGGGCTGCCGTATGCGCCTGCTGGTTGCGCTTGGCTACAAGTGCTTCCTGCTCTTCATACAGCTGTTTGAATTTCTTCTCGATGGCGATCTGGGCAGCTACCGCTTTCTCAGCATCCTCCAAATCCTCGGTCATGTCACGGATATATTGGTCCGTCATTTTGACCGGGTCTTCCGCCTTGTCAATAATCGCATTCACATTGGACATGGTCAAATCACGCAATCTTTTAAATATAGACATCGGTTCATTCCTCCAAAATAAAAGTTAATTTCTCATTTGGTATCTTTTACGCAGAGTGGCGAGAATCGTTTCAAATTTATTGCGTTAAATATTGATCCACCTTGCTGTATACGATTTCTACAACTTTAGTGATGTCCTCTTTGCTCAAATCATCATAATGAATGCCCATAACCACCGTGACCGTCTTACCCAGTGCAGCCGATACCTTGAGCGCGATGGCTTCACTGATTGTATGTTCTTTGTGATGGGGGACGGCAGAGGTGGATACGCTGATGTTATCACCGTCAACATATGCGGTGCTTGCCGCACCGATATGGCGGACTCCTCCGGTAATGAGCAGCAGTAAATCACGGCCTACAGCTATTGCAGACAGTTCAATGTCCTCTGGATGGAACTCATAAGCAACCAACCCGATCTCCCCCTTCCCATTATATTAACCTTGAAGCACGAAGATATCTCAGGTCAGCGGAAAAACAGTACCTGCAAAACTTGGGAGAGCTCACACAATACCGCGGATCTCGTCCAGGGAAGAGATGTTCTCTGTTAGCATGAACTGCTGCAGTTCCTCCACAAGCGTGCTGCCTGCCCGCAGGTTCATGAAATTATAGGTTCCAACCTGGATAACCGTTGCTCCGGCCATAATAAATTCTATAATATCCGTTGCCGAGGTAATTCCGCCCATACCGATTACCGGAATGGACACCCGTTTGGCTACCTGATGCACCATACGCAGCGCCACTGGCTTGATCGCCGGACCGGACAGTCCGGCATACAGATTATTGAACACGCTGCGGCGGCGGCGGACATCGATCTTCATCCCTGAGATCGTGTTGATCAGCGAAACCGCATCCGCTCCCTCTTCCTGGCACATCACAGCCATTTCGGCGATATCCTCGGCGTTGGGTGACAGCTTCACGGCGAGCGGAAGTTTCGTTGCTGCTCTGACCGCACGCACGACCTCCTGTGCAGCAGGAGTCTTGACACCGAAAGCGATGCCTCCTTCTTTTACATTGGGGCAGGAAATATTAAGCTCAATCATGTCCACCGCAGTTGTACCGGCTAGACTCCGGGCTTCGGCATCCCGCTGGATCAGCTCGGCACCGAGCACATAATCATGCAATGTATTGCCGCCAAGATTCACAATCCGCGCAGTATCCAGGGTCTCCCAATAGGGAAGTTCCTTGGCCAGAAACCCTTCCACTCCAGGGTTCTCCAGACCCACACTGTTCAGCATACCGGAAGCCGTCTCATAGACACGAACACCGGGGTTTCCGGCCTTGGCGTTAAGAGTAAGACCTTTGCCGGAGATTCCTCCCAGCATGGACACATCATAAAGCTTGCCATACTCACGGCCGAAGCCGAAGGTACCAGAAGCCATGACGATCGGATTCTTGAAATGTACGCCTGCTATATTGGCAGTTAAATTAATCATGGAAGAGCACCTCCTCCGCCAAAAAGACCGGCCCGTCCGCACATGCCTTACGCTGCCCGTCTCGGCAGGACACACTGCATACAAGACATGCACCTATCCCGCAGGCCATCCGGTTCTCCAGTGAAAGATACACGCCCGGTATTTTGCCTGCAGTCTCGGCTGCGAAGCCTTTTAATTGTGCTGCTTTCAGCATAGGGTGCGGTCCACAGACAAAAATATGATCATAGCTGGTAAAATCAACATTGTCGAGAATCAGGCCGCCGACATTGACCGTCAGCTCCGCCGCCAAGGGACGAAATGCTTCCGTACGGAAGGCTTCCCGGCTGAATCCCAAATAAATGTCGCTGTTCGGAAGCTTCTGCGCACAATAATAAAGCGGAGCAATGCCAATCCCCCCGCCTACCAGAGCAACCTTCCCCTCAACTTCGGGAAAGCCATTGCCAAACGGCCCTTCAAGATCAATGTTATCTCCGGGTGTCAGACCGGCAAAGATTTCAGTGCCTTCCCCGACCACATGATAGAGAAATTCGACACCGTCATCGTTTACTTGATGTATGCTAAGCGGTCTGGACAACAGCGGATAGGCTCCCCATGCCCGCAACATGTAGAATTGACCCATTTCACCGCCGTAATTCCCTTCAACCCGAAGGTGGTACACTCCATCAGCCAGCCGCTCGTTAGTTATAACTGTCGCCACGTTATCAAGCTCCTTCAAATTTAATCTTATTAACCATGCCCTAGAAGGAATTTAAAATCTGTGACATATTTCACATTGGTAGAGTGCTATTTTCTGTGCCATACCCCGCGCTCATAGGGTTTCGGCACATTCGCTTCGTCTACCCCGCCAAGCGCTTCCTCTGCATGCAGCGCCCAGTAAGGGTCACTGAGCATTGCCCGGCCAATAGCTACGAGTTCCGCCTTCTCTTCGGCAACTATGGACTGGGCTTCTGCGTAGTTCTCAAGACGTCCTACCGCTATAACCGGAACCTGCAGTCCGCTTCTGATATATTCAGCGAGATCCACCTGATAAGCCGGACCCGCGTTAGGTCCGCCATTAGAGCCGACCGGTCCTTCTCCGCCAGAAGATACATGGAACATATCTACGCCAGCGTCTTTATACCGGCGGCAAATGTCCAGAGCATAGGCTTCATCATAGCCGCCTTCGACATATTCTCTGGCTGATACTCTCATCAGCAGCGGCATCTCTGCGGGCAGTACTTCTCTAACTGCTTGGACCACCTGTTCGCCGAACAGTGCTAAATCAGCTCCGTACTCATCCTCTCTAATGTTGGTGAGCGGTGAATGGAACTGATGAATCAGGTATCCATGGGCACCGTGAATCTCTACCGTGTCAAAACCGGCTTCCACTGCCCTGCGCGCGCCCTCACGGTAAGCCAAGACAAGCTCTGCGATCTCTTCTTTAGAGAGGGCCTGAGGTGTTTTGGACTTCTCATCGAACGGAATTGCCGACGGAGCAACCGGCGGTTCCGCATCCAGAGCCTTGCGGCCTGCATGACCTAACTGAATAGCAATTTTGGCGCCGTACGCATGGACCCCATCCGTAATCTTACGGTAGGCCGCTATCTGGTCATCGCTCCAGATCCCGGTGTCGTGGTTAGTGATTCGCCCATCTGGATGCACACCGCTCATCTCTACAATAATAAAGCCGGTTCCGCCAACGGCGCGGCTGACATAATGCACGAAATGCCAATCATCCGGTATTCCGTCCTGCTTGTGCACCGCATACTGGCACATTGGGGGCATAACTATCCGATTCTTTAAAACTAAAGCCTTCAATTCATAAGGCTTGAATAAATCAGTCATTTCCGATTCCAACCTTTCCGGTTATCCGATTTATAGTGGAAGCGAATCTCCCATTTCATTAGTATACACGTAAAATTCACGGCAATAAATCTCAAACTGTGAGCATGGAAGTCCAGCATAAATTAGCCTCCGCTTGGGGATAACAAGGGAGAAACAGCAGTGCGCGAAGTTACATAGGAGGTGTGGATGAATGGATAAGCTGCTAAAAGGGCGGAAACTGCTCATTCTCTTAGCAATTACAATGGTTCTGCTTAGCCCCGCGACCTCTGCAGAGCTTGTTTCAGCCTCTTCTCCCCTGCTGCAGCAACCGGAAGAGCACGGAACCCCTCAGCCACAAAATGCTGCCGAAGACGAAGTAGAGGCTATCGCACCCGGTTCTTCTTCTTCCGCAGCGGCTGCCCGGCGGCAAAAACGCAGCAGAACTCTGACTCTAAGCCAGCTGATGCGCAAATATCCGGAGACGATTATGACCAAGGGGCCCCGGAACAGGATGATCGCCCTGACGTTTGATGATGTTCCTGACCCGCGTTTCACACCGCAGCTGCTGGATGTTCTCCGTAAATATCATGTGAAAGCGACCTTTTTTGTCGTCGGAAGCCGGGCGGAGAAACATCCTGCACTGGTGCAGCGGATGATCAGGGAAGGCCATGTTGTCGGCAACCACTCCTATAATCATCCGGAATTCGGGAAGCTTAGTGTAAATGAATTCCGGACACAAATTGTGCGTACCGAAAATATTATTGCTGCTCTTGCCGGGTATAAGCCACGATTAATTCGCCCACCGTATGGAGATATCAGTGAGCAACAACTCAAATGGGCAAAAAGTCACGGCTACAAGCTGATCCATTGGAATGTTGATTCTTTGGACTGGCGGGGGTTGTCAAAATCACAGGTGAGAAACAACATTCTGTCCCATGCGGGCAAGGGGGCGATTGTGCTGCAGCATGGCGGCGGCGGCCAAGGAAGCAATCTTCGGGGGACGATCCAGGCGCTCCCGGAAGTTATTAATATCTTGCGCAAGCGGGGCTACACTTTTGTAACGGTCCCCCAGATGCTTCAGGTGGATAAAAATAAGTAACTATTTAATTGACTTTAGCCTCTACGTTGTTCATTATTTCAACTGATAATAGCAAAAGCTTCGCCGTCCATTTAGGAACGGTGTTCGTATGAAATTAAAATAAAAAGGAAACGAGCTGCCATGATCTCCGGCATTCATCGTTTCCTTTTGAGTGTGGCTTAATAGCGGCGTGGAGCCTTAAAAGCAGACTATTCAATAATGTACAAATTCACGTACTGAAATCCAAAATCCGATACGAAGCTTTGGCTTCCGGGAATAAAGATATCTATACGGTTGCCTTTGATCGCACTTCCCATATCCGTGGCCGTGGCCAGAAATGCCTGCTTCGGCAGCCCGGGATGCGAATGTCCGGTCACCAGCACCTTCGTGCCGAGCGGAATCACATTCGGGTCTACAGCAATCGTGCCCAGCTTAAGCGCATCGCCGAAATAATCGACCGCCCCCCATTTGCCGTTCTCACTGGCTGCTGAGGAGTAAGCTGTAGCTTTGGCCTGAATAATCTTGGCATAGTTGAATTCTTTCCCCCAGGCTTGTACTATATTGGATTCCTTCTCCACGTTCAGGCTGGTCGAAATGACGGAAGCTGGGAACGAGGTGTCTGCAGCAGCAATAAGTTTATTCTCACGTGGAATGGTGAGCTTAAGCCCCGGATAAATATTCATGCTCGCAACCGACTTGTTGGCGTTCATGAGTTCATCGACACCGATACCGTAGTAGTTCGATAGTGTATAATAGGTGGTAGTTTCTCCTGCAATATGTACGCTGTCCGCCTTGGCGGGGACTGCATGCAGCAATGTACTGATGCCAACAGCAGCAGCAAGGGCTGTAATGGCTCTGAATCTGATCTTCATATTTGCCTCCTTCATTAGTGGGTGCAAGAGGGTTCCCGTGAGGGAATATCTCGCACCAAGATAACTCTGGACGTATGTACCTTCTTCTTATGCCTTATGCCGGCATATCCAGTGCAGTAGTTTGTAAACTAACAGTATTGAATATATCACAATTTTGTAACCAATGCCTAAGAAATTGTTACCATTCTGATAGAATTTACTTTTTCTCCACGCATTCAGAGGAATACTTTTACATAGTAATTATATTTTCCCATTACATTAAGAGGTTTTTTAAGATATTCGGATATTATCCGCGAAAATTTTACACAGATTTAACAATTCCCCCTTCGGCAAATAGTAGAATGGTAGAATACGATAAAGTTATTAAGACATTGAAGCACACTTGGAGGGTCTATGAACGCAGAAGAGAAAAAAAACAACCATAGCAGTCCAGCTACTGCTTACCTCAACCGGGACTTAAGCTGGATCGAATTTAACCGCCGTGTACTGCTTGAAGCGCAGGATCTGGATAATCCGCTGATGGAACGCGCCAAATTCCTCGCGATCGTATCCAGCAATCTGGATGAGTTCATCAGTGTGCGTGTAGCCGGAATTCAGGATCAGATTAGAGCCGGCTATACGAAAAAAGATTTTACCGGCTATACCCCCTCCGGATTGTATAAACGTCTGATCAAGCGGGTCACCAAAATTATTGCCGACCAATACCGCACCTTCCGCGATATCTCCCGGCATTTGCATAAAGAAGGCATTGTCTTTGTTAACTATGAGGATCTGACCCATGCTCAGGAGTTGTCGATTGAGCAGTATTACCGCGACATTATTTTCCCTGTTCTGACTCCGATGGCCGTTGATCAGAGCCGTCCGTTTCCGCTTGTGCACAGCCAGTTCATCTATCTGGCTGTGGTGCTGACCCGTAAGAACAGCCAGGAAGAGGATCCCTATTTCGCCATCCTGCAGATCCCTTCCAACCTGCCGCGGTGTATTCCGCTCCCTCACCGTTCCAACAGCAAAAAACGGCAGTTCGTCTTTATTGAGGATGTTATCCGCCATCATATTCAAACGTTATTCAGCGGTTATGAGCCGGTAGCAGTCAGCGAGTTCCGGCTAACCCGCAACTCTGATCTGACGATTGATGAGGAAGGCGCAGAGGATTTGCTCGAAGAGATTGAAAAGGAGCTGCGCAAACGCCGCCGGGGTGTTCCCGCCCGGCTTGAGGTGCAAAAAGGGATTCATCCTTATGCCCTTGAACAGCTGCAGGCCGAGTTCGAGCTTGAGGATTTTGTCTTTGAAATTGACGGGCCCCTTGACCTAGGGTTCCTGCGGGGATTCGCAGGCAGCCTAAAGGGCTTCAGTTACCTGTTTGATGCTCCGATAGTGCCGCAATATCCGGCGGAATTTGAGGAGAATGAGGATTTCTTCGAAGTGCTGCGCGAGCGCGATGTGCTAGTGTACCATCCATACGAATCCTTTGATGCGATGAGCGACTTTATTATTCAGGCTTCCGAGGATGAGCATGTCATGGCCATCAAGATGACCCTGTACCGGGTCAGCGGCAACTCGCCGCTGATTACCGCCCTGGCCAATGCCGCAGAATCGGGCAAACAGGTTACCGTGGTAGTAGAGCTGAAAGCCCGGTTTGACGAAGAGCGGAACATTGCCTGGGCACGCAAGCTGGAACAATCCGGCTGCCATGTTGTCTATGGCCTGGTCGGGCTCAAAACGCATGCCAAAGTAACGCTGATCGTCCGCCAGGAAGGGAACGAACTGCGCCGCTATGTACATGTCGGTACCGGGAACTACAATGACAGCACAGCCAAAGCCTACACCGACCTCAGCCTGTTCACTGCCAATAATGAAATTGGGCTGGATGCCTCAGAGCTGTTCAACCAAATGACCGGTTATTCCGCCAATTATGACTGGAATGCCTTCATCGTCGCTCCGACCAACATGAGCCTGTCGCTGCAAAAGCTGATTCTCCGCGAAGCCGAGCACGCGGCAGCCGGCAGACCGGCACGGATTATAGCCAAGATGAACTCTTTGTCCAATCAGGAGGTCATCGACAGCCTGTACAGTGCAGCCCAGGCCGGTGTTTCCATCGATTTGATTGTACGCGGCGTCTGCTGCCTGCGCCCGGGCATTGAAGGCCTGAGTGAGCGGATCACAGTCCGCAGCATCGTCGACCGTTTTCTTGAGCATTCACGCATCTATTATTTCGAGAATGGCGGCAAGCCGGAAGTGTATTTATCCAGCGCCGACTGGATGACCCGCAATCTGACCCGGCGGATTGAACTGATGTGTCCGGTGTTAGACAGTGGCATCCGTAAGCAGATCGTCAAGATTCTTGATCTGTCGCTTAAGGATAACGTGAAAGCCAGCTTCCTTCAGCCGAATGGATACTACGAAAGGCCGGACGACAAAAAGGCTCCCTTCCGGAGCCAAGTAGCCGCTTTGGAGGTCAGTCATTGGAAAGGGAGCCGAGCTTTACCTTCACCGACCAAGCATTCTTAAATGCTTTTAGGGCGTTCTCAATGTCTTCCTGTCCGATATGCACCTCACCTACACCTTCAAGCTCCAGATGAAGAGTATTGCCGTGCAGCTCCGCATTCAATCCGCGGATTACACCGATCTCGGTGCTGTCCAGAGCAATGCTCAGCTGTACGAGCGTACCCAGCTTATGAATCCACTCCTCGTCGGAAGCCAGTAAAATGTCCTTATGTGTCTGGGACAATTTCTGCTTCCGGCTTTTTGTGCTGTAGGAAGCAATAAGCGCACTGAGAATCAATTGCCGGTGGGTAAGACCCCGAATCGGTGAATTCATCAGCCAGTAGCGAGTATGCCGTTTCGACTGGTAGTAGTTAATATTCGACCCTGTACGATGCAGCATGATGGAGACATAGATCAGCATCTTCTGCTCTTCGCGGTCACCTTCATGTCCCAATGCGCCAAACAGACTCATCGCAAGCTTGCAGATATGTTCCAGATGCCCTTTAGAAGTGCGGATATCGAAGCGGATTATCGTATCCAGACTGAACTCCAGCGCACTGTCACACACCGGCTGCTCAGGATTTAAGAGGTCATGCAGCATGCCTTCCCGCAAACCTTCCCCGCTGATGAGTGCCTGACTGGCTCGGATATAGTTGTAAACTGTATGGAAAATGACCAGCCCCGACACAATGATGTCCGCCCGGCTCTTGGACAACCCTTCCATATCTTTCCGTTTCTCATAAGGCGTATCAGGCAGTA
Organism: Paenibacillus sp. FSL L8-0340; assembly: GCF_038593145.1. Classification (NCBI taxonomy): domain Bacteria; kingdom Bacillati; phylum Bacillota; class Bacilli; order Caryophanales; family Paenibacillaceae; genus Paenibacillus; species Paenibacillus sp. FSL L8-0340. The sequence continues at coordinate 4,176,052 of NZ_CP151967.1, forward strand.
TCTCCATAAACCGGTCTATCATTTCACTGGAGAGTACATAACCATGAGAATTCGGCAAGGAATACTCCCTCATCTTCTGGTCCAGCTTGCCTAATGAACGGAGCGTTCCCCCGAGGCCGTATAACGGCAGACCAGCACTGGTGCCCAGCCACTCATGCTCGACTAGCCTGCCAGTCACATAAGCCTGGAGCTTCTTCACTTGTTCGCTGTTCCAGTTGCCTTGGTGGCTGAACATGAGGTTGGTGTTGACCGCACCGAATGGAAAGGAAATGCTGTGCTGATAGCGCCGTCCGCGGAACAGGGTAACCTCCGTACTGCCGCCGCCAATATCAATCACGAACCCGTCCTGAACATCAAAGGCATTAATGACGCCAAGAAATCCAAAGTAAGCTTCCTGATAGCCGCTGATCACCTCAATTGGAATCAAGGAAGCCTCTGAAAGGTATGTAATGATCTCGGAAGAATTTGCGGCGTTGCGGATGGCCGCTGTCGCTCCTGCACGGATCCTATCCACCTCAAAAGCGCTGCAAATCTCCTTGAACTGGCGCAAGACAGGAATAATGGTGTCCATATCTTTCCGCTCGAGCCTGCCCGCTTTTGTAATCTTCTCACTTAGCCTTGCAGAGTATTTGCATTCCTTGATGATTTTGTAACCTCCTTGCCGCGTTGTATCATAAATCACAAGACGAATGGAGTTGGAACCAATATCAATGATGCCTATCCGGCAGAGATCATCGCTCATCTGTATGTACCCCCTTCAAGTTGATCGAGCATATTTATATACTATATCACCCATTTAGGTCTTAACCAAAAGCAAAACGGCCGCCGGAGTTATTTCCAAGGGCCGTTTTGTGCGTTTCTATAAGACTTTGCTGAGGAAATCGCGGGTCCGGTCATGTTTCGGATGGCCGAAGACTTCCGCGGGTGTCCCCTGTTCTACGATATAGCCGCCATCCATAAAAAGAATCCGGTCACCCACTTCACGGGCAAAGCCCATTTCATGAGTGACAATAACCATCGTCATCCCATCTTCGGCCAGCTTCTTCATCACTTCCAGCACCTCGCCGACCATCTCAGGGTCAAGCGCCGATGTCGGCTCATCGAAGAGCATCACATGCGGCTGCATGGCCAGTGCACGGGCGATGGCGATCCGTTGTTTCTGCCCGCCGGAGAGCTGAGCCGGGTAAGCATCGCGTTTATCTTCAAGCCCAACCGTCCGCAGCAGCTGCATCGCAATTTTTTCAGCTTCCGCCGGCTGTTGCTTTTTTACTTTGAGCGGAGCCAGCATGATATTCTGCAGCACCGATTTGTGCGGGAACAGGTTGAACTGCTGGAACACCATGCCCATTTTTTCACGCGTTACATTAATATCATGTTTCTTCGCTGTGATGGACTCGCCTTCAAAGGTGATTTCTCCCCCAGTGGGCTGCTCCAGCAGATTCAGACACCGCAAAAAGGTGCTTTTGCCGGAGCCGCTGGGTCCGATGACCACCACGACTTCGCCTTTTTGGATTTCTAGGTCAATGCCCTTCAGGATTTCCAGCTTGCCAAAATGTTTTTGCAGGTTGTTAACGGCGATCATCCGTATTCAGCCTCCTTTCGAGAATGCCAAGCAGCTTAGATAAAGTAAATGTAAGGATGAAATACATGATGGAGATAATAATCAGCGGTGTAAGCCCCTCATAAGTAATGGCTGTAATATTTCTGGCCTGGAAAAGAAGATCCGCCACCCCGATCATCGAAACAATGGACGACTCCTTAATGATCGTAATGAACTCATTGCCGATAGCCGGCAGCACATTCTTCAACGCCTGGGGAAGCACGATGTAGCGCATGGTCATCCCTTGTTTCATCCCGAGAGAACGGGCTGCTTCCATTTGGCCGCGGTCCACGCCTTGAATACCGGCACGGAAGATCTCGGCCAGATAAGCGGAACTATTAATCGTGAGTGTAATCGCACCGGACTGAATCGCCGAAAATTCCAGACCTAACTCCACTAAGCCGTAATGGATAAGAAAGAGCTGTACCAGCATTGGCGTACCGCGCAGAAATTCAACCCATGCAGTAGCTATAAACCGCAGCACGCTCCACTTGGACATGCGCAGCAGGGAAACTATAATTCCCAGGACAAAGCCGCAGAATACCCCAATCAATGCCAGGAGCAGGGTATATTTTAAACCGGAGAGAAAAAGATTGCGGTATTCATATGCCATATCGAATAAATTCATTGCAGGTCTAACCTCCTGTCTTCAAGTAGGATTTCAAAAAAATAGAAAACAGCGGATCACCGCCATTTTCTGAATAGTGTAACTGTACTCTGCATAACTGTCTTTACTTCTGAAAGTGCCGGAACCCGAGCTTCCTTTATTTGCTTATGGAAAGGTCACTTGCAGCCGATACGTACTCTTCAATTTTGCCGTCTGCCGTCAAACGTTTCAAGGTTGCATTCACTTGATCCAGCAATTCTGTATTGCCTTTCTTCACTCCGATAACGTATCCGTCATCTTCTACCACAGGTTTGGCGTCAGTAATGACGAGGCCCTTCACGTTCTTCACGAACGATTCGGCAACAGGCCCTTCCATAATAGAAGCATCTACACGGTTAGATTGCAGCTGCATAACAATCTCAGTCATTTTGGTCAGCGAGGTCAGCTTCGCCCCTTCAATTTCTTTGGCGATATCTTCCTGAATCGAACCTGTCTGAATGCCAATCTTGGTATTCTTCAGGGCATCCATAGTAGCAAATTTATCTTTATCAGCTTCACGAACGACAACCGCTTGCTCTGCTTTAAAGTAAACATCAGAGAGGCCGACTGCTTTTGCACGTTTTGGTGTATAGCTCAGTCCGGAGATAACAATATCCACTCTTCCGCTCGACAGCTCATTCAACAGGGAATCAAAAGGAAGATCCCTGATAACCAGTTCAGCACCCATATCAGCAGCGATGTCCTTGGCAATCTCGATGTCAAAGCCTACGATCGTATCCTTGCCATCTATCATTTTATGGAATTCGTAGGGCGGAAATTCTGCGCTGGTTCCCAGCGTCAGTGTTTTGGCTGCAGTTTCGCTGCCCGCGTTGCCATTCGATGCCGCAGTTTTATTATCATCATTGTTATTGGTACCACAGCCAGTCATAAGTCCTACCGCCAGCAGCATGCCTAAAGAAAGTTTACCCCATTTTTTCATCTGTATATCTCCCCTATCCTGTTTTGGTACTCTAAGTTGTGCCTTTGACCGATTTATTATAAATCACTCCGCATGAATATGCAAAGACAAATTTGTGACAAAGCCCCCGTAAATCAAGGTTAGAAGAATATGGTGTAAGCATGCATTACGTTCCCTCATTTTGCACACACCCTGACTTGAAGTATATACTATTTACTATCTCCAGCTACTTCCTGGAATAAACGGAATTGGTTCACAACGACCTCTGGAGTGGTAATAACATGCAAACTGTGTGAAAAGGATGCCTGCGAGGTTAGTTTGTTCGAAGTGGTTTCAATACTGAGTATTCTTCTCACAAACATAAGCTTATGCTTTCGATGTCAGTTTGTTCGAAGTGTTTCAATGATGAGAATGCTCACAAACATTTAGGAGGTGCAGGCCATGCTGTTGGAAGCAATGTACCATGTTCCCCGTGACAAATGGGCTTATGCCTACGATACAAAAACTATACATCTGCGTGTTCGCACCAAACGTGACGATGTGGACTGTGTAGCAGCCCTTACAGGTGATAAATATGATTGGGATCATACCTTTTATGAAATCATGATGGAAAAAGCCGCTTCCGACGACAGATTCGATTATTGGGAGGCTGCGGTCCGGCCTAAATATAAACGGCTCAGCTATACTTTTCGCGTCAGCAAAGGACAGGAAAATGTATATTTGCTTGATAACGGCATCCGTTCGGAATGCCCTCAGCCGCCTAACCACTTCTACGAGTTTCCCTATATACATCAAATTGATCTGTTCAAGGTTCCCAACTGGGCCAAGGATGCGGTGTTTTATCAAATTATGACCGAACGTTTCGCCAATGGCGATCCCACCAATGACCCGGAAGGAACCGAAGCCTGGGGCGGAACTCCGAAGCTGGATAATTTTTTCGGCGGAGACTTGCAGGGAGTACTGAATCATCTTGACGATCTGGATGAGCTGGGTATCAATGCTGTATATTTCACTCCGCTCTTCCTCTCCCCTTCCAACCATAAATATGACATCATGGATTATAAAAAAGTCGACCCTCATTTCGGAGATAATGAGCTGCTGAAACATGTAGTCGAGGAATGCCACCGAAGAGGAATACGGGTGATGCTGGACGCCGTCTTCAATCATTGCAGCGACAAGTTCCCGCCTTTTCAGGACGTGCTGGAGAAGGGTGAATATTCGGTTTATAAAGATTGGTTCCATATCAACTCCTTCCCGGCTGAGATAGTCGACGGTATTCCTACGTATGACACTTTCGGCTTTTTTGGCAATATGCCCAAATTCAACACAGCTAACTTCGAGGTCAGAGCCTACCTGCTGGAAGTCGCCGAATATTGGATCAAGGAGATCAAAGTAGACGGGTGGCGGCTGGACGTTGCCAATGAGGTGGATCATCATTTCTGGCGCGACTTCCGCAAAGTAGTGAAATCCGCCAATCCGGAGGCCTATATCGTTGGGGAGGTGTGGAGTGACTCCCTTACGTGGCTGCTGGGCGATCAGTTCGACTCGGTGATGAACTACCCGTTCTCAGGAACGGTGCTGGAATTCTTTAATGGCGGTATGGATGGTATCACCTTCGGACAACGGATCGGCGCTTTGTTGATGAGATATCCGCAGCAGACAAACGAGGTGGTCTTCAATTTGCTCGGCAGCCACGACACTCCCCGTTTGCTGACGGTGGTAGGAGAAGATAAACGGCGCCTCAAGCTGGCGGTTGTTTTCCTCTTCACCTTTATGGGAACACCTTGTATTTACTACGGGGATGAGATCGGCCTGACCGGATCAGAAGATCCCGACTGCCGTAAATGCATGGAGTGGGATGAAAAGAAGCAAGACCGCGAGCTGTATGATTTTTACCGGATGATGATCTTCCTGCGCAAAGAGCACAAAGCCCTTCGGGAAGGCAGATTCCGCATTCTGGTAGCCTGTGAAAATGACCCCTGCATCGTGTACGAACGTGCGGATGAAATCATTCATTTCACGGTCTGGATGAACAATTCCCCGGAGCCTCGCACGCTTAGACATCCGATGGAAACTGATGACTGGCAGGATGCGCTTACCGGCGAACCGGTTGCCCCGAAAGAGGGGATTATGCATATCTCGCTTGACCCTTATGGTTACCGGATTCTGTGCCGTGCGTTAAATTGAAGAAACAGGCGTCAGCCCATAATAAAACCAGTCAAGCACGATAAAGTGTCTGACTGGTTTTGTTATGCTATATCCACTCGAATTTAATTATTGTGTAATTTTGTTGTATATGTCGATATACTGCTGGGCGGAAACATTCCAGCTGTAGTCACCGGCAAAAGCGTTTTTCGTAACTTTTTTCCAGTGTTCCGGCTTGCGGTAGAACGATACAGCCCGGCGCAGTGTATGCATCATGTCATGTGCGTTGTAATCCTTAAATGTGAAGCCGTTGCCTTCGCCAGTTTCCTCGTTATAGGCATGAACGGTATCATTAAGTCCCCCCGTCTCACGGACTACAGGAATACTTCCATAACGCAGCGCCAGCAGTTGGCTGATTCCGCAGGGCTCGAACTTTGATGGCATCAGGAACAGATCGCTGGCCGCATAAATTTTGCGCGATAAAGCGTCATTGAACAGAATCTGCGAAGAAAGCTTGGTCGGGTACCGCCATGCCGCTTCACGGAACCAGCGTTCATAGGATTCGTCCCCTGTGCCAAGCAGTACAAATTGAATATCATCGTAATACAGCAGCTCATCCAGCACGCGTGTCAGGAGATCAAGGCCCTTGGAATCAACCAGCCGCGTAACCATTGCGACCATCGGAATATACGGGGCTACCGGTAGCCCTAACTCCTGCTGCAGGCCCAGCTTATTCTCAGCCTTCTTCGCCAGATTTGAACGGTAACGCGTAAAGATTTGCGGATCGGTGTTGGGATTGTAGCTCTTGGTATCAATGCCGTTAACAATCCCGCTGAGACTGTCTGCCCGGGAAGAGAGCAAGCCATCCAGACCATATCCATAATAGGCCGTACGGATTTCTTCCGCATAAGTCGGACTGACCGTAGTCACATGATCACTGTGGACAATCCCGCCCTTCATATAGTTCACGTTACCGTAATACTCTACACCGCTGAAGTAGCTGTCATCCAGGCCAAGCAGCTCACCCAGCACGGAATAAGGAAACACGCCTTGGTATAGCAGATTGTGAATGGTAAAGACAGTGCGCATTTCGCTGTAGAACGGAACATGCCGGTAATGGCCCTGAAGCAGCATCGGAATGACTGCAGCATGCCAATCATGGCAATGCAGCACATCCGGCTGAAAATTAATGGCCGGCAGGCATTCCAGAACCGCCCGGTTGTAGAATGCAAACCGTTCACCATCATCCAGATATCCATAGATGCCGTCACGGCCAAAATAATATTCATTGTCGATAAAATAGACCGGAATACCCTCGTAAATAATCTGTTCAATGCCGCAATACTGATTTCGCCAGCCGACAGGAACATCCACTACGGCTACATGCTCCATTTGCGAAGTGAACTTCTCCGGAATTCCCCGGTATTTTGGCAAAATCACCCGTACATCCACTCCTGCGCCCTTTAGCGCCTTGGGCAGAGCTCCAATGACATCAGCCAAACCACCTGTCTTAACAAAAGGATGGGCTTCGGCTGCAGCAAATAAAACTTTCATTCAGATTCCCCCTTAAATGTACGAATTCTCTATTTCAAGCTTGTTTGACCACCTTGCGGCCGGATTTCTTGAGCACCAGAAATCCAAGTGCCGGAATGGTCAGCTCTATGCTGTTCAGCTGGTTATGCCATTCTTGCTTGCTGCTCTTCATAGGCTCATTGCTGGCACCCGAGCCGCCAAACCGAATATCCTCAGAGCTGAATATCTCCTCATAAGTTCCCGGGCGGGGTACGCCAATCCGGTACTGACGCCGTTCCACCGGCTGAAAATTGATAATTACAAGCAAGGTATCAACGGGTCTCTTGCCTCTGCGGATATAGGACACAATACTTTGGCCATTATCGTCGGCATCAATCCACTGATAGCCTTCCATATCATGATCCAGCTCCCACAATGCTTTTTCCGCCAAATACAGCTTGTTCAGCGCAGCGGTATAGGCCAGCATTCCACGGTGGCTTTCATAATCCAGCAGCAGCCAATCGAGCTGCTCCTGATCCTTCCACTCGATAAATTGTCCGAATTCTCCACCCATGAACAGCAGCTTTTTGCCGGGATGGGTAATCTGGTAGCCCAGCAGTAACCGGAGACCGGCAAATTTCTGTTCATAAGAGCCTGGCATCTTGTCCAGCAGCGATTTCTTGCCGTGGACCACTTCATCATGAGAGAGCGGTAACGTATAGTTCTCGGCATAGGCATAACAAATTGGGAAAGTCAACAAATTATGATGAGCGGGCCGTACCCCGAAATCATGTTCTATGTAGCCCAGTGTGTCATTCATCCAGCCCATATTCCATTTGTAATTGAAACCGAGTCCCCCTTGATGAGCTGGAGACGTAACGCCAGGCCAGGCGCTGGATTCCTCCGCCATCATCAATGCTTTCGGATAATACTGGAAGATTGCTTTATTCAGCTGTTGTATGAAACGTATGGCTTCAAGATTCTCAAGACCCCCGTTTTGATTGCGTCTGAACTGATGGCCTTGCTTCTCAAAATCGAGCCGCAGCATGCTTGTAACCGCATCAACTCTCATGCCATCTATATGATACTGCTCGAACCAGAACAAGGCATTTGAAATCAGAAAGGAGGAAATTTCCGGCTTGCTGAAATCAAAGGAAAGCGTGCCCCAGCCCGGCTTCTCGGCCAGCATAGGGTCCGCATACTCATATAGTGGTGAACCGTCAAACATTCTCAGTCCATGTGCATCCTTCGCAAAATGGGCCGGAACCCAGTCAAGAATAACCCCAATGCCTGCCTGATGCAGCTGATCAATTAAATACATCAGCTCATGCGGCTCTCCGTAACGGCTCGTTGCGGCAAAATATCCGGTTCCCTGATAACCCCAGGATAAATCATAAGGATGTTCAGCCAGCGGCATAAACTCCACATGGGTATAACTCATCTCCTGCAGATAAGGGATCAGCAGATCGCTCATCTCCCGGTAAGTGTAGAATTCTCCGTCTTCCTTCTGACGCCAAGTCCCGAAATGCATTTCGTAAATGTTCATCGGCGCGTTATAGGGTGCTTTATTCCGCCGCCTCCAGGCAGCGTCTCCCCAACTGTAGCCGCTAAGCTCCGCCACCACTGATGCCGTCGCCGGACGCACTTCAGCCTTGAAAGCATAAGGATCAGCTTTAAGGAAGCTTTCGCCATTCGCTGCGACAATCCTGTATTTGTAAAAAGTTCCCGGCTCTATGCCCGGAAAAAAACGACTCCAAAATCCTGAATCGGGTATCTTATATAACGAGTCCACGTCCTGCGTTCCATCCCAGCCGTTATGATTACCAGCCAGTCCTACATATGTCGCATGAGGAGCCCACACGGTAAAGCGTACGCCGGTCATTCCTTCTTCAGCGGCAATGTGCGCGCCCAGCATCGTATAGCTGCGATAATTCGTGCCCTCATGGAACAGGTAAATATCTTCAAATGACGGGAGGTTTTCTGCTTCTTGTATGTCAGGCAAATCATCACCACCTTATTATATAGGATGCACCTATAACATTACCCGAATGTTGGGCGTTTGAAAATGATTTTACAAGCAAAATAAGCTTTCACAGAATAAAGAAAATATTCATGTAATCTTTCTTGCGGTAACGCAATATATTTCACCTATGTCGTTTCAAGCGCTTGTGGGGAGTTTATATTACAAGCATTGACAAAAAAATGGGAGGGATAACAAATGAGTAATAAAAAATGTATCGCCATGCTCCTGGCGGGTGGTGAAGGCCGCAGATTGGCCCCCCTGACCAGCACAATGGCAAAGCCTGCAGTCCCTTTCGGAGGACAGTATAGAATCATTGACTTTCCCCTCAGCAACTGTGTGAATTCCAATATCGACACTGTAGGCGTACTGACGCAGTACGAAGCTACTTCCTTGCATCAACATATTGGTGAAGGGGAACCCTGGGGGCTTCACAGCACAACTGATCAGGGGGTCAGACTGCTTCCTTCGGGAGTTGAAGGCCGTGAGAGCTATTCTGGAACAGCTGATGCCATTTATAAGAACATTGAGTTTATTGACAATCAAAATCCTGAGCATGTACTGATCCTCTCGGCAGATCATATTTACCATATGGACTATCGAAAAATGCTGGATTACCATATCGACAAATCCGCCAAAGCCACCATCTCGGTAATGGAAGTGCCTTGGGATGAAGCAAGCCGCTTTGGTGTGATGAACGTAAATGAGAAGCTGCGAATTTCTGAATTTGCCGAAAAACCAAAAGTCCCTAAAAGCAACCTCGCTTCGATGGGGATTTATCTATTCGAGTGGAAATACCTGAAAGAACATCTTCTCCGTGATGCCGCAAATCAGGCTTCCAGCCATGACTTCGGCAAAGATGTGATCCCGACGATGCTGGAGGCCAATGATGAATTGTTTGCCTTCCGTTTTGAAGGCTACTGGAGAGATGTAGGTACAGTAGGCAGCCTCTGGGAAGCGCATATGGATCTTCTGCAAGCCGATAATGGCTTTAAGCTCGACAACTCGAAGTGGCCAATGTACAGCCGGGCCCGCCGGACCAAACCCGCTGCAGTTAAACCACGTATGCCGTCGCAGATCAAAACAGCAGATTGCCTCATAAATGAAACTTGCCTTCTGGAAGGCAGCCTGCAGCGCTCTGTAGTGTTCGGCGGCGTGGAAATCGGCAAAATGACCATGATTAAACAAAGCGTTATTATGCCGGGTGTACGTATCGGCCGGGGCGTAGTAATTGAAAATGCAATTATCGGTGAAGGAGCTGTTATCAAAGACGGTGCTGTAATTAAGGGCAGTGTGGACAACATTGTCGTTGTCGGTCCTAATGAGATTGTGGCCGCCAAACCTGTCATTCGTACTCAGCCTTCCCGCCTATTGCAGGAAGTGTACGAAAAAACCGGACGTCTGCGGGCTGAAGGACTTCCTTCTTAAGTTATCAGCATCCCGTCAGTCTCCAACCTATACAAGAAAAAGCAGCAGTCTCTGATAACCGGAGCTGCTGCTTTTTTCTTGTATATTTACTTCCTGTCGCTTTACACTCATAAAGAGCCTATTACAGTAATTCGGGTCCGGTTCCACCCTCTGCTGCAACTGGAGGCTGTTCCTCGGTCAGCGGCAAAATAACAGTAACCTGCGTTCCTTTGCCCAGCTCACTATCCAATTCCAGCTTTCCGTGATGAAGCTCCACAATTTGCTGGGAAATGGCAAGCCCCAGTCCGGTTCCTCCGTTCAGCGCGTCGACCTGGAAGAAACGATCGCGGACTCTGGAGAGGTGGGCTTCGCTGATGCCAATCCCGCTGTCCCTGACAATGACAGCCAGCTCCTCCTTGGAGAGAATGTGGGTGGACAAAACAATGCTGGAATCTTCGGGGGAGAATTTCACGGCGTTGTCCACCAAATTCAGGAATACCTGTTTCAGCCGGTTGGCATCTCCTTTGATATAGATCGTCCCTTCACATTCCAGCAGCAGATGTATACGTTTCTTCTCCGCTTTGGCCCATACATTCAATATCGTCTCCTGAAGCACCACTTTGATATCGATAAGAGCAATGGATAACTTCATCTCATTCTGCTGCAGCTTGGAGAAGTCGAGGATTTCCTCCACCAACCCGATCAGCCGGTCGCTTTCCTTAGATATAATCCCCATACCCAGCTTAGTTTCCTCCGGGTCGTAGCCACCTGAAACCAGTGTTTCGCTCCAGCCTTTGATACTGGTCAGCGGCGTCCGCAACTCATGGGAAATCGAGGAAATGAAATCATCCTTAATCTGATTGCTGCGGATAATTTCATCTGCCATATAGTTGAGTGTGGTTGCCAAATCACCAATCTCATATTTGTAGTCACCTTTGATCCGGGTCGTAAATCTGCCTTTGGCCATCTGCGCCGATACTGCCGTAATATTGTTGAGCGGCTTTACGATGGAATTGGCAAGACCGAAGCTGAAGAGCATAACAATAGCCATTACTGCTCCACCGATACCGATGGATACCAAGGTAAGATTCAGCAAATCTGAGTTGATTCTCTCCATGGACGTAAGGTACCTTACAATAAAAGAATCGCGGCCGTTAATGTGCAGCATTTTGGATACCGCCATAACGCTCTCATTCGTCCCTGCTTGTCTGCCTATCCAGCGTCCGATGCTTCCGCCAACCGCTTCTGATACATCGCTGGTAGTAATCGTACGGTCAGGCTGAAATGGCGTAGATCCGGTAAGGATATCACCGTTTAGGGTCAGTATTTCCAATTCCGTATTATCCATATCGAAATATTCAAGCAGCTTCTGAAAATGAACGGGCGAACCCTCGTTGGAAAATGTAAATTTATAGAAGTTTTCCGATATTCCGATCTGGGTAGTGATTTTATTATAAACACTATCGTAATAATACGTCCGGATGGCCAGCAGAAAAATAACCTCAACGAGGAGGAGCGCCACGAAGACTACAAGAATATAGTGCAGTACAATCTGTCTGCGCATCCCCTTCTTGATCATTGTCCTTGACCCTTCCATTTATAGCCGTGTCCCCATACGGTCTGTAGGTATTCGGGTTCTGAGGGATTATTCTCAATCTTTTGGCGCAGCCGGCGGATATTTACATCAACAATTTTTGGATCGCCCATGTACTCCTTGCCCCAGACATGATCCAAGAGCGAGTCGCGGCTGAGCGGCGTGTTTTCTTTTTCCAGGAAAAATTGTACCAAGGAAAACTCAGTTGGCGTCAGTTCGATGCCTTCTCCGCTGCGCTTAAACTGTTTAGAAATCAGATCGAGCGTAAACGGCCCCGAATGAAATGAGACCTTTGCAGACTGCTCCCGGTGAACATTGACACGGCGCAGCAGCGATTGTATACGGGCGATCAGCTCCGTAGGACTGAATGGTTTGCTGACATGGTCATCCGCACCGACTGAAAGGGCGTAAACCTTATCCTGCTCCTGGACTTTTGCCGTAAGAAAGATAATCCCAAGCCGTTCATTCGTTTCCCGGATGCGTCTGCACACCTCAAACCCGTCAATGCCGGGAACCATTACGTCCAGGAGTGCAATATCAATATCAGGAACCGTAGTCAGCTTGTGCAGTGCTTCATTGCCGTCAGCGGCTTCCAGCACCTCAAATCCGTTGCGCTTGAGATTAATAACTATAAAACTGCGGATGGATTCTTCATCCTCCAGGATTAATACCTTACTCATCGATTCCCTTCCTTTCTATAGGCGAGGTGATTTTATTGTTGTCGCCCCCGCTTGTGTTCTGCTCAACTTCTCCCCGGTAGCCGATAAACTTATCAAGATCAAATCCCAATATTTTCCATCCACTGCTCTTTACACGCTCCCACTCCGCCGGAGAAAAGAATGAGATTTCTGCAACCGTCTCACCGGTATTAGACAAAATAAATTTAAGTGATTTGTCCTGAACCGACTTGGTATCCACTGTAACATTCTCATGCCATTCCGGTAAAAGATCAATCCTGAAGCGGTCCGACGGATCACGATATTGCAGCGCGGAAAAGGTTAAGCCGTTTTTGCCGTCCCATTTGTAATAAGAATTAAAATAGGGGATCGTTTCAGGATCAAAATATTCCCAGCCCTTCGGCGGCTCCAGCAATCCGATTTCGATAACACCGTCGCCGTCGATATCCTCGCTGACAATCTTCCTGTCCTTAAAGGTCCGGGCATCTCCGGGGATCACCACACGCAGCTTATTATTCTCCATCACTACCACTGTCGTGTATGCTGAGCGTGAATCCACTGCCGAATCCAGTACTATACCTTCTTTATGCTCTGCCACTTTACCTGAGACAATATTGTAATAATTACTGAAATAAGGATCAAGATCGTCAAGCTCATCCAAAACCTTAAAGCCGTCGTTGTACTGATAGGTAGTAATTGTCGCAAACTCATTGCGTTTAAAATATACAACCGTGATGTCTTCAATCCCGTCTTCATTGAGATCATCGACCATATATTTCGTGTAGGGCTGGGAGAGCACTTCCTCCAGTTCTCCGCCGGAATAGGAGTAGACCACCATCCCTTTCTCTACACCGCGTGAATAACCGGCAATGATATTCTGCTTCCCCTCACCGGTTACATCCCTTAAATCAACGGAATCCAATTCCGTTCCGCCACCGTCAAATACCAGCTTCTTCTCCCAGACATCATCCCGCTTCTCCAGGATCATGCCGTGAATCAGTACGGCCTCGTTCTTCGTCGAATAGAAGACGAGCGTCTCCATCGTTCCGTCCTTGTCCAGATCCTCAGTGAAAATAGAGCTGTCATCGTCACTCACCGGACGGATCAGCGAAGCTCCCGCCGGCATGTGGGACGTGATCGCCGTCATCAGCGAAGCCTTGTCGGCAGACAGCTCCGGCGCCTTCATCCGCAAAACAGGATCGCTGATGAAGGTGCAGCCCGACAGTATGGACAGAGAAAGAGCTACCGCCGCCAGACGTCTCAGAACTCGATTATTCAACTTCATCACTCTTTCCTTGTTTCGTGGTGTAATGTTTACAGATGCAAGCGTTCTTGTGATGTCAGACGGCGGCCCTTTACATCATGTTTGATCCGGCCGTCTTCAAGCACCCACAGCCGTGTAGCATAACGTTCCGCCAGCTCTAGGGGCAACACCGTCACTACCGTCAGCCCTGTCTCTTTGCAGAGCTTGCGCAGGGTTTCCAGCACTCCCTCCGCTGTACGCGGATCAAGACCGGTAACCGGTTCATCTGCCAGAATCACCTTGGCTCCGTGAACCAGTGCCCGGGCAATCGCCACCCGCTGGCGTTCTCCGCCGCTTAGCTGGCTTGTCTTCATCTTGGCCTTATCCAGCAGACCCAATAAATCGAGCTCGTCCATCGCGCCCATGTAGTCGTCTGAACGGACCATTCCTGTTACCATCCGCCAGAGGGGTGTTTGTGAGGACTGGCCTATCAGCACATTCTTAAGCGCAGTCCGGTTCGGATTGAGCTCTGCATTTTGCTCCAGATAAGCCCACTCCCGGCGGATCTTCCGTTTGCCGGTAAAGACATTTCCGAGAATATTGACTCCATCCACCCTGAAGTTCCCTCTGTCCCATTTCTCTTTCAGCGCAAGGCAGCGCAGCAGCGTTGACTTGCCGCTCCCGCTGGCTCCCAGCAGTACAACAAGCTCACCTGGTTCTAATTGAAAGCCAATGTCCTGCAGAACAGGCATTTTTTCTTCCCCGACTGCTTTGGCTAAATGTTCAACTGTGATCATAGTTCAGCCTCTCCCTGTCTTTGACTCTACTCTATAGTGTACTCTGAAAGCGTGATCGATTTCCATGCGAGCATCCGTTCTTATCTTACCTCAATTCAGCTGGCGTGGCGAGAATAATAACCCTGCTAAACCGAACAATATATAAAAAGCGCCCAGCAGGACAAAAACACCGCTTCCCCAGCCAAATTCTAGCAGCAGTCCGCCGATGCCCGGTCCCACAATGCTGCCGATACTAAAATGAAAGGAGGAAACCACATTTGCCGCAGGCAGCAAATTGCGCGGAAGAATATCCGCAGCGTAACTTAGACCCAGCGAGAAGAAAGAACCTACCAGACCGCCTGCCGCCATCAGCACAACCAGCGTCAGCAGGAAATGATTACCGGACAGCGGCAGCAAGGTAAAGGCCAGACCGCCACTCACACCGGAAAAGATCAGAATCTTCTTTCGGCCGTAGCGGTCGCTCCATAACCCCAGCGGCAGTTGAAGCAGCAGACCGCCAATACCGGCGAATGGCAGCAGCGCAGCAATCTGATCCGTGCTGTAGCCAATGCGCAGTCCGTACACAGGGAAATTGCTGTTCAGACTAGCTTCCATATAGCCGTAAAGAAGTGCAGGAATCAGGGCATACCAAGCGAGGCTGTAGCTCCGCCCGAAACGCCGCGCTTGTCCCTCCCCATGCTCCACTTTATCCGGGTGAGAATCCGGCAGCTTGATAAGGACCAGCAGCAGCACCAGTACAAAAAGCACAGCGATGATCAAAAACGGTGCAGCCTGGCCATATCGCAGCAGGCTGATCCCAATCGGGCCGAGACTAAATCCGAGTCCGTAGGACATCCCATACAGCGAGAGATTGCGCCCCCGGTGCTCCGCAGGTGTCATGAGCAGCACCCATAGCTGCGCGGCATAGTTAATGGCTGAGTCTCCAATGCCCACAAACAGGCGCAAGACAAACCAGACCTTGATGCCCGGCAGCAGCGGGAACAAGAGCAGCGCCACCAGCACAAGGCTGAGCCCGGCAGCGATCAGCCTCTTGAAGCCGATGGCGCCAAGAACCCGCTCGGCTACCAGCGTCATCGCAAAAGAGCCTACATATAAAGCAGCGGCATTAAGGCCGTTGAGCGAGGAAGAAACCCCTTTTTGCTCCAGCAGAATGGAGAGCACCGGAAGCAGCAGCCCTTGGCTGAGCCCGGCAGCGATAATAACTGTAATTAGAATCATATAATTCCATTTGTTGTTCAGTTTGCTTGTTGCGCTGAGCCGGTCTGACACGAATGAATCCTCCTAAAGGTTTTGTGAGCATATGCTTCCTTAGTCACTTCGAACAAACCTGGCTTCGGAAGCTCAGGGCTATGTAATACAATAGTTAAGCCAACGGACGTGAAACGGCAAACACCGAACATTATAGTGGACAACCCTCTTCAAAACAAGAGATAATATATAGAAGTGACGGATTTCCCTGGGGGTGTATGCTTCATGAGCTATGAACTAAAAATTGATGTCTCGCCTGTATATGAACTGCTGGACAGTTTCATGATATATGTTACCGGTAAATGGATCTCCAATCTGGATATAGGTCCCGACTGGGTCCGTGATCTCGACGGCCGCATACCGCCGCAGCAGGTATCCGCTCTGAAGCAGGCTGCCGAATGGCCTTTTACTGACTATGATGTGCTGTATGCCTGGGCTTATAACCGCGGGCCAGGCTCCAAAGTGCTGCAGTTCCTGGACGAACTGGAGTCCTCCTCACTGGAGGAGCGCTTCGGGCGCCTGTCTCCCCTGTTCCCCGATTTTACGATTAAAGAATGCAAACGGATCAGGGACAGCTATGCTCCGCTTCTTCGCCTTTGGTATGATCAGTACTTCCGTCATGTGGAGCATAAGATTCTGCCGCTGCTGATCGAGGACGCCTCGGAGAAGAAGCTGCTGGAGAGTAAAATGGACCCTGGAGCGCTGATTGAATACGCCTCAGGCGGAGTGGTAGTCGGAGACATCCCGGATTTGCAGACTATTGTGCTGCTGCCTACAGTGCACAACAGGCCGATTAATACGTATTGCTTCTATAATACCTTAATGATCATTCAGTACCCTGTAGATGTGCCTTCTGAAGACGAGGACGAGCCGCCTACCGTATTGCTGCGCCTGACCAAGGCGCTGTCGGACCCGACGCGTCTAAGACTGCTGCGCTATGTGGCTAATGAGCCCAAGACCCTATGGGACATGCAGTCCGATTTGAGCCAGTCCAGTGAAATGCTTATGCATCATTTGCTTATCCTGCGGGTCGCCGGTCTCCTGCGCGTCCATCTGGGCAGTGAAGGAGAAGGCAATGAACGTTACAGCATCCGCGCGGACGGCGCCTCGGATCTTCAGATGTTCCTGGAATCCTATATTCGTTTATAATAACAGTACCAAACAGAGATAAGCGAATGCTTACGAAGCGAGTTTTGTACGAAGCCCGGCCGATAAGTATCTGCTAACAAAACTTTTAGGAGTGAGCGTTATGAAATATTCAACACAGCAAGTAATTTTCGATTTGGACGACACCCTGGTGCACTGCAACAAATATTTTGACCTCATTCTGGGGCAGTATTTCGAACTCATGTCCGACTGGTTCAGCGGCTTCGGTCCTACTACGGGTGAAGTCCGCACCAAACAGGCCGAGATTGATGTAGAGACGGTAAGCACCAGCGGACTGGCCAGTGAAAATTTCCCCAAGTCCCTCATCGCAACCTACCACTATTTTTGCGCCAAATTTAACCGGCCGACCGATCCCTATCAGGAGCAGCAGCTGATGAAGCTTGGACTCAGTGTCTATGATCAGGAAATCGAAGCCTATCCGGGCATGGTGGAGACGCTTGATTCATTGAAACAGGACGGTCATGATTTATATCTGTATACCGGCGGCGACGATACGATTCAACAGCGCAAGATTGAACAGATGAAGCTGGATGTATATTTCAACGACCGGATTTTTATCCGCCAGCACAAAAATGTAGAATCGCTGGAAAATATTCTGAGCAGTTACCCGTTCGAGCGCCAGCGCACCTGGATGATCGGCAACTCTTTGCGCACCGATGTACTCCCAGCCGTGACCGCAGGCATCAACAGCATTTACCTGAAGCAGCAGAACGAATGGCTCTATAACCTGATCGAGCTTCAACGTGAAATGCAGCAATCTGTAGTAACCATTTCTTCCATTCACGAAGTAACCCCGGTAATTCGGACAGCGGCTCTGCGGCAAAATCACGGGTGACAAAAAGACAAGTCCTTGTTACAAATGACATAGGCAACCTCCTGGCAGTGTGATTATACTGTTTGAGAAGATTTTCATCTCATGCAGGAGGTAGGAATGAACAAGAAGAAGACGAACCCTAAGAACGCTTCGGATAACAGACGCTTACTCCCCATGCTGCTGGCTGTAGTTGTGGTTATCCTCCTTGGTGTGCTTGTCTATATCACGACGGGCAACAAAGACGATGAGGCCATAGTATTCGACAACCTGCCTAACTACACGGATGTAAAAGGCACCATCGTGGTTGACGGGCTGAAGTATGAGAAGCAGCCGCATCTCGGAAGCGAAGATGCCAAGGTCAAGGTCATTGAATTCGCCGATTTCAAATGCCCTGCCTGCAAGAAATGGACGGCAACTTATCTGGATACGTTCATTAAAGATTATGTAGATAGTGGCAAAGTACAATTTTATTTCATGAACTTTGCATTTATTGACCGGGATTCTTATCTTGGCGCAAGTGCCGGCGAAGCCATCTATAAGCAGAGTAACGAGAAATTCTGGGAGTATCTTCACAAGCTATATGAGAATCAGGGTGACGAGAGCAAGATCTGGATTACCCAAAAGTTCATCCTAGACTTCGTGAAGGATAATATCGATGGCCTGGACTATGCTCAATTTGAGCAGGATGTTCAGAATCACACCTACATGTATGATGTGAAGGAAGACTTTAAGATTGCCGGCTCTTATGGAGTGAATGGCACACCTAAATTCATGGTGAACGGCGTTCTCCTGCCGAACTCTTCATATGAAACACTGGCCGCTGCAATCGAAGCCGAACTGGTCAAATAAGAAAGTAATGCGTTTAAAAAGAGGATGCGCTCCGGCCGGAAATCATTAGGCCAGGGTGCATCCTCTTTGATTGCTCGTAAGATTTAAACTTTGCGTTTTATTCTACGGTCAGTTGACCTGTGCTCACATCAGAGAGTACCAGTTTGCCCTCTTGCGGCGAGCCGTCCTCGCCGGCAAGCTTCAGCTTGCCTGTTTTGCCTTTCTCAATCAGCGCCTTGACCTGGGCATCACTAAGGGTGCGGCCGTGATTTTCCTTCCAAATGACAAATTTGCAGCCTTCCTTGTAATGGGAACAGCCATACCCTTTGCGGCCCATAAAAATCGTTCCACCGCAGCCGGGCCGCGGACACTTCCCGATGATTTTTGGTCCGTCATCCCCTTTGGCCGCAGCCGCTTTTCCGGCAGCTTCCGCTCCTGACTCTCCCGCCGCTTTGCGGGGCTTCGCCTCAACCGGTTTGCCTGCCGGCTTGCGTGCCGCACCGGCTCCGCTTCGTCCCTTGGCTCCGCCTTTCAAGGATGGCGTCTCCCCTTCAAAGGAGGTTTTGGCTGCCCGGGACTGTACCCGGACTTTGTCCACAATCATCGAGGCGAAGCGTTTGACGTTCTCCATAAACTGCCCGTCCGCCGCCGTGCCTCTGGCGATTTCATTCAACCGCCGCTCCCACTGGCCGGTCATTTCCGGTGACGTCAGCAGTTCAACACCTGCACCACGAATAAGCTCAATGGCAGTCCTGCCCTTTTGCGTAATGGCGATTTTTTTGCCCTGCATTTCCACATAACCCACGTTCTTAAGCCGTTCAATCGTCGCCGCGCGCGTAGCCGGTGTGCCAAGGCCGGAGTCCTTCATCGCGTCGCGCAGCTCCTCATCCTCAATCTGTTTGCCCGCACTTTCCATTGCTTTCAGCAGCGTGCCCTCCGTGTAGTGCTTAGGCGGCTGGGTGTCCTTCTCTTTGACGATCGCATCACTGCACAGTACCTCATCAGCAGGAACCACTGAGAACGGTTCATTCACTTCAATTTCTTCTTCCTCTTCATCTTCCTTGCCTTTGCCCTTGGACGGCTTGGCCTTGTCCTTCTTCTGATCGCCGTAAATCACTTTCCAGCCGAGGGACAGCAGCTCCTTGACCGTAGTTTTGAAATTTTCGTTCTCCACCTCAGTAAGTACGGTATGAACCTTATATTCAGCAGCCGGATAAAATTGCGAGAGGAAGCGGCGCACAATCAAGTCGTACAGCTTGGCCTCATCTGTGCTAAGTCCCGATGCTTTGCGGTTAGTCGGCAGAATGGCATGGTGATCTTCAACCTTCGAGGGATTGCAGATAAACTTATTGCCTTTATGGACCAGATTCCGGTTGGCGCCTTTGACCCATTCGTCATACGATGTTCCTTGCAGGGCGGAAAGCGTCTTGTGCATCTCCGGGATGTTCTGCTCGGTCACATAGTTGGAGTTGGTCCGGGGATAGGAGATCACCTTATGCTTTTCATATAATGCCTGAGCAATATCGAGCGTTTTTTTGGCGGAAAAAGCATGCTTGCCGTTCGCCTCGCGCTGCAGCAGCGTCAAATCATATAACTTAGTCGGATACTCTTTCGTCTCTTTGACCTCATAAGAAGCTATCCTGCCCGGCTTGCCCTTGACCTTGGCGGCCAGCGCTTCAGCTTTGGTTCCATCCGTCAGGCGTTCCCCTTGCCACATCCCTTTGTAGGTCATCTCGTTCTGAGCGAACTGCCCCTCCACTTCAAAAAATTTAAGCGATGAAAAAGCTTCGATCGTCTTCTGGCGGTCATAGATCAGCGCAAGTACTGGAGTCTGCACCCGCCCGACGGACAGCAGCACATTATGTTTGGTCGTAAACGCCCGTGAGCCGTTCATGCCAATCAGCCAATCCGCCTCGCTGCGTGCTCTGGCGGCTTTGGTTAGGTTTTCGTACTCTGAACCGTCCCTCAGCTCCTGGAACCCTTTACGGATCGTCTCCGGAGTCAAATCGGAAATCCACAGCCGTTTCACTGGCTGATTCAGCTTCAGATGCCGCTGTATCAGCGAAAAGATATGCTGCCCCTCCCGCCCCGCGTCGCAGGAATTGACCAATAAGTCGCTGCGTTTGGCCAGTTCACCAATAACTTTCAACTGGTCAATGGTACGCGCATTGGGTACCAGCTTGAACTGCTCGGGGATGATCGGCAAATCATTGATATTCCATTTTTTATATTTGTCGTCATAGGCTTCAGGCTCGGCCAGCCCGATAAGATGTCCAATCGCCCATGTGATGATGTACTGCTCCCCTTCCAGATAGGAACGGTAATTTTTGGCCTTCGGTTCTATTGCGGCGGCGATATTCCGCCCCATATCCGGTTTCTCCGCAATAATGAGTGTCTTCAAAAAGTATCGCTCCTTAACCTTTCATTCTTCCAAAATACGTCCAGTAGTCTATTATACCATTATGTTTAACGTATTACCTGCTATTAATCAGTATAAATTGAGCACCAAATACATGCGTTCATGGAGAATACCAAGCTTTTTTATCATTAAATACAAAGAGCGGCTCCAGCTTCCTTTGCAACTCCAGTTAACGGTGATGGAACCGGATGTGAATAAAAAATACCCCGCCAGTATAATCACTGACGGGTTGTCGTTTTATTTTTGCAGGTCTCTTAATACTGCCCCAAGGTCAGCGGTATACTTGGTCAACCTTAAGCTTATCTCTGTACGCATAACATCACGAGTTAGTCCAAAGCGTTCCTGGTACCCCCGGCAAAAAATTTTATAATATACCAAAAATTCCTCCTGTTCATCCGCCAGCACCCTGATATTCCGCTGCTTCAGCTCTTTTTGTAACTGATAGGTATCCTCAATAATTCTGCGCTGTATGGCTTGCCCGGCCATTAAAAAGGCGCGTTTAAGGATGTTTCCTGAATGTTCGATCTCCTTCAGGCTCTTGCTAACCATAGTATCTAGGTAAGGGAGCAGTATGAGGTCACGAACCATTGTCCGTTCAGCGACGGTTATCATTTTACTTACCTCATCATCCTGCTTCTGCTCATACTGCTCCACATGTTCGGTCATTAACATTTTGGTTTTCCATCTCTCATTCCCGTTTAATTTACTCATTTATAATGTCCTCCAATCTGTTCGGCCCGTTCCAGGGCAACTCCAGATTCGAGCAACGAAGAAGCACGTATAAGCGCTCGGCTACCGTACCGGGTTTTGATTTGATCAATTGCCCGTTCTCTGTTGTATGTGCGGATACGGTCATCAAATAAGGTAAGCTGCATGACACTGTCATCGCTCAAATGCGATATAGATATAGCTAAACGGCTTATAGGCATACCGGTCCAATTATCACAGAATAAGCGATATGCCGCTGCTGCCACCTCATGAGTTAAAGACGATGGCTCCGGCAGTGTCATTTGTCGGCTGTATGAATTTGATTTATCACCATCGGTTTCTGATACCGCTATAGACACCGTTGCTCCCATATAACGGTATTTCCGCGCTCGTTGGCAAACCTCAATCACCAATTCAAGCAAGACAACCTCAATTTCAGGTAGTCGGGTATACAAATTCCAGCGTAGAGCCTTACCGTGTCCTACTGATTTGATCTGATGGCGTATGCCGGTAACTACCGGGCTGGGATCTATGCCACGGGCAGTCTGCCAGTAATACTCCGCCTGGATATCACTCTGCTTGCCCATGGTCGTGCGCATTCTCCGCTTAAACTCACCCAACTCCATACGGGCGATATCTCCAATTGTGGTAATACCCATGCGGTAAAAATTTTTGCTCATTCGACCAGCCACCATAAACATTTCATGCACTGGCAACGGCCAGAGCTCTTTATCTAAATTGTCGTAATCAAGCCTGAAAATTCCGCCGTCCTTCTTCTTGGCAAAGTTGTTTGCCATCTTAGCAAGTATTTTTGTCGGTCCAATCCCCACTCGGGTCCAAACACCAGTTGATAACATGACATGCTGCTGAATGGAGTGAATTACCTCCTGCAAATCTCCTCCAAAAAAGCTCAATGAGCCTGTCACATCCAAAAATTGCTCGTCGATACTGAAGGCTTCAACAAGGTCGGTATACCCGTGATAGATTTCTGAAATCAGCAGAGAGACCTTTATATACGTACTCATCCGTGGCCGGATGACCACGAGATCCCGGCATTTAGTCATTGCCTCTCCCACTCGTGACGCGGTGGTTACACCATAGGATTTAGCTATGGGGCAGGCCGCTAAGACAATGCCGTTCATCCGCGTTGGATCTCCGACTGCGACAGGCTTATCTTTGTATTCAGGGTGGGCAGCTTTTTCAACGCTTGCGTAAAACGATTGGCAATCTGAAAGTAAAATGATTCGGTCCTTAGGCATATCGCTGCTCCCGTGATGGATGCCACGCGAGGATATTAGAAAGCAGAAAAACTCGTGGACGGCAGACTGTTAAGCAAGTAGCCCGAATGCGCCCATTTCGTATGTCCAATATTTCAATTCGCCTCTGAGTGATCTCTCCCAATTTGTCCAGGTATATAATTTCGATGGTTTGGCCGATGCTCATTTTCATGATTGATCGCCTCCGATAAAATAAGAACATTTGTTTGTATTATAACCAAACATACGTTCCTTATACAATAAGTAAGATATTCTTCGAATGGGATAAAAAAGAAAAAGAATTACTCACTTACCTTATTGCATACAATGAAAAAGATTAAATTACAAAAAAACCCACCGGAGGCAGTGGGCAATATTAAACTATTTTTCTTACTCTATTAAAATACATTGAACCAAATTATCAAATTTATCTTTACTTGTCGAAATTTCTATACACATTCTCTCTAATCTCAGATTCCTTTTCATTCGAGATATTAAAGTTGATTTTAAAATTACTAATAGTACTTACTCATGGTTCGAGGATATTTGAGGGTGAATAGCAATAAAATCTTGAAATCGTGTCAGGAGTTTTTGACTCTCATTTTATTAGGTTAGTAAAATGATCTTGTTCTCCTTAGTAACAAAGTCTGTAAAGATTTTAAGTAAAGAGCACATAGGGGAGTTTCCTTATCACACTCTATGAGGTCGCTCCCAATGTTTTATGTTTTTTATCCATCTATAATAGGCGCAACCTGTATACGTATTACTTTGACAAAGGCCGGACTAACTTCTTTCCTCCTAGGCAATTTCCTTCCGAGTCTTTTTCAGATCCAAACGTTCCTGAAGTAGCTCGGGAAACAGAATCGTTGTGACATCCAATCTCGATGTTGTCATAAACAAGGCAGTTGGTCAGGATAAAGGCTTTCAGCGCTTCCTTACTTACGTCTTCTGAAGTACCATCGCATTCGGTGTCTTGTTCCTCGCCCTGGTTTCCTTCGCTGACATTCCCTCCGGAAACACTTCCACTTTCTTCATCTTTAACTTATTGCCGTCTCCCTCGCCGGTCAGCCATTTCTGCCTCCAGACTCTCTCACTGATCTCTATCCACATGAACGTTGTCAGTCTCAGCCCAATTCTGATGCCCTTCTTTACCTTGATCGAAATGAACTTGATGAATTTTGAAATGTCTTAGAGGAGTCTGGCATCGACGATGATTTAGAACCCTTTTATTATTTGTTGTTTAGCGGATCTCGTTCAGGAGAATTTTGCGCTTTGGAGTGGCCTGACAAATCCCTTGTTCAATACGAATACCCTTAGAGTTCGCAGAAATGGAACCATTATTATTTTCACCACAACATTCGGGGTGGCGATCAGCAGGGAAAATGAAGCTTTTGGTTTCTCTGCTGCAGATGTCCCCCCTGCTGCCATTGTGGCAACCGGGCAAATTCAGTATACGGTTGAAATCTTCACCAATGCAGCTGCCACAGATACATTAATAACGTTCAGGCGAGAAACTTCAGCGGAATTGCCGCATCAAAACCGCCGCAAGCTGCTATCAAACTTTCAATTCAATTCAAAGTCCCGGCAATCCGCATAACCGCTTCTGTAATATCCAGTACTTCCTTAGTACTGGCTTTGCGGTCCATATATTCAACCTTCTGCGCTGTAGCATCCTTGCCTACAACAATCGCAACCGGAATACCGATCAGGCCGAAATCCTTAAATTTCACCCCGGCACGCTCATCCCTGTCATCATAAAGCGTGTCAATCCCTAGAGAGGTAAGCTGCGCATACAGTTGTTCAGCCACCGCAATCTGCTCTTTGTCCTTTGTTGACATCAGTAGAATATGAACATTGTAAGGCGCGAGCGCTTGGGGCCAGATAAGACCCTGTTCATCATGATTTTGCTCGGCTACGGCAGCCAGCAGCCGCGAGATGCCGATCCCGTAGCAGCCCATAATCATCGGAGCGCTTTTGCCTGAATCGTTCAAATACGTGGCTCCCAGCTTCTCACTATACTTGGTTCCCAGCTTGAAAACATGGCCGATTTCAATTCCCTGATGAAAGTGCAGTACCCCTTTGCCGCAATTCGGACAAGCCTCACCCTCCACGGCATTTCGGAGATCACCCGCATGCTTGAGGCTGAAATCCCGTCCGGGTACGACACCGCGCAGATGGTAGTCTTTCTCTCCGGCACCCGTTATGCCTGACTCCATGGCCGCAACTGCCGAATCAACCAGCACGGTCAGCGAAAGACCGACTGGACCAATATAACCGCTCTCTACTCCCGCGGCATGCTGCACAGCATGATAATCTGCCAGGGAGATGTTGCTAACCCCGATCATTTTGGCCACCTTATGTTCGTTGACCTCATGATCACCGCGAACCAGTACGGCATAAAATTGACCGCCAGCTTCATAAATCAGCGTCTTGATGATTTCCTCAGGCTGGATATGCAATTCGAGCTCGAGTTGTTCAATCGTCCGGATGTCCGGCGTATGGAACTTCTCCACCGCAGGTTGGTCCCCTCTTATCGTGCGTACTTCTTGCACTCCCTCAGGAGACCGAACTTCAGCCAGTTCCAGATTTGCAGCATAGTCGCAGACGGAGCAGACGCCAATGGTGTCCTCTCCGATTTCGGAAAGCGCCATAAACTCGTGGCTCCCGCCTTCACCGCCTATGGCCCCGGAATCGGCATGTACTGCCCGGTACAGCAAACCGCAGCGTTCAAAAATCCTTTGATAGGCGTTATACATTCGCACATAAGATTCGTCCAGCCCATCCCAGCTGGTATCGAACGAATAGGCATCCTTCATCAGGAACTCCCTGCCCCGCAGCAGCCCGGAACGCGGCCGGCGTTCATCACGAAACTTGGTCTGAATCTGGAACACAGTCAGTGGCAGCCTTCGGTAGGAATTGATCTCCCCCCGCACCAATGAAGTTATTACTTCCTCATGGGTTGGCCCCAGTACAAACTCCCGGTCATGACGGTCTTGAAGCTTGATCAGCTCCTTGCCGTAGACCTCATATCGCTCCGACTCTTTCCACAGCTCAGCAGGCTGCATCGCGGGCATCAGGATCTCCTGTGCACCCGCGGCATCCATTTCCTCGTGGACAATTTGTTCAATCTTGCGGAGCACGCGGCGGCCAAGAGGCAAGTAGGTATAGATTCCGGCCGCCAGCTGGCGGATGTATCCTGCACGCAGCAGCAGCTGGTGGTTTGCGGTCTCGGCTTCAGCCGGAGCTTCGCGAAGGGTTGTGGCAAGTAGTTGACTTTGACGCATAAGGTTCAGCCCTCTCTGGTTTGGTTAACGCAATTTCTCAAATCTTCTTAAGAAAACGCAAAAAGACACATTCGTCAGGGACGAATGCGTCGTGATACCACCCTATTTCAACCGCCAATCTGTGCCTGGCAGTCCTCAAATCCGGATAACGGCCGGGGCCGGCAGCACCTTAATGTCTTCCAAAGTGCAGCAGCTTTCAAGGCAGGGTACACTTCTCTCGCTTCATGAAGGACCTTTCAGCCGGTGAGTCCCCTCTCTGATCCAAGCGATTCCAGAAACGTAGATCCTTGATCAACGCTATTACGCTATTAGTATGGTATTCAATTTAAAGGATAATGAAAAATTCGTCAAGCCTGCTGAGAGGTCCATCAGTTTCCAATCTCTCCAATTTCAGTGCAATTAATCCTTTACAATGTAAAATTATATCAGAATGTATGTTAATTCTTTCATATTCAAATATAGACATATGAAATTATTGTGTCAATAAACCGAATATATCATTATAACATTCAAGGAGCAGCTGCTTACGACCTAATCTGCTTCTATGCAATCAAGGGGGAGTCATAACAATGTACACAAATATTAGAAAAATCATCCGCAAACTCACATCCCGTTCACTTCAGAGGAGGATGATGTTAATCTTCACGATTATGCTGGTTATCCCAGTCCTTCTCGTGAGTTACTTCTCCTACTCCAGTGCAAGCAAACAATTGGAGCTGAAGATGCAGGAATCTACACAGGCCAGTGTGAATTTGCTAAAAACTACAATCAATGAAACGGTAAATGCAGCTATGAAAAATGTTCAGCAGCTCAGCCAGCAGCTCACTTCCGCGGACATTGATGCTCAAACACCGGAAGCCCGTGAACTCATTGAATTGTTCATGAAAGAACATCCAGAGCTGGAGATCCTTACGGTGGGTAATGAAAAAGGCTCCTGGATGAAGGCTCCGGATCCCGGCAAGCAGCAGGATTACGATCCGCGAACCAGAGAATGGTACAAGGCGGCCATGCAAAATGCCGGCAAAGTTACCATCGTGGATCCATTCGTTTCCGTCACTACAGGCAACTATAACCTGTTCATCTCTGAAACACTAAAAGACGGCAAAGGAGCAGTCACCACCAGCCTTAGCCTTAAAGCGATGAGCGAACGAATCAACCAGGTGAAGCTGGGAGATCACGGCTACTACTATGTCGTTGACCGCAATCATAAATTTGTGTCCCATCCCGTCAAAAAAGCAGGAGAAGATATCGACGACTATGTGGTGAAGCTGCTTACAAATGAGGGTGGAACGCTATCCTATACTAATCCGGATTCGGGTCTTGAAATGCGGGGATATTACACGACTGATCCAATTACCGGCTTCACGATTGTCGGTGTCTTAACCACACAAGAATTCTCGGATGCCTCCCTGCCTATACTCTATACCGGCTTAATGGTTCTTGGAGCAGCCCTGATTGTTGCATTGGTATTGATGTACTTTATTGTCCGGGCAATCTCCCGTCCTATCGCCAACCTCAACAACTCGGCACGCCGTGTAAGCGAGGGTTATCTGAATGAACGAATTGTGATTGACCGTACAGATGAGATCGGCCAATTAGCTGAGAACTACAATCTCATGGTCGACTCCTTACGGAATATCGTGATTGATATCTCGGATACGTCCGGACTCTTGGCTGCTTCGAGCCAGCAGCTGACAGCAACTACCGAGGAGAACTCCAAAGCAACAGCCTATGTAGCCGGGCTGGCAGAGGAGTCTTCGAATGGTGCCGAAACTCAAACCGCAGCGATGATTGAAACGTCGCGGGCGATGGAAGAAATGTCCTCCGGCATTCAAAAAATAGCCGAAGCCGCCTCATCCATCGTTGATTCCTCGACCGATACAGGAGCAGATGTGCTCGTCGGGAGCCGCAAGATCGAGCAGGTCAGCAAGCAGATGAACGCCATCCGGGAATCTACACAACTGTCAGCTGAGCTGATTGGACAATTAAATGGCCTAAACAGCGAGGTCTCGGAAATGAGCAGCGCCATTTCCACTATCGCTGTACAGACTAATCTGCTCTCATTGAATGCAGGAATCGAAGCCGCACGCGCCGGGGAACATGGCAAAGGATTTGCAGTAGTTGCCGCCGAGGTACGCAAGCTGGCTGATCAGTCTAAAATGACTGCCGGCAATATCCAAGACACTATTGTTCAGATGACTGAACTAATCGATCAGACCTATGAAACTATCCAGAATAGAGTGTCGGCAGATGTCGAGCTTGGGATGCAAGTAACCGAAGAAGCCAAAGAAGCCTTCGCGAGCATTGAACATTCCACAGCCAAGATCAACGGACAGATCCATGACATCTCTGCGATCACTGAACAAATGTCAGCAGGTGCAGAAGAAGTCGCAGCATCTGTCCAGGAGATCTCGAACATCTCGCGTTCCGCTTCCGATGCCTTCCAGAATGTAACAGCTGCTACCCAGCAGCAGCTTGCCTCGATGGAAGAGATCACCTCTTCATCCGGTGAGCTGTCCAAAATGGCCGGAGATTTGCAGCAAAAAGTCGAACACTTCAAGCTTGAAGATTAGGCAGCCGCCTAATCTTCACCTGTCAGCTAAATCAGCTCTAATTTAAAGAAGCCGTCTTCCACAGCTTATACTGTGAAAGACGGCTTTTAAGGTTTCATGTTCAGATATTCATTATAGATTAGACAAGAACTGTCGATCCCATCAGATATTTATCGACTTCACGTGCAGCTTCGCGTCCTTCATTGATCGCCCAGACCACAAGACTTTGCCCACGGCGCATATCACCAGCAGCAAATACCTTATCCACGTTCGTGTTGAACTTGCCGTAACGGGCCTTCACATTACTGCGCCGGTCTGTCTCAAGGTTTAACTCCTCGATCATCTCCTGCTCCGGTCCGTCAAACCCAATCGCAATCAGCGCAAGCTGAGCCGGATATACAGCCTCAGTACCTGGAACCGGCTGATAAATCTTACGTCCGGTCTCATCCACCATCCGGCGGATTTGCACGGTATGAAGTTCCTTGAGGTTGCCTTCTTCATCACCTACGAATTTCGTAGTCATGATGGAGAATTCACGCGGATCATCACCGAAGATTGCCTTGGCTTCCTGCTGTGCATAGTCAAGCGTATACACATTCGGAAACTGCGGCCAAGGATTGGCAATCGGATCACGCTCAAGCGGGGCTTTGTCATGCGTACCAAACTGGGTAATGCTGTTGCAGCCATGACGGAGCGAAGTTGCCACACAGTCAGAACCGGTGTCACCGCCGCCAAGCACAATAACATCCTTACCTGCAGCAGAGATAAAGTTGCCATCCTGCAGATTGGAGTTCAAGTAGCTCTTAATCGTGCCGTTCAAATAATCCATCGCATACATGACGCCCTTAAGCTCAGCTCCCGGGACGTTGAAACGGCGTGCCTTAGTCGCTCCGCCGCAGAGGACAACCGCATCAAATTCATCGACCAGCTGCTGTGTCGGAATGTCTTTGCCGATCTCTGTATTCACTACGAAGTTCACGCCTTCGGCAGCCAGCAAGTCAACACGGCGCTGCACGACACGTTTGTCCAGCTTCATGGTCGGAATTCCATATGTCAACAGGCCGCCTACACGGTCACTGCGTTCAAATACAGTTACAGTATGTCCTGCCTTGTTAAGCTGGGCCGCTGCAGCCAGACCAGCGGGTCCGGAGCCGACGATGGCTACTGACTTGCCGGTACGCTTCTCCGGCGGACAAGGCACAACCCAGCCTTCCTCAAAGCCCTTATCAATGATGGCAAGCTCTATCGTCTTGATCGTAACCGGCTGGCCGATCAGACCGACGGTACAAGAGCCTTCGCAAGGTGCCGGACAGATGCTGCCCGTAAATTCAGGGAAATTGTTCGTCTTATGCAAGCGTTCGAGTGCTTCCTTCCACAGTCCCCGGTACACCAGATTATTCCATTCGGGAATGAGATTGTGGACAGGGCATCCTGAAGTTCCGCCGGCCATATCAATACCTGTATGACAATAAGGGGTTCCGCAATCCATACAACGGGCGCCTTGTGTCCGAAGCTCGTCCTCGGTTAAATGATGGTGGAATTCTTCCCAGTCTTTCACGCGCTGTTCAGGATCCCGGTCTCCTGGGAGCTGGCGCTTATACTCCATAAATCCAGTAGGTGTAGACATATTTACGTTTCCCCCATCCGTTCTCTTCGTGTTGATGTATAGTACATTGTAACATATTGCGGCAGACTCATGTCGTTTCAGCGCAATGAAGTACCTGCACATTCTATACTACTTTTAAGTTTAGCATTTCTAATTTTAATTATAGTAGCATTCTATACTTTCGCACTGTAATGGATTAATCTGCTGATTATTTGTACTATTTCACATGTTGTGTCAGAGAAAACGCTTTTTCTTCAAACCGTACGTTCATAAACATAGAATCGGTAATCATACGGATTTTTCTCATCGCGAATTCCTGGGGTGTTGGAAATCTCTGTCCACTCACTCCACTCTACCTCAGGAAATTTCGTATCGCCTTCAAACTCATGTTCAATCCGGGTCACAATCAGCTTATCGGCATACGGCAGGAACATCCGGTAGATCTCCGCACCGCCAATAATCATCAGTTCATCACCCTTGCCGCCTTCAGCCAGCGCTTCCTCCACGGTATGCACGACCTTTGCTCCCTCCGGAGCATAGCTGCGGTCCCGGGTAATAATAATACTCGTTCTGTCCTTAAGCGGCTTGCCCCCGAGCGACTCCCATGTCTTACGGCCCATTAGCATTCTTTTGCCAAAAGTTTCGGATTTAAAAAAGGCAAAATCACGCGGCAAATGCCAGGGCATATCATTGTCCTTGCCGATTACACCGTTAGCACCCATTGCCCATATCATGCTGATGCTCATATTTTAGCCCCCTTTTCAAGGAATCATCAGAAATGTATCCAACAAAGACTATATGGCCACTGGTGCCTTAATTCCCGGATGATGAACATAATCTGTAAATTCAAAATCTTCAAAGGTATAATCAAAAATACTGTCCGGCTTTGTGAGAATCTTCAGTGTAGGCAGCGCATAAGGCTCTCTGGACAACTGCTTGGCGACCTGCTCCAGATGATTTGTATAAATGTGCACATCGCCTCCGGACCAGATGAAATCACCAACCTCAAGGCCGGTCTGCTGGGCGACCATATGTGTGAGCAGGGCGTAGCTGGCAATGTTAAAAGGCAATCCCAGGAAAGTGTCCACTGAACGCATCGTCAGCATGCAGGACAACTTGCCGTCCGCAACATAGAATTGGAACACAAAATGGCAAGGCGGCAGCTTCATCTGCTCAATCTCTCCCACATTCCAGGCACTGACGATATGACGGCGGGAATCGGGATTATGTTTGATCGACTCGATCACATTCGAAATCTGATCAATAATCCGGCCGTCGGCGCTCTCCCAGGACCGCCATTGGGACCCGTATACGGGTCCCAGCTCCCCGTTCTCATCTGCCCATTCGTCCCAGATCGAAACACCGTGCTCCTTCAGATAGGAAGTGTTCGTCTCTCCTCTAAGAAACCACAGCAGTTCATAAACTACCGATTTCAAGTGAATGCGCTTGGTTGTCACCAGCGGAAAACCCTCTTGCAGATCAAAGCGGAGCTGGCGCCCAAATACGGATATCGTACCGGTACCTGTCCGGTCGCTTTTTTCCGTGCCATGATCCAATATATCCTGAAGTAAATCCAAATATTTACGCAACAGTCAGCGCTCCTCTCCTCTTTTTCTTTAATCATTTTACCATGAGCTGGCCGCCTTGCAACATGCCAAAAAAAAGGCATTATCATACTCGCCATCTTTGCTGATACATTGGGAATGGACAACATTATTTCCATGAATGAAGAGATCGGATCATCCGCAAAATAAAGACCGACATATATGAAGAACAAATTCTCAACAAGAGGCGGTGAACTGGTATGCAATGGATGCGTTCCTTTCTAGGAATGGTAAATAATCGAAGAACTATTATGTCTTCTTTATTGGCATTAGGTGTTGGAGTTACTGTTTTTGGGATTAGACAGCGGCGCAGATTAAACGGGAATGCCTGGAATCAGATGATTCAGCCTGTGCGAAGAATATTCTAAGTACAAAATTAATAACATCAAAAATAATCAGCCGGGTATCTAATAAACCGGCTGATGATAATATGAAGAAGGTGATATTCAATGCCCCGAAACTATA
The DNA here is from genome assembly GCF_038593145.1 of Paenibacillus sp. FSL L8-0340. Taxonomy (NCBI): domain Bacteria; kingdom Bacillati; phylum Bacillota; class Bacilli; order Caryophanales; family Paenibacillaceae; genus Paenibacillus; species Paenibacillus sp. FSL L8-0340. The sequence continues at coordinate 4,208,563 of NZ_CP151967.1, forward strand.
TAAATGGATACAACATGTATTATGGAGATTGCGGAAAAGGAACAGCGATTGTATTCATTCATCCTCCGGTATTGACAAGCTTGAATTTTCAATATCAGGTGAGAAAATTGTCGGCAAATTTTCGAACGGTCGCTTTTGATATTCGGGGCCATGGTCGAAGCGAGGCTTCCAAGAAGGAAATTACCTATCCGTTAATCGTTGAGGATATCAGGCAGTTGATGGATCATTTGAAGATCGAAAAGGCATTTTTGTGCGGATACTCAACCGGCGGCTCGGTTGTACTCGATTTTATGTTAACCTGTCCCGATCGGACATTGGGAGGCATTGTGATTGGCGGAATGTCGGAAGTAAGCGACAATAGGTTAAGAAACAAAATAGCGCGCGGACGCTTCCTCTCTCAAATCGGCGCTGTCATTGCAATTGCCCTCTCCACTGCTTGGACTCAAGCGAAACCCAAGCTGTCTTTGATGCGATCAATATTTAACGATGCTAAAAAAACAAACGCCAGAAACGCTGAACAGTATTATCAATACAGTTTGAATTATAACTGTACGGCAGATTTGGGAAAGATACATCAACCCGTATTGTTGATTTATGGAGAAAAGGACACACCCTTCCACCCTTACGCCATGCTGCTGCAAGAACGACTGCCTGTAAGTGAGCTTGTTTTTATCAAAAACACCAAACACCAAATTCCTACAAAAGCAGCGGGTAAATTGAACGTGCTAATCGAGCAGTTTATTCATCGCTGCGGGCAATGATATAGGAAAGCATTTGAAATAACCTGCAGTACATCTACTCCGTTCTCTTTGTCAAAAGGTTAAGCAAATAAGCTTTTAAATCGATAATTCGTAAATAGTCAGGTTTTTGATCCGTTCCGGCGATGATCAAGGGAACAAGCGATTCCATTTTACGAATGGAACCGTGCCCGCCGCCACCCTTATGCGTTGGAGAACTTCTGTCCGCCAATTCATATCCCGGTTTTGCTGTGACCACCAAAAATTCCCCTTGATGTGAATGGAGCGCACCTGACAACCGCTTCAGCACATCGGGATACTCATCATAATTCAGTGAATGAGCAGCAGCGTTTACCTTGATATCCAGTACCTCACTGTTCTGTTCGACCGTCCATGATTGTCCATAAGCATCAGTCAGATTGCCTTTGGCTTTGAACTTGAGCTGTTTGACTGTTGATCCCTGAATTACGTAAATCCAATCCTTTTCTTTCCAAGCAATAAAATCGATACGCGGGTCATTCTTCAGTACATTTGCCACATCTCTAAGGGAACGATCCGCTTTTAATGAATACACATAGGCCATGGTTTCATTGACTGCGAGAATGATTTCGGTCTCCTTTGTTACGGGTTCACCCGGACGTAAAACTTGGGCATCTCCAAACAAAGAAGGCAGATCGATTACCGGATTTTGTTCAGCAGGCAGAATTTGAGTCATTCCACTGTCCCCTACAATGATGATAATCGCATCCTGCAAAGCTTTTTCCGGCGAACCGAATGTTTCCATCAGAGACTGAAGCTGTTGATCCAACTTTCTAACCCCATTTAACTCCGTAGGGCCTTGCTTGTGCAGCTTACGGTCCATATCGGGCAAATATACAAATAAAAAATCCGGCAATGTCTTGTTTTTAATCAAATATTTCACGGCTTCTATAGCGAAATTATTATTAATCCCCATCCGGTTTATCACACTATCGGGCAAATTTTTTATACCTTCAAACGGATTAGACAACGAACCCAAGGAGAAAAAATCCGGACCTTTCACCTGAATTTCTTTCGGCAAAGAGGCAGCGCCTTGAATCCAGCCAGGAATCGACAACTTATGATCGGAAGCCCCCCGGTAAATCAAGCCATTTATCGATCCGGACTTTAAGTCCAGCCGGGCTAAATCTTCATAGATCGTGGGTAAATTCCGGTTTAAGTGACTCCCGTTTAAATGGATTAGCGCATCGGTTAAAACCGGGTGAATTCCGTGTCCGAGCACTTCCAGCGGCCCGGTCCCGTAATTGATTATTTTCTTGTTGTCCGCAGAATACCAGGTCAGACCCGGTACACGGTGAACATCCGGATACTTTCCGGTGAGCAACGAACTGTCGATCGTGACGGACATCGTGGGAAAAGAACTGACGAGGTCTTTATAATATTGCCCGTGATCGATCAGGAATTTAAAGGCGGGAAGCTCTTGCTTTCTGATTCCTTGGTCGATTGCCTGAGCCATTAAAGAGTCCGCAACAAATAAAATGACTTTCTTCGTATTTTCTTCATTTGCTGATTTTATCCTCATTAAATCCGTTTCTTTAGGTTTCGGATTTTGGCATCCAAAAACCAGGATAAAGATAAGCATCGCCGGCAAAATTCGATTCCACTTTTTTCGCATAACAGATCACCTACTTAATATACATTTTGTCGCGGAGATCTAAATGTTATTCAAGGGATATATTGGATTTCAGCTCGCAACCGGAGCAAACTGTTCCATAAAGCTGATCAGATACCGGATCAAACCGTAGATCTCATTTTCATCATTGCGGTACTGCACCATATTCCCGGACGAACTAATTATCGGCTGATCCAGCCAAACTCTATGCTGTACGCCAAGCCTCTATCACGAATCTGACGGCCTCAGAAGAATAGGGCAAGCTATACTTGGGATATCGCAAGGCATTGGAATATACGATATAGTCATGGTTTTGGCCTTTTTTATTCACTAATCCTCAGTTCTACTTTTTGTGACGTTGCCTTTAACACAGCCCTTCCTCCTACTGGAAAAGTAATTATTGGCGAGGTATGCCCAAAGTTCACATCGGCGATGACAGGGAGTTGTGCCAGCTCCTTTTTGGTGTTGATAATTGTACGCAGTGACTCCTGTGTCACTCGTGATGCTCTTTGAAATCTGCCTATCACAATCCCTTTGGCCAGTGCGAAGCCGGGCTGAAGAAGCAGCGACTGCAGATCGCGGTCAAAGTTCCCCGGGCGGGATTCATAGTCATCTTCCACAAAAAGAATCGCGTCCTTCAGGCTGGGCATATACTCTGTCCCCTGCAGCAGATTCAGTGTGCATAGATTACCACCAATTATAATGCCTTCCGCATAACCTTCGTGAATGGCATAAGGCCCGGCGTTTGCTTCGAATACACGATTTTCCTGATCTAAGAACCAGGCATCATCGCTCCACTGCACCGAAGGCAGCACATCCACTTCTTCATCTTCCATCATCATTTTGACAAAATAATCTACAGTGTATTCAATCCCGTGACGCATGGACAGTGTAGAGAAATGAGGACCGGAGTAGGTGATCAGTCCTGTTTTGGCATAAATGGCATTCTGCAGCACCGTAATGTCGGAATAGCCGCATAACCGTTTGGGATTTGCTGCAATCAAGCCGAAATCCAGCCCCCGCAGCAGCTGGTTGCAATTGAAGCCACCAAGCGTCGTCAATATCCCTTTTACCGCAGGGTCGCTGAACGCGCTGTGGAGATCCTCAAGTCTGGAGTCCACCGAAGACGAATCGGAGTCATCTCTTTCATAAGCATGCTTGGAAAAAGAAACGGTAAACCCAAAAGCCTCCAATTTCTTTGTTGCTGCCACGATTTGCTCTTCTGCTATAACCCCTAAGCTCATGGAAGGTGAAATAATCCGGATTTCATCACCGGCTTGCAGTTTTGCTGGCTTCATAGTCTTCACTCCCCTTGTACTTGATTTGCTCCAGCAGCAGATCTGTAAGGTCATTTACAGGCAGCGTACCGTCTGCCACATAGTCGGATGAGGGGAGAACGGTATGAAGCATTGCCAAGTATGCCTCCCGGCCTCCACGCAGGTATCCTTCCATCTCCCGGGTCACATCGCTGCTTGCGGAATCTTTATAATCTCGGATGAATCTTCTGGCCATAGCCACATCAAGCGGAGTGTCGATAAATATAGCAAAATCAATAAGCCGGCTTAGTTCATTATGTACATAGGCGAAAGGATAATCGAGTAAAATATACTCCGGCCGGTCCGCTCGGGCAAGCAGCCCTTTCAGGTCAGCCACCAGGGGCTCAAGCTTCCACTCGTTATAGTCTGCCCCACGTTCCATCCACCGGTCAAACTCATCAGGCCAAGGGAAATCATAGTCATCAAAAAACAAAGCAGCCGAGTTCACCAGCCGCTCCTGCAAGATTCTGACGGCAGTCGTTTTGCCGCCCCCTGAGACGGCTGCTATGGCGATAACACAAGTTCTGTGTGTAATGTTCCTCTCCTCCTTATTTACCCGCTTACGATGAAAGGACAGCTGTATAGGCCCGTTTCTTTCTTGATCTTACCACAAGTAGTTTCGGCTGCCATCTGAATAACTATATGTAATGCGTTAAAAAAAGAGGATGTCTACCAAGCCATTTGCATGGCTCGGCGGACATCCTCTTATTGTTGTCTGCCGAAGCAGTCTATAATTTATAATTTATTATTTAATTACGTGAATTGGGTGGCCTTCCACAAGCTCAGCCGCTTCCATGACGATTTCGCCAAGGGTTGGATGCGCGTGGATTGTCAATGCGATGTCTTCGAGCGTAGCGCCCATTTCAATCGCCAGACCCAGTTCAGCAATCAGGTTGGAAGCTTCGATACCCACAATTTGTGCGCCCAATACGAGGTTGTTCTCGCTGTTTGCCACAATCTTGATAAAGCCATCCGGAGCGTTCAAGGAAACTGCACGGCCATTACCTGCGAACGGGAATTTGCCGGCTTTTACTTTGTAGCCCTTATCCTTCGCTTCTTTCTCGGTCAGACCCACACTGGAGCATTCTGGATCGGTGAACACAACAGCCGGGATGACTTTGTAGTCAACAACGGATTTGTGTCCTGAGATCGCTTCAGCAGCAATTTTGCCTTCGTAAGAAGCTTTGTGTGCCAGAGCAAGGCCTGGAACAATATCGCCGATTGCATAGATGTTAGGAATGTTGGTACGGCCCTGATGGTCAACTTTGATCAAGCCGCGCTCGTCAAGTTCCATACCGATCAGATCCAATCCCAGCTCGCCATCCGTATTTGGACGACGTCCTACAGTTACAAGCAGGTAATCCGCAGTAATTTCCTTGGACTCGCCGCCCACGGAGTATTTCACGGTTACTTCCTTGTCGTTCTGTACAGCACTTTCCGCTTTGGCATTAGTAACAATCTCAATCCCAGTCTTCGCCATGTTCTTGGCAACCAGACGGGTCATATCCTTGTCAAAGCCAGGCAGAACTGTATCCAGACCTTCAATGATGGTTACTTTAGTGCCAAATTTGGAGTACATTTGGCCAAGCTCGGCTCCGATGTAGCCGCCGCCGATAACGATCATGCTCTTCGGAATTTCCGGAAGATCAAGCGCTTCGGTCGAAGACAGAATACGTCCGCCAAATGGGAAAGGCTTCAGTTCGATCGGACGGGAACCTGTAGCAATGATACAGTTGTTGAATTTGTAGCGGGGAGATTCATGTTCATTGAACAAACGGGCTTCGTTTGTATTGATGAACATAGCTTCACCGCTGAATACTTCAATTTTGTTGCCCTTCATCAAACCGGTTACGCCGGTTGTCATTCTTTTGACAACGCCGTTTTTGAATTCCTGTGTTTTTGCCCAGTCCACTTTGACGTTCTCGGCAGTGACACCGAAAACTTCACCGTGCTGTGCAGCTTCGAATTGATGGGCTGCAGAGATCAGAGCCTTGGAAGGAATACATCCGCGGTTCAGACATACACCGCCGAGTTCCGATTTATCCACAATCAGAACCTTCTGGCCGAGCTGGGCGGCACGAATTGCCGCCACATACCCGCCGGGACCTGCACCAATTACCAATGTGTCGATTTCGATTGAAGCGTCTCCGACTACCATTAATTACACCTCCATAACTAACATATCAGGATTTGCGAGCAGGGTCTTAATATAATTCATGAAGTTCTGTGCTGTTGCACCGTCGATGATGCGGTGGTCAAAGCTCAGGGACAGCGCCATAACAGGAGCGGCTACGATTTCACCGTTCTTCACAACTGGTTTCTCAGTGATACGTCCAGTACCGAGGATCGCCACTTCAGGGAAGTTGATGATCGGTGTAAAGAACATACCGCCAGCGGAACCGATGTTGCTGATGGAGATTGTGCTGCCTCTCATTTCGTTAGCTGCCAACTTACCGTCACGTCCACGCACAGCCAGATCGGTAATGCTGCTGGCAATCATCCAGATGCTCTTACGGTCAGCATCCTTGATAACCGGAACGATCAAACCGTTGTCTGTATCTGTAGCGATACCGATATTGTAGTATTTCTTGTAGACAATTTCATTGGACTCTTCATCAATCATGGCGTTAAGCGCCGGGAATTGACGGGAAGCGGCCACGAGTGCTTTGACGATAAACGGAAGATAGGTCACCTTCACGCCTTTCTTCTCAGCAACTGGTTTCATACGGGCACGGAAAGCTACCAGCTCGGTAACATCCACTTCGTCCATGATGGTAACGTGAGGCGCAGTGTATGCAGATTTAACCATCGCATTGGAGATCGCTTTACGGATACCCTTGAATGGAACGCGCTCTTCTTCAAGGCTTACATTGCCGGATGCTGCTGGTGCAGCTTCTTTGGCCTTGGCTTTTGGTGCTTCCGATGCTGCTGGTGCAGCAGCAGGTGCAACTGCTGCCGGTGCAGCGGAGCCGCCTTTCAGGAAGGCTTCAACATCTTCATGAGTGATCTTGCCGTTCTTGCCGGAGCCGTTCACCTTGGAGATGTCAACACTCTGCTCACGGGCAAACTTGCGCACACTTGGCGTAGCAAGTACATCGCGGTTTGGAGCAGGAACCGCTGCTGGTGCAGCTGCTGCCGGTGCGGATTCTTGAGCAGCCGGAGCTTCAGCGTGGCCGCCTTCCTGCTGTGGAACTTCGCCTTCTGCAGCAATGATCGCTACAACTTCGCCCACACGGCATACCTGTCCGTCCTTCACACGTACTTCAAGCACTGTGCCGTTAACAGGGCAGGGCACTTCTACTACAGCTTTGTCATTCTGTACTTCCATTACGATATCGTCATCGGTTACTTTGTCGCCGACTTTGATATGCATCTTTATAATTTCGCCTTCATGCAGACCTTCGCCCAGTTCAGGGAACCGGTATTCAAAGTTTACAGCGCCGCCAGTTGCAGGGCTGCTGGTTGCCGGAGAAGACTTAGTGTCAGCTCCGCCTTTGGCTGCATCTGCTTCTTGAGTAGCCTGTGCTTCCGTATGGCCGCCCTCCTGCTCAGGAACATCGCCTTCTGCATCAATAATTGCCACTACTTCGCCTACGCGGCAGACTTGACCGTCTTTGGTGAAGACTTCAAGCACTGTACCGTTGACCGGACAAGGAACTTCTACAACTGCCTTGTCATTCTGTACTTCCATTACGATATCGTCATCGGTTACTTTATCGCCGGCTTTGATATGCATTTTGATAATTTCGCCTTCATGCAGACCTTCGCCCAGCTCAGGGAACCGGTACTCAAATTTTGCCACCTTGATAACCTCCTAATAGTTATATAGCCGATGCTTCTTCAACTAACTTCTCAGAAACTCGCTTCAAAAACATCCGCTTAGTTTGTGAATACCTCAAAAGCAAATCAGAAACGGGTGCCGCCCTTTTACAAGGACGGCAAGGACGTTTCTTCTTAGAATTCCATAACTTTCTTAACAGCTGCAACTACGCGTGCTGGTGTAGGAATCCAACTATCCTCGATTTGCGCGAACGGATAAATGGTGTCCGGACCGGCAACACGAAGCACTGGCGCTTCCAGATGAAGAATAGCTTTTTCATTGATTTGTGCGATTACCTCTGCAGCCACACCGGAGCTCTTTTGCGCTTCTTGCACAACGATCGCACGGTTTGTCTTCTTCACAGAAGCAACGATGGTATCAATATCAATCGGGCTAACCGTACGCAGATCGATAATTTCAGCCTTGATGCCTTCCTTTTCCAGCTGATCGGCCGCTTTGGTAGCAGTATGTACCATTAGACCGTAAGAGATAATTGTAACATCCGAACCTTCGCGGACAACATTTGCTTTGCCCAGCTCGACGGTATATTCACCTTCAGGCACTTCTGCACGGAATGCATGGTACAGGTTCAAGTGCTCCATGAAAAATACCGGGTCATTATCACGGATCGAGGCAATCAGAAGTCCCTTTGCATCGTATGGATTGGAAGGAATAACCACTTTGATCCCCGGGCTTTGAGCGATCAGGCCTTCGAGGGAATCGGTATGCAGTTCAGCCGCTTTTACGCCGCCGCCAAATGGAGTACGGAATACTACAGGAGCATTGAATCTGCCCCCCGAACGCCAGCGCAGGCGTGCAGCCTGAACGACGATTTGATCGAGTGCTTCAAAGATGAAACCAACAAACTGGATTTCAGCAATCGGACGGAATCCTTGCACGCCCAGACCAAAAGCCAGACCGCCGATGGCGGATTCAGCAAGCGGAGTATCAAAAACACGATCTTCGCCAAATTCTTTTTGCAGCCCTTCCGTTACACGGAAGACGCCCCCTACATTCCCTACATCCTCACCGAAGATAAGAACGTTAGGGTCACGGTTCAGTTCAACGCGCATTGCGTCACGAATTGCTTCTTTCATATTCATTTGTGCCATTGCCTGATATCCCCCTTATTCAAAATCGGCTTTTTGTTCTTCCAGATGTTTCGGAGTTACCTCGAACATGCTGTCGATCAAGCCAGGAACGGTCATTTTTTCGGTTTGCTCTGCTTTTTTAATCTGCTCGTTAACAGTCGCTTTCGCTTCTTCTCTTACGCGCAGCGTATCTTCTTCGGTCCAGAGGCCTTTCTTCTCCAAATACTTGGCAAGACGGGCAATCGGGTCCTTCTCGTTCCATTGTCCTTCTTCTTCTTTGGAACGGTATTTGCTGGCGTCGTCGGAAAGGGAATGCGGACGGAAACGGTAAGTCACAGCTTCAATCAGCGTAGCTCCTTCGCCTTTGCGTGCGCGTTCTGCAGCTTCCTGCACCGCGGAGATTACTGCAAAGACGTCCATGCCGTCGATCTTAATACCGGGAATACCAGCTGCTACTGCTTTATGTGCGATGGATTTGGCAGCCGTTTGCTTCGCGAACGGAGTCGTAATCGCATAGCCGTTATTTTGAACAAAGAAGATTACCGGCAATTTGAAGCGTCCGGCAAAGTTAAGACCTTCATAGAAGTCGCCTTCAGAAGAACCGCCGTCACCAGTGTAAGTAATAGCAACGTTTTGTTGTTTCTTCAATTTGAAGCCCATTGCAATTCCGGTAGCGTGCAGAATTTGTGCACCGATGATAATCTGAGGCATAAGAACATTTACACCTTCAGGAATCTCACCGCCATGTTGATGGCCGCGGGAATATAGGAAAGCCTGGTATAATGGAAGTCCATGCCATACCAGCTGCGGAATGTCACGGTAGCCAGGGCATACGAAATCTTCTTTCTGCAGGGCGTATTCACTGCCCACCATGGTTGCTTCTTGTCCGGATACCGGCGCGTAGAATCCCAGGCGGCCTTGACGGCCCAAGTTGACCGCACGGTCATCCCAAGTACGGGTAAATACCATACGATACATGATTTCTTTCAATTGATCATCGGTAAGTGTAGGCATCTTATCCTTGTTGATAACTTCTCCATCCGGGGAAAGTACCGAAAGGGCCTCTACGTCCTCTGTATACACTTCATAAGGAACTCTAGTCATCATTTTCACCTCAATAAAAAAATTTGAATACCATTTGAATATCAGTGGCCTCTGTTATAGAATTATTATACACCTGTTTTATCTGTTTCGTCAAAGAAATACGCATAAAATTTATGTTTTCATAAATTTTGTATGTATAACAGGTTGATAAATATCCTATAACAGATTAGGGTTTTTTAAGCAAGTAAATGATTAATGCCACATTTACCGCTTGGGTAATTTTAACGCACCGCTACGTTTAATGCAAAATCCGACAAGAAAGGTGACGATTCAGCTATGAGCGAACCTGTTTTTCTGAAACGTACAATTATTAAGCAAACATTATGGAGCGAATTTCTCCAGGAAGAACGCAGGCTGCGCATTTATCTCCCCCCCGGTTATAACGAAGTCCTCAGTTATCCGGTAGTGTACTGCCAGGATGGGGAGGAGTTCTTCAACTTCGGCCGCATCGCTACTCTTGCCGGGCAGCTGATTGTGGAAGAAGATGTGGAACCTTTCATTATTGTTGGAGTGGAAGTAAATGTCCCCGTGCGAACACAGGAGTACGCCCCCTTTGGCAGCAGGTTTAAGCAATACCTGTCTTGCTTTGCCGAAGAGATTATTCCCTTCATTGAACATAATTATCCGGTTCGCCGCACCCCTGATGAGCGGATCATCGCCGGAGACTCCTTGGGCGGCAGTGTTTCTCTGCATTTGGCACTGGCATATCCCGGGCTTTTCACCCGTGTCCTTAGTCTTTCCGGTGCATATTATCCGGAGTCACGCGAAATCATTGAGCAGGAAGAGGACCTCTCCTGGCTTACTATTAATATGGTAGTAGGACTGCAAGAAACTGAATACCAGACGGATACCGGAGTTTACGATTTCGTGCAGATGAACAGGGATACCAAGGCTTTGCTGGAATCGCGGGGCGCTACAGTATCCTACCGCGAAAAAGACGGGCGTCATCTCTGGGGATTTTGGCAAAAAGAGCTCCCAGAATCATTACTCTATTTCTTTAACTCATGAAACAGGTAAAATGGGCAAAATAGTGAACATACTGCGAACATATGTATGTTTGCCAACTGATTACGCTTTCAAATCATGACGGGCATTACGGTGCCCTTCCTTTTTTTGCAAGGGCGCCAACCGATATTCTGGAATGTGGCGCCCTGTCTAGAGCTTCTCTGCAATAATCCGCTCCAGCAGTACATCACAGCCGGCACTGATCAGATCATAGACCTGCTCGAAGTTACCGGTGAAATAAGGGTCTGGAACCTCGCGAAGCTCTTCATCCGGCAGCAAATCCATGAAGAACAGCAGCTCAGCGTCCTTCCCCCCGGGAAGCTTGCGGACATTCTCCGCATTCGACTTGTCCATGCACACTATATATTGAAACTTTTCAAAATCACCGCTGCTAACCAGGCGAGCTGTCATATTCTCATAGCTGATTCCCCACTGATCGAGAATACGGCGGGTTCCTTCATGCGGTGCTTTGCCAATATGCCAGTCACCAGTACCGGCAGAATCCACCGAGATTCTATCGGATAGCTTGCGTTCACCAATTTTATGGCGGAGCACCGCTTCTGCCATAGGCGAGCGGCAAATATTGCCCAGACAAACGAATAATACACTTACGATTTCTCTCACCTCCTGCAATTGTTTCCTCAGTTATTTAATCTGCACATTTCATAAACGAAACGTACTCTATTCATTTTAGCGTTGTCCGCATCAATTGTACAACTTTTCAATCTGCATTATACTTGGTCAGGATGACAAACTATATAGCAGATTTAAAGGAGGGGATTGTATTGCCATCCAAACGTGTTGTTATCTTTGCCGGCGGCGAGCTGTCAGAGGAGTTTTTACTTCTATTAGATGAAGAAGATTTTATTATCGGCGCTGACCGTGGTGCCTTGTTTCTAATATCCCATGGGTATACACCCGACATTGCCGTTGGCGATTTCGACTCTGTCTCCCCGGAAGCCCTGCAGCAGATTGAGGCAGGAAGCAAAAAAACTATCACTTGTGACCCTGTGGACAAGGATTTGACCGACAGCGAGATGGCACTTGAACTTGCACTCAACACCCAGCCCGAGTCGATTCTGCTGATCGGTGTGACCGGCACACGGATGGACCATACACTGGCCGGGATCCAGATGATGACAAGAGCACTACAGCGCCAGGTAAGCTGCTCTGTGATGGATACTCATAATTATATCACCCTGACCGGTTCACAGGCGCTGGTGCATGAGCGGGGGTATACTTATGTCTCTTTACTTCCTCTGACTCCTGAAGTTACAGGGATTACACTTCAAGGTTTCCAATACCCGCTTACCGATGCCACGCTTAAGCTTGGCCAGTCTCTTGCTGTAAGCAACCGTCTGTTAGAGGGGTGCGGAACAGTTACTATTGAGAGCGGTCTGCTGCTGATTATTCAGAGTAAAGATTGATTTACATATGAATTCGGAGACATCGTTGTAACCTTTGTTTCAAAACGAAAAAGCCGGGATAACCCTTGTCACAACAGGGTTTTCCGGCTTTTTTATATCGAGATAACCGTCAAATATTAATATTTTGTAACTTTTAATGCGATTTTAATAAAACGCTTACAACCCATACCCAGCTTGGTTTTGAACCCTCTGTTCCATATTTTAGGGCATGTATAACCTGCTATACTACGAAACAGAGAAAGACGAATGAAAGATAGATACAAACCTGGGAGGTATTACAACATGAAAAAGCAACAATGGTTTAAGCAAGCAATCGTCGTAGGAATGTGCACCACAATTGGCCTGAGTACACTGATGGTGACAGGAGCCGGTACAGCACCCGTTGCTGCTGCATCCGTGACGTCGTCCTCTACTGGACAAAAGGTTGTTAATTTCGGTAAAAACTATCTGGGTACCCGTTATCAGTTCGGCGCATCCACTTCTACTACCAGATATTTTGACTGCTCTTCCTTTACCAAATACATTTTCGCCAAATATGGCGTCAATCTGCCGCGCACATCTGCAGCGCAATCGAAAGTCGGAACTTATGTTTCCAAAGCTAACCTTCGTCCAGGCGATCTGGTATTTTTCTCCAGCGGCAGCAGAGCTAACGGCAGAAACGTAACTCACGTAGCTGTATATGCAGGAAATGGCAAGATTCTTCACACTTATGGCTCTCCGGGTGTAACGATTTCGGATTTGAACTCCGGAAACTGGAAAAGAACCTACCTCAAAGCCCGTCGCGTACTGTAGTTTTCTATTAAATATTTTTTAGCGCTTACTCTGCACCGGAAGTCACTCCGTCTCTCCCCCTTCCGGTGCGCGCATTACATATCCGGTTCCACGTACGGTATGAATCAGCTTATTCCGATGGCCCTTGTCCACTTTCAACCGGATATGCCGGATGTAGACATCTACTACATTCGTATCCGCTTGAAAATGGTATCCCCAGACATGCTTTAGAATCTCGCCGCGGGGACAGATTTCCCCCAAATGCACGGCGAGGTAATACAGCAGATCAAATTCTTTGGGGGTCAGTGTAAGGGAATTTCCGTCCCGGCTAACCAGCCTGCGACTGGGGTCCAGCACCAGTCCATCGACCTTAAGCCTTGTCTCATGGCCCCTCCGGTGTCCGGTGAGCCATAACAGATTCATTACCCTGCATTTGAACTCGCCTGCATGAAGCGGCTTCTTCAAGTATTCATTGCCGCCCGCCTCAAAAGCCGCAACTACCTCTCCTTCCGAATTGCCGCTGGATATGACTACTACTGGCAGAAACACGCCGCGTTCTCTAAGATCCGCTATAATTTCCCATCCCTCCCATCCTCGGGCGTCGTACAGCTCCGTTAAGAGCAGTACGGGCTCCACTCTGGACAGCATTAAGCGAAGATCCTCAAGATCTTCGCTTAATGCTGTTTGCAGTCCAAGCTCATGCAGAGTGAGCTCAATGAATTGATGCTCCTCTTCCCTCCTGGTTCTGTCTTCCGCAGATTCTTTACTGCCAAGGATTGCCCCGGGCGCAAACCATACGACTACCTCATTCATGGACATCCCCGCCTCACTCATCGTTCGATAGCGGCCGTGCAGCCGCAGATATTCATTAGAGTTCCCGCAAAGCAAAGAGACCATTCCTAAGAAATGGTCTCTTTGCTGACTTCTATTAACAATTATTTCACAAAATCAATCTCCTGAAAGCCAGCCACCTCAGTGTCCCAGCGTTCACGCACAAAAGCCTGATGACTGGGGTGATTATTATAGGCCTCGTAAGCCTCCTGATTATCAAACTCCATCGAGAAGCCAAAGTCATATTCACATTTGGCACTCACCTGGCGCAGCATCTCAAAATTGCGCACCACCGGAATAGCGCTGAGAATATCCTCTCCGGCTTTCAGAAATGCCGCCGTTTCCTCAGAATTCACCGGATGTTTTAACGTAAAGATTGCCATGTGACGGATCGTTCCATTGTTCATTCTATTCTCTCCCCTTCATTATCCGAAATACCGGTGATAAAAGCTGCGGGCTGCTGCAATATCACTGGTTCCATGAATCAAAGCCCGTCCATCAGTGAAAATGACCATGCGGTAAGGCCCGTCTGTATAGGAAACAAGATAAGGATTGCTCTCTACCTTGCCGGCCCCCAGTCTGGACAGCCGGTCTGCCGTTTCCTGCAGATTAAGCTTCTGCCGCCGTGCCGGACGGATCTGCACGGTGTCCCGGCCACAGAGCACATCGCTCCGTTCCGTATTCGCCGCGGTCAGATAAGGATAAACCGGCTGGCTGCCGCAGGACGGACAATCACTCTTCTTGGCAGCTTTGACACCGATCTCCTGATGTTCATTGCGCCACACATCAAAGGTCAAGAGCTTGTTTCGAAGCTGTTCCTTCCGTCCTCCGAGCAGCTTCAGCGCCTCTGCTGTAGCGTTAGCAGTAACGAGCTGCACTGCCTGCGGCAGAATCCCCGCCGTATCACAGGTATCCCCACCCAGAGGTATAGTCCCCAGCAGGCAGTTCAGACATGGTGTTTCTCCAGGCAGAATCGTATAGGTAATACCATAGCTGCCTACGCAGCCCCCATAGATCCAGGGAATACCGTACTTCATCGCCATATCATTTATAATAAGCCGGGTATCAAAGTTATCAGTGCCATCCATGATGAGGTCCACGCCGTGAAGCAGGCTTTCCAGTTCTTCAGCACGTACATCCAGCACATGCGCTTCAACTTTTATTTCGGAATTGATGTTCTCCAGCCTGGCTTTGGCCGCTTCCGCTTTGGGCATACGCCCGATAGCGTCCTCCTCGGTGTACAGCTGCTGGCGCTGCAGATTGCTCCACTCCACATAATCACGGTCGGCAAGAATCAGGCGTCCCACTCCGCAACGCGCCAGTGTCTCGGCAATCCCCGTGCCAAGTGCGCCAGCTCCAACAATAAGTACACTGGAACGTGCTAGCCCCTGCTGCCCCTCAATCCCGAAAGGTGTAAAGCGTACCTGGCGTGAATATCGTCCATCCCGGCCTGAAGAATGGACAGCAGACTCTTTTTCATGTTCATTATGGCTCATCCCGGAAACAGCCCCCCATATTTAAAAGCCGGGGAACAGCACCAATAACATTGCTCTTCCCCGGACTTTGAAATTCAACTATACAGATTGCGCCGACCACTGCTCAACATCCCAAGTCTTTGTCACCCAATCTTCGTAGAAATCAGGTTCATGAGATACAAGCAGAATAGTACCTTTGTATTCCTGCAGGGCACGCTTCAGCTCTGCCTTGGCGACGATATCAAGGTGATTTGTAGGCTCGTCGAATAGAATCCAATTGCTTTCGCGCATCATCAGCTTACATATACGCACCTTCGCCTGTTCACCACCGCTCAACATGCTCAGCGGACGGGTAATATGCTCATTTTTCAATCCGCAACGGGCCAGATGGGCGCGCACTTCATGCTGGTTGAGACTGGAAAATTCATTCCAGACATCATCAATCGGTGTAATGTTAGCAGCCTTAACCTCCTGCTGGAAGTAGGCGGAACTGAGGTAATCGCCCAAGTACGTTTTTCCGCTGTATGCGGGAATCACGCCGAGAATCGTCTTCAGCAGCGTGGATTTACCTACACCGTTGCAGCCGACAATTGCAATCTTCTCCCCGCGTTCTATCGTCATATTCAGCTTTGGCAGCAGCGGACGGTCATAGCCAATCTCGAAGTCGATGCCTTCGAACACAGTCTTGCCGCTCGCCCGGCTTTCCTTGAACGAAAACGTCGGCTTGGCCGCTTCTTCTGGACGTTCAATCCGTTCCAGACGGTCGAGCTGCTTCTCACGGCTCTTCGCCCGTCCCGAGGTGGAAGCACGCGCCTTGTTTCGCTGAATGAAATCCTCTTGCTTCTTAATGAATTCCTGCTGCTTCTCATAAGCATCAATATGCTGGTTCTTGTTCATGTCAGCCATATCAAGGAATTGCTCATAGTTGGCCGTATAGCGGGTCAGCTTGGCAAATTCAAGATGGTACACGACATTAACAACCTTGTTCATAAATTCTGTATCATGGGAAATCAGCAAAAAGGCATAAGGATACTGCTTCAGGTAGTTAGTAAGCCAGTCAATATGCTCTACGTCCAGATAGTTGGTAGGCTCATCGAGCAGCAGCACATTCGGTTTCTCCAGCAGCAGCTTGGCCAGCAGCACCTTAGTCCGCTGTCCTCCGCTGAGCGAAGCGACATCACGGTCCAGGCCAATTGCCGTCAATCCCAACCCGTTGCCCATTTCCTCAACCTTCACATCAATCAAATAGAAGTCTCCGATATCCAGCTGTTCCTGGATTTCCCCCATCTGTTCCAGAAGCAGTTCCAGCTCTTCCGGAGAGGCATCGCCCATTTTCTCGGTAATCGCCATCATATCATTCTCCAGCTCAAGCAGCGGCAGGAAAGCATCCTTCAGCACATCGCGCACGGTTTTACCCGGCGTAAGATTGGTATGTTGATCCAGATAGCCATAACGCACCTTGGGAGTCCATTCCACTCTCCCGCTGTCCTTCAGCAAAGTTCCGGTCAAAATATTCATCAGCGTCGATTTACCGACGCCATTCGCCCCCACCAGACCAACATGCTCTCCGTCGAGCAGCCGGAAATTCACATTCTTGAAGAGCTGCCGGTCTCCGAAGTTGTGGGAAACGTCTTCTACTGTAAGTAAACTCATAAATTCTCCGTAAGCTCCTATCTATATTTAAAAATAAGCAGTATTCTGTCAATACATACAACGACCATTTTAGCACAAGTAAGCGCAAGCCTGAAATAGGAATTTAACTGAAGGAAAGATATATTGCAATATAATTCCATTCATTTACGTTCTTTTCTGAAAAAAACCATAGCGTTTTTCATAATTCTTCTTCTTCATGCTTTCACTTAGCAGTTCATCCAGAACCTCCAGCAGCTTCCCTTTCCGTTGAAAAGGATCCTGCTGGAGCGGCAAATTGTATACCCTCCCAATACCGAGCGCAGATTCCAGTAACAGTGCTGCTGATTTCCCGGCAAACGGCAGACAAATCCGCCACTTCGGCTGTGGTACAAGCCCGTTGCGGCGCAGCCAGTGAAGAGTATCTTCCAGTCTCCATTCAGCTCCCGATGTAATCAGCATCGGAACCTCGCTGTCCGTGAACGCCTCAAACGCAGCCTCATAACCGCCTGTTCCAAGGTCGAGTACTACAAACTGATATCCCCTCTCCAGTATTTCTTTCATATTCCCATGTTCTGGACGCTGCCAGAAATGCAGCTCTTTCCATTCCAGAGGAAGAACTTTACTGGTGGGGAATCCCCCGGCCACCGGAAAATCAAATAGGCTGCGGATACGATCATAAACGGATGAATCCGGGCTGAAATCCACCCAGGCCGTCATCCCCTTCCTGGAAAGGCTGCTGGCCACTGCCAGAGAGGTATGTGTCGTGCCGAGGCCCGAAGCTGTCCCGAGCAGCGCCACAATGATCATTTCCCGTTTCGTCTCCGGACCGGAAACCTGCATCTCCCGGAATGTGTAATTCTCCACCGCTGCTTCAATCGGCTCCAGCGCACGCAGCACCTCCTCGGCGCATTGATATCTTTCTTCGGGATGATGGCGCAGCAAACGTCTGATGACAGGAATCAGCTTATCTGGAATTACCCGGCGCAGCTTGGCCTCCATGCCCGGTTGCCAGCGGCTGTATTGACCTGCAGAGGCCATATACAACATTAGCGCTCCCAAACCATAGAGGTCTGAGAAAGGCCCGCTCTGCCCGCTGCCGTATTGTTCCGGGGCGGCGAAGCCGACGGTCCCCAGCTTCTCGGTATCTTCACCTGCACCGCTTCTGTAGCTGCGGGCAATGCCAAAATCAATCAGCATCAGCGAATTCGATCCGGTCAGCATAATATTGGAGGGCTTCAAATCACGGTAAATAATCGGCGGTTGATGCCCGTGCAAATAACACAATACCTCCAGCAGCTGTTTGACATAGCTGATCAGCCGTTCAGTCTGTATCGGTACAGGATGCCCGTCCATATATTGGCTAAGGGTCACACCTTCGATATAATCCATAACCAGATAACAATATCCTTCTTCATCCGGAGGGTAGAAGTCGGCAACTCTCGGGAATAGCTTGTGGTTCAGCGAGATGAGCATATCTGCCTCCGCCAGAACGGATCCGTAATTCACTTCGCCTTCAAAGCACATGCTTTCCTTCACGGCCCAGCGTTTGCCAGCCAGCCTTATATCCTCCGCCAGATATACATAACTCATTCCGCCCGTACCGATTAAAGCAGTGATTTGGTACCTGTCTCCAAGAAGCTGCCCCACTACAAGCTTCGATTCATAATTCATCCTTATTTCCTCCTTGTCCTAGCCTGATACAAACAAAAAAAAAGAGGGAGAGCCACCGTTATACAGCTTAATCCGGCGATTCGCCGGAAGCGTAGATAACGGGATGCTTTCCCTCTAAAACTAAATTATTTATGGAATGAACTACTGCTGTTACCTAAACAAAGATTCACTTAATACTTGATCATATACAGTGTAATCTCGTCACGGTTATGAAACAGCTGCTTCGCCCGCTGAATCTGCATCCGTTCACCTTCAAACATACTGATGATTTCCTTAATCATCGCCAGTGGCTTCTTATGCATTAGCTTCACTGTAACAACCGCCGTTCCACCCGGCGTGAGACTGTGCAGCAGCCCCGTAACCAGCTTCGCCATCAGCTTGGGGCTCCAGCTCATATCGCAGACCAGCAGATCAAACTCGTTCTCGCGGAATTTCACTTCACCCGCATTTTTGCGCAGAATCTTCAGTCCTGGCTGATTGCGCAGCGATTCATGCATCAGTGCCGGGTCAACTGCCGTCACCTTGAGGCCGCGTTCCAGCAGGAATGATGTCCAGCCGCCCGGAGAAGCACCAATATCGACCGCATTGCGAAAGCTGGAGAACGGAATGGCAAATTCCTTCTCCGCCTCCATCAGCTTAAACTTCGCGCGTGAAATTTGTCCATCCTCCTTGCGGAAACGGATCATTCCTCCGTTCCAGCTGGACAGGTTGTCCTCAGGCCGGGACACTCCGGCATACAGCGCTTCTCCGTCTGCATATACAGATATCACCCACGCCGGTTCCTGTACGGTGAATTCCGCACCCAGACTCACGAGCTGCTCCTGCAGCCATTCCCGAAGCTCGCCGGGACTGTCCTGCCAGAAGGAGCTTCCGCCTTTGCGCACATGCAGCGAAACCTTCCCGCCTTCCAATTCTTTGCGCCGGCTCAGATAGGCTACAAGCCGTTCCAGGCCAGACGGGTTGCCCTGATCCTGGAACTGCACGGGTTGAATATGCCGCAGAAAGATCGGCAGATTCTGCGCCAGCAGGCTGGATACCTCTTCCGGCTCCGCTTCCAGTGTCGCCAAGAAGATCTCACCCGGCAGCAGCAGCGTACTCTTCACCGCGCCGAACAGGCGGCGGAGCTCTTCCTGGGCATAAGGTGCAAAGCCGTGATTGGCGGTGCAGATATAACGTGAAAGGGTCTTTTCTTCCGGAGCAGCTGTCTGCTCACCGTTCTCTTGTATACTATCGTTCAAATCATTTGCCTCCAGGTCTGATTTTAATCCAGGGACGACCGCTATCCCATTCAACTTCTACGGGAATATCAAAAGTAGCCAAGATCATTTCTTTGGTTAATACTTCTTCTTTGGGGCCGGAGCCTGCCAGCTTCCCGTCACGGATCAGCGCCACATGAGTAAAGAGCGGCACAATCTCTTCCACATGATGTGTAACGTAAACTACGGATACATCACGCTGCTTCAGCTTGTCGATCTCGGCGAGCATTTTTTCCCGCTCGTATAGATCAAGGCCGGCACAGGGCTCATCCATAATCAGCAGCTTCGGTTCGGCCATCAGGCAGCGGGCCAGCATCGCCTTTTTGCGTTCTCCTTGGGACAAGGTGCCAAACGGATGATAGGCCATTTCTCCGAGATTCATCTCTTCAAGCAGCCTTTTCGCCTGATCCTGAACAGATTGTGGAATCGCCTGATAAAATCGCAGATAAGCGTAAGCACCGGTAGCTACCACTTCCCACACAGGGTCGGTGAGCGACAGCTTTTCCATCAGTGACGGGCCGATATAGCCGATTTCCTTGCGCACTTCCCGCAGATCGCACTGGCCGTATTTATAGCCCAGAACCTCAACAGATCCGCTGCTTGGAAACAAATAACCAGTCATCATCTCCAGAATCGTTGTTTTACCGGAACCGTTCCGTCCAAGAATAACCCAGTTTTCGCCTTGCTTCATTTCCAGCGACACATCGTAAAGAATCTGGCTTTGCTCCCGTCTAAGGGTAAGATGTTGTAAAGATATCATTTATGAGGTCACTCTCCTTATGTATTCCAGCACTTGTTCTACAGAACCCACTGCATAATGAATCTCCGGTTCAGAGCAGCGGTCCGCCGGGACCACCAGCAGTGCAGGGACACTTGAAATACGGTAGAGGTTCACGAGCTCCGGAAGCATGTTCACATTCCCGCCAGCCATTATCAAATCCTGGGGCAGCAGATGAGCCGCTACCTCCAGCATCCGCCGGGCAGCCTTACAGGTCCCGCAAAGCGGGGTATACAGAAAAACAACAAGTGGTTCACGCCCCTGCTTCAGCAAATCCAGCAGCCCGGATTGATCCATTTCAGTAATTTCAGTCATATGCATCCCGCTCCTGCAGCAATTCCCACTAGTTTCTCAGCTGTGATCGGGCCATGATGCAATACGCTTCCCTCAGGTCTTGCAGTATACAACAGCTCATACATCTCTTTGCGGCCAGCTGTACTTGAGGTATGCAGATAGATCTCCCGGGGATACAAGCCTTCCAGCACGATTCGTCTGGCCACTTCAGCCCCATTGTAATCTTCCGGCCCCATGTCATAATCCAGCGACAGGATACCGACCTCGCATTCACGCAAGAGCAGCAGACATTCTTCCGTTGTCCGGGCCAGCGTGAAGCCGGTAGGCAGCTTTCTTAGATCATCCATATAAATATTTATCACGGTCTGTCCTCCGCTTCATACCAGTCCAGCACGGCAGCAATCTCCTGACGGTGGGTGCCGTCCGGCCCCTTTCCGGTTTCCAAGGCAACTGCCAGATGACGAAACGGCTCTGAGGTCAGCAGCTTCCGCAGATTCTCTGCACCAATATGGCCTTGTCCGATTTGCGCGTGCCTGTCACGGCGCAGCCCATAGGGATAAAGGGAATCATTCAGATGTACGGCAACGAGATGCGGCCAGTAATGCAGCGCAGCCCCCCGTTCCAGCAGTTCCTCCGTATGCTGCGGATTCCAGATCCCCGATGCAAAAGCATGACAGGTATCAAAACAAAATCCGATCTTCTCCGGAAAGCGGCTAAGCTCGCGTACCTTAACCAGCTCTTCCAGCGTCATGCCTTCATTGCCATGATTCCCGGCCTGATTCTCAATAAGCAGTTTGGTCCGGCCATTCCAGGCGACCAGCGTGTCATTCATACATTGTATAATATTTTGATAGCCTTGTAACGGCTCTATTCCGGCAAAATGTCCGAAATGCACGACTATCCCCAGCGAACCGCAGGCCTCTGCGATTTCCAGATCATTCAACAGCGACGCTACCATGATCTCACGGGGAGCCGCACCTTTGGTACCGGCCGCCATATTCGTCGGGTAAGGGGTATGCGCGATAGACACGATTCCCTTCTCCCTGCAGAAGGCAGCGCAGTCCTCGGCATCCCGCCTGTCCACCGGCTTCAGCTTCAGACTGCGCGGATTCTTCGGAAAATATTGAAAACATGCCGCACCGCTCTCCCAGGCGAACCGGGCCGCACGCCCGTATCCGCCGCGAATGCTGACATGAGCCCCGATTTTGGGGTTATTCTTCATGCTGGCAATCCGGGCAATAGAACACTTTACGCCCGGATTGCTCCGTCTTAATTATCGTTCCCCCGCCGCGCAGGCATGGTTCGCCCTCACGGTCATATACCTTGCACTGGTCATTGTAAGAGCCGGTAACTATATCGCCGGCCATAAACGGCATCTCCATATAACCGCCGATTTCCGTTGCCTCCGCCAGTACCTTGCGGATACTCTCATACAAGCGTGTAATCGCCTCCGGCGATAGATTCTGAACCAATACCGAGGGCAGTAGCCTTGCCTCAAAAGCAATTTCATCGGCATAGCAGTTGCCGATACCGGCCATAACCTGCTGGTTCACGAGCAGGCTCTTAAGTGCGCCACGGCGTCCCTTCAGCAGTCCTGCGAAACGTTCCGCGGTCATTCTGCGGTCCAGAAGCTCAGGGCCCAGCTTGCCCATTGCCGCTTCGCTTTCCTTAACCGACAACAGATGAAGGTATCCGAGCCGCAGACCCATAAAGTACAGGATGTTCTCGCCAAAGGCCAATTCCACCTGTGTACTGCGATCCGGACGTTCTTCCTCTGTTCCATAGTAAAGCAATCCGCCGAGCATTAAATGCAGCAGCAGCCTGCGGCCATCGTGAAGGTGGAACAGAATATGCTTGGCACGGCGTTCTACAAACACAATGCGCGCACCTACCAGTGCATTGACAAAGGCTTCAGTGTCCATATTTATTGTTTTTTCTCTATTCACAGTTACACCCGTGATTGGAACATTTATAAGATGCTGGCTAAGCAGCTTTCGGTAATTCTCCATTTCCGGCAGTTCCGGCATATTCACATCGTCCCTTCTAGGTTGGTAAAGCAATCACAACATTGACATTATACACCGAGCCTTACCATAAATTCAGCTAAATCAGCATAAATTTCATCTGGTGTTACGCCTGTTATCTGTTGATAATGTTCATAATTGTCCGCTGTAGTCAGGCCGGTAAGCACCAATATTGTCCGGCAGCCGGCTTTTACCCCGGCCGAAATGTCAGTCCGCATATTATCCCCGACAACTACAGCCGTCTCCGGTTTAATTCCCAGCAGCGCCGTTGCATAGGTGACCAGGTGCGATTCCGGTTTGCCGATGACTACAGGGGACACACCGCTTGCGGCTTCGATCGCCGCCCCCAGTGATCCCGCTCCCGGCATGACCCCATCATCGGAAGGCAGCATCAAATCCGGGTTCGTCAGCACAAATTTCGCACCTTCCTGAATCCAGCGGGAAGCCTGCGCCAGTGAATCATATGTAAAAGAACGGTAAATCCCTTGCACCACATACTCCGGTTTCTCCGTCACAATTGACAATCCTGCAGCTGTACAAGCTTCAATCAATCCCTCTTCCCCAAGTATCGCCACCCTTGCCTTCGGTGATTCCTCGGCAATATAGCGGGCTGCAGCCATTGAGGAAGTGCAGACCTCTTCCGCCTTAGCTTCAATGCCCATCCCGTTCAGATGTGCGGCGACAGCCGCCGCTGTCCGTGACGAATTGTTTGTTACAAACAGAAAGGGGATTCTCGCTGAGCGCAGTCCTGCTATCAGTCTGTCAGCGCCGGGAATCATCATGCCTCCGTGAAATAATGTCCCGTCAAGATCAATCAGCAAACCTCCGATATCTTTCATACCGCTCCCTCCATCCCCAGAATATTAATTAATGCAATTAATAAATCACTCAATTAATTAACATTAAATAAACCACAGCAATAGCAGACAAACCCGCAACGGTTCGGCATTTTCTCTACTGCTTCGTGCTGTTTTAACGAGTCTAATCTTTAAAATTTAACATACATCGTCGAACGATAGCGAACCGCTGTCCTGTTGGTCTTTTTATGGCAGTACAGTGTCATTTCCTGCGCTTTCCCGGAAAATAATTTAATTCCCCGGGCCATTTCCCTCTGGCTTCAGGGAGTTTCGCCGATACACCGGAAAGGTGCAGAACTCTTCTGCAAGCAGTGTATTCGGGAAGATCGCCTGCGCTTCTTCCAGCAGTGGAGCAAGCTGTTCCTGCGAGATATAACGCGAGCTGAAGTGTGTCAGTAACAGTTCCCGTCCTTCCGCTTCATGAGCAAGCGTAGCCGCCTGCCGGGCAGTGCTGTGATGATATTGATAGGCCATATCCGCCAGGTCATGGGCGAAGGTTGCCTCATGGACGATAAGATCAGCACCCTGTGCCAGCGGCAGACTTCCCTTACAAGGCCGTGTGTCGCCCAGAATGGTCACGATGCGTCCTTTTTTCGGCTCGTTGACCACATCTGCAGCGCTAATAAGCGTTCCTTCATCGGTAATAACATTTTCACCTTTCTTCAGCTTGCCGTAAAGCGGCCCCGGCTTCAACCCATAGCTTCGGAGCAGTTCGGTATTGAGACTCCCCGGACTGTCTTTCTCTGTTACCCTGTAACCATAGCTGTCAATCCGGTGCTCCAGCAGGCCAGCCTCCACCTTAAAGCTGTCGTCTTCAAACACGAGACCTCCGGTATGCTCTACAATATCAAGCTTATATGGAATACGGGACTGGCTGACGGATAATGAAATATCCAGAAAAGCCTTCAGGCCCGGTGGACCATATACAGTTAGCGGAGCAGTTCCACCCTGATATCCGCGGCTCGACAGCAGACCCGGCAAGCCAAACAGGTGATCACCGTGCAGATGGGTAATAAACAGCTTCTCCAGCTTACCCAGTCGCAATGGAGAACGCAAGACCTGGTGCTGAGTGGCTTCTCCACAGTCAAACATCCAGAAACTGCGCCGTTCCTCAAGCAGCCTTAGGGCAATTGAGGTAACATTGCGCTGTAGGGTCGGCACACCTGCATTAGTGCCCAGAAAATAAACCTCCATCATAATCCTCCTCTCTTTTTTCTGTAAAGACAAAAACATCTTCCTTACACCTATGAAATGCATTCTACCTCTTTTACGATACGAAATCATCTTTCTCTGCATTTCTTCCGCTCCAGCTTCGTTCCCAGCAAAAAACCTCCCGATTACGGGAGGTTCCGCTTAGAAGGATTTCACCTTCAGACCAGTCCATGGGGAGTGGGAAGCTTACAGCTTCTCTACGTTGAAATACTGCGCTTCTGGATGGGCGAAGACCATCGCTGATACCGACGCTTCCGGCTCCATCATGAAGCCTTCGGTAAGATGGACGCCGATATCCTCCGGCATAAGCAACTTGAACAGGGGCCCTTGATCCTCCAGGTCCGGGCAGGCGGGATATCCGAAGGAAACGCGGATCCCTTGGTACCGCGCACCATGTCTCTGCTTCATCGTCATATCTGCAGGGTCCGGGAAGCCCCAGGTATCCCGCATCATGTGATGAACACGCTCAGCAAGCCCTTCAGCAACCTCAAGCGCCACTGCCTGCAAAGCATGAGAACGGAGGTAATCCCCCCTGTCTTTCAGTTCGGTCGATAATTCACGGACACCATGACCGGCGGTAACGACCAGGAACCCGACATAATCCATAATTCCGCTCTCCACTGGCTTCAGGAAGTCGGCAAGACAGAGAAACGGCTCGACATTCTGCCGCGGGAAAGTAAAGGTATGCAGAACCTCTGCAGTGTTCTGCGGGTTATAGATCAGTATATCGTTGCCCCGGGACTGTGCCGGGAAAAATTGATACATGGCATGAGGCTTAATGGTGCCCTCCAGCATCGCGTGATGCAGGATGTCATCCACTGTCTCCTTCAATTCCACGGTGCGGGCATCCCCTGCGGCAAGCTGTGCTTCCACCGAACCGCGTAATCCCAGGTGATGGCCCAGCAGCATCTGCATATTCACATATGGAATGATATGACCAAGCGGATAACCCCTTAGCACATGGCGCTCTACGTCCGGCGGAGTAAATACAGGTGCATCTGCTGAAATCTTGGACCGGACGGCCCGGGTCAGCACCGGAAGCTCCTGCTGCGGTGCCACCGCAACCGCCGCCTCCGCTTCAAGGCGGACCTCTTCTTCGATCTTGGCCCGCTCCAGCGGATTCATCAGCCGGTTAGCGATATCCAGACCATCCATCGCATCTTTAGCGTACAGTACCAGGCCGTCATATTCAGGCCGGATACGATTTTTAGTGAATTTACGGGTCAACGCGGCACCGCCTACCATGATCGGCACATCAATACCTGCTGAGCGCAAATCCTGGGCAGTCAGGACCATCTGCTGCGCCGACTTGACGAGCAGGCCGGACAGGCCGATTGCATCGGCCTTCTCCCGGCGGAAAGCCTCAATGATATTTTCAGGTGGTACTTTTATACCCAGATTAACGATCTGGTAACCATTGTTGGAGAGAATGATCTCCACAAGATTCTTACCGATATCATGGACATCCCCTTTGACGGTGGCCAGCATAATCTTGCCTTTCACCGATGTCTCGTCCTTCTGCATAAACTGCTCCAGATGGCCGACAGAGGCCTTCATCACTTCAGCGCTTTGCAGCACTTCAGCGACAATCAGCTCATTGTTGTTAAATAACCGCCCCACCTCGGACATTCCAGCCATAAGCGGCCCGTTGATGATTTCCAATGGACCACTTTTGGTCAGCGCTTCGTTAAGGTCAGGTATCAAACCTTCCTTCGTTCCTTCAACCACATAGGAAGCGAGCCGTTCCTCCAGCGAAAGATTGGAGATCTTCTCTTTCTTCTCAACCTTTTTCTCACGGAAGGCGGCAACGAAGGCAGACAGAGTCTCATCATTCGTATTGTAAATCAGCTGTTCAGCCAGATGACGCTCTTCTTCCGGGATGGAAGCATAACGCTCTACCTTCTCCGTATTCACAATGGCATAATCCAGTCCGGCCTTCGTACATTCATACAGGAAGACCGAGTTCAGCACCTCACGGCCCGCTTCCGGCAGTCCAAAAGAAACGTTACTGATCCCCAGTATCGTATGCACGGAAGGCAGGGCTTCCTTGATCATGCGGATGCCATCAATAGTCTCTTTAGCAGAGCCGATATACTGCTCATCCCCTGTGCCAACAGGGAACACCAGTGTATCAAATATCAGATCCTCTGCCGCCAGCCCATATTTGTTCACCAGCAGATCATAGGAGCGTTTGGCAACCTCCAGCTTGTCTTCCGCTTTAATGGCCTGTCCGGATTCGTCAATCGTGCCTACGACAATCGCAGCCCCGTATTTATGAATCAGCGGTGTAACCAGTTCGAATTTTTCTTCACCATCTTCAAGGTTAATGGAGTTAATAATCGCTTTACCCTGGCAATATTGCAGCGCCAGATCAATAACCTTGGGATCGGTTGTATCGATCATCAATGGAACCTTCACCTTTTTGACTACCAGCTCCAGAAACAGCTTGATGTCCTCGATCTCATCGCGGTCCGGATCCTGTACGCAGACGTCAATGACCTGAGCTCCACTTTTGACCTGTGCCCGGGCAATCTCCGAGGCTTCCTCGTATTTTCCTTCCACGATCAGCCGCTTGAATTTCCGTGAGCCGAGTACATTCGTACGTTCACCTACCATATAAGGACGGTTGTCACTCTCAACATAAACAGGCTCAATGCCTGATAATGCGGGCGGATGACATCCCTCCAGCTGGCGCGGCGGATAAGCTGCCAGTGTCTCAGCCATCGCCCGGATATGATCCGGTGTCGTTCCGCAGCACCCGCCGGCAATATTCAGCCAGCCCTTCTCGGCAAAACCGGCCAGCTTGCGGGCAAGTGAATCCGGTGACTCATGATAGTTCCCGTTCTCATCCGGCAGCCCGGCATTGGGATAGCAGCTAACTGCTGCCGAAGAGATTGCCGAGAGTGACCGGATATGATCGCGCATAAACTCGGGTCCGGTTGCACAGTTCAGCCCGATGGAGATCGGCTTCAGATGCTCCAGCGAGATATAGAACGCCTCAATATTCTGTCCAGCAAGCGTCGTGCCCATCGGTTCGATAGTACCCGAGATCATGACCGGCAAAGTGATGCCTGCCTTCTCAAAGGCGTTGCGGATCCCAATGCTTCCGGCTTTCACATTCAAAGTATCCTGGGAAGTTTCCAGCAGCAGGGCATCCACTTTGCCGTCAATCAGCGCTATAGCCTGCTCCTCGTAGCTATCCACCAGCTCCTGGAATGTTACGCCTCCGGTGACCGAAAGCGTTTTTGTTGTCGGGCCCATCGCCCCGATTACGTAACGCGGGTGATCGGGCGTTTCAATCTTTTCAACAGCATTTCTGGCCAGCCTCGCAGCTTCCAGGTTAATCTCCCGGGCCCGCTGAGGGATATCGTATTCGGCAAGCACAACCGAGGTTGCGCCGAAGGTATTCGTCTCGATCAGATCTGCGCCTGCTTCAAGATATTGCTCATGAATAGTCTGTATAACCTCCGGACGGGTGAGCACAAGCATCTCATTACAGCCATCCAGCTCATCCCCGCCAAAATCCTCTCCGGTAAGTGGCACCTGTTGAATCATCGTGCCCATTGCTCCGTCTAAAATCAGTATCCGCTGCTGCAAGCTTTCAGCAAGTGTGTATTTAGCCACTTCATATCCCCCCAGTAAAACATTAGAGTAAGTTTAGCAGAATAAAGCGGAATCGAAAAGCCTTCCTTTCCACTCTGCATAATAGTTTTTCTTTATAGCCAGCCGCTATCTCTATTTCATTATGGCTGCACTGTAAGTTCTTTAGTCGGCATAGAGTGCTGTGTTCTAGCTGTTACATGCGAAGTCACATCATATTTGCCTTCCTTCATCAGGATCGCCTCAGCTTTATATGTACCGTTGCCGGAGAGCTTGCCTTCAAGCTCCTGCTTGTCTTCTTCATTATTCTTATTCACAATCTCAAAAAGCACCGCCTTCGCATCATCCACAGCTTCACTCCCCTGGGAGACCACAGCCTCAAAAACCACCTTTTGATTTACCGATACGTCCACCGGATTCCAGCTCAGTTCGACGTGAATCGGCTCCATAGAGTGCTCTGATCCGTCATGCATATGGCTTGATTTCCCACTATTACCTGAACAGCTTACAATCATTGACATCGTCACAATCGTAAAAAGAGTAATCAGCTTCTTGGGTTTTATCATCCGGAGTCCTCCCGACCAAGGTAGAATTTATAATGATATTTCCAGCTTGTGGTTGCATTCTTTTACTATTATACACAACATATTCGCAATTTTAGAAGATTGCTTAAACTTTCACGCCTTTTTCGTGAAGTTAGTCATATACAGATGGATTATCTCCCTATTATAATTGGCCAACCTCTTTGTTTGAGCGCAAAAAAGCCAGCATCCCATTAGGGATACCGGCTTCTCAAAGGTTACACTATAGCGATTGTACCAGGGGGAGGAGCTCAGAGAGATGGCCGATTCTATAATCCGGCTGAATCTCAGGATTTGGTAATTTGCCGGTACGGTTGATCCAGACAGTAGTCAGACCAGCGGCCAAGCCGCCCTTAATATCCGTCGTGAGTTTGTCGCCGACCATGATCCCTTGTTCAGGGGTTATATCCAGCAGCGAAAGAGCATGCAGGAAGATATCCTTGTCCGGTTTTCCTTTGCCAAAGCTGCCTGAGATAACTACATGATCAAAATAGGGGATAAGCTCAGGCACTCCGTCGAGCTTCTCCTGCTGCAGTGACGGGCAACCATTCGTAAGCAGCAGTAGTTTCACCTTACCACGTAGTGCATCAAGCACCTGTAACGTCTCTTCATACATGTACGGCAGGCTACGGCGCTCGGCAGCAAACCTGTCTGCCAGCGTTTCGGCAAGCACCTCATCTTCGACACCGAGGGAGGCCAGACCACGCCGCCACGATTCTTTACGGTATACAGGAGCCAACTGTTGGAGCTTACGGAACTCCGGCTGTTCTCCAGCTGAGAAATTGGACCAAAGTGCTTCATAAGGATTAATCCCGATCATCTTTGTAAAAGGGAACGTCTCATAAGTTTCATAAAGATTCCTGGCTTCCCTGCGAACAGCAACTTCAAGCTCTTTAGGATCAATGGAGTCACCTGCAGCTTCACATGCATTGCGGAAGGCTTCTTCAACACTCCGTTCATCCCAGAGCAATGTATCGTCAAGATCAAATAGTACGGCGGTAATTGGCATTAGATTTCTCCCTCTCCCTACGCTGTTATATCTTCCTACTCGTGTACTACTTCGATGTTATTGGCTTTGCCGAACTCCTCCAGGCGTACACCCATGGCCTCAGTGTTATAGCGGTTAATCAGCTTGGAGAAAATCCACTGTTTGCGCTTGCCCTTATATTTAAGCACGACCACTCCACGGGACAAAGTGATCTTCTCAATATCTCCAGCTTGCAGCCAGCGTTCACGGTTATACTTAATCGTAGACACTCTGTTGCGCTCAACCTTCAGATACGGACGCCGGAAGAATAGAAGTGCCGCCAGCGCAAAGTAAAGAACGACGCCCAGCCAATTGGCAAGGATGCCACTGCCTCTGGCCTCGTCGATCGAGCCTACCACCCAGAACATAATTCCAAGCAGCATTAGAACAACAGGAAATGCAATGTTGCGGCCCTTAAAGATATCACTATTTTTCGCAGCTGATTTTGACGAAGAAGCATAAATGGAATCCTTGCCCTGCTTCTTTCTTTGCTTGTTGATCTGCTGTGTGTTGCGTTGAACCATTCTTTCCCAAGAACGGGCCATGTCAGTTCCCCCTAGTCATCCTGTAATATCTATGAAAAAGACACACTGGACTAATGTTTGAGTCCCTTGTTGCCTTGTTCATGCTCATCATTATCCACGATTTCAATAGTGTCGAGCTGGGCCCGGAAGTTGCTGCGGATGTTGCCCAGATAAATCTCGCGGAGCTTGGCCCGTTCAGCCAATTCCTCTTCACTCAGGCCGCCATTCTTCTGTTTGCGTGCCAGTTCATTGATGCGTGCGACCAATTCGTCAATATTCAATGCTTTCCCCTCCCCTATAAATTCATTCTAACTTTGCCATGAGAAAAAGAGCTTGTCAAGGTCTACCCCCTGAAAGCTCTTTACGTCAGTCTATACTGCTTATGATGAAGTTAATACACAGGCAATGTCAGTATATCTCCGGCCTGAATGTTCCCGTTCTTCAAACCGCTTGTTTTTTTAATTCCTTCTATATATACGACCGTCTTCATTCCCGCTGGTTTGTTCTTAAGGGCGATACTCCAGAGCGTGTCTCCGCGTTCAACTACTACCCGCTTTTCCTGCTTCACTAATGATGCTGAACTCGCAAAAACATTACCAACAACTGTAAATCCCGATACAACAAGCATAAAGACCAGCATTAGCTTCACCAGATACTCTTTCCGGCATAGTCCTATGATCTCCGAAAATAAAGCGGCGGCGGATTGTTTCATTTCATTCATATGATTAGAAGCAGAATGTCCTCTAGTTGAATTAACTTCACCGGCCTCTTCGTAGATGCTGCGGTATGTACTGTATTTTAACATTGTCATCGTCCTCCAAACACTTGTTCTTACTTTCGAAAATAATATAACACGAACATGTGTTTTGATCAATAGATTTTTTAGAACAATTGTTCGCTTTTTTTCCGTATCCATAAATGTGTCAGTTTTCAGCACCGGCATTGCCTTTTCCCGCCATTTTCAAACCGTTATTGGATACTAATATGGTAAAAGGCTACTATTTCCACTATTAATCTCAGATTGTTAGAACTTATGTTTGTACGAACGGAAGTTCTATGTTATAATTTTCCCAAACATACTATATGGGGTTGATTCCGATGTCAAAGATTTCGAGTCGTCAGCTGGCGATCCTGGAATTTATACGTAACGAAGTCCGTAGCAAGGGTTATCCTCCGTCCGTCCGGGAAATCGGTGAAGCTGTAGGCTTGGCCTCAAGCTCCACAGTGCACGGCCATCTGGACCGGCTTGAGAAGAAAGGCCTTATCCGCCGCGACCCTACGAAACCGCGTGCAATTGAGCTGCTCGGCCAGGAAGATTCCGAGAATGTACATCAATTCGTACAGACGGTTACCCGTATTCCTGTCGTAGGTAAGGTCACCGCCGGGGTGCCGATTACCGCAACGGAGAATATCGAAGATTACTTCCCACTACCTTCCCACTATGTGGGAGATAACAAGGTATTTATGCTCTCCGTTCTCGGTGACAGCATGGTGGAAGCAGGTATTATGAATGGTGACTATGTAATCGTCCGCCAGCAGCAGACTGCTGACAACGGCGATATCGTCGTTGCCATGACCGAAGAAGACGAAGCTACAGTCAAGACATTCTACAAAGAACGTGACCACATTCGTCTACAGCCGGAGAATCCGGCTTATGAACCCCTCCGTCTTAACCGCGTTACGATTTTGGGACGAGTTATCGGTCTCTTCCGCGATATCCATTAATATTTTTGTTCATATTTAAGGGCTGCTTCACTTGAAAAAGTGAAGCAGCCCTTTCCCCTTTTCAAATGGTCATTTTACTCATCACGAACATTTGTTCTGTTTATCCCATATAACAATTCCTTCGAACAGCAACAGCACTCCGCACATATTCTGATAGCAAAGGAGTGCTGAATCTATGCCTAATTATCGGATTATTGTTGATTTGTCGCAGCGCATGCTTTATTTGCTTGACAATAACATCGTTACCAGAGGGTTCCCTGTCGGTATTGGCACCATGCTTACCGTTACACCGGCGGGAGAATACACTATCATTAACAAACAGCCTAAGCCTGGCGGACCCTTCGGTGCATTCTGGATGGGTCTATCCAAACCACATTACGGCATTCATGGAACGAATGACCCTTCCTCCATCGGACATATGGTCTCCCATGGCTGTATCCGCATGTACAATGAGGATGTGCTGGCCCTTGCAGCAATCGTGCCTATTGGAACACGGGTTACAATAAGGGATTAACAGCATGGTGATCAGACAAAAGCAAAAACACCCTAAGGATCACAAAAAAATGATCGAGGGTGTTTTTCATTGTGCTTAATATGGGTCCTTCCTGTCTGCCGATTCATACCGGTCGCGTATTTCACGATTTTTAGCATATATGTACAAATCCAAAGCTATTATTCCTCTCCGGGCAAGTTTAACCAACAGTACGAATGCGTAAATACAAGCTACAACCGATATGAGCCACATCAATACGCTAAACACGCCAATTCCATTAAGGAATAAATTTCCTCTATGCACAAACAACTTTCACTCACTCCCCTGTATTCTTGAATATGAAAATACCCCACCATTCTGGCAGGGTACTGTTATTTCGTCACTATACTATTGTTTGGAACAAATTGTATATGATCTTTATTTCTTCAGCTTCAGCTTAGGCTCTATCGGAAAGGCTGGTTTGTTGTGTTTCGGCAGCCTCATCAGAGGAACCATGTCCGGGACCCAGCAAATTCAGCACAATCACACCAATGACGATTAAGGTTATTCCTATTACGCTGCCTGTATTTATTTTTTCTTTCCAGATCAGTACCGAGATAAGAACTGTAGCTACCGCCCCGATTCCAGACCAAATTGCATAGGCCGTATTTAATGGAATAGTCTTCAGTGATAACGACAAAAAGAAGAACGAGCAAATAAAACTAATCAGCATTACGATTACAGGAATAATTTTGGTGAATCCTTGCGATGCTTTGAGCATCGAAGTTCCTACAAGTTCGCTGGCAATGGATATCGCCAAAAACAGATACGGCACTTACTTCTCCTCCTTTACTCCGTCCATCAATTCTTTGTAAATGCGTTCTTTTAACTCCTGATCTGGCGGTGCCAGTCCAAACTTTTCTGCAAACCAGAGTCCGTCGGTCACCAGTCGGGCAATGGTTGCACGAAGTGGATCCACACCGTCATTTTCAAAATTGTGTTGCCATTCAGCATATTTCTCCTGCATGTTTGTCAACAACCCTGGATTCGTAAATAAAGCTGCTGCCAGCACCGAGTTCATGTCACTGCCTTCTCCAAAACCATAAAAAGTAGATTCAATGTACGCCCTGCTCCATTTACCAGCTTCTCGCTGGTCATGCTCTACACGGCTCTGAACATCTTCCGTAAAGTTTCGGGTCAGCTCATCCACCATACCGGAAACCAGTTGTTCCTTGTTAGGAAAGTGATACAGTAAACCGCCTTTGCTCACGTTGGCCGCTTTGGCCACAGCTTCCAGAGTTAAGTGCTCCACCCCTTGATCACGAACAATGGAGGAAGCCGCTTGCAAAATCATTTTTTTCTTAGAGCTGTTGTTATGTACAGTCACCTTATCACCCCCATTTGAACTGTACCGTCTGGACGGTTTTTTGTCAAACCAATATAAGTATAAATAACCTGACTACTCCGCAAGCAAAAATATATTGTGAATACGCTATCCGCTTGCAATGCCCACAAAATGGGTAATAACTACCATATAGTTTGAAGATCAGCTATTCGTTCCGCTATTGGCCGTTCTCTTTAAGTTTGGTTACGCGCATATGTCTTATCCATACTTATGTAAGGTGAATGAATGGGCTATCCTAGAGTTATACAGGAATTCACCCTTACAGGCGGGAGGAAAAAGATGAAAAAGAACAAACCATTCTATACAATTTGGTGGTTCTGGGTGGTCTTAGTAGCCGCCGGCATCATAGGGTTGGTTACCCTCGGGAACGATGACAAGTCAGATGATCATACTTCTTCGATTACGGCGCTAGCAACACCGATGGTTACTGCCAAGCCAACAACTGAATCAAGTCCATCTCCAGCAACAAAACCAACGACTAAGCCTACAGCAGAACCTACAACTGCCCCACCCCTTTCACCTTCAGCCGAACGAACTGTCAACGCCACTCAAGCAACGTCTGCTGATCAAGTACCTTTATCTGCTGACGAGGTGCTGGCTTTTACTGCCAATCTTACAGGTAAAACTTTTATAAAAGACGTAAACGTCGGGACAGACAATATAACGGTTACTTTTTTTGAGACTTACCAAGCATATAAAGAAGCGAACCCAACCTCCGGCATTACAAAAGAAGATTACATCGATTACTTTTCTACAGGCGACCAAATAAACAAACTGCTCATGGAAGAAACAAGCCGATTATTTGCGCAATTCCCCGGAGCTGCTTCGATTGACATGGTGATTCCCTACGATGGGAAAATCTATTCCGTAGCTCTCACGCAAGGAGAAATCGAGCGATTTTATAACGTGGACTTCAGTACACTGGCTTCCAATGAGATATGGAGAGAGAAAGTAAGCAATCCACACTTCAACAAAAGAGACCGGCAACAATTCGTTGAGCAGTTCATCCAAGTAAATTAATAAGTAGTTTGTGATGTACACCGATTAATTGTATAATCTACTAAATATTAACTAGGAGTGACCGCAATGAGTAAACTCACGCGTTCAGACAAAGCTATCGTTTCCTTTTTACTTGGTTTCGCCTCCGTGTTCATTATTGCATTCTTCGTAATTCGATATATTGTGCAAAATGTTTCATTTGCTCCATAAAATCCATAATCACTTTCGGCACCTGTATGGGAAAAGCTTAAACATAGACATCAATACCCCGTCATTATAAACACTGACGGGGTATTGTTCGTCAAAGGATGGTGAACTATTTTCCAGTTACAGTAGCCGTAAAGACTAAAGGTCCGGAGACAAAAGCAGTAGTTGCCGGAGTCTGATTCTCAATGATCAATTGATAGTTTTGTACACCCAGTGGCGCTGTTTCTACAAACAATTCTTCAAGTGTTATATTATTATCAAAGACATTAGTTACCAGATTATAGTAAATTTCAGTACCAGCCCGCCAAATACGCACAAGAAGTCTAATATTTCCGGCTCCGACTAATCTAACACCAATTAAGGCCCTTAATTCCACCCTATGGTTGAATGACTTGGGATTTGCAGGGTCAATAAACACCGACAACGATGCAATCTGTACGCCTCCACCATTATTAGGAATAGGCAAACTGATACCATTAGTAATAGGAGTTACAACATTATCACTATACGCAATAACCGTTTCTGCCATTTCATCATCTCCTCCCAGTTCTGCTTTATACTATTCTTGGGAGATGTTAATGCGTAGATTAATAACACCCGGCTAAACATCTTTTTTAGTTATTGCGCTAAGTAAAACTGACAGGATCGGAGAAAAATAATGAATAACATATTAATAGTTGAAGATGATATCGCTTTGAGCGATGGTATTGTAAAGAATGAAATCACAGGTATGCAAAATACAGTAGTAGTGATTGGCGGAACACTTAGCTTGATTATTGGTTTAATTGGTGTACTGATTTGCAAATGCGATATTAACTAGTATTTTGACCCGTCGCCAGGAATTTGCCATATTGCAAAGCACTGGTATGACCAATAAACAATTGAAAACAATGCTTATCTATGAAGGGCTGTACTTGGTACCAGAGTATGCTCAAGCTTATTAGGAAGTCTATCCTTACTCTTGATTGCAAAACCCTTTACTGATTTAATGTGGTTTATGAGTTATAAATTCATTATCTGGCCCTTGCTCGGTGTACTGCCTATTCTATTATTACTTGGAATCTGTATTCCACTAGCCGGCTATTCTCTAAGCGGCAGAAAAAGTATTTTGGAACGGCTTCGGACAGCTGAATAAATAGCTAATTTCTCTTACTTTTTTTATCTTAATACAAACAATCTATCATTCACTCTCATAAGCTGTATTAGCTACATGAGAGGATAGGTGAAATATATGAGTATTCAATTTTTAGATATGCGTATTGCCCAAGATAGTACATCTGATACACCAGCGTTAGGGCTAAGTTCATCTTCTTTTCCCTACACGTTTGGAGATATAGGATTACAGACAACAAGTGTTTCCCCTGAAAATGTTGGCTTGGTCCGGGTGACACTAAATGCGTATGCCCGGCTAACGTTATCCGCTTCTTCAAGTTCAACTGTCGTCCCTAATGCTACCTTTACCATACTGCGAAACGGTACTCAGATCTTTTCCACCGTCTACCAAAAGCCAGCTACGCAATTTGAGTCTATCTATGAAATGAGCGGACTGACCGCCGTTGACTACCCTCCTGCTGCAGATGTACTTTCAGGTCAACTCAGATATACCATTTATGTAGTTACTAATTATGGCATTACTTTAGGAGCAAGATGCTTCAGTGGGAGCGCAGTAGCAGGTAATGGGTAATGATCTTTTTAGTTTGTATCCCCGGAGACTACGGGGATTTTTTATTTAGTCACTCTCATCTAACTTGATCCAATCCCAATCATCCTCTGAGGCCCGCAGTTTTATACCTCGGCGCTCCTTGTCTACACTTATAAATCTCATAACAATCCCCCGGTACATTTGCAGCATACTTCTCCTAAGAATAATCGTCTAATACGAGTAGCTTCTGCACAGCATGGTCCAAATGTGCAAAAAAAGAACGTCCACCAAGGACGTTCCCTAATTTTCTTTATTCATTTTCAACATTCCAGCTAATTACGCATTACTTTCTGTTTTACGCTCTTGACTTGCATGTAATGTTTTCATTGCAAATCTTGCTATTGGCTGCGCAACCAACAGTTCAATCCAAAAAGCTATCCCAAAGTTTCTTGGCCAGATGTGAAGGAAGTTTTTAAACGGTTCTAGGCTTATTTGTTTGGTCCCAACCCATGTACCGATAATCCGATAATAAAATAGATAACACTGTGACATTCAATAAAGTATTCAATAGAACCCTGGCGTTAAATCCGTCGGTTTGTCCCATGAATTTTGGCATTACTTTCCCAACCACTGGTCCTGCAAGTAATCTTACCAATAAAACTACGATTATCCACATGAATGGAATAATCTTTAGTGTATCTATATACACTTCCTTACTGAAACCAAGTTCCAACCCCACAATAATAGGAGCAATAGTATTTACTGAAAGAATTGAAATAATCAATAAAAATAATATACCTTCTTTTGCGTTTCTAGGCAGTCTTGTGTCTCCATGCATGTTTGTCATCTCCGTGAATAATATTTCAGATGGCAGACGTATCATGAGACATATATTTTCGGTCAATAAAAAGACCGTACTGAAACTTATTAGATTCCCCTGTTGGTTACTTCAATAATAAATATTCGTAGTATGGTCCAGACATGCATCTCTACAAAGGAGATCAAATGCGTTTGCTCCACGCGCAGTATTTCGGTTGCCCGCTCATACCAATCATGCCTCTTCTTATAAAATAAAGCACATGTTACATAATCTTAAGATAGTAGTATTTGGAGTATGGAGGTGTTTGCTTGACTACTAGTACGTGGTTATCCATTATGATAATAATCATCATAGCTGCTGCACCCTTGATTCTAAAGCAGAGTAAGAAAAAATGAATCACTGATAAAGGGGATTGGGCGGTTAACCCCCTCTGTGTGTTATTATGAAAACAAAGGGGGAATTACCTTGAAAATACTAAATAAACTGTACACCGAGTATTTAATTATCCCTCGTACCTTTCGTCTGTTGATGTTGTGGGAATGGATCATTTTATTTTTTATTGCCGGGTATAAATTTGGCTGGTTTAATTGGAGTTAATAAATAGTCCGGTAATTTTTGAATCAAATACGACCTTCGTACCGTCAAATGAATTAATTTATACCCTATTCCTTTTTTTGCACAGCAGATGGGATTCGGATAGGAATCGAGAGTTTAATGCCTTTACCTACTCAGAGTAAGCACTTAGACTTTAATTAATGGGCTATGACAGCCCCTTAAACCTAATTATACAAAATCTATACGATAGACCTTTTTTCACTCATGGATAAAATTTTCCCTCAAACAAAAAAACCTCAATAATTACGCGTTAAGGGCTCCTTTATTTCAGTAATGAGTCATGTACTGATCTCTTTCCCTCTCGTAAACTTAGGTGTCTTTGATATCTCCTCTGTAATATTCGCCCTCTTGGAATATCCGTGGTTGTTTTTTATCCATTCTTTACATCGCATACGTATAAGTGGAATAAACACTGCCTTCATTTGCCATAGTTGCAAACCTAACGCCTTCCGTTTTTTCAGGAATAACTTCGTTGCATCCGAAACATTTATGAGGCTTCCGTGTTTTAACTACCTTGTCAAGTAGAACGTCCATCTTACTTATCCTCCCTTGGAGGCAGAGAAGGGCTGTAACCTACTCTATCCCCTTATGTCATGTATCTTCGCACTTTGCATTAACCTCAACGCAATCAGATTTGTTATAAGTGCTTTAGTCATAACATTATTGGATTCATGCTGCCTTGGATATTTGGACTTATATTTCCTGCTGCTCGGAGAAACAAATCCTAGCCTTAGGTCTGGTACAACTCCATTCCCAAGACTGTTTTGAGCCTTCTCTTCACCACGTATAATGAAAGTAATTGAAAAACGTGAGAGGAAGGACAGGGAAAATGAATGATAAAGTGTATACTAGGCCGATTGGAGTGCTGGATTCCATACAAGTTCCTGTAGAATCACAATCTAAACCTCGCAAACGTGGAGGAAGTCCCAAGACATATCGGAGTATTTTGTATTTCTTAATATCATTGCCGATCACGATTGTCTATTTCGTGTTTATGGTGACAGGGCTAGCGTTATCCATTGGATTAACACCAATTTTCATCGGCATTCCCTTGTTTTTTGCAGTAGCTAAGGGATTAGATTACATCGTAAATTTTGAACAAGAGCTAGTAAGATCATTGCTGGATATTCCTAGATCGACCGAGGAACACAGATCAGAT
Organism: Paenibacillus sp. FSL L8-0340; assembly: GCF_038593145.1. NCBI lineage: Bacteria > Bacillati > Bacillota > Bacilli > Caryophanales > Paenibacillaceae > Paenibacillus > Paenibacillus sp. FSL L8-0340. The sequence goes on from NZ_CP151967.1 coordinate 4,248,291, forward strand.
ATGCAGAAGGAGGTAGCAAGCTTCCTTCAACGAATAAAATTGGGTTTTCATGGTGCGGATTTTGCACGTAACATCATGTTGATTATGGGGCGGTTCGTTTCCAGTATTGTCTTCTTTTCACTTACGGTAGCGATGGTAGCGACTGCATTGAGTCTGATTACACTACCTGTGCTTCATCAGATTTTTCTGCAAACGATGGATTTGAACATTCTTGAGAATAGTGTGTTTGCTTTGTTTAATATCCACTGGACATTACCTCAACAGTATATTTCTTATGTTGTAGCTGGATTGGTCGTTGCCGTGATCGCATCTTGGGCGATTCGGTTGCTTATGGATGTACAGCGTAGAATGCTGCTTGTACCCTACGAGGAAGTACAGCAGTATTAATAGTAATGAAGAGGGTTGTCCCTAAGCCATGAAATGGCTGTCTGGGACAGCTCATTTTTTTAGTGCGCCCAGTATTAGCGCTATCTCTTGCATTAAAGTCCCGAATGGCGAAGGCAGTTTCACAGTTTGCGTCTACTGCGACACTGATCTACTCTTTAACACTACTAAGCGTGTTATATGCCGCCTCTGCCATCTCTCTATGGCTGGCGGTGAGCAAATCCGACACGGCAACAATGCCTTCCAGTGATCTTCCAAATACGTAGACATAAGAGTGGCAAATACAGCAATATCCTTATCTTCAAATGATTGAAGCAAGCGCAACTCCTTAGCCTTTAGGCTCCGGCCAGCAGCCGTGCTGAGTAGGTCAACAACTGGCTTAATCTGACTCTGGCGTTCTTGTTTCTCGTGTTCTTTCTGTTGTAGGATTGCTTGTTTCCGGGGAAGCTCTTCACAAGCGTTACTGAGAACTCCACGTCAACCTCTTCCGCGAACCAAAACATGATGAGTCGTCGCAAAAGATCTTTCTTACAATACTGGAACTGCCTTTTGATCGTCAATAGCTGCTTTTACGATATCTCCAGTAAATTCCCCTCTGTTTGCTTTAGTTGGATTTGATTTTGTGATGAGCAAGGAGATCCTTCTTCCAATCTGGAATTTCCTTTTGGCCTTCGGTTTATTTGATCCCAGACTACTATAGGTCTTTTTTCTCCTTAATCTGCTTTTCGGGCTTCCAGAATGTTTTATGTGCTTCCTGCCTGCTGTCGAGCTACTTTAATCTTGGATCACCCCCTATTCCGGGGCTGAAATGATGTGCAAATAACTTCTTTATGCCCGCATCTATTTGTGGTGAGTTTGTGGTAACCCATCTCCTCGAAGACAAATCGCCCTTCCTTCCCACACAAAGAAAAGCCCCCAACGCTTACGCGTCAAGGGCTGCTGTATTCTAGTAAAGAGTCATGTACTGATCTCTTTCCCACTCGTGAACCTGGGTGCGGTAGATATCCCACTCGATTTCTTTCAGCTCGTAGAAGTGAGCCAGTGCATGTTCGCCGAGGGCTTCGGTGATGACATGGCTGCGAATCATTTCGTTCAGCGCTTCCTTCAGATCGGATGGCAGGCTAGGGATGCCTTCTTCAATCCGCTCTTCTTCGGACATCACATAGATGTTACGGTCGATTGGAGCCGGAAGATCCAGTTGGCGCTTGATGCCGTCAAGACCTGCCTTCAACATTACAGCAAGTGCAAGGTAAGGGTTAGCTGCCGGATCCGGATTGCGGACCTCGATGCGAGTGCTCAGCCCTCTGGAAGCAGGGATACGGATCATCGGGCTGCGGTTGCTGGCGGACCATGCTACGTAGCAAGGGGCTTCATAACCGGGAACCAGACGTTTGTAAGAGTTCACTGTCGGGTTCGTGATTGCAGCAAACGCACGGGCATGCTTCAGAATACCTGCCATGTAGTAACGGGCTGTCTTGCTCAGGCCAAGTGTGTCGCTCTCATCGTAGAACACATTCTCTTTGCCTTTGAACAGGGATTGGTGAGCGTGCATACCGGATCCGTTCATTCCAAAAAGTGGTTTAGGCATAAAAGTAGCATGCAGGCCGTGCTGGCGGGCTACCGTCTTCACGACAAGCTTAAAGGTTTGAATTTGGTCAGCAGCTTTGATGGCATCAGCATATTTGAAGTCAATTTCATGCTGGCCGGAAGCAACTTCATGGTGGGAAGCTTCAATTTCAAAGCCCATCTCTTCAAGAGTCAAAACGATTTCGCGGCGGCAGTTCTCTCCAAGATCCATCGGCGCCAAATCGAAATATCCGCCTTGGTCATTCAATTCCGTAGTCGGGTTCCCTCTCTCATCAGTTTTGAAGAGGAAAAACTCAGGTTCAGGTCCAACGTTCATCGCGGTATAACCCATTTCTTCGGCTTCTTCCAGACAACGCTTCAGAATACCACGCGGGTCTCCGGCAAACGGTGTTCCGTCAGGCATGTACACATCACAAATCAGACGGGCAACCCGGCTGTCCGTCACCCAAGGGAAGATTACCCATGTGCTGAGGTCAGGATAGAGATACATGTCGGATTCTTCAATCCGTACATAACCTTCAATGGAGGATCCATCGAACATCATTTTATTGTCGAGCGCCTTTTCGAGCTGGCTAACAGGAATCTCTACATTTTTGATCGTTCCGAGCAAGTCGGTAAATTGCAGGCGAATAAAACGGACGTTTTCTTCCTTGGCGATGCGCATAATATCCTCTTTAGAAAAGCTCACTATACCCTCTCCCTTTCATGTCTCTTTATGTTATTTATTAAAAAACCGGGAAAGTTCGCCTTGAATAAGAGAGACTTGTCCCGGTCTTTTACCGGAAACCAGTTCCTGCTTCAGCAAACGATGAAGCTGTGAATCGGACAACTCTCTACGTCTAACCTCTGTATCAGGGGTAATAACCGTAGCTTCTTCGGATTCCTTCGTGACTGGGTTCATCACCTGCTTGATGCCGGCAATGTTAACACCCTTCTCGATTAATGCTTTGATTTCCAACAGGCGTTCCACATCATTAAATGAGAACAAACGCTGATTGCCGGAGGTACGAGCGGGCACTATCAGACTGTGCTGCTCATAATAACGAATTTGTCTGGCAGATAAATCGGTTAGCTTCATTACAATACCTATAGGAAATAGTGCCATATTTCTGCGGATTTCATCACCCATGACTCATCCAACCTTCCAATGATCTTTTTCTCATCTCATTGTACATTTCCTGGTTTCGCGTGTCAATGGTGTGTGAGTTTTTCTTACAGAAGATTTCTATCCCGCATACTTTGCAGTGCCATCAACACACCGTACTTCACATGAGAATAGGTTAATCCGCCTTGCATATAGCCAATATAGGGCGCCCGGATCGGCGCATCCGCAGATAACTCCAAGCTGCCACCCTGAATAAACGTTCCTGCCGCCATAATGACAGGATGTTCATAACCGGGCATATCCCAAGGCTCAGGCACAACATGGCTGTCAACGGCTGCAGCACGTTGAATCCCCTGCACAAAGGCAATCAGATGCTCCGGCCCGTCAAAAGCAACCGCCTGGATCAGGTCCGTACGCGGTTCATCCCAGGCTGGTTTGGTCGTAAACCCGCAGCGCTGAAAGACAGCAGCTGCAAAGATACTCCCTTTGAGCGCTTGCCCCACCGTGTGTGGAGCCATAAAGAGCCCTTGGTAGAGTCCGCGTGTTGTTCCCAGCATCGCGCCCACTTCTCCGCCTATCCCCGGTGCTGTGAGCCTGTAGGCCGCCAGCTCAACAAGATCGCTGCGTCCGCAAATATATCCGCCTGTCTCAGCGATTCCCCCACCCGGATTCTTGATCAGTGAACCTGCGACGAGGTCGGCTCCCACCTGGGGAGGCTCAAGCTCTTCCGTAAATTCTCCATAACAGTTGTCTACGAATACAATGACATCCGGTTTCAACGTTTTCACTTTTGTTACCATATCGCCGATTTCAGCGACCGTAAAGGAAGAACGCCAATCATAGCCCCGCGATCTTTGGATTCCGATAACTTTTGTATGGTCATTTATAGTAAGTGCTACTTCGTCCCAATCCACTTTCCCCTCGGCAGTTAAAGCGGTCTCACGGTAGCCGATACCAAAATCGGCCAAAGAGCCTGTCCCGTCACCGGGCTTGCCAACTACTTTATGCAACGTATCGTATGGGCGTCCTGTGATGTACAGCAATTCGTCTCCTGGACGCAGGACGCCAAAAAGCGCCGTAGAGATGGTATGCGTACCAGAAGCAAAATGAGGCCGAACCAGCGCTGCCTCCGCACCAAATACCTCAGCATATACAAGATCCAGTACTTCACGGCCCCGGTCATTATAGGCATAGCCGGTAGAACCGGCAAAATGAAAATCGCTCACCTGCTGCCGCTGGAACGCCTCAATAACCTTCCATTGATTGTGATCCACTATCCGGTCGAGCTTTTTTACCGCACTTTCAATTTCAAGTTCTGCAGCCTCCGCCGCATGTAAAATATCCTCTGCAAAAACAGCCATTTCCCCTTGTTCTCCCCTTACATTACATTTACTTAACATCAAGAATTAGCCCCACACAGTAGGATTCGGCTTCGAAAACAGAAGGAGATATCCATGCTTTGTGGGGACACTCAATGCATTCCTTAATTTATTTGAGACTTGCTCAAAATGATGGTTTATTCCTGCACTACGAACTCCGTTAACTTGTAGCCCCATTTCTCATAATCCTCTTTGTTTAAGCGGACATTGTAGAGCACATCATTCTCCTCGTACTGCTGCTCGAGCACCTCTCCTACACGGTAGAGCAATGAAGACAGGTCGCCACGGTCACCCGGAATCCGGAAGGTCAGAGTATCCCCTGCCAGCGAATCTTCGATGATCTCCCGGATCAGGGTTAGATCCTGAGGGTTAAAAGCGCTGATCTTTAAATATCCCGGGCCCGCAGGAAGCATTTCCAGCTGTTCCGGCTGACAGATATCGCTTTTGTTGAACAATGTAATTTGCGGCTTTCCGGCAGCTCCCAGATCCGTGAGAATCGCTTGGACAACCTCCATTTGTTCCTCACGCATTGGAGAAGAGGCGTCGACTACATGCAGCACCAGATTCGCTTCATTCACTTCCTCCAGAGTGGCACGGAAGGATGCCACCAGATCATGCGGCAGATTCTGTATGAATCCAACCGTATCTGTTAACACAACCTCTTTGCCTGAAGGGAGCTGCAGTACACGTGAAGTCGGGTCAAGTGTGGCGAATAGCTGATTCTCAATATATACATCCGCATCCGTAAGCTGCTTCAACAGTGTCGATTTGCCAGCATTTGTGTATCCGACAAGGGCCACCTGTACGGCACCGCTCTTGCGGCGGCGTTCACGATGCAGCTCACGGGTCTTCACCACTTCGTCGAGCTGGCGTTTCAGTTCATCAATCCGGTTGCGGATGTGCCGGCGGTCCGTCTCCAGCTTGCTTTCCCCTGGTCCTCTTGTACCGATACCGCCGCCGAGCCTGGACAGGTTCTTGCCCTGCCCGGAGAGGCGCGGCAGCAGATAGGAGAGCTGTGCCAGCTCTACCTGAATAATACCTTCCCGCGTCTTCGCCCGTCCGGCAAAGATATCCAGGATCAGCTGGGTGCGGTCGATAATTTTCAGATCCAGAGCTTCCTCCAGATTGCGCACCTGCGCTCCGGACAGCTCCTGGTCAAAGATTGCCGTATTCGCACCGAAACCATCTGCAGCCATCCGCAGCTCTTCTACCTTCCCCTTGCCGATGAACCATTTGGAATCAGGAGTTTCCTTGTTCTGGCGCAGCACGTCCAGCACTTCGACACCGGCTGTCTCTGCCAGCTGCACCAATTCCTGCAGGGAAAGCTCCGGGTCGATGCCGGTGCGCTTAATTTTGTCCGTCACCAAACTGACTAATATTGCCCGGTCCTGGATATCTGTTTGTGTATCATGTGTTGTCGCCATGCATTCAATGCTCCTTATCTCCATACCCCACTGAGGTATATCATCCGTTAATCGTATTTTGTTTTACAGCTTAAAATCTTCAGTCCGCAGTGTCATCAGCTCCTGCTTGCCGGGGCTGTTGCTCTCGTACTGGTTCAGCAAACGTACTGCTTGTGCACGCACGGCTTTCTCAATCGAATTGCGCACAAAGCGCGCATTGCTAAAGGCATGAAGGCTTTCCGTCTTCTCCACCAGCAAATGCTGCTTTAACTTGAGTATCGCCTGCGGCATCAAAATATAATCGCGCTCTTTGGCCATAAGTTCGGCAATCTGCAGCAGCTGATCAATTGTATAGTCGGGAAATTCAACCTGTATAGGAAATCTTGAAGGCAGCCCCGGATTGCTCATCAGAAAATAATCGATCTCGCCGGAATACCCGGCCAGGATCAGCACAAACTGGCTGCGGTGATCCTCCATGGATTTTACCAGCGTATCAATGGCTTCTTTTCCAAAATCCTTATCCCCGCCGCGGGCAAGACTGTAGGCTTCATCAATAAATAGGATGCCTCCGAGCGCCTTTTTCACCAGGTCACGTGTCTTCTGGGCGGTATGTCCAATATATTCGCCGACGAGATCTGCTCTCTCTACCTCGATCAGATGCCCCTTGCTTAATACACCCATTCGCTGGAACAGCTTAGCGACAATTCTCGCTACCGTCGTTTTACCGGTTCCGGGATTGCCCTTGAAGACCATATGGTAAGCCTGGCCGCCACTGGCAAGCCCTGCCTCGCTGCGCATCTGGGTGATCTGCAGAAGCGCATATATCTCAAATACAAGCTCCTTGATATTATCCAAGCCAACAAGACCATCAAGTTCCCGGCTTAACTCCTGGAACAGTCCGCTATGGCCGTGATTTTTGGGGAGCGCGGTTCCACTGCTGCTGTCGATCACCGCACTGCTCATCGGAGGGGGATCTTGATTCCGCAGCACAATATTGATTTGCCTTGACGGTCTGCCTTCCTCCCGCCCGCTTGCTGCCGCTACGCGTCCGTTCACCTTATTCACCTCATTATCCAGGGCTGACTGCTCTAAGTAAGTCTATTCCGGTACATGAGGTCTTATTAGCAGTTTCAGGATTTTTATACTTAGCAAATGATTTACAGAAATAACTGCTGCAGCTTCCATTTGGTGTAGGCCAGGATTTCACGGGATTTATACTTGGCCATCGACATTACCTCTGACTCTGTAAGCCCCAGCTCAGGTGCAGCATAGCCCAATTCTCTGGCAATTTCCTGCGCCCGCCGTCCATGAAAATTATGCGTAATAATAACCGAAGACGTCATCCCCTCACGCTTCATGATTTCCTGGCTGAACAGCAGATTCTCGTACGTGCTGGTAGACTTGTTCTCCATAAGAATATCTTCTTCCGGCACACCTTGCTCCACCAGATAATTCCGCATTCCTTGACCTTCAGTAAATTTGTAGTCTGGATCATCCAGCCCCCCCGAAACAATAAAGGTGCTGAACATTCCCTCCCGGTAGAGCTTTAGCCCGCAATCCAGCCGCTCCTTTAGGCCCGGGCTTGGCTTATCCCCCCACATGGACATGCCGAGAATAATACCTGCATCCGCTTTCGCCATAGGCGATGTTGTAGCTGCACTGTTAATGTTATTAAACACAACCGCACACCATAGGAGGCCTGCTGCCACAATCGTTATACCTGCAATAAGCAGGTTGCGCTTACGCCGGGAGCGGCGTTTTCTGGACACTTTGCGTATTGGGGATGAACCTCTTTGGTAAACGTACCATTCCATTTTTTATTTCCTCCTGAATTCTCCGTGATGGAATAATTCGGCACGATGCTTCAGTGAGAGAGAGAAATAAGGAAAGGCATGTGCGTCAATACTGCGTAGAATGCTCTTGGCTGTTGCCCAGGCCAAATTATAGTCGCTGTCCGTAATGTCTTCCCTTTCTAGCGCTTCCTCAAGCTCATCCTCATCCAGCAAAAACACCTCTCCGTTCCAAAGCACCACAACGTCCAGGTACAAATCATCAAACCATGGAACGCCTTGATCCGTGACGCCTTGAACTTTGCAGGTGTCAATGTACCATTGTACGATATTCTGTCGTTCGTCGAACATAGCCGTCACAATATAGTGGCTATCCTTGGGAAAATATTGCAGCCAAGAATACCCTTTGTCCGCTATGCGGTATGTATGCCTTCCATAGCTCTTCCACAGTGGTTCCTTCAGCCCGTAAATCGTATAAAGAGTGATATAACCGCTGAATTCCCGGGTTTCCACATAGCGGCAGGCGAAATGTCGGCGCGTAATCCGGCGCCAGTTGGCCCGGTCTCCGAATTTACGTTTCATATGAATTACCCTCTCAAGAAATGGTGTCTTCAGCTTAACACATTTAAGAGACACACTCAAAACATCCCGTAAAAAAACAGAACTGCCGGTAACGTAATCAAAGGTTACTGCTTCTGGATTAAAGGAAATATTTAAAGGTCCATTCAAAAAAAAGGACTATCCTTCCCCATCTTGGAGGGGTAAAGGATAGTCCTTTGGATGTTATTGAGGAGATTGACCCTCATTTGAAAATCCGTTCTCCGGAACTGTTCCCGCCTCAGTACTGTTATCCGTACCAGCATTTCCTGAACCGGAGGTTTCAACAGGTGTAATAGTTGGCAGCGGGGTTGGTGGAAGCGGAGTAGCCGTTGCTTCCGGCGGGGTTACAACTCCACCCCCGTTACCGTTGCCACCTCCATTGCCATTGCCATTGCCATTGCCGTTCCCATTGCCGTTCCCATTGCCATTTCCATTCCCGTTACCATCGCCGTTGCCATTCCCATTGTTTCCACCGGGATTGCCGTTGCCTTCGCCGTTTCCGTTACCCTGTCCGTTGCCTTGATCATCTGTCGGAAGATTCGGATCAGGCGTTGCTTCCGGTTCCGGTGTCTGCAGTTCATCCTGAACCATTACGGTAACGATGCCCGATGGCTCGCTCTCCACATCCAGTTCGGGATAATAAGCTGTTACATAATATTCGTAAGTCAGTCCAGGCATGGCACTAATATCACCCATTGTGAGAGACTTTGTACTGAGAAGTGAAGTGAATTCCGTCTCCGAGGTTTCCCGGCGGTAAATCCGGTATTCCACTCCTGCAACCTGAGCCGCTTCCCAGCCAAGGTTCACAGTCAATGTTGAAGGATCATATTCAGCGGATAGACCCGTGACAGGCTGTACCGTTTCCGGAGTAGCCGTTGGTTCGGGCGCACTCGCACCTTCCGGTTTAGGGAAAGATTTTTCCGGAATCCCCTCCAGAGCCTTCTCCATAACTTTACCCCAGAAGGCCGCTGCAAGCGGACTGCTGTTCTTGAGCAGATGTGTCTTGCTCGGCTTGTCATAACCCATCCACACTGCTGCGGTCCATTCCGGTGTATAACCGACAAACCACACGTCACGGTTGGATTTGATCCCGTCGTACCCGCTCTGGGTAGTACCGGTCTTGCCGGCAACCGGACGGTTGATTTTCGCTTTTTTACCTGTACCGTCCTGTACAACTTCCTGCATCATTTGGGTCATTTGGTAAGCTGTATCCTTACTCATCACCCGCTCAGGCTTTGTATTGGCCTTATAGACCGTGTCCCCGTCACTGTTGGCAATCGATTTAATCGAATACGCCTCACGCAGTTCACCGCCGCTGGCAAAAGCACTGTAAGCCTGAGCCATTTCCAGCGTATTGGTTCCTTTGCTCATCCCGCCGAGGGCGAGTGACAGGTTCTTGTCTTCATCGCTGAGGCTGATCCCCAGCTTCTTCGCAAACTGGAAGCCGGTATCCACACCAATCTCATTCAGCAGCCAGACCGCCGGGATGTTCTCCGACTTCGTTATCGCCTGACTCATGCTGATCGTTGATGAGTAGCCATGCAGGTTTCTCGGACAGTATTTGCCGAAGCACTGCTTTTCATTGCTGAGCATTGAGGAGCTTGAGAATTTCCCCGACTCCAGAGCAGGAGCGTAAGAAACCAAGGGTTTGAAGGAAGAGCCCGGAGAACGACGGCTGCCATTAACACGGCTGTAGCCCTTCTTCTCATAATTCCGTCCGCCCATCAGCGCAACGATGCTGCCATTCTCCTGGTTGATGATGGTCATCGAACCCTGTACCAGCTCCTCATCCACACTTTTTTCGAAATTGTCGCTGTCGGCAAATGCATCTTCTACCGTCTGCTGGGCGTTTTTATCCATCGTTGTATAAATTTTGTATCCGCCGATGTTGAGATCATCTTCGGTTAATCCAAACTTATCTTCCGCCTCGTCTATAGCATAATCAATAAAGGCCTGATAACGCTGTTTGCTTTCGGGCGGTTTGTAGTTGTAATTGACCGCTGCGGCTTCAGCCCGCTCCTGTTCAGTAATTTTCCCCTGTTCATACATCAGCTGGAGCACTACACCGCGGCGTTCCTTGGACAAATCCGGATTGCGCAGCGGATTGTAACGGGACGGCCCCTTCGGCATAGCAGCCAATGTGGCGATTTGCCACAACTTAAGTTCGTTAAGATTGCTTTGACCAAAATAACGGATAGATGCTGCCTTGATGCCGTAGATTGTGCCACCAAAGTTAATCCGGTTCAGGTATAACGTAATAATCTCATTTTTGGTCTTCTCATTCTCAAGCGCTACAGCAATGGAAACCTCAGTCGCTTTGCGGAAAAATGTCTTATCACGTGTCAGAAAGATATTCTTCGCAAGCTGCTGGGTGATCGTACTGCCGCCTTCCACCATGCTGCGTGCAGCGATATCCTTGACGGCTGCTCGGCCGATCGACCATAAATCCACACCCTTGTGTTCAAAAAAACGTTTGTCTTCTGTAGCAACAAAAGCCTCGATCAGCTGTTTCGGAATATCTTCATACTCTACCGGATCACTTTTTTCCAGTGACAGTTCACCGATCAAATTTGCATTGCGGTCAAAAATCTGTGTCGGCGGGTTCACGCTTAATTTATCCTCGTTCTCATTCAGCAGTTTCTGCCCGTTCAGCATAATAAACAGGTAACCGCCAAGCGCACAAAAAATCGCCAGCGCCGTTGCAAAAAATAAACTCCACAGTACGCGTTTCTTGGTTAGAAACTTCTTCTTTTTCTTAGGCTTCCCTTTGGGACTCGCAGGGGTGGTGCCCCTGTCTCTATTGCGGTTCGTCCTGGAAAAATCGTCTCTAGACATGCTGCCTCCTGACTCCCTTTCGGAAACATCTTGAAATTGTATACACGAATGAAAAGAACAACCTTCACAGGTTGCTCTCTCGCACTCTCTATTCAAACGCTTTATAAACAAAAAGGTTTCACTACAAGGTTGTAAAAAATGTTATTCTTCGCTTCCGCTGTCCTGCATCAGCGATACGCTGCGCTGTGGCGTGAAGGTGGAAATGGCATGCTTGTACACCATTTGCTGGCGTCCGTCACTGTCGATGACAATTGTAAAATTGTCAAATGCTTTGATGATTCCCCGGATTTGAAAGCCGTTGGTCAAATATACTGTAGCAGGGATATTCTCTTTACGCAGCTGGTTCAAGAACGTATCTTGGATGTTAATGGACTTGTTCATATGACGTACCCCCAATGGTTCAATTAGATTGTTCAGAAGTATATTCAAGACCTGAGAGAAACTTTCCTGCTATTATAGCACGTATTTTTGCAAAATTCTCTGAAAAGTTTTGCTCATTGAAATCGTCGATCCACTGGATTTCCTTCATGTGGCGAAACCATGACAATTGTCGTTTGGCGAATCGGCGGGTATCGCGTTTCAGCAGTGTCACAGCCTCGTCCAGCGTCGTTTCTCCCGCGAGATAAGCGGCAATTTCCTTGTAGCCCAATCCCTGCATGGACACAAGAGTTCTGCTGTAGCCGTGATCCAGCAGTCCTTTCACCTCGGCGACGAGACCTTCCGCCAGCATCTGATCGATTCGGTCTTCAATACGTTTATATAGTATTTTCCGGTCCATTGTCAAACCTATGAGGCATAACTCATATGGAGACTCCTTCTTCTGAGCCTCATGGGACGCCGAAAGCGTAACCTTTGTCTGGTGATGAATTTCCAGTGCACGGATGATTCTGCGGCGGTCATTCGGATGCAATCTGGAAGCGCTGGAAGGGTCTACAGCCGCCAGTCTGGCGTGCAGGGCTTCTGCTCCATGCTCCTCGGCAAAGGCGTCCTGCTCGCTGCGGAACGCCTCATCCGCCACGGCCTCAGAGAAGCGGAAACCGTAACACAGGGATTCAATATACAGTCCCGTTCCACCCACAATAAAAGGAAGCTTGCCCCTGGCGCTGATCTCCTCGATCAGCCGGACGCCCTGCACCTGAAATTCTGCGGCGGAATAGGCTTCTTGCGGATCATGGATATCAATTAAATGATGCGGAATCCCCTTCATCTCCGCTGGTGTGATCTTGGCTGTGCCGATATCCATTCCGCGGTAGACCTGCATGGAATCACCGGAGATGATCTCTGCACTGTATGTCTCCGCGAGCTCCAGGCTTAGCCTTGTTTTGCCGACTGCAGTCGGCCCCAGCAGTACCAGAACCTTAGGTTTAGTCTCAGTTGTCAATGTGTATCACCCCGTACGATGTTTTGGAGCTGCTGCGCAGCTGTTCGGTAAAGCCCAGCCGTGAGAATTCACCGCTTAAGGCCTTCTCTTTGAGCAGGACAGCCTTGCGTGCTACTCTGACTGCCTCAGCGACACTCTCCCCGGTCAAGGCCGCTGTGTTAGCGAAACGGCGCAAGGGGGATATCGCCGCAGAATCCGTTAAGGGAACCCGGAACATCGGGTCGAAGTAGACGATATCGACACTATTGTCCGGCTGTTCCCGCAGGTACCCCAGATGTTCGCTGTGCACAACCTGGATGCGGCGCAGCGCTTCGTTTACTTTCTGCTGGCCGGAAATGTACTGGCTCATGCCTTCAAGCAGCAGCGCATACAGCGGCAAGGAGCTTTCCAGCGCAGTCACCACGGAATCTTCTCCGCCGTGGACGGCAAACAGCAGAGAATCGCTGCCAAGCCCCGCCGTACAATCCAGCACGCTGTCTCCCGGCAGCATTCCGGCAGCTTCCAGCATGGGATCAGATTCGCCCTTCAGGATGCGTTTCGCCCGGACAAAGCCCATACTGGGATGAAACTCCATCGGTGGCAGACCCGGCGAGATCAGCCGTACCGCCTCCTGCAGAACTACCAGAATCTCCTCGTCCCCGTAACGTTCCGCCAGCTTTGGCATGGAGAACCTAGCCCTAAGCACATAAGGTGCGCCCGTGCGCCCGGCAAGCTGCTTAGCCCGCAGCTCAATTTCCGGTATCGGGTCAAAGCCCGTTGTTATAATCATGATGCCTCCGATCTGGTACGCATTAGAGCGTTAAAATAGAAATGAACAGAGATTGCAGATCAAGAGCTGTAAGTGAGCTGGCTTACCTCATATGCAGTGCAGCTGCACTTACATGACACGTTTGAACAGCTTCTCCAGGTCATAGGAAGAGAAAGAAACCACGATCGGCCGTCCATGCGGACATGTATATGGCTGGCGGCAAGCTGCCAGCCTGGACAGCAGAGCCTCTACCTCCTGCTCTGTAAGCTTTTGATTGGCCTTGATGGACGCCTTGCAGGAGCAGAGAATGGAGGATTTCTCACGCAGTTTGGCCAGGTCGATGTAACGTTCGCTCAGCACCCATTCCGCCATTTCCTCAATGACCGCCTTCTCATCTCCCTCAGGGAACCAGTACGGCAAGGAACGGACCAGAAAAGTCTGTCCTCCGAAATGCTCAAGAAATACACCTGCCTGTTCGAACCAATGCAGCCTTTCACTGAGCTGGCGGCTCTCCGAAGGGGTGAATTCCAGGGTGATCGGCAGGAGAAGCTCCTGCGAAGCATCCTCGGGACGCCCGAATTTCTCATAATAATATTCATAATTAATCCGTTCATGTGCCGCATGCTGGTCAATCAGATAAAGCCCGATGTCATTCTGGGCAATAAGATATGTCCCATGATGCTGGCCGATATAATTCAGCTCAGGGAACTGAGGAAGCGCAGGATCTTCACTGCCGGCTGGAGCATACAGCTCCTCTGCTGATGGCATCCCTCCCCGGGTCGGCATTGCCCCGGCAGGCTCGCGGTAGCTGCCGCCAGTCCCTTCACGCGGCAATGAAGAAGTACTGCCGCTGTATAACGCAGCAGTCTCCCGGGCCACCGGCATTGCGCTCTGAGGCTCTCCTGTCCGCTGCTGTGTGTTGCCCGAGTAGCGTTCTCCTCCTGCAGCACCGCTACCGAAGGAGGAAGCACCGCTGATTCCGCTGTTCCAGGAGCCCGGTCTCTCTGCAGGATGGTTAGCATCCAATGTACCCGCTTGCTGCAGATCACTCTGCGGAGCAACACCGGAGGGCATATCACTTCGCGGACCAGCGGTCCGCGGGTCTTGACTGTCTTGGTCATTACGGGCCATTCCTGGCAGGCCATCGGCTGGCTGAGGAATGGCTCCTTTCGGAAAGGCAAACTGCTCCTGGATAAAGGAGCTGCTGCCCTTGGCGCCTATTATTTCTTTGCCCGGCCGCGGAATCAGACTCTGGCCCAGCAGAACCTTGCGGATCTCCTGTTCAACAAATGCGTACAGTTCGATCTCCTTGCTGAAACGCACCTCCAATTTCGCCGGGTGTACATTGACGTCGACGAGAGACGGATGCATGTCCAGCTGCAATACGAGCAGCGGATAGCGGTTAATCGGCAGCAGCGTGTGATAAGCCCGCATAATAGCCGCATTCAGCCCGTTACTGCGGATGTATCTTCCGCCTACAATCGTGGTGACCGCATTGCGGTTGGAGCGGGTCCACTCCGGCCTGCTGACAAAGCCGGCAATCCGGTAATCCGGATCTTCTGCTGAGATCGGCAGCATCGCCTTGGCCGCTGATGTACCGTAAACGGCAGCAATCACCTGTAACAGATCGCCATTGCCAAGTGTATGCAGCAGCTGATTACCGTTGTGATGCAACGTAAAGGAGATGGACGGATGAGCCAAAGCCATCCGGTACATCGCATCCGAAATATGCCCCAGCTCGGTTTGGATGCTCTTCATATATTTCAGCCTTGCCGGTGTGTTGAAAAATAATTCCCTTACTGCAAGATCACTTCCCTTGCCGGAAGGTGTATCCTCGTTGCGGATCAGCTTCCCGCCTTCGATATCAATCAATCTGCCTTTACCATCATCACTGCTGGCAGTCAGAAGGGACACCTTCGAGACAGCGGCGATACTGGGCAAAGCCTCGCCGCGGAAGCCAAGGCTCGTGATCAGGAACAGATCGCGTCCATTCGCAATCTTGCTGGTCGCATGGCGGTAGAAGGCGGTCTCGCAGTCCTCTGGCTCAATACCTGAGCCGTTGTCTTTGACGCGGATGCTCTGCAATCCGCCCTCTTCAACAGAAACCTCAATTCGGGTGCTGCCGGCATCAATCGCGTTCTCCACCAGCTCCTTCACAACGGAAGCCGGCCGCTCCACAACCTCACCCGCTGCAATCTGGTTGGCAATATGCTCGTCCAGTACATGAATTTTAGCCATTTTGTATTCACCTCGCCAATAGTGATGTTTGTTCTTCGCTAGAATTACGCTTACTTGGAAAAACCCTAAGTTACAGCTCCTTGGCTTTTTGCTTAAGCTCATTCAACAGGCCCATTGCCTGCAGAGGGGTCATATTCATCAGATCTGCACCCTGAACAGCGGCAACCAGCTCTTTCAGTAGCGGATTTTCTTTAACAGGTGCAGGTGCGGAAGCCGCTCCACCTTTACGGTTCCTGCGCGGCTCTTCTTCCCCAAAGATCGACAGTTGTACGACTTCAGCGTCTTCTGCATCCGGCAAGGAGGCCAGCGAGACGGCAGCTTCGGAGTAAGCTGATCCGCCTGATTTGCTCACGGCGGCTGCATTGCCCGCATGCATGAAGGCAGCATCCTCTCCTGATGGCAATACATCCGTGTCTTGCGTCCGGCTTGCAGATAGTCCACTTGCCTGTTCCTTCACACTGTGACGACTCTCATAGGCAGTTCCGTATTGCAGCGCAGGCGAGCCCGGAGGTGCCGACTGCTCAATGCTCTGGAGCAGACCATATGCCCGGTCAATAATACCTTCCGGCAATCCGGCCAACCGGGCACAATAGATGCCATAGCTGCTGTCGGCAGCTCCCGGCACAAGCTTGCGCAGGAAGTTCACTTTGTCTCCGCTTTCTTGCACGGCCATAGAATAATTCTTCAGCCCTTGCAGGCTCTGCTCCAAATGGGCCAGCTCATGAAAATGCGTCGAGACCAGTGCTTTGCAGGCAATGGTATCATGCACGTATTCAATAACCGCCTGGGCAATAGCCATGCCCTCGCTTGTTGAGGTGCCCCGGCCCAGCTCGTCAATAATAATAAGGCTGCGCGATGTTGCTTTCTCAGTCATGACCTGAATATCGGCCATCTCCACCATAAAGGTGCTCTGCCCGCCGATCAGGTCATCCGCCGCTCCAATCCGTGTAAAGATCCGGTCTATCAGCGGAACCTCCGCGCTTTCTGCCGGAACAAAGCAGCCGATTTGGGCCAGAATGCAGATCAGGGCCACCTGGCGCATGTATGTGCTTTTGCCAGCCATGTTAGGGCCGGTGATAAGCAATATATTGCCTTCATTCTTGCTCAGTGTGCTGCCGTTTGCTATAAATGCAGAATCTTTCAGCACCGCTTCTACTACCGGATGCCGTCCACCTGTAAGACTCATGTCATAACCGTCGGATAGCTTGGGTTTTACAAACCGGTGCTCGGCGCTGACCGCAGCAAGACATTGATACACATCTATTTCCGCAACCTTCTCCGCCAAGGCCTGCAGCCGGGGAATTTGTGCGCCAATACGGTCCCGCAGCTCGGTAAACAGGCTGTATTCGAGATCAGTCATTTTGTCCTGGGCTTCGAGAATCAGCGCTTCTTTCTCTTTCAGCTCAGGGGTAACATAACGCTCTGCATTCGCCAGGGTCTGCTTGCGTTCATATCTTCCTTCCGGCAAGGAAGCAAGATTGGAGCGGGTAATTTCTATATAATAGCCGAAAATTTTGTTGTAGCCGATCTTCAGCGACTTGATGCCTGTAGCCTGGCGCTCCTTCGCCTCCAGCTCGGCGATCCAGCGTTTACCGCTGCTGCTCGCTTCCCGCAGCTCGTCCAGGCGCTCATGATAGCCTGTCCGGATAATTCCCCCGTCCCGCACAGACACCGGCGCATCTTCGGTAATTGCCCGCTCGATATCCTCACGCAGCTCTGCACATTCATCCATGGTGGAACCGATCTCTCTCAGCGTCTCTGAACCTGAAGTCAGACACATATCTTTCAGGGCCGGTATTTGTGCCAGTGACTGCTTCAGGGCATTCATATCGCGTCCGTTGGCACTGCCGAAGGCGATGCGCCCGACGAGCCGCTCCAGATCATAGATTTCTTTCAGCGCCCCGCGCAAATCCTCACGGACAATGAACTGGTTATAGAGATAATCTACTGCCTCCAGTCGACGCTCAATCGGAGCCCGCTGCAGGAGCGGCTTGTCAATTTTGCGGCGCAAAAGACGCCCGCCCATCGAAGTTTCGGTGCGGTCCAGCAGCCAGAGCAGTGAACCTTTTTTGGAGCGCTCGCGCACCGTTTCAGTGAGTTCCAGATTGCGGCGTGTGAACGGATCCAGAATCATATAGTTGCCAGGCTCATACGGCGAAATCTGGCTAAGCTGTCCCAGGGAACGCCGCTGGGTTTCACTCAAATAGGAAATGAGCATCGCCAGACATTTGCCCCGTTCACTCTCCAGACGCACCCAGGCCGCTTCGCCGAACTGGCGGCGGGCCAATTCCTCTTCGCGTTTCTCCCAAGGTGTGTACACGACCGGCTTCGCCAGAAGTGAGGCCTCACTGCGCAGACTCTCGAGCAGGTTAGCATCTCCGATAATCTCGGCTGGCTCATAAATGCCGATCTCGTCACGCAGCCATTCCGAACCTGAAAGAACGGAAGTGACATACAGCTCACCCGTAGTCAAATCGCAGGCAGCCAGAGCCATCATCCCGTCCTGCTCGGTCACGCAAACGAGGTAGTTGTTGCTTTTGTCCGTAATAATTTTGCCGTCCATTACTGTACCTGGTGTGACTACGCGGACAATATCCCGGCGCACCATGCCCTTTGTTACAGAGGGATCATCCAGCTGCTCGCAAATCGCAACCTTGTATCCCTTTTCGATCAAACGCTGTATGTAACCTTCCGCGGCATGGTATGGCACTCCACACATCGGAATGCGCTCTTCGCCCCCACCCTCACGGCCGGTTAAAGTAATCTCAAGCTCTTTCGAAGCGAGAACCGCATCCTCGAAGAACATTTCATAAAAATCGCCCAGCCGGAAAAAAAGGAAAGCGTCCTTTGCCCCTTCCTTTACCTTTAAATACTGTTCTATCATCGGCGTATATTTTGCCATCATTGACCTCCATACCTATCTTCTGTGTTCTCTATTATAACAGAAACATGCAAGGCAAAGTCACCCCGGGAAGTCACAATAAGAGAACACCAGAGCTGGAACGCTGCCTGCATCGGGTGCATTACAGATATTGTTAATTATAGCCATTGAAGATCAGCATGACCATATGATGTGCTTTTTCAATAATTTGCTGTAAAATTATAAAGGAATTATTATACATTACTGAAACTGAAGGAGGTACAAGCTTGATACGCAAACTGAATGAAGCCGACCGGGAAAATTTGATGGAACTGGTAGGCAAAAATCCGGCTATCAATTTATACATTATCGGAGACGTGGAAAATTTCGGGTTCGAGCAGGATTTCATGGAGCTTTGGGGAGAAAGTGACTCTGTAGACGGGCCGTTAAAAGCAGTGATACTGCGTTTCTACGGAAGTTATTTGCCATATTCAGAGGGGCCTTTTGATGCGGAGGGTTTTGCGGAACTGCTGGGCAGAAACAAAAACGCCGAAATGATCTCCGGCTCTTTAGAGGTCGTGCGGACACTCAGTAAATGGTTGAATATCCGGCAGGAAAAAGAGATGCTTTTCGCCGAGCTGACAGAGATGAATGAGGAAATCCGTACAGCGGCATCCGCTCCTGTGCCCATCCGAAAAGCCACGACACAGGATGTGGATGCTATTTGTGCATTGACGGATGTTATTTCAGAGTTCACCAGCAGTCCGGAGGACGCGCGTAAAACCCTGCATAAAACGCTGGAAAGCGGAACCGGACGCACCTACTTCGTCGAACAGAACGGGGAGGTAATTGCTACTGCGTCAACCGCAGCGGAAAATTCGCGGTCGGCGATGATAGTCGCCGTAGCCACCCACCCGGAATACAGGGGACAAAAATTAGCTTCACGGGTAGTCGCACAGCTTTGTGCCGATATTCTGGCCGAGGGAAAATCACTATGCCTTTTTTATAACAATCCTCAAGCAGGCTTAATCTACAAAAAACTCGGTTTCCGTGATATCGACAAATGGTCCATGACTTATTTACATAAAGAAAATCAACTTACAGGCGCAGGTATATAAGCCTCAGGGCGACAGAATTTCCAACACGATTACCGCTGATTCCTCATGGACTCTTTCCCGGTCCACAGCGGACGGATATCCCGCGATTCATCCCAGGTCTGTTCCGCGGAGATGCAGCGGAACAGCGGTTCTACGTAAGGGGCTGCGCGTGCGTAGCCGTCCAGTGCGCGAAGCTGGTCCTGCAATGGAGCCCAGGCGGGGCGCAGCGGATCTTTGCTGCCGCTGTAATAGGCGGCATGCAGCTCTTCCCGGTCCAGCGGGCGCAAGGTCAGGTCTTCATAGCGGCTCACGATCAGGTGAGCCAGGAAGACCGCGCCTTTGGCGATGACCGGGGACACCAGGAAGCTCGGCAAGGTCCGGTATTCAAAGCCGCCATGCGGCTGAATACGGAAATCGCCGAGCACCCCGTAACGCGGACGCCGCGCCGCAGCCCGGGCGTCCTCCAGCAGCAGCAGCGGCAACGCCAGATAGTTGTCGAGCGCACGCAGCAGCGGCGCCGTCAGCCGGACGCCGCTGAAGTGCAGGTGGCCGCCTAGGGCCCAGCCCTGCAGCGGCATGCCTCCCGCCCGCCAGCGGAGCGAGCGGTCGGATACCATCCGGTCCGCCGTGGCTGCGGCGGACATCAGCTGCGCCAGCAGTGCGCGCGGTTCCCCGCGCGGCGCAGGGCGCAGCTCGGCGACCGGGAACATGCCGCGCGTTCCCGGAGGTCCGGCGTCGCAGCCCGCGACGCCGTCTACGGGCAGGAACCGCGATGCGGGCACGACGCGGCCGGAGGTTTCCCGGAGCAGAAGAAACTCCGGGTCCATGCCCATCAGCATGCCTGGACGGCCAGGCAGCTCCCGGGCCAGGTCGCGGTCCAGTGCCAGCGACGCTGTACGGTAAGGCTCCGGCAGCGGCTTGCCGGCAGGTTCCGCAAGCGGGAGGATCTGTTCCACAAGGTATCGCCTTCCCCGCATAGCCTTTAGCCGGACTTCACCACTGTCCAGGCCCAGGCTGTATAAAGCTCTAACAGCAATTCCCCTCACCAGTCCGGCAGTTCCGCGCCGCTCCGGGACGGGACTGTAATGCGCCTGTTCACCGAGTATTCCGTAATCTCCGGGATTTCCAGGGTCTCCATGATCTTCATGGCTATCAATTTCACCCTCATCTAGCAAGCTAACACCGGTGCCCCCGGACACACTATCCCTACCGATTGAGGCAGCTGGGCGGGTATTCCCCGCTGCAGCACTCATGGCCCGGCCGGTACCCAGCGGTGTGATCACAAGCACCGCCAAATTGAATACTTTAACCAAGTATTGCTGTTTGTGTCTGTCCATATCGGGACCCTTCTTATATGTATGGCCATTTGCAACAGCTATTCTTCCGGCTTGCCCTGCATCCCTCTCCAAGCGATTCCCGCCGGCAGACAGAGCAGCCTCCAGTCCACAGCGCCGCAGCCGGAGCTCTTGTTGCTCCGGAGTTAGCTGCAGGTACTCCTTTAATCCTTCATTCACGCTGGCTCCTCCCTAGTGGTTCGTTCCCCTAACTTTAGAAATAAATAAAAAATAAAAAGGAGGGCATTCGCCCTCTCGCCGCCGCCCCCACTACATATAATGGATTATAACCCACCCGATATTCAGTTGGCGGCGGCGCATTCCTTCCTTACAGCTCATCATCCAGGGCGTCAGGATCCAGATCATCGAAATCAAAGCTTTCACCGTCGAAATCGTAATCCTTGTCTTCCGGATCATCCGTTTGGTCAGTGACAAACACGCGAACCTTGGTCTCAGCCACCAGTTCCGCTTCGAATTCCCGCTCTACGCGAAGTGTCACACTGCCGCCGCCCGGAGAGACACCGGCTTCCACACAATTGGGTTCCTGCGTTGCCTCCGCAGAGACCTCTACCGTGGAAGCACGGTGTCTCGGATCCAGATACGACAGCGGAATGAGCTCCACATAGGAGACCGTTTCCTTGGCTACCTCGGTCTGCTTGTTTTTGTCGTACGAATACCAGATGTTCACATCGTAAGTACCGATTACTTCGATTCCGTTTCCGGCGGCAACCGCTTCGTACTGGTGGTTAATAATCCAAGCCCCCAGAATACTTGTCGGATGATGTGGCGGAGTCACGGTATGAGTTGCGGTAGAGAACTTACGACCTTTGCCGCAAATTGCCTTCGTAATGATCTCCCTTGTTTGACGTTTATGACTTAATGACATCTTTAAACCTCCTCCATACAATCATTCACTATCAAGTGTATGCACGTTCTGGGCATTTGTTGATTGTTAGAGTAGAAATAAATTTGGGTAAGCCCTCCATGCGCCCCGTTATAAGATTCATAGTTCATTTTATTGCAAAAATCCCCCGGTTATGAGTACATAGCAAAAAAACGGACAGCCCATAGGGCAACCGTAGAACTTCCGTTAAGCCGCGACTCCACTCCCGCTATTGTAGCCGTTATTCTTAATATCAGAACAGCAAAGACACCCGCAGCAACCGCCTGCGGGTGTCTTCATACGGGGTTTTATAGCGGTATTACCCGCATAATCCCCAAATCCCGGTGCCTGCTGAGATCAATGAAATCCTCATCAATATTAACCAATGGCCGCAGCGGATCATGCGCGAGAATCATGATGATTTTGCCTATCCGCCCATCCGAGAGCACTACTTCGTTGCCTATCATTGACTGCATCAGCTTATTGATAAAGACACTGCAAATATAAGGGTCAAGCTTGCCGTAGACATTATCCTCCATCTGCCTCAAAACCTCATATAAAGGCGAGGCCTTCCGGTAGTAGCGGTCAGAAGTCATCGCATGGAAAATATCCACCACGGCAACTATTTTACTGAAATCCGTAATCCGGTGACCCAGAACACCGAAAGGGTATCCGCTGCCATCCATGCGTTCATGATGCTGCAGCGCAACGAGTGCCTGCATATGATTGGTGCCGACCGTGTCCCTGATCATCTCGTATCCAATAGTGGTATGCTTTTTCATCATCGCAAGCTCTTCTTCATTCAGGGGTCCGGGCTTGGACAAAATTTCAGCAGGTATCATAATTTTCCCGATATCATGAAGCGTTGCGGCAATGGTCAGCATACTTAGTTCTTCCGGTTTCAGCTTGAGCCACTTCCCCAGAAGTGTAGACAAAATTCCGACTGCAACATTATGTCTGTATGTATAATCATCCTTAGACTGCAACGCAGCCAATATTCCGTAAAAATCGTTTTTCTCACTAACCCGCTGGATAAAGGGAATGACTTCATTGCGCAGCTCAATCATGGGCAGCCGTTTGCTCTTGTTAAAACGTAGTTGCTCAAAGATACTCTCCATCGCAGACGTGCACTCGTCAACCGCAATCTGATAGAAAGCTGCACTGTCCACTTGAACCACATCATGTGGCTCGAGAAAGATTTTGTGCTGACTGATCAGACGGATATGATCACTGCTTAACAAAGTCAGTGCGGGCAGAACAAACACGCCATTATGATTGAAGAGATTCTCAACAAGCTGTTTACCGATATATTGTTCATTGCTGTTGTTCAACAGTCCTCACCTACCTGCGCAGAAATTCACCTATGCGAACTGTCTGCAGTAATTGGAACTTTCACTGCCCCATCTTCTAATGAATAACACGTTAATCCTGTTGCCTGAACAAAAACTGAATGACGGGACAATTACCAGCTCACTTTTAGTTCTTACATTTCTTATCGTTATTTTACGCGGCAATGTTAATACCTCACCGACATTTACATTTTTTAGATTACGAGGATCACCGGAAAGTGGCCGGTCGTTTCAGCGGTTTGGCTTCAACCGGAACCTTATGGCGTTTGGCAATTTTCAGATAAAGCGCCAGCTCCCGGCAGAGCTGCAGAATCGCAGAACGGACCTCGAACTCTTCACGGGTTTCCGGCAGCTCCATCCGCTCGAACTCCTGCTCAAGCGCATCCAACAGCTTCTCCGTCCGTCCAGTGTATTCCTCTGCCAGTACATCATTAGAGAGCTGATCGAACAATTCGGCAACCATATCTCCATGCGGCAGCTGCCGGTACACCTGGGAGAGTAATTGCATCATATTCTGGATTGACTCCAGTTGCTCCTTTCGCATATAGAAATAAATATTCCAGGCCTCATCCGGATGAATCACATGGTTTTCCATTTCCCTGGACGCAGCCGTCAGCCCCCGCTGTACGGCCTCGTTCGCACCGATAAGCTCCTTACCGTCCCAGATATAACCCGGGTCCCGCAGCGTCCTTGCCATTTGTACAAATATAATCGAAAAGTACTTGTCGACCTCCTTGCGGATACCCGCAATTACCCCGCCGGTCTGCGGCATATAGATCAGATTGACCAGCCCCGCCGATCCCAGGCCCACAACCAGCAGCTCAATCTGCTGCAGCAGAACATGAAGTGACAGTTCAGCTTGTCCGAACACGCGGAACACGATTACCGAGCTGGTAACGATGCCCTCCTTAAAGCCCGATTTAACGATCAGCGGGAAACCGAACAGCACATACAAGCCAAGTACCCAATAATGAAAGCCCAGGATGAAAAACAGAATACAGCCTAAAAAGAGTCCCACAAGCGAGGCTGAGAAACGTGCCATTATCGTTCGGAGACTCCTTTTACGCGTAGTTTCCACTCCGAGGATCGCAAGCAGGCCTGCGCTCTGCGCGTTAGGTATGCCTATTGCGGCTGCCAGCAGAATGGACAGCAGCGTCGCCGCCGCTGTTTTGATAATTCGAAATCCCATGTAAATACCTCTCCTTGGCGTTTCATCATTCAGGTAAAGATATAAACATGGTACAAGATTTTCCGGGGAGACACAATATGACATGTTTCTCACCGTCTCGACAATAACAACTTCTCCACATAGACAACCATCTGGTACATCGCCGTAGCCACCGCTGCAATAATCAGCAGACTGGACATGACAAGAGTGAAATTGAACACCTGAAAACCATATATAATCAGATATCCAAGCCCCGACCTCGCTACCAAAAATTCACCGACAATTACACCCACCCAGGACATGCCAACGTTTACCTTCAAGGTAGAAACAACCGTAGGGAAGGATGCCGGCAGGATAACCTTGAAAAACTCCTGTACTCTTGTCGCCCCAAACGACCTGACCACCTTCACAAGATTCGGGTCTACGCTGCAAAAACTGTTATACACAACAAGAGTCGTAATGAGAACAGTGATGGATAAAGTAGTGATGACGATTGCAGTAAATCCGGCACCGAACATCACGATAAAGATAGGCCCCAGCGCCACCTTAGGCATACTGTTGAAAACGACCATGTACGGGTCAAGCACCGCTGATAAAAAAGGCGACCACCAGATGATCACTGCCAGCAATGTTCCAAGCAGCGTTCCGAGTACAAAGCCGACCACGGTCTCCCCTACGGTTATGCCCAAATGCGGCCAGAGGCTTCCGCTGATCATGTCTTCCCAGATCTGACGGAAGACCTTCGTCGGATAGCTGAACAGCAGTTCGTCAATCCAGCCCAGCCGGGCCCCTGCTTCCCATAGCAGAAAAAACAGCAGCAGCAGACTGCCACGCACGGCCATGACCCTGCTCTGCCAGCGCCGTTTTTTCTTCCTGTAATCGTTATGTTTCTGCTCCAGCCATTGTGCGCGGGAAGCCGTTATTTCGCTTTGCTGACTTGATTTCATACGTCTTCCCTCCCAGCCAACTCCATTTCCTTCCAGACGCCATGAAAAAGCTCCGCGAAACCGGGCAAGTCCCTCGCATACAGCGGGGGCGTATTGCGGATTTCCTCCGGAACGGTAAATATCTTACGTATTCTCCCCGGGTTCCGCTGCAGCAGTATCACCCTGCTGCTGACGGCGATCGCCTCTGACAGATCATGGGTAACCAGTACCGCAGTGGTCCCGCGGCGGCGCAGCGTCTCAGATACCAGATCCTCGAGCTGCAGCTTGATTTGATAATCAAGCGCAGAGAACGGTTCATCCAGCAGCAGCAGGCCCGGGTCGGTAGCCAGTGTCCGTACCAGTGCCACACGCTGGCGCATACCGCCGGACAGCTGTGACGGATAGGCTTGCTCTTTGCCCTCCAGCCCCATATCCTTCAGCAGCTCCAGCGTCTTTTGACGTGTGTTTTCGTTCAGATTTCCGGTGAGCTCCAGTCCAAGCAGAGCGTTGTCCAGGATCGTCCGCCAAGGAAAAAGGTAATCTTGCTGGAGCATATACCCTACCTCCGGGGAGGGACCCTTGAGACGATGTCCGTTAACGAACACTTCGCCGCGGGATGGACTGAGCAGCCCGGCTATGATCGACAACAGTGTCGTCTTGCCGCAGCCGCTCGGCCCGACGAGACTGACGAACTCTCCTTGTTCTACACTGAGGCTGAGGTCCTCAATGGCCAGAGAAGCCTCGCGGTCACCCAGATAGGCATGCGTCACTTCCTCCAATTGCACTACTGGCAGCATATCAGCCCCTCCTAACCCTTAGTCTGAAGACAACGCTACTTGACGTTGTCTTTCGCATTTTCCGCAAAGCTGTTGTTCACAATTTTCTCCGCCGGAACCCGTTCTTTCAGCTCTCCGGCATTATCCATAACATCCAGCAGATTGTTCCACTCTTCGCCTTCCACCACCGGATCGACGGCATAGGTGTCCTGCTCTTTATAGCGCTTGATCGCGGAGATCACAATCTCACGCTCCGTTTTATCAAAATACGGAAGTACCGCATCGGCAATCTCTTCCGGACTATGCTCTTTCACCCATAGCTGTGCACGCTGGATTGCATTGGTAAATTTTTGCACAGTATCACTATTTTTCTTGATATAACTACCCTTGGACATAAAAGCCGTATAAGGTAGGTAACCGCTCTCCACCCCAAAGGATGCCACCACCTGGCCCCGGTCTTCCCTCTCAAAAATGGAAGCCTGTGGCTCAAACAGTTGTACATAATCACCTGTCCCGGAGGCAAAGGCACCGGCAATATTGGCAAAGTCGATATTTTGAATCAGCGTGAGGTCCTTTTCGGCATCAATCCCTTTGTTAAACAAAGTAAAGGCACCCGCCATTTGCGGCATACCCCCTTTTCTTTGTCCGAGGAAGGTCGACCCCTTTACTTTATCCCAGTTAAAGTCCGCATCCGGTTTGCGGGCGAACAGGAATGTACCGTCCCGCTGGGTCAGCTGGGCAAAAGTGATAACGGGATCATCCGCTCCCTGCTGATAAACATAAATTGAAGTCTCCGGACCAACAAGCGCCACGTCAATGGCTCCTGAGAGCAATGCGGTCATTGTTTTGTCACCGCCGGGTATAGTCTGAAGCTCCACATCCAGCCCCTCTTCCTTGAAGAAGTTCTGGGATAATGCCACATATTCGGGCGCATAAAAGACGGATCGGGTTACTTCGCCGATCTTCACTTTTACCGCAGCCGAGTCTCCGCCGCAGCCGGCGAGCACTGAAAAACACAAGGCGAGAATCATGAGCGACAGTGACAGCTTTTTCTTGTTTTTCATTCTTCATTCTCCTTTCTTCCCGGGTCTTTTTGCCCTTGTTTACAGCATATGCGAATACCAAAAGAAAGGTTAAAGAGAGTAACTTTCAAGTGAAAGAACTGGCGCGATTCGACTAAGACATCAATAAAGCGCTTACTATATTTTCATATTAATGAAGCTATTTATTGGAGGGGTCCGCAACAGATGAAATACAAGCCTTTGACCTTGCCTAATCGCTCATGCTGCGCACTTTGACCATTTGCAGGAATATCACTACCATGCTTGCCGGATGCTCTGACAACAACATAAACGCCGTCCAGGCTACCGCTTCTACGGCACCAGAACTTTCACCTGCGCCTTCAAGCGGCGGATTACTTGAATGATTCCGGTTAGCGGCAGCAGGCAAAGCATATCTACGAAGATCAGGTATGGGATAGAAGCGAGGCAACAACTGCCAAAAACGTGGCATGGTGGCAGGAATTCCGCAAAGCGATAATCGAGGTAAACCGCTAGCTTATATCGTGTGGGAGGTATGGGAGAATTCAGCTGTTTCCGTAGGGGGCCTATCTGGATCATGCCTTTGATTCGGGGTTTAATTTCAGCCTGGCCGAAGCAGTGCTGAATTCTGCCAATACAGAAAAAGACAGTGGGATTGCCTTTTACTCTGGAGCGAACTTATAAGCTATATTCGCAGATTTCAGGGGGGAGCCTTAGCCAACTGGCGAACAATCCGGATCATGCCAGAATGGCGCAGCTATTCTGCTGACCTTGCCGGACAACCCGTTTATTTATTATGGGGAAGAGATAGGAATGCTTGCAGTGAAGCCCGATGAAGGCCTACGTGAGCCTATGAAATGGACTGCCGATGGTCAAGGAGATGGCCAGACCACCTGGGAGCAGGCGATGAATAACACCGCTAATTCCGGTGCTGATGTGGAGAGTCAGCTGCAGAACAGAGGTTCTCTGCTGGAGCATTAACGTCAGCTTATTTCCTTGCGCAATGAAGTACCTGCACTGAGAGACGGTGGAATTCGCGAATATTCTTCCGGAAACAGAGGCATTATGGCCTTCGAACGGATCACTGCCGGAGAGCAGGTATTGGTGGTTCACAATTTAACTGGCGGGACACAGAACATTTCGCTACATCCCGGCACGAACACCGTTACTTATTCTTCAATAATCAAGACGTTCCGGGGAAAAGCGGGTCAGGCGGACAACATGCTTACACTGCCTGCTTATTCCACAATTATTCTGGAGTAAACACTGGAGATGTTTGCAGCACCCACTCATAGAGAGCAGAGCATATCTGCGCTTTCGTAACCGGAATGGCAACCATCCAGTCCTCCGCGGCTTCGCAGCTCATACGCAGCAGCCAGCCGCTGGAGGTATCTTCAATAAAAAAGGCATGCTGGAGCTTACACTCCTCTTTGCTGCGTGAACACAGCTTAAGCTCTCCTTCAGCCGTTTTGTTCTTCATGACCTTCGCAAGCTGTGCGGATTGCAGCAAATCCCCTGTTTCCGCTGTCAGACATTCTGCCAAAAAACACAAGCTGTAGGTTGCGGCGCTTTCTTTTAGCTCCTTATATCTCCGTCTGGACAGATGCAGACATGGTACATCCTCTACGGTAAACTCTGCAGGCTCAAAGCAATTAAACAGATAATAACAAGCACGCTGCACCTTCTGTGGATCGCTCAGTCTATAGACGAAGGAATCTGAGGGCTCAATGCCTGCGATCAATGTTACATCCTTATGTACCTGCAGGCAGATATCCTGTACTTGCTCACCTTCACAGTATTTTAACCGGCATATTCGGTCCGCGGATGCTGCCATTTGCATCAGATCCGAAATTTCCTTCCCCGCTGGCTTATCTGGGAACAGAAAATTAGCTAAATATACCTTATCCTTTTTATTCACATTGATATATCCTTCCCGGATCCCGCTAACCTTGGAATCACACTGCAATAAAAAAGTCCCAAACTATAAAACTTGTAATCTTTATGTTATCATAAGCTAATTTTAAGGTAAAATTAAGAAACGAGGGGTATGATCTATATCATGAAATACTTGTAGCGAGGTGATTTCAAAATGAGAATGCTCATCACATTTCAGAACAAGCTTGTACCTGTATACTTCACTACAGAAAACAAACAGCCCACCCAGAAGGTTATCCGGTTGCTGAACAGCACGCTGGAGCTCAAAATCCAGAAGGGCAAAAGTGCTCTTCAGAAATGCTTAAATTCTCTGATTAGTATCGAAATTAAAGGCTCTGAAGCTATATTGCACAGTTATAGTGAAAATGATTCATTGGCTCTATCCCTCTATTAATTAGAGGGGTATTTTTTTATGCAATAAAAAAGCACACCCCTTCATTAAGATGGGATGAGCTCCGCTCGTTCTATATGTTGGCCGGGTATCTGTACGTCAGCGGCATATCTCAACTAATCCGGTGATTTCTGTTCTCTTCCTTTTCTGCCTTCTGAATCCGCAGTTTGAACAACTTCACTAAGTTGCGACGAGTCTGCTCTTCGTGACAGTTGTCCAGTTTTTTAATGATAAAACGGTCAATGGACATATCAATCGCTCCTTCTTCAATAAGTTGTATTGCCAACCTGAGGTGAGGAAATCTTTTCCTATAATCCTTGTAACACCTATATAACCGGGTCCTGTATTCCTTAAACTTTGCCCAAAAATGAAAAAGAAGCTGAGTCAGAGCGCTTTTACTACATATTGATGTTCTGCCAAAAAAACAATTCGTTTATAAAGAGATGTAGTAGCCCTGCAAAGAAAAGGCCTTTGCTGTCGAGCGAATAAAAATTTATTTCGACTGTTATTTACAAACTAATTATTAAATGCTATATTATTGATAGTAAGTATTAAATATATATTTAAGGAGAAATCATATGTCTAATGTACTTTTCATCAAAGCCAATAACCGCCCTGCAGATCAATCCGTAAGCGTTCAGCTTTACAACGAATTCCTGGCAAGCTACAAGGAGTCCCACCCGCAAGACGAAATCACTGAACTGGATTTGTTCGCGGAGCAACTTCCTTATTATGACAACACGCTGATTACCGGTGTTTATAAAGCTGCACAAGGCTACGAAGCTACTCCTGAAGAAGCTGCCGGTGCTGCACTGGTTAAGAAATACCTGGATCAGTTCCTTGCCGCTGACAAAGTAGTATTTGCTTTCCCGCTCTGGAACATGACCGTTCCGGCTGTACTTCACACTTACATCGACTACCTGAACCAGGCTGGCACTACATTCAAATACACTGCTGAAGGTCCAGTTGGCTTGCTGACTGGCAAAAAAGCAGCTGTACTCAATGCCAGAGGCGGCATCTATTCCGAAGGACCGGCAGCAAGCGCTGAAATGGCCGTCAACTTCATCATGGGCAACCTGAACTTCTGGGGCTTCAAAGATACTACTCAAGTGATCATCGAAGGCCACAACCAGAACCCTGCACAATCCGCAGAAATCATCGCAAGCGGATTGCAACTGGCCAAGACTGCTGCTGCATCGTTCTAAGAACACGCCAGCATTAAAGGTCCGGTTCTAAAGATAGACATCTGCACTTTAATTAGATATATGCATTGCAATTAGCCGGACTTTTATTTATATATAGCAAGGGCGCAGCTTCTCTGGAGCTGCGCCCTTGCGTTACAAGAGGGGCTCCTTACAGCCATTCTAAGGCTTCAAGGGACCCTCTTGTTCAGGTTACTGTAGCTTAATTATACTGTTCCTCAATATTCCTCCAGCTCCCGGCGCCAGCCGGAATTTCTGGAACGGGAAGGCGCTGCCTTGGTCGCAGCGGCTGCTGTTTTGCGCTTCTGCTTCACTTCTTTGCTGCTCTGGTACAGCAGCTCCTTCTGGGTTTTGCGGTAATTCAGCAGCCGTTTTTCTTCCAGCTCTCCGGTCGATACTGCCGCGAGGACTGCGCAGCCCTCTTCTCGTTCATGTCTGCAATCGCTAAAGCGGCAATCTGCTGCCAGACTGCTGATATCCCCGAATGCGAGATCAAGTCCGCCTTCATCCTCCCACAGCTGCAGTTCACGCATTCCCGGGGTATCGACAATGATACCGCCGTCCGGGAGGATGAACAGTTCCCGGTGAGTGGTCGTGTGCCGCCCCCGGCTGTCCCCTTCCCTGACATCCTGGGTGAGCTGCAGGGTTGCTCCGCTAAGCCAGTTAACCAACGTTGACTTCCCGCAGCCCGAGGAGCCGGTCAGGGCCACTGTCTGACCGCTGCCAATATAGGGCAGCAGTTTATCCCGCCCGTCTCCGAGCAAGGCGCTGACTGCGTACACGGCCACTCCGGGTGCTGCCCGCTCCATCTCTGCAATTTTGCTCTCTGCATCATCACACAAATCCGCTTTGGTCAGCAGGATCACCGGGTTTGCCCCGCTGTTCCAGGCCATGATCAGATATCTTTCCATCCGCCGGACATTAAAATCGTCATTTAACGCACTGACAAGGAATAAAGTGTCTACGTTGGAGGCCACAATCTGTTCCTCATTTGTATTTCCCGCTACCTTCCGCGAAATCACACTTTGCCGGGGCAGCACGCCATGAACAACGGCATGTTCTCCGCCATCCATCATCACCAGCGACACCCAGTCACCGATTGCCGGATAATCCCCGGAATCGTTTAAGGTATGTCTGAGCCTGCCTGCCAGCTCCCCCCAGGTTTCTCCCGTTTCTGTCATAACCCTGTACTTGCTGCCGAAATCGCCGACAATTCTGCCGGGTACAAATGTTTTGTTTTCCAGACTTTGATGCAATTCGTTCCACTTGTTCATCCAGGTTTCATTCCAGCCATATTGTTCTATTGTCATCTAAATCCTCCTGATTGTTTAGTTCGTACACTCCCGGCCCGGCTTCGAAAGAAGCCGGCGGCGGAAATAAATCACTTCGTTTCTTCTGACTAACGTGTATTACGGGAACACAAAAAGCCGCCGGAATCCTCATTCCGGCGGCGGACTTCACAGAAACTCTCCCCTGCACTATGGCAAGGGACAATTTCTGTGAAGTCAAGATCAGAGCATGCCGGTCCCCACCACGAAGAGGAGGATCAGCACATTTCTGTGCGTGAATCCGGTATGCACGATACAATAACCGTATCCGTACTTACCGATCCACACAAAAAAGCCGCCGGAACACATACGGTTCCCGGCGGCTCTAAAAGGCATCGTAGAGCTTACCCGCAAAGCTGCGTGTTACTTACACTGCAGCTGCTGTTCCCGGAAGACACGTATCCACAACAGTTGTTACCAATCGCGCAATTGCAATATAAACTGTCATATAACATCGTCTCCTTCCGAACTAATATGCTGTAATAATAAACTTGCCGGCAGCATATTGTCAACATCAAAGCTAAAGAATCCCCTTCAACTCATCAAGCTCATGGATGGTTTTCCATGGATGCACATCCAGCTTGTCATCCCATTCATGATTACGCTTCAGCCAGATTGTTTCCATACCCGCCTTGCCTGCACCCCAGATATCGTTCACCGGATGATCGCCGATGAACAGCGTCTGTTCCGCTGTCGTGCCCAGACGCTCCAGTGCAAGACGGTAAATAGCCGGATCCGGCTTGCTGATTCCGGCTTCGCCGGAAATGACTATCGACTTAAAGAAGCCGCGCAGTCCAAGAAGATCGATTTTGCCATATTGGATCTGTTTCTTGCCGTTCGTAACCAGACCCAGAATATACCCCTGCTCCCGGCAGTAGTTCAAAATATCTTCGGCGTACTTCATAAGCGCTCCGTGCCCGGTGTAGGTCTCATCATAATAGGTCCGGATGTCCGCAGCCGACACTGCCTTCTCCCATGGCAGCACCTCACTAAGCTCGGCAAAAAAACCGTCCTTGTCCCGGTACCCGTCAGCATCCCGCACAATAATATCCTCTACTACCCGCTGCGCTTCTTCCGGCTGCAAATGCCCGAGGAAATCACGTACAAATTGTTCGCTGAAACTGCGGAAGGTTGAATCACGGTCCATGAGCGTGTTATCCAGATCAAACAGTAGTGCTTGTACTTTGTTCATGCAATAATTCTCCTAATCTATAAATTCTTCCGGAACGTGTTACCAGTAATTCATTGTACTATGCCAGCATGAACAAAGAAAAGACCGTTCTGCTGACAGGCACCTCAGTGCCCCTCAACTGAACAGTCTTCCTCGTGTTAAGTGTAAATCGTTCATTCATTCAAAATGCTCCGGGCGATGGGTCAGCATCATCTCTTCCTCCGTGATGTACAGCGGAAATGGCGGTGTTTCTTTCAGATAACGTTCAGTGTGCAGCAGGCGGTAATGAACCTCCGGCAGCCAGGTATCCTCAAGCAGCGGCAGCTTGCCGGTGTCGTTAATATAATTATCCACAGCCGACTGAACCATATCAATATAATAAGGCACCATCTTGTCAGCTTCCTCAAAAATTTCGAAGGTTTCCCGCGACATGTAAAACTTTTGATGAGGCACTCCGCCCAAATATCTCTTGAGCCGGATAAGGTCAATGCTCTTATCCTCCAGAATCAGTGCGGTACGATTGATCGGAGCAGGCATATCTTCTTCAAATTGCCTAACAGCTTGCTTGATCTGCGGCAAAGTAACAGTGAGATGAACGGGAGGTGTATTTTTTTTCGCGCGTTTGAATATCATACTGAAAGTCTCCTTTCGAAGTATATGTCAGATAACGCTTACAATTCCAGTTTATTCGTTATTCGGACATTTAATCAGTCGAACCTTCAATTGTCACAAAAAATCCCCATATATTAGATCATTATTTGACATTTTCCCAGTGAGTCCACATCTCCGGAGGGTTAAGCTCGTATTTGTCATTTTCCCGGTACATAAACTGGTGCATGATGAACTCCCGGCGGATCGTGGCATAATCTTCATGGAATGGTTTGATAAACTCGTTGATTTCTTTTTCCGTATACATCACACCGGGTTCAAGCTTCTCAACCATATATTGCAGTGCAATCAGCTTCTTCTTGTATTGTGCGGGAATCTGGCGCAGCCGGCCGTCTTTGGCAAAAAAGTTGCGCAGCACTGAGTCCTTCAGACTCTTGTCTGTAGATAACTCGTCCATATCGTCTGCCCCCTTGGCAAAAATAAATTTAAGCGATGCCTCTGAACCCGCCTTGATAAACTCGGGGTTCAGCGAAAAGTAAACCGTATTCTTGTCTCTGCGCTCCTTGATCATTGCGGCCTCACGAAGCTTGGCAGCATGATGGGTTACGGTAGGCTGTGATAAATTAAGTTTCTCTGCCAGCGCCTGTCCGTGCACCTCCCCCTTGGACAGCAGCAGCAGCATGCGCAGGCGTGTCGGGTCGGATAAAGCTTTATGGTAATTCACAATTTTCTCCAGCTGCATCGGGGTCACTCTCCTATAACATTTGCAAGCAATTTTCACAATCAAACTATGTTTAGATATATATCTAATTATACTCTAATCCAAACTCCAGAGCAATAACGATTAGCTGAATATGCTGCACAGATAGCAAAAACATTAAATTTAAGGTACGATTTAGAGAAAAGAAAGTATACACCAGGAGGTTGCCATCCATATGAAAGACGTCATTATTATCGGGGCAGGTCCGTGCGGGCTTTCGGCCGCAATGGAATGCCAGCGCCAAGGGCTGTCCAGCCTGATTATTGAAAAAAACTTTATTGTCCACTCCATTTATCTGTATCCGACCAGCATGCAGTTCTTCAGTACAACCTCTTTATTGGAGATTGGTAATGTACCTTTTACCTCACCCAATGACAAGCCTTACCGCCATGAAGCACTCGTCTATTACCGCCGCGCCGCCGAGCAGCATGGGCTGAAGATTGCCGCTTACGAAGAAGCGCTCTCAGTCGAACGTCTGGCGGACGGAAGCTTCGCAGTACATACGATCACTAAACGGGGGGAACAGCTAACCCATGCAGCCTCAAACGTGGTGATCTCCACCGGTTATTTCGACCAGCCCAATATGATCGGCATCCCCGGGGAGGAGCTCCCTAAGGTCACGCACTATTTCGGTGAAGCCCATCCCTATACGGGGATGAAGGTTACTGTCATCGGCGGCAGCAATTCAGCTGTGGATGCGGCACTTGAATTAATGCGGGTGGGCGCTTCCGTAGATATGGTTTACCGGGGAGCCAGCATTTCGCAGAACATCAAACCGTGGGTACGGCCAATCTTTGAAAGCATGGTGGCTAAAGAAAAGATAACGCTCCATCTGGAGTCACGGGTAACCGAAATCACCCCCGGTTCAGTCATTGTTACTAAATCAAACGGTGAGACACTTGAACTCGACAATGATTTTGTACTCGCCTTAACCGGCTTCCGCCCCAGCAGGACACTTTTGTCTTCCGCAGGGGCAATCATGGACGACGAACAGGATAAACCTGCCTATAACCCGTCCACGATGGAAACTAACATCCCGGGACTTTATGTAGCCGGAGTTATCGCCTCCGGACGTAATGCAAATGAGGTATTCATCGAAACCGGACGGGGTCACGGGAAGCTGATTGCGGATCACATCATTTCAAAACGGCTTATTTAGGATAAGGAGTGTTTCGTTACGATGGATATCACCTCGCTCCTCCTGCTGGGCCTCGCAGCCCTCGGTATTATCAGCAGCAATTCGCCGGTAACGATCGCAATGGTTGTGCTGCTGCTGCTGAGGGTGCTTAGACTGCAGCAGGCTTTTCCGTGGCTCGAAAAGTATGGCCTGACTGTCGGGATCATCATCCTTACCATTGGCGTGATGACCCCGCTGGCGAGCGGTAAAATATCGCTGCAAATGATCTGGCATTCCTTTTACCACTGGAAATCGCTGCTTGCCATTGGGATCGGTATCCTTGTTGCCTATTTGGGCGGGCGTGGAGCAGTGCTTATGGGCAGCCAGCCTACGATCGTTGCCGGCCTGCTGATCGGCACGGTTATCGGTGTCGCTTTCTTCAAGGGCGTACCCGTAGGTCCGCTGATCGCGGCAGGTATCCTCTCCCTGCTGATTGGACGTGGATAATAGTTTAAAGATGGAGACAGGCAGGCCACTCTACTCACTGTGAGCGGAGTGGCCTGCCTGTTTGGCATGTCCAGATGGGGATGAAGCTTATAAACCTGTTCCCTCAACCCGGTATTTCTCCTCGAGTTCTGAGCGGTAATGGGGGTCATAGCGAATGAGCTTGGGAAGTGAGCAATCGGGCATTCCGCTGTCGCTGCCGTCCGGATGAGTGCCCGTTGGCTCAGTTAGGGCCTGTTCCTTGACTCTTCTGACAACCTCCTCGTCTATTTCTACCGTTTCCTCATCCACAACTTCTGCATCAACAATGCTAAGCGGGACGAGCACTGTTTTACAGATCTCCATGCCACTGTGATCTGTGAATGACACATGAATGCTCAAGCTGACTAAACCGCAATCCATAGGCTGGATTGTATAGATCCTCAATAAAAGGTCATTTGGTATTTCGGGCTGCTCAATAATGACTCTGCCACTGGTATCCTGTGGATAACCCTTTGCTTTCCCGTCCCAATGGATCCCTGCTGGAAGCTGCAGTTCAAGTACCGCTTGCTTCCCCCCGCCAAGTGGCTCCAAATGGACCCAGAGGTGATTCATTCCCTCTTCATTCTCCAGCACAGACTTTGCAAGACGCACCTCGATCGTGATTGCCGCTCCAGTCATGGGGTGTTGCCTCCCTTCAGCAGCCGGTTCACCGTTTCAACCAGCTCGGACTTTAGTTCTGCAGATATGCGCGGACTAACCGTAAGCATCACATCTTCATTAATGACTAGGGTCTCATTGCGGAAAATATGCTCCGTTTGGTAGAAACGCAGACGGTCGCCAATCTTAGCCACTTCCTCCGCAGGCAATTCCGCAAGCTTCTCTTGAATATCTGCCAGACTCTCCCCGCTTTTGGACAAGGTGAGGATCGCCCGCAAATATTCCAGATGCCGGCCGGTATAGACCCGTTTGTTGCCGGATAATTCCAGCGGTGGCAGAAGCCCGATTTGCGTATAGTACCGTATCGTTCTTAGATTCATATCCGGCTCTTCCCGCTGAAGAAGATCGGCAAGCTGTTTGCCGGTATAGGTATTCATCCAACCATCCTCCACTTCGCAAAAATGATTTAAACTTCCGACATTAGTTACACTTCACTGTTATAGTTACAGTATACTGTAACTTAAATTCAAATGCAAAGAAAAAGCGGCTCCCGAAGGAACCGCTTGGCAGTACACTCTATTCATGCATCCAGCCGCTGCACATTGAACAGCCGGGCGTAACTTCCGTCAAGCGCCATAAGCCCTTCGTGGGTACCCCGCTCGGTGATCTCTCCATTCTCCAGCACAACAATCTGGTCTGCATGGGTAATCGTGGACAGTCTGTGGGCGACAATCAGCGTTGTGCGCTCGGATGAAAGCGACTGGAGCGCCTGCTGGATCAGATGCTCCGATTCCAGGTCCAGTGCCGAGGTAGCCTCGTCAAGAATAAGCACCTTCGGGTCCTTGAGAAATACCCGCGCAATCGCCACGCGCTGTTTCTGGCCTCCTGACAGCTTCACCCCCCGCTCTCCTACCTCAGTTTCATAGCCATCAGGAAGCTGCATGATGAAATCATGCGCGTTCGCCGCCTGCGCTGCAGAGACAATTTCCGCCTCACCAGCCGCCGGATTGCCGAAGAGAATATTCTCACGTACCGAACCGCTGAACAGGAAATTATCCTGCAGTACCATGCCGACAGTCCGCCGCAGACTCTCCTGTGTCAGCCCCCGGATATCATGTCCATCCATTCGCAGATTGCCTTCACTGATATCATAGAACCGCGGGATCAGACTGATTAGGGAGGACTTTCCCCCGCCGCTCATCCCTACAAAGGCCACCGTCTGTCCGGGGTTTATCCGCAGATTAATATCCTTCAGCACATATTCGTTCTCATCGCCATATTTGAACCATACCTGATCGAACTCTATATCTCCTGTCGGATTGTTCAGCGGCTTTGCTCCAGGCTGATCGACGATATCGTAAGGTTCGTCCAATAGCTCCATGACCCGCTCCAGCGATGCAGAGGCTTGAGTCAACACGGTGGAAGAATTGATCAGCCGCCGCAGCGGGGCATACATCCGGTCCAGGTAACCGAAGAAGGCAACAAAGGTACCCAGCGTCAGATTGCCGTGTATCACCTGATATCCCCCATAACCGATCACAAGCAGCGGGGCGATGTCCGTTAAGGTATTGATAATAGCAAAAGTAACGGCGTTCCAGCGCGTTTGGGCCATCGCCTTTTCCAGAAACTTGCCGTTGATAGCCTCAAATTGCTTCTGGTCCACCCGCTCCATCGTGAAGCTGCGGATAATCGCTATGCCCTGAATCCGCTCATGCAAATAGCCTTGAATCGCTGCCAGCGCCTGGGAACGGTCCTTGGTCAGCAGCTTGAGCCGCTTATAAAGTGTGTTCACGGCAATGCCGTACAGCGGCAGGATGGCTATGGATACAAGCGCCAGCACCGGATTGAGGTAGAACATGAAACCTAGTGCAAACACGAGCGTGAACATATCCAGCCACACGTTCATCATCCCGACTTCCACGAGATTCTTTGACTGCTCCACATCATTGATGAATCTGGATATAGCCTCGCCAACCTTAGTATTCTGATAGTAACGCAGTGACAGGCGCTGCAAGTGGCTGTACAGCTTGTTGCGCATGTCGAACAGCACTTTGCTTGTGATCAGCTGGGCAAAATACTGACGGAAATACTCAACAGGACCTCTAACAATGACGAATAGGAATAATGCGCCTCCGAGGACATACATCAGCTTCGAGACACGTTCCGCGACAGTCAGTGCGGAGTTGCTCAGAAGATCATCCACCACATATTTCAGAATCAGCGGCAGTGTCAACGGAATGCTAAATTTGATCATACCGATAATAA
The DNA here is from genome assembly GCF_038593145.1 of Paenibacillus sp. FSL L8-0340. Classification (NCBI taxonomy): domain Bacteria; kingdom Bacillati; phylum Bacillota; class Bacilli; order Caryophanales; family Paenibacillaceae; genus Paenibacillus; species Paenibacillus sp. FSL L8-0340. The sequence goes on from NZ_CP151967.1 coordinate 4,287,095, forward strand.
GCGTCAGCACAATCCATTTCATATAAGGCCGGACAAAAACAAAATAAGATTTCCATTGTTTCACAGATGGTTACGCCCTTTCTCTTCACCTTGTTGACTGGGTACTGTTGACATTTGCGCTCCACAGTGTTTTTATAATTTTAAGTCCATCAGTACGATTGCAGTACCTGAACTTCAGGAGGATAACGATGTCTAGACAATTTGTGACAGAAGCGGTCATGATGGCAATTTATGGCCAGCTTCTCATCCCGCAAAGCCCTGTAGAATATATAGTGCCCTATACAACCATCATGGAATTGTATGAACTGCGGGACAGTGACGAGCCGTTAATGAACCGGGCGGATGATGATCAGCACGTCAAATTGAAGATCCGTGAACTGATCGCCTATTTCGAGGAACCCCTCAATTCCAAGAAGATCAACCGCTGTCTGGCTGTTCCATGGGCCAAGAGCTCCGGCATTCTGCTAGGAGGGCAGGCACAGATCACCATCATCAACAGCATTGATAATGCTACATACGGAGAACTGTTTGATCCGATTGAAACTGAGCTGCTGCTCTCTTCCCAGCGTGAGAAAGTACCGATTCTGACCGACCAGTTCGAGCTCATTCAGCGCATCATCGAAGGCGGAGTCCCCGTCCAGGTGTATGACATTGATGACTTTGATTTCGCTATGGAGGAAGAGACTTTCCGCAGCTCGCACTAATGACGTTTTAGAATTTATAGGCCCAACCTTATAGATTCTTGTATCCGTAAATTCTCTATCTGAAAAAGCCCCTGCCTTTTGGCAAGGGCTTTTTCAGACAGCAACCTGTGCTGTAGCATAGCCAGACTGCACTGGGCAGAATTACTCCTGCACTCCACCGGCCACCGGCAGAAGCTCATACTGGTAGTCGATATCATCCTCAGCCTCCACATAGACAATGGATAGGCTGTATCCCTCCATATACCACAAGTCCTGCTCTTCCATATAAAAAATCAGGCCTCCCTGCTCAGTCTTCACAGCAGGACGTCCCGGCAGTTCGGTGGCGATCCCCAGTGAAAACCCGGGATGCAGGCCTCCTCCTGAACTGTAACGGGGAAATAACCGAATGTGCGCCCCTGTCTGCAGATCTAATTCCCGCTTAAACCAGGTGGCGGCTTCTGGGCTGATTACCATCTTCATGTCTTTTAGCTCCTCCCGTTTTTACTTATCATACTGAAAAAAAGTCCATATTCCAAATTATCGCAACGTATTTTATCATACTGCTAATTCGAAATTTGTTCAAAATTACATTTGACAATTCTTAACTGCGGATGATAAACTCTGAACATAACGAAGCGTCTTCAAGTTATTACCAAAACTAAGGAAAGGGTGAGCGCGGTGTTTAACCTTGTTAAAGTTGATTTTTATACTATTGTCGGCAACTGTACACAACTGAATACCAAAGCAGCCCAAGTAGTGGAAAGCACCTGAAGAATCATGTATGTAACGCGTACATCTTGATTTCAGGTTATGCAAGTCTCTTCCATGTCTCAGTGCTGTCTTAGCACCGTTGACATGATAACTGCTGTATATCACAGGCATATCATCCGTTTTCGGATGATATGCCTTTTTGTATGCTGTTAAGGGCTGAACCACTATTGACACCATTCCAACAGCCGACAATACTTCAATACGAAAGGAAGGGATTTCCCTTGTTCTCCGTTCTCCGAAATCTCGGTTGGTTCTTCCGCCGGGAGAAAAGGCGCTACACTGTAGGCCTGATTTTATTAATTGTAGTTGGTGTGCTTGAACTGCTGCCTCCTCGTCTGCTCGGCAATGCCATTGACGAAATCGTACGCGGCTCGATAACCTCCGGTTCCCTCATGAAGTATATTGGCCTGATCGTCCTCATGCTTCTAATTATTTATTGGATCACCTACATATGGATGCATAAACTGTTCGGGGGTTCCAACCTTGTGGAGCGTCTGCTCCGCTCCCGCTTTATGAATCATCTCATGACGATGACTCCTTCCTTCTTCGAGCGCAACCGTACCGGTGACCTTATGGCCCGGGCAACCAATGATATCCGGGCCGTATCGGCAACCGTAGGCTTCGGGATGCTGACTCTGGTAGATTCAACGGTTTACCTTACTGTTGTGCTGCTGGCCATGGGCTTTCTGGTCAGCTGGAAGCTGACACTCGCGGCAGTGCTGCCGCTTCCGCTGATCGCCATCGCCATGATTTACTATGGTAAGGCCATTCATGACCGGTACAGTCTGGCACAGGATGCCTTCGGAGATATGAACGACCAGGTACTGGAATCCGTATCCGGTATTCGTGTGATCCGGGCCTACGTACAGGAACGTATGGACGAGAAACGATTCTCCGACATTACGGAGGATGTATACCGCAAAAATATGGCGGTAGCCCGTGTTGATGCCTTTTTCGAACCAACGATCCGCTTTTGTGTGGGACTAAGCTATATTATCGCGCTTACCTACGGTATTTATCTTGTATTCCGCAATCAAATTACACTCGGAGATTTAGTCTCCTTCAATATGTATCTGGGGATGATCGTGTGGCCGATGTTTGCGATCGGTGAGCTGATCAATATTATGCAGCGCGGCGGAGCATCCCTTGAACGGATCGATGAGACGCTGAATTCCCGTCCCGATGTTGAGGATATTGCTCATCCGGTTCCGGTTGAACACCCGACGCGTATTGAGCTGAAGGATGTAACGTTCCGTTACCCCACTTCGACCATCGACAATTTGAGCGGCGTCAGCTTCTCCCTCTCCCAGGGACAGACGCTCGGGGTAGTCGGACGCACAGGCAGCGGCAAATCGACATTGCTGAAACAGCTGCTTCACGAATATCCGTCCGGTAAAGGCGACATCCTGATCTCCGGTGTGCCGATTGGGCAAATTGCCCTCGACCGCCTGCACGGCTGGATGGGTTATGTGCCGCAGGAGCAAATTCTGTTCTCCAAATCGGTTCGCGAGAACATCCAGTTCGGCTACAATAACGCCAGCGACGAACGGATTATGGAAGCCATCACGGCAGCAGCTTTCCAGAATGACCTCGGTACCTTGTCTGACGGCCTGGATACCTTAGTGGGTGAACGCGGTGTCTCTCTTTCCGGAGGCCAGAAACAACGTGTCTCGATCTCCAGAGCCTTTATCTCAAATCCCGATATTCTGATCCTGGATGATGCGCTTTCTGCCGTTGACGCACGTACAGAAGCCAAAATAATCGAGAACATCCGCTCGGAGCGGGCCGGCAAAACCACGCTGATCTCCACTCACCGTCTCTCTGCTATTGAGCATGCCGATCTGATCGTTGTGCTGGATAACGGACATATAACAGAGCGGGGCACCCATGAGGAGCTGCTGAACATGAACGGCTGGTATCGTGAGCAGTTTGACCGCCAGCAGGTGGAGAACAATTTAACGAATGAATAAATGATGAGCATAGGCTTTTTGAAGCTCCCTAAAAACGTTTAGGAGGTGTCCCTGTTGACACAAAGTACGGGCAAACGCCTGCTGCAGTACGCATTAACTGCCAAAAAAACATTTATCGCAGCACTACTGCTGCTTACTATCGGAGTGGGAGCCGAGCTGGCAGGGCCTTTTATCGCCAAGAGCATGATCGACAATCATCTGCTGGCCATAGAGAAGCCCTACTTCCAGACAGACTCTTCCAAGGATGCCGCTGAATATAATAATTCCTTCTACAAACGCGGGGACCGGTTTGCCGAAGGCGAAGCCAAGGGCCAGGAAATCCGCCTGCTACAGGTTGGAAAAAGCTTCTACTTTATCAATGAAGCCGTAGCGCAGCCTGAAGGCGAGCGGACCTTCCGTGACGGAGAGATGCATATCCAATACGGAGACACTCTGAGTGTCTATCCTGCCGAGAAGCTCTCGGCAAATGAATTATTCGCTTTTTACAAACCTGAATTCCCCGGCATTTATAAACTGGTAGGACTGTACGCGATATTCCTGGTCATCTCGATCATAGCGGAATTCGGTAAAACCTACTGGTTGCAATCGTCGGCCAATCAGGTCATCCGCAAGCTGCGGACCGATGTATACGCCCATATCCAGCGGCTGCCGGTTTATTTCTTCGACAATCTGCCTGCGGGTAAGGTCGTCTCCCGGGTTACGAACGATACAGAAGCGGTCAAGGATCTGTTCATTGCCGTATTATCCAACTTCAGCACAGGGATTATCAATATTATCGGCGTTTATGTCGCCCTGTTCCTGCTGGATATTCACCTCGGACTGGTCAGTCTGTTCATTGTCCCGATTGTGATTCTCTGGATCGTGCTGTACCGCAAAGTTGCCACCAAATACAATACCATCATCCGCTCGCGGCTTAGTGAGATCAACGCCATTATCAATGAATCGATTCAAGGGATGTCAATCATCCGCATTTTCCGCCGCCAGAAGCAGAGCAGTGAAGAATTCGAGCGCCTGAACGATGATTATCTGAAATATCAGAATAAAATGCTTAACCTGAATGCCTTCACTTCGCACAACCTGGTGAACTCGCTGCGCAGCCTCTCCTTTGTACTGGTATTATGGTACTTTGGATTCGGCAGCCTGGATGGCTCTACCTTTGTGTCGCTGGGTGTGCTGTACGCCTTCGTCGACGTGCTCGGACGGATGTTCCAGCCGATTACCGGGATGGTCAACCAACTGGCCAATCTGGATTCCTCGATGGTCTCTGCCGGCCGCGTATTTACACTTATGGATGAACCCGGCGAACCGGTGACCGATGGTTCCATGCCGCGTTACAAGGGAGATGTGGTGTTTAAAGACGTTTCCTTTGCTTACAAAAAAGACTTCGTCCTGCGCGACATTTCCTTTGAGGCCCGCTCTGGTGAAACTGTCGCTCTGGTGGGGCATACCGGCTCCGGTAAAAGCTCGATCATCAATCTCCTGTTCCGCTTCTATGATCCGCAGCGCGGAAGCATTACCATTGATGGTCAAGAAGTTAAAGATCTGCCGAAGCAGTGGCTGCGAAGCCATATGGGTATTGTGCTTCAGGATCCTTACTTGTTCACAGGGACCATCGCTTCCAATGTCAGTATCGGAGACGAGCGGATCACACGGGAGCGGGTGGAACGGGCACTGCGGGAAGTCGGTGCGGATAAGCTGCTGTCTCATCTGCCCAAGGGCTTCGACGAGCCGGTGGTGGAGAAAGGCAGCACGCTTTCAGCCGGCCAGCGTCAGCTGATTTCATTTGCCCGGGCGTTGTCCTTTGATCCGGCCATTCTTATCCTGGATGAAGCGACCTCCAACATCGATACGGAGACAGAGAGCATCATACAGGAAGCGCTGGAGGTGCTGAAGAAAGGCCGCACCACCTTCATCATCGCTCACCGCTTATCCACGATCCGCAGTGCGGATCAGATTCTTGTCCTGCATCACGGTGAAATCGTTGAGCGCGGCAGCCATGATGAGCTCATGGCGCTGGGTGGACGCTACTTCCGCATGTACCAGCTTCAACTCGGTGCCGGTGCCGAAGCAGTAGCCAACTCGGCTTCCGCATCTTCTTCCGCCTCTGCCGCAGTCCTGCAGCCTTCGTTCAAGCAGGGCTAGTGATTCAACAGCTTCTCCCCAAAAAGAGACAGTTCCTCATGTATTGAGGAGCCTGTCTCTTTTTAATTTACTTAATAGTAATACTTCCTGTAAGTTTGTAATCGGATCTGCTGCGAGATATCCTAAAAATGAATTCATGACCAAGGCATACGCACCGTAAAACACACCTAAAGAGGTAAACGTTTTTTGATTTTTAAAATAAGACATGCCCACAAAACAGAAAAATAGAGCAACGGCCCCCCATACTCCGATAAAATATGTAGAACCAACTCCAATGCTTATGAATATCATTAGCCAAATTATTATTTCTTTGACACTAAAGTAATAGCGGGAAACGGATTGATAAATAAAAAAGAAGCTTATTATTTGAATTATCATTATTAAATGGATCATTTTAAACACCACCAGTCTTCACACGAAAAATCCCCTTTACCACCAATTGTCATATTAACTTAATGACACTTTCCAGTCTATCACTAAACTTCCCTTAGTCCTGCTAAATTGTATTTGTATACAGAACATTTGTTCTATATAATGGAAACTAATTCATAGGATTGGAGTGATTGATAATGATTACTTACAATATAAGCAAGAAGCAGGCTAGACTTTTTTTGCTGCAGCATCAGGGGCTAATCTCCGGTGGTCTTCCTGGCGGCAAGACGGGGATTTATGAATTCGTGCGCCATGTAGGCTGTATTCAGTATGATCCGCTCAATATTGCCGGGCATAATCATGAGCTTGTGCTTCAGGCACGGATTCCCGGCTTTATTCCCTCTCAAGCCAATGAGCTTCTGTACCAGGACAGGCTGCTGATCGACGGCTGGGACAAGAACATGTCGATCTATTGCACAGAGGACTGGCCCTGCTTTCAGCGGCTGAGGGAAGCAGCCTCCGGGCGTCACCAGGGAAATGAACCTTTGGAAGCAACGGTGCTGCAAGTCCGTGATGCGCTAAGTCAGCGCGGCCCCCTCTCTTCTCTGGACCTGGAAGGCAAAGAGAAGATTAACTGGGCCTGGGCCCCTGCCAGATTGTCTCGGGCAGCTCTGGAAACCATGTACTTCCGGGGTGAAGTGTCCATTCATCACCGTGTGCACACACGCCGCTACTACGATTTCACGTCACGCCTGCTGCCGGAGCAGGTCGTTGCAGCAGCCGATCCCAATCCCACGACTGAACAATACCATGACTGGTACGTGCTGCGGCGCATTGGCAGCATCGGACTCCAGTGGAATAAGTCGGGGGACGGATGGCTTGGCATCTCCGGTCTGAAGAGCAAAGAGCGGACCGCGGCAGTGCAGCGTCTGCTGCAGAAGGACAGCCTGCGTGAGGTGCAGGTGGAGGGTATTAAGCTGCCGCTTTACATGCGGACAATGGATGCGCCCGAGCTTGAAGCTGTGCTGCAGCTGGGGGAAGAGGCTGAAGATTCAAGAAGTTTTTCTCCGGGAAGTTTCGCCGCTGCTCTGGCTCCCTTGGACAATCTGTTGTGGGATAGAGAACTGATCCGGCAGCTGTTCGGATTTCATTACCGCTGGGAGGTATACAAACCTGTGTTGGAACGGGAATATGGTTACTACGTGCTTCCGCTCCTCTATGGTGACCGTTTTATCGGCCGGTTTGAGCCGGTCATGAACAGAAAAAGCGGCATCCTTACCATTACCCGCTGGTGGTGGGAGCCTGAGGAGGTGCTTACTGCAGAGAGGGTACCCGCACTGCGGCAAGCTTTGTCCTCCCTAGCGCGCTGCACTGGAGCATCCGCTATTCAATTTGCCCCGGAGGTAATCAAGGCATGTGGACTTGAAGCGCTGGAGACAGCAAATCTGTAGCACAGCTCCTCATTAAACACAAAAGAACTCTCCTATGAACAGCATTTCTGCTATCTGGGAGAGTCTTTTTGCCCTTCTATGTATACACGTTAGCGAAGCGGTTTCTGCACGATATAATCTACGAAGCCCTGAGTGATCAGTTGACCGTCATATATTCGCTCCAGCACCCTGTCTTCCTTATACAGCAACTTCATCCCGCTGAACAATTCATCCGGTTCTGTAGCGGTATAGTAAGAGTGGATCACCGGCAGATCATCGTCAAACTGCTCGTACTGGTTCTGTCCAAGATCGCCGCCTTCACCGCAGCGGAAATCATTCACCGTCAAAAAGTTAACAAACATGATCCCACCAGGCTTCAGCACTCTCTTCATCTCTTCTATGGATTGGACGACCTCCAATTTCCTCATATGAAAGATAGAATTATAGGAGTAGACGAAGCTGAATGACTCATCATCAAAGGCAAGCTGCCGCATATCCCCTCGCTGTATATCCAGTTCATAGCCCTTTTCTGCAGCCCAGGTCTGAGCTATATCTATTTGCTCCGGATTACAGTCTATGCCGCTGGCCACATACCCATACTGGGCGAATAAGCCAAGTGGAGGACTGTCTCCACCTGCTCCGCAATCCAGCACAGTCCGCTCAAGATCACTTTCATTACAGAAACTAAGGTATCTGTACAGTGGAATTTGCTTATAAACTTCATTCACATTAAATCCTCCTCCTCAAGACCCAATTTCGTGTACATCTCCGTGCAGTAGCCCTGCAGCTTGATTTCCAATCTTCTGGCCTTGTTCTTGAAACGCTTCAGCTCACGGATCATGTGGGCCCTGCCGGCCGGAGTGAAGGTCTCCTGAATGCGTTCCTTGAAATAGTCATGGACAATATGGTTGCGCTGCTTCCAGACTGCTTGCAGCTGCACCGTCTCCTCTTCCGAGAATGGAAAATGATGCTGGATTTCTTTGATGAGCTGGCCGAGTGAATTGCTGAGTTTGCGCTGATACAGATCTGCGAGATCCGCTTCAGTAGGTGTCTTCCCCTGAGACAGCTTCGTAAGCAGCAGCAAATTGGTCAACTGCTGCTCAAGAGCCTGACAATAATAGACTGCCAGCCCGAAATAAGCAAATAGCTCTTTGGATTGTTCACTCTCCGGTATTTGTGTATCCTTCATCTTTCCTCCCGTTTCTCTCTCTTCATTTTTTCATAAAATGAATTCTAATGGCTTCACGCCAAGTCTGTTTCTCACAAGTTTTTGTTAACATCCATTCGGCTGGTGCGGTACAAATAAAAGCAGATCAGCACGGAAATATAGGCCAGCGCGTGGGCGAAGGAACCCAGCAGTGATGAAGCAGGCAAATCATCCGCGTTCATCAAAGCATCCATAACCGGTGACACCGGCGGCAGCAGGATAGGCATGACAGGACCCGGGACAAGCTCCTGCAGTTTGGTACCGCCTATAGACAGTGTGATGATGATCAGCATTGATCCCGCAGCATAGCTGTTTTTGGAAACCCAGGAGGACTGCAAATAGAGCGAGATTGCAATTCCCAGGAACCCCAGCAGCGCATGTCCGGCTAAAGCAAGAAATAAACGGTACCCTCCCACGGGATCGCTAAAATTCCCCGTAACTATAGGATACAGCACAATCACGAGGCTGAGCAGCAGAGTAAGCACCCCCATTGTCAGCATTTCCCCAATGCTGTGCTTAACCGCACTTCGCAGATGAACCACAGCTACCTGCCGCTGCACCGCCTGCTGATGATTCAGAAAGCTCAGTCCCAGCCAGGCACAACCGACGAATAACATCACTGCCGACGCCGCATAGCTGTTCATCACCGGGTTAGGCTTATAGGAGTAGAGAATCAGCACAGCGATCAGAGTTCCGGCAACGGGAGCGAAATACCGCTGAGAAAAGGTATAACTGCGGAGAAAATACGCGATCAGCGATCTCATAAAGGTTGTTCCTCCTGGACAGTCTTCGGGTCCATCCATTGCATAAGCCCCGATAAGCCGCGGCGCCGTTCTACAGAAATCACCGATCCGCCCGCATCAAGCACATACCTGAGACATTGATCTGTCCATTCCCTTTCCACAGTTAAACCGGAACATTCCATCCCGTACTCATCCCGAACCGCTTCTATACAGATCACCCCGGGCATCTCCGCCAAAGCCGATTTTTGTTGAGGAGCAATAGCTGTGCACATTATGTATGTGGAAGGCTTATCCTGCAGATCCGCTGTTTCTGATACCTTCATGACCGTTTGGCCTGCTTGAAGCACATGTACGCCATCGGCAAGGGTTTCCACACAAAGCGGCTCATGAACGGAGAATACCATCGCTGTACCGCCTTGCTTCAACTCTTGAAGAAGTTCAATCAGCGTATGCTGTGCCGGAAGATCCAGGCCGGACATAGGCTCGTCAAGCAGCAGCAATTCTGGCTTCGGAAGCAGACTTTGAATCAGATTCACCTTTTGCAGCATACCTTTCGAATAGCTGGTCATGGGATACGTCCGGAACTGCTCCAGATGAAAAGCCTCCAGTAGCGCTGTTATGCGCTCTTTCAGTCCCGCCTCCGGCATCCCGCCGATCCGGCCCATACTGCGTAAGTACTGTTCAGCAGAAAATTTAAGACCCGGGAAAGCCTCGGGTGCATAACCAATCGAAATCGTCCCCTTGCTGCGCTCAATTACCCCGGATGTAAGCTGGGTAAGTCCAGCTAAAATGGAGAGCAGCGTACTTTTGCCGGAACCGTTACGTCCGATCAAAGCCAGAGCCGTTCCACTTTCCACCGCGAGTGAGACTTCACGTAAAACTGGGCGTCCTCCATAAACCTTGGTAGCCCGGGTAAGTTCAATCAAAGGGCCGCTGCAGTCCGTCAATCGGTGTTCACTAATACTTCGAAACGCCATTCGGCTGTCTTCCCCCTTAGCCAGAAGCCAAGCTTGCTTAACGCATCTAATGGACAACTGGTTCTTCCACTCTATAATTCGCCGGAACTGCACTGAATTCCTTTGAGAAAGAACAGATTGAGGATCCATTCCATACAAAAAAACCAGAACCGTCAGTATAATTACTGGTTGGTCTGGTCTTGTATAGTCTGCTGCAAAACAGAAATTTTAATTTATGCGTACACCTCAACGACATCGCTGATTAGACGGCAAGCTAATGCGGCATTGCGGCAGGAATCGATGCATTCCTGGCAATGAGTATGCTCATGTCTGCTGCTCTCGTCGGCACAACGTTCGCAAATTTCAGCACATAAGCGAAGGATTTCCGCTACAAATGGACTTTGGCGGGTCATTGCCTGAACGGCGAAAGAGCAAATGTCCGCGCATTCCCGGTCAAGCCGGATGCTCTCCCGAAGTGATGCTAGATCATATTCTTTCAGGCTTGAGACATAGCTGTAGTTACAGGCGTTCATACATTTTATACAAGCGTCAATGCACTCCTGATATTGAATTCGGGTCATAGCCTAATACCTCCTGCAATTATTATAGGGTATGCCTATCTATTAACCTGCAAGAAAAGGAACGAACCAATTCCCCTGTCAAAGGAAGCTTAATTAAAGGCTCCTCTTCACTGTACCCGGCCGGATCAAAGTACGCTTCTCCAGCTGAAGCAGCCTGCTGCGCAGCTCGCTTGAAGAGAAGTGCTCACCGATAAATACTGCAACATCAGGGACATCGCCCTGAGGAGTTATTTTCATGAAATCAGCTTCCCTGTAGGCATATTGGAACAGAAAGCGGCTCGCAGTGTCATTAAAAGTTACGATCCCCTTAGCCCGGTATACATCCCGTGGAAGCTCCTTAACGAACTGCTCGAACTCCTCACTGTTCACCGCACGTTTAAAATAATGGGTATATGCCATTACATGGTCATGGGTATGATGGGATTCTCCCCCAGTCTCCGTACTTAAACCGCCGTCTGCCGGACCGGCTGCTTCATCCTCTGCATCCGCCTCTGGACGGGCCTCCGCATGAACTCCGCCGACGCTGCCAAGCAGCACTTCCGGCTCCAATTCACAGCGCACCGCAGGCATGATCTGTGCGTAGGCATTCCATTTGCGCAGCACGGCGGATATCTCTTCCGCTTCCTCTATGGTTACGCGGTCGGTTTTGTTCAGTATCAGCACGGACGCGCAGCGGATCTGCTCCTGCATCAGCCTGTAGGTAGCGCCCTGCTGGGACCGGTACAGCTCCAGCAAATGTGCGGTATCCACAACGGTAATCAGCCCTTTAAGCTCTACCAGCTGATACAGCGAGGTTTCGGTTACGGCATCTACGATTTCCAGCGGGTTCGCCGCACCTGTCGCTTCAATGATAACAACATCGGGTGATTCTTTCTTCACCAGCGTAGTCAGTTCCGTACTGAGATCACCGCGGCTTGTGCAGCAGATGCAGCCACCCAGCATTTCTGCCATCGGTACGGATTGTTCAACCAGCAGCCCGTCGAGGTTCACCTCGCCAAGCTCGTTCATGATAACTGCCGGGCTAAGTCCCTGTGTCTTCCAGTGAGCAAGCAGCCTTTGCAGCAGAGTCGTCTTGCCGCTCCCCAGAAATCCTGACAATATGTAAACTGGCAATGCCTGTTCCAAGTTTCATCTCTCCCTACAAAATTCCGTTATGGTAGCGAGTGTACTACAAGTGCCCATATGCACGCAAGGAGGCCGGAGTCGAGCGGGGGATTTCGACTCCTGTCAAGGCCGCAGCTTGTCTTTGACTAATCCTTCCCCTAATATGGGTTAAAGAAGGATTAGGCTGAGCGCATGCCGTCCCGTTGGACAGCTGTCAGCCATAATGAATGATGAAGGAGCTGGTCTGCATGTCATCTGTAGAGGAACACCGGCGTGAAGCGCCCCAAACGGTGGCCTGCCATATTATAACGGTCTCGGACACGCGTACCCTGGAGACCGACACCGGAGGCGCCCTGATAGAATCTATGCTTAAAGAGGCTGGATTTGTAGTCACAGGCCGCGACATCGTCAAGGACGATTACGAAGATATCCGCGAGCTGGTCTACAAAAGCTCCGTGCACTCCGGCATCGAAGCCGTACTGCTGACCGGGGGAACAGGGATTTCACCGCGGGATACCACCTACGAAGCCGTCGCTTCCCTGCTTGACAAGTCGCTGCCGGGCTTCGGGGAGATTTTCCGGCTGCTGAGCTTCACGGAAGATATCGGCTCCGCTGCGATCCTCAGCCGGGCTATAGCCGGGACGATCGGCAATACGGCTATCTTCTCCATGCCCGGTTCCACCGGTGCAATTAAGCTGGCCATGGAACGGCTGATTATTCCTGAGCTGCGCCATGTCATGCGTGAAATATATAAACAGCCGTAACTGGAATATAGGACAGAGTAATGGAATGCCCATTTTTACTGGAGGATGAACAAATGAGCAATCCCATAAAGAGATAACAGATCTTGCAGATCACAATAATGCTGCCCTTAAAGGCGAAAGAACAAATGCGTGTACTTTATTCACGCGGTGTTCTTTCGCCTTTTTCAGCTGTGGAAAAATCCGTTGACAACCGGGGCTGTGAAATTTATACTATTGAACACTTTACGCGAAAGTGGTTTTTGATTAACCAAATGGTTAATCGGAAAGGAACGAGATGAGCTCACTCTTAACCTTGCAACGCAAGATCAAAACCGTCATTAGTCCGTATCATGAACTGCTGTGCAGTCTGCATGTGCTGCATCAGCCTCAGCATCATCCGAAACGGCTGCATTGGGCCAGGGAACTTACAGCGCAAATGCCGCACTTGTTGTGCGAGGAGATTCAGACTATCGGGAAGATATCGGACGGATGGCTGTCCCTGATGACACCAGAACGTCCCGGCTCCTCCTTGACATGCTCAGAAGGCATCGCACTGCTCAAGAGTCTGCCCGATGCAGAATTTATGCACCTTTTGCTGAACAGCAAGGTCTCGCTTGGAACGATTCTTGAATGGCAGCAGGGCAAGTTAGCAAACCCTCACGGAGAACAGCCGGATGAAGCCGGGCTGTTTCTGCTGAAGAATCTGAAAGACGTCCGCCACCTGCTGCTTGTTGTGCTGGAGACCTACGAGAGGGAGTATTTCCGCAAGGAATGGGATTACATCGCCCCGTGGATTAGCACAGCCGCCACACAGTTTCAGGCAGATGTAATCCGCTCGGCCGAGAAGGCACTGAATTCGCTGCACCCGCGCCTGCTCGCCGGGAACGGAACCTTTACCGCCCAGAAGGCAGTCACCTACTATTTTCCCTATGAGCGTCTGCAGCAGGTGTATGTATTGCCTTCAACCTTCATCCACCCGCATCTGCTAATGGACTGGAGCGAGGATACACTGACCCTTCCGCTGGCCGTGGATATCCCTGGCCTGCCTTACAGCGAAGCACCTCCGGAGGATCTGCTGCGCCAGTTGAAGGCGCTCGGTGATGGAAGCCGCCTGCGAATTCTAAAGCTGCTGTGGCAGGCTCCGCATTGCACGAAACAGCTGGCCCCGCTTCTCGGCATCTCAGAAGCGGCTGTATCGAAGCAGTTGAAGCAATTGGTTGAGGCCGGACTGGCGGGTTCCGAGAGGAAAGGCAATTACTTGTTCTACTTCTGCAACAAGGAAGCCTTTGACAGTCTGATCAACCTGCAAAGGCAATTTTTCGAACAATAACGTTGATTACTGAAAAAGGAGTTGTTTCTTTGTGTGGCAAACCGCAATCGCAACCGCAGTCAGGAACCAGAGATCCAATCTGAGAGCTTACCCCTGGACCTTTACCTTCGGTCATATTATTGAAGGAGGCTATCTTGTCCTCATTTCTTATTTCTCGTATTACTATTTGATCCGGGGCGAACTGGATACGCAGTTCTCTGTTTTTGCAGGCAGCAGCAACTATCTGGCCTATGTAATCATTGGAGGAGCACTAAGCATTTTCTCCACCAGCATGATCATGAATGTCTCCCGTGCGCTGATGACAGAATGGCGGGAAGGAACTCTGGAAGCGCTGCTGCTCTCCCCTTCCAGGCGGAACGGATATTTTCTGGGCAACGCCGCCCAGCAGCTGTACCGCAGCGGTTTTGAACTGATCACGATCCTGTTGTTCGGATATCTGGCAGGCCTTCGGCTCCCCACCCCCCATCTGTTGTCGGTATTGACCAGCGGACTGCTTTTCTTGCTGTCCTGCTATGCGATGGCTCTGGTGCTGGGAAGCATCATGCTGTACACAAGAGATACATACATCGTACAAAACACTTTTTTTGCGGTAACTACGCTGCTCTGCGGATTTCAGTTCCCGCGGCAATATTTGCCCGGTTATCTGCAGCAGGCAGCCGAGATTTTTCCGCTGACCTCTGCACTTGAGCTTCTGCGCAGCAGTCTGCTTACCGGGGAGGAAGTTGGACTGCGTGATGTTCCCCTGGTCCTGCTGCTGTCGTTCCTTTACATCGCAGTAGGCTTATGGTGCAACCGGCGCGTTGAGCGTGGAATGTTTGAACGATTTTAGCCAGTGAAGGAGTGAATAGCAAATGATTCAAATGAATGAGGTTACCAAAACGTACGAAACGAGGAACAGAACCGGCTTATTCCGCTCCGAGCTAAAAAGAGTGACTGCCGTTAAAAACCTGTCGCTGAACATTGATAAAGGGGAAATTGTCGGATTGCTGGGCCTGAATGGTGCTGGCAAAACGACAACCATCCGTATGTTATCCACCCTGCTTGATCCCACCTCAGGGAATATTCAGATTGACGGAGTCTCTTTGGCCGGAAACCGGCGTGATGTGCAGCAGAAGGTCAACATGATAGCCGGTGGAGAACGCATGCTCTACTGGAGACTCACAGGAAGAGAAAACCTGCAATATTTCGGCAAATTATACGGTCTCAGTGCTTCCAAAATTCGTGTGGAAAGTGATCGACTGCTTACTGAAGTCGGCCTGACTGAAGCCGCAGACCAGCCTGTGGAGCAATATTCCAAAGGAATGAAGCAGCGCCTGCAGATTGCCCGCGGTCTAATCAATGACCCGAAATATTTATTTCTCGATGAGCCGACACTCGGGCTGGATGCGCCTATTGCCAGGCAGCTGCGCAGCACTGTGCGGCAGCTCGCCAAAGAGCAAGGCAAAGGCATCCTCCTGACCAGCCATTATTTGCAGGAGGTTGAAGAGCTCTGCGACCGGGTGTATGTACTGAATCGCGGCGAGCTGCTGCTGTGCGACAAGCCGGAAGCGATTGTCCGGCAGGTTGCCGGATCGCAGACCGCCCATCTCGATGTCACCGGTTGGGATGAAGCCTTGCGCCCGCAACTGCTGGAGCATCTGGGCCAGCTGGGCCATCCGGCAGAGCTGGCGGGCAGCTGCCGAAGCGATGAATCCTCATTCGGGAGCGATGCCTTCTACCGCATCTCCGTGCAGACCCCTTCCGCCGACAGGCTGATTACGGAGCTGCTGCCCTGGACCGCAGCCAACGGTCTGGTGATCACCGGTTTTTCCTGCGACAAGCCCAATCTGGAGGATGCGATCATTTTGCTCTCAGAAGGACGGGTGTCATGAGGCCCGGCGGTTTATGGCTGACGGTTGCAGCCGAGCTGCGCAAGCAGCACCAGAACCGAACGAAGGGCCGGACTGTGTTTTTCTCCCTGCTGTTTTGGCCGGCGCTCGCCTTCTTGACTTCCTATTATTCGATGAAGCCTTATCGCAGCGGAGAGGGCTCCACGCTCTCGCAGGTTATCCCTGACGGCAGAATCCCCCTTTTTTTGCTGAGCGGTTATCTAGTCTTTCAGCTGTTCTGGACAGCTGTAGAATCGGCATGGCTGTTCGAATTGGAGCGCAAAGGCGGAACGGTGGAGACCGTCTTCCTGACCCCGTCCTCGAAGATGGGTTTTCTGTATGGGCGTTCTCTGTATTCTCTGCTTCACGGCATCTGGATGTTCGCCTCCTTTTCACTGCTCACCTTCATCTTTGTAGCGGATATGTCCTCTGTAAACTGGCTAGCGCTGCTGCTGGTCCTCCTGGTAACGCTGGCAGCGGCCATAGTCTGGGGAGCCTTGCTCTGCGCGGTATCCTTGTTCTCCAGGGAATCTTCGTTTCTGTACTATATCTTCCAGGCACCGATGCAGCTGTTCGGGGGCGTACGCATACCTCCGGCGGTCTTCCCGGCTTGGGCTACAGGATTATCTGCACTGTTCCCGGTCACCTACAGCTTGATTCTGGTACGCGGGGCACTATATAACAACATCGGCACAGGCTGGTGGTGGTCTCTCGTCATCCTGATTATCGGCAGCCTCGCGCTGATCGGCTGCACCCGCTACACGCTCCACCGGGCAGAAAGACATGCCAGAATGAAAGGCAACTGGACTTTATTTTGATACTATCACAGCATTACGCATGGATAAGATTTAGCTCACCTTATACACAAGAAATACAGATAGAAACAGGCCAGCCGGGAATCGGGCTGGCCTGTTTCTATCCGTTGCGGGATCTCCCTCAGTTTGCTGGTTCTTTGCATTTTACCACCATTCAATGGGCACCCATATGTCCCCAAAGTCCGTTAAAGAACGCTTTTACCTTTTTAGAATATTTGCCCCTCTCTTTATCCATCGAGGTGTACACAATTGGAATCCCGGCTTTGTTGCCCGTTTCTGATTCTGTCACAGACGTTTCTCCTGGTGCGACCGCTCCATATACGTCCGGAATATTGCCTCTTAGCTCTGCCCGGATGGTGAATAATTGATCTGCATCATGTTGTGAAGGCTGGTAAGAGCCTGTCAGCATAGTTCCTACAGTCCAAACGGCAGCAAGCCAACCAGCAATATAGCGCTTCATATCCGATACCCCCTAAGCCAAGTATTCTTAGATCCTGTTAACTATAGGATGGCTGGGGGTTCAAAATATATACAGCAGGATTAGAGTAGCGGGGGATCCGTATGTACGTCTTTATCGGGATCCGTGGTTATCCAGCGTGTGAAGACAACCTTTAATCCCGCTCTTGTAGGAGCACAGACATGAGGACCCGCCTGTACACCGGACTCATAAGGAAAACGGGCGACCCGCAGGGTCCGCCAGGGATGCGACTGCGTTCTGGCTCTGATGATGACTGCATCCTTCATGCGCGAAGCGCGGAAAGTTACGGTCTCTCCGGCCCATTCTGCCACGGGAGACAACGACCAGTCGGAGTATCCGTCAGTTACAACCGCACCGGCATGAGGCACGCCATCATTCATCTCTATGCCTGCTTTAATCCAGACTGTAGGGCTATGCCACAGCATAATTCCCGCCTGATCATATAGTTCCGTGATGTCCTGCAATGAAAAGCTGATCTCAACAGCTTCTCCCTCCTTCCATGGAGCCAGCAGTGCATGCCCGTTGTCATGCTGAAATTCATACATCGTTTTTTGCCAATAATCGCTGCCCTCTACTGCTTCGACAATCAATTGATCTCCCTGTACGGTACAGCTCTTCGGTTCATTGGTCCATATCCCGTCCTGCCAGTTGTTCGTCTTTACCATTTAGGCACCTCCACATTCCGTTTTCACATCAGCCATTAACTTAGCTAGGCACAAGTTACCATAACAACAATATAACCTAACATTGCGTCGGGATGAAGCTTATAAATGCTGTCCGCTTAAGTTAAACACGGTGTGGAGGCAAAATAATACCTGATTTATGCGGGAACGCTAATGAATTTTCTATCAACAGCTCTGCCTGATCCGAACTATGGAGAAGCATTATTGCCAAGTGTAAGCTTGATTCTGTGCAAATAAACCCGGCAGAAGAATCCGCCGGGCTTTGTGCTTATATTCTTTTAAATAGTGAAAAATAATATATATAATGGCTTACAGGTTGACTTTGATCTTACAAGTCTGGATGCTCATGTTTCGCTTTCAGACGGTTCCAGCGGCGTTGTACTTCGTTCTCAAAGCTGCGTAGCGCAGGCTCGTTCTCAGGCTTCAGCAGATGGCGGGTTTTGCCCATCGTCTTCAGCCATGCGGAGACCTCCACCCGTTTATTCTTGTCTTCCGGATTATACGTAATGTTCGTCGATCCTTGCTCTACTTCATAGAGCGGGAAGAAACAAGACTCGACAGCCAGGGATACGATGTCGGTTCCATCCTTGTCTTCAGACATCCAGTTCAGCGGGCAGGCAATCAGAATCTTGCCATAGACCAGACCTTCATTCTGAGCATACCATTGTGCTTTGGCCGCTTTCTTCAGCAGATCCTGCGGGTAAGCCTCACAGCCGGTGAACACATAAGGAATGTTCGTAGCCGCCATAATTTGCGCGGTGTCTTTATGCTGTGTTACTTTGCCCTGCTGGGTTTTCCCGATGCTGGATGTCGAAGTACGGTGTCCGAGCGGTGTAGAATACGATTGCTGTGCGCCTGTATTCATATAACCTTCGTTATCGTACTCCACGATGATCATCTTGTGGCCGCGCAGCGCTGCACCAATGGCCGGTCCCATACCGATATCCATCCCGCCATCGCCGGTAACCATGACAAAGGTAAAGTCCTCTTGCAGGCCCAGTCCATCCAGCTCACCGCGGCGTTTGCGTTCCCAGAACATTTCCACCACACCGGACAGCGTAGCTGCACCGTTCTGGAAGAGGTTATGGATAAACGTCGATTTGTGGGACGAGTACGGATAACCTGTTGTGGTTACCATTGCGCAGCCCGTATGATAAAGCGCTACGATATCTCCTTCAATCCCTTTGAAGAACAGCTCCAGGCCCGAGAAAATACCGCAGCCCGGACAAGCGCCATGACCCGGTGACAACCGTCTAGGTTTCTTCATCAGGCTACGGACCGGAGGCACCTTCACACTCAGCTTGCCGGTCACTTCATCCTGCTTCACCGTAATCAGGCCGGTCTTGAGCGACTCGAAATTCATCGGTTTCAGCAAACGTTTCGGAGCTTTTTCAGCTTCACCAGGATTATGTCCATAATAATCGAACGGCACTTCTACACGATCCGCGACCACAGCGTCCATGGCGAGCTGGAAGAAATGATGTCCATCTTCAGCGAAGAAATCCTTACCGCCCAGTCCATAAATGCGGCTGATTACTTTGGTAGTGGTGTTGCCGTAAGTGAACAGGGCCGCCTTGATTTCGTTGACCATATTGCCGCCGTGTCCGCCAACAGAGTCAGCGCGGTCCCCGACAGTGATCGCTTTAACATTCTTCAACGCTTCGGCAATTTGCTTCTGCGGGAAAGGACGAATCATATTTGGCGAGATCGCACCGGCTTTGATGCCTTGCAGGCGAAGCTGATCTACCACATCCTTGATAATTTCGGAAGCGGAGTTCATCAGAAATACCGCTACGTCCGCATCCTCCATCCGGTATTCCTCAATCATAGGGTAATGGCGTCCGGTCAGTTCAGCAAATTCCTGGGCGATTTCCTCGAACACTTCACCGGCATTGTACATCGCTACCGATTGCTGGTAACGGTTGTTGATATAATCCGGTTCATTCATATAAGGACCTACCGTAACCGGATTATTGCGGTCCAACGTATCGGTAAAACCGGTTGGCGGCTGTTCGCCTACGAACTTCTGAACATCCTCGCGGTGGGCGAAAGCCTGCACACGACGTTTCTGGTGGGAGGTGAAATAGCCGTCAGAAGCAACCATAACCGGAAGACGGACCTTGGCATGCTCTGCCAGCTTCAGCGCCATCAGGTTCATGTCGTAGACGGACTGCGGATCACGGCACATCAGGATTGGCCATCCGGTGTTCAGGGCAAAATACAAATCCGAATGGTCGCCATGAATATTCAGCGGACCGGAAATGGAGCGGCAGACCAGGTTCATGACCATAGGCATCCGCGTACCGGCTTGTACAGGCAATTGCTCCAGCATGAACATATAGCCTTGAGCACTGGTCGCGTTGAATACGCGTCCGCCTGCTGTAGAAGCACCATAACAAATCCCTGCCGAGCTGTGCTCGCCATCCGAAGGAACCAGCATAATATCATGCTGTCCGCTAGCTTTCATCGTATCAAGGAACTGGGCAACCTCCGTCGACGGGGAGATCGGGAAATAACCCATGACATGGTAATTAATCTGATGTGCGGCATATGCCGCCATTTCATTTCCTGATTCATACAGGAATTTCTGTTCCACCTTGGCGGAACCTACTTCTTTTTCATAATCAATAGCCACTGTTCATTCCACCTTTCTTCAGAAGATTAAGACTGCGATATAAGATCGAATTGATGATGCACCGTATGACTGTCCGCATAGCCTTCCTTCTCACGCAGAATGGACAGCGCAGAGGTCGGACAGGCGCCTACACATTTCAGGCAGCCCTTGCAATATTGATAGTCAATGCCCAGCAGGAACATTTGCGAGCGGCCCTTGCGGTCGAGCCGTTCTTCCCAGACAAAACACTGATCGGGGCAAACAGTATCGCACTGTGCACAGTGGATGCAGGATTCATTCTCATATGCAGGAATCATTCCGGAACGGGAAATACTCAGATTCTTGAGGAAGCTGCTGCCCGGGTTAATGATGGTACCGCCCATCGGCTGGGTCTCATAGCCCAGCGCTGAAATGTCGGAACGTACATATTCCGGCATGCTGTCGCCCTCAGGCAGCTCAAAGTCCATAAACTTCACTTCATTGAAGCCCCGTTCAAAGGTGGTAATCGCCGATTGTACAGCTTGCGGATATTTTTTGCCAAGAGATTTCTCAATTACGCCCTTCATGGTTTCGGTATCCAGGAAAGGACAAAGCCGGAACAACGCACCCAGCATCGCCATATTGACCCGGTTCTTTTCTTTCAGGGCAATGCTTGTCGCATCGATCACCGCGATCGTGCCTGCCTTCATCTTGAGCAGCTCTTTCAGCTCCTCCGGCGTCTTGGCCGAATTCACAAGAACGGTACTGTGCTCATAAATGCCGCTGGTCACATTGACGGTTTTGGCCAGTGCTTCATGGAAAACCCCAACGACGTGTGGACGCTCAACCGGCGAAGTATCGCGGATATGTGTGTCCAAATCACAGAAACGGATATGGGCCTTTACTGCTGACCCCTTCTTCTCCGAGCCGTAAGACGAAAAACTGACGCCGTTCAGACCCGCGCCCACCACGCCCGCTTCCGCGAGCATCTTACCGGCCAGATTCGCTCCCAGCCCTCCAATGGACTCCAGACGAATCTCAAAGAAACCGAGATCGTTCAATTTTGGTAATTGTACCACCGACATAACCCCTTCCTTAGTGTCAAGTAGAATAACATCCTTTTGACTTTTTCAACGATTGTAACTTGAATTTGCAAGTCGCGAAGTGACATATCTTGCATTTTCCACGCTTTGGGAATCACATTTATTTATGGATTTTAGATGATTTCTTTATACGCGACAGAGTGGCGTTACTTTAATAGAAGGTAATCTGCCATACAAGCAACAATATATGAAAATTGTGTGAAAAATCCGTGTTTCCCAAGGTTTTTGTGGATACAAGGTCACCCTTAATTTAGCAATAAAATTAAAAATTAAGATGTTAAATTTATCACATTAATCATGATAAATATCACAGTTAGCATACACTTCCCAGCAAAAAACGGGTCTGAAAATCGCAAAAGCCCATCCGGAGATGGGCTAGGATTGCTGTAATTCTCAAAGGTTTAGTAAGTCCACCAGTTACCCGACATCACAATCATCGAGAACAGCTTGATGCTGTCTTCATAGTAATCTTCCGCTGCGCTGCCTGCCGTATGGCTCCAAAGTGAATTCAGCCAGCTCTGGTTAGCCGAAGAGGTCATGGCACTCACCCCGAACGGAGCATAAAAAGCACCGCTGTTGTAGCTTCCGAAGGTGGTCCCATTGAGCTTGTAGCCATCCTTAATATTGCCCGGCGTATTGCTGGCTTTAGTCTTGATCCAGCTGCTCAGCTGGTTAAGCTGGGATAAGGCCCGGTTGTCTCCTGAGATCAGGTAATCGGTTGTAATCCGCCATGGGGTACGGCAGGAATTATAATTATAGTGCCCGTCGTTGGCATCCTCAAGGAAATTGGCTGGCGCCGGTTTGTAGACCCCTCCGGAATAGACCACGAAGTCGGGCAGCAAACCGGTGGTAGCGCTATAGCCTGTATACAGGCTGTTGATGATCGTATAGGTTTTATCTGTAACATTTTGCCAGCGGGTATCCCCGGTTGCCGCTTGAAATGCCTTTAAATGACTCAGCATAAAGTCCGATGGCCGGGTAGCGGTATTGTAAGAGCCGCTGTTCGCCCAATCGCCGAGACGGATGGTCCACTGCGTCTGATTGATTTCATCGTCCATAATTGCATTAATAATATGATTGGCTGCCTGCAGATAGTTAACTGTGCCGCTGCTGCCCCACTGCTTGTCTGCGAGCAGGAGCGAGTAGGCGATATCCATATCACCGTCCGTAGCAGAATCTTCCCCCTCGATATTCTCAAAGCTGCTGTTCTGCTTCCACGACATCAGGTAAGGATTAAGAGAGCTGGGATGTGCAGTGTAATAATTATACAGTCCATCGAAATAAGTCTGTGCGTTGCTGTCATAACCACCCATAAGTACCGTGAACAGCATACCGTAGCCATGGGCTTCGGAAACGGTTTCGCCAGCCGAATTATATTTAACGTAATATTTGCCTGTGCCTGCCGGTTTCAGATAAGCCGCTTTCCAGGCATTCCATTTTGTTTTTACAGAGTTGTCCATACTTGTCTGTGTGACATGGTTAGGCTTGATTGTGCCGCTCGTATAAGTCGTATGCTGAGGGAAAGGTTTGTTTACAGCAGCAAATGCCGAACCAGCCGGTAGGAGAAGTAGCGCCAGACAGAGTAACAAGAAGCTTTTCCAGCCAAGTTTATGCTTGCCTCGACTTTTCATAAATGATTCACTCCTCAATAGTAGAATAAGAATCAATTGCGAAAATAAACCGGCGAAACCAGAACTCCCCCCTCTCAATTGGATCAATGAAACTTTCCGGCAGCAGAAATGAAAGTTAAAGCGTTTTAACTTTCATGACAAAAAAGATAATTCAGTTTCCTGAATTCGTCATGAAAGTAAGAACATCTTTAATATATAATCTCTGTTATTTTCTGTCAATCCGTATTGTGTCTTGCACACCGAATTGAAGGTAAAAAGCTGCCCCATCCGCAGATTGCCTGCAGGGGACAACTTGTCTATCACATTCTATTAAAAAGCCTCTTCTACTCGATATCCTGCTGCATATGCTCTGCAATCAGCTGCTGCTTGCGGTCCCACACCTGCTCGCTGAGATTCACGCGGTACACCTCAGGATTAAGTATGCGCAGATACTCAGGCCAGAACAGGTCGAGCTGCTCCTGATGGTAGCGGCGGATCTCATCCAGCTCCGGTAATTTATAAACCTGGAAACCATTGACGTAGATTGGCTCCAGCATCGGCAGCGCCTCGTAACGTTCCACATGCTTCTTCATATAGGGGTGCAGCGGATTGAACAGCTTCAGCCGGGCACCACGGCGCGGGCCCGTTTCTTCAGGGAAGCTGATATAATCGGCCAGCGCCTTGCCATTGGTGCCGACAATCCGGAACACTTCCTTCTTCCCTGGCGTAGATACTTTCTCGGGGTTGGAGGAGATTTTGATCGTTGGTACCATTTCACCGGAAGGGGACTCCATCTCCACCAGCTTGTACACTCCGCCTAGGGAAGGCTGATCAGATGCCGTAATCAGCTGTGTTCCCACACCCCAGGTATCTATGGCAGCTCCCTGCGACTTCAAGTTCATGATCGTGTTCTCATCAAGATCATTGGAAGCGACGATCTTCACATACTGCAGTCCAGCTTCATCGAGCATCTTGCGTGCCTGGCGTGACAAATAGGCCAAGTCTCCGCTGTCGAGCCTGATGCCGTTCATGCGTTTACCCTCCGCCTCTAGCTTCTTCGCGGTGTTAATCGCATGCGGCACACCGCTGCGCAGCGTGTCAAATGTATCCACCAGCAGCGTAACGCCATCCGGCAGCACCTTGGCATAAGCATCAAACGCCTCCTGTTCGCTGGCGAAGCTCTGTACCCAGGAATGGGCATGTGTGCCCTTCGTGGGTATGCCGAACATTTTACCGGCCAGCATATTGGAGGTGGCATGGAAGCCGCCGATATAAGCCGCACGTGCTCCCCACACCGCCGCGTCGGCTTCCTGAGCACGCCGCGTGCCAAACTCCAGCAGAATATCATTCGGTGCCACCTGCTTGATACGGGAAGCTTTGGTGGCGATCAGCGTCTGATAGTTCATGAAGTTCAGGATGGCTGTCTCCACAAGCTGAGCCTCCATGATCGTTCCTTCCACTCGGATCAGCGGCTCATCGGGAAAGACAAGCGCTCCTTCCTTCATGGAATGGATACTGCCCTGGAAATGAAACTGCAGCAGCTCCTCCAGAAAAGCAGGTGCATAATTCTCTTCCTGCTCGGACAAGTAACGGATGTCTTCCTCAGTGAAACGCAGTTCACTGATGTACTGAGCGATCCGCTCCAGGCCTGCGAACACAGCAAAGCCGTTCCCGAAGGGAAGCTTGCGGAAATAGGCTTCGAATACGGCCTTGCGTTTGTGGCTCCCGTTGACCCAATGGGCGTACATCATATTAATCTGATATTTGTCCGTATGTAGAGCAAGCTCTCTCCTCATATCCTCATCTCCTAGTATCTTCACTGCTGCATCTGCAGGTCTATAGTTTTCTCTATTTTGCAGTAACCACTTTTGCTCCGAGGCTGCCCCGGAAATGACCCAGCGCCCAGACATGCCCATCGGCATTGAAGCTCGCTACAGCATCTTCGTGTATGATGATTTCAAAACCTTTGTTATATGCATCCACTGCAGTATGCAGCACACAAATATCTGTACATACCCCTATCAGATGCAGCTCGGCAATCCCGCGTTCACGCAGTTTCAGCTCCAATTCCGTGCCGCTAAAGGCGCTGTAACGGGTTTTGTCCATCCAATAGATGTCTTTCTGGTTCGCTTCATATACGTTATGCAGCTCCCCATACAGCTCACGCCCCCGGCTGCCGCGCAGATTATGCGGTGGAAACAGTCTGCTCTCCGGATGATAGGAATCATTGGCTTCATGTAAATCAACCGCCATCACCACGAAATCGCCACTCTTCACAAATTGCTCCGTCAACTGGTTCACTCTGGACGCAATGTCTATGCCGGGCTGTCCAACAGGCAGGCTGCCGTCAATAAAATCATTGGTGAAATCGATCACGATCAATGCCTTCATCTAGTGACCTCCTAAAAGTTTTGTGAGCATCTACTCCATTGAATAGCTTCGTACAAAACTGCTTCGAAAGCATACGCTAAGTTTTGTGAGCATCTACTCCATTGAATAGCTTCGTACAAAACTGCTTCGAAAGCATCCGCCTGGTTTTGTAAGTATCTGCTTTAAGTATAAATTGATAATAATGGCTCGTGGTCCGTAAACATATAGAGCTGGGCAGGGCGCTGGGAGTATTGGTTGGAGCTGAGCGGATTGCCTGCTTCATCGCTTACTTCCTTTAATATACCCTGCCTGCTGCGGGTTGACGTAATTTTGCGGATAAAGTTCGGTTCCTTAAATTCCGGCACTACGGTCTGAATGACCTGATACAACTCGCTCAGCGTAAAATGCCGCGGTAAAAACTGTCTGGCTATCGTCGTCTGCAGCATTTGCTGCTGAATCCGCAGATAGGCGTCGTTAATAATATCACGGTGGTCAAAAGCCAGCTCCAGCTCTTCGAGCGCTTCCTGCAGCGTAAACAGCCCTACCTCACCCGCGTCATCGGAGGCTTGTCTCTGCTCCAGCATCCACTCCTCCACCAGTGCGAAAAAGGCGTGGCTGATAATCCAGCCGCGCGGATCCCGGCCCGGTGTACTGTAGACACCAAGGTATTCCAAATGTCCGCCGTCCACACCGGTTTCTTCCTTCAGTTCACGTGTGGCTGCATCATATATAGATTCATCTTCCTGGCAGAAGCCACCCGGCAAGGCCCACATGCCCTCGCAAGGCCATTTCTTCCGACGGATCAGCATGACTTTCAGTTCGCGCAGCGGAAGCGTCTTCGTGACCGTCTTCCGTTCCCGTTTGGTCAAGGTAAACATGACAATATCGGCCGGAACTCCGTCCGGTGTACGGTACTTTTTGGCGTTATAGTTTTGTTCCGCGTTCTCGCTCACTCTAGATCATCCTTTGCTGCAGCTTTAATTTAACTGTTCGTATCTTTTAATGTACCAAACCTGAACTTCTAAAATCAATTAATTATGATGTCCTACCTGAACAAAGGGACGGATCTGCATCCGCCCCCAGAAACTTATTTAATCGCCGCATGTGGACGGAGGCGCTTCAGTGCCGGCTTCCACGTTGATTTTTTCAGACACGGTGTCTCGGATTACAGATATAACGAGCTGCAGCAGATAGTTAATATCGCTCTGGCTCTGCTGAAATTCGTTCACGACCGGTATGCCGTCAATTTCATCCTGCAGCACTTCAATTTCACGCTCAATCTTGGCCACCATCTCTTTATTCTTGAAGCTCTCAAAGGCCACAATCTCCTTCTGCTTCTTCTTGATCGTGGCGATCAGTCCCTGCACCCGCTCATGATTCAGAATCTTTTGCTCGGCCTGCTGGAAATGCTGCACCTCTTCGCTGGTCGAAATGAGTGAAGCGAGCTCCTTGGCTTTGCCCATAATATCCTCGCGCACGATCAGATCGCGGGTATTGTAGGTCGGCATGCCGTATTCGTTCAAACGCGGTTCTTCCTGGGTCACTGACATCGCTCCATTCCTCTATAATTAGAGGACAGCCGCGGCTTCCGCCACATAGTCCCCTTTAATGTACCATGTTTTCGTATCGGTAATTCTGACTTGCACCAAACTGCCGATGAGATCCTTCGAACCTTCCAAATGCACCAGTTTGTTGGCACTGGAACGGCCCGAAAGCACTTGAGCGTTATTCTTGCTCTCCCCTTCCACCAGCACCTCGACCAGTTCGCCCAGCATCCGGTCATTGCTGATCCGGCTCTGCTCTTTAATGAGGTCATTCAGCCGCTGCAGGCGCTCGCTCTTCACCTCAGCAGGTACATTGTCCTCCATCGCAGCTGCAGGCGTACCCTCGCGTGGTGAATAAATGAAGGTATAAGCCATATCATATCCTACTTCACGCACCAGCGACAGTGTTTCTTCGAACTGTTCCTCGGTTTCACCGGGGAACCCCACGATGATATCTGTCGTCAGCACGGCAGCCGGCACACTGGCCTTAATCTTGCGGACAAGCTCCAGGTAAGCCTCGCGTGTGTATTTGCGGCTCATTTTCTTCAGAACGGCAGTACTTCCGGACTGTACCGGCAGATGAATATGCTCTGCAAGATTGCCGCCTTTTCCCAGTACTTCAATCAATTTATCGTCAAAATCGCGGGGATGCGAAGTCATGAAGCGGATGCGTGGAATGTCGATCTTGCGCATATCGTCCATGAGGTCCCCGAATGTATAATCCAAATCCGTAAAATCCTTGCCGTATGCATTCACATTCTGCCCCAGCAAAGTCACTTCCTTAAAGCCCTGACGGGCCAGCTCCCGAACCTCGGCGATGACATCCTCCGGACGGCGGCTGCGCTCCTTGCCCCGGGTAAACGGTACGATGCAGTAGGTACAGAACTTATCACAGCCGTACATGATATTCACCCAGGCACGCATCCCCTCCCGCTTCTTCGGCAGGTTCTCGATAATGTCGCCTTCCTTGGACCAGACTTCAACTACAAGCTCCTTGCTATAAACCGCTTCCTTAACAAGCTGCGGCAGCCGGTGGATATTGTGCGTGCCAAAGATCATATCAACGAAGCCGTATTTGGACATGATACGGTTAACCACGCCTTCCTCCTGTGACATGCAGCCACAGACTCCAAGCAGCAGACCCGGTTTCTCTAGCTTCAGCGTCTTGAGATGGCCCAGCTCCCCGAACACCTTGTCTTCGGCATTCTCGCGGATCGCACAAGTATTCAACAGAATAATATCTGCCTCATTGCGGTCTTCGGCGGCTAGATAACCCATTTGCTCCAGCATACCTTTCATCGTCTCCGTATCATGCTCGTTCATTTGGCAGCCGTAGGTGGCGATGAAATAATAATGCTGTTTGTGGCGGTTTATCTCCCGGAATTGCTCCATGGCCTGGTTAGTATCGGTATCTTCAAAGTCAATAACTTCTATTTCCTGCTTGCCCCGGCGCTTACCCTCTTTATAGTCCGGGTTGGAATTGATCTGTACGGTACGTCCTTTGATTCTATACGTAGTTTTGCCTTCTTCTTCACTGATGACTTTGGCATCAGAAAAATCAAAATACTTCGAGTAATCTTTCGAACCACCCTTGCCGAATTTTAAGTCCGGTGAGTTATTCCCCATTGTCATTATTCCACGTCCTTTATACTGAAGCTTTGTAAAATAAACTCTAGAATTTTATTCTTGCTAATAAAAAATTATAGCATAAGGATAAAATGCAATCCAAGTTTTACAATTTTAAAAGACAATCTGGTAGAATAAAATAAATCCCCTGATACAATTAGAATTCTACATACTAATAAACCCTCCTACATAATAAGTAAGAAGGTTCGTCTAAAATTATTATTCCGTACATTTATTATCTGCGGATATACATCCGTAAATAGACCAAATCGAACTTGGAATCCTTGACGCAGATACAGTAAAACATCTTCATAGCTGCACATCATCTCCCCTGAAAAGTATTGCTTGTTCCAAGTTTAACAAAGCACCGCTACACATACGTTACACATTTCTACAAAAAACCACATATTACGATAAAATATTAGCTATTTTTCAGATATAATCATTATATAAAGCAGCGTAGAGGGGTTCAGCAATGGCTTATATTTCAAAGGACAACATCGGCATCCATTATGAATACGAGACGGCAAAAAAGACCAGTGACACCACAGAAACCTTGGTGCTTATCCATGGCCTGGGGTTTGATCTGAGAAGCTGGGACCTTATGGTTCCATATATGACTGACAACTACCATATTGTAAGATATGATCTCCGGGGACATGGATTGAGCGGAAGCTCTAAGACTACCCTTGATAAACTGGCCGCATTATTTGTCGAAAATTTGCGAATGCTGCTGGATGATCTCCAGATTCAATCCTTCCATATCATCGCCCATGGGGCCGGGAGTATTATCGCCCTTTATTTTGCCAAAGCGTATCCGGATCGAGTAAGAAGCACTGTTCTTTTGTCGCTTCCCTTGTTCAATTCGTCGGGGACAGCCAATAAATATAAGGATTACCGCAAAAAGCTGATGACTTATCAATCCATGCTGGCGCTTGCGGATCACGTGATTCCTAACGCCACCCTTTATCCGCGCCATAGCGCTGAAACGGAAGCGCTGTACAGCGCTTTTGCCAAAGTCACCTTTGACGTTTATCTGGAACTGCTGGATTTCTTTGCGTATGCACATAACGAGATTATGGATCTGTTCAAACAGCATACCCATCCGACATTAATGTTGACTGGGGAACAGGACCCGATGTATCCTCCCTATCTGTCCAGCCTGATTGCATCGGCCAATCCGAATTGCCGGTTTATGACCTTGTACAATGCATCCAACATGGTTTTTTATGATCAGCCGGAGGAAACCTTTAAACAGATTGAAGTCTTTCTGAAGAGTAAGTGGATGAACAGGGCTCCTTTGGACCCTTTGCTGTTAAATTTGCATTCCGAATTACTGGACATGGTTAACAATAATCCGGACGATAACGCCCCATCCGTACAATTGAAGATCAATTTACTCAACAGATTTACGGTTGCCGTAGATGATATTCCGATTATTAGTGGCTGGGGAAGGAGAAGCGCCAAGGATTTGCTGATTTATTTGCTGCTGAATCCCGTCGTCACCAGAGACCGGCTCTGTGAAGAATTATGGCGGGATATGGATCTTGTCAAAGCCAGAGGTCAGCTTCGGGTATGCCTCACCCATCTGAAGCAGCTGCTGAACAATGAGGTCACGAAGCTGATCTACAGCGATAAACAGCAAATTTCCCTGCAGACTGCTGTGGACTCCGATGTGCTGACTCTGCTGGCGGAGATTAACCGGGCTAATGAGGAAACTAATCCTGAACTGAAGGAACCACTGATTCATTCTGTTTTTGCGCAGATCCAGCCTGACCTATTCAGAAATCTAAACCAGGAATGGAACCTGCACCTGAGAGTCAAAATGGAGATTCAACTGGTTACACTTGCCCATCAGCAATCAGATTATCTCGCGTCTCAAGGCAAGTTCACTGCGGCTATAGCGTTTTTAAAATATGTACTTTTATTTAATGCGGAAGAGTTCGATGCCTACGAGCGAATCGCTAACCTGTATGAACAAAATCAGCAAAAGCATGAAGCGAAGAAATGGCGGCTCAAGGCGGAACAGCTGCAGCACACCAAAAGTATGTAAATTGTTAAATCATCATTGCTTCGTTAAATAGACACAGGCATTATTGCCTCCGTACCCATGGCTTGTAATCAGTACTTCGGATGTGGCTTTCTGGAGAGTCTTTGTGATTAATGGAAGATGCTCATAGCCATGTTGATCTGTCCGGATGGTTCCGGGAATAAAATGATGCTGAAAGCCGAGCAAGGAGGCAATAATCTGCGCCAGGCCGCTGACACTGAACGGATGGCCGATCAGCCCTTTGATCGAGGTCAGCGGTACTTCATGCTGAAAGATATCCCTGGAGACTATATCCTCGATTCTGTCATTAGCGTCGTAGCCCAAGGCCTGGCTGTTAAAATAGTCAGGTCTTTTGTTGCCCAGCACATCATTTACCGCCTGCTTCATATTTCTTCCGGTTTTGTCCTGGCCATTCACCGATTCAGCGTCATTATTCGTAGACACGGCATCTATATACCCATAAATAGTTGCATTGCGGCTAAGCGCATGTTCCTCGGTTTCCAGAATCAGGCTGGCTGCCCCCTCCGACAATATGAAGCCTTTGCTTTTTTTGTTGAACGGCGAGCCGGAGTTCCAGATTTCCTGATTGAATGGCAGCGCTCTTATTTTTCCGAACCCGTACACTGTCACTTTATTGTTGCTGCTATCCGCTGCCCCTACAATTGCCGTGTTTATCTTTCCACTTTGCAGATACAGCATGGCGTCCTCCAGCGCTTCAAGTCCGGCAGTGCAGCCGGTCGTTACCGTCTTCGAGATTCCTGTCAGATGAAAAAAGCTGGAGATGGAGGAAGCCAGACTGTGATAATGCACCAACCCGCAGCAGTAAACAGGCATTTCTCTGAACTTGCCGGCAGATGCGTAATGGACCATATCCTCCAGCGGAGTTGTACCGCCCATGGTGGTCCCAAAGAACACCCCCTTCTTATTGCCAGGGTCCGTCAAATCTAGTCCAGCCATCACTAGTGCTTCGGCGCTTGTACTAATGGCCAGCTTGGAGATTCTCGGCAGAACCCGGTACTGCTTATCCTCCAGCGTCCCCAAATCCCCAAGAACTTCACCAACCCATAAAGGCTCCTGATTCGGTGTAATATCATTTCTGGCTGTGAAATCATACTCGCCGCTGATCAGATGATCCAACAAATCGTTGTTGTTCTCTCCGTTAGGAACCTTCACGCCAAAACCGGTAATTGCTATTCGCTTATTCATCGTTCTCCACCCTTTTCCTGATAATTAATAAAAAGAAAACACAAAGAGGACTTCTCCCACTTGCGCGTTTTGGATGCTCCATCCAAAACTCTCCCATGCGGTTGAAGCCCTCTCTCTCATGATTGCCTTCCTCCTAAAGTTAGCCGGCTGCCGTTCAGTTCAGTGTCTTTGTAGACTCGAACGTAAACGGAATGATCTCGTCCATTCTGCCGCTTTGCACTTTGGCCGGCCACTGCGGATCACTGAGCAGCGCTCTGCCGACCGCCACCAGATCAAATTCCGCTTGTTGCAGTTTCTCCAGCAGGCGTTCGATGTTATCTTCCTCATTTTCCTCCTTCACCGTACTGGTGAACTCGCTGTTGAGACCTACAGAACCTACCGTGATGGTTGGTTTGCCGGTAATTTTCTTCGTCCAGCCGGCCAGATTCAGCTCGGAGCCTTCGAACTCCGGCAGCCAGAAGCGGCGTGTGGAGCAGTGGAAGATATCGACTCCGGCATTGCTGAGCGGTGTCAGGAAACGGGACAGCTCTTCCGGTGTTTGGGCAAGCTTGGCAGAGTAATCTCCGCTCTTCCATTGCGAGAAGCGCAGCACAATCGGGAAATCCGGTCCAACCGCACGGCGGCAGGCATCAATAACCTCGACCGCAAAGGTAGTCCGCGCTTCAAGATCACCGCCATATTGATCGGTGCGCTGATTGGTCTTCTCCC
Organism: Paenibacillus sp. FSL L8-0340; assembly: GCF_038593145.1. Classification (NCBI taxonomy): domain Bacteria; kingdom Bacillati; phylum Bacillota; class Bacilli; order Caryophanales; family Paenibacillaceae; genus Paenibacillus; species Paenibacillus sp. FSL L8-0340. The sequence goes on from NZ_CP151967.1 coordinate 4,319,781, forward strand.
AGAAGAACTGGTCGATCAGATAACCATGTGCCCCATGCAGCTCAATGCCGTCAAAACCAATCCGCTTGGCGTCTACGGCCGCCTGGGCAAAAGCAGCGATGATACCGTCGATCTCCTGCTGCGTCATCGGCTCTGTAATCTGCTGGCCGGCCAAATTCAGCCCGGATGGACCAATTGGCAGCGCTTCAGCATTCGGCAGCTCGCCAATGTTGCGGGCCATGCCGACATGCCAGAGCTGTGGAATGATTTTGCCGCCGGCGGCGTGAACTTCTTCCACAACCTTAGCCCAGCCGGCCAAAGCAGCCTCCCCGTGAATATTCGGAATATTCGGATGGCTGACGGCTGACGGATGGTTGATCGCTGTGCCTTCGGTTACAATCAGGCCCACTCCACCCTCTGTACGTTTGCGGTAATACTCGGCAACTGCTTCGGTTGCTACCCCGTTCGGTGAATATGCCCGGGTCATTGGCGCCATTACGATCCGGTTTTGAAGGGAAAGCGTTCCAACCTGAAAAGGTGTAAACAATTTATCGGTATTCATATACTACCTCCATTTAATAATATAATTACTTTAAGTAAGGATATTATGACGCTAGTTGAAGGCAATTGCAAATCCTGGCAGCAGATCTTCAGGACAGCCGCTGCTGCGCAAAAAACCGGACAAAGGCAGATAATCTGCCCATGTCCGGTTGCCCTTCGCTATGAAGTGTATTTTATAACTCCAGGATGCCGGCTTTCGGTGTAACATGGAAAGCCGCCGCCAGATCCGCCAGCTGGCGGTCGGTAATTTTCTGTTTGATTTCTCTGCCAGCGATCAGGTTATAGACAATCGCCGCTTTCTCAATCGTTTCCACCAGACCAAAGGTAGCATCCATCGTGCCGCCGGTCACAAAAATGCCATGCTGCGGCCAGATAACTACCCGGTATTCCTTCATTTTATCAGCTGTGGCGCGGCCGATTTCACTGCTGCCGGGAACGATCCAAGGAATAACACCCACGCCGTCCGGGAAAACCACCAGACATTCGGTGCACATTTCCCATAAGGTTTTGGTGAATTTCAGCTCATCCAGATCATGCGTGAAGGTCATGGCAATGACATTGGTAGCGTGGGTATGCAGTACGATCCGGTGGTTGGGGTCCACCTTCAGGCGCTCAATATGGCTCATGAAATGGGAAGCCAGCTCGCTCGTTGGCACGGCGTTGTTGCGCAGACCCCAGAGCACTTCTACACTCTCGCCGCTGTCCGTGACACGCAGCACACCGAGATTGGCTTCCGGGTCTTTGATTACATTCCTGAAATATTTGCCGGAGCCGGTGACGATGAAATATTTGCCGGCCAGCTCAGTGACCGGGAAAGTCAGGTTAATCGTCCGCAGCGGCTCCCGTACGTTAATGTATTTAGCAACCTCATCCTCTTCCAGCAAATAGCTGACGTTACCGCCGTTCAGCTCATCCCAGCCGAGCGACCACATGTGATGGGTAATCTCCGACATTTCCTGAATAAATGGCGCCTCGATGCCGGCAATGTATCCTTTGGACTTCATTACGGATGTACTCATATGTCTTCTCTCCTTTATATACACTGCTTAATTAGTCACGTCTTGGTTAGCCGTTGCCTATCTTGCCGCCAGCACTTCCTGCTCGTAGCTCTTGACCTCAGCCAGCCATTGTTCACGGACCGGTGTATTCTGCGAAGCGCAGTAATAATCCCAAACCGCGCCAAATGGATAAGACTTAAATTCTTCGACAAGTGCGAGCCGGGAAGTGTAATCACCGGCCAGTTCAACAGCCTTCAGCTCCGCTACTGGTTCCAGCATCGCACGCAGCAAGGCTTTGAGCGTGTTGCGTGTGCCGATAACCCATGCCGCAATATGATTGATACTGCCGTCGAAGAAGTCCAGACCAATATTCGTGCGCGGCAGCAAATCTCCGCGGACCAGCTCCCGGGCAATCTCCAGCAGTTCATCATCCATGGTCACCACATGGTCACTGTCCCAGCGGACCGGTCTGCTGACATGCAGCAGCAGCTGCTCGCTGAACATCAGAATGGAGGACAGCTTATTGGAAATCACTTCAGTCGGATGGAAGTGGCCGGCATCGAGGCAAATCGCTTTGCCCCGGGTCAGCCCGTAGCCCATATAAAATTCATGCGATCCGACCACATAGCTCTCCGAACCGATGCCGAACAGCTTGCTCTCCACGGCATCAATATTATACTGAGGATCAATCTCTTCGCTGAACACTTCATCCAGCGATTCTTTCAGCCGCATCCGCGGCGCCAGCCGGTCCACCGGGGTATCCTTATAACCGTCAGGCACCCAGAAGTTAGTGACGCAGGGTTGTCCCAGTTCACGCCCGAAATGCTCGGCGATCCGCCGGGAAGCCTTGCAATGCTTAATCCAGAAGCTGCGGATGGCTTCGTCTGCATGGCTCAAAGTGAACCCGTCTGCCGCATTCGGATGGGAGAAGCAGGTCGGATTAAAATCAAGTCCAAGCCCCTGCTCCTTTGCCCAGTCTACCCACGATGCAAAGTGGCGCGGTTCCAGCTCGTCCAGATCCACCTTTTCATCTGTGTCGGCATAAATCGCATGCAGGTTAACCTTATGCTTGCCCGGAATCAGCGATAAGGCCTTCTCCAAATCCTGACGCAGCTCCTCTGGTGTGCCGGCGCGGCCGGGATAACTTCCGGTTACGGCAATCCCGCCGCTAAGCTCCTTATCCTTAAACAGAAAACCTCTAACGTCATCTCCCTGCCAGCAGTGCAGTGAAATCTTGATCCCTGCCAGCTTCTCCAGTACTTCATCCACATTAATGCCATGAGCGGCGTACAGTATCTTGGCTTCGTTAAAGCTGTTCATGATGCTCTGATCCATGGCGCATCCTCCTAAAAGTTTTGTGAGCGATACTTCCGGGAATACTCTTCGAGCAAACTTGCTCCGGAAGCATACGATTTAGTTTTGTGAGCATCTGCTCCATCGGTTTACTTCGGGCAAAACCCGCTTCGAAAGCGGAGCTTATGCGCTTTCACCTGCAGCCGTTTCCGCTGCATTCAGCTCCTCCCAGCGGACCAGCAGCCCGCCAAGCTGCGGCATAGGCCGGGGTAGATAGGATTTGATCTCAAACGATTGCCCGATCAGTGCTCTGGCCTCGTGGATGTCCGCGACCTTGCCCGACTGGATCAGCTGTACCGCAATATTTCCCAGTGCGGTAGCTTCAGCGGGTCCTGCAAGGACCTCCTTGCCGATTACGTCTGCGGTCAGCTGGCACAGCAGCTCGTTGTTTGCTCCACCGCCGACGATTTGCAGCACTTCGATGGCTGTGCCAGTAAGCGCTTCGAGCTCTTTCAAATAGCTGCGATAGGACAACGCCAGACTGTCAAAGATGCAGCGTGCCAGTTCACCCGGCGACTGCGGAACAGGCTGGCCGCTCTCGGCACAGAATAGGCGGATTTCTTCTATCATATCGTCCGGATTCAAAAAACGCGGATCATTGCAGCCAATCAGGCTGCGGAAGCCTTCAGCGGCAGCGGCCTGTTCAGCCAGCTCAGCGAAGCTGTAGCGGTTGCCGTCCAGCCTGCGCACCTCCTGGATCAGCCACAGTCCCATAATGTTTTTGAGGAACCGGTAGGTGCCATAAGCACCCCATTCATTGGTATAGTTGGCTTCTCTTGCACTCCGGTTATTAATCGGCTGATCCAGTTGAGCGCCAAGCAGCGACCAGGTGCCGCTGCTGATATATGCTGACGAACGCCCGCTTTGCGCCGGGATGCCAAGGACGGCGGAAGCCGTATCATGGGTTGCCACGCAAATGAGCCGGCATTCCGGCAGATCATACTGCTGCATCAGTGAATCACTGATGCTGCCTAGATCTTCACCGGGCTCGGTCAGCCCGGCGAACTGCGCTCTTTCAAGCTGAAGCAATGCAAGCAGCTCAGGATCGAAATCACGGCTTGCGAGATTGAGCAGCTGAGTGGTCGAAGCATTGGTGACCTCGTTGATCTTTCGGCCGCACAATCTATAGTAGAGATAATCGGGCACCAGCAAAATCTGATCCGCCTTAGCCAGCTCTTCACGGTCATGGACATACAGCTGGTATAACGTATTAAATGTTAACTGCTGAATCCCCGTCTTGGCATAAACAGCTTCCGGAGAAATGAGCTTCGCCACCTCTTCCATGACCCCATCCGTCCTGCGGTCCCGGTAAGCATATACCTCCTGGATTCGGTTTCCCTCAGCATCCAGCAGGACGTAATCTACAGCCCAAGTGTCAATCCCTAGGGTGCATTTCGTCACGCCTCCGGCTTTTGCTTTTTGCAGCCCGATAAGGATCTGCTCCAGTAAGTAATCCACATCCCAGAAGCAGGAATCGTTGCGCTCGGTGAATCCATTGCTGAAGCGGTGAATCTCCTCCAGGGTGAGACTCCCGTCCACGATGGTTCCGAGCACTAGCCGCCCGCTGGAGGCGCCGATATCGACGGCGATATGATTATTCATAGGGAATCTCCTTATTAAAGATGTTCTAGAGGATTTTACGGAACAGGACAATGACTTCTTCTTTGGTAGGAATGAATGGATTTCCTGGTGCACAGGCATCCTTCATCGCATTTTCAGCGAGCAGGTCAAGATCGACCTCATCTACACCCAGCTCGGATAATTTGGCCGGGATGCCGACTTCCTTGGACAGCGCTTTAATTGATTCGATTACGAAACCGGCGCATTCCTTGTCGCTTTTGCCGTTCACCTGCAGGCCGATCGCCTTAGCGATACTTCTGAACTTCTCCGGTACATATTTGGCATTCTCTTCTTCTACATATGGCAGTAGCATCGCATTGCACACCCCATGCGGCAAATCATATACTCCGCCAAGCTGATGCGCCATGGCATGTACATATCCGAGTCCGGCATTGTTGAAAGCCAGGCCTCCAAGGAAAATTGCGTAAACCATCTGCTCACGCGCTTCAATATCATGGCCGTCTCTCACCGTGCGGGCCAGATTGGCAAATATAAGCTCCACCGCAGCCAATGCCGTTGCATCGGTGACCGGATAAGCTCCTGGCGTCACTAATGCTTCAATAGCATGAGTCAGGGCATCCATTCCTGTTGCCGCAGTAAGCGCGGCCGGCTTGTCGACCATAAGCTCAGGGTCATTCACCGAGATGGTGGCAATGCTGTTCTTATCCACCATAACCATCTTCACCTTGCGTTCCTCATCCGTAATGACATAATTGATCGTCACTTCGCTGGAAGTTCCGGCGGTAGTGTTCACCGCAATAATAGGCAGCGATTTATGCTGTGACTTGTGTACACCTTCGTACTCTGCGATATGTCCTCCATTGGTAGCAACGATGCCGATGGCTTTGGCTGTATCCTGCGGCGAACCACCGCCGATAGACACCAGATAGTCGCATTCATGCTGCTTCAGGAAATCAACGCCGTCATGGACATTTTTACAGGTCGGGTTAGGCTTGACTTCATCATATACGACATAATTAATTCCTGCTTCATCCAGAACAGCCAGCAGCTTGCCGGCGATTCCGCTCTTGACCAGAAACTTATCGGTGACCACAAGCGCTTTCTGCAAATTCAGCTCTTGAATGTACGGGCCGATTTCCTTCAGACAGCCTTTTCCCATAATGTTGATAGAAGGAACATAATAAACATGAGTACTCATTGATTGACCAGCCTCCCAGGCAATTTATATACAGCGTTTACAAGTTAACACTCTTTCCTCTGCAAGCTTGGTTTCATTCGGCTGTGGCACTTCAGGCTGGTCTCTGAAGATTCGCAGCGGACCGGCTCTGGCGCTCCTCTAAGAGGCATGCGCTTTCAAAGGAATAATGATATCCTCATCGTATCGCCCCCGATCTTTGTTGTCAACATTTAAAATAATAATTATGTTGTTTTTATTTGTTTATTGTCTGTTTCGCGAAGGTTATAATAGAATTAATGTTGTTTCTCCTTAGTTTATTGCAAAACACAGATCGTTAGGTCTATATTTATAAAATAGTTCTAACTCCGGAAAGGTGATTATATGCTCGCAGCTGAAAGACGCAAAAAAATAATAGATTTGGTGCATCAGGATAAAAGAGTTCTGGTCTCTGATTTAAGCCGCATGTTTGAAGTAACGGAAGAAACGATCCGCAGGGATCTGGAGAAGCTGGAAAAGGACGGCATTTTAAGCCGCACATACGGGGGGGCTATGCTGAACAGGCATACCAATGAGGATCTGCCGTTTGTCACCCGGGGCGCTATCAATACTGATATCAAACGCAACATCGCGCTTAAGGCGCTTGAGCTGATTAATGACGGTGATACGTTGATGGTCGATCCCAGCTCGACTTCCTTTGAATTCCTCAAGCTGCTGGGCAACAAAAACAATCTGACGGTCATTACGAACTCCATCAATATTTTGCATGAGTTCGCCAGCTCCGGTATGAATATTATTTCCTCCGGCGGATCTTTGCGCCATCGTTCACTCTCTCTTGTGGGCCCAGTCGCCCATGACACAATCCAGCGCTACAATGTCGACACTGCCGTGATCAGCTGCAAGGGTATTGATATGGAACGCGGTATCACCGATTCCAACGAACCGGAGTGCGAGCTTAAGAAATACATGCTGCGGCAGGCCGAAAAGGTTGTGCTGCTCGCCGACCATACCAAATTCGACAAAACCGCCTTTACACAGCTTGTTCAGCTTAGCCGAATCGACGTGCTGATCACGGACCGCAAACCGTCAGAAGCCTGGCTCAAGCGGCTCGCGAAGGAGCATGTTGAGGTGCTGTACTGACCTCTGCGGGAAGGCCTGGACGCCCAGGAAGATAGTTGTGGCAATAGGAGACGTATGAAAGCAATGGAAGAGTAAAAAGTGGCAATACGAGGATATTACTGGGGCAATAACAGGGCTACAATAGGGGTGTTATAAAAAATAAGAGCGGCACTTCCCTCCTTTAAGGATGAGAAAGGCTGCTCTTATTGGGATAGTTCATGCTTAGAGTCGGTAGTCTGTACACGGTAGGGTTTAGACACGACAGAGCGGAGCTTCATTTGCCGCATGTACACACTCACGGTGCGTTCGGTAACGGTATAGCCCTCTTGGTGCAGCAGACGGGTGATCTTCGGACTTCCATAACGCTTTTTATGATCGGCAAAATGATACTGGATTCGCTCCATGATCGCTGCTTTGCGGAGTTTCTGTGTGCTGGTTTCTCCCGTCCGCCACTTGTAGTAACCGCTCCTTGAAACGTGTAGGGTGTCGCACATCTTCTCCAAGCGAAACTCGGAGCGATGGTCCTCCATAAACTGGAATCTTAGTTCCTTGGTTTGCTGAAGATGTGCACCGCTTTTTTTACAATCGCCAGTTCTTCTTCTGTATCGGCAAGTTTGAGTTCTTTCTCCTCGAGCTGACGGGTCGCCTCTTTCAAATGTGCTTCGAGTTCCCGTACCCGGTCCATACTCGCCACCGGTTCATTCTTTAGCTCCCGATATTGACCCATCCACTGATGCAGCGTACTTTTCGGGATGTTAAGCTCTTCCGCTAAGTCACCCAAGGTCTTCGTCTGTTCTTGAATGAACTTCACGGTTTGCTTTTTGAATTCTTCGTTATACCGTTGTCTTTGTTCTCCCATGTGAACACACCTCCGTTGCTATCATTATCGGTCCGTCCGTTAACGGGTATCCACTATTTATTCTAATTGCAGCGCAATATGTGCATGGCGGCGGTTCTATACAATGCGTACCGGACTCCAGTGACGTTATTTCGGAAAATACCTTGTTTCCGGTCACAAAGCGGACTCCAGAGATGTTATTTTTCATTCCCAGCGCCATTTCGCCGTTTTTTCCGGGAATAACGGCTATACGGTCCATAAGAAAGACATTACGGCCTATTATTATAGAATAGCGGCTTTACGGTCCGTTAGCCGGTCTGGTAACGCAGAATGCTGTATCGTTTGAGCTTAGACAACAGTTGCATGAGTTGCGTCAGTCGTATCAGTCGCATCAATTTACGTTAGTCACGCCTTTCACATCAGTCACACTTCTCACATCAGTCACATCAGCCACCCATTCACAGCATCTAAAACGTCAGACAGCAGCCTCGTCTCACTACCTACCCAATCTGCCTGATTACATTACCTCTCCCTTAGACAGCATGATGTTAAGAATTGTCGTATCCGTTGCGGCAAGGCCTTCCTGGACCAGCCTCTCCATGTTGCGGATCGTATCTTCCACCTCTTCAAAAATCACCCCATCCCTATCGGTGGGCGAAATATTGTTCATGGCCAGTGTAGCTGCCTGAATTGCTGCATTGGTAGCTGTGGAGATTTTCAGCGCGCAGGTGGATTTCGCACCGTCGCATATCATGCCTGACAATGAGGCTATCGTATTCTGTATCCCGTGCTTAATCTGCTCCAGGCTCCCGCCCATCAGAAAGATGATCCCGCTGTTGGCCCCTACTCCGCCTGCGATGCCCGATCCGCATAGCGGGGACAGACGCCCGATATAATGTTTGACATGGACGGTGATCAGATTGCTGAGGGCCAGTGCCCGCGCCAGCGTCTCCTCGTCTTTGTTCATGAGCCGGGCGAGCTCAATCACCGGCAGCGTACACGCTATGCCCTGATTCCCGCTGCCTGCCGTTGTCATCACCGGCATTGCACTGCCGTCCATCCGCGCATCGGAGGCTGCAGCCGTAGCAGCGATAACCTTGTTGGCCACATCATTGCCAAACAGATTGACCGCCGATTGCTGCAACATTTTTTTACCCACCTGCAGTCCGTAATCTCCCCGTAATCCCTCATCGGAGATGGCCTTGTTCATTACCGCACCTTCCAAAAGAAACTGAAGGCTGGAGAAATCGGCGGTCCGGACGAACTCAAAAATCCCGTCCAGGGAAACCGCATAAACCTCAGGGTCCAATTCCTCGGATCCCTCACAATCCGCCTTGTCTTTTGGCAGATCAAGTGCGATCCCGTCCTTGGACAGAAAGATCACATGCGTATGCTCTTTGGCAATAATCGCTGTAGCTGTGTGGCTCTCACTGTGTACCCGCGCCTCAATATACAGTTTCTCGGGCGTGTTTTTCAGCTCCACTTCAAGCAGCTTCCGGTCAATGATCTCGTTGGCTTTACTAAGCTCTGCCTGGGACAGCCCTGACAATATCTCGAGCTTCTTATGGGACCGGTGAATCACCGCCCCCAAGGCAGCTGCAATGGGCAGACCGTTTTGTCCGGTACCGGGGATACCTACCCCCATAGCATTTTTAATAATATTCCCGCTAAGAAACAGCTGAATCGACGTGATTTCTTCCTGAACCAGCTCCGCTGCTAAGGAGACTGCATAAGCGACGGCGATCGGCTCCGTACATCCCTCCGCCGGAACTACTTCCTTTTTCAAAACATCCAATAAATTAACCATGTTCGATATCACCATTTCCTCTTGTTGTCGGAGCATTTCTTATATAGTACAGGAATATTGCCGAGAGATCGACCTTTCTTCTCTGGAAATTGTCCGTTCATGCCATTTCTCTGGCGGTCTTAACCTGTTTGCATTGCAAAAAAGCAGCAAGCCCCAATACCGCGATGGTATTAAGTCTTGCTGCCTATTGTTATCCTATGTGCTTCCAGAACTTCTTATTTGCTCTCCACTGCATGGCCGCCGAATTCGTTGCGCAGTGCGGCGACCACCTTGCCGGTGAACGTATCGGTTTCAAGCGACCGGTAGCGCATCAGCAGCGCCATGGCGATGACCGGTGTCGCTGCCTGCAGGTCAAATGCCGTTTCCAGCGTCCATTTGCCCTCACCCGAGGAGTGCATAATCCCTTTGATCTCGTCCAGCTTGGCGTCTTTGGAGAAGGCGCGTTCTATCAGCTCCATCAGCCATGAGCGGATGACGGAACCGTTGTTCCACACGCGGGCAACTTCTTCAAAGTTGAAGTCATAACCGCTTTTCTCCAGCACCTCAAAACCTTCGCCGATTGCAGCCATCATGCCGTATTCAATCCCGTTGTGCACCATCTTCAGGAAGTGGCCGCTGCCGGACTTTCCGGCGTACAAATACCCGTTCTCCACAGACGTATCACGGAACAGCGGTTCGACCACTGCCCAGGCTTCCTCGTCTCCGCCAATCATATAGCAAGCGCCATTGCGGGCGCCTTCCATCCCTCCGGAGGTTCCTGCATCCAGGAAATAGATTCCCTCCTTGCTCAACGCCTCATGGCGGCGGATCGACTCCTTGTAATGTGAATTTCCGGCCTCGATAATGATATCGCCTTTAGACAGCAGCGGTGTAAGCTCAGCAATAACAGAATCGACAAACTGATGCGGAACCATAATCCAGGCAACCCGCGGGGTTTCCAGCTTATTAACAAGCTCGGCGAGACTTTTCGCCATAGCTGCACCTTTAGAACCCATCTCCTCCACCGCAGCGGCATTCACATCAAACGCTACAACTTCATGATCATGCTCCAGCAGGTTCTGGCCCAGATTGAAGCCCATTTTTCCTAAACCGACTAATCCTACTTTCATTAGATATCCCTCCGAAAAATATTAATTGGATCTTATAAAACCAAGTGCGCAAGTAGTTACAAAGGGTCTAATCAAGCACCCGGCCGGATGGCCACAGGATCGGTCTCATGAACATCATTCGGCTCATGCTGCTCCGCAGGGAGCTCTTCATCCAACCACCAATGATCCTCTCCAAGCAGCTCATCGGCTGCATCTGGTCCGTAGGAGCCCGCAGCATACGAATGAAGCGGCAGAGTGCCTTCCTCAGCGGCTTCAATAATCGGCTGCACCCACTGCCAGGACAGCTCGACTTCCTCCCAATGGGCAAAGAAAGTAGCATCTCCAAGCATAGCATCGTAAATCAGGTTCTCGTAAGCTTCCGGCAGATCCGGATTGCCGGATTCATGCTTGATGCTGACCGGCTCCAGCTGCCCGTGCTGGCGCGGATTTTTGGTGTTCAGCTGCAGCGAGATGCCCTCGCCGGGACCGATTTCGATCACCAGCAGGTTAGGATCAAGATCCAGCTTCCCTCTGTTTTTGTTATGCAAATCATTAAACGGTTCTTTGAACTCTATAACGATTCTTGTTGATTTCTCTTTCATCCGTTTACCGGTACGGATATAAAACGGCACCTCACTCCATAATGGATCATCAATCCAAAGGCGGGCCGCGATATAAGTCTCATTCTGCGAAGAAGCTTCAATACCCGGCTCGGAAGTATAGCCGGCTACCTCATTGCCCCGGATTTCACCAGCGGCATATTGTCCACGGACCACATGCCGGTCCACATCTTCTTTCAGCAAGGGACGCACCGAGCGGATCACATGCCGCTTCTTGCTGCGGACATCTTCCGGCGTACTGCCCTTGGGAAGCTGCATCGCCATCATCATCAGCAGCTGCAGCATATGGTTCTGGAACATATCGCGCAGAGCGCCGGCTTTGTCATAATAACCTGCCCGTTCCTCTACCCCAACCGTCTCAGCGGCTGTAATCTGAACATTAGCGATATAGCGGTTCTGCCACAACGCTCTCAGCACCGGGTTCGAATATTTCAACACTTCTAGATTCTGGACCATCGGTTTGCCCAGGAAGTGGTCGATCCGGAAGATTTCCTCTTCTGTAAAAGCTGCATTCAGGCTGTCATTCAGCTCCTGCGCCGATTTCAAATCTCTGCCGAACGGTTTCTCGATGATCAGGCGTTTCCAGCCTTTGGTGTCACCTAGTCCGCTTGTGTTAATGTTGCCGGCAATCGGTCCGAAAAATTCAGGACCCACAGACAAATAAAACATCCGGTTCTCCGGAATGTTCAGCAGTTCCTCACGGCGCTGCACATGCGCCAGCAATTTCTTATAATCCTCCGGACGTCCAACGTCCAGGACGCTATATTCAAAAGCCAGCAGGAAATCCTGCAGCTCCGCCGATTCTTCTACCTTCCGCCGGGAAAAGGTGCGCAGCGAATCCAGCACTTGCGCTTGGAAGGTTTCGTTGCTGAGCTCTCTTCTGCCGAGACCAATGACCGAGAGAGGACCGGAAAGCTTGCCATCTGCGAACAAGTTATATAATGCAGGGTATATTTTACGTTTTGCCAAATCTCCTGTGGCGCCAAAAAGTACAAAGGTTGATGATTCCACTTTCATTCCTCCCGTTGTTATCAAATGTTTATGAGGTTACTTATTATTACTCGCAAACTTTTATAACACCCATCATACGACTGCAAAAAGTATCCGTCAACCTCATTCTGACATTTACGAAAAGTACTTATTTTCACGAACTTATCACTATGTTATAGTAAGAAGGATATTAATAATAACTGTTAGGGGTGGGAAAGGCTATGAAGCAGGATTTCAAACCGTTGCTCGCCAAGGTGGAACATGCCTATCATATCATCGGGAAGAAATGGGTTAATCTTATCATCCACGTTTTAATGGAGGGGCCCAAGCGCTTCAGCGAGCTGCATGCCATCATCCCGGATTTAAGCAAACGAATGTTGAATGAACGCTTGAAGGAGCTTGAAGAGTGCGGGTTGCTAAATCGTGTGGTCATCCCGGACCGCCCCGTAAAAACGGAATACTCGTTAACGGAAAAAGGGCAGGAGCTTGGAGCAGCACTCTGCCATGTGGAGGTATGGGCGATGAAATGGTTGTAGCTCCAGCCCCCTACCGCAAAAAAGAGGAAGTACCCAAGCCTTAAAGGCTTCTGGTTCTCCCTCTTTTTGGGTTACTATTGCTTGTAAATGTCTTTCAATTTCTAAATACTGTTCAGAATGTACTCTGCCAGCACGTCTTCCGCCGAAAGCGTATTGCTATAGACCTTCAGTTCGTCGATTAATCCTTTGAACGGTGGATTCCAGTAATTAATGCCCAAAGTAAACACGGCATTCTTATTGGTAAACACATCCGGGAAACCCGTGCCGGAGAATTTCTCCGATCCGTTGATGTACACTTTGACTTCACCTTCACGCACTGTAAAAGCGACATGTGTCCACTCATTCAGCGGGATTAGCAGACCGGTCAAAGCATCATACCAGGCCGTTCCTGACCACAGCAGCGTCTGTCCGCCGGCATTTTGCAAGACCAGGCTGATCCAGCTGTCCGTGGTGCTTGCACCGAAAAAGGTGGTCGTGAAATCCGTCAGCTGCGCAGGATTTAACCACATGGAGACAGAGTAGGTGCTGCTGTTCAAAAGCCCGTCAGGCAGCCGGATCCCGGATGCACCATCGAAGACAGCCGCCTGTCCGGCAACACCTGTCCCATAGGTAATACTGCCGACCGTTGCACTGTCCACTTTGTCACCAGTTACCTTGCCCGCCGCAGACAGCTGCAGCGAATCCTGCAAATTGCCGTCAAACGCATAATAGGCTATTTTCCCGTCTGTAACCTTCACTTGATAGCTGGACGTAACCGTGCTGCCATCTGTCGCCTTTGCAGTAATACTTGCATCCCCGACCTTCAGAGCCGTTACTACACCTGTAACTGCATCGACAACTGCGACTTCGGGAGTGCTTGAGCTCCACTCCAGCTGCTGGTTGCCGGCATTGGCAGGCAGTATGCTGACCACCGGGGTATAACTGTTGCCTACAGCTACTTGTTGAACTGCTGTACCGAAGGATATCGAGGTCACCTTCGTATCCGTTTCCGGCTCACCATTCACCAGCCAGCCCACGGCTTCCTCTGACAATGCTTTTTCATAGACCCGGAACTTGTCAACCAGACCTTTGTACGGGATATCCCAATAGTTGACGCCGAGGGCAAACACGCCGGAATCATCTGTAAATACGTTGGTAAATCCGCTTTTCGTCGATTTCAGCACACCATTCACATACATTTTGACTGTACCGGCATCGTAGTTAAAGGCCACGTGAGACCATACACCTGCCTTAATCTGCAGGCCCGTATCCGCATCCATCCAGGCCTCGCTGCCAAACCACAGCCGGGTGGTTGCGACACCGTTGCCGTATGGAAGCAGACTGATCCAGTTCGTATCGGACTTTGCTCCGAAGAACGCAGTCGTAAAGGCGGTCAATTCATCCGGATTCAGCCACATGCCCACGGTATAGGAGCTTCCGGAAATCAGGCCGTTTGGCAAACGGATGCCGGAGCTGCCATCCAATTGTGCTGCCTGTCCGTCTTCACCGCTTACATAAGTGATCGTACCGCCGGTGTTGTTCACCCGGTTCCCCGTTACTGTCCCCGCTTCAAGCCGTCCGCCGCTTTCCTCGAGATTGCCCTCAAAGTCATAGGCGCCAACTAAACCGTCCTCCAGTTGACTGCCGCTAAGTGCTACAACACCTACTGTGAAGGTTTTGGTAGCGCTCGCATTGCCAAGCCGAATCGTAGCCGTCATTTCCACAGACATGTCACCGCTGCCAACCTCCGGCCGTGTTACCTTCCCGTCATTTTTAACAACAGCTTCATTTGATGAAGACCAGGAAATCACAATACCGCGTACACCTTCGCTCGGCAGGGTTAGATCCTTGTACACTTTACTTGTGTTGCCAAGTGTCAGGCCGCTTGTAGCATTGGCCACCAGTTGCTCATCGCTCAGTGTTTCCAGCGCACTGCCCCAGACGGCAACACCTTGATCCGACATGGCAGTGAAGGTCATGACATGACCTTGGCGCGTGGAATCCCACAGCTTGACGAATACACCTTTGTACAGCCGTTTAACGGCAGTGCCGTTCTGTGTCTCGTTGATGAGCAGATCAGCATAATAATCGTCTTTCAGTTTCCAGGTCCCGGTCACCGGTCCTATAATGGTTCCGTCTGCCAGGAGTTCAATACCAACGCTTGATTTAATTTTGGCACTGATATCCTTGCCATGGTTGATAAACTGGTAGGCACCGGCAATGTCTTCCGCCGCTACTTTGCCGATAGTTTCGCCGGAATAACGGTGCGGCGCGGCCACCGGCCAGCCGTCCTCGTTCATAAACATCTGATGTACGCGAAGCTCATGAGCTTCGCCCCGGTAAGGGAACCGGGTATGGAAGAAGTTAAACGTCTTCCCGCTGTCTTCATCGTAATATACCGAATTGTGGCCGGATGAGACATAGCCATAGACCGGGAATTCCGGATCGCCATTCACGTTGGTGAACAGGAAGTTGCCCAGCAGCTTGTTGCCGTATGCCGAGTGGTCACCATCTGTGGTGAGCACAGCATCCTGCCCTGCTGCATCCTTGTAAGGTCCGCTTGGGCTGCTCGAACGGAACTGCCGCATACTGTAGCCGCCATCTGCCGCAAGACCGCCATAGGTTACATACAGATAGTAGTAGTCAGTCTTTTTGTCGAACATTACATACGGGCCTTCACCGGATTTATAATTGCCTCCCGAGATTTTGGTTCCAAAATAGCGGTCGATGATTCTGCCGTCCGCTGTCATCCCGTCTTCTCCGGGATACTTTGGCCCCCCGGTTGCAGGATCAACCTCCAGCACGAAAATCCCGCCCGACCATGATCCGTAGGTCATCCACAGCTTGCCGTCCTTGTCATAGAACAGCGTAGGGTCAATGGCGTTTGTGTACATTTTATTGTTATACGTACCGTCGGTATTAAACCAGGCCGGATTCATTGCCTCCAGTGTTCCATCATCTATCAGCGCCTGAATGTTGGTATTCGTCCATTTTTTGTTAACATCACTGTTCGCATCATAAGCTTCGCCTGCCGTGAAGCCGGAATACAGCACGGTTCCCCCGTAGGTGTAAGGTCCTTTAATATTTTGCGAAACGGCGTAGCCAATGGCTGAACGAATATAGGTGGAGGAAGTGGAATAATACATCATATAAGCGCCCTTGGTTCCATCCTCGTTTACATAGTCCGTATTCCAGAAAACATCAGGTGCCCAAACGGAGAAACCGCCTTTGCTGTCGGAATCGTTCTCCCCGGCCCAGGCGAAGGATTCCGCCAGATTCGCGGAAAGATCACCGTAGAGTACATTATCCGGCGTTTTATAGCCGTTGGTGAAAGTGCTCCAATTCATCAAATCTTGCGACTCAGCCGCCTCGATATGCGAACCGAAGACATAATACGTATCGCCGTCCTTCACAACTGAGGGATCATGCACAGATACATTGCTGAACACCGGCGCGGTCGCTTCCGGCGAAACCACCGGTGTCGCCGTTGGTGACGGCGTTGGTGTCACACTTGGTGTCGCACTTGGCATCGGACTTGGTGTCGCTGTTGGTGATATCGGGGTCCCTCCCCAGCTGCCCGCAGTCGCCGTAGCCGTTGCCGTTGCCGCTGGTGTTTCCAGCTTGATCAGGGAACTGTAGGCCGGGTCAAAAATCACTTTGCCGCTGCCTTGGACAGTAATCTGCTCCTTCACGCCGACCTTCAGATTTTTGATCTCTGTGCCCGCTTCCACACGCAGTCCCGTCTTACCGTTAAGCGTCATGTCCGTGATGCTGCCTCTGTTTAATACCAATGTCGGCTCACCCAGTGCATTCACGACTACCGAGTCGAAGCTGCCGCTAAGCTGTACCACCGAATTTTTGGACAACGTCTGTTCCACTGTAATTTTACTGAAGCCCGTCCCGGTTGCAGCTGCATCCTCCTCAAGCTTGACGCCGGACTGAACAATGACGTCCGTTACAGAGCTGCTGCCTTTGGCTATGACGCGCAGCTTCCCGTTCTTTTTGTTCACCTCCAGCCTGGAAGCCGTTGAATTGCTCATGACAACGCTGTTTTCACCGCCGCCAGTGACAACTATTTTGCCTTCGACCTTTACGTTGTCGAGGGTAATGTCCCCTTCAGCAATGCCTTCGGTGAGATACAAGTTGCCCGCAATGCTGGCGTTCTTGAGCTCCACTCCGGCGGTGCTGACAATAACATTCCGGGCAGTCAAATCGCTGTAGGTTCCGCTCTTAAGGATGATTTTCCCGGACAGCTTACTGATTAACCGTAGTGCCTCAGCTCTCGTTACCGCTCGTTTCCCCTTAATGCTGCCATCCTCATACCCGCTGAGGAAACCGTCTCCCAGCAAAGTAAGTACAGCTTCCCTGCTCCACTCCGGCAGCTCCGCGGCATCCTTCGGCGCTGTAGCAGCGGCCGAAGCATCAAGCTGGAACAACCGGTACAGCATCACGGCCGCTTCCTGACGGCTGACCGTTTGGTTGGGACGGAAGGTTCCGTCGCTGTAACCCGACAAAAAACCGGCTGATACCGCTTTCATAACATCGTTATAATAAACGCTTCCTTCCGCAACATCACTAAACCTGTTCTCGCTCAGAGTCAGCAGATTAAAGACTCTGCCTACAAGTGAAACCCACTCTGCACGGGTGATGTTCTGCTCCGGTTTATAAACACCGTTCCCATAACCCGTGAGCAGACCATTATCTACCCATGTCTGAAAATCATCCTGTGCCCAGTGGCCTGTATAGTCAGGCGCTGAGATTTTGGCGGTAAGCTGCCCCGCCTTGCTGTTATCGTTCACAGTCCCGGAAGCCGCCATGATCGGCGAAGGTACAAGCAGCAGCAGCGCAAGAAACGAAGACGTTAGCTTGCCAGTCATCTTGTTCAAATGTGAGATCCTCCGATTCTAAAAAATAGTCATGCCTGGCCTTGCGATTACAATATCAGGAAATTAGCGGACTACTTTCTGGTATGCGGCACCTCCCCTTTTATCACCTACAAATAAAACGCTTTCATGTAGTCATTAAAAAAATGTTCTGCCGTAAGGTTTAGTTTATTTTAGATAAATTAAAACTAAAATATCATAAGCCGGCTTGAACGGTTTTATTTTAACGGTACAATCGACAATTAGTCAATTAGAATTTTATATTAAAATAAATCGTTTTATATTTATGTTGATTATAAACTTCAGCAAAATAAAAAATATGAAATGAAACGCTGTGATAAGCTTCAGGCTAGCAAACGAATGTATATCACTGCTACAGGAGTCGTTGACGAGGGAGTGCTTATGATACAATAAGAACACTAACGAAAGCCAAAATGTGGAGGTGGAAGTTCGTGTCAAAGTTTGAAACAACCGGGGTCATCACGGCGAATGTGTACAAGGTAAGCCCGGAGCAGAAAGAACAGCTGGAGCTTCTGGCAGAGGAACGGCTTCAAAAGGCACGTGAGGAGGCAATACCGAATATTCTCAAGCGGTACGAACAGCGGCAGAAAGAGATCCGGCAGTTAAAGGATTCATCGAAGAAATAAGCAAAAACCGATGAAAATTATAGATCAAGTCGGCATTAAATGATAACGGAAACATTTATGTCGTCGCTATATCAAAGAAGCCTGTAGGCACAAATGCGCATGCAGGCTTCTTTGATAACTATCCATGTACAGAATCCAAAAAATGCGAAGACTGCACTCCGCTTACTTACCGCAAGCAATGGAGGTCCTTGGGCTAATTCACTACGGTAATCCGCAAGGCCATATATTGCTTATTAGGCAGCTCGATGCGGTAGTCTCCTCTTACTAGCTCCTGCACAGCAGTGATGGTCATATTCCACGTATCGATAATTTCAAGCCGGTAATCATGATCGGGTGGCAAAATCAGCTTCTTAAAAGCCGGCCGCTGATTGCCGTAATAATAGAGATAATATTCGCCTGCCTTCCCTGCACCTCCATCCAGCATGGGCATGGGGAGCGGGTCGATACCCTCTTCAGGTCCCTCCTCCATGATACTGCGGAGGAAGGAGATCCGCTCGGCACTGTCCCCGTGAAGTTCTCCCCCATGAGACCACCATAAAATATCGCCGGGATGCACATAGGTTTCGCCATGTCCGGCATATCCGCCCCGCACCGCCGCCTCCCAAAAACGCCGCACTAGCTCCTGGGCTGTGATATTGCCCCAGTCATGGTTGATATTGCCCTCATAACAACATTCATCAACAAGTACCGGCTTGCGGTAGGTATTGCGCCATTCCTTGACCCGCAGAAGATCAGGATGCTGAATACTGCAATGAGTCACCCACGGTTTGCCGTGATCATAGAAGCCCTGCCAGTTATGATTGGAACGCAAATGCTGGTATGGATCAAGCTCCTGCACCAGCTGAAAATAATGATCCCAGTCTTCCGTTTTTTTCGCCCGCATCAGATCATGTTCATTGGCCATCGACCACCAAATATTCCGGAAAGCCGCCAGCCGTGCAACGACATAACGCAAATAGAAGTCATCACTTTCACGGTCCATTGAGGAGAAACCCCAGCGGTCATACGGATGGAAAAGAATAATATCCGCCTCAATCCCCAGCTGCTGCAAATCCAGAATACGCCGCTCCAGATTGGCAAAAAAGACGTGATTAAATCTGCGGAAGTCCCAGCCCCCGGATACAGAGCCCTGAAAAGCATAGTCCGCTGGATCAACCAGATTATAGTCATAATGCTTGGGGAAAATGCACATGCGGATTTTATTGAACGGCCCGGACTTCAGCGTTGCCAGGGTCTGTTCCTGCAGTTCTTCCCTCTGATGAGTCCAGGCATAGCAAGTGGTGCCGAAGGAAAAATGTGGTGAGCCATCCGCATAGGCAAAATGATATTGATTGCTCACACGTACCGGCCCATGGTTACCTTCTCCAGCTTCCACGCAGACAAATTCTCCACTGATACCATTCAGCTCCGCGATGTTGCTGCGGGTTCTATATGTCCAAGTCCCCACGGTGTCAGGCATGAAACGGACTTTATAGCGTCCTTCGCCATCATAGAAACCATCTGGCCGGAGCACACGGTTGTTGTATTTAAACTCGGCGGTCAGGTCAACATCCACAAATGGATTGCCGCTGCAAGGCCCGTTCAGTTCCAATTCAAACAAACCCCAGCGTTCAGCTTCCCGTTTCATTCACAAGCCCCATTTCCTCTTATTACCTGCGCCATTATCCTTCCAGTGCTTTATATTCAAAAAAGTCAAAATACGCCTTTTTACTCTGCTGGTCCAGGTCCTGGGCGCAGACTCCTGCATAGGAGCCGGTGAACCCAAGTTTGCCGCCGTATTCATCGGACAGTGTGCCGAAATCAAGCGGTGTGCACATCGCTGTCCAGGCCTCTCCATCCGGGGAAGCGTAAAATACGATATCCCGCCTGTTGATCTCTGCCTTGAGATAATAGCGCTCCCAACCCTTCACCGAGATTTGCATGGAGGAGATTTCATCGTATTTACCGGCTCTGCACAGCACAACGCCAAGGCTTACGCCGCGGATCTCATCGGCCGTTACCCGCAAATAATAATAGTCACTGTCATCGTAATAAAGTACCAGTCCCGCCATTTCCATCATGCTAACAGGCTTGAACTCCATACAGGTGGACACCCTGCAGTCAAAATGCTGGATCGGGCGGGCGATCAGACTCTGATTATGCAGGGAGGCCAGCGATTCTCTGCCAGTCAGTCGCAGAAAACCCGGACGCTCCGTCAAGCTGACCCATGAAGGATCAAAAGGAATACGAAGTCCCTGATAGGGATACCCCAGCTCTTCGCCATCGAACTCATCGCGTTCCGGCAACGATTCAAAAGGATGCGGTGGCAGATCCGGCGCCTCTGTCACAAGAGCAGGCAGCTTCCCGCCATGCGCCAGCCGCAGCCAACCGTCTTCGGTCCATACACAGTGCTGGATCGCCGTCTCTCTGCCGAGCGGATTCATCGTCCCCGTCCCGGGAATCGGGCGTGTGCACAAATGGGCCATATACCATTCGCCATTCTGTGTTTCCACCAGTGACCCATGACCGGCCTGCTGGAAGGGATAGGTCAGATCATGTGCGGTCGTCATTATCGGATAATCGGGATCCGTTTCGTAAGGTCCGGTCAAACTGCGGCTTCTCGCCATGGTGACCATATGGTTCACACCTGTGCCTCCTTCAGCAACAAGCAGATAGTAATAGCCATTGCGTTTGTACAATTGCGGACCTTCTGTAACACCGGTCGGCGTCCCTTTATAGATTTCGTGCACCGGACCGGTCAGCTTGCCGGTTGAGAGATCATATTCCTGCATAATAATGCCGGAGAAATTGCTGTGGCTCTTGCGGAAATCCCAGCGCATATTGAGCAGCCATTTCCGGCCGTCTGTATCATGGAACAGAAAGGGATCAAATCCGCTGCCGTTCAGCCGGACCGGCTCACTCCATGGCCCCCTAATATCGGGCGCTGTAATGAGGTAGTTATGCAGATCCTTATACACGCTCTTGCGGGATTTCACATCCGTAAACAGCAGATAATACAACCCGTTATCAAATGAAAGCGCCGGTGCCCAAATGGAACCAGAACTTACGTTGCCGCGCAGATCAACCTGCGAAGACTCCGTCAGTACACGGGTAAGCGAGTGCCAGTGAATCAGATCGCGTGAATGGTGGATTTCAACACCCGGGAACCATTCAAAAGTGGATGTAGCAATATAATAATCATCCCCAACCCGTAAAAAGGACGGATCGGGATGAAAACCAGTCAATACCGGATTCACAATCGGTTGCGCCATAAATTCTAAACCTCCAGGGATGATTGGATTGTCTATTTAAATTTTGGATTTACAGTTAATATTGTAGCGCTTGCAGCGGTTGAAAGTTATAATGGGTTATTATAAAATGTTTGTATTTTGTCATGATGGAGGGGCTATGAAGCAGCTATTCGAACCTGTTATTTTCACGGACCACAAGTCACTGATCTGGGACTATCAGCTATACACTGATGACTATTACAAGGGCTACTACCACTGGCACCAGTGCTGCGAGATCATGTATATCCACAGCGGTCAGGGCAATGTTGTCGTCAATCAGCAAATGTACGATATCCGCTCCGGCATGCTGTTTTTTTTCCAGCCTTATCAGCTGCACCGGATTTATTCGGAGGTCTCTGCGGAATACCCATTTGTGCGCAGCATTTTCTATGTGGATCCGCATACCGCCGAGAATCTGCTGAAGGACTTCCCCAAGCGCAAGGCGCTCTTCTCTGCCTTATGGCAGGGCAAGAACACCTATTGCGGATTTGATCTCGGCAGTCAGAATGAGGCCATACAATGGATTTATAACCAGTATGATCAGTGCCGGACCCATTCCCCAGTGGAAGATTCCGAGGATATTACAATGCTGCTTACGCAATTACTGAGCTGCCTGGGAACCGGCGGCAACATGTTGATCCAACCGGAGGAACGGCGGAATCTCCGCTATTCCGAGCAGATCATGAACTGGATCGAGGAGCATTACCAGGAAGAGGTGAACCTCGAGCAGCTCGCAGCGGAGACCCATTTGTCGAAGTCTTATGTCTCGCGGATCTTCCACCAGGAAACGGGAAGCCGCCTGGTCGACTATCTGACCGCCCGGCGGATCAAGCAAGCCTGCCGCCTGCTCAGCACAACGGACATGCCTGTGGAGCAGATCGGTATCACGGTCGGTTTCCCGAACGCCTCCTATTTCAACCAGTTGTTCAAAAGAGTCCTCGGCACCACTCCCCTAAAATACCGGAAGAGTAATTAACGGGTATCTTCGCTCACAAAAACAATATTGCGCGCATATTCATTGATCAGCATTAGGTCTGTGCGCGCCTCTCCTATCACTTCGCCATTGATCTGCAAATTGATAAATGATACACCGTCTACGCCCCGTTTTCCATCGTATCCATAAATACGGGAAGGTTGGATGTCAGCGCCGTCGAAACGTACATTGCGGAACGTAATATTTTCGATGCCCGAGCCCGGTTCCGGATTGTAATCCTTGTTCATCACCACACGCAGATCCAGCAGCTGACCCTGCTCAATCCGCTCCACCCTGATATCGCTATACAGGATATTCCGCACCGTATTGCGATCCCCCACATTAATAGCCAATGCTCCCCAATAATTCTCCTGAGGTTCATGATGCTCCAGAATATCGATATTCTCGAACACAATGTTCTCGATCAAATCCCCGCTCCGCCGGTGATCTCCATGGGTGCCAATCATCAGCGGATGAGCCACATCGGCCCATAGAATGGAGTCCCGTACACTAATGTCCCGGCTGTCTCCATAGAAATCCCATCTGGAGCCGTAAATGGCGATGCAGTCGTCGGAATTCCGCATGAAGACATCACGGATGTCAATATCGCTGCTCGCCATGATGTCGATTCCGTCGCTCCAGCCCCGTGTGCTGAATGACTTCAGGTTGTTGATCGAAATCTTAGCAGACTGCCCGATAAACACACTGTAATGCGGCGGATCAATGACGGTAATTCCTTCCACATTCACCCGTTGCGAGAAGACAATTCGCACACCGCGAAAAGCCGAAAACCGGTGGAAGTCCGCCAAATAAATGACACCCCGCCCGTGGATGGTTACATCCTCTACTCCTTCACACACCAGTGAACCTACTAGGATTGACCCTCCGGCAAGATATACGGTCGTTCCTGAGGGCACCGGAAATACCGTTTCTTCGATGTAATGGGTGCCTGATGCAAAATAGAGTGTTTGCGGCATTCCGCCTTCGGCCTCTCTGGCCGTTGCGAGCAGGCTTAACAGATCGGGGGTCCGGTGAATGCCAGGCTGAATCAGGTGCACGTTGGCATACCCAGGCTGAGGCACATTTTCCTCCTGCTCATTCGCGAACAGATGCAGATTACGGAAACGGTCGCCGTTAATTTCCACCGAAAGCTTTTGCGGGCCGTTCAACAGGAAAGAGAGTTTGCGGCCATCCTGCTCAAATTTGATATTTCTTGCTGCCGGAGCAATGTTCACATGAGTAATTTCTGTATAGAGGCATGTGATTTCCACTTCAGCCATACCCTGCAGATCAAAAAAAGCGAGCGATGCCGGGCGGACCTGATGCATGTCCACTTTGACCTCGTAAATCAAAAGCGGCTGCCATTCCCCTCCAACCGGACGAACCTTAACCCTGAAATCCTCCCTGAGCGGTATGTTATTGGGAGCGTTATAGATTTGCACTTGGTTCATTGACCTGAGTCCCCCCTGTAATTTTCCTATTTATATTATAAAGTTCAGGGACTGCACAAAAGTTTGGCAACGTTATAAGAAAATGTTTGTATTTTGTCGCTTTAGCAGTAGTTGTGGAATTAGCGAGTGATCTTTATCCAGCTATGATCATGACAATATTTCGATATTTTCGAATATCAAATCACAACTTTGACCGTACGGATAGCGATATACTGGGGGCACATCTAATCCAATGGAGGAATCGCAATGAGTAAAACGTATTGGCAGGAAGTCATGGACAGACTCGATACTAAGGTAACGCGCATGGTGGAGCAAATCGGCGGCAAATGTCCGCATTTCGCCGGAGCAGACGGCAAATTTGACGATATCGGCTCAGACTGGTGGACGACGGGCTTTTGGCCGGGCCTCCTGTGGATTATGCATGATATGACCGGAAAGGACCTGTACAAGGAAGCCGCCTGGCATTGGGACGCCACACTTGAGGAATGGTTTGTTAAACCGACCGTTGAATTACATCATGATGTAGGTTTTCAATTTCTGCCGACAGCCGTAATTAAGCATACTTTGACCGGAGATGAGGATGGGCTGCGCAGAGGACTTGAAGCCGCCAATTTCCTCGCTGCACGCTACAATCCGGTGGGCAAATTCATCCGTGCGTGGAATGAGGATAAATACGGCTGGGTGATTATCGACTGCATGCTGAATATCTCTCTGCTGTTCTGGGCGAGCAAGGTCAGCGGCGATCCGCGGTACAAGCATATTGCTGTGAGCCATGCCGAAACGGCGATGAAATATGGCGTCAATGAAGACGGATCGACCAAACATATTCTTTCCTTCGATGCGGAAACCGGAGAATACATCGGGAACTTTGGCGGGCAGGGCTATTCCGCCGAATCCTGCTGGAGCCGCGGGGCAGCCTGGGGACTTTATGGCTTCATCAACACTTACCGCCACACCGGGGATGAGCGTTTTCTGGATACGGCCAAGCGGATTGCCCATTATTTCATCGCGGCATTGCCTGAGGATCACGTGCCGTATTGGGATTTCCGTCTGGAGGATGACAAGCGGATGTTCAGAGACAGCTCGGCTGCATCCATCGCTGCCTCCGGATTGCTGGAACTCGCTGAAGTTGTTCCACCCGGTGAGAAGAGACTTTACGCTAATGCTGCAGAACGGATCTTGCGCTCGCTGACAGAGAACTACGCCACCTGGGACCAGCCGGAGCATGAAGCCATTTTGCTGCACGGTACGGGCAGCGGAACCTCCTTCATCGACGTGTCACTGATTTATGGAGACTACTACTATGTGGAAGCTGTCTCGAAATTGAACGGATGGCAACATCGCATTTTCTAAGCTTGAGAATGAATGATGTGACAATAAGAAACGCCTTGCTCTCCAAAGAGGACAAGGCGTTTTGTATTGACACTTATAGATTATTGTTGCTGTGCAGTAGCTTCGCTGATCAGTTTTTCCGCTTCCATCTGGGTTAACTTTCCAGCTTTCACCTGTCTCTCGCAATAAAGCTTTATTGCAGCCAGCAATTCTTCTTTGGTGTCATAGGGACCGATGTCTGATGTATTCCCGTTGTCATCAGAAATTGTCATTTCGTGAGCTGTAGATACTTCTATTTCTCCAGGGTTATACGACAATATCATGTCATCTTTTCCATCCACCGATTTTGAAACCTTTACACCCTTCTTAATATCCTCCAATATCCCCTCATACATAGCTATGGCCTTATTAACCTTCTCAGGTGTCCATTCATACCAGCCATCGGTCGGATTCCAGCCTTTTCCGCCAATGATGGATTTCAGCGATTTCTTTTCTTCCGCAAGCCATGCTTTATATTCTTCATAGGTCCACCATACAACCTTTGGCTGTGGATTTGCTTGTTCATAGGCTTCTTCACTCGTCCACGTTTTCCCGTCATCGGTGCTGATTTGAACTGCCCCAGTTTCATCGCTATAGGAATAAGCAGTACCAGACGACTGACCCGCTGCACCTGCCTGACCCTCAGAATCATCCGAATAGGCGAAGTCTTCATTGTCTGCAATACCGAGTTCCTTTCTTTTCTCTGCGAATTCCTTCTGCAATGCTTCCTTCTCGGCTGTTGTCTTGCTGAACTCTTCCGTGCTCCGCTTTTTGATTCCGGCCAGTTTGCCATTCTTATAGACTGCATATACATCTACAGTTCCATCCATCATAGACTGGCCGACTCCCGCCTGTTCATCAAAGAAATCACGGACTTCTTCATTTTGATACATTAACTCATGGCTTTTGGCATCATAGACCAGGCCGTAGGGTTCATAAACTGCCATCGAATTCTCTTCAAAACCACTGCCGGAAACAGGCTTAGCCGCACTGGTTGCAAAAGCAGTAACGGTACCCGCAATCAGCAGCAATGCCGCAGCAGATCCAAAGACTGTCGTTTTTTTCATTTTCATAATCGCGATAATCCTCTCTTCAATTGAATTTTTACTGAAGCTGTTAAATAACGGAATCGCCTTGCTTTTCTTCTCCTCCATCCCAATCAGCGTCATGGCATACGCCGCTTTTATGGGTTCTCCGAATGTCCTCACAACGGTTTCATCACAGGAGAGTTCAATATCACGATTGACCAGGATATACATCACCCACACCATAGGATTGAACCAGTGCAGACACAGGGCAAATGTCAACACCAGCTTTGTCAGAGCATCAAAACGCCGGATATGCACAAATTCATGGGTAAAAATATACCGCAACCGCGTTTCATCGGTCCAATCCATATCTTTAGGCATGAGAATTACAGGCTGAAAAACCCCATAGGTCAATGGCGCTTTGATTTTATCAGATTGTCTGATTTGTACCTGCCGGCGCAGGGGATGTTCCTGCAGCCATCGAGTGGCGAAATCATTCTCGACCGGCAAAGAGGTTTGAAATTCTCTGCGGCATTTAATATAGGTCACGATAAAAAACAGGGCAAAGGCACACATTCCCAGCAGCCCAATGACCGCAAGGAGTGGAATGGATGCTGGTGCTGGTGCCGAAGCTGGTACTGAAGACGCGACATTTCCAATGGACTCCGCTGTCCCAGAAAAATTCACATTATGTAAGATTCTTGTTGCTTCTGCAGGAGGCGGGGTTGATGATGTTGTCTTCAATACCCGTTCCAGCCTATCTAAGCCTGTGTAGAAACTGAAGGTAGACGGGATCGAGAACGGAATAAGCAAGCGGCAGAGCACCACACCCCAAAGTACAAGAAACGTTTTCTTCGGCAGCTTATGCAAGGTCAATGCACGAACAACCACGATCGCAATAATGAGTACAGCCGCAGTAAGGCTCATTTGAAAAACATCCATAAGCCAGCTCATTTCAGTTGCTCCACTAGCTGCTTGAGTCTGGCAATTTCATTAGCGGATAGTTTTTTCGTGTTCAAAAGAGAAGCAAACAGCAGCTCTGTGGAGCCGTCAAAGACCTTGTTAATCAATTCAGCCGTTTCTTGTTCCTGTACCTGTTCTTTAGGAAGAATAGCCCGGCAGAGGAAATTAGGTTCAAGCCGTTCTATGGCGCCCTTGTCGATACATTTTTTGATTACGGTGTAGGTGGTGTTCTTGTTCCAGCCCACCTGCTCACTCAGGATTTCAGCAAGCTTCTTGGCGGTTATGGTGCCTTCCTTCCATAAAACATCCATGACTTTGAGCTCAGAGTCAAAAAGTTTAATTTGAATGTGGATCATCTCCTTTCAGACTATTGCAATAGTTTGTAACACCATACTACTACGATCGTCTACAATAATCAAGACTATTACAGTAGTTTCTAAATATTTTTTCTCTTACAGGATTTCCAAATCTCAAAATAACAAAAACGGTTCCCCGGTCATGATCTAACCGGAGAAACCGCTTATTCTGGTGTTTCTCTATATCAGGTACCCGCTTGTTGCTGGAGCCCTCTGCTTATTGTTCATCCAGCCACAGGATAGCTGTTACCCCGCGAGGGTAATATTTGCTGCCGGTAATTTCCCCGGAGATAATCTGGTCGCTCCAGCTCCAGATGGAAAGCTGCGGATGTGTGAGCCATTCCACATGCGCCCGGTCCGCTTCCCGGCCGGCTTCACTCCATTCCAGCCCAAGAATTTGTCTGGCGATGAATTGGCAGAGATACACTTTGCTCAGCCAGCTGTTGTTGCTGGTGGAGGAGATTTTCCAGCCGCCGTTCTCGAACAGGCAGACACCCTGCACAAGAACCGCCTCGAGATGCCGCTCCAATGCCGCGATATAAGCGCCGAACCGGCCTCCGCGTTCCAGTGCTTCCTTGCAGCCTGTGAAATACGGGAAGACCAGACCTTCAATAGCCGGGATGATCTTCGAATCATTCCCTTCCCCAATCACTGCCGGGATATAACCCTCTTCTGTCACGCTGGCAACAATCGTTGCTGCGCAGCGTTCCGCTTGAACTCCGGCTGTTTCTGACAGTTCTGTGTTTCCATTCTCCCGGAAAATCTTCTCCATGGCCAGATAAGCCGCCCAGCACTTCCCGGCGAGATAGATGTTGTTGCGGGCCTGGCCAAGCGAAACATCCAGGCTGTCATAGGTGGTAATTTCGGCACCACCCATTGTGCGCGAGCTGTCGAGGCCCATAATTCCGTTCCTTTGCTCCGGGTCCGGATGATCACGGTTCAGCATACTTTGCAGGCAGCTCTCCAGCACAGTCAGATTCCGCTCCATCCAGGAAAGATCGCCTGTATGCTCCAGGTAGACGGCCGACGTAAGAACCCAGTTGACCAGCTGTTCATGAGTCATATGCGAGAAGCAGCCGTCAATGCCGTACATCTCATAGGCGGAATAGCCAGGACGTGATACAGCATTTGCCACCCCCATATCATGGGTAAAGCTGAGACCTCCAGGGTACTCCGTTTGGTCGCCAGGGAAGCGGACCGTATCGACGTAGCTGAATCTGTCCACGAACATATCCAGCTCGTTGCGCACCGTCCATGGATTCATCTTCAGTTCATAGAACAGCTGATCGACGGTAAGGTCGAAGGTGTTCATCATCCGGTATTCGCCTTCATTTACGATCCAGAACGGCTTGCCCTTGTAGTCCAGCAGCTGCGTCGAGCCGTAATAGCTGCGGATAGCGTGAGCCAGCATAAAGGTCTGATCCCTACTAAGGCCTGTATTTTCCAGAAGGCTGTTCGCCTGCAGCGCCTGCTGCTTCAATTCATCAAAATGCGACAACGCATATTCAGCCACGGACTCCACATTGTTGAAATAGCGGTTGTAGTAATAGGAAGCATCCATACCGGAGGTAACGTAACCTGACCGGTGGAAGCTGACAGCGAAACGGTAGGTCTTCCGGACGCCAGGCGGAACATCCATGACAAGAGCTCCTACCCGGCCAAGGCCAAAGGTCCAGTTCTCCTCCAGCTCCGACAGCAGAATATCCTCCAATTTGAAATGCATGGCCGACCTTGCCGTTCCCTGCTCTGCGGCAATCGCCACAAATCTTCCTTGCCCGACACCGGCAAGCTCTGCGGAGCAGTCATCCAGTCTTCTCATCGCACTATAGGGATCGTTGCCCTGGAAGCCAAAGAATGCACGCCGCTCAACTTCACCGGCAGTGTTATCTACTTCAAATTCCACCAGCAGCGCCGGCAGCAAAATCCCCTTCAACTCTTCTTCTGAGGCCGTCTCGGGGTCCGGCACGGACCGCACCGGCGAATAAATGCGGAAGGTCAAATCACCGACCTGCCAGCTGTCTGTAGTCAGCTTGAAATCCCGGACAATTTCCCCGTCCGCAAACGGAAAGAGGATCCGCGGTTTAGACGGTTTAGGATCAGGATTCTCGATATCGTAGCGCTTGCTCTCATCCTCCCCGTCATGCTCGTGAAACGGCAGTGTATCAAAGCCGCTGCCATCCTTCCGCTGCAGTCCGATAAATATATTCTGTCTGGGCGGCTTCCCGGCTTCCAGATCAAAGCCGCCTCCCGCACCCTTAAATCCTAATGTAAAGCTGGCAAAAGAGCCGATCGGTGAATGATGGGCGTTGAAAAACTGATTCTGCGGCATATCGTAAAAACACTCCCTCCAGGCTGATTCCCGGCGGCGGCCGGGCTCTATCTCTATGTTATCTATGCCGCCCTGGGTGCGACAGGGCCAAAGCCGCCTATTATTTGGGCAAATCAATCGCCTGGAGCAAGCTATGCTATAATAAACCCATATTCTATTCGAAAATGAGGATGGCAATGAAGTCAAATGATCCCGGCATTCAGCATTCCCTGGACGGCCGGATGTCTCCGGACATCCAGGCAGCTTTTCATATTTTTGCCGCCCACTGGCGCAAAGTAAATACGCAGTGGCAGTATCCAGTACATACCCACCCAATGTTTGAAATCAATATAGTTCTGCAGGGCAGGCAGCAAATGACGGTCGGCGGCCGCTCTTATGTTCAGGAAAGCGGAGATATTCTATTCATCCGCCCCGGTGTACAGCATTCCAGCCTCGGCGCGGATTCCGGCAATGAAATGACTTATTTCTGCCTGCATTTTGATATTGATGATCTGATTCTGCGGCGTTCCCTAATGACGATGGATACGGTCAGTCTCAGCGGGAGCAGCCCGGAGCTGCGGTCTATCCGTTCCGCGCTGGACATTATCATCAGCAGGGTGATTCTCTCCGAAGCCAGCGATTCGCAGTTGAACCGGTTAATGATACTGAACGCCTCATTGCAGCTATTCACCGCACTCAGCGGCTGGGTCTTGGCCGAAATGCCTGTTGCTTCTGGAAGCGCACTTCCGGGAGTCACGGAGAATACCGTTGCCCTGGCGAATGCCATCGAAGGCCTGTTGCAGGAATCCGTCTTCACGGCAGAAGCTACAGGCAGCCGTGGCGACGGTATTGAAGGCATCGCAGCACAGCTGGGTTATAGCCCGAATCACTGCAACCGGGCCTTCCGCCAGATCTACGGGATGTCTCCGAGACAATATCTCTCCGATCTGATTATCCGCCATGCCAAGCTGCTGCTGCTTGACAACAGCCTGTCCGTCGAAGCGATTGCCCATCGGCTCGGTTATCGCGACGTCTCCCATTTCAGCAAACAATTTAAGCGCTGGACCGGTCTGCCTCCAATGGGCTACCGCAGGCTTACAGCTGATCCTAAGCTGTCAAACGATAAATCAAGCTAAACATCAGGAGCGCCTCAACAATATAATTATGCTTAACCTTTGGTAGCGCCTGCGGCGATACCTTTAACAAAATACTTTTGCAGCGATACAAAAACAATCAGCACAGGCACAACGGACATCGCCGTTCCGGCAAAAATCATATCCCAGCGGGAGGAAAATTCACCGATATAGCGGTAGATTTCCACGACCATCGTTTTGGCTTCGCCTGAAGGAAGCACGAGCATCGGGAGCAGAAAATCATTCCAGATCCCCAGACCGTTAAGCACAACCATGCTTGCCGTAACCGGTCCCATAAGCGGGAAGACAATTTTCCAAAAAATCCCGTAACGGGAGCAGCCGTCAATCTCTGCCGCTTCCTCAATTTCCTGCGGAATGCCTTTGACGAAGCTGGTGTAGAGCAGGCAGCCAAAGCCGACGGCCCCGGCCACATAGACCAGAATCGGACCGGCAAGACTTCCGTACAACCCGAACATTCTCAGCTCTTTGAACAAAGGGATCATGTATGCCTGAAACGGAATCATCATCCCGGCCAGGAAATACAGGAACATAAATTTGGTCCAGCGGACATTTCTGCGTTCGATGGCGTAACCTGCCATAGGAATGATCAAGACCTGAGCAACGATCGAAACCAGTGTTAGAATCAGACTGTTCAGGATCGCCCGGGGAAATTCGGTTTCTGTGAGCAGATATTTAAAGCTGTCCAGATATAATCCCTTAGGGAACGCAATGGCATCCTTCATGATTTCAGCGTTGCTTTTAAAGGCAGACATCAGGTTAAAGAAGATCGGGAAAAAGAAAATGATCGCCAGCAGCAGCGTTACAATAAACAGGGAAATCTCCCAGAGTCTTTTTTTCGTATGAATCGTCATATTACATCTGCACCTCACGTTTCCGGAGGAATTTAACCTGGATGACCGTAATAATCATAATGATCAGGAACAGCACCATTGCCAGCGCCGTACCAAAGCCCTGCCTTAGTTCGCCAAAGCCGACTTTATAAATAATATAGGTCAATGTCTCGGTATCAAAGCCGGGGCCCCCATCGGTCATTACTGCAATCTGATCAAAAATCTTCAGCGCACTGATCATGGAGAGCACCATACATACGGTCATCGATCCGGCTAACAGCGGGAAGGTAATGTGGCGGAATTGCTGCCAGCCGTTCGCACCGTCAATGCTTGCCGCTTCATTCAGCTCAGCAGGAATGCCTTGCAGCCCTGCCAGATAGATGATCATGTAATACCCCGCGCCTTTCCACACCGTGGACAAAATGATCGAAATCATCGCATACTTCGGATTCCCGAGCCAGTCTACCATCCAGCTTCCCAGCCCGACACTATCCAGAATCTGATTAAACACACCAAAGTTGTAATTCAAAATCATGGCCCAGACAAACCCCATTACAATCCCGCTGAGCAGAGTAGGGAAATAAAAAATACTTCTGAACAGATTGCGGAACCAGCGCACTTTATCTACGAGAATGGCCAAGGCAATAGCGGCGATATTCTCCAGCACGACCAGGCTGACCGTCATAAGCAAAGTATTCTTCAGCGCGTTGTGAACGCGGGGGCTATGCCAGATTTCCACAAAGTTAGCGAACCCGATGTACCTCACATCTTCGCTGATGCCATCCCATGAGGTGAAGCTTAAATATATACTTCCTACAGTAGGAACAATAACGAACAATGTATAAATCAAAAATGATGGCAAAATAAACATGAATGCGTAGGACTGCCACTTCTTCTTTTTCTTCGGAACGGCTGCCGCCAGCGGCTTGTCTGCTCTCTCTATTGCTGTAGCCATAGTTACTCTCCCTCCCGGAGATGCGCCGGTGAAGAGGAGTGGTTCACCTTATACGAAGGCACTCCTCTTCCGGACGCTCTTTCTTTACTGTTGGTTAGCCTTCACTTGTGCATCGTATTCTGTATCGGCTTGTTTCATATAACTAGCTACATCTTCATCATTCACAACCAAATCCTGCAGCAATTTATAGTACCAGTTGCGGAACTGCGGCGGAATCTGGTTATCCCCCCACCAGTTGTTGATCGCCAGGGATTTGGTAACGTTAGGATCAGCAATCAAATCCAGGGCTATCTTCATTTGCTCGCCCGTCTCGTAGGTTACCTTCTCTTTAGTGGATGGAATGGCATTGACGCTGGCCAGATACGGTGAATATTGTTCAGGTGCAAAGAAGAAACGGATAAAGTCTTTAATGGCTTGTGTTTTGTCGGCGTCTTTGGCGGCTTCAGCGGACAGAGACCAGCCGGCAGGTGACGGAAGGCCAATTACGTTCACTTTGCCTTCGCGGTCAGGAATCGCATAGAACCCGAAATCGAAGTTTGGATCGGCCTCTTTAATTTGTGAGAACATCCATGTGCCGGAGTAGAGCTGAGCGGCTTTGCCGGAGACCAGAATAGATGCCGTCTGGTTGTCACCGGTGCTTAGCCAGCCCTTGTCGACGTAATTCTTGAACAGGTCTTTAAAATCCGTCATGGCCTTAACCACATTGGCATCTGTAAAGCTGACTGTTTTGGCCGTACGTTTGGAGTTCCAATCCGGATCCTTTGAATACACATCGTCGATCAGGAATTTATTCACCCAGAAGCCCATGTGGAAAATATCCTTACCGCCAACCACCAGCGGGGTGATTCCGCCAGATTTCAGCTTTTCCTGGATCGCCAGGAACTCATCATAGGTTTTGGGGAGTTCAGTAATTCCGGCATCGGTATAAGCTTTTTTGCTGTAAATAATGCCTTGTGGCACGTTGACGGACAGAGGAGCGTTCCAGACCTTGCCTTCTACTTGCGGAGGATTATCGAATAAATCCAGCAGGTCGGTTGGCAGCTCGACAATTTTTCCGGCATCGGCAAATACCTCGGTATCACGCATTTCCACCAAATCCGGGAATTCGCCTACCGCATCTTTGGTTTTCAGCCAATCGAGATAAGCGGCGGAGGTCGTTTCGCTGAGATCTTTAATCTTCACATTCGGATTAGCTGCCATAAAGGCTTTGACCGAATTGGCAATCGCCTGTTTCGTTGCAGGATCACCGGCGGCGTATCCGATGGTGAAACTAACCTCTTTCTTCGTATCCGTCGCTGCCGCGCTCGGAGCATTGGATGCCGCCGACTTATCACCGGTATTGGCATTCCCGTTATTATTGTTGTTGCTGCCGCAAGCCGACAGGATAGCCGTTGCAGCGAGCAGCGTCACAGACAGCTTTGTCATTGTTTTTGTAATCATCTGTAGGACAACCCCCTAATATTTTGTTAGCATCATTACAGGAAAACACTTCGTACCTTCGTACAAAACTGACTATGAATTTTGGAACCTGCTGTGGAACCGGAAGTAGGCTTCAGACTGGAAACTGGGGTTTGATGTGCGCATCATCTTTTCGAAAGCGTTTCCTTGCTACTAGCATAGCACCCGCCGATTCGGGTTAGAATGAAGTTTCTTAAGGCTCATGTGCGGTAAATTTAAGAGAAATAACCAAGCAGCAATGGCTGGTCCATTCCCAAAAAACTCAAAAAAACAGAGGTCCGGGGACCTCCGTCTGTATAAATAGGCTACTTTATAATCAAGTTTCTTCAAGATACTTGCCCTTATTAAGGCTGGTTTTCCTTTACCTGCCTGTCGTATTCTGCATCCGCTAGCTTCATATAATCTCTTACGCTGCCCCCCTTCACTACCATCTCCTGCAGCAGCTTGTAGTACCAGTTGCGGAACTGCTGAGGGATAAGATTGCTGCCCCACCAGTTGTTGATCTTCAGTGATTTGATCACCTTCGGATCCTTGATCAGGTCCAGAGCTGCCTTCATTTGTTCACCCGTATTATAGGTAATCTTGTCTGTGGTTGAGGGAATCACGTTCAGCCGGGCCAGGAAGGAGGAATATTGTTCGGGGGCAAAGAAAAACCGGATAAAGTCTTTAATCGCCTCTCTTTTGTCAGGGTCACCTGCGGCTTCCGCCGACAAGGACCAGCCTGAGGGAGACGGCAGTCCCACAATATTTATGTTGCCTTTACGGTCTGGTACAGCATAAAAGCCATATTCGAAGCTTGGATCAGCCTCCTCTATCTGCGAGAACATCCAGGTTCCGGAGAAGAGCTGTGCCGCCTTGCCGGATACGAGAATGGAAGCCGTCTCGTTATCTCCGGTGCTGAGCCAGTCTTTATTCACATAATTAGTGAACAGATCCTTAAAATCACTCATCGCCTGAATCACATTATCATCTGTGAAGCTGACGATTCCCGCAGTACGCTTGGAGTTCCAGTCCGGGTCCTTGGCGTACACCTCATCAATCAGAAATTTATTCACCCAGAAGCCCATGTGGAATATATCCTTACCGCCGACAACCAGGGGAGTAATGCCGCTCGATTTCAGCTTTTCCTGGATGTCCAGGAATTCATCGTAAGTTGCCGGCAGCCCGGTAATCCCGGCAGCGGCATAGGCTTTTTTACTATAGATAATCCCTTCTGGCATGTTTATGAAAAGCGGTGCGTTCCAGACCTTGCCCTCTACCTGCGGCGGGTGATCGAACAGTTCCACTAAATCGGACGGCAGCGGGACAATTTTGTCGGTAGCAGCAAAGGCTTCGGTATCACGCATTTCAACCAAATCCGGGAACTCGCCCACCGCATCCTTGATTTTCAGCCAATCCAGGTAAGCGTTTGAGGACATCTCGGCAACATCGTTGATCATCACATGGGGATAGAGCTGCATGTAGCTTTTGATCGCCGCCGCAATAGCCTGTCTGGTTGCCGGGTCACCGGCTGCATAAGCGATGCTGAATTGAACCTTTCTCCCGCTCTCTGCTTCAGCATCGTCAGCTCCTGTAACGTCAGCCCCATGATTCGCAGAATTACCGTTATAGCCATGATTACTTTCACAAGCTGTCAGAATGCCGGTGGTCATTAGCAGCAGTAAAGACAGCAGGTTAAACATTTTTTTACAGAACATAAGCAGGGACCTCCCGGATGTAATGTGGGATTATTCGCTAATCGGAAACAGCAGTGTAATGGAGGTCCCTATATGCTCACGGCTGCTGACGGACAATCCGTACGCCTCACCGAAGCTGGATCGGATACGCTCATGCACATTTTTCAAACCAACATTTTTGCTGGGGGCTTCGGCGTCATTCAATGATTGGGTAATACGCGCCAGTTCTTCCCTGTTCATGCCGATACCATCATCGTACACGGTGACCGCAAGGACATTCCCCCGACGTTCCACCGTGATGCCTACCTTACCTTTTCCTTTTAGCCGCAGGCCGTGCTGAACCGCATTCTCCACAATGGGCTGCAGCGAAAGTTTCAGAATCTGCCAATCCATCTGAATGTCAGCAGCAATGTCCAGATGAAGCTCATACCGGTTCTCAAAACGGACGGAAATAATATAAAAGTAATTCTGCAAATGCTCCAGCTCACTGCCAAGGCTTACACGGTCTTCCCCGTAATCAATGACATATTTCAGCTGGTTGGAGAGGGCAAGAATCATATCGGCTACTTCCCCGGCTTCCTTGTCCACCGCATTCATACGGATAACTTCAAGCGTATTATATAGATAATGGGGGCGGATCTGGCTTTTCAGCGCATTCAGCTCTGTTTGCTTCTGCTTGATCTGGGCCACGTACGCCTCATCAATATAGACCTGCAGCCGCTCCACCATCCGGTTGAATCCATGCGCCAGCCGGCCCATTTCATCATTGGTGTTCACGCTGACCTGAATGTCCAGTTTGCCCGATTCCACCACCGTCATCTGCTTTATGAGTTCACGGATCGGAGCGGCAAGCCTGCGGGAAAACCAGACCCCCATAATAATCATTACAAAGGCACAGATCAGAATGGCGATGTATACGGTGGTTCTGGCAGACAGAAGCTGCTCGAACAAGCTGCCCCGGTGGATCTTGGCGATTAACTTTCCCTGCAAAAAAGGGATATCCTCACTGAGGATAATCATTTCATTGTTCTGCTGAACTGGCTGTGCGATGACGTCTGAAGTCTCTTTTTGATTGCTGAAATAGACTCTGCCTTCACCGTCCAGCAAATACAGTTCATCCTTCTCCCCAAGATTCAGCTCTCTGAAGAACTGCTGGAACAAAGCGGTATCGATATCGAGAAAAAGTGTTCCTACAACCTTCGGTTCTTTAGTCACACGCCCTGAGGTATCAATCAGACTGCGCCCGATGGTGAACACTTGTCTTTGCGACTGGAAGAAATAGTTATCTATATGTGTAGGAAAGATTTCTACCTTCGAGGGGTTCTCTTCCATCTTCGCCAGCCATGCCGGGATTGGGACCGGTTCCCCGGATAACGAGCGGTTCTCTTTCTCCTGGGAATATATCTTGCCGTCAGACTGGCGGACAAATTGCACTCCTGTAATATAAGGATCGCTGAATAGCAGCGTCTTCAGAAAGGAGTCGATCGGAATGGTGTTGATCTGCTCCCGCTCATTGACATTGGTCGCCTGGTTCTGTGTATAGCTCTCAATAAAACCTTCATAACGGCCGGTATACATCAGCTTAGAGGTTTCATTATATTGATTAAATGCGGTATTCAGATTGTAGCTCATATACAGTACCATCTGCTGCAAATTACTGGTAGTATAGCGCTCCACATAGCCGGAGAAGGTCTTCACGGAGAAGAAGCTGAGTGCAAGCAGCGGTATCAGCCCGACCAATAAAAAGGAAGCGGAAAACTTCACGAAAATGCTCTTGGATCTGCGTCCCCAGATCAGCACGAACACCCCTCTTTTCTCTAAGAAAAATATCTGTTAATTTCTGACTGAATGTTTATATTCCTGCGGCAGCTTGCCATATTTCTTCTTGAACATATCACTGAAATGCCGGGCATTATTATAACCCACCAGTTCGGCAATTTCATACACCATCAGGTCGCTCTGCAGCAGCAGGCGCAGCGCATGGCCCATTCTGACTTCTGTGAGATAGGATTTGAAATTTTGCCCGGTATGCTTTTTGAAGAAACTGCTGAAATAATATGGATTCATATAAACCAGTGACGCTGTTAACTCCAGAGTAATGTTCTCCGCATAATGCTCCTCCACATAAGCCTTCACCTGCATGAGCTGCGGCATCTCTTTCCCGCCAGCCTTACAGGCCAGCTGTTCATACATCTTATTGACGACATCCTCAAATGCCTGCTGCAGCTCAGCATAGGTTGGCACATCGGTCAATTTCTCCAGCAGCGGCTTGTCGTCCTGAACCAGCAGCCCGGCGTCCACACCATAGCCGGCAAGCTCCTGCTCCAGCTGAATAATGGCATTGTAGATATGGGAAACCGCCTGATTCCGGCTGTCTCCTGACAGAAGCTGTACCGCTTCCTGCAGTTTCCCGGAGCTCACAGCAAGCTGCTCCTTATCCAGCGATTTAAGCGCTTCCGAAAGTGAAGCTTGTAGGGAGACCAATTCGGATAATGGGAACGGGGCTTCCTGGCGCTCCGCAATATCCGGGATAACCCGGTTTAATCCGGCAAAATATCGGGCCTTGAGGCTTTTGAGCGCACTGCGGTAAGATTCCACCGCCTCTTCGATGCCACTCACGGACTTGCCGACACCGATAGACACCTGCAGCTTCAGAAAGCTGTTGATTTTGTGGTGAAGATCTTCCATCAAGCGCTGCGGCTCCCCTTCATGCTCGTGTTGAAGCAGAATCCCGAAGCGCTCTCCTTTGCGGAACACATAACCGCTGCCCGCCTCTTCTACGGCTTCCTTGATAATGTTGGACAAAGCGAATTCTACCAGCTTGCGTTCGCGTTCCTCCCAGCGGGTGGGCATCCCGCTATATTCGTCAATCTCCACGACACATACGGTGGCATAACGGCTGATGGCTATATTGCCCATTCGTGCCAGTGCCGCCGCCGCTCCTTTGCTGCCGTCGGTAATCTGTTCGAGCAATTCTTCAATGGTTACGGAATGATTCTTCCGTTCATAGGATTTGAGCATTTCCTTGTTCCGCTCTTCTTCCGTTTCCTGGCGGATTACGGCGACGGCTCTGCTCACGACCTGCTCCAGCTGACCGGTGTTCACCGGCTTCACCAGATAATCAAGAGCCCCGTACTGCAGGGCTTGCCGGGCGTACGAAAACTCCTGATAGGCGCTGATAAACACCACCTTGATCGGAAGCCCCGACTCATGAATATCGCGTATAATATCAATTCCGGTAAATCCCGGCATGCTGATGTCGCTAATTACAAGGTCGGGATTGCAGGCAGCTATCATTGATTTCAGCTCAATGCCGTCACACGCTTCTCCGACAATATCCAGACCAAGCGCATCCCAGGAAATAAGCTTCTTGAGCCCGCGCAGGATTACCGGTTCATCATCCGCCAGCAGCACCCGAATATTTCTGTTCATCGCTTTCCCTCCGCTTGTATGTTCGTTCACTAGTTCCCATCTTAGCAGACTAGCTTCCCCTATTGTACCAGTGTCATTATAACCAGATTAATCCACCTATACTTTACCACGGAAGAAAGGAATGCCGGGTGCAGCTTTTTTAACAGATAAGCGCAGTTTTTTAAGATGTCTTAAGCATCTATATGGAGAGCTTACGTGGTACAATACGGCTATAGCGTATACATATAAAGAGAACGGAGGTTGATCCTGCTGATCTATATTATTAAATTCGTCTACAGCTTTATTCTGCCGCCGGGCCTGTTTGTACTGTTGTTCGCTGCGGTAGCCGTGTGGTTATGGCGAAAAAACCGCCGCCCCGCCCTGGTACTGCTGGGCATCACGCTGCTGCTCTACCTGTCCATGACCAGCCTGGTTGCCGATCCGCTAATCGGCAGTCTGGAGCGGAAATATAACCAGCCAAACACCGTTGACGGCGACGTTATTGTGGTGCTGGGCGGCGGTGCTTCCTCCGGCAACCGTGATCTGGACGGTGAAGGCAACCTGCTGGGACCGGCGGCGAACCGGCTGCTGACTGCTGCGCGGCTGTACCGCGAGACCGGGCTGCCGATTCTATTCTCCGGCGGACAGGTCTATGCCGATAGCGGGAATGAAGCTGACATCGCCAAACGCCAGTTCATCGGGTTAGGAATCCCCGAGGCTGATGTACTGGCGGAGAACCAGTCGCTGAACACAGAGCAAAATGCTGTAAATACGGCTGCGCTGATGAAGGCTCACGGCTTTAGCCGTCCCGTGCTTGTAACCTCAGGCTTTCATATGGCGCGTGCCATGCTGGAGTTTGAACATGCCGGGCTATCTCCGCTGGCCTTTCCCACTGATTACATTGCCAGCCGGGAATCTTCCTTCTATCCCGGCAAGTTCTCCCCTTCCCCCGGTTCAGCGGAGAACACCGGAATCGCACTGAAGGAATATCTGGGGATTCTGGCAGCACATTTTTAAGAGCAGACACAAAAAGACAGCGGCCCAAGCTTCCCCGGGCCGCTGCTTTTTCTGCTTCATTCTATTTAATCAGATCGCCATACTTCGCATTGACCATTCCGGCGAGTTCATCCGGTGCAAGCTCAATCTGCATACCGATCTTACCGCCACTAACCGCTATGCTCTCCAGCTCCTCCGCGCCTTGCTCGATATAGGTCGGATACAGCTTTTTCATCCCGACTGGCGAACAGCCGCCCCGGACATAACCGGTCCATTTCAGCAGATCCTTCAGCGGGAGCATTTCAATCTTCTTCTCACCCGCAGCTCTCGCGGCTTTCTTCAGATCGAGCTCTTCGGCAACCGGAATGACAAACACATACAGGTTTGCTCCGCTATGCGAGACCAGCGTCTTAAAGACGGTTTCCGGCGGTCTGCCAATCTTCCCGGCTACCGCAGTTCCGTGGATGGCCCCATCCTCATTATCATAGCTATGTATTTCATAGCCAATTCCCTTGGCATCCAGCATCCGCATGGCATTCGTTTTGGTTATTTGCATCCTTCATCAACCTTTCCGGCAGCCCCTCTTAGCTACCGATTTTTTGCAGCGTAATTGCTTCTATCTATTATATCATGGACATTTACTTCATCAATAACATCAACCTTAACAAGTTCATGAATGACTTCAAACATTAACAACACCAATTATCAAAAACACCAAAACAGATAAGGTCCAACCTGTAAAAATCATCTACCGCCTAATCAAAAATGCTTAAACATTTGTAGCGGGAATATCACCCGCTAATTATGAATATATCCTTCTTTTGAACTATGTAGCGGGAATCCGTACCGTTAATATTGATGAATATTAAAATTCTATTGTTATAAGAATTATTAGCAGGCGAAATTCCCGCTAGTTACTCCAATCAGATTGTTCAGTTTTACCTAGCGGTAACTTTTCCCGTTAAAAAAGATCGGTGTTATGAGACAGTAGTTTGATGTTATACAACCGCTCATTGCATGCCTTCCTCCTAACCGCCTCCGTGTGGCAAAAAACCGCTGCCGAAATGTGCCAGCGGCTTCTACACTCTTTCCACTAGATCTGTTGGATCAAGGCAACCACACTCATTCCACCACTCCAGCTGGATCACAACATCCGCGCTCATTCCACCACATCGACTGGATCGGCAGCATCTATGCTCATTCCTGATTCAATCAGCGGTTATAATACGATTCTATCCCTATGGACGTACTGGTTTACTTGCTCGTCACTCCGCCAGAACAGCACGAATCGTGATAACCCCCGCCGGCGGAACCTCCATGGCGTAAACCCCGCTGTTCCAAGCCATTGACTGTATCGAAACCACGTTTCCCTGGCAATCCCGGACAATGACCTCCCGTTGACCGGATTCCCGGTCCAGTTCCACTACGATACGGGAGAGCAAGGTACCGTTTATAATCAAAACCAGATCTGGCAGGTCCCCGCTCAAGGGAATAACCGTATCCTGATAGGCAGCCATTGCCCACTTCTGAGACGTGCGGGCAATGACCAGCGGATACAGCAGTTCGGGATGATACGGTTCTAGAGATCCGTCTAACAGCACATCCCGATGCTGGCGCCAGAATGACAGCCAAAAGGCCAGCATCTCCAAATGCGGCCGCGGGAGCCGGTCCAGCCGGACCGAAATCTGCGGAACGGAGAACAACACATTGATAAACTGCAGCGCGGCATTAGCCGCAGACTCCTTCGGATGCCACATCAGCATATCGGCATGAGCCGCAGTGCCGCCGCAGATCAGGCGGATATCCAGTGTTTTGATCCGGTTCTGCAGAGCATCATTCGGGCAGTCGCCGGCACGGAACATATTGCCGTATTTGCGCATCAGCGGTCCGATGTAATTTTGGCGGAATTCGATCAAAATCTCCGGTTTCAGCTGCCGCAGACGGGAGATCACGCCGCCGAGCAGCATATCAACAGCTTCCGGCACGGAATGGGTATCGCGTCCGCTCCCATTCTGCGCTTGAGCATCCAGGGTCTGTACCTCATAAAAGCTGTCTACAAAGTCGAGCTTAAAGCCGTCAAGATCCCACTCCACCAGCGCCTGTTCATAGATGGAGGTCAGGTAAGCCCGCACTTCCGGATAACGCGGATCGACAACTCCAGCTCCAACCCCATCGTCGTAATACAGCAGCTTGTCACCGAAGGTCTGCCAAACCTCACTGTGCTTACCGATGAATGGCACGGCATACCAGAGCAAATATTTCAGTCCCAGCTCATGGACCACGGCCACATGGGCCTTCATATCCGGTATTTTACCGGGACTGATCCGCCAGTCTCCGCAGTAGGCATAACCTCTTGCCTCATCCTCGGTCTGCCATCCATCGTCTACGATAACCGCCTTGCAGCCCAGCTCTGCCGCAATTCTACACTCGGCTTCTATCTCTTCTGCCGTCAGCTGCTGATGAAAGCTGTACCAGGTGGAGTACATTGGCTCCCTGGCAGCATCCGGCACCGCTGACGGCTTGTTTCCTTGAAGGCCAGCCCACCACTCTGCCACCATCGCCAGCGATTCATAATAGGGGATGTTGCGGGAATCCAGACGCAGGACAACCTCATAATCTGTAAACGGAGAGCATGGCTCCGTGAACAGCGTCACAGCGCAATGAAAGGTGGCCGTCTCCTCATGAAGACCTGCATGCAGCCGCAGCGGATGCAGGACATCTGAGCAGGCGAAGCTCAGGACATTGTTACCCGTGTTGCCGTACAGACATACAACTGGTGCAGAGGAGGTGGACCTCGAAGCGAAACCTTCGAGCCAGTCGGGAATCAGTTCTCTGCTGCGTCCGGCTGCCGGATGCCATAAGCCTTGAACATCCAGCGCGGGGCAGCTCCAGCGCAGTGAAAGAGCAGCAGGAACTGCCTGAACGGGAGATTTAAGCGTTAGACGGACATATTGCAAGCTGTCTTCCCCGCTCTCAAGAGCAAGCGAAGTATCGAATCCGTCAGCATGGCCTTCCAGTGTGATTTCATAACAATCCGTGGTTAAGGTCTTCAATGAAATCCGAACTCCTTTAAAGCGGATGAGGCCAGTAACGGGCTACATCCGGCAGGGGATGGTGATCTGTATACAGGTACCTATTCCGGATCGGCTGGCGATAGCTACGCCGTACCCGTTCCCTCCATGCAGTTTGATCCGGGAATCGACATTGCGGATGCCGTAGCCGATCCGGGGTCCTTCCGGTGCCAGAATCTGCTCTATGGTGTCAGCGTTCATGCCCACACCATTATCAATAATTTTGAATATAATGTCCGTTTCCCGCTTCTCCACGACAAGCCGGATTCCGATCGTACTTCCGAACCAGGCATGCTCTAGCGCATTCTCAAGCATCGGCTGCAAAATCAGCTTGACGGTCATATAATCAAGCGCCGCAGGATCAATATCATAATAGACGGACAGCCGGTTGCCATATTTGATGCACTGAATGGCAATATAGGCTTTGGCATGTTCAATTTCCTTGCCGACTGTAGTGAGAATTTCCCCGCGGTTCAAGGAGAGCCGGTAGAATTTCGCCAATTCCTGAACGAGAATGTGCAGCTTCTGAATATCTCCGAATTGTGCCAGACGGTTGATCGAGGACAGGGTATTATATAGAAAATGGGGATTGATCTGCGCCTGGAGCGATTCCAGCTCCGCTTCTTTTTTCTGGAGACCGGCAACATAGTTTTTGTGGATCAGCTCTTCGATATTGCTGCCCATCCGGTTAAACGCTGCAGCAATCTGTGCCAGTTCATCGTTTCCTTTATAGTGGATTCTTTTCTGGAAGTCGCCATCGCGAAAAGCATTCAGTGAACCAACAATTTTTTGGATTCGGCGGGAAAAATAACTGGAGACTCCAATACCCAGGAAAGCCAGCACAAAAGCGCTGATCAGGCAGACGATCAATGTCATCCTCCGCACGTTATTCGCACTTTCGTCGAACAGGCTGTTCGGAATGTAGGCCCGCAGCTCCCAGCCCAGGCCGTTCAGGGGTTCACTCAGCAGCAGCCGGTTTCCGGTCCGGGAACCCTTCAGTTCCTCCGCTACCGGGGCTGATTCCAGCACCACATTTCCGCTGCCGTCCAGCACTTCAAGAGTCGTGTGCTCTCCAATCTTGTGATAATCCACGGAGTCCAGCAGGTCGCTTATTTGGACAGTCACGCGAACCAGCCCGATGTTCTGCCCCCGATGGACATCGTACAACTGTTGCAGCAGCGAAATATTGCCGTAGCTCTCATCACGCAGAATCTGGCGCCAGAGTCTTTGGTCCGCCATGCTTCCTTGGAACTCCAATTCACGGTACCAGTCTGTCTCCTGTATCCGTTTCAGATGATAAATCTCATAACGTTTAATCGAAAGCAGCGGATTCTGATCAATATCTGTGTAGTATAATTCCGGAAGGGTATCGTTCTGGAGGTAAAGGGACAAGCCGATATTGCTGGCTGTGTAATTCAGAAGATTTTCAAGCGTCGGCATCAATGTCTTCGTCATCGTCTCATAGCTGTACCATCCCTGCTCGTAGCGGCGCAGAGCGCTCTGC
Organism: Paenibacillus sp. FSL L8-0340; assembly: GCF_038593145.1. Lineage (NCBI taxonomy): Bacteria > Bacillati > Bacillota > Bacilli > Caryophanales > Paenibacillaceae > Paenibacillus > Paenibacillus sp. FSL L8-0340. Next base: position 4,364,708 of record NZ_CP151967.1, read on the forward strand.
AGACTGTAATTGTAATACAGCATTTTGGAAATCCGTTCAACATCATCCGTACGGTAACGAATGTTGTCCCGTATCTGCTGCAGCGTGCCTTGTATATTTTCCCGTGTCTTCTCTCTAAGTGAGTTCACGGAATGCGCATAGGCGAACATGCCGACGGTAAGGACGGCAACCAGCAGACAGAGTACATAAGGTACTATCAGCTTATATCCAAAAGGCACATTCAGCATGCGGCGCATGTTATAGATGCCTCCGGTAATCGCCCGGACTGACGCCATAATAATCCTTGAACTGCTTGCTGAAATGAGACAGATTCTTATATCCGACCTGGTGTGCAGCTTCATAGACCTTCAGCTTCGGATCTCCGAGCAGCAGCTTGACGCGTTCCAGCCGCCTTATGGAGACATAATCGGAGAAATAAATGCCTGTCTCATCGTAGAAGATTTGACCCAGGTGATTGGGGGAGAACGAGAAATGGATCGCCGCATCCCGCAGCATGACGTTATTTTCCAGCTCCACCTCAATGTAGGCTTTAATTTCTTCGATAAGCTTGTATTTCTTGCCCTGCCGTTTCCGCTGAAGCCGTTCAGAGAGCTCAAACATCCGGCGGCGGAGCCAGGATTTCATATCCTGGGTTGTCTCAAATTGATATAAAATACTGAGATGTTTTCTGTCCAGCCCCAGCAGAATATAAAAGTCTTCGTTAATCGTATGCAAAAAAGCATCCAGTTTGGAGACAATGTGCAGAAACAGCTGGTAGATTTCCAGCTTGGTTTCCATTTTGCCGACCCATACGAACAGTTCCTCATTGCAATCGTCGACAGCGACTAGGCGGTAAGAAGATACCGCCAGAAATAAAGACTGCAGAATATCATCCAGATCCTTCGCCGTGGCCGAGATCGGACCTTTGGCATCGGTATAGAGAATCAGCTTGCCCTTGCCCAGAAACAGCTTCAGTCCCAGCGCCTCTTTGGCCCGCCGGAAGGAGAGATGCAGCTTTGTAAGACTTGTCACAGGCGGACCAACCCCAATAGTCACCGTTAGCGGTGTCCCGCTGACCGCCATAGTAATCAGTCCCTGCAGCCGGCTGCTGTCCACCCGTTCTTCCACGATGAGGGCAAACCGGAACCGGTCCAGCCGGCAGAACTGAATCCGTTCCTGTGCACAAAATTGCCCGACTGCCGTCTCCAGTCTTCTCTCCATCTCGGCCTTGGCCTCTTCCACAAAGCCGTTCAGTTTCCAGGATAAATCATCCGGTTCCAGCAGCGCGGTGTACAGAGTGGTCCGGTGCCAGGTAATTCCAACCTGCTGCAGCAGAGGCAGCATCTTGTCTGCATCCGGCATGCCGTCGTCCAGCAGCTGCATGAACAGCTCCCGCTTCAACAGGGGTTCCGAATCCGAGAAGCAGCGTTGCAAATGGGAATGCGCCTGTTCCCGGTCTAGCATTCCCCGCACCTCTTCAAGCGTCCTGCGCATATCTGCATCATCTACTGGCTTCAGGACATAGCCGGAAGCACTCATCGAAATCGCTTGCTTGGCATACTGAAAATCCTCATGACCGCTAACAAAGATGATCTTCGGCTTTGGGTTAAGCTCCAAGGCAAGTGCTCTGCGAGCCAGCTCCATCCCCGACATAATCGGCATTCTGATATCGGTGACGATGATATCCACGGTTTGTGACCTCAGCACCTCCAGAGCTTCAAAGCCGCTGCTCGCGGCTGCGCAAACGTCCATGCCCAGGCTCTCCCAGTTCATGAAGCGCTGCAGTCCTTCCAAATCCAGCAGTTCATCGTCAACCAGCAGCACCTTGTACATATCATCCCATCCTTCAAATCTGTATAGATGAGCTTAACCCATACTCTGCCCCGCAGTTCCTCATACAACCTTACATTTTTTAGCAAAAGGGTATACTTGGTTACAGTATACCCCACAGGTACAGTAGACTCTAGCGTTATTTATTTCATCTTGCTGAGGTTGTTTTGCCATCTTTCCGTCTGGAATTTAAGCAGCTTGTCATAGCCGGCTCGTTTAGCATCCTCATTGGCTTTGCTTAAGAGGGAGCGCACTTCGTCATCGCTTTTGGCATACAGCGCTTTAGCAAAAACCTCCTGATAGATATCGTTGACAGCCGTCGCAATCGTTCCCTCTTCCGAATCCGGCAGCGGGTCCAGATTCGCAAACTCCGTAAAGTTCTTCGAAGTATTCCATGTGACTTTTTTCTGGGCCAATGTCGTCCAATTTTGTTTCTCTTCCGGCAGCTGCGCATCCATCAAAGCCTTGGTCTGATCGATGAAGGTGGTATTGCCCACCCAATTGAAACGGCCGATTCTTTCCTTGTCTTTATCAGCCTGTGGCGTATTCAGCCCGGCCTCATTCTGAATCGGCACCCCATCTGCATCCGATTCATCCCAGTAAAGGCCCTGGCGTCCAAAATTCAGGATACGCTGTCCCTCTTCACCCGTTGCCCAGTCCAAATAGGAGAAAATCGCTTCAGGGTCCTTCGCTTTCTTCGTTATCACAAGCACATTCCAGCCGAGCGAGCTGTAATTGTTCGGAGTGATCTTCTTCGCGTCAAGCCCTGCCTTATGAATCGGCCAGATGATGTCGTACCCGGACTCCGGATCAAGGGTCCGCAGCGCGTTGTTCGCATCCCGGCCCGGATTGACCACATCACCCTCCACGAATACAGCAACCCTGCCCGTCACAAGCTTCTCTGTTACTTGATTGCCCGTTTGTGTGAACGCATCCTGGGTGATCAGCTTCTCACGGAACAGCTTGCTGGCGTACAGCATGTTCTCGGTGAATATCGGATCCTCAAAAATTGACTCCAGCGCATTTCCCACCGGATTCGCCTTGGGCAGATAAGGCTTATTCTCGGCAAAACCGCCATACATCGTATCAATGCCCCGGCCCTTAGCCCCAATCTCCAGCGGAATCACATCACTGTACTTTTCCTTGACCTGCTTCAGGTAGGTATACAGGTCATCATAGGTTTCCAGCTTCGGGGAACCCAGCTCTTTATAAATCTTCCGGTTGATAATCCACCCGCCATTGCCATTGGGACTTGAGGTGTACCAGTTCGGGAACTGGTACAGCTTGCCGTCGTCGGAGCGGAGCATGCCCAGCGTGGCTTCACCGGCATTATTTTTCAGATTCGGATATTGATCAAGGTATTCATCCAGCGCCACAAGCATTCCTGCCTGCCGCAAACGCTCCACATTGGCACCACGGTCCATCATAATAACATCCGGAAGACTGCCCGAGGCAATCATCGTGCTGAACTTGGTTTCTGCGGCACCGCTGGACTGGATGGGTGTCATATTTACCTTAAGGGTATCTCTAATCCAGGCGGTTGTGGAATCCTTGCCCCACGGCTCTGTAGTGTCCCAATCGTAATTGCTGTAGTAACTGAAAGTGACCGGCTTTACGGTGCTTCCTACCGCTATGGCAGGCGCAGTATCAGTAGCTTTGGCAGTTTCCGCAGCAACAGGTTCTTTTGTCGGTTCAGCGGTGCTTTGAACGGTTGCATTGTTCGCTCCGCCACAACCCGACATCAGCAGCACCGAACACAATACAGCCGTCATTACCGGCAAGCTCTTGTTACGCTTCAAATGAGTAACCCCTCTCTAATGCTTACTATACGCACGCAAACTCTGAATCATAAGCAAACCATCCGCTTCAAGTGAAGCCGCCTATTCCTTTAATGAACCGATCAGCACACCTTTGACAAAATATTTCTGCAGGAACGGATAGACCATAATAATCGGCAAGGTAGCCACCATGGTTGTGGCCATGATCAGTGATTTGGATGTGACCGATTTCATCAGCGCCAGCCGGTCCTGAGCCGCCGCATTGGCACCGATGGACTGCAGCTGATCCGTTACGATATTGGAATTCAAAATCTGCTTCAGCAGAGTCTGGATCGGAATGAGATTCGGATTATTGATATAAATACTGGCCGAGAACCAGTCATTCCAGTGCCATACCGCAGTAAACAGTGACAGGGTCGCCACAACAGGTCCGGAAATCGGTAAAATAATCCGGATCAGTACACCGATGTGATTGCAGCCGTCAATCCGTGCCGACTCGGCCAGACCTGCGGGCAGCCCCAGAAAAAACGTCCGGAAAATAATCATGTTATATACGCTGATTAATCCGGGAATCACCAGCACCCAGAAGGTGTCCATCATGCCAAACTCGCGCAGCAGCAAGTAAGTTGGAATCAGTCCGCCGCTGAAATACATTGTAATGACGCAGAACACCATGAAAAATTTCCGGCCCATCAGCTCCTGTCTGGATAACCCATAAGCCAGAATGGCTGTGAACAGCACCGACAGAATCGTCCCGGCTATTGTCCGCAGAACGGAGACCAGGAACGCCTGACTGATCCGGCTGTCATGGAACACCACTTCATAATTGTCGAGCGTCGGGCTGCGTGGCCAGAATGTAATGCCGCCAAACGCCGTATCCGCGCCCGTATTGAAGGAGATCACCAGTGAATTCCAGAAGGGATACAGGGTGACGAAACCCAGCAGGATCAGCAGGAAATAGATGATCACTTGCAGTACTTTATCTCCCCGCGACAGCTTCATCATAACCTGTTCCCCGCTTTCCGATAGACTGTACCCACACTAGACCAAGTTTCCAAAAACCCATTCGACGTCCCTTTGCTTACCATAGGCTTGAGCCCATTTTCCTGGCCGCTTTGTTGGCGATAGCCAGCAAGCTGACGCTGACAACCGCTTTGAACAATCCTGCTGCCGCCGCATAAGAGAAACGGCTGTTCAGAATCCCCATGCGGTACACATAGGTGTCGATGACATCCGAGACGTCCCGCAGGATCGGATTGGTAGCCAGAATCAGAATGTCCTCAAAACCGGCATTCAGAATGTTGCCCACTGCCAGAATCATAAAGATGATAATAACCGGCCGGATACAGGGCAGCGTGATTAGCCCAATCTGCTGGAAGCGGCCCGCCCCGTCAATGGAAGCGGCTTCATACAAATGCGGGTCAATGCCGGCAATGGCTGCCAGATAGACAATCGCCGCAAAACCGATTTCTTTCCACACCCCCGTTCCAACGAGTATGCCCCAGAAGTATTCCGGCACTGACAGAAAGCTGATCGGCTCTGAGGTAAGATCCAGGCTCATCAGCAGCATGTTTACGCTTCCATTATCCGTCGAAAGCATCGACCCTACGAACCCGCCGACTATGACCCAGGAGAGAAAATGCGGCAAATAGCTGACAGTCTGAATGATCCGCTTGAACGCCATCCTCCGCACCTCATTCAGCATCAGTGCCAGCAGGATGGGTGCCGGGAATCCGAAGCATAGTTTCATCAGGCTGATGACAATCGTGTTGCGCATCACCGTCCAGAAGTCGGGCGAATTGAAGAATGCCTCAAAGTGCTTCAGCCCGACCCAAGGACTTTGAAAAAAACCGCCGAACAGCTGATAATCCTGAAAGGCCATCAGCACCCCATACATCGGCAGATAGCTGAATACGAAGATAAAGATCATTGCCGGTACAACCATCAGCTGAAGATCCCACTGCCTGATCCATCTGGACCAGGAAGAAACAGAATTCCCTTTCTTGTAAGATAAGGCCCTTGGTTCGATTTCCACATTTGTCATCCTTCCTGTGTCTTTGCTTTACACCTTAATCTTATGTCGCACAGGAAGGACGTACCAGTACCGTGGTCAACGAAAAATGTGGTCTGGCAATGATGACAATCAGCAGCTTGAATGCGGCCCAATTATCTATTCCTCTTCCTCCGGCAGCTTGATGGCCTTCACGTTGTCAATGTACAACGTACCACTGCCTTGGGTTCCGCTGCCTTGGGCCACATAGAAAGCAAATTCCTTGATAGAGCCCAGATCAATCACACCGTTGCCGCTGGTGGCCCACCCCGGTTTGGCAAAACCGGTAAATGGAAGAGTGACCAGCACTGGTGCAGTACCTTGGATCTTGAAGCCGGCTTCCCACACTTCACCGTTCGTCTCATGGAACTGGACAGCCAGCTGGCGGTTCGAGCCATCCGGCTGCAGCCAGAAGGATATCGCTTCCATCCCCGGCCATTCCTTGCCCATGCTGCGGTAGACCCCCGCGTAGCCGGGATTCCCGATCGTGTAATCCAGCTTCAGGCCGTAGGTGCCGCTGTTCGTATGGTAGGTGTCGAGTGTTACCGTCGCTGCGTTGCCTGAGATGTTGCGCTGCCATTTCGCACGCAGACTGCTGTTCGAACCGCCATACTCCTCAAAATCATCGATCATATAGCTGTCCACCGGCGGAGGGACAAACGGACCGTTTCCGGTTTCACCGTTGTTTAATGCGCGGGGATGGCTGTAAAGAGATTGAATGCCGCTGAGTGAATTTTTATCGGTCAAATATCCGGACCAGGTCATGAAATATACGTACCTCGGCTGTTTCTCCTGCAGCATCTCCATATCCGGCAGCTCCCCGTTCTCTCCGATCGCAATGGGTCTGCCGCCGCTCAGCTGCACCAGCTTGTTGTAATACGTATCACGGTAATCGTTGTTGTAAATATCCATCGCCAGCACATCCACCTCATCATGTCCAGGATAATAAGGGGCTGAATCATAGGCCCAGGAGCTTTCCGCATTCGGGCTCCACACCCAGATTAAATTGTCCAGCCCATGCAGGTTGGTGAAGCGGTCGTACATATTGTGCCACAGCTGCCGGAACAGCTCGGGACGCGCCCCCCACCAGAAGAATTCAGCGTTCATCTCGTGATAAGGCCGCCACAGCACCGGGATTCCTTCATCCCTTAGCTGCTGCAGATAACAGGCTACTTCGTCCATTTGTGCCGCCCACTGGTCATACAAGGCTGTACCGGGAGTTACGATATCCGTCATCTGGGCAACCGTAACATCGCCCGTGACACTTTCCCAGCCAGCCGTCGGCGCATCCATCGGCCTAGGCTCATGATAGGTCAGCGTCACCATGGCTCCCTCTTCGCTTTTCACAATGGCCTCGTCGATCATCGCCTGGCGTAATGCCCCGAAGTCCCCGCCGGTGTAATAGGCGAAATCCGAGCCCCACAATGCCGGGTAATACCCGGTCAGCTCTGCTGCCGTGTCATACCACAGGCTGGGTTGTTCGTAATAATTATGCTGCCCTGTATAAACGGCATTGCCCACCGTGGCATACAGTCGGTCCAGCAGCTCCACCGCCTCTTCTGAAGCATTCGGATTCACCGGATACATCTTCTCTGTGGTCACCTGGAGCGCACTCGCAGCTGACACCGCAGCGCCTTCGCTGACCGCCTTCACCTCGATGTCATACAAACCTTCCGGGGACAAGCCCTCCAGTTTGTACGCATATAGTGCTTGACCGGGAACATACGGCACCGTTACATGTTGCCACTCGGTATCGGCTTCTTTTTTATACGAAATCTGGTAAGACTTTACGCCAAAAGGACCTGTAGAAGCTTCCCATTCCAGATCGGCGGATACACCATCCTTACCCGTCACTGAGAATCCCTCGGGTGCCCCGGGTGCAAGCTCCAGCGGAAGCTGCGGAAGTTTGCCGACAACAACCTGATCAAGGAACAGCTCCGCACCCGTAGTGTTACTCACTGCAAGATGCATGGACTGGGCTGCTGCGCCGGTGAGTACCTGCTGCTCCAGCCGTTTCCAGCCTAAAGACGCCTCCGCTGGCAGCGGGTGCGTAATTATGTCGTTGTCCTGATAGACGGCAAGACTTACTGTAGCAGGCGGGACAGACGTGGCAGCTGAAGATCTGCTCCAGTACGAAACCAGATAAGAAGCATCACCTTCGGCGGCCATCTCAGAGGTCTTAATTCCTGATGGGTTCAGGAGCTTTAGCGCATACCCTCCCGAGTACGTGTCATAAGTTACTGTCTGCACGGTCCCCGTGGTTTCCCAAGGTTCTGTACTTCCGCTCTCGAAACCGCTATTAGAGACAAGGTTCGTCCCCGGAGTTGCTTCCAGTCCCATCACCGCATCTGAAATGTTACCTGACGCATCCTTGGAGCGCAGCATAATAGCGTACACTGAAAATGGATCCAGCTGACTTAGCGTATAAGTGTGCATTGTGACTGTCTCCTGATGGGGTATGGTCACTGTGCTCCAGTCCGGCGCGTCTGTTTTTTTGTACGACAGCTGGTAGGATGCTACGCCCATATCATCCGTTGATCCCGCCCAAGTCAGCTTTAACGCTTCCGGCTCATGCTCGGCCTGCCAGACACCGGGCGTTGTCGGCCGTTCGATATCCACATTTTCACGAATGACTGCATCGTCAATATAGTAATCCTTGCTGGTGCTGTTCCAGAACGATAGACGGACATGCTGATCCCCGGGAGCGGGGGTATACAGCAGCTGACGGTATTCCCAACTCGTCGAACCCGAGAACTGAAGACTTTGTTTGCCCTGCTGCGTGCCGAATGAATCCATATCAATTACAGCATGAGTCACTCCTGCTCCGGCGAATTTGACCCATAAACCGACACGATAGGTTTTGCCTTGCTGCACCGCCACAGACGCCGAGGCTCCCCCGGTATTCCGTTTCACCTGAAGACTTTTATCCCCTCCATGCTTTTCACTGGCAGTCACTACAGGGCTACCCCACTTCTCCCAGCCGACATCACCTGACTCAAAACCCGGATTACCGAGCAGATTCTCTCCTGCCGCACGCGATGGAGCAGGAAACACAGCGATCGATGCAATAAACAGAGCGACGGCCAGCCAACCATGGAACCATTTTTTGCCCGTTTGTGCAACCACTTTGTTCAGGCCTCCATTTGAAAAAGCCGGTTTATATTCGATATTGACATCGTCCGGCCCCTTCAATGTAAGCGTTACCATTTAACTGAACAAGAATCATTTGCAACGAAAAGTTTGTTTTAGCAACGACTAATTTGAAAAGGTCCCCCCTGCTGCTGTTTATCCCTGTCCGCAACTGCCGATGTACGAAAAGCTCCGTTGCCGCAGGAGACGGCGAGCACCTGTCCGCCTGCACAATCGACAGCAATCCCCTTCCAGCGGGGGGCGCCAAGAGATAGATTCTCCCACTCCTCCCAGGACAAACCTCCATCCCGGCTGCAGACGACCCGGGCCTCCGTTCCGGTACGAACCATCGGCTCACAGGCCAGAATCAGCAGGTCCTTGCCGGAGTTCCCCTTCCCCACAGCAAGCGCCGACACATTGAACCGTTCTCCCTCCCCGGCCGGGAACAGCTTGCTCCAGCTTTGCCCGTTATCCTCGCTGCGCCATAACCCTTCCGAGATAAATCCCGCATATAGGGTGCCTGCATGAGTGGGCGAAAACGCCACTGCATTTAATACAGAGGACGGGCTGCTGTACTGAAAAGGAAGTCCCGCACCGATGGATTGCCAAGTGTCCCCGCTATCCTTCGAGCTCCAGATCCCCTCCGTCCATTCCCCGAGCATAAGATGTCCTGCCTGATGGTAATCCGTGTCCAGCAGTTGATTGGCTCCACAGGCATTTTTGACCTGATAGACAACTACCGGCAGCAGCTCAGCTTCAATCCACTTCTTCTGATGCGGCAAAGTTGTTATATGCACCGGAGGACGGAATGCCGTCCGTTCCCAGGATTCTCCCCCATCTCTGGAGCGGTAGATTCCAGCTCCGGAGGCCATCTCACCGTCCACAAAAGCATAGAATGTCCCTGGCTTGCCCCTATCTTCACGCAGTGCCTGGACGAACAGACCCGGACCAAGGGAAAGTACGGCTGCCGCACTGCCGCCTCCGTCACGGCTCCGTGCAATGCAGGCCGTTCGCCCATGTCCGACAAGCCCGTACAGATAATGCTTGTCGTCTGTTCCGGACATGACGGCAGCAGTACTGCCTGAGTAGCCATCCAGACCCGGTAAATTGCGGAAGGTCTGCCCGCCATCCTCCGTGATCTTGGGCGGATGGTCTGCCATCGTGACGCAGAACTTCCCCGGCTGCACCGTGTCAGCGATCACCGCTTCCATGCAGGTCGTTTCCAGCCCCCGGAAATGATTCGCCCGCCAGCTCTTCCCCCCATCCTCGCTGATTGCAACTCCATACCAGTTGCATAGATAGAGGCGGTCCTTGCTGAAGCGGTCTACGATGATTTTGGAGATCGCCCAGCCTGTTGCCGCCGCCCGGGACCCTCCGCTGAAATGATCCATATACGCCGGAAAGCCGCTTAGGTCTTCATCGGAATAAGGATGGAGCAGTTGCCAATGTCCACCCCCGTCACAGGAAACATACAGTGGAATCGGTGGACACTCCTTCATATGCGGCCGCAGATCCGGGGCCGTGTACCATCTTTCCGTCCGATGGCAGTCCTGCACAACGGTCCCGTATCTCTGTCTGCCGGGCAGCAGACCTTCTTCCGTGGAAGACCAAGTCCTGCCGCCATCGGTGCTGCTCCGGATTCCACCCCATATCGTAGCCGCCAGCAGATGCTGGTTATCAAGGCTGTCGAATGACAGCTCGGCAAAGCTGGGCCCTTCCTGCAGCAGCTCCCAGGATTCTCCCAGATCAGAGCTGACATACAGCTTGCCTGACCTGCCACGGGGCTGATCCTGAAGCAGACCCAATACACCGCCTTCGCCGACTTCTACATAATCCATGTTCAAATCGTCATCGCTTATTGTTCCGGCATACAAGACACCGGGAACAGAGGGGTGAAACGCAACGCAGCCAAACCGTTCCTCTGGAAGCCCCGTGCGTCTCCAGGTCTCGCCTTCATCCCGGCTGATCCAGAAGCCGCCGGTATACCCTCCGGCGGCCATTATGTCCGGGTGGTGAGGGTCTGCCGCGATCACCTCACCGTACATCCTGGTAGGACCATTGCCGTAGAATCCCATACCCGTGCAGACTTCCCGCCAGCTATGCCCGCCATCGGCGGATTTATGGACCGATCCGTAGAACTTCCGGCTCCTGACCTCCCCGGAGCAGCGAAACAGCACCTCCGGGTGATGCGGACTGATCGCAAAGCTCTGCACCTGATGGTGATACGCCTTCGTCAGCCCGCCATTCAGCGTTTCCCAGGTCTCCCCGCCATCGGAGCTGCGGAAGACACCCGCGACATCGCAGCGGGCGTACACAATCCCGCTTATGCCCGGGTGCTGAATAAGCCCCGTGATATACCCGCCTCCACCCAGTGTAGCCGGAGTCCAGACATGCGCGGTATTTTCGATATTATCCATAATGCTTAATACCTCCTCTACATCTCTTCAAGCTTACACCCGGGCTTCAGTTATGGGCATCCCTGCGAACAACGAATTGTGCCGCTGGGCAAGGAAGATATTTTCATCAAAAAGTTATAAAACTACCCATTCACACAAACAGAAATGGTAGTCATTGCATCTCTTATACTATCCAACCGGAAAGAGGTGTTAACTATGACAGAACGTGCAAGAATTCGCAGGGCCATTGCTGCACTGCGTGCGCAAAGAGCCATTCTGCGCGAACAGCTGGAAGAAATTAATGAGAATTTACGCAGAGTGCCTAATCCAAGCCGGGCCAGACGGGAACTTTTGGCAGCGAGGGTAGCTATCAGAGAAGCATTGCGTTTAAATGCCATCGCCATTCGGCTTTTGCGCAGTGTGCTGTAACCGGATTATGCTGAAGTTAGTGCAGTAGCAGGTATCCTGTGAAATAGTTTATCGGGCATCCTTTGGGATGCCCTTTTTTTGTAGGCTGATCCTTTATATCCGAAAAAAAAAGAGCACCGGGACTCTCCCCGAATGCTCTGTTCTCTGTTGCCAAGACGGCTTAAGCACGGCTTTCCTGCTCTTCCGGCTGTAGCCGGAGTGCCAGTTCTGGAAATCTATCTTCGCATGCTTTAATCTCTTGGATAATCCATTGCCATTATATCCATAAAAGGCACCTTGACCAGCTCTTCCTTACAGCTGAGATGCACCTTACCCGTGCGCGGGTCCATGCCGACAATCTGCCCCCGGACCTGATCTTCCTTGCCCCAAACCGTCAATAGCACTTCAGAGGCCTCCTGCATCGCTTCCGTCAGTTGATTGCCGATTTCCTCCAGCACAAATTCATCTCTTGTCGGCCGTTTGGCCACCTTTGCTTTTGCCACACTATTCCTCCGTTAAAATAAAACTGTTTCCACTCTACGTAGCTTAACATTTCCTGCAGGTCTGAACAAGGTAATCGTGATTTGCTCCTTCTGCTGTAGAGAGTAGTTCCACTCATGTCACGAATCTCAGAATCGACCTGGGAAGCTGATCGGTGCAACTCATCAGCTCCAGTTCGCGCTCAAATAAAAGGAGTCGCTGGCGCTTCCCTGCCAACAACTCCTTTTGTTATTTTCTTTTATAGCTCTTAGCCCAACTTAATGTCATTTCTTGAAAACTCACCTGTCTGCGCCAAGTCCTATGAGTGGTTTCCCACTCGTTAACAGCTTGCTTATAAGGTGTGTAAAATCGCCAATCACTAATATCCCAGGAACAATAAATTTTTCGATAAAATTTTCCGAATGGAATGTCTTGAGAGTATCTTCGTACGGCCTTACTTGCCTGTCGTTTTATCCAACGACTTGCCTGGTCTTTACTTACGGGTGTTTTCTTAATGCTTCTACTCAAATCAACTCTAACCTCCTTCAGGGAAGCTAGAGTCCGTCTAGTAATTTCATTGATTCACCCCTTATTTTTCCATATCCAGATAATAAACCGATTAACTCACTGAAGCAACTATTCTTTTAGCATGTAATCCAGAAACTGCTCGATGAAATCAAAATCATTTACGGATCTTTAATTCGCTCTGATTCTGCATGCTGCTTGCTCCAAAGAAAAAAGCCGCTGATTAATCAGCGACCTCCTCTCAAAACATTAAAATATATTTGTGGGGCTACAAATGCTAAGAACCAAAATAAAATAAATATGAATAATGAAGCTTGCCCCTAAAATTAGAAACGGCATGATCAGTAAACATAGTTCACGAATGGATAACATGCCAAAAACCCCTCCTGCTCAATAGTTCTGCAAAAGAGATTCCATACCTCGAAAGTATGAAGAACGGCTCCTCTGGCGAATGCGAAAACGTGTTGGACTCAATTCCGGAACTTGTCCACAAGCGCACTATACACCTCATATCTGTTCTCCCATACTATTTTCCGGTTATCGAATGGCTTACCGTCCAGCAGCGCTGAGATCACCTCCAGACAGACATGCCACCCGGAGAGGTCTTTGGCTGTATGGTCCGTAATTTTGCCTATGGTTTCGATTAATTGCAGGCGGCAGCCTTCCCGCTCCGTAAGCAGCTCAAAACGAACCTTGTCCTCTCCCCATATAAATTCCAATACGGAGTTCCGCTCAAAATCAGTAATCTCTAATTCCAAAAAGGTACCGTCCTGCATATCAAATTCGATGATCCCGCCAGTCCGTAAATCCTTTACCCTCAGCTCGGAGAACCATTCCTTCAGCAGTTCATTTTGAGTCAACATCGCCCAAACGCGATCCACAGAATGCTTGTAATGGAATTCAAAGGTGGCTGTGAAGCCTTTCTTAACCGCTATAATCTCAGCAATCATTGATAGTCCCCCTTTCCTGTGATCAATAATATGCTTATCCTTTAAACTGTAAAGTGATCCGCAAGAAGAAGTGATGCCTAAAGTTCAATAAATATAATTTTGAAAAAACCCAGATATTTCTTTTTTTCTTGAATATCACCTATAAAATGAGTATTGTCTTTTACATCAGGAACGCTGTAGACGGAGAACAAGATAAAATTTTCTCTTAAAGTCAGTGAATCCAGCAATGATTTTGCGATCTGGTTCATAATTGCTCCTGACTCCCCGACTTTAAATATCTCATCTGGCCGATTCATTGCATAATCCACAAAATCAGCTCTAGTCGGATTTGAGACTGCCAGTAGGATCAGAATGATTATCAATCCGAGCACCATACCCGTCTTTTTCTTAGTGGATCTGTGAGTAGTTCTTCCTGGGTTTACATCATAAGTCTTCTCCATTTCATCCCCTCCTGTGAAAACCTTAAACCATTTGGTTCTTTATGTAAATTGCAAACCTCTCCTTCAGTTTATGGTGCAGCGTACACGCAAACGGACAACCGCAAGGTTGCCCGTTCATTTAACCCGTATTTAGGAAAGAAGCTTATTAAACAACATAGTCTTCCAGTGAAATCCGGCTGCCGCCCAGACTGGCTTGGGGTCCCGCACCCACCCCAAGGGTCAGCTGTACCTGATCGCCGCTTAAAGTCCGGTATTGGACCGACAGGTCATCTCCGGTGCTAAACTCCGGCGCTTTATTCGTCATTGCCTCAGCAAAAGCAGGCAAGTCGCCAAATCCCAGCTCTGTTGCCTCTTTCACCGGAACAGCCTCCACGACGGCTCCTCCCGGCATTCCTGTAGCCGTAACCTCCAGGTAGTCCTGCCGTTCTTTCAACTCGTAGCCCTGGGACAAGTAGACAGCAAAGTAGACTTTGCCTGCCTTCCCGAACAGCGCCTCCTGCGACTTGATCCATTCCCCTTTGGGCAGAACCCCTACGATGGAGTCTTTCTCTCCTTCCGGAACGGGATACAAGGAAAGGACCGTACTCCTGTGAAACAGCACCTCCATATGCGGACTCTGATGGCGGGGATCGCCTTCCCGATAGCCTTGACCGGGATGGAAGAAATACAGCCGGTTGCTCCCTCCCTGTACGCCAATTGGCAGTGAGAAGGCCCAGCGCAGCTGTTCGTTGTCAAATTCCTCTACCCGCTCCCACATACCTCCAGCCGCATAAACCTCCGTGATATAAGCGTATGAATGCAGCAGCGGCTGAGGATCCGGGTCACTTGGCACAACCTTCCGGGTCAGCTTCTTGACTTCGGCAGGTACGCTCCGGTCCAAAGCAGCGGACCGTACCTGCTCCGGCGCTTCATAGAATAATAATCCGGCATATTCGGTTCGCGGCATCTCCGCAGGCAATTTGAAGTCTCCAAACTGCACATAATCATGCAGCACATTGCCGTCCGCCGGAACATCATGCGGCCACCCCCGGGAATGTGCGCCTACCCAGGCGCCCTGCAGGTAGAAGTGCCCCCGTTCCTTCCACAGATAATCCAGCATTTCTGCCAGAATGTCTTTGATTTTAGGGTCCTCTTCCAGCTCCCAGGCACAGGTAAATGCCTGCACCCAATGCCAGAACCACGGCAGGCTGCCATACTCCGGCATGCCATTCCCACGGATATAGGCCAGTGTATTCTGCAGGCTGAGCAGTCCGTCTTCGCATAACTCCTCATCATCAAACAGCTTGCCGAAGATCAGCTTCGCTGCAGTATATTTAGCTTCATGATGCCCGAAGGTCACCACCGGTTTGCGGTAAAATCCGCTACGGTAGATATGGCCGATGGCCGTATGAAAAGCAATTCGGAGTCCTGCACTGAACTCGCTGGAATACCGCTTGCAGAACCAAGCCATCAGGCTGCCCATAATTTCCACCGGAAGCTCATGCGGCAAGGCCTCCCGCGGCACCGGGTTCAGGCCAAGCGGCCAGTGTCCGTATAGCGCAGTCCCGGGCTGTCTGTTCTGCAGCAGAACGGTTTCCAGCAGCACGGCTTCTGCTTTCTGCTTCGCTGCTACACGGTCAAAGGGCAGCTCGCGAGACGGGTCTGCGGCAGCTGCGAACAGGTAAGAGGCATAATAAAAATTATTACGCACATCATCGTGGAACCAAAGACCGCTCTCCAGCAGCGGACGGCTCTCCGCTTCCAGCGCTACATTATATATAATTTCATCCTGTCGAATTTTATAAGGACTCTGAGTATGATTGAAATCCACCATTACCGGCTTCACCCTCCATATTTTAAGTTTCTTTTTATCGATCCTTGCCCACTCTCAGGAATCACGACTTCAACAACATCCCCTTCACTCTCCCTGAACCTTGTATTTCAGTCTATTGTGCACGCTTTCGGTTCATATGGCAATCTCTAAAACGACAAACGAACTAAATTAAACGCACTAAAAAAGATTATCACTTGCCAAATGAACGTAAATGGATTAAATTGTACCTATACGAACGAAAATACGTTTTTGAAGGAGATTGAATATCCAATGGAAAGACGTTTCGCCTCACATCCCAACGAAGTTAAGCAGTTTGATACTGAGCGCCTGCGCAAAGAGTTCCACATTCCCGTTATTTTTGCTCCGAATGAACTGAAGCTCGTGCTTACCCATGAAGACCGCATGATCGTCGGCGGTGCCAATCCCGTAACCGAAGATGTTGTGCTTACCACGGATCTGAAGGAACTGGGAGTCACTTACTTCCTGGAACGCCGTGAACTGGGTATCATCAATGTCGGCGGCAAAGGTTCAGTTGTTGTAGACGGAACAGAATATGAAATAGATTTCAAAGAATGCCTGTATGTCGGCCAAGGTTCCAAAGATGTGGTGTTCAAAAGCGCAGACAGCGCCAAACCGGCGAAATTCTACCTGAACTCCGCTCCGGCTCACCAGTCCTATCCTACAACCAAAACTACACTTGCTGAATCCGAATCCGGAGCAATGGGTGGTTTGGAGAACTCCAACGAGCGTACGATTCACCGCTTCATTCATACCAATGGCGTACAAAGCGCACAACTCGTCATGGGTATGACACAGCTCAAACCGGGCAGCATGTGGAATACAATGCCTTCGCATACTCATCCGCGCCGAATGGAAGCCTACTTCTATTTCGATCTTCCGGATGACTCTATCGTGTTCCACCTGATGGGCGAACCTACCGAAACCCGCCATATCGTGATGCACAATGAACAGGCCGTCATTTCCCCAAGCTGGTCAATCCACAGCGGTGTAGGCACACATAACTATACCTTCATCTGGAGCATGGCCGGGGACAACAAACGTTATGATGATATGGACCCCGTAGGTATGAAAGAATTACAATAGAAAGAAATCAACTACGGAAAGATGAGGCAGGCGGATGAACCCGATACGGAGACACGAGATGATTATGGAAGTTATGCTGAACCAGAAGGACGTAACGGTAAACGAATTGAGCGACAAGCTCCAGGTGACGGGAAAAACAATCCGCGAGGACTTAAGCAAGCTGGAGGAACAGGGATTGATCGTGCGTGTACACGGCGGTGCTGTATTGGCCCAAAGTGATCAGTTCGGCATTCTGCCTTCCAAGAACCCGCTGGATAAATATTCCGACGAGAAAACGGAGATTGCGCTGCGCGCGCTTGCCCATATCGAAGAGGATGACATCATTGCGCTGGACGGCGGGAGCACCACGCTTGAAATTGCCCGGCGGCTGGACAATATGCCTCTGACGGTCGTCACCAATGATGTGTACATCATCAGCGAACTGGTTCCCAAAGACAACATACGTCTGGTCGTTCCCGGAGGCTACCGCGTCCGCAACATGCTCGCAGGTCCCGAAGCTGTCTCATACGTGCAAAAGCTAAATATAGAAAAAGCATTTCTGTCGGCTACAGCCGTGCATATCGAGCATGGGCTGTCTATTTACACCGGTGATTTAATTGATTTCAAACAGGCCCTGGTCTCCACGGCCCGCAAAGTATTCGCCGCCTGCGATCATCATAAATTCGGGCATACCGCTTTGCGCACCTTCGCTTCACTGCAGGAAGTGGATGTGCTGCTTACGGACAGCGGCCTTGCACCCGAAACGGTGGAACAGTTCCGCAGTGCGGGCGTCAATATTGAATGCGGATAATAAATTGCACTTTATTTAAAAAACTTAAGTACAAATTCCACAATCCCCACTCAAAGGAGAGAATATTAATATGTCATCATTATTCAGTCTGGCTGGTAAAACAGCCATCGTAACGGGCGCTGCCCAAGGTCTTGGACAAGGTATTGCCCTTGCTTTTGCGGAAGCTGGCGCAGACGTTGTTTCTGCCTCCCTGAACACAAGTGCGGAAACCGTTGAAGCCGCCAAAGCTTTCGGCGTGAAAGCTCTCAGCATCGAAGCTGACCTGAGTGACCACACTACCCTGCAGGGCATGTTCGACAAAGCGCTAGAATTGACCGGCCACGTTGACATTCTGGTCAACTGTGCAGGCATGATCCGTCGTACTCCGGCCAAAGACCATAGCGAAAAAGACTGGTTCGATGTCATCAACCTGAACCAGAATACTGTATTCCTGCTGTCGCAAATTGCCGGCCGCCACTTCCTGGAAAGAGGGTCCGGTAAAATTATCAACATCTGCTCCATGCTTTCCTACCAGGGCGGGATCAATGTTCCGGGCTATACTGCAAGCAAACATGCTGTTGCCGGTTTGACCAAAGCCTTCGCCAACGAATGGGCCGGTTCCGGTCTGAACATCAACGCAATCGCACCAGGCTACATGGCTACAGAAAACACAGCTCCAATCCGTGCTGACCAGAACCGTTCCGACTCCATATTGGACCGCATTCCTGCTGGACGCTGGGGAACTGCTGAAGATGTTAAGGGACCTGCCGTATTCCTGGCTTCCGCTGCTTCCGACTACCTGAACGGTCATATCCTGAATGTAGACGGCGGATGGCTGGCCAGATAAGTATTTTACTGAACTCAATAATAGAAACAGCAGCAGTCAGGGATGAGAAAGTAAAGTCCCAGATTGCTGCTGTTTTTTTGACAATCGTTCTCCGACAACTTCATTCTGCCCCTTATTCACCATAGTTCAAGAATGGCTGTACTCCATCCGACTTCTATATAAATTCAAGATTCGGACCTGCTCCTCGCTTAGCTCTTTAGCATTCCAATACATATGCATTAAATTATATTCGAACAATTCTTTTAATTTCATGAACAGCGGTAGTTTCGTAAGCATCTCGGAAGAGAGCTCATTCTCCTCTTTATATCCATCTACTAACGCCCTGGTAATGGATCTTTCATAATCTCTAAGGTTCTCTCCCCCTGAGAAGGAGAACTCCAGTGCAGAATAGATAGGAACGGCTAAATCGTATACATAATAATGTTTTTCACAATCTTGAAAATCAATCATCGTTAGCTTGGAGTCACTGTCTACAAGGATATTTTCCAGCCACAGGTCTCCGTGTATTAAGCCATAATTTGAATACTCCTGCGGTAGTTCCTTAATTTTATTTACAACATCGAATGCAATTTCCCGTATGGTCTTCTCTTCTGTAGGAATGTACTTGAGAAAATCGTATTCTTTACACTCATGCCAATGATTGATATGTGCAGTAGTCTCAGAATTCATATATCCTTTACTGACTCGATGCATTCTGCCTATTTGTTGTCCAAGATCTCTAAATACTTTTTTGTTCCATTTTGAACGTGGCAGATGGATTCCTGATGCAGCCTGAAATACAACGACCCGCTTCTCTTCCTCTAACATTATTTTCCCAATGAATGAATTATTAATAGTGCCTATAACCTGGGGAACCCCTATGCCTTGGTTAAAAAGATAATTCGTCCAATTCACTTCATCTAATTGTTCTTGATAGGACTTATAATTCGTTATCCGAACAAAAAAAACACCTTTTTGAGATTGGCAACGGTACATTTCATTTGTTACGGCTTTAACATCATAAAAATTAATAGGATATGTATTATTTAGAAATCGCAAAATTCTTTCTTCCATTCGTTGTTTACCTCAACTTTCTAAATGCTGCTTCATCATTCAACAAGATTATAACAAGCAGACTCCCTCTATGGCAGGTAAAGTTTCTTTATAAATAATTGTGCGTTAATTTCAAGCTGAATCGTCAATCTAAGCACGTACGAAAAAACACCCCGGTATCACAGGCAAGTGAGTTTGCACAGGTTACCGGAGCGTGGAGATTGATGCAGTATGAATCTTATCACACTGCCGGCGTTACGATTGGTAAGGTGACAATGAATGTTGTTCCCCTGCCAGGTTCGCTTTCTAACCGGATGTCACCTTGATGAAGCGATACGATCTGTTTAACGATGGCAAGCCCCATACCGCTGCCCTCATACTTACGGCTGTGGGAACGATCTGCCTTAAAAAACCGCTCAAATATACGTTTCTGGTCCTCGGGGGAAATACCAATGCCAGTATCGGATATTGTAACTGTCACGTTAGTGTTATCCTGTGTAATGCTGACGGTAATAACGCCGCCATCTTTGGAAAATTTAATGCTATTGCCGAGAATGTTGGTCCATACCTGATTTAGCTGGTCATGATCTCCCGTTAGCATAACTGCCTTCAAATCGAGCTCGAAGGTGATGTTGCGAGCCGACCATTGCGGCTGAATCGCGACAATGACCCGCCTGATCTGTTCATCAAGACTGAGTGTTGACAGAGTCAATTGCTGTGACTGCGATTCAAGCAAACTCAGCTTAAGCAGGCTAGCGCTCATCTTGGACATCCGATCCGCTTCATTGATGATAATATCGAGATAACGTATTCGCTCATGAACCCCGATGTTTTCTTGTTTGAGCGCTATAGCATAACCGGATATCGAGGTGAGCGGTGATTGGATTTCGTGCGACACGTTCGATACGAATTCCCTGCGCAGCTGCTCCAGCTGCTGCAGGTCGTGCGTCATTTCTTCAAAGCTGCGAGCCAGAGTACCTAGCTCATCCTTTTGCTTAATATTCAGCTTCACACTGAAATCTCCATCAGCGATACGCCTAGTCGCTATGGTCAGCTTTTTGATCGGTCTGACTAAGAACATGGCTGCAACCAGAATCAATAGGCTACCTGCAATCAACGAATAAGTTATAAAATTCAAAATCCACTTTCGGGTGAAAGCGGCAGAAGGGGGGCCGATTGATTCTAAAAACATCGCTTTCGTACCCGTTTCAGTTGTCAAAGGCAGCCCTAAGAGAACAGTAGCATAACCACTAGGATTTACTTGAACTATCTCTCCATCTATTACTTTTTTCAGTTGTTCCATACTCACAGTGACAGGTTTGTCTCCGTTAAGCGATCCAAAAGACTTGAATTTACCCGTTTCTTCGTAAATTCGAACATAAAAAGATTTGAGCTGATACATTCCACTTACGAACTCGTCCGCTTCAGTCAATGGAAGGGTTTCGTAAAGCCGGGCGACATCCTGGCCAAAGTGAAGTAAAGGCATTAGCATGTTTTCGTTCAATTTATCTTTATATACCCAAACGGCCACATACAGGGCAAGGACTGTGCCCCCGATGACGGAGACTAGAAATGTCAGGACGATACGTGTATATAAGGATCTGATCATTCGTAAACCTCAAGCCGGTAGCCAAGCCCGCGCACCGTCTCGATGCGAAACTGTGGTGTAGTCGCGAACCGTTCGCGCAGCCGTTTAATATGTACGTCGACCGTTCGGTCATCTCCAGCGTAATCGATCCCCCAAATTTGATCAATCAGCTGCTCACGGGTATACACTTGCCCCGGTGTTCCAGCAAGCTTATACAACAGCTCGAATTCCTTGAGCGGCAACGTGAGCGACTCCGTCCCTCTCATCACCTTATAGGTTTGCCGGTCAAGGATGACGTTGCCGAACTGGATCGGTTGCGTAGAGCCAATCCGGTATCGTTTCAGCAATGCCCTGACACGAGCGGTCAACTCTAACGGATCGAATGGTTTCGTCAAATAATCGTCCGTCCCAAGTTCGAACCCTTTCACTTTCTCCCAGGTTTCACCTCTCGCAGTCAGCATAAGTAATGGAAGATCAGGATTGGCTCTTCTGAGCTCCTTGCATAACGTCCATCCATCCATAATTGGCATCATTATATCGAGCACGACAAGATCAACATGCGTTGCGGCGTAGACGTTCAGTGCTTCTTTGCCGTCCACAGCTTCAACTGTCTCAAATCCGTCGTTGCGCAGAAACAAGCAAACAAGTTCGCGAATGTTCGCATCGTCGTCAGCAACCAGTATAGTAGGCATTCGTTCCCTCTTTTCCTGTTGTAGATCCTAGCATTATACTTTGAATCAAAAATAAACGTTCAACTAAAGGAACCGTCTGTTAAATGCAATAACACAAACTCCTCGGGACGGGAACGAATATATTTCGCAATAATGGAGTGGGTCATCGGGGCAACCTGCTCAAATCGGTCAAACAGGGATTTTATCATTTGCATCAGTTCGTCATCCCGCTCCAGATCCATAAGCGTTGCATCTCCCCAGTTGACCTTTAACCTGCTGTTTCTCGCTTCAAGCTGCCCCCTGGTTTCCTCCAGCAGCGCTCCCATTCCCGGCTCGTCAAAAAACCGCACCCCCTCCATCATCCGGTCCCAATACCCCGGTATACTCAGCATGTAAGAGATCCAGGCATAATACTCGGCCGCCGATTTATAACTGTGACCATACATCACCCGGAACATGCAGAGTGCCTGTTGTCCCCTTGTCAGCTGCGAGATCACCTCTGCCTTAACCGCCGGCGATTTACCGCGTATCTGCATAAAAGTCGGCTCCATACACGCACTCCCAAGTTTTTCATCACCTAAGCTATAAAAGGATTCCCGATTCATCGTCACTAAACTCATTACATTCCCCTTTTCTCATTTAATAAAACCGAGAGCGAATAATTATCATACACTCCACAAGTCCGGCTGTTCACTATTTTATTTTACTGCCGATAGCTGCCAGTTCAACTTTGATTTTCTCTGCCGCTTCATTGTCCATTGCATTAAGGGGATTCAGCACAAGCTTATCCGAGATGATAATCAATCCCCGATGATAATACGTTTTCTTGCTAAACACATCCATTATCACTCTCAGGGGGACAAACGTCCGTCCGTTTTTTGTCACGATCATTGTGTTTTTTGCTGGGGAACGATCATTGACTGAAATGGTGGAATCCGCTTCATTGATTATGATCTTATGATTTCTGTATTGAATCGTGACCTCATGCTTCTTGGAATCAAACTGTACTGCGGCACCGAACTGATCTGATATAAAACGCAGTGGAACCATTGTTGTCCCTTTCCGCAGATAAGGGGTGATCTTTGAATTCGTATCATCTATCATTGTCTGCTTTCCTTTGGCAAGCACGTTACCCTGGCCGATAGACAGAACGATAGCGTCTCTCTTAATATCATCCACCAAGGAATTGATTGCTGCCTGCTGCTGGCCACCGTTTTGACATCGTTCACCCTTATACAGTTCCATATACTTAACGATAATGTCGATAGCTTCTGGTCGAATATCCTGTTTCAGACTTTTATCGGCAAGGACCGCCTCCGTATTATTCCAGCTGCACTTTAAGCTCTCTTGGGACACGGCAAGCGCATGGATCAGGGCTACCGTCATACTGTCCGGCGACGCCTTCTTGGCCTCAGTGATCCAATACAAATCAGGATCAAGATAATGATCCAGAACCTTCATATAGCCAAGGACAAAAATCTCCTGCGGTGTCAGCTTCGCTTTATCCAGCGAATCTGCTTTCTTTCCATAAACAGATAGTGAATACTCCTCTGTCAGATCTCTATCCTCCCATCCTTGAACTGAATACAGCGCATTTATTACTGCCGCTTTTTGATCCAGCGGTGTGGTTCCCGACGATAAAAAATCGTTAACTTTCACACCTAATCCGTTCTTCAAGGCCTCAGTAACCATATCTACATCAAGATAAGCTTCATAAATTGCCGTCGAGGTTATGGGCGAGTCTGCATGCACAGTCTCCTGTTTATTTCCAAAAAAACAACCAAAAAAAACTATTGAAGCTACCAGAAACAATTTGCCTAGCCTTGAATGTAACGAGTTGCTCATAAAAATTCCTCCTTGGGATGATGGGATATTCTTACTCGTTCATATCGGGATTCTATGTGGACAAGCCGTTGCCTGTGCGGCAAATGCTATGATATATTTAGCCGACGAAGCAGGATCGGCATCACCAGATGTTAACATTAATAAAGGAGCCTTCGCATGAATGACGAGCTACTGACCACTTTTGATGACAATGGCAATATTACCGGGACCGCACCCCGTGATGAAGTTCACCGTTTGGGACTCTGGCACGAAACCTTCCACTGCTGGTTCGTCAGCAAGGAACAGGACATGCTCCATATTTATCTTCAGCTGCGCAGCGAACTCAAAAAAGATTATGCCGGTCTGCTGGATATCACGGCCGCCGGACATTTATTATCTGATGAGGTTCCGGAGGATGGCGTCCGTGAGGTGCAGGAGGAGCTTGGAATCTGCGTTGCTTTTGAGCAGCTGATCCCCCTTGGGATCATCCCTTACAGCATGGACAAGGAGGGTTTTCTCGACAGAGAGCGGGCGCATGTCTTTTTGTACACAAACACCACCCCTTTAAGTGACTTTAAGCTGCAACAGGAAGAGGTTGCGGGAATTGTAACAGCCGATTTCACCGGCTTTCGAAGTTTGTGGCTGGGAGACAGCGCTACACTGCAAATCCAAGGATTTAGTGTGGAAAGCAGCGGTACGCGGATTCCAATCAGCCAGACTGTGGACAGGAGCCACTTTGTGCCGCATGAGATCAATTATTATCGGCGCATCATTGAGGGCATTGAGGCAGCCTTTGGCTGATTAGCCTTCTTCAATCATTACCTATTTTACCATTCCCTTATGGCATAGCAAGATTCTACCCTGCACCCGCAGGCTGCTTCCGTTTCCACAATGAAAAGGCAGGACCCTGATGACCGGGTCCTGCCTTTTGTAATTCTATCTATTTCTGTGCTACTTTCCGTTTCAGCATGACTAGCCCGTTCACAGGAAGTGCAACAACTCCCGGGGCTGGCTCGCCTGATTCCAGGTCTGTATAAACCAGACCATCCAGTGTCACTGACGCTTCAGTACCGCTAAAGTTCTGCAGGAAAATATAGTCATGTTCACCGTCTGTACGAAGCTGCGCCGTTACACCTGCTGGCAGTTCACTTTCCAGCACGCGGCCAATTCCCGCCTTAGCGGTAATTGCAGCATACAGCTCTACGTAAAACGCCGCGTCTTTGACGCGGGTAGCCAAATGGTACGCTCTGCCTGCTCCGAGCTTGTTGAGTGTCAATGCCGGCTGCCCGGCGTAGAAATCGCTGCGGTAATGGCCTAGTGCCTCCGCCCCCTCCAGATGGATCAGCTCGGCAATTTCATGCGCATCGTAATCGCCCGAGAGCTTCAAGGCGTTGCCTGCCTGCAATACAAGACCGTTCACATCCCGGCTGTGCAAGCCTTCCGTCTCTTCAGCCCAAATGCCGAGCGTTCTGCGCAGCGGTCCCGGGAACCCGCCGAGGTGACACAAATCTGTTTCGCCTACTACTCCAGACCAGTAGGTTGCCAGGAAGGTTCCTCCCTGCTCCACATATTTCTCGATTCTTTGACCGTTCTCTTCACTGATCAGGTACAGCATCGGAGCGATGACCAGCTTGTAGCGTGTGAGGTCATCTCCTGAACCAATCACGTCAACTGGAATGCCCATCTCCCAGAGGGCACGGTAATGCTGCAGCACGGTCTCTTCATACTTCAGTCCGGAATTACGGATCCCTTGGGCATCCTTGATTGCCCAGCGGTTATCCCAATCGAACAGGATCGCCGTCTCCGCCGGTGTGACGGTGCCCACTACTTCGGTTAATCCCGCCAGAGTTTTGCCAACCTCGGCGACATCCCTGAATACACGGGTTTCTGCATGGCCGCTGTGATCGACCACAGCACCGTGGAACTTCTCGCTGGAGCCGCGGCTCTTGCGCCACTGGAAGTACTGCACAGAATCAGAGCCATGAGCGACCGCCTGCAGGGAAGACAGCTTATGCATGCCCGGCCGTTTCAGCTTGCTGACTGACTGCCAGTTCGTGAGCGAAGGCGTACTCTCCATCAGCAGGAACGGCTTATGCTTGAAGCTGCGGAACATATCATGGTTCAGAGCTGTCCAAGCCGCCAGCCGGACATCATCATCGTCCTCGGTGTAATGCCATTCCGGGTATGCATCCCAGGAGACGACATCCAGAATTTTGGCCAGCTCACGGTAATCAATACCGTCGATCATATGCATGTTGGTGGTCACGGGCAGATCCGGGTTAAAATCTCGTACGGCTGCAATTTCATGCCGGCAGAAATCAATCGTCCGCTCACTGACAAACCGCCGCCAGTCCAGGTTCAGGCCATGGACCTGTGTCTCCCCATGCGGTGCCGGTGAATCAATCTGCTCCCACGAAGTGTAGGTATGGCTCCAAAAAGCGGCCCACCAGGCATGATTCAGTTCGTCGAGGCTGCCCTTATATTTGGCCTTCAGCCATTCCCGAAAGGCGGTCTGGCACAAATCACAATGGCACTCGCCGCCGAACTCATTCGAAATATGCCAGCCGATGACCGCCGGATGATGAGCATACCGTTCAGCCAGCTTGGCATTCAGCGTTGCCGTTTTGTCCCGGTAGACCGGGGAAGTGTAGCAATGGTTATGCCTGAATCCATGCAGATTTCGCACACGGTTTCGTTCCACGCGCAGCACCTCAGGGTAGTTCTCGGACATCCAGGCTGGCCGTGCTCCGCTTGGAGTAGCCAGGAAAGCATATATACCATTATCAGCAAAAGTGTTCAGCACATGATCCAGCCAATCGAATGTAAATACGCCCTCTTCAGGCTCCAGCGATACCCAGGAAAAAATCCCGACAGACATCGCATTGCAGCCCGCCAGCTTCATCAGGCGGATGTCCTCGCGGAGAACTTCAGGATATCTCAGCCATTGCTCGGGATTATAGTCGGCCCCATGAAGCATCACGGGAGCCTTGCTGCTGACCGCAGGGAGTTTTTTGCTCATCATTGTATATTCATCCTCTCATTTTTGATCCGTGTCAGAATGAGACTTTTCTCTGATTCAAGTCATTCT
The DNA here is from genome assembly GCF_038593145.1 of Paenibacillus sp. FSL L8-0340. Lineage (NCBI taxonomy): Bacteria > Bacillati > Bacillota > Bacilli > Caryophanales > Paenibacillaceae > Paenibacillus > Paenibacillus sp. FSL L8-0340. Next base: position 4,391,409 of record NZ_CP151967.1, read on the forward strand.
GTGTCTCTGTCTTTTTCACGGACAAACGTTTATACTATTTATAATATAGGATAACCGCAGATTCACAGTAGGATTATACTCGCGATTAGATAGCACAAAATGAATATGAGGTGAACAGCTTTGCTGCCCTTTTCTTTGGTTGAAATGCCGCGTAACCTGGAGGACTTTCCCCTGTACCCTTATTCTGTCGGCAGGCACATTCAGTACCATCATGTCCGCCCGGCTGGATTCCCTGTCCATCAGCTCTTCCTGATCCGCAGTGGAAAGGGAATATTCCGTGATCTCACGGACGGAACAGAAACGGTGCTGGCACCCGGAATGGCTTTCGTTTTCCCGCCTGACCGCGGACATGAATATTACCCGTTGTCTCATGAGCCGTGGCATGTAGCTTTTACCGGCATCTACGGCAGCCAGACAGGGCCAATGCTTCACAGCCTCGGCTTATTGCCGCCCTCCGCCTATCATCTTGCGCGCTTCGAGGAATGCTGGGAAGCCATCGGCGGAATCTGGCAGACCGTAAATGGAGGGAATGTCAGCCGCCAGGAGGAACAGGCCACGCAGGAACTGTCCGTCAGCCTCTACCGGCTGATCCTTATGATGCGCCGGGGCGATCCTTCTGCCGGTACAGCCAGCCGCCTGGAAAATGAGCATGTCCGCAACGAGGCACTGCAAAAAGCGGTGAGACTAATCAATGAGCATTTCACCGAACCGTTACTGGTCGCTAATCTGGCTGCCGCCGTCGGCTATTCCGTGCAGCATTTCCAGCGACTGTTCTTGCAGGAGTATGGCGTAACCCCGCATAAATACCTCCAGAACCTGAGGCTGGAGCGGGGGCTTCAAATGATGACTGAAAGTCCCGGCATCCCTGTGCAGGATATCGCTTTGAATCTCGGGATGGAAACAAACTATTTCATCCGGGTATTCCGCAAGACTTACGGCTGCACCCCGGGTGTAATGAGGGAACGGCTGCAGCGAAGCCAGAGTCAAGCAGCGAACCGGCAGAAGCAATAAGTGCTTTTGCTCCAGATACTAGGCTCTAGGGCTATTTTTAAAATAACAGGTAAGATAATATAAAAAAACTCGTTGGAGCTGCCCCCTTTTTTATGGTATATTTTCTAGATCCAAATTTTAGGATGTCGAAGTCAACTAAGGGGGATGCAATTTGTTTTACCACAATCTCAGAAGAATGGGTCTCATTTTTGGGGTTCTGATTCTCTTGTCAAGCTGTTCCGCAAAGGAACCATCGAACTTATCAAAGGAAGTAAATGGCAATAAGGGTGTAAGCCCGGCAAATCCGGTCAGGGAATACATCATAAAGGACAGTAACAAGGTATTGCTGAGTGCCGACAACGTTAGTAATATGGATAGTCATATCATGGAATTGGCGCGTAATGAGATTTATGCCCGGCATGGATATATATTCAAACGTAAGGATTTGACTGACTACTTTTCTTCAAAGAAATGGTACAGAAAGAACCAAAACTATAGGGAAACTTTCACGGACATAGAAAAGAAAAATATCGAATTATTACATACCTATGAAGCAAAGTACGCAGCTTATCAGTTAATCGCAACACATACGGATGATTATCGTGTCAAAAATTACGAGGGTTCCAATACCTTTAAACAGCAACATATGGTTATTGATCTTAATGGAGATGGAATTAGTGATAATGTTGAGCTAAAGATCCCTGCTGCGAAAGGCGATACAACATGGACGCTTAAAGTAAATGGAGCATCTCTTCAATTTGACGGTGAAGACATGTTTCCTTATTTTGAAATTGTCGATCTTAATATGAATGATCCTTACTTTGAAATCGCTTTTCAATTTGATAGTCAGTATGATTTTTTTAGAGAGACTTATTTTTATTACTATGACGGTCACAAAATCAGATCCGTTGGTACCGTTCCCGATTTCGCCGCACATTCTTCTATGATTGACGGGCTTGGCACTGTTAAAGGGATTGACCGAGCGAAGGAGCTGCAGACATGGTATCGTGAACTCGTATTCCGGTTAGATGCAGAGCATCAGCTTCGTGAAGAAGAACAAGATTTCTACTCTATGTCTCCCCCTACTGTGTTAACCGCCAAAAAAGAACTAAAATTGCAAAAACTAAGAAACTCAGATGAAGAATTTCTTCAAATCAACCCTGGTGATCAAGTGAGTTTCTTAGGAGAAGACAACCGGGGTTATATTAAGTTTGAGCTCTCCACAGGATTAACTGGTTGGTTTCAGGTAGGGGATAAGTATGATTTCACGGATTATTTCGAAGGGCTGATATTATATGATTGAAGCAGCTTAAACTAACGAAGAACTAACTCTCAATAAAACAGCGGCAGTCCAGGACGTTTCTTTACCGTCCATGAACTGCCGCTGTTTGTATATATGGGGTCAATAAAAGAGCGTAAGCTCTGCCAAAGTAGCAACTCCTCCTCCATAACCTGCCACGTTAAGCCGTTACACCACCGTAAACTGGCTGTTGTACAACCGGGCATAGTGACCCCCGCTGTCCAGGAGTCCCTCATGTGTGCCGCTCTCGACGATGTCTCCATCCTTCATGTAGAGAATGAGATCGGACTCGCGGATCGTGGACAGCCGGTGGGCAATGACGAAGCTGGTGCGCCCTGAGATCATGGCGAGAAAAGCCTTCTGAATCCGAATCTCCGTCAATGTATCAATGCTGCTGGTTGCTTCGTCCAAGATGAGCATCGGCGGATCCACGAGCATAACGCGGGCGATGGTAAGCAGCTGCTTCTGTCCCTGGGACAGATTGTCTCCAGAACCGCTGATCTTCGTAGCGTACCCTTCCGGCAGCCGTTTGATGAAGCTGTGCGCATTCGCTGCTTTGGCTGCTGCTATGACCTCTTCCTCTGTCGCATCCGGTTTGCCATAAGCAATATTATCGCGGATGGAGCCTCCGAACAGCCATGTATCCTGCAGCACCATTCCGAAATTCCGCCGCAGACTGTCCCTGGTGATCTTATTAATGTCTATTCCGTCAATTTGGATTGTCCCGCTGTCTACGTCATAGAAACGCATAAGCAGGTTGACCAGCGTCGTCTTCCCTGCCCCAGTCTGTCCTACAATCGCTATACGGGTACCCGGCTTCACTTCCAGGCTGAAATTCTTGATTAGCGGACGCCCGGGATCATATGCAAAACTTACTTTATCGAAGGTGATTGTGCCCTGGCTGGTGTCCATGACGTGAGCCCCTGCAGCATCCGGCGTCTCCGCCGGGAGGTCTAGAATGGCAAAGATCCGCTGTGCCGAAGCCGTCGCTGACTGCAGCTGGGTGATGACACCGGTAATCTCATTAAACGGCTTTGCGAACAGGTTCGAATAAATCAGGAAACTGGACAAATCCCCGACCGAAAAATGCCCACCAATTACAAGCGCGCTGCCGATCATCGCAATGACCGAGAAGGTAATATTATTGACCAGCCGTGTTGTCGGATTAGCCAATGAACCGTAAAACTGGGATTTGACGCCTGTCTGGTACAGTTCATTATTACGGTCCGAGAAACGGGCGAATGAACGGTCCTCGTAGTGGTAAGCCTGCACCACCTTTTGCCCGCCGATAATTTCTTCCACATATCCGTTTAATCCGCCGAGGATCTTTGCCTGCTCACGAAACAGCTTCTGGGAACGCGTAGTGATGAACCGGGCGACAAAATAGGTTGCCGGAGCCGACAGCAGCACGACTACCGTCATCACCGGACTAATGTACAGCATCAGCCCGATTGCACCGGCAATGGTCACAATACCGGTCAGCAGCGTGGAGAAACCCTGCAGCAGCCCGTCCGAAACAGCGTCCATATCATTAACAAAACGGCTGATGCTGTCGCCCTGCGGATGATTGTCATGGAATTTCAGCGGCAGCACATTTAGCTTGTCAAACAACTCACGGCGCATATCGTAGACCGTCTTATAAGCTATCCGATTGGTGTAATAAGTCAGCAGCCAGCCAAAAAAGCTGCCCACAATATATACTGCAGCCAGGATCAGCAGCAGCCGGAGGATTCCGGCGAAATCAACATCGCCCGGACCCGCCATATGATCGACAGCCCGGCCGATCAGCAGCGGCCCGATCAGACTGGCAATCACGCTGATGATGGCGCAGATTACCGCGGTTATGGTCATGCCTCTAAAATGACTTGTATAGCCAAACAATCTCTTCCAGGTATTATTGCCCCTCATTGTCCCGCCTCCTCGCTGGAAAGCTGGGACTGGCAGATTTCCTGATAAACCCCGCAGCTCTCCAGCAGTTCCTGATGACTGCCTTTCCCAACAATCCGTCCTTCGTCAAATACGATAATCTGATCCGCCTGCCGCACCGTGCTGACCCGCTGGGATACCAGCAGCACGGTCGTATCCCTGCTGCTCTCCTTCAGTGCCCTGCGCAGTGCCGCATCAGTCGCAAAGTCGAGCGCACTGGAGGAATCATCAAGGATAAGGATCGGAGGGGTACCCACGACAGCGCGGGCAATGGTAAGCCGTTGCTTTTGTCCGCCGGATAAGTTCAACCCTCCACGCGCGACTGGTGTATCCAGACCTTCCGGCAGCTTGCGGATGAATTCATCGGCCTGGGCTACAACGGCTGCCTGCATCATTTCCTCCTTCGTCGCATTCTGCTTGCCCCAGCGGAGGTTATCGGCAATCGTCCCGGTGAACAGGAGCGCCTTCTGCGGCACAATGCCGATCAGGCTCCGCAGCTGATCCAGCCGGTATTCTTTGACGTTGACGCCGCCTACTCTGACTTCCCCCTCCACCGCATCATAGAAACGCTGAATGAGATTCACGAAGGTGGACTTGCCGGAGCCGGTGCTACCGATAAGCCCCACCGTTTCTCCGCGGTTGATCACCACTGAGATATCCTGCAGTGCAAGCTCTCCAGTCTTGTTGTAACCGAAGGATACATGCTCGAAAGAAATAGCAGGAGCTGCCGCTTCCATCACTGGCAGGGCGCTGTTCCCTTCATCCGAGATTGAGGTTTCAGCCGCCAGCACTTCATTCACACGATTCGCAGAGGACGCAGCCTTGGTAAAGAGAATTACCAGATTCGATACAACAATCAGCGCCAGCAGAATCTGGGTTACATAGTTGATAAACGCAATGATTTCACCCTGTGATAAACGGCCGGCATCAATGTGTATGCCGCCAACCCACAGAATGGCAATAATCGCTGCGTTCACCACCAGAGTAGTCATCGGGCCAAGCCAGGCAGAGATGCGTCCAACCCGGATCGCCGTTGCCGTCAAATCATCCGAAGCTTCATTGAAGCGCTGCTTCTCCCGCCGTGCTTCGGCAAAGGCGCGGATGACGCGGATACCGGAAAGATTCTCGCTCAGCACCAGTGCCAGATGATCCAGCTTCTGCTGATATTTGCGGTAGAGCGGCGAGCTGCGGGTAATGATAAAGTACAGGATGACGCCAAAAACAGGTGTGGCCGCGAGCAGAATCAGCGATAGCCGGAAATCGAGAATCATCGACATTATGATGGCCCCGATACAGATAAACGGCGCACGGACTACGAGACGGATCAGCATGGCCACAGCAACCTGCAGCTGATTCACATCACTCGTGATCCGGTTGATTAGTGACGGTGTACCGAAGGTATCCAGCTCGGCATAGGACAAGGAAGAAATATGCTTGAACATCTTGTTGCGCAGCGAAGTGCCAAAGCCTTGGGATGCCCGGGCGGCATAATATTGGCAGACCATCGAGCAGCCGAAACCGAGAAGCGACATCAGCAGCATAAGCCCGCCCATCCGGTACACATAGGCACTATCCTGCCCGCCGATTCCGTTGTTCACGATCAGCGCAACGATGGTCGGCAGCAGCAGCTCCAGGATCGCCTCCAGCAGCTTAAAGATCGGCCCGAGTATAACTCCTTTTCTGTACGGTTTAAGAAAAACGGCAATTTTGAACACAGTAACCCTCACCTAACTTATGTAGTATGTAATCACTATGAAATAGCGTTAAGACCCGTTATGATTATGTCATACCTGTTTACATATTAATAATATTGGTTTCGTATCAATGCCATACTTAATTCATATGCCAAATCCGGAGGTTTAACAAATGGATATCCGACAGCTCAAATACTTCTTGGCGATTGCTGAGGAAGGACAGATTACTTCCGCTGCACGGAAGCTGCAAATGGCCCAGCCCCCGCTCAGTCAGCAGCTGAAGCTGCTGGAGGAGGAGCTTGGCGTAAAATTGGTGGAGCGCGGACCGCGCAGTATACAGCTGACCGATGCCGGAGTAATTCTGCGGGGCCGGGCACAGCAGATTCTGGAGCTGGCCGATGCCACCACGCGTGAGATTAGTGATTTTGCAAGCGGGCTGCGGGGAACGCTCTCCATTGGGACAGTATCCTCCTCCGCGGCAACTCTGCTGCAGGATCGGCTCTTTGATTTTCACAAAATCTATTCCGGCGTCAAATTCGAAATCCATGAAGGCAACACCTATAAGGTGATTGATCTGCTCAGCAAAGGAATCATCGAGGTCGGCATTGTTCGAACGCCCTTTAACAGCACAAGTCTCGAATGTGTATATGCCGGGGCTGAACCTATGATTGCCGTGATGACTCAGGGTTATGACTGGACGGGCGGAGAGTCCTCCATTGATATCGGGGAACTCAAGGATAGGCCGCTGATTATTTACCGCCGCTTCGAGCAGCTGATCCGTGAAACCTGCCTGGAGCACGGATTCAATCCGGATGTGTTCTGCATGAACGACGATGCCCGCACCACGCTGCTCTGGGCCAATGCCGGTCTCGGCATCGGCATTCTTCCAAAATCAGCCTTCGGCCTCATGAGAAGCGACAATCTGCGTTATAAAGAAATCCGTGGCGAATCGCTCCGCACCCGGGTCGCCGCTGTCTGGATGAAGGATAAATATTTGTCGTCGCTGGCCGAGAAATTCATTGAATGCTTCAGAGCGGAGTAGGCATGGGTATGGATACACAAAATGAAAAAAGCGCTGAACCGGCATTACCCGGAACAGCGCTGGCATTTCGCTTAAGCTTATTGGCTTGCCGGCCTATCAGCCAGATGAACCTCATCTCCAACGCAGACGCGCCCGGTTTGGATAACGGAAGCGTACACGCCGAAATGAAGCCCCAGCTCTTTGTTGACAATTTTCAGAAGCGAGGGGGTTTTCTCTGCAGTATCCGGGTCCATCGTCGTCATGACGCATCGCTCGCACAGCTCATTCACCTGCAGCTCTACCCCGCCAATCCGCAGCCTCCGCCCGGTCCAGTCTCCCTCAAACAGCGACTCATCGCTTAATGCAATCACAAAATTCCCGCGGAACCGGCGCTGATCGACCTCGCGTCCCCAGAGCGCCTCCAGTTTTCTCAGACTGCCATCGGTAACAAGCAGAATACTGGCCTCATCCACCGACAGCAAATGCGGATTCTCCGGGTGCGGTTGCTTCAGGCCGGACATGCTGACCGGGATTTTTGTCTGGCTTTGAATCTCCACAAGCAGCTGCTCGTCCCAGCGAAAGGTCCGCCCGTCCGCTGCAGTGACAGCCACCTCCCCCTCCCGGTAACGCGCTTGATAAGTGAGCATATCCGGTATATTGCGGGCCGTAACGAATCGCTTCCAGCCCTGCTTCCCTTCATCATAAAAAGAGCAAACCCGATCGCCTACGACGCCGTAGGATTCAATGTCGCAAGCCTCCAGCTGCTCTCCCGCGAACGATTTGACCGGATACCGGTTGATTTCACGGATCACACCAACAGTCAATGTCAAAGTCTGTTCCTCCATTTGTTCTAGAAATTACATAAGCTTATTGTACGCGATTTCGCTTTAAATTGTAGCTCTCTTGAAGCAGGCCCTCAGGCCCCCACAAAAAAAGGAAGCCTCATCTTTACGATGAGACGTCCTCTCTCCGGGCAGCCGTTGGGCGAAGCATTTTAGTGATGCTCCAGTTCGGCAAATGCCGCCATTCTATACCATGATTTTGCAAATATCATTAGTGAACTGTACAGGATCATTAACCTGCAACCCCTCGATCAGCAGCGCCTGATTGTAGAGCAGGTTCGTGTAAAGGCCCAGCTTCTCCTGATCCCCTTCGGCAGCAGCCTTCAAGGACTTGAAGACATCGTGGTTAATATTGATTTCCAGTACCTTATCCGCCTGCACCTCTTGTCCGTTCGGCATCGCTTTGAGGATTTTTTCCATCTCGATGGTCAGCTCGCCTTCCGTGGACAGGCAGACCGGATGACTTTTCAGCCGTTTGGAGGCTTTGACTGCCTTCACTTTGCCTGACAGAATACCCTGCATCGCGTCGAACAGCCCTTTGTTCTCGTTCTCCTCTTCTTCCGAAGGCTTGTCAGCGGCATCCGCTTCAATCCCCAGATCACCGCTGGATACATTTTTGAATTCTTTTTCCTTATAGTTCATGATCATCTTGATGGCGAACTCATCAATATCATCAGTGAAGTAGAGCATTTCATAACCCTTGTCCAATACCATTTCAGTCTGTGGCAGCTTCTCGATCCGCTCTACCGATTCCCCGGAAGCATAATAGATATACTTCTGGTCTTCCGGCATTCTTTCCACGTATTCAGCCAGCGTAACCAGCTTCTTCTCCTTGGAGGAGTGGAACATCAGCAGGTCCTGGAGGGTTTCCTTTTCCATGCCATAGTCATTGTAGACTCCGAATTTAAGCTGTCTGCCAAAAGACTTGTAGAATGTCTCATATTTCTCTCTTTCATCCTTCAGCAGGCTCAGGAGCTGGCTCTTAATCTTGCTCTTGATGTTCTTGGCAATCAGGGTCAGCTGGCGGTCATGCTGCAGCAGCTCTCTGGAGATATTGAGCGACAGATCCTCGGAATCGACCATCCCTTTGACAAAGCTGAAGTAATCCGGCAGCAGATCCCCGCATTTGTTCATAATCAGCACACCGTTGGAGTACAGCTCAAGACCTTTTTCATACTCCTTGGTGTAATAATCAAACGGTGTATTTTCCGGAATGAACAGGATCGCATTATAGACTACAGCACCATCGGCACTGATATGGATATTCTTCAGCGGTTTATCGAAGCCGTAGCGTTTCTCGGCATAGAAGTTGTCATAGTCCTCTGTGGTCAGCTCGTTTTTGTTCTTGCGCCAGATCGGCACCATGCTGTTCACAGTCTGCTCTTCTTTGGTTTCCTCGAACTCGCCTTCGCTGCCTCCCTTAGGCTGTCTGCCGGTAATATCCATCTTGATCGGGAAACGGATAAAGTCAGAATATTTCTTGATGATGGATTTCAGGCGGTATTCTTCCAGGAACTCATCGTAATTGTCTTCTTCACTGTTCTCTTTAATCTTCAAAATAATCTCGGTGCCGACGGCATCCTTCTCGTACGGTTCGATTGTATATCCATCCGCGCCCTGGGACTCCCATTTGTACGCCTGGTCGCTGCCCAGCGCCTTGCTGATTACAGTAACATCGTCCGCTACCATAAATGCAGAGTAGAACCCGACACCGAACTGGCCGATAATATTGTGGCCGTCCTTCGACTCGTTGTCCTTTTTGAATGCAAAAGAGCCGCTGTTCGCGATAATCCCCAGGTTGTTCTCCAATTCTTCCTGTGTCATCCCGATCCCTGTATCAGAGATGGTCAACGTGCGGCTGTCCTTGTCGGCAGTGACTTTAATGAAATAATCCTCTTTATTGAACACCAGCGCATCGTCTGCCAGCGCTTTGTAATAGATTTTATCAATGGCATCGCTTGCGTTGGAGATCAGCTCCCGCAGGAAAATTTCCCGCTGTGTATAAATGGAGTTAATCATCATCTCTAGTAGTCTCTTCGATTCGGCTTTAAACTCTTTTTTGGCCATGAATAAAATAATCTCCTTTCAAAAATAACTCTTCTGTTTGCTCTCTGGAAATTAGCACTCCACTCGAATGAGTGCTAACACTTCCTTTTATATACCATATTCTCGTTTTTGATGTCAATATCTTGCTGCATACTATTTAGATTGAACTTATATTCTTTTATTTTGGGATTGGCCGTGACTCCAGAGAATGTTTGGACTTCCGGCCGCTGTTAGGTTTGGATTTCTTGAATTAACCACGAATCGCAGTAGAAATCCAAACCTAAAAGCGGACGCTGTCGCTCCTCCAGTTCCAAAATTCCCCTCCGCCACTTTTCCCTACATGTAATTCTCAAGTTCAATCTATATAGCCCATTAAAAATCCACTTAACTGTCGTTCATCCGAGCATTTCACAGCGCCACCGTCTTCGCCTTTGCATCTGCCAGCAGCATCTGAATCAGCGATTGCAGCGGCAGTGATTTCCACTTCTTGGGATGGAGCAGCAGCTGCAGATCAAAATGAATTTCCGGATGGGCAAAAGACAGCTCCGCCAGGTTCCCCCGCTCGATCTCCTCCTCGGCGACGATTCTTGGCAGCAAGGCTATGCCCAGCCCGTTGCGTACGCAACGCTTGATCGCCTCCAGATTCGACAGCTCAAAGCCGATGCGGAAAATAATCCCGTGCTCCCGCAGCAGATTCTCGAACAGGCTGCGGTAAATGCAGCTCTCCTCGGAAACGATCAGCTCACAGTTGTTCAGATCCTGCAGTGTCACGTCCGCAAGTTGGGCCAGCGGATGGGTGGCAGGTGCAACCAGCACCAGGGGCTCATCTCTGATGATCGTCCGCTCAAGCACGGAGTCATTGGCATTCCGGTCCAGCATTAAGCCGATGTCCACTTCACCGTCCCGGATCTTCGCCACCAGATTGGCTTCCTGCTCGGTCTGCAGATGAATGTTCAGTCCGGGAAAAGTCGTGCGCAGCTGCTGCAGGAACGGCGGCAAATAAAACGCAGCCAAGGAATCAATGGTCCCGATCGTCAGCGTCCCGCCAATTTGCTGGGCGATCGTTTCCTTGGAACGGTCATACAAATCCAGAATCTCCACAAACAGCTTCAACAGCTCTTCTCCAGGTGGAGTCAGGCGCAACGCACGTCCATGCCGCTCTATCAGTGGAACCCCGTATTCCTTCTCAATCTTCTGAATCTGCATCGTCACACTGGACTGCGCATAGCCCAGCTCTTCAGCCGCGCGGGTAAAGCTCTGCCGTTTCGCGACTTCGCGGAAGGTCCGCATATATGTTAAATCCATAACCTCACCCTAACATCAATATTATTGATAACCCACATCATTTATTATAGCTAACGCCGATGGAATATTCCATGCTACAGTAAGATAAAAGGATTTCAACATTTTGGAGGACGATATTCATGTTAACAGAAGAACAGATTTATGGAATCTATGTTCCCGTGGTAACCCCGTTCAATACAGCTGGCGAGATTGATCTGGAATCATATCAGCGTTATGTGAACAACATCATCAAGAACAATATTCATGGTCTGGTCGTCAATGGAACCACTGGAGAATCGCCGACAGTCAACATACAGGAATTACAGACTCTCGTGGATGCATCACGGGAATTATTGAAATCGAGCCCGGTTCCGCTGGTGGTCGGCACAGGCACTAATGATACGGCCTCCACTATAGCCCGCACAGAGCTGGCTGCCGATTCAGGTGCTGATGCTGTACTCGTGGTTGTCCCTTATTACAGCCGCCCTTCCCAGCAAGGCATTATTGAGCATTTCCGCAAAGCCGCCGAAGTGGGCATTCCGGTCATCGCCTATGATATCCCGGGCCGCGCCGGAGTCGGCATGTCGGTTGATACCGCACGCACCATCCTTGAGATGAATAACGTAGTAGGTTTAAAAGACTGCTCCGGCTCTCCGCTGCTAGTCTCCGAGCTGTCCCGGCTGGGATCGAAGCCGGTGCTGTGCGGCGACGACCTGCAGTTCCTGCATATGCTGGGCTGCGGAGCCGCCGGGGGCATGCTGGCCTCGGCCAACGTGCATACCGCGAAGTTCCTCGGTATCTACGAGCAGTTCAAAGCCGGGCAGACCGCTGAAGCTACAGCAGCGTTCGACCAGCTGCTGCCGCTGATGAAGCTGCTCTTCAAGGAGTCCAATCCGGCTCCGATCAAATGGCTGCTTAGCGCCTACGGAGAGATTTCCTCTGATACGCTCCGCTTGCCGATGACCTCGATCAGCTCTGAGCTGCGTGAGGAACTGGGGGCTTATCTGGCCGGATAACACCTGAATCCATAACCGGATATTTACGCATAACAACAACCGCTACGGTGCAGTCACAGACTGTCCAAGGCGGTTGTTGTTATGACTACCATTTTCAGCGTAATCTAGGTATTATTGATTATCCGCTGCAACCGGATTCACCGCAAAAATAGAATGAATGTTGTCTTCCGGATCTGCGAAGAAGCCCGTGGTATGCCCCCAAGACATCGGCTTCGGTGCAGTGATCCCTGTAGCCCCTTTTGAAATAAGCTCCTCATACATCGTGTGAACAGCCTCCGGTGAATCACATTCGAAGTTAAGCTCGAAGGCTTGCCCTTTACGCTCTTCTATAAAGGAATAATGACCGTTTGTGTTATCCGCCATCAATGGTGTTGAACAAATCGCAAGCCGTATGCCGCCATTTACAAATTCAGCATAATGGTTTTCTTCAACAACGGTCTTAAATCCGAGTACATCACGATAAAAGCTAGTCAATCTAGGAACATCATGCGCCAAAACCGTAATTCCTTCTAATTTCAATCTCATACTCCCAATTCCACCTTTTCAGAGATATCAACTGTTTTATAATCTTTAACCATAATCTTCAATCAATGCTATTTTTCCATTTTTAATTTCAAATACCGACTTCCCTTTTAGTTGAAGTGTATCTCCAGTCTTTAATCCATTTGGTAAATCAACAGCCAGTATTGCTTCATAATCAACTTGTATTTCTATTCTGTCATCTACAGCGCTGTAATGGGTAATGGTCTGACGACGATTAGAGAAAACCTGTGAAGACTTTTCTGCCAGTTCTTTAAACTCTTGAATTCCCCTGGTCTCTGTCGTGATTTCACCATTGGAAACATCTTTAAACAAAATATCAGCATCTACAAGTCTAACCATGCCCTCGACATCAAACGCATTGTAGGCCTCAACATAATTATCAATGATTGCTTGGTTTTCTCCACTAATCATAGTCATACTCCTCTCTTAGATTGTACTCTAATCCATATTCTTCAGATTGGGTAGTTTTCCCTTTATTTGCTGTGTCGTGAAGCTTTCGAACCGGATAGCTAGCTGCCTGTACTCCTGCGATACCAATATAAAAGCTGTTCGGAGAAAATAAAGTATTAGACTGCCGCTGTTTTTGTGTAACTGACGAGACTCGCAAGCTTAGCAACAAATTTACTCAGCTTCACTTAGAACCATCTTTAAAATGAAAATGTTCATGGTGGATCCCGTCCATACCAACCAATTCACCACTCTTTTTATGATAGTATGCGAAGCTATTATTTATCGGCATTCGAAGTAATTGATAATTATCAGACGACGAAAATTCCCCAAACAAATTCATTTATCACATTGCTCACCTCATTACACTTGATACTACCCCTTACTTTTCTCTATATCAGGAGCTCCTCTTTTATTCCAGTTTAGCTTACAGCTTCGAAAAGCAGAACTCATAACGCACAAAAAACAGCCTCCCGCTCAGGGAAGGCTGCTGTCTAATCTATGAGCATCCGTTTATTGCGATCTGCCCGCTTTGGCTGCAGGTCTGCCGCCTGGGCGGTTGCTGTGGTTGTTACCGGGTCTGCCGCCTGGGCGGCTGCTAGCACTTGCTCCGCTGCCGTTCCCTCCGCTTACTCTGCCGCTAGAACCAGCTCCACTGGCCGAAGCGCTCCCGGGTCTTGCACCCGCTCCTGCTTGATGAGCCGTTTCTCCGTTCGGTCTGCCGCCCTGGCCGCTGTTCTTGCTTCCGCCGGAAGTGCTGCCTGAACGGTTGCCCTGTGTGAACCATTCCGACTTTGGCTTGCGTGCCGGATTGGTCTTCGCCTTGGCTGCCGGCTTCGCAGGAGCTTTTGCCGGGCGTTCATTCAGCAGAGCCTGTGCGCTCTTAGACATCGGATACGCATGGTCCTTAACTTCAGGGATCGTCTTGCCGATCAGCTTCTGAATATCCTTGAGGTACGGGATCTCTTCGGCCTCACAGAGAGAGATGGCGATTCCGCTCATACCGGCACGGCCCGTACGGCCGATCCGGTGGACATAAGTTTCCGGAATGTTCGGCAGATTGAAGTTGATGACATGCGACAGCTCGTCAATATCAATCCCCCGGGCGGCAATGTCTGTAGCAACAAGCACGCGGGTAGCTCCGCTTTTGAAGTTGCGCAGCGCATTTTGCCGGTCATTCTGGGATTTGTTGCCGTGAATCGCTTGAGCAGTTATATTAATCCGCGTCAAATCACGGGTAACCCGGTCAGCACCGCGTTTGGTGCGGGTAAAGACCAGTGCCGAGACAATCGATTTGTCCTGAAGAAGGCGGTTTAATTGATTCTGCTTGTTGCCGTTCTCCAGCAGATAGATCGACTGCTCAATTCTGTCCACGGTGGAGGAAACTGGCGTAATCTCGATTTTCACGGGGTTTACCAGCAGTGTTTTGATCAAATTCGAAATTTCTGTCGGCATCGTAGCCGAGAAAAATAATATTTGTTTTTTGCTTGGCATTTTGGCGATAATCCGCTTCACATCATGAATGAAGCCCATGTCCAGCATGCGGTCCGCTTCATCTAGTACAAGAATCTGCACATACTGCAGATCAACATGCTTCTGGGTAATCAGGTCGATGAGCCGGCCTGGCGTGGCAATCAGGATATCCGCACCCTGGCTTAATGCCCGCTCCTGAGCTTTTTGCGATACACCGCCAACAATAGCTGTTGAACGGATACTGGTGAATTTGCTGTAGGCCTGAATATTTTCCGAGATTTGCAGTGCAAGCTCTCTTGTCGGTGTGAGAATCAGCGAACGAATCCGGCGTCTGCCGCCGGTTGCAGAAGGCTGCTGGCTTAGCAGCTGAATAATCGGCAAGGAAAAAGCGGCTGTTTTGCCTGTTCCGGTCTGTGCGCAGCCGAGAACGTCTCTGCCGGCCAAAGCCGCGGGAATAGACTCCTCCTGGATAGGGGTGGGTGATGTATAATTTTCTTGGCTTAACGCCTTGAGGATCGCTGGGATCAAATTCAAATCATTAAAAGTCATGTTGTCTCCTTAATTTTAAATACATATATTATCAATCAGGTAACTGCTGTACCTTGTTTGCAGCGTCTCCACATAGCGCTCATCAAAGTCATAACACATAATGATAACACAAATTGAACAATAAGAGAAACATCATCGGAAATTTTTTACGTTAGTCCTAGTGTAACCGTCGTCCATTCCTTTCACGCCTCCTATTCCATCAGCAAAGCAGGGTTGTTCAGATTTGGTTTAGATTGCTGGTGTACAGTAATTATGCAAATCACAAATGACGCAAAGGAGCGCTTTGAATCATGGGTAAAAAAAGAACAGCAAATCCATCATTATGCACAATCCCCAACTGTTCAGCGAGACATTATGCCAAGGGCTATTGCAAGAAGCACTATAGCTATATGTGGTACAAAAACCGCGCCGCTGCCAAACTCAGCAAGACTTTGCTCGAAGAACGCAGCCCGTAGGAACCATCGTAAGCACTGCAGCTATATCAAAATAACCACTTTCTCATCTCACTACCCTCAACTCCAGGCATCATCCTAAACCCATAAGATAACAGAACATAAAAAAGCGGAGGATGGCTCCTCCGCGTCTTGACCTACTTATAAATAAATACTAATCTACAATTTCAGCTGTGTCGCCGTTGTTAGCACCTGCAGCATTGGCTTCGTCGGTGTCGATATGCATATCAAGCGCAAATTTGTCCGATACGCGGGCAAGAACATTTTCCAGTACCAGGCCGCGTTCGCCGCCCAAACGTACTTTTAGAAGCTGCTTGTCGGCGATGCCCCAAGCTTCTGCTTCAGAAGTGTGGAAGTGAATGTGACGTGCAGCAATAATTACGCCAGTCTCCAGTTCTACTTCACCGGCTGGTCCCTTAAGGGTAATGCCCGGTGTGCCTTCGATATGTCCGGATTCACGGACAGGTGCTTTCACGCCGAGGCTGAAAGAATCTGTGCGGGAAATCTCCAGCTGTGATGCCGGACGGACAGGTCCTAGAATTCTTACTTTGTCGAATTTACCTTTGGTGCCGATTACTGCTACTTGCTCGTTAGCTGCAAATTGTCCGTGTTGGGAGAGTGGTTTGAACTCAGTCAGTTGATAACCTGCGCCAAATAACGCTTCCACATGCTCTTGCGTAAGGTGAATATGTCTAGCCGACACACCTACGGGTACAGTCTTGCTCATTGTAAAGTCACTCCTTGTATTTTCTCTAGTATCTGTACAAGCCATTGAACATTATACCTCTTATTACCCAAAAATAAAAAGACCCTCTGCACAATGAGAGTCCCTTTTTCGACATTTTGAGCTTTCGAAGCTGGATTGTCACGATTTTGTCATGTTCTGCAACTTTATGGTATTTTATGGTCGTTTAGTTTTGGCGGCAAATGCAGGCTTAAAAAACTCCAAGCATTTTCGTACAGCCACCCCTTCACTTGATCCTCCGGATAGTAGCGGAGCAGCAGCTCAGCAAACTCGGCGTATTTCCCAGGATGCTCCAGTCCCTCTACCCAGACATCAATCCCGTCAAAATCGGAACCAAACATCAGCTGCCTTGTCCCCCCCAGGCTGCAGACATGATCGATATGCCTTAGAAGATCATCAGCTTTGGCGCCGCCTCCATTTTTAACAAACCATGGAACAAAGGTAAGTCCCATCCGGCCGTCCATGGCAATCAACGCTTTGATCTGTTCATCGCTCAGATTACGCGGATGGCCGCACACAACTGTGGCGTTGGAGTGGGAGGCGATAAACGGACGCTTGCTCCGCTCAGCCAACTCCCAGAAGCCTGCCGGGGCCAAATGAGACACATCCAGCAGCATACCGCTGCTGTTACACCACTCGATCAGCTCCCGGCCTTTTTCGGTAAATCCTCCATTCCGCTGTTCCAGTACGCCATCCGCTGCCCAGTTCGCATAGTTCCAGGTGACTCCAAGGAAGCGCACACCGAGATCGAAACACAACTGAGCATAGAATAGATTCCCCTCCAGACCGTCTACGCCTTCCAGAGACAGCAGCCCCCATCTGGGGGGCACTCTAACCAGTTCCACTGCTTCCTCCTTCCAGCGCAGCCACTGTAGGCCTCCTGAGCCTAGTACTTTGCCCTGGAATAGCTCAATTTGTCCCAGCACACTTTCAAAACTAGGTCTCCCTCTAACCATAGACAGATAAATCGCAAAAACTTGCAGGCCGACGCCACCCGCTGCAAGCCGTTCTGCAGTTACATCAAGCCGGCTGTCCTTGTCGAAATTAAGATGGGGGGAAGCCTGCAGTTTGCTCAGAACATCACAATGAAAATCCGCCACCCGTAGTTGCTCCGCTCTTCCCATGAGATCGGCCTCACTTTCTTACTTGTCATCCAGTTGCCGCGCCACTTCGCATCCAGCGCTCCTGCTTATAGTTTATGCAGAGGATGACCCGCACTTCACCTGCACAGCAAAAAACCTGTTTACATAGGTAAACAGGTTCATCCCGTAAGTTCTGGCATTCATTAATTATCTAGGCTCTACAATGAGTTTAATCGCCGTCCGATCCTCTCCATCAATCACTATGTCAGTAAATGCTGGAATGCAGATCAAGTCGACACCGCTTGGCGCGACAAATCCCCGGGCGATGGCAACTGCTTTGACTGCTTGGTTCAGTGCTCCTGCTCCAATAGCTTGTAGCTCGGCCGATCCACGTTCACGAAGAACACCCGCTAGTGCGCCGGCAACGGAATTCGGATTGGATTTAGCTGATACTTTTAATACATCCATAGTAAGTACCTCCCCTGGGAAAATGATGGTGTTCTTCCACTACTGTAGATGTTATTCGCGAGAGAAGAAATAATTCCTTCTTTTTGCGGACTACTCCGGAGAAAATGGTACAAAAGATACTCTTTTCCGATATAAAAAATATCACACTTTACCCAAAATCAGCGATTATTCCCGAAAAGCCTAATTCCTTGATGCCCTCATTAACTCATTACCCATTCATCTTCACGCAGCCGAATCTTCTCCAGACGTGTTGCCTTGCCCGTAGCCTCGTCAATCTCTGCGAATAAACCGTGCAACTGCCATTTACCTTCGTCAACCACAAATCTGGCCGGAAGCTGGGTAGTAAACTTATAGAGGACCGCATCCTTTTCCATACCCAAAATCCCTTCTCTTGAACCAACCATGCCGGCATCCGTCAGATAAGCAGTGCCTCCCGGCAGGATAACATCGTCATTGCTCTGCACATGTGTATGGGTACCTACAACAATGGAAGCATGCCCGTCCATAAAATAGCCCATGGCGATCTTCTCGGATGTAGCCTCAGCGTGAAAATCCACCAGAATACACTTGTGATTCCGGCGCAGCTCGTCCACAATCTCTTCGCCCACCCGAAACGGATCATCAATTGCCGGCAAAAAGGTCCGTCCTTGCAAATTGACAATCGCCAGCTCTTTGCCATTGCCTTTAATAATCGTATATCCTCTGCCAGGTGTTCCTGCAGGGAAATTAGCCGGGCGGATGATCCGGGGCTCGTCGTCGATAAATTCGAAGATGTCCTTGTTATCCCATGTATGATTGCCCATTGTAATGCCATGAACGCCCCAGTTGAAAAATTCATTGGCAATAGCGGATGTAATACCCCTTCCCGCTGCGGCATTTTCTCCGTTCGCAATGATTATATGCGGCTGGTATTTGTTCTTCAGCGAAGGCAGCATTTCGCGCAGCGCTTTTCTGCCAGTATTGCCTACAATATCACCTATAAATAAAACTTTAATGTTGTTCTCCTCCTAAAAGTTTTAATGGGTTAATCCGTGCTGAATGTTCTTCGTACACATCCGGCTTCGTAAGCATATATTCTGTATGAAAGAAAAAAGGCCCCGCAGGGGGGCCGATTTCCTTGCTTATTTAGCGTATTCAACAGCCCGTGTCTCGCGGATTACGGTAACCTTGATATGACCCGGATAATCCAGTTCACTCTCGATCATCTTCGTAATATCGCGGGCCAGACGGAATGCTTCCGCATCGTCGATCTTCTCAGGCTGCACCATCACACGAACCTCGCGGCCCGCTTGAATGGCGTAGGACTTCTCGACGCCGTCGAAGCTTTCGGAGATTTCCTCCAGCTTTTCCAGACGTTTGATATACGTTTCCAGTGTCTCACGGCGTGCGCCAGGGCGTGCAGCCGACAAGGCGTCAGCAGCTCCAACCAGCATGGCAATAACCGAAGTAGCTTCGCAGTCACCGTGATGAGACGCGATACTGTTGATAACAACCGGATGCTCCTTGTATTTCTTCGCCAGTTCGACGCCAATCTCGACGTGCGAACCTTCCACTTCATGATCCAGCGCTTTGCCGATATCATGCAGCAGACCAGCACGTTTAGCAAGCACGATGTCTTCCCCAAGCTCACCGGCCATAAGTCCAGTCAAATAAGCAACCTCCATGGAGTGCTTGAGTACATTTTGACCGTAGCTCGTACGGAATTTCAGACGGCCCAGAATTTTGATCAGATCCGGATGCAATCCGTGAACGCCAACCTCGAAGGTAGCCTGTTCACCGTATTCGCGAATCCGCTCATCCACTTCTTTGCGGGATTTCTCCACCATCTCTTCAATCCGTGCCGGATGGATACGTCCATCAGCGACCAGCTTCTCAAGTGCCGTACGGGCCACTTCGCGGCGAATTGGATCAAAGCCCGACAAAATAACAGCTTCCGGCGTATCATCAATAATGAGATCAATACCAGTTAGAGTTTCCAGTGCACGGATGTTGCGGCCTTCACGGCCGATAATCCGGCCCTTCATTTCTTCATTCGGCAATGTAACTACTGACACGGTTGTTTCCGCCACATGATCAGCTGCACAGCGCTGAATAGCCAGTGTAATGATTTCGCGGGCTTTCTTGTCCGCTTCCTCTTTGGCCTGCTGTTCAATTTCCTTAATCATCTGAGCGGTCTCGTGGCGAACTTCCTGTTCTACATTGCTAAGAATGATACTTCTGGCATCATCGATGCTCAAATTGGAAATGCGTTCCAGTTCAGTGACCTGGTTCTTGTAAATTACATCAATTTGCTGTTGTGTTTCGTCAATTCGTTTCTCTTTGTTAGCTACTTGTTCTTCTTTTCGTTCAAGCGATTCCATTTTTTTATCCAGTGATTCTTCCTTTTGCAGCAAACGTCTCTCTTGCCGTTGGATTTCATTCCGACGTTCACGAGTTTCTTTCTCAGCTTCAGTACGGATTCTGTGGACTTCGTCCTTAGCTTCGAGTACCGTTTCCTTCTTCAGCGCCTCCGCCTCTTTCTTCGCGTTCTCCACGATGACTACGGCTTCTTTCTCTGCGCTTGAAATCTTAGCTTCTGCAAGGGATTTACGAATAAAATAACCGAATCCAAAGAATAATGCAGCTACAACGAGAACGATTATGACCCAGATTGCAGTTACCATCTGTTCACCTCCTCGTTGGTTCCTCCAAGGGAAATGCCTTGGGAATTGTGCAGTTGTTAAACTATCCGTTCATCACCATACAAAAAACCGGTAATACACCGATTGCCATACTGCACATGCTGCACATGCACACTGCCCGCCTTATCCGGCGATTACATTTCATATGAGTTGTACGCGAACCGGTACATAAGAGTCTGCTTTTTGGGAAGGAAAAAGGATTCTTAGTTTATGCCGATTCATGTTATATTTTATTATTTATAAAAAGACCTTGTCAAGAGAGTCGATAACCGCATTTAAGTCAAGAGAATCAGTCAGGGAAGTAAATCTCCTCTTCTTCACCCTCAAAATCCTCTTCCTGGCGTAAAACATTCAGTACCTGCCGTACCATTTCACCGGAATATCCGCGCCGCATGAGGAAGGCTCCGGTCTTTCTGCGCTTGTCATTAACGTCTCCGCGAATCAGATTCCATTTCTTGCGCCCTGTCTGCAGAGCACTCTCCAGTTCCTGTTCCGGAGAGATATTCTCCAGCGCTTCCGAGATCAGCGACTTGTCGATTCCTTTCTCCCGCAGCTCCTGACGGATCCATAGCTTGCCCTTACGCTGGTTTGCAATGCGTTGTTCCGCCCACTGCTTGGCATACAAGGGATCATCAAGGAAACGCTCTTGCTGCAACCGCAGCAGCACCTCGGCAATAATAGTCTCTCCTATTTCTTTCTCACGTAAACGACGGGCCATTTCCTGAGACGTCCGAGGCTTTCGTTCCAAATACCGCAGTCCCTCTACATAAGCACGCTGCCGTTCATCCGCAACAACAATTTCCACCAGATCTTCCTTCATGAACGAACTGCCGGTGATCATCCGATATTTAATCATGACATCTTCATGAACAGTCATGTTATATGCGCCGAAATGAATAATGTAACGGTGATCGGACTTCTTCTGCCGCTCAACCCGTGTGATGACAAGCAGCTCGCCTTCAGGGAAATTGTCCAGCGGTTGTTCTTCCTGTTCTTCCGGTTCAGGGTTCAATTGTATTACCATGGCTGTCTGTCACCTCATAGCTATTGATTCTTATACTCTTCTGATCTTATGAAAAAGCACCCTGTTAAGATCATTCACAGGGCGCCTAATACCTTATATATTATTCACTTAAATTTATTCGATTTCGAGCAGCAAGTTTTCTTCTTCCTCTTGCTCTGCAGCAACCTCAGATTCACTCGGAGCCGCTACAATCGTCGACAAATTGCTGGCTTCACGAATCTTATTCTCGATCACCAGAGCAATGTCCTGATGCTCTTTCAGGAACTGCTTGGAATTCTCACGACCTTGGCCTAAACGTTCACCCTCGTAGGAATACCAGGCACCGCTCTTGTTAACGATATCCATCTCAGTACCGATATCAACAAGGCTTCCCTCTCTGGAAATACCCTCACCGTACATAATATCAACATCAGCCTGCTTGAACGGAGGTGCAACCTTGTTCTTCACGACCTTGATCTTCGTACGGTTACCGACAACATCATTTCCCATCTTAATGCTCTCTACGCGGCGCACATCAAGCCGAACGGAAGAGTAGAATTTCAATGCCCGGCCGCCTGGAGTTGTTTCCGGGTTACCGAACATAACGCCAATTTTCTCACGGAGCTGGTTAATGAAGATGGCAATTGTATTCGACTTGTTGATCGCTCCGGACAGCTTACGTAAAGCTTGAGACATCAGACGTGCCTGCAAGCCAACGTGGGAATCTCCCATATCGCCTTCAATTTCCGCTTTCGGCACCAGTGCCGCTACGGAGTCCACGACGATAATGTCTACTGCGCCACTGCGGACGAGCGCTTCGGCGATTTCCAGTGCCTGTTCGCCTGTATCCGGCTGGGAGAGCAGCAGCTCATCAATGTTTACGCCGAGAGCATTAGCATACTTAGGGTCAAGCGCATGCTCTGCATCGATGAAAGCAGCTTGTCCACCAAGCTTCTGAACTTCTGCAATCGCATGTAGAGCAACAGTCGTCTTACCGGAAGATTCCGGTCCGTATACTTCAATAATGCGTCCTTTAGGAAGTCCGCCAATACCTAAAGCAATATCAAGTGCTAAGGAGCCGCTAGGTACGACTTCGACTTTCATATGCGAGGATTCTCCCAGTTTCATGATCGAACCTTTACCGAATTGTTTTTCTATTTGACGAAGCGCCATATCAAGCGCTGCACGACGATCTGACAATCAGACCACTTCCTTCACTGTTTATAGTAATATAATAACGTGTTTTGGAGGTCTTGCCAAGCTTTTTTTCGAACATACATTCGTTTTTTTTGTCTTCCGGGAGAATACTCCCTTTTATTGTAAGCCTCCTTCCGGATGTTGAATTCAATACAAATCCTTCAGTCACCGGAAATCAACGGCCTATGCTCGCAGGAGCTCCGCTGTAGTCCACGGCGCCGCATAAAACAAAAAACCGCAGCAGAGAGTTCTCAGTGCTACGGTTCTTCCGTATATACAATTATATACCGTCTTAGCAGGTTATTGCAAGGCTGATCCATCCGGCGGAGTAGCCACCTTGCGCTCCTCGAGCCTGCGCCAGAGACGGTATAATAGCGCTTTGACTGAACGCAGCCGGATGTTCTCACGCGTCCCTTTGAGATTGAGCTCATACACCTCAGTCTTTTGCCCCCGTTCGGCTAAGCCGACATAGACAAGCCCTACCGGCTTGCGTTCGGAATAGCCGGGACCGGCAACGCCTGTAACTGATAACCCGAAATCACTGTCCCCTATCATTCTTACCTGTTCCGCCAGCACCTCAGCCACTTCGCGGCTGACCGCTCCGGCAGCATCAGGACCCTCAAGAAGAGCAGCAGGCACATTCAGCAGCTTCTTCTTCATGTCATTGGAATAGCAAACTATACCCCCATTGAACATGGTTGCGCTGCCCGGAATATTCGTGATGCTCTCCATCAGCAAACCGCCTGTACAGCTCTCTGCGGCGCTTAAGGTCAGTCCGGCATCTGCCATCCAATCGACAATAAGCTGTTCCAGCGGCACATCTATATTGGCATACATATGCTCCGGCAGAATATCCTTGATTGTCTTCTCCAACACATCCAGCTTCTCCATGGCACTGTGTTCAGAAGTCGCTTTGGTAGAGATGCGGACCGTCACTTCCCCTTCCTTGGCATAAGGAGCGATAGTTGGATCAGTCTGACTCCGGATCAAATCGATCAATTTGTCCTCCAGCAGCGACTCGCCGATGCCGGCAAATTTGAGCATTTTGGAGTAAATCGGCATTTCGTCTGTCAGTGCGTGCTGCAGCAGCCATGGTTTAGCCTTGTCCGTAAACATTGGCTTCATCTCACGCGGCGGGCCTGGAAGCACGATATAATACTTCTCTTCATGGGCGAACGCGATCCCGACAGCAAGGCCGATTTCATTGGAAAGCGGCGTAGTTCCTTCAATAATAAGTGCCTGCTTACGGTTGTTCTCTGTCATCACAATTTTTCGGTCATCAAAAAAACGCTGTACATGATCCATCGCAAGCGGGTCGATATAAAGCGAACGGCCCAGCGTTAACGCCAGTGCGTCTTTGGTCAGGTCATCTTCGGTCGGACCGATTCCACCGGTGAACAAAATGACATCTGCACGGCTCTTTGCAATCTCTGTTGCTTCCTGAATACGGCCGCTGTTATCCCCGACCACAGTTTGAAAATATACATCAATTCCCATCGCGGCCAGCTCTACAGATAAGAACTGGGCATTGCTGTTCACGATTTGTCCAAGTAAAAGCTCCGTCCCGACGGCAATTATTTCCGCTTTCATAGCTGGCTTTCTCCTCCTGGTTATAAAGTGGATGGGTGATTAAGTTCTAAGCATCATGAAGTTGGAGCAGATCCTTGTTCTTCACGAAATAATCAATCCCCGAATAAATAGTGATGAGCGCAGCGGCCCAAATGGCAATATCATCAAGAGGGATACTGACGAACTGGAAGGGAAAGTTGTTGAGCAGCAGAAGGGAAATGGCGACAATCTGCACGACTGTCTTTATCTTGCCCCATTTGCTGGCGGCAACCACTTTGCCTTCGAGCAGCGCTACCTGGCGCAGCCCGGTTACGGCGAACTCACGGCTGATAATCACAATGGCGATCCATGAATCGCATCTTCCCAGCTCAACCAGAGAAATCAGCACCGCAGAAACCAGCAGCTTGTCCGCCAGCGGGTCGAGCAGCTTGCCGAGATTAGTGACCATGTTATATTTCCGGGCTATATAGCCGTCTATACCGTCCGTGCTGGCCGCGAGCAGGAAGATTACAGCCGCGATCAGATGATTAATTGAAAGCTGGAACGAGCCCCAATGTAAAGGCTCCGGATAAAATCTGAAATCCACCAGCAAAAAAAACATCATAATCGGGATAAGGCAAATGCGGGCTAGCGTGATGCGGTTGGGCAAATTCACTGAAGTTCCTCCCCTGATCGTTACGAATCCGAAATTCCACTATTTTCTTCAAAACTGCTTAAGCAAGTATATTATAGCTATATGTACGTGTCAAAAAAACAGAAAGCACCCCGCAAAAACCGGTGCGTAAGCACTGCGGGGTACAAAAGCTTACTTTAAATTGTTAAACTGCAAATCCAGCGGCAAATCGGCTTTGCGCAAAATCTGAATAATTTGCTGCAAATCATCGCGGCTTTTGCCGGTAACGCGGATTTGATCTCCCTGAATCTGACTCTTCACCTTCAGCTTGGAATCCCGGATCAGAATATTGATTTTCTTGGCGTTCTCCTGATCGATTCCCTGCTTAAGGCCAAGACGCTGGCGCACTGTCCCAAGGGAAGCCGGTTCGACTTTTCCGAAATCCAGATTCTTGAGGGTAATCCCACGTTTGACCATCTTGGATTGCAAAATATCAATGACTGCGCCCAGCTTATACTCGTCCTCTGAGGCGATCATAAGCGCATCCTTTTCCAGCTTCAGGCTGCTTTTGCTGTTCTTGAAGTCAAACCGGTTATCAATCTCCTTCTCGGTCTGGTGAACAGCATTGGTCAATTCCTGCATATCCATTTTGGATACAATGTCAAATGAACTTTCTGAACTCATGAATCCACGTCCTTTGCTAACAATTATTCTGCTCCTATTATATGAGAAAGGGCTTCTTAAGTCTAATTATGGCAAGAATAAGGCACCCGCACCCCCGCATGCAAAACAGCCCCACAGATGTGGAGCCAAGTGCAAGCCTTTGATAATCAAAGGCTAAAAACACGCCCCCCGGCAATAACTACTGCCGGGAGACGTTCATACAGCGGCTTTATCTGCTGCGAGCGGGAGACCGAAACATATCCAGAATCCCCAGCACAATATGTGCCAGTCCGAAGCCAAGAATTCCATAGCCCCAGGCGCTCGGCGTCAAGTAATAACCGAGGAGACTGACGATAATGCCCAGCCCTGTTACAATCCAGCTAACGGTCATGAGAGTATACACCTCACTTTGGCGTAAGAACTGTAAATCACTCTTATATTCTCCAAAAAGCCAAAGTCTATACGTGGTTACCTTTATTGACCTGAATTGCTATTCTGGCTAGTAACGCTGTCCTGTGACTCATCTGTGTTTCCGGATTCACTGTCGGCTGAAGTGCCCTCATCCAGTTCAAGCAGAATGCGGGAGGAGGTTTTGCCGTCAGTGATCACTTGTCCGTTAACAGTAATATTTGTAGCTGGCGAGTAACCGGATTTAATATAGATCCCTTCACTGCCGAGTGTAAAGCTCTTATTCTCACCGGCAGCAGTGTTGCCAAAGCTGAGCTTCTCACCTTTGGAATTTTCACCCTTGTAAACTTCAAGCCAGCTTACACCGGTTGCTGCAATCTCAACCTGCACAGCGCTTCCGGAAGGAGCAGAAACTTTGTAAATCGTCGTTTTGCCCGATTTACGGTCCTGTGTGACCGTAACCGCCTGAGAGCTTGGTGAAGGAACTGGTGTAGCCGTCGGAGTCACAGTAGCCGTTGCAGTCGCTTCAGGGCTACCTGCTGATTCCGAAGGAGACACCACTCCGCCCCCGACCGCTGTCGGGGAAGGCTGATTCTTAGAAGGATCCTTTTGTTCGTTGGTCAAATTCTCGGGAGCAGCATTTTCAGGATCAGCTTTGTTCATATTCGAAGAAGCGTACAAATAAATTACTACAATAATCAATATAGGGAAGGTCCACATCAGGACTGTCGGAAGCCACTTCGCATTCCGTTCCGTTTCAGGTCTGCGGCTGCGCTTCTGAATCACGGTCTCCATCGTTGTTGTTTCTACCGGGGCAGCCGGGACATTGCCATGCTCTTCCATGAGCTCGTCCGGGTTCACACCCACTGCCTCAGCGTAGGTTTTGATAAACGCCCGAACATAGAAGCTCCCGGGAAGCACTTTATAGTCACCCGCCTCGATGGCTTCTAAATATTTTTTTCGAATCTTTGTTACTTCCTGGACATCGTCAAGACTCATCCCTTTTTGCAGACGAGCCTCCTTCAAATGCCGGCCCAGTTCCGACATGCCATCACCTCCTAAAAGTTTTGTCAGCATTTGCTTTCTTGAAGAGCATCGTACAAAACCCGCTTCGAAAGCATCCGCTTTGTTTTATATTCTAAAGATCATCACTGTAGCTTGTCGTAAACGACTCGTACAATATCTCTTCGTTCGGCATATTGCGCAGCTCAATAATGATATCAAAATCATCAAAGGTATATTCGGATTCCCGCACAAAAATATCCGGATGCTCAATTACTTTTGTGCTGGGCATACTCATCACATTCTGAAGCAGATTATAATGCTTCTCATTGGAGCGGATCGTGCTTACAATCCCGTCAATAATAAAGACATTATGAGGGTTCATCTCATCCTCAGCCAGCTGGCTGCGGACCGTTTGCCGCAAAAGCGTCGAAGAAACAAATGTCCAGCGCTTCATGGCGCAGACACTACCGGCGATAATAGACTCCGTCTTGCCGACGCGGGGCATTCCCCGTAGTCCTATAACCTGATTCCCTTCCCTTTTAAACAGTTCGCCGAGGAAATCCACGAGCAGTCCCAGTTCATCCCGGGTAAAACGGAACGTCTTGCGGTCATCCGAATCGCGGTCAATATATCGTCCATGCCGGACAGCCAGCTTATCCACAAGCCGTGGAGAACGCAGCGCCGTAACCGTAATATTATCTACTTTTTTGAGCATTTCACCCATCAGCATAATCTTCTCGTCATCGTTTGTTTCCAGGAGCATTCCGCGCGTCTTGCCTTCCACACCGTTGATAGTCAGGATGTTGACTTCAAGCATTCCGAGCATAGAAGCGATATCTCCAAGCAGACCAGGTCTGTTCTTATGTATCTTGTACTCCATATACCATTGTTTATATTCCACTTGTTACACCTCATAGATTCCTTTTCCCTGCACTTTGCCATACATTAAAAAAACCTGCTTCGGCAAGCGTTCTGAAACACGGGTCATGTTAATGATATATAAAATGAAATTGAAAGGCAAGGACACTACTGTAATAATTGCAGAAAAGCTCCCGCGAGGGGAGCTTGTTCCGCATGCCTATGCGTTTTTCTTCGCCAGCTTGACCATGAGGGAAGCAATGGTATGCTTCTCATCGTCTGTACCGACATCCCACAGCTCTTTGATTGCCCGGTTGGAATAGTTTCCCGGATCGACTTTCTTATCAAGGAATTCCCCGATTTCGAAAGCCAGCTTGGAAATGGTATCTTCGCTCATCCCCATTTTTTCAGCCTGAATGACCCGTTCACCCAAAAAGCTTTTCCAGGTATCAAAGTTTTTCACTACGGTTTCTGTTGACATCTTAAATCCTCCTTCATGTTTACGGTCCGCCCGCCTTGTTCAGGTGACAGCCGCCTTACGTGAGATTTAAAAGCAACAGTTATAATATGTCTCGGGCGGTACGTTTTTATGCTGGAGCATTTCTCCAAGCCTCCACGCCAGTAACCGGATTCATCAGGTGATCCATCCGCCGTTCGGACTGATTACCTGGCCGGTAATGTACCCGGATTCAGGCAAGGCGAGAAAATAAACAAGCGAGGCGATTTCATGAGGGGAAGCCAGTCGTCCCGCAGGAATCTCTTCCTCAAGCATCCGCATCTCATCCTCCTGCAGATTGGCCAGCATGGCCGTATGGACAGCACCGGGAGCCACGGCATTCACCGTGACTCCTGAGGGTGCCAGCTCTTTGGATAATGCCTTAGTGAAGGCATTCACCCCACCCTTGCTGGCGGAGTAGGCAACCTCGCAGGAAGCGCCTGAGATGCCCCAAACGGAGGAGACATTAATAATCCGCCCATACCGCTGGCTGACCATATAAGGCATAAAAATCTGGCTGCACAAAAAAGTGCCTTTCAGATTCACCGCCATAATATCGTCCCACTCTTCCTCCGTCACATCAGCCAGCATGCCATAATGTGCTTTTCCGGCGTTATTAACCAGAATATCCGGCTGCATTCCGCTGCTTTCCAGCTTTTCTGCCATGCGGACAAGCTGGCTGCGGTCCTTCATATCAGCGGTCACAGTCAACACCTTGGACCCCAGCGCCATACAGCGCCGGGCCACATCATTCGCCGCTTCGTGCGAGTTCATATAATGAATAACAATGTTCATCCCCACGGAAGCAAAACGTTCGGCGATGGCCCCGCCAATTCCTCCGCTGCCTCCAGTGACAAGCACGGTCATTTCTCCTATAGGCTTGCTGCCCTCTCCCGATAACGCCATTAAGGACTCACCACAAGCGACACAGCGAGTTGTTCCCAGTCTACATGATCACGCAAGCGGGCATTGACCTCATCCAGCGTAATGGATTCATAAAGCGGCAGCACTTCAAACAAATCGCCGCCTCTAAACTGGTAGCGTGTGAATTCGTGAGCAATGCTCTCCGGCGAGTTCAGCATGCGCAGATAGCCGCCGATTTTCTTTTTGCGCGCCCGCTCGAAATCCTTCTCGGCGAAGCCAGTCTTCAGAATAACACTGATTTCTTCCTTCAACCTGCTGATGAGCCGATCCGGATCCTTCGTATCGCCGCCAATCGCCGAGAACGCGTACTGCGGTGAGCTGTTGAATTCATGTCCGAAGCTGTCGGAGATCAGTTCCTCGTCATAGAGCTTCTGGTACAGCGTCGTACTGCTGCCCAGCAACAGATCCAGCATTAGCTTAGTGGTCAGATCACGGCGGACTGCCGCTTCACCGGTGAGGCCTTCTACCTTCTCTTTAAAGCCGAAGAGACATTTCGGCATAGATACGGCGAGACGGCTTTCCTTATGTTTCTCTGCAACATGAACGGGCTCCTCTTCAAAAATACGCGAGATTTCACCCTGCTTTTCGTATGATTTACCGGCCTGGTTGCTGCGGATCAGCTCGAATACCTTCTCCGGTTCTACGCCGCCGACTACAAACAGCAGCATATTGCTGGGATGATAAAAGGAATTGTAGCAGGTGTACAGTGTTTCTTTGGTAATGGTGGCAATTGATTCGATCGTTCCGGCGATATCGATATGTACCGGATGTTTGGCGTACATGGCCTCAATCAAACCAAAATAGACGCGCCAATCCGGATTATCCGCGTACATATTGATTTCCTGGCCGATAATTCCTTTTTCCTTTTCGACATTCTCGTCGGTGAAATAAGGCCGCTGTACAAAATCAACGAGGGTACTGAGATTGGTCTCAATATTTTCTGTGGCCGAAAAAAGATACACTGTCTGGTCAAAGCTCGTGAAAGCATTTGCCGACGCACCGTTAGAAGCAAAGGTGGCAAAAATGTCACCTTCCGGCTCTTCGAACATTTTATGCTCCAGAAAGTGGGCAATACCGTCAGGGACAGTGGTTTCTTCACCGCCGGCAACTTTGAAGTGATTGTCCACAGAGCCATATTTAGTGGCGAAGGTGGCATAGGTTTTCTGGAAAGCGGGCTTAGGAAGCACATAGACCTGCAGACCGTTATCCATAACCTCGTGGTACAGTGTTTCTTGAAGTCTTTCGTAATGAATCTGTTTCACCGCTATTCCTCCTTCCCTGTCAGGAAATAAATCGTATCCAGCTGGAACGTGTCGGCAGCCGCCTTCACATCTTCCACTCCGGTGCCATCGACTTGAGCCAGCAGCTCCAGTGCGGAACGGTCTTTTCCGGACAACTGACGGTTGAAATCAAACGAGATCAGTTCAAACGCCGAATCTTGAATTTCGGAAAGCAGATTGCGGATCATTGCCTTGGTCTGGTTCAGCTCCAAGTCACTGATATTTCCAGCCTTCAATTCCTCCAGCTGTTTGCGGATAATATCGACGGCCTTGCCGTAATTTTGGGTTTCGATCCCCGATTGAATGGTTCCAATGCCTTTATGTCCGTCATAGCGGGAGGACGCATAATAGGCAAGGCTCTCCTTCTCACGAACGTTGACGAACAGCTTCGAGTGAGGATAACCGCCTAATATTCCGTTATACATCAGCGCGGAGGCGTATTTGTCATCCTTGTAAGTTATGGAAGTGCGGAGCCCCATGTTAAGCTTGCCCTGATTAACATCCAGCTTCTCTTCCACAGTCCGGACCTCTGTAACGGCTACCGGTGAAAAGTTGGAGGAATACGCTGTGGTCTCCTTGTGTGCACGGCCAAAATGGCGAACGACCAGCTTTTCAACTTCCTCAGGTGTAGTGTCACCAACGACGTAAAGATCGAGGATCGCTCCGTTCAACCAGGAATTGTAGGATTTATACAGGTTTTCTGGAGTAATGCTGTCAAGGTCGGCTCTTTGGCCAAGGGGATGCAGACGGTAAGGCTCCTTACGGCACATTTCTTCAATACAGCGTTCAGCCGCATAGCGGATCTTATCGTTAACAATCGCTTCCAGCTTTTTGCGTACCGTCTCACGTTCTGTTGCGACATACGATGCACGGAAGCTTCCGTCCTCCAGCAAAGGCCGGGTCAGTACTTCTCCTAGGAAAGCAAAAGACTCCCCGAGAAGGCTCTCTTTGCTCTGCACAAAGGAGTCGTTGATCGTATCCATCCGGAACTGGACAATCTGATAATCGCCTCTTTTGTAGATATCAAAACCAAATCCGGCACCATAAAGTTCCTCCAGACGTTCACGGAACTGGGTTGTTTCCGGATAGTTGGCTGTACCTCTGCGAAGCACAAAAGGAACCAGCGCTGTGGAAGTGACCGTACTTTCGTCCAGCGGAACCCCAGCATAAAGTGAAATGGCGAAGGTCTTGAACGCCTTGGTCGGCAATACATGAATGCGCATGCCTGCGGCGTTGCCATGTTGAAATCCATTATTTGTCAAGTCTAAAACTCCTTTACGGCGTGGATAGATGCTCTACAACAAGTTTATGAAGTATTATCCATTCTAAACCATTCCAAAGTAAGGAAGCAACCGGAAGAAAAGCTTACCGGTTGCTCTGGGTCGGTTTTATACAGGGGGTTAAATTGCGGCAAGTACAGGTCTGCTGCTACATGCAGAAAATATGCTCCCCGATTGTTTTCACCTGCGGACGGGTCCAAATCCATTTGGAAGTAGCCGTCTTCGGATTAAAATAATAAAGGCAGCCGCCTGAAGGATCCCAGCCATTAAGCGCCTGCTGAACAGCTTTGCGTGCCTGCTCATTGGGTTCTAGGTAGATCTGCCCGTCAGCTACGGCCGTAAACGCCCCTGGCTGAAAAATAACGCCGGAAGGTGTATTCGGAAAGCTTGGGGATTTCACACGGTTCAGAATAACCGCAGCAACGGCAACCTGTCCTTCAAACGGCTCACCCCGCGACTCCCCATAAACGGCATTGGCCATGATTTTCAAATCATTTTCGGTCAGGCCCATTGTATTCCCTGAGGACAGTTCCGCTGTATTCGACTTGCCGGAATCGGCAGTTTTACTTTTGTTTCCGGTATTTTTATTTGCTGTGCTGGTTGAAGGCTCTGTCGGCTTCCAAGCCTTGGTGGCATTGTACAGTTTCAACTTTGTTTTGGCACCGACGATACCGTCAGATTTTATGCCGAATTTCCACTGGAACCAGGTTACCGCATTTTTCGTTTTAGATCCAAATTGGCTGTCTATTTTGCCCGAGAAATACCCCAGATGCTTCAATCTTCCCTGCAGTTCGTAAACATCTTGTCCGGAAGAGCCGACCTTAAGCGGTGTTGTTCCAAAAGCAGGCAACGCCTCACCATCGGGAGCAGCAGTTTCCGACAGATCAGACGAAGCATGATACGGACTGGCGTAGACCGCACTCTGATCCTCAAAGAATAGACCTGCAAGCGGCAAGGTGGCCAGTGCAAGGGTTAAGCCGGCAAAAATCCATTGCTTATGTTTTTTCATTGGGTTCGCTCTACCTTTCTCTTGTAAGTTCAACATTGATGGCTAAAGTTATTATGACGACTGACAGGTGATCCTATGCATTGCAACCCGGAGAAGGCAAAAGATGAACCGACAGGAGTTGAGATACGGCCATGAATTTGCAAGATCATATTTTGCTGCGGAATAAAGCACTTATAAAAATTATAGAAATTATAGATATCCGGCAGAGTTCCTTCTGGATCATCCTATGACGGCATGGCTGATCTGACCGAAGATCCGCTGTGGAACAGCATTACCGCGGTAAAAGCGGGCCGCTTAATGGAAATAGACTTTGGACTGGCGTACTACAGCGACATCTTTTCGCTTAATGCTCAGCTCGAATACATCGTTGAACGTCTCCTTGCAGCGCCAAAAGCAAACTAAATATCACATGCAAAAAAGAGCTGATCCCGGGTAAGGGGACAGCTCTTTTGGCTATATTATGAGCTTATTCTGTTCTGTTGATATTGCTCCAGTGACATAAGTACTTCCCGCGGCTTGCTGCCTTCGTACGGCCCGATAACCGCTCTGGCTTCCATGGCATCTATCAGCCGCGCAGCACGGGTATAACCTACGCGCATCCGCCGCTGGAGCAGCGATACAGAGGCCTGCTTCGCTTCCAGTACAATTTGTACCGCCTGCTCATAGAGCTCGTCCTGCGGCTCCTGGTCCTCTGTGACCATGTCATCTACTTCAGGCACCAGGGTCTCGTCATAATTGGCTTCCCCTTGGCTGCTGACATACTGCACGATGGTCTCGACTTCCTGATCGCTCATGAATGCCCCCTGCACACGGATTGGCTTAGATGCGCCCATCGGCAGGAAGAGCATATCTCCGCGTCCAAGCAGCTTCTCGGCCCCCGGCATGTCCAGGATCGTCCGGGAATCCACATTTGACGACACACCGAATGCGATACGGGAGGGAATATTTGCCTTAATAAGTCCAGTAATAACATCCACCGATGGACGCTGGGTGGCAATAATCAAATGAATGCCTGCCGCCCGGGCCATCTGCGCCAGCCGGCAAATGGCATCCTCAACATCATTCGCTGCAACCATCATTAGGTCGGCAAGCTCGTCCACAATAACAACAATATAAGGCAGAACTGCAGCAGGATTATCCTTCATCAGTGTATTGTAGCCTTCCACATTGCGTGTGCCCGATTTGGAGAAGAGCTCATATCTCTTTTCCATTTCCACGACAATCTTTTTCAGCGCCAGACTTGCCCGTTTAGGATCCGTAACTACCGGGGCAAGTAAATGGGGAATCCCGTTATATACATTCAATTCAACCATCTTCGGGTCAACCATCAGAAATTTGACCTCATTTGGTTTCGCTTTGTAAAGGATACTTGTGATGATACCGTTGATACAGACAGATTTACCCGATCCGGTAGCACCGGCTACGAGCAGATGGGGCATCTTGGCTAAATTGCCGACAATCGTCTGGCCGGAGATATCACGTCCGAACGCGATCGACAACCGGGACTCGGCATCTTGGAACACCTGTGTTTCCATAACCTCCCGCATGGTTACGACGGATACCTCAGAGTTAGGCACCTCAATCCCGATTGCTGATTTGCCCGGTATTGGCGCCTCCATACGGATATCCTTCGCTGCAAGCGCAAGCGCGATATCATCCGTAAGATTGACGATCCGGCTTACCTTCACACCGATATCCGGCTGAATTTCGTAACGGGTAACGGCCGGGCCTCTTACCACCTCAAGTACCTTCGCCCGGACACCAAAGCTCTCTAGTGTAGCTTCCAGCTTGCGGGCAGTCTGCATGTAATCGTTCTGGTCTCCCGCCTTGGCTCCATTGTTAGGCTTGGCCAGAAGCCGGAAGGAAGGTAGCTTATACGGTTTGGGCGGCGGAGGAAGCGGGGCAGCAGGCACAGGGACTCCGTCTTCGCCAGCAGCCAGCAGCCCGTCCAGCTCCACAACCACAGGATCTTCCGGCGCATCCCCATCAGTAGCTTGGGTATCTGCCGGAACTCCGTCTAACACAGAACCTCTCAAGCCGTTCCCGCTTCGCGCCGCAGGAGAGAATTCGCTCCAGTCCTCACGGTCTTCTTCATTCAGTCCTTCTGAACGGATATGCTCGAAGAAATCGCGGATAATCGGTGTAACGGGCTCCAGCTCTTCTCCAGCGAAATCATCCTCCAGATTATCGAGGGAAGCACGCCCTCTCCCGGCATCGAGTCCGCTAATAATCGGGCTATTGGGCGGACCGTTAAGCAAATCTGCTGTGAGATCTTCCTCCCGGTCTTCTTCGCCTTGCCCTTCTGTCCGTGAAGTCCCGCTCAGCCAACCCCCAATCCGCCGGAAAAACAGCGGTTGACTTCGTCTTGGCAAAGCCTGCTCGTCCTCCTCCTCTTCATCCTCCTCAAGCTCTTGAACAGGATGTGGTGCTGGTGTTCTGCCTGTTCTGGAGGAACGGGCCGCAACGGGAACTGCAGCTGGACGGTTGGCCGCTTTCAGGCGAATCCCTTCCAGCAGCTTCCCAGCACGGACCCGCAGCAGCGAGAACAGCTCTACATATGACAGATTCGTGACCAGCATGAAGCTGATGGCCATCATTACAATCATTAGCAGCTTGGCACCAAGCGTGCCGAAAAGCCACAACAGGGCTGCGAACTCCAGCGCCCCGATATAGCCTCCGCTAATATCTTTGCCAAGCATATATACGCTGCTGTTGCTGGAACCGGGCGAAAGTGCACCGGAAAGATCAGTATGTATTTGCGCCATAACATTGCCAGGATGCAGCATCGACAATGGACCGAGCTTCTGCTCCATCGCTGAGATCGAACTCATCAGACACAAGGACAGCACAAGCAGCAGCACGCCGGAATGGCGGCTGTTCCAACTCGAAGGCCATCTTCTGTGAATCATCACCATCAGCCCGTAAAAAATACCGGCCAACGGCAGCACAAAATAAAAACGGCCTAATAAATAACCTGCCATACTCGAAAGAGAACGTCCAACCGCAGCCTCGCCGGACAATGCAATGACGGAAATCGTTATCAGCATAATGCCGTAAATTTCATATTTTAGAACACTGCCGAGCAGCGCTTTTTTCTTCTTCTTTTTTCGTTTAGCCACAACAGCCACCCCCGGAACAACATTATACCATATAATGGCGTGGCGTACCTATGTTCTGTTTTGTCAGAAAATGCATCTTTATGTTCTCTGTTCGCATTTCCCTTAAGGATTCCGGGGGTAGTTGTCATCTATCGTAAAACACGACGGCTCCCGGAGCGAATGCCGGGTCCAAATATTTGTCCAGCGGGCATTGAAGCAGCCTTACAATCCGTGCTTGTCCCCCCTCCAGCGGTTCAACCTGCATCAACATTCCCTGAATGCTGACCTCCCGCAAGGGCTGTGAAAAGTGGATCGCCCCTTCAAAAACTTGTTCCATCGGAAGCACCGTATAGAAGGTCATTGAGTCAGCCCCCCCGGCAGCAACACATCTGTTCTTTGGAGATCATCCTTGGCAATCAGCCTATTCAGATGCGCCAGCGCTGCTCCGATACCTCCTACCTCATCCATCAGACCATATTTGACGGCATCAGAGCCGCCAACAGCTGTACCGATATCACGATTAAGCTCCCCTGTCTTAAACATTAAATCTTTAAATTGCTGTTCTGAAATATGTGAATGGGAAGTGACGAATCTGACCATCCTCTCCTGCATGCGCTCCATGTATTCAAAGGTCTGGGGCACACCTATAACAAGGCCGTTCATGCGGATTGGATGAATCGTCATAGTTGCGCTCTCCGCAATAATGGAATAGCTGGAAGACACGGCAATCGGAACTCCGATGCTGTGGCCCCCGCCAATGACTACGGTCACCGTCGGTTTCGACAAAGACGCGATCATTTCTGCAATCGCCAGCCCTGCCTCCACATCACCGCCGACCGTATTCAGAATTATCAGCAGCCCTTTTATATTTTTGTTCTGTTCGGCAGCCACCAGCTGCGGAATTATATGTTCATATTTAGTCGTTTTGTTGTGCGGAGGCAGTACGAAATGCCCCTCAATCTGCCCAATAATCGTTATACAGAAAATATCGGGTTCTCCCGTTGGAACTACCGTCTGCCCCAGCTCCTTCAGAACCCCCACAGTACCCGGTGGGATGGGTTCACTCGTTACGGGCTTTATTTCTCCCGGAAGGATCTCTTCATTCTTGCCAGTATCAGTATCTGCTGTAAAGTCCATTATGCACAGTTCACCCTTTCCGCTTACAGCGCTAATCTGCTGCAGCCGTACTATCTTTCAATAGTATGACATTCCAGGGGACTCCCTTATGCAATGAACTTCTACAAAAAATAGCTTGGTTCCTCCTATCTTAATAGTTATCCGCAACGGCTCCCAGCACAACACCGCGGATATAGGACTGCCCATTCAGGTTCTTCAGACCGGCTGCGGAGCCGGTGACCACGACACCCAGAATGCGGACATCTCCGGCTTCAGGTTCATTTTTGTCTTTTTTTAGGTATTGATGGATCCGCTTGTATTCACTGTGGTAATTGTCCTTTAGTTTAAGCCCGCTCTTGATGTGCTCAAGAAAATCATCCGGTGACGCCTCATCCCGGTTAGGCCCGATCCCAAAACCGTATACACCAGATGAAGATGCCATAGGCTCTGGGTCTATCATCCCGCCGTTCCCGTCTTCATGGGGTTCCAAATTGAACCGTGAGGTTTCATCATACGTATCGACCCAATACCATACAGGTCTCACTCCTTCAGGCAGCATCTTCTTCACTTCATCAAAGGAATAAGGCTTATCGAAAGATAAAGCCATCTCCATCAGTTCGTCAGGCTCCATCTTCGTAAGCAAGGAAAGGTCATTCAGGATTTTACCGTAATTCACTTCTGGAATATAATAAGCCATCTCCCTCTGTCCGTTGTAGGGATTGTACTGCCTGTTGTATTTATAGCCCTCCACTTTCATCTGCGGGTCAGTCCCACTAAGATGGGTTGTACCTCCATATGCACCGGTAGCAAACGGAAACCACCACTCGTTGTAATTGAACCATTTCTCATTCCACGGAACAGGTACACCTTCAATGATTTTGTACGTATTCACTTCCATGACACCCGACAGAAATCCACGGTTGTCTCTAAATCCGGACGGAAATTCATTGGGACTGCTGATCCTCATATACATCCATTCGCTGTAGCGGGACTCAGCCGATCTCCGCTCCACCAGCTGTGCAGCACCGAAGAAAATAGCTACCAGTGTAAGAATACTAACAAGCAGCGAAATGACAATGCTGCGGAACAGGCTTTTGCGTTTGGCTTGTTTCAGTGTATATACCAGATTCTGATCCTCTTGTTCTTCCCATGGAGCAGTCATTCAGCCTCACCTCCGTAAATTTGTTGAAACTGCTGTCTGGCGCGGTATAGTGAAGCCTTTACCGTCCCTTCCGTTATGCCTAGAAGCGCCGCGATTTGTTTATAGGAGAATTCCATCTCATATTTCAGCAATATCAGCTGGCGGTTCGCCGGATTCAGCTTTCCAAGAACCTTTTCGATAAGCACCTTTTGCTCCTGCTGCAGCAGCATTGATTCGGGCAGCTCATTTGCAGGTGCCTCAAGATCGATTTCTTCGGAATACTGGAACCGTGTTTGCCTTCGGCATAAATCATAGTAGCTGTTAATTGCCACCTTGTAGAGCCACGCGCTGATCTTATGTTCGTCAATCCCGTCAAGATACAGCAGTGCCTTGTACACAGTGTCCTGCACGATATCTTCCGCATCGGCGGTGCCAGCGCCCAAGCGGATTAAATACTTGCGGATTTCTGCCATTTTGGATTGAAGCTGCTGCTCCTTCAGTTTCGGGCCCATCTTGCACCTCCTTGGCTATATAACGATTGAAGGGCCTAAATGTTGTCCCTGCCAATAAATTATTTGGGCACATCGGCATCGGAGCCGGACCTGCCATTCAAATTTTGCATAGACACAGGGGATAATGCTGCACAACACAAAGACCCCTCCTCCCCAAGAAACCGTCCAATATTTCCGGGGAGAAGGGGCCTTTGGCCCTGCATATTTATATTATAAGAAGCTAGTTGCTTCTTACACTTCCATAATGATCGGGAGGATCATCGGTCTGCGGCGTGTTTGCTCATAGAGGAAACGGCCGAGTGAATCTTTGACGCTTGTTTTGAGCGAAGCCCATTCATTGACCTTCTCGCTCATCAGGCGCTGCAGCGTACTGGAGACAATCCGGTTCGCTTCATCCAGAAGTCCTTCGGACTCGCGCACGTAGACAAAGCCGCGGGAGATAATATCCGGTCCGGATACGATTGCTCCGTTCTGCTTGCTCAGTGTCACAACGACAACAAGGATACCATCCTGGGACAGCAGCTTGCGGTCTCGCAGTACAATATTGCCGACATCGCCAACGCCAAGACCGTCAATCAGCACGTTGCCTGCAGTAACCTTGCCGGCTTTGCGGGCTGATCCGCCCTGAATTTCAACAATTTCACCGATTTCGGTAATGAAAATGTTGCTTGGTTCCACTCCGACTGATTCTGCCAGAAGCGCATGTTTGCGCTGCATCCGGAATTCACCATGGATAGGAATAAAGTATTTAGGCTTCATCAGGTTGAGCATCAGCTTCAGCTCTTCCTGGCTGCCGTGACCGGAGACGTGAACGCCGGAATTGGAACCGCTGTAAATCACGTTAGCGCCAAGACGGAACAATTCATCAATCGTACGGCCTACATATTTCTCGTTACCCGGTACCGGCGTTGCCGCAATGATAACGGTGTCGCCCGGAAGAATATCCACTTTGCGGTGGCTGGAGCGCGCCATGCGTGTAAGAGCTGACATCGGTTCGCCCTGGCTGCCTGTGCACAGCACAACTACACGGTTGCCGGCCATTCTATTCATTTCCTCCGGTTCAATCAGCATGCCGTCCGGCACATGCAGATAACCCAGCTCGGAAGCGATGGATACCACATTCACCATACTGCGGCCAATAACCGTAATCTTGCGGCCAGTGGATTCAGCGGCGTTAACCACCTGCTGAATACGGTGCACGTTGGAAGCAAAGGTTGCCACAACAACACGCTGTTCAGCCTTGCGGAAGATATCTTCCAGTACGATGCCGACATTCTTCTCCGAAGGCGTGAAGCCTGGCTTCTCTGCGTTCGTGCTGTCAGACATAAGCGCCAGTACGCCTTTCTGGCCGATTTCAGCCATACGGTGGAGATTGGCAAATTGACCATTGACTGGGGTGTGGTCAAATTTGAAGTCACCTGTATGGACAACATTGCCTTCCGGTGTTTCGATGCATACTCCGACAGAGTCAGGAATACTGTGATTGGTTCTGAAGAAGGTTGCTTTCAATGAAGTTCCCAGTTCAATTTCCGAATCTTCGTTAATTAGAATCCGTTTCGTTTCTCCGAGCAGATTAGCTTCCTTAAGCTTGTTCTCCACAAGTCCAAGGGTAAGTCTTGTTCCATAAACCGGAACATTCAGGTTCTTAAGCACATAAGACAATCCGCCGATGTGATCCTCGTGTCCGTGGGTAAGCACAATACCTCTTACCTTGTCGCGGTTTTCTGTCAGGTACGAAATGTCAGGTATTACAATATCAATACCGAGCATATCTTCCTCCGGGAACTTCAGACCGGCATCCACGACTACAATGTCGTTTCCGTATTGAACGACATACATGTTTTTCCCGATTTCTCCGACTCCGCCCAATGCGAATATCAGCAATTTATCGTTGTTGTTTTTTTTGGACAAATGAATCTAACCCTCCTATGATGTTGGACGTCATACTTTTTATTTGTAAACAATGAGCTTCATTATTTCAGCGGCGCTGAACACATTCTTCAAATTGCCGATAGTTTCCACGATGAACAAGAAATTCCGTAAGTCTGCATAATTACGCAAAGCGAAAAACCCCCGAATTCGGGCAGTGAGCACCTTCTTGAAGCGGACAAACACCGTCAAACTTCACCGCCGCGCCCCTCGCGCGTAAATCTGGCAGCAATTGCACAGACTTATACAAGGACCTATCCTGTCACACAATGTAAAATTACATTGACGGAAGATTACCGCATATTTAATTTTTGCCGCACCCAGTCACTTAAGAACATTATACATGATTTTTTTGGCAAAAGACAAGTCATCGGCTTCGTAAGCCTATTCTTTCCTTAAAGAACCTGCATTATTTGAGGAAAAGACAAGCAGAAACTATGTTGCAATCCTTAACATTTGCGCTTATTTCACAACATTTCGACTGTTTGAGAATTAACCGTCAGCTTACAGTTTTAATACAAAAAGCAAGAAGCCGGTTCCCCACGCGGGAAGCCGGCTTCTTGCTGCAATGCTTATTCAAGAGATTTGACCTTCTAATTCAGCAGCGCTTTAATGAACTCGGCTTCATCATCGCTCGGTCCCACCAGTGGCAGACGCACGGATCCGACAGGAATACCCCGCAGTTCCAATGCATACTTAACAGCCGAAGGGTTCGGCAGCGGCTGCGGGCACTCAAACAACCCTTTGAACACAGGGAACAGTTGGCGGTGAAGCTCGCCGGCCCGGTGCACATTGCCGGAGATAAAGGCTTCGATCATTTCCGACATCTCAACTCCCACCACATGGCTGGCAACGCTAATAATACCGTGACCGCCGACGGCAAGTGTTGCCAGTCCCGCAGAATCATCCCCCGAATATACGTGGAAATCATCCGCACAAGCTGAAGCGATCAGAGTAATCTGATCGACTGAGGCACATTCCTTGGTCGCCACAATATTGGGAATTTCAGCAAGTCTTAATGTCGTCGCCACACTCATGCTTACGCTGGTACGGCTTGGAACATTGTAAAGAATACAGGGCAAGCTTGTTTCCGCAGCGATCGCCGAAAAGTGCCGGTATAGCCCCTCCTGGTTCGGCTTATTATAATAAGGAACGACGAGAAGAACACCATCTACTCCGATTTTCTCCGCTTCCTTCGTAAGATGAATCGAATTCTTCGTGCTGTTGCTACCCGTTCCGGCAATGATTTTACAGCGTCCGTCCGCTTTCTCCAGAACGTAGAAAAAAAGCCGGAGCTTCTCCTCTTCGCTTAGTGTGGGTGATTCTCCAGTGGTACCACAGACTACCAGCGCTTCGGATTTCTGTTCCTCAATCAAATAGTCAACAAGGCGTGAAGTTGCTTCCCAGTTGATTTCTCCATCCCCGTCAAAAGGGGTTACCATCGCGGTTATTAATCTTCCGAAATCCACTTTGAATTCCTCCTTGTCAGCGGTGCAATTCAAACTTGGCATGCAGTGCGCGCAGCGACTGTACCATATCTTCCTTCTTCACCAGTACCCAGATTGTTGTATTGGAATCGGCAGACTGTAAAATCTGAATGTTCTGCAAGGTTAACGCCTCGACAATGCGGGCCATAATCCCCGGAACGCCGTTAATGCCTCCGCCGATTACCGAGACCTTGGCACAGCCGGACAAGCTCTTGGGACGAAGCCCCAACTCTTGCAGCGCAGCGATAGCCTGCTCCGATTTGTCATCGTTCACAGTATACAGCGCCTCCGAAGGCGTTACATTGATAAAGTCCACACTGATTTCATTGTCGGCCATGCTTTTGAAGATTTGCAGCTGTACTCCGGTACCGTTGCCGTCCGGACATTCCACGGAGATCTGTGTAATGTTACTGACATAAGCAATCCCTGTCACATAACGGTCCACTACCCCATGTGAAACATCGCTGAACCCTTCAGGATGAGTGACAAGTGTACCTTCGGCTTCCGAGAACGTTGAACGCACACGTACAGGAATCTGGGCCTGCATGGCAATTTCCACCGCACGGGGATGTATAACTTTAGCCCCTTGATAGGCCATGTTGCAGATTTCTGTATAGCTGACATAGGTCAGTTGCTTCGCATCCTCGACAATCCGCGGATCGGCTGTAAGAATCCCGTCCACATCGGTGTAAATATCGACCATATCCGCACGGAGCGCTGCACCAAGCGCAGTTGCTGAGGTATCGCTTCCTCCGCGTCCAAGGGTCGTAAAATCACCGGCTTCGGTCTGACCCTGAAACCCGGTTACTATAACTACTTTATGCTCTCGCAATTCCCGTAGAATGCGTTCGGTCTGCACATCAAGAATTCTTGCGTTGCCGTAGTTGTTGTCGGTAAGGAAGCCAGCCTGTGCGCCTGTAAGCACAGTAGAGCGGATGCCCTCCTGCTCCAGCAGACCACACAGTGTAGTGGCGGAGATTATTTCTCCGCAGCACATCAAAAGATCTTTCTCCCGGTCCGGCAGGGAATTCCCGTTCTGCACTGCCCAGTCAAGCAGCGTATCGGTTGCGTAAGGCTCCCCTTTGCGTCCCATAGCGGAGACGACAATAACCAGATCAAAGCCGCTGGCCATCTCCCGTTTGACGTGGCGGATGACATGCTCCCTCGCTGCCGGTGTGGACAATGAGGTTCCGCCGAACTTTTGCACCAAAATACCCATTTATAATTCCTCCATTACTTCTCTAAGCAAGCATGCGTTATATGCACTGAAGAACTGTCTCTATCCAAGGAACGGCTCATGTACGCAAGATCTTTACTTTGAAATGCTGAATAATAATATAACCTACTCATTTATAAGCCAATTCATTTATTGTCCGCTGTGCGCAATGTCTCGTCAGATATCGACTGCACCAACGCATTAGCCATAATCATCCCTGCGCTTTTTGGGGCAAACCTTCCAGGCAGACCTGGAGCCAGCAACGCCTTGATTCCATGCTTCTCCGCATAGCGGAAATCGCATCCGCCCGGGGCGGAGGCCAGATCGATAATTACACAGTGCTTCTGAAGACGTGAAAGTACCTGCGCGGTTATAATCATGCCCGGTACGGTATTAAAGATGAGATCAGCCTCCGGCACATGCAGCAGCAGTTCTCCGGTCATAAATGGCTTCCAGCCCATCTCCTCCGCACGTGCGTAATGCTCTTGCCTCCTTACGCCTATCTTTACACTGGCACCGAGTCCCTGCAATACCTTCGCCATTGTAAATCCGGTTCTGCCCATGCCGAGCACCATCGAAGAGGAGCCGTGAATTGTAAAATCGGTATTCTGGATGGCCATAACCAGTGCACCCTCTGCTGTTGGAATGGAGTTGTAAATCGCCACATCGTCCCGGTTCAGCAGTTCCACGAGCTTAATCGAATGTCTGGCGCACAGGTTGCGCAAATAACTTTTGGCTACACCGGCATACACTGTGCAATTCGGCGGCAACGCCGCGATATGTTCGTCAAGCAACTGTAGGCG
The DNA here is from genome assembly GCF_038593145.1 of Paenibacillus sp. FSL L8-0340. NCBI lineage: Bacteria > Bacillati > Bacillota > Bacilli > Caryophanales > Paenibacillaceae > Paenibacillus > Paenibacillus sp. FSL L8-0340. Next base: position 4,435,575 of record NZ_CP151967.1, read on the forward strand.
ATCCGAGGAAAATACGGCATTAATATTTCCTTCCTCGTCACACCCCACCGTAGGCAGCACCAACACATCCGCGCTGCTGAGCAGTCCGGCCGAAAGCTGACTCATGTTCACTTCCGGACTTGGAGTTTCCCACTTATCAAACCCGGCGGCGCTTACCGTCGCTTCCATCTCTACGCATTTACGAATAACCTCCAGCTGTCTTGCGTCCCCGCCCAGGAACACGATCCTGATGCCAGTAAACATAAGGATGACGCTCCTTTCTAATTACACGGGACCTGCCCAAATCAAGTAATGACAATAGACGCGGCCAGGTCCAACCTTTGAAAGCTAAAAAAGAGCTGAACCGCCCTCAGAATGAGGGCGGCAAAAGTGAAGCCTATGTTCGAGCATGATTACTGTATCGAAACATGCTAATTATGCTGAATGAAACCGTTCGATAATCATCGGCTGCAGCTGATTGCCCTGCAAAGCTGCGTAGCAGGCCTCGGGTATGAGATCCATACGTGCTACAAGCGAGTTGGGCTTGCCTACAGGATTATCCTGGCCGAACGGCACAAAATAAATATGTTTGGCTACCAAAAGCTTTGCAATATTCGCCGCATTCAGGCCAAGGCCGTCATTCGTGGAGATGGCCAGCACTAGCGGCCGACCGTTACGCATCTGGGACTTTGCTGCCATCAGTACAGGGCTGTCTGTCATGGCGTTCGCCAATTTGCTCGTCGTATTCCCCGTGCAAGGGGCGATCGTCAGAACGTCCAGCAGCTTGGAAGGACCCAGCGGTTCCGCTTCAACAATTGTAGAAATGATATCATTCCCTGTTATATCTTTCAACTGTTTTAACCAATTTTCCGATGTGCCGAAGCGGGTATCCGTGTTCAGCACCGATGCGGAAACAATCGGCACCACATTTGCACCGTCGTCCATAAAGCGCTGAATCTGCGGCATCACTTCGGCAAACGTGCAATGTGAACCGGTAATTGCATAACCTACTGTTTTACCATGCCAATCCATTTAATCGTCCCCCCTGATTGTAGTCTCGTCAGATATCGACTGTACCAGCGCACTACCCATAATAATTCCGGCGCTCTTGGGGGCAACGATCCCGGGCAATCCCGGAGCCAGCATCGCTTTAATCCCGCGCTTCTCCGCATAGCGGAAATCACATCCGCCCGGTGCGGAGGCCAAATCAATAATTACGCAGTGCCTCTGAAGGCGGGATAACACCTGCGCGGTAATAATCATGCTTGGGATGGTATTGAAGATTAGATCAACATCCGGCACATGAAGCAGCAGCTCACCTGTCATAAAAGGCTTCCAGCCCATCTCTTCCGCCCGCGCATAATGCTCCTGTCTTCTTACCCCCACCTTTACGCTGGAGCCGAGCCCTTGAAGCGCCCGCGCCATCGTAAACCCGGTTCTTCCCATCCCGAGTACCATCGATGTGGAACCATGAATAGTAAAATCGGTATTCTGAATGGCCATAACCAGCGCACCTTCTGCTGTAGGGATGGAGTTGTATATCGCCACATCGTCCCGGTTTAGCAGTTCCACCAGCTTTAGCGAATGTCTGGCGCACAGGCTGCGCAAGTAGCTTTTGGCCATACCGGTATACACCGTGGATCGGGACGGCATCGCAGCGATGTGCTCATCCAGCAGCTGCAGACGGTGAGAGGAGAACAGCGCATTAATATTCCCTTCATCATCACAACCAACGGTTGGCAGTACCAGCACATCCGCATTGCCTAAGAGCTCTGCCGACAGCTCTGCCAGGTTCACCCCCGGGCTAGGGGATTCCCACTTATCGAATCCGGCAGCACTTACCGTCGCATCCATTTCCACACATTTCCGAATCACTTCAATCTGTCTCGCGTCCCCGCCCAGGAACACGATCCTGATGCCAGTAAGCATAGGGATGACGCTCCTTTCCACATACACTATCGACTATAAATCATCTTATGCCGGGGGCCGCCCATGGGTGAAGAGCAGAGAAGAAATACAGGGGAAACTGATAAATGAATTGACTCAAATCAAGGTCAATTCAACAAAAAAAGCCTGCGAAGAAGGCCTTTACAGGCTACATCCGCAAGCTCCAGGTATGAGTAAAACAAAAATTCCGTCTGCTATTTGCCCGTATGGCCAAAGCCTCCGGCGCCGCGTTGTGTCTCGGACAGCTCGTCCACCTCCACTATGTTCACGGACGGCACGGCCTGGAACACCATTTGGGCAATCCGCTCATTGCGTGCGATGGCAAAAGGCTCCTGACCCAGGTTAATCAGTAATACTTTAATTTCACCACGGTAATCGGCATCAATCGTTCCCGGAGTATTCAGACAGGTAATGCCGTGCTTTAGAGCAAGGCCGCTGCGCGGACGGATCTGCGCCTCCAGCCCGTCCGGCATCGCCAGCGAAATTCCCGTAGGGATCAGGGCCCGCTCGCCCGGAGCAAGCACAACCTCACCGTCCACAGACGCATACAGATCATAGCCGGAAGCCTGTTCTGACATTTTGCGGGGCAGCAGCACATCTTCGTTGCCGGGCAGTTTATTAATTTGAACGTAATAAGACAAGATCATCTCTCCTAACATTGGCAATAGCTTTATCAGAGGAGCCGACCATCGCTAATGCGAGGGGCTCAGCAAACATGTGGTCCAGTAATCGATTGATATCATCCATAGTGACGAGTCCGATTTTGGTGATCATATCGTCAAGTGTATCATGCCTTCCAAGCATCAGCTCATTTTTGCCAATCCGGTTCATCCGGCTGCTGGTGCTCTCCAGGCTGAGGATCAGGCTTCCCTTGAGCTGCTCTTTGCCTTTTCTCAGTTCATCTTCGCTAAGACCGTTAACGGCAAGATCATGCATCATTTCCTTGATCAGCTCCGTCACCTCTTTGGTCTGCTTCGGCGCAGTGCCGGCATAGACGGTAAACAGGCCGCTGTCTGCCTGGGAGCTGTGATAGGAGTATACGGAATAGGCTAAACCGCGTTTTTCGCGAATCTCTTGGAACATTCTGGAGCTCATCCCGCCGCCGATGGCATTATTCAGCAGCACCATGGCATATTGCAGCGGCCCGCCGCCCTCTACGCCCGGGAGGGAAAGGCAAATATGGTTTTGCTCCGTCTTTTTGCGGTGAAACAGCAGTTCGCCATGGAAATCAGGAGCTGTCAAAGGCGCGGATTCACCATGATTATCGAATGATCCGAAATGGGCCTCCAACAGTTCAACCAGTCCGTCATTGATATTGCCTGCTACGCTGATTACCGTATTCTCAATGGTATACTGCTGTTTCATATACGCGTGGAGATCATCGGCCGTCATGTCCGCCAGCCGTTCCTTCAAGCCCAGAATGGAATAAGCCAGCGGATGCTCGCCGTACGCCGCAGCGCACATCAGATCATGTACCAGATCATCCGGCGTATCCTCGCACATGGCGATTTCCTCCAGGATGACATTTTTCTCCTTGGCCAGCTCTTCGGCATCAATCCGCGAGCGGAAAAACATATCGGACAGCACATCCACGGCGATCGGCAGATGCTCATCCAATACTTTTGCATAATAACATGTATATTCCTTCGAGGTAAATGCGTTGACGTTGCCGCCAATCGCATCAAACTGCTCGGCAATATCCTTGGCACTGAACCGGTCGGTGCCTTTAAAAAGCATGTGTTCGATAAAATGAGAAATCCCGTTATTCAGCGGGTTCTCATTGCGGGAGCCATTCTTGACCCAGATTCCAAAGGAAACGGAGCGTCCGGTAGGAATTTTCTCCGTAACCACCCGCAGGCCGTTCGACAATACTATTTTTTCCACTTCTACGTCCTCCTGGCATAGCCCTGTATCTATCTTTGTATTTGTTACGCGCGACTCTTATCCTACCAGAAATTAACCGCTCACTCAACTTCTGAAGGGGCCAGCCGCTCCGCTGACAGTGTTTCACTGACCGTACCCAGCTGAAGACCTTTAGCTTTAATCCCCCGGATCATGCCTCTCAGCGCTTTGGAGGAGGAAGCTGTCGGATGCATCAATATCAATGTGCCCGGCTCGGACTGGCTGCTGATTTTAACGACAACGGATTCTGGAGAAGGGTTACGCCAATCGACGGTATCCAGTGTCCACAGCACCGTTTTCAGCCCCAATGAGGCGGCGATATCCACTGTTTCCTGATCAAAATCACCGGACGGAGGCGCAAACCAGGTATTGGTTACTCCAAGACTCTCTTTCAGCAGACTCTTTGTTTTCTCAATCTCGGCGGTCGCCCGGGCCCGGCTTAAAGTGCTCATATTGGGATGGGTATACGCATGATTCTCCATCTCATGCCCGCGTTTCAGCATCTCGGCCGCAAGCTCCCGGTTATGGCTAAGCCAGCTTCCATCCAGAAAAAAGGTCACCTTTACCTTTTCCTCATCCAAAATGTTAAGCATCGGTACAATGAATTGATTGCCCCATGCTACATTGATCATCAGCGAGACCATCGGCTTAGCCGGATTCCCCCGGTAAATCGGGTGAGCACCCAGATCATTCAGCGACACCTTTGGCGGGATTTGCCGGTACACCCATTTCAGACCCTCTCCCGGCCCCTGCAGCAGTGTACTGCGGTACGTGGCCTCTACATCCACTTCAAGGCCATTATAACCCGGAATTGCCTTCCACACCCGGTCTACAACAGCATCCACCGGTGCGGCATTCAGCTTGGCCGCTTTGCTCTCAATCAAAGAACGCAGCTCCTGATCACGCTCTTTCGGAATATTACTCCACACAGCCAGTCCATCCTGCGGCTTAAGCTCGGCCAGCATTTCCTTCACCGGTCCAAATGTACTGCCAAGGCCGATTACTACAGCAATACAGGCAAGCACAAGCGCAGCTTTTTCCGTCTTCATGACGTCTTTCCTCCCCGGCAGAAACGTCTCACGCTCGTCCCCGCACAGGGTGCAAGGACGCTTTGTCCCAGCCTATGTATGGTTGGAGAAGAATATGCATACAACCTGCGCCTTACGCAAATTAAAATAACCCCACAAAGTGGGGCCCGAGAAATATAAGGATAATTTATAGTGTGAAGCCTATAAATTCTTATATTTTTAAAAAAGAGCCAGAATGCATAAGCTTCTGTCTCTTCTCAATTATACAATTGACACTGTTTCCAAAAGGGAGAGGCCGGCTTACGCCTTTGCTCCGCTTTCCGAAGTCAATACCGCTTTGCGCGACAGATTCACACGGCCCTGCTGGTCAATTTCGGTAACTTTTACAGTGATAGTGTCGCCGATGGCAACAACATCTTCTACCTTAGCTACGCGCTCAGTGGAGAGCTGGGAAATATGCACCAATCCGTCTTTACCCGGAATCAGTTCAACAAATGCGCCGAACTTCTCGATGCGTCTAACGGTACCCACATAAATTTCGCCGACCTGCACTTCACGCACAATGCCTTCGATAATGCCGCGGGCTTTCTGAATCATTTCTTCATCCGAAGATCCGATAAAGACACGGCCATCCTGTTCGATGTCGATCTTCACGCCGGTTTCTTCAATGATTTTATTGATAATCTTACCACCTGCACCGATAACATCACGGATCTTGTCCGGATTGATATTGATGATAATGATCTTAGGAGCGTATTTCGACAAGCTTGGTCTAGGCTCGGAGATAGCTTCCATCATTTTGCCCAAGATGAACATACGTCCTTCTTTAGCCTGCTGCAAAGCATCCTGCAGGATTTTACGGTCGATGCCGTCGATTTTGATATCCATCTGAATCGCCGTTACACCTTCAGCCGTACCTGCTACCTTGAAGTCCATATCGCCAAGATGATCTTCCATACCTTGAATATCTGTCAGGATTGACACATGCTCTCCGTCCTTGATCAGACCCATCGCTACTCCCGCTACAGGGGCTTTGATCGGCACACCCGCATCCATCATTGCCAGAATGCTTGCGCAGATACTTGCCTGGGAAGTAGATCCGTTGGATTCAATCGCTTCAGATACCAAACGGATGGTGTACGGGAATTCGGTTTCACTAGGAATGACTTTGGACAACGCGCGTTCTCCAAGGGCTCCGTGGCCAATCTCGCGGCGTCCCGGTGCTCTAAGCGGACGTGCCTCCCCTACGCTGAACGGAGGGAAATTGTAGTGATGCATAAACCGTTTGGTTTCTGCCGGATCAATACCGTCAAGAATCTGTACATCACCCAGTGCACCCAGTGTACATACGCTAAGGATTTGTGTTTGTCCACGGGTGAACAGTCCGGAACCGTGCGTACGCGGAAGCAGGGAAGTATCACATTCAATCGGACGGATTTCATCCAGCTTACGGCCATCCGGGCGAATCTTATCATGTGTAATCAAACGTCTGACTTCATCCTTCACGATATCGTGCAGGACTTCCTTCACATCTTTAAGAAGTTCAGGTGTCTCTATGTATTTCTCAACGAAATACTCCACCGTTTCATTGTTGACCAAGTCGATGGCATCCTGACGGGCATGCTTCTCGGCAATTTTCACGGCATCTACCAGACGGCTTTCAGCATAAGCGCGAACCTCTGTGTTGACATCAGCGTTAACCGCATGCAGCTTCACAGCCATCTTCTCTTTGCCGGCAACTGCTACCAGCTGCTCAATTGTTGCTACGATCTTACGGACTTCATCATGACCGAACATGATGGCTTCCAGCATTACATCTTCCGGCACTTCGTTGGCTTCCGCTTCCACCATCATGATGGCGTCTTTAGTTCCTGCTACCACCACGTAGATGTCACTTGCAGCCTGCTGTGCAACGTCAGGATTAATGATGAATTGACCGTCAATGCGGCCGACAGCCACACCGCCGATAGGACCATTGAAAGGAACATCGGAAATACTGAGTGCTGCGGAAGTACCGATCATAGCAGCAATATCCGGCGCACAATCCTGATCCACGCTCATAACCATATTCAATACTTGCACGTCATTGCGGAATCCTTCCGGAAACAGCGGACGAATCGGACGGTCAGTCAGACGGCTGGACAAAATAGCCTTCTCACTCGGTCTGCCTTCGCGTTTAATAAATCCGCCCGGAATTTTACCCACTGCGTATAATCTTTCTTCATAGTTAACCGTAAGCGGGAAAAAATCCAGATCTTTAGGTTCGTTAGACGCTGTAACCGTACACAATACAGCAGTATCTCCGTAACGAACCATTACGGCTGCGTTCGCTTGTTTGGCCAGACGGCCTGTTTCCAGCACAAGGCGTCTTCCGCCAAGCTGCATTTCTACACGTTGTTCCATAAAATCCCTCCTTGAATGGTAGTAGACCCGCTGTACATTATCGCAGGTTCAGTGAATTGTCATTGTTGAAACGGATGTCTTGATCACTTTGGGGTCAAGGGCCGGTTCTCTATGTTTTATACAAGCAAAAACGGCTTGTCCTCCATAAGAGGTAAAATAGCCGTTTTTGCGAATAAGTTAAGCTTGCCTAATTGTAAAAGTTTTCCCTAAATTTTCAAAAAGCAACCCGGCTGTCCCGCTGTCGCTCCGAGAAGGACATACGGTATACAACCAGGCTGCTTTAAGGGTAATCTTATGGAAAATTAACGACGCAATCCCAGTTTTTCGATCAGGGCGCTGTAACGTCTGATGTCTTTGTTCTTCAAATACGCCAGCAGTTTACGACGTTGTCCAACCATCTTCAGCAATCCGCGACGGGAATGATGATCCTTCTTGTGCGTACGCAAGTGGTCAGTCAAATTAACGATGTTCTCCGTAAGGATAGCAACTTGCACCTCAGGGGATCCAGTATCGGATTCATGAGTTTTGTGCTCGTCGATCAATTGGTGTTTACGTTCTTGAGTCAATGCCATCCTGTTCACCTCCTTCATTATAATCGCCAGTAGCCTCGTCACCGTCGGTGAGAACGCGCAACCAAGCTATGGTTATGATGCTGTTTTTCCAGCAACGTTAATCAGTATAGCATTATCGGAAAGAAAAGTAAACGGCTTGTCCCGTGCAGATTAAGAATGATAGCCCAGCAGCTCTTTAGCCGTTTCGGCATCTGCAGCAATCTGTGAAATCAGGGCATCAATCGACTCAAATTTACGCTCAGGCCGGATAAAGGAGACCAGTTCTACCCTAAGTTCCTCTTCATAGATGTCTCCTGCAAAATCAAACAGATGCACCTCAAAGCTCGGGGCAATCATCCCCTCATGGAACGTTGGCTTCACGCCGACATTCATTACGCCGTACAGAACGTCTTCCTTATAAAAGACCCGCACTGCATACACCCCTTTAGCCGGGATGACATAAAGGTCTTCAAGCTGAAGATTTGCAGTCGGAAAACCAATCGTGCGGCCTCTCTTCTCGCCGTGCCCTACAACTCCGCGCAGATGATAGCAGCGCCCAAACCATGCGTTGGCCAGAGTTAGATCTCCGTTCTGAAGGCTCTTCCGAATGCCGGAGCTGCTTACCTTCTCTCCTTCAAGCAGAAAAGGAGGCACCGTCTCCACATTCATCACACCGTCCCCCAGCTCACGGAGCATATCGGCATCCCCTTCGCCCATGTAGCCAAAGCGGAAATCGAAGCCGATAACTGCAGTTACAATATGCAGCGGCAGCAGCATTACAGAGACAAAATCCTGCGGGCTAACCCGGGACAGCTGCTCATTAAATTCAATTACATACAAAATATCGACCCCCATGCCGGCAAGCAGTTCCTGCTTGTCCTTCGCCGGGGTCAAATATCCATCATAGTCACCTTTGCCCATTACATCCTTGGGATGAGGATGAAAGGTCATGACTGCTGCCGGTACGCCTTGTTTACGGGCCAGAGCTACAGCGGAAGTAATGACGCTGGCATGTCCGCGGTGCAGTCCGTCAAACTGGCCAAGGGCAGTCACTTGCGGCTGCGCCCACTGCGCTGCGGTCTCCGCTGGCATTGGATAACTTAAGGTTACGGTTCTCACGCTGTTTCTCACCTACAATTCACTAATAAAATTAATATTATGCTTGTGCGAATACCTTTACAGGGGCTATAGCTCCTGTGTCATCCAATTCATAAATGCCCAGGAACTCTCCCTGTAGATCATAAAGCCGAAAATGGCCGGCCTGCTTTACTTCAGGTGCTACGTAACGTGTTGAAAGGCGCTGCCCCTGCAGGGCGGCCTTCCTCTTCTCATCCATTACCGAATGCCGGGACAGATGGGAAATCGCTTCATCCGCCGCGATCAGATGTTCATCGAGTGTGCCTGCTTCTTTATGCTCGGCAATTTGCTCAAGAGTTAGACAGTGACTGGCAGATATCCCTGCGGACATCGTCCGTTCCAGCTTGACCATCACACCGGGCACTCCAAGCGCCCGGCCGATATCTACGCAAAGCGTACGGATGTATGTACCCTTGGAACACAGCACACGGAAGGTAATATCGGGATAATTGCCGCTGTACACCATATCCGTCATCTCAATTTCGTAAATCTCCACTTCACGGCTCTTTCGCTCTACAGTCTTGCCTTCTCTAGCCAGCTCATAGAGGCGTTTGCCTTCCACTTTCACCGCCGAGTACATCGGGGGAATCTGAGAGATTACTCCTTTAAAGGAGTTCAGTACCGCCAGAACTTCTTCCTCGGTAACTTTCACTTCATCCACACTTTCCGTAATGGTCCCGGTTAAGTCTTCGGTATCGCTTGCCATACCTAGTCTCAGTGTGGCTACATATTCCTTAGGCAGCTCCTGGATATACTCCACAACCCGGGTTGCCCTTCCAAGACAAAGCGGCAATACGCCTGTCACTTGAGGATCCAGAGTTCCGGTGTGTCCGATGCGCTTCATACCAAGAATCCGCCGGGCTTTGGCCACAACATCATGTGAAGTGTACCCTGCTGGCTTAAAAACAGCCAAAACACCTGTAAGCTCACTCATAAAAGACGTCTGACCTCCTCCAGCACCCGTGGTATTGCCTGCTCCAGCGTCCCCTCAACCCGGGCACCTGCTGCGCGGGTATGTCCTCCGCCTCCGAAGACTTGAGCCAGCGCCGCGACATCGACCTTGCCGGCCGAACGCAGGCTGACCTTCACAGCAGTCTCATCGATGACCTTGAACAGCATACCGACCTCTACACCGCGGATATTACGCGGATAATTAACAATGCCTTCAAGATCCTCATTGGCGGCATTACATTCGAGCATATCCTGTGGTGTTACATAAACCCAGGCAACATCGCCCTGCGGAGTTAATTGCAAAGTGTTCAGTGCCCGGTTCAGCACCTTCACCTGAGCTAATGTCATTTCCTCCAGCAACGTCTCCGCCAGCTCGGGACCGTTAACTCCCAGTGCCAGCAGCTCAGAGACAGCCGCCATCACTTTAGGTGAGGTATTGGTGTAGCGGAAGCCGCCGGTATCGGTCAGCAATCCTGTATAGATTGCTGTAGCAATATCTATATCCCATTCCACCTCAAACGTCTTCAGCAGGTCGAACAAAATTTCAGCAGTGGCAGCAGCATCCGGCTTAATCAGCGTAACGAATCCGTAACCGTTGTTGGTGGGATGATGATCAATGTTTGCGATAAGGGCATCCTGAGCAAAAAAGCGCTGGGTCAGCCCCACACGCTGAAAATCTGCACAATCGACGCAAATGACGTTACTGTACGTCCGGGGCAATTCACCGTCCGCCAGATTGACAATCTCATCGGCATGCCATAAGTATTCCATCCGTTTGGGAATCGGGCCTTCATTCAGCATAGTATATTTTTTGCCCAGACATGAGAGAAGCCAGCCCACCGCGAGGGTGGAGCTGACTGCATCTCCGTCCGGCTGAACATGCGACACTACAAGATAATCGTCGTGTTCCAGCAGAAACTTACGGGTCTGCTGGAGACTTTGTTCATAGCTCTGCATTCGCCGTCTCCTTTATTTTCCTAACTTTCTTGGTTCTTGCCGATCTCGCCGAGCAGCTTCTCAATATGGCTTCCGTAAGCAACGGATTCGTCCATCTTGAAGATCAGCTCAGGCGTGTGGCGCAGGCGGATTGCCTTGCCAAGCTCGGAGCGGAGAAAGCCATTGGCTTTCTCAATCGCTTTTAGCGAATCGCTCTTCTGCTCTTCGTCTCCGAACACGCTCAGGTATACCTTGGCCTGCGAGAGATCGTTCGTTACATCTACCCCTGTTACTGTTACGAACCCGATGCGCGGGTCCTTCAGTCCGCTTTGGATAAGCTGGCTCAGCTCTTTCTTGATCTGTTCGCCAACCCGTCCCGCTCTGATTTTAGACATCTATATTCACCTCTTCGCTTAGCGCTCTACCGTTTCCATAATGAACGCTTCGATAATGTCGCCCTCTTGGACGTCATTATAGCGTTCCAAAGTTATGCCGCATTCATAACCCTGCGCCACTTCTTTGGCATCATCTTTGAAACGTTTTAAGGTGTCGATCTTGCCTTGGAAGACAACGATACCGCTGCGGATCAAGCGCATTTCGGCATTGCGGGCAATTTTGCCGGAAGTAACCATACAACCTGCAATGGTACCCACTTTGCTGATTTTGAAGACGTTGCGCACTTCTGCATGACCGATAACGTTCTCTTTATAGATCGGATCAAGCATCCCTTTCATCGCACTTTCAATTTCCTCAATTACGTTGTAGATGATGTTGTGCAGACGAACATCCACTTTTTCTTGCTCGGCAGCCGCTTTCGTCTGGGCATCCGGACGAACATTGAAGCCGATAACAATAGCATTGGATGCAGCAGCGAGTGTAATATCAGATTCCGTAATGGCACCTGCACCGCTGTGAATGATCTTCACGCGTACACCTTCGACTTCGATCTTGGCCAAAGAGCCCTTCAGCGCTTCAACCGATCCCTGCACGTCCGCTTTAATGATTACGTTCAGGTCTTTGATCTCGCCATCCTTGATGTGCTTGAACAGGTCATCCAAGGTTACACGGGTATTCGTGTTCAGCTCGGACTGACGCTGGGTTGTAGAACGTCTGTCTGCGATAGCACGGGCTTTACGCTCATCTTCAAAGGCCATAAACGGATCGCCTGCCTGAGGCACCTCAGTCAAACCGGTAATTTCCACAGGTGTGGAAGGACCTGCTTCCTTGATCTTGCGTCCTTTGTCATTAACCATGGCGCGTACGCGTCCGAAGCAGTTACCTGCTACAAAAGCGTCCCCGACTTTCAACGTACCGTTCTGCACGAGAATACGGGCAACCGGTCCACGGTTCTTGTCAAGCTCAGCTTCGATTACAGTACCGCGTGCCCGTTTGTCCGGGTTAGCCTTGTACTCATTCACTTCAGCAACGAGCAGAATCATTTCCAGCAGTTCTTCCAGGTTGATGCGCTGTTTGGCCGACAGGTTAACGAAGATGGTGTCTCCGCCCCACTCTTCCGGAACCAGCTCATAGCTTGTAAGCTCTTGCTTTACCTTATCAGGGTCTGCACCCGGCTTGTCGATTTTGTTGACTGCAACGATAATCGGAAGACCTGCAGCTTTTGCATGGTTGATGGCTTCAACCGTCTGAGGCATTACACCGTCATCGGCAGCTACTACGATAATCGTCATATCTGTTACTTGGGCACCACGAGCACGCATCGCGGTAAACGCTTCGTGACCCGGTGTATCCAGGAATGTGATTTTCTTGTGGTTGATTTCAACTTGATAAGCACCGATATGCTGAGTAATTCCGCCAGCTTCGCCGCCAGTTACGTTCGTGGAACGAATGGCATCAAGCAGTGTTGTTTTACCATGGTCAACGTGACCCATGATCGTTACTACCGGAGGACGAGCCTGAAGATCCTCTTCGGAGTCATTCTCTTCAACGGTCTCGAAGCTGTCTTCATCCACTGGAATCTTCACTTCTACTTCTACGCCGAACTCACCGGCCAGCAGCAGAATGGTGTCAATATCAAGTTCCTGGTTGATGGTTGCCATAACACCCATCGAGATCAGCTTCTTGATCACTTCAGAAGCATCCTTATGAAGCAGCTTGGCAGTTTCACCAACGGTCATGCTGCCGCGTACGATAATTTTCTTCGGTGTGTTGTCAATCTTCTCGCGGCGTTCCATTGACTGGTTTCTGCCACGGTTGTTCTTGCCGCCACGTCCGCGGTAGTTGCCGCCTTTGCCGTCTTCAAAGCGCTTTTGGCCGCTGTTGTTGTTCGGTCTGCCGCCTGTAGTGTTTCTCTTAGCGCCTCTGTCACCGCCACCGCCACGTGAGAAGTCTCCGCCGGTGCCGCCGCCTTGAGCTTGCGGACGGTTATCGCCAGTGCGTGGTGCGCCGCCTTGAGCTTGTGGACGGGTGCCAGTCGAGCCGCCTTGCGGACGGTTGCCGCCAGTCGAGCTGCCTTGCGGACGGCTGCCGCCAGTCGAGCTGCCCTGCGGGCGGCTGCCGCCAGTCGAGCTGCCCTGCGGACGGTTGCCGCCGGTCGAACTGCCTTGCGGACGGCTGCTGCTAGTGGAGCTGCCTTGCGGGCGGCTGCTGCTAGTCGAGCTGCCTTGCGGACGGCTGCCGCTAGTGGAGCTGCCTTGCGGACGGCTGCTGCTAGTGGAGCTGCCTTGCGGGCGGCTGCCGCTAGTGGAGCTGCCCTGAGGGCGGGAATTTTGAGTGGATCCTGTTGTTCTGCGGGAATCTTGTCCGCTTTGGGGCCTTGGGGACGTCGTCGATTGGTTGTTGTTTTGGTTACTGTTCATACCTACCTGCTTTTCCGGTTGATTTTTGTTGGCATTCTGAGCACTTTGAGGTTCGGCTGTTACCGAGCCGGTAGTTACCGGCCGGCTGCTGGTGCCGGGATCCCGCTTGGCTGCAGCGTTTGACTTAATATCCTTGAAGAACTGTTCTACTTTGGTCACAGAGCCATTCTCCATGACACTCATATGATTATTCACAGGGACATCCAAACGCTTCAGAATTGTAATAATTTCTTTACTGCTCATGTTCAAAGATTTCGCGTATTCATAAACGCGCAGCTTATCTTTATTGTCTTCTTTAGTCAATAACTCCACCTCCGACAGTATCTCCGAGTTGCTTGGAGATCATTTCCGCGAATCCTTTATCCGTAACGGCCAGCACAACGCGCTGGTCTTTACCAATACTTGCACCGAGTTCATCCCGGTGAAATGCGATTACTAGTGGAATATCGTAGGTTCCGCATTTATCACGGAACTTTTTTTGGGTATTATCTGAAGCGTCACCCGCCAGAACGACCAGCTTCGCCTCTGAAGACCGTACCGCTTTAAGCACGGCCTCGTCGCCGGTGACAATCTTGCCTGCTCTCATCGCAAGCCCTAAATAAGAAAGTGCCTTACTCATCGTCCTCACTATCCTTTGCTGCCAAAAATTGCTCCTCCACGGATGCAAAATCCCGGGCAAGCTGGGCATAGATTTCAGGACTCACTTGACATTTTAACGCACGGTCAAGTGCTTTATTCTTTTGTGCCAGTTTAAAGCATTCAAGCTTGCCGCAGATATAAGCGCCCCGGCCTGACTTTTTGCCTGTCAGGTCGATCAGCACTTCGCCCTCGGGCGTTCTAACCACGCGAATCAGCTCTTTTTTGGGCATCATCTCCTGGCTGGCAACGCACTTGCGCAGCGGCACCTTTCTTTGCTTCATCATAAACGCCTCCCCTCTAGTGAGCAGGTTAATTAATCAATGGAGACGGAATCCTGATGCATTTCATCGCTTACCGTTCTAGGTCTGCCGTATTCCTGCTCTGCCTGGGTCTCGCTCTTGATATCAATTTTCCAGCCGGTCAGTTTGGCAGCAAGACGGGCATTCTGCCCCTTGATGCCGATCGCCAGTGACAATTGATAATCAGGCACGATGACACGGGCCATTTTTTCCGCTTCAAAGACTTGAACTTCAAGAACTTTGGACGGGCTGAGCGCGTTGGCCACATATTCCTGTACAGCCTCAGAATAACGGACAATGTCAATTTTCTCGCCTCGCAGCTCTGTGACGATGGTCTGCACGCGTGTGCCTCTTGGGCCTACGCAGGAGCCAACCGGATCCACTTCGGAATTGCGCGAGAAGACGGCAATTTTCGAACGGAAGCCTGCTTCGCGGGCTACAGAACGAATTTCAACCACACCGTCAAAAATTTCCGGAACCTCCAGCTCGAATAGACGCTTCAACAATCCGGGATGACTGCGGGACAACATAATCTGCGGCCCTTTGGTCGTATTCTCCACCTTGGTGATATAAGCCTTGATGCGCTCGCTTTGCTTGAACTTTTCTCCAGGCATCAGCTCGCTAAGCGGCAGAACCGCTTCGATTTTGCCTAGGTCAACATAGATGTTGCGCATATCCTGGCGCTGTACAAGCCCGGTAACGATATCATCTTCCTTGTCGATAAAAGCGTTATAGATAAGTCCGCGCTCCGCTTCACGAATACGCTGGGTGACTACCTGCTTGGCAGTCTGTGCAGCAATACGGCCGAAATCGCGCGGCGTTACTTCAAGCTCGGCGATATCCTCAAGCTGGAAGTGCGGGTTGATTTCCCGTGCAGCCGGCAGTGAGATTTCGGTCCGGGTATCCAGAACCTCTTCAACAATCAGCTTGCGGGCAAATACCTTGATTACGCCAGTGTTGCGGTTCATGTCCACACGCACGTTTTGCGCCGCATTAAAATTGCGTTTATAGCTGGAGATCAGCGCAGCTTCGATGGCTTCAAACAGCACATCCTTGCTGATGCCTTTCTCCCTCTCCAGTTCATTCATAGCTTCGATAAAATCCATACTCATGAAAATCCGGTCCCCCTTTCAAGACGTTAAAAAATAATGGCCAATCTCGCGCTGGCGACTTTGGCATACGGTACTACATGTTCTTTTTTGCCCGCGGAGATGAGCAGTTCCTCGTTCTCGAATGAGAGCAAACGACCTTCGAATTCTTTGAGTCCCTGAATCGGCTCATAAACTGTCACATACACGTCCTTGCCTACCGCTTTGGCAACATCCGCCGCTTTCTTAAGCGGGCGCTCAGCACCCGGCGAGGAAACCTCAAGAAAATAAGCCTCAGGTATAGGATCATTCTCGTCCAGCTTTGAGCTGAAATATTCGCTGATGGCACCGCAGTCGTCAATATCTATGCCGCCTTCTTTATCTACGAATATGCGCAAAAACCAGTTGGAGCCTTCCTTCACGTATTCAACGTCCACCAGTTCGAAACCATTGTCCTCGAGATAGGACCCGAGCATCTGCTCTACCGTTTGTTTAATTTTGGATTTGGGTGTGCTCAAAAGAAATTAACCTCCACGAACTTGTCTTTTGCTATATACCAAAGATAAAGAGTGGGTTTCCCCACTCTTTACACAACGGACTTATCTCATTATTACCAAAAAAATTATACCATAGTGCATCAGCACTGACAAGTGCTAGCCCTTGACTGCCACTTTTCAGGCATCCAATTTCACTTGTTTTTACCCATTAGCCCCGCAAAGCACTCGAAGCTTCACCCCTACTAGGGGGTAGTTTAAAACAGGGATAGCTGGTTGCTTTCCGGCAGGCCGCGGAAGCAGCCCATCCCGGTCAGCAGCTCAATTACCGTCTTGCTCGCCTTGGATTTCTGCTGGAAATCCTCGATGGAGAGGAACTCTCCGGCATCCTTGGCGGCGGCAATGTTATAGGCGGCATTCTCACCGATTCCCGCAAGTGCAGAGAACGGTGGAATGAGGCTTTTGCCGTCAACGGTAAATTTGTTGGCATCGGAACGGTACAAATCAATATTTTTGAAAGTAAAACCTCGGGCTGTCATCTCAAGCGCCATTTCAAGAATCGGCAGCATCGCTTTTTCCTTTGGAAGCGCCTGGAAGCCCTTCTGTTCAATATCTACAATCTGGCGGGCGATGGCTTCATAACCCTGGCAGCAAAGTTCAATATCAAAATCAGCCGCCCGCACCGTGAAGTATGTCGCATAATATTCAATAGGATGATACAACTTGAAGTAGGCGGTACGAACCGCAGAAATAACATAGGCGGCGGCGTGCGCCTTCGGGAACATGTACTGGATTTTCAGGCAGGAATCAATGTACCACTGAGGAACCTTGCACTTTTTCATTTCCTCGATCCATTCAGCAGACAGCCCTTTCCCTTTACGCACGCTCTCGGTAATTTTGAAGGCCAGTCCCGCATCCATTCCAGCCTTGTAAATCAGGAACAGCATAATATCATCGCGGCAGCCGATAACTGTCTTGATGTTGCAGGTGTTGTTCTTGATCAGTTCCTGGGCATTGCCAAGCCAAACTCCCGTACCATGCGACAGCCCGGAGATTTGCAGTAAATCGGCAAAGCTGGAAGGCTTCGACTCTACCAGCATCTGGCGGACAAATTTTGTACCCATTTCCGGAACTCCGTAGGTAGCCACAGGGGTCCGGATCTGGTCAGGCCTTACTCCAAGTGCATCAGTAGAGTTGAACATGCTCATGACCTTCGGATCGTTCATCGGGATGGTTGTAGGGTCCACTCCTGTTAAATCCTGCAGCATCCGCATCATTGTCGGATCATCGTGGCCCAGAATATCGAGCTTTAGCAGGTTGGCATCAAAGGCGTGATAGTCAAAGTGGGTGGTCTTCCATTCCGCATTGACATCATCTGCCGGGAATTGCACTGGTGTAATATCCTCTATCTCCATATAATCCGGCAAAACGACAATACCGCCGGGATGCTGGCCAGTGCTTCGCTTGACCCCGGTGCAGCCTGCGGCCAGACGTCCCACTTCCGCTCCCCGCCAGCGCTTCTGATGATGTTCCTCATATTTCTTCGTGAATCCAAAGGCAGTTTTCTCCGCTACCGTACCGATGGTGCCGGCACGGAATACGTTGTCCGGACCAAACATTGTTTTGGTAAAGTTATGGGCGTTCGGCTGATATTCACCCGAAAAGTTAAGGTCGATATCGGGAACCTTATCACCCTTAAAGCCCAGAAACGTTTCAAAGGGGATATCCTGGCCTTCACCCTTGAGCTTGCCGCCACAGTCCGGGCATACCTTGTCCGGCAGGTCAAAGCCGCTTGGCACGCTGCCGTCGAGGAACCATTCACTATGCCGGCATTCCGGATTTACACATATATAATGAGCAGGCAGCGGATTTACCTCGGAGATTCCGAGGAAGGTGGCAACTACAGACGAACCTACCGAACCACGGGAACCCACGAGGTAGCCATCCTTGTTCGATTTTTTCACAAGACGCTCAGAAATCAGATAGTTGGCAGAGAACCCAAATTTGATAATCGGCGCCAGCTCTTTTTCCAGCCGGGCAACGACGACCTCAGGCAATTCCTCACCATAGATTGATTTTGCCGTCTCATAGCAGGTGTTGCGGATTTCGTCATCAGCGCCTTCGATAATCGGCGTAAACAGCTGGTCCGGAAACAGGTCATATTCCTCAAAGCGGTCAGCCAGCTCCACCGTATTGGTGACGACAACTTCCATTGCTTTTTCCGCGCCCAGGAATTCGAATTCGGCCAGCATTTCTTCCGTAGTGCGGAAATGGGCATCCGGCTTGCGCTGGTCTTTCAGCGGGCTGAATCCTGTAATCCCGTGAATCGTAATATCGCGGAACAGCTTGTCCCGCGGCTCCAGATAATGCACATTGCCGGTTGCAATAACAGGCTTGTTCAGCTGTTCGCCGATTTCACAAACCTTGCGCACTACGCCCCGCAAATCCTCTGCGCTGGCCACGAATCCCTTGTCTACCAAATGCATGTACATCGTCAGCGGCTGAATCTCCAGAATATCGTAGAACTGGGCAACCTCCATCGCTTCTTCAGTAGACTTATTGAGCACAGCCTCAAAGAACTCTCCCCGTTCGCAGCCGGAAATGACCAGCAGACCGTCCCTGTGCTCTTCGAGCTTGGACTTAGGAATGCAGGGAACGCGCTTGTAATACTCCGTATGCGACATGGATATCAGCTTGTAAAGGTTCTTCTTGCCAGTCGGGTTGAGTGCATAGATGCCGCAGTGAAACGGCCGGGTGTTCGACAGGTCATTGCCTACATAATCATTCAGCCGGTCAAGCCGGGTCATCCCCTTCATCTTCTCGGCATCAGCCAGCAGACCGTTCAGAATACCTCCCAGGGCAATGGTATCATCCACCGCACGGTGATGGCTTTCCAGCAGAACCTTATATTTGTCGGCGAGTGTATTCAGCCGGTGGTTCTTCATGCTCGGATACAACAGACGTGCCAGTTCCAGCGTATCCAGGGAAGGATTGGGCAGCACAGGCAGACCCAGTTTCACCAGGGAAGCCTGAATGAACCCCATATCAAATCTGGCATTATGGGCAACCAGGATACTGTCGCCTATGAACTCGACGAATTTCTTCAGCACCGGCTCCAAATCAGGAGCGTCCTTAACCATCTCATCAGTAATATTGGTCAGCTGCTGAATGTGGTATGGAATTTTCTCATGCGGATTCACGAACGTTGAGTAGCGGTCTATCTCCTGGCCGCCGGTCATTTTAATCGCAGCAAGTTCGGTAATATTATTCCGGGTGATCGACAAACCGGTGGTTTCTATATCGAATACGACATAGGTGGCGGTCTTCAGGTCCAGCGGCTGCGCGTTCTCCACAATATTTACCGAGTCATTTACCACATTGGCCTCGACGCCGTAGATCATTTTAATCTTATGCTTATGTGCGGCATGGTTGGCGTCCGGAAAGCTCTGCACAACCCCGTGGTCAGAGACGGCAATTGCCGGATGCCCCCACTTCGCTGCGGTCTTGACATACGCATCAATTGGCGCCACTGCGTCCATCGTGCTCATAGTCGTGTGCAGATGGAATTCTACCCGCTTCTGCTTCGCATTATCCTTACGTGCCGGCGGTGCCGATACTTCGTTCAGATCCGATGGAATCATTACGAGCTCCGGAATCTGCATAAAGCGGTCATATTCAACCTTGCCGCGCGCTCTAACCCATTTGCCGTTGGCCAGCTGGCCCATAACCTTCAGATCTTCTTTAGTCTTTGCAAACATCTTCATTTGCAGAGAATCAGTAAAGTCTGTGATACAGAAGGTGAACAAGGTATTGCCGTTGCGCAGCTCCTTGCTGTCCAGTCCGAAGATCGTACCCTGAATTGTGATTTTCTTCTCTTCATCCTGAATTTCCAGAATAGGTACAGCCTGCTCCTTGATTTCATATCCGACCTGAAGCTTAATGACTTCATTCGGATCTCCCTCATCAACCGGTTCATCCGGCTCGCTGGCCATCATCATCATTTCAACGAGTTCGCGCTGCTCCTGCTGAAGCTTCTGCTGGAACTCTTCATAAGCATCCGCTTTGCTGTTTTCGTTCTCGGCAATCTGCAGCTTCACTTTCAGGGGCAGGCCAAAATATTTATCGTAAAATTTAATTATGGCGCCTTCGATTCCCTTTTTACGGGCCAGCTCTAACGACATCGAATCATTTAGACTGAGCAGAAGTGTACTGTCTTGAAGCTCCTGAGTGGAGCGGGTCAGCCAACCATTCACTGAAGGGATCTCGCGCTGCGCCCATTCCAGAAATAAACCCCAGTATTCCTGTACAAGCTCTGCTCTGCTTACTTTTTCATCATATAGAAACAAGAAGCTGACTTTGGCGATATGCTGTAGCTTCTCACGCATTCTCAAACAAAATGTCCGGTAGGTTTGTGCCGGAACAAGAGTATCTTTGGCAATGACGATGTGCCAGTCCCGGTTACCGCGGCTGATTTCCACACGTTCGATATGCCCGTCCAAAAAGTAGGGATCAATGAGTGCAGGCGGAATCTCTCCCTGCTTCATCAACAGCTCGAATCTTTTTCTTCTTTCCACGTTCTGTTCCATGCTTCCCCCACCTAACTTTTAAACAGATAATAAAATCTCCCCGCAAGTAGAAAGGGCTTCGCCGTCCTCAAAAGGACGGAAACCGTTTCAGCGAGAAATAGAAGGATAATTTATAGCGTGCAGCATATAAATTCATATATTTTGAAAAACCTAATTTCCAAAACCAAAGAAGACATAAGGAAGCCTTGAGTCCACTATTTTAAAAAGCTCCCGGGAGGTGAAAGCATTGGGTTCTTTCGGCCCGCCGACTCCTCTCCCAGAAGCTACATTCAGATACTGAAGAATTATATAGTATTGGGCAAAGAATTAATACGCCTTGGCAAAAACAACCGTATGCGCAGCGGGCTTCCCGCAGCAAATACAGGTATCCTTATTCACCGCAGGCTCAAACGGAATATTACGGCTGCCTGCACCCGTTTCTTCCTTGACTTTAGACTCGCATTCTTCGGAACCGCACCAGCCTGCCAATGCAAAACCACGCTGTTCTTCCATCGAATCCTTCATTTCTGCTAACGTATCCACTGAATAGAAATGGTCCTCACGGAATTTCAACGCGCGTTCAAACATTTCATTGTGTACTTGCTCCAGCATGGTATTAACCTCTGCGACAAGGTTCTCCTGCTGAATGATTTTCTTCTCGCCTGTAATACGCGATACCAGAACACAAACCCCGTTTTCCATATCACGAGGACCTAATTCAAGACGGACTGGCACTCCACGCATTTCGTATTCATTGAATTTCCAGCCTGGAGTAACATCAGCACGGTCGTCTACACGCACACGGATGCCTGCGTCTTTCAGATCCTTGAACAGCTCGTCCGTCCGTCCAATGACCGCTTCACGGGTCTTAGGAGGTCCGATTGGAATCATGATTACCTGTGTTGGAGCGACCTTAGGCGGCAAAGCCAAGCCGCGGTCATCCCCGTGCACCATAATAAGCGAGCCGATTAAGCGTGTTGTGGAGCCCCATGAGGTTGTATGAACATATTCCAGCACATTGTCACGGCTTAAATATTGAATATCAAATGCTGCAGCAAACTTGGTTCCCAGATAATGTGAGGTTGCCGCCTGTACAGCTCGTCCATCCTTCATCATGGCTTCTATAGAATACGTGTCAACCGCCCCGGCAAAACGCTCGGAAGGTGTCTTCTGTCCAGTGATGACTGGAATTGCCAAATAGGTCTCGACAAAATCACGGTAATTCTCAAGCATCCGCATCGTTTCCTCACGTGCCTCAGCTTCATTCTCATGCGCCGTATGGCCTTCCTGCCACAGGAACTCTGTGGTACGGATAAACGGCAGCGTACGCTTCTCCCAGCGGACTACGTTGGCCCATTGGTTGATCAATACCGGAAGATCGCGGTAGGATTGAATCCATTTGGAATACATATGCCCGAACATGGTTTCGGAGGTCGGGCGAATCGCCAGACGTTCTTCCAGCACATCACCGCCAGCTTCCGTAACCCAAGGCAGCTCAGGGTTAAAGCCCTCGATATGATCCTTCTCCTTCTGGAAGAAGCTTTCCGGAATAAAGACCGGGAAATAAGCATTACGGTGACCCGTTGCCTTAAGGCGGCGGTTCATTTCCTCCTGAATATGCTCCCAAATCTCGTATCCCTCCGGTTTGAAAACAATACAGCCGCGAACCGGAGAGTAATCCATCAGATCCGCTTTCTTAATTACATCAATATACCAGCGCGAGAAATCCTCGCTCTGTGGGGTGATTTCCGTAACAAACTGCTTATCTTTTGCCATATGATGGAACTCCTCCTAATGCCCTGCAAAGTGTGGCTTTGGTTTCACAACATCGTTCAAGTCCTTTGCGGGGACTGCCAAAGCTCATATTCATTCAAGTAAAAATCAACCGGTGATTAGCCGCAGGATATCATTATAGGTAACGGCGATCATAACCAGAAATAGCAAGGCAAATCCGACAAAATGAACCATCCCTTCACGGCTTGGATCTACCGGCTTGCCGCGAAGTGCTTCTACGCCCAGGAAGACGAGACGGCTTCCGTCAAGTGCAGGGATCGGCAGCAGGTTAAAAATACCCAGGTACAGACTTAGAATAGCCGCCCAATAGGTCAGGTATTGAATGCCTTGCTGAGCGATTTGCCCCGTCATCTTCGCTGTTCCGACCGGACCTGAAATATCATCCATATTAAAGTTATTAATCAGTGTTTTAAAACTTACAAAAATCGTTTTGGTCCAATCCACCATGGCAGTTCCTGATTTAGTAATGGTCTCGCCAAAACCTGGCTGCCTTGTAGGCAACTCAGGAGTGATCCCCACTTTGCCGCCTTCTTCACCCTCCATACTGCGGGGAATCATGGCCACATTTAAGGTTTCATCGCCACGCTGAAGTGTCCACTGCATCTCTTTACCTTTGGAAGCGGAAGTTAATGAGATCATCTTCTGGTAGTCTCCGCCAATCTGTTCTCCATTAATAGAGACGACAATGTCACCTTTTTGCACTCCGGCTTCCTGAGCAGGCATACCTTCGCTGAGATCTCCAATCTTCACAAAGGTTGGATTCTCAATGACGATACCGGCCATCTGCAGATGTACTGCAAATAGCACAAAAGCAAGCAGAAAGTTCATCACCGGCCCGGCAACGATGGCCAAAGCACGCTGACCTACAGTTTTACTGCCGAATTGACGGTCTTTGGGCGCAATCTGTGTCTGCTGACCCCGTTTGATCATCATTGCCTGTGGATGAACATCATAAGTGGTTACATCTCCATCGACATCAAGGCGGATCTTCAGCTCGTTCTCAAGGTCGGTATATTGCGCTTCCCCACGGATTACATTTCTGCGGGTATCGAGCGCGTCTAGAAAGATGCTTTTAACTTTGTTATCCTGCCCCAGTCTTACGGCAATCGTCTGCCCTGGACCGATCTCAATAATTTCGGGATCTTCACCGGCCATCCGTGCATAACCGCCAAAAGGCAGCAGGCGAAGCGTGAACTGGGTTTCATTGCGTTTATAAGAAAACAGTTTCGGACCGAAACCGATAGCAAATTCTCTTACAAGGATACCCGCGCGTTTGGCAAAGTAATAATGCCCCCATTCATGCACGGTCACCAAAACAAAGAACATGAACACCGTTAAAAAGACGACTCTTACCATTTCCATGCGTTACATTCCCCCTTAAGGTGTAAGACCGAAGTATGTCCTCTTAATTTATCATTATTCCAAGGCCTTGCACAAGAGAATCAACTGTCCCACCCAATTTTTCAGGGCAAAGCATATATTTCCATTTTTTAAGTACATAAAGTGATTTATTTAAAGTTTAGCTGCAAGCTCCCGGGTCATCTCATCGCAATGCTGAATCTGCTGTAAATCCGGTTGATTGACATTCACCAGGCGCTGGAGCACTTCTTCAATAATCTCTTCAATACGCAGGAAGGGAATCTCATGCCGGAGAAAACGGGCAACTGCAATTTCATTAGCCGCGTTGAAGGCTGTGGTTGCCGTCCCTCCCGCTTTCCCGCATTCAATCGCCAGCTTCAAGGCTGGAAACCGTACAAAATCCATTTCCCGGAAAGTCAGGCGTCCTATTGCGGCAAGAGACAGCCGCGCGGCAGGCGACTCCCAACGTTCCGGATAGGTCAGTGCATATTGGATCGGGACCCGCATATCCGGATTTCCGAGCTGGGCGACAATACTGCTGTCCCGGAATTCTACATAGGAGTGAATGATACTCTCCGGATGCAGCAGGACATTTATCTGCTCATAGGGCAGATCGAACAGCCAATGCGCTTCAATGACCTCAAGTCCTTTGTTAACCATGGTTGCCGAATCAATTGTTATTTTGGCTCCCATACTCCAGTTGGGGTGGCGAAGCGCATCCTCTACGGAAACCTTCTTCAGCTGCTCGCGGTTGTAATCACGGAAGGACCCTCCGGAGGCGGTGATGGTAATACTGGAAACATCCTCGCGGTTCTCACCGTTCAGACATTGAAAAATTGCAGAGTGTTCACTGTCGATGGGCAGCAGCCTAACACCTTTACGGTTGGCAAGCTCGGTAACCAAATGTCCTGCCGTGACAAGCGTTTCCTTATTGGCTAACCCAATATGCCGTCCGGCTTCGATCGCGGCAAGCGTTGACTGCAAGCCCACGCTGCCCACCACTGCCGTGACGACCGTATCAGCGTCCCCCCCTGCAGCAATTTCTACCAATCCCTCACTTCCGTAAAAAAGCTCAATACCGGAAGGCAGCTCCGGTCTGATCTGCTCAGCGAGTTCTTTCGTGGACACTGATACTCGGCGAGGCTGGAAGCGGCGGACCTGCTCCAGAAGCAGGGCGGTATTGCTACCTGCAGCCAAACCATCAACATCGAAAGAGTCAGGATGCATTGCAACTACATCCAGTGTTTGAGTGCCGATCGAGCCGGTAGATCCGAGAACACTTATTTTCTTCACATGTGAACCTTCTTTCCCGTCGTTTAATAGTAAGGCATAAGCATTACGATATGTACGAAAGGAAATACGATAATCCAGCTGTCGCAGCGGTCAAGAATTCCTCCATGACCTGGCAGCAGCGAGCCTGAATCCTTAATACCGTACACCCGTTTATAGGCAGATTGTACAAGATCTCCAAGCTGACCGAGCACAGCGCAGGACAAACCGATAAGCAGCGCGCGTCCGTAAGTCAGCAGATCAGGAACAAATATCGCGAAAATAATGGAAATTACGATAGAGATCAGTACCCCGCCAAGGGCTCCCTCTACCGTTTTATTGGGACTGATCGCCGGCCAGAGCTTATTTCTCCCAAAGCTTCTCCCTACAAAATAAGCACCTGCGTCACTGCCCCAAATGCAGCACAACAAAAGGAAGGTCCAGAAGAGCCCATGACCGTCGCCCGCAGCCCGGGCCGCAGCCATATAGGAAAAGCCCATTCCTATGTATACAATCCCTGTGAACAGGAGTGAAGTAATCTTAATATCCTGCTTATTCTTACTGAACACCGTCACCAGCAGGAACAGCAGCAACAGAAGCCATATGCCTTGTTCCCAGGACAGCCATGGATTCGCTCCGAGCAGGCTCCAAGGAATCATGTAGAAGGCTACAGCAGCATAACCAAGTATCGCAGTACCACCAAACCCCCGGACACCTGTCATTTTAACAAATTCATAAAACCCGATGAGCGCCATACCGGCAAGCAAAAGCTGATAAGCCCAGCCGCCTAAAAAACACAATCCCAAAAACACTGCTCCGGCAACAATTCCGGTGATCAATCGCTGCTTCAAAGATTCCCATCTCCCATCAGGCTACTTCAGTCCACCATAACGGCGTGTGCGTCTCTGGTACTCCGCCACAGCCTGCAGCAAATGCGTTTTATCAAACTCCGGCCAGAATACATCTGTAAACCAGAGCTCGCTGTAAGCGACCTGCCAGAGCATAAAGTTGCTGAGCCGCATCTCTCCACTGGTCCGGATCAGCAGATCCGGATCCGGCAGCCCGCCTGATAACAGTCGGCTGTCGATCAGCTCCGATGTAATCTCCTCCGGGGACAGCAGCCCTGCTTGGATATCCTGACCCAATCTGCGCATGCAATCCTCGATTTCTTTACGTCCTCCATAATTCAGGGCAAAATTTAATATAAGTCCAGTATTCCCTTGTGTCCGGGCAACGGCTTCTTCCATCGCCTTCCGGGTATGTGTAGGCAAAGCATCGGTATCACCCATCACGCGCACTTGTACGTTTTTCTCAATCAGCTCGTCCAGTTCAAGGGCCAGGAACTCCACAGGCAAACGCATCAGGAAATCAACTTCATCCTTAGGACGTTTCCAGTTCTCTGTAGAAAAAGCGTACATGGTCAAAAACTCAACGCCTAGGTCGTTCGCGGCAATCGTTGCACGTTTTACAGCTTTCATCCCATTCTGATGGCCGACAATGCGTGGCAAACCACGCCGTTTAGCCCAGCGTCCATTGCCGTCCATAATTACAGCCACATGCCGGGGAATGTTGTCCGGTGAAATCTCGACTGGCTGTGGCTCCTGCCTGTCTTTACGGCTCAGCCATGCTTGAATCCGTTTGATCATTTCCGTTTCCTCCAAGCTCTTATCAGAAAGAGACAAACCCCACCATAAACGGAGGGGCCCTGAAGTCTCTTGATTGTCATTATACTTCCATAATCTCTTTTTCTTTGGACAAGAGCACCTTATCAACTTCAGCTATGAACTTATCCGTTGATTTCTGAATATCTTCTTGGTGTCCGTGTGATTCATCTTCGGAGATGCCGTTCTTCTCCATTTTCTTGATATCATCGTTGGCATCGCGGCGGATATTGCGGATGGCTACCTTTGCTTCCTCACCGAACTTTTTGGTGAACTTCACAAGCTCAGTACGACGTTCCTCGGTTAGCGCAGGGATGGACAAACGGATGATTGTACCGTCGTTAGCCGGTGTAAGTCCCAGATCGGACTTCATAATTGCCCGTTCAATGTCGGAAAGCGATGATCTGTCCCAAGGCTGAATCAGCAGCGTCCGTGAATCCGGTGTACTGATGTTGGCCAGCTGGTTGACAGGGGTAGGTGCACCATAATATTCAACTTGAATGCGATCCAGCAGCGCTGTCGAAGCGCGTCCCGCCCGCAATGAGGCCAAATCACGTTTCAGCGATAAAATCGCTTTTTCCATACGCTCTTCGGCATTTTTCTTGACCGCTTGTGGCATTAATCTACACTCCCTTTAACAATCGTCCCGATCTTCTCACCGAGAACGACACGTTTGATATTGCCTTGCTCTGTAATAGCAAACACAATGAGCGGTATATTATTGTCCATGCACAGAGAGGATGCAGTGGAATCCATGACACCAAGATTTTTGTTCAGCACGTCCATATAGGTCAGCTGCTCGTATTTCTCAGCAGTACTGTCTTTGAAAGGATCTGCTGAGTAGACACCGTCCACTTTATTCTTCGCCATCAGGATAACTTCCGCTTCAATCTCAGCTGCTCTGAGAGCTGCTGTCGTATCCGTCGAGAAGAAGGGGTTGCCCGTTCCTGCGGCAAAGATTACCACGCGGCCTTTCTCCAAATGGCGAATGGCGCGGCGGCGGATGTAAGGCTCAGCAATCTGCTGCATCGAAATGGAGGTCTGTACCCGGGTAGGAACATCGATTTGCTCCAATGCATCCTGCAGTGCAAGTGAGTTCATCACTGTTGCCAGCATCCCCATGTAGTCGGCTGTTGCACGGTCTATACCGCTTGCGCTTCCTGCGATTCCGCGCCAGATATTGCCTCCGCCGCAAACAATAGCGACTTGAACTCCAAGCTCAACAACTTCCTTGACCTGCTCTGCGATGGAAATAATCGTCTCGGCATCAATGCCATATCCGTTTTGTCCTGATAGTGACTCACCGCTTACCTTAAGGACTACTCTTTTAAATACCGGCTGTTCCAAATGTATACCCTCACTTTCTTACAAAAGACGGAACACGATTGTGCCTGTGTTCCGTTCATTTGATGCTTGCATTATTCAGTTCAATGAAGTTGTAATCAGTCTTGCTTCTTATTGATTAACTTGCGCCATTACTTCTTCAACAAAGTTGTCGACTTTCTTTTCCAGGCCTTCGCCCAGTTCAAAACGAACAAAACGACGGATGGAGATGTTTTCGCCAATGGTGCTGATTTTTTCGTTCAGCAGCTGGGAAATAGTTTTGTCCGGATCTTTAACGAAGGATTGCTCAAGCAAACAATATTCTTCGTAGAACTTGCTGATACGGCCTTCAACCATTTTTTCAACGATTTTCTCAGGCTTGCCTTCATTAAGTGCTTGTGCCTTCAGAATTTCTTTTTCTTTCTCTACAGCTTCTGCCGGAACTTCTTCACGACGAACATACAGCGGGTTAGCTGCAGCAATTTGCATTGCGATATCGCGTGCAAATTCTTTGAAGGAATCCGTTTTACCTACGAAGTCAGTTTCGCAGTTGATTTCTACAAGTACGCCAATACGTCCGCCAGCGTGGATGTAAGATTCTACTGTACCTTCAGTAGCAATACGTCCAGCTTTGTTTGCTGCTGCGGAAAGACCTTTTTCGCGAAGCAATTCAGCGGCTTTGGTGATGTCATTGTTAGCTTCTTCAAGCGCTTTTTTGCAATCCAGCATCCCTGCGCCTGTTCTTTCACGAAGTTCCTTTACTGCTTTTGCATCTACTGCCATTGTTATTCCCTCCAGATAATTGTCGTTTTATACCATTTTGGTCCATTATCCTAAAAAAAGGGCAGTGAGAGGTTATCCACCTGCCAACCACCCTTTTCATTTAAGTTCTTGTTTGATTCCGGCTGCTATTTAAGCAGTAGTTGTGTCTTCGCCCTGGTGAGCTTCGACAACGGCATCAGCCATTTTACCAGTAAGCAATTTCACGGCGCGGATTGCGTCGTCGTTGCCCGGGATAACATAGTCGATTTCGTCCGGATCACAGTTAGTATCAACGATAGCCACGATAGGAATACCCAATTTGCGAGCTTCCGCAACAGCGATGCGCTCTTTACGCGGGTCGATGATGAACAGCGCGCTTGGCAGACCTTTCATGTTCTTGATGCCGCCCAGGAATTTTTCAAGACGATCTTTCTCTTTGCGGAGAAGGATTACTTCTTTCTTAGGCAGAACTGCGAAGGTACCGTCTTCTTCCCAAGCTTCCAGTTTCTTCAGGCGATCAATACGCTTCTGAATAGTTTGGAAGTTAGTCAGGGTACCACCCAGCCAACGTTGGTTAATGAAGAACATACCCGAACGTTCAGCTTCTTCTTTTACGGAATCTTGAGCTTGTTTCTTTGTTCCTACGAACAGGATTGTGCCGTTGTCGCCAGCGACGCTTTTCACAAAGTTGTAAGCTTCCTCTACCTTTTTAACCGTTTTTTGCAGGTCAATAATGTAAATTCCGTTTCTTTCAGTGAAGATATAACGATCCATCTTTGGATTCCAACGACGAGTCTGATGACCGAAGTGTACCCCAGCTTCGAGAAGCTGCTTCATGGAAATTACTGCCATCTTCACACACCTCCTAGTTTTGGTTTATTGTGTGTCTCCTCCGCCGTGCGTCATTTTTCTACAAGACTTTCTTCTGAAGAAAGCACCCCTTGTCGAAATCAACCGGCGTGTGTTTTAACACCGTCAATTACTATACCATAATAAAATAATGTATGCAACGATTCATGAAAAGTTTTGTGAATTCCAAAGTTCTAAGATAAATTATTTCACTGTAATCAGCTTATCAATGATAACATTATTACTCTCGCCTTTAGTAAAGCTGTACCGTCCATTTTGAATTTTTGTGTTGGCTTTACGGCTTACTGCCGTCTGAAGAAACTTGTTCTTATCCGTAATTACACCTGCTTTGACCAGCAAATCGGCAGTTTCCGTAAGTGTGCTGCCGGTAGGAATTGTAACAGATATCGAGCCGTTTACGGCAACCTCCGGAGTGGCTGGCGCAACTGGGGCACTTGATGGTTTCTTCTCGCTTGCAGGCTTTGACGGGGTAGCCGGCTTAGAAGGAGCAGCGGCAGCGCTTGGCTCCACCGCTGCTTGCGGCGTAGAAGCAGGCGAAGCTGGAGCAGCGGATTCAGTTGCTGACGGAACAACCGCAGCTGTCCCCTCTTTCCCTGATCCTTCTGTTCCCTCTCCTGTGTTACCTGTATTACTAGTGGCAGTAGGTGTTGCACTCGGATCGGTTACGGTAAGGTTCAGCTTCGCAGCTTCCTTGATTAGCTTCTCCTTGGACAAGGGAGCGGCTCCCCCGGTGATCATCACTTGCAGCAGCAATGCTCCGGCAATCAGGCCTGTACCTAGTCCGAACATGAAGGAACGATTCTTGATCATACCGTTTCCTCCTGCTTGGCCAGCTGCAGAATCAGTTGAACCTCTCCACGCTGAAGTCCTGCTGTCTTAGCGATAGCGTCAATAGACTTTCCTTGCTCATGCAGCTCGAACAATCGCGGATAACGCAATTTGATCGAGTTGACCGGCTTTGGTTTCGGCTCCGGCTGTTCTGCAGCGTGCTCTGTTGAAGGCGGTCTCACAGCTTCTGAAGCGCGGCTGGCTGAAGATTCCTTGGCAAATGAAGCTGTTAGCTGCAGCAGGCCCTTTTCTTCAGCCGTCAGACGCGTTTCAAGCAGCATTGAGTTCTTCTGCAGATCGGCAACTTGCTCCCGAAGTGAATTGATCTCCTCCTGCATTGCTGTTCTGTTGTTCTGGGATTGCTGTTTGATGCCGCTGACAAGCTGCAGCATTTTATCATTTTCCCGCTCGATGTCCGCCATATATAGTTCAAGCGCCGCTTCTGTTTCCTTTAGACTCTGCTTATCGGCTGAGTCTTCTTTTGCACGCGCCGGCAGTCTCAGGGCATAAACGATAGCGACAGCGCCTACCAGCACGATATATACCCATGGTTGCAAGTGCCCTATCTCCTTTTACATATCAAATTATATCCTCTCAGAGACTGAGATCGATCCGTCGGCCCTTATAGGGATGTTCAGCGTCGTGAGACGTCTGCTGTTTCTCTTGTTGATGGGAAGAGGACTGACTTCCCGCATGATTTCCCTGGCTATCATCATTGCGCAGCGCAGCTTCCGCAGATTCGTCAACCTCAGTGCTGCGATGGGCCAGCTCCGAGCTCTGCTTGACATTCTGTCCTGCGAGCTGCTGCTGATCCACAGCAGGACGATGCTGCAGCCCATGCTGGACTTTGCCCGCGTCAGTTGTCCGGGGCAGGGCAATCTGCAATTCCACCGGTTTCAGACTCATAGCAACCCTCTTCTCATAAATAGAAACGGACGGGCCGTCCCAAGATTCGCAAATCCTTCCGAAGCCTGCTGTACTTAGACATCAAGGATGGCCGGCCGCCTGTCGCTGCCCGCCTGATTAAACGTACGGCGCCAATGTGATATCGCCTTCACTATAAATAAATACAACCCGTTCCGTAGGATCCTTGACAAAACGTGTATATCTGCCAATTACGATTTTGGAACCTCCGTAAATGGTCTTAACTACTTCCACCCTTGCTCTAACCGTATCCTCGAGCATTCTTTCAATTTCTAGTACACGCTCTTTAATGCGCTTCTCCTCACGCATATGCGATTGCTTAGTGGCGTTCAGTTTAACGCGCAAAGCCACCTTATCAG
This sequence comes from Paenibacillus sp. FSL L8-0340, assembly GCF_038593145.1. Taxonomy (NCBI): domain Bacteria; kingdom Bacillati; phylum Bacillota; class Bacilli; order Caryophanales; family Paenibacillaceae; genus Paenibacillus; species Paenibacillus sp. FSL L8-0340. Next base: position 4,467,459 of record NZ_CP151967.1, read on the forward strand.
GAGCAAGCTGACCATTGTTCGCCAATTGATTCAGCAGGTACAGCGCTTTGTTGGTTTTATCCTCATTTTCAAGCAGCTGCCGCAGCTCATGGCGCAGATCGTTAATCTCATTCCGGAGTTCTGGTACAACGCCAACCTCAATAGCCGTCGCCGTAGACATCGTATTTCCGATGGTTCTTGCTACAACTCTTTCACCGGCTTGTACAACTCCACCTACTATAAGTCCCTTTGATCCATTACAAAGCACATCCCGGCCTGCCCGGATATTAGAGTGCATAATACTTTGCGAAACGATAACATCCTCTCCGGCGACAACATTTCCATCCTGGATGAACGATACTTTTACATTTTTGCCTGCACTGACGAGTCCCTTGTTGTATCCGATAATTCCGCCGGCAATCTCGATCGATCCCCCGGAAATCAGTTCAGCACCTTCCACTCCGCCAACCACACGGATATCTCCGGCAGATTTAACCGTAAACCCGGTCAAGACATTGCCACGAATAACAACTGTCCCTACAAAATCAATATTTCCCGTACTGTAATCAACATCACCGTTGACTTCATAAACCGGGAAAACATTGACCTTTCCCTTCTCCGTCAGAGTAACGAGTCCGTCCATCGCGGCATACATCGAAGTTTCATCTTGATCGATCAGAACATTTTTGCCGACTTTAAAGTGTGCGTCTTTTCCCGCCCGATACGGAATTTCCTCACCGGTAACCGTATTGCCGCTTTTGCCGGGCATCGGCGGAATTTTTCTGGCAATCAACTGGCCTTTCTTAACATTGTGAAGCCGGACCAGGTCCTTATAATCGACCTTTCCATCAGCTTTTTCGAGCGGTTTGCGGTCCTCCTCCATATCAATAGTAAGGACCACCCGCCCATCCGTACCATTCTCCGCGGGATCACCAATCGCAATTGGCACCCTGTTGAAGAAATACTCTTCTGGATTACTGCTGATTCGCTGTACAATATCCCGCTGAATACCGTAACGAATATTGTGACTGTTTAGGAAGCTTTCGAGATCTTCACTCGAACAGGAGAAGTTTTCATCCCTTTTGGAAAATTGGAGGTACGCAATCCCTTTATCCTCCGAAAACGTGATACTCACGTACTGGTTCAAAGCATAATTACCGATCAATTTTGCTCCCCCTTGTCACCGTCGCCCGGTTAATCGTTTTGCATGAGAAGATCGCGATTTTTCTCAAGCGTTCCTCTCAGCCGCAAAATAGCTTTTGAATGAAGCTGCGAAATCCGTGAAGGCGACAGTGACATCACCTCGGCGATCTCGCTTAATGATAAATCTTCATAATATAAAAGGGACACAACGGTCCTTTCTTTCACCGTTAGTTTCTCGATGCCTTTAGTCAGCGTATCGCGCAAATAAAACTCATTTACTTTGCGATCCGGATTTTTGGCTTTGTCATCCACCAGGATGGACAAGCGTGTCTCTGATTCTTCCTCGCGAATAGGATCCTCTAGTGAGCAGAGCGACATTACTGCTACGTCCTGCAGCATATTCTGAAATTCCGTCTCCGAAACATTCAGATATTCGCTCATTTCCTCGTCACTGACTGATCTTAGGTATTTCTGCTCCAGCTGCTGGTAAGCATCTTCGATTTTTTTGGCTTTCTCCCTCACGGACCTGGGAACCCAGTCGCTCTGGCGCAATGAATCAAGAATCGCTCCACGCACACGCCAGGAAGCATAAGTCTGAAACTGGAGTCCCCGCTTATAGTCGAATTTCTCGATGGCATCAATCAAACCCATGACACCGTTGCTGGCCAAATCATCTTTAGATACATTTTTGGGTAATCCGACTGCTAAGCGGCTGGACACGTAATCTACAATATGGAGGTAATTCTCAATCAGCTTTTTTTTGGCTTCGGGATTACCTTGCTCTTTCCACTGTTCCCAGAGCCCGTCAGTTTCCGATTGAGAAGCTTTATGCTCGTTCAACGGCTTTCACCCTTCCCAAAGTTTAGTCAGCGGGCATAACACGGAACAGGTGAGCCACTTCCGCAATAGCACACGCTTATTCTTCTTTCAGGTGACGAACGGCCTTGGCCAATTCTTCAGGATCTTTCATAGAGACCAGCTTAGGCGGCTGCAGCGGTGTAAAACCTTCTGTGCTTCCGCTTTCTTCGGCCGGCTTCGGTTTCAGCAGGTTTATTAATTCTTCATCCTCATCCGGAGTAATGACATCGAAATTGCCACCCAGCGCCTCATTGCCCTCTAAGCTTGTCTCATCCTCTTCTGGCTGTACAGACTGTCCAGCAATAAAACCCAATACCCAACTTAAGAGGAATGCAAGCACAAACCAAATAATAAATCCAAAACTGGCCCGAATTAAACTTGTTCCAAGTAAATTATGCCCATAGTTCACAAAAAAGGTAAACAAAAATCCTATCGCTCCGACGATGGTGTTCACTACTATTTTTCTGCTCATGGTTATATTTCCCTAGTGCCTTTTTGCACGCTGCGGATATAGAGTATACCGGTACTGCAGGAAATTTCAATGGTGCGGCCAAAATTGCCGCCTGTGTCCTCGGCAATCAAAGGGATCTTTAGAGCCTCCAAAGCAAGCTTACAGGATTCCACATTACGAGGCCCGATCCTCATGGTGTCATTCCCCCCGGCAAAGGCAAACATTTGAGAGCCTCCGGCCATCTTGGCCACGATCCTGCTGCGCATTGCTCCAAGTGCAAGCAAGCGGTTCAGAAGCTCCGGCACTGCGGTATCTGCAAATTTGGCAATGTTCATTTGTCCCTCACGTGCGATATCCGACGAAGGCAGCATCACATGCGCCATCCCCGCCAGCTTCTTCCCAGGATCAAACAATGTAAGCCCCACGCAGGAACCAAGACCTGTTGTACGCACAAGGCTGTCTTGGCTTCCTACATTAAGATCTGCCATACCTACTTTAATAATGCTTTGTTCTTCAATCATTATCAAACGGTACTCCTAGTGATTTAAAGATCTTCGGGAATGATTCTGGATCGGGAATAAGAAAGAACTGTCCTTCAATTTCGTCCTTGCCTTCCAGGAAAGTTGTGTCGATCAGCAAAGCATCATCGCCCATCTGACCGAACTGCAGCAGACCGTATCCCAGAATGGCCCCGGCCATGTCCATGGCCAGTGCAGGCACTGTAGGGTACATGGAAAGCGATGTGAAGTCGGCAAGTGAAGAAAGGTAAGACCCGGCAAGAATGTTACCAATTTCATTCAAAGCCGAAAGCTCCATTTCACCCAGCTCCTGCTCGGGAGAAATCTCAATACCGGCAACCCGGTTAAGCAGGCTTATAGCCGCTTCCGGAGTAAGAATGAAAAAGAGATTGCCCGGTGCTTCACCTTCGACCCGCAGGAAAACCGCATATACCAGTTCTTCTGCTCCTCCGACCTTTTCAGTGATTTCTTCAAAGCTCAGCAGCTGCACTTTCGGAACAGCCATGTCGATCGGTTTGCCAAGAAGCTGAGATAACGCGGTGGCGGCGTTACCAGCTCCAATGTTGCCCACTTCCTTAAGGACATCCATTTTAAAATCCTTGAAGTTTTTGAAAAGCTCCATATGTTAGCCCTCTAGGCTTTCCAATTGCACGATTTCGCCCTTGTTCAGCACCTCGTTCAAATTGAGCATGATCAGCAAACGTTCTTCTCCAATTTTGGCCACCCCGTCCAGATACTTCGCTCTGATGCCCCCCACAACCTCCGGTGGTGTATCGATGGAATCGCGGTTCAAGTCAATAACATCATTGGCCGAGTCCACAATAAAGCCAACTTCCATTGCATTTACATTGACGATAATGATACGGGTCTGATCAGTATGATCAGCTTCCTCAATTCCGAAACGGCCCCGCAAATCAATTACCGGAATAACCACTCCGCGCAAATTGATAACTCCCTTAATAAAGGAGTAGGTCTTCGGCACACGGGTAATTGGCATCATGCGTTCAATCGTTTGGACTTTCTCCACTTCGATGCCGTACTCTTCAGCGCCTAGTTTAAATACGATTACTTTGATATCTTCAGCCATGGAATGAACCTCCCTGTTCTATCCTGATTATTTAATAAAAGCGTTCGGATCAATAATAAGTGCGACCTGACCGTCACCAAGTATGGTCGCCCCGGAGATGCCTTGAACCTCAGGCAGATACTTGCCAAGATTCTTGATGACGATTTCGTTCTGCCCAATAAAATCCTGAACGGCCAGGGCTACGAGGCGTTCCCCTTTGCGGACTACTACTATTTCCGTTTCCTCTTCAGTACTTTCATCAAAATCAGGTACCGAGAAGAATTTGCTCAGAGAAAGCAGAGGGATATGACCGTTACGGAATTCAATCATTTTGTTGCTATGAATCGTGCGGATCTGAGTTTTCTTCACAATTCCAGTCTCCACGATGGAAGAAAGCGGGATGGCATATTTCTCAGAACCAAGCCGCACCAGCATGGCCGCGATAATCGATAAGGTTAGTGGAAGCTGTACTGAAAAGTTAGTTCCTTTACCAAAGGTGGAATAAACAACCACGTTGCCGCCAAGAGAAGTAATCTTGGATTTCACGACATCGAGTCCGACTCCGCGCCCTGATACGTCAGAGATAACCTCTGCGGTACTGAAGCCCGGTGAGAACAAAAGTTGAATGGCTTCATCATCCGAATAGCCAGCAGCCTGATCCTGAGTAAGAATTCCCTTTTTAACGGCAGATTTCAGGATTTTCTGCGGATTTATTCCGGCTCCGTCCTCCTCAATTTCGATAAAGACGTGATTGCCGCTATGGAAAGCTCGCAGATTTATCGTACCCGTCTCCGGTTTGCCGGCAGCAATACGCTCCTGTACGCCTTCAACCCCATGGTCAACGGCATTACGGAGCAAATGCACCAGCGGATCACCGATCTCATCAATAACAGTACGGTCAAGCTCTGTTTCAGCACCCGTAACGATCAGATCGATTTTTTTGTCCAGAGATTTGGCAAGGTCACGAACCATGCGGGGGAATCGGTTAAATACCGTGTCGACCGGTACCATGCGCAGCTTCATGACAATGTTCTGCAAATCGCCGCTGACCCGTCCCATATGTTCAACAGTCTCAGTAAGGTCACTATTCTGCACTTCTGTAGCCAGTTGTTCCAGACGGACACGGTCGATCAGCAGTTCACTAAACAGGTTCATCAGCACATCCAGGCGTTCGATATCTACGCGGATCGTCCGGGAAGGCGCTGCAACTGTTTTGGCAGCTGCCGCTTTGATTGCTTCTTCTCTGACCGGTGCTGCAGCCGATGCCGCTACGGGAGCAGTTTCCTCTTGAACCGGTGCTTCCACAGTAGCGGCAGCCATATCCTGCACCATCTGTTCCAGTGTCTCTTGATCAAGGGCTAAAGCCGTAACCTTATCAATTTCCGATAAGTTTAGGATCATGGATTGAATTTCACTTGCGTCCTTTTGGGTTATGTAATAGAGGGAAAAGCCGTAATCGAATTTTTCCTGCTCTATATCCTGAACCGAAGGGAAGGATTTGACCACCTCTCCTGAACGTTCAAGGAGATCGAAAACCATATATGCCCGCACTGCTTTAAGCTGACAATCCTGACGGATCGCTACATCCACATACAGCACCTGATGGCCTTCCTGCAGCGACTGCTGCAGAACCGAGTATTGGAATTCATCTAAAAACACCGGAGCGTCTCCAGTCTTTTGAGCTGCAGCTGTAACCTCGGCAGCGGCACCGGCTGCAGTAGGAACTTCACCTCGAACAATGGCCTGAAGAGAAGTCACAATTGCCGAGACATCTGCCTTACCTTCGCCCCCAGCCGTAATATCCTCAACCATTGATTCCAGGGCATCCAGACTTTTGAACAGTGTGTCAAAAATGAAATCCTGCATCCGCAGCTTGTTATTGCGCACTAAATCCAGAACATTTTCCATCTGGTGGGTAAGAGAAGCCAAATCCTCAAAACCCATCGTAGCCGCCATACCTTTTAAGGTATGCGCAGAGCGGAATATTACCTGTACAATACTTAGATCATCAGGATTTGCTTCCAACCCCATCATACTTTCGTTCAATGACTGCAGATGATCATTTGACTCATCAATAAACATGGATAAATATTGGTTCATGTCCACTAACGAGCACCTCCCCTTCAAGTTCGCTTTTCCATTATTTAACGGCTTGCACCAGCCTTGGAGCAATTTCATGCAAAGGCAGGATATGTTTAACGCAATTCAATTCCACCGCAGATCGCGGCATTCCATATACAACGCAGGTTTCTTCACTTTCAGCGAAGGTTGAGGTTACACCCGAATCATATAGGGACTTCATCATCCTGGCACCATCGCTGCCCATGCCCGTCATAATCACCGCATGCCGTTCCAGCGTGGTAAGCGGCAATAGTGATTCGAACATCATGTCCACGGATGGACGATGCCCGTTGCGGGCATCCTCACTCGTAAGTTCAATCGCATATTGTCCGCCTGCTGCTGGAACAACCTTCAGATGATAACCTCCGGGAGCAATATAAGCCGCTCCTTGGCGAAGGATCATGCCATGCTCCGCTTCTGCAACCTCAAGCGGGCTGAAGGTATTAAGCCGCTGGGCCAATGATTTGGTGAAATTGGGCGGCATATGCTGGACAATGACTATCGGTGCCGGAAATTCAGCCGGGATGTTCTCCAAAAACGCTTTGAGCGCACGTGGCCCGCCTGTAGAGCAGCCTACAGCAACGAGCTTACGCAGCCCTTTAATACTGCCGGACTTCCGGTCAGCCGAAGCTGCAGGAGGTTCGGCGAACGTACCGGGGACACCCTCCAGTTGCAGACGTACATCAGGTGTGACTGGAGTAGAGTTCGCTTTGGAGCGGTTTTTTGCTTTTTCAGAAGATGCCGGGCTTGCTGGAGCTGCAGCAGGATTGACAGGATTTCGCGGGGATCCGCTATTCCCTGGCTGCTTATCAAGCAAATTCTTGCCCGTTTCCTTAGGGGACGCGGTCTTTGCCTCCGGCTTCAACTTGTTTTGTGCTGGTGTGCCGGGAACTTCCGCAGCTTTTGCTTTCTTGGGAAGTTCCTGCTTGCGTACAGGAGGATCCGCCAGAGGTTTTGGAGTAACCGCAGCTGGCGGCTTGTCCTCACTCTTGGAGGCGGATGCCCGAGCTTCACGCTGCTCACGGGCCATCATCGCTTCTTTCATTTGCTCCCGGAGAGATTCTCCTACAGCAATAATATCCTGGGAGTTGGAAATGGATGGCTTACGTATGAAATCAAATGCTCCTGACTCCAGCGCCATAATCGTTTCCTTCATGCCCTGCTCATTGATTCCTGAGAGCATGATCACCGGCAGCGGACGCTGGGCCATTATTATTTTCAGCGCCTCCAGGCCGTTCATTTCCGGCATCTCCACATCCATCGTTACCAGATCCGGAGAAAGCTGATTCACTTTCTCAATAGCTTCACGGCCGTTTGAAGCCGTAGCGGTAACCTGGAAGTTCGCGTCATTTTCAATCAAATCGGAAATGATCTTGCGCATAAATGCAGAATCATCAACAACCAAAACTTTATATGGCTTCATATCATTTCCACCTCTGCTCCTCTAATTCAGAACAATTATTATTTACGCTTCAACCACCTGTTGATAAATCCCTTTATGCCCTCTACCTTGATTGGTTCCGCTGAATCCGCGGCCAAATAGTTTTGGGCAAGCCGCTGTACGTCCTTGGCTGCTGCACTGTTCGGAAAAGCCACTGAGAATGGAACTTGTTTCTTAACTGCCTGAACAACATGTGCATCACTACTCATATACCCGAGAAACGGAATATCTAATTGTAAAAAGCGGCTTGCCGCCATGCGGATTTTGTCGCTGGTTGCTTTCGCTTCCCTCTCGTCTCCTGCTTGGTTCACAATCAGTCTAAAAGAAGTTTCGGGAAAAGAATTGTGCACTACCTTCATCAATGCATATGCATCAGTTATAGCTGTAGGCTCAGGGGTTGTTACCACAAGGCAATCATCCGCCGAGCTAATAAATTTGAGCGTTTCTTTGGAAAGTCCTGCCCCCGTATCGAACAGGATAAAATCCATAGTATCAGCAATTTGCGCAATCTGTGTTGTAAAGTAATTCAAATCTGATTCCGAGAGAGAAAACAGCTCATCCATACCCGATCCGCCTGCAATGAATTGTAGACCTCCTGGGCCCGTCTGAATAATTTGTCCGATATCCGCCTCTCTTTTCAGCAGGTGGTACAAATTATATTTAGAAGAGACACCCATTAACACGTCTATATTGGCCATTCCGATATCGGCGTCGAACAATAGCACCTTACGGCCCATTGCCTTCAGCGCTAAAGCAAAGTTCAGCGTGAAATTCGACTTTCCGACACCGCCTTTTCCACTGCATACGGTGATGATTCTGGCGGATACCCCGTCTTTGGGCACGAGTTTGGTGTCCTTGTTGGACACCAGCTGTCTCAAGGACTGCGCCTGATCCATTACGCCCCTCCTGTTCCCAGCAACATCCCTGATAGCTGCTCTTTGGTAGCCATTAGCAGGTCATCTGGCACATTCTGGCCATTAGTTATATAAGACAGCATAAGAGGGAAGTCATTCAGAACATTAAATAACGGACCATAGCTTCCTGTCTCGTCCAGCTTTGTGAAGATAACCTTATCAAGCTGATAACGGCCGAAATGCTCGGCGATCGTCTTCATATCGCGGCTTTTGGAGGTCAGGCTGAGTACAAGGAAAGTTTCACTCTTAAGTTCCTTGGCCAGCAGGCTCTGAAGTTCAGCGACGAGCATCTCATTACGGTAATTCCGTCCTGCCGTATCCATCAAAACGAGGTCACAGCTCTCCAGGCGGAACAACGCTCTTTGCAAATCTCCCGGGGACTGAACAACCTCCAGCGGAATATTCAGTATGGATGCATACGTGCGCAGCTGCTCCACCGCGGAAATCCGGTAAGTGTCGGAGGTAATGAGGCCTACCTTCCTGCCTTGTTTAAACAGCTGCTCTGCCGCCAGCTTGGCGATTGTTGTTGTTTTGCCCACTCCGGTTGGCCCGGCAATGTAAACAATCCGCGTATCCGCCGCAATTCCTTTTGCAATTCGGCCTGACAAAAATTCATCCACCTGAGCTTTCAGCATTTCACCGAATTGATCAGGAGCTCCGGTACGCCCCTCATCATTCCAGCGGGTAAACACATTGCTGATCCATTCCTCCACCAGCACCGGGTCAGTCTCCTGGTCCAGTAAACGGATCTTAAGCTGTTCCAGCTGCTCGGGCAATTCCACTCCGCTTGAAGAGTAGCGGGCGATACGTTCCATCCAGTGCTTCATGTCCCTGATTTCGCGAAGGACATCACTTTCCGCTACCGAGACTGCGGGAGGATTGGGTTCAGCACCAAAGTTCTCGTAAAGTGCCGTGACCGATCCAGGCTGTTCCTTCGGAGCAGAAGCCTGCATTGCATATGCAAGCTCTCTATCCAATTCCTCTTTCTGTTCCTCAACAGCAGTTACGGTTGCGGTTGCAGTTGAAGGTAGAACGGCTACATTCCCTCCTGCCTCAGCAATCCCGGTGGCTTCCGATATGGCAGCGGCAATTTCAGCAAAGCTCCGGCCAGCCGCAGGCTCCTTCGTGAGCGATGCTGACGGCGATGATGCTGTGGCGGCTTTCTGATAGGCCTGCGGCACTGCACTACGCGGAATATTCAGCGATTGTACAGGGGCCTTATCAGGTACAGCCGGCTTCCGCACCTCTTCTACTGCGGCTACAACTTCAATTTTTTTCTTTTTAAACATGCCCATAAATCCGCCGACTTTAACTTCCTTGGTGCTTAGGATGACGGCATCGCTTCCTAGCTCGCTGCGGATGGAATGCATGGCGTCAGGCATCGTATCGACCACATAACGCTTCACTCTCATAAGTTCACCACTCCAACGCTTTGAATTTCGATATTAGGTTCCAGTTCGCTGTAGGACAACACTGGAATATCCTGCATCGTCCGCTCAATAACCTGCCGCAAATACATACGAATGGTCGGTGAAGTCAGTACGATAGGCTGCTGCCCGGACTGAAGCAGACGGTTGATCTGTTCTGTAAGCCGCTGATACACGGTTTGTGTCGAAACCGGATCCAGTGCCAGATAGCTGCCCTGTTCCGTTTGCTGCACACTTTCGGAAATTTTCTTCTCCAAATTAGGCCCGACAGTAATTACACGCAGCGTCTCTCCCACTTGGGAAAATTGCTGTGTAATCTGTCTCGACAACGACTGGCGGACATACTCGGTCAGGATATCAGGATCTTTGGTGTAAGTACCATAGTCCGCCAGCGTTTCGAAGATCGTCACCAAATCGCGGATCGAGATCTTTTCGCGCAGCAGCTTACCGAGCACCTTCTGAACATCACCAATTGCCAGTACCGAAGGAATAAGTTCATCAACCAGCACGGGGTAATTCTCCCGGAGATTGTCAACCAGCTGTTTGGTTTCCTGACGTCCTAGCAGCTCATGCCCATGACGTTTGATCAGCTCCGTCAAATGCGTAGCAACCACGGAAGGCGGATCAACTACGGTGTAGCCGGATAATTCCGCCCGTTCTTTCACCGATTCGTCAATCCAAAGTGCCGGAAGTCCAAAAGATGGTTCAACAGTCTCAATACCGTTTATAGATTCATCATCATAACCGGGACTCATGGCAAGATAGTGATTAAGTAATAATTCACCACCGCCGACATTATTCCCTTTAATTTTTATGACATATTCATTCGGTTTTAGCTGAATATTGTCGCGAATACGAATAACGGGCACCACAAGTCCCATTTCTAGGGCACATTGCCGTCTAATCATGATAATTCTGTCGAGTAAATCTCCACCCTGACCTGTATCGGCCAGAGGAATAAGTCCGTAACCGAACTCAAATTCAATGGGATCCACTGTAAGCAAGTTTATGACGCTCTCTGGACTCCGCACCTCTTCAATCTGCTTCTCCTCGACCAGTTGTTCCTCGGCCATTTGTTTTTGGTTTGCCTTCTGGCCCATGCTGTAAGCCGCATATCCCATGAGTGCTGCCAGGGGCAAGGTAGACAGTATTGTAATCGGAGTGAAGAATCCAAGGAAGGCAATTGTCGCCGCAACGATATACAAGAGCTTCGGATAGGACAATAATTGGCCTGTCAAATCCTCTGCCAGGTTTCCTTCTGACGCCGCCCGTGTAACGATCAAACCGGAAGCGGTTGAAATGAGCAAAGCAGGAATTTGGCTGACCAGTCCATCACCAATTGTCAGTACGGAATATGTCGAAAGTGCCTCCTGAAACGACAGTCCATGAATAGTCATCCCGATGACGAAACCGCCGATCAGGTTGATCAGCAGGATGATGATACTGGCAATTGCGTCACCTTTGACGAATTTACTCGCACCATCCATTGCTCCGAAGAAGTCAGCTTCGCGTTCCACATTCCGGCGGCGTTCCCGTGCCTGCTGTTCATTAATCATCCCTGCATTCAAATCAGCATCAATACTCATTTGTTTACCGGGCATCGCGTCCAATGTAAACCGGGCGCCTACTTCAGCAACACGTTCCGAACCTTTGGTAATAACAATGAACTGCACAACAACCAGAATTAGAAAGACGATGAATCCGATAGCGATTTGTCCCCCGGCAATCCAGCTGCCGAACGTGGCAACAACTTCACCCGCATGACCATCCTTAAGGATCAGCTTAGTTGTGGAAATATTGAGTGCGAGACGGAATAAAGTTGTGATCAACAGCAAAGAAGGGAAAATCGAAAATTGCAGCGGATCCTTTGTATTCATTGCGACCAAAATAATGGTTAGTGCTATCGAAATATTGACAATCAGCAGTACATCCAGAAGCCAGACCGGGATGGGCAGAATCATCATAAGCACAATACCGATAACGCCCAGTAGAACTGTTAGATCTTTAGCTTTCAATGTCCTTTACCTCCCCCGGCTTATCTCCTCTTACCTTTAAGCTTGTATACATAGGCCAGCACTTCGGCAACCGCCTGGAACAGATCGGCAGGAACGACATCGCCAATTTCTGCTCTTTGGAATAATGCCCGTGCCAGCGGCTTGTTCTCCATAGTCACAACACCATGCTCCTTAGCCAGCTCTCGAATGCGGAGCGCCACATAATCCTGGCCTTTGGCTATAATCTGCGGAGCCTCCATTTTGGAACCGTCATATTTAAGGGCAACGGCAAAGTGCGTAGGATTCGTAATGATCACATCCGCCTTTGGCACTTCCTGCATCATCCGCTGCATTGCCATTCGGCGTTGGCGCTCCCTGATCTTTCCTTTAATTAAGGGATCGCCCTCCATCTTTTTGTATTCATCTTTAATGTCCTGCTTGGACATTTTCAGACTTTTTTCATGTTCGTACTTCTGGTACATATAATCAAGAACTGCCATAATAAACAATACAGCTGCTATTTTGATGCCAAGGTTCATGGTCATCTTTGCAGTGAAACGGTATACACCCTCCGCATTCACATGTGAAAGAGCAGCAAAACTCTCTTTCTCTCCCCAAAGCGTGCTGTAAACCAGATAGGCAATCAGCACCAGTTTAAAAACCGATTTCAGGAATTCCACAAACGAACGCATGGAAAATATATTTTTGAACCCCTTGATTGGATTAATCTTGCTGAACTTAGGCGTAATCCCCTCACCTGAGGCCATAAAGCCAACCTGTGCAAAATTTACGACTAGTGCGAGTAAGAAGGTAATCCCGAGCAGCGGGGCCAGCAGAATCAGTATCTGCAGACCATACTCGTTGAACATCTTGGACACATTTTCCGCTGTTACTTCCATCATCATGCGATTCTGAAAAACATCCATATACAAACTCATAAAACGTTCTTTCATGAAACTTCCGAACATCGTCAGACTAAGCAGCGCCGAAAATAATACAACCGCACCGGAAAGTTCGGCACTTTTGGCTACCTGACCCTTTTTACGGGCATCCTGACGTTTTTTCGGGGTGGCTTTCTCTGTCTTGTCCCCCCCAAAATGCTGAAGATCCAGTTTATATCGTTTCGGCTTCGGCATTACACTCTCTCCTTACAGTCACCTAAGGACTCTTCCCCATAAGCCCCAGCAAATTTTGCATGGACTCAAACATAATGTCGAAGAGATTCTGGAACAAGGCAGCCAGACTCGGCATCAGAATAAGAAGCAGCGCGAGACCTATAATAATTTTGAGCGGTACCCCGATGACGAATACATTATATTGCGGAGCGGTTCTTGCCAGAAAGGCTAAACCGATATCCGTAAGAAACAGCGCGGTAACCAAAGGTGCCGACATTTGAAAGGCCAGCATAAAAGATTGGGCAAAAGAGCGGACCAGAAATTCTGAAAGGCTGCCATTGATCATTTTGACAAACAAATCGTTGTCTAGAGGTACCCAGTTATAGCTGTATACGATCGCATTCAGCAAGTAATGATGTCCATTCATGCTCAGAAACAGCAGCAGGGCGATCATGTACTTAAAGTTACCTATGATTGGGGCCGATGCTCCAGTCATTGGGTCAATAACGTTGGCGATCCCAAATCCAATTTGAATATCAATGAAGGAGCCGGCCGTCTGAATCGTCATAAACATCAGATAGCCGATGAACCCGAGCAGCAAACCTATCAACGCTTCCCTGGCCACTAGCAGAATGTAGGTGAGGTCCTGCGGAACAACAATGCCGGTCCCCCTTGAGCTGAAGACAACTAAGGCGACAAAAAAGGACAATCCGATTTTGAAAGTTGCCGGCAGACTCTGAGAAGAAAACACTGGTATTACAACAAAAAAAGCGGAAATTCGACAAAAAATCAACAGAAAGACGGGAAAACTTTGCAGAAGGGTCTCCATATCCATAGTCTTAACCGATATACATGTAGAGACTGCCCAAAATTTGACTGGTGAAGTCTACCAGCTTCGTAATGATCCAAGGGCCGAACAGCAGTAATGCAAGCAGTACGGCGACGATTTTGGGAACGAACGCAAGCGTCTGCTCCTGAATCTGGGTTGTAGCTTGGAAAATACTGACTATCAGTCCTACCACCAGACCAAGAATCAGCATGGGAGCGCTTGTTTCCAGCACCAAATATACGGCTTGGCCGGCTAGACCGATAATAAACTCCGTATTCATCCCTTATGCCTCCTCTTATACGTCAGGTGTTAAAACTCATCAGCAGTGATTTTACAACTAAGTACCAGCCGTCTACCAGTACGAAGAGCATTATTTTGAACGGTAATGAAATCATGACCGGAGGCAACATCATCATCCCCATGGCCATCAGTGTACTCGAAACTACAATATCAATGATCAGAAAAGGTATAAAAATCATGAAGCCCATTGTAAACGCCTTTTTCATTTCACCAATGGCAAAAGCCGGCACCATCACTGTCAACGGAATATCATTGTACGTGGCGGGTTTGACCGTGGCATTGTTGCCCGTGTAATTCATAAACAAAAGCAGATCTTTGGTGTTCGTCTGTTTGAACATGAATTCCTTCATCGGTTCGGCTGCTTTATTAAGCGCTTCGGACTGAGTTAAGGTACCTTTCATGTACGGCTGCAGCGCCGTTTCATTCACCTGTGCAAGTGTAGGCGACATTATGAAGAGAGTAAGAAAAAGCGCCAATCCTACAAGCACTTGGTTCGGAGGCATCTGCTGTGTACCGAGTGAGGTTCTGACGAAACCCAATACGATGACGATCCGTGTGAAGCTGGTCATTAGAACAAGAAAAGCCGGGGCTACACTCAGAACTGTCACAAGTAGCAGAATAGAGATGGAACTGGTCCCCCCGCTGCTTGAGCCGTTACTGTCGCCTACTTGAATATTAATGTTCGGTATAGGATCTGCGTGTATCGGATGCAAAAGCAAAACACTGAACATACCGAGCAGCAGAAATGAAAGAATCAGCTTTTTTTTCATAAATCCCTCGACTCATCTTTAAGTGCATCATCCCGGAGAAGCTCTTCCATCTTTTCGTTGCGCTCAGGTGCAAGTGCAAGCTTGGATTGCAGGGTCTCATAAAAAGAGGATGTTTCACTAAGTTCGATTTCCTGAGATGGAACCTCACCGCGCACCTTGGCTTTGATTTTGGAAATGAGCGGCACCAGAAAGTTGTTCTGTCCTGACGACTCTTCTTCAAACGTAGAAATGATAAGTGCCACTTCCGCCGGGTCCGTGATTTTATCCAGCATGGATATATTCTCACCGACCCCAATCATGTAAAGGCTGCCGCCGATTTCAATAATCTGCACAGACTTATTGGGGCCCAGTCCGAGCGCACCCAGCGTTCGGATGGAGCGCCCGCTCATTAACGTCTGATTGCGGCGGCCAAGAAAACGGATCAGCAGCACTATTAGAATGACGATTGCCGCAAGGACAAAAATAACGTTGAGTAAACTCAGCAGGGGGTTACTGTTTCCCAGCGGTTCGCTGTTAGCCGGCATGTCTGATTCCTACACGCCCAGCGTTTTGTTGATCGCTTCAATAACACGGTCAGCCTGGAACGGTTTAACAATAAAGTCCTTGGCACCCGCTTGAATCGCGTCAATGACCATAGCCTGCTGACCCATGGCTGAACACATGATGACCTTGGCATTGGCATCTACTTTTTTAATTTCTTTAAGGGCGGCAATTCCGTCCATTTCAGGCATGGTAATATCCATCGTGATCAGATCCGGACGCAGTTCTTTAAACTTCTCAATAGCCTGCGAACCGTCCTGGGCTTCACCCACTACCTCAAATCCGTTCTTTGACAAAATATCCCGGATCATCATTCTCATAAATGCTGCATCGTCCACGATTAGAATTCGGTTAGCCATTTTTAAAAAATCCTCCCTAAGTATGCTTATTGTAATTTTTGAATTCGGTCCCACTGGCTGACGATATCCGTAACGCGAACTCCGAAGTTTTCGTCGATAACTACGACTTCACCCTTGGCAATGAGCTTGTTGTTCACCAGAATGTCAACAGGCTCACCAGCCAGCTTGTCCAGCTCGATAATCGAACCTTGCGACATTTCCAGAATATCTTTGATCTGCTTCTGGGTCCTTCCTAATTCTACGGTCACTCTCAGTGGTATGTCCATCAATAAATTTAAATTATTTTCATCAATATTACCAAAGGCTCCTGCGCTAAGATTAGCGAATTGAACAGGCTGTACATTTACATTGCGTCCAAGAGGCGGCGCCTGTGGTGGAACCTGTCCGTAAGGCATTCCCTGCGGCGGTACTCCATATGGCGGCACGCCCGGCGCTCCATAAGCGGGCATTCCTGCCGGTGGATAATAATAGCCTCCTTCAGGCATCCCCGGATAAGGCGGCATTCCCTGCGGCGGATATTGCGGCGGCACTTCGCCAGGTCCAGGCGGTGTCTGCTGCACTGGAGGTGCTGCAGGAGCCTGGGCAGGTGCAGATGCAGGCGCTGGTGCAGCAGACTTATCCGCTGTCGACACAGCCGCCTCCTGATCCGCCTGGCTGACATCACCGAGCAGCATGCTGACCATATCCTTGGCGAACTGAACCGGTAAAAGCTGCATAATCGTGGAGTCGATAAGATCCCCGATTTTCAGACGGAAGGAAATTTGAATCAAGGTTTCGTCATCCGGAAGACTGCCTACCCCTTCTCCACTCGACATATTCAGGATATCAATTCCCGGAGGCGAGATGTTGACGAACCGGTTGAAGATCGTTGACATGGAGGTAGCAGACGAGCCCATCATCTGGTTCATTGCTTCCTGCACGGCGCTGATATGAATTTCATTCAGCTCTTCATCCTTCGGTTCTCCTTCACCGCCAAGCATTAAGTCGGCAATGACTTGCGCATCCCTGATCTTAATTACCAATGAGTTAATGCCTTGAAAACCATCGACGTACTGTACATGTACGGCAACATGAGGCTTAGGAAAAGCTTCCTCAAACTGTCCGCGGGTAATGATGGACACTTGCGGAGTCGTAATATCTACCTTCTTACCCAGCAAAGTGGAAAGTGCAGTCGCTGCACTGCCAAAAGTAATATTACCGATTTCCCCCAGCGCATCCTGCTCAAATGGTGTCAGGTAATCATCAACTGTCTTTTCCTGTGGTTCCATTGAGCCTTCCGCGGACTGTCTGAGAAGAGCATCGATCTCTTCTTGGGATAAATAGTCTTTACTCGTCAAACTCTTCAGCTCCTTCACTGACAATCTCGTCTATTTGCACAGCTACACGCTCTTTAATCATCCCTGGACTTCCGATGAATTTCAGCTTGTCCCCTACTTTGATCGACAGCCCGGAATCCACGGTCTTATTGAGAGAGATTACGTCGCCTACGCTAAGCCCGAGAAATTCAGCTATGGATAACCTGGATTCACCCAGCTCTGCAACTATAGGCAGCTGCGCCCTGTGAACTCTCGAACGGATAGATTCAAGTTCAACCTCGTCCCGCACCTTCTTCTCAGAAACAAACCATTGGTGTACGGACAGCCTTGTCATAATCGGCTCCAGTACGACATGAGGGATACATAGATTGATCATCCCGGTAGTGTCGCCTATTTTGGTGCTTAACGAGATCAGCGCAATCGTTTCATTCGGTGATACAATCTGCATGAATTGCGGGTTCGTCTCCAGAGCTTCCATCCGTGGATTAATATCCAGAACCGTCTTCCAGGCTTCCTGTAGACTTTCAAAGCATCTGCTGAAAATTCTCTCCATGATGGTTGTTTCAATTTCGGTCAGTGCATTAATCTTGCTTGGTGCTGTTCCAAAACCGCCCAGCAGCCTATCGAGCATGGCGAAGGCAATATTCGGATGCACCTCCATGACCATTCGTCCCTCCAGCGGTTCCGCTTCGAAAATATTCAGAATCGTCATTTTTGGAATGGAACGGATGAACTCATCATAAGGGAGCTGCTCTACTTGTACGACACTGATCTGCACAAAGGTACGCAATTGGGCCGAAAAGTACGTCGTAAGATAGCGGGCAAAGTTATCATGAATCCGCGTAAGACTGCGGATATGATCTTTCGAGAAGCGCACGGCCCGTTTGAAATCGTAAGAGCGGATTTTTTTCTGGGTTTCTTCTTTTTTAAGTTCGTCGGCATCCATTTCACCGGATGAAAGTGCGGCAAGCAGAGCATCAATTTCATTTTGTGATAGTACATCAACCAATTCAATCACCCCCCATCAAACAATTAAACCCGCCAGCAGCTAAATAGAAGCCATAATGAATTTAGTGAATTCGATCTGGGTTATAGACCCTTCAGTCAAATTCTTGTTGATTATATTCACCAGCTTGCTGCTGATTTGATCTTTGCCGCTAGCACCATTCAGATCCTCTGGCTTGGTATCGGCAATCGCCTTAATAATTAGCGGCGTGATCTTAATAGCTTTTATCTTTTCGAATTCTTCCTTGGACTTCGCTGTATCCAATTGGAACGCGATGTCTACTGAAAGGATGTAATCGGGATCGGCAAGATTAGTTTTGATATCGGTGATTTGCGCCGTCAGTTCGACGATTTGATCAGCACTCATTCTGTTGGTTTCCACATTTTGAACTGCCGCTTTCACATCATTCGCATCGCTTGGGAAGATCTTATCCATTAGTAAAAATGCAGCTACTACGATGAGTGTTACCGCAAGTAAAATTGTAATGAGCCACGGCATCATCTTTTTCATGAGAGCTCCTCCATAGACTGGACTTTAATGGTGGCAGCATATGTGCCTATGTCCCTGTTATAATCTCGGATCTTACGTATGACCTCATCGGCTTTTTCAAGCACGATCAGTCTTTTTCCGGTTACCAGTGTAATGTAAGTATCCGGGCCTTCCTCTACCATTTCTACCAGCAAAGCATTTAAAAACATTGGCGTTCCATTCAATCTTGTTACCGAAATCATAACAGGCCTCCTAACAAAAATAGGGGGAGGAGTTCCTCCCCCAAGACTTCACAATACAGCAAGTTTATGATTATGGTTTAAAAATTAACGCTTGAGGTTAACAACTTCCTGAAGGACTTCATCAGAAGTTGTAATAATACGTGAGTTCGCCTGAAAGCCGCGCTGGGTTACGATCATTTCAGTAAACTCACCCGTCAGATCGACATTGGACATTTCCAGCTGACCGGAAACGATTTTCCCTGTACCTGCTTCCGCATCATTCGGAGTCGTTATCACAAGCTCGCCATCGGCATTCGCATTCAGCGTCATGCGGTACAGATTGCCGCCAATTTTCTCCAACCCTTGCGGATTGCTTACTTTAGCCATACCGATTCTAACGCCCGGCTCTGTTGTTCCGTCAGCCATCGTCTGTACGATAGTGCCGTCGCTGGAAATTGAAAACGCCGTTACCTCCGGAGCAAGTTGAATAGCCTCGCTATCGGAATTCAGAACATGCAGTCCATCGGAAGTGATCAGGTTGCGGGCTGCATCCATATGGAAATCACCGGCACGGGTCAGAAAAGGAGTCTCTTGATCATCCGAAAGTCTAACCACGAAGAAGCCGTCTCCGTCAATCCGCAGGTCGGTAGGATTGTTGGTAGTCATGGCACTGCCCGCCAGATGCATGGTGTCTACGGAACCGATGCTTACTCCAAGGCCAATCTGCTGCGCATTGACCCCGCCTTGACCGCCATCAACCGGAGCAGTAACGCCTGATACAGTTTGGCTCATGATGTCCTTGAACATTACACGGCCTGATTTGAAACCGAGTGTGTTCACATTGGCAATGTTGTTGCCGATGACATCCAGCTTGGTTTGAAATCCGCGCATACCTGAAACGCCTGAATACATAGATCTTAACATGATTAATATCCTCCCGGATTATAGAGTCAACGGACCCATAATTTATAAAGTAATTTATATTTGAGCTGTAGACACGTCAGTCGGTCGGCGTCCACTCCGGCTCTCCCGATAGGACCGGCCGGTTTATGAGATAATAACTGCACTATCAATTTGTGTGAACACATTGTCCTTCATAGAGCTTCCATCCATAGCTGTGACTACAGTACGGTTAGGCACACTGACAATTAGAGCCATATCCTTCATTAATATCAAGGATTCTTTGCTACCCTTGGCTGCAGCTTTATCCACTGCCGAAGAGATCTCATCCAATTGACGGGTTCCAAGTTCAATCCCCCGTTGCTCCAGTCGTTTCGCGGCATGATTGCTGAATTTCAGTAAATTCCGCTGAAGCACACTTTCAAATGAAGCTTCTGTTTTGACCGTATTCTTTGCTGCCTGCTGTCGCTGTAGAGCCTGAGGATGTACACTTGAGGGATACAGTTGTCCTATAGTCAACCTGTCGCTCATATTGTCCCCCCGCTCTCCCCGGCGCCGTCTTGAGTCTTATCGCTCACAGTTTCCACTTTAGATGCTGCATTCTGGATTTGTGTAATGTCAGTTAAGGCAATTCGCTCGGTGCCTACAACTGCATATTGCACACCCTTATTGACAACGATGGATTCCACATTTCCTGTCTTTGGAAGTTTGGTTTCCGTATCAGTCCAGGTGACATCCTTGCCGATCAATCCGGAGACCGAACCAAGCGACTGACTCATAGCCGTCATTTGGGTCGAAATATTCATAAGTTGCTCTACTGATGAGAATTGAGCCATCTGGGCGATAAATTCTTTATCCTCCATAGGCTGCGTGGGATCCTGATTCTGCAATTGAGTCATGAGGATTTTCAAGAACTGATCCTTGCCCAGGACGGAGCTCCCTGTTGTTTTCTTGCTGCTGTCAGGAACTACATAATTCCATTGATCTTTGGTAGTCGTTATCGGAGTCGTTGATTCCATTTCATTTCACCTCACTTTTTTCAAAATATTAAGCTTTGGCTGAAAAGCCTCCGCCTTCGTTACGGATATCCTCCTGGCCGTTTGCTACCCAATCCTTCCATTCCCCATTAAGCTCTGCAGCAAGCACCGCATCAGCAATTTCCTCACGACGTTCCTTGGAGCGACCATCCTGCTGTTGCCCTCCGGAAGCCGATTGACGTCCCTGCTGCCCGTTGAACTGGGAAAGAAGCGCTGAATTCTGCGAAACTTCCAATTTCTCGACCTGAAGTCCTTGAGACTGCAATGCGCTGCGCAATTGACTCATCTGCTGCTCAAGCATATCTTTGGCTCCGGAATGCTCAGTCAAGAACTGGGCAATCAAATTGCCGTTTTGCATCGTAATCTTAACATCTACTTGTCCCAAATTTTCCGGAAAAAGCGTAATTGTAGCTTCAGCTACCCCGCCTTTTTTTAGAATTTCAAGTTTCCCCGTGATCATTTTGTCCATTTCTTGAGCAAATTGATGAACGGGCACTTGGACTGTCGCTGCCTTCAGCGGCGCTGTGATACCGCCTCTAAGCGACAATTGTCCTGCAGTCACGACATTGTTCTCATCTGCAGTCCCATTGATCTCGGGCAAAGCTTCTTCTAAGATTCCGGATGGTTTAATCTCCGCTCCAGTCTTGGAGGCCGGTGTTGTGATCACCTCTGCCGCAGCAGCACCCGTATTTGTTACAGGCGTAAGCGGCTCTGCGCTCTCAACGTTAGCGGCAGTTGTGGCGGCAGCAATGCCGACAGTTGGTACAGGTGCCTTAGCTTCAAAATGATATACAGGCTTGTTATTCTCAGCCATTGCCTGTTGTTTCAATGTCACAGCAGGAGTATTGCTAAGGATCGTTGCCTCTACCGTTTTGGCTTTATTGTCCTGTACAGAAGTTTCTGCCCGAGTTAACTCTATAGCACTACCGTTATTCTCTAGGGCTGATGACTCCGCATGGACAACTGGTTTTGACTTAAGTTTACTCTCAGAAACAGCAGCTTGGGCCATAATGACCGTGAACTCGTTCAACAGCTCAATACCCTCGGCCGCATTTTTTTCATTCCCGGTAACGGACGACTGCTGAATCAGATTCACTAGACTAGTAAGGTCATCCTGAACAACAAAACGCACAGTCTCTGAATTCTGGGCAAGCGGAGATAAGCCCGATGCAGGGTCGATGTCCATGTTTGCTGCAACAGTCTCAGCAGGGTTGTTACTGCCGGACAGCAGTGCCGATACCTGAATCAGCCAGCCTTGCAGGGCAGTGAGCAAAGCAGGGTCAGCGCTGATGTTGTCATCCAGCTTCTCAATATCCTGCAAAAGCCCTTCCAGCTGCTTAGAGCTCCCGGAACTTTCTGCATCCTTACCGCCCAGCGATTGACCAGCTTCTTCCCCCGTCGGGCTTGCGCTATTCAGCAAACCCTGCAGCAATGAAGCCAGGTTGCCCAGTAAAGGCGTCTCTGTTTCCTTTGCAATTCCTCCAGTCATACTCTGAACTAGAGTCTGGGCAAAAGGCATTGCCGTTGTTGTTCCATTTGCAGCAGTTGCTCCACCAAGGGCTGAAGCTGCTCCGGCTGCAGCAGAAGAAGTTCCTGCCGATGTTGTCAGGTTACCGCCAGAAAGTGATGGAACGACTAAACTCATTATTTTTCACCTCCTTTCAAGTGTTATTTACCACCCATCAGCCGATTTACAATTTTGGCAGTTTGAGTGCTATTTTTCTTCGTCATCTCGCCTAAGATTGAGGATCTTACACTGTCACTCACCGTGTTCAATATCGTAATCACCTTATCAGGGCTAATACTGTACATGGAACCAAGCAAGGTTGCCGCTTCTGTCGCAGGCATGGATGTGAATGTCTGGCTGAGCTTGTCCTTATTGAGATTAGCGCTTGAAGTTGTTGTGGCCACACTAGCCTCATTCTGCTTCAACCTCGATTGAAGGGCTGCAATAGCCATATCGGTAGAATCCGTCGTTTCTTTTAGCTTAATCGAGACATCTGCAGCCTTTTTAGGATCCATTTTTTCCAGAATCGCTGTTTTGCTGGCTTTACTCATGGCGCTGAAAACTTGAACCATTTCTTCGGTAGTTAAATTTTCCATAATCGGAGCTGCCTTGGAGGCTTTCATGCCCGCATACAGCTTGGCTAATTCAGCAACCTTCACTTCATACGGATCTTCCGTCTCCTCAGGAGCAACCTCCGCAGCTGCAGCTTCTTCCTTCATACCGTCAATCTGCTTTTGGAGCGCCTGAACCTGTGTTTGCTGAGTCGTTTTTTCTTCGGTCACCTGCTGCAGCTGTTTGGACTGCTCAGCAACCTGGGCCTTAAGTTTTTTGATCGTTGTTTCCGAACTTGCCTCCTGCTCTTCGCTTTGCGCTTCAGGATCAGCGGCAGTCTCGCTCCCCGGTTCGGCGGGAGGATCAGGAATCACCTTTTCGATAAAAGGGATCTTGTTTCCGATTGCCAGCACGTTGTTGCGGATATCCATATTAAATAGAGTCAACAACACACCAAGCAGTACGAGAGTGAATATGATCGGAATCATTAAGAACAAAAACCGCTCGAATTTACCTGCTGACTCTTCATTTTCAAATTCCATATCATTGTTAGCCACTAGCGGAAACCTCCCGGGTTAGAGGGATTTCATCGCGAAGCGGACGGTAGCCATCTCATCCAGTTCGTTTTGTTCCCGTAAAATCATATTCTGCTGAAATATAGTTTGAGCCTTGTCTTTGGCTTTCAGCCAGACCTTCTCGTCAAGGACCTTGGTGCTGAGATGATCCTGCTTATGCTGCACCTCTACATGAGCCCGGCGGATATCCAAATGCTTGCGGGTGATACAGGTATCCAGATAATCCATGTAATCCTGCATCTCTCGAATCTTGGCCATCGGTGTCTTTTGTTCGGCTGCACTTTGCAGGGACAGCATCAGTGTGCTGCGCTGAGAGATTAATTCATCAAGACTTTTTTCCTGGGCTTGCAATTCTCCGAGCGCACTTGAAAGCATCCACTCTGCCTGTGTTTTTTCGTTGCCTTTCAAGTCCACAACTTTTTGAAAAGTATAATGGAACCTCACTGCTGATCAACTCCTCGAGAACTGTGAAATTAATGATTGTTGAACCTCGGCCAGCGTCACTTTTTCGTTAACTTTCTGTTTCGTGAAATCCCAGATGCTGTCTATATAATGCATCGACTCATCAATCTGGGCATTGGAGCCTCTCTGATAGGCACCGATATTGATCAAGTCCTCTGAATCCTTATATACCGCCATAAGTCGTTTTACATTCTCGGCCGCGTCAATTTGCTCCTCGGGAGCAATATCCTTCATTACACGACTGATGCTGGCCAGTACATCAATTGCAGGAAAGTGGCCTTTATTGGCGATATTCCGGTTGAGCACAATATGTCCGTCGAGTATACCCCGCACAGCATCGGCAATGGGTTCATTCATATCGTCACCGTCAACCAGCACTGTGTAAAAAGCGGTAATGGAACCCGTTGGCCCTGTTCCCGCCCGTTCCAGCAGCTTGGGCAGACTGGCAAATACGGAAGGGGTGTAACCTCTCATTGCAGGAGGTTCGCCTACCGCCAGCCCTACTTCGCGCTGTGCCATAGCGTAACGTGTTACCGAATCCATCATCAGCATCACATTCAGTCCCCGGTCGCGGAAATATTCAGCAATCGTTGTGGCGATCAGTGCACCTTTGATCCGGATGAGTGCCGGCTGGTCGGATGTGGCAACAATAACTACCGAGCGCTGCAGTCCTTCCGGCCCTAAATCACGTTCAATGAAATCCAGCACTTCCCTGCCCCGTTCACCGATAAGGGCAATCACATTCACGTCCGCCGAAGTATTGCGGGCGATCATGCCCATTAGAGTACTCTTACCGACGCCGGACCCTGCAAAAATCCCTACCCGCTGACCTTTGCCGATCGTAAGCAGACCGTCGATCGCCCGGACGCCAATACTGATAGGCTCATGTACCCGGGGACGATTCAGCGGATTGGACGGAATATTGAAGGTAGAGCTATGCGGCATCCGGGCCGGAATCAGTGAGCCGTCAAGCGGCTGGCCCAATCCATCGAGCACCTTGCCAAGCAGTTCGGAACCAACCTGAACGCTCAGCGGTTTGCCTGTACCTACAACATCACAACCGGGACCTATCGCCTGCAATTCTCCAAGAGGCATCAGCAGCACTTTATTATCGCGGAAGCCTACAACCTCAGCTTGCAGCGGCTTATTGCCTTTTGAAGGATAGATGTAACAGACATCACCGATGCTGGCATCCGGTCCTTCTGACTCAACCATCAGCCCGATCACCTGGGTAACCTTCCCGTTAATTCTTACAGGATCGAAATTACGCAGCTGTTCTTTATATCGCCCACTGTCAAGCATCGCCTTCCCCATTTCTGTGCTCCTCGGTGTCTAATGCGATTCGAACCAGCTCTTTCTTAATTTCTGCAAGCTGAGTGTCGATTCGTGCATCAATGCTGCCGAAGGAAGAGCGGATCACACAGCCAAGATCCTTAACTGTGGAATCAGGCAGGATTTGTAGTTCGGCCTGCGAATCCACCGCCAGTGCCAATTCTTCCCTGGCCGCATTGACGAAAGCGAACTGTGCAGGTGAAACGCAGAGGGAGATAAGTCCCTGCTCGCGTTTGCGGGCCAGATTCTTGCGGATCAGATCCAGTGCGAACTGCGGTTCAACCGTCAGCTGCTTGTCCACAATTTTCTCGGCGATACTGCAGCTAAGTTCCACCAGGAAAGGTTCAGCCTCCTGAATAATGACGTCTCTACCGCGGTATGCTTCTTGAAGAACATTACGTGCTTCCTCCATCATCTCCGCAAGCTTCTGCACCATATCCTGTTCAGCCTGTGTGACGCCTTCCTGATACCCTTGCTGAAACGCCTCGGCCTTGATAGCTTCTATAAGGTGCTCATCCTGCTCCCTGCGCTGTCTCCACCATTCCTCAGCTTCATTCCGTGCCGATTCCACAATATTCTCTGCTTCCTGCGATGCGTTCCGGACCTGTCCTTCAGCGAACTCCTGAGCGTCCTTCAGCATTTGCTTGCGTGCTTGCTCTGCCTCTTCACGGGCCGGGTCCTGATATTGAACCTCTCCTGCTGCTGCTGTTTCTTCGTGAGCCGGTTCTTCAACAAGCCCTGCATGCTGCCTGGCTTGTTCCAGCCGTTTAAGCACATCTACAGGAACATATTGAGAATGTTTAATCAGCTTAGACAATGATGTCATCTCCTCCACCACGGGCGATGATAATCTCACCTGACTCTTCGAGTCTGCGGATCGTGCCTACAATGCGGGTCTGTGCTTCCTCAACATCACGCAACCGCACCGGACCCATATATTCCATTTCCTCGCGGAAGCTTTCGGCCATCCGTTTGGACATGTTGCGGAAAATAACATCGCGCACTTCTTCGCTGGCCACTTTGAGTGCAAGCTGTAAATCCGTATTCTCGATATCTTTGATAATGCGCTGGATGGAACGATTGTCCACATTGACAATATCTTCGAACACGAACATCCGTTTTTTGATCTCTTCGGCCAGCTCCGGATCCTGTATTTCCAGGGAATCCAGAATCGTACGTTCTGTCCCCCGGTCAACACCGTTCAGGATCTGTACGATAGATTCGATACCGCCTGCATTCGTATAATCCTGCGTTACTGTTGCAGAAAGCTTCTGCTCCAGCACGCGTTCGATTTGCGTAACGACCTCTGGTGAAGTACTATCCATAATCGCGATTCTTCTCGCAACTTCAGCCTGCTTCTCTTGTGGCAACGAAGAAAGAATGGAAGCTGCCTGCTCAAACTGCAGATAAGATAATACAAGGGCAATGGTTTGTACATTTTCATTCTGGATAAAGTTTAATATTTGATGCGGATCAGCTTTGCGTGCAAAATCAAAAGGTCTGACTTGCAGCGTTGCCGTCAGGCGGTTAATGACCTCCATAGCCTTGGTTGAACCAAGCGCTTTCTCCAGAATCTCCTTGGCGTAGTTAATACCGCCTTGAGAAATATATTCCTGAGCGAGGCATATTTGGTGAAACTCGGACATGATTGACTCTTTCTCGCCGCTGTCTACCTTACGGACATTGGCTATCTCCAGAGTCAACTGTTCAATCTCCTCGTCTCTTAGATGTTTGAATATTTGTGCCGATACCTCAGGGCCTAGTGTGATAAGCAGGATCGCCGCTTTTTGACGGCCGCTGAGACCCTGCTGGCTAGCTTTTGCCATTAGTTCACCTCTGTTCGTCTGCAAGCCATGTACGCAACAAGTTTACGAATTCATCCGGCTTTTTCTTCGCCAGACTTTCCAACTGCTTGCGAACCTGACTTTCATTCGTCACGCTCTCCAAGTTAATAGAAGGAAACTCGGTAGGAACCTGCAGCGGAATGTCTTCTTCCACTTCTTCTTCTTCTGTCTTCTTGCGGCTGCGGTAAATGAAGTATCCCCCGCCTGCGCCGACCAGCAATGCTGCCGCGGCAATGGCCCAAATCATCCACGTAGCAAGTCCGCCCGACCCTGAATCAGCAGCTGTATCTCCAAATTGTTGCGAGAATACCGAAACTTTTTTGGTCAAATCTGCGTCTGTATAAGTGACTCCTGAATCTGCTAGAGTAGCTCTTACAATATTGGTCAGAATATTCTTAATTGCTGCTGAAGTAGTGTCATCCAAAATATTTTTTCCTGTAGGTGGTTCAACCGCAACATTTATGGTTAAATCTTTTACAGTATACGGGCTAGCGATAATATCCTTGGTGATCCGGTTCACTTCGAAGTTCCGGGTCTCTGATGATTCTTCAGATGTAGAAGTGCCTGTATTAGTTCCAGATGGATAACCTGAGACATCTTCTGAGCCCGTACCCGCAACGCCTCCGGTAGTATTTCCTTGCCCCGAATAGGAATTGCTGATAATCTGCGAACTGATTTCAATCCCTTTCATATTCTCTGTATCTACCGGAGTAACAAGATCTTCTTTCCGGTTCTCTTTGTCAAAATTCAACTTAGAGAAGACAAGGACATCGACTTTATCTGGTCCTGTGAGCGTAGTTAGGAACTGTTTCACATTTTTCTTAACTTCTTCTTCAAATTTCTTTTGAAGAGCAAAGTTTTCTTCAACTTGGTTGGTAACTCCTGCCTGTCCGCCTTTAGCTGTCGGCATCAACTCGATCTCGTTATTTGCAATCGTGATGTTGTCAATCGGCAAATTCGGCACAGCAGTTTTTACAAGGTTGAAATAACCGTCAATATTGTCCTGTGAGGGTCTAAATCCTGGATCAAAGGAAAGTACAACGGAAGCCGAAGCCTGCTCCTGACCCTCTTGAGCGGCAAAGACCGTCTCTTTGGGCAAATTAATCAGCACCTTAGCATCCTTGATTCCCTGCATCCGTCTCATCAGCTGTTCCACTTCACCATTTAAAGCATTGTTGTATTTAACATCAAACTCACTGTCCGTCGTACCGATCATCGACGAAGATTCGTCAAACACTTTATATCCGATGGAACCTCCCTGCACGATTCCCTGCGAGCCAATATCCACTTTAATGCGAGCGGCTTCTGTGCTTGGTACGGATATGCTGTGTCCATCTGGACTTAACCGGTATGAAACTCCTTTTGTATCCAGGTAAGTCATGACTCCAGCGGAGTCTGTGCTGTCCAGATCTCGAAATGCTACTTCATATTCCGTTTTCGAAAGCCTCATGGTCAAAACTACGATTATTAAAATAATAATAAACAATGTAGAAAAAAATAAAATCTTCTGTTTAGCGCTAAATCTGTTCCAATACTGGGTGATTTTCTCCCGGTACTGGGCCAATCGTTCATTCACAGTGTCACCCCATCCGAAACTAAGCTAAGGATTATTTAGATTTGAGTTCTCATAATTTCCTGATAGGCTTCGATCACTTTGTTCCGGACTTGTGTAGTCAGCTGCAAACTCAGCAATGCCTGCTGGGAAGAAATCAAAGCCTCATCAATGTTGACTTCTCCCAATACGAATTTATTATTCATTTCCTTGGAATATTGCTCTTGCTCTGCCACTTGATTAAGTGCATCCTGCAGATAAGAACCAAAGCTTTGCTTGGAACCGCTAACCGCTTCTGACTCTGTAGCTACTGGCTTCATAGCAAGCGGTTGAACAGCTTGGCTTCCGATAGTTAAATTCTGTATCAACTGTTTTCCTCCTAAGATGTCATTTCAAAATTACCGTCCAATTTCAAGCGCTTTACTTACCATAGCCTTGGACGCGTTCAGCATCGTAACATTAGCTTCATAGGAACGGTAGGAAGACAGCATATCCACCATTTCCTTCGTGACATCTACGTTAGGCATATACACATAACCTTCGGCATTCGCATCAGGATGGCTGGGGTTATATACCGGCTTCATAGGTGAGGCATCATCAATAATTGACTGTACCTTAACCCCTTCGCTTTCACCATTCATCTTTGCATTCAATATGTTGGAAAAGCTTTTGTTCTCGGCTGTTTCCAGCACTACCAGCTTTCTCCGGTAAGGTACGGCTTTGCCGTCCACTACAGAGGCTCTGGTTGTTTCAGCGTTAGCAATATTAGAGGATATTACATCCATCCGCAACCGCTGAGCGGTTAAAGCTGAAGCGCTTATTCCAAAACTGCTCCCAAAATTCACTATTTGCTACCTCCCCTCAACTGCTGTGCGCATTTTAGTGATATCACTGTTTAACAGATGTACATAAGAGTTGTACCGAAGCTGATTCTCGGCGCTTAACGCCATCTCGCGTTCCATATCCACATTATTATCATTGTTGTTCATCGAGGTGGTGTGGTCGGTAGTGACTACTGCTGACGGAACGGCTGTAGCCGATCCGAATTGGAAATGGCGGGAATCCGATATCTTCGCGTTAAGCGTTGACTTCAGCCCACTTTCCTGTTGCCTAAGCAAACTTTCAAAAGAAACGTCGGAGCGTTTGAAATTCGGTGTGTCGTTATTTGCCACATTGTTGGCCAAAACACTTTGTCGTTTATTGGCGGCATCAATGCCTGCCTGTAGTCTTTGAAAACTGACATTGTTTAGCAAACCCATGCAAATCCCCCCCTTCCAAAGCTATCATAATGAAAAGAATTCCACAACTTCTTCCGAAATCCTGCTACTTTCGACAAATAAAGCTAAATTTTTAACTTTTAATCCTAGCGCGCAGGTCGAAAGCTGTCGATGAAGATTTAAAATGTCAATCTCATATACATTGATTCTCTTAGAAATTGTATATTATTACAATAAGAAATAAGCCCTATCTTTTCTGAAAAGAGAGGGCTTAAAGCATGGTTTTTCAATTTTTTACCTTTTTCGTTCCAATATCTAACTTTATTTAGCATTTAGTGACATAAAAAGGTTGATTTTCACCGACTTTTGTCATGTCACTACTTCCATATACCTAATTTGAAGTAATTTCGAAGGCTGTCGGATTAGAGGATATACTGGCTTAAATCGCGGTCCTGTGCGATTTCCGACAGTTTTTCACGAACATATTCCGGAGTGATTACCATTGTTTCGAGAGTTAATTCAGGAGCTTCAAAAGATAGGTCTTCCAGCAGTTTCTCGAGAATGGTATGCAAACGACGCGCACCTATATTTTCCATGTTCTGGTTCACAGAGGCTGCAATTTTTGCGATTTCCTGGATCGCTTCCGGCTGGAACTGAATTTCAATATTTTCCGTCTTGAGCAAATTAACATATTGTTTGGTCAGCGCATTCTCCGGTTCAGTCAATATGGAGACGAAATCCTCCAGGGTAAGACTGCTCAGCTCCACACGGATCGGGAAACGCCCCTGAAGCTCAGGGATAAGGTCGGAAGGCTTCGCAATATGAAAGGCTCCCGCTGCCATAAACAGAACATAATCCGTCTTCACAGGTCCGTATTTAGTCATCACCGTAGATCCTTCGACGATAGGCAATATATCACGTTGCACCCCTTCACGGGAAACATCGGGTCCAGAACCTTTGCCCTGGCTGGCAACCTTATCAATTTCATCGATAAAAATAATGCCGGACTGCTCGGCACGGGACACGGATTCCTGAATGACGTCATCCATGTCAATCAGCTTCGCTGCTTCATCCTGAATCAGCACTTTGCGTGCTTCCTTGATCGGCAGCTTGCGTTTTTTGGTCCGCTTGGGCAGTAGACTGCCGAACATTTCCTGCATGTTCATTCCCATCTGGTCATTGCCTTGCCCGGCAAACATGTCCAGCATCGTAGGAGCGGTATCCTCCACGTCGATTTCTATGATGTCATCTTCCAGCTGCCCTGCCAGCAGTTTGAATTTGACCCCACGCCGGCGTTCGCTGAGTGAACCATCCTCGGGCTCTTCCTTTGTGTCTTCGGAGCTTGCGTTATTGCCGCCGAAAATCATTTCGAAGGGATTCCGCTGTGACTTGTTCTTGGAAGTAGAGGGTACAAGAATTGAGACAATCCGCTCATTTGCCAGCTCTTCAGCCCGGTCTTTCACCTTTTCTGTCCGCTCAAGCTTAACCATACGGATGGAGGTCTCCACCAAATCACGGACCATGGATTCCACATCGCGCCCCACATAACCAACCTCGGTAAACTTGGTAGCCTCTACTTTGATGAACGGGGCATTTACAAGCTTGGCGAGCCGGCGGGCGATCTCAGTCTTCCCTACCCCAGTAGGACCGATCATCAGAATGTTTTTTGGAACAACTTCATCCCGCAGCTCTTCAGCAAGCAAACTACGGCGGTAACGGTTACGCAGTGCAACTGCCACCGATTTTTTTGCCTGCTTCTGGCCAACGATATATTTATCGAGCTCTGCTACGATTTGACGCGGTGTAAGCGATTGATTACCCATTATGACTTCCTCCCTCTTTCTGCGGCGCCGTGCCTATAATTGTTCAACAATAATATTGGAATTCGTATATACACAAATCTCGGAAGCGATTTGCAGTGCTTCCCTGGCAATTTCGGCAGCTTCTAAATTTGGAGCATGGCGCTTCAGCGCACGTCCTGACGCCAGTGCAAAGTTGCCTCCGGAGCCAATAGCCAACACATCATCATCCGGTTCAATGATTTCACCATTACCGGAGATCAGCAGCATTCCCTCTTTATCCATCACAATCATTAAGGCTTCCAGCTTGCGCAGAATTCGGTCCTGGCGCCAATCTTTGGCCAGTTCCACAGCTGCCCGCTGCAGATTGCCGTGATGCTCCTCCAGCTTGCCTTCAAACTTCTCGAATAAAGTAATCGCATCGGCAACGGAACCCGCAAAGCCAGCGATTACTTGTCCTCTGTACAGGCGGCGGACTTTTTTAGCCGTCGTCTTCATGATGACACTTTCTCCAAAAGTAACCTGACCATCGCCGGCTATTGCCGAATGGCCATTATGTCTAACCGCACAAATTGTAGTCGCATGAAAGCTGGGTAACATGATTTTGCAACCTCCTAAAAGTTTTGTGAGATGCCATTGCAAAAGAACGGCTTAACACACCATAGTTTATGACGGGTTTGGTTCAGTGATCTCCGGTTCTGTGTAGGGAAGTCCTGTACGTGCAGCGAAATCGGCAATACTGTCCAGTGCACGCTGAGCCAGAAATTCATTTTTTTCCTTCTTACTGCGGATTTTCTTCTCAAGCTTAGGAAGCAGGCCAAAGTTGGCATTCATTGGCTGGAAATGCTCTGGATCTGCAGAAGTAATGTAAGCAGGCATGCTGCCCAGTACACTGTCCTCCGGAAAGATCAGGCCTTCCTCGCCAAGCGCAGCTCTGGCCGCGTTGATTCCGGCGATCATTCCGGAAGCAGCCGATTCCACATAACCTTCGACACCCGTCATCTGTCCGGCAAAAAATAATCTTTCTTTGCCTTTCATCTGATATGTGGGATGCAGCAGTTTTGGAGAATTAATAAAAGTATTGCGGTGCATTACGCCATAACGAACATATTCTGCATTCTCAAGACCCGGGATCAGTGAGAAAACACGTTTCTGCTCCCCCCATTTAAGATGGGTCTGGAATCCAACCAGGTTGTACAGTGTACCGGCAGCATTATCCTGACGCAGCTGCACTACTGCATAAGGCAATTTCCCAGTGTGGGGATTCATGAGCCCTACCGGCTTCATTGGACCGAACAATGCCGTTTGCTTGCCACGCTTCATCATGATTTCAATCGGCATACAGCCTTCAAAGTAAATCTCTTTCTCAAAATCTTTAAGTGCTGCGGTCTCGGCCGAGATCAGCGCATCATAAAAAACATCAAATTCCTCTTCCGTCATCGGACAGTTTAGATAGGCTGCTTCCCCTTTGTCATAACGGGAGGCCAAATACACCTTGCTCATGTCGATGGTGTCTTTCTCCACAATCGGCGCTGCAGCGTCATAGAAGTAGAAATATTCTTCACCGAGCAGCGCTTTAATCTCAGCAGACAAAGCCGGAGAAGTCAGCGGACCGGTCGCGATGACAACAATCCCTTCCTCCGGTATATGCGTAAGTTCTTCATTTATGACTTCCACCAAAGGATGATTGTGCAGCGTCGAAGTAATCTCACCCGAAAATCCGTCCCGGTCTACGGCGAGCGCGCCGCCGGCAGGAACGGCATGCCGGTCTGCGGCACCCAGGACAAGTGAATTCAAGCGCCGCATTTCTTCCTTTAATACACCGACGG
Source organism: Paenibacillus sp. FSL L8-0340 (assembly GCF_038593145.1). Taxonomy (NCBI): domain Bacteria; kingdom Bacillati; phylum Bacillota; class Bacilli; order Caryophanales; family Paenibacillaceae; genus Paenibacillus; species Paenibacillus sp. FSL L8-0340. The sequence goes on from NZ_CP151967.1 coordinate 4,500,922, forward strand.
CATTACCAAGACCATTTGCACGCAGGGAGTTGCTGCATACCAGTTCAGCGAACTGATCCGTGTGATGCGCAGGCGTCTTTACAACAGGTCTCATTTCATATAGTCTGACCGGCACTCCGCTCGAAGCGATCTGCCATGCGGCCTCACTGCCGGCAAGACCGGCGCCTATTACTGTTACTTTAGCTGTTTCTGTCAATTTCCTTTCCTCCTGTAGCGACTATTATTCTGCTAATTCTTCGTTGTCCAACACGGCCTCTGTATGATCGCACGAGGTGCATTGCAGCTTGGTCCCTTGCTTGTTGCGCTTCTCAACCATCCAGGAGTTGCATACAGGGCATGGTTTAATGGAAGGTCTATCCCAGGAAACAAAATCACAGCCTGGATACTGATCGCAGCCGTAGAAGACGCGTCCCTTTTTACTGCGCCGCTCAACAACCTTGCCTTCATGACATTTCGGACAGTTTACTCCGATATCCTTCACGATCGGCTTGGTATTGCGGCAATCCGGAAATCCTGAGCATGCCAGAAATTTCCCGAAACGCCCCAGCTTGTAAACCATCGCTTTACCGCATTTCTCGCAGAGCTCGTCAGAGACCTCATCTTCAATCTCGATCTCTTTCATTTCTTCTTCCGCGAAGATTAGCCGCTTCTCGAAAGACTCGTAAAACTGGGCCAGTACCTTCACCCAATCCTCTGCGCCTTCTTCTACATGGTCAAGATCCCCCTCCATGTGTGCTGTAAATTCCACATCAAGAATTTCGGGGAAAAATTCCTCCATCTGCTCTATAATCAGCTCACCAAGCTCAGTAGGCATAAATTTCTTCTCTTCGATAGCCACATAACCACGCTTCTGGATCGTTTCCAGCGTTGGTGCATAGGTACTTGGACGCCCAATACCCAGCTCTTCCAGCGTCTTTACAAGACGTGCTTCTGTATAACGCGGTGGAGGCTGCGTGAAATGCTGTTTGGGCTCAATGTCCTGTTTAATCAGATCATCTCCAGCTTTGAGCGGAGGCAGAAACTTCTCTTCATCTGTTGTTCCATCATCATTACCTTCTACATAAACCTTCATAAAGCCCGGGAATGAAACCTTCGAGCCTACGGCTCTGAAGATTGCATCGCCTGCGGCGATATCCACGGAGAGCGTATCCAAGAGCGCGGAAGCCATTTGACTGGATACAAAACGCTCCCAGATCAGCTTATACAAGCGGAATTGATCGCGGCTCATATATTCTTTGACGGTTTCCGGCTCGCGAAATGCTGATGTAGGGCGGATCGCTTCATGCGCGTCCTGCGAACCTGCAGCTTTTTTGGAATACTGGCGAGGCGACTCCGGTATAAACTTCTCACCGTATTTTGTCCCAATCAGTTCCTTGGCTTCATCCTGTGCCGTTGTGGACAGCCGGGTGGAGTCAGTACGCATGTAGGTAATTAAACCGACGGTGCCTTCTTTGCCCAGCTCCACACCTTCATAGAGCTGCTGTGCCACAGACATAGTCTTGGCTGCACGAAAACCCAGTTTACGCGCAGCTTCCTGCTGCAGCGAACTTGTCGTAAACGGTGCAGAAGGGTGGCGCTGCCTCTCCTTCTCTTTCACTTCATTTACTTTGAAAGCGGCATTCTTGATAGCTTCCAGAACTTCCTGAACATCGCTTTCCTGGCCCAGCTCTTTTTTCACTCCGTTCAGCTTATGAAACTTCGCTTCAAAACTGGAGTCACGAATGCCGAGCTTTGCGGTGATGCTCCAATATTCAGTAGGGACGAAAGCGGAAATTTCATTCTCCCGGTCCATAATGATCTTGACTGCAACCGATTGAACCCGTCCGGCGGACAGGCCTTTTTTGACTTTCTTCCATAATAGCGGGCTAATCTTGTAACCGACAAGGCGGTCAAGAATCCGCCGGGCCTGCTGTGCATTCACAAGATCCATGTTGATTTTGCGGGGTGTCTTAAAAGCATCCTTGACTGCTTGTTTGGTGATTTCATTAAAAACAACACGGCACTCCTCGGTATTATCCAAATCCAGCGCATGCGCCAGATGCCAGGCAATGGCTTCACCTTCACGATCCGGGTCAGCCGCCAGATAGACTTTTTTCACTTTTTTGCTGGCGTCTTTGAGTTCCTTCAATATGGAACCCTTACCGCGGATCGTGATATATTTGGGACTGAAATCATTCTCTACTTCTACGCCAATCTGGCTCTTTGGCAAATCTCTGATATGTCCCATTGAGGCCTTTACGATATATTTACTGCCTAAATATTTGCCGATGGTCTTCGCTTTTGCAGGCGATTCGACGATAACTAATGCATCCGCCATAGGTTGTTCCTCCTAAAAGTTTTGTAAGCATAAGCTTCCTAGAACTGCTTCGGGCATATCTGAATCCGAAAGCATACGCTTAACACAATCTCTTCTATATTAAATTACCTTATAAATTGCACCCGGTAATTGTGTTACCGCTTTTTTTATGATTAAAGATAACAGAACTGAATGCAAATGTCCAAAATCCCATTTCGTTCTACCCAACAGCTCATCCAACGTAAATGGGCCTTGATGCAGTATATGGTATAGGTGAGACTCCTCACTTGTCAATTTCTTTTCTGCCTGCTTGTCTCCGTTTTCCGGGTTAAAGAGCTCTTTCTCTCTCTGTTCCACCGGCTTTACAGGCAGATAGGATATGTATTCCTCCACGATGTCGTGAGCGCCGGTCACTAATTTTGCCCCTTGTTTGATCAGGTCGTTCGCACCCCTGCTTTTGGGTGAAGTCACTGGACCCGGTACGGCAAAAACATCTCTACCAGCCTCAAGGGCTGCATCGGCAGTAATTAGTGAGCCACTGCGGCTGTCCGCCTCTACAACCACCGTCCCAAGGGCAAGGCCGGCAATAATCCGGTTGCGCTGTGGAAACAAGCCTGGGTGGCTTTTAGTGCCTATTGGATATTCGCTAATTACAAGTCCGTCCTGAGCGATTTGATGTTCCAGTTCCCGGTTTTCTAAGGGATAGACCTTATCCAGTCCTGTCGCGACCACCGCAATCGTACTCCCGCATCCACGCAGGGCCGCTTCATGGCATACACTGTCGATCCCCCGGGCCAGTCCGCTGACCACAGTAAGACCTGCGCCGCTCAGCTGCTCTGACAGCGTCTCCCCTACCTTACGGCCATAAGCCGTAGGCACACGGGTACCAACCATGGCAATCGCCGGGCGGGAGGCCAGGGGCAGGCTGCCTCGATAGTAGAGCACCCACGGCGGCTGCGGCGTCTCTTTCAGAAGCCCGGGATACTCCTCGTCGAGCAGAGTTACCATTTCTACTCCGCTTTCTTTCATTAGAATGTGACGACGGTGTATCCACTCGGAAGTATATACAGCTTCGAGACGCTGCGACATTTTCCCGCTGATTCCCACACGTTCCCAATCACCGGCACCACAGGTAAAAGCCACATCCGTTAACATACCCGCTCGACAAATTTTGTCGATACTCTTCCAGCCGATGCCTTCCACTTCATTTAATCCAAACAACAAATATCGCGAATCCATACGTACATCTCCCTCGTGAGGAAGGTCAGCCTTCCCTATTTTGTGATACCTGTGTCAGAAATGCAAGTTACAGTTCCTTAAACGTCTATACGGCAGCAGACTTGAACGCAAAAAAAGCAACCTTTTATCCCCATGAACAGGAACAAAAGGTTGCTTACCTTTGAACATATTATACACGATGCCCTGCTAAAGAACATACGTATGCTGATAAATATAATAGTAGAAACTTAGCTTCCAGTAAAGGCGCTCAGAATGCCGCGCTCTTCCAGCACACTTACAAGCGTAGAGCCCATTTCTGCCGGAGTAGGGGCCACCTTAATACCGCAGGATTCCAGCACGGCAATTTTTTCGCTGGCCGTCCCCTTGCCTCCGGAAATAATCGCACCTGCATGGCCCATTCGTTTGCCGGGAGGTGCGGTAACCCCGCCGATAAAACCAACTACCGGTTTGGTCATATTTTCCTTGATCCATACAGCAGCTTCTTCCTCTGCCGTACCGCCGATTTCTCCGATCATAATGACCGCCTTGGTTCCCGGATCCTCATTAAACAGCTTGAGAATATCAATAAACTCCGAGCCCTTAACCGGGTCTCCGCCAATCCCTACTGCCGAAGACTGGCCAATGCCGCGCTCAGTAAGCTGATGCACCGCCTCATAGGTCAAAGTTCCACTGCGTGAGACAACCCCTACGTACCCAGGAGTATGGATGTAGCCCGGCATAATGCCGATTTTACACTCTCCCGGTGTAATCACACCCGGACAGTTCGGACCAATCAGAACCGTAGAACGACCTTCCATGTAACGCGATACTTTCACCATATCCAGTACCGGGATGCCTTCAGTAATGCAAATGACCAGTTCCAGTCCTGCATCCACTGCTTCCATAATGGAATCGGCAGCAAACGCCGGTGGCACATAGATTACACTCGCAGTTGCCCCGGTCGCTGCCTTGGCTGCTATCACCGTATCAAATACCGGAAGGCTGACCTCACTGCCGTTCTCCAGCGTGATATTCACCGTCGTGCCGCCTTTGCCCGGTGTAACCCCGCCCACCATTTGCGTGCCGTAATCCAGCGCTCCCTTGGTATGGAACAAGCCCGTCGAACCTGTTATGCCCTGCGTGATGACTTTCGTATTTTTATCTACAAGAATGCTCATGTTTTAGGTCACATCCCTACTTAGTTTGTCGAATACGAGCACTGGTGCCCAAAGGCCCAGCTGCGATTACACAAGAGCAACAATCTTCCGGGCACCGTCCGCCATGGAGTCGGCAGCAACGATATTTAGTCCGGAACCGGCAAGAATCTGCTTGCCCAGTGCCACATTGGTTCCCTCAAGACGCACGACGAGCGGTTTGGTCAGACCAAGCTGCCGGGCCGCTTCCACCACACCCGTGGCGATAACATCGCAGCGCATAATTCCACCGAATATATTGACGAAGATCCCATTCACTTTATCATCGGACAAAATGATTTTAAAAGCTTCGGTAACCTTCTCGGTCGTCGCACCGCCCCCTACATCCAGGAAATTGGCCGGTTCGCCGCCGTAATATTTAATGATATCCATTGTAGCCATCGCAAGTCCCGCGCCGTTGACCATACAGCCAATGTTGCCGTCAAGGGCAATATAGCTGAGATCGTATTTCGAGGCTTCAATTTCCTTCTCGTCCTCTTCATCAAGGTCCCGCAGCTCCAGAATATCCTTATGCCGAAACAATGCGTTAGAGTCAAAATTAAGTTTGGCATCCAGAGCCATTACATTCCCGTCAGCTGTAACGACCAGCGGATTAATCTCCGCAATAGAGCAATCCTTATCCACAAAAGCCAAATATAGCGCTTGCATGAACTTGACAGCCTTATTCACCAGTTCTGTCGGAATAGCAATGCTGTACGCCAGTTTGCGGGCCTGGAAAGTCTGCAAGCCTACTGCAGGATCAATGATTTCCTTGAATATCTTTTCCGGATGAGTGGCCGCTACCTCCTCAATTTCCGTGCCGCCTTCTTCAGAAGCCATCATGACCACCCGGCCGGAGCCACGGTCCACCACGATTCCAATGTAATATTCTTTCACAATCTGGCAGCCTTCTTCAATCAGCAGCCGCTTTACAACCTTGCCTTCAGGACCGGTTTGATGGGTCACCAGTGTCTTGCCAAGAATCTCTCCGGCATAAGACCGGACTTCTTCAAGCGACTTCGCTACCTTCACACCGCCGGCTTTTCCGCGTCCGCCTGCATGAATCTGCGCTTTTACCACCACTACCGGTGTACCCAGCGATACTGCAGCTTCTACTGCTTCCTCCACTGTATAAGCTACTTTTCCGTTCGGTACGGCTACGCCGTACTTCTTAAGTACTTCTTTTCCCTGATACTCGTGGATATTCATACCGGAAGCCTCCTAAAGTGTTGCGGTGGCTTAAACAGGCAGCCTGCAGCCATTCCGCTTTCCGTTTTGATTGTCCAAAGCCGGGTCCAGACCGGTTTATTGCTACATATTCCGGCACAAGCAGAAAACCTAACCGCATCTAATAGAAACGGCGTGGCTTCTGCCAGTGACACAAGCTTTGAAATACAGATTTTCATCTATATTTAGCTATATGTCAGAAAAGGAAACCCAGAATATTGTAACATGTTTTAAAAGCGCTTTCCTCAAAAACTTTCACTATTTGCACACACATTTTCGCTTGATTTCATGCCGGAATGCGAACGATTATATTGACACAGCTTTCAAGAGCTATTTAGAGGCATTAATGTTAGCTTCGTGTACACGAGCCAGAAGGTCTTTAAACTGGCCCAGCAGAGCAACAAATTCATCTGCCGAGAGCATCGTTCCTTCCGCCATTTTCCCCGGGATGCATGCCGCTTCACCCTGCAGCGCCCAGCCCTTTTCTGTCAGGGAAATCAGAACCTTCCGCTCATCCTGCAAGGAACGCTCACGCAGAATTAAGCCTGCTGCCTGCAGCCGTTTCAATAGCGGCGTTAAGGTACCGGAGTCCAAAAAGAGGGCTTCGCCCAGTTCTTTAACCGTACACTGCTGTCTTTCCCAAAGCACAATCATTACTAGATACTGGGAGTACGTTAAACCGATCTTGTCCAGGTGAGGCTGATACAGCTTCGTAAATTCGCGCGAGCAAGCATAGATGGTAAAACAAAGTTGATTATCAAGCATTAGCTCAGGAGTTGTCGTTGTCTTTTGCATTTCTTCTTCACCTGCCTTTATGACATTATTTTATCACAATTCATCCGTAATATCATATTAATAGCGAAAAATATATTGACTATTATTTTAATTGTGTTAAATTAAGTTGTGTACAATACATTATCGGATGAACGGGAGCGGATAAAAATGATGACTATTCAACAAAAAATGTATGAAACTACAGTTAAAGCAGTAGGCGGAAGAAACGGAACTATTGAGTCGGAGAACCCTAAGCTGGCGCTTACGATCAGCACTCCCCGCGAAATGGGCGGCGCCGGCGGAGAAGGCACAAATCCTGAGCAGCTGTTCGCTGCCGGATATTCTGCTTGTTTTGACAGCGCGTTGAACATGGTGGCCCGGATGGGCAAAGTGAAGATTGAAGGCAGCGAAGTTACCGCTACTGTAAGCTTCGGCAAAGTTGAAGACGGAGGTTTCGGCATCGCTGTGAAGCTTGATGTTCTTGTTAAAGGCGTTGACCATGAAACTGCAGCCCAGCTTGCAGAAGCCGCCCACGGCGCCTGCCCTTACTCCCGCGCTACCCGCGGTAACATTGAAGTGGAAATAAACGTACTGTAAAGAATCTGCGTCCTTCCAATCATTCTCAGAATGAGAACAGAACAAGCCGTCCATTGGCTATGGGCGGCTTGTTTGCCGTTAATATATCTCATTATTCGTAATAGTCTATATACTATAAATCGCTAGTCCTCTGTCATGATCTGCCTGTCGAGATTGCGGTACTGCACTGCCTCCGCCAGATGTGCAGAGACAATGTCTACAGATCCCTCCAGATCGGCAATCGTCCGGGCCAGCTTAATAATCCGGTCATGGGCCCGCATGCTTAAGCCGAGACTTTCCAGAATGGTGTGCAGCATCAATGTGCCTTCCCTGCCCAAACTGGCATAACGGCGCAGTGCCGCACCGGATAGTTCGCTGTTCCAGGATATCGGCAGAGTCTTATATCTCTCTGTCTGAATAGCCTGGGCTTTCAGAACCTCTGCGCGCATCTCTGCCGAGGATAATGAAGGCCCCTCACCCCCCCAATCCTTCGGACGGGGAACATCCACCTGCATATCAATCCGGTCCAGCAGCGGTCCGGAAATCTTAGAGCGGTATTGTGCAATCCTCGCAGGACTGCAGGTGCATCTCTGCTGCAGCCCTCCGCTTCCCAAATACCCGCAATGGCAAGGATTCATAGAGCAGGCCAGCAAAAATTGGGCTGGAAAGGTAAATGCAGCGCGGGCACGGCTGATCGTCACTACCCGGTCCTCCAAGGGCTGCCTCAGAACCTCTAGTACATTGCGCGAGAATTCCGGCAGCTCATCCAGAAAGAGAATACCGCGATGGGCTAAGCTGACCTCCCCCGGCTTGGGAATCCCTCCACCGCCAATAAGCCCTGCCGCAGAGATGGTATGATGGGGCGAACGGAACGGGCGCCCCCGCAGCAGCCCGCTGTGGGCATCCTTAAGCTTGCCCGCCGCGCTGAAAATTTTGGTCACCTCCAGAGATTCACTGTCATTCAGCGGTGGTAGAATACTAGAAAGCCGTTTGATGAGCATCGTTTTCCCCGTTCCCGGTGGCCCCATCAGGATAATATTGTGCATCCCCGCCGCCGCAATGGTTAAAGCCCGCTTCACATGATTTTGCCCTAGAACATCACTGTAATCCTCCAGCATACCGTTGTCTTCAGTTATGGCAGATCCTTCATATATCACTGCCGGTATATATTTCAGATGATCCAGCGTAAGCGCCATGACCGGAGGACGCTCGCTGTTCGCAAGACCGCTGCTGACAGAAACCGGAAACGGCAGCGAATTTTGCAGGACAGCCTCCTTTGTCACAGCTTCAGCTTCAGCAACAGCCAATCCTATGGGCAGAGAAGATTTAGTTTTGACTGAGCCACCCGATTCATCAACACCCATTGTATTCACGCTTACTATTTGCTCTACCTCGCTTCTCCTTGCGATGTCCGCCATGTTCATTACCGATTCGTGCTCAGGCTGCGGCAGCTGCCCCAAATGCTCTATCGCATACACTGTAATCCCGCTAATTAAAGCAGCCTCAGCAGCATTGCCCAATGGCACCAATACAGCACGGAATCCGGCGCGACGCGCTGCTTCTACCATCGGCAGCACACCTGTCACAGGGCGCAGGCTGCCGTCGAGCGCAAGTTCGCCGATCAGCAGCAGCTTTTCTGCCTCAGGCATCACCAGTTGGCCGCTTGTCGTCAGAATGCCCAGGGCAATAGCCAGATCGAATGCCGAACCTTCCTTACGCAGATCAGCGGGGGCTAAATTGACCGTAACACGCTGTTGAGGGTAACGATAACCGCAGTTTTTGACCGCCGCACGCACTCTTTCCACAGCTTCACGAATAGCAGAATCAGGCAATCCAATGATATTCGTCTGTGGTAAACCGTTGGCCAGATCAATTTCAACACCGATCATCACACCCTCAATCCCATACAGGCAGGCGCTGTGCATTTTTCCATACATAAAAAAACACCTCTTCTCCTGAAATACGCCAAAAATAAGCGTTGTCGTTTCAAGAAAAAGGGTGCTTCCTCATTTTCCGAGATTATATTATAACCAGTATACAAATGATCTGCAGCCGTGCGCAATAGCTGAACGGGAGATCATCCTCCAGTTATTTGCACAAATGTGAAAGAGCATTTAAAAAGGTGATGAATTAACCCTCTTCATTTACCACCACAGCATCCCTAATTTGCTCAAAAGAGAGCGGTTTGTAGCCCCAATGCTCCACACAAATATTAAAATGATTGTTTCCTTCATATTTCTGTCCATGAATATGACCATGCACATTCACGTAAGGCATATGTTTGTTCATATACATCGGTTCATGTGAAAGAAAGAAGAAATCCTTGTAGATCATCGGGTATTCACTAACCTCGTCGAAGCCCGAATCCAGCCACCATTTGCGGCTTCGCCCGCGGTCATGATTGCCGAGAATCAGTATCTTGTAGCCGTTCAGTGAAGATACTATTCCCGTCGTCGCTTCCAGGTTCATAAATGAGAAATCCCCAAGATGAAATACCATATCCCCTTCCCCCACCACGGAATTCCAGTTCTCGATCATCGTCCGGTTCATCTCTTCCACACCACTGAAGGGACGGGACTCAAAATCAATAATCAGCTTATGCCCAAAATGGTGGTCTGAGGTAAAAAATACTTTAGACATTCGCGTACACCCAACTTTCACGGAAACTCCGTATATTCTGATTTCACAATTATGCTGAACTTAATTTTATTTACGCCATTCCCGTTTGTTGGAACGCTGGTTTGCATCCAGCTGAATCAATTCAGCGAGTGGCGGGACTTCTTCATGATCAATAAGCCATTTACGCATTTCTCTAATTGCCTCCACCTGTCCATTGCCCTTATCCCGCCAGGTTAGCAGCTCTATCACTTTAATAACCAGTGACAACAGGCTGTTGCTGTCGCTTTGGCTCTTTTCGGCCCGAATCTTTTGAATAAGCGCCTCATTCTCCCAATCAATCAATATCTCCTCGGCAATGGCTGGCCGCATAACGGTGAAGGTTTTGTTGCATTGGCTGCAGCAGACAACGGATAATGGCTCTCCGCCTAAATCTACAGCGATCTTCTGTTCACATTCTTGGCATGTAAAACTTACTTGTATATCAAATGGTTGATTCCTCATGCGGACAACCCTCCTCATGGCAGCATTAAAAGTTACAATAATGTTTACCCATTTCCCTTAAGAAATGACCCATGACACGGAAGTAATGTCAAGACATAAGCTCTAAAATGGACATTAAATCGACAAAAAACCGCTTAAAATGCCTCGCGAATATGCCTTAGAGCAGCAATACTCGTATCGTCATTCAGTAATACTGAAATCACATCAAAGGAGACCTGCCGTTCTTCCTGACCTGTGGCATGCAAATAGACCTCTGCCGTATTGCGCACCTGCCGTATTTTGCGGGTGTTCACAGATTCTTCGGGGGTCCCCTGCTGAGGGTTTCCGCTGCGGCTCCGTACTTCCACGAAGATCAGCCTGCCTTCAAGCTCAGCAATGATGTCAATCTCGCCGCTGCGGCAGCGCCAATTGCATTTAATAATATCGTAACCTTGGGAAGTCAAATACATTACAGCTGCTTGTTCAGCTACTGTGCCTTTTTGTTTGCGGCTATACCGCCCGCCTGTGCCGTTTTCCCTCACTTGAGCCTCCGCTCTCCTGCAGAACGGTCACTCTGGTAGATATAGCTTAGAATCTCCGCCACCAAATGATACAGCTCAGGAGGAATCTGCTGATCGAGGTCCAACTTCGACAAGACCTCCACCAATGCTGCATCCTCCTGAACAGCAACCCCGTTCTCCTTGGCCCGCTGCAAAATCATATCCGCCACAGCACCTTGCCCTTTGGCCACAACTACCGGGGCTTCGCTTTGGCCTGGAGTATATTTCAGTGCAACAGCCTTCTTAAGGTTCTGTGAAACTTCATTTGGCTCACTCATATCCGGTAATCGACTCCTTTGTAGGAGTCAGGAACATAGTCTGCCAGCTTGGACACAGTCTTCATACCGGGTGCCGCAAGCGAGTTGGGCTCCGGCAAGGGCTCTGTGCGCAAGCTTAAAAGCTGGTAGCCTATTGACTCTACTGCGGATTGGACATCCTCCCGCCGATCCTCCAGCAGTTCAAGTACCCAAGGATCATTATTATGCACCTTGAGGCTTACGATCCGGTCGACCACTTGGACGTCAACCAGTGTCTGTCCCAGCTGCTTCATGTCCAAATCGAACCAAAGCCGGCAGTTCGCCGCATCCAGTTCACCCTTGCGGCCACGCCGCGACTGAATATGGACAGAAGCCGTTTCCTGTCCATCCCCGCCCCGCAGCGGCAGAAACAGCGTCACCTGTGCGAACGGTGCCGTACGGTCCGTGTTGAGCAGCAGCTGCTGTCCCGTCAGCTGCTGCACAAGCTGGCCTGCGGCTTCCTTCACCGCAGGCGGGGCATCGCTGCTCATCACCTGCAGCAGCACGCCCTTCAGCGTGTCGGCGGCGTCTTCACCCGCCGCCGCACCGCCCTGCAGCGCCGCCAGCGGCAGCGCTGCTTCACGCGTTCCCGCGGCCGCTGGCACAGGCCGCGCCTCTGCGGCTGCTGCGAAGCCGCCGCGCACCGCCTGCTGCTCGTGCTCCGCACCGAGCAGCTTCAGCACCCGCCCCACCCAGGACTCCGTGTCCTGGGTGGCAGCGGGCCCCGGCTGCGGCGCTGACGCAGCAGCCGGGCTCTCCCCGCGCGGCGCTGACGCCGCGGGAGCCTGGGTTTGCCCCGCCTGCGTCAGCGGGGCTGCATTGCCCTGCGGCGGCGCAGCCGCAGGCGCTGGCACTGCCGCCGTTGGCGCAGCCAATGGCGCTGGTGCTGGCGTAGACGCTGGCGCTGCTGCCGGTGTTGGCGCTGCCGCTGGCGTTGGTGCTGCCGCCGGCGTAGAAGCTGCCGTTGGGGCAGGGCTTCCGCCCGCAACGTTAGCGGGCGGCGAAGCGGCGAGCTGCGGCTGTGTGCCGCGCAGCTCGCTGAGCACGCCCTGCAGCTTCGTTAGCAGGGCCGTGCCGGACTGCTGCGCTGTCGGTGCACTGGCATTGCTTGCAGCAGCTTGCGCACGCTCCGGCTGAGCTGCGCTCCCCGGCTTTGCCGCATTCGCCGCAGGCTCCCCCTCTGATCCGGCAGATCCTGCACCGATTCGTACCACCGCAGGATCTGTTCCACTCTCTTTCAGCCGCGCCGCAGGATTCTGCGTGTCAGCTCCTTCAGCCGAACTCCCTGAAGCCGCATTTGCTGCCTTAGGGAGAACACCCGCGTCGGCAGATTCGTTGTCTGTCGGCACAGCCGCAGCAGTACCTGCCACGTTCTTGGCTGCGGCTTCAGGCTTAGCACCTTCGGCTTCGGGTGTGTTCGCGGCCATCGCTGCCGCAGCCTGTTCACCCTTCCCTACACCAGCCTGCGCTGCCGTAGACTGCACAGCTGGTTTGGCCCCGTCAGCAGCTTCGTCCGGCATAGCAGAAGCCGCTAAGGCAGCTTTAGCCGCTGCCGGATCGACATCAACCTCTCCGCCTGCCACAGCGAGACCAGTACCAGTATTGCCGGTAGAAGAAGGGGCAGCCGATCTGGAAGGAGCCGTAAGCTTCTCCGAACCACCTATGGCCTTTCCACCATCCCCTTCACTTTCCTGCTGTGCCCAGAGCGTAAGCTCCGTTTCAAGCTTGGTCAGCAATTCATGCAGTTTCGGACCAAACACAGCCTGCTGCAGCCCCTTCACGCTCTCCGCTGTCACAGGCAGTCCCCGTTTCACTGAGATCACTGCCGCTTCCAGCCACTCCGAAGTCGGCACGCCCTGCGGCTTGGCGTTCATCACCGCATCGAGCTTCGCCGCCGTCTCTTTGGTCAGGGGCAGGCCTCCTGATTGCATGGCCTGAATAATCTCCCGTCCTGCCTTGGAATCTGACAGCCCAAGTGATTCCAGTGCCTCCCCCATGCTCTGAGATGATGCAAGAGCTGATTCGCCAAGGGAGACCGGCTTCAATACGGGCAGCCCGCCCTCACCCGGAGGGGCAACCTGCAGATTTAAGGTTTGTCCAGGCTGCAGCGGAGTTTCCAGCTCCGCACGGACAGGTGTGCCTTGGATCTGAACGACCGCTTCTTTGCCGGATTCCGACACACTGAGGACTACACCACGAACGACCTGGCCTTCCTTAAGCTCCAAAGACTTGGCTTCTCCCGGTTTACTGTCTCCGAGCAATCCTCGAATCATAGATCCGATATTCATGCCTTTTCTCCTCCCTTCGTTTAATGTCTTCTTAGTATATCGACATTTAAGTTCTTTTTTTAAAATAACGTCTGCTGCTCCGCCAATATCCGGCTGATGAAGCTCCGCCGGTGCATAGGCGTTGGCCCCAAGGCTGCAATTTGCTCGCGGTGAAGCTTGGTCGCGTAGCCTTTATGTATTTTAATCCCATAGTCCGGGTATAATTCCTCCCATAAGCCTTCACAGAGCCGGTCACGGGTCACCTTCGCCACAATGGATGCCGCAGCTATGGATTGACTATTGGCATCTCCTTTAATAATTGAACGCTGAGGAAGCGGCAAATCCACTTTTTCCGCATCAATTAGCATGTAATCCGGCGTATGGCTCAAGCCCTCCACCGCCTTCTTCATTGCCAGCCGCGAAGCCTGTTTAATGTTAATTTCATCAATGACCGCAGAGTCAACGTGACCAACACCAACCGCCAGCGCTTGCTCCATAATGTGCTCAAACAAAACCTCTCTCTTCTTGGCGCTCAGCTTTTTTGAATCGTCAACACCCTCTATAATAAGGCCTTCTGGCAATATCACCGCTGCGGCGACAACATCCCCGAACAGACAGCCTCTGCCCACCTCATCTACACCGGCAATCCGGCAAAATGACTGCTCCCAGCCTTCTTTTTCGTATAACAACATATCTATAGTACTCACTGTTCATCCACCGCCAGTTTCACTTATATTCAATACTACTGCTTTTTAGCTTATCATATGAAGCCGTCAGGAGGCATCCTTCTTTAAGTTAATAAATAAAATTCTGCATAGGACCCATTTCTATCATGCTTCAAAAACAAAGACAACAAAAAGAGCCACCCCAAAAAGTGGATGGCTTGTAATCCAATCATTATTTTACCGTGCTCAAGGCATCTCCAAGGTAAAGGTTCCAAGCTTTCCTGCCCGCAGTTCATGGAGTAACGTACGTGACGCCTTCTCCAGATCCACTCGCCCGCCACTGATGAGGCAGCCACGTTTACGCCCTATCGCTTCCAGAACGGCAACGATCTCATCGGGGTTCTCCAGATCCTCAGGAAGCTTATCAATCCCGAAGCGTTCCTTAAACCGGGAACCATAATCTGAGACCAGATATTTGACAGCATAAAAGGCGATATCCTCGACGTTCAGAATCTCCTCTTTAATAGCTCCGGTTACCGCAAGGCGGTAGCCTACATCCTGATCCTCGAACTTTGGCCACAGAATACCCGGGGTATCCAGAAGCTCCAGATTTCCGCCTGTTTTGATCCATTGCTGGCCCTTTGTGACCCCTGGGCGGTCACCGGTTGCAGCGATACTCTTGCCTGCCATCCGGTTAATGAGCGTCGATTTGCCCACATTGGGAATCCCCACGATCAGTGCGCGCATCGCCCGCGGATTCATCCCCTTGGCAATTTGCCGATCAATTTTCTCCTTCAGCAGCAGTTTAACCTGTTCAGGAATTTCCTTCACACCTGTTCCGGTAGACGCATCTACAGGATGGGCGACATGCCCCTGGGCTTTGAAGTACGCCAACCATTTGCGCGTCGCTTCTGGATCAGCCAAATCTGCTTTATTCAGAATAATCAATCTCGGCTTGTCCCGTAAAATATCGTCAATCATCGGATTGCGGCTGGAAAGCGGCAGACGGGAATCAAGCAGTTCTATTGCAACATCTATCAGCTTCAGCTTATCCTCAATTTGCCGTCTAGCCTTCGTCATATGACCCGGGAACCATTGAATGGCCATTGCCGTCACCTCCTTTGACTTCTGTCAGCTTAATGGTTAATTACTGAAATGTCTTTGACCGGCCAAAAAATCAGATCTGCACGGCCTACAATATCGCCAAGCGGCACATAACCGATCATCCGGCTATCCGTACTGTCTGAGCGGTTATCCCCCATTACGAATACATGTCCTTCCGGCACTGTGCCGTCAGTAAAATCTTCGTTTGGGAAATCTTTATTATTGTACAAAGCATTATTATTATGCGCTTCATCAATCGCGCCTTGAATGTAAGTTTCGTTCACAGGTTCTCCGTTAACTGTAACGACATCCCCTTCGACTTTCACCGTATCTCCTGCCACTCCAATTACGCGTTTGATGAAGTCCCTGCCCTCTGAAGGTACATGAAACACAATCACCTCGCCACGCTGCGGAGAGCGGATGTCATACAAGATTTCATTTACAATTACACGTTCACCGGTATGGAAATTAGGCTTCATAGAAGGTCCATCCACAATAAACGGCTTAAATAAAAGCCAGCGTATCAGAATTACCAGAACCAATGCAATTGCTATCGCTTTAATCCATTCCAACACTTCATTCTTCTGTTTCTTGGGATTCTGTCCGCCGGACTCCACGATCTCCCCTTGTCCCTGCTGCAAATCCTGCTGCATAATTCACCGTCCTCTCTTCATCCTATATTCACTATACAACACAAAAAAACTCCTGCCAAAAACTCCTCCACGATTACTCCTTCAGGAGGCCTTTTCGGAGAAGCTGATCCTAAGGCAACTATTTTAATGTCCATTATTGGGGTCGAGAAGAACCGGATATAGCAACAAGAATAAACGAAAGGGGCTTGAACTCAAGCCCCTTTCCTTTGTCACTATTCTAGCGACGGATTTCTTTAATTCTTGCAGCTTTACCGCGCAGTTCACGAAGATAGTAGAGCTTCGCACGACGAACTTTACCACGGCGAGCCACTTCGATTTTCTCGAGTTTAGGCGAGTTGATTGGGAAAGTTCTTTCCACACCAACACCGTAAGAAATTTTACGAACCGTAAAAGTCTCACCAATTCCACCGCCGCGACGTTTGATTACAACGCCTTCGAACAACTGGATCCGTTCACGAGTTCCTTCGATAACTTTTACGTGTACCTTCAAAGTGTCTCCCGGGCGAAAACTCGGGATATCTTTGCGGATTTGTTCTTGCGTAATTGCTTGTAGGATATTCATTTAGGACTTCCTCCTTCCGTACAGGTGTTCATGCCTCTTCCGGAGAGACCATCGCTCTCCCTCATTATCCGCAGAGGACCACCGTATTCCACACAACAGAAATAATAATAACATAAAGAGTAGGCTAATACAACTATATTTTTAGAGCGGCAGCATATCCTTCTTTTGGGCTTTCGTTTTGCAATCCTTGCATAGTCCGACTACGCTTCCGTTATCCTGGGCATAAAAGATAAGTTTTCCGTTTCTCTTCTTGCATGAGGAACAGAGCTGCTCCGTGGAACTCTGCTTAGCTTTGCGGTGTCTGTCCATCGAGATCACATTGCTGGCCGTTGCAGTCTTTGGACTTCCGGCCCTCTTATGCCGTCTGTTAAACAGCCAGTAAACAACCACAACAAATAACAATACGATCAGGATTGCTGCATATCGCATCAGGCTCATCCGCTCCCTTGACTTTTTACAGTCAAAATAGTAATAGACCGCCCTTCATGGTGCCTGAGAGTCGGTCTGTTTTCTGCCGCCAAGCTCCGTTACACTTCTACACTTCGATTGCTCTGATTTCCAACCCGCCGTTTCAGCTTTACTGAACCTATCATCTACAGCTAATTTTAACACAATCGTTTATTGATTTGTAGTCGCGCCCAAAGGTACTGGACTTTAGTCCAGCACAGCAACCGGTCTCTAGCCTGTTATTCAATTATTTACCATAATATATAATAACGATTATACATAAGCAATATACAGACTTTTAGGAGGGGCTCCATTTGAAAAAAAATTATAAACCAGCAAAGATTGCAGCACTGGCTGTTTTCTCCATTGTACTATTAGCCGGCTGCAGAGAACTGCCTGGCAAGGAAGCTGCTGATAATCAGCTTGAACAGCGCTTATCCGGCAACTCCCAACAGGAAGTTGCTGACAGTAATGGGGAGTTTGAAGAATTCTCTAGTGAACTCGGGCAGGAGATCAGTGAAGCAGCAGCAGATTTAGGACACGGGTTAAGTGAAGCAACAGCAAACCTTGGGCAGGGTATCGGAGAAGCAATGGAAAATGTACAGCAAACTGCTCAGAATACTGCGTCCGTTGTGGCAGAACAGATCACAGCCGACAGTGTCAGCAAAGAACTTGTTGCCACCTCAAAACCAGGGTCCTCCTCTACACTTACCCTGGACAATGCAGTGGGTGAGGTTGAGGTCATCTCCACTACAGGAAATACCGTTAACGTAACCGCTACTATCGTAGCCCATCATGCCTCCAGCAAATATGCTCCAGAGTTGTTTGATAATGCTGAAGTATCTGTAAAAATTAGCGGTGACGAGCTTAAAGTATCCACCTACGCCAAGGACAGTCCCAAAAAGGATTTATGGTCCTGGGCGCACAAAAAATACGGCTATTCAGACTTCAGCATCAACTACCTGATTGAGCTTCCAGCCAGTTTCGACAGATTTGAAATCAATAATGATGTAGGTTCTATTGAGTTGAGCCAGTTGCAGGGCACCTTTGACATTTCGAGCGATGTTGGAGCCGTCACACTCCGGGATGTTGAAGTCACCGGCAAGTCTAAGGTAGAGACAGATACCGGAAGCATCGGGCTAAGTATCAATGAGATGAAAAACGGCAGCAGTCTCAAAGCTAAAAGTGACATAGGCAAAATATCCGCCTCTTTGGACAGCAGTCTCAAATGCACTGTGGAGGCCTCTAGCGAGCTTGGACATATTTCCGGTACAGGTTCCGGCAAACATGATTTAAACGGGGGTGGACCGCTGTTGTCCCTATCCACGGAAATCGGCTCCATCTCCATACAGAACTAAAATGAAAGATACCGAACCGATATCGAAATTTACGTATATACGCAAAAAGTGGGCTTCCCAGATTAGGGAGGTCCACTTTTTTTGCCTTTTAGATCAGTGCGATTGCCAGCAGTGTAAACAAGCTTAAAGTTAAAATTTCACTGCCGTACCCGTAAAAACCGCCGTAATAATTGCCTGGGTAAAATGCCGAGGTTTTCATTTTTCCGTTGCCCTTCGTTTTCAAATAGACATTGTTACGATCCACATCCACGATGATACCTTCATGCTGTTTTCCATCGGTTGTCATAATCCGTACCCTTTTGTTTTTGCATTGCAGACAATTATAATATGCTTCCACCGTAACTCCTCCTTTACTGTAGTGATTTATTTTATGACTGGAGGGATTAGCCGGTAACGGCTAAGTTACCATTGTGAAATAAATGTGAAATAAATAACTTGTGAACAATATGTGTCTTTTTCGTTGGAAAAGGTTTATAATAAGCTTACAAACAGTAAAGCGCTTACGGGCTTGTATATGCACTAATTCGAACTTAAGGAGGAAGAAATCATGAGTACAGCAGGGAGAAATTTTATTAACGAGGGAATACTGCGCATCGCCTTGTTCCTAATCTTCGCATCACTTACTTACACAGTAAGAAACTACGTCTGGGCCATTATCGTACTCACGGTTGTTGCATTATATGCATTGGTTACCGGGGTCATAAAGCTTACCCGCAGTGACAGTGAAGTACTAGAGCGACGATAACCAAGTGGAAACGGCTTTGCCGTCCTCAAAAGGACGGTATCCGTTTCAGCGAGAAATAGAAGGATAGTTTATAGCGTGAAGCATATAAATTCTTATATTTGGACAAAAAAACCGCTTCATACGGAATCTTGAATCCGTATGAAGCGGTTTTTTTAGTGTCGTATCGGAGTAACAGGATTTGAACCTGCGACCTCACCCACCCCAAGGGTGCGCGCTACCAGGCTGCGCTATACCCCGACGGTTACTCTGTAACTTCCGCGCCATTATCACGTTCTGCCAACGATTGCCCATACGGTCGTCACAGCTTTTACCAATCTCGCATTTATTATAGCGTATGGCCGTGCACCTATGCAATAAAATAACGCGCACCTGTACAAACTTGTTCACATGCGATATAATGCGAACATACATTCGCAATCGAACGGAGGCACTGTAATGTCCGCAACACGCAACTCACCCGCATCTATCACCGCAGAAGTCCGCAATTTCATCCGTCCTTACACGATCCTTCCGATGGTGAAAGCCGCATTCGAACGGGACTCCCAGATATTCCTCTCGATGCACACACTTGACCCGTACGTCGCGTGGCTGACACAGGCCCGGGAAAGATTAACGCAAGAAGAGCTCATGATAAAAGCGCAGGCACATCAGAGCGGAATTAGCATTATAGAAAAACAGCACATAGATGGCACGCTGCGGATTCGTTATCAATGCCAGGCTGGCATCAGTGACTTAGCGATCCCGGATGCCGAGGTTGCGGAGGAAGCTGCGGAACTTATGCGGCGGCTATTGGCGTTCTAAAACGAAAATAAACCGAAGTTCTCCGAGCTCTGAGTTCTGAGTTCTCATCAAAGCAATACTTTCTTCTGTGAAAATAGTTTTTAATACATTCTTAAAATTTTATAGATTTTCAAATCACGTTATGCTATACTCTTGGCACAAGGAAAGGAGGTGCGTTCACATCAAGCATGACATGCTGAACGTATCCCTTACCCGGACCAACGGCTGATCAACTGGCTTTGGTGGCGCGGGATACGGATCAAGGTAATAAAACAGCGCCTCGGGTAGAGAGACCGTCTTCGGACGGTCTTTTTCATGTCTTGATTAACAAAAACAGTAAAACCATTAAAGCAGCGGGTCATTGATCCGTCTGTTCTAATGGTTTTTTGGGTTACTGCTGCTATTACTATAGCACTTCTCCTATTGGACCTGTTGCCAGGGTCTGTTCTCTACTCAGAAAGGGGGTTACGATTTACGATTCGTATAAAAATCGATAATATCGCTTACTGTACGGAGCGGCTCCGCTTCCTTGTGGACAGTGTCCACGTCCGGTTTGAATTCTTCACGCGTATTCGTAGTCACTTTCAGTTCATTCCTTTCAATTGTTAAGCTAACTGCATCTAAGTTGCATTTCTTATGGCGGCACCTCTATTTATTACCCTAAAAAAAGGATAACTACGCACATTTGCTCTTATTTTTTTTGTGAAGCCTATATGTCTGCTAAATTATTCACTACATAACAAAAAACGCCTCCTCAACGTAATATACGTTAAAAAGACGTGTGATATGCCTTGTGCCATTAATTATTTTGTTGAGGCTTGTTCTGCTGCTGGCGTAAACGCTCCAGCGTCTTCTTATCCTTCACCGTTAATTCGGCGGTATCCAGGAGATCCGGTCTGCGCTCCAGGGTTCGTTCCAGAGCCTGCTCACGCCGCCATATTTCGATATTGGCATGGTGACCGCTCAGGAGCATATCCGGCACCTTCCATCCGCGAAACTCAGCCGGACGCGTATAATGCGGATACTCCAGCAGGCCGGTGCTGAACGAATCTGTTATCGCTGAGGTTTCATTTCCAAGGGCCCCGGGCTGCAGCCGCACCACTGAATCAATGACCGTCAGGGCGGGCAGCTCACCACCAGTCAGCACGTAATCCCCAATGGACAGCTCATCCGTTACGAGATGCTCTCTGATCCGTTCATCATAACCTTCATAATGGCCACAGATAAAAATCAGATGCTGCTCCTGGGCTAATTCCTCGGCGATATGCTGGTTATATTGTTTTCCCTGCGGGCACATAAGGATAATACGCGGTTTCACAGGAGAAGCAGACGTACGTTCCGCTATTGCTCCAGTACCATGCTGGCGCTCATCTCCGTTTACATCGTCGCTTTCGGGAAAACTTCCCCCGGCGATCTCCTCAGCTTGCTCTCCGTCCTGCGAGATGCCCAGCACATGTTCCACGGCAGCAAAGATTGGGTCAGGCTTCAGCACCATCCCTCCGCCTCCGCCATAAGGCGTGTCATCCACACTGTTATGCTTATTGCCTGAGAAATCACGGAAATTGACTGCGTTTAGGGAGACGATCCCTTTTTCACGTGCTTTGCCAAGAATGCTTGTGCCAAATACGCCCTCACACATTTCCGGGAAGAGCGTCAGCACATCAATTCTCATCATGGTAATAGTCCTTCCATCAGGTGAACGGTGATTTTCCGGGCTGCAATATCCACGTCAAGCACTACATCATTGATGACCGGAATAAGAATATCCTGTCCTTTGGCCGGTTTCACAACCCAGACGTCGTTGGCTCCAGGCTGCAGGATGTCTGTAATCGTGCCCAGCGGCTCGCTTCCATCCTCATCAGTGTATACTTCGCAGCCAACGATGTGGTGGAAGTAATATTCATTTTCCGGAAGCTCGACCAGATCATCACTAGGAACCTTAAGCAGGCTGCCTTTATATTTCTCGATCTGATTGATGTTGGTATAGCCCTTCAGTTTGGCAATGAACATCCCTTTATGCTCTTTGGCAGATTCCACGATCACCTCGAATTTCGGACTTCCATCAGCGGGGATAAGCTGCAGCTTTTTGCCCGGCGCAAAGCGGACATCCGGAAAATCGGTATGCGACAAAATCTTGACCTCCCCGCGAATGCCGTGGGTATTGACCAGCCTGCCTACGGTTAACTCTTCGGTCATATAATCCTCTCCTTCAAATATTATCAGCGTTACTGCTGCAATAGGACTCGTACATAAATGGCACGGCAACGCCTATTTTGGTTCTTTATACATTAATCTATACTGCTATATTTGAACAAAAAGGAGCCGGGATATACTATCCCTAGCCCCTCATTGAACGCATCCATTAAGATAAAATATCCACGGTAACGCGTTTATCGCTCTTGACTGCTGCAGATGTGACTACTGTGCGAAGCGCTTTGGCGATCCGCCCCTGCTTGCCAATGACCTTGCCGACATCATCAGGATGTACAGAGAGCTCATATACAATCAGGTGATCCTTCTCCACAGTCCGCACGATCACATCTTCTGGATGATCCACTAAAGCCTTAGCAATAACACCAACTAATTCTTCCATAGAGGACCCTCGCAATCAGTCATTATTTCTGTTGCTTCAGCTCATGGAACTTCTTCATCACGCCTGCTTTGGAAAGCAAGTTGCGGACGGTATCAGATGCTTGTGCACCTGTTTGAAGCCATTTAAGAGCTTTTTCCTCATCGATCTTAACTACTGCCGGTTGTTCAATCGGATTATAATAACCGATTTCCTCGATGAAACGACCGTCACGAGGGGACCGGGAATCGGAAACCACTACACGATAGAAAGGCGCTTTATGTGCACCCATTCTTTTCAAACGAATACGTACTGCCACGAAATTCACCTCCTTAAAAGAATATCGAAAGATTGGAAAGAGTTTGCTGGAACCCTTTTTTTGATCCCTCCCAAACCCTCCCTTAGACAAGGGCTCTGCCCTCTGGACACCCGGCTAAGTGCAATAAGCGTGGGCATTCAGACTGGCGGGACCTGGAATAGTTCGGGCAGGAATTAAGATCAAAAGATTAAAACCTTCTTGATCATCTGATGTTGTACAATGTCTGATCTAGGGGTAAAGCTTAAACCTTAAACTTAAAGACTATTAACATTAACGGAATGGGAACTTCATACCCTTGCCGCCGCCAAGGCTCTTAAGCTGCTTCATGGCGTTTTTCTTACCGCCCTTACCACCGCCGCCGCCCATCATACCGGAGAACTGCTTCATCATCTTGCGCATTTCATCGAACTGCTTGATGAGACGGTTAACCTCGGCTACGTTGGTTCCGCTGCCTGCGGCGATGCGCTTACGGCGGTTATGATTGATGATCTCAGGCTGGGCTTTCTCAGCTTTGGTCATCGAATGAACAATCGCTTCGACGCGGCCCATCTGCTTGTCGTCAACCTTCAGGTCCTTCATGCCTTTGGCTTTGTTCATACCAGGCAGCATGTCGAGAATCTGGTCGATCGGGCCAAGCTTCTTGACCTGATCCATCTGCTCCAGGAAATCGTCGAACGTAAATTCCGCATTGCGCATCTTACGTTCCATTTCCTTCGCTTTTTCAGTATCTATGTTGGCCTGAGCCTTCTCGATCAAGGAGAGCATATCGCCCATGCCGAGAATCCGTGAAGCCATCCGTTCCGGATGGAACGGCTCCAGCGCATCGATCTTCTCGCCCAGTGCGGCGAATTTGATCGGAGTGCCGGTTACCGCTTTGACGGATAATGCTGCACCACCGCGACTGTCGCCGTCGAGCTTAGTCAGCACTACGCCGGTAAGCTCAAGCTGCTTATTGAAGCTTTCGGCTACATTCACGGCATCCTGACCTGTCATGGCATCCACTACAAGCAGCACCTCGTCAGGATTCACGACGTTATGGATCTGCTTCAGTTCTTCCATCAGTTCTTCATCAATATGCAGGCGGCCTGCAGTATCGATGATCACATAATCCAGTCCGTTGTCCTTCGCGTGCTGGACCGCTTGTCTGGCAATCTCCACCGGGCTCGTCTGATCTCCCAGGGAGAATACTGGAACCTTAATTTGTTCGCCCAGCACCTGCAGCTGTTTGATCGCAGCCGGCCGGTAAATATCGCCCGCAACAAGTAAAGGACGGTGATTGCCCTTCTGTAGCAGCTTGGCCAGCTTGCCCGAAGTGGTCGTCTTACCGGCCCCTTGCAGACCCGCCATCATAATGACTGTCGGCGGCTTATTGGACTTAGCCAGCTTCGCTTGACTTCCACCCATCAGGTCGGTTAATTCCTTGTTAACGATATCAATGATTACCATGCCGGGAGTAAAGCTGTCCATCACTTCCTTGCCGATCGACTTCTCCTTCACCTTGGACACGAAGTCCTTGACTACTTTGAAGTTAACATCGGCTTCCAGAAGCGCCAGCCGCACTTCACGCATTGCTTCGTTGACGTCATCTTCAGTTACTTTTCCTTTGCCGCGCAGCTTGCTGAACACATTCTGCAATCTTCCGGTTAAACCTTCAAACGCCATATGCGGCTGTCTCCCTTCATGCTACTCTAACCTCTGCAAACGATCCAGGATATCCGTGAACCGCTGTTTATATTGCTCAGGCAGCATCCCATTGTCCGGCAGTC
Organism: Paenibacillus sp. FSL L8-0340; assembly: GCF_038593145.1. Lineage (NCBI taxonomy): Bacteria > Bacillati > Bacillota > Bacilli > Caryophanales > Paenibacillaceae > Paenibacillus > Paenibacillus sp. FSL L8-0340. The sequence goes on from NZ_CP151967.1 coordinate 4,525,396, forward strand.
TGCGCAGTTCTTCTAAATATCGGTTGCGGTCTTCATGCTTGGCAAGAAGCCCAAGCTTCTCTTCATAATTCTCCAGCACTTGCTCCGCACGTTTAATATGTTCATAAACGGCTTGGCGGCTGATTTCAAATTCCGCGGCGATCTCTCCGAGTGAGAAATCATCGTGGAAATAATATTTAAGAAACGTTTGCTGCTTGTCAGTAAGCAGGCGTTCATAGAAAGCAAATAACAAGTTAATCCGGTTAGTTTTCTCGAGCCTATTCTCCTGACTCATTAAGGGCACTCCCTTCGTCAAGGAAAAACACTTTACAGCTTCACAACGTCCCTTATGATACCGAAAACAAAGAAAGATGTCAAGCATTTTTGCTTGTCATCTTATTCTTTATGCCCAAACCATAATTCCTGTCTCGAAATGCTCTGAATTAACGGATGGGAAGCAGGTAAATCAGCACCGCGAAAAAGTGGGTCACACTGCCCGCCAGTACAAACACATGCCAGATGGCGTGGTGGAACGGGAAACCTCTCCATACATAAAAGATGGTCCCCAGCGTGTACAATATTCCCCCGGCCATCAGCAGCGTCATGCCTTCTCCGGCCACTACAGCCGACAAAGGATTCCAGGCAATCACAATCAGCCAGCCCATCGCAATATAGAAGACAGTGGACATGAACAGAAACCTTTTGACGAAGTAGGCCTTGAACAATACTCCGAAGAATGCCACTCCCCAGATAATGCCGAACAGGCTCCATCCAAGCGTGCCACGAATGGCTACCAGCAAAAATGGTGTATAGGTACCGGCAATAAACAGGTAAATCGAGGAGTGGTCAAAGAATTCGAACAGATCCTTCGCTTTGCCCTCCCTGAGACTATGAACCAGTGTGGAATTCAGATACAGAAGCAGCATCGTCGTTCCATAAATGGAAAAGCTGACTACATGCCAAGCCGTCCCCTTTAGACTGGCAAAAACAACAAGCAGGACAAGTGCAGCTACACTCAGTACCGTACCTATACCATGAGTAATTGCATTGGCTACCTCTTCCCTGCGGCTGTAAGTATGCGTGTTTGCCATAAAAAAATCCTTCCGTTTGCGGTTTTCTTCTATTATATCGTTTTCCCGGAACTCATTCCAGCCTATAGCCTCATTTGGGTGTTACAGCTTGTAAAGCTCCGTATATTTCGCCTCGAGATAATCAGCCAGATAATCCGGGTTCAGCGGTTCGCCGGTCACTTGCTCGATAATTTGTGAAGGCGTCAGCGCCGAGCCGTACCGGTAGACCTTGTCTGTGAGCCATTCCTTAATCGGCAGCAGATTGCCTTCGGCGATCAGAGCGTCAAATTCCGGCAGCTCTTTACGCAGAGTGTTCAACATTTGCGCAGCATACATATTACCAAGGGAGTATGAGGCAAAATAACCAAAGTCACCGCCGGACCAATGGACATCCTGCAGTACGCCAAGCGCATCGGTCGGCGGTGTAATGCCGAGGTATTCCTGGTATTTGGCATTCCATACTTTTGGCAGCTCCTTCACTTCCAGCCCTTCGTTAAAGATCAGCTTCTCGATTTCATAACGGACGATAATATGCAGGTTATAAGTAAGCTCATCGGCTTCGATGCGGATGAAGGAATTCGCCACACTGTTGATCGCACGGTAGAAATCTTCTACTTCCACATTTGTCAGCTGTTCAGGGAAATGCTGCTGCAGATCGCCGTAATAACGCTGCCAGAAGGCCCGGCTACGGCCGATCATATTCTCCCACAGTCTCGACTGGGATTCATGGATACCCATAGATGCCCCTTGAGCCAGCGGTGTGCCGACCAGATCCTTGCTGATGTTTTGCTCATATAGAGCGTGTCCGCCCTCATGGAGCGAGCTGAAAATAGCACTAGTAACGTTGTCCAGCAAATAGTTGGTAGTGATGCGCACATCGCCCGGATTCAGCCCGGTTGCGAAAGGATGTACACTTTCATCCAGCCGGCCCGCTTCAAAATCATAGCCCATCTGCCCCAGAACAAAGAGGCCGAATTTCTCCTGTTGCTCTTTGGCGTAGATTTCGCTCAGGAATTTCGTGTCCGGCTTGTTAGGCGAAGCATTGATGGCTTCCACCAGCGGAACAAGGCGGCTGCGCAGACGATCGAAGATTTCATCGACTTTTTCGGTGGTCAGATCTGGTTCGTACATATCCAGCAGCGTATCGTATCGGGTGCCTTTGACACCCCAGTAATCAATGAACTCCTGCTTGAAGGCAACAATCTGGCTTAAGAACGGCTCAAAGGAGGTAAAATCATTGCTTTCCTTGGCTTCTTCCCACACGGTTTGCGAATGAGCCGACAGAACCGAATATTTCTCAAACCTTTTGGATGGAATGCTCTTGCTGCGCTCGAACTCCTTGCGGCAATCTTTCACGATTTTATTCTGGTTGTCGCTTAGCTGGCTGCTGACAGCCGGGCGGCTGAAGAACTCCGTAAACTCCCCCATTTCCGGCGAGGTCTGGAGTCTGAACAGTTCTCCGCTAAGCATACCAATCGTACCCGAACGGATCTCCACCCCTTTACGGGGTGCGCCTGTACGCAGATCCCAATGCAAAAGTCCGATTGTTTCAGAATACCCGCTGATTTTTAACAATAGCTCTTCAAATTTCTCCCACTCTTCTTTAACCGTCTGTTCCATATCCGAGCACCTGCTTTCTCTGTTTTAGCGTCTCCTCTTGATGATACTTTTTTAAATAAGTATAATCAACAGCACCTACAAGAAAATAGCTAACATTAGTCAAGGCCGCATAGAACATAAGTTTTTCGGATTTGTTATCTACCTGAACCTATATGAAAAAAGATCTACCTACAATGGTTGCCGCGGGTAAAGTGTGGGTACCGAAAACTATCAAAAGAGCCGTCCAGGATTACTCCTGCGACGGCTCTTCTACATACTCAATCAATTCAGAAATGTCTTTTAACTCCAACGCGGCCATGATCCTATTAAGATTCTCAACTGACCAGTGTTTCGACTCATTCTTTACCATGTCATTTACCGTATTCCATCGTATACCGGTCAGCTCACCGAGTTGCTTCGTATTGATTCGCTTGTCATACATCACTTTTTCCAGTTTCAATTTAAAGCCCATTTCATCACCCTTCTATAATATACAACATCAAACGTTGCTCATACAACTATTTTAGTGATTTAATCATCTATTTTCGTTGACAAACAACTATTTTCGTTGTATAATTGAAATATAGAAAGGAGGTGAACGAAGTGGATAAAACGAGAAAAGAAAGGCGTAAAGAGTATCAGGTTGAAACAATCAAGACAGTGACTGCAATCATCGTCTTGATTAACTCGATACTCACCCTCATCATCCTGCTGCTCAAGTAGGAAAACCCGAAACCTCGGCCCCGAAAGGGGCTAAGGCGTAGGGAGATGAAATACAAGGGGCGCCTTTCTTCTCGATTATATCACACTGACAAGGAGCGATGAAACGTGACCGTTAAACAAAAAATCACCTCGGTTATGACCTATGCCGCCCTAACAATAAGCATTGTGAACATCATTATATTGCTGGTGAAGTGGTAATGCTGCCCGTACACCTTCGGCTTGCTGAGCTATACCACATGCACAATGCCGGCACACTATCCGACAAGCACGGCAAGGAGCTGCAGCAGTGTCTCCAGGTGAACGCCTGGTACAGTTGGGACACCCTAAAGCTACGTCAGCTCTCCAACATGGCTGCAGCCACGCAAGATAACGAGTGGATGAATGAGCTGCGGATACGCGAAGAAGCCTTGCGGCTCACCGGGAGGGCGCCGACACAATGAAATGGGAAGAGTTGAAGCCGGGGCTGCCTGTGCGGATCGCAGCAGGCCACGAAAACGGGTTTGGTGGCCGGAGCGGAAAGGTTGTTGCTGTCGGAACGTTTGAGGGCTACAGCAAGCGTATCGGTGCATTGATAGATATTGGAGAGCCGCTATTAATGGTAATAGAGCCGGAAGCCTTGGAAGAAGAACCAAAGGATCCCTCGACACTTGGATGGGAAGAGTTTGACTTATAAGTCGCCTGATGAGTCTTAACGGTTCGCGGGAACCCTACCGGCTTATGTCGGGATAGTAGCGGATCGGGTTACGTGGTGTCAACAAAAAAATAGAGTATTAGACTGGATGTCTTTATTCAACGCGTTTTTTTTAGAATTGTCATACCGGCAGACTCCATAAAATAAGATTTAGACTGACCTTAGAAATAGAAAAGAGACAGCCAAGGACGAACAAATAAAGTCCTAGACTGTCTCTGTTTCATTAAACTAACGTTTCCAGTTAGTTCAATCGTGTTTTCCTATCGCTGACTGCAAATGTTGATACTCCAATGAACGATTTTTCTTATTGGCAATTTCACTCAGCTAAACTTTCGAAGATATAACTCCCAAAGCTCCAATATAATAAAAGAGATCTGTCCTAAAACTAGCCCTCATTAACAGTTATTCAGAATATGCTTTAAATACAATCAAGGGGGATAAAAAACTATACAGCTAGATTAGTGTGTAAAACCACCGAATCTAGCTTTACGGCACGACGGTGGTTTTTCTTGCGATTTCCGCTTCGATTTAACCTTTAATGTTTTTTTGTGTAATACTTCCACACCGAAAAAAATACGATCAAAACAAATAGTAGGGTAGCCAGTAAGGTGTAGAATATCAAGGAATTGAAGAAACCCGCAATCACGGAAGCGATGGCCAGACCTACGAGAATCATGACTATGCTGAGCAAGCTGGCATTCTGGATAATCACTACACTCCGCTCGTCGTTCTCCTCGATGTACAGCTTCTTCAGCTCTGCGTCATTTTTGCTGGCTTTAATGTACTTGGCGAGAAAAAAAACGAAGCACAATTCAGCGCCGATAAAAGCACCTGTGTGAAATCCCTTTATAAAACTGGGCAATTCGGGCAGACCACCGCGGTAAAACACAAGTCCCACATAGATCAATAGCGTGGCAGCAGCTACCAGTGACAGTACGTTCTTGCGAGTTTTGACTTGAACCTTGTAATTGTCCATTACAATTCCTCCACTTCGCTGAAATCAAAAACATCTTCAATGGCGAGTCCAAAATGCTTAGCAATCTTGTAGGCAAGAACAAGGGAAGCCGCATATTTTCCCGTTTCAAGGGAGGTGATGGTTTGCCGGGTAACGCCTACGATCAGCCCCAGCTCTTCCTGGGACAGCTTGTGCTGCTTACGCAGTTCCGCAATTCTTGTCTTCAAGTGACCACTCCCTTGCAATGTTTACTTTGCACTTATAGCATAGTTTACTTTGCACTTTATGTCAAGCATACTTTGCATTGTTTGCAGCGTTTATTTATAGCCGACGATTTTCGCAATAATAAAAGCGCCCGATCCCTCTGTTTCTGGATGGTGGGCGCAATCTGATGTAAACATCGGTGGGTTACGGCGAAGCCAACCCGATGGTGGTGACATTTTATCCCTTCATGAACAAACGGTGAAGTTTCCGGATGTGCGCTCAAATTTGAAAGTCTTATAACTATCCTGCCCGTTAGCTTAATCACCCATTGGATTCATTTACTTTAAAAGAAGTGATTCAATAACTGACTCTATGTCAAATGGTTCAGTCGTAGTTTCGTATCTACCGTATACATGGCCGTTTCGATCGATTAAAAACTTTGAGAAATTCCACTTGATTCCGTCTCCGACATATATGTCCGGATACTTTTCCCGCAGAAAATCCTGCATCCATTGACCGCCTGAAGTCTGAGTATCGAAACCTTGAAAGGGTGCCTGCTGTGTTAGATATTGAAATATAGGATGAGCAGACGGTCCCCTAACCTCAACTTTCTCAAATAACGGAAACTTAACTCCAAAGTTGCTTTCACAATATTCATGTACTTCCGAATTGCTCGCTGGCTCTTTCTCGTTGAATTGGTTAGAAGGAAAACCGAGTATTTCAAACCCTTGTTCATGGTGAGTTTCGTAAAGTTTTTGAAGATCAGGTAATTGGCGAGAATAGCTGCATCTACTGGCAGTGTTCAGAATAAGTAGAACTTTTCCACGATAAATTGACAATTCAACGGGCTTACCGTTAATTGACTTCGCTTGAAAATCATAAATTGACATCAGACCATTCCTCCACGGTATTATTATAAATTTATAATATCGCTACAGGCTTTTATTGGTCTAATATATAATAGATATAATCTTTATAGGATAAACCAATAAAGATTAACACAAGATCATTAATTACATCTGCCCGTTACTTCAATGAAAACCAGGGAGCAGTTACCGCACAATCTACTCCCTGGTTATTCAACTAACGTTTCCCGTTAGCGTATTGCAAATCACTGGCAGTGAAACGAAGTTTAGTTCTTCAAACCTTCCTACTGGTTTGTGGCAATTGACCTCCCAACTCTTTTTTCTTCATTCTTATGCCCAATATGATGAAAGCGATATAGATTAGGATGGCAATCGAATCGATTAACGTATCTGTAAGTGCCGAAACATCATAAAATGCCGTTACGCCGAGAACGACCATCAGACGAACGAGCAGAAGTGACGCGATCGTCCATGCAGCAGACCGGATCTTCGATCGCTCGCTTTGAAATGACAGGATAATGAATACAATACCGAAAACCAGATTCTCTGCGGTGATAATGTGCCAGACATACCTAAATATTATCCGTGTATCCATGGCTATATCATTCACAAAGAGCGTCGGCAGTACAGCGGATTGCCCGTTCCAAGCGTGCGTAACGGCAAACAGTATCGCAAGAACGCCAGCAATCAGATAATAATAATTCTTAATTTTGATGTCCATCACAATCCTCCTTAGTTATTTCAGGATCCTTCTTGTGAAGATCCCGGTAAATCTCCCGAACGAACACTACCAGCCGCTGGTCACTTTCATGATTAAAGTCCCTTAGCGTTTCAACTGCTACGTCGAGCAACTGACTTACCTTTTCAAGATGTGCAATTTTCTTGCGCGTTTCTGCTTTTTTGGCATCAAGGAATTCAGCAACCTCATGGTAATAAGCAGGATCTACACTCTGCATTCTGTGGAACTGAAACTTCCCCTTGATTTCTTCTAGAGAAAAGTCCGCATACTGCATGATTTGAATATTCATCAAATCGACGAGGTCGTCCTTCGAATACCTACGGTAAGAATTGTGTTCCCGGGACGGTGATACGATTCCAATACGGTCATAGTACCGAAGCGTATCCTTCGGAATACCAAGTATCCGTGAAACCTCTTTTATAGAATATTGTTTTTCCATACATTCACAATAACATTTGAGTAAACTCCAATGTCAATTCGTTTTTACTATTTATTTCACGCGGCATTCAAGCAATCCTTACAACTATCCTGCCCGTTTAATGAAGCATAGTCAGACTAATACTTTATTTTCTCAGTCTAAGAACTTTATTTTCTTCTGACAACGTTGGGGCAGCTCATGCTCCCATTTACATGATTAATCTTGATAATTTTATAGTTAATTTTACCTAATGCTGATAGAATTGGTTTTGTCATTTATTATCAGTATTAGGGGGATTTATATGAAAAAGAAAACAATTTTTTCACTGTTCTTAACCTTTGTATTAGTTCTTCTTCCCATTGTAGCAAACGCGCATCCGGGTAGAACTGATTCAGACGGCGGACATTATTGTAGAACGAATTGTGCCAAGTGGGGACTACAGGACGGAGAATATCATTATCATAATGGTGGAAAAACCAAGTCGACTCCGGCCGCCACTGCAAAACCATCTGTTAAGCCGACCGCTAAGCCGACTACCAAACCAACTGTCCAACCGGCGCCAGCCCTTGCATTACCTAAAAAACAAAATGCCGGCACGCTGCAGGTCTATTTTTTTGATGTTGGACAAGGTGACTCTACTCTAATCCGTACTCCAAAAAATCAATACATACTTATTGATGGGGGCAACAATAACCAGGGTAAAAATGTAGTGAAGTACCTGAACGCGCTTGGGGTAAAAACACTTGATGCCATGGTCGCTACTCATCCTGATGCGGATCATATTGGTGGGCTGGACGACGTGCTGAAGGCTGTGGATGTGAAGGCTGTGTATGCACCGAAGGTTTCGCACACCACGGAGACTTATAAGGATTTTCTAACCGCTGTTAAGAATGAAGGACGCACAATTAAAGCAGTGACTAAAGGAGTTACTATTCCCTTGACTGGTGTTGAGGCGAATTTCCTGGCCCCTATTAATTCTTATGGGGATAACCTTAACGATTGGAGCGCCGTCTTAAAGGTTATATATAAAAACAAGTCCTTCCTCTTTACCGGGGACGCGGAATTGCAGTCTGAAAACGATATGCTTGCGGATGGTTTGAATTTAAAAGCTGATGTATTAAAAGTCGGCCATCACGGTTCGAATAGTTCTACCAGCAAAGCATTCCTTGACGCCGTCAAACCACAGTACGCAGTAATTAGTGTGGGTAAAAACAATTACGGACACCCGGATTCTGGAATACTTGCAAGGTTAAAAAACGCCAATGCTACCGTCCTTCGGACAGATCAAAAAGGCACAATTACAGCAATTAGCGATGGCACTAAAATCACTTTCACATCGACTAAGGGGGCATCCAAATGAGGAAGGGAATCGTTGATCGCTTCGAGGGTGAGTATGCTGTAATTGAGTTTGATGGAAAGACTGAGGACATACTAAAGTCTGAGTTGCCAGACGAGGTAACAGCTGGGGACACCTTGATTTTTGAAGATGGTAAAGTTGCAATTGATAAAGAGGACACTGCACAACGCAAGAAAGAAATTGATAATCTGATGGATGAACTTTTTGAAGACTAAAACTAAACCCCGGGATTATTCTCGGGGTCTTTTTATGTAGTCACATATATAATATCCTCTATATTAATCCAGTCCCAATCATCCTCGCTGGTCCATATTTAATGCAGCGTCCCTTCTCATTTCCCTTTATATGTCGCTTATTTAAGATGATCTTTTAATGACTCTCCGAGTTCCGCTGTATATTTAGTCAGCCGTAGGCTAATCTCCGTCCTCATAACATCTCGGGTCATTCCAAACCTATCTTGATAACCCCGGCAAAATATTTTGTGGTATATGACAAATTCGTCTTGCTCATCCACTATAAAACGCACATTCCGCTGTTTTAGCTCTTTTTGCAGCCGGTAGGTATCCTGCATAATCCTTCGCTGGATCGCTTCTCCGGCCAGCAGATACGCACGCTTCAGGATGCCGCTGGAGTGTTCGATCTCTTTCAGGCTTTTACTCACCATTGTATCTATATGGGGCAGCAAAATGAGGTCCCGTATCATCTCGCGCTCGTCATTCGTGAGCATCTTACTGCCGGTGGTCTTCTCCTCTTCTTTTCGCTCATACTCTTCTACGTGTTCGGTCATTAACATTTTGGTTTTCCATCTCTCATTCCCGTTTAATTTACTCACGTTATGTACCCCCTCAATGATACAACCAGTAATCTACATTAGTTCCACGCCTGGCGCTCTGTGCGCCTCCCTGCGGCGCTGTATCATATGGCACGTTACGTTCCCAGCCCTCTATTATTACGGCCGTCTCAATAGGTGCAGACGACTCCCATAGTATATATTGCTCCGCTGCCAGCGCTTTGAATCCCTTGATTATCTCCGCAGGCCGCCGCCCGCTCAATCGTCGCAGCTCCTTAATGCTGGGCATCCGTCTAAAATGATACCGGAAATGAAATATGATCCGTAGCAGCTTACGCGGGGTATCGTCAAGCATGCCGCCGCTCCTGCACGGGACGCCAAGACAAGATACTGGCTTCAAGAAATACGCGTGGCGCACCCGTGGTCAGGCATGTAGCCCGGATACGACCGTTGCGGATTCCATTCACCTCTATTTTCCGCTGAGTGATCTTCTCGGCTTTGTCCAGGTATATGATTTCGATGGTCTGACCGATACTCATCTTCATGATTGATCGCCTCCGATAAAATAAGAACATTTGTTTGTATTATATGCTCATAGTGGATTTTTTACCAATGGAAAATAATTGATGAAATATGTTTGACAAAGTAAAACAATATTGATATTATTGTTTTATAAAGTAAAACAAAGGAGAGATGCAAAATGAGTATTCAAACTTTTAATGTTGTTAAGTCAACTTGGCCTAATCTGGAAGGTAACGATTACTGGACAATCAGTGATGGCGTGGATGAAAAAGGAGAATTCGAAAGCAAAGAAGAAGCAGAAGATAATATGGCACGTATTATGTACAGCTGGCGGTGTGACTCATAATGAATGATAAACGCAACATCATTTTTGGTCGCCTCCTAGCCATTGCAACTGTACTCGGGGATAGGGTTTTTGATAAAAAAGTCCCTTCTATCAGCTCAATATATATGGACAAAATCGGTAGAGAGCCTGCAAAAACGATTGAAGCAATACATCGTAAGTTGTTAGATTATGCTCACAAGTTCGGCCCGGAGGAAATAGCGTTACTGGACATGTTTGGGGACCAGATATCCGAGCTAGATATGGAGGATTTCGATAATATTCCACTTGATAAAGAGTACCAGCTTCATTACTACAAGCAAAAAGCAGACATGTTTGTAGGAGTAGCCGAGGCGGCCGAAATTATGGGATGGACGAAGCAATATGTATCCGAATATCGAAGACGGGGCCTATTTCCAGAACCCATGCAACTTCTTGCAAGTGGCCCAATCTGGTTCCGGCAGCAAATTCTAGACTACAAAGCAACCAAAGAATCGAACAGAAACTCATAGTAATGGCCCGCCGACCATTAGGTTGACGGGCCATTTGTCACAATTAGCGCATTACCCAGGGGTAGGAATTAATAAACATTAAAGATAGGATGGAATGAACTTTTATGATTACACTTGCAGACGAGTTTGAAAAATGGCTCAGAAGTGAAGGTCTCTCAAAAGAAGGTATACGTAATCTCGTTTCACAATATTATGAATTTTGTTCATACTGCGCAGATAGAATGATTAAAATCTCCGATTTATGCGTCAGTGTTACAAGAGATTACATATTGTGGCTGAACGAACGACCAAATTACCACAATGGACAGCCTCTATCCACCGGAACGAAAGCAAAACACTTTACATGTTTATGGCGTATAAGTTCTTTTTTGATGGAGCACGGGCTTATCAAAACATCATTACTTGGAGAAATCCGCCGTCCGAGACGTCAGAAGCCGGTTATACATAGCTTTTCTACAGAGCAGTTGCAAGCAATCATGGATACCATTAGAGATATGAGAGCAAACCCAAAATTCAAGGAGCGTATGGCTCTTTTAGTTTATTTACTTGCTAGTACCGGACTAAGAATCGAAGAAGCTCGTAATCTTAGGCTCAGTGTTTTTGACCATTATTTACGCAGGATGATCGTTTTGGGGAAAGGAAACAAAGAAAGAGAAGTACCATTCTCGGAAATCCTTTCCGATTGGATACTTGATTATGCATATAGATACAATTTAGGACAAGATGATCTTCTTTTTGCTTCAAGGTATAACAAGCCCTTAGCTTCATCAACGATCCGTGATGCACTCCGAAAAACTGGGAAGGCACTGGGCACTCATTTAAACATCGATCGTATGCGAGTCAGTCCACACACGTTCAGACATACTTTCGCAAGATCTTGGGTTACAAAAGGCGGGAACACACTCGCACTTACGAGAATACTCGGACACTCTTCCACTGCTATGACACTAAATTATGTAAGGCTCTGGGGGGTAGACTTAAATCAGGCATATGATCAATGTGATCCCTGCGGTGATATAAAGGTTCCGCGATTTCAATAAAAAATAACCTGCCGACCAGTTAAGATTCAAATCGTTCTCGGACAAAATGGATTCCTGCAATTTTATCGCTTCCGGGGTATATCCTGATGGTAGTACGACTGAGAATTGCAACACAAGTTTGTTCGATACACTCCTTTATATCAATAAAATTTATGGAACCGCCTACCGGCTAAGTTCGCAAGTAACTTATTCGCAATTGGAACAAAAAAGAAAATCATCTTTTTTCACTCACTTTATTGCAGATATAGACATATTTGTTTAGACAATCCTTGTTTAGTTTTGTAAAGTCGTTAACGATAATACATAATGAGGAGTGTAATAAATGAGAAGGTTAAAACTATTGTTAGTGTTATTATTAATGATTGCGGCTTTACCTGTAACGAGTGCTTCCGCTTATACGGGAGGGTTGCTAAATGGAAAACCTATTTTCTATGGATCATCTATTACCGATACTACTAAATCAACAATGTTGTCGACTAATAATAATGGTAATGATGGTACACCAATTAAAAGATCAACTTCGTTAGAACACACTTTTTGGGCTGAATTAGATAATCCAATGACAATCACAGAGGTATATTTAAGGATGAGCGCCATTTCTTATTCTGATTATTCTTGGGAATTTTATAATTCAAGTGGTATTTTAATTAAATCTCTTACGGCAGTTGATAGCTTAAATAAAGTAGACATTGAAGATATTCCAAACGTAAAAAAAGTTGCTCTAGTATCAAAAAACAAGGGCGATGTTTTTGTTTTCGAAATGGATGTTTTTGGATTAACACCAACCGCTACACCTGAACCAACAGTTTCTCCTACACCTAGTCCTACACCAACGGCTACTCCAGCAGCACCAGAGCATACAGATTTACTTAGGGGAATTCCACTTCTTGCTGGAAGGTATGAAGCCACAGATGGTAATGATTCGACCGGATTGTCGTTTTTAAATACGGGTGTTTTAACATATGAGTTTCCTAAACCAGTTGATTTAACAGCTGCAAGATGGTGGACGGCGGCTAGAGAATCTAAAATTACTTTTTATGATATTAACAATGAAAACATAGGATCAAGGGCACTTAATCCTCCTACATTGACCAATAACACCGCAATTGCTTATAGTGGAGTAAAAAAAATAGTAGTCTCTGCAGCCGGCACAGATGCAGGTTATATTACAATATATAGCCTCGAACTTTATGGAGAATCCCAAACAACAACACCGACACCAACTGCCACACCAGAACCATCAGTTTCTCCTACACCTAGTCCTACACCAACGGCTACTCCATCAGCAACTCCATCTCCGACAGTTACACCGGATCCAACACCGACTACTACGCCTAGTGCTACACCAACTGTAACACCTAGTCCAACTGCTACTGCAACTCCTACTGCAACCGTAACACCCGAACCAACAGCTACTGCTACGAGTACGCCAGTTCCAACGGCGACACCTACGCCAACCGTGACTCCAAAGCCAACTGTTACACCAGCACCAACTCCGACACCAGAACAACCGGGTGATCGAGCTATACTGGTGATTACGATGACAAATGGAGTAGAAAAGGAATACGATCTCCCGATCGCTGAAGTGAATGCATTTTTAACCTGGTATGATGCCCATGATGCAGGTAGAGGCCCAGGGATGCATGCAATTGATAAGCATAGCAACAACAGAGGCCCCTTCAAAAAGCGTAAAGATTATGTCGTATTTGATAAAATACTTACCTATGAAGTAAGTGAATATACAACAGCAGAATAATCCTTCCCAGCACTTACCTCCTCTATCCGGTATAGCGAGTTGCTATAATTGGATACAGGAGGTTTTTTTATGTTTGTATCCCCAATGCTGCTGCAGACGGCTCCCAAGCCGTTTTCACACAGCGATTTTATATTCGAACCAAAGATAGACGGGCATCGGCTGATCTATTCCCAACAAGGCAACAAAATATGGCTATACACCAGACACGATAACGACTGCACCCGGCAGTACCCGGAACTGCAGCTTCCGTTTGATGACGATATAATCTTAGACGGTGAGGTCGCCTGCGTAGATCCGGCAACCGGCGTATCTGATTTTGAGTCTGTTATGAGTCGATTTCAGGCACGGCGGGCAGACAAGATTCAGCAGCTCACAGCCGCACTGCCGGCCTATTACGCCATCTTTGATATCCTGCAATACAAAGGTAAGGATCTGCGCGGATTGCCGCTGCTGCACCGCAAGGAGATTCTGGCGGGATTATCACTACCGTCTGGAAGTTTTGGAGTGGTGCCGCATGTTGATGGCGCTGGCGTGGCCTTGTTTGAACAGATTGAGACGCGAGGTATGGAAGGTGTAGTGGGCAAGCGTAAGAACAGCATTTATGAAACTGGACGCCGATCCCACGCTTGGCAGAAGGTCATTAACTGGACCTATGCCGAAGTATATATAACCGGATATCGTAAACAGGAATTTGGCTGGCTTGCTGCGGTCCCGTCCGGTACGTCCGGCAGGTTGCGCCCGGCGGGAATTATTGAGTTCGGTGCGTCGCCGCTCCATAAGCAAGCTTTTCGAGGTGTGGCCGGCCAGCTTGTAACCGGCGAGGATAAGGAGTTTGTACACTTAGAACCCCGACTGCGGGCCCGGGTACGTATGAGGAACTGGACAAAATCTGGAATGCTGCGGAGCCCAGTATTCACTGAGTTTATCGTATAAACAAAAAAAGCCCGCCAACCAGGTTAAGGTTGACGGGCTTACAGCTTATCATTAATTTTTTTGCTCATTGAATGCTTCTATAATTTCATTCTTTAACGTTCTGTACTGTCCTTTATTTTCCATTACCTCTTTTTCTTTCAAATCTTTCCCGTCTATATTATGTTTGCCTTGCTCTAAGGAGTTTATCCAATAACCATTGATACCTTCTCCCCATTTTAAAAATAGAACGTAGCTTGCATCCCCTTGAAGTTCTGTGTAACCATCATATGTGATCTTTTGTTTACCTGGTACAATGCCCTTGTCCCAAATAAAATAGGGTTCTGCAACCTCAAAATATTCTCCAATTTCAACATTCCCGGCATTCTTTAAAACCTGATTTACTTTTACGCTTGTGAGTGTGTAACCTTCAGGGTATCCATCAACTTCTTGAGTTAAGTTTTTCGTGTTGTTTGTGGCAACAACCTCAAATACTATATCAGAATTATCAAATAACTCCTCATAGCTATTAAATAAAACATGAGTTGAATCGTTATGAACTTCTTCTATACTTGTTCTATCAATAACAACATAAGTCGAAAAAATTATTAAAAGAAAAATAATAGGAATATAAACTTTCTTTTTCTTAAAACTTTTCATAATCAGTACCCCCACTTTTCTCTTAAATGATCAGTGTCAACACTAGTCGGTGAAGTCAAGTCTGTCGTTGGACTTGTCATCCAATGGTTTCCTGCGTGCGCAGGCGCATCTTCAAAGTGGTTAAGACCCAGAACATGACCGACTTCATGTCCACATGTTTCCGTTATATCAAATCCATTATTGTACCCATTCACATGATCATACCTAATTCTAGCATGTTCAAAATTGGAACCGTTTGTAACGGAGTCTGATCCAACTTGGCTCACTCCACCAAATGAAGTGTAAATGTAGTATTCTGTACGAGCTATTACATTTGAAGGGAGAACATTAGAACCAACATACACCTTTACCTTCGCACCGCTTTCTGTGCTCGTCTCATTAAATCCAAATCCATTAGATAATACATCCCATTTTGTAAATGCATTTGTAAATGCCCCTTTATAACCATATGAAGTCAGTGAAGAATCATACCAATAGGAGATTGAACTCGCACCTACAATTGAGCCTCTCTTAATATGTGCAGTTCCAGTATCAGCGTTGACATTAGTACTGAGCGCAAACATTAAAGCAATTGATAAAAATACAGTTTTAGTGTAGGTCTTTTTTAACATAATATCCAACCATCTCCTTTAATTGTATTTTTGATCCATATTTAATTATTATATATTTTATTTTTAAAGTAAATGGTACTTTTGTATTACATTTTACTTCTCATAAAGATTCAAGCAATTAGATTGATAAAAACATTTATGCTTAGCACTGAGTGTCACAGGGTGCTTTTGTATTATGTCAAAGGATTTTACCGAAATACAGCGAAATACTATAAAGCAAATTTGCATCCATCTTAGAGACCTGATACGGATCTGGTCAGCTTTCTTATGCCCAATGATCTCGGGATATCCGTAATACGGTCGCAGTGCACGGCGAACGCCTAACATAGATAAACAATTTATGGGAGATGTTCGCCTTGGAAGAAATTATTCTGAGAATCGAAGAACTCCGTTTCGAGATGAACAAACTATCTGCTTATAAACTTCTATCCGATCCGGAGGTTATTAAAGCAAGCCAACTGCTTGATGAAATGCTAAATAGCTACAATAGTTTGCTGAAGAAAAGAATTGTAAAATAAACAAGGGACCTGTGGGCGTAATGCCCCAGGTCCTTTACTTATTTGGTATACATTCTGAATTCAAAACGTTCCCGGATAAACCGGGCGCCGGCTATCTTTATGGATTCTGGTGTGTACCCCTCTACTATCCCACCATAGTCTATCAGGTGACCTATGGGGTCTGGATCTTCCCGGTACCATACAGATACCTTGGATTGTGCAAGGGCAGCGGTCAGAAATTCTATATCGTTCTTCAGGACTTTGTATGTCGTGCTCATTTCGCCCTCCAAACATTTTACCTTGAATATGTCTTGATTCTAATCTAATCGGACCTTATCCGAAATCACAAGGAAAAATGTAGCCAGTGGACCACAAAGCAAAGAAAGTAAAAACCAATTTAGCCCACTCCTGTTTTTCCCTTGCGCCAGTCCTGCATTAATTAGAGCTAGCGTCCCCCAACCTACAAAATAACCGTTATCCATCCCACACACAACCTTTCGACTTCAAACTAAATAATTTCAATATATTTCATTTGGAACATTATGTATATGTAGGTAAGGAAAATTTTCCTCCAGATATCAGGGCGGGGTGTATAATAATCAGAAAAGACCCGAGGTGTGGTCATGGATAAAAAGCTTAAGCAAAGTTTGAAAATCGCAGCTGTAAGACGAGAACTGATTGTTGTATGGCTTATAAATGGGGATAAAATAAAGGGCATTGCTGAAGTGTCTGCAGATCCCGAACGAGTAAAAATCAATACGATTGAGGGTCCAGTATGGGTGCCGATTAATGATGTAGAGAATATTTCACGCGTAGTACGAATGATAGTTAAAGGAGAAATAGAAGAATAAATCCATGTAGTGCTTCCAAACTGATGGCTAAGTTCGAGAAATAAATGAGATCATAGGGGGTGATTAATAAAAAAGGGAGGTGGGTCCCCACCTCCTCAAATTTGTCAGCAACATTATGATTTTCTCTATAAATCTGAAATGATTTTTTGATTTGGAACGAAACCTTTTTTATAAGCATAAACCATACAAATGTAGTATTTAACATAATAATCTTTAAAGCTAAATTTCCAAGGGACAAACCTTAAACTTTCAAATTTAAATTCACTATCTGGTATGTAACTTCCAACGAGAGCATACTTGGATATTAAAGGGGCTACAACTTCTCCTTTTAATAACAAGTCTATATTTTCTATCTTGCCATTTAACGCTGTCATTATTTCTATAAACCCTGGACTTTTATAGTCCGTTTTTTCATTAAATGAAACTTCAAAAAGGTCAGTAGAATGTATAAAAATCCCTTTCGCATGTAGAACTGAATAAATGAAATTAAATAGTATAGTAATTATTTTACTACTTAGTTCACTTAATAATAATAACAAATTAGAAGTCGGCTTGATATTATATTCTTCCAATGTTTTCAATATAAATGGATTAACTAGTTGAGATGTATAATTGCAATTAATAACGCAATCGAATTCACCATTGATATCAGAAAAATCCATATTAATTTTCAATTTTCTAACAAAGGTTTCAATTTGAGTAGATGTTTTATTGTTGAAATCGTATGAGTTCATTTGTGATTCAACACCACTAAGATCAATAATAACTTTAGTGAACTTATTAGGATTTTTGGATTTACTTATCAAATAATCCAGAGCTTCCTCGTCTATATCTGCAACGACTACTTCATCAAATATATCTTCTAAGTAGTTTATATCTATGTCATTCCCATTCCCTGCACCTAGAAGCAAAATTCTATTAAAATTTAAAAAATTCCGCTTAAATACGATTTTAAATACTTGTTCTCTATTCATTTCTCTAAAGGCTGACCAATTATCATTATTAACTCTTGTGTCTGAATTAAACTCTGCCTGTACATTTTTAAAAATCATTATAACCCTCCTCAAAAAGATCATTTTGAATAAAACTCGGAATATGAAATACACTAATCATGAATCAAGAAATAACCTTTTGACCCTTTTTATACCTATATAATATCGGTGAATATCCAAAATAGTTAATAGGGCTCATACTTATATTTTAATCCCGAGTTTTCTTTTGAGAGAAGTGTGATTCTATGCTAAAAGAACTAATAATTGTATTTGAGAAGAGTCAGACGGTAAGCGCACATATACGATAGACAGAGAAATATTGATGGAGACTCCTGAGAATAGTCCTATAAAAGCTAAGATTAAACTGCGAAATGAGCAAGAGGTAATGTATATACCTTATGAGAAAATTCAACATGTAATGAGGTTGATTGCTATCCCATAAATATTTCGAAATAAAACCCATCAGGCACAAGCCCGACGGGTTATCTTATGTATGCTCTAAATTCAAATCGGTCCCGCATAAACCAACTGCCGGCAATCTTAATTGTCTCTGGGGAGTACCCCTCAACCAATCCGCCATAATCCATTAGGTGGCCAATTGGGTCCGGATCTTCCCGGTACCAGACTGACACCTTGGATTGCGCAAGGGCAGCAGTCAGGAAGTCTGTATCACTCTCCAGGACTTTATATTTGGTATTCACAAATCTTCATCCGATCCATAACACTCTTCCACTGCAGCATCACCTGATTCTTCGTTATAAAAGCATAGCCCGTCTTTACAACCATAAGTAATGGTATTTCCAAAGTCTTCACTGAAAAGTTTTTCTTCAAAGTCTTTCGGAATAACTTTTTCTAATTCATCAAGGAGGGCATTCGCAGCCAGTACGGCTCCTTCATCTTTAATACCTTTGTATCCAATGGCCGGCCCACTCGGTCCTTCATAAGTAGTAAATATCCAACTATTGTGTTCTTCATCTTTGACAAGAACTATATAACAATACGCATCTTCTATATCTGTGGTCTTAAAAAGTGGTTCTCCAAATAGTGTTAATAGCGCTCCCCTAAACTGTGCACTTTCTTCCTCATAGATGTTTAAGCTAATAAAATTGGAAGTTCCATATCTAAGCTTTGGATCATTTAGTGCAGTAAATGTATACATTTGACCAATCCTTCATTTAGGCTTTTATGTCATATAAATATAATTCATTTGGAACATTATGTATATGCACTCTAATATCACCTGCTAAAGAAAAGTTCCTTATCAAATATTTATTTTCAATTCCAAATATCGCCAATATGGGACTATTGATGTAGAATGATAGTGTAATTTAGGGATAAAGCATGAATTAGGGGGGGATTATTATTTGAAAATATCAGAAGATCAGTATCTGAAGGAAAGATTAGAAGACCAGATTGACTGGTATGACACTAAAAGTATCGAATGTCAGAAGACTTACAAATGGATGAAGAGAGTAGAACTCGTATCTGCTGCGTTGATTCCGATTTTATCAACACAAAGCTCGGGCTGGGTTTCATTCGCTGTAATTGTGAGCATCTTAGGGGCTATAATAGTGATAATTGAAGGCCTCGTGAGTTTAGGAAAATATCATGAGAACTGGATTGAATACCGGAGCATATGTGAGACATTACGACAGGAAAAATACATGTATCTTACTTTAACCGGAGTATACAAAACGAATCCAGATGAAGCCTTTGATCTATTAGTAGAACGAATCGAGAGCGTAATCTCGAAGGAAAATGTAAATTGGGCTAACCTTCATTCAGCCAAAAAAGGAGAAGAGTCAACATGAAAAAAGTATTTATATCTTACGATTATGATGAAGATAGAGATTACAAGAACACACTCTTAATGTGGTCTAAGAATCAATCCGCCTATTTTAGTAATTTTTCATTTGAAGATGGATCAACAGATGTTTCCATTAATTCCTTTGATGAAGCCGCAATAAAAAGAGCAATATCTAGGCGGATGAACCAATGTGATGTGTTTTTGCTTTTAGTGGGTGAAAAAACTCATAAAAGTAGTTGGTGCAATTGGGAGATTGAAAAAGCCAAGGAATTAGGACTCATTCTCGTAGCAGTAAAAATAAGTTATTCAAATACTTCACCAACTGGTATTTATAATGCTGGTGCAACTTGGGCGAAATCATTTACATATCAAGCCATTAGTTCTGCTTTAGAATAACCCTATTTAACTGGAGAATACGTCTTTTTAAAAATGTCGGGTTTACATGGGTACTTCTCCCCATTGACTCCGGTAATTATCCAGTCACCAGGTGATGCTGTCATAACGCCTTCTAAGGTTTCTATCTTCATTTCCTTATCGGTCTGATATGCTTCAACGACAATTGGTTTTTTTATGAATTTGCGCATTTTAATTCACCGTCCTTAAGATAATATAACCTCAGCATGATAATATAACCAGCCCTGCAGATCAATTAACGGCCGGCAGGGCTTTGATCTTCTCAAACCTTCGGGAATTTACTTTGTAATATTAAATTATGGAAACTAATCTAGAGTGTTCTTGCAACAGAAAGATGTGATATTTGCTTATTAATGAAAAGGCGGTATGTTCATGTCAATTAGTTCCCTCCAGGCTTCCATAAACCGGCTTCAAAACGATCTATCTGATCTACAGAAGAAAATTAGCGTTGAAAAGAAAAAGGAATCTGATGCTACAATAAAAGCCACTAAAGCCCATCAAAGCATTTCAAAAACGAAATCTCAGTCTACAATTAAAACTAAACTGTCTGAGATCAGTCGTTGCCAAACTGATATTGCCAAGGCCAGTAAAAAGCAAGCAGAATTGCATAAGAAGATTGCTGATAAAAACAAATTACTTGTTCGAGATCAACAGAAACTAGCAAAAGAAACTGAAAAAGAACAAACACGCCAACTAAATAACCAGGCTTCAGTGAATGACGAGATTAGACAAGAATTGGACGTCTACAAAACTTTGATCCGTCAGAGTCCTGAGTTACCTCATCTTGAAGGTGCAGAATCTTATGATTTATTCATTTCTCATGCAAGTGAAGACAAAGAATCGTTCGTTAGACCTTTGGCAAATGAGTTGGAACGTATCGGTTTAAAAGTCTGGTTCGATGAACGTATTTTTAAAATAGGAGATAGCATTAGTGGAACAATAGATAAGGGAATACTGAATTCCAAATTTGGAGTCGCAATATTATCGCAACAATTCTTTTCAAAATATTGGACTAAGTATGAGTACCGAGGACTGCTCACTCGAGAGTCACAGGGATTCAAGGTTCTCCTTCCCATCTGGTATGGCATTAATAAAACAGATGTAATTCAATTTAGTCCGACTCTTGCTGATACCTATGCATTCCAATATCCTCAAGACTCTATTGAGTTTATGGCTAAAAAACTAAAAGAATTGGTCGATGAAACTTAATTCCCGGGATTATCGACCCCAAATCCAGTGTCTTCAGAGATAGGATCATGCCTTTCCTTCTCCACAAGTTTGCTTTTTAATACTTTAAATTCGTATTTCAATTTAATTATCTCACCTTCAAGTTTACTAATTTTCTCTTCCACACTCATTCATAATACCTCCATTTCATTAAGTGTCCCGCCGGTCAAGGATCGGCTGACGGGACTCTTCACAATTACAGAGTTTGGGAATTTCACTTTTTATCGGTGTATCCCTTGCCTGCCTCTGGATTGCTTACGATCCCCAATACTACCAAGATGCCCAGAACAGCATTCACCGCCGTAGTAACCTCGTCATATTTCTCCGGGGCCAGTTGCACCCCGAAGATCGCTCCGACTGTTTGTACGCCCAGCAGCACGGCTGCCGTCAAAGATACCCACAATCCACGATTGCGCCATTTGCTATTCATAATCATTTAGCCCCCTTACTGGTGATTGTCATTGTCTTAGTCTTAGCGTCATAGTCCACTGTAGCCCCTAAAGCCTCTGCTACGGCCCTTGCTGGTGTATAGGTAACTCCTTCATCAGCTACACCGTCTGCCACCTTCTTGCCGTCTACGAGCACCCTCACGATTACATCTTTCTTCACTTCTGAAGCCTCCCCCTTACATTTATCAATCTTGGCATAAGCCGCTTTTACCTGTGCTGCTGTTGGCTCCTTGCCTGCTCGCAGTTGTGCGGTCTTCAAGCCGAATGTCATTTGGAAGTGTGGGGCATCCTTGATCGACACGAAATCCCCGCCCCACTCAAACCCCAGCGCTTTGGCCTCCTGAACAACCTCCGTCCAGTCCGCTACCTTATCACCGTCTCCATCGCGTTTCAGGTCCCAGGATACCTGTTTACCATCCGACAACAGTAGGGCAAAGTCGATAGCAAGTCCAAAGTTGTGGTAACTGGTGCCGCCCTTGGCATTGGTGACCTTTGGTTTGTCTGGCTGCGCCTTTACGTTCGACAATCCCACTTTGTTAAGCTCTGCCTGAGTCCGACCTTGAGCAAATAGGCCATTCTGCTCTGCAATGGTCCGCAGCCCTTGGGTTATGACTATATTGACCCCTCGGGCGTAACACCGTTCAATGAGGGCCACCGTAGCCGCTGCAAGGACAGGATGCAGCCCGATTAGACGTTTATGTGATTTGAGTTTTACCTGATCTAATGTAAGCATTACACCACTCCTTATTTCCCTAAAAATTGATTACCTGCTGCTGCTCCAAGAGCAATCAAAACAATGTATTTAATCATGTCCATCCAAAGTTTCCGCTCTGCCCCACTGTCCTTGTTTGCTTGTTGAAGCAGCGAGAAAATTTTGCTTTCGAGGCTGTCGAACTTAGCCATGATTGCACTGAACTGAATCTCCATTTTGATGGTCGAACTTTTAATCTCCTTAATACTTTCATCATGACGATGGTCATTCTCTTCCAGTAGCCTCAGCTTAGTATTTGCCGTGACGTTCTCGGCAGCCATTCGGGCAAACTCACTAGACAGAGTGCTCAACCCCACCTCTACCTCTTCAAGGCGTTGTAATGGCATTACATCCTCAACCCCTCCCCTTACATCTGCTCCCCCGTCTTCCATCATGATTGCTCCCCTTTGTCTAATTGGTGTATAAAAACAGCCCCCGGAGCAGCTCCGAGGGCAAAATAAAAACGCCTCATTGGGCGCCATCGTTAAATCTATTTAGCTGGCAATGGATCTCCGTTTTCATCCAGATCAGACGCTGCCAGGTAGGTCTTAACCTCCGGCTGCAGCTTGGCTGGCACTTGAGCATAAGTTTTGAGCCCCTTAATAATCAGCAGTGCATAAATAACAGACATGGTATCACCTCCTCTCATGAGACGTAGACCGCCGGACACCAGCAGCCCCGCCAACCAGTTACGCATTGTCGCCCAGCAGCTCGGCAACACCCTCGCGGATTACAGCCGGTACTTGTTCCAGCTTTTTAAGTCCTTGCGGATCAAGCTTGCATATACTTGTGTCATTTACTAGCACCTCCAGTCAGGGGTAATACCAGTTCGTACAATTCCGTTAACGCTAATTGCGCACTTACGGCCTCTTTTTGTGCGGAGAGTAACTGCTCGTAATTATCAGCGAGAGCCATTTGTGTGCTGGATAGCTCTGTTGTCAGGTCTTTGATCTGCTCGGTTAAGGGCTTCTGATAGACTGGTTCTCCCGGTTGTTCTGGATCAATCGGATCATAGTTAAACACCAGCTTCTCCGTTTCCGGATTCACGCGGTATCGTCCCCAGGAGTCACGAAATTCAACGTTAAATTGACCGAATTCTAATTCTATCATTCCTACTGTTTCCTCTATACGTTCATTAAGCACCTTGAAAGATGCAAAATCTTGCTCGCGGGTTGTTTTAACAACATTACCAACTCTTTCACCAGTATCAACAATTACATTTCCTGTCGCTTTGTCATAATAAATTTTTCTTCCGATTTCCATCTTAATGACCTCCTATTATTTTATTCAACAGCTCGCCACGTGATTGTCCATCCACTAGCAAACGGTACCGCAACGGTAAATCCCCCTGCAAAAACTGAATTTTGGTTGAAATTTGTAGAAAGCGGTTGGGTTTGATTTGAGTTTGTTACACAAGCGTACCACTGTCCAAATGAATAACCTGTACGCGTGTGGTTGCTACCATTGCTAAAAGCAACCTCTACTGAAGCGGGTGTAAATCCAAGTCCGTTTACGGTATGTGGTGTACCATTGTCTACGAATGTTCCTGAGGCTGAGCGCTTGCCTTCTACCAAGCTTCCAGCAACACCGTATATATTTTTCCCACTCCGAATATTTGATGCAATTAAATCACCATCTGCAGCTTGAAGTTGTGCTAAAGTTACCTTTATTTCCCCCGCCCCTGGACCCCCTTTACGATATCCTTCACGTGGATAAACAGCCAGTGACCCATCTGGCCATTGTGCTGTTCCTATAGCCACATCATCACCTGCGCTGATAACAGGTAGAGTTCCCCGGACGCCGAGTATAGTTCTGTCTGATCTCCAGTTTGCGGAGTTAAAGTTTGGATCGTTGTTCCTTATCCAAACATCGCCTTGAAAAGCTGTAATAGGATCGGTTGGATATATTGGTCTGAAATATATCGCACCGTTTGTTGCATATGTTTCTTTAGACATGTGGTGGTTCGGCGAGCCACCATCTCCATTTGAGCTATTTTTTAAAGGCATCGTACCCAGTGCGATATATTTATCTTTGGCACTATATGTTTTACCTGCTAGCACATCGCCAGGATCTGCTGTACCCGGTATATATAATGGCATTGGTTAACCCTCCTGTGTAATAGTCGCGGTTATAAAGACTGAATTGGCAATGGATGTTTGCGCGACTACATTTATATTGCTACCCGCATTACATAAAATAGTGGCGGGAATGAAATCATAATCGTCCGGGGATAGCGTTGTTAAATACGGCAACACAACTCGGCTTTTTGAACCTCCCATTCCCGCATAATTGACGTTAATTGCTACATCCCGTTGATTAGCTACATGCAAGCAAATCTTTACTGTGTACATACCTGTGGTGGGGACCGTGTATGTTGCCACCGTAGTGGATGCTGTTGTCGTTAACGGCACACCATTAATAGCTACTCTATTAGCAGCTACTCCCGGTATTTTCCCGGTGGAATCTGTGGTAACAACGTCAGTCCAGCGACTCCAGTAATTCGCTTCGGTCCGCGTTCTAAACCTCTTCCGTGGAGTATCAGACCCTACGTTTGTAGCTTCTTGAACCATGTAGCCGCTGGAATTTCTATACACATTTAACAAGCACCAGTCTAACCCCGGGCCATTGACATAATCGTTGCTTGCTCCTAAAACGTACATTCCCAGCGCGGTTTTATTGTTTAGGTCCTCTCCTGAAGAAGGTAAACTTCTGCTAACAAAGGAATTGCCGGACTCACTAGTCATTACTTCTACCCATGGACTCCAGAGTCCCTGATCTGTACGAGTGCGGTAATACTCAAAAGAACCAAATACCTGAGTAGCCGTTTGCTTGACGAACCCCCCACTGCCTTGAGCTCTCGAAACTGTCAAGACGTAGTATGAGTCCACCGGCGGACGGTGAACATAAGTTGCGTACCAGTCACTTAGGAGCATGTAAGATCCGTTGCCGTGGTAATCATTTAAATCTGACCCAGCAGGAACGCCTCCTCTTTCTTTAAAAAGGGAAACATCATTTTCGGCACTGTACGTTCTAGTCCACGTTCCCCAAACACCTGCTATTTTTCTTCTGTACCACATTCCTGTTCTATTGACGTCACCAGCATTAATGGGCATAAATGTCTGCACCGCATAAGAATTGTCAGCGTTCCAGCTAGTGTGTGTTAAATAACCCTGATTCGCCCCATCTACCCCAGCCCAAAGACTTCCTGTCCACGATGCAGTGACGACATAGGAGCCATTATGCACAAGCGCATTAGCATCGACTACACTTTGGCCCACTCCGAACAAGCCTGATGTGTTTGCACTGTTCAGGCTCTTCCGCCAGCCCGGAGCGTAGGTAGGGCCGTTACTAACATAGATAAATTCGCAGTTTGCCGTAGTTTGGTCTACGCCACTTGTTGTAGGTGTCGTAATGCGGATCGTAAAAGTGTCACCATCAAGATACCCAATAACTTCAACAACTGCCCCCGCGAGGTGTATGTTGCCAAAGCTGGAATCGGTAATGTGGACATTAACAGCGTAGGACCAATTGCCCCGCCCTACCCAGTATCCTCCATCAGGGGAATATGCTCCCATGTTTTTAAGCAACGTTATGAACTCTGCCGTGGTTACACCCATGCTTGTCCCGCCAAAAGTAACGATATTTCCTGTCTTGGCGAAGCCCTTGGCGTCCGTACCTCTTAATACAGTCTCCCATTCGCCCCATGTGTCGCTGCCGTAGAGTGCTTGACGGTACTTAATTGGGGCCGATATATTATACGGATAAAAATACTGAGTGACTGCAGTAGCACCTACCCTATCGTTACCCCTGATTGACTTAACGGTGCCGTAAACTGCGGGCCATCCCGGCGAGTTGTTAACAAAAAAAGTAGTCTCTCCTCCGGGGTAGGTGCTTGGGGCGTCGGTTGCTAGTCTAAAATTTTCGGCACTTCTTGCATCCACCCCGTCAAATATCGCAGCTCTGTTTTGCACAGCGACATTGAGCCATGGACCCCACTCCGTTTCCGTACGCCCTCTGTAAAACTTTCCGTACGGGGCAGTAGTTTGTACGGCTTCCTGGACAACATATCCGTTACTCCCCGGATAGACGTTAAGGACACCCCATGGAGCTGAAAAAGCTGGAGCATTAGGGAATACCGACCCGTAAATCTGGTACGTGCCTGGCTTGGTATACTGGTTGTAGTCCTTATCTACAATCCCATTGGTTTTGAACATACCCTCGCCACCCTCAAGATTCCAGGCGCTCCATACCCCCTTATTCACCTTTATGCGTGAATATATTGCCCCGCCAGTCATGCGCACAATTTGAAAAATCCAGTTGGTGGAGCCGTCATAAAGATCGCCATCACTAACGATAACCTCCAAAAGTCCGTAACCGCTCGGTTCTGGACTACCCGTTGCACCGGGAACAAATACCCAAATCCCAGCAAGAAAAGCCGTGTCTAAGTTATCTGCTCCGCCCCGACCACCCAGCGAACTATAACTCTTGTCCCTTGGCACTTTACCACTCGCATCAAGATCCGCCACGCCACCAGCTGCGCCCTTTTGCCCAATAGGAATTGAAGCAGCCTTTGCCGCATCCCTTGCAGCGTTAGCTTTAGCTGTAGCATCGGCTGCTGCCGCAGTAATAGCAGCGTCTTTGGCTGCGTCTGCTTTTGCTTGTGATCCGGCTGTTGTCTCCTTGCCGTTCCAGTTGGTGCGCTCAGTTGCTGTGATGTGACGTGTATTGTCTCCGGCATGTGCATCGATCTTGTCATAGTTTTCATTAAGCATTGTCTCAATATTAAAAGTATCGTCGCCGTCTGTTGCCGGGTTTTTCTTATATAGATTCAAATTCGGTGTATTACTTGGCATGAGGTGCCTCCTTTCATATTTGATCTATAAACGGCGCGAAATCGGTAAGCTTGTGCTGCTGCAGTTGATTGATGGTCATAACATTGTTGATTTCACGAATGAGCAGATAACGGTATTTATAATCCAATGCCATGTGTGCCGGCTTAAGATCCTCTATAGCCTGCTTAAGATCATCCAGATTTGCGGGGATGCCCAGCGTATCAACAAATGTGATGATGATCTTATAGGCTGCTGGCTCAACGGCAACGTCTACCGTACCGCCGTCATAAGCCTGTGCAACGTTCTTGATCATATCGCCTGATACCTTGCCATACCCCCGCATTTTGGATATGATTACGGACCGCCGTTGCTCGTCCGGCTTGTTGCTATCCACCACAATCTGCAGCTCATTCTCGTATCGGTCCAGCGCCCAGGTTGCGTATTCAGGATAGGCTTGGTTAAGCAACTCCTCAACGCGCGCGCCGAGCAGATCAAACTCTGGCCCCTCAGTGTTCATCAACTCGTCCATTTCAACGATCCCGCCATAATAACCGGGCAGGTAACTCTTTAACCGTTCCGCGCCGCTCATATGGCTGTCACCGTCACCGTACCGAGTACCGGTACTGCATCCGCTGGGATCTCAATATTGATAGTGCCGCCATTTACCTTGAGATTGGTATAGTCGATCACCGGTGGTATGTCCAAGATAAGACTCTGTATCCGTGTATACCGGACCAAAGTGTCCATAAAGGCCAGGTTGGCCAGATACGCCTTGGTGGCTGCCTCCAGTTGAGTTTTAACTTGGGATGTGGTCGCTCCGGAAGCCAAAGTTACGCTTACTGATATATTGATAGGCACTTCTATAGCGCCGACTACCGTAACAACAGCTCCGATAGGCGCAGCGCCATTTCCCATGCCGTCCTGAGTTGGATCAACGTAATCCTGGACGGCAGAAACAACGGCCGCTGAAGGTGAGCGCATATCATTATTCAGCAGCGCAACCTTCACCGTACCCGGTCCATTCCAAAGTGGGAAAGCTTTGGCCCGACCTACCCCGCTGATCTCCCGGGCCCACTCTTCGTATTGATACCGGTTGCCGCTAGTGATTGGCTTGGAGATTCGCTCTTGATATCGCTCATAAAGCGAGGCATCTGTCTCCCGGTCCACTCCTGGAATGAGTACTTCCGTCAGCTCAGCCCGAGCAAGATTATTGATGTAGTCAATAGGCAGCAGGCTCCCGAAGGTTTGATTTCCGGCAGCCCCCGCCGTCTCAGCTTCCATGCGGTAATCTCCAAGCGCCAGGCGCTCTGTCGCCTTGTAGTTGACGTCTCCTATGGCAAACCGGCTGCCGATAGGTATGTCCATTAGGGCATTAGCAGAGTCATAAAATAGCCCTCTCAGTTGCGTTTTGGTTGCAGCCTTACGGGTTACACCTGACCAGGCAATCGCTTTGTCCAGGTAATCGCCGGAAGCAGTGTCGGCGAACCTCAAATTTGCGTTCAGGTCCAGCTCCACATACATCTGCGCCAGCTCCATGGCTGCCGGGGCCAAGGCATCATATATAATGCTTCCTTCCCGTTTATCAATATCCGCGGGGACACGATCTAGCATTCGCTGCAGGATCATTTCAAAGGTCTGATCCTCATACATCGCTACACCTCCAATCTGTCTGTATAGTTGCCGTAATCACTCTCTACGGTGAATTTGACAAGAGCTGTGTCCAGGTCATAGGAAAATCTAAATTGAGTAACGGATATAATCCGATCATCCTGCTTTAGGGCTTCCTTGACCCAGCGCTCGATCTCGGTTTCAAACACGGCCCGCCCGCGAACCGCTCCGACGTCTGCCTCATTGCCGTAGTCAGCGCTATAAATCAAATGTTCATAACGGGTGGTGGAAAGAATTTTAAAAACGGCTTGCTTCACAGCTTCCAGCCCATCCACCGCCACAGCTCCTATACGCCCATTTATGAGGTCCATCTTGTAGGTAAGACTTGGCTGCGGTGTCTCTTCCATATCCTCATTCAGCAGCACCATCTCGCTCTGTGGGATCATCCACTCACCACCCTATCCATGATCACGTAACGTTGACCGCCCTGCATACGGATCAGCAGCAACTTATCTCCCTTAGCAAGTGGTTTCCGGATTACAATTTCTTGATTGCCTATTGTGACCTTCATCTCCGTCAACGTTTCCGAAACAATTAAAAAATCCTCTGTGAGCTCCAGCCGGCTATCGACCAAAACTCTTAGAGGATTTATCTTTGTTACGGATCCTAACTGCACCACCACGGGCCCGGCAGCATCTACTGCGTCCATGGCCGCACGCTTAATGGCTTCCAGCATATTTACACCAGCCTCAATTCCAGGTCCATGGTATGCACGCCGTCTGACTTTTTGTGCGTGCAGGTCTCGACCAGGAAAAATTTATTGATACTCATTTTCTTGATGTATAAATTGACGTAGCACCCTGCCCGCAGTCGGTAATCTCCAAGTGCTTCGACGCTTAAAGACCGGGATTCGCGATTCTTAGCAAAAAGTAACTGCGCCAGCTGCTCATTGATTTGAGCCTGATTCAGATTTTCATCCACAGATTCGTAAAGTTGCAGCAGCCCCCACTTTTTAATTGTCGCGCTGTCCTTGGTGACATAGGTTTCACGCTTACCAGTCTCCTTGTTATCGCGGTAAAGGACGATCTGATTATAAGTTTCGTCATCGATGCTCCGGCTATAGGAGTAATCGGTCATCAGGGAATCATCTCCAATAACCAAAGGAAACCTCATGCCGGCTATATTCCGGAGCGACAGACTGCCGAAATCATCATAAAAAACGAAATTGGTCCCGTTATTTATCAATGTCTCATCCAGCGCCATACAGATCATATCAATGAAGGTCTTGTTATCTCGAATCTGTGACGGGATCACGTAGGCGCTATTTTCCAGCGTGCCGGTTTTTAGCTGCATGTCCTTGGCGATCTTTTGAACGACCTGTGTGGCCGTCAGCTTCGAAAATACGTATGTTCCGCTGTTCATGAGATATCGGATCTGATCGTAAGCCAGAATTTCAATTTCCTCTTCGCGGCCTTCGCTTATTTTGAAAATATAGCCATAGAAGACCTTATGTCCCTCATCTGTGTATCGAACAACATCGCCATTATTGAGCTTAAATCCTTTATCCTGGTAGATGCCGCGGTCTACGATCGTAAATTCCAGTGAAGCCGGCTTGCCGATCCGGTAGGTGCTCCAGGTTATCTCTGACACAATCTCCGAGAGATCCCATAGGTTACCGTCCTTATTGTCGATCAATAATTCCATTCGATCACCCCGGGAGCTTCAGGACAGAGCCAATTCTCAGCGTCTTCAGCTGTGCATCCGTCAGCCCGTTTAGTTTTTGGATCTCTTTCCATCGCCCGCCGTCGCCCAGCTCTCGATTAGCAATCTTCATTAAGGTATCCCCGGACTTCACGGCGACCGTTTTCGACTTTGCCCGTTCGTCTGGCCGCTTGGCCGGCTCTTTCTTCGTGGTAGTCTTGGTGCCGGTACCACTGGCCGTTGGTTTCGTCTTCAGCGTCACTTTTTTAGCGGCGTAGAAAACATACTCCTTCAGCTCCAACTCATATTCAAAATCGCCCGGGCGCCCGGCAACCTCTTTATAATTGAAAATCTCAATACTCACCGCTAGATTGATCTTTAGTCCCTGGCTGGTAAAAATAAACCGGATCGGCCTCCGCTTATTCATCCAGTCCTCAATTAGCTGAATATAATCGGCAGGCTCCCCCCAATTGGCGGAGGTAACATAACTGGGCACCGTTCCGCCTGGCTGGATCGCAGGGAAAAAGCTTTCAAAGTTAATCGTTTTTAGTCCCGGGGCCTTAATCACATTGATCTGGCCCAAATCTGTGATGGAGTAGGTTTCCCCGTCCCCTTCGCCAGAGATTTCGATCTCTTCTGGAAGAACGGGAATCTCAAACCAAATGGCACGATTGTTAAAACTGAGTTCAATGCTGTAGCCATCGGCCACAAGCTCACCTCCGATCTATAGAGGAATACCCCCTTTTCTGTCGAATACTGGTAGTTGTTCGGACATACCAAATATTCTGAAAGGAGGTGTTATATGTTAACGCCTGAAGATTTTGAGGATATCGAAATTGTGATTAAAAGAAAATTTCAAGAATCCGTACCTTTAAAAAATAGCGATGATGACGAGCGCAAGTTTGCAGAAGCGCTGCTCAATGTAGCTGCTAGGGTATCTGTATTGGCACTCAACGAGTATCACAATAAACTAAATGAAAAGAAGCCCTGAGTTCTTTATACAGTCGTTGTGACATGGGGGCAGTCATCTGGGCTGCCTTCCTTTTCTGCGCGTGGCGTCTTAATATCTATTTTCCCCGCCCTTAATTAAGAACTCCCTTCGCCGTTGAGGCAATTTCCTCAGTAAGCACTTTTCCTATCTTTTTGACAATGGAATCTACATGCGCCTCACTGTTTACTGGTCCCGTCTTCACCTGTACCGTAGGTGTCAACGTGACAAAGTTCTGGATGTTCTTCATCTCTGCGACGTCCCGCATGATTTTGAGGTCCTCCTTTGAGATATCAACCGGCTTCTCAATCTCACCCACGGCTTTTATTTTTTTGTCTTTGCCTTTTTTGTCGCCGGCTTGAATTTTTGCTGCGGTAGCTGCTCCAGGAGGCAACTTAGTAAATGAATCTGCAGCGCTCTTCGCTGCCTTAATTGCAGCTCCACCTTGATCATCACCACCAAAAAGATCAGCGCCCCAGTCGTAACCTTTATTGTATGCATCCCCATAATTGAATCGCTCCAGGCCAAGACCTGATTCCTCTAGTAGGTTGTCTATATCCAGATCATTGACCCTATCCTTATATTTTCCATTCCCGTATGTCCGTACTGCAGTCTCAGCTAGTTCACCGAGACCTGATCTCCAGCCGGCAACCGAGCTTGCCATTTTACTACC
This sequence comes from Paenibacillus sp. FSL L8-0340, assembly GCF_038593145.1. Taxonomy (NCBI): domain Bacteria; kingdom Bacillati; phylum Bacillota; class Bacilli; order Caryophanales; family Paenibacillaceae; genus Paenibacillus; species Paenibacillus sp. FSL L8-0340. The sequence goes on from NZ_CP151967.1 coordinate 4,557,909, forward strand.
GAAAATAAAATCCATTGCTGATGCTATCTTTTCCAAAATGCCCAGCACACTGTCTGCCAAATCAGCAAATAAATTAATTACAGCTCCAATAGGATCGTTAAATAGATTCCCGAAGAAGTTGGCGAAGCTATTCCAAATATCAAAGAAAAATTCTACAACTCCAAAAACCAGTTCTAGTAATCCAAAAAACAAATTACTGATAAAGGCCCCTACCGCAGTAAACGCGCCAGCAATAACTCCAGTAGCCGAAATCGACGTACCAGCAAATTTATTAATTGCAGCTATTACAAGATAAAAAATAGCAATCAAGGCTATAATCCCAAGAATAATCCATGTGATAGGACTAGCAAGTATCGCTGTGTTAAGGCCCCATTGGGCTGCGGCAGCTGCAACTGTGGCATTAGTCTGAGCAAGAGTAGCGCCCGTGTAGGCGGCTTTGATAGATGTAGCAATAATTTCAGCCGCTGTCGACACTCCTGTCCAAATGGCAATTGCCATTAACGCCAGCTTGTATAAACCTAATGCAGTTACAATCCCCAAAATAATAGGCTCCAGCAAAGGCCACGAACTTGACATGAAATTATAAAGGTTGATCATTGCATTCAATAGACCATTTGCAAAATCAGCAGCATCTGCAATTCCCGATTTGAAGTTTTCTATAAATACCGCTCCACCTGGGCTGTTTAACATATCGTTAATACGCTGGATTAACGGTCCGAATGTTTGGAGAGCAAAGTTTTGCAATTCAGTCATCATGTCTCCAAATGTTCTAGGCATAGTTGCGAATTTTTTATTAATATCATCTGCAGCATTAAACATAGCTGCTTTAATTACATCCGCCGTGATTGTGCCGTCGGCACTCATTTCTTTCAATTGGCCCTTAGTCTTACCGGTAACATCGGCAATAGCAGCTGCCAACATCGGAGCATTTTCCATGATACTCCGAAATTCGTCTCCTTGAAGCTTTCCGGCCGCCATAGCCTGAGATAACTGATACATACCGGCCTGTCGTTCCATCGTTCCACTGCCACCAACCCGGAAAGACTTCTGCATCAGTTCTGTAAATGCAATAAGTTCATCATTCGATTTAAATGCATCTCCCGCAAGTGTACCCATTCTCCCGATTACACCAGCCATGTCGGTATAACTCCCCCGAGCTCGTTTGGCAGATTGAAAGATTTTCTCTTGTAATTCGGCGGTTGTCTGCAGTCCATTATTAATCAAATCAAGCCGCGCACGAGTATTAATGTATGAATCGGAAACATCGGTCAAGGATTTAATGCTATGCAATGCGCCTTGAATCAAGTAAAATGCGCTCGCCACATTTTGTAGTTGATCCCACCAACTTCGAGTAGAGTTACCAGCAGTGACAAATTGCCGGTTGTTCTGTCCTTGCAAATCAACAATTTGTCGTTCTAACCTAGCAATTCGTTCCAAAGCGGCTGTAAGCTGTGTGGCGTTGGTGGAATCAGTGCGAATTCTAGCATTTAATCGATCTATTGATTGAGCTATCCGCGCAACCATCCGCTGCAAGCTTGAGAACATCGTTCGTAACCCAGCGGGCATTTCCAATTCTACACTTGCTCGTATGTCTCGAAAGTTAGTCTCAATCTGCTGACGGATTGCCTGAGCTCTCTGCAGAATATCGGCTGTATTAAATGTAACCTGCACAACTGTGTCGGATAAACGAGATCTAATGGCAGATTGAATTCGTGATATGCTTTGCATAATATTCTCTGAGTCTATAATTATATCGATTGTACGTGATGAAGATCCGAGAGTTGAACGAACCCGCTGTATTGCAGTCTCTGCTGCAGAAGCATCAACCCTCAACTCAAACGGAGCTTCCACGACTCGCTTAAGTCGTTCCATTCGGATAGTCGTCTCCACGACTTGATTGGTCATTCGTTGAAATGACTTACTTGCCTGGTCCATAATTTGAATCGTCGCGGATACAGTTGTCATATTTTCACCTCCCACAGAGACAAAGAAAAAAGCCGCCTTAAAGGCGACTTAGACTATAATTGTACAATTCGTTTAGGATTGTTAGAGATTAAAGGTTGAAGCTTATGCAGAAACTTATTTAGCCCCCAAGAATTTTGACTAGCATCGAACATCAGTGCTGAAAGTTCATTATCAGAATTAGTGTAATTTATGATTAAATACGGCGTAGCTGTCCGTTTCTCTTTGCCCTTCGCCCTCGAACCGACCACCAGCCCTATAGGACCGAAGAGCAATCCGCCAGTAATCCCTTTTGCCGCACTGCTGGTAACGTAATGCGCAATTTCGACATCCGTTTTGACTTCCGCTGCTCCGATTTGTGATAGGTTAACCGATACTTCAGCTCCTCCACCTGAAATCACAAGCTGATCATTTATAATTGCTAGATGGCAATTTGTTTTCTCTGCTAGTGGAAGTCCTTCAACATGCAACATTCCTGATAACCCAGGAGTATTGGTTCCTTTTACTTTTTTTGGACTCGTTGTCTTGCTTGAACTTCTCCATAATAAAACACCAATCAAAAAGGTGACAACAGCTGGAAATATTCCGCCAGAAGCAGATTTTGGTTCTGTCACCATGACTAGAACCGCTGTAAGACAGGCTACGAAGAAAAAGATTGCAGCTCCTCGTTTAAATACTTTCATCTCTAAACCTCCAACGTAAGGTAATATTTTCTATAATACCTTATATCGGAAATTGTGAATATTAATTTTCTTATTTTTTTGCTTTTGCTGCTTCTTTTTTTTCCTTCTCAACCTTTTCATTAATAGAAGCCATTACAAAGGCCCTTTCCCGTAAAGGAAGGGCCAAAAACTCATGTGGCCACTTTTTAAGTTGATGGAGGATGTAGTAAGCGTAAGACGCCTCGCTATCCTCCTTGATTAGTTTTTTGCTTCTTCAACCAAGTCGGACATATCTACGTCAAATCCGCTCAGCTCGCTGATCCGCTGTGCCAGCGTAGCGACTTCTCCTGCCAGCAGCACCTTCTGAACGTATTCATCGGGTGTATTACAACCAAGAGATTTGATACTTGCAGCGTCCTTGAAGTTCGGTTCTACGGTATTTCGAATTACAGTTTGAAGATTAAATCTCCCAGAATCAAATTCAACCTTCCGTCCTTTCCTTACATTCGTGCAACCTTTCCGCAAATCATTGAACTCGGCATCAGTCATTGCCTTGATTTTAAACAGAAGTGGCTTTCCGTCTTTGTCTTTGAAGCGCGGGGAAACCGCGACTTCCTCTGTCAGACCGTCAACTGGGTTAGCATTCAAAAAATCCTGCAAGTTCATATCAATCATTCCTCCTGTAATTTATTTTAGTTAGCTGGTGCGTTAAACATTTGACCCATGTCGATGTCTTCATATGTGAAATCCACATCTTCTTCCAGGGCTTCCGATTCTGTATCTAGGGAAGCCATGACCACACTGTCTAGGTTGACACCCAGTAGAGTTACTGTTTGTGAACCGATTGATGACCCCGGATCTTCATTAACTACCGTAATATCAAAGTTGGTATCCCTACCGGTTTTGATATAATCGATCATCAGCTTTCGAAAAAGGCTTGTCACATAGTAAATTGTCATATTACCAGTGCCAGACCATCCCGTAGTTTTATGCTGTGTGCCGCGACGACCGAGAGTTTTCACTTCAGCCTTATTTTTTTCAGCTTTAGCTTCTATTGTTTTGATATAGAACATCTCTTCAACTTGACCGTTAATCGTAGCATATGCCCGGCCCTCTTGACCGCTGATTGTATCTCCGGCTTTCAAAAATTCCATCTTATTTCACCTGCACTTTCATATAGACTTTTTCTATGGAGTCAACCGGCTGAATGTTGGCCTCGACATATATTGAGTCTGAATCGACGCCCGGCAGCACCGTGATATCTGTCTGAGCATCGAAATTCTGAATTGCACCGATACTCTGCAGATTATCCGCATATACTACGAGCTCTTTCCGGAATAGCGCTCGGCCGTCTACGTTATTGCTGACCTTGCCAATGTAAGAGGACTCGAAAATCCGCTTCGTATCGTTAGCGAATCCATCTAGGACCCGGATAACCCGGTTCTTGTGGAAGGATTTATTTTTCTTTGGTGTATAGCTTAAAAATGTATTAATATCCTGTTCTACCACAGCCCGGTTATTTGACGGTGTGAAGAGAAATTCACCGGCAGTTAGGGCCGCTTCGATCTGGGCGTTAGTATAACGCGGAGCTACATCCACGGCATCGTCATAGGCAGAATAGGTGAGAGACTCATTCATTTCCGCTCCGGCCGTTGCTCCTGCTACCCACGCCGTTGCCTGGGCTGCTGTCAGCGTTGTTCCATCTGATAGCACTACACCATTCTTAACGCTGATTACACCTTCATTGTCTGCTGTAGGATAGTTCTCCAGGACGGCCTGTACCTTCTTCCCCTCACTATCACGAAGACGGCGGATAAAGGCTGCGTATACCGCCTTGAGGGCATTGTCCGTAGAAGGTAAAGCCACTGTCTGGAAGTCATACAGCTCCAGCGCGCCCAGGAAAGCGGTATGGTCGGCATTTGTTACCGAGCCGTCCGCACCACCAATCAATGGTGCACCAGCGGAAGCCGTAAGTTCGCCGGATCCGCTCCATGCCACCCAATCATTAGTCACCAGCCCGGCGATATTGGCCACCAGCTGTGTATCTACTACCGCACCATCCAACAATGTTTTGACATCAAACTTCGTATTGTCGTCCAGATTAGGCTGCACAACAATACTCAGCGCATTGCCGCGGGTACCGCCGTATTTGGCTGTGGCCGTCAGTGCTCCGGCTGTAGCCGCTGCCTTTGTGCCTTCGTTGAGTTTGTATAGCAGCACTGTCCGGGCCCGTTTTAGCGCCTCACGTACAAGCAGCAGCTCCGGTGCAGTAAGGTCAAACCCCAGCTTGGTCATAGTATCCTCGCCGGCTACGATCGGTGTAATGACCTTAGCTGCACCCCATGGCAGCGACAGCGCCAAACTGGCAGTGCCGCGGCTTCCAGCTGCGCCAAGTGTACCGCCGGACGATTCGACGTTGATATATACACCTGGTCTTACTTTGTTCTGTAGTGTCCATGTGCCTCCAGCCATTTACTTCGCCTCCTTGTTCTTAAAGTCTTCAATTACTTGCTGTGCTTCAGTAACGGTATATAGCCGTTCCTCTTCCAGCAGGGCCGCAAATACGTCCTTATCTTGATGGGAGTACTTAGCTGACCCTAAAAATTGCTCCTTGGTGTATGAAGCCTCAGAGGCTTCTGCAACAGGCGCGCTTTCAGTGCTCGTCGCCACTTTTGAACTTTGCTCTTTCACTTCAGACCGCCTCCTTGTGTCATAGTCTGCATTTTGATACCCGGATCCTTTACCCGGAATAGATGGTAATTGTATTGGACGAAGAAATGCAGAACTCCGTCCACGATTTCGTGACGCATACCAGTTCCCCGATAACCGCCCTCGCTGCCCCTCACATACTCAATTTCTGAGTACAGCCGTTCGGCCATGATCTCACAGGCTTCGCGCGGCGCGGTCGCCTTCGGGTCCGGGAAGAAATGTACATCAAAGGAATTGAATCGCCGATACCTCCGGTTAATCTCCCGGTTCTGGCTGGATTCCATGAGCAGCACAAAAAAGCACGGCTGCTGCATGCCCTGCTCCACGGCTTCGTCATATACCGGATACTCCGGAGTAAATAACGAAAGCTTCTTTATGAGTGCGTTTTTGATATCCTGCATACTCACCGCCCCAAGTGCTTCTCCATGTATTTTTTCAGCTTTCGCTCCATAATGCCCGGCAGCTCCCGCTCCAGCTCTTGCTCAGATAAAGTCAGCATAAACTTACCATTGACCCAACCGGTGCGGAGCCGGGTGACGTGACCGTACTCCACGTAAAGAGCGTATTCCACATTATTCACAATCTCAACGTGTACGCCCCCTCCTGGTAGCCTAACGATTTCACCTAGTTGCCAGTGTTCACGAAGCCAATTTGTTCTCACAGGCGTTCGTTCTACCGTTTTCGCCAGTAACCGCCCGGCCAGCTCCCTGATGCAGTCTTCCATAAAAGCCGGAAACTCTTTCTGCATCCGCTGAAGGTTCTTCTGCAGCTTCTTAAAATCAGAGAAATCAAATTTCCCCAGCCCGCTCATGCGTTAAGGATCTCTTTCAACTTGATTTCCTGATGGGTAGGATAACGGAATGCCTTTCCAGTCTGTTCTCCGTGAAAGAGCATTCCGTTTTGTGTCACTGTGATCCGGCTGCCGGGCTGGATAATCACATCAGGGGAAATGAACAGCTTGCCATCATAGTTTACTTGGTTCACCGTCACTGTCTGTGTAGATGAAGGCAAGGAGGTCTGAGACAGTGCACATGGTTCTTCATTCAGCACCATCACCGGTTGCTGCCGTGTCTTGCCTGTCTCTGGGTCTTTGACATTCTGCATTTCAAAGACTGTAGCCAACCCTTCATAGGTACTCTCGATGGCCGCCCGCTCCGCTGGTATATTGCCGAATTGCATACTACCACCTCAATCTACGGAACGCCTGCAGCTGAGCCGCATAATTCCGCACGAATGCAGCCCCGGAGCCGACCGTTACTGTAGCCTTTGCCGATCCGAATGCTGTAGTAACATCCCCGCGCTTGATGCTGGTGACGGCTGGGGCTGTCTGTTCAAACTCTGTTGGATACTTCGTCCGGTAATAATCCTCTACAATCTGTAGGACCACATTATTCAACTCAGATGGAATCTCTGGTATGTTGCAATATGTCTTAATGGCCTGAATGATCGTCTCCAAAGCAAAAAGAAGCTGACCATCCTTGGATACATCATCTTGCGGAATGGTCAGCAACTTTTTTAACTTCATCAAGAAAACATCCATATCCATATTAAGCCATAATACCAGCTGCTTTGAGCTTGACCTTGAGGTCACGCAGCTCCGCAAGCACACCGGCAACATCCGTGGCGGCGGTATCAGGTGATGCAGCAGCTTGCAGTACAAGCCCGCGCACGGCAGGCGCTGCATTAGGAGGCGCGTAATCCCCTGCCTTTGCTGTTGTGTTGGTAGTACCAATCGCTAGGTTTGATGTGCCCGCACCGATTGTTGTACGAACGGCCGCAGGGTTGGCTGCAGTTATTACCTGTCGACCAACGGCTGTAGCGTCAGTGATATTTGCGGCGGTAACCCCTGTGGGGCCTCCTCCCTCAGGTTCAAGTGTTTCCAGATACTCAATGACACCTATAATCTTACCTACTGGTGTTGTACGTGCTTTTAAATGGCTCAAATCAGGCATGAGTCATACCTCCTTAGATTTTGTGAACGAATTGCACAATCCGAATATTTTTGTTTTCGTATACCCGTTCCCAGTTATCTGCGGCTTCTAATTCAGCATTTGTCGGAGAAACGCCGGCTACCGCATTCTCAACCCACTTAATACCGCGTGGATGAAGAATGAAGTGTCTTCGGTTAATCAGGAAGTCGTTACCCGCAAGCTTCTCACGGCCAACTTCAGTCGGCACAGGTGCGGCTCCATTACCGAAACCAACAGCTCCTGGTCCATAAAGGAATGTTGTGTAGACTCCATTTGCATTTGGGTGTCCATCATCGACAACAACTCTTTTGCCCAAATAGCTCTCTACCTTAACGCCTGTTACTGGATCAAGTTGATACTCAATCAGTTGGTCCTTAATCAGTTTATTCTTAACAGCGCTGTGCATTGAAAAGGCAGTAAGCTTATCCGAAGCATCGCCCAATTTGCCCTGTGCATCAACCGTTGTAGAAGCGCTGATTGTAGCTGCAGCTCCGGAAGCTGTAGAAATGTTGTGTACGTTACCCGCCAAGCTTGGAGATGTAAACACTCCTTTAAGAGTAGAAAACAACATCCGTTGATGGTCACGATTCCACCATGCCGCTACAAGGTCAGCGATGGCCCGCATTGGATCATCACCAGATAGAGCCTTTGCTAAGTCATTCGCTCCCCAGGCTTTACCACGCGCATGCAGACGAGCGTAGTCTTTGTTGGACGTAATCGGGTTAACTGTCAGTGGGTTGCTGTCGCTTAGAATTTCGGATTCTCCGGCCAAGTCATTCCAAAAAGGCATTTGGAGGATTGTGCCTCCTGTAGCAGCCAACTTATCTAGCTCAGGATCCGGAACGATAATACCGGCTTGTACCAGAGCGGACAATTCCGCAGTGCGTTGAATCAGATACGGGTTAAATACTTCAGGGACAATTACATCGGTAATACGTGTTGCTGGCATTTACATCACCTCATAGTTTATTTGTATTACTTGCTTGCTGCTTGCATTTGCTTAGCTAAATCTGGGTTTTCACGGATAATACGCCCCTGGTCAGTAAGATTGAAAGTTTCCTTTTTCCAAGGGTTGATCTGAGAGTCTGAGCCTTTCGGTTTACCTTCAGGTGGCGTCCACCCCTTAGGCTTGGGAGTTGTCTCAGGTTCTTTTTCCACAAACAAAAAGCCCTTGCTTTCCCGCAGGGCCTTTACTTGGTCTTCCAGCCCGCCTTTCACGGCGCCGCTGTCGTCCAACTCGATTTTGGTCTTATCCAACAACCCCGCCACGATATCCGGGTCATGCGCTTCACCAGCCAGCGCCAATTTGACGGCGGTACTCAATTTAAGTTTCTTTAGATCAGCTTCATATTTCTCTGTTGCCGCCTTATTATCGGCCTGCAGAGTTGTAATCTGCTCTTGAAGGGCTGCACTGTCACCAGTAGACTTTTTCAGGTCTTCTAGTTGCTTATCCCGATCTGTGTTTCCTTTTTCGGCCTGCTTCTTCGCCTCGTTCACCTCATCAAAGCGGGCTTTCGGTACAAATCCCTTAAGTTCTTCCTGACTAGCGACGGCGGCTTTATCTGCTTGTTCCTCTGACAATCCCAACGCAACAAATTGCTCTTTATTCATTAACGATTCCTCCGTTTCATCTTCGCTTGTTATCCCGGTCGCGTCCGGTGATGTCTTGTTCTTTAACGTCTGCAATACCAAAAAGACGGCAATATAAAAAGCACCCTCGCATATTGGAGAGTGCTTCTATTTCAAAAGCTCATTCAGTTCAATTTTCAAACTCTCAATTTCCTTTTCCAAGGCGACTTCATCTTCATAGGTACCACGATCATGATTAACCATGGCTTCGGACGTTTTGTAACTTTCTATTAGACCTTCGCAGAAGGCTCGGATCTTATCCTTGTCCATTGGATCACCCTTTCAGGTTGTAAAAAGCACTCCCCTAATTGCGAGAGTGCCTTCTATGATTGATCTTTGTTTTTATCCTTCAGATGATCGGGCAGCGGTGGAAGTTGCTTCATCAAGTGCTCAACAAATTCATCACCGGTCTTACTAAAATCCGGACTCAATGGTACGTCATCATATTCGCGGATCGGTTTTTGTTGCCGTGAAGTCTTCTTCATATACCCACCCCATTTTCTTTGCGAGTCTTTGCAGCACCTGGTAATCAAAGTACTCAGCTTGTGCTGTTTTTGACATTGTAACATACTTCTTATCCTTTTGTAACAAGGTATCAACCTCTAAAAATATTGATCGAAGTACGCTACGAAGCGCCACGCCGTCAGCACTGGATTCCGTTGCGCTAACAAAGCTTATTCCTCCGTTATGCCCGGCGGCAATCACTGCTTGAACCGAGAGGTAATCCGCCAAATTCGTGGAGTCCATTACATTCACCCGTGTGCCGCGTGGATGGTTATGGGTTAAGATAACAGATCGCGGTGGAGCTGCCCGGAGTTTTCGATCTACTTCAGGAGTGAATTCTACCTTATTAACAGAACCGGATAGGCGGGCAATTTCTTCGCCGGTTGTCTTATCTAACATCACAACGATTTCTTTAGCTTGCTTGTATCCGCTTCGGGCAACCTCGCGATTCACATCTGCTACTTTCTCCAGAACATCATCCGTCAGATCAGGAAGGGCTGCGAAATAGCTGGCACGCGGATTATATTTCCGGTTTACTACACCCCGCCGCGGCTCCTCAACTCCGGTTTCAAAATCATCCATTGTAGGCAAGGACATGGATTGTTGCTGCGGTATCGGCACATCCTTTGTCGGCGCTCCAGGAATATCAATGGTAGGCAGCGGTGTTTCTGGTGACTGCTTGGCTGGAGACTCTACTGTGACCGGTTCAGCCGCTTCAGGAGCATATTTCTTCTCCCACTCAGGATAGGTAATATCCTCCGGCACCTTGTATGTCTTGCCGTCATCGTCACGGGCGACCCGCTCCTTGATGTTGTCATCATAGTGCGGTATGGTCGTGGACCGACAGTATACATGCATCGGTGGAAAATTAACGCCTGGTTGAGCATCAGAGACGTCAAACACCCTACCGTCAAGGTCCCTGCAGGTAATCGATGTCCGTTTATCCAGTGTGGCAGTATAGCGGTATTGCTCTACTCCCAGTTCCTTGAACCCGGCAAGACTGGCCTGACCGGCGAAGTAGGCCGATTCCGTCAGTATCAATCTCTCGGCGTTCTTGCGGGAGACTCCCAGCCGATCCTGTATCTGCTGAACCATTTGTTTCGATGTATCCCCGCGGATAAGTCCTTGAGTAAATATGTTCCGCAGCTCACCGTTAAGCCTCACCCGGTCTGTCCATATACGGCTGCTGAAATTACTGCCATCCGGAGCCCACGGTGCGGATAAGATAGCCTCCAGCTGCCGCTTATCGATCTTAGCGAAAGAAGCCCCGATCCCGATTCCCTTTTCAAGCTCAAAGATACTGTGGTAATAGCCATCCTTATAGACACTGCCCAGCAGCTCCGTGGTGCCTGTAAGGCGCTTTGCAGCTAACTCCTCAATGTGTTGCTTCATCTGCAACTGAATCGATTCGAGTCGCGTCACCCTCACCCTGATGCTGGCATTCTCCAGTTCCTTCATCCAGCGCTGGTCAATCGCATTCTCTTTGCCGCGGGCAATGTAATCCTCAACAGTCCATTTGAATTCCTTCATTTCGCCGGCTTTGAGCACCTGCTTGGCAGCGGACAGACTGACAATCCCGTTATTTTCAGCAAACCGCTGATAAAAATTATTTACATCGGTCTGGATAGATATCTGAGCCTTGCGGTATTCCTTCTGCATTGCCTTCGTAAATGGAACACCTTTATTCAGTAGCGACTCATTAAGCTGTTCCATCCGCTTGGACCAGTAGGCCTCTGATCTCATTCTTCATCAGCCCCGGTTTCGGAACCTGCTTTATCATCTGGTAAGCCACCATATTCCTCCGCACGATCCATGGCTGCTTTTTCCTCAGCCTCCATGCGTTTCAGTTCTTCCTTCACATCCGTAACCCATGGATGATTAGCAAGCTGAGTTTCTTTGGAAATGATTCCTTCGCTGTTTTTAGCATCAGTGATTACTTGGGATTCATTAATTACGATATCCCGATTAAACAAGAAATTGACCGTTTCTTTCGAGAAGTCTTTGCCAGTGGTTTTTTCCACATGAGTGTTTACAAACCACAATAGTTGTTCAAGTGCCGCTTGGAACTCATTTTCGATGTCGTTTGCATCCATGTCCAGATCAGCATAGAGAAATTTCAAAGCCTCGCCACTCGGAGCCGTCGCAAATGAATCTGATTGGGTATCTACGCCTCGTCCGAATTCATAGATATCATTCCGGGTCATATCCATGTGATTCTTGTACGCTTCAGTGTCGATCTCCAAATTCAGTGTATCCACTCCAGCATTGTCTTCCGCTGATACCTTTACGGCTCGGAGTACACTGAGGTTGTGCCGGAACTCCCCTAAATTCGTACCGTCATACCCTTTAATGACAAACACACTATTGGGGAGGTCTTCTAAATTGTTACTGTTATCCGATTTTTTTTGATCGTACTCATCAATCAGAGATTTGAGTAACGCTATCAGCGGCAACTCATCTTCGTTGTATTTAAAGCAAATGAAGGGGACTCGTTCCCAGTTCATCGGCTTTTCTTCGCCCTTATCATCAACTACGAAATGACCGGACTTTTCGCCCATCTCAACATCAGCTACAAGTGCAGTGATTCCATAATCAATGGTACCAGCGTCATATCTCTTTACGCCCCCGCTGTACCAGAACTCAACCTTTCGGTTTATTGTTTTAGTGCTGCCTTCATACACGTCAACCTCGTAAACGCGGATTATTGCATCAAGTTCGGTATGCGCTGTATCCTTCCAAAGCGGTATGATCTCTTCTGATGGCAACCGTTTGAATCTAAATCGCCCTGTTTCGTCATAATAGACATGCAGCCAGGCACGGCCCTTCTTAATTGATTCCTTCAACAGACTTTTCATCATCCGTCTGAACCCTTTATCCAAGATACCAGTCAGCAGCGCATCATACTCAGTGTTCTCCGTTTGAATGCTCATTTCCTTACTCAGCAGATATCCCGCTTTTTGATCAACAAGCTTCCGTAAGAAGCCATGGACGTTTTTGTTATTTGCCAGATTCTTCGCTTCTACTAACTCCCCATCGTCGCCAATAGTTTTTCTTATCCGCCGTAAGATATCATTACCGTTACGGTAATAACGCTCACCATCAAGCATATCTTTACGTTCCTGCGACGAAAGCCAATCATCTATCTCCTGCTGGATGATCTGTTCGTCCGTCATAGTAGCAGCTGCACCGGCTTTGATAATCCGGATTACTTCTTCCGTTGTACTCAAATAGGTTTCCTCCCCTCTTGTTAATCGAATGAGAATGCAGCTGGACGCATTACAATGGTGTTCACAAAATACCGATCACCGTCCATCTGGTGGTCATTTTGCTTGATGGGCTTCTCCTCCCCGCGGTCAGCAGCTTTTTCATCCCATATGTAGGAAGAAAATTCGCGGAAGGTCTCTTTGCAACAATCGTTATAGAGAATCTTTCCGGTATTCAGCGCTGTAGCTACATTGCGAATGCCTTCAAGCACATCGTTCTTTGCCTTTTTCACAATGAACTTCCCATATTTCCGCACTGTCGCTATGAAGCTGGCAGCTGATGGGTCAATGATGAGGCTTTGAAGCGAGAGATCCCCGACAAATCCAACCAAGTCATGGTAATACTCATCATCTGTCTTCTGTTGGCTCCGCTGGCGACCGTCATAGTGATATTCCTTCACTTTGTACCAGACACCAGAAAAAAGCCCCCACAGCCCGAACGTCATCGGGTTTTGGGTGCCGTAGTCACAAGATACATGATATTTACTATAGCGCCGCTCTTCAGTCTTAACGGCGTGCTTATCCCGGTCAAACATGTCGTAGATTACGCCCTCAGCCAGCACCCACAGCCCGAGGATATACCGCTTGTAGAAGATGCCGCTGTACATCCGGCGGTACCGCTCCTTAACACGCTCAGACAAGGAAAGATTATCATCCATAGTGAAGTGTAGGTGTAGAGCAAGCTTCGTTACCAGTTGGTCCAGCCATTCCATTTTGAACCAGTGATACGGTCCGGCCGGATTGCAGTTAAACCAATACTTCGCCCCTTCTACTGAACAGCGGGCGGTTGCTTGTTCGACAAAGGAACGTGGCATCAGAGCCACTTCATCGAAGAACATCCCCGCCAACGTGATCCCCTGTATCAGATCCTGACTTCGCTCATCCTTACCACCAAACAGGTAGAAGTCATTGCTTACTAAACCTCTGCTGATGGTCAGATAGTTCTCCGCCCTATGATCCACTACAGTGTATCCTCTAGAGTAAAGCATCTGCTTTAGCGGCCCTATCAAGTTACGTCGAAGGGCACCTATAGTCTTCCCTGCCATCCCCAGGTTCTCACCATTGAACGTTTCTGTGGCCCAGACTACAAATGAAAAGGACATTGACGATGTTTTACCAGAACGGACAGCTCCATCACAAATTAATGCATCTTTGTCTGCATGAGGACTTTCCCCCTGCATCCACCAGGTAAGCACCTTAATCTGCTTTCCAGAGAATGGTTTCCATTTGAAGATTGCGGCTTTACGCTTCACCTTCATCTGCCCACACCTCCCTCGCCTGGGATTTCAGGGCTTCTATGAATCCATCATCAGGTAAATCCCCGGCTTCCGGAGGTGTCATTCCCTTAATTTCAAGCTGCAGCTTCTGAACTCGAAGCTTTGTTTCCTCATCCATATAGCCCAGGTATTTCTCCAACTCTTTCAAGGCCCGCATCTTGTCATAAAATTTGATGCTCAACCCATCGCGTCCTTGCTTAACCTCGCTTATGAGAGTACCGTCCACCTCGTAGGATGATTTGAAGTGAACAAAGCTGACCGTTTTGGTTACCGGATCACCTTCATCATCGATAACAGGCCCGGCCATTCCGATTACCGGTTCTTCCGTTTGCCCGAATTCCACATAATCAGTTGAATCAGCAAAAGCGATTTTCAGATACTCTGCTATGACCCGGTGAACGCTCAACCCGAGCTCGCCAGCCATTTGGTCCTTCATCCGGGCGATTTCCGCCTGTATCTCAGGTTTCCTCAAGTTTTCCCAGCCGATAGAGTAGGCTGTACGCTTCGAATACCCCGCAGCCATGGCGGCCCGGGTTGCGTTGAAGTCTCTCATATACTCAAGAACAAACATCCGCTGCTTGTCGGTCAGCTCAGTATCCAGTTTTGGCGGATCTCCCCGAGCCACTTCCTTTTGCTGAATCGGCTGTTTGTTGGACTTGGCTGGCTTTTGTTGTACAACAGTCTTCATTTTCTGTTGTACAACGTTATCCGATGATTGTTGTACAACATTCCATTTGTCCCGTTGCTTCCAGACGGCTACTTTCTTTTCGTCAATGTCCAGTTGCTCCGCTATCTGCCTGTTTGTTATTTCCCCACCGTGTTCACGCCATACTTCTAATGCGCGGTCCCGGTTTGGATCGCGTGCTCTTGGCATTACATTATCACCACCCCCGTATTTAAAGCATGAAAAAAGCACCCATTTCAGGTGCTTGATTGACTCTTCAGTTAAGTGAATATCCTCTGCATTCCATAAAAGAAGAACAGCAGAGCTCCTGCAACAGCTACAAGGATGACTAGGGGTTTAAATAACCCATCCCGTAACTTCAGAATGCCCCCGAATAAAACTATTGCTATGACGGTGGGCAGGAAGATATACAAACCAATACTTATAATAACTTTTATAGCCATATCCATTCCAACAGGACTACCAAAACCCAAAGTGACCTCCTCCTTCGACATCACATTTCGACATTAAGGAAGTATTTTCCTGCTACTATCCGCCTAATGGCGACCTTTAGCAGTTAATCTATATTTATGTGCGCCCATGACTTCATTAATAGAGGGGAAATCAAATACTATCCCACCTGTCAGACCATTAACAATTCTGATTGGAATTCCAAAAAATGTGTCAGGTTCATGCGGATCTGAAAGTCTATGAATCAACCAGCGGATCTCTCGGTCAATCCATTCTTCCCATACATCTTTTCTTATTCTAATCTCAGGCGGCTTAAGTCCGTAGCGTTCTTCATATTTCGTTATTTCAAGAATAATTTCTTGTTCTGGTGAACTCCATGCGGGCATCTTGATTCCTCCCGATAACATTTTAATTCTATAATACCATAATAAATGTGGGCCGGGGCCATTCTCCCCGGCATAGCAGCATTTCGCGCAACGGGTAGCAGCGTACCTGACTTCCCCAAATGGTTCCCCTGGCCTTATTCCGGTTCTACTTCCTTCAGTGGGAGCTCGGCTTTCTCTCTCCACGCCTGTCGGTTGCGCCGGGGCTCACCGAGTCGTATCTGCCTTATGTCTAAGCGTCTCTCTTCCGCCACCACATCATATATATGTGATGCGCCTCTGATACTGGATTAAGTGGTACTTAACCGTACATAGCAGGAGCGCCAGTCACCTCAAATGAAAAAATGACGACGATAGCATTTACCCCTGGTTGGCACATGGGCTAATCAGATTCTAATGGCTGCTATCATCGTCATTACCTATAAAGGAACGTCCATTTATAAGTTCCTCCTATAAATACTTGGCAAGTGTAAGGGGTAAAATCCATTTTCAGCTGCTGATCTGAAATAAACTAACCTGGATAGGCTCTTTCAACTTCCGCTCCGCATTTTCAATGTATTCTTGAACGGATCCTCTCGATATCTGTAGCTCATCGGCGATTTGTTTCAGAGAGAGGCAGAGGCCATGCTTAAGGGTGAAGCACTGCTTCTCCCGCTGCGAGAGTACGGACATAGCATCATCAATCTGTTTACGCTCTGAATCGGTCAATGTAGTCGGACTGCCGCACGCTGCCGGCTGCGCATAGGATTGCATCCGTAATGGATCTACTGGAATGGTTAACTGGTCCATGGATAACCGATGGATACCCCGGCGCGGTCCCGGATTATGTCCCAGCCGGAGCCAATCAATGGCAAGTTGAACATCGGATAACATACTATTCAACTTTGATATGTGAGAATTAACAGCATCCAACTCTGTTTCGACCTCCGAATAATCTTCCTTGGCCTCTCTCATTTTGGCTACGAGGGTTTCCAGCTTATCTTTAATCACCTGCGCGGCCCCTTTGCACTCATTTAGGATTTTTCGGGTATTGCGGTAACTCACTTCTATATCCTCCACAATGTATGCCCTCCCTAGTTGTGTTATAATGTGCTGAGGATAAAAGTTGCTGCTTACTGCCCTGATGCTGAGTCAGGGCTTTTTTCTGTGACGTTATCTGTAACCGATGCTGCGAATAGGATAATGCTTAGGCTAAGAAATGGCCCTCTCATCTGCGGTGTCCGGTATTTAACCCAGGTGGAACCATGAGCCAGTACCTCTGCAGTAACACCAGTATCTAACTGGAATTGTCGCTGGCCGGCATTCAGTGCATCTCTTACCTCTTCGGTACGCATGCTCATTCAATTGTCCCCTTAATCACAAACGGCTTCTCTGCTGCCTTACCGGTTGGACGGGGATATTCGAGATCAAGCCTTGCCATTTCCTCCGGAGATAACTGTGACTTTTTGATTTCCCCCTGCCCACCGGCTGCTGCTTCCTTCGCTTTACTCTTGATGTTATAATGCCATTTGCTACTCATCTTTAACTACCTCCCCGGTGTCTGGCTGTATGACCTCCAAATCATCAGACCAAATGCCTGTATATTCTTCAGCGAACTGAACCATGGCATATTTTCTATTTCCCCTGTTAGCTACCATATATTGATATCTGGCATCAGTTCATCCTTCAGTGCAGTGGCAAATGACATGCTCATGAGTAACCACTGAGGATCAAGGCCCTCTTCTCTCGTTTTAGTTATCAATTTTGAAACTCTCTTAAGTTTGCTCATATCCTCTTCTCCCCCTTATACCTCATCTACCGGAACAATAATTCCAGGCACTTTAATTCCCAAAGCATCCAACGCATCTACCATTCCAAGTTGATATATTTCTTTGATTGAGTAGCCGGAGAACTGCATCTCCCGTCCGTATTCCAGTTGTAGTTTTTCGATTTGCTCTTTTGTCAGTTCCATCCGTTATCCTCTCCCTTTGGGGTCTATATCCCTAGCCTTCATATCTTCCAAACGCTATATCAATGTTCACCTTGCTTCTCCGTTTATCATGTCCCTTCTGGATCATGGCGTGTAGCTTATTGCAGGACGGGCAAAACTCAAACCCTGCTACATTCGTGGCACACTCTTTACAAATGGCGTTGTCGCAAGTTTCGTGATGTCCGCCTATCATGCATCCCTTTGAATCTTTTGCTGAGGTCCATAGGTAGCCAACTACAAAATCACATAATTGAGTTGCCTCGTTCTTCCGGCAAAAGGTGCAAGGGTATTTCGGCATTTTTGCGACCTTGCCCATGTTTCTGCCCCCTTATAAGTTAAGTACAGCCCACCCTGCGGCCTCCGCTGTCGCTAAGTAGTGCGGTCGTTTCGGAGGCCTGACGGCCAATTACGTTCTTTGTTGCCTTTCTTGCCATTTTCGAAAATACTCTGCACTGACATGACTGTTTATGTTTTTGTAGTCAAAAGGCCGCTCGCAGCGCGGACAATACGGAAGCATTTTCCCGCGTTGATAGTCCCTTTCAAGGCTTTTGAACATCACTGAGTGCGGCTTCTCCTTCAACCATTGCAGACGCTGCTGGTTTAAAGACTCATGCTGTCGATTGAGTTGATCGTAATGTTCAGCAAGGTGTAACATCGCTTCAAATGGGTCTACCGTCATGCCACAATCGCAGGTGATTTCACGATTAACCTTATCAACGGTGAAATGTTTGTCGTCTCCACATGTGCACTTACGTGGTTTGTGCCGTTCAAGTCGGATAACATCAAGGGTGATTATCTTGTCGCTCTCTGTCTTCTCTTCCCTTGTGAGTGTCATTGCTCCGATCCCTCCCATGGCTCATTAAGCCAGTTCATTATGCGGTCATACATGGGTTCTGTTTCGCCGTAGCCGGAATTAAATGTCTTCTTGCCTGGGTCGAATTGGATTGAGAAGCACATCCCATCACGCATGTCCCAGTTCGGCCGGACGTATTTGATGTATTTGCTGTGTTCGAAGTCTGAACGGGCGAAACGGTGGTTCTTCCATATTTCCTGCATGATTTCCTTATATTGATCCATTGTTAATGCGAGTTCAGTATCTTCCTGTGTCATTGGTTATCTCCTTCCTCAACCTCAAATGTAATTTATTCCAGATGCCTTTCTAATTCGTTCCAGTCGATTGATGATAATAGGTAGGTTCCGTTTTATCCGCTTTTCTGAGTTCACATATTCTTGTAACTCCGGTGTGGAAAAGCTTCTTTTCCCCGATTCTTCGTCAACCCAATTCACATATGCAATGTCCTTTTTCGATTGTTCCACGGCATCTACTTCAATTTCGGCATTAGAGAACTTGGTATGGCAATCACCACACAATGAATGTGGCTTGCACAACGAATCTACCTGTTTAAAACAGTGGCTACATCTCATGACTGCCTCCTTGGGTGCTGGGGTGATGAATTCAAAGTACGTACTGAAAAATTCATGCAAGCCCGTTTCTGTTTTAATTATGTGCCGGCTGCCTTGCTCGTTAACTACGATAATGTCGCCATCGGTTTTATCAGCTTCATAGGTTTTCCCGGAAATGAATGACAACTTCCCTTCACCGGAATAATTATCTCGTATGCAGCCAGTCCCTCGACGGTGTTTGTGTCATTGGGCTTCCTCACCTAGTGGTTATTTGTTAGTGTATCTTGAACAAAAGTATAGAAATCATCAGCTTCTTCTTTCGTTCCATTTGTTTCGATTTCAATCCAACGATTCGCGATTATTTGAAGTGTTTCAGCCTGATCAATAAGCCATTTAACCTGTAGATTCAACAATCCATCTTTAAGGTTCTTTTCAAACTCTTGTTTGATTAGAGTCAGAGCCTGTTTGCTATCCATTCTATTTTGTTCCTCCCTGTGGGAGAGGAGGGTTAGTCCTACTCCCTTAATTATCTGAATGATCTCTTACGGCTCGCGCCTATTCGGTCGTTACGGGGGCCTGTCGGCCAAGTGCATCATTTTCTACCTTTTCTATACCTGATAACGCTTCTCCGTTTTGAAACGTATACTTGTCAACATAGTACTGTCTGCCTGCTAGGTATTTTTCATAATATTCTTGTGCTTCATCAGCGCTTGAATATCGTCTAGTATCTTTAGCAGTTGGTGAATTATTGAGATAGCTTCGGAAGCCACTCGTTAAAATAAAAGGTATGGTTACGTATCTCCCTTGATTTGTTTTAATGACCCACTTTTCCAAGTCATACTCCTCCTTAGAATAATGTTAGTTGCATATTCCTTAGCCGACTCAATGCGTCAGCAGCATGTCGTCTATCCCGTTCTATGGCGATGTAATTCCGTCCTGTCCTCACAGCCGCCAGAGCAGTTGTACAGCTGCCCGCACAGTTATCTAATACCGTTTCTCCCGGATTGGTATATGTGCGTATGAGGTATTCACATAGCTCCGTTGGCTTCTGATTCGGGTGTATACGTTCTGGATCATCGTTATTTACAACTGGATAGTAAAGCACGCTGCGAGGGTAACGTTCGGTTGACCCTGCTGGATTGGACCACGGAATTCCGTCACCATATACCGATGATTTATGGTTATTGGTTGCGGCATTCATTGGCTTGTTACCCTGTGACATCTGAGCATTGTAGGTCGGTGGCCGTTTGTAGAATACTAGAATGTTTTCGTGAGCCTGCAGCGGCATCATTCCTTTGTTCAGGTGACCGGTTGCCTTGTTCTTTTCCCAGATCCATTCATACCGGAACAGTTTCATGTTGCTAGCTGCCAGCGCCTTATCGAACGGGGCTTTGGCAAATAGCACGATTGCCCCGTTTTCCTTAATGATTCGTTCATATGCCGCCCATAGACGGTCAAACGGCAGAACTGAATCCCATGGGCTCTGAGTGGTGCCATACGGCAAGTCACAAAGGATCATATCTACACTGCCAGTCTCTATATCTGGGAAGACATCAAAGCAATCTGCATTAATGATCTGGTTCAGCATGGTGACCTCCTATTATTTCACACCCTGTAGCGTGATATATGCCGCCTCTGCCCTCTCTCTGGGGCAAATGGTGTTGCTCCATTCCTTTACTTGTGTCATGGCTGGTCACCTTCCAAATCTCCCATGATGTTTAGCATTATGTCGTAATCGTTGATGTCTTCACCTTTCCCGCCAGTTGCATTGGTGCTTACAATGTCCTTCAGTTCTTGCCATGCTCGTTGTTGTCGGGCTATGGTCTGCCTTGCTTCAAATAGTTCTAAGCCCTTCTCTTTTGAGATTTTGTCAGCCGCCTCCTGTGCATACTCTCTGCTGCATTCTAACTTCTCTATATATAATTGCTTCCGGGCTATGGTCTGCTGTGCCTCTGCCAACTCCGTCATGTGGATACTGCGCTCTGTTCGTGCTATGTGTTCCCACTTTTCCGGCGGTTGTTGTGCCTCTTCTAGAGCAGCCAGCAGCCATTTCATTTCAGCAACCGTTACTATCACCTGCATTTCAGGGTGAAGAATCCTGACTTCCTCTTTGATCTCTTCTATCCGTTCTGGTGTCATCATTTGCCCCAAACCTCCTTATGACAAGACTTGCATACCAGAAGCGTTTTCCCGTTGACTTTGTTTTTCATTTCGAGGCTCGCATGAGCCTTATCGCAAAGTTGACATATTGTCCGCCCACAGCCGGGGCATTTCCGGCGATCACTCATGGTTGTACCCCTTCCCAATTCCAGAGTCCTTGCTGTCCCTTGGCCGGGACCGGCTCTGGCAGCTGCTTAACATCCGCCAGTTCCCAGGCATAACGGCCAAGCGAGAAATCCCCGAACCAAATTTCGTCTCCTTGAATAAGTGAACCATCAGATAATACTGCTATGTTGCCATTGTCCTCCTCGACCTGATGTGGAAATACCATCGTTGCAGTCGCTATGACAGCTCCGGTAGGTAAGTTGTCGGCCGTATATCCATGACCGGCTAATACTCTTCGGATATCCTCCTGCTGGCAGGCTTCCCGGTCCACCTTCTTGCCTGCATGAATGGCGAGAGGACCGCGGTGCTTTGTTGCCCAGCCGCGCGTTTCAAACCGTTTCTCCCCGGTTGCAATCAGTGTCCGCCCATGGCTGTATGATGGTTATAGCCTTCATGCCTTCGCCGCCTCTCCCCCGAGCAGTTCCGGGTTTTCATAGATGTTGCCGAGTCGCTGAGAGAACGGAATCCATGAATACTCCCGGTCAAATTCAGCAGCTTCTCCCAGTCTCATGAATCCATCTGGGAAGCTATTTGAAATTAAGAGGAACTCACATATTTGGAATTTCACTTCGCATATAACAGTTCCGATATCTTCACACTCAAACCGAATAATATCTCCGTCAGCAATCTCAACTTCATCTTCATTAAACGGATCATCGTAGACACCGGTATATAACATCAATTCAAAATCCGACAGCCGCAGCTTGTGGAAGCCCCTGCTTTCCATTTCCAAGTAAACACCCAATACCTTGACTTCAAAATTGATCATTTCAATCTTATCCGGCTCGATCATGACGCCCAGAGGCTTATACCATGCGCGATATTTCGGCTGTCTGCTCATATCTTTGCTGCCTCTCCCCGGGTTATCACAGTAACATCAGGTCGAAATCCCCATGCCGCCGTATCATCAAATTCAACATGTCCAGAACCGTCAATTCTTGTTATTACATGAGGAACGTTCCAATCAAACCCGGCTTTGCTGCCGCCGCTTCCGGATCGAATGACCATTACAGTGTCTCCCACATTGGCACCGAGGCGTTCAATTTCCTCATTGACCTCTTGTGCCTCGTAATGATCCGCGTCTATCTGGTCAGTCAATAAGCGATAACGCTTGCCTTCCGGTGTACTCACTTCGTAAAGATCCGGTCTGCCCCCACGGTGGTAGATGTCGAAATAGATAATTCCACCTTCAAGTTCTTTGCCGAAGCATGGGTGATTTGGATCAATGATTTTAACCTTCATCGTTTATCTCTCCTTATAGGGGCTATGCCCTGATTAATTGCTGCAGGGTATCTTCGTACTATGCATCAGCTAACGGGTATATTTATTTATGAATACATTTGGATAAAGTAGGAGATATTACTGAAAACTTCTCCAGTTGGGCGGTTATTATGAAAAAATTAGCGATATTGTTTTTAGCTATACTCATGTTTCCCACTGCTTCAATAGAGGCTACGCCTGAATATGCAAAATGGGGTAAAATTGCAGTTGAGGAAACACAAAAACGTTACAAAGCAGTCATAATCGATTACAAGCACATCGGTCGTACTGAACTAACACCAAAAAAGTCTGAAGAGAAATTCAAACTATGGATTAGAAACAAAGTAGGTAACGAGTTTGGGGTTTTTGTAACAATCCAATTTGACCCGTCAACTGATATAATTCAATCGATTCAGTTTTCTGAAACTAATCGTTAGATTCAATAAATCTCACGATAACGAGAAACGTTAGTTCAATAAACCAACAGTGGTCTAGGCTTTTATAATTCAGTTTAAGACAGCTGTTGGTTTTTATATCGGGACCCTCAAAAAGAACTCTTGTGGAATATGGCTAGTGAGCAGTTTGCGTCTATAGCACATCATCAAACTCCATAACTACCTGCTCATGCTGAAGGTATTTGAGCGCTCCCGGTAGATTTGCCTCAGGAAACATGCTGTATCCCGTGCCATCCACGCTGTCACACTCCATATCCCTTGCGATCCGTAATCTCTCCAGGCTGTTTACGCGGCCCATATGCACCCACTTACCGCGCCATTTCGCTTCCCAGACAAGCCGCCTGACCGTTTTACTCAGCTTGTAATCAGTAGATCCGCCTATAAAGACCGCCTCACAACGACTCCATGGCATGCACAGGTTCTCTTGACCGTCCTGCAGCACCAAGGCAACAGGCAGGCCGTGAGCATGGATGATAGGTTCCCAGGCTTCAAACATCGCCATTGTCTGCACTGCGTCCGCCACTACATCCGGCGCTGTAACAAACAGCGGGAAGGTTCCGGCGATCTTGGTAAGCATCCCCCGGAACCGCGTCTCTGCTGCGCCGTCGAATCCGCCGAAGCAATCATTATCTGCTGCCCACGGCAGCCCGGCCATAGATTCAAGAGAGTTGCCAGATCGGGGTGTTAACAGGCAACCGAGATTCGGTGACGCAGCATATTTCCGGACAGTTTTTGTTGCCCCGCTAACCAGCAACAGCAACGCCTTTTCTCGGCGGCAGTGTGAGCTGCTTGCCGAGCTCCTGAAGCATTGCGCCTTGCTCGCATACCTTATTGCAGTGGTTATCTGCCTTTGCCAGATGCCCGGGGTGTTGCCGGAGGATATCCGAAGGAATGCTGCAGATGTTGCAATGATCGTCTCGGATTTCGGTTATCTGATTCAACACATCGATTCGCTTCATGTCTGTTCCCTCCCTGGGTATAAAAGCCCCTTTTATTGTGGAAAATTAACTATTATCGTATTGTTGCTTTAAAGGAGTGATAGTTTTGCGCATAGCTTTTTGGATTGTATTTGCCTTTGTTGCTGTTTTGGTTGTTGGAATAGTAGGTGGATTGATTGGTCTAAAGAAACGAAAGTGATCTGGTTTCCAGGAAATAAGAGGATGTCAATTGGTTATAGGCTCCGGTGGTCCCAGAAAACACCTTCATGTCCTCCACCCTTGTTGTATATTTTTCGTTGTTATATGAATTAATTAGTCTTCAAATCGGTCATTTGGACGGTAGGCTCCCTGTGCCGCATAGCCATTTAGGGCATCCGTGAACATCCCGGTTATGACTTGCAGTTGTTTTACTTCTAATGATTCCAGCAGACGCATTTCCCTTACTCGTAACGGCCGTCCGGCTGCCGTGGCAATCAGATCCGCTACCGGCTCAATTTGCTGCCGCCGCTGCTCCTGCTCCTGCTCAATTGCCTGCTGTGCAGCCTGCTTGCGGGCATGAATTTCAATGTCAATTTCATCGAACCAGAAGTTAGGTCCGAATTTCTTTTCCCATTTGTTTTCCCAGAACTGTATTTCTTCCTCATTCGTTTGAATGAAATCATGGCATATACCGCATACGCGTAACCCATTTTGGAATACGCCACGGCCGTCACGCGCTCTGGTGCGCACATGATGTGTCTCAATATCGGATCGCTGTTTGCATACTTCACATCTTCCATCTGCCCGCTTCTTCAGGAGTTTTATAACGGCTGGCGGGAATTCGTTTCGGTCAGCTCGGGAAGGATTGGATTTATGATCCGCCAGAATCCCTTGCTTCCATGGAGAAATTGGCTTTTTGTCCGTTTTGCTCCGGCCGAGGCTGCTGGCCTTCTTTTCCTTTGGTTGTTTCACCGGTTTCCAAAATGTCTGGTGGGCCACCGTTTCCCACCTCCTGATGTCTGATTAGTATTTTGGCTTGATCTTAAAATTCACGAGAGTATATCTCCGGCCAGTTCGCCGGCTTATCTCTTCTGCCGCCTGGCGCCGGTAGATGATCTGAGCCCCTTCATCGTGCAGCACTGCATATAGTTCTGTGACCGTTGCTAATCTCCAGCTAAAATCCTTCATGTTGTCATCACCGGCCTTTGCCGTTTTAACCATCGGTCTTCATAATAGGTGCTCTTCTTCAGGTCTAATTGTTCAGGCAGTCTAAGATAAAAAGGCACATATCTGTAATCGTCTTTGATTTCAATCCGGTATATAAAAGCAACGGGATACTCGCGGTCCCGCACTGGTGCTCCCAGCGCGGCGCAGCGTCTTCGAGTCAGGATGATTCCATCCAATGGTGGCTCACCGAACCACCTTCCAGTTAAAGCGCCCGGCGCGTCCGGTATAAAGCAAGGGCAGCCTGTATCCATCATTTCATTTTTGGTATATCTCCCTTTTTGGTTGGGCATGTCCTTCTCCCCTTTAAGGGTGGGGCAGGCCGTAGCCGCCCCGGTATAATTGATTAAGCGATAAGAACGATCTTACCGTCTTTAATTTCTTCTTCAAGAGCATTCAGCAGGTAAGCCTTGATTGTATCCATTGCTTCAACCTTCCAGGCGCCGCCGTCCGCTTCAAACAGCGCTGCGTATGGCCCCGTCTTCATCCGGAATACAAACAATGACTGCGGCTGCTGTACTTCAATAAAAGTACGGTATGGCATAAGCACGGCAGGATTCGGAACCGGAACAGTAGCTACTGTGGCAATCCCCGTCTTTGCAGTAACTTGTTGAGATACTCCATCATCACCCAGAGATTGCACCGCTTCTTCCTTGATGTTCCCGACCACCTTCAGCAAGTCCGCTCGGGTATCATTCGGGTGGAATAGCGACTGTAGTTGGATGTTGAATTCCTCGACATCTGTCCACTGTCCGAAGCGAATCGTTGGCAGTAGTGCTTCGGCTTCAACAAACGTTTTTCTGGAAAAGTCCTCGTTGAACCCGGTGAATGCCGTTACCTTAGTCGGGCTTTCTACATGGACCATCAGTGCCCCGGGCTGGTCAAAGTTTGATTTCAAGTAATCCACAAACCCAGACAAGCTGCGAACAGTGAGTGCTGCAGGTGTTGGCTGCTTGACCAAAATGAGTGATTGATTTGAATACTGTTGGCCGTTAATTTCAAGTGTCTTTTGACTCGCCAACCCGGCGATGTACTGCAGTGCCTCTTTAATCATGATTAGTTGCCCCCTTGGGATTTACGTTGTAGGTATGAAACATTGCTTTCCGCTTCCGGCTCGGTAACTTTAACCCCTTTATCGTCCGCGATGTCGCCGTCATTATCGATCATCATTTGATTCTTCATTCCGGAGACCAGTTCTGCAGCTACTGTGGATCCGTCTTTTTCGACTCCAAAAATGATTTTGGTAGCAATCCCGTGAGCCGGCGCCAGTGTAGTCTTAACATCTGCTGATACAAGAGCGATTTCCCGCTCCTCATCAGGCTTCAGCGTAATAGTAACCACTACCTTGCGGGCCTTCTTCCAGTCGGTATTCGGGTCCTGGACGTTCTCAGCTACCTTCTGTAGCTCAATGTTAATCCGCTCCCCTACCGCTCCACCTGCTAATGTACTGAGATTGATGTTTGTCTTCATGCTGTCTGACCTCCATATGGTTGTTTTTGGTTAAATAAGCACACCAGTTCTATTTTAGGCTGCGGTGGTGCGCGGTCCCGAATCATATCCGGCCCCTACGCTTCTGCCGGAAACCAAATTTTATTAACAGCAGCCAGGTAATCGACTGGAACGCGACCGTTCCGAATCTCGTAACCCTCAATTTCAAAATCATCAATCGAAATGCTCTTGCGTCCGCCCGGCAGCTTGGATGCCTGCTTGAATACTCTTAAGGCAACGAAAGGCAGGAGATACATTTTCCTATTACGGGTAAAGGATACAAGGATAAATGCTATTGACCCGTGTCGATGTGACTTTTCTAAATGGTCGTATTGGTGATCTTCAATCCGGCTTAAATCAAGTCGCATAAGGTCACTGACTTCCTTGGCTTCAAAATCTATACGGCGGTCCCGGTATATGCCGTCATAATCCACCGTGGATTTTTTATCGAATACCGCCAAGGTAATGTACTGCCCTTTTCGCTCAAGCACTTTAACTGGGGTAGGACGCTTATTGATTACTGCCCTGTCCTGGGCTTCGTACATTTCGTTACTGAGGTCAATGTGACCCTCAAACACCATTCCACGGTTCCCGTAACTAATGGGATATTGCTTTTTTCTTGTTCTTACGCCCATTCTTACCGCTCCCCTCTGTAGGCTGGTGCGTCTGAAGAACATAACGCTTGTCGTCGATCATAAGCACACTCGCCAAGTCTTTATGGACTTTAGCCACTGTGACGATTTTCTTGTATTTCTTACCGACCTCATATTGTGTCATTAGCCCACCTCCAAGTTTCATCTGTTCTTTCCTTCTAGTTGCCTGCGCTCTCGCTCAGCTTTCATATTGGCTGCCTTCTGCATTAATCTTTCATGCTCCTCAGCGCTAATCGTTGCAGAGCCATCGTCTTTTGAAATTTCAAGCTTCGGCTTTCCGCTCGGAGTTGACCCCGTTCTTACCTGCTGCTGTTGGGACCTCATGTGAGTTAATATTTTCGGATAATGCTCCCGGAGGTTCGCTGGGCTGAAAATGATTGTTCGATAGAATTTTTCGTTGAGTCCGTACTTGATAACCTCACCCAGTTCAATTTCTGGAATCTTGTCCCGTTCAAGGATGAGTCGGAAGGTATCAGCCCACTTTTGGAAATCAGGTTCTTTGATCAAGTGACTTGTTCCCAGTTCAACTGCATTCTCATAAGCCAATTTATGAAATCGTTTAGCCAGTTTGTACACCCGGTCATCCTCGGAATAAACGCGTTTAGCGTTTTTTCGAGAGGGGGGATTTGGTGGCTCTTTCTTTTTTTTATCTTTGTTCTCTTTATTATCTTTATTATTATTGTTCCATCCCTGTTCCAACTGCGTTCCATCCCCGTTCTCACTGCGTTCCAAGTCCGTTCCAACACTGTTCCAAGTTGCCTTTTTATAATGCTCAAAACCTTGATACATCGCGTAATTAACGACTGTAAAGAGCGTTCCAAGTTCGGTGTCTTCTATTTTCAATCGTTCTTCCTTGACCAACTGCTCGATTTTTCTTGAAATTACGGATAATGAGTACTTTTTAACAGAGCGGTTCTCAATATATTCCAAATCACTCGCTAGATTTCGGTATGCCCGGAGAAACTGACCGCGCTTCACATGAACACCGGAGATCATCTTTCCATCCTCCGCATACACTGCATTCCCGACGATGTAGAAGAAAATCCGGAATTTTGGAATGTCCTGCCATATTGGATTTTCAAAGATATCCCGGCTCGTTTGAAAAGCGCCACTCATGAAACCACCTGCTTACTTTATGTCTTGGCTGATATTGTTGCTGCAGCAATGCCAGCATCCGATTGAGCACAGGATTGGCAGCAATAGTGTCTTTTGTTGAAGGTTAAAGACTTCTCGATTGAGGGCATAATTTTATAACAATCTGAATTCGCACAGCGCCAAGGCGCTTTCTTACGTTTCGGTGATCGCCGTGGTGCCTTGGTTCGATCATCATCCTTGCCGACCGATTTCTTGTCCACCTTTTTTAGCTCCGCTCTCAGTTCCTTTATTTCTTGATTAATAGCAGTTGACGGTATCCCGTACAAACGAATCACATCCGCTTGCTTTCGATACTTCGTTGTGAGCTCACTACGGAGCCTATTGCGCTCTTTAAGCTTCTCTTCTACCAACTGAGGCATTAATCTCCACCTCCTAATGTGTGCATATCGTGCCTTACACGCAGCCGCAATTCATAGATGTGCTCCCGAAGAGATGAAAACTCGTTCTTCCAAATCATCTTTTCTTCCAGAGCCCTTGCCTCCAGCATTCGTAAATCAGCCGTTGCCAGTTCTCCAGCAGTTTCCTTCTCTCCTTTAGGAGCATCCTTCTTAGCCTGTGCGTAAGCTATCTTACGGGCTGCATAGATACGGGCATGTTCGCCTTCCCTGACGGCAGCCACGCGCCCCATAAGCATATGTGCTGCTGTCAGGAGGCGTATCTTTTCAAGGATTGCTCCAGGAGCACTATCATCGTAGGCATCAGCCTGTTGCCGGTAGGATCTTATATCTATGATGTATTGCTCAATCTCCATGGGCATGTTCCCTGGATAAGATGACAGCGTAACAATCCCAGTTGCAGCAAGTGGTACCATCAGGCAACTGCAGGCTCTTCTCACCAACCACTACGGACCGTTCACAAGCCGGGCACACCGTCAATTCTGGATTATCGATGTACATAGGCTCAATCTCCTTTAGTGCATCTAGTTGATCTTTTAGCCTCTGCATTTCCATTCGATAAAAATAAGGCTGAACGTCATAGCAGAACCTATCCGGCCGCCGCATAAGAGCCCTACGCTTTCGAATTTCCTTGGCAAGCTCGACCACACGCATTTGATCATCCGTGAGCTCGATCCGTTCAAAATCAATCTCTGTTTGCGGATTTATATAGGCAACCACTTTTACAATCGCTGAGAGAAACGAATTACTCCAGATAACCCCTTCGTCGCGTGTGAAAAAGTACTTATCATAGAGTGGTAATGTGTAAGGGGTGACTGATGGGTGCTCGTGCTTACGATATATGTCAGCATACGAATGCATTGCGTTCGCCCTCATTTCGTGCTACGATGACAGTAATTGAATTTTGAAAGTTCGTGTTCAGCCTGCCGGCTCCTACCCCGGTGGGCTGATTTTCATTTATACGGGATGCTGTATTAAAGTACTGTCGGCGCCAAAGCTCACGCAACCGATCTGATTTAGCCTGTTCCAATAACATTAGTAGGTTCCCGCAGACTCTCACTCGTTGTCTTTTTTTCACACTTCTCCCCCCAATCTCGCTGGTTCAATCCCAATAATTTCGCTGAGCTGCTGCTGACCAAAAGCAGTTAAGAACACAATGGCCTGCGCATCCCCGAATTCGTCATTTCCCTGCAGCCAGGTTCCGAGCTGATTTTGTCTGAAACTGATCGGCAAATCCTTGCGGATCTCTTCACCGGTTGCCGGGTCAATCACCAGAATAGTAATCTTATCTGCCCAGAGGCTTTTATTCTCCGGAGCAACGTTTGGCACGGCTTTAAGTCCCAATGTAAACCCTCCTTAATTCATGGCTCCTATACTGAGCTCTTTTACGATAGTGGTATAAATCTCTTTCAGCCGAGGCTCTGCTTCGATTACGTCCAGCCGGTTAGCATCATCTACTTTGGTCTTAGTTGCTCCGGACTCCCGCAAGCGTTCCTTTAAGTTCGTTAACCTGCGTTCCAAATCGCAGTGAGCGCGTCTTTCAAGAATCTGATAACTGTGAGTTCGAATTTCCCTATAGGACATTCCCAGCCGGACTACAGCACCGTTCAACATGCCTTTCATCTTGTTACGCCAATCTTCATCCCGATCTAAGAATGTGTCTTTAAGGATGCCAAGCTGCCGATCTGTATCGGCCTGCCGTTGTTCAAGAAGCACCTGCCTTTGTTCTGTTTGAATCATCATTTGGAGAATAGGACTGAGCTCACCGAGATTTACCGGTTGCTCCTGACGCTTAAGCCTGTCGAACTCTGCAATGTACTTTTCTTTGAAGACCATTGCCTGCGGCCCGGTGTATCCCATTGCCAGCAGCGTAAAACCTTGCTCTGTCATTATGAATTTAGGCATCGTCCGGTTTTGATCATTGGTGTAAGAGGACTCGGCGAAATTGCCGACTCGGAATTCTTTGCTGCAAGGTAACTCCCGGACATCCCGCATGACCCGGGCATGCTCTTTACCGAACGCTTCAGCCACCATAAGGCTGTCTGTAACCGGCTTGCCGTTATTAATGAATACCAGTTGATTCATGTTGTCACTCCTTCCGGTAAGTTCAATGAAGTTATAAATCTCACCTCTAGATCATCTATGATTCGAAGCATTTCCGAGTTATCCATATGTTGCCGGCGAGTCCGGTCGATGAAGTCCTGCATTTGTTCCGGAGTACAGTCGCGGTCCAAACAGTTTTGAAATAAAGTTGCCAGATCAGGGTATCTACTTTTCTTTTTATTCAAGGGGTATCTCCTTTCAGGTATAAATCTTGTATAGGTTGTTATGATGGCTGATAGAATTACTTAGCAGTTCCTAAAAGCCCCCCTTCATACTCAAGCAACCACTCCCGCTTGATTCTCCAGCACCTCCCCTGCTTATAAGCCTTTAATTCTCCT
The DNA here is from genome assembly GCF_038593145.1 of Paenibacillus sp. FSL L8-0340. Classification (NCBI taxonomy): domain Bacteria; kingdom Bacillati; phylum Bacillota; class Bacilli; order Caryophanales; family Paenibacillaceae; genus Paenibacillus; species Paenibacillus sp. FSL L8-0340. The sequence continues at coordinate 4,589,089 of NZ_CP151967.1, forward strand.
GCCTTGATACGATTGATTACTGTATATTTGCTAATATTCAGGTAATCCGCAGCGTCGAGTACGTCGATGGTTGGTTTTAGCTCTTCAATCATTTCTTCATCACCGCCACGTTTTTTTGATTTTCTTGCAAAAAATAATCAACGGTCACCCCGAAGTAATCAGCCAAAATTTTCAGTTTGTCCGTTTTAGGCTTGTAATTACCTCGTTTCCAATTGCTTAGTGTAGCAGTAGAAATGCCAGTTTCTTTAGAAACCTGATATGGAGTTTTATCAAACTGTTCTAGCAGGCCAAGAAAGTTTTCATACACAGTTCTATCTCCTTCCAATAAAAGTATTGACTGATAGCTAAGATTTCTTATATAATCATAGTGCCACCTAAGTTATATAAGAAATCAAAGCTATTATTCATTTATTAGCTCAGTTATCTAAGCTATGTTTGTATACTAGCATAGTTTTCTGAGCTAGTCAACAATGACTGGCTTATTTTCCTAATCTATTTTTCACGAAATAAACTGTGGAGGGAAACTATGTACGAGATATTTGAGAAACTTTTAGAAGAACACGACGTCACAGCTTACCGAGTAGCCAAGGAAACCGGCATAACAACTGCAACACTCACTAGCTGGAAACAAGGGAAATACACACCTAAACGTGAAAAACTCCAAAAAGTGGCTGACTACTTTGGAGTGAGCGTTAACTACTTGATGGGCATTCCAGAGGAAAAAACCTCTTCAGACGAGGACAAGCCCTATTATGCCCTCACCAGTAAAGACGAGCGCGACATCGCCACGGAACTAGAACGGATGATGAACGATCTCAATAGCGACACATCTCTCGCGTTCATGGGCGAACCTATGGACGAAGAAGACCGAGAATTGTTGAGAATTTCGCTCGAGAATACATTACGGATGTCTAAGAAAATGGCGAAGAAAAAATTCACTCCAAAAAAATTCAGAAATTAACTTCCGGGGGATAACTCATGGGGAAACACATATCCAGAGAACTCATCCAAACCCACAGAACTAATAGTCCAACAAGAATTGCATCTGAGAGAAATGTAACGGTTTTGTATGAGGATTTAGGGAAAAACACATGGGGGTATTACACTTGTATTCGGCGGATACCAGTCATACATGTTAACAATCATCTGCAAAGGTTCCACCGTTCCTTTGCTGTGGCTCATGAATTAGGCCATCACTTTCTTCATCCTGGTGTAAACACGCCATTTCTGCGAGGTAACACGCTGTTTTCAATCGACAAAATTGAGTGGGAAGCAAATCAGTTCGCTCTATATTTATTAATCGGAGATTTGCATCCAGAACCAGACGAAACAAAGCAACATTTTTTATTGCGCTGTGGGATACCTGTTCAATTTCATATTTTTTACTAACCCTCGTGCTTCCCAGCCACAAGGCTGTTTACATATGCCCAATTACAGAACATACGTTTGTCGAAAGGAGAAAAATGGATGACTAGAAAGAAAACTGATGAAAAGTTGCCGACTAATATCCGTGAACGCGATGGAAAATTCACCTATCGGTATCGTATCCCAATCACAAAAATCATCAATGGAGTAGAGAAAAAAGACAGCAAAGAAATGGAATCCCCACGTTTCGATACGCTTGGCGAGGCCGAAGATTTCGGTATTCTTATTAAAGCCCAGAAGTTAAAAAAAGAACTATTCTATTCCGAAAAGATAACCGTCAGTATTTGGGGGAAAATCTGGCTCAAAGACTATGAGCTTGAGCAGGGAATCGGAGAGGAGACTGTAAGGCTTCGCGATTATGGGCTAGGAAAGTTAAACGAGGTATTCGGCGCATTCCAACTACGCGACGTAACTCAGAATGCATTTCAACAATTTCTGAATAAATTAAAAGCGGAGGGTTTCGCCAGATCCAGCATATCATTGATTAAATCTTCGGCAAGGATGATGTTCTCTCATGCGGTAGTCAAAGGTCTATTAACTGTAAATCCCACAGACGGCACTACTATACCTAAAGACAAAAGACAAGCGCGAAAACCCGGCGAAAAAAGAGTTGTCCTTCCGAAATACCTCGAGAAAGAAGAACTAAAGGCCTTCCTTCAGTTATCACGATTCATGATGCATGTAAACTATTGGGCGCTTTTCATCGTTCTAGCCTATACAGGTTTGCGCATTAGAGAAGCGGCAGGGCTCCAATGGGAAGATATCGACCAACAAAGAAAAACTATAGACATAAACAAACAAGTTAAGGGAACGAGCGTCCGAAAATACCACTTTGCTCCAACGAAAAATATCCAAAGTGAACGTGTAATAAGTTACGGAGAGACCGTTCAAAAAGCATTAAGCCAACTACAAACTTGGCAGAAAAATGAACGGCTGTCAGCAAAGGGGATTAACCCAAAAGATAACTTTGTCTTCTGGAGCGAATACCCCGGATACCCTATTTCCGTCAACAGTATTGCTCGGATGATGCAAAGGGTGTTAGAAGCTGGTAATCTTCCGCTTAACCTTACAGCTCACAGTTTCAGGCACACACATGTTTCACTCCTTGCTTCTAATCCGAAGGTAAGTCTTCCAGAAATACAAGCTCGGATCGGGCACAAAAGCAATTCTAAAGTAACTGAACTTATTTATTTACACGTGACTAAGCATAGACAAATGCAGATGGCTGATGACTTTGAATGGGCAATTAATAATTAAAAGAATCTTTTGTGGGTAAAGTGTGGGTAACGTTTTCGAAATAACTAAGACTATAGCGGGTTCTTGACGCCTGTTTATTATAATAAGTATAATCAACTTCAGAGCCTTACATCTCTAATTTGAAATACTTTATCATTAAGCCGATAGGAGTGTGAACAGAACATGAAGATTCAGATTACACCTCTGGCCGAGAGGAAGCTGAAGGAAAGGCTTGGGGATCAGCCGGGGCTTTTTAAACTCTTTTATGATACGGAGGGTTGCGGCTGCGACGGAATCAATGTTCTGCTGATCGTTAATGAAGCACAATCCGGCGATGTTTCCATTGATGCAGACGAGTTGTCTTTTATTATCAGCCGCCAGCAGGAGATCTTTTATGAAGAGCAAATGCGGCTTGATGCCGAGGAGCGTTTCTCTTCGTTCAAGCTGGACAGTCATTCACAGATTTATGGCAAGAATATTCTTGTAAGAGACTTGCGCAATACCGAAGCACCCCAGCCGGGTGCAGGAATTGCTTACGAAGTAACTCCCCGTTAACCCTTAAGCATCTATTCCTAAACCTAGGAAGCTATGCTCACAAAACACAGTGTATCCTTCCGAGGTAAGTTTTGCACGAAGTAAACCTAGGAAGCTATGCTCACAAAACTTTTAGGAGGAAGCATGGTCATGACTCAAATTACGAATATCCTGGAATTCAACAAACAGTTTGTCGAGAAAAAAGAATACGAAGCCTATCTGACCAGCCGCTTCCCTGATAAAAAAATGCTGATCATCACTTGCATGGACACCCGGCTCGTAGAGCTGCTGCCCAAAGCAATGAATTTCAAAAACGGTGATGTCAAAATCATTAAAAATGCCGGTGCGATCATTTCCCAGCCCTTCGGCAGCGTAATGCGGAGCGTAATGGTCGCGTTATACGAGCTGGATGCGGACGAAGTTATTGTGGTCGGCCATTACGAATGCGGCATGGCTTCGCTGAATGCAGACAAGATGATCAACTCGATCAAAGAGCGCGGCGTTTCCGAACAGGTCCTTTCGACCCTGGAGAACTCAGGGATTAAATTAACCAAGTGGCTGCGCGGGTTTGACAATGTGGAGGAAGGGGTAATTCAAACTGTGGAGCTGATCAAGCGCCACCCCTTACTCCCCCCAAACGTGCCTGTGCACGGCATGATCATCGATCCGGCAACCGGAGCGCTTGAGCTTGTCTCGGACGGGTATGTGGAGAACAAGGCAACTCTCTGAAACTGCTGTTTGCGTGGATCCTGGATCCGCGCACTTTTTTTTGGCCATAATTTGTATTCCGGCATTTAATCTTTAAATTATTATATTAAAATTGAAACCTCCTAGGGCATACTACGTATTACCGGACAGACACTACAAATCCAAGACAACCTTTAGGAGGGTACTTGTACTCAATGAAACCCATGAAACGCGTAATGATGATTGTAATGGCCTTTACCCTGTTTTTTGCCGTAACCGCTCCTGACTTTGCGGATGCACGGCGTGGAGGCGGCTTTAAATCCGGATCCCGCGGATTTACCACCACTCCAAAGAAATCTACAACCAATAATGTGAAACAAAGCGATAGCACCAAAGGAACAACAGCCGGCACTGCAAAACGCGGATTCTTCAGCGGAGGCAGTTTGATGAAAGGCCTGATGATCGGCGGAATCGCCGGCTTCCTCTTCGGGGGCATGTTCGGCGGAATGGGCGCTTTCGGGAATATCCTTGGCCTATTGATTAATATGCTTGCCATCTATCTTGTAGTGGTACTGATCATGTCCTTCTTCCGCCGCAGAAAAGAAAGACGCAGGCTTGAGGAAAGGGATGGCCGTTACTAATGCCAACAACTGTTCTAAGCATGGATGAAATTATTAACGCCATCTGCCTGCATATGGCTGAACGCAAGGCAGTCCGTGTGGAAGATGTTCAGGTAGAACTCAGTTGGGAGGAAGATACCGGGTACAGCGCAGAGGTGTGGATTCAAGGCCGAAGCCAATACCTGGTAGAGTCCAATATAACTGAAGCGATCCTCCGCTATATGCACAGTGAGTATGGCATCCGGGCTTACCGTGAAGATCTCAGACTGGAGCTGGATGAAGAAATAACAGCAATTGTCAACACCTGATTCTATTACTTCATTGCAACAAATAAAGGGACAGCCTCCGGGCTGTCCCTTTATTGTTCTGCCGTTAATGTGAACGGCTAAATGCTGAACGCATGATAAAGTAAGATGATCACTATACATAACGTGGAGAGGGCGGACAACCACGTAAAAAACAAACTCCAGTTATAGCTTTTCATTCGTCTTATACACAATCAGAATGGTACTCCGTTGATGCTCCGCCCCGTCCCGCGAAGATTTGACTACGGAACCGTAGCACACCTTCACCACTTGTTCTTCCTGCAATCCCATCAGAAATTCATTTGCCTTATTTTCAGCATAGGAATTATCCGCATCTACAAACTCTTTAACTTGAATCATAATATTCTCCTTTAATAAATGTAATTATTTGATAGTTCAAATTCTATATAAGAAAACAATGAAGTGCTCATGGCGCATCACTCCTCTGGTAACATTTAATGTAAGAAACCTCTAAACATACAGCAAGGCACTTCGCAGTAAACTGCGAAATGCCTTAATATCAGTCAAGCTTAACATTCAATGGGAGAAGGGTCAAATGTTTTCACTCCATATTATGAAAAAATCTATGGCAGCCCTGTGTAACAATCGTTTGGTTCTCTGCTGAGAAGCTGATATACTGTTGTGAAGGTCTCCATTTAAGGAGATCTCTATTTGCACACCCTTTTTTAAGGGCGGTACACCAAATTTTGAGGAGGCTGGACATGATTACGAATTACAAGATGGCAGCAGGGGATGTTTTTCTTAGAGGGGGTGAAATCTACTATGAACCATAGTCTTCTACTGCAAACCTCCCGGACTCAACTGGTAAAGCAGCTGTTATATTTTGATGAAGAGAGAAATGGATTTCTCAATCATTATTACCCTGGCAAACATCCTCAGAGAAAACAGGCGGAGGAACTGATTAACCGCTACTGCACTATTCTAGAGCAGCTTCTCTCGGACTATAGTGAAGAGAAATTATGCTCCAGTGTATTGATTGGAAGCCGGCTGGACCTCCGCTATTTGGAGGATGGTTATATAGACACCTACACCATTGTGTTCCCTGCATACACCGACCCGGCTGAAGGGAAGATTTCCTGGCTGTCGCCACTGGGTATGCAGCTGCTGATGGCCCAGCGCAATCATGAGTATGAGCTTGAAGTCCCTTCAGGGAAAATCTCTGTCATGATTGACAACATCAGATTTGAGAATAGCGGCGAAGTGGATTCAGCAGTCTGAACAAAGAAAGGGGCAGCCGCCGGGCTGTCCCTTAATCATTTTCCGCTAATCCTTAAAATACTGGGTAATTGTCCCCGCACCGTTCTGCATCTTCACTTCCGCATACGCCCCGTTGATTAAAGTAAGCTGCGGCGGAACATGGCCGAAGTCAACATCATAGATTACCGGCAATTGAAGCTCCCCGGACAATTCTTTGTAACAATCCTCCACCGTATAGTTGTCCACCGGACGATTGGCACCGCTTCTCCCGAACATAATACCGGAGCAATGCTCGAACCAGCCAGCCAGTTTCATCTGTACCAAAGACCGGCGCAAGTCCACAGTATTCAATTCACAATTCTCCAAATACCACATGATCGGTTCGTTGTGAATCATGTTCTGCTGGAAATACTGCACATTTCCGAAAGGTGTCCCGATGATATGCCGGATCACATCTATGCAGCCGCCAAGCAAACGCCCGGACAACGTTACTTCACCAGCAGTCACCGATTTCCAAACCGTCGGCTCATCCAAATGAAAGATAAAGGGGGAATCAACGTCCACTCCCCCCTCCTGCTGATACTTTGCCGAAGAATTCTGCATAATCGAACCTCCACGGGGCGTGGACATTACCTTTTGCCACATGGCTGTAGTGTTATCGGTTTGCTTCCCCCGCAGATCTGCCAGGCTTGGACCGTGCGCTGTTGCCAGACCCGTCTGCAGCGTAACGGCAAGCAGCAGCAGACTGATATCGGAAAAACCCAATATCCATTTCTCCTGCACCAGGCTGAAATCTATATATTCCAGCATTTCAATCAATAATTCCCCGCCCCATGGCGGAATGATAAGGTCGATGGCATCCTCCTGCATCATGGCGTTAAATTCCTCGGCACGTGTTTTGCCTGAAGCTGATTTGGCTTTATTCTGTTTAAATACCGTCTCGCCGCAATACACCCGGTATCCTTTTTCTTTCATCCGCTCACAGGCTTGCTCGAACAGCTTACGGTCTAGTGGACTTACGCCATATGAAGAAGCTGTCACACCGATCGCCGCCCCGTCGTTTAATAAAGGGTATGTAATCATTTTCTACCTCCTGAAAAAAATCCCGCAATCCACCTTTGATTCTACATCGAATAGCAAGTCTTCGGAAGCCCGGATTGATCTTATACAGATACAAACGGCAAAAGACATGACCAGAACATACGGCAGAGCTGCCGATGATCCAGATCATGTCTTCTATTCCTGATAGGGCCGGGATTAGATCAAAGAGATGGCAAGCAGCTCGAATAGCACAAGCGGTAAGATCACATTATTGTTAATCGGCGCGGGATATGGATAGTAGCCCGGACCCGGCGGGAATGGTTTGTAGTACGGATTATAGTATCCGCGTACAGATTGTGTGGTAGCAGTTACTGTCAGATACAGATTTTTGCTGTCCATCCCCGCAATGATTCCCTCATGCATGAGTCCGTCAATCGTCTGTACTTTCACTTTATGGTTTAAGTAGGGCTTGCAGGAGTGATGCAGAGATTCACGGACTCCGTGCAGGTGCTGGACTACAGCAGGGTCGGCTTGATAGATAACCGTCGCTTGCTGGCTGGAATTATATGTCGACATGTTGGTTGACCTCCGTAATTGGTTTTGCTTCAGTCTATGCTGATGCCTATAGTAAGGTGTCTTCCCTCCCATATCTTATAGAATACCGCCCCAGACAGGTCTCCCGGAAAACAAAATAGCCGCACGCGGGGCTAGTTCCCATGTACGGCTTGTTTATCTTTTTTAGGGCTACATTCCCTTTAAAAAGCCACTCCGATTCCGCCTTCGCCGGCATAGGTGCCCATAACCGGTCCCATGCTGGAGAATACGACCTCTTTAAAGGGGTGTTTTTCGAGAATGCGTTCTTTAATCTCCAGGGCCAGCTTCTCGCAGTTGCTGTGCACAATGGCAATAACCGCCTTCTCGTAATCATGCTGCTTCTCCTCAAGCTTGGCCAGCAGATGGTTGAGCGCCTTGGGCAGCCCGCGGGTTTTCTCCACCACCTCAACTGTACCTTCCTCGCTGATTTTGAGCAGCAGCTTGATGTTCAGCACCGAAGCCACCGCGCCCGACAAACGGTTCAGCCGTCCGCCCTTGATTACATTTTCCAACGTATCCAGCGTGAAGAATGCTTCCACTTCCCGGGATTTGAGAAGAATCATTTCTTTCAATTCCGCAAGGCTTGAACAGGTCACCGACCATTTCGCCGCAAAGGCGACAATCAGGGATAGTCCACCGGAAAATCTCTTCGTATCTATAACTTCAATCGCATTCGGAAATCCTTCTTCTTCATACATTTCCTTGGCGATCATCGCGGCCTGATAGGTGCTGCTAATATTGGAGGACATGCAGACGACCATAATGTCAGTACCTGCTTCCACTTCTTTGAACTTATCCAGGAAGACTTGCGGACTGGGACTTGCTGTGGTCGGCAGATCCTTCGATTCGCACATTTTAGCATAAAAAGCCTTCGTGTCCGTATTTTCCGGCATCAGCTCATGTCCGAAATGAACCGGCAGCTGGACTACAGTAATATCATATTGGTTAACGTACTCAAGGGGGATGTCGGAACCGCTATCCGTAATTATCTTGATGGGCATCAGAGTGCTCTCCTTTCAATTCTATATTATTATAGTCACCAACAGCACGAATCAATAGTACATTTTATAACTTGTCAAAACATTTCTTTTATGCTTAGGGGTATATTAACTCACTTTCCGGACTATTTTTGCTGTATGAAGAATCCCGGTAACTGAAATAGCAGTCGCCAGTGTACTTTCTTACCTTTCCATGTTGTGATATGGTAAATAAATCAGCGTATAGAAATGGAGTGTAACCATGGGCAAGAACAGAGTGTGGAACAAAGGTAAGCATAACGGAGGCGGACTGGCGAAGAAAAATGTAACGGACAAAGAATCCGCAGAATCGGCAACCCCAGCCGAGAGCGCTCCTGAGATTCCGAATCCGCGGATTGATACAGTAAAACCGATGAACCGCAGCAATTGGGTTGTTCGTCCGGCTAGGGTAACGCCTAAAGAAACGAAAGAATAACAAGTTGCAACAAGCAAATACCCAGTCAGAACACGATAATTCAGTGTTGGACTGGGTATATTTTATAAACTTAGCATTTTGGGGATGTGAAAATAATCTATGCTCAGACCACTGTTTCCCCTTCCCCTGAAGGGGTCTCAAAACCGTTTAAAAACCGTGTGAGCGTGTCCTCGGTGATTGGAAACGCCGCATTGGCATCAAATCGTTCACTGCGGATTAGCAGCCTCTGCCGTAATTCCTCAGGCTCAACCTTCAAATGAATCAGTTCCCACACGCCGCCATACTGTTCAATCAGCTGCTTGTAATCGTTCCGTCTTTGACGCTGCCAAAAGCTGAAATCGATGACGACATGCTGCTTCGCCTGGATCAGGCGGACCAGCTCCCCGCGCAGCTTCATCTCGGATTGTTCTTTATACTGCTCATAATTCTCTTCAGGGTAATCCACTCCATAACGTCCGTGAGAAGCCCAAATGTCTTCATCTATTGAAAGACGGACGAATCCCTCTTTCTCCAGCTTTTGAGCAAAGGTTGTTTTACCCGACCCTGCCACACCACACATCATCACAACGACAGGAGCTGTGTTCATCGCCTTGTACTGCACCAGCTGTCCGATCACTGACTTTTCACTCCGCATAATATGTCATCTCCTTCCCGGTCAACCGAATGTGCAGATCGTTTCTATGTATTTCTCTGTCTGGCAAGCGAAATCCTGTTCGGTAGAAAACTGGACTAAGGTCGGTTGTTACGATAAGTATACACCTTGTGTAACGAGTTAACTTGACGTATACTCCCATTAAGGGGGAGATGGATATGAGAAGAATAGGGAAAATCACGATGTTCACAGGAATTGGATTGTTGAGCCTTATTTTGATTGCCGTTCTTGTGATCAGCACTTTTGTAATCAAGAGGCCGGCGACTACAGCCTCCGAACTGGCAGAAGTGAAGCCTTACAAGTGGAATAAAGTTAAGCTGGACGGAAATGTCATCTCTAGTGACGGATCAGAGTATTTTCTGTGGAATAAAAAAGGGGAAAACAATAACTGGATCATCTTCTTTTCCGGAGGCGGGGCCAGCTGGGATGCCAAAAGCGCCGAGCATCCGATCAAGATCATGAATTTCATTAAGGGCGGGGATACAGGCAATTATTTTGCCAACATCCCCTTCTATATGCTCTCCTTGCTGAGAGGCATGATGGACACGGATAACCCTGACAACCCCTTCAACGGCTGGAATGTTGTATATCTGCCTTATTCGACCGGTGACTTCCATATCGGCAAGCACAATGCGGAATATAAGAAGGAAGACGGCACCCCCTTCACTATGCGCTATAACGGCAGCAATAACGTGCGGAGCGGCCTCGACTGGATTTATGCTAATGTGGATACGCCCGACAAGCTGCTCATCGCAGGCGAAAGTGCCGGTGGGTTCGGCTCCGCCTTCTGGGCGGAGGAGATTGCCAGTCATTATAAGGACTCCGAGATTTATCAATATTCCGACAGCTCCTTCCTGAAATCGGACAAATGGCCGAAGGTTGTGGATCAGGAATGGCACGCTGACTTTACCAAGACATTTGGGTATCCCGCCGAAGCGGATATCATCGGGGCAGCCTTTAAAGCCAACGGATATCTCCTGCCGCCCAATGCTATACTATTACAATCCTACTCGTTATTTGACGAGATCCTGATTCACTTTCAGAACAACATCAACGATTATAAAGGGCCACAGGACCAGAAGAAGATCAACGAATGGTCACAGCAAATGCGGGCATCCGTGCGTTCTTTGGACGCCGCGTTACCGAATTATTATTATTATCTGACTGACTATGGACTGGATGCTGAGAAGGGCACAACCCCGCACACATTTGCAACGCGAGAGACTTTTTTTCAAGCAGAGCAGGATGGTGTTACACTGCTGAAATGGCTGGGGGATGCGGTTAACCATCAGAAGCCCTATTCGGTGGGCAGCAAGTTCCTTGAGAAGTAAGAGTAAGCTCAGCAGATTTAAGATTTAAAGACATTTAGCACAAGGAAAAATAGCAAGAGGCAGGAGAGAAGATAGATGAAGCTGCGTGAAAAGCAGATGCAAATGACGCGGGAGATGATTAAGGATACAGCGCTGAACCTATTCTGTGCGCAAGGCATTGAGCGCACCGATATGGCTCAGATTGCAGAAGAAGCCGGTGTCTCCCGGCGTACTTTGTATCATCATTATAAGGACAAGGAAGAATTAGCCGCCCAGATCTATGTTGAGAATCTGGAGCGGATGTTCGGACAGCTGCTGTTTGACTTTCGTTTCGAGCAGCCCGAAGAATCCCTGGAGATTATTCTGGACAAGTATTTGGCGCTTAGGGAGCATCAGGAGTCGTTGATCTATTACGATGCCATTTTTGGCGTCTACTATAGCACTCTATCCAAGAATCCCGCTGAACTGCCTGATTTCAAGCAAGCGATGCAGGGCTGGTACACGCGCCTAGTGCAATTGGACACCGTACCGGTAGCTCCAGAGGAAAAAACAAGATGGATGGACATTCTGCTGAAGTCCACCCACCTGTATTTCATGTATTTACAAAAAGCCGTTATTATTGCCCACCAACGCGGCGGAGAAGTTACAGAAGAAGACATGGCTAACGATCGCCAGTTCAAAGATTTCATCATGCAGAGCGTACGGCATACCAACCATCACAAAACCCCTTAAGTGTGCTTCATGAGCACTTAAGGGGCAATGCAATCCACAGAAGTCAGCTTACTTCCCTTTCACCAGGTCATCATCAGAGGGCTTATGGACCTTCCGGCTGGCCGCAACAGATGGAGAGAAAGGAAGTCTGACGATAATCGTCGTGCCCTCTCCTACTGCACCATCCACCTCGATACTCCCCTGATGCAAAGAGACAATTTTCTTCACAATCGCCAGTCCAAGGCCGTTGCCGTTATTGTTCCCGTTCCGTGACTTGTCGACTTTATAGAACCTTTGGAATATCGCGCTGAACTCTTCCGGGGAAATACCGGTCCCGTTATCGCTAATGGTAACGGATACTGCTGCTGCTCCTACGTCTATCCCGATACGGATGTTCCCGCCCTGCGGTGTAAACTTGATGCTGTTGCTAAGCAGATTCATCCAGACTTGCTTAAGCTGATCTTCATCTCCCTTGATTTTGACAGCCACCGGCAGCTCAAGATCAATGACGATGCCTTTGGCCGACCACTGCGGCTCGCAGGTTACAACGACGGTTCGAATTTGCTCATCAAGATTAAAGTCGCCTGCTTCGAAGGGATGGTGCTCGGAATCCAGGGAAGCAAGCTTCAGCAGATTATCGCTGAGTCTGGACAGACGGTCACTCTCCGCAATAATGATATCTAGGTATTCGCCGCGTTCTTCCTCCACTACCAGATCATCACTCCGCAAAGCCTTGGCAAACCCGGAAATAGACGTCAGCGGTGTCTGAATTTCGTGAGAGACATTGGATACAAAATCCTGCCTCATCTGCTCCAGCTGCTTGAGCTCCCCGGCCATCTCCACATAGCTTTGCGTCAGATCCCCTATTTCGTCCACCCGGTTCACCTTTAACTCTACTTCGAAATCACCCTTTGCCAGCCTCTTCGTCGCATTTGTCAGTGCTTTGATTGGCTCCACCAGATACCTGGCGGCAATGAGAATACATATACTGCCGAGCAATAGCACAAGTAGAAGCACGAAGAGCATCATCCGGTTAACGATATTTTCGTTCTCGGCGGAATACTGCAGGAACATCGCATGCCACTCCCCTTTTAGCAGAAACGGCATTCCGACGAATGTATCCTTATCATCAGCGCTGGAACGATAGAACTTTCCTTGCAGCACTTGTTTGACAGCTTCGGGGGTGATGATGACAGCTGGATTATCTTTGAGCCCATAGAAGGTATGTTCCCCGGAAGGATTGTACAGGTGGATCGGGTATGCGGATACCTTAACCATACTGTTCAGGAACTCATCCTTATCCTTAGGTTTGGCGTCATCATAGCGATGAATGATTTCCTTGCCCACTGCGATCATTTCGTTCTGACCCTCATAGCTTATTTGCTTCTGAAAGACATATAGACCAATGAGAAAAGAGCATATTAGGCTAAAAATAATGATGCCGAGAAACGTGAGAATGACACGAACATACAAGGTCTTGATCATGACTCAGGAATCAGCCGGTAGCCCAGACCGCGTGCCGTTTCGATTTGAAATTGCCCGTCGTTGCCAGTGAACTTATCCCTCAGCCGGCTGATATGGACATCGACGGTCCGGCCATCCCCTTCATAGTTCAAACCCCAGATCTGCATAATCAGCTGCTCCCTGGTGAAGATTTGTCCGGGGTGGCTGGCCAGCAGAAACAGAAGCTCGAACTCCTTCAAAGGAATAGTGACCGGCTCATTTCCACGGAAGACCTGAAAGGTACGGCGATTGAGCTCAACATTACCCACCTGTACAGTCTGGGAAGAAACGACCAGCGAGCGTTTAAGCAGCGCTTTTACCCGCATCACCAGCTCAATGGGATCAAACGGCTTGGTCAGGTAATCATCCGTTCCCAGTCGGAATCCTTTCACCTTGTGTGCCGACTCTGCTTTGGCTGTTACCATCAGAAGGGCGAGGTTGGCATCCCAGCGCCTGATTTCTCTGCACAGATCCCAACCGTCCAATCCTGGCATCATAATATCGAGAATAACGAGATCCACCCGCGAGTTCTCCACGATGGACAGCGCTTTGACGCCATCGCTGGCCTCTTTGATTTCAAAGCCTTCTTTTCGCAGGTACAAAGACATCAGCTTTCGGATGTTCGCATCATCATCCGCGATAAGTATAATAGCCACGATCATCCTCCTCTCTTAGGCTTATATTATATATGATTTGTTCCTGGCAAGAAATGGCCTTAGCCGAACTGCCAGCCCAGCAGATTCCAATGGTAGAAGAACAGGCACAGTGCCACAGCGGAAAGTGCCACAAAAGTGTAATGCACGCGTGTGAAATCCGTCCAGTACTTGTTCTTCCAAGCCAGCACAGCCGAGACAAGCAAAGCCAGAGTCATTCCAACGAATATCACAGGCATGGCTAAAACGAGATAAAATGAGGTACTGACGCTGCTGAGTCTCTCCAGCGTGTCCAACGACATAAGCACTGCAAATGTTGTGATAAAGCTTATTAGTCCCCAACCCGCTGTCGCTGCGGAGAGTCGAATCGCCCATTTTTCAGGATTCGTCATTACCTTGAGCTTGCGTCTGGAGAACAGTAGTCCCAGCAGAGCAGTGAGGAAAATCAGGCCCGAGACGCCGAGCAGGACAAGCCAGAACTTGTTCTTATCTATGAGCGGTGTGCGTTCCAGCGGCATATCCGGAATAGCGCCCAAGAGCATATGTGTGACTTTCCCGGAGTCGTCGGTGCGGAATCCGATTTGTTCCGTGCCTCCCTCATGCTGGAACAGATTAGTGTCCACAGGGACATACAATTGTTGTTCACTGCCACTTCCCAAGGACAGTTTATTGTCTGAGACGGTTACATTAATCTGGGCGAAAAAACTGAAAAATTTATCAATGTCGCTGAAATTGCGGCGTGTAAATTGATAGGAGCCCGCATACTTTTCTAGAGATTCCGCAGAAGCGGAAATCACTGGCTGCTGAGGTACAGGAGCAGGATAATATTTGTTAAAAAAAGCTTGAACCAGACCTTCTGCGGACTCACTGCCCTGACCGCCATTGTAGGAGACGAAGATGCCGACATTCTTGGCAGGCACAAGATACAATTCCGTGTTGAACATCGGGTCCGCACCGCCATGGGCAATAACATTCAGGCCGTTATACCGTTTCTCGGCGAATCCAAGATCCACTCCAGGCATACGTTTGTCGAATTGAAATGCCGTCGAATGCATTAATTTTGCCGTACCCGCTCTCAGAATCTCCTTGTCACCATACTTCCCATTCTGCAGATGGGCGATCATGAAGTGAGCCATGTCTTCTGCAGATACTGTACCTGAGCCGGCGGGACGAAAGCCGCCTTCGAATGTAGGTGTACCGGGAACAAAACTGCCGTTCTTGCTTGTGTAACCCAGAACTTCGTATGGCTTAAACTGCTCCGGCAAAGGCTCCACTACGGTTGCATGTTCCATATCCAGCGGATCGAAAATGTACTTTTTAATGTAATCATTGTAAGGAATTCCGCTTACTTCCTCCACAATCAGGCCCGCGAGTGTGGCGCCATAGTTGGAATAGGAACTGAGCTCGCCTGGCGGTCTTACCCGTGCCGGCATATGCTTGTCGAGCGTTTCGGAGATCGACCCCGGCAGTTTGGCAGGGTCCGTAGTGATTTGATAGCCAACGCCACCTTCTTCGAACCCGGCTGTATGTGTCATCAAATGACGCATCGTGATAGGCTCAGGATAGGTAGCTGGTATCTTCACTGATTTCAGGTAGGTATTAATATCGGTATCCAGATCAATCTTGCCCTGCTCCATCAATTGCATCACCGCCGTCCAGGTGAACAGCTTAGTGGTTGAAGCGATCCGGAACATGCTGGTTGCGGGATCAACCGGTACAGCTTTTTCCAGGTTGGAACTGCCGTATCCCTTCGCCAGAATAATCTTTCCGTCTCTCACAATGGAGATGACCGCTCCCGGAATGTGCAGCCTGTTCATATCTTCTTCCATTATTCCATCCACGAAGGTAGTCAGACCCGCACTGTCATCAAGATTCCCTGGTGCTTCAATCTGATGCACCTCTGGCTTGGCTTGAGCCGTTTCAGCCGAGGCCAGTTTCCCGGATAACATCAGGGTTCCCCCTAACCCGGCACCTAGAACAGCCAAGAGGGCCAGACCAGCGATTAGCCTTTTTTTCATCATCGTAAACATCATTTATCCTCCGTATCATCATTTATTGGGATTGGATAAGCATCCGCCCTAACACTTATAGAGATTATCAAAGTATTATGAATGGAACGTTAACAAGCTATAAAAAAACAAACAAGACTGCTTTGCCGCCGCCAAGAGCGACAGAAAGCAGTCTATTTACAGTTACCGGGATTCAATTTATATGGCTAGCTATTTCAATACCGATGCGCTAAACATCTGTTACGGCTCAATCTTTAAAGAATAACGGTAAATAGTCCTTGTTCTTGAGCAGCATTTCTTCAAGCATCTGCTCCGCTACATTGACGGAATCTACCAAGGGATGGTTCGCCAAAGCCTGCAGAGCCAGCCCTCTGTCTCCAGTAACAGCAGCTTCAATCGTAAGCTGCTCATAGGTTTTCACCGCATGAATCAGCCCTTTGGCAGCCACAGGCACCCGGGATACAGGCAGTGGAATAGGCCCTTGGCTAGTGACGACGCAGTTCACTTCAATAGATGCATCCGCCGGGAGGAAATCCAATACTCCCTGATTGCGCACGTTGAGGGTCTGAATATCGCGAGTATCATTGTAAATGGATTTCATCAATAGTACTGCGGCTTCAGAGTAGTAAGCCCCGCCCCTTTTCTCCAGCTGCTTAGGTTTCTCCGACAGATTGGGGTCCAGATATAGCTCGAACAATTCATCCTCCAGCCGCTTAACCACCTCGGCCCGGGTTCCTTCATGCTCCAGGGCATGCTGCTGCTCCTCCAGCAGTTCCCTGGTCAGATAGAAATATTTTAAGTAATAGGATGGAATGGCCCGGAGCGATGAGATAAAGCTGGCGTTCCATTGGAATTGAGGCACGTTCTTGGCTGAATAACCGTCACGGTTATCCAGTAGCTCCTGCAGCTTATCCTCTCCTTTAATGTGTACCTGAGTAATCCAGTGCAGGTGGTTGAGGCCTACAAATTCGCAGTAAATGTCTCTGGCTGGCGTCTCATACAACTGCGACAGCCACTTATAAGCAGCAATCGGTGAATTGCATAGCCCGATGGATTTGACCTTGGTATGCTTCAGAATGGCTTCGGTAACCATCCCTGCCGGATTCGTAAAATTCAACATCCAGGCCTCCGGGCAAATCTCCTCAATATCCCGGCAAATGTCCAGCAGCACCGGAATTGTCCGCAGCGCCTTCATCATGCCACCCGGTCCGGTTGTCTCCTGGCCGATGATCCCGTACTTCAGCGGAGTGGTCTCATCCCAGATCCGTGCTTTGAGCAGACCTACCCGCATCTGGGTGGTCACAAAGTCCGCTCCCACCAAAGCTTCGCGTCTGTTCAGCGTCTGCTCCACCGTAATGGGCAGACCCGACTTCTCAATCATCCGCTTCGCCAGATTGCCAACAATTTTTAACTTCCCCTCTCCTTCGGGGATATCCACCAGCACAATTTCGCGGACAGGAAAGCTCTCAAAATTGAGAATAAACCCTTCGATAATCTCCGGCGTATAGGAAGAACCGCCGCCAATCACAACGACCTTTAAGCTTTTATCCATGCTGTATTCGCTCCTTCTATGGAAAGCTGCTGTTCAAGCGCTTCATATACTTTATCCGCTATGGTCAATCCCGATTTCTCCATCGCGCGCAGGATCGCACCGCCCACAGGCTCCATCCTTAATACACGTATCGTGCAGCCTTCTGTCAGCTGCCCCGTGATGGCCGGTGCCATGTATTTCCCGCCGTTGCGGGTCAGCACACTGCCGACCAATACTACATCAAGTGTAGCTTCCTCCATTCCAAGCTTCTCAATGACGGCTCTCGCCGAAAGACCCAACTCAAGCCCTTGCTGCTGAAGGATCCGAAGCGCCACGCGGTCACCTTGATCCGCCGCTGGAAAGAGAAGCTTGGTCAGATCCACAGGAATATGTCTGCCATGATCGAGATAATCATGAAAGAGGCTTTCTACAGAGTCATATCCGAGCGTACCCAGCACCGCTTCCGTCAGCAGTGTCCGTTCCTCTCTGCCTTCCCAGGAGCGGATCACTGAACGGAATACCTCGACAGCCAGCTCGCTTCCGCCGCCAAAATCTCCGAATGCATAACCAAAGCCACCGCACTGCAGTTCTTGTCCCTCAGGACTAATTCCGAGGCAGTTGGTTCCCGTTCCGCAGATCAACACCACACCATACGGCTGTCTTGTACCCGCCCGCAGGCCGATAACGGTATCGCAGACAATCTCATAATTGGTGAAGCCCAGCGCTTTAATCATCGGGCGCAAAACAACATAATCTGCTTCCCGGTCCGCTCCGGCCAGTCCAAATGACGCGAACGCAATATCGCTGCGGCTTAGCCGCGCGCCTTGCAGCGCCTGATCGACCGATTCGGTAATGCTGGTCCGGGCCAGCTCCACATTGACTTGATGATTACCGCATCCACTCATTCCACTGCTTACAATCGTTCCTGACTCATCTGTAATTACAGCAATGGTCTTGCTTCCACCTGCATCTATCCCCAGATAATAGTTCAATCCCTAGTCACCCCTGACTAATGTCGCCTTTATATTTTGATGTAGATTTCCTGTAAACCAGTTCAGGCTTTAGCTGCACCCTGGTATGGCTGACCTCGCTGCCATTGATCATGTCCAGCAGGATCTTCACTGCATGCTGTCCCATCAGATCCGCCGGTTGACGGATGGTCGTGAGTGCAGGATGAACTTCCTGGGCAAAAGACTGGTCGTCATACCCGATGACCGATACATCATCCGGCACGTTGTAGCCCGCTTCCTTCAATGCCCGGATGACGCCAAGTGCAATGACATCATCGGCGGCGAAAATGGCAGACGGGATGTTGCCGCGGGCAATCATGTCCTGCATGAGGCCATAGCCACAATTGGTGCCGAACCCCCCTTCAATAATCATGAACGGAGACAGTCCGGCTTCGTTCATTGCATCTATGAAGCCCTCTTTCCGCTGACGGGCGCTGAGGAACACGCTTTGTCCGGTAATATGGGCAATACGCGTATGTCCAAGCGCAATCAGATGTTTGGTCGCTTCATACCCGCCCAAATAGTTGTCAACGTTGATCGTCGTAACATTACTGTGCTCCCCATGACTGTCAATCATCACAAAGGGGATTCGCTTGCGCTCCAGCTCAGTGACATAGGCCTCTTCTTCTAATGAAGAAAGTACGATGATTCCGTCTACACGATCTTCCTGGAACAAGAAATTACTTGCTTCTGAGAAGCCATTCACAGGCTCGGAATCAATGGATAGCGCCAGAAAGTAGCCGCTTAGCTTGAGACTTTCAAAGACCGATTTCACGACACTGTCGAACACCGTATCATTCAGGGCCGTCAGCGTTAATCCGATCACCCCCGTCTTCCCTCTGACCAGGGTTCGCGCTGCTGAGTTCGGGCTATAGTTCAATTCTTTAATGGCTTCGAGCACCTTTTGTCTGTTTTTCTCCCGCACCGATGAGACATTGTTAAGCACACGGGAGACTGTCACGACAGACAATCCGGACTTTCTGGCTACATCGAATATATTAACTTTCATAGGTAAACTCCTAATCTGATTTGGTTCTTTTTAGTATATCATGAGTGTCGCCGGACTCGATGTAGGAGTTTGCTTGCATTATTTGTTCAAATTCTTCAGGTTTTCCTGCCATCTTTCTGTCTTGTACTTCAGCAGCTTGGCATATCCATTCTTCTGGGCATCCACTTCAGCCTGATCGAGAATTGCCAGCACTTCTTCATCATTCTTGGCACTCAGGATGGCTTTGGATTTGGCCTTGTCGAATACATCCTTCACACTCTGAGCAATGATTCCCTCTTCACTGTCGCCTGGCGGGTCCAGATTAACGAATTCCGTCGTATTAAACTGTGTCTTCCAGGTGATTTCGAGCTGCCAGCGTGTCTCCCAGCTACGTTTGTCCTCCGGTAGCGTCTGTTCAAATTTACTCTTCGACTTATCCACATAGACTGTGTTTCCTGTCCATTGGAAGTCCACGGTGGAGTTCATCAATTTGCTTAGGCCTTCAACATCACTTGTATATTTATCTGTGAAAATCGGAGAGTCCTCATCATCCGTTCCGTCCCAATACAAACCTTCCGGACCCCACATCGTTACACGCTGTCCTTCTGGTCCTGTCATCCAATCCAGGAAGGCAAAAACCGCCTCGGGATCTTTTGCAGCTTGTGTAATGACATTTACGTTCCAGCCCAGCTGATTGTAATCGCCCGGGAAGATTTTGTTACGATCCAGACCCGCTTTATGTATAGGCCAGACCATAATATACCCTGCCTTCGGATCTGCCGCCTTCAGCAGAGCATCCCCAGCAGCCCCGAATTCGGTTGGACTCGATGATGCGAACACGGCAATACGTCCGGTGGTCACCTTCTCCGATACCTGCTCCCGCTTCTGTGTGAACGCATCTTGCGTCATCAGCCTTTCACGCATTAATTTACTCGAATATTGCATGGATTCACGGTATACCGGATCTTTAAAGATGGACGTCAGCTCATTGCCTTGCGGTACGGCCATAATCGAATTAAAGCGATAAGGACGGTTCTCCGCAAATGCCGAGGTTAAAATCTCAATTCCATCGGCCTGCCCGACTTCCAGCGGGATGACGTTCGGATACTTTTCCTTCACTTGCTTCAAATATTGATATAGATCCTCGGTAGTCTCTAATGAAGGCGAGCCCAACTCCTCATAGATTTTCTTGTTGACCATATATCCGGCATTGCCGTTAGGCTGCGAGGTATACCAGTTCGGGAATTGATACAGCTTGCCATCCGAGGAGCGCAGCATATTGAGCGTCGATTCTCCGGCCCATTTTTTCAAGTTAGGGTATTTGTCCAGATAATCGTCCAAGGGCACCAGCAAGCCGTTCGCACGCAGCTTCTCAATATCGGAGCCTCGTTCCATCCACATCACATCCGGTAAATCGCCTGAGGCAATCATGGTGTTCAGCTTCTGCTTGGCATTCCCCCCGGAGTTGATAGGAACGACATTGACTTTCTTAGTATTCTTTATCCATTTCGTAGCCGGATCTTCTCCCCAGGCTGGCATGGAGTACCAATCGTAATGCCCATAGAATGAGAACTCCAGAGGCTTATCGCCAAGGGCAAATCCCCCTTCCTTGTTGTTCCCGGTTGACGTTTCTCCTGAAGGCTTGTGGGTTGAGTTCGTGTTGTTGCTGCTACAGGCGGCCAGCATCGGCATCACCATCAGTGCAGTGGTCAGAAGCATAAACATGGATCTCCTCAGTTTTACCATCTTAAAAACTCCCTTCAATATTCTATCTATTGGTCAAGCATGACGCTTTGAACCCGGAAGCAAAGACCAGAGGGCCACTGGGCAACAGACTACTCTTTTAACGAGCCTACCAGCACACCCTTCACAAAATACTTCTGAACGAAGGGATACACACACATGATCGGGACGGTTGCAACCATCATCGTCGCCATGGACAAGGATTTGCTCGTGACGGTCTTCATTTGTTCCATGTGGCTTTTGGCCGCTGAATCCATCTGGCTCATCTGCTCGCTCATAATATTGGAATTGAGGATTTGCTGGAGCTTGGTCTGAATCGGCAGCAAATCAACATTGTTGATATAAATGCTAGGCATGAACCAGTCATTCCAATGATAAATGGCTGTGAACAGTGACAATGTCGCGAGCACGGGACCAGATAACGGAAACACGATGCGGAACAATACTCCCCAGTTACTGCATCCGTCTATTTTCGCGGATTCTTCCAGGCCCCCGGGAAGCCCCAGGAAAAAGGTTCGGAAGATAATCATGTTCCACACGCTGATGATCCCGGGAATGACCAGAACCCAGAACGTATTCATTAGTCCCAGTTCCCGAACCAGCAGGAACGAAGGAATCAGACCGCCGCTGAAATACATCGTAACGATGCACATAATCATGTAATACTTGCGCCCTATCAACTCTTGCTTCGTCATGCCGTATGCCAGAATAGCCGTAGCCAGTATAGATAGCAACGTTCCGACTCCTGTCCGAAGCAGCGTGATCACAAAGCCGTTCACAAGCCTTGAATCCTCGAACACAATTTTATAATTGTCCAGTGTGAAGTCGCGGGGCCAGAAGGTAACCCCTCCCATAACCGTATCCATTCCGTTGTTAAATGAAATAACTGCCGCATTCCAGAAGGGATAAAGAGTCACAAACGCCAATACCGATAGCAGAAAATAGATACTCCAGCTCAATATCTTATCTCCAAAACTCATCCTGTGCATGATGCAGCCGCCTCCTTCAAGTCATATCCCCGGATTACCATAAGCTGTTTCCCGATCTTCGTGCGAAGAGATTGGCCATAGTCAGCATGCCTACGCTTATGATCGCCTTGAACAGTCCAGCCGCCGTCGCATAGGAGAATCTTGAATTCTCTATCCCTATCCGGTACACATACGTGTCCAGAACTTCGGAGACATCACGCAATACCGGGTTGGAGCCCAAGAGCAAAATGTCCTCAAATCCCGCACTTAGCAAGTTGCCGATAGCCAGGATCATAAATATGGTAATGACAGGTAGAATGGAAGGAATGGTAATGTGGAAAATCTGCTTAAATCTGCTAGCTCCGTCAATGGAGGCTGCCTCGTAGATATGAGGGTCCACACCCGCAATCGCAGCCAGATACACGATGGACGCAAAGCCGATTTCTTTCCAGACATCTGTCGTTACGAGAATCGTCCAGAAATATTCTGGTATTGATAGGAAGTTAATAGGCTCATCGATCAGATGCACACTTTGCAGAAGAATGTTAATGCTGCCGTTATCGGTCGACAGGAGGGAAATGACAAACCCCGAGACAATGACCCAGGACAGAAAATGCGGCAAATAACTGATTGTCTGAACGACCCGCTTGAATGCAGCCTTTTTGACTTCATTTAGCATGAGCGCCAGAAGGATCGGAGCCGGAAAACCAACGAAAAACTTGAGCAGGCTGATCACCAGCGTATTACGCATCACGGTCCAGAATTCAGGAGCATTGAAGAACATCTCAAAATGCTTGAATCCGACCCAGGGACTATGTAGAAAACCTTTATAAATGCTGTAATCCTGAAATGCCATCAGCACCCCATACATCGGAATGTAACTGAAAACAAAAACGAACAACAATGCGGGAATCACCATCAGTTGAATATCCCATTGCTTGAAAAACCTTCGTGCCAGTGAATCCTGCTTTATCTTATGTTCTTTAGTAACTGAGACTGGAATCATTAACATCCCTCGCTCCCATGTGCTGTAAAATTAAAACCTTTTAACTTTAGTCCTAAAAAAATATCCACATAATTAAAACCTTTTAACTTTCGTCCTAAAAATAAAAGCCTCCTTCCATGCCCGTGAACATTTCATACAGTGAGAGGACCTTTCCTTAAGGGGATTGTAAGCGCTTTTATCGCGTGTGTCAATACCATAAATTTGTATCTGCTATAAATATTAAAACTTCCTCCCCTCTTTAATAATGTTAGTTTATATCACACAATAGACGACTTGTTAGTAGGATTATAAAACATTGATATGAGATTGTCGATACTTTTTGATGTTTTTAATTAAATTCTAGAAAAAAGTGAGTGTTAAACCAATGAAACCAGAACATTCGCCTAACTGACGTTATGTATTATTACATATAACTTATAACTGAGGAGTATAGCAAATATCCATTGACGTTTCGAATTTCCGCGTAGAGCTTTCTGCCGCTGTCATTGCAGGATATTGGTTAGATAATTGATATAATATTATATTTGTCCAAAATGCGTGTAATCAACCTTTGAACATGCCAAGCTTAAGATGATGAACGCATCCTAAGCTTGCTTCAGTTACCGGCAGCCCAGCACCTTCCCGGTGCGGGATCGTGCTGGGCTTCAGAGCATCGCACGCTAAGCCGAGTATTCCTCAGCCTCATCCCTGGACGGGGCTTCGCCCGACATTTGCTTCAGCAGCTTTTTCATCATGACCGAGGCCTTGACCTTGGTGTGCAGGCAGGGAGAAACTTCTATGGAATAATAGCCCTTGCGCACTGCTTCTCTCAATTCCTTCACCGTGGAGCAGGTGCACTCGAGCTTGTTCACTACGCTGCCATATTGCAGGCATTGATGGCTGTCGCTTCCGGCAATGACCGGAACACCCAGCTTGGCAGCAAAAGGAGTAATCAATGCACGGTATACCTCCGCTCCCTGCATGTAAATATCCTTGGCATTGAAATCAAAAGCATCCAGCCGGGCCAGCTGCTCCGGGTCCAGATGATGCAGCGGAGTGGAGCTCCGGAACGGGTGGCCTCCGATTTTCCACAAGTCCCGGGAATCAGCCAGATCCAGCAGCTGACGGAACGGTATGAAATGCCCCTCTTTGGTGTAGCCCTCAAGACTGAAACGGACATCCAGAATATGCTCCTTAAGCCCGATCAGCAGAATATGGCCCGTCTCGGCAATATCCACTTCCATTCCCGGGAAAATCTTTAGGCCGTCCGCCTCGTAATAATGGCCGTTATAAGGATACATACGGTCCAGCGTCTCATACATAGCGAAGAAATTCGAAGTGTTAAAATGTTCAGTCAGGGCGATGGCATCCAGACCGTTCGCTATAGCTTCCCTGACCATCTCCCGGAAGTAATCCGGGGAGAAGCTTGATTTCTTGGACAGCTTGCCATGGGTATGCAGATCTATATTCATAAATGGATTTCTCTCCTTTGTGCTTGAGGGTGAGATTAATAGAGCAAATTCGGATAGGCAGAACCCGCGAGAAACAGCAAACCTATATACACGGCAGAGCCTGCAATAAAAGCCCAGTCGGTTCGTTTCATAGCCAGATATGATAGCTTCATCTTTCGCACCTGCGGATTCTTCACTGCATAAGTATACCCTCTGGTCTCCAGCGCTTCGACGGTTGTCCGGGAACGCTTAGCTGTATTCAGCATCAATGGATAGAAGACCAGCACGATAATCCGCAAATAATAAGCGGCAGTGTGCCAGTACAGGATTCCATGCTTCAGCGGCCTTTGGCCTCTTAATCTGAACGAGAGCAGGATCTGGTGAAACTCTTCCAGCAGTGTGGGCAGAATCCGGTAACCGTAAGACAAGCTGAAGGCAAAAGCATCCGGTACCCCTAGAGAAGACAGTCCGTCACTCAACCGCTCCGGGTCCAGACTGGAGAAGACAGTAATGCTCGCCAGTGAAATGACGGAGAGCTTGAGCGTCAGCGTCAGCATGGGCAGCAGCGATTCCGCCCCGCCCCCGAAAAACAGTGACACCAGGAACATCCAGCCGATCTGGCTGATCAGCCCCAGGCAGAGAATAAATATGATATAGGGACTCACCCGGGACAGGATCGTCGTGATGACCATCAGCACAAACATACCGAGCAAAATCGTCCGGTTGTACACAAACCAGGGCGCAATCGCGAAGAATACATACCAGATCAGCAGCGTGCGCGGGTCCAGCCTTCCGAGGAAAGTACTGCTGCTGTTGTAAGCATTGCCAAGCAGCTCCAGCTTGATCTGCTCGACTGAAATCCGGTTAAGTGCCCGTTTGACTGTTTCCACCATGCGTAACCGCCTCCTTTCTCCATTCCACATTCCGGGTAAATTCTTCCAGGCTGCAGCAGCTGCGGGGCAGCCCCAGGATCCGGCTCAGCTCCATGAGCTGGGTTTCAGCCAGCCCGGCGCGGCGCAGCAACGCGCCATCGGAGAATATTTCATCCTTGCTGCCGTCGGCAATTATCATCCCGTCGTTCATTACGATCACCCGGCTGGCCCATTCCGCTACCAGCGCCATGTCATGGGTGGCGATGACCACAGTCTCCACGTGACTGCGCAGCGTCTCCAGCACCTCTACCATCTCCTGCTTCGTTGAAATATCCAGGTTGGCAGTAGGTTCATCCAGCAGCATCACTGCCGGACGGACAGCCGCGCCAATCGCCAGCGAAACCCGGCGCTGCTGCCCGCCGCTGAGCAGGCGGGCGTCACGCTCGGCCAGCTCCTGCAGACGGAAGGCCTCCATCATCGCTTCTACCGTTTCATCCGTATCCACGAGCCGTCTTGCCTTCAAGTAGTAGGCGATCTCTCCACGCACAGAGTCGTCGATGAACATATCCTCCGGGTTCTGGAACACATAGGAGGCAATACCGGAGAGGCGCTCCGGCGGCAAGCCGTTCACCTTCATTCCCTTGACATGAACGGTTCCTCCGGTTGGTGTGGTGATGCCGGCAATCAGCTTCATCAGCGAAGACTTCCCTGCGCCGTTGTTGCCGATCAGTGCAACCGATTCCCCGGAGCGCAGCTCCAGGTTAATTCCTTTCAGCACCGGATGAACCGTTTTGTGGATGGTCCGGTAGGAGAGCAGGACCTTATCCATCTTGACAATGGCCTCTCCCTTCCGCCCAACGGGTGCGGGAAGCTGCTCTGCGGCAATGGCGGACCATTCGCTGCCGCGGCGGCGCATGAAGCAGCCGCCGCTCTCCCCGGTGTTCAGCGGATAAAGCATTCCGCTCCGGGGTCCGGGCTGCAGCATCCAGGCTGCCCGGGTCACATCGGGCGGATAGATGCCCAGCGCCAGCAGTTCCTCCACCGAAGACAACGCTTCGCGCACCGGCTTGTGCCAGCGCAGCCTGCCGCCGTCCATCAGCACAACCGAATGGCAGTATTCCGCAATGAACTCGGCATGATGCTCGATAACGATGATGGTTTTGCCGTGCTGTTCATTCAGGCGGCGCAGGATGTCGTAGATTTGACGGGCATGCTGCGGATCAAGCTGAGCAACCGGCTCGTCAATGACCAGAATATCCGGGTCCATAGCCAGCGCTCCGGCCAGTGCAAGCAAATGCTTCTGCCCGCCGCTGAGCTGCCAGATGGATTCGCTGCCCATGCCGCTGAGTCCGGTCAGCGCAAGGGCCCGTTCTCCCCGCTCCCGGTAATCGGCCAGGCCGTAATTCAGCGGGGTGAAGCATACATCATCCAGCACAGTCGGACGGACCAGCTGATTCTCAAAATCCTGGTAGACATAGCCCATATGTCTGGAGAGCTGGCTTACGCTTTTCCCGGCTGCAGATTCTCCACGCAGCAGAACCTCACCTTCAAAATCACCAGTGTAATAATGCGGGATCAGACCGTTGAAGCATTTGCAGAGCGTTGATTTCCCCGAACCGTTGCTGCCCATCACCGCAATGAAGTCACCTTCCTCAAGCTTGAGCGATACCTCCTGCAGCACCGGCTGCTCGGCACCCGGATACGTAAACGTTACTTCCTTCAGTTCAAGTACCGGCTTACGCATCAAATTGGCCTCCCCCCTGCCGCCTGCGGGCAGCGCGGCGCAGCATCACAATAATCACAGCTGCAGCAACAACCGCAGCGGCCAGCATACTCAGCCAGATCAGACTTCCCTCATGAGATTCGGCCCCAGGCAGCTCGAACTCACCGATGCTCCAGCCGGATTCAGACAGCAGCTCCGCACCAAGCGCCAGCAGTGACAGGATAATTCCGCCAATGATGAGCTTCGGTGACAGCCAGGCACCGCTGGCGTATTTCATATTCCGTTCGCGGGGTTTCATTCCAAGCAAGGGTTCGATTTTTCCGTATAAACGCGGCACCAGGTATAACGTCGGCAGCAGCGCAAACAGGATGCCGGAGAACAGCACATCATTCAGAAAACCCACACCCTCAATGATTACAATACTTTCGGCCAGTCCTTTAACGGCTTCCAGCTCCTCGACCCCGACCCATACCTTGACGATGTCGATGACCGAGCTGAAGAACTGGTGGATGGCCACCCCGCTGATTGCCGCCACCCCAACCTGCCTGCGGTTCTTGGGATCGGAGACCATGCGGCCTGCCGTGTACATCGCCAGTGAGAAGGTAATGAATTTCTCCAGCTCTCCCAGCCCGCCGAATTGGCCGAGCATCAGTTCGCCGAAGATTACTTCACCAACAGCGGCACCCACGGCGGCATACAGCGGATGAAACAGCATGCAGAGCGTGAGCGGGATGAAGGCGAAATACTCGACAGACAGCTCAATCGGCCCAAGCTGCAGGCTTGGAATCAGCTCCGTGAACATGTTGGACAACCCGTACAAGGACATGGACAGCACAAAAATCATCATTTTTTGCGATTGGGTCAGCGTATAACGGTTTTTTAACGTACTCATGAACAATCGGCCCCCTCCAGGAAATTACCTTAAGTATAGAAAGTGCGTGTCAGCACAGCTTTTCCCGATTGTTAATGCAATGTAATGTTATTTTCAGTTTTTTTAACGGTGTAAAAATATTTACAACACACTGGGACCGTATAGTGGAAGCAGAATCTTCTAATCAGGAGGCCTTACCGCTATGTACAAAGACTGGAACCGCCGCCCCTTTTCGCCGAATCAAAGGATCCTTGCCGATTTCATCCCCAAAAATGAGCAGCGCGTCTTATACATGACCGAGCAGGAGATCGCCAACGAGCTGGGCTTAAGCATCGCTTCGGTCTCCCGGTTCTGGAAAGCCGCCGGGTTCAAGCATGCCAAGGACTTCAAAAACCGGCTCCGTTTCCGTTTTGAATCCACTCCGTCCGAAAAAATGCGCGATGTGATGCAGCGGACCGGAAGCGGCTCCCTCCCGCAGAAGCTGCTGGAGATCAGCTCGCATCATCTGGAGGAGACCAGCCGGTATTTGAATGACGCGCTGCTGCAGCGTGCGGTAGAAGCCCTGTCTGCGGCCAGGCAAATCTATGTTTACAGTCCCGGACCCTGTGCGGGCCTCGCTGAACTGATGGCTTACCGGATGGCCCGCTTTGGAATTTCGATCAAACGGATGGCCCCGAGCGGTCACGAGCTGCTGGAAACGTTGATGCATGCCGGGAAAAAGGATGTTGTGCTGGTGTTCGGATTTGTCCAGCTTTTGCCGGAAACGGAGGTAATTCTCGATTACGCGCGCGAAGCGGGGTATGTGGTCATCCTGATTACCGACAGACTGGTCTTCCCCCGTTCCTATGATGCCGATATCGTGCTGTACGCGGGACGCGGCGAAGTATGGGAGTTTCACTCCATGGTTGGCCCGACCTACATTATCGAGAATCTGATCCTCGGTGTGGGGCTATTGAGCAAGGAGCACAGTCTGCGCAAGCTGGATAAGCTTCAGCAGCTGCGGGCTAGATACGGCAGTAAGCTTCCGCGGAGCTGAGCCGGTTGAGCCGGAGCTGAGGGCCGATATACCAGTCAGGTTAGTCTCGTTAGTCTTGTTAGTAGTACTAGTCACGCCATCACGCTGGTATCGCCACATTAAGAAAGTCTAAAGTTACAAAAAACCGTCTAGTCAGAGGTGTGAAGTGCCCCATTAGAGTAGACATTGGAAATGACATTGAAATAGACATTGGTATAGACAGTGGAATAAACCTTGGTCTATCTGGTGCCTCTGCTTCGGTTTTTTCAAGGTACCGCATATAGTTTGTCAGGATTTCAAAGGAACCCGTTAAATCCAGATTAAGAGTCCGACAGTTGGGGTAGAGGTTCAGTCCAGCCGCGTCAGCGCGCAAAAAATCTTTGGCGCAAAATGGAGTAGGCCAAGCCGTTACACAATCAAGGGGCTGTCACAAAAGCCATGAAATGGCTGCTTGGGACAGCCCTTGTTTTGTAGAAAGATAAACTTGAGCACTTAGAGTGGACGCTCCGCGAATGGACCGTTGTTCCAATCGCTGTTGTCCCCAGATTTTTTTGATTCTCCTTAGCTGTGAAAATCCGGGGACAAAGGCGACCGCTACCGCTTTTCCACAATCAGTCCGTCCTCTCCACTGTTTAAGCGGAAATTGTTTCTACATCTTTTAAAAAAACAACAAAGAAATCGCCCATCGGCTGGACGACGCTCTTTGACGCTGTCTATCCTGGCGGCGGCCGCGACAGCTACCACCCTAAGATGCTTACCAAAGTCATTATTTACGCCTATACTCAGCGAATCTATTCGTCTCGTCAAATCGCTAAAGCCGTGTGAGAGAACATCCCTTCATGTGGCTGGCCGGACGGCAGCGACCCGACTTCCGCACTCTTAATCGCTTCAGTTTCTGGTTGACGAAAAATACGTGTCTTTGGAGCATTACTTTGTGGATGGCACCAAGATTGAGGCCAATGCCAATCGCTACACCTTTGTTTGGGGCAAAGCGGTCAGCAAACACAAAGCGAAATTGCAGGAGAACGTCCATGCTCTGTTTGCGGTACCAGAAGCAGGCTCGGAACATCCTGCGAAGCGAAGAAGGCTATGCCCTGGCCGTGTGTTTGGCCAACTGAAGAACAACCGGGGCTTCCGGCGATTTCTGCTACGAGGAATGGAAAAAGTGACCCTCGAAGTCGGGTGGCTTTCCCTTGCCCACAATCTACTGAAGCAAGCCACAAATGACCTAATTTGCATGCTTATCGAAGATCATCAGTGCACTTTCCCCTTTTAGGTATCCCATAAAGCTAGATACGCTCATTTTCGGTGGGATACTGACCAGCATATGGATAGGGTCTGGCATGAGGCGTCCCTCGATAATCTCTACTCCTTTATATCCGCACAGTTGCTTCAAAATGTCTCGTATACTTTCCTTGTATTGATTGTAGATCACCTTTCTTCTATACTTTGGGGTGAATACGATATGGTATTTAGCTTGAATACTCCTATTTTAACGCTTGCATCAGGTGGTTTTTTGCTATAAGCATTACTACACCACCCGCATAGCAGGTGTTTTTTTGTTTTCCACGCTTCACGTACTCATCTGGCTAAAGCCACTAATAAAAAAGATCGCATAGCTCTCAATACTACATGAGGGCCATGCGATCTTCTCCACCTTTCCCCCTATGGAAAAGGATCATTTAATCATACTTCCTAATTGCTCCTATCATCTTTTTTCTTATTAGCTATTGTGATTACACTTCATCATATTTAAATGTTGTACATGAGCCGCCTTGATTAAACGATAAAAGGTTCAGTTGAACCTGTCTCGTTTACGCAAAAAATAGTAGTGTTATAATTCTTTAAATTTACGTGCAACTCGCAACTCGTAGTCTCATGTTGCCATGAAAGCCTCAACTCGTCACTTTGGGCAGTAATGTCTGAAAATTTGCCATTGAAAGCATTGTGATTGTTACGAAACCGAATTAGCTTTAGTAGCCGTTGCACAATAGGTTTCTCAACAGCTAGCTCAATCTCATCGAGCGAATAATTATGACGATTGATGTCCCGGCCCTCTCCAGTGAGGTTTGCCAGTTCGTAGTCATTCTCTCCCGCAAACAAACCGACGTAGTAGACCTGCGGTACGCCTGGTGTAAAGAACTGGATCGCCCTTGCTGCAAGATACGCATCATCATTCCGGTCCAACGCATCGTAGAATGTGCAGCGGATCTGATGGACATCGAAACCGTCTTTATCCTTATGCTCATCGGACACGATAAGACTTAGGTTCGCGCCTCGCTCCACACAATGGTTCACCAATTTTTTTGCCTCATTTGTGTCGATTAAACCATCCATATCCGGTTTTACCGGGATGCCGTCATGGCAATCCAGCAGGGTGAATTGCTTATGCGGACGACTCCTCAGATATTCGCTTAACTCCTCGCTTGAACGATTGATTAATGCTTCCAGCACCCGATACGGCAGAATAAAATCGTAGATCCAGAAGCCATGCTTCGCCAGTTTATGCTGAATGCTGTAATGCGAATGGACTTCAGGCAACAACTCGATATTCATCCTTTTTGCCATGTCCATGATCCAATCTAAAAAACTGTAAATGTCAGGCTCCACGAAGAAACAACTTGTTCCTAGTTTTTTTATGACGTAACCGACTGCATCCAAGCGGACAATCTTAATATTGTTTTTCTGAAAATTCTCGAAAAATCGGGTCAGAAGTTCCTTTGTCTTTTCGGATCCAATATCCAAATCGATTTGTTCGGACGGATCAGTTTTACCAAAAGTAGTCCACACTCGTTCTTCCTTGCCAGAGCTACGAATCGCAAATGTGGAATACGGTAAGGGACGCCTTAAGAACATTTTTTCGATATCCTGCTGAAGAGGCTCTCCATCCTGCCAGATTTTATCCAGCGTTAGGAAGAGATCGGTGTATTCGGAATCGCGTCCTTTTTCGAGAAAGTCTTGAAAATAAGACGATTGCTGCGATATGTGATTAACCATTAAGTCAACGAGAATATCATAGTTCTCTCCAATTGCTTTGATATCCTCCCATGAACCAAAGGATGGTTCAATTTCCAGATATGTCAGAGGAGCAAACCCCCTGTCACCCGAGGATGGAAATGGCGGAAGAATGTGTACTCCACCTTCGAAAATATCCGAGAAATACTTTTTGAGAACATGATGCAGAGTGTTTAAATCCCCGCCCAAAGAATCGGGATAGGTAATCAACTGTACTTTATTTTTGACGCCCATTGCGATCCTCCTAAATCGAGTATAGTTCTTTAATGGCCTCCAGCTTAGGTAAATCTACGACCGCACCTGTAAATTTCAATTTATAGGCGCTGACAGCAAACCCCAGCGATAAAGCTTGCCGAATCGTGAATCCTTTAACAAGCGCCGAGTAAAACCCTGACCAGAAAGCATCGCCCGCTCCTGTTGTATCCACTACTTCAGTCGCAAGAGTGCCGAACGTTACAGTCTCTTTACCATTGGATACGATTGCTCCGTTCTCCCCCAAGGTCATGATAACAAGTTTTGCGCCTAGGTTTAAAATCTTATGAACTTGATTTTCTGGCGTATCTCTGCCAAATAACCGTTCCGCGTCATCCTCCGACGGCTTAATAATATCTACCATACCTATGATTGACTTCAAATACTCAATACCATCTTCATTTCTATTCCAGATCATAGGATGATAGTTAGGATCAAATCCGATTAAAATCTGATTTTTTCTCGCTGTTTCAATCAATGACTCCATTGTATGCCGTGAAGGCAGCATAGAAATTGGCCAACAGGAAAAATGTAATATTTTTGATTGCATTAACGCATCTTCCAGTTCAGCTTGGAAGCTAAGATGATGGTCAGCACCCCTGTAAAAAATGGGGATGGGTGAAGATTTGCTCTTCGTGACCAGCACCATACTGGTTGCTAGCGGTAATCGTTCCACCAAATGCGGCTCAATGCCAGCATTACGCAGTTCATTGACCAAAAAAAGACCCAATCCATCTTCTCCTACCGCTGCGGCTACCTGAGAATGAATGCCCAATTTACGTGCATTCATGGCAATATTAGCGGGTGATCCGCCAAAAAACTTATGATAGGTTGAGCTTTGGAACTCCTCATCATAGTCGTCCGATATGAGATCAACAAGTAATTCGCCAACAGCTAATACGTCGTTAGCTGCTGCTGAGAAATCAATTGCTTGGTTAAAGTTAAACGAGTAGACCAATAGCTGGTTGCTCCTTCCATTCCTTTACTCTACTTCATTTTATCATGTGCATATCTGCCTCGCGTGTACCTGATCAGCCAAGCTGCAGCTTGATTAGGCCGGAAGGAGGGACTGGGATAAGATGAACTCCGCGATTTAGTAGAGTTTGCTGCTCATTGACAATCTCCCCCTGACAATTCCGCACGATTAACCGTGCCTCTATCTCATGATCCACAATAATCGTCACTTGATCGCTAGGAGTGCCGTTTACAATGTAATAATATTGCTCCACCTTGAAGCTAATCCGTACTAACGCATCACTGTATACGGCTGCTAGCCACTGCTTCTCATTGTATGCATAGATGACCGGGTACAATAGATCCGGTGCCGTGGGCATAAGCGTTCCGTCCAGCAGTAAATTGCGATGCTCACGCCAAAACCCTAACCAGAACCTCGTCACGGCAACATGCTCATCCGGAAGCTGGTCAAATAACACCGAGACTTGTGGTACCGAAAACAATGCATGTATGAATTGCAGTGCAACGTTCTTCGGCTCATCTTTACCATTCCACATCATCATATCGGAATGCACGGCCGTATTGCCGCATAACAGCCGAATGTCGATCGACCCGATTCGGTTCTGACTGTAATTGTTAGGACAATCTCCTACCCGAAATATATTTCCATATTTCCTCATTAATGGACCGATATACTTCTGACGAAATTCAATCATAATGTCCGGCTTCATTGCGCGCAGCCGGAACATTGTGTCTGTCAGCAGCCGGTCAACGGCCTCTGGTACGGAGTCGTAATCCCTCCCGCCGCCATGAGAGTTTTTCTGCTCCTCCGACAGATTGAACGAATCCACGAAGTCCAGTTTAAAGCCGTCAATTGCCCATTGCTGCAAGGCCTGTTCATAAATACCGATTAAATACTCCCGTACCTCCGGGTAGCGAGGGTCGAGGACAGCGGTACCATCTTCGTATCGATTCATAAACATGCCTTCAAAGCTGTTCCATGCTTTTGAATGGATTCCCACAAAGGGGACCGAATACCACAGCAAAAACTTCATTCCGAGCCCATGCACCTTCGCAACAAGCTCCTTCATATCCGCTATTCTCTCGCTGGATACCTGCCAATCGCCGCAGTAGGCATAACCACGTTCCGAATTAGATGTATGCCAACCATCATCGATAATGACCGCTTCACAGCCCAAGCTCTTGGCCAATCTGCACTGCTGCAGGATCTGTTCCGGAACAAGCTGCTGATGGAAGCTATACCAGGTGGAATACATCGGAAGTCTGGCTTCCTCTGGCACAGCAGAAGGAGCATATCCGGGTTGGGAAGACCACCACTCGCCGACTTCCTTCAGGCATTCCGAATAGAACCGTTCGCGTGTGTCGATGCGAAGCATCACCTCGTAATGAGCGATCGGTGAACAGGCTTCCGTGAATAATTCCACCATCACATCAAATTCCGCTGATTCTTCGTGAATTCCTACTCGTATTTTGACTGGATTTAGTGCATCGGAAAGAGCGAACGTGAGCTTATTCCGCCCGAGCGCATTGTAAAGAACGGCCACTGGAGCCAAAGAAGTCGCCTTCGAAAGAAACGGCTCGTTAAAGTCAACGCGAAGCCCTCTCTCCCGATTGACTCCGGGGTCCCAATACCCGGCAACATCGACTGCTGGGTGACGCCAGGAGATTACAATATCACTTGGATCTTGGGGCTGATCGGAATCCATCACGAACCGGATAACAGAAGCCCCTTCATCTTCGGATAATAGCTCCATACCAAAACGAAATCGTTCTTCGCCCCCCCGGATGTTCAATCCATATGACCCTGCTTGCAACAACATATCGTATCACCTTATCCTTTCACAGCCGAACTTACGGTAAGCGATTTTTCTACCTGTTCAGAGAACAACAGATAAATCAGAATCGTTGGAATCGTCGATATTACCATGACGGCTCCCATGGCTCCCCAATCGGAACTAAATTGGGTTTGGAAATACAACAGGCCAAGCGGCAAAGTTTTCAACGCATTGTCGCTGATCATCACCAAAGCGACCAGAAATTCGTTCCAGGCAAATAGAAAGACGAAAATACTCACAGAAGCGATGGCCGGCTTCACCAGCGGTACCATGATCCTGAAAAATGTCGTATACACACTGGCCCCATCAATGGCAGCCGACTCTTCCAGCTCCGGAGGCAACGAACGGAAGTAACCATAAAACGCAATCGTGGCAAAAGACAACTGGAACGCCACATAGGGCACAATCACCGCCAAATAGCTGTCTTGCAGATGCAGATTACGTTCAATCACAAGAAGTGGGATCAGAATGATCTGCATCGGAATGAACATTCCTGCGGTCATATAGATCCGGCTAGCACCCGCAAACTTCCACTTCATTCGCGCTACAGCATAAGAGAACATCAGTGCTAGAATCAGGGTTCCCGCCACAGTGGCCACCGATACAATGAGACTGTTCTTGAAATACATGAAAAGATCGAAACCATTGAAGGCATTACGGTAATTTTCTATTCTCCACGGATGAGGAGGACCAAAACGGTTCGTAAAGAAAATTTCTTCATTATTTTTAAAGGAATAGAAAAGCAGCCATAGCAACGGATACACGCTGACCACAAGATAAAGGGACAGCATGATGTATAGCGGAGACTTTTTCAACTTGCTACTCAACACTTTCTTGGCCTCCTCTCTTAGATGTATTTTTCTTTTGCCACAAATTTGTTGATCAGGATCGTAAACAGCAGGCACTCAATTACCAGGAATGTTGCCGCGGTCGACCCATACCCGTATTCACCCGACCGGAATGCAGCTTTATACATCATGAAGGTGAAGGTGTACGAGATGTTGCCGGGTCCTCCGTTGGTCATAACAAACATGTTCTGAAAAGCGTTCAAGCCACCTGTAATCGCCATGACCAGTCCGAATTTATATGTCTCGCTCAGCAGCGGCAGCGTGATTTTCCAATGTGTTTTCAGATAAGACGCCCCGTCGATTTTGGCTGCCTCATAGAGCTGCTCGGGAATTGATTTAATCGCCGTATAAATCAGTACAAGTTGAATACCCATATTCTGCCATGCATTTGTGAAGGCAATGGCCCAGATAGAGGTGTGGGTTCCACTCAGCCATGATTGCTGATAGTTCAGTCCTAACAGCGAGAACAAGCTGTTGAGCAGCCCGCCATCAGTATTATAGATAGCAACCCACAGTTGTGACACAACAACCCCAGACAAGACAACCGGAATAAAGTAAGCCGTTTTGAAAAACCGGTGCCCTTTTAATCCAGGCGTGCTCAATACGATAGCCAGCACGGTTCCGATACCAAGCTGAAAAATGACGAGCACCAAGGCAAAGATCAGACCGTTTTTTAGGGAAACCCAAAAATCGTCATCCTGAAACAAGCGAACGTAGTTATCCAGACCAATTAAGGTAGCTTTCCCAATTCCGTCCCACTCGTAGAAGCTTTTCTGAAAGGTTTGCAGAATTGGAAAGACAACAATGAGTGTGAAGAAGATCAAGGTAGGAGCAGTAAAAACTAGCAAGGCTATATTGTTTTTTTGTTTGGCTGTCATGGGGTCCTCCTTTGCAAAAAAACAGGATATTCTAGAAAGAATAACCTGTTTCTCTGCCGGTTACTTTCTATTTGCGAGCGTTTTCCAAAGCCTTGTTCATATCATTTGTGAAACCATCCACGCTTTGACCGTTGAGCAGCTTCTGTACGTTGTCCTCCAGGGAGGTCTTGAATTTGGGATTTTCCAGCCCCCATGGGAAGACGGTCATCGTTTTGAAGTTGACGGCATCCTCTTTATACTGTTTCTGAATGGGGGAGAAGCCGTTCTTCGGCTCGGGATTGTCAATCTGAACCGGGTTCGGATCGCCGAGGAGGTAGACACGCTGCTTCCCATATTCAAGGGAGAAAAGCGCAGCATATTTCGCCGCAACTTCCTTGTTATTTGAATTCTTCGATACGGCAAACCCCCCGCTTGCGCCGCCGCCGCTTACATTCCATTTGTGATCCGCAATTTTATCCTCATCGGTAAGCGGCGTATAGAGGATGCCAAACTTATCGCCCATTTGCTTGTAGAAATCGTTCATAGCCCATGCGCCGTTTAAGATCATAGCCGAATTTCCGGAAGTAAATTGAGCCAGAGCATCATCCCAGGTCATGGTAAAGGCATTCTTCGATAACATACCGGCTTTTACAAGTTCAGATATTTTTTGCGAGGCACCTTGGTAGGCTTCATCCGAGAAATCGCCTTCCCCGTTATCCAGCCTCTTGATTCCTTCTGGCTCCGACCCCACCACGGCCATATCATATAATTGCACGCCTGGCCACTTCTCTTTGGCAAACAGCGAGAGCGGCGTAATCCCGGTTGAATGAAATGCATTTACGGCTTGCAAGAACTCCGTATAATTTCCTGGAACCTTTATGTTGTTTTTTTGGAAAAGCTCTTTGTTGTAATAAATGACGGCTGACCATTGCCCAACTTCCGGAACGGCGTAAATATGACCGTCCTTGTTACGCAGTGTCTTCTTGGTAATATCATTGAGCAAGTCCTCGATTTGATTTTCTTTCACCACTTGATCCAGTTCCATCAGATTGCCCGAGTTCTTCAACACTTCAATCAATCCGCTCGAAGCGTTGAAAATGTCAGGCAGACTTCCCGCCGCCGCATACGTCTTAATCTTCTGGTCGTCATCCTGGGCAGCCACCTCGAATTCCACATCAACCTCCGGCATCTTCTCTTTCATCGCCGCCTTGGCCGCATCATACACCTGAATGTTCTCTCCGCTGTACTGGGCGTAAAACTTCAGCTTGATCTGTTTAGCCTCAGCTTGTCCCGATTCGTCATTGGCAGCGTTATCATTTTTGGGGCTGCATGCCGTCAAAGCGGCGAGTAAAGCGATTACCAAAAATACAGTTGAAGACCTTTTCATTGTTTTGAACATCCCCGATCCCTCTCTTCTCGCAAGTTGACTTAACATAGGTAATTGTATTAAAGATCATTCTTAGGCAGAAGGGACGAATCGGAACACATATGGACATTTCGGACAGAATTTCTACTTTCGCTTGATGACCTCATATTCGCTGGGCGATAATCCGGTATTCTTCTTGAAGCTTTTGCTGAAATGGCCTGGGTCGCTGTAACCTACCATCTGTGAAATGTCAGCCAACCTCAAATTTTGTCCAGAGACGAGCAGTTCCTTCGCTTTTTGCATTCTGATTTCGGTAATGTATTCACTTACGCCCATTCCTAGTTCCTGATTGAATATCTTACGAAGATATCGGGACTGGACATAAAGTTGCTTGGACACTTCCTCCACTTTAAGCTGGCTGTCCTGAAAATGGGCATGAATATAGTCACGAGCAGCCTCCAACAATTTTCCTGATTTGGAGTGTTTCATGTTCTCTGACTTCTCAATTGTCATCTGGTACAACTCTCGGATCCATTCAAAGGCAGCCTCCAGAGAAGGCTTTCTGGTGATTTCCTGAAAGGGGGAAAAACCATCAGGAAAAATCTCCTCAACCGTTTTACCGATTTCATAGATATAAGTCAGGCATAGCGAAACAAGCCCTGCTAAAATCATATGGATATAATCGCTCGTCAATTGATGACTGCGAATAAATTGCTGGATGGCACTTAGGCTTTTGAAAATCTCATCCTGGTCATGAAGCCTCAAATACACGAGTAGCTTCTCATTCATTTCACTGGGGTAAAATCCGATATTGCCGAAACGCAAAGCAATCTGTTCATAGAACACGACATCTTTTTGCTCCATCGAAATCTTATTGCTAAGGACGATGACCGATTCCGTATAGGACTGGTGAATGGATGAGATCCCCTTCCCTGGCCGGCCAATCCCTACTTTGACGCTAAACCCGAAATGTCGCTTAATCAACTGGCAAAGTCGTGAAAAGTATTCCTCCAACCGGCCCGGATCGTCGCTGCCCGCAAGCTCTAAAATCGTAACCACCCGGTTTTCTGGCCCTTCAAAGATGTAATAACTTTCTTCACTCGTTTTCAAGTCATTTAGGATGTTCGAAATGATGAGTTTCCGCAGACTAATCTCATCTGCATCCGCATAATCCTGATATTGGTCATCCATCTCAACGGCAACCACTTGAAACGCTGAGTTCAAATCCTGAATATCTAATATACTCAATTGATTCAACATTTTTTTGTCCTCATTACCTACCCCTTTGCTGATCAGTTGGTTAAGCAAGCTCTCCCTCCAGATCGACTTTTCCTTCCTAGTTTGATCCTGTTCAAGCCTGTACTTGTCCGCTTCACTTTTCATCTTGATGACCGCCGCGAGTAGTTCCTCTTCGTCAAACGGCTTTAGAATGTAATCCGACACCCCGATTTTGATGGCTTGCCGGGCATATTCAAACTCACTGTGGCCCGTTACGAATAATACAATTGTAGAAGAATGCTTCTCCTTAATAGCAGTCGCAAGCTCAATTCCATTCATATATGGCATATTAATATCAATGAGTGCGAAGTCAGGGGATTCGCGCTCAATCAGCTCAAGTGCTTCAACTCCGTTCTTCGCTTCACCGCAAACGCGAATGCCGTGAGTCCCCCAATCAATCGCACCTATCAGGTATTTTCGAAACACCGCTTCATCATCCGCTATGATCGCTTTATACATTCTGTCCATTTCCTTTCATATTTAAGGGAATATGCACTATAACATCAGTACCTTCCCCCACTTTGCTCGATACATTAACTCCGTAGGGTTCTCCGAAATACAATCGAATCCGCTCTCCCACACTGCTTAAACCGAAGGAATTCTTATCCGTATTATTCAGGCTCAGTTGCTTCAATTCAGGAAGTGAAAATCCGATGCCGTCATCGGACACTTTGATACAAACGGTCTCCTCCTGTTTGTAACCGGTAATGATAATATGCCCAAAATCTCCTTTTTCTTTAATCCCATGATAAATGCTATTCTCAACCAATGGCTGGAGCGTGAGCTTGGGAAGCTTACAGCCCAGCAGCTCATTGGGGATTTCAATGCTAAAATCGAACAGATCCGCATAGCGGATTCTTTGAATTTTCAAGTAGTTTTCCACGTTTTGAATCTCTTCCCGCAGCGTGATGATATCTTTGCCGTTGCTCAGTGCAATGCGGTAAAAGTCAGCCAGCGCCTTAGTGGCCCTGCCCGCTTCATCACTCTCACCAGACCGGCATAAGACGTAGATGAGATCCAACGTATTGTAGAAGAAATGAGGCTTGATTTGCTCTTGAATCAGCGCCAGCTCGAATTCTCGTTTTTTCTGTTGCTCATTCTTCACTCGATTGAGCAGCTCCTGAATTCTACCCATCATCTTGTTGAGACCGGCAGCTAGTATCCCGACCTCATCACCTCTTCCTACTTCAAGGGGCTTATCGATATTCTCCTCGTTAATCCGCTTCATATATTGGGCCAAAGACATGATAGGGGTTGCAATCGATTTGGACAGGATCATCGCTCCGAATACGGCCAGCAGAAGGCATATGAA
This sequence comes from Paenibacillus sp. FSL L8-0340, assembly GCF_038593145.1. Classification (NCBI taxonomy): domain Bacteria; kingdom Bacillati; phylum Bacillota; class Bacilli; order Caryophanales; family Paenibacillaceae; genus Paenibacillus; species Paenibacillus sp. FSL L8-0340. The sequence continues at coordinate 4,629,934 of NZ_CP151967.1, forward strand.
ACCAATGACCAAAATAACGATTGATACCTGCCTCGAATCTCGGGTCAGTTCCCGAAGAGGTGTCTCATTGATCAGCCGCCACCCTTGCTGTTCAAAGCCAGTGGAAGTATACAATATTTTTCGCCCTTCAGAGTATCCAATCTTCTCCACGGTCCCGGCTGCAGACACCTCACCTCCAACTTCTGCGCCCTGCTCCGCAGGAGTCAAAATCCTATTCTTGTCTGAAGAGGAGACAATATTCCCCCTTTCGTCAATCACATAGTAAACGCTCGACTGAAGCGAGCCTACGGATCGATAGACCGACTCAAATGTTTTTTCGTTAATATTGACCAAAAGATAACCAAGGGTTTCCAGCGTCTCTAAATCCAGTATCTTTTTACCGATCGTATAGACAGTATCTCCCTTGCTCATCACCCAAAAAGACCTGCGCTGCATCGGAAATCCGATATTTTTTCCATTGCTTTGCTGAATTACCCGAAACATCGGGCTAGTCAACCCTTCCCGGGTTCCCGTAATCAGGGCTGGATTTGTGCTGTACACATGCATGCTCCGATCGATAAATATCGCAGAATCCACTTCAGGGAACAGCATCATGGCAATATCCAACCTGTCCTCAACCCTATTGAGGAGATCGTAATCCGAAGTCTGCAGTTCATCCTGCCAAGATTCATTCGGTTCGATCAACTTTAATTTTGTTTCTTTATTCAAGTCCTGCATCAAGATGTTGGCGGAAGCATTGGAACTGGACAAAACATTCTCTATTTTCATGACGATCAGCCTGGATTCATCCAGAACATTCTTCTTTGTATTCTTAATGATTGCATCCGTATTCATGATGTAAGAAAAGAATCCAAGAGCAATAATTGGAATGACAACAAGCGGAAAATAAACAAGCATGATTTTCTTTTTGATACGTTGATTCTTTATCCATATCCTGATCCTGTCGATATTCATATGATAAAAGTCCTCCTCTCCTTACTACAACAAAGGGTCCAGAATTCAATCGTTGTATAGCTATAAGGGCTTGCCCGGCTAAATTAACAAAGTAACTGCTGTGATCAAAACGATGCATAGCTAATATGAGTTCAAGCATTAATTGCTGCTTGCAATCTTCGTTCAGCTTCCCAACCTGTCGCGAATAATTGTGAATTAATGGATCGTATCTGTGGATATGCTCGACTACAGCTTGTTTATCGCCTTTCTAAGCGAGCTGATCTAGATCAATTACTTCGCACATTGGAATACCTCATTTTATTTTCCCAATATTAAAAAGATATAGGTAGCAGACTTAGAACTGTTTCGCTGTCTTACCTTGCATTTAATTCAGGTACAGTACTTGTTTTCTTCTGGGCTTAATGTATTAATAGCTTCTGGTAAAATAAATAATGTAAACACTGAAGCCCTTTTCAACAGCAATCTAAGTCATAAGTTCAGAACCCATTATAACATCCTCATTCTTTTGTTGTCCCATCGGATAAATGAGAGGAACGTTGTATATCAGCAACTTGGGATGACAAATCCCTTAAAAATATCCCTCCAGAATTCTAAAACCTGAATTATATAAACTTCTGAACCTTTCCAAGAAGAATCCTTCTTTATCAAACCATCGAGTAGGGATAATAAAATATGCTTCTCCTCGCTGATCCTTTTTAATCCAAGTTGAAACTCCGATATTTTTTTCATTTTTTCAATCAGAACTTTATAGCCAAGTCGATTGCTTGGTAGAAGGAGAGCTTCTCTTATGTCTGTGATGTAGACTGTTCTTAATTTATTTTGAGTATCATAATTACTTGGATTCTCTAACACATAAAAAATTCTGTGGCAGCTTCCCATATTGACAACAATTCAGGTTCTGAAAAATCATCGGACTCTAGTGCAGCAATGATACCGTCAAAAATAGTCTATATCCATTGTGAATCCCAGTTATCTGAGCTATCGCGCCAGATGTAGCGATTCCAACTCCGCTTATTACACCCTAGGAGAAGTTTTCCACATGGTTAGTGAAACGGGCAGACGTAGAAAAAAATCACCACACCCGAGTTGTTACTCCCGAGTTTGGATATGAGCCCCCTGGCCCGGTGTTCAGCGTGACTTTAACCCACATGATGATCGTGCTGCCACGCACGCACTATGAGCCCCTCGGACTCCCTTCCTGCATACGATTCACTTCGTCTTCGGGACTTATAGAATGCCTCCTTCATGTTGCGGCCTGGGTTGTCGCTCGCCCGGTCTCTGACCGGTACTTTTGTCGATGCGCTTTTACACACAGATTTCGCCATGCGCAAGCATCCTAGCTACAAAGGTGGCATGGCCCCTCCTTTGGTTGGACTTTCACCAACTAGATAATGCGTGCCTCTGGGCACGCAAACAACAAAAAGAGGAGCGCAGTTCTTCCTGCGCTCCTCTTGATTTACATAACGGTTTATTGCAATTTCATTCTGCCTATTGTCGTACTACCAGCAGCTCCTTGATCGCCTCAGGGTTAACCGGCTGGCGGCAGACAAAGTTCCGAGGTGTTTTTTTACGCTTGCAAGTGTTTTTTGAATTCCGCCTATTTTTATGCTTTAGCCAGCGTGAAGGTCGGCTTCGTAAAGCTAAGCTTCAAACGGTACAGCAGGTCTAGTGCTCCCCGATCCGAATACCGGATATCCCACTTTTGTTCGATCCATTTTCCGAATGTGTGGAGGTGAGCGACCCATGCTTCAACTGACTATTTTATACGAATAAAAAAGTTATATAATTGTAGGTCATACCTAGCAAACAATGTAACAACCAAGTCTTTGACTTTAACACAACACTTCTGTAAACCAGTCCGTTATCATTGTAATAACTTCAGTTGCATGGTTGGTTACGCAGTGGTTTCCATCATCCCATAGTTTAATTGTTTTATTCATAGAAAGAGACTCATCATAAATTCTTTGAATACCGGATGCTGAAAATAAGGGGTCAAGTTTTCCATGATTCAAAAAAAGCGGACATTTGATCTGGTTAGCATATCCTTCCATAGTCATGCCATTAATAAACAGTTCCAAGTCTTGATCCTTTTTATTAGTCAAAGCAGAGAATACATTTGTAAAGTGTGGCAAGAAGGACAGTATTTCTTTGGGAGAGTATGAGCCCCCATTAACAACACAAGCATCCAGCTTGTCACTAATGGCTGCCGTTCTGGCAACCAAGTATCCTCCAAAACTGTAGCCAATCATCCCGATTTTCTCAAAACGTTGATCTTTGGATACATACTCAATTATTTCATTTAGAGCTTCTTCATTGTTCAATTCCATATACAGTTTATTGAATAATCTTGTTTCACCTTGGCCGGGCCCATCAATCATCAAATAGGCTATTCCTCTTTCGGAATAAAAATGGCTATAATTGTGATGCTCTTCTCGCCATCCATCAGCACCACCGATAGAAATAACCACGGGTACCCGAACGTTTGTTTTTTCAGGCATTCTCAACCAACCTACCATTTGGCATCCCTTGTATGGAATTTTAACTATCTCGATTTGTGGAGTATATAATTTTGCCGCTTCGCTGTAGCAGGTGATTAATTTACGATACATATCCAGCTTTTTTTCCGTGTCATGAATTATTGTGTATTGTCCGACTCTATATGCTGCCGTTGCATTTAAGAAAAATGTTCTTGCAGTAAAAATACGGCCATCTTTTAAAGCCTTCTCCGCAAGCGATTGAGCAGTCTCTGCGATCTCTAAACATGTGTCAACATAGTCTCTACCCTTCCGGTGTTCTTCCATAAGCTTCAAATAATCAATTAAATCAAATCCATTGGGAATTGCCCTGTCTATGGGTACAGTTCGAATCGTGTCATGAAGCATCTGCTGATTTTTATCCATATCATTAACCACCTCTTCAATTGATTAGATATTCCCGATTCTATTTGTTCAGTTCATTGCAAGGTTGTGTTTAAGCCAGTCAATCATTTCAGGGAACACTTCATCCAAATAATTCATGGTGCAATGTTCCCCCTCTTCGTAATATTTAAGCTGCTTGTCTCCCTGTGCCCATTTCATTATCTTTTCTGAATGAATTTTTGGCGAGGGCATCACTTCATCCTTCCCTGCATGATAAAACAATAGAGGGACTTGCAGATTCGGAGCCATTTCAATGTCCCAATCAAATTGATGAACAGCTTCTTCCAGTGTCAAACATCCAGTCATATAAGTGACACCACGCTGCCAGATCGGATTTAATTGCTTTAAACCTTGGAGACCCCCGATATAAACCAGCCCGCTGTTACCTACCACGCATTTTACTCGTTTGTCATACGCTGCAGACACCGGAGCTAAATATCCTCCTAAGCTAAAGCCTGTCAAGGCGATTTTTTGAGTATCCATTTGATAGTCCTGTTGCTTCTCCACCCAGTCGATAATTGCTGAAACTGCTTTGTGATATTCTTTGACATCAAATTTCATGTCCTTCCACAGTTCTCCCTGCCCGGGGCCATCAAAAGTAATAAAATTGAATCCATGCTGTTTATAAAGAGTGCCCTGGGAATGGCCTTCAGCTTCCTTAATGTTATCCATTCCATTCACAAAAATGACCAATGGTTTGTTCGGAATTCCTGAAAGCCGTAAATAAGCAGGAATTTCCACACCTTTAAACGGAATCTCAATCCGGATTGGTTTGTCTTTGTCTTCATATAAACTGATAGCCTGTTTGTAGCTTCTTCTTGCCTTCTCTTGAGATCCTTCTTTCTGGCTGCAATCAATAAAGAAGATGTGTTGGCCAACATGATAGCAACCTACTGCCTCATGAAACAATGCTTTGGCCTTAGTACGATAACCTTCAGTTAGAGCCTGTTCTGCTTTTCTATGTAGTTCATCTCCTTCTTTCGTCCATTCTTCACACCACTGCATCCAATTTGGAATTCTAGCGACGACTCTTTTCAATCTTCCGAAATCAATTCCGAAAGACAAGAATCTTCCGTACCATCTGTGATACACCTTCTTTTCATTAAAGATAAACTGAAATGCAAACTTCTCTTGCAGGGACAGCTTCACCATATAAATTCCTCCTCCAATATTTTATTAGCTTAATCTATTATAGCTATAGCAACTATTTAACAAAAAAAATCATTCGGCATTACCGCTTATTTTATCAAGCACGTTCATAAACACTTCGAAATCTTCGTCTGATATGCCTTTTCGAAATTGTTCATTAATAGACTTCACACAAGGAATCAGATCGTGAAACATCTTTTTTCCTGCATCAGTCAAGTAAATTCGGGTGCTTCTTCTGTCTTTATCATGGGTCTCGCGTACAATATAACCTTTTTTAGAAAGAACATCCAGAATTCTGGTCAAATTTGTTTTGTCTTTGTAAGTTTTGATTGCAATTTCAGTTTGAATCAGACCCGATTCTGTATAAAGTACATTAAGAACTGTCCATTGCTCAAAAGTGATATCATATCCTTTATCTAAGAAGGCGCTTAGAAGCTTTCTCTTTATGAGAACTTCGCCCTTAATAATTTTGAATCCGATCAATTGTGTGTAGTCATATTGAATGCTCATTTGTATAACCCGCCTTATTTTCATTGTCATAACTATAGTAGCTTTAACAACTAATCTTGTCAAGATTTGTCTCTATCAAAAAATTCCTGCAACCCATCTGCAAGAACTTCTTTAAATAATGACTCACACGAACCTCCTATCAATGACAGGTACGTGTGAATCAACAACTAGCTGTACCCAATAGAAAGGAAGACAGGCTTGTTGTCACGCTTGGCGACTTCAAAAGCCTCTTCCGACCAAGGGAACCAGTTCACCGGATTATGTGCATGTTGCAGCAAATACGGCGACTTTTCCTTGGCTAATCTATTGGGTACTTTTTGAGTTGTCATAGGCATCACCTCTTTTCGTGTGGACCCAAAATAGACGGGGAGAGCCGCAGAAGTGTAGAAGGAATACCAATACAATAATAGATTAAACTAATAACATGCTACATTCTTTTGTATATCTTTGCGGTATACGCATTGATTTTTTATTATTTTCGGATCGTGTATGTAAGACACTAGCAGGGGGCTAGTGCCTTTTATTTTATACCCTTATTTTTTAGCAGGCTTACAAATAAATGGACCAACCGGTTTGTTCGTCAATACTCTAGATGCTTCACGCACGTTCTTAGCAAAAACTAGCGGACGCTGAATTGCCTCCCAATGGATATACCATATATTTGGATTTGTGAATAACCAATGATTATGAAGAGCCGTTACTTTAATTCCTGATTTTCGAAGTCTAGAGATAAACGGATTTATTTCCTTAGTGAGTATCACTGACTCTCCAAGACATAACCCCCTGCCATCTGCACCCACACTCTCGAAGGAAATACCAAAAGGAAGTGTGAATAGGCCCTTAGAACGTCTGCCCAAAATTTTCACCTTAATATTTGTACGCAACTTAGTGGCTACACATACTCCGTTTATGACTTGTGCTTCACCGCCAAAAATCTCGGCAAACCTTTTACACTGTGGATTTATACTCATATCTTATCACTCCCCATCATTAGATAAGTTATAGTATTTTGAAGTGAAAACTTTTGTAACGGTGTTTATCATTTAGTAGTAAAAATTTAGTGGATTAACCAGTTGAATTCAGTTACTTTGATGTTGTATTAGTCAGGTCCATCACTGTAGATACATCGGATGCCTTGCTGTTAATCTGATACCAGCGGGCGAATCCACTCGCCTGTATGGTAGTTGACGGAATCTCAGCTTTAATTGTTTGTTGATCACTTGTGCAGTTGCAGCTTCTACGACTGAATAAATCCATTTTCTTTTGAAGCAGCGTTAACTTATTCTTTTGATCAGCTTCAGCATTACTTTAAATTCTTTGTATAGCCATACTAGTTGAGGTGAATGCAATAGTAATTACTAATGACCAACCAGGCTGGGTCTTAATTTCTTTCCTGAAATTAATATAACTTGGCTTAGACAAAAAAACCGAAACGAATCTATCTCGCCCCGGTTCTCTAAAAAAAGTATTCATCTCTAACTGTCACTTTGATTCATTACCTAAGCTCCGATAGCTTCCCAACTGCTCCCATAGCGATAGCTTCCTTAATTGCGGGTACCCAGCTCAGAGATTTGCTTGGAGTACAGTGCATATTTGGGATCGCTAGAATAGCTTCGTTCACTTGGGCTGATTTTTCCATAATACAAATCCTCCAATAGACTCACCTGCCTTCCCTTCCTTAATGTTCTTTTTAACCATATTAGCGGATTTATAATTGGAAATTTTCATGTTGTTTAATTATATCGAGATGCTCCCGTGCCTATGGTTACGAGAGTAGATTTCATCATTTAAAATAATAAAGGCGTACTATCCATTCCTAATAAATTTTAAAACTCCTTTGTGCAATTCCACCTCTGATTTCAAACAGCGCCTCATTAATTGCGCCGCCTGCAATTGGAATCATTGAAATACCCGCTTTTGTCAAACCTATCAAAGATTCATATACAATTTTATCCACACAATGCACTTTATTGCACTATACATTTTTCCCAAAAGTAATAATCCTTTATAGTCTACTTGAGGATGCTGCTATAAACAATTTATTCACACGAACATCTCATCAATGGAGGCTTCTTCACCCCACGGATACCAGTCACTGGATTATGGACGTGCTGTAGTAAGTATGGTGATTTTTCTTGTAGTAATCGGTTAGAATTTTCCCCTTCTCTGTTCTCCAATATATACCTCCTTTGACTCAAATGTATATAAATTTATATTGCTCAATGGGAATGAAAAAGACACTACAGTAGTGTTAGTGTCTTTTGGGGTGAAACAATATTAAGATAAATGGATACGAAATGCTTATCTCATATACGTTCGTGAATATAATGCTGAAGGTCAGGGCATAGAGGTCAAATCCCCCCTCTTTGCAACGACAGCTTGAGTCGATCTTATCACCATGCTCTACACTACAGGCTAAAAATGCTTGATATTATTGGGTAGTTTTACTTCGTACACTAGTTGGCTCTCTTGGACTGAAATTATTTTCCTACATACTCATCCATAAAGCGGTCTACTCTTTGGAAATATTCAGTCGGGTAGTGGTTGAGAGCATCGATATGTTCCGTATTTTGCGGGTACCATACTTCTGCATTTGGGTTATCTGTTAAGGACTCGTAGATAATTTCTGTATTTTTATAACTAATTTGCTGATCTCCAGTACCATGAATAAGCATAACTGGCTTGTCTTGCATCTTTTTCACCGCATCCATAGGAGATATGGAATCAAGATCAACCTTAAAGGCCCAATTTGCCATCCAAGTCGATGTATAACTGAAGGGAAACGCAGGTAAACCTGAAAAGAAGGGCAAACCCTCTCTCAGAAATAGACCGGCATTACGAAAAGAACTATCTGCAATTACGGCCTTGATATCATCACTCTCACTTGCGGCTAGCAAAGAAGTAGCAGCACCCATTGAAAAGCCGATCACTCCAATGTTATCACCTGTATGGTCTCTGGATTTTAAATAGCTCACCGCTCCCAGCAAATCGTACTTTTCATTGCGGCCCAGGGTAATCAAATCACCATCGGATTTACCTTGCGAGCTGAGGTCAAATGCCAATACATTGTAGCCTTTCGGGACGAAATGCTCTACTAACTTTCGAGTCCGTCCTTTGACTAAACGATTACTAGTGTATCCATGGACGACAATAATCGTCTGATCACTTGCTTTACCGGAAGGAAAAAAGGTCCCTCTAATCGTATTATCATTTTTCAGACTCTTGAACTCGACCTCTTCGTAGGGAGTTTTAGTGATATTCAATTCGTAGCTGACATTAGTGTCTTTAGGATGATGCAGCAAGGTGTCTACTACTTTATAAGATATATAAAACACAAGAGCTATCACAAGCAAAAGCACGATCCCCAGACTCCATAAAATTTTCTTCCGTCTTTTCACACGAACGTTAAATGTCAGATCGGGTTGTAATGATGTTTGACTCATTTAGACTCCCCCAGTTTTTCTTTAGATTGTATGGGTGCGAACAAATAAAAGGCATGCCCCTTCAGATTTTCCCACTCGGGATGATTAAGAATATTTTCTCCAAGAGTTAAAGCCACTCCATTTAAGAAAGAGATATAAGCACGGGAGATCATTGCCGGAGAAAAGCTTTTGTTGAATTCTCCCATGGACTGTCCCTTGGCATAAACAGATTCGATCTTATCTGTCATTACCTTTATACTTTCAAGGACCTTCTCTGTAAGTTCAGGGAATCTTATTCGTTGTCCTAAAACAGATTGAGTAAGCCGTAATTCATTTGTATAGAAGTAGATATGGTCAAATTGTTCTTTTACCATGTTCATGATCAATACCCCCGGCGTCCCCTCTTGTTGTAGACAAGCAAGTGATTTCACCTGAATATCAGCAAGCGGCTCCATGACAGCGGCGTAGAATAAAGCTTCTTTACTAGGGAAATATTGAAAAATGGTTCCGGGAGTCACTCCCACACTCTGGGCAATGCTAGCCGTTGTGGTATTTGAATATCCACTTTCTGCAAACAGGACTACAGCTTCTTTTAGGATACGTTTACGCCGCTCCTGTCTTTTTTCTTCATTAACGGGTCTGGCCAAATATATTCTCCTCTCTTTAAACAAAACCCCAATTAATTAAATGATCATTCATTTAATTAATAATATATCTTTAATTACAACTAATAGCAAGAGTGAATTTATCTTACTTACGAGCAGGATGAACCTCAACAAATAAAAACAAGCTGGAGTGCCGCCCAACATGCGCCTCCAGCTTGTTTACATTAGATTCCATCAGCAAATGCTGCAAGAGATTCAACAATAATTGATTCACACGAATATCTCATCAATGACAGGTACGTGTGAATCAACAACTAGCTTATAAAGGAAGATGGGCTTGTAGTCGCGCTTGGCGATTTTAAAAGCCTCCTCCGACCAAGGGAACCAGCACCGGGTTATGCGCATGTTGCAGCAGATACGGTGACTTTTCCTTGGCTAATCTATTACTATCCCCATTAAACACTTCAACCATCATTAATGGCCCTATTTTATATCCTTGAATAAACGATTAAGATGATTGCAAGGAGTTGGAATCAATCAATAAATCGAACAGCGTTTCGACTTGCTTAAAATGAAAATCCTCTAAAATGATTCATTAGGCCTCCTTTCGCAGACTATCAATCTTTCTATGTATAAATTTTATGCGAAAACCGCATAAATATCATTATGCATTTTTCGCATAAAGTAAACTTGGCTTGGGTGATCACATTGTACAAAAGAATCCGCAACTTACGCGAAGACAAAGATCTAACACAGCAACAAATGGCTGAGCTATTACATATTACACAAGCCACTTATTCCCGCTATGAGAACGGAAATTTGGATGTCCCGAGTACCGTTTTAATTACACTGGCCAATTTCCATAAAGTAAGCATCGACTATATTCTGGGTCAGACAGACAACCCCAAGCGTTATCCCGGCAAAATAGAATAGTCCGCAGCAAAAACAAGCTCCTGTGACGAACCACGGGAGCTTGTTTATCCGTTTACCAATAAGTATGTGAGCTTGATAGGACAATCCGAAAATGGTAATTAAATAGCCTATCCCACTGCTTCCTCCATCCTCCCCAGCATCCTCATGCCGATAAAAACAAACCATGCAGCGAAAGCCAACTGAGAAACAAATACCATAGTAGTTCCAACTATCCACGGATAGGCTCCGATAAGATCCAATACCCCTACCACAAATCCAAAATAAGCTGCAGACTTGCCGAGCACACTTTTTCTTATCACGAGACACAATATGATGGTTGCCATGCTCAGTATGATCGCTACAGAGTGCATACCTCCATAGTATATGCTGATTACCAGCTTGTAGATATCAGGTGAGAGTTCAATATTATAGACGGGATAGACCAAACGCCCCAAGATAATGACCAGTAAGATATTAACCGATATGATAACAGCCAAAAGATTGCATCCCAGCGATGTTTTGATCTTGTCTACCTTCACCAATATCTGGTACAATGCAACGATTGAGGGTATCAATAATAATGTAGCAAAGAACAAAAGTTCGTCTGCCATCGAGAGATTGAACCGCCATTCCTGCAGCCATGTCACCAGATCCGCATCCGAGAGCGGAGAACTGGGCATTGGTAACATAAATAGATATTGTACAAAAAAGAGAATCCCCGAAAGGATCAATGTAATTCCACCAAACTTAATAAGGGCGAATTTGGGTTCCATCGTAATCCTCCTATTCTAATAATCTATCAACAGGATCATTACATGCTCAAAAGTTCGGTTTCATATTTTCTAAGCTTCTCCATTACACCGTCAACCCATTCCTGGTCATCCCATAATTTAGGATTATCAAGTTTTCTTCCCGCTGGGTGACCTGTTGCCAACGTATCTACACCATCTTTGTTTCCAAAGTACACATCCGCTATTGTTAATGACTTGTTAACAGATTGAATTAACAGCTTGCAGCTCATCCCAGACCCCTGTTTGAAAAGGGGAACTCTAAATAGTAACCGAATATTATACCATTACCACGACCTTTACATTCCGGTTTGTCCGCCATCAAAGCATTCCTTAGGTCAGCGGGTTCTCTCCAAATCTATCCCATAACAATGGGTACATTTCTTCCAGGTCTTCTTCTTCCCAATCATTTTCAATCTCTATTACTTCAAAATTGTAGCCCCGAGCTTCTAACTCATTATAAAATTCAGTGTTTATGTCATCGTTATACTCAAACGTACCGGTTTTTAGATAAATGTACGCGTCTGAAGCAACTGATAGCATCTCTTCCAATTGGGGGGCAAAAACATCCTCTTGCAAATTTTCTTCAGATAAATATTCTGCCAGAAATTCAGGATTCTTTATTACCTGATGGAATACTTCTTCTCCTCGGGAGATTAACCAACCTCTAAAGTAATCAAATCCATCATCTGAACATCCTCCCATTACTACAAAAGCTGCCGCCCATAATGAAGATGTATAGGATTGTTCCATCTTATTCCTAAATTCTATTTCAAATTGAAGGATCTCTTCTTTACTAGACTTTGTTAATTCTTTGGTTAACCATTCAACTTGTTCTTCACCATACTTTTTTGAGTTGTTTATCATTTCCCAGAATAAATCAGTCGTCATTGCATAGAACCTCCGTTATTATGTTTTTTATTGGTATTACTTAATTTTAAATTCATTTGTTTTATTACTTTCATCTCTTAGGATACTGTAAACCATAGAATTCAGTGTCTCTTTACTTATCGGATCGATGTTAATTATATGTTTCTCTATATCCAATAAACTAAATACCTTCTCTTCAATATCAGCCCTTTTATAAAAGAACTCCATTAAATCTTCCCTATTTTGGACATTATTCTTCTCCCCATAGCTAGAATTCTTTACATATTCAATCATCCAATCAATCCAATCAGGATATAAATCATAATTATCTGACAACCGTTCAGATGCAACTTTATCTATAATCCCTTTAGTATTATCAGTGCGCAAATGAAACAATATGGGGTTCAGTGGTTTTAAAATATTTGTCAATTTCGTTATACATTCAGAAATATATGTTTCTGATAAGTTACTGAAACGCAATAATTCATTTATAATGTGTTGAAATAAAACACTTTCAAAAATATAAACAATATCATCCTGCACTGCGTTCTCAACAAAATCATTAAACTTCATAAACATTATTCTTACAAAAGTATCACTATTCAATCTTCCTTCATATGCCTGATAAGACTTTAGTTTGTCTAATAATTCATTACAATCATCACTAATGTCCGGATAATAAATTTGATAGTATTCATCATCAATTTTCTCAACTAAACTTTCAATTAAGCTGGATTGTTCAGGATACTGAATAGTCAGATTCTTATATTCTTCTTCATTTAATAAAGCTAAAAATCTAAGGTCACAGGGATTTCTTTGAGCATAGTCCATGTCCACTTCAAGATAGACTCTCGAGTTGAAGCCTTGCTCCCTCAATTTTTCATTTAGCTTCCATGCAGTTGTTGATTTCCCACAGCCATGTAATCCTTCAATGTTAATGAACTTTGTTTTCATTTCATACCTCTTTCGTTAAAAAATAGTCCCCAACTTCATACCAGTGGTTAACTCGCACAAAACCTGATTCATTGACATTGTGTGGAGCAGAAATTTAGCGTAGCCTCCATAACCTTGTGCCTTGGAAGTCCTCAATAGTTAAAGATTCAATAAACTTGTTTTAATTATACTATCAAATGGAAGAATATTACGATTTCAAAATACACTTAGAAGCTAAAAAGCTCCCACCCAACTCTGGAGGAAGCTTCCTAGAATAATTTAATCTTTCGAATTCCAGAACGGATTCGTTAAAATGAAATCAAATGAGTAATCGTTATGATGTCATTTCATCGTTTTTTGTTTATTGATAACACATTTACTGGCTGTTTAACTCTCCTGCCTCATCATGATGAATAAGACATGCTGCTAGCAACCCAATGCACAGAATACATGCCAATAGAAGAAACGTAATTAAATAACTTGCATTATTCATCAATTGAAGCGAGATAATCGGACCGAAGCTTGTGCCTGTAAACAATATAAAAGTATATACGGATACAGCTATCCCGCGCATCTTGCCGCCCACTTGCCCAACAAGCGAAACAAGTGAAGGAACGGCTAGTGCGATCCCCCCCACAAAAAGGATGCTCATCACAATAAGAAGTGGCAGATTAGAAATCATCCCCATAGACGCCAAACCAATGATCGCTAGCAACAATCCACCGCGAAGCGTTCTACCTAAGCCGACATGCTTAGATATTCTTCCCGCGAATGGAGAAACGAGCATGCCTACTATGCCGATAATACGGACAGAAAGAATTTCTTGCTTGCTTAGCTCATATGGAGCTGTACTTAGATAGTTACCCAGCACTGTATACATGCTTACAAAAGACATAAGCAGAACGAATGCCACTAGATAACATAACACCAATTGTTTTTGAACAAACACTTTGCCAATTTGCTTAATAGGCTCCCAGATATTAGCGTGTGCCTGCTGGATACCTCCTTTGGGAAGGAAGAAGAACACTAATATGGCGGTCACCGCATAAACAACGGCAAGACTATAAAAAACAGCGTTCCAGCCATAATGCTCACTGAGTATACTACTAACCACTTGACCAACAATACCAGCAATCAGAAATCCTGTACTGATAAAACCAATGGTAGTTACCCGTTTTTCCGCTGGATACATCTCAACCGCATAGGCAAGTGCTACTGGAGAGAAGGTTGCTGCTGCTGCTCCCTGTAGTCCTCTTAATCCCAAAATCAATGCAAAGCTGTGAACGGTTCCCAGAATTAATGATATCAATGTCAGGAAAAGGAGCCCTGCAAATATAACGGTCTTACGTCCGTATTTATCGGATAGCGCGCCATAGATTAAGCAACCAATGGCAAAGCCTATCGAAAAAGTACTTCCCGCAGCGGCAGCATTCGTCGTGGAAATTTCAAAAAGCTGTGCAAACAATGTAATTAGCGGAATCGTTGCGTATAGACTGGACATGACAACAAGGCCGGTCCAGCAAAGTATAATGGTCATAAGCGTATAATTTCTAGTTGCACCCGTAGCATTGATTGAATTGTTCATATTACACCTCAATTATAAAATTTGTTCGAAGTTAGATTTCGTTGCGAAATGGGAGTTACATGGAAGCCGCAATTGAAAGTTTCATCTCTTTAATGTAATTAGATTATCTAACTATATGACCAAAAAAATCATCTGCCTGATCCAAGTCGTTTTTCTAAGCTTGCATTTAGTTTAACCAACACTTTTTGGAACACCGCTTGCTCCTCTTTATCTAATTCATCAACTAGGGATGCGCAAGTAGACCAGAACGTAGGTAATATTTGATTCACAAGCGTACTGCCTTCAGCGCTAATACGAACGTGAGTCATGCGACCATCCTTGGCATACGGTTCACGAACAATCAAGTTTTTTTTCTCCAGCCATATTAACAAGGCCGTTACAGACGATCGGCGAATCCCCAACCGGTCTGCTATGGATGAAGGTGTCACCAACTCCTGATCTGCGTGAAGGGATAATAGGAGTAATAGATCCAGCTTGCTCTCCGTGATGTCAAAAGCAGCTAAATCAATATCCACCATGTCTAAAATGTTATCTCCCAGCCAGAGCATAATTAGTCCCAGATGCGCTGAATTTAGATTGGTATCGGATGAGGCTGTTCGCTCCATCAACTTCAAATAAGGTGATGTTCCAAGTCTCGGCAATTGTTGCTCAGTTGTATATTCCTTGGCAGGCTTTCTTTTCAATTTGTATACCTCCTTACTCCTATAGTTAGATTATCTAATTACTTTGAATATAACTGATTTCTTTTATTTTTGCAAACCAGATTAGAAACCAAAGGTAATCCTAAAGGCAGAGTTACCTAACATCATGTATTCGAGAGTTGTACAGAATTCCGAAAATTCGAAGCTTGCTCTTCAGCTCGTGCCCCTCTTCGACCTGTCAACTATGCGCAGGTAATGACAGGACAATATGAAAGAAAAACAATATCATAGTACTTATAAAATTTCCGAAAAAATCTGAAAGAAGGCGCATAACATGTCAAACCAGTTCGTTAGCTTTTCTAAATTCGTCTCAGAGGGCAGCCATTACGAGATTGGCACTAAGCTGGCTCATACAGTCAGAAACAACCCGGAGCTTATGAGTATCAATATACAAGGTGATTGTATGGATAGTTTTTTATTAAGAAAGAAACAAACCCTTTTAGATGAATTTTGTCCCGGAGTAAACGAGGAAATCCTTGGACTTTCAGACAGCTTAAAAATCCCACTGGGAGAATTGGCTGTATTTGCGGATGATGTAATAGAAGCTGGAGCATGCAGTCAATTCGCAGCTTTGCCAAGTATTACATCTAATGGGCACACTTTAATCGGCAGAAGTTATGAATTTTCTACTGAAGATGAGATGTGAGGATGCCATATATCTTTTGAAGAATATGCCTATACGAAGCAATGTAAACCTGCTAATTGCTGATACTTACGGAAATGCCACAATAGCTGAAACTGTCTGTTTCGGAGACGATAGGAAAATATCTTTTAGAAACAGTGAAGATTTCCTTGTTGCAACAAATCATTATGAGAGCAACGAAATGTTGCCTTATGATAATAACCGGAGAAGGCATTCTGTTATTCGATATAACACTATAAAAGATTACTTCTCAAAAAAGAAAGGATCTATTTCTGTAGAATCAATAAAGACAATACTGGAGGAAAAAGTGCCAAAGGGCGTATGTTGCCCATTTTATGAAGATGGTTTAGGAACCTTGCATTCAATGGTTTTTGACACGACGGAGATTAGCGTACAGGTGTGTTTTGGGGCAGCATCCCCGCAAAAATGGGAAACAATTTCCTTTAATAGTCCATGTGAAAATTCTAAAATACAAGTCCCCATAAATAACGAGTTCCCCCTAAACCCCAAAACCTTTTGGGAGCACTTAAATCCTGGAAGTATGGAGCAGTATCGTCTTCATCGGTAATCGTAGCCGCATATCACTTTCATGCAACCTGATGCCCTTCTGGCCGTATGAACTACAGTAAACTTGGCACATACAATACTCTAAAGGAGTGACGCAAATGAAGAAATATGGCTTAAGTCTGCTGCTACTCATCTTGCTGGTTGTACCGGGTTGCGGGATTGCGGAAAAGGTAGGAGACAGCGTCAATTTCACCGCCGATACAGCTTCTTATATGCAAACTTTGACGGAGTTCGGACAAGAGATGGGGACCTGGGCTACAGATGCTGCCACAGACCCGCAGGCCAGGGATGAATTAAAGGATAGGCTGGTTGCCCTCAAGGAACAGATCGTCGAATATGCCGGGCTTCAGGTTCCGGAATATGCGGCAGACCTGCATCAATCTATTGTCGGATACAATGAAACACTGCAGCAAGGACTGGATCAGGCCATAACTAACCTGGAAGAAGGAAAAGCCGCCTTCGAATCGACAGGTATTCCCGAGACTATAAACCAAGTCAACGAGCTATTGAACCAGATCACCCAGGTTATCCCGCAGTAACAGCCTAAATAAGCGCTCGAGGTATGGGAAAACATACCTCGAGCGCTTTTTCTTTTGTCCGCCGCATCTAAGGAAGCACGTGAAAAAGAAGTGGCAGGTTTCTCCACTTCTCTCAAATATTCATTTACGATGCTATTTCTGTTTTTTGTACACTAGTTACAATCTCTTGGCTGATAGGAATGACTGCCTTTTTATCCTCCTGCTCTTCAAAATTCCCATGTTTATCTAGCGTATAACAACTCTTTATCAGGTAGCCCTGTTGACAATTGGGACAATGACCAAACTTAAATCCATATTTAACATTAGTATCTGAAGCCACATCCTCACAAAGCGTCTTTTGTTCTGTGATATAATTTGTTAATCCTTCACCGTTGTTATTTTGTATGTATTGATTGATTTCACTTAATACCGGTTCTATCATTTCATCATTTACGTCCAAAAGTTTATGTTCCTGTAGATACGCTTTGTTACATGAAGAACAATGTGTCTTACCACTTGTCACCAGCAATCCGGCACTTAGACCACCTATTAATAAACCAACACATTGTATGAGGAATTTGCTGATGTTCACCCACTTATTGGGTTCAATATCTATGGCATTGCTCACATGCCCTCTTGAAAATATGCTTAAACTGCTATTATTAAATTTATAATCATAATAATTCAATAGAGTTATAGGTTCATCTGATTCTCCAAACACAAAATTGCTTATATGCTCCCCCTCAAACTTATAATTAATTTCATTGGATGATGAGACATATGCCATTTGATATTCTCCATACATAAACCCGCTAAATGAAAGTAATATGAAAATAAGCGAAATTAAGTAGCTGTTTTTATTCGGCTTTAATCCCTGTCTCACAGTTTTAGAAAAATATCCGAAGGTGGCTATACCTCCGAGAATAATCCCCCCTACCGGAATAATGAATAACACAGAAAAGCTGAAAAAGTTAAAACCTAAGAGACTCAAGATAAGCAATTGCACAATTACTGATACTGCCGCTGTTATTACTCCCCAAACCCATTTCATAAATAGTACTTCCTCCTCTTTCTGAATAAGATATATTTTAACATCTGATGCAAAATGCCCCAATAATAAAAATTACATCATTTTTCGACAGTTCAATCTTGTATTCCTGCCTGTTCAGCTGGCTTGGGCTGCGAGAAGATTTTGAGAATACGGCTGCCAGTGCTAATCCGCTTTATCGGCAGGGAAATGGGGATAAACACATTCTCTCTGCAAAACGCAGATAGGGTTGTTACCGCGCTACGCGATAACAACCCATTTTCAAACCAAGGAAATCAGTTGATGCAGTTACTTTTAAACAAACACATATTCACCAGCACCAACTTGAATCGTCTTCCCTTTTAACCCGATGGAATCTGTTTCAAAAATGACCTGTTTGAATTGGTTCTCATCCCCTTGCATAAAAGCAAAAGAATTATCTCCAATCTTAAGGGTGAAGGTGTTATTAACCTCTGACTGTTCAATTGGCAGTCCAAATAACTCTCCCCAATGTTCAGCGGCGGCTGCAGGATCTGAGACACGGAATACCGCCCTCACGATTTCCGCATGTCCCGCAGGATGGGATTGAATGACTCCGGATGCCGTTAACCGTTCCAATCGCTCTTCATCCGTCCCGTTCCATTGAATGATAAACGGATAGACCAGTCCTTGAAAGTCTCCATCAATGGTCATCATCCGCCACTCTATTAATCTTCCTTCATTATCCAGACGTTTACCATCGATTATAGGAGATAATGATAAGCCTGCCGCCTTCAAGGAGGCAGCGATTTCTTCAATATCATTCGTCCGGATCACAACTCTGCTTAAGACTTCCTGCTCTGGAAGAAGGTTAACCGCATCCCTCACTACAACATTGTGTTCGGTTGCCTTTGCTAATTCCAGATTCTCAATGCCGAGAAACTCAAGATACGTTAGCCCAAAATAACTTAAGGCATTATAGGTTCCCCAATCCTTATGAGAACCTCCCTTGAAAGCAACCAAACCATAGCCGCCGAAGATTTCAACCGGTTTATCCAGATCATTCACATAGTGTACTAAATGATCCCATTTCAAGGTTGCCATTATTCCTTCACTCCCAGCTCAGTAGTGCGCTTCACGGCTGCCAGAACACTTCTTTGCAGTCCGGCCGCGAAATCACTGTTGTTCAGCTCGTACAAGCCGTGAATACCAACACCGCCAGGCGAATTATTAATATCAAGCAATTGTCTTGGATGTAGACCTGTCTGCTGCAGCATCACAACCGCTCCCATAACATTCTCCAGCGCTACCTTCCAAGCTTGCTCCCGTGGCAGTCCGGCGAGGACACCCGCATCCGCAAGAGATTCAATGAAATAATAGATATAATTAGGTCCAGCCACACCGAACCCAGTGAAGATATCTATATATGACTCCTCCAGATATTGTACTTTGCCGAACCCGAGCAGGAACTTCTCAACTTGATCACGAGTGGCGTAGGCATTTAAGGCTACACCACTATATCCGTAACCCGTATCAGTCAACGTATTGGGAATGACCCGAATGATTGGGCGTTCAGCTCCAAAATATTGTCCTAACTGCACAATCGTTACCCCCGCCACAATCGATACGACTGCAGCAGCAGGTGAAGCGAATTGTTGCACAATTTGTCCGAGTGCAGTCAAATCATCCTGTGGGCGAACTGCAACTACAATCAACTCTGCTGTTGAGAGGCCATGCTCCTGCGAACTATCCGTATTTACGCTGTATTTTGTATTCAACAACTGAAGACGGGCTTCATTAATATCGGATACACTGATTTGATCTGCAGACAGGCTATCATTGGCAATACTTGCGCGGATGATAGCTTCCGCCATCTGTCCTCCGCCAATAAAATGAATCTTTTGCTTGGTCACGTACGTTCACTCCTTACTTAATTATTTTTCCATGCTTCAGGCAAAATGAAACCATCATATTTCTCGATTCCAAGGATATATTCTTCAAACTCTTTGGATTCATAGGCAGCCTTCAAGTCCTTGGCCCACTGGGAATCTTCATCCTTTTTGTTAACCGATACGATGATTCTGTGCTGCATTGGCGTGTTTTCAATCTTGAGTGCATCCGTAATCTTTCTGTCAGGTGAATTCGCAATATAATTACCGTTCACAACACCATAATCCACATCTTGAAGGGAAACCAGAATTTGCGCCGGGTCCAAAATTTTAATATCAATATTATACTTATCCGGCTCCATGCTGTTAATGTTGAAGTCCGCTACACCTGCTCCTTCTTTAATTTTGATCCAGCCCAATTCCTCCAGAATACGAAGTGCACGCTCCTGGTTAACCGGATCGTTGGGAACCGCCACCGTTGTACCATCTTTAACATCGTCAAGAGTAGTATGATTTACGGAATAAAGACCTTGTGGAGCACCTGGTACATAAGCAATTCCTGTCATGTCTGCGTTAATTTCTTTATTAATGGCTTCCATGTAAGCTGTACTTTGGAATATGCTCGCGTCAATGGAGCCTTCCTTCATCGCCGGATTAACCTGCATGTTTTGCGAGAAGGTTTTAATGTCAACTTTATAGCCTTGTTTCTCCAGGATCGGCAGAATCGACTGACGGAATTGTTCCTCATAGGTTCCGACACCGAATCCAACGGTAAGCTTCTTCTTATCTCCAGAACTTTCTGCTTCCTTATTGCCGCAGGCCGTTAACACCGCCAGAACACCTATCAACATTACTAACATTAACTTTTTCATTACCTTCATCTCCTATTCAAATACTGAGTTTTTTAGTTGTTCTAACGCCTCATCTGTAACATTTAGCGGGATCGCACAATTTGGCGAGAGAATAAAAGGCTGGTTTTTCATTAACGTCAAAGCTTCCTTCGCCTGCTTTTGAATTTGATCTGTATTGTTTACTGCAAACAATCCATGATCAACGCCGCCTACTTTAGTAGCTTTAAGATTCGCTTCTAAACCTGGATTGCCTTCGGCTATAGTATCCCAGCTGATTCCATCAATACGATAATCATTGAATTTCTCCGGCTTTGCATGCGATCCACAGGTATGAAGGATGTTTTTGCCATAGCTTGCGGCCTCCAACACAATAGAATCATAGGGTCTGGAGAACTCATCGAACATCGCTTCATCAAATAATCCCGGATGTGCTGTACCTGTCACCGCATAGAACAAACCATCTGAACCCGCTTGCTGCAACTCTTTCACATAATCGGCTAAGGTTAAAGAAATTACATGTAATGCATGGTGTGCTGCCGCTCTATGCTCTTTAAACAACGATTCCAAAGTAACAGGCTGCTCAATGCCAAACACAGTTTTTGTTACATAAGCAGAACGCCCAACGATAAACAGCAACACCGTTAATGGCGAAAATATCGTTTGGATCAGCGGGGTGTCAGGTAACCCTTGACGAATTTTTCTGACCGCCTCTAAATGCTCGATCAGAGAAGCAGTCTGGGTTGCCTTTTTCACTTCGAGATCCCAAAGGTTATCGGCGGTAGGAATAGCAGTCGTCTTTTGTCTTGGAAAAACGGTCTGATAATCCGTAAAGTCATATTGATTTCCCCAAGCTTCAGCTAAATAAGTTGCTCTAGGATTAATTTTGACCCAGTCCCAATCATATTTTTGCGTAAAAGAAATCGTTGTTGCTGCTAAATCTTCTGCATTTTGTTCCTTGTCAATAAAATGACGCCATCCGCTGACAATGTGACGATCCGCCTGTTCTCCGGATAATATAGCCTTAAACCGGTCCTGCTTACTCCATTCACTCATCTGCCGATCCCTCCTTGTATCTGTAATAACTAATAGCGGCGAATTTTTCTTGCCAGCTTGTTACCTAAAGATTGAATGCCTTGCACCAAAATGATGAGAATAAGAACAGTGGCTACCACTACTACAGTGTCAAATCGCTGGTATCCATAGACTATGGCCAAGTCTCCAACTCCGCCGCCGCCTACTGTTCCGGCCATTGCAGTTGCACCAATCAGCCCGATCGTTGCTGTTGTCAATGACAGGATTAAGGATCCGACCGCTTCCGGCAACAGAAAGTACCAGATAACTTGAAAGGGAGTAGCTCCCATCGCCTCTGCGGCTTCCAGAATTCCCGGGTTCACTTCAAGCAGCGAGTTCTCTACCAAACGTCCTATATAAGGTGCGATATAGATAATTAGAGGTACGATCGCTGCGCTTGTCCCAATCGAAGTATGCACAATGGCCCGTGTAAACGGAACAATCGCAACCAACAAAATAATAAAGGGTAGAGAGCGAATGATGTTGATCATCGGATTTATGATGGCGTAAAGGGCTTTGTTCTCCAATACACCGCCTGGACGAGTGATTACTAGCAATATCCCGATTGGAATCCCGAGCAGGGAACCAAGAAACAAGGAGAACCCTACCATTTGAATCGTTTCTATTATGGCCTGCATAAATTGTTCACTTGTTACTGTGGTCGAAAACATAAGATTCTACCTCCTCTACACCGACTCCGCTTCTTTTCAGGAAAGCTAAAGCATTGTTAATCTCTGATTGCTCTCCATTTAATTGAATGATCACTGTTCCGAGTGTCGTTTCTTGAATCTCCGTCATATTCGCAAATAAAATATTGACCTTTATCTCGGAAGAACGAATCATCTCATACAGAACGGGCTCAGATGCATTTTCACCAACAAAATTAAGTTTATAGAGCAGACTTCCATGTTCTGCTTTTATTGATTTTTGAACGCTGGACGTCATGCTGTTTTGAATAACGGTTTTCACAAAATTTTGCGTGGTCTCATGTTTGGGTTGGCCAAATACATCCAGCACGCTTCCTTGCTCGATGATCCGCCCCTCTTCCATCACAGCCACCTTGTTGCAAATCTCTTGAATGACAGACATTTCATGCGTAATGATCATCACCGTAATGTTGTATTCCGCATTGATTTTTTTCAAAAGCTGTAAAATAGATCGTGTTGTCTGTGGATCTAAGGCAGAAGTCGCTTCGTCACACAGCAGGATAGACGGATTCGAGGCAAGCGCTCTGGCAATCCCGACCCGCTGCTTCTGTCCACCTGATAATTCACTCGGGTAGCTTCCAGCCTTGTCACTTAATCCGACAAACTCAAGCAGCTCCTGTACCCGCTTGCGGATTTCATCTTTATTCTTTTTCAGCAGAACGAGAGGAATCGCGACATTATCAAATACTTTTTTAGATTCTAACAGGTTAAAATGTTGAAAAATCATGCCGATATTTTTCTTGGCCGCCCTCAGCTCTTTGTCGTTGTAGGTTCCTAAATCACGCCCGGCTACTAGAACCTGGCCTTTTGTGGGTCTTTCCAAATAATTGACTAAACGGATTAATGTGCTTTTTCCCGCACCACTATAGCCGATAACCCCGAATATATCGCCTTTTTCAACCTTTAAATTGATCCCTTGCAGAGCATCAATCGTAATATCCTTGCGAGTGAATGTTTTGTACACATTCTTTAATTCAATCATGTTCATTCCCCTCAATCATATTGTAGATTTAAGATTTAGGATTAAGCCCTCTCTAGCAGCTTCTGAAGTGCTTGCTCTGACAATGAAGCAAAATATTTAGCGGCAGGCAGTATAGCTGCCTCATCCACATCGAAACGGGGGTGATGCAAAGCATAGGCCGGGCCTGTTCCGATATTTACAAATGCACCCGGTATCTGCTGTAAATAATATGAGAAATCTTCTCCCCCCATTTGCGGCGGGATATCATGCACATCATATCCGGCTCCTATGGCGACCTCTTTGGTGAAGTCAGCCCAGTCCCCATGATTAATAGTTGCTGGCGGGCCAGGATACCAGTGCAATTGCGCCTCAGCCCCGGCTCCTGCAGCAATCCCTTCGATAATTCGGGTCATTTGTATAGGAATCTGGCGGCGGATCTCTTCATTGTAAGTACGTACCGTACCTTCTAATTCAACTTTTTCCGGCAATACATTCCATGTGAAGCCCCCGTTAATTCTGGTAACACTTAACACAACCGGCTCTAAAGTATTATTTTGGCGGCTTACGACGGTTTGCAGCATTGTAACAATTTGCGCAGCGGTCACAATCGAATCCACACCTTTTTCCGGAGTAGCAGCATGAGCGCCAACGCCTTTTACAGTGATTTCAAACCGGTCAACACCTGCCGTTAAAGCTCCCGACCTCGTTCCAAAAGATCCTGTTGGCAAGTCTGGTGAGTTATGTAAACCGAATATAGCAGCTACATCCTTGAGGCCTCCTGATGCTAAGACACTTTCCGCCCCGTGTCCTGTTTCTTCTGCCGGCTGGAACAAGACTCTAACTCTTCCCGGCAATTCACTTTCACGCTCTTTCAGCAACAAGGCAGCGCCTAAGATGGTAGCGGTGTGAAAGTCATGGCCACATGCATGCATTTTTCCTGGAATCTCTGAGGCAAAAGGTAATTCCGTTTGTTCTTCTATCGGGAGTGCATCAATATCACAGCGAATGGCCACAACAGGCCCGTCACCTTGTCCAATCTCTGCGATAAGTCCCGTCTCTAAAGGGAGGTCTAAAATATGTATATTGGCAGTTGTCAGCCATTCCTGCAGTTTCTCTGTTGTTCTGAACTCTTCATATGCCAGCTCTGGTTCTCGATGCAGGTTTCTTCGAACCTCTATTAATTGACTAGCTAAAGCTTGATCAATCTTATGCAGTGGCTTCATAGGTGAAGTAATCCCCTTTCGTTATGGGCCGATATGGTCTATCTCGTTTTCTTCCATCCCTTTGATTCGCGCAAGCGCAGTAGATAAGCTGCTTAGAATATGATCCCGCATTGCTTTTTCTGCACCATCTTCATTTTTGTCAGCGATCATTTGCAGGATATAATTATGTTCTTCATCCGCCTGTGTGTTCCAATCTCCATGCATGGAGACATAGCGACAGTAGCGAAGCGAATGATCTCTTAATTGATTCAGAACTTTCTCAAACGTTCTAAGTTCACTGATTTCAGATAAATAATCATGGAACTCAAAACCATAGGATACAAAATCCTGTTTATCACCTAGCTGGAAGGAATGTTTGATTCGCTCCATCATCGTTGTTAAATGTAGAATATCTTTATCTGTAGCATGCTTAGCTGCACTTCTAGCAATATAGCCTTCAAGCATGCTGCGAATCAGAAAAACCTCTTCCACCTCTTTGATAGTTACGGAGGCTACCCGCAACCTGCCATTTGGCTGACGAACGAGAAAATCCTCATTCTCCAATCTCTGAATGGCCTCTCTTAAAGGAGTCCGGCTGACCCCGAGCAACGCCGCCAAATTTTCTTCATTTACCGCTTGATTCGGCTCTAACTCACTATCAATAATTTTTTGTTTTAATGCATAGTAGGTATTATCCTTAGACAACCTTCGTGATCGTATCACCATACCTATATTGCTCCTCATCGATAATTTGAGAATGGCTTTAAATTTATTTGTATAATTGTATACAATTATTAAATTAATAGATTAAATAGATGATTATTTCAAAACACGTCTTTGTTTTTCAAGCTTTTTTCATACTATAAACCTATTATTCCCCCTAGTCAAGTGGGTATTATGGGTGAATAAAAGCTTTTATTGTATAAGAGGAACAGAATTCCTATCAAACAACCCAGTACCGCACCGGCACTGGGTTTGTTGTATATTTGAAGGGACGTTATGGAACAGCCCTTTTACTATTTTAAGGCTCAATCCCCCATACTAAAGTATCGTTTTGGTATAGTGTAACTTTCTCCCAATCGATGAAGGCGTTTTGAGCTCCGCCAAACGAGTAGTCGTCCACTTCATTAAAGTTTGACCAGTCGCTTTTCGCAGCACGGAATTGAATGTCACCACTCTGTCCTCCTGCTGCGATGGAGCCTGCATTTGCGCTAAAGGACAACTCCAGGTAAGTGTCAGCACCGGTTTTCGCCTCACTTAAAGGTGTGAAGGTTCCGGTTACATTGCTGTTTCCAATCTGCGCCCAATCCGTCCAGAAGTTCATTGCTGCGCTTCCTTCTTTCGTGAAATAATAACGTATTTTGAGAGCATTCAAATCTACTGCAGCTGTTCCTGTACTTACAATATTGAATGAAGCACTGATCGAATTGTCTGTTGCACTACTGTTATTTACTTTGTATTGAACCTTGAGTGAGCCTGTAGCCGGAGCCTGTGGAATTACGCTAACTTCAGTAGAGTTAACGCTGGTTCCTACGCTGTTTACCGCATTCACCACATAAAAATATGCAGTACCATTCGTAACATTGTTGTCTGTGAAGCTTGTACCCGTTACATTTGTTGCCACAGTCTCATAAGGCCCGCCGCTAACTGCTGCACGTTGTACCGTATAACCAGCCGCACCACTGGATGCTTTCCAGCTAATTGTGGCTTGATTATCGCCTGCCTTTACCGCTACATTGCTAGGTGCCTCCGGTGCTTTATCGGGATTCGTCGGATTATTCTTCCAATCCGGTAATTCATCCAATGTCACCACGTATTCGTGATTATATAGCTTATTCAGATGAGCCAATGAATTTGTTATTCCGTCTTTTAAGTGCTCTCCTTCCCAAGTACAGAACCAACTCCAATCGGCATTATATAGTTGTAATAGCTCAGGATCTGGAATGGAACCGTTTTCACTTAACGCTACAAGTTTATGATCATTACCCAGTGCTACAAGTTGATCGAATTTTCCGATCTGTGGACTGTAATCCCCTTTGCTTGGATAGGAATCGTAACTTACAATATCTACAACGTCATCCCCCGGATACCACTCTTCGGCAACGGAGTTCCATACCCAAATGAGGTTATTCAAGTGGTGCATATTCGTTAAACGATCATACACAATACGGTATAATTCTTTAGCTGGCCCTGGACCTTTTGCTCCCCACCAGAACCATCCGCCTTCGGCTTCATGCAATGGACGGAACAATACTGGAACATCCGCATCCTGCAATCTTTTTAATTGGACAGCTATGGCATCAATATCTCTTAATAACAGCTGATAATCTTCAGAAGCTTTATGTTCAAGAGCATAACTTAGGTCGAATGTGGTTGAGTCTGTGTAGAAACCTCTCCACCATTCTTTTCCTGGCTGATCAATGAGGTCTTTGGGTGCGTTCCAATGCCAAGCAAAAGTCACAATCCCATTTTGGCCGTCCCATTGGATGGCTTGATCAATCTCGTTAGAGGTAGTCCCCCGCTCGACTCGTGATGGTGAATAATCCATCAGATCAAATCCGACAACTGCCGGTTTCTTTCCGGTATTGGCTTGCAACCAGCTCACATTGTCATATTCCTGCTGTCCTGAAAGAATGGCTTTGCCATAATTATCAACAAGATAGCCCATCAATGCTTTAGCTTCCGGTGTTGCAGCCGGATTGACTAAAGCGTCCGTCACTTGGTGAGGGGCAGGAGCAGCTGCAGGTTCTACTTTGACATAATCAATTAGATACCAGCCCCAGTGATTTTCAATTCGAATTGTATTCTCTCCTGCATTTAATAACGCTTTTGTCACTGGAATTTCAGTAAATTCAGTCGTTTCCGCAAAATCAGCCACTCCGGCGGGCACTCCGTTTATAGACAGATTAGCCTGTTTATAGCCGTAAATCGCATTGTACCTGATATAGATTTGATATAGCCCCGTCGTTTCCACCATTGTCGTAACGGTTACAGAATCGCCAGCGGTGTCAAACCCTGTAACATACCCTGTGCCGGAAAAGCCGGAAACTGCCGTGTCGACAGTAGTTCCACTTAATATACCATCCTCTGCTTCATAAATCTTAGTCTGGGTGTTTGCGGAAGCTACTGCCGGAATAACGGATAGAACCACAGATAGCAATATGAATATGATTCCAAGCCTTTTCATCATAATTCCCTTCCTCCCATTAATTTTTTTAAAAGTAAGCGCTTTCTATATTGATCTATCCCCTCCCTTCAAATGCTAGACTCCACTCTATTTTAAAACAAAACAAGAACAATATCATCATAATTTTGTATTTTAGGATATATTTGGTATGTAAAATATGGATTTGCCCATTAATCCGGGACTTCACTTCCTTCTCAGCCATTGGAACAGCCCCTGCCAATTCCAGAACCCTATATTTCTGCGATAGTTCCCCGAAGACCTGATCAGTAAAAGAAACTAAAAGACACTAACGCAGGTTAGTGTCTTTGTCTGTTCATAGCTTGCAATTTTATCATTACATAGAAATAGGACCCACTACCGGATGAGGAACATATGGCTCTTCCAGCGACGCAATTTCTTCAGCTGTTAACGTAATGGAAAGAGCGGCTACGGCATCTTCAAGGTGAGACATTTTCGTGGCACCGATAATCGGGGCTGTTACTGGTTCTTTCTGCAACACCCAGGCAAGGGCAATTTGAGCACGGGGTACACCACGTTGCTCTGCGATTGCTGCAACTTTCTCTACAATCAATCGGTCCGTATTTGCAGTCGCATCATATTTAGATTTCTGGACTTGGTCGGTTTCGGAGCGATGTGTGGTTTCCGACCAATCACGGGTCAATCTCCCTGAAGCAAGTGGGCTATATGGAATCACAGCGATTTTTTCTTCCTTACAAAGCGGCAGCATCTCTCTCTCCTCTTCACGGTATACGAGGTTGAAATGATTCTGCATGGATACAAACTTAGTCCACCCATTGTTCTCAGCTACATGTAATGCCTTTAGAAACTGCCAAGCATACATGGCAGAAGCACCGATATATCTTGCCTTCCCGGCCTTAACAACATCATGCAAGGCTTCCATCGTTTCTTCAATGGGAGTATTGAAATCCCAGCGGTGAATCTGGTACAGATCCACATAATCTGTTCCCAGTCTCTTAAGACTCTTATCTATTTCACTCATGATCGCCTTTCGGGACAGTCCAGCACCGTTTGGACCTTGATGCATCCGGAAATAAACTTTCGTCGCCAGGACAATTTCATCTCGATTGGCATAATCCTTTAAAGCCCGCCCAACGATTTCCTCGCTTGTTCCGTCTGAATATACATTCGCTGTATCAAAAAAATTGATCCCATTCTCCAGAGCTTGTTTAATAATGGGACGACTCCGCTCTTCATCAAGGACCCATGGATGGACCCATCGTTCTGCTTCACCAAAGCTCATACAACCCAGACATAGCCGAGAGACATCCAAACCAGTATTTCCGAGTTTCATATATTCCATTTGATTGTTCCCCATTTCCACATAGATTTTGTTTCCTTCAAATGTAGCTTACTCCTTGGAGTTAACTCCAAGGCAAGCGATTTTATTAAACGCTGCGAAAGAATAGATGTCTTCATTGACCATAGCCGCTAAGCATGGTAATCGTTACGCTCTTAATAGAACAAAAACAATATAGAGAGGATGAACCTGATGTTGGAACACCATAGACAGACAATGGAGAATTTCGTGAACAAGCTGAAGGTTGCCCCTTCATGTCTGGCGGTCATCACCTCTGGATCGGTTGCCCGGGACCGGGCGAAGGAAACTTCCG
Organism: Paenibacillus sp. FSL L8-0340; assembly: GCF_038593145.1. Classification (NCBI taxonomy): domain Bacteria; kingdom Bacillati; phylum Bacillota; class Bacilli; order Caryophanales; family Paenibacillaceae; genus Paenibacillus; species Paenibacillus sp. FSL L8-0340. Next base: position 4,659,514 of record NZ_CP151967.1, read on the forward strand.
ATGTGGATGTCCATCTGGTAGTCACAGATGAATCCTACGAGGTACATGCAAAAAATAACAACCTGTCTTATGTGGACCGGGAGGCCAGCACATATGAAGGCGGGTACGTAGATGTGAAGGTGACTAATCTCCGCTTTCTGGAGCTGGCCGCTGAGCGCGGTAACGAGGCGACACGGTATGCATTTACCGGTTCGCAAGTGCTTTTCTCAAGAATACCTGAACTGGAGCGTATTGTAGCTCGAATCCCCATTTATCCCGAAGAGAACCGTGAGTGCAATTTGCGGGACTTCAGTGCACAGATTCACCTGCATGCTTTTTATTTCGCTAAGGAAGCCGCCAAAAATAACGATGCCTATCTAATGGCGCATACAGTAAGCAATCTGGTATTTTACAGCGGACGGATGATCCTGGCTTATAACCGTATGCTCTTCCCCAGCCACAAGGCCTTGCTGGATACGGTCGAGACCGCGCCGCACAAACCGGAGGATTTCAAACAGCGGGCTACAGAGCTTCTACTCCATCCGAACGTCAATAAAAGCACACGCTTTGCAGCGATGATGCTCTCTTTCCACAACCCCGGGCTTTCCTCAGACCAAGCACTGGGGATCTATGTAAAGAACAATGAGCGCAACTGGATAGACCAGCCTCCTCCCTTGTCAGACCGTTAATCCGCACAACAAAAACAGTCTGATCCCTAGACCAGCAACTCTGGCCACCGGATGCAGACTGTTTTCTTATTTACCTATAGCTCCAGGCCTGTTGGGCCACAGCCATCATTCGCGCTTGAAGAGTTACCCGTTCCAAGGAACGTTCCAGTCCAGCTTCACGGGTCCCATCCATTATTTCAGCGAAAGCTCGAAGCTGGTTCACGTAATAATTCATTGGCTCAAAATTTTGAACTGTACTGCGGTCATCCGGCAGATCATGGCGTATTTTCATAGGATAGAATCCTTTGAGCGGCCGTAAAAAATCGGGTACCGTCAGCACCGTCTGATCAAAATAAAGGGTATGCGAGGCGCGGTAAGGCAGCTCAAAGGAGATCAGACATTCCGTATCCAGCCCGCTGTCATACTTAAGCGCAGCCTGAAAGGTCCAGTCGCAGCCGTCCGGACCGTCAAATTGCGACTGCCCGGAGATTTGCACATGTTGAAGCCCCTCTATGTTCGCCACGAACTGTAGCCAGTAACAGCCCAGGTCAGCAAAGGCACCGCCGCCTTTTGACTTGATGCTGCGGTAATTCCCGGAATGTTGGTCCTTGGCAGGAATGGTTATACGGGTCTTCAGACTGCGCTGCCCCGCCTTCAGTCCTCATACATGTGTCAGTGCCGAATAGGTATTCAGGTACAGCACATTGCACTTAGAGCAGGCCGGGGACAACCCTTCGTCCAGAGTCCTCCGCAGCCGGTCATAACGCTCGGAGTTCCAAATATCCGTTAGGGATTGTTCGTTTACATTGCCAATAGACAACTCGGAAAAGAACTTGCAGGCGCTTACATCGCCATTCGGGGCAATATCGACCCGGGTGCTAAGCGCCAGACATTTCGAGCTGCTGCGGGACGCCATCGGCTTGCCGGCCACGAAATCCTCGATCTCATCGAAGTCCAGTCCCGGCTGGTAACGGATGCGGGTATTTTTCCAGGTGTGGGCATTGATCCGTTTCAGGTCTTCCGTCAGCCTGACCACATTGTCAGGTTTGATATGATACTTGAAGGCATGCCAGCTGCTGCGGTGGTCCGGGCTCAGCTCGGCAAGCCACTGGAAGTGTTCGTCATAGAACCGGTCCATTTCCAGACTGGTCTCTGTGGATATATACCAGGGGAAGCACAGCAGCACCAGATCGACACCCTTTTGCTCGAAGAATTCCACCATTTCGTACAGCTTGCCGATCATATTGTCATTGATCACATTATGCACTGATATTCTGCCTCTGAACTTCCCTTGCTCCCGCAAGGCAAGCAGCCGGTCCACAGCCTCGACCACTTTTTGAAAAGAGCCTTTTCCCCGCAGCAGATCATGTTCTTCCTCGAAGCCCTCAATCGGGATCAGCAGTTCCAGATTGTCCGAGATCGCACACAGCTCCTCTTCATATTTAGAGAGAAGAAGGGCATTGGTGCAAATCGTCGTATCTCTGGGGTGCGCCTGGAGGAGCTCCAGAATTTGCTGTGTATCGCGGTGAAACAACGGCTCTCCGCCCCACAAGTACAGTCTGGACTGTGCTTCATCGGTCTCCTCCAGCAGTTCGCGGATCATATCCAGCCTCATATCGAGATTCTGTTCGGTCTTGTCCATATCATGGTGATAGCCGGATTCATTCCACTGATAACAATGCTTGCAACGAAGATTACAACGGTTGGTCAGCTTGAGCGACATAATTTCCGGCATCACTGTCTTGAAGCCGGGATCAAGCTTCCGCTCTCTATGCGGAACGACGACATTTTTGATGGTGCGTTTCAGCGCTTCAAAGGACTTGGCGTCCAGCGCGACTTTGCTGCTTGGTTGCATTAGCTTCTCCCTTCTGCTGCATACAGACGTTCTGCATAGCTTTTGGCATAATCAGGATACTGTTCTCTGGATGTTAGGATGTTCTCCGATAACCCCCGCAGCAGTTCACGGTCAAAGCCAGCCTGCTTCCACTCTTCATAATGGATACCGAAGCCAAGCTCGACCCAGAGATCACTGTTAATTTGCTCATGGGGACCGAACGGGTCCAGCAGCACGAGCGGAGTCCCGGAAGACAGTGAATCGACCAAGGCACCACCACCCGGCTTACTGATGACTGCGGAGGCCTGGCGGATAACACCATACATGCCTTCTGGATAATTATGACAAGGAGGGAACCGGTTCTCCCCGCTGCCGCTCACCTTGGCAAAGGGAGGAAAGCAGTAGTGTCCGCTGCTGTCACGGAGCCATGTCCTCCACTGCGGGTCATTCATATAGTAGTGTCTTCCGTGGATTTCTTCGCCAATCTCCTCATTGCTGTAAGCAGCTATATCAAGCAGGTAGCCCGCTGCCTCCAGCTCAGAAAATTTTTCGCGGAATGTTCCGATTCCCCAACCTCCGCCATGCACAACCAATCTGCCATTCCTTGCTGGCATGGGCAGCGGCTCGATACCCGTGTCCATTCTGCACAGCACCTTCCGATTCACAAGGTCATACATGTTCACTTCATGGTAGCCCTGCGCATACCCGGGGTTCAGTTTGCGGAGGTTCTTCCAGGAAGGAGAGAGGTCCGCATCGATATAGAGCAAATCGGCCAAGACTTCATAAGCCGCCGTTTCCCGGTACATGTCCAGTACATGAACCCAGTGTCCGGAGAGTGTAATGAAATGCTGCCTTCCTTCCCCACGCCAGCGTTCAAATAACGCTTTGACCACAGTGGGGTCAAGGCTGCTGCGGATATCCCCCGGTATTTTTTGCGAAGTCAGCGCCACGGCAAAATTCTCCCTGTAAGCTTTGCGGCTGTTATCTGTCGTCTTCTTCTTATCCTCAAACATTAAGGTTTCGAAGACCTCCACCTCCGCCTTGATTCCCAAAACCTTCAGCGCCCGTTCAATCAGCAGGCCAGGAACATAAAAGCCCAGCCCAAAGCCAGAACATAGTATCGTCACTGTATCCTTCATTGGCTGCTTCCCTTCATTTCCGCAAAATAGTATATCCGCTGCTTTGCAGCGCCTCGTCCAGCTTGACCGACAGCTCCTTCTTATGCGCAGTATCGCGGTAAGCGAGCGCCGCATACAGCTTGCCTTTGGTGCCTGCGGAGTGCTCCTTGCCCGGCGGATGAAGTGTACCTGAAGTTAAAGGAATTACGCCTTCCCCGTTTCCCGCGCCGAACAGAATATTCGCTTGCTCCAAATTCCGCAGCAGCACTTCATAAGAGGTTTGCCCCATAGAAACCAGCGGAACTTGAACCAGAACCGTATGGATGTCTTCCCGGTTCAGATACCGGTCTACGCTGTGCTTGATCAGACTCATCGATTTTCGTGCATTAATCTCGACCAGAGGCGCAATTGAGCCGTCGCGCAGCAGCATCGAATCCACACAGACGTCGCCATAATAGCCATCCTCGTAGAGTTTTCTCCCTATACTGTGCATGATTTCACAATAATTCTCCTGCTCCAGCCTATCCAGCAGCGGTTTGCCGGGAGACTGTGATTCTCCGAAGGCAAACCCATTGTTGACCAGTTGCTGCACAGACACAATGGAGATTGCACCTGCTTGATCAATATGAAATTGACAGGAGAAGTCCATTTCACGGTCGAGCAGCCGCTCCAGCACAAAGCGGATTCGCTTCTCCTTATTCCTGCCGGATTCCAGATACCCGGCAATTCTGCGCAGGGTCCGCTCGGAATCTACCAGCTGGTTTCCTTTGCCGGAAACACCATACTCATCTTTGATCAGGAATGGGCCCTTCTCCAGCAGTTGCAGTCCGGTATGCAGTAATTCCTGGACGCTGTCAACCGCTAACCCTACGTTCGGCAACGACAGGCGGTCCCGCATCGCTATCGAGTAGGATTTGGTGTTCACGCTGCGTACCGTCTGCTCGTCCGGCAGTTCGGGCTGAAGGCGGTAGCGCCTTAGGGCATTCTGTGTTCCGGGAAGCACGGCAAAGGGGGAAAGAGACGCTCCCCCGGGTATCATCCTGGCTAATGGGCCTTCCGGGTCCAGTCTGTCCAGCAGCTCAAATATATTCAGACTCTCCTGAGCAGCACCTTCCTCTTGCAATGTCATCGGATACACATTTGTAGTGAATGCGTAACCGAGGGAATGCAAATAATCGGCCTGCGCTTTGTCCATGCCGTAACGGGTCAGCAGCACATCGCCGCTGCCGCAGAATACAAACAGCATTTCATCCATAGCCTGCACAATAGACATCCCGCTCAGGTCGGGAATGGAAGGCAGCGCGGCGAGGTCTTTCTCCCGCCAGTACCGTTCCGACTCAAAGCTGCCGCAATGCACCGTAGTCTTCATTGTCCGGTAAGTCCGGCAACATAACCCGTGAAACGGTCTACCGATTTCAAATGCTCCAGATCAAAGGTATCGAAATCAACTTCGACATTGAACTCATCTTCGATCCTAAGAATAAAATTAATAATCTGGAGCGAATCCAGAGCAGCGTCAATCGTCAAATCGGAGCTGCCGTCAAGCGTTTGCAACAACGCCGGATCCTCCTTAATTTCCGCTATGATTTCAATAACTTTTTGCTGCATGTGTATACTCCTTTCTGTGTGATTACTTGGATGGAATGAAAAAAATATACCAAATTTAATACTGTTAATATATGGTTGAATGCGCCAAAATATTCAGTTATACTAGATGGATTCCAGACTACTAATCTTACTTATTCTTCTATTTCTAGCTGAAACGGAGGTTCGTCTATGGAGGTTTTTCCGGTAGTTGCTGGGGAATATCTATTTGACACAAATTCACCGGTTCAAGTGTTGCTGACCGAAGAATCACTCACATCTGTTCTCCACCAGCATGATTTCATGGAGATCGCATATGTGCTTGAGGGAGAGGGCATTCAGCTTATCGACGGGGACAAAATACAGGTTGCAAAGGGCGATCTGTTTGTCATCCCGCCTGGGGTATCCCATGTGTTCCAGCCCCGGGATCTGAGTGGAACACAGCCGCTGCGGATCCTGAACTGTATGCTGAGTCCTGAGGTGTTCAAGCTTCCTGCCGCTTTGCCGGCGCTCTTCACGGGGCCATTCGATGAAGAACAGCAACGCCGATTGCGGTTGCTGGAAGAACAGAAGTCCTGGTTCGGTTACCACGAGCAGGGAATGGAACTGGAGGCCTTGTTCCGCCACATGCAGGACTTACATAACAACAGCCCGTCGGCAGATCCATTGAGGCTGTACCCCTTATTGTTTGAACTTCTAAGGATTGTCGAGCCTTGTGCGGGAGTTCCTTTCTCAGACCGTTTACAGCAGGCAGATGATCCGCTGCATGATGTAATTTTATATATGGTCAGTAATTTCAAACAGAGAATTTCATTGAAGGAGATCAGCCGCTATATTTCCATGAGCTCGCGCCAATTTCAAAGACTGTTCAAGCTGAAGACCGGCAAATCCTATATCCAGCTGTTTCAGGAAATTCGTATGAAATACAGCTGTGCACTGCTGATGTTCACAGACTTTGGCATTCAGAAGATTGCGCTTGAGGTCGGGATTGGAGATATGAAATACTTCTACCGTTTGTTCCGCGAATACAGCGGGATGACACCGGGGAATTACCGCAATTGGGGGCACAGCCATTTCTCAACTGGCAAGGAGATGATAAGTTATGCTGAACATCCTGCCCGTTAAAAGCACTCCCTACCCTACGCTTCGCAGCTGTATCGATGACTGTATCCAATCAGTGGCTGAATGGCAGGGTAAAGACAGCAAGTACATGTACGGCAATGCCTGGCAGTTCTCCTTCAAGCAACAACAGTCTTCAGAACAGTCCATCATCGACCGGGTATCTACTCCGCGAATCAGCAAGGAGTATCTGGCGGCTTATCATGGGATAAATTTTACATATGTGAACCGGGAAGAATCGGCGATGGACAAGTCTTTTCTGCTTGATATGCTAGAGAAGCGGCTCGCTGGCGGCATGCCTGTTCTGGTAGGATTCGATTCCTATAGCTGCCCCTGGTGTCTGGCCTACCGTAAGCTGCATACTTCACACGCTTGTCTGGCTGTAGGCGTCGATCGTTCAAGCCGGAAGATTTATTTAACGGATGGCTACTACGGCCGCCCCCTGGAAGCGGTGGATTTGGATGAATGGGAGTCCGCCTGCCATTTCTTCGCAGAGTTCAGCCTGTGCGAACCATCACGCCCCCTTGGGCAATGGCGCCTTGCCCTTGAGCATACGCTGCTGAATCAAGAGCATGAAATCCAGCCGCTCCAGGTTGCGGAGCATCTAAGAGCCTATGCTGATGCCTACCTCGAGACAGGAATAATCGCAGAGAACCCCGGGGAATATAGTGCCTATTTCTTGCTGGCTGCCAATACCCTTCCGATCACCCGGATAAGGTACAGCCTCTTCTTGAGTGCCATTTCCGCTGATCAAGAAGTGTCTGAGCTTACCCGCGTTGCCGAGGGCTACCGGATTGCCGGGGAGACGTGGAATATGGTGAATCAATTTATGATAAAGGTGATGTGTTCGGGTAACAAACCGGCACAACGCGGCAAAATTCATAAGAAAATGCTTGAAATCATTCACTCGGAAGAAGCATTGCTGCTTGAGCTGGTGCAATTAGTGAACCAACCCGCATTCAAGAGTTAAATTTCCATTTCCCATAGACACCACTACAAATAGACCGCTCCTTATCAGGAACGGTCTTCTCTTATTACGCTTAGATCAAATAGATCTAAAGAATTCGGTAACTTCTTGAGTTTTTTTATCTCTGTTCAAGCAACTACTTCTCTAATTGTTCCATGACCAGTGCAACGAACGACTGAACATAACTTTCCTGCTGTGCCTTGGGTCTGCTGGCCATCCATATGGAATGCTTGGTCACAGCGTCTCCTGTTTCAACCTTGGCTAACGTCCCCTGATCAAGATAAGGCTGTGCCAACAAGGAAGAAACAAAGGTAATTCCATAACCGGCTATCACGGCCAGAACCGTCTCGTTCACACCATTAAATTGCAGTTCGATCTTGGGTTGCGCTACTTTTCTGTCTTCACACAGCCGAAGCAGTCTCTCTCTGGCCGCACTACCCTCCTCTCTCATAATAAACGCCTCAGATACCACGTCCTCAAGGCAGATCTGCTGCTTGGCAAAAGGGTGCTCGGAAGAAACCACAAACACGTACTCATCCTTGTACAATTCGCGATACTCAAAGTTTCCCGTATTATGTGTAGGGAACTCCATATCACTGTAAATAGCCACGTCCGCTTCAAAGTTAATTAGTTTCCCCATAGTTTCGTAAGAATTGGCGGTTGAAATCTGAATTCCAAGGTCGTGAAACCGTTGTTTAAATAAGGATGCCCATCTAGGAATCAGCAGGCTTGTAGCAAGGTAATTGCCTGCGATACGGATATTCCCCATCGGAAATTTGTGATAATCTTCAATCATTTGCTCTATTTGTTCACCCATGGCAAACAGTTTCTCAAGTGGCTGGATCAGCCTGTGTCCAAGTGGTGTGAGCGCCATCCTCTTTCCTCTCACTTCTAATAATGTAATATTATTCTCCCGTTCAAACTTACGAATCTGTGCGGATATCGCGGGCTGGCTGATATGCAATCGCTCCGAAGCCTTGGTTACACTACCTGTTATCGCCACGTAATAAAACAATCTCAATACATGAAAGTTCATCTGAATACCTTCCTAACGATATGAATGGAACGCTGTATTTGTGCAAACAGGAATTCGCAACTATAAATATACATTATGAATATTAATTATTATATAATGTTTATTTATATTCTCTTATTTTATACTTACATCTATAAATAAGGGAGGCTTCGAACATGACAGAAACCGTATTATATTTAACCCGCCATGGGCAGACAGAATGGAATTTGCAGAAAAGAATGCAAGGGCATCAGAATTCAGCTCTTACTACCCTGGGAAAGCAGCAAGCTGAATGGTTGAAGGAACGTTTAGAGGGAGAGAACTTAGACGCGATCTATTCAAGTAGCAGTCTAAGAGCATTCCACACTGCGCAAATTCTGAGGGGAAATCGAACGCTGCCTATTCAACAGTTGGATGAGCTGATGGAAATCAATATGGGGATATGGGAAGGAATGAAAACCGAGCAAATAGAGCAAGATTATCCCTTGCAATATGCTCAATTTTTCACCAGTCCTGATCTATATGTTCCTATAGGCTTAGGAGAAACGTATGAACAGCTAGAACAAAGAGTGATTCCCGCTGTTAAGTGCATCCTTAACGATAACCCGGGACAGAAGCTGCTCATTGTTACACACCGAATGACCTTGAAAGTCATTATGGCTCATTTTCTCAATAAATCACTACGGGAAATCGGGGAAATGCCGGATATTTTCTCCACTGCATTATGTAAAGTACAAGTAATAGACGGAATACCACACATCGATTTGCTGGGTGATACTTCACATTATCGTGGAGCACAGAACCAGGAAAGCAGAACCGGTAATGCTACTTGATAGCAAATGGGTGACCGGTTCAGGCTTAGCTAGGACAAATTGCTCCTAAGGACTCCTAGCTTTTTCAAATTCAATATAATCGATAACATGCAGCTAAGTGAAACAAGCCCCATCCATAGGAATAGTGAATACGACATCCACACGCTAATCATGTAGTAATTATTGTTTAACAGATAAGGCCAGAACATAACCAATACCAGCAACATCGCTCTTAGGATAATAACAATAATTACTATAAGTCTCTTGTTCCTTGTCTTTTCAACCTTTTTATTTTGCTTGCTTCCTCCAGCTAGCTTAATCACCTTAAGACTTAAACTAATGGCTGTTAGTAAGGCCAGGAACGAAAAGATCAAATCAAGCAATATGTAACTGTCATCGTATGTAAATTTATTTATAGGATTACCATTCATATTCTCATGCAGGTTATGTGCAATCAGCGATGGTGCAGTTGAATTTAAATTAGTTAATACTAATACGGCCTCAAATTTCTCAATATCAATAATAAAATGTGAGGAATAATTAGGATTACTTCCACTGTGACTAATCACCCGTTCCTCTGGATCATTACTCCAACCGTATGAATAGTATTGGTTCTCCTCTTCATATCCAGCGGTTTGGAGGTCCACCTCATGAGATTGCTGAATAGCTCTCCTCAGACCATCCGGGATATCACCCATTCCTAATTGGGCATTCATCCAATGCTCCAAATCCTTTATATTCGTCACCAAATATCCAGCAGCAATATTCCCATAATATCTGGGGGCATCATATTGAAAGCTTTTGCCGAAAAACACCCGGTATCCTCTGGTAAGCTGATCCGGTTTCTGTTCCTGACCTGTTGAAAAATAACTGTCCGTCATTTTTAGCGGTACCAGTATATTCTGAGTTACATAATTCTGATAGCTTGTACCTGTAACTTTCTCAATAACCATCGCCAGAATATCATAATTTACAGTTGCATACTGATATTCTGTCCCCGGGTATGTATCCAATGAAATATCTGAAATCTTATTTATGGTTTCGTCAAGCAGATTCTCAGTAGTTCCTTCAGGAATTAACTTTATACTCCAAGACGGAATCCCACTTGTATGAGCTAACAGCTGATCAATTGTAATATCCACATTCTCTCCTTGAAAGGCTGGGACAAAACGGGGAAGATACTCTGAGACAGTATCCGAATAAGCCAGTTCCCCCTCATCTTTCAACAGAATAATAGCCAGAGCTGTAAACGCCTTGGTCGTTGATCCCAATTCAAACAACGATTCTTCAGTGACCTTCTTGTCTAGGTCAACATCTGCGTATCCGTATACTTTATAATCTGTATTGCCCTGCTTGGATGAGACTATGGCTACTCCTGGAGTCGCTGTTTTGGCCATAAGGGTCTCTACCATATGCTCCTCAGTATCATATTCCCCTTCCGTAAACAACGTTCCAAACGCGCCCCTGTCAACAGCGGCAGTAATGATAATGATAAGCAAGATTACACTTGCTAGTGCTAAGCCTTTTCTCCTAAATAAGTTCTTCATTGTCTCTCCTCTTCTTGTTCGTATTATTCCATACTCCGCACAGCCCCAAGTCATTAGAAGCTGCTGCCTGGAGCAACGCTCTTTATTTAAATCTTAACGTTCTTCATTTTGTTAGACGTTCTATTCCTCTACTTCTCTGCAACTAGTTGACAGAAAACCTCTCCACTAACCGTTTACACAAATTTAAGACAACCAAGTGGAAACGGATACCGTCCTCAAAAGGACGGTATCCGTTTCAGCGAGAAATAGAAGGATAATTTATAGCCTGAAGCCTATAAATTCTTATCTTTCAAAAAAGCTCCCGCCAAAACATCAGCAGAAGCTCCATTGAACTATTTTTAGACATTTCAGGTCAATTAGTATCTTCGTCACTTTTGTATTCTAAGATATCGCCAGGCTGACATTCTAAAGCCTTACAAATCGCCTCTAAAGTGGAAAAGCGAATTGCTTTTGCCTTTCCATTTTTTAATATAGACAGGTTAGCCATCGTGATTCCAACCCTCTCCGTAAGTTCGGTTACGCTCATTTTCCGCTTAGCCAACATCACATCAATATTGATTATAATCGCCATAGTTTTCACCTCAGACTGTCAAATCATTTTCAGATTTTAGTTCAATCGCCTCTGTTAAAAGGCTTTGGAGAACAGCAGCAAAAACGGCAATCACCATGGAGGCAAAGATAATAATCAATCCGATGACTATGATTCCAGGGGCATCATCCTTCTCCGCTATGAGATAGAAGAGTGGCATGCCTGCCACATACACGCTGCTGATTGTAATTGCACAGTATTTTATATTTTTTAATACTCGTACTGATAATTCTGAGAAAGCTTTGTTGTTGTCAATATAGCCCAGAAGTTTAAAAGCTTGATACAGAGCAATGTAGAAAGGAATCGCCGATGCATATAAATCGAGATAAACGAGAAATTGGATGTACGTCATCTCCGGATACAATTCTGCTGCAAAATTCGCGATCTCAGGTACCAGAAATATGCACAAAGCCAGAACCGGGATTCCAATCAGAATAACTGCTGCCTTTAAAAAGAGTGTTGTTCCTAGTTTCATAAAAAGCCCCTCACTTATGTTTAAATTTAATATGACTTTAGCACATAATTTATCGTTTTTCAATAAAAAATTAGTGAATTTAAATATATTATTGTTGTTATAAGTAAAAGCCAATTAAGCTCCTGCAGCACTATGCGGCAGATAGTATCAATTTGTATACTGTAAAAAACACAAATGACCCGTAAGAGGGTCACTTGATGTTCAAAGTTTCCATCTTACGGGTCACCGTTCAGACCAGCTCTGTTGCCGGCTGTTTAAAACACTTTTGTCGTCCACGATTCGCAGTTCCATGTTTCTGTCACGATATCGCGGTAAAACTCGGGCTCATGGGAGATCAGCAAAATGCTGCCCTTGTACGCCTTGAGCGCACGCTGTAGCTCGTCCTTCGCATCTACGTCGAGATGGTTGGTTGGTTCGTCAAGTACGAGCAGATTTGTCTCACGGTTGATTAGCTTGCACAAACGGACCTTGGCTTTCTCGCCGCCGCTTAAGACCGTGATTTTGCTCTCGATATGTTTGGTCGTCAGGCCGCATTTAGCAAGAGCCGCCCGAATTTCAAACTGCGTATAGGACGGGAACTCGGTCCAAATTTCTTCAATACAGGTGTTGTAGTTCGCATCCTTCATTTCCTGCTCGAAATAGCCGATTTCCAGCAGGTCGCCGAGCTTGACCGAACCGGAGATCGCCGGAATCTGGCCGAGAATGCTGCGCAGCAGCGTCGTCTTCCCGATCCCGTTCGCACCGACGAGCGCTATTTTTTGTCCCCGCTCCATGCGCAGGTTCAGCGGTCTGGACAGCGGAGAATCGTAACCGATCACAAGTTCATTCGTTTCGAAAATCAGCTTGCCGGAAGTGCGCGCGTCCTTAAAGTTGAACTGCGGCTTCGGTTTTTCCCTCGCGAGCTCGATAACCTCCATCTTGTCCAGCTTCTTCTGCCGGGACATCGCCATATTCCGCGTAGCCACACTGGCCTTGTTCCGCGCAACAAAGTCCTTTAGATCTGCGATTTCCTGCTGCTGACGTTTGAATGCAGATTCAAGCTGCGATTTTTTCGCCTCGTACACCTGCTGGAAATAGTCATAATCCCCCACATAACGGGTCAGTGCCTGATTCTCCATATGGTAAATCAGGTTGATGACACTGTTCAGGAACGGTATGTCATGCGAGATCAGAATGAAGGCATTTTCGTATTCCTGCAAATACCGTTTCAGCCACACGATGTGCTGCTCGTCAAGATAGTTCGTAGGCTCGTCAAGCAGCAGAATGTCCGGCTTCTCCAGCAGCAGTTTAGCCAGCAGCACCTTAGTCCGCTGCCCCCCGCTGAGATCATGGACGTCCTTATCCAAGCCGATGTCTGTAAGTCCAAGTCCGCGGGCGGTTTCGTCGATTTTGGCGTCGATCATATAGAAATCCTGGCTCGTCAATGTGTCCTGAATGGTTCCAACATCCTCGAGCAGCTGCTCCAGCTCCTCCGGGGACACCTCACCCATTTTGCCGTACATGTCGTTCATCTCTTGTTCCATATCGAACAGATACTGGAACGCTCCGCGCAATACATCACGGATCGATTGTCCCTTGGTAAGCACCGCGTGCTGGTCCAGATATCCGGTCCGCACCCGTTTAGCCCATTCAACTTTACCTTCGTCCGGTTGAAGCTTGTCTGTGATGATGTTCATGAAGGTGGATTTACCTTCACCGTTGGCACCGATCAGACCGATATGTTCGCCCTTAAGCAGGCGGAAGGATACATCGGTGAAAATCGCGCGGTCTCCAAACCCGTGACTCAGCTTTTCTACGTTTAATATGCTCATGTATTTAACACCTTTTCCTTTATTCTTTATACTCGTCATATTATAAAGGCTAAAGCGCCACAACTCCATACGGTTTTAAAAAATCGTACATTTCTCTTAAACCAAAAACAAGCCATCCCCTCATACGATCTAAGGGGAAAGCTTGTTCAATTATACCTCATTGCACTCTGGCTGGGTTGTCCCCGGAAGTATCAGAACGCCGCAATCCGCTGCTGGATGCGCGGAAACAAGCCAAAGGCATTCTCGTAAAACACCTTCTCGTGATGCTGCTCAGGTACAAGCCGGCGGACGAATTCCGCATACAGGTCAATTGGGGCAAGCGGCCAATCGGTGCCGAACAACATTTTCTCATAATGGTCGGAGTACACCAGTGCCCGGCGGAAATGGTCCATGAACAAGGGTTCGTTCATAAACCGTTCAAAATGGGGCCGGTCGCCGACGACAAGGCCGGACAAATCGGCATAGACGTTCGGATTCTTGGCCACCACTTCGGCAGCGTCCATCACCCAGGGATCGCCCAGATGGCAGATCATAAAGTTCACGCCGCGCTGCTGGTAGGCTAGTTCATCTACGGTAAGAGGATGCGAATACTTAAGCAATCCATTCATCGAATACGTATCGCCGGTATGAATGACCACAGGCACGCCGTATTTGGCAGCCAGCTCATAGACCGGTGTATAGATTTTGTCATAAACGTAGTGATGGTAGTACCCGGCATACAGCTTAATTCCCGCTACCTCGGGAGCTTGCAGCCGTGCTTCAATTCGGTCAAGCTCCTCTTGGACCTGGTCCCCTGCGAGCATGTTCGGGTTGATGCCAACGCATTCCATTAAGAACGGCGGAACACTGGCTTCCAAATCAAGGCCCATCGGATTGGGTGAAGCAGAGTCAGGAAAAGCACCCTTCGTCTGTTCCGTGACCCCCATACCAATGCCGAGAACTACACCGTTCTTGTCAAATTCCGCCTTGAGGCCAGCGGCTGTGTAATCGACCTTGGACAAATCCGCCGCTGTTTGATGAAAGCTGTCGATGTCAGACAGATGAATGTGTATGTCAATGATCGGCATTTATGCTCTCCTTTTCGTCAGTAGGACTGGTAAAGGCCAGCTTCAGAAGGCCCCGTACATCCTCTGGATTCAGAGGGATCTCCCCCATGATCAAGAAGGTTGGCTGTGTCCAAGCGGTTTCTCCGTTTAGAAGTGGAAGATGATGATCCACATCATGAGTGAACACCTTATTGTTCACATACAATGAAGCCCTCTGGTTGGGGTAATGATTCACAACATGCAGCATATCCTTACGTGAAACCGCACCGACCCGCAAGATCCCCTTGGAATCCAGCTGAGCTTCCACTTTCCCCAGAAGGAATTTGCCTTCCCCGGGGAATTCCATCCATCCTTCGGCAAAAACAGGTGAAGGCTTGAAGTAACTCTCCTCAGATAGCGAATACTGTGGCAGAACCACTCCACTTCCGTTGGTTACCGAATGCAGCATACAGAGCACCGGAACGCCGGGCAGCATAAGGTAATGCTGGTTGATTATGATCCCCCGGTTTGCTTCCTGCTTTTCGATAGAAGTGGTTAATCGCAGGCCTTTCCAGACATTTCCATAAACATCCTTCCGCTTCACCCACGCTGCGGTTCTCGGCTCCTGCTGCCGGCTGAATCCACCCATTCCGGAAATTCCTACGCCGAGACCACCGTACCAAGGATTCCACCAGGAACGCGGAATGGCTTCCGGGTAGGAGCTGTCCAGCCATTCTTCCCCTTGGTGCTTCAAGGAATGCACCACGCTTCCGAACTGAGGGGCAGCCGCTATCGAGAGTACTCCGTTACTCACCGTATAAATGGGACCCGCCGGACCTTCTTCGATCTCGCAAACAACTGTTGTTTCCGTCTGAGGGAACCAGAGACCCGACCGCTCCTGAATGCGATCCTCTCCGCGATAGACCACCCGGACCTTGTGACCAGATTCGCTGTGTCCCGGCGATCCAATTTCCTCAGGAGGGAGTTCAAAGCCCGCAGAGCGTATATCCTGCTCCCTTTGCAACTCGATACCAGCCGCTCTCTGCTCCGCTCTGCCATCGGTTTGCATAAACAGCTCAAGGCTTCCTGCAAGCGGGGTCATCTTTCGTTCGAGTAGTTCTGCCTGAAGCGCACCTGCCGCAAACGGATTTCCGCCGCCGAGTGTGAGTTCCAGATGATCGTCCAGCACCGGGATAACCGAATTCTTCTGCTTTCTGGCGAAGGCGCGGAATTCCGGCCACTTGGGAAAGGTGTTTAGTGCAAACACAGTTGCCTTTGTCCGCACGATCTCTCCAGCGGAAATCTGCCCAAGGTTATGCTCAAGCCCAAGCGTGTATTCCGGGCGAAGCAGCTTCAGCGAAGGGTCCCAGCAAATTCCGCAGGTGACGTTCTCTTCCTTGCAGAACATCCAGTTCTCCGTGACCTGGTCGCTGTCCCAAAGACCCGGATCACCGGCGTACGCATCGCCCATGTCCACGTAATGTCCCTGATACGGCAGGATCAGCCGCTTGCCAAAAAAGCCGAAATTCGTCAGTACATACATGTTATCATCTAATGCTTTGCTGCTGGTATTGCAGATCTCATGATGAAACTCAGCGATTCCGTTAGCGAATAGCTTAGCCACCGTTGTTATCTCCATACCCGGGAATTCATCCGACTCGTAGAGCGCTTCGAGAACCTGGCTCTCCCCTTCCGGGTAGATCTTCACGCTGACAGCCTGCTTCTTAGAAAATTCTTCTGCGAACGGCTTGCCTAGCTTCGGAAAGGTCCACCAGAAGTTATGGCTGGAGCCGGGATATTCAATCCACATTCCATTGTCGGACTTGTTCATATGGAGCGAGAAGGCACCGTTCACGGCGACCCACTGTTCACCCTCCTGCCCGCCGAAGCGGCCCTGCGTTCCCTTCATTAGAACGGATAGTTTGCTTGTGAAGGTGACCGCCTTTTGCCCAATTGGAACGGCCGTCACTTCAATATCTTGTGAGTAAAGCCCGTAGGACAACAGGGTGAAGGCTACCGGGATAGAGGCTTTGCTCTTAGCCGGAACCGTGAAGCGTATTGCACGTTCACCCCACTGCAGGAAATCCTTCTCCGGCAATTCAAAAGCGAACTCCGCTTCCGAGGCGAAGTTATTCTCCACGTTCAGATACAGCTCAGCCGGCAGGCCCGGATACAACTCCCGGGTTGGCAAAGCAATCTTCATCTTGACCGGAAATTTCGGAGCTACGCCAAGGCGGAACTCAGCCCGCTTGCCACCGATGATCCATTGGCTCGTCACAACCGGATGGGTCTTCTTATCATTCTGCTCCTCCCGAACCGGATCAAGCTCGAATTCACCCTCTACACTAACCGTTTCTCCCGCAGCAAGTGTATGTACAGCAGACAGGTCAAACCGGATGTTCTTATCATTCTGGCCCTTGATCTCAATCGCGAGTTCAGATGCAGAACGATTCTTGATCACATAACGAATCTTGTAAGCGGAGCCAAACACAAGATCATGATCGTCTATTTCAGTTGAGATCTCATAGTCAGGTGTATCAAGAGCGGTCAGCCCGCGACCGGACTTCTCGAATTCTGCCCGCAAGGAGAGTTCTCCCTTTTGCCAAGTATAATCAAAGAAATCAAACCCACGCTCCCGCCGGCCATCCGGCTGAATGGGAAGTTCGCGGGTGCTGTCTGCGTACCAATCCAGCTCCTCGAAATAGGGAGCAAGCGCTTCAGTCTGAAGAACGGTTGGAATGAAGTTCATCAGATGGACGTAATCTTCATTCTTTTCCCAGAAGAATCCGCATTTCTTATACATCGGCACAGCCTTGGTGTTGCCTGCCCAGGTAAACAGATCGAGACGCGGCCACCCCGCTTCGACGGTCTTGCGGACGGCGTTCAAAATCAGATTACGGCCTACCTTGTAACCGTGATAATCAGGTCGCACATTTAATAACGGTACGTACAATGCTCCCTCGTCTTGACGGTAATGTGCAAAACTGCAGAATCCGACCACCTCTTTGCCATCGACAGCGAGAAACACATGAAGATTGGCCGAAACCTCCATTTCCCTGCGCACACTGTCTTCTGTTCTGTGGTTGGTGCCGCCGCCCCAGCTTTCGTTACTGCGGTTCCACATCTCCGCGACCGCTCCAGCGTAAGAAGGATCGTATTCAATAATGCGGATTTGTTCCGTAGGGATAATTGCTGTCATGAACTCATCTCCTTATGTTTCAAATATGGATATGTAATCTACTTTAGCAGAGCAATAATAGCCCTATAAGTTCTCATTATACTATTATTTGGAAGACCATTACGAGGGCAAAAACTCTTATACTTAAAGAGTACATAGCTCAGTCTGACCCAATTATAGGAAACAGCGGCAGCCATGGACGACGAAATCATGTCCCGGACTGCCGCTGTTTTATTGGAGTATCGTCCTCTCCTAACCCTTCATGCTCAGCTTCTTAATATACGCGCTATCACGCTGACTAGTTTAATCTGCTCGTCTTGCGGCCATGACGTCCGCCTGACAAACCGGCATCCTATCCCCTTCCCGGCTCCGGCACTAGCATGAGAATGACAATACCTGCGATGAACAGGACGATAAGGCTGAAGACTCCCATGTTCGTGTGGCCGGTGAACTGTGCGGTGACTCCGATTAGAAGAGGTCCCAGAATCGATGCGAACTTGTCGAAAATATTATAAAACCCGAAAAACCGGTTAGCGTTCTCCTTCGGCACCATCCGTGCGAAGTAAGCCCGGCTCAACGCCTGAATGCCGCCTTGCGACGTGGCAACTAGCATCGCAAGCACCCAGAAGTCGAACACCGACTTCATGAAATACGCGTAGATACATACGATGATATAGACACAGATACCGACATATAGCATGGTTTTGCCCGAGAACCGATCCGCCAGACGCCCGTACAACATCGCAAATGGAGCAGCGACGACTTGCGTGACGAACAATATAATGAGCAAATCAGTCGATTTGATGCCCAGATCAGTCCCATAAGCGGTAGACATCGTAATGATCGTTCCAACGCCGTCGATATAGAAAAAATAAGCGAGCAAAAAAAGGAAAATCGCACGATGCTGCTTGATTTGCTTTAAGGTCTCGTAGAGGCGCTTGAAGCTGTTCGTGATGATTCGCGGCTCGCGGTTCAAGTAATGCTTCTGGTGTACGTTGCGGAGCATGGGTAAGGTGAAGATGCCCCACCAGAGGGCCGTAATGAAGAAAGCGATTTGGCTCGACACCGTGACGGAGATCGGCAGAATTTCTTGCTCAGCAAGAAGAATGATCGCAATGCTGATGATAAAAGGAATCGTACTGCCTATATACCCGATCGCAAATCCGCGGGCAGACACCTTATTCATCCGTTCGTTGTCGGTGACGTCTACTAGGAACGCGTCGTAGAACACATTGGAGCCTGCCGACCCGATCGCGATGAACATATAGCAGATGAGCAGCAGCTCCCAACTGTCGTTCGGAATAAACGTGAGCAGCGCGGTAGCGACTATACCGAGCAAGCTGAAGCAGGCGAAAAACGTTTTTTTGAACCCTTGGTAATCGGCAATTGTGCCCAAGATCGGGCCTAGCAGGGCAAGGATAAACGTCGAAACTGCAACAGTATATCCCAGGTAAGCCGTAGAATCCGCGGCACTGATGCCAGCACCTTGAGCTGCTGCTTTGTAGAAGAGCGGGAAGACTGCCGTCGAAATGATGATGGAGTAGGCGGAATGACCCCAGTCGTACCACATCCAGCTTTTTTCTTCCTTCGAATATGTACTCATAAACTGGACCTCCTGAATGAACCGAATGCTTTTATGTATAGGATATGTGAGTTTGGACAGGGTGAGGTGACTCATAAAGGAAGTATAAGGCTTGAAATCGCAAAAATAACATGATTTTTGTAAAAATTGATGGATATAGGTTTAATAAAGAGCGAGGAAAATGATTAAGAAAAAAAAACATTAGGCATTAGTCGTTACAGAGATAGGGACAGATACATATTATGGGTGTATAAGTTAAAGCAAAGGAGGAACAATAATGAGTGGTTGTGCAGGATTCGGAGGGTATACTTCTACTACTGTCATTTTGGTACTTTACATTCTGTTGGTAATTGTACTGAGAACGTTCTAAAATAATATTAAAAAAAACAAGAGCCTACGCTATGGAGGCTCTTTTCCCATTTATGTTATGTGTACAATAAAGTAATGACAAGCAGCTCGTACAGGACAAGAGTTAGAATCATCTCATCACTACTGTAAGAAGGACTTCCGAAAAAAGCACGCTGCCCTCCTTGCTTTGGAACTGCGAAATACAGTAAGCCTCTGTCACAATGCACAATTCTCCCGACGTAAACTTGACCGTCCAGGGTTTCAATTCTGACAATCTGATTACCATGTTGTTTGCATATATGCTGTAGGTGGCTCCTAATGTTTTTTAAGTTTTGAACAGATTGGCTGTCTGCTTGATACAAAACTTTTTGCTGATATCCTGCAGTTTGAAAACTCATAATTAACACTCCCTTCCTAATAAACTAATACATCATATGCCTAGTGCAATTACGTGGTTCGTTGCTTTAGAAAAAAGTTCTATGACCCTCCCCTCTTCCTTTTTATTTGAAATGAACCAGTTCTATTTGGTATAACTATAAGAAAACTGGTAAGGAGGTGAGCTCATTTGAACCATAAAGTGCTTAAAGTACTGAATAAGTTGTACAAGTATCCTAATTACAATTACGACAGAGAGAGGGAAGTAAGCCTCTACTTGGTGGATACCCTATCTCCTGCCGAACGGGAACTGCTGGAACAGCATCATTGGCAGGCTAATGATATCGGGCACATCACACATGATTCTGTGATTCACAGCCTGACCACGATGCAGGCGAATGCAAACCTTTCGTGGAAGGTAATTGCCGCCGCTTTTGTCACAGGTGTAGGAGGCAGCTTTCCACGTGGAATCTCCCCTTTGACCAGTTATCACCAAATGCTTCACACCCGCCCGCATCGTTATGAAGAAGCAGAACGTTTCCGCTTTTGTAAAGTGTGCGGGTTCAGCCACAACGATGAAGGCTGGACAAACGCATCCTATATTAGATATGCCATTCACTTAGGGAATACATATGGAAATAGTCCAATAGGCGCCTATGTGGACATAACCGAGTTTGCGCAAATCATAAAGAATGAGCCTATAATCCCGAGTAGTGAGGATATTGCCGTTTTTAACCGGCTGCTCCGCAATCTCGCTGAGGCGCCGGAGGATGAGACTCCAGGTAAATATGAGAAACGCCTAACCTCCATGAAGCTGGTTAAAGGAACGGCGGGTGTGCGCCGGGGTATCCTGCAATCACTGGCAACGGTCGGCATCCTGCCCAATCAAGTGCTGGAGCTTCAAGCTGATCGTTGGAGCAATAGGGAAGACATTGTAAACGGAGAACTGCAGTTGAACAATACGAGAGGCCGATCTGACATGGAAATGCCGTGGGCAGGATGGTACGGAGGCCTTGGGGTCGATTGGGACAAGGCGCAGCAGTTATTTGGCGAATGGATACAGCTTTAGTATTTAAGCCCTTGCCATTAACGGCAAGGGCTTATTCCCATTCATCTTATCAGTATTTGCAGCATCATAAATCCTACAAATTAATCTGCAAAAGCATCAACTAGAATATATCTTAGTGAATCTGCAAGAATTGTATTTGTTGTTTGAACGGAGAATGTGTCGCCAGGTTTGATTTGATTTTTATTGTATACATCAAAAGAACCGAAATTCGAATCTTGAACATAAAAGCGCAAATAGTTTCCAATACTTAATGACGATTCCCCCTCGTTGAGGGCCGTCACATTTACATTAATGACGGGTATTCCGGCTTTGTTGATTGTCGTTTGAATAGTGGAGTTTATAGGCCTAACCTTCGTATCGGATTTCCCGAGATGTCCCTCATCACTTACTACTCCCGAAGGCAAGTAGGCCGGATCGAGATTTAAACTTACAAGTCCTTTATTGTGATCCCAGGTAGTCTTAATATGGAGTGCTTTAGTGACTACGCTCAATGGAATGAACATACTTTCTTTGATTAAAGCTGGTACCGTATCCATCTCGGATTTCACATTATTTATTTCAATCTCTTTTGACCCAATTGTCATTTTTATAGTATAGTTCTTCTCTTCTTCCTTTAGATAGTTCTTTCTTGTGATCATAGCGTTTTTTGTCTTAGCATCATAATTCACGTCAGCAGCCAATAAATCAGATATGCTGCGCAATGGAACCATTAGGCGATTTTTGTTATCAACATATGGTGCGTGGGGAGCGGTGTATGCCACATAGAACTGGTTAATTTTCAACAATAATGGTGATTTAACCGGTGCAGATGAAGTGGATGCTGCATTTGCTACAGGGATCGATGAACAAGTTGTTATCAGAAGACAAAGCATCATTAACTTTCGTTTGATGAGCACATATATCAACCTTTCGAGATAAAGTAGTAAAGACACCTTATGTGATAACACCAGAGAATATTTCCACGGCATCATAAAAATAAGGTGTCTTTAAATTTATTTACACTGAACAGTAATAATTATTTTGAAACCTTTATTGTTACATTGTTGCTCGAAACGGTTACATTAGCAAAATCGGTACCGTTGGACACAGGAGTATATGCGCTACCGTCTATGAGAATATTACTCAATATACCTGTAACTTGTCCAGCAGCGTCCCCTTGAGGCACTTCATTAACTACTGTATCCGCAATAGTGGCCAAATATTTCCAACTACTGGTGCTACTAACATAAGTGTTTGCTATTTCTGTTACGGCTGTAAGATATGTGTTTGTTCCGTTCCCCTCATGGTCAGCATAAAGAGCATAACCTCTTGTGGATAATCTAGTATTATTACCAAGATTTCGATAAATAGTTACATCTACATCTTTACCTGGAACGTATCCATTTTTATACCAAATTTCATTATATGGACTTATTCGATTTCCTGGAACTGTATTTCCATCTCCTTTACTTCCCCAATAGTAATTAATAGTTGGTTGCCACTTATTAACACCATATGCACTTGAAAATACAAGTCCCATATCTGACTCAATTGTTCTGTTAGTTGTTCCTGACTTGTCCTTTCCTACACCAGAAAAACCGCCATAAATATAGGTTCGGGCTGTAGGTCCTGTTGTAGTAGCAGGAGTACGAATAACAAAGGTGTTGATGCTTCCATTTTTTTGAACTGTTGCTCGTCCCCCGATCCCACTTGGAATTGTGTCGGAGGCAGCAGCAGTTACTTCACTCTGATCAGATGTTATTTCGTTTTGTGCTAAATATTCTATAGGGTAAGTTAATACGTATTCATCAGCACTTACCGAAGACCTCTCATAAAAATATCCTGTATCTCCCTCTACAAATATATAGTTAAATGTTTCAGGAATTGAATTTAAATTATTGGTTTGTTGTTTGTTCGATGGTGAATATTCTTCAGATAAATTACGTGCTTTTGATATAAAAGAATCTAGCTTTTCTTGAGCCGGTTTAATTCCTTCGCTTTGAATTTCAATATTGCTTCCTTCAGTTTCTGCGCTTGCTATCGTTGGAACAAGAAGCATTGAACTTAAAACTACTAAACATATGCCTTTCTTCAAAATCATAATATTTCCTCTTTTCTATAAATTTTTCAATTTATATTTGAAAGCCGGCCAGCTATTCAAAACAAAATGACATGATTGATAGTATAGAGGATATGTATGACATCAATAGATATCCCTGACACAATATAACATTATATTCCATAGTAATCAATGGAATTTTTTCTATTAATTCTTTTTTACATTCACAGATTCAGTGACAGCTCCAGGATCATATTCTACCTAATAGTTTTTCGTTAACTAAAAGTCAGCAAAAAGCGGCACATTTAAGTGCCGCCTGCGAATTATGATCTATAAGAGTCATGTGTGGGACGAAACAAATCTTCCTCAGAATCTCTGACCATAGAAAAGTGCTCGACATTGTAGTGCCCATGTAACGTTTTATTGTGATGCCTGATGATCTGTTCTGCACTTAAAACATCAGTGTCCGTTGTAGAATGTCCATCCCCAACCAAGGTGACATCCATATTACTGACCGTAGCAGTCCGGACTGCAGTATCGATGCAGTGCTGAGTTTTACAACCCATAATGACCACATGCCCAATCTGCTGATCTTTCAGGTATGCAAGAAGTCCTGTCCCGTGAAAAGAATTGGTTGCCAGCTTATCGAAGACTTTGGCATCTGCAGACTTATTGATTTCATGGTGCACTTGAAAGCCTGCACCTTTTCCCTCCGCTACATCGAGGTCCCTTACAAACACAACTTCGACACCTGCTTCTTGGGCTCGTTCAATCACTTTATTAATATTCCGGATAAGCTGTTCTTTGTTAAATACCGCACTTTCCTGCTCATTTCCATCAATTAACTCTTGCTGCGCGTCGATAATTAATAATACCTGATTCAAATTAATTTTCCCCTTTCAGATGGCGGGGAACGTTAACGGACATGATTAGTTAGACGTTATCCCCATATTGTTTTTTTCACTGGCATTGTTTTTCATAATATCTAGCTCCCGAGAAAAAATAGTGTATCCACTTTAGAGTGAACATTTAGACTTTTTTAGTCAGGTACCGCAGAAAGTCCGGTAGGGTCTGGTGGATTCCTCTGGCAGTGAATTGTAGTCATCCTGATCTGATGAGTAGGCGTATGGGTTGGCAAGCACACCAAGGAGCCGCTCCAGCACACTAAAGTCCTCTTCTCTCACTGCTGCTTCGAGCGCTTCTTCTACCCGGTGGTTGCGTGGAATTACCGCTGGATTGCTGGCGCGCATTAGCTGCTGCGAAGCGTCTTGCGATTCCTGCTGCCTGCCCAGTCTCGCCTGCCAAAGTTCATACCACCCGGTAAATTCAGGTGTTCCATGCAAAACCGTTTCTTCCGGCTTATTTAAAGTTAAGGCCCGGAAAGTATGGGTATAGTCGGCACGATACTGTTGCATCATTTCAAGCAAGCCTTCGATAAGAGATTCATCCTGCGGTTCTTCATTAAAGATTCCCAGCTTCGCCCTCATTCCTGTGAGCCAATGGCTGAGGAAGATCTCTTGAAAATCTGCAATTGCATCCTCGGCAAGGCTGATCGCCTCGCCCTTGTCTTCATGCAGCAGCGGCAGCAGCGTTTCTGCAAATCTTGCGAGATTCCATGCAGCAATCCCCGGCTGATTGCCATAGGCATACCGGCCTTGAAGATCTATCGAGCTGAATACTGTCGCAGGATCATAGACATCCATGAAAGCACAAGGACCGTAGTCAATGGTTTCTCCACTTAGTGCCATGTTGTCGGTATTCATCACTCCATGAATAAACCCGACCAGTTGCCACTTAGCAATCAGCTCAGCCTGACGTTTGATCACTTCCCGAAGCAGCACAAGATAACGGTTCGGATCAGAATCAGAGCCAGCTTCCGGATAATGTCTTTGCAACGTGTAATCTGCCAGGGCCTGAAGATCCTTGTCAGTGCCCCATGCGGAGACGTATTGAAAGGTACCGACACGCAGATGACTGGCAGATACACGAGTCAATATAGCACCCGGCTGCTCAGTCTCGCGGAATATCAGCTCCCCTGTAGTGACTACCGCCAAGCTGCGGGTGGTAGGAATACCAAGCGCATGCATGGCTTCACTGATAATATATTCGCGAAGCATTGGCCCGAGCGCTGCACGTCCATCGCCTCCGCGGGAGTATGGCGTTCTACCTGAGCCCTTAAGCTGAATATCAAACCTCTCGCCTTCTGGCGTAATCTGTTCACCAAGAAGCACAGCCCTCCCGTCACCTAACCTGTTAAAGTGTCCGAATTGATGTCCTGCATAAGCTTGGGCAAGTGAATCAGCACCTTCAGGAATTTCATTGCCTGCCAGCACTGCAGCTCCATTATCGCTACGCAACGCCTGAACCTTCAACCCAAGAGATGCTGCCAAGGTTTCATTGAAGATCACCAGCTTCGGCAGTCGTACGGAATCAGGTTTGAGCCTTGTATACAGCGATTCGGGAAGAGAAACATAACTGTTGTCGAAATTCCATCCTGCATCAATTTTCTCCGTCATAAAATCTCCTATCCGAAATTTATTATTTTTCGCAAAGCATTTTCTCTGATCTCATTTAGTTCTGCTGGATTAAAAACACCTGCATGATACAGATTGAAAAATTCCTCCGAAACACTTTGATCAAAAATAATCATGTCATCCGTATTTACGGTGACTCTAATCCCATTATCATATAATGTTCTAATAGGATGCACGTTATAACCTGCTGCCCTGCAAAGTACAACATTACTTGTCGGACATATATTAAGCTGAATTTTATGATCACATAACCAATTCATAATGATTTGCGAGCTGGCAGCAGCTATGCCGTGTTGAACTTGATCCAGTTCAAGTTCTTCTACAGCCTCTTTGACTAACTCAGCTGATCCAAATTCGCCTACATGCGCTTTTAGCAGCAATCCTTTTTCTTTCGCTTTTCTGTATACTTTTTTGAAGGAAGGAACAGCAAATTCATCGCCAAACATATCCAACGATTGGAAATAATTCTGAGCGAAATATTGATCTAACTTTTCATTTATCTCATCAATAGGAGTATAGGATAAGAATGTAATTTCCGGTACAAAAGTAACATCTGGAGCAACGCTCTGATGAATCCTTTTTAATGCTTTAACCAAATCCTCAATGGATTGATCATAAAAAGCCTCTTCTCCTATTGAAACGCTCATATGAAGCAGCTGAACACCATCCAACTTTGCCTGCATAAATGCGGCTTCGATACGTTTTTCATACCCTAATCTTCCCTGAAATAATGGTTTTATGTATTGCGCATTCCATTGATTCATTTCGCTCAGGTCATTAAACTTCGGACAATCAGGTATTTTCACCCCGGCCCATTCTTCGATATACTTCTTATTACCGCCTCTTGGAAGATGGTTGTGCAAATCCCTTTTGGTATTTTTCTCATCTCAGCCAAATCATTACTTTCCAACGCTTTACAAAATCTATCCTTCATCCAGCACCTCCTAAATACCGCTCCTCCAGTTCCAAATCCCCCTCCATTGCCCCTTTTCCTTATCTCAAGTATTTAAGTTCAATTTATAGTCGCTAAAATTCCTTGGATGTAACCGGTCAGCTCTTGTGCCGCTTGCTTATGGGCCAATACTCCCGGATGGCTTCTTGCACCTATAGTTTCATTCGTCATATTCGGAAGTTGAAATACAGAAACCTTCTTGTCGCCTGTTCTCTTGGCATAACGGTCTACACCACGATGAATCGCCGGCATCATTGGGATGCCCAGCATTCCATAGGCCCAGATGATGTGCGCAGTTTTATTATTAGTTCTGAGCTTCAGAAGAAACTTCTCAACAGCCAACTCGAATGCCGCCAAATCCCCTTCATTATAAGTCCCGTCCTCATTTAGCCGTTGATTATGAATCTTCCCGCTATCTTCATCGTGCCATCCCGGAGAATGAAAAGCACCGTCATCATTGGTTCCGAGATTAACCACCACCACATCCGGCTGCCAAGAATCAAAATCATTTGCTGAAAAAGCTCCTAACGCTGCATTTTTCGCACCGGCAAGCAGCCCGCATACCTGCTCGTAGGTTTCAGGAAGATTGGCATGCGGATTATTATCCCAGCTAGTAAGCACGCCCCATCCGCTTTGCGAAATAACCCGATATTCTGCGTTCAAAGCGTCAGCCGTCATTGCCGTATAATTATGTATTGCGCTGAACCACATCGGAATCCAGTCTTCTTCACTTTTGGCTCCGACGACGCCTTCCCCGGAAGTAATGCTGTCGCCAATAAACTCAAATTTATAGGGCTTAGCTTCAACAGGTACAAATCCCCCATCCGTCTTCACGGCGTGGATTTGCATGTAGCAGCCCGGATCTCCGCTCATAGCCTGCACATCTTTTACAACCCGGACATTCTTCACAGCATTCTCATTCATCCCTCTGAACACACAGACCCAGTACCTTCCCGCGGTTAACATTTGTCTGCTTACAGGTACAGAGTTGATGAGTATACTAATCCAAGGCTCGTACTGATCATATCCGGACTCCACTTCAATCCAGAGCTCCGAAGCCTTTACGTTGAATTCAACCGCACTTCCTGTCCAGAACAAGGTTACCGGGTCCAGGCAGCCTGTTGTTCTGCCATGAACCTTCAAATGTTCGATCCCGGAGCATGGATATGTCTGCAATGCTTCATTTTTGTGCATCAAATTCCCTCCAATTTATGGTTTTAACCCACAGGAGATCTGTAAACTTCTCTACATCCATTGATACATCATAACAATGGAGGAGATCAGGTTAGTCAGCCCATGCAGGACCCAACCTGGTATAATCGAGCCGGCAGATAACTTCTCGTCCAACAGTCCGATACTCCAGCCCACAGAGCCTGCAAGAATCATTACAACTACAGAATGAAATAATCCGGCACTACTGTATAACATAACAGCATGTACGGCGCCAAACAATAGAGCCTGGGCACTGTTCCCAATTGCAAATCCGAACTTCGAGTTTAGCCGTTTGCCAATGAATCCGCGGAACAGAATCTCTTCGGACAAACTCGTCTGCACCCATGAAAAGATCAACGCCGGAATCAGACCCTTAAGACCTGTACCGTAAAACTGCGAGCTGGCCAAAGTATCCTTATCCAGCATATAGATTGTAGTAAGCATTCCCAAGCTGGTGAATATAGTCACTGTAAGGATGAAGCATAGGATGAACTGCTTCCTGGAAACCACTTGAGGTTTCTTCCAGCCAATCCACTTTACAAACGAAGATGTCTTTCTGCTTGTAAAGAACCAGTATGCATAGGGAATAGAGGTGAACAAGATAAGCTGAAGGACTGCACTGATGAGCAATGACAATGTCAACGGAATAACCTCCTTTAAATAAAGAACAGCCTCACTTTATCATGGACTGCTTCTCTGAAACGGGAGGAGACCGTAACTTGCCCGGTTGATGGAGTAGTTGGCATCTGATAGCTACCCGGGCACTGGCAATACCGCCAGCATCATGAACTGCTGATCCTCATATCTGAAACTGACACTTCCTTGAAGCTGCTGAACGGCATACTCAATACTTTCGATTCCGAACCCTTTGCTGCCTAAGTTCCGCTTGCTGGATAAAAAGGAGCCATGTCCGTCCTCCGTAAGCAGAGATGCGGGATTCTTCAGGGAAATCACCAATAATCCGTCACTATAAATCACTTCCAGTTCAATTGAATACGGCCCTGGCTGGGGTAATCTCTGAATCCCTTCAATCGCATTGTCGAGGGCATTGCCAAGGATTATCGCAATATTCACCTCTTTGCCTGCAAGCGACAAGTCCTGAGGAATGCGAAAATGAGATTGCATTGCAACCTTATTCAGTTCAGCTATAGCGAACTTCTCGTTATAGATCGTATCAATAGCTATGTTTCCAGAAGAGATAAATTTTTCTCCCGGCCTATGCTTCAAAGCAACCTCCGCAACATAAGCGCTGGCTTCTTGTACAGCTCCTGCTTCCAGCAGAGAATGAATGAGGAGCAGAACATGATTCAGATCATGCCGCAAGCGCTTTGCTTCTTGATTCTCTTTCAGTTTACCTGTGTATTCCGTCACTTGCTGCTCCAGCACATGATTATGGAATTCTACCTGCATCCGTTTCATTAACTTATGGTACATAAACATTTCAGCAATGTTAATGACAAGAATACCTAACAGGATGATCACAAATTCAAGCGGGATATTGGAAGGCTTGAACCCATTCCCCCTTATATTGACAATAATAATGAGCAAAGAGCCGGCCGAAACCAGATTCAGCACAGCCCAATCCTGATTCGACAGTAACGTTGTGTTGTCAACTTGGAATAACCGTAACAATAGCAGGCATAACATGATGCTTAGCAAAATAAGAACGATGAAACTGAAAGACAGCCACAGGAAATTGGCATTATCCATTCTCTCGGGATTGAGCGGGATATGCTGAACCCCGTACCACACCAGCATTTCAATAACAACTGTAAATACCGTATAGAAACTGCTGAAGAACAGCTTTTGCAGCACACTGCCGCGAAAATAAACGGTCGTAATCAGACTATATACTAGGAGGTGAAGGACAACCGAAACAACCGGCGGCAAGCTGGCTGCGGTAAGTGATTTAACCATATAAACGAGAATAAGGCAGCCAACGAATGACTTCTTGCTCCTGTTCAGGATTAGAAATTTTTTTAGAAAAATATAGAATGCAAACCCCTGCGGAGCATAAATAAGGATGAGCATAAACACACCGAGCAAAAAGTAGGGACTATTCTCCTGAATGAAAGACATCTATCTAAGAAGCCTCTTTTCTATAAAGGCATGGTACGACCGTAAAGAATCAGAGCTTCTACTGCGGCTGACAGGAAGTTCCACTCCGTTCTTCAATTGAATAAGCTCTTTACTTAAAGAACGGACATAGAGCCAATTTACAAGGTATCCCGTATGTACGCGACAAAAATCATGCGGCCAGAGCCGTCCCTCCAACTCCCCCAATTTGCCGTAATATGAATAAGTAGCGTTTTCAGTACACAGGACCAATTTTTTCCCCCGTTCTACCGTGATATACATAATGTCATCTACTTTTAAATTATAGTCCATATGATGAATTGAGAATGACAGCACATTGCTTCTTTGCATGCATTGCTGGACGGCCTTGACTGTCGCGGCCTGCAGTTCATGTTCATCAATGGGTTTCAGCAAATAACGGAACGGATGAACCTCAAAGCTTCTTCTCATATAACTGGTGTGGCTGGTGACATAGATGATTAACACACCGGCATCTTCTAGCCGGATCTTCTCTGCGACTTCTATGCCGTTATACCCGGGCATCTCCATATCCAGATAAACAATATCGTAAGCAGTAGAGCTCATGGCCGTAAGCAAGGATTCACCTGACTCAAAAATCTCAATGGTGCCAGTTATCCCCTGCAGGTTCATCAGCAGCTTCATTAGCAATTCTTCCAATCTTGAGGCCTCTGTCCTCTGATCGTCACAAATGGCAATGTGAAGATTCATAATATGTATCCCTCCAAGTGAAACGTATTCTATCATATTATCAAATGGAAAAATATGAAGATCAAGTGTGATAAAAAGCGCAGATAACATTCCTATATAGGAATATCCTGTACAGGAGGAAGGTGGTCCACACGAAAACATCAGGTGGTTTCTTAATCTCTCAGATCAAACAGCTCCAAGGCAGAGTTTTTGAAAAAATGTTAAAAGAAAGCGGTGTGGACGCGTTTAACGGGGCACAAGGAAGGATTTTGTATGTGCTGTGGGAACACGAGAGGCTTACGATTTCCGAGATTGGCCGGCTTACCTCGCTTGCAAATACTTCTTTGACCAGCATGCTTGACAGAATGGAAGAAGGGGGGCTTATTGTTCGAATTCCAGACAACCATAACCGCAGGCAAACTTTCATAACGATTACTGAACAGGCCAAAGCATACCGTGAGGCTTACGATCTCGTATCTGAACAAATGAATACTTTGTTCTATCAGGGATTCACAGAATCGGAGGTTACTGCATTCGAGAAAATGCTGAGCAGAATTGTTGATAATTTGAATTGATGAATTGGAGGAACCCGAAATGGAGCAGCAAACTAAAGACGCTATCCTCAAATTAATTGAAAATAGCCGTGATGCCATTGCATGTTCAATTGACAGTGACGGATTTCCAAACGCCAAAAATATGTTCAAGATCAAACATGAAGGCCTAAAGACCTTCTGGTTCTCGACAAACACGTCTGCAATCCGCACCAGCCAATGGATGAACAACTCCAAATCTTGCATTTATTTTCTCGACGCCGAGGACTTTCACGGATTGATGCTTACAGGGCATATGAAGGTATTCCTTGATGATGAAACGAAGCAGAACTTCTGGAAAGAAGGCGACGAACAATATTATCCGCTTGGTCCAACTGATCCGGATTATTGCATGCTGTGTTTTACGGCAGAGAAAGGGAACTATTATCATGGGCTGCAGAAGCATTTGTTCAGCGTAGAGGAATTGCAGGAATATTATCGTCATGCCTTATAAGCCGTGCCCGGTACGAAAGTTATGTAATTTTTCCGTATCGGGCAACTATATAGATTGAACTTATAATTCTTCTATTTCGGGATTGGCCGTGACTACAGAGAATATTTGGACTTCCGGCCGCTGTTAGGTTTGGATTTCCTGAATTTAACCGCGATTTGCGGTAGAAATCCAAACAGTTACGTACGACGCATATATGCACGCACGGTGATGGGAGCGAAGATCGCTACGATTACAGCCGCTCCGACAAGGGAGAAGACAAGATCTGTGCCCATCGTCCCCGAGTTGACCAGCTCCCGGACGGCTGTCACCAGATGCGAAATCGGGTTAATATTCACGAACCACTGGAGCCAGTCCGGCATGGTATTGACCGGCACAAAAGCATTGGAAAGAAAGGTGAGCGGGAACAGCACAATCATGGATATCCCCTGCACACTGGAAGCCGTGCGCGCTATTACGCCGAAGAAGGCAAAAATCCAGCTGATCGCCCAGGAACATCCGATCACGAGGAGCGCTGCGATGGCTACATGCCCGATCCCGCCTTCGGGACGAAAGCCCAGAAGATATCCCATGACAAAAGTAAGCACAGTCGCTATGGTGTACCGGACGGTGTCGGCAAGCAATGCTCCTGCGAGCGGGGCAATCCGCGAGATCGGCAGTGATTTGAACCGGTCAAACACACCCTTTTCCATATCCTCCCGAAGCTGAACGCCTGTAACTATGGAAGTCGTAATAACGGTCTGTACGAGAATACCGGGGATGATGACCGGCAAATAATTATGCACATCTCCGGAGATCGCACCACCAAAGATATAAGTAAACATCAGCGTGAAAATGATTGGCTGAAACGTGACATCAAACAACTGCTCGGGTGTGCGCTTGATTTTCAGCAACCCCCGATAGGCCATTGTGAGTGAATTGCGTACCGATTGGCTAAAGCTCGAATGATTTTTCAGCTGGCGTTCGGCACCCGGTTTAATGATTGTACTCATACTGTTGTTCCTCCACTTTGTTCAATTTGCCGGACGCCTGAACCGCGTCCTCCTGTACACCATGGCCCGTGAGCGTCAGAAATACCTCATCCAGCGTTGGTTTCTGCACACTTAATTCGGCTAGCGGGATACCTGCTTCGCGCAGCGCGATCAACAGATCGGTGACCCGGTCGGCGTTGCCCATAGGTGCAGTGATTTTCGCCACTTCCATCGAAAGACTGGACGGTACCTGAAGCACCTGTTGCACAAGCCGGCGGGCATTCGTGAGATCTTGCGGATTCTGAACCTTTAAATGCAGCGACGAACTTCCGACAGAGGATTTCAGTTCATCTACAGTGCCCTCGGCAACCACACGGCCATGATCGATAACCGCGATCCGGTCGGCCAGTTGATCAGCCTCTTCAAGGTATTGCGTGGTTAGCAATACAGTTGAACCCGACTTCACCAGCCGCCGGATCGTGTCCCACATTTGGTTGCGCGTACGCGGGTCCAAACCGGTCGTGGGTTCATCCAGGAAAATGAGCGGTGGCTGCGCAATCAGACTCGCGGCCAAATCCAGCCTCCGGCGCATCCCGCCGGAGAAATTTTTGAGCGGGCGTTTCGCCGCTTCGGTGAGTCCGAATTCCTCCAGCAACTCTGCTGCCTTATGACGCGCCTCGGCACGTCCCAGTCCGAGCAAGCGGGAGAATATCACCAAATTCTCTGTCGCACTGAGCGACTCATCGACTGAAGCGTACTGGCCGGTCACCCCGATCAGCTGACGCACAATCTGCGGTTCCTTTACAACATCATGTCCGAAGATCCGCGCCGAACCTGCATCCGGTCTTAGTAAGGTCGCCAGCATTCGGATGGCTGTGGTCTTCCCCGCTCCATTCGGACCCAGCACACCGTAGATCGAACCGGTCCCCACTCTCAGATCCACACCGTCCACCGCCCGGTTATCTCCAAAGACTTTGACAAGCCCCTGCGCTTCAATGGCCCAATCTCCGTGGTGTGGTGCTTTTTTCGTTAATTGATTCATTTGCAATTCCTCCTAAACAACTGAATATATAAGGATGGTAAGCTCCTTATTTAAACTGAATATAAACCTGCTATGTATTTCCTCGGTGCTGCTTTATTATAATCCCGCACCTGCTAGGATCTTAACGGTCTGTGAGATGATTTAAATCTCGGCCTCGGGATGGATAAACCAAAAAAGCCGATCCTCTCGGACCGGCCCATAATCACTTCTTTTTCAAGGAAGTTTCAACCCTAGTCAGTTTCATCCGAATCGCTGAACAGCTCACGCAGTACACTCTTTCTATTTTCGAGAAAGCGTCTTGTGATCATGTAATGCATCGTCTCTTCATAACGAATTTCCCCAACCGGATCTTCATCGAAATTCAATATCTGGGCATCCGGATAACCGAGAAGAATCGGCGAATGTGTAGCTATGATGAACTGGGCTTCATGTTCCAGATCCTTAATAATACGGAGTAAGGCCAATTGCCGTGCTGGCGAAAGAGCCGCCTCCGGTTCGTCGAGTAAATAGATCGCCTTTTTGCCGAAACGATGATTAAAGAGTGCCAGAAACGCCTCACCATGGGATTGCTCGTGCAAGGATCGCCCACCATAATACTGTAAGCTCTGAGGCATAGTATCCAGATGAGAGGCAAAGTGATAAAAGGTCTCTGCCCTAAGAAAAAAGCCGTTTGTAACTTTGGGCAGCCATGATAAGCGAATATGATCTCCCAGAGCAGAGTGGGAAGCATCCACCTCGTAAAGGTTGTTCTTGCTGCCTCCAGCCGTATTAAACCCGCATTGATAGGCCATGGCCTCCAGAAGGGTTGATTTGCCCGATCCGTTCTCTCCCACAAAGAAGGCAACGTTTGATTTGAATTCGATGGTGCTGAGGTTCTTTAAAGCTGTAATGGAAAACGGATAACGGCTATGGTCCATTTCATGTTTCCTCAGAATTTCAAGACTGCGCAAGAACAAGGTACCCTCTCCCCACCATTTTTCTGCAATTGTTCCATCGTTGTACTTACCATACACCTGCGGAGAATGTTTGATCTTCCGGCCGCTGTAGTCGTAAGAATTTCTTGACTTCGTTCCGCTGTTCGCGGCTAAACGTCTATTCAGTCTCTGTGCGCTGCCGGGACGCCAGCCGCCGAAACTGAATGAAGATAAACAGAGCAGTCAGCATCACAACGATTCCTGAACCGAGGAACCATAGCTGCACGCCGTATTCATCCACCACGGGTCCTGCCACCAGAAGTCCAATCGGTGAAGACAGCATCATAATACTGGTCACGAGTGAAATGACGCGTCCCAGCATCTCCGGCTCGAATGAACGCTGAATCATCGCCATGAAGGGACCATTGAAGAAGGGTGCGGCACTGCCCATGAAGAACGAGAGAACCGCAAAGATCACAAAAGCATCCGGACCAATCAAGCCGCTGATTACACAGGTCAGGCCGATGACCAGCAGACCCAGGCTCATATAGCTAATATCACTCCACTTGGATGAGAACACCGACAGAAGCAATCCTCCCAAAATCATCCCGATGCTGAACACCGCTTCCACCAGGCTGGCACTATAGCCCCCACGGCCAAAATGAGACAACGTCATATAAGGAAATAAAGTCGCCAGCGGCATAAACGCGATACTGAACACTGCTGTAGCCCCTGTAATCAACACAATAGGTTTTGCTTGAATGAGTGCGCTCCAGCCCAGCCGGAATTCATGGATAAAGGAGGGTGAAACTGTTATCTGCGCTTTGGGCTGATGAATCTTCACCAGGAACAGCATTAGATTCGCAATCAGCGCCCCGGCCACATCCAGGAGCAATACCGCCCCAAGCGAAGTCGCCGAATATACTGCTATCCCAAGCGCTGGACCCATTACATTCGAGAAAGAGAAGACCATCTGCTGCCAACCCGCGACTCTTGTCAGCTCCTCTTCCGGTGCAATCAACGGAACGGCCGCCTGGAACGCCGGGGCATGAAAGGCCGAAGCTGCCGAACGCAAGCTCAGAATGACATAGACGATTCCGAGTCCCGGCTCCCCCAAAATGAAATAGAACCCTAAGATCAGACTGAAGAGCGCAATTGCGCTATCCGCAATAATCATCGTTAATTTACGGTTCCAGCGGTCCAGCCAGACCCCTACGAAGGGACCCAGGACAGCTTGCGGCAAGAATGCAGCCAATCCGGCAATCATCAAAACTGCGGCTGAACCTGTCGATTCCGTCAAATGCCAGATCACTGCGAATTGAACCATCGAACTCGTGAGTATAGAGAATATCTGTCCACTAAAAATAAGCGCGAATGTTTTTTTCCATTGTTTTTGCATAAGGTCATCTCCTTTGATTGAAAACTCAAATAAACTCATTCCATTAGCATAGGTACACTGAAACAGGCGCATAACAAATAAACTCATTCCCTTGTCTCAAAAAATGGGCGAGTTCACCAGTCTTGCACCTCCAATTACCGTAAACGTATGGAATGGGTCATAAGGAGCACCTCCTGAAAAATTAGGTTTATTATAACATCGCCTATCCTCCATGAGCCAGTTTCAATTGTTCTTTTACGAAGAATTTGATCTATCCCCACCACCCAACACCTCAAGCATCATCAAGACACCCAGCCGGAAACCTTGCGTGTATGCCGCAGCAGCATAAATGGATGTAGTTTGACCCAGCAAATCTATTAATTCCTCCAAAGCATCGAATTCTTCCATCGTGAGTTTCTTTTGATAGGCTTCTATTGATGCAGTAATTTTCCGGTTCAAATCACGGTATTCAGGACTTGTTGGGTGTATACATTCGTCAGGTCGGATGTTTCCATAGAATAGACTTTCCAATACACTGCTCATGATTTTCCTCCTATGAATTGCAGATGAAAAAGCCGAGAATAAAAGTTCTCAGCTGTATAGTACTTCATCTGACCATTGCACAATGCATTTTAGCGGTATAATCACTAAGTTATGCTACCAAAAAGAAACGGATGTCGTAATTAACCAAAGACGAGATCCGTTTCCGCGAGAAATATAAGGTTGAAGTATAAATACTGTCCTTATAGGGCTGCTCTCCGTTTCACCTGTTCCTCAACCCTTTCCCCAATCCTTAACCTCCACCCATCCCCCATCCTTACTCCCCCGTTCGAACGCCGTACCCACCTCGTGTTGAAATGGCTCGAGCAGACTAGAATCCAGATCCAGAATAGGGTACACACGCATGAGCTGTGTATTGTTGGGATTGTTCAGATATTCGTTATCTTCATCTCCGGCAAAAAGCCGCCAGCCGCTGTCCTCTTCCCGGGTTGCAGGCGTCCGGTACATCCAGCGGACGAAGTTTCCGGGCTGCAGGCATTTTTTGGAGACAAAAGCTATCTTCTCACCCACCTCCACCCACAACGGGTCCCCTTTGCGGAGTACGGTCTGGGCAATATGTCTGGGTTCAAATTCCACGACATCACCCGCTTGACGCCCTTCTCTCTTGTTCCGGGGGAATAAAGAAGGATTCCGAGTATAATCGGCTCGTGTCTTCCACATCTTCTAGGGTCCATTCCATTCAGCATTCCTCCTGAGGTACAATTTTCAGGGTTGCCTTTGTCATATGGTATAATTAGCCAAATAAATGCTATTACGGAGGTAATGAATATGAAAAAAAACATTTCAGTTGCATTGATTCTCGCAATTTCACTTCTCTTTTTGTCAGCTTGTGCAAAAAATAGCCCCACTAAATATGTAGATGCAAATGGAAAAGAGTATACATATAGTCTTGAGTTAAGTGGCACAATGCCAAATGCTGAAAAGTCGAGTAAATGGGTTGTTTACACGAATGATGCTGATTTGACATTTGATGAGGCAGCAAAAAGTATATTGAGTTCTAATTCAAATGACTGGATTGATATGCATATTGTTTCAATGGAATAATATAGGCCTAAAAAAGCCCGGTGATGCAGGAGTTCCTGAATCACGCGGGCTTTGCATGGGTTGAGGCAGATCAAGCCTTGTCTTCTATTACTCTTTCACGACCAGCTTCAACGGTGCGGGAATCATCGGCTTTACAGTTTGCCCGTCCAGCACATCCTTTGCAGCTTGAACGGCCAACTGGCCGATTAATTCGGGCTGCTGGGCGATGGTTCCGGTCAGTTTGCCCGCCTCGATGGAATCAAGCGCGTCTTTGTTGCCGTCGAACCCGATTACGGGGATGTTTTTACCCGAGCTCTGGATTGCTTCAATCGCCCCTAGCGCCATCTCGTCATTGTGTGCGAAGACTGCCTGCACGCCAGGATTTCCTTCGATCAGGTTCTCCATGACCGTCAATCCTTTGGTGCGGTCGAAATCGGCGGTTTGCTTTGCCATGACCTCAAGCTGGGTATCCGCGATTTCATGGAATCCCTTACCCCGTTCACGTGTAGCTGATGCGCCCGGTGATCCTTCCAGCTCGATGACCTTCGCACCCTTACCCAGCTTCTGGACGATATATTCAGCCGCCATGGAACCGCCTTTGATGTTGTCCGAAGCGACCAGCGCTTTGACATCTCCTTTATCCGCCGAGCGGTCCAGTGTAATGACGGGGATATCCAGACTGTTCGCCGACTGGACCGCCGTCGAGATTGCCGATGAATCCACAGGGTTGATCAACAACGCGTCTACCCCTTTTTGTATCAGATCCTCCACATCATTGTTCTGCTTGGCAGAGTCATTCTGCGCGTCGATAACCAGGATCTCCACCCCTTGCTTATTCGCCTCCGCTGTCACGCCGTCTTTGAGGGCCACGAAGAAGGGATTGTTCAGGGTTGAGAGGGATAAGCCGATTTTCAAATTTTGCCCGTTGCCTTCATTATTGGGCTTGGCCCATTCCGGGGGCTCCAGGGAGCAGCCGGTCATTAGCAGCAGCAGTATGGACGTCAGGACTAAAGTGATTTTTTTCATAATAGAATCCCCCTTTTATGCGGCTTTCTTGCGGTCAATCAGTACGGCTATCGCAATAACAATCCCTTTGACCACCATTTGGTAGAAAGAAGAAACGCCCAGCAGATTCAGCCCGTTGTTCAGAATTCCGATAATGAGTGCACCGATTAAGGTACCCACAATACGTCCGCGGCCCCCGGTCAAGCTGGTGCCTCCCAGTACAACGGCCGCGATAGCATCCAGCTCATAGGAGGTTCCCGCCGTTGGCTGGGCCGAATTCAACCGGGAAGTCAGAATGGCCCCGGCCAATGCCGACAGCATACCTACCAGTGAATAAATCATAATTTTGATGCGGTCTACCTTAATCCCGGAAATTATTGAAGCTTTCTCATTGCCGCCGATGGCATAGGTCTTGCGGCCGAACGGCGTTTTGTGCAGTACAACCCACAGCAGAGCGAACACGATAATCATCGTCACAGCGGGAACGGGAATCCCTAAGAAGTACCCGCGGCCAAACAATTGGAACGTCATGCTGTCTCCAAGGCCCGTAATCGGGTTGCCGTCCGTATAGACTAGCGTTAATCCCCGGAAGATCGTCATAGTCGCCAAGGTAGCGATGAACGGTGCCATTTTACCCTTGGTAATCATTAGGCCGTTGACCATCCCGATCACTCCACCCAATACACAGCCGCCGATAATCGCCAGTATGGGATTCCAGCCCGCCAACAGCAAGTTGGCCATGAAGGCACTGGAGAGCGCGAGAACGGAACCCACCGATAAGTCAATTCCGCCTGTCAGAATGACAAAGGTCATGCCAAAGGCAATCAGCGCGTTGATCGCAACCTGCCGGAGCAAATTCAGAATATTAAGCGGCTCCAGAAAGCTTGGGTTCAGCATAGACACGATGAGAACAAGAATAAATAACCCCAACAGCGGACCCAACTTCTGTGTAATCTGCCCCACCCGCAAACTCTTCTTTTCTTTGCCATCCGTAATTGTTGTCATCTCATTGCCCCCCTGTGGCTAATGTCATAATACTTTCCTGCGTAGCTTCCTGCCGGGAGAGTTCTCCGCCGATCTTCCCTTCATGGACCACTATTATGCGGTCACTCATCCCCAGAATCTCTGGCAGTTCAGAGGAGACCATAAGGATCGCAACGCCGCGTTCGGTTAACTCGTTCATGAGCTGATAGATTTCGCGCTTCGCACCCACGTCGACGCCGCGTGTGGGTTCATCCAGAATCAGCACGCTGAGGCCGATACCAATCCATTTGGCGATAACCACTTTCTGCTGATTGCCTCCTGAGAGCTGACGCGCCAGTGTAGATGAGGACTCTGTCTTGATCTGAAGACGCTGAATGAGCAAGTCCGCGAAATCTTTTTCCTTCTTGTCTATGATTACACCCTTGGGGGCGAAGCTGGATAAATTCGTCACTGCCATATTGTCCCGAATGGAAAAATCAAGAATCAAGCCCTCATCCTTCCGGTCCTCCGTAACGAAGCCGATACCCGCTTGCATCGCATCATGGGGATTGCGGATTGCCACTTGCTTTCCCCGAATCTTCACCTCACCGCTGTCTAGAGTGTCCAGTCCGAACAACGCTCTCATGATTTCCGTCCGGCCTGATCCCATCAATCCGGAGAATCCAATAATTTCACCGGCCCGCACCGAGAAGTTAACGTCTTTAAATTTCCCCGTTTTGCAAGCATTCTTCACTTCAAGCACCACTTCTCCCGGCTGGAAGACACGCTGAGGGAAACGGTCCGTTAATTGACGTCCGACCATTTTCCGAACTACATCGTCAAAATCCGTGTCTGGAATGGCTTGGGTATCTATGGTTTTCCCATCCCGCATGACGGTGATCCGGTCGCATATCGTAAAGATCTCCTCCATCCGGTGCGAAATATAGACGATGGAGACACCTTCTTTTTTGAGAGAGGCAATGACTTCGAATAATTTCTGAATTTCCCGTTCGGTCAGTGCAGCCGTGGGTTCGTCCATCACGATAACCTTGGCATGGGTCATGAGCGCCTTGGCAATCTCGATCATCTGTTTCTCCCCGACGGAACATTCCCCAGCCTCCTGGTTCAGTGGAATCGTCACGGAGAGCTTGCGGAACTGTTCGTTTGCTAACGCTTTCATTTCTTTCATATTCAATAGTCCAAGTGAAGAGATTTTTTCCTTCCCGATAAACAGGTTTTCCAGAACCGTCATATCCGGCCATACATTCAGCTCCTGGTGGATAAAGGCGATCCCGCTTCGCTCTGCTTCTCTGGGGTTGGCAAAATAGGTTTCCCGCCCATCAATGTGAATCGTTCCCTGATCCCGCTGATGAAGACCAATCAGAATGTTCATCAGTGTGGATTTGCCGGCGCCATTCTCTCCCATCAGGGCATGAATCTCCCCATCCAACAGCTCGAAATCTACCCCCGCAAGAACCGGGTTGGTGCCAAAGGACTTATAAATGTCTTTCATTGCAATGCGCATATCCCTCGAACCTCCTCCATATTAAAAATAGACGCCGGCTTGCAGGATGCAGTTCGCGTAAGGCTTCGCTTCGCCCGTGCGAACAATCACCTTGGCCTTCTGGGTCAACTGCTTGAATTGCTCATGGGTAAGCGCCTCTATCGGCGTTCCCCTGAATTTATCATTCACGTATTGCGAGGTTGCTTGATTATTCACGGCCAGTTCCTCGGCCACAATCACCTTTTCGATCACCATATCCTCCGCAATGACATCGACGACCTCTTGAAAGCCGGGGACGCCCAGTTTAAGCGCCAGGTCAATCTTGAGAACGCCCGCCGGAACCGGCAGTCCGATATCTGCAATGACAATCATGTCGGTATGGCCCAGGTCGGCCAGTATTTTGGAAATATGACTGTTCAATATTCCATGTTTCTTCATAATTAAAGACTCTCCTCGACTTCAGCTCTCATGGGCATGCCGCCTTGAGCGCCGAATTTTGTTACGGATAAAGACGCTGCACGATTCGCGAACTTCACGCTGTCCGGGATGGAGCTGCCTTCGGCCAGAGCCACGGCAAATGCAGCGTTGAACGTATCTCCTGCTCCAGTTGTATCTATAGCCTCCACTTGATAAGTGGGCACCAGCACCTCGCGCTCACCATCGTAATACCGCACACCGCTGCTGCCCTCCGTTATGAACAGCTTGCCCGGAAACTTCCGTAAAGCTTCTGCTTTATCCACCCCGCTGAACAAAATGGAGCATTCATGTTCATTCGGCGTCAGATAGGCAGCCTTTTCGATCACCGCTTCACTAAGCGGACGGGCAGGCGCTGGATTGAGCAGCAAGGGCACATTGATTCTCTGGCAGAGGCTGCTAACATACGATACCGTTTCCTCCGGAATTTCCTGCTGCACCAGGACCATATCGGCGCTGCGGATGGCGTCCAGTGCCCGTTCGACCAGAGCAGGCGTGACGAAATCATTGGCGCCTTTGACCACGATAATGCTGTTGTCCCCCTCAGCTAAAACGATGTGGGCTGTTCCGCTCTCTGTATGTGTAACCGGTTCCACATTGGTGGTAATAACGCCATTTCTTTTAAAATTGTCCATGATCGCTTTGCCGTAAAAATCGTCCCCGATACAGCCGATCATCGTTACCTCAGCACCCAGCCGTGCGGCGGCAACCGCTTGGTTCGCACCCTTGCCTCCCGGAACGGTGGTGAAGCGGTCTCCTAGAACCGTTTCACCAACTTGAGGCCGTTTGGAAGCGGTTACCACCAAATCCATGGAACAGCTTCCAATTACACAAATCTTAGCCATATCTTTCACCCTTTCTTACTGGTTTCTATTCTGCTTCGGGTAGTTTCCCGCTCGATGAAGCTGACCGGCAACTGAATGTTCTTCTCTTCCACCTGATCCTGCTCAATGAGCTGAATCAATAATCGGGCGGCCTCGCTGCCCATGTCACGCGCAGGCTGGCGGATAGTTGATAAAGATGGCGACATCAGACTGCTGAGCGGAATATCGTCAAAGCCGATAATCTGAACATCCTCCGGCACGGTTTTGCCCAGCCGGTGGGCTTCATGAAGAACCGCCGTGGCCACAATATCATTACTGGCGATCACGCCGTCCGTATCCAAAAACCGCTCAAACAGCTCGGTCGCCCATTGCTCTGCTTCGGTATAGGAAAAGGATGATGTCCGGATCACATTGTAGCTGATCCCCATTTCTTCAAGCGCTTCGGCCGCGCCCTGAAACCGGTCCTGCGCCGGCTTGACATGGGCCGGTCCTTGGATAATGGTAATCCGGTTGCTGCCTCTTGCGACCATTTCCTGAGCGGCGAGACGTCCGCCCTTCCGGCCATCCGCGTAAACGGAAGGACTGTCATTGGAAGTACGGTCCAGGAAGACAACCGGAATATTCATTTCCAGATAAGCCCCGCTGTCGGGAAAATTCGTTGAAGATATCACACCTACGACATTATTCTGTACAAAAGTGCGGATATAATCCAGTTCCTTCTCTTCATTCTCGTCACTATTGCCAAAAATAATCCGGTACCCATTCTCTTGCATGTAATCTTCGATGCCCCGTGCCAGCTGTGGAAAAAAAGGGTTGGTAATATCCGGCAGCAGTAAACCGATTAACTTGGATTTGCGTTTGTATAAAGACCGGGCCACTTCATTGGGGGAATAATTGCTTTGCCGGATCGCCGCCTCTACCTTTTTGCGGGTATCGATGTTGACATAACCTGATTCATTGATTACCCGTGAAACCGTGGCCACCGAAACGCCGGCAATTTTGGCGACATCCTTAATTGTAATCATGGACTGCTCTCACTCCCTTGTGTGTAACCGGTTACATGTTTTACATTTCCAGATTAGCATATCGCGATTTGATTTTCAAGTACCAAAAAAAGGCACTTACACGAAGCAAGCCCCCTCATACTTAGTACCCCTGTGGAATACGGTCTGGGCGATAGGTCTGGGTTCAAATCCACAACATTAACCAGCCATGTTCGCAACGGCATACCGCAGCAGCTGCTCACGTGTATCTAGTGGAATGTCCTGAGGCTCATCCACCAGAGCATGCG
Organism: Paenibacillus sp. FSL L8-0340; assembly: GCF_038593145.1. NCBI lineage: Bacteria > Bacillati > Bacillota > Bacilli > Caryophanales > Paenibacillaceae > Paenibacillus > Paenibacillus sp. FSL L8-0340. The sequence goes on from NZ_CP151967.1 coordinate 4,703,120, forward strand.
GGTTCACCTCTATCTCTTCTCCAGCTTCTGCCTTTAAACGGGCAATCTCTTTAATGGTATCTACAGGACTGGAGTGACTTCCCAGCAAATGAGAGGTTAACCGCTCCGTCAACTCTTGCGGATTCTCCATCTTAAAGCACAGCTTCCCTTCTGTCAGCCGGATCTGCGACTCATACTGATCTCTTTGATCGGTCACGGTCCATCCCGGCCAAGCTGTGCGAATCTGCTGCAACAGATTCCCCGCATCCGGGGCATACCAGATATCTATCGTTCGTGCCAGCAAATCCAGGTGAAAGCCTTGATCCGGTGTCTCTTTCGGCCATTCGTTTAAGTCCAATTCTGTGCTGCCTTCCGATTTATTAAGCAATTCTACCAGCGAAGGCCCCTGCAATAGATAATCCTCCAGCTCCGATTGTACCGGGTATAGTCGCAGTTCCCCATCCAGATAAACCACGCTTGCCACCGTTCGGACCCAGCCGTCCCTGGATTCAGGCACCAGCGATAATGGTGTAATGGTCCTACTCACTTCACTGATGAGTTCTTCCACCGGATAACCCACATAAGCTGCCATGTCCAATATCCCGGAAGAAGCCCATTCAATGGTCCATCCCGGCCATAAGGGCTGCATCATCTTCAATAGATGCCGGCGCAGCGGAATCTCATAATGCTCGTCCTCTCCGCCGTACCACAATAAATGCCGGTGATCCAAATCCACACATGCACAGCCTTCCGCCCATGCATTGTCCAGCCAACCCTCTGCAGGCTCCTGCTGTTCAATAAAAGCCACAGCCGCTTCCGGTCCCCAGAACAAATCACTTGGAAGAGTAATTGCGCACCAATGGCTGTAGTACAAAGAGTAATTACCTTCCCGAATAATCATTAGATTGGCCCGATGTCCCATACTCTACCTCCTAGTGAATTAATGCAAGTTAAAGCTGAAGTTTCTTTAAGTTTTTATACCGTTCAAATGGTTATCTATATAGATATCTGTTCGCTTGATGTATTAAAGAGTCTGATTGGATAAAATAGGGGGACAGCCGGAAGGATCATACTTGATTCTCCAATTTGTCCGTTACACGTTCAATAAAATTTAGCAACTCCGACTGCTCTCTTCGATCTGCTATCATCGAATCCATTACTTCTACCGTCACATCACGGCCTCCACTTAAATTCGTAAACAGCGAACCAATGGTATAAATCGGCCCCCACGGTATGCCCCACCATCCGAACAATACACTAATTAACGTGAATTTGAGCCCTGTGCCCACTGAACCCATTCTTGGTTCTATGTAATAGATTGACGAACTCTTCCGGAAGGTCATGAAGATGATGGATATACAATATGTATACACGACAAATTTCCCGCCTTGTCCAACCTCCTGCTCTAATGTATCCCAAGGGAGTCCCCCCAGGCCAATAATATTCATCTTACAATTCCCTCCATATGTATGTATAGTTGCAATATTCTTTTGCAGAGTGATTGTAGCATAGATTCCACAATTTGTAATCGAACAATGGTCATGTTCCTAACCAAAGAAATCCACGCCATTCCGGCATAATTTTCTTTTCTTAACGGGATAACTAAACATGCCGATGAATACACGATCAGGTGATTTCTTCTATTACTTTTAAGCTTACGAAAAAGACCCTTCCGTTGAAGAGTCTAATTAGAATCGGATGTTCACAGTAAATTATCTTCATACACCATAATGTATAACATATTTCTGTTCAGCAATCGCCCTCCTTAATAATGTCATTAAATCTGTCAGTTCCATTGAGTGGAAGTAGGTTCTAATTAAAGTCAGGTCGCTCCACCAATCATTCAGGATATCATCATCAATTGCCACACAATGATATTTCATGGGTTCATAGCAGACAGCATAATCCTTATCTTTCTCAAAATCATCTATGATACCGAATTCCGCCACACAAGTCATAGGACTACCTCCTTTTCAAAGCTCCTTCATACTCAATTTCCGCCGTGTGCCACATTGGTTTAATTTGAAGAACCTGCCCGTCTGTATTCAATCCAATCCGAATGGGTTCCGTTGAATTTGTCAGCAAATCACTTGCTTTATAGTGGAAATCGTCAATCGATGCGAGTATTTTCTGCGCTTCCGGCAGTAGCTGTGAACCTTTTTCCGTAAGGACCATCCCTCTGGAGGTTCGGTAAAAAAGTACAAAACCCAGCTCGTTCTCCAATTGGACGGCGTGATTCGGATGAACTAAAAGTATTAGACTGGAGTCGTTGATTTAACGCGGTTTTTGAATTGAAGAATCGTCAGCTTTTGAAAAATAAGGTTTAGACTAATCTATTAAAAAAAGAAGCGACAGAACAAGACTTGAAAAATAAAGTCTTTGACTGCCGCTGTTGTCGTTCAACTAACGTTTCCCGTTAGCGTATTGCAAATCACTGGCAGTGAAACGCAGTTTAGTTCTTCAAACCTTCCTACTGGTTTGTGGCGATTGACCTCCGAACTCTTTTTTCTTCATTCTTATGCCCAATATGATGAAAGCGACATAGATTACGATGGCAATAGAATCGATTAACGTATCCGTAAGTGCAGAAACATCATAAAATGCCGTTACGCCGAGAATAACCATCAGACGAACGAGCAGAAGTGACGCGATCGTCCATGCAGCAGGCCGGATCTTCGATCGCTCGCTTTGAAATGACAGGATAATAAATACAATACCAAAGACCAGATTCTCTGCGGTGATAATGTGCCAGACATACCTAAATATTATCCGTGTATCCATGGCTATATCATTCACAAAGAGCGTCGGCAGTACAGCGGATTGCCCGTTCCAAGCGTGCGTAACGGCGAACAGTATCGCAAGAACGCCAGCAATCAGATAATAATAATTCTTAATTTTGATGTCCATCACAATCCTCCTTAGTTATTCCAGGATCCTTCTTGTGAAGATCCCGGTAAATCTCCCGAACGAACTCTGCTAGCCGCTGGTCACTTTCATGATTAAAGCCCCTTAGCGTTTCAACTGCTACGTCGAACAACTGACTGACCTTTTCAAGATGTGCAATTTTCTTGCGTGTTTCTGCTTTTTTGGCATCAAGGAATTCAGCGACCTCCTGGTAATAAGCAGAATCTACACTCTGCATTCTGTGGAACTGAAACTTCCCCTTGATTTCTTCTAGAGAAAAGTCCGCATACTGCATGATTTGAATATTCATCAAATCGACGAGGTCATCCTTCGAATACCTACGGTAAGAATTGTGTTCCCGGGACGGCGTTACGATTCCAATACGGTCATAGTACCGAAGCGTATCCTTCGGAATACCAAGTTTCCGTGAAACCTCTTTTATAGAATATTGTTTTTCCATACATTCACAATAACATTGGAGTGAACTCCAATGTCAATTCTGTTTTATTTTTTCTTTCACGCGGTATTCAAGCAATCCTTACAACTATCCTGCCCATCCCTCGGTTTTAAGGGTTTATCTCACATATACTCACTCATTCGTAGGATTTCGTCGCCTCGGAATACAGTTAACGTTCAGAAAGTAAGCTCATTAGACACCGTTGTCTCGATCTTGGGTATGCGGGAACAGAAGAAGCGTGTGGAACAGCTCTCCAAGTGTTATTCTTCTGCACGCATACTCCACAATTTCCTTGGGGGTTCACCATCCCATGACTCTACGGGTCTATACCCTTACCTTCCTTCGTTTCACCTGACCAAGGCGTGGAGACCGATAACGTTTAGCTGACGGGTCTGAGCCCTTATCGGGCAGGAACTCGGTCCTCCGTGTTTTCTTTTTGAAATCCTACGAATGAGTCAATATACGTGATCGCTTAATCAGTCTTAGGCAGCTTGAATGCAAGTAGGGGCAGCTTTTCCAGGAGAAAAGGCTTCTCCCCTTTGAACGATGCCAATGATGATTCGTGCCAGTTTTCCAAGTAGTTTAAATACTGATTGTTGCTTTTTCATTTGCTTGACTTGAACATTATTCTCATGCAGCTGTCGGAACATCGGATGATTTCCAACGAGTTGGAGCGTGGCCAGATACAGGTATTTTCGCAGCGTAGCATCGCCCCTTTTAGAAAGCACAATCTGTCCCTTTCGTTTCCCTGAAGTACTTTCGGTTCAATTCTCTCTAGTATCTCTACCATCCGTTCGAACTCTTGTAATAGCCATTGTAAATCCTGTTTCGCTTCATTTAGAGCAGTCGTTTCGCCTATACTGTTCTTAGCTTGAGCGATGAGCTGCGCAGCCTTCTGCATGCCAGTCGAGCCACCAGCTCGTTTCATATGCTCTCTCCATCTCGTGATCACCTCTGATACGGAAAGAGACTCTAAATCCTGCGGAGAAGGGAATTCTTTAAGCGTAGCTATGGAACGTTTGCATGCCCAGTTTTTAAACACCGAGAAATACTCGGGGAACCGAATGTCTAACCAGCGAATGATCCGGTTCTGTAGCCGTACACTATTCGTCACCCAATATTCCCGGTCACTCATAATTGTTCGTAACTTCTGAAAGACGATAGCCTGTCGCGAGTATTCATAGTAGTAGCCTCGACTGATCACATCAGCAATGACAAGCGCATCCTTCGGATCACTTTTGGAGGGGGAATTATCGCGGTTCTCCTTGTTTCGTTTGGTGGTTGCCGGATTCACCATTTCAACGCCTATGCCTTTGTCGGTAAGCCAATTGGTCAGGTTATACCCGTAGTGTCCGGTCGGCTCCATCCCGATTATGAGATCCTTTAAGCCGTGTTTCTGCCCTATTCCCTCGATCCACCGATCTAATTACGCTTGTGCAACATGAGTTTCCTTCGCGATATCTATACCCACAACAAGGTGAGATGTGGAAATTCGTTCAATGCGTTGATTTTGACCGTCTGATTGTTTAAACTTCATAATAAGAGCGCCTCCTTGATGGTGTTGGGTTATAAACCCGTCGACAAACCCATCATACCGAGGCGCTCCTTTTTTGACAAAGACCAAATCTTAAGCCTTACAGGAATGTTTAGCTTAATGAAGCGCCCGCCAGTCTAATACTTTATTTTCTCAGTCTACAACTTTATTTTCCGAGTCTAACAATTTATTTTTCATTAATTAGACTATTATAAATAGTGGATACTTTGTTCAATTTATGAGCATATATCCACTATATTTATATATGATAGATTCATTATTTAGACATCGAAGTATGCAACATATGATTCTATTTGTGGAGGGCGTAGCCCATAGCGGGAGGCGTAGAGTGGTTAAAAACCGAGCGTAATCAATTAATGTTGGAAGGTGAAAGTCGATGCGAGTACAAGAAGTTATTCTAATGGATAACAACAAACGTTACATGTTGATAGATGGAAATGGTTTACCTGTGATCCCTGTTTTGAAATACCTAAAATACTTAGACAATACGGGAAAAAGTAGAAATACGCAGAAAACGTATTGTTATGCGTTAAAGCAGTATTTTGCGTACTAAAAAGAGACGAATAAAGATCAAAATAATATTCGATTAGAAGACTTGGTGGAATTTGTTGGTTGGTTGCGTAGCCCTTTTGAAAGCAACAAGATAACTCCACTTAAACCGATTCAAACAAAGAGGACAGAAAAGACCATTAATCTAACAGTAACAGCTGTTACAAACTTTTATGATTACTTGTATCGAAATGAAGAGCTTCCCGATGATATGTCCGAGAAGTTTATGCGGGTATTTACTGGAGGAAGATCACGATATAAAAGCTTTCTGCATCACGTCCATAAGGACAAGCCGTCTATAAGAAATATATTAAAAATTAAAGAGCCACGCAAAAATGTTGAGACACTTTCAAAAGAACAAGTGCAGCAAGTGCTAAACGCAACAACAAACATCAGAGATCAGTTTCTCATCCAAGTGTTATTTGAAACAGGTTTGCGAATTGGTGAAGTCCTCTCACTCTATTTGGAAGATTTTAAGTTTGATTATAGAGGCCATCGGATTTTTCTAAAAGATCGAGGGGAATTACAAAACGGAGCCATGCTCAAAACAGGTGAGCGCGGAATATATGTGTCCCAAGCGTTAATGGACTTGTTTGATGACTACTTATATGAAGTCCTTGATGAGTTGGACTTTCGCTCCAATTTCGTTTTTGTAATTCTTCGAGGTGAAAATAAAGGTAAGCCCCTGACACTTACCGCTGTAGAAGCTCTTTTTAAGCGTTTAAGGGAGAAAACGGGAATTCGCAAACTTCACCCCCACCTTTTTAGACACACACACGCTACGATGTATTACCAAGAAACCAAAGACATAAAGCAAGTGCAGGAACGTTTAGGACATTCGCAGATTCAGACCACGATGAATCTATACGTACATCTTTCAGAAAATGACATTCGTAAGGATTGGGAGAAAGCACAGACAGCATTTCAGATCAATATAAAGGATTCAAGGTGATTGAATATGAAAAAAACTATTCTACGTACATACCGTGAGGAATTGAGCTTTCATGAGAGATTAGAGCAAGAGCTTTCTGCTTATCCTGAGAAGACCATTCATACTGATGGATCTATAAACGTGAAGCATGTAAATAATCCTTATTTCCTGGTCAATGATAAATGGAATGTTGATTTTATCGGAGATATCAAACAGTTTAAAAAGCTGGCGGAGAATTATAATCACTCAACTCAAAATATCCATTTTAAAATCAAAAGCTCTACGGTTAATTTGGAAGTAAAATAGTATCACGAGCTATTTTATGCTGAGAAAGCTCTCGTCACTATTTTTGTGGGACAATGCTGGAGCGTATTTTCAAAATTCCTAAATGAATAGTACCCTACTCTGTTTTCCCTGCTTGACTTAGGTATTGATAAAGTAGAGCGTGAATGGCTATTTTGGTTGCATGAACAGAAATATAAGACACAAGAGATTCAAAACATGCATTTCGTGCCGAAGTTACACGAAAAACACATTTGGCGGGCTATTTGTGATTGTTTCTTTCAAAGTTCTTACAATTAACAGACACCCGTGAAGAATGGGAAAAAGATCGCTGGGATGTAAGGATACTGCATGATAAATATGGGATCCACTATAACAAGAGTAATTCTGCTCACTATCTTGATTTCACGAAGATCGAAAGTCGGTGATGTGCAAGAAATTAAAGTGGGAGAAGACATTCCTGCAGAGATCTTAAATGCGTTATGGCAAGACCATAAGTTGAATGCAATGGATAACCCTTATGGGACATGCCACGCTCGTTTAAAAGGTGAATGCCCTCACATGGAAGCACCACCTTGCTTAACGTGTAATGGAGGAAGCCCATGTAAAGATTTAGCCATAGGCTTCTCTGAATTGGATGTACTGAAATATGAACTGCATATTAAAACCACATCAAAGGCTATTGTGGCAGCAAAACAACATGGTCGTGAAGATATGGCTGAGAAGAACGAGAAAAATCTACTACGTTATCAGGGGATTCTAACTAACCTTCAAGAAGGCAATATCATTTTCGGTAGACAAGACCGTATAAAAAGAAAGGTGAGTGCTGGAAATGGCTAATTACGACCGTACAGCTTATCTGAAGAGAATCCATGCCCAACGGGAAGGCGAGTACCTTAGAGAAGGTAGATCAGGCGATTAAACGCCTCTTACGAGCCAACAAGAGTATTAATTTCAATAGCGTATCAGAAGAATCGGGTGTATCGAAAGCGAGTTTATATAACCATTCAGATATCCGCGAGAGAATCGAATCCTTACGCCGTCAACAATCACAAGCACCTACTCCAAAGCAAATCAAGCGTGAGATGAATGATGCGAATAAGGATATACTCATCGAAACGTTAAAACGCAAAATCAAAGCACTGGAGAACGAGAACAAAGAATTACGAGAAGAAATGAAAAAGGCTTATGCTCAGATTTACGAAAAATATTCCGCAAAAAATATCAAAACCGAGCGTTTCATCTATCGTACAGTGATAATATCTCTATGGAGGCATTAATGTGAACTATAAGGATTCGGTAATCAAGGCCATTTCCTATATTGAAAATCATCTGACCGATGAGAGTTTAAGCGCCAAGGTTTCGGAAGCTGCCGGCTATTCGCCTTACCATTTTCACAGGATCTTCCTATCAGTTACTCGATGCTCCGTCTCAGAGTACATACGCAAGCGGAGATTGACGCACGCGGCATACGATTTATTTCATACCAATCAAAGGATCATAGATATTGCCATCCAGTACCGATTCGAGTCCCAGGAATCCTTCGCCCGAGCCTTTCGGAAATTGTTCTCCATCTCGCCAGGACAATTTCGCAAGCAAAGGGACATGAAGGACACGTTGTTCCGGGCCATGGAGAAGCTTCCTTTGGATGAAGTGGGGCTGCAACATTTGCATAAGGGCTTTTCCCTCGTGCCAGCTTTTGTCTGCCTGGACAATCTGCATTTGGTCGGCATGTCGATACCGGGTGTCAATTCGGACGAGGTCGGAATGCTATGGCGGAGCTTTAGGCAGCGTGTGTTTGAAATTAAGCGAAAGCCGGATACGGAAGACATATTTTATGCGGTCATTGAACTTACGGGCGAGCAATGGGAAGTCACTTATACCGCTTGTGTCGAGGCGACCAGCGAGGAGAGTACGGTTCTCTTGGGAATGGTCGCTAAGCTGCTACCAGCGGCAACTTATGCGGTTTTTACTCATAAGGGGACATTAGCGAGACTCAACGATACGTTCCAATACATTTACGAAACGTGGTTACCCCAGTCAGGCAGCGTTCGTACGAATGCCCCGGAGTTCGCGCGTTACGACCAACGATATCTAGGACCGACGAACGAAGATTCGGTATTGGACATATATATTCCCGTTAGCTCGCCATCTTAGGAGCGTATCGCTTAAGGAGAGGAAGAAATCAAGATGAACAAAAAAGCAGACATTAATGAAGGATACGCAGGATGCTGCGAGGTACAAATTACAGAAAACTCATTGAGGGTGACCTTTCCTATGATCGTGATGTATCCGACAGACTCACCGGAACAGGTTGATCGTCTAGGGCCGTACTCGTTGGAAGTGGCCAGAGACGCTACGCCGAGGGAGGGAAAGTTTAGGTTGGTCCTCATTTCACACGGTACAGGTGGTTCGCCGCTTGTGTACTGGTCGCTTGCTCGGCATTTGGCACGCAGCGGCTTTATCGTTGGCCTGCCCGAACATCCGCACAATAACCGCAACGATAATAGTTTGGAAGGTACGGTCCAAAACCTCACCTATCGACCCCAGCACCTTCGCATGGCAGCCGACTGGTTTTTTGAAGATGAGAGGTTTAAGGGGCTTATCCAGCCGGGAAGCCTCTCGGTCATCGGGCATTCCATGGGCGGCTACACCGCGCTGGCAGCAGCTGGCGGCGTCCCGACCTCCTTCCCTAATGAGAGCCCAAATGGGAAGCCGCAGCAAATCGATGTCCTTCGCGATTCGCGAATCCAGTCCCTGATTTTGCTGGCCCCGGCGTCCGTTTGGTTCCAGAATGAGGGGGCATTAAGTGACGTTCGTCTCCCCATTCTCATGCTGGACGCGGAGCGAGACCCGTACACACCTCCATTTCACGCACAGATCATCTTGAATGGTGTTGCTGAACCACGGATGATTCGCTATCGGACTGTGGAGAATGCCGGACACTTTTCCTTCCTGAGTCCTTTCCCAGCTGCGATGATTTCACCCGCCTTTCCCCCCTCACAGGACCCACCTGGCTTTGACCGCGTGCAATTTCACGAAACGCTGAAGGCTGAGGTAGTAAAGTTTCTGTTGACTTATGATTAGGAAACGAAATGTATCGCAGGCGTATAAGTGTGCGCTACCCATCGGGAGGGAAATATGATTTTTAATAAAAACGGGGGTTTTTTTGACAGTACTGGCAAGTGGGGCTACATATTTCATTGAAAGCCGTTCGACAAATGAACATGACCATTCTGTCTACGGGAGTCAATTACGGATTCAAGCGCTCTATCCCGTTGGTGTCCGGCGCAACCGTCCACAAAATAATGGTATCCCGTCCACACATCGAATTCAAGGAGGAGCGGCAAATAGCATGGCTTCGACTTTTAACACTTCAGCCCTCATATAGAGCTCTTTAGCTTGTTAAGAGAATTATACTGTGAGTAGTCAAATCCAGTAATTGACATGAATTTTACATAATAAGGTTGCCTTTCTCTTAAATCCTTCTCCCAATCTAGTTGATTTTGAGCGCTTCCATGTAATAGAATGGACTAATTAAAAGGAAAAGGATGCGCATAACCGATGCGGTTGAAGAAACCACGTACACTCAGTAAAAGATCCATATTATTTTTCTCACTGATCATGCTTGCCAAAAGCTATTTTGCTTGGTATTACTTGTTCGAAGACGGGCCAACCTGGACTACATGGTTCAAAGAAATTCCTTTTGTGCTATTGATCTTCTGCTTGATCGAATGGTTCGCTACAAAACGTAAAATAGCCATCTACATGTTTGTGAATTTGCTCATTACTGTTTTGTTCTTCTCTTTGATTGTATATCATAATCATTTTGGTATTATTGCTACTTCTCAGGTTATCGGTCAGGCGAAACAGGTGGGAGCCGTGAAGAAAAGTATTTTTTCGGTCATGCACCCTCAATATATGCTTATTTTTCTGGATATCATTATCATTAGTTTGGTTATGTTTAGCCGAAAGAAAGCAGTCGCCTGGAAAAAGGCCATGTCACGCCGAAGTAACCGCAAAGTGGTGGCTGCCTTGTTCTGTGTTTCTTTTGCGATCTGTGTAATGAATATTTTTCCGAACCAGGCCAGTATGAATGAAACCATCCAGGCTGAGCAAATGGGAATTCTCAACTATGAAGCCTACGCCCTGCTTGCAGAGCGTGAAGAAGAGCTTATTGAACTCTCCAAAATTAATCAATCCGTCATTGATCAAACTAAAGGCATTGAGGCTCAATCTAATCCGCTCTTGTTCGGAGCCGCCAAAGGAAAGAACCTGATTATTATTCAAATGGAGTCTTTTCAGAACTTCCTGATTAACTTGTCGATTGACGGGGAGGAAATCACTCCGAATCTGAACAAGCTTGCCGCCGGGAATTTCTATTTCCCCCGTTTCTACCAGCAGGTTGGACAAGGCAACACTTCCGATGCTGAATTTATCGTGAACACTTCCTTTTATGTGCCACCGAATGGTCCAGCTACTGATATCTATGCTCCCAAAGAGCTTCCAAGCTTACCTAAGCTGCTGCAGGCGCAGGGTTATGATACGGCAACCTTCCATACGAATGAAGTTGACTTTTGGAACCGCGGGGAGCTTTATGAGGCATTAGGATTCGACCGCTTTTATGACAAATCTTACTTCGGTGAAGATGACACCGTCTTCTACGGGGCGTCCGATGAAGTTCTTTACAAGAAGACATCGCAAGAGCTGGCCCGAATGGACCAAAGTGCCCAACCTTTCTATTCACATGTAATCTCCATGTCCTCTCATAATCCGTTCTCGATTCCGGAAAGCAAATACAAAATGACATTACCGGAGCGATTTGAAGGAACGCTCGTTGGCGATTATATTCGTGCTCAGAATTACGCGGATTACGCGCTTGGACAGTTTATCGACGAACTAAAGCAGAACGGCGTATGGGATAACAGCTTAATCGCATTATATGGTGATCATCGGGGGCTTCCTATTTTCTCACTTAAGGATGAGGATAAAGTCTTACTTGAGGAAATTCTGAATCATGAATATACGGAACGCGATTTGATTAATATTCCGTTAATCATAGCTTCTAAGGGGATTACGACTCCAACTGTAAAGGATCAATTAGGCGGACAGGTTGACATTTTACCTACGGTATCCAATTTACTAGGGGTAACGCTAGATAACCATATTCATTTTGGACAGGATCTGTTAAATGAATCCGCCTATAACCTGCTGCCTCAACGCTATTATTTACCTACCGGATCTTTCGTGAATAACGAAGAGCTTTTCTTGTCCGGCAGCGGTTTTGAAGATGGCCAACATTATACTTTATCCGGAGATGGCGCTAAACCGCTTCAATCCACAGAAGATGAGTTCAATCGTGCCCTGGCGCTCCTTCAGCTGTCAGACAGTTATGTGACACAATTACCTGATAGAGAGGTTGCCGAAGTAGAATAGTAGGCACAGCCCTCGCGGCAAGGACAGCCCTACATAGCCCATTCAACCCCACCGTTATTAAACGGTGGGTTTTTTTGTAGGCACTTAACCCAATCAGCTGAATAATATGGTTTGAAAAGACAAATTAACGGATGAATGAGGGAAGCCTAATGGAACATTGGATTAGAGTAGAACCGCAGGTGAATGTATATGTAAATGATATCAACCCGCTAGGCAGGAAAACGATATTGTTCATCCATGGCTGGCCTGCGAACCACAAGATGTTCGAATATCAGTACAATCGTCTGGTGCCCATGGGATATCGTTGTATCGGAATGGATATGCGGGGATTCGGCAATTCGGATAAACCTTTGAGCGGATACGACTACAATCGGTTAGCGGACGATATCCGGTGTGTTATCGGGGCTTTAGGGCTTCGGGACATTACACTCGCGGGACACTCCACCGGAGGAGCTGTAACTATACGTTATATGGCCCGCCACAACGGGTATGGGGTGTCCAAACTTGCGCTTTTCGCCTCGGCTGCTCCCAGCCTGATTCAGCGGCCCGGTTTTCCTTATGGCACCACAAAAGAAGCTATAGATCAGATCATTCAAGCGACCTATCAGGATCGGCCCAAGATGCTGCGTGACTTCGGAGAACAATTCTTCTATCAAAGAGTATCGCAGCCGTTCTCGGACTGGTTCTTCCAACTAGGACTGCAGGCAGCAAGCTGGTCCACTATAGCCGTCTCCAACGCCTGGCTCGCCGAAGTATTATTTCAGGATCTCCCAACAATACAGGTCCCTACTTTGATTCTTCATGGTATCCATGATCAAGTTTGTTACTACCCTTTGGCAGTGGTGCAGCATCAAGGGATAAAGAATTCTGTGCTTGTGCCATTCGAGAATAGCGGCCACGGATTGTTCTATGACGAATGCGAAAAATTCAACCGGGAACTATCCAGGTTTGTCGGGTAGCCTAAATAAGAAAGAAGGGCGGGATGCAGATGGGCAGCAATAAGGGTTATGAGCAATGGGCGATTTTTCTGGCTGCTGTCTGCGGACAGACCTATGCGCAATTTTCGAATACGGATGGTTCGTTCGCCGTGCCGGCGAATTATTCGGTCAATCATGTAATCAAGGCGAAATCCTTGGGCCATGTATGGGAAAACTTCGGGTTTATTATGGAATCTCCACAGGAGATAATTATTGCTTTTCGGGGGACCAGCTCGACAACCAATTGGATCTCGGACATCATCGCCTCACAGAGAAAATTCAAATATATTAAGGAAGATTGCCTTACCCATCGCGGCTTCACAGACATCTATTCTTCGGCCCGTGAAGGAATTCTCTCAGCACTGTCCAAGATCGAATCCGGCAAGACCTTATACATTACAGGCCACAGCCTCGGTGCAGCACTTGCAACCATGTGTGCAGTCGATCTGAGTGCCAATACGGATTACCGCTCACCTTATCTATTCACTTATGGGTCCCCCCGTGTAGGCGATCCGGCCTTTGCAAAAGTAAGTACAAGGTATGTTCCGAACAGCTACCGCATTGCCAATCCTTTTGACGTTGTGACCTACACTCCACCCTCTATCTACAAGCTGCCTAAGCGGGAGAAAAGGTACTATTACAGTCATGTCCAGACCCTCAACCCGCAGTCTTTCCAGAATGGTGCTGTTGGTCTTAATCATATTATCGGAAGTTATTTCACAGCGCTCTCCAAGCTTCAGCCGGAGTTTACCGAACAATTATGCCAGGCGAATCCCGGTTTCTGCCCGCTCATTGAAGTGAAAGTGCCAAACTAATTCAGGCCGCTATCCAGGAATTAGCGCCTTATTGTATCCATTCCATCAAGTACAACCGTTGCTTATCCACGTTAAGGATGACGATGCAGTAACTGCCGTCCTCTTTCTTTTTGTAATAATAATAATCACCTGCGTCATACTCCGTCGGGTAGTTCTTATAAAGCTTACCGTATTTAGCAATCTCTTTCTGGGACACCAGTATAATAGATTGTGTGAACCGCGATACTTCTCCTTCCAGGGAATGCCTTGATTCTTCAGTTATTGGCTGCCAGAGTGCCTGGTCTTGAACCTTTGCCAGTTGTTCTTCGTTATAATTCAGAACATAGTATCCTTCTCCATCCCCATGAAAACTCGGTTCACTTTCAAAAACAACTACTAGCTCTGCTGGTTTGGGGATCGTTATTCCCCACCTGCTGCTCCACATATCATAGGTTGCGGTATCGTTGTCATATATTTTATAACCCACACCTATACCGATAACGATTAAAAAAATGACGCCACTCCATATGGCTACTGTCTTCCTTCGCATTGTTGCTTCCTCCTGACCACTCTTTAGTATTGGCCGTTCCTTTCTCTCTTCACCCTTCCACTAATCCATAAAATCTCAAATCTCCGTCTTCAGTTTCCGCGATGTATATATCGCTCCGTTCCTTGACGCTGTAGATCTTTGTCCCAATGGATAATTGATTGGCCGTGCCATTCTTAAATTCCTTGCCATCTCCAGACTGTTCAATAATTTCCGTTACATACTGATCTTTATGAAGTTCTAATTCATCCACCCATGGAATTCCAGAGTTATAAATGATATCCGAGAACATAAAGATGTTCGCATTGGAATTGTCAGACAGAACATCTTCCGCAGTTGGATTGGATGTGCTCCATTCCCGGCTGACTGAACTTTTGTTGGAATTACAACCAGCTATAACAAACATGAGAATGATAGTGACCCATAGGATTGCAATCCGTTTGTTCATTTTGTCCTCCCCTGAGCTGCCAAAGTAGTCTATATATAAGTTTATTATACAATGAAATGGAAGAATATGACGATTGGCGTTCCCTATTTAAAATCAAGCAAAACACTCTAACCTGACATTATGTTGTAAGGTAAAAAACGGCAAAATCACTGAACTGTTGGTCACGCTTATCTAACAGAATTATAGTTTAGTTTATGACAGAAAGGGAGCCGCACTGGGTGCGGCTCCCTTTCTGTCATTCTCCAAACGTAAGAACCAATTGAAACTCCCCATCCGCAAGTGCGGCGCCAAGGCTCCCCCCCTGCTTCTCTACCAGTTGTTTCACGATGGATAAGCCGAGGCCCAGTTGGCCGCTTGCTCTGGAGTGATCACTGGTATAGGTTCGCTCGAACAGCTTGGGAAGATCCCATTCGTGGATATGATCGGTGTCATTCGCGAAAATAATCATTACTTTGTGATCCTCTGTAAATAAAGAAATTGTAAGCCGGTTTTTGGCATACCTAAGCACGTTCTGCAGCACATTGGAGAAAATTCGGATCATGGCTTTCTCATCCAGCCAGATACTCCGCACCGCTTCATCCAAGTTCAGCTGAACTTCAATGTTCTTCTGTACTAGGTCCGTGTGGAACGCGAGAATAACTTCGCTCAACATGCTGTACAGATAGAGGGGCTGCATATCCATAGGATAGTCCCCGGACTCCAGACTGGACAATTCATAGAACGACTCCACAATGTTGTTCATCACCGTCATTTTATGCAGAATAATGTCCAGGTACTCCTGACGCTCCGCTATGGGGATTGCCGGGTCCTTCAGCAGATTGGCGTAGCCTTGCATTGAAGTAAGAGGTGTCCGCAAATCGTGAGAAATGTTGGCGATTTCCCGCTTAATTGCAAGCTCTCTCGATTGATGGGTCACTTGTTCTTTCCTGCGCTGATCGAGCTGCCGGTTAATGGCAACCACCAGCTGCTCCATTTCACGCCCCGGCAAAGGCAGCTTAACGTTCAGGTGCTGCGTGGGAGGATGGTCTACTTCTGCCAGTTGTTTTCGTACTTGCATAATGCTCCGCCGCTGCAGCATATAGGGAATAAGAAACAAAGCAGCCGTTAAGGCCGCAGTTATGACGAGAGCTAGATGCATGTTCCTTATCCCCTCCTGGACTTATAGTCAGAACTCTTCTTTCTTGAACAGATATAGCCCTAGCGTATAAAAGACCAGCGTATAGACCGCCCCCACTGCCCACGGTTCCCAGGCTGCATAGCCCATATCTTCATAGGCATTAAGCAAATAATAAGCTGGTCCATGACTATGCAGCCACTCTGCCCATGTAAATCTGCCTTGGAGGTAACCCAGAATATAATGTGGCAGGAAATAGATGAGCAGGTAGGCGATGAGCAGCTGTGCATTTTTCTTCATGCTGGCAGCAAGACAGTAGTAGGTTGTGATTCCTGCAATCATGAGGGGCAGCATGTTAACCAGCATCCTCGTATATTCCGTGAGTGCATGATCCACATTGCGAACCATCAGGGTAGTTCCCAAAAGCAAGGACACTCCCACCAGTACAAGAGCGAATAAGAAGAATCCGGCCATTGTAATCAGCAGTTTGGCTGTATAGATGGCTTGCCTGCTGTAGCCATAGGCTACCGTATTCTTAAGCACATTCTTATTGTCGCCCATAACGATCAGCGGAAAGATGAAGAGCAATACGAACACAACCGGCATCATGCTTAGGACATTGCGGTAGAAGAAACGTTCATTCCCGTAAGGAAAATTAAGCTCTGACTGATTAAAAGCATAAAGGGCCACAGCAGCGCCAACCATTAGCAGAATATAGAGCAAGCCAGATAAATAATAGTTTCGGGTCCGGACGAAACGATACTGCTCGCTTTTCATCAGATTAAGCATCACGTTCACCTCCCAGCAGACTCAGGTAGTATTCTTCCAGGTCTCCTCCCGTGACATTTATCGAAAATACACCGATACCCTGACTATAGAGTACCCCGTTAATATGATCGGTCTTGTCCATACCGCCGAACAGCTGAATGTGATGATCCGGCAGGATTCGATAAGGGATGCCCGGGAAGTGCTTTTCCAGAATCGTGGCGGCTTTGCCGCTGTCATTCACAACCAGCTCAACGGTTTTTCTGGTTTTGTTCAGCAGTTCCTCTGCCGTCAGCTGCTCAACAATCCGTCCCTGATCCATGAAAACATACCGGGTAGCCACGCTTTGTAATTCAGATAACACATGACTTGAGATTAAGATCGTCACTTTTTTTTCCTCATTCAAGGTCTGAATAAGCTGACGGATCTCCACCTTCCCTTCCAGATCCAAACCGTTAGTCGGTTCATCCAGAAGCAGGAATGTCGGATGAGTCATCAGGGCAAGCGCCAGTCCCAGCCGCTGCTTCATCCCGAGGGAAAACGCCCTGAATTTCTTCTTCCCGGTAGTAAGAAGCCTCACTTCCTTAAGGGCTTGATCGATAGAGGTTTTGCCTGCGATGCCCCGTTGCTGGCGGTAATATTCCAGGTTCTGCCTAGCCGTAAAGTCCGGAAAAAATGCGGGTTCTTCAATGAGTGCACCTATTTTCCTGCGTTCCTGCCTAACCTCGGCAGCTTCACTTTTTCCATACAAAGTGATTTTGCCTGCCGTCGGAAAGACCTGTTCGGTAATACATTTGAATAATGTAGTTTTACCTGCGCCATTTTTACCAATTACTGCACAAATATCACCTGCAGCAATGTTCAGGTGGATATTCTGGAGTGCGTGTGATTCCCGGTAGGTTTTACTTAGTCCCTCAATCTCCAGTATACAATGCATCATCGTAATGACTCCCTTGCAATTTGATAATTCAATTGTATCCAGGTCACCCTTAATAAGCTTTAAGCAAAACCTTAAGAAACCTTAAAGAAGTTAAAGCTACACCACTTTGAACCCGATACCCCAAACCGTACGGATATATTCCTCTTCGGTAACCGCGGCGATTTTGGCCCGCAAGTTGCTGATATGTACATTAATGGTGTTGTCGTCTCCAAGATACGTCCCCTGCCAGATATTCCGGTAGATCTCACTTTTCGAGAAAATCTTATCAGGCTTGGACAGGAGCAGCGCCAGAATTTCGAATTCATATTTGGTTAAAGTCAGCAATTCGCTGTTCAAGGTGACTTCACGCCGCTGCTTGTCCATGATCAGTTCACGTACACGGATAATTTCTTCGTCAGGATTCACCGCATGCAGATACTGTAGACGCCGAAGCTGTGCCTCCACTCTAGCCATAACTTCTTCCTGATCAAAGGGCTTGGTAATATAATCATCCGCACCTAAACGCAGCAGCCCCACCTTGTCCTCCAGCGTACTTTTTGCAGAAATGACAATGATCGGAACCGTGGATTGTTCCCGGATTTGCGGAATCAACGTTTCTCCAGGCATTCCCGGAAGCATTAGGTCCATCAGCACCAGCTGGTATGCTTCAAGCGACAGCCGAAGCGATGCTTCACTTCCTGAAAATGCAGAGACGGCAGTAAGTCCTTCGCCCGTAAGCATACGGCACAGCAGGCGATTGATATCGGCATCATCTTCTATTACGAGTACTTTGATGTTTGAGTCATCCACTTAGGTTACCTCCAGCTAAAATTATGTCCAATTCCCGCTCCTTCTCTGGAAACGTAATTTGCATTGGCTCTACTACTCTATTAATCTTAACGTATTGTGACATCATCCGGTAGACCGGACAAGGGGGAATCGTTCATGGAATGGGACAACGTATTCGGAATCAGTTATCAGAAGCAGCCTGGCCTAACGGAAACAGAGCTGGAGCAATTTATGCAGAGCTGGCACAAACCGCTAACGGCGCCGGAAATCGACGAAATCATCAGCCGGCAGCGCAATCCCTTCCCGGTTGCCCATCCGCTGCATGCGCAGTACGCTCCGTTTGACCCCGGCTTATGGTCCATCCCGCACAAAGCGCTGCCTGCAAGTTATCTGGACTTTCTGCGTTATTCTAATGGCGGGGAGTTTGTGAACGGGGAACGCTACTTTCAGTTTTTTAGCGCGGCTGAATTAAGACCCATGCTTCTGGCCTATGAGTTTCCGGAGTATATGCCGGGAGCGGTGCCCTTTGCGATGGACGGGAGCGGTAATCATTACATTTGGGATATGCGCATGGAAAGGGACGCCCTGGAATATCCGATTCTTGTATCCCATTCCGGCAACCTCGGCTACGAGGATTCCATTGTTATTGCGCGATCATTCCCGGAGTTATGCCACGGAACTACTTCAGTGGACGATGAACTGCACGGGTAGGACTGCTGGAGCAAGAAATAAAAAGCCTGAAATCGTCCCAGCGCTATGCTAAGACGACTTCAGGCTATACTTACAGCTGTTTAATTCCGACCACGGGCTTGAAATACCCTTTAATATACACAGCCTTGGTTTTCTCGGCTTCAATGGTCAAATCTTTTAAGATAATTGCACCAGGTTTCAGCTCGATATTCATAATCTGCCTGGCTGTGAAAAGCCGTTGCAGCAAAACCCCTATGATGGTAAGACTGAAGATGCTCCAAACATACGCGAAATAAAGTAAAAAGCTCCCTTCTTCCGATAAATAGAGCATTGAAAAGATCGCAATTCCTATCGACACACATAGCGATATAGTCATCATAAGCTCCGCAGGACGTCTGCCTTTGTATACCTCTACCGGGTCCATACCTTCACCTCATTCTTTTAATATCCTTGTTAAACCAATGAATATAACCACAACGGTGACAAGTTAAGGTGTTCGCGGAACGGTTGGCAAAATCAAGGTTCAAAAAACTTAAGAAAGCTGTATTCAGCTGCGCGTATCCATGCTCGAATTTATCATATTGGCAATGAACACAAGTGACATAAATTCCATTGGCCTGATAATAACCGGGACCTGTTGATTCCTTAATATTCTTGGCAAACAGCTTAAAGAACCTTTTCGCCTCATTTGGCATAGCAGTTATCCTCCATTTAAATATAGCTTTATATATACATACGCTTCCGTTATTTGGGAAGTTTCGATTACTTGCTTCATACAAAAAAACAGCCTGCCGGAAAGGCAGACTGCTGTAATTCCTATAACGATTCACGGATCACTCTCTTGTAAAAGAGTACCGACAGGAAGCCGAAGACCGAATACAGTACTGTATAGAACAGCATGACCAGGATCATCGGTGTAAGCATCTCAGTACCGAAGAAGAACCAGCCGGATTTGACAGCAAAGTAGCTATGACTCAGGCCGAAGACCAGCGGAATGCCGAAATTGAACAACTGCTTGAATTGGATGCCGCGTAGAAGGTCGCTCTGGGTAAAGCCCAGCTTGCGCAGGATCGTATAGCCGCCTTTTTCCTCCTCGCCTTCATCCATCTGCTTGAAGTAAAGAATACAGCCTGAGGTAATGAGGAAGGTCAGGCCCAGAAACCCGACGATGAACATAATCATCCCCATATTACTCCGCTGGTTCATTTCGTACTCATGCTGGGAAAAGCTTGGCTCCTGCGGAGCTTGGTTCTCGTAAATTTGATTCGCGGTGTCCAATTTCGACCGGTCGGTGATTTCAATCCCATAATAATTCGCTACCTCTTTCTTTTTTTGCAGTTTGGGATCGAGCACTTTAACCAGTTTCTGATAAACGGACTCATCCACCACGAATACTCCGGAGCCGGAGGCATAATAGACAGGCAGGGTAGGCTGACTGGATACACCGTTCAGCTGCAGTTTAATCGTCCCGCTTGAAGTCAGGAACCCAACCTCTCCGGTCTCTTTCAGTGTTATTAATTTTTCCAAAGCACTGCTGTAGCCCATGAGACGGGTCTCACCGGGTTCCAATTCTACACCTTCGATGCTGATGTCACTGACAACAGAGGTGGATAGGAGGCGGTCCCGGGAGGCTGTGAACGGTGAGAAGTCCATAATTTGAGTGGCATCTACATCCACCCCAACCGGATAGATATCAATTTCCTTGTACTTGATCTGCTCCTTATTGAGCGCTTGAATAAACTTCTCCTTCGCCTCGGTCCGGGCAAAGCCAAAATCATGCGGGGAACTTTCTTTGGCTGTCGCTTCCGCCGAATAATAGGAGATATAGCTTAAAGACAACAACCCGATGGCCAGTGCAGAAACCGTCGTGATGATCGTCAAGAGCAGCGCGTTCGATTTCATCCGGAACATGATCGATGAGAGCGACAGTACCTCGTTGATGGACAGGTAACCCTTTTTGCTCTTGCGGATCGCGTTGAATACAAAGCTGACCGAACCTTTATAGAAGAGGTAGGTGCCGACAATGACTAAGCCGAGAACCAAGATCATGATAATCATTAATTCGTTCATGGCATTGAACTTTCCGCCGAAAAGCTGGGTCGACAGATAATACCCCCCTGCAACAAATCCAATGCCTAGCAAACCCATGATAATCTCCCACAGCGACATTTTTTTAATCCGCTCCTGAGTCGTGGAAGTGACCCTGAACAGGGAAAGGATGCTCTGCCCTTTAATGAACACGTAGTTCATGATCATAATCAGCAGGTATATCGCGGCAAAAACGATTACGGTCTGCAGCAGCGCCTGCGTGGAGAAACGCAGCTTGGCCAATTCATCCACTTCAAGGATTTTGAACAAAATCATCAATATCAGCCGTGACATCACAAATCCCGCACCAATTCCGATGATCATGGAACCGAAATACAGAATCAGGTTCTCCGCACTGAGCAATTTGAAGATTTTACCCTTGGTGAGTCCTATCAACTGGAACAAGCCGATCTCCCGGCTGCGCCGTTTAATGAAAATCGTATTGGCATAGAGCAGGAAAATCGCAACAATGACCACTAGCAGCACAGAAGAGGTGCCGATAGCTGCCCCACCCTTTACCGAACCTTTGACTTCGTCCATGGCCGGATCATATTTAAGGGTCACAAAGGAAAAATACAACGCCACACCGAAGATCAAGGCAAAGACGTAAAGATAATAATTTTTAATATTTTTTTTCAGATTGCGCAGAACGATATAATTCAGGCTCATTGCTGAACACCGCCCAATACGCCCTGAGTCTTGATAATATCGTTGAAGAAGGACTGCCGGGACTCATCACCTTTGTTCAACTGCGTATAAATTTGCCCGTCACGGATAAACACCACCCGGCTGCAATAGCTGGCCGCCACAGGATCATGCGTAACCATGACGATGGTCGCCTGGCGTTTGCTGTTCATGTCAGAAAGCTTGTTCAGCAGATCGGAAGCCGACTTGGAATCCAGCGCCCCTGTAGGCTCATCTGCAAAAATGATGCTCGGGTCATGCACAAACGCCCTTGCCGCCGATGTCCGCTGCTTCTGCCCGCCGGATATTTCCGAGGGGTACTTATCCTTCAACTCGTAGATTCCCAGTTCGCCCGCTACCTGTTCAAACTTCTGATGGGCATCCTTCTTGGAAATACCTGTGATGGACAGCGGCAGCATCACATTTTCTTTGACCGTTAGCGTATCCAGCAGGTTATATTCCTGAAAAATAAATCCGAGATGATGCTTGCGGAATTCAGCCAGCTGTTTTTCCTTCATGCCCGTAAATTCCTTGCCTTCGATTTCGATCGTTCCCTGGCTTACGCGGTCAATGGAGGACAGCACGTTCAGCAGTGTCGTCTTCCCTGAACCGGACGCCCCCATAATGCCGACAAACTCGCCTTTATTTACTTGAAGGTCAATGCCTTTCAAGACCTCTTGTTTATTGAATTTCTTTCCGTAGGTTTTGTAAATTTTATTAGCCTGCATAATAATCATGTTTCACCCACTCCTTTTCTATAGTTCTATCATAAGCGGGATGTTGTTCTTTTTCCTGCGATTCGCCGAACAAAGTGAAGAGGCATGTGACATTGTTGTCACATGCCCGATATCTCCTGAAAAGGCCCAGCCATTCTCAGAATGTATAGGCTGGACTTGCCGTATCCGCCCAAGCCAGCGTTCCATCCGGCGACCAACGGATCTTCGAGATAGCATAATAGTCCTGCTGGCCTTCATGTGCAAAAACATCCTTATGCAGCGGCTCTCGCGAGAAATCGTTCAAATGTGTTCACAAGCCTTCAATCTTTACAAACTCATTCTCCCGTGGAAAAATCAACGTAAATACTGTTCCTTGCCCAAATACGGAATTCACCTGAATATTGATCCCCAGCGGCTCCGCTACTTGCCTAGTCAAATACAGTCCCATCCCGGTAGCGGCCCCTTCCTGACGCCCGCTCGTTGAGGTGAAGCCTTTATCAAATATCCGCGGCAGATCCTTAGGGTCAATTCCCCGTCCGAAATCCTCAACGGTAAGCACAACATGACCATCTCTTTCCGTGCTCAGGATGAGGATATCGGAAGCTTCACTGTATTTCACGGCATTCGTCAGCAGCTGCCTGAGCATAAAGCCTAGCCACTTGCCATCGGTCAGTACTTCTTCGGACGTAAGGAATACGTCGAAACCAATGCCTTTGGGAATACACCAGGATTTCAGCGCCCGGATCTCCTTGTTCAGAACCGGCTCCAGCTTGACCCTTTCGATAAATAGGTCATTGCGCATAAAGGGAATCCGTTTCTGGTGAAGCTGCTGGTCGAGCAGATGATGGACCCGCAGCCATTCGTACATTAACTGCTTCTGTAGCGTCTCGTCCGGAAGACGTTCGATCATCAGCTGCATTGCCGTTAGCGGAGTTTTGACCTCATGAATCCACGACAGCAGATCATCCTTCTCCGATTCCAGCAGTTGAAAATTCACCGAGGTCTCCTGCCGGTAACGTTCCGTTTGGGTGATCACCGCTTCCTGCACTACCTTTTCAAACGGGCTCTCGGCTTCACCCAGAACACCAAGATCATAAGTCTGATCCCAGGCTTCCATGTTTCTGTAGAACCGGGTCTCCTTGGGATATCGGAGAAACATAAATGCGGTACAGACCAGCAGATTCAGCAGTATTATGTACAGCATCGGCATTAACGGAATAGATGTATAGTTGTACACCCGGCGTAATGTGGCTTGGATTTTGGCGATCAGCACCTCGAAATGAAACGGCTTCTGAATAAAATCATCGGCTCCCAGCTGCATAGACATCACCATATCGCTCGGATGATCGCGTGAGGACAGAAAGATAATCGGCACATTGGAATGTGCACGCAGCAGCCGGCACCAGTGGAACCCGTCAAACTGAGGCAGCTGGATGTCGATCACGACCAGCTCCGGTTTGATCACCGTGAATTCCTGCAGCACCTTGCCGAAATCCGAAATGCCATAGACCTCATAGGACCACTGGGACAACCGGTCCTTGATCTCATTGAATAACGTAACATCATCTTCGATAAGCATAATTTTAAACAAATAAAGCCACCCCGCTTTGAATCCTTGGACAGATTCATCTTTTTGTAGTGTCCATCTACATTATCATTAACTATTTCGTTATGCCAGGTCAATATTACTTAATCCCCTTTACAGGAAAAACCCGCTGCGAACAACGCAGAGGGTTCATTATGAGTATTATGCCATTTCATCCAATCGTACGAATCTAAGGTGTCTTGTCTTCAATTGCGGCAGCACCTCGTCTAAAGCCTCCAGCATAAAATGAGGTGCCTGTGAGTCTGCACCCACTGTCTCGCCGCTGTCATGCAGTAACACAACGGAGCCGCCAGTAATTTGGTCAAGCAGCTTTGACTGGAGGCGGGTCTGACAGACCCGGCTGCTCCAGTCACCTGCCGTAATTGACCATAGTGCAATCCGGTACTCCTTGTAACGGAAGTAATCAAACATATTCATTAAGCCCCAGGGCGGACGATAGTGGTCGGGTCTGGTGCCAACAATACCTTCTATAATATCTGCGGAACGATCCAGATGTTCACTGCGAATCGTTTTAGGCAGCATTAGCCAGTTGGAAGTATGACAATAATTATGTATGCCAATCTGATGGCCCTCACGGTCAATTCTGCGAACAAGCTCGGGATACCGTTCCGCTTGCGATCCCAGTACGAAAAAGGTTGCCTTAACCTGATGCCGTTTCAATAAATCGAGTAATTTCGGTGTATATTCCGGATGTGGCCCATCATCAAAAGTGAAGGCCACCTCTCCCTTTCCTTTACCTTTGCGGAAGACCCCCCATCCGGTCATCCGCGAAATTAAGCTTGGAATGAACATATAAAAAGCGGCAATACAGAGTATTCCTCCTATTAAATAGTTAAACATGGTTCGCCTCCCCCTTTATTGGCAGCTTATCCGGACAGACGCTGTTCGGGTGAGAAACGCTTCTTCAGCGATCCCCGCGAGTGAACCAGAAGCATGGGTACAAGCTGATCAGTGCGCCGGTCAATTCTTTTTCTTCCTTCCGGATGCATAGCTGACAGCAGCAGGCGGAGGTAGACTGTTGTAATTCTCGTAAAAAATCCCGATTTCATCTGCTGCTGCTCAAAGCCCAGACCATGTGTCAAACCGCGATGGAGCAGCGTGATCCCCATTAACGCTTTCACCTGCTGGTACTCCGACTGCGATTCAAAGGCTTCATTAATTTGCTTCATTGATTTACGCAGCAGCCGGGCCGTTTGCAGTGCCGCACGATCCGAGCCTTCGGACTTAATAAGCTTCAGAATTTTTTCATTGTCCAGGTGAAGCTCCCCTACCCACTCTCCTTTATGGATAACTGTTGAATCCTGGCATACAATGGCCTCGCCCCGATGTTTTTTTAGCATCACCGAGCATATGCCAAAACGCGATGTACTCGCTCCCCGAAAATATGTAAGCACCGAAAATGCCTTTTCCCACATCATCCAGAGGTTTTGAACCGTAGTTTTCCGTATTTTGATTTCCAAATGATACACCTTCCTTACTTAGCTGTTCTTTTCCCTAATTACTATAGTAGTGATCAGAAATTTCTTTTTTCTTATGTAATTCTTACGTTATTCTTAAGTTGTTATTGCCCCTAATACTCTACTCCTTTCAATGCAATCCGCTGTGCTGTCATACTTCCTTTATTTGACGCTATAGATAGGAATCCCCCTGCAACCGGACCAGCGGTCACAGAGAAATGAGAAGGGAATGCCTTCTATTGTTTATTCACATCCTTCAATCTTCCAGACTCATAATCATTGAATGTAAACGGATGCCTTCCGGCAAATCTTCCTTGGCGACACTGATAAGAGATCTGGTAAACAATTTTCCTGACATTTCTTTGTCCGATGGATTCTGATCACTTGCAGGCACTGCCTCAATTTTTAAAATTGGTTTTTCAGCTGCGGCATGTTCAGCCGGAAATGTTAGCGATTTTACCTCAAATCCCTTTGTTACCGACTCTGTTTCCCCGATGCTCACGCAAATGAAATACTCTGTGGGGGTTTCCTTCACTAGATATCCGCCGGGTGCTGAATTTTCGTACTCTTTATACCGGTCCGTTACTTCCTTCGGTAAATTTTCGGTATTACTCCACTCCCAAGTAAAATCAGTCGAATGCTTGGAGTAGAGATGTTGTGTAAACGGAATACTTGCACTCTGTTTATTACTATCTATTTCTACAGTTTTGGTTTCAGTCTTAGTTTCCGTTACTCTATGATTCCCATTTCCCTCTATGTCCGCGCTGCACCCCAGCTGCAAGCCTAACATCAGCGTGATGATACAAGCTCCATATCTTGTTCTGGACAATGATTAATCCCCCTTATTGGCAAA
This sequence comes from Paenibacillus sp. FSL L8-0340, assembly GCF_038593145.1. Classification (NCBI taxonomy): domain Bacteria; kingdom Bacillati; phylum Bacillota; class Bacilli; order Caryophanales; family Paenibacillaceae; genus Paenibacillus; species Paenibacillus sp. FSL L8-0340. The sequence goes on from NZ_CP151967.1 coordinate 4,729,660, forward strand.
CTCCTTTTTCGCTTCTTCCCGGAAATCATACCACAATTAGCCTTTTCTGTAAGGCTGTTCTGCACCTCAGCTCCAGCAACATCATTCAAGAAATGTTCTTTTGTCCATATTATAATGGCTACATAGAACCGGAAAAGAAGGTGCAGACAGTGACTCGTGAAGTACGCACGGTAGTCTATGATACGGACTTAAAGCTTGAAGCGTATCGGTTTGAAGGAATAATGCAGAAGTTCCCCAACCATTTCCATGACTACTATGTCATTGGATTCATTGAACAGGGCAAGCGGTATCTGGTATGCAATCATGAAGAGTATATTCTTAATAGCGGAGATGTGATTATCTTTAATCCGCAGGATCCCCACGCCTGTGAACAGCTGGACGGCAGAACGCTTGACTATCGCTGTATCAATATAGAGCCGGAGATAATGCGCCATTATGTGCTGGAAATTACGGGGGCGGGCGATCTGCCCAGATTCACACCAACTGTTCTTTACCAGAGTGAGCTGGCCATGTCCCTGCATGAGCTGCACCGGATGCTGCTGGAGGAACAGTCCGATTTCCAAAAAGAAGAACTATTCCTATTTCTGCTGGAGCAGCTCCTGAGAGAATACTCCGACGCAGAACTACCTAGCCCCAACCGGGAGCTTACCATGGAAATCAAAAGCATTTGCCAGTACATAGAGTCACATTATATGGAGAGCATTACGCTGAATCAGTTAACGGGCTTGACCGGCTTGAGCAAATATCACCTGCTGCGTCTATTTACGAAACAAAAAGGGATATCGCCCTATTGCTACCTGGAAACGATTCGGATTAACCATGCCAAACGCCTGTTAGAACAAGGGATGCTGCCCATTGAAGTGACGCTCCTGACCGGATTCAGTGATCAGAGCCATTTCACCAATTTCTTCAAGAAGCTGATCGGTCTAACGCCTAAGCAATATATGCGCATATTTACGACCCGGCAGACAGAATCAAAAGCATCTCCGGAGATTACGCCATGATGGAGGAGCGCAAGGCCACTGCCGGACATCTGCTCGCGTTGCTTACCATTCTGATCTGGGGTACAACTTTTATCTCTACTAAAATACTGTTAGTTGACTTTACACCCATTGAAATTCTGTTCTTCCGCTTTATCATCGGTTACGTCGCATTGAGTCTTATTTATTCGCGTCCGCTTCGGACGAAATCATTCAAAGAAGAGCTGCTGTTTATCGAGGCTGGGCTCTGTGGGGTAACGTTATATTTTCTGGTGGAAAATATCGCCCTTGTCTATACGCTCGCATCCAATGTTGGCGTGATTGTTTCGATTGCGCCCTTCTTCACGGCGCTTGCCGCTCACTTCTTCCTGGAGGAAGAGAAGCTGAATTCGCAGTTTATGACCGGGTTTCTGATTGCGCTGGCCGGTATTGTGTTAATCGGGCTGAACGGGAGTTTCAACCTGCAGCTGAATCCCATTGGAGATCTGCTGGCCTTCCTGGCCCCTGCCTTATGGGCAATCTATTCCGTACTGATGCGGAAAATAAGCGCATTGCAGCATCATACGATCGGGGCTACCCGCAGAGTGTTTTTTTATGGGCTGCTGTTTATGCTCCCTGCGCTTTTACTGTTTGATTTCCGTCTTGGCCTGGACAGATTACTCAGCCTTTCCAATGTATCCAACCTTCTTTTCTTAGGTCTGGGAGCCTCGGCACTCTGTTTTGTCACCTGGAACCGGGTGGTCGGAATCCTTGGAGCGGTAAAAACAAGCGTGTACATCTATATTGTGCCTGTAGTTACGGTTGCCGCCTCTGCCCTGTTCCTGCATGAGAATATCACTTGGGTCACTGTAGCGGGAACCTTGCTCACCCTCGCCGGCTCCTACATTTCCGAGCGAAAAGCAATAACGGTCCACGGGAAGAGGATCGCTGCAAAAAGTGGGGATTGAGTTTTTCCGTATGCTCATTTGAACGTAAATCCACTGTGGATGGTGCCACCTGCCTGTTTCACCTGTTCGGTGATTTCTGCAATAATATACTATATGCATGCTAAGATCGCCTGTATTATTCATGGGAATACACTTTAGGAGGTCCTCATGAATATTACAGCTTTTATCATCTATTGCGTTGTTATCACCTTCACACCCGGGCCCACCAATATTGTGATCTTATCTTCAGTGCAGCATTTCGGTGCAAGAAAAACCATGAAATATGTATACGGAGCCACGATTGCCTTTGGCCTGCTGCTTGCCGCTTCTGCTGTGCTGAACCATGTGCTTGCCGGAGTGATCCCGAATATTGTGAGTATTATGCAGATCATCGGCAGTGTCTATATGCTCTATCTTGCCTATCAAATCTACAAGATGAATACAGGGAAGGCCACACCGTTCCACAATACCAATTTTTTGTCAGGCCTAGTGATGCAGTTTGTGAATCCAAAGGTGATCATATTTACTTTAACGGTGATTCCCAGCTATGTGATGCCTTACTATTCCTCCTCTTTAGCATCATTTCAGTTTGTAGCTATCATTACGGTTATCGGGTTTCTGGCGTTTATGACCTGGGTCATCTGTGGTACAGTCTTCAAGAAATTTCTCCAGCAGCATCAAAAAATAGTCAATGTTCTAATGGCGCTGTTTCTGGTATACTCTGCAATTATGGCATCGGGAATCATATAGAGAGTGTTGGGGGTGAGAGTATGGAGCAATTTACGTATAAAAAATCTGCAGATGTCCTTGCTCTGGCGGCAAGTTTTGCCGATTTCACCTATAAAAAACATTGCCACGAGGAGTATGCTGTCGGCGTAACCCTGCGCGGCATTCAGCAATATAATTTGAGCGACAGCTTCCAGTCCTCCCACAGGAATGGCGTCATGCTGTTTAACCGCGAGCAGTATCATGACGGCAGGTCCTACGATAAGGAAGGCATTGATTATGTTATGCTCTATATCAAGCCCGAGCTGGTAGCTGAGATCCTGGGGAAGAAAGAGCTGCGTTTCCAGACCCCTATCGTATACGACGTCAGCCTGGCACGAAGCATCTGCGCCCTCAGCCGGGCCATTCTGGACGGTAACGACGAAACGCTGTGTACGGAGCGGTTGATCAATCTAATCGGCATGTTATCCAAAACAGCGATGGACGCAGAGCAGCGGAAGAATAACCGGCTAGTGAAACAGGCGAAGGAAATGATGTACGGCAGCATCGGCAATGTGCTCAAACTCGATGATCTTTGTACAGAGTTTGGGATGTCCAAATACCAGCTGATCCGCGAGTTCAAGGCCCATACAGGGATCTCGCCCTATCAGTTTTTTCTGAATTGCAAGGTGGAACATGCCAAACGGTCCATTGAGGCCAGCAAGGATATCTACACGGCCGTAGCGGAATACGGATTTGTGGATCTGACACATCTGAACAGGCATTTCAAAAGTATGTTCGGGATTACTGCATATGAGTACATGACACAATTACAATAATACAATTACGGATCACCCTAGATGCCTATGGCATCTTTTTTTTGCCGTTTTATGGCTTGGATCTCCATCATAAATTTACTCTTTACAAAATATTGACTATGGGTTATTTTAACATTAAGTAATTATTAAATATTAACCAACTATCCATAAGATTTAAAATATTCAATCCTGAAATTGGAGGACAGTATGCAAATTGCGATGAAGGATATGTTACTGAACAATATTAATTTTGCTTACAATGAGGCCATCGAATTGATAGTGTCCATGGGAATGATCGCTTGTAAGGGAGAGCTTACCTCCATGGCAGAGGATTACAAGATTAAGATGGACCCACTCGTAGCAGCCTACTTTGAGGACGCACGGGTCCGTTTGTCACCTCATTCCTACCGGGAGCTTCAGTTTTTTTTCAATTATAACTTTTTCCATAAGGCACTCGATTTTGCTTTCTACGAATCCATCTGCACATATCCTGATCCACAGACTGCAGAAGCATGGATTGAACGGCTGGAGCAGAGACCGGCAGAACAAGTGGTAGCCGAAATGGTGTATGGCGTGTATTCCGATAAATTGGAGGATCTGCTGGAAGGCAATGACTGGGAGGAAGTCAAGAAGGATGTTCATTTGATGTCTGAGCTTGTGGCAAGAACGAAACCCCAGCCTGAGGTTGCCGGGGCGCAAGGACCGCTGCTTGAATGTCTTGCTTTCCCGGAAGAAACGAAACTGCGGTATATGCAGCTGCTCCATCAATTCTACAAGGATGTCTTTACCTATTGGAAAGAGCGGTTACGAATGGAGTCTGAACAAGCCACTCTACATTACGAAGCACTTTTCCTGGCCGATCCCGTCCGCTTCATTAGGGATATTAACAAAAATGAGCCTGCGCTGTATGATGAACCGACGACTTTTCATATCAGCTTCTTTTCGCAGGTGGGCAATCATTTTCTTAATTTCTGGACGGAGGCTGGAAGGGTCGGATGGGTGATATTTGGGGTACTCAACGACCGTGTATACGGACCTGCTGCTGACCGGGAGAAAACAGAGCTTTTCTTAAAAGCATTCTCGGATAAAAGACGCCTCGACTTCCTGCTGCTGTTAAAAAAACGCCCGCATTACGGGCAGGAAATCGCCGCGGCCCTTGGCATTACACCGGCAGCTGTAAATTACCATTCCAACTTCTTATTCTTTCTGGATCTTCTGGAAATTAAAAGAGAGGATCACCGCTTATATTACCATCTGCGCATAGATAGATTAAGGGAATTGCTGGCTTTAACCACAAAAGTCATGCTGGATGAAGATTAGACTGGCTTAACAGGAGTACAGGAAAATTTGAGAATAAGGGGAGTGTCCCTCGTGAGTGAATCAAGCCATGCAGCAGCCGGCAACAAGGAATCCGCTGCTGTTTCCAGCACAACTTTCCGTTTATTTAAACTTGGCAGGCCTTATTTAGGCTGGTACATTCTATTATGCGCCCTGGCAGCAGTCATCTCTCTTACAACGGTTGGTGTAGCCGAAGCTTTACGGCGAATTATTAATTCGGCTACAAATCACAATATGCCGGGCCTGACCTCCGCCACCCTGTTTGCCGTTGTCATTATGTTCGTCGATGCCGCAGCCAACTTTCTAAAAAGCTATTTGTCAGGTGTACTTGAGGTCAAGTCGACCTCCCGGCTTCAGGTATCACTTCTGGGCAGACTGCTGAACGTGCAAATGAAAGAGCTGGATCGTTATCATTCTGCAGATCTGATCAGCCGGATTAATGATTCCGCCTCTGCGGCCCAGCATGGAATCAACCAGAAAACCATTGACCTGTTCAGCAATCTGCTGCAGATTGCTTTCCTTCTCACCTATCTGTTATCGCTTCAATTTGCGTTAACCTTGGGAACGATCATCATTTGTTCCCTGGTTCCACTCGTCATGCTTCCCTTCACTTCCCGGCTGCGCTCCATGCATGAGCAAAGACAGAAGATCGAAACCGCGCAGCAAATGTTTATTCAGGATACGGTCCAGGGTGCCGAAGTCGTGCGTGCCTTCTCTCTTGCCCCCAGGCTGCACCAACAATTTGCCGCCCGGGTAAAACAATATTTCACTATTCATATACCGCTCACCCGTTTAGAAGCTGTTGGCTATAATATGCCACTGGTCGTTATCCTTGGCGGACTGCTCTACGTCCTCTCTTTTGGCGGATATCTGGTCATCGGGGGGCGTTTGGATGTGGGGGCTGTGGCGGCCTTTCTGATCTGTTTTGAGCAGATTTCAAATCCGGTCTCGAAGCTGGCCAACCTGTGGACGGAGTTGCAGATGTCTTTAGCGCAAGGCAAAAGGATGTTTGAAGTGCTGGATTTACCGGAGGAAGCGGCAAATTACGAAGCTGCAGCTTTAAATTCCCGGATGGAGATAACTGAAGAGCCCGATCCGGAAATGATCAGCCGATCCGATATTTCTTTTAACAACGTAACTTTCCGCTATGATGCCGCTCCAGTATTAAACAATGTGCAGCTTACCATACGACCCGGGAAGGTGACTGCATTAGCAGGCCCCAGTGGAAGCGGAAAAAGCACCCTGCTTCATTTGCTGCTCGCAGCCTATGAACCGGACGAAGGGGTTATCTGCTGTGGCGCTCACCCCTTAACCAGAATCCCGCTCCGGCTCTGGCGTGAGCGAATTGCCTACGTGTCCCAGGAGCCTTATCTGTTCTCCGGCACTTTCCATGAGAATATAGCCTGGGGAAAATCCGGTGCCACAACGGAGGAGGTCATCCAAGCAGCCCAAAGAGCCGGCATCCATGAAGTCATTATGAGAACGCCCTTACAATATGAGACTACTATTGGGGAACGGGGGTTAACATTATCCGGCGGGGAACGGCAGCGTCTCTCCATTGCCCGGGCGTTTGTCCGCGAGCCCAAACTTCTGCTGCTCGATGAACCCACGGCCGCACTGGACAGCCACAATGAGGAGCTGATTCAGCAAGCCCTCAGGGAGCTCATGCATGACCGGACAACAGTCGTTATTGCCCATAGATTGTCCACTATCCGTGACGCCGATCAGATTTATTTCATGGAAGCAGGATCTGTAGCAGAAACAGGCACACATCAGGAGTTAATGGCACTAGAAGGCAAGTACTTCAAAATGGTTGAGACTTCGATGAAGCAGAATCACGATTTGCTTGAGGTCAGGGAGGGTCTGGAATGAATGCAAAAGCGTCCGCAAAACTCAAGCTTGGATATGTACTGCGCAGGTTGATGACCTTCTCAACCCCCTACCGTATCGGGTTAATGGCGGCTGTATTACTGCTCTCGGCAAGGCTAGTCTTGGACATCGGCTTTGCAGCCATCCAGCAGGTGTTTATTGATACCATCAACAGCTCTAATATGCATTCCCTTACCCGCATTACCGTTATTTGCGCCATCGTCTGTTTTATCATTATTATCTGCCTCATGCTGCAGCATTACTTCCGCTTTATTACAGAGAGCCAAATGGCTTGGGCGATTCGCGCCAAGCTGTTCGACAAGACCCACCGGCTTCCCTTCCGCGAAGTCCAGTCCATGCATTCAGGAGATTTGGTCTCGCGCAATAACCGGGATGCAGGTGCGGCCATTGGCATGATTAACGGCATCGTCTATGATTTGGGCTATAATCTGCTTTTATGTCTCGTTTCTTTTCTGTACCTGGCGAAAATGGATGTCTGGATCGCGCTGCTGGCGCTCGGTTCGGGACCGGTTGTGTTTCTTTCCGGACGCTTCTTTGACCGCAGACTCCGCAAACTGTTCACGGAGATCCATCAGAAGGAAGCTGAGCTGCGGGGTATTCTGCAGGAAACGCTGCAAGGAATGAAAGTGGTCCGGGCCTTTTCCCTGGAGGACAATCTCTTGAACCGGTATGCAGCCGGACGTGAGCAGTTGAACCGGCTGCAGCGCCAAAGAGCACTGCTGAACACGCTGCTCTGGCAGTCCTCTGCCTTTATCAACAATATCGTAATGGTGGCCTGCGCTGCGCTGATCGCAGTCTCTGCCGTAAGAGGCGGAACAACAGCCGGTGAAGTACTCGCCTTCATCATTCTGATGGGACGGGTACAGTGGCCTTTTGTCCACATGTCCCAGACCTGGGGTGGTGTTCAAGAAGCGTTAGGAGCAGCCGACCGCGTATTCGCTGTACTGGATGCAGATGAGGAAGGAGCACCACATTCTTCCCCGGCTTCGTCCCCTCCTCCCCCCGCTTCGGAGAAGTCGGCTGCATTAAGCCTACAAGAGGTCAGCTATAGCTATTCCGGCCGAATAGAAACGGAGCCGCCGCTGTTTGAAGGCTTCAGCCTGCAAATTCAGCATGGAGAAACGGTCGCTGTTGTAGGTCCAAGCGGTTCCGGCAAAACAACGCTTGCCCGCTTATGCTGTGGATTGTATGCACCCGATGCCGGCAGCATCTCAGTTTATGGAAGAGCGGTTCAGGAGCAGCTGGAAGAAGCCCGGGCACAGGTTACTTATGTACCGCAATCCCCTTATTTGTTCTCTGGTACGATTAGAGACAATATAGCCTTCAGCTCTAATTCAGCCAGTGAACAAGAAATTTACGAAGCCGCCCGGCTTGCGGGCGCAGCCGAGTTTATCGCGAAGCTTCCGGGCGGATACGATACGGTCATCGGTGAACACGGCTCGAGTCTTTCCGGCGGACAACGGCAGCGAATCGCTATTGCCCGGGCCTTTCTTCGTGATGCACCGCTGCTTTTGCTGGACGAAGCCACTTCTGCTCTGGATAACGAATCCGAGCGGCTGGTTCAGGAAGCGTTGGATCACTTGATGAACAACAGGACTACACTGGTAATTGCACACAGGCTTTCAACCGTACGGAACGCATCCAGAATTGTTGTACTGGATCAGGGGGTAATTGCCGAGGAAGGCACACATGATGTTTTGCTCGCCCAAAACGGGCTTTATGCACAGTTATATAACCTCCAGTTTAAAGCAGCAGAGGCAGAAGCATCCCTATTTGAAGAATCACATGCAGCTATACTGCCTGCTTAGTTTATAGTTGAAGCACACAAAGGCTCGAATCCCCGGCGCAGCTGCGCTAGGGTTCGAGCCTTAAATCATTCCGGCGGGGGTTGATTAACTCAGCATATTTATTGGTGTTTCCCCCAGTGAAGGGATGAGGAATTTATGATCGATAGGAGATGACATCACGATTAGAATCGTGTAGGTCCCGTATTTATCACATTGATTTCCGAACTCTTCAAGCGCTCGCGTAGAATCGCTAATCACTTTCAACAAATAGTTGTGCTCCCCGCTTATCCGGTAACATTCGACCACATCGGGAGCGGCCCGGCAGAAATCAAGGAATGCGTTACAATCTCTAGAATGAAACAATATATAGGCGGCAGCCTGCTTGCCAATCTTTTCAGGGGATATGATGGTGCGATACTCACTGATGATCCCCTTCTCCTCCATGCGTTTAACCCTCTCTGTAACTGCAGGCTGTGATAAGCCGACGTTTTTCCCCAGTTCTGTCATAGAAATTCTCGCTTGGCTCTGCAGGTGGAACAGGATTTGCTTATCCACATGATCCATTATAGTCAGCTCCTTTAAAATTCAGGTCAATTGGTTAAAACAAATATAATTTAATCGTTATACAGCCGAGTTACCTTTGTTACGTTATGTAACCAAGGTAACTTATTTTATATAATAAGCCTACAATAGTAAAGTGTCCAAGACTTTAACTATTCCGAGAGGATGGAGACCATGTATACATTATATTCAAACCCAAGTGATCCGCAATGTTTGTCGGGCCGCATCGATGAAGTATTGGATCGGACGCTTGCCGACAAGAGGTTGGTAGGAGCCGTCATTAAAGTGGCGATAGACGGAACAATAGTTTACAGCCGCGCTGCCGGTTATGCTGACCGCGGGCTGAACCGGCTCATGAGTGAAGATGCTTTATTCCGGCTCGCCTCGGTCACCAAACCTATTGTTTCCACGGCTGCCTTAGTGCTGGTTGCGCAAGGGCGCCTGCAGTTGGACGACCGTGTTGACCGTTGGCTTCCGGAGTTCCGCCCACGCTTGCAGAACGGCGAACTCGCGCAATTGACGGTCCGCCATCTAATGACGCATACGGCGGGTCTGTCTTACCGGTTCTTCCAGGAAGAGAATAGTTCCTATCAGCGGGCAGGGATTTCGGACGGCATGGATCAGTCCGGAATCACACTGGAAGAGAATATGCGCCGCCTCGCCTCTGTGCCGCTTCTCTACACGCCAGGCACCGAGTGGAGATATTCCATAGCAACGGATGTGCTGGGTGCAATCATCGCCCAGGTCACAGAAACAACGCTTAGCGAAGCCATAGATTCACTGGTAACCAAACCGCTCGGCATGAGTGACACCGGGTTCATTGCAGCTGATCCAGAACGGCTGGCCACCCCCTATGCCAACGACTACCCGGAGCCGCGGCCATTACTTGATCCCGACAAGATTGCCTTTGTGGACGGTACAGCAGGCTTCCTGCTTGCTCCAGGCCGGGCACTTGATGCCGCCGCCTATCCCTCCGGTGGAGCCGGTATGGTTGGCAGTGCCGGGGACTTTTTGCATCTGCTGGAAACATTGCGCCAGGGCGGGGCCCCTTTGCTGCCGGAATCTCTGATTCATGAAATGACTACCAATCAGATCGGTGATCTGCCTATGCCCTTTTGGCCAGGACGGGGATTCGGTCTTGGCATTACAGTACTGAAAGACCCTGCCGCCGCAAACACTCCTGAATCACCGGGAACATGGCGGATGGGCGGCACTTATGGTCATTCATGGTTCGTCGATCCTACGCAGCGGCTCAGCGTTGTGGCATTTACCAATACCTTACTGGAAGGCATGTCCGGCCAGTTTACGGTTGACCTTTGTGACGCAATTTATGCCGGCATCAGATCATAGAGAATGAGTACAGGAGAGGGTGCTACTCAAATGAGCCAAAATACAACTTCTTCCGCACAGCATGACTCCGGCACTTCTGAGCGGCTCCCATGGGCTGGCTTGCTCGCCCTCGCGATGACGGGGTTTATCTGTATTCTCACCGAAACGGTTCCAGCCGGCTTGCTGCTGCAAATTGGTGATGGGCTTGGAGTCTCTGAAGCTCTAGCCGGTCAGCTTGTCACTTTGTACGCCCTCGGTTCATTGTTGGCCGCCATTCCTTTAACCGCCGCAACACGCGGATGGCGGCGGAGGCCCCTGCTGCTGCTATGCATTATTGGTTTTCTCGTATTCAACACCGTCACTGCCTTTTCATCTAATTATATATTGACACTGGCAGCCCGCTTTTTGGCCGGCATCTGTGCCGGTGTCCTGTGGGGGATGATCGCAGGTTATGCCCGCCGCATGGTGCCGGAATCACTTAAGGGGCGGGCCATGGCGGTGGCGATGGTCGGCACGCCTCTGGCCCTGGCCATCGGTGTCCCTGCCGGAACATTTCTTGGCACCTTCGTCGGCTGGCGTGCTGTGTTTGGAATCATGTCACTGCTTGCGCTGCTGCTGGTCTTCTGGGTGCTTTGGAAGCTGCCGGACTACCCGGGCACAAGTGCCGATAAGCAGCTGCCGCTCTATAAGGTTTTTGTTATTCCCGGAGTGCGGCCGGTTCTGGCAGTCGTTCTCGCTTGGGTACTGGCCCATAACATCCTTTATACCTATATTGCGCCATTTCTTGCGCAGGCCGGACTTACCCGGCGTATTGACCTGGTGCTGCTTATTTTCGGTATTACTTCACTGGCAGGCATCGGGATTACCGGTATTCTGATCGACCGTAAATTGCGTCCATTGGTTCTGATCAGCCTCGCAGCATTTACTTTGGCCGCCATTGCACTTGGCATAAGCAACCATCCCGTCGTAATCTATCCTGTGGTTGCTGCATGGGGATTGACGTTCGGAGGCGCTGCAACAATGCTGCAGACAGCAATTGCTGAAGCTGCCGGGGAGAGTGCCGATGTCGCCCAGTCTATGTTGGTGACGGTATGGAATCTGGCGATCGGCAGCGGTGGTGTGCTGGGCGGGGTTCTAATCGAAACGCTGGGTGTCGCCTCATTCCCCTGGGCATTGTTTATTCTATTGCTGCTTGCGCTGTTCACCGCTTGGCGAGCGAAGGTATATGGATTTCCGGCGAAGCGGCCTTGAGGAGATTGACATGTGAGAGAACCGGCCAGCTTTGTTGCCGGTTGAGCCAGACAAAGCAAATACACCGTCAGCAATCTGACGGTGTATTTGTTTTCTCCCAATCCTTCTTGAACAAGTTTGCTCCCTTAAGCAGTACACCTTCTACACCCTTTTCGCAACCGGAATCCAGATTTCGCTTTTGTAAGTCGGGGACGTTACATCTTTGCTCTCATTCCATAAGATTTCCGGCCCTTCGGTCTGCTCATAGTTGGAAGAAGGGAACCACTCGGAATAGATCCGTCCCCAAATATTTTGCAGGGTAGCCGGAAAAGGTCCGATGGACTCGAATACCGCCCAAGACATTGCCGGAACCTCCAGCACCGAGAAGGTCTCGGGACATCCCAGAGTGGTAGCCACTCCGATGTAATGATCCAGTTCCCCCTTTTCTTCCATCCGCCCCTCGGAAAAGTTTGTGGACGCGCTTATCAGTCCCAGGGGTGCGACATTCGAAAGCTCCTTGAGCTTGGAGAGGGTTGGCAGATCCAGGCTTTGCCACATTGCTGAAATCTCCGGATTCACCCCCTCAAAAATAATAGGGACTCTCTTCTTGATCCCGACGATATGGAATGCTTCCTTCTCCTCAATCCGGTAGTTCATTTCATTTCCTCCTCTGATCATGAGCTGAAAAGTCATTCGAGGAAAGGACTTCAGTGAAGGTCCTGCGGTTCTTGCTTCTGAGGGCAGAACACCGTGAAACTGCTGGAATGCCTTGGTGAAGGCGTCCGGTGAACTGTATCCATAATTCAGCGCAATGTCGATAATTTTGAGCTGGCTGCTCTGCAGATCGAAGGCCGCGAGCGTCAACCGTCTACGCCGTACATATTCCGAAAGCGAAAGGCCGGCGAGAAAAGAGAACATCCGCTTGAAATGATATTCCGAGCATAATGCGCGTTTTGCCGCTTCCCGGTAATCAATCTCCCCAGTCAGTTGTTCTTCGATATAAGCCAATGCATGATTCATGTTCTCCAGCAGGTTCATCTTCGCTCCTCCTCTCCTCACATCCAGAATAGCAATAATGGAGCACAGTCACCCGACAATTCGTGCACTATTAATGACGGGTCCTTAGAAATTTAGATCATTGGTTATTCCACACCACGCACGTACTGCTCTATGTAAGTAACTGCATCAGCAAAATCTCCAGGCAATATTCATACTATAATCTTTTCTCTAAAACAGCTTCATCATGCTTAATATACCCGCAGCGTGCATATGTGGCAATCGCCGGATGATTCGTTTTTCCTGTCAAAATCTTCACTGTGCCTACACCGCGCAAGCGGAGCTTAGCTTCCAGAAAGGCAAGCAGTGCCACCGCCACGCCTTTCCTCCGGGCTGATTCCTGAACATACATTTCCGTAATTTCACCATGACTTGCTGCGTAGCAGAAGGATTGTGAGCTCTGCGCGCAGGCAAAGCCGACGACTTGGTCCCTTAATTCGGCAACGGCAACTAACTCGTTCCCAGTGTTCAAACTTTCGATAATTTCCGCCTCCGGACGCTTATCCCCGCCATTAAACTCATAATTTAACCTGGACAAAACATCCGCATCTTTTATTGTAGCCAGCCTGACTAATGGAAGCATTTATATTCACACCCTCAGCAAAAATATAATGAAACTTACATTCCCGCAGCCGCCTTAATTTGCTGCCTTTGGGTTGTGATTAACTCCTGTAAACGGTCTGTTCCGAACGCGCCTGCCGTGAAGGCATTCCCCTTGGGATAATATACCATACGGAAAGAAGTGCCGTCTTGCAGATGCACCCGCAGGAACACTCCGTATTCATGTTTTGTTTGCTTATAGACTGCATCAAAACCAACATTCTTCAGAGGCAGCAGTTCACGAATAAATTCTTCGGAGGCCTCTTTAGTGAAATCACCAATCTGACTGCTATCCATACCGCTTTCCAGACTAACTTTGTCCACTTTCCCTGCAATATCCAGCAGGTCTCCGATAGTGGCTGCCTTTGGATTCTCTTCTACTTCATAAATCTTGTTATCCGCTACCACCCGATATTCGGATCTGTAGCCTTCCAGCGCATAGATCACTGTACCCACAGGAAGAAATGCGGCATCCCCGTTTTTGACGACATGATCGGTACAGGCATTATCACTCACCTTAAAAGACACTTCCCCAACCTTATCTCCCCGTTGATCCGCAGGTACCGGCTTGGTTGCATCATAATTATGAGAATACCTGATATCATTGATCATCAAGAAATCCACCCATTCAATCTCGGCATAGCAGGGTTCTGACGTCTGCTCCGGCGCTGCTTCAGGTGCAGCAGTCCCGGCTATTGGCTTCACACTCGCCTTATTTGTCGTCCCACAACCGGCTGCGAGCAGCAGCAATATAAGCAGTATTGAAATCGGCCCGCCACTTTTTATCCATTTCATCATCGTAATTCACCTCTGTTACTATTGACGGGCTAGTATACCTTGATGTTACAGCATTTACCAAAACTTTTTCATATTCTTATTAGTTATTCGTTATGAATAACTTTTTATATAAAAGTTCTCCATATGTGCTAAAATATAAACAAATAAAGGAGGGATGCTGATGAATAACCATAAAGTTAAAGCTAATGGTCATTATGTTGAATTAGATTCGCTCAGAGGCATCGCTTCTGTTCTGGTGCTTATTACACACCTGATGATTGTCTTCCCCATGATTTACTCGCCCAGTTCGCCGCAGGATAACCTGACTCTCTTCGTGCTCAAATATTTGCCGTTCACAAGGGCTCTGTTTATCGGCGGTCCGGAAGCTGTCAAACTATTCTTCGTGCTGAGCGGATTTGTTCTGGCTTTACCCTTTCTTAAAGGAACTACAATCCGGTACTTGCCCTACTTGCTCAAGAGATTTCTCAGAATCTGCATCCCTTTCTATGTTGCCATATGTTTAGCGGTACTTCTCAGCATAGTGATCCAAAGGAGCTCCATTCCTGAACTGAGTGAGTGGTATAATTCCATGAGCTGGACTACGCCGATCTCAGCCAGACTACTCTTGGGACATTTTTTCCTGATCGGCAGCTTCAATGTGAATGCATTTAACAATGTAATTTGGTCGCTGGTTCATGAAATGCGCATATCCATTCTGTTCCCCTTGATGATGTATGGAGTGATCAGATATTCATGGCAAAAAAACGTCGCAGCCTACCTATTGGCTGGTATTATCGGTTTTTATTTAGGCGGATACGGAGATACGGTTGGTTATATGCTGCTGTTTGTGGTCGGCGCATTGCTGGCGAAACACAGAGCTTTTTTCATCAAACATTATAAAAGAACCGGATCTCTCCCGAAAATCATTCTTTTTACCTTTGCCTATGCGTTGTATTCGCTGCATGCACCAGGAAGCAACCCCTTAATCACAGGTTTGGTTTCCTATATCAACATGCTCGGGTGCGGCTCGTTAATAATCATTGCCTTATCCAGCGGGAGATTCTCAACAATCCTGAGAAATAAAATCGTCAGCTATCTGGGGCGGATCTCGTACAGCCTGTATTTATATCATTTCATTATCCTGGTAGCTTCCATTAAATTATTGTACGGAATCATCCCTATTGGCTTCATCCTCTTGCTAACAGCCGCGGCTAGTATTTCCATTGCTGCATTGTCCTATCATTTTATAGAAATCCCGTCTATTAAATGGGGTAAAACACTTACACGCAGCAGGGATACCGCCATTCAGCAGCAATACGCACTTCCCCCATCACAATAAGGTTAGCCTATTCTAAAAGGTGCAAAGTGATTGAGTCACTATGCCCTTTTTGGGCTTGACAAAAAAAACACCTTGCTCGTTTGGTATCATGGGAGCGCGAGCAACCATGCCAATAAGAAAGTGTCTGAACATTGATTAGTTGAATTTATTTAAGGAATCAATTAAGCGTCTTAAGTCGTTCAATAAACGCTGCTTTTCGTCTACGGTCCAGTCCGTCAAGGCTTCTTGTAAGATGCCATTTCGAGTGGAGTTAATTTGAGAAAAAATCTCCTTTCCGTGATTTGTTAATTCAGAAACACGAATTCTAGAATCATTCCTTGCCGGATAAGTATGGACCAATCCGGCTATTTCCAATTTATCAATTTGACGGCTAACACTGGAGTAATTTTTGCCCATCATGGCAGCCAAATCGCCGACACTAGTTGACTGAAGACGCCCAATGCCGATGAAAACACGAAAAGCTGCTGCTTCCATGTTAACGCCAGCATGGGCAATCATTTTCTTATGGCGATCTGACTGATTAAGCATTGTAGTCAATTCAATCAGTGTACTAAAAAGTTTATCTTCCATGTTCCTTATTTTATCATTATAACGGGACGAGGTGTCAATGGCGCATTCCAGGCTATTTCGATATCTTCTAAAGAAAATGTTGTTGTAGCGATGTGGATCTTTCCTTTTGAAGCAAGATCCAAAACACTTTGTGCAGATGACAGCATATTCAATTGTGAAACACTTCTGCCGCCACTGCCGACCAGCTCGATCGTAGATGCACGAAGTAATGAAGAGGGCATATTGATGGATTCTTGCCCGGACGCAGTTCCTATACTAACAAATCGCGTTGGGCGGCTCCCACCAGCTTTTGCAGCAGCAGAGAGAATGGCGAAGGCACTGTCACCCCAGAGATAATCGAGTACAACATCTACTCCATCCGCAAAAGCTGGCTCCAGGGCTTTCTCAAAAGCATTTTTGCCGTTGTCAGTATTCATGTCAAATGCAACGAATTCATCTGCTCCGATGGACTGTAGCTTTGTGTGGTTTCGTCCTGTTGCAATAATTTTTTTTGCGCCTAAATGTTTTGCAATTTGAATGGCCAAACTACCGGATTCACTAGTTGCACCGTTAATCAGAACCGTTTGACCAGACTGGAAATGCGCCCGATAGACCAAAGCAGCCCACGAGGACATAGCCGGGTTTGTGATTGCAGCGGCGGTTATTTCATCAATCTCTTTGGGTAAATGTATAATCATATTTTTTTCTACAATTGTTTGTTGAGCTAAACTCCCATAGGGTGCGGCAGGGAGCGCAAAGTAAACACGAGATCCATCTGCCAATGTGCCGACACCATCTGCACCAGCTACAAGTGGAAAGTTTGTTTCTGATGAATAATGCATGCCTAATGAACGAAACTTACTAAGTTTACTTAAAGCAGCGGCCGAAACGTTAACAATAACTTTGTCAGCGGATTCAATGGGGGCAGGAAATTGACCTAATACGGGAGGGATTCCCGCTTGCTTAACAATTGCGGCTTTAATCATTTGCATTCTTCCCTTCAATTCATTTATGTGCGTTTTGCACATATATACCATAACATAAATGCGTGCAAAACGCACATATTTTGCGGACTAGTTTATGTATTGTATTTTGCTGCTGATATTCACTCAAAAACCCGAACAATTTCTCGCCGATTTCGCGATAATTGCTCGGGTTTTCTCTATTCCCTCTATTTCTGCCATGAGGGATTCACCTGATATCTCTAGTGCGAAAGCTAAGTAACTAATAAATCAGTGCCCTTAACTCATTATGAATTCTCTCTGGGATCTCATAGCCCTGTCCACTGTCTTCAGTATCTACCAGCAGACCCGTTATCCCCTCTTGTTCGCTATCCGAAATGTTTAGCACATACTTTTTTTGCGTGCCGTCAAGGTAAGAAATATGCATTAGAAAACATGTAACATAATTCAGTTCACCATTTATTTTCACTGCCTTGTTCAAGGCATTTGCAAAGACTTCAAGTTCATGTTCATCGGTGAAGGTTTTTTCAGTAAATGGTCCAGACTTGTCTGCCCCTTCTTTGCATAAATCAGCACATTCCAGCCTGATGCTCTTGATCCTGGTGTCCTTTATTCGGAGGCTTGTCAAGATCCCGATAAATTCCTGTTTGGTTTCCGCAGCTTTATCATTGTTGGAAAAATTCAAAATATATAAAATTTCTTCTTTATGCGGAATCACCGCATAATAGGTATCATGAGTCCCTGTAAGACCGGACGCTGCAGAGCCGTTGTCGGCATCCAAAGTAAATAATCTGCTTGTTCCCATGGGAATATCAAGCTCCTCCTCAGAAGTCAGCGAGCTGTGATTGGGCATTGCCATTTTCTTGAAATCAAAGTTCTCCACAAATTCACTGGCCGATACTTCGCCCCTGGCCTCACCTTGCTCATCTTTAATTACATAAACCTTCGGATCAGAAGTATCCAATCCCCAGTTTGCCGGCAAGTCCATATGGAGTGTAGACAAATCATAGGACTGTTGAACCGCAGGAACGGCTGCGGAGGTATCCTGCTGTTCTAACGCTGTAGGGGGTGAGCTGGAGCATCCGCCAAGCGTGACTGCTGACAAGATCCATACGATCATTATTTTTTTGGACACAAGCATTACTTATTCCTCCCCATTCATGTAAATTAATGTCCCCGAATATCAAACGAGGCATCATATCCTCCATCATACAAAATGATAAAGTAATAACCGGAGTAATCTGCGATGTCTTTTAATGTATCAAAAGTCAAAGAGCCGTGTTCTAAATGTACCGAATCCACAGAAGCTCCTGTAACAGGCAGGACTTCAGTGATGACCGGGTATTCTCTGCTCCGCTTGGCATTTTTGAAAGTTTCCTTACTGTAAAAGCTTGTCAGCTCGTCAACAGATAATGAAGAATCCACTAGAATTGCAGCCAAAAAGTCCAACCCGTTGCCGTTTCCATTCAGTTTGCCAAGTATAGACTCCCTTTCTACAATCGTGGTTTCAGGCGGGAGCTGATGTTTGCTAAATTGTTTCTCGAACTTGGATAAGTTCACATTGTTAACCAATGGCATGATCAGGAACAGGGAAACGAATAACACTATAATAACCAAAGGAATGACCAGAAGGGTTAATCCTATCTTCTTCAACATAACGGGTCTACTCCTTCACGTCTTGATAGCAGGTTTCATATTGGTCCTTTAGCAGGAGGCTTCGGCAAGCAGAACCTGACTCCTCATAGATCTCGGTTTTCACTTTCAGTTCAATATTCCGGTATTCATTATATTCTGAACTTTCATTGGTGATCGAGAGAATATCCGAAGCTTGCCAGTCCATGAAAAATTCGTCTTTGTGCTCGCTGGAATATATGATTTTCTTCACGCCTGTCTTGCTTTGCTCGACTTCGACAAGATACATTACACCGCCTGCAGCGCCACCATATGGGATATAATACGCGCGTGCATTATACTCACCTTCGGGTGACTCAATGGGACCACTAAATAGGGTAGCTTTCCCAAGATCCTTAAATTGATAGAAATATCTTCTATAGCCCACTAAACCTAAAATGATGATTAGTAGCAGAATTAATACAATCGTTCTTTTTTTCACACTAAACCTCCTATGTGTAAGGATCGCAGTCCATCCATATTGTACCATATAGGGTTTATCAGAATGGACTGGATTGTCATAAGTGGAAACGGCTTCGCCGTCCTCAAAAGGACGGTATCCGTTTCAGCGAGAAATAGAAGGATAATTTATATAAAAAAACCTGCAGACGCTGTGCCATCGTGGCACTGTCTGCAGGTTTCTCGAAAAAAAGTATGATTGCACTAAATGAACTTATTTAACTTCTGTTGCTCCAGTTACTTTACCATCCACTGCTGCGGATGCTTTCACATCTTCGCTGGCAAAGTAGAGGTTACCATCAATTGTAGCGGATTCATGCAGGTTAAAACCTTTTGCTTCAACATATACATCACCTTTGATCGTCCCGCCTTGCACTCTGAAGTTTTCACTTTGTACGGTAACCTTAGGTGCGGTAAGTGTGTAATTTGCAGTGATTTTGTGATCCGCATCCTGTGCATAAAGAGCAAGCTTACGGTAAACTGCGTTCTCAGCAACACCTTTATCATGGAACTCACCGGCTACAACAACGTCCTGATCAACAGTAACATCATTCAGAATAGCAACAATCCAAGTTCCTTCTGCACTTACAGCCTTAGTAAATGCAGCCGCTTCATTAACGATGGAAGCCGCCGATGTAGCATCTGTCTGAGCTGCCGCCGGAGAAGCCGTAGCAGCCTCATTTGCTGCTGGAGAAGCAGTTGCTGTCTCATTCGCCGCCTTATCATTGTTCGCACCACAACCCGACAATAATGCAACCGATACCCCTGCGACTAGCAAACTTTTAAATAGTTTCATCTCAAATCCCCCTAATTTTTTTTATAAATTTATTATATATTAAAATTTTATAATAGTCACGTGAATTATTTCACACTACTGTGTTTTTTCATATTTCGACAAGACATGATAGACCTCCCCGGTTTGCCGCAGGAACACATAAATCCCCGCTTACCTTCAGCCTAAGGTAAACGGGGATTTATGTGTTCAATCCGTTCTTCAATTCAATCATTTCCTCCAGCAACAATCCATATCCCTGACATGGTGATTGTTATTCATATTTCGGTAGTCCCCGTGCGCTCCCTTTCGGAGTGTTGCTCCATGTCCTGCATATGGGATGAGTTCCCGCGTACTCGATGTCACGAAAAACGTTTTCACGGACGTTTCCCCTACTGTGAGCCATCGTGTTTAGTACGCATCGCTAACCTTTTTCAATGGAATCACGCTCCTTCTTCCGCAAGATGAATCCTGCTTGAATAGCTGTTCCTTGGTCCTGGTTACCTCTGGATTCCCGCATACCCACGGTCTGCGAAAAGATGTTGTCACTTACACCTTCTCCGGCAGCAGCCGATTCCGGCATGCATCGCTAACGGTAGTACATCGGGGCCTCTCCTTTCCTACATTCATTTCTAAATTTAGGAATGAGTCCATCACCTGTAACCGCTTGCTGCTGTTCTTTGTGGCTACCATCTGGTGATGTCTATATCTTAACGCATTACACCTAAAAATTAAACCTTCATAATATTATGTATTCTGTCGCAATTCCTGGAAAATCCTGATCTCTTGCAATGAACCGCCCAGACCTAAGTATTTCTTTGAATTTTGGACTATTGTGCGTAAATACGCAAAAACCGCCTTGAGATTCCAAGACGGCTGGTGATCTGAAGCCAAAAATATTAATCCCTAATCAGAAATATGTATTCAAACAGCAAAATAAAAAAGGCGGTGAACATTCCTACCGAGTTAATCACCGTAAGTTCTGCCACATAATTCTCGCTTTGAAAATGAGAAAAGAAGGCGACAGTCCAAAGCACCGCAAAAAAAAGCGGGATCATTCCGGAAACAGCTCCAACGGCTGCCCGTCTGCCCCGGTAGATAAACAATGTAATCTCCGAAACGGTATAAACGATAAAAACAATGATCTCAGATAACTTAATCGAATCCGGAATGTGGAGCTTGAAAAGATGCATGAGAGCATACTGCAGAGCCAAAACAGTAAATAACCAGTTGTTAAACGAAATCTTCTTAAAGATCAGCATTAAATCGACTCCCTTAAACAGAGTAATCGGACTGCTGTCATATGGCACGGATGATCCTGAAGATGCAGGCCGATTCCATAATGATATCGCTTACATTATACTGGAAAATTTTATAAAATTCTGTGGATATCCTATGACATTTGATCTAAGCACGTTGCATCACCCTTTCGCAAGGCCCAATGAATCCCGGCTGATTGATCAGCGCCCTGCAGATCGCCACTCTGTTATCTGCTACCCGAAGAGTAGCGATTTGTATTCTTCTTTATGCAATTCTATTTTTTGGAGTTTGTGAAAAATAGTTCTTATTACTTATTTTACCATATATATTTGAAGTCACGAACAAGAAAGAGTAAACTTCAAATATTCCAATATATTCCTTTAAGCCGTCTTTGAAAAACATATTCACCTTAATAAGTATATATTGGAAAAGAACACTGTTATATATCAAATATATGACAAATCCGTTCCATGAGGGAAGCGACGCGACCGTTCATGATTTATATAATTTTGAATACTGGAATTATGGAAGCGGAATGGGCATACCAGCAAACTTTGTATCACTGGTAAATAACTATGCAGCCGATAACCAGAGACTAGGAGTAATCGTTCCTTATGACATTTTCTTCTACATTAACACCCGTTAAAAACTAGGGAAGTGGGAGCCAGGTACATTCTTGGTTCCCACTCTGTATGCTGAATAATTTCTTTTCAAAACTGGTATAGTATAGTAAGTTAATTATTATTTCACTTGTTTGGAGGCTAATTATGTTCAAGAAGTTGAGTCTATATATTTTTTTAATTTGTATGCTGACTTTAATAACTTCTTGCTCTACTGCCGTAGAGGACAATAGAGATTATAGAGAACCGAATATTCTTATATTGCCCGGGAAGTATCGGTTGTTTCAAAGTAGTGAAGAAGTCAACTTCATAAAGGGGAGGATGGATAAAGACCCGGTAGTGGTTGAACCCATAATTTCTGAAATTGGATGGAATAAGAAATACATTGTATTTATACGTTCTGAACCTGGAAAAGACACTTCAGAGACTCAAACTGGTGTGTTGAGTGTTGATAACGGCAAAATTATTATCTTAGATGGCAACAAGAACATCCAAAAATACCTAGAGGAAAAAGGTATGGATGACATAGAAATGTTCACTGTACAACAGTTGATAAGTGAGAAGAAGAAACGACTAGAAAGTGAAAATTAAGATTCTTAAGATATGTTGGGCAAGGAAGAACAAAGGACTGTCTCACTCGTAGAATAATCCACTTATGAACTGCACCCCGTCAAGTAGACAGCGTAAATAATAAAAGATCCTTAAGCGGCCTTAGTCCTGAATTCATTGGGACTGAGGCCGTTTAGTTTTGCCTGTAACCGTTCGTAATTGTAAAAATGTATGTAATTATCAATGTCTTGTTGGAGCTCTTCAAAGGTTTGGTAGGTATGCAAGTAGTACTTCTCACATTTGAGTGTCCCCCAGAAGGATTCCATGGGTCCGTTATCAATACAGCAACCCACCCGGGACATGCTTTGCGTTAGTTCTGCCTCGTCCAGCATCTGCTTAAAGTGCAGAGAGGTATACTGGAAACCACGGTCGCTATGAAGTAAGGGGTGGGTCTCTGGTGCTGCCTGCAAAGCCAACTCCAGCGTCTTAAAAACCAGCGAATTATTATTAGAATGACCCAGAACGTAAGCAACAATGGACTTGTCATGTAGATCTTTTATTGCACTTAAATACGCCTTCCGCCCGTTACCATATTTAAATTCCGTTACATCGGTTACCCACTTTTGGTTTGGCATTTCCGCCTCGAATTTACGGTTCAGTACGTTCTCTGCAACCTGCTGAGGCGCAGAGCCTACGTACTTCTTCCTCTTTCTGCGGATGACGGACTGGATGCCTTGGAGCCTCATGAGACGGTACACTCGCTTCGCGTTAATGACTCTACCCATTTGTCTGCGCAAATGCAGGGTCAATTGACGATACCCAAAGATTCGTTCCACCTTCTCATACAGGAGAAGCATGGCCTGTGTAAGTTTCACGTTGTCGGTCTCCCGGGAACTGGGTTCACGATTCAACCATTTGTAGTAGCTTGACCGTGAGATCCCTGCGATGTTACACAAAAGCTGAATAGAGCAAGACTCCTCTTGCTGAACGGCCTGAATAGCCAGGTAGATGTTCTCCTGACGAACGTGACTTAGCGTCTCCTCCTTTCGAGTTCCTCTAACTTTTTTAGAAAAGCATTCTCTGCACGCAGCCGCACATTCTCATATTCCAGCTTTTGCATCGCGAGTTTGTGGCGATCTGCTTCTGTGAGCTCTTCAGGTGCTTTGGTACGTCCTCTGCCGTCTCGTAATGCCTCTTCGCCGCCTATTTCGTACTTCTTCACCCAGCTATATATTTGTTGGTAAGAAACCTGGAAATGGTTTGCTGCCTTTGTGTAGTCTTGTCCATTCGACAGGCAGTACAGCACGATATCCATCCGTTCCTGCCAAGTGGTTACGCGTCCTTTGGTCATAGCTCTAGTTCCTCCTGAATTAGCTGTTAAGCTGCTGCTATGACCATTATACTTCTTAATCCAGTTGGCGAGTTGGGTTCGACTTGCGATCTTATACTTGTCGATGATTTGATATTGCGACAATGCCCCCTCCATATAATCTTTAACGGCCTGGCGCTTAATTTCCACAGTATATTTTCGGTTGCAGGACCGGACTTCCAGCCCCTCAAAACCGTACAATTGATAACGTCGTCGCCACTTCACTAGAGATGTTTTAGATAATCCGTACTTTCGAGCTGCAGCCTTGAGCCCGATCTGGCCGCATTCAACCTCTTGGAGAATCGTTAATTTTTCAAATGCTGTAAACTTCTTTTGTTCCATAAAAATACTCCCCATACAGTAACAGGTTTTTATTATTTCACCTGTCTACTATATGGGGAGCATATCACTTATTGGACAGCCCCTAGTGACTTGAAGCCAAACTCCCGGCTAGTTTTGTAATGCAAATTTCATTCCTTAACCTATCGCTCAGAATTCCAGGGTCCGCAGCCAGGAGGACAACTTCTCTTCCCTCTGCTTAAGATCGCCTTTTTCTTTGTGATATTTGCCTAGCCAGTGTTCGGAAGCCATTCGGCCATCCAGCATGTAGAGCACCCGCTCTGCCCCGGCAGCGACCTTGGCATCATGGGTAACCAGAAGAATTGTGGTTCCCGAACGGTTAATCTCCCCCAGGATTTCCATGATCTCACCGGCAGCCTTGGAGTTCAGTGCTCCCGTAGGCTCATCGCCAAACAGAATATCCGGCTGATTGATCAGCGCCCTGCAGATCGCCACTCTCTGTGATTGTCCGCCGGACACCTCTGTAATTCCCCGGTCAGCCAATGCGGAAATGCCTGTTCTTTTCATAAGATCGGCAGCTCTTGCATTGATGGTTCTGCGGCTGGTCTTTTTGGCCCGGTAAGCGGACAGGATGATATTGTCGCGGATGTTCAGATTTTTTAACAGATGCATCTGCTGAAAAATGAAGCCCATACTATGCAGGCGCAGCGCCGCCAGTTCGGTTTCGGAAAGGGCGCTGAGCTCCTGCCCCTTAAAAAGAACACTGCCCGCTGTCATTGTATCCATACCGCTTAATGTATACAACAATGTTGATTTGCCGGAGCCTGAAGGTCCCATCACTGCTGTGAACTCCCCCTGTGGAATCTGCAGGTTGATCTCTTTTAATACAGGCTGCTGCGTTCCTTGCCCGTTTGAAAAAGTTTTGTTTAATCCCTTAGTTTCTAATATATGCATCCAGTTGTCGCCCCCTCAATCGGCTATCTTATTCGTGAACCCGGACTTGTGAATGGGTCCTATACTTCCTATAGTAGTAACCGCCACGGCCAGCATGAGGCTAACCGGAAGAATCAGATAGGCCAGCACCGGATCAACCTCAAGCTGAATTCGGGAAGCACCCAGGAATGATCCGAGAACATGCACCAGACTTTGACCGATCGTTCCGGCCGTCAAGATCCCAAGCAGGCTGCCAAGACCGGCGATCAGCAGCGTTCTGGCCAGATATTGCCGGCGGATATCAGCGACCGTGAACCCGATGCTTCGCAAGATTGTAATTTGTGTGGAATCCTTCGCCAGCAGCATTTTTAGAAACAAGGACGTAATCAGTACCGCTATCGAGATGGAAATGGCGATCGCGAGTATAGTGACCATCCGCAGCTGCTTAACTGTATTCCCCAGGGTCTGAGCTAAATAGCTGTCCAGATAAGTGATTTTAGCCGGATAGAATGCCTCGGCCAGCTCTTCTATTTTCCCGGCGACCGGAATTTCAGGCTGTACATCCACCGCTACCACATACCACATTACAGTCTTTGGATCATAGGGCAGCTGCGCTTTAGCCGTCCGCCCTCCATTGGTGATATCCTGATAGATTCCGCTTACCGTCAACTTCCGTTCTTTCCCTCCAGCCTTGAGAAGAAGACTATCCCCGACCCGTTTATTCAGCTCCTTGGCGTTCAGATCAGACAGGGCGATTGCACTTCCGCCTTCAGGGGCGCCGCCTTCTATGTATGACAAAGGAAAGATGGAGAAATCTCCTGTTTCCACATTGATATTCTCCCAGACGTCATCACTTCCCAATACCTTAAAGCGGGAGGTAATGAGCGGCGATAATTTTTTGATGTCCGGATCCTTCTTAAGTGTTGTGAGCATTTGTTCAAACCGCCGGGCGGTATCGCCTGACTGCTGAAGATCAATCCGGATGGTGCTCTGTCCTACGCCCATATAGGATATAAAGTGCGGGGAGCGCAGCGTATTCAACAAATTCACCGGCATGATGATCATAAACAGACAGATCACCACAACCAGCAGTAACACTCCGAACATGCTGAAGCGGCTGTACACATCTTTTAACCCTAGAAAACCATTCACAGGCAGCCATTTACGGTTGCTGAGTGTAAACGATGACGTATGTGTTCTCCCCACCCCGGCAGTACCTGACCGCAAGGCTTCAATGGCCGTGATCCGGTTGAACCTTCTAAGAATCAGCCTGCAAAAGAGCACAACAATCCCGAAGCTCAGACTGACAGCGAGTAAAGGAACGATATGCTGAAGCAGCCCCTTCGGAGCCGCGCCTAGGTACAGGCTAATGTTGGCTGTAAACAACCGTGCAGTAAAAAGTGACAATCCATAGCCGCAGCATGAAGCCAATGCGGCCAGTATGATGTATTTGGCCATATAGATTCTTCTGATATCCTGCCGCGGCAGCCCGATTGCTTTCATGACTCCGATCTCCCTGTAATCCTCCTCCATGGAGGCGATCATCGTAAATCTGAGGCACAGGATAGCAATCACCATAAGCAGGAGGCTCACCAGTATAATGACAAGGGCTATAATTCCGTCGGTTAGAGCATTCAGCGTCTTAAATAAAGGGTAATCAATGGTCGGTCCTTTATCCGGCAGGCCGGCAAATTGATAGCTATTACGGAACTCAGTAAGCTTGCTGCTATCCTTGAGCTGAAATTCAATCAGATATTCCACTTCGCCAAGCTTCCCCCGCAGCGCTGTGTAATCCGCCTCATTTACGACAAAACGTTTGGAGCTGACAATCGCCGGATTCATTTGGACATCCCGGACAAAATCAACGATCACGAACTCTCTGGTAAAGGACCCGGAGGTAACATTGACCTTATCCCCGATATTCAGCTGCTTCTGTCCCTTATAGTAGATAGGAACGGCAATTTCGCCGCGTGAAACCGTGATCACCTGATTATCCAGATTCAGCAGCAGATCGAATTTCTGATTCTGCTTCACAAAACCGATATCCATGACGCTGGCGGCTTCCGACTTTTGCAGATTGCCCAAGTACACATTTGAGCCGTCGACCGTAAGCATCTCAACCGTCTGCTGATCCTGTACAAGCGGATTTTCCGAAACAAACCGTTTAAGGGCGGAATCATCTAAGGTTCCGGAATGCATTTGCACAAAATGGGGAGTCTTGGATGCGGCCAGCAGCTGATTCAGCGAGCCGGTCAGTTCCATAATGATGTGCGAAGCAGAAGCAACCAGCAGCGAAGACAGCATAATAAAAATGAACAATCCGCCGGTGATGATTTTATTGCGTAAAACATCTCTTTTTACGATTTGCAGCAGCATCTGGCTGTCTTGCCTCCTTCTCTGATATAGAAACTCATGAATGTTGTTGTTCAAGAGCCCTAATAGATTTGATTCTTGGAACAATCACCGCCACAATTACTATCAGCAAACCGCAGACGATGAACAGGAGTCCGATACCCCGGCCTTCTCCTGTACCCAGCACCTTGCCCACTGAGGAAGCAAGACTTCCCCCGCTGCGCAGCAGCGGATTAAAGACATGATCTGCCAGCACTCCGGCAACAGCATAAGCGGCCACATACCCGAGTTGTGAAAGAATGCCAATGATCCCCCAAGCACGGCCTTGTGCTTCGGCGGCGATATTTTTTCGGATCAGCACGTCAGCACAGGTGTTAATGAAGGGGAGTGCCGCGAAGAACAACAATCCGGCTGCAGCGATAAAATATAGATTTGTAGTCAGACCGACCAGTGCAAAGAAACCTCCGGCGAATCCCAGACTTACAGCCAGCACCTTGGCATATTGGCCCTTAATGCTGAACATCCCGATGAACAGACTGCCGATCAGCATGCCAATTGCACTAACGGATTCCACTGTGCCCAGGGTTTGCGTATCTGTAAACGGCAGTAAGAGCGGGGTAAACAAGGTCTGGAGAAAACCCACATAGAATGTAACCACCGATAAAATAACCGTAAGCTGTAGAACACCTTTCACGGAAATGAGCGTATCCCAACCCTCCTTCAGGTCTCTTGCAAAGGACTGCCGTGTTTTCGCTGGAAACTCAGCCTGCAGGTTCTTTTTCACAGCCAGCACCGCAAGCACGGTCACCACAAAAGTAGAGATATCTATAATCAGCACAGCCTTTATATCCATGTAGCCAAGCAACACCCCGGCAATCAGCGGAGAGAGAAGATATTTGGAGGAGGCTGCAAGCTGGACCAGCCCGCTGGCCTTGGCAAACTGCTCTTCGGTCAATAATTCGGTAATGGTCGCCTTGTAAGCCGGTTCGAGCAAGGATACGAATATGGAGCTGAAGGCCACTCCGAGACAGATTTGCCAAACGGGCGGATCGCCCAGCAGCATGATAAACAGTAGGAAGACAAGTCCAAATGCGGAGCATAGATCACCCGTGATCATCATCAGCCGCCGGTCAAAGCGGTCAGCCAGCACGCCGCCGATTGGACTGAGCATAATGGAAGGCAAAAAAGCGCAAAGCGTTACTAGCGCTACACTGGCTGCAGTCCCTGTCATCTGGTAGACATAAACACCCAGCGCAAAAGCGGTCAGCCCACTGCCCATACTGGATATCCATTCTCCTGTCCATAACACCAGAAACTTGCTGAAGGATTTATTGTTCTGTTTCCCCATCCTTTATCCCCGCCTTTCCATCCTTTCCATCAGCTGCAGGCGGCTGCCCGAACATTTGTGTGACATAGGCGAAGCTGCCCTGTTTGGCACCCAGAGAGGTTTCCATAATATGAATGAAAGCCTCGATCTTGCGGAGAATTTCCTCCGGCTGCCACTGGAAGATACCTTCATCCAGCAGAAACTGCGAGGCCACCAGCAGAAACTCAACCGTTTCCCGGGGATAAGCGGTATGGAACAACTGCTCCTCGATGCCCTGCTCAATAACTTCTGTTAATACAGGTGTCAGGCGGAGAATGGTTTCCGTCAGGCTCTTTTGATGAAGCTGGGCATTCTCCGCCTGATGGAACTGCTCAATCAGTTGCTCCTTCCCTTCCGAGTCCGGCTTCTGTGCCATAATGATCCTCAGCAGCTTCTCGTGAACAGATAGCCTGTGATCGGAAGCAATCTCTTTCGCAGCTTCTACCCCGGCATCAATGAACCGCATAACCACCGCATCCATTACCTCCTCCTTCGATTTGAAGTAATAATAGAAGGTTCCCTTGGCGATTCCGATCCTCTGCAAAATATCGTTGATTGTAGTTCTGCTATACCCCTGGGTGAAAAAAAGCAGCTCTGCCGTATCTAAAATTTCGTTTCTGCGTTCTTCAGGTTCCTTGGAAATCCGCATAATTGTATTCCTCCATTTCATCGACCGACCGTCGGTCTATAATGATTATAGTGAGTCCCCCCTCTATTGTCAATCACTGGATTAAGAAAACAATCGCACGCAAAGAAGCTCCCGCAAACTTAGCTGCAGGAGTTTTTGTATTCATGTGATATTTACATCCTTTGATTAGACACTCAGCGTTTCCATTGCAATCTCCCATTCTCCGGCATCATATTTGATGTGATGGAGACTGGTATATGTACTAGGGTAAGCTTTGCCTTTATTCGACCACTCTACCCCATTTAAAATATGATAAATAATATTAATAACTCCGCCATGGGTTACAATTAAAATATTCTCCTCCCCCTTGTTGAGGAGCTGCTCCTCGCATAACTTCTTAAAGGTTGCCTGTATACGGTTAAAAAAATCAATCGGACTCTCCCCGCCCGGGAATTCCTCATCCATCCGCAAAGTCGAGAAATAGAGACCCGGATACTGCTCCTCTACAAGTTCATGAGCCATCCCGGCGATGAGGCCATTGTTCATTTCTCTCCAGTTGTTGCTGCTTTCGAGTGGTAAGCGGAGTTCACTGGCAATCTCGGTTGCGGTTTCAACCGCACGGGTTAAATCACTGCTAACCACCCGGTGAATGTTGTAAAGATTGTGGTGCGCTTTAAGGTACTGCCCCAGCTTCTGCGACTGTTCAATTCCTTCTGCAATTAACCCACGCTGGCTCCATCCACCGCGGAATCCCTCATCATCTTTACCGTGTCTGACCAAATAGATTGACATTGTTCTCCCCCCGCAACCATTCTGTTATATTGTGAGCTGTTCCTGATTTCACTTGAATACTGGATGGGACAGCCATTCCTCCCTCAGCAGTCCCATTTGAATTGAATCATAAAATTCTTTATTTGTATGTTAATATTATTGGTTGAAAGGCAAACTATCGCGAAAAAGCCGGGTTTCACCCAAGTGCTCTCCCGATATGATAATGAAAGGATCAACCCAATGAACCTATCCTCAATTTCTGCAGCGCTAACAACGCTCGATTTGCGCAGCTGTCTGATCAGCCGGGACAACAGGCTTGTGCTTGAACACTATAGAGCACCAAATATAGCCACTGAACTGGCCAAAATCAATTCCTGCACCAAAAGTGTGCTCTCCGCACTGATCTGCATCGCGATGGACAAGGGGCTGCTGCCGCAGCCGGATGCTCCGCTGACGTTATTTTATCCGCAGCTTAGCCTTGACCCGGATCATCGTAAAACAGAAATCACACTGGAGCATCTGCTCACGATGTCTGCCGGTTTCAACTGGACTGAATTTGGCGGGCAGAACTCATTCCCCAGGATGACCCGTTCTCCGGATTGGGTCCGGTTTGTGCTGGAACAGCCGATGTCGGACACACCCGGAACCCGAATGGAATACAACTCCGGCGTTTCCCAGCTGTTGTCAGCCATTCTGAGGCAAGCGGCTGGCATGTCCACCGCCAAGTTTGCCGAGCACTATTTGTTTGGCCCTTTGGGCATTAAAGATTATGAGTGGGAGGTTGATCTTCAAGGCGTTCATACGGGCGGGTTCGGGCTGAAGCTGCGGCCTTCCGACCTGCTGAAGCTGGGACTGCTCTATCTACAGGAGGGCATGTGGGAGAACTCAAGGCTCATTTCCCCTGAACGGGTCAACCGATCTACGGAAACCGCACTTCCTGTAGAAGCCCCCTACCGCGGCGGATATGGCTGGCACTGGTGGACTGATGTCTACACCTCTTCTGCTCAGGAGTCACCTGCAGCTTCCCAGGCATACTTTTATGCCCGCGGGTATGGGGGACAGTTTGTTTATATTTTGCCGGAGCTTTCGACGGTTGTGGTTCTGACCGAAGATCCGCGGCGGAAAAAGAAACCTCCTGTTGATGTGTTCCGTGAAATCATCGCACCTGCACTGCTTGTCCCGTGATCAAGCTTTCACTTTTAGTTTCGGAATTTGGTTATGAAGACCATTCTAATTCATGCTGAACATTCTCCCCTTACAAAAAAGCACCAAAAAAATACTTAAACGCCTCCTGGGAATAGCCATCTTCACCCCGCCAATTGGCAACCGAGATAAAATCGCCGTTGCCGCCCCGTCCCGGGCGCGGCTCGTTCGATGGCGGCAGGATACCGGCGTATCCCCAAACCTCCATCACGACATCGCGTTCCTGTTTGCTGGAAGGGAAAACATCTTTCCAGCGTTTCTCCAGCTGCCGGGCAGCATCCTTCGCGCCGCAGTCCATAACTGCATCCGTCATTGCGGTGAGTATGTCCAGATCCTCCCTGCTGACATGCAGGTTCTCCTCCCGGGCAAGCATCTCCAGATCAAGCCAGCAATAGAGAAGCCAGTTCAGGCGGACTCCTCCCCATTTGATCCGTTCAAAATTCAGCACATTCCAGTCCTGATTCACGTAGGCCTTGTCTGAGATCAGCTGTGCGTTATTGCAGTGGCCGCATGAACTGAACATGGACGGTTGTGCAAGAAGCTCCCCATAGGTGTGCACAGTCAGCTCCGAGGTTAACGCCCAGCTCGACAACGCGCTCCGCAGATGGACCTTTCGGGTTGACAAGCTGTGCAAGAATGCTGTGGCCGCCCACTCTTTGCTGATAATCTTCTGGTGCAGCTCACATAACCTCTTAATCACCGCATCATGTGTGATGTTCACCGGATCGAACATAAGGCCCTTCTCTTTGGCATATTCAAAATCCGCTCCGCTGTAAGGAGACGGACTGCTCTTCCAGCCGCCGGATGTCCAGAAGGTACTTAACAATATTTTTTTGGCTTCTTTGTCCATGAAGTCTCCCCCAGTCCTTTAAAGGTTAATAGAAGGCTTCTGTTTCTAACAATATCAGTTCTGGAAGCGTCGCCTTCTGTTGATTATGTAACTGTATGTATTACCCAAATAAAGACAAAAAGACTCCGGCGTTTGCCAGAGTCTTCCTGAAACTATTATGTCTGCCTGTTTAGTGCTGCTGGACGCTATGATTCACGACCACATCATCCGAATGTCTGCCCCCGGCGAATTCAATTCCGTCCAGCGCGGACTTGCCTGGCAGAAGCTCCTGGGAAACAATATTCCCGGTGTGGTCCAGATACGATTCCACGTCTACAGAGCTGTGATACAGGCAAATCTCATCACTCCAATTGTCCCCGGATATCCGCAGCGCCGTAGCTTCCAGCGCAGACAACTCCCGGCCCTCCAGCGTGACCGGCATTCTGCTGATCCGGATCTGCGGCTGGACCGTCCCATAGGGAACAACAAGCGTTTCATAAACTGCTCTTCCCGCAGTGGACATGGACCGCTTCGCAACCGGATTCACGTAATATTGACCCTGCCTGAAATCAAGACCGCTCTCCAGTGTAAGCTGATCCTCAGCCTGCTCCTGTTCCGGGAATAGAAGTAGCACATTGCTGTCATTATGGTTCGTATGCACCTGCCGGCGGTCCCACTGGACTACCGTATCGCCTATTGGCAGGTGGAAATATTGCTCGTAGGTATGCTGCTCTTGCGCCTCAAACAGATCCACAATCAGCCAGTAACGGTTCTTCACAAAAACTACCTTACGGGAGTGGATAACAGGATCATCATAGCGGGTATAGCCATAATGGCTCGCGAACCAATAATCATAATCTTTGCCATGACGCGCATCCCATATTTTACAGGTTGCGGTTTGCGGCGTATTCCAATGCAGGCTGCGCACATGCTGATCCTGCCCGTCAACGACAACCGTGTTATGCGCTCTTGTCGATACGGCATATTTGCGTTCCTTATTCCATTCGAACAGTCCCATGCCGGAATCGGCCAGCAGTTCCCGTCCTCCGGCATAAAGAATCAGGCTAAGCGCATCGGAATGGGCATGTCCCCCAATGCCCACCCCTGCCCGCATCGCCAGATACATAGCCTCCTTCTCCCAGCTCTGCCGGGAGAAGAGGTATCCGCCAACGAGGAAGCAGGCGAAGGGTTCGGGTGCCGGTCCGGCTGGGATGGCCTCATAACGCCCGGCCGCTTCCGGTCCCAGCCGCCAGAGCAAGGCAAACGGCAGCTGGGGATGCCCCAGGAATTTAAAATCCCCTCTTCCAAACAAATAGGCGCCCAGGCTCATCGTGTTGCGCAGCTCGTTTTCCGCCTGTGCATCGGTATCTCCAAATCTGGCAAGCTGCATGTCAGGCGTCATCAGATGACTCTGCACTTCCAGCATTTTCTCCAAGATTTCACTATACTCCAAAGCCTCAATATTCAGTTTTTGAAACAGCGGCACCAGTTCATACAAGTCGCGCATCACTACCTGGTGATAGTTCGGGCTGCCTTCGAATTGTACCCCGTCCTCATAGACGTTGTCCCGGATGTGGCCCGGAAGCTCACGCCGCGCGTATTCCAGCCATTGCTGCGCCGGCTTCAGCTCCGGCAATAGCAGAGAGACCTGGATTAGACCGCGCAGCTGCATGCACACATGGTTTCCGCTCCGGGCATGGTATTTACGGACATACTCCCCATGCTGATAGAAGGATTTGATCAGCTTCATTTTGATCTCCGGAGTGAAAGCCTTTGAACGGTAGAAAACAATGAACGCTTCCGGCAGCATGAACAGCCGGACCCCTACCGACAATGGGTCCCAGGTGCAGTGCTCGCCCCGAAAGACACCTCCGCGCGGCACAGGGTTGTCATCAATGAAATCCTCCATCATGTTGCTGAAGCATTCGGCAAATTTCTCGTTGCCGGTCAGGCAGTATCCCCGGGACAGCCGCTTCAGATAGGCGAAGCGCGTCAGGTGAAGCTGATATTGCGAGCTGTCATACAGCCAGCTGTTCCAGTCATATGCGCCGCCAGGAAAAACTGCCCGTTTCTCTTTGAACAGTGGAATATCGCCTTCCGCGATCCGTTCTGCTTCCGCGATATCCTGCAGCGCTTCCGGGAAATCTCCATACCGGCTCCTTGCCTCCTTCATCAGTTGCGGCACCTCGCCAACGGCGAAGTAATACCGGGTGAGCTCAGCCGCTTCAATCCGGTGCAGGAAGGCATCCCTTGCTCCGGCTATATCGCCCTGTTCCATGAAACAGCGGACAGCCTCCATGCCGGGCAGCTCCAGATTCAGCATAGTGCCGATAAACTCTACATCTGTCGGCAGCGGTTCCGTATATTCTGGATCCTTGCGTAATTCCTTGTACCCTTTTTGCTTCATAGCTCTCCCCTTCTTAACAAAGCGGCGAATAACGCCTTATTCTTTGACCGAGCCGAGCATGGCTCCCTTGGCAAAATATTTCTGCAGGAACGGATATACGATAACGATAGGCAGCATTGCCAGCAGGATCGCCGCATTCTGTACATTTGGCCCCAAATTTGCGGCAAGCTGTGCATCTAGTGCCGCTTCGGCGGATATATTCGAGGCGCTGATCGCCACCATCTGCCGCAGCAGCGGCTGGATCGGCCAGCGTGTCGTATCGTTCAGATAAATGACTGCCGAGAAGAACTCATTCCAGTACTGAACCATAAAGAACAGCGCAAACGTGGCAATGATCGGCTTCGAGAGCGGTATTACTACCGAGAACAGGATGCGGAATTCTCCCGCCCCGTCGATTCTTGCCGCTTCATCCAGACTTGGCGGCAGGCTCTGGAAGAACGAGCGGATCACCATCACGTTGTAGGCGCTGGATACCGCCGGAAGGATAACAGCCGCATAGCTGTCGATCAGACCGAGATTTTTGACCACCAGATAGTTCGGGATCATGCCGCCATGGAAAATCATTGTGAAGAAGATCAGCAGCAGAATCAGACGCCGCCCCGGTATTCCTTTTTTGGACAACGTATAGGCCAGCATGATCGAGACAACCAGGCTTAGGCAGGTGCCGATCACTGTGATAATGACCGAATTTTTGATTGAGGTCAGAAAGGTATCGGCATTCAGCAGGTATTTATAGGCATCAAGCGTCCAGTGCTTCGGCCAGAGAAAGAAATTGCCGGCCATCGAATCTGCTGGCGGACTGAAGGACACCGCAATGATGTATAGAAAAGGCAAAATGACTGTAAGACTGATCAGAATAATGATCGCTGCAATAATTCCGTCAAACCAGGTTATCCGTGCTTTCATCTTGTCTCCACTCCCGTCTAGAAAATGCCTTCTTCGCCCAGCAGCCTGGCCGCATAATTGGCCCCCACCACCAGAATCAGACTGACAATTGATTTGAACATGCCTACCGTGATCGCATAGCTGTAATTGAACTGCTCCAGTCCGACATGGTAGACAAACAGGTCGAATACATTGGAGACATCCAGGTTAAGACCGTTGGACATCAGGAATATCTGCATAAAGTTTGAATCCAGCGAGGAGCCGAGCCGCAGCAGCAGCAGCACGACAATCGTACTTTTGATCCCCGGGAGCGTAATGTTCCAGATGTTCTGAAAACGGTTCGCTCCGTCGACCTTGGCCGCCTCATATAATTCAGGATTAATTCCCGCTAAAGCCGCCAGGAAAATGATGGTACCCCAGCCTGCATCCTTCCAAATGGACTGGAAGATGACGAGCGGCCTGAACCATTCATTGCTGGTAAGGAACATCGCATCGGTATTGAACCACTGTTCCAGATAGTGATTGATCACTCCAGATGGCCCGAAAAATGAGATGGTAATTCCGTAAATGACCACCCAAGACAAAAAGTGGGGTAGATATACAATGGTTTGTGACACCCGTTTGAACAGCTGCATCCGCAGTTCATTCAGCATAATAGCGAGCAGTATCGTAAAAGGAAAATAAATTACAATATTCAGCAAGCTGATAACCAGTGTGTTTTTGAGCAGAATATAAAAATTCGGAGTTCCGAAAAATTGTCTGAAATTAGCCAGCCCTACCCAAGGACTGTCCATGATTCCTTTGAATGGACTGTAGTCCTTAAAGGCCAGTATTAGTCCCGACATAGGCACATAATGAAACGTCAGAAAATAAAGTATTCCCGGTGCAGCCAGCAAGTAAAAGGGCCACAGCTGCTTAAACCTTGAACCACGCAGCGATCTCTGCATTTTTTGCCCTCCCATCCATTATTCATGAACGGGACCCTGAGGCGCAGTCCCGTTCATGTCTATTTGTATTTTCAACTATTGATTATCGGCGTTATATTGATCCATCAGGTCCTTGGTGATTTGCGCACCTGTTCCCTTGGTCCAAGCGTCAATTTCCTTCTGCACATCATCCCAGGCGCCTTCACCCAGCACATATTTCGTCATGACAGCATTCATTTTCTTATAGCTGTCCGGATTTTTGCTTGCGGTTTCGGAATTGTAAGCCAGGAACGGATTTTCGATGCCAAACTTACTGATGGTATCCAGCGATGCCTTCTGTACGGCGAGAATGTCCGCTTCCTTGGATGTAGCATACACATATGGATCTATCCGGTTTTCCAATATAAAGCTATTGGGCTTGTCCAGATCCGCCTGCTTCAGCTGTTCTTCCGTCTGGGTAACAATCCCGTCCTTCAAACCGCTAGAATGAACACCGGTTACCCCACCTTTGTAGAAGGCTACGTTTTCTTCAGAAGCAGTAAAATCAAGGAAATCCACAATCTGCTGAATTTTGTCTTCCGGAACAGAGCTTGGAATCGTCCATAGTCCGTAATACCCGGTCATTACAGCAACGCCTTTATCTCCGGCAGGACCTTCAAGCACATCTATAATGGCAATTTCCGCGTTCGGGTCCACCTGTTTCAGCTTGGACAGATTGGCTTCCCCGAGATCACTTACGTTACCCGCAAATACACCGGCTACGCCAGCGAGAAATTTACCGCGTGCCTGCTGCTGATTTTTGAGCACCGGAGCATCTTTGTCGATTAGTCCCTGGCTCCAGGAGTCCTTCAGCCAATCCAGATAAGTCTTGTATTCAGGAGTCTGGAAATCCCGGACCGGAGTGCCGTTGTCCACCTTCCAGGTGAACGGAATGCCAAGTGCAAACTGGATCGGCATGACTCCGGCAAAAGGTCCCGGGGCATTGATACCATCTACCCCAAAGATCGAGAACGGAATTGTTTTTCCGCCGCCTGCCGGATCTTTTTCCTTGAACACTTTCATTGCATTTGTCAGCTCATCTAAAGTTTTCGGAACTTCAAGGTTGTATTTGTCCAGCCAGTCCTTGCGGATCAGCATGCTGGCTTCGCCTCCGCCATATAGGCCACGGGGACGCGGAACGCCGTATACCTTGCCGTCTACTCTTACATTCTTCCAGACCGCTTCATCAATCAGATTGATATTCTCGGTCTTTTCCAGATAAGGCGTCAAATCATGGAAGGCCCCCATCTTGACCAGATTGCTGAATTTGTCATCCTTCCCGCCGTCCATTAACAGCAGGTCGTAAGAATCTCCGGCAGATACTGCAACGGACAGTTTATCCGCGTACGCTTCGGAAGGAACAAAGGTGATATCCAGATCGACATTTCCGCGTTTTTCCAGATTCTCAAGCGCTTTATTATTTTCCGTGACCGGCGGATTGCCGAACAGAATCGTCATCGCCTTGATCTTCGCCGCCTTGGTGCTGCCCGCAGTCTGTGCTGTTCCTGCCGGCTGCCCCGAAGCCTCTCCCCCGTTATTCTCTGCCGCATTGTTATTGCCGCCGCAGCCGGCCAGCGCGGAAGCCATTAATACCGTAGATGCCAGAACAGGTACAAGCTTGTGTTTGAATTTCATTGTCATCCCCCGTTTTGTTTGATGTAATCCAGTGAGTCCCTGCTTACAATTTGGATTATAGAGAATCCGCTTACATGTGAACATGCCGATTTCGAGCCAAAGTGTATCCGTTTTTCAGATTTGCGCAAATCAGGGTATCCTTCACCGCAGCCTAGTACTATAATTTATTTAGACATCTCAAGAGACGGAAGTGAAGACATGTTATCTCCTTTTTTTTCATTTTTGACGCGAAGCTTCTATATCAAAATGATTCTGGTCATGCTTGCCATCTCCATCATTCCGCTGATTGTATTGTCGTATATTTCTGTAAGCGTCTCCAGCAGGACGGTTGAGGAGCAGGTGAACCGGCTGAATGCCCAGCTCGTAAATCAAGTTGTGGACCGGATTGAGCTGACCATGTCCAGATTCCGTGAGCTCAGCGAACAGTATTCGCGGATGTCCTCGATTCAAGGAGCACTGGTTTCGCCTTCCGATCAATATTTTGAAGAGGTTGTCCGCAAAAAAGATCTGATCTCCGTACTCAGCACCGCTTCGGCGATTATCGGCAATGTTGAAGGTCTGCAGGTGTATTCCGCTGTGACCGGCGAGATCCTGTCTTCCACCGAAGCCCCTTCGCCGATGGCAGCATCACCTTACAAACCTCTGATTGAGCATTATCTGGAGTCCGGTAAGCCGGGGCTTTTCTTGGATAAGCATTCATTGCCTGAGCTCGATATATTGAATAGTTCGACTTATTATATCTCCCGTATCCCGTTTTACCAATACGAGGATTTGCAAGGCATTTTGCTGATTTCGATGAAAAATGACGAATATCTGCGCCAGATCCAGAATATCCAGCTAGGCTCCACAGGCTCTATCGCTCTGGTAACCGATGACGGCAAATCCATCGCTACTACAAGCAAGCTGGGTGGAAATGCAGAGGAAGAACGTATCCACAGCATATTAAGCCATTGGAAGAATCTCCAGCAGCCAGGTCAGTTCCGCATGGACTCTTCAATTATTTCCGTCAAGCAGACGTCAACCTATGATAAATGGGTTGTCATTTCAGAGATTCCATCCAAGCAGCTCGGGGAGAGTACAGTGATTATCCGCAGAACCGTGATGTATTTCCTGATCCTGCTCGTTGGGCTTGGCGCACTTTCTGTTGTCGGCTTCGGTTATCATCTGTACCGCCCCTTGCAAGCCGTACGGCGACAGGTCGACGCCATCAAGAAAGGACGTTTCGATGCGCGGGTTACGCATTTTGCCAACAATGAAATCGGGGATCTCGGCCGGATGCTGAATACGATGGCTGTCCGCATTCAAGATCTGCTGGCAGATCTGCATGAATCGGAGGATTTGAAGCGCAGACTGGAAATCAGGGCGCTGCAGTCTCAGATTAACCCCCACTTCATGTATAACACGCTGAACACCATCCGGATGTTCGCGATCATGAAGGACTATGACGGGATAAATTCGCTGATGGGCCGTTTGGTCGCACTGCTCCGCTATTCGATGGAGAATTACGAGCAGACCGTTATGCTGCAGCAGGAGCTTGACTATCTTGAGGATTACGTAGGTCTGCTCAATATGCGTTATAAATGCCGGATCTTACTTGCGCTGGAGATTGAAGAACCGCTGCAGCGGCTGCAGATTCCTAAGCTGAGCCTGCAGCCGCTGATCGAAAACTCTGTCTTTCACGGTATTCTTCCCGCCAAGGTAAGCGAAGGCCATATTACTATTAAAGTCTTCTCTATTCCCGAATCGTCCGCAATCATGATCGAGATCAGGGATGATGGCATCGGTATGGAGGCTCAGGAGCTGGAGAAGCTGAAGCTTCATCTTCCCCGTGAAGAAATCAGCGACAATATCGGGCTGCAGAATGTCTGGATGAGAATGCGGCTGATGTTCGGCCGGGACACCCAGATTATGCTTGCCAGCAAACCCGGGGAAGGCCTGGCGATCACTTTCATACTTGAACAGGACTCGGTAAGAGTAAAGGGGGAACAGCATGAGTAACTACAAGGTCATCCTTGTTGAAGATGAATACCCGGCCAGAACGGTCTTCCGGCATATGATCGAGCAGCGCAGCGACCTGTTTACTTTTAGCGGGGAGGCAGAAGACGGCCAGGAAGGCCTGGAACTATTTCTGCAAAATAAACCCCAGCTGATAGTTACAGACATCACGATGCCGGGGATGAACGGACTCGATATGCTGCGGGAAATCGAGAGCAGCGGCCTGCCCCGGCCGCAGATTGTTATTCTGACCTGCCATCAGGATTTCCATTATGCCCAGCAGGCCATTCATCTGAAGGCGGATTCCTACCTGATAAAGGATGATTGTCTCTCCGACCCGGAGCTGCTGACCCGCACTCTGGAGGAGCTGACCCGCAAGGCTGTT
Source organism: Paenibacillus sp. FSL L8-0340 (assembly GCF_038593145.1). Taxonomy (NCBI): domain Bacteria; kingdom Bacillati; phylum Bacillota; class Bacilli; order Caryophanales; family Paenibacillaceae; genus Paenibacillus; species Paenibacillus sp. FSL L8-0340. The sequence goes on from NZ_CP151967.1 coordinate 4,769,861, forward strand.
TCGCTTGAAGAGACACGGGAAAAACAAATGCTGCTGGAGCAGAGGGTCCGCTCAAGTGAAATTGAGATTGAGCAGGGTTTGTTTCTGGAGATGCTCCGCAATCCCGCCAACGAATCGAGCTGGCTGCAGAGCCTTGAGCAGGCCGGTATTCCGGTTGGCCGGGGCCGATTTAGAGCCTTGGTGCTGGAGCTGGACAGAAGCTCCCTGCGTTTCTCCATGGACCAGCTTGAAGAACTTAAGCTCTGGCAGTTCGCCGGCGTCAACGTTCTGAAAGAGCTGCTGGACAACCAAGGCGTGGGCAAGGTAGTCACGCTGGACCAAGGGCGTTTCTTTGCAATCTATACGGACGAGCGCCGGCTGGAAGCATCCGGGCTGATGGAGCAGATCCTGGAGAGCTTTGCCTCTAATTTGAAGATAGGAGCCATAGCACTGGAATATGTCTTCGAAGCAGGGACAGGCAGTGATGCCGGCACGCTCAAAAAGCTGGCTTCCACTGCTTATCCCTTCTTCTACCAAGCCAATCAGACCTTAACCGGTGAAGAGTGGCAGCAATCCCTGAAATTCCAGCGCATTCCGGAGCCTAACAGCCGCTTCTGGATCAAGGTGCTGAAGACTGCCCTGCTGGAGTCCCACTTGAGTTCATCCGCGCTGGACCAGCAGCGCAGCGCCTTTTACCACCAGGCTGCAGAGCAACACTGGGAACCCGAGCAGATTAAATCCCTGTACCTGAGAGTATTTTTGGAGCTCAGTCAATTTATTGTCGACGCGGAGGGGGCAGCCGACCTGAAAGCTTCCTGCCGGAAGAAGCTGGAGGAATGCCAAACCTTCCATTCTGTTCATGACGCCATCTGCAGTTCCTTCCGCAAGCTGCAGCAGCTGCAGGGTGAGGGCACGAAGCTCGATGCCTCGATGTCGAGAATTATCCGGCGGATGCACGAGGATTTGGCTTATCCCTATAAGCTTGAAGAGCTGGCCGCCTCGATCAATTACAGCGTTCCTTATTTCAGCAGTATGTTCAAGAAAACCGTAGGCGAGAGTTTTATCCAGTATTTGACCCGATTGCGGATAGAAAGGGCCAAGCTGCTGCTCTTGACCTCCGATCAGAAAACCTTCGAAATCGCCGAAGCAATCGGGTTCGAGAACTACCGCTCCTTCAACCGCATCTTCAAAAAAGAAACCGGGTTCTCTCCCTCGGATTTCCGCAGGATCGGTGCGTCTGCCGAAGCCAGCGTCTAGAATCCGCTGGCTCCTAACGTCAAAAGGCGCCTTCAGCATTAAACTGAAGTCGCCTTTGATAAGTGGTGAAGCTATTCATTAGTCGCAGCACTCAAACCACTTTTTGCAGAATCAGAGGTTGCTTGCTCTATGCAGCCTGACCTACCTGTGATTCCCGACCGTTTTGCCGGCTGGATGGTTGACCTTGTTTCTGCGCATCAGGTTGTAGGCCAGATAGATTCCATAGATCAGGTATAAGATATTCAAGATGGAAACCAGCAGAACTTCCCGGTCCAGATTCTCATAGCTGACCAGCGCAAGTGCATCATAGGCAAAATGAAACACGATCAATGGAATAATGTGGTTTGTAGTTTCAATAAGCAGTGCAAATATGAAACCGAGCAGCAGCGCATTAATAACCTGCAAAAGAATATGTATTATATTACTTCCGTTTAATGCATTAGCCATATGTAGGACGCCAAAAAAGACGGAGGAGAACACGATGTAAAACACCGGCCCCTTGAATTTCAGTTTATCCCTGATGATCCCCCGGAAAACGGATTCTTCCGTAAAGCCCACCAGCATGGTGAAAATTACAATAACCAGAATGTCGACCGCAGAAATCTCAAAGTTGATGCCGCTCATAATAGGTTGTACAAGTGCGATAATAAGCAGCGGTACATAATAGAGAGCTTCTTTTGCCCTGGACACGCCAGTGCTTCTGAAGCCGAATTGGGCTAATGAGCGCTCTCCTTTTGTCATATACAGCGTTACAATAACAGCCATGACCAAAAATGCTACGGCTTGGGCAATCTTCAGCCCCGTATCGTCCAGTTCCATGATGGTTCCGGCTGCGGATGCAACTGAGATCAATACAATCAGCAGAACCCCCAGCATGAGTGAAAATAAAATCGGATGCCCTTTTGCAGTGTTTTTTACCATTACTCGTCTCCTCTGTTATACAATCTAGTGTTCATCGCCATACAAGGGCAATAATGGATTTATTGTAATCCTTTTCTGTGACTTGCGCCATATTTATCTACATAATTCCTCTATGATTCCTTTTTTTAAGCTTTAACTGTTCTCCCCAGTGGTCCATCATCCCAGACCTGCACTTCAATATATCTCTCCGGCCCATATGTGCCATCTCTGTTCCATTCCTGAGGCAAGCCATATTTCTGAATGAGCGCTAAGATTTCTTGGTAGGTGTAAACCTGCCTGCGATATTCCTTGCCGTCATTCACCCGCGGGCTAAAGGTGGGAAACAAATCGCCATAGGAGAATGAGAGGGTGTCCAGTTTAAACTGTGAAATAGGTATTTGTACAAAAGCACTTTCCTTATACCAGTCACTAAGCCAGTCGCATGGGCCAACTACCATATAATGCGGGGCTTTTCTTACAGGCTTCCCGCCTTTTGAGATGAACAGTTCTCTGGCTAATCCCTCTAACTCCCGTCTGCGCACTAAATACCCCTGATCTCGGCGGGAGGCCATCACATCGTTTTGTTTGCGGATTGATTCCAGAACTTCGTCTGCCTGCGCTTCGCTCAAATCGGATAAATTGGCAAATGGACCTCTGGACTGCTCATAATAATGATATAAATAGTCAGCGGAGCTCTCCATACTTACACCTTGCCTTTCTATAATGAATAGGATCAGAAGGAGGCTCCCGGCTTCATTTCATACAGTTGAAAGGTATCCTCATGAATTTCAATGGCGATCACTGTATCTTCTTTCTCAAAAAACTGCACATGTCCCATTCGGCGGTCTTCCAGTTCTGCCCATCCCGCATCATCTAATTTCTGAAAATAACTTTCGGGCGGGTATAGTCCCTGCTCTCCCCCGATATTATCCAACTCGTAGCTGACGCCTATTTTTATATTGGGGTTGGCGGAGTTTGTCGTTATTTCCCCTTGTTTTGCAGCCTCTGGAATTGGAAAGTCATCATGGATAGCGGACTCCGCATACCCTGTTTCTACATGCTTTGAGGTGGTGCAACCGTTCGCAAAGAGCAGTGAAGACAGTAAAATGACCGCAAAAAAGCATTTGTTCAAATCTGCCACTCCTTAATGTTCATTCATTCGATAGTTGTATATTTGATCTTCTCTGCCCAGCTTAAACTGCAAAGTATTGCCTTCACGTTTGATTAACTTCAATTCGTCTCCGTAATAAGGCACGTCGTTCGTTTCCGCATATTGCTGCTGTTCCTGATTCAACAGCTCCTTGTACAGCCTTCAAAGGTGGCATTGACACTCAGAAAGGTCCCAAGCCCTTTGGCGGTATAGACAGCATGAGCCGCATCCCAGCTTACTGTCTGCCCTTCCAGTGCCTGCACCACAAAGCGGGCAGGAAGATATAATTGCTCTTTATACCGGAACGGCGCTCCTCCTAATTGAACTGTTTTCCCATCAAGCACAGCAGTCTTGCTGCCAACCGTGACAACCACTGTTTTTTCCCATCCAACGTATTTGGCCCGTAGATCTGCCTTATCCCAGGCAACCTGCAGACCCGCCTCTTCCAGCAGACTTGCCGGGACAAACGTAGTGCCGCTCTTAACCAGTGCCGGAACAGTACCCTTGCCGCCATTCGCCACGTAATAAATGAACGAAGCATGGGTAGCCGCTGACGATATTGCCGGGAACAGAAACAGCAAAAGCAGTATTGGAGTAAACATCCATATCTTTCTCATTACCTATCCATACCCTTTCTTCACTTTACTTTATTTTCAAATTCACAGATAATTATAAGACTCATGGTTTTCCAAAAAGTTGCAGCTGCGGATGAGGAGGCAGGATATTTATGTTGGAGGGATGCGGACGTTTGCTGCTTAACTTCTATTTGGTTTGCTATAAAGTCATCCTTAATATACTGAGCCTCGACCGGACGCCGCTGTTTACCGTTCTCTTCGACAACCACATATTCTGCGGTTTCATCTCTCTAAAAACAATATTGCACTTTGAAATGATCCTGCTGCTCTCCAATCATCTCGTACAGGGTTATGATCTGGTATGTATAGCAAGTGAACGAATTCTTATCCGGTTCCATACCTTCAAGGAGCCTGGCCTCATCCTGCTTACTAATAGATAACGCCCGCCGTTATTTCTATTAAAGGAGGATTATTTGCTATGGGTAACAATCTGTATAGCCGCATAGAGGCGAAGTTCCAGGAGCGTAAGCTCAAGCCTTATTATGAAAAAATTAAACTCATCCGCCAGCTTCCAATGAAGAACTGGAGCGACATCCAAATCAGGCGTTGTGCCAGGGAAATGAAGCTGAAAGCCCAAAGTGGTGCACCGCTTGAGGATTTAATGATCCAAGGGGCAGCACTTGTAGCTGAAGCCGTGTGGCGATTCTTGCAGATCCGTCTCTTTGACGTACAGCTCGCAGCAGGACTGGCTCTGTGTGATGGTTATCTGGTGGAAATGCAAACCGGGGAAGGGAAAACGCTGGCTGCCATCCTCCCCGCTTACTTACAGGCGCTGCAGAGAAAAGGCGCTCATATCTTTACCTTTAACGATTATCTGGCTCGGCGGGATGCCGAATGGATGGGCCCCGTCTACAGGGGGCTGGGTCTCTCCGTCGGTTATGTTGCAGAGGGGCAGCATGTCGAGGAAAGAAAAGCAGCATATGCTGCCGATATCACTTATTTGTCTTCGAAGCAGGCTTGCTTTGATTACTTGAAGGATTCGCTGGTATATACTCCGGCCCACAAAGTGCAGCGCCCCCTTCACTGCGTACTGGTTGACGAGGCGGATTCCATACTCATTGATGAAGCCCGGATTCCGCTTGTCATCGCAGGAGAAACGGACAAGAAACGTGCAGGTAACCGTGAAATGCCGTTGATCGTGAAGCAGCTCATTCAGGGGCCGGATTATGATACGGACGAGCATGGGCGGAATGTACACCTGACGGAAGCCGGAGCGCTTAAGGTTGAGGTCATGCTGAAATGCGGAAATTTATATGAGTCCCGCAACTCGGATACGCTCGCAGAGCTTCACTGTGCGCTGCATGCAGAAGCTTTATTAAAGAAAGATGTCGATTATATTGTAAGAGACGGCGCCGTGCTGCTTATTGATGAATTCACCGGGCGAATTGCCGAGAACCGGCATTGGCCAGACGGTCTGCAGACAGCAGTGGAAGCCAAAGAAGGGCTGAGCATTCAGTCCGGCGGCAAAATTCTTGGAACCATGACGCTGCAGCATTTTTTAAGCCTCTATGCCCGGCTCTGCGGGATGACAGCAACGGCGTTATCCTCCGCGGATGAGTTTAGAGCCTATTATGCCCTGGATGTGATGGTGATTCCACCGCATCATCCCTGCAGAAGAATTGATTATCCTCATGTAATATTCACGCACCGTGAAGCCCAGCGGCAGGCTATTCTTAGTGAAATTTCTGCCATTCATAAGACGAAGCAGCCCATCCTGATTGGTACAGCCAGTGTGCAGGCATCCTGTCAAATGGCAGCCGACTTGCAGAATGCTGGCATTCCATGTAACCTCCTGAACGCGCAAAATGATCAATGGGAAGCGGAGCTGATCGCCAGAGCAGGCCGGCTGAATATGGTCACCGTTTCAACTCATATGGCAGGCCGGGGTGTCGATATTATTCTGGGCGGAGGCGATGCAGAAGAATACTGGGCAGTAAAAAAACTAGGCGGATTGTATGTCATCGGTACAAATCTGCATGAAAGTGTACGTGTAGACCAACAATTGCGTGGCCGTGCAGGCCGGCAGGGAGATCCCGGCTCCTCCCGCTATATGATCAGCCTGGAAGATGATTTGCTCGTAAGGTTCGGCTTAAGAGAGTCGCTTCCAAAGGAATATCAGGACCTGCAACAGGATTCTCCGCTTAAGGGTTCCAGAATCTGCAACCTGATCAACCATATTCAGCTAGTCATGGATGGCCAGCATATTGAAATCAGAAAAACCTTAAATAAATATGCAGATTTGATCGAACAGCAGCGGCGTATTCTTTTCAAGAAACGGGAGGCCCTGCTTGGTGAGTTTTTGAGACCAACCCTCTTAATGACAAGAGTACCTGCAATTTACGAACAATTATGCCGCAGGTTCGGGAAAAAAAGGGTTGAGGACACCGAAAGATTCATCACACTGGTTCAAATTGATAACGGCTGGGCTAATTACCTGGCTTACGTTTCTTCTGTGAGGGAAGGCATTCATTTGGAAAGCCTAAGCCACAAAAATCCGCTGCATGAGTATCACCGGCTGATCATAAATGCCTATGCAACACTGGAAGAGAGGATCGAAACCGCTGTGGTGGAACTTTTTCTGACAACGGACTTTAGCTCACTGAAGATGGATTTCCAATTGGAAGCTTTGAGAGTCCCCTCAGCGACATGGACGTATATGATCAACGACAGCTTTTTTCAGAACAGAATCAATCTTTTATAAAAGGAACAAGCACTTTGATTGCGGGTCCGGTTTCCCCCATCGTCCGTCACGGTCTTTGAACTCCTTATTGACTGATGATTAATTTCATTTGTTCAACAACTCCGTCCACATCGTGGCTGCTTGTATCTATTTTAGTAGTCCCCATGTTCCGGTATAAGCTTAAACGTTCGATACTGCTGAGAATTTGCTCTTCCGGTCTATGGGCTTGCTCCATCCGCTGCCTTAGTGCAGTCTCCGAAGAGATCAAGGTAATCGTTTGTAGATCAAATTCCAGATCATCTAGCCGTTTCAGAAGACCTTGCAAGATCTCTACGCGATGAAGTACCCAACTGAAAATGACATATTCAAATGTAGAGTTCGTCAAGAAGCTTCTTAGCTGATATGTAATGTTATTCTCCACCATGGCTCTGTTTTCATCGTTTACGATCCAGGGATTCATCATCCAGCACCAATCGCCGTCCAGCCATACGGAATGATTTAGCACCCCGTTCAGACTTTTGCATACGGCGGATTTCCCGACACCCATTGGGCCGTTGACAACAATTAACTTTTTCATGACATCCTCCTGCAAAAGGTATTTACACATAGTTCCAATGAACTATTCTTTTTTATAAATTTCAGTAGGAAATGATCCCTTTGCATGATATAATCTCTTAGTCCATCATCGAGAATTTATCCCCATTGAAAGTATGGGTTTGCAGGAGGATCACTATCATCATGAACAATCAGATTAAAATAGTCAAAGTATCTGCAGAGATTGAAAAGGATGAATTTGATATTAAGGTGAGTCCTTGGCGATTGCTGCTTGAGACCAACCGTTATTACGAGATCAAACCTGAGCTTGGACCTGTAAAGAGAATCTATAAAGAGAAGCTTAATACCATTACCGATGAAACAAAGTCTTATGCCGATGGTTTTCTCTCCTGCTCCGCTTTTTGCATTGAAGACAGGGTTAACGAGATGCAGTTGGAAATCCTGCACAAACTGCAGTTGAAAATCAATGCCTTCAGAGATGAATTGCAGTTAAACCAAAAAGCAATCGAACAACAAAAATTCTTACCTATAATAGAGGGTTCAACGGAATAAATGAGAAGTGGATTTCCTCACAAAGTTAAAGAGCCGCAGGTGCGCAGTAGTCGCATCTTCGGCTCTTTGTCGTATTGTTCTATACCAGCTCTGCGTTTTTCAGGGCATGCTCCCAGCTTGGAAAATAATACAATGCGCTCCGCATCAGCTCCGGATCCTGCTGTTTTACCTGCTTTTTGTTGATTGTTCCGTTGGATTGAAGCTGCTTGATCCGGTTGATAACTTCATCAGATCCCAGTGTAATAACCACATCGCCACTCCTTTTCCTTAAGTCTTCTTCCATATTTTTCTCCATCCTGTAAAGTTCTATACAGATCTCTATTGAAAAAGAGTGCTCCATCAGCCATTCTCCCGGCTGATAAAGCACTCTTACATCATAAATTAATGGCTTACGAGGTAGGAAGCATCCAAGATGATAGCCACCCGTCCGTTCCCCAGAATGGTCGCTCCGGATAGATGGTTCAAGGTCCCGAGCATGGTGCCGAGCGTTTTGATGACCACTTCCTGATTGCCCAAGATTTCATCCACCGCAAAGGCAGAAATTTTGTCGACTGACCTGACAATGACAATCGAGATCGTTTTGGAACTGCGCTCAACACGCGGATAATGCAGCTTGTCCCGCAGCCAGGAGAACGGCACAATCCGTCCATGGTTAATTATCGCCTGCTCCCCTTGGATCGTCTGAATCTCTTCCGGGTGAATACGAACAATTTCAGCAATGTTGTACATGGGGAGAATCAATACCCGGCCTGACACCTTGACCAGCAACCCCTTGATGATCGCCAAGGTGAGCGGAAGCCTGATTGTGAATGTCGTCCCTTGACCCGGCTCTGTATCAATATCAATGATTCCGTTCAACCTTCCAATTTGGCTGCGGACAATATCCATTCCCACCCCACGTCCGGATACATCACTCACCTCGGATGCCGTCGAGAAGCCAGGCTCGAAAATGAGATGAAGCGCTTGAAGCGGCGTCAAATGTGCAGCCTGATCCTCTGTAATGATGCCTTTGCGAAGCGCGGAAGCCTTGATATTCCCGGCATCAATGCCCTGACCGTCGTCTGCCAGGGAAATCACTACATTATTCTCTTCATGGAAGGAGGACAAGGTAATGCGCCCCTTCGCCGGTTTGCCTTTTGACGCACGCACTTCGTGGCTTTCGATTCCGTGGTCTGCACTGTTGCGGATTAAGTGGATCAAGGGATCGCTCAATTCCTCGATAATCATCCGGTCCAGCTCAGTTTCGCCGCCCTGTACCACCAGCTCTATATCCTTTCCGAGCTTTTGCGCCAGGTCTCTGACCATACGCGGGAACCGGCTGAACAGCTGGTCTATAGGCAGCATGCGTGTCTTCATCACGCCTTCCTGCAATTCCTTAATGACACTGCCCATATGATCGGATACGCCACTGATGCTCTGCAGCGCTTTAGCAGGGTCATTGCGGATGCCGGCCGTCTTCAGATCCGCTAGTGAGGTCTGGTCTATCAGCAATTCACCGACCAGATTCATCAGATGATCGAGCCGTTCCACACTGACCCGGACCGTCGGCTGATTACCTTTGACCCGTTCTTCTGCCGGAGGCCCGGACTGTGGCATATTTGCCGGCACTTCTTTAGTTATTATCTCTCCGCCAGCAGCTTCTCCCGATTCGAATGGAGTAATCGCCAGAGTTTGCACATCTGAATCCCCCTCCAGCTGTGACTGGATCAGCTGCGGCTCTTTCGATGTTGCAACCACTACAGCGAATCTGCCGTAACGGCTGTCTTCATCTTTATTTACAACTTCACCTGGTGAAAGTGAAGCAGCAATAACCGATCCGCAGACATCTTCGATCCGCTGCAACAGGATGAAATGGCGTGCTGCCTTCATCTGGCAATCCTCTTTCAGCGAAACGCCGATCATCAGTATCTGTTCCCCGGCGGCAGTGGCTTCCTCTACTTTAAGACTCTCAGCGGCACTTAACACAGGCGGGCGCACCGGCTCTTGCTCTGCAGGTTTATTAATCAGCGCTTTAATCTCCGAAACCACAGAACTGCAGTCATCATAAGCTTCCCCGCTGATATATTGGCTGCGCAGCTTCTTCATGGCATCCAGTGCGCTAAAGAGTGTATCAATCAGAATTGCGGTGATTTCCGGTTTTTTCTCACGTACCCATTCCAGTGCATACTCCACTTCATGGGTCAAATCACTCATTTCCCGGAAGGCCATCGTTGAAGAAGAGCCTTTGATCGTATGTGCGGCCCGGAACAGAACTTGGATCAGCTCGGACGAAGGAGATTGTTCAAGGGTCAACAGGGACTGGTCCATCCGCTCCAACTGGTCGTTCAGCTCTTCTATGAAAATATCTCGGTAGGCAGACAGCTCCATCATTATTTATATTCTCCTTTCTATCCGCCCAATATTTCCTCGAGCTTCAAGATTCCAATAAGCTGGTCTCCCTGTTGTCCAATGCCATGAAAAACACCTTCTCTACTTCGGCTATGCCCTCCAGTAGGCGGATGAATTTCTCCGTAGGTAGTCACTTTGTTCACTTTATCTACGATCAAGCCTACGAATTCATCCCGGCAACGGACTACGATAATCCGGGTTTCTCTTGTATAGGGCTCATCCGACATACCAAGCAGATTGCGCAGGCTCATGACACAGACTACTTTGCCCCGGAGGTTCACCACGCCCTTAACTTCATTCCTGGTGAACGGTATATCCGTGATGCTCAGCATCTTAATGATTTCATGAATCTCTTCGATACGGATCGCACAGGTCTCGGCACCCACGGCGAGTTCAATATATTGTTCCTTCTGCAGCGTGGACATATTGTCACCTTCAGTCTGTAAAATTAGTGGGTTTTGAATGCGGCAGCAGAAATGGCCAATTCTTCAGAGAGCTGAGCCAAAGACTGGCAGGTAGCTGCAGTCTCTTCAGAAGCAGCGGCGGACTCCTCACTAGAAGCCGAGATTGCTTCTACCGAACTCATAACCTCTGCAGCCTGTGCAGACTCTTCTTCGCAAGCCGCAGCAATTTCATTCACTTTAAGCGCGGAGTTATTCACCATCGCGATAATTTGCTCAAAAGCCTGGCTGGTCATCGAAGATTGCTCCACACTTTCGGACACGGCCCGGACACTTTGCTTCGTATTTTCCTGCATCGCTTTAATAATCTTCGTAATTTCCTTGGTCGCCTCGCTGCTTCGTTCCGCCAGCTTACGGACCTCATCGGCTACAACGGCAAAGCCGCGGCCCTGTTCTCCGGCACGGGCTGCTTCAATGGCTGCGTTCAACGCAAGCAGGTTCGTTTGCTCGGCGATATCGTCAATGACCTCAATAATATCGCCAATCTTACTGGAGTCATCTTCCAGCTGAGTCATCTTATGATTCACAGCCTGCATTCCCTGAAGGGATGTCTCAACCACATGTCCGCCTTCACGGGCAGTTCTGACCGTATCATTAGAGAGCTCTGCTGCTTCTTCTGCACTAACAGCCACAGAGTTAATGGCAAGCGACAGTTCTCTGAAGAGTTCAGTGATGTTGGCTGCCGCAGCCGACTGGCTGGTGCTGGTGCTGGAAATTTCCTGTGTGCTTGCTGAAATCTCCTCGGAGGAAGCGGCAACACTTTGCGAATTCATCACGATACTATTGATTAATTCCTTTAAGCTAGTCACCATCCGGTTGAGTGCAGATGCTAATTGACCCACTTCATCCTTGGAGGAAACCTCCGCTTGTTGCGTCAGATCTCCGTCAGCCACCGCGGAAGCGAGACTAAGCATCTGCCGTAAAGGTCTAGAAATTGAGCGTGCAATGAAAGTACCAATAATGATGCTGATAATGACCGCAGCGACTACCACGGCTATAGTAACAACCAGTGAGGTGTTATAGGTTTGTTCCGAACGATGGTTGGTGGCTTCTGCCAAGCTTGCATTGAAAGTAACCAGCTCCGTCAATGTTACTGCAACCTTTTCTGACTGCAGGCTCAGAACTGTTTTATTAAATTCGTTAAATGCTGTCATACCCTCATTCTCTGCGATGGACATGCCCTGCTCATAAAGCTTTAGATAGGATGGGTATTCGATATCGAACGTCCGCAGCAGTTCCTGCTCCTTCGTGGTATTGGCTACCGTACGGAAAGTATCGATTTTTTGTTCGATACTCTCACGGGCTGCAGCAATTTCGGTCTTGATCTTAGCCTTAGCTTCAGCTCCGCTCTCTGTACTCATATTCCGCAAATATAAACGTAAATTCATATAATTGATTTGTGCTGCAGATAGATCCCTTACGGAAATCAAATTGTTGTTGTACATTTCATTTGTGTTTTTATTCATCCCCCGCAGCGTCGATATCGAATAGATACCGAATCCCGCCAAAATCACAGCGACTAGCAGAAAAGCTGAGATGATTTTCTTTGCTGTTTTCATGTTACTGAACCACTTCATGAGTACTCCCCCTGGATACGATCTTTGTGTGTGCCCGGTATTTAGCTGTGCAATTACGCAATCTCCCAGCACGCCTCCCGGACAGCATAGATATATTTCGACAAATTTCGTCGATTTCTGAATAGTTTATTTTTGCATTGCCAAAAAAAAATCCCTTCAATTACGAAATATACGGAATCGTTATTTGCGCAAACATTATTACAATATACATATCCAACCAGATATACACTATAATCACCTTTAACTTCAGCGGAAATGAGGGAGCTCTCATGGGAAATAAAGTACCCGTCAAAGAAAAGATTTTTTTCTCCGGGGGATTGCTGGGCCAGAATATTCTATACAGCTTTATGTCGATGTACATTTTGTTCTTTTACACCGATTTATTGGGCATACCTGCTACCACGGCCAGTCTAATTCTGGTAGTAGCCAGCATAGTCGATGCCTGTCTTGATCCGGTAATGGGGATGATTACAGACAAGACCCGCACAAGATGGGGGAAATTCAGACCCTATCTGCTGTTCGCCCCCTTCCTTATCGCGGCTGCTACGATTCTATGTTTCTGGGATTTCGGAGGTTCCCCTACACTGACGTTAGTAATCGCCTCCATCTCCTATCTGTTATGGGGTATGTTGTATACCGTATGTGATACGCCGCTCTGGGCATTATCCTCTGTAATCTCCAAAAACCCGGATGAACGGACGCTGGTAGTTACCTTAGGGAAAATTGGCGGTACCCTCGGAGCCGTAGCCGTTACCATTGGTGGCATCCAGCTGCTGCTTGCTTTCGGCGGCGAGAGAAACACGGATGCTTACCTTTATTCTGCAATCCTCGTAGCCGCTGTTGCGGCGGTCTCTATTTTTCTCACTGGATTAACCTCCAAAGAAAGAGTAGCCCCTTCGCCCGACAAGATTTCCTTCAAGACAAATCTGCAGACGATTTACAAAAATAAGCCTTTGCTGGCCCTGCTCGCCTCACTGCTGATTATCAATTTGATTAACGGCATCAGGCAGAGCATTCAATTGTATTATGTGATTTATGTCTGGGGGGATGCGGTGTATGTCACTCAGGTGGGGATCAGTCTTGTTGTAGGGATGCTGCTGGGAATGATAGCCACTCCGAAATTGCTGAGGTTGTTTTCCAAGAAAAAGATGTTTATCGCCTCTTGCCTTCTGGGCAGCTTATCCTGTGTTATTCCCTATCTGTTTGGGGACGAGAATAGGATGTTTGCACTTGTCTTCTTCGGGATCAGCTTCTTTTTTTCAGGGATGACCATTATTGTGAGCACATCCATGCTGCTGGATACGATTGACTATTCCGAATGGAAGCTGGGCTTCCGGGGGGAGGGTATTGTTTTTTCAACGAATACATTCATCACTAAATTTAGCGGAGCTGTCTCCAGAATCATCATCGGTACAAGCCTTGGCTTCATGAACTATGTTGAGAACCAGCCGGTAACCCCGGGTCTCCAGCATGGGCTCAGCTTTGTGATGTTCATCCTGCCGGCGCTTTGTTTTGTCGCTGCCATTATCCCTATCCTGTTCTATAATATTAGCGACAAGCAAAGAGATCGTATATTGTCCGATTTGGAATTTTCCCGAGCTTTATAATCGTCTGAATCTCATACAATATGAATAAGGAGTGAATGGATATGGATTCATCTGCATTGCATACCCTTATGGCCCCTCCCGAACTCACGGGATGCCGCAAAATATTATGTATTCAACCCCATCCGGACGACAATGAAGTCGGAATGGGCGGCATTATTGCCAGCTTCGCGGAAAAAGGCTGTGAAATCAACTACCTGACCGTAACGAATGGTGACCTCGGGGCAGAAGATGAGCAGCTGTCGCATGAAGAGATTGCCAAGATCCGGCGAGTTGAGCTGGAGGCAGCGGGGAGAATGCTGGGCGCTACGGAGTTTCATCAGCTGCAGCATGGAGATGGCACACTGGATCATGTGCCTTCATTAGCCGGGGAAATCGCCGAAATCATTCGAACCGTACAACCCGACGCCCTCTTCTGCCCCGATCCGTGGCTGGCCTATGAAGCGCATCACGATCATATCGTTGTTGGTAAGGCAACGGCACAGGCCTTTCTCCTAGCAGGACTTGCCCGTTATCCCAAAGGCACTTCAACCAAACCGTGGCAGCCGCAGGCCATCGGGTTTTATTTCTCGTCAGAGCCGAACACGGTCATTGACATCACCGGAACTTTCGAGCAGAAATTTGCTGCAATGTCCCGGCACCGCAGCCAGTTCAGTGATGAAATTCTGGCCCTATACCGGCTCTACTTTGCAGAGAAAGGCCGGCAGTTGGCCCGGGATAAAGATTTTGAAATGGGGGAAGGGCTGAAGGTGTTGTCTCCGCTGCACATGCATTGCTTCGTGGATGCGAAACGGATCTGAGGTCAGGAGGGTTCAGTGCGATAAATGTAAAAAGACACCAACGAAGCGTTGATGTCTTTTTACATTCGGGCTAAGGACTATCACATGCCCCTTCGTCTCCAGCCAAACACTTGCACATGTACAATGGCTTTGGTCACCCAATGCGTCAGTACATACAATACAATAAACAGAAGCACGAACGGCCTGAACAAAATCCAAATGATGAACCAGGCCAGAATAATCTGCCAACGCTTCATTCTGCGCACGAGCCGGGTAGGCCATAAAAAAATCCGTAGCAGCTTGTGCTGCTGCTGGAGCGCCTCCAGGAATTCGCTCTGAATCTGCTTATCGTCAGGGCTTAGGCGTACCGCATTTTTCATGTATGTTTCTTTAAGCTTGTAATCCCCGCGGTCGCCCGCAGCCCATCCCAAATATAACATCACATATGGCATTTCGGCTCCATATTGAACCGCTTGACGGTCAAGCTCGGCTGACTCTTTCATATTGCCCAGCAGTGCCTCTGTATAGCTTAATGTAGCCAAATACAGCGGACTCTCCGGTCTTAGTTCCAATGCAAGCCGCAAAAGCTCCCTCGACTCTTTGTATTTCTGCTTCTTGTTTAGAAGATTAGCCTTCAGAAAAAAGTAATGAGCTTCATAAGGATCAATCCGCATCGCTTCCTGCAGATTCTCATTCAGCGCTTTCTCGTTGTCCGTTTCGTAGTAGACACTGACGCGCACATACCAGGCCAACGTCTGCTCCGGGTCCCGGATCAGTGCCTCGTTCGCCCAATACAGCGCCTTTTCATAATTATCCATGAGATTATAAATATGGGCAATCAGTGCAAAAACATCCGGATCCTCCGGCTCTTCCCGCAGTGCCTGCTCTGCTTCTGTCAGAGCTTCCTTGTAACGTTTCCACTCGATGAGCTGATGTACCGCTTGAAGGGTATTTTGCTTAAATTGATTCTCCACTGTCAGCGCCTCCGTCACTCATCCCGCTATTTAATTCCGTGTTTCTTGGCATAGTCCAATACGATCTGGTAGTCCCGGTTGACATCGCTGAAGGTCGCATAATTCTTCGCGGTTGAGAACCATTCCAGTGTCGTAGCCTTCCGGGACTTCGCTGCTTTCTTCAGGTCATCATTTGTAATCGGCTGGATCTCTCCAGTCTCAAAGGTGCGCTCCATCGCAGATTCTATGGCATCGCTCACCACCTGCTCCAGATCGGCACCCGAGAAGAACTTTGTATCTGCTGCAATCTTGGGCAGATTCAAGGCTAGAGCAGGTTTTCCGGCCATCTTCAGGCCCAGAATAGTCTCACGTTCGGACTCCTCCGGCGGCGGGACAAACACCAGGTGGTTGAAGCGGCCCGGACGCCGCAGTGCGGAATCGAGATACCAGGGTGTATTGGTGGCACCGATGACAAACACATTCTCATTCTCGGCTTGCAGACCATCCAGCTCCAGCAGCAGCTGATTCACCAGCATCCGGTCATGATGCTGGCGCATCTGATGGCGGCTGCCGCCCATCGCGTCCAATTCGTCGATGAAGATGACGCACGGTTTGTTCTCTCTGGCTTTCTCAAAAATATTATGCAGGTTGTTCTCACTTTGGCCCACATACATCGCCAGGATGGCTTGCAGCTCGATATGCATAAAATTCGCTTCAATCTCACCGGCTACCGCCCGTGCCAGAAAGGTTTTGCCGCAGCCTGGAGGCCCGAACAGAAGCAGGCTGCCGCCCGCTTCTTTGCCGTAAGCTTTGAACAGCTCCGGCTGCTTCAGCGGCAGAATAAAGTTCATCCTGATCTTCTTCTTCACTTCTTCCAGACCGCCTACATCGGCGAAGGTTTCCTTAGGTTTCTCTGACTCGATAAGCGTTTGATCCTCTTTACTAAATTGAATGAGTTTCAGCCGCTTGCGCCTTTGTTCCAATAGCTCATCATGATCATCGGACATTCATCTCTCACCCCTATGGTTAATGAGATCAGTTTACCATATTTTAATAGGATTTGTTGTTACACCAGATGTGTTCTCCAGTGCTCCCAAGCGGTCAAATAGTCCTTCAAGTCCTGCGGATGGACTCTGGCACAGATGCCAATCCGGCAATACAGCTGGAAAACTACCTCTTCTATCAATCTGGAATGTCCTATTGCCTTCTGCTTGAGCTGGTCAAACGCCTTAAACAAGGTGACCCTATTCAAGTCATCCGGTGAGGAACAGAAAGCATAAGTGAAGTCATAGATGAGTGGTCCAACCATCGGCGAAGGGTCTATGACGCCCACCAGGCTGTGATCCTGAAATACAAAATTATGAACACCTGTATCGCCATGCAAAAGATACTTGTCCTCCGCGCCGGAGATTCTGCCGGACAAGGCTTGTACTTTATCATAATCCTCCGCAGGCAATATATCCCCCACATTGGAGCGTGCCTCTTCTAAACTGATTCTATTGAACTCAGCCCATGAATCCCGCGGCATTTCCAGGCGTCCCCATTGTGGCGCAGATGAGGTTTCATAATGGTTCAGAAGACCGATTACGATGCCTGGCAGCCAATCTATCTTGGCACCGCGGTTATAATGAGTTGTACCGGCAGTATAGGTATACAGAATGTAGTTCCCATGCGGATCGGTATACAGCAGTTTAGGCAGCAGTGAACTCCCGGGATACGCTGCCAGCAGCAGTTCGGCGCAGGAATTGCTCTGCGGCGTGTCTACCTTCAGCACATATTTCTTTTCCTTATTGACGGTCAGAATGTATACGAGACCTTCGGTCGTTCCTTTCATTTCCTCGTTGACTTGACTGTTCTGTTCAATCACTCCCAGGTCCTGAAGTGTATCAACTATCGCCTGGATATCAGGTCGCAATGTCATTCTAATCCGCCTCCAATTTTATACCTATTCTCTATTATAGGGACGGGTGATCCACAAGAGATAGGTATAGTTTGGATCTATTCAGACTTTGCACTTATTGGGCTTCTTATTGTAATTCCAGAGCGAATCTCAGCAGACGGCTGAGCGCTGCGGGCAGTACCGTAACATGGCCCTCTTGCGGGAATTTGACGAGGCTGACCTGCAAGCCTTCTGCAGCAAGCGGGGCGAGCAGAACCGGCAGCTTCTCGGCATCCTCAACCATATGATCCAGCTCTTCTGCGCCAATGGTGATCAGCAGTTTCCGCTGTAGTTTCAGCCCAGGGTACATGGCGGAGAACCGCTCCTGCTCAACCAGCAGGGAATAACCGCCCCACCAGACCGAAGGGCTGCCGGCAGCGTAATGGGTGAACAGTTGCGGCCGTGTGAACAGGGCATGCAGGACGAGCAGGCCGCCCAGCGAATGTCCGAACAGTGACTGGCGCAGGCTATCCACAGGAAACAGCCCGGAGATCAACGGCATGATCTCGTTCTGCAGCAAATCGAGGAAGCTGTCCGCGCCTCCATGTTCAGGCCAATCACTGCCGTCTGGCCGCTTCGGCAGTGATTCTAACTCCGCAGGCATCGTGAAATCATAGCAACGGCGGGTCATGTCAAAGGGTTCGCTGGAGGGATAACCGATGGCTACAATCACAACAGGATCATAGCCATGCGGTTTGCGTGTCTGCAAGCGCGCGGACTCTGCCAGCGTATGAAATACGGCATTCCCGTCGAGTGCGTAGATGACCGGGTAGCCCTCCGGCGGCGCTTCCCCGGAAGGATGGGAGATAAGGATCCGGTACTCCAGATTCCGCTCACCTGCGTAGAGAACATGCTCTTCGCAACCACGGTGCGGATAACTCCGTTCAAGTTCTTTACTCATTACACTTCCTCCTAATGATAACCATTCTCATTATTGGAGATTATAAAGGATACACGCCCGGGTATCCATGGACTCTATCCTGCTTCGGGCTTGGACAATGTGCTAAAAGCATCAATAACCGCTCTTCCAGCATCCGGTCAATCGCTACGGCCGGATATTCAAAATGCGTTCAACAAAAAGAGACACTACAATGTGTCTCTTTAGGAAATGCTTGTCTAATACGCCTGCCCTTACAGGATTACACAGCCAGCCGGTAATATGGCAGAGTAACTGTCGGCCTAAAGCCCAGCTTTTGCGCCAAATAATATGAACCTTGATTTTCCAAACGACAAGCCCATACCGGCTCCAGATTATGCTCCAGACAATAATCGATCAGTGCTGAGCATACAGCAAGTGCGCAGCCTTTTCCGCGGTGATTCTCCGCCGTTTCGATTCCGATCTCCAGCTGGCCCGCAGTGCGGCAAGACGCAAAAGAGGTAGCGGCAGCTTCTCCGCCTGAAACTAAAGTGTAGCCCATCCCTTGGGCAGCAAAATGCTCCTCATCCCGCCAAAAAAAACGGGGAACGACCGCTCCGCTCTGAGCCAGGAACTGTTCTCTGGTCGTACGCATGATAATGCCGTCAGGTCGCGGAAGCAGCGCCTTAGCATCCAAGTAGGCTTCTCGGTTGAAGCAGAAGTTCACTCTTGTATTCCGCTCAATGGCCCTGGAATTATTCTCCAGGGATGACATACCGCTATTTATCAGAGAGCTGTTATGAATAGATAAAATAGAATCAAGGATAGGAGTCCACTCTCCTGCCGGATCACTTTGCAGCCACTCCGCACTCTGTCTCATTCCTGCTAGATTAGTCATATAATCATGAAGTCCCCGTGTAAACGCCTCGTTGCCGGCCTCTCCAAACAATAAAGACATACCATAGGAATGCACCACATAGAAGGCACGGGGATTGTGCACAGCATCTACATAAACGCTGCCGGGAACAAGCTGCTCAAGCACTGCCCGTGCAAACATTGTGTTAATATTCACATGATCGAGCAGCGGCAAACCCTTGAAATAATCCTTGTTTTCAAGTTGTAACATGTTATCCTCTCCCTTCTGTAAGTAGTCGATTGAAAAGCCAGCGGAAATTCCATTCATATACATGTGACATCATCCAATGATCATAAGGTGCCGGTATCCCCTTCTCCAGCCAGCGATCTGCGGATTCTCCACTCTGGGCAGCGTTTTCCGCGTAAGCCTGGATATCAGTAAGGTAACTTATCATCTCTGCAAGGCTTTCCCTGCCGGTGACCCCGCCATGCCCGGGAATAACCAGATTGACATCAATCTCGCGATCAATCCGTTCCAGGATCTCAATCCAGGCAACCGGAAAGCCGCTCAACATCGCCGGGTGGGAGTGGCTTAAGATAAGATCACCGGCAATCAGCACCTTGGCGTCTTCGATATACACCATCGCATCGCTTTCCGTATGCCCGCCGCCATAGGTGAGCAGAGTACTCGAACGGGCCGAGCCGTGAATGATCAGTTGCTGCGAGAAAGTAACGGATGCTGTCACTCTATGGATCATAGGCGTTGCCGCCAGCAGCGCAGTCTTGTCGGCAATTTCATAACCGAGTGCGCCGCGGAGCCGGGGATCTGCCGCAGCCTTTTTCCCTTGTTCCAGCATTTCAATTTGATTTTGCAGACCGCTCTGCCAAATATTCAGTTCTGGAGCCCCGCCTTGAATCAGCGCCTCCCGGGTGAGTGCTGTGGAGATAATGATGCTGCCGGCAAATACCTGATTGCCATAATGATGATCTCCATGATAATGCGTATTGACTATGTATTTCACTGGCTTACCCGTAAGCAGCTCTGCCGCAGAACGCAGGAACTCGGCTGCCTGCGGAAGACTGAAGGTGTCTACAACTACTGTTACATCGCCCAGATCTATGATCGACGCGTTCCCCAAAGCTCCACTTCCGGGAATAACAATAGCGGCCCAGACACCTTCCGCCACCTGCTGCAATGTAAAATAAGGGTTCGTATGCTTGACCTCCTCTATATCTACCTATAATGGTGCGAATCTCTCATGCCTTTCTTCAGTGAGCGATCACAGATTTATCAGACATTATACTATATTATGGGAAGCTTGGAGTAATCATTTATTAGCACAAAAAGCAGCGGAGTGCCTCTTAGCACTCCGCCGCTTTTTTAACCAGTGAGTTCTGTCTTGAACTATGCTCTTTGCTTGCGTGTCATTACATCAAAGATTACAGCTGCGGCCAGCACGCCGCCACGGATCATGTACTGATAGGAAATACCAACGCCTAGCAGGTTCATGCCGCTGGAAAGTGAAGCCATAACGACCGCACCGATAATGGAACCGGTAACCTTACCTACCCCGCCGGCAGCGGATACACCGCCAACATAAGCAGCCGCAATAGCATCCAGTTCAAACAGCGTTCCTGCTGTGGTAGTCGCCGACTGCAGGCGGGAAGTGAACAGAATCCCCGACAGTGCAGACAAGAGTCCCATGGAGCAGAATACAATGTACGTAATTTTCTTAACGCTGATCCCGCTTAGATTTGCGGCTTCCGGGTTGCTTCCGACTGCGTAGATATGACGCCCGATTACAGTGGAGGTCGTCAGAATGTGATAGATGACAACGACGATCATTACGATGACTACTGTCCACGAGAAGCCGTTGTAACCTGCGAGAATCCAAGTGATGTAAGCAATGATCGCGGACACGAAGACCAGCTTGACGGTAAACATGCCGTTTGACAATACTTCGAAGTTGTATTTGAGCTTATTGTTCCGTTTGGAGAATTCAAAGTAAATGAACAGGACGATAATGAGTGCGCCGATAATCAGCGACAGCAGATTCAAATTGCCAACCTTGGCGATAGCCGGGATAAAGCCATTGCCAATTGCATTGAAATGTTCATCCTTCACGATAATGGTTCCTGTCTTCTCCGTTACGCGGAGCAGCGCACCTCTGAAGATCAGCATCGCTGCCAGAGAAGCCACAAAAGAAGGAATGCCCATCTGTGCAACCAGGAAACCGTTAAAGAGACCAACAATAATCCCCATGATCAAAATAAGCGGAATGGTGAAATAGACCGGAACTCCTGCCTGCGTTAAGAAGATGGCGGCAATTGCCCCCAGGAACCCGGCTGCAAAACCGACGGATAAATCGATATGCCGGATCACAATGACCAGTGTCATTCCGACAGCCAGAACAGCAATGTAGCCAGTGGCATCAATCAGGTTGCTTATATTCCGAGAAGACATAAACAGTCCATCCGTCATGATCGAAAAAGTCAGCATAATGACGAATAAAGCAATGTACATCCCATAATCCCGGATATTAACCTTGATCAATGATTTCGCTTCGTTAAATAATTTCACGGGTCTTCCTCCTATTGCGTAGCAAGTTTCATTATTTTTTCTTGATCTGCGTCCTTGGCGGACAGCTCGCCTTTGATTTTGCCCTCGGCCATGACATACACGCGGTCACTCATTCCAAGCACTTCAGGCAGCTCCGAGGAAATCATGATGATGCTCATACCCTCGCTGATCAGCTTGTTCATAATCGTATAAATTTCGAATTTCGCTCCGACGTCAATACCGCGTGTAGGTTCGTCCAGAATGAGCAGGGTCGGTCCTACAAACAGCCATTTGCCAAGGGAAACTTTCTGCTGATTGCCGCCGCTTAAATTACCGACCAGTTGTTCAACAGACGGGGCTTTGATATTCATTGATTTTTTATATTCGTTCGAAATCTTCACCTCTTCATTGGTATTGATCATCCCCTGCGAAGAAATGGCCTCAAGATTGGAGACTGAAATATTTTGCTTGATATCCTGAATCAAAAATAAGCCGTCGCCTTTCCGGTCTTCCGTCACATAGGCGATTCCCGCATTGATTGCGTCTTTGGTGTTCTTAAATATTTTTTTGGCGCCGTTCATATATAAGTCGCCATGTATTTTATAGGATTTCGGATTGCCGAAGATGCTTTGTGCCAATTCCGTCCGGCCTGAGCCCATCAGCCCGGCGATACCGACGATCTCGCCCTTTTTCACGTGGATGTTCACATCCTTGACCACATCCCGGCCCAGCTTGGGGTCAAATGCCGTCCAGTTCTTGACCTCCAGCACATCATTTCCGAAATGCTCAGTATTCCGTTTAGGATAGATATCATCGATGTCACGGCCGACCATGTTCTTGATAATTACACTTTCCGATATTTCATTCTTGGCAGCATCAAGCGTGCATATCGTCCGTCCATCGCGTAGCACGGTGACATGATCGGCTATAGCAATAACTTCCTTCAATTTATGGGAGATCATGATGCTGGTAATTCCTTGTTTCTTCAGTTCTCTCAGCAGTTCCAGCAAGTTCTCACTGTCATCTTCATTAAGTGCGGCTGTTGGTTCATCGAGAATAAGCAGCTTCACATCCTTACTGAGCGCCTTGGCGATTTCGACCAGCTGCTGCTTGCCGACACCCAAATCCTTAATCAGTACTTCAGGATTGACGTTAAGATTCACTTTCTTCAGCATTTCCTTCGCTTTGACAATCGTCTGATTCCAATCAACGATTGCGCCTTTCTTCACTTCGTTCCCGGCAAAAATATTCTCATATACGGTCAGATCCGGAAACAGGGCTAACTCCTGATAAATAATTGCGATCCCGGTTCTGACGCTGTCGCTAATTCTGCCAAAGCTCTGCACGTTGCCTTCATAGACAATATCCCCTGAATATGTTCCATGCGGATACACCCCGCTAAGCACCTTCATGAGTGTGGACTTGCCGGCACCGTTCTCGCCGACCAGACAGTGAATCTCGCCTTTGCTAACTTTGAAATTGACATTCGAGAGTGCCTTTACACCGGTGAATTCCTTGGAAATATTATTCATTTCTAAAATATATGGATTCATAATTAGCTTGTGCTCCTTCACAAAACAAGTCTTAGAATAGAGGAATAGTGATAGATGTATCTATCACTATTCCATCTAAACTATATTCAGGTGCGTTTACAGTCCCGTGAACTCGCTTGCTTCGTAATATTTTGAATCAATGAGTGCTGCTTTGACATTGTCCTTGTCAACGACTTGAACATCGGTTTGCTTCGCTTGTACTTCAATCTTGCCGTTATCGTAGGAGCCGGTTGTTTCAGGCGTTTTGCCGTCGAGAATGGAAACCCCCATGTTGATTGCATCTTTAACGAGGTTGCGCACATCCTTGAACACAGTCATTGATTGTTTGCCGTCAATGACGTATTGGATAGAAGCCTTCTCAGCATCCTGGCCGGAAATGATGAAGCTGGTCACTGCGGAATCCGAAGCGAATACGTCAGCAATGGAACGGGCTGTGCCGTCATTTGGAGCAAGGATGGCCACATCACCCTTTTGATCAGCGCTTGCAGCGGTCAAGTGAGTTTGCGCTTTGTTCTTGGCTTCGTTGGCATCCCAGTTTGTTGTCACCTGGCTGATGATTTTGCTGCGTTCCTCACGGGTCAGCTCTGCTTTATCCTTCAGAGCAACAGCTTCACTGGAGTTGGCGATGGTGAATGTGCCGTCAGCAATCTTCGGCTGAAGCACAGACCAAGCGCCTTCAAAGAACAAAAATGCGTTGTTATCCGAAGCTGCACCCGCGTACAAATACAATGGCTGGCCTTTGCCTTTGGCATGATCCACCAGGTATTGGGCTTGTGCTTTACCTACTGCGATACTGTCAAAAGTTACATAGTAGTTAACGGCATCCGTGTTGTTAATCAGGCGGTCATAGGCAATAACCTTGATGCCTGCTTTTTGAGCGGCCTCAGCTGCTGCAGCGGCGGCATCACCGTCTTGCGGACAAATGATCAGGACTTTAATGTCTTTTGCAATCAAGGCTTCTACGTTTTCTTTTTCTTTAGCAGAAGAACCTTGGCTGAACAAAATCTCTGAAGTATATTTTGTGTCTTTTAATGCATCCTTAAATCTTTGCTCATCCTGCACCCATCTTGGCTCATCTTTAGTCGGCAGCACGATGCCTACATCCACCTTACCGCCTGCACCGTTACCGCAAGCGGATACCAGCACTGCAAGCATCATGGCTACAAGCAATAGTGGTATCGCTCTCAAAGACTTTTTCATTCTAAAAAACCCCTCCCTGTATTTGGCTGGTGCTGTTGTTTACAA
Organism: Paenibacillus sp. FSL L8-0340; assembly: GCF_038593145.1. Classification (NCBI taxonomy): domain Bacteria; kingdom Bacillati; phylum Bacillota; class Bacilli; order Caryophanales; family Paenibacillaceae; genus Paenibacillus; species Paenibacillus sp. FSL L8-0340. The sequence continues at coordinate 4,794,339 of NZ_CP151967.1, forward strand.
CATGATGTTATCATTGGTGGTATCCTCCCGGAATAGAAAATTCTCCTTTGTTTCTTGAATATCCTCACATCACGGTCCAGCACATTATTTTCATCATAAAATACTGCACATGGCTATTTATTATAGGAAAGGTTTGATACAATTCTATTGACTTGTTAATGGCATAACATTAGCTTTCTCACATAATAGATTGACCTGAAAGGAAACGAAGAGATGATTATTCCAATCCCTGAAGTGAATTTTGACACTTCCCCTTACTATAATCCCGTGCTTAAAAATGTGGTCATTCTGGCTACCGGCGGCACCATTGCCGGAAGTGGGGAAGCCCACAAAACATTGAATTACGAACCCGGCGCCCTGCCGATACAAGACCTGCTGGACAGTGTCCCCCATCTGGAGCGGATCGCAAATTGCGCCGGAGTACAGGTCAGCAACCTTTGCAGTGCCGACATTACCAGCGACCATTGGCTGACGTTGGCTACATTGATCAACACCCTTGCCCTCCGCGAGGATATTCACGGATTCGTCATTACCCACGGAACCGATACCCTTGATGAAACCTCTTATTTCCTGAACCTGGTCATCAAAACCGACAAGCCGGTGATTATTACCGGATCAATGCGGCCTGCAACTGCGATCAGCGCAGATGGCCCTCTGAACCTGTTCCAGTCGGTGGCGTTGGCAGCGAATCCGGACGCTTCCGGTCAAGGGGTTATGGTTGTTTTTGCAGAGGGGATCTACAGCGGCAGAGATGTGCAGAAGGTGAATACCTTTAAAGCCAACGCCTTTGACGAGCGGGATTTCGGCTGCCTGGGCTACATGCGCGACAGTCAGGCTTTCTTCTATACAAGATCCCTTAAAAGACATACCACTGCAGCACAGTTCGACGTATCGGCTCTGAGTGGATTGCCTGAAGTGTCAGTCGCTTATTTCCACGTCGATGCCGATCCGGGCATACTCGATTACCTGGCTACGATCTCCAAAGGAATTGTAATTGCGGGAGCGGGCGGAGGAATATACAGCAAACCGTGGATTGATAAAGTCGGGAAACTTAAGAACAACAACATTCCAGTCGTCCGCTGCTCGCGGATCTCCAGTGGAATTACGCTGAAGGACTCTTACATTGACCTTTCCGCCAATTCGATTCCCTGCAACAGCCTAGTGCCGCAGAAAGCGAGAATTCTGCTGTCGCTGGCACTGACGCAAACTGTACAGTACGATGAAATTGCCACAATGTTCAATGAGTACTGAGAGTTAAACAACAAACCGCCCGTGGATTGTCCACGGGCGGTTTGTTGTAGGACTTATTCTTCAATTTCAACGATAATGTTAACGATAGATGCATCGTGGTTTTTAATGCGAAGTGGAGCTGTGAAGGCAGAAATTAGCTTTTTGCCAACCAACGGCGCTGGATTAATGTCTTCATAAATGAGCATAGTCTTCTCTTTATACTTTTCATGATCTAAGAAGGCATGGTGGACAAAATAACCGTTTCTTTTGGCTTCACTCATATTTTCAATGCTCAAGGTATCAATAGCCACCGCTTTGCAGTTTGGCAGCTTCGTCCGGATGTATTCAGCGGCTTCAGTAGAGACGGCGGGGAAATTATTGGCGTATTTCCCGAAATCAGTATCCCGGTATTTCCAGTGACTCGTGTTGAAAATCAGAAGATCCGCTTCATTCAATTCTTCATATTCCTTTAGTTTTTCGACGGTGATAAAGCCGTTCGGGCCAAGCGGGCAATCAATTAGTAGCGGCTTCCGGTAGATGAAGTCTTCTATCGGAATAGCATCTATTCCCTTACCGTTATTCATGTGATGCCACGGGGCATCGACATGGGTACCGGCATGAAGATAAATACTTAACACACTTCCGTTCCAGTCATCCCCTTTGTCTAAGCGCTCTCTAGGCTCTAATTTCACTTCTGGCAATCCTGGAAAAACAGGCATTCCTTCATAAATTGGATAACCGATTTCGACGTATTTTGGCATATTAGCTGCTCCTGTAGTTTAGTTATGACTGATTGGATTTCAGAAATTGCTCCAGTACACTGTCAATCATCCCGTGGTCTTCTCCGCCAGACAGGCCGGAGACGGAAATCGTTCCGATCGGACCGACGCCCCGGATCAGCAAAGGGAGACATCCGCCTTCGGCGGCATACTCCAGCGGTTTTCGGCTTATATTTCTTTCATATCAAGCTTGGTGAGCGGGAGTCCCAGAAAAGCGGCATAACGTCCGGCAGCCTGTTCCAACTGTTCTTTAAGGACGCCGTCCAAGGATCTAAAGGGGTATACTATCAGCTCGGCACCTTTTTTCTTGAGGGTACGTTTCCATATCCCGATGACCTGTCCATCCCATACAATCGTCGGCATAAATACACCGTTGTTGCCGGGAACAATTAGCGGAGCGGTCTCCGGCTCAAGGACCGCACTGCGGTCCTTGTAGCCCAGAATATACTCATCGAAGCCCGGAAGCAGATAGACACCGGAAGATTTACCGGTCTCTGTTCCTTCAACCGGTGTATTCGGCATCCAGTACTCACCGGATTCTATAACTTCGCTTATAAGCTCGTTGCTCACCGCGTCCAGTCCTGCTCTGGCATCCGTAAGCGTCATGCCTGTCCACCAGGCAAAATCATGTACGGTTGCAGGCCCGTGGGTCGTAAAATACCGCAGGGCAAGCTCAGCGAGTGACTCATCGAAGGACAGCTCCCTGGACCCGGTCACCCATTCATCCAGCAGGACAAAGGTTTGCTGCTTGCCGTGCAGAGGCCCAAAACAAATTAATGCGTTATACGCGCAGTGCCACAGGATATGGTAGCCCCGTTGGCTGGCAGTGCTGATCCCCTCATCCTCCAGCAGCCGAAGCAGATCAGGGCGCGTAACACACCGCCCTCCTTTTAAGGCATGATAGATGATCCTTCTGGAGCGCTCCAAAGTCTTATCGTCCAGCTCCAATTGTTCCAGCCTGCGTTTTGCCGCCCGCAGCAGCCGTGGAGCGCATAGCTGAAGCATCCACTTCACATCTTGAGGTGGTACACAATGAATGGTCCCGCGAAGTGACCAGGTCAGAAGAATTTCCCGTTCCGTGACGGCCCGCTCCACATCGGCCAATCCCGCCGATGCTGTGCGCAAGCCGATAGCCCAGACCGCCTGCATATAGTCCTGTGCCTGCAGCGCACCTAGTGCCCTTACGACCTGTTCCGGCTGGTGGAACGCGGGACTGCTGATGTGCTGGTTCAAGAGCCGAAGGCCGGCAATCCGCTTGTTAGTCACTTCTATTCTCCTTTGCTAAAACCTTTTGAAACCCTTTCTCTCCCCTAGTATATTGAACGGGCCGGTTAATTGTCTATCCGAAATACTACGGCCCAGGCAGGAAATTGGAAGTTGTCCAGCGAAGTTAATACCAAAAAGTGACTTTAAAGCGAGGCGGTTACACTGCAGCAGTTTATGATTGGACAATATGGAGGGTTTGATTACGAGAAATACCATAAAGACTTTAGAAACGGATTCTATGGAATAGAGGCTTGTTCATTCACCACCGCAGAAGATATGCAGCATTTAATCGAAGAATCCCGCAGCAAAGGATTTCAGGTTGGCGTACATTTTCCGTTCCGGGCTGACACCACCAGGCTACGCGATCCCCTATTCCTCTCCACAGACGGGCAGGTGCGTGAGGATGCCTATCAGCATGTCCGGGAAGAGCTGGATGTTCTGACAGCCCTTCAGCCGGAATATATTCTATTTCATTATCCGAAACCTGTGATTCTGGATGAACGTGTGAATTGGACAGGATGGCGGTTTGGAGATTCCCGGGAGTTTATCTATGAATCTGAAATCACGCTGGAAGAGCTGATAATGCGCAGCGAGCAACTCTTTGAATGGCTGAATGCACAGAGCCTTCAGTATCAATTTGTCCCCGTATTGGAATTTGATACATTAAACAGATATATTTACGACCACGATTTTTTCGAGCAATTATTGATCCGGTACCCCCGGATTAAGCTCTGCCTGGATACTGCGAGGTTATTTCTGCAGGACCAGCTCGACCCGTATTTTGACGCCAGAGCCATCCTGAGAAAGTTTACCCGCTATGCAGGTCTGATCCACCTCTCCAATGTTCAGGTGAATGACAGCGTGCACAACAGCCACTATCCGGTTCTTCCGGAATTAAGCCCGCAAGACGGCTGGGCACCAATCGAGGATTATTTGCGGATTATCCGTGAGGAGAACAGTGACGTAAAAATCATGTTCGAGCACCGCTCCGACCTTATTTCAGAGGAACAATTGAAACGCTGTTATTTATGGGTTGACGGAATCCTGAACGGAGCAGCGCAGCCGGACAGCGGGAACATTTCATTCTGATGGTCAACTCTCCATGCGCAATATTACCTGAATTGACATAAATTTTAAGGTTTTCATTGTATTTGTTCATTGCAGCTTGTAATAGAGACCCGAAAGAATATTTTTCTATGGACAAGGCCATGATACAATATGGAAGTATGCGCTTGGCTTAATTTAACATTTGAGGAGTGAAGCATGTGTCTGTTGATGTGTATTTGAATTTCAATGGGAACTGCCGTGAAGCTGTAGAATATTATGCTGCGGTGTTTGGTACAGAGGCTCCACAGATCATGACCTTTGGAGATTCGCCGCCAAACCCCGAGTATCAGCTTCCTGAAGAAGCCAAATCCTTGGTCATGCACTCCAGATTAAACATTGACGGCAGCAATGTAATGTTCTCTGATGTGTTTCCGGGCATGCCTTTTACGGTGGGGAACAATATCAGCCTCGCTCTCGTATCCCGCGATGAAGAGCAGCTCAAATCCTGGTTCCATCAGTTGAAAGAAGGCGGAACAGTAGTCATGGAGCTGCAGGAGACCTTCTGGAGCAAAATGTATGGGAGCCTGAAAGATAAATTCGGCATTGAATGGCAGATCAGCCACGAGAATGGCGAAGCAGGTAAGTAAGAATAATGCATCTTGATATATAAAACAGAGAATATAGAATCCCGTTCGTTTTCCGCAGGGTTCTCTATTCTTTTTTTGTGGGCAAGAAATCTCATTTCTTGAAATAAAAAACAAGCTGAGACGGTTGTTACAGGTTCGAGAGAAGTTAAAAATCTTTTTATTAATGCGTTTACATACTAAACTATGGTTTAATTAAACTACCGCTACGCATTTATTCCACTGTAAAGGAGTCGAACCTATGGAAATATCCTCTTTTTTGCTGCCCAAAGATCAGGTCGCATTTATTGCTTCCTCCATATCCATGCTGGAAGCTATGGAGCAGCTGGAACAGCATTATTATTCTGCGATACCCATCATTGACGATGAAGGCAAATATGTTGGAACCTTATCAGAGGGCGACTTGCTATGGAAGCTGAAGAACACAGCGGACCTCGGCTTTGAGAATATGCGCGAGGTTACCGTAAGCGAGATCCAGAGACATGTGCATAATGAAAGCGTGGAAATTCACGCCCAGATGGAGGATATGCTTACACTCGCCGCAGACCAGAACTTTGTGCCTGTCGTCGATGGCGCCGGAGTCTTCCTCGGTATTATCCGCCGCAAGGATATCATTGAATATTACACCCGGAATATAACTGATTAATTCGCGAATACAACCAAGGCCTCCCCCGCAGAAAGCGGTGGGAGGCCTTG